>NZ_JADPRT010000009.1:189030-361889 GCF_015690355.1 Streptacidiphilus fuscans | reverse complement strand
GTCGGGGGCGGGGGTACCGGCGCGACACCCCACCGTGTGTGGTGTGTCGCTGAACGAGCAGGGCCATCCCGACGGGGTGGTTGCTCGCGCAGTTCCCCGCGCCCCTTGGTAGTGCGTGCTTGCTCGCCTGCAGAAGCTCCGCGCCCCTAAAGGTGGTGCAACCTCAGGCTGACGGGGACGCTGAGGGCGCGGCGCCCGGGGAGCGGGTGGGGATCAGGACCTTGCAGATGTTGAAGGCCGCGGACGTCTTCGGGTCCGCCGTGTTCAGGGCGCGCACGCCGCCCGTCGCGGGGAGGGTGACGCCGTGGTCCTTCATGCAGCTGGTGAACGCCGCCATCGCGGTCGAGTTGAACCCGCCGCGGCCGCCCTTGCCGCCGCCGCCGAACTTCGGGCGGAGCGAGGCGCAGGCCTGCATCGCCGCCGCCATCGTCGGGTTGGCCGACGCGCCGCCGCCGAAGCCGAAGCCCCCGCCACCGTTGCCGCCGCCGTAGCCGCCACCGCCGCCGCTCGGGCGGGCGGTCGGGCGGCCGGAGGGCATGGTCACGCCGTGCTGGCTGAGGCACTGCCGGTACGCAGCCATCGCCGCACCTCCGCGGCCGCCCGTCGAGGAGGCGGAGGCCTGGGAGGACGCGGAGGAACTGCTGGTGCTGCCCGAGGAGGCGCAGCCGGACAGCAGCAGCGCGCCGAGGCTGAGCAGACCTGCTGCGCAGGCCGTGCGAGGGCTGAGTGTCGTCATGGGTCAAGAAGGAACCGCACGGGGGTGTTGGTGCCCTGGGTGAATCCTTCGAATCCGCTGGGACCGGATTCGCCCGCAGGGGTGCCGGAACCGATGCGGAGTGCCACAAAAGACGGCAATGATGCCATCTGCCCGGAATGTCACATCAGCGAACTCCAAGGTTTCTCCCAGAGCCCGCCTTGAGCGCACGGCCAAGGTGTGCGGCATGAAGGTGCTTCCACGACGGCGCAAGTCCGTCCTGTTGAACTCCGTGCTCGCCGCGGTGGTGCTGGCGGTCGCCGGCGGTGCGTGGGCGACCGTGGCCGAGGGCTCAAGCAGCACCACGACGTCCACGACGACGCGCACCGCGACGGTCGCGCGCGGCAATGTCCTTGCGACGGTCTCCGGGTCGGGCACGCTGGCCTCGCCGTCGGACGCCGGGGTGAGCTTCACCACCGGCGGCACGCTCACCGAAGTCGATGTGACGGCTGGTCAGAAGGTTTCCGCCGGGCAGGTCCTGGCCAAGGTCGACCCCACCTCCGCACAGGAGACGCTGACCGCCGCCCAGTCGCAGCTGACCGCCGCGCAGGCCAACCTCACCCAGGTCGAGCAGGGACAGTCGTCCACCAGCTCCGGCTCGGGTGGCGGCAACTCAGGCTCCGGCGCGGGCACAGGCGGTGGCTCCGGCAGCGGTGCCGGCAGCGGCCAGGCCGCGTCGGCGCCCTCGTCGACCCCGACCGTCAACCCGGCCCAGCTGGCCAGCGCCCAGAACCAGGTCACCACCGCGCAGAACGCCGTCGACGCCGCCCAGCGCGCGCTCGACGGCACGGTGCTGAAGGCCCCCGTCTCCGGCACCGTCGCCTCCGTCGCCGGCAAGGTCGGTCAGTCGGTCTCCGGCACCGGCGGCAGCAGCTCCGGCGCAGGCGGCGGTTCGGGCAGCGGGTCCGGCGGTAGTGGGTCCGGCTCCGGCTCCAGCAGTTCCTCGTCCAACTCGTCCACCCTGTCCGGCTTCGCGGTGATCACCAACCCCACCGGGATGGAGGTCAACGCCGACTTCTCCGAGGGCGACGCCCTCAAGCTCAAGGCCGGTCAGGGTGCCACGGTGACCCTGAACGCGGACACCACCCAGGTGTTCAACGCCAAGGTGCTCTCCATCAGCTCGCTGCCGGTCTCCAGCTCCGGCTCGGGCGGCGGCAACTCCTCCAGCGCGGTGCAGTACGCCGCGGTGCTGGCGATCCTCGGCGACACGGCCAACCTGCGCACCGGCCTCAGCGCCAGCGTCCAGGTCTCGGTCGGTGACGCCTCCGACGCGCTCTACCTGCCGACCTCGGCGATCACCGGGACCGGCTCCAGCGCCAGCGTCCAGGTGGTCAACGCGAACGGCACCACCACGCGCACCCCGGTGACCCTGGGCGTCCAGGGCGACACCGACGACCAGATCCTCTCCGGCGTGACCCTCGGCCAGAAGGTCCAGATCACGGTGGTCTCCACCAGCGGCAGCAACGGCTTCCCGAGCACCGGATTCCCCGGCGGCTTCGGCGGTGGCGGTGGCGGCTTCGGGGGTGGCGGCGGTGGCCGTGGCGGCCGTGGTGGAGCGGGTGGCGGGGGTGGACTCGGATGAGCCCCGCTCCCGTCATCGCGGCCCGCAGCCTGGTGAAGACCTACGGCATGGGCGACGCGGTCGTACACGCCCTGGCCGGCGTCGACCTGACGGTCCATCAGGGCGACTACGTCGCCATCATGGGCAGCTCGGGGTCGGGCAAGTCGACCCTGATGAACATCCTCGGCTGCCTGGACGTGCCGACCACCGGCCGCTACCTGCTGGACGGGATCGACGTGGGCGGGCTGGACGAGCGGCAGCTGTCGCTGGTCCGCAACCGCAAGATCGGCTTCATCTTCCAGTCCTTCAACCTGGTCCCGCGCACCTCGGCGGTGGCCCAGGTCGAGCTGCCGCTCGCCTACGCGGGCGTCAAGGCCGCCGAGCGGCGTCGCCGCGCGATGGCCGCGCTGACCATGGTCGGCCTCGCCGAGCGTGCCGACCACAAGCCCAACGAGCTCTCCGGCGGCCAGCAGCAGCGCGTCGCCGTGGCCCGCGCGCTGGTCACCGCGCCGGCGATGCTGCTGGCCGACGAGCCCACCGGAAACCTGGACAGCCACAGCACCAAGGAGGTCCTCGGCATCGTGGACCGCCTCAACGCGACCGGTCGCACGGTCGTGCTGATCACCCACGAGGACGAGGTGGCCCACCACGCCAAGCGCGTGATCCGGCTGGTCGACGGCGTGATCGTGAGCGACGTCCGGCAGGCGCCGGTCGACGGCCCGCCGCCCGCGATGGCAGCGGCGGCGGAATCGTTCGGACAGGTGGCGGCCGAGGCGGAGACCTTGACCCAGGAGGCGATCCGGTGAACCCCTTGGAGACACTCCGCTTCGCCGTCCACGGCCTCTCCGCCAACAAGGTCCGCTCCGGGCTGACCATGTTGGGCATCCTGATCGGTGTGGCCGCGGTCATCCTGCTGCTGGCCGTCGGCAACGGCTCCTCGCAGGCGGTCACCAACTCGATCGACGCGCTCGGCACCAACTCGCTGACGATCTCGTCCGGTGCGGGCTTCGGCGCGCAGTCGACCGCGACCAGCACCAAGCCGCTGACCCTCACCGACGCCAAGGCGCTGGCCAACACGACGCAGGCCCCGGACATCAAGGGCGTCGCCCCCGAGGTGCAGACCTCGCAGACGGCGCTCTACGACGGAACCTCGCACACGGTCAGCTCGGTGATCGGCACCTACCCGGCCTACTTCGAGGCGTCCAACAGCAAGGTCGCCGAGGGCGACTACTTCAGCGACGACGACGTGCTGGCCTCACGCAAGGTCGCGGTGATCGGCTCGACCACGGCGTCGGACCTGTTCGGCACCGCGTCCCCGATCGGCAAGCAGATCATCCTGGGCGGCACGCCGCTCACGGTGGTCGGCGAGCTCGCCACCAAGGGGACCAGCACCAGCAGCTTCAACGACCCGGACGACGTGATCATCGCGCCGCTGCCGACGGTGCAGAACGCCTACACCGGTTTCGGTTCGCTGAGCCAGATCCTGGTCGAGGCGACCTCCGCCAACAGCACGACGCCGGCGCAGAACGAGATCACCACGGTCCTGATGGGCACTCACGGGATCAAGAGCGCGTCGGCGGTCGACTTCCGGGTCAGCAGCCAGGCCTCGCTGCTGAGCACGCGGAGCTCGACCACACAGACCTTCACCGTGCTGCTCGGCGCGGTGGCGGCGATCTCGCTGCTGGTCGGCGGCATCGGCATCACCAACATCATGCTGGTCACGGTCGCCGAGCGGACCCGTGAGATCGGCATCCGCAAGGCGATCGGGGCGCCCAAGGGCGTCATCCTCGGCCAGTTCCTGGCCGAGTCGACGCTGCTGTCCCTGGTCGGAGCAGGACTGGGTGTGGTGATCGCGCTGATCGGCGCGCACTTCACCATCGTCGGCATCAAGCCGGTGGTGATCCCGGCGTCGGTGTACGGAGCGTTCGGCATCGCGGTGGCCATCGGGCTGTTCTTCGGCAGCTACCCGGCGAGCCGGGCGGCCAGCCTGCGTCCGATCGAGGCGCTGCGCCATGAGTGATCTGCAGAAGGAGGACGTGCGCGTGGAACTCGTGGACGTGAACATGGACGGCGAGCCGACCGAGCAGCTGTCCCCCGAGGACATCCTGGCCGAGCCGCCGGACGCGCTGGACATCAGCGCGGAGCTGGCGGCCCCGCCACGGCGGAAGCTGCCGTGGCTGACGCTGGTGCTCGGCGCCGCGGTGATCGCCGGGCTCGGCTTCATCGGCGGCGTCCAGGTCGAGAAGGGCCAGGCCCCCACGGGCGGGGGCGGTGGCGGCTTCGGCGGTCGCAACTTCGCTGCGGCGGGGGCGTCCGGCTCCGGCGCGACGGGTTCCGGCCGGACCGGTGCGGGCGGCAGTGGCTTCGGCGGCGGCGGATTCGGTGGCGGTGGCGGCTTCGGCGGTGGTGGTGCGGGCGGCGGAGCGACCGTCGGTACGGTCAAGCTCGTCGACGGCAGCACGATCTACGTCTCCGACACGTCGGGCAACATCGTCAAGGTCACGACCAGCGGCAGCACCAAGGTCAGCCTCTCCGCGACGGGCACCGTCACTGACCTGAAGCCGGGCTCGACGGTCACCGTCCGCGGCACGACCGACTCCTCCGGCGACGTCTCCGCCTCCACGGTCACCCAGGTCGGCGGCTGACCCGCACTCTCAGACGAGGGGAAGTTGCACATTCCAGGGGCGCGGGGAACTGCGCGAGACACCACCGGCGTGCGGATGGCCCTGCGCGTTCGGTCTGCCACCTGCGTGAGTGGCTTGTCGCGCAGTTCCTCGCGCCCCTGAGGTAGTGCAACATCCCCCTTCGGAAAGAAAACTCTCACAGCGTTCACTCATGAAGTCCTCATCTAGTCCCGTTACTCTGCCGCAGCCAGACCTGAACTCACCGGGGGCGCCCATGGACACCGCCGAAGCAAGCCTGCTCGTCGTCGACGACGAGCCGAACATCCGCGAGCTGCTCTCTGCCTCGCTGCGGTTCGCAGGCTTCCGTGTGGCCTCCGCCGCGTCCGGCGCGGAGGCGGTCGCGCATGTGCAGCAGTCGCGGCCGGACCTCGTCGTGCTCGACGTGATGCTGCCGGACGTGGACGGCTTCTCCCTGGTGCGGCGGCTGCGGGACGACAGTGACCGGGACAAGATCCCGGTGATCTTCCTGACCGCCAAGGACGGCGTCGACGACAAGATCAACGGGCTGACCGCCGGTGGCGACGACTACGTCACCAAGCCGTTCAGCCTGGAGGAGCTGATCGCCCGGATCCGGGCCATTCTGCGCCGGACCGGTGGGCCCGCCGAGGACGGGCGGCTGGTGGTCGCGGACCTGGAGCTGGACCCGATCGGGCACCAGGTGACCCGTGGCGGACGCCCGGTCTCCCTGTCCCCGACCGAGTTCAAGCTGCTCGAGTACCTGATGACCAACACCGGCCGGGTCGTCTCCAAGATGCAGATCCTGGACCACGTCTGGGCCTACGACTTCGGCGGCGACCTCAGCATCGTCGAGTCCTACATCTCCTACCTGCGCCGCAAGATGGACTCCGGCGCGGACGGTGCGCCCAAGCTGATCCACACGGTGCGCGGGATCGGCTATGTCCTTCGTCGGCCGACTGCGTAGCCGGCTCGCCCTGCGGCGGCGGGCGCGGCAGCATCTGGTCGGCCGGATCTCGCTGCGGCTGCGGCTGCTGGCGCTGCTGGTGGCGCTGGTCGCGCTCGGGCTGACGGTCAGCGACACGCTCGTGCTGGGCAGCGTCCGCGACAACCAGATGCAGCGCGTCGACAGCCAACTCGCCCGGTTCGGGCAGCAGATGGAGCGAGTGGCGCTCAACCCGGTCCGGCGTCCGCTCACGCCCGGCATCCGACGCGGGGCCTGGCTGCCCAGCCAGTACGTGACGGTCCCGGTCGATGCGGACGGGTCCTACGGGCAGCTCCAGGCCCAGCAGTTGGACGCGGGGGACCCGAAGCCGGTGCTGCCGACGCTCGACCCGACGTCGCTGGCCGCCGCCATGGGCTCGCCGTTCACCGTGGGGGCGGACCACGGCGGTGGCCAGTGGCGGGTGCTGATCCTGCCGGTGGCCAAGCGACCGGGCTCGGGTGTGCTGGTCGCGACCTCGCTGGACGACACCGACGCGATGATCACCCGGCTCAACGAGGGCTTCCTCGCCGTCGGCGCCGCCGTCCTGCTGCTGCTGACGGTCGCGGGTTTCTTCGCGGTGCGGACCGGACTCAAGCCGCTGCGCCGGATCGAGGAGACCGCCGAGGCGATCGCCGCCGGGCATCCGCTCTCCCACCGCGTCCCCGACTCCGAGGCCGAACAGCACACCGAGGTCGGCCGGTTGGCCCGCTCGCTCAACTCGATGCTGGCGCAGATCGAGTCCGCCTTCGCGGAGCGGACCCGCTCCGAGGACCGGATGCGCCGCTTCGTCGCCGACGCCAGCCACGAGCTGCGTACACCGCTGGCGGGCATCCGCGGCTTCGCCGAGCTCTACCGGATGGGCGCGCTGGCCACCGACGCCGACGTCAAGCGGACGATGGAGCGGATCGAGTCCGAGGCGGTCCGGATGAGCGGACTGGTCGAGGACCTGCTGATGCTGGCGCGCCTCGACGAGCAGCGTCCGTTGCAGCTCGCGCCGATGGACCTGCGCACGCTGGCGATCGACGCGCTGCACGACACCACCGCGCTCGACCCGACCCGCGAGGTCAGCCTGACCGGCCCTGCCGGTGTGCCGACGCCCGGCGCGGCGCTGGTGCTGGGGGACGAGGCGCGGCTGCGCCAGGTGGTCACCAACCTGGTCGGCAACGCGGTCAAGCACACCCCGGCCGGAACCGCGGTGCGGATCGGCGTCGGCACGATCGACGGCGAGGGCGTGCTGGAGGTCGGCGACCAGGGACCGGGTCTGACGGAAGAACAGGCCGCCAAGGTCTTCGAGCGGTTCTACCGGGTGGACGCCTCGCGCAGCCGTCGTGACGGCGGGGGAGCGGGTCTCGGGCTGGCCATCGTCTCGGCCCTGACGACCGCCCACGGGGGACGCGTCGAACTCATGACCGCCCCTGGCGCGGGCGCCACCTTCCGGGTCTCCCTGCCCGGTGCCCCCGCCCCTGTCAGCCACCCCTGAGCCGCGGTGGGTTCGACCCGTCCGTCGAACCCACCGCCTGCCCCCGCTGACCCCGCCTGCCCCTATTTCTGAGCGTCTCTGAGTCGCACATCACATCTGACGGAGAGTGTGCGCGGCGACACATCCGGCAGGCCCCGACAACTGCCGAAGTGGCTTGTCTGCCCAGGTCAGCCTGTACGTAGTGGCTCTCACGACTCACCCCACCCCCCTGTCAGTCTCTGCGGAAACCCGTGGTGATAATAGCTTGTGATCGTGTTCACGTTCACAAGCTCACTAACATTCCGTGTTCAGTGGGGACGTCCCACCTATGTCGGATTAACCGTGCATAGATGGACATGATGCTCGGACGATCTGGAGGCAACCGCAGTGGATCTCGCGCTCGCGCACGAGACGATGGCGCGATGGCAGTTCGGTATCACCACCGTCTACCACTTCCTGTTCGTCCCCCTGACGATCGCTCTGTCGGCGCTGACGGCCGGCCTGCAGACCGCCTGGGTGCGGACCGGTCGTGAGAAGTACTTCAGGGCCACCAAGTTCTGGGGCAAGCTGTTCCTGATCAACATGGCCATGGGCGTGGTCACCGGCATCGTCCAGGAGTTCCAGTTCGGGATGAGCTGGTCGAACTACTCCCGGTTCGTCGGCGACATCTTCGGAGCGCCGTTGGCCTTCGAGGCGTTGATCGCCTTCTTCTTCGAGTCGACCTTCATCGGACTCTGGATCTTCGGCTGGGACCGGCTCCCCAAGAAGCTGCACCTGGCGGCGATCTGGATGGTCGCCATCGGCACCACCCTCTCCGCGTACTTCATCCTGGCCGCCAACTCCTGGATGCAGCACCCGGTCGGCTACAAGGTCGTCAACGGGCGCGCCACACTGACCGACTTCCCCAAGGTGCTCTTCCAGAACACCACGCTGGTGGTCGTCTTCCACACGCTGACCGCGGCCTTCCTGGTGGGCGGAGCGTTCATGATCGGCATCGCCGCCTACCAGTTGCGCAAGGCGTCCAAGCTGGCGCGCGGTGAGCAGGACCGGGTCAACGTCGCGGCGATGAAGACCTCGCTCCGTCTCGGTCTGGTGGTCTGCCTGATAGCAGGCCTCGGCACCGCGATCAGTGGTGACGCACTGGGCAAGGTCATGTTCGAGCAGCAGCCGATGAAGATGGCCGCCGCCGAAGCCCTGTGGAACACCGAGGCGCCCGCGCCCTTCTCGGTCTTCGCCTACGGCGACGTCTCCAAGGGCCACAACACCGTCGAGATCACCATCCCCGGCCTGCTCTCCTTCCTGGCCAAGGGCGACTTCTCCTCGCCGGTGCCCGGCATCAACAACACCAACGCCGCCGAGAAGGCCAAGTACGGCGACAAGGCGCCCGACTACAAGCCCAACATCCCGACGACCTTCTGGGCGTTCCGCTGGATGATCGGCTTCGGGATGACCTCGTTCGTCATCGCCGTCATCGGCCTGTGGCTGACCCGGCGCAGGTTCTGGCTGGCGCCGGAGTTCCGGCGGGCCGGTGACGAGGTGCCGCTCTTCATGCTGACGAAGAACAAGGAGCTCGGGCCCTTCCTCAACAAGTGGATGTGGCGCGGGTTCGTCTGGACCATGCTCTTCCCGCTGATCGCCTGCTCATGGGGCTGGATCTTCACCGAGATGGGCCGTCAGCCGTGGGTGGTCTACGGCCTGATGACCACCGCCGACGCGGTCTCCCCCGGCGTCTCCGTCGGCGAGCAGTGGACCTCGCTGATCGTCTTCACCCTGCTCTACGGAATCCTCGCCGTGATCGAGGTCAAGCTCATGGTCAAGTACGCCAAGGCCGGTCCCCAGGACGAGGAACCGCCGCGCCACGACCCGACCCTCGGCGGCCCTCCGGCCGGTTCCGAGGACGCCGACAAGCCGTTCGCGTTCGCGTACTGAGGGGACCTCGACCATGCATCTCCACGACGTCTGGTTCGTGATCATCGCGGTCCTGTGGATCGGTTACTTCTTCCTGGAGGGCTTCGACTTCGGGGTCGGCATCCTCACCAAGGTGCTGGCCAAGGACGAGCGGGAACGCCGCGTCCTGATCAACACCATCGGCCCGGTCTGGGACGGCAACGAGGTCTGGCTGCTGACCGCCGGCGGCGCGACCTTCGCGGCGTTCCCCGAGTGGTACGCGACCCTGTTCAGCGGCTTCTACCTGGCGCTGCTGCTCATCCTGGTCTGCCTGATCGTCCGCGGTGTGGCCTTCGAGTACCGCGGCAAGCGCCCCGACGCGCGCTGGAAGCGCAACTGGGACCACGCGATCTTCTGGTCCTCGCTGTTCCCGGCCTTCCTGTGGGGCGTGGCCTTCGGCAACATCGTCCACGGCACGAAGATCGGCGCCAACTTCGAGTACGTCGGCAACTTCCTCGACCTGCTCAACGGTTACGCGATTCTCGGCGGCCTGGTGACGCTCTTCCTGTTCACCTTCCACGGCGCGGTCTTCACCGCGCTGAAGACCGCCGGGGACATCCGGGAGCGCGCCCGTGCGCTGGCCCTGAAGCTGGGTGCGGTGACCGTGGTGCTGGCGCTGGCGTTCCTGATCTGGACCCAGGCGCACCACGGCGACAACTGGAGCCTGGCCGCCATGGTCGTGGCCGCGCTGGCACTGGTCGGCGCGATCGGCATGAACCAGGCCGGCCGCGAGGGCTGGGCGTTCCTGCTGTCCGGGGTGACCATCGTCGCCGCGGTGGCGATGCTCTTCCTGACCCTCTTCCCGGACGTCATGCCCTCCTCGATCAACCCGGCGCTGTCGCTGACCGTCAGCAACGCGTCGTCGTCGGCGTACACGCTGGGGATCATGACCTGGCTCGCCGGGATCGCCACCCCGGTCGTCCTGCTCTACCAGGGCTGGACCTACTGGGTGTTCCGCCGCCGCATCAGCGTCGCGAACATCCCGGCGTAGCACGCGCTCTGTCGTAACCCGCAGTATCCGCAGTACGAGCAGTTCGAGGAGTACCGCCGTGAAGCCCGTCGACCCGCGCCTGCTGCGGCACGCCCGTGCCACCCGGATGTTCCTGCTGGCCTCGGTCGGGCTGGGCGTGGTCGGCGCGGGGCTGGTGGTCGCGCAGGCGACGCTGGTGGCCGCGATCGTCGTCGGCTGCTTCCAGCACGGCCAGGGGCTGGGCCGGTTGGCCGGTCCGCTGGTCGGGCTGGCCGCAGTCTCGCTCGGCCGCGGCGTCGTCGCCTGGGCGACGGAGACGGTGGCGCACCGGGCCTCGGCGCGGGTCAAGTCCGAGCTGCGCGAGCAACTGCTGGAGCGGGCCGCGGCGTTGGGACCGTCCCGGCTGACGCCGCAGCGCAGCGGTGAGCTGGTCACCCTGGCCACCCGCGGCGTGGACGCGCTGGACGACTACTTCGCCCGCTACGTCCCGCAGTTGGCGCTGGCCGTGGTGGTCCCGGTCGCGGTGCTGGCCAGGATCGTCTTCGCCGACTGGGTCTCCGCCGCGATCATCGTCGCGACGCTGCCGCTGATCCCGGTCTTCATGGTGCTGATCGGGATGGCCACCCAGAGCCGGATGGACCGTCAGTGGCGGACGCTGGGACGGCTCTCGCACCACTTCCTCGACGTGGTCGCGGGCCTGCCGACGCTCAAGGTCTTCGGCCGGGCCAAGGCGCAGGCCGAGTCGATCAGGAAGATCACCGACCAGTACCGTCGCGCCACGCTGCGGACGCTGCGGGTCGCGTTCGTCTCCTCCTTCGCGCTGGAGCTGCTCTCCACGCTGTCGGTGGCGCTGGTCGCCGTCAGCATTGGCATGCGGCTGGTCAACGGCGACATGCCGCTCGAAACCGGCCTGGTGGTGCTGGTGCTGGCCCCGGAGGCGTACCTGCCGATTCGCCAGGTCGGCACCCACTACCACGCCAGCGTCGAGGGGCTGGCGGCGGCGGAGCAGATCTTCGAGGTGCTGGAGACGCCCGCGTCGCAGTCGGCCGTCCGCCCGTCCGAGGACGGCGGCGTCGAGGTGCGCGACCTGACGGTCCGCTACGAAGGCAGGGAGCGCCCGGCGTTGGACGGGCTGTCGCTGCGGGTCGCGCCGGGGGAGACCGTCGCGGTCACCGGCCCGTCGGGCGCGGGCAAGTCCTCGCTGCTGGGCGTGCTGCTCGGCTTCGTGCCGGTCGCCTCGGGCGAGGTGACCGCCCCCGCGCACGACCGGATCGCCTGGGTCCCGCAGCACCCCTACCTCTTCGCCGGGACCGTCGCCGACAACCTGAAGTTGGCGCGTCCCGACGCCAGCGACGCCGAGCTGTGCGCGGCGCTGACCGCCGCGCAGGCCTGGGAGTTCGTGACAGCACTCCCCCTCGGCACGCAGACCGTCCTCGGCGAGGACGGCAGCGGACTCTCCGCCGGACAGCGGCAGCGCCTGGCGCTGGCCCGCGCCTTCCTGGCCGACCGCCCGCTGGTCCTGCTGGACGAGCCGACGGCGGGGCTGGACAACGAGAACGAGGCGGCGGTCGTCGCCGCCATCCGCGAACTGGCCGTCGGCCGCACGGTCATCCTGACCGCACACCGCCCGGCGCTGCTGGCGCTGGCGGACCGCCGCGTCGACCTCGGTGCGGCGTCGGCGGCTCCGGATGAGGCGGTCGACGCGGTCGATACGCCTCTCGTTCCGGAGGCGCGCACCGCCGCCGCCACTCCCGAGCCCGTCAGTGAAGCTGCTGCCTCCCCCGACTCCCCCGCCGGCTCCGTAGGCAACTGGTCGCACTGGCCCAAGCCCAAGCTCGGCCTCGCCATCCTGCTCGGCGCGCTCGCGCTGGTCTGCGCCACCGCGCTGATGGGCACGTCCGGTTGGCTGATCTCGCGGGCCTCGCAGCAGCCTCCGGTGCTCTACCTGATGGTCGCCGTCACCGCCGTCCGCACCTTCGGCATCGGGCGCTCGGTGCTCCGCTACGGGGAGCGGCTGGTCAGCCACGACGCGGTGTTCCGCAGCCTCGGCGCGCTGCGCACCACCGTCTACACCCGGCTGGAGCGCCTCGCGCCTGCCGGGCTCGGGGCGACGTTCCGGCGCGGCGACCTGCTCTCCCGGATGGTCGCCGATGTCGACGCGATGCAGGACCACTGGCTGCGCTATCGCCTCCCGGTCGCGGTGGCCGCACTGGCCGGTGTGCTGACGGTGGGCGTGGTCGCGTGGCTGCTGCCGCTCGCCGGAGTGGTGCTCGCGTTCGGGCTGCTGCTCGCCGGGCTGCTGGTGCCGCGCCTCGCGCTGCTGCTCTCGCTCCGCGCCGAGCGCGCCCAGGCCGCCGCGCGTGGTCGGCTCAGCGGGGAGGTCGTCGGACTGCTCGACGGCGCCGCCGAACTGACCGTCAGCGGCGCGCTCCCCGCCCGGCTCACCGCGCTGCGCGCGACGGACGCCGAACTGACCGGCCTGCAACGGCGTTCCGCCGCCGGGCTCGGCCTCGGCGTCGGCCTGACCACCGCGCTGACCGGCCTGACCGCCGTGGCCTGCGGCGCGGTCGGCATCGCGGCCGTCGCCTCGGGGCAGCTCCACGGCGTCTATCTGGCGGTGCTGCTGCTCACGCCGCTGGCGGCGTTCGAGGGCGTCACCGGCCTGACCGCCGCCGCCCAGATCCGGCACCGCAGCGCGCGCTCGGCCGCGCGGCTCGCGGAGCTCTTCGACGCGCCCGAGCCGGTCCGCGAGCCGGAACACCCGGCCGCCGCGCCCACCGACCCGCTGCCGCTTCGGGTCCGCGGCCTGACCGCGACCTGGCCGGGGCGGACCAACCCCGCGCTGGCCGATGTCGACCTGGACCTGACGCCGGGCCGCCGCATCGCTGTCGTCGGCCCGAGCGGCTCGGGCAAGACCACGCTGGCCAACGTCCTGCTCCGGTTCCTGGACCCGGCGTCGGGCAGCGTCACCCTGGGCGGCACCGACGCCACCGCGCTGACCGGCGAGGACGTCCGCCGCGCGGTCGGTCTCTGCGCGCAGGACGCCCACGTCTTCGACAGCTCGCTGCGCGAGAACCTCCGGCTGGCCCGCCCGGACGCCTCCGACGCCGAGCTCTTCGCGGCCCTCGACGCCGCCCGGCTGGGCGCGTTCGTCCGCGAGCTGCCGGACGGCCTTGCCACCATGGTCGGCGAGCACGGCGCGAACCTCTCCGGCGGTCAGCGTCAACGGCTCGCGCTGGCACGGGCGTTGCTGGCGGATTTCCCGGTGCTGATCCTCGACGAGCCCGCCGAGCACCTCGACCTCCCGACGGCGGACGCCCTCACCGCAGACCTGCTGGCGGCGACCGAAGGCCGGGCGACGCTGCTGATCACCCACCGGCTGACCGGACTCGCCGCGGTCGACGAGGTGCTCGTGCTGGACCACGGCCGTGTGGTGCAGCGCGGCGCGTGGGACGAACTGGTCGCGGTGGAAGGCCCGTTGCGTGCGCTGTGGGCGCACGAGCAGGAGGCCGCGCCCGTCGCTGTTGGCTGAGCGGCGACCACGTCAGCAGCGTCCCCACTTCTTCGTCTTCTGGCCCTCGCGAACCGGCTGACCGCCGCCGTGCGGGTCGCGGCTGACTCAGCCGCCCAGCGTGGTGTTGCTGGTGATGGTTCCCGACGTGCCGTCGACGGTGACCAGGTGGCTGACGCCGTCCGGGCCGAGGACGACGGCCTGCCAGGCGCTGCCGCCGCCCTGCTCGGGAACGGACGTCAGGGACTCGACCTTGCCGCCGGTGACCGCCGCCGCGGCCTTGTCCGCGGCCTGGTCCGCCGGGAGGGACGGCAGCGGAGCCGGAGCCAGACCCTGAACCCCACCCGCCTGAGCCGCACCCGGCACCGCGACCGCCTGGCCGCCCTTGACCACGACGGCCTCCGAACCGGCGTCCCCGGCCGCTCCGCCGAGGACGACCTTGCCGGGGAGGCCGCCGGGGATGCCGGGGAGCCCGATCCCGCCCGGGGCGACTGAGACGGCCCGCACTGCGAAGCCACGATCGCCGTGGTTGACTACCGCCGCCGTCACCGCGGCAGTGCCGCCGACCAGCACGACGATCCCGACGCCGGTCAGCACCCAGCGGGCCGGGCGTCCGCCCATCCGCCGACGAACCCCGGACCCGGACCCGGAGCCGGACCCGGCGGACGCCGGCTCGGCAGCGGCAGCAGCAGGCGCATCGGCGGTGGGCGCGGGCTCCTTGGCCAGGTTCGGGGCCGGCTCGTGGTCCGGCTCCTGGCTCGGGGTGGGGTCCGGCTCGGGCGCGGACGAGGCGGGGAAGAAGGGGTCCACGGGGTCGGTCATCTCGGCTCCACAGGTCGCAGCAGGTCGTGTCGGGCCAGCCGAGAATGCCCGAGCACCGCTGAAGGGCTGCTGAAGATCTTGAAGATCTCTTCAGCTTCCCCGCAGAGCGCCGTGT
Source organism: Streptacidiphilus fuscans (assembly GCF_015690355.1). GTDB lineage: Bacteria > Actinomycetota > Actinomycetes > Streptomycetales > Streptomycetaceae > Streptacidiphilus > Streptacidiphilus fuscans. The sequence goes on along the minus strand of NZ_JADPRT010000009.1, from coordinate 347,126 downwards.
CACCCTGAACCCGTGCGCGTACTGGTGGTGGAGGACGAACGGCGGCTGGCCGCCGCGCTGCAGCGTGGGCTGGAGACGGAGGGCTTCTCCGTCGACGTCGCCCACGACGGCCTCGCCGGACTGCGGCAGGCCACCCGTCAGCCCTACGACCTCATCGTGCTCGACATCATGCTGCCCGGTCTGAACGGCTACCGGGTCTGCTCCCGGCTCCGCGCCGCCGGGAACGACGCGGGCATCCTCATGCTCACCGCCAAGGACGGCGAGTGGGACGAGGCGGAGGCGCTCGACACCGGCGCGGACGACTTCCTCTCCAAGCCGTTCTCCTTCGTCGTCCTGGTCGCCAGGCTGCGCGCGCTCACGCGCCGGCTCGGCAGCAGGCCGCCGCAGGTGGTCCGGCTCGGGGACCTGGTCGTCGACATCGCCGCCCGGATCTGCTCCCGCGCGGGCACCCCGCTGCGGCTGACCGCCCGCGAGTTCGCCGTGCTGGAGCAACTCGCGCTGCGGGCAGGCGAGGTGGTCTCCAAGCGGGAGATCCTCGACCACGTCTGGGACGAGTTCTACGACGGCGACCCGAACGTCGTCGAGGTCCATGTCAGCGCACTGCGGCGGAAGATCGACGCGCCGTTCGGCCGGGCGGCCGTGCAGACGGTCCGCGGCTCCGGGTACCGGCTGGCGGTGGACGGTGGCTGAACCTCCCGCACAGGCATCACCTGCCACGCGGACACCGCTGCTGCGTCTGGTCCGCCGTCGTGCCCGCGCGTTCCGGGAGCGGGTGACGCCCGGTTCGGTGCGCGCTCGGGCCACCTTCGCGGCCTGCGCGGTGGTGGCCGTCGCGCTGACGGTCGCCTCGCTGTCGATGCTGTCCATGCTCCGCGCTGACCTGCACGGACGGGCGGCGACCAGCGCCCGCGCGCAGGCTGACGTGGTGGCGAGGCAGGTGACGAACGGCAAGCTGGGCCGACTGCTGCCGCTCGGCGACGGCACCGATTTCATCCAGGTGGTCGACGCCAACGGCGCGGTGGTGGCCGCCAGCCAGAACGTGGCCGGCCTCCCCGCGTTGAGTCCGCTCCCGCAGGTCAAGCAGCTCCCCGGCATGGGCGGCGCGGTGGAGGCCGTGCCCGGGCCGGACGGAGGGCTGGTCACCCCGCTCACCCGGTGGGACCTGAAGGTGCTCGGCCTGGAGGAGAACCAGCAGGTCACCAGCGTCGCCGCGATGACGCCCAAGGGCGACGAGGTCGTCATCCACACCGGCGTCTCGCTCGTCGCCGCCGACGCCGCCGAGTCGACCACCGCGCTCACCCTCGCGGTGGGCTGCCCGCTGCTGCTGCTCCTGGTCGCCTTCGTCACCTGGCGGGTGACCGGCCGGGCACTGCGCCCGGTGGAGGCGATCCGTACCGAGGTCGCCGCGATCGGCGAACAGGCGCTGCACCGCCGCGTCCCGATCCCGCGCGGGGGAGACGAGATCGCCAAGCTGGCGACGACGATGAACGCGATGCTGGACCGGCTCGACGTGGCCGGTCAGCGGCAGCGGCAGTTCATCGCCGACGCCTCCCACGAGCTGCGCAGCCCGATCGCGGTGCTGCGCACCCAGTTGGAGGTGGCGCTGGCCCACCCGGACCCGGACGTCAGGGTCGAGCTGGTCGAGGGCGCCCTGGAGGACACCGAGCGCCTCCAAGCCCTCGCCACCGACCTGCTCTTCCTGGCCCGGCTCAGCAGCAGCACCGGCCCGGGCATCGGCATCGGCTCCGGCGGGGTCGACCGGCCCGGCGACCCGGTCGACCTCGGCGAGCTGGTCGCCGCCACGGTGCGCACCCGCGGCACCGAACGCTGTCCCGTCGACCTGGACCTCGCCGATGAGGTCGTGGTCCCGGGGAATCACTTGTGGCTGACCCGGCTGGTGACCAACCTGCTGGACAACGCCCAGCGTCACGCCCGCAGTTCGGTCCATATCCGGGTCAGGCTGAGCGCGGCGGAGGACGAGGCGGTGCTGGAGGTCCGCAACGACGGTGCGGCGATCGACCCCGCCGACCGGGAGCGGATCTTCGAACGGTTCACCCGCCTCGACGACGCCCGCAGCCGCGACCACGGTGGCGCGGGCCTGGGCCTGCCGATCGCCCGCGACATCGCCCACCACCACGGCGGAACCCTCGCCGTCGTCGAATCCGAAATCGACGCGGAAGGAGCAACCTTCCAGGCGCGCCTGCCCCTCTGACCGATCCCCTCTGGCCAATCCGGAGCAGGTCAATCCGGACAAACTAGGCTCTGACCATGGCCATGGAACAGAGCGAGGGACACTTCAGCCCCGATCTCGGCTCGCTGGAGGTCGACGCCCTGGTGTCGGAGGTCGCCGAACGGCTGCACGCCGTCGCCGCCGTCAACGACCGGATGCGCGAGCTGCTGGAGGCCGTCGTCGCGGTCAGCTCCGGGCTGGACCTGCACGCGACGCTGCAGCGGATCGCCTCCGCCGCCGCGGATCTCGTCGACGCCGAGTACGCGGCCGTCGGCGTGCTCGCGCCGCACACCCACGGCCTGTCGGACTTCATCCAGGTGGGCATCAGCGCCGAGGAGGAGCTGGAGATCGGCGGACCGCCGTGCGGGCTCGGCCTGCTCGGCTACGTCACCGACCACCGCGAGCCGTTGCGGCTGGAGGACCTGACCCAGCACCCCAGCGCTGCGGGCTTCCCGCACGGCCATCCGCCGATGCACACCTTCCTCAGCGTGCCGATCCGGGTCCGCAACGACTTCTTCGGCACGCTCTACCTGACCGAGAAGCACCACGGACGGCACTTCAGCTCCGCCGACCAGCAGGTGGTCGAGGCGCTGGCGGCCGCGGCCGGCGTCGCCATCGAGAACGCCCGCCTCTACGAGGAGGGTCTGCGCCGCGAGCGCTGGATCGCCGCGTCCCGCGAGGTGACCACGGTGATGCTGACCGCCGAGGACGCGCAGATCGCGCTGATCACCACCGCGGAGCTGCTGCGCGACCTGGCCGACGCGGCGATCGGCATGATCCTGCTGCCGACCGGCGACGGCGGACTGCGGATCTCCCACGCCTCCGGCGAGGCCTCGGACTTCGTCACCGGCGAGCTGATCCCGCCGAGCGAGCGCACGGCCCGGCTGCTGGCCGGGGACAGCGTCATCATCGAGGACATGCGCGAGGACTCCGAGGTCCGCTCGACGGTCCGGGAGGCGTTCGGGCCGAGCATGACGCTGCCGCTGCGCAGCGCGGGCCGGGTGCTCGGCGCGGTCAGCGTCTGGCGTCGACGCGACCTGCCGCCGTTCACGGCGGACGAGCAGGCGTTGGCGGAGGGCTTCGCCGCCCAGGCCGCGCTGGCGCTTCGGCTGGCCGAGGGCCAGCACGACCAGCAGCGCCTCGCCGTCTACCAGGACCGCGACCGGATCGCCCGGGACCTGCACGACCTGGTCATCCAACGCCTCTTCGCCACCGGCATGATGCTGGAGAGCGCGGCCCGGCTGGCCGAGGTCCCCGAGGTGCGGACCCGGATCGGCAAAGCGGTCGACGAACTCGACGCCACCATCCAGGAGGTGCGCACCACCATCTACGCCCTCCAGCACGACGACACCCCGGAGGGTGACGAGGACCTGCGCAGCAAGCTGCTGCGCGAGGGCGCACAGGCGGTGGGACCGCTCGGATTCCGTCCGTCGATCGCGTTCGTGGGACCGATCGAGTCGATGATCGGCGAGACGACGGGTCGTCAGTTGACGGCAGCACTACGGGAGATGCTCTCCAACGCGGCACGCCACGCGCGGGCGTCGAAGGTCGAGGTCTGTGTGGACAGCACCGTCCACATCGACGCCGAGGGGCGTCTGACGCACAGCCCGGTCGCGGTGGAGACCGCCGTCGACAGCAAGGACTCCGACTCGGCCCTGCGCGCGGCCGGTCGGCCCGCGGTGCTGCTCACGGTGACCGACGACGGCGTCGGCATCCCGGAGGGTGGTCGCCGCAGCGGGCTGCGCAACCTGCGTCAGCGGGCCGAGGCCCTCGCCGGCTCCGCCTGGCACGAGCCGGGCCCGAACGGCAAGGGCACCACGGTCTCCTGGACCGCCGTGCTCTGAGCGTTGCGATCCGTTGCGGTCCGTCGCGGTCCGTCGCGGTCCGGCGCGGACCGTGCGGACCGGCCCGGCCGACGACCACCAGTCTCAGGCGCTGCCGTCCAGCAGCAGTTCCACGACCCGGGCCACGCCGTCCTCGTCGTGGTCGGCGGCATGTCGCGGGGTCGCGGCCAGCACCTCGGGGTGGGCGTTGGCGACCGCGTAGGACGTGCCCGCCCAGGCGAGCATCGGCAGGTCGTTGGGCATGTCGCCGAAGGCCACCACCCGCTCGGCGGGGATGTCGCGCTCCGCGCACCAGCGGGCCAGCGCGGTGGCCTTGCTGACGCCAACCGCGCCGATCTCCAGCATCGCCACCGACGCCGAACGCGTCACCTCGCCGAAGCCGCCGACCGCCTCGCGGCCCAGGCGCAGGAAGGCGTCCGGGTCCAGGGTCGGGTGCTTGGCCAGCAGCTTGAAGACCTGGTCCCCGGCCGGACCGGCCAGGATCTCTTCCGCCGGGGCGACCTGCTCGGCCGCGTCCATGTCCCACAGGGTGCGCGGATACTGCGGCTCGTGCGAGAAGCCCGCCGGGTACTCGAAGGCGAAGCTGACCTCGGGCAGCGCCGCGCGCAGCGCCGCCACCGTGGCCAGCGCGTCCTCGCGGCGCATCGGGGAGGTGGACAGCAGCTCCTTGCGCCGGACGTCGTAGAGCGCGCCGCCGTTCGAGCAGATGGCCACGCCGTGCGGGCCGATGGCGGAGCTGACCCCGCCCATCCAGCGCGGTGGGCGGCCGGTGACGAAGACGATGCAGATCCCCGCCTCCTCGGCGCGACGCAGCGCGTCCTCGGTGCGGGCCGAGACCGTGCCGTCGCTGCGCAGCAGGGTGCCGTCGAGATCGGTGGCGATGAGGGAGGGGATCACCCCTCCATCCTCACATCCTCCGATGTGGGTCTTCCGCCGGAACCTCGCTCCCGACACTCCTGGCGCTCCCGAGCTGTGGCCGATGCGACAGAATCACCGGGTGAGGTTCGGCATTCTCGGCACGACCGCGGCGTGGACCGGCGACGGCGCAGAACTCGCGCTCGGCGGTCCCGGCCGGCGCGCGCTGCTCGCGCTGCTGTTGCTGGACGCCGGACGGACGGTCGGCACCGACCGGCTGGTCGACGGCCTCTACGGCGAGGCGCCGCCGAACAACGTCGCCAACGCGCTGCAGTCGCAGGTCTCCCGGCTGCGCGGGGTGCTCGCGCAGGTCGGGGCCACGGTCGAGGGCGGGCCCGGCGGCTACCGGCTGTCGGTGTCGCCGGACGAGGTGGACGCGCACGTCTTCGAGCGGCTGGCGGCCGAGGGCCGGTCGGCGTTGGCCGCCGGAGCGGCGGCGGAGGCGCATGCGGCGCTCACCGAGGCGCTCGGGCTGTGGCGTGGCGAGCCGCTCTCCGACGTCGGCGGCGCGCCTTTCGCCGCCGGACAGGTGGTCCGGCTGACCGAACTGCGGCTGGGCGCGGTCGAGACCCGGGCCGAGGCCGCGCTGGCCCTGGGTCGCCATGCCGAGGTGATCGCCGGGCTGCGTCAGGCCGTCGCGGCGGACCCGCTGCGCGAGCGGCTGACCACGCTGCTGATGCGCGCCCTCTACGCCGCCGGACGCCAGGCCGACGCGCTCGCGGCGTACGCGGCACTGCGCGCGGCCCTGGCGGACGCGCTGGGCGCGGACCCCGGTCCGGAGACGGCCGAGCTGCACCTGGCCATCCTCCGCGCGGACCCGGCGCTGCGGCAGGCTTCGGCTGCGGCCGAACCCGCAGGCCCGGCCGCGGTGGCCGCTGCGCCTGCACCCGCACCCGCGCCCGAACCCGTACCCGCGTCCGTTCTGCCGCTGCCGCCCGTCCCGCGTCCGCTGACCACCTTCGTCGGTCGCGAACCCGAGCTGGCCGCGCTCGACGCCACGCTCCGCGCCGCGCGCCTGGTGACCCTGACCGGCCCCGGTGGGACCGGCAAGACCCGGCTCGCCCTCGAACTCGCCGCACGTAGGTCCGCCTCCGAGGAGGAGGGCGGCGCGTGCTTCGCCGACCTCTCCCGGGTCGGCGACGGCAGCGGGCTCGCGCAGGCGCTGCTGGGCGCGCTCGGGGTGCGCGAGGCGGGCGTTCTCGGTCCCACCGCGCCGACTGGCGACGCCGTCGCGCGACTCGCTCCCGCGCTCGCCCGGCGCGGGGACCTGCTGCTGGTGCTGGACAACTGCGAGCAGATCGTCGCCGAGGTGGCCCAGCTCGCCGAGAGCCTGCTGAACGCCTGCCCGGAGCTGCGGATCCTCGCCACCAGCCGGGAGCCCCTGGCCGTCCCCGGCGAGCACGTCCGCCCGCTGGAGCCGCTGCCGGACGCCGAGGCGCTGCGCCTCTTCGCCGAGCGCGCCGCTGCTGTCCGCCCCGGCTTCGCGCTGGAGGGGCTGCCCGCCGCCGACGCGTCGGCCGTCGCGGAGATCTGCCGCCGCCTCGACGGCCTGCCGCTCGCCATCGAGCTGGCCGCCGCCCGGCTGCGAATGTTGACGCCTCGTCAGATCGCGGACCGGCTCGACGACCGGTTCCGTCTGCTCACCGGCGGCAGCCGCACCGCCCAGCCCCGTCAGCAGACCCTGCGCGCGGTGGTGGACTGGAGTTGGGACCTGCTCCCGGAGCCGGAGCGCGAACTCCTGCGCCGGGTCTCGGTCTTCAGCGGCGGCTGGACCTTGGACGCCGCCGAGGCCGTCTGCGGCGGTGGCGAGGTCGCCGCTGACCACACGCTGGACCTGCTGGGCGCGCTGGTCGACAAGTCCCTGGTCGTGGCCCACCAGGCCCCGGATTCCGGCGGCATGCGCTACCGGATGCTGGAGACCGTCCGCGCCTACGCCGCCGAGCGGCTCGACGCGGCCGACGAACAGCGGCACTACGCCGACGCGCACCTGGCCCACTTCGCCGCGCTCGCCCTGAAGGCGGAACCGCAGCTCCGCACCGCCGCCCAACTCGACTGGCTGGCACGCCTGGCCGCCGACCACAGCAACCTCACGGCCGCTCTGCGGCACGCCGTCGCCACCGACCCCGAGCAGCAGGCGCTGGACCTGCTTGCCGCGCTCTCGGGCTACTGGATGCTGCGTGGCCTCCGCACCGAGGGCCGCGCCCTGGCCGTCCGGCTGCTCGACGCGCTCGGCGGCGCGATCCCGCCGGGCCGGGAGGAACAGTTCGTGCTGGCCGTGATGACGGCGATCTCCGGCGGCATGGACACCCCGGAGCTCGTCGCCGCGGTCGACCTGTGCCGCCCGGTCATGGACCGGCTGATGTTCGCGCATCCGCTGCGTTTCCCGTTCCTGATCGTGCAGTGGGCGCCCTTCGTCGGCGTCCCGGACGACGTCTCGACGGCCGCGCAGAACGCGGCCATCGCGAGCCTGGCCGACGACCCCTGGTACCGCGGCCTGCTGCACACCGGGATGGGGTTCCAGCACTGGTACCTCCGCGCCGATCTGGCCGAGACGGAGCGCGAGTTCGGCGAGGCGCTGGACTGCTTCGAGCAGCAGGGCGAACGCTGGGGCATGGTGATGGCCCTGATGGAGCTCGCCCGCGCGCGGGGACGGCGCGGCGACCGGGCCGCGTCCGCGGCCTGCACCGACCGCGCGCTGTCCCTCGCGGGCGAGCTCCAGTCGGTCGAGGACATGGCCGAACTACTGTGGAGCCGCGCTGACTTCAGCATCCGCGCGGACGACCTGGACGCGGCCGAGGCTGACCTGCTGCGCGCCGTCCGCCTGGTCGAGCCGCTCGGCGTCAGCGACAACCTGGCCCAGGCCCGCCTCGGCCTGGCCGAGGTGGCTCTCAGCCGGGGCGAGACCGCGCGGGCCCGCGAGCTGTGCGCATCGGCCATGGCCAGCAGGCTTGTCGGGTGGACGAGTGGCGAACTCATGGAGTCGGCCGTCCATATGACGGAGGCTCGGATCGCCCTCCACGAGGGCGACCGCGAAGCTGCGGCGGCTGGACTTCGGGCCGCTTTCTCTGTCGTCTCCCGGACCCGCAACCTGCCTGCGTACGGCGAACTCGCGGGGACGGCAGCCGCGTTGGAGTCGGTCTCGGGACGGCCCGGCACGGCGGCCGAACTCTGCGGGGTGGCCGAGTCGTTGTCGCTCCCTGGCACCCGACGGCACCCCGCCGGGCTCACCGAGTCGCTCCGGGAGGCGCTGGGCGCGACCGCCTACGAGGCCGCGTTCGCGCGCGGCCAGGCCGGAGCGCGACGCGACCCGAAGGACGCGGTGGCGTTCCTGGCGGGGCTACTCCGCACCGACTGACTGCGCAGACTCCCGCACAGCCTCCTGCGCGGCCTCCTCGTCGCGGCGTCGTTGCACCGCGCGGACGAGGTCCTCACCTGTGTGCTGGAGGAAGACCGCGGCCGTGTCGAGCCGTGCTCCGGCCGGTGTGGCGGGACCCAGCAACTCGGCGCCGTTGCGCGCGAACTCGGCAAGCATCGCGTTGCGGCGGGCGCTGGCCAGCATCGCCTGGTACCAGATGTCGTCGTCGATGACGTAGCGCTCGCGGCGTCCGTGCTCGCCCTGCTCGAACCGCTCCCGTCGTACCAGCGCCTGGCCCTCCAGATAGCCGATGGCCTTGGACACCGACGCCGGGCTGACCTGCAGTCGCTGCACCAGCTCGGCGGAGGTCAGGCTGCCGCTGTCGGTGACGTAGAGGCAGGTCAGCACCCGGGCCACCATCCGTGGCAGGCCGGTGTGCACCAGCAGCTCCGCGAGTTGGGCCGCGAACTCCTGGACGGCTGCCGGGTCGCGGCCGTCCGCCTGGCTCACGCCGCCGTCGCGGGTCCGCTGCGGTGCGGGCCTGCCGCGTCGCGAGCGCTGTGTGGTGGCGCGCTGAGCGCTCTCCGCGCGGTAGCCGGACGGGCCGCCGTTGCGGGCGATCTCGCGGGTGACCGTCGAGGTGGGGCGCGCCAACTGGCGGGCGATCTCCCCGTAGCCGAGGCCCTCGGCCATCCCGACGGCGATCCTGCGGCGCTCCTCCTGGGTCAGCCGGGCTCCTGGCATTCGACGCTCCTTCTCCTGCATCTCGCTCCGGCCGAGTATGCGTTCAGCTTCAGGCCATTGCAACAGTTGCACGGAATCCATTGCATTAATCGGCAGGCTCATTGCAAGGATTGTGCGTCATCTACCTGCAATAACAGCCATGTTGGGCATGCGGCTGATTGCCGGATCGGCGAAGACCGGTCTACCGTTTTTCCCAGAACGCGAAGCAAAACCACACATCAGGGGGAACCACCATGAAGAACACGGTCCGCGCCGCCGTCACGGCCGTCGTCGCCGGAGCCATGCTCGCGACCGCTCCCGCGGCCTTCGCCCAGGGGACGTCGGACACCTCGCACGCCGGAGTCCAGTCCGTGCTCGCACGCGCCGTCACCGAGGGCGGTCTGCCCGGTGCGACGGCCCAGATCCAGGACGGTGACTCGACCTGGTTCGGTCAGGCGGGCAGCGCGGACCTGGCCACCGGCCGCATGTTCCAGCCGCAGGACCGGTTCCGGATCGGCAGCACCACCAAGACCTTCATCGCCACCCTCGTCCTCCAGTTGGAGGCCGAGCACAAGCTCAGCCTGAACGACACGGTCGAGCACTGGCTGCCGGGTCTGGTGGACGGCAACGGCTACGACGGCTCCGCGATCACGCTCCGCGAGCTGCTGAACATGACGAGCGGCATCGCCAACTACGCCGACTCGCCGCTGCTGTATGACGAGTTCGTCGGGCCGGCGTTCCTGACGAACCGTTTCGACAGCTTCACCCCGCAGCAACTCGTCGGGATCGCCCTCGCGGCGAAGCCGAGCTTCGCCCCCGGGGCCGGCTGGGAGTACTCCGACACCAACTACGTGCTGGCCGGGCTGATCGTGGAGAAGGCCACCGGGCACACCCTGGCCCAGGAGCTCGCCGAGCGCATCACCGAGCCGCTGCACCTGAAGAGCACCTACGAGCCGACGGGCGACGACACGGGCATCCACGGCCCGCACGGCCGCTTCTACTCCAAGCTGATGGAGCAGGACCCCAGCGCCCCGTTCTACGACGTGACGGACCTCAACCCCTCCTGGGGCTTCGGCGCGGGAGACATGATCTCCACTGACGGCGACCTGATCACCTTCTTCCGCGCCCTGCTTCAGGGGCGGCTGCTGCCGCCCACCCAGCAGCGCGAGATGTTCACCATGCTGTACCCGGGGGACAAGAAGTGGATCCCGGCCGCCGACTACGGCCTGGGTGTCGCCTCGGTGAAGCTTTCCTGCGGCACGGTGTGGGGCATGGGCGGCGCGATCGACGGCTCGTGGTCCTACACCTTCGGGACCCGCGACGGCCGCCACCTCCTCTCGACCGAGGTCAACGGCGACTGGGCGAACGGCTCCTTCGCCACCCCGGTCGGCGTCTTCACCGCCGAGCTCGAATCGGAGTTCTGCGCGCCCGCGCCGACAGCAACCGCGCACTGACCGCCACGGACAGCCTCTTCCTGCGCGCCGCCCGGGAAGTGCTGGGCCTTGACCGGGAAGCCTCCAGAGCCCTCTGGCGATGGCTCACCGGGCAGACCACCGACGCCGAGCTCCGGGCGGCTCTCGCTGCTCGGCCGGGTTGAAGCGCACACCACCCTTATGGGTGACGCCACGCCGGTCGGCGGTAGCAGCAGATCGCCGAGCACTGCGATCGGGCCGTGGCCTTACGGCGGGACGCCGACCGCGGCGGCCTGCGCGACGGAGCGGCTGCGGCTCGGGACGCTCGTGAGCTCAGCCAAGCCTCGTTCACTCATCTGAGTGTGATCTGCGGCGGAATCCCGCCTCCCGGGGATATATGCATTACGCGCACGATATTCTGCGGCCAATGAAGATTTCTGCGCCGTCGCTGCTCCCGCTCTTCCGGTCCCGGTTGCAGGGGGACCTGCTGGCGCTCGTTCTTCTGCACCCGGACCATCGATGGACGCTCACCGCCCTCGCCCAGGAGCTCGGAGTTTCCCACACCGCTGTTCTACGAGAAGCGGACCGGCTGGTTGGTGCGGAGATCCTCTCCGAGGAGCGGGTCGGTCGGACCCGAGTCGTTTCCGCTCGGACTGACACCGTCCTGTATCGACCGCTGTGCGACCTGCTGTTGGTGACGTATGGGCCGATGCCTCGCCTGAGTGCCCTGCTGTCCGACCTGGGTGGTGTTCAGGAGGCGTACATCTACGGATCGTGGGCAGCGCGCTACCAGGGAGAGCCTGGTCCGATCCCGGCCGACATCGATGTGCTGGTGATCGGACGACCCGATCCGGACGAACTCTTCGACCTTGCCGAGCGCGCGTCCCGGGAACTGCACCGGGAGGTCAATGCCCATCGGGTCACTCCGGAGGTTTGGGCGTCGCCGAGTGACGAACCGTTCCTCGTCTCGGTCCGCGAGCGACCCCTGGTTCGCCTGTCCCTGCACGAGGAGAAGGACCAATGAACCGTTGGAACCAGGGTCGGACCGTAGTGGATGAGCTGATCCAGCGACGGGACATTGAGAGGGTCCCGGCGTCGGCGGAGCACGCCGAGGCGGAACTGGCGCAGGCGCGCCAGCACTTGGCCTCCGCAGGGCTGGTCCTCGATCTTGACCCGGTTGGTGCGTACAGCCTTGCGTATGACGCCGCACGCAAGGCGCTCGCGGCCATCCTGATGAACCAGGGGCTCCGTGCCACGAGCAGAGGAGGCCATGTCGCGGTCTACGAGACCGTCAGAGCCCAGTTGGACCCGCCACTCGGGAACGTCCTGCGCCCGTTCAGTCGCATGCGCGCCAGGCGGAACGAGAGCGAGTACCGGTCAGCGGAAGCGCCGCCGGTGACCCCCGATGAGGTCAGGGACGATCTGCTGAAGGCACAGGCGATCATCGAGCTGGCGGAGAAGACGATCCCTCACATGAGCCGGTACTGACCAGATGCGGGGCGAGTCGGCACCAGGCGTTCGGCGTGCTGGAACCGGCCCAGCTGTGACGTCCTGCCTTGTCATCTCGATCACCGAGCCGGTCGCGCCAGTGGCTCTCGTTCTCTGCGCAACTACGCCGAGGGTCGCTGGCTTCGCTTGGTGGACGGGTGGGAAGCCGTCCGAGACCGCCTGTCCCGTCGTGGCTGGCCCGGTCCTTCGCGGGCGACAACTGGGCCCGGCCTCCACGATGGGCAACGGCGGCACGCCCCTGCGGCCGCAGCCTCCCGTAAGGTCGGGGACATGCGTCTGAGCACGGTGATCCTCCCCATCCACCGGTGGAGCGAGGGACAGAAGATCTGGCGTCGGGCCGAGGAACTCGGATTCCACGCCGCGTACACCTACGACCACCTGTCGTGGCGGTCGTTCCGTGACGAGCCCTGGTTCGGGGCCGTTCCGACGCTGACCGCGGCGGCCTGCGCGACGGAGCGGCTGCGGCTCGGGACGCTCGTGACCTCGCCCAACTTCCGGCATCCGGTGACGTTGGCCAAGGAGCTGATGTCGGTCGACGACATCTCCGGTGGCCGGCTCACCGTCGGCATCGGGGTCGGTGGCGCCGGGTTCGACGCCACCGCGTTCGGCCAGGAGGAGTGGACGCCGAAGGAGCGGGCGGACCGGTTCGACGAGTTCCTGCCGCTGCTGGACAAGCTGCTGACGCAGGACGCGACCACCGACGAGGGCCGCTTCTACTCCGCGGTCGAGGCGCGCAACATCCCCGGCTGCGTCCAGCGGCCGCGCGTGCCGTTCTACGTCGCCGCGACCGGGCCGCGCGGGCTCAAGCTGGCCGCGAAGTACGGCCAGGGCTGGGTCACCTACGGGGACCCGCGTGGGCCCGGCGACGTGCCGGTGGAGCAGGCGCCGGCCGTGATCGAGGCACAGCTCGGCAAGCTCCGCGCCGCGTGCGAGGCGCAGGGGCGCGACTTCGGCAGCATCGACAAGATGCTGCTCCAGGGTTCGACGGCGGAGCGGCCGCTCGCCTCCGTCGACGCGTTCGTCGACTGGGCGGGCACCTACCGCGACCTTGGCATCGACGAGGTCGTCGTGCACTGGCCGGTGCCGGACTCGATCTTCGAGAACGACCTCGCGGTCTTCGAGCGCATCGCCACCGACGGTCTGGCGCAGCTCGGCTGATCGCAGCCCCTCGTACGCGGGCCCCGCTTTTCGGCGGGGCCCGCGTTTTTGTTCTCCCAACGTCAAAGAAGGGACTGCTGCGGATAATTGGGACGTATCCGGGAGAGCAGCTGCACGGCCGGTATCGATCGCATAAAGAAGTTGGGCAGCTCCTGTGCGGCGCGGCATACTCGCAGCTCGCAAGGGTCGTGGCGCCAGCCTCCGTGACGTGACGGGAGGTGCGCCGCTCCGACCCGACTGCCCCGTATCGCATCGTTGGGGAATTTCCTTGGGACCTGAAAGCCAGCCGTCCGGATATCCGACGGTTCCACCTGCTCCGGTGCCGACCGGGTCGTCCGGGAAGAAGACCTCGCGACGCGGCGCGTACATCGCGCTGGGTGTCGCGGGCTGGTTGGTGCTCGCCGCTGGTACGGCGGGTGCGGTCGTCGCTGCCGGAGGCAGCGGTAGCGGTAGCGGTGGGACTACGGCCGCCGCGGCGAGTCCCAGCCCGGTCGCCTCCGCCGACGCCAAGGCGACCCCGTCGCCCAAGGCCGCCCCCACCACGGCCGCTCCGGCCTCCCCGACGCCGACCCCCGGCCCGACGGTCAAGGGCTCCGTCAGCGGCAGCGTCCACAGCGGCGACCTGCGCTACTTCCTGCTGCCCGTCCCCGACGGCGCGCAGGTCTACAACGACGTGAACGGCGCGAGCGAGAGCTGCGGCGACATCGCCAAGGTGATGAGCGACCCCTCCACCAGCCGTTCCGTCCTCGACCAGCTCGGCTGCCAGGGCGGCGCCACGCGCAGCTTCCTGACCAACGACGGGGTCTGGACCGTCAAGGTCGAGCTCATCCACTTCGACGGTCCGGGGCACGCCTCCGACTGGGTCAGCGGGCTGTCCTTCAGCCAGGGCGACTCCTTCAGCGTCTCCGGGATCTCGGATGCCAAGGGCCAGTCGTTCGCGCCGAGCAGCAGCACCGGCGGCAACGGTCAGGTCATCGGCGTCTCGCATGTCGGCGACGTGGAGTACGAGATCGACATCACCGGCTCGGGCACGCCCAGCCGATCCCTTCTGACGCAGTTGATGCAGCGTCAGGAGCAGCGCCTGAGCACGGGCCAGTGAGTCAGTCACCGACGACGACGCATCGACCAGGAGAAGAAGTGAGCACTCCCGTGCCCGGGCCGTCGGCCGTCGACCCCGACGACGTCCCTGCCGTCCCTGCCAGTACCCCCAGTGAGGTCACCGGCGCGGCCGAACCGCCGAAGCCGCCCAAGCAGCGCCGTCGTTGGACGCGCGGGCAGCTCGCCGCGCTGATCACGGGCGCGCTGGTGCTGGGCATCGCCGGAGGCGGCGGCATCGGCTACGCGATCCAGGCGGGTCGTCCCGCGACGCCGCTGCCGCCGCTGGTCGGCGCCGCACCCCAGTACCCCGCCGCGCGCGGCGCCGCGCCCGCCCTTTCCGCGAGCGAGGACGACGCGGTGCGGACCGACGGCGACCTGACCGCCCTGCTGGTTCCGCCGCCTTCCGGCAGCAAGCCGTGGGACGTCCCGGACACTCCGGACGGCTGGCTGTCCCTCAGCTCCTACGCGATCAACTACACGAACCCTGGAAGCGAGTTCCGCTACCTGATCACCAACGGCTTCCGCCGCGCGGCGGAGGTGCAGTGGGTCCAGAACGGCGACCAGAACGTCAGCGTCCGGCTGATGCAGTTCCAGAAGAGCGACGAGGCCCAGCTCAAGACCGCCATGGAAGGCCAGTTGAGCTACTCCACGACCGACACCGGGGTGAGCGCCGCGATCGTGCCCGGCACGTCCGACAGCGGCGTGTATGCCGGGACGAAGTCCCACAGCGACGGGAACGGCGGCAGCTACTACCAGGGCGTGGGCTACGCCATCCACGGCGACATCATGGTCGAGATCTTCGCGGACAGCCCGAACTCCGTCCCGCAGTCGGTGGTCATGTCCATCATGCAGAGCCAGTTGGAGCGCCTGTGAGCACCGAGGCATTCCCCCCGCCCGCCGAGACGGCCGCGTCCGCGGGGCCCGTCGTGCCCGCCGTGCCCGGCGAGCCCGGCCCGGCCGGCGCGGTCGGCGCGACCGACGGGCAGCCGCGCCGCCGTGGGCGGCTGGTGGCGCTGGCCGCCGCGTTCGTGCTGTCCGCGGTCGCGGTCGGCGGCGGCACAGGCGCGCTGATCCTGGCGACCAGGTCGTCGTCCACCACGTCCTCGGCGGCGGCGTCCTCCGCCGCCTCCCCCGCCGCGCCGACCTACGGCGTCCGCGCGGACGGCAGCCACTTCGGCACGCTCGACCAGCTGTTGCTGCCGGTGCCGACCTCCGACCAGCCGGGGCCCGACGACCGGACCTTCGGCAACGACACCGTGCTGACGCCGTCCCAGTACGCGTCTGCGTTCACCGCCGAGTACCGGTTCCTGAGCGCGGGCAACCGCAGCACCCTCGGCTCGGAGCTCGGCCTGTCCGGCCTCCAGGGCTACGCGCTGCGCAGCTACGCGGACCCGGACGACGGGCTGTCCGCCGAGATCACCCTGATCCAGGAGAAGCCGGGCAGCAGCGCCGCGTCCACGGCGCTGACCACCCTGCGCGGCGCCACCGCCGGTGACGGCGGCGGCCCGAGCGTGTCCGGCTTCCCGCACGCGCACTGCTATCTGCCGCCCGACCCGTACGGCTCCTCGTTCGGCGTGCTGCGCTGCGACGATGCCGAGGGCGACCTGCTGATCACCATGCAGGTCGAGGGCGTGGCCCCGCTGGCCCAGGCGGCGGCAGCGGACCTCTTCCGCCAGCAACTGTCCCGACTCGCGACCCCGGCGGCCCAGGTATGACGACGACCGATCCCGACGAGCTCCACCAGCCCGAGACCGAGCCCGAGACCGAGCCCCAGCCCGAGGCAGAGGTGGCGGACGCAAAGGCACCGGCGGAGCCCGACGTTGCGCAGACGGAGCAGCCTGCCGACGCGCCGACGGCTCCGCACCCGCAGCCGCCCGCGCCGACCCCGCCGCCCGCGCTCCACCCCGGCGTCGCCGCGCCGCTGCCGCTGCCGCAACCGCTGCCGCAGCCGCTGCCCGCCACTGCATGGGCGCTGCCCGCCGAGCTCGCGCCCAAGCCGCGCAAGGAGCGGCCGTGGCTGCGGACCCTGGCGCGGTGGAGCAGTGCGACCGCCGTGCTGCTGGTGGCCGGTGCGGTGACCGCCGCGCTGGTGACGGTGCCGGCGCGGACCGACCTCCCGGGACTGCGGACCCCCGCCGACGGTCGCTGGACCTTCCCGGCGCTGAGCCTGCCGGAGCTGCCCTCGGGAGCCCCGGCCCCGGCCGGGAACGGCCACGTCCACAGCGTCGACCTGCGTGAACTGCTGGTGCCCGCACCGGACGGCGCGAGCCCGGACGCCACCCTCCCCGGCCGGAACGGCTGGTACCCGACCGCGTCGTTCCTGAAGCTGTACACCACCAGCGCCTCGCTGCTCGGCGCGTTCGACGACGCGGGCCTGCGGCACATCGCGGCGACCGGCTGGTCCATGCCCGACGGCACGCACACGCAGATCTACCTGCAGCAGTTCCGCTCCAACAGCACCGCGAGCAACGTCGACTCGGCCGAGGCCGACGGGGTGTACCTGACCTCGGCCGCGGACGCGCAGGACGCCACCGGGGTGGACCTCGGGTCGATCACCGCGACCGTGCGCTCGCTCGACGCGGGCGGCGGGCACGGTGCCGTGATCTACGCCTACCTCACCGTGGGCGACACGGAGGCGCTGATCGAGATGACCAACCCCCGGCAGATCCCCACGGTCGACTTTCGCCAGGTCGTGGAGCTGCAGAACCAGTTGCTCTCCGCCTGAGCGGTCCCGCGGTGCCACGGAACGGGGTCGTCCCCTAGGGGACGACCCCCGCCGCGTACATCCCAGGGCTAAGGGCAGGACCAGGGAAAAGTCAGCCGTCGACCTGATGTGACGGGGCCGACATTCTGACTAGCCTCATCCTGTGTCTGTCATCACTACGGACAACCTCACCAAGAGGTTCCCCCGGGTCACTGCTCTGGACCACCTCACCGTCGAGGTGCAGTCCGGAGTGGTCGGGCTGGTCGGAGCGAACGGCGCGGGTAAGTCCACACTCATCAAGATCCTGCTGGGCCTCTCCCCGGCCACCGAGGGCACCGCGCGCGTGCTCGGGCTGGACGTCGCCACGGAGGGCGGCGCCATCCGCGAGCGCGTCGGCTACATGCCGGAGCACGACTGCCTCCCCCCTGACGTCACCGCGACCGAGTTCGTCGTCCACATGGCCCGGATGTCCGGCCTACCGGCCACGGCGGCGCGTGAGCGCACCGCCGACATCCTGCGCCACGTCGGGCTGTACGAGGAGCGCTACCGCCCGATCGGCACCTACTCGACGGGCATGAAGCAGCGCGTCAAGCTGGCCCAGGCGCTGGTCCACGACCCGCAGTTGGTGCTGCTCGACGAGCCGACCAACGGCCTCGACCCGGTCGGCCGCGACGACATGCTCGGGCTGATCCGCCGCGTGCACAGCGAGTTCGGCATCTCGGTGCTGGTCACCTCGCACCTGCTCGGCGAGCTGGAGCGCACCTGCGACCACGTCGTCGTCATCGACGGCGGCAAGCTGCTGCGCAGCTCCTCGACCGCCGACATGACGGCCTACACGGCCATGCTCGCCGTCGAGGTGACGGAGCGTCAGGGCGAGCCGGAGTTCGACGCGGACGCCGCGCTGCTGGCGCGGCTCGCCGAGGCGGGCCTGACCGCCACGGTCGACGGCGGCCACGTCGTGCTGGTCGAGCTGACCGGCGACGAGGTCTACGACGTGATCCGCGATGCCGTCGCGGACCTGGGCGTCGGCCTGGTCCGGCTGGAGCAGCGCCGCCACCACATCTCCGAGGTCTTCGCCGTGAACCCCGCCGTCGAGGAGGAGGTGGCCCATGTCTGACACCCTCAACCACGCCCCGAACGGCGCCCCCGAGGGCGCGCGCGCCGACGTCATCCACGACATCGGCTACCGCCACTACGAGGGCCCGCGCCTCGGCCCCGGCTACGCCACCCGCTCGCTCTACACCTCCAGCCTGCGCGGCGCGTTCGGCCTGGGGCGGTCCGGCAAGTCGAAGATCCTGCCGATGGCCATGTGCGTGATCATGGCGCTGCCCGCGGTGATCATGGTCGCGGTCTCGGTCTACCTCAAGTCCGGCAAGCTGCCGATCGAGTACACCTACTACCTCACGATCATGCAGTTCGTGATCGCCGTCTTCACCGCCGCACAGGCGCCGGTCCTCTTCTCCAGAGACCTGCGCTTCATGACGGTGCCGCTCTACTTCTCCCGCCCGCTGCGCTCCTCCGACTACGTGCGGGCCAAGTTCGCGGCGATGGCCTCGGCGGTCTTCATCCTGACCATGCTGCCGATGCTGATCATGTGGATCGGCTCGCTGCTGGGCTCGATGGCGTTCACCTACAACCTGGAGCACTTCAGCTACGGCGTGCTGGCCGCCGCGTTCTACGCCCTGGTCTACGCCGGCATCGGCTCGCTGCTCGCCTCGCTGACACCGCGTCGCGGCTTCGGCGTCGCGGCGATCATCGCCACCTTCATGGTCTCCCAGGGCCTGGCCCAGGCGATCTTCGGCGTGATGCGCTTCAAGGGCCATGTGACGTCCGGCCACTGGGTGGCGATGCTCAACCCGGGCATGCTGATCGACTCCACGGTCCAGTGGATCTTCAACGTGCCCAACGACCGCCCGAACATCGGCGTGCCGAGCACGCTGGGCGGCGTGGTCTTCCTGGTGTGGATCGGCGTCCTCGTCGTCGGCACCTTCGCCCTGCTGGTCCGTCGCTACCGGAAGATCTGAGGAGGCAGAACCATGACCACCATCAGCATCGACCGGGCGTCCCGCTGGTTCGGCAACGTCGTCGCGGTCAACGACGTCACCATGACGATCGAGCCGGGCGTCACCGGCCTGCTCGGGCCGAACGGCGCGGGCAAGTCCACGCTGATCCACATGATGAGCGGCTTCCTGCCGCCGTCCTCGGGCAGCGTCGTCCTCGACGGCAAGCCGATCTGGAAGAACCAGGAGGCCTACCGGCAGATCGGCCTGGTGCCCGAGCGCGAGGCCATGTACGACTTCCTCACCGGCTGGGAGTTCGTGCTGGCCAACGCCGAGCTCCACGGCCTGCCCTCTCCGGGCGAGGCGGCCAAGCGCGCGCTGGCCACCGTCGAGATGGAGTACGCGCAGGACCGCCAGGTCTCCACGTACAGCAAGGGCATGAAGCAGCGCGTCAAGATGGCCTCGGCCCTGGTCCACGACCCGGCCGTGCTGCTCCTCGACGAGCCCTTCAACGGCATGGACCCGCGCCAGCGGATGCACCTGATGGAACTGCTGCGCCGCTTCGGCAGCGAGGGCCGCACGGTCCTCTTCTCCTCCCACATCCTGGAGGAGGTCGAGCAGTTGGCCCGCCACATCGAGGTCGTCGTGGCCGGTCGCCACGCCGCCTCGGGTGACTTCCGCAAGATCCGCCGCCTGATGACGGACCGTCCGCACCGCTACACCGTCCGCTCCAGCGACGACCGCGCCCTCGCGGCGGCGCTGATCGCGGACGGCTCGACGGCCGGCATCGAACTGGACTGGAAGGAGCGGGCGCTGCAGATCCAGGCGATCGACTTCTACCGGTTCACCGAGCTGGTCCCGCGCGTCGCCAAGGAGGCAGGCATCCGCCTGCTGACCGTCTCCCCGGCCGACGAGTCGTTGGAGAGCGTCTTCTCCTACCTCGTCGCCGCCAAGTAACGGAAGGCCGAGACCTCATCATGAACGTCACAGTCGCCCGGCTGACCGTCCGCGGCCTGCTCGGCCGCCGCCGGGGCCTGCTGCTGTTGGGTCTGCCCCTGCTGCTGATCGTCCTCTCGGTCGTCATCCGCGCGGTCGCAGGCCAGGACGAGAGCACCGCGTCCAACATCCTGGGCACGCTCGCCCTCGGCACGATGGTCCCGCTTGTCGGCCTGGTCGCCGGAACCGGCGCCATCGGCCCGGAGATCGACGACGGCTCGATCATCTACCTGTTGGCGAAGCCGCAGCCGCGGTGGAAGATCATCATCTCCAAGTTGGTCGTCGCCATCGGCTGCTCGGTGGTGTTCGCGGCGCTGCCCACGTACATCGCGGGGCTGATCCTCTTCGGCACGTACCAGAGCCTGACGCTGGGCTTCACGATCGCGGCGCTGATCGCGGGCATCGCCTACAGCGCGATCTTCCTGCTCCTCGGCGTGGTCTCCCGCCACGCCGTGGTCTGGGGCCTGATGTACGCGCTGCTGTGGGAGACGATCGTCGGCCAGTACGTCCCGGGCGCGCGGACGCTGAGCGTGCACCAGTGGGCGCTGAGCATCGCGGAGAAGATCGCGGACCCGGGCGTCATCACGTCCTCGGTCCAGCTCTCGACAGCGGTCCCGCTGCTGCTTGTCGCAACGCTGGGCGGCGCGGCGTTCGCCGCGGCGCGGCTCAGTCGGCTGACGCTGGCGGGCGAGGAGTAGAACCTTTTCTCGCGAGGGGGAGTTGCAACTTCCTGAGGGGCGCGGGGCTCTGCTGATATGCGGCTCCGCCGCGTGGGCGCGACAAGCCACCCAATGTGGTGAGTCGCCGAACGAGCAGGGCCATCCGCACAGGGTGGTTGCTCGCGCAGTTCCCCGCGCCCCTGACGTGCTGCAACTTCCCTCTCTGCAAAGAGTTACGCAGAGAGAACGAGCTTGCGTCCCGCGCCGAGTCCCGCAGTGACGCCCACCGCGCACGCGGCCAGCAGGACCGCGAGGGGCAGTGTCCACCCGCCGGTGGCCTGGTGGAGCGCACCGAAGCCCACCGGGCCGCTCGCGGCGATGAAGTAGCCCACCAGCTGCGACATCCCGGACAGCTGCGCGGCAACCTGCGCGCTCCCGCTGCGCAGCACGATCATCGCCATGGCGAGCCCGAAGCCGCCGCCCTGGGCGACGCCGATCAGCGTCGCCCAGACCCACGCGCCCGCCGTCGGGGCGACCAGGAGGCCCGCCACGCCGGTCGCCATCGAGCCGACCATCAGGACCACCAGCATCCGCTGGTTGTTGGTGCGTCCGGCCGCCAGCGGGATCAGGAACGCGGCGGGGATCTGCACCAGCGAGCTGACCGCGAAGACGATCCCGGCCGTGCCGCGGTCCATGCCCTGCGTGGTCAGGACCGTTGGGAGCCAGGCGATCAGGGTGTAGGAGAGCAGCGACTGGATGCCCATGAAGACGGCCAACTGCCAGGCCAACGGGTGCTTCCACAACCCGGGGACCTTCCCCGCGGACGGCGCGGACGCAGCCGCGCCCGCCCCCACCCCCCGCGTCTTCGACGCGGACAGCTGCGGGAGCCACGCCGCGAAGGCGATGACCGCGAGGACGGACCAGGACGCCATCGAGCCCTGCCAGCCGCCGAAGGCGTGCTCGAAGGGGACGCTCAGCGCCGCGGCCAGCGTCGCGCCGAAGATCATCGACGTGGTGTAGACGCCGGTCATCGCCGCCGCGCGGTCCGGAAAGTCGCGCTTGACGAGGCCCGGCATGGTGACGTTGAGCAGGGCGATCGCCGCGCCCAGCACCATGCTGCCCGCGAAGAGCGCCCAGGCGCCCGGCGCGATCCGCAGCAGCACGCCGGCGACGAGCACCACCAGTGCCAGGCCGACCACCCGCTCCGCGCCGAAGCGGCGGACCAGGCGGGCGGCGACGGGCGCGATCGCGCCCATCATCAGCACCGGGATGGTGGTCAGCAGCCCGCCCGCCGTCGAGGACAGGTGGTAGCTGCTGCTGATGTCACCGAGCAGCGGCGAGACCGCCGAGACGGCGGCGCGCATGTTGAGGGAGACCAGCAGGATGCCGGCGAGCGCGGTCGCGGGGTGCGCGAGGACGCGCGTCAGCCGCGAGGCAGAAGGGGCAGGGGCATACGAAACGGGCGTCTCAAGGACGGAGCGGGACATGCGTCACTCTCAAGCGAAGAAAGAAAGTGTGGGCGGGAGAAAGGAGTCGAACGGCGCTCGGAAGCGCGCGACGTCAGCTCTCCGGTCGCTTGATGTTCGCGTCGATGAGCTCGGCCAGCAGACCGCGGCAGGCTGCGTGCAGCTCCACTCCGCGCATCGTCCGCTTGCCCTTTCGCTCAGACATGTCCGGCTTAAATCGGACCTAACCGGCGTCTATGGTAACAACTAATCGAGCTCGAACATGCCCTCGATGGCGACGGCGACGCCGTCCTCCTCGTTGCTGAGGGTGGTCTCGTCCGCGACGGCCTTCAGGTCGGCGTGCGCGTTGGCCATCGCCACCGCATGCCCGACCCAGCGGAACATCGGGATGTCGTTGGGCATGTCGCCGAACGCCACCGTCCGGTCCTTCTTCGTCCCCAGGCGCGCGGAGGCGAGCGCCAGCCCGGTCGCCTTGGAGAGGCCGAGCGGCAGCAGCTCGACAAAGCCCCGTCCGGACACCACGACGGTGACCAGCGCACCCGCGACCTCCTGGGTCGCCGCCGCCAACTCGTCGTCACCGAGCGCCGGGTGCTGTATCAGCACCCGGCTCAGCGGCTTGGCCCACAGCGCGGCGGGGTCGTCGACCGGGTCGGACAGCTCCGTCCCGGACGAGGGCATGTCGTAGTCGCGGGAGAAGAGCACCTCGCCGTCGAGGCCGTCCTGGACGACGGCCACGGCGAGCGGGCCGACCTCCGCCTCCGCCTTGGCGAGGGCGAGGGCGGCCACCTGCCGGTCCAGGGTCACGGACGTCACCAGCCGGTGCTCGCCCGCGTCGTAGAGCTGGCCGCCCTGACTGCAGACGGCCAGCCCGGTGTAGCCGATGGCGTCCAGCGTCGGCTTGGTCCACATCGCCGAGCGGCCGGTGACCACGATGTGCTGCGCCCCGGTGGCCTTCGCGGCCTCCAAGGTGCGCTGCGTGCGCGGCGAGACGGTGTGGTCGTCGCGCAGCAGCGTCCCGTCCAGGTCGGTCGCGATCAGGTCGAACGGCCGTGGGGCGGAGCTCACGTGGTCTGACTTTCTCTCAGGTGGTGCGGGCGGGCGGACCGGACTACTTGCCGACCGGCTCCAGCACCTCGCGTCCGCCCAGGTACGGGCGGAGCGCCTCCGGCACGACGACGGAGCCGTCGGCCAGCTGGTGCGTCTCCAGGAGCGCCACGATGGTGCGCGGCACCGCGCACAGCGTGCCGTTCAGCGTGGCCAGCGGGCGGTTGCCCTCCTCGCCGCGCATCCGGATGCCGAGGCGACGGGCCTGGAACTCACCGCAGTTGGAGGTCGAGGTCAGCTCGCGGTACTTGCCCTGGGTGGGGATCCACGCCTCGATGTCGTACTTGCGCATCGCCGACGCGCCCAGGTCGCCCGAGGCCACGTCGATGACGCGGTAGGCGAGGCCGAGCTTGTCCAGGAAGTCCCGCTCCCACTGCAGCAGGCGCTTGTGCTCCGCCTCCGCGTCCTCCGGCGCGACGTAGGAGAACATCTCCACCTTGTCGAACTGGTGGACGCGGATGATGCCGCGGGTGTCCTTGCCGTAGGTGCCCGCCTCGCGGCGGAAGCAGGGCGAGAACCCGGCGTAGCGCAGCGGAAGCTGGTCCGCGTCGAGGATCTCGTCCATGTGGTAGCCGGCGAGCGGGACCTCGGAGGTGCCGACCAGGTAGAAGTCGTCCTTCTCCAGGTGGAACACGTTCTCCGCGGCCTGGCCGAGGAAGCCGGTGCCCTCCATCGCGCGCGGCTTGACCAGCGCGGGCGTGATCATCGGGATGAACCCGGCCTCGGTGGCCTGCGCGATCGCCATGTTGACCAGGGCGAGCTCCAGCAGCGCGCCGACGCCGGTCAGGTAGTAGAAGCGCGAGCCGGAGACCTTGGCGGCCCGCTCGGTGTCGATCGCGCCGAGGATCTTGCCCAACTCGACGTGGTCGCGCGGCTCGAAGCCCTCCGCGGCGAAGTCGCGCGGAGTGCCGACCTCCTCGAGGGTGACGAAGTCCTCCTCGCCGCCGATGGGCGCGTCCGGGTCGAGCAGGTTGGCCAACCCGCCCAGCAGCCGCTGCACCTCGGCCTCGGCCTCGGTCTGCGCCGTGTTGGCGGCCTTGACCTCGGCGGCGATTTCCTTGGTGCGCTCCAGCAGCGCGGCCTTCTCGTCGCCCTTGGCCTGCGCGACCTGCTTGCCCATCTGACGCTGCTCGTTGCGCAGCTCGTCGTAACGGGAACTGGACGATCGCTGCCGCTCGTCGGCGGCGAGCAGGGCGTCGACGAGCTCGACGTCCTCTCCTCGGGCGCGCTGGGAGGCGCGCACACGGTCCGGGTCTACGCGAAGCAGGCGAAGGTCAATCACGCTACGAGGGTACCGGTCCGCGAGCCGTGACCCCGCGCATTAAGGGGCCTCCGCGCCTCGTTCGGCCCTCGGCTCCACCGGCAAAACGTCCACTGCCGAGCATTTTGTGTCACATCTTCGTCCCGAGGATTTCCCAAGGCTGTCAGATCCGTAAGAACCGGCTGTACGGGCTGCGAAAGTGAACGGGCAGGCAGGGACCAGAAGGTGGGGACAGTATGAAGAAGAGCATGGTGGCGGTCGCGGGTTCGGTCCTGGCGGCGGTGCTGGCACTCAGCGGATGCGGCGGGAGCAGCGGCACGAACCAGAACGCGAACGGCGGCTCTTCTTCCGCTTCGCCCAACCCGAAGAGCACCTCGGGCGACACCATTCCGAACGGCGGGACGAAGTCGGCCGACAAGACCCTTGAGTACTACATCGCCCACCCCGGTGGGGAGAAGACGGTGGCGCTCACCTTCGACGACGGGCCGAGCGGGGTGTGGACGCCGAAGATCCTCGCGGTTCTGGCGAAGTACGGGGTCCACGCGACGTTCTGTGAAATAGGCCCGAACGCCACCGCCAATCCCTCGGCGACGCGCGCGGTCATCGCTGCGGGCGACCGGCTCTGCGACCACTCGGTCCACCACAACGAGGCCATGTCCAGCCGTGGCACCGCCTACGAGACCAGTGAAATAGTCGACGCCAAGCGCATGATCGAGCAGGCCGGCGGCCCGGGGACCCAGGTCTCCTGGTTCCGGGCCCCCGGTGGGGATTTCACTCCGGAGATCCGGCAGATATCCGCGGACAACGGATTGCGTCCCTTGGCGTGGAGCGTCGACACCAATGACTGGCAGCGGCCGGGTGTCGCCACCATCGTCTCGACCGTGAAGAAGGAACTCCGGCCGGGGTCGATCATTCTGATGCACGACGGCGGCGGGGACCGGAGCGAGACCGTGGCGGCGCTGAACCAGATCGTGCCGTGGCTGCAGCAGCAGGGATACACGATCGACTTCCCGGACATGTGATCCGGAGAGTCCACAGATCCACGGCTGTGGATATCCCCATGTGCAGATAGTTATCCACAGGGGTGCGGAGGTCCCTGTGGATTGCCAACAATCACGCCTCTGAGCTCGTCAAACCTCGGGTTTGCGGCAGGAGGCGTGATTTTTTGGGTCCCGGAAGCGGACTTTGGGGAAACAGAGCAGCTGAATCCCTATATGTCCGTCTTGTCTTGTCTGCACGATTTGCGGGACTAATGCATGAATGGACCGGTCCTCTGGTCCATGCACACCGATCCCCAGCCTGTGGAAAACTCGCTCCCCTGTGGATAACCCGCAGGGGCCTGTGTACTACTGCTCTCCGCGCCCGTCCAGGCAGCGCGACAGCCAGTCCGCGGCACCGGTGAACTCGGCGTCCGAGGTGCCGGGGCGGACCGTCGCCGGAACCGCGTCCGCCCGCGGATACGAGCCGAGGAAGCGCACCTGCGGGCAGATCCGGTGCAGGCCCATCAGCGCCTCGGAGACCCGGCGGTCGGTGATGTGCCCCTCCGCGTCCACCGCGAAGCAGTACTTGCCGAGGCCCTCCCCGGTCGGGCGGGACTCGATCCGCATCAGGTTGACGCCGCGCACCGCGAACTCCTGGAGCAGTTCCAGCAGCGCGCCGGGGTGGTCGTCCTCCAGCCAGAAGACCGCCGAGGTCTTGTCCGCACCCGTCGGCGCGGAGGGCCGGCCCGGTCGGCCGACCAGCACGAAGCGGGTGGTCGCGTTGGCGGCGTCGTGGATCTCGGCCGCCAGCGGCTCCAGGTGGTACAGCGGCCCGGCGAACTCGCCCGCGAACGCGCCGTCGTAGCGGCCCTCCTGGACCAGGCGGGCGCCGTCGGCGTTGGACGCCGCCGACTCCCAGTCCGCGTTCGGCAGATGCTGCGCGAGCCAGTGCCGGACCTGCGGCTGCGCGGCCGGGTGGCCGGTGACCGTCTTCACGTCGGCCAGCGTGGTGCCGGGGCGGACCAGCAGGGCGAACGCGATCGGCAGCAGCACCTCGCGGTAGATCATCAACGGCTCGCCCTGGGCCAGCTCGTCCATGGTCTGCCGGATGCCGCCCTCGACGGAGTTCTCGATCGGCACCAGCGCGGCCGAGGCCTCGCCGGTGCGCACCGCGTCCAGCGCGGCCGGGACGGACACGGACGGCACCAGCTCGCGCGTCGCCGCCTCCGGAAGGGTCCGCAGCGCCGCCTCGGTAAAGGTGCCCTCGGGACCGAGGTAGGTGTATCGGTTCGGGGACACGGTGACCTCCAAAGGTGCACGCCTGGTTGCTCGCTGCACGGACGTAACGTTAACGACTCCGCGCCGCCGGGGACTCGTGGTCTTGCGGGCTGGACGCGGGCCAAGGTGGGGACGCGGGCCACGGTAAAGCGACCCCGGGTCTCTCCAGGGTCCCAGGATTCGCCGGGACCCTGGAGTTCCGCTGGGCTCCGGGGGTCAGGACTCCAAGAGTGCCTGGCCGACGTACCCGGCGGCGCTCGCCCCGCCCGGCACCGCGTAGAGGCCGCTCGACTCGTGCACCAGGAACCGCGACAGCGCGTCGCCGCGCGCCAACTTCCGCTGCACCGGGACGAAGCCGTTCATCGGGTCGGCCTGGAACGCGATGAAGAGCAGCCCCGCGTCCGGCGCGCCGTCCGGGCGGTAGCCGTCGTGGTACGAGTAGCCGCGCCGCAGCATGGCCGCGCCCTGGTTGGACGCGGCGGCGGCGACCCGGATGTGCGCGTCGCCCGGGATCGCCAGCGAGCCGTCGGAGTTGAACGCGTCGAGGTCGACGGTCGTGGTCTCGGTGCTGCCCGGCCCGCCGGAGAGCGGCGCGCCGTTGTCCTTGCGCCGTCCGACCGTGCGCTGCTGCAGGTCCAGCGACTGCTGGTCCCAGGTGTCGAGCAGCATCCGGATCCGCCGGAAGACCGCGTAGCTGCCGCCCGCCATCCAGGACGGCTGTCCGGCGGCCGTGGCGTTCCCCGGGACGAAGACCGTCGTGTCGAAGCCGGAGCTGCCCGGCTTGGGGTTGTTGGTCCCGTCGATCTGGCCCATCAGGTTGCGGGCGGTCATCGGCTTGGGTGTCGCGCCGGGCGCGCGGCTGAACCCGGTCATCTGCCAGCGCGGTGCGGCCTGGCCTGCCGCGAGCCGCTGCAGCGTCCGCATCGCGTGGTAGGCCACCAGCGGATCGTCGGCGCAGACCTGCACCCACAGGTCCCCGTCGCAGCGCGCCCGGTCCAGCCGGTCCTCCGGGAACGGCGGCAACGGTGCGAGCTGGGACGGGAGTTGGGCGGTCAGTCCGGCCTTGGCGAAGACCGAAGCGCCGAAGCCGAAGGTGACCGTCAGCGAGCTCGGGCCCGCGTCCAGGGCGACCTGATCGTCCGTCAGGCCGGGCGGCTTCCGGCCCTCCGCCATCGCCCCGGCCGCGGCGGACCAGCGCTTCATCAGCGACACCAGCCCGGGGCGGCCGGTCCCGGCGGTGAGGTCGAACGCCGTGGCGTGCAGCGTCGACTGCATCGGCTCGACGATGCCCGCCTGGTGCGTGCCGTGGAACGGCACGGCGTCGGCGCCCAGGCTGGTCAGCGCCGCGCGGCCACTGCCACTGCCGCCTTGCGTGGCAGCGGAGTTGCTCCGGGCGTCGGCCAGCGCGTAGCCGCCGACCCCGAGCGCGATCCCGGCCGCGCCGCCGACTCCCGCGGCGCCGAGCAGGCGACGCCGGGAGACGGTGCGCGGACCGGTCGTGCTGTCTTCGTCAGTCATTGCTCTGGATGTGCTCTCGTACGTGCGGTTCGGACGCCTGCGGCTCAACCGACCGTGACCGGTGTGGTCACGGTGGTCTCGTCGATGGCGTCCGAGCGGATGGTGACCGCGAGGGTCCAGGTGCCGGGGAGCGGGAGCTCCACGTCCGCCGCGCCCCAGTGGCCGATGTCGAGGTGGTCCACCTTGACCGGCATCGGCCCCAGGCTGCGGGCGGCCAGAGTGACCGTCACGTCGACCTCGGGGACGTCGACCGGCTTGCCGGTCGAGTCGTAGAGGTAGGCGTGCATGGTGTTGGTCCCGGTTCGGGCCGGGTCGATGTCGAGGGTGATCTTTCCCTTGGCGGACGCGGTGCTGCCGCCGGTGTCGTAGGGGAGCGTCACGTCGACCGGGCCCTGGTTGGCGGCGGCGGTCGCGGCCTGCTGTTCGGCCACGGCCCGGCCCGGCGCGGAGTTGGTGAGCAGCGTGGTCACGCCCAGCACGACGACGGCGAACGCGGCCTCCACGGCCACCGACCGCAGCAGCATGCCCCGGGCGGGGGCGGCCTGGTGCGCCTTGCGCACGCTGGCCTGCTGCCGCGCCTTGGCCTGCCGCGCCAACTGCGCGGCCCGCGCCGGGTCCACCTCGGACCCGCCGTCCGCACCGTCCCCGGACGCAGCCCCGGACGCGGACTCGACGTCCGCACCGGCCTCGGCCTCACCCCCAGCCTCGGCCTCCGCCTCAACGGCCGGTGCGCCGACGGCGACCAGCGCCTCCGCCGCGTCGGCCTGCTGCTCCGGCGTGTCGGCGCGCAGCAGGCCGAGCCAGCGACGGGACATCCACGCGGCGCCCAGGATCACCGCGACCGCGCCGATCTTGACCAGCAGCAGCTGCCCGTAGGTGGTCGAGGTCAGCGCGGACCAGGAGCCGAGGCCGCGCCACGCCTGGTACACACCGGTGACCGCGAGCGCGCTGACCGCGCCGAGCGCCAGCGTGGAGAACCGCCGCACGCCCGCGACCCCGATGCCGCCGTCGGCCGTGGAGCGGCGCAGGCCGACCAGGACGGTCGCCAGCCCGCCGAGCCAGAGGCCCATGGCCAGCACGTGCACGGTGTCCGAGGTGATCGCCAGCGGGACC
This sequence comes from Streptacidiphilus fuscans, assembly GCF_015690355.1. Lineage (GTDB taxonomy): Bacteria > Actinomycetota > Actinomycetes > Streptomycetales > Streptomycetaceae > Streptacidiphilus > Streptacidiphilus fuscans. The sequence continues at coordinate 317,803 of NZ_JADPRT010000009.1, read as the reverse complement.
TGCATCCCGACCGAGGCGTGGTCGCCGAGCGGCCACGTCAGCGCGATCGCGACGGCCAGCACCGCGCCGCCGACGCTGAGCCAGATCCGTCGCCGCCGCTCGACGGCCGGGGCGTCGTTCGCGGCCTCAGCCGCCGGGTCGCTCGCGCCCGCGTGTCCCGAGAGCAGGGCCAGGTAGACGCCCGCGCCCGCGAGCAGCAGCACCCGCACCGCCAGCAGCACGCCGAGCTTCTCGCCCAGCACCTGCCGGAGCAGGGTCAGGTCGAAGACCTTGCCGAGCCCGGTCCCGGCCTCGTAGGTCCCGCGCAGCGCCAGCTCGGCCAGGGTCGACAGCAGCAGCCCGGCCCAGCCGGTGAGCATCAGCCGCTGCACCGAGCGCAGCCGCAGCCCGCCCGGCCAGCCGAGCAGCACCAGCGCCACCGATCCGGCCAGCAGCGCGAACGTCCCGTACTGGACCGAGCGCGAGAGGCCGTAGAGGAACCCGGTGGCGGCCGATCCCGAGTTGGTCTCGACCCCCGACAGCGCGGCCGGTGACGTGGTGCGGCCGATGGAGAAGGTGAACGCCCCGGCCACCGGGTGGGTGTCGGCGGAGATCACCCGCCAGGCGACGGTGTAGGTGCCCTGGGTCTGGTCCAGGGCGGGGTTGAGCGACACGCTCGCGGTCGACGGGTCGTTGCCCGCGTGCCCGGCGGTGCCGGTGTCGACCTGCTTGCCGTTGGGGTCGAAGACGCGGACGGCACCGGTCTCCAGCGTCACCGACTCGCTGAAGTGCAGCGTCACCGTGCCCGGCGCGACGGCCAGCACGGTCCCCTGCGAGGGGGTGGTCGACAGCAGCGCGGCGTGCGCGGAAGCCACTCCGGCGCTTCCCAGCAGCAGCGTCGCCAGCAGGCAGAACAGCGCCGCGGCGGAGCGGACGGCGCGCCTCATCGGTGCGTCCTCATCGGTGCGTCCTCACTGTCCCGGCTGGTACGTCAGCGGTTGGACGGTGGCCTCGACGTCGAGCGGAGCCGCGTCGTCGAAGCGCAGGGTCAGCGTGATGTGCTGACCGACCTTGGGCTGGGCGGCCAGCCCCATGAGCATCAGATGCCTGCCGTCCCGGGCGAACGCGACCTGGCCGTGCGCGGGGACGGTGACCGAGGGTAGGTCGACCATGGTGGTCGCGGTGCTCTGGTGCATCGACACACTCTGCGCCTGCGGGCTGCTGACGCCGGTCAGCCGTGCCGCCCTGTCGCCCGCGTTGGTGAGCACGAAGTAGCCCGCGGCCATGTCCGGCGCGGACGGCAGCGGTATGTACGCGCCGGAGACGCTCAGCTTGGGCGTGCCGGTCCCCGCGTCCGCCGTGGCGGACGACGCCGCGGACGAGCCCGCGGACGAGGCGGCCGGGGACGACGTTCCCGCCGACGAGCAGCCCGCCACCAGCAGCGGCGCGGCGACGGCCAGCGCGACCAGCGCGCGGTGACGGCCCGTCATGCCGTCACGCCCTTGATCAGGTACGGCAGGTCGTGCGCGAAGACGGCCGAGGTGGTGCCGCTGGTGTAGAGCAGGTGCGCCTTGTTGTCGGTCGGCAGGAAGCCGAGCGTCTGCGCGCCGTGGACGGGCTCCTGGCCCTTGGCCGGAGCGGCCACGTAGACGCCGACCGAGCCGGCGGCCGCGATGATCGTCTTGATGTCGCCGGTCAGGCCGATGAAGTTCGGGTTGAACGCGTTGAGCCAGCTGCGGATCACGCTCGGGGTGTCGTGCTCCGGGTCGGTGGACACGAAGACCACGTCGATCTGGCTCTGCTGCGCCTTCGGCAGCTTGGAGACGGCGACGGCGATGTCGCCCATGGTGGTCGGGCAGACGTCGGGGCACTGCGTGTAGCCGAAGTACAGCAGCGTCGCCCTGCCCGCCGTGCCGGTGGCCAGGTTGAAGGGCTTGCCGCTGGTGTCGGTCAGCGTGACGGACGGCTTGTCGAAGGTCCGCGGCATGAAGTCGCCCTGGTAGGGGCCACTCTGCTGCGAGGTGTCGATCTGCGGCTCCCCGGACCCGGAGGCCGACGAGCCGGACGAGGACGAGCCGCACGCCGCCAGCAGCAGTGCGGCGGCGCCGCCGACCGAGCCGAGCAGCACGGAACGACGGGTGGGCGCGGAGAAGTTGTGGGAGGCCATGCGGAGAACTCGCTCTCTGGCGATCACGGGGATCGGCAGCGGTAAGACGAAGGGACGTCAGGCGGAAGCGGTCAGGCGGAGGCGGACTCGGCGGAGGAGGGGCAGGGCCGGGGTGCGCCCCCGCCCCTCCGATCAGTACCGGATCAGGCGGCGCTGTCGCGGCGTCCGCCACGACGCCAGCCGAGGAAGCCGAAGGCGACGCCGGCCACGCCGACGACCAGGCCGACACCGGCCAGCACCCGCGCGGCCGTGTCGGTCGCCGAGCCGCTGCCGGACGTGGTGGACGCCGCCGTCTGCGTGGTGCCGCCGGTGCTGCCGCTCGCGGCGCCGCCCGTGCTGTCGCTGGACGCGGTGGTCAGGTTCAGCGTCGGGGCCGGGTGCGCGGGCTCGGGCTGCCCGGCGGCGGCGGGGGTGTCGATCCAGCGGACGATCGTGCCGTCGGAGTAGGTCTGCAGCGTCTTGAAACTCAGCTGCTTGGTGTCGGTGGGCAGCTGGCCGAAGTCGACGGTGAAGTCCTGGTACTGGCCGGGGGCGATCTTGCCGCCGGTCCAGGTGATCTCCGAGACGGCGTTGGTGACCGGGCCGTCGTCCGTCTGGATCGGGGTGGTCAGCTTGGCCGTCTGGACCGTGGCCGTCCAGCCGGGCACCTGCTCGACCAGCGCGGACGCGATCGGGTGGTCGGTCGGGAAGAAGACGTCGACCTTGACCGTCGAGGCGGTGTCCGACTCGTTCGGCACGCGGAACGCGAAGACCTGGTCCGCCGCACCTGCGGCGGCGGAGCCCGGCTGCACGGTGACGTGGGCCGAGGCGGGCACGGCCAGCAGCAGGACGCCGGCGGCGGCCAGTGCGGCGGGCACCGCGACGCGGGCGGAGCGCACGGAACGGAGCGAGCGGACGGATGAGCGGGCAGAGAAGGCGCTCAGACGCATGGGTGGTCTCTCCTGGAGATCCTGAAAACCTGTGGCCGCCGGTGGACCGGTTGTCCACGGCGGGCGGAACGGAGTCGCCGCCACGGGCGGGACTCGGCAGGAATCACAGGGCCCGACCGGTCACCCCGCCGAACCGTCGTCCGTACACCGACTGGACAGGCGAGTCGGGGAGGCGGACGGGCACGGCGGCAGACGGACGGTCAGGCCAGGAGAGCGCGCGGGGGACCGCGCCGGACCAGCTGGTGGCGCAGCAGCGCGTGTGCGGGCAGCCGCCAGGCGTCGGCGGACCAGCGCCGCACGGGGCGAAGGGCGCCCGTGGTGGTGAGCCCGGCGAGCAGCGCCAGTGCCATGCGGAGCAGCTGGCCGAGCGGTGCGAGGGCCAGGCCCAGCAGCCGCCAGACCGCGGCCTCGCCGCCCCGCAGCCACCAGCCCGCGACCAGCGCGGCCAGCAGGTGGCCGAGCACCATCAGCGGGCTCAGCCCGAGCATGGCGCAGAAAGCGCCCACGCCGTGGGCCGCCGGAGCGGTCGAGATCGAGGCGAGATACAGGTGTGGGTCGATACCGGCCTGGCTGACGATCTGGCTCGCCGTGGTGCCGGGAGGCAGGGCAAGCGAGCCGTCGGGGCCGGGCCCGCAGAGCAGGCGTGCCGCGAGCTGCAGCAGCGCGGACGGCGTTCCGCCGCCCGTCCCGCTCATCCCCGGCATGCCGCTCATCCCGGCCATGCCCGTCATGCCGCTCATCCCCGGCATCCCGCTCATCCCCGCCATGCCGGAGGCACCGGCGCACAGGTGGAACAGGGCGTGCAGCCCGAGCTCGCCGACGGCGAGCGCCGACGCGATCGCGGGCAGGCTGCGTTCGCGACCGGCCAGGGCGGTCCCCGCGAGGAGCACCAGCACCAGTCCGACCAGCAGCGTCGGCAGCGGCACCGGGCCGCCGCCGGCCAGCGCGTGCCCGAGCGCGGACACCAGGACGCAGACCGTCGCGAAGGGCAGAGCCCGCAGCAGGCGAAGGTCCAGGCTGGCGGCGCGCGGAGCGCGGAAGGCGGTCATGACGCGGGACAGTCTCTCATTGGGGTGTACGCGCGAGGCTCGTGGGGGCAGAAATGGCCGGAGTTCTCCCCTTTCCGAGGAACCGAGGAAACGCGCGGCCGAATCCTGACCGAGCGTGCGACCCTCGTGCGCTCCGGCGTGCGCCGGGCGGTGCGCGTCCGTCCGGACGAGACCCGGACCGCTTCCTCGCCTCCGCAATCCGCCAAGAGAGCGACAAGATCCGCCCGATGCGGTTCATTCTTCGGCGGGTCGGCAATACCTACTGGTATGTGGAGCCGGAGCCAGAAGGAGCCTGCCGTGGACATCTGGTGGTCTCTCCACCTCCGACGCGAACCTGCCAGCGTTCCGCTGGCCCGTCGCATCCTCCTCGGCACCATGGCCACCGCGGGCGTGGACCCTGACGTCTCCTACGAGGTCGGCGTCGCGCTGACCGAGGCGTGCGCCAACGCCGTCGAGCACGCGTGTCCCGGCACGGCCGCCGGTGAGGACGACGGTTTCCAGGTGACCGCGACGATCGAGGGCAACCGCCTGCGGATCGAGGTGACCGACTCCGGTCCCGGCTTCGCCGCCCGGATGGGACGCCACTCTCTCGGCCACAGTCAGAGCCACGGCCAGGGCCTGGGTCAGGGCCACGGGCGGGCACGCGGGTCGCGTCCCCGCCCTTCGGCTGTCGGGAGCGCGGCGGTCGGCAACGCTGCCGTCGGCAGCGCCGCGGTCGCGATCTCGGCGGTGCCCGACTCGTCCGAGAGCGGGCGCGGCCTGCTGCTGATCCGGGCGCTCTCCGACGACGTGCAGTTCCGCAACCACCCGAGACGCGGCGCGGTCGTCCGTTTCGACAAGACCCTCACCTACCGGGACCGCCCGTTCGCCCAGGCGTCCTGACCGAGGCGTCCCGACCGAGGCGTCCCTCCCCGGTGATATCCCGCTTGACCCTCACGTGACGTGAGGCCGCAGGCTGGGAGCACGAGGGAGAGGAAAGGGCCCCATGAGCTACTCGGTCGGTCAGGTCTCGCGGTTCGCCAAGGTGACCGTGCGAACCCTGCACCACTACGACGAGATCAAGCTGCTCCAGCCCAGCGGTCGCACGGCGTCCGGCTACCGCCGCTACGACGACGCGGACCTGGACCGGCTGCAGCAGATCCTCTTCTACCGGGAGCTCGGCTTCTCCCTCGACGACATCGCGACCATCCTGGACGACCAGGGCGTCAGTCCGAGCGAGCACCTGCGCCGCCAGCGCAGTCTGCTGCTGGGGCGGATCGAACGGCTCCAGGAGATGGTCGCGTCCGTGGAACACGCACTGGAGGCGAGGAAGATGGGGATCCAACTGACCCCCGAGGAGAAGTTCGAGGTCTTCGGCGACGACTACGTCGACCACCAGGAGGAGGCGGAGGCGCGCTGGGGCGACACCGACGCCTGGAAGCAGTCGCAGCAGCGCGCGGCGCAGTACTCCAAGGAGGACTGGGTCGAGATCAAGGCCGAGGGCGACGCGCTCAACGACCGCATCGCCGAGGCGATCGGAGCCGGCGTCGCGTCGGACAGCGAGCAGGCGATGGCGATCGCGGAGGACCACCGGCAGCACATCACCCGGCGGTTCTACGACGTCTCGTTCGGCTTCCACCGCTGCATGGCCGAGATGTACATCTCGGACCCGCGCTTCACCGAGTACTACGAGAAGGTCGCGCCGGACGCCGCCGTCTGGTTCCGCCAGGCCATCCTGGCCAACGCGGAGCGCGGCGAGGCCGCGGCAGGCTGATCCCCTCACGGGGACCGGCACGGGCGAAAACTGACACGGGGAAACTGACGCGGGGTCACGGAGCGGCAGTCCGCCGCTCCGTGACCCCGTCACACATGCCTTGCGGTGTCAGCCCTTGAGGCTCGCCATCCAGCTCTCGACGTCCTCGACCGTGCGCGGCAGAGCGGCGGAGAGGTTGCGGTTGCCGTCGGCCGTCACCAGGATGTCGTCCTCGATCCGGACGCCGATGCCGCGGTACTCCTCCGGGACCAGCTCGTCGTCGGCCTGGAAGTACAGACCCGGCTCGACGGTCAGCACGACGCCCGGCTCCAGCACGCAGTCCACGTAGGACTCGACGCGGGCGTGGGCGCAGTCGTGCACGTCCAGGCCGAGCATGTGGCCGGTGCCGTGCAGGGTCCAGCGACGCTGCAGCCCGAGCTCCAGCACGCGCTCGACCGGGCCCTCCAGCAGGCCCCACTCGACCAGCCGCTCGGCCAGCACCTGCTGGGAGGCCTCGTGGAAGTCGCGGTAGCGGGCACCCGGCTTGACGGCCGCGATACCGGCCTCCTGGGCGTCCAGGACGGCCTGGTAGATCTTCCGCTGCAGCTCGTTGAAGGTGCCGTCGATCGGCAGGGTGCGGGTGATGTCGGCGGTGTAGAGCGACTGCATCTCCACGCCCGCGTCCAGCAGCAGCAGCTCGCCCGGACGGACCGGGCCGTCGTTGCGGACCCAGTGCAGCGTGGTCGCGTGCGGACCCGCGGCGCAGATCGAGCCGTAGCCGATGTCGTTGCCCTCGACCCGGGCACGACGGAAGAAGGTGCCCTCGATCCAGCGCTCCGAGGTGGCCACCGCCTGCGCCAGCTCGCGCACCACGTCGGTGAAGCCCTTGGCGGTCGCGTCGCAGGCGGCCTGCAGCTGGCCGATCTCCCACTCGTCCTTGACCAGACGCAGCTCGCTGAGGAAGACGCGGAGCTCGTCGTCACCGTGCTTGGTGGTGTGCGGGGCCAGCGCGGCCTCGATCGCGGCGTCGTGCCCGCGCAGCACACGGGTCGTCGCCGGCCGCTCGTCGGCCTGCTCGGCCAGCTCCTCCGCGGCCTTGCGCACGTCTTTGGCGGGCAGCCCGAGCAGCGCCTCGGCCTCGGTCAGGCTGTGCCGACGGCCGACCCACAGCTCACCCTGGCCGCTCAGCCAGAACTCGCCGTTCTCCCGGTCGGAGCGGGGGAGCAGGTACAGGTACGCGTCGTGGCCCTCGTCGCCCTCGCCGCGCGGCTCCATGACCAGGACGGCGTCCTCGGTCTGGTCACCGGTGAGGTGCACGTACTCCGTGGCGGCACGGAAGCTGTACTCGGTGTCGTTGGACCGGGTCTTCAGGTTCCCGGCCGGCACGACGATCCGGTCCCCGGGGAAACGCGCGGACAGCGCGGCCCGTCGCTTGGCCGCGTACGCGGACTGCTCGGCGGGGACGAGGTCGCGCAGCTCGGTGTCGGCCCAGCCGCTCTTCATGACGGCGGTCAGCTCGTCCGAGATGGCGGGGTAGAGACCGTTCTTCCGCTGCTTGATCGGCGCTTCTTCGGTCGAAGCGTCCTCGGTCAGCTCGTCGGTCTCGGGAGCGAGATCGTCCTCGGTCACGCTGTGTCGCCTCCTCGTGGTACGGGGAACGCAAGGCCGCTGTCAGGGGTGTCAGCGGCCTGCAGTCCGTACAAGAGTACGGCCGCCCGAGAGTCGCAGGACAGGTGTTGCACTATCCAGCCGCACAACAGCAGAGCCCCGCGCCCCCAGACAGTGCAACTTCCCTCAGTCGAAGCGTGCAGCCAGGAGCACCACGTCGTCCGCGCCCGGCAGCGGCTCCGAAGACCCCAGACAGGCGTCGAGCAAGTACGCGCAGAAACGTTCCGGGTCCTGGCGGACATCCCGCGGCGCCTCCGCCGCGGCCGCGCGGAGGCGGGTCTGGCCCGCGTGGAGGGACTCCTCGCCGCAGCGACGGGCCAGCCCGTCCGTGTACAGGAGGAGCACGTCGCCGCGGTCGGCCCGCAGCTCCACGCCCGGCGCTTCCCAGCAGCTCAGCATGCCCAGCGGCGCGCTCAGCGAGGTCTCCACGAACGAGGCGCCGAACGAGGTCACCAGCAGCGGCGGGCACTGGCCCGCCCCGGCGAGGGAGAGCCGACGGGCGGAGGGCTCGACGAACGCGTACAGCGCCGTCGCGGTCCGGGCCGGTTCCGTGCTCTTCAGCAGCAGCTCCAGATCGCCGAGCACGGCGACCGGGTCCTCGCCCTCCAGCACCGCGTACGCGCGCAACGCCGCGCGCAGGCGGCCCATCGCGGCGGCGGAGTCCGCGCCGCCGCCGGTGACGCTGCCGACGCTCAGCGCGAGGGCGCCCTCCGGGAGGGAGATCGCGTCGTACCAGTCGCAGCCGCCCGCGTTCTCCAGCCCGGCGGCGACGCAGCGCGCGGCCAGCTGCATGCCGCCGACGCGCGGCAGCGCGCCGGGGAGCAGGCCGCGCCGGAGCGCGTCGGCCGTGCGGCGCAGGCGGTCGCGTTCGAGCTCCTTGGCCAGCAGCCGGGCGGCGGACGCGCAGTAGAGACCGGCGAGGCGCTGTTCGCGCTCGCTCGGCTGGGTGGGGGTGTCGTAGAACCAGACGACCGAGCCCAGGTCGGCCAGCGGCTGGGCGTAGGACGCGCCGATGCCGAGCTGGAGGGCGACCTCCCGGAACCGGTCCCCGGTCGGCTCGCCCCCGGCGGCGCGCAGGATCTGCGCGGCGGGGACGGTCTCCAGCGCGCCGAGGGCGGAGCGGTCCAGGCCGAGGCCGAGGGTGGTGCTCGGCTGGGTCAGCAGCAGCATCCCGCGCCGGGCGCCGATCAGCGCCGCGCCGTCGGCCAGGAGACCGGTGAGGGCCGCCTCCAGGTCGGGTGCGCCGCTGAGCCGGTCGGTCAGGTCGTACAGGGTGGTCAAATCAGCCAGGGGGTCGTCAGCGGAGCGCTCACGGAGGGCAGCGATGGGCTCTCCGCTGATCGTTTCAGCAGGGCTCGTGGGCGCGGGGAGGCCGAGGGTGGTGGGGTGCTCAGCCATGGTCCGCACCTGCGATAACTACAAAGAGTGATGCTGGATTCTTAAAGTTTTGTCTGAATTGAATCACTATGCACCCCCATGTCATGCCATACGGCAATTAATGAGTCTCTTCTACACACACCGATCGGGTGATGTCCAGAACTGTCAGCTGCCATGTGGTTGGTGTCTTTGCCCGAATATTTGGCCGAAAAACATCGGTGCGAATGATCGTTTCTACTGTCGATTTATGCGCTCCCTCCGGTCACGGAACGTCGTCCCCGCAGCGCACGGGCCACCTCCCGGCGCTCGCGCAGACCCATCGGACGCCGCAGTCGCGGCGGTTCGAGCCGGACCGGCGTCACCCGCAGCCCGGCCCGGAGCAGGTCCGCCGCCCGGCCGACCAGCTCCCCCGTGCCGACCGCCGGCGGCCAGGTCGCGGCGAAGGCCGCGCTGGTCAGGCAGTATTCGCCGGTCAGCAGCCCGGGAACCGCCAGCCCCGCGCGGGCCAGACCGCGCCTTTCCAGCCGTTCGGCGGCACGGCCCCGACCCTCGGGCACGCACCACCCGAGTGCCATGTCCGCCGCGCCGGAGACGACCGGATCCACCAGCGGCAGCACCTCGTCGAGCGCGTGTGTCGCGCCGCCCTCCCGGCTGGGGCGGATGCACAGCAGCGGCAGGGGCGTGTATCCGGCCAGATCGGCCTCGTCCGCGAGCAGTGTGGCCCCGCTGTCCAGGGCGACCCGCCGGGTGGAGTCCGTCGACCCCGATTCCAGCACCAGTACGGCGCGCACCTGGGGCAGTCGGCGCGCCGCCAGCACGGTCAGGGCGATCCGCGACGCGTCGTTGTGTGCACGGATCACCAGGACGAACGCGTTCGCGTCCGGCCCCGTTCCGTGCTTCTGCTCCGCAGCCCCGTCGGGGTGGGGAATTGATGAGGTGTCAGCCTCGTGGGCCGACGCGAAATCCGGGTCCATCCGGGGATCGTACGGTCGGATGCCCCCTAGCAGACCCCTCCGTACCAGACACGGTGAATACCCCGAACGGAGGAACCATCGTCGCTCGTCGTGCGTCAATCCGGACGATGCGTCAGTCTCGTCAGAGAACGTGCTCGTGCATGCCTTTGCTGGGTACAGAACCGTTACGGGGCGGCAGTGTTGCGGTCGGTCGATCCGGCCGGGCGAGCATGCGCCACCCTGGCGACACCTCCCGCCGAGAAACCGCAGGCGCGGTGGGCGTGGTGCGCTTCTCGATGCGCGAGGTCACGTACCGATCCTTGACCGTCACGGAAAGGAACGAGTGCTCATGCGCGGGGTGTCAACACTCGTCGGTAAGGCCGTCGGTGAGGTTGTGGGCAGAGCCGTCCGCGAGGCCGGGCGGCTGCGGACCAGGGGCCGGTTTCTCGGCGCGGCAAGAACGGCGGCCAGGGGTTGGGGGTGGCCGGTGCTGCCGGGCGTCGGCGCGCTGCCGGGAGGCGGCTGCCGCTGCGCCCGTCCGGACTGCCAGGTGCCAGGGGCCCATCCGGACGAACCGAAGCTGCTCGCGGCGACGACGGACGACCGGATGATCCGCTGGTGGTGGTCCCGCCGCCCCGAGGCGCCGGTGCTGGTGGCGACCGGCGGCCAGGTCTGCGCGCTCAGCCTGCCCGCCGAGGCGGGCGAGCGGGTGCTCGACTACTTCGACGCGCTGCGCGTGCCGATCGGTCCGGTGATCGCCACGCCGACCCGCTACGTGCTGCTTGTCGCGCCCTACTCGTTCCCGGAGTTGGGCGACCTGCTGGTGGCCCAGGAGTGGGTGCCGACCAGCCTGCGCTACCACGGTCCCGGCGGCTACGTCGTGCTGCCGCCCTCCCGGACCGGCGCGGGGGCGATGCGGTGGGTGCGGCGTCCGCTCTCGACGCGGGAGCGGCCGTGGCTGCCGTCGGTGAGCGATCTGGTGGAGGCCCTGGTCGCGGCGAGCGTCGCCGCGCCGGACGGCGCGACTCTGGCGCCGTGAGGTCCCTCGGAGGGTGGTGTTGCCAACCCTCCGGGTAGCAAGCAAAGGCCCGGCCGCTGGCGACGGGGGATGCACCAGCGACCGGGCTGTTTAAACCGTAACAAATTCCGGGCCGCAAGCAAATTCCCTGGGGCGAAGTCTTTCCCCGGAATTTCCGGCTTCGTCCAAGGTATGTGACGCAGATCACGGTATTCCGGAGCGGACTGACGGGCAGTCCGCTCCGGTCGCCGTTACCTGTGTAGCAATAGGTGACGCTAATTCAGCTGAGGGTGACCTGGCGGTTCACCAGACCGGCGCGCGCCTTCCGCTCCTCCACGCTGAGTGCGCCCCCGCGCTCCAGCGTGGCGGCCAGTCGCTCGGCGAACGCGGCGGCCGGCTTCTCGCAGTCCGCTGGGGTCATCGACTGCGGCAGGTCCCAGACCGGCACGACCAGACCGTGCGCCCGGAACGAGCCGACCAGCTTGGTCCCCTCGCCCAGCGAGGCCTCGCCCGAGGCGGCCAGCTTGGCCAGCGCGTCCAGCAGCGCCTCCTCCTCGTGCAGCATCACCCAGCGCAGGTGGTTCCGGTCCGGCGCGGCGCACCAGTACGCCTGCGGCACCGACTCCAGCTTCTCGGTCGGGATGACGGCGGCGTTGGCCTGCTCCAGCGAGGCGGCGACCTCGCCGGTCGCGGCCGAGGCGTCCTCCAGCCAGTACTCGAACCCGGTGTGCACGGTCGGCTCGAACGGCGCGTCCAGGTCCAGCAGTTGCTGCAGACGCGGCCCCTCGGGCGCGGGACGCCGCGGCGGCACGGGGCTGCCCGGCTCGGTGGCGAGCGCCTGGACCAGCGCGTCCGCGAGGTCCCGGCTCAGGTCGCCGGAGGAGGTCTGGGTCTGGAGCCCGAGCATGATGCTGCCGTCCTGCCGACGCATGGCCGGCCAGGCCATCGGGAGCACGGTCACCAGCGTCACTGACGGAACGTCACCCTCGGCCGTCGCCAGCGTCTCGGCGTTCACCGTCAGCGGCACGGTCGCGGCGGGGACCAGCTCGCGCAGGGCGACCCAGTCGCCCTCCCCGGGCAGCCCCTCGAACGGCCGCTGCACCAGCTCCGCGACGGCGTGCGCGGCGGCACGCCCGTGGCACGCCTTGTACCGCCGCCCCGACCCGCAGGGGCACGCCTCGCGCGCGCCGACAACGGGCACGGGCCCGTCGGTGACGGGGGTGGTGGTGAGCGGGGCCTTCTTCTTGGCCATGGTGCGTACTCCCGATGGAACGGACGGAACTGATTCCCTCCGGGAGAGCGTACGGGTCTGACGGTGGGCCCGGGGTACGTCTACTGAGGCCGCCGCGTGCGGTTGCACTATCAGGGGCGCGGGGAACTGCGCGAGACACCACTGACGTGCGGATGGCCCTGCTCGATCGGCCGGCCAGCTGCGTGGGTGGCTTGTCGCGCAGTTCCCCGCGCCCCTGATAGTGCAACTTCCCCGCGCGCCGTCGGGTTCAGCTCGCTGCCGCCGCGGTCTCCGCCTCCGCGTCCCTGCGTGCGTGGCGTGCGCGCACGCGCAGCACCGCCCACACCGTCACCTCGCCGGGCGCGTCGCGGACGCCCCACTCCGAGGCGAGTTGGCCGACGATCCCGAGGCCGCGCCCACCCCTCGCGGTGAGCGACGGCGCCGCGCGCCGCGGGCGGGTCGGGCCGCCGCCGTCCGTCACAGCGACGGTCAGCAGACCGTCGCTGTGCAGTTCCCAGCCGACCAGGACCTCTTCCTGCTCCTCCGCCAGCGTCCCCACGAGCCCCGTCACGGGCCCGTGTTCCCGCTCCAGCGGTCTCGCGTGCCGACACGCGTTGCTCAGCAGTTCCGAGAGGATCAGTACCGCGTCGTCTATCACGCCCTCGGGCACCAAGTGCTCACCGAGATCCTCGCGCAGCCTACGACGCGCCGTCCGTACGCTCTCCGGACCATGTGGCACTGCCATGGTCGACGAAGAAGTCGGCACCTCATGCGCCACCACCACGGCCACCCCCGGACCTCCTCCTTCGTCTTGCGCCAGGGTGTGAATGCCCGGTAAGGGCAAGTCGAAAACGGAAAACTCCGCACCTTGGCGCGCTTTCCGGGGGCTCGAAGAGGGCGCGCGCAGCGCATTTCACAGCGCGTCACCAAATAGTGACGCTACGCATTCGATCGGGGGTTCGGAATGGCTTTCCAGCCACGATCCAGAGGAATTTCCAGCCATTCCGGAGTGACCTGTGCATCCATCGGCCGGGATGGGTCCTATCTCCCGAGTTGGTCCAACACCCGCCGCGGATGGTTGGTGATGATCGCCTCGACGCCCAGGCGCAGGCAGAGCTCGACGTCCTCCGGCTCGTCCACCGTCCAGACGTGGACCCGGTGTCCGGCCCGGTGCAGGGCCGCCACGTAGCCGGGGTTGGCGCGGATCAGGTCGATGCCGGGACCCGCGATCCGCGCCCCGTGCGGAAGCGAGCCGTCGCGCAGCCACGGCAGCACCCGCTCCATCAGGAAGACCGTCGGCAGCTCCGGCGCCATCTGCCGGATCCGCCGCAGTGAGAGCTGCGAGAAGCTCATCACCCGTACCGGGGACGGACCTTCGCCCTTGTGGGGGACGAGTCCGAACCGGCGCAGCAGCTCCATCAGCCGCTTCTCGACCAGCCCGGCGTAGCGGGTCGGGTGCTTCGTCTCGATCGCCAGCTCGATGGGACGGCCCGCGTCGGCGTGGAGTTCGAGCAGGCGCTCCAGGGTGAGCACCGACGTGTGGTCGGCCGTCGTCCAGTCGGTCTCCTCGACCTCGCCCGCCTTCCAGCCGCCGAAGTCGAGCTCGGACAGCTGCGCGAGTTCGAGCGTGGAGACGACGCCGCGCCCGTTCGACGTCCGGTTGACGGTGCGGTCGTGGACGCAGACGAGGTGACCGTCGGCGGTCAGCCGGACGTCGCACTCCAGTCCGTCCGCACCCTGCTCGATCGCCAGCTTGTACGCGGCAAGCGTGTGCTCGGCGTAGGTGCCGGAGGCGCCGCGGTGGGCGATGACGCGGGTGGTGGACCGGTTGGGGACGGACGCGGTCGGGCCTGGCTGGGGATGCACGCCCCCACCATAGGTGGCGTGCGTGTACCCCAGGTGAACGCGGTCGGCGTCCCCTCCCGCGTCACGCCCTTCCGCGTCTCACGCCTCCGTCGCGGCATCCCCGGCCGTCGGGTCCCCCGCCGTCGGGTCCTTCGGCGGCGCGTCCTTCGACGCGACCGCCTCCGCGTTGGACCGCTTCCGCAGCACCGGGGTCAGTGCCAGCGTCACCGCGCCCGCCGCGAGGAAGGAGAAGAGCGAGGCCGAGGTCCAGAACGTCGGGTGGATGTGAGTGTCCGTCTGCGCGTCCGCCCAGAAGTTGGTCCACCACGACCACGGGAACGCGGCGGGCGAGATCAGCTCGTAGAGCAGGAAGCCGATCGCCCACGGCAGCAGCACCAGCCAGCGCGTCGGCGCCTGCTCGGACATGTCCCAGCCGTCCCGGCCGCGGCCGAGGAAGAAGTCGACCGCCAGCACCGCGAGCAGCGGCACGAAGACCGCGCCGATCAGGCCGAGGAAGGTCTGGTAGTTCGCACCGAGCGTGGTCACCTTGAGCGCGACCGCCGTGACCAGCACGCCGATCCCGCCGGCCAGCCAGCGCCGGTCCACCCTCGGGAAGAGGTTGTGCAGCGACATCGCGGTCGAGTAGACGTTCGCGAAGGACTGGTCGGCCTCACGCAGCACCAGCACCAGGAAGAAGACCCACCCGGCGGTCAGCCCGGTGAAGGTCGAGAAGATCTTGTTCGGGTCGCCGCCGACCTGGGTCAACGCGATCGCTCCGACGATGTAGCACCAGATCTGCGCGACCGTGTAGCCGGTGAAGGTGCCCCAGAACGAGCCCTTCACGGTCCGCGAGTGCCGGGTGTAGTCGGCGGCCAGCGGCACGAAGGAGATCGAGACCGCGATCACGTAGTCGGTCGCGGAGAGGAAGCCGTTCCAGTTGTTCCCACCGGGGTTGTGCACACCGTGGCGGACCAGTTGGACGGTGAAGAAGAGCATCGAGACGCCGACCGCGATTGCCACGTAGCGGCGCAGCACCGCGATCGAGCCCAGCGGACGGATCGTCATCGCGGTCGTCAGCGCCCCGGCGGCCAGCACGTAGACCCAGCGCGGCACGCCGCCGTAGAGCGCCTGCGCGCCCTGGGTGATCACGGTCAGCTCGTAGACGCCCCAGCCCACGCACTGGACGATGTTCAGCACGGTGGGGACGTAGGACAGCCTGGTCCCGAACAGCCCGCGCAGCACGGCCATGGCGGGTGCGCCGGTCCGCGTGCCGATGATCGCCGCCAGCGCCAGCATCAGCGTGCCGATGACCGTGCCGACGATGATCGCGGTGAACGAGGCGGCCAGCGCCAGGTCCTTGTTGCTGGAGTTGACCATCACCGTCGCGGCGCTGGAGAAGCCGATCAGGCTGACGCCCAGGTTGGCCCAGAACGCGCCCTGCTCGCGGAAGCCGAGGGTGCGGGGCGGGGCGGTGTCGAGGACCAACGGCGCCTCGGCGGCGTGCGCGGACGCGGCGCCCAGGTGGTCGGGGTCGTGCTGAAGGGTTGCGGACATGGCCGTCTGCAGAGCTCCCTACGCCGGCATTACCCGGTCAGGTTCAGGCGGTCGGCTGCCCTGCCGCCTGCCGGCGGCCTGCTGCCCTCTCAGCCTGGAATGAGGTCCAAGCTCCCGCGCGCGTGATTGCGTGTGACTGCGTATGAATATGGTGCAGGTTCAGCACCCGTCGCCGCGTGCTGGTACGTGCTGGTACGTGTTTTCGAGGAATGGTACGGCCTGTACGGTGACCGTCCAAGGGCTGTCCAGGGGCTGGGCGTCCGGTGGGGACGCCGGTCAGGCCGGGCCGCAGCCGGTTCGGGCTCTCCCGGTCAGCGCGGAACACGGCGCGAACAGCCCGGGAACAAGGCGGTCGCCGCCGTGGGGCCGGGGTGCCAGGCGCACGGCTGGGACTTACGATGCCCCGACAGCGTCTGCGGAATGCTAGGGCCCGTTGGTCCGGTATCAAGGAGGTCGATTCGTGAGCACCGAGCACGAGGGTGGGCCCGACGGGTCGGAACGCCCCGCCCCCGATGCGACTCCGGCGGATCGTCCGGCGGAGCAGGCGCCCGCGAGCGGCCCGGTCGCTCCCCCGGTCGACCCCGACCTCGCCGGCTTCCCCGCGCCCCCGGCGCGCCCGCCGGTCGCGGACGCGCCGCCGACGGCTCCGGCCGAGCCTGAGGCACCCACCGCGCCGCTGCCGCCGTTCGTCGAGCCGCCCGCGCCGCCGGCTGCTCCGCCCGTTGCTCCGGCACCCGCGCCGGCTGCGGCTCCGGCTCCCGCCCCTGCCGCTGCCCCTGCCCCTGCGCCGATGGCCCAGGCTCCCGCCGGGCCGCCGCAGCCTCCGCAGCAGCCGCCGATCTGGCAGGCCGCGCCCATGCCTCCGCTCCCGGAGGCCCCGGTCGGTCCCTTCGGCGCAGGTCAGATCGTCGAGAAGCCGAAGTCGGCGGGCAGCCGTCGTGGCGTCTTCATCGCGCTGCTCGCTGCCACGGCTATCGTCGCGGGCGCGGTCGGCGGTGGCATCGGCTCCTGGCTGGAGGGCCGCAACACCGCGGGCTCCTCCAGCACCACGGTGACGGCCGCCAGCAACCCGAACGGCCTCAGCCGACCGGCGGGCTCCATCGCCGCGATCGCGGCCAAGGCGCTGCCGAGCGTGGTCACCATCGAGGCGAGCGGTTCCTCCGAGTCCGGCACGGGGACGGGCTTCGTCTTCGACACCCAGGGCCACATCCTCACCAACAACCACGTGGTCGCCCCCTCGATCGGCGGCGGCAAGCTGACGGTGAAGTTCGCCGACGGCTCCAGCTACAACGCGTCGGTGGTGGGTCGCGCCCAGGGTTACGACGTCGCGGTGATCAAGCTCGACTCGGTCCCCAAGGAAAAGCTGGTCCCGCTCCCGCTCGGCGACTCCGACGCGGTCCAGGTTGGCGACACGACCATCGCGATCGGCGCACCGTTCGGGCTCTCCGGCACGGTCACCTCGGGCATCGTCAGCGCCAAGAACCGCCCGGTCGCCTCGGGCGACCAGTCGACCTCGCAGACGTCCTACATGAACGCGCTGCAGACGGACGCGTCGATCAACCCGGGCAACTCCGGCGGGCCGCTGATGAACGCTTCGGGCCAGGTCATCGGCATCGACTCGGCGATCCAGTCCACCAGTTCCAGCACGAGCGGCGGCCAGTCCGGCAGCATCGGCCTGGGCTTCGCGATCCCGATCAACCAGGCCAAGTGGGTCGCCGCCCAGCTGATCCAGACGGGCGTCCCGACCTACCCGATCCTCGGCGTCCTCCGCGACGACAGCTACCAGGGCGACGGCGCGAAGATCTCCTCCACCCCGGTCCAGGGCACCCCGGCCGTCACCCCCGGCGGCCCTGCCGACCAGGCCGGCCTCAAGCCGGGCGACGTGATCACCCAGCTCGACGGAGTCCTGATCGACTCCGGCCCGACCCTGGTCAGCGAGATCTGGGCCCACCACCCGGGCGACAAGGTCGCCGTCGTCTACACCCGCAACGGCCAGTCCCACACGACCACGGTCACCCTGGGCAAGCGGGTCGGCGACAACCAGTAATCATCGCCACACCGCGCCGAAGTCGTGAGAAGATCCCTGGCGTGGACGACAAGCTCGCCCACACCAGGAGTCTTGCCCGAGCGGCCTAAGGGAACGGTCTTGAAAACCGTCGTGGCAGCGATGTCACCGTGGGTTCAAATCCCACAGACTCCGCAATAGAACAGCCCCCGACCAGCAGCAACGGTCGGGGGCTGTGTCATGTCTGTGTGCGGTGCCGGTTGGGAGGGGTGCGGTTGGGACGGAGCCCGGCAGGGGTCCGTGCCGAGGTCCGCAAATGGGGCAAACACGCTGCTGGTCAGCGGCTTTACACCCTCGGAAATTCGAGGATGCGTGGCGATCTTCGAGCGTATGGTGATCGCCGATCGGGACCGTTCGGTCCCCAACAAGAGAGTTGGCTTCGTGGATTCTGCCTTCACTCCTCGGCCGAGCATCACACGCACCCTCGCGACCACCGCGGCACTCGGCATGCTGGTCGCCGTCGCCGGCGTCGTGCAGCCCGTCGCTGCCTCCGCGGCACCGCTGGCACCGGCTGCCGGCGTTCGCAGCGCCGCCGGAACGTCAGCGACGTCGGCTCCCGACCTCACCGACGGGGACCTCACCGGTGACGGCATACCGGACCTGGTCACGGTCGGTGCGCAGAACGGCCTGCCCTCGGGTCTGTGGCTGGCGCCGGGAACAGGCAACGGGCACGCGGCCGTGTCGCCCATCGACATCGGCGTCAACGGCGCCGGGTTCAACAGCACCGGCTCGCCGTCCGACTTCGACGGGGCGACCGCGATCACGGGACGCTTCACCGGCGGCGCGAACCAGGACGTCCTGATCTACTACCCCGCCGGGATCCACGCGGGGGGCGGCGTGATCCTTGCCGGCAACGGCAACACCTCCCCGCTCGCCGCCGGTGGGAACCTCCTGATGGGCGGGTCGCTTGCGAACCTCAACGGCGACAACCCCACCCAGGTCGCCAACGGCGGCAACACCTCCGGCCTGAACACCGGCATCCCGGATCTGCTCGGCGTCCTGGGGGACAGCACCAACGGGTACGGGCTCAACATCTACACGGCGAACGTTCCCGCCGGGTACGGGCTTCCGGTCACGCTGAACGTCAACACGCCCGACGGCACGGCCGACTGGAACAACTGGACCATCGCCACCACGCAGTTGCCGGTCACCGGCGGTGGCGCCACCACTGCGATGTTCCTGTGGAAGCAGTCCACCGGCGAGCTGGACCTGTGGGAGAACCTCCAGGCCAACACCACCACGGGTGCGCTCACCTACACCGCGTACCCGGTCGCCACCCGGTGGAACACGGGCGCGACCCTCACCCTGCAGGCAGCCGACATCAACGGCGACGGAGTGCCGGACCTGTGGACGGTCGGCGCGAACCGGAAGGTCACCGCCAACCTCTTCAGCCACCTCTCGACGACCAAGGCGGCCACGCTGGCCAAGGTCACGGAGACGCTCAACTGAGTCCTGCACGGTCATCGGACAGACGGACGAAGCGGTGACAGAGCGGTGCCGGCAGGCTCGTAAGTAGAGCCCGCCGAGCGACGGGGTCGCCCGCACGGCACGCACGGTGAAGGACGGCCCCGGGGTGCGGGAGGGGCCGTCTGCCCCGTAGTCACCGTCCTACCCTTCGAGCGGCCCGCCGCGGGCGGCGGTCAGCGGTTCTGGTCCCGTTCGCGGCGGACGTTGGCCTTGCGGCCCTTGATGGTGGTGCCGCGCAGGGCGCGGATCACGGATTCGGCGGCGTTCTCGGGGACCTCGACCAGGGAGAAGCGGTCGGCGATCTCGATCGAGCCGATCTCGCGTCCGCTCAGCCGGGACTCCCCGGCGATCGCTCCGACCAGGTCCTGCGGGCGGATGCCCGCGCTGCGGCCGGCGGCGACGAACAGGCGGGTCATGCCCTGGGAGGGGCGGCCGCCGCCCTTGCGGCCGCGCGGGGCGCGTTCGCGGCCGCGGTCCATCGGCGCGACCTCGGGGATCTCCTCCTCGTCGAAGGCGGCGCCGCCCGACTCGTGGGCCAGCTTCACCGCGGCGAGCGCGACATCCATGATGTCGAACTCGTCCGCCAGGCTCTCCACCACGACGCGGAACCGGTCCAGATCCTCGTCCTCAAGGACGCTCTCGTAGAGCGCGGCCCGGGTCAACTCCAGTCGCCTGGCCCGGAGATCAGCCACCGAGGGGACCTTCTCCACCGGGATCCTGCGCCCGGTCGCCCGCTCGATCGCCTTGAGCATCCGGTGCTCGCGCGGTTCTGCCAGCGTGACGGCCACGCCCTCCCGGCCCGCGCGGCCGACCCGGCCGATCCGGTGCACGTACGACTCCGTGGCGGAGGGCACGTCGTAGTTGATCACGTGGGTGAGGTGCTCGATGTCGATGCCGCGCGCGGCGACGTCGGTGGCGACCAGCAGGTCCGCGGTCCCGCCGCGCAGCCGCGCCATCACCCGGTCCCGCTGCTCCTGGCTCAGGCCGCCGTGCAGCGCCTCGGCCCGGTAGCCGCGTCCGTTGAGGCTCTCGGTGAGCTGGTCGACCTGCTCGCGGGTCCGGCAGAACACGATGGCCGCCTCCGGCGCCTCCACGTCCAGAATCCTGCCGAGCGCGGCGGCCTTCTGCGGCCGGGCCACCACGAAGGCGGTCTCCCTGACGCTCGGGGCCTCGCCCGGGGCCGGGGCCTCCCGCTCGATCTGCACCCTTACCGGGTTGCGGAGATGACGCCGCGCCATGGAGTCGATGCGGGAGGGCATCGTCGCGGAGAACAGCACGGTCTGGCGCTCCTCGGGCGCGCTCTCCAGGATGGCGGTGATGTCCTCGGCGAAGCCCATGTCGAGCATTTCGTCGGCCTCGTCGAGGACGACGGTCTCGACGTCGTCGAGGCGCAGGGTCCCACGGGAGATGTGGTCGAGCGCCCGGCCCGGGGTCGCCACGACCACGTCGACCCCCTGCCCCAGGGCGCGCAGCTGCCGACCGATGGGCTGGCCGCCGTAGACGGGCAGGACGCGGGTGCCCAGCTCGCTGCCGTAGCGGTGCACGGCCTCGGACACCTGGATGGCCAGCTCCCTGGTGGGCACGAGCACCAGGGCGGCCGGGCCGGACCGTTTGCGGTCCCGCCCGGAGAGGCGCTGCAGTATCGGCAGGGCGAAGGCGGCGGTCTTCCCGGTGCCGGTGGCGGCCTGGCCCAGCAGATCGCTGCCCTCCAGCAGGGGAGGAACGGCCTCGCGCTGGATCGGCGTCGGCTCCTCGTAGCCCAGCGCGGAGAGCGCCCGCAGGAGCTGCGGAGCGAGGCCCAGGGCGGCGAAGTCGACCTCTTCGGCACCGGCTGGGGTGTCGGCTTCCGTACTCGCGTCGGTGCTGGCACGGGGACTGGCGCCTGTCGTCATCGTGGTTCCTCCGGACTCATGCAGACTCATGCAGAGGGGACATGCGACCCGCCAATTGTCCCTCTTACGGCCCGGCGGCACATTCCGACCGGGGGTGCGACGGGTGTCGGGAACGGCCCCCGGAGCCCGGAGGATTCGGCGGCCGGGAACGGGGCAGGTGGCCCGCTCGGACACCGTTCATGCATCGACTTCCGCAGTCCACACCATAGGGCGAAATGGGCCTGGAGGTCTGGTTCTTTGTCGATTCATTGAGGAATTCTGATGGTGCGACGTCGCAGTCCGCACTCGGAAGTCCGCAGTAGTCAGCAGCACTCAGGAGGACCGCATGTCCCGTATCCGCACCGCTCTCGTCGCTGTTCCGCTCGCTGCCGCCGCGCTGGTCATCGGGGCCGGGGTGGCGTCCGCCGACTCCAACGGGGCCTTTGCGGGTGGTGGGTCGAACAGCAGCATCGTGAACGACAACGGCACCGGCAACCTCTCCGGCTGGGTCGACGGGAACTCGAACTGGACCCAGCAGACGGCCACCGGTTCGGGCGCCTCGAACGCGAACAACACGCTGGGGGTGAAGGACAACAGCGGAGCGGTCTTCGCCGACCAGTCGAACACGAACGTCCGCATCATTTTCTGAACCGCTTTCTGATGATACGTCACTCATGAGCGCCGACAAGGCGTAGCACGGCAGCGCAGGGCCCCGGGGATCGCGCCGACCCGGGGCCTTGCCCCGTTGTCTTGACAGTCACAACGGATCTGACGCAGTGTCAGATCCGTGAACCCTCAGGATTGGACCGGGCTTCCCTCGGTGAGCGGCGGTGTCGCACCCGACCCCGTCAACGCGCCGATGATCCGCCACTGGTGCGAGGCGATGGGTGATGCCAACCCCGCCTACACCGGCGCCGACGCCGTCGCTCCGCCCGCCATGCTGCAGGCGTGGACGCTGCCGGGACTGGGTCTGCGCTCCGGCGGTGGCAGTGGCGGACGCAGCGAGCACTTCGACGCGTTGATGGCCGCGGTGGAGGCGGACGGCTGCACCTCCGTCGTCGCGACCGACTGCGAGCAGGAGTACCTGCGTCCGCTGTGGATCGGGGAGCGAGTGCTCTTCGACGCGGTGATCGAGTCCGTCTCGGACGAGAAGCGCACCGCCCTCGGCGCCGGCCGCTTCGTCACCACCCGCATGGACCTGCGCGCCTACGACGAGGCCGCCGGCGAGAAGCCCGGGGACGCGACGCCGCTGGGCTCGCACCGGTTCCGGATCCTGAAGTTCAGCCCGGTCGCGCGGGCGGACAGGCCCGAGCGGGCTGACAAGCCTGAGCAGAGCGAGCCGGAGGGCACGAAGGCGAAGCCGCTGCACCCCCGTCCCGTGGTCAACCGCGACAACGCCGGGTTCTGGGACGGTGTGGCCGCCGGAGAGCTGCGGTTCCAGCGGTGCGACGACTGCGATACGGCGCGCTTTCCCTGGCTGCCGGGATGCAACGCCTGCGGCGGCGACCGCTGGCACGCCGAGGCCGCGTCCGGTGACGGCGTCGTCTACTCCAAGGTCACCGTGCACCACCCCATGCCCGCCGCGTTCGGCGCGCCCTACGCTGTCGCGCTGGTCGAACTCGCCGAGGGCGTACGGGTCGTGAGCAATGTGGTGGACGTCCCGCCGGAGCGGGTCGCGATCGGGATGCCGGTGCGGCTCGGATTCCGGCGATTCGACGACGAGTTGGCGCTGCCGGTCTTCCACCCCGCCGGTCCCGACCGGCTGCCGCCGCTGCGGGTGCCGATCACGCGGACGCTGGTCGTCGCCGGTGCCATCGCCTCGCGGGACTACCAGGACGTCCACCACGACGCCGAGTTGGCGCGTGCCAAGGGCGCACCGGACATCTTCATGAACATCCTGACCACCAACGGCCTGGTCGGCCGGTACGTCACCGACTGGGCCGGGCCCGACTCCCGTATCGAGGCGATCGCGATCCGGCTCGGAGTCCCCGCCTATCCCGGCGACGAGCTGCGGTTCAGCGGCGAGGTGACCGAACGCGCTGAGGACGGACGGCATCTGGTGCTCGCGATACGCGGGAGGAACCGGCTCGGCGTGCACGTCAGCGGAACGGTGCGGCTGCTGCTCGAAGAAGGCCACGGACGACGGGACCAGGAGGGGCGCGCATGAGTCTGCACCGGGCCGACAGCCTCGGCGGACGGGCCGCGATCGTCGGGATCGGGGCGACCGAGTTCTCCAAGGCCTCCGGCCGCAGTGAGTTGAAGCTCGCGGTCGAGGCCGTCCAGGCCGCACTCGACGATGCCGGGCTGACACCCGCCGACGTCGACGGGATGGTCAGCTTCACCATGGACACCAACCCCGAGATCACCGTCGCCCAGGCGGCCGGGATCGGGGAGCTGTCCTTCTTCAGCCGCATCCACTACGGCGGTGGGGCCGCCTGCGCGACCGTGCAGCAGGCGGCCATGGCGGTGGCGACCGGGGTGGCCGAGGTCGTGGTCTGCTACCGCGCGTTCAACGAGCGCTCGGGGCACCGGTTCGGCTCCGGGCTGCAGGCGCGGCAGCCGTCGGCCGAGGGCGTGGCGATGGGCTGGACGATGCCGTTCGGGCTGCTCACCCCGGCCTCCTGGGTCGCCCTGCACGCCGCCCGCTACCTGCACACGTACGGGCTGACGCCGGACGCGTTCGGCCCGGTCGCCGTCGCGGACCGGCGGCACGCGGCGACGAACCCGGCCGCGTACTTCTACGAGCGGCCGATCACCCTGGAGGAGCACGCCGCGTCCCGCTGGATCGTCGAACCGCTGCGGCTGTTGGACTGCTGCCAGGAGACGGACGGCGGGCAGGCGATCGTGGTCACCTCCGTGGAGCGCGCCCGGGACCTGCCGCATCCGCCCGCCGTCGTCGCGGCGGCGGCCCAGGGCGCGGGCCGGGCGCAGGAGGCGATGACCAGCTTCTACCGCGACGACCTCACCGGACTTCCCGAAATGGGCGTGGTGGCATGGCAGTTGTGGCGGACCAGCGGACTGCGGCCGGACGAGGTCGACACCGCCGTGCTCTACGACCACTTCACCCCGTTCGTGCTGATGCAGCTGGAGGAGTTCGGCTTCTGCGGCAAGGGCGAGGCCGCCGACTTCGCCGCCGGGGGCGCGCTGGAGCTGGGCGGACGGCTGCCGGTCAACACCCACGGCGGACAGCTGGGGGAGGCGTACCTCCACGGGATGAACGGCATCGCGGAGGGCGTCCGGCAGGTGCGCGGCAGCTCGGTCAACCAGGTCGTGGGCGCGGAGAAGGTGCTGGTCACGGCGGGGACCGGGGTGCCGACCTCGGGGCTGGTGCTGACAGCGGACAGGTGAGCGGGCCGGTGGGCGGACCGATCAGCGGCGGGTGGGTGGACCGGTGGCGTGTACCGACGCGGCCGGCCTGTAAATCCTTTGCTGTGCCCACGGCCGAGGGCAACAATCCGAAGCATGAGCGCTGACCGGGAAGCTGACCGTACGGGCGAGGACCCGAGCCGCTACGTCTGGCGTCCGATCGAGACCACCGACGTGGCTGCCTGGGTGCGGCTGATCGACGCGATCGAGGCGGACCAGGGGACCGACGACAACTCCTCGGAGCAGGGCCTGCTGGAGGAGTTCGACAGCCCCAACCAGGACTTCCCGCGCGGCAGCATGGGCGTTTGGGACGGCGACCGCATGGTCGGCTGCGCCGTGCTTGTGGCCAGAAGCGCGACCAACCCGCTGCACGAGTCCCGGCAGCGGGGCGGCGTCGACCCGGAGTACCGGGGCCAGGGCATCGGTGCGGGTTTGCTGCGCTGGGCGGAGCGGGCGGTGCTGCCGCTGCACGAGGAGCGCTTCCCGGGGCAGGGGTTGGCGCTGAACACGGGCTGCCCGGTCGACATGGAGCCGGCCATGGCGTTGTTCCAGGAGCTCGGTTACCAGCAGATCCGGTGGTTCTACGACATGAGGGTCGCCGACCTGGCCGGGGCCGTCGCCGAGTTGTCCCCGATGCCCGCACCGCGCGGTGTCGTGGTCCGGCAGTTCACGTCGGAGCGGTCGGCGGACGCCCGGCAGGTACGCAACGACTCCTTCCGCGACCACTTCGACTACACACCCATGGACCTGGACAGCTGGCGCCGCTTCGTCGAGGGTTCCGCGTTCCGCCCGCAGTACAGCGTCATCGCCTACGACGAGGTCAGCGGGGCGCCGCTGGGGATCGTGCTCGCCGAGGAGTTCGAGAAGCACCGGGAGGTCACCGGCAAGCGCGACCTCTATGTCGCGCTCGTCGGCACGGCGCGCGCGGGCCGCAAGCGCGGCATCGCCTCGGCGCTGCTGGGGCACGTGCTGCGGATCGCGCAGGCGGACGGATTCGACACCGCGTCGCTCGGCGTCGACGCGGACTCGCCGACTGGCGCGCCCTCCGTCTACCAGCGGCTCGGCTTCCGGCCCGCGAAGACGTGGGTGGCCCAGCGCAAGCTGATCAAGGAAGCCGAGGGGTCCGCGTCGGAGGGGTCCGCGTTGGAGGGGTCCGCGGCGGAGGACGCGGAGGGCTGAACGCCCACGACGTCGCGGGCGGTCGCGCGCGACACATACGGGTAAGGAGTGTCTGAACGGCAATGTCCTTACCCGGGCGTGGCATATCGTCAGATAACGGACAATCAGCTCACGATCGAATGTGACCAAACCGCGAACCGCTCTGCGCTCTCTTCTCTGCACGATGCTCGCGCTGCTCTCCGTACCGGCGCTGGCATCCCCGACCCAGGCCGCCGTGCCCGTGTACCGAGGACCACAGGTCTTCCACGGGCAGGCCTTCGACACCTGCTCGGCGCCCGCTCTCTCCCTGCTCCGCGCCTGGCGGAGATCCTCGCCCTACGGAGCGCTCGGCATCTACATCGGCGGCACCAATCGCGGCTGCTCGCAGCCCCGGCTCAACCGCGCGTACGTGCAGCAGGCCACCGCGATGGGCTGGCGGCTGCTCCCGCTCTACGTGGGCGCGCAGGCCCCGTGCGTCGCGAGCCCGCACGGCCGCGGCGAGCGGATCGGTTACTGGTCCGGTTTCACCCAGGGGCAGAACGAGGGCGCCGACGCGGTCAGGGCGGCCCGCGCGCTCGGGCTTGGCGCGTCGAGCCCGGTCTACCTGGACATGGAGGCGTACGTCCGCGACCGGGGCAGGTGCAGCCTGGCCGTGCTCCGCTACACCACGGCGTGGTCCCGCATCGTCCACTCCGGCGGCTACCTGGCCGGCTTCTACAGCTCCGCGAGCTCCGGCGTGGCGGACCTGGCCTCGCTCTCCGCCTACCGGGAGGCGGCGCTGACCAGCACCGCCCAGCAGAACGGCCTGCCGGACGTGATCTGGTACGCGCGCTGGGACCGGCGCGACTCGACGGACGGCTACCGCGCGCTCGGCGCGGGCCAGTGGTCCGGGCACCGACGGCTGCACCAGTACCTCGCCAACCACGTCGAGGACCACGGCGGTCAGGGCCTGCTGATCGACCGCAACGCGGTCGACGCCCCGGTCGCCGTCGTCGGCTGAGGTCGCTCGTCGGCTGAGACCGCCCGGCCGTCGCCCGAACCACCTCGTTGCCCCCGTTGCGACCTGCCGCAGCGGCGGCACTGTGCGGGTGCACTCGTATCCGGGCCGATGTCCGGCGTTCCGGCCATTGCCTGGGACCTGGGCCGGGACGAGAATCTTCCGGTACGCCCCTACTCGCCAGTAGGACGCGCGGTCGAGGCCGCCCGGACCACCATGGTGGGAGGAGGGGGAGCCGGCTCCGACCAGCTCAGGCGTGGTCAGGTCAAGGAGGACCCAGGTGCTCAGCACGATGCAGGACGTTCCGCTCACGGTAGGCCGGATCCTGGCCCACGGTTCGACCTTCCACGGCGGATCGACCGTGGCCACCTGGAACGGCGAGAGCGCCGAGAGCCGGACCTTCGCCGAGGTCGGGGCCCGTGCCGCACAGCTCGCCCACGCGCTCCGCGACGAGCTGGGCGTCACCGGCGACCAGCGCGTCGCCACCCTGATGTGGAACAACACCGAGCACCAGGAGATCTACCTGGCGGTGCCCTCCATGGGCGCGGTCCTGCACACCCTCAACCTGCGCCTGCCCGCCGCCCAGCTCTCCTACATCATCAACCACGCCGGCGACCACGCGATCTTCGTCAACGGCACCCTGCTGCCGATGCTGGCCCCGCTGCTGCCGCAGCTCGAACCGACGCTGCGTCATGTCGTGGTCGTGGGACCGGCGAGCGCCGAGAGCACGGCCCTGCTCGACGCCTTCACGGCGCGCGGGATCGCGGTCCACACCTACGAAGAGCTGATCGCGGACCGGCCGACCAGCTACCCCTTCCCGACCGACCTGGACGAGCGCACCGCCGCCGCGATGTGCTACACCTCCGGGACCACCGGCGACCCCAAGGGCGTCGTCTACAGCCACCGGTCGATCTACCTGCACTGCCTCCAGGTCATCTCCGCCGAGGACTTCGCCATCACCTCGGCCGACAAGGCGCTGCCCGTCGTTCCGATGTTCCACGTCAACGCCTGGGGCCTGCCCCACGCCGCGTTCATGGTCGGCACCTCGCTGCTGATGCCGGACCGCTTCCTGCAGCCCGAGCCGCTGGCGCGGATGATCCAGGCGGAACGCCCCACCGTCAGCGCGGCGGTGCCGACCATCTGGACCGGTCTGCTGGGCGAGCTGGACGCGCACGACTACGACACCTCGTCGCTGCGCCGCGTCGTGATCGGCGGCTCCGCCTGTCCGCCGTCGCTGATGAAGGCGTTCGAGGAGCGCCACCGGATCACCCTGGTCCACGCCTGGGGCATGACCGAGACGTCCCCGCTGGGCTCCTTCGCCCTCCCGCCGGGCGGTCTGACGCCCGAGGAGGAGTGGCCCTACCGCCTCACCCAGGGCCGCTTCCCCGCCTCCGTCGAGCCGCGCATCATCGGCCCCGACGGCACCCCGGCCCCGCACGACGGCGTCGCCACCGGCGAGTTGGAGGTCCGCGGCCCGTGGATCGCCGGGTCCTACTACGGCGACGAGCAGCTCTCCTCGGACAAGTTCAGCGACGACGGCTGGCTCCGCACCGGCGACGTCGGCACCATCAGCCCCGACGGCTTCCTGACCCTGACCGACCGCGCCAAGGACGTCATCAAGTCCGGCGGCGAGTGGATCTCCAGCGTCGAGCTGGAGAACCACCTGATGGCCCACCCTGACGTCCTGGAGGCCGCCGTCGTCGCCGTCCCGGACGACAGGTGGGGCGAGCGCCCCCTCGCCACCGTCGTCCTCCGCCCGGACGCCCACGTCGGCTTCGCCGACCTCCGCGCCTTCCTCGCGGAGCGCGTCGCCTCCTGGCAGCTCCCGGAGCGGTGGTCGGTGATCGAGTCGGTGCCGAAGACCAGCGTCGGCAAGTTCGACAAGAAGGTCATCCGGGCCGAGTACGCGGCTGGTGAACTGGACGTGACCTGGGAGGACAGCAAGCCCGCCAAGAACGGGCAGGCCTGAGGCGCTGAGGCGCTGAGGCGCGCTGAGCTCCTGAGGTACGGAACACCGGGAGACGCCTGCCGGCGCCGGGGACGGTGGACAACGCGCCGGCTGTTGCAAGCCGGTGACGTCAGCCTCACAGTTCCACGGTCATTCGCTGACAGGATTCTCTTGTCGCAGTGAGCGACTCCCGCGGTTTCCGCATCGCGACGACCGCCGTACCAGGGGAGGCAGAGCCATGTCTGTTCGTCATCGCCGCACCGCAGCCGCCGTCGTGATCGCCGCTGCCGCCGTCGCCGGTGCGTTTGCGCCCACCGTCGCCGACGCGGCCTCGCGCGGGATGTCCACCGCGGCCCCGACGTTCTTCGTCGGTGCCGCGAGCAGCGGCGTGAGTGGTGCCAGCGGACTGACCGTCAGCGACGGTTCGCCGTGGGTGCTGATCAACGGCACCTGGGTCGACTTCGGTACCGACGTCCGCGACCTCGCCTGGAACCCGAGCGGCACCAAGGCTGCGTTCGTCGACAGCTCGGGCAACCTGGACGTCGCGAACCCGAACGGGAGCGGCCGCGTCGTCGTGGCCAAGAACCCCGGTGGGCAGACCTGGTCCCACCCCACCTGGCAGGTCGCGAAGGCGGACACGGCGGACGGGATCCCCGCCAAGGACAACCTGGTCTTCGTCGCCTCCAAGAGCGGCACCGCGCGTCTGGAGACCGTCGCCGCCACCGCACACAACGGCACGCCCGCCCTGCTGCGGCTGGAGCCGTACGCCGGGGATCCGGCCCTGCCCACGACCAGCAACAACTGGCCGAACGCGGGCGGTGCCTACGGATCGATGGTGTACGACAACACCCACACCGGCGACGTCTACATCCGCGACGACTACATCCGCCAGCAGGGCAGCGCGGTCGTCCAGGGCTCCGAGCCCGCGCTCTCGCCCAACGGCGACGAGATCGTCTTCGTCCGCTCGGTGGGCGGCCACGACCACATCTTCGAGGCCACCTTCACCACGTCGAAGCCCGTCGTCCAGGACCTGACGCCGCACGCCACGACCGACTACACCGAGCCGACCTTCTCGGCGAACGGCGCCGACATCGCCTTCCGTACCCCGACCGGCATCGACGTCATGCTTGACCACGGCCGCAGCGCACCGGTCAGGGCCACCACCCACGTCGGCCTTCCGGCTTTCCGGGGCTGACGGACCGATCTGAGCTGCTCCCGACCGGGACTGATGCGCCTCGCATCGGTCCCGGTTCGTTTTCATGCACCGTGAACTGACGATTCGTCAGGCCTCGCCCAGGGAGCCGATCCTGCCGAGCAGGTCGACGATCCGGGCCTGGACCTCCGGGGAGGTGGAGCGTTCGGCGAGGAAGAGGACGGTCTCGCCCGAGCGCAGGCCCGCGCGCTGTTCCGCGCCGTCCACGGAGGTGTAGACGACGAGGGGCGTGCGCTGGAGCCGGTTGTTGCTGCGCAGCCAGTCGACGATGCCCATCCGGCGACGGCGGATCAGCATCAGGTCCATCACGACCAGGTTGGGCTGGACGCTTGCGGCACGCGAGACCGCGTCGCTCTCCGACGCCGCGTGCTCGACGTGCATGCCGCGACGTTCCAGCGTCGCCGTGAAGGCGGCGGTGATGTGCGGGTCCTGCTCGACCAGCAGCACGCGGGGTGCGTGACGCTCGCTGTCGCGCGGCGCGAGGGCGCGCAGCAGGATCGCCGGGTCCGCGCCGTAGGCGGCCTCCGGGGTGGCCTGGCCGAGTCCGGCGGTGACCAGCACCGGGACGTTGGCGTCCCCGGCGGCCGTGCGCAGGGACTGCAGCGCGGTCCGGGTGATCGGCCCGGTCAGCGGGTCGACGAAGAGCGCCGCCGGATAGCCGGTGACCTGCGCGTCCACCTCCTCGCGGGAGCGGACGATGACGGGCCGGTAGCCGCGGTCCTGGAGCGCCTGACGCGTCGACGGGTCCGGCTCGGGCCAGACCAGCAGCCGACGCGGGTGGCCGTCGGACGCGGGGGTGACCATGGTCGGGTAGTCGGCCCCGGCGATGAACTCCGGTCCGTTCTCGGGGCTCTGCCCCTCGTTGCCCTGCGGCTGCTGCTGGTTGCCCTGAGGCCCCTGCTGCTGCGGGAGGTGGGACTGCGGCGGGCCGCCGTACGGGTCGGCCTGACTCTGACTGTTCGTCAGTTGCGTTCCCCGGGGCGGGGTCTGCACCGACTGGAGCGGCGACTGGGACAGGCTCATCACGCCCGTGTTGCCGCCGAGCGTGCCTCCGCCGCCGGGCGGCAGGGGGATCGGGACGCCGCCGTGCGTGCCGTTGCCGCGCTGGCGGGCCTGCGACGGCACGCCCGGCCCGAGGGCGAGCGGGCCGCGTTGCTGGCCGCCCGACATCTGCGCGTCGGCCTGTGTCTGTCCCTGTCCCTGCGGCTGCGCCTGCTGCGCGGCGTGCGCGCGACGGCGCTGCGCCGGGGCCTGGTTCGGGTGCTGGCTCGCGCCCTGGCCCTGGCCGTTCGCCCCGTTCTGGCCGTTCATGGAGTTGACGCCGTTGCCCTGGTGCTCCGGCTGCTGTTGCTGTTGCGGCTGCTGGCCGAAGCGCCCGCCGAACGGCTCCGGCAGTGCGGGGTCGGCGGCGTGCGGGAGGTCGCTGTCCGGCGACATGTCCGGCAGGCCCATCTGCTGCACCGGCTCCAGCGCGGGTGAGGCGGAGGCGGGCGTCGCGTCACCGGTCGCCGGGCCGAGGGCCAGACGCCGACGGCGGCCGTTGCCGTTGTTGGCCGGGCGGCGCGGTTCGGGCTGGACCATGCTCCCGGCGGGCGGCAGCGCGTGCTCCAGGCCCGGGTAGACGGGACCGCCGATCAGCCCTGGGAAGTCGCCGGAGCCGGAGCCGGACCCGGAGCCGTCGCCGGAGCCTTGCGCCCGTGCCTCGCCGCGTGCTTCGGCCGCAGCGGCCGCCGCGAGCTCCGCCTCTGCCTCGGCTTCGGCCTGCGCCTGAGCGGCGGAACGCGGCGGGCGGACCACCTCGGGCGCGGGCAGGCGGTTGCGTCGGCGCGACCGGTCGGTGCCCTGGGAGGGCGTGGCCGTGGTCGGGACCTCCGCAGGTCCGCCTGCGGCTCCGTCCGCGAGGTCCGCCCGCTCCGACGCGGGGCCGTTGTCGTGGGACGACGGTCCAGGGGGCAGCGCGGGCAGCCCGGCTCCGTCCGAGGCGGCGTCCGACGCCGTCGTGCCCGCCGACTCGGCGCGGCCGCCGGCGTTCGCGGCGCGCGCAGCCTGAGCGGCCTGCGCGGCGTCGGCGGACTTCCCGGCCCTGGCCGCGGCGCGGCCCGTCCGGCCCTCGCGACCTTCAGCGCCCTCGCCGGTGCCGTGTTCGCGGGCTTCGCGGCCCTGCTGGCCCTCGTGGCTCGCGTGGCCCTCGCCGATGGCGGCGAGCTCCGGCGGCAGGTCCGGCAGGATCGCCGTCGCGTTCTCGCCGGGCGCGGGCAGCGGGCGGGTCACGGCCACGTTGTCCGGGTCCAGCGGGAGCTCGACCACGTAGGTCAGCCCCTCGCGCCCGGGGAGTTCGTACGACTGCAGCACACCGCCGTGGTGCTCCACCACGCCGCGTGCGATGGGCAGGTGGGCCGCCGCGCCGCCGATGCCAGGGCCGCGGATCTCGATCCGGGCCACCTCGCCGCGCTGCGCCGCCGCTATCACCACGGCCGTCTCGGGCCCGTTGCCCCGGTGACGTCGCCCGGAGAGCCCGGACGCCATGCCGACCGCCATGCCGAACAGGTCGCCGCCGCGGCCGTTGCTGCCACGCCCACCCGCGCCGCGTCCGCCGCCGTTCCGGCCGGCGCTGCCACGGTGGCCGGAGCCGCCGTTGCCGTCCTCCCCGCCCGCCGACGCCGAGTCCGGCGGCAGGGCCACGTCCGCGATCAGGTGGGCGATCGCGGACGCGAGGCGCTTCTCGTCCACCTCGACCTCGACCGGCGAGGGGTGCACCGAGAACTCGACCCGGCCCTCGCCCAGCAGCGTCGTGGCCTCGGAGATCGCCTCGGTGAGCACCTTCTCCAGCGCGACCGGCTCCCGCTGCAGCTGCTCCCGGCCCGCGTCCAGCGCGGCGTCGAAGCGCTGGTACTCCAGCACCCCGTCCAGCATCTGCGAGGTGCGACGGCACTCGTCGGCGAGGCGGCGCAGCACCCAGTTCGCCTCCGGCCACAGCTGGCCGGCGGGGTCGCGGGCCAGCTGCTCCAGCGTCTCGTTGAGCCGGTCCAGCGGGCTGCGCAGCTCCTGCTCCATCACGGCGGTCAGGTGCTCGTGGCGGGCTTCGAGCGCCAGGTACGCGGTCCGGTCGGTGAACGTCATCACCGCGCCGACGAACTGCTCCCCGTCCCGCACCGGGGCGGTGGACAGCTCGACCGTGACCGGCTTGCCGTCCTTGCGCCACAGCGTCGCCTCGCGGACCCGGTGCCGACGGCCCGAGTTCAGCGTGTCCGACAGCGGCGACTCCTCGGGCGGCAGCGGCGAGCCGTCCGCGCGCGAGTGCATCACCAGCGGCAGCAGCTCCTGGCCGCCCAGCTCACCGGCCCGGTGGCCGAGGATGTGCGCGGCGGCGGGGTTGACCAGCACCACCCGGCCGTCGGTGTCGACGCCGACGACGCCCTCGGCCGCGGCGCGCAGGATCATCTCGGTCTGCTTGTGCTGACGGCGCAGCTCCGCCTCGACCTCGAGCCGGGGCTGGAGGTCGCGCACCACGATCAGCAGCAGTTCGCGTTCGCTCGGCGAGGCGATGGTCACGGTCGCGCCGTAGTAGCCGCCGCCTCCGCCGAGGCTGCTGCTCCCGAGGCCGCCGCCGGTGCCGCCGCCGGACGCGTAGGTCCGTCCGTCGTCCTCGAACTCGGCCGCCTGCACCTCGACCGGGAACGCCGACCCGTCCGTGCGCCGCGCGGTCATCCGCACGGGTGCGTCGTCGTCCACGTCCGACCCGTCGCGGCTCTTGCCTCGCGGGCGCATCGAGCCGGGGATCCGACTGGGGTCGAAGTCCGGGAGTAGGTCCAGCACGCCCCGGCCGACCAGCGACGTCCCGGGGGCCTGCATGCTCTGCACCGCTGCGTCGTTGGCGTCGACGACGGTGCCGTTGCTGTTCACCAGCAACAAGGCGTCGGGGAGGGCGTCGAGTATCGCGGCGAGGCGAGCAGTGCCTCGGGTCGGCCTGCTGCTCACGACGGGAGGTCCTCCTAGCTCGCATCCGTGCTGCCTTGCTGGCTGGTTCCCGGACGAGCGGGCACCGGACGGGTCCGACGCCGGGATTCGGCCAGCTAGCACTATCGCATTGTTTTTGCGATCGCGGCGACCCGCCTAGTAACGTTGTCGAGGGTTAGCCGCGACCCCCCGGGTTGTGGCATCATCCATGCAGACGGACGTGATCGCCAGTCGGCGGACACGACTGCCTGAGGAGGCTTCGCCTAGTCCGGTCTATGGCGCCGCACTGCTAATGCGGTTTGGGCCTTAAAGCCCATCGAGGGTTCAAATCCCTCAGCCTCCGCTCCCTGAGCAGGGCCCCGACCTCACCGAGGTCGGGGCCCTGCTGCTTTCCGCGGCGCTTCTCCGCCGGGTTCCTCCTCCGAGTCCTCCCATTTCCTCTCCCATACCTCCCCTGAATGCGAACCGGGTCCGGGCGTGGTGCGCCGCGTCACTCGCCGACAACCTCCGCGCCGACGGGCGCGCCTTGACGGCCTCCCTCGGTGGCGGGGCCGGGCCTGGCGATCGATCGCCAGGTGTAAGCCGCAGGTGGGGGCGGGTGACGGGGGAGCGAAAACTCGATTTCGTCTCGGGCTGGCGGTCGTGTAATGTTCTTCCCGTGAGGCCGCGAGGGGCGGACGAGAGAAAGCCCTGAGGGACCGAGCAGAACAACAGAACATGCGCTCGTAGCTCAACGGATAGAGCATTTGACTACGGATCAAAAGGTTGCAGGTTCGAATCCTGCCGAGCGCACAAGATCAGAAGGCCCGCACTGAAGAGTGCGGGCCTTCTGCGTTTCCTCGGTGTTCTCGGGCGGGATCCCCGGCCGTGGGGTGTGTCGTGCGTCTCACCTGCGGGGCCGCAGACGGGTGTTCCTGCCCGGTCGGCCCCCGTACCTGATCGGGCATCAACTATGTGCCCGTTCCGTCCTTCCGGCGTGCCCGAGCGCGGTGCTGCCCGTCCTTGTGCGGCCCCGAAGGCGCAACTACGGTGAAGAGAGCCCCTGTCGGTACAGCGCCTCGGACCAAGGGATCACAAGGATCACGATGAGCACGTACGAGGAGAGTCGCGCCAACAGGCAGCGCGCAGCCCAGCAGGGACGAGCGCCGCAGCCGTCGTCGCCCGCACCGTCGACCTGGGTGGGCTCGTTGCAGGGCGCGGCCGGGAACGCCGCCGTGGTCCAGATGCTTCAGCGCTCCGGGCGTCTCGCCGAGCCGGACGCCGTGCAGGAGGTGGCGCCCGAGCCGGACGCCGGGGCGGCGATCCGAGACGTGACGTCCAGGAGCGGGGCGCCCCTGGATCCGGTGCTTCGCCAGAAGGCCGAGTCGGTGTTCCAGGAGGACTTCTCCGACGTGCGGCTGCACACCGACGTGGTGGCCCAGCGGTCCGCCGAGAGCGTGGGGGCGCGCGCGTACACCGTGGGCAACGCCATCGTCTCCGGTACCAGCACGGTCGATAACCGCACGCTGTTCCACGAGTTGACCCACGTCTCGCAGCAGCGCAAGGGGCCCGTCGCGGGTGCCGACCGCGGCGACGGCGTCCGCGTCTCGGACCCCGGGGACCCCTTCGAACGGGCGGCGAGCGCCAACGAGCGTCTGGCGGATGCGACCGCGCCCGCTCCCGTGTCCACGCCTGCGGCCGCATCCGCCTCCGACGGCGCGGTGCAGCGCAGTACCGCCCAACGCAGCGCGGCGGGGACGGCCACCGTCCAGCGCGTGCGGCGGAACGGCGACGACGCGGAGGACGCGGCCGCAGGCCCCCGTCGCAAGGTGCTGGTGGTCTGCGACGAGAGCGGGCTGGGTCTCGGCGGCGTTCCGGTCTTCAACATGGAGCTGGTCAAGGGGCTCAACCACGACCACGACGTCACCCTGCTCACGGTCGACAACCACGAGGACTACGACCACGGGAAGATGACCCGCCAGCACGGCGGCGCGAGGATCGTCAACGCCTCCGTCCCCGGCGTGGAGGAGGGGCGTGACCGGCTCGACGTCCTGGCGAAGGGCACTCCGGCCGACCACGGCCTGCCCGCCGCGCGGGACGCGTTCGACATCATCGTCGGCCACTCCCGTTTCTCCGGTCCCGCCGCGCAGAAGATCCGCGAGAGCTGGTACCCGGGCGCCCGGGTGGTGCACTTCCTGCACACCAGCCCGGCGCGGCTGGACAAGATCAAGCGTCAGCCGGAGAAGGGGGCCAAGAAGGCCACCACGGAACGCAGGTTGATGCACAAGGCCGACCTCGTGGCGGGCGTGGGCCCGCTGCTGGCCAAGGAGGCCGAGCGGCTCTCGGAGCAGATCCTGCGGGTTCCCGCACTGCACGGTTTCGTGCCGGGGACCGAGATCGGGACGCCGGTCGAGCCGTCGATGCTCAACAAGACCAAGTACCTGCTGCACCTCCCGAGGAAGCTGAAGCTGCTGCTCCCCGGACGCGCGACGGACGAGATCAAGGGCGTCGAGGCGGCGGTCCAGGCCGTCGGCATCCTGCGCCGGCCGCGGGCCAAGGGCGGCCACGGCCTCGACGTCCGCCTGACAATCCGCGGCGGACCGGACCCGGAGAAGAACGCGGCCGAGCACGCCAAGTGGATGGGCATCATCGCCGCGCATGGCGAGGGCGGCGTCACCATGCTCCCCTTCAGCAAGAACCCGGCGGACCTGGAGCAGGACCGGGAGCGCACCCACGCGCTGATCATGCCGTCGCTGCACGAAGGCTTCGGCCTGGTCGCCACCGAGGCGGCGGGCCGCAGCATCCCCGTCCTGGTCAACGGGGAGAGCGGCGCGGCGCAGTTCCTGAAGCAGGTGACCGACTACAGCGACGGCATGACCGTCGACGCGCCGTTCAACATCGACTCCGCGAGCGGCAACGAGGCCGACGGCGGCAGCGACCAGCGGGCGCAGGCGTGGGCCGCGGCGATCGCGACGCTGCACCGCAGGCTGCCGGCCGCGCGCGGCGACGCCGATCGGCTCTACGAGGTCCTGAAGAGCTTCACCTGGCGGCATGCCGCCCAGGCGCTGGTGACCGCGACCATGGACACGGCCGCGCCGCTGCAGTCCGGCGAGAACCCCGAGGACCACCCCCACCACGGTGCGGTCACCCAACAGGCCCCGGGCGGCCGCGTGGAGAAGCTGAGGAGCCGCGGCGACTGGCAGGCCCACGACTTCTGGGACGGCTCGACCCCGGAGCCGACCACCGGCCTCTGGAGCGAGGCGGAGCAACTCGCCCGGCTGTCGGAGCTGGCGGGCGTCCTGGACCTGAGCGGAGCGCCTACCGCACCGTCCTCGCTCGAACGGCGGTCGACGCGGTAGGGCTGGGCGGTCGTGTAAAGTTCTCTCCGTAAGGCCGCAAGGGACGGACGCGAGAAAGCCCCGGGCAGCCGAGCGGAACAACAGAACACGCGCTCGTAGCTCAACGGATAGAGCATTTGACTACGGATCAAAAGGTTGCAGGTTCGAATCCTGCCGAGCGCACCAGCCCTGAGGCCCCTCCCGATTCGCCCGGGAGGGGCCTCAGGCGTTTCCTGCCCGGGGGCCGGACGGCCGCCACCGCCAACTATCGTGGTCGCGCATGACGGTGAGCGAGACCGAGATCACAGCCGAGCTGGTCGGGGCACTGCTCCGCGACCAACACCCCGACCTGGCCGACCGGCCCGTGAGGCTCGGCGCCCGTGGGTGGGACAACCAGCTGTGGCGGCTCGGGGACGATCTCGCCGTGCGACTGCCCTGGGCGACGGAGACCGCGGACGCGTTGTTGCGCAAGGAGTACGCGTGCCTGCCCGCTCTCGCTCCGCGCCTGCCGCTGCCGGTACCCGTGCCGCAGCGGCTCGGTGAGCCGTCCGCACGGTTTCCGCGACCGTGGATCGTCACCACCTGGGTGCCGGGCGAGCCCGCCGACCGGGTCCCCGCGACCCGCGCGGCGGAGGCGGCGGACGCGCTTTCCGGTTTCCTGACGGCTCTTCACCGGCCGGCTCCCGTCGGAGCGCCTCTCGGCCGCGACCGTGGTGGGCCGTTGGCTGAGCACGACGAGGGGTTCGTCGAGGGGCTCTCCCACGCCGCCGGGCTGGGCTTGATCCCGGACCCGGCCGCCGTCCGCGCCGTCTGGGACGACGCGGTCGCCGCGCCGGCGTGGGCGGGTCCGCCGCTGTGGCTCCACGGCGACCTGCACCCGGCCAACGTCCTCACCGCCGACGGCACGTTCTGCGGCGTGATCGACTTCGGCGACCTGTGCGCGGGCGACCCCGCCTGGGACCTCGCCTCGGCGTGGCTGCTGCTGCCGGACGGCGGCGTCGACCGCTTCCTCGCCGGATACGGGCGGACCTCGGGCGCAGGGACCCTCGACCCGGGAACCCCCGTCGCGGGAACCCTCGACGCGGCGACTGTGCGCCGTGCCCGGGGCTGCGCGGCGGGGAAGGCCCTCGCCTGCATCCTCATCGGAGACGCCGGTGACCACGGCCGCCCCGGCGGCAAGCCCACCTGGGGCCCTCCCGGCCACGCCGCGCTGCGACGGCTGACGGCAACGGCCCACCGCTGACGGCTGACCGCTCACCGCTGGGCCGGGGCCCCGGGATTGTCAGTGGTGCGTGCCATGCTCCGGATATGGAGTCGCGGGAAGCGTGGTGGCAGCTCATCGACGAGGCGCGGGCGCGGGTGGCCGGCGCGGGGGTGGACGAGATCGCGGGGGCGGCGACGCGGTTGCTGGCCGAGCGGGGCGTGGGGCAGATAGTCGCCGCGCAGCGTGAGCTGTGGTCGTTGATGGCCGAGTCGTACCGGAGCCCGCTGTGGGCGGCGGCGTATCTGATCAACGGGGGGTGTTCCGACGACGGGTTCGACTACTTCCGGGGGTGGTTGATCCTGCAGGGGCGGGAGGTGTTCGAGCGTGCGGTTGCGGCGCCGGACACTCTCGCTCAGCTCCCGGCGGTCCAGGCCGCTGCGCGCCACCGGGAGGAGCTGGACGGCGAGGAGGCGCTCGGCATCGCCTGGCGGGCTCATCTCGCCGCGACCGGTGAGGAGTTGCCGCCCGGTTCGTTCAGCGTGCGCTTTCCGGAGCTGGACCAGGCGTGGAACTTCGACTTCGACGACCTCGGCGAGATGCGCCGCCGCCTGCCGCGGCTGACGGCGCTCTACGCGGGCGAGGAGCGGGAGGCGGCGGTCTGAGCGACCGCCGGAGCGATCGGCGGGTGATCGGCGGGTGACCGCCGCATGCGCGCGCCCCCGGCCGGGGGGACGGGGGCGCGCTGGGGGGAGGGAACAGGTGGAGGCAGGGCCGCCGTCAGTGCGAGGCGGCGACCAGGTCGGGCAGCAGCAGCGCCGCGTTCGGGGTGCCGAGGCCGGTGACCGGGTCCCAGCCGGTCGACGCCGGGTAGCCGGGGACGGTGGTGCTGGTGGTGTTGTTGCCGACGGTGATGTCGTTGAAGTCGGCCGCGTACTGCGTCGGGTTGGCGGCGACCTTGTACAGCGCCGGGTTGATCGGGCCCAGCCCGCCGCCGTTGATCTGGTCCGCGATGGCGACCAGGCCCGCCCACTGCGGGCATGCCAGCGAGGTGCCGCCGATGTCGTACCAGCCGCTGCTGCACGGCGTGGAGCCGCAGCTCAGGCCGCTGCTGCCGTCCGGCGGGAGGGAGACGTAGACCAGCCCGCCGGTGGAGGAGCTGGCCTGGAGCGAGATGTCGGGGACGCCGCGCATCGCGCCGATCGCGGTGCTGCCCGCCGGGAGGGTGTCCTGGTAGGACGGGCGGCTGAAGATCGCGCTGTAGCCGCCGCCGGAGTCCGTCCAACCGACCTCCGCCTGACCGACGTTGGTCTGGCAGGCGGCCGGGTTGCTGGTGCTGTCGACGGTGCGTCCGCTGGTCGCGGTCGCGTCCGTGCAGAGGTAGGTGCCGCCGACGCCGGTGACCAGCGGGTCGGAGGCGGGCCACTCCACGCTCGGGTAGGGGATGGGCGTGCCGCCCTTCTTCACCGGGCTCTTGGTGGAGTCCGAGGTCCCGTTGTCGCCGGAGGACCCGAGCACGGTGACGCCGTTGGCCGCCGCGTCCTGGAACGCGTAGCGGAGGTTCTGCAGCGCCGCCGTGCTGCTGAACGCGCCCTCGGCGGAGGCGAAGGACTGCGAGATCACGTTGGCCAGGTGGTGCTGCACCACGTAGTCCTCGGCGGCCATCATCTGCGGCATTCCCTGGACGCCCAGGGTCTCCGCGGTCGGTGTGGTCACCAGCAGGATGTTGGCGCCGGGGGCCATCGCGTGCGCGGTCTCGACGTCGAGGGAGACCTCCAGGTCCCAGCCGGCCTTGTTCTCCTGGCCGGTGCCCTTGCTCTGCGGCGGCGGGGCGACGGTCGCGGGCGAGCCCTGGAGACTGAGCTGGCTGAAGGTCGGCATGCCGGAGGCGCAGCTGACGGACTCCTCGCCGCACATCGGGGCGACGCCGAAGGCCTGGTCGTAGACGTGCAGGTCGTGGGCGATGGTGTCGCTGCCGTAGGAGTCGACGATGGCGATGGTCATCCCGCGACCGTCGTAGCCGGCCGCGGTGAGCGGGCCGGTGTTGTACGCGGCGTGCACGGACGCCGGGTCGAAGCAGCGGCGACCGGCCGAGGAGCACTGGGCCTCCGTCGGCGGGGTGGTGCCGGTGGTCATCTGCGTGTACTCGGCGACCGTCGGCCGGAGCAGGGGATACGCGGCCGGGCCGGCCGCCGACGCGGCGGTGCCCGCACCGATGCCTGCGCTCGGAACGGCCAGGGTGAGGCCGCCGACGACCACCGCCAGCAGGCGGCGCACGGGTGGAACCATGGAGAACCCTCCAGAGGGGTGTGAGGGAGCATCAGGTTCGTGCGGGCCAACGGTAGAGGCGGCCGGGGACGTCTGGGTCGTAGATGTCAGAGATGACACAGGAGCTGACACAGACGTGCAACACGCCCGTTCGATCGCTCCCCGTCCCTCGTCATCACTCCCAATCACTCCCGATCACTCCCGCCCCAGGGCAGCACAACGCGCCGTGGTGGCACTCCTTGATCCTTTGGCTTATTGGGTTTGCCAACCGAAAGATGTGGAGTACATTTACTTGCTAGGAACAAGCAACTAAGCACCTGAGGGGGTCGGCATGGCCGCGCAGCAGACGCAGCAGACCGCCACCGCCGACGAGGCCGCGGCGCAGCTCGGTGAGCAGCTCGGACGGTTCTTCCGTCTGATCGCCGCCTGGAAGCACCGCTCGCGCGACGAGCAGGGCGGCGACCGCCTGCTGCTCGCCACGCTGGTGCGCTGCGGGCCCAAGCGCGCCACTGATCTCGCCGCCGAGACCTATCTGGACCTCTCCACCGTCAGCCGTCAGATCCGCTCGCTCGTGGACCGCGGCCTGGTGGAGCGCACGCCCGACCCGGAGGACCGCCGCGGCGTCGTGCTGTCGGTCTCGCCCGAGGGCCTGGCGGCCTTCGAGGGCTACCGGGACCAGCGCAACGACGAACTGGCCGGGATGCTCCAGGAATGGCCGGGGGAGGACCGCCACGACCTGGTGCGCCTCTTCACCCGCCTGAACGACGACTTCGCCCGTCACCACGACGAGTACTTCAGCCAGCACCACCCCCAGCACCACCACTCGCACCATGGCCAGCAGCACGCGAGCGCGCACCCCGCGACCAGCTCTGCCGGAGCCCAGGGAGCCAAGGGAGCAGCCCAGTGAGCAACAGCAGTACGGCCGCGGCACCAGAGCGGTCCATATCCGACGACGCCGCCAAGAACGGCCTGACCCATCGCCAGATCCTGACGATCCTGTCGGGTCTGATGATGGGCATGTTCCTGGCCTCGCTCGACCAGACCATCGTCAGCACCGCGATCCGGACCATCGCCGACGACCTGCACGGTCTGAGCGAGCAGGCGTGGACCACCACCGCGTACCTGATCACCTCGACCATCGCGACGCCGCTCTACGGCAAGCTGTCCGACATCTACGGACGCAAGCCGTTCTTCCTCGCCGCGATCAGCATCTTCGTGGTCGGCTCGATCGCCTGTACCTTCTCGACCTCGATGATCGAGCTGTCCGCGTTCCGTGCCTTCCAGGGCATCGGCGCCGGTGGTCTGATGTCGCTGGCTCTGGCGATCATCGGCGACATCGTGCCGCCGCGTGAGCGGGCCCGCTACCAGGGCTACATCCTCTCGGTCTTCGCCACCTCGACGGTGCTCGGCCCGCTGGTGGGCGGCTTCCTCGCCGGTCAGGGCAGCATCCTCGGGATCACCGGCTGGCGCTGGGTCTTCCTGGTCAACGTGCCGATCGGCCTGGCCGCGCTGTTCGTCGTCTCCAAGGTGCTCAACGTCCCCCACAACCGCCGCGAGCAGCGGATCGACTGGTGGGGCGCGGTGACCATCGCCATCGGTGTGGTGCCGCTGCTGCTCGTCGCCGAGCAGGGGCAGACGTGGGGCTGGTTCTCCGCCAGGTCGCTGGCCTGCTACGGCATCGGCGTCGTCGGCACGCTCGCCTGGATCCTCGTCGAGCGCCGGATGGGCGATGCGGCGCTGATCCCGATGCGCCTCTTCTCCAACAAGGTCTTCAGCCAGACCAGCCTGCTGTCCGTGCTCGTCGGTATGGCCATGTTCGGCGCGATGCTGATGATCCCGCAGTACCTGCAGATCGTGAAGGGCGCGAGCCCGACCAAGTCCGGTCTGATGATGCTGCCGCTGATGCTCGGCATGATGATCACCTCGATCGTCGTCGGCCGAACGATCGCCCGGACCGGTCACTACAAGGTCTTCCCCGTCGTCGGCACCGCCGTGATGATCGTCGCGATGCTGCTCTTCCACTTCGAGGTGCAGTGGAACACTCCGCTCGCCCCGACCATGGCCTACATGGCGCTCTTCGGCATCGGCCTCGGCTGCGTGATGCAGACGCTGACGCTGTCGGTGCAGAACGCCGTCCCGGCGCAGGACATGGGTGTGGCGACGGCCTCGTCGACCTTCTTCCGTCAGCTCGGCTCGACCGCCGGTACCGCGGTCTTCCTCTCGGTGCTCTTCAGCACGGTCGGCGGCAAGATCACCTCGGCCTTCAAGACGGCTGAGACCACCCCGGCCTTCCAGCACGCGGTGGCGCAGAACCCGCACGCGCTCGCGGGAGCCAACTCGTCCTCGGTGCTGAGCGACTCCTCGTTCATCCAGAAGCTGCCCGACGCGCTGGCCGCGCCGTTCAAGATGGGCTTCGCGGACTCGATGCACCTGGTCTTCCTGCTGGCCGCGGGCATCGCGGTGGTCGCCTTCCTGCTGACGCTGATCATCAAGGAGGTGCCGCTCCGCAAGGTGTCCGGCATCCAGGCCCAGGCTGCGGCGGCCGAATCGGAAATGATCTGACAGACCGAACAAATGCCGCATTGATGGCAAGTGTGGATCACTCGACCGTGGTCGGACGCCCCTGTCTGGTCACGGTCGAGTGGTACGGTGACGCGCCATGAAGGGTTTCCGGAAGTTCCTCCTCCGCGGCAATGTGGTCGATCTGGCCGTCGGTATCGTCATCGGTGCGGCGTTCACCGCAGTGGTGAATGGTTTCGTCACCGCGTTCCTGACGCCGATCATCGGCCTGGTCACCCGGCAGTCGGGCAACTTCAACAACGCCGTGTTCAACGTCAACGGCGTGAAGTTCCCCTACGGGGCGTTCATCGGTGCGGCCATCAGCTTTGTGATCGTCGCGGCGGTCGTCTACTTCTGCGTGGTGCTGCCCGTCAACAAGCTGACGGAGAAGTTCACCCCCGCGTCCGAGGACGTCGAGGCGCCGAAGAAGGACTGCCCCGAGTGCCTCAGCTCCATCCCGGTCGCCGCCACCCGCTGCTCCTTCTGCACGGTCGAGCTGGCCGAGGCGCGGCAGCCCGCCGTGAGCCTGCCCAAGCAGTAACCAGCACGAACGAGAGCAAGCGCGGGCTGGAACCGGCCCGGATCACGCCCTGACCACGAGTGCGGGTCGACGAGGATCGTCGGCCCGCACCGTCATGTCCGCGGCCTGTTCGGGCTGGACCTCCGCGTCGTAGCGGGCGAGCGCGGGCAGGGTCCAGTGCTCGTCGGCAGCGGTCCGCCGCTCCAACGCGGCGG
Source organism: Streptacidiphilus fuscans (assembly GCF_015690355.1). GTDB lineage: Bacteria > Actinomycetota > Actinomycetes > Streptomycetales > Streptomycetaceae > Streptacidiphilus > Streptacidiphilus fuscans. The sequence goes on along the minus strand of NZ_JADPRT010000009.1, from coordinate 274,179 downwards.
CGGAGAGCCGCAGATGGACCGTCAGGTCCAGCGGGAACCAGCGGCCCAGCAGCATCGGCCCGTCCAGCAGCACCACGCCGCCCGGCGGCAGCGCGAGCCGGGCGGCGCGGGTGGCCCGGTCGGCGACCGGGTCCCACAGGGACGGCAGGACCTCGCCGCTGCCGCCCGGCTCGGTCGGGTCGAAGACCTCGCGGAAGAGCGCGCCCGCGTCCAGCCAGCGGTCCAGGTAGGCGTCGGGGTCCCGGTGGCCGAACTCGAAGCGCAGCGAGGCCGGGCGCAGGAAGTCCCGCGCCCGGATCCGCTGCACCGGCCGCCCGCGCAGCCGCAGCGGCTCGACCAGCGCGTCGGCCAGCTCGCCCGGACGCGCGGCGTCCGCGCCGTCGACCGCCACGCGCAGCCACGACGGCTCGCCGTGGTTCCCCTCGGACGCGGCTCCCAGAGTGTCGATCCGCTCCGCCAACTCCTCGGCGAGCAGCTCGGGTGTCAGCGGGCGGACCTGCATGGGCGGGACCTCCCGCTCAGGCGGACGCGGCGGTCAGCGCGGCCAGCTCGTCGGCAGTCAGGGCCAGCTCCGGGAACGAGACCAGGGCGGGCAGCTGCTCGACCGTGCGGGCCGAGGCGATCGGCGCGGCGATGGTCGGCTGTGCGGCCAGCCACGCCAGCGCGACGGTGGCCTGCTGGACACCGTGCGCCGAGGCGACCGTGTCCAGTGCGGCCAGGACCTTGCGGCCGCGCTCGGTCTCCAGGTGCTTGGCCGCTCCGCCGGCCCGGACGCTGTCGACCGCCGGGCCGTCCGCGCGGTACTTGCCCGTCAGGAAGCCGGCGGCCAGCGCGAAGTAGGGGACGGCGGACAGCCCGTACTCGGCGGCGACGGCGGCCAGTTCGCCCTCGTAGGTGTCCCGCGAGACCAGGTTGTAGTGCGGCTGAAGCGCGACGTAGGAGGCGAGCCCCTCGGCCTTGGCGAACTCCAGCGAGGCGCGCAGACGCGCGGGCGAGATGTTGGACGCCGCGATCTCGCGGACCTTGCCCTGGCGGACCAGCCCGTCGAGGGCGGTCATGATCTCCTCGACCGGCGTCGACTCGTCGTCGAAGTGCGTGTACAGCAGGTCGATCTGCTCGACTCCGAGGCGCTTGAGCGACTGCTCGGTGGCGGCCTTGATGTTCTCCGCCTTGAGGCCCTTGAACTCCGGGTGATGGCCGACCTTTGTCGCCACCACGACCTCGTCGCGGTTGTCGCGGGCGGCCAGCCAGGCGCCGATCACGGTCTCGGACTCGCCGCCGGAGTTGCCCGGCGCCCAGGCCGAGTAGACGTCCGCGGTGTCGACGAAGTTGCCGCCCGCGGCGACGTAGGCGTCCAGGACGGCGAAGGACTGCTCCTGGTCGGCGCTCCAGCCGAAGACGTTGCCGCCGAGGGCGAGCGGGAAGACGGACAGGTCGGAACTGCCGAGCGTGGTGCGGGGAAAGGTCATGTAGGGGTGCAACTTCATGGCGGGGACGGCTGATTCCCGGAACTGGCCAAGATCGTCAAATGTCACACGCGTGACAGTTGGTGATCTTGGTTCGGCGGTGCTGAGCTGCGCAGACGCGGCCCGCTCGGCTGGGCCGCCGCCGCCCCAGGACCGCCGTCACCGCTCCGCTCATCGGCGGATCGCCCGGGGGCGGGCGGACGCGAGGTAGTCGCGGGCACGGCGGGCGAGGCCGTCCTGCGCCTCCCAGCCGGTGTCCCCGGCCGCCGGGCCGAGCAGCGGCGAGCCGACGCCGACCGCGAGCGCGCCCGCGTCCAGGTACTGCGGTACGTCGGTCAGTTCCACGCCGCCGATGGCGATGAACTCGGTCCCCGGGAAGGGCGCGCGCAGATCGCGCAGGTAGCGCGGGCCGCCCATGGCGCTGATCGGGAAGACCTTGACCGCGGCCGCGCCCAACCGCACCGCCGCCATCACCTCGGTCGGCGTCAGCGCCCCGCACAGCACCGGAACGTCCAGCGCCCGCCCGACCGCCAGCACCTCCTCCGCCACGCCGGGCGTGACCAGAAAGCGCGCACCCGCCTCGACGGCTGCCTGAGCCTGCGCGCCGTCGAGGACGGTGCCCGCACCGAGCAGCACCTCGCCGGCGAGCTCGGCGTTGCAACGACGCAGCGCGTCGAGTCCTGCTGGGCTGGAGAGAGTGAGTTCCACCACTCGGACGCCGGAGTCGGCGAGGACGGACGCGCAGGACACCAGCGCGTCGGCATCGGTACCGCGCAGGACGGCCAGCAGCCGGTCCTCGCGGAGGAGTTCGAGTATCGGCACGCTCGGCACCCTACGGCCGAGCCGGGGATTGGTACAGACCTCCTGCGTGCGCTGCGGGCTCGAACGGCCCGCGCGTCCACGGCACTTCTGCAGTTCGTCCCCTGCTCGTCCACGCGTCGTCCGCCGGACGTTCCCACCGGTTCCCTCAGCCGGGCGGCTATTACAGATCTGGGACAGACGGGGGTCCAGGTTCCGGGTCGGATTGGCTAGAGTCAGGCCCCATGTCGAACTACCAGAACTTCCCGCCTGCCAACGAGGACGGCGCCGCGAGCACCCAGATGTTCCGCGCCTTCGTCGACGAGCCCGCCGCGCAGCCGCCGACGGCGCCGAACGAGGGCCGTCGTACCGGCGTGATCGCGCTGTCCGTGATCATCGCCCTGGTCGTCGTGGCCGGTGTCGTCTACCTGGCGATGAAGTAGTCACTCGCACGAGATCATTTCGCGGTCGCTCGGGGGTCAGCGGTCGCTTCGGGGTCAGCTGAGCGTGGCCGCCTCGGTGTCCAGGTGCATGCCCGCCGGGACGCGCCAGGAGTCCAGGCAGACGGTCCAGGTCTCGTCGACCGTGGCGTGCCCGGGAACGGGCGCGGTCAGCGCCTGGCTGGTCTGGTAGGTCCACCAGTCGATCCCCAGCAGGCCGATGACGTGGGTGGCGAAGGTCACCGTCGTGCCGGTCGCGGGGGCGGTCAATCCTCCGCTGTTCACCAGTTGCAGCGTCACCCGCTGGCACCACCGGTCGGCGGTCGCCGCCGTGCTCAGCTTGGCGACCGCGAGGTTGGCCGGCGACTGCGGCGTGGACGAGCTGGGCGGCGCGGACGGCGGCGGGCTGCCGCCGGTACGCCCGTTGCCGCCGCCGGAGCCGCTGCCGTTGCCCGAGCCGCCGGAGCCGGTGCCTGCGGGCGGCGGTGTCGTCGGCGCCGCGCCCCCCGCACTTCCCGTGCTGCCCGTGCTGCCGGTTCCGCCGGAGGCGCCGTTCGGCGCGCCTCCGGCTTGAGTGGTCCCCGTGCCGCCGCTGCCGGTCGTGGTGCCCGAGGATCCTGAAGATCCGGAGGGCGCAGCGGATCCCGAGGGCGCCGACGGGTCCAGGGGGACGAACACCACGCCCTTGCCGGACGGCGTGGACGCGACCGGAGCTGGCGTGCCGCCCCCGACCGCGATGGTCCCGCCGCCGTCGGCGGCACAGGCGGTGAGCCCCAGCAGGGAGGCTCCCAGCAGTCCGCCGACGAGCATGCGCCCGACGAGCAGGCCGGTCACGGGACGCGCCATCGTCGGTCACCCTCCCCAGGAGTCCGGCCCCGGAAGTCCGGGGTCCGTCCGATGTCCGATGGCCCAGTTTACTGATGGGTCGTCAGATGAGAAGAGTCACCGTTGGCCCAGCTCGGCACCGGCCTAGACTTGCGAACGCACGTCCGAGCCCGCCCGAGCCCGCGTTGAGGAGTCCACGTGATCGACCAGGACCGCGTCGCCGACCGCACTCCCGACCGTGCTCCTGGTCGCAGCCTGGGCCTGCAGGGGGCGGTGAACGCCCGTGACCTGGGCGGATACCGCACTGCCGACGGCCGCACCCTCCGCTTCGGCGTCGCCCTGCGCGGCGACGCGCTGCACCGCGCGACGGACGAGGACATAGCCGTCCTGGAGTCGCTCGGCGTCCGCACGGTGGTCGACCTGCGCGGCGGCAACGAGATCGCCGAGAACGGCGCCGACCGCGTGCCCTCCGGCGCGGAGTTCGAGGCCCAGCCGGTCTACGCGACCGACCACGACATCTACGGCGCCCTCCGCGACAGCCTGGCCGGCAAGAACGCGGAGCAGCAGCACGCGCTGCTGGCGGACGGCGGCGCGGAGCGCCTGATGATCGACATGTACCGCTGGTTCGTCGACGAGCCGGAGATCCGTGCCCGCTTCGCCGCGACGGTCAAGGCGCTGTGTCGCCCGGAGCGCGTACCGGTCTTCTTCCACTGCACGGCGGGCAAGGACCGCACGGGCTGGACGGCGGCGATCGTGCTCACCGCACTCGGGGTGGACCGCGAGACGGTCTACAAGGACTACCTGCTCACCAACCCCCGCACGGCGGACCTGATCGACCGGATCCTCGACGCGATGCGCACCCAGGAGATCATGCGCGAGCCCGAACTCATGCTCCCGATCATGCGCGCCGACCGCCGCTACCTCGACGCGGCGTTCGCCGCGGTGGCGGCCGGCTGGCCGAGCTTCGACGCGTTCCTCGCAGACGGCCTGGGTCTCACCGACGCCGACCTCGAAGGCCTGCGCAAGAACCTTCTCGTCTGAGCGCGTGTGGCCTGTGCTCCCGCGGCTGGTTGCACTGTCCAGGGGCGCGAGGAACTGCGCGACAAGCCACCGGCGTGCGGTTGGTCCTCAACGTGCAGGGCCATCCGCGCAGGGTGGTTTCTCGCGCAGTTCCTCGCGCCCCTGGCGAAGTGCAACTAGCTCTCCGAGATCAGCCCTTCCCGGAGGGTGGACAGCGTCCGGGTCAGGAGTCGGGAGACGTGCATCTGCGAGATGCCGATCTCCTCGCCGATCTGGGACTGCGTCATGTTCCCGAAGAACCTGAGCATGATGATCCGCCGCTCCCGGGCGGGCAGTCGGGCCAGCAGGGGCTTGAGGGACTCGCGGTACTCGACGCCCTCCATCGCCGCGTCCTCGTAGCCCAGGCGCTCGGCCAGCGGGCCCTCGCCGTCCTCCTCGGCGGGCGCGCTGTCCAGCGAGGACGCCGTGTACGCGTTGCCGACGGCCAGGCCCTCGACGACGTCCTCCTCGCTGACGCCCAGGCACTCGGCCAGCTCGGCGACGGTGGGGGAGCGGTCCAGGCGCTGGGAGAGCTCGTCGCCCGCCTTGGTCAGCGCCAGGCGCAGCTCCTGGAGGCGGCGCGGGACGCGGACCGACCAGCTGGTGTCGCGGAAGAAGCGCTTGATCTCACCGATGATCGTCGGCATCGCGAAGGTCGGGAACTCGACGCCGCGCTCGGAGTCGAACCGGTCGATCGCCTTGATCAGGCCGATCGTGCCGACCTGGACGATGTCCTCCATCGGCTCGTTGCGGCTGCGGAAGCGCGCCGCCGCGTAGCGGACGAGCGGCAGGTTCAGTTCGATCAGCGTGTTGCGGACGTAGGCGTAGTCCGGGTGCGCCGGCTCCAGCTCCGCGAACCGCAGAAAGAGTGAGCGCGAGAGGGTGCGGGTGTCGAGCCCGTCCTCCTCCGCGCCGGCCGCCCGAGGGGCGGGGAGGACCACAGCGCTGTGGACGCGAGCATCGGACACGCTCGTACCCCCTTCAGCTCAGCCGACGCGCTATGCAGCTCGGCGTACCTGCCATCGATGAGTCGACATGGCGACGACTCCGTACCTCCACTGGGATACCGGCGCAGCAACCCCGGCAAACCCCGCGAGGGGCAGATGTCACGGAGTGGAAACCCACTGTCACGAGCAACCAGGGGCTTTGATTTGTCCGACAATTAGTGCAATTGACGGACTGTCGACTACGCACAGCGACAGGGCCGTTGACGGCCCGTCGGGTCAGTTCTCCCAGTGGTTGCCGCTGCGCAGGCGGGCGAAGATCCGTGCGAGCAAACGGGAGACGTGCATCTGTGACATGCCGAGCTCGGTGGAGATCTGCGACTGCGTGAGATTGCCGAAGAAGCGCAACATCACGATCTGTCGCTCCCGGTCCGGGAGCTGGACCAGCAGATGCCGGACCATGTCCCGATGCTCCACATGGGTGAGGGCGGAGTCCTCGTAGCCGAGGCGGTCGAGCAGGGCCAGGCCGCCGTCGTGCTCCTGCTGTGCCTCCAGCGAGGTGGCGTTGTAGGCGCGGCCGGCGTCCAGGCAGGCGCGCACGTCCTCCTCGGGGATCCGCAGCGACGCGGCGATCTCCGGGACCTTGGGCTGGCGGCCGTGGACGACCGTCAGCTCCTCCATGGCGCCGCTGACCTGGACCCACAGCTCCTGCAACCGCCGCGGCACGTGCATGGTGCGGACGTTGTCGCGGAAGTAGCGCTTGATCTCGCCGAGGATGGTCGGCAGCGCGTAGGTGGGGAACTGGACGCCGCGGCTGAGGTCGAACCGGTCGATGGCGTTGATCAGCCCGATGGTGCCGACCTGGACGACGTCCTCCATCGGCTCGTTCCGGCCGCGGAAGCGTGCGGCCGCGTAGCGGACCAGCGGCAGGTTGACCTCGATCAGCGCCGCGCGCACCCGCTCGTGCTCCGGTGAACCGGCCGGGAGTTCGGCCAGCCGCTCGAACAGGACCCGGGTGAGTGCGCGTACGTCCACCCGGGACTGCTCGATCGCGGTGGGCAGCGTCAGTGGCTCCCCGGGCGGTTCGGGCGAACTGCCCTGCGTGCCCTGTGCCTGCATCGCCACGCCGCCCCTCGTGTGCTCCTGCGAGCCAGTCCGGTGCCAGTCCCATATCTGGCAAAACTGGTCATAGCATCACAAGCCGGTACGGATGCGGGCAAGCACCAGCCTTACGCGTGTTGGTGGAATCAGTGCTTCCGCTAAGCCACCGGAGGGAATGTCACCTCCAATGGCCCTGCGTATCGGTGACGTCTGATCAGACCTCGAAGTCCGCGATCACCCAGGTGGCGAACTCGCGCCACAGACCGGCGGCGGTCTGGTGGTCGGGGTGGGCCAGGTAGACCTGGAGCGCCTCACGGTCGTCGACCAGGCTGTTGATGGCGAAGTCGTAGGCGATGTCGCGGTCGGTGATGTTCCAGCCGAGCTGCCACTCGCGCAGCTCCTTGACGGTCTCGCCGACCTTGTCGAAGGCGGCGACGGCGGCCGGGACGCGCGGATCGTCCTTGGTGACGCCGTCGTTCAGCTTGAAAAGGACCAGGTGGCGGATCATCGCGGCACTCCTTGTCGGTTCGAGTGCCCCGAGGGTACTTCACCTGCGGTGTTGCCCGACCGGGCCGCCCAGCAGGTGGCCGGAGAGGCGGCCGGGCGGGCCGACCGGCTCACTTGATGAGGCTGGTCATGAACGTGCCGACGGCCTTCGCCGCGTTGGAGATGCCGGTGAAGCCGACCTGGACCAGATCGGCGGCACGCGTCGGCGACGTGATGATCGTGTAGAACACGAAGATCACCAAGGCCCAGGTGATGATCCTCCTGGCCTGTCCCATGGTGCCCCGCCCTCCCGTGCCGATGCCTTGCTCTCGCCGATCCCGTGCCTGCGGTCGTGCGCCGCCCATGTGCCCGTGTCCCGCGCGCCTGCGCACACCTGATGGACATTCACTCTTATGGCCGAAGCCTAGCGCTGTCGACGGCCCCGGCCGGGTTGCGCCACCTAATTGCCGCGTCAACTCGAAGGGACCTAGGTCCCTTCACAACAGGTCCAACGCTGCATGCGTCCGGCCGCGTTCCGGAGCAGAGTGGAAGACGTACCGAGCAGGTCTGGCAGGAACCGCACGGTGCGTGGATCCGGAGCCCCCGCTGTGGGATCGGTCGACGTGTCTCCCCCGGCGCGTCACCGATTGTGGGGCTCCGCCGGGGGAGCGGCCGTCCCCCTTGCTGCTCCCCCTTCTTCGTGGAGGCCCTGCTCGCGGACCTGGGTGGTCAAGACCGCGAGCAGGGCCTTTCCTCTGCCCGGGCCGGAAAACCGGGGCCTGCGGCTTCCCGGCTCTGGAAAAATCGTCCGTATGCCCGCCGAACCGCCCACCCCCGCGCCCGCACCCGAGCCGACTCCCGAGCCCGCTCCCGCTCCGGGCGCCGACCCGCTGCGCTCCGACTGCGGCAGCTGCTTCGGTCTCTGCTGCGTCGCGCTGCCCTTCGCCAAGTCCGCGGACTTCGCCGTCGACAAGCGCGCCGGGACGCCGTGCGCCAACCTGCTCGACGACTTCGGCTGCGGCATCCACGCGCGACTGCGCGACTCCGGCTACCCCGGCTGCACGGTCTTCGACTGCTTCGGTGCGGGACAGAAGGTCTCCCATGTCACCTTCGGCGGCGTGGACTGGCGGCGTGACCCCGACTCCGCACCCGCGATGTTCGCGGCCTTCCCGGTCATGCGACAGCTGCACGAACTCCTGCGCCACCTGCGGGAGGCGCTCGCCCTTGCCGCGGAGACCCCGCTGCACCCCCGCGTACGCCGCGCATACGACGACGTCGACGCGCTCACGCGCGGGGACGCGGCGGCGCTGGCCGCGCTGGACGTCGCCGCCGTGCGCGGGGGCGTGAGCGAGCTGCTGCTGGAGGTGAGCGAACTGGTTCGCGCCCGCGTGCCGGGCCGCAAGCGCAACCACCGCGGCGCGGACCTGATCGGCGCCAAGCTCGCCGGTGCCGTGCTGCGAGGCGCGAACCTGCGCGGGGCGTACCTGATCGCGGCGGATCTGCGCGGTGCCGACCTGCGCCGGGCCGATCTCGTCGGCGCGGACCTCCGCAACGCCGACCTGCGGGGCGCGGATCTCACCGACGCGCTCTTCCTCACCCAGCCTCAGCTGGACGCGGCCCGGGGTGACGCGGCCACCCGCATCCCGTCCGACCTCGCACGTCCCGCGCACTGGGCGGAGACGGACACCTTCACAGGCGGCGCACAAGTACCTGCGCGTAAGAGAAAATAGGGAGAACAGTCACTCGGACGATCGGTTTGCACGGGTTCCTCGGCAAAACGCCGCTGGGGTAGGTTCTCGGTGTGAATATCACCGGAGCGCCGCCCAAGCCCGCAAGCCGACTGGGGTGGCTGGACGTGGTCCGGGGTATCGCCGCGATCGCCGTGGTGTTCCAGCACCTCGGCTTCACGATGCTGGTGAAGCCTTCCGCCGCCGTGCACCGCCACTTCGACCTCGGCATCTACGGCGTGATGACCTTCTTCCTGGTCAGCGGGTACATCGTCCCCGCCTCGCTGGAGCGTCGGGGCGACGTCCGCGAGTTCTGGATCGGCCGCCTGTTCCGGCTCTATCCGCTCTGCATCCTCGTCTACGTGACGGCGGTCGTGTTCCTCGGCCCGTTCCACGCCGGTGGGGTCGGGCCCGCCGTCTACTCACAGCCGCTGCTCAGCTCGCTCGGCAACGCCACGATGCTGGAGGACCTGCTCGGCAGCTACAACGGTCTCTCGGTGATGTGGACGCTCACCTACGAGATGCTCTTCTACTACCTGGTCACCGCGCTCTTCGTGTTCGGCCTGCAGCGCCGCAGCGCGCCGATCGCGACCGGGCTCGGGGTCGCCGGACTGCTGCTCGGCCCGATCCTGCCGCTGGGATACCTGATCACACGGACCGGCGCGATGACGCTGACCGTGATCACCCTGGTGGTGATCGCGCTCGGCCTGACCGGCCTGCTCAGCGGACGCCGGCTGCCGACCCGGGCGGGGGCCGCGCTGCTCGGCGGCTACGCGCTGGTCCTGGTCTTCCTCAACAGCCGCTCGACCGGCTGGGAGACGCTCTTCATCCTGGCGACGATGTTCTCCGGCACCGCGATCTACCGCGCCGAGCAGCGTCAGATCCACCGTGGCTGGGCCGCTCTCGCGGTCGGCACGGTCCTGGTCTGCGGCGTGGCGGCGGGTGCCCTCTACAACACGGGCGCGAGCGTCAACCGCACCTGGACCTACGGTCCGATGTCCTGGTACCTGGCGTTCGCCGCGGCGTGGCTCACCTTCGGAGCGGGGATGCTGCTGCGCAAGCGGCGGATGCCCGCCGTGCTCACCTGGCTCGGCCGGATCAGCTACTCCAGCTACCTGATCCACGTGCCGCTGATAGCCGCTCTCTGGCTGGTGATCGCGCACTTCGGCCGTCCGCACAGCCTGCTGCAGGAACTCCCGTGGTTCTTCGCGTTCTTCGCGATCCTGCTGACCCTCAGTCAGCTGACCTACCGCTACGTCGAACTCCCGATGCAGAACCTCGGCCGCCGCGTCGCCCGCTCCCGCCGCGGCCCGTCGTCCGGCGACCCCGGCCGCCTCCCGGTCCCGCGCGCTGCGGGAGATGCGGACCGCGTCTCCGGGCCAGATCCGGTCACACCGGTCCCGACCTCACAAAGCACAAACGGAATGTCGGCAGCGGGCTTCGGGTCTCCCTAGTCTTCGTAGTCATGATGAGTCAGGAGGCCAGAGCGCTGCTCGGGCGGCTTGCCGCCGAAGGAGTCTCGCCCTGGCTGTCCGACGGCGGGGGCTCACGGACGTCGGCCGAACTGCTGCGTTCGCTGGCCGAAGAGCCCGGATTACTCGGGTTGTTCGCCGGATCGGCCGCCTCCCGGTCCGATGTCCGGGCGTTCTGCGACGCGCTGCGCGCGGTGTTCGATCTGACCGGCGGCAAGGACGGATGGGTCTCGACGGGGTTGGGGGCGCACCTCACGGATGACGCCGCGACGCTGGTCGCCGCAGCCGAGCAGGTGTGGTCCGAGGTGGACCGTCCGAACGTCCAGGTGCGGATGCCGGCGACGCCGGAAGGACAGCGGGCCCTCACGCTGTGTCTGGCCCGGGGGATCAGTGTGGAGTCCACCCCCATCCTTTCGGTGGGCCGGCTCGGCGACGTCCTGGACGCCTATGTGGAGGGTATGGAGCGCGCGTTGGCGAACGGCGTGCGCCTGGAACGGCTCGCCTTCACCGCGTCGCTGCCGATCGGACTGCTGGACGTGGCGGTCAACGCCCGCCTGGGGCGGCTGCCGGTGGGCTCCGGCGGCTCGCCCCAGGCCGACGTGGCGGCGCTCGCGGTGGCGAGGCTGGCCTATCGGGCGCGCGAGAAGCGGCTGGACGACCGCTGGTGGAGCGTGCTGCGGCGGGCCGGTGCCGCCTCGCCGCGGCTGGCGTGGATGGGCCTCAGGTTTCGGCACATCAACTCGGTCGTGGGCTGGAACACCGTCCAGGAGGTCTCCGTGGAGTCCCTGGAAGCGGCGGCTCGGGAGCACGCCCTGCGGGGGGACACCCTGCTGAACGCCTCCGGTGACGGACATCGCGCCCTGGTGGCCCTGAAGCGGCACGGGATCGACGTGGCGGAGGTCGCGTCGGCGCTGGAGTCGACTCTCACGGAGTCGTCACCGGCCGGACGAGACCCGGGAAGCACGCCCCGGTGAGGGTCAGCAGCGGCGCCGCCTTGACCCGGGTCTCCTCGAACTCCGCAGCGGGGTCGGACAGCGCCACGATGGCTCCGCCGATCCCGTAGCGGACCTGCCCCCGCGCGACCACGGCGGTGCGGATCGCGATGCTCAGGTCGGCCGCGCCGGAGAGTGAGAGATAGCCGATGGCCCCGGAGTAGACCCCGCGCGGGCCGGACTCGAGGTCGTCGATGATCTGCATCGTCCGGAGCTTCGGCGCGCCGGTCATCGAGCCGCCGGGAAAGGCTGCGCGGACGCAGTCCACGGCGCTGAGCCCCTCGCGCAGCTGGGCGCGCACCGTGCTCACCAGTTGGTGGACCGTGGCATAGCTCTCCACGTCGAAGAGCTGCTTCGCCTCGACCGTGCCGGGAACCGCGCACCGGCCCAGGTCGTGCCGGACCAGATCGACGACCATCAGGTTCTCCGAGCGGTCCTTCTCGTCGTGGCCGAGCTCCGCGGCCAGCGCGGCGTCCTGCTCCGGGGTCGCTCCGCGGGGACGGGTCCCCTTGATCGGCCGGGACTCGGCCACGCCGTCCGCGGAGACCTGGAGGAAGCGCTCGGGCGAGGTGCTGAGCACCGAGAGCTCCTCGAACTGGAGCAGGGCCGCGAAGGGGACCGGGTGCGCGCGGCGCAGTCGGCGATAGCCCTGCCAGGGATCGAGGTCGTGCTCGGCCTCGGCCATGTTGGTCAGGCAGACCTCGTAGCTCTCGCCCGCGGTGATCTCCTCGTGGCAGCGGTCGATCAGTCGCAGGTACTGTTCGCGCGGATGCCGCAGCCCGATGTCCGCCGAAGGCGTCGCAGCGACAGCGCCGGGTTCGCTCCTGAGCACTCCGGTCAGTCCGGCGAGCGCCGCCGTGGCGTCGTCCAGCCAGGCCGTGGCCTGCTCCTTCTCGTCGTCCTCGGCCAGCGCGAGCAGATGGGTCGTGCCGGCGAAGTGGTCGACGACCAGGGCCCGGTCCGCGAAGACCAGGACCGCGTCCGGCTCGGACGACCGGTGCCGCAGCTCGCCGCCGCACTGCGCCTTCAGCTCGTAGCCCAGGTAGCCGACCCAGCCCAGGGCGAAGTCGAAGGGCAGGGCCGGCAGGTCCGTCCGGATGCGGCGCAGGTCCTGGTCGAGCCAGTCCAGCAGGTCCGCGGCGACGACCTCGGTGGCGTCGACGGATTCCACGGTCACGGTCCCGCTCCAGACGTCCGCTCGCACGGTCCTGGCGAGCGGACCTGAGGCGTCGCCCATGACCGAGAACCGGCCCTGGACCGGGTCCGGACGGCTGCTGTCGAGCCAGTAGGAGTTCTTTCCGCCTCGGAACAGCCGGTCGTAGGCGACTTCGGCGTCCCACCGGGTGGGCAGCTGCCTGGTGAGCACCCGGAGCCGCCGACGGACCGGGGCCGGCGCGACGGCAGCGGTGGCAGCGGTGGCGACGTCAGCAGCGGCGGCTGCGACGGGACGGCGGCGACCACGGGTCCGTGACGCCCGCCACCGGGCAGTCAACTCGGCGAAGTTGGCCAGCAGGTCGTGTCCGTACTGGGTGCAGATCGACTCGGGGTGGAACTGCACGCCCCACATCGGTCGCTCCCGATGCCGCAGTCCCATCAGCACCCCGTCCGGGGTCCAGGCCGTGGCCTCCAGCACGTCCGGCAGGTCGGAGACGGCCAGGGAGTGGTACCGGACCGCCTCGAAAGGGGAGGGGAGGCCGGCGAAGAGGCCCTCCCCGTCGTGCAGGACCGGCGACGTGCGCCCGTGCCGCGGCTCGGGAGCGAGCCCGACCGTGGCCCCGTGTGCCAGGCCGATCCCCTGGAAGCCGAGGCAGATGCCGAGCACCGGCAGGTCGGCCCGCTCCAGGATCTCGCGGCAGATGCCGAAGTCCGCGGCGCGCCCCGGAGTGCCCGGTCCCGGGGAGATGACGACGCTGTCGTACTCCTCCAGGTGTTCCGTCCGCCAGGTGGGGGCGTCGTTCCTGACCACCTCCGGCTCGTGGCCGGTCACTTCGGTGAGTTGGTGGAAGAGGTTGTAGGTGAACGAGTCGTAGTTGTCGATGAGCAACGTGCGCATGCTGTTCCCCCCGGGGCATGCTCAGTCGGCGACGGCCGAGATCTCCAGCAGCAGGTGCTCGACGACGTGGTCGCCGTACTCGGACTCGCGCGCCTGGATGGACTTCAGGGTGCGCAGCTCGCGCCCGCAGTCCGCCGCCAGGCGGTGCAGTTCGGCGAGGTCCCCTCGACTGCTGAAGTGGAGCAGCGCTGATCCACCGTCAGTCGTCCGCTTCGGCGCCTCGGTCAGGTAGACGCGGTGGGCCCGGTAGTCGGCGTCCACGTAGGCGGCTTCGTGCAGGCTCTTGTAGACGTAGTCCTTGGGCGCGCGGACGTAGTTGGAGCTCCAGAAGACGGTGTCGAACCGCTCGCCGTCGGCCAGTTCGGAGAAGAGGTCTCCCTGGAGCACGGTGACCCGGTCCTGGACGCCGTGGCGCGCGGCGTTCAGCCGGGTGTTGGCCACGGCCTGCGGATTGATGTCCGAGCCGACCACCCGCCCCTCGCCGGTCAACGCGGCCATCACCACGGCGACGCCGGCTCCGCAGCCGATTTCCAGAAGGGAACCATTTCGTCCGGATGTCGAAATGTCCGTCAATCCGAGGAATTCCAGCGAAACTCCGGTCGACGGCGAGTACACCGGGGCGAAGACCTCGTCGAGGAGGTCCCACTCGCGATCGCACATCTCGAAGACCTTCGGCCGGTCCTCGCGGGTCAAGGAGAGGTTGCTTCTCTCCAGGGACAACTCAAAACTCTGGACCAGTGACATTTTCCCCCCAGCATCCTGTGTCCCTCGCTCCTGTGGTGTTGGGCGCCACGTGCGTCGGGACACCGGAACCCTGCCACGGCCGATGAAGCGCCAGAAAGGTGCCCCGGCAACAAAGCTCTACCGCGCAATAGTGGCCGCAGCACAATTTGGCCCCCCTGACCAGCCAGTTCTTCGTGCGGGGAACAGTTGACCACGTCATGTGGGGCCGCCTACGTTGGCTTCGACGGGGAGTGCAACTAGGTGCAGAAGGCAAGGAGATTGACGGGATGCCTCGCGTGAACCCGAGTTCGGAGGACGGGGCGCTCCGATTCCTTCAGTTTCTCGCCGAAGACGCTCCTCTGACGGATATGGAGGAGTTTGTCAGAACTGCTCGAGCGGCCGACACGCCGCCGCAGACGTTGGCGCGGCTCACCCGGGCCGAGGAGTTGGCCCAGCAGATCAACAGCAAATTCACACACCGTCAGCAACGCGAGGCGAGCCTTTCCACACTTCTGGACACGGCCCGTGAGCTCGCCCTCCGCTCCGACCTCGACAGCCTCCTCAACGTCGTGACCCGACGCACCCGGCTGCTGCTGAATCTGGGGATGTCCTGGGTCGCGTTCCACGACGTCGAGGACGGCAACTCGTACGTACGCGCTGTGGACGGGCACGCCTCCTCGATCACGGTCGGGTTCCGCATTCCCGACGCGGGCGGGCTCGGCAACACGGCGGTCAACCAGGGGGCTCCGGTCTGGTCGTCCGACTACCTCTCCGACGAGCAGTTCCCCCACTCCGGGGTGATCGACGGTGTCGTCAGGGCGGAGGGGCTCCGATCGCTCATCGCGATCCCCCTGGTCACCGAGCGGAGCCGGATCGGCGTCCTCTACGGCTCGGACCGCAACGTCCGGCACTTCAGCCCGGAGGAGATCGCGCTGATGTCGGCGCTGAGCGACCTCGCCTCCGTGGCCATCGAGCAGGTCCGGATGACCGACCAGGTCCGGTCGAAGGCCGCCGAGCTCGAGTTCAGCACCGACCAGGCCATGCGCGCGTACACCTCCGCCCGGCAGGACCTCGAGTTCCACGGCCGGATGACCGACCTGCTGCTGGGCGGCTGCAGTCTGTCCACCCTGCTCGCTGAGGCAGCGAACCAGCTGGACGCAGCGCTGGTGGTCCGTGACCCGATGGGCCGGGACCTCGCCTCGACGGCGGACCTCTCCGGCGCCGACGAGGCCGATCTCGCCGACGCCACGCTGGACGCGCTGGCGAGCGGCGAACTGGTCCGGGCCGGCGACCGGCTCTGGGTGCACCCGATCAACGCCGACCAGGAGCGACTGGGCACACTGATCCTGCGCGCCGACTCCAGCCCGGCCGGCCACCAGTTGGGGCTGCTGCCCTCCACTGCCCGGACCGTGGCGGTGCTGCTGCTGATGCAGCGGAGCACCACCGCGGCCGAAGGCCAGGTCAGGGACGACTTCCTGAGGGATCTGCTGAGCGCGTCGGCAAGCCCCGAGCAACTGGAGGAGCGGGGTCGCCGGCTCTCCGTCGACCTGGCGCAGCCCCACGTCGTGGTGGTGGTCCGACCCGAGGGCGGCACCCAGGGGCGGGCCGTGGTGTGGGCGTCGGCCCATGCCAACCGACTGTCCGGGCTGACCCACGTCGTCGGAGGCTGCATCGTGCTGCTGCTGCCGGGGACGGATGCCGACGCCGCCGCACAGGCCATCGTCAAGGAGCTGACGACGGTGCTCGGACACCCGGTCACCGCGGGCTCCGCGGGGCCGATGACCGGGGCCGGGGCGGTCCAGCGCACCTACCAGGAGGCGCGGCGCTGCCTGGAGGCGCTCACCGTGCTCGGCTGCACCGGAACCGCCGGCTCGAAACGGAAGTTGGGCTTCCTCGGCCTGCTGCTCTCCGACAACTGTGACGTCACCAGCTTCATCCAGGACACCCTGGGGTCGGTCCTGGACTACGACGTCCAGCAGGGCACCGACCTGCTGCGCACCCTCAACGCCTACTTCGCCGCGGGCAACAGCCCCACCCGTGCGGCCGAGGCCCTGCACGTGCACACGAACACCGTCGCGAGACGGTTGGAGCGGATCAGCGAACTGCTGGACGGCGACTGGCAGGAGCCGGGCCGGGCGCTGGAGATCCAACTGGCCCTGCGGCTGCACCGGGTGAGGCACATCCTGCGGCCGAAGAACCCGACGGAGCCGCCGAAGCGCCCCGCCGAGCGCGGCGGGAAGTAAGCGCCGGGAAGTAGCGGCGGCACTTCCGGCGGTTCCGCCCGCACACCCTGTGTCGCTCACCGTGTGCGGTGATCTTTCTCGACATGCCCCAGGTGCCGCCAGCACCGCCGCGCCGACGAACGCTGTGCTCGGCGCACCTGCCTGTCACGCCCTCGAACCCGCAGTGTTGATGAGGTCAACCGGTCCTTGAACGGACCAGGAGACTGACTCAACTCGAAGGGGACGTGATGAGTTCAGGCGAGGACGAGATCGTCGGCATCATTCTTGCCGGGGGGCGGGGCGAGCGCGCCAAGCCGATCACCCTGAAGTCTGCGGACTACATCCGCAGCAAGGCGCTCATCCCGTTCGCAGGGCGACGGTTGATCGAGTGGGTGCTCGACGCCTGTCGGGAGCAGGGGCTTCGCCGGTTCTACGTGGTGACCCACGGCCTGGAGAACCGCAACCAGATCAAGTTGCTGCTCGGTCACGGGGAACGGTACGGCGTGGAGATCAGGTACTCCCGCTCCCGCTTCGACCGCTACAACGTCGGCTCCGCCGGAGCCACGCTGCACAACCTCGAGCACTGGGACCTGCAGGGGCGCGCGTTGATCCTGCCGGTCGACTCCCTCTTCGACTTCGATGTCGCCGAACTGGCCGAGACCCACCGGGCGTCCCAGGCCCTGGTGACTCTGGCGACGGTGGAACGGACCGCGGCGGAGGTCGTCGGCAAGTACGGGGTGATGCAGACCGACGAGCGGGGGCTGGTGACCGGCTTCGTCGAGAAGCCCGACGAGGAACGCCTGCGCGCGCTGTTCCCCCGGAGCGTCGAAGAGGCCGGGGCCACCCTTCCCACGAACGCCGGGATGTACCTCGTGGACTGCGGCCGGCTGCGGTTGCTGGCCCGCGAGCCGGAACTGCTGAGGCAGTCCCACCAGCGGCTCGACTGGGGCGGCGACCTGTTGCCGCGGCTGGTCGCGCGCGGCGAGGCGGTGGCTCTGCACACCATCAACCGGCTCGGCGACCTGGGCAACGTCCCGGACTACCTGGGCACCCTGCAGCACGTCCTGGACGGCGAGTACAGCCAGATGAACCGGCTGATGGACGCGCCGGACGAGCCCGGCGCCCGCAGTTGGATCCACCGGAGCACGTTGCTGGCCAAGGACGACGTCACCGGCACCACCCTCGCCCAGAAGATCGACGAGGGCTCGGTGGTGATCGGCCCGGGAGTGCGGATCGGCCGCGAGGTGGAGATCGGCCCGCGGGTGCGGCTGGAGCATGCGGACATAGGCGACGGAGCCGACGTCCGGGAGGGCAGCACCCTGCTGCGGACGGCGTGCGGGGAGTCCGCGCTCATCGGGCCCTACGCGCAGATCAGCGACAGCTACATCGGCCCGATGGTGGAGATCCGCTCCGACCTGCACCATCCGGCCACGCTCGAAGGCTATTCGGCCGTGGGCGACGGCGCGGTGGTGTCCGCCGGGTCGCGATTCCACGGAGTCACCGTCTATCCCGGCCTCCGGGTGCCCGCACTGGCCGGGCTGCCCGCCGAGACCCAACTCAGAACCGCCGACGACATCCTCCGCTGGATGTGAACGGCAGACCTACGGGAGGCAATCGATGAACAGCCCACTCGCCGTCATCGGCGGCGCCGGCCGGGTCGGCGGCCTGGTGGCCAGGCGGCTCGCGGAGGAGGGCGCCCGGGTGCGCGTCGTGAGCCGCAACCCGCGGCACGCCCCGCAACGGGTGCCGTCGGGCGTGGAGGTCTTCGAGGCGGACGTCCGTGAGGCCGACACCCTGCGCGTCGCCCTGCGAGGCTGCGCCGGAGTGGTCTTCAGCGTGGAGCCCGGCACCGCCGAGTCGGGCCCGGACAGCCCGGAGTCCACGATGTACGACGGGGTCCGCAATGTGCTCGCGGCGGCCACGGCGGAGGGGGAGCGTCCCTACTTCGTCCTGGTCAGCCAGATCTTCGTGACCCGCAGGGAACACCCGATGAACGCCTACGGCAGGTTGCTCGACTGGCGGTTGCGCGGCGAGGACGCGGTGCGTGAGTCGGGTCTGCCCTACACGGTCGTCCGCCCGAGCTGGCTCACCGACGAGCACTTCGCCGGTGAGCGCGTCCGGCTGGAGCAGGGCGACTCCGGCCAGGGATGGGTCAGCCGGGCCGACGTCGCGGAGGCCTGCGTCCAGGCGCTCCGCAGTCCCACGGCGGAGAACCGCACCTTCGAGCTCTACAACGAGCCCGGCGCCGTCTCCGAGGACTGGACCGGAAGGTTCGCCAGACTCGCGCCCGACCGGGTGCTGACCCGGGCGGCCTACTGAGGCCCGAAGGCCTCCCGCCCGCCCGCCCGAATCCTGTGTGTTTCTCCTCGGCATCACCGTCACAGTGACCTTCGTGTACGAAGTCTGACCTTCGTTCACGAAGTCCCTGCTGCCACCGGCCGGATGCCCTCCAACAGATGTGAAAGGCAGGGCCAATGGCCGGCGACCAGCACAAGAGAACACGTGTGTCGTCCCTGGATGTGGTCGACGAGGTCATCGAGAAGACGCTCGCCTCCATTCCGCGTAGTGACCAACGCCGCTGGGGCGACATGTACGTCCGCGGGCTGCTCGCCGCCGAAGGTAAGAAGACGGTGCGCTCCCTGGCGAACTGGGCGGGTCGGAGCTTCGAGCAGAATCTCCACCAGTTCATCAGCAAGTCACCGTGGGACAGCGGCTCGGTAAGAATGGCGCTGGCCCACCATATGCACCGGGCCGCCCTTCCCCGGGCCTGGGTGGTGCAGCCGCTGGTGCTGACCAAGATGGGGCGGCATTCCGTCGGCGTCGACCGGCAATTCGTCGCCGAATTCGGAAGGGTGGTGAACTGCCAGCAGGGGGTGGGTGTCTGGCTCGCCAACGAGCAGGTGAGCTGCCCGGTGGACTGGCGCATTTCGCTGCCCGCAGGCTGGATCGAGGAGCCGGATCTGCGGCAGCGGGCCGCCATTCCCGAATTCGCGTGTTCGGACACGCTGGAGCAGTGCGCCGTCAAGGCCGTGGTGCGGATGGCCGTCGAATGGGACCTGCCGCGCCGCCCGGTGGTCATGGACCTGCGCGAGGGCGACCCGCGGCTGACCTGCCAGATACTGACGGATCATCAGATCCCTTTCGTGGTGCGCGTCGACGACCCCGAGAGGCTTGTCGCGGCCAGCTCCCGAGGGCTGCGCTCCGACCACGGCTACGGCGCCCACCACGCCGACCCGGCCACCACGCTGATCTCCATGGTGCGGCAGCAGCGGCGGCCTGTGGAGTGGCGGAACCACGGCGCCGACACGATCCACAGGACGGCCGTGGGCTCCGTCGCGGTCCGGCCGCTGAGCCGTCGGTCGCAGACGTCCCGATCGCACGAGGAGGATCTGGTCCTGCTCGGCGCCTGGGCCAATCCCGCGGACCGTCGCCCCCACGAGTTCTGGCTCAGCAACCTGCCCCGTCTCCCGCTCGGGACGCTCTACCGCACGGCGATGCTGAGCCGACGGGTCGAGCGGGACCTGGCCGAGGTGAGTGATCCGCTGGGCGTGCGCGACTTCGAGGGGCGCTCCTACCCCGGCTGGCACCACCACATGACCATGGTCTCCCTCGCCCACGCCATCACCGTGCTCTGCGGCAGCGCCCAGGCGTCCGCCGCATGAGCGTCCGACCGCCCGGCGGAGCGGAGTTCCGCGAGGATCTGCGGCTGCTGCTGCCGCCGTGGCTGGTCCGGCAGCGATGGTTCGCCGGCAAGCAACAACAGGCCCTGCCCACGCTGGACCAGGTGCACGTCACCGCGCTCGGACCGGGACACCCGGCGCTGTTCCAGGTCACGGTCGGCTGCGGCCCCGGCGAGTGGTACCAACTGCTGGTCGGCGTCGGCGACATGCCGCCCGGAGTGCCCACGGAAGCGCGCATCGGCCGGGGCGCGGGTCCGCTGACGGGGGAGTTCGACTACTACGAGGCCACGGCCGACCCGGAACTGATGGGGCGTCTGCTGGAACTGCTGGCCGGCGCCGACGGGCAGGGGCCGGTCGAGCTGAGGCGGACGCCGGGGTGCGTGATCCCGCTCGGTCTGACCGCCGAGGTCAGCCGTGCGGAACAGAGCAACACCTCGGTCATGTTCGGCCGCACCCTGGTGCTCAAGGTGCTGCGTCGGCTGGTTGTCGGGGACAGCCCCGAACTGGAGCTGCTCGGCGCGCTGCACCGGGCGGAGGGGGTGCGCAGCGCCGATCTGATGGCCTGGATGCAGCTGTCGTCCGACGTGTTGGGGGCACCGGTCACCCTCGCGATCCTGCAGGAGTTCATCCCTTCCCGGGGCGACGGCTGGGGCATGGCGGTCGAGCAGGCCCGCGACTGGATCACCGCCACGCCGCGTCCGGACCGACCCGGCCTTCCGTTCACCACGGAGTCACGCGGTCTGGGCCGGGCGACCGCCGAGGTCCACGCGGCGCTGGCCGCGCAGCTGTCCACCCGGACGCCGACCGCCGCGGAGGCCGACGACCTCGTCGCCTCGGCCGTCGCCCGGCTGGAGTCCGCACTGGCGGATGTCCCGCAACTGCGGCCCTACGAGCAGCGGTTGCGGGCGATCCAGCGGGATCTCGGCGAGGCCGTCCGGCATCCCGGGGCGCTGCCGGTGCAGCGGGTGCACGGTGACCTCCACCTGGGGCAGGCACTTCGGGCGGAGAGCGGCTGGGTGCTCATCGACTTCGAGGGCGAACCGGGCCGGACGCCGGAGGAGCGGCGACGGCTCCACCCCGCGCTTCGCGACGTGGCCTCCATGCTGCGCTCCTTCGACTACGCCGCACAGCAGGCGATGGCGGCGGGTCCGGCGACCGGTCCGAGCCGCGAGGCCCAGGAGCGCCGTGCCGCCGACTGGGTCGGGCGCAACCGCCGGGCCTTCTGCGCCGGCTACACCGCGGCGCGCGGGGCGGACCCCGAACGCCATCCGGCCGTGGTCAGGGCGTTCGAGGCGGACAAGGCGGTCTACGAGGCGGTGTACGAGGCCCACAACCGTCCCGCCTGGCTGCCGATCCCGCTGCGGGCCATCGACCGGCTCACCGCGTCACCGCTCGCGGGCCCGACGCTCACCGGCGCGGGTCGTCCCTGAGACCCGTTTCGCCACCCTTTCGACTCCGACCGACTCGACATCGCCCGACTCGACATCGCCCGACTCGACATCGACCGACTCCGACCGACTACGACGACGAACGGACACCATGAACAGGTTCTCTGGACAGCAGACCTTGAACCCGGCGGCGAACCCAGCGGTGAATCCGCCGGAGCGTCTGGTCGCGGAGTTCTGGTTCGACCCGATCTGCCCCTGGTCCTGGCAGACCTCGCGCTGGATCCTCGAGGTCGAGCGGCTGCGCCCGATCACCATCCACTGGAACGTGATGAGTCTGGCGCTGCTCCAGGACAGCCCCCGGCTGCCGCAGGCCTACCGGCAGAGCCTGTTCGAGGCCCGGGCCCTGGCGCGGGTCTGCGTCGCCGCGCAGGCCGAGCACGGGGACAAGGTCCTCGGCCCGCTCTACACGGCGCTCGGCACCCGGCTGCACGACCGGCGCGTCCAGCCGACCGTGGCCATGGTGAGCAGCGCCCTGCGGCAGGCCGGACTTCCGCAGGCGCTGGCCGACGCGTTGGAGTCGGCGGAGTACGAGGAGGCCCTGCGCGCCTCGCACGGAACCGCGGTCGCCCTGGCCGGCGAGGGGCTCGGCACTCCCGTCATCGCGCTGCACGCGCCGGAGGACTCCGGCGCCGCGCCGGTCGCGTTCTTCGGCCCGGTCGTGAGCCCGGTCCCGCGCGGCGAGGCCGCAGCGCGGCTCTGGGACGGGCTGGCCCTGGTCGCCTCCGTCCCCGGGTTCACCGAACTCAAGCGGACCCGGGCGCACATGACGGCCCTCAGCTGAGGACGGTCCCGAGAGGAAAGGCGGAATCCTTGCCACAGAACACAGTTGACGCGGCCGTCATCGGCGGCGGGCCCGCGGGACTGTCCGCGGCGATCTATCTGGCCCGGTACAACCGCGAGGTACTGGTCTTCGACACCGGGCACGGCCGCTCCACCCATCACCAGGTCAACCACAACTACCTGGGCTTCCCTGACGGGATCGCCACGGTCGACCTCCGGAAGCTGGCCGAGGAGCAGTTGGCCCGCTACCCGAACGCCGGCATCGCGCACCACCGGATCACCGACGTCCGTGGCGACGCCGAGCGGGGATTCACTCTGTACGCGCAGGGCGGCAGTTGGCGTGCCCGCACGCTGTTGCTGGCCACCGGGGTGCTGGACCACTTCCCGCACTTCCCGGGTTGGGAGGCCTACGTCGGGCGCTCGATGTTCTGGTGCATCACCTGCGACGGCTACGAGAACCGCGGTCGCCGGATCCTGGTGGTGGGCCACACCGACGCCGCCGCCGGTGAGGCCATGCAGCTGCACGCCCTCACCGACCGCGTGCAGCTGTTGACGAACAGCCGGGCCGACGGGATCAGCCCGCGGTTCCGCCGTCGTCTGGAGTCCGCGGGGATTCCGGTGATCCACGACCGGATTCTGGGCCACGAGGGCGATGACGGCCTGCTTCGGGCGATCACCACCCACGGCGGTCTGCGGCTCGAACTCGACGCGCTGTTCAGCATCCAGGGGGCCACCCCGGAGACCGTGCTGGCCGGCAAGCTCGGGGTTCGGCTGGCCGACACCGGCTACGTGGCCGTCGACACCGAGCAGAAGACCTCGGTGGCCGGCGTCTACGCGGCCGGGGACATCACCGCGCTGCACTCGCACCAGGTCACCGCGGCGGTCCACGAGGGGGCGCAGGCGGCGTCGGCCGCCAATTACTTCCTCTATCCTCCGGAGCTCAAGGCCGACTGACCGTCGGCAGGAACGGCCCTCGACAGGAACGGCCGCCGACGGGAACGGCAGTGGGGGTGACGCCAGGCGCGTCACCCCCACTGCCGTCCGTGCCGGGTCCCGGCTGTACTCAGTCCCGGCCGAGCACGGACCGGTAGATCTCGTGCGTGCGCTCCGCGGCCCGGCGCCAGCTGAACTGCTCCACCGCCCGGGAGCGGCCGGCCGCACCCATCGTGCGGACCAGCTCCGGGTCGCCGAGCAGGGTGTTGACGGCCGCCGCGAGATCCTTGGTGAAGCGCTCCGGGTCCAGCGGGGTGCCGCTGCCGTCCTGCTCCTGCTCGATCGGGACGAGCAGACCGGTCACGCCGTCCTCGACGACCTCCGGGATCCCGCCGGTCGCGGTGGCGACCACGGCCGTCCCGCAGGCCATCGCCTCCAGGTTGACGATGCCCATCGGCTCGTAGAGCGAGGGACAGACGAAGATCGTGGCCCAGGTCATCAACTGGCGCACCAGGGTCGGCTCCAGCATGCCGTCGATCCGGAAGACCCCGCTGCGGGTCCGGCTGAGCTCCGCCACCAGGGCGGCGGTCTCCTCGGCGATCTCCGGGGTGTCCGGCTGCCCGCAGCAGAGCACCAGCTGCGCCGCCGGGTCCAGCTCGAAGGCGGCGCGCATCAGCTGCGGCAGGCCCTTCTGCCGGGTCACGCGTCCGACGAAGAGCACGATCGGCCTGGCCGGGTCGATGCCGAACCGGTCCAGCGCCTCGGTGCCCCGGTCCGGCCGGTACGCCGTGGGGTCGATCCCGTTGTGCACCACCCGCACCCGGTCCGGATCGACCGTCGGATAGACCGTCAGGACGTCCCTGCGCATTCCCTCCGACACCGCGATCACCGCGTCCGCGGACTCGACCGCGGCCCGCTCCACCAGCGAGGAGAGCGCGTATCCGCCGCCCAACTGCTCCGCCTTCCACGGCCGGAGCGGTTCCAGGCTGTGCAGGGTCACCACGTGCGGGGTGCCGTGGAGCACCTTCGCCAGATGACCCGCCGCGTTCGCGTACCAGGTGTGGCTGTGCACGACGTCGGCGCCCGCGCAGTCGGCGGCCATCTCGACGTTGGCCCCGAGCGCCCGCAGCGCCGGGTTGGCTCCGGCGGCCAGCACGGGCTCCCGGTAGGCGGTCACGCCCGCCTCGTCCCTGGGCTCGCCGAAGCAGCGCACCCGCAGGTCCAGCCGGGGGCGCAACTCCCGTGCCAACTCCCTGGCATGGACGCCCGCTCCGCCGTACACCTCCGGCGGGTACTCCTTGGTGAGCAGATCGACCCGCATGGCAGCCCCCTCCTGGTCGGACGTCAGCTCGGACTTCGATGGGGACGTCAACGACGAGCGCCGACGGTGCGGCCCGCCACGGTGTCGAGCCGCTCCAGGTCCGCCGGGGACAGCACCAGTTCGGCCGCTGCGGCGTTCTGCTCCAGGTAGGCGACGCGCTTGGTGCCGGGGATCGGGACGATGTCGTCGCCCTGGGCGTGGACCCAGGCCAGTGCGACCTGCCCGGGCAGGACCTCCTTCTCGGCGGCGACCGAGCGGATGGTCTCGACGATCGCCTGGTTCGCGTCGAAGGCGTCCTCGTGGAAGCGGGGCATCCCACGGCGCATGTCGTTGTCGGCGAAGGAGCCCGTCGAGGTGATCGCGCCGGTCAGGAAGCCGCGTCCGAGCGGGGAGAAGGGCACCAGCCCGATGCCGAGCCGGCGGGCCGTCGGCAGCACCGACTCCTCGACGCCCCGGGTCCACAGCGAGTACTCGCTCTGCACCGCCGAGACCGGGTGCACGGCGTGCGCCCGCTCCAACTCGTCCGCGGTCACCTCGGAGACGCCGATGTAGCGGACCTTGCCGGCCTTGACCAGGTCGGCCAGGGCGCCGACCGACTCCTCGATCGGCGTCCTCGGGTCCACCCGGTGCAGGTAGTAGAGGTCGAGGTGGTCGACGCCGAGCCGGTTCAGCGACTCGTCGCAGCAGCGTCGCACGTAGTCGGGGTCCGCGCGCAGCTCCATGCCCGATCCCGGGCGGACGTCCACGATGCCGCACTTGCTGGCCAGCACCACCTCGTCCCTGCGGCCCCGGATCGCGTGGCCGATGAGCTTCTCGTTCGCGCCGACGCCGTACAGCCCGGTGGCGCCGTAGACGTTGGCGGTGTCCAGCAGGGTGATGCCGAGGTCGAGCGCCCGGTGCACCGTCTCGATGGACGTGATGTCGTTGGCGACGCCGTAGGACTGGCTCATCCCCATGCAGCCGAGGCCTTGTGCGGAGACCCGCAGTCCCTGACGTCCCAGGTCGCGCTGAAGCATCTCTCAGTTCCTTCCGTCGAGGACCGGTTCCGGAAGGTCCAGCGCCTGGGCTGCCTCCGGCGGACGGTCGTGGTGATGGGTCCAGCGGTGCAGCAGGTGAGCCACATGGCCGCCGGTCAGGTGGTAGAGCGCGTGGGCGGCGCCGGTGCGCCGACCGTGTGCCGCCCAGTGGACGTGGTGTTCGGCGTCGGAAGCCGACGGCAGCAGCGACACCAGCGCGAGGCAGACCAGGGCGAGGCAGGCCAGCAGCACCAGGGCGGTGCGGTAGGCGGAGCGGTAGTGCTCCGCCTGCTGCACGGCCCCGGGCACCGCGCCCAGCAGCGTGAACAGCGTGCCGACGCCGGCCACGCCGAGCGCCTGGCCGAGCTGGAACGCCGTGGTCAACGCCCCCGCCGCCGCGCCGCGGTCATGCGGCCTGATACCGGCAAGGACGCTGCCGATGAGCGGTGACATGGCGCAGCCCTGGCCCGCTCCGACGACGAGCAGGGGGAGCAGCAGGGTCCCGCCCGAGGTGTCGGCACCCGCCGACGAGACGGACAGGTAGACCGCCGCCAGGCCCGCGGCCAGCAGCGCGCAGCCCAGGGTCAGTACGCTGCGCCCGCCGTGGCGCAGCACCAACCTCGGTGCGAGCAGGGAGGCGAGGAAGAAGGCGACGCCCACCGGCGCGTAGGCCAGGCCGGCCTGCATCGGCACCAGGCCCATGCCCAGTTGGAGGGTCAGCGTGGTGTAGACCGTGAAGCCGACCACGGTGACGAAGAAGATGACGCCGATCAGCATGCCGACGGAGAAGGAGCGTTGGCGGAACAGCGCCGGATCGACCAGGGGGGTGCGACCGTCGGAGGCCAGCACCCGCTCGTGCCGCAGCAGCAGGGCGAAGGCGGGACCGGTGGCGGCCAGCATCGCCCAGCTCCACCAGGGCCAGCCGAGGTCGGGGCCGACGAGCAGCGGCAGCACCAGGCAGAACAGCGCGGTGGCGATCAGCGCGATGCCGGAGTAGTCGATCCGCAACTCCGCGCCCGGTGGCCGCTCGTCGCGCATCGCCAACTTGCCGGTCAGCAGCGCGGCCAGCCCGACGGGGACGAGCACCAGGAGCGCCGGCCGCCAGGTCTGCCCGAACAGCGCGAGCTCGATCAGCCCGCCGCCGATCAACTGCCCGGACACGATGGCGACCCCGATCGACGCGCCGAACAGCCCCAGGGCGAAGGTGCGTTCGCGTCCGGTGAAGGTGTCGTCGATGACCGACAGGACCTGCGGGTAGATCAGCGCCGCACCGAACCCCTGCACCAGCCGGGCGGCGATGAGCAGTTGGGCGTCCGGAGCGAGGCCGCCGGCCG
Source organism: Streptacidiphilus fuscans (assembly GCF_015690355.1). GTDB lineage: Bacteria > Actinomycetota > Actinomycetes > Streptomycetales > Streptomycetaceae > Streptacidiphilus > Streptacidiphilus fuscans. The sequence goes on along the minus strand of NZ_JADPRT010000009.1, from coordinate 247,359 downwards.
TCAAGGCCGCGACGAACACGGCCAGTCCGGTCAGCAGCACCCGCTTGCGTCCGAGCAGGTCGCCGAGCCGACCGCCGGTGGTCAGGAAGACCGCGTAGACCAGTCCGTAGCCCGCGACCGCGAACATGACCTCGGCGAAACCCGCGTGCAGGGAGTCCTGGATCGAGGGGATCGCCAGGTTCATCAGGGAGACCCCGCCGATGACCAGGAAGGTACTGGTCAACACCACCCCCAGGACCACCCAGCGGCGTGGGTCGGCGGATCCGCGCTCCGCCTCGGCGGGGTCGGCTCGCATCAGCGTCCGGCCAGCACGCCGACCACGGCCTCGGCGGTGCCGAAGGCCGACGCCGGGTTCTGGCCGGTGACCAGGCGGCCGTCGACGACCACGTGGGCGAGGTAGTCGCCGACGCCCTCGTGCTTGGCCCCGATCTGCTCCAGCGCGGTCTGCAACGGGAAGGGGACCACGTCGGTCAGTCCGGCCGCGGCCTCCTCGCTGTTGGTGAACCCGGTGACCCGCTTGCCCTCGACCAGGCGGGTTCCGTCGGACAGCGTGATGTCGAGCAGCCCGGCCGGGCCGTGGCAGACGGCGGCGACCACGCCGCCGTTCTCGTAGACGTCGCGGGCGATCCCGGCCAGGGCGGCGTTGCCGGGGAAGTCCCACATGGTGCCGTGTCCGCCGACGTAGAAGACCACGTCGTAGTCGGCCGGGTCGATCTCCTCCGGCCGCAGCGTGGCGGCCAGCTTGCGACCGGCCTCCGCGTCGTCCAGGAACGCCTGCTGGATCGGGTCCTGCGGGTCGGTTCCGTACGCCGGGGGTCGGCCGCCCTGCGGCGAGACCAGGTCGACGTGGTAGCCGGCGGATCCGAACACGCTCCAGGGGTGGGCGAGTTCGGGCAGGTAGTAGCCGGTGGGGCGGCCGGTGTCGCCCAGCCGGTCATGGCTGGAGAGCACCATGAGGATCTTGGGGGTGCGGTTCATCGTGGCTCCTGGGTAGAGGCTGCCCGACAGGCCCTCGGGCAGCTGTCCGGCGGGGCGTTACTTCCGGTTGTCGGCTGCGAGGTTGCGGAAGCGCGGACCGTAGAAGACGGGCTGGTCCAGGTCGGTGTAGGTGCGCAGGAAGCCGAACTCGGTGGGATACAGCCGGGGCAGGTCGTCCACCAGCGCGCGGGGGACCTCGCGCCGCATGAGGGTGAAGCAGGACAGCACCCGGAACTTGGCCATGTGCTCGACGGCCTCGCCGAAGGTCGCCCACTGGGTCATCGGGTCGCTCGACCCGTTCCACAGCTCGTCCAGCTTCCCCATCATCGCGGTGTAGCCCTGGTCGAACATGTCGAGTTCGGCCGCGGCGGCCTCGCCGTCCGGGTCCTCCGCGAGCAACCGGTCGTAGCCGTCCGCCGGCACCGCCAGGGTGTTGACGACCGCGGGCCAGTCGATCCGGTCCCCCTGGAAGTAGACCGCCTCGGACTCCCGGGTCAGCTCCACCACGGGGTTCGGCTGCCGGTACTGGTGCCCGTACCAGAGTTCGGCGAACTTGCCGTAGTGCGACTCCTCGTGCTGGAAGGCGGCGCCGGCCTGGATCAGCCCGCTGGAGGCGCCCTCGCCCTGCTCCAGGATCTCGTCGATGCCCTCCAGCAGCTGGTCGATCGGGTCGACGCCGGGCGTCGGCACGATCGTCTTGAAGCCGATGTTGTCGCCGACCTGGTTGGCGATCCGGCCGCCGGTCACCGCGGCGCGCAGCTCCGCCGCGTTGTCGACGATCGCGGCGCGGATCTCGCCGTAGAGCTTGCCGATGGTCGGGTAGCTCTCGTGGGAGAACTCCGGCGGCAGCAGGAAGAGCGGTGACTCCAGGCGCATGAAGTTCTGCAACTGGGCCTTGGAGAGCTTGGCCAGACCGATGTGCAGATCGGGCTCGACGCCGCCGGGAAGCCCCTTGGAGGGGAAGACGTGCGAGATGTTCTTGATCCGCGGTCGCCCGCCGATCGCGGCGAGCATGTTGGCGGCGATGGACATGTGCACCATCTCCTCCATCAGCACGCTGCGGATGGAGTTGTAGCTGGTGTAGTTCTGCACCTCGAGCGAGAGCATCGCGGCGGTGTAGAGCGGCAGTGTCGAGTGCTCCAACTCGATGGCACGTTGCAGTGCCTGACGGATCCACACGATGTCCCTGACGACCGGGGCCTCGGTGGCGTCCTCGATGGCGGTGGCCATGACGGTCTTCCTTTCGTGAGCCGTGCGTGGGGACCCGGGAGGTGCCGGGTCAGGCCGCGGGGTGGGCCCGGTGGGTGAGGACGACGACCACCAGCGTGACGACGGCGAACGCGGTGACCGCGAGCCCGATGTCGTGCATGGTCGCCAGCGTCCCGAGGACGGCGACGCCGAGCGCCGATCCGGCCTGACGGGAGGCGTTCAGCGCGCCCTGGGCGGTGGCGGCCAGGTCCTTGGGCGCGGCCATCGACAGGTCGGCGGTGGCCGCGGGGATCGCCGTCGCGCTCGCGAACGCCAGCACCACCTGCGCGACGACGATCAGCGCGAACGAGGCGTGGGCGCCCGCGCCGGCCAGGATCGCGCCGGACAGGCCGCCGGCGGTGATGCCGAAGAAGATCAGTGGCCGGGTGCCGATCCTGGCCACCAGACGGCCGGTGAAGATCGGCAGCACGGCCAGCGGCAGGGTCATCGGCAGGAAGGCCAGGCCCGCCTGGAAGGGGGACAGGTGCCGCTCGTTGACCATCCACTGGGTCATCGAGAAGAGCAGGCCGTAGAAGATCAGCGACGCCACCCCGCCCGCGACCAGGTCCGAGCGCACCCGGGTCATCGCCAGCAGCGTCGGCGGCAGCGCGGGGAAGGCGACCCGGCGCTCGACCAGGAAGAGGGCCGCGAAGGCGACGACGGACAGGCCGATCGAGACGGCAGGAACAGGACGGCCCCATCCGGAGACTCCCGCGTCGACCAGACCGAAGGTCAGCGCGCCCAGGCCCAGGATGGAGAGCAGCAGCCCCCAGCCGTCGACCGGCCGGTGGTTCGCGGGCTTGTCGGTGTGGAAGACCCGGGCCGCGAAGAACGCGGCGAACGCGATCGGCGGGTTCACCAGGAAGACCAGCTTCCAGCCGCCCAGGGCGACCAGCGCCCCGCCGACGACCGGGCCGGCGACCAGTCCGAGGCCGCTGAGCGCGGCCCAGCTGCCGACCGCGCGGGCGCGACGTGAGGGGTCCGGGTACAGCCCGGCCAGCAGCGCCAGTGACGCGGGCACCAGACCGGCCGCCGCCACGCCGAGCAGGGCCCGGCCGGCGATCAGCATGCCGGTCGCGGTGGCGCCCGCGCAGAGCAGCGAGATGACGCCGAAGACGGCAAGTGAGGTGCGGTAGACCCGTCGTGGCCCCCAGCGGTCCGCCACCGAGCCGGACGCCAGCATCAGGCCCGCGAACACGACCGTGTACGCGTCGACGGTCCACGGCAGCGATCCCGCGGACGCGTGCAGGTCGTGACGGACCGACGGAAGGGCGACGTTCAGGATCGAGGCGTCCATGAGGACCATGAAGTTCCCGACGACGACCGTGCCGAAGCGGATGGCGGTCCGGGGCTTCTCGGGCGGCTGTGGGGCCGGAACGCTCGGCCCTGCGGCCAGCACGGTCCTGCCGGTGCTCTCTGTTGTCATGCCTGTGAGGATCTGCTGTCCGCAGGGCCCAGGACAAAGAACCCGCAGATACTTTGTGACTTCGGCTCCGGGCGGTCGCCCGGCCCCGGTACGGACGTCATAAAGTCTGAACAATGCCCGTGGGGCCTTCCGGCCGGCTGGGCTAACTTTTCTCCGAACCCGGTGTCCCATTCCATTTCAGCCGGGAAGTCCAGCGGAGGGGAATACACAGGCATGACCGACATCAAAACCATCGGAGTTCTCGCCTACCACCGGTGCAGCGAATCGGACACGATCATTCCGTGGGAGATCCTGACCGGCGTCGCGGTCTACCTGAAGAACACGACGGGCGAGCAGCTGGACGTCAAGCTGGTGGCGCTCGACGAGGGCAGCATCGAGATGCAGATGGGCGCCCGGGTCGAGCCGCACGCGGTGCTGAAGAACGGCGACCTCTACGACGTCCTCTACGTCCCCGGCGGCAACGGATCCGGTGAGGCCACCAAGGACGAGCGGGTCCTCGACACGATCCGGCACCACTACGTCAACGGCAAGTTCATCGGCTCCAACTGCGTCGGCGTGGGCATCCTGCAGCGCGCCGGCGTGCTCGGCAACACCCCTGTCACCTGCAGTCCGCCGATCACCCGGCGGCTGAAGGAGGAGGGCGCCAACGTCGTCGAGCCCCGCCGGATGTGGCTGGGCGCTCCTGACCAGCGGATCTGGACCACGGCCGGCGCCAGCTCGATCAACGCGGGCACGGTCGCGATGGTCAACTACCTCTTCGGTGAGGAGATCGGCCGCGAGATGTCGATGTGGTTCGACACGCTCGGCGCGGTCGGCGCGGACCTCTTCAAGAACGACGGCCCGGAGTACTACGCGTACCCCGAGGCCGAGGCCGCGCTCCAGGACGCCACGGCCGACGTGCTGCTGCCCCCTCTTCGCTGACCGCCTGCGGTCAAGAAAGCAAGGGATCCCGTGATCACCTGCACCACGGTGCTGAATGTGAATGAGGGTTCGGAGGAGCCCTTCGAGAAACTCCTCGGGGAATTGGTGGCGAACGTCCTGGCCAATGAGCCGGGCACGCCGTTGTTCCAGTTCGTCCGGTCCCTTACCGTGCCCCGTCGATATCTCGTGGTCGAGCAGTACGTGGACGAAGAGGCGCTTGCGCGGCATTCCGCGACCGAGTACCTGAAGGTCTTCGTCCCGGCCATGCTTCCCCTTCTCGCGGCGGACCCGGAACTCCACTCGTACGTTCCGGTTCCGGCGGGGGACCCGACTCGGAAAACCACCGACAACCAGGACAGGGGGCTGACGTGACGGCGCCGACGTACTTCCACATCGGGGTGGTCGTCCCGGATCTCGACCGGGCCATCGAGGAGTTCTCCCGGATCCTGGGCGTGACCTTCACCAAGCCCGCCTGGGTGACCAACCCCCGGCTGGAGGACCCCGAGCCGCACGAGCAGGTCGTCCATGTGGCCTTCTCGAAGGAGGGCCCGCCCTACTACGAGCTGATCGAGGCGCACGGCGACGGCATCTTCTCGGCCGAGAAGGAGGGTCAGATCCTCTACCTGGGCCTGTGGGAGCCGGACATGGCCACCCGGATCAAGACGCTCGAGGCCCAGGGCATTGGGATCGACGCGGCGTCCAGGAGTGCCGAAGGCGCCACTCCCGACTGGATCATCACCAAGCCGGACCTGCTGGGCATCCGGCTCGAGTACGTGGATGTCGCAGAGCAGGAGGCCATCGAATCGTGGATCGAGACCGGCGAGTTCCCCGGCCTCGCTCCCGACCCCGGAAAGGGAGAGCGATGATTTACGACCACATCGTCGTCGGGGCCGGCTCCTCGGGGGCCGTCCTGGCGAGCAAGCTGTCGGAGAACCCCGACTGCACCGTCCTGCTGCTCGAGGCCGGCCCGTTCTGGGGCGAGGTCGCGCAGACGCCCGAGGACATCACCAACGCGCTGACCGTGTCCGTGGAGGACCACGACTGGGGCTACACCGCCGAGGCGGTGCCCGGCCGGTCCCTGACCTACGCCCGCGGCAAGGTCGCCGGCGGCTGCTCCTCGGTCAACGGCGCCATCGCGCTGCGCGGGATCCCCGCGGACTACGACGAGTGGGCCGGACTCGGCAACGACGAGTGGTCCTGGGACCAGGTGCTCCCGTACTTCGTCAAGCAGGAGAACGACCAGGACTTCCAGGGTCCGCTGCACGGGCAGAACGGCCCCACGCCGATCGTCCGTTGGAAGCGCGACGAGCTGGTGCCGTTCCAGGCGGCCTACCTGGAGGCCTGCCTGGACCAGGGATTCGGCTACGTGCCGGACCACAACGACCCGCAGGCCAGCGGCGTCGGCCCGATCCCGATGAACCGGGACGGCAATCTGCGGGTGTCCACCTCGGTCGCCTACCTGTCCGTGGCCCAGCACCGTCCCAACCTCACCATCCGGGCGCTGACGCAGGTCAACCGGGTGCTGTTCGAGGGCACCCGGGCCACCGGAGTGGAGATCGTGTCGGACGGCCGGACCGAGACGGTCCAGGCCAGGCACGTCACGCTGTCGGCGGGCGCGCTGAACTCGCCGGCCATCCTGCTGCGTTCCGGCGTCGGTCCCAAGGAGCAGCTGCGCGGCCTGGGCATCGACGTGGTCCTGGACCAGCCGAACGTCGGCGAGAACCTGATCGAGCACCAGCAGATCACCGTCGGCCTGCTCCCCAAGGAGGGAGTCACCGACCCGAACGATCCCGACGTGCAGGTCCTGGCGCGCTACACGGCCCCCGGGACCGACCAGTTCAACAACATGCAGCTGTACTTCGTCAGCCGCTACGCGCCGGCCACCCATCGGCCGATCAGCGTGATGAGCGTGCTCCAGAAGCCGCTGTGCCGAGGCCGGGTGTCGCTGCGCAGCGCCGACCCCACGGTCCAGCCCGACATCTTCCTCAACTCCTACGGCGAGGAGGCGGACCGGAAGATCGCCCTGGACGGGGTCAGGCTCTCCTGGGAGATCGCCAACTCCAAGCAGATCCAGGACCTGTCCACCGGGCTGAGCGAGAACCTGACCCAGCGTCAGGTCGACAGCGACGCCGCGCTGCTCGACTACGTGCGGGAGAACTCCGCCACCCTGTGGCACCCGGTCGGCACCGCCAGGATGGGCTCCGCCGAGGACCAGGGCGCCGTGGTGGACCAGCGGCTGCGGGTGCACGGCGTGGAGAACCTGAGCGTCGTCGACGCGTCGGTCATGCCCACGCACGTCAGCGGCAACCCCAACCTCACCTGCTACGTCATCGGCGAGCGGGCGGCCGAGTGGTTCCTGCGCAGCGCCTGACCCGGTTCGGCCGGCTCCCGTGCGTCACCGGGGAGCCGGCCGTCGGGCCCCGCGCCGACGAAGCGCGACGCAGGCGACGAAGTGCGACGCACGCGACGCACACGACACACGCGACGCAGCCAAGAAGACCCCACCAACCCACGGAAGCGAGATGGTCATGGCCGACACAGGGGCGGAGCTCGTCCGCCGGTACTACGAGGAGTTCCTCACCAGTCCCGGGAACCTTCAGCTCGCTGACAGCCTGATGGCTCCGGACGTGGTCTTCGAGAACCCGATCTCTCCGGACGGCATCCACGGCCTGGCCGCCTACAAGGAGTTCGCGCTGCGCTGGTACGGCGGGTTCCCGGACCGGGTGTTCACCGTCGACGACCTCCTGGAGCAGGACGACAAGGTCGCCGCCGCGTTCACCATCACCGGCACCCACCAGGGCGTGTTCATGGGAGCGGCCCCGACCCACGAGCGGATCACGGTCCGGGGGATGAACATCTTCCGGATCGAGGACGGCCGGATCAAGGAGGTCACCGCCTACTTCGACCCCGGCCAGCTGCTGACGCCGCTGGGCCTCGGTGGGTGATCCGATGCCGGCGACCAAGGGCGTGATCGGCGTTCTGATCGAGGACCACTTCGACTCGACCGAGTTCCGGGCCTTCAACGAGTACTTCCCCGCGCAGGGTTACCAGGTGGAGTACCTGTCCCACCTGTGGGGACAGCCGGAGCTGACCTTCGGCAGCAACCCGGACGACGGAACCGTCGACGACCACGTCACGGTGACCACCGACGTCCTGCACGTCGACCCGAGCGACTACGCGGGAATCATCTGCATCGGCGCCTACGCCATGGACCGGTTGCGCTACCAGCCGGAGGTGTCCGGGCCGAACGCCAGGAACACGGCACCCGCTGTGGAGTTCGTCCGGGCGGCGATGGCCGCTCCGGGCGTCCTGGTCGGCGCGATCTGCCACTCGCTGTGGCTGCTGTGCGCCGCCCCGGAGCTGCTGCGGGGCCGACAGGTGACCTGCGCCCACAACATCGTCTGCGACGTCGAGAGCGCCGGCGCCGAGGTGGTCTACGCCGGGTCCGGTACCGCGGACCTGGTCGTCGACGGGGAGCTGGTCACGGCCAAGCACCCGGAGGTCACCGGACGGTTCATGAGCACGTTCCTGGAGGAGATCGGCGCGAGGGCGCTCGCGTCCCGCTGACCGACCCGACCGCAACGCCCACAAGGAGAGAGACCATGCCGCAGGAGCAGCAGATCCGTGACACCGTCACGGCCTACGTCGACAGCTTCAACACCCAGGACCGGGAGCGGTTCGTCGCCCTGTTCGCCGAGGACGTCGTGCAGATCGACCCGGTCGGCTCGACGCCCAACCGCGGCGTCCAGGCGCTGGCCGCCTTCTGGGACGGCCTGTTCGCGTCCGTGGAGAAGGTGGACTTCCAGATCACCGACCTGATCGTGTCCGGCGACGAGGCCGCCCTGAGTTTCCACATCGTCCAGACCAAGCCGGACGCGCAGGTCGTGGTCGACGGCATCGACGTGTTCCGGCTGGACGAGTCCGGCCGGATCGTCGAGGTCAAGGGCTACGTGGACCAGGGGCACATCCGGGTCAGCGAGAGCTGACCGCCATGACCGCCCTGGACACGCTGGACAGCGCCACGCGGGACGCTCCGCGCGCCGGCGGGCCGCGGTCGGACCGGATCCGGCTGCGGCTGCGCAAGGCCGACGCCGCGCACGACCGGAGCACGTCTCCGCTGGAGATGTTCTTCGACCTGGTCTTCATGGTCGCCGTCGCCGAGCTCGTCTCGGTCCTGCTGCACGATCCGACCTGGGCGGGCGCGGCCCGCTACACGGCCCTGTTCGTTCCGGTCTGGTGGTCCTGGGTGTCCTACACCTTCTACTCCGATCGCTTCGACAACGACGACCGGGCCTACCGGCTGATCGTGATCGCCGCGATGGCGGCCATCCTGTTCATGTCGATGGCGATCCCGGGGGCGTTCAGCGGCTCCACCGGGGCGGCCAGGATGGCCCTCAGCTACGCCGCCAGCCGACTGATCCTGGTCGGTCTCTACGCCAGGGCGCACCGTCACGCGCACGAGGCCAGGCCGCTGACCCGGCGTTACCTCCTCGGCTTCGGAACGGGTGCGGCGGTCTGGCTGGTGTCGGTGTTCGTGCCGCCGCCCGTCTGCTACGTGCTGTGGGCCGTCGGGCTCGCGGTGGACATGCTGACGCCGCTGCTGTCCGCCGCGGCGATCGCCAGGGTGCCGTTCGACATGTCGCACATCCCGGAGCGCTTCGGGCTGTTCACCATCATCGTGCTCGGTGAGGTGGTGGCGCTCAACGCAGCCGGCATCACCTCCAGCCGGCTCCAGCCGATGGCGCTGGCGGCGGTCGCCGGCGCCTTCCTGGTCGCGGCGGCGCAGTGGTGGCTCTGCTTCGACTTCGTGGACGCCTCTCCGCTGCGGCAGTGGCGGCTGACCGGCCAGGCGTACGTCTACGGGCACCTGGTGATCCACGCCGGGATCGCCGCGACCGGGGTGGGCGGCCTGCTGGCCACCGAGGCGGCCAACACCGGCCGCCAGACCGGCGCTTGGCAGACGGTGCTCTGCTGGGGGGTGGCCGCCTTCCTGCTCGGCATCGGCACGATCCACCAGCTCAACATGCGGCCCTGGGGCGATCCCCGGGCCTGGTGCCGACTGGGCCTCGGCACCGCGTTCCTGGTGCTCGGCACGCTGGACGTCCCGATGCGTCCACCGGTGCTCGAACTGATCCTCATCTGCGGCCTGGCCGGGCAGATCCTTGTGGAGAGCCGGGTCGCCGGCCCGGTCCCGGCCGCGGCGGCCCACCCCCACGAGTAGCCGGCCCGAGGCTCCACCGACCGACCCGTCACTGGGAGGACCCATGTCCAACTCAATCGACTTCAGCTTCTCCGACACGATCGCGGGACACGTCGTGGCCGTCGACCGCGAGCACGACGTCTTCACCCTGGAGACCGCGGACGGCCGCCTCTTCGAGGTCTCCGTCGCAGGCGACCCGAGCGCCGAGCTGCTGCGCAATCTCGACGAACCGTACGTGGACGCCGGCGGGCACGTGGGCGCGATGGTCGAACCGGGGAGATACCTCTTCGTCCAGGGCGTCTTCTACCCGGAGGGCGGGGGGGCCAGGTTCGACGCGAAGCACCTGCTCTTCGTCGGCCGCAACGCCGAGGACCACCGGTTCGAGGAGCACGCTTGGTGGGTCCGGCAGTTGGAGAGCATCGCCCGGTTCTACCGGCGGGCGCAGTTCGGCGACGAGCCGGTCGACTTCCGCCGCTACCGCACCGAGATCCGACTGGGCGGCGACAAGACCGCCAGCCACGTCCAGGAGACCGACACCATCTCCCGCCTGGTCTACGGCATGGCCTCGGCGTACATGCTGACCGGCAACGAGGACTACCTCGACGTGGCCGAGCGCGGCACCGAGTACCTGCGTGAGCAGATGCGGTTCGTGGACAGCGAGAACGACGTCGTCTACTGGTACCACGGCGTCAACATCGACGGGGACATCAAGAAGAAGCTCTTCACGTCGGAGTTCTCTGACGACTACGACGCGCTGCCGATGTACGAGCAGATCTACGCCCTGGCCGGCCCGGTCCAGACCTACCGGGTGACCGGCGACCCGCGGATCCTCAGCGACGCCGACGCGACCATCCGGCTGTTCGACCGCTTCTACCGCGACCCCGAGTTCGGCGGCTACTACTCGCACATCGACCCGATCCTGCTGAGCCCCGACCACGAGTCCCTGGGCCCCAACCGGTCCCGCAAGAACTGGAACTCGGTCGGCGACCACGCCCCGGCCTACCTGATCAACCTCTACCTGGCCACCGGCGACCCGGCCTACGCCGACTTCCTTGAGTCCACCTTCGACACCATCGTCGAGCACTTCCCCGACACCAAGAACAGCCCCTTCGTCCAGGAGCGGTTCCACCAGGACTGGACCCACGACACCGAGCACGGCTGGCAGCAGAACCGGGCGGTCGTCGGCCACAACCTCAAGATCGCCTGGAACCTGATGCGGATGCACGCCCTGCGTCCCAAGGACGCCTACCTCGACACCGCGCAGCGCATCGGCGAGACCATGCCCGAGGTCGGCAGCGACCGGCAGCGCGGCGGCTGGTACGACGTGGTCGAGCGGCTCCGGGCGGACGGCGAGGGGCAGCACCGCTTCGCCTGGCACGACCGCAAGGCCTGGTGGCAGCAGGAGCAGGCGATCCTGGCCTACCTGATCCTCAGCGGCAGCACCGGTCGGGGTCTGTTCCAGGACGAGGCCCGCAGCGCCCAGTCCTTCTACAACGCCTTCTTCCTCGACCACGACGAGGGGGCGGTCTACTTCAACGTCCTGGCCGGCGGCCTGCCGTACCTGCTCGGTACCGAACGCCTCAAGGGCAGCCACTCGATGAGCATGTACCACTCCGCGGAGCTGTGCTTCCTCGGCGCGGTCTACAACAACCTGCTGATCAACGGGAATCCGATGGACTTCCACTTCAAGCCCGACCCCGCGCAGCTGCCGGACCGTGTCCTGCGGGTCTCCCCGGACCTGCTGCCGCCGGGTTCGGTGCGCATCGCCGGGGTCCTGGTCGACGGCGAGCCCCACGAGGACTTCGACGCCGACGCGCTCACGGTGCGCCTCCCGGAGACCTCGGGCCGGGTCACCGTCAAGGTCCGGCTGGAGCCGGCCGTCCGGAAGGGGGAGGCAGCATGACCGTCCAGCTCACCGCGTCGACCGCGGGGGACGTCCTCACCATCACGCTGGAGGGGGAGATCAACAGCATCACCTCCGCCAGACTCCAGAGCCAGCTGCTGCCGTACGTCAGCGAGGGGGCCAAGCTCCTGATCGACCTGACCGAGGTGTCCTACATCTCCAGCGCGGGCCTGCGCACCCTGCTGATCGTGCATCGCCAGGCGCAGCAGCGCGACGCGGCCATCACCCTGGTCGGGCTGAGCGACGAGGTCAGGTTCGTCATGTCCGCCACCGGGTTCCTGGACTTCTTCACCATCGGAGCCGACCCGGTGGCCGAGCGGAACCGTGCCGGCCGATGACGGACATGGAGGTCCAGACCCGGGTCGACGGGTTCCCCACCCACCGGATCGGCCGGTACCGGGTGCGGGCAGGCCGGGCCTTCCCCTACGGCGCGGTCACCGTGCCCGGCGGCGTCAACTTCTCGGTGTACTCGGACCGCGCCACCTCGATGCGGCTGGTGCTGTTCGAGAACGGTTCGGCCGAACCGACCGGGGAGTTGGAGTTCCCCGAGGAGTTCCGGGTGGGCAGCGTCTACGCGATGACGGTCTTCGGACTCGACCTGGAGACCCTGCGGTACGGCTTCCGTGCCGACGGCCCCTTCGACCCGGCGCGCGGTGACCGGTTCGACGCCGAGCGCATCCTGCTCGACCCGCACGCCCGCGGCGTCTCGGGCCGCGACCAGTGGGGCCGGGAGCCGGACTGGGAGGACCCGTACCCCTACCGCGCCCAGGTCGTCAACGACGACTTCGACTGGGGGGACGACACCCCGCTGCAACTGCCGTACGAGAGCCTGGTCATCTACGAGACGCACGTGCGCGGGTTCACCCGGCACCCCTCGTCGGGGGTGTCCGCTCCGGGCACGTACGCGGGGCTGCGCGAGAAGATCCCGTATCTCCAGCAACTCGGCGTCAACTGCGTCGAGCTGCTCCCCGTCTTCGAGTTCGACGAGTTCGACAACCCCAGGACGGACCCGGCCACCGGCCGGCGTCTCCACAACTACTGGGGCTACAACACGGTGTCCTTCTTCGCGCCCAAGGCGGGGTACGCGGCCACCGGTCCGCTCGGGATGCAGGCGGACGAGTTCAAGACGCTGGTCAAGGCGCTGCACCGGGCCGGTATCGAGGTGATCCTCGACGTCGTCTTCAACCACACGGCCGAGGGCAACGAGCACGGTCCGACCCTGTCGTTCCGCGGCCTGGACAACGCCACCTACTACATGCTGACTCCGCAGGGGGAGTACTTCAACTTCAGCGGCACCGGCAACACGGTCAACTGCAACCACCCGGTGGTCCGCGACTTCGTGCTCAACTGCCTCAGGTACTGGGTCTCCGAGTACCACATCGACGGATTCCGCTTCGATCTGGCGGCCATCCTCGACCGTGACACCGACGGCACGCCCCTGCCGAACCCCCCGCTGCTCCAGCAACTCGCCTTCGATCCGGTGCTGCGGCACACCAAGCTGATCGCCGAGGCCTGGGACGCGGGCGGCCTCTACCAGGTGGGGCACTTTCCCAACTACGGCCGCTGGTCCGAGTGGAACGGCAAGTTCCGGGACGTCGTCCGGCGCTTCACCAAGGGCGAGCCGGGCCTGGTCGGCGAGTTGGCGACCCGGATGGCGGGCTCGCCGGACCTGTACGAGGGGCGCTCCTCCACCGCTTCGATCAACTTCATCACGGCCCACGACGGGTTCACCCTCAACGACCTGGTCTCGTACAACGACAAGCACAACGAGGCCAACGGGGAGGGCAACAACGACGGCGCCAACGACAACCACAGCTGGAACTGCGGCGTGGAGGGTCCCACCGACTCGCCGCACATCCGGGAGCTGCGGCTGCGTCAGATGAAGAACATGCTGCTGATCCTGCTGACCAGCCAGGGCGTGCCGATGCTGCTCGCCGGCGACGAGGTCGGCCGCACCCAGCAGGGCAACAACAACACCTACTGCCAGGACAACGAGCTCTCCTGGTTCGACTGGAGCCTGGTGGAGACCAACGCGGAGCTCCTGGAGTTCACCCGCGGTCTGATCGCCTTCCGGCACGCCCACCCGGTGCTGCGCTCCGCCGAGCATCCGCGCGGGCACCTCGTCCCCAGCGGCTTCCCCGACGTCAGCTGGCACGGGACCAGGGCATGGGAACCGGACTGGGCCCACCACGTCCGGGTGCTCGCCATGCTGCGCGGCGGTCGCGGCCTGAAGCGCGGCCAGGTCGCCGACGACCACGTCTACGTGGCGGTGAACGCCCACTGGGAGGCGCACGACCTGGAGTTGCCGAGCCTGCCGCCCGGCGAGTCCTGGCACCTGTTCACCGACACCGGGGCCACCGCGCCGCACGGGCTGCATCGGCCGGGCGCGGAGCCGACCTTGGAGCACCCCGGCCGGTACCGCCTCGGACCGCACTCCGCGGTGATCCTGGTCGGCCGCCCGCCGGCCGACGCCGCGGGGCAGGGCTGTGCCTGCGCCCGCCCGGACCGTCAGCCCGCACGGTCCACCTGACCGGTCGATCTGCCCGAACCCGCCTGCCCGAACCCGCCTGCCCGAACCCACCTGCCCGACCAACTCGAACACGAGGAGAACTGTCATGGCTTTCGCCGCCGTCCTGGAGCTCGCGGGCGACACCGCGACGATCGAGATCAGCGGAGAGCTCGACGCCTCCACCGCGACCCACTTCCACGACGTCATCGACGACGCCGCGGGGAGCGGTGCCAGCCATCTGGAGATCAAGGCCGACCGACTCAGCTACATGTCCAGCGCCGGACTGCGGTCCCTGGTCTTCGCCCGTCAGAAGATGGGCGAGGAGGTCCGGATCGTGATCACCGGCGCCACCGAGACGGTGGCGCGCACCATCCGGCTGGCCGGTTTCGACCACAGCATCGAACTCGTCAGCGCCTGAGAGGGGGCGAGGTGGCATGATGACCGACTCTGGCAGCGCAGACCCGCACCCTCGTCCGTGCGCACTCCCCTGCGCCGCCGAACCAGCATCCGACCGTTCCGTGTCCACGCTGAGCATCGCGGCCTCCCTCGACTCCCTCGACCAGGTCGCCGAGTTCGTCGTCCGCCTCGCCGAGCGGGCCGGCCTGCCCGACGACGCCTGCTACCGACTCCGGCTCGCGGCGGACGAGTTGGCGACCAACATCGTCATGCACGGATACCGAGGAGCCGAAGGGCGGATGGCCGTCGCCGGCGAGATCGGAGGCGGGCGGGTGCAGGTGCGTTTCGAGGACGACGCCCCCGCCTTCAACCCGAGGGACGGGATGCGCACCCCCGACCTCAAGGCCCCGCTCGCCGAACGGGGCATCGGCGGGCTCGGTGTCTTCCTCGCTCTCACCGCTGTGGACTCCTTCGGATACGAGCGGGTGAGCGGCCGGAACGTCAGCACCCTGGTGATGCATGTGGCTGACAGCGGACAAATGGGATGCCATGTCTGAGAATGAGATTCTGATCCTGCACGGGCCCAGCGAGGTGCCTCGGGAACTCCTGGCCGCGCTCAGGAAGCTCGGCGCCGCCGTGGACATCCTCACCCCGGAGGAGGTGCTGCTGGCCGAGCCCGACCGGTACGCCGAGCACAACGTGCTGCTCGTCGCCGCCGAACTGCCCGCCACCACCGTACGGATCGTCGCCCGGCGGCTGGAGGCCAACGGGCGCGGCCCGACCGTGGTCGCCTTCGCCGACCACGACCTGCACATGCTCGACCAGCATGTGAACGCGGGCTGGGAGTACCTGGTCCCGCCCTTCAACCCCGAGCTGGTCCGCACCAGGCTGCGGGACTGCCGACACCGGGCAAGCTTCAGCCGGACCGTCGAGGACGTCGCCGCGCACGCCGAACTCCTCAGCTACGAAAGGGAGCTGGAGATCGGCCGGGAGATCCAGCGGGGATTCCTGCCCGGTTCGCTGCCCAAGCCCAACGGCTGGGAGATCGACGTCCGGTTCCGCCCGGCCAAGACCGTCGCCGGGGACTTCTACGACGCCTTCGAGATCGTCAACCGGCGTCGCCTGGCCCTGGTCGTCGCGGACGTCTGCGACAAGGGCGTGGGTGCGGCGCTGTTCATGGCGCTGATCCGCAGTCTGCTGCGGCACACCGCCGAGCAGAGCGGCCTGCAGAACCTGATCGCCGCCGACCTGCTCGGCGAGGAGGCGGCCTGGCAGGAGCAGAGCCGGGCCATCCCGGTCGTCGGCGCGACCCCGCTGCTCAACGCGGTGGTGGGGACCAACAACTACCTGATCCGCAACCACATCCGGCAGGGATACTTCGCCACCATGTTCTTCGGGGTCCTGGACCCCGCGACCGGGAACCTGGTCTACATCAACGGCGGGCACAACCCCCCGGTCCTGGTCAGCGGGAACGGCAGCGAGCCGGTCATGCTCGAACCCACCGGTCCCGCGGTGGGGGTCATTCCCGACAGCAACTTCTCCCTGGGCTACGCACAGATCAGCCCGGGGGACACGCTCTTCGTCTACACCGACGGGGTGACCGAGGCCCGTTCCCCGACAGGGGAGTTCTTCGGCGAGGAGCGGATGCTCGACCTGCTCAAGGGCGGGACGGACACGGGCAAGGATCTGCTCCAGCACATGGACGAGGCCCTGTGCGCGTTCGTGGGCTCCGCCGAGCAGTTCGACGACATCACCATGATGGCCGCGCATTGGCCGGTCGCCGAGGCGTGAACCCAGTTCCCAGGCCGACGGTCCCAGGACGACGGTCGGATCTGCCGACCAAGAAGACGAGCGGGGAGTGCCATGTCGCGCATCATCACCGTGCACTCCTACCGAGGAGGCACCGGGAAGTCCAGCACGGCGGCGAACCTGGCCCTGTTGCTCGCGGCGAAGGGCCGCCGGATCGCGGTGGTGGACACCGACATCCAGACGCCGACGCTTGACGTCATGTTCGATCTCGGCGAGCCGCCGCTGCGCCGGTCTCTGACGGACTATCTGATCGGCCGTTGCGAGATCGAGGACGCCGCCTACCCGGCCCGCACCGACATCGGCAACGACGGTCTCTTCCTGGTGCCGGCGAGAAGCCGCACGGCCGGCATCAGCGAGATCATGGGGCGGGGCTACGACGTCGGGCTGCTCCGTGAGGGTTTCGACCGGCTGGTCGACTCGCTCGCCCTCGACCTGCTGCTGCTGGACACCCACGCGGGCTTCAACAACGAGACGGTCACCGCGATGGCGAGCTCCGACTGCCTGGTGATCATGACCAGGGCCGACCGGCTCGATCTCGCGGGCGCCCGGGAGACCACCGCGCTGGCCGACCGGCTCGGCTGCGGTCCGCGCAGCATCGTGGTCAACATGGCCCCGGACGGAGTGGTCCAGGACCGGATCCGGGCCGAGGCCGAGGCCGCGTACGGCTGTCCCGTCACCGCGGTGCTGCCCTACGCGCCGGAGATGGCCGCTCTGGCCGGCGAACGCCTGATCACCACCGCCTATCCGCAGCACCGACTGGTGGCCGGCTACCGCGCGGTGCTCGCGGCGATCACCGACGAGAACAGAACTGTCCGTCGCTGAGCGGGCCCCGACCTCCGAGAGTCCCGACCTCTGAGAGTCCCGAGCTCCGAGAGTCCCGACCTCGGAAAGTTCCGAGAGTCCCCGACCTCTGAAAGTGCAGTCGCGTACCTCCGGCCTGTCGGGCCCCGGCAGCGATGCTGGGGCCCGTCCGGTTCCGTCGATCCCAGCAACCGCACTCCGGTGCGAGGAGGCAACAGATGAAAGGCCAGACGGCGCAGCGCAGCGCAGCGCGCCGCCAGCAGTCGGCACTGTCCGGCTCCCCGGCCCCGAGCCGGACGTCCCCGGCGCCGGAACCGCCCCGCCGCCCCGTCGCCGTCCCGGGCGTCGGCCGGATCCCGGTGGTCGACGTGCGCCCCTGTGTGGACGGCGGAGCCCGCCCCGCGCGAGCGGTGCCCGGCGAGGTCTTCGCGGTCTCCGCGACGGTCTTCCGCGAGGGCCATGGCGCGGTCGCCGCGAACGTCGTGCTGACCGACCCGGACGGCCGGACCGGGGGCTGGTTCCCGATGCGTCTGCTCGCCCCCGGCACCGACCGCTTCTCGGCGTCGGTCTCCGCCGACCGGGAGGGCGACTGGACCTACCGGGTCGAGGCGTGGGCCGACCCGTTCGCCACCTGGCGGCACGCGGCCGAGACGAAGATCCCGCTCGGCATCGACCAGGAGCTGGTGCTGGAGGAGGGCGCCCGGCTGCTCGAGCGGGCGGCCGAGGCCCGCCCGGCGCAGGACCCGGCGCGACCGCTGTTCACCGGCCTGGCCGAGCTGGTCCGCGACAGCCGGCTGTCCGGGGGCGAGCGGCTGGCCGCAGTGCTCGCCCCCGAGGTGCTCGACCGTCTCGACGCCCAGCCGCTACGCGACCTGGTCACACTCTCGGCGGAGCTGCCGCTGCGGGTGGACCGCGAACGGGCGCTGTACGGCGCCTGGTACGAGTTCTTCCCGCGTTCCGAGGGGGCGGTCCCCGGCCGGGAGCCCGACGACGGCGACGAGGGCGCCGAGCCGCGCTCCGGCACCCTGCGCACCGCCGCGGAACGGCTCGGAGCGATCGCCGACATGGGCTTCGACGTGGTCTACCTGCCGCCGGTGCACCCGATCGGCAGAAGCCACCGCAAGGGCGCGGGCAACGCGCTGACCGCCGGCCCGCACGACCCGGGCTCGCCCTGGGCGGTGGGTTCCGAGGCCGGAGGCCACGACGCGATCCATCCGGACCTCGGCACCCTCGACGACTTCGACTTCTTCGTCGGGCGCGCCGCGGAGCACGGCCTCGAAGTGGCGCTCGACTTCGCCCTGCAGTGCTCGCCGGACCACCCCTGGGTGACCGAGCACCCGGAGTGGTTCTCACACCGGCCGGACGGGACGATCGCCTACGCGGAGAACCCGCCGAAGAAGTACCAGGACATCTACCCGATCGACTTCGACGCCGACCCCGAGGGCCTGCTGGCCGAGTGCCTGCGACTGCTGCGGCACTGGATGGCGCACGGTGTGCGGATCTTCCGGGTGGACAACCCGCACACCAAGCCGGTCGCCTTCTGGGAGCGGCTGATCGCCGAGATCCACGCCACCGACCCCGACGTGCTCTTCCTGGCCGAGGCGTTCACCCGGCCGGCCATGCTCAAGTCCCTGGCCAGGGTCGGTTTCCACCAGTCCTACACCTACTTCACCTGGCGCAACTCCAAGGACGAGGTCGAGTCCTACCTCGGCGAACTGGCGGGCCTTACCGGCACGGAGAGCGCGGCCTACCTGCGGCCCAACCTGTTCGTGAACACTCCGGACATCCTCAACGCCTACCTCCAGTACGGCGGGCGGCCGGCCTTCGAGATCCGGGCGGTGCTGGCCGCCATGGCCGCACCGACCTGGGGGCTCTACTCGGGCTTCGAGCTCTGCGAGAACCTGGCGGCCGGGCCCGGCAGCGAGGAGTACCTGAACTCCGAGAAGTACGCCTACCGGCCCAGGGACTGGGCCGGAGCGGAGGCGGCAGGGCGCTCCCTGGCCCCGCTCGTGCGCACTCTCAACCAGCTGCGCCGCGCCCACCCGGCCCTGCACCAGCTGCGGAACCTGAGGTTCCATCGGACCGACAACGACGCCGTCGTCTGCTTCTCCAAGTTCTCCCGGGTCCCCACACCCGGTGGCGGCGAGAAGACGGACTGGGTGCTCGTCGTGCTCAACCTCGACCCCCACAGCGTCCGCGAGGCGACGGTCTTCCTTGACCTGCCCGAACTGGGGCTGGAACGGACCGAGACCCTCTGGGTCCGCGACGAACTGACCGGCGAGAGCTACCAGTGGGGACGGGACAACTACGTCCGTCTCGACCCCCGGCACCAGGTCGCCCACATCCTCACCGAAAGGGGCGTGCCGGCGTGACGACCCGCACCGCACCGGCGCCGGACGCGCTGCTCGGCGAACTCGACCTGCACCTGCTCCGGGAGGGGCGGCACGAGCAGTTGTGGCGCGTGCTCGGCGCCAACCGCCGTGGTCACGTGCCCGGGACCGGCGAGTCCGTGTCCGGCGAGTCCGGCACCGGCGAGGTCGGCACCGCCGACGTCCAGGGCGTCTCGTTCGCCGTCTGGGCGCCCAACGCCCGTGCGGTGCGAGTGGTCGGCGACTTCAACGACTGGGACGGCAGCGCCCATCCGCTGCGCCTGCTCGGGGACGGCGGGGTCTGGGCGGGCTTCGTCCCGGGCGTGCCCGACGGCTGCCGCTACAAGTACGAGATCCTCACCCGGCAGGGCCGTTGGATCCAGAAGGCGGATCCGCTGGCCGCGCACGCGGAGTCCGCCCCGGGCACCGCATCCCGGGTCTTCACCTCCGACTACGCCTGGGGGGACGCGGACTGGATGGCCGAGCGAGGGCGGCACTCCGCGGAGCGCGCCCCGATGAGCGTCTACGAGCTGCATCTGGCGTCCTGGCGCCCGGGCCTGAGCTACCGTCGGCTGGCCGAGGAACTCCCGGCCTACGTCAAGGCGCTGGGCTTCACGCACGTCGAACTGCTGCCGATCGCCGAGCACCCCTTCGGCGGCTCCTGGGGCTACCAGGTCTCCTCCTACTACGCGCCGATGTCCCGTCTGGGCGACCCGGACGACTTCCGGTTCCTGGTGGACAGCCTGCACCAGGCCGGCATCGGCGTGATCCTGGACTGGGTGCCGGCCCACTTCCCCAAGGACGACTGGGCGTTGGCCCGCTTCGACGGCACCCCCCTGTACGAGCACCCCGATCCGCGGCGAGGCGAGCACCCTGACTGGGGCACGCTGA
The DNA here is from genome assembly GCF_015690355.1 of Streptacidiphilus fuscans. GTDB lineage: Bacteria > Actinomycetota > Actinomycetes > Streptomycetales > Streptomycetaceae > Streptacidiphilus > Streptacidiphilus fuscans. The sequence continues at coordinate 226,908 of NZ_JADPRT010000009.1, read as the reverse complement.
TCTTCGACTTCGGACGCCCCGAGGTCCGGAACTTCCTGGTGGCCAACGCGGTCTACTGGTGCCAGGAGTTCCACGTCGACGGCCTGCGCGTGGACGCCGTGGCCTCCATGCTCTACCTCGACTACTCGCGCGGCGAGGGCCAGTGGCAGCCGAACGCGCACGGCGGCCGCGAGAACCTGGAGGCGCGGGCCTTCCTCCAGGAGATGAACGCGACCGTCTACCGACGCTGCCCCGGCGTGGTGACCATCGCGGAGGAGTCCACGGCCTGGGACGGGGTGACCCGCCCTACCGACCACGGCGGCCTGGGATTCGGGCTCAAGTGGAACATGGGGTGGATGCACGACACCCTCGGATACATGGCCGAGGACCCGGTCAACCGGCAGTACCACCACCACGCCATGACCTTTCCCATGGTCTACGCCTACTCCGAGAACTACGCCCTGCCGATCAGCCACGACGAGGTGGTGCACGGAAAGGGCTCGCTGCTGGGAAAGATGCCCGGCGACCGATGGCAGCGCTTCGCCAACCTGCGCGCCTACCTGGCCTTCATGTGGGCCTTCCCGGGCAAGCAACTGCTCTTCATGGGACAGGAGTTCGCCCAGGAGTCGGAGTGGTCCCACGACCTGGGCCCGGACTGGGCGGCGCTCCAGGACGCCGCGCACGCGGCGGTCCGCCGCCTGGTACAGGACCTGAACCGGCAGTACCAGGCACTGCCCGCGCTGTGGAGCCAGGACAGCGACGCGGCGGGTTTCCGCTGGATCGACGCGGACGCGGTCCAGGAGAACACCTACTCCTTCATCCGGTACGACCAGGACGGTGAGCCGCTGGTCTGCGTCTTCAACTTCCAGCCCAGCGCTCGTCCCGGGTTCCGGCTGGCGCTGCCCGAGTCCCTGGCGGGCAGCAGGTGGGTCGAGGTCCTCAACACCGACGCAGCCGCGTACGGGGGCAGCGGCGCGGTCAACCCGGGCCCGCTGCACGGCGACGGCGCGTCGCTCTCGCTTCTGCTGCCCCCGCTGGGAGCGGTCTGGCTCCGCCCCGACCGCTCCTGAGCCTGCCTCAGATGGGCCCGCCGAAGGGCTACTGAGACCAGAACTGGGACCGTGACGACGAAGGGCCCCGACCGCATCGGTCGGGGCCCTTCGTTCTTACTGCTCAGAGCGGTAGCGGTGGGATTCGAACCCACGGTGAAGTTGCCCCCACACACGCTTTCGAGGCGTGCTCCTTTGGCCGCTCGGACACGCTACCGTGGGACAGCCTACCGGACGTCGCGCTGTGCTCCTAAACGGGTTTCGGGCCGCGCCACGGGTGGGTGACGCAGGTCACTCGCGGTGGGTCTCGAAGAAGGCGCGGAGCTGCTCGGAGCAGGTGTCGGCGAGGACGTCCGAGATGACCTCGGGGCGGTGGTTGAGGCGTCGGTCGCGGATCACGTCCCAGAGCGAGCCTGCGGCGCCCGCCTTCGGGTCGAGGGCGCCGTAGACGACGCGGTCGAGCCGGGAGAGGACGATCGCCCCCGCACACATCGTGCAGGGCTCCAGGGTGACCACCAGCGTGCAGCCGGAGAGGCGCCAGCTGTCCTCGCCCGGCGTTCCGCCCGTCGGCTCCCCGCCGCGCGCCGCGGCCTGGCGGGCTGCGGCGGCCTCGCGGATGGCGAGGACCTCCGCGTGGGCCGTCGGATCGCCCACGGCCTCGCGGGCGTTGTGGCCGCGGCCGATGACCGCCCCGGACGGGTCGAGGATCAGCGCGCCGACCGGGACGTCGCCGGTCGCCGGAGCCAGCGCGGCCTCGTCGATGGCGAGGCGCATCGCCGGCTCCCAGCGGTCCCGTACCGGGTCGGGCCGACGGCGCGGCGCTGCCGGGGGCAGCGCCGACCACGGCGAGGGCGGGACGGACGGGACGGGGACGGGCGGCTGCGGCTGACCGGGCATGCGACCAGTCTGACCGAACCGCCCACCGTGCCGAACCGCAGAGCTCCCGAACCGCCCGCCGTTCCGAACCGCAGAGCTATCGAACCGCCCGCCGTTCCGAACCGCAGAGCTACCGGACGGCCTCCAGCACCTCGCCGCAGCCCAGGGCGTCGGCGATCTCCGTGAGGGCCTCGCCCGGCACCGAGCCCTCGGCGGCCAGGTCCATCAGCTCCTTGGCGCCGACGCCGAACTCGATCAGCAGGCCCACGTCGCCCAGCGGGGCGTTCGGGATGGCCTCGCGATCATCGGCGTCGTCGTCCTCGTCCTCGTCGCCGTCCTCGGCGGAGTCGGTCGCGGCGTCCTCGTCGTCCAGGTCCACCACCAGGTGGTCCAGGTCGTCGAGGTCGTCGTCGCCGTCACGGCCCAACAGCTCCTCGGTCAGGATCAGCTCCCCGTAGGCGCTGCGTGAGGCGGCGGCCGCGTCGGAGACGAAGACGCGCGGGTCCTCCTCGCCGTCCACGCGGACGACGGCGAACCAGGCGTCCTCCTGTTCGATGAAGACCAGCACGGTCTCCTCGTCCCCGGCGGCCCCACGTGCCAGGTCGGCCAGGTCGGCGAGGGTTTCGACGTCGTCGAGATCGGTCTCGCTCACGTCCCACCCGTCCTCGGTGCGAGCGAGCAATGCAGCGAAGTACGCCACCAGCGACTCTCCCAGGTCATTGGCCGTCAGGACCGGCAAGCGGTCCGGGGCGACCAGGAAGGGACGCCCTATCGGCATCGTGACAGAAAGGAGCGCCGCGCGGGGAGTGTTCGGGTGCGCGTCTTCGCTGGTCGTGTCGAGGAGTTGGGAACTTGTGACGAAGATCCGAGCAGTGCTCGCTGTTGGTGGAAGGTCTCTTTACCGGTGAGTTGCGGTCCGTGACGAGCTAGAAACGGAACGTGCGCATCCGAGCGGCCTGCCGCATCCGCGCTGCTTTGGTCCGTCGCGGGTGCACCCGCTCGCGCAGTTCGCGCGCCTCGGCGAGCTCGCGGAGGAAGACCGCGCGCCGCCGACGCCGCTCGGCCGGGGTCTCCGGCTTCGACTCCGGTTCGGCCTCAGGCGTGTCGTCGTCCTTCTCCGCTGAGGTGGGCGACCCGGACGACGCGGCCTGGGCACGCCGCTTGCGCGCCGGACGGGCGCGCTGCTGCTCCGTCTCGGCGGAGCGCTTCGGCTTGGCCATCGTCGGTCGGCCCCTCGGGTCGCTCGGGTCGTCCTGGTGCTCGGGTCGCTCGGGGAGAACGTCCTACCTACTCTCCCTCGCCGATCTGGCCTACACCACTCCGTCGCCGGGCCCCCGCCGCTCGGGATAATGTCCTGTCTATGCGGATTCATGTCCTGGACCACCCCCTGGTCGCGCACAAGCTGTCCACGCTGCGCGACGAGCGCACCGACTCACCGACCTTCCGTCGTCTGACGGACGAGCTGGTGACGCTGCTGGCCTACGAGGCAACCCGGGACGTGCGGACCGAGCAGGTGGAGATCACCACCCCGGTCGCGGTCACCACCGGCGTCAAGCTCAGCCACCCGCGTCCCCTGGTCGTGCCGATCCTGCGTGCCGGGCTCGGCATGCTGGACGGGATGACCCGGCTGCTGCCCACCGCCGAGGTCGGCTTCCTCGGCATGGTGCGCAACGAGCAGACGCTGGAGGCGTCCACCTACGCCACCCGGATGCCCGACGACCTGTCGGGTCGCCAGGTCTACGTGCTCGACCCGATGCTGGCCACCGGCGGCACGCTGGTGGCGGCGATCCGGCTGCTGATCGAGCGTGGCGCGGACGACGTCACCGCCATCTGCCTGCTGGCCGCGCCGGAGGGCGTGGCGGTGCTGGAGAAGGAGCTGGCCGGACTGCCGGTCACCATCGTCACCGCGGCGGTCGACGACCACCTGAACGAGCACGGCTACATCGTCCCGGGCCTGGGCGACGCGGGCGACCGCCTCTACGGCACCGCCGGAGACTGAGGGCCCGTAGGTAGAAGCCGCGTAGGAACGCTGTAGACGCCAGGAACGCAGTGAGGGCCGGTCCGTTCGGACCGGCCCTCACGCGTGAGCGTTCAGCGGCGGCTCAGCAGTGCGCGCCCGCCGTCGGGGACGGGGAGGCGGCGACCGCGAGGGCCTGTGCGGCCTGAGCCGGAGTCACCAGCGCGGTGAAGCCGTTGCCGATGTAGAGGTCGACGCTGCCGTCGGCGCGGGTGTCGTGCGTCGCCGTCGCGCCGGAGAGCTCGGAGCCGAGCAGGGTCATCGCGTTCTTGCCGCCGGTGCCGCCGGTGATCTGCGCGCTACCGGTGATCTTGTTCTCCAGCGTGGCCGGAGCGTTGCCGATCTTGCCGATGGTGAAGCCGCGCTGCTTGAGGGAGGCCGCCGTCTGCGCCGCCAGACCGGCGTGGCCGGTGGCGTTGTAGACGTTCACCGTGAAGGCGCTCAGCTGCGGGAAGCCGTTCGGCACCACGAGCGGCACGGCCGACGCCGACGCGCTTGCGGCGCCTGAGGCGCCCGTGCCGGCCGACGCACTCGCGCCGGGGCTCGCCGCGCCGCTGGCCGAGGGGTGCGCGGACGCCGACGCGCCCGGCTTGGCCGCGTCCCCTCCGCCCGCCGCCGCGGCGGTGTTGGCATGGGTGCAGTTGCTGCCCGCGGCCTCGGGTTTCTTCTTCGCGCCGAAGACGGTGACCAACTGGACCGTGCCCCAACCGACCAGGGCCACCGCGACGACCGCTGCGACGATCTGCAGCACCCGGCGGCGCTTCTGTCCCGGCCGGGACAGCCGTGGGTAGGCCTTCCCGCTGATGCGGTACTGCTTTCCCTTGAGGCCTGGGGGAGTCAACATGCTCACAGCGGGTGGCCCCCTTGTGCGCTGGGCTGTGATTGCCGTCTTACGGGTGTTGAGCTCACAGTAGACCGCGCGACCCGCACTTTGCCTGCGCAGGAGTACTAACGGATGATCAGTGAACCCGTTCAGTCCATTTCCAGCACGCGGGCGTGCAGGACCTGACGCTGTTGCAGGGCCGCTCGGACGGCTCGGTGGAGGCCGTCCTCCAGGTACAGGTCGCCCTGCCACTTGACCACGTGGGCGAAGAGGTCGCCGTAGAAGGTGGAGTCCTCCGCGAGGAGGGTCTCCAGGTCGAGCTGGCCCTTGGTGGTGACCAGTTGGTCAAGTCGGACCGGACGCGGTGCGACGTCCGCCCACTGGCGGGTGCTGACCCGGCCGTGGTCGGGGTACGGCCGCCCGTTGCCGATGCGCTTGAAGATCACACGGAAAGCCTACCGTTAAAGGCCAAGCGCCGCGCCGATCCGGTCGAGTGAGGACAGCCGCATCAGCCCGTAGTGGTAGAACTCGACCTCCGGGACGCCGAGATCGCGCAGGATCGCGACCTTGGCGGCCAGGTTCTCGGCGCTGTCGCAGTCCTCCGCCATGGGGCGCAGGATCACGGCCAGCGCGCCGGGCTTCACGCCGTGCAGCGCGAACGCGGAGACCTTCTCCCGCACCTGTTCCGGCGTCGGCGCGTAGCCGAGCGTCTCCACCTGCGGGACCACGGCCGCGAGTGACGGCAGGTCGATCCCGGACAGCCAGCCCTTGCCCGGTCCGTCGCCGTCCATGAAGGTGAGCCGCATGCCGAGCCCTTCGGCGGTCTCAGCCGCCTCCTTGGCGAGCGAGGTGACGGTCGCGGCCGAGGCGTCGACGTAGGCGGCGACCGCTCCGTCGGCGAGCTCGTCCAGGCGGCACGGTTCGCACGCGACCCGCTCGTCGGTCAGCCGGGCGCGGATCTCGGCGCGCACCTGCTCGCGCACCGCATCGGCGGGAACGCCTGCGGTCTGCGCGGCCGCCCGGCAGTGCGCGCAGAAGCAGAGGCCGAGCAGGGCCTCCGCGACCGGGCCGAGATGCTCGAAATAACGTTCGTGGTGGTAACCGTGACGCAGTCCGTGGAAGTGCAGCGACTCCGCCCGGATCGCGTCCACGCCGTAGCGGGCGTGCTCGGCGACGAGCGTCGTCACGTACTCGCGCACCTCCGGGTTGGCCGGGCAGAGCTCGGTGAGGTGGCGGTCGCCGAAGGCGTTCTCCGGCGCGCAGTCGGGGTGCTGGAAGCCGAGCCGGTCGTTGTGCAGGAAGACCGTCCAGGCGTGCAGCTTCATTCCGCGTGCCTGCGCCTCGGCCGCGGCGAGTGCGAACGGGTCGAGGCCGTCGCCGTCGCCGGCGGCGCCCGCGTCGTCGAGCGCCGTGGACGGGGTGGGCCGCAGCCGGCGTCCGGCCCAGGCCGCCGGGTCCGGGCGGAAGTAGGCGGCGCCGGGTTCGAGGTAGCGCAGCACCCGGCGCGGGTTGTGCGGGAAGACGTCACGGGCCTCGTGGTAGACGGAGGCCAGGGTCACCCCGCCGACGCCGGCGCGGTCGGCCAGGTTGCCGAAGAAGGCGTCGGGCCCCTCGTCCAGCAGGTCGGTGGCGAAGGCGAGGACGGACGACTCCACGGCGGTGCTCCCAGCGTTCCGGTGTTGCCGCGTTCGGGACGCGGTGCCACGCGGCACGGCCGTGCGCGATGGTCACCGCGCGGTGCGGGCGGACGGCCCCACGCTAGCGAGCGGCACGGCGGTTGGTCTAGACCTGAGCCGTCGCGTGGGCCGATCCGATTGGGGTGGGGGTCGGACGCTCCTGGGCCTGCGCCGGATTGGGCAGCAGCGCCGTGGCGGCGGCCAGCCCCGCGGTCACCAGCACGGCCGCGACGACGCCCGCCCGGCGACGCGTGCGGGGGTCGAGCGCGTGATGTCCGGTGTGCGTCGTGTCCGTGCGCGCCGTGTCGGTGTCCGGGGCGTCGGTGTCTGTTCCGGCCTTGGTGCGGCTCTCGTTCATCTGCGTCTCGCCTCCATGGTGACCAGGCTCCCGCGCCGAGCTCGTGGTTCGGTGCGGCATCGGTCACAGCTGCGCTACAGCGCCCCAGCTCACGGCGTCGGGGACGGGTGCGAGGCAGGCGTCCCAGCAGTCGGACGGTTGCATCCCCTTCCGAATATGTCTGCCGCAGAGATAAAATGAAGGTATGGCCCCCAGCGAAACGCCCCAGCTCCCGCTCCCGCGGGTGATGCCGCGCGGGTGGGCGCTGCTGACCCAGGAGCGCCCGCGACCCGGGCGGATACGCGACCACGCGTGGGCGTGGCGGCTCGCGGTGGCCACCGTCTGCTTCGGCGCGTTCATGGGCCAGCTCGACGCCACCATCGTCACGCTCACCTACCAGGCGCTCGGCAGGCAGTTCCACGCCGGGCCCGCCGCCGTCGAGTGGGTGTCGCTGGCCTATCTGCTGACCCTGGTCGCCCTGCTGGTGCCGGTCGGGCGGTTCTCCGACGCGCACGGCCGGAAGCTGATGTACCTCTACGGCTTCGGGGTCTTCACCCTCGCCTCGGCGGCCTGCGGGCTCGCCCCGACCCTCGCCGCGCTGGTCGCCTTCCGCGTGGTCCAGGCCGTCGGCGCGGCGCTGATGCAGGCCAACAGCGTCGCCCTGGTCACCACCAGCGCCCCGCGCGAGCGGATGCGGACCGCCCTCGGCATGCAGGCCGCCGGTCAGGCCATCGGGCTGGCGCTCGGCCCGACTGTGGGCGGCGCGCTGGTCGCCACGCTGGGCTGGCGCTGGGTCTTCCTGGTCAACGTCCCGGTCGGGATCGTCTCCCTGATCGCCGGGCACTACCTGCTGCCGCGCACCCGGCAGCGCCGGACCGGCACGCGGGTCGACGGCGTCGGCGTGCTGCTGCTGGCGCTGACCAGCACCAGCCTGATGCTCGGCCTGTCGGTCTTCTCCGGCCTGGGCTGGCCGCTCTGGTCGGCTGCCGTGCTGGCCGTCGCCACCGTCCTCGCCGGCTGGCTGCTGATCCGCCGTCAGCGGACCAGCGCCCAGCCCCTGGTCGACCTTTCGCTGCTGCGCTCCCGGCCGGGGCGGCCGGGGATCGGCCTCGGCCTGCTCAGCGGACTCTGCGGGTACCTGGTGCTGTTCGGCCCGCTGGTGCTGGTGCCGGTGGTGCTGTCCCGGCAGGGCGTCGGCGTGATGACCTCCGGGGTGGTGCTGACCGCGCTGCCGCTCGGCTTCGCGCTCGCCGCGACCACCGCCGACCGGCTGCTGCCACGCGGCCTCGACGACCACCGCCGGGCGTTCCTCGGCACCGCGCTGACCGTCGCCGCGCTGGCGCTGCTGACCGTGCTGCCGATGACGACGACGGTGCTGCCGCTCGTCCTGGTCCTGCTGGGCCTGGGCCTCGGGGTCTTCACGCCCGCCAACAACACCCTGGTGATGGGCGCGATCCCGGCCGAGTCGGCGGGCACCGGCGGCGGCATGGTCAACATGGGCCGCGGTCTCGGCACCGCGCTCGGTGTGGCCGCGGTGACCCTGATGCTGCACGTGGTCCCCGGGATGTCGGGCGAACGCGCGGCGGCCGCGGTGCTGCTGGCCTTCGGCCTGCTGATGATCCCTGCGGGCCGGATCGGCGGGAAGTCGGGCGCACGATGGGTGCGGCGCAGCGCGTGAAGAAGGCAAAGGGCCGATGCGGGGGGTGACGTCGGCGGCTCGTGCCCGATGATGGTCGGCATGAGCAGCGACGTGAGCAGCGACGTGAAGCAGAGCAACGCGGCCGCGACGGCGGCGTTCGATTCCCTCCCTCCGTGGGAGCAGCGCTTCCGCGCCGCGAGAGTCGGGCTGCCGGAGTGGGCCGAGGACGCCCCCGAGCGGTCCCTGTTCGTCTCCAACGCCACCGGCACCTACGAGGTCTACGCCTGGAACCGCGCCGACGGCGCCCAGCGCCGGGTGACCGACCGCCCGCACGGTACGACCGAGGCGACGCTCACCCCGGACGGCGAGTGGATCTGGTGGTTCGACGACACCGACGGCGACGAGTTCGGCGTCTGGCGTCGTCAGCCGTTCGCGGGCCCGGCCCCGTCGGCAGGTGCCGAGCGGGACGAGGAGGCCGTGCCCGGTCTCGCCCCCTCCTACCCGGCCGGTCTGGCCCTGGGCCGTCGCGGGGAGGCCGTCGTCGGCCGCTCCACCGACGAGGAGGGGTCCACGCTGCACCTGGTCCGTCCGGGCCTTGCGCCGCTGGAGATCTACCGGCACCGCGAGTCCGCAGGCGTCGGCGACCTCTCCCACGACGGCGCGCTGATCGCCGTCGACCACACCGAGCACGGCGACGCCATGCACTCCGCGCTGCGCGTGCTGCGCATCAACCCCGCGGGCGACGGCGTGGACGTCGTCGCCGAACTGGACGACGCCACCGGCCGCGAGGAGGCACTGGGCCTGTCCTGCCTCGGCTTCGCGCCGCTGCCGGGCGACGCCCGGATGCTTGTCGCCCACCAGCGCCGAGGCCGCTGGGAGCCGCTGATCTGGGACACCGCGACCGGTGCGGAGCAGGAGATCGTGCTCGACCTCCCCGGCGACGTCACCGCCGAGTGGTACCCGGACGCGAGCGCGCTGCTGATCGAGCACACCTACCGCGCCCGCAGCGAGCTGCACCGCTACGACCTCGCCTCGGGTGAGCTCACCGCGCTGCCTACCTTGCCCGGCACGGTCTCCGGCGCGTCCGCCCGCCCGGACGGGACCGTCGAGTTCCTCTGGTCCTCCTCCGAGCAGCCCCCGGTGGTGCGGAGCACGACCGGCGAGGTCGTGCTGGCCGCGCCCGGCCCGCAGGCGCCGCCGTCGGTCGCGGTCGAGGACGTCTGGGTCGACGGCCCCGGCGGTCCCGTCCACGCCCTGGTCCAGCGCCCGGCCGACGCCCCGGCCGGTCCGCTGCCGTGCGTCTTCGAGATCCACGGCGGCCCCACCTGGCACGACAGCGACGCGTTCGCGGCGGGGCCGGCGGCCTGGGTCGACCACGGCTACGCCGTGGTGCGCGTCAACTACCGCGGATCCACCGGCTACGGCCGCGCCTGGACGGACGCGCTGCGGCACCGCGTCGGCCTGATCGAGCTGGAGGACATCGGCGCGGTCCGCGAGTGGGCGGTCTCCTCCGGCCTGGCCGACCCGGAGCGGATCATCCTCTCCGGCGGCAGCTGGGGCGGCTACCTCACCCTCCTCGGCCTCGGCACCCAGCCGGACGCCTGGGCGCTGGGCCTGGCGGCGGTCCCGGTCGCGGACTACGTCACGGCGTACCACGACGAGATGGAGGCCCTGAAGGCGATGGACCGCACGCTGGTCGGCGGCACGCCCGAGGAGGTCCCGGCCCGCTACGCGGCGTCCTCGCCGCTGACGTACGCGGCGGACCTCAAGGCGCCGGTCTACATCAGCGCGGGCGTGAACGACCCGCGCTGCCCGATCCGGCAGATCGAGAACTACGTCACCGAGCTGGAGAAGCTGGGCAAGCGCTTCGAGATCTACCGCTACGACGCCGGCCACGGCTCGCTGGAGGTCGAGGAACGGGTCAAGCAGCTCCGCCTTGAGCTCGATTTCGTCGCGCGCCACCTGCCTCGTTAAGGGCGACGGTCGCTGGTGCAGGTAGTTGCACTATCAGGGGCGCGGGGCTCTGCTGATGTGCGGCTCCGCCGCGTGGGCGCGACAAGCTCAGCTCTCGCTCCTGCAGGTAGTTGCACTGTCAGGGGCGCGGGGAACTGCGCGACAAGCCACCGACGTGCGGTTGGTCCTCACTGCGCAGGGCCCATTCGCACAGGGTGGTTGCTCGCGCAGTTCCCCGCGCCCCTGAGGTAAGTGCAACTTTCCCGTCTGCAAAAGGGTTCAGGACAGGCCCAGCTCGCGGTCCCTGATCTGCTCCGCCTCCCGGCGGACGAAGCGGAACCACATGAAGACCACGAACCCCGCGAAGACGAACCACTGCCCCACGTAGCCCAGGTTCTGTATCGCCGACAGGCTGAGGCTGGACCCGGTGTCCGACGCCGCCGTCTGGGAGACGGGGAGCGCGGTCAGTCCGGCCGTGCCGGACACGCCCGCGTCGAGGGAGACCCAGCCGTTCCAGACGGTGTACGGCAGGACGTTGACCAGGGTGGTGGGGGAGATCATGCCGAGCTCACCGCTCGGCAGCGTCCCGCTGGAGATCGCTCCCGTCGAGTCCTCGGTCTCCGCCGCCTGCAGGCGGCCCGTCACCGAGACCGTGCCGGTCGGCGCCGCGGGCGCGTGCGCGGGCGTGCCGGGCAGCCACCCCCGCACCACCGGCACGTACGTGGCCGAGCCCGCGCTGGAGGCGTCCAGCTTCAGCGGGGTGAGGATCAGCGAGCCGTTGCGCCCGTTCAGCTGGCGCTGCGGAACGACGAACTGGTGCGCCGCGTCGTAGGTGCCCGTGAACGAGACCCGCAGCCCGGCGTCGTTGCCGACGCCGTTCCGGTCGCCGGAGGCGATCATCGGGGCCAGGGCCGAGGGCGCCGCGTCGGCCGAGGCGAGCGCGGCCTGCTGCTTCTGCGCGTGGCTGTGCAGCTCGAAGCGGCTGAACTGCCACATGCCGAGGAGGATGCAGACCGGCACGGCGACGAGCGCCAGCAGCGTGAGGCCGAGCCAGCGCGGAGTCAGAAGGAACCGGTACACCCGACTACGGTAACCACCCGCTATCGCGGCGCGGCGAGCGGGTCCGTGCGGTAGACCGTGCCCGCACAGGCCCCGGACAGGGTTGTGCTGGCCGCCACCTGGCCGCCGCTCGTCGGCATGAGGGCGAGGACCACGCTGGGGCTGCCCGGGGTCCCGGTCGGGCCCCCGCCGGTACCGCCGGTGCCCGTGCTCGTGGGCGTGCCCGTCGGGCCGCCGCTGCCGCTCGTGCCTCCCGAACCCCCGGTGCCGCCCGAGCCGCCGGTGCTGCCGGACGCGCCACCGGTGGTGGAGGCCGTTTCCGGGGTCGGGCTGACGCTCGGACTGCCGGAGGGCACACTTGGGTCGGGCCCCGCGCAGGAGGCCGGAACCCAGGCGAAGTCGATCACGTAGGACTGGCCGGGCTCCAGGCTGACCGGGGGATGCTGCGGATCCGTGGCCGGCAGACCCGTGGCCGGGTCGCCCGAGGTGTGCGGCTGCACGCTGAACCGCGACGCCTCCGTGCCGACGGCGTCCTGCACCTGGATCACGCCGGGCTGGCTGACCTGGCACGGGCTGCCGGACGTGTTGCTGACCGCGAACGAGCCGTAGACGACACCGGAGGAGTCCGGCTGCGCCAGACCCGCCGCGCCCTGGCCGAGCTGGGAGCGGGCGCACTCCGGCAGCGTTCCCGTGCCCAGCTGGGTGTGCGTGGCGTCGTTCGTCGCGACGGAGGTCACACCGCCGGACGGCAGCGGGACCAGCACGCCGCCGGGCGTCTGCCCGGGCAGCAGCGTGGCGACGACCGAACCACCGGTCGTCGCGCCGCCGCTCGTACCGGAGGAGGGTCGGCCGGTCCGGTCGCCGCTCGGGCTCGGGGTAGCCGAGCCGGAGGCCTGGCCGCCGGCTGCGGACGTCTGGGTGGTGGTGACGTTGTCGACGCCGATCGAGTGCATCGCGGTCAGCCCGAACAGCGCGAGCGAGGCGGCCACGGCCGCGCCCCCGTACGCGCGCCTGCGCAGGGCGCGACGCTGGGGGACCGCGCGCCGCAGGTGCTCCAACGAGCCGGGGGCCGGGCGCAGGTCACCCACCGAACCGTGCAGGCGACTGCGCAGCGCGGCGCCGAAGGGGTCCTCGTCCAGTTCGAGCAGCCCCTTGTCGAGGTCGAACAGCTCGTCGTCGACCTGGCCGACGGCCGGCGAACTGGATGACTTCAGCGGCCCGGGCGACTCCAGCGGCCCGGAGGACTTCAGCGGCCCGGACGACCCGTGCGAGCGCAGCGGTCGCAGCGGACGCAACGGGCGCAGCGGTCCGAGCGGACGGAGCTGCCCGAGAGGGCGCAGTTGTTCCAGTGGACGGTGGAGCCAGAGAGGCGTTGCTCGTGGGGGCGCGACCGGAACCGGCGGCGTCGTCTCTGCCGACGCGACGGCTGCGTCGTCCGGACCCGTGGCACCGGCGGACTGACCGCCGGACCCGGGTCGAACCACGCGCAGGTAGCGCGAGCGCTTGTCCGCGCTCACGACTGCCTCCCCTCGCCGGTGCCCGGCATCTCGTTCCCGGCGTCCATCGTGACTCGCAGGGCGGCCAGCCCCCTCGAACCGTAGGCCTTGACCGAGCCTACGGAAATGCCGAGGGTGTCCGCGACCTGGGCCTCCGTCATGTCGGAGAAGTAACGCAGCACCAGCACCTCGCGTTGGCGGCGCTGCAGACCTCGCAGCGCCACGATGAGCTCGTCCCGCTCCAGCGCGTCGTAGGCGCCCTCCTCGGCGGAGGCCATGTCCGGCATCGGCTTCTGGAGCAGGCGCAGGCCGATGATGCGGCGGCGCAGCGTGGATCGGGAGAGGTTGACCACGGTCTGCCGCAGGTACGCCAACGTCTTGTCCGGATCGCGCAGCCGCCTCCTGGCGGAGTGGACCCGGATGAACGCCTCCTGCACGACGTCCTCGCAGGACGCGGTGTCGTCCAGCAGCAGGGCGGCGAGGCGGAGGAGGGACGCGTAGTGGGCCTGGTACGTCTCGGTCAGGTGGTCGACGGAGGCGCCGACGGCGACCGTCGTCGCATCGCCGGCCGGCAGTACGTCCTGTGTACGACCGGCACGCGTGTGTGTGAACGGTGCGGTCATCGGAAGCACCAGGCTTTGCGGCACGCCAGTTGGACGCATGACCCGCCCCGAGGGTTGTACGTCACCCGGTCCCTCCGTGACACCGTGTTCAGGGGCACTACGGTACGGGGCGTCCAACCGGCACGGAAGCTGGTTCCGGGGTCTGCACGAACTCCCCCTTAATCAGGCGAACACTGCACGCAACATCGTTACGGGGTTCGATCGCCGCTCAGGGGGAGTCGCACTCAGGCGTGTTGGGCCGACCCGGCGGGCTCCTGCGCGATCAGCTCGGCAATCTGCACGCAGTTCAGCGCGGCGCCCTTGCGGAGGTTGTCCCCGCACAGGAACAGCTCCAGTGCGTGCGGGTCGTCCAGGGAGCGGCGGACCCGGCCGACCCAGGTCGGGTCGGAGCCGACGACGTCCGCCGGGGTCGGGTACTCGCCCTTCGCCGGGTCGTCGTAGACGATGACACCCGCCGAGGAGTCCAGGATCTCCCGGATCCGGGCCACGTCCGGCTCGTTGTCGAAGACCGCGTGGACGGTCAGCGAGTGGCCGCTGACGACCGGGACGCGCAGGCAGGTCGCCGAGATCCGCAGCTCGGGCAGGCCGAGGATCTTGCGGGTCTCGTTGCGCAGGCCCAGCTCCTCGCTCGACCAGCCGTCCTCGCCGGCGTCGCCGGCCCAGGGCAGCAGGTTGAGCGCCAACGGGGCCTCGAACGGGTCGTCGTCCTGCTCGGAGACCGCGCGGCGCAGGTCGCCGGTGCGGGAGCCGACGGTCGGGTCGCCGGCGACCTCGGAGGTCTGGCGACGCAGGGTGTCGATGCCGATTCGGCCGCGGCCGGACGCGGCCAGCGCCGCGGTGACGACCAGCTCGCGCAGGCCGAACTCGGCGTGCAGCGCGGCCAGCGCGACCGTCAGCACCAGCGTCGAGCAGCGCGGAGCGGCGACGATGCCCAGGCGGCGCATCCGGGTCGCCGACGGGTTGATCTCCGGCACGACCAGCGGCACGTCCGCGTTGAGCCGGAACGCCGCGGAACCGTCCACGGCGACCGCGCCCGACTCGACCGCGAGCGGGGCCCAGATCCGGACGACGTCCTCGGGCGCCTCGAACAGGACCACGTCGACGCCCTCGAAGCAGCCAGGTTCGAGCACGCGGATCGGCTCGTCACGGCCGAGCACCGGGATCGTGGTGCCGACGGCGTCGGACGAGGCGAACAGCCGCACCTCGCCCCAGACGTCGGCTCGGGTGGCGAGCAGGTCCACCAGGACCCGCCCGACGGCGCCGGTGGCGCCGACGACGGCCAGCGTGGGCCGTCGTCCGGACGTGCTCATCGGCCGGTGCCTCCGTAGACGACTGCCTCGTCGTTCTCGCTGTCCAGACCGAAGGCGCTGTGCACCGCCTGCACGGCGGCGGTGACGTCCTCGGCGCGGGTGACCACGGAGATGCGGATCTCGGAGGTGGAGATCAGCTCGATGTTGACGCCGGAGGCCGACAGCGCCTCGAAGAAGGTCGCGGTGACGCCCGGGTGCGAGCGCATGCCTGCGCCGACCAGGGAGATCTTGCCGATCTGGTCGTCGTAGCGGAGCGATTCGAAGCCGATGCCCTCCTGGACCCGCTCCAGCGCCTCGATCGCCTTGCGGCCCTCGTTCTTCGGCGCCGTGAAGGAGATGTCGGTCAGACCGGTCGACGCGGCGGAGACGTTCTGGACCACCATGTCGATGTTGATCTCGGCGTCCGCGACTGCGCGGAAGATGCGGGCGGCCTCGCCCGGCTTGTCCGGGACGCCGACGACGGTGACCTTCGCCTCGGAGGTGTCGTGGGCCACACCGGAGATGATGGCCTGCTCCATGTCGGATTCGCCCCCTTCGGGCTTGGTCAGCTGCTTGTTGGAGACCCAGGTGCCGGTCAGCCCCGAGAAGGACGAGCGGACGTGGATCGGCATGTCGTAGCGTCGCGCGTACTCGACGCAGCGCGCAAGCAGCACCTTGGAACCGGACGAGGCCAGCTCCAGCATGTCGTCGAAGGCGATCCAGTCGATCTTGCGAGCCTTCTTCACCACGCGCGGGTCGGCGGTGAAGACGCCGTCCACGTCGGTGTAGATCTCGCAGACCTCGGCCTCAAGGGCGGCGGCCAGCGCGACGGCGGTGGTGTCGGAGCCGCCGCGGCCCAGCGTGGTGATGTCCTTGGAGTCCTGGGAGACGCCCTGGAAGCCGGCCACGATGGCGATGTTGCCGTGGTCGAGCGCGGCACGGATGCGGCCGGGCGTCACGTCGATGATGCGGGCCTTGTTGTGGACCGAGTCGGTGATGACACCGGCCTGGCTGCCGGTGAACGACTGGGCCTCGTGGCCCAGCGTCTTGATCGCCATCGCCAGCAGGGCCATGGAGATGCGCTCTCCGGAGGTCAGCAGCATGTCGAGCTCGCGGCCGGCCGGGAAGGGCGAGACCTGCTCCGCGAGATCGATGAGCTCGTCCGTCGTGTCGCCCATGGCGGACACCACGACGACGACCTCATGGCCGGCCTTCTTGGTGTCGACGATCCGCCTGGCGACCCGCTTGATGCCCTCGGCATCCGCTACGGATGAGCCGCCGTACTTCTGCACGACAAGGCCCACGTGCGCTCCTCGACTCTTGTGGTCCGGGCCCGGGCGAGGCGTTCCGCGGCGGGCCTGTGGTCGTTCGTCAGTCTAGCGAGCGCGATGGTGGGAAAGGGGTGTGTCCGAAGGCTGATACGGCTGTATCACACTGCGATCATCGCGAGTTCGGGTTGCGTTCGGGATGACGTGGGCCGCGGCGGAAGATTTTCCGGCGGCGGGGGAGGCATCTGCCGGATTTGCGGACGGAACGGGACGGAGCAGGTCGCGGGGTGGGCGGCTGTGCCTTTGGACACATTCTGCGCGGGCGGCGGACGCGGCGGCGGAGACGGCGGCGGATGCGGCGGGGTGCGCGGTCGAGGGTGGGGTGGGGTACGGAGGCACGGGCGGGGCGCGTGCCTCCGGCGGCGGCGCGCCGGAGACGCGGCTGACCCCGGCTCGGGCCGTGCCGGACGTCGGGACGAGGTGCGGCAGCGGTTAGCGATTGCTGGCCGGGGTCAGTGGGGGCGTAGGCGAGGCGTGCAGATAAACGTGCTGGTCAGAGGCCGAGTTCGGCGGCCATGAGGTCGCCCGCCTGCTGCTCCAGCTGTTCGTCTGTCAGGCCGTCGTGGTCCGTGTCCGTCCCGTCCACCGGAGCGGAGATCGGGCTGTCCATCCGGACGTGCGCGACCAGCGACTGCAGCGCGCGCAGCACGCTGGTGGCCGTGGACCCCCAGTTGGCGAGGTACGAGAACTGCCACCACCACAGCGCCTCGGAGACCCGGCCCTCGCGGAAGTGCACCATGCCGTGCCGCAGCTCGGTGACCACCTCGGCCAGGTCGTCCGAGATCCGGCACGGGACCGGCTTGTCCGGCGGCCCGTACGGGTCGAAGACCTCGTGGTAGACGTCGATCGGCGCGAGCAGCTGGGCCAGCCGCTGGCGCAGCTCGTCCTCGTCCGCGTCGGGCTCGGTGTCCGGCTCGTAGCGGTCCTCGGGGAGCACGTCCTCGATGGCGCCCAGGCGTCCGCCGGTCAGCAGCAGCTGGGAGACCTCAAGCAGCAGCAGACTGATCGCGCTGCCGGGCTCGTCGCCCTTGGCGATCTCCGGTACGGAGAGCAGGAAGCTCTGCACCGAGTCCGCGATCTGCACCGCGAACTCGTCGGGCAGGGCGTCGATGGGCAGCCCGTCGTCGTGCGCCGTCGGCGACTGCGCCGAGTGTGGCAACGGCAACGGCGTGGGCGGCGTGGCGCTGGCGTCAGACATCGAGAAGTCGTCTCCCTTCGAAGGCCCGCCCGAGGGTGACCTCGTCGGCGTACTCCAGGTCTCCCCCTACCGGCAGCCCGCTGGCAAGCCGGGTCACCTTGAGACCCATCGGCTTGAGCAGCCGGGCCAGATAGGTGGCGGTGGCCTCCCCCTCCAGGTTGGGGTCGGTGGCCAGGATCAGCTCGGTGACGGTTCCGTCCGCGAGCCGGGTCATCAGTTCGCGGATCCGCAGGTCGTCGGGCCCGACGCCCTCGATCGGGCTGATCGCCCCACCGAGCACGTGGTAGCGGCCGCGGAACTCGCGGGTCCGCTCGACCGCGACGACGTCCTTCGGCTCCTCGACGACGCAGATCAGCGACGGGTCGCGACGCGGATCCTGGCAGACGCGGCACAGCTCGGACTCCGAGACGTTGCCGCAGACGGTGCAGAACCGCACCTTCTCCTTGACCTCGGACAGGGCGTGCGCGAGCCTGCGCACGTCCACCGGATCGGCCTGCAGGATGTGGAAGGCGATCCGCTGCGCGCTCTTGGGCCCGACGCCGGGCAGTCTGCCCAACTCGTCGATCAGGTCCTGGACCACGCCCTCGTACACGCCGCGCTACCTCTGCTCTCGTGCTCTCGTCACCGTTTGTGCTGCTGCTTGTGCCTGCTCGTGCAGGCTGTGCTGCCCGTGCTGCCCGTGCTGCTCGGGTGTCTGCGGCGCTCGTCGCGCTGCGCCTTTTCGGGGCCCATCATCCTCCGGTT
Organism: Streptacidiphilus fuscans; assembly: GCF_015690355.1. GTDB lineage: Bacteria > Actinomycetota > Actinomycetes > Streptomycetales > Streptomycetaceae > Streptacidiphilus > Streptacidiphilus fuscans. The sequence goes on along the minus strand of NZ_JADPRT010000009.1, from coordinate 208,822 downwards.
CGGACCCCTGTCACACCGTCGCGACACGCTCACTTCGGGCGCGCCCGGGTGCTGATTCTGCTCGGGCAGGTTCGGGCGGGCTCGGATGTTGCTTGGGTTCAGAAAGGCAGGCCGGGGATTCCGCCGCCGCCCAGGCCCTGTGCCAGCGGCCCGAGCTTCTCGGCGGCGGCACGCTGCGCGGCGGCCGTTGCGTCACGCACGGCGGCCAGCACCAGGTCGGACAGCGTCTCGGTGTCCTCGGGGTCGACCGCCTTCGGGTCGATGACCAGGGCCTTGAGCTCACCGGCACCGCTGACCGACGCCTTGACCAGGCCGCCGCCCGCCGACCCGTCGAACACCGCCGCGGCCAGGTCGGCCTGCGCACGGGCAAGCTGCTGCTGCATCTGCTGGGCCTGCTGAAGCAGGGCCTGCATGTCGGGCTGGCCACCACCGGGGAACATGGGCGCTCCTGTCGTGCCTCTGTCCGGGCTGCCGCACCTGAGTTGCCGCACCCGAGTTGCTGTACTTACTTGCTCTTGCTGTACGTGAAGGCGAGCCTACGTGGTCGCCGTGTCGGATCTGCGTCAGTCGCGTGGATGCCTGTGGCCGATCTCAACAGTTGCTTGTCAGCGGCTCGTCGTCAGTGGCTCGTTGTCAGCGGTTCCGTTCGATCTCCTCGATCACCGTCGCGCCGAGCTCACGGATGATCAGGTCAGGGCCGGAGACGGACGTGGTGGTGTACTCCGGGATGTCCTCGTCCGGGTCGAACGGGGGCGGCATGTCGTCGTCGTCCGGGCCGTCGTACGGGGGTGGCGCGGACGGCATGGGCGCGGAGGGTGCCGGTGCCATCTGGGCGGGGGCGCTCGGCCGTTGTGCCGGGGCCGGGGCCGGGGCCTGTGTCTGGGGCTGGATCGGTGCCGGTGCCGGTGCGTGCACCTGCGGGTTCGTCGGCGGCGACGACAGCGAGGACGCGGGGGCGGCCGGGCTCTGGCCCTGGACCTGTCCCTGGCTCTGGCCGAAGGGCGCGGGGGCTGCGGAGCGCGCGGTCTGCGCAGCCTGCGCGGCGGGCGGGAACGACCCGCCGCCACCACCGGCACGCGGCGGAACCCCGCCCCCTCCGCCGAAGCCACCGTTGCCGGTGGCACCGCCGCCGGAACCGCCGTTGGTCGGGCCGATCAGGCACTCGACCTTCCAGTTCACGCCGAGGGACTCCTGCAGCGCCTGGCGCAGGATCTCGTCATGGCCGCCGTTGACGAAGCCGTCCCGGGTGCCTGCGTGTTCGAACGCGAGTTGCAGCGCGCCACCGTCGAAGCCCGCGACCTGGGCCTGCTGCAGCAGCATCCAGGTGACCCGGCGGCGGCCCTTCACCGCGTCCAGGATCTGCGGCCACATCTGCCGGATCTGCGTGGCACTCGCGCCGGAGGCCTCGGGGGAGGGCGCGGCAGGAGCGGCCGGGGCAGCAGGCGTGGGGGCAGGGGCTGGGGTAGGTGCCGCAGCCGGGGTGGCAGGCGCGGGGGCCGGCTGAGGTGCGGCCTGGCCGAAGCTCGGCGTCACCGGCCAGGCCCCAGGCGTGTGGCCCGGCGCGGCGGCCGGAGCGGGTGCAACGACCGGGGGGCTCATCGGTGCAGGCGTGGTTGCGGGCACCGGCGCCGGGACGGCTGCCTCGGTGAACACGGGAGCGGGCGCCGTACCGGCGGTTCCCGCCACGCCGGTCCCACCGGCGACAGCCGCGACGCCGGCCGACAGCGTGGAGCGCCGCTCCAGCTTCTCCAACCGGGCCTGCGTCGACGTCTCGTCCGTGAACGCGCTCGGCAGCATCACGCGCGCGCAGATCAGTTCGAGCTGCAGCCTGGGCGAGGTCGCGCCGCGCATCTCGGTGAGACCGGTGTTGACGATGTCCGCGGCCCGGCTCAGCTCGGCCGAGCCGAAGCGCTGTGCCTGCTGTTCGAGGAGCGCGACTCGATCTGCGGGCGCGTCGATCAGGCCCTTCTCACCCGCGTCCGGCACGGCGGAGAGGATCACCAGATCCCGCAGCCGCTCCAGCAGATCGGCGACGAAACGTCGCGGGTCGTGGCCGCCCTCGATCACGCGGTCGACGATGCCGAAGACGGTGGCGCCGTCCTGCTGCGCGAAGGCGTCGACGATCTCGTCGAGCAGCGCGGCGTCCGTGTAGCCGAGCAGCGACGTGGCCATGGTGTACGTCACACCGCGCTCGTCGGCCCCGGCGAGCAGCTGATCCATGACGGACATCGAGTCACGCACGGAGCCCGCGCCAGCGCGGACGACCAGCGGATAGACGGAGTCCTCGACCTGGATGCTCTCGCGACCGCAGACGTCGGCGAGGTAGTCGCGCAGCACGCCCGGAGGCACCAGCCGGAAGGGGTAGTGGTGCGTGCGGGAGCGGATCGTCCCGATGACCTTCTCGGGCTCGGTGGTGGCGAAGATGAACTTCAGATGCTCCGGCGGCTCCTCGACGACCTTCAGCAGGGCGTTGAAGCCGGCCGTCGAGACCATGTGGGCCTCGTCGATGATGTAGATCTTGTAGCGGCTGGAGGCGGGCGCGAAGAACGCCTTCTCCCGCAGGTCACGCGTGTCGTCGACACCACCGTGCGAGGCGGCGTCGATCTCGATCACGTCGATCGACCCGGGCCCGCCACGGGCCAGGTCGACGCAGGACCGGCACTCGCCGCAGGGCGTCGGGGTGGGGCCCTGCTCACAGTTCAGGCACCGGGCGAGGATGCGCGCACTTGTCGTCTTGCCGCAGCCGCGCGGCCCGCTGAAGAGATAGGCGTGGTTGACCCGGTTGTTCCGCAGCGCCTGCTGGAGCGGCCCGGTCACGTGCTCCTGCCCGATGACCTCGGCGAAGGTCTCGGGTCGATACCGGCGATAAAGAGCGAGCGACACGACACCGACCCTAACGGTCCCCACCGACAAATCGGTGGCCTACAACGCAAGGACCCCCCGTGCACCCGCCAGAGCTCACCTACCCTTGCTGCCTTCCGGCCCTGGGGGGGTTCAGCGAGATAGCGCCACACGAGGGGCTGACCCCCACAGTACCGGATCCCGGCCCCACTCTTCACCGCCCCTCCGCCCCACGCCGGGCCGACCTCCCACCTGCGTCGACCGTGTGCACGAGCACTCCCAAACATCTAGTAAGCTCTCCCACGGAGGATTCGCCTAGAGGCCTAGGGCGCACGCTTGGAAAGCGTGTTGGGGGCAACCCCTCACGAGTTCGAATCTCGTATCCTCCGCACCCGCCCACCTGGGCAAACGAAGGCCCCGACTGCTGAGCAGTCGGGGCCTTCGCGATCTTCCGTCTCAGTTTCCGTCTCGGTTGTGCGGAGATGAAGCGCTGGACGAGCCTGCCTCAGGTAGGTCCAGCGCCGAGGGGCTGAGCCCCACAGCGGGCTGCGCTCCCGCTCGACCGTGTGTCGGCCCGTACCGGCAACGGAGCCAAGCTCATGGCCATTACGTGCACCGGGGCGCGTCGCCGTCGGCATGATGGACGTGACTGGGTGGCAGCTGAGCACACTTTGCCGGGACCGGTTGCCAGGCCTCGTTGATCGGCTTGTCAACGGGCGCATGATCGGCCAACGGCTACGGGGAGGGCAGGAACATGGGGGACAGCCCGAAGGACAAGGCCCACTCTTCTGGCGGGACGGTACGAATACGCCGAATGGGCCGGTACAGGCTGGAGTCCTTCTTCGTCTGGATCGACGACGTTCAGGTGGCCCGGCTGCGCCACGACACAGAAGCCACCATCCCAGTGCCACTCGGCGACCATCACATCCAACTGCGCTATGCGCCGCTGTTTGCAGGGATTTCCGCCCTCTTTGGCGACAAACCCAGCGAGATACTGCGCTTCCATGTAGAACCCCATCAGGTCATCCGCTTCGAGTCCCAACTCTCGGTCGGCCCAATCCTGTTGCGACGCCTCGACGACCCACCAGCTCCCGCACCTCCTGTTTCCGGGGATGGAGACGCCCGGGTCCTGGGGGTGACGGAGACGAAACGCATCGAGGAATGGCTGGGTGAGGACGTGCGGCTGATCGACAACAGCGCCAGTCCTGCCCCTGTCACCCGTAGCTTGAAGGCCAGTCGTGAGTGGACCCGAACCCTGACCCTGGGCGAAAGCCATAGCCAGACCGTCAGCGGTGAGGTGAGCGCCAGCCTTCTGTGGCTCTCGGCGAAGGGGAGCATTGAAGCCGAACTTCAGCGAACGCTCACCCACTCGATCGGCAGTACGCATTTGTTTGAGGAGGAAATTAGCGTCACGGTCCCCGAACGTGCCGCAGTGCGGATCGTGCTGGGTTGGAAGCGCATCTGGCAGTGCGGCGAAGCCAGCGTGTTGCTTCCAGAAGGATCGGTGCACAGAGTGCCGTACCGGGTTGTGGTGAGCGTGACCTTTGACCAGAAGATCCAGGATGTTACGGGCCACTCGGAGGGATAGACCCCTTTCGTATCCTCCGCACCCGCCCACCTGGGCGAACGAAGGCCCCGACCGCGCTGCGGGCGGGGCCTTCGTCATCTTCCGTCTCAGTTGGGGTCCGTGGCCCCCTTCTTCGAGCCTTCTCCGGCTTCCTCTCCCGGTGACTCGACCACACCCCAGAGGGCGTCACCGACCTGCTTGGCGACGTTCTTCAGCATCGGCCCGGTGATGTGCATGTAGCGGGCCCGCATCCCTGCCGAGCCGCCCGGCTCCCATCCCATGATCGCGTCCACAATGACGTCCGGAACCCCGAGCAGGAGGAGCACGGTCCCGGCAGTGTGCCGGGCGTCATGCAGCCGCCCGTCTCGTACACCCGCGTCCTCCAGCAGCCGCTTCCACTGGTGGTAGTCGGTGTTCGGGATGAGCGGGCCGCCCGTCGGCTGCGCGAAGACGTACCCCTTGTCCTCCCACGACTCTCCAGCTTCCTGCCGTTCCCGCCCCTGTTCTGCCCTGTGCTTGATGAGGAGCTTGATGAGCGGGTCCGGAAGCCCGATGGTGCGTCGGCCGGCACGGGACTTGGTGCTCTTGAACTCCCGCCGAATCTGCCTGCGGTCCGGGCAGTAACCAGGCTTTCGGCCGCAGGTGTTGCCGCACCCGTGCTCGTACTTCGGCCGCAGCCGGTTCTTCCGGATGCGGATGTACCCGGCGTCCAGGTAGATGTCTTCCCACATGAGCCCGAGCGCCAGCGCGATGACCCAGCGGGCGCTGTTGCGGAGCTTCGACGCCTCCACAAGGAGGCTCTGAATCTCCTCAATGCTGTACGGCTCGATCTCCTCCTCTTCGAGCCGCGGGGCCTTGGCGAACTCGGCAACGTTCTTCGCGACATGGCCACGCCGGACCGCTTCGCTGAGCGCGACCCGGATGGTTCGGTGGACGTGGTGAGCCGTCCCGGCTGCGCTGCCGTTCTTCTGCATCCGCTCGTAGAACTCCTCCAGGTGCTCCGGCTCCAGCCGCTCCAACTTGTGGGCCCCAATACCGGGCACGAGGTGGACCCTCACATCCACCTCGTAGCCGTCGTAACTGTCTGACGTACTTCTTGGCGATGTTGGTCACCCAGTGCTCAAGCCACGTCTTGACGGTCCACTGTTGGCCCGCCTTGCGTACGTTCCCGGCCTTGCGCTGACGCTCCAATTCGCGTACGGCTTCGGTGACTTCGGCACGGGTCTTCCGCTCGATATGACGGCGATCGGGCTTGCCGTCAGGGCGAACTCCGACTGTGACGCGGCCGTGCCACTTCCCGTCCTTGCCAAAGTAGATGGACGACGCGCCGTTGGGCTGCCGCGTACGCTTCTTGTCTTCCGCCACGGGCGGACTCCTTCGGATTGAGGCAGGGGGAAGCGGCCGGGACGCCACCCGGTGAGATGGCGTCCCGGCATGAGGTGATCAGGCGGCGCGCTGCTCAGCGCGGAAAATCGAGGCGGTGAGCATGGCGGCGCCGACTCCGGGGGCTGAGGCCTTTATCCGGGCGTGTGCCGCGTCCGGGCGGCGAGTCTGGATGGTGAGCACCGATCGTCGCTGCCGCGCTCCTGGCCCAGGCCGGCGGCCGGACAACCGAACGTTGGCGGCAGTCCGGACGCCGCGGTCCGAATATCTCGGTGGATCAGGGCCTCACCGCGCCACGAAACCTGCTCGGTTTCATCGACGGCATCGTGGGCCCGCACACGACCGCCGAAAAGCAGCAAGACCTGTGGCTGGCCGGGCCGTCCCCGGTCGCGGGCGGCACCATTGCCGTCGTACGGCGCATGGAACTCGACCTACCCCGGTTCGCCGCGCTGTCCGTCGCCGACCAGGAGGCGGTCTTCGGCCGACGCCGAGCCACCGGCATCCCCCTCTCCGGCGGCTCCATCGCCTCGGACCCCGACTTCGGCGCCAAGACACCGGACGGTCGCTACCTCATCCCGGCAGACGCCCACATTCGCAGAGCGGACGCCGAGGTGGTCGGCGTCGGCCTCATGCTCCGCCGCTCCTACAGCACCGACGAACCCACGCCCGGACTGCTCTTCATCAGCTTCCAGAACGACATACGAACGTTCACCAACACGCTGACCCACATGGATACTTCGGACGCACTGCTGCAATTCACCAGCACCACGGCCAGCGCAACCTTCCTGATACTCCCCGGCTTCGACCAGCAGCGGCTGCTCGGTGCCACGCTGTTCCACTGATGAGTCCGGTCGACGCGGTGCCGCGCCACCGCGCCTGCTCAGTTGATGGTGACGACGCGGGCCCAGGGTGGTGGGCTGTCCGGGGTGTAGTCGGGGTCTTCCTCGTCCACTGACCTCGCTGGGCGGGGAAACAGGCCGACGACGGTGCGGCAGGGCGGCTGGGCAGAGGGCCAAGGGGTTTGACCGTCCGTCAGGGCGACGATCACGTCCGGGCGGGGCCGGGAGCTGAGCGCCCGGGCGAAGCCGGAGCGTAGGTCCGTTCCTCCGCCACCGACCAGTTCGATGTTCTCGGCGCGGCAGAGGGGGACGGCGACCCGGGCCGCCGCGTCACAGGAGATGACCGACACCAGGTCGCGCCGCCCGCCCACCGCGCGCGAGATCGCTGCCACCTCCAGCAGCGCGCTGCCCAACTCGGCATCGCTCACCGACCCGGAAGTGTCGATCACGATGCAGACCCGGGGCGGCGTCCGGCGCAGGCTCGGCAGCAGCACCCCGGGGACACTGGCGGAGCGCCGGGACGGACGTCGGTAGCTGTGGTTCTCGCCCACTCCCGGCGCTCCCGCTGCCGAGCGGACCGCTGCTCCCAGCAGTTGCCGCCACGGTTGCGGCGGATGGAACGCCTCGTCCGCCCACCGGCGCCACCCCTGCGGCGCAGCGCCCGGTCGGCCCTTGATTCCCTCGGCGACCCGGAAGCGCACGGCGTCCCGCTCCTGCCTGCTCAGTCCGTGTGCCCCGTCGGGTCCCAGCTCCCACGGCCGGTCCTGCCCGTCGGCACCGCTGCCGCAGTCCAGCCACGCCAGGTCCGCGGCGAGTCCGGACATCGACGCAGTACGCAGGTACTCCTCCATGAGCAGCCCGTCGGGCAGCCCCAGCAGTGACGGCAGCACTGCCCCGGCAGGCAGCGGCAGACCGTCACCGTAGATGTCGTCGTTGATCTCGAAGTCGGCGGCGATGTTCCGCCGCAGTCTCTCCCAGCCTTCGGCCCGGGGGACCCCCATCTCGCTTCGCTCGCCCGGGCCGTGCTGCCCGTTCTCCCGCGCGTATCGCTCGCCCCGCGCGTGGTGGTCGCGGAGCAGGTGGGAGACCTCGTGCACCCAGACGCCCGCGAGTTCCTCCACCGGGGTGCGCGCCACGAAGCCGGGGGAGACGTAGCAGCGCCAGTACGCGTCCACCGCCATCGTGGGCACCGAACGGTCCGCCACCACCTGCAGCGCGAAGAGCGCGCTTGCCAGGTAAGGCCGGACCTTCACCGCGTGCAGTCGCGCGGCCAGCAACTTCTCCATGTCCAGCGGGACCCCGGGCGGGCCGTACGGCGTGCCGGAGTCGGACGGTGGCGTCGGAGGCGCGGCCCGAACCGGGCGCGGCAGCGAGCGCGGGGTCATCGGGCGCGGCATCGGGTACTTGGCGGTCTCCGTCATCGGCGCACCCCCGTCGCACGCCCGGACTCCGCCGACGCAGTGACCCGCCCCACCGACCGGTCTGCCCGCCGGGCGAGACCGATCACGCCGGCCAACCGCTCAACCGTCTCCGGTACCTCCCAGTCGTCGCGCCGCAGCGCGGCCAGCGCCGTCGCCGGGGCGACCAGCAGGTCCGGGGCGCCAGTTTCCAGGGCCCGAGCCAGTACCGCCCAGCCCGCCTCCCAGCGCTCCCGCCGTGGCTGTGCTCCCAGGGCGGCCACCACGGCCTCCAGCGCCGCCTGTCGTAGATCGCCTCGCACCGGCAACTCGGCCGAGGTCGGATCGGCCAACAGCGACTCGGGGTCCGGCAGGTCCATGCGGTCGAGATGGGAGAGGAGTTCGAGTCCTGGTCCGTCCCCCACCGCGCCCCGAACCAGCAGTGCCAACACCTCCCGGGAAACGGAGGCAGCCGTCCCGAAGGCCAGCAGGGTCATCGCGGCCTCCCAGCTCCGGGGTGAGGGCCAGGCGCCGCCGCGCCGTGTCTCGGTGCTCGGCAGCCGGTGGATCAGTGTGGGCCGGGCTTCGAGGAATCCGCAGACTGCGCGCCGGGCGTACGCCACCGCATCCGGCAGTTTCTCCGGCGCCAGTCGGGGCAACTCCGCCCGGGGCCAGACCCCGCCCAACCCGCGCACCACCACCTCCCGGTCGTGCACCCAGTACAGATGCACGAACCGGTTGGCCAGCGGCGGGCTCAGCTCCCATCCGTCCGCCGCCGAGGCGCGCGGATTGGCGGCGGCCACGATCCTTACCTCCGGGGGCAGTTGCAGCGCGCCGACTCTCCGCTCCAGGACGACCCTGAGCAGCGCAGCCTGGACGGCCGGGGTGGCGGTGGAGAGTTCGTCCAGGAAGAGCAGTCCCCGTCCGGCACGCACGAGCTCAACGGCCCACTGCGGCGGCGCCATCGGTACCCCCTGAACGGCAGGGTCATCGCCGACGACGGGCAACCCGGAGAAGTCGGTCGGTTCGTGGACGCTTGCGATCACGGTCGTCAGCGGCAGGTCGAGGGAGGCGGCGAGCTGCGTCAGGGCCGCGGTCTTGCCGATGCCTGGTTCGCCCCAGAGCAGCACGGGCAGGTCGGCCGCGACAGCCAGGGTGAGCGCCTCGAGCTGGTCGTCGGCGCGCGGTTCGGTGGTGGTCGTCCGAAGCAGGGCCAGGAGGCTTTCGGCGACGGCGAGTTGACTACTGGGGCCCGATGCTGGCGTGGGGGCGGGTGCGGGCGTACCGAGGGTCGGGACCGGGGTGGGCAGGAGGGTACTGGAAGTCATGAGCATCACCTGGGAATGAAGGAGGGGACAGGACAGCGCAGCCTGGAGACGCGGGCGTCGTGCGCCGTGGAAACGCGCAGTGTCAGCGCGGGATGCAGGTGGGGCAAGGCACTTGGTCAGGTTGTTGCGGTCAGGCCATGCCGGTACGGGGCCGTGCCCGAATGCTGCGCTTGAGGCGCATTGCGGCCGGTGTACGGCGATCGAGCCGGGGCCGGTGCTCCGGCTCCGCGTGTGCCGCACGGGGGGCGCTTTCGCCGCCGAGGGCACCGGCAGCGGGGTGTACGGCGAGCAGCCCTGAGCGGAAGAGCCCGTGGTCGAGGCGGCGGGCCGCAGCCGACTCCAATTCCTCCCGCAGAGGTCCGTCGCGCAGGACCGCTGCGGGACCGAGCAGACCCTTGACGACTGCCAGCGCCCCGGCGACGTCACCGTGGCCGAGTCGCTCCCGGACGGCGGGCAGTGCCTCCGGGCTGCGGTGCACCGCGTCGATCGCCCGCAAGCAGGGCAATGCGGGTCCCCCGAGCGCCACCAGCAGTTCCTCCCGGCGCAGTTGTGCCGGGTCGTGATCAATTGCCGTCAGCGTCCCGTCCCGCAGCGCGATCCGATGGACTTCGCCCCGGCACTCCACTCGGTGCGGGTCGCCGGGTAGACGAGCGGAGCCGGTCGCCGGTCCTGATCCCGACGCCGCCATCGCGCCGGACACCGCCACCGCGCCGGACACCGCCACCGCTCCGCACGCCGCCAATGCCGTGGCGACGAGCGGATGCAGCCGGTCACGGGCGACCAGCCCCGCCCGCAGCAACTCCAGATCCGGGAGGACCCGGGTCGCCGCCTCCGGCAGCACCGGAAGAGCCGCGATCACCTGCGGCGGCAGTGCTTCCCGAAGCGGCCGGAGCGTTGGTGCGTGGCTGTCGTCGGGTGCGACGAGTTCGAGCACGACGCGGCTCCGCGCAGCAAGCCGCACGGTGAAGGCACCGCGACGGCGACCCTCGGCTCCCAACAGCAGCTCGGCCTCGGCGGCCCAATGTGTCGACGCCCACGAGCAGTTGTCGGCATCGGACCGGTCGGACCGGTCGGACCGGTCTGACCGATCGGGCAGGTCCGCCCTGTTGGGCAGGCCGCCCGTACGGGGCTGGTCGGGCCGCGTCAGAGACGGTTCGCTGTCTGCACCGCAGCGCCATGCCAGTTCGCCGCACCGCTTCGAGTCCCAAAGATGCCGGTGCAGGTCGAGCCGGAAACGCCGGTCGGGATGCGGGTGGGGATGGTGCCTCGGGGCACCACCACCGGAGTCCTCCCAGAGGGTCAGGGACATCCGTTGACCGGCGTCCGCCCAGGCCGGCGGCGTCCGCACCACCAACTGCAACGGTGTGGCGCCGGAACCGCGGTAGCGGCTCAGGCAGACGGTCAGGCCCGGCCGGAGCCGTCCGTCGGGGGCAATGCGGGGCATGTGCCAACGAAGCAGATCCGGCGCCAGCCGACGCAGATCCGCACGAAGGCGGGTGACGAACTCGGTGCCGTGGCGGTCTCGCACGGCGCGCAGATCGAGATCGGTGTCGACCCGGGCAGCGGCGCACGCCCCCGCCCAGTCACCGACCGCACGTCGTGCGGTCGCGGTCTCGATCATGGACGGTGGCACGGCGTACTCGCGCACGCGCTGCCACATCAACAGGTGGGCGGGAATCCCGTTCGCGAAGTGATGTGCCATCAGCACTCACCTTGCGCGAACGATTCCCCCGATCTGTACGAGGAGTTGTTCTTCATCGCGGGCATCATAAGCATCAGGATGTGGATCTGTCAGTCCCCACGGCTGCCCGTCACTGCGCAGGCGGGCCCCAGCACGGCTCCAGTCTGTGGCCGTGTCGGTGCCTACCGCTACGTTCCTGCCGTGGCGAACTCCTACACGGTGTTGTGGACCAATGACCTTTGCCGCGAGTTGATGCGGGGCGGCTTCACGGGGCAGCGTCCGACCGTGCTGTTCGGCGGTCCCCACCAGTCCCGTCCGAGCTTCCGACGCGCCGGAGTGGTGGTCGGCGACCGGGTGTTCGCCGTTCGAGCCTGGCAAACCGCGCTGTATGTCGTCGCCGCGATGGAGGTTCGGCAAATTGTGGACTATGACCAGGAGGGTACGGAACTGGCCGATGAGGACTATCCCAAGCTCAGCCATTGGCGCCCGCTGAAGAGCGGCTGCATCTCGGAGGTCGTTCTCGGCGCTCCGGGAAGCCCGATCCGGTTCGACAAGCCCTTGCCGGGTGACCGCCTGGAGCAACTCACCTTCACTTCGCGCCGCGGCGAGCGGAAGCTCAAGTACGTCGAGGACGGACGCCTTCTGCGCGCTCTCAGCCTTCAGGGCATCTACCGGCTTGCCCCGAGCTCAGCGGACCTACTCACCCGACACCTCACCGATCAGGAGCCAGGAGCATGAGCGACCTTCCGGACTTGGTGCATCGAGTTCGTGAGCGCGCGGTCCAGCAGACGGAGGCCCTTCCGGCCCGCGTCACCGACCAGGAGATCGCCGATGTCGAGAGCCAACTCGGATTCGGACTGCCGCAGCTTCTGTCCCTGCTGTACCGGGACGTGGCCAATGGCGGTTTCGGCCCCGAGTACACCCTGCTCCCCCTCACGGGAGAGGGACGGACTGTCCTGTCCGAGTACGGAGGACTCAGGGCTGCTTCCTTCGAGTGCTGGCCGCATGGCGTGCTGCCGATCCTGGACTGGGGTTGCGGCATGTACGCCGCCGTGGACTGCCTCGATCCCGCCGCAGGCGTTCTGCTCTTCGAGCCGAATGCGGGCCCGGACGACTGGGCCGAAGCCTGGTTTCTCGACTCGCTATCCCTCGCGGTGTGGTTGACCGCCTGGCTGGAAGGAACGGGCTGGTGGGAGGAGGAGGTCATGATGGCTGACGACGCGCAGGAGCCCACGCCCTGGCCCGACGCCTCACAGCGTCTCGCGGCGGACCGCTGAGCGAGATACGGAGTGTTGACACCGCTGCCCACCGGTATCCGCGGCTCTTGGATCCCCGACGTCGGCCACTGAGTCGGGCGACCCTGCTCGCGCCGGTCGCGGGATCTGACCTGCACTCTGTCTTCCGGTTCGGGTTCGACCGCTCGGCCGACGCCGGAGGTCCGTACACGGGGGCGGCCCGGCACTCCACGGGGGAGGGTGCCGGGCGCCGGTACGGCACCCTCCCCGAGTCGCCGAGCCGGCCAAGTGCAGTGCCTGAGCCGACCATGCGCCGAGCGCCGTGCGGGGCAAGCGGAGCCGTGCCGCCCGTCTGACTGACCATGAGCCCCGATTTGGCTCTATGGGATTGCAGGGGCTCCGGCGCAGGGTGGATGCGTCTGTTCACGAACGGGGGTTCGCCTTGTCTGCTTTGGTTCTTGAATCTCAGTGGCTCGATGTCCGTGCTGCTGAACTGATGGATCGTCAGTTCAGCACTTCGTTGCCGATCACCGAACCGGTGCTTGAGCTATGAGGGAGGCCAGCGCACCGAGAAGCACCCTCAAGATCGGCATCGGCGCGCCGGAGTCCTTCGACCCGGCCATCTGCTTCGACCACGACGGAGCACTCGTCCTCGGCCTGCTGACGGACACGCTCGTGACCTGCGAACCCCGAAGCGGGGACCTGCGGCCCGGCGCTGCCGAGGAGTGGGAGGTCGCCCCGGACGGGAGACGGATCGTGCTGCGGCTCCGGCCCGGCGTCCGGTTCCACCACGGGAGGCTGGTCACGGCGGAGGACTACGTCTACTCGCTCTCCCGGGCGGTCCGGCCGTCGACCGGGTCGCAGATCGCCTATCTCCTCTCCCTGGTGGACGGTTTCGACGCGGTGCGCGAGGGGCGTGCGGAGGTCCTGAGCGGCGTCCGGACCTTGGCCGCCGACCGGCTGGAGATCTCCCTGTCCCGGCCGTTCCACGAGATCGCCGCGGTTCTCAGCCATCCGATCACCGCCGCGGTGCCCCGGGAACTGTGCGAGGCCGACCCGGCGCTGTTCCGTCGGAGCCCGGTCGGGACCGGGCCGTACCGCTTCTCCGAGGGGTCGGGTGCCGGGGACGCCGTGCTCGTACTGGAGCGCCGCGACGGCTACTACGGCGCGGGCGGCCCGGAGCGCGTGGAGTTCCACGTTCTCGACGACGCGGATGCCGCGTACCGGGCGTGGCAGTCGGGCCGGGTGGACATCGTCGAGGTCGCCGACGGCCGTGCCGAGGACGCCCGCCAGGCCCGCCGCGCCCGTCGAACGGAGGACGCCCGCCACGCCCGTCGCGCGCGGGACACGTACCGGGTCACCCGGTGCGCTTCGCTGACGTATCTGGCCTTCCCGGTTCAACACGCGCCCTTCGACGACCCGTTGGTCCGCCGGGCGGTGGCGATGGCCGTCGACCGGAGCCGGTTGTGCGAGATCGCCGGGCCAGGAGACGTGCTGCCGGCCGATTCGGTCATTCCGCCGAGACTTCTCCCCGGAGGGAGCGAGAGCTCTCTGCCGGGGTTGCCGTTCGATCCGGAAGCCGCGCGTCGGATTCTGGCCGGGCGCGGGGTCGAGCGGAGGCCGGTGCGCATCGTGCTCGACGGCGACCGGGGGCATGACCAGTGGGTCGCCGCCGCGGCCGGTCAGTTGGAGGCGAATCTGGGCTGGACGGTGAAGGTCGACGCGCTGCCGCGCGCCGACTACCTGCGTTGGTTGCAGCGGCCCGACGCACTCTTCCGGGCGACCTGGGTGAGTGACTACCCGTCGGTGGACACCGTGCTCTTCCCGCTCTTCCACTCCGACGCGGCCGAGGCCGGTGGCAACTACGCGGGTTACCGCAGCGCCCGCGTCGACGAGCTCGTCGATGCGGCCCGTGCCACAGCCGATCCGGTCACGAGGCTGCGACGCTACCGGGACGCCGAGGCGGTGGTCTGGGCCGAACTCCCGATCCTGCCGCTCTGGCACGGGACGATGCGGCACCTGGTCGCGCCGGGACCGTTCGAGGTCGACGGGGACGACCCGATCGACCTCTTCGGCGCCCCGTGCGCCCGACTCTTCCGGGAGGTGCATCGCTGAGGGCGTGCGACGCGAGCCGCAGCAGGGCCGTCGGCCCTCCTGCGGCAGCGTACCGTCGCCCGGCCGCGCTGTTACCAGGGGATGTACATGTGCGCGAACAGGAGATGCAGCGCCACGGTGATCAGCACTACGAGCAGCACGAGGCTTGCCTGGGCAAGGAATGTGCCTGCTGCGACGCACGCCCACCGCCGAAGCATCGGGCCCTGCCATCTGGACACAGCAGCACCGGCCGCGGCCCCGATGATGGTCATGAGCAGAAGCGCGCGACCGTTGTCGGAAGTCTTGGTCATGATCAGGACGTCCATCACCGTGATCAGTCCGGCGCACAGTATGAAGCCGACCAAGTCAGCCTTCCACGACCACTTCTGGGCAAGGCGCATCTCATCCCCCGTGCATGCGAGCCGCGATCAGGGCCCGAAACTACCCCAACCGATGTCCACGCCCATCCCTCCCGGGATGGAGAAGCGTCGAGGCGTCGGGAGTACGCGTGACCGATGCGCGCGTCTATCACGGCGGCGGGGAGACGGCCCCCGCGCGGCAACTTGTCTGATCAAGTCGGCGAACGTTGCAGTAACTTGTCCGATCAAGTTTGGCTTTCATTCTTCCCGTCGACAGCAGCAGCCTGTAGTTATGTCCCGTCCATGACGCCCATCGGGCACCACCCTCACGACTGGACGAGGTACACATGCGTATGCGCCGGAGCGCCCTGGGTGGGCTGCTCGCCCTGCTCGGCACGCTGATCGTCGCCACCCCGGCCCCTGCCCAGGCGGCCGGGAGTGCGGCGGGAAGCAGCGGCAACCTGATCGTCAACGGCGATGCGGAGGCCGGCGGCTTCTGCTCGAACGACTGGAGCGCGGCCACCACGGTGCCCGGCTGGACCGTGCAGTCCGGCGGCATCAACGTGATGTGCCAGTCGGTCGGGTCGTTCGGTTATCCGAGCGACGGCAACACGCCCGGCAAGGCCTTCTTCGCGCCGGGCAACTTCGGTGACGGTTCGATGAGCCAGAACGTCGACGTCTCCTCCGCGGCCACGGCGATCGACCGCGGTGGCGTGCACTACGACCTGTCCGGCTGGCTCGGCGGCTGGACGGTCTACGGCGGCTACGTCGCCGTGAGCCTGCACTTCCAGGACGCGAACGGCAACCCGGTCGGCGCGACCGCCAAGCTGCCGACCGTCTCCGCGACCGACCGTGGCCTGCTCACCAAGTTCCTCGCGCGCAGCGCCACCGGCTCCGTGCCCGTCGGCACCCGGCACATCCAGGTCGAGGTGCAGTTCCTCGACACGACCGACGAGACCGGCTACCTGGACAACCTCGCGCTGACCCTGGACACCCCGGTCGCCGCCCCGAAGCCGCTGGCCCCGCCGGTCTCCAAGGTGCCGGGCTACGACCACGTGTTCACCGTGATGATGGAGAACACGGACTACTCCGAGATCATGAACGACCCGGCGGACACGCCGTTCATCCACAGCCTGATGGCCAAGGGTGCGACGATGACCGACTCCCACGCGGTCTACCACCCCAGCGACGAGAACTACCTGGCCATCGCGGGCGGCGACACCTACACCAAGGGCGCCACCTACTGGCCGAACATCAACTCGCCCGAGCGGAACCTGGGCGACACGATCGAGGCCGCCGGCAAGACCTGGAAGGCGTACGAGCAGGGCATGGGCACCCCCTGCAACGCCAGCAAGGGCGGCGCGGACAGCTACTACGAGCCCGACGACGCGCCGTTCATCAACTACACCGACATCAGCGGCAACGCGTCCCGCTGCGCGGCGCACCTGTTCGACACCACGCAGCTGACCACCGACCTGAAGTCGGCCGCGACCACGCCGAACTTCTCCTGGATCGCCGCCGACGACTACTACGACGGCGAGTCCTCCGGCGACGGCAACGCCACCAGCCTGAAGACGCAGGACGGTTGGCTGCAGCAGACGCTCGCGCCGATCATGTCCTCGCCCGCCTGGACCAAGCAGCGTTCGCTGATCCTGCTCACCTGGGACGAGAGCGAGAACGAGGGCTACGACCACGTCGCCACCGTCGCGATCGGCTCGCAGGGCACCGTGCCCGCCGGCACCACCAGCCCGCTCCACTACGACCACTACAGCGTCGCCCGCACCATCGAGGGCGCCCTGGGTCTGCCCGGCCTGACCGCGAACGACACGTACGCGACCCCGCTGAACGCCGCGTTCGTCCCCTCGACCGCGAAGTCCCCGACGCTGACCGGTGATCTCAACGCGGTGAGCAACGGCGGCAACGTGACCTTCCGCTACTCGCTGCCCTCCACGGCGCAGGTGAACGCGGAGAACTGGGTCGGCATCTACCCGGCGGGGGTGAAGCCGGGCGCGCAGTCCTCGCTCACCTGGGCCTACACCCCGAACCAGAGCGGCGCGGTCACCCTCTCCACCGGCAAGCTGAACGGTGCGGGCAGCTACGACGTCTACTACCTGGCCGACAACGGCTACACCGTCCTGGCCGGACCGTTCCGGCTGACCGTCGGCTGACGGCGTCACGGCGTTCGTTGGGCAGTAGTCGCCCACCCGGCCGCGGTGGCCCTGTCACCGCGGCCGGTTACGATGAACCGCGTACCACGGCACCGGGACGCGACGGGGGGAGGGCCATGGCCATGGGCACGGCGTCGGAGGCGTTGGACAGTGCGTCCGCCGACTGGGTGCGGACGTTGAGCGAGGGGGGTCGCGAACGCGAGCGTGCGGCGGAGCGGCTGCACCAGCTGCTGCTGCGCGCCGCGCAGGCCGAGGTGCGTCGCCGCAGCGGGCTGCTGGGCATATCCGGGCCCGAGCTGGACGACCTCGCGCACCAGGCGGCGGCGGACGCGGTGGTCTCGGTCCTCGCGAAGGTCGCCGAGTTCCGTGGCGAGAGCCGGTTCACCACCTGGGCCTACCGGTTCGTGGTCCTGGAGGTGTCCAGCAAGATCGGACGGCACTTCTGGCGTCGCCCCCACGTCCCGCTGGATGCGGGGCAGTGGGAACGGCTGCCGGACCGGCTCGGCCTGGACCCGTCGCGGCAGTCCGAGCAGCGTGAGCTCATGGACGCCCTCCGGCGCGCGGTCCAGGACGACCTGACGGACCGTCAGCGCACGGTCTTCACCGCACTCGTCGTGGACGGCGTCCCGCTGGACGCGCTGGTGGTCCGGCTGGAGTCGTCCTGGAACGCGCTCTACAAGACGATGTTCGACGCACGTCGCAAGCTGCGGGCCAGCCTCGTCGCCGGTGGCTACCTGCCCGAGACCCCGAGGGGGAGCCGATGAGCAGCTGGCCGGGGCTGGACCGATTGCTCACCACGGATCCCCAGGACGCGGGTTGCGGCAAGGCGATGGAGCTGCTCCACGTCTACGCCGACCTGGCGGTCGCCGATCCCGACACGGCCGCGCGGCGCTATCCGGACGTTGCCGCGCACCTGCGCGGGTGCGGTCCGTGCGCCGAGGACCTGGAGGGGCTGCTCGCCCTCGTCCGGGCGGATCTTACGGAGATCTGAACGCGCGGAAATTCTGCGGGCGCGCGGTAAGAACCGGCGCGCGCCCGTCACCAATTCCTTGTCCGCACCACCGAGTCACCGACCCAAGGACAAGGACTCATGAAGATCTCACTGCGCGCAGCCGTGGTCGCAGCCGGTGCCACCCTCCTCGCCGGCCTGCTCGCCGGGACCGGACAGGCCAGCGCCGCACCCCAGCTCTCCCTCACGCGGGACGGATCGGCGGGTGTGGTGTTCGTGCAGACCGATGCCACCGACGGCAACGCGGTCGCCGTCTACGACCGCGGCGTCGACGGCGCGTTGACCCCGGCGGGCACGTACGCGACCGGCGGTCTCGGCGGCCAGCTGGGCGGGTCGGTCGTCGACCACCTCGCCTCGCAGGGCTCGCTGGCGTACGACCGGGCGAACGGCCTGCTCTACGCCGTCAACGCGGGCAGCAACACGATCACCGTCTTCTCCGTCCGTGGAGACAGGTTGACGCGGCGTCAGATCATCTCCTCCGGCGGCTACTTCCCGGTGAGCATCGCGTTCCACGGCGGCGCGCTCTACGTGCTGGACGCCCGGGACGGCGGAGCGGTCCAGGGCTACGTCCGCATAGGCGACGCGCTGGTCGAGATCCCCGCCTGGCACCGCGCTCTCGGGCTGAACGCCGCCCAGACGCCGGAGTTCACCAGCACGCCGGGACAGGTGGCCTTCTCCCCTGACGGGTCGAAGCTGGTCGTCACCACCAAGGGCAACGGCGACGACATCGACGTGTTCGGCGTCGGGCGCTTCGGGCGACTCTCGGCCGCTCCGGTCGTCACCCCGGACGCGGGCAACCTGCCCTTCGCCGTCAGCTTCGACGCGAGCGGGCACCTCGCCGTCGCCGAGCCCGGCGCGAACGCCGTGGCCACCTACACGCTGAACGCCGACGGCACGCTCACCCTGGTGGACCGGTCCGCGACCGGCCAGCGCGGCACCTGCTGGATCGTCACGGACGGCTCCACGCTGTTCGCGTCCAACGCGGGCAGCGGCACGCTCTCCGGCTACGCCGACGACGGCAGCGGCACGCTCCTGTCGACCGGCGACACGGCCACCGACGCCGGGACCGTCGACGCTGCCGTCACCCACGACGGGCGCTACCTCTACGTCCAGACCGGTGCGGCCGGAGTGGTGGACGGATACCGGGTCGGCGCGGACGGCTCGCTGACCGCGACCGGTTCCGTCACCGTCCCCGACGCGGTCGGCGCCGAGGGCATCGCCGCGTCCTGACGGGCCTGCCCGGGCCCGGCCGCCCCGGCCCGGCCGAAGCACCACCGATCAGACCGATCAGGAGGTATCCCATGCCGTTGTTGCACCCCGGAGACGTCTTCCCGGATCTCGCCCTCTCCCTGCCCGCGGGGCGATCCTTGTCCGTGCGGGAGGCGTTCGACGGACAGTACGGCGCGCTGTTGTTCTACCGGGGGTCCTGGTGCCCCTACTGCAACGCCCAGTTGCGTGCCTTCCAGCACGCCGGACCCGCGCTGGACGAGGCCGGAGTCCGGGTCGCCGCGCTGTCGGTGGATGACGAGGAGACCACCGCCGCGCTCGTCACCCGGCGAGGGCTCACCTTCCCGGTCGGCTTCGGCGCCGACGCGCCCGCCGTCGCGGCGGCCACCGGCGCGTTCACCAGCGCCGAGCAGGTGTACCTGCAGTCGACCGGCTTCGTCCTCGACCCGGAGGGCGCGGTGGTGGTCAGCGTCTACTCCAGCGGCGCGATCGGACGGCTGATGCCCGACGACGTCGCCGGGCTCGTCCGCTACATGCGCCGCTAGAACCGACGCACTGGCTGCTCTGCCCGCTCGACCCGCTCGCCCCGCCGTCGGTGACCGCGCGCAACGGTCACCCACGGCGGCGCAACATATGCAACACGGATGGCTTCCCTCGGACGCCG
>NZ_JADPRT010000009.1:158436-189020 GCF_015690355.1 Streptacidiphilus fuscans | reverse complement strand
CCTCACCCCCCCCCCTGGGGGTCGCGCCCCCCCCCCCCCCCCCCCCCCGCGGGGGGGGCCCCCCCCCCCCCCGCCCCCCCCCCGCGGCTCAACAGATGCAACTCGGATGGATTCCGTCGGACGCCGATGGACTCCGATGGATGGGGATGGATTCGGATGGATGGGGGACTCTCGTGCCGGCTGTGCTGACCGAGGTGGAGACCGCGGTACCGGTCGTGGTCCATGCGCCGGATCCGATCTCCCTGGTCGGTACCCGTGGCCAGCTGCTCGACGAGCCCATGGTGGAGCTGGTCGACGCGGGCGGCGGCCCGCCGGGGGCGGTGGCGGTGGTGCTGGCCGAGTCGTTGGACGAGCCCACGATGCGGCGGTTGCGCCAGCTGCGGGCCGAGGGGACCAGGGTCGTCCTGGTGGTCTGCCTGCTGCGGGAGGCGGAGCTGCTCCGCGTGGTCGAGTGCGGGGTGGGGGCGATCGTGTGGCGGCACGAGGCGACGGGGAGGCGGCTGTGCCGGGCGGTGCTGGCAGCGTCGCGGGGCGAGGGCGAGATGCCGCCGGACCTGCTGGGCAGGCTGGTGGCGCAGGTCGGAGCCTTGAGACGGAGCGGCACGGAGCACGCCGCTGCGCCCGCGACGGGGCTGAGCCCGCGTGAGGTGGACGTGCTGCGGCTGGTGGCGGAGGGCATGGACACCGCCGAGATTGCCGGGAAGCTGTCGTACTCCGAGCGCACCATCGAGAACCTGATCTACGGCCTGACCAACCGCCTCCAGCTCCGCAACCGGGCCCACGCGGTGGCCTACGCCCTGCGCGAGGGCTATTTCTGACGCTATGTCAGCTAAGGGCGGCCGGTCAGCAGGTGGCCGACGGCCGCGATGCCGGCGAGGTCGGCGAGGTCGGCGAGGTCGGCGACGACGGCGTCGTCAGCGGGTGCCTGCCGTGCCGCCCGGGTCGTTGGGGTGGGGTTCGAGTGGGGTGACCGTCGCGGTCATCCAGGCGTGCAGCGGGAGGGTGCCCAGCACCTTCTCGTGCAGCTCGTCCTCGTCGTCGGCCCGCCAGATGCCGATGCTGCGCGATTCGCCGACCGGGCGCCACAGCCGCGCGAGGTGGCCGGTTGCGGCCAGCTCCCGGGCGCGCACGGCCTCGGCGGCGTGCCGCTGGTCGAGCTCGCTCGGGCTGGTGCCCTCGGGAACGGTGGTGGTGATCTCGACGAGGAACTCTCGCATGGTCCGGCTCCGTCCAGTGGAGCGCCCGGCCCGGGAGCCGGACGCCGCGTCGTCCCTCTGTCCATCGTCCGTCGGACGTCCGGCCGGGGCCACTGAGCGGGGCGCTCGCCCGGGACGGCCCGCACGCCGTGCGGACCGCCCGGGATTCTGGCCGTGCGTCACACCGGAGTGACCTCCTGGTCCAGCACGTGACCGTCCGCCGCGTAGGCGGTGAGCGTCGCCTGGGTCAGGGGCGTCGTGTACTGCAGGGCGGTCGGAATCATGACTGCGCCGACGGCCCAGCCCGGATTGCCGGCCAGGGTGATGACCTGGGCGCGGTAGGTCTTTCCCTTGATCGTCACGGTGATCTTCGCGACCTGGCCCGACCCCATGTACAGCGGCACCATGAGGGCGTCGCCCGTGGCGTCCGTCGGGCCGTTCGACACGAGGGAACCGATGCCGATCATGTTTCTGCCGTGCCACTCCTGCTTGGGCGCGAGCCGTCCGCTGAAGGAGCCCCACCGTCCGGTCACGGTCAGGTCGATCGAGGGCTTCAGTGTGACCGTCGCTCCCGGGGCGATCACCACCTGCTGGCCCGGCTGCACCACCAGCACCGACGGGGTCGCCGGGGTCGCCGGGGGAGTAGGCCGCTGGCTCGGCGACTTCGTCGGCACGGGACGACCGTTCGTCGCAGCCCCGCCGCCCGACGCGGCGGTCACCGTGTGGGAGGCCGGGTGCCCGGACAGCAGTGCCCCCGTGCTGCCCAGTGCCCCGATCGCACCGACCGCGACGACCGCCGCCGTCACGCCCAGCGCCGCCCGGCGCCCCCGCTGCCGCCGCCGGACCCGCGCCCGCAGCGGCGGCGCCGACCAGGCCGCCACGTCGAGCGCGGCCACCTCGTCCCGCAGTGCGCTGCGCACCATGTCCTCGGCGTACCTGTCCGTGGTGTCCACGTCGTCGATGCCCATCAGTTGCCGCCTCCGTTCCGATGCAGGTCGTTGCCCGTCGATGTCGCTTCAGGCGTCTCTGGCGTCTTTGTCGTCTCTGTCGTCCTGGCCGCTGGTCCCGTGGCTGTCCCTGCCGCGTAGCCGGCGAGCGCGGGGTGAGCGCGCAGCTTCGACAGGCCCCGGTTGGCCTGGCTCTTCACGTTGCCCACCGAGCAGTCCATCGCCTCGGCGACCTGGTGCTCGCTCATGTCCTCCCAGTACCGGAGGACGACCACCATCCGCTGCCGCGGCGGCAGTTCCGCCAGCGCCGCCATCAGCACCGATCGGTTCTCGACCGCCGATACGTCCTCCCGGTGGGGACGCTCGGGCAGCACGGGGGTGAGCAACTGCCGTACCCGGCGCCGCCGGTAGCGGCTCAGGTTGTTGTTGATCAGCGCCCGATGGACGTAGGCGTCCGGCTCGCTGAGCCTCCGGATCCGCGTCCAGCCGGTGTAGATCTTGGCCAGGGTGGCCTGCACCAGGTCCTCGGCCTCGTGGTGGTCGCCGGTCAGCAGGTACGCGGTGCGCACGAGCCGCCGCCAGCGCGCGGCGGCGAACGTCTCGAAGTCCATCTCCTGCCACGCCGAGTCCTCCACGGCCGGACTGGCCATGGACATGTGTGCCGAGCTCGTCGTCATCCGGCGTTGCCCTCCCCGTGACCGATCGGATCGTCCCTCTGTCCGTACTCACTCCCGCCGTGCGGGGGAGGTTGCATCGGCGGCACGGCAGGAGAACGCCGAGTGATGGTCCGTGATGGACCGTCAGATTCGGTTACGCCGGGGCGGGCAGGTCCATTCCGGCGAGCTTGGCCGGGTCGGCGACGCCGATGACGGCCGTGATCCGGTCGCCCTCGACGGTGAACGCCATGACCGAGCGCGGCGTGCCGTCCTCGTGCCAGGTGATGACGCCCGGCAGGCCGTTGACCAGCACCGCCTGCCCCCGCCTCGCCGCTGCCGCGCCGAGCTTCGCCCCGCGGGCGACCTTGGTCGCACCGAGGGTGACGACGACGCCGCCGGGCGTGTCGACGCTCAGCCTGACGTCCGGGTCGAGCACCCGCAGCAGACCCTCGAAGTCACCGTCGCGGGCCGCCGCCAGGAAGGCATCGACCACCTGCCGCTGCTCCCGGGCGGCCCCGGGCGTCTCCCGGCCCGTCTGCACCTTCCTGCGGGCGCGGCTGGCCAGCATCTTGGCGGCGTCCGTCGACTTGCCGAGGATGGTGCCGATCTCGTCGAACGGCACCGCGAACAGGTCGTGCAGCACGAACGCCAGCCGTTCGTTCGGCCGGAGCGAGTCGAGGACGACCAGCAGCGCCAGGCCGACCGAGTCCGCGAGGACCGCGTCGTCCTCCGGCGCGAGCCCGTCGTCGAGCGTCACCACCAGCTCGGGCAGGCCGTCGTCGTAGGGCGCCTCGGGGCGCGACCGGCGCGTCCGCAGGACGTCGAGGCTGATCCGGCCGACCACGGTGGTCAGCCAGCCGTCGAGGTTCTCGATCGTCGTCGCGTCCTGACGGGAGAGGCGCAGCCACGCCTCCTGGACCACGTCCTCGGCGTCGGCGTGCGATCCGAGCATGCGGTAGGCGACCGCGCGCAGCCGGTCCCGCTGGGCCTCGAACGCCTCGGCGACCGGGTTCGTCGGGTTCGTCGGACAGCTCTCGGGCATCTGGTTACCTTCCTCGGATCTGCTCCGTCATAGGTGATGACGGGCCCGGACGGGCGCTCGTAACAGCGGGAACAGGACGAAGGAGCAGGACTGATGGAAGCACGGATGACCCAGGCCGCGAACCCCGACGTGATGACCGCGATCGGCCACCTGCAGAAGGCGATAGCCGCGGGCGGGGTGGACGAGCGGCTGCTGGCGCTGGTCCACCTGCGCGCCAGCCAGATCAACGGCTGCAGCCCGTGCGTGTACTCCGGGGTCCGGTCGGCGAAGCGGGCCGGGGAGACGGACGAGCGGCTGCACAGCGTGGCCGCCTGGCGCGAGACGCCGTTCTTCACCGACGAGGAGCGGGCGGCGCTGGCGCTGACCGAGGCGGCCACCCGGATCCAGGACGGCGCCCCGGGCGTGACTGACGCGATCTGGGACGACGCGGCCGACCACTTCACCGAGGAGCAGTTGAGCGCGATCACCTTGGAGATCGCCATGACCAACTTCTTCAACCGGATCAACCACACGATCCGGGAGCAGGCGGGCAAGGCCTGGTGATCCCGGTGATCCCGGTGATATGACGCAGCCTCAGTTGTCGTCTCCCGTACCGCGCAACCGGATGCCCACGAACTTCGTCCCCATCCTCGTCGGAGCAGGCTCCGGCCAGGCGCATTCGGGGGACTTCGGGCAGGGGGGCGGAGTGCGGGCGACTGACGACGGGCGGTGGGTTCGGCGGAGAAACGTCGAACTGTTCCTGGTGCTGGCCGCCGTGGCGGTCTCGGCAGCGGCGGACGCGAGCGCGGAGCTCGCGTTGCACGGGACGCTGCCGGGATCGTTCACGGAGGTCTGCGGCGGGCTCGGGGCGGTGGCGCTGGTCGCGCACCTGGTGGTGCGACGGTGGGCGCGGTACGCGGATCCGCTGATCCTGCCGATCGTGGTGGTGCTGACCGGGCTCGGGCTGGCGATGATCCACCGGCTGGACATGACCTACTCGGTCGTCGACGGCGGCGGCATCGACCGGGCCGACGCCGCGCCGGAGGCCCCGGCGCAGCTGGAGTGGACCGTCATCGCGGTGGTCTGCTTCGCCGTCGCGCTGGTGGTCGTCAAGCACCACCGCATGCTGCAGCGCTACACCTACCTGACCATGGCCGGGTCGCTGGTGCTGCTGATGGCGCCGGCGTTCTTCCCCGCCGTCAACGGCGCCAAGCGGTGGATCCTGATCGGTCCGTTCAGCCTGGAGCCGGACGAGTTCGCGAAGATCGGCATGATCGTCTTCTTCGCCGGCTACCTGATGGCCAACCGGGACGCACTGGTCCTGGTCGGCCGCCGCGTCTGGGGCGTCAGCCTGCCGCGGATGCGGGACCTCGGGCCGCTGCTGGTGGTGTGGGCGGTCTGTCTGCTGGTCCTGGTCGTCGAGGTGGACCTGGGGACGTCGCTGATCGTCTTCGGCATCTTCATCCTCATGCTCTACATCGCGACCGAGCGGGTGGGCTGGGTGGTCGTCGGCCTGCTGCTGGCGGTCGTCGGCGGCGGTGCGGTCGGTGCGACCTCGTCGCACGTCGGGGCGCGGGTCACCGCCTGGCTGCATCCGATGGACGCGTTCCTGCCCCACCCGACGGTGACCCAACAGCCGGCCGAGGCGCTCTTTTCGCTCGCCCACGGCGGCATCCTCGGCACCGGCCTCGGCCAGGGACAGCCGTGGCTGATCGGCTCGGCCGGACGCAGCGACTGGGTCCTCGCGGGCTTCGCCGAAGAGCTCGGCACCGCAGGGGTGATGGCCCTGCTGACGCTCTATCTGCTGCTGGCGCACCGAGGTTGGCGGGCGGCGGTGACGCTGACCGACCCCTTCGGCAAGCTGCTCGCGGCTGGGCTCGGCTGCGTCGTCGTGCTGCAGGTCTTCGTCGTGGCGGGCGGTGTGATCGGCCTGCTGCCGGAGACCGGCAAGGCGCTGCCCTACCTCTCCCAGGGCGGTTCGTCGGCGGTCGCCAACTGGCTGCTGGCGGCGCTCCTGATCAAGCTCAGCGACGCGGCGGGCCGCACCGAGTCCCGCCCCGCGCCGAACCCGGCCGAGACCCTCACCATCTCCACGGCGGAGATCCGCGCGGCGGGCGGCGGTGGGCTTGCGGTCTGAACTCCGCGGGGGCGGCAGCGTTGTCCGCAGCTGCACGGGGAAGGCCCCGACCGCTCGGCGGTCGGGGCCTTCGGGTTCGGGTGTCGCGCTGAGTCAGGCCCTCGGTATCAGGCCTCGGTATCAGGCCCGCGGGGCGAAGACGCCGAAGACGGCGCCTCCGGGGTCGCGGACGACGGCGATCCTCGGGCCGTTCTCCATCTCGACGTCGACCGGGCCGTGCATGATGCCGCCACCCAGCCGCTTGGCGGTCTCCACCGAGGCGTCGACGTCGGTGACCAGGAAGAACGGGCTCCAGAAGGAGGGCACCTCCTTCGGGAACTCGTCGCCCATCTGCATCATGCCGCCGAACATCTCGTCGGCCAGGCCCACCATCGGGTACTGGTCGTTCGGCCAGACCTGCCAGCCGAAGACGGTCTTGTAGTACTCCAGGGCGGCCTTGACGTCCCGGCTGGACAGGTCGATCCAGCCGAAGGCGTTCGGCTCGTTCGTCACGCCGAAGCCCTTGAACCCCCGGGCCTGCCACACCGAGTGCGGCGCACCGCCGGTCGGGTCGCTGAGCAGGGCCCAGCGACCGAGGTCGCCGACCTCCATCGGGCCCATCCACAGCTGAGCGCCCGCCGACTTGGCCTTCTCGACGGTGGCGTCGGCGTCCTGGGTCGCGAACGACAGCAGCCACATCACCGGCTGCTGCGGGTTCATCAGCGGGGCCACGGCCGCTGCGGGGGCGCCGTTCAGCGAGAACGTGGTGTAGCCGCCGTACTGGGGGTCCGGGTCGGTCTCGGCGGTCCAGCCGAACAGCTCGCCGTAGAACTTCTTGGACCCCTCCATGTCCTTGGTGCTGAGCTGAGCCCAACAGGGAGAGCCGGGGAGGATCTCGGTCACCTTCAACGCAGTGCCTCTCGACGGTGTGCGGTGCGGGGTGGTGGGGTGCGGGGTGTTGTGACAGGGCTGGGGCCCTGGACCGGACTCCCAGCTAACCCACGCGGGCGGGCGGAAGCCAGGAGGCTCGCGGACGCCCGCGGACATGGATCAGGCCCGGCCGAAGCCGGGCCTGATCCGCGCACGGGACGGTGCGTCGCCGCCGGTCAGCCGCAGTGGTAGAGCTGCTGCTGCGTGGCACCACGCGCGCCGCCGAAGCCGCCCGCGCCGCCCCCGCCGCCGGGGAAGCCGCCACCGCCGAAGCCACCGAACCCGCCGAACCCTCCGCCTGCGGCACCGGTTCCGGCGCCGGCCCCGGCACTGGCTCCGGCACCGGTCGCGGCTCCCGTCGCGGAGGTCGACCTCGTGGTCGACGTCGTCCCGCCGTAGTCACCGGCCGGGACCACGGTGCAGGACTGGCGGACCCAGTTCTGCACGGCCGTCGTCGGCGACGTACTGCCGCCGCCACCGCCGAAGCCGCCCATGCCACCGCCACCGAGCAGCACGTAGTGCAACTGCCCACTGCTGACCAGCTGCTGGAACTGCGCCAGGCTCGGGCTCGGCGCGTCACCGGAGAAGCCGCCCATCGGCAGCACCTCCTTGCCCGTGGCCAGGATGTACGGCGACGCGGTGCTCCAGCTGGTGGTCGCCATCAGGTAGCGTGCGCCGTCCGCGTGCGCGGAGACGTAGTCGAACAGCTGCTGCTGCTGGGCCGTCAGGGAACCGGACGACGACCCGAAGCCGCCGCCCGCGCCGCCACCGGCCATCCCGGCGCGACCGCTGCCGCCCCTGCCCGAGCGGTCGCCGAAGCCGCCACCGCCGAAGCCACCAAATCCGCCGGACCCGCCGGACCCTTCGCCCCCGGCGAAGCCCTCGTGGTGTCCGCCGCCGAACGCCGCGGCGCCGCCGCCGAAGCCCTGCGAGGACGCCGGGCCGACCGTGCCCATCTGCCCGGCCATGCCGCTGCCCGAGCCGCCCAGCACGGACGTCGCCCACGCGGCGGGAGTCGCGACCACGGCGACCAGCCCGGCCACCAGGCCCGCAACCGCGATCCGCCGACCCGAGAAGCGCGGCAGTTTCGCCGCGTAGAGCAGCGCGAGCGCGACCACGCCCCCGGCGACCGCCAGCCACAGCGCCCACGACCGGAAGGTGGGGTAGGGCTGGGAGAGCACCACGGCGTACGCCACCGTGGACACGATCGCGACGGGCAGTGCCCACACCCGTCGGCCGCCCGCGCGGTAGCCGCGCCAGAGCTGCACCAGCCCGACGCCGCTCAGCGCGGCCAGCGGCGTCGCGATGACGCCCATGTAGTAGCTGTGGCCGCCGACGCTTCCGGCGCTGAAGGCCAGGAAGAACATGGCGAGCCAGGTGCCCCACATCAGGAATCCGGCGCGCAGCTTGTCAGTTCGAGGCCTGCGGCGACTCCAGACGAGGCCGAACACGAGGGAGAGCGCGGCCAGCGGGTACAGCCATCCGGTCTGCGAGGTGATCGCGGAGCCGAACATCTTGCCCCAGCCGCTGCCCGCGCTCCCGTTGCCGAGCGCCATGGCCGCCGAGGCCATCACCTTGGCGGAGGTCGTGCCGGACGTGCCGGACGTCCCGGAAGCCCCGGTCGTCCCGGCCGCTCCGGCTCCGGTCCCGGCTCCGGTGGTACCCGAGTGGGCCCCGGCGCGGGTGCTGCCCGCGCCGCCGCCGAGCCCGTGACCGCGCGCGCCGTCCTTGCCGCCGCCGAACATGCCGCCCTGGACGCTGCCGCTGTCGGACGCACTCATCCCGACCGACGAGAAGCGGTTCAGGAAGTTGTAGCCGACTACCATGCTGAACGCGGAGTTGTTCGTCGTCCCGTCCACGTACGGACGGTCCTTGGCCGGGGTGACCGTGACCAGCAGGATCCAGGAAGCCGAGACGGCGACCGTCACCACGCCGGCCAGCGCCACGTGCCCGATCCGGCGGCGCAGCGTCGAGGGCGCGGACACCAGGTAGATCACGGCCAGCGCGGGCAGCACCGCCCACGACTCCAGCATCTTCGTCTGGAACGCCAGGCCGACCCACACGCCGGACATGAGCAGCGTCCGCAGCCGCCCGGTCTGCGCCGCGCGCTGCGCCGCCTCGGCCGCGCAGATCAGCAGCAGCGTGAAGGCCGGATCCTCGACGGAGGTGCGGAACAGGCCCGCGATCACGGGGGTCAGCGTGAACAGCCCACAGGCGAGCAGCGCCGCGTTCGCTCCGGCCCAGCGCTGTACGGCCTTGTACAGCACGAGCACGGCCAGCACGCCCTCGATCGCCTGCGGCAGCGCGACCGACCACGCGTGGAACCCGAAGATCCGCGCGGAGAGCGCCTGCGGCCAGACGAAGCCGGGCAGCTTGTCGAGCGTGATGGTGCTCGCGGGGTCGAACGAGCCGAAGATGAACGCCTTCCAGCTCTCCGAGCCACTGCGGGCGGCGTTCGCGTAGAAGGTGTGGAAGGCGGCGTTGTTGATCCCCCACACGAACAGCAGCGCTGCGACGGCGGCGATGCCGAGCAGCGCGGGCCTGGCATAGCCGGGCTGGCCTTCGGGGGATTGCCAGAACGCTCTCCGACGTCGGGGCCTGTCCGGCACCGACTCCGGAGGCGCGGTGAGCACACTGGTAGCCATGAGGGCAGGCTCTGAGGCCAAGATGAGAAATTCCTCAGGAAACAGCCCGATTGGGAGGGATTCACACCCGCCCCACGTCAAGGTCTTGCCCTAGCATGAACATGCCCACGGCGATCGCGGTGCGTAGCGGGCGCGGGGGCTTCTCCGGCGGCCACGGATATTCGCGCAGCTCAGCGGCGGTGCTGACGGACACGAGTCAATGCGCCCGCAGCAAGGGCGTCACCCACCGTTCACAGTCCCCGCAACCACCGCCGCGCGGCGCGTTCTTGCCGAGCAGGCGCGGTTCGGGCGTGCCAGGATGCGGGCATGGCGACGATGACCGAGGCGGAGTGGCAGGCGTTCGTGCTGACGGGGACGCGGACCGGAAAGCTCGCCGTGACGCGGCGGGACGGACGGCCGCACGTCACGCCCGTGTGGTTCCTGCTGGACGAGAACGAGCAGGTCGACGGGCGGCCGGTGCTGCTCTTCAACACCGGGGAGACGTCGCTCAAGGCAGCCGCGCTGCGCCGCGATCCGCGGTTCGCGCTGTGCGTCGACGACCAGGAGCCGCCGTTCAGCTTCGTGATGCTGGAGTGCACGGTGCTCGAACTCGTCGAGGACCTGGCCGAGTTGCGGCGCTGGGCGCCCCGGATCGGCGGCCGCTACATGGGCGCGGACCGCGCGGAGGAGTTCGGCGCGCGGAACGCCGTCCCCGGCGAGTACCTGGTCCGCGCGCGGGTGGACCACGTCGTCGCGGTGAAGCACGTGTCTGGCTGACGGACCGTCAACACCTGCCCTACATGCTGCGGTAGACCTCGCGTCGGTTGCCGACCCGAAGGACCCACACGATCAGTTGCCCGTCCTCCACGGTGTACACGACGCGGTAGTCGCCGACCCTCAGGCGCCAGCGCGCGCTGTGGCCCTGGAGGGCCTTGATGTCGAAGGCGGTCGTGTCGCCCTGGTCAAGCCCGCGCTGGAGCTCGGTGAGTCGGTGGAGGATACGCAGAGCCTCCGGGCGCGGAATCTTGAGCATGTCCCGCTGGGCGTGCGGGGTGAACCTCGTGACGTGGGCCACTCGGGATCAAGCCTTGTTCTCGCGGAGCAGGGCTGCCATCTCCTCCAGGGAGATCGAACCGGCCGAACCTTCGGCCTCTGCTTCGTCGGCCAAGCGGTTCAGCCACTCGTCCTCAGCGGCCTCGGCAACTCGGTAGAGGCGGCGGTATTCCTCGATGTCGATCACCACGGCCTCCTGCTTGCCGCGACGAGTGATGATCGTGGGGGTGTCGTCTCGTCGTGCCCGATCGAGAACGTCCGCCAAGTGGCTGCGGACCTCGGCCATGGACTCAATCACCGGCTCGCTCATGCAATAAATGTAGCAGATGTACATCTGGTGCCCCGTGCGTTCGTCTTCGGCCCTGAACGGGTGCGTGGCGTCAGTACAGTGCCGTCATGAGGGAGATCATCGACGAGATACGCCGCTCCTTGGACGGCTTCGCCGGGCAGCTCGACGGGATGAGTGACGACGAGGTGATGGCGCCGTCCGGGCTGGTGGGGTGGAACCGGAGTCAGGTCGTGGTCCACGTGGCCCGCGCCGCTGAGGCGTACCAGTGGCTCGTGACCCTGGCCGCGACCGGCAGTGAGCCCGGCCCGCGGGCGGACGGGGCGACGCTGGCGCGCGCTGTCGCGGAGGGCACGGAGCTCGGAGCCGGCGCGGTCGCGGCCGATCTGCGGTGCAGCGTGGGCGGGTTGGTGGACCTCGCGGAGACCGTCCCAGTGGAGCGGTGGGAGCTGCTGGTCACCGCGCTCGGCGGCTACCGGCATCCGGCGTGGTTCACGCTGTACCGCTGCTGGCGCGAGCTTGAGCACCACCGGGTCGACCTCGCCGCCGGCTACACCCCCGCCGACTGGCCTGCCGCGTACGTCACTTGGGCACTCGACACCACGGCTCCGGGCCTCGCTGCCCGCGACTTCCCGGTCGCCCGGATCGAGGCCACCGACCTCGGACGGGAGTGGCAGCTGTCCGCCGCAGCGGAAGACCTGGTGGTGACCGGCCCGGGCCACGCGCTGCTCGGCTGGCTCAGCGGCCGGGTCACCGGGACCGGGGCTGAGCCCTGCGCCGGGCTCGTCGTCACCGGCGGCGCGGCGGGGGTCACACCCCCGACCGCACCACCGTGGCCGCTGCCGCCAACTCCCGCCTGGGGATGAGCCGGTGACGCCGAGCCCGTGACGACGATCCGGTGACGCCGAGCCCGCAGTTCCGCCGTTACGCCTTGCTCTCCGCGTAGCCGCGCAGGAAGAGCGCCTCGGCGAGCGAGAGGCGCTCCAACTCCTCCGGCGAGACGCTCTCGTTGACCGCGTGGATCTGCGCCTCCGGCTCGCTGAGGCCGATCAGCAGGATCTCCGCCTGCGGGTAGAGCGAGGCCAGCGTGTTGCACAGCGGGATCGAGCCGCCCTGGCCCGCCACCTGCATCTCCTGGCCCTCGTACGCCGCCGAGAGCGCCTCGGACATCGCCGCGTACGCCGGGCTGGTGGTGTCGGCGCGGAACGGCTGGCCCTGGCCGCGCGGGGTGACCTCGACCTGCGCGCCCCACGGGGCGGCGGCCTTGAGGTGCGCGGCCAGCGCCTCCTGCGCGTCGGCGGCGTTCAGGCCCGGCGGCACGCGCAGGCTGACCAGCGCCTTCGCCTCGGCCTGCACGGACGGGGTGGCGCCGACGACGGGCGGGCAGTCGATGCCGAGCACGGTCACGGCGGGCCGGGCCCAGATCCGGTCGGCGACCGTGCCGGTGCCGATCAGGCCGACGCCGTCCAGCACCTTGGCGTCGGCGCGGAACATGCCCTCGTCGTACTGCAGGCCCTCCCAGCTCTGCCCGGCCTGCGCCTCCAGGCCGGTGACCACGGTCGCGCCGGTCTCGTCGCGCAGCGAGTCCAGCATCCGGATCAGCGCGGCGAGCGCGTCCGGGGCCGCGCCGCCGAACTGGCCCGAGTGCAGGTTGCCGCGGAGCGTGCGGACGTCGACCTCGACCAGCGTCATGCCGCGCAGCGTCGCGGTGACCGTCGGCAGGCCGACGCGGAAGTTGCCGCAGTCGCCGATGACGATCGCGTCGGCGGTGAGCAGCTCCGGGTGGGCCTCGGCGTAGCGCTCCAGGCCGCCGGTGCCCTGCTCCTCCGAGCCCTCGACGATCACCTTGACGGTCACCGGCACGCCGCCCTCGGCCCGCAGGGCGCGCAGCGCGAGCAGGTGCATCAGCACGCCGCCCTTGCAGTCCGCCGCGCCGCGTCCGTACCAGCGGCCGTCGCGCTCGGTCAGCTCGAACGGCGGGGAGTCCCAGCCGTCCAGGTCCAGCGGCGGCTGCACGTCGTAGTGGGCGTAGAGCAGCACCGTCGGCGCGCCCTCGGGGCCGGGCAGGCAGCCGTAGACGGACTGCGTCCCGTCCGGCGTGTCCAGTACGTCCACCTCGGCGAACCCCTCGGCGCGCAGCGCGTCCGCGACCCAGCGCGCGGCCTTCTCGCACTCGCTGGCCGGGAACTGCCGCGGATCGGCGACCGACTGGAACGAGACGAGCTCGGCGAGCTCCTCCCGCGCACGCGGCATCAGCGAGGCGACCGCCTCGGCGAGGGCCTTGGCCATCTGTGCTCCTTAGCTCCTTGTGGGCGCTGGCAACGGGCCCGCGCAGGGTTTCCGCGCCGCGCCCGTGAACCGGGGAATCCGGGATCGGATCAGCAGCCACTCTAGATCCGCCGCCCGATCCGCCGCGCCCGGGCCGCCTCCGACTTCGGCTCGCTCAGCTGACCCGGAGGTTCTCCCAGGCCCCCCAGGACGTGCTGTTGAGCTGGTCCGCGGCCGTGTGCAGGAACATCATCCGCACGCGGAACACCGCACCGCTCTGTGCCGTCAGCGGCAGCCGCACCAGCAGCGCGCCCGCGTTGTTCGGGTGCTCGCACGCGCTCGTGGACACCGCATGCCAGTAGCCGCCGTAGTAGCGCTGGACCTGGAGTTCGAGGCAGGCGCTCGGCAGGCTCGGGGAGAGCGTCGTGTAGAGCGAGGCCGCGGCGCCGCGGCGGTAGACCTGGTAGAGCTGCGAACCCTGCCACGAGGAACCGGAGTAGCCGTAGAGGCGCTCCGTGATCGCAGCCTCGGTCCATGCGGTGTGCCAGGCGACTGTCGCCGCGTACTCGTCGTCCCCGGCGAAGACTGCCGAGAAGACCGTGCTGCGGGTCAGGCGGTAGGCAGCGGTGAGGTTGCCGTGGCTGTCGACCGTGCCGGTCCCGACCAGGACCTTGCTCCCGCCCGCCGGCTGCGCGTAGATCGACACCGTCCGGTTCGTGTGGGTCGTGCCGAGATGCGCGGTCACCGTCGCGACCGCGTTCGGGTTGTAGACCCAGCCGTTGACGCCGAGGGACAGTGCGGTGGCAGTGGGCGTCACCTGGACGGTGGCGCTGGCAGTGCCGGCCTGACGGCCGGAGTCGCCGGGATACGTCACGGTGTACGCCGCGGGGCCGGCCACGGTGGGGGTGTCGGTGATCGCGAACGCACCGGTGGCTGACACCTGGGTGTCCGGGAGGGCGACGCCGCCCGGGTGGCTCTGGTCGGTGCGGGTGACGTGCACGACCGCGCCTGCGGGGTAGCTACCGGCCGTGAGTTGGCCGGGGATGTGGAGCTCTGTCCCACGTGCGGCGGTCGCGGGTGCCTTGAGCGTGACCGTCGTGGAGGGCAGCAGGGTGGAGGGCACGAAGAAGGTGTACGACGACGGAGAGAGGCTGAGGTCGCCGGAGGCGTTCACCGCGTCCGCATACAGCGTGTGGACGCCCCAGTTGAAGCTCATCGTCAGAGTGGCGGAGCCGTTGCCGTTGATGGGCAGGGACGGCGCACCGATACCCGGCTCCTGGTCGATCCCGTAGATGTAGTGATCGACTGGGGCGACCTGGCAGTCCGGGGAACCGGCCGTGGTGCAACCGCTCGGCAGAGGGGACGTACTGCCGCTGATGGTGAAGGTGGTGGTTTGCCCAGCGGCTTTGGTCGGTGCTCCTGGGGCGCCGACCGGCGGGAAGTCGGGATTGGTGATCGTCGGAGCGCTGGGGTTGCCGGAGTAGTACTTGAAGGAGCAGGTCTCCGTCGGTTCCGAGTATGCGGATCCGTTCCAGGTCTGCGCGTACCAGTCGTAGGTGTGCCCGCTCTTGAAGGCCAGCGGCGAAGTCATGGCGACGGTGGGCGTCGGCGACCAGGGGGCCAGGGTGTCTGCCTGCTGTGAGCCGTCGACGTCCCAGACGTGGACGTCCGCCTGGTACTCAATGCCGTTGACGGTCGACGCAGGCATGCCGATGGTGAAGACGTCGGAGTTCACCCATCCCACCGCGTCGCTGCCGCAGCCGTCGGCCCCCGCAGGAAGGGTCTGCGGGGTGGGCCCCGGAAGCGTGGGCGTCGGGATCGACGGGTCGATCGGCGTCTGCGCCGAAGCCGTGACGGCCGGCGCCCCCGCAAGCAGTGCACCGGTCAGCAACAGGGCCGTCCAGGCACGACGGCGTACAGCTTGTCTCACGTGTGTCCCCTCCGGTCGGCGAGAGCCGCCGACATCCCCAGCACCGCGATCACCGCAGGCGTGCGGACACTACCAGCGGGCTCGGACAACGGCTCGCGAAATTCCTGGTGGGCTCAGGAGACCTCAGGAGACCCGGCGGTAGCGGAAGTGGCCGCGGATGTGGAGGTTGAAGTAGCGGCCGAGGCTTTCCGCGTGGAGCAGGTCGTCGTGGACGGACGGCGGGACGGAGTCGTAGTCGTACACGGTCCCTGCGGCGAACTCCAGCTCCAGCAGCTGCCCCGACGGGTCGTAGCCGACCGCGCGGAGGCAGGAGGAGTCGACGCTGCTGCGGCGCATGCCTCCAGGATCGGTCCGCGGCTCTGCGCGCGCCCGCCGGGAGCAGGGACGGCAGGGACCGCGCGCCGGAATCCGGTCGCGGGGCGGGGCGGGGGCGTGCCAGCGTGGGCGGCATGACTGGGGTGAGTGGCGGGAGCGGCGGGCGAAGCGGGAGCGGTGGCGGAGGTGGGCGTGGCCCGGAGCGTCATCGGGGGGACGGCCGGTGGTTGGCGGGGTTCGCGGGGCGGCTGTACGTGGTGTGCCCGGGGTGTGGGGGACGGGCGGTGGTGCTGCCCAGGCCCGGGACGGCGGAGGTGAAGTACACGAGCGCACTGCTCTTCCTGCCGCGCCGGCTCTCGTGCGCCGCGTGCGGGGAGCACCGGAGTTGGCGGCCGGGCATGGAGGGCGCGGGCCTGCGCGGGGTGACGCCGGGTGGGACGGAGGACCCGTTCTTCGGGGAACCGCTCTGGCTGCAGACGCGCTGCGTCGGGCGGATCCTGTGGGCCTACAACGAGGCGCACGTCGACGAGTTGGCCGCCTTCGTCGGCGCGCGGCTGCGCGAGCGCGGGCCGACGCCGACCCTGGCGATGGTCTCGCGGCTGCCGCTGTGGATGAAGCGCGCCGACAACCGCGACGAGGTCCTGGCCGGACTCGACCGCCTGCGCGACCTGGCCGCGCCGGGTCGTGACCGCCCGGCGGACCGCTCGGACGCCGCCCACAACCACGCGACGCGTCCGCGCCCGCACCTGAGCCTGCTCTTCCGCGGCGGCGCGTATCCCGCCGATCCGGCCGAGTAGGCACTCCGAGTAGGCAATCTGAGTCGGCACTGCCCGTGCGGCGTGGCATGTCACGGTCCCGGGCCCTCGGCTGTCCTCCTGGTAGCAGCGGATGCGACGGGTGAAAGGCGTGGTGCGGATGAGCGGCGGCTTGGTCGTGGTGACCGGCGGGACCGGGGTGCTCGGGAGGGCCGTGGTCGAGCGGTTGGTGGAGCAGGGGCGGGAGGTGCGGGTGGTGAGCCGGCGGCCCGCGAGTGGAGGTGAGCGGCCGTACGGGTGGGCCGTCGCGGATCTGCGGAGCGGGAGCGGGGTCGCCGAGGCGCTGGCGGGCGCGGACGTGGTGGTGCACTGCGCGACCGCGTTCGGGCGCGGGCAGGAGGCGGCGCTGGCGCGGAACCTGGTGGCCGGGGCGCAAGCCGCCGGGGAGGGCGCAGCCCGGGCGCCGCACGTGATCTACGTGTCGATCGTCGGGATCGATCGGATCCCGTTCGGCTACTACAAGGGCAAGTTGGAGTCGGAGCGGGTGTTCGCCCGGTCCGGGCTGCCCTACACGATTCAGCGGGCGACGCAGTTCCACGACCTGGTACGGACGTTGTTCGCGGGGGCGGCCAAACTGCCGCTGGTTCCGGTGCCTTCGGTGCGGTTCCAGCCGATCGACGTGCGGGACGTGGCGGTTCGGCTGGCCGAGCTAGCCGCCGCCGAGCCGGCCTGTGGGCGGGCCCCGGACATCGGCGGCCCGGCCGTCCGGGAGGCGCGCGACCTGGCCCGTGCGTACCTCGCCGCGACCGGCCGCGAAGGCCGTCCGTTGCTGCCGCTCAGCCTCCCCGGCCGGGCCTTCGGCGCGCTGCGGGCAGGGGCCAATCTGGTGCCGGGTGAGCCGTACGGCCGGATCGGCTTCGAGGAGTACCTGGCCGGACTGCCCGCGCCGAAGCGGCTCGCCTACCGGAAGCAGTGAGTTGAGTGAGTTGACGGAAGTTCGCCGCTACTCCAGCACCAACCACGAGCGGTGCCACAGCAGCGCGCACTGCCGGTCGCAGCCCAGACCGGCCAGCGGCTCGCCCGCGCAGCGGACGCCGTCCAGCTGGTACCACTCGCCGACCTGGTACTGCCAGCGCGGCAGCGCCCGCGAGCGGACCTCGCGGAGGACGGGCAGGCGCAGGCCGACGAACCGTGCCATGGCCGTGTGGAAGGGGACGCCCAGCAGGGTGCCCGAGGTGTCCAGCGTCTGCTGGATCTCCTGCAGGCTGCGGACCGTGGCGTAGCGAGCGGGTTCCGGCCGGGGCGCGGGTGTCTGCGTCGGTTGGAGCCATTCGTCGCGGAAGAGCAGCGCGCAGCCCAGGCCGCAGCCGGCGTCGTCCGGGCCGGCACCCGCGCAGGTCGCGGCGCACAGCGTGACGGTGCGGGCGACGCGGCGCATCCGGTAGTGGTCGTCCATCATCCGCCGGACCACGTGCTCGACCTGGTAGGTGCCGCCGCAGAAACTCCACTGGCTGCCGGTGAACCAGAGGCCGCGCAGGCGGTCCGTCGCGTCCAGCGTGGTGCGGATCTCCTCCGCGCTGCGCACGGTGACCCAGTCGCCCACCGAGTAGCGCGACGGGGTGCCCTGGGTGGGGATGCCGGACAGGCGCATGCGCGCGTGCTCGCGGATCCGGCGCGTCGGGCGCAGCACGCCGAACGGCAGGTGGGCGTGGATCGGCAGGCCCTCGTA
This sequence comes from Streptacidiphilus fuscans, assembly GCF_015690355.1. GTDB lineage: Bacteria > Actinomycetota > Actinomycetes > Streptomycetales > Streptomycetaceae > Streptacidiphilus > Streptacidiphilus fuscans. The sequence goes on along the minus strand of NZ_JADPRT010000009.1, from coordinate 171,194 downwards.
CTGGCAACGCGCGGCCTGCAGCGGCAGTTGCGCGGTCGGGGCGGGGAGGTTGAGGTTGGGCATCGGGCGCGGAACTCCTCGTCGTTCCTCGTTCCTCGTCGCTCCTCGTCGGCGGAAACCGGAGAGGACACAGAGGAAGGTCCGGTCGCGGTGCCGATGGTAGGGCCGCCACGCCCGCGCAACGCCGTGGCCGGCGGGTACCTCACCCGCTCGTGTGAACTCCGACTACGTGCATTGACGTTGTCGGGGTTCTGCACCCGCTGTCACAGAACAGCCACAGGGCGCGGTCGTGTTCGAAGAAGCGGGTAGGACTCCTGGCATGACGCCACCCAAGGCACCCAAACCCCCTTTCGGCAGCGGGATCCGGTTATCCCCCGACGGCCAGCTGGAGGTGTCCCAGGGCTTCTCCACCTGGCGCACCCCGGCGGCCGGCGCAGTCGTCCAGACCGTCGACGCCACCGGCAAGCGCATGACCATCACGCGCATCGCCCTCGCCGGGCCGTTCGCGTTCGCGATGAAGAAGAAGACCGGCGACGTCCACGTCGTCGTCGCCAGCCCGACCGGTGACACCTGCACGATCAAGGTCAAGGCGAAGAAGGGCCCGGAGGTCATGGCCTGGGCGGTCGCCTTCAACGCATGGAGCGAGGCCGAAGCGGCGCGGTAGCCGTGGACGGGACGGCAACCCCTGACGAGACGTGCAGTCGGGTTGCCGTCCCGTCCCGCCTTACGCGACCGGTCGAGGTCGGCACCGCCGTCGCTGTCAGCGTGGCGGGATAGCGTACGGCCACAGTCCCTTTCGGGACGTCCGAGTCGTCCGGAGCGAGCAGGAGGCAGTCTTGACCGAGCGTTCCGAGCCCACCATCAAGGCGCGCAAGAACGGCCTCTACCCGGGCGTCAGCGCGGAGCTCGCCGACGGCATGCGGCAGGGGTGGGCCGACACCGAGCGGCATGACCTGGAGCCGCTCCCGCAGGTCGCGCACACCGCGCGCCGCCGCGCCGAGCTCTCCGCCCGGTTCCCGGGCGAGCTGCTGGTCGTTCCGTCCGGCAACCGCAAGGTCCGGGCCAACGACATGGACTACCCGTTCCGCCCCTCGACCGAGTACGCCTACCTGACCGGCGACCAGTCGGAGGACGCCGTGCTGGTGCTGACCCCGAGGGCACAGGGCGGCGGCCATGACGCCGTCGCGTACGTCCTGCCGCGTTCCGACCGTGACAGCGGCGAGTTCTGGCTCGACTACCACGGCGAGCTCTGGGACGGCCGTCGCAACAGCCTGACCGAGAACGAGCGCCTGCTCGGCCTCCCCTGCCGTGACGTCCGCATGCTCGGCACCGAGCTGTCCGAGGGGCTGTCCGACGAGCTCACCGCCGCCGACGGCCCTGCGGTCCGGGTGCTGCGCGGCCACGACGCGGGTGTCGAGGCCGCCCTGACGGAGCGGTCCGACGCCGGTCGGGACGAGGAGCTGCGCGTCTTCCTCGCCGAACAGCGGCTGGTCAAGGACGAGTTCGAGATAGCCGAGCTGCGGTCCGCGTGCGCGTCGACCGCCCGCGGCTTCGAGGCCGCGGTGCGCGCCCTGGAGCAGGCCGAGGTCACCTCCGAGCGCTACATCGAGGGCGTCTTCTACCTGCGCGCCCGCGTCGAGGGCAACGCGGTCGGCTACAACTCCATCTGCGCCGCAGGCCCGCACGCCACGGTGATGCACTGGGTGCGCAACGACGGACCGGTCCGCGCGGGCGAACTCCTGCTGCTGGACGCCGGGGTGGAGACGCGCCATCTCTACACGGCCGACGTGACCCGCACCCTGCCCGTCGACGGCCGGTTCACCGCGCTCCAGCGGACGATCTACGACGCCGTCCTCGCCGCCCAGGAGGCGGGCATCGCCGCGGTGAAGCCGGGCGCGGCCTACCGGGACTTCCACGACGCCGCACAGCGGGTGCTGGCCGAACACCTGGTCGCCTGGGGCCTGTTCGGCGACCGCTCGGTGGACGAGGTGGTCGCCCTCGGCCTCCAGCGCCGCTGGACCCTGGCCGGCACCGGCCACATGCTCGGCATGGACGTCCACGACTGCGCCGAGGCGCGTACCGAGTCCTACGTCGACGGCACGCTGGCGGCGGGCATGGTGCTCACCGTCGAGCCGGGCCTCTACTTCCAGCCCGACGACCTGACCGTCCCCGAGGAGTACCGCGGCATCGGCGTCCGCATCGAGGACGACATCCTGGTCACCCCGGACGGCAACGAGAACCTCTCCGCCGCGCTGCCCCGCGACGCCGACGCGATCGAGTCCTGGATGGCCGCCCTGCGCGGTTGAGTGAGGTGGGTGCGCTGCCACGGCACCCGGCAAGGTGCTTGTAGAGACGGCTGCCTGACACAAAGTCAGGCAGCCGTCCAAGCTGTCCAAGCGGCGGGCGAACCCGCAGGCTCAGCGCTTGGTCAGGTCCGGGCCGGCGAGGCCGCTCGGGCCCGCGCCGCCGGCGCCGGGGCCGCTCGCGACGCCCGCTCCACCGGCTCCGCCCGATCCGTTCGTGCCGGGGACGTCCACCGAGCCGATGTACTCCTGCGTCTCCTCCTTGGGGAGCCGGACCGCGCGGGCCCAGTAATAGATGACGAGGCTGAACAGCGCCACCGTCATGATGTCCCACCACAGCGGCAGTCGGTTGGTCGCGCCGCACGAGACGGTGTTGGCCGGGCCGGCGCTGCAGAATCCGCCCTGCCAGGAGATCACGCCCATGCCGAGCAAGTAGACCGGCAGCCACTGCGCGGACTTCCAGTCCAGGTGCGGTGTGTTCGGGTTCAGCTTGAACACGGCCGACACGCCCAGCAGCACGTAGCCGAGCAGGATGCCGATGCCCAGCCGCCACAGCGTGTCGAAGCCGGACCAGTAGATGATCAGGTTCGCCACGATGAACGCGATGGGCGACCAGAACCCGCCGGCGGGCAGCCGGTACGGACGCTGCCGGTCCGGGTCGGAGATCCGCAGCACGCCGAAGGCCAGCGGCGCGCCCGCGTACATCAGCACGCTCGCCGAGGTGATGAAGCCGACCAGCTTCTGCCAGGTCGGGAAGGGCAGGAAGACGATCAGGCCCATCACGAAGGCGAAGAGGAGGCCGAACCATGGCACACCACGCTTCGTGGTCTTCTCGAAGACCACCGGCACGTAGCCGTTGCGGGACAGCCCGTAGGAGACCCGGGAGGTCGCCGTCATGTAGATCAGGCCGGTACCGGACGGCGAGACCACGGCGTCGATGTAGAGGATCGTGGCCAGCCAGCCCAGGCCGACAGCCGTGGCCAGACCGGCGAACGGGCCCGCCTTTCCGGTGAAGGTCAGGTTGGCCCAGCCGTGGACGAACGCGCTGTGCGGCAGCGCGGCGATGAAGACCACCTGCAGCATGATGTAGATCGTCGCGCCGATGAGGATCGAACCGATCACCGCGATCGGGATGTTGCGTTTCGGGTTCTTTGCCTCACCGGCCAACTGATCCGCCTGCTCGAACCCGAGCAGGGCGAAGATGATGCCGCTGGTGCTCACGGCGGAGAGGACGCCCTTGGCGCCGAACGGCGAGAACCCCTGGTAGCCGAAGTTGCCGCCGTGCCAGTGGGTGGACGCGAGGACGACGATGGTGAGGACCGGAATGGCGATCTTCCACCAGGTGGCCGCCGAGTTGGTGTGGGCGAGGATCCGGATGCCCATCCAGTTCACGATGACGAAGAAGGCCATGAAGGCCACCGCCAGGGCGTATCCGCCGCCGGTCAGGTGGTTCTTGCCGGTCTGGATCCAGGACGCGTGGACACTGAGGTAGTTCAGTGCGGCCAGGACCTCGATCGGCGCCACGGTGACCGCCTGCAGCCAGGAGAACCAGCCGAAGGACGCGCCCGCCGCGGTGCCGAAGGCGTAGTGCGGAAAACGGCCGGTCCCGCCGGCCACGGGGTACGCCGCCCCGAGCTCCGCGTGGACGAAGGCCAGGATGATGATGGCGACGGCGCCGATGCCCCAGGACACCAACGCCGCTGTGCCGGCGGCCTGTGCGGCGAACAGTGCGCCGAAGAGCCATCCGGATCCGATGATGGACCCGACAGAGGTCCAGGTCAGGCCGATCAGCCCGATGTCACGTTTCAGTGCGTGCTGGGGCGCCCCCTTGGAAGGCGCAGTCGCGGTAGCCATACGGATTTCACCTTCGTTCCGACCGGGTCAGAGTCGGCGATACCGGTGATCTGGCGATCTGGTGATCCGTGCGATCGGGGCGCCCCGAGCGGGCCGAGGGAACGGGTCGCCACCGATATCGGCGCCTGGCAGCGACAACTGTGCACGTGACGTGTCCGGTGAGATGACAAGTCCTGTGACAAGTCCAGCATAGGAAGCAGAGGCCGAGTGCGCCGCCCGGACAGTGCCGGGATGGCCCCGGACGGCGTCCGGGCGCTGTCGGGGCGCCTGTCGGCGCACATCCGCGACCGATCGACGGGGAATACACCTCGCGCGGACGTTTTCCGTCGCCCGGACGCATTCAGCGGGCGCGAACAGCGCTAGGGTCTTGATCCGCGGCAACGTGCTACAAGCAGGAACGGCACGGGAACACCGGAAAGGAGCGCGCGAGGATGTCTGGCGACGAGGCCGTCATCGGCTGCACCGGACGACTGCTCATCGGCACCCGCGGCAGCGCCGGTCCGGGTGAGGTGCTGGTCCGGGTCCGCGGCGGTACCGAGGCCTTCATGGCCTGGTCGGAGGAGCCGCTGCCGGTCGGTGCCACGGTGCTGGTCATCGAGTCGCGCGGGGCGCGGCAGGTGGACGTGATCGAGTGGGCCGACCCGGACGAGGTCTGAGCGACCGGATCGGGGGGCGGCTCGGGCGGGAATTCCCGAAAGGACCAGGGAAACCGACGGAAACCAGGGGTAACCAGGGAATCCGCGGGAACCATGGGGCCACGGGGAACCCGCCACCACAGCTGTACGGGGCAAGAGCGGGACTTTTGCAGGGCAGTACAGCTGCACAACGGGGTTTTTCTTCTTCAGAGGAGACAAGAGAGATGTTCGGTTACCGCGTTCCGGCCCCCGACGAGGCGATGTTGATCTCCGGTGGCAGGCGTGGGCTCGGGGGAGCACCGTTCCGGGTCGTCACCGGCCACGGCAAGTTCGTGCTGCCGGTCTTCCGCAAGACCCGCTTTCTGACGCTGGCCATGTGCGAGTCCGAGGTCGCCGAGACCTGCGTGACCCGTCAGGGCATCGCGCTCACGGTTCGCGCCGTGATCGCGTTCAAGGTGGGCAACGACCACGAGTCGATCGTCAACGCAGGGCAGCGCTTCCTGTCCGACCAGGACCAGATGTCCGTGCTGACCGGTCGCATCTTCGCCGGTCACCTCCGCTCCATCATCGGCTCGATGACGGTCGAGGAGATTGTGACGGAGCGTCAGAAGCTGGCCACCGAGGTGCTGGAGACCTCGAAGGCCGAGATGGCCAAGATCGGCCTGATCGTGGACTCGCTGCAGATCCAGTCCATCGACGACGGCGACACCGGCTACATCGCGGCGATGTCCGCGCCGCACAAGGCCGCCATCCAGCGGGCGGCCCAGGTCGCCCAGGCCCAGGCCACCCAGGCCTCGGTCGAGGCCGAGCAGGCGGCGGCGCGGAACCAGGCCGAGTACGCGCGGCAGACCGCGGTCGTCAAGGCCCAGTACAACGCCGAGGTCGACCGGGCCCAGGCCCAGGCCGCGCAGGCCGGTCCGCTGGCCGCCGCGCACGCGCAGCAGGAGGTGCTGTCGGCGCAGACCGAGCTGGCGCAGCGTGCCGCCGAGCTGCGGCAGCAGCAGCTGGTCGCCGAGATCGTCAAGCCGGCCGAGGCCGAGGCCGAGCGGATCCGGGTGCTGGCGCTGGCCGAGGCCGAGCGGATGAAGATCCAGGCCGAGGCCGCCGCGTCGCACGACCGCGTCGCGCTGGACCGGATGCTGATCGACCAGCTGCCGCAGATCGTCAAGGAGGCCTCGGCCGGTCTCCAGGGCGCCAACGTCAACGTGCTGAACGGCGCCGACGGCCTGGGCGAGATCGCGGCCGGACTGGTCGGTCAGGGCCTGACCATCCTGGACTCGGTCCGCCGCAACCTGGGCAGCCCGAACGGCTCCGTCGAGGACCGCAAGCCCGGGCAGCAGCTGCGCAAGGAGCTGAACGGCGGTCAGATCGACGTCGACTGACGGGGATTGCAAGCAGGACCGGCGGCTGTTGCAGGGCTGTGACAGCCGCCGGACTGTTTGCTGACGAGTTCCGGGCACTCTCATCTCAGCCGCTCAAGCGCTCCCAGAACGATCAGAAACGCTTGGCGGGACCCACAGTTGAGACACCCGAAAGCTCCGGGGGGAGCCGTCATGCGTGCTCGTTCGACCATCGCTGCCGCAGCACTCGTCCTGTCCGTGACCGCCGGTGGTCTACTCACCGCGTGCGGGCCCAACAACAGCGGATCCGCGTCCGCGTCCTCGTCCAAGTCTCCGGCCCCGGTCGCGTCCGGGTCGGGTGCCGGTTCGGCGTCCGCCGCGCCCACGACGGGTGGCGGCAACTCCGGCGGCACGACGGGCGGTGGCTCGGGGGCGACGACGGCCTCCTGGAGCGGGCCCGGGACCGCCGGGCTGACCGTCAGCAACGGCACCAACCGCGTGCTGATCAACGGCTCCTGGGTCGACTTCGGCGTCGTGGTCAGGGACCTGGCCTGGTCGCCGGACGGCAGCAAGGCCGCGTTCGTCGACGGCAGCGGCAACCTCGACGTCGCCGACCCGGACGGCAGCCACCGCGTCACCGTCGCCCGCAACCCCGGCAACCAGGCCTGGTCGCACCCGACCTGGCAGGTCATCCCGGCGAGCAACCCGGACCACGTGCCCGCGCGCGACAACCTCTTCTTCGTCGCCGGATCCGGAGCGTCGAGCAAGCTGATGCAGGTCCCGGCCACCGCGGTCGACGGCACTCCCACAGCTCTCGGGCTCAACGGCGCACAGGGCTCGAACACCCCGCCGCCGCCCACGGCCGGCAACACCTGGATCAACGGCGGCTACCAGGGCGACTCCGTCTACGCCAACAGCGTCGACGGCGGCGTCTACCTCCGCGACGACTACCTGCGGCAGATGGGCTGGAAGCTCACCAACGGCTCCGAGCCGGCGATGATGTCCGGCCAGGCCGCAGAGGAGATCGTCTTCGTCCGCTCGGTCGCCGGGCACGACCACCTCTTCGAGGAGAGCGGCCAGAAGAGCAGCGTCCCGGTCGACCTGACGCCGAACGCCACCACCGACTACACCGAGCCGGCCATCTCCCCGGACGGGCAGTCGATCGCGGCCCGTACCCCGAGCGGCATCGAGATCCTCCCGCTCACCGGGACCGGCAGCGCCGCGCCCCGACTGGTCACGACGGCGACCGGCCTTCCGGCGTACCGTCCCTGACGATTCGTCAAGAACGTCGAACGTCAAGAACGTCAAGAACGTCAAGAACGGAGCTCAGCCTCCAGGGCCGCCAGGTGCGCGGTTGCGGCGTCGTCGTGGGGGAGGAACTCGACGACGTCGACAAAGCGGAAGAGCACCTGGGACTCCAGCACCGCGTACTCGAACTCGGCGAACCCGACCACGGCGCCGGTCGCGCCGCGCGCGGTGCCGCGGTCCAGCACGCGGCGGCGGGCCTGGGGGCGGGCCAGGTACGGGCAGACCATCGAGGCGTAGAGCATGCAGGCGCGGTGACCCGGACCTTCCCAGGTGGGCTGCAGGTTCCGGTACGGTCGCCCTGCGTCCAGCGCCGCGCCGATGGCCTCGGCCTCGCCCGCCCCGACGACCCGCCAGACCGGCCCGGTGGCCATGGCCGTGCCGCAGACGGAGCAGAGCCGCTCCCGCGCGCAGTCCGCGCTGCGCGCGTAGTCGGTCCGCGCGAACTGCGGCTCCCCGTCCTCGATCGGGGTGATCGCGGGCACGGGGTAGCCACGCGCGTCGCGCGGGCGCTCGGCGACGGTCGGGGGCTTGGGCACGGCATCGAATCGCACAGCCGGAACCTACCGCCTGCGGCGCGCCCGAGGCCCTTTCCGGCACGGCCGTTACGGTTCTGGTGAACTCGCGCCGACACGTTTTGCAACGGGGGTGAGTTGCAGTTCCCCGCGCCCCTGAGGTGGCAACTCCCCGCGGGAGCGTCCGTGACCCGTCGCGCCCACGCGGCGGAGCCGCAGATCAGCAGAGCCTCGCGCCCCTGGGTGAGTGCAACTAACTCGACGCGACCTCGTCGTACAGGCTCTGGGTCGCCGGGGTGAAGACGATGCTGTACGACGTGTCCGCGGTGTCACCGCCCTGCTCGTAGCCGCCGATGACGCCGATGATGCTGCCCGAGTCCGTCGCCGGGTCGTAGCCCGCCAGCCAGGCGCTGCCGCTGGTGCCGCCGGTGAAGGCCGTGCAGTAGACGGTGAGCTGCGTGCCGGAGAAGGCCGACGCCGAGCCCGTGCAGGTGATCGGCTCGTCCGTCGCCGACGGGTAGCCGCTGAGCTGGACCGTCGCGTTCGTCGTGCTCTCGGTCGAGAGCGTGTAGCCGCCGCCGACCACGGACTCCAGGCTGCGGCCGTTCTGGGAGGCGACGACCGCGAAGGCCACGTCGTCGTCCTGGTCGCCGTCGCCGGTCCAGCCGCTGCTCTCCACCACCTGCGTGATCGGCCAGGCGCCGTCCGGCGCGCCGCCGTCGCGGTAGTCGGGGACGAAGACCGCGCCGCCGCCGTTGCCGGCGGAGAGGCAGTGCGCGGCGGTGACGATCACGTCGCCGGAGGGGCTGTCGACGACGCTCGCGGTGCAGTGGTGGTTGCCGGGGGTGATCGAGGACGACGAGAAGATCGCGCCGACCTTCGCGGACTGCTGGGACGCGGACAGCACCTGCGACTGCCCGGACGCGGTCTCCGGCACGTCCGCCGTCGGGACCGCGGTCACCGTGGGGGCGGGCGTCGGGGTGGGGGTGTGCGTCGGCGCGGCCTTGGCAGCCGTCCTGGGAGACGGCTTCGTCTTGGCACCGGCCTTGGACGACGGCGATGTCGTCAACGACGTCGTATTCGCGACCGGGACCATCTGCGTCCCCGCCGCCGAAGCCGTCCCCTCCTGGGCGGAGGTGAAGCTGAGCGTCACCCCGGCGAGCAGCAGCCCGCTGCCGACCAGTGCCCCTGCGCCTGCACGGTAGCGATGGCCCACGCCACGCGTCGGACGTGAACCGCTGTGCAGGCCCATCGGTGTCCCTTCCGCCGGGTTTGTTCCGTTGCGGAGGTGACTGGCCGTTACGGGGGAACCGGAGGTGCCGAAGTCTGCTTCCGCATTCCGAGACTTCCCCTGCGAACTGAGACGTCCGTGGGAGCTACATGGGAGCTGGATGAGAAGCTCGCTGTACGGACCATGACCGGCACCGTCTGTTCGTACGCGGGCTGGATCACCGAACAAGGGAACGATGAATGAGCGGAGTGGTGACGACTGCCGCAGCAGGGCTGGCCGGTGCGTCCGGCTGGACCCAGCTGGGCGTCTGTGCGGCCGGTATCGGCGCAGGCATGATCAATACCGTGGTCGGCTCGGGAACGCTGATCACCTTCCCGGTGCTGCTCGCCGCCGGGCTGCCGCCGATCACGGCGAACGTGTCGAACACGCTCGGCCTGGTGCCGGGCTCGATCAGCGGCGCCATAGGTTACCGGCGCGAGCTCGCGGGCCAAGGCGGGCTGCTGCGGCGGCTCGGCTCGGCCGCGCTGCTCGGCGGCCTGACCGGGGCGACGCTGCTGGTGGAGCTGCCCGCCGGGGCCTTCACCGCGGCCGTGCCGGTGCTGATCGCCGCGGCGCTGGTGCTGGTGCTGGTGCAACCGCTGCTGGCCAAGCGGCTGGCGGCGCGGCAGAGCGACAAGCCGCGTCCGGAGTACGGCGGCCGGGCGCTGCTGGTCGGCGTCTTCCTGTGCGGGATCTACGGCGGCTACTTCGGCGCGGCGCAGGGCGTGCTGCTGCTCGGGCTGATGGGGCTGCTGCTGGACAAGGGGCTCCAGGAGATCAACGCGGTCAAGAACGTGCTGGCGCTGTTGATCAACGGGATCGCGGCGGTGTTCTTCCTGTTCAGCGCGCCGATCGACTGGCGGGCGGTGCTGCTGGTCGCGGTCGGCTCGGTGATCGGCGGGCAGTTGGGCGCGCTGGTCGGACGACGGCTGCCGCCGCCCGTGCTGCGCGGCGTGATCGTCGCGGTCGGACTGGTCGCCATCGGCCGGGTCGTGATCGGCTGACGTCGCGTCGGACCTGACGACCGCAGCCGGGCTGAACTCCGCTGAGCGGTACGGAGTTCAGCCTGGTTGCTTCATTCCGGCGGGGACGCCTTCATCCCAGCGGGGACGCGAACGCGGGGACGCGTGCCGACTGCGTTCCCAGCCCCGTCGGGCCGATCGGGACGGCGAGCGCGGTCGGTCCGGGCCGGTTCCGCAGCCCGGCCTCGCCCGTCTGGCCCGCCTCGCCGCCGCCGTACCGGGCGAGGAGCGCGCCCTCGCGGTAGCGGCCCGTCTCCGCGTGCCAGTGGTGGATCGCGGCCATCCAGTCCTCCAGCTCCCGCAGGAACCCGGTCACGGCCGCCAGTTCGTCCGTGCCGAGCCGCAGGTCCGCGCAGAGCACCGGGAGTTCCTCGGCGACCAGTTGCTGGTACTGCCGCAGCCGGGAGTCGACCAGGTCCGCGACGACGGCGACTGCCTGCGGGTAGTCGCAGTCGAAGAAGTTCTGCACCACCAGCACGGCGTTGTGCAGCTCGCCCTCGAACTCGATCTCCTTCTGGTAGGAGTGCAGGTCGTTGAGGAGGCAGCAGTAGTCGGCCGCCGCTCCCTCGATCGCGCGGACCGTGCCGCTCGCGTAGAAGGTCTTCGGCAGCAGGGCCGGCTTGCCGAGGCGCGTCAGCGCCATGGTCAGCGGCGTGCCGAAGGTGTCGCGGCGCATCTCGACGTAGTCGACCGGGTCGGGGATCCGGTGCAGCGCCTGGTTGTCGAGCTCCCAGAGCCAGCTGTCCAGCATCCCGGCGACCGCGTCGAAGACCGCCTGCCGCGCCTCCGGGCCGAGGTCGCCGACGGTGCGCTGCCACAGGTCGGCGAGTCCGCGTTCGACCGGCGTGGTGGGGTGACCGGGTGCGTCGCCGGGGTGCACCGGCATCAGCGTGCGCAGTCGCGCGTTGGCGAGCCGGGCGGCGGCGAGGTTGCCGGTGCGGCCGAAGACGAGCGGGTAGTAGTCGTCCGCGTAGGTGCCCCAGGCCAGCCACTGCGCGGCCAGGTCGACGTCGCCCGGGCTGCCCTCCGGGAGGATCCCGGCCGCGCAGAGGGTGAAGTCCATCTCCGCGAGCAACTGGTCGTCCCACAGGCCCTCGCCGTACATCCCCGTCTCCGCGCACCAGCGTTGGAGCCGCTCGCGGGCCCCGTCCAGATGCGGGTTCAGCGTCAGCGGGAACGGCGGTGCGAGGACCGGCACATGGGACGGCCCCACCCGCTGGTGCGGCACGTGGGTGAAGCTGCGGATCCGCTTGAGCCCCAGCCGGTTCGTCAGCGCCTTGACGTCGGCGGCCGACAGGCCGACGCCGGGCAGCAGCCCGCCGAGTCCGAGGGGGGGCCGGGCGGCGCCGTCCAGCGCGCCCTCGTTCATGTAGCGGGAGGAGCGCAGATGCCACTCGTGCCCGCCGGACTGCCAGTCCTGCAGGCCCTTCGCGTACGCGAGGACGGCGGCGACCTCGACCGGGTCGAGCCCCTCCGTTGCCACCAGCTCGGGCACTTCGGTCAGCGCGGTGTGCTCGAACTGGTGCAGCCGCGAGGTCAGCAGGTCGTTGACGGAGTCGGCCGCCTCCTGCGTGGAGCAGCCGAGGAAGGTCTCCAACACCAGGACGCCGTTGCTGAGTTCACCCTCGTCCTCGACCTCGCGCTGGTACGAGAAGAGGTCGTTGCGCAGGTGTACCGCGTCCGAGAAGGCGTCGCGCAGCACGCGCAGCGGCCTGCTGTGCGCGACACGCTCCGGCACCTCCGCCCGCGCGGCGAACTCCACCAGCCCGGCGGACCAGGGCGCGCCGCCGACCTTGCGGCGCATCTCGATGTACTCGACCGGGTTGGCGATCCGCCCGGCGTTGATGTTGGACAGTTCCCACAGCGACTCGTTGAGCAGATTCCGGGTGCTCTCCGCGAACCGCGCCCGCCAGCCGGGCGAGAGGTGCGGCACGGTCCGCCGCCACAGGTCGGCGAGGCCCGCCTCGACGGGATTGGTGGGCTCGGGGATCCCGTCAGCGAGGTCGAGCGGCATGAACGCCGGGAGGCGGTCGAGGTAGGCCTTGGCGCTCTCCCGGTCCTGCGTGCGTTTGAACAGCTCCAGGAAGTGGTCGTCGAAGAAGAAGACCCAGACGTACCAGTCGGTCACGGTGTCCAGGTCCTCGGCGGACGCGTCGGGGTGCGTGTACGCGCAGAGCAGCGCGTAGTCGTGCGAGTCCAGGTCCCGCTCGTCCCAGACGCCGGAGCCCTCCAGCATGCCCATCGACCGTGCCCACTCCTTGGTGTGGGCCCGCGCCCGCTCCAGGTGCGGATTCAGCCGCGCGGGGTGGGGGACGTAGAACTCGGGCAGGACGAAAGGCTGTTGCGCGTGCGCGCGCGTGGCAGAAGTCACGCGCTGGGACTACCCGGGCGGCAGCCCGGGGATTCTGCGACAGAACAAGTCATATCGTCAGATACGGACGTGGGGGGGGGGGGGGGGGGGCCCCCCCCCCCGGGGGGGGCCCCCCCCCCGGGGGTGAGAAAGCACAAAAAGAA
>NZ_JADPRT010000009.1:33098-158426 GCF_015690355.1 Streptacidiphilus fuscans | reverse complement strand
AGATACGGACGTGGCAACGCCTCAGAGGCGCGCACCCCTGAGGCGTTGCCACGTCCAGCGTTCTTACTTCTCCAGCTTCACGAGCGCAGCGTCCAGGCGTGCCAGCACGCGCTCGCGGCCCAGCGCCTCCAGGGACTCGAACAGCGGGAGCCCCACCGTCCGGCCCGTGACCGCCACGCGAACAGGCGCCTGGGCCTTGCCCAGCTTGAGGCCGTGGCGCTCGCCGATCTCCAGGAGGGTCTGCTTCAGCGGCTCCGCCGCCCACTCCGTCGTCTGGTACGCCTCGCGGGCGTCCCGCAGGACCTCCGCCGCGCCCGGCTTCATCGCCTTGGTCCAGGAGGCCCCGTCCTCGACCGGCTGGTCCAGGAAGAGGAAGTCGACGTTGGCGGTGATCTCCGACAGCACCGCGAGGCGGGTCTGCGCCAGCGGGGCGATCTCCTCGAAGAGGGCCCGGTCGAACTGCTCCGGGGTCCAGTTGGCGTACGGCGCGACCAGGTACGGGGCGCACGCGGCCAGGAACTGCTCCGCGCTGAGGGCGCGGATGTACTCGCCGTTGAACGCGGTCAGCTTCTTGATGTCGAAGAAGGCCGGCGAGGTGTTGACGTCCTCGATCCGGAAGCGGCGCTGCAGCTCCTCGAAGGGGAGGATCTCCTCGTCCGCGCCCGGGGCCCAGCCCAGCAGCATCAGGTAGTTGACCATGGCCTCCGGCAGGAAGCCCTCGGCCAGGTAGTCCTCCAGCGCGACCTTGTCGCGGCGCTTGGAGAGCTTCTGCCGCTTCTCGTTGACGATCACCGACAGGTGCGCCCAGACCGGCGGGGTCGCCCCCAGCGCCTCCCAGAGCAGCTGCTGCTTGGGGGTGTTGGAGAGGTGCTCCTCGCCGCGGATGACCTCGGTGACCTTCTCGTCCAGGTCGTCGACGACGTTGGCGAGCAGGAAGACCGGGGAGCCGTCGCCGCGGGCGATGACGAAGTCCTCGATGGCCTTGTTCGGGAAGACGGTGTCGCCGCGGACGACGTCCTTGACCAGCGTCTCGCCCTCGTCCGGCGTGCGGAAGCGCAGCGCGCGGCCCTCGGCGTACGCGAGGCCCCGGTCGCGGCAGAAGCCGTCGTAGCCCAGCTGCTCGGAGCCGGTGCGCTTGGCGAGCTCCTCGCGGGTGCAGTCGCAGTAGTAGGCGCGCCCGGCGTCGCGCAGCTGCGCGGCGGCCTCGCGGTGGCGGTCGGCGTTCTGGGACTGGAAGTACGGGCCCTCGAAGGCCGGGTCGTCCTTGCTGATCCCGATCGCGGCGAGCGCGTTGATGATGCCGTCGATCCACTCCGGCTTGTTGCGCGCGGCGTCGGTGTCCTCGATGCGGAGCACGAAGACGCCGCCTTCGGACTGTCGCGCCACGGCCCAGTTGTACAGAGCGGAACGCGCGCCACCGACGTGGAACATGCCGGTGGGCGAGGGGGCGAAGCGGACACGTACCGGAGTAGCAGACATGGGGCAAGAGTATCGAGCCCGCGGGCCGGGTCGCTTCCCAGTAACCGCGTCGTGAGCAGAATCAGTCGAGGTGGCTGAGCTTCTCGGGGTTGAGCACGGCGTAGACGTGGGCGATCAGGCCCGCCTCGTCGAAGTCGAAGACGTAGACGACCCGGCGCAGCGGCGTGCGGATCTCCACCGCCGGTGCGCCGTTGTACCAGGCGTGGCGGATCTCGCCGGCGGCGTAGAAGCGCTCGAAGACCTTGGCGTGGAGCCGGGCCGCCTTCGCCGCGCCGAAGATGGGGCGCCGTCCCGCGCCGGACATGCCGTTGCCGTCGGTGGTCAGCACGACGTCCTCGCGCAGCAACGACTCCAGCCGGGCAAGGTCGCCGCCCTGTGCGGCGGCCAGGAACGCGTCCACCAGCAGGCGGGCCTGCTCCGGATCGAGCTGGGCCGGCCGGCGCGGCTCGGCGGTGAGACGGCGGCGGGCCCGGCTGAGAAGTTGGCGGCAGGACTCCTCACTGCGTTCCAGGATCGCGGCGATCTCCGGGTACGGCACGCCGAAGGCCTCGCGCAGCACGAAGACGGCGCGTTCGGCCGGGTCGAGTCGGTCCAGGAGCAGCAGCACGCCCATCGACGCGGAGTCGCGCAGCGCCGCCCGCTCGGCGGGGTCGGCGCGGTCGCTCCAGGCGTCCACCGACGCGGGCAGCGGCTCGGGGAGCCAGGAGCCGACGTAGAACTCGCGCCGCGACGCGGCCGAGCGCAGCCGGTCCAGTCCCAGCCGGGTGGTGACGGTGGTGAGGTAGGCCGCCGGGTTGGCGACCTCGTCCCGCTCCGCCGCACCGAGCGCGCTCCAGCGCAGGTACGCGTCCTGGACGGTGTCCTCCGCCTCGTGCACCGAGCCCAGCAGGCGGTACGCGAGGGAGAGCAGCATCGGGCGCTGTTCCAGGAAGGCATCGGCGGCGGCCGGCGCGGCGACGGGCGGCACGGGGTTCAGCCCTGCGGCTTGACGTACGCCTGCGTGGTCACGGCCAGCCGGTTCCATGCGTTGATCGTAACGATCGCCATCAGCAGGTGGACGAGTTCCTTCTCGTCGAACTGCCCGGCGGCGCGCTCCCAGACCTCGTCCGGGACGCCGTGCTGACCCAGCCGGGTGACCGCGTCGGTCAGCGCGAGAGCGGCCTGCTCGCGCGGGGTGAACAGGTGCTCGGCCTCCTCCCAGGCCCCGACGACGACCAGGCGCTGCAGCGTCTCGCCCTGCGCGGCGGCGTCGCGGGCATGCATGTCGAGGCAGTAGGCGCAGCCGTTGAGCCCGGAGGCGCGCATCTTGACCAGCTCGCGCAGGGCCGGGTCGAGCTGGTGGCTGCTGATCTCCTCCATGCGCATCATGGCCTGGTACGCGTTGGGGTCGATCTTGTACCAGTTGAGTCGGCCCGGAGCGGCGGCGGCACGGGCGGCGGCGGTGTTCTGGGTCATGGTCTCGTCCTCTCGGAGCTTCGCTGTCTCGGATCCTTGGCGCGCTTTCCCCCACTCGACGGGGCAGCCCGGTTGGTTGTGACGGATTCAGATGTGACGCCGGTCACAGCTCCGCCGGGTGCTACGTTCGCCGCATGAAACGAGTCCCGTTCCATGGTGCGGAGAAGGAAAGCCTCCACGTCGCCCTCGACCGGCATCGCGACGCGGTGCTGTGGAAGCTCGACGGCCTGGACGACGAAGCGCTGCGCCGCCCGATGACCCCGTCCGGGACCAACCTGCTCGGGCTGGTCAAGCACCTGGGTGGGGCCGAACTGGCCTGGTTCTGCGAGACCTTCGGCCGCGAGACGGGCCCGATGCCGTTCGACCTCGACGCCGACGACGGCCTGGACATGCGAGTCGAGCCGCACGAGTCGACCGAGGAGATCCTCGCCTTCTACGCCCGCGCCCGTGCCACCGCCGACCAGGCGATCGGCGAGCTGGCCCTGGACACGGCCGGTACGGCGTGGTTCGGCGACTCCGTCACGCTGCGCTGGGTGCTGATCCACATGACCACGGAGACGGCCCGGCACGCGGGCCATATGGACATCATGCGCGAGCTGGTCGACGGCGCGACCGGCGACCACAACCGGGCCCGGACCAACTGACGCCGACTGGTCGTCCAGCCGTCCAGCTGTCTGGCCGTCCAGCCGTCAGCGGGAGGGGACCGGCCCCTCAAGCTGGCGGCTGATCCACTCGATCGGACCCTCTCCCATCGCCGGGACGTAGGTGTAGGCGTTGTGCCGCCCGTCCGGGATCAGGTTCAGCGTGGTGTGGATCGGTCCCTTGTCGCCGTAGGTGGCGACGAAGCTCTCGATCGCCCTGATCGTCGCCCGGTTCTCGTGAGTGCCGACCTGGAACGCGAGGTAGACGTCCGGGCCGCCGCGCGCGATCAACTGCTGGGCCAGCACCAGCGGGTTGTTCTGCTGCTGCTCCACCGGGTGCCCCTTCCAGAACGGCGAGTCCGGCACGATGTCCGGCCCGGAGGCCAGCACGGCCTTGAACCGGTCCGGGTACTGGAGCACCAGCTTCAGACCGGCGAAGCCACCGCTCGACGACCCCAGGAAGGCCCACCCGTCCCGGGACCTGAGGGTGCGGAAGTTCTGCCGCATCAGGTCCGGGATGTCCTGCGCCAGCCAGGTGCCCATCTTGGGCTGGCCGGGGATGTCGCTGCCGTCCCAGTAGTGGGAGTGGACGTCCGGGCCGGGGTTGAGCACCGGCATCGCGAGCAGGAACGGCTTGCTCTTCCCCTGCTGGTACCAGTCGCTGATGCTGCTCTCCAGCTTGAGGCTCGGGTCCTTCCAGTAGTTGTCGTTGAAGCCGGGGCCGCCCGGCAGCGCGATCAGCACGGGGAAGCCGCTGTGCGCGTACCGCGGGTCGCTGTACTCCTTCGGCGCCCAGACCCAGACCTTGCCGGTGTAGCCCGACTGCCTGCCGGTGACGGTCGCGACCGCGATGTGCGTCCCGTCGTCCAGCGTGTGCTCGATCCGCCACTGCGTCTCGGGGCCGGTGGGCAGTTCGGTGCGGCCGTCGGCGGAGATCGCGCCGTCGCCCGCGCCGTGACCGCCCGGGCCGGCCGGTACGGGTGTGTCGAAGACGATCGGCTCACCGCGCTGGCTGAACGGCGGGATCTCGTAGTGCCGCATCAGCGGGACGCCGACCGCCACCGCCGTGCCCAGACACGTCGTCAGCGCGCCCACCCACAGCAGCGCCCGTCGCGTCCGCAGCGCCCGCAATGCCCGCAGCCTGAACAGTGTCCGCAGGGTCGGCAGCGTCCGCGGTGACTGCCGGGTCCACCGGAGCGGCCGAAGGCGCGAGTGCTGATCGGGCACGTCGGAGGGTTCGGCTGAGGTGGGCTGGTCGGCCATGAGCGGCTCCGGCTGCTGGAGAAAGCGTGGAATTCGGGACGCATGACGGGAAATCAACACTAAGCGGTACTGCGTGTTCCGCGATGCGGCCGACCCGGTGCACTTTCTCTCTATATCGAGATTCTTGATGTCGACACGATTGCCTGAGCTGGGTATCTTGATGTCGAGATAGTTCCGCCGCGGTGCCGAGGGGGCGACATGTGGAGCCAGATGCGCAATCCGCCGGGCGGGCGTGACGCCCGGATCATGCTTGCGGCGCAGTTCGTGGACCGCACCGGCAGCGGCGTGTGGGCCGCTGGCAGCGTGCTCTACTTCGCCCTCGTGGCGGGGCTGGACGCCCGGCAGATCGGCCTGCTGCTGGGTGCGGCGGGCATCGCCGGCATCGCCGGATCACCGCTGGCCGGCTGGCTCGCCGCCCGCGTCCCGGCGCGCACGGTGCTGATGGGCAGCCACCTGGTCCGGATGGTGGCACTTTCCGCCGTGATGTTCTGTCACGGTTTCGCCGCTCTGCTGCCGTTCGTCGCCGCCACGGCGTTGGCCGAGCGCGCGGCGAAGATGCTG
Source organism: Streptacidiphilus fuscans (assembly GCF_015690355.1). Taxonomy (GTDB): domain Bacteria; phylum Actinomycetota; class Actinomycetes; order Streptomycetales; family Streptomycetaceae; genus Streptacidiphilus; species Streptacidiphilus fuscans. The sequence continues at coordinate 153,027 of NZ_JADPRT010000009.1, read as the reverse complement.
GAGATGCTCTTCGCCACCCGGATCGCTGGCGACCGGCGCTCCACCTACCAGGCGCTCACCCGCACCTCCGCCAACGCGGGCTACGCGATCGGCGCAGGTCTCGCGGCGATCGGACTGGCCGTCGGCACGCTTGCCGCGTACCGGGCGCTGGTGCTGGCCAACGTGCTCTCCTATCTGCTGGCTGCCGTGCTGGTCCGACGCACCCGCGAGCCCGGCGCGTCGACGACGGCGGTCGCGACGTCCGCCGCTCCCGCGTCGGCCGCTGTCGCGCGGCCGACGGCGGCAGTCGAGGTGGTCCACGCGGCTGACGTGGCCAACCCCTGGCGGGACAAGGGCTATCTGCTCTTCGTCCTCCGCGACATCCCGCTCTGCCTGGACGACTCGCTGCTCAATGTCGGGCTGCCGCTATGGCTGGTCGGCCACACCCGCGCCCCGCACGCGTTCGTCCCGGCGTTCCTGGCGATCAACACGGTGCTCGTCGTCGTCCTGCAACTGCGGGTCTCCGCCGCGACCGAGGGTCCGCGCCGGGCGGTGCGGGCGGTCGTCTGGTACGGGGTGTCGCTGCTGGCGTGCTGCCTGATCCTGGCCGGCGCGACGGGTGGAGGCGCGGTCGGCGCCTCGTTGGCGCTGCTGGCGGCGGCGGTCCTGGTCACCCTGGCCGAGCTGGTCCGCTCGGTGACGTCGTGGGAGCTCGCGGTCTCGCTGGCGCCGGAGCACGCGCGTGCCGCCTACCTCGGGGTGGCCGGGATGTCGCAGGCGATCCAGAAGTCCGCCGGTCCGCCGCTGCTCACGGGTGTGGTCATGGCGGCGGGACCGGTCGGCTGGGCGGTGCTGGGCGCGGCGGTCACCGGCATCTCCGTCGTGCAGAGCCGCGCGAGCCGACGCCGGCTCGCGGCGATGACGCCCGCTCCCGGCTCGCAGGCAGCCTCGCCGACGGTCTCGCCGACGGCCTCTCGGATGGTCTCGCCGACCGAGGTGGTCAGCCGACCGGGAAGTTCTTGTCGAGCAGCGCGTCCAGCGTCGGCCCGTACATCCGGTTCTTGATCTTCCCCAGGGTCGGCCCGGCCTTCTTCAGCTGCGGGTGGACCAACTCGACGGCGGTGGCCAGCACTTCGCCCTCGGCGGCGGTCCGGTCGACGATCTCGCGTCCCAGCGCCTCGGCGCCGCCGAAGCGGTGGGCGGTGACCATCGCCTCGTGCGCGGTCTGCGGCGTCAGCCTGGCCTGGATCAGCGCCGACATGCCGGGCGTGAAGGGGATGTCGATCTCCGCCTCGGGCAGGCACCAGTAACCGCGGTCCGCCCGCATCACCCGCACGTCGTGCGCGAGCGACAGCATCGCCCCGGCGGCGAAGGCGTGCCCCTGGATCGCCGCCGCCGTGACGAACGGCAGCGTCAGTATGCGGGCGAAGAGGGCGTGGACGGCGGCGACGTAGTCCTCGACCTTGTCGCCGTTGGCGAAGAGCCAGTCGAGGTCGAGGCCGTTCGACCAGAACTTCCCGGTCGCCGCGGTCACCAGCGCCTTCGGTCCTTCCGCCGCCTCGACCTCGTCGAGCAGCGCGTTGGCGGAGGCCAGCCAGTCGGGGTGGAAGCGGTTCTCGTTGTCCCCTATGTCGAGGACGAAGACATCGTCCTGGCGGTCGAGCACTGGCATGGCGCAGCCCCCTGCATCTGTCGGTCCATGACGCGATGTCGCGAAATCGGCTGCCCCGGGCGAGAGTTACCGGTAGGTAGCACAATGCACGTCATGTTACCCGCGGTAGCTGCGGATGTCCGTCGCTTTCCGGGTCCTCCGGGGGCGAACCGTCGGTGCACCGCCTGTGGCGCATTAGCACTGGCTGGAAGGCCCGAGAATGACCACGTGGACTACCAGGAACTCCTCGACGCGGCCACGGCGGCGGCCCGTCGTACCCGTGGCACCGGCCATGTCGCCGACTACATCCCCGCGCTGGCGCGCGTCGACCCCGACGCCTTCGGCATGGCCATCGCCACCGTCGAGGGCGACGTCTACGGGGCGGGGGAGTGGGAACAGCCGTTCTCCATCCAGAGTGTCTCCAAGCTGCTCACGCTGACCCTCGTCCTGGCCCAGGGTGGCGACGACGTCTGGCAGCGGGTGGGCCGCGAGCCGTCCGGCAACCCGTTCAACTCGCTGGTGCAGCTGGAGACCGAGCACGGCATCCCGCGCAACCCGTTCATCAACGCGGGCGCCGTCGTGGTCACCGACCGTCTGCATAGCCTCACCGGAGGCCACGCGGCCGAGGCCGTCCTCGACTTCGTCCGCACCGAGTCCGGGAACCCGGATCTCGCCATCGACCCCGAGGTCGCCGCCTCCGAGGCCGAGCACGGCCACCGCAACGCCGCACTGGCCCACTTCATCGCCAGCCACGGCAACCTGGTCAACTCGGTCGAGACGGTGCTGACCGAGTACTACGCGCACTGCGCCATAGCGGCCAGTTGCCGCGACCTCGCGCAGACGGGCCTGGTCCTGGCCCGTCACGGCCTCCGCGTCGACGGCAGTCGGCTGCTCTCGCGCAGCGAGGCCAAGCGAATCAACGCCATCCTGCTGACCTGCGGTACCTACGACGCCGCAGGCGAGTTCGCCTACCGCGTCGGCCTGCCCGGCAAGAGCGGCGTGGGCGGCGGCATCCTGGCGATCCTCCCGGGGCAGGCGGCGATCTGCGCCTGGGGTCCGGCACTCGACCCGGCGGGCAACTCCGTCGCGGCCGTCGCCGCGCTCGACGCCTTCACCACGCTCTCGGGGCTGTCGATCTTCTGACGCCCTGTCGTGTCCGCAATCGCGTCCGCATCCGCTCGTACATCCGCGACGCTGCGTTCTCGCGCTTCGGCCTCATCGAGCCAGCCGACGGGCCAGCTTCAGACCGCTGAAGTCGATGCTCGCCCCGGCGGAGCGGCCGCGGACCACGACGCCCACCGTCCGGACGGTGATCATCGCCAGCACCATCAGCACGAACGCGGTGCCGTAGGTCGCGCCGGGGACGTGGTTCTGGATCGAGAACTGCGCCAGGTCGTGGGTGAACCAGTGCGTCGATCCGTAGGCGAAGCCGAGGCGCAGGACCAGCGCGGCGGTCCACAGCGCGGCGTAGGGCCAGCCGGCGACGGTGACCAGGCGGTTGTCGGCCGGGTCGCGACGGACCTTGATCATTGCCACTGAGGCGATCCCGAACAGCAGGCCCGCGCCCAGCCCGGCGGCCTCGATCAGGTGGGCGGTCGTCCCGCTCGGCATGTCCTTGAGGTACTTGAAGCCGATGCCCGCCACGACCGCGACCGGCAGCAGCAGCCGCTTGCCGTCGGGACGGCGGGTGCCCAGCTGGGTGAAGAGGATCGCGACGAACAGTGCGGTGTAGAGCAGGTAGTCGCTGACGCTCACGGTGTTCCTCCGGTGGGTTCGGCCCCGTGGTGTCCGGGGCCTCGCCCCCGGCGAGTTCCTCGTCCTGCAGGACCTCTTCCTCAACGGCCGCAGCGCCGTCGGGGACGTGGCCAAGCGCACTGGCCTGGCCCAGAGCCGGGTCTCGACCAGCGTCCGCTCCTTCGTCGAACGCGGTTGGGCGGTCACCTCCGCCGACCCCGCGGACGGCCGGAAGACGCTGGTCGACCTCACCGCCGAGGTCCGCACGGCGGGCGCGAAGCGCCGCGAGGGCCGCGCCGACCGGACGCTGACGTCGGCACTCTCAGCCGCCGAACCGGAGGAGCGCGCGACGCTCGTCGCCGCGCTGGCCCGCCTGCACCAACTCCTGGTCGCGGGGGAGGTTCCGCGCCGCTTCCCGGACGCGCCGCAGTGACGCGTGCTGACGTGTGCTCATGCGCGCTGACGGGTGCCGACGGCCGCTGACTCGTGCGGGGGACTTGGCTGAGGCGGGCGTGACCGGAGGGCGGGCCCGCAGATAGGCTCGACGACCGATTGGGCGCGACTGTCGCGCACCGAACTTACGGGGAGGGCCTCATGTCGTTCGACCGGCCTGGTGCGCCGATGAATCCGGGAGCACAGCCGCCGCAGCAGCAGCCGCCGATGGGCCAGCCGATGGGCCCGCCCATGGGTCAGCCGATGGCACCGCCGCAGCCTCAGCAGATGCAGCAGCAGATGCCGCAACAGCCGTCGTATCCGCAGCAGATGGCGCCGGCTCAGCCGGGGGCGCCGCTGCAGCAGCCCCCGGCAGGCGGTCCGCAGTACGCGCAGGCGCCGCCCGTCGGCTTCGCGCCCCCGATGGGCGCGCCCGCGCCCAGGAAGACGGCTGTGGACCCGGTCGTCTTCGGTGCGGTGGCCATGCTGGGGCTGGAACTGGTGAGTTTCATCATGTCGCTGGTGACGGCCGGCTTCCTACCCGAGCTCGGCAGCCTGTTCGGTGTGACCTGGGCGCGGTACGTCGCGGATTCCCAGTTCGTCGCGGCGGACCTCGCCTACTGCGCCGCCCTGGCTGTGGGCGCGTTCGGCGCGTTCCGCGGCCGTGCCTGGGGGCGGCCCGTCTTGCTGACCGTCATGGCGCTGTTCGCCTACCCGACCGCCGTCGACCTGCTGGACGCGCTTATCCACGGCACGTTCCCGCAGGGGCACAACCTCCTGTTCAACGTGGTCGCGATCCTCGAGTTGCTGGTCGCCCTGGTGACACTCGGCCTGGGCCTCGCGCGGATCGCCGCGAGCCGCGGTCCCGCCCGCCCGGCAGGCGTCGGGATGCCCGGCATGCCCGGCGTCCCGGGTCAACCCCCGATGGGCCAACCCCCGATGGGCCAACCCCCGATGGGTCAGCCGCCGATGGGTCAGCCGGTGCAGCCGCAGGGCCAGTTCCAGCCGACCCCGCCGCCCGCCCAGCAGCCGATGCCGCAGCAGCCGATGCCGCAGCAGCAGTTCGGGCAGCCCCAGGGGCAGTTCGGCCAGCCCCAGCAGCCCCAGCCCGTGCAGCAGCAGCCGCCGATGCAGCAGCCGCAGCCGCCGATGGGCCAGCCGCAGCCGCAGCCGCAGCCGGGCTACGGATACCCCCAGCCCGCGTCCGGCTACGGCTACCCGCAGCCGGGCTACGGCCAGCAGCCGCCCGCTCCCGGCGCCTGACCCTTCCTGCACCCGATACCGGACACCCGACCCTGGACACCCGACGCCCCGTCACGGGCGCGGGATGTTCCGCAGGTTGCTGCGGGCCAGGTCGATCATCCTGCCCACGCCGCCGTCCAGCACCGTTCGTCCTGCCGCCAGGGCGAACCCCTTCAGCTGGGCGGCGGTGATCGTCGGCGGCAGCGACAGCGCGTTCGGGTCCGTGACGACGTCGACCAGCGCCGGGCCGGGCGCGGCCAGCGCCTCGGTCAGCGCGCCGCGCAGCTTCTTCGGGTCGGTCACCCGGACGCTGTGGATGCCGCAGGCGGCGGCGATGGCGGCGTAGTCGACCTTGCCGTTGTCGATCTCGAACTCGGGATAGCCGCTGACCATCATCTCCAGCTTGATCATCCCGAGTGCGCCGTTGTTGAAGACCACCGCCTTGAGCGGCATCCGCTTGCGGTATTTGGCCACCGTCAGCAACTCGCCCATCAGCATGCCGATCCCGCCGTCCCCGCAGAGCGCGACCACCTGCCGCTCCGGGTTCGCCAGTTGGGAGCCGATCGCGTGCGGCAGTGCGTTGGCCATCGAGCCGTGCAGGAACGAGCCGATCACCCGACGGCGGCCGTTGGGCGTCAGGTAGCGGGCGGCCCAGACGTTGTTCATGCCGGTGTCGACGGTGAATACCGCGTCGTCCGCCGCGACGTCGTCCAGCACCGAGGCCACGTACTCGGGGTGGATCGGGGTGTGGTGCTCGATGTTCTTGGTGTACGCGCCGACGACCTTCTCCAGGGCCGAACCGTGGCGGCGCAGCATGTCGTCGAGGAACGACCGGTCCTGACGCGGCTTCAGCAGGGGCAGCACGGCGCGCAGCGTCGCCCGCACGTCCCCGTGGACGGCGAGTTCGAGCGGCGTACGGCGGCCCAGCCGCGTCGCGTCATGGTCGATCTGGACGGTGTTCCGGCCGGGCAGGAAGCTGTCGTAGGGGAAGTCGGTGCCGAGCAACAGCACCAGATCGGCCTCGTGCAAGGCCTGGTGGCACGCGCCGTAGCCGAGCAGGCCGCTCATGCCGACGTCGTACGGGTTGTCGAACTGGATCCACTCCTTGCCGCGCAGCGAGTGCCCGACCGGCGCCTTCACCGTGTCGGCCAGCTGCATCACCTCGGCGTGCGCGCCGCGCACCCCCGCGCCGGCGAAGATCGCGACCCGGTTGGCCGCGTTGATCAGCTCGGCCAACGCGGTCACCTGGGCGTCGGGCGGGATCGGGGTGGCGTGCTCGGTCAGGAACGCGCTGGTCCCGGTCGGGCCCGCGACCGGCAGCGCGGCGACGTCCCCCGGGAAAGCGACGACGGACACCCCGCGCTCGCCGAGCGCGTGCTGGATCGCGGTCCGCAGCACGCGGGGCATCTGGCTGGGCGTGCCGATCATCTCGCAGTAGCTGGAGCAGTCGACGAAGACCCGCTCGGGGTGCGTCTCCTGGAAGAACCCGGTCCCGATCTGCGCCGACGGGATGTGCGACGCCAGCCCGAGCACCGGCACCCGGGACCGGTGCGCGTCGTACAGCCCCTGGATCAGGTGCGTGTTCCCCGGCCCGCACGACCCGGCGCACACCGCCAGCCGCCCGGTGATCTCCGCCTCGGCCGCCGCAGCGAACGCCCCGGCCTCCTCGTTCCGGACGTGCACCCACTCGATCGCCCCGTCGGTCCGCCGGATCGCGTCGACCACCGGGTTCAGGCTGTCGCCCACCACCCCGTAGATCCGCTCCACCCCGGCCTGCCGCAGCACCGTGATCATCTGCTCCGCGACCGTGCGCTCTGCCATCGCCACGCTCCTCCGCCACATCACTGACCGACTGTCGGCTTGCTCGTCGTGCCGAACCCGATCCTCCCCCGCCAACCCCGCCCCGAGCAGAACCGCCGCGCAGCCGTTCACCGCCGAGGAGGGGGACGGCAGCAGTCGGCGCGGAAAAGCGGAGCGGAAAACCGGTGCGGGAAAGCGGTACGGAAAAGCACTGAGGCCCTGCCGAAGATCTCGGCAGGGCCTCACGTGTCTGTCACCAGTCGGGGTGGCGGGATTTGAACCCACGACCTCTTCGTCCCGAACGAAGCGCGCTACCAAGCTGCGCTACACCCCGGTGCAACGAGAGGTAACTCTACCCGACCTCGGGGCCTCGTCCGTCCCGGCCCCGGGCGTGAGATGCGCAAGGGCCCGGGTCGGGTGGAAGGGGGGTTACTTGGTCTGGTCGGAGTCCGGGATGCCGTTCCTGGTGGCGAGCGCGTAGGCCTGTTCGACGGTGAGACCCTGGTAGGCCGCGGCGGAGGCCGGGAGGCCGCCGAGCGGGAAGGGGCTGGCCTGGGCGCACTGGACCGTGGCGCCCGCGTTCTCGGTGTGGGCCTGGGCGGTCGCCTGGCCGATGTCGACCGAGGGCTTCGAGCTCGCGCCGGAACCCCCGCCGACCTTGAGGTTGGGGCCGACGATGACGTGCACGGTGGTCAGGCCCGGGGTCACGGTGAGGGACGACGACGGCAGGCCCAGAGCGGAGGCCACCTGCTGGGCCTCGACCTTGTAGCTCGGGTCGGAGTCCGAGTACTCCACCTCGCTCGCGTTCACCGACATCGGGGTCGAGACCACGCTGCTGTTGGTGTAGCCCTTGCTGACCAGTTCGCTCTGCACCGCGGCGGCCTGGCCGGTGATCCCGGTGCCGTTGAGCACGTGGACCTCGACCGTGGACGGGTCCACCGTCTGCGTCGCGGAGGCGGACGAGGACGCCGACGGCTTGGGCTTCGAGGCGGTCGGCGTCAGCGACTGGTCGTTGGCGATCGCGTCGAAGAGCTGCTGCGAACCCGGGCCCGGGACCAGCCAGGCGTTCGGGTTGTACGGGTCCTGCGCCGTCGGCATGGTCGCGAAGGTGATGTGGTCGGTCGGTATCGACCCGAGCGTGTTGGCCAGGCTGATCAGGCTGGTCACACCGGCGAGACCGTCGTCCACCTGGAAGGCCTTCGAGGCCGACTCCGCCAGGTTGAAGACGTTCGTCGGATCGGCCAGCGTGCTCGCGCTCTTCATCTTGTGGATCAGGGCGCTGAGGAAGATGTGCTGGGTCTGGGTGCGGTCCACGTCGCTCGCCCCGCCGAACGCGTGGCGGGAGCGCAGGAAGGCGAGCGCGCCCGAGCCGACCAGGGTGTGGGTGCCGGCCTTCAGCTTGAGGTGGGAGCCCGGGTCGTAGACGTTCGCCGAGGAGCAGACCTGGACGCCGCCCACGGCGTCGGACATGTTCACCACGCCGGTGAAGTCGACCATCATGTAGTGGTCGATGTGCACACCGGTCAGCGAGTTGACCGCGGAGACCGTGCAACCAGGCCCGTAGTTCAGGCTGTTGGTGATCTGGTCGTGTGTCGGGAAGCTGTAGGTCTTCCCGTCCGACGCGGTGCACGACGGAATCTGCAGGTCCGTGTCGCGCGGGATGCTCATCACCGTCGCGTTCTGGTGGTCCGCCGAGACGTGCAGCAGCATCTCCACGTCCGCGTGCGGCAGCGAGTTGTCCGCGCCGCCGAGCGAGGCGTCCCCGCCGAGGCGGGTGTCGGAGCCGATGATCATGATGTTCAGCGCGCCGGGGATGATGGCGCCCTTCTGGGGCTGGCTGCCGCTGTCCAGCGCGGTGTGCTTGATGTTGCCGTCGAGCTGGTAGACCCAGGCGCATCCGGCCGCCGCGACGAGTATCGCGAAGGCGCCGACGCCCATGGCTATCCGCTTCGCCCGTTGCTTGGGCTTCTGCTTGCGCCGTCCCGTGGCGGCTGTCGTCCCACGGCCACCCGCCGCGTGGCCGCCCGAGGCGCCCCGCTGGCCGGGAACCGACTTTCCGCGCGCAGCCTGGCGAGCGGCGGCCCTGCCGCCGAAGGACTCTTCGGGTGGTGTCACGATGGTCCCGCTCCTTGCCGCTATAGGTCAACACGCAATCGGTTTCCGGGGATCCTAGTCCCGACGGGTGAAGACACCAGAGACTGCCTGTCCGGTTCCCGTCGGTTGCGTGGGTCACAGTGACCTCAAGCGGTCTCAACACGTGCGAAAACTGCACACAAAATGCGCGAGAACGGTCTGCGGGCACGAGAAGAGGGCCGGTCTTCCTGAGTGGAAGACCGGCCCTCTTCGGTGTGTCACCAGTCGGGGTGGCGGGATTTGAACCCACGACCTCTTCGTCCCGAACGAAGCGCGCTACCAAGCTGCGCTACACCCCGGTGCAACGATGGTTACTCTAGCGGACCATCCCCCCGGAGACGAAATCCGATTCCCGCAGGCCGGTGCGGGTGGGGCGGGTGTGCAGTTCCGGGGGCGGTTTGGGGCAGGCCCGATGGAGCCCGCCCGAGAGCCCGCGGCGGACCTGGCACGGACCCGGCACGGACTCGCCGCAGACCCGCCGCAGACGCGGACGAGGGCCGTCGGTAAGGGCCGACGTGGATGTTCATACCGGAACGGCATGGCAGTGCTCCTAAGATGGACGTATGTCCGAGCTGCGCCGCCTGCGGTACTTCCTGGCCGTCGCCGAGGAGCGGAACTTCACACGCGCCGCGGAGCGGCTCCACATCGCGCAGCCGGCGCTCAGCCGCCAGGTGCGGGAGCTGGAGCGCGAGCTCGGCGTCGAGCTGCTGACCCGCACGACGCACAAGGTCGAACCGACCGAGGCCGGTCGGATGCTGCTGGAGCGCGGCCCGGCGCTGCTGGAGGCCGCGGAGAACCTCTGGCGCGGCGTGCGCGAGTACGCGGACGGGCGGGTCGGCGCACTCAGCCTCGGCTACGGGATGAGCGCGGGCTACGAGACCGCCCCCCAACTGCTGCTGGCGATGAGCGAGGAAGCCCCCGGCATCGAGGTGTCGGCCCGGGTCATGGCCTTCGCCGACATCGTCGACTCCGTCGCCGCCGGGACGCTGGACGTGGGCCTGGTCCGCTCCGCGCAGCTGGACGCGCTGCCGGCGGACGTCGAGCTGACGCTGCTGCGCCGCGAGCCGCAGGGCATCGTGATCAGCCGGGACCACCCGCTGGCCCAGGGCACAACCGAGATCGACCCGGCCGACCTGGACGGCCTCAAGCTGCTGCTGCACCCGCGCGACCACAACCCCGGCCACTACGACGAGATCATGGAGATCTGCGCGCGGGCCGGTGCCAAGCCCGAGGTGCTCTACCGGGGCCTGGACTTCGACGCCTCCTACACGCCGGTGGCCTCCGGCGCCGCGGTGACCATGGTCGGCCTCTCCGGCCGGATCGGGCTGCCGAGCAGCCTGGTCTGGCTCCCGGTGACGCCGCGCGCGTTCATCGAGGTGCACCTCGTCACCCGTCCCGGCAAGCACTCGCCGTCGGTCGGCCGACTGCTGCGGGTCGCCGAGGAGACCTCGCGTCGGCACGCGTGGCTCTCGGACGACGCGGGAGACGTGGGAGACGCGGGCGAGCCGGCAGGGACGTCCGGTGGGCCCCGGGCGGCGCGAGGCGCGTCCCTTCAGGGCCTGCGTCCGGCGGGCGCGCTGGACGGTGCGGACATCGGCGTGATCGACGGCGCGTTCGAGGTCCCCGGAGAAGACCCCAGCGAGGACCCCGGGGACCCCGGCGAGGTCCGCGCCGCCGACGGCGAGTGAGCCGGGACGGCTGAGGTCGGGTCTCAGGCCCGGTCGCGCGGCAGGAGCGTGAGCAGGGTCGCCTCGGGCGGGCAGGCGAAGCGGACCGGGGTGTAGCGGTTGGTGCCGCAGCCCGCCGAGACGTGCAGGTAGGCCTGCCGTCCGCCCGCCACGTGCCGGGACAGGCCCTTGACCCGGTCACGGTCGATGTCGCAGTTGGTCACCAGCGCCCCGTAGAAGGGGACGCACAGCTGACCGCCGTGGGTGTGCCCCGCCAGGATCAGCGGGTAGCCGTCGGCGGCGAACGCGTCCAGGACGCGCAGGTACGGCGCGTGGACCACACCGAAGGAGACGTCCGCGTCGGCCGACGGGCCGCCCGCGACGGCCTGGTAGCGGTCCCGCCGGATGTGCGGGTCGTCCAGCCCGGTGAGCTCCAGGTCCAGTCCGTTGACCTTCAGCCGGCCGCGCCGGTTGGTCAGGTCCACCCAGCCCGCCGCGTCGAATCCGTCGCGCAGGTCGGTCCACGGGTTGTGGACGGCCCCGACGATGCCACGTCGCGCGGTGCCGTCGGCGTTGTTCAGGCCGTGGTTGCCGGAGAGCATCGCGGACAGGTAGCGGGCGGGGTTCTTCGGCTTGGGACCGTAGTAGTCGTTGGAGCCGAAGACGTACGCGCCGGGGAAGTCCATCAGCGGACCGAGCGCGTCGAGGGTCTGCGGCACGGCCTCCGGGTCGGACAGGTTGTCACCGGTGTTGATCACCAGGTCGGGGCGGAGCGCGGCCAGGCCGCGCAGCCAGACCTGCTTCTTCCGTTGGCCGTTGACCATGTGGATGTCGGAGACCTGGAGGATCCGCATCGGCTTGGCACCCGCCGGGAGCACCGGGATCTCCACGCGTCGCAACCTGAACGAGCGCACCTCGTACCCGGCGGCGTAGCCGACGCAGGCCGCGCCGACGGCGGCGGTGACTCCCAGGGCCTTCAGCGGAACGGAGTATCGGGTGCGCATTCGACCATGGTGTCAGAAGCCGCGCGGTGCCGGTGCGCGAGGTGCGCCGTGCGTGCGCTGAACGCACGCACCGAGTGCACGGGCCGGCTGCGCGGGCTGACCGCACTGACCGCATGCGTTAATGCGGGCGGCGGGTTGCCCGGAGATGCGAGACTTACGTCATGACCACGACGCTCAAGCAGCAGCTCCAGGAGGACCTCACCGCCGCGATCCGGGCCCGTGACGATCTTCGTTCCGGCACGATCCGGCTGACCCTGGCCGCCATCACCAAGGAGGAGGTGGCCGGCAAGACCGCGCGCGTGCTCAGCGACGCGGAGGTGCTCCAGGTGATCACCCGCGAGGCGAAGAAGCGCCGCGAGGCCGCCGAGGCCTTCGACCAGGGCGGTCGCCCGGAGTCCGCGGACCGCGAGCGGGCGGAGGGCGTGGTCCTGGCGGCGTACCTGCCGAAGCAGCTGTCGGACGAGGAGCTCACCGCGATCGTCGCCGAGGCCGTCGCCGAGGCGAAGGCGGGCGGCGCGGAGGGCCCGCGCGCGATGGGCGCGGTCATGAAGATCGTCAACCCGAAGGTCTCCGGCCTGGCGGAGGGCGGCAGGGTCGCCGCCGCGGTCAAGAGCGCGCTGGCGGGCTGAGTCCCTTTCTGACAAGGGAAGTTGCACTACACAGGGGCGCGGGGAACTGCGCGACAAGCCACCCACGACAGATGGTCCTCAACGGGCAGGACCGTCCGCACAGGGTGGTTTCTCGCTTAGTTCCCCGCGCCCCTAAGCAGTGCAACTGTCAGCCGCCGAAGCCGTTCCCGCCGCCGGGGCCGCCGCCCGCCACGCCGACGATGCCCGTGCCGCCCGCCGTACCCGGCCCGCCCGTGCCGCCCGTGCCGCCGAAGATGGTGCCGGTGCTGCCGTTGCCGCCGCCGGGCCCGCCCGTCGTGCCGCCCGCCTGGCCGAAGATCGCGCCGCCGGGGCCGCCGCCCTGACCGCCGTTCTGGCCGGGCTTCTTGCCCTTCTTCGCGCCGTCGTTCGACGGCGGGTTCTTGTTCGGCAGCGGCACCAGGTTGAAGCTCCCGAACGGGACGCCCGCGAGCGCGCCGTCCATCGCGTCGTGCCAGATCGGACCGGCGACCGTCGAGCCGAACGCGGTCTGCGTGACGCCGCCGATCGACTGGTAGGACAGGTTGTCGTACTTAGCGGTGTCACTCACCACCGTGGCGCCCGCCAGCTGCGGGGTGAAGCCCACGAACCAGACCTGGAAGTGCGAGTCGGTGGTACCCGTCTTGCCCGCGCTCGGACGGCCGTCGGAGAAGCCGTCGGCCGCGCCGGTGCCGTCCTCGACCACGCCCTTGAGCATGGTGGTGATCGCGTCGGCTGTGCTCTGCTGCATCACCTGCTGGCAGTTCGCCTGCGGGACCGGGAGCGACTTGTGGTCCGCCGTGGTCACCGAGGTGATCGCGGTCGGCGAGCAGTAGAGGCCGCGCGCCGCGAAGGTGGCGTAGACGTTCGCCATCTCCAGCGGGGTCAGGTTGTTGGTACCCAGCGTCAGCGACTGCACCTGCTCGATCGGCGCCAGCGTGGTGCTGTTGGGGGAGTAGGTGGCCTGGGTGGTGATGCCCAGCTTGTTCATCATGTGGACGACGTTGCAGAGGCCGGCGTCCTTCTCCAGCGGCACGAAGTAGGTGTTGACCGACTTGGCCATCGCGTCGGGCATGTTGAACGGGCCCACCAGGCTCGTCGAGTCGTTCTGGTCCGGCGGGTTGTCGACCTGGGCCAGGGTGTTGCCGTTGCAGTCCGTCATGGACGGGTACGGCTCCTGGTAGGGCGACGGGTAGCTCTTGTCCATCTTGAGGCCCTGCTCCAGGGCCGCCGCCGCGGTGATCGGCTTGAACGTCGAACCGGTCGGGAACCCGCCGCCACCGCCCATGGTGCGGTCGACGTTGTAGTTCAGCGTGGTGACTGCCGGGCTGCTGCCGACGCCGTACGGGCGGCTCTGACCCATCGCCAGGATCTTGCCGGTGCCCGGCTGGACCATGGTCATCGCCGTGGCGGCCTTGTCGCCCGCGTACACGTGCGAGGTGACGGAGGAGTAGAGCGCCGCCTGGGCCTTCGGGTCCAGGGTGGTGTGGATCTGCAGGCCGCCCTTGTCCCACAGGGCCTGGCGGTCCGACTCGGTGGCGCCGAAGGCCGGGTCCTGCAGGATGATGTGCTCGACGTAGTCGCAGAAGAAGGCCTCCCCGCTGTGGGTGGCCGTGATGCAGCCCTCCTGCGCCTTGTGCGGGGACAGGCCCAGCGGCGTCGCCTCGGCGGCCTTGGCCTGGGCGGAGCTGATACTGCCGTACTCGGCCATCTTCTCCAGCACCGTGTTGCGGCGTTGCAGCGCCACGTCCGGGTAGACCAGCGGGTCGTAGTAGGTGGGCGACTGCACCAGGCCGGCCAGCAGCGCGGCCTGCTGCACCTTCAACTGGGAGGCGCGGACGCCGAAGTAGCGCTCGGAGGCGGCCTCGATGCCGTAGGCCTGCTCGCCGAAGAAGGTGAGGTTCAGGTAGTTGGTCAGGATCTGGTCCTTGGTCAGGGTCTCCTCGACCTTGATCGCGTACTTCAGCTCCTGGATCTTGCGGCCGACCGTCTGGCGCTGCGCCTCCAGCACCTTGGCCTGGTCGTTGCCCGCCTCCTCGACGAAGACGTTCTTGACGTACTGCTGGGTCAGCGTGGAACCGCCCTGGGTCGAACCGCCGCCGCTGTTGTTGCTGAGCGCGCGCAGGGTGCCCTTCAGGTCGATCGCGCCGTGCTGGTAGAAGCGGTTGTCCTCGATGTCGACCAGCGCCTGACGCATCACCGGGGCGATCTGGCTCTCCGGCACGACCGTGCGGTCGCGCGAGTAGACCTTGGCGATGACGTTGTTCTGGCCGTCGTAGATGTAGGACGCCTGCGACAGGGGAGGCGTGGTGAAGTCGTCCGGGATGTTGTTGAAGTCGTTGACCGCGCTCTTGGCCGTCAACCCCAACGCCCCGACCGCAGGGAGTGCCAGACCGGCGACCAGGCCGCCGGCCAGCACGCTCGCGCCCAGCAGACGGGCTCCGAGCGAGATCTGCTGCAGTGGGGATACCTTCCGCTTCGCTGCCATGCGCAGAACCATACGCGGCGTTCCCCGGACAGGCGGGCAGCTGTTCGCCTACTCTTGTCACAAGCGCACGGCAGGACGCCGTCTGCCCGCTCGACTCACTCTTGTGGGTGATGAGAGATGACCGAATCGTCGGCATATGAGCGGCATATGCCAGACGGAAGCGCATCCGGTAGGCGCGCGGCGGGTCCCCGAAGCCCGTGTAGGCCTCCTGCCTGCGATCACTCCAACGGGTGATCTCCCGAGCACGCATAGTCCAAATGGGCCATAAGGATTGAGCCCCAAGGGGCTGTTGCAACGCGCACTTCTTCCGTAACGTCCTCAACTGGCAACGGCATATTCGCCGTTGCCGCCGTGGGGGAGCCTCGATTCGGGAGAGGACGGCGCCAGCATGAGCTGGGTTGAGGACTGGAGTGCGCAGGCCGCCTGCCGCACCAGTGATCCGGACGAACTGTTCGTCCAGGGGGCGGCACAGAACCGCGCCAAGGCGGTGTGCACGGGGTGCCCGGTACGCACCGAATGCCTGGCCGACGCGCTCGACAACCGCGTCGAGTTCGGCGTCTGGGGCGGTATGACCGAGCGCGAACGTAGAGCGCTGCTTCGCCGTCGGCCGACTGTGGTGTCCTGGCGCCGTCTGCTGGAGACGGCCCGGTCCGAGTACGAGCAGAGCTACAGCGTCTGCGACGTGGAGGACTACGCCGAGGCGGGCTGACGCCCGCGGCATGTGAGGTAGTTGCACCACCTCAGGGGCGCGGGCCTCTGCTGATGCGCGGCTCCGCCGCGTGGGCGCGAGCAGCCGAGTGTGCGCTGCCGCAGGTAGTTGCACTATCCAGGGGCGCGGGGAACTGCGCGACAAGCCACTCGTGTAGGTGGTTGGCTGAACGAGCAGGGCCATCCGCACAGGGTGGTTGTTCGCGCAGTTCCCCGCGCCCCTGAGGTGGTGCATGGCTAGTCGCCGGTGAGGCGGGTGCCGATCTCGCGGAGGCCGTCGAGGTCGTGGACGTCGCCCGGGAGCGCGGAGACCTCCGCCACGCGGACGTCCGGGTAGACGGACACGAAGCGGTCACGCATGCGTCGCTCACGGGTCATCATTTGCACGCGCTCAGCGTGGAGCCGCAGCAGGCCCGCGGCCAGCTGCTCGCCCGCGCCCGCCGAGCCGTCGTCGAGGGACTCGGCCGCGGCCCGCGCGCGCTCCGCGCTGAGCTGCGGAGCGCCCGTGCGGTGGACGCGGTTGAGGACGAGGCCGGCCAGCGGCATGCGGTCGGCCTCCAGGCGGTCGACGAAGTACGCCGCCTCGCGCAGCGCGTCCCGCTCCGGCGCGGCGACGACGAGGAACGCCGTGCCCTTCGCCTGCAGCAGCGCGTACGTGCGGTCCGCGCGCTCGCGGAAGCCGCCGAACATCGAGTCCATCGCCGCGACGAAGGTCGACACGTCCTGGAGCACGTTCGCGCCCAGCACCTTGCTCAGCACGCCGGTGAACATCGTCATGCCGACGTTCAGCATCTTCATCGCGCTGCGACCGCCGACCTTCGCGGGCGCGGTCAGCACCTTGATGAGCCGTCCGTCGAGGAAGGACCCCAGCCGGTTGGGCGCGTCCAGGAAGTCCAGGGCGGAGCGGCTCGGCGGGGTGTCCACGATGATCAGGTCCCACCGGCCCGTCGCGTGCAGCTGGCCCAGCTTCTCCATCGCCATGTACTCCTGCGTCCCGGCGAAGCCGGAGGAGAGCGACTGGTAGAAGGGGTTCTCCATGATCTGCCGGGCCCGCTCGGGGTCGGCGTGGGCGAGCACGACCTCGTCGAAGGTCCGCTTCATGTCGAGCATCATCGCCTGCAGCTCGCCGTCCCCGTTGACGCCCTTGACGACGCGTGGGGTGTTGTCGAGCTCGGTCAGGCCCATCGACTGCGCCAGCCGGCGCGCCGGGTCGATCGTCAGGACGACGACCTTGCGGCCGCGTTCGGCCGCCCGCAGGCCGAGCGCGGCCGCGGTGGTGGTCTTGCCGACGCCGCCGGAGCCGCAGCAGACGACGATCCTGGTGCCGCGGTCGTCGATCAGCGCGTCGACGTCGAGGTGACGCGCGGTCAGGTCCCCACTGCTGCCGCTGCCGCTGCCGTTCCCGCCGTTGCCGCTGCCGTTCGCGCCGCTGCTCATGCCGCCCCCTGGTTCCGCAGTTCCGTCGCCAGCCGGTAGAGCCCGCCGAGGTCGACGCCGCCCGACAACTGCGGGAGTTCGTAGGTGGGCAGCTTCAGCCCCTGGATGTCTCGGCGCTGCTCGCGCTCCAGCTCCACCCGGGCCGCGTGCTCGCGGCCCTGCTCCAGCAGTGGGCCGACCAGCTTCCGTACCGCAGCGCTCGGACCGCCGCCGCTCGTGCGACGGCCGCCAAGACCGGCCTCGGTGAGGGCGAGCGCCAGCTCCTCCTCGTGGTCGGCACCGTCGGCGGCCAGGACCGCCGCGGCGTCAAGGACCGGCGGGCGGACCATGTTGACGAACACCCCGCCGAGCGGCAGTTTCGCCGCGTGCAGGTCCTCTATCCCGTCGACCGTCTCCTGGACCGGCATCTCCTCCAGCAGCGTGACCATGTGCACGGCCGTCTCCGGCGACTGGATCACCCGCATCACGGCCTGTGACTGGGTGTAGATCGGGCCCATCCGGGCCAGCCCGGCCACCTCGGTGTTGATGTTGAGGAACCGGGTCACCCGGCCCGTCGGCGGCGCGTCCATCACCACCGCGTCGTAGACGGGTCTCCCGTCCGGGCGTCGGCGGCGGACCGCCTCGCAGGCCTTGCCGGTCAGCAGCACGTCGCGCAGGCCGGGCGCGATCGTGGTCGCGAAGTCGATGAAGCCGAGCTTGCGCAGCGCCTTCCCGGCGCGGCCCAGCTTGTAGAACATCTCCAGGTACTCGAGCAGCGCCTGCTCGATGTCGATGGCCAGCGCGAAGACCTCGCCGTGGCCGCGACCGCCGGCCACCTTGCGTTCCTCGTAGGGCAGCGCCGCTATGCCGAACAGCTCGGCGATGCCCTGGCGCTCCTCGACCTCGATCAGCAGGGTCCGGCGACCCTCCTTGGCCAGCGCCAACGCGAGCGCGGCGGCCACCGTGGTCTTGCCGGTGCCGCCCTTTCCGCTGACGACGTGAAGGCGCACGCCCTCCCAGTCCGGGCCGGCGGATGCGGCTGCGGGCATGTGGCGTGCCTCCCTGGTGCTGGGCGTCGCTGTCTCGGTCATGGGTTCTCTGTCCCCGTCCAGGCGAGCGTAACCCGTGGGGGTTGGGCGGACGGGCTAGAGTCCGGTGTCATGACCAAGTGGGAATACGCGACGGTGCCGCTGCTGGTGCACGCGACGAAGCAGATCCTGGACACC
The DNA here is from genome assembly GCF_015690355.1 of Streptacidiphilus fuscans. Lineage (GTDB taxonomy): Bacteria > Actinomycetota > Actinomycetes > Streptomycetales > Streptomycetaceae > Streptacidiphilus > Streptacidiphilus fuscans. The sequence continues at coordinate 134,921 of NZ_JADPRT010000009.1, read as the reverse complement.
TGGGGCGAGGACGGCTGGGAGCTGGTCCAGGTCGTTCCGGGCCCGAACAACCCCGAGCAGCTGGTGGCTTACCTGAAGCGGGAGAAGCAGTAGCAATGAGCAAGGTAGAGAGCCGCCTGGCCGAGCTGGGCCTGGAGCTGCCCGAGGTCGCCCCGCCGCTTGCGGCCTACGTCCCCGCCGTCCGCACCGGCGACTACGTCTTCACCTCCGGCCAGCTGCCGATGGTCGCGGGCAAGCTGAGCCTGACCGGCAAGGTCGGCGCCGAGGTCACCGCCGAGGAGGCCAAGGAGCAGGCGAAGATCTGCGCGGTCAACGCCCTGGCAGCGGTCAAGTCCCTGATCGGTGACCTGGACAAGGTCGAGCGTGTGGTCAAGGTCGTCGGCTTCGTCGCGTCCGCGCCTGACTTCACCGGTCAGCCGGGCGTCGTCAACGGCGCGAGCGAGCTGCTGGGCGCGGTCCTCGGCGAGGCGGGCGTGCACGCGCGCAGCGCGGTCGGCGTGGCGGTGCTGCCGCTGGACGCTCCGGTCGAGGTGGAGATCCAGGTCCAGGTCCGCGCCTGACCCCTTGGTCTCCAAAACTGCCCGAACTGGGCCTGAGCTGGGTGTTTCCGGCTTCGGGCGCGGAGCAGGCATGGGCAATCCACGGCCTGCGCCGTACGATCCGGCCATGAGTGATCGACTCCCGCCGAGCTGGGCGGACCGGATCGCGGCGCAGGCACGCGGTGAACTGACCCCCGTCACGCCGCGCCGCGCGGCCACGGTCGTGCTGCTGCGCCCGGCCCTGCAGGGCGGCGAGGGAACCGAGGCGTACCTGCTGCGCCGCCGTACCTCGATGGCCTTCGCGGGCGGCATGTACGCCTACCCCGGCGGGGCCGTGGACCAGCGCGACAGCGTGCCCGAGCTCGGCTGGGCCGGTCCGGACGCGGATGCCTGGGGCAGACGGCTCGGCGTCCCTGCCGACGACGCGCGGGCGATCGTCTGCGCGGCGGTCCGGGAGACCTTCGAGGAGTCCGGCGTGCTGCTGGCCGGTCCCGACGCGGACTCCGTGGTCGCCGACGTCTCCGGCGAGGAGTGGCGCGCCGCGCGCGCCGCCCTGGAGGCGCACGAGCTCTCCTTCGGCGAGTTCCTCGCCAAGCGCGGCCTGGTGCTGCGCAGCGACCTGCTGGGCGCGTGGTCGCGCTGGATCACCCCGGCGTTCGAGGAGCGCCGCTACGACACCTGGTTCTTCGTCGCGACCGTCCCCGACGGCCAGCGCACGGCCGAGGTGCCGGGCGAGGCGGACCGGGTCCTCTGGATCAGCCCCCGCGAGGCGGTCGCCCACCACACGGCGGGCGAGTTCGGCATGCTGCCGCCGACCGTCACCACGCTGCGCGAGCTGGAGCCGCTCGCCACCCCGGCCCAGGCGCTGGCCGCGGCGGACGCGCGCACGGTGGAGCCGATCATGGCCGAGGCGCGGATCGAGACGGACGGCGCGGTCGTGGTCAGCTGGCCGGGCTACCCCGGTCTGGCTCTGCGGGGGCAGCTGTGACCGTCCAGCAGCCCACCGAGCGAGCCGCTCTCGTGCTCGCGCTCAACCCGTCGCCGATGACGCTGGAGGGCACCAACACCTGGATCGTCGCCGAGCCGGGCTCCACCGAGGCCGTGGTGATCGACCCGGGCCCCCTGCACGAGGGCCACCTCGCGGCCGTGCTGGCCGCCGTCGAGGCGCGCGGCTGCCGGGTCGCCGCGACCCTGCTCACCCACGGCCACGCCGACCACGCCGAGGGCGCGGCGCGCTTCGCCGAGCTCAGCGGCAGCGGCGTCCGGGCGCTGGACCCGGCGTTGCGGCTCGGCGAGGAGGGCCTGACCGACGGGGACGTGCTGACGTACGGCGGCATGGAGCTCCGCGTCGTCGGCACGCCTGGACACACGTCCGACTCGCTCTGCTTCACGCTCCCCGCGGACGGCGCGGTCCTGACCGGCGACACGGTCCTGGGCCGGGGCACCACGGTCGTCGCCCACCCGGACGGCCGCCTCGGCGACTACCTCGACTCCCTGCGCCGCCTGCGCGCTCTCGCGCAGGAGCGCGACGTCACCACGATCCTCCCGGGCCACGGCCCGGTCCTCGACGACGCCCTCGGCGCGGTCGAGTACTACCTCTCCCACCGCGAGTCCCGCCTCGCGCAGGTCGCTGCGGCGGTAGCCGCAGGCCACCGGACGCCTGCGGCGGTCGTGGCGGAGGTCTACTCCGACGTAGACCGCGCGCTGTGGCCTGCGGCGGAGTGGTCGGTGCGGGCACAGCTGGAGTATCTGCGGGAGCAAGGCGCGCTGTAGCGCGAGGAGAAGTTGCAACACCAGGGGCGCGAGGAACTGCGCGACAAGCCACTCGCTTACGTAGAGCCCCGACCTAACAGGGCCATCCGCATGTCAGTGGTTTCTCGCGCAGTTCCCCGCGCCCCTGGATAGTGCAACTTCCCCGCGTGCCCGAAGGGGATTACCGCGAGCGCCGCGCCAAGCGCTCGACGTCGAGGAGGATCACGGCGCGAGCCTCAAGGCGGAGCCACCCCCGCTGCGCGAAGTCGGCGAGCGCCTTGTTGACCGTCTCGCGGGACGCGCCGACCAGCTGGGCCAGCTCCTCCTGTGTGAGGTCGTGGACGACGTGGATGCCCTCGTCCGAGGGAACGCCGAACCGCCGCGACAGGTCCAGCAGCGCCTTGGCCACGCGGCCGGGGACGTCGGAGAAGACCAGGTCCGACATGACGTCGTTGGTCCGGCGCAGGCGGCGGGCGATGGCGCGGAGCAGGGCGATCGCGACCTCGGGGCGCGTCTGCAGCCACGGCTGCAGATCGCCGTGACCCAGGCCGAGCAGCTTCACCTCGGTCAGCGCGGAGGCGGTCGCCGTACGCGGGCCCGGGTCGAACAGCGAGAGCTCGCCGATCATCTCGCTGGGGCCCACCACCGCGAGCATGTTCTCGCGGCCGTCGGCCGAAGCGCGGTGCAGCTTCACCTTGCCCTCGACGATGACGTACAGCCGGTCGCCCGGGTCGCCCTCGTGGAACAACGACTCGCCGCGCGCGAGCGTGGTCTCCGCCATGGAGGCACGCAACTCCGCTGACTGCTCGTCGTCCAGCGCGGTGAAGAGCGGTGCCCGCCGCAGAACGTCGTCCACTCGGTCCTCCTAGTCGGCCGTGCAGGCTTGAGGTGCGATCCCCATCATGCCCGACCGGGAAACAGTGCGATCAATCACAACAAGTGTGTCCTACGTGTTCGCGGATCTCCTAGCCGGGTCGCACAAGAGTCCGTTTTGGCCCTGGTGCCGGTCGGGCGTCCGTCAGTCCACGCAGGGGATGCCCTGGCCCATCTCGACCGCCGAACCCTGGAAGGGGATGTCCGACGTCGTCCCCGCCTGCGCCCCGTCGGACGAGCCGCCTGCGCCCGATCCACCGCCCGCACCACCGGCGGAACCGCCCGGCGCCGTCGGCGTGGCGTCCGTGCCCAGGACCACCTCGACGTGGCCGGGGGCGACCGCGCCGGACGGAGCCACCGTGACGCCGCTGCTACCGAGCTTCGCCGCGACCTGCTGGGCGGCCTGCTGCGCGCCGCTGCCGTAGTGCACGACGGTGTGGGTGTGCGGGGCGGCGTTGCCGGTCCGGCCCGGCGACCAGCCCGCGTCGACCAGCGACTTCAGCTTCTGCGCCGCCAGACCGGTGATCCCGGAGCCGTTCAGCACGTCCACCGTCGCCGGCGCGACCTGCTGCGGTGCCGAGGACGCCGCCGACGCCGAGGACGCTGCGGAGGACGACGCGGGCGTCGCCGCCGGGCTCTGGTCGTGGCCGATCAGGCGCTGCATGATGTGCTGGATCTGCTGCACGTCGACCAGGTTGACCGACTCGCCGTTGCGGGTGGCGAAGCCCTGGATCGGGAGCGTGTTGAAGACGACGTTGCCGCCGGTCAGGCTGGGGACCTGCTGGGCGAAGTCCAGGATGTTCCACTGCGAGTCGAGCACCACGTCCTTCTTCACCACGTCGAAGAGGGACTGCATCTTGCCCAGGTCGTTGAAGAGACCTTCCTGCTTGAGCTTGTACATCACCGAGGAGATGAAGGCCTGCTGGCGGTGGGTGCGGTCCAGGTCGCCGTTGGTCAGGTTGTGGCGCTGGCGGACGAAGGCCAGGGCCTGGGCCGCGTCCAGGGTGTTGTAGCCGGCGTGGAAGTCGGCGCCGGAGCCCTGGCCGGCCATGGCCGGGTCCCTGGTGGCGTGCTTGAGGCAGACCGTGATCGGCTGCACCACCTGCGCGATGTCGTAGAAGCCGAGCAGGTTCACCTCGGCGAAGTGGTCGATCCGGATGCCGAGGAACTGCTGGACGGTGGCCAGGGTCGCCTCGCGGCCCACCTCGCGGCTCTGCTGCTCCAGCGCGGCGCCGGTGAGGCCCTGCGCCTTGAGGGCGGGCAGGGCGGCGGCCTTGGCGATGCCGTAGGCCTCCTTGATCTTGTGGAAGCCCTGGCTGGTCCCGTCACCGTTGAGGGTCTGGACGTAGTCGTCGCGCGGGACGGAGAAGGCCTGCACCTTGCCGCCGCCGCTGGGGATGTGCAGCAGGATCAGCGTGTTGGTGTTGTACCCGCCGATGTCGCTGGACCCCGCGTGCAGGTCCTGCTCGACGAACTGCTTGGGCAGGTCGTTGCCGTTCATGTCCTTGCGGCTGTCGAGGCCGATCAGCAGCAGGTTGATCGAGTTGTCGAGCTTCGGCGGGGCGTGGCGCTGGGCGACTGACAGGGCGTCGGAGGTGTTCAGGCCGTCCGTCAGCGAGTTGTAGGCGAACCACGAGATGCCGCTGACCAGCAGTACGCCCGCCGAGGCGGTGGCGACGGCGGCGCGGCCGGCCTTGACCAGCGACGGTGCGGGCCGAGGGCCCACCGCGCGGTTGCGGGGGCGGTCAGCCATGGTGGCTCCTTCGCGGAACGGGGACCTGACTCGGATCCTGCGACGAGGCACCGGCCGCTGCCGAGGCGGCTGCTGAGGCCGCCTCCGAGCCCGAGCCCGAGGCCGAGCCTGAGGTCGCTTCTGGGACTGCGTCCGCGTCCGCGTCCGCGCCGCGCGGGCGGACGACACGGGGGCGGGTGGCGCTGCCGTCGCCGGTGCGCAGCGCGAGCGCTCGGCGCACGCCGAGGGCGGCCAGGGCGGCCAGGACGGCGCTCGCCATGATCGGGAAGTCGGCGACCGTCCACTTCACCGAGGCCGTGGTGAGCGACCGGCCGCCCGCGAACTGGTCGCCGTGCAGGGCCAGCTGGGAGACGACCGTGATCGCCGTGACCAGCAGCGGCGGCATCGGCAGCACCCACCACAGCCCGCTCGGGGTGCAGAGCAGCGCCGCCCACACGGTGCCGAGCACCGCGCCGAGGGTGAAACAGAGGCCGAGCGGGCTGCCCAGGACCTCGTCGACGCCCGCGCCGAGGAGCGGCAGCCCGACCAGGACCAAGCCCGGCTTCGGGCGGGCGACCGGCCAGTCCCGGCGCTGCGGCGACTTGGCCGTGCGCCCGGCGCCGCGCGACGCCCGACGCGGCGTGGCGGAGCCGTGGGGCTGGGCGTTCTGCCGGGCGCCCGCCTGGGCGCGCTGCGGAGGTCGAGGTCGGGCGGACTCGGGGTGTGACAGAGCCAACTGCTCGGCCATTCCACTCCTCTCACAGCTCACCACAGGCGGCGTGCACCGGGCATATCCCCTCAGCTCCGGCGTACCAGGTGCAACTTGTGCAACGCACACACAGAGGGCATACATGGTTCCGCACCGTGGCGTCGCTGTCACGCCTGTGACGGGGCGCGTCGGGCAGTCAATTCCCCAGCGTGCGCGCCCCGGCGCGGGACTCGACGGCGAGCGCCACCAACTCGGACCACCACGGCTCGCGCTCCCTGACCAGCAGCCGCTGCGCCTCCTCCGGCGTCACCACGCGGACCTCGACCACCGGTTCGCCGTCGTCCGGGTTGGTCGGCTCGGAGTCCACCAGGACGTCGGCCCAACCCCACAGCCAGGCCTTCTCCGGGTGCGGCTGCCACGGGCGGTAGGGGCGCGGGTTGTCCGTCACGCAGTGGTGCGCGCCGATCCACACCGGCGCGCCGAGCAGCCGCGCGCCCGCCTCCTCGCGCAACTCGCGGGCCAGGCAACGGTGGACGCTCTCGTCCTGCTCCCGGGTCCCGCCGGGCAGGAACCAGTGGTCGCGATCGTCGCGGCAGAGCACCACGCCGTCGTCCTGGAAGCCGACGAGATGGATGTTGGTGATGAGGCGGTCCTCGGGCAGCTGTGCGGAGAACCGGGCGTCCAGACCGCCCCAGGCCCAGCGTTGCGGCGCGTGCAGGCGCGGGTAGCGTCGGGCCAGAGCGTCGAGTTCGGCAGGGTCGACGCGGTGCGGAACAAGCTCGGCCGGGTCGTCAGGACGCTCAGTCACGTGGGTCATTGGCCGAGCGTAGCGGCGAACTCACGGGTAGTTCGGCGATGTCGGACGGGGCCCCGGGCCCCGCCCGGTGGCTTTCACCAGGCGTCGACGAGCTCCGGCGAGCGGCGCGGCGCGACCACGCGAGCCCGCGCCGTCGAGGCGTTCGCCCCCGCCGGCCCAGCCGGCCCGGCCGCTGCGGTCGACCCGCTCCCGTCGGACGTCGCGGCGGACTCCGCCACGCGACGCCGGGTGCCGGTGCGGTTGTTTCGCGACGGCCACAGCAGCACGTAGGCGACGGAGACCACCACGAAGGCGAGCCGGACCAGCCCGCGCGTCGACGCGTCGGGGATGAACAGGGCGCCGCCGTAGAGGGAGAGCAGGGCGATCCAGCTCCACCACGGCACCAGCCGGCGCTGTCCGACGGCGTCCCAGATCAGCGTGCCGAGCAGGACCGAGGCGCTGTAGTACGTGTAGGTGCTCGGGTCCAGCAGGATGCGCGCGTTCGCGCCGACCAGGATCACCGCGGGCCAGCGGCCCCGCCATACCGCGAGGGCGCCCAGCAGCCCCCCGAGCGCGAACTGGGCCGGGCGGTCCCAGGACGGCGTGGACGGCGCGCTGACTCCGAGCCAGCGCAGCGAGGACGCGGGCTGGTTGGGTATCGCGAACTTGGCCGCGGCCATGGTGTCCAGATTGCCCAGATAGAACGGCAGCCAGGCGGCGGCGACCAGGACGCAGAAGAGCAGGAACGGGCCGCGACGCCGGCCGGAGGGCAGCGCCAGCAGCAGCACCGCGAACGGCACCGCCCACGGCTTGGCGTCGACGGCCAGGGCCAGGAAGACGGCGACCGCCCAGGTCCGGCCGCGGGCCAGGGCGTGGACGGCGAGGGTCGAGCAGAACAGCGCCAGCGCGTCGTCGAGGTGGGCGAACCGGACGGTGACCTCGATCCACATCGGGATGAAGGCCAGTCCGGCGATGAGCGTCCGCTGTTGCAGGCGGCGGTGGTTGGTGCCGGTGCCCAGGTAGTGCTGGGCGGCGGTCCGCCCGACCAGGATCACCATCACCAGGCCGAGCCCGGCCATCGTGCCCTCGGCGAGCAACTCGCCGGTGGCGGCCGAGAACGGCGCGAACATCCGGGCCACCAGCAGGCTGAACGGCCCGATCTGCAGCTCCGGGTGGTTGGCGTAGAGGGAGAGTCCGCCGCCCGGATCGCCGCCGAAGAGCAGCTGCTCGCCCTGGCGCAGGTAGTGCCAGGACACCCCACCGCTGTGCACGACCAGGACGAACCAGAGCACGGTCCACCCCGCGAGCAGCGCGTTGTGCCGTCGCAGCGGCAGTCGTGCGATGCGGCCCGCGTCCGCGCGGTAGTCGCGGTAGTCGGGGAGGGTTTTTGCCTCGCCGGCTCGCCTCACGTTGCTCTCTTTCGCCCGATTTGTCGGTCAATTCCCCCGGGTTCACGCCATCCTAGGCCTTGGATGAAAAGATTATGTGAGTGCCTCTCCGCCCCAGGTCGTACCCGCACGCCCCTGCGGAGGTGCGTCGAGGAGGCGTCAAGAGGGGCGTTCACCTCGGCTTTCGGGGGAGTTTCCCTGTGGGGAGCCTGAGGCTCTCTCGGGGGCTGACCGGCCCTGGCTGAAACGGCTTTGAAGGTGCATCAGCAGATGTGTTTTCTATACTTGCGCACATAAGCAAGTGGCTTATCTGTGTGCGGGCAGAGAGGAAGCACTCTCAGGTGCAGTCGGGGGAGTCGCGTCAGAACGGCCGGTCGCAACTGCGGTTGGCCGCGGTGGTCGGTGAGATCGAGGGGCTGTGGACCGCCTGGCTCCGGGCCAGGGGCCCGGGGCGTCGGCAACGGCTGCTGGCCGAGCTCGGCCAGGCCGGTGCCCGCCTCGCCGCCGAGGCGGCCCAGGCGCAGCGCGCCCTCTCACGGTCCGCCCAGCCCTCCGGGTTGCCCGCGAGCCGCATCTCCTCGCCGCGGGTGCCGCAGCCGCGGACCCGCCGCAGCCGTCGGCTCGTCGCCGCCCGCCGCGGCGCGGAGTGGATCGCCGGACGCTTCTCGGACGAATGACCGCTCGGTTTTGGTCATTCCCGGGCCCGGCCGGGGAGGGCAGCACACGAGCCCGGCCTGGCCCCGAAGGGCCGGACCGGGCTCGTCACGTCGCGCGGATCACGCGGTGCAGGAGTTGCTGTTCGGCTCAGTGGCCGAGGGCGACCTCGACGATCTTGACGATCACCAGGATCATCGCGACCAGCAGGTAGCTGCGGAGCGCGCTCATGCCGATCTTGCGGCCGGTGGCCATCACCGGGCGGGTCAGCGTCTCCAGCGGGGGCATCCGCCAGTCGTCGCGGCCCGTGCGGTCATGGGGGTACCCCCGGCCGGAGGTTGGGGGAGGGTCCTCCTTGGTCGCCGTGCGGCGCTTGGTGAACGCGTACCCGGCGGCCAGGACGCCCACGACGCCGCAGACGGCCATGATGTCGAGGATCGCGCCGGCCGTGATGCTCGGGAAGAGCACCGAGGCGGTCAGGATGATCGACAGGGTGACCAGGATGCCGATCACCGCGGAGGTGAAGGCGTTGGTCTTCGGGCCGTTCACCCACGGGCCCAGCACCTGCTTGTCGTTGCAGAGCAGCAGCAGGAAGACCGTGGCGGAGGGCAGCAGCACACCGGCCAGCGTCTGCACGCCCTCGGTGAGCAGACCCAGCGGCGAACCCGGGATCAGCACGATGCCCGCGGCCAGGGCGACCAGACCGGCGTAGACGGCGTAGAAGCCCTTGGCGCCCTTGACCCCGCGGTGCAGCGAGTGCTTGATGCCGAAGACGTCACCGATCGCGTAGGCCGTGGAGAGCGAGACCGCGAAGGCGCCGATGATCGAGGCGTCCAGCAGCGCGACGGCGAAGAGGACACCCGCGACCTTGCCCGCGTGGGCGGCGATGCCGGAGGCCAGGCCCGCGGTGTCGGTGAAGTTGCCGAAGCCCTTGGTGCCGGCGAACGCGGCGGCAGCGGCGCCCATCAGCGCCGCACCGCCGATGACCACGACCACGATGCCGATCCACAGGTCGGCCTTCTCGTACTTCATGAAGCGGGGGGTGATCCGCTTGTCGATGACGTAGCTCTGCTGGAAGAAGAGCTGCCACGGGGCGACGGTGGTGCCGACGATGCCGATGATCAGCAGCATCACGGTGGCGAGCTGGCCCTGACCGCCCGGCAGGTTCGGGACCACGAAGTCCTGCGCCATCTGCGAGGTCTTGGGGTGGACCATGAAGTAGATCGGGACCAGCAGCAGCGACCCGGCGCAGAGCGCGATCGCGATCCGCTCGAAGCGCTGGAACGACCCGGTGAACGCGGAGGCGACGATGATCGCGGCGGCGAGCACCACGGCGGCGGCCTTGGGCAGGCCCAGGTAGCCCGCGGCCAGGGTGATCCCGATGAACTCGGTGACCAGCGTCAGCGCGTTGAGGATGAACAGGTCGATGACGCTGAACGCGCCCCAGAACTTGCCGAACCGCTCCAGGATCAGGCGGGCGTGGCCGACACCGGTGACCGCGCCGAGGCGGAGCACCATCTCCTGGTTCACGTAGAGGACCGGGACCAGGAGCAGCAGCGTCCACAGCAGGTGGGTGCCGTAGTTCTGCCCGGCCTGGCCGTAGGTCGCGAAGGCGCCGGCGTCGTTGTCGCCGACCATCACGATCAGGCCGGGGCCGACGATCGCGAGCAGCGTCTTGAGCTTGGCGGACAGGCCGCGGCGGTCGCCGTGGTCGTCCAGCTTGATGGTGCCGAGCGCGCCGCGGATGTCGCCGACGTGCGCGTCGTCCAGCACCGCGGTGGTGCGGGCGGCGTTGCCCTGGACCTTGGGGTCGATCGTGGTGGTCATGAGGGTCCCTCCCTGGTGGCCGTCACGGCCGGTCGGAGGGCATGCAGCATCCATCCACCCTGCGGGCATGAGCGCACGCAGGTGAGGCACCCCTGGGAGGGCGCGGGAGTAGGTGGTTACCGCATGCCGGAGTGAGACGAGGTCAAGCGGATGTGGGGTCGTTTATGACCCGGACTAGGACTGCAGTCCACTGCTACTCGCCTCCCTCCGGTCAGGACGCGGAAATCTCGCGTCGCACGGCAGGGGGCACACCGAGCCCGGACAGATTCGGCAACAGCCGGTCCGGCACACCCCAACTCGTCAGAGCTTTGGCACTCCACGGCGTAGCGCGAGGCTTGCTCGGAGCAAGTCCGCCTGCGCAGCCACTTGGCCTCAACCCTTAGGTCGGGAGGAGGTGTCCTGATCCGGAGCGTCTCTCGACGGTTGGGATCAGTGGCCTGTGTCCGTGGAGACGCCTCACCGAACGAGGTGTCTAAATGAACATTCATATGATGGCTCTTGCGTAAGGGGACTGTCAAATGCTTACAGACAGCGCGTTTACGCTGGTGCCGAAGTGGAGAAGGGGAGGCAGCCCTGACCGGTCCGACCGATCTGCGGGCACACCGGGACCGCCGCGAGGACGGCGCTCCCGACCTTTCCGCTGACCAGGTTCCGCTCGCCGGGCTGGTCGGCTCCGCTGCCCCGGTTACTGCGGGCGCTGCGGTTGAGCCCGCCCGGCAGGTGGATCTCCGCGAGCTGAGTGAGCTGACGGACCTTCAGGTGCTGCGGGCGCTCGGCACGAGCCGCAGGGGGCTGCCCGAAGGCACCGCCGAACTGCGGCTCGCCGCGCACGGTGAGAACACCCTGCCGTTGCCGCCGCGTCCGAGCCGCACCCGGCGGGTCGCGCTGCTGATCCGCGACCCCTACACGATGACCCTCTCGCTGCTGGCCGCGGCGACGGCGGCCTCAGGAGCCTTCTCCAGCACCGCGGTTCTGCTGCTGCTGATCACCGCGGGCTGCTCGCTGCGCCTGGTCGGCGAGTGGCACGCGGAGCGCGAGACCGCCGCGCTGCGGCGCTTCGTCGACGCGGGCAGCACGGCCACGGTGCGGCGACGGCGACCGGCATCGGGGTCGGAGTCGCGGTCCGGATCGGTCGAGCGGGAGTTGCCGTTCGACCAGTTCGTCCCCGGCGACGTGGTGCAGCTGGTTCCCGGGGACCGGGTCCCGGCGGATCTGCTGCTGCTCCGCGTGGAGGGGCTGACGGTCGATCAGGCGTTGCTGACCGGCGTCAGCCTGCCGGTGCCCAAGCGGGCGGGCCGACGCGGTGGCGGGGTGCGTACCGGCCGGATCGGGCCGGACAACGCCCGGGTCTGCCTGCGCGGCAGCGTGGTGGTGCACGGCACCGGCGTGGGCGTCGTCCTGGCGACCGGCGCGGACACCTTTCTCGCCGGCGCGAGCGGAGCGCACGGAGCGAAGGCGGCGCACGCGGCGAGCGGAGCGCCGTGCGCCGGGGCGGCCACGCGAGCGCCCGCACGAGAGCGGCGGACCGCGTTCGACGGGACCGCGCGGGAGGTGTCCGGGCTGCTGCTCCGGCTCGCCCTGGTCTCGGGTGCGGCCGGTCTGCTGGTCGGCGCGCTGGTGGACGGCCACCGCTGGGAGGCGCTGCCGTACGCCGCGGCCGTCGGCGTCGGGCTGACGCCCGAGATGCTGTTGCTGGTGGTGACCGCCGCGCTGGCCCGTCAGGCGGCTCTGCTGCGTCGCGGCCCCAGGGGCCGCGTCTTCGCGCGGCGGCTGACCGCCGTCCACGACCTGGGCGCACTCGATGTCGTGTGCATCGACAAGACCGGCACCCTGACTCGGGACCGGCTCACCCTCCGCTCGGCCGTGGACGCGACGGGCCGCCCTGACCCCGAGGTGCTGCGCTGGGCCGCGGTCAACAGTCTGATCTGTGCCGAACTCGGCGACCCGCCCGAACTCGACGCCGTCGACGACGCGTTGCTGACCGCCGCCGAGTCCGGCGCGGACCCGGACGAGGGTGCGGACTGGGACGAGGACGAGGGCGAGGACTTTGCCGCCGGCCTGGTGGGTGTCGCGGCGCTGCCGTTCGATCCGGGCCGACGCGTGGCGACGGTCGTCGTCGCGGCGCAGGCCGGGCACGGGCTCGCGCTGTCGGGGACGCAGGCCGCCCAGGCACTGGTGGCCAAGGGCGCGGTCGAGGAGATCCTCGCGCGCTGCGGGCGCGTCCGGGTCGGTGCGGTGCCGCCGTCGGCCGAGCCCGCGAGCCCTGCCGACCCCGCTGGCCCCGCCCACCGAGCCGAACGACGGGCGGGCGCGCTGCGGTTGGTGCCGGACCAGGGCGGGGACCAGGGTCGGGGGCAGGACCGGCACGGGCCCGGCCTGCCCGAACTGCTCGCCGCCGCCGTCGAGTTGGACGATGTCCGACGGGCCGGTGTGGTGGAGCTGGCCGATCGCCTGGCCGACGAGGGGCTGCGGGTGCTCGCCGTCGCCGTCCGCGAGACCCGGCCACTGCCCGGACCGGGGCGTCGGCCCGCCGCTTCGGCGGCTCTCGCGGACCTGGACGGCATGACGCTGCTGGGCCTGGTCGCGCTGGCCGACGAGCCGGACCCGAGCGCAGCCGCCGCGCTCACCGAGCTGACCGCTGAGGGTATCGCCGTCAAGATCGTCACCGGGGACCGGGCCGGGGCCGCCGTCCAGGCCTGCCGGGATGTCGGCCTCGACCACGGCACCCCGCTGCTGGGACCGGACGTCGACGCGCTCGACGACGCTGAACTGCGCCGGGCGGTCGGGTCGACGGTCGTCTTCGCGCTGGCCGCCCCCGCGCAGAAGGCGCGGATCGTCTCCGCGCTGCGCGCCGACGGGCAGGTCGTGGGCTTCCTCGGCGACGGCCTCAACGACCTGCCCGCGCTACGCGCCGCGGACGTCGGGATCGGCTCTCCCGGCGCGCTGGACGAGGGCCCGCGCAGCAGCGCCGACCTGGTTCTCGCCGCGCCGGGACTGACCGTCCTCGGCGACGCGGTCCGCTCCGCCCGCACGGCGCTCGCCAACGTCGGCAACTACCTGCGGATCACCCTCGCCTCCAACCTCGGCAACGTGCTGGCGATGCTGGCCGCCGGAGCGCTGGTGCCGTTCCTGCCGATGCTGCCCGCCCAGGTGCTGACGCAGAACCTCTGCTTCGACGCCGCGCAGTTGGCGCTCGCCTTCGACCAGCCACTCGCGGCGGGCCGACGCGGCGGTGCGGACAGTGCCGTGCCGCGTCCGCGGCCCCTGCGGCGGGGCGCGCTGGCCCGGTACGCGCTGCTCGTCGGCGTCGTCAACGCGCTCGCCGACCTGGCGACCTTCGCGGTGCTGCTGGCCACCACGCACGGCCGGACCGGCGCACACGAGGAAATGCTGTTCCACTCCGGCTGGTTCGCCGAGAACCTGATCACCCAGGCGCTGACGGTCCATCTGCTGCGGGTCCCGGGCGGCGCGCAGGGGCGTCCCCGGGCGACCTGGCCGGTTCGGCTCGCCAACGGCGGCCTGACCGTCGTCGGCCTGCTGCTCCCGGCGACGCCGTTCGGCGCGGCGCTGGGACTGGGCGTGCTGCCGCTGGGCTTCTACGCGATGCTCGGCGCGGTCCTGGTCGGGTACGTCGCCCTGCTGCTGGTCACCCGCCGTTGGTTGCGCGCCCATCCGGCCTGGTCGGCGCGGTGAGGTCGGTCCTCAGCCGCCGATGATGCGCCGGGCCGGGGAGGTGCGCGTCTCGCTCGCCGCCTGGCGGGTCAGCACCAGTCGGACCACGTCGACGAGGACCGGGTCGTCCACCAGGTAGACCTGTCGCCGTCCTTCGCGGCGCGAGCGCACCATCCCGGCGAGCTTGAGCTTGGCCAGGTGCTGGCTGACCGCGGGCATCGACGCGTCGAGCCGCTCCGCCAGTCCGCCGACGTCGCTCTCCGCCGCGATCAGCAGCCACATGATCTGCAGGCGCATGGGGGAGGCCAACAGCCCGAAGGCGGTGGCCGCTTCGCTCAGTTCCTCCGGACCCGGTCCGTCGTCGGCCGTGCCGCGACGGTCGTGGTGGCCTGCGTCGCCGCGTGTGCTGCGGGGCACGCTGCCTCCCTTGGCGGGTCCACGGGTACGGATGGGGGACTGGGGAACGGGTGTGGGAACGAGGTTCCTCCCGGCAACCAGGGTACTGATCCCAGATCGCGGACAGGTCTCGGCCACCGAGGTCGGCCGGGAAGCCAGCGCGTGGGCGCGTGTGGACGGCTCGCAGAGACCGCCCTCTGCGCGCATGCGCCGCCCTCGCAACGTGTGCGGGCAATCCAGGCGCCATGCGGATGTCGCCGGGTGCTTGCCGGACCGTCACCAAGGGGTGGGACAACGGGGTGTCCCACGAGGGCCGTGTGCGCCGCCGGATGCCGGCAGGCCCGCGACCTCCCTGTCATTCCCCGAGAGAAGTGGCTTTACCGTGACCTCTCGTCTTGCTCTGGCCGGCGCCGTCGCTGCTGCCGCCACCCTCGCCGCCACCGTCGTCGGCACGGCCGGTGCGGCCACCACGACGTCCGCCGCGCCGTCCGTCACCAAGCCCGTGCCGCTCAGCGTGCCGGCGGGCTACCACGCCAAGGTCTTCGCCGCCGCCCCCAAGGGCCTGACCGGCGCGGACGACATCGCCCAGCTCGGCGACGACATCTTCGTCGGCTACCAGAACGGTGTCGGCACCATGGGCGAGCCGTCGCCCTCCGGTAACAAGAACAGCACCGTCGTCGAGTTCGACCAGCGCGGCAAGGTCGTCGCCGAGTGGTCCCTGGTCGGCAAGGTCGACGGCCTCGGCGCCGACCCGACCCACCGCCGCGTCGTCGCCACCGTGAACGAGGACGGCAACTCGAGCCTCTACACCATCACCCCGCAGGCCCGCCGCGGCCACCAGGTCGTCCACTACAGCTACGGCGTCAAGACGCTGCCCCACGGCGGCGGCACGGACGCGGTGCTGGAGCACGACGGCCGGCTCTACACCTCCGCCTCCAACCCCTCCCCGACCACGCCCAACGGCACGGTCTTCCAGGGCCCGGCGCTCTTCCAGCTCCACCTGGCGGGCGGGACCGCGAAGCCGTCCTCGGCCCTGGCCGACGACGCGCACGCCGTCAACCTGCTGACGGGCAAGGCGGAGACGCTCAACCTGTCCGACCCGGACTCGCTGGAGAACGTCCCCTGCTACGTCCCGGGCGTGGGCGGCTCGATGATGCTCGACAGCCAGGGCGACAGCGAGCTGATCTTCATGGACACCGTCAAGGCGAACTGGCACTCCCGCCCGACCCAGCGCGTGCGGGTCCTGCACCTGAGCGCCCAGGTCGACGACACGGCCTTCGCGATCGGTGACAAGGGCGCGATCTTCGCCGTCGACGGCAACACCAACGCGATCGTCGAGATCACCGGCAACTTCGGCCGTGGCCAGGACTTCACCTCTGCCAGCTCGCTGAGCCGGCTGAACCTGAACACCGGCAAGGTCACCGCCTTCGCCCCGGGCATCGCCTCGAAGGGCCTGCTCTTCGAGCCCTTCGTGGGTCGCTGAGGCCGGCTGCAGCACGTCTGAGCGCAGGCGCGGGGAGTCGTTCCGGCTTCCCGCGCCTTTCGTGATTCCCGGCGCCGGTGCGTCGTTACTTCGCCTCTGCCCCGGCGGACTTGGCCGCCTTGGCGGCTTTCGCTGCGGCTTTGGCCTCCTGTTTGAACGCCCGGACCTTCTCCAGTGACGCGGGCCCGGTGATGTCCGCCACCGAGCGGAAGCTGTTCTTCTCGCCGTACGCGCCCGCGGCCTCGCGCCAGCCCTTGGGCTGCACGCCGAGCTGTTTGCCGAGCAGGGCCAGGAAGATCTGCGCCTTCTGTCTGCCGAAGCCCGGCAGCTCCTCCAGCCGCGTCAGCAGCTCCTGGCCGGTGGCCGCGTCCCGCCACAGCGCCTCGGCGTCGCCGTCGTAGTGCTCGTCCAGGTATGCGCACAGCTGCTGGATGCGTTTGGCCATCGAGCCCGGGTAGCGGTGCACCGCGGGTTTCTCCGAGCAGAGCGCGGCGAAGGCCTCCGGGTCGTAGTCGGCGATCCGGTGAGCGTCGAGGTCGTCCCCGCCGAGCCGCTCCAGCAGGGTGTGGGGGCCGGAGAACGCCCACTCCATCGGCACCTGCTGGTCCAGCAGCATGCCGATCAGCGCGGCCAGCGGGCTGCGACTGAGCAGCGCGTCGGCGTCCGCGCTCTGGGCGAGGTGGAGATCGGTCGCCATGGCGGGCCCCTTCCTGCCGGTCGTGCATGCCGGTCGTGCGTGTGCCGTGCATGTCCTGCCGGGACATCGCCCATTCTCCGCGCCGTGTGTCGGACACGCCCGGGGATCGGTCCGGAATCACTCGTCCGTGTCGCACACACGATCGGACCCGGCTGCGCACGTCCAGCCCGTCCTCCCGACCGGCGCACTTTTCTGCGAACGCTGTGTGCAGTATCTTTGAGACAAGAACTGCGAACGGCGATCGCAGATTTTCTTTCGCCGACGGAGAAGGGACGTTCCCCATGTCCGAGAGCACCATCAGCGCCGTCAGCCCCAGCGCGCCCCTCTGGACGCCGACCCGCTACGCCCACAACCACGCGCACGGCCGACAGGTCGACATCGCCTACGACCGGCTCTCGGGGTCGGCAGGCGGCGAGCCGCTGCTGCTGATCATGGGGCTGGCCACCGCGCGGTTCTGGTGGCCCGCCGGGCTCTGTCAGGCCTTCGCCGAGGCGGGCTTCGACGTGGTCCGCTACGACCAGCGCGACGCGGGCGAGTCGACCCGGATGCCGCCGACCGAGACCACCAACCCGTTCAAGGCGCTGTTCGGCAGGCGCGGCGACGCCTACACCTCGGAGGACATGACCGACGACGGCATCGCGGTGATGGACGCCCTCGGCTGGGAACGCGCCCACGTCTTCGGCCACTCGCTCGGCGGCCTGATCGCACAGCGGATGGCGCTGCGCCACCCCGACCGGGTGCTGTCGGTGACGTCGTCGTCGGCGCTCCCGAGCGACGTCTCCGGCCTGCGGGTGCTGCGCTACCTCCGCTTCGGACTGCTGGCCACGCTGACCCGGACCAGGTTCCCCGAGGGCCGCGAGGGCGACATCGAGGCCTCGCTCGCGGTCTGGCGCGGCGTCGCCTCGCCCGCCTACCCGTTCGACGAGGAGGCTGCCAGGGCCTGGGTCGAGGCGGAGGTGGACAGCGGCCCCCGCGACGCCAAGGCGCAGAGCCGCCAGATCGGCGCGCAGTGGAACGGTGCGCGCCTGCGCGAGCTGCGCCACCCCACCCTGGTGCTGCACGGGGAGCAGGACCCGATCCTCCGTGCCGCCGCCGGTCGGACCACGGCCGCGACGGTCGCAGGGTCCCGGCTGCGGATCTTCCCCGGCGTGGGCCACGACCTGCCCGCCGCCCTGTGGTCGACCGTCGCGAACGAGGTCCGCGACCTCGCCGACGCGGCGCGAACCTGATCCGGGACGCTCACCCGACCCCGACCCCGACCTCGACGACGGAGGACACGACGAACATCGGCTCGACGGCAACTACGAGCGCTGAGCCCGCAGTTCCAGGAAAGGATCAGAAGTAGCAACGAATCCTGGAAATGCGTCTCTCACCTTGGCGGGACTCTGGGAGAATCCGCCAACCCATCGCCCTGTTTTGGCAGAATGAACAGGCGATATGCGAACTACTGGGGGGTGGGGGAGGAATGTGCACTGACCCGGACGCAGTGGACAGAGGGGCCGTCGAGCTCTGCGAGGAGGGCCTCCGCTTCTACGGAGAGCTGTTGAAAGGCGGGAGCGTCACCGGGGAGTGCCCGCTCTGCCTGCTGGAGTTCGGCCTGGTCAAGCGGCTGCCCGAGGGGGGCTTAACCGCGCTGGCGCCGCATGCGGCGCTCTGGGGCCGGATGGAGCAGCTGGAGGAGGTCATCCAGAACCGCAGGCGGGCGCTGGACAAGCTGCACCGCACCGTCTCCCGGGCCGATCGCGTCTACCGGGAGAGCTACAGTCCGACCGGCTCGGCCATGGTTCGGGTGGTGACCGGAGCCGAGGCCATCAGCGCCACGCTCTCCGCCACCGTGAGTGCCTGTCAGAGCGAGTTGCTCACGGCCCAGCCCGGCGGCGGGCGTCCGCCGGAGCTGCTGGAGAAGGCGCTGTACGACGATCTGTCAGCTCTGGGCCGGGGGGTGCGGCAGCGGACGGTCTACCAGCACACGATCCGCTCGCACGCGCCGACGCTCGCCTACGCCGAGAAGATCGTCGAGGCGGGCGGCGAGATCCGCACGGTGGACGAGGTCTTCGACCGGCTGATCATCTGCGACCGGCAGACCGCGTTCGTCCCGGACCCGGCGGCGGCCAACCGCCGCGATCTCGCGCTGGTGATCGAGCATCCGGGTGTGGTGCGCTACCTGGCGGGCATGTTCGAGCACATCTGGCAGCGCGCCGTCCCGCTCCAACCGAACCACTCCAGCGCGGCGTCGTCCGCGGTGACGGACGAGGTACGCCGCGCGGTGCTGCGGCACATGATCAACGGCTACACGGACAGCGCCATAGCCGCGCGACTCGGGATGAGCCTGCGCAGCGTCACCAACCACGTGCGGTGGGCCGCCGACTTCTTCGGCAGCCGGAGCAGGGCGCAGCTCGCGTATCTGCTGGCCCGGAGCGGCTTTCTCGAGGAGGACTGACGCCGACGACGCGCGTTCGGTCGGACGCATCGCGGCTGTCCCGGCGACCCGTGGGGGCCGCCAGGACAGGGTCTGCGTCAGGGGTGACGAAGCGCAGGGGATCCGAGGCTCAGGGGGTGACGGCCGTCGGGGCCGAGCCGCCCCACTGGGAATCGGCGAGGGTCCGGGACGTGCCATGGCCGGCGGCGAAGCCGGTGAGAGCAGCGGCAGCGAGCATGACGCCGGCCAGAGTGCGGCCGACCCACAGCTTCTTCATTTCCGTTCCATTCGTTTCGTCGCTCCGTCGGCGAGGGACGCAAGCGAGGACATCGTCGGGACTGGGCGCTGAATTCGGCTACCGGTTGCCAGCATGCTGGCTACGTGTTGCCCCGTTCGACGGCACAGGCCAAGGGAATTGGCAATGCGCAAACAAGCACGCAGGATGGAACAGACCAGAGCTGGGCATAAGCCGCCGACCGATGGGCGGGGTCAGGCGTCGAAATCGAGGGCGATCTCAGGTGTCGCCGGGCGGGCCCGACAGGGGAGCGTGTAGCCGCGCGCCAGGTCCTTCTCGGTGAGCGCGTACTGCCGCGCGAGCACCACCTCGCCGGAGACGACCCTGGCCCGGCACACCCCGCAGAGGCCGTCGCGGCAGGAGTACGGGACGTCCGGCTGCGCGCGGAGCACCGCGTCCAGCACGGACTCGTCCTCCGGCTCCATGGTGAGGTCGGTGGCCTCGCCGTCGAAGTACACGGTGATCCGCCCGGACCGGCCGGGGGCGGCCGCCGGTTGCTCCTCCCGGTCACCGGCCGAGAAGAGCTCAAAACGCACGTCGTCCTCGTCCGCGCCCCAGTCGGCCAGCGCCTTGCGTGCCGTCTCCACCAGCCCCCAGGGGCCGCACAGGTAGAAGTACCGGTGCGCGGCGGGGCGGTCGGCCCCGACCATGGCCAGCAGTTCGGGCAGCCGCTCCTGGTCGATGCGGCCGACGGGCGGAGCCGTGGGCGCGGGTTCCCGCGACAGCACGTGCACCACCGAGAAGCGGTCGCCGTACCGGCGTTCCAGGGTGGCCACGTCGTCCGCCAACAGCACCGACCCCATGGTCCGGTTGGCGTACAGCAGGGAGACCCGGCAGGTCGGGTCCTGCCGCAGCGCAGCCTCGGCCATGCTCAGCAGGGGAGTGATGCCGCTGCCTCCGGCGATCAGTACGTGGTGTCCCCCCGGGGCGTCCGCGAGGTGGAAGTCGCCTGCGGGACCGGCGACTTCCAGGACGTCGCCGGCGGTCAGCCCGTTGGTGGCGTACTCGGCGAAGCCACCCGGTCCGAGCCGCTTGACCACCAGCCGGAGGCGGCCCGGATCGTCGGGTGGCGGGCAGACCGAGTAGCTGCGGCGGAGTTCGCGCCCCGCCAGCGTGTGACGGATGGTCACGTGCTGGCCAGGCCGGTGGGCGAACGTGTCCGCGAGCGGTTCCGGCACGTCCAGCGTCAGCGAGACGGCGTCGTCACCGACCCGGCGTACGGATGCGACCTGCAGGCGGTGCCATCCGGCGACACCGTGTGCGCCGTGTGCGCCGTGCGCGCCGCGCACACCGCGCGCACCGTGCGTGTCGCCGGAACTCTTGATCACTGGAGCCACCGAACCAGCCTTTCCTTCCCTGTGCACGCCTCTGTTCACGTCCGTGTCCCGGACCGCACCTATCGCCGCCCGCGCACGCTACGAGGCCATGACCCCGGTGCCCCAGACCATCGACGCGGCCGGCTGCGGGGTGATGTCCCGCAGCGCCGCGGCGATCCGGCGGACGCCCTCCTCGGCGGTGGCGGGGTCGTGGACGAACGGGAGCCTGGTCCGGTTCTCCAACGTCCCCTCACCGCCGAAGCGGGGACCCGCGAGCAGCTGCACGCCGTGCTGCGGGGCCGCCAGCGCCAGCCGCGAACTCACCCGCGCCCCGAGGTCGACCCAGAGCGAGAGACCACCGGCCGGCATGGTGAAGCTGCACCCGGGCAGGTGCTTCTCCAGTGCCTCCGCCAGCCCCTGCCGGTTCTTGGTGAGCATGGCGGTCCGCTGGCTCACCAGCTCGTCGAACTTCTCCAGCAGCATGCAGGCGATCAGCTGGGTGATGATCGGGTTGCCCGCGTCGGTCGAACCGCGCAGCCCGACCAGCGCCGAGATCACCGACGGTGCGGCGCGCAGCCAGCCGAGCCGCAGCCCGCCCCAGCAGGTCTTGCTCAACGAGCCGATGGTGATGGCCCAGTTGGGCGCGCCGTAGGTGGACATCGGGGCGGGCAGAGCGGTGTCGTCGAGCGACAGGTCGCGCAGCGTCTCGTCGATGACCAGGAAGGTGCCGGAGATCCGGGCCGCGTCGGCGATCGCCGTCCGGATGTAGCGCGGCATGACCGCGCCGGTCGGGTTGTGGAAGTCGGGCATCAGGTACGCCATGGCCGGCTTGGTCTGCCGGATCGCCTTGTCGAGCAGGTCGACGTCCCAGCCCGTCGCGGACATCCCCACCGGCACCGTCCGACGGCGCAGGGCGCGGATCGAGTCGAGGACCGCGGGATAGGTCGGGCTGTCCAGCAGGATCCGGTCGTGCGGGCGGGAGAGGTGCTGGAGCAGCAGGTGCCAGGCGTGCTGGGCGCCGGCCGTCACCATGATCTGGTCGGGTGTGGTCGGCAGGCCCTGACGGGTCATCCGGTCGGCCAGCGCCTCGCGCAGCGCGGGGATGCCGACCATGTCGTAGCCCGCCGTCCGGGTGTGCCGGCCGAGGCGGGCGGCCGCCTCCCAGGTCGCCTCGACGAGCATGGGCTCGGGCGCGGACAGCGTCGCGGTGGTGAAGTCGATGTCGCCGTCCGCGCTGGCGGCCTGCCAGGAGAACGACCGGGCCTGCCGGCTCTTGTCCGGCGGGATCGTCACGAAGGACCCGGCGCCCTGCCTGCTCTCCAGGTAGCCGGTCTCGCGCAGCAGCCGGTACGCGGTCGTCACGGTGTTGCGGCTGATCTCCAGTTCCGACGAGAGGACCCGCTCGGCCGGGATGCGCGCACCCAGCGGGATCCGGCCGTCGATGACCGCGATGCGGATCGCGTCCGCGAGGTCGGAGTAGGCGGTGCCACTGCGCTGCCAGTGTTCGATGATGCGTCGGATTTGGGTCGGACTGATCACAAGTACCATGACGCCCCCTAGATGGCTTGCCGACTTGGTCCGGTGACCGTGATCTCCCACCGTCAGGGCTTCGGATTCGAAGGTACGGCGGGAGGCGTTTGTGACGTCACGGCCTGCGAGAGCGAAGTCGTACAAAGTGCACGGGATGTGAGCGTGCGTCGAGGCGGCCCCGACGCGGTGGAGCCGGTGCTCGTGCGATGGGAGATCCGCGCGAGCTCTCAGTCGTCCCGCGAGGTCTGACATGGGCGGGCGGCAGCGTCGATCCGGGCGGCGGCGGCGCCGCGAGCGTGAACCAACGTGTGCATCACAGATGCTTCCCTTTCGAGGGCGTGGTGCCCGGCGGCAGCCGGACTGCCGTGCACTGGGAGGTGGTCGGCACGTGCAGTCACAACAATCGCTGCTGTAACCGCGTCGAGGAAGTGGCATCGGCCGCTCTGATCTGCGCATTGCGGAAAGTAGCGCAGGGATGATTCATGCGCATGTCAGCAGGAATCATGCCGAAGACGCAGTCGGAGGCGGGGCTACCGGCCGATCCGAACGGGGATGGCCGAGCAGAGCCGGTCGAGTTCGTCCTCCGTGTTGTAGTAGTGCGCCGACGCGCGGACCGCGGCGACCGGGTGGTCCCAGGGGGCGGTGCCGGCATGCGTGGCCGAGACGTTGATCCCCACGTTCCGCAGCGCCCCGGCCAGCTCCGCGCTGTCGTGCCCCGCCACCGTGAACGAGACGATGCCGCAGGGGTGTTCACCGCGGTCGTGGACGGTGGTGCCCGGCATCTCGCGCAGCCGCTGCCGCAGGCCGCCCGCCAGCTCGCCCACGCGCTGCCGGATCGCTTCGAGCCCCAGCTCCAGGGCGTACTCGGCGGCCACGCCGAGCCCGATCTGGGCGGCCAGGCAGCGCTCCCAGGTCTCGAAGCGGCGGGCGTCCTCCCGGACGGCGAGGTCGCCCGTCTCGGTCCGGCGCGCGCTGTGCAGGCACAGCTGGGACGGCTCAAGCCGGTCGAGCAGGCGTGAGGAGCAGTACAGGAACGCGGTGCCGCGCGGTCCGCGCAGGAACTTCCGCCCCGGCGCGACCAGCAGGTCGCAGCCGATCTCCTGGACGTCGAGGGGCAGTTGACCCACCGACTGGCTGGCGTCCAGCGCGTACACCACGCCGGCGTCGCGGGCGATCCTGCCGATCTCCGCCGCCGGGATGACCAGTCCGTTGTGGGACGGGACATGCGTCACGGCGATCAACCGCACCCGGTCGTCGACCATGTCGCGCAGCGCGTCGACGGACACGACGCCCGTCGCGTCGTCCGGCACCACGTCGATCCGGACGCCGTGCTTGCGGGCGATGTCCAGCATCGCGATGCTCACGCTCGCGAACTCGGCGCGGCTGGTCAGGATCCGGTCCCCTGGCGTCCAGGGGAGCGCGTAACAGGCCATGTTCCAGGCGCGGGTGGCGCTTTCGGCCAGAGCGATCTCGTGCGGCTCCGCGCCGATCAGGCGGGCCAGCGCGGCGTAGCAGCGGTCCAGGCGGTCGGCGCGCTGTGCCGCGGCCTCGTAGGCCCCGATCCGCTCCTCCAGCCGCAGGTGCTCGACCATGCTGTCCGTCACCGGACGGGGCGCCAGCGCGGCGCTGGCATTGTTCAGGTGGGCGAGCTGCGCGCACGCGGGTGTGTCGGCGCGCACCCGCGCGACGTCGATCGTCACCGTGACCTCCTCGTCCCTCCGGCTCGGCGCATTCTTCTCCCCCGCGCTCGAGCGTGCATAGGGCCAAAGCGGTGACGGTGGTCCACCCGGAACGGGCCCTGACGGGCGGGGGCCAACGAGTGCGGATTGGCCGTTGTCCAGGGCGCGGCAACGTGGAGATGCTGGGCTGGTTCCCGCCGGGGCCACACACCCGAGGCGGTCTCCCGATCTCTCACGAGGAGCACCTGTGAACCTGTCGGCACGGTTGGAAGTTGCCGGTATCCGGTTGCCCGAGGCCCCGAAGCCCGTCGCGTCCTTCACGCCCTGCCGGGTGGACGGCGATCTCGCGTTCGTCTCCGGTCAGATCGCGCAGGGGGTGCGCGGCCGGGTCGGCGCGGACGTCGACACCGCCGAGGCGATCGAGGCCGCCCGGCAGTGCGGGATCAACGTGCTGGCCCAGCTCCAGGCCGGTCTCGGCAGCCTGGACCGGGTGGCCGCGCTGCTCAAGCTCACCGTCTTCGTCAACAGCGTGCCGGAGTTCGAGGAACCGCACGTGGTGGCGAACGGCGCCTCCGACCTGCTCATCGAGATCCTCGGCGAGCCGGGGCGGCATGCCCGGTCCGCCGTCTGTGTCGCCTCCCTGCCGCTCGGGGCGCCGGTGGAGGTCGAGGCGATCGTGCGGGTGCGCCCCGAGGGTGAGGCGGGGTGACGCCGCCGGTCGTCGTGGCACCCGAGCTGACGGATGCTCAGGTCGGGCGGGTGGCACGGTTCGTCGGCGAGATCGTCGTGGTCAAGTTCGGCGGCAACGCGATGGTGGACGAGCGGCTCAACCGGGCCTTCGCACAGGACGTGGTCCGGCTGCGGCAGGCCGGCGTGCTGCCCGTCGTGGTGCACGGCGGCGGGCCGCAGATCGACGCGCAGCTGGCCCGCTTCGGCATGCGCCCCTCCTTCGCGGCGGGGCTCAGGGTGACCACCCCCGAGGTCATGGAAGTGGTCCGGATGGTGCTGGCCGGACAGGTGCAACGGCAGGTGGTGGGGCTGCTCAACGAGTACGGTCCGTTCGCGGTCGGCCTGACCGGGGAGGACGCCTGGACCATGACGGCGACCAAGCGGTACGCCGAGGTCGACGGTGAACGGGTCGAGCTCGGCCTGGTCGGGGACGTCTCGGGGGCCGACCCGAGCGCGCTGCACGCCCTGCTCAGGGACGGGCGGATCCCGGTGGTCTCGCCCATCGCCAGGAGCGAGGACGGCCTCACCTACAACGTCAACGCGGACGCCGGCGCGGCGGCCCTGGCGGTGGCGCTCAGGGCGCAGCTGCTGGTCGTGCTGACGGACGTGGCCGGCCTGTTCGCCGACTGGCCGTCCACCGAGAAGGTCGTCGACCGGATCACCGCGGACGAGCTGGAACGCCTGCTGCCCACGCTGTCCGGGGGGATGATCCCGAAGATGGAGGGCTGCCTGCGCGCCGTCCGGTCGGGGGTGCCCGTGGCCCACGTCCTGGACGGGCGGGCGCCGCACGCCCTGTTCGACCACGCCTTCGGAGACACCGCCGTCGGCACCCGCGTCGTCCCGTAGCGCCCCGGCCCGCAGCGGCGGACGGGGCAGCGGCGGGGGGGCCCCCCGGGGCCCGCACAACCCAGGGGGGGGGGGCGCGGCGGACGGGGCAGCGGCGCAGCGCCCCGGTGGACCACAAGTCCACCGGGGCGCTGCGCTGGGAGCTGTCGAGCGGGTCGGGGCGGGGCAGTTCGCCGGCCGGCCGCTCAGCCGGCCGGCTGGCTGCTGACCGCGGCGCGGCTCAGGGCCAGCCCGAACGGCTGGTCCACCGACATGAGTTCGATGTAGTTGACGTTGACGTGCGCGGGCGTCCGGTGTGCCCACAGCACGGCGTCCGCGATGTCCTCCGAGGAGAGCGGCTGGATGCCCTCGTAGAGCCGGTCCGCCTTCTCCTGGTCGCCGCCGAAGCGCACCAGCGCGAACTCGCTGCGGACCATTCCGGGCGCGACGCAGGTCACCCGCACCCCGGTGCCCTGCAGGTCGACCCGGAGGTTCGCCGACAGCTGGTGCACGAAGGCCTTGGTCGCGCCGTAGACGTTGCCACCGAAGAAGGCGTACTCCGCGGCCAGTGAACCGAGGTTGATGATGTGTCCGGACCCGGCACGCTTCATGACCGGGAGGACGGCGTGGGTGCAGTTGAGCAGTCCCTCGATGTTCGTGTCGATCATCGTCCGCCAGTTGTCCGGATCGCCCTCGTCCAGTGCTCCGAGACCCAGCGAGAGACCGGCGTTGTTGACCAGTGCGGCGATCCCGCCGTCGTCGGCGGTGAGTTGGGCGACCGCGTCTGCGATCGCCTCCCGGTCCCGGACGTCCACGGCTTCCACCCGGAGCTGGTCCGGCCCGAACGCGGCGGTCAGCTCCTTCAGCCGCTCGGTGCGCCGGGCCAGGACCGCGACGGGCTGACCGTCCTTCAGGAACCGCTCGACCACCGCCCGTCCGATCCCGGACGTGCCTCCGGTCACCACCACCCACTGCGTCACTGCGTTCCACCTTCCTCGGATTCCTCGGATGTCGAGACCTTCGGGTCGAAGGGACAGACCCACGCGTCCGCCACGGCCATCCCCGAGTACTGGCGTGCCTCGGAGTCCTCGCCGAAGTCGGCGAGATTGGGGTTGATCGCGCCCTGGAGGGCGATCTCCCTTCGGCGTACCTCCCGCTGGATCCGCTGGTAGCCGCCGTTGGCCTTCAACCGCTCGAACTGCACATGCGAGTTGAAGACCAGGGTCGGCAGCGGGAACCGCCGGGAGACCCGCGAGGCGCCGGGATGCAGCCCGACCACGAAGAAGGGGTGCTCACCGACGCTGAAGCCGAACCGCGGCGAGCTCGGATCCGGGTCCACCAGCGGGGACCAGGGGTATCTGGTCACGTCGATGTCGTGCAGGGCTTGGAGCTGGTCCCACAGCAGCCGTTCGAACTCGCCCTCGTCCACCGGGCCGGGAGCGTCGAACGTCGCGGCGAACGAGGCCAGCAGCGGGTCGACCTCGTCCTTGTTCCGGGCGAAGTCGACCAGCAGCGGATACAGCGCCTCGGTCGTCTGCGCCGTGGCCAACTCGCCGAAGTGGTGGTGCACGATGGTGCTGCGCAGCAGTGCGGTCTTGCCGGCCACGCAGGCGAACGAGTCCGAGTCGATCTTCTCCAGCAGCAGTTCCCGGGCCCGTGCCCCGGCGATCACGACGGCGCTCCCGGTCGCTCCGCCGGCTCGGCGACCAGCCGGTACCGGTCCATGACCTCCAGGGCGGCCCGCCGCACCGCGTCGTGACCCTCCCCGCGCAGCCGGAACCGGCCGCCGATGTGCTCGTAGCCGCCGGACCCGTCGAGGACCGAGCCGACCTCGGGGAGCACCTCGTCGTAGACCTCGTCGATCACGTCGACCAGCGAGGTGCGGGAGACGATCCGGCTCGGCAGCGGCCGCGGCTCGGGAATGCTGACCCAGCCGCCGCCCGGCGCGGAGACGAACTCCCCCGGCGAGTGGAACGGCGGCAGTCCCAGTGCCGCCCGGAACGACTCCGCGAAGAGGTCGACCCCGAACAGGTCTCGGTGGATGAACCCCACCTCCGCGCCCCCCGGACGCAGTCCGACCTCAAGGAAGACCAGTTCACCTGCGGCACTGCGGAAGAGCTCCAGATGGAACGGGCCGTCGGCCAGTCCGAGCGCGTCCAGGCAGGCCCCGGCGAAGGCGACCACCTCGTCCCGCTCGGCCCCCTCGTCCAGCAGCACCGAGCCGAGCGGCGTGCCGTCGGCGAACTCCAGGCAGTTGTTGACGTACGCCGAGGCGCTCACGAAGTGGAAGCGGCTGTCCCTGCGGACGCCGTCGACGTGCAGGACGTCGCCCTCGATGAACTCCTCGCACTGGTAACCGGCGGGGTCGATCTCGCCCAGCACGGCGGCCAGCCGCTCCCGGTCGTCGACCCGGAGCACGCCCTGCGAGGCCGCGCCGGACCGGGGCTTGACGATGATCGGCAACCCGACCTGGCCCAGCACCTCCTCGGCGGTGCTCGCGGCGTGCAGCTCGAGGAAGCGCGGCGCCCGCAGGCCCGCGCCCGAGACCAGCTCCTTCATCCGGGGCTTGTCGCGGAAGCGGTTGACGAACTCGGGCCGCCAGCCGGGAACCCCGAGCTCCTCGCGGAGTTGCGCGACGGTCAGCAGGTCCCACTCGGAGATCCCCACGATGCCGTCGAACCCGCCGTGCCGCTCGGACAGCTCCTTGGCCAGCGGGAGCACCGTCTCCAGCTCCAGATCGGGGACGACCACCGTCTCCAGCGCGTGCTCGGTGTCCAGCACGGTCAGGCCGTAGTCCCTGGTCAGGTACACCAGCCGACAGCTGTCCGGGTCGACGAAGCGGTGGTACTCGCCGAACTCGTCGTCGAAGCGGTTGAGGACCAGGTACGTCGGTACGGGTCGGCTACTCAAAGCGCACCTCTTCGGCGATGCCGTGCCGGCGCTCCAGGGCGTCGGCGTACGAGTCGGCGTGGTAGATGACGTGGCCGATGCGGCTGCGGAAGTCCTCGGCCGGCTCGATCGGGTCGCCCGGCTCCAGGTAGAGCTCCACCTCCTGGACGTCCGGAGCGTCCCGCAGCTCCGCCAACCCGCGGACCGCGGACAGGGTTTCCAGGTCCGGCGCGGTGAAGAAGTGGATCGCGGCGCACTTGGCGCGCGGCACCTGCACCGGAGCGACCTCGGCCCGGTCCAGCCCCGCGTACGCGGCGAGCATGACCTTGGCGAGCGAGACGCCGGTGGCGATCTCGACCAGGTCGCAGATGTGGTCGCCGGCCAGCCTGGCGCCCAGCTCGATCAGCACCGGATCACGGGCCTGGAGCCGCACCTCGCAGTGGAACGGTCCCATGGTGACCTTCAGCGCCTTGCACACCCCGGTGACGTACTCCTCCAGGCGGGCGCGCTCGTTCGGGGCGAGGTCCAGCTGGACGACGTGACCGACCTCGACGAACTTCGGTTCGGCGCCCAGCAGTTTGCCGGTCACCGAGGCGATCATCACCGTGTCCCCGTCGACGTAGCCCTCGACGCTGACCTCCGGGCCGTCGATGTACTCCTCCAGCAGCACCCGGCCGTCGAGCCCGCGCCCGAGGTCGGTCCGGGTGTCGGTGACCATCCACTCGTGCGCGCGGCGCAGCTCGTCCAGGTCGTTGACCCGGCTGACGTGCACGCTGCCGGCGGAGCTCTGCGGCTTCAGCACGGCGGGGAAGCCGACCCGCTCCGCGCCGGCCGTCAGGCTCGCCAGGTCGGTCGCCTCCGCGTAGCGCGGGACGCGCAGACCGGCCGCCGCGACCCGCGCCCGCATCGTCGCCTTGTTGCGGAGCGCAGGACCGGCCTCGACCGGCAGGCCCGGAAGTCCGAGCCGGGCCGCGATCCGGGCGACGCTGTCCACGTAGAACTCGAAACCCGGGATGATGCCGGACAGCGGACTCTCGGCGTGCAGCGCGAGGGCGACATCGGTCAGAGCGGCCTCGTCGTTGGTCTCCACCACGACCAACCGGTCGACCTGTTCGCGGATCGCGCGGGAGAGCCGCCGGTCCCCGGCGTCGAAGGACGCGACCACGACCTGGATACCCAGGCGGCGCGCGGTGCTGAGCAGAGCGAGCGTCGAGGTCATCGGCTCGACGACCAGAATCCGCCTGCCGTGACCAGGTGCTGAGTCAGCCATGTGAGATCAACTTTCGCGCTGGGAGCGGGGTCCGTGCGCCGCGCTGCCGAACGCGGCATGGAGCTCGGATGGAGGGCACCGGGTCACCCGGAGCCCTCCACCCGCGGCTGTGCGGTGCTGTCGCCGAATCAGACCGAGGCCAGCTCGGTCTTCACGGCCGTGGCCTCGTACAACTCGCCGAAGTAGTCGCCGATCAGGTCGATGAACGCGGTCAGGTCCGCGTACGCCTGGTCGGTGTTGCCGAAGACCTCGACGGCCTGCGACACGGTGCGGAACATCAGCTCGTCGTGGTCGTGCGACTCGTCGAAGTCCAGGTGCTTCTGCGAACCGCGCACGAAGTCCTTGCCGAACTCCGCGGCCACCTTGTCGGTGATGACCTGGTTGTACCGGTCGGAGTACCACTCGACGAACCAGTCCCAGACGGTCGTCGGCGCCGGCCCACGGCTGTCGGCCTCCAGGCGCAGGTAGCCCATCAGCTTCTTGGTGGACGGGAAGACGTCAGTGGCCTCCAGCTGCTCGGCCGTGAAGCCGAACTTCTCCAGGTCACGAGTGAACATGCCCTCGTGCCCGAACTCCTCGGCCAGGTACTTCGCGAGCTTCGCGGCCAGGCTGTCGTCCTTCGAGCCGACCTTGAACAGCGCGTAGGTGTCGACCTCGTTGTTCAGGCGGATCCGGAGGACCGTCTCCACCAGGTGGCGGACGAAGTAGTCCCGCTCGATCCACTCACCCGCGTGCAGCTCGCGCATCTTCGGTACGCGCTGGAACTGCTTCTCCATCAGTTCCTCGGCCAGGCTCTCCAGGCGGGCCCGGTCCAGCTTCGTTGACATATCCAGTTCCTCCTCATAGCGCCGGAGCAGTATGCCCGGCAAGGGGATGTACTGCGACGCGGCAGGAAAACCCGGAATGTTCGGGAATTCCCCGCTGAAATTTCTCTGGCGGTTCAGGAAGGGCCGCCGCGGCCTCGACGTCCGCGCCGGTGTTCACGACCGGCCCGCTGTCGACACCTGGGATCCTGCCCCGCCTGACGAGTACGAGACAGGGCCAATCCGTATGCCTTGGCACCCCCGGGGGCCATGCCGTGCGGATTGGCCCTGTGCCCCCGTCCTGACGTCGATTAGTGTCCCGATCGAGTCAGTACGCGGTGTGATCGCGACGGCCGCCGGCCCCGTATCCCAGGAGCGGCGTCCGTGATCCGGTGGATTCGCTCGGCCGGTGCCGCGAATAAACCCTGACGGTCAACGCCGTTCATTTTGTTTTCCGCACAGCGGTCAGTTCCCCGTATTCGTCGACGACGTCGACCAGGAAGTGTCAAGACCCGGCCAGCGAAAGGAAGCACCGTGAGCTCAGTCCGGTCGTTCACCGACTTCGGAACGCTTCGCGAGATTGTGGTGGGGAGCCCTGCGGGCTTCCACATCCCGGACGCCGATCTGTCCCTGCGCCACTTCTTCGGCCTCCCGGCCGACCACGTCGAGCCCCTGCCGGCCGCCGGGGCGCTGGAGCGGGCCGTCGAGGAGACGGAGGAGGACCTCCAGGCGCTGTCGGAGACCCTCGGCCGACTCGGCGTCACGGTGCGACGGCCCGACCCGTTCGAGCAGGGCCGCCCGCTGTCCCTCCTGGACTGGAGCACCACGGCCAACCACGCCCTGATGCCCCGTGACTGCCTGCTGGTGGTCGGCGAGCGCATCATCGAGGCGCCGATGGCGGTGCGGGCGCGCTACGCCGAGACCTTCCCGTTCCGCACGCTGCTGCGCGAGTACTTCGCCTCCGGCGCCACCTGGGTCGCCGCACCCCGGCCGCAACTGCCGGACAGCACCTATGAGTTCACCGAGGACGGTCCGGTCCTCGCCGAGTCGGAGCCGCTCTTCGACGCGGCCAACCTGCTGCGCTGCGGCAGCGACCTGTTCTTCAACGTCAGCAACACCGGCAACCGGATGGGCGCCGAGTGGCTGCGCCGCCTGCTCGGCTCCGAGTACACGGTGCACGAGATCTCCATCTGCGACGACCACATCGGCACCACCCTGCACATCCTGCGCCCCGGCGTCCTGCTGGCCAACGCGGGCCGGCTCACCCCCGACACCCTGCCCGAGCAGTTCCAGGGCTGGAAGGTGCTGTGGTTCGACGAGCCGGAGGACGACGGCTTCGCGCTCACCTGGCCCCGCGCCTCGACGTGGATCGGCATGAACATCCTCGCCTACGACGAGCAGACCATCATCGTCCCGGCCCGCCAGGAGGGCCTGGCCCGGCTGCTGGAGAAGGAGGGCTTCACCGCCGTCCCCGTCCCGTTCCGGCACGGCCGTACCTTCGGCGGCGGCTTCCACTGCTGCACCCTCGACGTGCGCCGCGACGGCTCCCTCACGTCCTACCTGTAGAGAGCGGTCCCCTTACCTGCAGAGAGCGGTCCACACGATGAGAGCGAACACGGTCAAGGAGATCAACGCGATGTTCAGCCGCGGGGGCGACGAGGTCATGGATGTGACCTTCCGCCGCGGCCGGACGTCCGACGCGCCGGCCATGCATCGGCTGTCGGTGCCGTTCATCGAAAGCGGGAACCTGATCGTCCGCGACCGGGAGGTCTTCGAGTCCGCAGCCGAGGACTTCTACGTGGTGGAGATCGACCGGACGGTGGTGGCCTGTGCCGCCATGCGCGGGTTCACCGGCCTGGCAGAGCTCTACAACGTTGCGGTGGACGGGAGTTGGCAGGGGATCGGCCTCGGCCGGTTCCTGCTGGCGCACGTGATCGCGGCTGCGCGTGCGGACGGCTTCGACAACGTGCTGGTGTTCTCCAAGACCACGCTCGCCTGGTTCGTCCGGCACGGGTTCACGCTGGTCGACCCGTCGGCGCTGCCGGAGGAGCGTCGGGTCCTCATCGATCCGGGCCGGGGGTCGGTCCCGCTGTTGCGCAGCACCGCCGGATTCGACGACCCGCTGGAGATGCTGGGCGAACTGGCCGGGGCGCAGGTCACGTTCAACCGCTCCCAGCGCACGCTCCGTTGGGAGGCCAAGCACGACTCGCTGCTCCAGTTCGCCGAGCACCACGGCATCGATGTGGAGTCGCTGTGCTGGGGCGGAGTCTGCGGCACCTGCGGTGTCGGTCTGGAACGCGGAACCGTCAACTACCAGATGGCGCCCGAGGCCGGTCCGGAGAAGGGGAAGGTGCTGCTGTGCATCGCACGACCGCTGACCGACCTGGCGCTCGACCTGTGATGCCGCTCCGCGTCACCGAACTCCGGCGCCACCCGGTGACGTCGCTGGGCGGGGAGTCCGTCAACCGGCTCAGGCTCTCCGGGGGTCGTGTCGCCGGCGATCGCGCCCTCGCGATCGTCACGGCGGACACGGCGGACACGGCCGACACCGGCCGGGTGCTGACTGCCCGGCATGTGCCGCAGCTGCGGGAGGCGAGCGCGCGCTGGCTCACCTGTCTGGCGGAGATCACCCTGCCGGGCGGTGAGAAGGTCCGGTCCGACGATCCGGCGGCGTCGGCCGTCCTGAGCGACTGGCTCGGCCGTGCCGTCCGGTTGGCGCACCCGACCGGGGGACCGCTCGCCGTCGAGTTCGGCGAGGCGCCGGTGCACCTGGTCAGTGAGGGCTCGCTCAGGGCGGCCCGGCGGTGGCATCGCGAGGGGGACCGGAGCACCTCGTGGCTCCGACCCAACATCGTGGTCGCCGCAGGCGACGACCGGCAGGCCGAGAACGTGCAGGCCGAAAACATGCAGGTGGAGAACGGTAAGGCCGGGATCGGCCAGGTGGAGAACGTGTTGATCGGTCACCAGGTCGCCCTCGGTGAGGCACTGATCGACATCACCGGACCGAGCAGGCCCAGCAGCGGGAACGCGACGGCCTTCGGCGTCCACGCCAGGATCACCCGGGCGGGCTGGGTGTCGGTCGGCGACTCCCTGAACGTACTGCCCGTCAACAGACCCGTCCTGATCGCGGACGGGGTGTGAACAAACCCCCATGAGCAGACCGAGAGGGTGGAGCGCGGTGTCCACGGACCGTATGACCCAGCTGTACAACGAGACCTGCCTCCTTCCCAGCAGCAAGCTGCACTCGGCCGTCGAGGCCGTGGAGCGCAATCCGCTGCTCTCCCACTGGACCGGGCACTACCTCTCCCGGCCGCTGTTCGTCGAGGAGCGCCAGATCCGGGGCTTCGCCGACGACGTCGTGCGGATGGTGGGACTGCTCACCTCGCTGCCGGAGCGGCTGTTCGACGGTGACCTCGACCGGTTCTGTGCAGCACTCGGCATCGACGACCGCCGCGCCGCGCTGATGCGGCGGCTCGGCCCGCCGCCGCACAACGGGCGCGCGGACATGTACCACGACGGAACCTCCTTCAAGCTGCTGGAGTTCGGCATCGCGAGCGAGGTCGGCGGCTGGGACCGGGCAGGCGAGATCCCGCGGGCGTTCCTGGAGGCGGACGCCTTCAGGGCGTTCGCCGAGGAGCACGGACTCGGCTACACCCATCCCGCCAAGGCGGTCGCCGACAGCCTCCGGCAGGTCGGCGCGACCGTCCGGCCCGACGGGGAACCGGTGGTCGTGCTGCTGGAGGGCCCCGGCGGCCTGGTCGACTACGGCACCACCTGGCGCACCTTCGAGTCGGTGATGCGGGGCTTCGGGCTGGACTTCCACGTCGCCGAGGTCGGGGACGTCCAGGAGCGCGATGGGAAGCTGTACTTGGGCAGCCTGCCGATCGACGTGGTGTACCGCTGCTTCGAGACCAACCAGATTGTCGACGAGCCGGACGGTCCGGCGCTCGTAGAGCCGTTGTTCCGGGCCCACGAGGCAGGCGGCACGGTGCTCTGGACGCCGATGTCGAGCAACCTCTTCAATGACAAGGGGTGCATGGCGCTCCTGTCCGACCCCCGCTACCGGCACCGCTTCACCACGGAGGAGCAGGCCGTCATCGACCGGGTCCTGCCGTGGACCCGTGGTCTCGGCGGCGTGGGCGTGACCGTCGACGAGGAGCTGATCGGCCACTGTCGCGAGCGGCGCGAACAGCTGATCCTCAAGCCCAGCGGCTACTTCGGGGGGAAGGGCACGATCCCCGGCTGGGAGTGCTCTGACGAGAACTGGACAAACGCCCTGAGGGAGGCCGCTTCCTCTGGTTGCATAGTCCAGGAGCGGGTGGTGCCGCGGACGGAACCGATGGTGGTGAACCCCTCCATCCGTGAGATCCAGCCGTGGCAGGCGGTTTGGGGGCTCTTCTACACACCGGACGGCTATGCCGGCACGTACGGCCGGGCCTTGCCGACCGAGAACAACGGGGTGATCGGCATCAGCTCCAACAAGGGCACCCGGACCGCCGGGGTCTTCCACTACAGCAGCGATTCCTGAGCAGCAGCGGTTCCAGCGAGCCAGCGATTTCTGAGAGGACGTGAGCCATGACCGTGGTCGTGGACAAGGACAAGGACGAGAGCGTCGACCCGGTCACAAGGGCCGCGGCCCGCAGGGACTTTCGCTTTATGTGGGCAGGGCAGAGCATAAGTCTCTGGGGCGATCAGTTCATGGTCCTGGCGCTGCCTCTCCTTGCCGTCAACGTCCTGCACACCTCGGTCGCCGAGGCTCTGCTGCTGCCGTCGGCGATGTTCTTCCCGTTCCTGGTCCTCGGCCTGCCGGCCGGCGCCATCGTCGAGCGGCTCCGCCGTCGGACCACCATGCTGGTGGCGAGCGCCGCTCAGGCGGTGGCCATCGGAGTGATCTGGCTGCTGGCCGTCACCCACGTCCTGGTCTTCCCGGTGCTCTTCGGCCTGCTGCTGATCAGCGGTAGTGGGGTGGTGTTCTTCCAGGTCGCCTACACCTCCTATCTGCCCAGCCTGTTCACCGACCCGGACGACCTGCACAAGGGCAACGCCCGGCTCTCCCTCTCCGAGTCGACCTCGCTCGCCGGCGGCCGGGCGGTCGGCGGCATGGTCGTCCGGATGCTCGGTGTCCTCGGAGCGCTGGCGGCGAACGCACTGAGCTTCCTGGCCTCCGTGCTCGCACTGGCGGTGATGCGCCACAAGGAACCCGCCCGTGCCGTGACCAAGCGGGAACGGGGCTGGATCCGGCGGGACGTCACGGCCGGCCTCAAGTTCCTGATCAAGCATCCGCAGCTCCAGCCCATGGTGCTCTGCGGGACGTTCTACCTGCTCTTCCTGAGCATGGTCGACGCCAGCCTGGTGCTCTACTGCAACCGGGTCCTCGGCCTGAACCAGCTCTGGACCGGTGTCGTCATGGGCGCCGCCGCCGTCGGTTATCCGATCGGCAACATGCTGTCGCCCAGGATCGCGAAGAAGTTCGGCACCGCTCGGGCGCTGGCGGGCAGCATCACCCTGTCGGTGGTCGGCATGGTCGTCAGCCTGGCGCTCAGCACGCCGGGCGGCATGACGGGTGCGATCGGACTGATCGCAGGCAGCATCGTGCACGGCATCGGTGAGGGCTCCTACATCCCGACCTCGCTGACGCTCCGTCACCGAGTCACGCCGCCCGAACTTTTGAGCCGGGTCGGCGCGGTGCAGCGGTTCTCGATGTGGGGCTCCATGTCGCTCGGCTCGCTGCTCGCCTCCGGCGTCACCGCCCTGGTCGGCCTGCGGGGCGCCGTCTGGACCGGCGCACTGGCGGCGCTGATCCTGGTGCCGCTGGCGCTGCTGCAGCGCGGCATCCTCGCGGAGGTGCGGACCGGGGTGCCGCCGAAGCTGGAGACCGCCTGACCGTCCGCCGGCCGCGTTCGGCCTTGGGTAACTTCCTGACGTGAAAGGGACTTTCGCCATGCAGCAATCACCCGCGCAGGTCAAGCGCCTGGATCGGGTGGTCATCCGGTTCGCCGGTGATTCGGGTGACGGCATGCAGCTTGTGGGTGACCGGTTCACCGCGGAGACTGCGTCGTTCGGCAACGACCTCTCGACGCTGCCGAGCTTCCCGGCGGAGATCCGGGCGCCTGCCGGCAGCCTGCCTGGCGTGTCCAGTTTCCAGTTGCATTTCGCGGATCACGACATCCTGACGCCGGGTGACGCGCCGGACGTGTTGGTGGCGATGAACCCGGCGGCGCTGAAGGCCAACCTGGGCGACATGCCGCACGGCGCGGAGATCATCGTCGACGAGGACCAGTTCGCCAAGCGGGCGATGGCCAGGGTCGGTTACGCGAGCAATCCCCTGGAGGACGGTTCGCTGTCCTCGTTCCACGTGCACCTGGTGCCGTTGACGACCTTGACGGTGGAGGCGCTCCGGGACAGTGGTCTGAGCCGCAGGGATGCGGAGCGGGCGAAGAACATGTTCGCGTTGGGGTTGTTGTC
This sequence comes from Streptacidiphilus fuscans, assembly GCF_015690355.1. Taxonomy (GTDB): domain Bacteria; phylum Actinomycetota; class Actinomycetes; order Streptomycetales; family Streptomycetaceae; genus Streptacidiphilus; species Streptacidiphilus fuscans. Next base: position 98,183 of record NZ_JADPRT010000009.1, on the reverse strand, counting down.
GTGGATGTATCACCGTCCGACGGAGGGGACGGAGGGGTTCCTGCGGGCGAAGTTCGCGAAGCGTCCGGAGATCGCCGAGGCGAATGTGTTGGCGTTTCGGGCGGGGTGGAACTACGGGGAGACGACGGAGTCGTTCGCGGTCTCGTACGAGGTGGCTCCGGCGTCGAAGGCGTTCGCTGCGGGCCGGTATCGGAACATCTCGGGGAACCTGGCGCTGGCCTACGGCCTGGTGGCGGCGTCGCGGCGGTCGGGGTTGTCGTTGTTCCTGGGCTCGTATCCGATCACACCCGCATCGGACATCCTGCACGAGTTGTCGAAGCACAAGAACTTCGGGGTGCGGACGTTCCAGGCGGAGGACGAGATCGCCGGGATCGGTGCGGCGTTGGGTGCGGCGTTCGGCGGCGCGTTGGGGGTGACGACGACGTCGGGTCCGGGGGTGGCGCTGAAGTCGGAGACGATCGGGCTGGCCGTCTCCCTTGAGCTGCCGCTCATTGTGGTGGACATCCAGCGTGGTGGTCCGTCGACGGGGTTGCCGACGAAGACGGAGCAGGCCGATTTGTTGCAGGCGATGTTCGGTCGCAATGGGGAGGCGCCGGTGCCGATCGTGGCGCCGGCGTCGCCGGGGGAGTGTTTCACGGCGGCGTTGGAGGCGGCGCGGATCGCGTTGACGTATCGGACGCCGGTGTTCCTGCTCTCGGACGGGTATCTGGCCAACGGCAGTGAGCCGTGGCGGATTCCGGAGGTGGGGGAGTTGCCGGATCTGCGGGTGGAGTTCGCGTCGGGGCCGAACCGGGAGGACGGTTCGTTCTGGCCGTATCTGCGGGATCCGGAGACGTTGGCGCGGCCGTGGGCGGTGCCGGGGACGCCGGGGTTGGAGCACCGGATCGGTGGGATCGAGAAGCAGGACGGGACGGGGAACATCTCCTACGATCCGGCGAACCACGACCTGATGGTCCGGACCCGGCAGGCGAAGATCGACGGCATCACGGTGCCGGATCTGGTGGTCGATGATCCGGGCGGGGACGCGGAGTTGCTGGTGTTGGGCTGGGGGTCGACGTTCGGGCCGATCGCGGCCGGGGTGCGGCGGGTGCGGACCGCGGGCGGCAGGGTGGCCCACGCCCAGTTGCGGCACTTGAATCCGTTCCCGGCGAACCTGGGCGAGGTGTTGGGCCGCTATGAGCGGGTGTTGGTGCCGGAGATGAACCTGGGGCAGCTGGCGCTGCTGATCCGCGCAAAGTACCTGGTCGATGCGCGTTCGTTCACGCAGGTCAGCGGCATGCCGTTCAAGGCCGAGCAACTCGCCGCCCGGATCAAGGAGGCACTCGATGCCTGAGCAGACCAAGCCCGCTGAGCTGAACCTGACCGACGTGTCGAGGCTGACCGCGAAGGACTTCAAGTCCGACCAGGAGGTCCGCTGGTGCCCGGGCTGCGGGGACTACGCGATCCTTGCCGCGGTCCAGGGCTTCCTGCCCGAGCTGGGCATCGCGCGGGAGAACATCGTCTTCGTCTCCGGGATCGGCTGCTCCTCCCGCTTCCCCTACTACCTCAACACCTACGGGATGCACTCCATCCACGGCCGCGCCCCGGCCATCGCCACCGGGCTGGCGTCCTCGCGCCCGGACCTGTCGGTGTGGGTGATCACCGGCGACGGCGACGCGCTGTCCATCGGCGGCAACCACCTCATCCACGCCCTGCGCCGCAACGTCAACCTGAAGATCCTGCTGTTCAACAACCGGATCTACGGCCTGACCAAGGGCCAGTACTCACCCACCAGCGAACAAGGCAAGATCACCAAATCCACCCCCATGGGTTCGCTGGATGCGCCCTTCAACCCGCTCTCGCTGGCCATCGGCGCCGAGGCGTCCTTCGTCGCCCGCACCATCGATTCCGACCGACAGCACCTGGCGTCCGTGCTGCGGGCAGCCGCCGCGCACGAGGGCACGGCCTTTGTGGAGGTCTACCAGAACTGCAACGTCTTCAACGACGGCGCTTTCGACGTGCTCAAGGATCCCGGCACCCGTGACGAGGCCCTGGTCCGCCTCCAGCACGGCGAGCCGATCCTGGTCGGCGCGGGCCATGGCGTCTTCCGGGGCGCGGACGGCGAGCTGTTCGTCGGCGAGGTCACCGAGGCCAACCGCGCCGAGGTCCTGGTGCACAACGCCCACGCCGCCGGCTCGGCGTTCGCCTTCGCGCTGTCACGGATCGCCGACGCGGACAACCTTCACCACACCCCGATCGGCGTCCTGCGGGACGTCCGGAGGCCGGTCTACGACGCTCTTCTGAACGAGCAGCTCGACCGCGCTGTCGCCGACCGTGGCTCCGGCGATCTCGCCGGCCTGCTCGCGGGCAACGACAACTGGACCGTCGGCGTCGGTGCCGGGTCGTAGTCTGGCGGGTATGGCGAAGAGTGGCGTGTCCGTGACCGCTGGTGCTGCCGGTGGGCCGGGGTTCAAGAAGGCACCGTTCCCGACAACGCATCTGGCGAAGGTGCGGGCGGCGAGGAAGATCAACCGGGCGTTGGCGGAGGTGTATCCGTACGCGCACCCCGAGCTCGACTTCGACAACCCCTTCCAACTCCTGGTGGCGACCGTCCTGTCTGCCCAGACGACGGACCTGCGGGTGAACCAGACCACGCCTGCCCTCTTCGCGGCGTACCCGACGCCGGAGCTGATGGCGGGCGCGAACCCCGAGGAGTTGGAGGAGCTGATCCGCCCGACCGGCTTCTTCCGCAACAAGGCCAAGTCCCTGCTGGGCCTCTCCGCCACGCTGCGCGATAACTTCGGTGGCGAGGTTCCCGGTCGTCTGGAGGACCTGGTGACCCTGCCGGGCGTCGGGCGCAAGACGGCCAACGTCGTGCTGGGCAACGCCTTCGGTGTCCCCGGCATCACCGTCGACACCCACTTCGGGCGGCTGGCCCTGCGGTTCGGGTGGACCACCTCCGAGGACCCGGTCAAGGTCGAGCAGGAGGTCGGCGAGCTCGTCGAGAAGAGCGAGTGGACCATGCTGTCGCACCGCGTGGTCTTCCACGGCCGCCGGATCTGCCACTCCCGGAAGCCCGCCTGCGGCGCATGCCCGATCGCCCAGCTCTGCCCCTCCTACGGCGTCGGTGAGACCGACCCGGTGAAGGCAGAGAAGCTGCTCAAGTACGAGAAGGGCGGCCAGCCCGGCCAGCGGCTCAAGCCGCCGTCCGACTACCCGGGCGAGGCGGCTGCGCGTGCGGCCGCTCACGGCGGTCCCGTCGCCGACACCGCTGCCGAGGTGGTTGCGTGAGCGGCACGTGGACCGACCCCGGGGCACCCGCGAAGGTCGAGCGCGAGGGCATCCCGGAGTGGCTGGTCCCCGTCCGCGACGTCGCGGAGCGGATCGAGCCGACGCAGCTGAGCCGGTTCCTGCCGCCTGAGCAGGGCGGCCGCCGCTCGGCGGTCCTGGTGCTCTTCGGGGAGCAGCCGGGAAGTGGGCCGAGCGCCGGCCCGGACGCAGGCCCGGAAGCCCGCGTGGACGCAGGCCCTGATCTGCTCCTGATTGAGCGCGCCCGGCGGCTGCGCTCGCACGCGGGCCAGCCCTCGTTCCCCGGAGGCGCGCTCGACCCCGAGGACGGGGACCCGTCCGGGGACGGTCGGATCCGCGCCGCGCTCCGTGAGGCGTGGGAGGAGACCGGCCTCGACCCGTCCGGCGTGCAGGTCTTCGGCGTGCTGCCGGACCTCTACATCCCGGTGAGCGACTTCGTCGTCACGCCGGTGCTCGGCTGGTGGCACACCCCCGTCCCGGTCGCACCGGTGGACGAGGGCGAGGTGGCGGAGGTGTTCCGGGTCCCGATCGCACGGCTGGTCGACCCCGCCAACCGGGCCAGGCTCCGGCATCCGAGCGGCTTCCGCGGCCCGGCGTTCCGGATCGACGGCCATGTGATCTGGGGCTTCACCGCGGGTGTCATCGACCGCCTGCTCCACCACGCGGGTTGGGAACGCCCGTGGGACAACGGCCAGGAGGTCGAGCTCGGCGACGCCTCGATCTTCGCCTCTCCGGAGGAGCAGGCGCGTGCCCGCGCCCTGGAGCAGGGGACGTCCCCCGGAGGCCACTGACCCCTCGTCGAGTGCGGGGCACGACGTCGGACATGCGCGTCGGCGACGGCCCGGCACAGGTCTCGTGGGGGTCACGAGTTGTCCACAGGCTGGGGAGGGGGCCTGCGCTCCATTCGTCACGCATGGCAAGGTAGCCGGGTGAACGTCCTTGATGTCCTGCTGCTCCTGGCCGCCGTCGGATTCGCCGTGAGCGGCTACCGCCAGGGCTTCGTCGTGGGCGTCCTCTCTGTCCTGGGCTTCCTCGGCGGCGGCGTGCTCGCCGTGCAGTTGCTGCCGCAGTTGCTCACCCATCTCTCGCCCGGCGTCGTCTCCTCCGTCGTCGCGGTCGTGGTGGTCATCGTCTTCGCTGCCTGCGGCCAGGCGTTCACGACGCACTGGGGCTGGAAGCTGCGCGGGCGGATCGGCCGCAGCCGGGCCCGGATTCCCGACGCCGTCGGCGGCTCGGTGGTCAACGTGGTCGCCATGCTGCTGGTCGCCTGGCTCATAGGGTCGGCGCTGGCGGGCACCTCCCTGCCCACCGTCGCCCACCAGGTGCGGACGTCCAAGGTGCTCGCCACGGTCCAGGACGCGCTGCCCGCCGACGCGCCGTCCTGGTTCTCCGACTTCACAGCGACCCTGGCCCGCAACGGTTTCCCGCAGGTCTTCGACCCGTTCCAGACCGAGCCGATCACCGACGTCCCGGCCCCGGACCCGGCCCTGGTCAACAGCGCAGGCGTCCGCACCGCGCGCCAGAGCATCGTCAAGGTCCTTGGCACCGCGCCGTCCTGCGGCAAGGAGATCGAAGGCACTGGCTTCGTCTACGCCCCGCAGCGGGTGATGACCAACGCCCATGTCGTCGGCGGCGTGACCACCTCCACGGTCCGCCTGGGCGACCGCACGTACGACGCGCACGTCGTCCTGTACGACTGGCAGCGCGACATCGCCATCCTGGATGTCCCTGGGCTCAACGCACCTACGCTCACCTTCGCGGGCAGCGCCGACTCCGGAGCGGACGCCATCGTCGCCGGCTTCCCGGAGAACGGTCCGTTCAACGTCCAGGCCGCCCGCGTCCGTGGCCGGATCCAGGCGAACGGCCCGGACATCTACCACCGTGGCACGGTGAGCCGCGACGTCTACTCGATCCGTTCGACGGTCCGTCAGGGCAACTCCGGTGGGCCGCTGCTCACTCCGGACGGCGAGGTCTACGGTGTGGTCTTCGCCAAGTCCCTTGACGACGCCCAGACGGGCTATGCGCTCACCGTCGACGAGATCCGCTCCGACGCGCTGCAGGGCGAGGACCTGACCTCGTCGGTCAACACGGAGTCCTGCGCGCTCTGATGAGGCCCGCCACCGGGGCTCCGCACGTCCGCTGAGCCCTGATCAGGTGGGCCCTGCGGCCCTGTCCGATCTTCCTGGTACGGTCGGGCGCGGGCGGGCGTGAGAAGGCGTCAGCCGAGGGCGGCGACGCGCAGCGAAGACTGTGCGGCTTGGGGAGGACGAACAGTCATGATGGGCCACTCGCACGCGGTGAGCGGGGCACTGCTCTTCGCGGCCACCGCCCCCTACCTGCCGCCACTGGTGATGCACGCTCATCTGCAGCCGCAGGAGATCCTGATGGGCACGGTGCTCTGCGCGGGCGCAGCACTCCTGCCCGACCTGGACCACCACGACGGCACCATCGCCAACTTCCTGGGCCCCGTCAGCAAGTTGCTCTGCCGCTTCGTGGCCTGGATCTCGGGCGGCCACCGGCACGCCACCCACTCGATCTTCTTCGTCGCGCTGATGACGGCCGGGACATGGGCCGGTGTGACGTACGTAGGACGCTACTTCACGCTGGGCGTGACGTTCTTCCTGCTGGCCATGGCCATTCGCGCGCTCAACCTCTGCCCACCCGGCCACGGTTTCAACGCCTGGGGCACGATCGTGGCCATGGCCGCGATCGGCACCGGGGTGATCGACAAGTTCATCCCGTCGGCGCCGGGTTGGCTGCCCTACGCGGTCGGCCTGGGCTGCGTCGCCCACCTGCTCGGTGACTCCATCACCAAGATGGGCGCCCCCTGGCTGTGGCCGCTGAAGACGCGCTACGAGATCGAGATCATCAAGAGCAGCGGCAACAAGCTGGAGACCGAGATCCTGGTCCCGCTGATGGGCGTCGGCACCATCGCGCTGCTCTGGTTCACCGCCCTGTCGCCGCACTCGCTCTGACGCTCCGTCTGCCCGGTTCCCGGCCTCCCCTGCCTGCTGCCTGCCTGGTCAGCCTGGCCGGGGTGGCCTGCGCGAGGTCAGCGCTGCCGCAGGCGGGAGGTCACCCAGCGGGCGCGGCGCCCGAGGATGCGTGGGATGCCGACGTGGCCGGCAGACTCCAGCAGGGCCACTTCTGTTGCTGTGCCCGGAACATGAGCGGCGACGGCTCCGTCGGCGACTCCGGCTGGGCCGGTGACCGTGGAGCGTTGCTGCGAGCGGCGACGGTTTCGTGGCGCGAGGGCGCGGTCGTGCATCCAGCTCATACAGGCACGTTGCCCGCATCACTTGGTCGGTAACCCCGAGCAAAGGTTCCAATTGGCCTATGCGCGTGGCGTATTCGCCTATTGACGGACTGTCGCACCGCGACCCTGCCGTCCCCGCTCGGTGGCGGGCCCTTTTCCTTCAGGCCCGCCTCAGCCTGCTCTGTCAGGCTACGCCGACTCCTTGAGCCAGCCCAGCAGCAACTCGTTGAAGGTCTCCGGGGTTTCCTCGTGCGGGTAGTGGCCGACCCCGTCGAGCACCCGCCAGGTGTACGGCGCGTCGACGTACGCGGCCGAGCCCGCAGCCGTGCCGGCCAGCAGCACCGGGTCGTCCGCGCCGTGCACGTGCAGGGTGGGCACGTGCAGCGTCCGGTTCATGCGCCGCGAGAACTGCAGGCCGTCCGGTCGGCCCATGGACCGCATCAGCCAGCGGTAGGGCTCGATCGAGCAGTGGCGCGAGTTCGACAGCATGATCGCGTGCCGGTAGGTGAGCAGCTCCTCCTTGTCGGGCTCGTGGCCCGGAGCGCTCCACTCGGTCAGGTACTGCCCGACCAGGGCCGCGTCGTCGGCGGCCAGCTGCCGCTCGGGCACCCACGGCCGCTGGAAGCCGAGCAGGTGCTCTGCGGCCATGATCTGGCGTCGGTCGGTCAGCAGCGCGCGCCGGAAGCGGCGCGGGTGCGCGCTGGAGACCGCCACGAGCCGCCGGACGAGGGCCGGGCGCATTGCCGCCGCGGTCCAGGCCAGGAAGCCGCCCCAGTCGTGCCCCACCAGGGTCGCGTCCTGCGCGCCGAGCGAGCGGATCACCCCGGTGAGGTCCAGGGCCATGTTGGACGGGTCGTAGCCGCGCGGGGTGCGGTCGCTGCCGCCGACGCCGCGCAGGTCCACGGCGACCGCCCGGTACCCGGCGTCGGCCAGTGCGGTCAGCTGGTGCCGCCAGGCCCACCAGAACTGCGGCCAGCCGTGCACCAGCAGCACCAGCGGTCCTTCGCCCGCCTCGGCGATGTGGAACCGCGCGCCGTTGGCGGCGACGTCACGGTGCGTCCACGGACCCTCGATACGCGGGTCGAAGGTGTCGGTGCTGGAGACGGCTGGGTCGAAGGCCATGAGTAGAGCGTGTCACACGTTCCGGTCCGGACGAGTCAACCGCTCGGACGAGTCAGACTTGGGAAAGTCAGACCTCAAGGGAAGGCAGACGCGCGGAGAGGGCCCGGCGGCTGCGCGAGACGTGCGAGGGACGTCAGCGCGTGATCGCCTTGTGGCCGTCCACCGAGGGCACCGGAGCGGCGGCGTGCGGCTTGGCGTTCTTCAGCACGTCGACGGTGGCCTTGGCGCCCGCGATGGTGCGCTCCGGCGGGGAGAGCTTCCGGAACGCGCGGTAGGTGAAGAAGGCCAGGATCAGCGCGATCAGGACGAACGCGCCGCCCGTGATCAGGAAGCACCAGACCAGCCCGAGACCACTCGAGTGGATCCCGTAGGCCGCCGCGAAGCTGAACATCGGGATCGAGGCCAGCAGGATCACCGCTGCGACCACGCCGGCCGAGCCGCCGGCCGCGCCGCGGATGACGTCCTTCTTGATCTCCTGCTTGGCGAGCGCGATCTCGTCGTGGACCAACGCCGACAGATCGGCGCTCGCGGAAGCGAACAGCTGTCCCACCGTGCGCTCGGTCCCGGTCTCGGGAGCGGCCATGTCGCTTCTCCTCATCCTGATCCTGTGACGTGTCGCCATCGGATGCTGGCTGTTGCTCTATCAGATCATGCCGCTACCCGACGGTACGTCACCACCGGACACTACGCCGTCTCGGCGTCCTCTTCGTCACAGAGGCGCTGATACTTGCGGTTGCGTCCCCGCAACAGCACGGCTGCCGCGACGGCGCAGATCAGCGAACCGACCAGGACCGCCGCCTTGGACAGGGCCACCAGGTCGGGGTGGTCCGCGAACGCGAGCTCGGAGATCAGCAGCGAGACGGTGAAGCCGATCCCGGAGAGCACCGACATCGAGAAGATGTCCGCCCAGGCCAACTCGGGATTGAGCTCCGCCCGGGTGAACCTGGCGGCCAGCCAGGTCCCGCCGAAGACGCCGAGACTCTTGCCCACCACCAGGCCCACCACCACGCCCAGCGGCGCGGCCGTGGTGAAGACCTGGGCCAGGGCGTGCGGGCTGACCGAGACACCCGCCGCGAAGAGCGCGAAGACGGGCACGCAGAACCCGGCCGAGAACGGGCGGACCAGGTGCTCGACGTGCTCGCCGGGGGAGTGCTCCTCGCCCGGGTCCTTGGTGACCCGCAGCATCAGACCCATGGCGACGCCGGCGACGGTGGCGTGCACGCCGCTCTCGTGCATCAGCGCCCAGATCACGAGCGCCAGCGGGACGTAGAGGTACCAGCCGTGCACCCGGGCCCGGTGCAGGAAGTAGAAGACGACCAGACCCAGCAGCGAGAGGCCGAGCGCCCAGAGCTTGATGCCCGAGCTGTAGAAGATCGCGATGATCAGGATCGCGATCAGGTCGTCCACCACCGCCAGGGTCAGCAGGAACGCCCGCAGGGCCGACGGGAGGTGCGACCCGACGACGGCCAGCACGCCCAGGGCGAAGGCGATGTCGGTGGCGGTCGGAATGGCCCAGCCACCCGGGTGCCCGCCGGAGCCCGAGTTGGCGAGGGCGTAGAGGATCGCGGGCAGCGCCACCCCGCAGCCGGCCGCGACGACCGGCAGCACGGCGGCCCGAGGATCCCGGAGCTCGCCGACAACCAGCTCGCGCTTCAGCTCGATGCCGGCGACGAAGAAGAAGACGGCGAGCAGCCCGTCCTGGGCCCAGGCCTCCAGCGGCAGGTCCAGATGGAGCGGCTTGCTCGGTCCGACGGTGTACTCAGCCACCGTCTCGTAGGAGTGAGGCCAGGCGTTGGCCCAGATGAGCGCTGCCACGGCGGCGACCAGCAGGAGGACGCCACCCACCGTCTCGGCCCGAAGAGCATCCGCGAGGAACGCGCGCTCGGGCAGGGGCAGCCGGGCCAGGAACTGCGGGCGCGGCGACTGCGGCGGGGCGCTCGTCACTCGGGGCACCTCACTTCTGTCGTATTCATCCGCTTTGTCGCATGCTGATTTTTCACATGCTACGGAAATGCGACAGAAGTGCGGCCCGCCACTCGCCGACCGGTCACTGCCGACCCGTCAATTGCGGCCCCGGCGGTCAGCAACGGACCGCAGCGGGCGCCACGACCGCGACTCCTCGTCACGGTCGCAGCGCCCGAGAGCGCCTGACGGGTCCGGGGCTCAGTCCTCGCTGGGCGCGGAGGGGAGCTTGCTCTGGATCAGGTCCATGACGGTGGAGTCCGCCAGGGTCGTGACGTCACCCACGGCGCGGTTCTCGGCCACGTCGCGGAGCAGGCGGCGCATGATCTTGCCGGAGCGGGTCTTCGGCAGCTCGCTGACCGTCAGAATGCGCTTCGGCTTGGCGATCGGACCGAGCACGTGGCCCACGTGGTCGCGCAGCTCGGCGGTGAGCTCGTCGGAGTCCTGCGCGGTGCCGCGCAGGATGACGAAGGCGACGATGGCCTGACCGGTGGTGGAGTCGGTGGCGCCGACGACCGCGGCCTCGGCGACCTTCGGGTGCGAGACCAGTGCCGACTCGACCTCGGTGGTCGAGATGTTGTGGCCCGAGACCAGCATGACGTCGTCGACCCGGCCCAGCAGCCAGATGTCGCCGTCGTCGTCCTTCTTGGCGCCGTCGCCGGCGAAGTAGCGGCCTTCGAACCGGGACCAGTAGGTGTCCAGGTAGCGCTGGTCGTCACCCCAGATGGTGCGGAGCATCGACGGCCACGGCTCCGTCAGCACCAGGTAGCCGCCCGAACCGTTCGGCACCTCGTTGGCCTCGTCGTCCACCACGGTGGCGGAGATGCCGGGCAGCGGCACCTGGGCCGAGCCGGGCTTGGTCTCGGTCACGCCCGGCAGCGGGCTGATCATCATGGCGCCGGTCTCGGTCTGCCACCACGTGTCCACGATCGGGGTGCGGCCTCCACCGATGTGCTCGCGGTACCAGACCCACGCCTCGGGGTTGATCGGCTCGCCGACGCTGCCCAGCACCCGCAGCGAAGACAGGTCGAACTTGGCGGGGATGTCGTCCCCCCACTTCATGAAGGTGCGGATCGCGGTGGGGGCGGTGTACAGGATGGTGACCCCGTACTTCTGGACGATCTCCCAGAAGCGGCCCTGGTGCGGGGTGTCCGGGGTGCCCTCGTACATGACCTGGGTGGCGCCGTTGGAGAGCGGGCCGTAGACGATGTACGAGTGGCCGGTGACCCAGCCGATGTCGGCGGTGCACCAGAAGACGTCGGTCTCCGGCTTGAGGTCGAAGACGGCGTTGTGGGTGTAGCTGGCCTGGGTCAGATAGCCACCGGTGGTGTGCAGGATGCCCTTGGGCTTACCCGTGGTGCCGGAGGTGTACAGGATGAAGAGCGGGTGCTCCGCCGCGTGCGCCTCGGGCGCGTGCTCGGCGGACTGACGCTCCGTGATCTCGTGCCACCAGACGTCCCGGCCCTCGGTCCACGCGGTCTCCTGGCCGGTGCGGCGCACCACCAGCACGTGCTCGACCTGCGGGCACTGCGTCAGCGCCTCGTCGATAGCGGGCTTGAGCGCGGACGGCTTGCCGCGGCGGTAGCCGCCGTCGGCCGTGATCACCAGCTTGGCGTCCGCGTCCTGGACTCGGGAGGCCACGGCGTCGGCGGAGAAGCCTCCGAAGACGACCGAGTGCGGCGCGCCGATCCGGGCGCAGGCCAGCATCGCGACGACGGCCTCGGGGACCATCGGCAGGTAGATCGCCACCCGGTCGCCCTTGGCGACGCCGAGCTCCAGCAGCGCGTTGGCCGCCTTGGAGACCTCGTCCTTGAGCTCCGCGTAGGTGATGGCGCGGGAGTCGCCGGGCTCGCCCTCGAAGTGGATCGCGACCCGGTCGCCCAGGCCGGCCTCGACGTGGCGGTCCACGCAGTTGTAGGCGACGTTGAGCTCGCCGTCGGCGAACCACTTGGCGAAGGGCGGGTTGGACCAGTCCAGGGTCTCGGTGGGCTCCTTGGCCCAGCTCAGCCGCCGGGCCTGCTCGGCCCAGAAGCCCAACCGGTCGGCCTTGGCCGCGGCATAGGCGTCGGCGGTGACGTTGGCGGCTGCCGCCAGCGCTGCGGGAGGGGCGAACCGCCGCTCCTCCTTGAGCAGGTTCGCCAGGCTCTCATTGCTGCTCAACGCAACACTCCTCATCGGGTTTCATCCTGATTTCGTGAGACAGCTCACCAGGTCGATGGGGGTGCTGACAAGGCCCCAGCTAAAATTGGTTTAGACCTTTCCGGGGTGATCCCGGAGCAGCCGCAGATCCGTGGTCGCTGCGGCCCGGATTCACGGCCGGACGAGAGGCGCGCGGCCACCCGTCGTCCCGTCAGGCGGCGCTGCCCAGGCGTGGCGTGACCGGCCGGAATCCGCGGTTGCCCGGCGACCAGACGTAGGTCTGCGCCGTGCTCAGCTCGAAGTAGAGACCGGTCAGGCGGAGCTCACCCGAATCAGTTTTGCGGGTGACGCTCGGATGGGCGCGCAGGTTGTCCAGCTGCTGGACGACATTGGTGAGACAGAGCCGCTCCAGCGGGTCGGTCGACGGGGGCCGGCCATGGAAGCGGGCGGGTTGGTGGCGCACCCGGTGCAGTGAGTCCTGACCATGGCGCAGCCAGCGGGTCAGGGGAGTGACGGCGCGACCGTCCCTGCGGTGCGCGCCGTGGAGCAGCGACTGCATCGCTCCGCAGCCCGAGTGGCCACAGATGACGATCTCGCGGACCGACAGCACGTCAATCGCGTACTCCACTGCGGCGAAGACGCTGTCGTCGGTGGTCGGTGGGACCAGGTTGCCGATGTTGCGGACGGTGAACAGCTCTCCGGGGCCGCTGTTGGTGATCACGTTCGGCACCATGCGGGAGTCCGCGCAGGTGATGAAGAGCTGTGACGGCGTCTGCCCCTCCCGGGCGAGCCGGGCCAGCTCGGGCCGCAGCAGTGGAGCCGTGTGCTGCTGGAAGTCGCGGACTCCCGTCAGGGAGTCCGTCGGCGCCGGCATCGGTGGGGACTGCACCGATGCGGGCGGAGGGGACAGCGGGCAAGGTGTGGGGAACTCGGTGCTCTGCGTGCTCTGCATGGTCGCGTCTCCTGTGGGCGAGGACGGCGCGGCTGGGTGTGCCACGAGTAGGCCAAGAATCGGTAAATGAAGAGTAATGAAACCTTTACCTTCTTGGTAGTTCCGGCACCCCAAGTTCACCCGTGTGAGCAGGTGCGAGCCCCTGTGGTGCTCGCGGCGCAGGGTTGGCTCAGACCCCGAGCGGCTCCGGCAGCGGGAGCAGCTCCTCGCTGAAGACGAAGTCCGGGTCCACCTGCGCGGCCAGGTCTGCACCGGTCTTGGCGTTGCCCCAACTCTCGGCGTTGCGAAGGTGGAAGGAGACGGACTGAGCCGTCCAGCGAGCCCAGTCGCGGTCGGCGTGAGCGGCGTCCGCCGTCTCCTGGAGCGTGCGCAGCACGGCGGCGTTGACGGGCTCCAACTCGGAGAAGGCGGGTGCGCGACCCTGCTCCGTCCGACGGACCCAGCTGGAGCGGTGGAAGGCCGCGACCAGCGCGTCGCCCAACTCCTCCCGGAGGAAGGCCAGATCGTCCTCGTGCTCGACCTTGTTGCCGATCACGTGCAGCCGGACGCCGTAGTCGGCTGCGTAATCCCTGTACTGACGGTAGACCGAGACGCCCTTCAGGGTGGGCTCGCAGACCAGGAAGGTCTGGTCGAAGCGGGTGAACAGGCCCGAGGCGAAGGAGTCGGCGCCGGCGGTCATGTCGGTCACCCAGTACTCGCCGGGGCCGTCGACGAGGTGGTTCAGGCAGAGCTCCACCGCGCCGACCTTCGAGTGGTAGCAGGAGATCCCGAGGTCCTCCTCCTCAAAGGCGCCGGTGGCCATCAGGCGGAGAGAGGCGCCGTCCACCGAGACGGGGCGGGCGCAGAGCTGGTAGATCGGGTTCTCCTCGACGATGCGCAGGAGCCGCGACCCCCGGCCGGGCGGCGTGGTCTTGATCATTGACGCCGCGTCGGCAATGCGCGGGTTCTGTCCGCGCAGGTACTCCTTGATGGCCGGGATCTGGGCCCCGAGCGAGGGCAGTGCCGCGCACTCCTCCTGGCTGAGTCCGAGGGCCGCGCCCAGGTGTTGGTTGACGTCGGCATCCACCGCGATCACCGGGCTCCCGGCGGTGGCCAGGTGGCGGATGAACAGCGAGGACAGCGTGGTCTTGCCACTGCCACCCTTGCCGACGAAAGCGATCTTCATGGGAGCTCCGGTCGGGGGCGCGTGCGAGGTGCGGTGAGCACAGGTGGAGCGGTTGACGACCGGCCCGGATCATCCGGCTTATTGGGAACCGTTATCGTCACCGATAGCGGCCATCGTAGCGAGGTGCTCAAGCCTCTAGATCCGGTTTCACAGATCCTTGACTCTTTCGGGTGATGCACCCCACGTCCCCAAGCGGGCTCAGTGGTCCCGCTCGTTCCGTAATGTCAGTTCGGTGAGCACGAGCACCCCTTCACCTTCCGGGTCCGCGGACCCGCTGGCGCCCCTGGGCGAGCTGCCGGGCGTCGCCGAGGCCGTCGCCGAGGCGCGTCGCGCCGTCGACCGTCTCTACGGCCACCGAGTGATGCGTCGCCGGGCCGACGAGGTCACCGCCGAGGCCGCGTTGCGCGGCGCCCGTGCGTCAGCCGCGCTGGAGGGCGCGGACTGGCCGCTGGAGGAGGTGCGTCGGCGCACCGACTACAGCCAGGACCCCGACGCGCGCCTCGTCGGCGGCGCGCTTCGACTGAGCGTCGAGGCGGGACAGTTGCTCGGCACCTGGCGGCACTCGCCGCTGCAGGTACTGGCCCGCCTGCACCTGTTGGCGGTCGGCGATGCGACCGGCCCCGCGGTGGGTCGACCACGGCAGAACGGAGAGCCCTCCGAGGAGCTGTTCCGACACCAGGTGGTCGCGACCGAGAAGCCCGAGACGCGGCCCGACACACCGCCACTGTCTGACTTCTCGCTGCCTCCGGCGCCCCCAGTCGCCGAGGTCTCGGCACGATTGGACACCTTGGCGGACCTCCTGGCCAGCCGCGGTGGCACGAAACACCCGAACGAGCGAACGGCTCCGGCTCTTGTCGTGGCCGCCGTGGTCCACGGCGAACTGATGACCCTGCGGCCCTTCGTCAACGCCAACGGGCTGGTGGCGCGGGCCGCGCAGCGGATCGTGCTGATCGCGGAGGGCCTTGACCCGAAGGCCATCTGCCCGATGGAGGTCGGCCTAGCCGAACTCGGCACCGACGCCTACCGCGCCGCGCTGGCCGGCTACGGCTCGGGCACCGCCGAGGGCATGACCACCTGGATCATCCACTGCGCCCAGGCGTTGCGGCTCGGCGTGCGTGAGAGCACGGCGGTGTGCGAGGCCATGCAGCGCGGGATGGCGTAACTGGGGTTCCTCGACGGGCCCTCGACGGGCCCGCACAGGGTTGCGGCGGCATCCTCGGATGCCGCCGCTGGCACAGGGTCCAAGTGACCATGCGTACGCCTTGTCATTGCCCATCCGGCGGGGATCTGTGCCCGTTCGCCGGGTGTGGCGGCCCAGATCGTGGGTCGGCTGTACGTGGGTGCCCGGAGGCTGTGCGCGGTCCGTGTGGCCTGACGCTCGATGGGTCCTTTCAACGTCGCCGTCTGAGGTTCGCCATCTGGTCTCGCGGGCCGTACCTCCTTTGTAGCGCGGATCACACCGAAGCGGAACCCGGGGACGCAGTTCTTTACCTTCGGCTCGGCCGCAGGCAGGAACGGACCTCGGTCAGGACCCGTCCGGGCGTCCCGAGCGCCGTGCGGCGTACCAGACCAGACCAGCTGCCGTGACCGCTGCCCCGAAGGCCGCCGCGGCGAGGACCGGCCTGCTGGTCACCGCGAGGGAGGCGCTGCGCTCGCGCAGCTGGACCGGCCGGTCGAACACGAGGACGGGCCAGCCCCGGGCGGTCGCCTCCCGCCGTAGCGCCCGGTCCGGGTTGACCGCGAAGGGGTTGCCGACCGCCTCCAGCAGGGGAAGGTCGGTGGCGGAGTCGCTGTAGGCGTAACTGCGCTCCAGGTCGTAGCCCTCGGTCTCGGCGAGCGCGCGGATGGCCACGGCCTTGTTCGCGGCGTAGGCGTAGAAGTCGATCTCTCCCGTGTAACAGCCGTCCTCCTCGGCCATCCGGGTGGCGATCACATGGTCCGCACCGAGCATCTCGCCGATGGGCTCGACCAGTTCGGAGCCGGAGCTGCTGACGATCACCACGTCCCGACCGGCCGCGTGGTGCTCCTCGATCAGCGAGGCGGCCTCGTCGTAGATCAACGGGTCGATCAGGTCGTGCAGGGTCTCGGCGACGATCTCCCGTACCTGGGCCACGTTCCAGCCACGGGCCAGCGAGGAGAGGTACTGGCGCATCTTCTCCATCTGGTCGTGGTCGGCACCGCCGGCCAGGAAGACGAACTGGGCGTAGGCGCTCTTGAGCACCGCCCTGCGGTTGATCAGTCCGCCGCGGTACAGCGGCCCGCTGAAGGCGAGCGCGCTGGACTTGGCGATCACGGTCTTGTCCAGGTCGAAGAAGGCGGCTTGACGGGCCGGACGGCGCGGCTGCGAGTGGTTTTCCACGATGTCGAGGATATGTGGCAACCATTCGGGTCAAGGCATGGCGCGTGGGTTTGCTTGAGAAGGGCTTCGGGTACACCATGGAAGTCACGGATCGTTCGCGACCGTGCTAACCCAGCTCGACTCCTCCCCCCCCGAGTCGGGCTGTGGAGGACGACCCCCGCTCTCCCCCCCGGCGGGGGTCGTCGCACGTCCCGGCCCATTTCGTCGGCCGGCGTTCTGAGGGGATTTCCCGCCGCAGAACTGCGGTCACCTGCACTGATGCGGTGCCGCGACAGTTCGGCGGGGTCAGGCCCCCGTTGGGTTGCCGACAACCGCGCCGACGCCCGAATCGGGCTTACCCGTTCCGGATGCGGCGGAACGCGATCCACCCTCGCATTTGCAAGATATTTCAGCGACTTCACTACGGCGCTTCGCGGGGTGGTGGCGTTGTGGCCGCGTAAGGCGTCAGGCGCTCCCTCGTCAACTTGCTGACATATAACTCAGCCTCCGGAGTGGCCGAGTTTTCCACACCCCCTTCGTTGTCCACAGATTGCCAACCGGACCACGCGCCTCTTGCGAATTCCCAGCACGCTGAATCCGCGCCGCAACCGGCGTTCCCAGCACGTCGCACGAGGGAGTCGTCATGGACGCACTGCCGCCCGTAGGGCCGTCCGCCGAGCCACCCGTAGATCCGCCTTCCGGGCTGTCGTCCGGAGCCTCCCCGGGGCCCTCGGACCCGTCGGAGCCCACAGTGGCAGGGGAGTCCGCCGAGCCCGCCGCCTCGCGCGTCGTCGAGCCCTACGACGCCGTCGGTGCAGCGTCACGAGGGCCGCTGATCGTCACCGAGGACGACGAGTTGATCGAGGCTCTGCTCAAGCTGTGCGCCGCCGCGGGAGCCGAGCCGTACCTGGTCTGTGGTGCCCCGCCGCCCCGCCAGGTCTGGGAGTCGGCATCCCTCGTCCTCGTCGGTGTGGACGTCGCCGAGCGCATGTCCGGCGTGCCCCGCCGCCCGGGTGTGGTGCTCGTCGGATCCGATCTGGACGACGGCGGAGTCTGGCAGCGGGCCGTGTCGCTCGGCGCCGAACAGGTCGTCTTCCTCCCGGACTGCGAGCCCTGGTTGCTCGACCGGGTGGCCGACGCGGCCGAGGGGGCCGGAGCCCCGGCCCTGACGGTGGCGGTTCTCGGCGGGCGCGGTGGCGCGGGCGCGTCGACGCTGGCCTGCGCCCTCGCGGTCACCGCCGCTCGTGAGGGCCGCCGCACCGTTCTCGTCGATGTCGACCCGCTGGGAGGCGGGCTGGACGTGCTGCTCGGCGGCGAGGAGGCCGTCGGATTGCGGTGGCCGGACCTGGCCGCCTCACGAGGGAGGGTCAATGCAATGGAGTTGGAGCAGTCCCTGCCGCGGGTACACCGGCTGGCGGCGCTCAGTTGGGACCGTGGTGACAGGCTCACGATCCCGGTCGAAGCGGTGCGCACAGTTCTCGGCGCGGCGCGCCGGCGCGGGGGTGTGGTCGTCCTTGACCTGCCGCGGCGGATCGACGCCGCGGCGGCCGAGGCGTTGGAGCAGGCTGATCTGGGGCTGCTGGTGGTCCCCGGTGAGCTGCGGGCGATGGCGGCGTCCGGCCGCGTCGCCGCTTCCGTGGGCATGCGCCTGTCCGATCTGCGCGCGGTCGTCCGTGGCCCGTCCCCGAGCGGAATGACGGGTGAGGAGGTGGCCCGTGGGCTGCGGCTCCCGTTGGCAGGTGAGCTCGGCCCCGAGCCGGGCCTGACCGCCGACCTGGAGTGCGGACGGCCCCCGGGGGCTCGGCCCAAGGGTCCGCTCGGCCGGTTCTGCACGGCGTTTCTGACGGAGGCTCTGGCAGGCGCAGGGCTGGGCACCGGCCCTGCGGAGTCCGCTCGCGGCACGCACAGAGCCGCGAAGGCAGGTGACCGTTCGGCCGGCGGCAGGGGCTTCACCCGTGGCGACGGCGGACGGCCGGGCGGCATCGACGACGGGGGAGTGGCGGCATGACCAAGCACACGACCGGGGCCCGCACCACGGCGACGGCCAGCAGGACCGTCACCTCCACCGGATTGCTGGACGCCGTGCGTCTCCGTCTCGCGGAGGCCGGTGTCGCCCCGACCACGGCGGGAGTCGCAGCCGCGCTGCGAGCCCAGGGGCGTCCCTACGGCGACACCGAAGTCCTGGAGATCGTGCGGGAGCTGCGCGCCGAGATGGTCGGAGCAGGGCCGCTGGAGGCGCTGCTGACCGACCCACAGGTCACCGACGTCCTGGTCAACGGCCCGCGTGAGGTCTGGGTCGACCGTGGTTACGGTCTCCAACGCGCCCGTGAGGTGCGCTTCCCGGACGAGGCAGCCATCCGGCGGCTTGCTCAGCGCCTCGCCCATACGGCGGGCCGTCGCCTCGACGACGCGCGCCCGTGGACGGACGCCAGGTTGCCGCAGGGGGTTCGGCTGCACGCTGTGCTTCCGCCCGTCGCGGTCGGCTGCACCCTGATCTCACTCCGCGTCAGCCGGGCCCGACCGTTCACCCTGGAGGAGCTCGCGGCAGCGGGATCGCTCACGGCCTGGGGAGCCGGGCTGCTCCGTGCGCTGGTGCACAACCGCCTGGCTTTCATGATCTCGGGTGGGACGGGCACCGGAAAGACGACGTTGCTGGCGGCGCTGTTGGGCCTGGTCCCCTCGCAGGAGCGGCTGGTGGTGGTCGAGGACTCCGCCGAACTCCTTCCTGACCACCCGCACGTGGTGCGGCTCGAGGGACGCCCGCCGAACCAGGAGGGCGCCGGTGGCGTCGGACTGCGTGACCTGGTCCGCCAGGCGCTGCGGATGCGTCCCGACCGTCTGGTGGTCGGCGAGGTGCGCGGTGCCGAGGTGCTGGACCTGCTCGCCGCGCTCAACACGGGCCACGAAGGCGGGTGCGGCACGGTCCATGCCAATGCCGCCGAGGACGTGCCCGCCCGGCTCGAAGCGCTCGCGGCCACGGCGGGCCTGGGCCGGGACGCCGTCCACAGCCAGCTGGGCTCGGCGCTGGACGCCGTGATCCACCTCGTACGAGGTCCCGGCGGGCAGCGACGCGTGGCCGAGGTCTGCGTGCTGAGCCGAAGCCCGGAGGGGTGGGTCACCTCCATCCCCGCCGTCAGCTTCCCGCACGCCGGTCCCGCGCAGCCGGGCCCTGGCTGGGATCAGCTCTCGGAGCGCTGTGGTGGGCTGCGTGCACCCTGGACCGACGGCGGCAAGGGCGGCGCGCGTTGAACGGCCAGCCCTGGTCGAGTGGGCCGGCGCTCCACGCGGCGGGAGCGGTCCTGGTGATGTGTCTGCTGGGCGGCTGCGCCTGGTGGCTGGCCCGACGCGACGAGGCCAGGCAACGTCAGTGCCGTCTCTACCCGGATGCGGCGGTGGTTCCCGCGGGCCGCCTTCGCCGAGCCTTTCGGTGGGCACGGCGCAGGCTTCCGGTCGAGATGCTGCTGGTGCCCTTGGGCGGCGCCGTGGCCTGGGCCACGGCATCACCTGTCCCGATGCTCATCGGTGCCGCGGCGGTCTGGCCGGTGCTCCGGTGGCGGCGCAGGAGGCGTGAACAACTCCTCTTCGAGCGGCGCAGAGCAGCCGTGGTGGAACTCTGCGCCGCGCTCGCCGGGGAGTTGCGCACCGGGGCGACACCCCACCAGGCCGTGGAGATGGCGGTCGAGGGACTGCCGCACGGCGACGCGTTGGACCTCACCGGGTTGCTGGCAGCTGTTCGCTTCGGCGGTTCGGTCGATGCCGCATTGGTTCTTCTGTCCGGGCTGCCCGGTGCGGAGGGCGCCGCAGGGGCGGCCGCCTGCTGGCAGGTGACTTCGGCCAGCGGCGCCGGGCTGGCTGACGGGCTGGATCGGGTGGCCGAGGGCCTGCGTGCGGAACGCGCGCTCCGCGAGAGCGTCCGTGCCGAACTCGCCGGTCCACGGTCGACTGCGGTCCTGTTGGCCCTGCTGCCGCTCTTCGGAGTCGTGTTGGGCGCGGCCCTTGGTGCGGACCCCGTGCGTGTGCTCCTGCACACCGGCCCTGGCCTCTTCTGCCTGACGCTCGGCGCGGCCCTCGAAGCTGCCGGACTCCTCTGGACAGCCAGAATCGCGCACGGCGCGGAGTTCGCTGCGTGAGCGGGGCGGTGACACTCGCGGCGATGGCCAGCGGGACGACCGCCACGGTGGTCGCTGTCGGGCTGCAGCGGCGGCAACGACGGCGAGTCCGCCGTGTCGGGCTCGCTCCCGGGACGACAGGGCTCGGGAAGGGGACGCTGGGCGGCAGCTTCAGAGACCCCACGCTCCCAAAGACGGTGATGGAACATCACCGGGAGCGGGCGGTGCCCGTGCTGGCTTCCGGCATGGTCGGACTGGGCGCGGCGCTGCTGGTCGGCGGGATGGACGGGTGGATGCTCGGAGTCGTCCTCGCGTCGGCCGGTCTGCGCTGGTTGCCCACGCCACCGAACCCCGCGCAACAGCGGCAGCGCCAGGAGGCGATCGCGCTGCGTGGACAAGTTCCCCTTGCCGCAGACCTACTGGCGGGCTGTCTGTCGTCCTGGTGCCCGCCCGACGCGGCCACCGCGGCCGTGGCGAGGGCCATACCCCAGCCCATGGCCGGCCGACTGGCCGCAGCGGCCACGGAGCTGTCCATGGGTGCCGACCCGGAGGCCTGCTGGGAGCGACTGGGCAAGGTCGAGCCCGTACTGGCGCCGCTGGGCCGCTGCCTCGCCCGTGCCGCCGCCAGCGGCGCGCCGCCCGCTGCCGGGCTGGCCCGACTGGCTGACGCGGAGCGAGCTGCTGCCGCACGCGAAGCCCAGGCTCGTGTCCGCAGAGCGGGGGTGTTGGCGACGGCTCCGCTCGGGCTCTGCTTTCTTCCCGCCTTCGTCCTGGTGGGCGTCGTGCCTGTGGTCACGGGCCTCGCCGGGAGCTTCCTGACCCGCATCTGACCCGCATCTGACCCGCGTCGATCGCCCGAGCCACCCGGCGCATCACACGCGCCACGCGCCGACTACCAGCACTTACCGCACACCCGCATCACACCCGGAGGGGACCATGACCACCTCACCCGAAGTCCGTGCCACGGGCCGGCCGTTCGCCCAGTCGACCACGCCACTGATGGGCCCGATGGCTCGGCTGTTCGCGCGGCGCTGCCAGGCCGTGCTGTGGTTCGCGCTGTGTGTGGCCCAGGTCTGGGTGCTCCACACGCTGCACCTGATCCGCTGTCGGCTGCGCCGCCGGGCTCCGGACGCGGGCATGACGACGGCCGAATACGCGGTCGGAACGGTGGCCGCGTGCGGCTTCGCTGCCTTGCTTTACAAGATCGTCACCAGTGGAGCGGTCTCCTCCGCGCTGCAGGGCCTGATCCGGCGAGCGCTCGGTGCCGTCTGAAGTGCGGGCGCGCGGGCGATCGCGGGTTGCCGAAGCCGGATACGCCACTGCCGAGGCAGCGGTGGCCCTCCCCGGCCTGGTACTGATCGCGGCACTGCTGCTCTGGGCGGTCCTGGTGGGCTCTGCCAAGGTCCGGTGCGTCGACGCGGCCCGCGAGGCGGCTCGCGCGGCTGCCCGAGGCGATCCCCAGGCCGTCGCGCTCGGACGGGCGGCAGCACCGCCAGGAGCTTCGGTGGCTGTCAGCGAGGCGGGCGACATGGTGCGCGCCGAGGTGTCCGCTGTCAGCAGTGGCCCGGGCGGGCTGCTGTCGTTCCGGGTCTCGGCCACGGCCGTGGCCGAGCGTGAGCCCGGCGAACCGGGCACGCGGCGAGGCAGCCGGTGATGCGCCCACACCGGACGGCGGGTCGGGCCGGGCCCGGCGCGAGTTCTCAAACAGGCCCTACGACAGGGGCGAAGCTGCGGGATCGTGGGTCGGCGACCGTCTGGCTTCTCGGGCTGACGCTGCTCATCACCCTGGCTGCCACCGCCGCGCTCGGCATCGCGGGTGCGGTGGCCGCGCGCCATCGGGCTGAGGCAGCGGCCGATCTGGCCGCTCTCGCTGCCGCAGGACGGCTCCTGCTCGATCCGGGAGAGGCCTGCGCGCATGCCGCCTCCGTCGCCTCGGCCCAGGGAGCCAGGCTTCGCTCCTGCGCGATCCGGGCGGACGCGGGCGAGGACAGCGTGGAGGTCGAGGTCTCGGTGCCCGCACCGGTGGATCTGGTGCCGGGGTTGCCTCCGGCGGTCGGCCGGGCCAGGGCAGGTCCGGTCATGGCGCCGATGTGATCCGGACCCGAGGGACGGCCCGCGCGAACCGGTCGGAACGGACCGGCGCGTGGGGGGCCTCAGCTGAGCGGCCCGGCCTCCTTCGTCCCCTGCTGCCCAGGCGCCTCCACCGCCGCATCCGTCGCCGTGTCCCCCGGCTCCGGCCTCGGAGCACCGGCCAGCAGCAGCGTCAGGAGACGGATCGCACCGGCCTTGTCCAGCGGGTCGTTCCCGTTGCCGCACTTGGGGCTCTGGATGCAGGAGGGGCAGCCGCGTTCGCACTCGCAGGCGGTGATGGCCTGGAGCGTGGCCTCCAGCCACTCCTGGGCGCGTTGGAAGCCGCGCTCGGCGAAGCCCGCTCCGCCCGGGTGGCCGTCGTAGACGAAGACGGTCGGCAGGCCCGTGTCCGGATGGAGCGGGACCGAGACGCCGCCGATGTCCCAGCGGTCGCAGGTGGCGAAGAGAGGGAGCAGGCCGATGGACGCATGTTCGGCCGCATGGGCGGCCCCGGGGAGCTCCTCGGGGAGGATGCCCGCGTCCTCCAGCTGATCCTCTGTCACCGACCACCAGACAGCTCGGGTCCGCAGGGTGCGCGGCGGCAGGTCCAGCTTGGTCTCGCCGAGGATCTCGCCTGTCAGGAGGCGGCGTTTCAGGAACGAGACGACCTGGTTGGTGACCTCCACCGACCCGAAGCTCAGTTCGCCATCGCCCCAGGCGACCTGACGGTCCGTGTCCAGAATGGTGATGGACGTCGTGTCCCTGGCCACGGTGCTGTACGGCGGGTCGGCCTCGGCGACGAGGGCCACTGCGTCCTCGAGGTCGAGTTCGCGGACCAGGTAGGTGCGGCCCTGGTGCAGGTGGACCGCGCCGGTGTGGACAGCGGTGTGGGCGGAGCCGGCGTCGACGGTGCCGAGCAGGCGGCCGGTGTCGGCCTCGACGACACGGACTGGTGTGCCGCCCTCGCCACGGATGTCGACCAGGTCGGCGGCCCGCTCACGTCGGGTCCAGAACCACGAGCCGCCCGCACGACGACGCAGCATGCCCCGGCGTTCCAGCTGTGCCACGAGTATCGGCGCGGAGGGACCGAAGAGTTCCAGGTCGGCGGGGTCGGCGAGCGGGAGCTCCGCCGCCGCCGCGCACAGGTGCGGGGCGAGGACGTGCGGGTTGTCCGGATCCAGGACGGTCGACTCGACCGGGCGGCGGAACAGGGAGTCCGGGTGGTGCACCAGGTAGGTGTCCAGCGGGTCGTCGCGGGCGATCAGCACGGCCAGCGCGCCCTGGCCCTCGCGGCCGGCGCGGCCCGCCTGTTGCCACAAGGACGCTCGCGTTCCGGGATACCCGGCGAGCAGGACGGCGTCCAGGCCGGCGACGTCGATGCCCAGCTCGAGCGCGCTGGTGGAGGCCAGCCCGAGCAGAGCGCCCGAGTGCAGGGCGCGCTCCAGCGCCCGGCGTTCCTCCGGCAGGTAGCCGCCGCGGTAGGCGGCCACCCGTCGGGCGGCGCCGTGGCCGACGGCCTCGGCGAGCCGCTCCTGGGCGATGACGGAGACCAGCTCCGCTCCGCGTCGGGAGCGGACGAAGACCACGGTGCGGGTCTCGTCGAGCACGAGGTCGGTGAGCAGGTCGGCGGCCTCGGCGGTGGCCGAGCGGCGGACCGGCGCGCCGTGCTCGCCGGACAGCTCGGTCAGCGGCGGCTCCCACAGCGCGAAGACGGTCTCGCCGCGCGGCGATCCGTCCTCGGTCACCTCGGCCATCGGCAGGCCGGTGAGCCGCTCGGCGCTGTGTCCGGGCTCGGCGACGGTGGCCGAGGCCAGCAGGAAGACCGGGTCGGCGCCGTAGCGGGCGCAGAGCCGCCGCAGCCGCCGCAGCACCTGGGCGACGTGCGAGCCGAAGACGCCCCGGTAGCCGTGGCACTCGTCGATGACCACGTAGCGCAGCGCACGCAGGAACGAGGCCCAGCGGGCATGCCCGGGAAGGATGCCGCGGTGCAGCATGTCGGGGTTGGTGAGCACGTACGAGGCGTACTGCCGCACCCACTCGCGTTCCTCGAACGGAGTATCGCCGTCATAGACAGCCGCACGGACCCGGGAGAGCGGAGCGCCACCTGTCGTACCGGAGCCACCGCTCTCGCCGGTACCCGGGCCACCACCCGCGGAGCGCAGCTCGCCGAGCCGACGCAGCTGGTCGGCGGCGAGGGCCTTGGTCGGTGCGAGGTAGAGGCCGGTCGCGCCGCGGCCGTTCTTGGCCTCGGTGCCGTCCAGCAGGGAGCTGAGCACGGGGGCGAGATAGGCCAGCGACTTGCCCGAGGCGGTTCCTGTGGCAATAACCACATTTTGTCCGTTTATCGCCAGATTGGCTGCTTCGGCTTGGTGTGTCCATGGTCGCTCGATGCCCGTCGCCGCGATCGCGTCGAGCACCTCCGGCCGGAGGCCTGCGGGCCAGTCCGCATACTGGGCTGCCCGGGCGGGAATGTGCTCCGTATGGGTGAGCCGATCTTGCCGCCCTCGGGTGCCCACGAGGCGGTCGAGAGCGGCCTCGGGCGGTTCGGGGCGCGGCGTCATCGGCCTCAAGTCTGTCATCACGGTGATGGAGATTCGCACCAAGGCGTCGTGTTGGCCTCGCGATAAGTGGTTGAATGCCATCGCGGCCGTGCAACGGGGTTTGGGACCTTCCGACCCCGCGATCGGCATGGAAGCAAGGCAAGGTGCTGGAGGTTCCGTGGACCTGTCCCTGTCGACCCGTTCCGTCGGCGACCGCACGGTCGTCGAGGTTGGGGGCGAGATCGATGTGTACACCGCCCCGAAGCTGCGCGAGCAGCTCGTCGAGCTCGTCAATGAGGGTCACTACCACCTGATCGTGGACATGGAAGGCGTGGACTTCCTGGACTCGACCGGGCTGGGCGTGCTTGTCGGCGGGCTGAAGCGGGTGCGTGCCCACGAGGGTTCGCTCCGTCTGGTCTGCAACCAGGAGCGCATCCTCAAGATTTTCCGGATCACCGGACTGACGAAGGTGTTCCCCATCCACGGCTCCGTGGACGAGGCCGTCAACGCCACCGACTGAGCGGTGGTGCGCCCGGGAGCTCCCGCGAAAGCGGCTGCTCCCGGGGCCGGTCCGACATCCTGAACCTTTCGAGGGGGACACATATGGCCACCGTCGAGCTGCGCTTCAGCGCGCTCCCGGCCCATGTGCGCACGGCGCGGCTGGTCGCCGCGGCGGTCGCACGGCAGGCAGGGGTCGACGAGTCCATTCTCGACGAGGTCCGCCTCGCCGTGGGTGAGGCGTGCTCGCGGGCCGTGGGCCTGCATCAGCGCAGCGGCGTATCGAGCCCGGTCCGAGTCAAGCTGGTCCAGCAGGAGAAGCGCTTCCTGATCGAGGTCGGCGACGGCGTCCCGACGCCCGCTACCGCGCACGCCGACAGCAATGCCGAGGAGGCGCTGTCGTTCGCCGAGGCGACCACGAGCGCCAAGTCCGGCGCGGGTGCCGGCGGCAGCGGCGACCAGGCGACCGACGACACCATGGGCCTCGCCGTCATCAGCGGCCTGGTCGACGACCTGGTGATCGGCCACGACACGGACGGCGGACTGATCCGCATGAGCTGGCCGGTCGCCGATCCGGCGGACGACGACCTCCCGTAGTCGGGAAGCCGGCACACCCGCTCCTGCGGGCGCGCCGCCGGACGGTCGCATTCCGCCAATCTGCGTGTTGATTCACGCCAAGTCGATCCATGCGATGCCCACATCGCCGAGCCATGCGCACGAGCCATGCGCACGAGCCGTGCGCCCAAGCCGTACGCACGTGCTGTAGGCACGACCGAGCACCGAACCAGCAGGGCGGCCCGAGGACTTCGGGCCGCCCTGCTGCGTTTCGCACCTCTCGTCGTCGATTCATCCGTCACTTCTCTTACGGCTTGTACCAATTGCCGCACATACCCTGTTTTGATCATGCGCCCGATTCCTACAATCGCCGCCTGCCACCTTGCCCGCGCTGCCGAGCGGTCCGCGCCTCTCCTCGTCCCAAGACCTGGGGATCCCGCCCGGCGCACGAGCCAGACGTCAAGGAGGACGAATGGCCGGGCTCTACCTCTCCGGCGCTCCATCAGGGGTGACCGCGGTGCTCACCGGTTCCGACCGGGTCGTGGTCGTCATTGTCGCCGTCATCGCCGCGGCCGCGCTGGGTGTCGCGTGGCTGCTGGTCCGTCAGGTACTGGCAGCGGACCAGGGCACCGACACCATGAAGCAGATCGCCGCCGCCGTGCAGGAAGGCGCCAACGCCTATCTGGCACGCCAGTTCCGTACCCTCGGCGGGTTCGCCGTGGTCGTCCCGCTGCTTCTCCTGCTCCTGCCCGCGGACACCTGGGCGCAGCGGATCGGGCGCTCCGTCTTCTTCCTGGTCGGCGCGGCCTTCTCTGCGGTGACCGGCTATGTGGGCATGCAGCTCGCGGTGCGCAGCAACGTGCGCGTCGCCGCGGCGGCCCGCGAGGCGACTCCCGCCGAGGGAACCGACGCACACTCAGGCGCTCAACCCGGCACGGAATCCGGCGCTCAACCCGGCGCTCAATCGGGCACGGAATCGGGGGCGGAACCCGGCGACGTGCCGGACGTCCGTGCGGTCTCCCACCGGGCGATGCGGATCGCCTTCCGCACCGGCGGTGTTGTCGGCATGTTCACCGTCGGGCTCGGGCTGCTCGGGGCCTCGATCGTGGTGCTGATCTACCGGGAGAACGCTCCCAAGGTGTTGGAAGGGTTCGGCTTCGGCGCCGCGCTGCTCGCGATGTTCATGCGTGTGGGCGGCGGGATCTTCACCAAGGCCGCCGATGTCGGGGCCGACCTCGTCGGCAAGGTCGAGCAGGGCATCCCCGAGGACGACCCGCGCAACGCCGCCACCATCGCCGACAACGTCGGCGACAACGTGGGCGACTGCGCCGGGATGGCAGCCGACCTGTTCGAGTCCTACGCCGTCACCCTGGTCGCCGCGCTGATCCTGGGTGTGAGTGCCTTCGGTGACGTCGGACTCGCCTTCCCGCTGCTGGTGCCGGCCATCGGCGTCGTCACCGCCGTCCTCGGGATCTTCGCGGTCTCGCCGCGCAGTGGCGACCGTTCCGGCATGACGGCGATCAACCGCGGGTTCTTCATCTCCGCGGTGGTCTCACTCGCGCTGGTCGTGGCCGCGGCCTTCGCCTTCCTGCCGGGCAGTTTCGCCCAGCTCAAGGGCGTCTCGGGTGCCATCACCGGGCACGGCGGCAACCCGCGGGTCTTCGCCCTCGTGGCCGTGGCCATCGGGATCGTGCTGGCCGCCGCGATCCAGCAGTTGACCGGCTACTTCACCGAGACGAACCGGCGGCCGGTGCGCGACATCGGGCTGACCTCGCTGACCGGTCCGGCGACGGTCATCCTCTCCGGGATCTCGCTCGGACTGGAGTCCGCCGTCTACTCGGCCGTTCTCATCGGCGCGGCCGTCTACGGCGTCTTCCTGCTGGGCGGCGGTTCGCTGACGCTGGCGCTCTTCGCCGTGGCGCTCGCCGGAACCGGGCTGCTGACCACGGTCGGCGTGATCGTGGCGATGGACACCTTCGGGCCGGTCTCGGACAACGCGCAGGGCATCGCCGAGATGTCCGGGGACGTCACCGGTGCGGGCGCGCAGGTGCTGACCGAGCTGGACGCGGTCGGCAACACCACCAAGGCGATCACCAAGGGCATCGCCATCGCCACCGCCGTGCTGGCGGCGACGGCGCTGTTCGGTTCCTTCACCGACGCCATCGGCACGGCGGTGCAGCAGGTCGGGTCGGCGGCGTCCGGGCTGAGCCTGAGCCTCGACATCTCCCAACCCAACAACCTGGTGGGCCTCTTGCTGGGAGCGGCGGTCGTGTTCCTCTTCTCCGGGTTGGCCGTCAGCGCGGTCTCGCGCTCGGCAGGTTCGGTGGTCTTCGAGGTGCGCGACCAGTTCCGGTCCAAGCCCGGGATCATGGACGGGAGCGAGAAGCCCGACTACGGACGGGTCGTCGACATCTGCACCCGGGACGCGCTGCGCGAGTTGGCGACTCCCGGTCTGCTGGCCGTGCTGGCGCCGATCGCGGTCGGGTTCCTGCTCGGAGTCGGACCGCTCGGCTCGTACCTGGCCGGGGCGATCGGCACGGGCACGCTGATGGCGGTCTTCCTGGCCAACTCGGGCGGTGCCTGGGACAACGCCAAGAAGCTGGTCGAGGACGGCAACCACGGCGGCAAGGGCAGCGAGGCGCACGCGGCCACGGTCATCGGCGACACCGTCGGCGACCCGTTCAAGGACACCGCAGGACCGGCCATCAACCCGCTGCTCAAGGTGATGAACCTGGTCTCGCTGCTGATCGCGCCGGCCGTGGTCAAGCTCGACTTCGGCGTCCACGCCAACACCGGGCTGCGGGTGGGCATCGCGCTGCTCTGCCTGGCCGTGGTGGTCGTCGCCGTCTGGCTGTCCAAGCGGCGCGGCATCGCCGTCGGGTCCGACAGCGGTGCGGAGCAGTCGGCCGCCGAGTCGATTCCCGCGCCGGGCCAGTCGCCCGACGCGGCGTCAGCGGTGCACTGAGCCTAGGACGTACCGGGCCCGGGCCCGGGCCCGGACTGAGTGGCTCAGTGCTCCTGTGCAGCGTCTGCGGCGTGTGCGTTGGCCGCGATCGCGGGGACGACCTGGGGCCAGAGGGCACGAGGGAGGTCGTGGCCCATGCCGGGCAGCGTCAGCAACGACGCGCCCGGTACGGCCGCGGCCGTCGCGTGCCCGCCGCTCACGTCGACCAGAGGGTCCGCCTCGCCGTGCACGACCAGGGTCGGCACGGTCACCTTGCGGAGTGCGGCCGTGCGGTCGGGCGAGGCGACGACGGCCGCTATCTGGCGGCTGACGCCGTCCCTGCGGCTGCTGCGGTCCTGGGTGGCCGTCGTCACGGCGCGCAGTTCCTCGTCCGAACGCGGATAGTCCGGTGAGCCGATGACCCGCGCCGCCGCCATCGAGGCCTCGATCGCCGCCTCCCGGCCCGCCACTGCGGGACGGAGCAGCACGGCCAGCGCCTCCGGTGTGGGCTGACCCGAGGTGCCGTCGCCGGGCAGCGACATGATCGAGCAGAGGCTCAGTACCCGGGCGGGGTGGTCGATGACCAACTGTTGGGCGATCATCCCGCCCATCGATGCCCCGACGACGTGCGCGCGCTCCACGCCGAGCGCGTCCAGCAGCCCCACCGCGTCGCCGGCCAGGTCCGCGATCCGGTAGCGGGTGGAGGAGTGGTCTCCGCCCAGCACCGCCTCCAGGTCCGGCTGGGGACCATCGTCCAGGAACGTGGAGAGACCGGCATCGCGGTTGTCGTAGCGGACGACGCGGAACCCGTGGTCGGCCAGTTCCCGGCAGAACCGCTCGTCCCAGCTGGTCAGCTGTGCGCCCAGGCCCATGACCAGCAGCATCGTCGGCCGGGACGGGTCGCCGAGGGTCTCGTACTCCAGCGTGATGCCGGTGCCGAGTCGCGCGCGGGGCATGGGCACTCCAAACGGTCGCGGACCTGCTCGCTCGTCGGCACGGTATCCGGCGAACGGTGCGGCGGAAAGGGGCGAGCGTGTAGGTTCCCAAGCTGGGTTCGAAGACTGGAAGGCGACCCGGTGAGCGAGAACGAACGGTTGGACATGCGGACGAGCGGACCGGAAAGCGGTCGGACGAGCGCTCCGAGCTGCGGTCGAACGGGCGGTCGGACAGTCGGTTGGACGGTCGGTCGATCGGGCGGTCGTGCCCGTCGTGCGGCGGGGGCAGCCTCGGTCGCGCTGGTGGTCGCGCTGGGCGCGGCGGCGTGCACCAGCAGCGACAACAGCGCGCAGCTCGACTCCTGGGCCAAGAGCGTCTGCGGCGGCATCTCCGCGCCGATCCAGGAGGTCCAGGCCGCTCAGGCGGACACCGGGAAGATCATCCCGGGCGAATCCCCGAGCGCTCTCCAGACGCGTCTGGCCGACGATCTCGGCAAGCTGGCCGCGGGCAATCAGCAGATAGCCCAGGCGGTGCAGGCCGCCGGCGCGCCGCAGACCAGCGACGGTACGCAGACCCAGGCCAGCGCCGTCAGTGAGCTGAACGAGACGGCCGGTGGATACACCAAGGTCCAGGCGACGGTGAAGGAGCTGTCGGTCGACGACCAGGCCAAGTTCGCGGCGGCCCTCAAGGGGGTCTCCGACCAGGTGCAGCAGCTTTCGACGCAGTCGACGACGGCGCTGCAGAAGCTCCAGTCGGGCCAGTTGGGCGCCGCGCTCGGCAAGCAGCCCGCCTGTGCCGCGCCTTCGGGCACGCCCACGGCCGAGAGCACGGGCGCGAGCACCGGTGCGACGACCTCGGGTTCCCCGCAGCCGAAGGCCTCCGGCTCGGCGAGCGACAAGGCCTCGCCCAGCGGTTCGTCCTCGGCCGGAGGTTCGTCGTCCGGTTCGTCGTCCTCGGGTGGTGGGTCGTCGAGCGGCGGATCGTCGAGCGGCAGCGGGTCGCCCGACGCGTCGAGCAGCGCGGGCTGAGGCTCTTCTCGGTGGGAACTCGGGGAGAATGGGCGCGTGACGACCAGTTCATCCGCATCCTCCGTCCCGAACGGCGCTTCCGACAGGGCTGCGCACGGCGCTGCTGACGGCGCTCCGCACGGCTTGCTGCCGACCCTCGACCCCGAGCGGATCGCCCGGCTGCGTGAGGCTTTCCTCGCGGCCGACTACACCGCCGACGGCTGCCTCGAACTCCTTGGCGCGGCCGCCTACGCGGCGTTGGCCCGCAGCGAGAGCGTGCCCGCGCTGCGGGCGACCGTGGGGCAGGGGCCGCTGCAGACGCTGGTCCGGCTCTTCCTGCTGCAGCGCGGCGTGCCCTACCCGGCGGCCGCCGTGGCGCTGCCGGTCGACGAGGCGCTTGCCGACGGCTGGCTGGTCCGGACCCCCGAGAGCGACGTCCGGGCGACGGTCGACATCCGCCCGTACGCCAACGACATCGCGGAGACGTCCGACGCCTCCGGGCCTGCCCTCGGAGCCGCCGTCGGGGACGCGGCGGACGCGTGGATCGTGTCCGACCTCGGCTGCGCGGTCGGCGGGGCAGGCGGGATCGGCTCGGGCGCGGCCACGGACCAGGGCGTGCCGCGCAGCGAGCTCGTGCTCGGCGTCGGAGGGGCCTCGACGACGCTGGCCAACATCACCGTCCGGCGACCGGTCCGGCGTGCGCTGGACCTCGGCACCGGGTCGGGGATCCAGGCGCTGCACGCGGCCCGGCACGCGGGTCACGTGGTGGCGACGGACGTCAACCCGAGGGCGCTTCACTTCACCCGTCTGACGGCCGAGTTGTCGGGGTTCGGTGACCGGGTCGAGGTCCGCGAGGGCAGCCTCTTCGAACCGCTGGGCGAGGACGAGCGGTTCGACCTGATCGTCTCCAACCCGCCGTTCGTCATCTCTCCCGGTGGCCGGTTCACCTACCGCGACGGCGGCATGGCCGGGGACGACCTCTGCCGTAGCCTTGTCACACAGGCGGGGGAGCACCTCGAATCGGGCGGCTACTGCCAGCTGCTGGCGAACTGGCAGCACGTGCGCGGCGAGGACTGGCGGGAGAGGGTCGCCGGCTGGCTGGCCGGGACCGGTTGCGACGCCTGGATCGTACAGCGCGACGTCCAGGACCCGACCACCTACGCCGAGCTCTGGCTGCGCGACGGCGGTGACCACCGCGGACCGCGGGAGGAGTACGAACGCCGTTACGCCGACTGGCTCGACACCTTCGAGGCGGCCAAGGTCGACGGCGTCGGCTTCGGCTGGATCACGCTGCGGCGCGCGCCCGAGGGCGCGATGCCCGTGGTCGTCGCCGAGGAGTGGCCGCACGCCGTCGAGCAACCGCTGGGCCCGGCAATCGACGCGTGGTTCACCCGGCAGGACTTCCTGCGTGCGCACGACGACGCGGGCTTGCTGGCCGCGCGCTTCCGGCTGGCGGACGAGGTCGTCCAGGAGCAGGTGGGTGCGCCCGGCGCGGAGGATCCCGAGCATGTGATCCTGCGTCAGAACCGGGGCATGCGACGGGCGACCAAGGTCGACACGATCGGGGCGGGTTTCGCGGGCGTCTGCGACGGCACGCTGACGGCCGGTGAGATCCTGGACGCGATCGCGCAGTTGCTCCATGAGGACCCGGTCCTGCTGCGGGACCGGGTGCCCGGACAGATCCGCGTGCTGGTCGAACAGGGTTTCCTGCTTCCGGCCTGAGGTTCGACGTTGCCCGTGGTGCCCGTGTTACCCGTGTTGCCTGTGCCGCCCACGCCGCCCGGGCGGCGCTGACCGGCTCCCGTTCATCACAGCTTTCCCGGGACGTCCCCTGCCGTAGGCCGCCTGTTGCCCGTCCGCTGGAAATCTGGCGCTCGCCGCGCCGATCGCATGATCACGAGATCACCTGATCGGGTGGCTTGTCGGCCAACTGCGAGACGGAACCGGGGAGTGGGGGCGAACATGGGGACTCCACTGGGCCTCTTCACCGGGGCGTGGTTCCTCCTCTTCGGCGGGGCCGTGCTCTGGTGGTGCGCGGCAGAGGTGCGGGCTCGGCGCACCCTGCGCCGCGTCGGGGTCAGCGGTATGGCGCGTGTGGTGGTGGACCCGGACGGCGACGCGGACCACGCCGACACCGCGCCGCTGCTCAGCTTCGCCGTGGACGGGCACGGCGAGGTCGTCACGCGTCCGCGCGGCTGGACGTCGATCCGCAGGACGCCCGCCCTGGCGGTGGATGCGCTGGTGCCGGTGGCCTACCACCCGGACCGGCCGACGCTGGTGGCTGTCGAGGGCGGCCCGGCGCGGGGACGGAACGACGTCTTCTGGGTCGGTCTCGGGCTCGCCTTCGCCGTCTGCGGTGTGATGCTGCTCGCAGCTTCGGCCTGAGCGGAGCGCTCCGCTCCGGGTGGGGCACCGGCGGCCTGACAGCGGCCGAGGCCACGGACGGCCCGAGGTCGGGCGTGCTCATCCGGGCCGACGCCGCCGCTCAGGTCCGGGCCCGAGGTCTGCCCGGCGACCGACGCGGCCGCTTCGTCCGAGGTCAGCGGCGCACGGTGCGGCAGGCCTTTAGCAGACATGCGCATGCTCTTGCGTCCGGATGGGCAGAGACACGCCGAAAGGATCGGGTTCTGCGCCGCAGGCCAGGCGGGCAGTCCTATGATCCGGCTTGTCCGGCCTGTCCCCGCCGGTGCCGGTCCAACCGTACGACCCAGGCCCGAACGGCGGGAACCCGAGGATTCGGGTTACCGTTCGAGAGGCAGCGGGCGACCCCCGCCCATGACATGCCGGGATCCGTCCGTTTGACAAGGGGCACCGGGGTGCGGTCACACTCCGCATTCAGGACCGTGTTGCCGCGAGCAGCGCGACGACCACCCCCTACTCGACCGGAAGAGAAGAGCGAAGGTGTCCCCGACCAGCGAGACCGCACGCGAAGGACGGCGACTCGTGATCGTCGAGTCGCCGGCCAAGGCGAAGACGATCAAGGGTTATCTGGGCCCTGGGTACGTGGTCGAGGCGAGCGTCGGGCATATCCGTGACCTGCCGGGCACCGCCGCCGAGGTCCCGGAGGGCTACACCGGTGAGGTGCGCAGGCTCGGCATCGACGTGGAGCACGATTTCGAGCCGATCTATGTCGTCAATCCGGACAAGAAGGCCCAGGTCTCCAAGCTCAAGTCGCTGCTGAAGGACGCCGACGAACTCTTCCTCGCCACCGATGAGGACCGCGAGGGCGAGGCCATCGCCTGGCACCTCCAGGAGGTGCTGCGTCCCAAGGTGCCGGTGCATCGGATGGTCTTCCACGAGATCACCAAGGACGCCATCCAGGAGGCCGTGCGCCACCCGCGTGAGTTGAACAAGCGCCTGGTCGACGCCCAGGAGACGCGCCGGATCCTCGACCGCCTCTACGGCTACGAGGTCTCCCCGGTGCTGTGGAAGAAGGTCATGCCGAAGCTTTCGGCGGGCCGCGTCCAGTCCGTGGCGACCCGGCTCGTGGTCGAGCGGGAGCGCGAGCGGATGGCGTTCCGCTCCGCGTCGTACTGGGACCTGACCGCCGTCTTCGCCACCGCCGACGCCGGGCGGGCCGCGGGTGACCCCGGCACCTTCGGCGCCCGGCTCACCGCGGTCGACGGCCGCCGCGTGGCCACCGGCCGCGACTTCGACTCGCTCGGGCAGCTCAAGGGTGGTGCCGGGGCGGCCGCCCAGGTGCTGCACCTGGACGAGGAGAACGTCCGGGCGCTGGCCGCCGCGCTCGCCGACACCCAGTTCCGGGTCCGCAGCGTCGAGTCCAAGCCGTACCGTCGCTCGCCGTACGCGCCGTTCCGCACCACCACGATGCAGCAGGAGGCGAGCCGCAAGCTCGGCTTCGGCGCCAAGCGTGCGATGGACGTGGCGCAGCGGCTGTACGAGAACGGCTTCATCACCTATATGCGTACCGACTCGACCACGCTCTCGGAGACCGCGGTCACCGCGGCCCGGGCCCAGGTCGAGCAGCTCTACGGCCGCGAGTACCTGCCGGACGCGCCCCGCGTCTACGCCGGGAAGGTGAAGAACGCGCAGGAGGCGCACGAGGCGATCCGTCCCTCCGGCGACCGCTTCCGCACCCCGGCCGAGACCCGCCTGAGCGGTGACGAGTTCAAGCTCTACGAGCTGATCTGGATGCGCACCGTCGCCTCCCAGATGAAGGACGCCGTCGGCCAGTCCGTCAGCGTCAAGGTCGCCGGCACCTCCGCCGACGGCCGGGACGTCGAGTTCTCCGCCTCCGGCAAGATCATCACCTTCCACGGCTTCCTCAAGGCCTACGTCGAGGGCCGGGACGACCCGGACGCCGAGCTCGACGACCGCGAGCGCCGGCTGCCGCCGGTCGCCGAGGGCGACGGGGTCCGCGCCGAGGAGATCAACCCGGACGGCCACGCGACCAAGCCTCCGGCGCGCTACACCGAGGCCTCGCTGGTCAAGGAGCTGGAAGACCGCGAGATCGGCCGCCCGTCGACCTACGCCGCGATCATCGACACGATCATCGCGCGCAAGTACGTCTTCAAGAAGGGCACCGCGCTGGTGCCGTCCTTCCTGGCGCTGGCCGTGGTCCGGCTGCTGGAGGAGCACTTCGGACGGCTGGTCGACTACGACTTCACCGCCAGGATGGAGGACGACCTCGACGCGATCGCGCGCGGCGAGGCCCAGTCCGTCCCGTGGCTGCGCCGCTTCTACTTCGGCGAGGGCGAGCTTGCGGCCTCGGCCGCCGCTGACGCGGGCAACGGCGACGGCGACCACCTCGGCGGGCTCAAGGAGCTGGTGACCGACCTCGGCGCGATCGACGCCCGTGAGATCAGCTCGTTCCCGCTCGCGGACTCCGGTGTGGTCCTCCGCGTCGGCCGCTACGGCCCCTACGTGGAGCGCGGCGAGCAGCGTGCCGACGTGCCGGACGAGCTGGCCCCCGACGAGCTGACCGTCGAGCTGGCCGAGGAACTGCTGGCCAAGCCCAGCGGCGAGCGCGAGCTGGGCAAGGACCCGGAGTCCGGCAACATGATCGTCGCCAAGGCGGGACGCTACGGGCCGTACTTCACCGAGGTGCTCCCCGAGGGCACGCCCAAGACCGGCAAGAACGCGGTCAAGCCGCGCACCGGCTCGCTGCTGAAGTCCTGGGACCTGGACACGGTGACGCTGGAGGACGCGCTCAAGGTCTTCGGCCTGCCGCGCGTCGTCGGGGCCGACGCCGAGGGCGTCGAGATCACCGTGCAGAACGGCCGGTACGGGCCGTACCTGAAGAAGGGCACGGACTCGCGCTCCCTGGAGACCGAGGACCAGATGTTCACGGTCACCCTGGAGGAGGCCCTGGCCATCTACGCCCAGCCGAAGGCGCGCGGTCGCGCGGCCGCCAAGCCGCCGCTCAAGGAGCTGGGCGTCGACCCGGTCAGCGAGCGTCCGGTCGTGGTCAAGGACGGGCGCTTCGGCCCGTACGTCACGGACGGCGAGACCAACGCGACGCTGCGGCGGGACGACTCCGTCGAGGAGATCACCCCGGAGCGCGGCTTCGAGCTGCTCGCCGAGAAGCGGGCCAAGGGGCCGGTCAAGAAGACCGCGAAGAAGGCCCCGGCCAAGAAGACCGCTGCGAAGAAGACGGCAGCCAAGAAGACGGCGGCGAAGAAGGCTCCGGCCAAGAAGACCGCCGCGAAGAAGACCACGGCCGAGTAACCGGCTGAGCAGTTGGCTGAACGCCCCGTCGAACCTGCCTTCGGTCGGTTCGTCGGGGCGTTCGGTTGTCGCCCCGTCTACCGGTTGGTCACAACCCTGTCATGACCGACGCGAACCGGGCATCTGCTGTCCTAACCTCCGGTTAGGCTGGCCGTATGAGCCCCGAGTCGCAGGAGCCCACGAACAAGGCCCCGGAAAGTCCCGGCATCCCCTCCACCGGCGTCACCGTGACGTCGCGCGCCCGCGCGCTGTTGCGGGTGCGCGCGTACAACCGCGCCTGGCGCGCGCACGCCGTGGGTGCGCTGGGTGACCGCCTGGCACTGCTGACCCTGCTGGCGCTGACGGTCGTCGCCGTGGTCGGCGCCCAGGCGCTGGGCGGCGGCTACACCGGGGTGATGTTCGCGGTCGCCGCCGTCTTCGGCGCGCGGATCGTGGCCACGCTGCTGTTCGGCGCCGTCCTGCTGGCGCCCCTCGCGCAGTTGACGCAGCGTCTGGACCGGCGGTGGCTGCTCGTCGTCGCGGAGGCGCTGCGCGGGGTCCTGCTCGCCTGCTCGGTGTTCTGGGTGCTCTGGACCGGGTCCAAGGCGTGGGTCTGGCTGCTCGTCACCGTCTTCGTGACCGCCGCGCTTGAGCGGCTGATCGTGGTCACCCGCGAGTCCTTCGTCGAGCAGCTGCTGCCCGCGCCCACCCCCGGCCACCCGCCGGTGGACCAGCGGCCGGTGCTGCTCCACATCGAGCTGTGGACCGGGTACGCCACGGTTCCGCTCGCCTCCGTGCTGCTGATCGTGCTGACCCTGGTGAACCAGGGGCTCGGTCAGGCCGTCGACTGGCTCGGCACGCACGGCCTGGCGCTGGGCGCGTTCGGCGCGGCCGCGCTCTTCCTCACCGCGGGAACGCTTCAGTACCTGCAGGAGCTGCCCGAGGCGGCGACCGGCCGTCGTCGCTTCGAGCCGCACTCGCCGCTGACGAACCTGCGCGCCCCGGCGGACGTCACGCCCGGGCTGGTCGCCCGCGGCCGTACCGGCTCGTCCCTCGTCTTCAGCCTGGCGGCCACGTCCACGGCGGCGGCCGTCGCAGCCGCCGCGTCCACCGCCGTCCAGCACGCGGTCGACCTGCAGGCCGGGACGATCGGCTACGCCCTGCTGGTGCTCGCCCTGACCGCCGGGCTGCTGCTCGGACTGCGCGTCAGCCGTGGCGTCCTGCCGACGCTCAGCCGTCGTCGGCTGCTGCCGCTGGCCATGGGCACGACCGGGCTGGCGCTGCTGCTCGGCGGGCTGGTCCGCGACTACGTGCTGGCGCTGGTGCTGTTCACGCTGGCCGGTGTGGCGAGCGGCGTCGCCTTCCGCACGGCCCGGGTGCTGCTCGCGCTGGAAACCGAGGATGCCCGTCGCCCGCGCGTCGACGAGCACCTGCACGCGATGCTGCGGGTCGCCGTCGCGCTCGGACTGGTCGTCACGCCGCTGCTCGGTGCGGTGTACGGGCCGGAGCAGTTCGGCGGCACCACGCTGACCTTCGACCACGGCGGCGCGGGGCTCGCGACCGCCACCGCCGGGCTGCTGCTCCTGCTGCTCGCCGTCGTCGTGCTGCTGCGCGCGGACGACCGCAAGGGTGTCGCGCCGCTGCCGCGCGACATCTGGGACGCCCTGCGCGGCGGCGTCGAGCCGCCCGCGCACCGGGCGGGCACGGGCTTCTTCATCGCCCTGGAGGGCGGCGACGGCGCGGGCAAGTCCACCCAGGCCCAGGCGCTGGCGGAGTGGATCCGCAGCAAGGGCCATGAGGTGGTGCTGACCCGTGAGCCGGGCGGCAGCGCTGTCGGCCAGCGGCTCCGGGCCATGCTGCTGGATGTCGCCAACACGGGGATATCGCACCGGGCCGAGGCACTGATCTTCGCCGCCGACCGGGCCGAGCACGTCGACTCGGTGATCCTTCCGGCGCTGGAGCGCGGCGCCGTGGTGATCACCGACCGGTACGCCGACTCGTCCATCGCCTACCAGGGCGCGGGCCGCGACCTCGACGGCGCGGATGTCGCCCGGCTGAACCGCTGGGCCACCGGCGGCCTGGTCCCGGATCTGACCGTGCTGCTGGACGTCGCGCCGTCCGCCGCGCGGGAACGGTTCACCGAGGCGCCGGACCGGATGGAGTCCGAGCCGGAGGTCTTCCACCAGCGGGTGCGCGCCGCGTTCCTGGAGCTGGCCGCCGCAGATGCGGCTCGCTACCTGGTCGTCGACGCGGGCCAGCCGCCGCAGGCCGTCACCACCGCGATCCGTCACCGGCTCGACCGCGAGCTGCCCCTCTCCGAGAAGGAGAAGGCCGCGCTCGTGGAGCAGGAGCGGCTCGCGCGTGAGGCCGAGGCCCGTCGTCTCGCCGAGGAGGCGCGCCGCAAGGCCGAGGAGGAGCGCGCCGAGCGCGAGCGTCAGGCCCAGCTGGAGAAGCTCCGGCTGGAGGCCGAGGAGGCGGAGAAGGCCCGCCAGGCCGAGGAGGACCGCAGGGCCGCCGAGGTCGCCCGGCTCGCCGCGGAGGCAGCCCGCGCCGCCGCCGCTGCGGAGGCTGCCCGCCGTGCCGCTGAGGAGGAGGAACGTCGCCGCGCCGAGGAACAGGCCCGCCGCGAGGCCGCCGCCGAGGCGGAGCGACTGGCGGAGCTGGAGCGCCAGCGCGAGGCGAAGAAGGCGGAGGAGCGCCGCCGCGTGGAGGAGGCGCTGCTGCGCTCCGAGGCGTCCCGCCGTGCCGCCGAGGAAGCGGCGAAGGCCGC
Organism: Streptacidiphilus fuscans; assembly: GCF_015690355.1. GTDB lineage: Bacteria > Actinomycetota > Actinomycetes > Streptomycetales > Streptomycetaceae > Streptacidiphilus > Streptacidiphilus fuscans. Next base: position 58,865 of record NZ_JADPRT010000009.1, on the reverse strand, counting down.
CGAGGTGGCGGAGGCGGCGAAGGCAGCGGAGGCCGAGCAGGCTGACCGCGCCGACCGTGCTGAGGGCGGGGCCGGCGACGAGGCTGAGGCGGAGTCTGCGGCGTCGGGTCACATAGCCGCGGGGTTCGCTGCCTCGCAGGCGTCTGCTGCGTCCGACGAGGCGGACGAGGAGCGGACGGCGGTCCTGCCCGCCGTCGCCGCCGACGGTCCGGCGGATCTCGACGCCACCGCCGTGATGCCGGCCGTTGTGCTCGCCGACGAGGCTCCGGCGTCCGAGGACGCTCCCGAGACCGCCGCCGAGCCCGAGCGGACGTCCGTGCTGAGCCGCGCCCGCAGCAAGGCGCGTTCGGCACGCGGAAAGGCGCAGGAAGAGAAGGAAGAGTCGAAGCCGCTGGCCAAGGACGCGCCGTCGACCACGCCCGCTGCCGCCGACGAAACGATGGTGCTTCCGGCCTTCCCGGCGGGGGCCCCGACCGTGGGGATGCCGTCGAAGGACGGCAGTGACACCAAGAGCACGACGAACGCGACGAAGGCGACCGGCTCTGGCTCCAAGGCTCCCAAGAACCCCAAGGGCTCCAAGGCGGCCGAGGGATCGGCGGCCACGTCTGCGGCGGACGAGACGACGGTGATACCGGTCGTCGAGGCCGCGCCCACGGTGCAGACTCCGCTGCCGCGTGCCTGGCGCGAGGCCACGCCGCGCAGCTCGGAGAGCGTGCAGGACAAGGTCCCGGACTGGCTCTTCCGGCCCGAGCCCGGTGAGGCCGGGCCCGAGGACGCGACGCGGGAGATCCCGGCGCTGTCCACGCCGTCGGCCGCTCGTCCGAAGGGTGACACGGCGTCGGAGGACGGCGAGGCCACGACGGGCTCTGGCCGCTACGACTGGGCCGAGGAGACCCCGCTCGACGACCTGCCGTCGCTCACCGATCAGCTGCTCGGCACCCGCGAGGAGTGGGCCCAGTGGCACGACGAGCACCCGGGAGACGAGCAGGGCCCCGGCAACGGCAGGCGCCACTGAGACCTGCCCGCAGCGGTCGGTCGCCACGATTGTCAGTGGGGGCGATTAGGCTGCGGGGCAGGGCGAGGTTGAGAGATGTAGTGACGACGACGTGCAGGGCGGCGTGACGTGAGCGTGTGGGACGACCTGGTCGGCCAGGACCAGGTGGTGGATCAGCTGGTCGCCGCCGCCCGTGCCGCCCGTGCCGTGGTGGCGGGGGAGACCCCGGCTGCGGGCGCGACGGGCATGACGCACGCCTGGCTGTTCACCGGTCCGCCGGGCTCCGGGCGGTCGACGGCCGCTCGGGCCTTTGCGGCGGCGCTGCAGTGCACCGCGCCGGACGCCGAACTGGGCGGGGTGCCGGGCTGCGGGTTCTGCGACGGGTGTCACACCGCGCTGATCGGCAGTCACGCCGACGTCGAGACGGTGCGCACGGACGTGCTCAGCATCGGTGTGAAGGAGACGCGCGAGCTGGTCCGCAACGCCTCCATGTCGCCGGCGGGCGGACGCTGGCAGGTCATCATCCTGGAGGACTCGGACCGCCTGACCGAGGGCGCGGCCAACGTCCTGCTCAAGGCGATCGAGGAGCCGGCACCGCGCACGGTGTGGCTGCTGTGCGCGCCGAGCGTCGAGGACGCGCTGCCGACGATCCGCTCGCGCTGCCGACTGCTCGTCCTGCGGTCGCCGTCGGTGGGCGCGGTGGCGGACGTGCTGATGCGGCGGGACGGGATCGACGTCCAGGTGGCGCAGTTCGCGGCGCGGGCGGCGCACGGCCATATCGGGCGCGCCCGTCGGCTGGCACAGGACGAGGCCGCGCGGGCTCGTCGGACGGAGGTGCTGCGGCTCCCGCTGGTGGTCGGAGATCTCGGAGCCTGCCTCGCCGGAGCACAGGCCCTGGTGGACGCGGCAGCGGCGGAGGCCAAGCAGGCCGCCGAGGAGGTCGACGTCAAGGAGACCGAGGAGCTCCGCGCCGCCCTGGGCGCGGCGGCGGGCGTCGGCGGACGGATGCCGCGCGGCACGGCGGGCGCGATGAAGGAGCTGGAGGACCGTCAGAAGCGACGGGCCACCCGTATCCAGCGCGACAGCCTCGACCGCGCCCTGGTGGACATCGCGGGCTTCTACCGTGACGTCCTCGCGGTCCAGTTCGGTGCGGGCGCGGACCTGGCCAACGAGGACCTGCGGACGGGCGTGGAGCGCCTGGCCCAGCAGTCCACGCCGGAGTCGACGCTGCGGCGCATCGATGCCGTCCTGTCCTGCCGCGACGCGATCGAACGCAATGTCGCCCCGCTGCTGGCGGTCGAGGCGATGACGGTCGCCCTGCGCGCGGGCTGAACCGGCGAGGACCGGCAGGACCCGGCAGGGCCGTGCCGGACCCGGCAGGGAAGGGCCCGGCACGTCGAACGGGTGGTCACTCCCTCGTTCGGGTGGCAGTTCAGCCGTAAGTGATCATCGCCCCCATACGGGGGAATTCGGCCAGGATGACCTTGTGGTGGAGTGCAGCGCTGGTCGCTGCCGGGGCGACGGTCGGCGTCTGGCTCGCGGGGAGTGCGCTCGGTGTCTGGCGGGAGGAGCGCGCAGGCCGGGTGTACGAGTTGACGCCGCGTTACCGGGGCGCCGCGGTGCGGGCGGTGCTCGCGGCGGTCGCACTCTGCGCGGCGTTGGCGGGCGGGGTCGCGCAGGCGCTGGTCGGGCTGCCCGACTCCACCGCGCCCGTCGCAGCCGTCGGCTCCGCCTCCGCCGCGCGGGCCGACTCGCATCCGGCCTCGGACCGAGCGCCCAGGACGCCGCAGGCTTCGGGCGCTTCCGTCGCCTCGGGAGTGGCGGGCTCGGCGGGGGCGGCGGGAGCTCCAGGGGCGTCGAAAGCTCCCGGGGCGGCCGGTGCGGTGACGACGGCGCTGACCCAGGTCGGGCAGCCGTCGGGCGGGCGGCTGCTCCAGGGCACGCTCGGCGGGGTGCCGGGACAGGTCCGGATCTGGCTGCCCGCCCAGTACCAGGCTCACGGGTCCGGAGGGCCCGTGCTGCAGGCGGTCGTGGTGCGGGCACCGGAGGGCGAGCTCGGCGAGGTGTGGCAGGGCCTTGCCGGAGCGGTCGCGGGCGGCCACGCCAACGCGTTCGTGGCGGTCGCCCCCGCCGACCCCTGCGCGCTCGCGTCGGACGACTCCGCGCTGCGCCGGGCCGTCGCCGCCCAGTACCGGATCGCCGCCAAGCCCCGCTCCTGGGCGGAACTGGGCGTCGACGCGGGCTCCTCCTGCGCGGTCACGGCCGAGCTGGCCCACCCCGACGTCTACGCGGGCGCGGCCGTCCTCGGCGGCGGATCGTTCGCCCGACCGTCGGGCGCCCTGCCCTCGGGCATCCGACTGCTGCTGGCGCAGGCCCACCGGGACACCGCCGGCCAGGGGGACGCGTCCCGCTTTCGCACCGCGCTCCAGGGCGCGCCGGACCTGTCCGTCCGCCTCTCCGACACGGTCCGGGACCTGACTCCTGAGCTGGAGCGATTCCGGCTGGCGCGATTGGCGGCAAACTATCTGACAGAGATGTTCACCACACGCCACTGACCGCACCGGTCCCACCGGCCGTCCCACCCGCCGTACCGACCAGCCGTCCACTTCTCCACCAGCCACCAGCCACCAGCCACCGGCCACCCGCCACCCGCCACTCGCCAGTTTGGGAAGAGCATGAAGAGAACGCGCGCCCCCAGGGCCGTCGCAGCCATGACCGTCATCGGACTCGCGACGCTGGGCGTGGCCGGCTGCAGCTCCTCCGGCTCGGCGTCGCCGTCCTCGACCGGGGCCAACGGTGGAGGGACGGCGGTCAGCGCGCCCTCCGGCGACACCGCGTCGAACAGCGTCACGCCGCTGGAGCCGCTGCCCACCGCGGTCCCGGCGGACCTGAATCGCTACTACGGCCAGAAGCTGAGCTGGACGTCGTGCGACGCCGGGTTCCAGTGCACCACCTTCAAGGTCCCGCTCGACTACTCCGACCCGTCGGCCGGCGACATCACGCTCTCGGCGGTGCGCCAGCAGGCGACCGGGCAGGGCGTCCCACGGCAGGGCTCGCTGCTGGTCAACCCCGGCGGTCCGGGCGGTTCGGCCGTGGACTACGCCGAGTACGCGGCGGAGACCTTCCCGCCGGTGGTGCGGGCGGCGTACGACATCGTCGGGCTGGACCCGCGCGGGGTCGCCCGCAGCTCTCCCGTCACCTGTCTGAGCAACAGTCAGATGGACGCCTACACGGCGGTCGACACCACGCCGACGACGCAGGCGGGCGTCGACAAGCTGGTGGGGGCGGACAAGGCCTTCGCGCAGGGGTGCGAGCAGCGCTCCGGCAAGCTGCTCGGGCATGTGAGCACCGTCGACTCCGCCCGTGACATGGACGTCTTCCGGGCCCTGCTCGGCGACGCCAAGCTGCACTACCTCGGCAAGTCGTACGGCACCTTCCTGGGCGCCACCTACGCCGGGCTCTTCCCGTCCAAGGTCGGGACGATGGTGCTGGACGGGGCGATGAACCCCTCGCTCAACGCGTTCCAGCTCAACAGCCAGCAGGCCGGTGGCTTCGAGGTGGCCTTCAACGCCTTCGCGGCGGACTGCGTCAAGCGGCCGGGCTGCGCGCTCGGCAACGGCTCGGTGCAGCAGGCGGGCCAGAAGCTGACCGCCTTCTTCAACGCCGCCGAGGCCAAGCCGCTGCCGACCGGTCAGAGCCGCCAGCTGAACTCGGCGCTTGCGATGACCGGCGTGATTTCGGCCATGTACGACCAGACGCAGTGGCCCGACCTGCGGCTGGCGCTCGCCGACGCCATCGGCAACAACGACGGCAAGGAGCTGCTCGCGCTCTCCGACCAGTACTACGAGCGCGGTCCGGACGGCAGCTACAGCAACCTGATGTACGCCAACTCCGCGGTCAACTGCCTCGACCTGCCGGCCGCCGCGACCAGTCCGGCGCAGGTCCAGCAGCAGCTGGCGACCTACACCAAGGACTCGCCGCTGTTCGGCGCCAGCTTGGCTTGGGGTGGCCTCAGCTGCGCCTACTGGCCGGTCTCGGCGACGGGTTCGCCGCACAGCATCGCGGCCAAGGGCGCCGCACCCATCCTGGTCGTCGGCACCACCCGGGACCCGGCCACCCCCTACGCCTGGGCCCAGGGCCTGGCCGCCCAGCTGAGCACGGGCTCGCTGCTCACCTACGACGGCGACGGCCACACCGCCTACGCGCGCGGCAGCAGCTGCATCGACGAGGCGGTGAACAACTACCTCCTGCGCGGCACGGTCCCGGCCAAGGGCACCGTCTGCCACTGAGCCGCCTGCCACTGAACCGCCTGCCGGTGAGTTGTCAGGACCAACCCCCGTCGACGATCCTTTCCCGAGGTGCCGTGCGTACGGCACCTCGGGACGTTCCCTGGCCACGGAGGCCGGAGAACAGCAAGAAGGGGACGGGTCACCGGCCGTGTTCGGAGTCATTCACTATTCGACCTACGTGGCGGGCGCGCTGCTGATCGTCCTGCTGCCGGGACCGAACTCGCTGTACGTCCTGTCCGTTGCCGCGCGCAGCGGCATAGCCACCGGCTACCGCGCGGCCGCCGGCGTCTTCCTCGGCGACACCACGCTGATCACCCTCACCTCGCTCGGCGCGGCCTCGCTGCTGCGGACCAACGGACTGGTCTTCGACGCGGTCAAGCTGGTCGGCGCGGTCTACCTGCTCGTCATCGGTTGGGGCATGCTGCGCGCCGCCCGCGACCTGTGGCGGGACCGCAATGCCCCGGCCGCCGACGCGGCGCCTGCCTCGGAGGAGGACCAGGTCGCAGAACAGCGCTCCCCCTTCCGGCGCGCGCTGGTGATCAGCCTGCTCAACCCGAAGGCGATCCTCTTCCTGCTCTCCTTCTTCGTGCAGTTCGTCGACCCGTCCTACGGGCGCCCGGCGCTCTCCTTCGCCATCCTCGGCGGCACGATCCAGGTCTTCAGCGTCCTCTACCTCACCACCCTGATCCTTGCGGGCCACCGGCTCGCCGCGATCTTCCGCTCCCGCCGCCGCCTTTCCGCCGGTCTCACGACGGGCGTGGCCGCGCTCTTCATCGGCTTCGCAGCGAAGCTGGCGACCGCCTCGGCGGGCTGACCGGGTGGTTGATCATGCTGTGATCAAAACCTGTGCAGGAGCACCCCTCGGAGCTGTGTAGACTAATCCCCGTTCGCCGCCTTAGCTCAGTTGGCCAGAGCAACGCACTCGTAATGCGTAGGTCTCGGGTTCGAATCCCGAAGGCGGCTCCTTTGAGGCCCAGGTCGCAGTCACTGCGACCTGGGCCTTTGGGTTTCACTGGGCTCAGTGGCGGAGTCGAACGCGGACCCTCTGCCGGGCCCCGGTCTCAGTGGCGGTCTCATGTCGGACCGTGCGGGGCCGCGCGGGCCGTTACGCGGCATCGTGGCGCTGACCAGGGGATATAGCTGCGGTCCAGGGGCGTTCCAGTCCCTCGCCCAACCCTGAGCCCGAAGGTTGATCCGAAGGCGCCGAAGCCACCCCACCTCCCCCACCCGGCAACACGCTTCGGCATGGAGGACTCGCATCCCGAGGGCGATCGGGTGGTCACGGGCGGAGCGAGTCGCACCCCTGCAGCAACCCACGAAAGGACAAGCTGATGACCGGTCGGACCGGTCCCGGCGGCCCCGGCACGACGACCGGCTGCCTGGCGATGTTCCCCGGACAGGGCTCGCAACGGCCCGGAATGGCCGGGCACCTGATCGACGCCTACCCCTCGGCCCGGGAGCTCTTCGCCCGGGCCGACGAGATCACCGGTCAGCCGCTGTCGCGGATCTGCGTGACCGGAAGCGCGGCGGAACTCGCCCGCACCGAGATCACCCAGCCCGCGATCGTCACGACCAGCCTCGCCGTGTGGGAGCTGCTGCGGGCCGCCGGTTACCGGCCCGCGGCGACCGCGGGGCACAGCCTCGGTGAGTATCCGGCTCTGGTGGCAGCCGGGGTGCTGTCGCTGGAGTCGGCGCTCGAACTGGTGCAGCTGCGCGGTCGGCTGATGGGCGAGGTGGCCCGCGAGGTGCCCGGCGCGATGGCGGCCGTGCTGGGGCTGCCCGCCGAGCAGGTCCGAGCGGCCTGCGTCGGCGCGGAGGGCGTCGGCCTGGTCCAGGTCGCGAACTACAACGAGCCGCTGCAGACCGTCATTTCGGGGCACTCCGACGCCGTCGACGCGGCCGGAAAGGCCGCGCTGGACGCCGGCGCCGAGAAGGTCGTGCGGCTGGACGTCAGCGCTCCCTTCCATTGCTCGCTGATGGCGGCGGTGGAGGAGGAGTTCACCGCGGCACTCGCCGTCCGTCCGTTCGCCGACCCTGACCCACACCTGCCCGTGATCAGCTCGGTCACCGGCGCCTACGTCCGCTCCGGCGAGGAGGCACGGGAACTGCTGCGGCGTCAGCTCACCGAACCCGTCCGCTGGGTCGAGGTGCTGCACACCGCCGCACGACACCCGGTGGACGCGTACACCGAGATCGGCCCCGGCCGGGTGCTCAGCGGACTCGCCGGTCGGACGCTCGAGGACGTCCGTGCCCACTCCACCGGTGATGCGCGTCGCCTGACGAAGCTTCTCGGCGAGCTGGAACAGGACGACTCACTGGATCCAGTGGCTTCCTGACGCCCCATCAATCATTGCCCGCACCAGCCTGGTCCGTCCATCACCGGCAATTCCACGAAGGGTAGAGGACACATGTCGTACGAGGGGAAAGACTTCGCCGCCATCGTCCAGGAGGCGGTCGCCGACGCGCTGGGCATCGACGTCGACGAGGCCGTACCCGAGGCCACCCTGCTGGGCGACCTGGGCGCGGAGTCGATCGACCTGCTCGACATCCTGTTCCGCGTCGAGAAGCAGTCGGACGTGAAGATCAAGGTCTCGGACATCGCCGAACTGCTCCAGGGCGGGATCCCGGACGAGGAGTTCGCCGACGAGGACGACGTCATCAACGCGGTCGGGCTGGCCCAGCTCAAGAAGTCGCTGCCGCAGATCGACGTGGAGGAACTGGCCGGCAAGCTCACCGCGGATGAGGTGCTGACCCTCTTCACCGTGCAGAACCTGATCGATCTGGTGACCGAGCGTGCGGCGCTCGCCACGTCCGCTGCGTGAACCGGACGCGGGGCGGTCTCCGGACCGCCCCGCCCTGCCGCCACTGCGGCTTCGGACCGGCATCGACCTGGCCGAGGTGGCCCGGGTCGAGAAGTTGATGGCCACGCAACCCGAGTTGCAGGAGCGGGTCTTCACGCCCCGCGAGCTGGCCTACTGCCGTCGGCGCAAGCGGGTCGGCGAGCACCTGGCGGGCCGCTGGGCCGCCAAGGAGGCCGTGCTCAAGTGTCTCGGGACCGGTATGGCCCGGGGCATGGAGTGGACGGACATCGAGGTCGTCAACGACCGCGGCGGACGCCCCAGCGTGCGGCTGTACGGCGAGGTGGAGGCCGTCGCCCGGTCCCTCGGGATGCACCAGATCGAGATCTCCCTGAGCCACAGCGGAGGTCTCGCTGTGGCGCACGCCGTCATGGTGTGCCTGCCCGACCCTCCTGACACGACGGAACCAGAGCGCACCACGGACACGGAAGCCACGGACACGGAAGCCACGTAGACGGCAGCCACAGACACGGAAGCCGCGCACACGGCAGCGACGCACACGGCAGAAGGAGACGAGCGACATGAGGCTTGAGGAAGGGCGAAGATGACGAACCGCAGGGTGGTCGTCACCGGCGTGGGCGCCGTCACTCCGTTGGGCAACGACGCGCCGAGCACCTGGCAGGGGCTGACCGAAGGTCGCAGCGGCGTCGGTCAGTTGACCACGATCGACACCACCGGCTTCCAGGTGACCATCGCCGGTGAGGTCAAGGACTTCCGTCTCGACGACGCGGTGCCCGGCTCGGTCGGCCTGCGCCATCTGCTGCGTCCCGGCACCTTCGGTGTTGGCGCGGCCTGGGAGGCGCTGCGCGACGCCGGGGTCGACAAGGAGACCTACGACGGCGCGGACATGGGCGTGGCCATGGGCGCGTGCGTGGACCGCCCGGACCTGCAGTGGCTGGTGGACGTCGGGGCGCTGCGCGACCGGACCGGCAAGGAGGACGCGTTCACCACGTACGCGCCCTCGGACGCGCTGGCCTACAGCCAGAACATCGCCTCCGCGGCGATGGCCCGGATGCTGGACGCGACCGGCCCGATGCTGGGCGTGTCCACCGCCTGCTCGGCCTCCGGGCACGCCGTCGGAGAGGCCTTCCGCTCCATCCAGGAGGGCGACGCAAAGCTGATGCTCGCGGGTGGCTACGACTCGCTGACGACCTGGCTCGACGTGCTGTGCTTCGGCCTGCTGGGGGCCCTGACCAAGGAGTACAACGAGGATCCGCAGCGGGCCAGTCGGCCCTTCGACGCCGAGCGGTCCGGGTTCGTCCTCGGGGAGGGCAGCGTCGTCCTGGTGCTGGAGGACCTCGAAGCGGCCCGCGCCCGCGGGGCGCGGATCCTCGCGGAGATCCTCGGCTACGGCACCAGCCTGAACGCCTGGCGGATGACCGACTCGCCGCCGGACGGCAGCGGGGCCGTCGAATCCATCCAGGCCGCGATCGCGGACGCCGGTCTCGAACCGGCCGACATCGACTACGTCGTGGCGCACGGCACCAGCACCTCGGGCAACGACCTGTCGGAGACCACAGCGATCAAGAAGGTGTTCGGCGACGACGCCGAGCGACTGCTGATCAGCTCGCCGAAGTCGATGGCCGGTCATCTCACCGCGGCTTCCGCCGCGTTGAGCCTGTTCACCGCGATCGGAGCGATCAACCACGGGCTGGTGCCGCCGACCATCAACCAGGAGACGCCCGACCGACGGCTCGGCCTCGACTTCGTCCCGAACACGGCGCGCAAGCGGGACGTGCGGCACGCCCTCGTCAACGCGTTCGCCTTCGGTGGCACCAACGTTGCGCTGGTCGTGGGGCGTTATGAGGAGGAGCGATGACGACCTCACAGCTCAGGACGGCCTCGGAGCCCGACGGAGGAACGCCGATGCACGGCACCGGACGCCAGGTCGTCATCAGCGGCATCGGCCTGCTGACCGCGCTGGGCGAGGGGCCCGAGGCCAACTGGAAGGCGCTGGTGGCCGGGGAGTCCGGGATCGGGCCGATCCGGTCCTACGACCCGTCGCCGCTCCAGACCCGGTTGGGCGGCGAGATCGCCGACTTCGACGCCACCCGGTTCGCCACCAAGCGCCAGCTGCGCACCGTCAACCGCGGTGACCGCCTCGCGCTGGCCGCCGCCCGGCTCGCCCTCGACGACGCGGGGCTGCCGCACAAGCAGGCCGGTGGCGACGAGCTCGGCCACCGGGCCGGCCTCTACCTCGGCGGCAACAAGTCGCTCGGCCGCATGGAGCAGCTGATCGACGAGCTGAAGGTGATCCGCCGACCGGACGGCACGGCCGACATGGCACACCTCGGCAGGCACGGCGACGTCATCATGCCGCCGCTCTTCTTCGTCGAAGGGCTGCCGGCCGGTGCGGTGTTCAACATCTCGCAGACGTACGGCATCCGGGGCTCCAGCACCTTCTTCGCGGGCTACGCGGACGCGGGTGCCACCGCGATCGGCCGGGCCATGCGCGCGGTGCGCCGCGGGGACGCGGACGTGGCGCTCGTGGGCGGCTACGACGACGCGACCAGCTGGTGGTCGATGACCCTGCTCGACCGGCTCGGCATCCTGACCACCCGCAACGACCGTGGGACGGAGGCGTACCGGCCCTACGACCGGGACCGCAGCGGCGGGCTCCCCGGCGAGGGCGCCGCGCTGCTGGTGCTGGAGGAGAAGCAGGCCGCGCTGCGGCGCGGCGCCCGCATCTACGCCGAGCTGACCGGCTATGGCGCGGGCCACGACGCCCGTACGCCTCCCGCGGCGGACCCCGAGGGCCGCGGCCTGGCCCGTGCGGTGCGGCGCTCGCTGGACGACGCCCGGCTGGCCGCCGACGACCTCGGCTACATCGCCTCGGACGGCGCCGCGACCAGGCTCGGTGACACAGGTGAGGCCATCGCCCTGCGCACCGCGCTGGGTCCGGCCGTCGGGTCGGTGCCGGTCAGCACGCCCAAGCCGCAGACCGGCCACCTGGTCGGCGGCGGCGGTGCGTTGAACGCCGCCGTGGCCGCGCTGGCCCTGCACCACGGCGTCCTGCCCGCGACGCTCAACCTCGACAACCCCGACCCGGTGTGCGCGCTGGACCATGTCCGCGGCAGCGCCCGGGAGTCCCGGCCGTCCCACGCGATGGCGCTGGCCCGGGGCATCGAGGGGCAGGCCGTGGCGCTGACCCTGTCCCGGTGGGCGTGATCGGCCGTGCAGCCCTCCGGTGAAGGAAGCAGAGGCATGACGGACGTGCCTGTGACCGGCGATTCTGTCGATCAGGTGTCTGTGACGGGCGCTCATGTGGCCGCCGCTGCTGACCGGGCCGTCGGCGTCGTGGTCGTCTCCGTGGGGGCGATCACGCCGCAGGGCGGTTCGGCCGAGGCTCTGTGGGACGGGGTGCGTGCGGGGAAGGTCGCGATCTCGCCCGTGCGTCGCCTGCCCATGGACGGCTACCAGACCACCCTGGGCGGCGAGGTGACCGAACCCCGTGCGCCCGGCTACGACTACGCACCGGGCTCCGACTCCCGTGACCTGTCCGTCGAGTACGCGCTGGCCGCCGCCGAGGAGGCCATGGCCTCCTCCGGCCTGCGGGTCGGCGCGGACATCCCGGCCGAGCGCTGGGGTGTCGCGTACGGCACCTGTCACGCGGGCTGGCGCAGCGCGGAACTCGCCCTGCGTGAGGTGCAGTCGGGCCGCACGCCCGACTGGCACCGCTACACGTTCGTGCCGCCGCAAGCCGGCGCGGAGGCGCTGTCGGCCGCCTTCGGGCTGAAGGGCCCGGTGCTGAGCGTCAACACCGCCTGCGCCTCCAGCGCGCACGCGATCGCACACGCCCTGGAGGTGATCCGGGCGGGCGCGGCCGACGCGATGCTGGTCGGCGGCAGTGACGCGTTCACCGAGTCGGCGTTCGCCGGGTTCAGCAGTCTCTGGTCGCTCTCCCCGCTGCCCGCGGCCCCCTACTCCAAGGACCGGTCGGGTCTGACGCTTGGCGAGGGCGGCGGGATGCTCCTGCTGCTGTCGCGGGAGGCGGCCGAGCGCACCGGTGCCGCGATCGTCGCCGAGGTACTGGGCTACGGCCTGACCGCCGACGGCTACCACCCGACCGCACCGCACCCCGAGGGCGAGGGCGCGGCGCGGGCGATCCGTGCGGCCCTGGCCTCCTCGGGCCTGACGCCCGACGACATCCGCTACGTCAACGGGCACGGCACCGGTACGGAGAAGAACGACTCGGCGGAGAGCAACGCGGTCCGTGCCGCGTTCGGCGAGGCCGCCGAGAAGACCTCGCTGTCGAGCACCAAGTCCATGATCGGCCACCTGCTCGGCGCGGCCGGTGCGGTGGAGGGCATCGTCACCGTGCTGGCGCTGCGGGACCAGGTGGCGCCGCCCACCGCGAACTTCGGCGCGGTGGATGCGCAGTGCGGACTCGACCCGGTGCCGGGGACCGGCCGCCCGATGGTGCTGGACACCGCGCTGTCCAACAACTTCGGGTTCGCGGGCGCCAACGCCACCGTCGCCTTCGCCCGCCCCGGCGGCCCCGGCGCGCCGGCTCCGGCCGTCGGACCGGACGACGTCGTGGTGACCGGGTTCGGTGTGATCACCCCGGCCGGTGAGGGTGCCGAGGCGCTCTGGGAGGCCTACGCAGCGGGGCGCCGGCAGGGCGTCCTGGAGGACGGACTGCGCGTGGCCCGGGCCGAGTTCGACCGCTCGGCGGCAGGCACCGCCAGGGAGCGCCGACGCATGGACAGGGTCTCCCAGCTCGCGGTCGCCGCGAGCCGGGCCGCCCTGGCCGCCGCGGCGCTGGACGGTGACGCCGCTGCCGTCGCCGCGACCGGCGTGGTGCTCGGCACCGGGATCGGGCCGATGGAGAGCGGCGAACGGTTCACCGTCCCGGTGCTGGCCGAGGGCCCGCAGGAGGCGAACCCGGCCGTCTTCACGAACACCGTGTTCAACGGCGCGGCCGGTCATGTCGCCATGGGACTGGGGACCAAGGGGCCGACGTCGACGCTGACGTCCGGTCACGCGGCGGGCGCGGCAGCGCTGGGCGTGGCGTACGACATGCTGCGCGCCGGACGCGCCGAGCGGCTGCTGGTGCCCGCGGTGGAGGCGTTCTCCCCGGCCACGCTGGACGCGTACCGCAGCATCCCGCTGTTCGGTTCGGCGGCCGGTCGCCGGTACACGCTGGCCGAGGCCGGGATCGCGCTGGTGCTGGAGCGCCGGTCGAGTGCCGAGCGGCGCGGCGCCCCGGTCCTCGCCGTGGTCCTGGGCCACGCGACCGCGTCGGACGCCTGCGGCATCGGCCGCTGGGACCCGTCCGGCGGCGGCGTGGAGCGGGCGATGCGCGGAGCACTGCGCAGCGCCGGGATCGGGCCCGACCAGGTGTCGGCGGTCTGGGCGAACGCGGCGGGACTCGCTGCCGCCGACCGTGCCGAACAGGCCGCTGTGGACCGGGTGTTCGGCGTGGACCGGGCGCGGTTCGAGGCCCCGAAGCGGCTGCTGGGCGAGCCGGTCGGCGCGGGCGCCCACCTGTCGGCGGTCCTCGCCGTCGGCGCCTGGCGCGGGGGCGGCGACCACCGCCCGGCCCTGATCAACAGCTCGTCCCTCGGCGGCACCCACACCTCGCTGGTCCTGTCACCCGTCTCCCCCGCTTGGCTGCCCGGAACCGCCCACCTGCCCGGAACGGAGTCCGTCCGATGACCACCGCGTACGACGTGAAGATTCTCTCCACCGGCGGGTACGTGCCCGGCGATCCGATCGACAACGCCGCGCTGGAGAAGCTCGTCGGGCCGCTGCCGGACGACGTTCTCGCGGGCATCCAGGTCAACACCCGGTACTGGATGATCGATCCGGCCACGGGCGAGCACCGGATCAACAACAGCCGGATGGCCGAGCGTGCCTCCCGGCAGGCCCTGGAACGGGCCGGGGTCGAGCCCGACGAGCTCGACCTGATCGTGGTGTGCACAGCGACGCCGGAGTACACGCTGCCAGGCGTCGCCACCACCCTGCAGCACTACCTGGGCCTGGAGAGCGTCGCCGCGATCGAGATCCGCGGGGCCTGCGCGGGCTGGGTGCAGGCGCTGGACCTGGCACGGCGTCAGCTGGCGGACGGGACCGCGCGCACCGCGCTGGTGGTGGGCAGCGAGGCCGGCTCGCCGATCCTGGCGCCGCTCTTCCTGGACAAGGACCCGGCGCGGGTGCGGATGCGGGACCGGCTGACGCTGTACACGTTCGGCGACGGCGCGGGGGCCGTGGTGCTGCGGGCCGAGCCGGTGGGCCAGGAGACGGGAGCGGCGGACGAGTTCGCCTTCGTCAACGCCTGCGTGGGCGGCCTGCGCAAGCCCGGCATGGAGATCATCGGCGGTGGTACGGACGTGCCGCAGGCGGAGCAGCTGCGCCGCCGCCAGCTGATCCAGATGAAGGTGGACGTGGCCGGGACGACGGAGTTCAGCCCGAAGGTCTTCGTCCGCGCGATCCAGGAGATGGCCAGGAAGGACGGCCGGACGCTCGGGGAGTTCGACGCGATCGTGCTGCCCGAAGGCAACGCCGACTACTTCGCCGACGAGTACGGGAGCGCCGGACTGCCGGCCGAGGACATCGCGGCGCTGAGCGGCCGGATCGTGGAGAACCTGGCCGACGTCGGGGCCACCGGCTCGGCCGCGGTGCCGCTGTCGCTGGACGCGGGCTGGACCTCGGGGCGGATCCGGCCCGGCGACCGGATCGTGCTGCTCGGCATCGAGGCCAGCCGGTACGTGTACACCGGGCTCTCGCTGACCTGGCGGGCACCGCTGCCAGCCTGACACATCGTCAGTTTCACGTCGTAGCACGTCACCACACCACCCGCACCGACCTCCAGGAGGGACCCATGTCACCCAAGGTGCTCATCGCCGGCGGTGGACTCGGCGGCATCGCCACCGCGCTGGCTCTGCAACAGCAGGGCATCGACTCCGTCGTCTTCGAACGCGCGCCCCAACTGCGCGACGGCGGCGCCGGTCTGCACATCTTCACCAACGGCATGCTGGCGCTGGCCCACCTCGGGGTCGCGGACCAGGTCGCGGCCATCGCTCCCGCGCAGTCCGTGTGCCACTTCGCCACCTCGACCGGTCGCGTCATCGGCCAGTACCCGGTGGGCGAGTTCGTCGAGCGCTACGGGCAGCCCACCGTCGCCATCAGCCGCTCCGACCTGCACGGCATCCTGCGTGACGCGGTGACCGCGCGCATCGTCACCGGCGCCCAGGTCACCGGGTACACCGAGCACGCCGACGGGGTGACCGTCCGGTTCGCCGACGGCACCTCCGAGGACGGCGACCTGCTGGTCGGGGCCGACGGCGTGCGCTCCGCCGTCCGTTCCCAGCTGCTCGGCCCGCAGGCCCCCGACTACACCGGCTACATCGCCTGGCGCGGCCACGCGAAGATGTCCGCCGACGACTTCGAGCCCGGTACCTTCCGCGCCCTCTTCGGTCCCGGCGTCCGCTTCACGTACTACGACATCGCCCCCGGCGTCATGCACTGGATGAGTGTCGCCAACGGCCCCGCCGGCGGGCGCGACGAGGGCACGCCCGAGCAGACCCTGGACATGCTGCGCGCCCGGCACGCCGGTTGGACCGCCCCGGTCGAGCGGATCCTGGACGCGACCGCTCCGGAGAGCATCATTCGCGGCGACGTCGTGGACCGTAAACCCGACTCCGTCTGGGGACGCGGCCGGGTCACCCTGCTCGGCGACGCCGCGCACGCGATGAGCTTCAATATCGGGCAGGGCGCCTGCCTCGCGATCGAGGACGCCCTCGAACTGGCCGGACAGCTCGCCGCGTCCGGTGCCACGGTCACCCAGGCGCTGCGCGCCTACGAGGCAGAGCGGCAGCAACGCACCGCGCCCATGCAGGAGTTGGCGCACCGCATCGGCGTGATCGGCTCGCTGGAGAACCCGGCCGCCATCTGGCTGCGCGACCGGGTGATGAAGCTCGGCTGGAAGAAGACCTTCCAGCAGGCGGAGAACGAGCACGTCGCCTACGCCATGCGATGGGCCCCCGGCGCCGGCGCCGTCGCCGACGCGACGTGAGCGCGCTCATACCCAACTCACGGTGAGAGGAATGCTGTTGTGAACACTGCGAGTACGGCGAGTGCTGCGACCACGGCGAGCGCTGCGAGTACGGCGCCCACTGCGACCGCGAATCCGGCAGCGCCGGAGAGCACCGAGGAACGCAACAAGGCGACGATCCGGCGCGTCTTCGCCGAGTTCGTCAACCAGGGTGACTTCTCGCTGGTGGACGACGTGTACCGGCCGGACATCGTCGACCACGCGGGCCTGCCCGGCGCGCCCGAGGGCGCGGAGGGCGTGAAGTACACCATCGCCGGTCTGCGCGAGGCATTCCCCGACTTCCACGTCACCATCGAGGACATCAGCGCGCACGACGACATGGTCGTCATCCACAACACCTGGCGCGGCACCCACCAGGGCGAACTGCTCGGCATGGCTCCGACCGGCCGTGCGTTCCTCTCCGTCGGCATCGTGCTGTGGCGGTTCGACAAGGAGGGCCGGATCGCCGAGCGCTGGGAGCACGGCGTCGCGTCCAACATGTTCGCCGCGCTCGGCATGCGGATGCTGGCCCCGCGCAAGGGCGGCCGGCGCACGGCGGAGGGCGTCCGGACCGTGGTGCGCACCGTGCCGTTGAACGAGGGCAGGTCCGCGGACTGGCACCGGCTCACCGCCGAGTTGCAGGGGCCGCGCCGACGCGAGTACGAGGCGTCCCGGCGGAGGTTGGGCATCACGCACGAGGTGCTGCGCGTCGACCCGCGGCCCGACCGGGACCACGTGATCGTGCAGTTCGAGACCGCGGACCCGGAGCGGACCAGGAAGCGCTGGACGGAGTCGCAGCACCCCTTCGACCTGTGGCTGCGCGAGCAGGTCCTCGACATCCATGCGGAGGATCCCTGGGCCGCCCCGGCCGCACCCGCCGAGTCGGCGGGTCTCACCTGGACGGCGCCGCCACGACTCACCCCGAACGACCAGTGAGCGCGTCCAAGACGGACAGGACGGACAGGACGGACCGGAAGCAGGCGCTGCCGACCCACTCGGCCGGGGTGCGCCCGATCCTCCTCCGGGTCGGGACCGGTGGCGCGGGCCTGACGCTGTCCGGGCTGCTGGCCGAGCCGCCCGACGGGCCGCCGCGCGCGACCGTCGTCGCCGTGCACGGAGGCGGCATGCGCGCGGGCTACTTCGACGGGCAGGCCCAGGCGGACCTGTCCCTGCTCACGCTGGGTGCCCGGCTCGGCTTCACGGTGCTGGCCCTGGACCGGCCCGGGTACGGGCGGTCCGCGGAGCAGGTGCCTGACGGCATGACCCTGGACGAGCAGGCCGCCGTCCTGTCCGGGGCGTTCGACGCGTTCGCCGAACAGCACGCTGTCGGTGGGGGGTTCGTGCTGCTGGCGCATTCCTACGGCGGAAAGCTCGCCCTGGTGACCGCCGCGCGTACCCCCGGCCTGCTCGCTGTGGACGCCTCCGGTGTCGGCCACCGCTACAGCGTCGGGTCGGCCGACCGGAAGCGGCTGCGTCGGCACCTGGAATGGGAGCGCAACTGGGGCCCGTTGGGGCTCTATCCGAACGGCACCTTCCGCGCGGCCGAGGCGCTGGTCGCCGCGATCCCCGTCCGCGAGGCCGCCGAGGTGGACCTGTGGCCGTCGAGGTTCGAGGAGGTCGCGCCGCGGATCGAGGTCCCGTTGCGGTTGACCTTCGCCGAGCACGAGGCCTGGTGGCTGCACGACGAGCCGGACGTCGCCGAGCTGACCTCCCATTTGACCAAGGCACCGGTCGTCCGGGCGGAGCGTCAGCTCGGTGCGGGCCACAACATCAGTCTCGGTCGGGCCGCCCGCAGCTATCACCTGCGCGCGCTCGCGTTCTTCGAGGAGTGCCTGCACTCGGCCGCGTAGGTCATACACCTGGCAGTGCGCGAAACCCCTTGCAGCAGCCGGACCTGGAAGTACATCCCCGGTCTAGACGCGCTCCAGCCCGGCTCGCACGACGTGCCCGACAGTTCATCCGAGGCAGTCATCTCAGGCAGTCATCCCAGGCAGTACAACCCAAGGCCCCGAAGCGACACGGCAGGACGAGCGGCTCCGCTCGCGCCACAACCACTCGACTGAGACGGGAGAAGCCATGGAACGCACGCATCCTTCCGTGGACAACCTCTATCGGCTGCTCATGGGGCCCGTAGCGACCACTCCGGAGAAGCCCGCGGTCGTCCAGGCCGACGAGAACGGGGCGCTGGAGGAGACCTCCTACCGCCGCCTCGACCGTCAGGTCGAGGAGTACGCGGCGGTCCTGGACGGTCTTGGACTCGACGTCGGTGACCGTGTCGTGGTCGAGGCGGACACCTCGGCGGCGTCGGTGGCCCTGCTGCTCGCCTGCGCCAAGCTGGGCCTGCCGTTCGTGCCGGTGAGCCCGCAGTCGCCGGACGCCCGGCTGCGCTCGATCCTGCGGTCGGTCGAACCCGCCCTCCACGCACGGGCGGAGGGCCTCGACCACCGGGAGCCGACCGCCTCGGTCGGCAGTGCGCTCTTCGGTCCGAGCGGCCTGGTGGTCGAGCGCCCGCCGACGCGCAGGGTGCGCCGGCGGCGGAACGTGCTCGCCACCGACACCGCGTACATCATCTTCACCTCCGGGTCGACGGGTACTCCCAAGGGCGTGGTGATGAGCCACCGGTCGATCGTCACGTTCCTGCGCGCGATGCTGGCCGACGGACTGGTCGCTCCCGACGACCGGGTGGCCGGCACCTCACCGCTTCAGTTCGACTTCGCGCTGTTCGGGATCGGCGTCGCCCTCGCGGCCGGCGCCACGCTCGTCCCGGTGCCGCGCGCCAACCTCGACTCACCGCGGCGCATGGTCGGATTCCTCAAGGACGCCGAGGTCACCCAGGTCCACGGCGTTCCGTCCCTCTGGCGTCCGGTCCTGCGCGTCGATCCGGACCTCCTCAAAGAGCTCGGGCAGCTGCGTTCGGTGGTCTTCGCGGGCGAGGAGTTCCCGATCCCGGAGCTCCGGCGGCTGCAGGAGACGCTGCCGGGCGTCCGACTCGTCAACGGCTACGGCGCGACCGAGTCGATGGCCGCCTCGTTCACCGACGTCCCCGATCCCCTTCCGGCCGACCAGGAACGGCTGCCGATCGGGCACGCCCACTCCGGAGCCGAGATGACCCTGGTCGGCCGCCAGGGAGAGGTGCTCACCGAACCGGGCCTGACGGGGGAGATCTACCTGCACAGCCCGTCGCTGTTCACCGGCTACTGGAACGACCCCGAGGCCACGGCCGCGGTGCTGGTGCCCGACCCGGCCGAGCCGCGGCACGGTCAGGTGGTGCTCCGCACCGGCGACCTGGCCCGCCTCGGCGACCACGGCGAGCTCTACTTCCTGGGCCGGTCCGACTACCAGGTGCAGATCCGCGGGAACCGGGTGGAGTTGGGCGAGATCGAGGCCGCCCTGACGCGCCTTCCCGCCGTGACGGCAGCCGCGGCCACCCTGGTGCCGCGCGCCGGAGACCACGTCCTGATGGCGGCCGTCGTCCTCGACCGCCCCGAAGCGGAACTCGACGTGCGCGCGGCACTCGACTTCTGCGCACGGGAGTTGCCCGCCTACATGGTGCCCCGGTCGATCCACACCGTGCCGGAGCTCCCGCTGACCGAGAACGGGAAGGTCGACCGCGCGTCGCTCACCCGAACCCTGGCCGCTCCCCGGAGCGCACCGGAAGCACGACACGCCACCAACGCTTAGGAGAGACACGTGACTTACACCTTGTCCCTGGGCCAGCGGGTTCGGCTGACCGAGATCGAGTCGACCGCGGTTTGCGCCGACCCCGTGGCCATCGACGACGCCGTGCGCGGACGCGTGCGGGCCTCCCGCGAGACGCTGGAGAAGTTCGTCGCCGAGGAGCGGGTCATCTACGGCGTCAACACCAGCATGGGCGGGTTCGTCAACTGGCTGGTGCCGGTCTCCAAGGCGCGGCAGCTCCAGGAGAACCTGCTCAACGCGGTGGCGACCAACGTGGGCCCGCGCCTCGACGACACCACGGTCCGCGCGATCATGACCTCCCGCATCGTGTCGCTGTCCCGCGGCAACTCGGCCATCTCCCTGACCAACCTGGAGAAGCTGATCGCGGTGCGCAACTCCGGTGTCGTGCCGTGCGTGCCGGAGAAGGGCTCGCTGGGCACCAGCGGCGACCTCGGACCCCTGGCCGCGATCGCCCTGGTCTGCATCGGCCAGTGGAAGGCGAGACTCGACGGCGAGGTCCTCCCGGGCGCCGAGGCGCTGCGCCGGGTCGGCATCGAGCCGATGGAGCTCAGCTACAAGGAGGGCCTGGCGCTGATCAACGGCACCTCCGGCATGGTGGGCCTGGGCAGCATCAACGTCGCGCAGGCCAAGCGGTTGCTGCAGGCGTACCTGCTGGTCTCGGCGCTGTCGGTGGAGGCCCTCGCGGGCAAGACCAAGCCGTTCGACCCGCGCGTCCACAAGCTCAAGCCGCACAAGGGCCAGCAGGCGGTCGCCGAGTTCCTGTGGGACACGCTGGCCGACTCCACGCTCGCCGTCGACGAGCTCGACACTGAACACCTGCTCTCGGGCGAGATGGGCGACGAGACCAAGGCGGGGTCGCAGTCCATCGAGGACGCCTACTCGGTCCGGTGCACGCCGCAGATCCTCGGGCCGGTCGTCGACAGCCTCGCCTGGATCGAGCAGGTCGTCGAGGACGAGCTCAACTCGTCCAACGACAACCCGCTGGTCGACCCCGACGAGGCCGAGGTGTTCCACAACGGGCACTTCCACGGGCAGTACGTCTCGATGGCCATGGACCACCTGGCGATCGCGATGACCACGCTGATGAACCTGTCCAACCGCCGCATCGACCGGTTCCTCGACAAGAGCAACAGCGAGGGGCTGCCGGCCTTCCTGTGTCAGGAGGACCCGGGCCTGCGCCTCGGCCTGATGGGCGGTCAGTTCATGACCGCCTCGCTGACCGCGGAGACCCGGGCCAAGGCGATGCCGATGTCCATCCAGTCGCTGAGCTCGACCGCGGACTTCCAGGACATCGTCTCCTTCGGCTTCGTCGCCGCCAGGCGCGCCAGGGAGGTGCTGGAGAACGTGGCCCACGTGGTCGCCTTCGAGCTGCTCTGCGCCTGCCAGGCCGCCGACATCCGCGGCACGGACGGCCTTTCGCCCGCGACCCGGCGGCTCTACGAGCAGACCCGCGAGGTGGTTCCCTACCTCGACCACGACGAGACGATCACCGACTACGTGGAGGCGCTCGCGCAGCGCCTCCTCACCCAGCCGGGCCTGGGCTGAGGCCGCCATGCCTACCCGTAGAGCGTCGGTGTTCGACGCGATGGGCCACGCGATGGGTCGCCCGCCCCGGACCGAGAGCACCCCCGAGGGCACCCGGGTCACCCTGCGCATGCCCGTGGACCGGGCCACCGCCCAGATGGCCGGGCACTATCCGGACTTCCCGATCCTGCCGGGGGTGCTGCTGATCGACTCGGTGCGCCAGGCGGCCTGCTTCGCCAGCGGCGCCGAGCTCCGGCTGCGCAGCATCGACCGCGCCCGTTTCGCCAGCCCGCTGCTTCCTGGCGACGAGCTGGAGCTCTCGCTGCTGGTCACTCCCGAGGCGAGCGGGCGGGTCGGGGTCCGCGCCCGGGGCGCGCGCGCCGACGGCCGGATGGCGGCGGAACTGTCCGTCACGCTCGAACCGGTGGTGCCTCGTGCTTGACCACAGCCAGGTGCGCGACCGGCTCCGGCAGCGTCCCCCGATGCTCCTGCTCGACACGGTCCGCCAGTTCTCGCCGCCCGACGCGCTCGTCGCCACCAAGGCGGTCACCGGTGGGGAGGCCTGCTACCGGGACCTCGCGGACGGGACCGGCATCGACGGCTTCGCGTACCCGTCGGCGCTGCTGCTGGAGTCGTTCGGCCAGGCCGTCTCGCTGCTCTGGTCGCTCGCCGAACTCGGCCCGGCGGAGGAGATCCCGCTGATGGTCGGCATCCGCGACCTCACCTACGCCGAGCCGGCCGTTCCCGGGGACGTCCTGGAGCACCACGTGCGGCTCAACCACCACTCCGGCGCGGTCGGTGAGTTCACCGGCGAGACGCGCACGGCCGACCGGACCGTCCTCACCGTGGGCTCGGTCCTGGTCGTTTCCCGTCCGGCCGCGAGCCTGCTCGCGACCCCACCTGTATCGGCAGTATCGGCGCAATCGAAGGATGGCGGATGAACGACACCGACGACCTGTCACGGGTCCGCGCGATCGTGGCGGAGGTCCTGGCACTGAGTCCGGAGGAGATCGACCCCACCGAGGACTTCGTCGACCGCTTCCAGGCCGACTCCCTCAACCTGATCGAGATCGTCGCCCAGGTGGAGAAGCAGTTCAAGGTGGTGCTGCCGCAGAGCGAACTGCGGCAGGCGAACAGCGTCGCCGCCTTCTACGACCTGGTCGCCCGGCAAGCGGTCTGAGTGGCCGTCCGTTTCCCTACCGATTGAGAGGACCGCGTGAAGTACCGCACACTGGGACGGACCGGCATCCAGGTCAGCCCCTACTGCCTGGGGGCCATGATGTTCGGGGCGATCGGCAACCCCGACCACGACGACTCCATCCGGATCATCCACAAGGCTCTGGACGCGGGCATCAACTTCGTCGACACCGCCGACATGTACTCCAAGGGCGAGTCCGAGGAGATCGTGGGCAAGGCGCTCAAGGGCCGCCGCGACAGCGTGGTGCTCGCCACCAAGCTGTGGGCCCCGATGAGTGACGACCCCAACCACCGTGGCAGCTCGCGGCGTTGGATCATCGCCGAGGTCGAGAACTCGCTGCGCCGCCTGCAGACCGACTACCTCGACCTCTACCAGGTCCACCGGCCGGACCCGACGGCCGACGTGGAGGAGACCCTCTCGGCGCTGTCGGACCTGGTCCACAGCGGCAAGGTGCGGGTGATCGGTTCGTCGTCCTTCCCGGCCTCGGACATGGTCGAGGCGCAGTGGGTCGCCGAACGGCGCGGCCTGGTGCGCTTCCGCACCGAGCAGCCCGCCTACTCAATCCTCAACCGCGGCATCGAGCGCGAGGTGCTGCCGGTCTGCCAGCAGTACGGCATGGGCGCGCTGGTCTGGAGCCCCATGGCCGGCGGCCTGCTCACCGGCCGGTACCGCAAGGGCCGTCCGGCGGACACGCACCGGTCCAAGTACGGCTTCAAGCACCTCAGCGACGAGAGCCGGCTCGACGTCGTCGAGCAGCTCGTCCCGCTCGCCGACAAGGCCGGTCTGGAGATGGCGCACCTCGCGATGGCCTTCGCGATCGCTCACCCCGGGGTGACCTCCGCGATCATCGGGCCCCGGACCATGGACCACCTCGACAACCTGCTCGCGGGCGCCGAGACCACCCTCGACGACGACCTGCTCGACCAGATCGACGCGATCGTCCCGCCCGGCACCGACATCGGCGCGCTCGACCCGGCCTACACCCACCCGGCCCTGGAGCGCCCGAGCCTGCGCCGCCGCCCGGCCGACGAACGCCGCGCCGCCTGAACGCTGCGCCACCCGACGCCGCACCGCCTGAACACCGCGCCGCCTGAACGCCCCCACGTTGGAAGGTGAATCACTCATGGCAGGACAGCAGGACCTCAAGCTTCTGCAGCCGCACGACTACGAGGAGCTGTACCGGGACGGCAAGACCCAGCCGGGCGAGATCGGCGCGAGTCTCGACATGATCCCGTGGAACATCAAGGAGCCGCAGCCGGTCGTCCGCGAGCTGGAGCAGGCCGGCGAGATCACCGGCCGCGTGCTGGACGCGGGCTGCGGCCTCGGCGACAACGCGCTGTTCTTCGCCCAGCGCGGCTACCAGGTCACCGGGATCGACGTGTCCCCGAGTGTGATCGAGAAGAACCGGAACAAGGCCCGTGACCGCGGGCTGAAGGCCGAGTTCGTCGTGGCCGACGCAACCACCATGGAGGGGGTCGAGGGCCCGTTCGACACGGTGGTGGACAGCGCGCTGATGCACTGCCTGTACGAGGAGGCGCAGCGCGCGTACGTCTCCGCGGTCCACCGGATCTGCGCGCCGGGCGGGCGGCTGCACCTGCTGTGCTTCTCGGACCGGCTCCCCGCCGAGATCCCGGCCTACCGGAACTCCGAGGCGTACCTGCGCGAGACCTTCAGCGAGGGGTGGACCATCCACCGGCTGGAGCGCCGCGGCTACGCCACGACGTTCACCAAGGAGAAGGTCCGCAGCCTCCTGGAGAAGAGCGGCTCGACCATGGACCTCAGCACCCTCGACATCGACGACGAAGGCCGTCTGCTGCTGCCGAGCTGGCAGCTGACCGCCGAGCGGATCTGAGGGCGCCCGCCCCGCCTCCGCCGCGCATCCGCCCATGGGCGCGACCGTTCACGCACAAGATCGTGAAGGTCGCGCCCATTCTTTTGACTCCATTGGTTACGCAGTACACACTGATTACGACGTAACCAAACCAAAGGTGGAGTCATGAGCACCGGCACTACGCAGCAGCACCGCGGACAGACCGTCGCCCACGCGTTCGCGGAGATGATGAACGGTCACAACCCGGACGCGGTCGACGGTTTCGTGGCCGAGGACTACATCAACCACAACTTCCACGTCGAGGACGGCCGGGAGGCGAACCGGGCGTTCTGGCAGACATGGTTCGCGGCGTTCCCCGACACCGAGGTGACGCTGGACGACGTCCTGGTCGACGGCGATCGCGTCGCGGGCCGGTTCACCTACCGCGCCACGTTCCAGGGTCCGTTCCTGGGGCTGCCGCCCACCGGTCGACCGGTCGAGATGAACTCGATCGACATCTGGCGGGTCGTCGACGGGATGGCCGTCGAGCACTGGGACCAGATCGACGGCCAGGCGTTCTTCGCCCAACTCGCAGGCGAGAGCGGCGACCGGTGATACTCGACGAACAGGATCCCCCCGCCGGGCCGGACGCGTCCGGGCCGACGGCGACGGCGACGGCGACGGCGAGGGGGACGGGGACGGCGACTGCGATGCCGGCGCTGACGCCGGCCCAGCGACGGAGGGACCGGGAGCGGGTCGCGGCGCGGGAGATGATCCTGTCCGCGGCCCTGGTCCTGGCCCGCCGCGACGGGTGGGACGCGGTGACCATGCGCCGGCTCGCGGACGAGATCGAGTACTCCGCGAACTTCGCCTACCGCTACTTCACCGGCCGCGACGACATCCTCCACGCCCTGGTGCGCGACGCTTTCGCGCGGCTCCGGGACGCCATGGCCGCCGCGGGCCGAGGGGCCGGGCTCGACTCCGACGGTGGCTCGACCGCAGCCGGGGCGAGCGCAGGCACAGGGGCGGACGAAGCGGCCGCGGCGCTGCGGCGGGCGGGGCACGCCTACCTCGACTTCGCCCTCGCCGAGCCCGACCTCTACCAACTCATGTATGGCCTGGGCGGCGTGCGGGTGCCCGCCCTCGACGCCTGGGCCGAGGGTCAGGCCGTCGGCGACCTCATCGCCGACCTGCTCGCGGCCGCCGGAGACCCCGCTCCCGAGCGGCACGTCCTGCAACTGTGGGCGACCGCCCACGGGCTGGTCGCCCTGCTGGCCGTCGGGCGGGGGGGGGGGGGGGGGGGGGGGGGGGCCGCCCCCCGGGGGGGGGGGGGGGCCGGGCGCGGGCCCCCCCACCCCCC
>NZ_JADPRT010000009.1:0-33088 GCF_015690355.1 Streptacidiphilus fuscans | reverse complement strand
TCCTGCACCGGGGGGCGCCCCCCCCCGGGGGGGCCGCCCGGGGGGCCGCCGGCCGCGGCCGCGGCGCTGCGGCGGGGCTGCACGCCCTGTTCGAGGACGCGCTGACCGACTGCCTCACCCGCGTCCTGCCGGGGCCGCAGTAGGCCCTAGACCCGGGCCGCAGGTCGGCCGTGCCGGTGGCCCGGGCGGGGGGTGAGCGCGCGGCTTCGGGGCACGCCGACGCACGGGGCCGGGCGCGTGGGGTGGGGGAGGGGGACGGCTGCCGGGCGGCCGGTGTCGGCCATGCGGCTGTAGGCGTAGGCGGCCGACGTCATCGTCATGTGGTGGTGCCAGCCGAGGAAGGACCGCCCCGCGAAGTCGCGCATCCCGAAGCCGTCGCCCAGAGCTGTCATCGCGACCTCGGTGCGCTCCAGATGGCGCAGCAGCGAGACGACCCGGTCCGCGCCGGCGTCGGCCAGGTCGGTGAGGTAGTAGCGGACGGTGCGCGGATCTGTCCCGGGCTCGTGGGCCCAGAGCCGGTGCGGGAGTTCGGAGCCGGGCAGCCGGACCGGCACCGAGACGAGCATCGGCACGCGACGCCGCGTGGGCGGTGCGTGCAGCAGCTCCGCAGCTGGACGCGGCGCCACCGGGCGGCCCGGCGGCGCGACGGGGGCGAGGAGTTGGGTCGACGGGACGCGCACGACGTAGGTCACCCCGCGTCCGGCCAGCTCGGCGGGCAGCCGGTCGGCACACGCGAGGCCGCCCAACTCGCCGAGGTCGCACAGATCGGCGACCAGGGGCGTCGCACGCGAGGCTGATGTGACGGGGCGACGGTCCACCAGGTCGAGGACTTGCGCCAGTTCGGGGCGGCCGGAGACCTCGTTGGGGATGCGGGCGCGCTGCAGCCGGTCCGCGTCGGAGCGCCAGCTCTCGTGCAGGAAGAGCTCCCAGTCGAGCGGGATGCTGGACTCCTCGTTCGACAGGAACAGGCCCAGCCCCACCTGGCAGTTGAGCGCGCGTCCGGCCCCGGGGACGTACCGGCGGTGCACGCCCGCCGAGTGCTCGCCGCGCTTGGGGATGACGGCGGCGCCGATCGTCCAGGCGTCCGGCGGCCGCGCGGCCGCGACGGTGCGGGCGAGCTCCTGGCGCACCGGCGCCCAGTCCCAGGGGCTCGCGTTGATGAACTGCTGGAGGCATTGCGACGCGGTGGGCGAACCCGGTACGGCCAGGGCAAGTTGGCGCAGCGACTTGCGGCCGGACACGGTGAGCAGGCCCCGCAGGTAGACCTCGGCCCACTTGCGCTGGTCGCTGCGCGGCAGGACCGCGAACAGGCTCTCCGCGAAGGCGCTGACATCCGGTCGGGATCGGTGCGAGCGGTGCGAGCGGTGCGTGGGCACGTGAGTTCTCCCCGGGCTGGAATCTGGCGTCAGGGATGGGCAGAGAAACAATACATAACGCTCTGTATTTTTCTCAAGCCTACGCCCCCGCCCGGATTCCGTCCCGGTCGCACACCACTCAGCGCACAGCGTTCAGTCGACGCCGGCGCGGAGGGGGCCGCCGAGGTCCAGGCCCCGGTCGAGCAGCGCCCAGACACCCTGCAGCTCAGCGACCACTCCGCCGTTCGCCCCGCTGTCGCGGATCGACGCCTCGGCCCCGGCCATCAGGTACCGCACCAGGGTTTTCAGGCCCTCCCCGGCGGTGGACGCCCGGTCGAGGCGGGCCCGGTCGAGCAGGGCGCGCAGGTCCTCGTGCCACAGGGAGTGCCAGCTCGGCATTTCGGGCGCCAGCTCGCGTCCCAGTCGCGCGCCCGCCCGGGCGCGGACGTCCTGCTCCAACAACTGCACCAGCGCCAGCGTCAGGTCGACCACGGCCGGCAGGCCGGGCCGCGGCGCGGCCGTCACCTGGTCGAGCACCGCGCGGGTGGCGGCGGCGCCCTGGGCGCACACCTCCGTCGCCAGGGCGTTCTTCGACGGGAAGTGGAAGGACAGCGCTCCCATCGTCACCTCGGCGGCCTTGCTGACCTGGGACAGTGACGTGCCGCTGAAACCGTGCCGGTCGAACTCGACGGCGGCGGCGACGATCAGGGTCTGGCGGGTCCGTTCCGCGCGCTCCTGTCGGCCCATAGTTCACTCCCGATATGAAGTTTGTCCGCCCGCGACATGGTGGGTGCACGGACGGTGTCAGGTGCAGGCGAATCTAACCGGCACGGCGCGACGAGGTCGTCGACCTGCCCGACGTCCCGACGAATTTGGCAGGTAGGGCGTCGGAACGCGTGCACCTTGGCACGTTCGGCGTCGGACGGTCACGCGGGTTCGGGCTGTCCGGGCCGATCGCTGCGCACGGGAAGTCCGCCCAGGTGGGCGCGGTACCAGGGGGCAGCCTCATCGAGGCAGGACAGCGGGCCGGGGCCGGGCGCCACGCCGACCGTGTCCCAGGTGCCGTCGCCCGCGTACCAGTGGTCCTCGGCGAACAAGCGGAACTGACGCTCGCTCATCTTCCCACTCGTGGCTCTGAGTTGTGCCAGGCATCGGTCGAGCGGCCAGGACTCGCCGATCGTTGGCAGCAGACCGTGCCGGGCGAGCGCGTCGAGCAGGTCGCCGATCGAGACCGGTGCGGGGTGGCTCGCGTGCCGCACGCCCAGGCCCGTGCCGTGCGCGGCGACGCCCGCCACCAACCGGGCCAGGTCGCGGACGCCGACCGCCGACAGGACGGCCCGTCCCGCGCCCCAGCGGGCCGGGACGCGACGCTGTAACTCCTCCAGCGCGGGCACCACCCAGCGGTCCCCCTCGCCGAGGATCAGCCCAGGCCGGAGCACCGTGCCACCGGCGGCCAGCACGGCACGTTCCCCCGTCAGTCGGGTGCGGCTGGCGGTGGACACGGGCCGCGTCTCGGTCGCGAGCACCGCGGTCCCGCTGTGCGGACCGGCGCCGTGGACCGCCGCGGTCGAGAGGAGCACCACGTGCGCGGTCCCGGCCCGCCGGGCCTCCGCGACGGCGGCGTCCGTCCCGTGCTCGTTGACGGCCCGGCACATCTCCTCGTCGGGGCCGATGTAGGAGGCCAGTTGGAGCAGCACGTCGCTGCCCTCGCAAATCCCGTGCAGCGAGCCGGGATCCCGTAAGTCCGCGTAGACGTGCTCGACGCCGTCCGGGTGCGCGTCGCTCGGCTGCGCGAGGGTCGGCTGCGCCTCGCGCGGGGGACGCCGACCGGCCACTCTCACCTCGACGCCCCGGCGCAGCAGTTCACCGACGACGGCGCCACCGACGAAGCCGGTGGCGCCGAGTACGGTCGCCCTCACGGGGTCGCGGCGTCGCTGAGGGGGAGCGCGTCCGGTGCGTCCGGCACGTCCGCCGCGTCCGGCGCGATCCGGAACGAAGCGCGTGCCTCCTCCGTGGCGGCGGCCGGCAGCAGGTACCGCCACAACGTGCAGATCAGCTCGGGCAGATCGGCCCGCCCGGTGGTGATCTGCGAGAAGAGCTGGGTGCCGGAGAAGGATCCGACCAGCACCACGGCCAACTCGCCCTCGTCGGCAGCCTCGTTGAGCTCGCCACGGGCGCGGGCCGCCTGCAGCTGCTGGCGGAAGACCTCGACCCACTGCTGGTACGGCTGGTCGTCGTGCATGCCGAACTCGCCCTGCTCGACGGCGAGTCGGACGCCGCCACGGAGCACGGGGTTGGTCTGCAGCTGGCGTGCCAGGTAGAGGGTGATGTCGATCAGTCGCTGCAGCCCGTCCTCGCCCTCCGGCATGTGGAGACCCTCACCCTGACCGATCATCACGGCGTGGGCGAGCTCCTCCTTGGAGCCGAAATGGAAGTACATGGCGCCCTGGGTGACCCCGGCACGTTTCATGATCTTGCTGATGGAAGCACCGCTGAAGCCGAACTCGTCGAACACTTCCGCGGCGGCCCGCAGGATGACCGCGCGGGTGCGCACCGCACGCTCCTGCGGCTCCCGGCGGGTCCTCTCCTTGGAGCTCACCTGTATTACCTCTCGACAAAAAAAACGATCGTCCTTTATCTTATCGGTCGTGGCAACGACCATGGAAGCCACAAGGGCCATTCCGCCCATAATGCCCTCTTGTGCACCAACACCAACAGGCTGCTGTTGAGGCCATAGGAGACATTCCTGATGACTGTTCTCGCCTCGCACCACCCGGTCTTCACCTCCACCATCCCGAGGCAGTACGTGCACAAGGCTGCTCAGAGCGAGGTGCTGCTGACCGGTTGTGAGGTCCACGGCGACGACTCCTTCACCGTGGCGGCCCAGTGGCCGCGCACGCACAGCTTCTACGACTCCGCGGACGGCCGGCACGACCCGCTGCTCCTCGTCGAGACGGTCCGTCAGGCGATCCCGCTGCTCAGCCATCTCGGCTACGACGCCCCGTTCGGGCACCGGCAGATCTGGGACCACCTCACCTGGACGGCCAGCCCGGCGGCCCTCGTCTGCGAGGGGACCCCGGCCGAGATCACCGCGCGGATCACCTGCTCCGACGTGGTCCGCAGGGGCAGCCGTCTGGCCGCCCTGACCATGGACGTCGACATGACCCGCGAGGGTGTGCACCTCGGCACCGCGAACACGCACTTCACCAACCAGTCGCCCGCGATCTACCAGCGGCTGCGCGGCGAGTACGCCGACATCGAGCACGCCGTCCGCGGTGCCCTCACGCCTGCCGCGCCGATCACGCCGCCCATGGCGGGCCGCGACCGCCGCCGCGACGTGGTCCTCGCGCCGACGGACGCCCCGAACCGCTACCAGCTCCGCGTCGACCTCGCCCACCCGGCGCTGTTCGACCACCGCACCGACCACGCGCCGGGCATGCTGCTGCTGGAGGCCGCCCGTCAGGCCGCGTACGCGGTGGCCCACCCCGCGACCCCGGTGATCACGGGTATGCACAGCACCTTCCAGCGGTACGTCGAGCTGGACGCCCCCTGCTGGGTCGAGGTCGAGATCCTGCCCGCGCAGTTGCCGACGCACGTCTCCTCGCGGGTGTCGATCACCCAGGGCGGCCAGGAGGCCTTCGGCGCGACGGTCACCGCTCTGCGCGGCCCGGCCGCGGAGGTCGCGTAGTCGGGCCCGGTCCCGGAAAGCCCGACGGCCCAGGTCAGTTGAACTGACCTGGGCCGTCGTCGGGTCGTCGCCGACCTCGTACGGGCTCGGCTAGAAGAAGCCGTTGTCCCCGTTGTCGCCGTTGAAGTCGTTGCCGCCGTCGAAGCCCCCGTCGAACCCGCCGTTGTCGTAGTCGCGGCGCTCCTCGAACTCGCGGCCTTCGTCGAAGGCGTCGCGGCGCTCGCGGTCCTCGTGGCCCTCGAGCATCTCGCCGATGAGCGCGCCGCCGACCAGCCCGGCCACTCCGGCGCCGATCACCGCGCCGGTGCTGTGGCCCTGGCGCGGCTGCTGCGGGTAGCCACCCTGCGGATATCCGCCTTGGGCGTAGCCCTGCTGCGGGTAGCCGTTCTGGGGGTAACCGCCCTGCGGGTAGCCCTGCTGCGGCGTGTAGAAGGGCGGCGGTGTGGTCTCGATGCGCTGGGCGCAGCCCTGGCAGGTCTGAACCGGCCGCGGGACGCCCCACTGCGGCTGCCACACCACGTTGACCGCGCCGTAGCCGTGCTGGGGGTCGAAGAAGCAGGTCACCCGAATCACTCCCGAAGCTGAACGTGTCGGAGGCAGGATCGCACCGACAGTGGGGGATACGTTCGACGGTCCGTCATTGGTTCCCGGGTGTACGACTTCTTCGCGTGTCCGTCACGCGGTGGACCGTCACGCGGCGGACCGGCGAGCCCGGTGGCGTCAGCGGGCGTGGGCTCCGCCGGGCCGGCGGGTGAGCAGCGGGGCCAGCGCGCCGGTCCGGAGCCGGGCGACGACCGGTTGGGCGTAGCGGCCCAGCAGCCAACTGGTCAGGTAGGCGATCGGCATCGCCAGGATCGCCGCGCCGATCACGTCGTGCGGGTAGTGGTCGCCCAGGTAGACGCGGGTGAAGGCCTCGAAGAGCGCGAAGGCCGCCGCGATCTTGGCCAGCTGCCGGTCCAGCAGCCAGAGTGCCGCGACCGCCGAGGTGGCGGCCGTGGTGTGGCCGCTGGGGAAGGCGTAGTCGGTGCGGACCGGGCAGGCGTCGACGATGAACGCGTGCGGCATCGAGTAGCAGGGGCGGACCTCGGCGACCATCTTCTTGATCACCTCGGCCACCGCGAAGGCCACCGCGACCGAGACCGGTGCGGCCAGCGCCAGCGTCAGCCGCGCGGTCTCCTCGCGCCGGGCGCGCAGGAAGCCGATCAGCATCAGGACGGCGAAGACCAGCAGACCCGCGTTGGTCCACAGGTCGAGCGGCTCGTTGAGCCACTGGGTGTCCTTGGCGATGCCGGTGATCGACGAGAAGAGGCCGCCGTCGATCCCACTGCCGTCGAAGGCCAACAGGTTGTTCATGTGAAGGATGTCTCTCGCTCGCTCGGCCGACCATGGCAGACTCTGGCTGCGGAAGTTCTACAGGACCGTAGCAGGTGAATGGAAGTTGGCCGAAGAATGAACGAGCGGCGACAGATGGGCGCGCTCGAGGCGGAGGTGCTGGAACTGCTCCAGTCCTCGGCCGAGGCGATGACGCCCGGCCATGTCCTCACGCGGCTCGGCGACACGCTCGCCTACAGCACCGTCGTCACCGTGCTGACCCGGATGCACGACAAGGGCCTGCTCGGCCGGGTCAAGCAGGGGCGCGCCTTCGCCTACCGTCCGGTCGCCGACCGCCACGGCCTCACCGCCCGCCGGATGCGCCAGGCGCTGGACGCCGACCCGGACCGCCGCGCGGTCCTTGCCCAGTTCGTCGGCGACCTGTCGACCGGCGACGAGGAGATCCTGCGCCACCTGCTCGACGGACGGCAGCCCTGACCATGTCTCTTTCGTCGTCTCTTCCGCTGCTCCAGCCCGCGCAGGACGTGCTGCACGGGCTGACGCACGCGCTGTTCGCCCTGCCCGGCGTGGCCGGGCTGGACTCGCTGCACCTCTTCTTCTACCTCCCGCTGGTGCTGCCCGCGCTGGCCGGGCTGGTCGCCCGGCCGTTCGCCGAGCGGCTGGAGCCGCGCGCGGCGACCTGGCTGCTGACCGGCGTGGCCGTGGTGCTGGCGGGCGCGAGCACGGTGGCGCTGGGGGTGCTGGTGGTGGCCGGGCTGATCCGGGTGCCGCTGGTCGCGGTGCTCGGGCACTGGTCCCTTTCGGCGGTCCAGCGGGGCGACCCGGTCTCGCTGCTGGAGGCGGCCGGCGCCTCGGTGCTGCTCACCGCCGCCACGGTCGCGGCCGTGCGGCTGGTCTGGCGACGCGTTCGCGCCCTCCTCGCGGCCGGCTCCGAGGCCGCCTGCCTGCCGCGTGCGGGGGAGTACGTCGTAGTGGACGACCCCGCGCCCGACGCCTACGCGCTGCCGGGGATGCCCGGCCGGGTGGTGGTCTCCTCGGGCATGCTCGCGGCGCTGGACGAGGGCGAGCGGGAGGTGCTGATCGCCCACGAGCGGGCCCATCTGCGCGCCCACCACTACGTCTTCGTCGCGGTGACCCATCTCGCCGCCGCCGCCAATCCGCTGCTCCGGTCGCTGAACGGGGCCGTCGCCTACACCGTCGAGCGCTGGGCCGACGAGCACGCCGCCCGCGTCTGCGGCGACCGCCGTCGGGCGGCTCGCGCGGTCGGCAAGGCGGCGCTGGCCGCCAAGCACGCTCCGGCGCGCAACCCCGCCACGGCGCTGGGCATCGCCGGACTGCTGCGCCGGGGCGCCCATCGCCGCCCCGCAGGCTCCCGCTCCGGCCTTAGGCAGGGCGACGGACTGCGCGGCGCGGGGCCGGTCCCGCGCCGCGTTGCGGCCCTGCTGGCGCCCCCTGTGCCGACCGTGATGCCGTGGGGCGTGCCGTGGCTGCCGCTGCTTGCGCTCTGCGCGCTGCTGGCGTCGAGCGGCGTCTGTGCCGTCGCCGCCGCGCACGACATCCACCTGCTGCTGGATCCCAACGGCTGAGACCGGCGGGCTTCGACGAACGGCCCTACGGGGCCGGGGTCAGCCGGCCGCGGACCATCGTCGACAGGACGGCGTGGACGTCGTCCAGGGTCCGCTCCGGCTGGAAGGTGAGCCAGTCCAGCGCCACGACCAGGACCATGCCGAAGACCGCCGGGGCGGCCAGGCCGGTGTCCAGGTCCTCGCGCAGTTCGCCCGAGGCCACGGCCGCGTCCAGGGACGCACGGACCACCGCGACCGCGTCCTCGCGCAGCAGGGTCAGCGTCTGCTGCCAGGTGCGGTTGGTCCGCCACAGCTCCGACAGCAGCAGCTGGGCGAACGCGCGGTACTGCTCGATGAAGGCGAGACCGGCGCGGATCATCGCGTCGAGCTGCTCGACCGGCGCGTCCGGATGCGCGGCCGAGGCCTCGCGCAGGGTCGCGGTGAGCAGGCCGACGCCGTGCCGGAGCAGCTCCTCGAACAGGTCGTTCTTGTTCTTGAAGTTGTAGTAGACCGTGCCTTTGGCGACCCCGGCACGCTCGGCGATCTCGTCCACCGTGGTCGACGAGAAACCCTGCTCCGCGATCAGCTGCTGGGCCGCGACGAAGAGCTTCTGTCTCGTCTGTTCGCGGCGCGTGCCGGTGCCGGTGCTTGTCATGCGGCCATCCTCCCGCACCCCGTCGCACGGGTGGTCACAGGACGAGCTCCGGGTGGAGCGCGGTGACCGTCCAGACCTGCTTGCGGCGGGCCGCCAGGACGGTGCAGGCCAGCGAGACCACCAGGAACCCGGCCAGCACCCCCACGCCCTGCCACACCACGGTCAGGTCGCCGCCGCTGATCAGCCGCCGCAGGCCGCCGACCACCCAGGTCATCGGCAGGTACGGGTGGATCGCGCCGAAGAAGCCGGGGCTGGTCTGCACGGGGTAGGTGCCGCCCGCCGAGGTCAGCTGGAGCATCAGCAGCGCCAGCGCGATCACCCGCCCGCGGGTCCCGAAGACGGCGTTGACGCACTGCAGGATCGCCGCGAACGTGGCCGTCGTCAGCAGCAGGAAGCCGATCGCGCCGGCCGTACGGACCAGCTCCAGCCCCAGCGCGAAGTGCAGCACCGCCAGCAGCGCCGCGACCTGTGTCGCGCCGATCGCCACCGCGGGCAGCCAACCGGCCAGCGCTGCACGCCAGGAGGGGATGTTGGCGGCCAACAGCCGTGCGTTGAGCGGGCGCAGCAGCATGTAGGCGACCATCATGCCCACCCACAGCGCCAGCGGGATGAAGTACGAGGAGAGTCCGGTGCCGTAGTTGGCCGCCGGGTTGAGCCGGTCCAGGGCGAGCTGGACCGGGTCGCTCATCACGCCGGTGCGGTCCGCGCGGGCCTGCGCGGAGAGGTCGGGGATCTTCGCCGCGCCGCTCTGGAGCGCCCCGGAGAGCTGGTCCGAGCCGCCCGCCAGCTTGTAGAGGCCGCCGTCGAGCTGGTCCGCGCCGCCGACCAGGGTGGCCAGGCCCGAGTTCAGACTCTGCGCGCCGGTTGCCAACTGCGCGCTGCCGGTGGAGAGCTGGGCGACGCCGGAGTTCAACTGGTCGATCTTCGCCACCTGCGCGTCGATCTGGTCGGCCAGATGCGGTGCGTCCTGCGCGAGTTGGTCGGCGTAGCCGCGTACGGTCCCGGCGTCGGAGGCGATCTGGGCCAGCTGGCCCTTGTCGGCGCTGACGGCGCTGTCGACCTGCTGGGCGACCTGCACGGTCTGCTCGGACGCCTGGACGGCGAGTCGGAGCGCGTTGCAGGTGGCGGGATCGGTCGCGGTCCCCAGCGTCGGGGCGGTGCACTGCTGGGCGTAGACCTGCTGCAGCTCCGTATGCGCGGTCTGCGCGTCGGTGACCGCCTTGGCGGTGTCCACGGGCAGCTGGGTGGCGATCTGCTGGACGGTCCCGGCGGCCAGGGAGACGGCCTGCGCCGCCTGCTGGATCTCGGTCGCGTGACTGCGCAGCGTCGGCGTCAGCCTGTCGGTGACGCCGTGCACCACGGAGTCCAACTCGGCCGTCCCGGCGGCGGCCTGGGCGGCGCCGGTGTGCAGCCGGTCCAGCCCGTCGGCCAACGACTCGCTGCCGCTGTGCGCCTGCCGCAGCCCGTCACCGAGCTGCTGCGCCCCGCTCTGCGCGGTGTGCGCGCCCGCGGCGAGCTGACCGGCCCCGGTCGCGGCCTGGACGGTCTGGTCGTGCAGGTCGCCGAAGGAGACGTAGATCTGGTCGAGGTAGCCGCGCACGGCGCTCGACGAGGAGGCGGCGCGGATCTCGGAGAAGGCTGTCTTGGCGATGATCCCGCTGAGGTAGCTGTTGGAGTCGTTGCTGCGCGCCTCCAACAGGCCGTCCACCGGCGTCCCTTGGGTGTTGCCGCTGGACGCGATCCGGGCGGTGAAGTCCGCGGGGATGGTCAGCGTCATGTAGTAGTCGCCCTTGCGCAGGCCCTCGTCGGCGCGGGCGGCGCTGACCTCGTGCCAGTCGAAGGTGTCCCGGTCGAGCAGCTGGGTGGTGAGGTCCTGGCCCGCGTTCATGGGCTTGCCGTTGACGTCGGCGCCCTTGTCCTGGTCGACGATGGCGACGGGCAGCTTGTCGAAGTTGCCGTACGGGTCCCAGAACGACCAGATGTAGAGCGCGCCGTAGAGCAGCGGCAGCAGCGCGACCGCGACGATCGCGGCCCTGGGCAGCGAGCCGCGACGGAAGCGCCGCAGCTCCAGCCCGCCGAGGGAGAGCGCGCGCAGCGGACGGCGACGGGTGATGCGGTCACGCAGGTCACGCATGGGTCTTCTCCGGTTCCGGCTGTGCGGTCTCGGTGGTCTTGCTCGGCCGTGTCGCGACGACGACGTCCGCCTCCGGCGGCGCTTCGCGGGACGCGGCGAGGACGGTCAGCCCCGCGTCGGCGAGTGCGCGGAGCGTCCGCCAGGCGGCGGCGGTGTCGTCGGTGCTGAGCCGGTCACCGAGGTCGTCGACGACGACCACGCGCGGAGCGCCGAGCAGCGCGGCGGCGAGGGAGACGCGGAAGCCCTGCAGCGCGGTCAACGCGTCGGCACGGAGCGGGAGTTCGGAGCGGTCCAGCCCGGCGGCGTCGAGTGCGGCAGCGAGACGGCGCTGCGCGCGGCGGCCGTGACGCCGCAGCAGCAGACGCTCGGTCAGGTGCTCCTCGACGGTGAGCCCACCGTCGAGATCGGTGACCCCGGGCACGGACCCCAGCGCCACCATCTTCCGCACGGCCCCCGCCCGCCGGGGGAGCGCCTCGCCGTCCACGGCGGCCGCCCCGGAGGTCGGGCGCATCCTCCCGGCGAGGGTCAGCAGCAGACTGGTCCGGCCGGAGCCGGTCTCACCGACGACGGCGAGCAACTGGCCTGGCGCGGTACGGAAACTGACGTCTTGATAGACGGGCCCGCGCGGGCCGTTCAGGGTGAGTGCTTCTGCGACGACCGAGGCTCCGGTGAACGTCTCCGGCATCGGTGTCCCCCCGTTCCCGACTTTGTACTGACCGGTCAGTACAAAACATAGCACGGCGTTGCAGCACCCAGGGGCGCGGGGAACTGCGCGAGAAACCACTGACATGCGGATGGCCCTGCGCGTTCGGGGCTCTACCTGAGTGGGTGGCTTGTCGCGCCCACGCGGCGGAGCCGCATATCAGCAGAGCCCCGCGCCCCTGGGTAGTGCAACGTCCCTACGAGGGTCTGGCCAGCCCTGCGTCGTAAGCAATGATCACAGCCTGGACGCGGTCCCGCGCGCCAAGCTTGCCGAGGACGCGGCTGACGTGCGTCTTGACCGTCGACTCCGACAACACCAGGTGCGCCGCGATCTCACTGTTCGTCAGGCCCGACGCGATGTCCGCCAGGACCTCCCGCTCCCGCTGCGACAGCGGCGCGAGCCGCGGATCCTCGTTGGGCTCGCGCGGAGCGCCGTGCGCGGTGAAGGCGTCGAGGAGGCGGCGGGTCATCGCCGGGGCGACGACAGCGTCGCCCGCCGCGACGGCGCGGATGCCCGCGAGCAGCTCGTCCGGGCGGGCGTCCTTGAGCAGGAAGCCGGAGGCCCCCGCCCGCAGCGCGCCGTACGCGTACTCGTCGAGGTCGAAGGTGGTGAGCACCAGGACGCGCGAGCGGTCGCCCGCGGCGACGATCCGGCGGGTGGCCTCGATGCCGTCCATGCCGGGCATGCGGATGTCCATCAGCACGACGTCGGGGCGGAGTTCGGCGGTCCGGCGGACGGCCTCCGCGCCGTGGGCCGCCTCGCCGACGACCGTGGTCTCGGGGCTGCTCTCCAGCAGCATCCGGAAGCCCATCCGCTGCAGCGGCTGGTCGTCGACGATCAGGACGGTGGTCACGGGCGCTCCTGCGGGTTGTCCTCGTCGTCGAGCCTAGTGGGGAGCACGGCACGCACCGTCCACCCCCCACCCGGTCGCGGTCCGGCCGTCGCACTGCCGCCGACGAGCGCCGCGCGCTCGCGGATGCCGATCAGACCCTGCCCCTGTCCCGGCAGCTGACCCGGCAACTGCCCCCGCGACTGCGCTGAAGCAGGCACGTTCGCAGTCGGCCCCGGGAGGTCGCTGGACTCCCGGGCCGACTCCAACCGCGCCGCCTCAAGGCGTGCCGACTCCAGCCGGACGGCCTCCGCCCCGGGCGCCGGGCCGCCGGACGCCTCCGGGCCGCTGTCGTCGACGCGGACCCGGACCTCGCCCGCGCGGCCGTCGACCGCGACCGAGACGTGGATGTCCGTCGCCGCGCCCGCGTGCTTGAGGCTGTTGGTGAGCGCCTCCTGCACGATCCGGTGGACCGCGAGTTGGACGCCCGCCGTCAGCGACGCGGTGTCACCGGAGGTGGTGTAGCCGACCGTCGGCCCGGCCGCGCGGATCCGCTCGCACAGGGCGGCGATCTCGGCGGTGCCGGGCTGCGGGCGCAGCACCTCGCCGCTGCCCGGCTCGCCGTCGGCGTCGGGCAGGTCGGCGCGGAGGGCGCCGAGCGTGCGGCGTAGTTCGCCGAGGGACTCCCGGCCCGTCTCGGCGATGATCCGCAGCACCTCGGGGCCGCGCTCGGGACGCAGCTCGGCCTGGGCCGCGCCGCCGTCGGCGAGGCCGATGATGACGGCCAGGCTGTGGCCGACGATGTCGTGCATCTCGCGCGAGACGCGGGCCCGCTCGGTGGCCGTGGCGAGCTTCTCGCGCTGCTCGCGCTCGATCTCCAGGGTGGCCGCGCGGTCGGCCAGCGCGGCGAGTTGGGCCTGCCGGATCCGTCCGGCCAGCCCGAGCGCGGACGCGGCGGTCACCGCGCAGGCGACGAAGAAGAGGCTGATCCAGGGCTGCCGCGTCAGCGGCTCGACCCGGAACGCCAGCACCGCGGCGACCGGCAGCACCGTCGCCGCGACCACCGGCAGTCGCCTCGGCGGGGCGTACCGGGCGACGCCGTAGAGGGCGATCATCAGGCTGAGGTCGCTGCGCAGCGCGACCCCGAGGCTCCACTGCACCGCGCAGACCAGCAGCACGATCGCGAAGACCCGGAGCGACGCGCGTCTGCGCCACACCAGCGGCAGCGCCTGCGCGGCGGCCGTCACCGGGATCACCCACACCGGGACCGAGCGCATCCCGAAGAGGTCGTCGTGCTCGCCACGGAAGAGCCCGGCCACCCCGATCAGCAGCACGAACGCGGCGATCAGTGAGTCCAGCAGCTGCGGGCGCGCACGGTCGAAGGCCCGCACGCGCAGCCACGCGCGGGCGAGCGGATGGTCCCAGAGGGGATCGGTCGTGGTGGTCACGTTGAACCCAGCATGATGTCCTCAGAGTGCACCACGCGCCTGGGGGACGTGGGCGGAGGGGCAGCCTCCGCTCCACGTCCCCCAGGCCGGTGCGACGTGCGCAGCGGCTAGCTGTCCGTGCGCTTCAGGCGGTACGCGGCGCCCAGGACGGCGACCGCGACCCAGACCAGCAGCACCCAGGTGGCGTTGCCCGGCGTCAGCGTGCCCGAGGCCTGGTGCAGCGAGATCATCGAACCGCCCGCGCCGCCCTCGAGGCCCGGCAGGTACGGCGAGACGTTCGGCTTCCAGCTGCTGGGCAGGATGTCCAGGAAGATCGGCAGCAGCATGAAGGTGCCGACCAGCAGCGAGATGCCACCCGCGACCGAGCGGACCAGCATGCCGAGCGCCGCGCCGAAGACCGCGACCAGGGCCAGGTAGAAGCCCGCCTCGAAGAGGCAGCGCAGCACGCCGGCGGAGGAGAGCGTCAGCGCGATCGGCTTGCCGGAGAGGAAGCCCTCGCCGCCCAGGAAGGACGCGAACGCACCGGCGGTGGAGACCACGATCACGACCACGAAGTACAGGCCGAGCTTGGACCAGAGCACCGGAAGGCGCTTGGGCACGGCGGTCAGCGTGGAGCGGATCATGCCGGTGGTGTACTCACCGGCCGTGGCCAGCACGCCGAGCACGCCGACGGCCAGCTGCGCCAGCTCGACACTGCGCAGCGCCAGGGCGACCGCGTCCTTGGCGTCCGCCGCCGGGCCGTGCGTGTCGGCCGGGTTGTAACGGTAGGCGGACATGATCCCGATGCCGACGAGCAGCAGCAGGGAGACACCCAGGGTGATCCAGGTGGAGCGGAGCGAGAGGAACTTGGCCCACTCGGCGCGCAGCACGCGGGCGAAGGTGACCTTGTAGCGCGGGGTCGCGGCGGAGCCGCTCGCGGGGGTGGTGGCGACGTCGCCGTTCGCCGTCAGCGTCGTGCTCATGCGGCCACGACCTCCTTCTGCTCCTTGTCGCCCGCAGCCGCCGAGGCGCCGGTGGCGCCCGTGCTGCCGTTGCTGCGGTACTCGACGGTGTCGCCGGTCAGCGCCATGAACGCCTCCTCCAGCGAGACGACCTGCGGCGTCAGCTCGTAGACGGCGATGGCGGCGTCGGCGGCCTTCTGGCCGATCTCACGCGCCGTCAGGCCGTTGACCTGGAGCTCCTCCGAACCGGCCGCACCGGTCACGGTGACGTCCGGGCCGAGCAGCAGCTCGCGCAGCCGGGTGGCGTCCGAGGAGACGACCTTGACGCTGTCGCCGCCCGCGCTCTCGATGAAGTCCGCGACGGTGGTGTCGGCGAGCAGCTTGCCCCGGCCGACGATGATCAGGTCGGTCGCGGTCAGCGCCATCTCGCTCATCAGGTGCGAGGAGACGAAGACGGTGCGGCCCTCGGAGGCGAGGTTGGTGAGCAGCGTGCGGATCCACAGCACGCCCTCCGGGTCGAGGCCGTTGACCGGCTCGTCCAGCATGATCGTCTGCGGGTCGCCGAGCAGCGCGGCGGCGATGCCGAGACGCTGGCCCATGCCGAGCGAGAACGCACCGGCCCGCTTCTTGGCCACCTTGCCGAGACCGGCCAGCTCGATCACCTCGTCCACCCGGCGGCGGGGGATGCCGTGGGTGAGGGCGAGCGAGTTCAGGTGGTTGTAGGCGGAGCGGCCGGGGTGGATCGACTTGGCCTCCAGCAGCGCGCCGACCTCCTGGAGCGGGGCGGTGTGCTGGGCGTAGCGCTTGCCGTTGACCAGGACGCTGCCGCTGGTCGGCGCGTCCAGGCCGAGGATCATGCGCATGGTGGTGGACTTGCCGGCGCCGTTGGGGCCCAGGAAGCCGGTGACCACGCCGGGCTTGACCGTGAAGTTCAGGCCGTCGACGGCGGTCTTGTCGCCGTAGCGCTTGACCAAGCGCTGGATTTCGATCACGGGAGTGGTTCCCTCCGAGGTCCGTGCGGGCCGCGCCGGCATGTCCGGCAGCCCCGCGCAGAACGCTAGAAGCGCGCCCCCCGGGTACCCCCGGCACGCCGGGACCGCTCGCCGCTTCCCGGTGGTACCGCGGTACCGGTCGGGGCTCGGCCGTGAGGCGTACCGAGCTCCGAGCTGGCTCGAAAGAAGTCTTTCGAAGTAACCCTTTCGAAAGGACTCTTTCGATGCTACGTTCTTCGCATGGAACCGACCGAACCGGTGGGCGGCGCAGAACCGGCCGCCGATCTGACGCCGCGGAAGATCACCGACCCGCGCGCCCTGCGCGCGCTCGCACATCCGCTGCGGATGGCCCTCGTGGAGGCGCTCGTGCTGCACGGCACCCTGACCGCGACCGAGGCCGCCGGGATCGTCGGCGGCACGCCGTCGAACGTCTCGTACCACCTGCGCTCGCTCGCCAAGTACGGCTTCGTGGAGGAGGCCGAGGGCGGCGTCGGCCGCGAACGGCCGTGGAAGGCGGGCGCGGTGAGCCTCAGCCTCGACTACGAGGAGCCGGACCAGGCCGTCGTCCAGGCCGCCCGCGCACTGATGGAGGTCACCAGCGAGCGCTGGCACGAACGTCAACGCCGGTACCAGCACAGCCGGGAGAGCTACCCGAAGGAGATCCGCAAGGTCTCCGGGGAGAGCCAGTTCCTTCTCTTCTGCACGCCCGAGGAGATGGAGCAGATCCAGCAGGAACTCATGGAGAAGCTGATCGCGCTCCAAGGCCCCCGCTTCCAGGACCCGTCCCAGCGGCCCGAAGGCGCTGTCCCGTTCGAACTGATCCTTGCCATCACCCCCTATTCGCAGGACCCACAGGAAGGTTGAGAGACGCCATGGGCGAGCTCTTCGCAACATCACGGATGCGACTGTTCTTCCTCGGCAACACCCTCAGCACCATCGGCGACTACGCGCTCTGGATCGCCGCCGCGATCTGGGTCAAGGAGCTGACCGGCTCCACGGCCACGGCAGGGATCACCTTCCTCTGCCTCACCGCCGGAACCCTGCTCTCGCCGCTCACCGGCATACTCGTCGACCGGGTCCGCAGACGTCCGCTGCTGATCCTCACCAACGCGGTCACCGGCCTGCTCGTCCTGTCACTGGCCCTGGTCCACCGGGCCGACCAGGTCTGGCTGATCTTCGTGGTGATGTTCCTCTACGGACTCTCCAGCTCGATCACCAGCGCGGCCACCACGGCGTTGCTGCCGCAGCTGGTCCCGGCCGAGCAACTCGGCAACGCCAACGGCCTGACCCAGGCGCTGACGCAGGGCCAGCGCCTGATCACCCCGGCGCTCGGCGTCGGCCTGCTCTCCCTCGCGGGCGGCGGCGCGGTCGCCGCGCTGGACGCGGCGACGTTCGCGGCCTCGGTCCTGTGCTGGTCGCTCATCCGCGTCGAGGAGGAGCGCCCGGAGCCGGGCGAGGGCAACTGGCTGCGCGAGACGACGGACGGGTTCCGCTATCTGATGCGCACTCCGGTGCTCCGGCAGCTGACCGTGGTGATGACCGTGGCGCTCTTCGTCGTCGGCTTCTTCGAGACGCTGCTCATCGCGATCTCCACGGTGGGCCTGCACCACGCGCCGTCCTGGACGGGTGTGCTGGTCACCGCGATGGGCGTCTCCGGCATGGCCGGCGGTGTGCTGGCGGGACCGCTGATGAAGCGGACCAGCCCCGGGCTGCTGGCGGCGCTCGGGCTGGCGCTGGTCTCGGGAGGCGCGCTGCTGCTGATGGTGCGGCTCGACTGGGTCGTCGTGGCAGGCGCGCTGCTGCTGGGCGGGGGCGTCCCGCTGATCATCGTCGGCGCGATGTCGGCGATGCAGCTCAACACCCCCGACGAGCTGATGGGCCGCGTCTCCGGCGCGGACAACTTCCTGGTCACCGGCGGCCAGTCCGTCGGCATAGCCGCGGGCGCGGCGCTGATCACGACGGTGCCGTACCAGGCGCTGTGCGCGACCATCGCGGTGGTCCTGTGCGGCTGCGCGCTCTACCTGACCACTCGCCGCGAGCAGCGGCCGGTGCCCGTGCCGGCATAACGGGGCGCGACAAACCACCCTGTGCGGATGGCCCTGATCGATCGGGACCGTCCGCACAGGGTGGCTTGTCGCGCAGTTCCCCGCGCCCCTGATAGTGCAACTTCCTGCGGGAGTGAACCCTCAGGACCACGCGTCCTAGAGCAGCTCTTCCAGATAGTTCGGCTGGTCCAACGGCAGCGCCCCTTCGGGGCGGTAGCGGATGGTGCTCGCCTCCCACGTGAAGTAGCCCCGCATCCAGTCCGCGAGCCCCTCGCGATACCGCAGCGTGGCCTCCGTCTCCGACGGGGTCAGCCCCAGCTCGACGCACAGCTCGGGGACGAGCGCGTTGAGCCGGTAGAACTCCTCGACCATCCGGGTCGCGTCACCGTGGACCAGGGCGAACGCCTCGTCCAGGCCGCACTGGCGTTCGTGCTGGAGGATCACCGCGAGGTTGTAGACGTCACCGCGCGGGGCCTCCTTCGGGTAGGAGTAGACGTCGTTGTTGACCGCCGGTGCGTCACCGGCGAGTTGACGCATCAGCGTCACCGTCGGGTTGTGGAAGATGGTCGGGGGGATCTCCCCGAGGATCCGCTCGACCATGTCCAGGACCGTGTCCACGCCCGACGCACCGCGGCGCAGCACCATGTAC
Organism: Streptacidiphilus fuscans; assembly: GCF_015690355.1. Lineage (GTDB taxonomy): Bacteria > Actinomycetota > Actinomycetes > Streptomycetales > Streptomycetaceae > Streptacidiphilus > Streptacidiphilus fuscans. The sequence goes on along the minus strand of NZ_JADPRT010000009.1, from coordinate 14,752 downwards.
GCCGCACGGCTCGGGAAGTGGTCCGCGTGGAGCGTCCTGCGGCCCAGCGCCTCGCTCGGGTGGGCGCTGAAGTAGCCCTCCCAGTGGTACGCCGCGCGGGAGCGCCACCGGGGCGACATGCCCTGGCTCTCGCGACGCCACAGGTCGGCGAAGGCCGACTCCACCGGGGAGGGCTTCTCGGGCGCCCGCCCGGTGTGCAGGGTGGAGATCAACGGGGCGCAGACCCGGGCCACTTCGGCCGGGAGCGCGCCGAGATCGGCGTCGAACTGGTCGTCGAAGAGAAAGTAGAAGGCGCACTGGTCGACCGCCAGGCACAGGTCGGCAAGCCCGGCGTCCGGGAAGCTGACCGCGGCCAACTGCGGTATGTTCCAACGGTTGTAGTGCTGCTCGGCCTCGTCGTCGCGGAGCATTCCGTGCGCCCGCAGCCAGTCGAGGTTGTGTGCGGCGGCGGCGTCGCGCAGCGGGTTGACCCGCACCTGCCCGGGGATGGTGATCTCGCCCGTGCTCGTGTCCATCGGCTCGTCCTCCTCAGCCCTCGTCGTGTCCGGCCGTGTTCCAGCCCGTGACCGGTCCGGCGGTCCCCCCGTACGAACCAGGACCGACGTTAGCTCAACCGATCAACCTTGTTGAGCAATCGGTCGGCCATATGCTCAATTATCAACCAGAGTTGGCGAAAGTGGTCTGTCCTGAGCACAGCGACGGGATCCGCCGATACGCCCGCACGGGCCGCCGGGGCTGGTTAGGCTCGAATCGGATAACTGGACGTCAGGACGCGGACGGCGCTGACAGCACAGGCAGCACGGACAGCGCTGACGCCGCGGACAGCAGCGACGGACGAGCACGGGAACGACAGCCGCCAGCCGGCAGGAGCGGAGCAGGTCGTGGAAGAGCGTCAGCTCTACGAGCGCGAGGATTCGATGCAGCAGGGCGTGGCCGCCCTGAGGGCGCTCCGCGCGGACGTCGCGGCGGGCGACACCAACCCCGGTGGCCTGCTGCTCTACCGGGGCCGCGCCGGGTTCGGCAAGACCAGCCTGCTGCACCGGCTGCGCACCGTCGCCAACTCGGTCGGCCCGGACGGCCGCAAGGACATCCTGCTGCTCCACGCCCGCGCCGGTGAGCAACAGAAGGACGCCGCCTTCCACGTCGCCCGGAGCCTGCTCCAGCCCACGCTGGCCAAGATGACCGAGGCCGAGCGCCGCGAGATCTTCGGCGCCTGGTACGACATCGCCGCGCCCGCCCTCGGCCTGGTCCCGCCGCAGCCGGGCGACCAGCCCGCCGACGCCTACGGCGTGCTGGAGGCGCTGAGCTGGGTGGTCACCCAACTCGCGGTCAACCGCGGGCCGGTGCTGATGGTTGTCGACGACCTGCACTGGGCCGACAAGGAGTCGCTGGGCTGGCTCACCGGCTATATCGGCCAGATCTCGCCCTTGCCGTTGCTGGTCGCCCTCGCCTATCGCAACGAGGAGCTGCCCGACGGCATCGAGGACGGACTCCGCGAGGAGCTGCGGCAGTTGGGTGGCCGCGGTCAGCTGATAGAGCTCGGCCGGCTCGGGCGCAGCGCGGTCGACGCCATGGTCCGCAACCGGCTCGGCGAGGACGCCGACGACCTGTTCTGCCACACCTGCTGGACCATCACCGAGGGCAACCCGCTGGAGGTCAGCAACCTGATCGACCGCCTGCGCGAGGGCAAGCTGGAGGCGGTCGACGAGAACATCGACCAGCTGCGCAGCCTCGTCGCCCAGGGCAGCGGTCCGGCCATCGGCAAGCGCCTGGAGCGGCTCGGCACCGACGTGCAGCGGGGCGCCTTCGCCGCCGCCGTGCTCGACACCGCGTTCGAGCTGGAGACCATCTCCCGGGTGGCCGGTCTGCCGCTCAACCAGGCGGAGACCGCGGTCACCAAGCTGGTCGAGGAGTCGATCCTGACCCGCAACGGGCGCGAGTACCAGTTCGTCCACCCGACCGTGGCGTCCGCCGTCTACCAGTCGATCACCTTCCCGGCCATGCGGACCAGCATCCACGGCCGCGCCGCCGACGAGGTGATCAACGCGGGCAAGGGCATGGCCGCCGCCTCCCGCCACCTGATCCAGCTGCACCCGGACGACAACCCGCAGGTCGTCGAGCAGCTCCGGACCGCCGCGCACGAGCACCTGGCGATGGGCGCGCCCGAGGCCGCCCGCGGCTGCCTGGAGCGCGCGCTGCGCGAACCCCCGGCGGACGAGGAGGTGGCCGAGATCCGCTACGAACTGGCCAGCTCCGTCCGGCTGATCGACCCCGGCTACACCGTCAACCAGCTTCGGCTCGCCATGAAGGAGGTCCCCGGCCTCGACGAGGGCCTGCGCGAGAAGGCCACCATGCGGCTGGGCCAGGCGCTCACGCACACCAACCGGGTGCAGGACGCGGTCACCGTCACCGGCGCCGAGATCGCCCGGATGCCCGACGGCCCGGCCAAGACGCGACTGCAGGCGGCGTCCTTCATGTGGCGACTGCTGCTGCGCAACGAGGTCGACGGCAAGGAGACCTCGCGCCAGCTCGACGTGCTCGCCGCGCAGCACCTCGCCGGCCGGGACGACGGCTCGCGCGCCGTCCAGGTGCTGCGCGCCTGGGACCTCACCATGCGGGGCGAGAACTCGACCCAGGCCCTGGCCCTCGCCGAGCACGGCCTGGAGCGCGGTCTCCCGGCCGACGGCCTCGGCTGGACCAACCAGGCCTGGGGCTTCGAGATCCCGGTGATGCTGGGCGTCACCTACATCTACAACGACCGGCTCGACCGTGCCCGCGACCTCTTCGCCGACGCCGCACGCGAGTTCGAGCTGATGGGCTGGAGCGGCGGCCACCTCGGCTTCGCCAACTTCTTCCAGGCCCTGGTGCTGTTCCGGCTCGGCAAGCTGGTCGACGCGGAGAAGTTCTTGCACAGCACGCTGCGCAAGTCGGAGCGTTCGGGCCGGGGCATGCCGCTCCAGTGGGACATCGTCGCCGTGCTGGTGGACACCATGCTCGCCCAGGGCCGGATCACCGACGCGGTCCGGCTGGCCGCGGAGCACGAGTTCCGTCCCGCCAACTTCCCGCCCGCGCCGGTGCTGCCGGACGCGCCCGCCCTCTACGGCAAGCTGCTGCTGGCCCAGGGCCGCCGCGCGGAGGCGGCCGTGGAGCTGCAGAAGGCGGGCGACTCGCTGGAGGCGCGCGGCTGGCAGAACACCGTCTGGTCGCCCTGGCTCAGCCACCTCGCCGTGGCGATCAAGGACACCGAGCCGGAGCGCGCCCGGGCGCTGGCCGCCGAGGCGTACAAGCGCGCCTCCCGCGCCGGGACCAACTCGGCCGAGGGCATGGCGCTGCGCCACTGCGCGCAGGTCGCCGAGCCCGGCAACGAGGTGGACCTGCTGGCCCAGGCCGTCGGCCTGCTCGGCCAGTCCCCGGCGGCGTACGAACACGCCCAGGCACTGGTCGACTACGGCGCCGCGCTGCGTCGCGTCGGACGGCTGCGGGACGCGGTCGTCGCGCTCGACCAGGGCCTGGAGATCTCCCGTGGCTGCGGCGCGACCAGCCTGGTCGACCGCGCCCGCCGGGAGCTGCAGGCCTCCGGCGTCAGCCCGCACAAGCTGCGCCCGCTGCCCTCCCGCGACCTCACCGCCCCGCAGCTGCACGCGGCGCGGCTGACGGCCGCGGGCAAGGACGTGCACCAGGTCGCGGAGTCGATGTCGATCACCCCGCACCGCGTCCAGGAACTGCTGGCGGCCGTCTACCGCACCCTCGGCACCGACCCCAAGGGCCTCGCCGACACGCTTCGCGACGACCCGGGTCTGGAGGCGACGGAATAGCCTGGAAAAGGCATCTGTTGGACCCGGCGGACCGAGTCGGATCGAAGCGGACCAAGAGAGAGGTGCGGAACATGGCCACGGTCGAGCTCACCAAGGACAACTTCAACGAGATCGTCGACAAGAACGACTTCGTACTCGTCGATTTCTGGGCGTCGTGGTGCGGCCCGTGCACGCAGTTCGCGCCCGTCTACGACAAGGCGTCCGAGAAGCACGCCGACCTGGTCTTCGCCAAGGTCGACACGGAGGCCCAGCAGGAGCTGGCGGCGGCGTTCGACATCCGCTCCATCCCGACGCTGATGGTCATCCGCGACCGCACGGTCATCTTCGCCCAGCCGGGCGCGCTGCCCGCGTCCGCGCTTGAGGACGTCATCAAGCAGTCCCGCGCGGTGGACATGGACCAGGTCCGCGAGGAAGTCGCGAAGCAGCAGGCGCAGAAGAACGGCTGACGCTGACGTTCGCTGCCGCAGGTAGTTGCACAACCTAGGGGCGCGGGGCTGTGCTGATGTGCGGCTCCGCCGCGTGGGCGCGACAAGGTGGGCCTGTGTTCCCGCAGGCAGTTCCTCGCGCCCCTAGGCAGTGCAACTACCTGCTGCGCGCGGACCAGCCCCTCTGCGGTCGGTACTCGACCAGAGTGAGCGCCAGCTCGACATGCCGGTCGATCAGCGCGTCCAAGCTCAGCGGCCCGTCCTCGCGGTACCACTGCGCTACCGCGTTGCACATCGCGATGACCCCGCGCCGCGCCTCGTCCGGGTACGGGGTGAGGAACTCGCCCGACGCCACGCCCGCGTCGATCGGCTCACGGAAGAAGTTCGTCGCCTCCGCCTGCCGCCGGGCGTACCGCTCCTGACGCTCGCCGTCGAGACTGCGCTCCTCCAGCAGCAGGATGTTGCTCCGCGCGGCGTGCTCGCCGCGAAAGCGGGTCGTCGCCGCGACCACCGCGCTGAGCCGGTCCGCGGGGGATCCGCCCACCGCGGCCAGCGCGTCGGCGACCGCCGCGGCGTAGCGGTCCATGCCCTCGTCCAGCAGGGCGTGCAGCAGCTCCTGCTTGCCGGAGTAGTAGTGGTACATCGCTGACAGGCTCATCCCGGCCCGCTGGGCGATGTCCCTGATCGAGGCGCTGCCGAAGCCCCGCTCGGCGAACTCCTGGCGGGCGGCCTCCAACAGCGCGGTCTGACCGGCAGGGCGCATCGGAACCGTCCTTCGTCACGTCTGAGACTGAGCGATCGTTCGGTGATTCTACGCAGACTTCCCCTGTCCTCCCACTGGACAGCGGCGTGATCCCCGTCCTAACTTAACGATCGTTCGTGAAGGTTGGAGGAGGCAACCGATGAAGGCGGATCCCAGCGCGATGTTCCACGACGGCCTCGCCCACGGCGAGCTGCGCTATCTGCGGTGCCGCTGGTGCGCCACCTCGTTGCCGGGTTTCAGCGTGCTCTGCACCAGCTGCGGCGGCGCCGACCTGGCCTGGGAGCTGAGCAGCGGTAACGGCAGGATCCACGCGCTGGGCAGCAGCGCCGTCGTCGAGCTGGACGAGGGCTTCCGCATCCGCGCCGAGCTCGCGCCCGCGCCCGCACACCAGATCTGGCAAGGGGCCCCGGTCCGACTGGAGTTCGCCTCTTCGAGCGACGGTTCGGCCCGTCCGGTGTTCCGTCTCACCGCGGCTTGACGTGCTGCCAGGACCCCGCCGTTCGGCCGGTTGAAGACGGGTCCTCGATCTGCGAATCTCGACACGCTGTCATCGCCCGTAGCGGGCACTCGCAGCCCCCCACTCCAGTGACAGATCGAGGACCGTCATGTCCGCACGTCGCGCCACCACGGCGCTTGTCGCTTCGTCGCTCGTCGCCGCCGGCCTGGCCATCTCGACAGGTTTGGCTGTCGCCACCGCCGCCCCGGCCTTCGCCAAGTCCTCCGTGGAGCTGCGGGGTGCGCCGCACTCCGTCCCGCTCGGTGCCCGGATCCACCTCAGCGCGTTCGGCGCCTCGGACGACTTCGGCGGCGACGCCATCCGGCTCTGTGTGGACGAGCGGGTGAACGACGGACACTGGCGCCTCGTCGGCTGCGGTGCGGAGGGCGCATACCGCACCTCCGTCCGGGCGACGGAGCGCGGCACGCTCGCCTTCCGCGCGCAGCTGCTGGCCACCGTCGGCCACCATCACTACGCCGTCGACCGGACCTCGGCGACGGCCGCCGTCCACGTGGCCTGACGCGCTCCGCTGTCTGCGTCCCGTTTGCCCGGCCCGACCCACCCCTGAAGGAGCCCGATCGATCATCCAGTAAGGTAAGCCTAACCTAATCGCTGCAAGGCGATCGGTCCGTGCTGCCGTACTGGAGGGGTCCTTCGCATGTGGGACGACGCGTTTCCCAGTTTCCTGATCGGGTTGCGGGAGGGGTTGGAAGCCGGTCTGGTCGTCTCCATCCTCGTCGCGACCCTGGTCCGGGGCGGTGAGAAGGGCCGGCTGCCGCAGGTCTGGACGGGGGTGGCCGCCGCGATCGGACTGTCCCTCAGTTTCGGGGCGGTGCTGACCTTCACCTCCGCCAACCTGTCGGCCACCGCCCAGGAGGCGTTCGGCGGCTGTCTCAGCGTCATCGCCGTCGCGTTCGTGACGGCGATGGTCTTCTGGATGCGCAAGAACGCGCGCAACCTCTCCGGTGAGCTCAAGGAGAAGGTCAGCGCGGCGCTGGCGATGGGCTCGGGGATGCTGGTGCTCACCAGCTTCCTCGCGGTCGGACGCGAGGGCCTGGAGACCGCGCTGTTCATCTGGACCACCGCGCAGACGGCGGGGGAGTCCACCGGCCCGCTGATCGGCGCCGCGATCGGCCTGGTGCTGGCCACGGCGCTGTGCTGGGGCCTGTACCGGCGGGTGCTGCGGATCAACCTGACCCGGTTCTTCACCTGGACCGGCCTCGGGCTGATCGTCATCGCCGCGGGTGTCCTCGCCTACGGCCTGCGTGACCTCCAGGAGGGCGGCGTCCTCCCCGGCGGCAGCAGCTTCGCCGTCGACCTGAGCGGCAGCATCGACGCCAACTCCTGGTACGCGACGCTGGTCCAGGGCGTGTTCAACCTGACCACGCAGATGACCTGGCTCCAGGTCGCCGCCTATGTGGCCTACCTGGCCGTGGTGCTGACGCTCTTTCTGCGCGGCGTCCGCACCCCGAAGCCCGCCGCCGCAGCAGCAACCCCCGCGCCCGCACCGGAAGCCGACCCCGCGCCCGCGCCGGAAGCCGACCCCGCAACCGCGCCCGCGCCGGAAGCCCCGCGCCGACTGCGGTGGCTCGTGCCCGTCACCGTGGTCGCCGTACCGGCCGTCGCCGCCGGCGTGGTGGTCGCGGTCTCCGGAGGCAAGCAGGCCGCCGCCGCGACCGTCTCCGTCTCGCCGACCGAGTGCGGCAAGGGCTTCACCGCACCGCAGCCCGGTCAGCAGACCTTCCAGATGCACAACACCGGTGGTCAGACCTCCGAGGTCTACCTGATCAACCCCGACACCGACGCCGTCTACGGCGAGATCGAGGGACTGGCCCCCGGCACCACCCGCGCCCTGGTCGCGACGATCGGCTCCGGCAGCTACGCCTGGCGCTGCGTGCCGACGGGAGGCCAGGCGGTCACCTCCGCCGCCGTCACCGTCTCCGGCGGGGCCGCCGTCGCGGCCGTGCTGCCCGTCTCCGAGCAGGACCTGGCCGGACCGCTCGCCGCCTACAAGCAGTACGTCGACGCCGGGCTGGCCACGCTCCAGGGCCAGACGGCCAAGCTGGCCGCCGACCTCCACGCCGGCGACCTCGCCGCCGCCAAGGAGGACTGGCTCACCGCCCACGTCCAGTACTCCTCCCTCGGCGCCGCCTACGGCACCTTCGAGGACTTCGACAAGCGCATCAACGGCCGCGCCGACGGGCTGCCGCTGGGCGTCGCCGACCCGGACTTCCACGGCTTCCACCGCCTGGAGTACGGCCTCTGGCACGGCCAGGACGCCGCTCAGCTCGCGCCCGTCGCCGACGCGTTGGCCGCCGACGTGACCGGGCTGCGCAAAGCCTTCCCGACCCAGGACTTCGACCCGTCCGACCTGCCGCTGCGCACCCACGAGATCCTGGAGAACACCCTCCAGTTCGAGCTCACCGCCGACACCGACGAGGGCAGCGGCACCAACCTGGCCACCGCGCAGGCGAATCTCGCCGGAACCCAGGAGCTGCTCACCCTGCTCCGCCCGCTGATCAGCGCCCGCAGCCCGCAGCTGCTCGGCACTGTCGACGCCGACATCACCCGCTTCGCCGGACTGCTGAAGCAGGGACAGCACGCCGACGGCAGCTGGACCCCGGTCGAGCAGCTCGACCCGACGCTGCGCACCACCCTCAACGGCGCGCTCGGCCAGCTGCTGGAAGACCTCTCGCCCATCCCCGACCTGCTCGAGATCCGGAAGTCCGCCTGATGACCGACCACGCCACCGACGCGCCCACCCCCTCCGGTTCCTGCCCGTTCGGCTTCGGCTCCTCCCGGCGCACCTTCGTGAAGTCCGCGCTCGGCGCGGGCGCCGCAGGCGCGGCACTCGCGGGCGGTGCGCTGACCCTGACCGGCGCCACCGCGACGCCCGCCCAGGCGGACAGCGCGTCCACCGCCGACGACGCGTTCAGCACCGGCAGCGTCGCCTTCCACGGGGCGCAGCAGGCGGGGATCACCACCCCCGCGCCCGCCTTCGCCGCCTTCCTGTCGATGACGGTCATCGCGGCGGACCGCAAGGGCCTGGAACAGCTGTTCCGCACCCTGACCGACCGGATCCGCTTCCTCACCTCCGGCGGAAACCCGCCGGACCTGGGCGTCGGCGCGCCGCCCTCCGACAACGGCATCCTCGGCCCGGTCGTCCCCGCCGACGACCTGACGGTGACCGTCGGCGTCGGGGCGTCGCTCTTCGACGCCCGCTACGGCCTGGCGAAGCAGAAGCCCGCCAAGCTCACCCCGATGCGGACCTTCCCCAACGACAACCTGAACCCGGCCGAGTGCCACGGCGACCTCAGCCTGCAGATCTGCGCCTCCCGCCAGGACACCGTGCTGCACGCGATGCGCGACATCGCCAAGCACACCCGCGACCTGATGCAGGTCAAGTGGCGCATCGACGGCTTCCAGAGCGCGCCGCGCCCGAGCGGCACCCAGCGCAACCTGCTCGGCTTCAAGGACGGCATCGCCAACCCGGACGTCGGCTCCGCCCGGGAGATGGACCGGCTGGTCTGGGTGCGACCCGGCTCGGGCGAGCCCGCCTGGGCGACCGGCGGCAGCTACCAGGTGATCCGGATCATCCGGATGCTCGTCGAGTTCTGGGACCGGGTCTCCCTCACCGAGCAGGAGCTGATGTTCGGCCGCCGCAAGGACACCGGCGCCCCGCTGGACGGCGCGAACGAGACGGACGTCCCCGACTACGCCAAGGACCCGCAGGGCAACGCGATCCCGCTGGACGCCCACATCCGGCTGGCCAACCCGCGCACCCCGAGGACCGACGACTCCCGGATCCTGCGGCGCGGCTTCAACTACGACCGCGGCATCGACGCCGTCGGCGACCTCGACATGGGCCTGGCCTTCTGCTGCTACCAGCAGGACGTCGTCCGCCAGTTCGAGGCCACCCAGACGCGGCTGATCGACGAGCCGCTGGTCGACTACATCTCGCCGACGGGCGGCGGCTACTTCTTCGCCCTCCCGGGCGTGCGGGACGACTCCGACTGGTTGGGACGCGGCCTGCTCTCGGCGTGACTGCCGGGAGCACGTAGAGCTGTCCCGCCTGCGGAAAGTCCGGGATTGTGCGTCTGCCCTCGCGATCAGGCAATGTTGGAGCCGGATCCATGAGGGGAGCGGCAGGTGCCCAAGGGCAGGCAGCCAGGACGTCCGGACGAGCCGGACCGGGAGCCGGAGCAGGAGCCGGTCCAGTCGGACACGAAGCCGGACGAGCCGTCCGGGCCGTTCGACGCGGAGCCGTCCGACACGGGGCCGTCCGACGCGGGGCCGTTCGACGCCGAGCCGTTCGACGCCGAGCCGGACGAGAAGCCGGACGACGAGCTGACGGTCACTCCGGGCCTGCTCGGCCACGCCGAGCTGGTCGGCACCACGCCCGCATCCCTGGAGCCGTCCGCCGAGGTGCCGACGGAGGGCGCGGCGGCCGACAGCGACTGGGCGCACTTCGGCTACACCCCGACCGCCGGGATCCCGATCGTCTCGCTGCGCAAGGGCGCGCCCGGCTCCGCCCCCTGGCCGGACCGGATGCGGACGCTGCTGCGCACCCCGATGTCCGAGCGGCCCGCCTTCGAGCGCACCGAGTCCGAGGAGAAGGGCAACGAGCCCAGCGCGCCCAAGGTCGCCCGCGTCCTCGACCTGACGCTGCGTATCGGCGAGCTGCTGCTGGCCAGCGGCGAGGCCGCCGAGGACGTCGAGGCGGCCATGCTCGGCGTCTCGCACGCGCTCGGCCTGGACCGCTGCGAGCCGCAGGTCACCTTCACCCTCATCGCGATCACCTACCAGCCCTCGCTGATGGCGCCGCCGGTCACCTCCACCCGCGTGGTGCGCCGACGCGGCTCCGACTACACCCGGCTGGCGTCGGTCTACCGGCTGGTCGCCGACATAACGGCCGAGCACGTCGGCGTCGAGGAGGCCTACGGCCGTCTCGCCGAGATCCGCCGCAACCGGCACCCCTACCCGACCTGGGTGCTCTCCCTCGCCACCGGCGGCCTGGCCGGAGCGGCCACCCTGCTGGTCGGCGGCAAGATCGACGGGCAGGCCTGGCTGGTGCTGCTCTGCGCCTTCGCCGCCTCCGTGGTCGGCGACCGGCTCGCCTGGCTGATCTCCACGCGCGGGCTGCCGGAGTTCTACCAGTTCGTCGTCGCGGCCACCCCCGCCGCCGCGCTCGGCGTCGGGCTCACCCTGATCGGCTCCGAGCTGCGCGGCTCCGTGGTGATCACCGGTGGCCTGTACGCCCTGCTGCCCGGCCGTGCGCTGGTCGCCGCCGTCGCCGACGGCCTGACCGGCTTCTACATCACCGCCGCCGCCCGCCTGCTGGAGGTCGTCTACCTGGTCGTCGGCATCGTGCTCGGGGTGACCCTGGTCCTCTACGTCGGCGTCAGCTTCGGCGCCCGGCTTCACCCCGAGCAGACCCTCGCCCTGGGGGCCGCGCCGCTGATCCAGCTCCCGGCGGCGATGCTGCTGACGCTGTTCTTCGCCGTCCTGCTTCAGACGTCCCGTCAGGTGCTGCCGGTCGTCACCCTCCTCGGCGGCGTCGGCTGGACGACCTACGGCGTGCTGCGCGAGGCGGGCGTCTCGGCGGTCGTGGCCACCGCTGCCGCCGCGATGCTGATCGGCCTCTTCGGCCAGATGGCCTCGCGCTACCAGTACGCGTCCTCGCTCCCGTACGTGACGGCGGCGCTCGGGCCGCTGCTGCCGGGATCGGTGATCTACATCGGCCTGCTCTCCTTCACCCAGAACGAGCCGATCCCCGGCCTGCTCTCGGTGATCCGCGCGGCCGCGCTGGCGCTGGCCCTGGCGGTCGGGGTGAACCTCGGTGGCGAGATGGCCCGCCTCTTCCTGAAGGTGCCTCAGGGCGAGGGCCCCCGCGCGGCCCGTGGCGCGGCGAAGCGCACCCGAGGCTTCTGATGCACCCGCCGCTCCTCCCCGCGCATCTCCATTTCCACGTGCGCCGGCCGTTCTGGGACTTCTACGCCCACCACATCCAGGACCCCGGCAAGCAGCCGCTCTTCCTGCTGCTGGTCGGCTTCATCGCGTCGTTCCTGTTCATCCGGTTCAGCGTCCGGATGATCCGGCGCGGTGTGAAGTGGTGGCCGGGCAACGTGACGCCGGGCGGGCTGCACATCCACCACGTGGTCTTCGGGATCTTCTTCCTGCTGGTCGCCGGGTTCACCGTCTTCGCCACGGACGGCAGCCATCCCTGGATCGACGTGGCGGGCCTGCTCTTCGGCATGGGCTGCGGCCTGGTCCTGGACGAGTTCGCGCTGCTGCTGCACCTGGAGGACGTCTACTGGAGCGAGCAGGGCCGCAAGTCCGTCGACGCGGTGATCATCGGCATCCTCTTCACCGGCCTGCTGCTCCTCGGCTACCTCCCGCTGGGCGTGACGCCGGGGACGCCGGTGCGGTGGGGTCTGATCGGGATCATCTCGGTCAACGCGTGCTTCACGGTCGTGGCGCTGTTCAAGGGCAAGTTCTGGAGCGGGATGCTGGGGATCATGGTCCCGGGCCTCTCCTGGATCGCCGCTGTCCGGCTCGCCCGCCCGCGCAGCCCGTGGGCGCGCTGGCGCTACTCCCAGCGCCCCCGCAAGTTCGCCCGCGCGCGCCGTCGCGAGGCCCGCTGGCACCGGCGCGGCGACGCCGCCCGCCAGTGGTTCTTCGACCTCATCGCCGGCAAGCCGACGCCACCGGGCGTCGCACCCACCCGCGCCCACCTCTTCGCCGAACGCATGGCCCAGCGCGTCGCCGCCCGCCTCGAACACGCCGCGTACGCCCCTCTGGACCAGGCCCGCGTCCGCCGCCTGGCTCGCCTGAACAGGCTCGCAGCCAAACACGGCCCCTCCACCACCCCACCCACCTCCGCGGAATCCGCCCGCCGCCGCGCCGCCGCCGCCCGCCGCCGCGCGATCGCGGCGGGCCGCAGCAAGCGCCTCTGAGGGCGCGCTCTGAACGAGCGGACGTTGCACTATCCAGGGGCGCGGGGCTCTGCTGATATGCGGCTCCGCCGCGTGGGCGCGAGCAACCACCCTGTGCGGATGGCCCCGCGCGTGCCGTGCTCTACCTGCGCGGGTGGCTTCTCGCGCAGTTCCCCGCGCCCCTGAGGTGATTGCAGCTACCTGCGGCAGCGAAAGGCTGACCCGTCGCGCCCATGCGGCGGAGCCGCGCATCAGCAGAGCCCCGCGCCCCTAGAGGTGCAACCTCCCTCCTCTCTGACACTCCGTCACTCATCCGGCCCGCTCGCCGCGCGCCTGAATCTGACGGACAGCCAGAATCGAAGCGTGAAGCCCCGTCCTTCCGCTTGCCGCACCGCGGCGGTCCTCGCCGCCGTCGCCCTCGCGCTGCCCGCCCTCACCGCCGTGGCCCCGCCCCCACCCGCCCCCCAAGGCCCCAGCGCTTCCGCGCTGCAAAGCGCGCAGGCTGCCGCCACCGCGCTCCAAGCGCAGGTCGCTGCCGTCGCAGCGCAGCTGCAGAGCGCGCAGGCCGCCGAGGCCACGGTGAACGTGCAGGTGGAGTCCGCGGTGGAGGCCTACAACGGCGCCGTCGCCGCCCAGGCGAAGACCGCCGCCGCCGCTGCCGTCGCCGCCGCCGCGGCGACCCGCGCGGACGCGGCGCGGACCGCCGCGTGGGGGAAGGTGGGCGCGCTTGCCGCGCAGGAGTACCGGGACGGCGGGCCGCCGCAGCTCGCAGGGCTGGCGGGGCTGATCGCCGCACGGAACCCGGTGGCGGCGGCGCTCGCCGAGCAGGCAGCGTCGGGTGCGTCCGACCAGGCGCGGGACGCGCTGAACCAGGCGTCCGCCACCGCGTCCCGCGCGGTCCTCGCCTCGGTGGCCGCACAGCAGGCCGACGCCGCCGCCGCCGCGGCGACCGCCAAGGTCCAGGCGGCCCAGAAGCAGGCGCAGACGGAGCTGACCGACCAGCAGACCCAGATCACCGCCCTGGACGCGCAGCAGACCGCCCTGCTCTCCCAGCTCTCCGACGCCCAGCGCACCGCGCTGCAACTGACCCAGGAGCACGCCGCCGCACTCGCCGCCGAGGCCGCCCGCCTGACCGCTCTGGCGGCGAATGCGACGAAGCCCACCCCGACGCCCGCACCGCCGACCTTGTCCGTCATGTCGACGGACAACGTCCTCGCCTTCGCCCGCGCACAGCTCGGCACCCCGTACGTCTGGGGCGGCGCGGGGCCGACCGGCTACGACTGCTCCGGCCTGACGATGCGCGCCTGGCAGCGCGCGGGCGTCGCCCTGCCGCACTATGCGGCCGACCAGTACGCGCAGTCACACCCGCTGACCTACCGCCAGCTCCAGCCGGGCGACCTGGTCTTCTGGTCCCACGACGCCCAGCCGGACGGCATCTACCACGTCGCCCTCTACACGGGCGCGGACACCATCATCGAGGCCCCGCGCACCGGCGACGTGGTGAAGACCGCCTCCCTCTGGATCATGGGCACCCCGAGCTTCTACGCCCGCCCCTGAACACGGGCGAACACGCCCCGCGCGGTCGTCTCGTCCGCCGGGGTCCACCCCGCGGCGACGTGCAGGGACGGCTCGTCCTCGGGCGTGCCGGGGTGCAGGACGCGGACGATCTCGACGCGGTCGACGGCTCCGTCGGCAGCTCCGTCGACGGAACCGAAGCCCTGCACGGTGACCGTCGGGTCGACCGTGTCGCTCACACTCTGCGCCTGCGGGATCGCCTCGCCGCGCAGCAGCGCGCGGAGCTGGGCGGTCACCACCGGGTCCTGCGCGCCGTCGTAGACGTACCGGGTGCCGAGGACGCCGTGCTCGGCCGTGCCGATCAGGGCCTCTTCCGGGGCGTCGGCCAGCGGGGCGTCGCGGTAGGCCATCGGGACGAGGTAGGCCACCTGCTCCGGCCCGGCGCTGTCGAGGACGACCGCGAACTCGATGCCGACCTCGCCCTCCGGGTCGTCGAGCCGGAACCCGCCCGCCCGGGACAGCTCCGGCTTCGTCGGGCCGTCAGCACCGTCCCCGAGGTACCAACTCTGCTGCGGCAGCCACGCGGTGAGCAGTTCGAGCTTGTTGGGGGTCAACGTCGTGCGATGGATCTCAGCCATGGCCCCCAACCTAGTGCAGCGCGCCGACAGAAGCCGGGACATGCCTGAGCCCGGCGGACGGGGTCCGCCGGGCTCAGGTGCTGCCGCCGTCCGGTGCGGAGGGACGGGGGCGTCGGTCGTGCCTGATTCCGCTGGTCAGTGGCTTCGGTGGGTCTCGCCGGAGTC
>NZ_JADPRT010000008.1:14907-372269 GCF_015690355.1 Streptacidiphilus fuscans | reverse complement strand
CGCCCGGGTGACCAGCCCGGCGGCCTCGAACGCCGCGACGGCCGCGCCCTCCTGCCGTTCGCTGGTCTCGACGAGCACGACGCCCCCCGGGGCCAGCCATCGGGCGGCCCCGGCGACGGCGCGGCGCATCACGGCAAGGCCGTCCGTGCCGCCGTCCAGCGCGACCAGCGCCTCGTACTCCCGCGCTTCGGCCGGCAGCAGGGCGACGTCCTCCGTCGGGACGTACGGGACGTTGGCCAGCAGCACGTCGATCCGGCCGTGCAAGGCCGTCGGCAGGGCATCGAAGAGGTCGCCGACGTAGGCGTGGCCGCCGTAGGGCGCGAGGTTGCGGTGGGCGCAGTCGACCGCGGCCGGGTCGATGTCGGCCGCGTGCAGGGAGACCGAGCGGCCCGAGGCACGCAACCCGGCGGACACGGCGGCGCCGAGCGCCCCCGAGCCGCAGCACAGGTCCACCACGACCAGCTCCCGCGGATCCTCGCGGGAGGCGGCCCCGGTCAGCAGCGCCTGCTGGACCAGGAACTCCGTGCGCGGGCGGGGGACGAAGACGCCGTGATCGACGTGAATGCGCAGACCGCAGAACTCGGCCCAGCCGAGCACGTGCTCCAGCGGCAGGCCGTCCACGCGGCGGGTGGTCATGGCGTCGAGTTCCGCCGGGCTGCCGGCCTCGGCGAGCAGCAGGTCGGCCTCGTCCTCGGCGAAGACGCATCCGGCGGCGCGCAGCCGGGCCACGACGGCGTCGCGGGAGGAACGGGAGGGTGAGGCGGGTGACGAGGGTGAAGACGATGAAGCAGGGGGAGGAGTCGGAGACATCTGGTCCAACGGGCCTTTCGGGAGGCTGAACGGGTCTCCCCAGTTCGGTCCGGCCCGGTGACGGTCCTCGGTGGACTCGTCAGCGGCGGCCGTTCGAGGGGAGCATCCACGCGGCACGAGCGTTGATGGGTCTCACCTCCTCGGTCGGCGCCGGTCACGGCGGTCTACGTCCTGCGTCGTCGACCTTATCGCAGCGAACGCCGAAGGGCCTCCTTGCTGTGACAAGGAGGCCCTTCGCTGTCTGTGCGCCGCCAGGGACTCGAACCCCGGACCCGCTGATTAAGAGTCAGCTGCTCTAACCAACTGAGCTAGCGGCGCCTGCTGACGGGGAAGACATTACATGACCTGGGCAGGAAATGCCGAATCGGTATCCTGGCCCCTCGACGAGGGCCGCGACGTCCACCGGGCAGCCGGTGCGCCGCAGGCACGCCACAGACACCAGGGGAGCGCATGTCCGAGAGCCACGCCGAGGTCGACTCGCACGCGAAGGCAGAGCTGGACCGCCTCCGCGGCAGCATCGACAACATCGACGCCGCGATCGTGCACATGTTGGCGGAGCGGTTCAAGTGCACGCAGGAGGTGGGCCGCCTCAAGGCGGAGTATCGGCTTCCGCCGGCCGACCAGGCTCGGGAGCGCGAGCAGATCGCCCGGCTGCGTGAGCTGGCCAGCGACGCGCGCCTCGACCCGGCGTTCGCCGAGAAGTTCCTCAACTTCATCATCGCCGAGGTCATCCGCCACCACGAGCAGATCGCCGGCGCGTGACCGCAGACCGCTGACGGCCGAGCGGTGACGGCCGAGCGTTGCCGTCGAAAGTCCCTTGACCCCGACCGAAGACCAGGTCAGGGTCGGGGGAATGACGATCTCTTATGAGACGGAGGGCGCGGCCGAAGCTGACGCGCTCCCGCTGGTGCTGCTGCACGCCGGTGCCTGTGACAGCCGGATGTGGGATCCGCAGTGGGCGGCGCTGGTCCGCACCGGTCGCCGCGTGGTGCGCTGCGACTTCCGCGGCTTCGGCGCGACGCCCTCGGCAGACGCTCCGTACCGGGAGGCCGACGACGTCCTCGCGCTGATGGACGGGCTCGGCATCGAGCGTGCGGTTCTGGTCGGCTCGTCCAACGGCGGCCGGGTTGCCCAGGAGGTGGCTCTCGACCGGCCGGACCGCGTCGCCGGGTTGGCGCTGTTCTGCGCCCCCGTGCCTGGACACCAGTGGCTGCCCGAGCTGCTTGCCTTCGGCGAGCGCGAGGACGCACTGCTCGAAGCGGGCGACTTGGACGCCGCGACGGAGCTCAACGTGACCACCTGGCTCGGCCCCGAGGCCGACGACACCGCGAAGGCGTCGCTGCGGACCATGCAGCGTCGCGCGTTCGAGCTGCAGTCCGGCATGACCGAGTACTTCGCCGCCGACCCGGTCGAGCGGGACCTGTCGAAGATCGAGGCGCCGACGCTGGTGGTCTCGGGAGCGCACGACTTCCAGGACTTCCGCGACTCCGCCGCGCGGCTCGCCGCCGAGCTTCCCGACGTACGCCGGGTCGCACTGCCCTGGGCGGGGCATCTGCCCACCATGGAGCGGCCCGACGAGGCCACCCGCCTGCTGCTGGACTTCCTCGACGCCGCGTCAGGGAACGCCGCCTGACGGCAGGAACGTCCCCTGAATCCGGGAACGCCATGTGCCTCCGGGAATGCCCCATGCCCCAGGGAACGCTACGTGACTGTCGGACGGCCGCGTCGCCGTCCGCACAGGAGTCGGTCGACCGGTCGGCTTTGCGGACCCCCTCCCGCTGTGCCGCCCGGGAGGAACGCCTGGTCGGGCGTAGGGTCGGGACGACGTCACAACGGCGGGGAACCGGAGGGGAAGAGGACGATGGCCAACGAGGACAGTCCGGGAAGCACCGGCAACGCCGAGAGCGAGCGCAACGCGGCTGATGCCGGGGCCGCAGGTGTCCCGCAGTCCGCGGCGCACTCGGCGCACGCCTTCGAGCTGGGCACGGACGGCCCTTCCGTGCTGGTGGTCGGCATCGACGGGTCCGACTCCTCGATGCGGGCCGCCGCCTACGCGGCCGGCTTGGCGCGGCGGCAGGGGGCCAAGCTGGCGCTCGTCTACGTGCAGCCGATCAGCGCCATGGGCGGCGCCGACGTCGGCGCGGCGGTGATGCAGGCGGAGCAGGAGGTCGCCGACGCGCTGCTCGCCGACATCCGCCAGGCGGCCGAGCGTATGCCCGAAGGTCAGCAACTGCGCTGGGAGTTCTACACCTCGCCCGGTGACCCGTACCAGGGCCTGGTCGATCTCGCCGACCAGCTCAAGGCGGACGGGGTGGTCATCGGCGCCTCGCAGAAGGCCGGTCACCGGCTGGTCGGCTCGGTCGGCGTCCGCCTGGTGAAGTCCGGTCGCTGGCCCGTCACGGTCGTCCCGTAACCGGATGAGTGCCTCCGGTGGGACGCGCGCGGTGGTCGCGGCGCTGGGCGCCAACCTGGCCATCGCCGTCTCCAAGTTCGTCGCCTTCGCCTTCAGCGGCTCCTCCTCCATGCTCGCCGAGGGCGTGCATTCGGTGGCCGACTCCGGCAACCAGGTGCTGCTGCTGATCGGCGGGCGTAAGGCCCGCCGTGCGGCGGACGAGTCGCACCCGTTCGGGTACGGGCGGGAGCGGTACGTCTACGGCTTCCTGGTCTCGGTCGTGCTCTTCACTCTCGGTGGCGTCTTCGCGCTCTACGAGGGTGTGGAGAAGGTCCGTCACCCGCACGCCATCGACCACTGGTACTGGCCGGTGGGCGTCCTGGCCTTCGCGATCGTCGCCGAGGGCTTCTCCTTCCGCACCGCGGTGAGGGAGGCCCGGCCGCTCAAGGGGGCGCAGTCCTGGGGCCGGTTCATCCGCACGGCGAAGGCCCCTGAGCTGCCGGTCGTGCTGCTGGAGGACTTCGGCGCGCTGATCGGTCTCGCGCTTGCGCTCGGCGGCGTCGGGCTCGCGGTGCTGACCGGCGACGGCGTCTGGGACGGCGTCGGCTCGCTGGGCATCGGCGTGCTGCTCGTGGCGATCGCGTTGGTGCTCGCCTCGGAGACCAAGTCCCTGCTGCTCGGCGAGGGCGCGAGCCCGGAGGCGGTCGCCCGGGTCCGCGACGCGTTGTTGGCCGCTCCCGATGTGGAGCGGGTCATCCACATGCGCACGCTCCACCTCGGCCCGGAGGAGCTGTTGGTCGCCGCGAAGATCGCCGTCCGGCCCGACGCCGACGCGGCGGACATCGCGGCGACGATCAACGCCGCGGAGGCCAGGGTCCGGGCGGCGGAGCCCATCGCCCGGGTCATCTACCTCGAACCCGACCTCTACAGCGAGGCGGAGGCCGCCGCCGGGCCCGACCCGGACGCGACACCCGGGGGACGCTGACGGCCCGGCAGGCCGCCGCCTGCCGGGCCGTGCCCTGCTGCTCCCTGCCGGTCACAACTCCGGTCACAACTGCGGTCACATCTCCGGAGCGGCGAATCCGAGGGCGAAGAGAAGCAGCCAGCTCAGCTCCATGAAGATCATCAAGGTGTCCTTGATGAGCAGGTCCTCGATATGGCTGGTCGTCCCACGTGAGGTCAGCCGGTCGAACCGGACCAGCGCGCCGACCAGCGGCACCACCGTCGCCACATGCCACGGGCGGACCGCGTGGTCGGGCTCCATCAGGGCCCAGGCCAGGTAGGCGGCCACCATGGCGAGCGCGATCACCCGCTGCGCGACCCGGAGGCCGCCGAGGGTGTAGTGCTGGAGCGACGGCCGGTGCGCCGCCGCGGGTGCGCCGAGACCGGCCAGCTCGGTGTGCCGTTTGGCGATCGCCACCAGCAGCGCGCCGAGACTGCAGACCAGCACGAACCAGCCCGAGGGCGGCACCTGCGAGGAGGCCGCGCCGCCCAGCGCCCGCAGCACGAACCCCGAAGCCACCAGAGTGAGTTCGAGTACGGCCAGGTGCTTGAGCCCGAGGCTGTAGAGGAACGACGTGACCAGGTACGCGCTGACCGCGAGGGTCAACCCGTAGCCGGGCGCGGTCAGGCTGAGCGACAGCGCGGCCGCCAGCAGCAGCCCGGCGACGACCATCGCCGCGCCCTCGCTCAGCTCGCCGGAGGCGATCGGGCGCAGGCACTTGCGCGGATGCTTCCGGTCCCGTTCCGCGTCCACCGTGTCGTTGACGAAGTAGACGGCGCAGGAGGCCAGGGTAAAGACCACGAAGGCCACCGCCGCTCCGCCCAGCGCGCTGCCGCCCCGCGCCTCGAAGTGGCGCGCGGTCAGTTCGGACCCGGTGAGCGGGGCCGCGAAGACCAGCAGGTTCTTCACCCACTGCCGCGGCCGCGAGGTACGCAGCACCGCCGAGGGCCAGCGGGCCCACCCGGCGCGGCGGCCGTCGACGAACGCGGTCGCCGGGGCCGCCGGGTTCGGCGGCTGCACGGGTCGCACCGGCTGAGGGGTGGTCATCGCGCGTACACCGCCGTGAAGTCACGGCTCGTCGAGTCGTAGTAGCGGTCGGCGGGGCGCTCCTGGTCGGGAAGCAGCTTGACCGGCGTCGGGTCGGCCGGATTCGACTTCGGTTGGTAGTACTGGAACGACATCCACGCCGGGTTGATGTCGAGCTGCATGGCCCGCACGCACCCCGCGCTCGCCAGCAGGTCGGCCAGCGTCCGGACGGACAGGGCCGGGCCGTAGGCGAAGACGAGCCGTCCGTCCGAGGTGACGCCCACGCCGGAGCGCCAGACGAAGTACTTGCCGGCGATGGTGAGACCCCAGCCGTACTCGACGTTCTGGTCGACGCTGGCCGGCACCTTGCCCTGGTCGACGATCAGCTTGAGGTTCTGGCGGACGCCGGTGACGTTCGGCGTCATCGACGCGTCACGTCCCCACTGGGCGACCGTCACCTTGCCGTCCTTGGTGAAGACCAGGGAGGCGGCGCCGTCGGTCAGGGTGCCGCGGGTGATCCCGTTGAGGAAGAAGCCGCCTCCGGCCTCGGAGTCGTTGACCTTGAAACCGCCGTTGAACGTCGCCAGCAGTCCGGTGCGCTGACCGGGCGGAACGGAGGGCGGGACACCCCAGTTGGCAGGGCCCGGGTCGGACTCGCCGGGGTGCAGCTGGAAGCGGAGCAGCCGCTGGTCCATCGACACGACGGCCGCGACGTAGGAGGTGTGCTGGTCGTCCGGGCGCAGGAAGGCGCCGAGAAGGGCAGGGGTGCCGTGGACGCTGCCGAGCGTCTGCCAGGTCCCCTCGCCGGGGAGCGGCGGACCGGCAGGGGAGACCAGCCGGGCCGGGACGATCGGTTTCATCGAGGAGGTGCCGTTGTTCTGCACCGGGGCTCCGTCCGGCGTGAGTGCCATCGTCGGCGTCCCGCCGACCTTGGGCGGATGCGCCTTGTACTGCTGGTCCTCCAGGAAGGTGACCAGCGGGCCGAGGTGGTGGTCACGCCCCCACTCGGCGATCCGGGCGGCCACGCTGTCGTCGCCGGGCGCGGTCAGCGCCTGGCCCACGGACCAGCAGAGCCAGACGAACACCGCTGCGACCAGGGCGAGCACGACGCGTGTGGTGCGCAGGCCGAGCAGTCGGCGTATTCGTCGGAACCGCTTGTGCTTGTGCGCCGAGGACGGGTTGCCGGGGCTGTCGGGCTCCTCGGCGGGGTTCTCGGACACGGACTCGGGCGGCGCTGGTATACCCACGCGGATCTACCTCCAGCCGGGGCGCGCGCGACGGCGCGCATCGGGCACGGGAAGGACGGCGCCGTCCATGCCCCCGTGATGACGGCGGTCACGTCTGGTCGCCAGGTCTCTCACGCTAGGTAGACGGAACCGGAGCCGCCTGTTCGAGTAGGCAGGACGGGTTACGGATCCGACAGCTCGGCAGGTGACGCGGTCGCGGGCCGCACCGCTCCCGGAGTGGCACGGGAGGGGAGGTCAAACGGCGTTCGACACGCTGATCTTGAGCGTTCGACGGGCCGGGGCCGGGGCCGGGGCCCGGAACGGGGGCCGGGCTCGGGCCGGCCTGTGGGCAGAACGCCGACGCGACGAGGGTGGGCCGAGGCGATGGAAGCGGTGAGGCGGCGGCGAAGGTGACGAATGAGGTGACGGAGGGTTACGGCTGCCGGGTGGTGGTCACGGCTCGACGGTGATCACGCGCACGTCCGGGGCGCGGTGGGCGTTGACCAGGTCGCCGTTGGGGTGGTCGTTGGTGTCGACCCAAGCGCGGGCCGCGTGGGCGTCACGACCGCCCTCGCGCTGACGGGCGATCAGTCGGGTGTCGCGGACCTCGTCGGGGGTGGCGAGGAACCAGACGATGTCCAGCGCCGCGCGCACCTGCGCCCAGCCCGGACCGGCCGCGTCACCGGCGGCGAGGTAGTTGCCCTCGGTCACGACCAGCCGGGTTGCGGGCGTGACCAGGTGGCGGGCGGCGATCGGCTCGTGCAGGGCCCGGTCGTAGTCCGGTACGTACACCGGCTCCGTTGCCGGGTGGCTGCGCAGCCGCCGCAGCAGCGCCAGGTAGCCCCAGACGTCGAAGCTGGGCGCCGAGCCCTTCCGGTTGGTCAGGCCGAGGCGTTCGAGCTGGATGTTGGAGAGGTGGAAGCCGTCCATCGGGACGTACGCCGCGGCCTCCGGGCCGAGCCGGTCGCAGAGCTCCGCGACCAGCAGCCGGGCCAGCGTGGACTTGCCCGCACCGGGGGCGCCCGCGATGCCGAGGAGTACCCGGCCGCCCGGCGCCGGGACCAGCCCGGCGGCGGCGTCGACCAGCTCCTGCGCCTTCATGGCTCCACCTGTCCTCGGCCGGGACGACTGCTGCGCCGGCTGCTGCGCCAACGCCGAAGGGCCTCCTTGCTGTGACAAGGAGGCCCTTCGCTGTCTGTGCGCCGCCAGGGACTCGAACCCCGGACCCGCTGATTAAGAGTCAGCTGCTCTAACCAACTGAGCTAGCGGCGCCTGCTGACGGGGAAGACATTACATGAACGGCGACCGAATGCCGAATCCGTTTCGCCCGGCCACCGCCTCGGCCCCGGATCGCGAGCGCCGCCCGGACCACCCTTTCGGGCTGTCCCCGGGGTCGTTCGTTGAACTCGTCCGACCCGCGTGGGACCTTGGGCGCATGCCCGGACCTGTGCGTCTCACCAGCGATGTCCTCCGCTACACGGCGTTCTCGACCGATCCCGCAGGCGGCAACCCCGCCGGCGTCGTGCTCGACGCCCGCGGCGTCCCGGACGCCGACATGCTCACCGTGGCGGCGGAGGTGGGGTACTCCGAGAGTGCCTTCGTCACCGAACGCGACGAGGAACGGAGGCGCTTCCGCCTGCGTTACTTCAGCCCGCTGGCCGAGGTCGCCTTCTGTGGGCACGCCACGGTCGCCACCGCCGTCGCCCTGGCCCAGCGGCTGGGCGAGGGCTCGCTGCTCTTCGACACGGCGGCGGGCGAGATCGCCGTGGAGACGGCCAAGGACGGCGATGGCGTGATTCGCGCCACACTGACCAGCGCGCCGACCCGCTCACGGCCCGTGGACGCGGCCGTACTCGCCGAGGCGTTGGCCCTGCTGCGCTGGGCCCCGGAGGACCTGGACGGCGAGCTGCCGCCGTGCGTCGCGTTCGGCGGCGTGGAGCACCTGGTGCTGGCCGTCCGCTCCCGTTCCCGACTCGCGGCGCTGGACTACGACTTCGACGGACTGGCCGGACTGATGGACCGTCAAGGCTGGACGACGGTGCAGCTGGTGTGGCGTGAGAGTCCCGAGCTCTACCACGCGCGCGACCCGTTCCCGATCGGCGGCGTGGTCGAGGACCCGGCCACCGGCGCGGCCGCGGCGGCGTTCGGCGGCTACCTGCGCGACCTGGGCGCGCTCCCGTCGTCGGGCGCGTTCACCATCCGGCAGGGGGAGGACATGGGCCGCCCGAGCACCCTGGCCGTCACCGCCTCGCCGGACGACGAGCGGGTGCGGGTCTCCGGCGCGGCGGTGGCCATCGGGTGAGTCCGGCCTTGCCGGGGCGGGCGGGGCTATCAGCCGGTCGGTGCGCGTGCTCGGTCGGCGCACATGCTGGATCGGCGCACATGCTGGATCGGCGCAGGCTCAGCCTGCCGGGACGAAGTCCGGCGGAGCCACGTCCGGTGCGGGGGAGGGTGCACCGGACGCGGCCGCTGCGGGCCTGCCCGCCTCTGCGCGGACCGCGCCGCCGGGCAGGTCGCGGGAGGCGCGGACACAGGCCCAGAGCAGGGTGGACGCGCCGGGGAGCCAGGGCTCGCGGCCGTCGGGTGCCACGATCCAGCGTCCCTGCTGCTCCGGTGCGTCCAGCGGGCGCTGCAGCGGAGGGACGGTGATCGCGTCGCCCTGGCCGTGGCAGAGCAGGGTCGGCACGTCGCGCGCCCACTCCTCCCAGACCAGCAGCGGGCGGAGGCGCGCGGCGGTGCCGGGCTCGGCGAAGATCAGGATCCGGCCGCGGAGCGTGGCCACCGGCCCGCAGCCCGGCCCGCTCGCCCAGAGCTCGTCGAGCACCCTGCGGCCGAAGAGTCCGGGCAGGTTGATCACATCGAAGACGCGCCCGCAGGGCAGGACCGTGGCCGCCCACGGACGGGTCTCCCAGAGTGCGCGCATGCTGCGCGGGTACTCGCTCGCGGAGGCCAGCCAGGCCTCGCCGGCGACGGTCACGTACTCGACGGAGTCGTAGGTCCACATGTCCACGGTCCAAGCTCTATCGGGACCGGGAAGACAGCCGCACCGGAACCCGGGAAAGCCGGACACGTAGGGGTGAATCGGAGTAACATCCGCTGCCTTTGGCATATGCCAGAAGCAGTGCGTGGTCGGCAGCGCCGGCTTGGTCCCTACGGAAGTGGCTGGCTTCTGAGCAGGCCGCGCCCGTGCTCGACCATCTTGGCGGCATAGTCCGGAGTCCAGTCGGCGCGGGCCGCGATCTCCTCAAGGGTGAGGTTGTCGAACCGGCGCGGGTCGGCGAGCTGGGCCGCCGCTATCGCCTGGAACTCGGAGGCGCGCTCCGCTGCCGCGCGGAACGCGAGCGTCAGCTCGGTGGAGCGACCGAGCAGCTCCCGCGGGTCCTCGATCGACTCCAGGTCGAAGAAGTGCTCCGTCTCCGGCTCCGCCAATCCGGGCTCGAAGAGCAGCGGGGCAGGGCGGAGCCTCCTCTGCGACGAGCGCTCGGGCGTGGAGTCGGACATCGGACACCTCCTGTTGCGTGCGGACGAGCTCCCGGCAGTCCATTGTCGGTCCGAAGCTGCCGGGTGAGGAACAGGGCCTCTCCACCTGGTTATTCCCGTGACGGCGCAGTGGGATTCGGCCCGATTCCCGACGGCTCCAGGTCCCGTGCGGGCCGTTAAGGGTCGCCTCTCGGCCGCGAGTGGGCCGCGAGTGGAACCACGGGCGCCGGATCAGGGCCGGTAGCGCACCCGGTGGGCGGCGAGGTGGTCCAGCACGGCCTGGTTCGCCTCCCAGCCGTCCGGGAACGTCAACGTCACGCCCAGCTGCACCGGTTCGGTCGCCGGGTGGTCGTCGAGCAGCTCCGGGATCCCCGCCCTCGCGACCACGATGCACGCGTGCCGGTGACGGGACGTCAGCACGCAGAGGCGGCCGGTCTCCAGGTGGAACGCGGTGGCGTCCGGACGTCCGGAGAGCGGGTGCAGAACGACGGTGACGTCGTACTCGCGCCCCTGCAGCCGGTTGGCCGTGTCGACGGTCACACCCTCGACGCCCAGCGCCACCAGCGCCGCGCGCACCGCCGAGGCCTGGTCGCGATGGGCCGTGCCGACGGCGACCCGGTCGGCGGTGAGCTGCTCCTCGCCCCGCTCCGAGAGGGTGCTTCCCCCACGGGCCAGCAGTCGGGCGACCACGGCCGCGACGGCGGCGACCGCCTCCGGATCGGTACGGACGGTGTGCCGCTGCGGGAGCTCCAGCAGGCCCCAACCCGAGGCTGCGGCCACATCGAGGACCTCGTCCGCCGCGGCGGCCAGGGCTGCGGGTGGGGCCGACGCCGTGGGAGGGGTCTCGGGCGCGGGCGAGCCCAGCAGCAGTCGGCGGTCGCCGGGCTCGGTCCCGGCACGGAACGGGGTGAACGGGTAGAACGCGTCGGAGATCAGCGGCGCGGCTGAGGCCGGCAGTCGCCAGGAGACGGGAAGCCGGTGCGGCACAATGCCGGGATTGTGGGCGAGCAGCGTGACGACGGCGCTCTGCGAGGGGTCGTAGGTCAGCCCCGCCCATGCGTCCGCATCGACGATGCTGAACGGGTCCAACTGGCCCGGATCGCCGACGAAGAGGGCACGCTCGAACAGTCGCGCCACCGCGAGCAGCGCGTCCGAGCGCATCTGGTACGCCTCGTCGACGATCGCGTGCCGCCACGGATCGACGTCCTTCACCCACTGCCACTTGGCCGCCGTGGCCACCACCACCGGCAGTTCGCGCAGGTCGGCGACCTTGGTGGAGGCCACCACGCCCGGGTGGCGCAGGGCGTGCTCGGCCGGGGTCGCGTCGCTGCCGTGGAGACGGCCGATGGCCAGCCCGGGCTCCTTCTCGGCGAGCCGGTCGACCAGGTCGTCCACCTGGCTGTTGGTCTGCGCGACGATCATCAGCCGCTCGCCCGCACCCGCGAGCTCGCGGGCGGCCCGGACCACGAGCGTGGACTTGCCGGCGCCCGGAGGCGAGTCCACGACCGTGCCGCGCTCACCGCCGTGCACCGCGGCCTGCAGGATCGCCGCGACCGCGGCATCGGCCTGCTCGCCCGGGGACGGCAGGGCGGCGGACGGGTCGGTGGTGCTGCTGCTCACTGCGGCGGGCCTCCGTGGGTCCAGGGGGTGTCCTCGGGCTCCGGCAGCGGTGCGGACTGACGTGCCGACAGTTCGAACAAGGTGAAGCAGACCTGGTCGCCGGGCTCGGGGACGCTGCGCGGCTCCGGCTCCTTCTTGCGGCCCATGCCGCTCAGCAGGCGGACCGTCAACAGCCCGGCGGCCTCGTCGACCCCGGCCAGCTCGGCCTTCTGGGCGGACGGACCGTTGGCCCGGTGCAGCTCCGAACCGGCCTCGACGTGGGGGCGGTCGGCGGTGCGGACGGTCACCAGCGGGCGCGGCTTCGGGCTGCGACCGCTGGTGTCGTAGGCGGGTTCGACGGAGACGACCTCGCCGGCGAAGGCCTGCCCGGCGAGCCGGTGCTCGGCCATGGCCAGCGGGTCGTCCAGGGCCTCCTGCAGGTCGAGCCGGGTCTGCTCGCGTTCGCGCTGGGCGAGTTTGCGCGCGGCGGTCACGGCGTCGTCGCGGATCGGCTGCGGCGGTTCGCCTGCCGCCAGCCGGTCGCGGTGGCCGGTGTACGACCAGCGGTCGCCCTCCCAGCGTTCGGCCACATGCGCGCCCGGCGGCAGCGTGCGCAGCAGGTCGATGCCCTGCCACACCTGCTGCCAGACCGGGAGCAGCACGGCCTCCAGCAGCGCGTCGATCTCTGCCGCCCGGGCCGCGACCACGTGCGCGGCCAGGGCCCGGTCGGCGCTTTCGCCGCTCAGGTCGTTGAAGTCCTTCGCCTCGTCCGCGTCGTCCACGCCTTGGGCGGCAGCCCCGTCCCGGGCGACGCGCGCGGCATCGCGGGCGGCGTCGTAGCGGGTGATCGCCGGGCCGAGCACGGCACGGTCGAAATCGGGGTCGGTGGCCGGACCGGCCGGAGGGCAGACGAGTTGGCCCTGCGCGTCCCGTCCGTTCTCGGCCCGCAGTGCCGCCGACTCGCCGCGTTCGCCGTCGGGCGGAGCGATCCAGCCGAGCAGCGCGCCCAGATGTGCGTCCTCCAGCGAACTTTGCCCCGTCGCCCAGTGGCGCGCCAGCACGCCTGTGAGCGGCAGCAGCAGCGACGACCCCGGCACCTGCGCGCGCTCGGCGAGATGGGTGAGCCAGCGGCCCAGCAGCGGCACCCTGGGCGGAGCCGGGAACGGACCCGGGTCGGCGTCCTCGGCCGTGCGCCGGAACCGCATCGACCGGCCGAGCACGCCGAGCCACTCGATGCCACCCTGGTTGGGAACGATCAACTGCGGCGCTTCCGCACAGAGTTCGCGGATCTCAGTGGTGCGCTCTCCCGACTCCGGATCCTTGCCGGTGCGCTCGATCAGCTCGACGGACTCGCCGAAACCCTCCAGATACGGCAGCAGTTCGTCGGCCAGTCGGGCCAGGAAGGCGAACCGCAGGTCGCGGTCGAGCGGCTGCGGCACGGTGAGCAGCACCGGCCGCTCGCGGTCGCATCCGAGCAGGGCCGCGAGCGGCGCGCCAGTCTCGCCGGCGGCGGTCAACGGCACCAGGACGAAAGGCCGTTCGGCCAGATGCCGATGGCGGACCGTGGCCAGTGGTTGGGCGCGGCCGGACCGCACCGCCTCCAGCCGGGCCAGGGTGGTCAGCAGGCTCACGGCACGACCGCTAGGTCGCGCGCGGACGTCGTCGCTGCCGCTGGGGTCACATCCATGCCCGCACCCATGGCCAGCGCCTCGCGTCGGAGCTCGGCCGCTCGTGCCAGTTCGCCGCCGGGCGTGGTGGCGGCGAGGGCCTCCTCGACCGTGGTGATGCCGCCGAGTTCGGCGCGGATCCCCCGACCGAGCGTCTCCACCGCCCCTGCGGCGCGCGCCTGGGTGCGGCAGTGGAACGCCAACTCGCAGGCGGCCAGGCAGTCGGGCGAGTACGCATGGGGGAGCGCGTCGACGGAGTGCGGCGTGTCCTCCAGGCTCGCGCCGGACGGCAGCACGTCCAGCAGCTGCTCCACCCGCGTCAGCCGGGCGAGCTGACGCCTGGTCACGGCGATCTGCTTGCGCAGGTCCACCGACGCGGCGGTGGGGGCGTTGCTGAAGTCGCGCGGGCAGACCAGCAGCCCGGTCGTGCTCGGAGCCGCGGCCATGCCCTCCGGTTCGGCGTAGGGGGAGGCGGGCAGCGTGGTGCCCTCCAGCGCGGCCGCGGTCGCCCGCAGTGCCAGCACGTAGACGGCGGCCTGGCGGGCCGCCGCGCCGACCTTGGCCGGATCGGCGGAGCCGTCCAGGATCGGGAAGGACTTGATCTCCAGCACCGTCCAGCGCCCGTCGGGACGGACGACGACGGCGTCGGGCTCCAGCGAGACCGTGGACCCGGCGACCTCCATCCGCAGCAGCGGGTGGTCCAGCACGGTCCACACCCCGGGCCGGGACGCTGCCTCGGCCAGCACCGACCGGGTACGCGCGGCCCGGACCGCGGCACCCTCCTTGACCAGCAGGTCCGGCACCTCGACCGGAGCCTGTTCGTCGCCCTCGGGCAACAGCGTCCGGCGCAGCAGTGCCACCAACTCAGCACAGCCGTCGGCGCGCAGGCGACGTTCGAAGACCAACCCGCGCGTTATCGCGAACGGCGACTGGCCCATCGCCCCTGGGGTGCCCAGCCGTTCGGCCAGCGCGCCCTTGTCGACCCCGGCGGCGTCCAGCACGGCCCGTCGCCCGCACCCCGGGTTGGCGGCGAGCGCGGCCAGCGTCCGCGCGTCCATGCTCCGCGCGGCAGCACGTCCGCGGAGCGCGGCCAGCCGCGATTCGAGCGGGGTGAGCGGCGGGTCGACCCGCATGTGCGTCGAGTGGTTCATGGTGCCCGCCAGTGTGGCACCTTCCACTGACAATTCGGGATGTCCTTCGGCAGGTGCCTCATCGGAGACAAGGCCATCGAGGGACGCGGTCATCGAAGGACGTGGTCATCGAGGAGAAAGGGGGGACAGGTACGTCGGGCGCCGCCGGCCGAGGACCCGCGCGTTCGCTCGTTGCACCGGGCCCGCCAGGAGACCGCCGACGACGACGACGGTCCCACCTGCCAGGACGTCCGACAGGGAGTGGTCGCCGGCCCCCGTCACCACCAGGGCGATGATCACGGGATAGAGCAGCCCCAGCGTCCTGACCGTCCGGTCCTGGGCGAAGCGGACCAGCATCACGCCGCACCAGAGCGCCCAGGCCACATGGAGGCCAGACACAGCCAGCGGCAGGCGGGGCGGCGTCACGGGGAGGCAGCGGAAGCAGGCGCTGCCGACCAGTGCGAGCACGGTGGTGGTCCCGAGCCAGGTCCGCGCGCGCCGGTAGGCGCGGTGGTGCCGGCGCCAGAGCCAGATCAGCACGGCCGGAGTGGCCAGGTAGTGCAGCGTCGCGTAGGCGAAGTCGGCGGGTATGCCGAGGTCGAGCAGACCGGTCGCGCCCCGCTGGGCGCTGCCGGTTCCGCTCCGGACCAGGAGCCGGCTGCTGTCGTAGGCGATGTAGGCGACGTAGATCACCGCGACGAGCAACAGCTCCCGCACCCGAACGCCGGGTGCGTCGTTCCGGGCGACGTCCCTGTGCCCGGGCGTGGCGGCGGTCGATGACATGGCGGGCTCCGGGCGCTGCGGGACGATTCTGCAGAGCTAACCGTACGCCGTACCGTACGTCGTACGGCAGTCCCTGTCGCAACCGTCCCGGCGGCGGCCGGGCTGCGTCCCGACCCTGGCCGAATCCCGGCCGAATCCCGGCCCTCACTGGCCCGTCTGCGGCGTGCGTGGCCCGCGAACCCGGTCGAACACACCCGTTGTGGTGCCTTTTACCGGCCGTTACCTCAGCTGTGTACGCTCCTGGCATGCCCTCCGAGCAGTCCGCCGGCACCGTCGCCCGGCCCCGACCGACGCGGCGGTCGCGCGCGCCACGGGGATCGTTGAGCGCTGAGCTGATCATCGAGCGGGCCCTCCGCCTGCTGGACGACAAGGGCCTGGACGCCTTCTCGATGCGTGCCCTCGCCGAGGACCTGGGCGTCGGCACGATGGCGCTGTACACCTACTTCCGCGGCAAGGACGAGCTGTTCCGCGCGGCTCGGGACCGGGTGCTCGACGCCTACGCCCCGCCCAGCACCGAGGGCAGTTGGGACCAGCAGCTGCGGGCCGCCTGCATCGCGGTGCACGACCTCTTCACCGGCCGTCCCGCCGTGCTGCGACTGCTCGCCGAGTCGGCCGGCAACGACGACTTCCTCGACGCGGCCACGTCGGCCATGGAGCGGATGCTCATGCTGTTGCGCGAGGCGGGACTGGGGCGCGAGGACGTGACGCGCGCCTACGGCACGCTCTCACGCTTCACCATCGGCTCCGCGCTCCGCGAGATCCGCGTCTGCGCCCGCCCGGAGGCGGTCGAGCACTTCCGCAACCGCCTTGCGGCGCTTCCGCAGGACCGCTTCCCGAACCTCGCCGACCTGGCGCCCGAGATGCTGGTCTGTGCGGGCGACGGCGCGGGCCAGTACGCCTACGGACTGGACCTGATCCTCTGCGGCATCCGCGAGCGTGCCCGGCAGGCGGCCGAGGCACCCGCGTCGCAGGGCTGATCGGGATGCGGACCTGATCGGCGATTGCGGGCCGGATCCGGGATCATGGGAGTCGTCCCGCGCGCCTGCGCGCGCTCCCGCACGCCCCTGGAGGAACGTTCATGCCCGCGCGGCTGCTGCTGGTCCGGCACGGTGAGACCGACTGGTCGGCGACCGGTCGCCATACCGGGCGGACGGACATCCCCCTCACGGACGAGGGTCGCACCAT
Organism: Streptacidiphilus fuscans; assembly: GCF_015690355.1. Lineage (GTDB taxonomy): Bacteria > Actinomycetota > Actinomycetes > Streptomycetales > Streptomycetaceae > Streptacidiphilus > Streptacidiphilus fuscans. The sequence goes on along the minus strand of NZ_JADPRT010000008.1, from coordinate 355,968 downwards.
GGGTCGCCGGCTGAGCGAGCGGTTCGCCGCCGCGCCGTGGCACGGCCTCCCGGACGCCGAGATTGTGAGCAGCCCGCTCTCCCGCGCCAGGGAGACCGCCGAACTGGCCGGCTTCGGCGGCCGTCTGGCCCTCGACGACCGGCTGATGGAGTGGGACTACGGCAGCTACGAGGGCCTGACCGGCCCCGAGATCCGGGCCGGGGCACAGCCGGGGTGGCTGATCTGGCGCGACGGCGTTCCCGGGGGCGAGAAGATCGGCGAGGTCAGCGCCCGTGTGGACGCGTTCCTCGCCGACATCGACGCTCGTGCCGGCGTGCCGGACCCGGAGACCACGGTGATGCACAGCGCCGACCACGACGTCGTGGTCTTCGCCCACGGGCACCTGCTGCGCATCCTGACCGCGCGCTGGCTGGGTCTGCCTCCGGAGCAGGCGCAGCGCTTCAAGCTCGGCCCGGCCACGCTGTCGGTGCTGACCTGGGAGTACGGCGCCCGCGCCGTCGAGCGCTGGAACGACGCGGCACACCTGGCCTAGTCCGGCCTGCTGGAGCGGGCCCCCGGGACCGCGGGCAAGTGATCAGCCCTCCAGGAACCGCTCCAGCGCCTCGACCACCAGTTTGTGGTCGTCCAGCTGTGGCAGTCCGGACACGGCCACCGTCCCGACCAGACCCACGTCGGTGACGACCACAGGGAACGCTCCGCCGTGGGCCGCATAGCGGTCGGGGTCGAGCCGCGACTTCTCCTCGAAGCTGCCGCCCTTCTCGCGGAAGCGCTGCCCGACCAGGTAGGAGCTGGCCTCGTAGCGTCGCACCACGCGGATCTTCCGCTCGATCCACGCGTCGTTGTCCGCGCAGGTGCCGGGGAGGGCGTAGTGGAACAACTGCTGCTCGCCGCGGCGGATGTCCACGGTGACCGGCAGGCCGCGCTCCCTGGCCAGCTCGGTGAGCAGCGAGCCCAGCCGCCAGGCGTCCTCGTTGGTGAAGCGGGCGAACTGCAACCGCTGTTCCTGCTCGACGAGTTCGGCGGTCGTGGTCACAGTGCCACCGTCCGGCCCTCGGCGGCGGAGAGGCGCGCGGCCTCCAGCACGGTGAGCGCGTTGATCGCGTCGCGCGCGGCGACCGGCGCGGGCGCGCGCCCGTGGAGCGCCTCCGCGAGTCGGGCGTAGTACTCCTGGTACGCGCCGGGGAGGGTCGGATGCGCGACCGAGTCGTCGACCGTGCCGAGGCGTCCGTAGCGCTCCGGCGGGGTCTCGCCCCAGCCCTCGTCGGCGGGAGTGCGTCCCGCGCGCAGAGCGTCCTCCTGGCCGTCCAGCCCGTAGCCGACGTAGGAGGCCTCGCTGCCCAACACCCGGAAGCGCGGGCCGAGATCGGCGGCGACCGCGCTCATCCACAGGTGGGAGCGGGTGCCGTCGGCATGGGTCAGCGCCACGAAGGAGTCGTCGTCGGCCTGTGCGCCGCGTCGGCGGATGTCGAGCTCCGCGTAGACGCGGACCGCGGGCCCGAAGAGGGTGAGCGCCTGGTCGACCAGGTGGCTGCCCAGGTCGTAGAGGACGCCGCCGGCCTCGGCCGGGTCGCCCAGCTCGCGCCAGCCGCCCTTGAGGTTGGGACGCCAGCGCTCGAACCGCGACTCGAAGTGGTGCACCGTGCCGAGTCGGCCCGAGCGGACCAGCTCGCTCACCGTACGGAAGTCGCCGTCCCAGCGCCGGTTCTGAAAGACGCTCAGCAGCAGGCCGCGCGCCTCCGCGAGCTCGGCCAGGGCGCGGCCCTCGGCGGCGGTGGCGGCCAGGGGCTTGTCGACGACGACCGGAACGCCCGCGTCCAGCGCGGCGGTCGCGAGCGGAACGTGGGTCCGGTTGGGGGAGGCCACCACGACCAGGTCCAGCCCCAGCGGCCAGAGTTCGGCGGCGTCGGCCAGGATTCTGGCCTCCGGGTACCGGGCGGCGGCCTGATCCCTGCGCTCGGGGTTCGAGGTGACGACGGCCTCCAGGTGCAGTCCCGGAGTGTTCGCGATCAGCGGTGCGTGGAACACCGCGCCCGCGACGCCGTAGCCGATCAGGCCTACGCGCAGCGGGGCGGCGTCGGTCTCCGTGTGGTTCGTCTCTGTGCGGTTCGCAGCCATGTCTCCTAGTTAAACAACAGCGTGGACTAAGTGGCAAGCAAGCCGCATAATCAATCCGTGGCCTCCCTCTCCTCCTCTCACTCCGCAGCCTCAGCCGACTCTGCCGCCCAGGCCGCCTCGACCGTTGCCGCCGACACGTCGGCCGCCCGGCCGGGGGCAAACCTCACGGCGCTGCGCGACCACAACGCGGCGGCCGTGCTGACCCTGGTCCGTGCCGCCGGGGCGGGCGGAGTCAGCCGCGTCGAACTGGCCCGAGGGTCCGGTCTGACGGCTCAGGCGATCAGCAAGATCGTCCAGCGGCTGCTGGAGGACGGCCTCGTCGCGGAGTCCGGGCGCGGGGCGTCGACCGGCGGCAAGCCTCGCACCCTGCTGACCCTCGTCCCCGACGCGCGTTGGGCGCTCGGCGTCCAGTTGGGGCGCGACGCGCTCACGGTGCTCCGTGCCGACCTCGCCGGACGGGTGGTGGACTCCCGTCACCTGCCCATCGACCTGGCGGGGTGGGGGCCGGGCCCGGTGCTCGACCTGCTGGCCGAGGAGGTGGGCCGGCAGCTGGCGTCCGTCGCGCGCGAGCAGGTCCTCGGCGTGGGCGTCGCCTCGCCGGGGCCGCTGGACCAGCAGGCCGGTGTGCTGCACGAGGTCACCGGAGCTCCCGCCTGGAACCGGTTCCCCCTGCGTGACGCCGTCGCCGATCGGCTTGGGCTGGCCGCGGAGATCGAGAAGGACAGCACTGCCGGAGTGCTCAGCGTCCTCGGCTCCCCGAACCGGGCCTTCATCCATCTCGACCACGGCCTCGGCGCCGGTCTCGTCCTCGGCGGCGCGGTCCAGCGCGGAGCACGCACCAATGCCGGAGAGTTCGGGCACCAGGTCCTCGACCCGGCGGGCCCGCGCTGCCGTTGCGGCAACCAGGGCTGCCTGGAGGCGCTCTGGCAGGCGGCAGCCACCCCGGATCAGGCGGCACGGCTTCTCGGCGAAGGCGTGGCCAACCTGGTCCGGCTGCTGGACCTGGACGAGGTCGTGCTCGGCGGTCGCGAGGTGGCCGACGCCCCCGAGACCTACCTCGCAGCGGTGCGGGAGGTCCTCGACGCGCGGCTCCCCGACCCGTCCTGGCAGCGCGTCTCCCTCACCGCCGCCCCGGCCGGGCGGGACGCCGTCGCCCTGGGCGCAGCCGGGCTGGTGCTGGCCCGCGTGTTCGGCTGAGGCCCGTCGGCTGGGCGGGAGCCTCGCCTGCGAAGCTCAACCCGTTGCTCGCGGCTCAGCTCGCCAACGCCAACTGGTACCGCTCCAGGAAGTCCGCGACCTCGGGCACGCGGCTGAGCCCGCGGCTCCGCATCCGCTCCGCGGTCGCGGAGACCATGCCCCTGATACGCGTCGAGCGCACCGAGGTGAGCAGGCCGATCGCGTCTGAGCCGGTGCGAGCCGCCTCGACCACCGAGCCGCGTCCGAGCTCGTCATGGGCCAACTCGGCGGTGTACAAGGCCCGGTTGCGGACGAAGTGGGTGGGTTGCAGCGTTATGGCCTGCTCGGCCCATCGCGCTGCCGAGTCGAACTCGCCCATCGCGGCCCAGCATTGGGCGGTCAGCCCGGCCAACTCGCCCTCGTTGAAGAAGGTCATCCACTCGGGATCCGCCTCCGAGGTGCCCGCCTCGAAGTGGCTTCGCGCCTCGCCGAGGGCGCGGACGCAGGCTCCACGATCGCGCAGCAGTGCCCAGCCGCCCGCCTCGCGCAGCGCGAGCAGCGCCAGCAGGCGTGGGGAGCCGAGCCCGGCCGCTGCCGTGCGTGCGGCCTGTGCGGCCCGGACCGACTCGCGAGGGCGTCCGGCGTCGCGCGCCAGAAAGGCGGTGTTGCAGAAGGCGTGCGCCTCCAAGGCCGCGTCGCCTGCCATTCGCGCGGTGGCGAGGGCCTCCGCGTAGAGCGAGCGAGCCTCGCCCAACCGGCCGGAGTCGTGCGCCAACCAGCCGACCGAGATCGCCAGCTCGCCCGCCCAGGTCTGGAGTTGCTGCTCGACCTGGGCCGTGTAGGAGCCGCAGTTGAGCAGTTGGTACGCCGAGCGGAGGGTGTCCCCGGCCCGCTCGAACAGGGTGTCCGCGCCGTGGACGTCGTCCAGCAGCCGGATCTGACGGACCGCCGACTCGACCTCGTGGACCTCTCGGGCGCCGACCTTGGTGCCCACGACCGGCGCGGCCGGGGCGGCGGTGTCTCCCGCCGCCCCGGCGGCCGCGGCCTGAGCCGGGACGTCCCAGCTCAGGGCGGTGGCCACAGCCAGTGGGCCGCCGGTCAGGAACGTGCGTCGCTGCACGTCGTCGTTCTCCTCATCGGGTGGTGCCGCGGAGGCGGGTCTGCGCCGGGCCTCCGCGCGGGGTGTGAAGCCCAGCTCGGCCAGCCCGGCGCCCGGGAACATGTGTCGGAACACCCGCTCGTAGGCGTAGTTGGGGCACCGGATCTCGCCCGACTCCACCCTGCCGACGTAACGCGCGTCGCAGGAGACGTGCTCCCCGATCTCGCGAGCTGCGCGGCGCACCGAAGCGGCGAACTCGCGCGGCGAGAGATCCCCGCGGAGATCGCGCATCCGCAGGTTGGGAGAGGGTTGCGAACGGAGAGAGTCGTGAGCCATGCGGCACCCCCTGGTACGGAACAGCAGCGCTGAGACTACTCTCCGGAAAAACTCGAACACGCAGGGTTCTGCGACAAATCGGACACGCTCGCCTCCATCTGCTATGAAATGCCACGGCCTGCCCGGACCGACGCCCGTGGCCGGTGATCGGCTGCCGCGTTGTACCTGATGACGCAGGGGCGTTCGCGGCGCGGCAGGACCGCGTGCGACCAGGCGTGATTGCGTGATCCTGCCGGATCAGGGAGGCCCGGGCGCTGCCCGGCACGGCCAAGGAGGCACCTGTGCAGGTGGATACGGGGCGGCAGACGGCGGCCGAGTGCCGTGCGCGCAGGCCGGTCGAGGCCGTCGACAGAGTTGACGGCCACCTTGACGGCCGGGGTGACGGTCGGCGCGACCTGGTCGGTGCGGCCGATGTCGCTGGTTCGACCGGTGCGGCCGAGCCCGTGGTCGGCGCGCTCCTGGACACGTTGGTCGACCTGGTGACAGTCCCCGAGCGTCAAGGGCTGGAGGCCGTCGACATCCTGCGACTGCGCGGCGGCTGCGGCGGGGTGCTGCACGACGTCCCCGCACCGCCGCCACGGAACGGGCGGCAGGCCGCGACGGGCGCAGGTCCCTGTACCAGGACCGGTGCCGGGGCTGTGGGCTCGACGCTCTCGTTCCTGGTCCCGTTCGGCACGGCCGAGGCCTGGCAGCTGCCGGGAAGCTCCTGTCGGCGCATCTGCGTGCCCGGCCCGGAGTACGACTGGCTGTTGCCGCCCGGCGACGGTCTCGGCCGTGCCGGACTCACCGACCCGGGCCAGCTGAGCGAGGCCCTCGGTGAGGCCGCGCGCACACTCGCCGTCTGCGACGGGTGCTGAACCTCCGCTGACCTCTCCTGACCTGGTCGAACCCCGAGTGTGGCGCTGACCGCCGACGCCGGATACTGGGCGGGTGGCAAGGAAGCACAGAGCGAAGCAGGAGCAGGGCACCGGTCCGGGCGGCGACGAGGGGAGCTCGCGCGGGCGGTCGAAGTCCGGGAGCTCCGCAGCCCCTGGCGGCTCCGCGTCCCGGCATCTGGCCGAGCAGGTCGGCTCGGGGCTGGCGGAGCTGCTGCCCGACCGGGACCGTGCCGACGCCTGGACCCTGCTGCTCGACGGCGCCCCGCAGTCGCACGTCGACCTCGCCGATCCGCGTCGGCTGACCTTCGAATACCAGCGCCGCCTCGGCCGGATCGCGGACCTGGCCGGGCCGCCCGGACGTCCTGTCAGCGCTCTGCATCTCGGTGGTGGCGGGCTGACCCTGCCCCGCTACGTCGCCGCGACCCGGCCTCGGTCCCGGCAGCAGGTGGCGGAGATCGACACGGCGCTGACCGAACTGGTCCGCCGTGAGCTGCCGTTGGAACGCGCCTGGCAGATCCGCGTGCGCGGGGGCGACGCCCGCGAGGTGCTCGACCGTACCCCCGAGGCATGGGCCGACCTGGTCATCGCGGACGTCTTCAGCGGCGCGCGCGTCCCGGGCCACTGCGCGACCGTCGAGTTCGCGGAGGCCGTGGTCCGGGCGCTCGCCCCGGGCGGGCGCTACGCGGTCAACATCGCCGACGGGGGACGACTGCCGTTCGCCCGCCGCCAGGTGGCGACGCTACGGGCGGTCTTCCCCGAGGTGGCGTTGGTCGCCGACCCGGCGGTGCTGCGCGGCAAGCGGTTCGGCAACCTGATCCTGCTGGCCGCGCTAACGCCGCTCCCGCTGGTGGAACTCGGGCGCGCGATGGCCGGAGACCCGGTCATGGCCAGGATCGAGCAGGGCCCCGATCTCCTCGACTTCCAGGCCGGCGCTCTGCCGATGCGCGACGCCGACGCCGAGGCCTCCCCGCAGCCGCCGGACGCGGTCTTCCGCGGCTGACGCCCGCCGTGCGCGTGAACACGGGGCGAGTGGGCACGTGGGTGCGTCGCGCGCGGGGTCAGTGGCCGCTGGGGAGGCCCCGGTGCTTGTAGCAGGCGACGGCGGTGAGCAGCAGCCCCAGCAGGACGGGCAGCAGCCAGGCCATGGTGTCGACATGGCGGGGTGCGTCCGGGTTCGGGACCGACGCGGGCACCGGCGTGGGCGCGGCGATGGCGGCGGCGGTGAACACTGTGGCGAACAGGTGCACGTTCTGTACAACGAGCGGGTCCTACACAGCGTTACTACTCCGGTCGTGGTAGCGCACCCGAGCGGGTCATGATCATGCACGGATGATCCGCCACACCTGCACGACCGTTCCTGGCGAGCCGGTGGCGCAGTAGCGTGGAGAATGACGGGGCCGATTTCGCGTCCTCGGGCAGAGTCGGGGTGATGACGATGCTGGTTGTGGATGTCGTCCTGGGGGTTCTCGGAGCCGGAGCGGTCTGGCTGGCAACGGGAGTCCGTGTCGTTCAGCAGTTCGAGCGCGGTGTCGTGTTCCGCTTCGGTCGGGTGCGTCAGGGGATCAAGGAACCAGGGCTGACCCTGTTGCTTCCGGTCGCCGACCGCCTGCGCAAGGTGAACGTCCAGATCATCACCATGCCGGTGCCCGCGCAGGAGGGCATCACCCGGGACAACGTGACGGTCCGCGTCGACGCTGTCGTCTACTTCCGGGTCGAGGACCCGGTCCTGGCCACGGTGAACGTGCAGAACTACAGCTTCGCGATGTCCCAGGTCGCCCAGACCTCCCTGCGGTCGATCATCGGCAAGAGCGAGCTGGACGACCTGCTCACCAACCGCGAGCCGCTGAACCAGGGCCTCGAACTGATGCTGGACAGCCCCGCGGTCGGCTGGGGCATCCACATCGACCGGGTGGAGATCAAGGACGTCGCTCTGCCGGAGTCCATGAAGCGGTCCATGTCCCGGCAGGCCGAGGCGGAGCGCGAGCGCCGAGCCCGCATCATCACCGCCGACGGTGAGTTCCAGGCCTCCCGCAAGCTGTCCGAGGCTGCGACGATCATGAGTGACACCCCGGCCGCGCTGCAGCTGCGACTGCTGCAGACCGTGGTCGAGGTCGCGGCCGAGAAGAACTCGACGCTGGTCCTCCCGTTCCCGGTCGAGCTGCTGCGCTTCCTCGACGGCATGACGCCCAAGCCCGAAGCCCCGGCCGCACCCGCCAAACCGGCTCCGCCGCCGGCCGTGGCGAGCGTGCCCGAGGTGGCGGAGCTGGAGGCCGAGGCGGACGCGGAGCTGGAGGCGGGCGGTCTGACCCTCCCCGAGATCGAGGAGCTGTCCAGCCTGCAGGAGCCGCATCCGGCCCTCGGGGACGAGAGCGACGAGAGCGACGAGGAGAAGCCGGAGGGCGCCGCCTAGGCCTCGCCGTTGGAGATCCTGGGGCCAGTGCTCTGGCGCCCGTGCCGGGCCCAGGGCCTGACCCGGTCTCAGAAACGCATCAGGGCCCCACCGTTGAAAACGGCCGGGCCCTGATTTGATGGGGTGAGTGACGGGGCTCGAACCCGCGACACCTGGGATCACAACCCAGTGCTCTACCAGCTGAGCTACACCCACCATCTGTCCGCTGCGCTCTCGCGCGCTGACGGAGATAACTCTACAGGATCGCGTGGGGTGCTCACGACCAGGTTTCCGGCAGGTCAGGCCGGGGGCAGCTCGTAGCGGGCGGCGATGGCGCGGGCCGCGTCGGTGTCCGGGCCCGGCGCGGGCACGAAGACGGCCTCCCGGTAGTACTTCAACTCCGCGATGCTCTCCCGGATGTCGGCCAACGCCCGGTGGTTCCCCTGCTTCTTGGGGCTGTTGTAGTAGGCCCGCGGGTACCAGCGCCGGGCCAGCTCCTTGATCGAGGAGACGTCGACGATGCGGTAGTGCAGGTGCGACTCCAGCGCGGGCATGTCCCGGGAGAGGAAGCCGCGGTCGGTCGCCACGGAGTTGCCGCAGAGCGGAGCCTTGCCCGCCTCGGGCACGTGCTCGCGGACGTAGGCGAGCACCTGGGCCTCGGCCTCGGCCAGCGTGATCCCGTCGGCGAGCTCGTCGAGCAGCCCGGAGGAGGTGTGCATCTCCCGCACGATCTCCGGCATGTTCTCCAGCGCCTCCGCCGGCGGACGCACCACGATGTCGACGCCCTCACCGAGGATGTTGAGCTCGGAGTCGGTCACCAGCGCGGCGACCTCCACCAGGGCGTCCCTCTCCAGGTCGAGACCCGTCATCTCGCAGTCGATCCAGACCATGCGGTCGTTCATCCGGCTCACCGTCCCGGGGCTCGTACGCGTGCGCTGCTCGGCGTCAACCGGGAGCCGCGCCCCTACCCGGGTGGGCGACCAGCTGACCCGTCATGGTCGATCATCCCGACGGAAAGGCGCAAGTCGACACGGCGGTCGAATTCCACCCGGGAGGCGAGGCGGCGCGAGGCGCCGCAGCCACGGCAGCCCCGTCGGAACGCCGATGCGGCTGCGGTCGGCTGTGGTCGGCTGTGGTCGGCTGCGGTCACGGCAAGGGCCGTGGCCACAGCCACACCTCGATCCGACCCATCCGGCTCAGGGGCGTTCGGCGGCGCGGCGCCGCAGCGCGGCGTTCGCACTGTCCGGATGGCTCAGGCCCTGGGACGGACCCGGGCGACCGTCCTCCGCGGGGGAGGAGTGGTCATCCGGTGCCGTCCGGGCTCCCTGCCGGGCCCGACCGTTCGAACGTGAGTTGAGTCCGCCCGGTCCGCCCTGCGGAGGCACGGTCGGGCCGCCGGAGCCGACCCCGTCGGAGCTCGGCAGACCGCCCAGCGGACCGGAGCCCAGGCCCGCATGGTGCGACGCCGACGTCGACGGCGTGGCGCCGACCACGGCCAGTCCCGTCCCCCCGGAGGTGCTTCCGGTGGGCGTCTCCGGTCGCCGCGCGCGGAACGTGCTGCGGTAGACGGCGGGAGAGACGCCGAGTTGGCGCCGGAAGTGGCCGCGCAGGGCCACCGGCGAGCGGAATCCGCAGCGTCTGGCGACCTCGTCCACGGACAGTTCGGTGGTCTCCAGCAGCCGTTGGGCCTGCAGGACGCGCTGCGAGATGAGCCACTGCAGCGGGGCGCTCCCGGTCAGCGACCGGAAGCGGCGGTCGAAGGTCCGCCGGCTCATGTAGGCACGGGCGGCGAGGACCTCGACGTCGAACTGCTTGGAGAGGTTCTCCAGCGCCCAGGTGACGACCTCGGCGAGCGGGTCGTTCCCGATCTCCTCGGGTAAAGACCGGTCGACGTACGGGGCCTGACTTCCGGTACGCCGCACCGGGACGACCAGACGACGTGCCAGCGCTGCCGCCGCGTCCGCGCCGTGGTCGGTGCGCACCACGTGGAGGCACAGGTCTATCCCGGCTGCGGTGCCGGCGCTGGTGAGGACGTCGCCCTCGTCGATGTAGAGCTCGCGGGGATCGACCTGGATCTGCGGGTAGCGCTTCGCGAGGGTCGGCGCGTACATCCAGTGCGTGGTCGCCGGGCGGCCGTCCAGCAGACCGGCGGCGGCGAGGACGAAGGCACCGGTGCAGAGCCCGATGATGCGCGCGCCCTCGGCGTGCGCCTTGCGCAGCGCGGCGAGGGCTTCGGGGGGAGGCGTCTGCGCCGCGGCCCGCCAGGCGGGGACGACGACCGTCCCGGCCCGGGCTAGGCCCTCGATGCCGTGCGGGGCGGTCATGGTCAGACCGCCGGTCGTCGCCAGCGGCCCGGGCTCGCCCGCGCAGACCAGGAGCCGGTAGTGGGGAAGGCTGGTGTCCTGCCGGTCCACGCCGAAGACCGAGAGCGGAATCGAGCTCTCGAAGATCGGCCCGCCGCTGAAGAGCAGCACGGCGACGATCTCCGGACGGCGACGTCCCGACAGCTTGCGCGGAAGGGCGGCCGGGCCCGCGGAACCCGCGGCGCCGACCGGGGCGGCGACAGCCACCTCATCCCCGGTGGCGGTATTCCTGCTGACCCTGCTCAAGGCGCTCCGGCCCCCCTCGCTGTCATGGTCGTCCCGGTCCGTCCCGTTCTCGCGGTGCGATGAGCACCAGATGTGCGTGTGTCGGCGCCTGTCGAGTCCCCCTGCTCGCTTGCTCTCCTCAAGATCGAATCTACTGGTTCCAGCGAGTCCGGTGCGACCAGTTCACCATCAGACGCTATATCGACATGGCAATTTGGCGTGAAGCATTCGATCTCGAAGACTGACACCCATCGACCCGTCAGGGAAGGGGGCGTACCAGGGGACACGCGGTTGTGGGGCGGGCGCAGCGCAGTTGACGACGCCAGAGCGGCGCGGTCCACCCGCCTGGGCTGCGGGTACGGCCAATGAGGCACGCGTGTCCGCAAGTTGACCGAAAAGCGGCGCTTGGGAGCGTGTGGGGGCGCATACGGCGCACCTGGGTACGCCGCCTCCGGGGCCCTAGGGTGGTACGCATGGGTCTTGATCTCGCTGTTGCGAACGCCGTCGCCCACTGGCTGACCATGGCGGAGGTGCGCGGCTGGGAGACGGAGGTCCGGCCCGGCTGGACGGCGATCCGTGCGGACGACGCCCATCGGGTGCTGGTGACCGCCCGCCCCCAGGACCCCGAGGCGCTCACCGGTGAGCTGCTGGGTGTGTTCCGCAGCTGGGACACCCGGCAGTTGACCCTCGAAGACCCCTATCTCGCGCTCGACCTCGGCCCGTACGGCTGCGAGTCCGCGCTGACCATGCCCGTGATGGTCCGCGACCCGGCACCCGTCATGCCTGGCGCACCGTCACCATCGGTGACGGTGGAGACAACGGAGGCGGTGGAGGCAACAGAGGCGGTCGACGAGGCCGATCTCGCGGCCGTCGAACGGGTCGTGGTCGAGGGGTTCCCCATTCCCCATCTGCTGCCGTGGCGGCGCGGCAGCCACTTCCCCGTGGAGTACGCACGGATACCGGGGCGTCGCAGTTGGCTGGCCCGGGTCGGCGGGGAGCCGGCGGCCGCCTGCGTCACCGTGGACGACGGAGCGGCCGTCGGCGTCTACTGGATGACCACGCTTCCCGAGCTCCGCTCGCGCGGGGCCGCAGGAGCTGTGCTGCGTACCGCCCTGGCGGCCCATCCGGACCGTCCGGCGACTTTGACGGCCACTCTGCTCGGTGAACCCCTCTATCGCCACCTGGGCTTCACGGAGCGCGCGGTCGCGCGCTGGTGGCGCTACCCGTCGACCCCGGCCGCGCTGCGCCGCTGAACGATCCGCTGCGCTGCTGAGCGATGGGCGACGCCGCGGAGGTGGCGTGTGGCGGCGCTCAGGCGGCCGGAGCGTAGCGGGGAGCGCTCAGCACGCCGGTGACGGCCTCCGGGAGCCCCTTGGCGGTCAGCGTCGGGCGGTAGCCGAGCTCGGGCCAGGGGCGGCCGTGGTGCAGCCAGACACTGCGCAGCCCCGCGACCTGTGCGCCCGCGATGTCGGCCGGTGCGTGGTCACCCACCATCCAGGTGGACGAGGTCCAGGACGAGGCGTCGTCGTGCTGCGGGCGCAGGCCGCAGCGCTCGGCTGCCAGGTGGAAGATCCGCGGGTCGGGCTTCTCGCAGGCGGCCTCCTCCGAGATCACCCAGCCGTCGACCAGCCCGGCCAGGCCGGTTCTCTCGATCTTGGCCAGCTGTTGCTTCGTCGCGCCGTTGCTCACGATCCCGAGCGTCCATCCGGCGGAGCGGGCCCGGTGCAGGGCGTCCCGGTGGGTCTCCGGCAACTGGATGAGCTCGGTCATCGTTTCTGCGTAGTCACGCAGGAGCAATTCCAGCGAGACCCTGAGGCCGTAACGGGCGGCGGTCGCCCGCATCAGGGCTTCACGCGGGAAATAGCCGCCGCAGTCCAGTGTGGAGAGCCAGTAGAGATCCTCGCCCGGAAGTGCCCAGGAATCGAGGAAGCGACGTGCCCACCCGTGGAAGGCCTGATTCCGATCCACGAGGGTGTTGTCCAGATCGAAGAGCAGCAGAGGCGGCATGAACCGCATCGTTCCAGCCTTCTGGCATATGCGCCCCGCCGATCGGGGGCTTTGTCCGAAAACCAGTGCGACCCGACGAAGGCCTGTGCGTGCCTGCACCGTTGCGTATGCGCCGGAGCTCAGGCATGCTCCATCCACGCCCCGGGCGCACGCATCCCCCTTTAGCGGGAACTGCGCCGCCTGTGCGCTCCGCATCTGGGCGTGGACAGAATGTCGCCGTACCCTGGGAGGAAGAGGAAAACCGGCCGCCTTTCCAGCCGACCTCGCACATCCCTCTGCATCACGTTCTTCGAGTTCATCCCGCACCACGCCCTCGTATCCCACCTCGCGAAACGTCCACAGCCATGGCCGGTTACGAGCATCCAGAGCCCCGCGAACGCAAACAGACGACGGGACCCCAGCTGCCGATGCCAAGTTTTGAAGTCCAGTCACAACAGGTACGCCCGTGCGACCCGGCGTTCCTCCACGGGGTCGTGGTGGGCTTCGACGGTTCGGTGTCCAGTGAGCGTGCGCTGGCGTACGCCGTGGGGATGGCGAGACGCTCGGGATCGGGCCTGGTGCTGGTGCACGTGGCCAACCGGCTGCCTGCGACCGTCTGGGCCGGTTGCGAGCCGCCCGTCTTCGTGGACGTGCCGGACCACCGCACCGAGGTGCTCGGCCTCGAGCTCGCCTGCGCGGACTTCCTGAGCGACGTGCCGTGGGTGCTCGTCGAGCGCGGCGGGGACATCTGCCACGAACTCGAAGAGGTCGCGCGGGAGTACGCCGCGGACGCCATCGTCGTCGGCGGTACACACGGGCTGCTGGGACGCCTCTTCGGCTCGGTGGCCGCCCGGCTGGCCCGACGGGCCAACCGCCCGGTGGTGGTCATTCCCTGACGCGTCCGGGTGGTGGGCAGCCGCGCGGCCACCCACCACCTGCGTTCGGCAGGCCGGTCAACCGGCCCGGAGCCGGGTCAGTACGTCATGCCCAGTTCGCGGGCGATGAGCATCCGCTGGACCTCCGAGGTGCCCTCGCCGATCTCCAGGATCTTGCTGTCGCGCCAGAAGCGCGCCACCGGGAACTCGTTCATGAATCCGTAGCCGCCATGGACCTGGGTGGCCTCACGGGCGTTGGTGACGGCCGCCTCCGAGGAGTACAGCTTGGCGATGGCCGCCTCCTTCTTGAACGGCTCACCCGCCAGCATCTTGCTGGCCGCGTGGTACCAGGCGAGGCGCGAGGTGAGCGCCCGGGTCTCCATGTCGGCGATCTTGAACTGGATGGCCTGGTTGGCCCCGATGGCGTGGCCGAAGGCCTTCCGCTCGCCCGCGTAGCGCAGCGACTCGTCGACGCAGCCCTGGGACAGCCCGGTGGCCAGCGCGGCGATGGCGATCCGGCCCTCGTCGAGGATCCGCAGGAACTGCGCGTAACCGCGTCCCTGCTCACCCACCAGGTTGGCGGCGGGCACCCGGACGTCGGTGAAGGACAGCTCCCGGGTGTCGGAAGCGTTCCAGCCCACCTTCGAGTACTTCTTCGAGACGGTGAACCCCGGAGTCCCCGTCGGCACGATGATGGTGGAGATCGACCGGCTGGGCGAGGTCTCCGCCGCATCTTCGCTCGAACGAGTGAGCGCAGCCACGGTCACCAGACCGGTGATGTCGGTGCCCGCGTTGGTGATGAAGCACTTGGTGCCGTTGATCACCCACTCGTCGGTGGCCTTGTCGTAGACGGCCGTGGTGCGGGTCGCCCCGGCGTCCGAGCCGCCCTCCGGCTCGGTCAGGCCGAAGGCGCCCAGCATCTCGCCGGAGCAGAGCTTCGGCAGCCACTCGCGCTTCTGCTCCTCGGTGCCGAATCGGTAGATCGGCATGGCGCCCAGGGAGACGGCTGCCTCCAGGGTGATCGCCACGGAGGAGTCGACCCGGGCCAGTTCCTCAAGGGCCAGGCAGAGGGCGAAGTAGTCGCCGCCCATGCCCCCGTACTCCTCGGGGAAGGGCAGCCCGAACAGGCCCATCCGGCCCATCTCCCGGACGATCTCGTACGGGAACTCGTTGTGCTCGTAGTGTTCGCCGATCTTTGGGGCGACCACGTCCTGTGCGAACTCGCGGACGGTGCGCCGCAGTTCCTCGTGCTCGGGGTCGAGGCGGTGGTCCAGCATGATGACGGTCTCCTGAGGGTGGGAGGCGTGCGCGGAGGCGGGAGCCGGTAGGTCGGAGCGCCGGATCGACGCCCGCCCTGCCCGGCCCCATGGCCGCGGCCTCGACGGCCTTGTGGGGCGCCGAGAGCCGACGGCTCACGGAAGCGGGTGGTGCGGTGGTGGCAGAAGCGCGGGGTGAGGGAGGAGGGAAGGGACGGAAGTCGCGCTGAGCGAAGGGCTGGTGGCCGAGCGGAGCGGCCCGCCGGTCAAGCCCCGGTCAGGGCTCGGACCGCGCGGGACGGGCTGGGACGGCCCATGTGCCCGGCCAACCAGGCGCTGGTGGAGGCGAGCGCCGCCAGGTCCACGCCGGTCTCGATCCCGAGCCCGTTCAGCATCCAGACCAGGTCCTCGGTCGCCAGGTTGCCCGTGGCGCTCTTGGCGTACGGGCAGCCGCCCAGGCCACCGGCCGAGGAGTCCACCACGCTGACGCCGCAACGCAGTGCGGTGAGCGTGTTGGCCAGTGCCTGGCCGTAGGTGTCGTGGAAGTGCACGGCCAGCCGCTCCGGGCCGACGCCCGCCGCCGAGAACGCTGCGAGCAGCGCCTCGACCTGGCCCGGCGTGCCGGTGCCGATGGTGTCGCCGAGGCTCAACTCCGTGCAGCCGAAGGCCAGCAGCTCCCGTCCGACGGCGACCACCTGGTCCGGTGCGACGGGGCCCTCCCACGGGTCGCCGAAGCACATGGACAGGTATCCGCGGACGGCCACCCCGGCGGCCGTGGCGCGCTCCACCACCGGGGCGAACATCTCCAGTGACTGCGCCACACTGCGGTTGAGGTTCCGCTGGGCGAAGGTCTCGGTGGCGCTGGCGAAGACCGCGATGTCCTTGGCGCCCAGGGTCAGCGCCCGGTCGAGTCCGCGCTCGTTCGGCACCAGCACCGGCAGACGCAGCCCCGGATACTCGGCGGGCAGACCGGAGACACGGGGGAACAACTCCTCCGCGTCGGCGAGTTGGGGCACCCACTTGGGGTGGACGAAGCTGGTGGCCTCGACGGTGCGCAGACCCGCCGCCGCGAGCCGGGCGATGAACTCCGCCTTGACGTCGACCGGGAGGGCCGTGGACTCGTTCTGAAGCCCGTCACGCGGGCCGACCTCGTGGATCCGCACCCGCGCGGGCAGTCCGTCCGCGCGCACCGGGTCGGGGAGCCCCAGTTCGAGCACCGTGGGTTCGTGATCGGTCATCACCACTCCTCAGGATTCCTCGGTCGTGGATGCGGCGTTCGTTGCCGCGCCGTCGGACTCGCCTGCGGGCGCTGCGCCGTCGGACGTCTCTGCCGGGGCGATGACGGCGAGCAGGTCGTCCATGGCGACCGTGGCGCCCGGCACGACCTTGAGCTGTTCCACGACGCCGTCGTGGGGCGCGGTGATGACGTGCTCCATCTTCATCGCCTCCAGCACCAGCACCGCCTGACCCCTGGTCACCCGGTCGCCGACGGAGGCCTTGACGAGGGTGACCGTGCCGGGCATGGGGGCGGTCAGCGAGCCTCCGTGCGCCCCCGCGCCGCCGAACGCGAGGTCCGCCAGCGGATCGTGGACCTGGCAGAGCCAGCTGTCGCCGTCCCGGCCCAGCC
Source organism: Streptacidiphilus fuscans (assembly GCF_015690355.1). Classification (GTDB taxonomy): domain Bacteria; phylum Actinomycetota; class Actinomycetes; order Streptomycetales; family Streptomycetaceae; genus Streptacidiphilus; species Streptacidiphilus fuscans. Next base: position 339,643 of record NZ_JADPRT010000008.1, on the reverse strand, counting down.
AGACCGAGCCGCTGCCGTCGGAGGACTCCTCGACCGCCGCGGTGAAGGGACGGGTGATCCCGTCGAGAGTCACCGCGACCCGACCGACCAGGCCGGTACCGCCGTTCGCCCCCTGGCCGTCGGCCAGATCGGTCCGTACCGCGACGCGGAGGACGGCACCGGTGCCACGGCCGCTCGTGCCACCGCCGCTCGCGTTGCTCATGCCCGCGCCACTGCCGCCCGCACTGCCGTCGACGACGGCCACGTCGGCCGTGCCGCCGATGCGGGCCTCGAAGGCGTCGGCGGAGCCGCCTCGGTCGGGACGCACCTCGACGAGGACCGGGTCGCCTCCGGGGAGGCGCAGCTGGTGGCGGGTCCAGGCGGGGACGCCGCCGATGCGCCAACCGCTCGGCCGCGCGAAGGGATCGGCCCAGCCGGACCCGGCCGTTCCCGCCCGCTCCGCACCGCCGGCAAGGCGGACCGGGTCCAGCAGCACCTGCCTGACCAGCGCGGCTGCGAGGAGCGGCAGGTTATCCACAGGCTGGGTGGGATCGGCTTGCCCGGTCTCCAGAGCCGGGGCTAGCGTCAGCTCCGGGTGGCGCTCGACCAGTCCTGTGTCGAGGCGCCCCGCGACGACGTCGGGATGAGAGAGCAGTCGGCGCAGGTAGCCGGCGTTGGTGACGACCCCGAGGACGACCGTGTCCGCCAGAGCGGCGCGCAGCCTGCGCAGCGCGGTTGCCCGGTCGGGGCCGTAGGAGATGACCTTGGACACCATCGGGTCGTAGCTGCTGCCGACGACAAGGCCGGGGGCCAGTCCGGAATCCACCCGGACCCCTTCCCCCTCGGGCTCCTGAAGCAACAGGACCTTCCCCCCGGAGGGGAGGAACCCGCGGCTGGGGTCCTCGGCGCAGATGCGCGCCTCGATCGCGTGTCCGGTGAGGGTGACGTCGGCCTGGGCGAAGGGGAGCACTTCGCCCGCGGCAACGCGGAGCTGCCACTCCACCAGGTCCAGGCCGGTGACGAGTTCGGTCACCGGGTGCTCCACCTGGAGCCGGGTGTTCATCTCCATGAAGTAGTGGGAGGAGGGATCGCTGCTGGGGACGATGAACTCGACGGTCCCTGCGCCCGTGTAGCCGCAGGACTGAGCCGCACGCACGGCCGCCGCACCCATCTGGGCGCGCGTCGCCTCGTCGAGGAGCACGGAAGGGGCTTCCTCGATCAGCTTCTGGTGGCGCCGCTGGAGGCTGCACTCGCGCTCGCCCAGGTGGACGACGTTGCCGTGCGCGTCGGCCAGGATCTGGATCTCGATATGACGGGGGCGGTCGATCCACCGCTCCACCAACAGGGTGTCGTCGCCGAACGAGACGCGGGCCTCGCGCCTCGCGGCGGCGATCTCCTCGGACAGCCGGTCGGCGTCGTGGACCAGGCGCATGCCCTTGCCACCGCCACCGGCGGAGGGCTTGAGCAGCACCGGCATCCCGATGGCGGTCGCGGCGGCGATGAGGGCCTCGTCGTCCAGCTTGTCGCCGTCGCTGCCGGGGACGACCGGAACGCCAGCGGCCTTGACCGCCTCCTTGGCGTGGATCTTGTCGCCCATCAGCTCGATCGCCTCGGCGGGCGGGCCGATGAAGACCAGCCCCGCCTCGGCGCAGGCACGGGCGAACCCGGCGTTCTCGGCCAGGAACCCGTAGCCGGGGTGGACGGCCTCGGCGCCGGCGCGGCGGGCGGCGCCGACCAGTTCGGCGCCGTCGAGGTAACTGTCGATCAGAACCGCGCTGTCGGCCGCCAGGACGTGTGGCGCCCCGGCGTCGGCGGCGCTGTGCACGGCGACGGAGCGCACGCCGAGCCGTCGCAGCGTGCGGATGACCCGGACCGCGATCTCGCCGCGGTTGGCCACCAGAACACTTTCGAACATAGGCACAGGAGGTGACCTCTCGTCATGTCACATGCGGAAGACGCCGTACGGGCGCGGCTCGGGCAGGGGGGCGTTCGCGCACGCGCTCAGCGCCAGGCCGAGCACGGTGCGGGTGTCCATCGGGTCGATCACGCCGTCGTCCCAGAGGCGGGCCGTGGCGTAGTAGGCGTTCCCCTGGCGCTCGTACTGCTCGCGCACCGGGCGGCGGAACTCCTCCTCCGCCTCGGCCGACCACTCCTCGCCACGGGCGTCGAACTGGTCACGACGCACGGTCGCCAGTACCGAGGCGGCTTGCTCGCCGCCCATGACCGAGATCTTGGAACCCGGCCACATCCACAGGAACCGAGGGGAGTAGGCCCGCCCGCACATCGAGTAGTTGCCCGCGCCGTACGAGCCGCCGACCACCACGGTCAGCTTGGGCACCCGGGTGGTCGCCACGGCGGTCACCATCTTGGCGCCGTGCTTGGCGATGCCGCCTGCCTCGTACTTCTGCCCGACCATGAAACCGGAGATGTTCTGCAGGAAGAGCAGCGGAATGCCGCGCTGGTCGCAGAGCTCGATGAAGTGCGCGCCCTTGAGGGCGGACTCCGCGAAGAGGATGCCGTTGTTGGCGACGATCCCCACCGGGTGTCCGTGGATCCGGGCGAAACCGGTGACCAGGGTCGGACCGTACTCGGCCTTGAACTCGGCGAACCGGCTGCCGTCCACGACCCGGGCGATCACCTCGCGCACGTCGTAGGGGGTACGCGGGTCCACCGGCACCGCTCCGTAGAGCCCGGCCGGGTCGACGCTCGGCTCCTCGACCGGCTCCACGTTCCACGGCATCGGCGTACGCGGGCCGAGGCCGGCCACCGCGGTGCGCAGGATGGCCAGGGCGTGGGTGTCGTTCTCGGCCAGGTGGTCGGTGACCCCGGAGGTGCGGGAGTGCAGCTCGCCGCCGCCGAGCTCCTCGGCGGTGACCACCTCACCGGTGGCGGCCTTCACCAGCGGCGGCCCGCCCAGGAAGATCGTCCCCTGGTTGCGGACGATCACGGCCTGGTCGCTCATGGCCGGGACGTAGGCCCCACCCGCGGTGCAGGAGCCCATAACGGCTGCCAGCTGCGGGATGCCGGCTGCGGAGAGGCGGGCCTGGTTGTAGAAGATCCGTCCGAAGTGGTCGCGGTCCGGGAAGACCTCGTCCTGCATCGGCAGGAACGCGCCGCCGGAGTCGACCAGGTAGATGCAGGGCAGGCGGTTGTCCAGGGCGATCTCCTGGGCCCGCAGGTGCTTCTTGACGGTGAGCGGGTAGTAGGTGCCGCCCTTGACCGTCGCGTCGTTGGCGACGACCACGACCTCGCGGCCGGCCACCCGGCCGATGCCCGCGATCACGCCGGCCGCCGGTGCGTCCCCGTTGTAGAGGCCGTCCGCCGCCAGGGGGGAGATCTCGAGGAACGGCGAGCCCGCATCCAGCAGGGTGTCCACCCGGTCGCGCGGCAGCAGCTTTCCGCGCGCGGTGTGCCGCTCGCGGGCCCGTGCACCGCCGCCGAGCGCGGCCGCGGCCAGCTTGCCGCGCAGTTCGTCGACCAGCGCCCGGTGTGCTTCCTCGTTGGCGCGGTAGCCGGACGAGTTCGGGTCGGCCGTGCTCTCCAGCCGCGGCGCCGCAGCAAGGGCCTGCGGACCCGGCGGAAAACCGGTGGGGACTGGCGCAGCTGCCATCGCCACGAGCTCCTTTGCTCCTGTGAACGCTCGTTAACTTATGGGCCTCAGGTTAACGCTCCCTAACTGCTCTGTCTACGATGGCCAGATGGCAAAGCCGACGAGTCCCCCGGTCGAGAACCCCCGTCGCGCCCAGATCCGCCGCGAGGCCGCCCGGCTCTTCGCCGAGCGTGGCTTCCTCGGGGTGGGCGTCGACGAGATCGGCCGTGCGGTGGGGATCAGCGGCCCCGGCCTCTACCGGCACTTCCCCGGCAAGGACGCCATGCTTGCCGACCTGCTGATCGGCATCAGCGAGCGGCTGCTGGACCAGGGCCGCAGCCGGGTCGACGCGGCTGGTGGCGCCCGGGAGGCATTGGAGTCGCTGCTCCAGGGCCATATCGACTTCGCACTGGACGAGAGTGCGCTGATCACGCTGCACGACCGGGAGTTGCTGAACCTTCCTGAGCCCGACCGGCGCCGGGTGCGCAGCCTGCAGCGCCAGTATGTGGAGCTCTGGGTCGGGGTCGCCGGCCAGGTCTTCCCCGGGCTGGGGGAGGAGGCTCGCCCGGCGGTGCACGCGGTCTTCGGGCTGCTCAACTCGACCCCGCACAGCGCGGCGCCGGGGCTCGGCCATCCCGACGGGCGTGAGGCCATGGCGGTCCTGCTGCACCGCCTGGCGCTCGGAGCGCTGGCAGCTGCTGCGGCGACCGAGGGCTGAGCGCCGCGCCTCTGCTTGGTTACTTCCGCCCGCTGTCCGCCGCCCCCTCCCAGCCGACTGTCCGGGGGACTCGGCCCTCAGTCCTACGACCCACGGGTGACCGGTTGCGCGACCAACGCCCGGTGCGCCGAGGGAACAGCCGGGGCGAATCTGGTGCTGAGCAGATTGCCCGACGGGCGGCCGACCGACCGCTCGGAGTGCCGTTCGGCTGTGCCGATCGGAATCGGCGAACGGAGGACGCACCATGGCCGAGCAGGATCTCCGAGACCTGGTCGCGAGTTCCCGCAGGGGTGCGATCGTCGCCCTCAAACGAGACGGCAGACCGCAGCTCTCCAACGTCGTCTACGCCTTCGACCCGGACCAGGGCAGCCAGGGGCTGCTGCGGTTCTCCACCAGGGCGGGCAGCGCCAAGGTGGCCAACCTGCGCCGCGACCCGCGGGTGAGCGTCTACGTCACCGGCGCGGACTTCCGCGCCTATGCCGTGGCCGAAGGCACGGCGGAGGTGAGCGAGGTGTCCGCCGCGCCGGACGATGCGACCGTCGAGGAGTTGGTCGACGTCTACCGGCGGATCGCCGGCGAGCATCCCGACTGGGACGACTATCGGGCCGCGATGGTGGCCGAGCGGCGGGTGGTGGTGCGCATCGATGTGGATCGCTACTACGGCGCCGCGGGCTGGTGACCTCGGCGTCCCGCGCGTGCGTCACCGTGCACGGCGGGTACCGATGTAAGTGCCGAAAGTGGCATGGACAGCTGACCGACGAGAAGATTAGTATCGCTAAATATGTCTCAGGCTCATAAGTCTCCGGGGGAAGCCGTTGCCCCCTCCACCCAGAGCGGCCCAGAAGGCAGCTCCAGGTGGGTGCGTCGGCTGAGCGGTTATGCCTGGCGCTACCGCAGCAATGTGTTGCTGTCGTTCGGTGCGTCCCTGCTCGGCATGGCGATCACCGCTCTGGTGCCGCTGATTCCACGACTGATCATCGACGACGTCATCACCACGCACAGCCGACCGCTGGCACCGTGGGCGACCGCCCTGGTGGTGGCCGCCGTGCTGGTCTTCCTGCTCACGCTCGCCCGCCGCTACTGGGGCGGCAAGCTGGCCATGGACGTCCAGCACGACATGCGGCAGGACCTCTTCGACTCGCTGACCCGTCTCGACGGCGCGAAGCAGGACAGTCTCGACACCGGCCAGGTGGTCGGCCGAGCCACCTCCGACCTGCAGATGATTGTCGGTCTGCTCTCGATGCTGCCGATGATGACCGGCAACATCCTGATGTTCCTGCTCTCCCTCGTGGTGATGTTCTTCCTGTCACCCGTGCTGACCCTGATCGCCGTCGCGATGGCCCCGGCCCTCTGGTGGTTCGCGGTGCTCAGCCGGAAGCGGCTGTTCCCGGCGACCTGGTCGGCGCAGCAGGAAGCCGGTCGGGTGGCCGGTGTGGTCGACGGGGCGGTCTCCGGCGTGCGGGTGGTCAAGGGCTTCGGCCAGGAGGAGCAGGAGCTCGGCCGGCTGGAGGCAACGAGCCGTCGGCTCTACGCCAAGCGCCTGCGCGGCATCCGCCTCAGCGCCCGGTACAGCCCGGCCATGCAGGCGATCCCGTCCCTGGGGCAGGTCGGCGTCCTCGCCCTCGGCGGCTGGTTGGCCGTCCGCGGCCAGGTGTCGCTGGGCACCTTCGTCGCCTTCTCCACCTACCTCGCCCAGATGACCGGCCCGGTCCGGATGCTCACCACCCTGCTGACGGTGGGGCAGCAGGCACGCGCCAGTGTGGAGCGAGTCCTCCAGCTGATCGACGAACGGCCGGTGATCAAGGAGCGCCCCTCCGCGATCGACCTGCAGCTGTCCGACTACGAGGACGCCCGCGAGGGCGTTCAGGCGGACGACGTCGCGGACTCCGCAGGGGATTCCGACGTGGAGGCTCTGCGCGGCCAGGACGAGGGCGGTCGGGAGCTGGTCGACCGCAAGCGTGCCGCCGTGCCTGCCGTCTCCTTCGAGAACGTCGACTTCGCCTACGGCCCGTCCAGCCCGCCGGTGCTCAGCGGCCTCAACCTGAGCCTCACCGCGGGGGAGACCGTCGCCCTGGTCGGCGCCTCGGGCTCCGGCAAGTCCACCGTCGGCATGCTGGTCCCGCGCTTCTACGACGCGACCGCAGGCACGGTCCGGGTCTACGGCCACGACGTGCGGGATCTGACCCTGCGATCCCTGCGGGCGGCGATCGGCATCGTGCCCGAGGACAGCTTCCTCTTCTCCGAGTCCGTACGCACCAACATCGCCTACGGCCGCCCCGACGCCTCCGAGGAGGAGGTGCTCGCCGCAGCGCGAGCGGCCCAGGCGGACGGCTTCATCCAGGAGCTGCCCGGTGGCTACGACACCGTCGTCGGCGAGCAGGGCCTGACGCTCTCCGGCGGCCAGCGACAGCGAGTCGCGTTGGCCCGTGCGATCCTCGCGGATCCGCACATCCTGCTGCTGGACGACGCCACCTCCGCCGTCGACGCCCGCGTCGAGGCCGAGATCCACGAGGCGCTGCGGGCCGTGATGGCCGGGCGCACCACGCTGCTGATCGCCCACCGGCGCTCGACCCTGCAACTTGCCGACCGTATCGGCGTGCTGGACCACGGCACGCTGGTCGACGTCGGTACGCACGAGGAGTTGGAGGAGCGCTGCCCGCTCTACCGGGCGCTGCTGACCGACCCGGACGCCATGGCCGGCGATGTGCGCCAGGCGGATCCGGTGGCGGAGCTGATGAGCGACTCCGAACTCGCCGCGGAGCTGGACGACTTCGGCAACCTCGGCGAACTCGGTGAGCTTGGCAACCTTGGTGAGCTCGGGTTCGGCGAGGCCACAGAGGCCCCGGCAGCCGTCGGCGGTGTCACGCCGGAGCTCTGGGACCGCGAGCGCTATCCGGTGCAGGACCCCGACGCGCCCGTCACCGCGGGGCAGAACGCGGCGGGGACCGCGGGCCCGCGCCCGGGTGGCGGCGGTGGTCGTGGTGGTGGCGGGATGCAGGCCGCGATGGGCAGCCTGCCGGCCACGCCGGAGCTGCTCGCCAAGGTCGCGGCGCTGCCGCCTGCGGACGACAGCCCGGCGATCCCGCTGGACCAGGCCCGACGCCCGGATCCGGGCTTCAACCTGCGCGTCATGCTGGCACCGTTCAAGGGGCCGCTGCTGCTCGCGCTGCTCCTGGTCGGGCTGGACGCGCTGGCCTCGCTGGCCCTGCCGATCCTGATCCGGCACGGCATCGACGACGGCGTCTCGAAGGCGGCGACCGGCGCGGTCATGGGCGCCTCGGTGGTCGCACTGCTGATCGTTCTCGGCGACTGGCTGGTGCAGATGGCCGAGACCCAGGTCAGCGGGCGCACCGGTGAACGGGTGCTCTACAGCCTGCGGGTCAAGATCTTCGCGCATCTGCAGCGGCTCGGCCTCGACTACTACGAGCGCGAGCTCGGCGGCCGGATCATGACCCGGATGACCACCGACGTGGACGCCCTCAGCTCGTTCCTGCAGACCGGCGTGGTCACCGCGGTGGTCAGCGTGATGACCTTCCTCGGCATCTTCGTGGTCCTGCTGGTGCTCGACGCGGGGTTGGCGCTGTACGTCTTCGCGGTGCTGCCGGTGCTCATAGCCGCGACCCTGCTGTTCCGGGCCAAGTCGTCCAAGATCTACCAGCTCAGCCGCGAGCGGGTCAGCACCGTCAACGCCGACCTGCAGGAGAACGTGGCCGGGATGCGCATCGTCCAGGCCTACCTGCGCGAGGGGCACAACCGGGACCGGTTCGCCGAGCGCAGCGACGCGTACCGCCGCACCCGGGTCCGGGCGCAGCTCTACATATCGATCTACTTCCCCTTCGTCCAGATGCTCTCGAGCGTCGCCGCGGCGCTGGTGCTGATCGTCGGCGCACACCGGGTCACTGCGGGCACGCTGACGACCGGAGCGCTGGTCGCCTACCTGCTCTACATCGACCTGTTCTTCTCCCCGGTCCAGCAGCTCTCCCAGGTCTTCGACGGCTACCAGCAGGCGGCCGTCGGTCTGACCCGCATCCGTGAACTGCTCCGCACACCGACGTCCACGCCGCAGGCCGACCGGCCGGCCGAGGTGGGGCGACTGCGCGGGGACATCCACTTCGACAACGTCCACTTCGCCTACAACGCCCTCGCACCGACGCCGGAGCCGGAGACCACCGGTTCCCTGGCGACCGCTCAGGGTTCGGGACAGGCACAGGCCCCGGCGTCGGTGGCGCAGGCGCGACCGCGCAAGCCCGAGGCGATCACCGGCGTGGAGCTGCGGATCCCGGCCGGGGAGACGGTCGCGCTGGTCGGCGAGACCGGAGCGGGAAAGTCGACGCTGGTCAAGCTGCTGGCGCGGTTCTACGACGTCACCGGCGGCGCCGTGCGCGTCGACGGGCAGGACGTGCGGGAGCTGGACCTGGCCGGCTACCGGCACCGGTTGGGCGTCGTCCCGCAGGAGGCCTACCTGTTCGCCGGGACCATTCGGGATGCCATCGCCTACGGCCGTCCGGAGGCGACCGACGCGGAGGTCGAGGCGGCGGCCCGCGCGGTGGGCGCGCACGAGATGATCGCGCGCCTCCAGGGCGGTTACCTCTACCAGGTGACCGAGCGGGGCCGGAACCTGTCGGCCGGTCAGCGACAGCTGATCGCCCTGGCCCGGGCGGAGTTGGTCGATCCCGACCTGCTGCTGCTCGACGAGGCGACGGCCGCGCTGGACCTGGCCACCGAGGCGGCCGTCAACCGCGCCGCCGACCGGCTGGCCCGGCACGGAGGCAAGCGCCGCACCACAGTGGTGATCGCGCACCGACTCAGCACGGCGGCCCGGGCGGACCGTGTCATCGTGCTGGACCGCGGCCGGATCGTGGAGGACGGCAGCCATGCCGAACTGCTCGAACTGGACGGCGCCTACGCCCGCCTCTGGCGTGCCTTCGTCGGCGAGGAGGAGAGCGCCTCGGTCGTCCGCTGAGCGCGGAAGGCCACGGAGCGGGGTAACCCGACGGCGGGCCGACGGAGCAGGGAGCGGGAAGCAGGGCGGTCGGGAGTCAGCTCACAACCCGTCGCCCTGCTCCGGCAGTTGGTCCGGAATCTGTTCCGGAAGCTGGAGTACCTCGATCCGACGAGCCCCTCTGGGGGCGGGCGGCGCGGTGAAGGGCTGCGCCGAGCGTGGTGGCACGACCTTCTCGTCGGCGTCCACCCGTGCGGTCACCGCGCGCCACCACAAGGCGAAGGGGATGCCGTCGGTGTCCTGTTCCACCCGGCGGCGCGCGGCCTCGTCCCAGACGATCCGCCGCACCGTCCAGGCGGCGCGCAGGCGCAGTAGTTCGCGGTCCAGGTCCCGGGCGCCGAACCGGTCGGGGGAGACGAAGTCGGCGGCAGAGGCAGGGGTTTCGGGGCGGCTGTCCCAGCGGAACACCGTCAGCTCGACCAGCCCTGCGCTCCCGGCCGGCTCCAGCTCGCGCAGGGACCAGCCCCAGACCGGCTCAGCGCCGTCATCGGCGAACCGGCTGCGGATGTCCAACCAGCGGCGCGCTGCGGCTTGTGACTCCAATCGGCGGACGATCTCGCAGTGGATCGGCCAGTAGGCGGTGGTGGCTGCCCGAAGCCTCGCCGCGTAGTCCGTGACGGCGAGGCTACAGGCGGCCTCGGCGGCGAGGGTGGCCCGGCGACGCGCACCCGGAAGCAGCCGGGAGGCTGCCCGGCCCGCCCGCCGCTCCGCTGCGGCGAGTGCGGCAGAAGCCTCCTGCAGCGCGGCGAGATAGCGCTCGGCGGCAGCCCGCCAGGCGTCCCATTCCACCCGGTCGACCGGGATCAGGCCGTTGACCTGGGGCGCCCCGGTCTCGCTCCCGGCTCTTCGGCCGCGCCCGCCCCTGCCGTCGGGCCCGTCTGCCTTGGCAGCTTCACCCGCCTCGTCGTCCTCGTCGTCGTCGCGATTGCGGGGAGAGAGGCTGGCGGCTCGGCTGATGTCGGGCCTTCCGCTGCCCGACCTACCCCTGCCCGCATCCGTTGTGACGTCGGCGGTGACATCGACGCTGGTGTCGGCGGGGGAGGTCAGGGCGAGCAACTGCGGCTCGGTGACAGGGACGCCGTCACGGCGAGGGTCCTCCATCCACGTCACCAGCACCCACAGATCGCCGATCATCCGCCCACCGCCCCGGCTCGACCTTTACGTGGGGAACTACCCACGCGGGCAAGCGGATAGGCAGCGGGGCCCCGCCGCGCGCCGTGGATCACCCTTGCGCCGCGGGCCACTGCGCCTGGCGCAGGCCGCGCTGCGTCGCCGCAGCGGCGGCGCCGAGGGCGAGGACGGAGGCCATGGCGAGGACTGCTCCGGTGCCGCCCAGGGTCTGCAGCAGCAGGCCGATCGCGCCGGAGCCCAACGGTATGCCCAGGCCAGCCACCGTCATCGTCGCGGTGATGGTCCGGCCGCGCTGGGCGTCCGGGACCTGACGGAAGATCAGGACGTCGAGCAGCACGCTCAGGGCGGGGATGCCCAGCATGCCGAGCGCCAGCATCGCCCCGGCAGCCCACGGCCCGCTGCAGAAGCCCAGCGCGACGAAGACGGGCACCTCGGCTCCGATGATGCCGATCAGCAGGGTGCCCGGACGGAACCGCCTGTGCAGGAATCCGACCAGAGCGGCGCCGAGCAGCCCGCCGACCGCCGCCCCGGTGAGCGCGACACCGATGGCCCAGGAGGCGACCCCCTGCTCGCGCAGCCGGTAGATGACCACCAGACTGAGCGGAGCGCCGCAGGCGTTCAGCAGGGTGACCAGCAGCATCGTGGTGCGCAGGGCCGGCTGCCGCCACAGCGCGCGGAGGCCGTCGAAGACGGTGCGCAGCGTGGCCGACGGGTCGGTCACGGCGGGCTGTTGGGGGCGGACCAGCATGGCGCAGGTCAGGGAGAGCAGGTAGCAAAGACCGGTGAAGAGGAACGGCAGCATGCGGCTGACGCCGTAGAGGAAGCCACCCAGCGGGGGACCGGCCAGCTCGGAGAGTCCGACGCGCAACTCGTCCTGGGTCAGCGCCGCGGTCAGTTGCTCGGGTGGGACGACCGCGCGGAGCATCAGCATCCGCGCCGCGCCGCCGAGGGGCTGTGCGGCGCCCAGTGCCAGCGCGACCAAAAGCAGGTGAGGTAGCGTCAGTTCACCGAGTGCCGAAGCGACCACGACCGAGAGGGACGCCGTGGCGCGCACCGTCTCGGTGGCGATGAGCACGCGACGCCGGTCGCAGCGGTCGAGCAGGACTCCGGCGGGCAGCCCGCAGAGCACCGTGGCCAGCGCCTGGAGCACGCCGAAGAGGCCGGCCCACGCGGGGGAGCCGGTCAGGGCCAGGATGGCCAGGGGGTAGGCGACCTCGGCGGCTGTCAGGCCGGTGAGCGACCCGGCCGAGCCGATCCACAACAGTTGGAAGCGCCAGTTGCGACGCAGCGGCAGGAGCTGGGGCTGCGCAGCCGAGCTGTCCGCAACCTGCTCTGCCGCAGCCGAAGTGTCGACAGCGCTCATGGCATGGCCTCCCCGATGCGTAAACGTTCTCAAAAGAATTGACGTTCACTTCTCCGTGAATGATGACGCAGTCATGAGCGCCTGGCAAGATGGAGCCATGGACGAAGTTCAGGACCTCCGGATCGTCGACGACGTCGAGACACTCAAGGCGCTCTCCGACCCGCTGCGCATCGGCCTGCTCCGGTTGATGACGGACAGCGGCCCCGAGCCTCGTGCCTGGACCGCCAAGGAGTTGGCCAAGGAGCTTGGCGAGCCGCAGACGAAGCTCTACCGGCACCTCAAACACCTGGAGGAGGCCGGCCTGATCGCCGTCGCCGAGACCCGGCTGGTCTCCGGGATCGTCGAGCAGCGCTATGTCGCGGCCCAGCGCCGCCTGCAGCTCGGCCGTGGCCTGCTGTCCGGCGCGGACGAAGGGGAGTTGCAGGGCGAAGTCGAGGCCGTGGCGCTGGATGCCGCGGTCAATCTGGTGGGGTCCGCCGCGGAGTCCTTCCTGCACGGGTTCGAGGGCGCGCTGCGCTCCGGCCGGGTCGACATCGACGCGGCGGACGACGAGCGTCGGCCTGTCGTCATGTTCAGCGACATCCGGATCCCCCCGGCGCGAGTTGCCGAATTCCAGCGCCGTTTCCGCAAGTTGGTGGCGGACGTCGACGCCGAGCCGAGCGTCGCCGAGGGGGTGCCGCTGCATCTGATGGTCGCGCTCTACAGCCCGGACGAGTGACCGGCGGGGGAGCCGGACGGCGACGGACCGTCCCGGACGCGTTCGTTGCGCGTGAATCAGCAGATGGACGGGCTTGCTGATGAGATGCTGGGCCAATCGCGGCGGGAGCGGCCCGGTGGAGGGGACCGAGAAGTGACGGGACGTCGGCGGGCGATGCTCGCGCAGCAGTACACCGAGGTGGCCGAGGACGCCGAGCGGCGGCTGGACGAGTTGTTGGACCTGGCGGCCGAGCCGTCCCCGGCCGTCGACTTCGACGCCCTGCGCCGCGAGTACGTGCCCCGGCCGCTGCCGCCGACCGCCGTCTCCGAGCCCCCGCGCTGGACGGACTACGAGCCCGATCCCGGGCAGGTTCCCGCGGGCCAGCCCGGGCGCGCGCTGCTAGACGCCGGTTACCAGCAGCGGCTGATGACCGCGCGGCTCGACCACCAGCGGGCGCTGCGCGAGTACCGGGAGCAGGAGCGGGATCTGCGCGACCGGGCCGAAGGAGTCCGGCTGGAGTACGAGCGCGAGGAGCAGGAGCGCGCCAACGCCGTGCGCGCCTACAACGAGCGCCTGGTGGACTACCGCCGCTCCTACGAGCTGGGCGAGCAGGTCGCCGTCGAGTCGGTCCTGGAACGCGCATTGGCCTCGGCCGGCCGGTTGCCGGGCCTCGACGTGCCCGCGCGGGTGGTCTACCGACCGCTGACCAGAACCGCCGTGGTCGACCTGCTGCTCCCCAGCGCCGGGGTGGTGCCCCCGGCGCTCGCCTTCCGCGTGGCACCCGACGACTCCGAGGGGGGCGTGGAGCCTGTCCCGCGCCCGCGCGAGGAGTGCGTCGCACGCTACCTGCTGCTGGTCGCGCGCGTCGTCCTGCGTGCCCTGGACGCGGTGCTGGCCGCCGACACGGAATCGCATCTGGACGGCGTGGTGCTGAACGGACGGGTCGTCACCGCTGAGGCGGGAGAGTCCACGTTGGTCACCCTGGACGCCCGGCGGCCCGACCTGTACGCACGCACGCTGCTGCCCGCCTCCCACGAGGACGCGCTGGCGCGGGTGCGCGAGCTGCCGTGCCGCATGACCACGGACCCCTACGGCCCCGCGCCCGTCACGCCTTTCGCGGTGGGCGGCGCGACGGCCCCGGTGCCGGAGGAGCTCTCTCCGGGTGAATTCGCGGGACTGGCGGCCGAGTTGTTCGCGGCCATGGGTCTGCCGGACTGGGACCCGCGGCTGCTCGGCCGTGACGGCTTGCTCGCTGTCGCCTACGGGGACGGGCAGGCCTTCGCGGACGACCCGCACGTTGTCTGTGTCGCCCGCCGTCCGGCGGTCGTGAGCGCCGAGGCGGTGCGCAACGTCGCCGAGGTCATGGAGGAGGAGTCGGCCGAGGCGGCGATCTGGGCGACCACCGGCAGCTTCGAGCCGCAGGCGGTACTGGCCGCGGCGGACTACCGGTCCCTCCGGCTGATCGACGGCGGCGAACTGCGTGCACTGATTCGCGAACACCTGGGCGCGGAGCTGGGCGGCTGACCCCGGCGTGGCCCAGGCGACGACCGTGACGATCGGACCCTGGGCGGGCAGTTCCCGGACGGCCAGATCCGGGACGGCCGGATCCGGGACGAGTGAATCCGCGGCCTCCCGACGCGCGGCCTGAGGTTGCCGGTCGGTGCTGCGGTGTCACTCTTGGGGCATGGGGATCCCTTTTCTGGACCGATGGCGCCCACGTCGGGATGCGGCTGCGGCGAAGGTCGCGCGCTATCCCGACGGTGTCGGCGACCCGGCGACCTTGGCCGCGATGCTCGGCGAGTGCGCGCTGCTGCGGGCACGCGCCGAGGACGCGGGGCTGACGCTGGACGACACTCCCGAGTCGCTCTCCGCGCTGGACCTGCTGCCACCGGTCTGGCGCGAGTGGGAGGACCCGCAGGAGGTGGCCGAGTTCGCCCATGACGCCGGGCTCTACCTCGGCTCCGTGATCGTCGGCTCGATCACGGGCGCCGCCTGGGACCTGCTCGCGGACGGCCGCCCCTTCGTCCGCCTGGCGAGCGGACGGGAGTTGGACGTCACTTCCATCGGCCGGGGCTGGGTGTCGGGGGGGACGCCCTCGCTGTGGCAGGTCTACTCGGAGGCGGACGAGCGCTGACCGCGCGGCCCGACCCCCGTCGTTGACACGCCATTCCTCGCGCGCCGCGCCGTTCCTCATACGCCTCGCCTCGCACGCCCGTCCGCGGGCAGCCGACGCAGCGTCAGAGGAGCACGTCCACCAGGCAGCCGTACTGCGTGCCCTGGCCAGGGTTACGCAGCGCGATTGTCTGCTCGGTCCCCAGCGGGCAGGCGCTCGGAGCGGAGACCAGCAGCGTGATGCGGAACTGCGCGTGGTGCCCGTCGACGTCGCCGAGGCAGGGGATCGCCTGCAACTGGTTCCCGCCGGCGTTGTAGAGGCAGTCGCCGGGCAACAGCCAGCCGCTCGCGCCGCCACCCGGATCGCCGGGGTGCGGTCCCTGCAACAGGCGGAGGCAGGCGATGCCCGCGTCGACACCCTGCGGATGCGCCGCGTCGACCTTGGTCAGGCCGAGGACGAAGTCGGTGTCGGCCGGGCATGCGGTCGACGAGGGCGAACTGGTCGCCGTCCCCGAGCTGACCGAGCTGCCGCTGGCGTCGCCACGTGGCAGACGGGCGATGACGCGGGCGTAGGCCGCCGACGAAGTGCAGGCGACCGGTGCGTAGTGATCGGCGCTCGTACCGACGCAACTGCCGACCGGGAGCGTCTCCGTGGCCGAGCCGGAGGCACCAGCGGTGCCGTCCGAGTCGGTCGGGGTCTGCGGCGCATAGGCGGGCGGGTGCGCCGTCCCCGTGGGGCTCGCGCCGCCGGAGGTCGACGCGGACGGGGTGGCCTGCGATCCGCTGTTGGCGGCGCCAGGCGGGCCGGGGACCAGGGTCACGTCCACCGTTCCCGGGCGTGCCTCGGAAGGCGGTTCGGCGGGGCCGCCGGCGCACGCACTGAGGACGACCCCCAGCAGCAGGCCGAGCACCGGGACGATCAGCGCCAGTCGCCCCAGAACACTGAGGCGGCCCAGAGCACTCAGCGGGAGCGCGGTGGCGAGCAGGGTCGGCATCCTTCGCGCCCGCGCGTACGCCCCGGCAGGTCCCGTCAGCCGATGCTCCGGCTCCGGCTCCAGCTCGCGCCCTGACTCTGACCCCGGCTCCGGCTCCAGCTCGCGCCCTGACTCTGACCCCGGCTCCGGCTCCGGCTCCGGCCTTGGCCCCAGCCCTCGTCCCGACTCCTGAGCCCGCTGCGGCGGCTCTCCTGGTGCACCTGGCTCGTCTGGATTCCCTGGCTCCGGATTCCCGGCAACGACGTGCATCGACGCCCCCATGCCCCAACGCGGCGCTCGCCCGAGGCCAGAGTACGCAGCCCGCACCCGCCGGATAAGGGGATGCACGGGACGCTCGTTGTCGAGTTCGTCCCGCACTGGTCCGTGTGTTGCCTGCCGCCCTTCAGTCGGCCGGTGTTCTGTCGTCACCTGTACCTCTTCGCCCGCATCATGGTGCTTTGTTGCTCTTTTGTCCGCGTTTGCCGTCCCGCTGGTTCATCACCTCGGGTCTGAGCCTCTCTGGTCCCACCCGTGCGGCGCAACGTGCGCGGTTCCGACGCGCGGTCCGACTGGTCGTCAGTGAGGATGGAAGGCAGGGCGCCGAGGGTGGGCCCGAGAGGGCGGCGGCGACTGGGCAGGGCGCCGCCGCCCTCGGCCGTACCGGCTCCCCGATCGAGGTGTGCGAACCCGTCGGTCCGTCATCATCGGCCGCTCCCTGAGCGGTGGTGCTTCGCCTCCCGGGCCGCAGCGGGTGCGGTGGCCGACGCGGGCGAGCACTCCGGTTCGGGGGCGGCCGAGCGCTGCGGCCAGTGGCGATGCAGGGCGGCGAGCGCTGCCGCGATCGCGGGACGACGCGTCGCATGCTCGCGCCAGAGCACCGAGACGCGTCGGACCGGCTCCGGCACGATAGGCCGGGCGACCACGCCGGCGGGCAGCGGCGCCCGGCCGAGACGCGGCACCAGTCCGATGCAGAGGCCCGCGCGGATCAGCGCGATCTGGGTGTCGAACTCCGTTGCCTGGAACCGGGTGTCCGGATCCTCGCCCGCTTCGCGCAGCGTCTGGAGCAGCCAGTCGTGGCAGATGGTGCCGGGCGGTGTGTTGACCCAACGCTGTCCCTTCAGCTCCTCGACCGTCAGCACCTCACGCGCGGCGAGCGGATGGTCGGCAGGCAGCACGACATCGACCGGGTCCTCGCCCAGGCGCCGACGACAGACGCCTTCCGGCGTTGCCAGCGGCGTGTTGGGCCAGTCCTGCACCACCGCGAGGTCGATCTCACCACGCGCGACCAGCTCGGCCATCAGATAGGGGTCGCTCTCCAGCACCCGCAGCTCCAACTCGGGGTGCTCGGCGGAGAGGTCGGCCAGGACGGTGGGCAGCAGGCCCCGTGCGGCGGTGGCGAACGCGGCGAGGAAGAGTCGCCCGGTGACCTCGCCGCGGCGCGCCTCCAGGCCGACCTCCGCCTGCTCCACCAGGGCGAGCACCGCCTGCGCGGTCTGTGCCAGCTCCTGCGCGGCATCGGTGAGGACCACGCCGCGGCCGCGTTTCTCCAGCAGCGGGGTCCTGGTCTCCCGTTCGAGCTTGCTGATCTGCTGGGAGATCGCCGAGGGCGTGTACCCGAGCGCGGCGGCGGCGCGGCCCACGGAGCCGTGCACGGCCACGGCGTGGAGGGCGCGCAGTCGTCCGAGATCCATCATGCGGGCAGCCTAGGCGCTGCACGGCGGACGCCCTACCGGACACCGTCGCCCCACCGGATGCCGTCGGCCCGCCGAATGCCCGCCGAATGCCCGCCGAGGTTCGGCCGAGGTTCGGGCCGAGGTGGGTCGAGACTCAGCCGTGGGTCAGGGCAGCGCGGTAGACGGCGGCGATGGCGGGGCCGAAGTAGGCGGAGTACGACACGTCGTCCGTGTCGCCGCCCTGCTGGTAGCCGCCGATGACGCCGGCCACCGCGCCGCGGCCGCGAGCTCCGGAGTCGGTGCCGACCAGCATCGGGCCGCCGCTGGTGCCGCCGGGCAGCCCGGGGCAGTCGAACTCGAGCTGGTGCGGGCCGAAGCGGAGGAGGGTCGACGCGCAGTAGACCGGGCGGTCGCCCCTGCTCGGATAGCCGACGGTGACGGCGCGGGTGCCGGGGTGGGGGTTGAACGAGAGCGCCTCGGAGCCGGTCAGGTCCGCGATCCGGTGCCGACCGATCGGACGGAGGATCAGGAACGCGACGTCCTCGTCCGGGTTTCCGTACCGCGTCCAGGCGGCGCCGGCGACGACGGTCGCCACCGACCAGGTCCCGTACGGGCGTCGGCCGTCGTGGTAGCCAGGAACGAAGGTGAGGCCGCCGCGGGCGTGTCCCGATCCGGGACCGATCACGCAGTGCGCGGCGGTGACCACGATGTCGCGGGTCGGGCTGTCGACCACGGCTCCGCTGCAGAAGTGGTGGTCGGGGCGTCCGGGGGAGGAGCCGAAAACGGCGCCGATCCGCGACGAGCCGCCGAAGGGCGTGGAGTCGGGCGCTCCGGCAACGGCGTTCTGGCCGCCTTGGGGCCCCAGCAGAAGAAACGCCAGCAGGGCGCCGACGACAGTGAACGAACGGAGCGTCATGTTTCTGATGGTTTGGGTGATCTGACGCCACCGCCACCGCTGCTGGTCAACCGGGTGACGGTCCGTCGGATTTGGACGGCTCCGCCGAATCGTTCAGTAACGCTGAATAAAATGCTGAAGAACTCTTTTCTGGTGCTCAAGAGACGGCTCGCGCCATGCTCGCTGCATGAGCTTGAGCGCCCGCCATTTCGGACTCGCCGTCCTTGTCGCCGCCCTCTGGGGAGTCAGCTTCGTCGCCATCGACGCCGGGCTGGAGCACTGTCCGCCGCTGTTCTTCTGCGCACTCCGGTTCGTCGCCGCCGCGGTGCCCGCCGTGTTCCTGGTCGGGCGCCCGGGGGTGTCGTGGCGTTGGGTGGTTGCGGGCGGACTGGTGCTCGGTGGCCTGCAGTTCGGCCTGCTCTTCGAGGGCATGCGTGCCGGCATGCCGGCCGGGCTCAGCTCCCTGGTCCTGCAGGGGCAGGCGGTCTTCACGGCCGGGTTTGCCGCAGTGCTGCTGCGGGAGCGGTTCACCGGGCGGCGGCTCGTCGGGCTGGCGGTGGCGGTGGTGGGAATCGCGGTGGCGGCCGTCGACCAGGTGGACCGCGGGGGCGCGGGGCCGCTCGGGGCGTTCGCGCTGGTCGTCGGCGCGGCTGCGGCCTTCGGGCTGTCCAACGTCATCACGCGTAAGGCCGCGCCTCCTGACGCGCTGCGCTGGATGGTCTGGATCAGTGTGGTGCCGCCGCTGCCGCTCGGAGTGCTGTCCGTGCTGACCGAGGGCGCCCACACGGATCTGCGGGCCCTCGGGCATTTCAGCCTGACGGGTGTGGCCGCGCTGCTCTACGTCGCCTGGGGCGCGACGCTTGTCGGTTACGGCCTCTGGGGACATCTGTTGCGGCATCACGACGCCTCGGTGGTAGCGCCGTTCGCGTTGCTGGTACCGGTGTTCGGGATGTCGTCGGCCTGGTTGCTGCGCGGCGAGGCGATCACACCGCTGGCGGCTGTCGCCGCTGTCCTGGTGATCACCGGGATCGCGCTCGCGTCGTTCGGTGGACGCCGGGTCGCAGGGACCGGAGGCCCGGCAGCCGGGGAGGGGGCCGTCAGGGATGCGGATGGGCGTGGGGGCCGTGGTGGTGCGGATGGGCCAGCTCGTACGACTCCTCGGCCACTCGGAGCAGGTGCAGCAGGGACACCCGGTCCGCAGCGCTGACCGGGCCGAAGAACTCCTCGGCGACCTCGCGGCGGACGGCCGCGATCTGCGCCACCGCGGCGTCGCCGGACTCGGTCAGCTTGAGCAGGGTGGCCCGGCGGTCGTCCGGGTCGGGGGAGCGGGTGACCAGGCCGGCCGCCTCCAGCGCGTCCACCACCGTGGTGGCCGAGCGGGGCGCGATCCGCAGGCGCTCGGCGAGCTGGTTGAGCCGGATGCCCTGGCCGCCGCTCCAGGCGAGGGTGTCCAACGCCCGTCCCTGTGACGGCGTCAGGCCGTGCGGAGCGAGCCGGTGGAAGGTGGCCCGGCGCATCCGCTTGCTGGCGCGCATCATCGCGTCGGCCAGCTCGACCTCGGTGGGGATCGGCTCGGGCACGGATGCGGACGGGGTGGCGGCGGTCACGGAAGGGCTCCTGCGTAGGGGGAGGCCAGGATATCGACTGTGCGGGGTCCGCTTGCGGGCCGAGCGGTCAGGGAACAAATAGAGAGCTAAGCTCATTATGCGTTAGGCTCGCCTAATAGTGAAGGCTTCTCCCTGGAGGGTTCCATGCCTCGTTCCCAAGCACGTGTGGCCACCGACCGCCCGCATCGCTACGCCAAACAGCTCGCCGCCCATCTCGGACGCAAGATCGAGACGAACTGGGACGAGGAGACCGGCCTCGGTTCCCTCACTTTCGGCTTCGGTACCGCCACCATGACGGCCACGCCCGATTCCCTGCTCCTGGCCGTTGAGGGCGACACGGAGCACCTCGACCGGCTGGAGGACGTCGTCGGACGGCACCTGGTCCGGTTCGGCACCAAGGACGAGCTGCTGGTGCAGTGGCAGCGCGGAGACGGCACCCCCGGCACGGTCCAGCGCAACGAGGAGAGCGAGGACGAGGCGGCGTCCTGAGCCGGTCGCCCGCCCTGGGCCAGTCGCCCCCCTGGGCCGATCGCTCAGTCGACCTGTTCCAGGGGCAACTTGAAGCCGACGTGCGAGCCCACGAAGCCGAGCCGCTCGTAGAAGCGGTGGGCGTCCTGGCGGGTGTGGTCGCTGGTCAGCTGGACCAGTGCGGCGCCGAGGCGTCGCGACTCGGCGATGGCGTGCTCCATCAGCGCCGTGCCAAGGCCGCTGCCGCGCTGGTCGCCGCGGACACGAACCGCCTCGATGATCGTCCGAGTGGCGCCCTTGCGCGACAGCCCCGGGATCACCGACAGCTGCAGCGTCCCGACGACCTCGCCGTCCCGGACCGCGACGATCAGATGCTGGTTCGGGTCTGCGGCGACGCGCTCGAAAGCGGCGTGATACGGCGTCAGGTCGTCCGGGCTCTCCCGTCCGCTGCCGAGCGAGTCCGCGGCGAGCATGGCCACGATCGCCGGAAGGTCGTCCCGGGTGGTCCGCCGGAAGGTGAGGTCGGTCATGATCGACACCCTACCGGCGGACCCGGGCGGCCCGACGACGGTCAGGCTGACGAATGTCAGGCCGACAGCTGCGCCTCGATGGCGGCCACCAGCTCCGGCGCCTCCGGCTCGGTGCGCGGGCGGAAGCGGCCCACGACCTCGCCCTTGGGCGAGAGCAGGAACTTCTCGAAGTTCCAGGTGATGTCGCCGGCCTCACCCGTGGCGTCCGGGGTCGCGGTCAGCTCGGTGTAGAGCGGGTGGCGTGCGGAGCCGTTGACGTCGATCTTCTCCAGCAGTGGGAAGGAGACGCCGTAGGTGGTCGAGCAGAAGGTCTGGATCTCCTCGGCGGAGCCCGGCTCCTGGCCGCCGAACTGGTTGCACGGCACACCGAGCACCGTGAAGCCCCGCTCCGCGTACTGCTGCTGCAGCCGCTCCAGGCCCGAGTACTGCGGCGTCAGACCGCACTTGGAGGCGACGTTGACCAGCAGCACGGCCTTGCCCTCGTAGGCGGCCAGGCTGGTCGGCTCCCCGCCGAGGGTGTGCAGCGGGATGTCGTACAGGCTCATCAAGATCCTCCGGTGGGACGCGGTCGAGACTCCTACGCAGTGTCTCAACCGCGTCCCGCGTCAGGTTCTTCCGGGTCTGCCCCGGCGGTCCGGTCCGCCTGCCCGAACGGGCGTCAGCTCGGGGTCTCGCCCTTGATGATGGAGAAGACCGCGCCGTGCGGGTCCGCGCAGGCGGCCATCCGGCCGACGCCGGGCAGCGTGTCCGGGCCGTGCAGCACGCGGCCGCCGAGCTCGGTGACCTTGGCGGCGGTGGCATCCGGGTCGGCCACCTCGAAGTAGGGCACCCAGTAGGTGACCGTCTCGCCCGGCATGTGGCCCATGACGCCGCCGAACGAGGTCTCCTCGCTGCCCATGGAGGCGACGGTGTACGTGAAGCCGCCCATGTCCTGGTCGGCCAGGCTCCAGCCGAGGACGTCGCGGTAGAAGGTCTTCGCGGCCGCCGCGTCGGCGGTGTGGAGCTCCGCCCAGGAGACCGAGACCGGGACGTTGACGACGTCGAAGCCCTTGGTCTGCAGCGGCTGCCAGACGGCGAACTTGGCGCCCTGGCCGTCGGAGAACTGGGCCATCCGGCCGAAGGACATGACGTCCGAGGCCGGGACACGGACCGTGCCGCCGGCCTGCTCGACGGCCTTGACCGTGGCCTCGGCGTCGTCGGTGCCGAAGTAGATCGTCCAGGCGGAGGTCGCGCCGGGCTCCATCAGCGGGCCGAAGCCGCCGACGCGCTTGCCGTCGTTGCTGAAGAACCCGTAGCCACCGGCGTCCGGGCCGGCGTCCTCGGTCGTCCAGCCGAAGAGGGAGGTGTAGAAGGCGGCGGTGGCCGCGGTGTCCGGGGTGCCGAGGTCGATCCAGCGAGGTGTGCCCGGGGTGTAGTCGGTGCTCAGCATGCTGTGCTCCTCAGGGGAGATGGGCTCCAGGGAAGAGGACCCTGGTGTGTGGGAGCCCTTGGCTTGTGGGCCGCTTCACAGTCTTCCGCGCACCACTGACAAAAACGGGGCGTCGGGAGCGCGGTGCCACAAAGAAATTTATTCGGTCGTTTTCGATCACAATCGAACAGAACGGCGGGCTGCCCGCGCTGTCACACCCAGCCGCTACGGTGCTGCCCATGAACCAACTGGCGGTCGTCGAGGGGGTGCTGGAACGCATCACCTTCGCCAGCGAGGAGACCGGCTGGACGGTCGCGCGCGTCGACACCGGCCGCGGCGGGGGCGAGCTGCTCACCGTCGTCGGCGCGCTGCTGGGCGCCCAGCCGGGCGAGAGCCTGCGGATGCACGGCCGCTGGGGCAGCCATCCCCAGTACGGCAAGCAGTTCACCGTGGAGAACTACACGACCGTCCTGCCCGCCACCGTCCAGGGCATCCGGCGCTACCTGGGCTCGGGGCTGATCAAGGGCATCGGCCCCCGGCTGGCGGAGCGGATCGTCGACCACTTCGGGGTCGAGACGCTCGACGTCATCGAGACCGAGCCGACCCGGCTGATCGAGGTGCCCAAGCTCGGGCCCAAACGCACCAAGCTGATCGCCGCCGCCTGGGAGGAGCAGAAGGCGATCAAGGAGGTGATGGTCTTCCTCCAGGGGGTGGGCGTCTCCACCTCCCTCGCGGTCCGGATCTACAAGAACTACGGCGACTCCGCGATCTCCGTGGTCAAGAACGAGCCCTACCGCCTGGCCGCCGACGTCTGGGGCATCGGCTTCCTGACCGCCGACCGGATCGCGCAGGCGGTCGGCATCCCCAAGGACAGTCCGCAGCGCGTCAAGGCGGGCCTCCAGTACGCCCTGTCGCAGTCCTCCGACCAGGGCCACTGCTACCTCCCCGAGGAGCAGCTGATCTCCGACGCGGTCAAGCTGCTCGCCGTCGACACCGGCCTGGTCATCGAGTGCCTGGCCGAGCTGGTGGCGGAGGAGGGCGTGGTCCGCGAGCAGGTCCCGGGCGAGGAGCAGGACGAGGCCGGGCACGCCGTGCCGGTCAGCGCCGTCTACCTGGTGCCGTTCCACCGGGCCGAGGTCTCCCTGGCCGCCCAGCTGGGCCGGCTGCTGCGCGCCCCCGAGGACCGGCTGGCCGCCTTCGCCGAGGTGGACTGGGAGCGGGCCCTCGCCTGGCTGCGCACCCGGACCGACGCCGATCTCGCCCCCGAGCAGGAGCAGTCGGTCAAGCTGGCGCTCACCGAGAAGGTCGCCGTGCTCACCGGTGGTCCGGGCTGCGGCAAGTCCTTCACCGTCCGGTCGATCGTCACGCTGGCCCTGGCCCGCAAGGCCAAGGTGGTCCTCGCGGCGCCCACGGGCCGCGCCGCCAAACGGCTTGCCGAGCTGACCGGCTGCGATGCCGCCACGGTCCACCGGCTGCTGGAGCTGAAGCCGGGCGGAGACGCCGCCTACGACCGCGACCGCCCGCTCGACGCCGACCTGGTCGTCGTCGACGAGGCCTCCATGCTCGACCTGCTGCTTGCCAACAAGCTGGCCAAGGCGGTCCCGCCCGGGGCTCACCTGTTGCTGGTCGGCGACGTCGACCAGTTGCCGTCCGTCGGCGCCGGGGAGGTGCTGCGGGACCTGCTCGCGCCCGGCAGCCCGGTCCCGGCCGTCCGGCTCAACCGGATCTTCCGGCAGGCGCAGCAGTCCGGCGTGGTCACCAACGCGCACCGGATCAACGAGGGCGTCCCGCCGATCACCACCGGTCTGGCGGACTTCTTCCTGTTCGTCGAGGAGGACACCGAGCACACCGCCGACCTGACGGTTGATGTGGTCGCCCGCCGGATTCCGGCCAAGTTCGGGCTTGACCCTTCCCGCGACGTCCAGGTGCTCGCCCCGATGCACCGTGGCCCGGCGGGCGCGGGCAACCTGAACACCCTGCTCCAGGGGGCCATCACGCCCGCCCGCCCGGACCGGCCTGAGCGCCGCTTCGGCGGGCGGACCTTCCGGGTCGGCGACAAGGTCACCCAGATCCGCAACAACTACGACAAGGGCCGGAACGGCGTCTTCAACGGAACGGTGGGCGTCGTCACGGCGCTCAGTGTGGAGGACCAGCAGCTCACCGTCCGCACCGACGAGGACGAGGACGTCGTGTACGACTTCGACGAGCTGGATGAACTCGCCCACGCCTACGCCGTGACCATCCACCGATCACAGGGCAGTGAGTACCCCTGCGTTGTGATCCCCCTCACGACCAGCGCCTGGATGATGCTCCAGCGCAACCTCCTCTACACGGCCGTCACGAGGGCCAGGAAGCTGGTGGTACTGGTCGGATCCCGCCGTGCGCTGGGGCAGGCCGTTCGGGCGGTTTCCGCAGGTCGCCGACACACGGCATTGGACCATAGGCTGACTCGGGGGTAGGTTCCGCTGTCAGAACTTGAAAGCGAATGGCCCTTTTCTTTGTGACCTTCGGCTCTTTTGGGCCACCCCGCCTGCACAGGTGTAACCCGCCTGGGGGAAGGTAGGAGGGAGTCAGGGCACCCCTTGAACCCTTGAACAGGGTCATTCCGCTGGTGATGAGGGAAGACGTGAGCGACAACTCTGTAGTACTCCGCTACCAGGGCGGCGAGTACGACTACCCGGTGGTCGACGCCACCGTTGGTAACGCGGGCTTCGACATCTCGAAGCTGCTCGGCCAGACCGGCCTGACCACGCTGGACAACGGCTTCGGTAACACCGCCGCCTGCAAGTCCGCGATCACCTACATCGACGGCGACCAGGGCATCCTTCGCTACCGTGGCTACCCGATCGAGCAGATCGCCGAGCGCGGCTCCTTCCTGGAGACCGCCTACCTGCTGATCAACGGCGAGCTGCCGAACGCCGAGCAGCTGCGGGTCTTCGAGCACGACATCAACCAGCACACGCTGCTGCACGAGGATGTCAAGCGCTTCTTCCAGGGCTTCCCCCGCGACGCCCACCCGATGGCGATGCTGTCCTCCGTGGTCGGCGCGCTGTCCACGTTCTACCAGGACAGCCACAACCCGTTCGACCCCGAGCAGCGCTACGTCTCCGCGGTGCGCCTGCTGGCCAAGCTGCCGACCATAGCTGCCTATGCCTTCAAGAAGGCCCAGGGCCACCCGTTCGTCTACCCGCGCAACGACCTCGGCTACGTCGAGAACTTCCTGCGCATGACGTTCGCCGTCCCGGCCGAGGACTACGAGCTCAACCCGGTCGTGGTCAACGCGCTGGAGAAGCTGCTGATCCTGCACGCGGACCACGAGCAGAACTGCTCCACCTCCACGGTTCGCCTGGTCGGCTCCTCGCACGCCAACCTCTTCGCCTCCATCTCGGCCGGCATCAACGCGCTGTGGGGCCCCCTCCACGGCGGCGCCAACCAGGCCGTGCTGGAGATGCTCGAGGGCATCAAGCGCGACGGCGGCGACGTGGACGCCTTCATCCGCAAGGTGAAGAACCGCGAGGACGGCGTCCGCCTGATGGGCTTCGGGCACCGCGTCTACAAGAGCTTCGACCCGCGTGCGCAGATCATCAAGGCCGCGGCCCACGACGTCCTGGCCCAGCTGGGCAAGGCCGACGAGCTGCTGGACATCGCGCTCAAGCTGGAGCAGCACGCGCTGACGGACGACTACTTCGTCTCGCGCAAGCTCTACCCGAACGTGGACTTCTACACCGGCCTGATCTACCGGGCCATGGGCTTCCCGACCAGCATGTTCACCGTGCTGTTCGCGCTGGGCCGCCTGCCCGGCTGGATCGCCCACTGGCAGGAGATGATCACCGACCCCGCCAACAAGATCGGCCGTCCGCGCCAGATCTACACCGGTGAGGTCATCCGGGACTACGTCCCGATCGACGCGCGCTGACCGCGTTCGCACAGCACGGACGGAGCGGGTCCGCACACCTCGGAAGGGGCGTGCGGGCCCGCTCCCGCGTTCTGCGAAGGCGTGGAGAAGGTACGTGGAGGGCACGCGTGGAGGCAGCCGGGGCGTGCGCGCACGGCGGGGCGCGGGGGAGGCCGCTCAACCACCCTGATCACGCCCGCGCCGTGCGCTTTCGGCCGCCCAGCGACGGCGGCCGGGCACCGGGATCCGCCGGAATCCCGGCTCACGAGTTCTAACACAAAGTTGGCCTCGCGAAGTTACGGTCAGGCCATGTGATGCCCCTCTCACGGTGATCCTTCGAAGCGTCATATGCCAGGCGCGCTCGGTCCGAGGGTGCGGGTCGGGGCGACCCGGTGCGAAGCGGACGAATAGCAGCGTGGTAGGAATCACGTGAATCCGCACGGCGTTCTGACTGACCTGTTGGGGGCCGGGTCGGCTCTCCGCGGCCACTTGATGACTCGCAGGAATCACGCGGCAACAGCGCAGCAACAACGCGGCACGCACGCGGCAACGATGCAGCGGCCTCGCAGCGCGCTCCGGGAGCCCGGGGCGTGCGAGGTCAGGAAGACAGGGGGGCGCCCGGATGGGCAGGAACGTTGTCGTCACCGGTGGCGGGACGGGGATCGGGCTCTCGGTGGCCCGTCGGTTCGCCGAGGCGGGGGACCAGGTCACCATCGTCGGCCGTCGGCGGGACGTCCTCGTCGAGGCGGCCGAGCGTCTCGGCCCCTCGGTCCGCCCGCTCTCCTGCGACCTCGCCGACGCCGATGCGGTCGCCGCGCTGGTGGGTGAACTTCCGGGCCGGATAGACGTGTTGGTCAACAGCGCGGGCAGCAGGGAGTCCCGGGCCGGAGCGGGCCCGCACGCGGTGCTGGCCCGCTGGCGCGGCGACTTCGAGCGCAACGTGCTGACCGCGGTGCTGCTCACCGAGTCGGTTCGGGACCGGCTCGCGCAGGGCGGCGGACGGGTGGTGACGATCAGTTCGATCGCGGCGGTCCGCGGGGCCGGCTCCTACGGCGCGTCCAAGGCCGCGCTGCACGCCTGGAACCACTTCCTGGCCGCGCAGTTGGGCCCGTCCGGGATCACCGCGAACGTGGTCGCCCCGGGCACGGTGGCGGGCACGGAGTTCTTCGGCGACCGCCTCAACGAGGTGGAACTCGTTCGCCGCGCGGGTCGTACGTTGGTGGGCCGCGTGGGCGAGCCGGAGGACGTCTCGGCTGCGGTCTTCTTCCTGGCGAGCGCGGAGGCCGGCTACATCACGGGCGAGATCCTGCACTGCAACGGCGGCGAGCTGCTCGGTCGGTGACGGTCCGGGCGGCGGGGACGTTGCACCACCCGGGGGCGCGGCCCCGCGCCCCTGAGAGCAGTGCGACGTCCCCTGTCCCGCCCCCTCAGGCCTGAGCCTGGAACCGCCGGAGGCGGAGGCTGTTGGTGACGACGAAGACCGAGGAGAAGGCCATCGCCGCGCCCGCGATCATCGGGTTGAGCAGGCCGAAGGCCGCCAGCGGCAGGGCTGCGACGTTGTAGCCGAAGGCCCAGAAGAGGTTGCCCTTGATCGTGGCGAGCGTGCGTCGGGACAGGCGGATGGCGTCCGCTGCCGACCGCAGGTCACCGCGGACCAGGGTGAGGTCGGCGGCCTCGATCGCGGCGTCCGTGCCGGTGCCCATGGCCAGGCCCAGGTCGGCCTGGGCGAGGGCGGCGGCGTCGTTGACGCCGTCGCCGACCATGGCGACCGTGCGGCCCTCGGCCTGGAGCCCGGCGACCACGCTCGCCTTGTCCTCGGGGAGGACCTCCGCGATCACCTGGTCGGCGTCGATGCCGACCTCGGCCGCGACGGACCGTGCCACCGCCGCGTTGTCCCCGGTGAGCAGGACCGGGGTGAGGCCCAGGCCGCGCAGGCGCGTGATCGCCTCGGCGCTGCTCGGCTTCGGGGTGTCCGCGACCGTCAGGACCGCGCGGGCCGCGCCGTCCCAGCCGACCAGGACCGCCGTGCGGCCTGCGGCCTCGGCGTCCGCCTTGGCGGTGAGCAGCTCCGGCGGCAGCGTCATCGACCAGTCGGTGAGCAGTCGTTCGCGTCCGGCGACGACCGCGTGACCGTCCACGACGCCCTCGACCCCGAGGCCCGGGACGTTGCGGAAGCTCTCCACCGCGGCCGGCTCCGGCACCGCTGCCGCGATCGCCGCGGCGATCGGGTGCTCGGAGGCATGTTCGACCGCGGCGGCCAGGCGCAGCGCCTGCGCCTCGTTGACGCCGTCCGCGGGGTGGACGGCGACCAGGGCCATCCGGCCGGTGGTGACGGTGCCGGTCTTGTCCAGGACGACGGTGTCGACCTGGCGGGTGGACTCCAGCACCTCGGGGCCCCTGATCAGGATGCCCAGCTGGGCGCCCCGACCCGTGCCGACCATCAGCGCGGTGGGCGTGGCCAGGCCGAGCGCGCAGGGGCAGGCGATGATCAGCACGGCCACGGCGGCGGTGAACGCCTCCGTGGCGCTGCCGCTGACGGCCAGCCAGACGCCCAGTGTCACCAGCGCGATGATCAGCACCGCCGGGACGAAGACCGCTGAGATCCGGTCGGCCAGGCGCTGCGCCGCGGCCTTTCCGCTCTGCGCCTGCTCGACCAGGACGGCCATCCGGGCCAGTTGTGTGTCGGCGCCGACGCGGGTCGCCTCGACGACCAGTCGGCCGCCGGAGTTGACCGTCGCTCCGGTGACCTCGTCGCCCGGGCCGACCTCGACCGGGACGGACTCGCCCGTCAGCAGGGAGGCGTCGACCGCCGAGCTGCCCTCGACGACGCGTCCGTCGGTCGCGACCTTCTCGCCGGGACGGACCACGAAGCGGTCGCCGAGCACGAGCCGTCCGATCGGGATGCGCTCCTCGCGGCCGTCACGGAGCACGGCCACGTCCTTGGCTCCCAGCTCCAGCAGCGCGCGCAGGGCCGCGCCGGCGCGGCGCTTGGCCCGCGCCTCCAGATAGCGGCCGAGCAGGATGAACGCCGTGACACCGGCGGCCGTCTCCAGGTAGAGGGTGGACGAGGCGTTCTGCGAGGAGAGCGAGAAGTCGAAGCCGTGCTTCATACCCGGCATGCCGGCGTCGCCGAAGAAGAGTGCCCAGACGGACCAGCCGAAGGCGGCCAGGGTGCCCACGGAGACGAGGGTGTCCATGGTGGCCGCGCCGTGCCGCAGGTTGGTCCAGGCGGCCTTGTGGAACTGCCAGCCGCCCCAGACCACGACCGGCGCGGCCAGGGTCAGCGACAGCCACTGCCAGTTGCGGAACTGCAGCGCGGGGACCA
Source organism: Streptacidiphilus fuscans (assembly GCF_015690355.1). Lineage (GTDB taxonomy): Bacteria > Actinomycetota > Actinomycetes > Streptomycetales > Streptomycetaceae > Streptacidiphilus > Streptacidiphilus fuscans. Next base: position 310,277 of record NZ_JADPRT010000008.1, on the reverse strand, counting down.
TCGCGAGGACGATCACGGGGATGCTGAGCGCGACGGTGACCAGCAGCCGGTGCCGGAGCCGGGCCGTCTCGTCGTCCCTCGCCCCGGGCGTGCCGCCCTCCGCCGTACCGCCCGCTGCGCCGTCGTCCGTCGTGACCGGTTCGGGGACGACGGGGGCGGGAACCTCGGCCGTGTAGCCGGTCTTCTCGACCGTGGCGATCAGATCCGCCACGGCCACGTCGGACGCGTGCGCGACGCTGGCCTTCTCGGTGGCGAAGTTGACCGTGGCGGTGACGCCCTCCATCCGGTTCAGCTTCTTCTCGATGCGGGCAGCGCAGGACGCGCACGTCATGCCGCCGATGGCGAGCTCGACGCGTTGGACGACCGGTTCTATGCCAGGGATGGCGGTGGACATGCTGCTTCCTCCTCCTGCTGGGCTCCCTGGGTGGGTCAGGCCTGGCGGCCGGTGAGCTCGTAGCCCGCCTCGTCCACGGCGGCGCGGACGGTGGCGTCGTCCAGCGGCTGCTCGGACTCGACGGTGACCGTGCCGGCCTTGGCGTCAGCGGCGACCTGCACCACGCCGGTCAGGGCGCCGAGCTCCTCGGAGACGGCCTTCTCGCAGTGGCCGCAGGTCATGCCGGAAACGGTGAAGACGGCGGTGGTCATGGGTGCCTCCTGGTCGGCGGAACTGTACGAGGGGACCATTCGATCCTCGATCCGTACAACACCATACCCCCCTGGGGTATTCCCTGGCATGGCGGCCGAAGCTCGAAATCCCACGAGCACCGAGAGTAGCCATCCCTTGCTCCAGGTAGCAGAAAGCCCGCCCCGACGCGCAGGCGTCGGAGCGGGCTCGGTGCCGGTGCCGCGGTGCGGCGGCGCAAGGGCACGCAGGCGTTACAGCGGGGCGAGGTCCGGGCGCTTGGGCTCGACGTGGTCGCCCGAGGACTCGCCGCGCAGGCGGCGGCCGACCCAGGGGAGCAGGTACTCGCGCGCCCACTGGATGTTCTCCCGGCGCTGCTCCGCCGCGCTGTGAGTGGTCATGGGCGGCCAGGGGGCCTCGGGGTCCTCGACGGGAAGCCCGAGCGACCGCGCGGCCAGCAGGGCGACGCGCTGGTGGCCCTCCGGGGAGAGGTGCAGCCGGTCCTCGCTCCAGGCGCGGCGGTCGCGCGCCGAACGGAGCGCCCACACGTCCGCCACGTCCAGGTCGTGCCGGTCGGCGACGGCCCGCAGGTGCGCGTTGTAGGTGGCGATCTTGCCGCGCAGGTGCTTGAGCACTGGGGTGTCCCGGGTGTCGAAGCCGGTGAAGATCAGCACGCGGCCGGCGTGCGGCCGGACCTGGAGCACGGCCCGCTCGAAGCGCTCGGCCACGTCGTCCGGGTCGCTCCCCGGTCGCAGGATGTCGTTGCCACCCGCGCAGATGCTGACCAGGTCCGGCTGCATCGACTCGATCTGCGGCGCCTGTTCGGCGGCGATCTGGTCCAGCAGGCGTCCGCGCACGGCCAGGTTGGCGTAGCGCAGGTCGTAGTGCCCGGACTCGGTACGCGGTCGCTGCTCGGCGAGGATGCGGGCCAGCCGGTCGGCCCATCCGGCGAAGCCGCCGTCGGGCCCCGGGTCGTTCAGTCCCTCCGTGAAGCTGTCGCCGAGGGCGACGTAGGAGGTGATCTGACCGTGCTCCTGGGGTGATCGCGATGTGGGCATACCGTCGATACTTCACTGTGTGAAGTGACCTACGCCACCGTAGGTAGGTCTTGACGGGAGTGAGATGAACCACGTCGCCGTGCGTGCCGAGAGGGGAATACCGGAGGGGCGAGCGTTTTGGGTGGAAAGCCTCAGACGTGTCGCTTACAGGGGGTTCCTATAGATTCAGCACTGTGACGAGCATCCGACCCGTGGAGGAGGTGGGCGCCTCCGCGCCGTCGGCCTCGCCGCTGGACGACGGAGCGGCGCTGCTCCAGGCACCGCTCTGGCAGCGGCTGCTTCCGGTGGTCGGCGCGATCGTCGCCGTCTGCGCGGCGGACCTGCTCTCCGGCCGGGACACCTACCTGGCCGCGCTGATGTCGGTGGTCCCGCCGCTGGCGGCGCTGATGCTCTATCCGCTGGAGGTGGTCCTCAGCAGCTGTGTCGGCCTGCTGCTGATGGTGCTGCTGACCCACTACGACGGGCTCGACGGCGGTGAGTCGCACCGACTCTTCGGGGGGACGCTGATCGCCTACGCGGCGCTGACCCTGGCCGCGGTGCTGATCTCGTACTTCCGCGTCGTCCGCACCCGGGACCTGGTCGCGGTCCGGACCGTGGCCGAGGCCGCGCAGTTGGCCCTGCTGCCGCCGCCGGATCCGCAGGTCGGACCGGTGCGGGTCGCGGCACGCTACGTCTCGGCCGCCGACCTGGCCCAGATCGGCGGCGACCTCTACGCCGTGCTGGACACCCCGTTCGGCGTGCGGGCACTGATCGGTGACGTGCGGGGGAAGGGGCTGCCCGCGGTCCGGATGGCCTCGCTGGTGCTGGGGGCGTTCCGGGAGGCGGTCTTCGACGAGCCGGACCTCGCCGGAGTGGCTCGTCGCCTGGAGACCAGCGTCGCCCGGCACGCCGTCAGTGGTGAGTTCACCACCGCGTTGCTGGCCCAGTTCCTGCCGCCCGACGCGGTCGAGCTGATCCACTGCGGACACGTCCCGCCGCTGCGCGTCCTGGCCGACGGGGAGTCGGTCCTGCTCGAACCGCCGGACCCGTGGGTTCCGCTCGGGCTCGCCCAGTTGGCGCAGGGTGAGCCGCGCTCCTGGACGGTTCCGTTCCGGTCGGGCGACCTGCTGCTCTTCTGCACCGACGGCGTGGTCGAGGCGCGCGACGCGAGCGGCGAGTTCTACCCGCTGGCAGAGCGCGGCCCTGGCCTGCTGCGCTCCGGCGAAGGCGGGCGGGGTGAGGAGGTGAACGGCGACCTGACGGCCGGTCTCGACCGGCTCTACGCCGACCTCCAGCACTATGCCGGCGGCTCGCCCAAGGACGACGCGGCGCTGCTCCTGCTCGCCTGGGACGAGCAGGAGCAGCCGGGCCCGTACAACCAGGCCGGAGCAGCGCCGCGACCGGGCGGGCTCAGCTGACCGGCAGCACCCGGGTGTGCTCCTTCTCCACCGCCACCAGCGAGTTCGGGTCCAGGCCGAGCAGCGACAGGATGGTCGGCGCGATCTGCTTGGTCTGCACCGCGGCGGTGTCGACGACCTCAGTCGGCACGTCGGCGCCGCTGATCACCAGCGGCACGTCCAGGTCGTCCGCGTGGGCGCCGCCGTGCTCGGCCACCTTGCCGGTACCGCCGGTGTAGACGACGCCGTACTGCGAGATCCCGAAGAGGTCCGGGACGCGGGCGTCGCCCGGCTTGACGCCGAAGTACTTGGCGGCGGCCGCGCCGGCGTAGACCTTGGACAGGCCGCCGGCGGTGAAGGCCTTGGGCTTGTCGTTGATGTCGGTCCCGGTGCCGCTCTGGGCCAGCAGGTACTTCTGGGCGAAGTCGGTGGCGACCTTGGAGCGGTCGGTCAGCCAGAGCAGCATGCCGTCGTCGTCCACCGAGTGGGCGACCAGGTTGCGGACGCCCGGATGGGCCTTCTTCCAGGCCGCGTCGAGACCGGAGAGCAGCGTGCTGTCGTCGATCCGGGTGAGCTGGGTGGGGTCGGTCGGGGACTGGCCGTGCTTGGCGGACAGGATGACGGTGGTCGTCTTGTCCAGGTGGCGCTTGCGCAGTTCGGCGGTCATCCGGCCCAACTCGGCGTCCACGAAGGCCAGGTTCTTCTGCAGCAGCGGGCCCGGCTCGTCGGTGGACGAGTAGCCGCCCTTGAGGCCGTCCGAGGAGGGCAGCTTCTGCGCGGTCGAGACGGCCTGGAAGTTCATGCCGAAGACGGCTGGCGTGCCCTCCCAGGTGGTGTGCTGGTGGTTGTACCCGTCGATCTCGTTGAGGACGGCCTGGACCTTGTAGGTGTCGTACTGCTCGGTGGCCTTGTTGTCCGTGGTCCAGTCGTTGCCCGCCGGGTAGCCGTTGGCATTCGAGTTGATCTCCGGCGTGAACAGGTCGTCGATGCCGGTGCCGGTCGGGCCGTCGAGGATCTCGTAGGCCGCGTGCTTGTCCGACCAGGCGGTGCGCAGGCCCGCGCCCTGGGCGACCTCGAAGACGGTGTTGGTCTGCAGGTAGGAGTGCGGGTAGACCGGCTTGCAGGTCTTGGGATCGACCGGCAGGGTGCGCGGGTTGATCAGCGTCTGCGGGGTGCCGGTCATCTTCAGGATCGAGCCCGGCAGGCCCTTGAGGCCCTGGCCCGCGTCGATGCCGGCCTTGTTCTTGTCCAGGTCCTCGGTGAAGTCGACCTCGGCGCCGGGCTTGACGCCCTTGCAGTCGGTGGTCCCGGCGGGCAGCAGGTCCGCGTTCCAGGTGTCGTCGTAGTAGACGCCGGTCGTGCCCGGCCCACCGCCGGTGAACTGGGCCACCATGCCGGGGAAGCTGTCCGAAGGGACGGTGGTCTGCGCGTGGGAGTACTCGGTGCCGCCGTCGACCAGCCGCGCCAGCGCGGAGTGCGGGTAGCGGGCGGTCCACCAGGCCAGGTCCGACTGGTGCATACCGTCGACGGATATCAGCAGCACGTGCTGCTGGGGCGGCGCGGGGGTCGGGTGGATCGGGGACGCCACGGCCTGGGCGAAGAACGCCCCGCCGAGCATGCCGCCGGAACCGAGGACGGCTGCAAGGCGGAGTGTGCGTCGGGTCACTGAAGGTCTCCTCGTCGCGCGCTGAAGGCTGCTGCGAGTTGCTGGGGCGTGCTCGGGTCGTGGCCGATCGGCACAGCGCCCGCGACATGAGTAGTAGGTCGGGGTGTCCTCAGTCCGACCCGGGGCTGAACGCCGGGCGAAGCAGAGTGAGCAATTCTGTCCCCCACCGGTGCCCCGCCTGTGTCTCGCCTGTCCCGGTCCTTGGCGGACGCCATGAGGCGTCGCCGGACCGGCTGAGAAGAATCCCGCTGAATGATGATACGAGGGGGAGTGGCGCGCATCGTGAGAGCCCCGTATGGATTGCACTCTTTCCGGGCGTTCGAGGGTGAGGCGGTAAGAAAGGACACCCTTGGTACTGGTATTGGTTCCCCGCGCGTCCACCAGGTGTTCCCGCTGCGTCGCTTGTCGGTGCGGGGACCTATGCTCGCGCCATGGCAGCAGTCGTCCAACCCTCCGCTGACGCCGCGCCACGCGACGCGTGGCTGTGGGGCGTTCTGCTGCTGACGGTCGGTTCGCTGGTGGGTGCGGTGGTCGCCGCTCCCGCCTCGGGTGCGCCCGAGGGGGCGACGCTGGGCGGGCTGCTCTTTCTCGGGTCGTCGGTCCATGTGGCCAGCAGCGCCTGGTTCTGGACGGTTCCCGCGGTGCGGCGGTTCATGCTCGCCCGGCGGGTGCGGTACGTGATCGCGCCGGCGGGGTTGGTCGTGGGCGCGGCGGTGCTGGCTGCGCTGGTGCCGCAGGGGCCGTTCGCGCTGCTCCTGCTCGCCTTCTTCGCCTGGCAGTTCTTCCATTTCCAGAAGCAGGACCTGGGTCTGGCCGCGCTCGCGTCCGTCGCCTACGGCGCGGGTTCGCTGCGGCGCGGCGAGCGGGCCGCGATCACCGTCGCCGGGCTGGCCGGGATCGCCGGGCGTTGTGCCGTCCGGAACTGCTGCAGATCGCCGGTCCGTTGCCTCGGCTCGACGCGCTCTTCCCGGTCGCGGCGGGCCTGTTCGCGGCGGCCGTCGGCTACGGGGCGGTGCAGTTGCTGCGTCGCCCTGTCGCCGAACGGCCGTGGCAGGCTGCGGTGTTGCAGGTCACGGCGCTGCTCTTCTTCCTGCCGGTCTTCCTCTTCGACTCGCCCTATGCGGCGGTGGCCGGGCTGACCGTCGCCCACGGCTTCCAGTACCTGGTGATGATGTCCCTGGTCGCGGGCGGCGGTGCCGCCGGGCGAATACCCCGGTGGACGGCGCTGGCGCTGCTGCTCAACATCGCCCTGCTGCTCGGGGTGGTGCTCAACCTCGCCTCCCACCTGCACGGCGGAGGCCCCGCCGAGCGTGCGCTCTACGGGGCCTACCTCGGTGCGGTGATGGCCCACTTCGTCGTCGACGCCGGGCTGTGGCGGCTACGGGACGAGTTCCCGCGCGCGTTCCTGCGGGAGCGCCTGCCCTACCTGCTGCGCTGACGCCGCGTCGTCCGGTCGCCGTTTCATCCGGCTGCGGCCGGTACGTCACCCGCCGCCGCAGCCGCCCGCCGCGCTCGCCGTGGCTCCCAGCAGGACGACCAGGCCGACGGCGACGGTGGCGAGCACGACGAGGGACGCCAGCACGACGACGGCGAGCCGGTTGCGTCGGCCGGACTGCCCAGCAGGGGCGGACAGTTCGGCCAGTGGGGCCCCTTGGGGCTGTCCGGGTCGGAGGGCTGCGGACAGCGCCGGAGCCGCAGCCTGTGCGGGCCAGTCACTCCAGTTGGTGTCTGTCGTCATGCCCGTGTGACGCGGCCCTTGGTGGAACGGTTCCGGCCGGATCCGCCGGATCGGCCGGAGAGCTGGTCAGTACCGGGTGCCCTCCGGCGCCGGCAGGGCGTCGAGTTCGGAGAGGTCGGCCTCGGTGAGGGTCACGGCCGCCGCACCCGCGTTGTCGGCAAGGTACTTGGGCGTCTTGGTGCCGGGGATCGGCACCACGTACCGGCCCTGGGCGAGCACCCAGGCGAGGGCGATCTGCGCCGGAGTGGCGCCGTGGCGCGCGGCGACGGCGCGGACCGCGTCCACCAGCGCCTGGTTGGCGGCCAGCGCCTCGGCCTGGAAGCGCGGCAGCGTCGCGCGCCAGTCGTCGGCCGGGAGGTCCTGCGTGCTGGCGAAGCGGCCCGCGAGGAACCCGCGCCCGAGCGGCGAGAACGGAAGGAAGGCGATGCCCTGGCTCGTGCAGTACGGCAGCACCGCGTCCAGCGGGTCGCGGGTCCAGAGCGAGAGCTCGGACTGGACCGAGGCCACCGGGTGCACCGCCTGGGCGCGCTTGATCTCCTCGACGTCGACCTCGGAGAGCCCGATGGCCCGCGCCTTGCCGGCGGCGACGGCCTCGGCCATCGCGCCCCAGGTCTCCTCGATCGGGACCTCCGGGTCGACCCGGTGCAGCTGGTAGAGGTCGACGTGGTCGGTGCCCAGGCGGCGCAGGCTCGCGTCGATCCCGGCGCGGACGTGCTCCGGCCTGCCGTTCCTGGTCAGGGCCGCGGATCCCGCCCCGAGGCCGCTGTCCGGGGTCACCAGGCCCACCTTGGTGGCCAGCACGGCCTGCTCGCGGCGTCCACCGGCGAGTGCGCGGCCGACCAACTCCTCGTTGGTGAAAGGCCCGTAGGCGTCGGCGGTGTCGATCAGCGTGACGCCCAGGTCGAGCGCCTGGTGGATGACGCCGATCGAGGTCGCCTCGTCGTGGCCCTGGGGGTCGTAGGCGTGGGACATGCCCATGCAGCCGAGTCCGACCACGCCGACCGTCGGGCCGTCGGTCCCCAGCGTGGTGGTGCGCATGATGCTCATCTGCGATCCGTTCCCCTCGTCACATCGGTTCGTGATGATCTTCGTTCCGCCAGGATAGTTGAGCACCTCAATTTGCCGGACGTAAAATCACCGTCATGAGTACCAGTAAGGCGGAACTGATGGACGTGATCGCGGCGGTCGGCGGCGCGTACTACCAGGACTTCGCCGTGGTCGCGGCGCGGCACGGGCTGACGCCGGTCCAGGCCAAGGTGCTCGGCGCCGCGGTGCGCGGCCCGCTGCCCATGCGGGCGGTGGCGGAGGCCCTGGTCTGCGACGCCTCCAACGTGACCGGCATCGTGGACCGGCTGGAGTCACGCGGTCTGGTCCGACGCGAGCCGGGGCCGCAGGACCGGCGGATCAAGATCGTCACCGCGACCGAGGAGGGCCGGGCGGCGCTCCTCGCCGTGCGCGAGGACATGCAGGTGGTCCACGACGCGCTGGACCTCCTCGACGAGTCCGAGCGCGACCAGCTGCACGGGATCCTGCAGAAGCTGCTGCCCGAGCTCAGCCGGGCGACGGCCCCCGGGCGCGTCTGACCGCGCGCTCCCGAAGCTGCGCCTCAGGCCGTGGGCAGCGGCGGCAGCAGCGTCTCGTACAGCCAGGCGTTGAGCAGCCCGTCGAGCGGGGCCGAGGCGTAGCGCTGCACATGGGCGACGAACGCGTCCGTCCCGGCCGTCCCGTGCCGGTGGGAGCGGGTCCAGTCGCGCAGCATCCGGAAGAAGGCCTCGTCGCCCAGGGCGACCCGGAGCGCATGGACCGTCAGGCCGCCGCGCTGGTAGATGCGGTCGTCGAACATCGAGCGGCGTCCCGGATCGGCCAGACGCAGGTCCTGGGGGAGCACCGAGAGCAGCTGGTGCGAGCGTGCCGCGCGCTCCGCCGCGCCGGGGCCGCCCGCGCGCTCGGACCAGAGCCACTCGGCGTACTTCGCGAAGCCCTCGTTCAGCCAGATGTGCCGCCAGTCGGCCACGCTGACGCTGTTGCCGAACCACTGGTGGGCCAGCTCGTGCGCGACCATCCGCTCCGACTCCCACCCCTCGACCAGGTGGTTGACCCCGAACGTGGCCATGGCCTGGGCCTCCACCGGGACGTCCAGCTCCTCGTCGACGACGACCGCCGCGTAGCCGTCGAACGGGTAGGGGCCGAACAGCTCCTGGAAGAGCCGCATCATCTCCGGCTGGCGCGCGAAGGTCGCTCCGAACGCCGGAACCAGATGGTGGGGCACCCAGCCGTGCTGCGGAACCTCGTCCGCCACCGGGTCGTCCAGCCGCACCTGCTGCAGCGCGCCGAGGGCGACGCCGACCAGGTAGCTGGAGGTGGGTGCGGACTGCTCGTAGACCCAGGTGGTGCTGCTGGACTTCACCGTCCGGGTGAGCAACTGTCCGCCGAGGACCACCGCGTAGGGGGAGGGGGTGGTCAGCGAGATCTGGTACGACGCCTTGTCGGCCGGACGGTCGTTGCACGGGTACCAGGAGGGCGCGCCGGTCGGCTGGCTGGCGACGAGGGCGCCGTCGGTCAGCTCCTCCCAGCCGAGGCCGCCCCAGGGGCTGCGCACCGGCTTGGGGTTGCCGCTCCAGTGCACCTCGACGGTGAAGGCCGCGCCCGGCGTCAGCGGCTTGGCCGGGCGGACGCGGAGCTTGCCCGCGCGGTGGGCGTAGTGCGGGGCCCGACCGTCGACGGTGACCCGGCCGATCCGGAAGCCGGCGGCGAGGTCGAAGGCGAACTCGGCCAGCGGCGCGCCGCCCGGCGCGGCTATGGCGCTGATCCGGGCGGTGCCGCTGAGCCGGTTGGGCGCGGGGCGGTAGTCGAGCGCCAGCTCGTAGCGGTGCACGTGGTAGCGCGCGTCGCCGTTGGCGGGGAAGTACGGGTCGGTGGCGGGGACCGTGCCCGCGCCGGTGGCGGTCTGTTGTCTCCGGGCCTGCTGGGGACTCACCGGTGTTCCGCTCCCTGTGCGCCGTGCGTGCCGTTCCGTGCTCTGCCGTGCCGTGCCGTGCCGTGCTGTCCTGCGCTCTGTGCTGCCGACGTTCTGGTCGTGAGACCGCGCGCCGCCCCGGCAGTCGTGCCGGCGCGACAGCGCTGTGCTGCCGCCGGTCAGTCCTGCCAGGCCTCGATCGGGTTGCCGAGCCAGCGGGTGTCGGCCGGGACCGACTCGCCGCCCATCACCAGCGACGCGGGACCGAGCGTGGTCCGCGCGCCGACCCGGCTGCCCGGCAGCACGATGCCACCCGGGCCGAGGGTGGCACCTTGATCGAGGACCACAGTATCCATCCGCATGATCCGGTCGTGGAAGAGGTGCGTCTGCAGGACGCAGCCCCGGTTGACGCTGACCCCGTCGCCCAGGGTGATCAGGTCCGACTCGGGCAGCCAGTAGCTCTCGCACCACACCCCGCGGCCCACGTGCACCCCGAGTCCGCGCAGCCACAGCGTCTGCACCGGCGTGCCCGGGACCGAGCCGACCAGCCACGGCACGGCCAGCACCTCGACGAAGGTGTCGGCCAGCTCGTTGCGCCAGACGAAGCCGCTCCACAGCGGGTGGTCCACCTGCCGGAACCGGCCCACCAGCAGCCACTTCGCCGCGATCGAGACGAGGGCGGCGACCGCGCCCGAGGCCAGCAGGACCGGTCCGGCCAGCAGGACCAGCTCCCAGGCGCCCGCCCGGGCCAGGGCGTACAGCGCCGCGCCGGTCAGCAACGCGAGGGCGGCCGAGCAGAAGACCGGCACAAGGCGGCACAGCTCGACCAGGCCGCGGGCCCAGAGCAGGTGCGCCGGCGGGTCGTAGGTGAGGCCCTCGTCGCCCTTCGCCGCCGCGCGCGGCAGCTTGACCGGCGGCAGGCCCAGGTACGAGGAGCCCTTCTTGGCCTTCTTCGGCGTCGCCGACAGCACGCCGACCAGGCCGCCGTCCGGGACGGACCGGCCGGCCCCGGTCATGCCGGAGTTGCCGAGGAAGGCGCGGCGGCCGATCTCGGCGCGGCCGATCCGCATCCAGCCGCCGCCCAGCTCGTACGGGGCGGTCAGGGTGTCGTCGGCGAGGAACGCGCCCTCGCCGACCTTGGTCAGGCTGGGCAGCGCCAGCACCGTGGAGACCTCGGCCCCGCGGCCGACCTTCATCCCGAGGGCGCGCAGCCAGACCGGGGTGACCAGGCCCGCATAGAGCGGGAAGAGCGTCTCCCGTGCCGTGTCCATCAGCTGGCTGACCGTCCAGGCCTGCCAGCCGATCCGGCTGTGCACGGGGTGGTGGCCGGTGCGGAGCCCGATGCTGAGCAGCCGCACGGCGGCCAGCACCAGCAGCGCGTAGGCGATACCGAACGCCAGCGCGGCCGGGACCACGGCGAGCAGCGCGCCGCGCAGTGCCGTGCCCGCGCCGTCGTTCGCACCGACGAACTGCGCTACGACCGCGACCGTCGGAACGGCGGACAGCAGCGGCAGCAGCGTCAGGAACGCGCCGCTCGCGCCGTAGGCGGCGGACCAGCGCATACGCCGTGCGGGACGCTGCTTGGGCCAGGACCGGTCGGCCTTGCCCAGCTTGACCGCCGGGACGCCGCCCCAGCGCTGTCCGGTCGGGATCTGTCCCGCCACGCCGGAGCCGGGCACGACCTCGGCCCGCTTGCCGACCCGGGAGCCGGGGAAGAGCACGGTCCGGGTGCCGACGACGGCCTGCGAACCGACCTTGATCGCGCCGATCTCCAGCCGGTCGCCGTCCAGCCACCAGCCGGACAGGTCGACCTCGGACTCGACCGCGCAGCCGCGGCCCAGCTTGAGCAGGCCGGTGACGGGCGGCAACGAGTGCAGGTCCACGTCCTGGGCGATCCGGGCGCCCAGCGCCCGGCCGTAGCGGACCAGCCAGGAGCCGGTCAGCGAGGCGGCCCCGCTCAGCTCCGCCAGCCGTTCGGCCGTCCACAGCCGCAGGTGCACGCCGCCGCCGCGCGGGTAGCGGCCCGGTCCGACGCCGCGCAGCAGCAGCCGGGCCCCGCCCGCCGCGATCGCGATCCGGCCGGGTGGGCTGAACAGCACCAGTGCGCCCGCGCCGACCAGCCACCAGGAGGCCGTCGGCGCCCACGGGTACGCGCCGAACCAGTGCAGCGCGTCGGCCAGGGCCAGCAGCCCCACCGTCCAGCGCAGCCCGACCAGGGCGAAGAGCGGGACCAGCAGCGCCAGCTGGATCGCCTGCGCGCGACGCGGCGTCGGGGCGATCTCGCGGCGCTCGCCGCCGGTGCTGGCCGAGCGGTCGAGCAGCTTGGCCTGCTTGCGCAGCGTCGGATAGGCGTAGACGTCGAGCACGGCGATGGCCGGGTAGCGCTCGCGCAGCTGGGTCGCCAGCCGGGCGGCGGCCAGGCTGCCGCCGCCGATGGCGAAGAAGTCGTCGGAGTTGCTGGTCACCGTGACGCCGAGGATCTCGGTCCACTGCTCGGCGAGCCACGCCTCGGTGCCCTGGAACCGCTCGGTGGCGGTGTCGTCGGCGCTCTCGGGCAGCGGCCAGGGGAGGGCGTTGCGGTCGACCTTGCCCGAGGTGCGGGTGGGCAGGTCGTCCACCACGGCCAGGACCGGGACCAGCGCGGCCGGCAGCTCCTTGCGCAGCCGCAGGGCGGCCTCCGCCTTGTTCCAGTCGTCGCTGCCGTCGGTGACCAGGTAGCCCACCAGCAGCTGGTTGCCGCCGCGCGCGGTCCGGACGGCGGCGGCCGCACCGGCGACGCCCGGCAGCGCCTGCAACGCGGCGTCGACCTCGCCCAGCTCGATGCGCCGCCCACCCAGCTTGATCTGCTCGTCGGCGCGGCCCAGGAAGACCAGGCCCTCGGCGTCGGCGCGGACCAGGTCGCCGCTGCGGTAGGCGCGCTCCCAGCCGAGCGAGGGCAGTGAGGCGTACTTCTCGGCGTCCTTGGCCGGGTCCAGGTAGCGGGCCAGGCCGAGACCGCCGATGACCAGCTGGCCGCTGCCGCCCAGCGGGACCGGCCGCCCGGCCTCGTCGACCACGGCCAGCTCCCAGCCGTCGAGCGGCAGGCCGATCCTGACCGGCCCCTCGCCGTCCATCAGCGCGGCGCAGGCCACCACGGTGGCCTCGGTCGGGCCGTAGGTGTTCCACACCTCGCGGCCCTCGGTGACCAGGCGGGTCACCAGCTCGGGCGGGCAGGCCTCGCCGCCGAAGATCAGCAGCCGGACCTCGCTCAGCGCCTCGGCGGGCCAGAGCGAGGCCAGGGTCGGCACGGTGGAGACGACGGTGATCTCCTGCTCGATCAGCCACGGGCCGAGGTCGGCCCCGCTGCGCACCTGGGAGCGCGGGACGGGCACCAAGCAGGCGCCGTGCCGCCAGGCCAGCCACATCTCCTCGCAGGAGGCGTCGAAGGCGACGGAGAGCCCGGCCATCACCCGGTCGCCGGGGCCGATCGGCTCCTCCCGCAGGAAGAGCGCGGCCTCGGCGTCCACGAAGGCGGCGGCGCTGCGGTGGGTGACCGCGACGCCCTTGGGCTTGCCGGTGGAACCGGAGGTGAAGATGATCCAGGCGTCGTGCTCCGGCGTGGGACGCGGGCCGTCGGGAAGCAGGCGCGACTCCGGGCGCAGCAGATGACGCTGCGTCAGGGTGCGGTCGGGGCCCAGGATCGCCCGGACCTCGGCCTCGCCGAAGACCAACTCGGCCCGCTCGTCCGGGTCCTCGGCGTCCACCGGCACGTAGGCGGCACCGGCGGCCAGCACGGCGAGGATGCCGACGTAGAGGTCGTTGGTCCCGGACGGGATCCGCACGCCGACCCGGTCGCCGGGACGGATGCCCGCTGCGATGAGCTGCTTGCGCTGCGTCTCGACGGCTGCGGCCAGGGCGCGGTAGCTCAGCTGCGCCCGGCCGTCGTCCAACGCGGGCTCGTTCGGGTGGGCGCGGACGGTGGCGTCCAGGATGTCGACGAGTGTGCGCGGTGCGGCCCCCGGGCCCGCGCTGAACAGCGCCGCGGAGGTGACCGGCGCCTCGCCGTCGGTCAGGTCGCGCGGCGCGGGTTGCGCGGTGGTGGCGGTGGTCATCGGGCCCTCGTCCCTTTGTCGACAAGACAAGAGGTCGAGTCTACCCAACCCGCCTCAATAACCCCGCCGATGTGACGCCCGTCCTAGGCCGAACGGCCGGTCCGAGACACAGCGGTGCGGCCCGGTCGGCGCCGTTACGCGCCGTTACGCGCAGTGCCGACCGGGCCACAGGAGCTCGAACCTGTCGGATCAGGCCAGGTCAGGGCATCAGCGCGTCGACGGCGCGCAGGATCCGCTGCTCGGAGATCGAGTACGGGGTGCCCAGCGGCTGTGCCCAGAGGCTGACCCGCAACTCCTCGATCATCCAGCGGATCTGCAGCACGCCCTCCTCGTCCCGGCGCTCCGGCGGCAGCTTGGCGCGCAGTTCGGCGTAGGCGTCCTGCATGCGGATCACCGCGCTGGTGCGGTCGCGGTCGCGGATCGGGTCCTCCGACAGCTTGACCAGTCGGCGCTCCACGGCCTTGAGGTAGCGCTGCAGGTCGGGCAGGCGGCGCAGGCCGGTCTCAGCGACGAAGCCCGGGTGGATCAGCTCCTTGAGCTGGGCCCGGACGTCCGTGAGACCGGTCAGCAGAGCCAGGCTGTTGCCGATGCCCTTGAGGCGCTCCTGGACCCGGTGGTGCACCGCCAGGACGTTGGCGGTCTTGATCACCGCGTCGGCGGTGGCCTCGTAGAGCTCCGCCCGGACGTGGTCGCGCAGCCGGGCGAACTCCTCGCCGTCCCAGGCCGGGCCGCCGGCCTCGGCGATCAACTTGTCCGCGGCGGCGGTCAGGCAGTCGGCGAAGAGCGCCTCGGTCGAGCCGTGCGGATTGGCCGCCAGCGCCAGCTTGGCGCCGTTGCCGAGCCGCGACTGGATCGAGTTGATCGGGGAGTTGACGCCCAGCAGGAGCAGCCGCCTGGTCCCCGCGGCCATGGCGCGCTGCTGCTCGTAGGGGGAGTCCAGCAGCTGAACCGAGACAGAGTCGCCGTCGTCGACCAGGGCGGGGTAGCCCTTGACGGTCTGCCCGCCGCGCTTCTGCTCGAAGGTGTGCGGTAGCTCGCCGATGGTCCAGTCGGTCAGGCCGCGCTTCTCCAGACCCCCGGCGGCCTTGGCGATCGCCTGCTGCGTACGGGACTTGAGCTCGAGCTTGAGCCGCTCCAGGTCCTTGCCCTCGCCCAGCTTGCGACCGCGTTCGTCCTCGACGCGGAAGGTGATCCGCAGATGGTCGGGGACCGCGGGAAGGTTCCAGCTGTCGCGCGGGACGGGCAGGCCGCGCAGCTCGTGCAGCTGCCACTCCAACAGCTCCACCAGCGGCTTGTCGTCCGCCTCCGGGTCGCGGGTGGCGAGCATGCGCATCAGCCGCTTGGCGTAGTCCGGCGCGGGGACGAAGTTGCGGCGCAGCGCCTTGGGCAGCGAGCGGATCAGCGCGGTGACCAACTCCTCACGCAGGCCAGGGATCTGCCAGTCGAAGCCGACCGGGCGCACCTGGTTGAGCAGGGTGAGCGGGATGTGGACGGTCACGCCGTCCTGCTCGGTGCCCGGCTCGAACTGGTAGGTCAGCGGCAGCTCCAGGTCGCCCTGGTGCCACACGGAGGGGTAGTCGCGCTCGGTGACCGCCTCGGCGGAGTCGTTGACCAGCAGGTCCGGTGTGAAGGTGAGCAGGTCCGGCTTGGCGCGGTGGTTCTTCTTCCACCAGCTGTCGAAGTGCGCGGCGGAGACGACCTCCTGGCCCACCCGCTGGTCGTAGAAGTCGAAGAGGGTCTCCTCGTCGACCAGGATGTCGCGGCGGCGGGCGCGGTTCTCCAGCTCCTCGACCTCGTCGAGCAGCTTGCGGTTGTCGTGGAAGAACCGGTGGTGCGTGCGCCAGTCGCCCTCGACCAGGGCGCGGCGGATGAACAGCTCGCGGGAGAGTTCGCGGTCGATCTTCCCGTAGCCGACCTTGCGCCCGGCGACCAGCGTCACGCCGTAGAGGGTCACCCGTTCGAAGGCCACCACCTCGCCGCGGTCCTTCTCCCAGTGCGGCTCGCTGTAGGTGCGCTTGACCAGGTGGTCGGCCAGCTCCTCGATCCACTGCGGCTCGACCTTGGCGGCGATCCGGGCCCACAGGCGGGAGGTCTCCACCAGCTCGGCCGCCATCACCCAGGCGGGCGTCTTCTTGAACAGGGCGGAACCCGGGAAGACGGCGAACTTGGCGCCGCGCGCCCCGAAGAACTCCTGCTTCTCGGCGTCCTTGGAGCCGACGTGCGAGAGCAGACCGGCCAGCAGCGAGCGGTGCACCGCGTCGCCGTCGACCTCCTCGGCCATGTGCGGACTGCCCAGGTCGACGTCGAGCGACTTGGCCACCTGGCGCAGCTGTGCGTCGATGTCCTGCCACTCGCGGATGCGCAGGTAGTTGAGGAACTCCGCCTTGCACATCCGGCGGAACTGGCTGCTGCTGAGCGCCCTCTGCTGCTGCTTCAGATAACGCCAGAGGTTGAGGTAGGTGAGGAAGTCCGAGGTCGGGTCGGTGAACCGGGCGTGCAGCTGGTCCGCGTGGGCGCGCTTCTCGACCGGGCGCTCGCGCGGGTCCTGGATGGAGAGCGCGGCGGCGATCACCATGACCTCGCGGATCACGCCGTTCTTCTCGGCCTCCAGCACCATCCGGGCCAGCCGCGGGTCGACCGGCAGCTGGGCCAACTTGCGGCCGGTCGGGGTGAGCCGCATGCCCTGCTGGGTGGTCCCGCTCTCCAGGGCGTGCAGCTCCTGGAGCAGGTCGACGCCGTCCTTGATGTTGCGGCGGTCCGGCGGCTCGATGAACGGGAAAGCGGTGATGTCGCCGAGCCCGGCGGCCGTCATCTGCAGGATGACCGAGGCCAGGTTGGTGCGCAGGATCTCCGGGTCGGTGAACTCCGGGCGGGAGAGGAAGTCCTCCTCGGAGTAGAGCCGGATGCAGATGCCGTCGCTGGTACGGCCGCAGCGGCCCTTGCGCTGGTTGGCGCTGGCCTGCGAGACCGCCTCGATCGGCAGCCGCTGGACCTTCGTGCGGTGGCTGTAGCGGGAGATGCGGGCGGTGCCCGGGTCGATCACGTACCGGATGCCCGGGACGGTGAGGGAGGTCTCCGCGACGTTGGTGGCCAGCACGATCCGGCGGCCGGAGTGCGGTTGGAAGACCCGGTGCTGCTCGGCGGAGGAGAGCCGGGCGTAGAGCGGGACGACCTCGGTTGCGCGGAGGTTCTGCTTCTCCAGCGCCTCCGCGGTGTCGCGGATCTCCCGCTCGCCGGAGAGGAAGACCAGGATGTCGCCCTGGCCCTCGCGGCCCAGCTCCTCGACCGCGTCGCAGATCGCCTGGACCTGGTCGCGGTCCCGGTCCCGGTCGCCACCGCCGTACGCGCCGCCGCCGTACCCGCCGCCGGGGCGGCTGCCCTTGTGGAACTCCTCGAATTCGTCGTCCTCGTCGCCTGCGGAGTCGTCGATGATCGGGCGGTAGCGGACCTCGACGGGATAGGTGCGCCCGGAGACCTCGATGATCGGGGCGTCCTTGCCGGTCGCCGGGTCGGCGAAGTGGCGGGCGAACCGCTCCGGGTCGATGGTCGCCGAGGTGATGACCAGCTTGAGGTCGGGGCGTTTGGGCAGCAGCTGCCGCAGGTAGCCGAGGATGAAGTCGATGTTGAGGCTGCGTTCGTGGGCCTCGTCGATGATCAGCGTGTCGTACTGGCGCAGCAGCCGGTCGTTCTGGATCTCGGCCAGCAGGATGCCGTCCGTCATCACCTTGACGGCGGTGTTCTCGCCCACCTGGTCGGTGAACCGGACCTTCCAGCCGACGGTGCTGCCGAGCTCGGTGCCGAGCTCCTCGGCCACGCGTTCGGCGACGGTGCGCGCCGCGATCCGGCGCGGCTGGGTGTGCCCGATCAGGCCGCGTACGCCGCGCCCCAGCTCCAGGCACATCTTGGGGATCTGGGTGGTCTTCCCGGAGCCGGTCTCACCGGCGATGATCACGACCTGGTGGTCGCGGATCGCGGCGATGATGTCGTCCCTGCGGGCGCTGACCGGCAGGCTCTCGGGGTAGGCGGGCGTCGGGATCGCCGCTCTGCGGTTCTCCAGGCGCAGCTCGGCCGCGTCGACCTCGTCGGTGAGCGTCGCGAGCAGCCGCTCGCGCTTCTCCGGCTCGCGGACCTTGCGCAGGCCTTCGATTCGACGCCCGAGTCGGTCCTCGTCGCGGAGCGATATCCCGCCGAGCCGCGCGACGAGCGCGGCGGCCTCGCCGGTCGGCGGGGCAGGCCGGCGACGGCGCGGGCGGGCGGTGGCGGTGTTCTGCTGCTGGGTTCCCATTGCGCAGACAAGCGTACGCAAGGGGGGACGGCGCTTGTCGAACCGTTATCCGGGTTTCACGGTGGGCGAAGCCGCTGGGCGGCTCGACGGGGTGCGCGGTGTGCGGCTCGGCGCTATGCCGTGGGCGCGGTCAGCCGGAAGTGGACCATCCCGTCCGGGGGCGGGACCGGGACCCGGTGGAAGCCGCAGCGGAGCAGCACGGCCTGGGACGCTTCGTTGGCCGGCAGGGTCCGGGCGGTGACCGCCCGGACCTCGGCGTCGGCCAGCGCCAGCTCGCAGACGGCCCGGACCGCCTCGGTGGCGTAGCCCGCTCCGCGCGCGCTCGGCGCCAGCTCGTAGCCGATCTCGACGGAGCCGTCCGCGCCCGGCGGACCGTGGAAGCCGACGCCGCCGACGGCCCGGTCGTCAGCCGAACGGATGACGACGAACAGTCCCCACGGCGGCACGTACCAGCCCACCTCCGCTGCCCGGGCCGTGATCCCGGCCAGCTCCCAGACGCCGGGGCCGGGTGCCTCCGCGACCCAGTCGTGGACCGACGGGTCGAACGGAGGGGCCGCCAGAACGAGCCGGAGGCGGGGGGTGGTCAGCAGCATCCGCCGACTATCCCACCCTGTCAGCGCACCCGCAGCAGCAGCTTGCCGGTGCTGGACCGGCTCTCCAGCAGTTGGTGCGCCCGGGCCGCCTCGTCGAGCGGGAACTCCGCCGTGACCGGGAGGGTGATCCCGGCCCGTTCGGCCTCGCGGAAGGCGCGGTCGGTCAGGGAGCGGAGCGCGGCGGGGTCACCGGCGCCGAGGGTGAGGACGCTGAACGCGCCGACCGAGATCGCACGGGGGGAAAGCTCGGCGAAGTCCGCGTTCCAGGGGGCCTCCCCGCCCGCGTTGCCGTAGGACACCGCGCGGCCGTAGCGGGCCAGCGAGGCGACGCTGCGCCGCCAGCTGTCGCCACCCACCGGGTCGAGCGCGACGTCGACGCCGCGTCCGTCGGTCGCCTTCAGCACCTGCTCGTCGAAGTCCGCGCCGACGAGGACCTCGTCGTAGCCGAACTTCCGGGCATGCTCCGCCTTGTCCGGCCTGGAGACGACGCCGAACACGCGGCCCGCCCCGGCGGCCCGGGCCAGCTGTCCGGTGACCGTGCCGACGCCGCCCGCCGCGCCCTGGACCAGCACCGTCTCGCCCTCGCGCAGCCGGGCCACGTCGTGGAGCAGGCCGTACCCGGTGGCGAGCACGGTGATCAGGGCGGCGGCGTCGCGGAGGTCGAGCGCGTCCGGAACGGCGAAGGTCGCCTCAGCCGCAGCGACCACGGTCTCGGCGTAGCCGCCGCCGGGGAGCATCGCGGCGACGTGCTGACCGACCGTCAGCCCGGTCACGCCAGGCCCCAGCGCGCGGACCGTGCCGGAGACTTCCAACCCCGGGACGAACGGGAGCTGCGGCACCCGGTAGCCGGCGGAGCGGGCCTTGGCGTCCGCGAAGTTGACGCCGGACCAGACCACGTCGATCGCCACCTGGCCGGGCCCCGGCTCCGGAGTCGGAACGTTCACGACCTTGAGCACGTCGGGCTGTCCGAGCTGCTCGAATGCGATGGCGCGCATGGATCCCCCTCGGGAATGTTCGATGATGGACGAACATGTGTGAGTGTACGACGCGGAGCGAACACGTCTCAAGTGGGGTGCGCGAGAGGCCCGGTGCGGGTGATGTGTGTGTCGGTGATGTGTGTGACGGTGATGTGGGTGACGTCAGGGCTCAGTAGCCCTCGTCCTCATCCGCCTCGGCGTCCTGCGCGTCGCCGCCGTCCTTCGCGTCCGCGTAGCGCTCCACGATGTGGGTGTCCATCGGGAAGCGGACAGGGGTGTCGCCGAAGACCAGCCGGCGCGCCTCGTCGGCCGAGGCCGCCACCGCCGCCGCGACTGTGCCGGTGAGCGGGAGCGGGCTGTGGACCACGATCTCGTCGTGCTGGAAGAAGACCAGCCGCGGTCGTGCGCCGTCCGGGCCGGGTGGGATTTCGCCGAGACGGCGGCGCAGCGCCGCGATCAGCGCTAGCGCCCAGTCGGCCGCGCTCGCCTGGATCACGAAGTTGCGGGTGAATCGGCCGCGGGAGCGGGCAGCCGACCCGGTGCGGTCCTCGCCGAGCTCGCCCGAGGGAGAGGGCTCGGCGAAACCGGCCTCCTGCCAGGAGGCCGACGGCGGCGGGCAGAGCCGGCCCAGCCGCGACTCGACGACGCCACCCGACTCGCCCGTCCGGGCCGCCGCCTCGACCAGGCCCATCGCCTGCGGGAAGCGGCGGCGCAGCACCGCCAGCAGCGGGCCGACCTCGCCGCTGGTCTGGCCGTACATCGCGCCGAGCAGACCCAGCTTGGCGCGGGCGCGGTCCCCGCCGAAGGCGTCGGCGGCCAGGCCCGCGTACAGGTCGCCCGCTGCGCCGGCCCGGATCAGGCCCGGGTCGTTCGACAGCGCGGACAGCACACGCGGTTCCAGCTGGCCCGCGTCGGCGACCACCAGACGCCAGCCCGGATCGGCCACCACCGCGCCGCGCAGGATCCGCGGGATCTGCAGCGCGCCGCCGCCCCGGCTGGCCCAGCGGCCGGAGACCACGCCCCCGACGACGTACTCCGGACGGAACCGGCCGCCGCGCACCCATGCGTCCCGCCAGGCCCAGCCGTGGGCGGCGTAGATCCGCGACAGCTCCTTGTAGCGCAGCAGCAGCGGTGCGGCGGGGTGGTCGACCTGGCGCAGCAGGTAGTTCCTGGTCGACTGAAGGCTGACGCCCTGTTCGGCGAAGGCGCGCAGCACCTGGCCGGGGGAGTCGGGGTTGAGCGGTCGCCCGCCGAGGGCGTCCTGGAGCTCGACCGCCAGCGCGGCGAGCTTGGGCGGACGCGCCCCGCCCGCCGCCTGTGCGGTGGTCGGGCGGGAGCCGAGCAACTCCTCCAGCAGGGCGTCGTGGACCTCTGTGCTCCAGGGCAGGCCGTCGTAGGTGAGTTCGGCCGCGACCAGCCCGCCCGCCGACTCGGCGGCGCTGAGCAGGCGCAGCCCGCGCCGCGTCGGCTCGGGGAGCGCGGCGAGGCGTCGCTGCTGCTCGGCGTGGACCGCGACCAGGGCGGTGAGCGGATCCACGCCCGGGCCCAGGCGGCTGCGGTCCGGCGCGAAGAGCGCGTCCTGTGCGTGCGCGTCGGACTCCGCCTCGGCCAGCCCGAGCCGGAGGTCCTCGGGGACCGGCAGGCCCTGCAGCCTGGCCCAGGCCGCACCGAGGGAGCGCGGCTCGCCGTATCGGCCCTCGTGGGCCAGGAGCAGCGGTTCCACCAGCTTGGCGTCGTGGCAGCGCCCGAGTCGGCTCTCCGGCAGCCGCGGCAGCAGCCGGGGGTAGACGTCCTCGGTGGCGGCCCAGACCCACCGGGGGTGCTGGGCGTACTCCCGCTCGGCCATGGCGGCGGCGAGATCGCGCACCCGCTCGGGGCGGTCGGCCGGCTGTCCGTCCTCGCGCAGGGGCTGCAGTCGCCCGCCCGGACCGTCCTGGTCCGCATCGACCGCGATGCGCTGCTCGGCCACGCCTTCGTCCCTGCTGTCGTCTCTGTCGCTTCGATCGTGTCTCGGTTCTCGCTGACGCGAACGTAGCAGTCGCCACTGACAGACCGGTTCGGGCGCGGTCCGCGTCCGGCGGGTGGACGGGTGGTGAGCGGATGGCGTGTCACCCAGCCGCTGAGTCATTCGGACAAATCCGATGAATCCTGCATAAGGTGCTTCTCGGCGGACCTCCCTTCGATCCGTCCCGTTCGTGGAAAGGCGCGACATGGCCAAGCCGACCATCAGCCGCGAAGAGATGCAGCGGTTGTCCTCGCTCAGCCCTTTCGAACTGAAGGGCGCCTTCATCGCCCTCGCCGAGAAGTACGCGGAGGGACAGAAGGGGAAGTCCGCCACCCACATGCTCAACGCCGGGCGCGGCAACCCGAACTGGATCGCCACCGGTCCGCGCGAGGCCTTCTACGCCCTCGGCTACTTCGCGCTGACCGAGAGCCGCCGCGTCTGGACGGCCGACAACCTCGGCGGCATGCCCGAGCAGGCCGGCATCTCCGGCCGCTTCGAAGCCTACGTCCGCAGCCACCCGGAGCTGCCCGGGATCGAGTTGCTCAAGGACTGCGTCGAGCTTGCGGTGCAGCGTTTCGGCTTCGACCGGGACGCGTGGATCCACGAGCTCACCGACTCGGTCATCGGCGACAACTACCCCGTTCCGGACCGGATGATGGTCCACATCGAGCGGGTCGTCCGCGGGTACCTCCAGGACGAACTGATGCAGGGTCACCCGCCGAAGGACAACGTCCTCGACCTCTTCGCCACCGAGGGCGGCACCGCCGCCATGTGCTACATCTTCGACTCCCTGATGAAGAACGGCGTGCTCCACAAGGGAGACAAGATCGCGCTGATGGTCCCGGTGTTCACCCCCTACATCGAGATCCCCGAGCTCGAGGACTACGAGTTCGACGTGGTCTACGTCAATGCCAGCAGCTTCGCCGAGACCGGCGTGCGCGAGTGGCGCTACCCCGAGGAGGAGGTCGCCAAGCTGGCGGACCCGGCCGTCAAGCTGCTCTGCCTGGTCAACCCCAGCAACCCGCCGTCGCTGGCCCTCTCGCAGCGGGTCACCGACCAGATCAAGCGGATCGTGGCAGGCGACAACCCGAACCTGATGATCGTCACTGACGACGTCTACGGCACCTTCGTCGACGGCTTCCGCACCATCGCCGCCGACCTCCCGCGCAACACCCTGCTCGTCTACTCCTACTCCAAGCACTACGGCTGCACGGGCCACCGGCTCGGCGTCATCGGCCTGTCCCGTGACAACGTCGTCGACGACACCATCGCGGCCTTCGGGGCGGACGAGAAGGCGCGGCTGGCCAAGCGCTACGGGACGTTGACGCTGGAGCCCGAGAAGATCAGGTTCATCGACCGGTTGGTCGCCGACTCCCGGCAGGTCGCCCTCAACCACACCGCCGGACTGAGCCTGCCGCAGCAGGTGCAGATGGCGCTCTTCTCCCTGTTCGACCTGCTCCCCGAGGGCCAGGACTACAAGGCCAAGATCCAGAGCATCGTCCGGCAGCGGCTCGACCTGCTGCTGGAGGGCTCGGCCATGAAGATCAACAGTGACCCGGGCCGGGCCGGCTACTACATCGAGCTGGACCTGTTGGCGGAGGCCGAGCGGGTGGGCGGGCGTTCCTTCGCGGACTACCTCCAGGAGAACTACGAGCCGACCGAGCCGCTGTTCCGGCTGGCTGAGCAGACGGGCGTGGTGCTCCTCAACGGTGGTGGCTTCGAAGGGCCGCAGTGGTCGGTCCGGGTCTCGCTGGCCAACCTGGACGACCTCGACTACCTGAAGATCGGCCACCACCTCCAGGAGATCTTCGCCGAGTACCGCAGGGAGTGGGAGCAGTCCAAGTAACCGTCCGTCAGCCGACGCGCAGGGGCATGAAGAGGTAGCGGTAGGACGGCGCGTCCTGGGCGGCTGTGTCCTCCCCCGGGCGCGCGTCGTCCTCGCGGCCGGTGAGGACGGCGGGCTTGGTGGGCGTGGTGTAGCTGAGCTCGGCGTAACGGGACGTCAGCGCCCCCAGGCCGTCGAGGAGATAGCCCGCGTTGGCGGAGAGCACGACGGGCTCCGCGTCGAAGTGCGCGTCGAGGGTCTGCCGCCCGCGTGCCTCGCTGCCGCCGCCCGCGTCGACGACGAGCCGGCCCGGCTCGAAGGAGAGCCGGAGCGGGCGATGCCGTTCGGTCACCAGCGCGACGCGCTTGACCGCGTCCAGCAGCGGGCGGCGCTCGATCAGGGCGCTCCCGCTGAACGCGGACGGGAAGATCGCCTCGTAGCGGATGAAGTCCGAGGCCAGCAGCCGGGTGGTGGCCTCGCGGGAGCCTGCGGCGAAGCCGATCAGGCCGCCGCTGCCGTTGGTCTCCTCGGTGGAAGGGGAGATCCGGATCTGCTCGTCCTTGGTCAGAGAGCGGGTGATCTCGTGCAGGGTGCGTGCCGGGACCAGCGCTACTGACGGAGCGTCCGAGACGGCCCCCGCCGGAACGGCGGATCGGTGCCAGGGGATCTCGCGGACGGCTAGCCGGTAACGGTCGGTGGCGACCAGGCGCAGCATGTCGGCGTGAAGCTCCAGCCGGATGCCGGTGAGGAACGGCAACGCCTCGTCCCGCCCGGCCACCACCGCGACCTGGGCGACCGCCTCGGCGAAGAGCGCGCCGTCCACGGAGCCGAGCGCGGGCGGGAGTTCGGGCAGCCGCGGCCCGTCCTCCGGTGGGAGCAAAGGGAGTTCGAACTGCGCCGGACCGCAGGTCAGCAGCGCGTCCGACCCGGCTGTGGCGAGCTCGACGTCGTGGCCGACCGGCAGCGCCTTCGCCAGGTCGGCGAGCAGTCGCCCGGGCACGCGCGCGGCACCCGACTCGAAGACCTCCGCCTGGCTCTCGAAGCGCGCCGACACCTCGAAGTCGAACCCGGACACGGTGAGCACCCCGTCGTGGCCCCGCTGCTCCGCCGTCAACAGCAGCCCGGACAGGGCCGGCACCGTGGACCGGGCAGGCAGTGCGTGCGCCGCCCAGGAGACCGCCTCGGTCAGTGCCTCACGGGAGAGCCGGAATTTCACGTGCGCCTGCCTTCGTTCGGAACCGATCCGTCTCCTCGCATCCTGTACCCCGCCACTGACAACGAGCGGGGGCGCAGGTGGGGCTGGGCAGGCGAGAGGCGAAGGACGGAGGCCGAGGGGGAGGTGGGAACGCAGCGACGTCAGCGCGGTGACCGGCCGCCGAGGCTCGGGCCGAAGGAGAGCCCGAGGCCGGCTCCGGGCGTGGAGGCACGCCGGACGACCACCGACCCGCGCGGTGCGGTGAGTCGCAGCCAGGCCGGGTGCTGATGCAGCGCCAGCTGCGGGGCCTGGCGCAGCAGACCGGTCAGATGGGCGGCGTGCAGGGCCCGCAGCGTCAGGCCCGAGGGGTGGACGCGACGGGACCAGATGGCCTCCGCCAGGGCGTCACCGCTGCCCGCGCCCGGCTCGCCCGCGCGGCGGAACTCCGACACCGCTGCCGCCACGGCCGCGCCGAGTGGTGCCGTCGGCAGGTCGGCGACGTGCTCCCAGCCGCTGCGGGGCGGGAGCAGGCCGGCCCAGGCCGGTCCGGTGATCGACGGCGGGAGCACCAGAGCCCCGTCGCCCTCCGCGTCAGCAGCCGCAGCCTCCTGCGGCTCGTCGCGGCCGAGCTCCTCCAGCCACTGGCCCGCCGACACGGTCACGTCCAGCGGATGGGCCTCGGCCAGCCGGGCCGTGCGGATCACCAGCGGGCCCGCCTCGCCGAGGGGGATGCGGGCGAAGACGGCCAGGGTCGCGCCCGCCGTCTGCAGTCGAACGGCCGCGGCCCGGTCGTAGCGGAGCAGCCGCGTGAGGAAGTCCGCCAGCGGCGCGACCTCCTGCGGTTCCGCGAAGCGCAGCGGCTCGACCGCGGTGCTCATGCCGCGACCGTCTCGGATTCCAGGTACTCGGCAAGGAACGCACGCTCACCCGGCGTCAGCCGACGCGGCCGTGCCTCCGCCAGGTCGTACGGCACGCAGACGGTGCTCGCCCGCGCATAGACCTTGTCCGCGCCGTCGGGGCCCGCGCCGACGTCCTTGACCTCGTAGGTGACGGTGAAGGAGGCGCGGCCGAGCTTGGAGATCCAGGTCTCGATCGTCACCGGCTCGGGCCGGTAGACCAGCGGGATCAGGTAGTCGATCTCGTGCCGGGCCACCACCGAGCCCTCGGAGAAGGCCTTCTCCCCGATCTCACCGGCCGTGGTGAAGGTGAAGTCGATCCGGGCCTCCTCCAGGTAGCGGAGGAAGTTCACATTGTTGACGTGCCCGAACACGTCCATGTCGGACCAGCGCATCGGGCAGGCGTATATGTGGCGAGCCACGGAGTCTCCGTCGGTAGCAGCGCCCGGGGCGGGTGGGACAGCGCGGACCGGCTGGAACTCCGGCCCGCCCCGGGGCACTTGTCGTGCGGTGGCGGTGCTTCAGCGGACGCCGCTCAGTCGCGGGTCAGCTTCTTGTAGGTGGCGCGGTGCGGACGGGCCGCGTCGGCGCCCAGCCGCTCGATCTTGTTCTTCTCGTAGGACTCGTAGTTGCCCTCGAACCAGAACCACTTGGAGTCGCCCTCGTACGCGAGGATGTGCGTGGCGACCCGGTCCAGGAACCAGCGGTCGTGGGAGATGACCACGGCGCAGCCCGGGAACTCGAGCAGGGCGTTCTCCAGCGAGCTCAGCGTCTCGACGTCGAGGTCGTTGGTGGGCTCGTCGAGGAGGAGCAGGTTGCCGCCCTCCTTGAGGGTCAGCGCCAGGTTGAGGCGGTTGCGCTCACCACCGGAGAGGACGCCGGCCGGCTTCTGCTGGTCCGGGCCCTTGAAGCCGAACGCGGAGACGTAGGCACGGGACGGCATCTCGACCTGGCCGACCTGGATCCAGTCCAGGCCGTCGGAGACGACCTCCCAGAGCGTCTTGTTCGGGTCGATGTTGGCGCGGCTCTGGTCGACGTAGGAGACCTTGACCGTCTCGCCGACCTTGACGTTGCCGGCGTCCGTCGGCTCCAGACCGAGCATCATCTTGAACAGCGTGGTCTTGCCGGCGCCGTTCGGGCCGATGACGCCGACGATGCCGTTGCGCGGCAGGGTGAAGCTCAGGTCGTCGACGAGGACCTTGTCACCGAAGGCCTTCGCCAGGTGCTCCGCCTCGATGACGATGGAGCCCAGACGCGGGCCCGGCGGGATCTGGATCTCCTCGAAGTCCAGCTTCCGCATCTTGTCGGCCTCGGCCGCCATCTCCTCGTAGCGGGCGAGACGGGCCTTGGACTTGGCCTGACGGCCCTTGGCGTTGGAGCGGACCCACTCCAGCTCGTCCTTGAGGCGCTTGGCGCGCTTCGCGTCCTTCTGGCCCTCGATCTTGAGGCGGGACTGCTTGGTCTCCAGGTAGGTGGAGTAGTTGCCCTCGTAGGGGTACGCGCGCCCACGGTCCAGCTCGAGGATCCACTGGGCGACGTTGTCGAGGAAGTACCGGTCGTGGGTCACGGCCACGACGGTGCCCGCGTACTTCTCCAGGTGCTGCTCCAGCCACTGGACCGACTCGGCGTCCAGGTGGTTGGTGGGCTCGTCGAGGAGCAGCAGGTCGGGAGCCTCGAGCAGCAGCTTGCAGAGCGCCACGCGGCGCTTCTCGCCACCGGAGAGGTTGGTGACCTGCCAGTCGCCGGGCGGGCAGCCCAGGGCGTCCATGGCCTGCTCGAGCTGGGCGTCGAGGTCCCAGGCGTTGGCGTGGTCCAGGTCCTCCTGGAGCTTGCCCATCTCGTCGAGCAGCGCGTCGGAGTAGTCCGTCGCCATCAGCTCGGCGATCTCGTTGAAGCGGTCCAGCTTCTTCTTGGTCTCGGCGACACCGTCCTGGACGTTCTCCAGCACGGTCTTGGTCTCGTCGAGCGGGGGCTCCTGCAGGAGCATGCCCACGGAGTAACCGGGGGAGAGGAACGCGTCGCCGTTGGACGGCTGCTCCAGTCCGGCCATGATCTTGAGCACCGTGGACTTACCGGCGCCGTTGGGACCGACGACGCCGATCTTCGCTCCAGGCAGGAAGCTGAGCGTCACGTCGTCAAGGATGACCTTGTCGCCGTGCGCCTTCCGCGTCTTGCGCATGGTGTAGATGTACTCAGCCAAGATGAACCGTCCGGCGTCGTCGTTGGGGTGTGGCTACAGCCTTCCATTGTGCCGCACCCGGCGGGCGGGCCCGAACGCCCGCCCTGCCGGGCTGGGCCGGGCTACGGCTGCTCGGCGCCGACGACGCTGCCGACGGCGGCGACCGGCTCGCGGTCGGGCGCCTCGTCGGACGACCCTCGCGCCGGCGATCCGCTCAGGCTGCTCTCCCCGTTCTGCCGGCTGGGGCCGCCAGCGCCGCCAGCGCCGCCCGGGCCGCCGGTGCCGTCGGACCGTCGGTCGAGCGCGGCCAACGTGAGGACGGGCGTCACGGGCCCGTCCGGTCGGGATGCTCGGGACTCCTGGGTCGCAGGGCGGTTGGGCCGGGGGCCGGGGCGTGCGCCGCTGCTCTGCCGCGCCCCCGTCGTCTCCTTGATGCGCTGGTCCGCCGCCTGCTGGTCCTGTGGGCGCTCGCTCATCCGGGCACGCTCCGTGCGTGACGCGACCAGCTCCGGGCGGCCGCGGACGGTGCGATGGAAGATCGTCGTGCCGCGCACCAGGTCGTGGCCGAGGGCCATGGCCTCGATCTCCGCGGCGACACCCTTGGGGCGGCCGTCCGTCCGGTCCCACTCGCGGATCCGCATCCGGCCGGTGACCAGGACGGGATCGCCGCAGCCGATCGAGGTGAGCGCGTTCTCGGCGAGGCTGCGCCAGGCCCAGACGGTGAAGAAGCTGGTGTCACCCTCCACCCAGACCTGTCGGGGCCGGTCGAAGCGTCGCTCCGTCGCCGCCAGCCGGAAGTGGGCCACCGGGACGCCGCCCTGAGTCGTCGAATACCGCACCTGGCTCACCGCGACGCCGACCAGCGTGACCATCGCGCCGTTCATCATCATCGTGCAGCCCCCAAGCATCGTTGTCGGCCACGGCCCCGACGGGGCCTTCGTTGGGACCACCCTGCTCCGGGCCGGGTACATCCGGCGCGGCGGACCGCGCGCCCTGTGGACAACCCGCGCCTGTGGAAAACCCCGCCACCCGAACGGGTGCACTTTGCCGCTCGGCAAGCGGAGCTCGTCCGACCGTACGACTGGATAACGGCTGAGGCAGCAGCGCAGTAACGACTGAACAACAGCAGCGTTCCATTGCTACGCGACCGCTGCGCCCGCCGCACACCACCTGCGATTATCAGACCGCCCTGCGGCAGGTTCGCCCGAACGACCCGGTCGCAGGCACTCGGTGGTGAGCCCTGGCCTGCTTATCCTGTCCCACGACAGGATCCGGCCCACGCCAGGCTCCACGCCAAGCCCCCGTAGCTCAGCGGATAGAGCAGGTGCCTTCTAAGCACTTGGCCGCAGGTTCGAGTCCTGCCGGGGGCGCACTGAAACAACCCCGGGACTGTTACGCGATCATGGCGGCGTTTCCGCAGTTCAGGGGGTTGAACTGCGCTGGCGTGTACATTACCAAACGTGTGCCACTGGCAACAGGGGCAGTCCGGTACTGTCCGGGCGTATACGGGTTTCTCCGGGTGGCTGCGGAAAATACGCGGAGAAGTTCTACGGCCCCGCCGGGTACTCGGCGCTGATGTCGAGCGCCGTCTCGATCCTCCTCATGATGTTGGTGGCCTGGCCCCTGACCACGCGGGCGTACGTCCGGAGCAGTACCTCCACACTGTCGCCCGCCCACTCGGCGACCTGCGCGGCGGCACCCCCCTCGTTGAGCCAGCGCGTCAGGCAGGTGTGGCGGAGGTCGTAGACCCGCCTTCCCAGCGGTGACGCGTGCTGCTCAGGAGCCAGCACTTCCTTACGGGCGCGGCCCCAGGCCCGGCGGATCACCGAACCTGCGAGGATGCCGCCCCGCTCACCCGGAAACGGCAGATCTCTGGCCTTCAGGTGGCTGTCCGCGATGTGCTCCCGAAGCACCCGTGCAAGGGCAGGATGGATCGGCACGCTGCGGGTCTCGCCGTCATCCCGACCCTTTAGGGAACGCCGGTCGTGGACTTAGCCGGATGTGCTCCACTGACTGCCCACCTCGGGCGTCGCGGTGTGGACGATCACCTCACCCCAGCCGGTCTCGGGGAGAGTTGCGTCGTGCACGCGGAGAGCCACAGCCTCTTCCGGGCGAAGCCCGCAGTAGTACATGGTGGCGAAGAAGGCATGTAGGCGGGAGCCGCCGCGGGGCCGGGTGTGCACCCAGCCCAGCAACAGGCCTGCTTGCTCAGGGTTGATCAAGCAGCGCTTGTCCAGACCCCGGGTCGACTTGCCTCCGCCAGTCGCCAGCTTGGGTAGCGGGTTGTTCGGGAGGATGCGCTTCGCCACGGCCCGCTTCATCGCCGGGTTAAGCACTCGGCGATGGCGCTTCACGCTGGACTTGGCGCACGGATCCCCGTTCAACTTGGTGTCGATGCAGGTCACGATCGCCTCAACGCGCTCCGAGTCGGTCCAGGTGGACATGGCGGAGCTGTTCCGATCCACCCACGTGAGGATGTCCGTCATGTCGTCCGGCGCCTGGCTCCGGCGCTTCGAATTGAACGCGAACTCACGGAGGGCCGTCCGCATCGGCAACTGGTCGAAGCGGTCCGGCGGGGGCGTTCGCAACGCCGCCAGGGTCACGGCCGTGAACGTCTTCGCCACACTCTCGCGGTTGTTTGCGGACCAACGCTTCCAGTTGGCGTCTACGTAGTCGGTTGCGAAGGCGTACCAGGTCGTCTCGCTGGCCGCGTTCCTGAGTGACGAGACAGGCAGACCGGAGGTGATGTCGAAGGCTTCGCCCTTGCTCATGGCGTGGACGAGCTTCGACCGCTCGGCATCGGCGAGAGCCGAGGTCTTGAACGGAGCGGTGAATTCCTGACCAGCGACGACCCAGCGCACGGTATTACGTCGTTCCCCGCTTGCCCTTGTACACCTTGGTCTTCCAAATACGGATATCGAACGTGGTCTGCATCAGGCGGCATCTCCGAGGTCATCGAGCCAGCGGTTGAGGTCGGTTTCGCTGATGCGAAGATCTCCGTTGGGGAGTTTCACGCGGCGCGGCGCGCGGCTTTTGGCACGCCAGTCGTAGAAGGTCGATCGGGCGATCTCGAACTGCTGGCAGAACTGCGCGAGCGTCAGGTAGCGCTCCTGCCTGGGTGTCCTCTGGGGGTGGTCGTTCGGGGTCCGCGGGCTCACTTCTCAGCTCTCCTCGCAGCAGAAAAGGCAAGTGCCTGAAGGACGGGGTCCTCCAGGCACTTCGGGGTGATCGCGCGACTGGCTCTGGGCGTTCAGGGTGTCTGGCGCGGCGGAAGGGGTAGGGAGTAGCGGTGCGTACAGCGCCTGTGCGCGCTACTTCGCTGAGCTGATGCTGGGCATCGGGTGATCTCTTGGGGACGAGATGGAAAATGCGCAACTTCTGTACCGCGACGGCGAATGGACGGAGACCGCTGACCCGTTCGGGACGGAAGGCGAGGACTGGGATGAGGTGATCAAGAAGGCGGGGTACGAGCACTTCTTCGCCACCGGCGATGTCACCTCCAACGGCCTGGCCATCAGGGTCTTCCACAGCGAAGCGAATTACATGGTCGAGGTGGATCCCTTTGAGGGGCCGGTGAGGTACGTGTTCACAGCCTCGCTGCCCGACCTCATGGAGTTGCTCGCGAAGTGGGTTCCCGTCGTGAATGGCGTGACGCTGAGTGGCCTCCTTGCCTCGTTCGAGGGTGGTTTGGTCTTGGAGGACCTCGTTAAGGCCGCCACGAAGCGGAAGTGACCTGGAGACAGACACACTCGTCCGTCCCTCACCGCGCCCACTCGCCCAGCGAGCGAGCGAGTGGGCGCGGCGCTGTTCAGTACTCGGGGTGGGTGAGGTGTCCGGCGGCGGTGAGGCCGGGGTCCATGGGTTGGCCGCAGGTGGCGCAGCGGAGGTGGTAGCCGGAGATTGGCTGCAAATCGCCGTCCACCCTGTCCACGCCGTCCACAACGGGGTCTGAACTGGGGCTTCGCCCCGGAAGGCACTGGCTTCTCCGACATCCTTAACCGCGCCGCCTACACCGTCGGAGGCTCATCGCCGCCGGAACCCTCCCGCGCGCTAGAGCAGTCGGGTGCGACGCCACGCGATCGCCGCTCCGCCTAGACCCAGCACGACGACGGCAGCTCCGAGTCCGGCGTAGAGCCACACCGACGTCTGCTGCGTGGTGCTTCGGGTTGGGGTGAGATTCGATGGTGGGGCACTGCTCTCGCTGCTTGGGGCAGAAGTCTCCTGGGGAAGCGGGCCAGAGGCTGGGCCGGGCGGGATGTTGAACGTCAGGGCCGCGTCGGGGCGGACGATGCCGTAGCCGTACTTGATGTCGTGGGTCACGCGGTCGGGGTTGATTGCCGACTTGATCATCCGGTTGATCACCTGTCCCGCTGTGAGGTGCGGAAAGGCCGACCGGACGAGGGCTACCGTCGCCGCGACGTAGGCGGTGGCGTCGCTTGTGCCGTCTGCGATCGCGTAGGCGGAGTCACTGCTCGATGCGGCGCCAACCACTCGGACACCGGGTGCCGTGAGAGTGAGCTGCGCGCCGGTGTTGGAGTCGGCCCAGAGCGCACCGTTGCGATCCGCAGCGCCGACGGAGACCACGCCGGGATAGGCAGCCGGCCAGTCGAGTCGGTCACCGCCTTCGTTCCCGGAGGAGGCTACAACGACCACATTGCGGGCTTCGGCGTAGGCGATCGCCTGTGCCAGGGCAGCGTCCGATGCTGGGCTCCCGAGGCTCATGCTGATGACCTGCGCCCCGTGATCCGTGGCGTAGAGGACGGCGTCGGGGATTCCCCGGGGGTCCAGGTTGCTCGTCCCGGTACTGTCGACGGCCAGCGGCATGATCTCGGCGCCGGGCGCGAGCCCCTCGATGCCCTCACTGTGATTGGGCCCATGGCCCTGCCCCGCAATCAGGCTGGCCATTGCCGTGCCGTGGCCGTCCGGGTCGCGATCGGTACGGCCATCCCCTCCGGTGCTGAAGTCCTTGCCCGGTAGGACATGGCCGAGGAGGTCTTCGTGGGTGGACCGCACACCGGAGTCGATGACCGCTACAACGACACCTTTGCCGGTGGAGTGGGGCCAAACGCGATCGGCGGCGTGGAAGGCGGTCAACGGCCACTCGGCGCTGCGGACTTGGTCCGCTCCTGCTGGCGAGGCTCCAGCAAACAGGAGCCCCAGCCCAACGAGAGCGGCTCCCAGTGCGGTGGTGCTACGCATCGTCTCCCTCAACCAGTCCATGCCGTTCCGTGCGGGCCCGGACCTTGCCCTAGCTGCTTTGGCATCGCGTGCTATTCGATCACACGTGGATTCGCCGTGGACCCGTCTCCCGGCTCCTCGCCGGTTGCCCGTTGAGGACCACGCTGCCCAGGGGACGAGCGCCTGCCGTCAAGGGTGTGGACTGGGACGTAGAAGTTCTCCCCCTTGTCATGCGGCAGAGGCCGATACGAAGTCGAGCCACCTTGCACACCGTCGCAGGGCTCCACAGTCGGAGGTTCGAATCGCTCGTTGATCCCGTCGTGGCCGTTGAGCTCCTCGCCAATCGGACCGTCCTCGTCCAGTCCGTAGCGACGTCGCCTTCTCCTACGACGGTTGACCGTTCGGCCTGGAGCCAGCGCGCCCGCTCCACCAGCTCCGGAGGGCATTCCCTCTGAGGCTCCTGGGCCTTCGGCGCCCAGCGGGTCGGTAGCACTTGTGGAAGTCGAAGTCTCCGTGCGTGCCGTCGGAGAGGCATTGCTCGGACGTGCGGTGTCGTCGATGGGGGACGGACTGTCCGACGTTGCTGAAGAGGAGTTGCTCGGTTCCTCTGTGCCTAGTGCTTGACCATCCTTCTGTCCCTCACCTGTGTAAGAGTCTCGGGAATCCTTGCTGCGCTGCGTGAGTCCGCGCCTCTCTGCGAGAGAGTCCGCCGTTCCGGGGCCTACTGAATCCGGCTGGCGCCCGCTCGGACCGGTGCCTTGGGGCACATCCCCAGAGCCCAGGTGAGATGTTCCTGACCCGGCCGGCTTTCCGTTGCCCGCAGCACCGTCGAGTTGCGCAGTCGCCGACTCCGCCGGTGCCCCGGCGTTCCGGCTCCGAGCCTGGCCGCCACCAGCCCAGTTGGACGCTGCCGGTGGCTGCTCGGCAGGAGCAGCTGGAGGCTCCTCGACCCGGCCGAGAGATGATCGCGAACCGTTCGCAGGCGGTTCGTTACTCGGGGGCGGCGGGAAGACGCTCCAGTTCTTCTCCTCCAACGGAGGGGCCGGCTGGCCTATCTTGGCCGCAGCCGACTCGTACTCGCCCTCCAACTGCTGCATGACCACGATGGCCTGCTGGTGACGCTCTTCGAGAAGAGAGAGCTGACTGCCGTCGCGCTGGAGCGCGGCCGTGCGACTCATCCCGCTCGCCAGATCCAACTGGAACTGGCTGTCCGAGGTTTCGCTGGTGGCCCACCGCTTGAACTCGTCGACCGCGTTCGGCACGCTGGGCATCCTGCCCTGAGCATCACGCAGCGCCTTCGCAGCCAGGGAGGTCCCGCTAGCGGCGTTCAACGCGTAGCCCGCACCGTTGCCGAGGGACTGGGACAGCTCGCCTGCCCTCGCTGCGAACGCGTCCGACGCACTACCGGTCCAGTGCTCCGTCGCAGCTCGCGTATGGTCGCCCAGGGCTTGTTGAGCCTCCACCAAGGCATCATGTATCACACGCCACTTGTACGAGACGCGCTCCAGCCCGGCGGGATCCGCGTCCTGGATCATCTGCCGCAGACCGATCAGTCCGCCGATGCCGGACGACTCGAAGTCCGTACAGTAGTTCCCCGCCGCGGACTGTCCGTTCTGTGACGGCGCGCCGCCCACGTCTGTTCTCCCCTGGTGTCGACGCCCCGTAGGGCGTGGTCCCGTTGCTTAGTTGCCGCCGGCGGAGTAGAGATCCTGGCGAGTCTGGTACTCCTGTTCCCCATACGCATCGGAGGCTTGCTTGGTCTGGTTGGCGTGCGTATTGATGAAGTCCTGGAGCTGACCGATGACGCCTTCGAGCCAGTCTTGCATCGTCCCGTGCTGGGTCGTCAGCGAGGTGGCACCGTCGAAGCCGGTGCCCAGCATGCCGGGCGGCACGGTGGTGTCGTAGCGCGCGCTGGTCTTCGGGTGCTCCAAGCTGTCGGCAACCGCCCGCAGACTGCGGACGACCACTTCGAGTTGATCGAGGTTCACCTCGTAGCCCTGACTCACAGCTCCTCCTCTCCTGCGCGTTCTCTGTGGGTGACTGTTCGCTCAGCGGGACCAGTACGGGTCCTCGTACTTCGGGGTGACGTCGGGCGCACCGTTGGCATCGGTCGGCTGTGGTGGTTCTGGCCCAAAGAGGGCGTTCTCTTTGCCGATGCCCGGGTCCTTGATGTTGCCGACGACGACGGTGAAATCGACAACGCCGGAGGGCATCACCTGGACCGAGGCTCGCGTGCCGCCGCCCTCGGTGGCGTCGACTCGCGGGATCGGGGCCGATACGTCGCTGGTAACGGAGAAGCCGAGGTGCTGCCAGCTCTTCGCGAGCGCTGCGAGCAGGGTCGGACGCTTGTCAGCAGCGACGATCGTCAGGTTGTACCGGTCCTCGCTCACCGTGGCAGTCCCGTCGGCCTGGCCGGTGAGGCCGGACACGTTGGGGTTGACCTGTGGCCAGCCGTCCCGCCACTTCAACGATGGGGTGATCGACGTAAAGGTCTCCGCATAGATCTTGTCGATCTCCGTGTGTGCCTGCGGTGCAGTGAGCGTGACTTGCTCGCTGGTCACGTCGTGACCCACCGAGCCGCACCCGCCAAGGAGGGGGGCCGCTGCCAGGACGAGCGCCGCAACGCCTGCTGCGTTCAAGGGCTTTCCGTTCGTGTTCATCGTGGTTGAGTCAATGTGACCTTGGCGTAGTCGCCCGTCACGATCGCGGCCATGTTGGTCAGGGACGAACTTCCCGGGTCGAAATATTGGGAGTGGGCCTGCAGCAGGGGCAATGCGGCGCCGTTCGCGACGCTGAACCGGTTGGCGCCGAACTGGCCGCTTGCGGGGTCCGTGCCGAACCACAGTTGATTCGGGTCGACGGTGTTGTCGAGCGCGGCTGTCCCGGCCGGGCCCAGCACGGGACCGACCACCGAGTCCATACCGACGTTCAACTTGGAAGGCAGCTGCGTGACCTCGTCATTGGCTGCCGCTCCGTCCCATACGTGCCCGGCCGGCACGTTGAGCTGGGACGCGTTCGCCGCCCCGGTGCCTGGGCTGCCGATGAGGATGATGTCGTCGGCCCCAGTGCCGCCCGGCCGCTGCGCCGCCTGGCCGACGGTGAACGACCCGTAGCTATGCCCCAGCGCGGTGAGATGGAGCGGCGTGGAACCGTGCGTCGAGCGGATCCCCGCCAGGAACTGGTCGTATGAAGCGCCACCAGCCTGGCCGCGCCACGATCCCATGACGGCGAGCGTGTGGGGGTCAGTGGGGTCACCGGGCGGAGGGTCGTAGCCGAGCCACACGATCGTCGAGGTTGTGCTTGAGGGGGCGACTAGCTCGGCACTGTCAAAAAGCCGGTGGGCGCTGGCCAAGTCACCGTTTGCAATGCTGGTGAGCGTCGTGGTCATCCCGGGAACGAAGGCGCAGACGTTCGTCGACCTGTCCGGGTTGCCGATCGCCAGAATCCCGCGACCCTGCCCTTGGCTGCCGATCCCGAGCAGGAACAGCGGCGGGTTGTCCTTCCCCCAGCTGTCAAGCGTGGTCTGGATGGCCTGGAACCCGTCGAGCTTCTGCTGATCGGCGGCGCTCAGCGGCTGCGGCATGGACTCGAACTGGTTGAGCAGCTGACCGAGATAGATCCGGTTCGCCTCGTTCCGCGCGACCGCCGGGATGCCGTTCATGTTGCCGTAGACGCCCGGCTGGTCGTGGATGAAGGTCTGCTGCTCGGCGGCCGAGAGGCCGTTCCACCAGGAGTTGACGGCTTTGGGCCCGGACTTCCCGGGTACCAACCTGCTCAGGTCGGAGTTCGCGGTGGCGAGATTCAAGCCGCTGCCGTCATGTCCGTTCCCGGCAAGGGCGTTGAGCCGGGCGGCGAACTGGGTGTCGGCCTCGTCGGCGGCCTGGACGGCCTGGCTGATCCGCGCAGCGATCTGCTCGACGAGGATGCCTCGCTGCTCCGCAGCGTCTATGTCGTGGTGCTCGGCCTCCGTCATCGGCGGTCCGGTCACGGTTCCGTCGGGCTCGACGGTGCAGTTGGCCGCGCGGGCTGCCTCCAGTGCGGCGGTCAGCTCGGTCTGCGCGGCGGTGAAGGCCGCGACCGCCTCGTGGAGGATTACGCCGACGCTCAACATCTCCTCGTGAGCCGCTGTCAGGTCGTTCTGCTGTTTGCCTAACGCAGCCGCGGCCTCGATGGCAGCCAGTCCCGTCCAGTTCTGCTCGAGGCCGTTAGCCACGGTGGCGACCTCGCTCACGTGGGCCTCGAAGGCGGCCGAGAGCGCGTCGTAGGCGTCTCCGGCGTGCCCGAGGGCGGCGAACCGGGCGTCCAGGAGTTCCGAGAAGGTGACCATTGCGCTCAGGCTCCGTTTCCGAGGCCGGGGCCGTTGAGCAGGTTCTGGAAGTTCTTCGAGGCCGAGGTGTCGGAGGTGCGGTAGTTGGTCGCCGTTGCGTGCAGCTTCTCGCCGCTCTGGTCGAGTCCGGTGCCGAACTTCTTCAGCAGGTCGACCCACGCCTCCGTGCAGGCGTCCAGCGCGGCGGCGATGCGCCACCCGTAGAGCTGGAAGACCGCGTCGTCGGACGGACCGTACAGCCGCACCGCCTGGCCTGGGATCGCCGAACCGACCTCCTGGAGGACCTTGCTCTCCGCCTCCAACGCTGCCGGGTCGACGCTGACCGTCGCGCCCCCAGCGGTCGGCGCAGCCGAGCCCGTAGTAAGTGGCCAGAGCGGGTCCGTGCTCGTTGGTGCGCTCACTGTCCCCCCTCATGCCTACGAGACCCACGTGATTCTTGATGTTAAGGATGCTGAGCGGGGACCGACATAAGTATTCGTACTCATTTTCCTGACCACGGACAAGTTGCGAACGTGCAGCTCAGGGCCGTACCCGCGACGGATACTCCAGGGGGCAGGGCTCTGACCTGCACGTTGACGGCACGTAAGGTGGGTGCGCGCACAGACACGGAGCGCGAGACGACATTGACAGAGAGATGGCCTGGGGGAGCCTTGGACGGTCTGGGGAACGACGAACTCACGGACGAGGTCGCCGAGATGTACGCGGGACGGACCGCCCCTGGGTGCCTCATGGACACCTTCCGCCGCGCCGTCCTGCTCTGCCCGACGGAGGATCGCGAGCCGCTCGCGGTCGACGACCGTGGGATCACCTGGCTGCTCGCCTTCACCACCCCTGCTGCGCTGGCACGGTGGGCCGTGGCACGTGGAGACGGCGCTGCGCCATGGGAGTTCGCGCGCATCGACGGCGCGCGCTTGCTGGACGTGGCTGCCCCGGAGGCCGGCTCACCCTGCGGGGTAGCGGTCGATGTCGGAAGCGACCGTCCGTTGCTCCTGCCACCGGTCCGGGGAATTGTGCCCGATCGGGTGGCTGTCGATGAGAAGAACGGGGCCATTGCGGCTCGTAGGAGGGTGGGGCTGTGACCGACCACTACCAGGTCGACATCAACGCGCTGAACGACACGGCGAAGGGCCTGAACGACACCATCACCGAGTTGAAGACGCTCGGATTCGACGGTGAGGCGACGGAGGGCCGCGGCTTCGGGAACATCGACGTCTCAGCAGGGCAGATGGGTCACGATGCCCTGCACCAGGCATTCTCCGGCTTCTGCGACCGCTGGGGCTGGGGAGTCCGCACGTTGGTGCAGGACGGTAACACCTTCGCCGGAAAGCTCGGCCTCTCCGCCGGCGCCTATTACGAGCAGGAGCAGTACGTCAAGGGCTTGATGAAGGACGCTGTCACGGCGGCCGTGAGCGACCCGCATCTCTCCGACCAGCAGGCCGAGCAGATGTCGCTGGCCCAGATCGCCCAGGCCAACACCCCCGACTACTCGGCCAAGTCCTTCGAGAAGGCGGCCAAGGACGCCAAGACGACCTGGGAGAACGAGGGCAAGGACTTTGCCAACAGCAGCCCGTTGGTCAATCCTGTGGGCGCAGCGGAGTCGAACCTCAAGGACATCGAAAGCGTCCCCGGGGAACTCAAATGAGTCCTCTCCCAGGCCCGTTGGCAGGTCGCCTGCCCGGATTCCCGGGCTGGGGCAAGGAAGCTGAGCTCGGCCAGACCGACGATGAGAAGGAGCTCATCTGGGGTGACCCCGATGCGATCTCCACAGCCGCTGGCCACCTGCGGTCCTTCCAGGGTGCGTTCGAGGAGACGCACCAGGGCTTGACCAAGCTCGACACCGAACACTGGCAGGGCAAGGCCGCAGACAACTTCCGTGCGAAGTTTTCTCCCCATCCGCCGCAGTGGGGCCATGCGTCCGACGCTTGCAGCGATGCCGCCGGCGCCCTGGAGGACTACGGGTCCACCGTGACCTGGGCTCAGGGTCAGGCCAAGCAAGCCGTTGCGCTCTACAACCGGGGCCAGCAGGCGACGCAGACGGCCAAGACCGCCTACGACGCAGAGGTGAGCTCCTACAACTCCCAAGCTAGTGCCTACAACCAGGCTATAGCGAACGGCCGGAACCCAGGCAGCAAGCCGACGCAGCCGGGGCCGTTCCAGGACCCTGGTGAAGCGGATCGTGAGGCGGCACAGTCCACGCTCGACGAGGCCCGTCGGCAGCGCGACGGCATGGCTGAGACGGCGGCAGCCAAGATCACGGCCGCCACTTCAATGGCACCGGCGAAGCCCAGCTTCCTCCAGCAGATGTACGACGACGCGCACGACATCGCCCAGGACCTGCCGAACGAGTACGTGCATTTCTACGGCGGTGTCGCCAAGGGCACCCTCGGGATCGTCAAGTTCGCGCGCTCGCTGGACCCGATGGACCCGTACAACCTCACCCACCCCGCCTCCTATCTCGACGGAGTCTCGTCGACGGCCGCGGGGCTGCTCAACATGAGCACGCACCCGATCAAGGCGACCGCGTCCATGCTCGGGTCCGGCTGGACCTCCGACCCGTCGCAGGCCTTCGGCAACCTTGTTCCCAACATCGTGCAGACGGTGGCGACTGACGGAGCTGGAGCCGCAGAGGCGGCCACCACCGACGCAGCCGCGAACGTCGCGCTGGACAGCAGCGCGGCGGATCTGAACGACCTGAACAACGTTCTCGACAAGCAGCCTGAGCCCTGGCGACCGGATACGCGCGCCAACTACCCGGCCTACCATTCCGGCTCGGTGTCGCCCGAAGCGGGCCAGGCGCTGATCGACAACGAGTTCCCGTGGATGAACGAGATCAACAGGCCACGCTTCGATGCAGGCACGCCGGGCTTCGACCAGAACTGCACCAACAACGTTGTCACCGTCGACCGCCGGCTCGACGGCACGGACGTGGACACTGCGCCGCTGATGAAAGGCCGCGGGTTGAAGGAGACCCAGGATCTCTACCAAAAGGTGCTCGGCAACCCGGATGCCCAGTTCCGTCAGGTCAGCGGGTACGACACGGTCAGCGAGGACATCGCAGCGCGGGGCCCCGGGGCGCGTGGGGCCGTTGCCATCTTCCGCGGCGACGGAACGGCACACATCTTCAATGTGATCAACGACGGTGGCCGAGTCATCTACCTCGACGGACAGACCGGAAAACTAGCGATGCTCGAAAATAACGACATCACGGATCTGCAGTACATCCCGTACCGATAAGGGCCATCCGCCCACTCACTCGAAGCGCACCACGTTGGCGCAACCAAAGGAGCAGCAAGAACCATGACCAGGCATCAAGCGATGGAAGCGGCTCGGGCCTTCCTGAAGGTGCACTACCCGACGGCGCCTCCGACGATCGTGCTCCGGGACGAGTGGATCACTGAGCATGGCTGGGCCTGGCGAGTCGTCTTCGACACTCAGGAGTATCTGGACAGCGGGGACATCATGGAACGGCTGATGTCGCGGGCACTCTACGTCCGCAAGGACACCGGAGAAGTCGATTTCGTCCCCAGCGCGATGCCGAGTGACGTGGCCGACCGTTACCTGGAAACCGGGGTATGGCCGTACGGCCCGGGGGCGGGACGTTGAACACGTGGGCCGCCCCCACTGACTGCGCTCGTGCCTGGTTGCACGAGCTCTACGGGCCGGTCGTCGAACTGGCCACTCCCGATCCAGTCGCTGAGACCGCGCAGGCTTGGTGGTACGCCGTGCGCCCGCTGGCGCAGCCCGGCTACCCGACCACCCCGATGCTCAACGCCTCCGTCGTCGTTCCGAAGGACGGGTCCGTCCCGTTCCATCCTGGAAACGCCGACCCGTGGGGCGACGTCGCAGCTCTGGAGCGGGACCCGCGCCCGCGTCTTCGTCGCGACTGGGAGGACCGCGTCAACGCGCGCGGCTGCCTCGTGACCGTGGACGCGGCGATCAGCGGTGCCAGCACCACCGTGCTGCCCTGGCAACCGGCCCACGAGGCGCCGGGCTGGTGGAGCCGTCTGATCCGCCGTTACTTCTCCGGCGCGCAGGTCGCGGTCTGTGCGGATTGGAACCAGGTCCTCGCCGCCGTCGATGCAGGCGGTGCCGACACCCGCGGCGTGGTCTGGGTCCAGCGCGAGCTAGGCGGCTTCGAGGCCACGGGCCACCTGCTTTACGCCTACAACGACGGCGGCAAGGTCGTGGTCCTCGACGGCCAGACCGGCGGTCTCGCCCGCCTGGACGCCACGGGCGTGCGCAGGCTCAGCCTCGCCCGCCTCCACCGGCCGCGCGGTGACTCCCCGCTGGCAGCACCGGAGTGGCGCCGCCTCGCGCCGGACCTGGCCTCGGCCGTCCGGAAAGCGGAGGCGTGGCTCGGCGAGACCTACCGAGGGCAGGTCACCCTGGTGGCACCGGACCCGGCCGACGACCTCGGTCGCGGCTGGCTCTTCGCCTGCAACACCCGCACGTTGCTCGCCGGAGGCGACTGGCACGAAGGGATGCTGGATGCGGCGGTCCTGGTCCCCAGGGACGACAGCGCTCCGTTCGGGCTTCCCAACACCGACCCGTGGCGCTGGCTCGACCAGTGGCTGGCCGGAGGCGTTCCGGGGGTCGAGGAGCTTCCTCTTCCGCCCGCCCCGGGCCCAGCTGCCTGGTACGGGCCGACGATCGCTCAACTCGGGCAGCCCTTGGAGATCGTGGAGGTCCCCGACTGGTCCGCGGCGATCGCGGTCGTCGTCGGTGCCCCTCAAGGGGCCCGTATGTTGGCCTGGGTCCGCCGCCGCGACCGGCGTGGGCGCGAGTCCGTCGGCCGCCTCATCACGGCCGCCAACACGGCGGCGCGGGGACTGGTTCTGCTCGACCCAAGTCGCGAAGGAGCAGTGGAGCTCGACGCCGCCGAGGGGATCATCTCGATCCGGCTGATCCGCTACCGCTGATCAATTCGCGTGCGTCACTTACGAGGCAGCGGACAGCGCAGCGGATTGGCACGGGGCGCCGGCCCACCGGCCGCGCCGATCACTGCGCCTCCGCGCCGATCACCGCCCACACGGTCTTGCCGACGGGACGGTGCCGCACACCCCAGCGAGTCGCGAGAGCATCGACGATGACAAGCCCGCGCCGCCCCTCGTCGTCAGCCAGTGCGCAGGCTGGGGCGGGCAGGACCGGACTCGGGTCGGACACCTCCAGACGAATGGTGCCCCCTTCGACGCGGATGCGCACCAGCAGGTGACGCCCCGAGACGTATGCGGCAACCTGCACGTGCTCCAGGAAGACCCTGGCCTCGCATCGGGCAGTGTGCATCCATGCCGTACCGCGTTGGACGCGAGCTCGGACAGCACCAGCACGGCGTCTTCAAGCTTCGCTGAGCCTTCTGAGCAATTCGCCTCCATCGCAACGAAGTTGTAGTGCTTCGGCTCGCTGGGGATCGTTCTCCCGTCTGAAGTCGGGCGAGCGGCCGGTCTGCCGGTGGTCTTGCTCGATGGCCGCGGCGAGGCCTACGCGGTTGCAGTGAACTGGCGGAGGCCTATCGTGCAGGAGCCATCAGCGAAGGCCTTCATCAGATCTTCGTCGATTCCGCAGAGTTGGCGGGTCCCCCTCCGCCTCTGCTCGAACCCCAGCTGGAGTCGGCGCCAAAGTTCCTGCTCCAGAGAGACCTGGTACTGGAGTCCAACGAGTTCAAGTGCATCTTGAAGGATGGAGACGTCCAGCGAGCCGCGTTGCTGGCCGTCTCGGAGTTCGGTGTCGACGAGCAGGTGGGTGTGCAGGTGCGGCTCCTCCGCGACGCCGGTGCAGTGCTCCAGCCGGTAGACAGTGACGGGCATGTCGTACCAGGCGGCCCCGATCTGAACCATGCCGGCTTGCTTCTGCAAGTCGACCACCGCCCGGGTGACAGCACTCATGTGGGCATCGTGGATAAGTCGGGTCTTCCGCTTTCGGTTGTGTACGCCCCAGAGCACGGATACTGACTTGGGGGCCGGGACTACGACGTCGAGCAGCCTGTTACTGCATCGTCGCATGAGCTCTGGCAGATGGTGATCGTTGATCAAGGTTGCGGATTGAGCGTCAGATCCGTTCTGCTGCTGTGCCATTCAACCTCCTTCGCTTCGTCGAGTGCGTCGTTCACGATCGACAGGAA
Source organism: Streptacidiphilus fuscans (assembly GCF_015690355.1). Classification (GTDB taxonomy): domain Bacteria; phylum Actinomycetota; class Actinomycetes; order Streptomycetales; family Streptomycetaceae; genus Streptacidiphilus; species Streptacidiphilus fuscans. Next base: position 267,192 of record NZ_JADPRT010000008.1, on the reverse strand, counting down.
CGCTACTCCCATGGGATGACAGCGGTGGACTTGCGCAGGTGGCGGACCATGTCCCGCACTTCGGGCAGGCACCGACAGGGACCGCTGGATTGGACGGCCGAGATCACGCTCCGTCGCATGGGCATCACCGCGCACTGTGCCAGGTTAAGATCCGTTGGAGTAGCGGAAGTTGACGCCATGGGGGGCGACGATGGAACAGCAGCTTCCTGGACCGCTGCGGGATCTACTCGCAGCGGTTCGTTCCGAGATCGCCGCGTGTCGCCGAGACTCCGGGGATGGTGCCGAGAAGGTACTGCTACAGGGCGGTCGTCGTATCAGCGGCGGGGATCGATCCGAGTACCTATTCACCTGTCGCTCATGGCGAGACTCCCTGAACGGGAGGCCAGTGCTGGTGCGCCCGGAACGAAGCCAGCAGCCATGGGCGACCGCTGACGCCACACGACTGCCGGACGGCAAGATCCGCGTCACCACGTCAACCGATCTCGGGCCGAACCCGAGTTCGGTGCTGCTGCGCGAGGACGACGCCTCGAACTGGGTGGTGCTGGCCGAGCGGCTGGAGGCCGCAGGCCAGACCGGCAGCCCAGTGGATCCGGCGAAGAGCGGTCAGGTGCTGGGCCTGAGCACGCCGACGCTTTCCCGGGCGGCGGACCCGGACCGCCTGGTGAGCCGCTGGCGCACCCTGAAGCTGAACCCGGCGCAGCGAACCGCGGTGGAGCAAGCCCTCGGCAGCAGTGCCCTGTTCCTCTGGGGGCCGCCTGGGACGGGCAAGACCGATGTGGTCTCCCATATCGCGGAGGGCTGCTACCGCCAGGGGCTGAACCTGCTGTTCTTGGCGCCGACCAACGTAGCGGTGGACCAAGCCTTGGAGCGGATCTGCGACCTCCTTCAGGGGGAATCTGGATTCGAGGACGGGCTGGTACAGCGCGCTGGAGATATCTCGGTCGCGAGCCTGGAGCAGAACTACGGCGAGTTCGTCGACCCGGTGCGCATCGCGGGGCGAATGGGGGTACAGATCGATGCGGCGATCGTGGTGGCGCAGTCCCAGCTGACCACGGTTCGCGATGAGCTCCAGGTGCATGACCAGGCAGCTGAACTCACCGAGTCGCTCTCAGCAGCGTGGAAGCGCAACTCCACCGCGATTACCACGATGGAGCAGGCAGCCCAAGCAGCACTACGGCTCGACGCCGAAGGTACCGCCCTCCGTCTGAAGATCTCCGAGATCGGCATCCCCTCAGGCCTGATGGCCAGTCGGAAAGCGGCGCGTCTGCAAGAACTCCAAGGGCAGCTGAACTCCATCGACCAGGCGCTCTCCGACAACTGGCACCAGCGGAACTGGGCCGAGCAGGAGGAGAGCGCCACCAGCGCCTTGATCGCCGACCTTGGACCGCGCCTCGCCGCGTTGCAGTCGACCCTGGCGGGGTTGCTGCCGCGTCCCCGCCTCGTCGAGCGAGCTGACGTGCTACAGCGGGAACTGGAGGAGCTGGACCGGCAGCGGCGCGGCCTCGCCGATGCGGTCCGGTCACGCTGCCGCGTCATGGGCACCACGGTCGCGAAGGCCGTGCAGTCCCGCAAACTGTTGGACCGCGTTGACGTAGTCATCCTGGACGAGGCTGGGATGGTCGATCTTCCCTCGGCGTGGTACGTCGCGGGGCTAGCCGACAAGCGTCTGATCTTGGCCGGGGACTTCCGCCAGCTCCCCGCGATCACCAAGGGGAGCCAGGACCGCAAAGCCACCGAACCCGAGCGCGAGCATTCGCGCCGGTGGGCCGAGCGCGATGCCTTCCACGCGGCTGGACTCGTCACCGCCAGCGGCTCTGCGCGCATCGGTGACCCCCGGATGGTGGCGCTGAACACCCAGTACCGCATGCACTCGGCAATCTGTGGTCTCGTCAATGCTGTTGCCTACCCGGACTCGCCCTTGCGTACAGGACGGTCTGACGGCTCTCGGCTGCCCTCCTCTCCTCTCTTGGAGGGTCCACTGGTGTTGGTCGATACATCCGCGCGACGCATCCCAGGCCGCGACCATAAGTCCAACGTCGTACATGAGGCAGTGATTCACCAGCTGGTGCGCGGGCTCCAGTACGACGGCGTGCTTCCGGGGCGCAACTGGGCCGATGTGCCACCTGGCGAACGAGCAGCCGATCGCATGGCGGTCATCGCTCCCTACAAGGATCAGGTCAAGGCGCTCAACCAGAGCCTGGCCCAACGCTTCGGCGAGCAGTACGAGGGCCTGGTCGATACGGTTCACCGCTTTCAAGGCAGCCAGCGTCCACTGGTCGTCATCGACACCGTCGCCGGAGCCGGGCGTTCGCCGGGGTACTTCTACTCGGGGACCGGACTCTCGTCCCAGACTTGCCGCCTGCTCAACGTCGCGCTGAGCCGGGCCCAGGACCATCTGGTCGTGGTTGCCGACACCGAGCATCTGCGCGAGAACCTGGCTCCGCACAGCGAAGTCGTGCACATGCTGGACCACCTCGAACAGCACGCGATCCGGCTGCCTGTGGACGACCTCGTCCCCATCCGCGCAGCCTCCGACCTGGGCGGGCTGTCGGAAGATGAGCTGGCTCGGCCTGCCTTCTTCCCCTCTGATGAGGTCCAGCGCGCGGTCGCCTGGGACCTCCGCCAAGCCCGTAAGTCGATCGAGGTCTACTGTGCCTTCCTGGACCCGCAACCGGTGAGGTACTGGAGCAGTGCATTTCGCGAGCTCGCCTCCCGTGGCGTGCAGGTGACGGTGTTCACCCGCGATCACTCCGCCCAGCCCCGGAAGGCGGCGCTGGTCGAGGAATTGCGCGCAGCCGGCTGTCGGGTTGAGCAGCGCGAGAGGATGCACGAGAAGGTGCTCATCGTCGACGAGACCGTTCTCTGGCATGGCTCGCTGAACCTCTTGTGCGGTACCGGACCGACTGACCTCATGATGCGCATCACTGACGGGGCTGCGTGCCAGCGCGTCCGCCGCATCATCGATCGCGCCCGCCCCGAGCGTCGGACCGGCTCCACCCGACGTGACGGTCATCGTGGTGTCGCCGAGCAGACGACTGCCGTCACAGCAGCGGGTTTGGACTCGGGCAGTAATGGCGTCCCGCTGACAGTCGACGGCCCGGCACCTGGAGTTGAGATAGGCGGACGGCTTTACCTCAACGTGCCCTTCGCTGACAAGGACCAGGCGAAGCGCGAGCTCGGGGCCCAATGGGACCGCACTGCGAAGCTCTGGTGGGTGACCCCGGACAAGCGCGCTGCCGCCCACCGCTGGCTCCCAATCGAACAGTAGCGGCGGTGACGGCGGCGTACCCCGTTCTCCGCCCGCCGGACCGACTACATGGCATGGACATTCCGGGGCGACGGGTGGCGCTCATAGCGGGTCCTGACCGGATGCACCCCCTTGCCGCGGTCGGCCGTCAGCTGACGTGGACGGTGGTGCTGGTGGAGGCGTTGGTGTTCCAGGGGCTGGTGGTCTGGTAGGTGAGGGTCCAGGTGCCGCTGGTCGTGGGTCGGACCCACAGGGCGAAGGCCCCTTGGGTGTTGGTGTGTGCGGTGCCCTCGAGGTAGGTGCGCGTGGAGCCGGCGGGTCGGAACCACAGCTGGACGCTCTGGCCCGCGCAAGGAGCCCAGGGGCCGTAGCCCTGCTGGGTGAGGGTGCCGGTGAAGTGGACCCAGGTGCCGGGGCGGACGCTGGTGTTGGTGGGGCCGCCGGTGATGCGGCTCTGGTAGCGGAAGGTGTGGACGGTGTCGCTGACCGCTTGGGTGTAGCCGGGGGTGGTAGGGGTGTACAGGCGCCAGTAGCCGTGTGGGTTGGACACGCGCACGGTGTGGGTGGCGGTGGTGGCCGGCAGGGTGGTGATGGTGGTCCAGCCGGTGTGCCCGTCGGCGGATTGCTGGAGTTGGACGGTTCCGTTGGGGGTGCCGGTGGCGCTGGTGACGGTCTGGTGGAAGGTCAGGTTGCTGTTGGCGTCGATGGAGGCGCCGGACAGCTGCAGGCTGGGCTGGTCGGCCACCGCGGTGATGGTGTAGTCGGCCGAGTTGAGGGTGAGGTAAGGGGCGATGCTGGAGATCGGGTTGATCGCCCAGCTGGTGGTGGTGTCCGGGACAGTCGCGGTGAAGGTGAAGCGTCCGGCGGCATCGGTCTGTGCCTGCGCTACGGAGCTGTGGGTGTCGTGACTACCGAGGAACAGCCACGTGTGGGGAAGTGGGTGCCAGCCGGTGGTGTCCTGGTACTCCATGACCCCGGACACGGTGGTCTTGGTGCCCGCGGTGGCGGTGGCACTGGTGTGGTCGAGCACGATCCGGGTCGGCCAGTTCAGTGCGGTCGGGACGGAGGTGCTGGGCCCGGTGATGATTTCCTGGAGGCATTCGGGGCAGGGCAGGCCGGGCAGGGCCGCCTGGACACTCACGGGCAGGTCACCGTTGCCATTGGGCTGGGGCTGGAAGGAGATGGACCAGCTGCCGTCGGCGGCGATGGTCTTTGTGGTGGCGACGTTGCCGCTGGCCTGGGTGTTCCCGGCGCTGGCCTGCACGGTGAGTGGGCCGGTCCAGGGGACTCCGGTGTCGCCGGTGTCGGGGTCGTAGGTGGTCAATTTGCCCGTGACGGTCTCGGCTGGGGCGTCGTAGGACAGCGGTCCGGTGCTGAAGACCGTGTTGTGGAAGACCGGGATCGGGGTCAGGGGGAGCGCGTTCCCGCCCAGGATCTCCTCGTAGCTGGGGGTTCCGTCGGCGCTGTAGGCGTAGGCGGAGAGCCAGTAGAAGCCGTGGGGCACGCCCAGCGGGCCCGTGGTCTGCCAGGTCCCGTCGGGCGAGGGCTGGCTGACGGTGAGGGAGATTCTGGGGCCTGGACCGCCGGTCGGGATCGACTGGTGGAGAGTGAAGACGACGTGGTCCACCTCGCCGGAGACCGCGGCGCGCAGGACGTAGCCGTGGTTGGTCTGTTGCGCTTGGAGTCCGGTGATCTGCACGGTCGGGTCGGTTGTGGGCGCACTGGTTCCGGGAGTGGCACCTGTGGTGGGGGCCGGGTCTGCTGCCGCGGCGGTGGCGGGCAGTAGGAGCGCTGCGGCAAGCAGCGCGGTCGTGGCGGTGACGGGTAGGGCGGTGCGGCGACGCACGGTGGGACTCCCGGGTGTGGTGGGTGGCTTCAGATGGGGGTTGGCGCGGGCTGGGCCCGGTCCCGCATGGGGTGCGGGTGCCGGGCCCGGCTGAGAGCCGCCTTACGGGAGTCCGTAGGTGGACTGCTGCTGGTACAGGGCTGAGACCTGTTCTTGGGGCAGGGCCTGGGGGTAGGTGCGGACGTTGGCGATGCTGCCGGGGAAGTTGGCGATGCTGCCGGGGGTGTTGCCGCCGTCAGCGCCGCCGATGAGGAAGGGGCCGCTTCCGGTCCAGGGGGTGGTGTTGGCTCCGCCTCCGGCGATCTGTCCGTTGATGTAGAGGGTCATGGTGTGGTTGGTGGCGCTGTAGACGCCGACGAGTTGGGTCCAGACGCCGGGCTTCGGGGTCTGGTTGTCCCCGGCATGGGCGTAGCTGGATGCGCTGGCGGAGTCGGTATTTGGTGCGACCAAGGCCCAGCCGTGGAAGGCGGCGGAGTACTGCAGGTAGGCGGAGCAGCGGGCGCCGGTGGCGTCACGTTGGCACAGGGCGGTGTAGTAGCCGCTGGGGTTGTAGCTGGCGTTGAGGTTGACCCAGGCGGAGATCGTGTAGTCGTGGCTGGTGTCGACGGCCTGGGCGGCGCTCAGGTAGTTGGTGCTGCCGTCGAACGTGGCGGCCTGCAGGGACACTCCGGTGCTGTCGGCGACCGGGCCGTGCGTGGGGGTGCCCGTCGGGGTGGCCGTGTTGAGTCCTGCGGTGTCGGCCCAGGGGCTGCTGGTGCTTGAGGATGTGTTGGGCAGCCATTCGTCGGTGCCGGAGACGGTGGTGCCCACCGTGGCGGGGGTGGTGGTGAAGCCGGTGACGGCGGTGTTTGCGGTGCCGTCGCTGGTGGTGCCGTTCCATTCCTGGATGGTGCCGCTGGTGTTGAGGGTCCACAGGTCGGGGATGCCGGTGGGGCCGGTGAGGGCGCCCTCGGAGCCGATCTGGGGGTAGGCGGCGGCGGTGAAGGTACCTGTCAGGGTGGTGGGGGCGCTGATGGCGGTGGCGACGGGGATGGCGACGGCGTTGCCGAAGCTGTCCGTGGTGCTGATGGTGCCGGTGGTGAAGGTGTAGGCGTCGATGGCGCCGGTGGTGCGGTTGCGGGCCCACAGGCCGGGGCGGCCTTGGTGGTCCCAGTCGCCGGGGGAGATCAGGTCCCAGCCGTTCCAGCCGGTGGGGGAGAGCGGGATGGCGGCGCCGAGGGTGTTGTCGGAGATGACCGGGTAGTACCACAAGGCGGCGTTGCCTGCGGAGTTGGTCTCCTCGGTGACCAGGCCTGTGGGGTTCTGGAAGGCCTGTCCGTTCAGGCTGGTGGTGGAGATGTCACCGGTGGCGGCGATCTGCACGGTCTTGGACCAGTCGGAGCCGTTGTAGCTGGTGCACAAGCCGGTGTTGCCGAGGTCGTTGCAGGTGGTGGGCTTGCTGATGGTGTGATGGGTGTCGAGGATCCCGTCCACGGCCGTGTTGCCGGGGTTCTTGTAGAGGTACAGGTTGGCGTTTCCGGGCTTGTGGACCAGGACGTCGTCGACGTTCATACCGGTGCGCAGACTGCCGCGGTGGGCGATCTGGTAGTTGGCCCAGCTGTCTCCGTCGGGCGACGAGACGCTGCTCGCGGCCTGCGTGGTGGAGGGGCTGGTCGAGGGGAGGGAATGGGCGTAGAGGTTGCCGTCGGTGGAGGGCAGCAGGATGTCAGGGACGCCGTCGCCGGTGAGGTCGCCGTAGCGGGCGGCGGGCCCGTTGCTGTTCCAGGGGACGTAGAAGGCGTCCGTGGCGACCTGGGAGAGGTTGCCCGCGTTGTCCTCGTCCTGGACGTAGAGGATGTTGGTGCCCCAGTGGCCGGGGGTGACGGGCAGCAGTCCGCCAGCGGGGATGTTCGCCCCGCACTGCCATGCGGCGCCTGCGAACTGGGGGTCGAAGCTCCAGCGCACGCAGTCGACGCCGGAGACCTGGGCTGCGGTGAGGCCGCTGTAGTTGGCGGGCGCAGGATCGGTCAGGGTGACAGCAACGGTGCCGGTGGAGCCCACGGGAACGCTGCTGACCTGGCCCGATCCCTCGGGCGGGAACTGGCCTGAGCTCGCGTTGGGGAAAGAGACGGTGGGTGGCGTCAGGTCCACCCGGAAGGAACAGGCTGCGGATATGACCGTCGGTGCGAGGGTGTCGTCGGCGGCGACGTGCCAGGTGTAGTAGTGGCCGTCCTTCAGCGTGCCTGCGGGTATGGCGAGTTGTGCGTCGGTTCCTGAGTTGACCATGGCCACGGTCTTGGTGGAGGCAACGCTGGGGTAGTTGGCAGTGTCGTCGTCCCAGATGTTGAACCAGCCGCCGAGCTGAGCCTGGTCAGGGCTCGTCACGGTGGCCATCAGAGTCGTGTCGTCAGCGCCGATCCAGCCCATGCTGGACACCGTGGAGCTGCCGCAGCTCTCGGTCTTCGTGCTGGCCGGGTCGTCGGAGGCGTGGGTGGCGGGTTCCCGCGGCGAAGTACGGAGGTTGGTCGGCACCTTAGGGCCGATGTCGTACTGGATGGTCAGCTGGGTTCCGTCGGTGAGCCGCTTGAACGCCATTGTGTTGCTCTCGTCACCGGTGACCGAGAAGTCCAGCAGGTTCCAGCCGTCACTGATAGCGGTTTTGAGCTGGTTGGTAACTGTGAAGTGGGCGTCGACGTTGTTGTAGCAGCCGCTGCCGCCGGATCCGCCCACGTTCTGCTGGGCGAAGTTCGTGTAGCCGGGCTGGTTGTTCCAGTCCGTGGTCGGGCTGATCGCGCCGGCGACGCCCGCGTAGATCGTGTACTGGGTGGTGCAGGACAGGTCAGCTGACTCGTACTCGACGGTGTCCAGGGTGGCTGAGTCGACCACGTAGTCGGAGTACCCGGAGATGTCGTACTGGAAGAACGAACGCTGAGTGTCGGTGACGCTGCAGGATCCTCCGTTGGGGTAGTTGGTGCCGCAGGTGCCCACCCCGGGGTGCCCGGCATTGTCGCTGTCGTTGTTGTTGACCTTGGTGGGGTAGCCGGACTGGACCCAGGTGTATTCCTGCTGCCAGGGGCTGTTGGTGATCCAGGACGGGTCGACGTAGACCGGATAGTGGGTCTGGGAGCCGGTGAGCAGAGCCTGGTCGGGCTTGAGGTCGACCGCCCCGCTGGTCGCGGTGGCTGCGACCGGTGCGACCTGGGCTCCGGTACCCGGGCCGTCCGCGCTGCTCGTCGTCGCGTTGTCCGTGGTGCCGCCGGAAGTCGCGGAGGGGGAGGGGCTCGGACTGTCCGTGGACGCGAGCGCAGCTGCGGTGTGCACGGCGGCCGTGTGAGCGGAGGTGGTGCTGCTGGTGCTGGAGTCCCACATCTGCGGGGCGGGGGCCTGGAAGTCCACGTGGCCGCTGGCATCGTCGGCGCTCAGGTTTCCGCCCGCGTCGGCGGCGACGGTGACCCCGGAGGCAGCGGTGGAGAACTTCAGGTCCTGAAGTTGCGGATTGGCGGCAGCTGCAGCGCTCTTGACGACCAGGACGGTCTTGAATCCGCCGACCGCGTTGGCTTGCACCTCCAGGTCGACCCCCGGAAGGACGTCCGCGTAGATGGCCTCGTCCCCGTTGACGGTTGGAGTCGGCAGGGAGAACGGAGCGGTCAGAGCGAGGGTCTTCCCGTCCGAGGTGGACAAGGTCGCAAGGGGACCGGCGCCGCCACCCGACAGGGTCAGTGGCTGGAAGGCTGTCTTCGGGGAGAACGTGCCGTCGCTGTTCGGGGTCAAGGTGGCGTCGAGCGGCTGCCAGGCGCCGGCGACCTGGACGCGCTGCGGATTTGTGGTCTGCTGCTGTGTCAGCGATCCGTCGGGGTTGGCCACGGTCGTGCTGAAGGGGGTGGTCAGTGCGTTGACCGGCACCGGTTGACCGCTTGCCTTGGCCTGGGCGACAGCCTGGTCAACCGCCGTCGGTGGCGGGGAGTCGGAGGCGTGTGCCGTGATCGCCGCGGTGACCTGGGCATCCGCGTCCGACGAGGTGTCGGCCCAACTTGCGGGCACAGTGGTCAAGCCGCCGAGTAGTACGGCCAGGGCGGTGGTCACGCCGAGGCGGCGTAGCCGCTTGGCGTGACGGGCCCGGCGGGCGGGCGGAACGGTGGGCATGGGTAGTGACTCCCCCCGGATTGAAGCATGGACCCTACAAGTTCTCCCGGGAGTCAAGGCAGGTCAACTGCCTGCTGTTGAGTCAAATCGGGTGTTCCCGCAGATAAACGGAGGCATTGACAGATGTGACACAGGACACACACATGGACCTTCCGTGCAGAACGGGCACATGTCTTGACCTGTGCCCCTGGTGTGACAAAGGTTCAGTCCTCTTGTGTGCGAATTGGTCTCGCGTCAGGCGGGGCTGAAGTCTGTGGGGGGATCGTGTTCAAGCGGAGCATGCGCATCAGTCTCGCGAGGCGGAGCGTCAGCGTTCGACGCTTCGTGGGACCCGCCAGCGCACTGGCCCTGATGTCCGCATTGCTGGCACCTTCGACCGCGCAGGCACTGGCAGCCCGGTCTCCCGTCGACCCGCACAAGATCTGGTCCCCGCCCAACACGCCGCTCCAGGTCACCAAGTCGATCGAGGGCTACGACTTCGGTCTGCCCGCGCGCACGAAGCCGCACTACCCCGTTCCCAAGCAGTGGGCGGGGCCAGGGCAGACCAGCGGGGTTCATCCGGGAAAGGCGACCGTCACTCTGCCGCACGCGGCGCCTAGCCGGACCGGTGCTGACACAGCCTCGGCCACGACGACGGTGACTGCCTCGCCGGTGCAGGTGGGATCGCTGCCGGTCTGGCTCGCACCCGCCACCAGCGCCGGGAACGTGAATGCGACCCAGCGCGCTGCAGCGACGCAGGGCGGGTCGACTGCCGCGCCCGCGGTGGCCCCGGCAACAGGTGCCGTATCGGTCACCGTTGCCGGCGCGAGCCAGACCCGCGCGGCCGGTTCCGACGCCATGCTGGTCACGCTCACCCGGCCCGCCGGATCACCCGCCGGTGAGATGCAGATCGGGCTGGACGCGAGCAGCCTGGAGCAGTCGTTCGGCGGCAACGCCGCGCAGCGCGCCGTGCTGGTCGAACTGCCGGCGTGCGCGCTGACGACCCCGAACGTGAAGGGTTGCCTCAAGCGGACCCCGCTTCCTTCGCACTACGACTCTGCCACCCGCCGCGTGGTCGCAGACGTGCAGATGCCGGCCACCCTGACGTCGCACGGCGCCGCTCCGGTGACCATGCGTGCCGCCACCGCGGCGTCTCCGACACAGGTCATTGCCCTGGACTCCACCCCCTCCGGCGGTACCGGCACGTACGCAGCCACCAGCCTGCTGCCGAGCTCGAAGTGGACCGCCGGCGACTCCAGCGGCGGTTTCAGCTACAGCTACCCGATCCAGGTTCCCCCGGCCCTGGGCGGAACCGCCCCGCAGGTCTCCCTGTCCTACGACTCCTCGTCGGTCGACGGCCGCACCTCCTCGACCAACAGCCAGGCGTCCATCGTGGGCGACGGCTGGGACGTGGGCGCAGGCGGCTACATCGAACGCTCCTACCTGCCCTGCTCCAGCGACGGTCTCCAGTACTCGGGCGACCTGTGCTGGGGCGGCTACAACGCGACGCTGTCCCTGGGTGGTCACTCCGGTGCGCTGGTACGCGACGACACCTCCAACCCCACCAACGACCCGACCCAGCCGACCTTCTACCACCTGCAGGACGACGACGGCACCCAGGTCGAGTTCATGCCGTCGAGCGGAGGGCAGCCCACCAGCAACGGCGGAACGGACACCGAGTACGTCAAGGTGACCGAGACCTCCGGGACGGTCTACTACTTCGGCCTGGACCATCTGCCCGGCGGCGACGGCACCGACCCGACCACCGACGCCGCATGGACCGTCCCGGTGTTCTCCCCGAAGTCGGGCGACCCGTGCAACCTCTCCTCGTCCGGCACGGGCTCATGGTGCTCCATGCCATGGCGCTGGAACCTCGCCTACTCGGTCGACCCCAACGGCAACCTGACGACATACACCTACGCCGACGAGACCAACTACTACGCCCTCGGCGCAGGCCAGAACCTCGACAACGGCACCAACACCCTCTACACCCGCGGCGGCTCCCTCATCCGGATCGACTACGGCCAGACCCTCGCCGGGCAAATCGCCGCAAAGGGAACCGCAGCACCCGCCGCCACCGTCAATCTCAACCTTGCGCCCGAGGGACGCTGCTCCACCGCCGGAGGCTTCGTCTGCAACGACGGCACGACCATCGCCACGCTCGACAGCAGCAACTCCTCACACTGGCCCGACGTCCCCTACGACCAGAACTGCCCGCAGCTTGGCACCTGCTCCAATATCGGACCCAGCTTCTGGACCAACCAGCGCCTGGCCACCATCACCACCACCATCCAGTACAAAGGCGCCACCGCACCAGTCGACAAATACACGCTGAGCCAGTCGTACCCCGACCCGGGCGACACGACGAAGCCGCCGCTGTGGCTCGACTCCATCCAGCGCACCGGCCAGGACACCCTCGGCGAGGCCAGCGGCTCCGCCCTCACGCTGCCAGCGGTGACGTTCACCCCCGCGATGATGGCCAACCGCGTCGACGGCACCACAGTGACCCCGACGCCTCCGATCTTCAACCGGCCCCGGATCCAGGTGATCACCACCGAGACCGGCGAAGCCATCCACATCGACTACAACCTTCCGGCTTGTTCTCGCGTCAACAACGTCATGCCGGCCTCACCCGACAGCGACCAGATGGCCTGCTACTCGGTGCTTTGGTCGCCACCGGGTTCTGCAGCCGGCTCCGCGCCGGTCCAGGACTGGTTCAACCGCTACACCGTCAAGGACGTCAGCACCCAGGACCTGGTCGCGAACGCCCCGCCCCGAGTGACGAGTTACACCTACGGCAAGGCCGCCTGGCACCGCGACGACAGCGAACTGACCGACCCCAGCTACCGGACCTGGGACGACTTCCGCGGATTCGACACAGTCACCACGGTCACCGGCAACGGGACCGACGGGCCGCAGACCCAGACCGTCACCCACTACCTGCAGGGCATGAACGGCGACCACCTCGCCACCGGGGCCCTGCGCCCGACCGTCACCACTACCGACTCGCTCGGTGAGACGGTTCAGGACGATGACTGGCTGGCCGGTTCGGTCCTGGAGACCGACACCTACAACCAGGCAGGCGGGAGCATCGTCGCCTACACGGTCACCCGCGAGACCCAGCCCTCCACCACCGCCACGCACGTGGTCGGCTCGGGTATGCCCGATCTGGTCGCCCGGTACGCCGCCACCGTCACCACGGCCACATCCAAGGCCCTGAAGGCAGACAAGACGTGGCGGACCAACACCGTCACCACCACCACCGACCCGGCCCACGGCAACCGCACCATCAGCGTCGACACGACAGCCGACGGGCTGCCCGAGACGTGCACGCTCTACAGCTATGCCACCGGCAGCAATCCGGTGATGGAAGAGCTCGCTGATCAGCAGCTCACCCTGCAGGGCAGTGGGGCCTGCACCGCGACCGCCACCAGCACCAACACGGTCTCCGGGCAGCGGACCCTCTTCGACGGCCTGCCGTTCGGTCAGGTCGGGGCGACCGGATCGCCGACCGGTGCGCAGGTCCTGGACCACTACGACTCGAGCGGAACGGCGCAGTACGTCACCACCCAGTCCAAGGCGTACGACAGCTACGGACGCGTCATTTCGACCACTGACCCCAACGCCACCGACAGCGCCCACCAGAGCGGCGCGACCACGACCACGAACTTCGGCTCCGAAAAGCCGGGCGAGCTCCCCGACACGGTCACAGTCACCCAGCCCGCCCCCGGGTCGGCGACCGGTTGGTCCACCAAGAGCACCTTCGACCCCGCCCGTGATCTGCCGCTCGCCGCGGCGGACATCAACGGCCACACCACGACGGCAAGCTACGACGCCCTGGGCCGGACCCTCGCCGTGTGGCAGCCCGGACGCGCCCCCGCAGCCACCCCGGCCGACCCCACCTCGACCAGCCCGGCCCCGGACATCCTCTACACCTACGCCGTCAATGGCAGCACCGCCCCCTCCACCGTGACCACCGGGAAGCTGCAGAGCGACGGGGTCCACCGCAACGTCAGCATCGGAATCCTCGACGGCTTCGGGGAGACGGTCCAGACGCAGGCCACGCCGGCGATCTCCGCCTACACCGGCCGGCTGATCAGCGACACCTTCTACGACTCGCACGGCTGGACGATCAAGACCAACAACGCCTGGTACAACGGTGACCAGGCGCCCTCCACCGCGCTCTACCCCACCGCGGACACCCAGGTTCCCGGTCAGACAGTGACCACTTACGACGGGCAGGGCCGCCCGGTCACCTCCACGTTCCGCTCGCTGGGTCAGGTCCAGAACACCACCCAGACCGTCTACCTGGGCGTGGACCAGACCGACGTCGATCCGCCCACCGGCGCCACACCCACCACGACGATCACCGACGCCGCGGGCCGCGTCAGCCAGCTGTGGCAGTACACCACTGCCAAGGCGACCGACGTGCAGGCCAACGCGGACGTCACCACGTACGGCTACAACGCCGCGGGGCAGAACACCAGCCGGACTGACGCGACCGGCAAGGACACCTGGACCGCCACGTACGACCTGCGTGGCCGCGACATCTCCCAGCAGGACCCCGACACCGGGGCCAGCAGCCTCACCTACAACAATGACGGGCAGGTCGCGTCCACCACTGACGCGCGCAAGCAGACCCTGGCCTTCACCTACGACCTGCTCGGCCGAAAGACCGGCGAGTACAACGGCAGTGTCAGCGCTGCGAACCAGCTCGCCGGCTGGACCTATGACACCGTCAGCGGTGGCCTCGGCCAGGCTGCTTCCGCCACCCGCTACACCGCCGGAGCCACAGGTCCTGCTTACACCGAGACGACCCTCGGTTACGACAACAGCTACCACTCCACAGGCACCACCACCACGCTCCCCGGAAGCGTCGTCGGGCAAGGCAGCACACCCTTCACCTACACCACCCGCGCCGCCTATGACCCCATCACCGGCAACCTGACAGCTGGTCAGGACGGTGCAGTCGCCCGCACCGTGGGCACCACGACCACGACTGCGCAGGCCGTGGAGACCATCAACTACGGCTACGACGTCAACGGCGTCATGACCGACAACGGCTCCAGCACCACCACCTACGACGAGGCGACCGACTACGACGCCTACGGCCGCCCCGTCCGCACCACCCTGAACCCGTGGGGCCACCAGGTCGTCGCGTCAGCCGTCTACGACCAGGCCACCGGCCGCGTCGTCAACGACTACATCGACAAGCAGACCTCCACCAACGGCTCTGTCGACCAGTACAACTACACCTACAATCAGGCCGGGCAGCTCACCTCGGCGCAAGACGTCGCCGACGGCGGAGCCAGCACCGACCTGCAGTGCTTCGGGTACGACTACCTCGGCCGGCTCACCACGGCCTGGAGCGATACCGGCAAGGTCACCCTCGCCGCAGCACCGTCCATCGCCGGCATCGGCAACTGCAGCAACGCCACGCCGACTTCCGGCGCGACCGGCCAAGCGAAGACGACTGTCGGCGGACCCGCGCCGTACTGGACCAGCTACGGCTACGACCAGACCGGCAACCGCACCACACTCGTCCAGCACAACACCGCCGGCATCACTGCGGACGACATCACCACCAACCAGGTCTTCAAGCCCGGCCAGAACAACACCCCCACCACCGCCCCCAACACCGGCGGCGGCACCGGCGGACCCCACGCCCTCCTCTCCACCTCCAGCACCGGCCCCGGCAACCCAGGCTCAACCGCCTACCAGTACGACGCGGACGGCAACACCACCGCCATCTCCTCGACCCCCGGCACCACCAACCTCACCTGGGATCCCGAAGGCCACCTCGAAACCGACAAGCCTGCCGGCAGCTCTACCACCACCTCCTACATCTACGACGCGGACGGTAACCCGCTCCTGCGGACGGTGGGCACCAGCACCACCATCTTCCTCGGCGCCGACGAAGCCACCTTCAACAGCAGCACCAACGTCCTGACCGACACCCGGACCTACGACGAGCCCAACGGGCTGACCATCGTCCGTGAAGGAAGCCTGCTCAACTTCCAGGCCAGCGACCCCCACGGCACGGCCAGCCTCGACCTCAACAACAACAGCAACCTCGCCGAAACCCGCCGCTACCTGGACCCCTTCGGCAACCCGCGCACTGCCAGCCCCAACTGGACGGTGGCCAACGGATACAGCGACAAGGGCTTCGTCGGCGGCACCCAGGACCCGACCACTGGACTCACGAACCTCGGCGCCCGCGAATACCAGCCCTCAACAGGTCGCTTCCTCAGCCCTGACCCGATCCTTGACACCAGCGCCAGCCCCCAGCAATGGAACGGCTACGCCTACGCCAACAACGACCCCGTCAACTCGACCGATGCCAACGGCCTCCACGTCTATAACCCCGACAACAACGGCGAGTGCGACGCCACCTGCGTCCACGACGAGGTCACCAGCGGCCAGGAGGGCGCACAGTCAATCGGGCAGGAGGGGCAGGAGGCCAACAACGACCCCGCCGCCCAGGCCGAAGCACACGCGGCTGATGCGGCAGCTGCAGCCGCGGCGGCAGCCGCAGCCAGGCAAGCCAAGATCGACAAGATCCTCCAGGAGATCCTGGACTACTACAACAAGCCAGTCGTAGCCCCGGGCTACTGCAACCGGTTCACAGGCTGCATGACCCAGGCCCAGATGGACGCGTCCAACGCCGCGGGCCAGAAGATGCTGTCCGCGCTGGCAGACATGTCGATCGTCATCCCCTGGTACAAGTGCACAGCCAGCGGAGACAAAGACCAGAGCGCATGCGACATCGCGAACTGTGCCCTCGCATGCGGGCCGGCCGATGGGGCAGCAGGGCTGCTGGACTCCCTTGCAGGGGCCGATACTGCCGCGGCGGAATCGGGGAGTAGCAAACTCGGTCAGCTGCTCAAGGGGCTGGCCACCGCCGAGTGCGCCACGAACAGCTTCCCGGCGACCACTCCAGTACTGCTCGCCGACGGGGGATCCAAACCCATCAGCCAAATCAGGGTCGGCGACAGTGTCACCGCAACCGACCCCCTCACCGGCCGCACGCAGCCGGAAATCGTCACAGCAGTCATCAAGACCCTCACCGACACCGACTTCACCGACCTCACCATTCACACGACCCACGGCGATCAAGGCCTTACCTCAACCCAGCACCACCCCTACTGGGACAACACCACCCAACGCTGGACCAACGCAGCAGACCTCCGCCTCGGCGACCACCTTCGCGAACCCAGCGGAGCCGTCGCCACCGTGACCAAGATCCGGAACTACACCGGCCACATCGTCACGTACAACCTCACCGTGGCCGACATCCACACGTACTATGTTGTGGCGGGCAGTGTCCCGATCTTGGTCCACAATGACTCGCCAGTGAACCCGTGGTCTAATGCACAGGAATGGACGGGGGGAGGAAAGTTCCCAGTCGGAGGTGCCTTTGGTGCGGGTGGGCCTGAAAATGGAGTTCTCTATCGACTAGGCTTCCATGGAGAAATGACCAACTATGCAGTCTATGACAGCCAGGGCATCATTCTGTACCGGGTTGACCTAGTTGGAGCGGCACACGGGAACCCTGCGGTGGAAACTCCGCATCTGCAGACCTTCACGCACAATGTCGGGGCTGATGGGAAGATCTATGCCGTGCAAGGAAAGACTGCGGTTCCTACGGGAGAGGGCGATATTCCTCAGGTTGGATTCTGCTAGTGAGTAACGAGGAGGGAAGCCGCGTGGATCCGACGGAGCTTCCAGAGATTGCAGCCTGGGTTGACATCGTTGGGGACTTCGACCCGAAGACCTTCTGTGCAGCGCATGTGCCAGTGGCGCACGCCTTTGCCCTGGTTGAGATTTTCCGGCCTGACTTCGTTGAATATCAGGGAATGGTGCTTCTAAAGTCTGCGTTTAACGAAGAGGCCGTCGATGCATGGATTGAGCGCCTGGAGGGCGATCGCGCCTCAATCGAGGGCGTGGTTAATGAAGTGCACCTATGGGATCTCTTCAGGTTGGAATCCGACGCAGAATATCGAGCAGTTTCTGCGATTGCACCGAAGATCGCTAATATGTGGATTTCGGCGGCACGCGAAGCTTTTCCGGCCAAGAGGTTCCGGGTTGCATTGGACTCCAGCCCCGATTCATATGGGCCAACGCTGACAATATTTACGCTCGATTGACCGTGTTCGCTCCTTGAGGCAAGTAAGGCATCAGAGGCTCCATCAGACGTGTCTCCGGTGGGGCCTGTGATATGTCTGACGGCAGTAGTTGACGGCAACGTCAGCGGACGGGTGCTGCACAAAGTGATGGGCCGTTGTCGCCGTCCGGCACGGTGGCGGGTTCGGCGGCGTCGCGGAGGGCGTGGCCGAGGAGGTTGATGGCGTCGTGCTGGAGGCGGAGGCGGACGTGGGCGTAGACCGTCGCGGTCACGCCGATGTGGGCATGGCCCAGCAGCTCCTTGATGATGACCAGTTCGACGCCCTGCTCCAGGAGCAGGGTGGCCGCCGAGCGCCGGAGATCGTGAAACCGGATGTGGCGGAGGGCGGCCCGGCGGAGCAGGGCGTTGAAGTGCTGACCGCGCTCGGGTGAAGTGGCTCTGACCGGAAGTCCGTGATGCCTCCGGCGCACGAGCCGACGCCGTTCGGTCAACTCAGCGCGGGTGATTCCACACCGTCTCGACGCGGTGCGTCGGCCCCTGGATCGCCGTCCAGCACAGCTTGCAGAAGATCAGGTCGTTGTCCTCGTCAACTACAAGATCCACTGGCTGGCCTGGCACCGTCTTGGCGACGGCGAAGTCGATGGATGCATCCAGGTAGCAGACCGGGTTGCCCGCAGTCAGCCAGAACGGGTCTGAGCCCAGGCCCGGTGGCCGTGGACGGAAGCCGTTGCCTGCCGAGACGAGGGCGTCGACCATCTCGTACATGTGCTTCTGCGAGTGCGCCATGACAGGAGTCTGCACGAGCCCCGCCTCCATCGATCACGGGTGCGTGAGGATGCGGATCCGCAGAAGCCTGAATGAGGCCCGACCGAACATGGTGCGCTTGAGCATCTTGACCTTGTTGACGTGCCCTTCGACCTTCCCGGAGCTCCACTCAAGAGTGAGGCCGGCGGTGACGGCGTCGAGGTCCTGGCGCAGGAACCCTGCGAAGGACCGGACCGGCGCCGGAGCGTTCTGTTCGGCTTGGCGAATCCACTCCGGGAGGAGCTGGCCACGACGGTTGGTGAGCAGGTCGTGGAAGGAACGAGCCAGGTCACAGGCGCGGGCGATGTCCGGGCAGGCGATCTTCACGTCCTGCAGGCGCTCCTCCTCCAGCTCGGTGAGCGCGTCACGGAGACGCATGATCCAGGAAGTGATGCGGCGGGGGCTGGGCAGGTCGGCGCGGACCGGTTCGATGGTCCCTTCGCGCAGCCGGGCCAGGTACTGGCGGAGGGCTTGGATGCTGCCGGTGTAGCCGCGTTCGTCGATCTCGTCGAAGAGCTGCCGGCCGCTGGTGATCCCGGCGGCGAAGCGGATGTGCAGGTAGGGCATGAACGGCCGCAACTGTTCGCGGCGGTGTGCGCCGAAGTCCTTTGCACAGGCGAGGAGTTCGTCCAGCGGTGTATCGCGGAAGCGTCGGACGGTCTTGCGGTCGAGTTGGAGGTGGCGGCCGATCGTGCTGATCGTCCAGCCCCGTTTCAGCAGCCTGTGGACATCCTGATACCGGTCGCGGGTGCGGTCGACGATCGGCGTCTTCGGCAGCACGGTCATGGGCAGCACCACGACCGGGGCCTCGGCCGGTTCGTCCTGCTCGGCCTGTTTGCGCAGGCAGGCGCGATGCTGCTGGCAGGTCTTCTCGACTGCGGCACCAAGGTTCTGTAGCAAATGCCAGCGATCGGCGACCTCGATCGCGTCCGGTGCCGCCTCCTTGACCGCCTTCGTGTAGGCGGTGGCCCGGTCTCTGCATACGACCTCGACGCCGGGGTGATCGCGGAGCCAGGCGGCGAAGGTCTCCGAGGTGCGGTCCGGCAGCACGTCCACCACGGTGGCGGCCTCGATGTCGACCAGCACGGTGCCGTAGGTGCGGCCCTTGCGGAACGCGAACTCGTCCACGCCGAGCACCCGCGGCGCGCGGGCCGGGACCTCGGGCGCCTCCAGCAGTTCCAGCAGGCGGGTGCGGCCAGCCTGGAGGTTGAGCGCACGACACAGGCGCTCGCCTGGCCGGCCGCCGAGCTCGACCGCGACCGCCCGCAACCACTGCTTGAGCCCGAGGCTGGCGCGGCGGTAGCGCTCGCTCAGACCCTCGACCTGCTCGACGAAGGTCAGCCGGCCGCACCGCTTGCGGTCGCAGAAGTAGCGGCGGACCCGCAGGCGTATCGCGAGCTTCCGGCCGATCGCGGGACGCTCGCCCAGCATCCGCCAGTAGGACGAGTGGACGCGTCGGCCGAGCGTCGCGCAGTCCGGGCACCGCGGCGGCCTCCCGCGTGCCGCCGCCTCGATCAGCAGTAGTTGCGGGCTGACGATCAGCCGCTCCAAATCAACATCGACTCCGGGAAACAGCACATCCTCGATCGCGCGTAGGCCCATACCGAGGAGATGCCGCGAGGAAACGATTCAGCATGCCAGCCGCTGACCTGGCCTTTCACGGACTTCCGGCCAGAGCCGGTGAAGTTCCTCAGCCCGGCTCTGTGAATCTCCCCACCTGTGTCCCGCCCGTAGAACGGGCGGGGCTCCCCCGAACACTGGCGGTCTCTGACCACGCGCCAGTTCGAGGGAGCCCTCTCCGCTCATGTTGACTCAGGAGGAAGACGTGGGCGCGAATGCGCTCCACCGCTGGGGGTGGACTACTTCCGGGGTCGCCCGGCACCTGCACAAGACCGCAGGGCGATCCACACCTACGTGACCGGCAAGCGCACGGCCAGAGTCCGGATGACGCCGGCCGAACACGTCGACACATGGCCAGGTGGCCTGCCAGGGAAAATCTCCACCGCATCCGGAACGGGTCAGCTGGAGCCGGGTGCCGCCGATCAGGAGTGGCGCGGCGACCTCGGGTCTCCAAGCTCCACTCGCTGGCTGATCACCAGCCGTCGCCGCGGGCGCTGTGCCCACGGCTCTCCACCACCGGCGGTCCTGGGCTCCTGCCGGGGGCGCACTGAAACAACCCCGGGACTGTTGCGCGATCATGGCGGCGTTTCCGCAGTTCAGGGGGTTGAACTGCGCTGGCGTGTACATTACCAAACGTGTGCCACTGGCAACAGGGGCAGTCGGATGTCAAACGGAATACGGGACCTGCACAGTTCCCGGAGAACAAGAGGACCCGACCGGAATGTCCGGCCGGGTCCTTCCTGTCCTGCTGCGGGTGCAGAAGCGGAGCGGCGGTCAGCGGCTGGGGACCGCCAGGAGGAGGGCGAAGCGTTCGGCCTCGTCGGTCCACCAGTGGCGGACGGTGAGGCCCGAGGCGGCGAGCTCCGTGGTGAGTGAGTCGCGGCGGAACTTGCACGAGATCTCCGTGCGCATCAGCTCGTCCGGTGCGAAGTCGACCGAGAGGTCGAGGGCGGGGACCTTGACGGACTGGGCGCGCAGGGAGCGCAGGTGCATCTCGATGCGCTCCTCCTGGTCGTTCCAGAGCGCGACGTGGGCGAAGGCGTCGGGGTCGAAGTCGGCCTCCAGCTCGCGGTCGATGACGTTGAGCACGTTCTTGTTGAACTCCGCCGTCACACCCGCGCTGTCGTCGTAGGCGCGGACCAGGACCTTGGGGTCCTTGACCAGGTCCGCGCCGAGGAGCAGGACGTCGTCGGCGCTGAGCGTGCGGCGCAGGGAGCGGTAGAAGGCGGCGCGCTGCTCCGGGTCGAGGTTGCCGATGGTGCTGCCGAGGAACGCGATCAGCCGGGGCCCCGGCGCGTCCGGCGGGAGGGTGAGGTCGGCCTCGAAGTCGGTGACGGTCGCGGCCACGCGCAGCCCCGGGTAGTCGCGGACCAGGGCCGCGCCCGCCTGCTCCAGCGCGCTGGGGCTGACGTCGAGCGGTGCGTAGCAGGAGAGCGTTCCCGCAGCGGTGAGCGCGTCGAGCAGCAGCCGGGTCTTGCGCGAGGAGCCGGAGCCGAGTTCGAAGAGGGTCGCGGCGCGGGTCAGGGCGGCGATCTCGGGGGCGCGGCGGGTGAGGATCTCCTGCTCGGCGCGGGTCGGGTAGTACTCGGGGAGCCCGGTGATCTGTTCGAACAGCTCACTCCCCTGCGCGTCGTAGAACCACTTGGGCGGCAGTGTCTTCGGACGGGCCGTCAGGCCCTCGGTGACGTCCTTGCGCAGGGCGTTGGTGAGGTGGTCGGCCGGGAGCCGGTTGTCCAGCGTGAAGCGCGAGCGATCCGTGATCATGTCGTGCGTCTCCGGTTCGTTCCTGCCCGGGAAGGGCCGAAGTGGGGTTCGTTGCGGTCTTCTGGCGGGCCTGAGCGGGACGATGCGGACCCGCGCCCGGGTGGCGAGCAACAGGGAGTGGTCGGGAACCTCCTGCCAGTGGCCCGTTGTGGCCGTCCCCGGCACGTCGTCAGGCTCGGAGGCGACGAGCACGCGGCCAGGCGTGTGCCGGTACCAGAGGGTGTCGCCGAAGCGGGTGGCGGTGATCGCCTCGCCGTCGGTCAGCAGCAGGTTCAGCCGCGCGTCGGGGCGGACCGACGCGACTTGTCGGACCAGCGCCGCCAGCGCTCCGCCCGCGGGCTCGCCCCGGCGCAGGCGGCGCACCAGCATTGCCCAGAGCAGCGCGGTGTCGCTGTGCGCCTCCAGGGCGAGCAGGTCGGCGGCGCCCAGCGGTGCGCCCGCGCCCGGGCCGCGCCCTGCGGCGATCGCGTCGGGCAGCCGGGTCCAGTCGGGGACCGCGCCGTTGTGGCTGAAAAGGTGGCGGCCGTCGCGGAAGGGCGCGGCGGCGGACTCGTCCTGGCTGGTGCCCGCCGTGGCCGAGCGGACCGCCGCGAGCACGGCGGGGCTGCGGACCGAGCGGACCAGGTCGGGCAGGTTGGCGTCGGCCCAGATCGGCACGGCCCGCCGGTAGCGGAACGGGACGGGGGCGGGCGCGGCCTCCTCCGACCGCCCGGCCTGTCCCGGCTGCCTGGGCGGACCCTGCTGCCCGGGCAGACCCGGCTGCTGCGGTTCCGACGGCTCGGGCAGCTCCGGGTACCAGCCGACGCCGAAGCCGTCGGCGTTGACGGTCCCGTGGGTCTGCCGTCGCGGCGCCCAGGACTGCTCGTACAGCCCGTGCGCGGGCCGCAGCAGCAGTTCCTCCAAGGTCGCGGACGGGCCGAGGTAGGCAAGATGACGGCACATCAGTGCATGTGCTCCTCGCGCTGGTTCGACTCGCTCGTCCGGTCCGTCCGGTCCGTCCGGTCCGTCCGGTCCGTCTGGTCCGGTTGCTCCGGCTGGTCCGAGCGGGCGTCGCGGGCCGTCCGGAAGCCGCAGAAGATCTGGCGGCGGATCGGGTAGTCCCAGTTGCGGAAGGTGCCACGGCAGACGACCGGGTCGACGCCGAACGCGCCGCCGCGCAGCACCTTGTAGTCGGGGCCGAAGAAGACCTCCGAGTACTCCTTGTACGGGTAGGCGACGAAGCCCGGGTGCGGCAGGAAGTCGCTGGAGGTCCACTCCCAGACGTCCCCGATCAACTGCCGTGCCCCGTACGGCGAAGCGCCTGCCGGAAAGCTGCCGACCGGAGCCGGCTGGAGATGGCGTTGGCCGAGGTTGGCCAGTTCCGGGGTCGGGTCGGCGTCCCCCCACGGGTAGCGGCGCGAGCGGCCGGTGACGGGATCGTGCCGGGCGGCCTTCTCCCACTCGCCCTCGGTCGGCAGCCGTCGTCCGGCCCACCGCGCGTACGCGTCGGCCTCGTACCAGCAGACGTGCATGACCGGCTCGTCGTCCGGCACCCGCTCGATGACGCCGAACCGGCGGCGGACCCAGCCGCCGGGAACGCTGTCGTCGCGGGACCAGAACAGCGGCGCTTCGAGACCGGCTTGGAGCCGGTGCGCCCAGCCGGCCGTGGACCACCAACGGGCCTCGTGGTAGCCGCCTTCGGCGATGAACCGCTTGTACGCGGCGTTGCTCACCGGGACCGTGTCCAGCCAGAACGCGTCCACCTGGACCTGGTGCGCGGGACGTTCGTTGTCCAGCGCCCACGGGTCGGCCGCGTCGTCGGACGAGTGGAACGAGCCGCCGCGCGTCTCCGGGTCGCCGGTCCCCATGGTGAACGGGCCGCCGGGGACCAGGACTTCGGCCGGGAGCGCGGCGGCGTCGGCCGGGGCGGGCGCGGGCGCCGGGGCGTGCAACACGGCGGAGCCGCGGCGCAGTTGGTGGGTGGCCAGCATGGTCTCGTCGTGCTGCTGCTCGTGCTGGGCCAGCATGCCGAAGACGAACCCGCGCGCCAGCAGCGGATCCTGATCCGGCCCGAAGTCCGCGCCGTCCAGGACCTCGAACGCCTGGTGGCGGACGGCCGCGGTGTAGTGGCGGGCGGGACCGGGCGGGAGCAGCGGCAGCGCCGGGCGGTCCGCGCGCGGGTGCTGGAACGCGTCGTAGAGCGGGTCCAGGTCGGGCCGCAGCGCGGGACGGCCGCCGCCCTCGCGCACCAACCAGATCTCCTCCTGGTTGCCGATGTGCGCCAGGTCCCAGACCAGCGGGGACATCAGCGGGGAGTGCTGGGCGCTCAGGCCCTCGTCGTCGAGGCAGTCGGTGAGCGCGAGAGTGCGGCGGCGCGCCCGCTCCAGCGCCTCGCGGGCACGTGCGCGTAGCGCCTCGGTGCCCTCGGCGGGTAGGTCGGTGTCGGGCATCACTGTCTCGTACGTCTTCTGATGCTGCGTCATGTGCTGTTCCGGCGTCGGGCTGTTGGTCGAGGTCGGGAAGGTGTCGGTCATCGGTGGCTTCCTTCCAGGCGGTTCGGCCGTGCCACGCGGTCGTCCAGCAGGTCGTCGGCCGGACATCGACCGCGTTCGGGGTAGCGCTGCGCGAAGGCCGCGACGGCTCCGCGCAGCGCGGCGGGCACGTCCGGGCGGGACAGCGCCGAGTCCACGGCCGCGAAGCAGGCCAGAGCGGCCTTGCCGAGCTCCGGCGCGGACAGGCCCATGCGGGCGGCCCGGGTCCAGAGCGCGCGCGGCGGCAGTGTGGAGCCGTTGGGGCAGAGCGGCTCGGTCGCCGCCCAGGCCGCCTGCGCGGCGGCCGGGTCGTCCATCAGGGTGGCCGCGACCAGGGCAGGGACGATCCAACCGTCCCCGGGCTGGGCGTCGATCATGCGGAGCTCCAGG
This sequence comes from Streptacidiphilus fuscans, assembly GCF_015690355.1. GTDB lineage: Bacteria > Actinomycetota > Actinomycetes > Streptomycetales > Streptomycetaceae > Streptacidiphilus > Streptacidiphilus fuscans. The sequence goes on along the minus strand of NZ_JADPRT010000008.1, from coordinate 242,785 downwards.
TACCCGCGCGGTCGGACCGGCGGGAAGAGGGTGCTGAGGTGGTAGTCGAGGTCGTCCAGGGTCGGCGGACGTTCGGTGATGCCGCCGGCCAGCCAGGAGGAGAAGGTGTGTCCGGGCGGCGAGGTCCAGTTCCGCGGCGCGTCGCGGCGCAGGCAGAGCAGCCCGGCGCTCATCGCGTAGCGCACCCATGCGGCGCGCGGATCACCGTCCGGCCCCTCGTCGTGCCACCCGTGGTCGGGCCCCGAGCCGTTGGCGGCGGGTCCCGGCGGGCGGGTGCGACTGGGGTCGAGATGTTCCCAGGCAGCCTGGCGGGTCGACCGCCATCCGGTCGGTTTGCCCTGCCAGAGCGGGGAGTTGGCGAAGGCGGCGACGAGCACCGGCCCGAGCCGGTGCACCAGCTGCCAGCGCTCGCGGTATCCGGTGGGCCCCGCGCCGTCGGTGCCCGCGTCCAGGTTGACCTGGACGGCGGCCGTGGCGCGCATCATCATCCGGCCCCAGGGGCCGATGCGGTCGAGATAGGTCTCCATCGCCGCGTAGCGCGGGTGGTCGAGTACGCGCGGCGGGTTGCGAAACGGGTCGAGCCCGTAGCCGCGGAGCTGCAGACCCTGGTCTGCGAGCGTGCGCCTGACCACGTCCAGATCCTCCGCCGCGGTGGCCACGCAGGCGACCACGTCGGGGGCGGGGGGAGCGCTCAGCTCCAGCTGCCCACCCGGCTCACGGGTCAGGGCGGTGCGATGAGGAAGTCCGCCTCCGGAACCAGCACGGCCCGAACGGGCGCCGCCGGAACGGACGCTGCCTCGCCGGGATCCGTTCACGGCCCGGGTCGGCCCTCCTGTGGTCGTCCCCTCGGTGATCGGCGCCAGCGCGGCGTCGAGTCGCTCCAGGGAGACCGGACTGTGCGGCCGGTTGCGATCGTGCACCAGCCATTCGAGCTCGATACCCACCTGCTGGGGCGGTCCGGTCTTGAAGCAGACTCCGTGTATGTGGTCTGCGGCTTGCTCCCGCGACAGCTCATGGCCCACGGTTCACTCCTCCTTCCAGGTTCCACCTAACCCCTCGGCGGCCCTGGCGGCACGCCGAGCGCGTCCATCCTCTGTGGGGCCCTGGAGCGGGCGACAGCACGGTCTGAGCCGTTAGGTCTACGTAATGTCCCGTGGTCGGAGGGGGTGTGTCCGGGGGCGGACGAGGCGGTCCGGGCGCGTGACGTGTGCTAACCGCAGAAATCAGGATTTGGCTTAAAACACACGTTCGAAAACGGAGTCGGCTGGCTGGTAAAGAGCCCTTCCGGGAATGGCTACCCGCCGGTAGAGTGCGTCGATCCCGAGCGCGGAGCACGACGTGTGCCACGTGCGAGGACGCGGACACACGAAGAATGCGAACGCGAAGAACCCGAAGAACCCGAAGAACGCGCTACGCGAACGCGACGCACGAAGAACTGGTGGACCTGCCCATGCCGCTCCGGACCCGTCCCGCCCTCTGGTGGCGCAGCGCCATCGTCCTCTCCGCAGGCCTGGGCCTGATCACCGGAACGAACTCGCTCGTGTACTTCACGGTCGAGAGCAACGTGCTGGTGCTCGGGTACTTCGTCGGCGCCGTCTTCTGGATGGTCAGGAACGGCTCCGCGGACGCCCCGGCCCCGAGGCTGCGCGGTGCGGTGACCCTGTACATCCTGATCACCGGGCTGGTCGCGCACATCATCCTCAACCACGGCGCAAGCCCGCTGCCAGGGCTGACCCACGGCAGCGGCGCCGACCGGCTGCAGAGCTGGTCGTTGCTGCTGCTCCACTACACGACGCCGATCATGGTGGTGCTCGACTGGCTGTGCTTCGGCCCGCGCAACGCGTCCCGCTGGCGCGACCTGCCGCTCTGGCTCTCGTTCCCGCTGGGCTACGCCGCGTTGACCGAGCTGCGGGCGGTGCTCTTCCCGTTCTTCCCCAACCGCTACCCGTACTTCTTCCTCGACCCGACCGGTCACGGCTACGGCTGGGTGGGGCTGCAGATCGTGCAGCTGACCGTCGAGTTCGTCGCGCTCGCCGCGCTCCTGGTCGGCCTGGACCGTCTCGGTACCCGGGTGCGCGGCGCCCTCTTCGGTCGGGGGCAGGACGCCGAGGCGCCGCAGGCAGCCGAAGCCTCGGAGACCGTCGAGGTCGCGGACGTGGCCGAGGTCGTCGAGACCGTGCAGACGTCGTAGCGTGGCCGGCGCGTCAGGCCGGGACGCTGTGCCGCAGCGTGTAGCGCGCGGTCGGAGCCTCGACGGCGAAGGCGGCGGCGTGGCGGGGGCCGGCCGGGATGTCGAGGACGGTCCAGCCGGACGGCCCGGGGGCCGCGCCGGTGGTGCCGAGGTAGTCCTCGGCCAGGTCGCGGCCGAGGCCGGTGCCCAGGCCCTTGAGGTAGGCCTCCTTGCGGGTCCAGATCCGGGAGAAGGCCTCGCCCTCGGTCAACGTCCGCTCGGCGGCGAGCTCCTGCTGCTCAGCGGGGTGCAGCATGCCCCGGACCTCGCCCACCGTCCCTGCGGACGCGGTCAGTTCGACGTCGACGCCGATCGGCACGGCGGCCAGCCCGAGCATCACCAGGTCGCCGCCGTGGGACAGGTTGAAGTGCGGCAGTGCCCGCCCGGCGGGGACGGACGCGGCGGCCACCCGCGGCCGGCCGTGGAGCGCGCCGCAGCAGGGGCAGGACTCACGCTCGAAGGCCAGTGCCGCCGGTTCGACGCCGAGGTGCGCGCCCATGACCTGACGGAGTGTCACATGAGCGACCTGGTACAGCAGCCGGTCCGGCGCGTGGACGAAGCGCTCGGCCCGCTCGCGCTCGCCGTCGTCCAGCAGACCGACGGCGGTGCCGGGGGCGGACTCCGGCGCGCGGGCGTCGATCAGCCAGAGCTCGACGGCGACGGCGACGCCCGCGGCGTCGGGGCCAGAAGTGTGACCGTTCATGCTGTTCACGGAAGCAGGGACGCGAGATGGCGGGCGTAGCGCGTGGTCGCGCCGTCCGCGTAGGGCAGGAAGAGCTCCGGCTCGATCAGCTCCAGCTCCATGACGGCCGGGCCGGACGGCAGGTCGACCAGGTCGACCCTGCCGTACGCGGTCGCCGCCGGGGCGGCGGCCAGGGCGGCGCGTGCGGCGGCGAGTTCGGCGTCGGTCGGGGTGTGCGACTGGACCGTGCCGCCGTGGTGCTCGTGGATCCGGTACTCGCCCTGCGCCGGGACCTTGCGGACCGCGTGGCTGTACTCCTCGCCGAAGAAGACCAGGGAGGTCTCGCCCCGCGTCAGGATCGACTCGACCAGTGGCTGGAGCAGCGCGTCACCCTGCTTCAGCAGGTCCGCGAGATGGGCGGCGGTGCCGGGATCGGACGGGAGCGCGCGAAGGGCGCCGCGCGCCCCGGCGGAGACGGCGGGCTTGGCGACGACCTCCACCTCGCCGTGCTGCTCCCGGAAGGCGGCGAGCGCCGCGTCGACCGCCGTTCCGTCGGCGCCGCGACGGAGCACCTGCGTCGGTATGGACGGGACGCCGCGCCCGGCGAGGTCGACCAGGTAGCCCTTGTGGCAGTTCCAGCGGATCACCTGGGCGGGGTTGCGCAGGGAGGTCTGGTTGTCCGCGCGGTCGGCCCAGGAGAGGAAGTCGTCGAGGCGGTCCCAGTAGTCCCAGGTGGTGCGGACCAATGCCAGGCCGACGGAGGGCCAGTCGAGCGGCTCGTCCCAGGGGTGGACCTCGGCCTGGACGCCCAGCTGTCGCAGCTCGTCCACCAGCAGGTCGTTCTCCGGGACGTCCCGGGGCATGGTGCGACCGGTGAGCAGGGCGATGTCGGGCATGGGCGGCCGCCTCCGTGAGCGAGTGGTCCCGCGCGTGGCCTGTGCATGGTCCCGTGCCTGGTTCCGCGTGCGGTTCGGTGACTGGTGTCGCGATCGATTCCGAGGACTCGACTGGTCAGTGAGCCTATCGGGTGAGCCGTCCGCAGAGGATCTTGTCCGGCATCTTGACGCGCTCACAGCCAAGCGAAAGACTCCCCGGAAAACAGGTTAGGAAACTTTCCTAACTTCAAACTCCCCGTGCAAGGAGTGTCGATGGTCCGAACTCCGCAACGCGTCCTGGTGAGCGTGGCCGCCCTGGCCACCGTCGCCGTGGGCGTGGCCGTCGGCGGGGGCAGTGCCACCGCTGCCGCTACGCCTGCAATGCCGTTCCCTCAGCACCAGACGTACAAAGTCGGCGTGATGCCGTCCGCGTCGCAGTCCGCGCGCGACGCCGCAGTGGAGAAGCAGTACAACTCGTGGAAGAGCACCTATCTCGTCCACGGCTGCGCTTCCAACGAGTTCTACGTCTCCACCAAGGGCGACAGCGACGCCACCAACAACGGCACGGTCTCCGAGGCCCAGGGCTACGGAATGAACATCGTGCCGCTGATGGCGGGTTACGACCCCAACGCCCAGACCGAGTTCAACGGCCTCTGGCAGCTGGTCAAGGACCACCTTGACCAATGGGGCCTGATGCAGTGGCAGTTGGACGGCAAGACCTGCAAGTACTACAGCTCCGGCACGCCCGACGCGGCCACCGACGGTGACCTCGACATCGGCTACGGGCTGATCCTGGCCGACAAGCAGTGGGGCGGCTACACGGCGGACGCCAAGGCCTGGTTGGCCAAGTTCTACGCCAATGACGTGGCCCCCGACGGCCACCTGAAGTGCGAGGACGACGGGCCGAACACGGACACCCGTCCGTCCGACAACATGCTGGACCACCTGCGGGCCTTCGCCGCCTACGACACCGCCCACGACTGGACCAAGGTCGTGGACCGGATGCAGGCGGTCGTCAGCGAGTACACCGCAAAGTACTCGCCGAGCGCGGGCCTGCTGTCGGACTTCGTGATCCACGCCGACACCACCTCGCCCTCCCCGGCTCCGGCCAACTACCAGGAGGACCAGCCGGACAACATCGTCGGCTACAACTCCATCCGCGTGCCGTGGCACCTGGGCACCGACGCGCTGCTCTACGGCTCGACCACGGCACAGGTCTCCTACCAGACCGCCAAGAAGGAGTCGGCCTGCACCAAGAGCCTCTCCGGCGGCAACCCGGCCAACGTCCAGCCGCACATCAAGCTGAACTGCGCCAACGCCAACATCTCCAACGACACGCAGGCGGAGGAGGCGGGCGACTCGGTCGGTCCGGCCGCCATGGCCGCGGGCGACCAGGCCTGGACGGACGCCATCTGGAAGCAGTTGGCGACCAACCCGTTCGGGGACGCCTACTACGGCGAGACGATCAAGATGATCGTCTACATCGTGATGGCGGGTGACTACTGGAACCCGGTGGCCACTAACTCCACGCCGACGCCGTCGAGTTCGGCCACGCCCAGCCCGGCTCCGACACAGCAGCCCGCGCTCTACGAGGCCGAGGCGTCGGGCAACACCCTGGCGGGCGGCGCCCGCGTCGTGACCTGTGCCAGCGGATGTTCCGGCGGCGCGCGGGTCGGCTACATCGGCAAGGGGACGTCCGGGGCGGGCACGTTGATCGTCAACGGGGTCAAGGCCGTCGCCAACGGCACCTACCCGCTGGCGATCAGCCTGGTCAACGGCGCGAGCAGTACCCGTAGCGTCACAGTCACGGTCGACGGCGTCGCCCACATGGTGAGTGTCGCGCCGAAGGGGACGTTCAGCGCGCCGCAGCCGCAGACGGTCACGGTCGATGTCGCGCTCACTGCGGGCAGCGGCAACACGATCGAGTTCTCCAACGCGTCGACCCGCGCTCCCGACGTGGACTGCGTGCGCGTCTGACGCAGCGCCGGTCCGGTGCCGACCGCTCCCCCGAGGGGGCGGTGGTGCCGGACCGGTTCCGTGCGCTTCATCCAGGCGCGTTGCCCCATGTAGTGTCGGCGCGGTGCGCCCCGGTACCCTGGAACGCTGGTGACGGTCCGTCAGCCCCGCAGCATGCTGCCGACGATGCCGCCTGCCGCGGCCGGGGCGGCCTCGTTGGTGGGCAGGTAGGGGGCCAGCGCGTGGGCGAGGCCGGGCAGGGTCATGCTCTGCAGCCAGATCTGGCCCGGACCGGTCAGCGCGACCAGGTGGTAGCCGTCGCCGCCGAAGATCTTGTTGGCAATGCCGGGGATCCGGGTGATGGTGAACGACACCGACTGCTCGAACATGCCGACGTGGCCCGGGTGCACCAGCATGGTCTGGCCGGGGCCGAGGGTGTAGGTGGTGAGCTCGCCGGAGAGCTCGATCCAGGCGCGGCCCTGGCCCTCCAGCTTCTGCAGCACGAAGCCGTCGCCGCCCCAGAGGCCGCCGCGGAAGGACTGCTGCAGGCCGACCGAGGGCGTGATGCCGGGGGTGCCGCAGAGCCAGCCGTGACGGTGCACCATGAAGCTGCGGCCGGGCATGATGTCCACCGGCACGATGTGGCCGGGCACCTTGGCGGCGAACGCCACCAGCGCAGGTCCGCCCTGGGCCTGGTACTGCGTCAGGAACAGCCCGCCGCCGCCGAGCACGCGCTTCATCGCGCCCATGAAGCCGCCACCGCCGCCGCCCTGCTGGCCGCCGACGGTCTGCGTCATCTGCACGTTCGCCGACATCCAGGAGAGCTCGCCGTGGGGCGTGACGACCGTCTCCCCGGGAGCCAACTGCACCTCGAGCACCGGCAGCGTGCTGCCCTTGACATCAGCCTGCATGGCGGCTGCCCCCCTCTGTTTCGGACGCTCGGTCCGGACGTGGTGTCCGTCCCCGCTCCGCACGTTAGCGTGCCCGTGAATCCGCGCACAGCTGCCCCCGCGCACTGTGGCCGGACTGGGACGATGCCGTCATTCCGACTCGGTCGGCTGTTCTGTCCTGCCGTCCGATGTCGCGCCTTTCGACTTCGCGCGAAGTCCCGGCCAGTCGAGCAGCAGTTGTTGCTTGCGAGAGAGCGAGGAGACGACGAGATCGTAGGAGTCCTCGATCATCTCCCTGACCAGCAGGCCCGGGAGCGAGCGGCTCAACCGGACCGTGTTCCAGTGCTTCTTGTTGAGGTGCCAGCCGCCGGTGATCTCCGGGTGCTCGGCGCGCAGCCGGACGGCCAGCTCGGGGTCGCACTTCAGGCTGATCTGCAGATGTGCCGCGTCCAGCTCGGAGATGGCGAAGATCTTGCCGCCCACCTTGAAGACCGAGGTCTCCGGGTTGAACGGGAACGTCTCCTCGGCGCCGTTGAATTCGAGGCAGAAGGCCCGGAGTTGGCCGGGAGTGAATGATTCGTGATCCATGCCGTCAGTCTGCCGCCTCACAGATAGCATGATTTGGACCAGCAGGGCGATGGAACGTCACCACGTATCGGGGTGCTTCTGTCGAGGTGCCCTGAGCAGTCTGAAGTGCACACGAGAGGGGGGCTCACGTGATGCAGGACAAGAGCTGGGACTGGGCGGACGGCCCGGACGGGGGTTCGGAGCGGGCACCCGAGCTACGGACGGATGTGCCGCATCCGGCGCGGATGTACGACTACTACCTGGGCGGCAAGGACCACTTCCCGGCGGATCGGGCCGCCGCCGAGCAGGTCGTCCGGCTGCTGCCGAGCGCGCCGACCGGGGCGCGCGCCAACCGCAGGTTCCTGGGACGCGCCGTCAGGCACGCGGCGCGGGCGGGCATCCGACAGTTCCTCGACGTCGGGACCGGAATCCCGACGGCCAACAACACCCACGAGGTGGCCCAGCGGTTGGCGCCCGACGCCCGCGTCGTCTACGTCGACAACGACCCGATGGTGCTGACCCACGCCAGGGCGCTGCTCAGCAGCACGCCCGAGGGCCGGACGGCGTACGTGGACGCCGACTTCCACGACCCGTCAGCGATCCTCAACGCCACGGCGACCAAGGAGATCCTCGACCTGGGGCAGCCCGTCGCGCTGCTGGTGGTCGCACTGCTGCACTTCCTGCCGGAGAGTGACGACCCGTACGGCCTGCTGGAGCGCTACAAGCGGGAGTTGGCGCCCGGCAGCATGCTGATCCTCTCCCACGGCAGCGGCGACTACGTCTCGCCCGAGGTCGCCCGGGCGGTGACCCAGGTCTACGCCGCGTCCGGCATGCACATCGTCTCGCGGTCGCACGACGAGGTGGAGCGCCTCGCGCTGGGCCCCGGCTGGCAGCCGGTCGGACCGGGCGTCGTCCCGGTGAACGAGTGGCAGGCCGACGGGGAGGGCCTCGACGAGGAGGACCTGGCGATCACCCGCGAGGAGGTCGCCGGCTACGCGTCGGTGTCGGTCAAGGCCGGCTGAGGTGGTCAGCCTCCTCTGAGCTTGTTCATCTCGCGACGGTCCCGCTTGGTGGGACGGCCTGCACCGCGGTCCCGCACCGGGACTGCGGCGAGCACCTCGCGTGGCGGAGGCGGCGGGCTCTTGTCGATCAGGCACTCTGCGGCGACTGGCGCGCCGACGCGCTTGCTGATCGTCCTCGTGACGACCACGATCCGCTCGCGGCCCTCCTGGCGGAGCCGGACCTCGTCGCCGGGCTTGACCAGCTGCGCGGGCTTGGCCCGCTCGCCGTTGACCCGGACGTGCCCCGCGCGGCAGGCGGCTCCGGCGGCCGAGCGCGTCTTGGCCAGCCGCACCGACCAGATCCACGCATCCACCCGTACGGGCGCGCTCTGCACCGTTGTGTGCGCGGTGCCCGCCGTGTCCACCATGTCAGCCACCCTAGCGCGGGGGTCCGACAGCTCCGGGGCGCTCTTCTCGCTCGCCCACGGCGGCAGTCGTGGGCAGCGTCAGTGATCGGCGCTGCCGGTCAGGCGGTCGATCTGGAGCTGGAACCAGTCCAGGCGGGCCTGGAGCAGGGCGGCTTCCGCCGCGAGCTGCGGCACGACCGCGTCCGTGCCGGCCGCCGAATCGTCGAACGGGTCGGGAGTGAGTGGGGACGGCGCGAACGGGGAGCGGATCGGGGGCGCGACGCGTTCGTCGCACGCCGCCGTGACGCCGCGACCGCCCAGGCGGGCGTAGGCGTCGTAGCGCAGCAGCGGCCGGTGGGCGGCGCAGACCGCGCAACTGCCGGCGATCGCGCGCCAGCCGATCAGGCCCTCGCCGGTGTCCACCACGCCCTCGGACGGTCGGCCGCACGCGCAGCGCGGCAGCAGGATCCGGCGCACGCGCTGGCGCTCGAAGCGCAGGCCGTGCTCGTGGCGCAGGTACGCGCCGATCACCGCCACTTCGAGGACGACGGTCTCCCGGTACTCGGTGGCACAGCCCAGCTCCAGGGCGGTGGCCAGGTCGTGCACGGCGTAGAAGCCGCAGGCGCACCAACGTGACGGCGGTCTGTGGCGCCGCTCGTAGCCGCAGCGGGCGTCGTCGACGGGACCGTAGACGATGTCCGCGCCGAGCGACACGCCGCGGAAGCCCAGCCTGGCGCCGTCGGCGGACAGCAGCGGGCGGGCGATCTTGTAGCCGACGGGCGGCCGGTCCGGGGACTCGTGGGGAGTACGGGACCGCCCGAAGGGACTCATTGTTCCGTGCTCAAGCCCGCCCCCGCCGGTACGGCCTCCGGCACTGTGCCCGGATCGGTGGTGCCGCGCTGTTCGGAGGTGTCGAGCTGCGGGGCTTCCTCGTGCGTCTCCTCGACGAGCACGTCCTCCGCGACGCCCGTTGCGACCAGTTTGCCCAACCTCATGACGACTCCTTGGTCGGTGTCGTGTCTGAACTGCTGGTGACGGTTCGTGCTCCCATGGTGGCCCAGCGACGGCGAGGACGGAAGAGGAGACCGGCTGAACGGGGGCTGTCGCCCCCGCCGGACGGGAACGCCGCACCGTCCAGGGGGAGGGCAGCCGCACTCCCCGCACCCCTGAGGTGGTGCAGCTTCTCGCAGGTCAGAGACGTTCCGCCCGGTGGCGCAGCCACATCGCCGCTCCCGTCAGGGCCGTGTCCGCCGCCGGGAGGTGGTCGAGGACGCCGAGGAAGCCGTGGAACGTGCCCGGGTGCAGCTGGACCTCGACCGGGACGCCGGCGGCAGCCAGCCTGCGGGCGTAGGCGAGGGTCTGGTCGCGGAGGATGTCGCAGTCGGCGACGACCAGGAGGGTGGGCGGCATGCCGGACAGGTCCGGGGCGAGGCCGGGGGAGGCGAGCGGTCCGAGCGCGGCCAGGTCCGTCGCCGCCGGGCCCAGGTACTGCTCGGTGAACCAGCGCAGGTGGTCGAGGGTCATGAAGTAGCCCTCGCCGAAGAGTTCGGCGGACGCGCCGAGGAAGCGCTGTTCGACGCAGGGGTAGATCAGCAGTTGGCCCGCGAGCGCAACGCCTCCGTGTCCGTCCTCGGCGGTGGCCAGGCCCAGGGCCGCGCCCGCCGCCAGATTGCCGCCCGCCGAGTCGCCGCCGACGAAGACCCGGGACGGGGCGCAGCCCAACTCCTCCGCGTGGCGCAGCGCCCAGGCCAGCGCGGCGCGGGCGTCCTGCGTCGCGGCGGGGAAGGGATGCTCGGGGGCAAGCCTGTAGTCCACGGAGAGGACGGTCGCGCCGCTGCGGTGTGCCAGCTCGCGGGCGGTGCGGTCGTGGGTGTCCAGGTCGCAGATGACGAAGCCGCCGCCGTGCAGGAAGAGCAGCAGGGGGCGGCCGCCTGCGGCGCCTGCGCTCTGCGGCTCCGGCTGGTACAGCCGCATCCGGACCGGGACGTCCTCCGGGCCGCCCGGTAACAGCTCGCGGACCTCGGCGAGCTCGGGGCCGGGCGGCTTCTCGCCGGGCGCGGTGCCCGCGCTGGACGCGGCGCGCATGGACGCCACCGTCAGCGGGGCCTGGGCCGGGTCGGGGAAGTGGGCGGCCATGGCGTCGCAGAGCACGCGGGCGGCAGGGGAGAGCAGGTCGGGGGTCGGGGTCATGCCGTGGTCATCCCTCCGTCGACGGTGAACTCCGCGCCGGTGATGTAGGAGGCCGCGTCGGAGACCAGGAACCGCACCAGGCCCGCCACCTCCTCGGGTTGGCCGATCCGCCCGAGGGCCAGGTGCGACCAGTCGCGTCCGGCGACCGCGTCGCCGACCATCGGCGTCCGGATTGCCCCTGGATGGACGGAGTTGACCCGGATCCGGTGCGGGCCCAGGTCGAGGGCGCTGGAGCGGGTCAGCCCGCGCAGGGCGAACTTGCTGGAGCCGTAGGCCGCGTGACCGGGTATGCCGACCAGCCCGGCCGTGGAGGAGATGTTGACGATCGAACCGCCGCCCGCCCGCTTCAACTCCGGGACGACGGCCTGGATGCCGAGGAACGGGCCGATCAGGTTGACCTGGAGCAGCAGCTCGAAGCCGGCCCGGGTCTGCGTCTCGACCGATGCCGTCCGCCACAGCGCGGCGTTGTTGACCAGCGCGTCCACCCGGCCGAAGGTCGAGAGGGCGGTCGCGACGACATCCGCCCACGCGGACGCGTCGGTCACGTCGTGCGGGACGAAGACGGCGGCCTTGCCGATCTCGTCGGCCGTCGCCCGGCCCTGCTCCTCCAGCACGTCGGTGAGCACCACCCGGGCGCCGGACTCGGCACAGAGCCGGGCCTCGGCCGCGCCCTGGCCGCGCGCGGCCCCGGTGATCACCACGACCTTGCCGTCGAGCGTCGCCTCCTGCGTGCTCATGCGCGGGCCCCCGTCCGGTTGGCGGCGAGGACCAGCGCGCGGCAGGCGGCGGGTGCGCCCCACGCGTCGCGCAGCGGGCGGGACTTGCGCAGCCCGAGAGAGAGGTCGAGCTCCTCGGTGTAGCCGATGGCACCGTGAAGTTGCAGGGCGGTACGGGCCGCGGTGTATCCGGCCTCACCGGCCGCGACCTTGGCCATGGCGATGTCGACGGGGTCGAGGGAGAGAGCGGCGGCATGGACCAGCGGCTGCGCGAACTCCAACGCGAGCAGCGCGTCGGCGAGCCGGTGCTTGACCGCCTGGAACGAGCCGATCACCGTGCCGAACTGACGGCGTTGGCCCACATAGGCCACGGTCTGCTCCAGCAGCGCACGGCCGACGCCGAGCGACTGCGCCGCCGTCGCCAACGCGGCCCAGCGGCCCGCGCGTTCGGCGGCGGCGCGGACGTGCGGCCCGGCGGCCACGGCCGGACCCGTGGGCTCGACGGCGAAGAGCCGACGCGTCGGGTCCAGCGAGGCGAGCCCGGCGCCGGAGGGAGCGGCGAGGAACAGCTCGTCGCCACGGACCAGGAGGACGACATCCGTCGAGTCGGTGTCGAGCGCCCAGGGGGAGGAGAAGGGAGATGACGCAGCGTTAGGGGCAGGGGACAGTTGCAGCGAGGCCGACGCCTGGCCGGAGGCGAGGCGCGGCAGCCAGTTCTTGGCCAAGGCCGGCTCACCCAGCTCTGCCAGCAGTACAGCCGAGGCCACCGTCTCGACCGCCGGGCCGGGTACCGCATGACGGCCCAACTGCTCGAAGGCCAGCGCCGTTTCGACCGGCAGGAGACCGACGCCGTCGAACTCCTCCGGCACCGCCAGGGCGAAGACGCCCGCGTCGGCGAGCCGTAGCTGGAGCGCCTGGCCCGGAGCCGCGTCTCCGCGCGCCCAGGCGCGGGCGACGGCCGGGGTGTCGGAGGCGGCCAGCAGCGCGTCCAGGGCGCGGACGAAGTCGCGTTGTTGGTCGTCGAGGAGGAACCGCACAGCTACCGCCGTCCCTTCGGCAGGCCGAGCAGCCGCTCGGCGACGATGTCGCGCTGGATCTCGTTGGTGCCCGCGTAGATCGGTCCGGCCAGCGAGAAGACCCAGCTCTCCGCCCAGGGGCCGGAGGCCAGTTCGGCCTCGGGGCCGAGCAGGTCGAGCGCGGTCTCGTGCAGGGCGATGTCGAACTCGGACCAGAAGACCTTGTTGAGGCTGGACTCCGCGCCGATCTCCGCGCCCGCGGCGAAGCGTGAGGCGTTGGCGTAGGTGAACAGCTGGTAGGCGCGGGCGCCGATCAGCGCGTCCGCGACGCGCGGTGCCAGCTCCGGATCGCCGGTCTCCCGCCACAGCGCGGCCAGCCGCTGGGCAGAGGCGAGGAACCGGCCGGGGGAGCGGAGCGTCAGGCCGCGCTCGTTGCCCGCCGTGCTCATCGCGACGCGCCAGCCCTGGCCCGGAGCGCCGATGACGTCCGCGTCGGGGACGAAGACCTGGTCAAGGAAGAGCTCGGCGAAGGCCGGTTTGCCGTCCAGTCGGCCGATCGGACGAACCGTCACGCCGGGCGCGTGCAGGTCGAACATCAGGTAGGTGAGACCCTGGTGCGGTTTGGGGAGGCCTTGTTCGCTGCGGAAGAGGCCGAACGCGCGGTCCGCGAAGGCGGCCCGCGAGGACCAGGTCTTCTGCCCGCTCAGCAGCCAGCCACCCTCGGTCCGTTCGGCGACGGAGCGCAGCGAGGCGAGGTCGGATCCGGACTCGGGCTCGGACCAGGCCTGTGCCCAGATGGTCTGCCCGCTGGCCATGGCAGGCAGGACGCGGGCCCGCTGCTCGGCCGTGCCGTGGTCGAAGAGGGTGGGCGCGAGCAGGTTGATGCCGTTCTGCGAGACCCTGCCCGGCGCACCGGCGGCGTAGTACTCCTCCTCGAGGACCAGCCAGTGCATGATGTCGACGCCGCGACCGCCGAACTCCTCCGGCCAGGAGACCACCGACCAGCCGTCGGCGTGGAGTTCGGCCTCCCACTCGCGATGGGCCGCGAAACCCTCGCGGGTCTCCAGGGACGGCAGCGGGACGGTCGGGACGTGCGCGCGCAGCCAGGCGCGGGCCTCGGCGCGGAAGGCCTCGACCTCGGGGGAGTGTTGCAGGTCCACTAGGCGCCGGCCTTCTTCTTCATCGACGCGATGTCCATGCCGCCGAGCGAGTCGGTGGCGACCTCCGCGTTGTGGGCGTGGGCGAGGTGGTGCAGGCCGAAGACCGAGTCCATGCCGGCGTGCAGGCCCTGGAGGTCCTCGGCCTGGTTGACGGCGCGCTTGGTGAGGGCGAGGCCGAGGCGCGGCATCTCGGCGATCCGCTCGGCCAGGTCGCGGGTGCGGTCGGTGAGTTCGGCACGCGGGACGACGCGGTTGACCATGCCGACCTCGTAGGCGCGCTGTGCGGTCATGCGGTCGCCGGTGAAGAGGAACTCCTTGGCGATCCGGGGCGGCATCACCCAGGGATGGGCGAAGTACTCAACGCCGGGGATGCCCATCCGGACGACCGGGTCGGCGAAGAAGGCGTCGTCGGCGGCGACGATCAGGTCGCAGACCCAGGCCAGCATCAACCCGCCTGCGACGCAGGCACCCTGCACCGACGCGACGACCGGCTTGGGCAGCTCGCGCCAACGGCGGCACATGCCGAGGTAGACCTCGGACTCGCGGGCGTACCGGGACTCGGCGCCCTGCTTGTCGGAGTGGTCCCACCAGAGCCCGGCGCGGCGCTCGAACGGGAGATGCGCGTCGCGGCCCGGCGTCCCGATGTCGTGGCCCGCCGAGAAGTGGTCGCCCGCGCCGCCGAGGACCACGACCTTGACCTCGTCGTCCTCGGCGGCGCGGTAGAAGGCCGCGTCGAGGGCGTAGGTCATCGCGGAGTTCTGCGCGTTGCGGTAGCGCGGGCGGTTCATGGTGACGTGGGCAACCGGGCCGCGGCGCTCGTAGAGGACGACCTGCTCCTCGGGCGGCACGTCAACCGGATCTTGGTGGTCATCAGTTCGGGTGGCGGGCATCGGTGGCTCCTTCCCTAACAAGTGTTTGGTAGGTTAACGTACCCGCATGACAGACGTCGACAGGTTGTCCGGGGGCTCTACGCCGAGCCCTGGAGGGTAGGCCGGGGGGTGGGGCGAGAATGAGACGGTGCCGAGTGCGAACAGGACCACAAGCGGGTCCACCGAGAAGTCGACGAACAAGCCGACTGCTAAGCCGACCAACAGGTCCACGAAGAAGAAGCAGGACGTGAGCGCCTCGCCCGCGAGGCGGCGGGAGTTGCTGGACACTGCCGCCGAGGTCTTCGCCGAGCAGGGCTACGACGCCACCACCGTCCGCAAGATCGCTGATCAGGCCGGCATGCTCGCCGGGAGCCTCTACTACCACTTCGACTCCAAGGAGTCGATGCTGGAGGAGATCCTCGCCGCCTTCCTGGACGAGCTCTGGGCGGGCTACGACGCCGTACTGGAAGCCGATCTGGGCCCGAGGGAGACCTTGGCCGCCCTGGTCACCGAGTCCTTCCGGGAGATCGACCGGCACCGTGCCGCCGTCGCGATCTACCAGAAGGAGTCCAAGCACCTGGCACCCCAGCCGCGGTTCGCGTTTCTCGCGGACTCGCAGCAGAAGTTCGAGAAGGCCTGGCTGCGCACGCTGGAGCGCGGCGTGGAGGCCCAGATCTTCCGCGCCGATCTGGACATCCGGCTCACCTACCGATTCGTCCGCGACACCGTCTGGGTCGCGGCGTCCTGGTACCGCCCCGGCGGTCACCACAGCCCCGAGGAGATCGCCCGTCAGTACCTCTCGATGGTGCTGGACGGCATCGCCACCCGGGGCGGTCCGTCAGCCGACTGACCCGTCGGCTGAACCTCACTTCCTGCCCGAGGAGCTGCCGCCATGGCCGAGGCCTACATCATCGATGCGCTGCGCACCCCCGTCGGACGCCGTAACGGCGGCCTGGCGGCGGTCCATCCCGCCGATCTCGGCGCTCACGTGCTGTCCGCCCTGATGAGTCGCAGCGACGTCGACCCGGCGGAGGTCGAGGACGTGGTCTTCGGCTGCCTGGACGCGGTCGGCCCGCAGGCCGGCGACATCGCCCGCACCTGCTGGCTGGCGGCCGGGCTGCCGGAGGAGGTGCCCGGCGTCACCGTCGACCGGCAGTGCGGCTCCTCGCAGCAGGCGGTGCACTTCGCGGCGCAGGGCGTCATGTCCGGCACGCAGGACCTGGTGGTGGCCGGTGGGGTGCAGAACATGAGCCAGATACCCATCGCGTTCGCCAGCCGCCAGGCGGGCGAGCCGCTGGGGCTGACGGAGGGTCCGTTCCTCGGCAGCAAGGGCTGGCAGGCCCGATACGGCGACTCCCCGGTCAACCAGTTCCACGGCGCCCAGCTGATCGCGGAGAAGTGGGGCATCAGCCGGGAGGACATGGAGCGGTTCGCGCTCCGCTCGCACCAGCGCGCGGTCCGCGCGATCGACGAGGGCCGCTTCGAGCGGGAGTTGGTCCCCTTCGGTGCGGTGACGACGGACGAGGGCCCGCGCCGGGACACGACGTTGGAGAAGATGGCGACACTGGCCCCGGTCCTGCCCGAGGGCACGATCACGGCGGCCTGCTCCTCGCAGGTCTCCGACGGCGCGGCGGCGATGCTGATCGCCTCCGAGCGGGCGGTTCACGAGCACGGGCTGACCCCTCGGGCGCGGATCCACCACCTCTCGGTGCGCGGTGAGGACCCGATCCGGATGCTGTCCGCGCCGATCCCGGCGACGGCGTACGCGCTGAAGAAGACGGGCATGTCGATCGACGACATGGACCTGGTGGAGATCAACGAGGCCTTCGCCCCGGTGGTGCTGGCCTGGCTCAAGGAGACGGGTGCGGACCCGGCCCGCGTCAACGTCAACGGCGGTGCGATCGCCCTGGGCCACCCGCTGGGCGCCACCGGCGTGAAGCTGATGACGACGCTGCTGCACGAACTGGAGCGCACCGGCGGCCGTTACGGTCTGCAGACCATGTGCGAGGGCGGCGGCCAGGCGAACGTGACGATCATCGAGAGGCTGTAGTTCAGACAGCGAGCCGGATACGGAGCCGGACACGGCCGCGGCTGTCGCGGGGAGGGGATCGCTTGAGCATCACGGTGGATCTGGCCGGTCGCGTCGCCATCGTCACCGGCGGGACGCGCGGCGTGGGAGCGGGCATAGCGAGGGCGTTGCTGCAGGCGGGGGCTGAGGTCCTGGTCTGCGCCCGTCGACCACCGGTCGCGCCGGTGGTCGACGCGGAGGGGCGCAGGGCCGAGTACGTGCCGGTGGACCTGCGTGATCCGGCCGCGGTGACGGCGTTCTTCGACACCGTCGGGTCGCGGTTCGGACGACTCGACCTGTTGGTCAACAACGCGGGAGGGACGCCTTTCCGGCTGCTCGACGACGGTGACGCGGCCCGGCACGCGCGCGTGATCGAGCTCAACCTCTTGGTCCCGCTGACGGTTTCGCTCGCCGCCCGGCCGCTGTTGCGGCGCAGTCGCGGATCGGTGGTGATGGTCGGCAGCGTCAGCGGCACCCGCCCGTCGCCGGGCTCGGCGGCGTACGGGGCGGCCAAGGCGGGGCTGGCCAACCTGGCGGCGAGCATGGCCGTCGAGTGGGCCCCGGAGGTCCGGGTGAACACCCTCGTACTCGGCCTGGTGCAGACCGAGTTGGCGCATCTGCACTACGGCGACGAGGAGGGTGTCGCCGCCGTGGGCCGGACGGTCCCGCTCGGCCGTCTGGCACAGCCCGACGAGGTCGGCGACGCGTGCGTCTTCCTGGCCTCGGACCGTGCCGCCTACGTCACGGGCGCGACCCTGCACGTCCACGGCGGCGGCGAACGTCCGGCGTTCCTGGACGCGGCGACGGTGAACACGCCCGAGGCCAACGTGGCAGACCCGAACGCGACCGAGGGCGAACCGACCGCCATTCGCGAAACGACGAAGGAGATATGACGTGACATCAGGACTGGCCGAGGGTCGGGTCGTCGTGGTCACCGGAGCGGGACGCGGGCTCGGACGGGCGCACGCGTTGGCCTTCGCCGCGGAGGGGGCCAAGGTCGTCGTCAACGACCTCGGCGTCGGCCTGGACGGAGGCACAGCCGGAGCAACCGGCGGAGCCACTGACGGAGCCACCGACGAAGGCGCGGCCGGGCGCGGGAGCTCGCCCGCCGAGCAGGTGGTGGCCGAGATCCGCGCGGCGGGCGGAGAGGCGATAGCTCACGGCGGTGACATCGCCACCTCGGCGGGTGCGGAGTCGCTGATCGCTGCTGCGGTCGACACCTTCGGGCGGATAGACACCCTGGTCAACAATGCCGGCTTCCTGCGCGACCGGATGCTGGTCAACCTCGACGAGGACGACTGGGACGCGGTGATGCGGGTCCATCTCAAGGGCCACTTCCTGCCGTTGAAGCACGCGGCGGCCTGGTGGCGCGCGGAGGCCAAGACCGGCCGGGAGGTCGTCGCCCGTGTGGTCAACACCAGTTCGGGGGCGGGCCTGTTGGGCTCCGTCGGGCAGGGCAACTACAGCGCGGCCAAGGCCGGGATCCTCGGTCTCACCCTGGTCGCGGCGGCCGAGATGGGGCGCTACGGCGTGTCGGTCAACGCCATCGCGCCCGCCGCCCGGACGAGGATGACGGAGCACACCTTCGCCGACATGATGGCCACGCCGGAGGAGGGCGGCTTCGACGCGATGGCTCCGGAGAACGTCTCGCCACTGGTCGTCTGGCTGGGCTCGGACGCGTCCGAGGGGGTGACCGGCCGGGTCTTCGAGGTCGAGGCCGGGCGGATCACCATCATGGACGGCTGGCGTCCCGGCCCGACGGTCGACCGCGGCGCTCGCTGGACACCCTCCGAGGCGGGCGATGCGACGCTGAAGCTGCTCGCACTGTCGCAGCCACCCCTCCCCGCCTACGGCGCACGCTGAGACAGACCCTCACCCGGCTGCTACGGGGCCGCCGGTACCCCTCCCGCGGCATCCCCCGGAGACGCCGCCGCCGGTCGGTCCGGGCGTCCGCGGCGTCCGAAGCGCAGATAGAGCGAGGGGACCACGAACAGCGTCAGCAGCGTCGAGCTCACCAGGCCGCCGAGGATGACGACGGCCAGCGGGTACTCGATCTCGCGGCCGGGCTGGTTGCCCGCGATGACCAGCGGGACCAGGGCCAGGGCGGTGGCCAGCGAGGTCATCAGGATCGGGGCGAGTCGTTCGCTCGCGCCGCGCACCACCAGATCGGGGCCGAAGTCCATGCCCTCCTCGCGCTCCAGGTGCTGGCAGTGGTTGATCATCAGAATGCCGTTGCGGGCGGCGATGCCGAAGACCGTGAAGAAGCCGACCAGCGCCCCGATGGTGATCTGCGCGCCGCCGAACCAGATCGCGATCAGGCCGCCGATCAGCGCCATCGGCAGCGTCACGAAGAGCAGCGCGGCCAGTCGCCAGGAACCGAAGGAGAGTTGCAGCAGCAGCAGGATCGCCACGCCCGCCAGCAGCGCGGTGGTCAGCAGACTGTTCTGCGCCTGCTGGCGCTCCTGGTACTCGCCGAGCAGCGAGTAGTGCGAACCCTGCGGGACGGTGACCGACTTCAGGTTCCGCTGGATGTCGTTGACCACCGAGCCCAGGTCGCGGCCCTGGACGTTGGCGCCCACGTCGATGTAGCGGGAGCTGTCCTCGCGGGTGATCTGGTAGGGGTCGGGGCCGGTGGTGATCGAGGCCAGGTCGCCGAGGCGGACGTGGCCTCCGCCCGGGGTGTCCAGTTGGAGGTTGCTGATCGTGCCCGCGTTGTTGCGCGCCGAGGGGATGCTCCACACGTAGACGCCGTAGATCTGGTTGCTCTCGAAGACGTTGCCCACCTCCTGCCCGGCCACGACGGTCGCGGCCTGGCGGCGGACGTCGCCGGGCTTGAGCCCGTACTGCGCGGCCTTGGCCAGGTTCACCTCCACGTTGATCTGCGGGGTGTCGACGGAGAGGTCCATGTGCGGGTCGACCACGCCGGGGACGGAGGCGACCTGGGTCAGCACCGACTGGGCCGTGGTCCGCATCTGGTGCAGGTCCTGGCCGTAGACCCGGACGGTGATGGCCTCCTTCGAGCCGCTGAGCACCTCCTCGATGCGCTCGTTGAGGTAGGTCTCGACGTCCCGGTAGAGGCCGGGGTAGCTGTCGACCACGGCGCGGACCTTGGCCAGCGTGGAGTTGTAGTCGACGTTCGGCGAGATGTGGATCCAGGTCTCGGCCGCGTCGATGCCGACGATCTCCTCGCCCTGCGGGGCACGGCCGATGTGCGTGCCGAAGTCCTCGACGCCGGGGATCGCCTTGAGTTGGTTGTAGAGCTGGGTGGTGGTCCGGATGACCTCCTGGTCGGAGGTGCCGGGGATGGAGTCCCAGTGGATCAGCAGGTCGCGCTGTTGGAAGGTGGGGAAGAGCGACTGGCCCAACTGCGGGGCGATCAGCGCGCCGCAGACGACGACGGCCGCGAAGACCGCGTAGGCGGCGCGCGGCTTGGCGACGATCCGTCGCAGCAGCCGGTCGTACCCGTGCCGCAGCCGGCGCACCAGCGGGGACTGGAACCGTTTGAGCGACGCCCGGCGCAGCATGATCAGCGTCAGCGCCGGGGTGACCGTCAGGGCGACGGCCATCGAGGCGAGGATGGCGAGGGTGTAGGCGAAGGCCAACGGACGGAAGAACGCGGCCGTCAGGCCCTGGAGCATGAAGATCGGGACGGCGGCGGCGACGATGATCAGCGTGGCGTAGACGACCGGGCTGCGGACCTCGATCGAGGCGCGCAGGATGATCTGCGCGGTCGACGGCGCCTGCCCGCCCTCGGCGACCGTGTGCCGGGCGATGCGGAGCCTGCGCAGGATGTTCTCGACGTCGATGATCGCGTCGTCGACGACCGCGCCGAGGGCGATGATCAGACCGGCCAGCACCATGGTGTTGACGGTCGTCCCGAACGCCCGCAGCACCAGCAGTGCCGCCGTGAGCGAGAGCGGGATGGTGATCAGGCTGATCAGCGCGACCCGCCACTCGAAGAGGAAGAGCACCAGGATCACCACGACCAGCACGAAGCCCAGCAGCAGCGAGTCCAGCAGGTTGTGGATCGAGTCGTTGATGAAGTCGGCCGGCCGGAAGATGTGCGCGTCGAAGGCGATCCCGTGCATGCCGGGTTGCAGGGCCTTCAGCGCCTGGTCGACGCCCGAGGTGACCTTGAGGGTGTTGCCCCAGGGCAGCTTCTCGACCACGAGCAGGATGCCGGGCTTGCCGTTGATGACGGCGTCGCCGATCAAGGGCATGTAGCCCTGGGTGACGGTACCGATCTGACTCAGCGGCAGGTTCTGACCGTTGGCCGCCTGGTCCTCCAGCGGGATCTTGGCCAGGTCGGCGGGGGACTGCACGGCGAGCTGGTGCACGATCGAGAGCCGCTGGTTCGGCAGTTGCGGCATGCCGTCGAGGAAGCCGCCCGCCCCGACCACCGCGCCGGTGGAGAACTGGAGCGCGCCGGAGTCGAGGGCGTCGGCGGTGGTCCGTTCGACGTTGTCCAGGGTGACCTTCTTGGCCGCCATCTTGGCCGGGTCCACCTGGACCTGGAAGGTCTTCGAGCGGTCGTTCCAGATGGACACGTCGGCGACGCCCTCGACGTGCATCAGCCGTGGTCGGACCGTCCAGTAGGCCTGCTGGTAGAGGTCCTCCGGGGTCAGCGGCTTGCCGTTCGGCCCGTTGCCGACGGCGGTCATGCCGATCTGGACCGCACGCGCGGTGGCGGAGACCGGTGCCAGGATGACCGGCGGGCTGGCCCAGGAGGGCAGCGAGGGCCGGACGTTGGCGAGCCGCTCCTGCACCAGTTGGCGGGCGTGCAGCAGGTCGGTGCTGGAGGAGAAGACCATCAGGATGTCGGACAGCTGCGGCACCGAGGTGGAACGCATCTGGGTGAGGCCGGGCATGCCGTTCATCGCGTATTCGAGCGGCACGGTGACCAGGCTCTCCACGTCCGACGTGGACAGGCCGAGGCTCTCGGTCTGGATCTCCACCTGCGGGGGAGCGAACTCGGGGAACACGTCCATCGGCGTGCTGGGCATGGTGGCGATGCCGACGGTCATCAGGGCGACCGCCGCGGCGACGACCAGGAACCTGAAGTTCAGGCTCCAGGCCACGATCGCCTGCATCACGCCGCCGCGCGGCCTGCCCGTGCCCGGCCTGTTGCTGCTCGGCCTGCTGGTGCCCGGCCCCCCGGAGCCAGGCTCGCTGCTGCCCGTCGAATGCGGTTGTGCGGTGCGCGCCACGGCTACTCCTCCCCGACTCCGTACTCGGTGCCGAGCAGCTCGGCGACGCCTTGGACGGCCACGGGGGTGCCCACGGCCGGACCGGTGGACAGCAGGACGGTGTCGCCGTCGTAGCCCTGGACGGTGATGGGTCGGCGCAGATAGGTCAGCTTCCCGTCGGGGACGTAGACCCAGGGGACGCCCTCCGGGTCGTACACCACCGCAGTGATGGGGACCTGTTCCCCGGTGCCGCTGCTCGCCGGCTCCACCGGCACGGTCCGGACGCCGATCTGCCGCGCCGCCAGCGGGGTCAGCACGACCCGGTGCACGTTGTTGGCGGGGGTGACGCCGGGCATGGACGGCGCGGGCGCCAGGGAGGCGGGGTCGGGTTCGGCGGGGGCGTCGTTCTTGGGGCCGCAGGCGGCGAGAGCGAAGGTCAGCACGGCGCAGCCGACCGCGGCCAGCGCGCGGCTACGGGTCGTCCGCCGCCGGTGCGTGCGCACCTGACGGACGATCACCCACCTGGCGGTCACGACCGCTCGCCTTCCCCGCCGCGCGAGCCGCGCGGGCCGTCGGGCTCCGCGCTGGATCCGTCGCCACGGCCCTGGCCGCCGACCTCGCCGGAACCGGTACCGGTACCGGTACCGTCAACGGCTCCGGCGCCGACCCCGTCACCGGAACTGACGCCGGATCCGTCGCCGGGCCGGTCACCCAGCGCGGTCGCGCTCGGACCGTCCGGTCCGGCAACGAAGCCCATGCCCGCCTGCCCGGCGCCCGCCTGGCCCGCGCCCGCCTGCCCCGCACCGGCCACGGCCGGGGTCGCACCGCCGAAGTCACCGTCGAAGCCGCCGCCGGGTGGCAGGCCGACCTCGTCGCGGCGGCCCTGCCCGGCGAAGGCCGGCAGCAGCAGGAGCGTCACCACGGTGGCGGTGATCACGCCGCCGATCAGCACCAGTGACAGCGGGCGGACCAGCTCGGTCCCGGCGATGTCCCCGCGCACCGTGAACGGCAGCACCAGCAGGATCAGCCCGACCGCCGAGGCGACCAACGGAACCGACGCCTCCCGGGCCGCGGCGAGCGCCGCATCGGGGCGGCCCTCCGCGTCCAACTGCTGGGCGCGGCGCAGCACGAGTAGGCCGCCGCGGACCGCGAAGGCGAAGACGCCGAGGAACCCGATCAGCGTCCCCGCCGTCAGCGTCCGGCCCGCGAAGAGCGCGGTCAGCGCGCCGCCCGCCAGCGACAGCGGAAGGGAGAGGAGCAGCAGCGCGGCACGGCTCCAGTTCCGGAACGCGGCCTGGAAGAGCAGCAGCGTGCCGATCAGGCAGCCGAGGACGACCAGGATGATCCGGAGCGCGCCGTTCTGCTGCTCGTTCAGGCCGCTGGACGCCTCCGCGTGGTAGCCGAGCGGCAGCGCGACGCCCTGCACCGCGTTCTGCACCCGGGACACGGTGGTGCTCAGGTCTTGGCCACGGACGTTCGCGGTGATGTCCAGGTAGCGCGACGCCTGGTCGTGGTCGACCTCCTTGGGAGCCGGCGCGACGGTGACCGAGGCGACGTCCTTGAGCGGGACCACGCCGCCGCTCGGGGTGTCCAGCAGCAGGTTCTGGATCTCGCCGAGGTTGGACCGGTCTGACGGGACGCTCCACACCGCGACGTCGAAGATCTGCTGCTGCTGGTAGTAGCTGCCGACCGGGATGCCGGAGATCAGCACCGCCGTGGCACGCCGGATGTCGCCCGGCTTGAGGCCGTACTTGGCGGCGTTGTCCACATTGGTGTTGATCAGGATCGACGGCTCCTGGGTGGGCAGCCGGAAGCTCGCCCCGCTGACCCCGGGGAGGTGGTCGACGACGCCCGCCAGCTTCTGCGCCTCCGTGTTGAGCGTGGCCCAGTCGGTGCCGTAGAGGCGGACGGTGAGCGGTGCGGAGCCGCCCGGGTCGGTGTCCGAGCGCGGGGCCTGGGCGAGGGAGGTCTGCGAGTACGTCAGCAGCTGGTGCCTGAGCGACGGGTAGTGGCCGAGGACCGTCTGGATCGCACTCCTTGTGCTCCCCAGGGAGGCGCTGCCGGAGACGGTGATCCAGGTCTGGGCCTTGTCGACGTCGACGATCTGGTCGCCCATCAGCGCCTGGCCGATGTCGCTGGCGACGTCGGTGACGCCGCCGACGCGCTGCAGTTCGGCGCCGGCGGTCTGGGTGATCTGCCGCATCGCGGGCAGCGAGGTGCCGGGCGCGGCGCTCCACTGGACGATCAGGGTGCGGTCCTGCAGCACCGGCAGCAGGCCGCCGGAGCCGAACTGCGGAATGATCGCCAGCGCGGCCAGCCCGAGCACGGCGGCCAGACCGACGGCCACACCGCGTCGGCCCACCAGGGCGGGGCCGACCCGGTCGTATCCGGTCCGGATCCAGCGCACCACGGGCGGCGTCGACCGCTGCTCCGGGGCGCGGCGCAGCAGCAGGAGGCCGAGCGCGGGGGTTACCGTCAGCGCGACGGCCGTTGCGGCGAGGACGGTGAGCAGGTAGGTGAAGAGCATCGGCCGGGTCAGGTCGCCGTTGCTGCCGGGCACCAGCAGCAGCGGCACGCCCGCCAGCAGGATCACCGCCAGCGCGAAGCCGAGCGGTCGCCGCACGCCGAGCAGCGCCTCGGTGATCGCGTGCGCGCGGCCCTCGCGCGAGTCACGCCCGTCCGCAATGGTCACGGCGGCGTCGGCTCCGGCGGCGTCGAGCCCTCCCTGCAGTGCGGCGACGGCGGAGACCGCGTCGTCGACCACGACGGCCAGGGCGACGGCCAGCCCGGAGAAGGTCAGCAGGGTGAAGGTCTCGCCGCGCAGTTCGAGTACCCAGGCGGCGACCACCAGGGGCAGCCCGATGCCGACGAAGGCCACCACGGCGACCCGCCAGGAGCGCCAGACCAGCCCGATCCACAGCATCAGCAGCACCAGCCCGGCCACCCCGGCCCAGCCGAGGTTGTGCAGCGCCGAGTGGAGGTAGGAGGCGGGCCGGTAGACCTGGGTGTCCACGCTGACGCCGGCCAGGCCCGGCGAGAGCTCGGACATGGCCTGCTGCACCCCCCGGTCCACGGCCAGGGTGTTCGCGCCGGGGAACTTCTCCACCACCAGCAGGAACCCGGTGCCGGTCCCGGCCTGCGAGGTCAGCACCGCGTCACCGGCCAGCGCCGGGTGGTCCTCGACCACGGTGGTGACGTCGCCCAGCTTCAGCTTGCTGATGCCGGTGTCCACCTCCAGCGGGACCCGGGCCAGCTCCTGGGGGGTGGAGATGGGCAGGATGTGCTGGACGGAGAGGCGTTGGTTGGGCGTGTCGATGAAGCCGTCCGCGCCCGGCGTCGACGCCTCCACGAAGGTCAGCGGCGAGGTCCACATCGCGTCACCGGCGGTGTTGATGATCTGGGTGAGCGTCGTCCCGTGGGCGTGCAGCGTCGCCGGGTCGACCAGGACCTGGAGCTGCTGGTCGCGCTCGCCCCAGATGGTGACGTTGGCGACGCCCGGCACGGCCAGCAGCCGGGGGCGGATCCGCCAACGGGCCAGCGTGGACAGGTTGAGCGGGCTGACCGAGGTGGACGAGAGCCCGATCATCATGGCCCGCGACTCGGCGGACAGCGGCTGGATCATCACCGGCGGCGTGCCGACGTTGACCACGGCCGGGCCCTGGCTGACCCGCTCCTGGACCAGCTGACGGGCCTGGTAGACGTCGGTGCCCGGCTTGAAGGTCAGCTGGATCGTGGACAGACCGGGGACCGACTGGGAGCGCATGTGGTCCAGGAAGGCCACGCCGTTGAGCTGGTCCTCCATCGGCACGGTGATCAGCTGTTCCACCTCGTTGGTGGACAGGCCCACGGCCGAGGTCTGCACCTGGACCTGGGGAGGGAGGAACTCCGGCAGCGTGTCCACCGCGGCATGGCGCAGGGAGCCGATGCCCAGCGCCAGCACCACCAGGGCAGCGACCACGACCGCGGCGGCGAGCCGCAGACTCGACGAGATCAGCCAACGCACGAACGGCCCCCGATCGGTCGGTCCTCTGCGACGACACCTGCCTGACGAGCGGGACAGCCCTGACGAGCCGGGCGGGCCTGACGAAGGGTCATGTCATGTGTTGATATGACTGCTTGTTGCGACATGACGACGCTCCTCGGGCGGGTGACCTGCCGAACGTCCCCGATGCGGGGGCGCGCCACACGTAACAACCCACGTTCGGCCGAGCACGGACGGTGGCCGGGGATTACCGGGGCCCTGTCGGTCGTTGGAGCAGGTCATGAACAACGAGTCCGCCGCAGGTCCCGCTGCAGGTCACGTCGCAGGTCCCGCCACCCGGGCTACCCCCGGGACGCCGGGCGAGCGTCCGGCACGCCGCCCGTACGTCCTGGTCAGCGCGGCGATGTCCGTCGACGGCCATATCGACGACACGTCACCTGAACGGCTGCTGCTCTCCTCCCCGGAGGACTTCGATCGGGTGGACGAGCTGCGTGCGGCGAGCGACGCGATCCTCGTGGGTGCCGGCACGCTGCGGGCGGACGACCCGCGCCTGGAGGTCCGCTCCGCCGAGCGCCGCGCCGCGCGGCAGGCGCGCGGACTGCCGGAGCACCCGCTGAAGGTGGCCCTGGCCGGCCACGGCGGCCTCGACCCGGAGCTGCGCCTGTGGCAGAGCGGCGGCGACAAGCTCGTCCTCGCCCCGGACGCGGCGGTCCCGGCCCTGCGCAGGCAGCTCGGCGCGCGGGCGGAGGTCCTCGGCACCGGCCCCGGCCTGGATCCGGCGCGAGTGCTGGACGCGTTGGCGGAGCGGGGCATCGGGCGGCTGATGGTCGAGGGCGGGGGCGCGATCCAGTCGCTGTTCCTGACGGCGGGTCTGGTCGACGAGATCCAGCTGGCCGTCGCCCCGTTCTTCGTCGGCGACCCCGGCGCGCCGCGCTTCGCGCCGCCCCGCGCGGGCGCGGTCTTCCCGCAGGACACCCTGCACCGGATGACGCTGCTCGGCACGGAGGTGCTGGGCGGCGACATCGTGGTCCTGCGCTACGCCGCCCGGCGCGGTGATGCGGACGTGGTGTCCCGGGACGACGTGGAGTGGATGCGGCAGGCGATCGAGCTTTCGTACAGCTGTCCGCGCTCGGACACGGCGTACTCGGTCGGCGCGATCGTCGTCGCCGCCGACGGCACGGAGCTGGCGCGCGGTTTCTCGCGCGAGGGCGGCGACGCGAAGGTCCACGCGGAGGAGTCCGCGCTGGCGAAGCTGGACGCCTCGGATCCGCGACTGCGGACGGCGACGATCTACTCGACTCTGGAACCGTGCTCCGTCCGGGCGTCCCGCCCGTCCCCGTGCGCCGAGCTGATCCGCGCGGCGGGGGTGGGCCGGGTGCTGCTGGCGTGGCGGGAGCCCGCGCTCTTTGTCGCGGACTGCCAGGGGGTCGAACTGCTGGAGGCGGCGGGCGCGACGGTGCTGGAGCTGCCCGAGCTGTCCGCTGAGGCGCGGGCGGTCAATGCCCACCTCGTTTCCTGAGCCTTCGGCAGCACGGGGTTGCGCTGTACCTCTGGGCAGCGGGGGAGTTGCACTATCCGGGGGCGCGGAGAACTGCGCGAGAAACCACTGACATGCGGATGGCCCTGCTCGTTCGGGGCTCTACCTCGCAGGGTGGCTTGTCGCGCAGTTCCCCGCGCCCCTTGATAGTGCAGCCATCTGCGGCAGCATCAGCCCAGCTTGTCGCGCTCACGCGGCGGAGCCGCAGAAATCGACGGCTCTCCTCCGGCAATCAGTGGCTCTCCTCCGGTCGCACCTGGATGTGGTCCCGTTCCAGCAGGAGTTCCACCCGGTGTTCCATCCCCAGGGCCTCCAGGAACTGCCGGGGAAACTGCACGCGCCCCGCGCTGTCCAGCATCGCGTACTCGTGCTCGGTGACCGTCTCCGTCCCGTCCGCCTCGGTCGCCGTGCGGCGCAGCACCTCCATCGCTGCGCGGCCGTCGCGGATGGCGACGGTGCGGCGGACCTCGCCGGCGACCATCGGGTCGTGGGTGACGATCACCACCGTCGCGCCGAGCTCGGCGTTGACCGTGCGGAAGGCGTCGAAGATCTGCGCGGCGGTCTCGGAGTCCAGCTCGCCCGTCGGCTCGTCCGCGAGGAGGACGTCCGGGCGGTTGGCCAGGGCGACCGCGATCGCGACGCGCTGCTGCTGGCCGCCGGACATCTGGTGCGGTCGGCGGTCGCGGCAGTCGGCGACGCCCAGCAGGTCCAGCAGCTCCACCGCACGTGCCCGCGCCGCCCGTCGGCCGCCGGTGCTGCCCGTACCGGCCAGCTGCATCGGCAGTTGCACATTCTGGCGTGCCGTCAAGAAAGGAAGCAGATTGCGTGCGGTCTGCTGCCAGACGAAGCCGACCACCTCGCGGCGGTAACGCAGCCGCGCCTTCGCGTCCATGCCGAGCAGGTCGCTCTCGCCGACCCGCGCCTTGCCGGCCGTGGGGACGTCGAGACCGGCCAGGATCTGCAGCAGCGTCGACTTGCCGCTGCCGGACGCTCCGACCAGGGCCATCAACTCGCCCTTGGTGACGGTCAGGTCGAGGCCCTGGAGGGCCTGCACCTCGACGCCCTCGGCCTGGTAGATCCGGACCACGCGCTCGCAGACGATCAGCGCGTCCTGGCCGAACCGGGGGCGGCCCTGGTCGCCGGCCACCTGACGGCGCAGCTCGTCCAGGGTGAGGTCGTCCACCTCGGTACTCATGCCTCGTCACCTGCCCTCAGTTGGACGCCGATCTGGCGTCGTCCGATCACTGCCGCCTCCGTCAGCACCACGCCGACGGCCAGGACCAGCAGCACGGCTGCCGGAAGCACGACCGGCAGCAGGTGCAGCGCGGGGCTCGCGTGGGTGACCGTGGCTGTTCCGTCGAGTGAGCCGACCAGCGGGCCGAGGTCCACGGCGGAGCCGAGCAGCGGCACCGACGCCGCGCCGAGCGCTGATCCGGCGACGGCGGCCAGCAGCAGCATCGGCAGCGTCTCGGTCAGGATCAGCGTGTAGCCCTGCCGTGGTCGCAGGCCCATCGTCCGCAGTCGGGCCAGCAGCGCGGCCCGCTCCGGCGCGGCCTGGAGCAGTGCCAGCACCACGGCCAGCAGTGCCAGCAACGTCGCGGCCAGCGCCGCCGCCTGGTAGAGCGAGACCGCGCCGGACGGCAGCGGCTGCGCGTCGAGCGAAGCCTGGGCGTCGGCCCGGTCCAGCACGTCGACCTGGTTCTGCGCCCCGGAGGCGGCGATCAGCGCCTTGACGGCGGAGGACTGCACCGGTCCGGTCAGCAGCACGGCGCTCGGGGTGGCCGCGACGCTGGAGGGCCAGTGCGCGGCGGCGAGGGCCGGGGTCTGGGCGGCGATCACGAAGTCCCCGCTGGGCGTGAACGGCGTGGACGCCAGCACCCCGGCCAGCCGGATCTGCATGGTGCCGAACAGGCTGGTGATCGTGGTGGGAGCGGTGCCGATCTCGGCCGCCGCACCGGCCGAGGCCAGCACCGGGACCGCAGCCGTACCGCCCGTACCGCCTGCTCCGCCCGTGCCGCCTGCTCCGGTGGCGGGGGGCGTCAACAGCGACGGAGCGAAGGCCCCGAGCCCGATCGACGCCGACACCCGGGCGTAGGAGGCGGGGTCGACCAGGCCCAGCGGAACGACCGTCTGGCCGGTGCCGAGTTGGGCCAGTGGGTCCGTCAGCACGCCGGTCCCGGCCCGGACTCCGGGCAGCCGCTCAAGTGCCGTGGCGAGTCCCGCCGGGACGCCGGACGCGACCGCGTCGACGCGG
The DNA here is from genome assembly GCF_015690355.1 of Streptacidiphilus fuscans. Taxonomy (GTDB): domain Bacteria; phylum Actinomycetota; class Actinomycetes; order Streptomycetales; family Streptomycetaceae; genus Streptacidiphilus; species Streptacidiphilus fuscans. Next base: position 213,199 of record NZ_JADPRT010000008.1, on the reverse strand, counting down.
ACGTCCGCGCCGACCAGCTGCGTGGTGAGCGCCACCCGGCGCGCGGTGACGCCGCTCAGCACCGTCGCGCCGAAGACCGTGGTGGTCAGCGCCAGTAGCAGGGCGAGCAGCGGCAGCAGGCTGCCGGTCGCGCCGGCGCGACCCGCGCGGGCCAGGCCGAGGAAGCCCACCGCGCCGGACCGGCGGGTCACCGGGCGGGCGACCAGGCGCAGCGGCAGCGGGTAGAGGCGGACCAGCAGCAGTGCGCCGGTCAGGCCCAGCAGCACCGGGGCCACGGCGGTCAGCGGATCCAGCCCGCCGCCGGCCGGGGCCAGCCCCCGGCTGCGCAGCGCGACCACGGCTGCGACCGTCAGCACCAGCAGGAACACCTCGGCTACCGTCCTGCGCCGGGAGGGCTTGGCCCGCACCAGGTCGTTCCGCGCGTCCGGCCGGGCCGGACGCAGGCTGCGGTGACGGGCCAGCATGCGCAGCGGTCCGGCGAGCGTGGCCACCAGCAGCACGGCCAGACCGTAGCCGAGCGCGGTCTGCCAGACCCGGCTGGGCAGGAACAGTAGCGCCGCGCCGATGCCGACCAGCCCGCCGGGCACGGTGGCGGCCGCGCTCTCGACGGTCAGGCGGCGAAGGAGCAGGCGCAGACCGGCGCCGCGGGCGCGGAGCAGGGCCAGTTCGGCGGTCCGGCGTTCGGTCGTGAGGCCGAAGACCATCAGCAGCACCGCTGCGGCGGTTCCGGCGGTCCCGGCGACGCCGATGGTCACCACCGGTTCCAGCGCGTCGCGTTGGGCGTTGAACTGGGTGAGCACCCCGGTCAGGTCCGACTGGACCATCAGGCCGCTGGAGACGGGGTCGCTGGTGGACAGCAGGGTGGAGGCGCGGTCGCCGTTGGTGAGCGAGGACAGCATGTCCAGCGCCGGGCCGACCTGACCGGCGTTCAGCGATCCGGGGGAGAGCGGGAACCACCAGTACGGCGCGGGCTGCGCGATCTGCGGCAGTGCCCGCACCGCGCCGGGCGCGACCAGGGCCTCCGCCTCCCAGTAGTGCAGGGTCTGGCCCCCGTTGGAGAGCTCGTAGAGTGTGGGCGCGCCGAGCAGCGGCGTGCCCGCCCAGTAGGGGAGTTGCGACTGTGCCGCGCTCGGGTCGCGGAAGACGCCGACGACGGTGAGCTGCTCCTGGCCCCGGTAGACGAAGGGTTCCGGGGCCAGCAGCCGACTGCCGACGTGCCAGCCCATGGTCCGCGCGGTCGCCTGGCTGACGGCCACCTCCAGGCTGTTCGGATCCGCCCCGGCCGCCTCGGTGGGCAACCGTCCGGCCACCATGGTCAGTTGACCGGTCGGCTGCCAGACCAGCGACAGGTGCGGCGCTATGCCGTCCGGCGCGGGGCCGACTCCCTCGCCGGGCGGGGCCGAGAGGGGAGCGCCGACCTCGTTGCCCTCGCGCTGGACGGCCTGGATGCCCCAGCTGACCTGGGACGTGTCGATCCGCAGCGGCGCGCCGATCTGCGCCTCGACCTGGCCCGCGGCCGTCGCCATGGCCGCCTGCATCGCCGCTCCGCCGGACGGGCCGACGGGGGTCTGCGCGGTCTGGCCGGGGACCACCCCGACGCCCACGCCCGAGGGCGGCGACGCCTCCACCGAGCGGCTGGTGACCGAGGTCTGACGCAGCGTCATGTCGAGCGCGGTGTCCTGGTAGCGGGCGAGCTCAAGCGGCAGCGCGGTGGTCAGGAAGACCAGCGCTGCGACCAGCACGGCCGTCCACACGGCGGCGGCGGGACGGTGTCGCAGCCGGGGCCAGATCCAGGGGACCGAGGAGGGCCCGGAGCGGGCGGCGCGGGAGGCGGTGTCTGCCTGCATCACGACTCCTCGGATCCGCGCAGGCGGCGGGCGGGGTCCCCGCCGCGGAGCCCGGCCAGGACGGCCACCAGCAGCGGCACCGCCGCGATTCCGGCGGTCAGCAGCAGCAACGAGCCTCCGGGCACCGAGACCTGGACCGGCGGCGTGGGCCGGGTCGCCGCCGGGGTGAGCACCAGCAGCGGCACGATCAACCGGGTCAACAGCTCGCCGAGCAGCAGGCCGACGCCGACGCCCAGCGCCACGGGCAGCGCCAGCTCGACCGCCGTCGCCCGCGCCAGCGCGCGGCGGCGCAGTCCGAGGGCGCTCAGCAGTGCGAACTCGCCCGCGCGGCGCCGGGTGGCGCCCGCCGCGTCCACGCCGAAACCGATGGCGGAGAGCACGATCGACAGCGCCAGCGTCCCGAAGAGCGCCGCCTGCGGCCCGCTGCCGAGCGGGTCGCCGAGCTCGGCCGCGACCACCTCGTCCCGGACGAAGACCTGCCCGGTGTCGGGACGCGCGCGCAGCCCGGCGGCAACGCGTGCCGAGGCGCCGGGTGCACTGGCCAGCCACCACTCGGTCGGCTGCGGGTCGGCGGAGACCGAGCCGTTGGGACCGGAGTCAAGGTAGCGGTGGTCGTAGGAGGGCAGGTCGACCAAGACGGCCCCGGCGTCGTCCGTGCTGTCCGATGCGCCGTAGCCGCCGGACCCGCCGAGGCCCTGCTCGGCCGCGCTGCCGGTACCGGGGAGGCTGGAGACCACGCCGACCACCCGGATCCGCAGCCCCGGCAGGTCGGCGGGCAGCGTGACCACGGAGCCGATCCGGCTCTGCGTGGCGGTCAGGAACTGCTGGTCCACCACGGCGGCCAGCGGCGCGCCCGTACCCGCGGGCGGAGTCGGCGTCAGGGACACCTGGGCGCTCGGCGTCGCGCCGAGCTGCTCGGTCACCGTGCCCCAGCAGACGCCGCCCGCAACCGTCGCCTGGACGGGAACGGCGCCGGTCGGCGCGGCCGTCCGAATCGTGCCCTGACTGCACCACGGCGAGGGGTCGTAGAGGCCGGACAGGCCCCAGTCCACCTGGCTGCGCCAGACCAGCCCGGACGGGAAGGGAACCGCTCCGGCGTCGGTGCCGACCGAGAGCACCGAGGCGGTGACGGTCCGGCCCTGGTCCGGCGGCGGCCCGGAGCTGACCGTGCTCCCCGGGCCGGTCAACGGCGCGTTCGTGGGACCGTCGAGGTCCCAACGCATGCTGAACGAGAGGCCGCTGAGCGTCAGCGGGTACGCCGGAGCGCCGCTGCCCGCCGCACCGGCCAGGTCCAGCGTGTAGCTGTGCGCGACGCCGTCCTCGGGGGCGTAGCCGATCGAGAAGTTCCAGACCACGCCGGTCCGGTCGGTCAGGTCGACGCTCACCGGGTCGGGCCCCGGCCCCGGGGTGGTCTGCGGCGAGCCGGATCGGGCGCCGAGCCGCAGGGTCAGTGTCAACGTCTGCGGGCGTCCGGGTAGTTGGACGCCTCGCCGGCCTACGGGCACGGCCGGATCGGGGAGCGAGCGCAGCAGGTCGGTGGCGTTCGCGCCCTTCGGGCCGGTGATCTGGTCGGCGCGGAGCGGGAACCGGCCGGTCTCGCCCGTGGCGTCGAGCGCCAGCAGCTCGGCGATCTTGCCGTTGGCCATGGCCAGCGTCTCCCGCTGGACCGGCAGCGCCGCCGAGACGCCCGGCTGCCCGGCGAGTTCGCCGCCCTGGCCGAAGCCGGGGGCCAGCTCGCCGGTGACCCGCAGGTCGGCGCCGGTCTGGAAGGCGGCCTGGTCGTTCTGCGACTGGAGCCAGCTGCTGTTCTGCCCGAGCGCGAGCACGCCGATGGCGGTGGCCAGGGCCAACGACAGCACCGGTCCGGCCCCGCGCTGCGGACGCCGGGCCAGCTGCCAGCCCGTCAGCGCGGCGGGCAGCCCGCGGCCCCTGGTCGCCAGCCGCTCGCCGAGGCGGCTGAGCAGCGGCAGCACGCGCAGCGTCAGCACCGCTCCCGCAGCCAGCGCCAGCGTCGGCGCGGCCACCAGCACCGGGTCGATGCCCGCGACGCCCGAGGCGGACGCGGTGATCACCCCGGACCCGGTGGGGCTGTCGCCGTACTGCCGCAGTTGCAGGTAGCCGAGCAGGGCCAGCGCCAGCAGCGCCAGGTCCGCTCCGCCGCGCAGCACACCGGGGAGCGCGCCGCGCCGGGTGCGCCGGGCCGCCAGGAGGCGTCCCTCGGTGAAGCTCCGGTAGCGGGCCAGGGTCGGCGCGGTCACCAGCAGCGCGCCGACCAGCGCGGCGAGGCCCGCCGCCCACCAGACCGAGCCGAGCGGCAGCGCGGTCAGATCCAGTCCGGCGCGCCGCATCGGGGAGCTCAAGTCCACCAGCCGCAGCAGCGGTCCGCTCAGCAGCGGCGCGCAGAGCGCGGCGGGGACGGCGAGGACCAGCCCCTCGGTCGCCGCCAGCAGCACGATCCGACGCGGCGCCGCGCCCCGGGCGCGCAGCAGCGCGTTCTCCGACTCCCGCTCCTCCGCGAGCAGTCGCGCCGCCAGCAGCAGCGTCATCGCGGCGAGCAGCAGCAGTTGCAGCGAGACCACCAGCAGCGCGGCGCGGGCGACCAGCAGCCCGCTCTGGACCTCGGAGATCAGCTGCGGCAGCTGACTGGTCGTCTGCAGCGGGCTGGTGCCCCCGCTGCCGCTGGACGCCGCGACGGCGGCCGCAGTCGCCTTGGACAGCGCGTCGAGCTGCCCGACCGCGACCCGGCCGAAGTCGGCGGTGGCCTCGAAGGCGACCGACTGCTGCGGCACCGCGCCGCCGTCGAAGTCACCGGTCGGGACCAGCAGCGGGCCGTAGACGGTGTTGGTTCCGTTGCTGCCGGGCTGCAGCCCGTGCCCGGCCAGCGGGTCGAGCCGCCAGTACGGGTCGGTGGTGTTCCTCGCCAGGTAGACGCCGACGACGCGGAGCAGCTGCGGGTGACCGGTGTAACGGTCCGTCAGGTCCAGTACGGTGCCGACGCCGCCCAGTCGCGCCACGGCCGCTGTCGGCACGGCGACGTCGACCGCAGCACCGGCCCTGGCGGCCGTCGGCCAGGCGCCGGAGACCAGCCGCACCCGTGAGCGGTCGAGGTCGGCCAGCACGGTCAGGTCGGCGTCCTGGGTGGTCTGGCCGTGCCGCAGCGGCAGTCCGTACGAGTCGGAGACGGCCAACTGCCCGAGCGTGACCGGAAGCTGGGGGAAAGCGGAGTGCGCGGTCGCAGTCGCCGCGGCGCGCGCGGCGGCGAGGCCGGACCGGTCGGTGGACTCCGTCATCAGCAGCGGCGTCCGGCTCCGGTCGGTGACCTGGAAGGCGCGCTGGACGCCCGCTGTGGCGACCGCCGGGCTGAAGGCAGCCAGAGTGGAGACGGCGGCGGCGGTCAGCAGGATGGTCAGCAGCGCAGCGGCGACCAGCAGCCGGTGCGCCCGCAACCGACGCAGAACGAAGCCCCCCACGCGCCGACCCTCACCCCTGTGTGCGAACCAGAGCCTGTACGGGAACAGCCCCGGATGTTCGCGGGCGATCCTGTCACGCGCGGCAGTGGTGGCGGAAGGGGTGGGCGTGACGGTGCACGATCACTTACCCGGCCGCTTACCTCGGCTCACTCCGGGGTGTTGATCATCGACTTGGCAGCGTAGGTGAGGTAGTCCCACAACTGCTGCTCGTGCTCCGGGCTGAGGCCCAGCTCGGTGACGGCCTCGCGCATGTGCGACAGCCAGGCGTCGTGCGCGGCGATGTTCACGGTGAACGGCGCGTGCCGCATCCGCAGCCGCGGGTGGCCGCGCTCCTCGCTGTAGGTGGTCGGGCCACCCCAGTACTGCATCAGGAAGAGCACCAGCCGCTCCTCGGCCGGACCGAGGTCCTCCTCCGGGTACATCGGGCGGAGGATCGGGTCCTCGGCGACACCGGCGTAGAACCGGCGGACCAGACGACGGAACGTCGGCTCCCCGCCGACCTGCTCGTAGAAGGTCTCGGTCGAAAGCGTGCCTCGTCTGATCTCCACCCGCCCATCCTCTCAGACCGGCGCCGTCACGTGTCGTCCCAACGGAACAGCCGGACCGAGATCGCGCACAGCACCGCCGCGAAGAGCAGCAGCCCGCCCATCGTCGGCAGCGCCGCGCTCCAGCCCTCGCCCCGGCTGAGCACGTCCTCCATCGCCGTCGACAGGTGGTGCAACGGCATGAGCTGCGCGACCGCCCGGACCCACGCCGGGGAGTTGTCGAGCGGGAAGAACGCGCCGGACAGGAACGCCATCGGCAGCACGATCAGCTGCGCCGCGCTCTGCGCCGCGTTCTCCGTCTTCGCCCAGGAGCCGGTGAGCAGCCCGATCGACATGAAGGCGATCGACCCGGTCAGCACCAGCGGGATCGAGATCCACCAGTCGCCGGTCAGCCGCAGCCCGTAGTAAGGGAGGGTGGCCACCGCCAGGAAGACGGCGGTCTGCAGCAGCGCGACGGTCAGCGTCACGGCGGCCGGGGCGGCGATGATCGCGGTCAGGCTGATCGGGGAGAGCCGGAGTCGCCGCAGAATGCGTTTGCGCCGCCAGGTGACCAGGGTCAGCGCGGCGGAGAAGGTGCCCGAGGTGGCGATGGCCCAGCCCAGCAGGCCCGGGGTGAGGTACTGGATCGGCTTGACCGAGTGGTCCTCGACCTGCGCGGTGGTGAGCGTCCAGGCGGGAGGGCGGCCGGTGGCGGCGACGTTCTCCTGCTGGATCACGGAGTTGACCAGCCCCTGCACGGTCGCGGCCTGGGTCGGGTCGGCGACGGAGAAACGCAGCTCGACCTGGCCGGGGCCGGTCTGCCGGACCACGCCGTCGTCGGTGCCGGCGGCGACCTTGCTGGTCGCGTCGGCGAGGTTGTCGTCGCGGACCACGGTGACGCTTCGGCTCAGCTGGGCGCGCTCGGCCGGGCTCATCCGGTCGAAGACGCCGACCGGCCCGACCTGGAGCAGCGTCACATGGCTTGCGCCCGAGCCGCGCAGCAGTGCGCCGAAGAGCAGCAGGAACATCAGCGGGAAGACGAGGGTGAAGAAGAGCCAGGTCCGGTCGCGGAAGTCGGCCCGGAGCAGGGTGCGGCTGAGGGAGAGGAAGGCCTTCATTCCCGGTACTCCCGTCCGGTGAGGTCGAGGAAGACGTCCTCCAGGGTTCCGCCGCGCGCCTCCAGGCCGTGCAGCGCGCCGTGTTCGGTGAGCAGCGCCAGCACGGGAGCGGGATCGCGGGTGGAGAAGACCAGGGAGACCTCGTCCTCGGTGATCTCCACCCGGCCGTCGAGCTCGGCCCGCGCCTCGGCGAGGACGCCGGGGGCGAGGGCACCGGCCGGGACCGTGATCCGGGTCGGCGCGTCCAGCGCCCGGACCAGCGCGGCCGGCGCTCCGGTCCGCAGGATCCGGCCGTGGTCCATCACGGCGACGCGGTCGCAGAGGATCTCGGCCTCGTCCAGGTAGTGCGTGGTGAGGACGACCGTGCGGCCGTCGGCGTTGATCTCGCGCAGCAGGTCCCACAGGTTGCGCCGCGCCTGCGGGTCGAGGCCCGTGGTGGGCTCGTCCAGGAAGACCAGCTCCGGCTCGTGGACCAACGCGCAGGCGATGGAGAGCCGTTGGGCCTGGCCGCCGGAGAGCCGCTCGGCGAGCGTGCCGCCGAACTCGCCGAGACCGACCCGGGCCAGCATCTCCTCGACCCGGCGTGGGCCGACGCCGTAGAGCTGGGCGAAGGCCGCCAACTGCTCGCGCGCGGTGAGCCGGTCGAAGAACGCCGAGGCCTGGAGCTGGACCCCGATCCGCGGCAGCAGGCGCGGGTTGCGCGGCCAGGGCGGCTCGCCCAGCACCCGGGCCCGGCCCGCGTCGGGCTTGCGCAGGCCCTCCAGGATCTCCAGCGTGGTCGTCTTCCCGGCCCCGTTCGGGCCGAGCAGGCCGAAGAACTCGCCGGTGCGGATCTCCAACGAGACGCCGTCGACGGCCTGCACCGCGCCGTAACGCTTCTGCAGGCCGTCGGCGGTGATCGCCGGTGTAGCCGATATTGCCGATATTGCCGGTTCCGCCACGACGTCCCCCCGTCGGATCGGACTCAGGCGCAGTGGACCGTGATCGTCGTCCAGGCGCCGACGTGGATCCGGTCGCCGTCGTGGAGCTCGACCGGGACGAAGGGCGACAGCGACTCGGCCGCGCCGTTGAGGGTGGTGCCGTTGGTGGAGTCCTGGTCGATGACCACCCAGCTGCCGTCGGGCTGCTCCTGGAGCAGCGCGTGCTGGTGGGACGCGCCCGGGTCCTCCGGGGCGATGGAGAGGTCGATCTCCGGGACCGTCCCGCGCTGGTGGCTGCGGCGGCCGATGCGGAGCTGGCCCTGTCCGGTCATCGGCACCCGGCGCTCGGGCGAGAACGGCGGGAAGTAGAGGCCGGACGCCTCCGGGCCGCTGCGGGCCATCATGTCGTTGAAGTACTCGCGGTCGGCGGTGACCACCGCGATCCAGGTGCCGCGCCGGGCGGGCGGCGCGGGCACCGGAGCAGCGCCGGGGCCGGGCTGCGGTTGCCCGTAGTCCTGCCCGAAGCCCTGCCCGTAGTCCGGATCCGGCTGGCCAGGGCCCGGCTGGCCCGGTCCCTGCGGCGGGGCGAGGAAGTACTCCGTGCCCGCACCGCCGCTGGTGTCGCCGGTGACGTAGTTGCCGTAGCCGCCGCCGAAACCACCGCCGGACTGGCCCTCGGGCGTCGGGACCGGCGGCTGCGGGACCGGAGGCGGCGTCATCTGCGGCCCCGGGTACGGCGGCTGGTTCGTCACCTGCGCCCCGGGGGCCTGGAACCCGGGGTCCCGGAACCCGGCGGGCTGCGGGCCGGGGCCGGGGCCGGGCGGCGGCGGGACCTGCGGCCCGTGCGCGGGCGGCTGCTGCATCCCGCCGCCGGTGCCCGCAGGCGCGAGGTCCCAGTTGTAGCCGCACTCCTCGCAGTACTGGCCGGTGCGCGGGGTGGAGCAGATCGGGCACATCGGCAGCCCGGCCGTCGGCGTCGGCGCGCCCGGGCCCGGCTGCCCGCCCGGCATCGCGTGCGGCGCCTGCTGCACCGGCGGCGCGCCCATGGGCATGCCGCAGAAGTCGCAGTAGTCGGCGGTCTGCGACTGGTGGCCGTGCGGGCAGATCGGCATTGCGGGAGCCCCCTCAGGGTCTGGCTCGTAGGTCTGGCGCGAAGGAGGTGGTGGGGAGCGGACGCGCTCCGTCTCGGGTAACGCTACTTCTTCACCCTGACGGTCTTCGTCGAGCGGGTCTCGAGGGTCATCGAGTCCTCCTCGGTCACGTTCTTACGGAAGCGAACGGTACCTTCCTTCGCGTCGACCACGTCCACGACCTTGGACAACAGCTTGAAGGTGTCCTCGTTGCCGGACGCTGCGGCGAGCTGGACCGCCTTGCCCAGCTTGGCCGTGGCGCTGTCCAGGTCGCCGCGCCGGTGGGCCTCCAGGCCCTCCTGGATCGCCCCGGCGAGCTCGGCCTGGCCGGTGTAGTGGGCCACCTGCGGGTTGATCTTGGTGGAGGCGTTGAGGTCGTCCGTCCAGACCGCCTTGACCAGGCCCTGCGACAGCACCTCGGAGGTGCCGTCGGCCTGCGGCACGACCAGGCTGATCCGGCCCGCGAGCATCTCGTCGCCGACGCCCGCCGGGGGCACCTCGATGCAGACGTGGTAGTCGCGGCTCTCGTCGCCCCACGAGCCGGTGGGGTAGTCGCCGGCGCGCGGACCGGCCTCCTTGCGGCGGCCGCTCAGGTCCTCGACGGTCGGGGCGACCTGCTTGACGAACTTGACCTGGGCGTTCGCGGGCGTCCAGACGCGCAGCGCCACGTCGGCCAGGGCCTTGCCCATGGCGTTCTCCATCATCGACCGGAAGTCCTCGGCGAGGCCGGAGGGGTCGGCGACGATGTCGACGGTGCCGAGCAGCGCGGAGGAGATCCGGCGCAGCTCCTCGACCTCCCAGTCGGTCCCGACGCCGCGGCAGTCGGCGGTGAACTTGCCCTGCACCCGGGAGAGGGTGCGCTGCAGCTGCTCCGGCTTCTCGTGCTCGTTGCGGCCGTCGGTCAGCAGGATGGCGTGGCGGATGGAGATGTCGGGGCGGGTGGAGAAGACCTGGTCGGCCTTGGTCAGCCAGGTGCCGATGGCGGTGCCGCCGCCGGGGGTGAGGCGGCGCAGCGACTGCTTGGCCTCCTCGCGGGTGCCCAGGCTGGACACCGCGAGCTGCCCGCCGCCCGGGTAGACCTCCTTGGCCTCGTGCGTCCCGGCGACGACGGCGAAGGAGACGCCGTCGCGGACCGCGTCGATCGCGGCGGCGGTGGCTTCGCGGGCGTTGCGGATCTTGGTCGGCGGGTAGTCCATCGAGCCCGAGCAGTCGACGGCGATGACCACGGCCGCGTCAGGCGCGTCGGCGGGGCCGCCGCCGACCGCGCCGCCGGTGGAGGTCACCGTGACGATGGCGTTGACCTCGTTCGCGCCCTGCGCCAGGTACTCGTTCTGGAAGATGTCGACCGAGAACTGCGGAAGGTTGGACTTGGTGAAGTTGGCAGGCATGGCGTCAGCTCTCCCCCTCGCGTAGCTGAATGGTGGGTACGTCAAGACGTCCGGGGACCAGCGTCGGAGCGTGGTCCGGTTCGACCTCGGGGCGCGGCGGCGTGGGCTGCATCGGCAGCACGGCGACGGTCACGTTGTCGTGGCCGCCCCGGTCGCAGGCGTAGCGGACCAGCGTCTGCGCCGCCTCCAGCGGACGCGTCCGCGCGTCCGGCGGGACGATCTTGGCCAGGTCGGGCGCGGCCTCGGAGTAGTTCCACAGGCCGTCGGTGCAGATCAGCACGATGCCGGGGGCGTCCGGGGCGAAGCTCAGGGTGTGCGGCTCGACCTCGACGGCGTCGGCGCCGAGCCAGCCGGTGATCGCGTGGGCACGCGGGTCGGCGAAGGCCTCCGCCTCGGACATCAGCCCGGCAGCGACCATCCGGGTCGCCCAGGAGTCGTCCACGGTGAGCCGGACCGAGCGGGACCGGTCGTCGGGGAACCAGTAGCCGCGGCTGTCGCCGACCCAGCCGAGGGTCACCTGGCCGTCGGTGGCGATGGCGCTGACGATGGTGCAGGCGGGCGAGTTGCGACTGGGCTCGCGCTCGAACTCCTCCGCCAGCCGGTCCACCCGCTCAGCGGCGGCGAGGATGGCGGTGTGCATGGCCGTCTCCGGCGCGACGCCGGACTCCAGTTGCTCCAGCAGCGACTCACTGGCGCAGTCGGCGGCGGCTTGTGACGCCTCGTCAGGTCGGGTCGCCGAGGAGACCCCGTCGCAGACCACCGCGACCACGGCGGGCCCGCCGTCCGGACGCGAGGTCGCGGCGACCGCGAAGGCGTCCTCGTTGCGGTGGTGCCGGTGGCCCCGGTCGCTGACGCCGCAGACGCTTGCCAGCGCCCGCTCCTGGTGGTCCCGCGGACGCGGCTGGGCGCGACCGCAGAGCTCGCAGTAGCCGTCGCTGTCGATCCGCTGCGCCCCGCAGCCGACGCAGAGCCGGGTGTCCGGCACGGCGGGCGTGCCGATGCGCGGCTCGACGGCGGGGTGGACCGGGCGGGGCGCGTCGTCCTCGCCGGACGCGTCGGGCAGCTCGGTGGCGAGCAGCGGCGCGGCGAGCACGAAGTCGCCGGTCTGGCCCGTACCGGTAGTGGTGGGCCCGCCGGTCCCGGGACCGGCGGTGGCCGGAGCCGCAGCCGGGGCGGACGTGCCGGAGCCGCCGGGCCCGCCCAGGGCGAAGTCGTCGCCCGAGCCGTCGGAGCCGCCCGAGTTGCCCCTGCCGGCCGAGCCGCCCGAGCCGTCGGCGCCGTGACCGGCCGGGAGGTCGTCCCAGTGCTCGGGGCCGTGCTCGTCCGCGCTGTGGGGCGCGACCGGCCACGCGGGCGCGGGCGGCGGGGCGGGAGCGGGGACGGCCGCCGGTACTGCCGGAGCCGCCACCGCCCCGCGCGGGTCGGTGACCGCGCCCCCGCGCGCGGCGACGAGGTCCGTGCCGCACTCCTCGCAGAACAGGTCGCCCTCAGCGACCGGCTGGGCGCAGCGCGGGCAGGAAAGCGTCAGTTGGTCCATGCCTGATCTCTCACACCCAGGTCCTGGGGCGGGTGCGGTTGGCCCGCTCCACCCATGCGATGCGCTGGTCGGCGCTGTCGGACAGTCGTGCCAGAACCCGGTAGGACTGCTCCAGCGCGAAGCGCAGGTCGCGCTCCTCGGCGGAGTGGCCCAGCAGGTCCACCGGCCCGGCGCCCGCCGGACCGTCGGGTCGTCCCGCGAGGACCCAGCCGAGCGCCTTGCCCAGCACCTCGACGGTCAACTCCTCGCGGCGGCGCGCGTCGAGGCCCAGCCCGGTCAGCTGGCGCGAGCACGCGTCCAGGTCCTCGCGGAGCGGCTCCTGCGCCGCGCGGTCACGCAGCCGGGCCCGGACGGATGCGACGCGCGCGGCGACGTAGTGCGTGGACGCCTCGGGCACCGACTCCAGGGCGGCCACCGCCCCGACCCGGTCGCCGGCGGCGAGCAGCACCCGGGCCAGCCCGAACGCCGCGCTGACGTAGGCGCGGTCGGTCGTCCAGACCAGCCGGTAGAACTCGGCCGCGTCCTCGCGCTCGCCGAGCGCCTCGGCGCAGACGCCGAGCGCCAGCTTGGGCGCGGCCTCGCCGGGGAAGGCGTCGTAGACCGCGTCGAAGGCCTCGGCGGCCGTCTGCAACGAGGCCCGCGTCTCGGGGCCGTTCGGCTGGGCGGAGGCGACCAGGGCGGCCAGGCCCCGGTACCAGACGACCCGCCAGTCGTCGGGGAAGTCCACGAACAGCTCGGCCAGTGCGGTCTGAACGGCCGTCAGGTCGCCCAGCTCGATCAGTGCGCGCAGGCCGCGCAGCCGCAGCTCGACCGAGTTGACCGGCGCGGCCTGAAGGGCGGCCAGCACCTCGGCCGGTGCGGTCGCCATCAGCGCGGCCAGGAAGCCGGCGTTGGGGTCGCCCGGGTCGATCCGCGGCACCGGCAGCGCCAGCGCCGCAGCCCGGGTGTCCAGCGGCAGCACCTGCGGCGCGGTGCCCGGGCTCGCCGTGACGGCGGCCGGGAGCGCCGCCGCGCCCTTGCCCTTGCCCTTCCGTCCGCCGCGCAGCGAGTCGGGCGCGCCCAGCTCCGCGTGCAGCAACTCGGTGTCCACGACCCGCAGTTCCGGGCCGAAGAGGGTGGACAGTGCCGGACGCGCTCTGCCGTCCTGGAGCGCCAGCACCTCGCGCAGCACGCCGGTCAGCTGCTCGGCCATCTCCTGCGCGGAGGCGAACCGGCGGCCCGGGTCGGCGTCGGTCGCGCGGACCAGCAGCCGGTAGTACGACTCGTAGCGGTCGAAGACCTCGACCTCCTCCGGCCCCGGCAGCGAGTCCCGGTAGACGGTGGAGTAGCCCTGGAAGTCGAAGGACATGACCGCCAGCGCCCGCGCGACCGTGTAGAGGTCGGACGCGGGCGAGACGCCGTCCGTGGCTATCTCCGGCGCCTGGTAGCCGATGGTGCCGTAGATCGCGCCGTCGTCGTCCTGGCGGCGGACCGCGCCCATGTCGATGATCTTCAGCTGGTCCTCGGACTGGATCACGTTGTCCAGCTTGAAGTCGCAGTAGATCAGGCCCCGGCTGTGCAGGTAGCCGAGCGCGGGCAGCGCCTCCAGCGCGTAGGCCATGGCCTGTTCGACCGGCAGCGGCTCGCGGCGGCCGTCCGGCGTGCGGCGGGCGTCGGCGATGTCCTTGAGCGACTTGCCGCCGACGTACTCCATGACGATGTAGCCGTCACGGGTGCCCTTGCGGGCGTCCGGGTGCTCGACGAAGTTGATGATGCGGACCAGGTTCGGGTGGTCCACCTCGGCCAGGTAGCGGCGCTCGGCGATGGCGACCGCGAGCGCCTCCTCGTCACCGGTGTCGAGCAGGCCCTTCAGCACGATCCAGCGGTCGTTGACGCGCCGGTCGATGCCGAGGTAGATCCAGCCCAGACCGCCGTGCGCGAGGCAGCCGACCACCTCGTACTGCCCGCCGACCAGGTCCCCGGCGAAGAGCTTCGGGGTGAACGAGTACTCGGTGCCGCACTTGGCGCAGAAGCCCTCGGTGCGGCCGGGCGTGCCGTTGCGGGAACGGCCCACCGGAGACTCGCACTTGGAGCAGAACCGCTTGCGCTCCGGCACCTCCGGGTTCTGCAGCACCGCCGTCCGCGGGTCCGGACGCGGGATCGGCGGCACGGTGACCAGGCCCGCGCCGAGCGCGCCCCGGGTGCCCTGGCTGGTGCTGCGGGTGCTGCGCACCGAGACGGAGGTCGACCGCCCGGTCCGGCTGGACCGCGAACGCCCGGACATGGAACGGGAGCTGCGCGAACTGCGGGACGTGCTGGTGCTGCGCGAGGTGCTGCCCGAGCCGGACGAGCCGCCCGAGCCCTGCTGCGCCGGGATCGCCGCGGTGCCCTGCGGCATCGGTGCCAGGCCGCACTCGGTGCAGTAGCCGTCGGCGTCGATGACGCCGGTGCCGGTGCAGTCGGGCCGCACGCAGGGCGCGCCCGGCCCGCTCGGGGTGTGCGCGGCGGGCGTGGGCGGTGCGCCGGTCGTGCCACCCGCCCGGCCGCCGACGCCGGTCGCGACCGGGAGCGGGGCCAGCCCGCACTCGGTGCAGTAGCCGTCCGCGTCGATGACTCCCGTGCCGGTGCAGTCCGGCCGTGTGCACGGTGCCGCGTTCATCCCCGCCATCCCCCTGCGGTCTGGGCCGCAAAAGTCGTCTGGTTCCACTTGTCGAGCCGGTCGAGCCTGTCGATCTGGTCGGACGTGTCGAGCTGGTCCTGCCGGCAGTGCCTGTCGTGCTGGTCCGTCATCATGCTTACCCCCATGGACTGTCAGGCACCGTAGGGCCGTCCGTCCACCGGGCCGCCGCCGGGCGGCGCGGCGTGCTGCTGGGACGCCTGCTGCTGGGCCGTGCGCAGCGCCTGCTGGTACCGCTGCACCGCGTAGTCCGCGGCGCGCAGGTCGCACGGGGCGCTCCAGAGCATCCGCCGGGCCTGGTCGTAACGCTCTATCAGCTCCGGGTCCTCGGACATCCCGCGCCGGGCGGCCATCGCCTTGTAGGCGTCCAGCCGACCGCGCAGCTCCGCGCGGACCGCAAGCGGGGCGGTCACCGCGGTGAGCGACTCCCTGGCGCGTTCCAGCTCGCGCAGCGAGGCGGCCTCCAGCGTGTCCAGCAGCGGTGCCAGCCGGTGCCACTGCCCGTGCTGGCGCAACTGGTCGGCCTGGGCCAGCCGTTCGCGCATCGCGCTGGCCGGTCCCGGGACCGTCGGCACCTCGGTGGCGGCGATCTTCGCCAGCACCTCGCCGCGGGCCCGGCGTGCCTCGGCCAGGGTGGCGTCGGCGCGGGCCAGGGTCTCGCCGACGCGCTCCAGCCGTTCGTCCGCGTCGTCGCGGAGCCGGAGCAGGTCGGTGAGTTCGAGCCGGATGTCGTCGACGGTCCGGGCGGCGCGGTCGTAGCGGCCGGTCTCCACCGTCCCGCCGACGGGCTCACGCCCGGGCGCGGACATGGCCGCCGGACGCGGCGTCCAGAAGACGAGCGGGTCGGTGACCACCTCGCTGCGCAGCGAGGCGAGTTCCTTGCCGATCTCGTCCAGCGCGTCACCGGCCGGGTGCTCGCCGGGGTGGACGCCGACCGAGCCGGCCAGCGCCTGCACCCGGCCGAGTTCGGCCAGCAGCAGGTCGATCCGGGCCGGCAGCGCCGACCAGACCGCGTCGGCGGCCGAGGCGACCTCGATGATCCGGCCGTACCAGTCGTTCATCCGGGCCACCAGCTCGCCCAGGCTGACCTGTTCGCTGAGTCGCGCCCCGCCCGTCAGCGAGCCCGCCGTGGCGGGCAGTTGGCTGCCGGAGACGGTGACGCCGCTGCCGCGCAGCAGCTCGGTCAGCTCGATCAGCTCGGACTGGCTGGGCCGGTTGCGCCGGGAGCGGACCGCGCGGGCGGCCGCCAACGCCTCGGAGTAGGTGTCGAACAGGTTCCACATCAGCTGGAGGCCCGGTGCGGCGGCCTCCCACCGCTCCCGGGTACGACCGGTGAGCTCCGCGCCCTCGAGCAGACGTCGACCCGGGTGGTCCTGCAGTGCCAGCAGGGAGGCTTCGACGGCCTCGCGCTCGGTGCCGAGTCGGGCGAGTGCGCGGTCCACCTCCTCGCGGGTCATCACGGGACCGCCTGGTCCGGTCAACGCCATGCTTGCTTGTCTCCCTGTGGGTCGTGCCAGTGGTCAGATTGTCAGATGGGGGTCGCCGTGGGGGACTCGGGGCAGGTCTTTGTCGATTCCTTGACGTCTTCGCTACGGCTGTGCCTGTCCTCGCAGGTCAGCCCGGTCGCGGGTGAGGCTGCGCGGGGGCGGCGGCGGGGGCCGGTCACTGCTCGTTGACCCAG
Source organism: Streptacidiphilus fuscans (assembly GCF_015690355.1). Taxonomy (GTDB): domain Bacteria; phylum Actinomycetota; class Actinomycetes; order Streptomycetales; family Streptomycetaceae; genus Streptacidiphilus; species Streptacidiphilus fuscans. Next base: position 196,928 of record NZ_JADPRT010000008.1, on the reverse strand, counting down.
TGCGCCACGGGCGGGGTGCCGTCCTTCGAGGTGCCCTGCTTGAGCCAGTGCTGGTAACTCGCCTGCCAGCCGCCGTTCGCCTCGTAGGACTGGATCACCGCGTTGACCCTGGCGACCAGGTCCCAGGCGTCGTGCTTGACGGCGACGCCGTAGAACTCGGTGTCCAGCAGCGCGCCGGGCAGCTTCAGCGTCGGGTCCTGCGCGGCCTGACCCGCCGCCAGCGCGCCGTCGGTGATGGTCGCGTCGACCTGGCCCAGCTGCATCAGCACCAGGCAGTCCAGCTGGTTGGCGACGTGCACCTCCTGCGACTTGTACGGGCTCGCCTGCAGCTTCGACTCGGCGATCGAGCCGGAGGCGGTGCAGACCCGCTGGCCCTTCAGCGAGCTGTCGAACCCGGTCACCTGCGAGGTGCCCGGCACGATCAGCTGCTGACCGGTGGTGAAGTACGGTGCGGAGAAGGAGACCTGCTGCTCGCGCGCGCAGGTGATGGTCATGGCGCGCACCACCATGTCGACCTCACCGGTCTCCAGCGCGTTGATCCGCTGGTCCGTCGGCACGGCCAGGAAGTCGACCGCGTTCGGGTCGCCGAACAGCGACTGGGCGATGGCGTGCACCAGGTCGATGTCGAAGCCTTCCAGCTGACCCGACTTCGGGTCGCGGAAGCCCCACAGGTAGCTGTTGGTGTCGATGCCGACCACCAACTTGCCGCGCTGCAGGATCTTCTGGACGTCAGGGCCGCTGTCCGAGGTGCTCGGCGTCTGGCTGGCCTGCTGGTCGCAGCCGCCGCTCGCGTCCGCCGGGGCGTGGGCGGGCGCGTGGGCGACGAGCACGGGGGCGTCGGTGACCAGCCCGCCCGTGTCCGCCGCCGAGCTGCCCGCGAACGCGAAGCCGCCCAGCAGCAGCGCCGCGGTCGCGGCCCATACGCCGGGACGCCGGAGGACGCGCAACGCCTGCCTTGCACGCGACACCTGCCCCGAACGCGACACCTTCCCTGTACGCGACACCTTCCCTGTACGCGACACCTGCTCCGTACGGGACGCCGGTCCGGTGGGCGACGCCTGTCCGGCGCGCGGCCGGTCGGTGGTACTCATCAGTGCGCTCCTCCCTACCGGTACTCGGCCACGCGTCGGTTGATGCCCGCCACCGCGCCGACCGCCGCGAGCACCGCCAGCAGGCCCGCGCCGGGCGCGAGCAGGGTGGTGGCGTTGCGTCCCTGGTCGGCGAGGCTGGTGAACTGCGCCTGCTCGTGCGCGGCGGCACTGTCGAGGCTGCTCTCCAGCCCGGTGAACGAGGCGTTGATGGTGGTGCTCCCGGTGCCGATGGTGTCGTTCAGCGCCGTCTGGTAGTCGCCCGCCTGGTTGGCGGCGTACGCGGTGTCGTGCCGCGACTGCCAGGTGTGCCAGTCGCTGAGCGCGGCGGTCAGCGCCTGCTGGGAGACCGCGTCACCCGCCGTCATGCCGCGGGCGGTGGGCAGGTAGCCGCTGGTGCCGCCGGGGTTGCCGAGGACGGCGCTGTCCTTCTCCCAGGCGTCCTCGTAGGAGGTGGTCGAGCCGCGGGCCACCAGGTTGAGGTTCTCCGCGCCACGGCACTTGAGCGCCTCGATGCCCGCCTCGTTCAGCACCTGAAGCGGCGCGGCGCCCTGGGTGTCGCTGTCGGAGAGGTACGACGAGGCGACGCTCTGCCCGGCCGCCAGCCACAGCAGCGCCACCGTCGCGCACGCGGTGCCCAGCACCAGCCCGATGTTGAAGACCCGGTTGGACCGCCGGTACAGCAGCACCTGCGCGCGGACCAGCAGGACCAGCACCACCACCCCGAGGCCGAGCGCGGCCCACGGCAGCGAGCGGGCGTCGTCGTAGTCCGCGTGCAGCCGAGCGGTCTCGGCGTTGTAGAGGTTCTGGGCCTCCGTCAGCATCTGACCCTGCATCTGGCTCGAGGCGTAGCTCAGGTACGCCCCGCCGAGCGGCAGGCCCTGCCGGTCGTCCGCCTTGGCCGTGTCCACCAGCCCCGCGTAGACCGGGAGCTGGGTGTTGAGCTGCTGGATCCACTGCTGGCCGGGGTCGTTCGGGTCGGTCTGCGCGGCGGCCCGGGTGAGCAGCTTGGACGCGGTGGCGATGTCGGCGTTGTACTGGTCGCGCACGGTCGCGGTCTCCGCGCCCGCTTGCAGGAAGCCGGTCGCGGCGGTGGTGTCGGCGTCGGCGAGGGACCGGAAGATCTGCGCGGCGTCGTCGCTGAGCGGCTGGCTGTGGTTGACGCCGTTGTCGGCGGCGGTGGTCCGCGCGTTCACCTGCCAGACCGTCAGCGCGCCGAACAGCAGCGCGAGCACGGCGAGTCCGAGCGCGCCGGACCGCAGGCGCCTCGGCGGCGTGCCGGTCAGCACGGCGGTCGCCCGCTCCCGCGGCCCTCGGCCTCGGGTCCGGCCTTGGACGGGTGGTTCCTGCAGCGTGGTGGCCATACTGTGCGCGTCCCCCTTCCCCTGCGCCTCTGCGTGTTTCGCAAGCAGTATGGCCGCCCACCTCGACCGGCACACCCCGGATGCTGCGATCTTGGGCTTTCGCGGCAGAGCTGTGACACAAGTCGTCAGCAGGGTACGACGATCGGACCGGGCGTCACCAAGCCGGACGAATCGGGCCTTTGGGGCCCAGTGCCGCCAGATCCCCGGTCAGTTCGGCGAACCGCTGCGCGCCTAGGGCCTCGCGCCAGGGCGCGACGGTGGCGACGGCTGCGGCGTCCGCGGCGCGGGTGCAGGCCCAGCCGCGCTCGGTGAGCTGGAGCAGGCGCGCGCGGGCGTCGGTGGGGTGCGGGTGGCGCTCGACGTACCCCTTCTTCACCAGCTCCTCGACGAGTTGGGCGGCGGCCTGCTTGGTCACCCCGAGGTGCGCCGCGAGGTCGGCGGTGGTGGCCCCGCCGTGCGAGATCCGCGCGAAGGCGAAGCCGTGCGTCGGCCGCAGATCGTCGAACCCGGCGTCGACGACGCGTCGGTGGATGCCCTCCACGAGCTCGCCCGCGAGGGCGAGGACGAGCGTGGAGAAGGAGAGGGCGGTCGCGTCGGGGGTGCTGCTGTCCATGGGTTGACCTTAGCGCAATGGACAAGTAGCTTGTCTGTATCGAGATGGACAAGCTACTTGTCTATCTGTTCCTGTTCTTCGTGTCGGAAGGAACCTGCCATGCCCTTCATCCGCAGCACCGAGGCCCGGCCCCACGAGATCCACGGCGCCCGCTTCCTGGCCTACGCCAACCCGTCCACCGGCTCCAAGGAGCTCTCCGCCTGGCGCGCCGAGATCCCGGCTCACACGGCGGGCACGGCCCACACCGTCACCAAGGAGGAGATCATCCACCTGCTCGACGGCCGCCTCGCCGTCACCGTCGACGCCGAACGCGCCGAGCTCGCGCCGGGCGACGTCCTGATCGTCAACGCGGGCAGCACGCTCCGCGTCGACAACGAGAGCGACTTCGCGGCGGCGATGTGGACCTGCACCTCGGTCGGCCTGGAGGCGCTCCTGGCCGACGGCTCCCGGCTCGCGCCGCCGTGGGCGAACTGAGCAACTGCCCGCGCGGAACCGTCAGCCGGCGGCCAGGATGCGGCGGAGCCAGGAGTGGCGTGCCTCGCGTGCGGCGCGGCTGATCGCGGCATCGGCGACGACCCGGTCGAAGCAGTGGAAGCCGCCGGCCCAGACGTGCAGCTCGGCCTCGCCGTCGGCCTGCCAGATGCGCTGGGCGTAGGCGACGGCCTCGTCGCGCAGGCACTCGGCGGAGCCGGCGTCGATGAAGGCGGCCGGCAGGCCGGACAGGTCCGTGGTGCGGGCGGGCGCGGCGTACGGCGAGACGTCCGGACCGCCCTGCGCGGAGCCGAGCAGGCTGCTCCAGCCGAACCCGTTGTAGCTGCGGTCCCAGATGTCGAGGCCGTCCATCTGCCAGGCCGAGGCGCTGTCGTTGCGGTCGTCGAGCATCGGGCTCATCAGCAGCTGACCGCGCAGGCGCGGGCCACCCTTGTCCCGCACGGTCAGCGCGAGCGCGGCGCTCAGGCCGCCGCCGGCGCTCGGCCCCGCGACGACGATCCGCTCCGGGTCGATCCCGAGCTCGTCCGCGTGCTCCGCCGTCCACAGCAGACCCGCGTGGACGTCGTCGATCGGCGCGGGGTGCGGGTGCTCGGGTGCGAGCCGGTAGCCGACCGAGACCAGCGTCGCGCCGAGCAGCTCGGCCATGTCCAGCATCGGGTCGAGGGCGATCCGGTGGTCACCGCAGAACGTGCCGCCGCCGTGCGAGTAGTACAGCACCGGCCGTGACGCGGGAGCGTCCACCGGCGTGCAGATCAGCAGCGGCACCTCGGGCTCGCCGGGCAGCCCCGGCACCGTCCGCTCGGTCACGGCGAACCGGCCCTCGCGGCTCAGCGTCTCGTGCGACGGCACCCCGGCCGCGTCCCCGGCGCGGATCTCCGCCAGCCGCTCGACGCCGATCGGCGGTTCGTCCTCCGCCATGATCTCGGCCTGGACGGGCTGCAGCTCTGCGTCGAACGGTACGGGCACGGTCATCCCCCTCGGTGGTGGTCGATCGCCGGGCACGGTAGCTGTCCCGTTCTCGGCGTCGCAAGGGAATTGTGCGGTGGCGCCGGGTGATCCCGCGCTCCTGAGGAACGTGCGACTTCCCGGCGGCTCAGCTATGCGTACGCCGCCCGCAGCTTCGCCTGCGCTGCCGGTCCGCCACCCAGCTGCGCTGCCGCCAGGTGGTCCAACCCCAGGAGTGCCGCCCCCACCACCGGGGGCGTGGTGACGACTCGCGGTCGGGCCAACGGCGCTCGCGCTGCCAGCAGTTCCGCGACCGCGTCCAGCAGCAGCGGCTGTCTCGCCGCCAGAACTCCGCCGCCGAGGACGACGTCGGCCGGGGTGTCGAGCAGGTCCAACCGCTGCAGCGCCACTCCCGCCAGCGTGGTGATCTCCTCCGCCTGGCGGTGGACCAGCTCCAGGGCGATGGCGTCGCCCGCCTCTGCGCAGCGGAAGAGGACCGGGACCAGTTCGTGCAGGCGGGACTCCGGCAGCTCGCCGAGGTGGACGGCCTCCGCCACCGAGCTCGCGCTGTCGAGGGCGAAGTGGTCGGCGACGGCGGCCGCCAGCGCGGTGGACGGTCCGCGGCCGTCCTCCGCGCGGACGGAGGACCACATCACCTCCAGGGAGATGCCGCCGCCTCCGCCCCAGTCCCCGGTGATCTGGCCGAGCGCGGGGAACCGCGCCGTGCGGCCGTCGGGGAGCAGACCGACGCAGTTGATGCCCGCGCCGCAGACGACCGCGACGCCGCGCGGCGCGTCCGTGCCCGCGCGCAGCAGCGCGAAGGTGTCGTTGGCCACCACCGTGGTCCGGGACCAGCCCCGGGCCGCGATGGCCGACTGGAGTTCCCGCTCCTCGACCGGCAGGTCCGCGTTGGCCAGGCACGCCGAGGCGTGCGTGACCAACGGGCCCTGACCGAGCGGGAGTTCCGCCGCAGCCGCCGCCTCGGCGACGATCGCCGCCAGCCGGTCGATCGCCGCGTCCGGGCCGCCCACGTAGGGCCGGAAGCCCTCCCCGCGGGCGGAGCCGAGGACCGCGCCGGTCGCGCTGACGATGGCCACGTCGGTCTTGCTGTTGCCCGCGTCGATCGCGAGGACGCCCGCGACCAGCTCGGTGCCCTCGGCGCCGACCGTGCCGGCGCCGAGGGGGTTCCCTGCCTCGCCGTCGTCCGAGGCGTCGGCCGTGTGGTCAGCCGCATGGTCGCCCGAGGGGTCGGCGTCGGGGTGATGGGAAGGTGTCATGAAGGTCGTCACGCCCACGCCAGGTGCTCGCGGTTGTGCGCGATCAGACGGTCCGTCAACTGCTCCGCCAGGTCGATCTGTCCCACCAGCGGATGAGCCAGCAGCGCCTGGAAGACGCGGTCCCTGCCGCCGCGCAGCGCCGCGTCCAGCGCGAGCTGCTCGTAGCCGGTGACATGCGCTATCAGCCCGGCGTAGAGCGGCTCGACCGCGGCGACGGGCCGTGCGCGCGGGCCCGCCGCGTCGACCAGGGCCGGGACCTCGATCACCGCGTCGTCCGGCAGGAACGGCAGGGTGCCCCGGTTGAGCAGGTTGACCACCTGCTCGGACGGTCCGCCGCCCTGGGTGCCCAGCAGTGACGCGACCAGCTGCACGGCCGCCTCGCTGTAGAACGCGCCGCCGCGCTGCGCCAGCAGTTCCGGCTTCTCGTCCAGCGTCGGGTCCGCGTACATCGTCAGCAGCTCGCGCTCGATCTCCGCCACCTTGGCGGCGCGCGAGCCCTGCTGCTTCAACTCGGCCACGACCGCGTCGTGTTCGTAGAAGTAGCGCAGGTAGTACGACGGCACCACGCCCAACTGCCGCACCAGCGACAGCGGCAGCTCCAGGTCCTCGGCGATCGCCTCGCCGTGCCCGGAGATGAGGTCCGGCAGCACGTCCTTGCCGTCCAGTCGGACGCCGCGCTCCCAGGTGAGGTGGTTGAGTCCGACGTGGTCCAACTGGACGCGCTCCGGCGCGACCCCGAGCAGGCGTGCGAACTTGCGCTGGAAGCCGATGGCCACGTTGCAGAGCCCGACGGCCTTGTGACCGTGCGTCAGAAGTGCCCGCGTGACGATGCCGACCGGGTTGGTGAAGTCGACGATCCACGCGTCCGGCGCGGCCCGGCGGACCCGCTCGGCGATGTCCAGGACGACCGGGACGGTGCGCAGCGCCTTGGCCAGGCCGCCCGCGCCGGTGGTCTCCTGGCCGACGCAGCCGCACTCCAGCGGCCAGGTCTCGTCCTCGTTGCGGGCGGCCTGCCCGCCGACGCGGAGCTGCAACAGCACCGCGTCCGCGCCCTGGACGGACGCGTCGAGGTCGGTGGAGGTCGTGATCGTGCCCGGATGGCCCTGCTTGGCGAAGATCCGCCGGGCCAGGCCGCCGACCAGCTCCAACCGTGTAGCGGCCGGGTCGACCAGGACCAACTCGCCGATGGGCAACGTGTCGCGGAGTCTGGCGAAGCCGTCGATCAGTTCCGGCGTGTACGTCGAGCCGCCCCCGACGACGACCAGCTTGAGGCTCATCAGCCCTTGACTCCCGTCAGTGTCACGCCCTCGATGAAGGCCTTCTGTGCGAAGAAGAAGACGATGATCACGGGCGCCATCACCAGCAGGGTGGCGGCCATGGTCAGGTTCCAGTCGGTGTGGTGCGCGCTGTGGAAGGTCTGCAGACCGTAGGAGACCGTCCACGACGCGGGGTTCTGCGCCAGGTAGATCTGCGGGCCGAAGAAGTCGTTCCAGCAGTAGAAGAACTGGAACAGCGCGACCGCGGAGATGGCCGGCTTGATCATCGGCAGGACGACCCGCCACAGCGTGGTGAACTCGCCGCAGCCGTCGACCTTGGCCGCGTCCAGGTACTCCTTGGGGATGGTCAGCAGGAACTGGCGCAGCAGGAAGATGGAGAACGCGTCCCCGAAGGCCATCGGGATGATCAGCGGCCACAGCGTGCCGGTCAGGTGCAGCTGGTTCGTCCAGACCAGGTACATCGGGACGATGATCACCTGCGGCGGCAGCATCATCATCGAGATGACCGCCATCATCGCCACCCGGCGCCCCGGGAAGCGGAACTTGGCCAGCGCGTAGGCGACCGGGACCGAGGAGACGACGGTCAGCACCGTTCCGGAGACGGAGTAGATGATGCTGTTCTTCCACCAGCTGGTGAAGCCCGGCACCTTGAACACGTTGATGTAGTTGCTCCAGACCCAGTGCTGCGGCCAGAGGTTGGCGCTCAGCGTCTGGTCGTCGCTCATCAGCGAGGTCAGGAAGAGGAAGACGAACGGCAGCAGGAAGAACAGCGCAGCGGCGATGCCGAGCGAGTGCACGGCGATCCAGTTGAGCCTGCGGTTGCGAACGGCCCGGCGGTGCGCGGCCGTTCGCGGCGCGGGCGCCGGGGCGCTCGCGGGGGTGTCGAGAGTCAGTGTGTCGCTCATGGTCGGATGGCTCCTTTCCTGCTCAGTCGTCGCCCATGAGGCCGGAGCGCCGGCGCATCAGCAGGGAGGTGAAGGCCATCGCGAGCACGAACAGGACCAGCGAGACCACGCAGGCCGAGCCGATGTCGTCGTTGCTCTGGAAGCCGAGGTTGTAGACGAGTTGGGGGACGGTCCAGGTCGAGCCGCTGGGGTAGCCGGGGACGTAGTTCGTGCCCGCGCCGCTGATCACGCCGGAGGCAACCTGACCGGCGACAATCGCCTGGGTGTAGAACTGCAGCGTCTGGATCACGCCGGTGACGACCGCGAACATGATGATCGGCATGATGTTCGGCAGCGTCACGAAGCGGAACCGCTGGAAAGGGCTGGCGCCGTCGAGCGACGCCGCCTCGTACTGCTCGGTCGGCACGTCCAGCAGCGCGGCCATGAAGATGACCATCAGGTCGCCGATGCCCCACAGCGCCAGCAGCACCAGCGAGGGCTTGGACCAGTTCGGGTCGTTGAACCAGCCGGGCTGCGGCAGGCCGAGCTCGCCGAGCACGTGGTTGACCGGCCCGGTACCGGGGTTGAGCAGGAAGGCGAAGCCGATGGTCGCCGCCACCGGAGGAGCCAGGTACGGCAGGTAGAAGGCGGTGCGGAAGAAGCCCGCACCCGTCTTGATCTTGGTGATCAGCATCCCGATGCCGAGCCCGAAGATCACCCGCAGCGTCACCATCACCACGACCAGCCACAGCGTGTTCCGCATGGCCTGCCAGAAGTACGGGTTCTGGGTGAGGACGTAGTTCCAGTTCTTCAGGCCCACGAAGTTCGGCGGGTTGTAGCCGTCGTAGTGCATGAAGGAGAAGTAGACGGTGGAGATCAGCGGGTAGGCGAAGAAGATCGCGAAGCCGATCAGCCACGGGGAGAGGAAGGCCAGTGCCACCCGCAGCTCGCGGCGGCGCTTGCGCTTGAGCGCGGGCGCGACCGGAGGCCTGCCTGCGCGCGCCCGGCGCTGGGTGGGGGACGGGCCGGTCTCGGCCGTCGTGCTGCTCATGACGTTCACCACCGGGTGACGGGGGAGGAGGAGAGGGGGCGGGGGCCGGACCGGCCGGAGCGGGTGCGTGCTCCGACCGGTCCGGCTGTGACGGGTGTCAGAACCCGGAGGTCGGTGTCAGAACCCGGAGGTCACTGCGCCCCGGCCTGGGCGAGCGAGTTGTCGATGTCCGAGTCGGCCTTCTTCAGTCCGGCCGTCACGTCGGTCTGCTTGCCCGACTGCAGGTCCAGGCCCAGGTTCTGCAGGATGGTGACGTAGTTGTCGCCGTCCGGCGTGGCGGGCTGGGTCACCGACTTGGGGTCGGCGGCCACGTTCAGGAAGGTCTGGAAGGTGCTCGGCAGCTTCAGGTCCGGCGACTTGAGCGCGGCCAGGGTGCTCGGCACGTTGTCGATCGCGTTGGCGAAGGTGACCAGCGCGTTGGTGTCCGTGGTCATGAACTTCACGAACTCCCAGGCCGCGGCCTGCTTCTGGCTGTTGCGGTTGATGCCGATGATGGTGCCGGTCTGGAAGCCCATGCCGTAGTCGGCCGCCATGTTGTCCGGGACCGGGAACGGCGCGGTGGCCCAGTGGAACGGGACGTTGTCCTGCTGCAGGTTGGAGATGCGCCACTCGCCGTCCAGCTGCATCGCGACCTTGCCCTTGTCGAAGGCGTTGGCGGCGAACTCGTCACCGTAGCCGGTGCGCAGCTTCTCCAGATGGGCGTAGCCGCCGAGCTGGTTGACCAGGCTCTTCTGCCAGGAGAACACTGCGGGCCAGGTCGGGTCGTTCTCGAGGTTGGACTTGCCGTCCGGGGTGAAGTAGGTCGGGTTGTACTGGCCGCCCACGTAGCCGGTGTTCTGCTCGTAGTAGTCCCACAGCGGCATGTAGCCGAGCTGCTGCGAGCCGTCGCCCTTGGTCAGCTTGACCGCGTCGGCGGCCAGCTCTGAGAAGGTCTTCGGCGGCGATGCGATGCCTGCGGCCTTGAACATGTCGGTGTTGTAGTAGAGGCCGTACGCGTCGCCCAGCAGCGGCAGCGAGCACTGGTCGCCCTTGTACTGGGTGTAGCTGAGCATGGTTGGCGAGAAGGTGGTCTTCGGGTCGATCCCGTCCTTCGCCATCAGCGGGTCCAGGTTGACGAACGCGCCCGTGGAGCAGAACTTGCCGACGTCGGTGGTGGAGAAGTCGGAGACCACGTCGGGCGCGCTGGCGCCGGTGGCGCGCAGGCCCTGGGTGATGGTGTCGCCGGAGACCGCCTTGACCGCGTTGACCTTGATGTTCGGGTGCAGCTTCTCGAATGCGGCGATGTCGGAGTTGATCGCGGCGAGCTCGTTGGGCTGGCTCCAGCCGTGCCAGAAGGTGATGGTGACCGGCTTGTTGTCGGTCCCGGTATTGCCCTGCGCGCCGGTGTTGGGCTGGCCGGTGCAGGCGGCGGCGGTGAGTGCGAGCGAGGCAGTCACGGCGAGGGCCGCCAGGGCGCGGCGTCCTCTGCGGGGGAGGGCAGTCGACACGGGGACTCCAGTGGGTTGGGACCGGTGGTGGATGCACGGGGCTACGGGCGCGGCCTGGTGCGGGTGCCGGTCCGTTGCCGGGGTGGGGGCGGTGCTGCGGTGCAGGTGGTGCGGCGGTGCATGTGGTGCGCGGTGCCGGTGTTCCTGTAGTGCCGGTGTTTCCGTGGTGCGGGTCAGTGTGTGGAGAAGACCTGTTCTCGCACGGTCGCCAACGCGGTCTGGAGCGCGCCGATGACGACGGGCGAGCCGGACAGCTCGCTCTGCAGCAGGCGCGGTCGGGGCACGGCCAGCCCCGACAACTCCTCCTGCACCAGCGCGCGCAGGCGTTCGCCTCCGGCGCGCGGGACCGCGCCGCTGAGCACGATCAGCTCCGGGTCGACCACCGCGACGACCGCCGCTAGGCCGGTGGCCAGGCGCTCCGCGAGGGTGCGCAGGAACACGGCCCCGGAGGCGTCGGCGGTGTCGCCTGCCTCCACCCGTCGGACCGCGTCGGCGACGGCGGCCTGGGCCGTGTCGCCGTCGAGACCGTGCTCCCGGGCCAGCTCCAACACGGCCGGGGCGCCGGCCAGTTCCTGGAAGCCGCCCGAGTTCGCGGTCTCCAGCTCGGGGTTCTTGATCAGCGGCGCGCCGGGCATCGGCATGTAGCCGATCTCGCCCGCGCCGCCGGTGTGGCCGCGGTGCATCCGGCCGCCCAGGACCAGGGCGGCGCCGATGCCCGCCTCGACCCAGAGCAGCACGAAGTCCTGGAGGCCGCGGGCCAGTCCGACGCGCTGCTCGGCGACGGCGGCCAGGTTGACGTCGTTCTCCAGCGCGACCGGGACGCCGAGCTCCGCGGTCAGCTCCTCCAGCAGCCGGGGCGAGTGCCAACCGGGAAGGTGCGCGGCGTAGCGGAGTTCGTCGGTGGCCGGGTCGAGCGCGCCGGGCGTGCCGATGACGACGGCGCGCAGCTCGCTGCGGTCGAGGCCCGCAGCGGTGGTGGCGACGTCGAGGGCGCGTCCGACCTGCTCCCCGGCCGGGCCGGGGTCGTCCTCGTGCTGCGGCAGCCGGTGTTCGGTGACGACGCGTCCGGTGATGTCCGCGATGGAGACCCGGACCCGCTCGGGGCTGACGTCCAGGCCGGCCACGTAGGCGGCGCGCGGGTTGATCTCGTAGAGCTGCGCGCCGGGGCCCGGACGTCCGGCGGTGGTGCCGACCGGGACGACCAGTCCGGCGCTCTCCAGCCGGGTGAGCAGCTGGGACGCGGTGGGCTTGGACAGCCCGGTCAGCGTGCCCAGTTGGCTCCGGGACAGGGGACCCTGTTCGAGCAGCAGCTCCAGGGCGGCGCGGTCGTTGATCGCACGCAGCAGCCTCGGGGTACCGGGCTGCGAGGCGTTGCTGCGGCCGGTCGCCATGGCGTTCCCCCACTCTCCCTCGCGTCGCCCTCATGGAGGACGACTGGGCCCTGAACTGAAAGGAAAGTTTCCTAACGGTTGGCCAGGAACGTACGGCTGCGGATGAGGGGATGTCAATGCCCCGGGAAAGCCTCGATTCTCTTGGAGACCGAAGCGTTACCCGGGGCGTTGGGAGGGGTGAGCGGGCGGTTTGGATCAGACCGAGACGGCTTCTTCCTCTTCCTCCCGAATGTCGTCCGGCGTCTCCGAGGCAGGGGCAGTAGCCAGGGTCGCGGTCGGGATCGCGGTCGGGACGTTCGACGCCGCGACGAGCGTCGAGCCCTGCGACTGCCGGGACTTGACCAGGCCGGTGATGCCGAGCCCGGCGGCGGCGACCAGCGCCCAGATCGCCAGGATCCACACGTCGGTCGAGAAGCCGCCGCGGCCGTCGAAGTAGATCATGCTCCGCGTTCCCTCGACGAAGCCCGAGCCGATCCAGAACGAGTGCAGCGAACCGAAGAAGCCGTTCTGCAGGTCGGGGCGGAAGACGCCGCCGGAGGAGGTGAAGTTCAGCATCACGAAGAGCAGCATCGTGCCCAGCGTGGTCCAGCGGCCCAGGAAGTGGTGCAGCGCGGTCCCGATCCCGGCCACCGCGAAGGAGTAGACCCAGGCCAGCGCGAACAGTCCGGCAAGGTCGTGGTGGACGAAGTCGAAGACCGGCCCGGCCAGCACCGTTCCGATCACCGCGACCGTGAGCGAGACGCCGACGCAGAGCGCCGCCTGCGTCCGCACCCGCAGCGCCGCGCCCGCGCCGCCGATCACGGCGACGCTGCCGTAGGAGCCGATGCTGATGGCCACCAGCAGGAAGAAGAGCGCCTGGTTGGTCGGGTCCTGCGACGGCATCGGGGTGAGGTCGACCGTGGCCAGCGGCTGGTGCCCGGTCGCGGCGACGGTGGTGAAGATCTTCGTGGCCACCTCGACGTCGGTGCCCGAGTTGGCGGTCGCGACGTAGAGCTGCGGGGTGCCTGCGCCGGGCTGGTAGGCGGCGACCAGCGAGCGGTTCATGATCTGCGCCTTGGCGGCGTCGGCGCTCGGCAGGGTGGTCACGTCGAGCGCGTCGCCCGCCTGGTCCTTGATCGTCTGGGCCAGCACGTCCGCCTGCGGGGTGGCGCCGATGACCGCGACCTTCATGTGGTGCGGCGACGGCGCGTGGAACGCGCTCTCGTAGGCGAGCCCCATGCCGAGGCACATGAGCAGCGGCAGCAGCAGGTGGGTGAGGACGCGCCGGAGGACGGCGCGTTCGGAGGGTGCGGCGGTGGTGGCCGTGGCGGACATGTTCACCCCAGAAACGATTGGTAATTACAACTAAGCGACTAAGTTGTACTTTACAACGATGTCCTTGGGGTTGGCAAGCGTCGGCGGGTGTCGGCCGGCGCCGGCGTGGGTCGGCAACCGGCGCGGGCGGGGGCCGCCGGGTGACCGGTCGGGCCCGCGCCCTCGTGCGGTGGAGTCTGCGCGCCTACTTCTGCAGCGGGTCGTCCAGGCCGGGTATCGGCGCGGTGCCGCGCGACTGCGCGCTCAGCGGGTCGCCGAGGACGGACGGGGCGTTGATGTCCGACGCGGGGCGCTGGGCCGGAACGGCGTCCTCGATGGGCAGGGTGGCCCCGAGGCGGATCCCCGCATCCTCCAGCGCGATCTTGATCCGGCGGCGCAGCTCACGCGCGACGCCCAGCGACTTGCCCGGCAGCACCTTGACGGAGACCTGGACGATCATCGAGTCGGCGGCCAGCGAGTCGACGCCCAGCACCTTGACCGGCTCGATCAGCGACTCGGCCCACTCCTCCTCCTTGTCCATCTCCTCGGAGGCGGCCAGGATCAGCTCCTTCACCCGGTCCAGGTCCTCGTGGTAGCCGAGCGGGATCTCCACGCTGGCGGTCGCCCAGCCCTGGCTCAGGTTGGCGATCCGCTTCACCTCGCCGTTGCGGATGTACCAGATCTCCCCGCCCGCGCCGCGCAGCTTGGTGACCCGCAGGCCGACCTCCAGCACGGTGCCGGTGGCCACCCCGGTGTCGATCTGGTCGCCGACGCCGTACTGGTCCTCAAGGATCATGAAGACGCCGGAGAGGAAGTCCGTCACCAGGTTGCGCGCGCCGAAACCGATCGCGACACCGGCGACGCCCGCGCTGGCCAGCAGCGGGGCCAGGTTGATCCCCAGCACCGGCAGGATGGTGATCGCCGCTGTGCCCAGGATCACGAAGGACGCGACGCTGCGGAGCACCGAGCCCATCGCCTGGGACCGCTGCCGCCGCCGCTCCGCATTGGCCAGCAGGCCCGACATCCACGCACTCTCCGAGTGGTGGTGGCCGGTGCTGTTGGCCATCTTCTCGACCATCTTGTCGATCAGCCGCACCACCAGGGCGCGCACCACCAGCGCGATGACCGCGATGAAGATCATGCGCAGCGCGTCGGTGACCCACGCCTGCCAGTGCTGGCTGACGTAGCCGACGGCCTGGCTCGCGTCGTGCAGGGAGACCGTGGGGGAGGTCGAACTGGTGCTTGGAGAGGTCTGGCTGGACATCGCCCCAGAGTAGCCATCGGCACCGAACCCGACGCAAACCCGCAGGTGCGTGAGAAGTGTGTGCAGGAGTGTGTGGATCACCCCGCTGACCCGCCGTTACCGTGCTTCACCTGCGGTGACTGTGGGCATGATGCCGGTGTGGGCTTCCGGTGTGGGGGAGCACACACCCGGCCGGAACTCCGGACATGCTGGCGCCTTTGCACCTCGGGCGGCGACACTGTCAGGAGATCACCCCGCCCGGGTGATCAGTCGTCCCGGCGCGAGCCACGCGCCGTCGGCGGAAAGGGAGGCCCTCGTGCCGCAAGTTCTGGTCCTGAACGCGTCCTACGAGCCACTGGGCGTCGTGTCGCTACGACGCGCCCTGGTCCTCGTCCTCGACAAGAAGGCGGTGAGCCTCGAGGACACCGGGGTACTGATGCACAGCGCGACCACAGCCGTATCGGCTCCGTCCGTCGTCCGACTGACCCGTTTCGTCCGAGTCCCGTTCCGTGGCCCGGTCCCGCTGACCCGCAGGGCGCTGTTCGCCCGCGACGGCGGGCGCTGCGTGTACTGCGGTGGCGTCGCAACCAGCGTCGACCACGTGATTCCGCGCAGCCGTGGCGGGCAGCACGCGTGGGACAACGTCGTCGCCGCGTGTCGCCGGTGCAACCACGTCAAGGCGGACCGCCACCTCGCCGATCTCGGCTGGCGGATGAAGCGGACCCCTGCCCCACCGACAGGCCTCGCCTGGCGGATCATCGGCACAGGCCACCGCGATCCGCGCTGGCGCCCGTACCTGGAGCCATACGGCACGGCGGAGGAGTTGGCGCATCTCGCGCCGATCCCAGCCCATCATCATGCCGGCGGCGCGCCCCCAGGGGCCCCGGTGGAGCTCAGCGCGTAACGCTGCGCGTCTCCCCGGGGCCTTTTCGTTGCCGTGGGCGAGCGTGTGCTGCTGCGTACAGTTGCACTACCTCAGGGGCGCGAGGAACTGCGCGAGAAACCACCCGGTGCGGATGGCCCTGGTCGTTCGGGGCTCTACCTGCGTGGGTGGCTTGTCGCGCAGTTCCCCGCGCCCCTGAGGTGCATGGCCGGCCTGCTGCCCAAGGTTCCCCGCGCCCCTGGGGTGGTGCAACTACCCCGCCGTCGGAGAGGTGGACGGGTCGGGGAACGAGGGGTCAGTCGGGTCCGGCGTAGCCGAATCGCTCGGAGACGGGCTCGGCGTGGTCGACGGGTTCGGGGACGGGCTCGCCGTCGAGCCCGGCTGCTGCGTGGGAGGCGTGGGCGGGCTGGTGACCGCGTAGACCTCCATGCCCCACAGCGAGTAGCCGGAGTTCGTCGCCCGGGAGACGCCCTGCATGCGCACGTACTGCGCGTTCACCGCGGCGAACGGGACGGTCTCGTTGCCGCCCTGGCCGTTGTCCACCGTCGCGACCGTGGTCCAGTTCTGACCGTCCATCGAGGTCTGGATCAGGTAGCGCGACGCGTACGCGTCCTGCCAGTGCAGGACGACCTTGGCGATCACCGCCGGCTGCGCCAGCTGCAACTGCACCCACTCGTTGTCGAACGCGGGCGAGGACCACCGCGTGGTCGGATCACCGTCGTTGACGTTGGAGGCCGGGAAGTCCGGCGCGTCCGCGGAGGAGGACGCCGTCGCGGTCAGCGCGAGGTCGGGGCCGCCGGTCCTCGGGTAGACGTGGACGGTGACGTCCTGGGACGCCTGCCGACTGCCGACGGTGAAGACGATGTGCGCCGTGTACGTGCCCGGCGGCGTGCTCGCCGACGCCGTGAGGCCGAGCGGGATGGCCGCCGAGCCGCCGCGCGGGAGCGCGACCGGGCCGGTGCCGCTGACGGTGAGGCCCTTCGCCCCGGCGGGCAGCTGCGCGGTGACCGTGCCCGTCGCGCCGCCGACGCCCTGCGCCTGGAGCACGCTGCCCAGCGGGACCGCGCCGCCGCCCGCCTCCAGGTCGACGCTCTGCTGGGAGAGCTGCAGCGACGCCGGCGGCGTGTCCGCGTACCACGGGATGACCTGGTAGACCACGGGCGCCGGGCTGTTCGCGCCGCCGGTCCAGGCGATACGGATCCGGTCGACCTTGAGCTTCGGGTCGGTGTCCAGCTCGGTGTAGCCGTCGCGGGCGACCGCGCCTATCGCCGTCCAGCCCTTGTCGGCGCTGTGGACCTCGACCGTGCCGGGCGCGTACGTACCCGGGTCGGTCAGCACCACGACGCGGTTCAGAGGCCGGGTCTGACCCAGCGTCACCCTGATGCCGTCGCCCGGCTGCGGGGCGGACGCGGCGCGGTAGGGGGAGTCGAGGTCCCCGTCGACCAGGTTGGCCAGCGGGTAGCCGGGCGCGGCGGCGGGGCCGTCGGCCGTCGTCGGCGTGGTGAACGGCGTGGTGACGCTGAACTCGCGGACCGCGACCGTGCTGTTCTGGGCCTGGGTGGCACGCAGCCGCAGGTAGTGGGCGACGACGCCGGACGGGAGCGTGGCGTCGATCTCGGACTGGCCCTGGTAGCTGCCGATGGTGTGCCAGGTGGTGTCGTCGGTGGAGTACTCCAGCACCGCGTCCTGCATGATGTCGCCCGCGGCGACGTCTCCGGTCGGGCCGCCCATCAGGATGTGGACGCTGCGCACCGGGGTGGCGCTGCCGAGGTCGACGCCGAAGCTGTCGCCGGTCTGCGGCGGGTCGGCGGACAGGTAGTAGGTGCTCGGGTCGCCGTCGACCATCAGCGCCGGGTCGTCGTTCGGTGCGGCGCCCATGGTGCTGAAGGCGGTCAGCTGGCCCGCGTCGACGCCGGCCCAGCTGTCGGAGGCCTGGAGCGCGCGGTCCAGGAACGGGTCCAGCACGCCGTCGCCGATGGTGACGCCGTTCTCGTCGAGCTCGGCGACCTGCTGGGCGAGGCTCAGCCGGAGCTTCCACGCGGTCGCGTTGTCGCCCGCGCGCTGGGCGCTCAGCATGTCGACGGCGGTCTGCCCGGCCACGCCGTAGCCGGCGAGCTGGGTGACCCAGGCGTCGTCCTCGGACTCCAGCTGTCCGCCGTCGACCTGGGCCAGGTTGTCAGTGGCCTGTGCCATGGTGGTGAACGCGGAACGGAGCTGGGAGGCGGCCCGGGCGCGGGCGGCCGTCGCGGCGGGGTCGTCGGAGTTCGGCCGGGGCGAGGCCGGTTCGAACGCCGACCAGAAGGCGTCCAACAGCGGGCGCAGGTAGGCGGATTCCGTCTGCCCGAGAGGGGACGAGGCGCTGTTGCCGGTCAGCGCGGAGAGGGCCGACTCGGCCTTGGGGTCGCCCGAGCCCGCCAGGTCGGCGACGGCGGCCTGCCAGGACGCCTGCGGCTGGTAGCCGCCGGGGTTCCAGGCGAAGTCGGCCGCGGTGAAGAGGGGGACGCGCGAGGCGACGGGCTGCTGCATGGCGTTGACCAGCAGTCCGGCGGCGTCGCTGGCCACGGACGGGTCGCGGCCCTGGTACGCACCGAGGTAGAGGCGGTCCTGTGCGGAGTCGTTGACGGGGTAGTTGTCCTCGGTCACCAGCGGGTGACCGAAGGCCTGCTGGGCGCCCGTCAGGTCGCTCGCGGTGATGGTGGCGGGCTGCACGCCGACGCCGGTCCAGACGACGAGGACGCTGGGGTCCAACTCCTTGGCCAGCGCGGTGCGGTAGGGAGTGCTGCCGTCCTGGTAGAACTCGCTGGGCAGCAGGGTGAGCGCGTCGGCGTCCGGGTGCTGGGTGATGAACCGCCGCAGCACCACGTCGACCAGGTCCGCCTGCGCGCGGGCCGCCGCCTCCGCGCCGTGGCCGTAGGCGTCCGCGTCGGCCTGGCAGTGCCAGTGGGAGTAGGTGGCCTGGGAGAAGTCGAGTTGGAAGGAGCGCACGCCCAGCGACCACAGCTGCTGCATCTTGGCGATCAGGGCGTTCTGGTCCTGGCTGGAGGTGTAGCAGAGCGAGCCGCCGAGCGAGAGCGAGTAGGCGACGGTGATGTGGTCCGCCGCGGCGGCCTGGGTGATCGTCCGCAGCCCGGCCTGCTGGGAGGAGGGGTAGGGCGTGCGCCACAGCGTCGAGTCGTAGGGGTCGTCGCCCGGCGCGTAGAGGAAGTAGTTCTGCTTGGTCCGCCCCATGAAGTCGAGCATGTCGACGGTCTGCGGGGTGGTCCACGGCGTGCCGTAGAAGGCCTCGCTGACGCCGCGTCGGACCGAGGACGGCCAGTCCTGGACGACCAGGCCGGGCAGTGTGCCGCCCTGGCCGAGGATCTGCCGGAACGACTGCACCGCGTTGAAGGTGCCGTCCGCGTCCACGCCCGCCAGCACGGCGATCCCGCCCGCGGCGGTCTTCCCGGGCGGGCCGACGGTGGCGCTGCCGCTGGCGAGCACGTAGCCGCCCGAGGGCAGGCCGCTGGGCGACGGGACGGCCGAGGTCGGCGTCGAGAGCGTGCGCAGCGCGCGGTCGGTGCCGCCGCTCGCACCCTCGGCACCGCCGCCGACGTAGATCGTCAGCACGCCGGGCTGCGGGTCGGTGTTCGGCGAGACGGTGTCCACCGTGCGCACGCCCGCGAGTCGGAGCGCCGCCTTCAGCACGGCGACCGCGCCCGGGTCGGCGTGCGGCGCGGCGGCGAGCGCGACGCGAGCCGGCTTGGCGACGGCGGTGCCCTGGGTGTGCTCGCGCTGCGGGCGCGGGTAGATGGCGGGCCCGGAGACGTCTCCGCCGCCGCTCGGCGCGCCCGAGGTGGCGTGGGAGAGGCCGCCGGTGCTGCCCGGGTCGCCTGCGTTGCCCGAGCTGCCTGCGTTGCCCGAGTTGCCCGCAGCGCCGTTCTGCCCGCCGCCGGTGGTCGCTCCTACGCCGACGGTCCGGGCGACGGCGTTGTGGGCGAGGGCGGAGGCCGGTCCGGCCGTGCCGACGAGCCCGCCGCTGACCACGGCGGCGACGGTGAACGCGGCACTGGCGCGGAGCGCCGCGCTGCGGGTGCGGACCTGCGCGCCGACCTGTGCGCTCATCCGGCTGCCCAGCGTCAGCAGCGGTGCGGTGCCCTTGAACTGGGAGATCAGCCGGTCCGCCGTCTCCGGCGCGAGACGGCGCGCGGTGCGGGCGGCGGTCCGGCGCGCGGTCAGCGCGGGCGCGGAGCCGAACAGCTGCTGGAGGCCGGTGTGTTCGGCGATGGTCCGCCGCAGACTGCTGCCGAGAGCCGCGACGATCCCGTCGTTGGCCGGAGCGGGCCGGTGGTCCTCCACGGGGACTCCTGATGCCTGGTCGGAAGCGTGCAGCGGTCGCGCCCGTCGGAGCCGGGCAGGTCCAGGAGGGGCTGTCGGGGCGTCGCTCGCGCCCGTACCCGGGACCGGAGATCGGCGAAGAGTCGCACGCGCCCCCGGAACCGCCTGACTGAACTCCGCCGAACGGGTTCAACCCCACCATCTCCAGCCACGACATGTCAATGCGCGGGCGTGTTGGCAACCGGCCGGAGTCCCGCCCGTCACCACCCGTTTGCCGGTGTCGAAGAGCCGCCCGTCTGGGTAGGTGACAAGGTGCCCTGCCGGGCCGGAAGTGCGGTCCGCGTCGCGACGCCGCGCCTCCCGTGTCCGTGCGAACCGATCGACACCCGCGCGAGACCCGTGCCGGCTCCCCCGCACGACCCGCGCACGACGTGCAACGAGGAGACCACGTGGCCGCCGACCGACCTCCGAACTCCCCTGGCGCAGGCGCGCTTCACACGCTCGCCCACGCCTTCGGGGTGGACACCGAGTTCGAGGGCAGGCCGGTGCCCGAGACGACCCTGGTGGCGGTGCTGGCCGCGATGGGCGTCGACGCCGGGGACGACGAGCGCGCTGACGAGGCGCTCCGGGGCCTGCACGACCGGCGAGCACAGCGGCTGCTCCCGCGCGCCGTCGTGGTCCGCGCCGGACGCGCCGAGGAGGTGGCGCTGCCGGGCGCGGCCGAGGCCTGGGTGGAGTTGGAGGACGGCGGCAGCGTCACCCTGCCCACGCCCTTCCCGCGCGGCGCCCATCGGGGCGAGGCGGGGGAGACCCGGCCGATCCCGGCGGACCTGCCCGTCGGCCGGCACACCCTCTGCGCCCGCCTCGGCGACCGGCTCGCCGCCGCCGCGCCGCTGCTGGTCGCCCCGGACCGGCTGGCCGGGCCGCAGCAGCGCAGCTGGGGCTTCCTGGTCCAGCTCTACTCGCTGCTCAGCGAGCGCTCCTGGGGCATGGGCGACCTCGGCGACCTGGCCGACCTCGCGCTCTGGTCCGGCCACACCCTCGGCGCGGGCTTCGTCCAGGTCAACCCGCTGCACGCGGGCATGCCGCCGGGACCTGACGGTCACTCGGACCCGTCCCCCTACCGCCCCTCCTCGCGCCGCTTCGCCGACCCGGTCCACCTGCGCGTCGAGGCCGTCCCCGAGTACGCCTATCTGACGGCCGAGCAGCGCGAGCGGGTCCGCGACGCCGCGCTGCGCGGTGCGCGGCTGCGCGAAGGGGTGCTGGTCGAGGAGGCGCTGATCGACCGCGACGCGGTCTGGGCCGCCAAGACCGAGGCGCTGCGGGTGCTCCACGCCGTCCCGCGCAGCGTCGGTCGCGAGGCCGCCTACCAGGCGTTCCTGCGCCGCGAGGGCGACGGCCTGCTCCAGTACGCGACCTGGTGCGCGCTCGCCGAGGTGCACGGACCCACCTGGCGGCGCTGGCCCGGCGGGCTGCGCGACCCCGGCAGCGCGGCGGTGCTGCGCGCCCGCGCGGAGCTTGCCGGACGCGTCGACTTCCACTGCTGGCTGGCCTGGTTGGTCGACGAACAGCTCGGCGCGGCCCAGGACGCGGCGCGCGCGGCGGGCATGCCGCTGGGCCTGGTCCACGACCTCGCCGTGGGCGTCCACCCGGACGGCGCGGACGCCTGGGCGTTGCAGTACTGCCTGGCCGACGGCATCAGCGCGGGCGCGCCGCCGGACGCGTTCAACGCCCACGGCCAGAACTGGGGACTCCCGCCGTGGCGTCCGGACGCCCTCGCCGACGCGGGCTTCGCGCCCTTCGCCGACCTGCTGCGCGCCAACCTCCGCCACGCGGGCGGGCTCCGCGTGGACCACGTGATGGGACTGTTCCGGCTCTGGTGGGTGCCGGAGGGCCGTCCGCCGACGGAGGGCACCTATGTCCGCTACGACCCCGAGGCGATGCTCGGCGTCCTGGCGCTGGAGGCGCAGCGCGCGGGCGCGATCGTGATCGGCGAGGACCTCGGCACCGTCGAGCCCGGCGTCCGCGAGGAGTTGGAAGGCCGGGGCGTGCTGGGCACCTCGGTGCTCTGGTTCGAGCGCGACTGGTCCGAGCAGGGCGGCGGCTCGCCGCTCCCGCCCGACCGCTGGCGCGAGCAGTGCCTGGCCACGCTGACCACCCACGACCTGCCCAGCACCGCCGCCAGGCTCAGCGGCGAGCACGTCGAACTGCGGCACGAGCTCGGCCTGTTGAACAAGCCGCTGGCCGAGGAGCAGGCCACGGCCGACGAGGAGCGCGAGGAGTGGCTCGGCGAGCTGGCCCGCGAGGGCCTGATGACGATCCCGCCCTACGGCGAGGGCCCGGCCGCCGACCTGCTGGAACCCCCGGACGGCCGCCACCTCCCCGAGGCCGTCGGCGCACTCCACCGCTACCTGCTGCGCACGCCCGCCAAGCTCGTCGGCGTCTGGCTCCCGGACACCGTCGGCGACCCGCGCCCGCAGAACCTCCCGGGCACCTCCACGGAGTACCCGAACTGGCGCCTCCCGATCGCCGACGCCAACGGCAAGCCGACCACGCTGGAACGCCTGGCCTCGGCGGAGCGCACGGCGGAACTGGGCGCGGTGCTGCGCGAGGGATGACGGCGTTGGCCAGGGGTCAGGGTGACATCACGTCAGGAACGGCCGCTCACACGGTACGGATCACCAGCGCGGGGCGCGCCCCCGATTCGTCGGCCAGTAGTTTGAGGTCACCAGGGTCCGAGGTCCACACAATGGCGCCCAGCGCGGCGGCCATGACCACAACCGTGGCATCGACCACGTCTGCCGTTCCCGTCGCTCCGCAGAGCACGCCGGCGGCCTTGGAGACGTCGGCTCCGACAGTTTCGATGGAGCAGCTGGACAGGATCCGGCCGAGGCGGACCTGTCGCCGCGCATTTCGCCAGGCCTGGCCGATGACGACAGCAGGCACGTGGATGTCGCGGCCCTCCTCCAGGGCGAGGTGGTGGCGGGCCCACATGCGGCGGTCGTCGTTGTCGATCGCGATCAGCGCCCCGGCGTCGTAGACGTAAGGGATGTTCACGCCGCACCGGCCTCGGAGCCGCCGCCGCTGAGGTACTCGGCGTCGGCGGTGGCCATCTCGGCCCTGGCGTCGGCGAGCTCCTGCGGGGTGAGCGCGCCGTGTTCGGCCTGCCACGCGACGAACTCGGCGCGTCCCACGCGCAGCCTCAGCTCGCGTTCGGCAGCACTGGCGATCAGGCGTGACACGGGCACGCCGGCCTCGCGCGCCAGAACGTTCATCGCCTCGACGAGGGCCTCTTCGAGTGTGATGGTGACCTTCTTGGATGCCATACATCGACCATATCACTGTATGGCATCGCGGCCGAGTTCCTCGACAGGGCCCCTCGTGAGTTGGGTTGGCTGCGGTGCTGCGCGAGGGGTGAGCTCAGGCGGCCGGCGGCCAGCGCAACTGACGTAGCGTCACCTCCGCTGTTGCCACGGGTGGGTGAAAGGCCCGGAGTGGAGGTGGGGATCCCTTCCGGTCGAGGTACCCCTGTCGTGCTCACAGCGTGCTCCGCACGCACCTCCGCACGCAGGGCCATGCCGGCGTCGGCACGGGCCGGAACAGGTGAATGGATGAGTCTGACCGCCAGACACTGGCGTCGCTGGGCCACGGCCCTGACTGCCGCGCTGGTCACCGCACTGACGACGGCGGCAGGCGGCCCCGCTGCCGCGCACCGGGACGCCTCGCTCAGCCCCGACATCGAAGCGATCATGCACAAGCCCGCCTATGTGCACGCCCAGTGGGGCCTCCTGGAGATCGACGACCAGACCGGTCGGGTCATCCACTCCCAGTACCCGAACCAGTTCTTCCTGCCCGGTTCGACCGCCAAGCTGGTGGCCGTCTCGGGGGCGATCCACGCGCTCGGCTTCGACCACCGGTTCACCACGCCCGTGCAGCAGCTCGGCCACCGGAGCGGCTCCACGCTGAACGGTGCGCTGGCCCTGGTGGCCCAGGGTGACCTGACCATGGGCGGTCGGACCAAGCCCGACGGCTCGGTGGACTTCCGGCCCATCGACCACACCTACGCCGGCGCCGTCCCCGGCGCGCAGCTCACCCCCGAGGACCCGCTCGCCGGGATCGACCAGATCGCCCGGCAGATCCGGAGCACCGGCATCACCCACGTGCAGGGCAACGTCGTCATCGACAACCGCCTCTTCACCACGGCCCCCGCCTTCGATCCGGCGCCGGACCCGCTGATCATCAACGACAACCTGATCGACCTGCTCTCCACCCCGACCACCCCGGGACACGCCGCCAAGCTCTTCTGGCGCCCGCAGGTCGCTCCCTACCAGGTCACCTCCAGCGTCAGGACCGTGGCGGCGGGCGGGCCGACAGCCGTCACTTTCACCACCTCGCACAACGGCACCCGGATCCACGTGTCCGGCACCATCGCCGCGGGCTCGCAGCCGCAGCTGCAGGTGTCCGGCATCCAGGACCCGGCCGCCTTCGGCCGCACCGCGCTGATCGAGGCGCTGCAGCGGGCGGGCGTCACCGTCTCCGCGCCGCCCACCGGTCCCAACCCGTCCCGGCTGCTGCCGGGCTCCTACGCGGGCACGCCGCGCGTCGCCGCCTACGTGTCACCGGAGTTCTGGCAGTACGTGCGGCTGATCTTCAAGGTCAGCCACAACCTCGGGGCCAACCTCAGCCTCTGCCTCCAGGCCGTCACCATCGGCAGCCACCAGTGCGGGGACGGCTTCACCGTGCTGCACCGGTTCCTGGTCGGGGCAGGCATCGACCCGACCCAGTTCAACCTGAACGACGGACGCGGCGGCGACCCCAACGACCGCGTCACGCCCCGCGGCGAGAACGAACTGCTGCACTACTGGCTGCACACCCCGGACGCGATCCGGTTCCGCGACACCCTGCCGCTGATGGGCGTGGACGGATCACTTGCCTTCGTCTGCCAGGGCAGCGCGACCTGCCCCGGCAAGGGCAAGGTCTGGGGCAAGACCGGCACGGTCGCCGGTGAGGACGCGCTCAACAACCGGATCGCGGAGGGCGCGCTCAGCATCGGCGGCTACATGGAGGTCTGCGGCGGCCATTACTACACCTACTACCTGGTCGTGAACGGCGCCTCGGTGCCGGACATCAACGGCGTCATTGAGGGCGGCAACGACCTCGCCCGCATCGCCGGCCTGCTCCAGGAGCAGGCCGTGTCGGGTCACTGACGCGGCGTCAACAACAACGACCGAGGGTGGTGCCGAGCGCGCACAGCGCCCGGCACCACCCTCCGTCGTTCGGCGGCCAGCCTTCAGCGGCTACCGCAACCGGTTCACGCCCCGGCCGCGCGGTCCACAGCCTGGGCCTTCAGCGCGCGCTCGACGCCGGAGCGGGACTCGACGACCATGCGGCGCAGCGCCGGCGCCGGGTCGCTGGCCGCCAGCCACGCGTCCGTGGCGTCCAGGGTGTCCGTGGAGACCTGGACCGTCGGGTAGAGGCCGACGATGATCTGCTGACCCATCTCGTGCGAGCGCTGCTCGAAGATGCCCTTGATCGCGGCGAAGTACTTCTCCGTGTAGGGCGCCAGCAGGTCCGCCTGCTCGGACTGCCCGAAGCCGCGGATCACGGCCTCCTGCACGGTGTTGGAGAGCGTCTCCGCCTCCACCACCGAGGCCCAGGCGGCGGCCTTGGCCTCCGCCGTCGGACGCGCCGCGCGGCAGGTGGCGGCGTGCGCCTCACCCGCGGCGGTGGCGTCGCGCTCCAGCTCGTCCATCACCGCGGCCTCGTCGGCGACACCGGCGGCCGAGAGCCGCTCCAGCAGCACCCAGCGCAGCTCTGTGTCGACGGCCAGGCCCTCGATCTCGACCGAGCCGTCCAGCAGGCCGGACAGCAGCGCCAGGTGCGGGGTGCTCGACGCCGAAGCGGCGAACGCCCGCGCCCACGCGAGCTGGTGGTCGCTGCCCGGCTCCGCGCCGCGCAGGAACTGCTCGGCGGCCTCGGCCAGCTTGTCCCGGCCGGTGGCCTTCCACTCCGGCGCGGCGTAGAGCTCCACGGCCAGCTTGACCTGACGCTGCAGCGACTGGACGACGCCGATGTCCGTCTCGCGGCCGACGCCGTGCAGGACCAGCTCCAGGTAGTCGCGGGTGGCCATCTCGCCGTCACGGGTCATGTCCCAGGCGGCGGCCCAGCACAGGGCGCGCGGCAGCGAGTCGGCGAAGTCCGCGATGTGCTGCGTGACGTTCGCCAGCGAGACCTCGTCCAGGCGGATCTTGGAGTAGGTGAGGTCGTCGTCGTTCAGCAGGATCACCGCCGGACGGTCGCGGCCGACCAGCTGCGGAACCTCCGTCAGCTCGGCCGCCTCGATGTCCAGTTCGATCCGCTCGACGCGCTTGAGCGCCGCGCCGTCCAGCTCGTACAGGCCGATCGCGATCCGGTGCGGACGCAGCACCGCCTCGCCACGGGCACCGGCCGGCAGCGCCGGGGCCTCCTGGCGGACGGCGAAGGAGGTGATCACGCCGTCGGCGCCGACCTCCAGCTCGGGACGGAGGATGTTGATGCCGGCCGTCTCCAGCCACGCCTTCGACCAGGCCTTCAGGTCGCGTCCGGAGGTTGCCTCCAGCGCGGTCAGCAGGTCGGACAGGCGGGTGTTGCCCCACGCGTGGCGCTTGAAGTACGCCTGCACGCCCGCGAAGAACGCGTCCTGGCCGACGTAGGCGACCAGCTGCTTCAGCACCGACGCGCCCTTGGCGTAGGTGATGCCGTCGAAGTTGACCTGGACGTCCTCCAGGTCGTTGATCTCCGCCATGATCGGGTGGGTGGACGGCAGCTGGTCCTGGCGGTAGGCCCAGGTCTTCATCTCGTTGGCGAAGGTCGTCCAGATGTTCGGCCAGCGGGTGCCCTCGGCCTCGGCCTGGCAGACGGTCTCCGCGAAGGTCGCGAACGACTCGTTCAGCCAGAGGTCGTTCCACCACTCCATGGTGACCAGGTCGCCGAACCACATGTGCGCCAGCTCGTGCAGGATCGTGGTCGCCCGGCCCTCGTAGGCGGAGTCCGTCACCTTGGAGCGGAAGACGTACTGGTCGCGGATGGTCACCGCGCCCGCGTTCTCCATCGCGCCCGCGTTGAACTCCGGCACGAACAGCTGGTCGTACTTGGAGAACGGGTAGGCGAAGTCGAACTTGTCCTGGAAGTAGTCGAAGCCCTGACGGGTCACGTCGAAGATGTGGTCCGCGTCCAGGAACTGCGACAGCGACGGACGGCAGTAGATGCCCAGCGGCACCCGCTGCTCGCCGTCCGGGCTCACGTACTCGCTGAACACGCCGTAGTACGGACCGGCGATCAGCGCGGTGATGTAGGTCGACATCCGCGGCGTGACCGGGAACCGGTGCACCTCGGTGTTGTCGACCGTGCCCTTCTCCGGCTCGGGGGAGACCTCGTTGCTGATGACCTTCCAGCCGGTCGGCGCGGTGATGGTGAACTGGAAGGTGGACTTGAGGTCCGGCTGCTCGAACGAGGCGAAGACGCGACGCGCGTCCGGGACCTCGAACTGGGTGTAGAGGTAGGTCTGCTGGTCGACCGGGTCGACGAAGCGGTGCAGGCCCTCGCCGGTGCTGCTGTACGCGCAGTCCGCGACGACGCGCAGCTCGTTCTCGGCGGCCAGGGACGGCAGGGCGATGCGGCTGTCCGCGAACACCTCGGCCGGGTCGAGCGCCACACCGTTGAGGGTGACCTCGTGCACGGCGGGCGCGATCAGGTCGATGAAGCTGGATGCACCCGCGGTGGCGGCGGTGAACCGGACGACGGTGGTGGAACGGAACGTGCCTCCCTCCGCCGCCGCGCTCAGGTCGAGCTCGATCTCGTAGGCGTCCACGTGCAGGAGCTCGGCCCGGGTCCGGGCCTCCTCACGGGTCAGGTTGGTGCCAGGCACGCTGCGTGACTCCTTCGTCGACTGTCGTCTTTGACGTCATTGACTCTGTCTTCGGTCTTCGCTGGCATCTTTGCACGTCCTACCCGGGTCGCTGGGCGCAATACGCGGAGCGCGATGGTGGTGCCCGTTACGCACCGGTACGGTGTGTGGCCGTATGTCGGTGTGAAGGGGGACGATATGGACGCGGAGTACACGTCGGGGCAGGTACCGGGGTACCCGACGGGGGGTGCCGCGTGGGATCCGCAGCAGCAACTGCAGTCGCTGCAGTCCCTGACCGCCTTCACCGTCACCATCGACTACAGCCGCGACCACACCACCTTCCTGGTGTGCCCGGCGGGGCAGTCCCAGCCGGTCGTGCGGATGCACAAGGACTATCCGTACAACGTGGACGTCCGGCCGTACTACGTCTATCCGGCGTTCGGTCCGCAGCAGCTGCTCGGCTACGTCAAGCTCGGCCAGGCCTGGGACGCCCAGCAGGTCCTCGTCGGCGGGCTCAAGCCGGGGGCGCGGCGCATCAACCTGGACGACGCGCAGCTGGTGCAACACGGGCTCGACGCCACGCTCACCGCCGTACGGCAGGAACTCACCGGTGGCCGCCGTGCGGCGCGCACGGCGTACCGGGTGCTCGACGATTTCAACCTGGGCTTCGGCCTGGGGTGGCGCGACAGGGCCGTCGAGGACGCGATGTTCTCCGCCCACATACGCTGCGCGGGCCCGACGTCCCCAGGCTTCGACCTCGTCCGCAAGGCCGGCCCCACCGCCCTCTACGAGATCGTCGTCCACGACCCCCGCCTCTCGCGGCTGATCGTCCTCGCCTACCTCGAGCGCTTCAGCACTTCGTCGGACGCCGACGTGCGGGCAGTGGCGGTCACGGCGACCACCAGCCCCTTCCGCAACCTGACGGAGAACCGCCGGATGCGCCGCGAGAAGCAGCAGCGCGAAGGGTCCTAGGCTGGGCGTATGCGTGCGACCCCTGGCAGTGCGACCGAACTCGTCCCAACCGACGTCGGCGACGCCCGGATCACCTGGCACCACCGCGACCGCGCCCCGCACGGCGTCCTTCTCCTCGGCCACGGCGCGGGCGGCGGCATCGAGGCTTCGGACCTCCAGGCGATCGCGGCGGGCGTCGACTCGGTCGCGGTCGGGTTGGTCGAACAGCCTTGGCGCGTGGCCGGAAAGCGCCTTGCGCCTGCGCCGAAGACGTTGGACGCGGGGTGGCTCCCGGTTGTCGCTCACGTCCGGGAGACGGTCGGCCCGGACGTTCCGGTTTTCGTGGGTGGGCGAAGCGCGGGTGCGCGGGTTGCCTGTCGCACGGGCGCGCAGACGGGCGCGGCGGGCGTCCTGGCCCTCGCCTTCCCGCTCCACCCACCAGGCAAGCCGGACCGCTCGCGCGCGGAAGAGCTCCTCGGCACGGGGCTGCCGACGTTGGTGGTCCAGGGTGCCCGCGACCCCTTCGGGAGCCCCGAAGAGTTCCCTCCACTCCCCAAGCAGACGCACCGTCTTGTGGCCCTCCCGGCAGGCAACCATGCCTTCGCTGTGCGGAAGAGCGAGGCCGACGTGCTGCCGGATCTGGTCAGGTCTGTGGGCGAGTGGGTTTCGAGCCGTATCCGGTAGAGAACTTGTCGGCGATCATCCCTATCATGTACATGGGCCGGTACGGACGAACGGGGAGGGGGTCTCAGAGATGGGATCCGGTAACGGGTACGAGGTAGACCTCAGCTACCTCCAGCAGGCAGTGACGCAGCTTCAGAGCGTCGCGGACGGCATGGACGGCACGAAGGAAAAGGCCAACTATCAGACGAATCTGACGCCAGGTCAGTTCGGCGGTGAAGGCTTCCTGGAGGCCCAGACGCTGTACGGCGCGCATGACGCGATGAAGACCGACATCACCAACATGATCGGGACTCTGCAGTCGATGATCCAGGAGTTCCAGGGCAAGACGAGCAGCGCCCACAAGGCGTACTCCGACCAGGAAACGAACACCGCTGGCGGGTTCAACAAGGGGATGTCCTGATGGCGGATGGATACGGCGACTACCAGGCTGAGCAGGCTTACCTCAAGCAGCAGCAGGAGGAGCAGAAGCAGGGCGACGCGGCCTGGCAGAAGTACCTTCAGCAGAATCCTGGTGGCAAGACCGGCAATGCGGGATTCACCACCAACTTCGAGGCCGCTAAGGGCTACGACGCCCTCAAGGCGATGATCCACGACGCTGACCCTGTAGCGATGCGGACCGCCGGGGACCACTGGGGCAGCGTCGCCAGCGAACTCAAGGCCACCGCGCAGCAGCTCACCTCAAGCGTGAACACCACGCTGGAGCACTGGTCCGGTGCGACTGCCGAGGCATTCCGGCAGAGCGCCGCTGACTTGAACACGAGCCTGAACAATGGCTCCCAGTATGCGGCAAACACGCAGACCGCGATGTACAGCGCGAGCGATGCGTTGTTGAGTGCCCAGCGGAACTTCCCAGCCAAGCCCGGCTTTTGGGACAAGGTTGGGGACGCCTTCGGCGGCGAAAGCGATGTCCAGTTCCATGAGGACGCCTTGAAGTACGGCCTGGCGAAGGCCATACAGATGGACGGTGGCCAGCTGAATGCCATGGAGGAAAGGCATCAGGAGGCTGTCCTGCTGATGGAACAGCTCGGACAGTCGTACAACGACGCTACGGCCCAGCTAGTGCCGCCCACGGGCAGTAGGGGTGAACCTGTCACTGTTTGGCCACCTGCGCCCACCACGCAGCCGACCCCGCCAATCGGTACGGGTACCACGCCTCCGGCGCCGCCGAACCAGGGTGGCGACGTTGCAATGAAGCCTATTACTGGCGGGGGTGTGCATGGGGGGACCTTCACCCCGCATGTCAACAATGGCGACCCGCACCAATACCATGTCAACCCTATCCTCCTTCCCCCGCACGGCGGGCGTGGCGGCAACAACTGGGGTATCGGCACCAAGCTCGACGGCGTTTCAGGCGGGCTTCACAGTGGTGTCGGTACCGGTGGTGGTTTCGGCGGAGGCGGCGGCGTTGGCGGAGTCGGTGGGCTCGGCGTCGGCGGTGGAGCTGGTGGAGCTGGGTTCGGCGGCGGGGGCATGGTCGGCATGTCCGGTCTTGGTGGTAGCAGCCTGAGTGGTGGAGCTGGCTCTGGCACCGCTGCTGGCGAGGCCGCCGGGGTTTCGGAGGAAGGCGCGATGGCGGCCGAGGGCGAGGGTGCCTCCGGCGCGAGCGGCGAGTCCGGCATGGGAGCGGGCGGCTTGGGCGGTCTCGCCAACGCTGCCGGCAAGAAGAAGCAGCGTAAGGGCCGCGCCGACTACCTCGTCGAGGACGAGGAGACCTGGGGCGTCGACGCTCCGGTGAACCCAGGCGTGATTACGTTCTGAGAGTCAAGTAGTGTCCTGCTCGTCTGTTGAACGTACGCGAGCGGGGTGACGGGGTATGGGCTTCAAGCGAGCACTGCAATCTATCGGAGGGGCAGCGCTCGCTGGAGCCCTCGTACTTGGCGTGTCGCCGGTGGCACAGGCGAACGACGGTGCGCGGGCTGCCGAGTGGCCCCTGAAGGCGTACGGTGCTGAGAACAACCTGGTATGGAACCATTCCACCGGGAAGGGCGTCGTCGTTGCTGTCGTTGACTCTGGTGTCCGCGCGACCCATGTTGACCTGACTGGGCAGGTACTTCCCGGCACGGATGTCGCCTTCGGAGGCAACGGCTGGACAGATCACTCTCCACAGGGTCACGGCACCGGCATTGCCAGTCTCATTGCTGGTCACGGGCACGGTCCGAACGGCGAGGACGGCATCATGGGCCTCGCTCCCGGCGCAAAGATTTTGCCGGTTGGTGTCGGTGCGGGTGACGACACACACGGGAATGGCGATCTGGCCTCCAATGTCGCCGAGGGAATCCGATACGCGGTAGATCATGGCGCTCAGGTCATAAACTTGTCGTTGGGTGCTTATGACCGCGACCCTGGGGAAGAGCAGGCCGTCGCGTATGCCGAGCAGCACAATGTTGTTGTTGTTGGGGCGGCCGGCAATGAGAACACTTCGAACCCGTCGTATCCGGGATCTTTCCCGGGGGTGATCAAGGTCAGTGCGGTTGACCAAAATGACAACTTCTGGCCGAAGTCCGACACGAGTGGGATTACCGTTGCGGCAGCCGGTGTTGGCATCGTCCTGGATGGCAACGGTAGTGACACGCAGATGGTTCAAGGCGACGGCACTAGTTACGCCACTGCTTATGTCTCAGCCATCGCTGCTCTCTTTCGGGCTGCGTACCCGAACCTGACGGCAGGGCAGATCGTAAATCGGATCATCAAGACGGCGATCCTGCCTGCGGGGCGCACTGCCCCGGATCTTGATTACGGCTACGGCGTCGCGTCGCCGGACTTCACGACCAACGTCCCGGCAGGCCCCGCCGCCGGCCCGCTGCCGCAGGCCTCTGGCGCCCCGTCGGACTCGTCGTCCTCTTCCAGCGCAGCGCCCGTGACGACCGGGACCAACGCGAGCAGCGGTTCCTCCGGCAGCGGGATGGCGATCGGCCTTGGCGCGGTCGGTGGCGTGGTGCTTCTGGTCGTGATCGGTGTGATCGTCGCTCGCACTCGTCGTCGTGGTGGAAACGGTGGTGGCGGCGGTGAGCCGGCCTACCCCACCGCGCCGCACTACCCGAACGCTCCGCAGCAGCCTTACCAGCCGCCGACGGGCCAGTACGGCGGCCAGTCGCAGCAGCAGCCGTACCAGCAGATGCCGAACAACCTGTACCAGCAGCAGGGACAGCAGCCGCCGCGTCAGCAGTAGTAGCCGCCAGGACCGTTGAACAGGGCACCCGGCTTGCGCCGGGTGCCCTGAGTGTTTCTCGGCGAACGACCCCGCGACCAGACTGGTCGCGGGGTCGTCTTGACTCTGTAGCAGACGAGAACTGCCGCTTAGCCCGCAGCTACTTGTACTCGTGGATACACGGCAGAACGGTGCCGAAGTTGATCAGGTACACCCGCAGGCCTGCGGTTCCGCCGCCGGGGACGACGAGCGAGCCGCTGGCCCCGAAGATCTCGGGTCCAGACGAGTAGGGCATTGTCGCGACGGTGGTTGCCGCGCCCGTTGTCGGGTTCAGCGTCACCAGGGCGCCGTTGCCGCTCCCTCCCATGGGAGGCGGATTGGAGATGGCGTAGATCGTGTGGCCGCTCGTCTGTGGCGCGACTGCCAAGTGAGTCCCGGCCTTGATGGCGTCGGTGTACGTCCAGAGGACCTTGTCGGTCGTCACATCGATGCCCTGGACTTCGGGCGTGTTCTTCGAGTCGCTTGTCTCGGAAACCAGGGTGTTGCCCACCATCTGCACGTTGACCGGCCCTTGCCCGCTGCCACCGGGCTGGATCCCGGCCGCAGCGCTGACGACGGTCGGGTTGCCGCTGCTGTCGTAGACGGTGACGTCTCCCGAGACGCTGGCAGCGCCCTGAACCTCAGCGACCAGCGGGCTGCTTGAGAACACCGCCTGGATGGTGTCCTGATCCGTGCCGGGCTTCTGCCACAACTGCGCGCCCGTCGTCGCGTTCAGGGCGGTCATCATGTACTGCTGACTGGCGTTTGGGCAGAAGTCGTACAGCAGGATGGCGCTCCCCGCGCCGGAGGAGTTCTCGGAGCAGGACGGATCGCGCGGCTTGTAAGTCCACACGGGGGTACCGCTGCTGGGGTCGAACCCGCCGACCACGGTGTCGCTGGCGACCGCGGCGACATTTCCGCTGATGAAGGTGGTCGCGTTCCCCGGCGTGCTACCGGAGCTGGAGGAGCCGGGCAGAGACGCGTGCCAGAGCACGTGGCCTGTGTTGGTGTCCACACCGATCAGGGTGGTGCAGGTGTGGTCGTTGCTGCCGAACGCGATGGTCCCGACCCCGGACGACGTCACCGTGGGCGACAAACTGCAGGGGACACCGGCTCCGGCCGGCGGCTGCACGAACCATGCGAGGCGGCCCGTGGAAAGGTCATAAGCCCGCACCCCCTGGTCCTTGGACCCGCGGACCACGTACTTGTCCGTCAGCCAAAAGCCGACCACGCTGTCCTGTTCGGGGCCGACGGGCGTCTGCCAGCCGGAAGCCAGGGCCGGAGCGCTGCTGCCGCCGGTCAACGGGTTGCCGCCGCCACCGCTGAACGCGATGACCGCGACCACGATAAGGATCAGGGCGAGGCCGCCGCCTATCGCGCCGTAGAGCAGGCCCTTCTTGGGGCCGCCACCCTGACCCGAAGGCGGCGCGGCCGGCATGCCCTGCATCGGCGGGGCCTGCATCGGCGGGGCCTGCATCGGCGGGGCCGTAAACGCCTGTTGGCCGGGGACCTGCTGGTACGGGCCCGGCTGGCCGGGCATGGGCTGGCCCTGCGCGTAGGGGGCCTGTGGGTACGAGACCTGCGGCGCGAACTGACCCTGCTGGTAAGGGGCCTGCGGGTAGCCTGGCTGACCGAACGGCTGCTGCGGGGGCATGGGCTGCTGAGGAAGCGGCTGACCCATGGGCGGCACGCCGGGCATGCCCTGCGGCGGCATAGGCGGCTGGCCTTGCTGCGGAGGCACGTTGGGGTACCCGTAGCCCGGCGTGGCCTGTGGCCAGCCACTCACCTGCGCTGGTCCCGGGCTTGCACCAATCGATGCGCCCATGGCGCCGTTGCCCGGCGTCTGGTCGGTCATGCCCCCGTACCTCCTTGCGTGGCCCGCCGACTGGCGTTCAGTCAGCACAGGGAGGGATATCGAGGTGGCCCGCCCCGCGGGCCATCGTAGAGGGCACGCGGGACCTCCTCAGCCTGGGTACCGGTGGTACGGGTGGTACGGGTAGTACGGGCGCTATGGGCGGCACAGGTGAGGTCAGACTGCTCGGACTGGAGGTACGGCCCGTCTCCAACTGTGCGCACCCACGGCGCTGGTCCGGCTAGCTTCCAGCGAGTTTGTAGTCGTAGTAATCCGTGGGGCCGACCATGACGGCCTGGAAATAGAGGGGTTCCCCATCTTCGTCCAGCGGAACCTCGTGCCCCGCCGTGCGCGTGAAGCCGAGCGAGAGGCGGGGTACGTAGGCATAGTCGGTCTCGCGGAGGACGGTTCGTCCCTCTGCCGCCAGCGCGTCCAGCAGTTGCCGGGCGGGCGTACGGAACACATCCCGGTCACCGAAGCGGACCGTGATCTTCTCGGGGCCAGGTCGTGGGGTCCACACCTCCGCGGAGGTCAAGGTCTTGCCGTCCTCGAGGTGGAAGACGATCTCGAACTGCGGGTGGACGGCAAGCACCTTCATGTAGCGGAACATGTCGGCAGAGCCCTCGTCCTGGATCGTCACCTCTCCAAGCCGCGTGGCCGCATCGATGACCTGCGCTGCAGGGATGCCGAGCGAGAATCCTGTGATGCCGTGCGGCGGGTCGAGCTCGATGTCCATGCCGGTCATTCTAGGAGGCAGGTTCTGAACTTCCAGCCGTTGGCATCCAAGTACTTCTTGAATTCCACGTTGTTTTGGATCGACTCGCGCATCTCCTTGATCGCGGCATCGTACTTTGTGCCGTGCACGCGTCGGATCTCGTCGATGTCCATCTTCATGGCTTCGTCGAACTTGCCCTGACGAATGAGACTGGACTGTGCGGCGCGCCACCGGTCGGGGCCGGGGCCCGAACCGGTGGAAATGAAGTCGCGATGGTGCTGGTACTCCATGCGGATGGCGGGCCCGTAACCCATGTTCAGGTCCCCGCCCGCCATGCCCAGACTCTTGTAGGTGGCCTTGGCCGGCACGTGGTTGATTTCGTACCGAGTGCTGTTGGAACCGTCGCTCCAGTTGGCCGGTTGCAGCTTGTAGTACCAGCCGCCCATCCCGGAAGGCTGCTTCTTGGCGAGACCGAGAGGGTCGATCCAGTACAGCGGGTTCGGGACGTAGCTATGGGGGTTGAAGTCGGCGGCCTGCCCGAGAGGGTCACCGGAGAGGTAACGGCCAGTAGCCGGGTCGTAGTAGCGGAAGTAGTTGTATGCCAGCCCTGTCTCGTCATCGTGATATTGCCCGGGCATCCCGAGCGGGCAATGCACATCGTCACGTGCGGGCCTCAGCGGCCGCCCCCACACGTCGGCGGAGGAGGCCCAGGCGATGGTTCCGTCAGCGGATATCAGCTCGCTGGGCGTGCCGACGAGGTCGCTGACGATGGCCCAGAAACTCGCGTCGGCTTCGGTCAGGCCGCTGTCCCTGTCTCCGCCATGGTTGTACAGGCTCCGATGCTCGGTCTGGGCAAGTGGGGTCAAGCCCTCCAAGTCCCAGTCCCAGCTGCGGATCCGCAGAGAGCCGTCCGCGAGAACAGTGGACTCTTCGGCTAGGTTGTCCCCGTCCCAGCTGTACCGGGTCTCTTCGGTTGAACCTGCAGGAGCATCGGCGCGCCGTTTGAGGGTCCGCCGACCGACAGGGTCGTACGCGTAGAGCCAAGAGCCGTGACCGGGTGTGTCGACGCGTACCAGTTGGTCCTGGGCGTTCCAGGTGTAGCTCCATGCCCGGCGCCGTCCGGACAGCGTGCGCGCCACGGCGCGTACCACCCTTCCCCGCGCGTCGTACTCATACGTCGTGCGACCCGCGCTGCTCAACAGCGACCCCGAAACCTGTCGCTCACCCTGGGCCGCTGCGTCGGCCCGGCGGGAGTCATGCGTGTGGGTGAGGTTGCCGAGCTGGTCGTATCGGTAGCTCTCCGTCCAGGTTTCACCCCGGACACCAGTGATCCGGCCGCCCGGAGTGAGGTCGAACTCTCGCCTGCCTCGCATGCGGTCGTCGGCTGCGAGCAGGATTCCGTCGGCCCGGTAGGAGTAGAGCCGCTCCTGGACGTTGTAGCCCTGCAGACCGTCGTTCGGTCCAGCTTCTGTGCTCGACGGGAGAGCGAGGACCGTCTGGGCGTTGAGCCGGTGGCAGGCGTCCCAGGTCTGAGCCAGAACGGCCGAGGCGCCGAAGCGCCGCCGGGTCTCGCGGCCGACCGCATCGCGCTCAAAGGTGATCCGCCCGCCCGAACCGGTGAGCGTGAGAGGCTCACTGTTGGCGTCGTAGGTCCAGTGAGAGACGATGCCGCTCGGCGTGGTCCTACTGACTCGTCGGCCGATCACGTCGTAGGTGTAGGCGGTGGTCCGGCCGTTGGCGGTCTCGCTGAGAACCCGGCCGGCGATGTCCCGGCTGTAGATGATCTGGTCGCTTCCACGCGAGACCCGTTGGACTCGCCCTAGATCGTCGTACTCCAGCGCCGTGAGGCCGTCACTGTCCTGACGTCCAGTCAGGTTTCCCGAGTCGTCATAGCGAAATGCCGTGGTCGCGCCATCAGGGCCGATGGTCGCGAGCAATTGGTGAGCGCCGTCGTTCACGTACGTAAGGCTGCGGCCGTTGAGGTCTGTCTCCGTAACGAGATTTCCCCCTGCGTCGTACTGATAGGTCCACCAACTCTCACCGGCCCCGGCTGCGATCAACTGCAGTTCGGAGTCGTAGCGGAAGAGGTGGAGTTCGCCGTCCGGGAGCCGCCGTGCGTCGAGGCGTCCGAAGGGTCCTATTTCGAAATGGGTGACGGCGCCTATCTGGTCACGATATTCGACGACGTTGCCTTCGGCGTCGTAGATCCACTCCTCCGCCGCACCGTCGGGGTGGATCCGACGGGTCACATCTCCCTGAGCATTTCGCTCCAGTCGAAGCGTGCTGCCCGAGGCATCGGTGAGCGCGACCGTACGGCCGAAGGCGTCGTAGTCCACGCGTGCCGTGTTCCCGTCCGGGTCCGAGACCGCGGTGGCCAGTCCAGCTGCGTTGTATTCGAAGGTGCGGGTGTGTCCGAGTGGGTCCGTGACGGCTGCGAGACGGCCGTGGGCGTCGAACTGGCGCGTGGTGACGGCACCGGCCACGTCGGTGCTGGAGATGAGGTTTCCACGATCGTCGTAGGCAAAGGTTCCGGTGGAGACGCCGGCCTGTACGACCCCCGTGAGGAGCCCCAGTGAGTTGTAGGAGAGCTCGATCGTCCGACCGCCCTCGGCGGTGATGCGAACAGGTGTACCTTGCTCGTCCACCATGTAGCGCGTCGTGCGGCCGATCTCATCCGTCCGGGAAACGACGTGGCCCGACTCGTCGTAACCGGTGAGAGTCTCGTGACCCAGCGGGTCGACAACGCGGGTCACGTGCCCGTCCTCGTCGTAGGAGAACCTGGTGGCATGGCCGAGGCTGTCGGTGACCGTCGTGGCGCGTCCCGCGATGTCATAGCTGAACCAGGCATCAAGGACGCCTTCCGTGCCCCTTCCGCAGACAACTCGTCCGTCGCGACCGTATTCGTACGTGTAGCTGTGACCGATACGGTCCGTCCAGGAGGTGATCCGGTCGTCCTCGTCCCAGTCGTAAGTCAGAGTCATCCCTGAGGAGTTGACGACACCACTGAGCCGTCCCGAGTCGTCCCACGTGTAAGCGACCACCCGTGACCCCCGGCCGGCGTCGGTGCCGTCGAGCAGTCGCAGTCCCGCGATCCGCGTGCCCGCAGGGGTGTGCACCGTGTCGACGGCGATTCGGTAGCCGCCGGAGTGACGAATCTCGACGGGGAGGCCGTCTCTGGAGTAGAGGTGGTCGTATCGGTTTCCGTTGCGGTCGGTCACCGTGCTGA
The DNA here is from genome assembly GCF_015690355.1 of Streptacidiphilus fuscans. Classification (GTDB taxonomy): domain Bacteria; phylum Actinomycetota; class Actinomycetes; order Streptomycetales; family Streptomycetaceae; genus Streptacidiphilus; species Streptacidiphilus fuscans. Next base: position 158,826 of record NZ_JADPRT010000008.1, on the reverse strand, counting down.
GCGGACGAGTGCTCGCATCCGGGGTGCCCGGAACGGGGTCGAAGTGCCGAACCAGACCAGTGTCCGGGCTCTCGATTCGAATGGTTCCGTCTGGTCCGTCCCAGCTCAGCGGCCATTTCGCGCCGCGCAGCGGCAGGACACTCGACACGTTGTCGGCTGGGAGCGGATAGTGAAGGATCTGTGCATCGTCTCCCGCGAACCAGATGCCGTCTGTGTCCACTTGGACGCGTTCGTCCAACGTCCCTGACCAGCCGGGGCCGTACCACCGTCCACCGATGTACCCGGAGGCGTAAGCCCGGCGCAGAGCCAGCGGCAACGCGCCTTCCAAACGTAGATCAACAGCCGTGGTGATCATCTGCCCGGTCACCACATCGACCGGGTCCCCGGCGGTATGACAGCCGACGTTGCCCTCTGACGGCTGCCCAGGTCGGGGCTCCTCTCCGCCGAGGTTCGGGTCGTCTCCGCCTGGATGTTCCCCTCGCGGATTCCCACCGTCTCTGCCGCCGGCTGCTCCTCCCTCTCCAGGAGCGTGGACGTGAGGTGAGTTTGCGTCCTTCTCCGCGGACTTGGCCAGGTTCTCGGCAGTCTCCGCCTCGTTCTTGGCGGCGTTCTCCGAGACCGTCTTCGCTCCGCGCTCGGTGTCCTTGAGGATGCTGTGGTAGGCCTTGGCGAAGTCCTCCGCCAGGCTCTTGCCGGCCTTCTGTGCTGCTTCCGCGATCGCCTTGGCTATCTGACTCACGACGCCCCCGCCCCCGAACGGCCGTTCCCATCATGGGCACGCTACCAAGCGGTCAGGGCAGTGGCTCACCGTTTCGCGGGCGCCAATGTCCGTCCTACATCTAAAGATGGATCCCTAGACGAAATCTCCGGACGGCTCAAAGCCGTGCGGGTCCTTCGGGAACGCGTAGGAGAGGACTTCCGACACGATGTCGCGGTCAAGAGCTGACAGCAGGAAGCGGGCGAAGCCCATGTCGAAGTGTTCCCACACTGTCCCGCTTTCGTCGTTGACCATGACGGTCCACTGCTCGGGACTCTGGCCGGGCCGGGCAAGCCAGTAGCCGATCTCTCCGTTGTCGGTCGTGGCCCAAACGATGAGCCGGCCGCCGCTCGCCAGTTCTCTCGGCTTCTCCACGAGTTCCCAGAGGCCCTCAAGAGCTTCGTCACCGTGCTTGATACCGGTGATGAGGTCGTAGTGCTCGTTGGCGCAGCCGGGTTCGAGTACCCACAGGTGCTGGTCGACGTATCCGCCGCCGAAGGTCTCGATGAACTGCTTGTAGTCCGCAGGCAGTTCGGTCCCCACCGCTCTGGAGACCTCGTTCCAGTCCTTCGACTGGCCGCAGGATGCGGGCAGGGGCAGCACATGCGTGAGCTGTTGGACGGCTTCGTTCATCGTTGTTCCTACTCCGCCTTGTTGGACCACTGCGACAGGCCTTGGTGAAGTCCTCAAACAGAGCTTGGTCGCACCGCTGCCGCCACGCCGATCGGCAGGGTGCCGCGGAGGGCGGCTCTGGCCAGGGCGGCGCCGCGGGTGGCTACTGCTGCGGCGATGCCGAGGGCGGGTGGAGGCGCGGTGAGGCCTGCGCAAGCTCGGCAGATGCCGGGTTGGGGGATGGGGGCGGAGCAGGCGCCGCATTCGTGCGGGCAGCGGGCTGGGGTGGCGGGTTGAGGTGTGGCGACAGGTGCGGGTGGGCGTTTGCGGGTGAGGCGGTTGCGGAGCAGGGCGGCCGGGGCGTGGACGGGTTGGGGGAGGCCGGGCAGCAGCGCCATCGCCAAGTCCTGTTCGGTCGCGCCGAGTTCCAGCCACTCGGCGACCAGCGGCGCCAGGGCGAGGGCTTCGGTCGACCCGAGGCGAAGGCGTGGCTCGGGGCGCAGCACTCGGAAGAGCGTGGCTACTGCCTCCCGCACCTCCGGCGGGACTTCCTTGGGTTCGGGCGCTGCTGACGTCTCGTCAGCGACGCTCGCGTCCGGCTCGGCTGAAGGGAGGGAAGGGAGGGAGGGGTTCTTTCCCAGGTCCTTTGATTGGCCGTCAGCCTTGCCGATCCTCGACTTGCCGGAGCCCGTCTTTTTGGCACCCGGTGTCGGAAGCTGTGGGCTGTCGTAGACGTGCGCCACGCTGATGATGCTGCCGTCCGGCTTGCGGATCTTCTCGACGCGGTAGTACCCGGCGCGGGCAAGCTCACGCAGCGCCTTGGCGACCGCGCCGCGTCCCTCGACGCACGAGTCGGCCAGCAGGCGGCCGTCCTCGCGCCAGCCGTCAGGCCGGGAGAGCAGGTCGGTCAGGACGCCCCGGGCGCGGTACGACAGGCGGCGGTCCTGCAACAGGTAGTTGGGCAATGAGGTGAAGCCGCGCATATGCGGGCTACGATGAATGTGCATCGGAGGTCTTGGCTCCTGGTGCCGGACCCCGGAGCGTTGGCGCGCTGCCGGGGTCAACTATGAGGTTCGTATGAAGCCGACGCTACCACGCCCCGTCAATACCTCCTATACGGACAGTTACCGAACGCGCGTGCGTCAGTCGTCCGTTGGCACAGGCGAAGAGAGAGAGAAAAACGTCTGCCCCAGGAACCTGGAGCAGACCTTTCCGAGCCTCAGTCAGCGCTACCGCAGTTCCTGGACCTCCGGGAGCTCCGAGCCCTCGTTGACCAGGTACACCCGAGGCTGCGCGCTGCCCGTGCCCGGCGCGACCAGCGCGGTCTCGCCCACGAAGGACGTCGAGTCCATCGAGGACGGGAGACCGGCGACGACCGTCGCCTTGCCCGTGGTCGGGTCGAGCTGGACGAGCGAGCCGCCAGGGCCGTTGTACGTGTCGCCGGGCTGCGAGATCGCGTAGATCTGGCCGCTGGTGTTCGTCTGGGACAGCAGGGCCAGCGTGGCACCGGCCTTGTTCTGGCCGTAGTACGTCCAGAGGACCTGCCCGTTGGACACGTTGAGGGCCTCGATGCCGGGGTTGCTGGAGCTGTTCTGCGACTCGGTCAGCATGGTGGTGCTGTTCAGCATCCGCACGACGAGCTGGTTGCGCGCCGAGCCGTTGGCCGAGATCGGGTCACCGCCGGTCACCGGCGTCGCGTTGCCGCTGCTGTCGTAGATGTTGGTGACCGGCTGGCCGCCGCTGCCGTCCTGCTGTGCGACCAGCGGGCTGCCGTTCAGGACCGAGGTGAACATGACGTTGTCGGACTCGGTCTTCTGCCACAGCTGCTTGCCGGTCGCCCCGTCCAGCGCGGTGAGCACGTAGGTCGGATTGACGTCGGCACAGAACTCGTTGACCAGGACGACGCCGCCACCGGAGTACGCGTCGTCGTTGCAGTACTGGCCGCGCGGCTTGTACTGCCACGCGGTGTTGCCGCTGGTGAGATCGACGCCGCCGATCACGCCGCTGCCGGTGATGGTGGCGACGGTGCCGCTGATGAAGGTGTTGACCTGCGAGGCCGAGCCGCCCTGCGGGATGTTCAGCTTGAGGTTCCAGAGCTCGCGCCCGGTGGTGGTGTCCACGCCGACCACGTTCGTGCAGCTGTGGTCGTCGCTGCCGAACGCGATCGTGCCGACACCGGCGGACGACACCGTCGGGGACATGCCGCAGGGGACCGAGGCCCCGGACGGCGGTGAGACGGTCCACGCGACGCTGCCGTCGGCGAGGCTGTAGGCCGACACGGTGTCACCGACGCGGATCAGGTTCTTGTCCGTGATCCAACTGCCGATCAGGTTGCCCGAGTCCGTGCCGTTGGCCGTCTTCCAGCCGGCCGCGAGCGTCGGCGTGCCGTTGTTGCCTCCGCCTCCGCCGCCCCCGCCGCCGCTGTTGCCACCGAAGGCGACCACGGCCACGACGATGATCAGGGCCAGCGCGACGACGCCGCCGATCGCGCCGAAGATCAGACCCATCGGCGGACCGGACCGCGCGGGCGGCATGCCCGGCATCGGCTGGCCCATCGGCGGTGCCATGGGCGGCAGCTGGTACGGGTCGGGCTGGCCGGGCATGGGCTGACCCTGGGCGTAAGGGTCCTGCGGATACGGTCCGGGGCCCTGCGGGTACGGCCCCGGTCCCTGCGGTGCGAACTGGCCCTGCTGGTAGGGGTCTTGCTGGTACGGGTCCTGCGGGTAGCCGGGCTGGCCGAACGGCGGCTGCTGAGGCATGGGCTGACCCGGCATGGGCTGACCTGGCATCGGCTGACCGGGCATGGGCTGACCCGGCATGGGCTGACCTGGCATCGGCTGACCGGGCATGGACTGGCCGGGCATGGACTGACCCATCGGCGGAGCCATGGGCGGCACGCCCTGCATCCCCTGCATGCCCTGCATCGAGGGGTCCATCGGCGGCATGCCCGGCTGGCCCATCGGCGGCATGCCCTGCTGCGGCTGCGGTGGCTGCTGCGGGTTGGGGTACCCGTAGCCCATCCCCGGCGCGGGCTGCTGCGGAGGCACGCCCGGGTTCGGGTACCCGTACCCCGGCACGCCACCCGGCGCACCCGCCGGAGCGCCGGCCACCGGCGCGCTCTTCTCCAGCGACGGCGCGCCGTCCTGCGGGACTTCCGGTGCCTGCAGCGCGTACGACGTGGACATCGTCGGCGGAGCCTGCAGCGCGTACGAGGTGGGCGCGAACTCCGGGCTCTCAGGCTGCTGCGCCTGTCCCGGCACCTGGCCCGATACCTGTCCCGGCACCTGCCCAGGTACCTGTCCCGGTGCCTGACCCGGTCTCGGGTCTGCGCCGTCCCTCGGCTCTTCCGCGGCGCCGTTGCCAGGCGTCTGGTCGGTCATGGCCCCCGTCCTCCTTGTGTCACCCACCGACTGGCGTTCAGTCAGCGCGGGGACGGAGATCGAATCGGCCTGCCCCCGCGAGCCATCGTAGAGGGCGTGCGGGAACGGGCCTGAGGGTGACCGTCAAACGGACCGGGAGCCGTTCCCCACCTGTTATCGTCCGGCCTTGATCAACAAGCGGGCGGATGGTCGGTGGACGAACGGCTCCCGGGTCAACTAACCGTCTTTCAGGACGAGTTGCTCAGGACGAGTTGCTCAGCGCGCGTCGCAGGCCTGGGCGCGCAGCGCGCGCGCCAGGTCGTCGCGGCACTCGCGGACGAGGCGGCGCAGCGCGGGGGCGGCGTCCTCGTGCTCGGCCAGCCAGGTGTCCGTGCGCGCCAGCGTCGCGTCCGAGTCGACCAGGTACGGGAAGAGGCCCTTGACGATCCGCAGCGCGATCTCGATCGAGCGCTCGGCCCAGACCTTCTCCAGCACCTCGAAGTAGGGCTCCGCGTACGGCGCGACCAGCTCGCGCTGCGAGGACTGCTGGAAGCCTGCGATCTCCGCCTCCACCAGCGCGTTGGGCAGCTCGTCGGTCTCGACGACCAGGCGCCACGCCTCGGCCTTGGCCTCGGCCGTCGGCGCCGACGCGCGGGCGGCGGTCGCCAGTCGCCGGCCGCTGGCGGTGTTGTCGCGCGCCTGCTCCGCCGTCAGCTCGGCCTCGCCAGCGGCGCCGCCCAGGACCAGCGCCGAGAGCAGCGCCCAGCGCAGCTCCTGGTCCACGTCGAGGCCGTCGATCCGCGCGGTCCCGTCCAGCAGGCCGGAGACCAGACGCAGATCCTCCTCGCTGTGCGCGGAGTGCGCGAAGAACCGCGCCCAGGCCAGCTGGTGGTCCCCGCCGGGGGCGGCGGCGCGCAGCTCGTTCAGCGCGCCCTCGGCCAGCGCCTGCGCGGCGGCCTCACGCCCCTCGGGGGCGACGTACTGCTCCAGCGTCATACCGGCCTGGGTGTGCAGCTGCTGCAGCACGCCGATGTCGGTCTCGCGACCGGAGAAGCGCAGCAGCAGGTCCAGGTAGTCGCGGGCCGGCATCAGGCCGTCGCGCGTCATGTTCCACACCGCCGACCAGCACAGCGCACGCGCGAGCGGGTCCTCGATGTCGCCGAGCGAGGCGCGCAGCGTGTCCAGCGACCGCTCGTCGAAGCGCATCTTGCAGTACGTCAGGTCGTCGTCGTTGACCAGCACCAGGGCCGGTCGCGGCTTGCCGACCAGCTCCGGCACGGACGTGCGCGCCGCAGCCTGCACGTCGACCTCGACCCGGGCGGAGCGCACCAGGCGGCCGTCCTCGACCAGGTCGTAGCAGCCGATGCCGACCCGGTGCGGACGCAGCGTCGGCTGCTCCTCGGCGGCCTCCTGCAGCACGGCGAAGTCGGTGATCCGGCCCTCGGCGTCCACGGTCAGCTCGGGCGTGAGCACGTTGACGCCCGCCGTCTGCAGCCAGGCGCGGGACCACTCGGCCATCGCCTCGGTGCCGCGACCGCTGGTCTCGGCGAGGACGGCGAGCAGGTCGTTCAGGGTGGTGTTGCCGAACGCGTGGCGCTTGAAGTAGCGGCGCGCGCCCTCCAGGAAAGCGTCCCGCCCGGCGTACGCGACCAGCTGCTTGAGCACCGACGCGCCCTTGGCGTACGTGATGCCGTCGAAGTTGAGCTTGGCGTCCTCGAGGTCGCGGATGTCCGCGGTGATCGGGTGCGTGGTCGGCAGCTGGTCCTGCCGGTAGGCCCACGCCTTGCGGCGGTTGGCGAAGGTGATCCAGCCCGCCTGGTACTTCGTGGCCTCGACCTGCGAGAACGCGCCCATGAAGTCGGCGAACGACTCCTTGAGCCAGAGGTCGTCCCACCACTGCATGGTGACCAGGTCGCCGAACCACATGTGCGCCATCTCGTGCAGGATGACGTTGGCCCGGCCCTCGTACGCGGCCTCGGTGACCTTGGAGCGGTAGATGTACTCCTCGCGGAAGGTCACCAGGCCCGGGTTCTCCATCGCGCCGATGTTGTACTCGGGCACAAAGGCCTGGTCGTACTTGCCGAACGGGTACGGGTAGTCGAACTCGTCGTGGAAGAAGTCCAGGCCCTGCTTGGTGACGGTGAAGATCTCGTCCGAGTCGAAGTACTGCGCCAGCGACTTGCGGCAGAGCGCGCCCAGCGGGATCTCCAGCAGCCGGCCGTCCGGCAGCTCGCGGCTCCAGCTGTCGCGGTCCACGTGGTACGGACCGGCGACGACGGCGGTGATGTAGGTGGAGATGCGCGGCGTCGGACTGAAGCTCCAGGTCAGCGAACCGTCCTCGCCCCGGACCGGGTCGCCGCCGGTGGCGGAGTTGGAGAACGTCTCCCAGTGGCCGGGCGCGGTCACGGTGAAGGAGAACGGCGCCTTGAGGTCCGGCTGCTCGAAGTTGGCGAAGACGCGGCGGGCGTCGGCCGGCTCGTACTGGGTGTAGAGGTACACCTCGCCGTCGACCGGGTCGACGAAGCGGTGCAGGCCCTCGCCGGTGTGGCTGTAGGCGCAGTCGGCGTCGACGACGAGCTCGTTCTCGGCGGCGAGACCCGGCAGCGCGACTCTCGAACCGTCGAACACCTCGGCCGGGTCCAGCTCGCGCCCGTTGAGGGTGACGCTGTGGACCTTGGGAGCCAGCAGGTCGGCGAACGAGTCGACGCCCGGCTCGGCGCAGCGGAACCGCAGGGTCGTCCGCGACCGGAAGACGCCCGTCTCGCCGAGCGCACTGCGCAGGTCGAGCTCGACGGCGTAACTGTCGACATCGAGGAGCCGTGCCCGCTCGCGGGCCTCATCGCGGGTGAGATTCGTGCCGGGCACGTCCGTACTCCCTTGTACGTAGCGGGCGCGCGGGGGTGGTCGCGCCGCAGGACCGTGGTCTACCTGGTGTACCTGTCTACCTGTCCCGGCATCCTTTCATGCGCCCTACCTGCCGGGCGGGCGGACCGGCCGAACGGACGGTCGGGAAGCCGGGAAGCCGGGAAGGTCCGGAAGGTCGGGGAAATCGTGGGAATGGAGCGGCGGAGCAGGTCGTTGCCTCTGACGGACGACCCGTGGGCTCGGTTCCGCGTGCCTGGTTCCGGGCGGGTCCTTCGCCTGTTCCGCCTGCCTGTCATCGCCCGACCTGATATCGACTGACCTGATATCGCCTGACATCGCCTGATCACCGATCGAGGAGCCCCGCCCATGACCGCCGACGTTGCCGCCGCCGAGCCCGTGACCGCTGACTTCTGGTTCGACCCGCTCTGCCCGTGGGCGTGGATGACCTCCCGCTGGATGCTGGAGGTCGAGAAGCTGCGCCCGGTCCACGTCCGCTGGCGCGTGATGAGCCTGGCCGTCCTCAACGAGGGCCGCGACCTGCCGGAGAAGTACCGCGCGCTGATGGACGAGGCGTGGGGCCCGGTCCGCGTCTGCATCGCCGCCGAGCAGGCGCACGGCGCCGACGTGCTGGGCCCGCTCTACACCGCGCTGGGCACGCGCTTCCACAACGGCCAGCAGCCGCGTGACCGCGCGACGATCGAGTCCGCGCTGGAGGAGGCGGGCCTGCCGAAGTCCCTTGCGGACGCGATGGATTCGACGGAGTACGACGAGGCCCTGCGCAAGTCTCACGCCGAGGGCATCGGCCTGGTCGGCGAGGACGTCGGCACCCCGGTCATCGCGGTGCCCGGCGTGACGGGCGAGCGCGTCGCCTTCTTCGGCCCCGTCGTCACCCCGGCCCCGAAGGGTGAGGCCGCGGCGCGCCTCTGGGACGGCACGCTGCTGGTCGCCTCGACGCCGGGCTTCTACGAGATCAAGCGCACGCGGACCGAGGGTCCGAACTTCGAGTAACCACAGCGCCGCAGACTGTGCCCGGCTCCGCGCGTCGAGTGGAGCCGGGCCGTTTGCTGCTGCCCGCTGTCAGCTGCGCGAGCGCACCGATGCGGCCTAGCAGGGAACCGGGCCGATCCCGCTCATCGAACTGGACCCGAGCCAGACCGCGAACGTGGCGAACACCATGACGCCCGCGCCCACAGTGATGGCTCGACCAGCTCCAGGTGATCGCCTACACGTCGTGCCGCCGACTCCACCGTGAAGTCCTCGGGGAGACGGTGATCTTGCTCAGGGTGGTCGGTTCGCCTGTCAAATCCAAGTGCAGCCCAGATCACTTGACGCACCTCCTTGGGCGATTCAGTCCGCGGTGACACCCCAGTAGCCGATCTCCGCCGGTTGGCCGTCGCGGTACAGCACAGTGCAGTTGCCGCAGGCGCGTGGCGGGAAGGGCAGGTTGTCGGCGAGCAGGGCGTCGTTCCAGGCGGCGAAGTCGGGTCGGCCGCCGGAGAAGGAGCCCCGTGCCTGCTGGTCCGTCAGCAGCCGCATGACTCCGACGCCGTCCCGCGCGTCGGGGTCGGTGGTGAAGGCGTAGAAGTCGAGCACGGAGGCGGTGCCTCCGGTGAAGACGTACTCCCGCCAGTCCTCGTCCTGCCAGAGCTCCGCGACGGTCAAGTCCGCCGAATCGGGCAGATCCCGGCTCCGCAGCTCCCGCTCCTGCGCCTGTTGGAACGCGGCGGCGAGATCCTCCTGATACGGCCCCGTCGCCCACCACGTGCTGCCACCCATGTCCGCCCGCCCTTGTCCGGACCGTTGTTCACGACTGACAGCAACGTAGCGGGCACCACCGACATCGTGGCTCGGCTGGGTCGGCCAACGGTGATAATCGATCAATGGGCACAATCGAACGCCGTTTTCCACCCCTGAATGCCGACGAGCGCACCACGCTCGAAAGCTGGCTCGACTTCCACCGCGCCACCCTTGCCGTGAAGTGCGGAGGCTTGGACGACAAGCAGGCCGCCGTCGCATCCGTGCCACCGTCCGGCTTCACGTTGACCGGCCTCGTCCAGCACATGGCCGAGGTGGAGCGGAACTGGTTCCGTCGCGTCTTCGCCGGGGAACAGGCCCCACCCATCTACGACCCGCACGCCGACCCGTCGGGCCCTGACGGCGGCTTCGAACTGGCCGAAGGCGCCACACTGGCCGACGCCCTCGCCACCTGGCAGGCGGAGATCGCCCACGCCCGCGCGCTCTGCGCCGACCGCGCTCTGACCGACAGCGGCCGCTTCATGGAGCAGGACGTCAACCTCCGGTGGGTCTACGTCCACATGATCGAGGAGTACGCCCGCCACAACGGCCACGCCGACCTGCTCCGGGAGCGCATCGACGGCGCGACCGGCGTCTGACGTCAGGTCAGATGCATTCCTGATCGTGACGTGGCGCGCCGCCGGGTTCCATGCCGAGTAGCGCTCATCTGTCGGGCGTGCCTCCGGAATTCAGTCAGATTCCTGGCCGCATGACGGGAGAGGCTCTCCCAGCCATCGGCGGCCTCAGTGTTGGCGAACCGGATGTCGTACTCTTCGCCGACCGGAGGCGGAGCAGCCCGGTCGCCTCGCTTCGGGCTCACTGGTCGTCCCGCGGCATGGGAGCGGGGCCGAGATCTCCTTCAGGCTCGCGGGTGAGGATGGCGAGCAGGGCGGGATCCGCGTAGATCTCGGCACTGTGGCGCCACTGGGCCAGCAGGAGTGCGATCGGCGCGAGGTTCTCCAGAGCCGCTGCTCCCCGCGCGGTGTCCACCAGTTCAGCGAGTAGCGTTTCCAGGTCCTCCGGGGGGAGGAACGTGCTCCATGGCAGGGCATCCGGCAAGGCCTGGCGCAGCGCGGCGGTGTTCTCGGTACGGACCAGCCCGGCAAGCAGACGCGCGGTGAAGTCGACCACCGTCGTGTCCTGCTCCAATTGTTCGACGCGCATCAGCGCGAGGTCGCCGGCATCGCGCCGACGCAAGCGCAGCGCCCGCACCGTGTCCAGGCGTTGCGCGGTTGCGGCGGGGTGATGGAGGAGCTCGCTGAACGGCACGTCCTCATAGGCCACTGTCATGACATCCACACTAGCTTGGACATCGTCGGGACGATAGGTGATTTCACCCGTGTGGCCGCTGTGCGCCTGCCTCCGGTACCCGCCTGCCTCAGCCCGCGCTCTGCGCCCGCCTGCTGCGGAGCCACCCCGCCGCGCTCAGGGCGACCGTCGCGCCCAGCGTGCAGGCGAGCTGCACGCGGTTGCCGTGGCTCTGCAGCATCAGCGCCAGCACCGTGACCACGCCGCCCAGGGCCACCCACGTCAGGTACGGGAAGCCCCACATACGGACCGTCAACTTCTCCGGCGCCTCGCGCTCCAACCGCCGCCGCATCCGCAGCTGCGCGACGGAGATGAACGCCCAGACCACCAGGACCGCCGCGCCGACCACGTTCAGCAGCCACTGGAAGACCGTCGTCGGCCACCAGAAGTTCAGCAGCACCGCGAAGAACCCGAACGCCGACGACGCGAGCACAGCGAGCCTCGGCACGCCGCCGCTGACGCGGGCGAGCGCCTTCGGGCCCAGGCCGCGCTGGACCAGCGAGTACGCCATCCGCGACGAGCCGTAGATGTTCGCGTTCATCGCGCTCAACAGCGCGATCAGCACGACCACGTTCATCAGCTGTCCCGCCGCCGGGACGCCGATGTGGTCCAGGACCTCGATGTACGGGCCGCTCTTGACGACGTTCGGGTCGTTCCAGGGGAGCAGCGTCACGATGACGGCCATCGAGCCGATGTAGAAGACCGCGATCCGCCACATCGCGGTCCGCACCGCGCGGCCGACGTTGCGGACCGGGTCCTGCGACTCGGCCGCCGCGATCGTGACCGTCTCCAGGCCGCCGTAGGCGAAGACGGAGGCCAGCAGGCCGACGACCAGGCCGGACATGCCGTGCGGCATGAAGCCGCCGTGGCCGGTCAGGTTGGTCAGGCCGGGCGCGCCGTGGCCGATCACGCCGAAGATCGCGAGCAGCGCCAGCACCAGGAAGCCGACGATCGCGGCGACCTTGATCGCGGCGAACCAGAACTCGAACTCGCCGAAGTTCTTCACGGCGGCGAGGTTGCTGCCGCAGAAGAAGGCCATGAACAGCGCCACCCACATCCAAGTGGGTGTGCCGGGCAGCCAGTTGGTCATGATCCCGCCGGCCGCGGTCGCCTCGGCCGAGACGCCGACGCAGAGCATCAGCCAGTACATCCAGCCGGAGGCGAACCCCGCCCAGACGCCGATCTCCTTCTCCGCGTGCACGGAGAACGAGCCGGAGGCGGGTCGTGCCGCGGACATCTCGCCGAGCATCCGCATGACGAGCATGACCAGCACGCCGGACGCGGCGAAGGCGAGGACGATCGACGGCCCGGCCGCCGCGATGCCCGCGCCGGACCCGACGAAGAGGCCCGCGCCGATGACGCCGCCGAGGGCGATCATCGACAGGTGCCGCTGCTTGAGGCCGTGGGAAAGGCCATGGGAGAGGCCCGGGGAGGCAGCGTTGGGCGTGGCCGTCGTTGCGGCCGTCTCCGGCTGCTCGGGTGTGGTGACGCTCATGGGCGGGATCCAGGGGCTCGGCGGGCAGGTCGTATACGTTGTACGGGTCGCACGGGTGGGCGCACAAGACCGCGAAAAGAGCCAGTCAGTTCGGTAGTTGGACTGACCAGCTCACTATTCGGTCAAGGGTGCCCGATATGTGGAGAAGCTGAACGAGGCCGCCACCATGCGGAAGTCGCTGTGACTCTCCGTCGAGGGCGTGCGCGCACTCTGTGGTTCTGCTGTGGCCCGGACGTGCGGATCGCCCAAGCGGGCGGCGGACGTTTTGTGGGATGTCCGCAGAGTGGGACGGTGTTCGAACGGATAGGTTCGCAAGCGTTCGTCAACGTTCGTAGACATGCGCAAACGTCCGTCGGCGTTCCCCTACTGATGACAAGACACCAGCTCAGGAGCGTGCCCGTGAGCCTCGCCGCCACCCCGACCGTCCGTCCCGGCGCCGTCCTCGCCGACCTGCTGCCGACCGTCGAAGGCGGTCGCGCACGCGCGCTCGTCCGTGACGCGGCACTCGTGCTCGGCGGCGCGGCGTTCACCGGCCTGGCCGCGCAGCTTGCCGTCCCGATCCCCGGCTCGCCGGTCCCGGTGACGGGGCAGACGCTCGCCGCGCTGCTGGTCGGCACGGCGCTGGGCGCGCGGCGGGGCGTGGCCTCGCTCGGCCTCTACCTGCTGGCGGGCCTGGCGGGCGTCCCGTGGTTCACGGGCGGGACATCCGGCACGGGAGCGACCTTCGGCTACGTCGTCGGCTTCGTCCTCGCCGCCGGCCTCGTCGGCGCGCTCGCGCGCCGGGGCGCGGACCGTGGTGCGCTGCGGACGGCGGGCGCGATGGCGCTCGGCCAGCTCGCGATCTACGCGGTGGGCGTCCCGTGGCTGGCCGTCTCCCTCCACGTCTCGCTGGCGCAGGCGGCGTCGCTGGGCCTCTACCCGTTCCTGATCGGCGACGCGCTGAAGATCGCCCTGGCGATGGGCCTGCTGCCTGCGGCGTGGAAGCTGGTGCGTCACAAGGACGCATGAGGGAAGTTGCACTACCCCAGGGGCGCGAGGCTCTGCTGATCTGCGGCTCCGCCGCGGGGGCGCGACAAGCCACCGGCATGCGGATGGTCCCCAATGTGCAGGGCCACCCGCACAGGGTGGTTTCTCGCGCAGTTCCCCGCGCCCCTGACGTGCATGGCACATCGCCTGCAGAATCCCCGCGCCCCTGAGCAAGCGCGAGATCCTCGCCTGCCATACTCTCCGCATGCGCGTCTACCTGGGATCCGACCACGCCGGTTTCGAACTGAAGCAGCACTTTGTGAAGTGGCTGACCGAGGCCGGACACGAGCCGATCGACTGCGGTCCGCACATCTACGACGCCGACGACGACTACCCGCCGTTCTGCCTCCGGACCGCCGAGCGCACCGCCGCGGACGCCGAGGCGCTCGGCGTCGTCATCGGGGGCAGCGGCAACGGTGAGGCCATCGCCGCCAACAAGGTGAAGGGTGTCCGCGCCGCGCTGGCGTGGAGCGTGGAGACCGCGCAGCTCGGCCGCGAGCACAACAACGCCAACGTGATGAGCGTCGGCGCCCGCATGCACAGCGCCGACGAGGCGACCACGTTCCTGGACGCCTTCCTCTCCACCCCGTTCTCGGAGGGCGAGCGCCACATCCGTCGGATCGACATGCTGACCGACTACGAGACCACCGGCGAGCTCCCGCCGATCCCGGCCCACCACCCGCAGGGCTGAGCCGGAGACCCAGGAGCCAGAGACCCAGGGCAGCGTTCCGTGCCTGAAGGCCACACCATCCACCGACTGGCCGCCGAATACCACCGGGTGTTCGGCGGCCAGGCCGTTGCCGTCTCCTCTCCGCAGGGGCCGTTCGCCGACGCCGCCGCGCGGATCGACGGACGGGTGCTCACCGAGACCGACGCCAAGGGCAAGCACCTCTTCCTCGGCTTCGCGTCAGGTGACTGGGTCCACATCCATCTCGGGCTCTACGGCAAGGTCTTCTGGGGGCACGGCCCCGCGCCCGAACCCGTCGGCCAGGTCCGGATGCGGATGACCACCGCAGCTGACGACGCGTACAGCGACCTGCGCGGGCCGACCAAGTGCCTGCTGGTCGACGAGGGGGAGAAGCGCGAGGTAGAGGCGCGCCTGGGCCCCGACCCGCTGCGTCCGCAGGACACCGGCGACGCCGCCTGGAAGCGGATCAGCAGCAGCCGGACCACCATCGCCGCACTGCTGATGGACCAGAAGGTCCTCTGCGGCGTGGGCAACGTCTACCGCGCCGAGGTGCTGTTCCGGCAGGGCGTCAACCCGCACCGCGCGGGCCGCAGTCTGGACCGCGCCGAGTGGGACGGGATCTGGGCGGACCTGCGTCCGCTCATGCGCGAGGGCGTGCGGGTGGGTCGGATCGACACGGTCCGGCCCGAGCACACGCCCGAGGCGATGGGACGGCCTCCCCGCCAGGACGACCACGGCGGAGAGGTCTACGTCTACCGACGGGCCGGCCAGCCCTGCCTGGTCTGCGGCACGGAGGTCCGTACCGAGGAGCACGCCGCCCGCAACCTCTTCTGGTGCCCCCGCTGCCAGAGTTGACGTACCGTCAGTAATAACCCGGGCGGCGTCAGAACCCGCGCGGCAGCCACGGCGCGACGTCCGTCGCGAACGCCGCCGACAGCGCGCCCAGCGCGCCCGCGTTCTCGCGCAGTTCCGCGACCCGGCCCGCCTCCGCCAGCGCGCGCAGCGTCGTGCCGCCCAGGTAGGACGCGGCGAGCTCGCGGACCGTCAGCGAGACGTCCGCCGGATCCGTCGTGCGTTCGCACGACGCACCGGACTCGTCGCCGCTGAGCCGCCAACGGCCGGTGTTCCAGCCGCAGAACGCGTCGTGGACCTCCACCACCGCGTCCACCGGACGCGAGTACGCCCGAGCCGCCAGCGCCGCGCCGACGTCGACGAGGCGGATGTGCAGACCGTCGCCGATCGTCGCGTTGCAGCGGCGGACGTCGTCGACCAGGTTCAGGATCGGGTCGTCCAGCGGACGGCTGCGCACCACGACCCGGTCCGTCAGGTCGACGTCGAGCAGGTGCTGCCAGAGCGCGACCGTCGCGCCGGGCGTCGCCGCGTACAGCTCCCGGACGTTGACGGTGCCCTTCGGGCCCTGGCGTTCCCAGTCGGGCTTGACGGTGTACCGGGCGTAGCCCAGCAGCTCGCCGGAGTCGGCGTGCTCGGCGAGCAGGCAGAACAACGGGGAGTTCCCCGAGCGCTCCAGTCGCGGGTCGAGGACGGCGACCCTCTCCCACCCGTCCGGCCGCCGCAGCCAGCCGGGGCGCTGCCGCCCGACGTGGGTGTAGAGCTCCTCGCAGCGCGCCAGCGACTCCGTCGGGTCGACCAGACGCAGCCGGACCCCGGCCGTCCCCGTCGTCTCCGCCGCCTCCGCCGTCCCCCCGGCCCCCGTCGCGTCGAACGGGCGCTCGGTGATCCGCACGCGGTGCCGGTCCATCTCCAGCCACATCTTCGACGTTCCGACGCCGTACCCGAAGCGGCCGTAGATGGACGGCTCCGACGCCGTCAGCACCGCGAGCGGCTCGCCGCGCTCGCGTACGTCGTCGAGCTGCCGTCGCATCATCGCGGTGAGCAGTCCGCGTCTCCGGTGGGTGCCGCGCACGCCGACCATGGTCACGCCCGCCGCCGGCACCAGCGCCCGCGCGGATGTGCGATGTTCGCCCGCGCCGCCGGGAACGGCCAACCCGAAGGTGAACGCCGAGGCCGTGCCGACCACCGAGTTCGCGTCGAATGCGCCGATCGAGCGACCCGGCTCGGTAAGCTCACGCCACAGCGCCCGCTCCTCGGGGGATTCGGGCACGCCGCCGAACGCGTCCAGCAGGACGTCGTACCAGGCATCGAAGCCGTCGGCGTCGACGGCACGCAGCTCGGGGGAGACAGCAGTTGGGGAGGACGGGGCGTTCCCTGGTGCGCTCGAAAGGCTCATACGACCTGCCTAGCAGCGTCGCGGGCACGAAGCGAGCGGTTATCGGCGGGGCAGTGCGCGTACGGACGGAACAGCGGCGACGCCTTGGCCGACACCTACGCCGGCACCTGCGTCGACGTCGGCCGGAAGTCGACGTCCGCGCCCGGATCGGTTGCATCTCGCACCCGAAGCGCATCGACGCCCGGCGGTCCGGGTCGGTAGGGTCTCCCGGAATGGCACGTCGCGAGACCGGGACACACCCGGTCGACACCCGCACGGCCCGGTGGCGCAGGGCGCAACGCCGGGTCTGGCGTCGGGTGCGCCGAGGCGCCGTCGACTACTTCCGCGGCGACGGCGCGGACTGGATGGCCTTCGTCGTCCTCTTCGCGCTCGTGCCGCTCTTCGCCTTCCTCACCGTCCTGGCGCCGCCGTGGTGCCCGCCGACCGCGCTGGTGATCCCGGTGATCTCCGGCGCGCTGCTGCTGCGGCCCAGCAGCCTGGTGCTGCTCTACAGCGCCGCCGCGGCCGCCCTCGCCGTCGAGTCCGTCGTCCTCGGCCCCTACGACGCCGGGCCGGGCCGGGTCACGCCCGGCTGTGTGCTGGTCGTCGGCGCGGTGGGCGCGGTCGGACTGCTGCTGGCCCAGTTCCGGGCCCGGGTCGGCGTGCCGTGGCGACGCGGCGGGTCGATGCTCTTCGACCTGCGCGAGCGGCTCAAGGTGCAGAGCCGGATCCCGGCGCTGCCCGACGGCTGGCACGCGGAGATGGCGCTGCGCCCGGCCGGCGGGCAGTCCTTCTCGGGCGACTTCGTGGTCGCCGCGCGCACCGGCGACGGCAAGCGGGTGCTGGAGGTGGTCCTCGCGGACGTCTCCGGCAAGGGCATGGACGCCGGCTCGCGGGCGCTGCTGCTCTCCGGCGCGTTCGGCGGACTGGTCGGCTCGCTGCCGCCGCACGACTTCCTCCCGGCCGCCAACGGCTACCTGCTGCGCCAGGGCTGGGAGGAGGGCTTCGCCAGCGCCGTCCATCTGGTGCTCGACCTGGACACCGGCGAGTTCGAGCTGCTGTCGGCCGGCCACCTCCCGGGCATGCAGCGGCGCAGCGGCCTGGGCCGCTGGGAGACCAAGGAGGCCGAGGGCCCGCTGCTCGGCATCTACGACGGCGCGAAGTTCGAGGGCGTCCGCGGCGTCCTCGGCCGCGGCGACGTGCTGATGCTCTGCACGGACGGCATGGTCGAGGCCCCGGGGCGGGACCTGACGGACGGCATGGACCGGCTGATGGGCGAGGCCGACCGGCTGCTCGCCACGACCTTCTCGGGATCCGCTTGGCGTCTGATCGAGGCGGTCGCCAAGGACCGGAGCGACGACCGGGCGCTGCTGCTGCTCTGGCGCGAATAGCGCGACCGCTGCTGCCGCGTCGGGTTGACGGGGTGACGGGGTGACGATTCGGGGCGGTTCAGGCGGGGCGCACGGGCGGCGCACAGGGGCTGTGCGAGGCGTTCATGTGGCGGTCACCGGCCGAATGGCCTTATCAACGGCCTCACTTGTACCATCCATCACACGATCTTCGGACAATCTCGGCTGATATGGAACCCTCGGGGTGGGTGTGAGCCAGAAGTGCTTTACGGAGCGCGTTGATCCGGAGAGACTGGCTAAGCGGGCGATCGTGCGCAGGGGGTGGTGTCGTGATCACGGCGCGTGTCCCCGGCTGTCGAGCGTCCCTCAGCCGTAACAGCCGTTGCTGTCACGCTCGATCGAGGAAGTAGGGGCCCGTGACAACCTTCTCCATCTCCGCCGTTGTCCTATTGGGCATCCTGCTCGTGGTCTTCATCAGGAACAAGTCGATGAAGATGGGGTACACGATCCTGGCCATCCTCTTCGGGTTCTTCCTGGCGAAGACGTCGGCGGCCACGCCGATCCAGAGCTTCCTCGACCAGATCGCCAACACAGTCAACAGCATCGTCAAGTGACCGGGCCAGACGCGACGGGGCCGCACGTGACTCGGTCCCAAACGTCGCTGCCGATTGTCGAGTTCGCCTTCCCCGGTCCGCTGCGGGACCGTCTGGTGGCGGCCGTGCTCGACGGCAGCAAGACCTCCACGACCTCGCTCTTCGCCGACTACGGGCCGGACGAGGAGTTGCCGGTCGTCGGCCGGCGCGGCGCCGTCGTGGACTCGGACGGGCGGCGTGTGGCGGTGCTGGAGACCACGGAGGTCCGCGTCGTGCCGCTCGGCGAGGTCGACCTGGCGCACTGCGTCGACGAGGGCGAGGGCTTCACCTCGATCGCCGAATGGCGCGCCGACCACACGGAGTTCTGGCTGAGCCCGGAGTACGTCGCCGAACGCGACGATCCAGACTTCACCGTGGACGACGCCACCCTCGTCCTGCTCGAACGCTTCGGCGTCGTCGCGCACCCGTGAGTGCGCTCAACTGCCCTTACGGTTGAGGGTTTCCAGATATCCGGCGACCCCGGTCCGGCGGGCCTCGACGGCGATGGCGAGGCGGCGGTAGGTCGGATCGTCCATGTCGTCCCGCCACGCCTCCGGTGAGCGGACGGCCCACTCACTGTGCTCCGCCGGATCGAGCCTGACGGCAGCCAACTCCCGTGCGCTGAGCACCCCTCCGTCGAATACGAACCCGACGTGCGCACAGGGCCAGCTGGGGCGCGGCGTGACGAAGTGAGTGAGCAGCAACCGCGGTTCACCCCGGAAGACAAGTCCCGTCTCCTCCCTGCACTCCCGCACGGCCGCCTCCCACGGCGTCTCGCCCGCATCCAGGTTGCCCCCGGGCCACTGCCACACCTCGGCGTGTGCGGCGTGCACGGACCGCAGTTGGAACGGATTGCCTTGTTCGTCGGTGAAGTAGAGACACGCGTAGCCGGTCTGCTTCGGCAACGTCCGGACATACTCCTCGGGCGGCAGCCAGCCACTCGCCATGCGCTTCAGCCTTCCGCTTCGGAGCGGGGGACGGGACTCTAACCCGCGTAGCTAGTTGAAACTATCCGCCGACGGCCCGGCCGTGCGCTGGGGACTCGCTGAGCTGGCCTTTCGCTTGATTCACCCTCAGCCTATCCGCTCTTCCCCACGGGTCCCCGCAGGAACGGGAACGCAGCGGGCGGGGGCCGGCCGCTCATCACCGAAAACCCGGTGATCAAGCTCGGATCTCGCTGCTAGCATGCCGCCGCCCGATCAGGAGTCCACGGAGGCAATCACATGGATCAGAGCGTCAGAAGCAAGGCCACGGCTGTCCCCGCGCCTCCACCAGCGGCGACCAAGGGCAACGTCGCGGTGGGTGTGATCACCGCCGTGGTCTCCATGCTGCTCTGCGCCGTGGCCTACGCGCTCGTCATCGACACCACCCGGACCATCTACGGATGGATAGGGGCAATCATCGGCGGCGCGATCGGCACAGCGGTCAACCGCCGGGGCTGCGGCGGTGCCGTGACGTCGACGGTCAGTTCCGTCTGCTCACTGGCCGCAACGTTTCTGGGCCAGTACGCGGGATTTGCGCTGCTCACTGCGAAGGACCTCGGCCTTGGCTCCTTCGATGTCCTCGTCCACCACAGTGCTGCCGCACTGACGGTGTGGCACGATCACCTCGGATTCACCAACGTGATGGGGTTGGTCCTCGCCCCTGTCTTCGGGGCCATCTTTCCCAACATCAGCCCCAACACGCCCCGGCGCCTCTGAGCGGGTCTCACTGTGGGTCCGTCCCGGCGCGTGCTCGGCCGCACCCGGGGCATGGGGGCCGCTGGTTCCCGTCAATCGGCTTGATGCTCATCTCCTCCGCCGACGGCCGTTCGGGAACAGTGCGCCGAGGGTCGTTGAGATGATGACCCCGAACGAGAGCCCCCACCACGGCAGTCCCGTCAGCCCTCCCGGGCGATGCGAGATGAGGGCATACGTGACGATCCCAAGCGCTCCGCACACCGCAAAACTCCCGCCGCTGCGAAGAGCAGACCGCCACCTGGGCTGGTCGAGTCCTGAAGTCACGACGCGCATTGTCCACGCCGCCAGGAACGCGATCAAGAGGCGAGCGGCTTTGCAGATCACTCGCCGCCAGCACGTCCCACCTGCTTTGACCTGCGGGGCGGCCGAACGAACGCCCACGCGGAAACCTGGAACCGAGTGCGCATACCCCTGGGTCACGTAGGTAGACCGTGGCGACGAGTCGAGGGGGCACGGATGCTTGAGAACTTCGGCCAGACCGAGGTTCGGGGACCGTCCCAGAAGTCCAGGTCTGGTTGTCTCACCGGCTGTCTGGGTGTGGTGGCCCTGCTGGCCTCGATCCTGATCGGCTCGGCGCTGTACCGACACTTCACTGATCCCACCCCCAAGGCCGCGCACTTCAGCGAGGCCGAATTGCTTGGTACTTGGAAGTCGCCGAATGGGGGCAGCCTGACCCTGCGCGGCGACGGAACCTTCTCCGCTGTCGACGTGTGCGGCTTCGGGACCTCCAACCCCCAGGTCGGATCGGACAGCGGCACCTGGCACCTGGGCGGCACCTACAACCCGTATTCGTTGGCGCCGGCCACCGACGGCATGGTCCTTTTGGGCGCCACGGGTCAAAACAACCTGTACGAGGGCAGAGACAGCAACACTCCCGTTCTGTGGGAGTACGTCGGCCCGCCGGAGGAACCCGAAGGCTTCTGCAAGCTCCACAAGCAGTGGCCCGTGCCCGGGCCGCCCAAGCCGTCCGCCAGCTGACTGACGATCAGAGTGTCGTCTGCGCATAGGATCTCGCGCACCCAGCGGCGGCCTAAGGTCCGGATCGCGGGCCTGCACTTCCATGATCTTCGGCATACCGGGAACACCCTGACTGCCTCGACCGGAGCCGGCACCAAACACGCCGGGGGAGCGGGCACCCTGCAAAGCAGAAGGCCCAGACCGGGGAGCATGTCCCTGGCCTGAGCCTTCGGCGTTGGAGCGGGCGACGGGAATCGAACCCGCGTAGCTAGTTTGGAAGACTAGGGCTCTACCATTGAGCTACGCCCGCGAGCGCCGTTCGGGGAACAGGGTAGCGGACGCGGGGCGGCCGATGCACACCCGTTGATCGACGACATGCGCGGCGCTCTTCTCACGACATGTACGACGACATCCGCCGTGACATCCACGACGACACCTGCGGCGACCTGCGGAACCACTCGTTCGACGACGTGCGGAGCGGTGCGCCGTAAATCGCTCGGGGCGACGTGGTCGACCATGTACGCTACGTCTCGCCAAGCGAAAGACGTACGGGGTGTGGCGCAGTTTGGTAGCGCGTCCGCTTTGGGAGCGGAAGGTCGTCGGTTCGAATCCGGTCACCCCGACCAATTTTCTGGGATTCTCCTTCCCAGTCTCTTCCCAGCCCCTTCTCGCCCCGCTGACCTGCGAAAACGCAGCGGCAACGGTCTCCTCCGACACCGGGGCGAAGGCGGATGTGGTAGCCGGTAGGATGGGACGCTGGTGGCGTCTGCGAAGGCGAACCAACCACCTGCCCGGCGGGCGATAGTCACCAAAGACGCATCACCCGTCTCGCCGCGTGCCCGAGAATGCGGGCCGGGGCGGACACACCGACTCGCAAAGCCCCCAAGGAGACCCAACCGTGAAGAGCGCCGTGGAGACTCTGAACCCGACCAGGGTTCGACTCACCGTCGAGGTGCCCTTCGAGGAGCTCAAGCCCAGCCTCGACGCGGCGTACAAGAAGATCAACCAGCAGGTCACGGTTCCGGGTTTCCGTAAGGGCAAGATCCCGGCTCGCGTCATCGACCAGCGTTTCGGCCGCGGTGCCGTGCTGGAGGAGGCCGTCAACGACGCGCTGCCGAAGTTCTACGGCCAGGCGGTCGACGAGGGCAAGATCGACGTCCTCGGCCAGCCGGAGATCACCGAGATCGAGGGCGTCGAGAAGCTTGCCGACGGCGGCGACCTGAAGTTCACCGCCGAGGTGGACATCCGTCCCGAGATCACGCTCCCGGAGTTCGACACCATCGAGGTCACCGTCGACGCGATCGAGGTCACCGACGAGGACGTCGAGAAGAGCCTGGACCAGCTCCGCGAGCGCTTCGCCTCGGTGAACGCCGTCGAGCGCGCCGCTGCCGAGGGCGACATCGTCGTCGTCGACCTGGAGGCCAAGGTCGACGGTGAGGTCCCCGAGGACGGCACCGCCACCGGCGTGAGCTACGAGATCGGCTCCGGCCGCCTGCTGGACGGCATCGACGAGGCCGTCGTCGGCCTGGAGGCCGGCGGCTCCGCCACCTTCACCACCGAGCTCAAGGGCGGCTCCGCCGCGGGCCAGGACTCCGAGGTCACCGTCACGGTCACCGCGGTGCAGGAGAAGGAGCTCCCCGAGCTGGACGACGAGTTCGCCCAGATGGCGAGCGAGTTCGACACCCTCGACGAGCTGAAGGACGACTCCCGCAAGCGCCTCGCGCGCATGAAGGAGTTCGACCAGGCCACCCAGGCCCAGGAGAAGGTCCTCGACGCGCTGCTCGAGCTCGTCGAGATGCCCTACCCGGAGAAGCTGCTCGCGGACGAGATCGAGACCCGCAAGCACAACCTGGAGCACCACCAGCTGCCCCAGATGGGCATCGACATGGACGCCTGGCTGAAGCTTCAGGACAAGTCCGCCGAGGAGTTCGACGCCGAGCTCGACGAGCAGGCGAAGAAGGGCATCAAGACCCAGTTCGTCCTCGACGCGATCGCCGCCAAGGAGGAGCTGAACGTCAGCCAGGAGGAGCTCACCGAGCACCTGCTGCGCCGCGCCGCCGGCTCCGGCATGACCCCGGACGAGTTCGCCCAGCAGGTCGTCCAGGGTGGCCAGGTGCCGCTGCTCGTCGGTGAGGTCGTCCGCGGAAAGGCCCTGGCGTCCGTCGTCGAGGCCGCCAAGGTCGTCGACACCAACGGCGAGGTCGTCGACTTCGAGGACGACGAGGACGAGGAGATCTCCGAGGCTGTCGAGACCGTCGAGGTCGAGGCCGCCGCCGAGGAGACCGCCGCCGAGGTCGAGGAGACCGAGGAGGCCTGAGCAGCCTCTGACGTCAGTTCCTGACGCACACCGGCAGGGCCCGGACCGCGACGCGCGGTCCGGGCCCTGCCGTATCCGATCCGATCCGGCGACTCCGATCCGATCCGGCCGATCCGGCGACTCCGGGCCGGCCCCGGGCGCGACGCGCTGGTCCGCACACGTGACGCTCAAAGCGAACAGGTCGGTGTGAGGGATGGCCAGGCAAGTCCCGCGCGTTAGGGTCGGTGGAAACGCTGTGACGGCTGTCTTCGACGAGCAGCTGTCGTGCCAACAACGAGCAGGTGGATACGTGACGATTCCGCAGATCTCGATGCCCGGGCTTGTGACTCCCCGTGCCGCCGGTGACATCAGCGGTGGCGGACTGGGGGACCAGGTCTACAACCGTCTGCTCAACGAGCGCATCATCTTCCTCGGCCAGCAGGTCGACGACGACATCGCCAACCGGATCACCGCGCAGCTGCTGCTGCTCGCGGCCGACCCGGAAAAGGACATCTTCCTCTACATCAACTCTCCGGGCGGATCCGTCACCGCCGGCATGGCGATCTACGACACCATGCAGTACATCAAGAACGACGTGGTCACCATCGCGATGGGCATGGCCGCCTCGATGGGCCAGTTCCTGCTCACCGCCGGCGCCAAGGGCAAGCGCTTCGCGCTGCCGAACGCCGAGATCCTGATGCACCAGCCCTCGGCGGGCCTCGGCGGCTCCGCGACCGACATCCGGATCCAGGCCCAGCAGCTGGTCCGCCTCAAGCACCGGATGGCCGAACTGATCGCCGAGCACAGTGGTCAGACGACGGACCAGATCACCAAGGACTCCGACCGCGACCGCTGGTTCACGCCGGTCGAGGCCAAGGAGTACGGCCTGATCGACAACATCATGCACAGCGCCGCGGACGTCCCCGGTGGCGGCGGCACCGGCGCCTGAGCAGCCTCAGCGCCGCGTCGGTCCGCACCAACCACCACAGACCATCGTTCCGGAGGACGGAAGACCCGATGAACATCCCCAGCCTCGACAGTGCCAAGGCGCGCATGGAGGACATGCGTGCCGAGGGCCGCTACATCATCCCGCGCTTCGTCGAGCGCACCTCGCAGGGCATTCGTGAGTACGACCCGTACGCCAAGCTCTTCGAGGAGCGCGTGATCTTCCTGGGTTCCCAGGTCGACGACGTCTCGGCGAACGACATCATGGCGCAGTTGCTCTGCCTGGAGTCCATGGACCCGGACCGGGACATCTCCATGTACATCAACTCGCCCGGCGGCTCGTTCACCGCGCTCACCGCCATCTACGACACGATGCAGTTCGTGAAGCCCGACATCCAGACGGTCTGCATGGGCCAGGCCGCCTCGGCCGCCGCCGTGCTGCTGGCCGCCGGTACGCCGGGCAAGCGCATGGCGCTGCCGAACGCCCGCGTGCTGATCCACCAGCCGTACACCGAGACGGGCCGCGGCCAGGTCTCCGACCTGGAGATCCAGGCGCACGAGATCCAGCGCATGCGCGAACTGCTGGAGGAGCTGCTGGCCAAGCACTCCAAGAAGACCCAGCAGGAGATCAGCGAGGACATCGAGCGCGACAAGATCCTCACGGCCGAGGAGGCGCTCCAGTACGGCTTCGTCGACCAGATCGTCTCGACCCGCAAGTCCTCCCTGCAGGACTGAGTTTCTGCAGGCGGAGCTCGCTCTGCAGTCGCCTCTGCGCTGCGCTGCGGTTGCTCCGCAGGTCCGGCGCCCGTACGCGGCCGTTGAGACCAGTACCACGCAGCCAGACCACCCCCGGCTCTTGGAGCCGGGGGCGGGGCCTGGCACCATCGTCAGTACCGACTTATCGTTCCGTCGTTCCGTTCCTCGCTCCGGTGTCCGGTCGCGAGCCGGATATTCGCCCAGGGCGGAAGCGGGAACCGCCGAAGACGGCGAATCGGGGGTCCTGGCGGAGTACCGTCGGATACCAAGCACCAGGCTCCGTCCCCCAGGGAGCCGTTGGCGAAGGGGAAGCACCTCGTGGCACGCATCGGTGACGGTGGCGACCTGCTCAAGTGCTCGTTCTGCGGCAAGAGCCAGAAGCAGGTGAAGAAGCTCATTGCCGGGCCCGGCGTGTACATCTGCGACGAGTGCATCGACCTGTGCAACGAGATCATCGAGGAGGAGCTGGCGGAGACCTCGGAGGTCCGCTTCGAGGAGCTGCCCAAGCCCCGCGAGATCTACGAGTTCCTCGACGGGTACGTGGTGGGCCAGGAGTCGGCCAAGAAGTCCCTCTCCGTGGCCGTCTACAACCACTACAAGCGCGTCCAGGCAGGGGAGAACGGTAAGCACGGCCGCGACGACGGCATCGAGCTCGCCAAGTCCAACATCCTGCTGCTGGGCCCGACCGGCTCCGGCAAGACGCTGCTGGCGCAGACCCTGGCCCGGATGCTCAACGTCCCGTTCGCCATCGCGGACGCCACCGCGCTGACGGAGGCCGGCTACGTCGGCGAGGACGTCGAGAACATCCTGCTCAAGCTGATCCAGGCGGCCGACTACGACGTCAAGAAGGCCGAGACGGGGATCATCTACATCGACGAGATCGACAAGGTCGCCCGCAAGAGCGAGAACCCGTCGATCACGCGCGACGTCTCCGGCGAGGGCGTGCAGCAGGCGCTGCTGAAGATCCTGGAGGGCACGACGGCGTCGGTGCCGCCGCAGGGCGGGCGCAAGCACCCGCACCAGGAGTTCATCCAGATCGACACGACGAACGTGCTGTTCATCGTGGGCGGTGCCTTCTCCGGTCTGGAGCGCATCATCGAGGGCCGGGCCGGCAAGAAGGGCATCGGCTTCGGCGCGACCATCCGCTCCAAGCACGAGATCGACTCCAGCGACATGTTCCGCGAGGTCATGCCGGAGGACCTGGTCAAGTTCGGCATGATCCCCGAGTTCATCGGCCGCCTGCCGGTGATCACCTCGGTCCACAACCTGGACCGCGAGGCGCTGCTGCAGATCCTGACCGAGCCGAAGAACGCCCTGGTCAAGCAGTACCGGCGGCTGTTCGAGCTGGACGGCGTCGAGCTGGAGTTCACCGCCGAGGCGCTGGAGGCCATCGCCGACCAGGCGATCAAGCGCTCCACCGGCGCCCGCGGCCTGCGCGCGATCATGGAGGAGGTGCTGATGTCCGTGATGTACGAGGTCCCCTCGCGCAAGGACGTCGCCCGCGTGGTCGTCGACGAGCAGGTCGTGCTGGAGCACGTGAACCCGACGCTGGTCCCGCGCGACATCCGCGGCCAGCGCGAGCGCCGCGAGAAGAGCGCGTAACAGGCACAGCAGAAAGGGCCCGGGGCGAAAGCGCCCCGGGCCCTTCTTTGCTGCGTTACTGCTTGGCCGCCATGACGGAGTTGATCACGACGTTGTCGTTGGGGTGACCGTCGCCCTGGCCGTTGGAGCTGTCGGTGCCGCCGGCGGCGATGCGGTTGAGGATGTCCAGCCCGCTGGTGATGGTGCCGAACGGCGTGTAGTTCGCCGACAGCTGGCTGTCCTTGTAGACCAGGAAGAACTGCGAACCGTTGGTGTTCGGGCCGGAGTTGGCCATCGCCAGGGTGCCCGCCGGGTAGGTGCCGCCCTGGATCGCCGGGTCGTTCAGGTACTCGTCGTTGAACTTGTAGCCCGGGCCGCCCGTGCCGGTGCCGGTCGGGTCGCCGCACTGCAGCACGTAAATGCCGGCCGTCGTCAGACGGTGGCACTTGGTGTGGTCGAAGAAGCCCTGCTTCGCCAGGAAGACGAAGCTGTTGACCGTCTGCGGCGCGTGCTGCGCGTCCAGCTTGAGGCCGATGTCGCCGCAGGAGGTTTTCAGCGTGGCGGTGTAGGTCGCCTTGGTATCGATGCTCAGCGCGGGCGGGTTCGCCCACTGCTTGTTGTTCGGGCTGCCTGCGGCGACGTTCCCGCAGAACCCGGCGCTGCCGGCGCTCGTCGCCGTGCTGCTCTTGCTGCTGGACGAGCTGCTCAGCGTCAGCCCCAGCACCAGACCGACGACGACCAGGACCGCCAGGCCCCCGCCACCGAAGATCAGCAGCTTCCGCCGCTTCGCCTTGGCTGCCTCCTGAGCGCGCAGCGCATCCATCCGCGCCCGACGCGCCGCGCCCGGGTCCTCGCTCACCTTTGCTCCTCACGGTTGTGCCCCGCTGCCGACCTGTGTCAGCACACCAGTGTGACGGGTCGGACTACGGGGCACGAATGAGGCTCTCCGCTGGTCGAGAGGTTGTCGCTACACGGCGAGCACCGTTACTTCGCGACCTCCATCTGCTGGCGCAGCTCGCGGGTCTTCTCGGCGAGCGTCGGCAGGTCGATCGTGGTCTGGCCGCTGGCATCCGGGATCTGCATCAGGATGTCCATGGTGCTGTTGTCGGCCCAGGCGCAGATGGGGATGGACACCGACGTTCCGCTGTTCGGCACGTTCATCACGCCGCAGCGCATGTCGCCGCCCTGCGGTCCGGCGTCCTCGTTGGTCTGCTGGGTGATCGTCGCGCCACCACTGGTCGCGCCCTTGAAGGCCGCGTCCAACTGCACGCTGGGGAGCGGCAGTCCGCCGTAGAGGCCGTAGCTGACGTACTTCGGCATGCCCGTGTCCGGACCGTAGATCGCGGTGACGGGGGTCTGTCCCGCCTGGGCGATCTTGGCGTTGGCACTGGTCAGGCTGTTGCCGACGGAGTTGTTCGTGGTGAGGGACGCGCCGTCGAAGCTGGCGGGCGGCGTCAGCTTGTACTTGCCCATCTGCGATGCCTGGCTGTAGACGAACCAGCCGATCGCGCCGCCGATGACGACGATGAAGGCGCCGGCGCAGATCAGCACGATCTTCAGCAGGCTGCGCTTCTTCGGCGGCGGGACCGGCGCGCCGTACGCCCAGGCCGCGTTGGGGTCCATCGGCTGCTGATAACCGGGCTGCTGGTAACCCGGCTGCTGAAAACCCGGCTCTTGATAGCCGGCCTGCGGGTATCCCTGTTGCGGATACCCGGGGTCCTGCTGGAAGCCGGGCTGGCCGTACCCGGGCTGCTGCTCCGGGTAGCCCCCCGGCGGCGGATTGATCGACATGGAGGATTATCGGACCAGCTGGCTGGATCTTGTCCATCCGCTTTTCCGATTCGGGTGCCCAGTGCAAGCGGTTCGTGACCATGTCGGCAGCCCCCTAAACTTGCCGTCGTGACCGACATGAACCAGCGCCCCGCCCAGACCGGGGACGAAAGCGCCCTCGAAACGTTGCCGACGCAGTACACGCCGGCCGAGGTAGAGGGGCCGCTCTACGAGCGCTGGGTAGAGCGCGGTTACTTCGCGGCGGACGAGAAGAGCGAGAAGCCGCCGTACACCATCGTCATCCCGCCCCCGAACGTGACGGGCTCACTGCACCTGGGCCACGCCTTCGAGCACACCATCATCGACTCGCTGACCCGCCGTAAGCGGATGCAGGGCTACGAGGTGCTCTGGCAGCCGGGCATGGACCACGCCGGCATCGCCACCCAGAACGTGGTCGAGCGCGAGCTCGCCAAGGAGGGCAAGTCCCGCCACGACCTGGGCCGGGAGGCCTTCGTCGACCGCGTCTGGCAGTGGAAGGCCGAGTCCGGCGGCCAGATCAGCGGTCAGATGCGCCGCCTCGGCGACGGCGTGGACTGGTCGCGTGAGCGGTTCACCATGGACGAGGGCCTCTCCCAGGCCGTCCAGACCATCTTCAAGCGGCTCTACGACGACGAGCTGATCTACCGCGCCGAGCGCATCATCAACTGGTGCCCGCGCTGCCTCACCGCGATCTCGGACATCGAGGTGGAGTACCAGGAGGACGACGGCGAGCTCGTCTCCATCCGCTACGGCGAGGGCGACAACGCCATCGTCGTCGCGACGACGCGTGCCGAGACGATGCTGGGCGACACCGCCGTGGCCGTCCACCCGGACGACGAGCGCTACAAGCACCTGGTCGGCACCGAGATCGAGCTGCCGCTGACGGGCCGTCGGATCCCGATCGTCGCCGACGCCCACGTCGACCCGGAGTTCGGCACCGGCGCCGTCAAGGTGACGCCCGCGCACGACCCGAACGACTTCGAGATCGGCCAGCGCCACGGCCTGCCGTCCATCGCCGTCCTCGACGAGCACGGCGTGATCACGGCCCACGGCCCGTTCCTCGGCCTGGACCGCTTCGAGGCCCGCTCCGCGATCGTCGGCGCGCTGCGCGCCGACGGCCGGATCGTCGCCGAGAAGCGCCCCTACACCCACAGCGTCGGCCACTGCTCGCGCTGCAAGACCACCATCGAGCCGCGCCTGTCGATGCAGTGGTGGGTCAAGGTCGCCCCGCTGGCCAAGGCTGCGGGTGACGCGGTCCGCGACGGCAGCGTCCAGATCCACCCGAAGGAGATGGAGTCCCGCTACTTCGCGTGGGTCGACAACCTGCACGACTGGTGCATCTCGCGCCAGCTGTGGTGGGGCCACCGGATCCCGGTCTGGTACGGCCCGAACGGCGAGGTCGTCTGCGTCGGACCGAACGACGAGGCGCCCACGGGCGAGGGCTGGCACCAGGACACCGACGTCCTCGACACCTGGTTCTCCTCCGGCCTGTGGCCGTTCTCCACGCTGGGCTGGCCCGAGCAGACCCCGTCGCTGGAGAAGTTCTTCCCGACGTCCGTGCTGGTCACCGGGTACGACATCCTCTTCTTCTGGGTCGCCCGGATGATGATGTTCGGCCTCTACGCGATGGACGGCACCCCGCCGTTCCACACCATCGCCCTGCACGGCATGGTCCGCGACCAGTTCGGCAAGAAGATGTCGAAGTCCTTCGGCAACGCGGTCAACCCGCTGGACTGGATGGACGCCTACGGCGCGGACGCGCTCCGCTTCACGCTCGCGCGTGGCGCCAACCCCGGCACGGACGTGCCGATCGGTGAGGACTGGGTCCAGGGCTCGCGCAACTTCTGCAACAAGGTCTGGAACGCCACCCGCTTCGCGCTGATGAACGGCGCGACGGTCGAGGGCCCGCTCCCGGCCGCGGAGCAGCTGAGCGCGGCGGACCGCTGGATCCTGTCGCGGCTCAACTCCACCGTCGCCGAGGTGGACGCGCTCTACGACGACTACCAGTTCGCCAAGTTGACGGACGCACTGTTCCACTTCGCCTGGGACGAGGTCTTCGACTGGTACGTCGAGCTGACCAAGTCCACGCTGGCCGAGGGCGGTCCGGCGGCGGAGGTCACGCGTCGCGTGCTGGGCGAGGTGCTGGACGTGACGCTGCGTCTGCTCCACCCGATCACGCCGTTCGTGACGGAGGCGCTCTGGACGACGCTGACGGGCGGCGAGTCCGTGGTCGTCGC
Source organism: Streptacidiphilus fuscans (assembly GCF_015690355.1). GTDB lineage: Bacteria > Actinomycetota > Actinomycetes > Streptomycetales > Streptomycetaceae > Streptacidiphilus > Streptacidiphilus fuscans. The sequence goes on along the minus strand of NZ_JADPRT010000008.1, from coordinate 128,394 downwards.
GGAGTGGCCGTCCGACAGCGGTTTCCGTGACACGGAGGCGGAGAAGGAGATCGAGCTGCTCCAGCAGGTCATCACCGAGGTCCGCCGCTTCCGCGCCGACCAGGGCCTCAAGCCGGGCCAGAAGGTCGCCGCCCAGCTGGAGCTGGCGGGCACCCCGCTGGTCGCCCACGAGGGCGCGCTGCGGTCGCTGGCCCGCCTCACCCCGGCGGACGAGGGCTTCCACGCGACGGCCACGCTCCCGATCGCGGGCGCGACGGTGGCGCTGGACCTCTCGGGTGCGATCGACGTCGAGGCGGAGCGCAAGCGGCTCGGCAAGGACCTCGCCGCAGCGGAGAAGGAGCTGGCGCAGGCGACCGCGAAGCTGTCGAACGAGGCGTTCGTGGCGAAGGCGGCCCCGGCGGCGGTCGACAAGATCCGTGGTCGCCTCACCAAGGCCGGCGAAGACATCGAGCGCCTCACGGCGCAGATCGCTGCGTTGCCCAAGGGCTGATTTCGCTCCCACAGCTAGTTGCAGCACGCAAGGGGCGCGGGGAACTGCGCGACAAGCCACCGTGTGTGGTGAGTCGCTCAGCGAGCAGGGCCATCCGCACAGGTTGGTTGCTCGCGCAGTTCCCCGCGCCCCTGTTGTGCATGGCTGCTCGCCTGCAGAATCCCCGCGCCCCTACGTGTTGCAACTACCTGTCAGGCGTGGATGAGTTCCGGCTCAGACGGGGCAGGCGTCTGAGAGGAGGTCTGGAGGCCGACGCCCTTGGTCTCCTCCGCCCAGAGGACGCAGACCAGCAGGCCGACGGCAGTCAACGCCGCAGCCATCAGCATGGTCGGGCCGATGCCCAGCCCGCTGAGGGAGAGCGGGAGCAGGTACGTGCCCACCGCAGCGCCGACGCGGCTGACCGACGTCGCGAAACCGACCGCCGTCGCCCGCACCTGAGTGGGGAACAGCTCGTTCGGATACGTCCAGTCCAGCACGTTCGGGCCGCCGCAGAGGAACGCGTACGCGCACAGCGCGATCAGCGCCAGCGCCGCCGGGGCCGTGGGCCAGACGCCCAGGAAGACCAGCGGGACGATCATCAGCGCGAAGGACAGGATGATCGTGGGACGGCGCCCACGCGTGTCGATGGCGCGCAGCGCCGGGTAGCAGCCGACCAGGAAGACCAGGCTGATCAGCCCGGTGCCGAGGGTGTCCATCACGGTGCCGCCGGGCAGGCCGAACGAGCCCAGGATGGCCGGGCCGAAGGTCAGCATCGCGAAGAGCGGGGCCACCTGGCACAGGAAGAACAGGCCGCAGAAGAGCGTCCGCCGACGGTACGCGGGGCTGAACAGGACCCGCAGCGAGCCCGCGCCCATCTGCTCGCCGCCCGTCGCCTCGTCCGTTCCACCGGACGTCAGCTCGGCGACGGTGACCTCGCGGCCGAGGTGCTTGCGGACCACGGCGACCGCCTCCTCGCCGCGCCCGTGCTGGGCCAGCCAGAGGGGGGACTCGGGCGAGCCGCGCCGGATGACCAGGAAGAAGAGGCAGAGGACCGCCGAGCTCGCCAGCATCCAGCGCCAGCTGCCGTTGCCGCCGAACTGGAGGAAGAGGTAGCCGACGACGTAGGCGAGCACGGAGCCCGCGTACCAGGCGACGATCTGCTTGCCGAGCAGCCTTCCGCGTTCCTTGATGGGCAGCCACTCCGCGAGGAGCGACGTGGCGATCGGATAGTCGGCCGCGACCGCCATGCCCAGCACGAAGCGGAGCGCGACGATGAGCCAGACCTGGTCGGCCCAGAACGAGGCCACGGAGCAGGCGACCATCACCAACAGGTCGGCCGTGTACATCACCTCGCGGCCGATCTTGTCCGTCAGTACCCCGAAGACTGCGCCCCCCACGAACATCCCGATCAGGGCGGAGGCCCCGATCAGGCTGACGGCCGCCGTGCTGAGCCCGAGCTCGGGCTGCATGCCGGTGACGGCGACGCCGACGATGCTGAGGATGTAGCCGTCCAGCAGTGGCCCGCCGGAGCAGGCCAGCGCAAGACGCCGGTGAAATGCCGTATACGGTGCGTTGTCGATGACTGTGGACATCTGGCCCACTTTGCATAAGACAATCATCAATCGCCTAGGGACCAAGGTCCTTCGTTCGCCGAAGGTGGGCTTGCTCACGGTCCTTCGTTCGCTCCGTACACTTGCGCCCGTGAGCGACACTGAGCTGACCGCGGTAACCGCGGAACTGGTGGCCAAGTGGCCGGAGACCAAGATCGACCCCTCCCTGGAGCGGATCAAGGCACTGATGGACATCCTGGGCCAGCCTCAGCGGTCCTATCCGTCCATCCACATCACCGGTACCAATGGCAAGACCAGTACCGCTCGCATGATCGAGCAGCTGCTGCGTACGTTCGAGCTGCGCACCGGCCGCTACACCAGCCCGCACGTCGAGTCGATCACCGAGCGCATCTCCCTCGACGGCGAGTCGATCAGCCCTGAGCTGTTCGTCCAGACGTACGAGGACATCAAGCCGTACGTCGCCATGGTCGACGCGCAGCAGCCCAACCCGATGTCCTTCTTCGAGGTCGTCACTGCGATGGCGTACGCCTGCTTCGCGGACGCCCCGGTGGACGTCGCGATCGTCGAGGTCGGGATAGGGGGTACCTGGGACGCGACCAACGTGATCGACGCGGTCGTCTCGGTGATCACCCCGATCGCCCTCGACCACACCGACCGCCTCGGCGACACCACCGCGCTGATCGCGGGGGAGAAGTCCGGGATCATCAAGAAGGGCGGCCTCGCCGTCGTCGCCCAGCAGCCGCTGGACGCCGCCGAGGTGATCCTCCGTCGGGCGGTCGAGATCGACGCGACGGTCGCCCGCGAGGGCATGGAGTTCGGCGTGCTGCGGCGTGACGTCGCGGTCGGCGGACAGCTGGTCACGCTCCGCGGGATCTCCGGGCACGAGTACGAGGAGATCTTCCTCCCCCTCCACGGTGCGCACCAGGCGCAGAACGCCGCGCTGGCGCTGGCGGCGGTCGAGGGCTTCTTCGGCGTCGGCGCGGCGCACGACCAGCCGCTCGACATCGACAAGGTCCGCGCCGCGTTCGCCGGCGTCAGCTCGCCGGGCCGCCTGGAGGTCGTCCGCCGCAGCCCGACGATCGTCCTGGACGCCGCGCACAACCCGGCCGGAGCCCGGTCCACCGCCGAGGCGATCGGCGAGGCCTTCGCCTTCACCCGCCTGGTCGGCGTCTTCTCGCCGAGCGGCGACAAGGACGTCACCGGCGTCCTCGAAGCGCTGGAGCCGGTCCTGGCGGAGATCGTGGTCACCCAGAACTCGACCCAGCGCGCGCTGGACGTCGACAGCCTCGCCGAGTTGGCCGTCGAGGTCTTCGGCCCCGACCGCGTCCACGTCGAACGCCGCCTCGACGACGCGATCGACGCTGCGGTGACCCTCGCTGAGGAGGAGGGCGACCTCGGCGGCGCGGGCGTCCTCATCACCGGCTCCATCATCACCATCGGCGAGGCCCGGCTGCTTCTCGGCAAGTAGTTGCACTGACCTCAGGGGCGCGGGGAACTGCGCGAGTAACCACTGATGTGCGGATGGCCCTGCGCGTTCGGGGCTCTACCTGCGCGGGTGGCTTGTCGCGCAGTTCCCCGCGCCCCTTAGGTAGTGCAACCTGAGGTCCCCGCCTGCAAGACGCTCCGCGCAGCGGATTAAGCTTGCGCCGTGCGTACGCTCTGCTCCACGACACTCATCAGCGAAGCCATGGTCATCGGCTTCGCCGCGCTCGTCGCCATGCATCTGTCGGACGTGTCCGGCAGCACGCTGTGGGCGGTGTCCGGCGCGGCCATGGCGCTCTGCGTCCTGCTCTGCGGGGTGCTGAACCGCAAGGGCGCGGTGACGGTCGGGTGGGCGCTGCAGATCGCGCTGATCGCCAGTGGGGCGATCGTCGGGATGATGTACGCGCTCGGCGTGATCTTCGCCGGGCTGTGGTGGTGCTCGGTGCACTACGGCCGGAAGATCGACACGATCAAGGCCGCCCGCGCGGCGGCAGCCGCCGTCGCGGAGCCCGCGCCCAGCGTCTAGCGTCTAGCACGTCCCCGCGTTCGGCCCCACCCGCAGTCCGTCCGGCCACTCGGCCGGGTGAATTTCCGGCGGCTGCCCCCGGCAGCACCTCCGCGCTGGCCCAGCCTCGGAACCAGGCAGTCCCGCTGCGGAAGATCACACACCGCTCGGGTAGTGTTCGTGTCGATCATCACATCGCAACGCAGGGAGCCGTCCCCCATGTCCTCGTCGTCCCAGCGCACCCTGGTTCTGCTCAAGCCCGACGCCGTTGCCCGTGGCCTGGTCGGCGAGATCGTCTCCCGGATCGAGCGCAAGGCGAACTGGCGGATCGCGGCCATGGAGCTGCGCACCCTGGACACCGCCACCCTGGAGCAGCACTACGCCGAGCACGTCGGCAAGCCGTTCTATGCGCCGCTGATGGAGTTCATGTCGTCCGGCCCGTCCGTCGCGATGATCGTCGAGGGCGAGAGCGTCATCGAGGGCATCCGGCTGCTGGCCGGCAAGACCAACCCGCTGGAGGCCGGCCCGGGCACCATCCGGGGCGACTTCGCGACCATCACCCGCGAGAACCTGATCCACGCCTCCGACTCGGAGAACTCCGCCGAGCGCGAGATCAAGATCTTCTTCCCGCGACACGCCTGAGCACCGGTCGGATCCGGCGTTCCCCCCCACACACCTTCTTCACCGGTTCTGTACGGCACTCCCTTGGGCCATACGGAACCGAACCTCGACACACGGCGTCCCAATGGCGGGATATCCGATCGTCTGCACGGACAATGGCGACAAAGGTCCCGTCGCTACCATGGTGACTGCTCGACGGCAGCTTCGTTCATGGTCGCAGCAGCAGACATAACGCAGGCAGCAGTTCCACCAGCTGATGGCCCGTGAGTCGGCGTATCCGCCCGGCCATGTGCCGCCGTCGCCCCCTCATCCGCGAGCTCGGGAAGGCCCCTCATCCCCATGGCGAACAACATGTCGTTCATTGGTCGTGACATGGCTGTCGACCTCGGCACGGCCAACACGCTGGTGTACGTCAGGGGTCGAGGGATCGTCCTCAACGAACCGTCGGTGGTGGCGGTCAACACCAACACCGGTGGGATCCTCGCCGTCGGCGCCGAGGCCAAGAAGATGATCGGGCGCACGCCCGGCAACATCGTGGCCATCCGCCCGCTCAAGGACGGCGTCATCGCCGACTTCGAGATCACCGAGCGGATGCTGCGGTACTTCATCCTGAAGATCCACCGCCGCCGCTACCTGGCCCGTCCGCGGGTGGTGGTCTGCGTGCCCAGCGGCATCACCGGGGTCGAGCGCCGTGCCGTGATCGAGGCGTCGGCCCAGGCCGGCGCGCGCCAGGTGCACATCATCGAGGAGCCGATGGCGGCGGCGATCGGCGCGGGGCTGCCGGTCCACGAGGCCACCGGCAACATGGTCGTCGACATCGGCGGCGGCACCACCGAGGTCGCCGTCATCTCGCTCGGCGGCATTGTCACCGCGCAGTCCATCCGGGTGGCCGGTGACGAGCTGGACAACGCGATCATCCAGCACATCAAGAAGGAGTACTCGCTCCTGCTGGGTGAGCGCTCCGCCGAGCAGATCAAGATGACCATCGGCTCCGCCTACCCCGTCGAGGGGGACAAGGAGGAGCACAGCGAGATCCGCGGCCGCGACCTGGTCAGCGGGCTCCCCAAGACCGTGGTGATCTCGGCCGCCGAGGTGCGCGAGGCGATCGAGGAGCCGGTCTCCACCATCATCGACGCCGTCAAGACGACCCTGGATCAGTGCCCGCCGGAACTCGCCGGTGACATCATGGACCGCGGCATCGTTCTCACTGGGGGCGGCGCGCTGCTGCGCAGCTTGGACGAGCGGCTGCGCCGTGAGACCGGCATGCCGGTGCTCATCGCGGAGAACCCGCTCGACTCCGTCGCGCTCGGTTCCGGCAAGTGCGTCGAGGAGTTCGAGGCGCTCCAGCAGGTCCTGGACGCCCAGCCGCGTCGCTGACGGTCCGTCGGCTTCGCCGGCAACCCGCGCCCGTTCCACGCTCCAACACCATCGCTGTGCACGATGAACTGAAGGGCCCTGCCGAGAGTCGTGAGGGACACACGAGAGAGCCGGCTTCTGCTGATCCTGCTGGTGGCGGTCAGCTTCGCACTGATCACCGTGGACATCCGCGGCGGTGACGCCTCACCGCTGAACGGTCCGCGTTCCGCCGCGGCGTCGGTCTTCGGGCCGGTCGAGAGCGGCGTCTCCGGGCTGGTCCGGCCGATCGCCGACGGTCTCCACTCGCTGCGCGACTCCGGCAGCCAGGGCGACCGGATCCGCGCGCTCGAGCAGCAGAACCAGCTGCTCAAGCAGCAGCTGACCTCGTCCGACGAGGTCAAGGGCCGCAACGGCGAGATGACCAAGCTGCTCGGCGAGGCCGGGGCCGGCCAGTACACCATCAAGGCCGCCCAGGTCGTCGCCATAGGAGCGAGCCAGGACTTCTCCTGGACCATCACCATCGACATCGGCAGCAACGACGGCATCCAGCGCGACATGACCGTCATCGACGGCGACGGCCTGGTCGGCCGGGTCACCACCGTCGCGCCCACCACGTCCACCGTGCTGCTGGCCGACGACCCGCGCTTCACCGTCGGCACCCGGATGGAGGGCAGCGGCGAGGTCGGCTTCGCCACCGGCGAGGGCGACGCGCCGATGCGCGTCGAGCTGCTCAACGGCCAGGCCGACGTCAAGGTCGGCGACCGGCTGGTCACCTTCGGCTCGGAGGACGACAAGCCCTTCGTGCCGGGCGTCCCGGTCGGGAAGGTCACCCAGATCGTCAACACCCCGGGCGAGTTGACCAAGACCCTGCTGGTCCAGCCGTTCGTCAGCTTCACCACGCTCGACCTGGTCGGCGTCGTGGTCCAGCCGCCCGCCACCGACCCGCGCTACGCGGTGCTGCCGCCCAAGCAGGCCCCGCCCGCGCCGACCCCGAGCGCGCCGACTCCGTCCGCGCCCGCCCCGTCCGGGACCTCGTCCGCTCACGCCGGGAAGAAGAACTGACGCCATGTGGTTCCAACGCGCCCTGCTCTCCGCGGCCCTGGTGGTGCTCGCGGTCGTCGTCCAGGTCAGCATCCTGGCCCGGCTCGGTCTGCCCGGCGCGGTGCCGGACCTCCTGCTGCTGGTCGTGATCGGGCTGGCGCTGGTCTACGGGCACGTCACCGGCTGCCTGGTCGGCTTCTTCGCCGGGCTCTTCGCGGACCTCGCGCCGCCGTCCGACCACGCGGTCGGCCGCTACGCGCTGGTGCTCTGCCTGGTCGGCTACATCGCCGGGCTGATGCGACCGGAGACCGGCCACCTGCGCTCGGTCACCCGCCCGCTGGCGATCGTCGCGGTCGCGGCGTTCGGCGCGACCCTGCTCTACGCGGGCGTCGGCGCGCTGGTCGGCGACACCGCCGCCCGCCATGTGGGCCTGACCGGCCTGCTGGTCTCCTCGGTCATCTACGACGTGCTGCTGGCGCCGTTCGTCGTCCCCGCCGTCATGGCGCTGGCCCGCCGCACCGTCAGCGACCCGGCGGCGGACGGCCAGAGCCGGGGCGGGACGCCCAAGCCGCGCCGCATCGGCGTCAACCGCCGCGGCACCTTCTTCGGCGACCGCGGTACCCGTACCGGAGGCGCGGCCGGGCTGGGCACGGTCCCCGGCTTCGGCAACCCGTCGTCCAAGTCCGCCAAGAGCGGCAGCGGCAGCAGGTTCGGCCGCACCGCCAAGAGCGGCGCCAAGTGAGCCGGCGCGAAGTGAGCCGGCGCGAAGTGAGCCGGCGCGAAGTGAGCGCCGCGCAGAACGCCCGGAACGCGCAGAACTGAGACACCGTCGCCCTCCCGCGCGGGACACGGCGGCAGCCAGGCAGAAGTAAGGAGGGGAACTCGTGGGGAACATCCCGGAGACGGGTCGGACCCGGAGAGTCACCGGCCGCCTGCTGGTGCTCCAGGTGCTGGTCCTCTCGATGCTCGGCACGCTGGGCGGGCGGCTCTGGTTCCTGCAGATCCGCGACGGTGCGTCCTACGTGGCGCAGGCCTCGTCCAACCACATCCGCACGGTCGTCGACCCCGCGGTGCGCGGCGAGATCCTGGACGACATGGGTGTGCCGCTGGCCGACAACACCACCAAGCTGGTGGTCACCGTCAGCCGGACCGTGCTGATGCAGCAGAAGGACGGCGGCGTCGCCGTGCTGACCCGGCTCGGCCAGGTGCTCGGCATGACGTACCAGCAGATGCACGACCGGGTCCGGCTCTGCGACGCGAAGACGCCCGCGCCGTGCTGGAACGGCTCGCCGTACCAGCCGATCCCGGTCACCGAGACGGCGACCACGCAGCAGGCCATGCAGATCATGGAGCGCCAGGAGGACTTCCCCGGCGTCACCGCCAGCCCGACCGCGGTCCGTTACTACCCGGGGCCCGACGGAGCCAACGCGGCGCAGATACTGGGTTACCTCTCCCCGGTCACCCAGGACGAGATCAACGCCGCCACCGGTCCCGACGGCAAGTCCACGCTCGCGCCCTCCGACACGGCGGGCCGCGCCGGTCTCGAGTACCAGTACGACAAGGCGCTGCGCGGCACCGACGGCGCCACCAACCTGGAGGTCGACAACCTCGGCCGGGTCCAGGGAACCGCCGGCGGCACCCCCGCCGTCCCCGGCGACGACGTGGTCACCAGCATCGACGCCCGGATCCAGGGGATCGCCGAACAGCAGCTCAACCAGGCGCTGCTGACCCTGCGCAAGACCTGGGACCCGGTCACCAACGAGTACTTCAAGGCCGACTCCGGCGCGGTCGTGGTGATGAACGTCCACACCGGCCAGATCGTCGCGATGGCCAGCGCCCCGACGTACAACCCCAACATCTGGACCGGCGGCATCTCCGCCGCCGACTACGCGGCGCTGAACAGCACGGGCTCCGACTTCCCGCTGCTGAACCGGGCGATCCAGGGCCAGAGCGCACCGGGCTCGACGTTCAAGGTGATAAGCACGACGGCGGCCCTCAACGCGGGCTACGGCTACGACTCGACGTTCCCCTGCACCTCGTCGATGACCATCGGCGGCCGGGTGTTCAAGAACTTCGAGGGCGAGAACTACGGCATGATCAACCTGTCGAAGGCGCTCGAGGTCTCCTGCGACACGGTCTTCTACAACATCGCCTACCAGCAGTGGCTGAAGGACGGCGGCACCAAGCCGACCAACCCCAAGGACTGGCTGTACAAGACCGCCCACCAGTTCGGCCTCGGCGCGAACACCGGCATCGACCTGCCCGGCGAGGTCTCCGGCCGCGTCCCCGACCGCGCGTGGCACCAGCAGTACTACGACGAGATGAAGGACATCTGGTGCCAGCAGGCCAAGACGGAGACCGACCCCTACCTCAAGGCGGTCGCCACCGAGGACTGCGTCGACTTCGCCACGCTGCGCGCAGGTGACGAGGTCAACTACGCGATCGGCCAGGGTGACACGCTGGTCACCCCGATCCAGATGGCCCGCATCTACTCGGCGCTGGCCAACGGCGGCACGATCTACCAGCCGCAGATCGCCAAGGCCATAGTGGCTCCGGGCGGCAAGGTCGTGCAGGACCTCAAGCCGGTCGTCCAGGGCCACCTGCCGGACACCCCGCAGATGATCTCCTACATCGACCAGGCCACAGCCAACGTCGTCACCAGCGGTACCGCGGCGTGGAAGTTCCAGGGCTGGCCGCAGGACAAGATCCAGCTGCACGCCAAGACCGGTACCGCCGAGGTCGTCGGCAAGCAGACCACGTCCTGGTTCGACACGTACACCAAGGACTACGCGATCGTGATGACGATCTCCCAGGGTGGCACCGGTTCCGGCGGTTCCGGACCGGCCGTGCGCAACATCTACAACGCGCTCTACGGCATCCAGGCCGACGGCTCGATCGACCCGAGCAAGGCGATCGCCCCGGCGAGCGAGAGCCAGCTGCCGAACTTCCATCCGGACGGCACGGTCACCAGCCCCGTCTCCTACACGCTGCCGAACGGCACCACGCTGCACGGCACCGTTCCCGGCCAGCCGGGCTACGTCAACTCGGCCGTCCCGGCGATCCTTCCGGCCACCGGCTCCAAGACACCGGTCCTGCCCGCCCTCGACGTCGCGGCGCTGGCGCCCGAGCGGAGGGCGGACGGATGGGCGGCCTGAGTACCAGCGGTTGGACCGCGCCGCGCTACGCCCCCCGCAAGGAGGGCGTGCGCCGGCTGGTCGACCGGGAGTCGCCGCTGCGGCGGATGGACTGGCCCCTGGTGCTGGCGGCGCTCGCGCTCTCGGGCATCGGCTCGCTGCTGGTCTGGTCGGCGACCCGCGACCGCAGCGACATCAACCAGGGCGACCCGCAGTACTTCCTGGTCCGCCACCTGCTCAACACGGGTATCGGCGTGGCGCTCTGCGTCGGCGTCGTGCTGCTCGGCCATCATCGGCTGCGCACCGCCGTGCCGTTCATCTACGGCCTGTCGATCCTCGGCGTGCTCGCCGTGCTGAGCCCGCTCGGGTCGACCGTCAACGGCGCGCACTCGTGGATCGTGCTCGGCGGCGGCTTCTCCGTGCAGCCGTCCGAGTTCTGCAAGCTCGCGATCATACTGATCGTGGCGACGATACTGTCGGCACGCGTCGACGCGGGCGAGCTCCAACAGCCCGACGGCCGCTCGATCCTGCGGGCGCTGGGCCTGGCCATGGTCCCGATAGGGATCGTGCTGATGATGCCGGACCTGGGCTCGACCATGGTCATGGTCGTCATCATCCTCGGCCTGCTGCTCGCCTCCGGTGCGCCCGGCCGCTGGCTGCTCGGGCTGACCGCGGGCGGCGCGCTGGGCGCCTTCGCCGTGGTGCAGCTGCACCTGCTGAAGCAGTACCAGATCGCGCGCTTCGCGGCCTTCGCGGACCCGACCCTCGACCCGTCGGGCGTCGGCTACAACACCGCGCAGGCCCGCATCGCCATCGGCTCCGGCGGCCTGACCGGCCAGGGCCTCTTCCACGGCGCCCAGACCACGGGCCAGTTCGTGCCGGAGCAGCAGACCGACTTCGTCTTCACCGTCGCCGGTGAGGAGTTGGGCTTCGTCGGCGGCATGGCGATCATCGTCCTGCTGGGCGTCATCATCTGGCGCGGCTTTCGCATCGCCCGCGAGGCGCCCGACCTCTACAGCACCGTGCTCGCCGCCGGTGTGGTCACCTGGTTCGCGTTCCAGGGCTTCGAGAACATCGGGATGACCCTCGGCATCATGCCGGTCGCCGGTATCCCGCTGCCGTTTGTCAGCTACGGCGGCTCGTCGATGTTCGCGATCTGGATCGGCATCGGGATCCTGCAGTCGGTCAAGATGCAACGCTCGATGGCGGGTTGAGCGCGGAGCCCGACCCTGGGGGATGATCATGCAGCCCGCGCTGTGGACCCGGCTCGTCCAGATATTCGGGACCCTGTGGCTGACCTGCTGCGTGCTGCTCATCTTCCCGGTCCTCCCGTTGGGATGGTGGATCGCGGCGGTCTTCCTGCACGGCCTGCTCGGGTTGCTGGCCGCAGTGCTCTACCTCGTCGGCAACGCCCTGGTCTCGGCGCTCGCGCTCTACGAGTCGCGCCGGAACGTCGGTCGGTCGCGTTCGTGTCCCTGCTGATCTCCGGCGTGGCCCTGGCATCGGCAGGACTCGTCCTCGCCGCCGCGCCGTCCTCGGAGTGGAACTCCGCCGGGGGCTCGATCGCCGAGCGGGCGGTCGGCGTGGCCGTACCTTTCCTCCTGGTGGCAGCGGCGGTGTTCATGCTGTCCCGGGTGCTGCGCCGGGCTGCCGACGATGAAGGTTGAGACGGTGTCGAGCGCCGACGCGTAGGCGGCTCAGCGGTGGCGCGGCGCTCCTGCGTAGTGCAAGCGGGGGAACCGGGCGGGACGTCCTGCCTCGCCTCGTCGTTCCGGTGGCCGGTGCGGAAGAGAATCGGTCACGTGGCCCGCGTATCGCTCTCGATGATCGTGAAGGACGAGGCGGAGTCGATCGCCGCCGTCCTCGCCGACGCTTCCGCCTTCTGCGACGAGCTCGTCGTCGCCGACACCGGCAGCACCGACGGCACCCCGGAACTCGCCGCGGCAGCGGGCGCGGTCGTCCTGCACGTGCCCTGGACCGACGACTTCGCCGCCGCCCGCAACGCCAGCCTCGACGCCTGCACGGGCGACTGGGTCGTCTGGCTCGACGCCGACGACCGCGTCCCTCCCGCCGCGCAGCAGGCCTTCCGCCGCGTCCTGGCCGATCTCGACGGGGACGGTGCCGACGGGGACGGTGCCGACGGGAGCGGTGCCGACGGGGACGGTGTCGACGGAGACCGTTTCGACGCGCTGATCTCCCCGTACCACTGCGGCTTCGACGAGCACACCGGCGCGCCGACCTTCACCACGCTGCGGGAGCGCGTGCTGCGCCGCTCCGCCAGACTGCGCTGGGCGGGGGCAATCCACGAGGTGGTGGACATCACCGGCGTGCGGACCAGGGAGGAAGCGCAGCTCGTCGTCGAGCACCGCCGCACCGCTTCGCAGGCCGCGCAGGACGAGGGCCGCAATCTGCGGATCCTGGAGAAGCTCTACGCCGAGGGCGACCGTTCGCCGCGCACGCTCTACTACCGCGCCAACGAGCTGCGTGACGTCGAGCGCCACCAGGAGGCGGCCGACGCCTACGCGGAGGTGCTGGCCCTGCCCCAGCCCGCCTGGGAGAGGTACTTTGCGCTGATGTCGCGGGCGGAGTGCCTCCAGGCGATCGGCAGGACCGGGGAGGCCGCGGAGACGGCCGTCCAGGCGGTGCTGCTCGACCCCACCCGTCCCGAGGCCTGGATGGTGGCCGGGATGATCCCCTACGAGCAGGGCGAGTGGGCACGAGCGGTCCCGTTCTTCAGCGCCGCGAGCGTGGCACAGGCCCGGCCGACCGAGGGCTTCGTCCGGGGCCGCGACCACGACTGGGCACCCTGGGACTTCCTCTCCGTCTGCCTGGGCAACTCCGGCCGCCACGAGGAGGCCCTCCAGGCGGGCGTCCGCGCCCTGCGCGGCAACCCGCAGGGGGACAGGGTCCGCGCCAACCTCGGCTGGTTCGTCAGCGAGTTGTCCGTCACCGATTCAACCAACTGACGGCCCTTTGGATGGCGCCTCTACGCTGACCGAGTTGTACGACGATCCGATGGTGGTACGGACGCCTCGCGTGTGGGATCTGACGCCTCGACATAGCGGAACCCAGCGACGTGCGAGGCAGAAGTGAATTCGGATCACAGAGGCTCCAGACCGGTACCGCGAACATTCACCAGAGTGGCGATGGGCGTCGGCAGCGTCGCCGCCCTCACGGGTGCGCTGCTCACACCGCAGGTGACGGCCATGGCCGCGGACCTGGCGGCCACACACACCTCAGTCGTGCTGAGGAATCCGACCCCGGTCCCCGCCCCGGTCAAGCCGGCCTCCCACACAGCGCCGGTCACCCCGGCCTGGGGCAAGCCGCCGAAGCCCCCCAAGTGCCACCACGACCACGACCACTGCAAGTGCCCGCCCGGCCCCCGCGGCCCGAAGGGCCCTCCGGGCCCCAAGGGCGCGACCGGCGCGAAGGGTGCGACGGGTTCCCCGGGTACGCCCGGTGCTACGGGTGCGACGGGTTCCCCGGGGACGCCGGGTGCTACGGGTGCGACGGGTTCCCCGGGGACGCCGGGTGCTACGGGTGCGACGGGTTCCCCGGGTACGCCGGGTGCTACGGGTGCGACGGGTTCCCCGGGGACGCCGGGTGCTACGGGTGCGACGGGTTCCCCGGGTACGCCGGGTGCGACTGGAGCAACGGGCTCTCCAGGTACGCCGGGTGCCACGGGCGCGACGGGCTCTCCGGGTACGCCCGGTGCCACGGGTGCGACGGGCTCTCCGGGTACGCCGGGTGCCACGGGCGCGACGGGCTCTCCGGGTACGCCCGGTGCCACGGGTGCGACGGGCTCTCCGGGTACGCCGGGTGCGACCGGTGCGACCGGCCCCGCAGGCCCGTGTGTGACCATCGACTCGGTGGTTCACGGCGACTATCTCTACACCGGTGTGGTCAAGGGCTCTCCCACCCACATCGACGTGGGCTCGGCGAAGGTCAACCCCATGCCCGCGGGCACGACGACCTGGACCACCCTTCGGGCGCTGCCGACGGGTGTCTCCGCGTGTGGGGTGGCCGTGGCTGACCAGGGCAACACGATCCTCGTGGACGCGATCAGTACGACCGGCACGGTCTACGCGACCACCTGCGACTTCGCCACGGGGATGACCCCGGTCTCCTGCACGAACGGCTGGACGGCCATCACGACCCAGCCGGCGATCGTCCGCCTGTCCGAGCCGGAAAAGAGGGCCCGGCCCAACGGCTGAGGACGCCCGCCCGCCCCGCGCCTGGCGCGGGGCGGGCGCTCAGCCCCGCGCGGGGAACCGGTACGCGTCGACCTCGGCCAGCAGCGCGGCGCGGCGCTCCTCGTCGTCCTCGAGGAACGACGCCTCGAACGAGTTCCGTGCCAGCAGCCGCAGTTGATCCTCCGTCAACCCGAGGGCCCTCTCCACCCCGGCGAAGTTCTCGTCCACGTAGCCGCCGAAGTAGGCGGGGTCGTCCGAGTTGACCGTCGCCACCAGCCCGGCCTCCAGCATCGCCGGGAGCGGGTGGTCCGCCAGCGTGTCCACGCAGCGCAGCCGGACGTTCGAGAACGGGCAGACCGTCAGCGGTACCCGCCGCGCGACCAGCTCCTTGACCAGCTCCGGGTCCTCCATCGAGCGGATGCCGTGGTCGATCCGCTCCACGCCCAGCACGTCCAGCGCCTCGCGCACGTACTCGGGGCCGCCCTCCTCGCCCGCGTGGGCGACCAGGTGCAGACCGGCCTCCCGGGCCAGCGCGTAGACGTCGGCGAACTTCGCCGGCGGGTGGCCGACCTCCGCCGAGTCCAGGCCGACGCCGCTGATCGCCCGGCCGAACCACGGACGGGCCGCCTCGAACGTCGCCAGCGCCGACTCCTGCGGCAGGTCGCGCAGGAAGCACATGATCAGCCGGGTGCTGATGCCGTGCCGCTCACCGGCCCGCGACAGCGCCCGGGAAAGGCCGCGCACCACGTCGTCCAGCTCCACCCCGCGCGCGGTGTGCGCCTGCGGGTCGAAGAAGATCTCCGCGTGCCGCACACCGGCCGCGGCCGCCCGCGTCAGGTACGCCTCGGCCAGCTCGGTGAAGTCGTCCTCGGTCCGCAGCACGTCCATCAGCTGGTAGTACAGGTCCAGGAAGGACTGCAGGTCGTCGAAGGCGTAGGCGGCGCGCAGCTGCTCCGGGGAGGAGTAGGGCAGGTCGACCCCGTTCCGGTGCGCCAGCGCGAAGGCGAGTTCGGGCTCCAGCGTGCCCTCGATGTGCAGGTGCAGTTCCGCCTTGGGTATGGGCACGAAACGCTCTTTCTGACTGGGTCGGACAATCTGGTCGAATCACCTACCTTAGGCCCTGCGGTAACCTTGAGGGTCACCCCGGTGCTCTCACGAAAGTCCCTGCCTCTATGTCTGTCGAGTCGGTCTTCCCGCGCCTGGAGGCCCTCCTCCCGCACGTCCAGAAGCCGATCCAGTACGTCGGCGGTGAGCTCAACTCCACCGTCAAGGATTGGGACGCCTGCGACGTCCGCTGGGCCCTGATGTACCCCGACGCCTACGAGGTCGGCCTGCCCAACCAGGGCGTCATGATCCTCTACGAGGTGCTCAACGAGCGCGAGGGGGTCCTGGCCGAGCGCACCTACAGCGTCTGGCCGGACCTGGAGGCGCTGATGCGTGAGCACGGCGTCCCGCAGTTCACCGTCGACGCGCACCGCCCGGTCAAGGCGTTCGACGTCTTCGGCCTGAGCTTCTCCACCGAGCTCGGCTACACGAACATGCTCACCGCCCTCGACCTGGCCGGTATCCCGCTGCTCGCGGCCGACCGCACCATCGACGACCCGATCGTCCTCGCGGGCGGCCACGCCGCGTTCAACCCCGAGCCGATCGCGGACTTCCTCGACGCGGCCGTGGTCGGCGACGGCGAGCAGGCCGTGCTGGACATGACCGAGATCATCCGCGCCTGGAAGGCGGAGGGCCGCCCCGGCGGCCGCGACGAGGTGCTGCTGCGCCTCGCCCGCACCGGCGGCTTCTACGTGCCCAAGTTCTACGACGTCGAGTACCTGGCCGACGGCCGGATCGCCCGCGTCGTGCCGAACCAGTCCGGCGTGCCGTGGCGGGTGACCAAGCACACCGTGATGGACCTCGACGAGTGGCCCTACCCCAAGCAGCCGCTGGTGCCGCTCGCGGAGACGGTCCACGAGCGCATGTCGGTCGAGATCTTCCGTGGCTGCACCCGTGGCTGCCGCTTCTGCCAGGCGGGCATGATCACCCGCCCGGTGCGCGAGCGCTCCATCACCGGCATCGGCGAGATGGTCGAGCGCGGCCTCAAGGCCACCGGCTTCGAGGAGGTCGGCCTGCTCTCGCTCTCCTCCGCCGACCACACCGAGATCGCCGACATCGCCAAGGGCCTGGCCGACCGCTACGAGGAGGACAAGGTCGGCCTGTCGCTGCCGTCCACCCGCGTCGACGCGTTCAACATCGACCTGGCCAACGAGCTCTCCCGCAACGGCCGCCGCTCCGGTCTGACCTTCGCCCCCGAGGGCGGCAGCGAGCGGCTGCGCAAGGTGATCAACAAGATGGTGTCCGAGGAGGACCTCATCCGCACGGTCGCCACCGCGTACGGCAACGGCTGGCGCCAGGTGAAGCTCTACTTCATGGCCGGTCTGCCGACCGAGACCGACGAGGACGTGATGCAGATCGCCGAGATGGCGAAGAACGTCATCGCCAAGGGCCGCGAGGTCACCGGCACCAACGACATCCGCTGCACCGTCTCCATCGGCGGCTTCGTGCCCAAGCCGCACACGCCGTTCCAGTGGGCCCCGCAGCTGGGCGTCGAGGAGACCGACGCGCGCCTGCTCAAGCTGCGCGACGCGATCCGCAACGACCGCAAGTACGGCCGCAACATCGGCTACCGCTACCACGACGGCAAGCCGGGCCTGATCGAGGGCCTCCTCTCCCGCGGCGACCGCCGCGTCGGCGCGGTCATCCGCGCCGTCTACGAGGACGGCGGCCGCTTCGACGGCTGGCGCGAGTACTTCTCCTACGAGCGCTGGATGCGCTGCGCCGAGAAGGCCCTGGCCGACACCGGCGTCGACGTCGCCTGGTACACCACCCGCGAGCGCCAGTACGAGGAGGTCCTCCCCTGGGACCACCTGGACTCCGGCCTCGACAAGGACTGGCTCTGGGAGGACTGGCAGGACGCCCTGGAGGAGGTCGAGGTCGACGACTGCCGCTGGACCCCGTGCTTCGACTGCGGCGTGTGCCCTCAGCTGAGCACCGAGATTCAAATCGGCCCGACGGGCAAGAAGCTGCTGCCGCTGACGGTCGTCAACAGCTAGCCGCAAGACCCGCGCAACCGCAGCACCGAACGAGGCCCGCCGATCAGGAGATCGGCGGGCCTCGTCGTGTCTCTCAGCAGGCGCAGAGGCAGAACGGGTGCCCGACCGGATCTGCGTACACGCGCCAGGACTTGGTGCCGGCCCAGTCCTCCAGCGGTGTCGCGCCGAGCGCGAGGACCTGGGTGTGCGCGGCGTCGAGGTCGGTGACGCCGATGTCGATGTGGGCCTGCTGCGGGGTGCCCTGGCCGGGCCAGGCGGGTGCGCGGTAGCCGTCGACCTTCTGGAAGGCGAGCTTGGTGGTGCCGTAGTCGCCTTCCAGCTCCACCCACTCGTCCTGCTCCTCCTCGACGACGACCTTGCCGCCTACGAGTTGGGCGTAGAACCCGGCCAGGGCGACGGGGTCGGGACAGTCGAGGGCGAAGGCGCGCAGGTTGCCGATCATGAGGTGCCTCTCGTCGAAGTTACCGCTTGAAGCGGTCTAGAGGTAACTGCTCGCGTTACTGGATGCTGCCGCAGAATCGGTAACATCGCAAGCATGGGAGACGCCCCGGAGCCGCTGCGGCTGGTGCAGGAGCTCGTCAACACGCTCGACGTGGACACGGGCGAGGACGGGCTGGAGGCGTTCCTGGAGGAGCTCTGGGGGGAGTTCTCGGGGGAGCGCGCGGGGGAGGGCTTCGACGCAGCGCGGGTTCGCGTATTCCGTGAGCTGTTGCGGGAGGCGGGAATGGCGCACGCGGGTCTGGATATTCCACAGGGTTCGCTGGATTCATTCACTCGGCAGCTGACGTCTGCCTCCTTGGTGCTGGCGCCGCGCCTCGACGGCGCCATGGAGCTCGTTCCCGCGCCCGGACTTCCGGCCACGGAACTGCTGTTCGCCCAGGTCGCCGCTGGTATCGCCGCTGCCGGCAAGGACTGGCTCCGGCTCAAGGCATGTGCGGCGGAGGACTGCCGCTGGCTCTACTACGACCGTTCCCCGGCCGGGCGCGGCCGTTGGTGCAGCATGGCCGTATGCGGAAGTCGTGCCAAAATGCGGACCTATCGTGCACGAGGAAATGTTTCTGCAGTGTCTTAGTCGCAATATTCTGAACACTGTGCCGAAAACGCATATCGACCTCGGGCGTCGGCCCCGGCACCGCCGCCTGTGCCGCCCACGCGGTGGCCGACCGAGCGCGGAACCGTCGACCGACGTAGCCGCGTACCCTTGGAGGCGCACGAACGCCCCTACTCCCGAAGGACTGAGCGCACTGGCACGCCGCACGCCCGACGGTCCGCCGCCCGCACCCGCGGTCCAGCGGATCCGTCTTCGCTACACCAAGCGTGGTCGCCTCCGCTTCACCAGCCACCGCGACTTCCAGCGAGCCCTCGAGCGCGCTCTGCGCCGTTCCGCCGTCCCGATGGCGTACTCCGCCGGCTTCACCCCCCACCCCAAGATCAGCTTCATGAACGCCGCGCCCACCGGTGCCGCCAGTGAGGCCGAGTACGTGGAGCTGGCCCTCAGCGAGCGGCGCGAGCCGGAGCTGCTGCGCAGCCAACTGGACGAGTCGCTGCCGCCGGGCCTGGACGTCGTCGACGCGGTCGAGGCGCACGGCAAGGACTTCATGGAGCGCCTGCAGGCCTCCTGCTGGCAGCTCGTCCTGGACGGCGTCGAGGCCGACACGGCCCGTGCCGCCGTCGCCGCCTTCCTGGCGCAGGACGAGGTCACGGTGGAGCGGCAGACCAAGAACGGTCTGCGTACCTTCGACGCGCGCGGCGCGGTGATCACTCTCGACGTGGTGGATCCGCAGGTGGACGCGGGTGCACTCGCACTACCGGAAAGTACGACCGATATCCTCGCAGGCCGTGCCTGTGCGATACTGCGCCTGGTTGTTCGGCACGCCACACCCGCCGTCCGACCCGACGACGTCCTCACCGGTCTTCGTGTGACGGCCGACCTCGCGCTGCCGGTCCCCGCTGGGGTGACCAGGCTGGCGCAGGGGCCGCTCGACGAGGAGACCGGCGCGGTGACCGACCCGTTCGCGCCCGACCGCGACGCGGCACTGGCCCTCACACCCGAGGCGACCGAGCCGCAGCACGCGTAGCGGCGGCGGACCGGACGGCGACGCAGCGCCGTCGGCGCCCGACCAGGGCCCTGGGAGCCATCCGGGGCCCGGTCGACCAAAGCGCGACCCGAAGCTTCGGCGAGTCCGCGACCCCCGTGGGCACGCCATCAAAGACATACGCGAGCCCCCGTGCGGCGCCCGCCCAGTTGGCGCGGTGCCCGGGGGCGTGACGGGAGAAACGCCCGCATGCCCGAGAACGACAACGAACACACCGAGAACAACGAGCCGAGTGAATCGCAGGGTGCGGCCCCCAAGGCCGCCCCGCGTCGTCGCCGCGCCGCCAGCCGTCCGGCCGGCCCGCCGGTCGCCGAGCCCGCTGAGGCCGTAGCGAGCGCGCAGAGCGCCGAGAGTGCGGCGGCACCTGCCGCCGCCGCTGAGGCCGCCGGCGAGCCCGCCGAGGCTCCTGAGCCGCGCAAGCGCGCCCGCCGTACCCGCAAGAAGGCCGAGGCCGAGCCGGTCGTCGAGACCCCGGCCGCCGAGGCGGTCGCCGCTGAGCCGGTTGCCGCCCAGCCCGCCCCCGCAGACGCGGCTGTCGCCGCTGAGGCCGCCGAGGCTCCCGAGCCGCGCAAGCGCGCCCGCCGTACCCGTAAGAAGGCCGAGGCCGAGCCGGTCGTGGAGACCCCGGCCGCCGAGACACCCGCTGCCGAGGCCCCTGCCGCGCCGCAGGCCGACGACAGCCTCGCCCTGCTCGGCGAGCTGGACCAGGTCGAGCAGCAGGTCGAGTCCGGTGCCGTCAGCGGCGCCCAGCTGGAGGCGCTCGTCGCCGACCTGGTGTCCCGCGCCGGAGCCACGCTGAAGGTCGAGGCCGGCAGCCAGCTGGAGCGGCGCATCGTCGCACTCCAGCAGCGCGCCGCTGCCGCCGTGCAGCCCGCCGAGCCGACCCAGGCCGCCACCGCCCCCGCTGCCGAGCAGCCCGCCGCCGAGGAGCACGCCCCGCGTGCCCGCCGCCGCGCCGTGCGTCCGGCCACCGCCATCTTCCAGCCCCCGGTCTTCCAGCAGCCCGAGGCTGCCGCCCCGGCCGAGGCCGCCGCGAGCGGTCGCCGCGCCGGTGCGCCGGCTGCCGCCTTCGCCGCGCCGGACGAGGAGGCCGCCGAGGCTCCCGCGCGCCGGACCCGCCGCCGTGCCGAGTCCCCGGCCGTCGCTCCCGCCGCCGAGACGGCTCCCACCGCCGCCACCGCGCCCGCAGCGGCATCCGCCGAGGCCGGTGCCGAGGCGGAGGCCGAGGAGACCACCGGCGGCCGTCGTCGTACCCGCCGCCGCGCGGCCGCGCCCGCCGCGCCGACCGAGCCGGCCCGCTTCGAGCAGGTCAGCACCCGTGCGCCGCTCTCCGCGGACGAGGAGGAGGACGAGGACGCCGGCGAGTCCGTCGGCCGTCGCCGTCGCCGTCGTCGCGCCACCTCGCCCGCCTACGTGGTGAGCGAGGACACCGAGCTGGGCGTCGAGGGCGAGGAGCTCGCCGAGGCCGAGCACGGAGCCGAGGACGAGGAGTCCGAGGACCACGAGGAGCACGAGGCCGAGCACCACGCCGAGGAGGGCCGCCCCTCCCGTCGCCGCCGCCGTGGCGGTCGCCGTCGTCGCCGTGGTGAGTCCGACGAGGCCGAGCAGTCCGCCGACGAGGCGGAGGGCGAGGAGTCCGAGGACGAGGCTGAGGACGAGGACGACCTGGGTGAGGCGCTGTCCTCCTCCAGCCGTCGTCGCCGTCGTCGTCGCCGCCGCAGCGGGGACGCGGGCCCCGAGGCAGAGACGGGCGAGGGCGACCCGGAGCGCACGGTCGTCAAGGTCCGTGAGCCGCGCCGCCGTTCCGGCGAGGCGCCGTTCGACCCGGACGAGGTCCAGTCCATCAAGGGCTCGACCCGCCTGGAGGCCAAGAAGCAGCGCCGCCGCGAGGGCCGCGAGCAGGGCCGCCGCCGCGTCCCGATCATCACCGAGGCCGAGTTCCTGGCGCGCCGCGAGGCCGTCGAGCGCGTCATGGTGGTCCGTCAGTCCGGCGAGCGCACCCAGATCGGTGTGCTGGAGGACGGCGTCCTCGTCGAGCACTACGTCAACAAGGAGCAGGCCACCTCCTACGTCGGCAACGTGTACCTGGGCAAGGTGCAGAACGTGCTGCCGTCGATGGAGGCCGCCTTCGTCGACATCGGCAAGGGCCGCAACGCGGTGCTCTACGCCGGTGAGGTCAACTTCTCCGGTCTGGGCCTGAAGAACGGCCCGCGCCGGATCGAGTCGGTGCTGAAGTCCGGTCAGTCCGTGCTGGTCCAGGTCTCCAAGGACCCGATCGGCCACAAGGGCGCCCGCCTGACCAGCCAGATCTCGCTGCCCGGCCGCTACCTGGTCTACGTGCCCGAGGGCTCGATGACCGGCATCAGCCGCAAGCTGCCCGACACCGAGCGCGCCCGGCTGAAGAACATCCTCAAGAAGATCGTCCCGGACGACGCGGGCGTCATCGTGCGCACCGCCGCCGAGGGCGCGTCCGAGGAGGAGCTGACCCGGGACGTCCAGCGGCTGCAGCAGCAGTGGGAGGACATCCAGAAGAAGGCCACCAGCGGCAACGCCCCCGCGCTGCTCTACGGCGAGCCGGACATGACGGTCCGTGTGGTCCGCGACATCTTCAACGAGGACTTCTCCAAGGTCATCGTCCAGGGCGAGAACGCCTGGTCCACCATCCACGAGTACGTCTCGTCGGTGGCACCGGACCTGACGCCGCGTCTGCAGAAGTGGACCTCCGAGGTCGACGTCTTCGCGACCTACCGGATCGACGAGCAGCTGATGAAGGCGCTGGACCGCAAGGTCTGGCTGCCCAGCGGCGGTTCGCTGGTGATCGACAAGACCGAGGCCATGGTGGTCGTCGACGTCAACACCGGCAAGTTCACCGGCCAGGGCGGAAACCTCGAGGAGACCGTCACCCGCAACAACATCGAGGCGGCCGAGGAGATCGTCCGTCAGCTGCGGCTGCGGGACCTGGGCGGCATCATCGTCATCGACTTCATCGACATGGTGCTGGAGTCCAACCGCGACCTGGTGCTGCGCCGTCTGCTGGAGTGCCTGGGCCGGGACCGGACCAAGCACCAGGTGGCCGAGGTGACCTCGCTGGGCCTGGTGCAGATGACCCGCAAGCGGGTCGGCCAGGGCCTGCTGGAGTCGTTCTCCGAGAACTGCGTGCACTGCAACGGTCGCGGTGTGATCGTGCACATGGAGCAGACCGCTCCCGCGCCCAAGGGCTTCGCGGGCCCGAAGCCGGGTGTCGGCGGCGGCAAGTCCGAGGCCGCGCAGCCCGAGGAGGGCGGCGGCTCCAAGCGCCGTCGTCGTGGTCGCGGCGGCGACGAGACCCCGGCGGAGACGCACGAGGCGCACGAGCACGCCGACCACGAGCACGAGGAGATCGAGCTGGTCTCCCGCGAGCCCGAGGTGGTGGCTGCCGAGGTCGTGACCGAGCCGGTCGTCGAAGCCGTCGCCGAGCCGGTCGCCGAGGCTGCTCCGGTGGTCGACGCCGCGGCGCAGGCCGAGGCCGAGGCGATGGTCGAGGGCATGATCGAGGCCGCCGCCCCGCGTGGCCGCACCCGCCGTCGCGCGGTGCGCAAGGCGACCTCGACGGTCGGCGCCGAGCCCGCCGTCGTGGTCATCGCGGGAGAGTCGGCGGCGGAGTCCGCCGCCGCGCCCGTCGCCGAGCCGGAGCAGGCTGCCGAGGCGGTCACCGCCGAGGCCCCCGCCGCGCAGGCTGAGGCCCCGGCGGCCGAGGCCGAGGCCGAGGCCGAGGCTGCTCCGCCCGCGCGCAAGCGTGCGGCGCGCAAGACGGCTGCCAAGAAGGTCGCCGCGAAGAAGACGGCGACCAAGACGGCCGCGAAGAAGACGACGGCCAAGCGCACGTCCAAGAAGGCCGCCGCGAGCGAGCCCGCCGCCGAGCCGGCCGCGGAGTAGTCAGCGGCGGGAGCAGTCAGCGGCGTCACCCCCGCGTGGCGCCCGGGCCGGTCCGTGTCGAGCGATCGACGCGGACCGGCCCCGAGCTGCGCAGACGTCCGGGTTCGGGCCCGGACGAGGCCCCATGGGCTGGTTTGACCCCGGGTCGGGGCTTCCGTAGTCTTGACCCTCGGCGTGCTTTGCAATCGGTGAGTCACGCCTGCTTCTGAGCACACACACCTCCTGGGCTTTCTCGCCCGGGGGAGGCCCCCGGGCGTTTGGCACCGGTGCGGCTGGCGTCAGAGGTTCCGACCGAATCGAGAAGGGTTCAACGTGTACGCGATCGTGCGTAGCGGCGGACGGCAGCACAAGGTTGCCGTCGGCGATGTTTTTGAGGCTGACAAGGTCGACGCCAAGGTCGGCGAGACCGTTGAGCTCTCGACGATCCTGGTCGTCGACGGCGAGGCCGTCACCAGCGACCCGTGGGTCCTGGCGGGTGTGAAGGTCCGCGCCGAGGTGGTCGACCACCACAAGGGCGAGAAGATCCGCATCCAGAAGTACAAGAACAAGACCGGCTACAAGAAGCGTATGGGCCACCGTCAGCGCCACACCGCGCTTCGCGTGACCAGCATCGACTCGGCGAAGTAAGGGGCGAGGGGAACCATGGCTCACAAGAAGGGCGCAAGCTCTACCCGTAACGGTCGTGACTCGAACGCCCAGCGCCTGGGCGTGAAGCGTTACGGCGGCCAGGTCGTCAACGCCGGCGAGATCATCGTCCGCCAGCGCGGCACCCACTTCCACCCGGGTGCGGGCGTCGGCCGTGGCGGCGACGACACGCTGTTCGCGCTGCAGGCCGGTGCCGTCGAGTTCGGCACCCGTCGCGGCCGCAAGGTCGTCAACATCGTCCCGGTCGCCTGAGCTTTTTCGGCCGACACGTAGGACCCAGCTGTACCTCGCTGAGGGTGGATCGGAACATTCCGGTCCACCCTTGGTGTTTACAGCGGCATTCACGAACCGCTGACTCACGAACCGTACGAACCGTACGGACCTTCCCGCCAATCGAGAGGCGCCCGCATCATGACCACCTTCGTTGACCGCGTCGAACTGCACGTCGCCGCGGGTAACGGGGGCCACGGCTGCGCCTCCGTGCACCGCGAGAAGTTCAAGCCGCTGGGTGGCCCGGACGGTGGCAACGGCGGACGCGGCGGCAGCGTGACCCTGGTCGTCGACCCGCAGGTCACGACGCTGCTCGACTACCACCACCACCCCCACCGCAAGGCCGGCAACGGCAAGCCCGGCGCCGGCGGCAACCGCACCGGCGCGGAGGGCGAGGACCTGGTGCTCGCGGTCCCGGACGGCACGGTCGTCATGGACCGCAAGGGCAACGTGCTGGCCGACCTGATCGGTCACGGCACCTCCTTCGTCGCGGCCGCGGGCGGCATCGGTGGCCTCGGCAACGCCGCGCTGGCCTCGGCGCGCCGCAAGGCGCCCGGCTTCGCGCTGCTCGGCGAGCCCGGCGACAGCGCCGAGATCGTGCTGGAGCTCAAGTCCGTCGCCGACGTGGCGCTGGTCGGCTACCCGAGCGCGGGCAAGTCCTCGCTGATCTCGGTGCTCTCCGCCGCCAAGCCGAAGATCGCGGACTACCCGTTCACCACGCTGATCCCGAACCTGGGCGTGGTCACCGCCGGGTCCACCGTCTACACCATCGCCGACGTGCCGGGTCTGATCCCGGGCGCCAGCCAGGGCAAGGGCCTGGGCCTGGAGTTCCTGCGCCACGTCGAGCGCTGCTCGGTGCTGGTGCACGTGCTCGACACCGCCACGCTGGAGTCCGACCGCGACCCGCTCACCGACCTCGACGTCATCGAGGACGAGCTCAAGCAGTACGGCGGTCTTGAGGACCGGCCGCGCATCGTCGTGCTCAACAAGGTCGACATCCCCGACGGCCAGGACCTGGCCGACCTGGTCCGCCCCTCCCTGGAGGAGCGCGGCTACCAGGTCTTCGAGGTCTCCGCGCTCGCCCACAAGGGCCTGCGCGAGCTGAGCTTCGCCCTGGCCGGGATCGTCGCCGAGGCGCGCGCCGCCAAGCCGGTCGAGGAGTCCACCCGGATCGTCATCCGCCCGAAGGCCGTGGACGACGCGGGCTTCTCGGTCGTCTACGACGAGCACGAGGACCTCTACCGGGTCACCGGCTCCAAGCCGGAGCGCTGGGTCAAGCAGACCGACTTCAACAACGACGAGGCCGTGGGCTACCTCGCCGACCGCCTCAACCGCCTCGGCGTCGAGGACGAGCTCACCAAGCTCGGCGCCCGCGAGGGCGACACGGTCGTCATCGGCGCCACCGAGAACGCCGTCGTCTTCGACTGGGAGCCGACCATGGCCTCCGGCGCGGAGATGCTGGGCCGCCGCGGCGAGGACCACCGCTTCGAGGCGCCGCGTCCGGCCGTCGACCGCCGTCGCGAGCGCGAGGCCAAGCGCGCGGACGCCGCGTCCGAGGAGTTCGCGCACTTCGACCCGCTGAGCCGCCACGCGATCGAGTCGGACGAAGACTACTGAGTCCTCGGGCAGCTTCTGCCTACAGTGGCCGTATGGCCACAGTCGAGTACATCCGTTACCGCATCGGTCAGGACCGCCGGGACGCGTTCGAAGCCGCGTACCAGCGGGCCGCCCAGCCCCTCGCCGCCTCCGAGTACTGCGTCGACTACGAGTTGACGGAGTGTGAGGAGGAGGCGGGGGTCTTCGTGCTGCGGATCCGGTGGACGTCCACCGAAGGACATCTGGAGGGCTTCCGGGCCTCGCCGGAGTTCAAGGAGTTCTTCGCGGCGATCCAGCCCTACGTCGACGACATCGAGGAGATGCGCCACTACCGCGCCACCGGCGTGGTCGGCGCGGGAGCGGCGGCCGAACGCCCTGATCCGACGCTGTACGAGTACCTGGGCGGCGCGCCCGCGCTGTCGCGGCTGACCGAGGTCTTCTACGGCAAGGTGCTGGCCGACGAGCTGCTCGCGCCCGTCTTCGCGGGCATGGATCCGGAGCACCCGCAGCACGTCGCGCTCTTCCTCGGCGAGGTCTTCGGCGGCCCGCCCGCCTACAGCGCCGAGCGCGGCGGCCATCCGCACATGATCTCCCGTCACCTCGGCCGCGCGCTGACCGAGCCGATGCGCCGCCGCTGGCTCTGGCTGCTGGAGGACGCGGCCGACGAGGTCGGCCTGCCGACCGATCCGGAGTTCCGCGCCGCCTTCCGCGGGTACCTCGAATGGGGGACGCGGATGGCCCTGATGTTCTCCGCGCCGGGCGCGCAGCGCGTCGTGCACACCCCGATGCCGAAGTGGGGCTGGGGATTGACCCCGCCGTACCGTCCCGAGGGCTGAAACCCGGGTGATCTCCGTGGTCCGCTTCGCGTAGATTGCTGCCCATCAGCGCAGCAAGGTGGCGCAGCAGCGTATCGGCGGACGCACGGGTAGCACGGGAGCGACGGCGTGACAGGCAGCAACATCCGGGAACTCCGGGAAGACGTGCTGCAGGCGCGCCGCATCGTGGTGAAGGTGGGCTCCTCGTCGCTCACCACCGCGACCGGCGGCCTCGACGCGGACCGGGTCGACGCCCTCGTCGACGTCCTGGCCAAGGCCCACGAGCGCGGCACGGACGCCGGACCGGTGGAGATCGTGCTGGTCTCCTCCGGCGCGATCGCGGCCGGCCTCTCCCCGCTCGGCCTGGAGAAGCGCCCCTCCGACCTGGCCCGGCAGCAGGCCGCCGCCAGCGTCGGCCAGGGCCTGCTCGTGGCGCGCTACACGGCCTCCTTCGCCCGCTACGGCCTGCGCGTCGGCCAGGTGCTGCTGACCGCCGACGACGCGTCCCGGCGTGCCCACTACCGCAACGCCTACCGGACGCTGGAGCAGTTGCTGGCCATGGGCGCGGTCCCGGTCGTCAACGAGAACGACACCGTCGCCACCGCCGAGATCCGCTTCGGCGACAACGACCGGCTGGCCGCGCTCGTCGCCCACCTGGTCCGCGCCGACCTGCTGGTGCTGCTCTCCGACGTGGACGGCCTCTACGACGGCGACCCGAGCAAGCCGGGGACCAGCCGCATCGCCGAGGTGCACGGTCCTGACGACCTCGCGGGCGTCGAGATCGGCAGCGCGGGCAAGGCCGGGGTCGGCACCGGAGGCATGGTCACCAAGGTCGAGGCCGCGCGGATCGCCACCGGCGCGGGCATCCCCGTCATCCTCACCGCGGCCCGCCACGCGGCGGCCGCGCTCGCGGGCAGGGACACGGGAACGCTCTTCCACCGTACGGGCAGGCGTGCGGCCGACCGGCTGCTCTGGCTGGAGCACGCCAGTTCGCCCCGGGGCGCGATCACCCTCGACGCGGGGGCCGTCGCGGCCGTCGTGGAACGGCGAACTTCGCTGCTCCCCGCTGGTGTGACCGGAGTTGAGGGAGATTTCGCTGCGGGCGATCCGGTGGACCTTCTTGACGAAAACGGCCACATCGTCGCGCGCGGGCTGGTCAACTTTGATGCAAGGGAGCTTCCCCGGCTCCTCGGCCGGTCGACGCGGGACCTGGCGCGCGAGCTCGGCCCCGCCTACGAGCGGGAGGTCGTGCACCGCGACGACCTCGTCGTCCTGACCGGCTGAGGCGCCGACGGTTGCTGGCTTGAGATTCAGGAGCACAGACCGCGGGGACGAATCGCCGACAGGGAGGCCGCCGGTGGGACGCAGGCGCCAGGGAGCGCGACCCGTGGGCAGTGGGGGAAGCGGAGGCAGCGGGAGCGGGGGAGCCGGCGGAGGCGGCGAGGGCCGCGCACGGGCGGTGCTGACCAGCATCCCCGGCGGCGCGGGCGCGCCCGACCCGCACGCGGGCGCCGACCACGACCGCGCGGACGCGCCGGAGCACGCGGGCCGGGTCCAGCCGGGCTCCAGCGCGGCGGAGATCGGGCAGCGCGCCCGCATATGGCACGTCGTGCTGAACGTCGCCGGCCGGGTCACCCCGCTGCCCCAGCTGAAGCAGGGCCTGGAACAACTGGCCCACGAACACCCGCCCTTCCTCACGGCCCGCTACGCCGCGGACCACGCGGAGATCCGCTACTGGGAACAGGCCGACGACCTCCAGGACGCGGCGGCGCTGGCGCTCCGCCTGTGGGGTGAGCACCGGGTCACCGCCCAGCTGCCCCCGTGGGAGGTGGTCGGCCTGGAGGTGGTGGACCGCCCGACGTACCACAAGCGCATCGCCGAGGGGTACGGGGAGCCACCGGCGTTCCTGGGGGGAGTGCACCCGTACTGACCTGGTGGTTCGGCGCGGGGGGCGTTGTACTACCTCAGGGGCGCGGGGCTCTGCTGATATGCGGCTCCGCCGCTTGGGCGCGACAAGGCGGGCTGATGCTGCCGCAGGTGGTTGCACTATCTAGGGGCGCGGGGAACAGCGCGACAAGCCACCCGCGCAGGTAGAGCACCGAACGAGCAGGGCCATCCGCACAGGGTGGTTGCTCGCGCAGTTCCCCGCGCCCCTAGATGTTGCATCGTCCCGTCTCTCCAAATCTGCTGGTCTCACCCACTGAAAGTGCCAACAGCCACCCTCGCCGGAGGCTTTACGCTGTGCGTATGAGCAGCCACTCCGTCGAGTTCCCCTCGCCCGATCTGCCCTCGCCGCTGCCGAAGTCGCCGGTGCTGCAGGCCGCCTACCGGGCGCGCGCCGCCGCCGCGACCCTCGCGCCGCTGCCGCGGACGCCGAAGGACGATGCGCTGCTCGCCGTCGCGGACGCGCTGCAGGTGCGGACGCGGGAGATCGTCGAGGCGAACGCCGAGGACGTGGCGCGGGCGCGGGCCGCGGGGACGGACGAGGCCGTGGTGGACCGGCTGACGTTGACGCGCGAGCGGATCGCCGCCATCGCCGAGGACGTGCGGAAGGTCGCGGGGCTGCCCGACCCGGTCGGCGAGGTGGTGCGCGGGTACACGCTCCCCAACGGGCTGGACGTCCGCCAGGTGCGGGTGCCGCTCGGGGTGGTCGGGATCATCTACGAGGCGCGTCCCAACGTCACCGTCGACGCCGCCGCGCTCTGCCTGAAGTCCGGCAATGCCGTCCTGCTCAGGGGTTCCTCCTCCGCGATCGCGTCGAACCGGAAGCTGGTCGAGGTGATCCGCGACGCCGTCGGCGGCGCGGGCCTGCCCGCGGACGCGGTGCATCTGGTGCCGGGGGAGAGCCGCGACTCCGTGCAGGAGCTGATGCGGGCGCGCGGGATGGTCGACGTTCTGATCCCGCGCGGCGGCGCCTCGCTGATCCGTACGGTCGTGGAGCAGTCCACCGTGCCGGTGATCGAGACCGGCACCGGCAACTGCCACGTCTATGTCGACGCCGACGCCGACCTGGCCATGGCCGTGGAGATCCTGGTCAACTCGAAGGCGCACCGGGTCAGCGTCTGCAACGCGGCCGAGACCTTCCTGGTGCACAAGGACATCGCCGACACGTTCCTGCCGCTCGCGCTGGCCGCGCTCGCCGACGCGGGCGTCACCGTCCACGGCGACGCCCGGGTGCAGGAGGTGGCGGAACGCGAGGACACCAAGGCGGTCGTGGTGCCGGTCACGCCGGAGGACTGGGAGACCGAGTACCTCTCCTACGACATCGCCGCCGGTGTGGTCGACTCGCTCGAGGACGCCGTCGCGCACATCCGGCTCTGGTCCTCGGGCCACACCGAGGCGATCGTGACGACCTCTCAGGCCGCCGCTCGCCGCTTCACCCAGCTGGTCGACTCGACCACGGTCGCGGTCAACGCCTCGACCCGGTTCACCGACGGCGGCCAGTTCGGCTTCGGCGCGGAGATCGGCATCTCGACGCAGAAGCTGCACGCCCGTGGCCCGATGGGCCTGCCGGAGCTGACGTCGACGAAGTACATCGTCACCGGCGACGGCCACATCCGCCGCTGACCTCGCGGTAGGGCGGCGCAACCCGCAGACAAAGCGGGCGTGCTGCCCTAGGCTGATGCTGTGTCCGACGGTCCCGACCGCAGCACCGATCCCTTCGACGGCGCAGGCGACGACGACCACGGCCTGGTGAACGGGGAGTTCGCCGCCGTGGTGTTCGACGAGGCCTTCGTCCGTGGGGCGCTGGTGCACGAGCCGTCGGCGACCGAGCGCGCTCTGGCGACCGGCACCCGCGCGCCGATCGACTACGCCGACGTGGACGAGGACGACGATCCGGACGGCCTTCCGCTCGAACTCAAGCCGCTGCCCTACGCGGACCGTCACCCCGGTCGCTGGCAGCGGGTGGTGGCCCGCGTGATGCTGGTCGTCATAGGGATAGTGGCCGTGCTGGGCGCGGCGGCCGCGGTCTACCGGGCCTCGGGCGGATCGGCTCCCGGCACCAACCGCGGGCCTGGGCCCTCGGCGCCCTCGTCGTCCAGCTCACCAGCTGTGTTGGCGCACAGCTGAGCACATCCGAGTCATCGGAGCATCTCGGCTACGGCCTGTTTGTGGTGAATGTCTCATTTGTCCGTCAGCTGACGAACAATCAAGGTCACTTCCCACCCAGAACTTGCCGGGCCGGGCATCTCCCACTTACGGGAAGCGACTTACTCTAGGTTCATGGGCGGCCCGACAGAGCCCCCCGAGGGCGGGCCGGAGGGCAACGCCGGGGGCGAGGACGAGTTCCGATCCGTCGTGTTCGACGAATCGTTCATCCGTGCTGCCCGGATCCAGGAGCTCTCCGCCAGTGAGCGGCTCTCCGGCGGGCAGCGGGCGGTCCGCCGCCGCAGCGGCAGGGGCGGCGGCAACGGGGAGGGTTCGAGTCACCACGGCCACGGTGGCGGCGGGCTGCCGCGCCAGGCCCTCGCGCTGATGCTGCTGATCGGCTTCGCCTTCGCCACGGCCGTCTACATGGGCGTCCGCCATCCGTACCCGACGCCGGTCTCCGGCGTGGCCGCCAACCTGAGCGTCCAGATCATCCCGCTGCAGCCGGGCCCGAACGGCATTCCCACCGGGCGGGCCACCCTCCCGGCCGGGCCGGTCGGGAGCAGCGGCGCGAGCGGAACGCCGAGCTCGGCCGCCAGTGGCGCCAAGGCGAGCGGCAGCAGCCAGCCCAGCACCAAGCCCACCGGCTCGGCCAAGCCCTCCGCGTCCGGCTCCGGCGGCGCGTCCGCCTCGGCCTCGCCGTCGGGCGGGGACACCACCGGGCCCTTCGCCGGGTTGCCCGGCTCGCAGTTCCTGGCGGTGGGGGACCAGGGTTTCAACCTGCCCAACGCCCGGCACACCGACCACTTCACCCACGACCAGGTGCTGGCCGCGCTCACCACCGTCCAGGACTACCTGAAGGCCTCCTCGCTCGACCCCGAGGTGCTGTCCGGCCAGGACACCGACGCGGTCCGGCTCTGGATCTCGCCTGGTCAGTACCCGCAGTTCGACCAGAGCGTCAGCCATCCCGTCGACGACCAGCGGCACGAGGCCACCGGCTGGATGGTCCGCTTCGACCCGGCGACGACGCAGCTGGCCACCCAAGAGGTGCTCGTCGGGCCCGGCCAGATCAGCTACAGCGAGCTCGACGCCCAGACACTCCAGGTGACCAGCGACTACACGTTCCTGTATGCGCTGACGCCGAAGCAGAGCGCGGCCGCCTCGCCCGCCGCCGCACCGTCGTCCACCCCGGCCGCGTCCGGTTCGGCGGCGGCCTCGGCGTCGGGCGGGGCCAAGGCCGAGGCACCGCAGGTCCAGCCGGTCGTCTACTACGCGGTGCGGCGCTCGCTGACGTACTGGCTGACCCCGGACGACATCATGAGCCGCCGGGTCCAGCTGGTCGACTCCGTCGTCCAGGCCGGCGCCACCAGCTGCGACGCCGACCAGAGCGCCTATCTGGAGCCGCTCTTCCCGCAGCAGCACGCGAGCGGTTCGGCCGCCAAGGGGTCCGGGTCGGCCACCCCACGTCCGAGCGGCCCGAGCGCCAGCCCGAGCCCGACCGGGATCGACCCGTTCGACCACCAGTCCAACGCCTGGACGGTCTGCGGAACCCTCCAGGGCACCATGTGACGGAAGGGCCCTCCGGAGCAGCTCCGGAGGGCCCTTGTCACTGTGTTGCCGGGGTCTTGGCTCAGGCCTTGCCGTCGCCGTCCACGGGGGCGTCCCCGTCGGGCGCGGAGTCCGCGTCCGAGCCGTTGCCCGAGGTGCGGCCCGCGAAGACGTCCCGCAGCTTGCCGCCCAGGTCGGCGGTGCCGCCCGCGACGTCGCGGATCAGGCCCATCAGCGGGTCCTTGGTCTCCTTGAAGGACTGCGCGTAGGAGTCCGCCGCCGCCTTGGCCTGCTCGCGGAACGAGGCCTCGGTGTCCTCCTCCCGACGCGGGTAGGCGCCGGCCATGATCGAGCGGTACTCGTCGCTCTCGGCCCACTTCTTGATCTTCGCCACCCGGACCGCCGCGAACGGGTGCGACTGCGGCAGCACCTGCAGCAGCTTGATCACGCCGTCGCGCAGGTCACCGGCCTTGTCATACTCCTCGGCCTGCTCCAGGAAGGCATCCGTGTTCATCTCGTGCAGGTGGTGGCCACCGGCCAGCTTCATCAGGCCGCGCATCGAGGCCTGCAGGTCCTGGCCCACCAGCAGCCCGGCCCGGTCGCAGGAGAGCTCGGCCTTGCGGAACCACTCGTTGAGCGCGGTGATCAGCGCGCCGATCGCCAGGCCGCCGAGCGGGATGAAGGCGATCCGGGTGGCGATGTTGGTGAGGATGATCAGCATGGTCCGGTAGACCGCGTGGCCCGACATCGCGTGCGCGACCTCGTGGCCGATCACCGCGCGCATCTCCTCCTCGTCGAGGAGCTCGACCAGCGCGGTGGTCACCACGATGACCGGCGCGTCCATGCCGATGCACATGGCGTTGGGACGCGGGTCCTGGGTGACGTAGAGGGCGGGGACCTGCTCCAGGTCCAGGATGTAGGCGGCGTCCCGCACCATCTCGTGCAGCTGCGGGAACTGCCGCTCGCTGGCACGGACCGCGGAGGCCAGGAACATCAGCCGGACCGCGCGCTCGGAGACGAAGCCGCCGAGCTTCTTCAGGATGTCGTCGAAACCGCTGAGCTTGCGCAGGGCCACCAGCGCCGAACGGTCGGCGGGGTGCTCCCAGGCGCGGGTGGAGATGCCGGGGAAGCGCTTGCGGGCGCGGCTCGGCACGTTGCTGTCGTTGGGCTGGGTCATCTGCTGGTTCCTCCCGGATGACCGCGGACCCCGGTACCTGCCACCGGCCCCCGCCGTCCTGTGACTCGACTTGTATTCGCTGCGCATGCGCTGCGGTCACGCTACTGCTCGTCCCCTCACGGGGGAGACGTTCCGGCCCGGTGTCGGGTTCCCGACGCGCCAGGACTACCCTCGGAGGGCGCCACCACTCCGTTCGAAGGGCTTCCCCCATGCACACCAACGACGCGCTGCTCCAGCTCGCCGCCATCTCCAACGGCAGCGGGCCGGGCATGTTCCTGCGGGTGCTCGTGATCGCTGCCATCGTCGGAGTGGTGATCATGGCATTCGTGCTGCTGCGCGGCTACCGCGACTGAGCAGAGTGCGTAGCATGACCATCACCAGCCAGACCTGCCACCGAGTCAGAAAGTCCGACTTCAGATGACTTCACACGTCACCGCCGCGATCGCCCAGCTCGCCGAGGGCAATGGCCTGCACGACTCGCTCCAGCCCTGGCTCACCGGTGGTGGCGCCCTGGCGATCCTCCTCGGGCTGCTCTTCCTCACCACGCGTTTCAACAAGGACCGCTAGAACGTCACGCGATCCTGACGGCGCGTTCACCCGCGTCAGGGGCCTGCCCTGGGCTCGCAGTCGGGGTCGCCGGGCCGGGCCACCGACCCCAGCGTCGTGGCCCGGCGGGATCGCGTAGGGTGACCGCCTATGAGAGAGCACGCCGAGGCTCCCGCCGGTGCCGAGCCGCTGAAGAAGCGGCTCGGGGTGATGGGCGGCACCTTCGACCCGATCCACCACGGCCACCTCGTCGCCGCGAGTGAGGTGGCGAGCCTGTTCCAGCTGGACGAGGTCGTGTTCGTGCCGACCGGCAGGCCGTGGCAGAAGTCCGGCCGCCCGGTCTCGGCAGCCGAGGACCGCTATCTGATGACGGTCATCGCCACGGCGTCCAACCCGCAGTTCTCGGTCAGCCGGATCGACATCGACCGCAGCGGGCCGACGTACACCATCGACACCCTGCGCGAGCTGCAGAGTGAGCACCCGGACGCGGATCTCTTCTTCATCACCGGCGCGGACGCCCTGGAGCAGATCCTCTCCTGGCGGGACGCCGAGGAACTCTTCGACCTGGCGCACTTCATCGGAGTGACCCGGCCAGGGCACACTTTGACGGACCCCGGTCTGCCCGAGGGCGGCGTGTCGCTGGTGGAGGTCCCGGCACTGGCCATCTCCTCCACCGACTGCCGCAAGCGGGTCGCCCGGGGCGAACCGGTCTGGTACCTCGTCCCCGACGGCGTGGTGCGCTACATCGACAAGCGCCGTCTCTACGCCGACCTGCTCGACGATCTCGACGATCTCGACCAGGAGACCGGCGAGGAGAACGACCGGGGCAACGACCACGGAAACGGCAAGGGGAACGCAGTGCCGACCGGGCCGAACGAGGGAACTGGGATAGGGGCGGCGTGACCGGAACCGCAGACCGCAGGGGACCGGGGGACCAGGGCCAGGAGTTCTACGGCGGCGTGCCGCAGCAGAACTCCTACGAGCAGGGGTACCAGGACCCCTACACGGGCGAGTGGGTCTTTCCTTCGCAGCAGCAGCGGCCTGCGCAGGAGCAGTACGGCAGCCGGCAGGCCTACCAGCAGCAGCCGGGCCACGAACAGGGCGGTTACGGGCAGGCCGGCTACGAGCAGGCCGACTACGGCCAGGGTGGCTACCAGCAGAGCGGCCACGAGCAGTCCGCCCACCAGCAGACCGGCTACAGCCAGGCGTACCAGCAGCCGGGTTACGACCAGCCCGGCTACGAGCAGCCCGGTTACGAGCAGCGCGGCTACGACCAGCCCGGCTACGGCGGCGACCAGAACGGCTACGGTCAGCAGGCCTACCAGGGCCAGGACTACTACCAGGACTACGGCCCGGCGGACACCGGCTCGTTCGCGCCCCCGGCCGCCGCACCGCAGGCGCCGACGCAGCCGCAGTACACCGCGGAGCAGCAGTACCGGGTCACCGAGCCCGCCGCCGCGCGGAGCAGCGCCGGGACTGCCGCGCCCAAGACCGCCGGCGCCGCCGCGCCCAAGGCTCCCGGGCCGCTCGACGACAAGGCCTACAGCGAGGACTCCTTCGCCTTCGTCGACGAGGCCGAGGAGGAGTCCCAGGACGTCATCGACTGGGTCAAGTTCTCCGAGACCCGAGGCGAGCGCCGCGACGAGCGGCGCCGCAAGCTGCGCAGCAGGGGACTGGCGCTGCTGGTCACGCTGGCCCTGATCGCGGTCGGCGGCGTCGGCTACCTGTGGGCCACCGGCAAGATCCTCTCCTCCGCGCCGACCACGGTCGCCGCCAGCACGCAGCGCGAGGTCATCGCGGTCCACCTGCACGACCTGAACAAGAACGTCTACAGCGCCCTGCTGGTCTCCGAGCCCAGCTCCGACAAGGGCGTGACCCTGCTGCTGCCCGGCACGCTCGGCATCCCGCAGGAGTCGTCCAGCACGCTGCTGCCGCTCTCCACGGCCGTCGACAGCCAGGGCACCGACGCCACCCGCACCGGGATCAACGCGCTGCTCGGCACCGACGTCTCCGGCACCTGGGACGTCTACGAGCCGTTCCTGCAGAACCTGGTCGACCTGGTCGGCGGGGTCCAGGTGCAGAACGACGTCCCGATCACCGTCAACGGCAAGCAGGTCGCCACCCCCGGCCAGAACCTCCTCAACGGTGCCGGGGCCATGGCCTACGCCACCTACCAGGGCAAGGGCGAGCCGGCGCAGGCGCAGCTGGACCGGTTCGGCCAGGTGCTGGCCGCCGTCGTCAAGGCGATGCCGACCGACCCGACCGCGGCCGCGACGAAGATCGACGAGATGGGCGCGGTCGCCGACCCGTCGTTCTCCGACAGCCAGTTGGGCGCGCTGCTGGCCCGTCTTTCCACCGACGCCCGCTCCGGCTCGTACTCCACCGAGACCCTGCCGGTGCAGGGCAACGGCACGCTCGGCGGCGACGCCGCGTCCATGGTGTCCGGCCTGCTCGCGGGCAAGGTCAACAACCAGAACGGCGCGCAGGTCGCGGCCCGGGTGCAGATCGTCGACGCCTCGGGGAACGCCAAGGCGCTGACCAACGCCGAAGCCGCGGTCACCAACGGAGGTTTCACGCTGGTTCCCGGTGGCGGCAAGCAGTCCGAGCGCAGCAGCTCGGAGATCACCTACACCGACGACTCCCGCCTGAAGGACGCACAGACCCTGGCCAACTACCTGGGTCTGTCCAATGCGGCGATCAAGAAGGTCTCCCCCGGCAGCCAGTCGGTCGACCTGCTGGTGGTGCTGGGCCACGACTACAAGGTCGGCAGCTAGCCGATCGAAGTCGGCACGGTCGACGCTGCGTCGACGGCCCGCCCACGGTCGCGTGGATGCCCGCGAAGGTGGTACTCCTCCCGGTGGGGACCGGGGTGTGAGCAAACGCCTTCGCGGGCTGTCCGCGGTTCATGAGATCCTTGACAGATCGTGTCCCCTAGCGGAGAGATCCTTGTGACCGCAACTGACCGGGCCCTCGAACTCGTCGAGACGGCCGCCCAGGCCGCCGCCGACAAGCTGGCCCACAACATCATCGCCTTCGACGTCAGTGAGGTCCTCGCCATCACCGACGCGTTCGTCCTCGCTTCCGCGCCCAACGACCGCCAGGTCAAGGCCATCGCGGACGAGATCGAGGAGAAACTGGCCAAGGAACACCAGGTCAAGCCCGTCCGCCGCGAGGGCGAGCGCGAGGGTCGCTGGATCCTCCTGGACTACCTGGACATCGTCGTCCACGTCCAGCACTCCGAGGAGCGCGCCTACTACAGCCTGGAGCGGCTGTGGAAGGACTGCCCCGAGCTGGAGCTGCCGGAGGACGCCAAGGCCAGCCGCAAGCGCGCCGAGGAGTCCGACGAGGCCCCGGTCGAGCAGCCGAGCGAGTTCGCGCACGTCGAGGCGGTGCTCGCCGCCGAGGCAGCGAAGGTCCGGCGCTGAGCGGCCGGAACGGCGGACGCCGTGTCGTCTTCTGGCGGCACGGCCAGACGTCGTGGAATCTCGAAGGTCGTTTCCAGGGCAGCACCGACATCCCGCTGACGGAGACCGGCCTGTCCCAGGCACGCCGTGCCGCCCGTCTGCTGGCCGCGCTGAACCCGGACGCCATCGTCTCCTCCGACCTCCAGCGGGCGGCCGCGACAGCGCAGCAGCTGGCTGAGGTCACCGGTCTCGGGGTCAAGCACGACCCCGGGCTGCGGGAGACCTACGCGGGCAGCTGGCAGGGCCTGACCAACGAGGAGATCCGGGCGCAGTACGCCGAGGAGTACCGGCTCTGGAAGCAGGGCGAGCCGGTCCGCCGCGGTGGTGGCGAACTCCACACGGAGGTCGCCGACCGTGCCGTCCCGGTGGTCGCCGACGCCGTCGAGCGGCTGCCGGACAACGGCACGCTCGTCGTGGTCAGCCACGGCGGCACGATCCGGATGGCCATCGGCCGCATGATCGGCCTGGAGCCGAGCAGTTGGGAGGCGCTGGGCGGTCTCTCCAACTGCTGCTGGTCGGTGCTGGGTCCGGGCTACCGTGGCTGGCGCCTGGAGGAGCACAACGCGGGCACCCTCCCCGAGCCGGTCATCGGCGACGACACCTGAGACGCGCGCCGAGGCGCTGTCGCAGGTCGCGGGCGGGGTCGGATTTCACAGTTCGGCCCCACAACCGCTAAAGTCTTCTTCGTTCGCGGGAACGGAAACGGGACCTGCGGAACGCGGGGCTATAGCTCAGTTGGTAGAGCGCTTGCATGGCATGCAAGAGGTCTGGGGTTCAATTCCCCATAGCTCCACGCAAAACAACCACATATCGGCAGTACCCGCACGGGGCTATAGCTCAGTTGGTAGAGCGCTTGCATGGCATGCAAGAGGTCTGGGGTTCAATTCCCCATAGCTCCACAGTGAAAGAACCGCCTCCGGCTCCGCCGGGGGCGGTTCTGCGTTTCCGCCCTCGGTCGTCAGTGGGTGTGGTCCACCGTCGCCAGGCCGGGGTGGGACTGGAGGAAGGTGATCCGCTCCTCGGTCTCCGCGTCGTTGGGCGTGTAGACGACCATCCGGGCCGTGGGCATGCCGATCACCTGCATGCTGGTCGCGGTCATCCGCAGTTCGCCCACGGCGTGGTGCCGGAATATCTTCAGCCGCGACGACTGCAACGCGACGTCCTGCTGCGCCCAGAGCCGCGCGAAATCGGCGCTGGCGGCGGTGAGGTCGGCGATGAACCGCTCCCACTCCGGCTCGCCCACGTGCTCGCCGTAGGCGGAGCGCAGCACGGCGATCATGCGCGGCAGCTCCTCGTCCCGGTTGACGAAGACGCTGCAGCACTCCGGAACCACGGCGGCGGCCCAGAGCGCGTTGCGGCGGTAGGTGTCGGTCAGCGTCGCGCCAGGGAAGATCGCCTCGTAGCCGGCGTTCCAGCGCAGGATGTCGTAGCGGGCGCTGCTGATCGCCGCGGGCAGCGGGTCCAGCGCGTCCAGGATCGCCTGCACCTGGGGCTGGGTGGCGCACTCGGCCGAGTCCGGCACGGCCGGGCGCAGGCCGGCCAGCCGGAAGAGGTGGGCCTGCTCGGCCAGGTCCAGCTGGAGGGTCCGTGCGACGGCCGCCAGCACCTGCTCGCTGGCGTTGATCGGCCGGCCCTGCTCCAGCCACGTGTACCAGGTCACCCCGACCCCGGCGAGCTGCGCGACCTCCTCGCGCCGCAGCCCCGGCGTCCGCCGCCGCGCCTGCGGCCCGGGGGCCATCCCGACCTGCGCGGGCGTGACCCGCGCCCGCCGGGCCTTGAGGAACTCGGCGAGCTGCACGCGGCGATCGACTGAGACGCTCGTCATGCCCCCCATCCTGCCGGACGGCACTGACAACGGGGCCGGCCGCAGACCGCTGTTCCGCGCGGGAAACGGATTGGTGGGCGGTGTCTGCGAACGTGTACAGTAGGCGCATCGCCGGGAGGCGGAAACACGGGGCTATAGCTCAGTTGGTAGAGCGCTTGCATGGCATGCAAGAGGTCTGGGGTTCAATTCCCCATAGCTCCACAGAGAAGGTCGAAGGGCCGACATCCAGTGCGGATGTCGGCCCTTCTGCGTGTCTGCGGGCAGCCCGGCCCGGGCGTCCGTGCAGACAGGCCGACAAGTAGCACGAACTGATGAATAATCAGTCGATCATCGGCGCGATCAGCCGCAGTGCTGCAGCGAGCCCCTTCACAAAGCGCATCCTCCAGTCGATCGCATGTCCGCACCGGGTCGGACCTGCACGACAAGGAAGGTGTTCGTCCCATGCGACGTGCAAGGCTCCTGGCCGTCACGGCTGCCCTGGTGTGCGCGGGCGTCACAGCCGCCGCGCTTCCGGCGGGCGCCGCCGCGGACTCGCCCCGCCCGGAGCGGATTCCGCTGCCCGGCTCCGCCCCCGTCTGGACCGCCGCTCAGGCCTACGACGAGGGCCGGGTCCCCGCCTCCTCGGCGGTCACCGCCCGGGTCTACCTGGCCGGACGCGACAGCGCCGGGCTGGCCGCCCGTGCCCGCCAGGTGTCCGACCCCCGATCGGCCCTGTACGCGCACTATCTGACGCCGCAACAGGTCCAGCAGCGGTACGCGCCGACCCAGGCCCAGCGCGACGCGGTCGCCGCGTGGCTCACCGGCGCGGGCTTCCGCATCGTCGCGATCGACTCCCACTACCTCACCGTCCACGGCAATGCGGACTCCGCGCTGCGGGCCTTCGGCGCCCGGCTGCACGCCTACCGCAAGCAGGGCCATGTCTGGACCGCCCCCGACGGCCTGACCAGCGTCCCCGCGAACGTCGCGGGCGACGTCCTGGCCGTCACCGGCCTGGACACCTCCCCGCACCAGGTCCGGCACGGCCGCCGCGACACCCTCCCCGGCCCGGCCACCGCGTTCGTCAACGCCCCGCCGATGTCCTCCTACTACGGCCAGGACCCGGCGAGCAGCACCCCCAAGGCGTACGGGCGGACCATGCCGTACGTGGTCAAGGGTTACACCGGAACCCAGCTGCGCAGCGCCTACGGGGCCACGGCCAGCGGGCTGACCGGCAAGGGCGTCCGCGTCGCGGTCGTCGACGCCTACGACTCCCCGACGCTGCTCTCCGACACCTCCCGGTACGCGGCCGCGCACGGCGACGCCGCCTACACCACGGGCCAACTGGTCCGCGACGACGCGACGGCGTGGACGAACACCGAGCCCAACACCCCGAAGACCCCCGACGGCTGCGGCGCCTCCGGTTGGTACGGCGAGCAGACCCTCGACGTCGAGGCCCTGCACGCGATGGCTCCCGCCGCCGGCATCACCTACGTCGGCGCGGCCTCCTGCCAGGACAACGACCTGGTCGACGCGCTGAACAAGATCGTCGACAACCGGCTGGCGACCATCGTCAGCGACTCCTGGGGCGAGCCGGAGAACGCCAGCGACCCCTCCCAGGACCCCGTCTACGACCAGCTGTTCATGACCGGCGCGGTCGAGGGCATCGGCTTCTACTTCTCCAGCGGCGACGACGGCGACGAGAAGGCCGCGACCGGCACCAAGCAGACGGACGTCCCCGCATCGCTGCCGTGGGTCACCGCCGTGGGCGGGACCTCGCTCGCCGTCGGGTCCAAGGGTCAGTACGAGTTCGAGACCGGCTGGGGCACCGACAAGGCGCTGCTCTCCGCGAACGGCAAGTCCTGGGCGAACCTGCCCGGCGCGTTCCTCTCCGGCGGTGGCGGCGGGGTCAGCGCGCGCACGGCCGAGCCGTTCTGGCAGCAGAACGTGGTCCCGTCGGCCCTGTCCGGCGGCTACCGCACCGTCCCCGACGTCGCGGCGGACGCCGACCCCAACACCGGCTTCGTGATCGGCCAGACCCAGACCTTCCCCAACGGCAAGGCCGCCTACAGCGAGTACCGCATCGGCGGCACGAGCCTGGCCGCTCCGCTGTTCGCGGGCATCCAGGCCCTCGCCGAGCAGGCCGCCGGCCAGTCCCTCGGCTTCGCCGATCCGGCGATCTACGCCCGCTACGGCACGTCGGCGCTCCACGACGTCACCGACACCCCGCAAGGCTCGAACGTCCAACTGGCCGAGGTCCGCGTCGACTACCGCGACAGCGTCGACACGA
The DNA here is from genome assembly GCF_015690355.1 of Streptacidiphilus fuscans. Taxonomy (GTDB): domain Bacteria; phylum Actinomycetota; class Actinomycetes; order Streptomycetales; family Streptomycetaceae; genus Streptacidiphilus; species Streptacidiphilus fuscans. The sequence continues at coordinate 86,669 of NZ_JADPRT010000008.1, read as the reverse complement.
AGGACGGCACGGTGACGTCCCTGCGCGCACTGGGCCACGACTCGTCGCTCCACGCGACGTCGGGCTACGACGAGGTCACCGGCGTCGGCTCGCCGTCGGGGCAGTACTTGGCTTCTTTTGGCACCAAGGGCTAGTTGCAGCACCTCAGGGGCGCGGGGCTCGGCGGAGCCGCAGATCGGCAGAGCCCCGCGCCCCTGGGTGTTGCAACTGCACGCGGGAGCAAACTTGCTCCCTGCTACCCTTAGCGCCATGCGAACCGCGCGCCTGCTCCTTAGCCGGCCGCGCTGACAAGGACCGGCCGGGACGAAGAGACGGCCGGAGTCAGCGTGGCGACCCCTCATGGACGAGGGGTTTTTTCGTTTTCCGGCTAAATCCTTCTTTCCGAGCTGGCACCCCTGGAGTCTGAGGACGATGAGCGAGAGCACCCCCGAGGCGGCAGCCGCCGCTCCGTACCGGTACACCCACGCCCTGGCGGCGCAGATCGAGACCCGCTGGCAGGACCGCTGGGAGAAGGACGGCGTCTTCGCCGCCCCGAACCCGGTCGGACCGCTGGCCACGTCTGCCAGTGACGCCGTCGGCGGCGACAGCGCCGAGCGACCGCACGCGTTCATCATGGACATGTTCCCGTACCCCTCGGGCGCGGGTCTGCACGTCGGCCACCCGCTGGGGTACATCGCCACCGACGTCTACGCCCGCCACCTGCGGATGACCGGTCACAACGTGCTGCACACCATGGGCTTCGACGCCTTCGGCCTGCCGGCCGAGCAGTACGCGGTGCAGACCGGCACCCACCCGCGGGTGACCACCGAGGCGAACATCGCCAAGTACCGGGAGCAGCTGCGCAGCCTGGGCCTGGGCCACGACCTGCGGCGCTCGATCTCCACGATCGACCCGTCGTACTACAAGTGGACCCAGTGGATCTTCCTGCAGATCTTCAACTCCTGGTACGACCCCGAGGCCGCCAAGGCGCGCCCGATCACCGAGCTGGTCGAGCGGTTCGCCTCCGGCGCCAAGGCGACCCCCGACGGCCGCGCGTGGTCCGCGCTGACCCCGGCCGACCGGGACGAGGTGCTGAGCGAGTACCGCCTGGCCTACATCAAGCAGGCGCCGGTCAACTGGTGCCCGGGTCTGGGCACCGTGCTGGCCAACGAGGAGGTCACCGCCGACGGTCGCTCCGAGCGCGGCAACTTCCCCGTCTTCAAGGCCAACCTGCGTCAGTGGATGATGCGGATCACCGCCTACGCGGACCGTCTGATCGTCGACCTGGACCTGCTGGACTGGCCCGAGGCCATCAAGCTGCAGCAGCGCAACTGGATCGGCCGCTCCGAGGGCGCCAAGGTCGACTTCAAGGTCCACACCACCGAGGCCGGTGCGGGCGCGGCCGGTGCCGGTGAGGCGGCGATCACCGTCTTCACCACCCGTCCTGACACCCTGTTCGGCGCCACCTACATGGTGCTGGCGCCCGAGCACGAGCTGGTCGAGTCGATCGTCCCGGCCGCCTGGCCGACGCCCGCGTCGGGTGAGCTGCCGAAGGAGTGGACCGGCGGCTACGCCACGCCCGCCGAGGCCGTGGCCGCCTACCGCCGTACCGCCGCCGCCAAGTCCGACGTCGAGCGCCAGGCCGACGCCAAGGTCAAGACCGGTGTCTTCACCGGCGCCTACGCGGTCAACCCGGTCAGCGGCGAGCAGGTGCCGGTCTTCATCGCCGACTACGTGCTGATGGGCTACGGCACCGGCGCGATCATGGCCGTCCCGGCGCACGACAGCCGCGACTTCGCCTTCGCCCGCGCGTTCCAGCTGCCGATGCGCTGCGTCGTGCAGCCCTCCGACGGCCGCGACGCCGACCCGTCGACGTGGGACGACTCGTTCGACTCGTACGACGCCGCCATCGTCAACTCGAAGAACGACTTCGTCTCGCTGGACGGTCTGGGCGTCGTCGACGCCAAGAAGGCCATCACCGACTGGCTGTCCTCCCAGGGCATCGGCGAGGGCACCGTCAACTACAAGCTGCGCGACTGGCTGTTCAGCCGTCAGCGGTACTGGGGCGAGCCGTTCCCGATCGTCTACGACGAGGACGGAGTCGCGCACCCGCTGCCGCAGTCGATGCTGCCGGTCGAGCTGCCCGAGATCGAGGACTACTCGCCGCGCACCTTCGACGCGGACGACGCCGACACCCAGCCGGAGACGCCGCTGTCGCGCGCCGAGGACTGGGTCAACGTCACCCTGGACCTGGGCGACGGGCCGAAGCAGTACCGCCGCGAGACCAACACCATGCCCAACTGGGCAGGTTCGTGCTGGTACGAGCTGCGCTACGTCGACCCGGAGGACGACACCGAGGTCGTCAACCCGGTCAACGAGGCCTACTGGATGGGCCCGACCGAGGCCAAGAAGGCCGGCGGCGTCGACCTGTACGTCGGCGGCGCCGAGCACGCCGTGCTGCACCTGCTGTACGCGCGCTTCTGGCACAAGGTGCTGTTCGACCTGGGCCACGTCAGCTCCTGCGAGCCGTTCCACAAGCTGTTCAACCAGGGCATGATCCAGGCCTACGTCTACCGCGATGAGCGCGGCTTCCCGGTCCCGGCCGCCGAGGTCGAGGAGCGGGACGGCGTCTGGTACTTCGAGGACAAGCCGGTCAGCCGCGAGATCGGCAAGATCGGCAAGTCGCTGAAGAACGTCGTCGCGCCGGAGGAGGTCACCGGCGAGTACAGCGTCGACACCCTGCGCCTGTACGAGATGGCGATGGGCCCGCTGGACGTCTCGCGTCCCTGGGACACCCGCGCCGTGGTCGGCTCCTTCCGCTTCCTGCAGCGTCTGTGGCGCACCGTCGTCGACGAGGAGACCGGCGAGGTCGTCGTCACCGACGAGACGCCGGACGAGGAGACGCTGCGCGCGCTGAACAAGGCGATCGACGGCGTCCGCACCGACATGGCCAACCTGCGCTTCAACACGGCGGTCGCCAAGGCCACCGAGCTGAACAACTTCCTGGTCAAGCGCGGCTCGACGCCGCGTGCCGTGGCCGAGCAGGCGGTGCTGCTGGTCGCCCCGCTGGCCCCGCACATTGCCGAGGAGCTGTGGGAGAAGCTGGGCCACGAGGACTCGCTGGTCCACGCCCAGCTGCCCGAGGCCGACCCGGCGTACCTGGTCGAGGACTCGGTGACCTGCGTCGTGCAGATCAAGGGCAAGGTCAAGGCCCGCCTGGAGGTCCCGCCGGCGATCGGCGACGCCGAGCTGGAGGCGCTGGCGCTGGCCGATCCGGCCGTCGTCGCGGCTCTGGACGGCGCGGAGGTGCGCAAGGTGATCGTGCGCGCGCCGAAGCTGGTCAACATCGTCATCTGAGTCGGCTGAGTCGAATCGGTCGGCTCGGTCGGCTGATTCGGTCTCGTGTCCGACCGTCGCAAGCCGGTCGGAGAAAACGATAAATATCCGTCCGGAAGGGGCAGGTTCGCCTGTCCCTTCCGGTCTATCGGCGGGTAACCTCCAGGCCATGTCCCTCGCGATCCTCACCGACTCCACGGCGTACCTTCCGGCCGACGCGGTGGACCGCTACGGGATCTCCGTCGTCCCGCTCAGCGTCGTGATCGGCGACCGGGTCCTGGCCGAGGGCACCGAGGTCTCGCCCGGTGAGGTGGCCGCCGCGCTGCGCGCCAAGGGGCCGGTCACCACCTCGCGTCCCAACCCCGAGGAGTTCGCCGCGGCCTACCGCGCGGCGGCCGAGCGCGGCGCGACGGAGGTCGTCTCGCTGCACCTGTCGGCGGAGTTCTCCGGCACCTACGAGGCGGCCCTGCTGGCCGCCGAGGACGCCCCGCTTCCGGTGCGCGTGGTGGACACGCGGATGGTCGCGATGGCGCTCGGCTTCTGCGTCCTCGCGGCGGCCGAGGTCGCCCGCTCCGGCGGCACCGCCGACCAGGCGGTCGAGGCCGCGACCACCCGCGCCAAGGGCACGGCGGGCCTCTTCTACGTGGACACCCTGGAGTACCTGCGACGCGGCGGCCGGATCGGCGCGGCCCGCGCGATGCTGGGCTCCGCACTCGCCGTCAAGCCGCTGCTGCACCTGGCCGACGGCCGGATCCAGCCGCTGGAGAAGGTCCGCACGGCGGGCCGCGCCATCGCCCGCCTGGAGGAGCTCGCCGTCGCCCACGCGGGCGCCGCTGAGGTCGACCTGGCGGTCCATCACCTCGCCGCCCCCGACCGCGCCGAGGCGCTCGCGGAGCGGCTGCGCGAGCAGATCCCGCACCTCGGCGAGCTGACCGTCTCGGAGGTCGGCGCGGTCATCGGCGCGCACGTCGGCCCCGGGCTGCTCGCCGTGGTCGTCTCCCCGCGCTGAACCGCTGCGCTGAACCGCTGCGCTGAACTGCTGCGCAAGTCGTGCATCTCGCGGCACATCCGTGGGCAACCTCCTCGCAGGAAGAAGGAGGAACCATGGCCTTCGCCTGCCCCCGGTGTGGTCTTCCCGGACAGGTCTTCAAACTCGACGCCTTCTGGAGGTCGCTGGCCCAGGACGCCGAACTCAAGGCGGCCCTCGCGCCGCCGCCCACCCGCGCGGTCGGCTACGCCGGTCCTGCCGCGGTCGCGGTGCTGGGCGTCTTCGCCTTCGCGTCGGGGAACTCGGTGCTCGGGATGCTGCTCCTGCTCACCGCGGGGATGGTCGGGTTCGTCGTGTCCCGTGCCGTGGACGGAGCGAGGCGGATCCGCGCCGACTGGGAGAGGCGGCTCTACTGCCGCCACTGCGCCTGCCAGTTCCTGCCGGAGGACGCCGCGTTGTAGTCGTTGTAGCTGCTCGTGCTGGGGCGTTTCACCCCTGCGGGTGAGCGGGTTTTCCACAGGGCCGGGTTGTCCACAGGCCGTCAGTTCGCGTGCCCGGCACGGGGGCCGCGCCTCCTAACGTCTGCGGCATGCGAACCCTGCTCACCCCCGCCGCCCGGGCCCGTCGCGAGGAGACGGCCGCGCTGGTCCGCCACCGCGTCGACACCCTCTTCGGCCCGCAGCAGCCGCTCCCGTCCCTCAGTCCACCCCTGCCTCGGCCCTCCCTGGGCCCGCCGACCTCGGATCCGCCCCACTCGCCGTCACCACCGCACACGTCCACCGCTCCGCACACGTCCACCGCTTCGCGCGTGCCCGCGCCACCGCGGGTCCGGCTTCCCTTCGCGCTCGCCCTCAAGGAGCGGTGGGATCTGGACCGTCGTGCCGTCATCGGCCTGGCCGTGCTGCTGGTCCTCGCGCTCGGGTACGGCGTGCAGCACTTCTGGGCCGGGCGGCCGGAGCCGGTCGCCGTCCCCTCCCCGGCCGTGGAGGGGACGGCCGTGGCGGTGGCACCGACGTCGACGGGATCGCCGGCGGCGGGAGCGCCCGTGCCACCCGCACTGCCCGCCTCGCCCGCGCCGTCGTCGACGGCCATCGCCGAGCTGGTCGTCGACGTCTCCGGCAAGGTCCGCTCTCCGGGCCTGCGCACGTTGCCTCCGGGCTCCCGGGTCCAGGACGCGATCAACGCGGCCGGAGGTCCGCTCCCCGGCACGGATCTGACGGGGTTGAACCTCGCCCGCAAGGTCAACGACGGTGAGGAGATCATCGTCGGCCCGGGAGGTTCGGGCGCTCCGGCCGGTCAGGGCGGTCAGGGCGGGTCCGCGGCGGCGCGCGCCGCAGGCCCGCTCAGCCTCAACTCGGCCACCGAGGCCCAGCTCGACGCGCTGCCCGGGGTCGGCCCGGTGCTGGCCGGGCGCATCATCCAGTTCCGGGAGCAGCACAACGGCTTCCAGTCCGTCGACCAGCTCCGCCAGGTCCCCGGTTTCGGCGCGCGCCGACTGGAGGACCTCCGTTCGCAACTCCGCCCATGAGCGGCAAGGCACCGAGCGGCGAGGCTCCCAGCGGCAAGGCCGCGCGCGGGGCGGGGAAGGCCGAGGCGCCGCCGCTGGACCTGCGGCTCACCGGCCCCGCGGCCGTCGTCTGGGCGGTGACCGCCCTGCTGCTCTGCCTCCACGGCTCCCACACCGACGCGATGTTCGTCGGCGCGGGCGGGTTCGCCTTCGGCGCGGCCCTGCTGCTGCGGCGGGTGCGCTGGCGCTCCGCCGGGGCGCTGCTGCTCAGCGCTGCCGCCGCGTGCCTCAGCACCGGCCTCGCCGGGGTGGCGCTGCACCGGGGCCCGGTCGCGGAGCTGGCCAGGACCGGACTCCCCGCCGAGGTACGGCTGCTGGTCAACACCGACCCGCACACCCGCGACGACGACGGCTCCACCGCGCTCCGGGCGGCCGTCGTCCGCGTCGGCGGGACGTCCACCCACTCGCCCGTCGCCGTCGTGGTGCGCGGCCCGCACGCCGGCGCCTGGCTCGGTCTGTTGCCGTCCACCGAGGTCTCCGTCACCGCCCGCGCCCGGCCGCCCGGCCCGAACGCCACACCCGACCTGGTCGCCACGTTGCTGACGACCGATCAGCCCCGCGTGCTCGGTCCGCCCAACGCCGTCGAGCGCGCCGCCGGATCACTGCGTGCCGGGCTGCGCCGCGCCGTCGCCCCGCTGGACCCGGACGAACGGGCGCTGCTGCCGGGCCTGGTCGACGGCGACTCCAGCGCCATGACCGCCGACCTGGACGACGTCTTCTCCGCCACCGACCTCGGCCACCTGGTCGCCGTCAGCGGGTCCAACCTGTCGATCCTGATGGTGCTGCTGATCGGACGCGCCTCCCGCGCCCGGACGCCGGAGCGTGGCGGGCTCGCCGCCCGACTCGGCCTGCGGCTGCGCGTCGGCGCGGTCGGCGGGGTGCTGCTCATCTGCGGCTTCGTCGTCCTCAGCCGCCCCGAGCCGTCGGTGCTGCGCGCCTCCGCCACCGGCCTGGTGATGCTGCTGGGCCTCGCCACCGGTCGCCGGGCGGCCCCGCTGCCCGCCCTTTCCGGTGCCACGCTGCTGCTGATCCTCGCGGATCCGGCGCTGGCCCTCTCCTACGGCTTTGCCCTGTCCGCGCTGGCCACCGCCGGGCTGATCACCGTCGGCCCGCGCTGGACCGCCGCGTTCCACCGGCACGGCGTGCCCGAGCGGTTCGCCGAGCCCCTCGGTGCGGCCGCCGCCGTCCAGGCCTGGATCGGGCCGCTGCTGGTCCTGCGCGCGGCACGGATCAGCCTGGTGTCCATCCCCTGCAACCTGCTGGCCGAGCTGTGCGTCGCGCCTGCCACAGTGCTGGGCTTCGCCGCCCTCGCGGCAGCCCCCGTCTCGCTCACTCTCGCCCAGTGGATCGCCAGGGTCGCCGGCCTCCCGGCCGCCGCGCTCATCGCGCTGGCCCGCTTCGGGGCCTCGCTGCCCGGCGCGGAGATCGCCTGGCCCGGCGGTTGGTGGGGCGCGATGCTGCTGGTCGGCGTCACCTGCGCGCTGGTGGCCGCCGCGACCGTGCTCCGGCATCCGGTGGTCGCCGGCGTGCTCGCACTGGCGCTGGTGCTCGCGTTGCTCCGGCCCGCGCCGCTGACCCGCTTCGCCACCGGCTGGCCGCCGGAGGGCTGGCGGCTGGTCGCCTGCGACGTCGGTCAGGGAGACGCTCTGGTCCTCTCGTCGGGAGAGGAGCCGTCGACCGCGCTGCTCGTCGACGCCGGTCCCGACCCCCACGCCGTCGACGCCTGCCTGCGCTCTCTCGATGTCACCACGCTCTCCCTGGTGATCCTGACGCACGATCACGCCGACCACGTCGAGGGCCTGCCCGGTGTGCTGCGGGACCGGCGGGTCGGCGCGATCGAGACCACGACGGTCGACGACCCGCCCGCCGAGTACGCCCGCGTCCGGCGCTGGGCGGCGGCCAACGGCGTCCCGGTGCTGCACGCCTCACGCGGGGAGAGTCGGAGCCTGGGGCGGCTCAGCTGGCAGGTCCTCTGGCCCGAAGCCGGCCGGCTTCCGCCGCACGGGCCCAACAACGCGTCCGTCGCCCTCCTGGTCACCCTCGCGCTCGGCGACCCCGGCTCCCACCTGCCGCCGCTGCGGATCGCCCTGCTCGGCGACCTCGAACCGCCCGCCCAACAGCTCCTGCTCGCGGACCTGTCCGCCTACCCGCAGCTGCGCGGCGTCGACGTGCTCAAGGTGGCCCACCACGGCTCGGCCAAGCAGGATCCGGCGCTGCTGGCCGCCCTCCATCCGCGCCTCGCCCTGATCTCCGTCGGCGCCGACAACACCTACGGCCACCCGGCCCCGAGCACCCTCCACCTGCTCCACGCCTTCGGCGCGACCGTGCTGCGCACCGACGTCTCCGGCGACCTCGCCGTCCTCGACTCCTCCGGCCAGCTCGCCGTCGCCGTTCGGAAGGAGTAGGCGGGTGCCGGTGATACCGGAGAATGACCCCGTGACCCCGACGAACGACCAGCCCGACCAGCCTGACCACTACGTGCTGGTGCTGCCCGACCGCGAAGCCGCCGAGGAGCTCGCGGAGAAGCTCACCGCCGAGCACCCCGGTCTGCCCGAGCCGGAGCTGCACCGCGACGCGCTCGCGGGCGAGGACGACGCCGAGGACGCCCAGTGGCTGGTCGTGCTCACGCCGCCGCTCCCTGCTGGGCTGACCCCGGCCGCGCTCGACGCCCTCGCTGCCGACCACGACGGGTGGCTGGAGAGCTGAAGCGGCCGGGGCGTTGAACCCCGCATGGGGCCGGACTGTCGGTGGCCCCGGATAGGGTGGGGTGCGATGGCCAGGAAACCCACCGAAGACCTCCTCTCCCCGCTGACGTTGATCGTCGGTCAGGAGGAGCTGCTGCTCGACCGTGCCGTGGCGGAGACCGTCGCCGCCGCGCGGGCCGCCGACGCGGACACCGACGTGCGGGATCTCGTGCCCGGCGCGCTTCAGCCCGGCATGCTCAGCGAGCTGACGAGCCCGTCGCTCTTCTCCGAGCGCAAGGTCATCGTCGTCCGCGCCGCCCAGGACGTCGGCGCCGACGTGGTCAAGGAGATCAAGGCCTACCTCGACGACCCGGCCCCCGACGTGATGATGGTGCTGGTCCACGCGGGCGGCGCCAAGGGCAAGGGGCTGCTCGACGCCGGCAAGAAGGCCGGGGCTCGCGAGGTGGTCTGCGCCAAGCTGACCAAGCCCACCGAGAAGCTCGCCTTCGTCCGCGCCGAGTTCCGGGCCGCGGGCCGGTCCGCCAGCGAGGACGCCTGCCGGGCCCTGCTCGACGCCGTCGGCGGCGACCTGCGCGAGCTCGCTTCGGCCTGCAGCCAGCTGGCCGCCGACACCGAGGGCACCATCGACGAGACCGTCGTCGCCCGCTACTACACCGGCCGCGCCGAGTCGACCGGCTTCCAGGTCGCCGACCTGGCCGTCGCCGGACGCACCGCCGACGCGCTGGGCCAGCTCCGCTGGGCGCTGGCGGTGGGGGAGAAGCCCACCGGCATCGTCTTCGCGCTCGCCTCCGGTGTCCGGGCCATCGGCCGCGTGGCCACCGCCGACCGCTCGCTGCGCCCGGCCGACCTCGCCCGCGAGCTCGGCATGCCGCCCTGGAAGGTCGACCGGGTCCGCCAGCAGGTCCGCGGCTGGAGCGGCGACGGCGTCGCCGCCGCCCTGCGCGCCATCGCCGAGGCCGACGCCGCCGTCAAGGGCGGCTCCGGCGACCCCGCGTACGCGCTGGAGCAGTGCGTCGTCGCTGTCTCCCGCGCCGCCCGCTCCACGCAGGGCCGGTAGCGGGACGCCCGGGGGAACGCGGAGCACGCGGAGCGGAAAACCAAACGCGGAGCGGAAACCCAGAGCGAAAAACCAGAAGGGCCCCGTGATCCGAGTGGATCACGGGGCCCTTCCGTCAGCTTCAGCTACTGCAGCCCACCCGCGTGGCGAACGCAGGCCGCGTGGGCTGCTGGTTGTGCGGCCCGTCCGGCGCGTTTGAGAGGGAACGCGGTCCGGTCGGGCGGTGGATCAAGGAGCTCAGGCCTTGAGCGCGTCAACCTTGGTGGCCAGCGCGGACTTCTTGTTCGCGGCCTGGTTCTTGTGGATGACGCCCTTGCTGACGGCCTTGTCCAGCTCACGGGACGCGACACGGGCCAGCTCGTCGGCCTTCGCGAAGTCGCCGGCCTCCACAGCCTCACGGGTCTTGCGGATGGCGGTCTTCAGCGAGGACTTGACAGCCTTGTTGCGCTGACGAGCCTTCTCGTTGGTCTTGATGCGCTTGATCTGGGACTTGATGTTCGCCACGAATGAGCCTCAGTCTGAGTTGATTCTTCTGGGACTGTGTCCGGGCCGGGCCAGGTTAGAGGGCATGGCACAGCACAGACACGGTGGCCAACTATACCAGCGCTGCTCATGCCCTCCGAAACCCGCTCAGTACTCGCCCAGTACTCGCCCAGAGCTCGCTCAGACGAGCGACTCGCCGAAGTGCTCGACCAGCGGGAAAGGGTCGTAGTAGGGGTGCAGCAGCGCACGCCACCGCTCGTACTCGGCCGACCGGCGGAATCCCTCCGTGTGATCCTCCAGCCGCTCCCACTCCACCAGCAGCAGGAAGCGCGACTCCCGCCCCTCGTCCACGCAGCGGCGCAGCTCCAGGGACCGGAATCCGGGCTGTACCGCGATGAGCGGCCGGGCCTCGGCGAACGAGGCGAGGAACGCGTCCTCCTGGCCGGGGCGGACGTCGAGCAGTGCGGATTCCATGATCATGGCCCAGGATTCTGCCGCACGGTCGCGCCATGGGACGATGGGTGGGAAAAACGAAGAACGAAGAGCTCCTGTCCCGGCCGATCAGAAGAACTGGATCCTTAGTGTCCGCCATTCCGTCCAACGTTCCGCAGCCGAGCAACACCGATCCGGCGCTGATCCGCAACTTCTGCATCATCGCCCACATCGACCACGGCAAGTCGACCCTTGCCGACCGGATGCTGCAGATCACCGGCGTGGTCGACCCGCGCCAGATGCGGGCGCAGTACCTGGACCGGATGGACATCGAGCGTGAGCGCGGCATCACCATCAAGTCGCAGGCGGTCCGGCTTCCCTGGGCCCCGCGCACGGGTGCCGACGCCGGGACCACGCACATCCTCAACATGATCGACACGCCGGGTCACGTCGACTTCACCTACGAGGTCTCCCGCTCGCTGGCGGCCTGCGAGGGCACCCTCCTCGTGGTCGACGCCGCGCAGGGCATCGAGGCGCAGACCCTCGCCAACCTCTACCTGGCGCTGGAGAACGACCTCACCATCATCCCGGTGCTGAACAAGATCGACCTCCCGGCCGCCCAGCCGGAGAAGTACGCGGACGAGATCGCCCACATCATCGGCTGCGAGCCGACCGACGTGCTGCGGGCCAGTGCCAAGACCGGTCTGGGCGTCGAGGACATCCTGGACGCGGTCGTGGAGAAGATCCCGGCCCCGGTCGGCGTCAAGGACGCCCCCGCCCGCGCGATGATCTTCGACTCGGTCTACGACGCGTACCGCGGCGTGGTCACCTACGTCCGTGTGGTCGACGGCCAGCTCAACAAGCGCGAGCGCATCCAGATGATGTCGACCGGCGCGACGCACGAGCTGCTGGAGATCGGCGTCATCTCGCCCGAGCCGATCCCGTCCCAGGGTCTCGGCGTCGGCGAGGTGGGCTACCTGATCACCGGCGTGAAGGACGTCCGCCAGTCACGCGTCGGTGACACCATCACCTCGATGCACAAGGGCGCCACCGAGGCGCTCGGCGGCTACAAGGACCCGAAGCCGATGGTCTTCTCGGGCCTCTACCCGCTGGACGGCTCGGACTACCCGCTGCTGCGCGACGCCCTCGACAAGCTGCGCCTCAACGACGCCGCTCTCGTCTACGAGCCGGAGACCTCGGTGGCGCTCGGCTTCGGCTACCGCTGCGGCTTCCTCGGCCTGCTCCACCTGGAGATCATCCGGGAGCGCCTGGAGCGCGAGTTCAACCTCGACCTGATCTCCACCGCCCCGAACGTGGTCTACCGGGTCGTCATGGAGGACGGCTCCGAGCACACGGTCACCAACCCGAGCGAGTTTCCCAGCGGCAAGATCGCCGAGGTCCACGAGCCGATCGTGCGCGGCACGATCCTCGCGCCCAACGAGTTCGTCGGCGCCATCATGGAGCTCTGCCAGGCCCGGCGCGGTGTGCTCCAGGGCATGGACTACCTCTCCGAGGACCGCGTCGAGATCCGCTACAACCTGCCGCTCGCGGAGATCGTCTTCGACTTCTTCGACCAGCTGAAGTCCAAGACCCGAGGTTACGCCTCGCTGGACTACGAGCCCATCGGCGAGCAGAGCGCCAACCTGGTCCGCGTGGACATCCTCCTCCAGGGCGAGCAGGTCGACGCGTTCTCCGCGATCGTCCACCGCGACAAGGCGTACAGCTACGGCGTGATGATGGCCGGCAAGCTGCAGAAGCTGATCCCGCGTCAGCAGTTCGAGGTGCCGATCCAGGCCGCCATCGGCTCGCGCGTCATCGCCCGTGAGACCGTCCGCGCCATGCGCAAGGACGTCCTCGCCAAGTGCTACGGCGGTGACATCTCCCGTAAGCGGAAGCTGCTGGAGAAGCAGAAGGAAGGCAAGAAGCGTATGAAGATGGTCGGCCGCGTGGAGGTCCCGCAGGAGGCCTTCATCGCCGCGCTGTCCACCGACGACAGCGCTGCCGCCGTCGAGAAGAAGAAGTAGCCCTGAGGGTTCGGGCCGAACCCTTGGTGAGACCCCCGCACGGAAGTTGTGCGGGGGTCTCACGTTTGTCCGATCATTTGCCCGGTTGCGGTAATCTCCCCCCTGCTTGAGCGACCGTATTCTTGTATGACTGTCCCGGGGGCCTGCCGCTATGACCGAGCCGAACAACATGTCGCCGGACGTGTTCGCCGACCCCCGACTCTTCGGCACGACCGGGCTCGACCGCGTCGGCGCGTCCCCGCTGCGGGCGATGGACCCGCGCCGGGTCGGCCCGTACTCCGTGCTCGCGGTGCTGGGCGGCGGCGGGATGGGGCGCATCTACCTGGGCCGCCCGACTGACGGATCGGCAGGTCTGGCCGCGGTCAAGGTGATCCGGCCCGAGTACGCCGAGGACGCCGGCTTCCGCAAGCGCTTCGAGCGCGAGTCCGCCGCGCTGGCGCGGGTGCGCGGCGAGCAGGCGGCCGTGCTGCTCGGCAGCGGCTACGACGGCGACCTGCTCTGGATGGCCACCGAGTACATCCCCGGCCCGAGCCTCTCCGAGGCCGTCGTCGGCTTCGGTCCGCTCAGCTCCACGGCGGCCTGGCGGGTCGCCCTCGAGCTGGCTCAGGCGCTCTCCGCGATGGAGCGCGTCGGCGTGGTCCACCGCGACATCAAGCCGTCCAACGTCATTCTGGGACCGGCCGGTTGCCGGGTCATCGACTTCGGCATCTCGCAGGCCGCCGACACCAGCTCCATCACCACCACCGGCCAGCAGGTCGGCACGCCCGCGTACATGTCGCCGGAGCAGGTGCGCGGCCAGTCGGTCGCCACCTCCTCGGACATCTTCGCGCTCGGCTCCGTGCTCGCCTTCGCGGTCACCGGGCACGGCCCGTTCGGCGACGGCACGACCGTGGACGTGTTGCACCGGGTCGCCTTCGAGGAGCCGAAGGAGGAGATCCTCGGTCAACTGGAGGAGATCGACCACGAGTTGGCCGACCTGGTCCGCTCCTGCCTGAGCAAGACCCCCGACGGCCGCCCGTCGGCCGAGGCCGTCGTCGAGCGCGCGGTTTCGCGGCAGGTGGCCGCGCCCTGGTCGGCCGAGCTCAGCGGCGCGATCATGACCCGCGTCGAGGTGGCCATCGCCGCGCAGCAGCTGCCGCTCCCGGCCGCGCCGCCGGAGGGCACCATGCTGCTCGGCGGTCGCGGCCCTGCGGCGGGCGGCGCGCCCGGCATGCCGCCCATGCAGCAGCAGTCGGGGCAGCACACGCCCCCGCACTTCGGCCAGCCCACCCCGCCGACCGCCCAGGCCCCGGTGCAGGGCACCCCGCCGACGGTCCCCGTCGTGGACAACTACCCGCCGACTGCTGCCGGTTACCCGTCGCAGCCGGGCTATCCGGGGCAGGGGAGCTTCCCCGGGCAGGGCAGCTTTCCCGGGCAGGGGAGTTTCCCGGGCCAGGGCGGCTACCCCGGTCAGGGCGGGATGCCGGGGCAGGGCCCCGCGCCGGTGCTGCCGGCCTACGTGAACGTCTCGCCCGACGGCGCACCGCAGCAGGAGCAGCGGAACCGCACCAGCAAGCGACGCGGCGTGCTGCTGGCCGTCGCCGCCGTGCTCGTCGTGGGCGCGCTGACCGGTACGGCGATAGCGCTGACCGGCGGCAGCCCCGGCAACCACCCTGTCGCGTCCGTCACCACCGGCGGCGGCACGCCGAGCGGCAGCCCGAGCGGCGACACCGCCTCCACCTCCGCCTCACCGAGCGGCTCACCCTCCGGCTCGGCGTCCGCGCCTGGCTCTCCGTCGGCCACGCACCCGAGTTCGAGCGGGTCCACCGCGTCGGGGACGTCGGGCGGGAACTCCGGTGGGAGCAGCAATGGTGGTGGAGCCTCCGGCGGCAAGACGACCGGTGGATCTACAACTGGCGGCGGAACCAGCGGTGGTACCACCTCGACCGGTGGGACGACCGGCGGTTCTACGACCGGTGGGACCTCGGGCGGCGGGGGTACCACCGGCGGTAGTACCTCCGGTGGTAACACCCCGCCGCCTGCGACGCCGGTCTGGGATCAGAACTGCAACTACTACTCCGGCGACGCAGAGACCGATACCCATCTGACCAACGAGACGGATCGGACGAAGGAGGTGCAGTGCCTGCTCTACTACCGCGGCTACGGAGCCCAGCTCGGCCCCGGCCAGATGGATGGTCAGTTCGGGCCAGACACCACCAACGCGGTTGAAGACTTCCAGCGTTGCATGGGCCTCAGCGCCGATGGCGGAGTCGGATCACAGACCTGGCCCGCACTCCGGAGCAGCACGCCCTGCGCACCCTGACTACGGCCTCCGCCCCGACAGGGCCAGGGCACGGTCGAACGCCGGGGCGTCGTCCGCGACCTGGACCGCCTCGGCGAAGCCGTCGTACTGACGGAACATCGGTGCGTACTGCTCGACCTGCGCCAGCACGGCCGCTGCCGTCGCGTCGTCCAGCACGTACTGCTGGCCGGAGCCCCGGGCGGCCTCCCAGCCGTGGAGGGTGTACTCCAGCAGCATCATGCCCGCGATGGCCGTCGCGGGCATCGTGCCCTCGCCCACCTTCATCTCCGTCTCCCAGACGGCCGGTTCGGACCAGGCCCGGAGCGCCTTCTCCACCTGCGTCGCGTAGTCCTCGGCCCAGCCCGGCTCGGCGGTGAAGTCCCGCTCGTACCACTCCGTCGGCACCAGACCGCCCTCGGCGCGCAGTGCGAAGTTGTACGCGGTCCACAGCGTCAGGTGGTTCACCACGGTGCGCAGGTCCCACTCCGTGCTCGGGGTGGGGGAGCCCAACTGCTCGGGGTCGATGCCACGGACGACGCGGACGGTCTCCGCCGCCGCGTTGGTCAGGTGCTGGTGCATGGTGTGCTGTGCGTCATTCGCGTCCATGCACACGAATCTAGGAACCTGTGACCCTGCTGTCTTGAAGAAACGCGACAGCGGGGCCCTAAGCTCGGTCATGTGGCGGCAGCGGAGACCGGTGGGCGGCGCGGAGTGCTCCATCCCGAGCAGGGAGCGAGCCGGTTCACGGTCACGACCGCGGCTCCGGGCCCGCGGCTCGCGCCCTACGTCGAGTACCACTGGATCGTCCGCTGGGACGTCACCCGACGGCCGCCCTACGACTCGAAGGTGCTGTCCCACCCCAACGTCCATCTGGTCTTCGAGGAGTCGGGGCCGCTGGTCTACGGCGTGATCCGCGGCGTCTACACGCGACGGCTGACGGGCGCGGGCCAGGTCCACGGGGTCCGGTTCCTGCCCGGCGGGTTCCGGGCGTTCAGCGATGGGCCGGTGCAGGACCTGGTCGACCAGGTGCTCCCGGGGTCGCGCTTCTTCGGCCCGGAGATCGAGGCCCTCGGCCCGCGCGTGCTCGCCTGCGCCGACACGGACGAGATGGTCCGCCTCGTCGAGGACTTCCTGCCGACCGTTCCGGCCTTCCGGGACGCGCTCCCCGATCCGCAGGCGACGCTCGCGGCGGCCGTCGTCGACGAGATCACCCGGGACCGGTCCCTGCTCCGGGTCGAGCAGGTGGCGGACCGCTTCGACACCTCGCCACGCACGCTGCAGCGGCTCTTCGCCGAGTACGTCGGGGTGTCGCCGAAGTGGACCCTCCGCCGCGCCCGTCTGCACGAGGCCGCGCAGCGGGCGGACGGCGACGCCGACATCGATTGGGCCGCCCTCGCCGCCGACCTCGGCTACGCCGACCAGGCCCACCTCACCCGCGACTTCACCGCCGCAGTCGGCGTCTCCCCGACCCGTTACACACGCGGCCACAGGCACTAGCCTCACCGCATGGACGGTGCTGGCGGCGGGGGCAAGGACGGAAGCAATAGCTCTGCGGCTGAGCCTCCGCGCAACCCCTTGCTCGACCCGCGTCTGGCCGGTGCGGGCGGGATGCTGGTCGCCGCCGCGGCCGTCGTCTGGCTGGTCGTCCACGGGACCGGAGGGGCCGGTGCACACCCCTCCGGACCTGCGCCGACGCCGAGCGTCTCACCCTCGTCGGCCGTGTCCCCGGCCGTGTCCTCGGCGGCGTCGGCGGAACAGTCAGGAATCGAGAAGTGGCGGGCGTGGCCCCCGGCCTAGCGTGAATGCCATGACCATTGCACTGCACTACTGCCACATCACCGTCACCGACGTCGACGAGGCGCTCGCCTTCTACCGCGACGCGCTCGGCCTCGACCTGCGCAACGACGTCGCCAACGGGGGCTTCCGCTGGGTCACCCTCGGCAGCCCGACGGAGCCCGGGACCGAGATCGTCCTGTCCACGCCGCACGCCGGCCGCTCCCAGGCCGACGGCGACGCCCTGCAGGACCTGCTGACCAAGGGCATCCTGCCGATGACCGTCTTCAGCGCCGACGACGTCGACGCGACCTTCGTCCGCGTCGCGGCCTCGGGCGCGGAGGTGCTGCAGGAGCCCGTCGACCAGCCCTGGGGCCCGCGCGACTGCGCGTTCCGCGACCCCTCGGGCAACACCGTCCGGATCCAGGCCGCCAAGAAGTAGCGCGTCGCAGCCGGGCCCGCGCCGAGACGTCGGCGCGGGCCCGACGGGCGGTCTCACCCCGGTGCTGGACTCACCCCGGTGCTGGACTCAACCCTGTGCCGGACTCAGCCCAGCGCCAGGGCCTGGACGCGGGTGATGTCGCCGTTGAACTTGTCGTGGTCGCCGACGGTGGGCCCGGAGTCGGTGTACTGCCACATCGTGTAGTAGCCCCACCCGGCCGGGAGGGTGCCCGGCGTGCCGTTGTAGTCGGCGATCCAGAGCGGGTCGTTCGCGGCGAAGCCGGAGTAGTTGCCGGTGCACTGCGTCCACCACGAGGTCGCGGTGTAGATCACCGGGTACCGGCCCGTGCGGTTCAGGTACTCGTCGACGAAGCTCCAGATCCAGCTGACCATCGCGCTCTGGGACAGGCCGTAGCAGGCCGCGCCGTACGGGTCCCACTCGATGTCGAGCGTCCCCGGCAGCGTCTTGCCGTCGGCCGACCAGCCGCCGCCGTGGTCGACGAAGTAGTCCGCCTGGACCGCGCCCGTCGTGGTGTCCGGGGTCGCGAAGTGGTAGGCGGCGCGGATCATGCCGACGTCGTAGGGGCCGTTGTACTGCTGGGCGAAGTCGGGGTTGGTGTAGTAGGTCCCCTCGGTGGCCTTGGTGTAGGCCCAGCGGACCCCGCTGTTCCACAGCGTCGTCCAGTCCACCGCGCCCTGGTAGGCAGAGACGTCGACGCCCTCGGTCTGCGTCACCAGCGGTTGGGCGGTGTGCCCGCTGCCGCCGCCTCCGTGCGCGCGCACGCCGATGCCCATGTAGGCGGAGCCGCGCGGGAGTTTGGCGGTGCCGGCGGTGCTGGGGGACTGAGCGGCGGCGTTCGCGACGCCGGTGGGTGCGAGGGCCAGTGAGAGCAGCGCCCCGGCCAGGGTCGCGGCCAGGCCCAGTCTGTGTCTGACGGATCGAGTGTTCATTGCGTAGCGCCTCCGTGGTGTCGTCGTACAGGACGGCAAAGCACGTGCGGGAACGCCGAGCTGACGGCATGACAGCAAAGGGCGCGCCGCTGTCGTGGCGCGGTCATGCCACGTGCATGCTACGCATGTAGAGCCGGTTCCGGAAAGGGTCGCACGTGCACCGACCGTCCACAGAAAACTGGTGCCCGCCCCCATGGTGGGAGCGGGCACCGGTCTTTGACGAACCGTCAGTCGGTCAGTCCACCTCGGCCACGGCCTGCGCGAACTGCGCCTTGTAGAGCCGGGCGTACGCGCCGTCCTGCAACAGCAGCGAGGTGTGGTCGCCCTGTTCGACGATCGCGCCGTTCTCCATCACCAGGATGGTGTCGGCGTCGCGGATCGTGGAGAGCCGGTGGGCGATCACGAACGCCGTGCGGCCCGCGCGCAGCTTGGCCATGGCGCGCTGGATCAGCACCTCGGTACGCGTGTCGACCGAGCTCGTCGCCTCGTCCAGGACCAGGATCGACGGCTCCGCCAGGAACGCCCGCGCGATGGTGATCAGCTGCTTCTCGCCCGCGCTGACGCCGGTGCCCTCGTCGTCGATGACGGTGTCGTAGCCCTCGGGGAGGGTCCGCACGAAGCGGTCGACGTGGGCGGCCTTGGCCGCCGCGACGACCTGGTCGCGGGTGGCGCCCTCGGAGCCGTAGGCGATGTTCTCGGCGATGCTGCCGCCGAAGAGCCAGGTGTCCTGGAGCACCATGCCGATGTGGCTGCGCAGCTCCTCGCGGTTCATGGCCGCGATGTCCACGCCGTCGAGCGTGATCCGACCGCCCGTCACCTCGTAGAACCGCATCAGCAGGTTGACCAGCGTGGTCTTGCCCGCGCCGGTCGGGCCGACGATGGCCACGGTGTGGCCGGGGTCGGCGACCAGCGACAGGTCCTCGATCAGCGGCTTCTCCGGGTCGTAGCGGAAGGCCACGTGCTCGAAGGCCACCTTGCCCTGGACGATCTCCGGACGCTCCGGCTGCTCCGGCTCCGGCGTCTGCTCGGGCGCGTCCAGCAGCTCGAAGACGCGCTCGGCCGAGGCCACGCCGGACTGCACCAGGTTGGCCATCGCCGCGACCTGCGTCAGCGGCTGGCTGAACTGGCGCGAGTACTGGATGAAGGCCTGGACGTCACCGATCGACAGCGCCCCGGACGCCACCCGCAGACCGCCGACCACGGCGACCGCGACGTAGTTGAGGTTGCCGATGAACATCATGCACGGCTGGATCAGACCCGAGATGAACTGCGCCCGGAAGCTGCTCGCGTAGAGCTTCTCGTTCTCCTCGTGGAACTGCGCCGCGGCCTCCTCCTGGCGGCCGAACACCTTGACCAGCGAGTGGCCGGTGTACATCTCCTCGATGTGGGCGTTCAGCTTGCCGGTGGACTTCCACTGCTGGACGAACTGCGGCTGCGCCCGCTTGCCGACCTTGGCCGCGATCACGGCCGAGGCCGGGATCGACACCAGCGCGATCAGCGCCAGCAGCCAGGAGATGTAGAACATCATCGCCAGCACGCCCACCACGGTCAGCAGCGAGGCGATGATCTGCGACATCGTCTGCTGGAGCGTGGTGGCGATGTTGTCGATGTCGTTGGTGACCCGGCTCAGCACCTCGCCGCGCGGCTGCTTGTCGTAGTAACTCAGCGGCAGCCGGGACAGCTTGTCCTCGACGTCGCCGCGCAGCCGGTTGGCGGCACGCTGCACGGCCACGTTGGCCAGCCGCGCCTGGATCACGCCGCACAGGCCCGCGAAGGCGTAGATGAGCGCGGCCCAGAGCAGCACCGTGCCGACCGCGCCGAAGTCGATGCCCACACCCGGGGTGAAGTGGATGGTGGAGAGCAACTCCTGCTGCTGGTGGGAGGGCGCGTGCCCGCCCGAGACGGCCTGCGGGTGCTTGCCGATCAGCTTGCCGATGTAGCCGCCGAAGATCAGGTCGGTCGCGTGACCGAGCACCTTCGGGCCTATGACCTGGAGCGTGACGCTGACCGTGGCCAGCGCCAACACGCCCAGGATCAGCGGCCGTTCGGGCCGCAGCCGGCCCAGCAGCCGCTTGCCGGAGACCTTGAAGTCCATCGACTTCTCGCCGGGCTGCGCGCCCATGAACCGGCCCGGCCCCATGGCCGGTCCGGGACGGCGGCTCGCCGCCGCCTTCGCCTCGTCGCCTCCGCTACTCACGCTGTGCCCTTCTCGGTCGCTCGTGCTCCGCTTCGGTTCCGCTTCGGCCGGGGGTCTGCGCTGCTCGTTCCTCGCAGTGCAGACCCCCACCCTGCGCTGCTCCTCAGCTGCGCGCTCACGCGGCCTCCTCCTCGGTGAGCTGCGAAAGGACGATCTCGCGGTACGTCTCGTTGTCGTCCATCAGTTCGTGGTGCGTGCCCTCGCCGACAACCGCGCCCTCGTCGAGGACGATGATCCGGTCCGCGTCGCGGATGGTGCTGACGCGCTGGGCGACGATGACGACGGTCGCCTCGGAGGTCTCCTGCGACAGCGCCGCCCGCAGCCGGGCGTCGGTGGCGTAGTCGAGCGCCGAGAACGAGTCGTCGAAGAGGTAGATCTCCGGCCTGCGGACCAGCGCGCGGGCGATGGCCAGACGCTGCCGCTGACCGCCGGAGACGTTGGTCCCGCCCTGCGCGATCGGGGCGTTCAACCCCTCGGCGAGCTCGCTGACGAAGTCCTTCGCCTGCGCGGTCTCCAGCGCGGCCCAGAGGTCCTCGTCGGTCGCGTCCGGGTTGCCGTAGCGGAGGTTGGAGGCGACGGTGCCGGTGAAGAGGTAGGGCTTCTGCGGCACCAGCCCGATCGTCCGGGCCAGCAGCGCCGGATCCAGCTCGCGCACGTCGACGCCGTCGACGAAGACCGAGCCGTCGGTGGCGTCGGAGAGCCGGGGGATCAGGTTGAGCAGCGTGGTCTTGCCCGCGCCGGTCGAGCCGATGATCGCCGTGGTCTCGCCCGGACGCGCGGTGAAGGTGACGTCCCGCAGCACGGACGCCTCGGCGCCCGGGTAGCGGAACTCCGCGCCGCGCAGCTCCAAGAACCCGTGACGCGACAGCTCGCGCACCGGGCTGCTCGGCGGGACGACCGTGGTGTCGGTGTCCAGCACCTCCTGGATGCGCTCGGCGCAGACCTCGGCGCGCGGCACCATCATGAACATGAAGGTGGCCATCATGACCGACATCAGGATCTGCATCAGGTAGCTGAGGAACGCGGTCAGCGCACCGATCTGCATGCCGCCGCTGTCGATCCGGTGCGCACCGAACCACATCACGGCCACGCTGGACAGGTTCACCACCATCATGACCAGCGGGAACATCAGCGCCATCAGTCGGCCGACGCGCAGACCGACGTCGGTCAGGTCGTCGTTGGCCGCCTGGAAGCGGTCCCGCTCGTGGGTGTCCTTGACGAAGGCCCGGATCACGCGCAGGCCGCTGATCTGCTCGCGCAGCACGCGGTTGACCGTGTCGATCCGCTCCTGCATGGAGCGGAACAGCGGACGCATCCGGCTGACGATGATGCCGATCATGACGCCCAGGATCGGGACGATGGCGACCAGCAGCGTCGACAGCTGGACGTCCTGGTTGAGCGCCATGATGATGCCGCCGACGCACATGATCGGCGCGGAGACCATCAGCGTGAAGGTCATCAGCACCAGCATCTGCACCTGCTGCACGTCGTTCGTGCTGCGGGTGATCAGCGACGGAGCGCCGAACTGGCCCACCTCACGGGTCGAGAACTCCTGGACCCGGTTGAAGACGGAGGCGCGCATGTCGCGGCCGAGGGCCATGGCGGTGCGGGCGCCGAAGTACACCGCGCCGATGGCGCAGACGACCTGGGCCAGCGTGACCCCGATCATCACGCCGCCGGTCTGCAGGATGTAGCCGGTGTCGCCCTTGACCACGCCGTTGTCGATGATGTCGGCGTTGAGGGTGGGAAGGTAGAGGGTGGCGATCGTCTGGACCAGCTGGAGCAGTACCAGCAGGGTGATCGGCCTGGAGTAGGGCCTCAGGTGGGCGCGCAGGAGTCGGATCAGCACTCGGGTCTCTCAGTGAAGCTCGGTAGTGCTCGGGCGTGGGGTGTTCTGGACAGTCGCATGGCTCTGGGTGCTGTGGCGCTGGGGTGCGGGCTTTGTGCGGATATGACGAGGGGACGGAGTGAGCGATCCTCATCTGCGTACACCGTACCCGGTTGTCGGGCGGGCGGCTATGGATTTATTGCGCCTCGCGGGCCCGCATGCTACGTGCGCGCGGTGTACGGTCGGTTTCCGAGTGCGCGGCGGCTCATCGTAGATAGCTTACCTGCCGACCGGCAAGTAGTGTGGTCCACACCACAGATCCCCCCTTACGCACAGGGCGAGAACGGCCTACTCTGATCGTTGCTTGCCAGTTACTGATGAGTTAAATAAACATCAGCAGCATCAGCAGCCACCCCCTGTGCACCACCCCACTTCTGCATCACCCCAGCGCAGCACCGTGTCACCGCAGCACCCGCGTCACCTCTGCACCGCCCCCGCCGTCCGCACCGCATCAGCCCTCCCGCCGCCCCATACCGGCCGGACGGGCACCGGAGGAAGCCGTGAGCTTGAAGCCGCTCGTCGCAGAACCCCTGCTGGACAACCGCCCCGAGTCCGTTGCCCAGCTTTTCCTGGCCCGCGTGGCGGCCACCCCCGACCGGGTCGCCTACCGCTACCCCGTGCCGGTGGACGAGCACGCCGCGGACGGCACCCCGGGCGCCGAGCAGTGGCGACCGATGACGTGGGGCCAGGCGGCAGAGCGTGTGCAGCACATCGCGGCCGGGCTGATGTCCCTGGGGATCGAGCCGGAGCAGCGCGTCGGCATCTCCTGCTCCACCCGCATCGAGTGGATCCTCGCCGACCTCGGCATCATGTGCGCGGGCGCGGCCGTCACCGCCGTCTACCCGAGCACCAACGCCGAGGAGACCGCGTTCATCCTCTCCGACTCCGGCAGCCGCGCCATCGTCGTCGAGGACGCCAAGCAGCTCGCCAAGATCCTCGGTGTGCTGGCCGAGACGCCCGAGCTGCGGTCGGTCGTCACCATCGACGGCAGCAAGCCCGAGGGCGACGCGGCCTCCGCTGCCGCTGCCGCGGGGGTCGAGGTGCTCGGCCTGTCCGAGCTGGAGGAGCGCGGCGCCGCCCACCTCAAGGACCACCCCGACGAGGTCACCGACGCCGTCGCCGGGATCAAGCGCGAGCAGTTGGCCACGCTGATCTACACCTCCGGTACCACCGGCCGTCCCAAGGGCGTCCGCCTGGTCCACGACTGCTGGTCCTACCAGGCCGCCGCGCAGTCCTCGCTGGGCCTGACCGACGACACCGACGTGCAGTACCTGTGGCTGCCGCTGTCGCACGTCTTCGGCAAGACGCTGACCTCGGGTCACATCCAGCAGGGCTCGGTGATCGCCGTCGACGGTCGCGTCGACAAGATCATCACCAACCTGCCGGTGGTCCAGCCGACGTACATGGCGGCCGCGCCGCGCATCTTCGAGAAGGTCTACAACGGCATCGCCAGCAAGGCCCGGGCCGAGGGCGGCGCCAAGTACAAGATCTTCATGTGGGCGGCCGGCGTCGCCCGCGAGTACGCCGAGACCGCGCAGAAGAACCAGATCGCCACCGGTGCGCGGACCGTCCCCTTCCCGCTCCAGGCCAAGCACGCGGTCGCGGACAAGCTCGTCTACGCGAAGATCCGCGACGCCTTCGGCGGTCGGCTGCGTGCCTGCGTCTCCGGCTCGGCGGCGCTCGCGCCGGACATCAACTTCTTCTTCTCCGGCGTCGGCGTCCACATCCTGGAGGGCTACGGCCTGAGCGAGAGCAGCGCCGGCTCCACGGTCAACCCCGGCGAGGGCTACCGCGTCGGCACGGTCGGCCGCCCGCTCCCGGGCACCGAGGTCCGCATCGCCGAGGACGGCGAGGTCCTGCTCCGCGGCCCCGGCGTCATGCGCGGCTACCACAACCAGCCGGAGAAGACCGCCGAGGTCCTGGAGTCCGACGGCTGGTTCCACACCGGCGACATCGGCGAGCTCGACAAGGACGGCTTCCTGCGGATCACCGACCGCAAGAAGGACATGTTCAAGACCTCCGGCGGCAAGTACGTCGCCCCGAGCGAGGTCGAGGGCCGGTTCAAGGCGGTCTGCCCGTTCGTCAGCAACATCCTGGTCATCGGCAACGGCCGCAACTTCTGCACCGCGCTGATCACCCTGGACGAGCCAGCCATCATGCAGTGGGCGGGCGACAACGGCCAGGCCGGCAGGTCCTACGCCGAGGTCTGCACCTCGCCGGAGACGCACAAGCTGATCAGCGGCTTCGTCGACGAGCTCAACGGCCAGCTGCAGCGCTGGCAGACGGTCAAGAAGTTCACCGTCCTCCCGCGCGACCTGGACATCGAGCACGGCGAGCTGACGCCGAGCCTGAAGGTCAAGCGCCCGGTCGTGGAGCGCGAGAACGCGGCGCTGATCGAGGCGATGTACGAGGGCTCGCGCGAGGCCTGACCGGTAGGCCCGGCGGAAGCCTGACCGCTGGGCCCGGCGGAAGGCCGGGCGGCAGACCCATTGTCCGCGACCCCTCGGGGATCGCGGACAATGGGTCTCATGCCTTCCGCTCTGCCTGACGGCGAAGCCGTCCCGGCTGACGGTTCGCTTCCCGAGACCGCCCTCGCCGGGCTCGGGACGCGTCCGTTCGGCTTCTACGTCCACGTGCCCTACTGCGCCACCCGCTGCGGGTACTGCGACTTCAACACCTACACCGCGACGGAGCTGCGCTCCTCCGGCACGGTGGCCTCGCAGGAGACGTACGCCGAACACCTGGTCGCCGAGATCCGCACGGCCCGCAAGGTGCTCGGGGACGCGGACGTGCCGGTGGAGACCGTCTTCCTCGGCGGCGGCACGCCGACGCTGCTGCCCGCCGCCGACCTGGTCCAGATGCTCACCGCGATCCGCGACGAGTTCGGCCTCGCGCCCGGCGCGGAGGTGACCACCGAGGCCAACCCGGAGTCGGTGGACCCCGCGTACCTCGCGGAGCTGCGGGAGGGCGGCTTCAACCGGCTCAGCTTCGGCATGCAGAGCGTCCGCCCGCACGTGCTCCAGCTGCTCGACCGGCACCACACCCCCGGCCGCCCGCAGGCCTGCGTCGCGGAGGCACGCGAGGCCGGGTTCGAGCACGTCAACCTCGACCTGATCTACGGCACCCCGGGGGAGTCGGACGACGACTGGGCCGCCTCGCTCGACGCGGCGCTCTCGGCGGAGCCGGACCACATCTCCGCCTACGCGCTGATCGTGGAGGAGGGCACCAAGCTGGCGTCCCGGATCCGGCGTGGGGAGATCCCGATGACCGACGACGACGTCCACGCCGACCGCTACCTCCAGGCCGAGGAGCGGCTCACCGCCGCCGGCATGGAGTGGTACGAGGTCTCCAACTGGGCCACCTCGAAGGCCGCCCGCTGCCGCCACAACGAGTTGTACTGGACCGGCGCGGACTGGTGGGGTGCGGGACCGGGCGCGCACAGCCACGTCGGCGGCGTCCGCTGGTGGAACCGCAAGCACCCCGCCGCCTACGCCGCCGCCCTCGCCGCGGGCGAGACCCCGGCGCAGGGGCGTGAGCGTCTCGCGGACGAGGACCGCCGCGTCGAGCGCATCCTGCTCGAACTCCGCCTCTCCGAGGGCTGCCCGCTGACCCTCCTCCAGCCGGCCGGCCGCGAGGCGGCGGACCGCGCTCTCGCCGACGGCCTGCTGGCCCCCGAGCCCTTCGCCCAGGGCCGCGCCGTCCTCACCCTGCGCGGCCGGCTGCTGGCCGACGCCGTCGTCCGCGACCTGGTGGACTGACTCGAACTGGGTCTGGTTCAGGCGGGGTTGAGCGCCTCGCGCAGGGCGCGCAGCCAGTGCGCGGTGGTCCGCCGGGCCAGTGTGCTGTCCGGCGCGAACGCCTCGAAGAGGTGCCACGCGCCGGGGACGTCCTTGATCTCGACCGGGACGTCCGCCTCGATGAGCCGACGCGCGAAGTCGAGGCCCTCGTCCCGGAGCGGATCCAGGCCGCAGGTCAGCACGTAGGCGGCGGGCAGTCCGCGCAGGTCGGCGGCGCGGGCGGGTGCGGCGTAGGCGGGGGCGTCGCCGCGGTCCGGGCCGAGGTAGGTGTCCCAGGTGTGGCGTATGCCGGGGCCGTTGGTGAAGCGGGTGTCGGTCACCCGCCGCCGGGACGGGTAGTCGTCCCGGTCGTCCAGCAGCGGGATCAGCAGGCCCTGGAAGGCGACCGCCGGACCGCCCCGGTCGCGGGACATCAGGCAGACCGCCGCCGTCAGCGAGGCTCCGGCCGACGCCCCGGCGACGGCGATCCGGTCCGGGTCGATGCCGAGCTCCTCCGCGTGGGCGGCCGTCCAGACCAGCGCGGCGTAGCAGTCCTCCACCCCGGCCGGGTAGCGGTGCTCCGGCGCGAGCCGGTAGTGCACGTTGACGACCACCGCTCCTGCGGCGACGGCTGCCTGACGGGCCATCGGGCTCGGCCCGTCCAACTCGCCGAAGGAGAAGCCACCGCCGTGGATGTAGAGCACGGCGGGCAGCGGGTGCGCCGCGTCGTGCGGCAGTGCCGTGGGGCGGACCATCTGGAGGTCGATCCGGTTGCCGTCCGGGCCGGTGCAGGCCGCCTCCTCGACCTGGACGGACGCGTCGGCGGCGGCCGCCGCCATCCACGGTGCCATGAGCGCCTTGAACCCGTCCCTGGTCGCCCGGATGTCGGCCACGGGGTTCTCGGGACGCTCGGGGAGCTTCTCCAGCACGGGGGCGAGCTCGGGGTGAACGTAGGACATCACGGCTGTCGACCTCCGCGGTCGTTGGATGGTCTCACTGATACGGTCGCGCTGATATTGAGGCTATGGTCTCAGTGATACGGTGTCAATGAGGTCATTGTGCGGGACCGGGCGAGCAGGAGGCGGCAGCGTGGCAGCGGATGTGCAGGAAGATGTGCAGGCAGATGCGCAGGAGGAGTGCAGCCCCTCCGGGTACGTCGTCCTGGGCCTGATCGCCCGGCACGGGCCGATGACGCCCTACGAGCTCAAGGCGCGGACGGAGGAGAGCGTCCAGTTCTTCTGGCCCATCCCGCACGCGCAGCTCTACCGCATCCCGGCACGGCTAGCCGAACTCGGACTGCTGCGCGAGGAGGCGGAGGAGGACGGGCGGCGACGCCGGGTCTTCCACCTGACCGACGCCGGACGCGCCGCGCTCGCCCGCTGGCTGGCCAACCCGCACGCCCCGGAGCCGGAGACCCGCGACCCGGCCCAACTCAAGCTCTTCTTCGCGGACCTGGGCGCCCCCGCCGACGTCGTCGCACTGGCCCGGGAGCGCTCCGCCCAGCACCGCCGCTGGCTCGACCTCTACGAGACCCGCCTCGCCGACCTCGACGAGCTTGCCGAGACGTCACAGCGCGACGGCACGCACGGCGAGCAGACCCTTGCCCGACGACGCATCCTCACCCTGGCCGCCGCCCACGAGCGGGCTTACGTGGAGTACTGGACGTCCCTCGCCCGCGAGTCCCTCGCCGCCGCGGTCGACCCGGAGTAGGCGCGCCGGTCAGCCGCCGCAGACGTCGTTGAGGTGGTTGGCGTCGGTCTGGACGTTGGGCAGGGCATCCTTGCCGAGCTCGTCCATCTGCACGTCCAGTCGCACGGCCTGGATGCCATCGCGCACGGTCGCGTTCTGGGCGGTGGCCTCGGCGTGGCGCAGCATGGCTTCGTCCTGCGCCAGCTGACCCTGGCTCGGCTGGGAGGTCAGGTCGGAGTCCAGGGCCGGCAGGGCGCTGCGCAGGGCCTGGCAGGCAGGGTCCTTCCTGGTGTCGGAGTAGGACGTGGTGTCGAGCACGCTGAAGGTGATCAGGGCGAGCACCGGGGCGATGATCAGGCCCAGGACGGCCTGGCTCGTTCCTGCGCCGCCGAGTCGGCGGGCCCGGAAGAGGGCGACGGCCGACACGATCAGACCCACCGGCCAGACCAGCACGGCCAGCGCCAGTCCCCACGGCGCCAGGCCGTTGGTCCGCGACTCGGGCCGGGGCCGGTCCAGTAGCGAACCTCTCGCTGCGGTGCTGTCCCCGGTCGTGTTCTGTGTGCTCGTCACTACGGCCCCCTCCGTGGCGGCGACAAGACCCCCCTGTCGCACAGTTCGTCCACAATGAGCGGACAGGCTAGCGCCACGGCTCCGCGCGAGCCAAGAAGTCTCAGCTGGTGACGAAGTCGATGAGTTCCTCGACGCGGCCGAGGAGCGACGGGTCGAGGTCCTTGTAGGAGTGGACCGAGCCGCGGATGCGCTTCCAGGCGGCGGAGGTGTCGAGGGGCCAGCCGAGGCGGGAGCAGATGCCCGTCTTCCAGTCCTCGCCGCGCGGGACGTCCGGCCAGGCGGGGATGCCGACGGCGGCGGGTTTGACGGCGGCCCAGATGTCGATGAACGGGTGGCCGACCACCAGCACGTGATCGCCTGTCACCTGGGCGGCGATCCGGGACTCCTTGGAGCCGGGGACCAGGTGGTCGACCAGGACGCCGAGGCGGCGGCCCGGTTCGGGGCCGAACTCGGCGACGATGGCCGGGAGATCGTCGATGCCTTGGAGGTACTCGACGACGACGCCCTCGATGCGCAGGTCGTCGCCCCAGACCCGCTCCACCAACTCGGCGTCGTGGACGCCCTCGACGTAGATCCGGCTCGGCAGCGCGACCCGGGCCTTCGCGCCCTGGACGGCGATCGATCCGGACGCCGTCCGTCCTCTCGCCACCGCCGTTCCCGCTGCCGGTGCGCTGCCCGTCGGGCGGACTAGGGTGACCGGCTTGCCGTCGATCAGGAAGCCACGCGGCGTCATCGGGAAGACGCGGTGCTTGCCGTGGCGGTCCTCCAGGGTGACGGTGAACCCCTCCGCCGTCTTCTCGCAGCGGACGACCGCGCCGCAGAAGCCCGTGGACGGCTCCTCCACCACCAGGTCCCGTTCGGCGGGGACCTCCGGCACCGCGCTGGGGCGCTTCCACGGGGGCGTCAGATCGGTCATGCCACGGGCGTCGTAACGGCTCACGCCCTGAACAGTACCCACAGGACCCACAGGACCGATCGGACGATCGCTACAGACCGGGCGCGCCCCAGACCGGGAACCAGCGGGTCAGGTCCTGCTCGATGCGGAGGTCGTTGCCGATCATCGCCTTGATCTGGATCTCCAGCGGGTTGTCCCGCTTCTCGCCGGGCAGCGGGGCGAAGGGGTAGAAGGCGCCGCGCTTGTAGAGGTAGACCAGCGCGAACCGACGGCCCTGCCCGTTCTCGAAGTTGACGAGGGTGCAGAGCAGCTGGGGCCCGAACCCCTGGGACTCCAGCGCCGAGTTGACCGCGTGGACGTCGTTGACCAGCGAGACGATGTCGTCCGGGTCCTGGCGGGCGGTGATCCAGGAGTAGCCGTACGAGTCGCGCGGGGTGACCTCGACTGGACGGCCGGCGCGGCTGCTGTCGGCGTCCAGCAGGGCCTGGACCTCCTGCTGGACCTCGGCGAACGCGCCGCCCTCGGCCGGGGCGAAGCAGACGGAGCCGACGCCGGTGGGCTTGTAGCCGGCCGCGGCCTCCAGGGTGATGGCCGCCGAGGGCAGGCCGAAGAGCTGGTCCAGATCCGGCTTGACCGGCTTGGTGCGGCCGAGCAGGGCGTCCAGGAAACCCATCGCCGAGTTGTCCTCTCTCTGTCTCTGTATCTCTACGAGGTATCTCTACGAGCTGTGTCTACATCTCTACGAGATCTCTACGCCTGCGGGGAGGGACGAGAGGGTCAGCCGCGGCCGAGCTCGCCGGAGATCTTGCCGAGCTGCTCCAGGCGCTGCTGCAGCGTCGGGTGGGTGGAGAAGGCGTTGCCGACCGCCTCGCGGGCCGAGAGGGCCGGGGCGAAGTAGAAGGCGTTGAACGGCTGGGCCTGGCGCAGGTCCTGGGTCGGGATGGCGCCGATGTCGCCGGTGACCTTGGTCAGCGCGGAGGCCAGCGCCGACGGCTTGCCGGTGAGCAGCGCGGCCGAGCGGTCCGCCGAGAGCTCGCGGTAGCGGGAGAGCAGGCGGGTCAGCAGGAAGCTGATGGCGTACACGATCGCGCTGACCGCGATCACGGCCAGGATCGCCATGCCGGTGTTGTCGTTGTCGCGGTTGTCCCGGCGGTCGAAGCCGCCGAACATCCCGAACTGCAGGCCGACGCGGGTGATGATGCCGGCCAGCACGCCGAGGAACCCGGCGATGGTCATCACCGCGACGTCGCGGTGCGCGACGTGGGACAGCTCGTGCGCGAGGACGCCCTCGAGCTCCTCCGGCTCCAGGCGGCGCAGCAGACCGGTGGTGACGCACACCACAGCGTTCTTCTCGTTGCGGCCGGTGGCGAAGGCGTTCGGCATGTCGCTCTGCGACACCGCGACGCGCGGCTTGGGCATGTCGGCCAGCGCGCACAGCCGGTCGATCGCCCCGTGCAGCTCCGGGTACTCCTGCGGGGAGACCTCGCGCGCGCCCATGCTGAACGCGGCGATCTTGTCGCTGAACCAGAACTGCACCACGAACAGGCCGCCCGCGATGACGACGACGATCGGCCACGCGCCACGCAGCACGACCAGCAGCACGCCCACGAAGACCACGAACAGCAGGCCGATCAAGAACATCGTGATCAGCATGCGGCTGGTCAGACCGCGGTCCGGCGCGAAACGAGTCCTGGACATGGTGTCCCTCCTGGGCGGTGAACTGCGGCTGCAATTCTGCCTTGCCGCGCTGGGTCTGTGGGCCGCCCTCGGTATGTGGTACGTCTGACGAGGTCCAGTCGTTCCGGTCGCGGACCGTGGCGCTTTACACTGACAGCTGACCGATCCTGGCACTCGTATGTCCAGAGTGCCAGAGCCGATGTAGTGACGAGATCAGTTCGAGCAGTGTTTGTCAGAACGAGCGGTGCCGTACAAGCACCGCAGGCCGACCGGACCGACTGGAGGTGCGTACCGTGCCCGAGGAGCGCCGGCTCGACGACCGCAAGCTTGCGGTGCTGCGGGCCATCGTCCAGGACTACGTCGGCACCGAGGAGCCTGTCGGTTCCAAGGCGCTGGTGGACCGGCACAACCTCGGCGTCTCGTCGGCCACGGTCCGCAACGACATGGCCGTCCTCGAGGAGGAGGGCTACATCCACCAGCCGCACACCAGTGCCGGCCGGGTGCCCACCGACAAGGGGTACCGGCTCTTCGTCGACCGGTTGACGGAGGTCAAGCCGATGTCGGTCGCCGAGCGCCGGGCCATCACCAACTTCCTCGACCACGCCGTCGACCTGGACGACGTGGTGGCGCGCACGGTCCGGCTGTTGGCGCAGCTCACCAGACAGGTGGCGGTGGTCCAGTACCCCTCGCTCACCCGTTCCACGGTGCGGCACGTCGAGCTGGTCCCGTTGACGCCTACCCGGGTGATGCTGGTGCTGATCACCGACACCGGCCGGGTCGAGCAGCGCATCGTCGACTGCCCGGGGCAGGTGGGCGAGGTCATGCTGGGCGACCTGCGCACCCGGCTCAACGCCCGGGCGGCGGGGCAGCGCTTCGCCGAGGTGCCGACGCTGCTCCAGGACCTGCCGGAGACCTTCGCCCTCCAGGACCGGGCCTCCGTCACGACCGTGCTCTCCACTCTCTACGAGGCTCTGGTCGAGCAGACCGAGGAGCGCGTGGTCATGGGCGGCACGGCCAACCTGACCCGGTTCCCCCACGACTTCCCGCTCACGATCGCGCCGGTGTTGGAGGCGCTGGAGGAACAGGTGGTGCTCCTTCGACTGCTCGGGGAGACCGCCGATCCTGGTGTGATGGTCAGGATCGGCCACGAGAACGCCTACGAAGGGCTCAATTCCACGTCCGTCGTCTCGGTGGGCTACGGTTCCGGCGAGGAGACCGTCGCCAAGCTCGGGGTGGTCGGGCCGACTCGGATGGACTACCCGGGAACCATGGGGGCCGTCCGGGCGGTTGCACGGTACGTGGGTCAGATCCTGGCCGCGTCGTAGTAGCAGCACGGCAGGCACACGGTAGCCAGGCGCACGGCAGGCGCACGAGCCTCACACGGAGAACAGCGGAGCATTTTGGTGGCCACGGACTACTACGCGGTACTCGGCGTCCGACGGGACGCGGGTCAGGACGAGATCAAGAAGGCTTTCCGCCGGCTGGCGCGTGAGCTGCATCCTGACGTCAACCCGGACCCGAAGACCCAGGAGCGGTTCAAGGAGATCAACGCCGCCTACGAGGTGTTGTCGGACCCGAGCAAGCGCCAGGTCTACGACCTGGGCGGCGACCCGCTCTCGTCCACTGGCGCGGCCGGTGGCGCGGGCGGCTTCGGGACGGGCGCGGGCTTCGGCTTCAGCGACATCATGGACGCCTTCTTCGGCGCGGCCGGTGGCCAGCGCGGTCCGCGGTCGCGGACCCGGCGCGGCCAGGACGCCATGATCCGGATCGACATCGATCTGGAGGAGGCGGCCTTCGGCACGACCAAGGAGATCCAGGTCGACACCGCCGTCGTCTGCAACACCTGCAACGGCGAGGGCGCGGCCCCCGGTACCTCCGCGCAGACCTGTGACATGTGCCGTGGTCGGGGTGAGGTCTCCCAGGTGACCCGGTCCTTCCTGGGCCAGGTCATGACCTCGCGTCCGTGTCCGCAGTGCCAGGGCTTCGGCACGGTCGTGCCCACCCCCTGCCCCGAGTGCGCCGGCGACGGCCGGGTCCGCGCCCGCCGCACGCTGACGGTCAAGATCCCGGCCGGTGTCGACAACGGCACCCGGATCCAGCTGGCCGGCGAGGGCGAGGTCGGCCCCGGCGGCGGCCCGGCCGGTGACCTCTACGTCGAGATCTCCGAGAACGCCCACGAGATCTTCCAGCGCCGCGGCGACGACCTGCACTGCACGGTGACCCTGCCGATGACGGCGGCGTCGCTGGGCACCAAGGTCCCGCTGGAGACGCTGGACGGCGCGGCGGAGATCGACATCCGGCCCGGCACCCAGTCCGGCCAGTCCATCCCGCTGCACGGCCGGGGCATCACCCACCTGCGCGGCGGCGGGCGTGGCGACCTGATAGTGCACGTCGAGGTCCTGACGCCGAGCAAGCTCGACGCCGAGCAGGAGGACCTGCTGCGCAAGCTCGCCAAGCTCCGCGGCGAGGAGCGCCCCTCGGGCCAGTTCGCGCCGGGGCAGCAGGGCCTCTTCTCGCGCCTCAAAGATGCGTTCAACGGTCGCTGACCCCCTCCCGTAAGACCCTTCCGAAAGAGCACCGACGTGACCGCGCCCGTCTTCCTGCTGGACGCCGACCGCTTCGCACCCGTGGGCGGGCTGGTCCGCCTGGAGGGCGCGGAGGGGCGGCACGCCGTCTCGGTCAAGCGGTTGACCGTCGGTGAGGAGGTCGTCCTCACCGACGGCGCGGGTCGGGGCGTGCGCGGGGCCGTCGCCTCGGTGGAGGGCAAGGACGTCCTTGACGTCACCGTCACCGAGGTGCTGGACGAGCCGGAGCCGGAGCTGCGGATCACTGTCGTCCAGGCGCTGCCCAAGGGGGACCGGGGCGAGCTGGCCGTCGAGTTGATGACCGAGGTCGGCGTCGACGAGGTCGTGCCGTGGGCCGCTTCGCGCTGCATCACGCAGTGGAAGGGCGAGCGGGGCGCCAAGTCGCTGGCCAAGTGGCGGGCCACCGCGCGCGAGGCGGGCAAGCAGTCGCGTCGGCTGCGCTTCCCCGTGGTGCAGGACCTGATGACGACCCGTCAGGTCTGCGCGCTGCTCGCGTCGGCGACCGTCCCGGGTGTGCTGCACGAGGAGGGGGCCGCCGCGCTCGCCTCCGCGCCGCTGCCGGTCTCGGGCTCGGTGGTCCTCGTCGTCGGGCCGGAGGGCGGCGTCTCGCCGGACGAGCTGGACGCCTTCACCACCGCCGGTGCGGGCGCGTACCTGCTCGGGCCGTCCGTGCTGCGGACCTCCACGGCGGGCGTGGCCGCGGGCGCGCTGCTGCTGGGGCGCAGCGGGCGCTGGGGCTGACAACTCCGCCTCCCGGTAACCCTGCGCTCGCGGTAACCCTGCTCGTCCCGGACGCGCTCGCCGTCACTCTGCTCGCTCCGGACGCGCTCACAGCAAATACGCGTGCGCACGGCCGGGGCCTCGGCTAGCTTGCGCCTGATGCTTACAACAGACGGATATCTCAGCTACCCCGACATCCACGGTGACCTGGTCGCCTTCGTCGCCGAGGACGACGTCTGGCTGGCGCCGGTCGACGGCGGCAGGGCCTGGCGGGTCAGCGCCGACCGCGTCCCCGCGGCCAGGCCCCGGTTCTCGCCGGACGGAACCCAGTTGGCGTGGGCGTCGACCCGCGACGGCGCTCCGGAGGTGCACGTCGCGCCCGTCGCCGGAGGCCCGGCCCGACGGCTGACCCACTGGGGCAGCGCCAAGACCGGCGTGGCCGGGTGGACCGAGGCCGGTGAGGTGCTCGCGCTGAGCACCCAGGGCCGACGCTCCCGGGCCCACACCTGGGCCCACGCCGTCCCGCTGGACGGCGGCCCCGCCCGGACCCTGCCCTACGGCCGCCTGGGCGGCCTGGCCTTCGGCGCCGACGGGGTGCTGCTCGTCTCGGCGGGCACGGGCCGCGAGCCCGCGCACTGGAAGCGCTACCGCGGCGGCACGGCGGGCAAGCTCTGGATCGCCGCCGGGGACGGAAACGCGGCGGAGGGGCCGGAGTTCAGCCGGATCCACGCGGAGCTCGACGGCAACATCGAGTCGCCGATGTGGGTCGGCGACCGCATCGCGTTCCTGTCCGACCACGCGTCGGGCGAGGGCGACACCGAGCCGGTGGGCCGGCTCTGGTCCAGCCTGCCGGACGGCGGCGACCTGCGCTGCCACACCGAGCACGGCTTCTACGCCCGCAACGCCGCCACCGACGGCCGTCGCGTGGTCTACCACTGCGCCGGTGAGATCTGGCTGTTGGACGACCTGGACGAGGGCACCCGGCCGCGCCGGCTGGAGATCGTCCTGGGCGGGCCGCGCACCGATCGGCAGCCGTACCCGATCTCCGCCGCCGACCACCTCGGCACGGTCTCCCCGGACGCGGAGGCGCGGGCCAGTGTCGTCGAGGTGCGCGGCACCGTGCACCTGCTGACCCACCGTGACGGCCCCAGCCGCGCGCTTGCGGTCACGCCCGGAGTGCGGAACCGGCTGCCGCAGCTGCTTCCTGACGGCTCGTCGGTGTGGGTCACCGACGCCGAGGGCGACGACGCGCTGGAGTTCTCCGACGGCCGCCGCGTGCTGGGCGGACGCCTCGGGCGCGTCGAGGAGCTGGCCGTCTCCCCGGACGGCAGCCTGCTGGCGGTCGCGGACCGGCTCGGCCGGATCCTGCTCGTCCCGGTCGCGGAGCCGGAGGCGCTGCGCGAGGTCGACCGCAGCGACTTCGAGCAGGCCGAGGGGCTCGCCTTCTCGCCCGACTCGCGCTGGCTGGCCTGGTCGCACGCGTCCGCAGTCGAGGGGACGATGCGTCAGATCCGGCTGGCGCCGACGGACGGCGGCGTGTCGACGGAGGTGATCGAGGCGACGCCGGTCCGGTTCCGCGACTGGTCGCCCGCGTTCACCGCCGACGGCAAGCACCTCGCCTTCCTCTCCGCCCGTGACTTCGACCCGGTCTACGACCAGCACGTCTTCGACCTGTCGTTCCCGCTGGCCGCGCGTCCCCACCTGCTCACCCTCGCCGCCGAGACGCTGTCCCCCTTCGGCCCGCAGCCCGACGGCCGGGCCCCGGGCGGAGGCGCGGACGTCGACGGCGGCAAGGACGGGGCAGCGGCAGCGACCGCGCCCCGGACGGTGGTCGACACCGACGGCCTGGCGTCCCGGATCGTGCCGTTCCCGGTGCCGTCCGGGCGGTACGGGGAGCTGAAGGCGGTCAAGGGCGGCGTCGCCTGGCTGCGCCACCCGCTCGTCGGCAACCTGGGCACCGGCAGGGCCACGCCCGACGCGAGCGCCGAACGCAGCTCGCTGGAGCGGTTCGACCTCGCGAAGCTGCGGGTCGAGACCCTGGTCGACGCGCTGGACGGCTACGCCGTCTCCGGTGACGGCAGCCGACTGGTCGTCAAGGACCACGGCGAGCTGACCGTCCTGCCCGCCGACCGCAAGGTCGACAAGGACGAGAAGGACGACCGGGTCGTGGTGGACCTCGGCCGGATCCGGGTGACCGTCGACCCGACCGCCGAGTGGCGGCAGATGTTCGACGAGACCGCCCGGCTGATGCGCGACAACTTCTGGCGCGCGGATCTCGGCGGCGTCGACTGGGACGCCGTCCAGGCCCGCTACCGTCCGCTGGTGGAGCGGCTGGGCAGCCACGGCGACCTGGTCGACCTGCTCTGGGAGCTCCAGGGCGAGTTGGGCACCTCGCACGCCTACGTCACCCCGCCCGGCAACGGACCGGACAAGGCGCGTCGGCAGGGCTTCCTCGGCGCCGACCTGGCCCGGGACGAGCAGGACGTCTGGCGGGTGTCCCGGGTGCTGCCGACCGAGTCCTCCGCTCCGGAGGCGCGGTCCCCGCTGGCCGCCCCCGGCGTCGCGGTGCGGGCCGGGGACGCGCTGGTGGCGGTGGACGGGCGTCCGGTCGACCCGGTCACCGGACCGGCCCCGCTGCTGGTCGGCACGGCAGGGAAGCCGGTCGGGCTGACCGTCCGGCGCGGCGGCGAGAGCGACGAGCGCACCGTGGTCGTGGTGCCGCTGGCGGACGAGGAGCCGCTGCGCTACCACGCCTGGGTCGCGGACCGTCGCGCCCACGTCCACGCCGCCTCGGGCGGACGGCTCGGCTACCTGCACGTGCCGGACATGGTCAGCAACGGCTGGGCGCAGCTCCACCGCGACCTGCGCACCGAGATCGGGCGGGAGGGCCTGGTCGTGGACGTCCGGGAGAACCGCGGCGGCCACACCTCGCAGCTGGTGATCGAGAAGCTCCACCGCCGGGTCATCGGCTGGGACCTCCCGCGCGACAGCCTGCCGGCCACCTACCCGTTCGACGCCGCGCGCGGGCCGATGGTGGCGGTGACGGACGAGTTCGCCGGTTCCGACGGGGACATCGTCGGCGCGGCCTTCCAGGCGCTGAAGCTCGGTCCGGTCGTGGGCGTCCGCAGTTGGGGCGGCGTGATCGGCATCGACGGCCGCTACCAGCTGGTGGACGGCACCGACGTGACCCAGCCGCGCTACGCGACCTGGATGGAGGGCTACGGCTGGGGCCTGGAGAACCACGGCGTCGACCCCGACGTCGAGGTCGTCTGCGCCCCGCAGGACTGGGCGGCGGGACGCGACCCGCAGTTGGACGAGGCGGTCCGGATCGCCCTCGCCACCCTGGCGGAGCACCCGGCGGCCCAGCCCCCGGCCCTGCCCGCGCTGTAGCTGCCTGATGTGCGGCTGCCCGGGCCGTGGCCGCCTGAGCTGTGGCTCCCTGTGGAAGCCCGCCCGGGCTGTCGGCAGTCCTCGGTACGATGCACGCGTAGCGAGGACTGCTGACGCGCGAGGAGCGTAGGGGATGAGCGGCATGGTCCAGGCGGACTGCCTGTTCTGCAAGATCGTGGCGGGCGAGATCCCGTCGACCAAGGTGCGCGAGACCGAGCACACCCTCGCCTTCCGCGACATCAACCCGCAGATGCCGACCCACGTGCTGGTGGTGCCGAAGGCCCACTACCCGAACGCCGCCGCGCTCGCCGAGGCGGACCCGGCGCTCGCGGGCACGGTGCTGGCCGAGGCCGGGCGCGTGGCCGAGGACGAGAAGGTCGCCGCCAGCGGCTACCGGCTGATCTTCAACACCGGCAGCGGCGCGGGCCAGACGGTCTTCCACGCCCACGTGCACGTGCTCGGCGGCGGCAACGGCGAGCTGCACGAGAAGCTGGTCTGACGGGTGTCAGCACGTGAGCTGGTCGTGCTGGGCACGGCCAGCCAGGTGCCCACCCGGCACCGCAACCACAACGGCTACCTGCTGCGCTGGGACGGCGAAGGCCTGCTGTTCGACCCGGGCGAGGGCACGCAGCGGCAGATGCTGCACGCCGGGGTCAGCGCCCACCAGATCACCCGGATCTGCGTCACCCACTTCCACGGGGACCACTGCCTGGGCCTGCCCGGCGTGATCCAGCGGATCAACCTGGACAAGGTCCCGTACCCCGTCACGGCCTACTACCCGGAGTCAGGCGCCCACTGGTTCGAGCGGCTCCGGCACGCGAGCGCCTTCCACGAGACCGTGCCGCTCGTGCCCGAGCCGATCGCGGGCGAGCGCGCCGTCTTCCCCGGCCCGCGCTTCGAGCTCCAGGCGGTCCGGCTCTCGCACCCGGTCGACTCCTACGGCTACCGCCTCGTCGAGCCGGACGGCCGCCGGATGCTGCCGGAAAGGCTGCGCGAGCTCGGCATCGCGGGTCCGGAGGTCGGGCAGCTCCAGCGCGACGGCCGGCTCGCACGCGAGGGCGGGACCACGGTGACGCTGGACGACGTCAGCGAGGTGCGGCCGGGGCAGCGGGCCGCGTTCGTCATGGACACCCGGCTCTGCGACGGCGTGCACGCCCTGGCCGAGGGGGCGGACCTGCTGGTCATCGAGGCGACCTTCCTGGACGCCGACGCGCACCTGGCCGAGGAGCACGGCCACCTCACCGCCGCCCAGGCCGCCCGCGTCGCCGCCGAGGCGGGCGTGCGCACGCTGGTGCTGACGCACTTCTCGCAGCGCTACCCGGACCTGGACGGTCACCTCACCGAGGCACGCAAGCACTTCGACGGCGAGATCGTGGTCGCCGAGGACCTGATGCGGGTGCCGGTTCCCGCCCGTGGAACGAGCCGTAAACCACTGGCGAATCCGGGCTGAGCAGCGCAGCATCATTGTTCCCGGCCGTTCCGTCCGTCGTACCCTTTCCCTATCAGACGGACCCGACAGTGAAATGGGATGAGGCAGGCCCGAGCGGCCGACCCATGGTTGCAGAACAGTCGAAGACCGACGCACAGCCGACCCAGCACCAGGCGCGCATCGTCATTCCGGAAAAGCACCCGATGGTGACCGTTCTCGGTACCGGGGACTCACTCCTCCGCGTGATCGAGAAAGCCTTCCCCGCCGTCGACATCCATGCCCGCGGCAACGAGGTGACGGCCACCGGCGAACCGGCGGAGACGGCACTCGTCCAGCGCGTGTTCGACGAGATGATGCTGGTGCTGCGCACCGGCCAGCCCCTGACCGAGGACACCGTGGAGCGTTCCATCGCCATGCTGCGCAAGGCGGCGGAGGACCCGAACAGCCCGGAGGCGCACGAGCGTCCGTCCTCCGTCTTCACCGCGAACATCCTCTCCAACCGGGGCCGGTCCATCCGCCCCAAGACGCTCAACCAGCAGGGCTACGTCGACGCCATCGACCGGCACACCATCGTCTTCGGCATCGGCCCGGCCGGTACCGGAAAGACGTACCTGGCCATGGCCAAGGCGGTCCAGGCGCTCCAGGCCAAGCAGGTCAACCGGATCATCCTGACCCGCCCGGCCGTCGAGGCCGGCGAGCGGCTCGGCTTCCTGCCGGGCACGCTCTACGAGAAGATCGACCCCTACCTGCGCCCGCTCTACGACGCCCTGCACGACATGATCGACCCGGACTCGATCCCGCGTCTGATGGCCGCCGGGACGATCGAGGTCGCGCCGCTCGCGTACATGCGCGGACGGACGCTGAACGACGCGTTCATCATCCTCGACGAGGCGCAGAACACCAGCGCCGAGCAGATGAAGATGTTCCTGACCCGGCTCGGCTTCAACTCCAAGATCGTGGTCACCGGCGACATCACCCAGATCGACCTGCCGGGCGGCACGACGAGCGGTCTGCGCGTGGTCCAGGACATCCTGGACGGGGTGGACGACATCCACTTCACCCGGCTGACCAGCGCCGACGTCGTCCGACACAAGCTGGTCGGGCGGATCGTCGACGCGTACAGCCGCTACGACGCGCAGGGCGCGCAGAGCGCCCAGGGCGCGAACGGCGCGGCTCCGCAGCAGTCCCGCCGTCCCTGACAGCACGCTCCTGACAGCCCGCACCATCCTCCTTC
This sequence comes from Streptacidiphilus fuscans, assembly GCF_015690355.1. Lineage (GTDB taxonomy): Bacteria > Actinomycetota > Actinomycetes > Streptomycetales > Streptomycetaceae > Streptacidiphilus > Streptacidiphilus fuscans. Next base: position 46,602 of record NZ_JADPRT010000008.1, on the reverse strand, counting down.
CACGAGCCGCAGAAAGCCGAGAACCGCACCCGCCATGGCGATCGACATCAACAACGAATCCGGCACGGAGGTCGACGAGGAGGCGCTCCTCGACGTCGCCCGCTTCGCGCTGGACCGGATGCGCATCCACCCGCTGTCCGAGCTCTCCGTCATCGTCGTCGACGAGGAGGCCATGGCGGCCCTGCACGTGCAGTGGATGGACGAGCCCGGCCCGACGGACGTGATGTCCTTCCCGATGGACGAGCTGCGTCCCGGCAAGGAGGACGAGGAGCTCCCGCAGGGTCTCCTCGGCGACATCGTGCTCTGCCCGGAGGTGGCGACCAAGCAGGGCGCCGCCAACGGGCACTCGATGGACGCGGAGCTGCAACTGCTCACGGTCCACGGGGTGTTGCACGTGCTCGGCTACGACCACGAGGACCCGGAGGAGGAGCGCGAGATGTTCGGCCTCCAGAAGCGGATCCTGGACGACTGGCGCGCCGCACGCGGCGAGACCGGCCCGTCCCCGGCCCCGACCACCCGATAACGCGGGGTAGCTGGAAATGAGCGGCTTCAGTACCAGCTTCCTCGTCGGGGCGGTGCTGCTCGTCATCTGTGCGTGGCTGGCCGCGTGCGCCGAGGCGGGCATCTCGCGGGTCTCCCGCTTCCGGGCGGAGGAGGCGGTCCGGGCCGGAAAGCGGGGTTCGCAGCGGCTGTTGGCGCTGGCGAGCGACCCGATCCGCTACCTCAACCTGGCCACGCTGATCCGGGTCACCTGCGAGATGGCGGCGGCCGTGCTGGTCACCGTGGTCTGCGTGCGGGGCTTCCACCACACCTGGCAGGCGGTGCTGGTGTCGATCGGCGCGATGGTGCTGGTCTCCTACGTCGCCGTCGGCGTCTCGCCGCGCACCATCGGGCGCCAGCACCCGCTGAACTCGGCGACGGCCGCCTCCTACGTGCTGCTGCCGCTGGCCCGGGTGATGGGACCGATCCCACGGCTGCTGATCCTGCTCGGCAACGCGCTGACGCCGGGCAAGGGCTTCCGCGAGGGTCCGTTCGCGTCCGAGGCGGAGCTGCGGGCGCTGGTCGACCTGGCCGAGAAGGACGACCTGATCGAGGACGACGAGCGGCGCATGGTCCACTCCGTCTTCGAGCTGGGCGACACCATCGTCCGCGAGGTGATGGTGCCGCGGACCGACCTGGTGCTGATCGAGCGCGGCAAGACCGTCCGGCAGGCCCTGACGCTGGCGCTGCGCAGCGGCTTCTCCCGGATACCGGTGGTGGGCGAGAACGAGGACGACGTCGTCGGCATCGCCTACCTCAAGGACCTGGTCCGCCGTACCCACACCAACCGTGACGCGGAGTCGGAGCCGGTCGGTCAGGTGATGCGCCCGGCCACCTTCGTGCCCGACAGCAAGCCGGTCGCGGACCTGCTGCGGGAGATGCAGCAGGACCGGATCCACGTCGCGGTCGTCATCGACGAGTACGGCGGGACGGCGGGGCTGGTCACCATCGAGGACATCCTGGAGGAGATCGTCGGCGAGATCACCGACGAGTACGACCGCGAGACCCCGCCGGTCGAGCCCCTCCCGGACGGCTCCTACCGGATCACCGCCCGGCTTCCCGTGGAGGAGCTGGGCGAGCTGTTCGGCATAGAACTCGACGACGAGGACGTGGAGACCGTCGGCGGTCTGCTGGCCAAGGCTCTGGGCAGGGTCCCGATCCCCGGTTCCGACGCCGAGGTCCCGGTCCCTGCCGCAGACGGCATGCCGATCCAGGCGATCCGCCTGACGGCGGAGAGCACGGCGGGCCGCCGCAACCGGATCGGGACGCTGCTGGCGTCCCCGGTCCTGCGGGCGGCCCACCCGTTCGCTGACGAGGACGAGGCTCGTAGCGAGACGGACTGATCACTTCCTGCGCGCTGCGGCGCCCAGGCCGGCGGCCACCACGAGGGCGAGGACGGACAGCGCCACAGCGTCCGCGCCCAGCCCCAGCTTGACGCCGCCCAGCACGTCCGCGTGTGTCGAGGCGAGCGCGCTCAGCAGCGGGATGCCGACGGTCATGCCGACCTGCTGGGTGGTCGTCGCCAGTCCGGTCGCCAGCCCCTGCTCGGCGTCCGGCAGGCCCGAGGTCGCGGTGACGTTGTAGCCGACGATCGCCGCCATGTGCCCGATCCCGGCCAGCGAGATCACCGTCAGGAAGACCCAGGTGCCCCGGGTGCCGGTGCTGATGCCCAGCAGCCCGAAGGTGAGCGCCGCCTGCAGCAGCAGGCCGCCGACCAGGACCTTGGCGGAGCCGTGACGGGAGACCAGGCGGGGTGCCACGGTCCCGGTGACCGCGCAGACCAGGCCGAGGACGCCGAAGACCAGGCCGGTCAGCACCGGTGACAGGTGGTTGACCTGCTGCAGGTAGAGCGTGCCGAGGAAGACCGCGCCGGGCATGGACGCCAGGGTCGCCAGCCCGCCGAGGTTGCCGAAGGCCACGCTCGGGCGGCGCAGGATCCGCAGCGAGACCAGCGGCTCGGCGGTGCGGGCCTCGATGACGACGAAGGCGGTCAGCAGCACGGCCGCCGCGACCAGGGTGACCAGCACGGACGTGTCGCCGAAGCCGTGCTGCGCGGCCGTGGACAGGGCGTAGATCAGCGACAGCAGGCCGCCGGTGACCGTCACCGCGCCGGGCACGTCGATCCGCGGGCGCACCTCGTTGCGGGACTCGGTCAGCAGCAGCGGCGCGGCGACCAGCACGGCCGCGCCCATCACCACGTTCAGGCCCATGGTGGACCGCCAGGTCAGCAGCTGGGTCAGCACCCCGCCCAGCACCATGCCGCTGGTGAAGCCGATCGCCATCAGGCTGCCCATGATGCCGAGCGCCCGGTCACGCTGCGGGCCCTCGCGGAAGGTCGTGGTCAGCAGCGCCATCCCGGACGGCACGATCGCCGCCGCGCCGAGGCCCTGGAGCGCACGGCCGGCCAGGAAGCTGGCCGGTGACCAGGCCAGGGTCGCCAGCACGGAAGCCGCGGTGAAGAGCGACAGCCCGGCCAGGAAGATCCGGCGTCGGCCCACCGAGTCGGCGATCCGCCCGAAGAGCAGCAGGAACCCGCCGGACGGCAGGGCGAAGGCGGTCATGCCCCACTGCAGGTTCGCCTGCGACAGGTGCAGCGCGTGGCCCAGGGTGGGGAGCGCGATGTTGAGGATGGAGAAGTCCAGCGCCACCGCGAACTGGGCGGCACAGAGCACGAAGAGGACCAGCCGGGCCCGTCCGGAGAGCCGGCCTGACGGTGTGCCGAAATGATCGGTGTGAAGCGGACTGTCGGTGCGGGAGAGTGTCGAGTCGATGGCCATGACCAGCATCGTTCTGCGGATCGACGGGCGGTGGAGAGAGGGCGCTTGTCCTGTTGGTGGCACCACCAGGCAAACGGAGTTGGTTACGCTGGAACCCGACTGGACGGCATGGGGGAGCAGGGGGAGTCCGTGGACGTTCGTACCAGTACCGCTGACGCGCGCCGCCGGGCGGATCTGCGCGAGTTCCTGATGAGCCGACGGGCGCGGGTCAGCCCCGCCGACGCCGGGCTGCCGGACGGCGGAGCGCGGCGGCGGACGCCGGGCCTGCGCCGCGAGGAGGTCGCGGTGCTGGCCGGGGTCGGCGTCAGCTGGTACCAGTGGCTGGAGCAGGGCCGCGACATCACGGTTTCCGGCCAGGTGCTCGACTCGGTCTCGCGGGTATTGCGCCTGGACGATCCGGAGCGGCGTCATCTCTACGTGCTGGCCGGTCTCAACCCGCCGCTGGAGGCGGTGCCGGACACGGCGACGCCGGTGGGCGAGTCGATCCGGCGGCTGATCGACTCCTGGATGCCGATGCCGGCCAACGTCATCGACCGCTACTGGAACAGCATCGCGGTCAACGACGCGGCGACGGCCGTCTTCGACTTCAACGACTCCTGGCGCAACTGCCTGACCTCCTACTTCACCAACCCCATCTACCGTGCCCGGCACGTCGGTTGGGAGCACGACGCGGCGGACATCGCGGCCGAGTACCGGGCCGCGGCGGCGGAGTTCCCCGGGGACGAGGGGTTCGTCCAGATCGTCGAGGAACTCTCGGAGATCAGCGAGGAGTTCGGCACGCTCTGGGCACGCGGCGACGTCCGCCGTCCGGGCACGCGGACCAAGCTGGTCGACCATCCGCAGGTCGGCGACCTGCACTTCGAGAGCACCCAGCTGCGGGTGCCGGAGCGGCCGGACCTGACCGTCGTGCTGCACAACGCTCTCCCGGGCACGGACACCATGGCCAAGTTGGAGTGGCTCGCCTCCCCGGAGGGCCGCCGCTCGACGATCCGGCCCCTGGCGGGCTGACGGGCTGACGGGCTGGCGGAGGTCGCGGGCTGACGGCTTCAGGGGCTGATTCGTGCACCGGGCGGCCCTGTCCGGTCGATCCGTGCACGGAGGTGGGGCTCAGGGGACTGCGGGGGAGCATGTGCTCGCACGAGTACCCAGCACGAGTACCCAGCACAAGTACCCCGCACGAGTCGCCGGAGACGTCCATGGCCCCCACCTTTGCCGAGTCCGCAGCCTTCCTGCAGCTGGAGCTGGCCGCGTTGCGGCGGGAGATCCACCGGGAGCCGGAAATCGGCCTGGATCTGCCGAAGACGCAGGCGCGGGTCCTGGCGGCCCTGGACGGCCTGGGCCTTGAGGTGTCGCTGGGCCAGAAGCTGAGCAGCGTCACGGCGGTGCTGCGTGGCGGGCGTCCGGGGCCCGCGGTGCTGCTGCGGGCCGACATGGACGCGTTGCCGGTGCAGGAGACCAGCGGGTTGCCGTTCGCCTCACAGATCCCGGGGGCGATGCACGCGTGCGGCCATGACCTGCATGTGGCCGGACTCGTGGGCGCGGCACGGCTGTTGGCCGAGCGGCGCGAGGAGATCGCCGGGTCGGTGGTCTTCATGTTCCAGCCCGGCGAGGAGGGCCAGGGCGGCGCGCAGCAGATGATCGACGAGGGCGTGCTGGACGCCGCGGGTGAACGCGTGGTCGCCGCCTACGCGTTGCACGTGGCCTCCGCGCTGCTCCCGGCCGGGTGGGTGGCCGGGCGTCCCGGGCCGATCATGGCCGCGTGCGACAAGCTGCGGGTCACCCTGCGCGGTCGCGGCGGGCACGGGTCCAGCCCGCATGCCGCGCTGGACCCGGTCCCGGCGGCGTGCGAGGCGGTGCTGGCGCTGCAGTCGATGGTGACCCGGCGGTTCGACGCCTTCGACCCGGTCGTGCTGACCGTGGGCACGTTCCACGCGGGCAGCGTCGAGAACGTCATCCCGGAGACGGCGACCTTCGCCGCGACCATCCGCTCGTTCTCGGTCGAGGCGCGGGCGCGGGTCTTCGAGGAGTCGCTGCGCGTGGTGCGCGGCATCGGTGAGGCGCACGGTCTGACCGTGGAGGCCGAGATCGAGCCCGGCTACCCGGTCACGGTCAACGACCCGGCCGAGGCCGCCTTCACCGCACGGACGGTCGCGCGGACGCTGGGGGAGGGCCGGTACGTCGAGATGCCGCACCCGGTGGCCGGCTCCGAGGACTTCGGCGTCCTCGGGGCGCTGGTGCCGTCGGCCTACGTGATGCTGGGCGCGTGCCCGGCGGACGCGGATCCGTTCACGGCCCCCTACAACCACGCCCCGGAGGCGGCCTTCGACGACGGCGTCCTGGCCGACGGCGCCGCGCTGCTCGCCGCGCTGGCCTTCGACCGCCTGGCGCAGGAGCAGGGCTGATCTGTGCAGCGCCGAGCTGACCGTCAGGTGTCGATCGGCACGTAGCCGACGGCACGGCCCTCGGGGTCGAGGAGGCGGCCGACGAGTTTGACCGTGCGCAGGGTGACCTGACGGTCGATCACTCGCGCCCTCGGGAACGCGCGGCCGAGCTCGGCCTCCACCTGCCGGGCCTCGCCGATCTGGTGGGTCATCACATACGCCGCCACATTGGCCTCCGCGCCCGCGACCACGCCGCACATCCGGGTCTGGGCGAGGTCGCCGAGCCAGCGGCAGGCGGCATCGAGGTCCGCCGACGGGACGTCCAGCCACAGCGTCGTGCCGACCGCGTGGCCGCCCAGCCTGGGGCTCGCGTCGCAGCGCAGCACGAGGAAGCCGGAGCGGCGCAGCTCGTCGACGCGGCGGCGGACCGTGGTCGGCGGCAGACCGGTCCGCTCGGCCAGCTCGGCGAAGGTCATCCGGCCGTCCGCGCCGAGCGCGTGCATCAGTGCCCGGTCGGTCGGGCCGAGGCTGGTGGGGCTGCCTTCGGTCCGGGGCTCGCCGCCGTCGGGCTCGCTGTCCCAGGGCAGGTCGCCGATGGCCTCGCGCTGCTCAGGGTCGAGTGCGCCGTCGCGCCAGGTGCTGCCCTCGCGCAGGGTGCGTTCGACGAAGGCCGTCCGGGTGCGCAGCACGCCGGGGACGTGGCCGACGCGGTCCAGCACGTAGGCGGTGAGCTGGCCCGGGGTCAGCGCGGCCACGGTGACGATCACGTCCGCGCCGCCGCTCACCAGGTCGACGGTCGGCGCCTGCGGGTCCGTCGCCAGTGTCGCGGCGACCTCGGTGACCGCGTCGGCCCGGCACTCCACCGAGACGAGTGCCGTCAGGCCCCTGCCGATCCGGTCGGCGGACGGGTAGCAGGTCACCCAGGCATCGCCGTCGGCGGAGAGCCGGGCCCAGCGCCGGGACAGCGTCGCGGGGTCGACGCCGAGCGGCCCGGCCAGCCGTGACCACGGCGCCCGCGGGTCGGCCCGCAGCGCGTCGACCAGAGCCAGGTCCAGTTCGTCGATCACAGCGGCCATGATGACCGAAGGATGGCTGAAGGACGACCGAAGGACGACCGGAGGAGGACGGAAGGAGGACCGAAGCGTGTTCCTTCGGGCGCGCGAGGGCTAGCCTCGGAACCGGAGTGATCATCGATCTCGGGAGGTCCGTCCATGACCACGACACCCACCGCCGCCCTGCGCGAGTCAGCCGCCTCGCTGCAGCCGGAGTTGGCCGCGTTGCGGCGGGAGATCCACCGGGAGCCGGAGATCGGCCTGGATCTGCCGAAGACGCAGGCGCGGGTTCTGGCCGCGATCGAGGGGCTGGGTCTTGAGGTGACGCTGGGCCAGAAGCTGAGCAGCGTCACGGCGGTGCTGCGTGGCGGGCGTCCCGGGCCCGCGGTGCTGCTGCGCGGGGACATGGACGCGTTGCCGGTGCAGGAGACCAGCGGGCTGCCGTTCGCCTCGCAGACCGCGGGCACCATGCATGCCTGTGGTCATGACCTGCATGTGGCCGGGTTGGTCGGCGCGGCACGGCTGTTGGCGGAGCGCCGCGAGGAGATCGCGGGGTCGGTGGTCTTCATGTTCCAGCCCGGCGAGGAGGGCCAGGGCGGCGCGAAGATCATGATCGACGAGGGCCTGCTCGACGCGGCCGGGGCCGAGGTCGTCGCGGCCTACGGACTGCACGTCGTCGCCGGGATGCTGCCCGGCGGTGTCGTCTCCGGCCGCCCCGGACCGGCGATGGCGGCGGCCGACAGCCTGTACGTCACCATGCGCGGTCGCGGCGGCCACGGCTCGGCCCCGCAGGCCGCGCTGGACCCGATCCCGGCGCTCTGCGAGGCCGTGACGGCGCTCCAGACGATGGTGACCCGGCGCTTCGACGCCTTCGACCCGGTCGTCGTCACCGTCGGACACATCCAGGGCGGCACCATCAACAACGTCATCCCCGACGACGCGTCGTTCGAGGCCACCATCCGCTCCTTCTCGCCGCAGGCGCGGGCCCGGGCCGAGGAGGAGACGCTGCGGGTGGTGCACGGCGTCGCCGCCGCGCACGGGCTGGAGGTGGACGCGCGCTACGAGCGGCTCTACCCGGTCACCATGAACGATCCCGCCGAGGCCGAGTTCGCCGCCCGGACCGTCCGTGAGCTGCTCGGCGAGGACCGGTTCCGGCCGATGCCGCAGCCGCTCGCGGGCGCGGAGGACTTCTCGTTCGTCTGCGAGCGGGTGCCGTCCGCGTACTTCTTCCTCGGCGCGTGCCCGCCGGGCGCCGACCCGGAGACGGCCGCCTACAACCACTCGCCGGAGGCGCTCTTCGACGACTCGGTCCTCGCCGACGGCGCGGCCCTGCTCGCCCAGCTCGCGCTCGGCCGCCTGGCCCGCGAGAGCTGAGCCCTCGGCCTCCGCAGCTTGCAGCCCCCGGCCTTTAGCCCCGCAGCTCCTTGAGCACGGCGGCGACCTGCCCGAGGGGGTCGGGGCCGACGGGCCGCAGCACGACCGTTCCGGCGCCCGCCGCGCCCAGCGCGCGGGCGGCGGACGCGGCCTCGGCCGGGGTGCCGGAGAGGGAGAAGGTCTGCTCGACCGGACGGCCGAGCCAGGCGGCGTGCTCGGCCACGACGCGCTCCAGCGCGAGCGCGGCGTCCCGGCCGTCCCTGCTTGCCTCGGGTGCCTCGGGTGCCGTGCCCACGCCGAGGAAGGCTAGGACGGTCAGCTGGTGGTCCGGGCCGGCGCCGCCGCGCTCGGCCAGGGCACGGGCGGTCCGCAGGTCGTCCGGCCCCATGCCCTCGACGACCAGCGTCCCGTCGGCGACCCGTCCCGCCAGCTCCAGCGACTTGGGTGAGACCACGCCCGCCAGCACCGGCGGCACCGCGTCCGGTGCGGGCGGGTGGACCAGCTGGACGCCGTCCATCCGCAGCTCGCGGCCGTCGACGGTCACCCGTTCGCCACGCAGCAGCCCCCGGACGGCGGTCACGGTCTCTTCGAGAAGGGAGAGCGGCGAGCGCGGCGCCACGCCGACCTGGCGCATCCACTCACGGACGCCGTGACCGATCCCGGCCGTGAACCGTCCGGGGAAGGCACGTGCCAGCGTGGCGATCTCCATCGCCAGCAGGGCCGGGCTGCGCAGCGGCGCGGGCGCGATCCCGAGCCCGACCCGGATCCGTTCGGTCGCCCCCAGCGCCACCGCTGCGGCGGTCATACCGCCGTTCCAGCCGAGGTCCTCGACCACCCACAGGTCGTCCACCCCGAGCGCCTCCACCTCGCGGGCGAAGGCGGCCAACCCGGCCGGGTCCCACGCGCGGTCGAACATCACGCCGATCCGAAGGTCAGTCATGCCCGTATTCTCGTGCCATGAGCGAGCAGTCCGTCGAGCTTGACGCAGAAGACAAGAAGATCATCACTCTGGCGCGGTCCGCCCGGGCCCGTAACGGCGTCGCCGAGGGCGCGGCGGTCCGTGACGAGACCGGTCGCACCTATGTCGCCGGCACGGTCGACCTGCCGTCGCTGCACCTCAGCGCGTTGCAGACGGCCGTGGCCATGGCCGTCGCCAGCGGTGCCAAGGGCCTGGAGGCGGCCGCGGTCGTCTCGGACGCCAACCACCCGGCCGAGGGGGACCTCGCCGCGGTCCGCGACCTCGGCGGCGCGGGGACCTCCGTCTTCCTCGCAGGCACCGACGCCGTGGTGCGGCAGACGGTCGTCGTGGAGTAGTGGAGTAGGTGTTCCTGCTGCGGTAGGCACGCGTGTGGGGAGCCCCGGTCCGGTTCGGATCGGGGCCAGGGGGTTGCGGTCAGCGAGGGGGACGGGTGAGGGGCGTCGGGATCGTCTGCGGAGTGCTGTTCGTGCTGATGGGCATGGGCCACTGGCAGCAGGACCACAACTGGGGCTGGCTCGCGGCGTCGATCGCCGTCGCCCTGTTCACGCTCGCCTCCCTCTTCCAGCGGGGGAAGGGGAAGTAGCCCCGCGCGCTGCGGGTGGTCCTGCGGCTCTGATCACGTCCGCTCCCCGCGTAGGGGACAATGGCCGCATGAGTTCTAGCTCCACCCAGCAGCACCGCTCGGGTTTCGCCTGTTTCGTCGGGCGGCCCAACGCCGGCAAGTCCACCCTGACCAACGCGCTCGTCGGCACCAAGGTTGCGATCACCTCCGACCGTCCGCAGACCACCCGGCACACCGTGCGCGGCATCGTGCACCGGCCGGAAGCACAGCTCGTGCTGGTCGACACGCCCGGCCTGCACAAGCCCCGTACGCTCCTCGGCGAGCGTCTCAACGACGTGGTGCGGACGACGTGGGCCGAGGTCGACGTCATCGGCTTCTGCCTGCCCGCCGACCAGAAGATCGGCCCCGGCGACAAGTTCATCGCCAAGGAGATCGCCGGGATCAAGCGTCGGCCCAAGGTCGCCATCATCACCAAAACGGACCTGGTCGACTCCAAGCGCCTGGCGGAGCAGCTGCTCGCCGTCGCGCAGATGGGCGCGGAGTTCGGCATCGAGTGGGCGGAGATCATCCCCGTCTCGGCCAAGGATGGCCACCAGGTCGACCTCCTTGTCGACCTGCTCGTCCCGCTGCTGCCCGAGGGTCCGCAGCTCTACCCGGACGGCGACCTGACCGACGAGCCCGAGCAGATCATGGTCGCCGAGCTGATCCGTGAGGCCGCGCTGGAGGGCGTCCGCGACGAGCTGCCGCACTCGCTCGCCGTCGTGGTCGAGGAGATGATCCCGCGCGAGGACCGTCCCGCCGACCGCCCGCTGCTCGACATCCACGCCAACGTGTACATCGAGCGGCAGAGCCAGAAGGCCATCGTCATCGGTGCCAAGGGCGCCCGGCTCAAGCACGTCGGCACGGTCGCCCGCAAGCAGATCGAGGCCCTGCTCGGCACCCCGGTCTTCCTGGACCTCCACGTCAAGGTCGCCAAGGACTGGCAGCGCGACCCGAAGCAGCTGCGCAAGCTCGGTTTCTGACGCTCGATCAGATCTGCCCTCACGCAGCCGGTTTGGTGAACCGTAGCGGAGCACGAAAGGATGGCGGGGAGACGACGGCCGATCGGCGGCGGCGCTACGGGAAACGCGTGGGCCGCGCCGTCGGAGACGTGCCGTTCGGCGTCTCCCCGGAGGTGCCTCCCCTGGGCTGACGCCCGGTGACCGGCCCCGTTCCTGGGCAGTGCCTGGCCCAGGGGCGCGGCCGGTCCCCGTCCGCTGCTTCCACCGCTTCCGGTGCTTCCGGTGCGGAGTCCGTGGTCGTGGGGTCTGCGGAGTCTGCCGGGGCGGCGAGGCAGGCGTCCGTCGGGAAGTCGCGGTGCCGGGGGAGCGGCGAGGCCAGCAGCAGGAGGGCCGCCAGTGGCACACCCGCCGTCATGATCCACATCGCCGGGACCAGGCCCACCCATCCGGCGAGCGCACCCGCGAGCACCGCCCCGAGCGGGATCGCGCCGAAGTTCAGCACGGACGCGGTCGCGGTGACGCGGCCGAGCAGGCCCGTGGGGCAGTAGCGCTGTTGGAAGCCGGCCTTGAGCACGTTGCCGCCCACGATCCCGAGCGAGACGCAGAGGCTGCCCGCGAGGTAGAGGCCGAGGCCCGCCCCTGCGGTCGTCAGCGGGATCAGCAGGACCAGGGCAGGCAGGCCGAGTTCGAGGACGAGCATTGCCCGCGCCGTCCCGATCCTGGCGCCGATCCGGGGCCCGGCGAACGCACCCAGCACGCCGCCCAGGCCGGACGCCGCGATCAGCAGGCCGACCGCGGTCGCACTCACTCCGACGTGCTGGATCAGGAAGACGACCTGGATCGACTGGAAGCCGGTCAACGCCAGGTTGGAGGCCGCGCCGAAGAGCGTGAACGAGCGGATCCACGGGTCGCCCGCCACCAGGCGCAGCCCCTCGGCGATGTCCCGGCGCAGCGGGCGTCGCTCCTTGGCGGGAGCCGGGGCCGGAGCGGCTGGGGCGGCGGGGCGGTGCCGGATCGAGCCGAGGCAGAGCAGCGAGACCATGAACGTGCCAGCGTTCACCAGCATCCCGCCTGTCACGCCCAGCAGTTGGGCCAGCGCGCCGCCCGAGCTCAGGCCGACGAGCTGTGCGGCGGAGGCGCTGCCCTGGAGCTTCGCGTTGCCTTCGGCCCGGTCCTGGGAGGGGAGCAGGACCGGCAGGTAGGCGGTGTAGGCGGTCTGGAAGAAGACCTGCGCGGTGCCGCGGACGAGGGCCACGCCCAGCAGTTGGCCGATGCTGAGCACGCCCGCCCAGGCCGCGGCCGGGACGCTGGCCACGGTCAGCAGCGCCACCGCCTGGGCCACGGCCATCACCGGCCGGTGGGGGAGCCGGTCCACCCAGGCCCCGGCCGGAAGGCCGACCAGCAGCCACGGCAGCCAGGCGGCGGCGGTGATCAGACTGACCGTCAGGGCGTCGGCGTGGAGCACGGTGAGGGCGATCAGCGGCATCGCCACGCCGGTGACGCAGGAGCCGAACTGACCGGCGACCTCACCGGTCCACAGCAGGCGGAAGTCGCGGTCGCGCCGCAGCAGACCGGTCATGACGCGGCCGTGTCCTTCCGGGGAGCCGAGTCCTTCCGGGGAAAGGACTGGAGCTGGACGGTGACCGGAAGCGATCCCGGCGCGTCGCCCGCCGTGCCGGCACTGTCCGTGGCCTCGGCGCGGTAGCGCTCCAGGACGGCGAGCAGTTCGGCGTTGAGCGCGCGGAGGCGGTCCGGGGTCAGGCGCAGGTCGTACTGGGAGAGGTTGCCGGTGCCGCGCCACTCCTCGGGCCAGTCCTGCTCAAGGTAGTCACTGACCCGACGGAACTGGGTGCGCACGGTCTCCTGGAGGTAGGACGCGAGTACCGCCCGGTTCTCCGGATTGGCGCGGAAGTCGGCGCTCTCGACGACCTCGGGGGTGGAGACCCGCCGCCACCAGCGCTCGCGCCGGGTGCCGCGTTCGGCGTCCTCCTCGATGTAGCCGTGCTGGGCGAGTTGGCGCAGATGCCAGCTCACCGTGCCGGTGTTCTCGCCGAGCCGTCCGGCGAGCGTCGTCCCGGTGGCGGGGCCCTCGGAGGCCAGCAGGTCGAGCAGGCGCATGCGCAGCGGGTGCGCCAAGGCCCGCAGGCTGCGCGGGTCGAGCACTCGGGAGGCTTCGGCGGAAGGACGTTCGGGGCGTGGGTCCTTGCTCATGGCATGACGATAGCGTGCAGAGACTTCTCTGCAAAGGGTTCTCTGTAGAGAAGTCTCTGCATTTTTGAAAGCGGCTCGGCGGTGCTCAGGCGATGCTCAGACCGTGCTCAGTACCAGCCCTATCAAGGAGCGCTGACTCGCCGTCAGCTGCGGCTCGGTGCAGTAGCCCGTGGGGCGGCCGTCCACCGTGATGGCGTACTGGAAGCCGTGTGGCCCGGCCAGGATCGGGTTGCGGGTGCAGGCGCCGAGGGCCTCGCGCACGATGGCGTGGATGTGCGGCGCATCCGGCCGCCCCTCCGTGTCCAGCAAGGCCCGGTGCTCGTTCGCGGCGGACCCGTCCGTGCGGGTGACCAAGATGCGCATAGTAATCAGTGTGCTCCGTGGAGCAACGAAAATGGAGCCCTGGAAGGCCTTGACTCTTGCTAGGTGATCACTCGATCACCAATCGCTCACGATCGCTCAGGCCGCTCGTCGGGCCGCCCGCCCGGGGCGGCAGCTCGGTCGGTCACGGTGGACGGTGCGTCTCACAGAGCGGAACGCTCGCCTCATGCGCTCGGTGTCGCGCATCCGTTGGGTTACTCTGGGCTGCATCATGCGTTACGGGCTGCTTCTTCTTAGCTGCCGCGGCGAGGGCCCGAGTTGATCGAGGCCGACTCCCTCGCCGCGGGGGTGGGTGCTGCGCGTTCGTAGATCTGTGCAGCTCGTCGGCCGCCTCTCGGAGCGACAGACGCCACAGGAGACGAACCCACCATGACCCAGCAGCCCTTCAACGAGCGCCCCACGCCGATCACCGCCGCGACCGTGCGTCAGCAGCCCTCGGGGATGCCGTTCCAGCGCTACGTACCCTTCGGCACCGTCGACCTGCCGGACCGCACCTGGCCGAGCAAGGTCATCACCAAGGCCCCGCGCTGGCTGTCCACCGACCTGCGGGACGGCAACCAGGCCCTGATCGACCCGATGTCGCCGGCGCGCAAGCGGGCCATGTTCGACCTGCTGGTCAAGCTGGGCTACAAGGAGATCGAGGTCGGCTTCCCCTCCTCCGGCGCCACCGACTTCGACTTCGTGCGCTCCATCATCGAGGAGGGCGCGATCCCCGAGGACGTGACCATCTCCGTCCTGACCCAGGCCCGCGAGGAGCTGATCGAGCGCACCGTGGAGTCGCTGCGCGGCGCGCCCCGGGCGACGGTCCACCTGTACAACGCCACCTCGCCGCTGTTCCGCCGGGTGGTCTTCCACGCCTCCAAGGACGAGATCAAGCAGATCGCCGTCGACGGCACCCGCCTGGTCATGGAGTACGCCGAGAAGATCCTGGGCGATGACACGGTCTTCGGCTACCAGTACTCGCCGGAGATCTTCATCGACACCGAGCTGGACTTCGCGCTGGACGTCTGCGAGGGCGTCATGGACGTCTGGCAGCCGGGCGAGGGCCGCGAGATCATCCTGAACCTGCCGACCACGGTCGAGCGCTCCACGCCGAACGTCTACGCCGACAAGATCGAGTGGATGTCGCGCAACCTGTCGCGCCGCGAGTTCGTCGCGCTGTCCACGCACCCGCACAACGACCGCGGCACGGGCGTCGCCTCCGCCGAGCTGGCCGTGATGGCCGGCGCCGACCGCGTCGAGGGGTGTCTGTTCGGGCAGGGCGAACGAACCGGCAACCTGGACCTGGTCAATGTCGCGCTGAACCTGTTCTCGCAGGGCGTCGACCCCGAGGTCGACCTGTCGCAGATCGACGAGATCCGGCGCACCTGGGAGTACTGCAACCAGATGACGATCGCCGAGCGCCACCCCTACGTCGGCGACCTGGTCTACACGTCCTTCTCCGGTTCGCACCAGGACGCGATCAAGAAGGGCTTCGACGCGCTGGAGGCCGACGCCAAGGCGGCGGGCCACCCGGTCGAGGAGCACACCTGGGGCGTCCCGTACCTGCCGATCGACCCGAAGGACCTGGGCCGCTCGTACGAGGCGGTCATCCGGGTCAACAGCCAGTCGGGCAAGGGCGGCGTCTCCTACGTCCTGAAGAACGACCACAGCCTGGACCTGCCGCGCCGGATGCAGATCGAGTTCTCGAAGATCATCCAGGCCAAGACGGACGCCGAGGGCGGCGAGGTCACCCCGACGCAGATCTGGGACTCCTTCGAGAACGAGTACCTGCCCACCCCGGCGACCCCCTGGGGCCGGATCCAGCTGCGCTCGCACCAGGCGTCCTCGACGGCGGACGGCACCGACACCATCACCGTGGACGTGACCGTCGACGGCGCGGACACCACCCTGTCCGGCACGGGCAACGGCCCGGCCGACGCGTTCGTCGCCGCGCTGGCGCAGATCGGCGTCGACGTGCGGGTCCTGGACTACGCCGAGCACACCATGAGCCAGGGCGCGGACGCGCACGCCGCGGCGTACTGGGAGTGCGCGGTCGACGGCAAGGTCGTCTGGGGCGTCGGCATGGACACCAGCATCGTCCGCGCCTCCATCAAGGCCATCGTCTCCGCGGTCAACCGCGCGCAGCGGTAGTCACTAGGGGGAAGTTGCACCACCTCAGGGGGCGCGGGGAACTGCACGAGCAACCACCGACATGCGGATGGCCCTGCTCGTTCGGCGAGTCACCACACCGGGTGGCTTGTCGCGCAGTTCCCCGCGCCCCTGGACAGTGCATGGCCGGGGTACTGACAGGTCGTCATCCGCGTGGCAGCATCTTTGGTCAACCGACATCGAGGTCGGCCGACGCAGTCGGGAGCGCGCCGTGACGCACGTGGTCGCTGTCCAAGCCCGGTGGCACACCGAGCTTCTTGGGGAGTTCTACTGCCTCGCCTGCGGAGGCGACCGCAACTACCGCAGACAGCGCGGGCGCAACTGGCTGCGGGTGGCGGGGATCCCGCTGCTGCCGCTGCGGCGGGCCGCCGCGACGCTGCAGTGCACCTCGTGCCGGGCGCGCTACGGGCTGGACGCCCTGGCGCATCCGACCTCCGGCCATCTGCTGTCCATGCTGCGCAACGCGCACCACGCCGTCGCGCTCGCGGTCCTGGCCGCGTCCGGCGGCGTCTCCGCCGCGCCCGCGGTGCGGGACGCGGCGTTGGCCGGGCTGCGCGACGCGGGTTTCACGGACCTCGACGCGGACGGACTGCTGGCCGCGTTGGCGGAGACGGCCGGGGCCGCCGACGCGCCCAGGGCCGAGGACCAGGACGAGGACCACGAGGGGGACGAGGGGATCGACCCGCTCGGCGAACTCTGCGGCTGCGGCAGCGCCCTGGTCGTCGAGCTGCACACCGCGATCGAGCCGCTCGCGCCGCACCTGCTCGGTCCGGGGCTGACCCGGCTGCTGACCCAGGGCGCGGTGATCGCGCTCGCCGACGGGCCCTACCGGCCCGCCGAGCGGGCCACGCTGCGGGCGGTCGGGCAGTGCCTCGGGCTGGGCAGCGACGAGATCGACGCCACCCTGGCCGCCGCCGCCCGGACCCCGCGTTCCTGAGCCGGACGGACTTGGACCGGCAGACCTCAACCGGGGACCTGAACCGGAGACCTGAACCGGAGACCTCAACCGGAGACCTCAACCGGGGACCTGAACCGGCGGACCCCCGACAGGGGCCAGAATGGTCCCATGAGTCTGATCCGGGATGACGGTGTGGTGCTGCGCACCCAGAAACTGGGCGAGGCGGACCGGATCATCACCCTGTTGACCCGGGAGCACGGCCGGGTCCGCGCCGTCGCGCGCGGCGTGCGCAAGACCAAGTCGAAGTTCGGCGCCCGGCTGGAGCCGTGCAGCCATGTCGACGTGCAGTTCTTCGCCCGCGGCGACGAGCTGGTCGGTCGGCATCTGGCGCTCTGCACGCAGGTCGAGACGATCGCGCCCTACGGTGCCCGGATAGCCGTGGACTACGACCGGTGGACCGCCGCGTCGGCCATGCTGGAGACCGCCGAGCGGTTCACCGAGAACGAGGGCGAGCCCGCGGTCCAGCAGTACCTGCTGCTGATCGGCGCGCTGCGGACCCTGGCCGGTGCGGAGCACGAGCCGCACCTGGTGCTGGACGCGTTCCTGCTGCGCTCGCTCGCGGTCAACGGCTACGCGCCCTCCTTCGACGCGTGCGCCAAGTGCGGCCTTCCCGGGCCGAATCGGTTCTTCTCGGTACAGACCGGTGGTTCGCTGTGCGGTGACTGCCGGGTACCGGGGAGTGTCGTACCCTCCCCTGAGACACTGGAGCTGCTAGGCGCGCTGCTGTCCGGCGACTGGGAGACTGCGGACGCGTGTGAGCCGCGTCACCGGCGCGAGGGCAGCGGCCTGGTCGCCGCCTACGTCCAGTGGCACCTGGAGCGGGGTCTGCGTTCCCTCAGGTACGTGGCCCACTAGCAAGCAGACCCAGCGGTCGCCACTGACCCAGCGGTCACGGCAGACCCAGAAGTGCAGACCCAGAAGACTGAGAAGAAGCAGGGGCACATGGCTACGGCACGGCGCGGACTCTTCGGCAGCAGGCGGACCCGGGAGTACCTCCCGCCCACCCCGCACCCGAGTGGTGCCCAGCCGCCCAAGATCCCGGGAGAGCTGGTTCCGGAGCACGTCGCCATCGTGATGGACGGCAACGGGCGCTGGGCCAAGGAGCGCGGCCTGCCGCGCACGGAGGGGCACAAGGTCGGCGAGGCCGTCGTCCTCGACGTGCTCAAGGGCTGCCTGGAGCTGGGGGTCAAGAACCTCTCGCTCTACGCGTTCTCCACCGAGAACTGGAAGCGCTCGCCCGACGAGGTCCGCTTCCTGATGAACTTCAACCGCGACGTCATCCACCGCCGCCGCGACGAGATGAACGACATGGGCATCCGGATCCGCTGGGCCGGCCGGATGCCGAAGCTGTGGAAGTCGGTGGTCCAGGAACTCCAGGTCGCCGAGGAGCTGACCCGCGACAACGACGCCATGACGCTGTACATGTGCGTCAACTACGGCGGTCGCGCCGAGATCGCGGACGCGGCGGCGGCGCTGGCCAAGGACGTCGCCGAGGGGCGGTTGGACCCGTCCAAGGTCAACGAGAAGACCTTCGCCCGCTACATGTACCACCGCGACATGCCGGACGTGGACCTCTTCATCCGCCCGAGCGGTGAGCAGCGCACGTCCAACTTCCTGATCTGGCAGTCCGCCTACGCCGAGATGGTGTTCCAGGACGTGCTCTGGCCGGACTTCGACCGCCGCGACCTGTGGCGGGCCTGCGAGGAGTTCGCGATGCGCGACCGCCGTTACGGCGGGGCGCTGCCGAACGCGGTCCCGGGTCCGGCCGCGGGCGAGCTGGCGAACGTTCCGGCTCAGGCCTCGGAAGACGCCTGAGTCGAGGCCGCCTCGGCCTGCGCCGCGCAGCCGGCGCAGGTGCCGAAGATCTCCAGGGTGTGGGCCACGTCGACGAAGCCGTGGTCGGCGGCCACGCCCTCGGCCCAGCGCTCCACCGCCGGGCCCTCCACCTCGACCGTCCGGCCGCAGGAGCGGCAGACCAGGTGGTGGTGGTGACCGCTGCTGCACCGGCGGTAGACAGCCTCACCGTCGTCGGTGCGCAGCACGTCGATCTCCCCGGCGTCGGCGAGCGACTGCAGGGTGCGGTAGACGGTGGTCAGGCCGACCGAGTCGCCCCGGTGCTTGAGCAGGTCGTGCAGCTCCTGCGCGCTGCGGAAGTCGTCGATCTCCGCGAGCAGCGAGGCAACGGCGGTGCGCTGACGGGTCGACCGGGCGGGGGACGACGTGTTCGCGGGGGTCACCGGCTCTCCTGCGGCTCTCGAACGGATGGGCGGGAAGGGAAACGGGGTGGGCAGGGCGGCTCCACGGAGTCTCCCCGCCGCCATTCTGCCAGTTCGGGCCGTCGACAGCGCCGTACCTGCGGATGAGGCGGCGTCCCCGAGCCGCCCGTCGGCTGGAAATCTCCCCCGCGAACGCGCGACCATCGATGTGAAACGTCCCCCGCGAGGGCCGGTAGCCTGTGGTATCCGCGTGCATGGAAATCCATCCTTGACCGCCTTCGTCGTACCTGAAGAGAGCACTGTGGCCGCCGACAAGATCGACACCATCGTCAGCCTGAGCAAGCGCCGTGGCTTCGTCTACCCCTGCAGTGAGATCTACGGCGGTCAGCGTGCCGCCTGGGACTACGGGCCGCTGGGCGTGGAGCTCAAGGAGAACATCAAGCGTCAGTGGTGGCGTGCGATGGTCACTGGGCGTGAGGACGTGGTGGGTCTGGACTCCTCGGTGATCCTGGCCCGCGAGGTCTGGGAGGCCTCCGGCCACGTCGCCACCTTCAACGACCCGCTGACCGAGTGCACCTCCTGCCACAAGCGCTACCGCGCCGACCACCTGGAGGAGGCGTACGAGGCCAAGCACGGCCGCCTGCCCGCCAACGGCCTGGCCGACGTGAACTGCCCGAACTGCGGCACCAAGGGCCAGTTCACCGAGCCCAAGCAGTTCTCCGGCATGCTGAAGACCCACCTCGGTGTGACCGAGGACGCCTCCGGCCTGGCGTACCTGCGCCCGGAGACCGCGCAGGGCATCTTCATCAACTTCGCCGCCGTGCAGACCACCTCGCGCAAGAAGCCGCCGTTCGGCATCGCCCAGACCGGCAAGTCCTTCCGCAACGAGATCACGCCGGGCAACTTCATCTTCCGCACGCGTGAGTTCGAGCAGATGGAGATGGAGTTCTTCGTCAAGCCGGGCGAGGACGAGAAGTGGCACGAGTACTGGCTGCAGGAGCGCTGGGACTGGTACACCGGCCTCGGCCTGCGCGAGGAGAACATCCGCTTCTACGAGCACGCCAAGGAGAAGCTGTCCCACTACGCCAAGCGCACGGTGGACATCGAGTACCGCTTCAACTTCGGCGGCAACGAGTTCGGTGAGCTGGAGGGCATCGCCAACCGCACGGACTACGACCTGGCCTCGCACAGCGAGGCCTCCGGCGTCGACCTCAAGTACTTCGACCAGGACGCCGGCGAGCGCTGGTACCCGTACGTCATCGAGCCGGCCGCCGGTGTGAACCGCGCCATGCTCGCCTTCATGATCGACGCCTACCGCGAGGACGAGGCGCCGAACGCGAAGGGCGTCATGGAGAAGCGCGTCGTCATGCGCCTCGACCCGCGCCTGGCCCCGGTCAAGGTCGCGGTCCTGCCGCTGTCCCGCAACGCCGACCTCTCCCCGAAGGCGCGCGGCCTGGCGGCCGACCTGCGCAAGCTCTGGAACGTCGAGTTCGACGACGCCGGCGCGATCGGGCGTCGTTACCGCCGCCAGGACGAGATCGGCACGCCGTTCTGCATCACCGTCGACTTCGACACCCTCGAGGACAACGCGGTGACCATTCGCGAGCGCGACACCATGGAGCAGACGCGAGTGTCGCTCGACCAGGTCCAGCAGTTCCTCGCTCCGCGCCTGATCGGCTGCTGACCCGTTTCGCTGAGAGGTAGCTGCACTACCTCAGGGGCGCGGGGCTGGGGCTTGTGCTCCGGCAGGTAGTTGCACTGTCAGGGGCGGGGGGGGCCGGCCGGCACCCCCCCCCGGGGGGGGGGGGGCCCCGCGGGGGGGGCCCCCCCCCCCGGGGGGGGGGGGGGGGGGGCCCCCCCCCCCCCGCCCCTGAGGTGCATGGCTGCTCGCCTGCAGAATCCCCGCGCCCCTTGGTCGCTACCGCGACCAGCCTGCGCGGACCCGCAGCACGTCCCTCGTGCCGTCGGGCGCCGTGGCGGAAACGCGATCCGCGACGCATGGAGCACCGAGCGCGAGCCAGAAGCGGCCCGCCGTCGTGACCGCCTCGACCTCCGTCGCCTGCCGACCACCCCGCGTGAAGCGGACCTGCGGGGCCTCGCCGTCAGGCGACAGGTACCCCCAGGCCAGGACCGAGCGGGTGCCGTCGCGTTCGCCGCGGCGAGCCCCGCGCAACAGGCGTGGGGCGAGCGCGGATTCGACCATCACGTCGACCAACAGGCCGTTGTTGTAGACCTCCAGCGCCCGGCGTCCGCGCGTGCCGCGCGCGAAGTGGACCGACCAGGGGGAGTCGAGCAGGCGCAGGCCGCGGAACTCCAGGTCCAGCGCGCTGAGCTCGGAGCCGCTCACGGTGCCCTCCCGCCGTCCGGCGCCGGATCGGTTCCGGCGACGAACTCCACAGTGGCGGAGCAAGGTTGCCGACGCGGTAGGGCGCGGCACCGAATCAGGGGTGGTGCCAGGTACACCCTGAGACGGTCTCAGGGTTCAGCGCGCCCGGCGATCTTCGCCCTCTAACCTGGGCGCATGCCATTCCTCACGGCGGTCCGCCGGGCCTTCGCCCCCTACGGGCGTCAGGGTCTGCGCGACATCGCCTTCCTCGCGACGTCGGTGCCGCTGGCCCTCCTGCCGGTGACCGTCCTGATGAGCGGGACGGTCACCTGGACCCTGGTCGTCGTGTCGGCGCTGGTGCTGGTGGTGCTGCCGTGGCTGACCCAGGTTCAGCGCAGCCGCTTCGTCTCGCTGCTACAGCTGGAGATCCCGGTCATACCCGCGCCCCGGCCGCGCTGGCGGTGGCTGATCGCGGAGACGACCTGGCGTCAACTGCTCTACCACGTGGTGGTCAACGCCCTGGTGGCCGCCTACGCGCTGGGGCTGCTCTTCGTCTGGTCCGCCGGGCTGGTGCTGGTGAGCGTCCCCGCCTGGTTCTGGGCGGTCCCCAGCGGAAGCACCATGCTGCTGGACACCTACGGCATGTCCGTCGCCGTCACGGTCGGGGCCGTCGCGCTGCTGCTGGTGCCCTGGCTGGCACTGCTCGGGCGGTGGGCGGACACGCGGGCAGCGGCCAGACTGCTCGGCCCGAACCGGGTGCGGGAGTTGGCCCGCCGGGTCGAGGACCTGGCCGAGAGCCGGGCCGAGGTCGTCGACGCCGCCGACGCCGAACGCCGCCGGATCGAACGCGACCTGCACGACGGCGCGCAGCAGCGGCTGGTCTCGCTCGCGATGAACCTCGGCCTGGCCCGCCGGACGCTGAAGAACCTGCCGCCACAGGAGCAGGCCGTGCAGGCGATGACCGTGATCGACGAGGCGCACGACGAGGCGCAGGCCGCGATCGCCGAACTGCGCGACCTGGTCCGCGGCCTGCACCCGGTGGTGCTGGAGGACCGCGGCCTGGACGCGGCGCTCTCCGGGATCGCCGCACGGGCGCCGCTGCCGGTCCGGCTGGACGTCCGGATGGAGCGCCGGGCCGCACCCGCGGTGGAGGCGGTCGCGTACTTCGTGGTCTCGGAGGCACTGGCCAACATCGCCAAGCACGCCCAGGCCTCGCGGGCGGAGGTCACCGTGCGCGAGGGCGCCCTCGCCGGGGCGGGCAGAAGGAACAATGAGCCGGGTCTGATCATCACCGTGGTCGACGACGGCGTGGGCGGGGCGGACCCGGCCAAGGGGACCGGACTGGTCGGACTGCGCCAGCGCGCCGCGTCGGTGGACGGGAACCTGCAGATCACCAGCCCCCTCGGGGGCCCGACGACGCTGATAGTGGAGCTGCCGTGCGCGCTGTAATCGCCGAGGATTCCGTCCTGCTCCGGGCCGGGCTGGTCAAGGTGCTGGAGGCGGTGGGCTACACCGTCGTCGCCGCCGTCAACGACGCCGAGGAGCTGCTGGCGGCGGTCGACGCGCACAAGCCCGACGTGGTGGTCACGGACGTGCGGATGCCGCCGGGCTTCACCGACGAGGGGGTGCGGGCGGCCCTGCTGATCCGCCGTCAGCACCCAGAGGTGGCCGTGCTGTTGCTCTCCCAGTACGTCGAGGAGCGTTACGCGGCCGACCTGCTGACCGGCAACAACCGCGGTGTGGGCTATCTGCTCAAGGAGCGGGTGGCCAACGTCGACGACTTCCTCGACGCGCTGGAGCGCGTCGCCGCGGGCGGTACGGCGCTGGACCCCGAGGTGGTGTCGCAGCTGCTGCTGCGCCGCCAGAGCGGACCGCTCGACCAGCTGACGCCGCGCGAGCGGGAGGTGCTGGCGCTGATGGCGGAGGGCCGCTCCAACCAGGCGATCGCACAGGGGCTGGTGGTCAGCGAGAGCGCGGTGGCCAAGCACATCAACAACATCTTCATGAAGCTCGGGCTGGCCCCGACGGACGGCGAGCACCGTCGGGTGAAGGCCGTGCTCCGCTTCCTGGAGTCGGAGGAGGGCTCGTGACCCGGCGCAGGGGCCTCTGGTACGGGCTGGCGGCAGTCGTCGTGATGGTCGTGGTCCCGTTCTCGGCGAGTGGCGTGGTCGCCTGGCTGGTGCAGCAGCAGGCGGTCGGCACCCACGGCTACGCGCACGCCCGGATCAGCGACGTCGAGGTCGTCGCCCCGTCAGCGACGGTCCGGATCCACGCGGTGCCCGCCGGGCAGGAAGCGGTCACCTCGACGCTCCAGTGGGTGAGCTCCCGACCGGACGTGTACCAGCAGTTCAATCCGCGTACCGGCACGCTGAGCCTGAGCTACCGCTGCAACGGGCTGAAGTTCCTCTCCGGCGTCGGGTGCAACGTCGCCCTGGACATCGCGGCGCCGGCGCAGGCCTCGGTGCACGTGATCAGCGACTCGGGCGCGACCACGGTGACCGGCATGGCCGGACCGGTCAGCGTGTCGACCACCTCGGGGTCGATCACCCTGCAGGGTGTCTCCGGCCCGGTCACGGCCAAGGCGGACAGCGGGTACATCGAGGGCGACAACCTGCTCGCAAGGACCGTCGCGGCCACGGCCTTCTCGGGCTCGATCGACCTGGACTTCGCCGCCCCGCCCGACTCCGTCACGGCCGGAGTGGACTCGGGCGCGGTGGACGTCGAACTGCCGCGCGGCACGCAGTACCGGGTCCAGGCGAGCAGCAACGACGGCGGCGGCGTCAACGTGGACCCCGGACTCGCCTCCGCCTCCGCCAAGGGCACCATCACCGCGACGGCGACCAGCGGCGCGGTGGACATCGGCTACCGCCACCAGGGGAGTGACCAGCCGAGTTCCCAGCTGACGCCTACCGGAGCAGCAACCGCTGCCGCGCCTCCATCAGGGCAAAGCCGAGCAGGTTGAGGCCGCGCCAGCGGTCGGGGTCGGCGGCGGCGTCGTCGGTGGCGGCGAGCCCGATGCCCCAGACCCGGTCCACCGGGCTGGCCTCGACCAGCACCCGGTTGCCCGTGCCGAGCAGGTACGTGCGCAGCGCCTCGTCCTGGCCGAACTTGGCGACATTGCCGCGCACCACCAGCTCGAACCTCTCGGCGGCCCAGCGCTCCTCGTCGAAGCCGGAGACCGTGCGGCCCAGCACCTTGGCCTCGGCCGGGGTGCGGGCCGCGAGTATCGCAGGCACCGACGCCTCGTCACCGAAGAGGCGGGCCTTGGCCGCCATCATCCAGTGCTCGGCACTGCGGTACTCGACGCCGTCGACGGTGAAGCTGCACGGCCACCACTGACTCAGCGACCCCGGCCCGACGGAACCGTCCTTCTGCGGTTGATGCCCCCAGAACATCAACCACTTGGGACGGGCTCCCGCCGCGACCAGGGCCGCCAGCTGCTCCCGGCTACGGGCTCGTGCCGGGTGGTCCTGAGCAGGGTGTTCGCTGGCCTGGATCTCCTTGGCGTTCATGGGAGAGATCCTGGCAGCCCCCACTGACACATCGCCATGAGTTATCCACAGGGCTCACCCCGCTCACCCGACCTTGCGCGGCAACCGCGTCGACAGGGCGATGACCACGAAGGTCGCCACGAATTGCAGGCCGAGCACCAGGGCCAGCGCGTCGTGCATCCCCATCGAGGGGGAGAGGGAGAGGAAGAGCGTCCCCAGCGTCGCGACGCCCAGGGCCAGCGAGGACTGCTGGGTGGTGGCCAGGATGCCGCCGCCCACACCCGCCCGCTCCAGCGGGACCTGACTCAGCACCAGCCGGATAAGCGGCGGCATGACCAGACCCTGTCCGGTGCCGGCGATCGCCATGCCGGGCAGCAGCGTCCACGGGCTCAGGCCGTTCCAGTCCT
Source organism: Streptacidiphilus fuscans (assembly GCF_015690355.1). Taxonomy (GTDB): domain Bacteria; phylum Actinomycetota; class Actinomycetes; order Streptomycetales; family Streptomycetaceae; genus Streptacidiphilus; species Streptacidiphilus fuscans. Next base: position 21,795 of record NZ_JADPRT010000008.1, on the reverse strand, counting down.
GGAACACCGTCAGCGTCAGCACGGCCAGACCGATCGCCTGGATCACCGCGCCGGTGACGATCACCCGGGAGCCGAACCGGGCCAGCAGTCGCGGGCCGGCCAGCGAGGCGGCGAAGAAGCCGGTCGCCATCGGGACCATGGCCAGGCCGGACGCGATCGGGCCCTCGTGCAGGCCCACCTGGAGGGCGACGGCCATCACCATCATGAAGCCGCCGAAGCCGGTGAAGAAGGGGACGGCCATGGTCAGGCCCACGCGCAGACCGCGCACCCGAAGCAGCGACATCGGGACCAGCGGCACCTGCCCGGCCCGCTCGCCGCGCCGCTCGACCAGCACGAAGGCGGTCAGCAGGAAGGGGAACAGGGCCAGCATCACCCAGGTCCACACGGGCCAGCCGAGCGAACGGCCCTCCATCAGCGGGACCAGCAGCGCCAGCAGCGCCGCGCCCAGCAGCACGGTGCCGGGGACGTCCACGCGGGCCGGGTTGGCCGAGCGGGTCTCCGGGATGGCGCGGAACGAGAGCAGCACCGCCGCCAGCGCGAACGGGACGTTGACCAGGAAGATGAACCGCCAGCCGGTGCCGAACAGGTTGGCCGACAGCAGCACGCCACCCAGCACCTGACCGATCACCACGGCGATGCCGCCGACGGCGCCGTAGATGCCCATGGCCTTGGCCTTGCGCTCGCCCTCGGTGGCGGCCTGGATGGTGGCCAGCGCCTGCGGCAGCATCAGCGCGGCGGACGCGCCCTGCGCGACGCGGGCGGCGACCAGGGCCAGCGCGGTGGGCGCCACTCCGCAAGCCAGCGAGGTGAGGCCGAAGAGCAGTGCGCCCGCGACGAACAGCTTCTTGCGGCCGTAGAGGTCACCGAGGCGCCCGCCCAGGACCAGCAGCACCGCGTAGGCGATGCCGTAGCCCGCGACGAAGAGTTCCAGGGTCGCCGGTCCGGCCGACAGGTCGTGGTCGATGGTCGGCAGGGCGACGTTGACGATGAAGAAGTCCAGCATCGGCAGGAACGCGCCGAGCAGGACGGTGACCAGGCCCAGCGTGCTCAGCCGCGGGTGCGCGGCGGCGACGGGGCGGTCGGGAGCAGCGGTCTGGATCGGCCCGAAGGCTCGGGTCTGCTGGGGTGTGGTGTGGATGCTCACGGGGACTACTGTCCGCTTCCCTATAACCTGGTACCAGGGTCTGCTTATCCTGGTACTCGGAGTACCTGGCAACGGGATGAACAGGGGCGCATCCTGGAATACATGAGTACCGCACCTGCGTCCAGCCTGGAACTCGTCCACAGCCTCGTCCCGACGCGCGCCAAGCCCGACGAGCTGCGTCGCCGCGAGCTCGGCGCGTTCCTGCGCAGCCGACGCGAGCGCATCTCGCCCGAGCAGGTCGGCCTGCCCAGCATCGGCCGCCGCCGCACGCCGGGACTGCGCCGCGAGGAGGTCGCGCAGCTCGCCGCCGTCGGGGTGACCTGGTACACGTGGCTGGAGCAGGCGCGCGACATCCAGGTCTCGGCCCAGGTGCTCGACGCGATCGCGCGCGGGCTGCTGCTGGACCGGGTGGAGCGGGAGCACCTGTTCTCGCTGGCCGGTACCTCCGACCCGAACAGCGTGCCCAGGGAGTGCCCGGTGGTCACCCCGCCGGTCCGCGCGGTGCTCGAGCAGCTCTCGCCGATGCCGGCGGTGGTGCTGAACGCACGGTTCGACATCATCGGCTTCAACGACGTCTACTCCGCGCTCTGCGGCGGCCTGGACCGGTTCGAGCCGGAGGCGCTCAACCTCCTGTGGCTGGCCTTCACGGATCCCGGCTGGCGCACGCTGCTGGTCGACTGGGAGGCTGCGGCGCGCGGCATGACCGCCAAGTTCCGGGTCGCGCTGGCCGAGCACGTGGCCGAACCCAAGTACAAGTCGCTGCTCAAGCGCCTGCAGCTGGCCTCCCCCGAGTTCGCGGCGGCGTGGGAGCACCACGACGTCACCGGCACCGCCGAGGGCACCAAGCGGTTCCTCCACCCCGAGGTCGGGCTGCTGAATTTCGAGTACACCAACCTCTGGCTGGGCCCGCGTCCCGGCTACCGCATGATCACCTACGTTCCGGCGGACCCGGTGACCAAGGAGCGCGTGGCGCAGCTGGCCGCTTCGGTGGGCTCCGAGCGGGTGGGACAATAGGGGTTCTGCCTGTCGCCGCTCGACCGAAGGACTTCCGGATGACCACGCCCGCCCCCGATGCCGTCACCGCTGTAGCGCCGCTGCGCCTCGGCTCGGCGCTGACGGTCTGGCCCCCGGTCGTGCTCGCACCCATGGCGGGGATCACCAACGCCCCGTTCCGCACGCTGTGCCGGGAGCAGAGCGGAGGCAAGGGCCTCTTCGTCTCGGAGATGATCACCACCCGGGCACTGGTCGAGCGGAACGCCAAGACCATGCAGCTGATCCACTTCGACCCGAGCGAGCAGCCCCGGTCGATCCAGCTCTACGGCGTCGACCCGGAGACCGTCGGCCGCGCGGCGAAGATGATCGCCGAGGAGGACCTGGCCGACCACATCGACCTCAACTTCGGTTGCCCGGTCCCCAAGGTGACTCGCAAGGGCGGCGGTTCGGCGCTGCCGTACAAGCGGAACCTGCTGCGCGACATCCTGCGCCAGGCGGTGGGCAACGCGGGCGACCTGCCGGTCACCATGAAGATGCGGGTCGGCATCGACGACGACCACATCACCTACCTGGACGCCGGCCGGATCGGCGCGGAGGAGGGCGTGGCCGCGATCGCCCTGCACGGGCGCACCGCCATCCAGCACTACAGCGGCCAGGCCGACTGGTCCGCCATCGCCCGGCTGCGCGAGACCGTGCCGGACCACGTGCCGGTGCTGGGCAACGGCGACATCTGGTCGGCGGACGACGCGGTCCGGATGGTCCGCGAGACCGGCTGCGACGGCGTGGTCGTCGGCCGCGGCTGCCTGGGGCGGCCGTGGCTCTTCAAGGAGCTGGTCAGCGTCTTCGAGGGTCAGGTCGACTACGCCCGCCCGGACTTCGGCTATGTGGCGCGGACGATGCTCCGCCACGCCGAGCTGCTGGGGGAGTGGCTGGGGGACGAGAAGCGCGGCGTCGTCGACTTCCGCAAGCACGTCGCCTGGTACACCAAGGGCTTCTCGGTCGGCTCCGAGCTGCGCAACGCGCTGGCCACCACCTCCTCGCTCAGCGAGCTGGAGGAGCACCTGAGCCGGATCGACCAGGACCAGCCGTGGCCGGACAGCGCCGACGGCCCCCGCGGCCGTACCTCGGGCGCGGCCCGGGTGGTGCTGCCGGAGGGCTGGCTGGACGACCCGTACGACTGCGCGGTGCCGTCGGCGGAGGCCGAGCTCGACACCTCCGGCGGCTGAGCGCCCCACTCGCCTCACGGGTCCCGCCTCACGGATCCCGCCTCATGGATCCCACGGATCCCGTCCCCTGCCCGTCTCCTGCGTCACGGCTCCGCCACCGAGCGTGGACATGTCGCGACGGATGGTGAGACCGGCTACGCACGAGGGGTGAGACGGGAGCCGTCGCGGCGCGTGACTCCGGCCACATTCGTCGTCACTTTGCGTCAGAAGGACGTAAAACTGCAGGTGGCAAGGGTCGTGAAACGCTTCCCGAACGTGCCGCGGCCGGTGATCGGCCTGTTGTCTCCAGAGGATTGACCCAAGGAAACGCCGCCGTAGCGCACGGTGTCTGTCCGATGGCCCAAAGATGACAAGGGTGCGACCTTGTGTTCAACCTTTGAAGACGAGCTAGCGTCAGGGCGACGATTTAACTTTCGCAGGCGAAGCCCGATTCCGGGGTTTCGATCTCGTGGGTTACCCATTGGTACGAGACCCTGACGGCCTAGTGGGGGCAGCCAACCGCCTTTGATCTGGGTATGTTCTCCGGCGTCAGGGCAACCGTGCGGCAGGAGACCCTCTCGTGGCCACCAAGGACACGCTCACCAAATTCGTCTTTGATTTCACCGAGGGCAACAGGGACCTCAAGGACCTTCTCGGCGGCAAGGGCGCGAACCTCGCTGAGATGACCAACCTCGGCCTTCCCGTCCCTCCGGGATTCACCATCACCACCGAGGCCTGCAAGGTCTACCTGGAGACCGGCTCCGAGCCGGCCCCGCTGCGCGACGAGGTGAGTGCACACCTCAAGGCGCTCGAGGCCACCATGGGCAAGAAGCTCGGCAACGCGACCGACCCGCTGCTGGTGTCGGTGCGTTCGGGCGCGAAGTTCTCCATGCCCGGAATGATGGACACCGTCCTCAACATCGGGCTCTCCGACTCCTCGGTGAAGGGCCTGGTCAAGCAGTCCGGCAACGAGCGCTTCGCGTGGGACTCCTACCGTCGCCTCGTCCAGATGTTCGGCAAGACCGTGCTGGGCGTCGAGGGCGAGCTCTTCGAGGAGGCGCTGGAGGACGTCAAGCGGGCCAAGGGCACGGTCAACGACCTGGACCTGGACGCGGCGGACCTCAAGGGCCTGGTCAAGACGTTCAAGAAGATCGTCAAGGACCACGCCGGGCGCGACTTCCCGCAGGACCCGCGTGAGCAGCTCGACCTGGCGATCCACGCCGTCTTCGACTCCTGGAACAGCGACCGGGCCAAGCTCTACCGCCGTCAGGAGCGCATCCCGCACGACCTGGCCACCGCGGTCAACGTCTGCTCCATGGTCTTCGGCAACCTCGGCGAGGACTCCGGCACCGGCGTCGCCTTCACCCGCGACCCCGCCTCCGGCCACCAGGGCGTCTACGGCGACTACCTGTCCAACGCCCAGGGCGAGGACGTCGTCGCCGGTATCCGCAACACGGTGTCGCTGAGCGAGCTCGAGAAGCTGGACAAGAAGTCCTACGACGAGCTCATGAACATCATGCAGACCCTGGAGAACCACTACCGGGACCTGTGCGACATCGAGTTCACCATCGAGCGCGGCAAGCTCTGGATGCTGCAGACCCGCGTCGGCAAGCGCACCGCCGCCGCCGCCTTCCGCATCGCCGTCCAGCTGGTCGACCAGGGCCTGATCGACCTGGACGAGGCGCTGCACCGCGTCAACGGCTCGCAGCTCGCCCAGCTGATGTTCCCGCGCTTCGACGAGGAGGCGAAGGTCGAGCGGATCGGCCGCGGCATCGCCGCCTCGCCGGGCGCCGCCGTGGGCAAGGCCGTCTTCGACTCCTACACCGCGGTCAAGTGGTCCCGCTCCGGCGAGAAGGTCATCCTGGTCCGTCGCGAGACCAACCCGGACGACCTCGACGGCATGATCGCCGCCCAGGGCATCCTGACCTCGCGCGGCGGCAAGACCTCGCACGCCGCCGTCGTCGCCCGAGGCATGGGCAAGACCTGTGTCTGCGGCGCCGAGGAGCTCGAGGTCGACACCAAGAAGCGCCGGTTCACCACCGCCGACGGCCGGGTCGTCGAGGAGGGCGACCTGATCTCGATCGACGGCTCCACCGGCAAGGTGTACCTCGGCGAGGTACCGGTCGTACCGAGCCCCGTCGTCGAGTACTTCGAGGGCACCCTGCACGCCGGCGCCGACGAGGAGGGCGGCCTGGTCAAGGCGGTCCACCGGATCATCTCGCACGCCGACTCGGTCCGCCGCCTGCGCGTCCGCGCCAACGCCGACAACGCCGAGGACGCGAACCGCGCCCGCCGCTACGGCGCCCAGGGCATCGGCCTGTGCCGCACCGAGCACATGTTCCTCGGTGAGGAGCGCCGCAAGGAGGTCGAGCGGCTGATCCTGGCCGACAACGACGCCGACCGCGAGGCCGCGCTCGAAGTCCTGCTGCCGCTGCAGAAGACCGACTTCGTCGAGCTCTTCACGGCCATGGACGGCCTGCCGGTGACGGTCCGTCTGCTGGACCCGCCGCTGCACGAGTTCCTGCCGGACATCACCGAGCTGTCGGTGCGCGTCGCCCTCGCCGAGGCCCGCAAGGACCCGAACGAGAACGACCTGCGCCTGCTCCAGGCCGTGCACCGGCTGCACGAGCAGAACCCGATGCTGGGTCTGCGCGGTGTCCGCCTCGGTCTGGTCATCCCCGGCCTGTTCGCGATGCAGGTCCGGGCGATCGCGGAGGCCGCGGCCGAGCGCAAGCTGGCCGGCGGCGACCCGCGTGCCGAGGTCATGATCCCGCTCGTGGGCACCGTCCAGGAGCTGGAGATAGTGCGTGACGAGGCGGAGAAGGTCCTCGCCGAGGTCCAGGCCGCCACGGGCGTCAACCTGAAGATCGCGCTCGGCACCATGATCGAGCTGCCGCGTGCCGCGGTGACCGCCGGTCAGATCGCCGAGGCCGCCGAGTTCTTCTCCTTCGGTACCAACGACCTGACCCAGACGGTCTGGGGCTTCAGCCGCGACGACGTCGAGGCCAGCTTCTTCACCGCCTACCTGGAGAAGGGCATCTTCGGGGTTTCCCCGTTCGAGACCATCGACCGGGACGGTGTGGGCGCCCTCGTCCGCAACGCCGCGATCGAGGGCCGCAAGACCCGTCCGGACCTCAAGCTCGGCGTCTGCGGCGAGCACGGCGGCGACCCGGACTCGGTCCACTTCTTCCACGAGGTCGGGCTGGACTACGTGTCCTGCTCGCCCTTCCGGATCCCGGTGGCGCGCCTGGAGGCAGGCCGCGCCGCCATCGAGACGGCGGGCAGCGACTCGCGCTGACAACCCTCACCCGGTGCGCAACCTGCCGGGTGCCAGCGCGGGGCAAACCCCCTCCGAACCACGTCCCCGTCCCCGACCAAGGATGGGTAGAGCCGAGGGACTCGGAGGGGGCTCGCTGCCCGCACCGCACGTCCCCTGCGGAGCTCGGCGCAGAGTAGCCGCAGGGGGCCCGCCGGGGGGGGGGGGGGGGGGGCCGGCCCCCCCCCCCCCCCCCCCCCCCCGAGATGTCTGGGCGGGGGGGCGGCCGG
>NZ_JADPRT010000008.1:0-14897 GCF_015690355.1 Streptacidiphilus fuscans | reverse complement strand
GGGCGCGGCGCGCGGGGGCCGGGGGGGCCCGGCGGGGGGGCCGCACCGCACCCCGGCGCCCGCCCCCCCGCCCCGGATTTTTTGCTTTCGCGGGGGCCGCAGCGGGACGCGTGTAGACCCTGGCTTTGCGTCAGTTCGGCTGGAATCTGGCGCGTTTGTGGGTTTGTTTTCGCTGGTGAGAGCCCCAATGGGGCGGATTTGTTTCCGGAATCTCTGAGTTCGCTCAGAGGGGGTTGTCCGGCTCTTGAACGGACATTGATCGGCGGGCTAAGTTCTCGCATCGCAAGAGCAACCCCCAACCGTGGTGACACCACAGCCGCTTGGCCAGCGGTACTGCACAGCCCTCCCGTAATTCCCCCGTCGAGAAGGGCAACACCCGTGCTCCGTTCTGCACTCGTCGCAGGCTGCGCCACCGCCATCGCCGCTGCCGGCTTCCTCGCCGCGGCTCCTGCCAACGCCAGCGAGCTCGCCCCCCACCACATGAACGCCCACAAGGCGGCTGCCGCGGTGAGCACCACCGGCAACCTGGCCTACGGCGGCGGAAACGTCGTCACCTCCCCGACCGTCTACGTCGTCTACTGGGGAAACCAGTGGGGGACCGGCTCCACGGTCACCAATGACCCGTCCGGCGAGGCGGCGCTCCAGCTGAGCTTCTTCCAGCACGCCTACGGCAGTGGCGACACCTTCTTCACCTCGCAGACCCAGTACTGCGAGGGCGTCGCAACGGGAACGACCCAGTGCAACGGCGCGGGCACCCCGGTCGGCCACCCGGCCGCCAACCCGGTCGGCGGCACCTGGCTGGACAGCTCCACCAAGGCGCCCAGCAAGCCGACCGACGCCCAGATCGCCGCCGAGGCGGTCAAGGCCGCGGCGCACTTCAACGTCTCGGGTGACAACGTCCAGATCATCGTCGACGCCGCCCACGGCGTCGTGCCGTCGGGCTTCAAGACGCAGTACTGCGCCTGGCACGACCACACCACCACGGCCTCCGGTGCGGACCTGCCCTACACCAACATGCCGTACATCACCGACGCGGGTTCGGCCTGTGGCTCGGGCTTCGTTGCCACCGGCTCCTCCGGCGTGAACTCGACCGACGAGGGCATCACGATCGTCGGCGGCCACGAGTACGCGGAGACGCTGACCGACCCGGCGCCGAGCAGCGGCTGGGTGGACCCGTCCGGCTCCGAGACCGGTGACAAGTGCGCCTGGATCTCCAGCGGCCAGGGCGCGTCCGCGATCATCAGCCTGAACGGCTCGAACTTCGCGGTGCAGTCGCTGTGGAGCAACAACTACGGCGGGGGCGCGGGCAACTGCGTCACCTACTACGCTGGCGCGAGCAACCAGCACTGAGTTCTGAGTAGTCCTGCCGAGGCCGAGTCCGTCCCCCACGGGGGCGGGTTCGGCCTCGGGCCTTCCCGGAGGAGCGAGTGGTGAACCGAGTTCTGCGTGCCCTGCCTGTCCTGCTGCTGCCGTTCCTCGTCACGGCGTGCTCGTCGAGTGGATCGTCGTCTCCCTCCGCGGCGGCACCCTCAGCAGGGGCTTCGTCCGCGCCTGCCTCGTCCTCCGCGGCGGCAGCGGCGCCCGCTGCGGCGTGCACGCAGCTGCCGGCGGGCGTGCTGCCGCACTCCGCGGGGGAGCTGACGGAGCAGCAGAACGGCGTCTACTGCCTGCCGAAGGGGGGCAGGGTCGACGTCTTCCTGACGGCGGTCAAGGGCAGCCAGTGGGGCCAGGTCCAGGCCTCCGGCGCGCAGATCCTCGCCCCGGCGAACACCGGCGTGATGACCGCGCCCCTCGGCGTCACCCCGGCGATGTTCGTCGGCACGGCGGACGGCACGGCCGTCCTCACCAGCTCCACCAAGGCCGGCCAGAACTGGAAGGTCACCCTCGTCGTCAAGGGCTAGTTGCACTATCTAGGGGCGCGGGGAACTGCGCGAGCAACCACCCTGTGCGGATGGCCCTGTTCATTGAGGACCATCCGCATGTCGGTGGCTTGTCGCGCAGTTCCCCGCGCCCCTGGATGGTGCAACTTCCCTCTACGCCGAGATCAACGGGCGTTCCGGGGTCAGCGCAGCCGGCCGGTGCAGCACGCGCAGCTCGAGCGCGGCCCGCGCCGCTGGCCACTCCTCGTCGAGGATGGAGTAGAACGCGGTGCCGCGCACCATCCCGTCCAAGCCACGCGTGTGGTTGCGGTGGACACCCTCCAGCACCGCGCCCAAGCGCTCGATCGCCACGCGTGACCGCATGTTCCGCGCGTCCGCCCGGAGGGACACCCTGCGGACGCCCCAGGTCTCGAAGGCGTGACGCAGCATCAGAAGCTTGGCCTCGGTGTTGATTCCGGTGCCCTGCGCGCGCGGGGAGAGCCAGGTGGCGCCGATCTCGGTGGCGTCGGGGACGGCGGAGAGCGGGTCGCCGACGGGGCCGCGGGGGCCCGGGGGCCAGATCACCGGGCCCTGCCAGTAGTCCAGCTCGGTGAACCTGGTCGACCCGACCACCAGGCCGTCCGAGGCTCTGACCGTGGCGAAGGGCAGCGCGCGCCCCGCCGCCTGGGCGGCGAGCGCGTCGTGGACGTAACGTTCCGTCGCTTCGACGCCGTGCGGAACCGGCGTGAAGGCATAACTGCTGCGGTCCTCGGCCGCTGCCGCGGCCAGAGGCTCGATGTGGTGCTCGGAGAGCGGCTCCAGCCGCGCGGTGGTGCCGCAGAGGAAGACGGGTACGGGCACTTGGCCTTCGGTCCTTCGGCGGGTGGGGTCAGGAGGGTGCACCCCGGCGCGCACGGGCACGACGACGGATCGCGTTCGCCGTGAGGGCACGCGGGTGCGGGGGGACAGTTTGTGTCCGGAAGATGGCCGAGGCGGAGACGAGAGCGCGAAGGACAGCGGGCGGCCAGGTGAAGGCAAGGTGCGAAGCAGGGGGTGGTGCGGGCGCTCCACGCAACGTACGCAGCGACGAGAGTGGAGTGCAGCGAGAGGACCATACCTGTAGCGGAGGACTAAGTCATCCCAGCCGCGCGATTCCTGCTTGTACGGCGTGTCATCGGGGGCGCGCGATTCCGCTCCGCGCACCGAATTGGGGAATGAACCCTGGTTCCGCAATGCTTGCACCAGGGTAGGGGAAGCCTTTTTCCGGGCACCCCACGACAGGCGCGTACGCAGGCGAGCGAAGGAGTGGGACGCAGGTGCTGGAACCGCAGGGGCTGTACACATGGGAGCCCGAAGCCGAGGAGCTGGCCGCGGACGCCTCGATCCTGCTGCACTTCTTCGAGGGCTTCATGGACGCCGGCGAGACCGGCGAGCAGATTGTCGACGAGCTGCTCACCGATCCGGAGAAGAAGCTGATCGCCCGCTTCGACGCGGACCGGCTGGTGGACTACCGGGCCCGCCGCCCGGCCATGGTCTTCGACCAGGACCACTGGGCCTCCTACAAGGCCCCCGCGCTCGACCTGTACCTGGTCCACGACGCCGTCGGCGTGCCGTTCCTGGTGCTGACCGGGCCGGAGCCGGACGTCGAGTGGGAGCGGTTCGCCGCGGCCGTCCGCCAGGTGGTGGAGCGGCTCGGCGTGCGCCTCTCGGTGACCTTCCACGGCGTGCCGATGGGCGTCCCGCACACCCGTCCCGTGGGCCTGACCCCGCACGGCAACCGCAACGAGCTGCTGGGCACCCACCCGCGCTGGTTCGAGAAAGTGCAGGTGCCCGGCAGCGTCGGCGGGATGCTGGAGTTCCGGCTCGCCGAGTCCGGCCACGACGTCATCGGCTTCGCCGCGCACGTGCCGCACTACCTCGCCCGCACGCCCTATCCGCAGGCTGCGGTGACCGTTCTCGAGGCCGTCCAGGGCGCCACCGGGCTGATGCTGCCCGGCACGGCGCTGCGGGGCCGAATGGACGAGGTCCGCGAGGACATCGACCGCCAGATCGCCGAGGGCGACGCGGAGCTGCGTACCGCCATCCAGGGCCTGGAACAGCAGTACGACGCGGTGGCCGGCGCCGCCGACCGCGAGAACCTGCTCGCCGAGCCCGTGGACCTGCCCTCCGCCGACGAGCTGGGACGCGCCTTCGAGGAGTTCCTCGCCGAGCAGGGCGAGGGGGAGTGACCTTGTCGTGACCGCGTCGTGACGGGTCCGAGCCCGCATTCACACCGGGGTCATTACCGATACGAGAAGGGGTGGGGCCCGTCGGGCCCCACCCCTTCTGCGCTGTCCTGACGGTGCGTCTGTGCGTCTGTCAGCCCCGGCTACGGCCCGTCAGCACCGCGTTGGTGGTGACGAGTTTGGAGACCGCGTCGGCCTTGACGACCGTGGAGGGCGACGGGGACGGCGTCGTCGCGACCGGCTGCGGGGCCATCAACTGCTGGCTCAGCCACGGGAAGACCACCGGGTAGAGGCTCTTCCAGGTGTTCCAGTTGTGGCCGCCGTCGTTGAGGACGATCGGCTCGGGCATCTGCACCGGCCACTTGATCGCGTGGTACAGCGCCTGGGCGTTGGCCGGGGTGCTGAAACGGTCACTCTTGGTGGTGGCGATGAGTATGGAGACGTCCGCGCTGGTCGCCTTCTTGGCGAGCGCCAGCGGGTTCTCCGCGGCCAGGATCTTCTTGTCCTTGACGATGGTCGGGTCGCCGCGGAAGTCGTCGGGGCTCAGGCCGACCGCGCTGCCGTAGACGGTCGGGTACTCCAGCGCGAGCTTCGGCGCGCAGTAGCCACCGGTCGAGTAGCCCACCAGGCCCCAGGCGTGCGGGTTGTTCATCACCCGGAACTGGTTCTTGATCATGCTGGGCACATCCTTGGCCAGCCACGTGGCGTTCTTGTTCACGCCCACGTCGGTGCAGTCCGTGTTCGTCCCGGACGGGGAGATCTCCGGGATCACCAGGATGGACGGCTGAAGCGTGCCGTTGGCCATCATCCCCGACAGGCTGTTCGGCACGTCGCCGCCGCCGATCCAGGACCACGGGCTGCCCGGGTAGCCGGAGAGCAGCGTGATCACCGGGAAGTCGTAGTGCGCGTACTGCGGCTCGTTGTACTGCGGCGGCACCCAGACCAGCGCCTCGCCGGTCAGCTTGGACGCCTTGCCGAAGAAGTGAGCCCGCTGGAAGCCCGCCCGGTCCGCGGCGAACTGGATGTTCATGCCGTTGTCGGCGGCGGCGACCGGGACGCTGATCGGCTGCTGCTCGCCGAAGAGGTCCGCCCACGAGGTGTAGAGACCGTTGGCGTTGTTGATCCAGACGGCGACCACCGAGATGGCGGTCAGCTGGCAGGCCGCGATCATCGCGACCCTGCTGACCCAGCGCAGCCACTGGGGGCCTTGCACACGACCCCAGAGCACCAGAGTGCCCGCCATCGCGACGAGTGTCGCGATGATCAGGGTGTAGAAGAACGCTGTTCCGGTCAGGCTCACGTCTGGGTCTCTTCGTCTCTCGCGATTCGAGGTCGGGGGCAGGCCCGATGGCCTCTGTCTCTACTCTGGACACTCCGTGGCTGCGGCCGTTGGAGCGGGGTGCCATCTTATTTGCACGCTAGCCAAGGCAGGTGAGGGCAGACCTCTTACCTGTACGTTCGTGACAGAACTGTCGAAAAAGCCGACAGTAGCCACGCCGCGCCTCTCGACAGGCCCCCCGAACCGATGCTTATGATCCGACGGTGGACCGAGGACTGTTGCGACGAACGTCACGCTCCGTTGGGGCGTTGGCCTTCGTGGCGTGCTTCCTCCTGGTCCTGGTCCACGCGAGCACGGGTGCCGCCGGCGAGGCAGCCCCCGAGCGCCGGGCCTCGGGACCGCTGGACGCTTACAGCATGCCCCATCCGAAGGCGTCGGTACCCGCAAGCCTCGCGGGGTCCCAGGCGACGCCCAACGGCCACGCGAGCGAGTTCGAGGGACTGCCTGCGGTCGGCGCGGTCTTCTCCGCGGGTGACACGTCGCTGTCCCATCACTTCTGCACGGCGAGCGTGGTCGACTCTCCCGGCGGCGACGTCATCGTCCTGGCCGCGCACTGCCTGAGCGACCCGGCCAACGGCTCGCCCACCCCCGGCCCGATCGCCTTCGTCCCCGGCTACCACGACGGCCTGCAGCCGTTCGGCGTGTGGTACTCCTCGGCGCTGCTGATCGACCCGCACTGGGCCGCCAACAGCGACCCGGACACGGACGTCGCCTTCGCCGTCGTCCACAAGAACGGTGACCCGAGCGCCCGGATCGAGGACGAGGTCGGGGCGGAGAAGATCGCCTTCAACCAGCCGATGCCGGCGACGGTCGGCGTGGTCGGCTACCCGGCGGAGACCGACAAGCCGGTCTCCTGCCTCAACACGACCAAGATCTTCAGCGCCACCCAGGCGGAGTTCGACTGCACCGGCTTCCCCGACGGCACGAGCGGCGGCCCGCTGCTGCGGGGGATCGACCCCGTCTCCGGCCTCGGCACGGTCCTGGGCGTGATCGGCGGCTACCAGGAGGGCGGCGACACGGACGACGTGTCGTACGCGGCGTACTTCGGCACCCCCGTCAAAGCGCTGTACCAGGCGGCAGCCGCCGCAGGAGTGACGCCGGCTTCGCCGTCGCACTCCTGAGCCTTCGGCAGACGGGTCCAGTTGCACTATCCAGGGGCGCGGGGCTCTGCTGATATGCGGCTCCGCCGCGTGAGCGCGACGGGTCACCGAAGCTCCCGCAGGTAGTTGTGCCTCCAGGGGCGCGGGGAACTGCGCGAGAAACCACTGAATGCGGATGGCCCTGCGCGTTCGGGGCTCTACCTGCGTGGGTGGCTTGTCGCGCAGAGCCCCGCGCCCCTGATAGTGCAACCAGCTGCGGCAGCATGGGCCCGCCTTGTCGCGCCCGCGCGGCGGAGCCGCAGATCCGCAGAGCCCCGCGCCCCTGATAGTGCAACCAGCTGCGGCAGCATTCGCCCGCCTTGTCGCGCCCGCGCGGCGGAGCCGCATATCAGCAGAGCCCCGCGCCCCTGATAGTGCAACCACATGCGGCAGCATTCGCCCGCCTTGTCGCGCCCGCGCGGCGGAGCCGCGTATCAGCAGAGCCCCGCGCCCCTGGAGGTGCAACTTCCCCGCGTGCTGAAAGCTCCTGCGTGACGCGCCGTCAGGCCCTAGGATCCGCCGTGACCGGGGGAGGCGGATGTGGTGGAGACCACAGCAGGGGTGGAGCCCTTCAAGGAGCGGGCGTATGCGACCGCTCTGCGGGCCGGGTTGGAGTTGGTGGGCTGGATCGGGCTGCCGATCGCGCTGTGGGGTCACTCGATCCTGGCGGCGATCCTCGTCGACGTCGTGCTGATCGGCGTCCCCGCCGTCCTGCAGACGCCCGGGGACAAGCCGGGCCCCGGCGGCGGCGCCGTGCTCGCCGTGCCGGGGTGGGTGACGGTCGTCATGGTGCTCGCCGAGCTCGGCGGAGCCGTCGTCGCGGGGTGGCTGCTCTTCTGGGCCTGGGCCGCCGTGCTGGTGACCGTTCTCGCCCTCGCCTGCCTGGTCACCGAGCAGCCGCGCTGGAAGCGCCTGCTGCGAGCCTGACGCCGGCTGTCGGTCCGTCGGGTTACCGTGACGGGGATGGACGAAACCGCGCAGGTCACCAGCTACAGCCCCGCCGCGCAGGCGCGTTGGGTCGAGGAGCCGGACAAGCGTCCCGGCCGGACGGCCTTTCAGCGTGACCGCGCGCGGGTGCTGCACTCCGCCGCGCTGCGGCGGCTGGCCGGAACGACGCAGGTGGTCGCGCCGCTGGAGAGCGACTTCCCACGGACCCGGCTGACCCACTCGCTGGAGTGCGCCCAGGTCGGGCGGGAGTTGGGCGCCGCGCTCGGCTGCGACCCGGACCTGGTGGAGACGGCCTGCCTCTCCCACGACATCGGCCACCCGCCGTTCGGCCACAACGGCGAGGAGGCGCTGGACAAGGCGGCGCAGTCCTGCGGCGGGTTCGAGGGCAACGCGCAGAGTCTGCGGATCCTCACCCGCCTGGAGCCCAAGCGCTTCGTCCCGCACCCGGACGACCACGGCCGGACCACCAGCGTCGGCCTCAACCTGACCCGGGCGACGCTGGACGCGGCCACCAAGTACCCGTGGGCGCGCGGCGAGCATCCCGAACTGCCGCACAAGTACGGCGTCTACCAGGACGACCTGCCGGTCTTCCGCTGGCTGCGCCAGGGCGCCCCGAAGGACCACCGTTGCTTCGAGGCGCAGGTGATGGACTGGGCCGACGACGTGGCCTACTCCGTTCACGACGTCGAGGACGGCCTGCACGCGGGCCATATCGACCCGCACGCGCTGGCCTCGACCGCCGAGCGCGCCGAGCTGTACAAGGTCGCCGCCCGCTACGCGCCCAACGCCGAGCCGGAGGAGTTCGCCGAGGCGCTGGACCGGCTGCGCGGCGAGGAGTGGTGGCCGCACAGCTACGACGGCTTCGCGCGGGACCAGGCCCGGATCAAGGACGCCACCAGTCAGCTGATCGGCCGGTTCTGCACCGCCGCCGAGACGGCCACCCGTGCCTCCTACGGTCCGGGTCCGCTGACGCGCTATCAGGCCGACCTGATCGTGCCGCGTTCGGTCCGACTGGAGTGCGCGGTGCTCAAGGCGGTCGCCGACCGCTACGTCATGCAGCGCGACGACCAGGAGCAGCTCCGTCAGCGGCAGCGGGTGGTGATCAGTGAGCTGGCCGAGGCGCTGGTCGCGGTCGCACCGCAGGGGGTGGGGCTGGACCCGGCCTTCCGCACGCTGTACGAGGAGGCCGAGGACGACGCCGGCCGGCTGCGGGCGGTCATCGACCAGATCGCCACGCTGACGGACGCCTCCGCGCTCGTCCGGCACCGGCTGCTGACCGGGCGTCAGTAACACGGGCGGGTGACGCCCTCTTCACCTCCGGGTGTCCATGCGGGACTCTCGATGCCGAACACGGGGAACTGCGCACACGGACCAGTGGTGCCGGGTACGGCATGCAGCTACAGAGTGAGTGATCCGACAGGCGGGAGAACGGAACATGGCGGACGCGCACGAGACGCACGTCATCGTCGGCGGAGGACTGGCCGGGGCCAAGGCCGCGCAGACGCTGCGGGCGGAGGGTTTCTCCGGGAGGGTGATACTGCTCGGCGAGGAGCGCGAGCAGCCGTACGAGCGCCCCAACCTTTCCAAGACCTACCTGACCGGCTCCTCGGAGCGGTCCGAGCTCTTCGTGCACGACACGACCTGGTACGCCGCGCACGAGGTCGAGCTGCACCTCGGCTCCTCCGTGGTGGGGCTGGACCGCCAGGCGCGGGAGGTGCAGCTGAGCGGCGACGGGGTGATCCGCTACGACCGGCTGCTGCTGACGACCGGCGCCGCGCCGCGGGTGCTGGACATCCCCGGCATCGACCTGGGCGGCGTCCACTTCCTGCGCCGTCTCGCCGACTCGGACCGGCTGCGGACGACCTTGCAGACGCTGGGCCGGGAGAACGGCACCCTGGTGATCGTCGGCGCGGGCTGGATCGGCCTGGAGGTGGCGGCGGCGGCCCGCGGCTACGGCGTCGAGGTCACCGTGATCGAGCCGCTGCCGACGCCGCTCCACGCCGTCCTCGGCCCGGAGCTGGGCGAGTTCTTCGCCGAGCTGCACCAGGAGCGCGGCGTGAAGTTCCACTTCGGCGCCACCGTCACCGGCATCGAGGGCCGGGACGGGATGGTCCTGGCCGCCCACACCAGCGACGGCCAGGAGCACCCCGCGCACGCCGTCCTCGTCGCCGTCGGCGCGGCCCCGCAGACCGCCCTGGCCGAACAGGCCGGGCTGGAGCTGGCCCGCCGCGAGGAGGGCGGCGGGATCGCGGTCGACGCGTCGCTGCGCAGCTCCGACGAGCGGATCTTCGCGGCCGGGGACGTGGCCGCCTCCTGGCACCCGCTCTTCGAGCGCCGACTCCGCGTCGAGCACTGGGCCAACGCGTTGAACGGCGGCCCGGCCGCCGCCCGGTCCATGCTCGGGCAGGAGGTCGTCTACGACCGCGTCCCCTACTTCTTCTCGGACCAGTACGACCTCGGCATGGAGTACTCCGGCTTCGTGGCGCCCGGCGACTACGAGCGGGTGGTGGTCCGGGGCGACGCGGGCAAGCGCGAGTTCATCGCCTTCTGGCAGGCGGGGGACGGCCGGGTGCTTGCGGGGATGAACGTCAACGTCTGGGACGTGACCGAGCCGATCCAGGACCTGGTCCGCTCACAGCGCCCGGTCGACCCGGAACGCCTGGCCGACCCGTCGGTCCCGCTCGCCGCGCTGGTGGAGTAGCCCGCCCCGCAGCTGACCCGGACGCAGCCGTCCCGGAAGTGTCCGTCCACCCCCGTAGACTTCATGCGTGGCGGGACGCATCAAGGACGAGGACGTGCAGGCGGTCAAGGTCGCCCTGCGGATCGACGCTGTCGTCGGCGAGTACGTCCAGCTCGCCAACGGCGGCGGCGGTCAGCTCAAGGGGCTGTGCCCGTTCCACGACGAGAAGTCCGCGTCCTTCTACGTCAACCCGGCCAAGGGCGTCTTCAACTGCTTCGGCTGCCAGGAGAGCGGCGACACCATCGGCTTCGTGATGAAGATCGAGCACCTCTCCTTCGTGGAGACGGTGGAGCGGCTCGCGCCGCAGGTCGGCATCACGCTGCGGTACGAGGGCGGCTCCTACGTCCCGGGCCGCCAGCAGGGCGAGCGGACCCGGCTGCTGGAGATCAACAAGCTGGCCTCCACCTGGTTCCAGGAGCAACTCAACAGCCCCGAGGCCGAGATCGGCCGACGCTTCCTCAAGGAGCGCGGCTTCGAGCGCGAGGCCGCCGCCCACTTCTCGGTCGGCTACGCGCCGGGCGGCTTCGAGAACCTGACCCGGCTGCTGCGCGGCAAGGGCTACACCGATCGCGAGCTGCTGCTCTCCGGCATCTGCTCGGAGGGCCGCCGCGGTCCGATGGACCGGTTCCGGGCCCGGCTGATCTGGCCGATCCGCGACCTGACCGGCGAGGTCGTCGGCTTCGGCGCGCGCCGTCTGCGCGAGGACGACAACGGCCCGAAGTACCTCAACACGCCCGAGACGCCGCTCTACAAGAAGTCCCATGTCCTCTACGGCATCGAGCTGGCCAAGAAGGAGATCGCCCGCTCCGGCCGCGCCGTCGTGGTCGAGGGCTACACCGACGTGATGGCCTGTCACCTGGCCGGTGTCCCCTCGGCCGTGGCCACCTGCGGCACCGCGTTCGGCGAGGACCACATCAAGATCCTGCGCCGGCTGCTGATGGACACCTCCGCCTGGAAGGGCGAGGTGGTCTTCACCTTCGACGGTGACGCCGCCGGCCAGAAGGCCGCGCTGCGCGCCTTCGAGGATGACCAGAAGTTCGCCGCCCGCACCTCGATCGCGGTCAGCCCCGGCGGCATGGACCCGTGCGAGCTGCGCCTGGCCGAGGGCGACGACGCGGTCCGCAACCTGATCGAACACCCGGTCCCGCTCTTCGAGTTCGCCATCAAGGCGGCCGTCGGCAGCCACAACCTGGACACCGCCGAGGGCCGCGCCGCCGCGCTGGACCAGTCCGCGCCGATCGTGGCCCGGATCAAGGACCGCTCGATCCAGCACGAGTACGCGGTCCGGCTCGCGGGCCTGCTGGGCATCCTGGACGAGCAGTTCGTCGTCCGCCGCGTCGGCCAGCTGGCCCGCTGGGAGGCGGCCCGCCGCGACGCCGGGGGCAACGCGCAGGGCGGCCCGCAGCGTCGGGGCGTCCAGCCCGCGCCGGTCCAGGCCGCGCCGCAGCGCCCGGCGTACCGGCTGGACCCGCGCAACCCGGCGCAGTTCGTGGAGCGCGAACTGCTCAAGCTGGCCTTGCAGTTCCCGGCGCTGGTCGCCCCGATGCTGGACCACTTCGGCGTCGACGAGTTCGCGACCCCGCCCTACGCCAGCGTGCGGGAGGCCGTCGTCGCGGGCGGCGGAGTCACCACGGGCGCCCAGGCCGCCGACGTCTGGGTTGACGTGCTGCGCGAGGTCGCCCCGGACGACGGGGTGCGCGGGCTGATCACCGAGCTCGCCGTCGAGCCCGTGCGCACCCGCCGCGCGCCGGACGCCGTCTACGCGGGCGAGTTCCTGGTCAGGCTGCGGCTCCAGGCCGTGGCCCGTCGCGTCGCCGCCTGCCGCGGCCAGCTGCAACGCCTCGGCACCAACGGCGACCCGGAGCAGCTCGCGGCCGTCCAGGGGGAGCTGTGGGCACTCCAGCAGTACGAGGGCGCGCTGCGATCCCGTGGGGCCGCGGCACTCTGACGCCGCGTCGGGTGACGGTGTCTCTTCACCCTGGGTGACCGATTCACCACAGAAACTCGGCGCACGGGTCTCTGCCCGGAGCCCCGGCCGGGCGCACACTGGTCCTGGTGCCCCATCACTCGCAGTCGCGGGCCGCCGACGACGGCGGTACCGCGCCCCAGGCGTCCCGGACGGAGGGCGACGAGCCGCCCGACGTTCCGATGCCGCGTGTCCCGAACACCGCCCCCCAGCAGGCGTCGGCCCCGCCTCCGGGGCCTCCTCCGACGCCGGAAGGGAAGGACGTGGACGTTGCCACGGCCCTCGACCCCGCCATGATCGTGCAGGTTCCCGTACCTCGGGCCCCCGTCCTGGAGCAGGTCCCCCCAGCGAGTCGCGTTCCCGTCGTGGAGGAACCCACGGCCGAGGAACTGCAGGCCGTCGAGGACGAACCGGCCCCGGCCCTGGACGACACCGGCGGACCCTCGGCGGACCTCTTCCGCCAGTACCTGCGCGAGATCGGCCGGATCCCGCTGCTGACCGCGGCCGACGAGGTGGAGCTGGCCCGCAGGGTCGAGGCCGGACTCTTCGCCGAGGAGTACCTGGCGCTCCATCACGACACGGTCGACGTCGCCCTCGCCGACGAACTCGACCAGCTGATCGTGCGCGGCCGGATGGCCAAGCGCCGCCTGATCGAGGCCAACCTGCGGCTGGTCGTCTCGGTGGCCAAGCGCTACATCGGACGCGGCCTCACCATGCTGGACCTGGTCCAGGAGGGCAACCTGGGCCTGATCCGCGCGGTGGAGAAGTTCGACTACGCCCGCGGCTACAAGTTCTCGACGTACGCGACCTGGTGGATCCGCCAGGCGATGAGCCGTGCGCTCGCGGACCAGGCCCGCACGATCCGCGTCCCGGTCCACGTGGTCGAGCTGATCAACCGCGTGGTCCGGGTCCAGCGCCGCCTCCTCCAGGAGCAGGGCTCCGAACCACGCGCGGCGGACGTGGCCGCGGTCCTGGAGCTGTCGCCGGAACGCGTCATGGAGGTCCTGCGCCTCTCCCAGGAACCGGTCTCCCTGCACGCCCCTGTCGGGGAGGAGGACGACGTCGCGCTCGGCGATCTCATCGAGGACGGGGACGCGGCCTCCCCGGTCGAGTCGGCGGCGTTCATGCTCCTGCGCGAGCACTTGGAGGCGGTGCTCAGCACGCTCGGCGAGCGTGAACGCAAGGTGGTCCAACTCCGCTACGGCTTGGCGGACGGCCGTCCGCGCACCCTGGAGGAGATCGGTCGCCTCTTCGGCGTGACCCGCGAACGGATCCGCCAGATCGAGTCCAAGACCCTGAACAAGTTGCGTGACCACGCGTTCGCGGACCAGCTGCGCGGCTATCTCGACTGAGGGACGTTGCAAACGTCCAGGGGCGCGGGGAACGGCGCGAGCAACCACCCGGTGCGGATGGCCCTGCTCGTTCGGTGCTCTACCTGCGTGGGTGGCTTGTCGCGCAGTTCCCCGCGCCCCTGAGGTGTTGCAACGTGCCCTCAGCCCAGACCTACCGGTTCAACTCGGGGTGCGTCTGCTTCAGTACCGCCTCGTACTGCGCTCGCACCGCCCCGCCGACGGCGGAGTCCTCCGAGGGGTCCAGGAGTGCCGCAGGCGCGGGGGGCTGCCAGGCCGGAGGCGTCGCGCTGCCCGCCAGGGCCCACGCGGCCTGGCGCGCAGCGCCGATCGCGGCGTACTCGGCCTGGGCCGGGACGACGACGGGGACACCGAAGATGCCCGGAGCCGCGGCCTGGACCGCGGCCAAGCGGCTGGCGAGGCCGGTGAGGAAGACCCGGTGGACCGGGATCCCGGCCCCGCGCAGCACGTCCACCGCATCGGCGAGGCCGCACAGCATGCCCTCGACCGCCGCGCGGGCGAAGTGCTCCGGCTTCATCGAGTCGACCCGCAGCCCGGAGAGCGTCCCGGCCGCGTGCGGCAGGGACGGCGTGCGCTCGCCCTCCAGGAAGGGGAGCAGCACCAGGCCGTAGGAGCCGGGGGTGGAGCGCAGGGCCAGCTCGCTGAGGCCCTGGAGGTCGGTGCCCAGCATCAGTGCTGCCGCACGCAGGACGCGGGCCGCGTTCAGGGTGACCACCTGGGCCAGGAAGCGTCCGGTGGCGTCGGCGTAGGTGGCGACGGCGGGGTCCTGCAGGGCCTCCGTGTGCACCGCGTGGAGCGTGCCGTTGCTGCCGAGGGAGATCATCACGTCGCCCGGACCGAGGTCGAGGCCGAGCGCGGTGGCCATCGTGGTGCCCGTGCCGGCCGAGATCAGCAGCCCCTCGGGGCTCTGCCCGGCGGCCTCGGCGGGGCCGAGGACCTGCGGGAACTGGTGCAGCTCGTGGCCGAGCGCCAGCGCGGCCAGGTCCGGACGCCAGCGCTCCTCGACCGAGGACCAGTAGCCCGTGCCGGAGGCGTCGCCGCGGTCGGTGGTGCGGCGGGCGGCCTGGCCGAGGAGCTGCCAGACCAGCCAGTCGTGGGGGAGCAGCACCTCGGCGATCCGTTTGGCCGCGGCGGGCTCGTTCTCCGCGAGCCAGCGCAGCTTGGCGACGGTGGAGGAGACGGGCGGTACCGCGCCGGTCGCCTGGGCCCAGGCGACCGCGCCGCCGAACTCGTCGACCAGGGCGAGGGCGGCGGTGGCCGGGCGGGGGTCGTTGCGCAGTATCGCCGGACGGGCCAGCACGCCGCCCGCGT
>NZ_JADPRT010000007.1:156267-431557 GCF_015690355.1 Streptacidiphilus fuscans | reverse complement strand
GAGTTTGCCGGGTTCGATGGAGCCGATCTCGTGGGCGAGGCCGTGGGCGATGGCGGGGTTGATGGTGAGTTTGGCGATGTAGCGCAGGACGCGTTCGTTGTCGTCGCCGGACTCCGTGGTGCCGTAGGAGCCGTCGCCGTCGAGGGGGCCGAGTTCGTGTTTCATTTTTCCGGCCATGGCGAAGGTGCGGCGGACGGTTTCTCCGGCGCGGCCCATGCCTTGCGCGTCGCTGCTGGTGATGCCGATGACGCCGAGGTCGTGCAGGACGTCTTCGGCGCCCATGGTTCCGGCGCGGATGCGGTCGCGGGCCATGGCTGCGTCGCCGGGGAGGTCGGTTTTTAGGTCGTGGGCGGAGACGATCATGCCGAAGTGTTCGCCGAGTGCGTCGCGGCCGTAGGGGAGGGTGGGGTTGGTGGAGGAGCCGATGACGTTGGGGACGCCGGCCATTTTCAGGACGTTGGGGACGTGTCCGCCGCCGCAGCCTTCGATGTGGAAGGCGTGGATGGTGCGGCCTTCTAGGACGGCGAGGGTGTCCTGGACGGAGAGGCATTCGTTGAGGCCGTCGGTGTGGAGGGCGACTTGGACGTCGTGGTCCTCGGCGACGCGCAGGGCGGTGTCCAGGGCGCGGGTGTGCGCGCCCATGTCCTCGTGGACCTTGAACCCCGACGCGCCGCCCTCCGCCAACGCTTCGATGAGCGGTGCGGGGTCGGAGGACGAGCCCCGGGCGAGGAAGCCGATGTTGACGGGCCACGCGTCGAACGCGTTGAACGCGTGCCGCAACGCCCAGGGGGAGTTGACGCCGACGCCCCAGACCGGGCCGAATTCCTGGCCGATGATGGTGGTGACGCCGGAGGCCAGCGAGGCCTCCATGATGCGTGGCGAGAGCAGGTGCACGTGCGTGTCGATCGCGCCGGCCGTCGCGATCAGGCCCTCGCCCGAGACGATGGTGGTCCCGGTGCCGACGACGACGTCGACGCCGTCGAGGGTGTCGGGGTTCCCGGCGCGGCCGATCGAGACGATGCGGCCTTCGCGGATCCCGATCGACGTTTTCCGGATCCCGGCAACGGCGTCGATGACGGTAACGTTGGAGATGACCAGGTCGCAGGTGTCGCGGACGGCCGCGGCCTTGAGGTGCAGGCCGTCGCGGGCGGTCTTGCCGAACCCGGCCAGGAACTCCTGTCCCGGCTCCTGCGAGTCCGACTCGATCCGGACGATCAGTCCGGAGTCGCCGAGGCGGATCCGGTCGCCCGCACGGGGGCCGTGGACGGCGATGTAGTCGTGCGGATCGGCCGCACCCCACGGGGCGACCGGGCCCGGCCGCCCGTGGCAGCCCTGCGCGTCGAAGGAACTGGCGCTCATCAGGACTCCTCCTGCTCGGACTGCTCTGCTTGCTCTGACCGCTCGGACTGCGCTGACCGCTCTGCTTGCTCGAAGTTGGTGAGGTAGCCGCAGGCGCGTGCCTTCTCCAGCGCGGCCTCCCGCGCGCCCGGCGCGTCCAGCGGGCCGTCGACCAGGCCCGCGAAGCCGACCGCGATCCGCTCGCCGCCGATCGGCAGCAAACCGACCTCGACGACCGCGCCCGCGTCGAACCGCACCGACGAGCCCGCCGGAACCGCCAGCCGCATCCCGTAGGCGGCCGCGCGGTCGAACGCCAGGCGCGGGTTGGCCTCGAAGAAGTGGAAGTGCGAGGTCACCGTCACCGGTACCGGTGCCGTGTTCCGCACCGGCAGCACCACCACGGGCTCGGCCGGCTCGTAGCCGACGCCCTCGCCCGGCAGCGCCGCGCCCGGAGCCTCCGCGCCCAGCGAACCCTCACCACGGAACGGGTCGTCGATCACGCAGAGCCGCGTCCCGTCCTCGAAGACCGCCTCGACCTGAAGCGTCGTCACCACATCGACCACGCCCGGCAGCACGTCCTTCGCCGACAGCACGGTGCGCCCGGCCTCGATCGCCTCCGCCAGCCGCCGCCCGTCCCGGGCCGCCTCGCAGACCGTGTCCGCGATCAACGCGGTCGCCTCCGGCACGTTCAGCCGCAGCCCACGGGCTCGCCGCGCCCGGGCCAGTTCCGCTGCGGAGAACAGCAGCAGCCGGTCCCGCTCCGTCGGTGTCAGTCGCACGGTTCCTCGCAGGTCGTTGTTTAGAACGCCGTTCAAACTTTTCTGGAATTGAACCTCGCGGATGGCGCCGTGTCCAGCCCGTCCGCCAGCCGGACATGCAGAAGCACCTGTCCGGACCAGCCCGGACAGGTGCTTCGCTCGATGCCGAAGGCCCTGCGGCTACGCGCCCAGCACGGCCTCGCGGCGCTCGAACCACGCGAGCGTGTCGGCGATGCCCTGCTCCAGCGACAGCTCCGTGCGCCAGCCGAGCAGTCGCTCGGCCTTCGCCGTGCGCGAGAAGGCACCCGCGTTGTCGCCGGGGCGGCGCGGGGCCTCCTCGGTCGCCACGCGCTCGCCGGTGACTGCCTCGAAGGCCGCGACCAGCTCCCGCACGGTGGTGCCGCGCCCGGTGCCGAGATTCAGCACCTCGTAGGAGCCCGCGCGGTCCGGCGGCAGCACCGCGTCGAAGCGGTCCAGCGCCGCCACATGGGCTCGCGCCAGGTCCCAGACGTGGACGTAGTCGCGGATGCCACTGCCGTCACGCGTCGGCCAGTCGGTGCCGGTCAGCAGGAACGGCCTGCCCGCGCTCCGGGCCTGGACCAGCTTGCCCAGCGCGTGCGAGGGGGCGGGCGTCTGCAGGCCCGTGCGCAGCGCCGGATCCGCGCCGATCGGGTTGAAGTAGCGCAGCGACAGGACCCGGAGCGAGCTGGCCTCGGCCGTGTCCTTGAAGATCAGCTCGGTCAGCATCTTGGTGCGTGCGTAGGGGGAGAGCGGGTCGAGCTGGGAGCCCTCGTCGACCGAGAAGTCCTCGCCCGGCCGGTATATCGAGGCGGACGAGCTGAACAGCAGCCGTTCGCAGCCGTTGCGCTGCAGGTGCTCGACCAGGGCGACGGTCTTGGCGACGTTCTCCCGGTAGTAGTGCAGCGGGGCGGAGACCGACTCCGGCACCACGATCAGGGCCGCGCAGTGGATGGTCGCGGCGATGTCGGGGTGGTCGGCGAAGACCCGGTCGACCAGCTCGCCGTCGGCGATGTCGCCCTCGTAGAACGCCCGCCCCTCGGTGAACTCGCGCCGCCCGGTCACCAGGCTGTCCAGGATCACCGGCGTGAAGCCCGCGTCCAGGCAGGCCGAGGCGACGGTGCTGCCGATGAAACCCGCGCCACCGGTGATCAGTACCTTCATCAGTTCGTTCCCCCTCAGTTCGTCCACGGGCGGGTTCCGTCCCCGCGGCCCCCGTCCCCACCGTCCTGACGTACCAGGGTCCGTGATGGTTCCGTGATCGGGGAGAAATCACCCGGTGACTTTCCGCCGGAAAACGGAAGGGCGCGTCTCCATTGCCGCTCGCGCATTCATCCGACAGGATGAAGTCCGGATATTCACCCAGTTCCAGTTCGCCCGCCCACCCGCTGAAGCCGGACGAACGGGCCGGACCGCTTCGCTGCGCACCCTCACGCAGACGCAGGGCAGGAGAACGATGGCGCCTAGGCCGCAGCCGCCGCGGCTCCCCCAACCGCCTCACCAGCCGCCGTACGCCAACCAGTCGCCGGACTGGCTGGAGCCCGCGATGGCGGCCAACGGGATCGGTTCCTGGGACTGGGACATCCGCGCCGACCGGCTGGTCTGCGACGCCCGCGCACTGGCGATCCTCGGCCTGGAGGAGCTCGGCCCCGCCGGGGGCGGCGCGGACGACGGCGAGGAGCCCGCGATCACGGCCGAGCAGTTCCTGGCGCTGCTCCACCCCGAGGACGCCGTCGTGGTCCGCCGCCGCGTCGAACGCGCCGTCGCCTCGCTGGGCCAGTGCGGCGCCTACTACCGGACCGTCTTTCCCAGCGGCGAGATGCACGCCGTCCGGTTCCGCGGCCGGGTACTGGCCGACGAGGACGGCAGGCCCGCCCACATGGTCGGCTTCGTCTGGGACGCCACCGTCGAACTGCTCAAGCGCCGCCGGGCCGACCGCGCGGCCACCGTCCGCGAGGAGCGCACGCTCTTCATCCGCGAGGCCGCCAAGGCCCTCTCGGAGGCCGTCACCACCGCCGACGTCGCCCGCGTCTTCACGGAGCTGCCGCTGCCCGGCATCCCGCCGGACGGGTTGATCCTGGCCGTGCTGGAGAACGGCCGGATCCAGATCCTCGCCGCCTCCGGCTACGACGGCGACTCCCGGCCGCCGCACGACCACGTCCCGCTCGACGCCGACCATCCGGCGGCGCTCGCGCTGCGCACCCGCACGCCCGTCTTCCTGGCCAGCCAGCGCGAGTACCGGCAGCGGTTCCCCGGCGCCTGGGCCCCGGTGGTCGGGCACCCCAAGCACGCCTGGGCCTTCCTGCCGCTGGTGGCCAGCGGCCGCCCGATCGGCGTCTGCCTGGTCAGCTTCGACGAGGACCACGCCCTCGACCACGAGGAGCGGACCCTGCTCACCACACTGGGCGGCATGGTCGCCCAGTCCCTCGCCCGCGCCCGGCTCCACGACGCCGAGCACGAGCTGGCCGCCGGCCTGCAGCGGGTGCTGCTGCCGCGCCGGGTCCCGCCCGTGCCGGGCTTCGACAGCGCCGTCCGCTACCTCCCGGCCGGGACCGGCCTGCAGATCGGCGGCGACTGGTACGACGTCGTCCCGCTGCCCAGCGGCCACGTCGGCGTGGTCATCGGCGACGTCCAGGGCCACGACGTGCATGCGGCGGGCGTGATGGGCCAGCTCCGGATCGCGCTGCGCGCCTACGCGGCGGAGGGCCACCCGCCGGCCGCCGTGATGTCCCGCGCCTCACGCTTCCTGGCCGACCTGGACACCGGCCACTTCGCCACCTGCCTCTACGCCGAGGTCAACGTCGACTACGGCGTCGTCTACGCCGTTCGCGCCGGGCACCTGGACCCGCTGGTCCGCCGCTCCGACGGCAGCGCGGCCGTGCAGCACATTGCCGGCGGCCTGCCGCTCGGAGTGGACCCCGAGCAGGGCTACCCGGTCACCCGCTTCGGCCTCGACCCCGGCGAGGTGCTGCTGCTCTGCACCGACGGTCTGGTGGAGAGCCGCAGGATCGACCTCGACGAGGGCATGGAACGCCTGCGGCGCGTGTTCGCGGGCGCTCCCGGCGCGGACCTCGGCGCGCTGGCTGACCGGATCGCCTGCGCGGCGGCCGACAGCCACGAGCGCGACGACGACATCGCCCTGCTGCTCCTCCGCTGGGAGGGCCCCGCGGACACCCGCGCCCGCCACCAACTCCGCCGCAGGATCGGCCAGGCCGACCTCGCGCGGATCGCGGAGGTCCGCGGCGAGCTGCGCGACGCGGCGCGCCGGTGGGGTGTCGGAGACCTCTCCGACACGGTGGAACTGCTGGCCTCGGAGCTGATCACCAACGCCCTCGTCCACACGGACCGCGACGCGATGCTGACCGCCCGCCTCTTCCACGACCCTGAGAACGGTCACCAGCGCCTCCGGATCGAGGTCGAGGACGAGTCCGACCAGTGGCCCAAGCGCAGGACGCCTGGCGAGCAGGCGTCGTCCGGGCGCGGGTTGATGCTGGTCGAAGCGATGAGCGACGCGTGGGGTGTCGAGCCCAACGGGAGTGGGAAGCGCATGTGGTTCGAGCTGGTGAGCGAGGACTAGGCGCTTCGCTTCGGCAGCGGGGACGTTGCACTCACCCCATGCCCCTGGATGGTGCATAGTTCCTCGCCTGCAGAGACTGAATGTCAGCCGTACTGCTGCTCAAGATCCTTGAGCTTCTGCTCCAGCGAATCCCACGCGTTCGGGCGCTGCATGGTCACCGTGTCATCCTCTGCCGTGAGGTCGTAGACGCCGCCGCTCTGGGCCTCGGGAGAGGCCACTATCGCGGGCTCCCCGGAGTTCGATTCACGAAGCCCCGGCCGGGGCAACTGCGGCATCCGGCCGCGCACCGCGCCGCCGTTCCCGCCCGTGCCGCCGCTGCCCGCACCGAGGGCGCGGAGCTCGGCAGGCGCGGAGCGCCTCGCGTCGCGTTCGCGGAGCTTCGTGCGGCGTTCTTCGCGGACCTCGTCGACCGCCTCGTCCAGGCTGCGGACGTTCTCCAGCAGCATCAGCGACCACGCCGCGTACGTCTCGCGCGGCGCCCGCAGCCAGCGGACCACGCGGATCTGGGGGAGCGGGCGCGGCACCAGGCCCTGCTCGCGCAGCGCCGCCTTGCGGGTCTGCTTGAGGGCGCGGTCGAAGAGGATCGCCGCCGAGAGCGACATGCCCGCGAAGAACTGCGGCGCACCGTTGTGGTCGATGCCGCGCGGAGCGTGGACCCAGTTGAACCAGGCGGAGGCCGCCGCGAACGTCCAGACCAGGCTGCGGGAGCCGAGCGCCGCGTCACCGTGGCTGGCCTCGCGGACCGCGAGCACCGAGCAGAACATCGCCGCGCCGTCCAGGCCGAACGGTACGAGGTACTCCCACCCGCCGGAGAGACCGAGGTTCTCCACGCCGAAGCCGACCAGGCCGTGGAAGGAGAGCGCACCCGCCACCGCCGCGCAGCAGAAGAGCAGCACGTAGGAGGCGGATCCGTAGACCGTCTCCTTGCGTCGTCGCCGCTCCTCGGTGCGCTCCCAGCTGTCCTCGGACTTGGCGCGGCCGAGCCGGGACCGCAGCACCATCAGCAGCACGGCCACCACCAGCAGCATGGCTGTGAGCGCGAGGAACCAGCCCAGCACGCTGTCGCTCATTCTCATCGTCGCCTCGTCTCCTCCCACCCCGGTAGGCCCCCGAGGCGGATCCATCGTTGCGGAGCAGACGAGCCGTTCGTGTGGTTTTGGGACCGATACACCAGGATGAGTGACGATCGGCATGTGCCATGCCGGATAGTGCTATTGGCACACTTCCCGGCGGCGTCTCGGCGGCGGTGTCAGTCGAAGGTGAGCCAGACTGGCGTGCCGGCGAAGGCCCGCACCAACCGTTGTGCCTGCGCGCGCAGTTGGACCGCCTCCGCCGCCGGTGAGACCTCGGCGAGGGTGGCCAGCGCGGGCGCGATGCCGATGGCGAAGCCGGTCTCCTCGCGCAGCCGGAGCGACTCCGCATAGCCGTGCCGGGCTCCGGCCGTGTTGCCGTCCTCCTGGGCGATCGAGGCCAGGTGCCGCCAGGTGTACGAGAGCAGGTGCGCGTCCTGCTGCTGCTCCGCGCCCGCGTGGGCGCGGCGGTAGGCGGTGCGCGCGGCGGTGACGTCCTCCAGCAGGAGGTGCGCGATCAGGCCGCGGCGGAAGTCCAGCAGCGGCCGGGACGGGTCGTCCGGCGGCAGCAGCGCGGAGGCGCGGCCGAGTGCGGCCTGTGCCTCGTCCAGACGGTCGTGGACCTTCAACAACGTTGCGCCGTACGCGAGGAAGCCCCGGGCGCAGGCGGCCTCGGCCCGCTCGTGGTTGCTCCTGGCGACGGACTCGGCGGCCCGCAGCGCGGTCTCCGCCTCTTCCCAGCCGTCCCCGGTGAAGAAGGCCGCCTCGATGAGCAGTTCGGCACGCTCGACCGCGTCAGCGGGCCCGGTCCCGAGCAGTTCGGCTGCCGCCTCCCAGCAGCCGCGCGATCGGAGCAACCAGATCCGCTCGTCCCTGTCCCCACCCCCACCGGTGGCTTGCTGATCACCTGTTGTCCGCCGGGCCGTACGCTGCTGGGTCGCTCGCCGTTCGGACAAGGACACGCCACCGCCCCTCACTGCGACCGTCATCGGTCGCCCTTTGGTCGCCCTCGGTGACGGTCATTCAACACGCGGGGGGCGAGGCGCGCCAGATCAGCGACGCGAGGAATTGTGAATCAGTTCACGTGCGGCCGTGTTGACCGCCTGCGGCATGCCGGTGAGGTCGAGTTCGAAGAGCGCCACGAGCAACTGGTCGGCCCGGTTGCGGGCCTCGAGCGAGTACCCGGCCAGGGTGAACATGGCCGGCTGCAGCTCGTCCCCGTGGAGGGTGTTCAGCCAGAGGCACTCGACGGCGCGCAGGTCCGCCGGTTCGGTCCAGGTGTCCACCTGGGCCACGATGGTGGCGCCGAGCAGGCAGACGCCCTCGCGGTCCTGGGAGTCGGAGACCTCCAGCTCGCCGAAGCCGAGCCACTCCAGGTACCG
Source organism: Streptacidiphilus fuscans (assembly GCF_015690355.1). Lineage (GTDB taxonomy): Bacteria > Actinomycetota > Actinomycetes > Streptomycetales > Streptomycetaceae > Streptacidiphilus > Streptacidiphilus fuscans. The sequence continues at coordinate 423,414 of NZ_JADPRT010000007.1, read as the reverse complement.
CGCGGACGCCACCACGGCGTCGTCGGAGGTCCGCACGGGGTGCGGCAGGAACGGCTTGCGCGCCACCGCGCGCGGGTACGGTCCGCCCTGCCCCGACTGGACCGGCGCGCCCACCGACGGCGACTGCCGCCCCTGCGTGATCGGCGGTACCGACGACACGGGCGGCACCGCGCCGCTGACCGGAGTGGGCCGCCGCGACGTGTCGACCGGCAGCCGCACGGTCGCGCCGCAGTTGCAGGTGAACTCGGGCTGCGGCCACTGCTCGGAGCGTCCGCAGGAGGGGCAGCGCATGCTCAGCCAGGAGTCCTCCCAGGAGCGGAACCGCACCTGGACCGGCACCCCGCCGCGCAGCAGCGGGATCTTCAGCGCCGCCCCGCACGGGCACGGGAAGACGGGCGGCTCGTACGCGTGCTCCCGGCGACACGACGGACACCGGACGGGCTTGGGTGTACCTGTCATGAGGGACCGTCCGTTTCGTTCAGTGCGCCGACCGGGCGCCGTCACAACAGACTACGCACGGGACGCCGTGGGGGTTCCATGGTCGCCGATCCTCGGCGCGAGCGGAACGCGGAACCTCGCCAGAATCACCTGACAATGTCGCCTGGAGTTCGGCTAACCGCCGATGGCCGACATCGGTCGTTCCGGCTGCCGGAAGTCGGCGCTGTTGATCGCGTGCCCGGGGCCCTTGCCCGCGACGCTCGCGCGCCAGGCGGCCTCGACCTCCGCGTCGTCGGCGCCGCCGCGCAGCAGCGCGCGCAGGTCGGACTCCTCGCTCGCGAAGAGGCAGTTGCGCAGCTGTCCGTCGGCGGTGAGCCGCACCCGGTCGCAGCCGCCGCAGAACGGGCGGGTGACGCTGGCGATGACGCCGACGACGGCGTCGGTGCCCTCGATCCGCCACTGCTCGGCGGGTGCGTTGGCGTCCCGGCCGGCGTCGGCGCGCGGCACCGGGTGCAGTGTGAAGACCCGACCGAGCTCGTGCAGGATCTCGTCCGCGGTGACCATCCGCGCCCGGTCCCAGGCGCCCTGGGCGTCCAGCGGCATGGACTCGATGAACCGGAGCCGGTAGCCGCTCTCGACCGCCCAGACGGCGAGGTCGGTGATCTCGTCGTCGTTGACGCCGCGCACCGGCACGGCGTTGACCTTGACCGGGTCCAGCCCGGCCGCGCGGGCGGCGGCCAGGCCGTCCAGCACGTCGGCGAGCCGGTCGCGCCGGGTGATCTCGCGGAACCGGTCCCGGCGCAGCGTGTCCAGGCTGACGTTGACCCGGCCGAGGCCCGCCGCGTGCAGCGGTTCCGCCTGGCGTGCCAGCCCGATGCCGTTGGTGGTCAGCGACAGCTCCGGCGCGTCCGGCAGCGCGGCGAACCGGGCCACCAGGTCCGGCAGCCCGCGCCGCAGCAGCGGCTCGCCGCCGGTGAGGCGGAGCGAGCGGATGCCGAGGCGGGACGTGGCGATCCGGACCAGCCGCAGCAGCTCGTCGTCGGTCAGCAGGTCCGGCTTGGGCAGCCAGTCCAGCCCCTCGGCCGGCATGCAGTAGGTGCAGCGCAGGTTGCAGCGGTCGGTCAGGGACACCCGCAGATCGGTGTGGACCCGGCCGAAGCGGTCCAGCAGGGGCGCGGCATGAGTGAGGGTGGAGCGCTGCATCGGCCCAGTAGAACCGGGCCGGGCCAGTGCGGTCCAGCGGGTGAAGCCCCGGTGAACGCCGCAGGTGTGCGCGGGCTCCTCGTATGATCATCCAAGGCCGCGGGGCGGCGCGGTTCGCCATGCTTGAGGCATGAGTTCCGGACTTCTCCTGGCGGCGGGCGGCGGACGCCGCATGGGCAACCGACCCAAGGCCCTCCTGCCGTACCGGGGCCGCCCGATGATCGAGCACGCACTGGGCGTGCTGCGGGCGGGCGGCTGCGCTCGGATCCGCGTCGTACTGGGCGCGTCGGCGGAGGAGGTGCTGCGCACGGCGGAGTTGGGCGACGCGGAGGTCGTCCTCAATCCGGACTGGGCGTCAGGGATGGGCTCGTCCCTGCGGGCAGGCCTGGACGGCTTGGACGCCGACTTGGACGCCGACGGCGTGCTGGTCGGTCTCGTGGACACTCCGGGAGTCACGGCGGAGGCGGTGCGTCGAGTCCTCGGCAGCGGCGCGGAGTTGGCGGCCGCGAGTTACGGGGGCGAGCGGGGACACCCCGTCTACTTCGCCCGTCGATTCTTCGCGGAGGCGCGGGAGGGCGCGGTCGGCGACGCCGGCGCGAGGGCGCTGTTGCGCGCCCACGCAGGGGAGTTGGTCCTCGTTGAGTGCGGCGACGTGGCAACCCCGGACGATGTGGACACCCCCGAACAGTTCGCTGCACTTCGCTGGGGGCGCGAGGAACTGCGCGAGTAACCACCCTGTGCGGATGGCCCTGCGCGTTCGGCCTGCCACGTGGGTGGGTGGCTTGTCGCGCCCACGCTGGGGGTCCCCCCGCCGAAGGCAGGGGGAGGAGCCGCACATCAGCGGAGCCCCGCGCCCCTGGATAGTGCATGGTCCCCGCGCTGCAGAACCGTCCGTCTGAACGGTTCCTCAGCCGCTCGACGCCAGCGCCGTCCCCAACCGCGTAGCGATCTCCTGCATCTCCGGGATCAGCGCCCGCGCGCCCGCGCGGGACTCCAGGGCGCGGACGCGGGCCTCCGGGCCCGAGATCGACAGGGCCGTAGGCGTCGGCGCGCCCGGGACGACGACGGCGATGCAGCGGACGCCGATCTCCTGCTCCTGGTCGTCGACGGCGTAGCCGTCCCTGCGGGCCTCCTCGAACTGGTCGAGCAGCGCCTCGGGCGAAGTCACCGTGTGCACCGTGTGCGCGGGCAGCGGGCCGGTGCCGATGACGGCCATGGCCTCCGGCTGCGGGAGCTGCGCCAGCAGCACCTTGCCGACGGCGGTGCAGTGCGGCTGCACCCTGCGGCCGACCTCGGTGAACATCCGCATCGAGTGCCGTGAGGGCACCTGGCCCACGTAGACGACCTCACCCGCCTCCAGGACCGCGAGGTTCGCCGTCTCGCCGGTGGTCTCCATCAGCTCGCCCAGGAACGGACGGGCCCAACTGCCCAGCAGGCGACCCGCCGTCTCGCCGAGACGGATCAGCCGAGGCCCCAAGGTGTAGCGTCGAGCAGTGTCCTGACGGACGTAACCCTGCTGGACGAGCGTGCGGACCAGGCGGTGGATCGTGGGCATGGGCAGGCCGGAGGCAGTGGCCAGGTCGCTCAGCGTGCTGACCCCTCCCGCCTCGGCGAGGACCTCGAGCAGTTGGAAGGCGCGCTCGACCGACTGCACGCCGCCGGTGCGGTCGGCGGTGGTCACACCCGGTGTGGCCTGGGCTTCGCGCGGTGGATGACGTCACCACAACGGCCTTCCTGGCAGGGGGCGGCAAGCGAACTCAACAAAGTGTTGAATTTCTGTATCGCGGAAACTAGCCTCCACCTTACAGAAGCGAAGCGCACCGCACAGGGCGCTTTCGATCATCCGCATCTTCTGAGTCTGAGCGAGGAGCCCGTATCCATGGGTGCAGCACAGGAATCCGTCAGCGAACCTCCACTCGCCGGGGTCGAGGTCACCGGTCCGGTCGTCGACCGTGGGGCCGAGGTGCTGACCCCCGCCGCACTGGCCTTCGTGGCCGACCTGCACCGCCGTTTCAACCCCCGCCGCCGTGAGCTGCTGGCCCTGCGGAAGGAGCGTCGCGCCCGGATCGCCGAGACCGGGACGCTGGACTTCCTTCCGGAGACCGCGGCCGTCCGCGCCGCCGAGTGGCAGGTCGCCCCGGCACCCCGCGCGCTGAACGACCGCCGCGTCGAGATCACCGGCCCGACCGACCGGAAGATGGCGATCAACGCCCTCAACTCCGGTGCCAAGGTGTGGCTCGCCGACTTCGAGGACGCTACCTCGCCGAGCTGGCGCAACGTCGTCGAGGGCCAGATCAACCTGACCGACGCGCTGGAGCGCCGGATCGACTTCACCACGCCCGAGGGCAAGAGCTACGCGCTCAAGCCGGACGCCGAGCTGGCCACCATCGTGGTCCGCCCGCGCGGCTGGCACCTGGAGGAGGCCCACCTCACCGTCGACGGCGAGCCGGTGGCCGGCGCGTTCTTCGACTTCGGCCTGTACTTCTTCCGCAACGCCGCCCGCCTGCTGGCCCGCGGCGAGCAGGACCCCAACTCCGGCCCGTACTTCTACCTGCCGAAGACCGAGAGCCACCTGGAGGCGCGCCTCTGGAACGACGTCTTCGCGCACGCCCAGGCGGCGCTCGGGATCCCGCGCGGCACCATCCGCGCGACCGTGCTGATCGAGACGATCACCGCCGCGTTCGAGATGGAGGAGATCCTCTACGAGCTGCGCGAGCACGCCGCCGGGCTCAACGCGGGCCGCTGGGACTACCTCTTCTCGATCGTCAAGAACTTCCGCGACGCCGGTGAGCGCTACGTTCTGCCGGACCGTAACAGCGTGGGCATGACCTCGCCGTTCATGCGCGCGTACACCCAGCTCCTGGTCCAGACGTGCCACCGCCGCGGTGCGCACGCCATCGGCGGCATGGCCGCCTTCATCCCCTCCCGCCGCGATCCCGAGGTCAACGCGGCCGCGCTGGAGAAGGTCAAGACGGACAAGGACCGCGAGGCCGTGGGCGGCTTCGACGGCTCCTGGGTGGCCCACCCCGACCTGGTCCCGGTCTGCCGCACCGCGTTCGATGCGGTTCTCGGTGACGCCCCGAACCAGAAGCAGGTCGTGCCCGCAGGCGAGGTGACCGGCGCGCAGTTGCTGGACATCGCGGCGGCGGGCGGCAGTTGCACCCGCGTCGGCCTGCACAACGCAGTCCAGGTCGGCATCCGCTACATCGAGGCGTGGCTGCGCGGTCTGGGCGCGGTGGCGATCTTCAACATGATGGAGGACGCCGCCACCGCCGAGATCTCGCGCTCGCAGGTCTGGCAGTGGATCCACAACGGCGTGGTGCTCGCCGACACCGACGAGAAGGTGACGCAGGAGCTGGTCCGTCAGCTCGTCGCCACCGAACTCGCGGAGCTCCGCGCCGAGTTGGGCGAGGAGGCGTTCGCGGCCGGCCGTTGGGCCGACGCGGCGCGGCTCTTCGAGGAGGTCTCGCTCGCGGAGGACTTCGCGGACTTCCTCACGCTTCCGGGATACAGCCTGCTCTAACTCTGCTTTAGGGCTCGGCTGTAGTCCTGGTCAAGGACAGCGGCGTCTCGCGCACACCTGGGGAGGTCCTGCGCGAGGCGCCGCTTATATGCATGTCTTGAGCTGTTCGGAGGGACGCTCTCAGCGGCGCGGGTCGAGCACCAGCTTGCCCGAGGTGGCGCGGGAGCGGAGCGCCTCGTGCACCAGGCGCGCGTCCGACAGTGGGAAGGTGCCGCCGACCTGCGGCTTGAGCTCGCCCGTGGCGACCAGCCGCAGCAGCTCCGCCATCGGCTCCGCGTGCAGGTCGGGGCGGCCGAGCGCGTGCATCAGCCAGAAGCCGACGACCGCCCGCGAGCGGCCCATCAGCTTGGCCGCCGTGATCGGCTCCGGGTCCTGACGGGACGCCAGGCCGTAGGTGACCAGACGGCCGAAGGGCGCCAGCGCGGCCAGCGAGGCGTCGAAGACCGGGCCACCGGTCATCTCCAGCACGATGTCGATCTTCTTGCCGCCGTTTGCCTCGACCAGCCGCTCCTTGAGACCCTCCGGGTCCGCGTCGAGCGCCTCGTCCGCGCCGAGGGAGAGGGCGAGTTCGCGCTTCTCCTTGGTCGACGCGGTCGCGATGATCCGGCCGGCACCGAAGCGGCGGGCCAGCTGGACGGCGAGCGAGCCGGTGCCTCCGGCCGCCGCGTGGACGACGACGGACTCGCCGGGCGCGATCCGCGCCGAGGTGCGCAGCAGGTTCCACGCGGTCAGGCCCTGCACGACCAGGGCGAGCGCGGCGGCGTCGGAGACCTCGTCCGGGACCTCGGTCGCCATAGGCGCCCAGGCGCAGGCGCGTTCGGCGTAGCCGCCGGTGGCGGTGAGGGCGACCACGCGCCGCCCGTCCTGGTCCCGGCCGACCACCTCGCCGCCCGGGATCATCGGCAGAGTGCTGGCGGACAGGTAGGAGTCCTCGACGGCATGGGTGTCCGCGTAGTTGACGCCGGAGCCGTCCACCTCGATGAGCAGTTGCCCCGGCTGCGGCACCGGATCGGGCACCTCGGCCAGCCGCAGGACCTCGGGTCCGCCGAACTCGGTGATCTGGATCGCCCTCATGTGCACAGACTCCCTACCTACCCGCAAGTAACTCAGTGGGCCCCAACATACCCGCTGGTATGTCGCGAGGGAACGCCCCGAGGGCATCCGGAGCGCATGGTTCAGGGCAGCCCGCTGCGGTCGAGCAGCTCGTGCAGCCTCGGCGCGGGCTGCGCCGGGTTGGCCGCGGCGCCCTCGGCGGTCTCGGCGCGGTCGAGCAGGTCTTCCAGCAGGTCGTGCGGCAGCAGCGGATTGGCGGCTGCTTCCCGGCGCACCCGCTCGTCGCCGTCGGCGAGCAGGGCGAGCGGCGGCTCGGGGAGGGTCTGATCGGCAGCGGCGAGCGCGCGCACCTCGGGGTCGGCGTGGCCGAGCAGGTGGGCCAGCCCGGTGCGGGGGAGCCGGGGCAACGTGCGGAGGTAGGCGCGCTGCGGCGGGGCCGCGAGGAAGGCGTTCAGCACGAGGTGTGGGGGAGCGAGTGGGTGGTTGCAGGCCAGCAGGATGCGCACCCCCTCGTCCTCGTCCTCGGAGAGCCGCGCGACGTGGTCCTCCGGGAGCCGGTGGAAGGTTGCCGCGACCCGGCGCAGCAACGGGTGCCCGGAGCGGGCGCACGCCTCGAACCAGCTCGTGTCCGGTTCGACGATGGCTTCGCCGAGGTAGCCGAGGCGTTCGGCCGAACGGCCGATGATCCGGTCGATGGCATTGCGCTGCGGCCAGGTGCGCGGGAGTCCTTGCAGGTGTGCCCGGCTGCGCACGGTGCTGTCCGGGTCCCCGGCGAGCTCGGCGAGCAGTTCACTGCTGAGGTCTGCCCGCGCGGCCACGCGTTCGCGCACCTTGGGGTCCGGGGAGTGTGCCAACCGGCTGACGGCCTGTGCGGGGGTGTACGGGTTGTGGGCCAGCGCCCAGAGATCCCGCCCTTCGGCGAGGCACCGCTCGGCCACGGCGGGAGCGACGGCGTAGCTGGTGAGCAGCAGCGACCGGTGGTGGCTGTTGGGCTCCCCCAGATCCGCCGCCATGGCGTCCGGGTCGAGCACGCGGCTGTTCCCATGTGCGGCCTGGCGGACCTCCGGGTCGGGGTCCGTCAGCAGTGCCTCCCGCTGCTCCGGCGTGAGCCAGAGCCAGTACCTGGTGGCGTGGATGCGCAGCTCGGGGGCTTGATGTTCGGGCAGGCGTCGCAGGAAGGCTTGCGGAATCTGCCCGGAGAACTGCAGGTCGTCTCGGATCTCTTGGGCCGTCACCAGCCGGTTCGGATCGTCGTTCAGGGCAGTGAGAAAGGTGACCAGCACGTCGTCCGGAAGCGGCTCGACGTCGCCCAGCTGGGGCCGCGGCCCGGCGGCGAGTGCACAGCGCACCAGTGAATCCGGATCGTGGACCAGCCGACCGCGCTGTGCGACGGGAACGTGCCGATTGCGCGCCACGGCACGGCGTACCGCCCGATCGTGGTGGACCAGCGCCGCTTCGACGAAGTCGGCGGGCAGAGCGCGTTGCTCGCAGAGCACCGGCCACACGTCGCGCGCGGCCGGATCCAGCAGTCGGAGCAGCACGTCGGTCGGCGCGGCGGGGTTGGCGGCGACGCCGCGCAGCCAGAGCTCGGGGAGGGGGTGGGCAGGACGCACCGGCACATCATGGCAAGTGATCGACATGCCCGCACTCGCGCACACGCCGAAGCCCCGGACCCTCGCCGTGGGTCCGGGGCTTCGGTCCTCCGCGCGCGAGCGTGCGGAGGAGTCCGGGCGGCGCACCGTCCCAGCGCGCGCCCGGAAATCAGGGGTACCGAGGAGTACTCAAGGGGTACTCAGCAGCGGTGGATCAGCCGCGCGAGGCGAGCTCCTTGGCCGCGTCGGCGCAGGCCTTGGCGATGCGGTCCTCGTTCACCTGGGTGAGCGTGCCGTTCTCGACCACCGGACGGCCGTTGACCAGCAGCAGCGAGAGCGGCGGCAGCGCGCCCATGACCAGCGCGGCGACCGGGTCGGCGATCGACGAGTGCATGATGCCGTCGACCTTCCACAGCGCCAGGTCGGCCAGCTTGCCGACCTCGACCGAGCCGATCTCGGCCTGACGGCCCAGCACGCGGGCGCCGCCCATGGTGCCGAGGCGCAGCGTCTGACGTGCCGTCAGCGCGTCGGGGCGGCCGTGGAGGCGGTTGATCAGCAGCGCGTTGCGCAGCTCGGTGCCGAGCTCGCCGGACTCGTTGGAGGCGGTGCCGTCGACGCCCAGGCCGACCGGCACGCCGGCCGCCAGCATGTCGGGAACGCGCGCGATCCCGGCCGCCAGACGGGCGTTGGAGGACGGGCAGTGCGCCACGCCGGTGCCGGTCTCGGCGAACTTGTGGATGTCGGAGTCGTTCATGTGGACGCAGTGCGCCATCCACACGTCCTGGCCGAGCCAGCCGACCGACTCGAAGTAGTCGGTGGGGCCCATGCCGAACAGCTCCTTGCAGAACTGCTCCTCCTCGGCCGTCTCCGAGCCGTGGGTGTGCAGCCGGACGCCCTTGCGGCGGGCGAGGTCCGCGGCCTCCTTCATCAGCTCCGTGGTCACCGAGAACGGCGAGCAGGGGGCGATGGCGACGTGCAGCATCGAGCCGAACGAGGCGTCGTGCCACTTGTCCACGGCCGCCTCGGAGGCGATCAGGATGTCCTCGGTCTTCTCCACCGCGTGGTCCGGCGGCAGGCCGCCGTCGCTCTTGCCGCGGGACATGGAGCCGCGCAGCGCGGTGAAGCGCATGCCGAGCTCGGCGACGCCCTCGATGGACGCGCCGAGGATGTCGCCGCCGTCGTGCGGGAAGACGTAGTGGTGGTCCGAGGCGGTGGTACAGCCGGACTTGAGCAGGGCTGCGGCCGAACCCTGGGTGGCGGCGTGGACGAGTTCGGCGTCGATCCGCGACCAGGTCGGGTAGAGCGCGACCAGCCAGTCGAACAGGATGTTGTCCTGGGCCAGGCCGCGGGTGATCCACTGGTAGAAGTGGTGGTGCGTGTTGACCAGGCCGGGGGTGACCAGATGGCCCTCGGCGTTGATCCGGCGGACGACGTTGTCGAGCCACTGCGGGGCGGGGCCCTCGCCCACGGACTCGATCACGTTGTCGGCGATCACGACATGGCCACGCGTGTACTCGGTGTCCAGCGCGTCCACGGTGGCGATCGCGGCGTTCTCGATGACGATGCGCTCGACCTGGCGGCCTGCGGTGGGATCGGTCATCAGCGGTGCTCCTCGGCGGCTTCGGGAGGCGCAGCGGTGTGGCCTGTCAATGCCGCGACCCGCTGCGCTCTCGCCCTTGGAAAAGGGGTACCGCCGTCGGGTGGTGCTGCCCAGGGCGGGACGACGGGAGAATCCCTGGGGTCGAGCTTCCTACGCTGTGGGAGGTCAGGCCACCGGAATGACCGGGGTGACGCCCTCGCGGTGCACGGAGCCCTCGATGAGACCGTACATCCGGTCTGCAGCGTAGTAGACCTCGTTGTCGTTCTCCATACCGAACGGCTCCAGATCCACCAGGAAGTGGTGCTTGTTCGGGAGCTCCAGGCGGACCTCGTCGACCTCGGGGCGGTTGTTCAGCACCCGGGTGCCCATGGAGTACAGGGTCTGCTGCAGCGAGTACGAGTAGGTCTCGGCGAAGGCCTCCAGCATGTGCTTGCGCACCTGCGCGTAGGAGCGGTCCCAGTTGGGCTCCTGCTCGTCGTCGACGCCGGTGAAGCCGAACTTCCAGCGCGCGGTGACCTGGGTGGCGAGGATCCGGTCGTACGCCTCCTTGAGGGTGGTGTACTCGTCCTTGATGTAGCCCCAGAACTCCGAGTTGGTGGAGTTCATGACGACCAGGTCCTTCAGACCGGAGATGATCTGGAAGCCGGTGCCGTCGTAGACGATCTCGGACGTGCGGACCTCGGTGTTGCGGCGGACGAAGGAGTGGCCGACCTCCTGGCTGCCGATGAAGCGGGCGTTGTTGTCCGGGATCGCGATGCGGTCCCAGACGTACTCCTCGACGCGGATCCGCGCGCGGTGGATCGACGGGGTGTCGTCCACGAAGTGGCGGGCCAGGAGTATGCCGAAGTTCTCCGGCGACTGGATGCCGAACTTCTTGGCGTAGGCGAACACGGTGTTCTTGGTCGTGTCCGTGGGCAGGCAGTTCGCGTTCGAGCCGGTCAGGTGGACGTCGTCCAGGTCGCCGGAGAGGGCGACGGAGACGTTCAGGTCCCGGATCTCGTGGCGGTTGCCGTTGCGGGTGATCCGTACGACGCGGTTCTCCGCCTTGCCGTACTGGTTCTGGCCGAGCACGTGGGCCATGGTCTTAGCTCCCTCGGTAGACGGAGTACCCGAACGGGTTGAGCAGCAGGGGTACGTGGTAGTGGGCTTGGGCCGGGTCGACGTCGAAGACGATGGAGACCTCGGGGAAGAAGGTGCCGGCGGTGGTGAACCGGAGCCGCAGCACGGTGCCGGACCCGAGGTCCGGGACCGGAAGGTCCTTGCAGCGGCCGTCGGCGTCGGTGGCGGAGGCCCCGAGGGCCTTCCACTCGCCGTCGACCTGCTGGGCCAGCTCGACCGGGATGCCCTGCGCGGGCTTCCCGACGCTGGTGTCCAGCACATGGGTGGAGATGGAGGTCATGTCGTCCTCACGGGATGGCCGAAGCAGCGGCCTCGGGCCCTGGAGCCCGGGAGGCCGTCGGTGGCGGACCGTCAGTTCTCGTCGAGCAGACGGTCGATGCGAATGTCGTTGATCTTGCCGAGCTCGCCCCGGACGATCTCCCGCTCGGTGTCGGGGTTGTTCGGGTAGCGCTCGCCCAGCGCCGCGAGCATGGTCTCGGCGGTGCGACCGGTGGCGCAGATCAGGAAGACGTGGCCGAACTTCTCCTCGTAGGAGGCGTTCGCGGCCGCGAGGGAGTCCAGCAGCTCCTGCTGGGCGCCCTGGACGCCGGCCTGCTCGCGCTCGGAGGTGGCGTCGCCCGGCTTGGGCGTGCCGATCCGGGCGTGGCCGGCCATGGCGTCGTGCAGGTCGGCGGCTCCCAGCGCGGCCATCGCGTTGGCGTTGGCGCTGTGGAAGGCGACCCGGTCACGGAAGGGTCGGGCGAGTCGGACCAGCTTGGCCCAGGTGGGGCTGGAGCAGATCTCCAGCAGCAGAGCGTCCAGCTCGCCGTCCTCGGCCGCGTTGACGCGGTCGAGGGAGGTTGGTGCCGGGGTGGCGGGATGGGTCACTCGGGACCTCCAAAAGTGGTTGCCACGAGAAACGTAGGAGCCGCCACCCCTGATCGTCAACAGTTTGTTGAAGAAAACCGCCGTGCAGTCGCCCGAAGGGACGCCGCGCGGGCCGCGCGTCCGGCGCGGCCGCCGCTCAGTCCTGCTTTCCGTTCGCCTGCTGGCGGTTGAGGTAGTTGTAGACGGTGAACCGGCTGACGCCGAGTGCCGCCGCCACCGTCTCCACGCCGTGCCGGACCGTGAACGCGCCGCGCTCCTCGAGCAGCGCGACCACGCGCTGCTTGCCCGCCCGGTCCAGCTCGGACAGCTCGCCGCCGCCGAACTGACGCTTGACGTCCGCCAGCAGCCGGTCGAGCGCGCTCTCCAGGCCGGGCAGGCGCACCGCCACGGCGGGAGAGCCGTCCCATTCGAGCAGCACGTCGTCGGGGCGCGCCTCGGCGACCTCGACCGCGCTGCCGCCCACCGCGTCGAGCAGTGGCTTGATGGCTATGGCCAGCGGGTGCTGCTCTCCGCTCATCCCGCTCCCTCCCCGCTGTCCGTCGCGTCCGTCGATGTCGCAGTCGTGGGGGCCGTCGGGGCGTCCGCGAGCGGCTCGCCGTCCTCGGAGAGAACGCTCACCTGGAGCGAGATCCGGGTGGCCCCGTGGGCCAGGGTCTCCCGCACCAGACGGTCGATCGCCGCGAGGGTCTGCTCGCGCTCGCCCTCGGCACTCGTGCCGAACGGGCCGACCTCGACGCTGAGCCCGGCGTCGTCGACCACGCGCCGGGCCGTCTTCGCATGTTCCGGAAAGCCGTCCAGCTCGAACGGCTCGGTCGTGAACTCCACCTTCAATCGCACGCCCGAAGCGTATCCGCGAAACGCGAGTTGAGAACCATCCCCTTGACAAAGTGTTGAAGGCTCGTGGCATAGTTTCGTCAAGCAGAAAACATCTTCCGCATAGTGGAATCAGCGGAACTCGTGAACTCGTGGAACTGGTGATGGCATGACCGCCACTGCGCAGAGCTGGCTGAACCAGCGCTGGACTGTCAACCTCTCGATCCTCTTCACCGAGCTGCCGCTGGTGGAGCGTCCCGCCGCAGCCAAGGCCGCCGGTTTCGACGCCGCCGAACTGTGGTGGACCCTGGACGGCCCCACCCCGCCCCAGGCCGACCTCGACGCCCTGCGCTCCGCGTTCGTGGACGCCGGCGTCCAGCTGACCGGCCTCAACTTCGACGCCGGCAACATGGCCGGCGGCGACAAGGGCCTGCTGTCCCGCCCCGCCGACTCGCAGCAGTTCCGCGACAACATCGCGGTGGCGGTCGGCCTGGCCGACTCCCTCGGCTGCAAGGCGCTCAACGCGCTCTACGGCAACCGGGTCGAGGACGTGCCGGTGGCCGAGCAGGACGCCCTCGCGCTGGAGAACCTCGCGCTGGCCGCGCAGGCCGCGCACGGTATCGGCGCGATCCTGCTGGTCGAGGCGCTGAACGCGCCGGAGGCGCCGCAGTACGGGTTGCTGTCCTCGAAGGACGCCGTCGCCCTGGTCGACGCCGTCAACGGGACCACCGGCCTCGGCAACACGAAGTTCCTCTGCGACCTCTACCACCTGGCGCGCAACGGCGAGGACCTCGCCGCGGTGATCACCGAGTACGCCGACCGCATCGGTCACGTGCAGATCGCCGACGTGCCGGGCCGTAACTTCCCGGGTTCGGGTGAGCTCGACTTCCCCGGCCTTCTGGGCCAGTTGGACGCCGTTGATTACGAAGGCTACATCGGGCTGGAGTACAAGCCCGTGGCCGGAGTCGCCTCGGCCGACTCCTTCGAGTGGCTGCCGCGCGAGCTTCGCCGCCGCACTCGCTGACTTTCCCGACACCTCCCAAGGAGTTCTCATGAGCACCACCTCGCGCCGGATCGCCTTCATCGGCCTCGGCATCATGGGCAGCCCGATGGCGGCCAATCTCGTCAAGGCCGGCCACACCGTCACCGGTTACAACCTGGTCCAGGCGCCGATCGACAAGCTGATCGCCGACGGCGGCAAGGGCGCCTCCTCGATCGCCGAGGCCGTCAAGGACGCCGAGATCGTCATCACGATGGTTCCGGCCGACCCGCAGGTCGAGGCCGTGTACTTCGGCGAGGACGGCGTGCTCGACAACGCCGCCGCCGGTGCGCTCCTCATCGACATGTCCTCGGTGACCCCGCAGATCTCGCAGCGTGTGGCCGCCGCCGCCAAGGAGAAGGGCCTGCGTTCCATCGACGCCCCCGTCTCCGGTGGCGAGGCCGGTGCCATCGAGGGTGTGCTCTCGATCATGGTCGGTGGCGAGCGTGCCGACTTCGACGAGGCCGAGCCGGTCCTGAAGGTGCTGGGCACCACCGTCGCGCTGGTCGGCCCGTCCGGCTCCGGCCAGACCGTCAAGGTCGCCAACCAGCTGATCGTCGCCGTCAACATCCAGGCGTGCGCCGAGGCCGTGGTCTTCCTGGAGAAGTCGGGCGTGGACCTGGAGGTCGCCCTCGACGTGCTCAACGGCGGTCTGGCCGGTTCCACCGTGCTGACCCGCAAGAAGAACAACTTCCTCAAGCGCGACTTCGCGCCGGGCTTCCGCCTCGACCTGCACCACAAGGACATGGGCAACCTGCTGTCCGCGGCGCGTGCCGTCGAGGTCCCGCTGCCCACCGCCGCGCTGGTCGCGGACTTCATCACCGCGATGCGCAACGCCGGCGACGGCGGGCTGGACCACTCGGCCCTGCTGCGCAACCTGGAGCGCCTGTCCGGAAAGGTCAAGTGACATGGCACGGATGACCGCGGCAGAGGCCGCCGTCGAGATCCTCAAGCGTGAGGGCATCACCAACCTGTTCGGCCTGCCCGGCGCTGCGATCAACCCCTTCTACTCCGCGATCCGCAAGCGCGGCGGCCTGCACCACACGCTGGCCCGCCACGTCGAGGGCGCGTCCCACATGGCCGAGGGTTACACCCGGGCCAAGGCCGGCAACATCGGTGTCTGCATCGGGACGTCGGGCCCGGCCGGGACCGACATGATCACCGGTCTGTACTCCGCGAGCGCGGACTCGATCCCGATCCTCTGCATCACCGGCCAGGCTCCCGTGGCCAAGCTGCACAAGGAGGACTTCCAGGCGGTCGACATCGCGTCCATCGCGAAGCCGCTGACGAAGATGGCCGTCACCGTGCTGGAGCCGGCCCAGGTCCCGGGCGCCTTCCAGCAGGCCTTCCACCTGATGCGCTCCGGTCGTCCCGGCCCGGTCCTGATCGACCTGCCGATCGACGTGCAGATGGCGGAGATCGAGTTCGACATCGACACCTACGAGCCGCTGCCGGTCTACAAGCCGTCCGCGACCCGTGCCCAGGTGGAGAAGGCGCTCAACCTGCTGCAGGAGTCCGAGCGTCCGCTGATCGTCGCCGGTGGCGGCATCATCAACGCCGACGCGGCCGACCTGCTGGTCGAGTTCGCCGAGCTGACCGGCGTCCCGGTCGTCCCGACGCTGATGGGCTGGGGCACCATCCCGGACGACCACAAGCTCACCGCCGGCATGGTCGGCCTGCAGACCTCGCACCGCTACGGCAACGCGACGCTGCTGGAGTCGGACTTCGTCATCGGCATCGGCAACCGCTGGGCCAACCGCCACACCGGCAACACCGACGTCTACACGGCCGGTCGCACGATCGTCCACGTGGACATCGAGCCGACGCAGATCGGGCGCGTCTTCGCCCCCGACTACGGCATCGTCTCGGACGCCAAGGCCGCCCTTGAGCTGTTCGTCCAGGTCGCGCGGGAGCGCAAGGCCGCCCAGACGCTCAAGGACTACTCGGCCTGGGCCGCGTCCTGCCAGGAGCGCAAGGCGACGCTGCTGCGCAAGACCCACTTCGACAACGTGCCGGTCAAGCCGCAGCGTGTCTACGAGGAGATGAACAAGGCGTTCGGACGCGACGTCCGCTACGTCACGACCATCGGCCTCTCGCAGATCCAGGCCGCGCAGATGCTCCACGTCTACAAGGAGCGTCACTGGATCAACGCCGGTCAGGCGGGCCCGCTGGGCTGGACCGTCCCGGCCGCGCTCGGTGTCGCCACCGCGGTGCCGGACGAGACCGTCGTCGGGCTCTCGGGCGACTACGACTTCCAGTTCATGATCGAGGAGCTGGCGGTCGGGGCGCAGTTCAACATCGGCTACGTCCACGTGGTCGTGAACAACGCCTACCTGGGCCTGATCCGTCAGGCACAGCGGAACTTCGACATGGACTACTGCGTCCAGCTGTCCTTCGACAACATCAACGCTCCCGAGGTCAACGGCTACGGCGTGGACCACGTCAAGGTCGCCGAGGGCCTGGGCTGCAAGGCGATCCGGGTCTTCGAGCCCGGTGAGATCGCCGGCGCCCTGGAGCAGGCGAAGAAGCTGGTCGCCGAGTTCAAGGTCCCGGTCATCGTCGAGGTCATCCTGGAGCGGATCACCAACGTCTCCATGTCGGGTGGCGACATCGACAAGGTCAACGAGTTCGAGGAGCTCGCGACCGCGCCCGGCGACGCGCCGACCGCCCTTTTGGGCGGCTGACGCACCGTCGGGGCGCAGCCCCTAGTCTCCTCCCGGCGGCGTGATCCATCCGGTCGTGCCCGCGCCGCCGGGAGGTACTCCTTGATGAACACAGAGCGCAGCTCTGCACACGAAGGTGAGGCTGTCATGACGCAGGGCCACGTGGTGATCGCGCCCGACAAGTTCAAAGGCAGCCTCACCGGGTCCGAGGCGGCGGAGCACATCGCCGCCGGCGTGCGTCGCGTCCGTCCGGACGTCGAGGTGCGCACCCTGCCCGTCGCCGACGGCGGCGAGGGGACGGTCCTGGCGGCGGTCGCGGCGGGTTTCACCGCCGTGCCGACGCTGGTGGACGGCCCCACCGGCGAGCAGCTCGAAGCCGTCTTCGCGGTCCAGGGGGAGACCGCGGTGATCGAGGCGGCCCAGGCCAGCGGCCTGCAGCTGCTCCCGGGCGGGGTCAAGGCCCCGCTGACCGCGGGCAGTTACGGCACCGGCCAGCTGATCCGCCGGGCCATCGACCTCGGTTGTACGAAGATCGTGCTCGGGCTGGGCGGCGTCGCCTGCACCGACGGCGGCGCGGGCCTGGCCCAGGCGCTCGGCGTCCGGCTGCTGGACGCCGACGGCCAGGAGCTGCCGCCCGGGGGAGCGGCACTGGCCCGCCTGGACTCGGTCGACCCGGGTCCGCTGGCGGACACCCTCTCCGGCGTCGAGTTCGTCGTCGCGAGCGACGTCGACAACCCGCTGCTCGGTGAGCGCGGCGCGCCCGCGGTCTACGGACCGCAGAAGGGCGCGACGCCCGCCGACGTCGCCGAGCTCGACGCCGCGCTGGCCCACTGGGCCGACCATGTCGCCAAGCTGACCGGCTCCGACCTGCGGGACGCGCCCGGCGCGGGCGCCGCGGGCGGCCTCGGCTTCGGCGCGCTGGCCCTCTTGGGGGCCTCTCTACGGCCCGGGATCGCGCTCTTGCTCGATCTGCTGGGCTTCGACCGGGCGGTGCGGGGAGCCCGTCTGGTCGTGACCGGCGAAGGCTGCCTGGACGTGCAGACCCTGCACGGCAAGGCGCCCGCCGGTGTCGCCGAGGCGGCGACCGGGGCGGGAGTCCCGGTCGCAGCCGTGGCCGGCTTGCTTGAGCTCAGTGAGGAACAGTGGCGCGCCGCGGGGTTTGTCGCTGCGATCTCGCTCTCCGAGCTGGCCGGCCCCGGCGGTGACAGTCTCACCCGCGCCGCGGAACTGGCGGAGCTGGCTGGGGAGCGGCTCGCCGCCCAGCTCCTCGGCGCGGGCTGAGACGCCCGCCCCCTCCGGGGGCGGTTTTTTCGCAGACTTTCACTTTTGCTGCCGCAGGTAGTTGCACTGCCAGGGGCGCGAGGAACTGCGCGACAAGCCACCCTGGGTGGTGTGTCGCTGTACGAGCAGGGCCATCCGCACTGGATGGTTCCTCGCGCAGTTCCCCGCGCCCCTAGGTGGTGCAACCACCTGCGGGAGCGAAGCCCACCTCGTCGCGCCCACGCGGCGGAGCCGCATATCGGCAGAGCCTCGCGCCCCCTAGGTCGTAGCTTCCCCCGAAAGTGCACGGCAGCGGCTCTTCAACAACTCGTTGAAAGAAACCGTTGACGTTTTGTTGAAGGCGACCATAGGCTCGCGACAACCCAATCAGGAGGCCCAAGTTGACCAAGGTGATCCGATCCCGGCGCGTCGTCCTCCCGGTCGGCGAGACCGCTGCCGACGTGGTCGTCAGCGAAGGGCGGATCGTCGAGGTCCTGGCCCATGGTGCCGCCGATCTCGCAGGCGCGGAGCTGGTGGACCTCGGGGACGTCGCGCTCCTCCCGGGGCTCGTCGACACTCACGTACACGTGAATGAGCCCGGTCGCACGGAGTGGGAAGGCTTCGCCACCGCGACCCGCGCCGCCGCGGCCGGTGGGGTGACGACCATCGTCGACATGCCGCTCAACTCGATCCCGCCGACCACGACGGTCGCGAACCTCGAAGCGAAGCGCAAGGTCGCCGAGGGCCAGCTCTACGTCGACACCGGCCTGTGGGGCGGCGCCGTTCCGGACAACACCGGCGACCTGGCCGCCCTGTACGAGGCCGGCGTCTTCGGGTTCAAGAGCTTCCTCGCCCCCTCCGGGGTGGACGAGTTCCCGCACCTCAACGCCGCCCAGCTCGAAGCCGCGCTGGAAGAGCAGGCGCGCATCGGGGCGCTGGCGATCATCCACGCCGAGGACCCGCGGATCCTGGACGAGGCCCCGCACACGCCCGGTCCGGAGTACGCCGACTTCCTCGCCTCCCGGCCGGACGACGCCGAGGCGGTAGCCGTCAGCGGCCTGCTCGCCGCCGCCAAGCGGACCGGTGCCCGCGTCCACATCCTGCACGTGTCGTCCGCGGCTGTGCTGCCGCTGCTGCGCGCCGCCCGCGCCGAGGGCGTACAGGTAACCGCAGAAACGTGCCCGCACTACCTCACTCTCACCGCCGAGCAGGTCCCGGCCGGTGACACCGCTTTCAAGTGCTGTCCGCCGATCCGCAGTGAGTCCAACCGCGACCAGATCTGGGCGGCGCTCGCCGCAGGCGAGTTCGTCGGGATCGTCTCCGACCACTCGCCCTCGACGCCCGACCTCAAGCACCTGCCGCGCTTCGGCGGCGACGGCGACTTCGCCGCCGCGTGGGGCGGTATCGCGTCGCTGCAGCTGGGCCTTCCGGCGATCTGGACCGAGGCGCGCCGCCGCGGTCACAGCCTCGCCGACGTCGTCCGCTGGATGTCCACCGGAACCGCCGCCTTCGTCGGCCTGACGAGCAAGGGCGCGATCGCCCCCGGCAAGGACGCAGACCTGGTGGCCTTCGACCCCGACGGCGAGTTCACCGTCGACCCGGCCGGACTGCACCACCGCAACCCCGTGACCCCCTACGCAGGCCGTTCGCTGTCCGGCGTCGTGCGCACCACCTGGCTCCGCGGTGAGCCGGTGGACGTCGCCGGCACCCCGACCGGCCGACTGCTGACCCGAGGAGAAGCATGACCGACAACCAGAACCCGGCCCCGTTCACCGAGTTGGTCAACCTCGCAGCGCGGTCACTGGGCGCGGGCGTGGTCGCCGCCAACGACGAGCTGTTCGCCGAGCGGGAGAACCTGATCGTCGCGAAGCCGGCGGAGTTCCGCCCGCACACCTTCGGGCACAAGGGCCAGATCATGGACGGCTGGGAGACCCGCCGCCGTCGCGGCGCGAGCGTCGACGAGACGCACCCGACCGACGAGGACCACGACTGGGCGATCGTCCGCCTGGGCGCCGCCGGCGTGATCCGCGGCGTGATCGTCGACACCGCGCACTTCACCGGCAACTACCCGGAGAGCGCCTCGATCGAGGCCGTCTCCGTGCCCGGCAGCCCCTCGCCGGAGGAGCTCGCCGCCGCCGAGTGGACCGAGATCGTTCCGCGCACCGCGCTCAAGGGCGACACCGCCCACGAGTTCGAGGTCTCCGCCCCGCAGCGCTTCACCCACGTCCGTCTCAACATCTTCCCCGACGGCGGCGTGGCCCGGCTCCGGGTCCACGGCGAGGTCGTCGTCGACCCGCGCGCGCTGGCCGGGCTCACCTTCGACCTGGCCGCGCAGGAGTTCGGCGGCGTCGCCACCGGCGCGTCCGACCGCTACTTCTCCTCGCCGCACAACCTCAACTCCCTCGGCCGCGCGGCCGTGATGGGCGAGGGCTGGGAGACGCGACGCCGTCGCAACAAGGACAACGACTGGGTCGAGCTCGACCTGGTCGACGAGGGCGAGGTACTCGGCGTCGAGATCGACACCACCCACTTCGTCGGCAACTGCCCCGGCTGGGCCTCGGTTTCGGGCAAGGACGCCGCCACCGGCGAGTGGGTCGAGCTGCTGCCGCGCACCCGGCTCCAGCCCGACACCCGCCACCAGGTCCGCGTCGAGCCGCGCACGGCCGTGACCGCCGCGCGCCTGGATGTCTTCCCCGACGGCGGTGTGGCACGGCTCCGGCTCACCGGTCGGCTGACCGAGGCCGGTCGCGCCGCGCACGCGCTGCGCTGGTTCAACCTGGTCCCCGCGGCCGAGGCCGAGCAGGCCCTCGCCCACGCGGGCCTGACCACCGGCGAGGCGCAGGCGCTCACCGCCGCGCGTCCGCTGACCACCACCGAGGCCGTGCGCGCAGCCGAGTCCGCGCTGCAGCCGGCCGACACCCCCGACGGCGCGGAGAACTCCCGTCGCCGGGCCGCGATCTGGCGGCTGCTGGGCGTTTGAGACGACGGCCCGCCCAGCAGCTGCCGAACCACCTCCATCTCACGTCGCACCGCGACGATTCCACCTGCGAAGACATTCGTCTGAGCCGATCCGGAGTACCTCCATGTCGAAAATCCTGACCACAGAGTCCGGCGCCCCGGTCGCCGACAACCAGAACTCCGCCCAGGCCGGCATCGGCGGCCCGCTGCTGATCCAGGACCAGCAGCTGATCGAGAAGCTCGCGCGGTTCAACCGCGAGCGCATCCCGGAGCGCATCGTCCACGCCCGCGGCTCCGGCGCGCACGGCTACTTCGAGGTCACCGACGACGTCACGCCGTTCACCAAGGCGGCGTTCCTGAACACCGTCGGGAAGCGCACCGACGTCTTCCTGCGCTTCTCGACGGTCGCCGGCAACCTCGGCGCGGCCGACGCGGTCCGTGACCCGCGCGGCTTCGCGCTGAAGTTCTACACCGAGGAGGGCAACTACGACCTCGTCGGCAACAACACCCCGGTGTTCTTCATCAAGGACCCGATCAAGTTCCCCGACTTCATCCACTCGCAGAAGCGCGACCCCTTCACGGGCGCCGGCGAGGCGGACAACGTCTGGGACTACTGGTCCTACTCGCCCGAGTCGCTGCACCAGATCACCTGGCTCTTCGGCGACCGCGGCATCCCGGCCTCCTACCGTCACATGAACGGCTACGGCTCCCACACCTACCAGTGGGTCGCCGCGGACGGCACCGCCTACTGGGTCAAGTACCACTTCAAGACCAACCAGGGCATCCGCTGCCTGGACGCCGACCAGGCCGCCGAGCTGGCGGGCAAGGACCCGGACAGCCACCAGCGCGACCTGCACCAGGCCATCGAGCGCGGCATCTACCCGACCTGGACCGTCTACGTCCAGCTCATGCCGGTGGCCGAGGCGGCCGAGTACCGCTTCAACCCGTTCGACCTGACGAAGGTCTGGCCGCACAGCGACTACCCGCTGCAGCGCGTCGGCCGCCTGGTGCTCAACCGCAACCCGGACAACGTCTTCGCCGAGGTCGAGCAGGCCGCCTTCTCGCCGAACAACTTCGTCCCCGGCATCGGTGCCTCGCCGGACAAGATGCTCCAGGGCCGTCTCTTCGCCTACGCCGACGCGCACCGCTACCGCCTGGGCGTCAACCACACCCAGCTGGCGATCAACGCTCCCAAGGCGACCGAGGCCAACAACTACGGCCGCGACGGCTACAGCGCGGTCAACGGCGGTGGCCGGGCCAAGAACTACGAGCCCAACTCCTACGACGGCCCGCGTCAGACCGACGCACCGCTGGCCGCCCCGACCGCCGTCTCCGGCTGGACGGGCACCCACGTCGCCCCCCAGCACACCAAGGACGACGACTTCTTCCAGGCCGGTGAGCTCTACCGGCTGATGTCGAAGGGCGAGCAGGACCGCCTGATCGCCAACCTGGCGGGCTCGATCGCCTCGGTCACCCGCGACGACGTGGTCGAGCGCGTGCTGCCGTTCTTCCACGCGGCTGACGCCGACTACGGCAAGCGCCTTGAGGCCGCCGTCAAGGCGATCCGTCTCGCCGACGAGGCCTGAGTTCCCTTGCGCCTTAGGTAACGCAGGGCTGGTCACCCTCCGCGCGCGCCGTCACCGGTTCCGGTGGCGGCGCGCGTGTCTTGGTAGAAGAGTGTGCGCCGAGGGGGATTGCCGCTTCCGGAGGAGAAGCATGTCCACGATCGAAAAGCCCTACACACCCGGTACGCCCTGTTGGATCGACCTCATGGCCAAGGACCAGCAGGCCGCACTGGACTTCTACAAGGACGTCTTCGGCTGGGGTGGTGAGCCGGGTCCGAAGGAGTTCGGCGGCTACGCCGTCATGGACCTCGGCGGGCGCCCCGTCTGCGGCATCGGCCCGGCCATGGCCCCGGAGGGCGCCCCGGAGCCGCCCCACGTCTGGACCACCTACCTGGCCAGCAACGACGCGGACGCCACCGCGGCCAAGATCAAGGCCGCCAAGGGCCAGGTGATGTTCGAGCCGATGGACGTCGGCAACCTCGGCCGGATGCTGATCGGCGTCGACCCGACGGGCGCGGTCTTCGGCGTCTGGCAGCACAAGGAGTTCTTCGGCGCGGTCGCCGTCAACGAGCCTGGCTCGCTGGTCTGGAACGAGTGCAACACCCGTGACGTCCCGGCTGACGCCGCCTTCTACGAGGCCGCGCTCGGCATCAAGGTCGTGCCCATGGAGGAGATGGCCGGCTACTTCGGCCTGCAGGTCGACGGCAGGGTCGTCGGCGGGATGCAGGACATGGCCGCCAACTTCCCGGCCGAGGTCCCGCCGCACTGGATGGCGTGGTTCGAGGTCGACGACACCGACGCGACGGTTGACGCGGCCGTCAAGCGCGGGGCGAACGTCGTCGTCCCGCCGACGGACATTCCGCCCGGGCGGATGGCGGGCATCCAGGACCCCTGGGGCGCTGTCTTCTGCGTGCTGAAGTCGGCCCAGCCGACGCCCTGACCCGTTCTGACCAGTCCTGACCTGGATCAAGCCGCGCACACCCCGCGTTTCGGCCGCCACGATCATGTGCCTGTACGAACCGGGATCGAACACCGCACAACCCATGCTCACCGGACCGGCTGACGGCTAGTCTGGTGGGCATGGCTGCGCACAACCACTCCCCACGGAGCTCGGTCGAACGTGCCCTGCGGCTGCTGGAGGCGGTGGACCGCCGGGGCTTCGGCGCGAGCGCCTCCGAACTCGCCGAGGAAGTCCAGCTCTCCGTCGAGCACGCCCGTCGGCTGCTCCGCTCGCTGGTGCGCGAGGGCTATCTGGAGCGCCTCGACGACGGCGCGTACGTGCTGGGCGGCGCGCTGGCGATGCTCGGCCAGGCCAACAGGGAGCAGCTGGTGCAGTCCCGGCTGGTGGCCAAACTCGCCTCGCTCCGCGACGAGTTGGGCGCGGCGGTCTACTTCTCCCGCTACGCCGACGGCGAGGTCTCCGTACAGGCCGTGGTGGACGGGCCGATGACGCCCAGCGTCCACGAGTGGGTCGACTTCCGCGCCAGCGGCCACGCCAGCGCGATCGGCAAGTGCCTGCTCTCGCAGCTGGACCACGACTCGCGTCGCGACCACCTGAACCGGCATCCGGCGGCGCGGTTCACCTCGCGCACCACCGTCGACACCGGCGTTCTGCTCCAGCGCCTGGACCGCCATCCGGTCACCATGCCGATGCTGGACCTGCAGGAGTACGCCATCGGCACGGTCTGTGCGGCCGTCGCGGTCACTGCGGGGAACGCCGTCGGCTGCCTGGCCTTCTCGCTCCCGGTGGAGGAGGCCTACCGCCTCAAGGAGGCGGCGGAGACCCTCCAGCGCAAGGCCGCGCCGGTGCTGCTGGCCCTCACCGTGTGAGGTCCGGGCAACACCGACGCGGTCCGTAGAGCCCTTGTTGACGATCCGTCAACTACAGTCGCTCACCCGGCCCGTGGTGACGTATCCGTGCGCGGCACGGATCAGGTGGTCGTAGCAGGCACCGGTGTCCGTGGTGCCGATCCAGTGCTCGGAGTCGGTGCCGTCGGCCGCCGTCGTCACCCCGTTGGTGCGGGCCAGCACGCCGGTCGCGTCCACGGAGTCGTCCGTGACGGCCACCTGTCGCCAGTGGTCGCCCGTAAGGACGCTGTCGTCCAGCATCCGGCCCTGGTGGACCGTCGCCGACAGGGAGTAGTTGTTCCCGTCGGTGTAGAGCGGGACGTCGGAGTCGACCGTGATCGGGTACGACCAGGCGTGCCGGGTGGCCGTGGCGTGGCCGTGCTCGGGAGCGGTGGTCACCGTGGTGGCGCCGTACTCCTGCTGGTTCACGATCTGGAGCTGACCGCCCTGGGAGACGGCGTCGGTGTTGAGGTACCAGGCGTGCTGGGACACCGTCGTCGTCACCCGGCCCGCCGAGGTGGCGAGCCACCCGGAGGTGGACCAGTCACGCGTGGCGCTGACGCGGACATTCACCGTGTCGCCGGTCCCGGGCGTCTCCGTGGTGGCCACGGCCGGGGTGAGCGAGAGGGTGTCGCTCGTCAGCGCGCCGTAGGTCTGCGCGGCGTGGTGATCCGTCGTCAGGAACAGGGTGCTGTCGACGGTCCAGCCGTCCGCCGCGCCGTAGGGCGTGACGGTGAAGGTGTGCGGCTTGCCGTCGACCAGCAGCCCGGCGAAGGGCGTCAGGTTGATGTCGTACGCCTGCGTGACGAACTGGTCGATCGCCGGGATCGGCCGCCACAGCGTCGGCACGATGCCGCCGGAGTAGACGACCGGGTACGGCTGCGCGAGCCCCGCCGGGCGGCCGTCGACCGCCACCTGCACCTCGCGGTACGGGCCGCCGCCGCAGAGGTAGTTCGGGTACTTGGCCGCCAGGTCGTTCGGCACCGAGTCGAACCACTGCTCGTCGCAGCCGCCGCCGCGGGCGTAGACCTCCATGTCGACGCCGGTCAGGTTGCGCGGCAGGGTGACCGTCTTGGAGGACGACTGGCCGGGGTTGAGGTAGGTCCACCCGGCGTCGGTGGTCGACGCCGACAGCGGCAGCACCTGGTCGGCGGTGTGCGCGGGCGGGTACCGGTGGTCGGCCTGGTAGTACGTCAGCGTCAGCTTCATGTCGTAGACGCCGGTGTAGGTGCTGTTGACCACGTTGCCGAGCGAGACCGCGATGGGCTGCGGGGTGCGCAGCAGCGGGACGAACTGGGTGACGTCCTTCTGCAGACTCCAGCTGATCCCGGCCGCCGTGGGCTCGGGCGTGCTGGTGCGCAGCACCTCGGCGCCGCCGATCCACACGCCGGCCAGCCGGTCGTACTGCCGCCCCTGCACGCTGCCGGACCAGGTGAGCACCACCTTGTTCCACGGCCCCGGGCAGTCGGCCGGCGGCGTCACCGTGCCTGACCAGGCGGGGGAGGAGATGGTGTTGCCGAAGTCGTTCTGCATTTCGGTCACGGTGCAGTGGTGCGTGCCCGGTTGGCTCACCGGCGGCAGTGCGGTGACCGGGTTCTGGTAGTTGGTCTCGATCTGCCCCGCGTCGGCATGGGCCGTTCCCGTGCCGAGCAGGGCAGCACACAGCAGGGCAGCTGTTCCGAGCACGCCCGCGATGCGCATACACTCGCCTCCCGTCGATCTTGACTGGGTGGTACGGGTGGGACCTTGCACCGTCGGCGGTGCGCGCACAAGAGGGCGTGACGGATGAGCTGGTGGGACGCCGGTGGGACGTTGGTGGAACGCGACGGCGCGGCTGGTGAACCACACCAGCCGCGCCGCGGGAGCGATCCAGCAGGGGCGTCAGCCCATCTCCTCCAGGGACTTGCCCTTGGTCTCGCGGACGAACTTGAGCACGAACGGGATCGAGAGCAGTGCGAAGGCCGCGTAGATCACGTACGTCCCCGTCAGGTTCCAGCCGGAGAGGCTCGGGAAGCTGGCGGTGATGGCCCAGTTGGCGATCCACTGCGCAGCCGCCGCGACGCCCAGGGCAGCGGCCCGGATGTGGTTGGGGAACATCTCGCCCAGCATCACCCAGACCACCACGCCCCACGACATGGCGAAGAAGAAGACGAACGCGTGCGCCGCGACGAGCGCCACCACGCCCTGGGTGTGCGGCAGGGTGCCGCCGTGCAGGGCGGAGAAGGCCCAGGCCTCCAGTGCCAGCGAGACCGTCATGCCGACCGAGCCGATCAGCGCCAGCGGCTTGCGGCCGATCCGGTCGACCAGGACGATCGCCACGACCGTGCCGATGATGTTGATGATCGACGTCGTGAACGAGTAGAAGAACGACGAGCTCGGGTCGACGCCGACCGACTGCCACAGCGTCGAGCTGTAGTAGAAGGCCACGTTGATGCCGACCAGCTGCTGGAAGACCGAGAGGCCGATCCCCACCCAGACGATCGGCAGCAGGCCGAACCCGCCGCCGAGCAGGTCCTTGAAGGTGGAGCGGTGCTCGCTGCGCATCGCCTCGTCGATCTCGGCGACGCGGGCGTCCAGGTCGGTGCTGTGGCCCTCGACCTCGGCGATGACCGCCTTGGCGCGGTCGATCCGGCCGGCGGAGATCAGGAAGCGCGGCGACTCGGGGATCGCGAAGGACAGCAGGCCGTAGAGGACGGCCGGGACCACCATCACGCCGAGCATGACCTGCCACGCCTCGACGCCGAGCAGGTGTCCGCGCTGGTTGCCGTGCGCGGCCTGCAGGATGCCCCAGTTGACGAGCTGGGATATCGCGATGCCGATGACGATGGCGGCCTGCTGGAACGAGCCGAGCCGGCCGCGGTAGGCGGGCGGGGCCACCTCGGCGATGTACGCGGGGCCGATCACCGAGGCCATGCCGATGCCGATGCCGCCCAGCGTGCGCCACAGGACCAGGTCCCAGAGCGAGAAGGGCAGCGCCGAGCCGATGGCGCTCACGGTGAAGAGCGCGGCGGCGATCTGCATGACCCGGATCCGGCCCAGCCGGTCGGCCATCCGTCCGGCCAGCGCGGCGCCGATGGCGCTGCCGATCAGCGCGACAGCGACGACCTGCGCCAGCTCGGCGGAGCCGACCTGGTACTTGTGCTGGATCGCGGTCACGGCCCCGTTGATCACGGAGCTGTCGTAGCCGAAGAGAAAGCCGCCCATGGCGGCGGCCGCGGTGATGAAAACGACGTGGCCCAGGTTGTCGGCCGCAGCTCCGGCCGGCCGCCTGGACCCGGTGGTGGTGGTCACGTTGCGCTCCAGACGCCCGGCTTCGTTACCGGACTCGAAGGATAAGTTCAACGCGACAGAGGTTATTCCTTGAGGTTATGAAGTCAAATCCGGACAGTTGCTGCCCTCTGCAGCTGCCCATCTGTTCACTTATTGAATGCAAGTCGTGCGCGCTCAGGCTATCCGGCGCGGCTCCGCCAGCTTCGCGCTGCGCAGGTCGTGGTGGATCGGCCCGTCGTGCGCGCTGAGCGGCAGGCAGCTGCCGCCGCGGCGGTGGGCGACGATCTCGGCGGCGACCGCGACGGCCGTCTCCTCCGGGGTGCGCGCGCCCAGGTCCAGGCCGATGGGGGAGCGGAGCCGGTTCAGCTCGACCTCGGTCAGGCCGATCTCGCGCAGCCGCTCCAGCCGGTCGCCGTGGGTGCGGCGCGAGCCCATCGCGCCGACGAAGCCGAGCGGCATCCGCAGCGCGCGTTCCAGCAGCGGCACGTCGAACTTGGCGTCATGGGTCAGCACGCACAGTGCGGTTCGGGAGTCCAGTCGACCGGCCTCCGCCTCGGCCTCCAGGTAGCGGTGCGGCCAGTCGACCACCACGCGGTCGGCCTCGGGGAAGCGGCGCTCGGTCGCGAAGACCGGGCGGGCGTCGCAGACGGTCACGTCGTAGCCGAGGAACTTGCCGATCTTCGCGACCGCTCCGGCGAAGTCGATGGCACCGAAGACGATCATGCGCGGCGCGGGCACGTACGACTCGACGAAGAAGACGGCGGCGTCGCTCGCGTTGGGATCGCACGGGCGGCCGTCCAGCGCCAGCGTCAGCCGACCGGTGCGGCCGGCGTCCAGCATCGCGCGGGCGTGCACGACGGCGGCGATCTCCAGTTCCGGGCCGCCGGCCAACTCCCCTGCGTCGAGCGCCCCGTGGTGCGCGTCGCCGGTGACGGCGAGGGTCCGGCCCAGCAGCCCGGCCGGGCCGCTGATGCAGCGGACCAGCGCCACCGGCGTGCCGGACTGGACGTAGGCGATGCCCGCGTCCATGCCCTCGGAGGCGCCGGGGACGACCGGCTGGACGAAGATGTCGATGATCCCGCCGCAGGTCAGGCCGACGGCGAAGGCGTCCTCGTCGCTGTAGCCGAAGGTCTGCAGCACCGGCTCGCCGGAGGCCAGCGCCTCCTGGCACAGCTCGTAGACCGCGCCCTCGACGCAGCCGCCGGAGACCGAGCCGACCGCCTCGCCGTCCGCGTCCACGGCCAACGCGGCGCCCGGGTCGCGCGGTGCGCTCCCGGAGACCGAGACGACGGTGGCCACGGCGAACGGACGTCCCGCACGGTGCCAGGCGGCGAGCTGCTCGGCGATGTCCTGCATGGGAGGGGCTCCTCCGGTGTATGTTGTGGTAACGCGTGGGTGCGGGGTCGCCCCCCCCGACGGCGGGGCCCCCCGGCGGAAGGCTCAGTGGACGCCGAGCCATTCCTTGATCGGGTGCAGGGCGAAGTAGACGAGGAAGACCGCGGTCAGTCCCCACATCAGCACGCCCGGCTCACGCCACCGGCCCCGGCCGGCCTTGATCGCACAGTAGGCGATCACGCCTGCGCCGACACCGGCGGTGATCGAGTAAGTGAACGGCATCAGAGCGATGGTGAGGAAGGCCGGGATGGCCACCTCCCGGTCGCCCCACTCGATATGACGCGCCTGGGACAGCATCATCGAGCCGATGACCACCAGGGCGGCCGCCGCGACCTGACCCGGCACCATGCCGGCCAGCGGCGTGAAGAACAGCATCGCGGCGAAGACCAGGCCGGTGACGACGCTGGAGAAACCGGTCCGGGCGCCTTCGCCGACGCCGGTGGCCGACTCGATGAAGACCGTCTGGCCGGACGCGCCGGACAGACCGCCGATGATGCCGCCGGTGCCGTCCACGAACAGCGCCTTGGACAGGCCCGGCATCCGGCCCTGCTCGTCGGCCAGACCGGCCTCGGTGCCGATGCCGATGATGGTGGCCATCGCGTCGAAGAACCCGGCCAGGACCAGGGCGAAGACCGCGAAGCCCGCGCTCAGCGCGCCCATGCCCTTGCTGCCGAAGGCGCCGAACAGGTCGATGTGCCCGAAGAGACCGAAGTCCGGGCTGGCGACCGGGTTTCCGGGCCACTTCGGCACGGACAGACCCCAGACCGAGGCCGGGATGTTGAGCACCG
This sequence comes from Streptacidiphilus fuscans, assembly GCF_015690355.1. Taxonomy (GTDB): domain Bacteria; phylum Actinomycetota; class Actinomycetes; order Streptomycetales; family Streptomycetaceae; genus Streptacidiphilus; species Streptacidiphilus fuscans. Next base: position 394,420 of record NZ_JADPRT010000007.1, on the reverse strand, counting down.
CGTTGAGGATCACCGAGAGCACGGTGCCGGTCATGATGCCGATCAGGATCGCGCCCGGGACCTTGCGGGTCTGCAGGACGAAGATGGTCAGCAGCGTGATCGCGAAGATCAGTACCGGCCAGCCCTGCAGGTTGTTGTTGATGCCGAGCTGGAGCGGCGTGTCCGTACCCGCGGCGTCCGGGATGCGGGACACGAAGCCCGCGTTGACCAGGCCGATCAGTGCGATGAAGAGACCGATGCCGATGGTGATGGCGTGCTTGAGCGCCATCGGGATGCCGTTCATGATCTTCTCGCGAAGACCGGTCACGACCAGCAGCACGATCGCCGCGCCGTAGATGACGCAGAGGCCCATTGCCTGCGGCCAGGTGACGTGGGGGACCATCACCGCGGCAAGGGTGTTGGAGACGCTCAGACCGGCGGCCGCTGCGAGCGGCGCGTTGCCGACGACGCCGAGGAGGATCGTGGTGACCGCCGCGGCCAGGGCCGTTGCGGTGGTCACCTGGGCATGGCTCAGATGGTTCCCGTTGACGTCCGCCACCGACAGGATGATGGGGTTCAACAGAAGGATGTACGCCATGGCCATGAAGGTGGTCAGACCACCTCGGACCTCTCCGGCGAGGGTGGAACCTCTGGCGGAGATCTTGAAGTACGCGTCCAGCGCGTTCTTCGGTTTGGGTTCCGGGGACCGGGTGGGGTCGCCGGAAGGGGTGAGGCTGGATTCCGTGGAAGTCTGGGTCACGGTTCCACTCCCAAGTTTCGTAGGGGGTTGGGGTGGAGCGGCCGGCCTGGGTGACCCTCTAGGCAGGGATTCAGGGGACGGTGCGGCGCGCTACTTTCTACAGCTGCCGTGATGCACGGGCCTCGGCGAAGGCTGCGTGCTGGCGAGTGCGGGGTACATCGGTGTCTTTCTGTGCGTTGGTGCTGCCCCGGGGCGAGGCGCGGGAAGACGAGACATGGTTGCCCCGCCCCGGAGCGGTCTGTGAGCCGTCGTCAGCCCTCTGTGCCCGTCAGGTGCTCGGGCCGGACCGGCACGCGGTCCAGCGCGAGGCCGGTGGCCGCGCGGATGGCCGCGACGACGGCGGGGGTCGACGACAGGGTGGGTGCCTCGCCGACACCGCGCAGCCCGTAGGGGGCGTGCTCGTCGGCGAGTTCGAGGACGTCCACCGGCATCGGCGGGGTGTCCAGGATGGTGGGGATGAGGTAGTCGGTGAAGGACGGGTTCCTGACCTTGCCGTCCTTGACGACGATCTCCTCCATGACCGCGAGGCCGAGGCCCTGGGTCGAACCGCCCTGGATCTGGCCGACCACGGAGAGCGGGTTGAGCGCCTTGCCCACGTCCTGGGCGGCGGCCAGCTCGACCACCTTGACCAGGCCCAGCTCCACGTCCACGTCCACCACGGCGCGGTGGGCGCAGAAGGTGTACTGGACGTGGCCGAAGCCCTGGCCGGTCTCCTTGTCGAAGGGGACGGTGGGGCGGTGGTGGTGCTCGCGGGTCAGGTCGATCACGGAGTCGCCGAGCAGGTCGACGATGGAGATCAGCACGCCCGAGGAGGCGGAGACCACCTTGCCGCCGACCAGCGACAGGTCGTTGTACGTCCAGCCGTAGCGCTTGCGGCCCAGCGCCAGCAGCTCGTTGCGGACCGCCTCGGCGGCCAGCTTGACGGCGCCGCCGGTCATGTAGGTCTGGCGCGACGCGGAGGTCGAACCGGCCGACCCCACCTCGGTGTTGGCCGGGTGGATGGTGACCCGCTCGACGCCCAGCTCGGTCCGGGCGATCTGGCCGTGGACGGTGACGCCGCCCTGGCCGACCTCGGCCATGGCGGTGTGCACCATGGCGACCGGCTCACCGCCGATGACCTCCAGGCGGACCCGGGCGGTCGAGTAGTCGTCGAAGCCCTCGGAGAAGCCGACGTTCTTGATGCCGACCGCGTAGCCGACGCCGCGGACGATGCCCTCGCCGTGCGAGGTGTTCGACAGCGCGCCGGGGATCTCGCGGATGTCCAGGTGCGTGGTGTCCAGCGCTGGGGGAAGCGGGAGCTCCTTGACCCGGCGCAGCAGGTCGGCGACCGGGGCCGGGGAGTCGATCTCCTGGCCGGTCGGCATGATCGAGCCCTGCGAGACCGCGTTGAGCTGCCGCAGCTCCACCGGGTCCATGTTCAACTCGGCGGCCAGCTTGTCCAGTTGCGCCTCGTAGGCGAAGCAGGCCTGGACCGCGCCGAAGCCGCGCATGGCGCCGCAGGACGGGTTGTTGGAGTAGAGCGCGATGGCGAACATGTTGACGTTCGGCACCTCGTACGGGCCCATGCCCAGCGAGGCCGCGTTGCCGACGACGGCCGGGGAGGCGGAGGCGTAGGCGCCGCCGTCCAGCACGATCCGGGCGTCGCAGTAGACCAGCTTGCCGTCGCGGGTGGCGCCGTGCTCGTAGGTCAGCTTGGCCGGGTGGCGGTGCACGTGCCCGAAGAACGACTCCTCGCGGGAGTACACGATCTTGACGGGCTTTCCGGTGCGCTGCGCCAGCAGGCAGGCGTGGATCTGCATCGACAGGTCCTCGCGACCGCCGAACGCGCCGCCGACGCCGGCCAGGGTGAGCCGGACCTTGTTCTCCGGCAGGCCCAGCACCGGCGCGATCTGCTGCCGGTCCACGTGCAGCCACTGGGTGGCGATGTAGAGGTCCATGCCGCCGTCCTCGGCGGGCACGGCCAGACCGGACTCCGGGCCGAGGAAGGCCTGGTCCTGCATGCCGACCACGTAGTCGCCCTTGACGATCACGTCGGCCTGCGCGCGGACCTCGTCGGTGACGCCCTGGCCGTAGATCACCTTCTGCGAGTGGACGACGTTGCCGGACGCGTGGCCCTTGTACTCCGACGGCTCGTGCACGTACCCGTAGGTCTCCGGGTCGAGGCACTGCTCCTCGGTGGTGATGGTCGGCAGGATCTCGTACTCGACCTTGATCTTGGCGAGCGCCCGGCGGGCGGTCTCCGGGTGGTCGGCCGCGACGATGGCGATGGCCTCGCCGTGGTAGCGGATCTTGCCCGTGGCCAGCGCCGGCTGGTCCTGGATCTCCAGGCCGTAGAACTTCGAGCCGGGGATGTCGTCGTAGGTCATCACCGCGTACACGCCGGGGTGCTTGACCGCCTCGGAGGTGTCCACCGAGAGGATCCGCGCGTGGGCGTGCGGCGAGCGCAGCGCCATGCCCCACAGCATGTCCTCGTGCCACATGTCGGACGAGTAGGCGAACTCACCCTTGACCTTGAGGATGCCGTCCGGGCGCAGCGGCGAGCCGCCGATGCCGTCCGGGTGGGCACTGGTGATGTTCTGGAGGTTCTTCTCCGTGCGGATGGCACGCGTGCTCACTTGGACACCTCCGCGTTCGTGTCGCCCTTGGCGCACTTGCGGGCCGAGGCGAGTCGGACCGCGTCCATGATCTTCTCGTAGCCGGTGCACCGGCAGAGGTTGCCGGAGAGCGCCTCGCGGATGTCGTTGTCGCTCGGCTGCTGCTTGCGCTCCAGCAGGTCGTGGGTCTGCACCAGCAGACCCGGGGTGCAGAAGCCGCACTGCACCGCGCCCGCGTCCACGAAGGCCTGCTGGACGTCGTCCAGGCGGCCCTCCGGGTCGGCCAGGCCCTCGACGGTGCGGACCTCGCGGCCCTGCACCTGACCGGCGGCGACCAGACAGGAACAGACCGGGCTGCCGTCCAGGTAGACCGTGCAGCTGCCGCACTCGCCCTGCTCGCAGGCGTTCTTGGAACCCGGCAGGCCCAGGCGCTCGCGGAGCATGAACAGGAGGCTCTCGCCCTCCCAGACGTCGTCCGCCTCGACCTCGCGGCCGTTGGCGTTGAAGGTCACCCTCATGCTGCGCTCCTCAGGGACTGCGTGTACTCGTTCCAGGTCCAGGTCAGGGTGCGCCGCGCCATGACCGCCAGCGCGTGGCGGCGGTAGGCGGCGGTCCCGCGCACGTCGTCGATGGGCGACGAGGCGGCGGAGACCAGCTCACCGAAACGCTGGATCGCGGCCGGACCGATCAGGCCGCCGGACTCCCACAGCCCGCGCTCGGCCAGTTCGCCGGCGAGGAACTCCTCGGCCTCGACGGCGCGGCGCGGGGTGGGGGCGGCGGAGCCGATGCCGGTGCCGACCGTCCGGTTCTTGGGGTGCAGGGCGAAGCCGAAGGCGCAGACCGCGATGACCATCGCGTTGCGGGTGCCGATCTTCGAGAACTGCTGGGGGCCGTCCGCGACCGGGATCCGCACCGCGCGGATCAGCTCGTCCGGCTCCAGGCTGTTGCGCTTGACGCCGACGTAGAAGTCGTCGATCGCGATCAGGCGGGTGCCGCGGACCGACTGCGCCTCGACGTAGACGTCGCGTCCCGCCGCCAGCAGCGCGGGGTGGGCGTCACCGGCGGGCGAGGCGCCGCCCAGGTTGCCTCCGACGCTACCGCGGTTGCGGATCTGCGGGGATCCGACGGTGTTGCCGGCGATGGCCAGCCCGGGGAGCTGGTCGCCCAGCTCGTTGGTGATGCGGGCGTACGGCACGGCCGCGCCCAGCCGGATCACCTCGCCCTCGACGGGCCGGCCGTCGGGGCCGTCGAACGTGCCGGACTCCCACTCGGTCAGCTCACTGATCCGGTTGAGGTCCAACAGCGCGGCGGGGCGGTGGCGGTCGAAGTTGAGCTCGACCATCACGTCGGTACCGCCGGAGATCGGCAGCGCGGACGGGTTCTCAGCCTTCGCCGCGAGTGCCTCGTCCCAGGTGGCGGGCCGCAGGAACTCCATGCGGGTGACTCCTTCAGTCGGTACAGCGGGTGCGGTACTGCGGGATGCTCGGGGAGCGCGGGGAGGTGTGTGAGCAGTACACAAGTCGCACGCCATGTGCCGTCAGTCACTGATGGCATGAAGGTGGCGCAGAAGTGCCACCCATAGGGCTGTACGTTTCTCCAACGTCGGACGAACAGGTCGGGTCGAGTCGTCGACGATCGCTTCGTGTTCTCCGGTCGCGAAATGGGTGGCCAGGGCTGTCAGCACTGGGCGTAGTGTCAGCTCGTGACCGAGCCCACACAGCAGCCCGAGGCGACTTCCTCGCCCAATCCGTTCCTGCAGGCCAGCGACCTGCCCTTCGAACTGCCGCCGTTCCAGCGGATCGAGGAGGGCCACTACCTCCCGGCCTTCGAGGCCGGAATGGCCGAGCAACTCGCCGAGATCGCGGCGATCACCGCGAACCCCGCGCCCGCCGACTTCGAGAACACTCTTGTGGCCCTGGAACGCAGCGGAACGCTGCTGCGCCGGGTGGAGCTCGTGTTCTTCAACAAGACCAGCTCCGACTCCACCCCGAGCCTGCGGGAGCTGGAGGCGGAGATCAGCCCGCGCCTCGCCGCCCACAGCGACGCGATCCGCCTGGACCCGGCTCTCTTCGCCCGGATCGACGCCGTCCACGCCCGCCGCGACGAGCTGGACCTGGACCCGGAGTCGCTGCGCCTGCTCGAACGCCACCACTCCCGCTTCGTCCGCAGCGGCGCCCGCCTCGACGAGTCCGGCCAGGCCCGGCTGCGCGAGCTCAACGCGGAGCTGGCGACGCTCACCACCACGTTCGAGCGGCAGGTCTTCGAGGAGACCCGCGCGGCGGCGCTGGTGCTCGACACCGCCGAGCAGCTGGCCGGCCTCCCCGAGGACAAGATCGCCGCCGCCGCGGAGAACGCCAAGGCGCTGGGCCACGACGGCCGCTACGTCATCAGCCTGAAGAACTTCTCCAACCAGACCGAGCTCGCCTCGCTGACCGACCCCGAGCTGCGCGCCCGCCTGCTGGACGCCTCGCTGCGGCGCGGCATCACCGTCAACGGCCCGGTCGCCGCCCGGATGGCGGCGCTGCGCGCCGAGCGCGCCGAACTGCTCGGCTTCCCCAGCCACGCGGCCTGGGAGGTCTCCGACCAGACGGCGGGCACCACCGAGGCCGTCGAGTCGATGCTGGGCCGCCTGGTCGCCCCCGCGATGGCCAACGCCGACCGCGAGGGCGCGGCGCTGGCCGCCGCCGAGGGTGCCGCGGACGGGGTCGTCGCCGCGTCCGACTGGCAGTTCCTTTCGGAGCGGGTCCGCAAGGAGCAGTACGACGTCGACACCGCCGAGATGCGCCCCTACCTGGAGCTGGAGTCCGTGCTCCGGCGCGGCGTCTTCCACGCCGCCGGGCTGGTCTACGGCGTCACCTTCGTCGACCGTCCCGACCTGGTCGCCTACCACCCCGACGCCCGGGTCTTCGAGGTCCGCAACGCCGACGGCAGCTCCGTCGGGCTTTTCGTCGGCGACTTCTTCGCCCGCGAGTCCAAGCGCGGCGGCGCCTGGATGAACGAGCTGGTCGCCCAGTCGGGACTGTTCGGCCAGAAGCCGGTCGTGGTCAACAACCTCAACATCGCCAAGCCCCCGGCGGGCGAGCCGGCCCTGCTCACCTGGGACGAGGTCCGCACCCTCTTCCACGAGTTCGGCCACGCCCTGCACGGCCTCTTCTCCGACGTCCGCTACCCCTCGCTGGCCGGCACCGAGGTCCCGCGCGACTTCGTCGAGTACCCCTCGCAGGTCAACGAGATGTGGCAGGAGTGGCCCGAGGTGCTGGCCAACTACGCCCGCCACGTCGAGACCGGCGAGCCGCTGCCCGCCGAGCTGGTCGAGCGGGCGCGCGAGGCGCAGAACTTCGGCGAGGGCTTCCGCACGGTGGAGTACCTGGCGGCGGCACTGCTCGACTGGGCCTGGCACATCCGCCCCGCCAAGGACCCGATCGCCGAGACCCCGGAGGCCGCCGAGGCCTTCGAGGCGGAGGCGCTCACCCGCTACGGCCTGGCCCACCCGTCCATCCCGCCCCGCTACCGGACGGGCTACTTCGCCCACATCTTCGCGGGCGGCTACGCGGCGGGCTACTACGGCTACATCTGGTCCGAGGTCCTCGACGCCGACACGGTGGAGTGGTTCAAGTCCAACGCGGCGGCGGGCGTCTCCGTCCGCGAGAGCGGCGAGATCTTCCGGCGTGAGCTGCTGAGCCGCGGCGGCAGCGTCGACTCGATGGGCGCGTTCGCCGCGTTCCGCGGCCGCGCCCCGGAGATCCAGCCGCTGCTGGCGCGTCGCGGTCTGGACGGCGTCGCCGCACCCGGCTCGGAGGCGTAGCCGGGCGGGAAGGGGGACGCTGGAGGCAGACGGGACCGGGTCCGGCGCGGTCCTGTCTGCCGTCCGGGCGATTCGACGCGTGTCACCGATCGTCAGGTACGGTGCACCGGAAAACTTCCCCTGAGAGGCTGTCGGGAACCTGGGCCCAGGTTCCCGACAGCCTCTGACCCGACAATCCGGAGGTACCCGACGTGCGGATCGGCGCGCTGCTCGCTCCCACCGCACCGCCCATGCGCCTGCTCGCCGGGGAAGGCGAGCTGGATCGGGTGGTCACCGGGGTGATGACGACCGACCTGCGCGACCCGAGCCGGTACCTCCACGGTGGCGAGCTCGTCCTCACCGGCATGCTCTGGCGCTACGAGCCCGACGACTCCGAACGCTTCGTCCGCTTCCTCGCCGCCGGGGGAGCGGCCGGTCTCGCGGCCGGTGAGGCCGAGGTCGGCCCCGTCCCGCAGGACCTGGTCGACGCCTGCGCGCGCCACCGGATGCCGCTCTTCGCCGTCGGCGAGGACGTCGCCTTCGGCTCGGTCACCGAGTACGTGGTCCGCCAGGTCTCGGCGGACCGTGCCGCCGACCTTTCCGCGCTCGTCGACCGTCACCGGATGCTGGTCTCCGCCGCCGGAGGCGCGGGCCTCGACGCCGTGCTCGACCTGCTCGGCGGCGACGTCGACCTCGACTGCTGGGTGCTCACCCCGACCGGCCGTGTCGTCGCCGGTCCGGCCGGGGGCCTCGAACCCGCCGAGCGCGACCATTTGGCCCGCGCCCATCTGGAGGCCCAGCGGCGACGCCACGCCCCCTCGACCCGCGCCCGCGTCGGCGCCCGCGAGTTCTCGCTGCTGCCAGTCGCCGGTGGTGCGGCGCTGGCGCAGTGGATCCTCGCCATCGAGGGCGACGTCACCGAATGGACCGTCAAGCGCCAGCAGCTCGCCGAGAACCTGGCCCGGCTGGTCTCCGCCGAGCGCGTCCGCAGGGACGAGAGCCGCACCCTGCGCTCCCGCCTCGCCGACGAGATGATCGCGCTGCTCCAGCGCGACGCCGCCCCCGACGAGCTGCTGCGCGCCCTGGAGGCCGCGCACGCCATGACGCTGTCCGACGTGAGCACCGGTCAGCAGCCGTTGCCCACCGGCTGGGTGGTCGTCTCCGTCGAGAGTCAGGGGCTCGGCGAGGGGGAGGCCCGTGAGGCCGTCGTCGAGGCGGTCACCGGCCTGGACGACCGCGCCCTGGTCGGTGGCGGCGGACTCGGCGCGATCGTGCTGCTGCCGCAGCCCGTGGGCAAGCGGACCGCCGCCGAGGTGCTCGGCGACCTCTTCGCCCCGCTCGACGCCGGCCTCGGGCCGGAGGGCCGCCTCACCATCGGCGTCAGCGCCCCGGCCACCGGCGTCGGCGGACTGCGCGGCGCGCTGGAGGAGGCCCGTCACGCCCGCCGTATCGCCTCCGCGCGGGTCGGCCGGATCTGCGTGGCCGGTCCCGAGGAGCTGGCCTCGCACGTGCTGCTGCTGGCGGCCGTCCCGGACGAGGTGCGGCGCGCGTTCCGCTCCCGGCTGCTGGACCGGGTCGTCGCGTACGACCTGGAACACCAGGCGGACCTGGTCCGCACCCTGGAGGCCTTCCTCCGCTACGACGGCTCCTGGACGCGCTGCGCCGCGGCGCTCCACGTCCACGTCAACACCCTGCGCTACCGCATCGGCCGGATCGAGGAACTGACCGGCCGTGACCTGTCCAAGCTGGAGGACCGGGTCGACTTCTTCCTGGCACTCGAACTGAGCTGACGGTCCGTCGGCGCGCTGCGCCGGTGCCGGTCTGGGACCATGGAGGTGCCCGGGCAGCGCGCGAGGAACGGACCTCAGTTGAGCAGTGTGTACGGCGAGTACGGCGAATACGTTCGCAGGATGGCGCTTCGGCTTCCGGCCGTCGGCATCGACATCGGCGGCACGAAGATCGCAGCCGCTGTGGTCGACGGCGAGGGCGCCATCGTCGAGCAGATCCGCACGGAGACGCCGCACCGCAGCAAGAGCCCGAAGGTCGTCGAGGACGTCATCACGGAGCTCGTCCTGGCCCTGGCCGACCGGCACGACGTCCACGCGGTCGGCATCGGCGCGGCGGGGTTCGTCGACGCGCAGCGCGCCCGGGTCCTCTTCGCCCCGCACCTGAGCTGGCGCAACGAACCGCTGCAGGCGGCGCTGAGCGACCGCCTCAAGCTCCCGGTGGTCGTCGAGAACGACGCCAACGCCGCAGCCTGGGCGGAGTGGCGCTTCGGCGCGGGCGCGGACGAGGAGCGCCTGGTGATGGTCAACCTGGGCACCGGCATCGGCGGCGCGATCGTCCGCTCCGGCCGCCTGGACCGGGGCCGCTACGGGATGGCCGGGGAGTTCGGCCATATGACCGTCGTCCCCGGCGGCCACCGCTGTCCCTGCGGCAACCGGGGCTGCTGGGAGCAGTACTCGTCCGGCAACGCCCTGGTCCGCGAGGCGCGCGAACTGGCCGCCGCCGAGTCCCCCGTCGCCCAGCCGCTGCTGGACCGCGTCGACGGCGACGTGGGCGCGATCACCGGCCCGCTGGTGACGGAGGCCGCGCAGGACGGGGACCCGTGCGCGATCGAACTGCTGCAGGAGATCGGCAACTGGCTGGGCCTGGGCCTGGCCAACCTGGCCGCGGCCCTGGACCCCGGCCGGTTCGTCATCGGCGGCGGCGTCTCGGCGGCCGGCGAACTGCTGCTGGGCCCGGCACGTGAGGCCTACCGGCGGAACCTGACGGGCCGCGGCTTCCGCCCCGAGTGCGACGTGGTCGGCGCCCAATTGGGCAACACGGCCGGGATGATCGGCGCCGCCGACCTGGCCCGCGGGCGCGCACGGCGGTTCCGCACGGTCAAGCGCAGCCGCGTCGAGGGCACGCCCGCGCGGCGGCTGGGGCAGTGGTGGACGGCGGGGAGTTCATCCAAAACCACGGGCGCTGTGGATCTTTGAGGGGCAGGATGGTGGGCATGCGACTCACCAAACTCGGCCATGCCTGCGTCCGTCTGGAGCGGGACGGACAGACCCTCGTGCTCGACCCCGGCGCGTTCAGCGAAGACACGGCGATCGACGGCGCGGACGCCGTGCTGATCACGCACGAGCACGCGGACCACTTCGTGGAGGCGACGCTGCGGGCGGCGGCCCAGGCCAACCCGGCGCTGCGGATCTTCGCCGACAAGACCGTCGCCGCCCAACTGGAGGGCCTCGGCGCGGGCCGGGTGACCGTCGTCGGACACGGCGACGCCTTCACCGCCGCGGGGTTCGAGGTGGAGGTGCACGGCGAGTGGCACGCGGTGATCCACCCGGACATCCCGATCGTGCGGAACAACGGCTACCTGGTCGAGGGCGTCTTCCACCCCGGCGACTCGCTGACCGTGCCCGAGGCGCCGGTGGAGACCCTGTTGCTGCCGCTGCACGCGCCGTGGTCGAAGACCGGCGAGGTGATCGACTACGCCCGCGCGGTGGGCGCGAAGCGCAGCCTCGCCGTCCACGACGCGCTGCTCTCGGTCCCGGGGCTGTCAGTGGGAGAGCGCCTGGTCGGTGGCAATGTCACCGAGCAGACGCTCTTCACCCGGGTGGAACCGGGAACCTCTTTCGACCTCTGAGATCGAGCTCTGGGATCGACCTCAGAATTCGAGCTCTGGTCAGCTCACCGCGAGCTCAGCTCGCGGTGAGCAGCGGTCGCAGCGCGCCGCTCTGCAACCGGACGACGAGCGGGGGCGCGTACCTGCGCGCCAGCAGCATCGTCGGCAGGGCGACGGCGGTGCCGACCAGCAGGCCGACGACGACGTCGTGCGGGTAGTGGGCGCCGACCCAGACCCGCGAGAAGGCCATCACCAGGGCAAGCGCGGCGGCGATGATGCCCAGGTACCGGTTGACCAGCCACAGCGCGGCGGCCGAGGCGGCGGCGATGGTGGCGTGGTTGCTCGGGAAGGACCAGTCGCCGACGCCCGGGCAGGGCTGCAACGTCACCGTGCCGGGGATCGCCTGGCACGGCCGGACCTCGGTGACCAGGCTCTTGACGAGGTCGTTCACCACGAAGGCGACGACCACCGCGACCGGGACGGCCAGCGCCGTCGTCATGGCCAGCGCGTTGCTCGCCTGCCGGGCCTGCCACCAGCCGAAGACCATCAGCACGGCGAAGAGGCCGAGGCCGAAGGTGGCGTTGAAGGAGATCAGGTCGTCGAACCAGTGCGGTGCGCTCTGCGCCTGCTGGGTGAACCAGCTGTAGAGGCCGCCGTCGATGGACGGGCCGGACAGCGCGAGGTTGTGCAGGCCGATGCTCTGCGGAGCGATGCTGTGCAGGTCCGCCGCCTGAACCGCACCGGCCTGAACCGCACCGGCGTGGACTGCGTCGACGTGCAGGGCACCGGTCTGGACGGCGCCGTGCACGACGGCGGTGTGCTGGAGAGTGCTCACGAGGCGGTCACTCCGCGGCGGTGCTGCTCTTGCGAGCGCGCAGCAGTTCCAGGGCGATCGGGATCAGCGAGAGGACCACGATCACGGCGATGATCGGCAGCAGGTAGTTGTCGATGTTCGGGATGCTCGACCCGAGCGCGTATCCGGCCAGCGTGACGCCGATGCTCCAGAGCAGGCCGCCGACGACCTGCCACACGGTGAAGGTCTTGACCGGGACGTTGAGCGCGCCGGCCATCGGGTTGAGCACGGTGCGCACCACCGGGATGAACCGGGCCAGCACGATCGCCTTGGCGTAGCCGTACTTGGCCAGGATCTCCTCGGCCCGCTCCGCACCCTTCTGCAGGTGCTTGTTCTTGCTGCGGGCCAGCAGCGACTTGCCGCCCTTGCGGCCGATCAGGTAGCCGACCTGGGCGCCGATCAATGAGCCTGCGATGGCGCAGACCAGCACGGACGGCAGGTTCAGGTGGACGCCGTTCTTGGTGGTGGTGCAGAGCAGGCCGGCGGTGAAGAGCAGCGAGTCGCCCGGCAGGAAGAAGCCGACCAGCAGGCCGGTCTCGGCGAAGAGGATCACCGCGATACCCAGTGCGCCGAATGCGGCGAGCACCGAGTTGGCATCGAGGAGGTTCACCGCGAGGTAGTGCACGGCCGAGGGGTCCGGGGCCATCGGAATGATCCTCCTGCAGGGGTGGGCGCGGGTTCGGTAAGGTCTGTCTGGAACAACGTCTACATCCATGTAGTCGTTCCGGCTCACTGTAGTGGATGGACGTGAGGATTCCGAAGACGCGAGCGGTGGCCGGGGCGCAAGAGAAGCGTGAGAAGGTGCGCGGGGCGCGCATGGAACGACACGAGAGCGGGGAGGTCGAGGGGCATGGCGGATGCGGGACACCGGCGGAATCCCGGTGAGCTGGAGTCCGGTGTGCTCTCCGTGCTGTGGTCCGCGACGGGGCCGCTGACCCCGGGGGAGATCCAGCACGCTCTCGGCGGGGGGCTGGCACGCACCACGGTGAACACGATCCTGTCCCGGCTGCACGAGAAGGGCGTGGTGGAGCGCACGCGCAACGGGCGCGCCTTCGCCTACGCCCCCGCGCGTGAGGTCGCCGACGCGCCGGGACTGGTGGCGCGGCGGATGCGGTCGGAGCTGGAGAAGGAGCAGGACCGCGAGGCCGTGCTGGCCCGCTTCGTGTCAGGGCTCAGTGACGAGGACGAGGAGCATCTGCGACGCCTGCTCGGCACGTGAGGGTCACGGGCTGCCGGAAGGTCATGATGGACGCATGACGTCCAGTACGCAGAGCTTCAGCACGCGGACCTTCGAGCTGACCACCGGTCACCATGAGGCGGCCGTCGATCTGACGAGCCGTTGCGAGACCTTCCTGGCCGAGGTCGCGCCGGGACGGGACGGGCTGCTCAACGTCTTCGTGCCGCATGCGACCGCCGGGATCGCGGTCATCGAGACGGGCGCGGGCAGCGACTCCGACCTGCTGGCCCAGCTGCGCGAACTGCTGCCCGCCGACGACCGCTGGCGGCACCGGCACGGCTCGCCGGGGCACGGTCGGGACCACGTGCTGCCCGGCCTGGTGGCCCCGCACGCAACGCTGCCGGTGATCGGCGGTCGGATGGCGCTCGGGACCTGGCAGTCGGTGGTGCTGGTCGACACCAACGTCGACAACCCGGTCCGTACCGTGCGCCTCTCGTTCCTCGGCGGCTGATCGTCCGGGCGACGCGACTTCCCGCGCGGGATCGGGCGGAATCTTGTATTCCCTCTGGTCAGCCGTCCGGGCGCGGGCGTCGAGCGCCGCCGCCCGGCCGCCTGCGGGCCGACTGTGTAGCCCGACTGAAAATAGCCGAAGGATTTACGCGATGGACCTGTGCGGTGCCCAGGTTCGAGCCTTGGGGTGCGGGCAGCGGACCGCCGCCCGGACGGGGCGGCGGGGGAACCCGCCCTGTTTCACGAGCCCCTGAGGAGATCGCATGCCGCACGTCACGTCCTTCACCGGCGACGCCAAGCCGTACCGTGAGGGCGCCGAGCCGTACGCCGACTACCGGCGGGCCGAGACGCTCCCCTTCGACCAGCTGGTCGACCTCGCGGACCGACGCCTGGGCGGTGCGGTCGTCGCAGCCAACGACGAGTTCTTCGCCGAGCGCGAGAACCTGCTGGTCCCCGAGCCCGCCGTGTTCGCCCCGGAGCGGTTCGGGCACAAGGGCAAGATCATGGACGGCTGGGAGACCCGCCGTCGCCGCGGGGTGGACGAGGAGACCCCGCACCCCGAGGCGGACGACCACGACTGGGCGCTGATCCGGCTGGGCGTGCCCGGCGTGGTCCGGGGCCTGGTCGTGGACACCGCGCACTTCCGCGGCAACTACCCCCAGGCGGTCAGCGTCCAGGCGACCACAGCCCCGGCCTCCGCCTCGGCGGAGGAACTGCTCGCGGACGACGTCGAGTGGATCGAGATCGTCCCGCGTACCGAGATCGGCGGGCATGCGGCCAACGCCTTCAGCGTCGACGTCGAGCGGCGCTTCACCCACCTGCGCCTCAACCAGCACCCCGACGGCGGCGTCGCCCGGCTGCGGGTCTACGGCGAGGTGGCGCCCGACCCGGAGTGGCTGGACGCGCTCGGCGCCTTCGACCTGGTCGCGCTGGAGAACGGCGGCGCGGTCGAGGACGCCTCCGACCGCTTCTACTCGCCGCCGACCAACACCATCCTGCCGGGCCGTTCCCGGAAGATGGACGACGGCTGGGAGACGCGGCGGCGTCGTGACAAGGGCAACGACTGGGTCCGCTACCGCCTGACCGGCCAGGCGGTGATCCGTGCCGTCGAGATCGACACCACCTACCTGAAGGGCAACGCGGCGGGCTGGGCCGCGCTGTTCGTCCAGGATCAGAGCTCCGGCACCGGGGAGTGGACCCAGATCCTGCCCCGCACCCGGCTGCTGCCCGACACCGTGCACCGGTTCCTGGTCGACACGCCGCCGTCGACCCACGTCCGGATCGACATCTTCCCGGACGGCGGCATATCCCGGCTGCGGCTCTTCGGCTCGCTGACCGCGGACGGCGCGAAGGCGCTGGCCGAGCGCACCGCCGAACTGTCCGGCTGACGGACGGTCAAGGCTCCGGCACAGCAGGCACAACCAGCACAGCAGGCACAACCAGCACAGCAGGCACAACCACAGAGCACCGCCCGCGCCGCCTTCGTGGCGCCGGGGTCGGCCGGGCACCCGCCCGGTCCGCCCCGGCCCCACGGAGGCGGCGCTTCCTTGTCCGCGCCGCTCTCGACCGGTCGGCTGTGCGGCCGGTGACCGCCCGTCGGACGGTTGTTGCTGTACGACCGAGTGATCCGTAGCCTCGGCTGAATGATCGAATGGGATCTACGGAAGTTCCGTGTGCTGACCGAGCTGAAGCGCCAGGGCACGGTCACCGCCACGGCTCAGGCGCTCTCCCTCACCCCCTCGGCGGTGTCGCAGACCCTCAACAGCCTGAGTCGGCAGATCGGCGCACCGATCGTCGAGCCGGACGGGCGGCGGGTGCGCCTGACCGAGGTGGCGCATCTGCTGCTCCGTCACGGTGATGCCGTGTTCGCCCAGTTGGAGGCCGCCGAAGCCGAGATCGAGGCGTACCTGGGCGGTGAGGAGGGGCTGGTCCGGATCGGCTCGTTCGCCACCGGAGTGGAGGCGCTGGTGATGCCGGCGCTGGACCTGCTCCGGCAGTCCCGCCCCACCTTCCAGGCCTCCGTGCACGAAGCCGAGGCGGCCGAGGTCTACACACTGCTGGAGCGCGGCGAGATTGACGTGGCGCTGTCGTTGGCCGCGCACACCGACGGCGCCGTGGCCGGCGGACGGCTGGTCAGCTTCCCACTGCTGGCGGACCCGATGGACGTCGCGCTGCCCGCGGGGCACCACCTCGCGGGGCAAGCCGGGCTGCATCTGGCCGACCTGGCGGAGGAGGCCTGGGTCTTCGGCGCGTCGGGCCCGTGGCGGGACATCACCCTGGCGGCCTGCGCCGAGGTGGGCTTCGCTCCCATCGCCGCGCACACCGCCTCGGACTGGGGCGCGATCCTGGCGATCGTGCAGGCGGGGATGGGCGTGGCGCTGGTGCCTCGTCTGGTGGACGCCCGGCGTCCTGGCGTGCGGATCCGGGTGCTGACGGAGGATCAACCCCGGCGCCACGTCATAGGGGCGGTGCGCAGGGGGTCCGAGACCGCCCCGCGCCTGAAGGTGGTCGTACGGAGTCTTCAGCGCGTCGCCGAGGACCGTCGCCGCTACAACCCGTCCGTGTAAACGTACTGAAACTTCGCTTACGAAAAGCTCGATGGACGCACCACCGGCCCGGCCGGTCAACTGGTTGTGCGGCGACGATCCCGTCTGCCGCACAAGCCAGTTGACCCGAACCGGAGGTGTGCACCATGCCTGTGGCACTGCTCGACCTGACCGGGCGCGACCTCGGTGCGAGCGTGGTTGCCTCCAGCGACGACTCCGCAGGCCGCCATGACGCGCTGCTGAGGGTTCGGCCCCCAGTCGCGACGGCCCCGGGCACAACGCCGGACGCCTGGCGAGCGCGGCGTCGCACGGCGCCTGTCGGCGAGTGGGTGATCGTCCGGCTGGGCGAGCCCGGTGTGCTGCGCACGGTGGTGCTCGACACCCGCCACCTCCACGACGACTGCCCCGACTCGGTCACCGTCCAGGCCCACTGCTGGGACGGCTACCCGGCCGCCGAGCAGCTGACCGACCCGGCACTGCCGTGGACGACCCTGCTGCGCGGAGTGGCCCTGCGGCCGGACGCCGAGAACGCCTTCGACGTCACCGACCCGCACCGCTACACGCACCTGCGGATCATCGTCCAGCCCGACGGGGCGCTCGCCCGGCTGCGGGCCCACGGCACGGTCGTGCCCGACACGACCCTGCTGCGCGCCGCCTGGATCGACCTGGCCGCGCAGGAGAACGGCGCGGTGGTGGTCGACCACTGCGGCGAACACCCCCACGCCCCCGCCGCACGGCTGACCGTCCCCGGCGGGCCGGACGGCCCCGGCTGGGTCCCGCCGCGTCGGCGGGACGCCTCCCACGACTGGGTCCACCTCCGGCTCGCCGCCGAGGGCACGGTGCGTCAGGTGGACATCGACACCTCGTTCCAGGGCGTGGACGCACCGAGCCGCGCGGCCCTGTACGGGCTCAACGCCTCGGACAGCGGGGACGATCTTCCGCGCTGGTTCGAACTGCTGCCCGCCACACCGTTGCTGCCCGACACCCGGCACCGCTTCCTGGTGCCGACGCCGCGCCCCTCCAGTCATGTCCGGCTCGACCTGTTCCCGGGCGGTGGTGCCTCGCGGCTCCGGCTGTGGGGCGAACTCGCCCCGGCGGGACGGGCGTCGCTCGCGCTCGGGTGGCTCAACACGCTGCCCGGCCAGGCGTTGACCGCACTGCTCGACCGGCCCGGGACACGCGGAACCCCCGGGCCGGAACCGGGCCAGGTCGAGACCTTCCTGGCCGACAGGCCGTTCACCAGCCTCGGCCAGGCCCGCGCCGCCGCACCTGCGGCGCTGCTCACTCACCTTCGAGAGGAGACCCACGCGTGACGCTCACCAGCCCGCGCCCTGACGTCCAGCCCGAGAGCCCTTCTGACGCCCTGTCGGAGGTCCCGCAGACAGATCTCAGTAGCTCCCGATCCGGAACGGGACCGGACAGTGCGCCCCCGGAGAGTGCGCCCCCGGGCAGTCGCATCCGGGGCCGGGCGGCCGTCATCGGACTGGCACTGGCCACCCTCGCCACCGTCATCTGGTCGGGGAACTTCATCATCGCCGATGCCATGGCCCGTTCCATCCCCCCGGTTCAACTGGCGTTCTGGCGTTGGGTCATCGCCCTCTGCGCCGTCGCCCCCTTCGGGGTCAGGCACCTGCGCCGTGAGTGGGCCGTCGTGCGGGCGCACTGGAAGTTCCTCAGCTGCGCCGCGCTGTTGGGCGTCACGCTGTTCAACACCCTGATCTACACCGCCGGGCGCACCAGTCCGGCCACCAACATGGCCCTGCTGGCCGCCGCGTCCCCGTTGGTGATCACGCTGGGCGCCCGGTTGGTCTGGAAGGAGGCCATGGGGCCACGCCGCTGGGCCGGGGCGGCGCTGTCCCTGGTCGGGATCGTCGTGCTGATCACCCGCGGCTCGCTCACCACACTGCTGGACCTGCACTTCTCGTCCGGGGACCTGTGGATGGTCGCCGCGATGACCACCTTCGCGCTCTACTCCCTGATGCTCAAGCGCAAGCCGGCCGGCCTCTCCGGGCTCAGCCTGCTGCTGGCCACCTTCGGGCTCGGCACCGCTTTCCTGGCGCCCGCCTACGCCTGGAGCCTCACCACGCAGGGCGGGTTCCCCGTCCACGTCACCACGGTCAGCGCGCTGCTCTACGTCGGCGTGCTCTCCTCGGCGGTCGCCTACTTCTGCTGGAACAAGGCCATCGCCACGGTCGGGGTGGGCCGTGCCTCGGTCATCTACTACCTCGAACCCGCCGTCGTCGCCCTGCTCGCCTACCTCACCCTCGGCGAGCCGATCAACACTCCGCAGCTGGCCAGCATGGCGCTGATCGTCATCGGCGTCGCCCTCAGCTCCTGACCCGTGCACCGGACTGTCCCTCAGCACCACCGCTCCACCCGCGAACTGTGAACGCGAACTGAGAACCCTGAACCGTGCAACCGCGGACCTCGCCGGCACCGTGCCGAGCGACCGCGCAACGAGGAGGACCACGAACGTGAACACCCCGTCCATCAACGCCCAGCGACTCCTGACCGAGCTGACGCACCTCGCGCAGATCGGGGCCGGACCGGACGGAGCGATCCACCGTGTCGCGGGGTCGCGCGCCGACCTCGCCGCGCGTGACTGGCTGAGCAAAACCATGCAGGTCGCCGGACTGACCGGCCATCGCGACGAGATAGGCAACGTCTTCGGCCGTGTACCAGGCAGCACCGGCCCATGGGTACTGCTCGGCTCCCACGCCGACACGGTCCCGGCCGCCGGTCACCTGGACGGCGCCTACGGCGTGGTCGCCGCCATCGAGGTGCTGCGCACGCTGGTCGAGACGGGGCATCCGGCCGCCGACCACATCGAGATCGTGGCCTTCTGGGACGAGGAGGGCGTGGCGCCCGACTCCAACGGGGGCCTGGGCGGTTCGACCTTCCTCGCCGACAGTCCGCACATCGACGACATCGCCGCCTATCTGGAGGTCCACGTCGAGCAGGGCCCGCGGATGGAGGCCGCGGGTCTCGACCTCGCGGCGGTCACCGGCATCGTCGGCGTCGAGCGCTACGAGATCGTCATGCACGGACAGGAGAACCACGGCGGCGCGTCCCCGTTCGACATGCGCGCCGACGCCGGACGTGCGGCGACCCGTGCCGCGGCCGCGCTCCGCCCCATCTGCCAGAGCATCGACCCCGTCGGACTGATCGGCAATGTCGGCTCCTGCTCGTTCACACCCGGCGCCGCCAACGTCGTTCCGGGGGAGGCGACCCTCCAGATCGAGATCCGCGGCATCAGCGAGGCGGTCCTGGACCAGACCCGGACCGCGCTCCGCGAGGCGTACGAGCGGATCGCGGAGGAGGAGAACTGCACCTGCACCATCCGGAAGGCGTCCGCCAAGCCCGTCGCGGAGTTCAACCCGGAGATCGTCCGCATGGCCGACGAGGTCTGCCGGGCCAGCAGCGACCGCACCGATCGGATGGCCTCCTACGCCGGACACGACGCCAGCGTGATGAGTACCCGGGTCGCCACCGGCATGATCTTCGTGCCCAGCACCTCGGGCATCAGCCACAACGCCTTGGAGCACACGCCCGACCACCAACTGGTCCTGGGCACCCAGGCGCTGCTGGACACGGCCGTGGCCACCGCCGAGCGGCTGACGACCGGTCAGGACTCGCTGTCGGCCGCCCCGCCGGTGCTGGCGGCCGCGGCCTGACGCGCGCCGGCGCCCCGCCGCACGGCCTTCGGCGGCCCGCGACTGTGACCCGTGATCGACCCCACTGCCTGAAGGCGTGTCGGGGCCGGTCACGGGTCACCCGTGCTTACCGTGCGCCTCTCGTTCCTCAGCTGAGCTCTCGTTGCACATCTGACCCACATCTGGCGCATATCTGACGCATCATTACCTGAACGGGCGGCAAATCTTCAACCTTTCAGGGCATTTGCTGGCATGCACACTTCCCCGACCGGTTACCCGCTGGTACACATGACGTGACGCGCGTCGCACTGTGTCCCACCTCACAGTCGTGTACCACCACGTTGCAGTGGAGGGTTTCATGCGCATGCCCGCATTCCCCAGACCGACGTCCCCCGGAGTCGCAGTCTCCGGAACCGCAGGCCGTCGCCTCGGCGCCGCAGCCGCGGCCTCCGCGGCGCTGCTCGCCGGCAGCCTCGCCCTGGCGCCGGGAGCCCAGGCGGCCGGCGGCGGGTACGTCGCCCTGGGCGACTCGTACTCCTCCGGCGTCGGCAGTGGCAGCTACATCTCCTCCAGCGGCTCCTGCGAGCGCAGCACGCTGGCCTACCCGTACCTGTGGTCCCAGGCCCACTCGCCGTCGAGCTTCAGCTTCGAGGCGTGCAGCGGTGCCACCACCAGCGATGTGCTGAGCAGTCAGCTCGGGACGCTCAGCAGCAGCACCTCCGAGGTGAGCATCACCATCGGCGGCAACGACGCGGGCTTCGCGTCGACCATGGAGACCTGCGTCCTGGAGGGCACCAGCTCCTGCCTCTCGGCGGTCTCCTCGGACGAGAACTTCGTCAACACCCAGCTCGCGCCCAAGCTCGACGCCGTCTACTCGGCGATCAAGTCGAAGGCGCCCAACGCCCATGTGGTGGTGCTGGACTACCCCCACCTCTACGAGGTGCCGGGCTCCTGCCTCTTCGGCATAGGGGACACCAGCCGGACCGCCATCAACGGCGCGGCCGACGACCTGGACTCGGTCACCGCCAAGGAGGCCGCCAAGTACGGCTTCACCTTCGCGGACGTGCGCAGCGCCTTCGAGGGCCACGAGATCTGCTCGAACGACTCCTGGCTGCACAGCACGACGCTGCCGATAGACGAGTCCTACCACCCCACCTCGGCGGGGCAGGCGGACGGCTTCCTGCCGGTGTTCAGCAAGGACGCCTGAGTCTCCGCGCCGGTGCCGTCAGTGCCGGTGCTGTCAGTGTCGTTGCCTAGTCTTGCCGCATGACTGAACAGACCCCGCCGCACGGACCGTTGGTCCATCACGTCGAGCTGTGGATGGACGACCTGGCCCTCGCCGAACGCCAGTGGGGCCCGGTGCTCGGGGTGCTCGGCTGCAAGCCGTTCCAGCACTGGGAGAACGGCCGCAGCTGGCGGCGGGACGGCAGCTATGTGGTGATCGAGCAGTCGCCGGCGCTCCGGCCCGGAGGGCACGACCGCCTCCGGGCCGGAATCAACCACCTCGCGCTGCGCTGCACGCCCGTCCGGCCCGAGGCCGTGTTCACCACGGCGCGGGACGCCGGGTGGCAGCTGCGGGTGGACACCGGCCAGGCGCTCCACCTGACGGACAGTCAAGGATTCGAGCTGGAGCTCGTCTACGACGAGACTCCTCAGGTCGACAGTGCCGCCTGCGCCGACGAGGCGTAGAGCGCCTCGATGTCCACCGCGCAGTGGCGGATGATCGCGCGGCGGCGGAGCTTGAGCGAGGGGGTCAGCAGGCCGGACTGCTCGGTGAAGTCCATCGCCAGGACCCGGAACGCGCGCACCGACTCGGCCCGGGAGACGGCGGTGTTGGCCGTCACGACCGCGCGTTGCAGCTCGGCGTGGATGTCCGGGTCATGGGCGGCCTGGGCGGGGCTCAACTGGGGTCGGCCGTTGCGGCGTTGCCAGTGGTCCAGGGCCTCGGGGTCCAGGGTCAGCAGTGCGCCGACGAAGGGCCGGTTGTCGCCCACCAGCATGCAGTGGTTGACCAGCGGGTGGTTGCGGATCCGGTCCTCAAGGGTCACCGGCGCGACGCTCTTGCCGCCGCTGGTGACGATGATCTCCTTCTTGCGGCCGGTGATCCAGAGGTAGCCCTCGCTGTCGAGACGGCCGAGGTCGCCGGTGGCCAGCCAGCCGTTGCGCAGGGTGTCCTCGGTGGCCTCGGGGTTGTTCAGGTAGCCCTGGAAGACCTGGCCGCCGTGCACCCAGACCTCGCCGTCCTCGGCGATCAGCACGCTGGTGCCGGGGATCGCCTGGCCGACGCTGCCGAAGCGCGGGCGGTCGGGCGGGTTGGCGGTGCTGGCCGCGGTGGTCTCGGTGAGGCCGTAGCCCTCGATGACGGTGACGCCCGCGCCCTTGAAGAAGAGCGCGTGCTCGCGGTTCATCGCCGAGCCGCCGGACATGGCGTGCCGGAGCTTGCCGCCGAGCACGGCGCGGACCTTGCCGTAGACGAGCGACTCGTAGAACTGGTGCTGCATCCGCAGCGCGGCCGTCGGCCCGGGGCCCTCGCCGAACGCGGCGCGCTCCTGGGCGGCGGCGTAGCGGACGGCGGCGTTGTAGGCCTTCTCGAAGATGCCGCCGCGTCCGCTCTCCTCGGCCCGCTGGCGGGCGCGCTGCAGCAGCTTCTCGAAGATGTACGGGACGGCCAGCAGGAAGGTCGGGCCGAACGACGCCAGCGACGGCAACAGGTCGGCCGGCCTGAGGCTCGGCTCGTGGGCGAGCCGGACCCCGGCGCGGATCGCGCCGACCTGGACCATCCGGCCGAAGACGTGGGCCAGCGGGAGGAAGAGCAGCGTCGAGGCCTGCTCGCCGCGTCCCTTGGCGCCGAAGACCGACTCGTACTGGGTCACCAGGTTGTCGCACTCGGCCATGAAGTTGCCGTGGGTCAGCACGCAGCCCTTGGGACGGCCGGTGGTGCCGGAGGTGTAGATGATCGTGGCGACGGTGTCGGAGGTGACGGCCGCGCGGTGGCGCTCGATCTCCTCGTCCGGCACGGAGCGTCCGGCGAAGGCGATCTGCCGCAGGGCGCCGGCGTCGAGCTGCCAGATCCGGCGCAGCGTGGGGAGGCTGTCGCAGACCGAGCCGACGGTCATCGCGTGGTCCTCGTGCTCGACGATGCACGCGACCGCGTGCGAGTCGCCGAGGATCCAGCGGACCTGCTCGGCCGAGGAGGTCGGGTAGACCGGGATCGGCTGCGCGCCGATGGACCACAGCGCGTAGTCGAGCAGGGTCCACTCGAAGCGGGTGCGCGACATCAGCGCGACCCGGTCGCCGAAGCGGATGCCCTGCTGGAGCAGGCCCTTGGCGAGCGCCTGGACCTCGTCGCGGAACTGCGCCGCGGTGACGTCGTGCCAGGTGGCCCCCTGCGGGGATGGCGCCTCGTCGGTCGCGTCCGGGTTGATCGCGGTACGCCTGCTCAACACCGGGAGGAGCGGAGTCTCCTCGGCGGTGCGGAAGACGGAGTCGGCGAGGCCTTCCGTCCGTTGTGCCCGGACCAATGCCGGAACGCTGAACTCACGCATCCGGCACCCTTTCATCACCCTGCGTGTGGAGAACCCGCAAGTTACCCCAGGTAAACGCCATGAACCAGAGCGGCGCGGGGGATGCTCCAGCCTTTTCACAGGACCCCCACCGCACCTGCCTGCCTTCTGTGTACCAACTTCCCAGGATGACAAGTGATTTGGGGTGATCTGTCGGATATGACCGTGAAATGTGGTGACACTGCGGCCCGGTGGCGGTGCCGTATCGACGGCGTATCGGTCGCGTCAGCGGAGCCGGGCTGGAGATGTGGTGACAGATGTCATCGGAAGTGCAGCGATCTGTGTCCCTCCACTGTCGAACTGACGTCCTTGCGAGTAGTAGAGTCGCGGCGATTCTGCCGGGACCTGAGAGGAATCCATGCGCTTCCGCCGCAGATCCATCCGCGCGAAGATCACCGCGCTGCTCCTGGTGCCGCTGACCGCACTGACGGCCCTCTGGGCCTACACGTCCGTGCAGTCGGTCAGCCAGGTCTGGGGCCTGATGCGGGTCAGCAGCGACTACCAGTGGTTCGGAACGCCTGCGGACACCCTCTCTCGCGCCCTGCAGGACGAGCGCCGCGCCGCCGTCGCCTACACCGCGGCCTCGCTCTCCGCCGATGGCCGGCCGACCACGCCCCCTGCCGCCGAGCTCAGCGCACTGCGCCAGGCCGAGGCGGCGACTGACGCCGCGTCCGCCGCCTTCACGCGCCACGCGAACGATCGGGGCCACCGCTCCGGGCTGAACGCCGCCGAGCTGAGCACGCTGGGGCTGATCGACACGGAGCTCAAGGGTCTGGCCTTGGAACGGCAGGCGATCAACGGCAACTACCAGGGCTGGTACAGCGTCTACGCGTGGTACACGGTCGGGCAGGACCCCTTCTTCCAGTTCCGGCTCCAGCTCAGCGACGTCAGCGGCGGCGACCTGGCACGGACCGCACAGAACCTGATCGAGATCGTCCGCGCCCGCGAGTACCTCTCCCGCGAGGACGCGATTGAGGTGGGCGCACACTTCCAGGGCACCCTCGACGACCAGCAGTACCAGGAGATGCTGTCGACCGGGGCGACCCAGCAGCTGCTGCTCCAGGTCCACACCGAAGAGCTGCCGTCCTCGATCGCCGCGCTCTACACCCCGTACCTCAGCAGCTCCGACTACTTCGAGCTGCAGGCGCTGCAGTCGGACGCCGCGCAGCTCGGAGCGGCGCAGGCGCTGAACCGGCTCAGCTACCAGCAGTGGCAGCAGAGCGTCGGCGTCAACCTGAGCCGGCTCAGCGACATCGACCAGCAGGCCGCCCAACTGGCCGGGCAGCAGGCCACCTCCTACGCGATGCGGGTGATCTGGCAGGACGGGATCGCCGGTGCGCTCGGTCTGCTCGCGGTGATCGCGACGATCGTCATCTCGCTGCGGATCGGCCGCCGTCTGGTCCGCGAGCTGGTCGAGCTGCGCAACGGCGCCTTCGAGCTGGCCGGGGTCCGGCTGCCGTCGGTGATGCGCAGGCTCCATGACGGCGAGAAGGTCGACGTGGCCGTCGAGGCGCCGCCGCTGGCCACGCCCAGCGGGGGCAGGCCTTCCAAGGGCAAGCACGCCGACGGCTCGCACGACGAACTGGCGCAGGTCGGCCGGGCGTTCAACGCGGTGCAGCGCGCCGCGATCGAGGCCGCCGTCGAGCAGGCCGAGCTGCGGCGCGGCATCTCCGCCGTCTTCGTCAACCTGGCCCGCCGCAGCCAGGCGCTGCTGCACCGGCAGCTGTCGCTGCTCGACGAGATGGAGCGCCGCGCGGAGGACCCGGGCGAGCTGGACGACCTGTTCAAGCTCGACCACCTGACGACCCGGATGCGCCGCCACGCCGAGGGCCTGATCATCCTCTCCGGCGCGGCCCCTGGCCGGACCTGGCTGCGACCGGTGCGGGTGCTGGACGTGGTCCGCGCCGCGGTCGGCGAGATCGAGGACTACGCCCGGGTCCGGGTGCACCGGATGCCCCCGGTCGCGGTGGTCGGCGGCGCGGTCTCCGACCTGGTCCACCTGCTGGCCGAACTCGTCGAGAACGCCACGGTCTTCTCGCCGCCGCACACCCAGGTGCGGATCCAGGGCGAGGAGGTCGCCAACGGCTTCGTGCTGGAGATCGACGACCGCGGGCTGGGCATGGGCGAGGAGCCGCTGGCAGCCGCCAACGACCGGCTGGCGACCGGCGGCGACTTCGACCTCGGCGACACCGACCGGCTCGGGCTCTTCGTAGTCAGCCGCCTGGCCGCCCGCCACGACGTCCGCGTGTCGCTGCGGCGCTCGCCCTACGGCGGCACCACGGCGGTCGTGCTGCTCCCGCACGCCCTGCTCACCCCCGCGCCGCCGCGCCCCGGCGACGCCGACGTCAGCGGCGTCGAGGCGACCGGCGAGCAGGTGGTCGTGCCCCAGCTCACGCGGGTGGCGCGCGAGTTGACGCCCGCGGGCCGGACCCGTCCGGTCCTGGAGGGGGACCGGTCCGGCTTGGACGCGTCGGACCGGCCCGCGCTGGGTGGTCCGCGTCCGCACGGGCCGGAGTCGGAGGACGGCGACGGTGTCGGCCTCACCGCCCCGAGGCTTCCGCGCCGCCGCCGGACCGACGCACGCCGCGAGGTGGTCCGCGAGGCGCCCCGCGAGGTCCGTCAGGACGTGCGCTCCGAGACCCGGTCCGACCTCCGGCACGACGTCCTCGACGAGGACGTGCTGGCGGACGAGATCCTGTTGCGCAGCGACACCGAGACCGCCGTCGCACCGGCACTCCCCAGGCGCGTGCGCCAGGCCAACCTGGCCCCGCAACTGCGGAGCGCACTCGAACCGGACTCCGCGTCCCGGCCCGCGGCGCCCGCCGTCGACCAGGTCGAGCGCACACCCGAACAGGCCCGCGCCGTCTTCGCCTCGTTCCAGCGCGGACTCGCCCGAGGCCGCGCCGCGGCCGACCCGGCGCCGGCACCGGCACCGGCCCCGGCACCTTGGCGGTCGGCATCCGACTCCGTTCTTGACGCAGCACCAGATTCAGCACCGACACCGGAAGGACCCACCCGATGACCGGCACGACGAAGCCGTCCGGCGACCTCAACTGGCTCTTGGACGACATGGTCCGCCGGGTGCCCACGATCCGGCACGCGGTGGTGCTGTCCAGCGACGGGCTGGCCACCGGCGCGTCCGGGGAGCTGGCGCGTGAGGACACCGAGCACCTGGCCGCGGTGGCCTCCGGCTTCCACAGCCTGGCCAAGGGCGCGAGCCGCCACTTCGAGGCGGGCGACGTCCGGCAGACCATGGTCGAGCTGGACCAGGCCTTCCTCTTCGTCACCTCCGCGGGCGACGGCAGCTGCCTGGCCGTGCTGAGCGAGGCGGACTCGGACGTGGGCCTGATCGCCTACGAGATGGCGCTGCTCGTCCGTCGCGTCGGTGAGCACCTGGGCACCGAGCCGCGGGCGTCCGCGTCGGCGGGGTGACCCGATGCCGGGGGAGCAGGACCGCCGTGAGGCCGCCGTAGGGCGAGCGGACGACTGGGACGAGGACACCGCCCAGTTGGTGCGTCCCTACACGCTGACCCGGGGCCGGACCCGGCACTCCGGGTCCGAGGCGTTCGACGTGGTCGCCCAGATCAGCGCGGTGCCGCGCGAGCCGGGCATCGCGGACGAGGACGCGCAGGACCCGGAGCACGAGGCGATCCTCGACCTGGTCCGCCACGGGCCGCTGTCCGTCGCGGAGTTGGCGGCGGACCTGGACCTGCCGCTGGGCGTCGTGCGGATCCTCCTCGGCGACCTGCTGGCGGCGGAGCTGATCCAGGTCACCCGGCCGGTGCCGCTGGCCGAGCTGCCGGACGTCCAGATCCTGCGCGAGGTCATCCAGGGCCTGCGCGCGCTCTGACGTCCTGGCCGTGTTGAGCAGGGTGACGTCTGGCACGCGCTGACGTGCCTGCCCTGCAAGCCCGTTCGACGATTTGTCGCCCGGACGGGTCAATCGGCGGCGGCTCCGGCGTGGCGTCGGGGCGCGCGGGCAGCTTCGGCGCATGCAACCTGGGATCTGTGCGCCCCCACCGGTACCGCCCCCGCACGTGCCGGTCGTGCCACCGGCCGGACCGGGATCGTTCACCCCGCCACAACCGCCGCCCGTACCACCGGCGTTCCCGCCGCCGCTCAGCTGCGTCCGGGTGGTTCCGCACCGGCCGCACCCGCGCGTCGTCGTGCACCCGCGCCCGCCCCTGCGGGTGACCCCGCACCGGACGCCGCCGCCCAAGCCGCCGCCTCCGCTGCCCACACCCGTGCTGGTCGCGCACGTCCAGGCCGTCACCGCCGTGCCGCACGTGCTGGCGCAGCCGATGGTGACGGCGGCTCCCGCCGCGCCCGAGGCCGCGTTCGTCTATGTCGCGATCACCATTCCCGCCCTGGTCGCCGCCGGGGCGGGCGCGCTCAACCACGTGCTGGGAAGGGGTCGTTGATGACCACTCTGGGATTTCTCGCGGCTGCCGTGGTGGGCGGGCTGCTCGCGGT
This sequence comes from Streptacidiphilus fuscans, assembly GCF_015690355.1. Classification (GTDB taxonomy): domain Bacteria; phylum Actinomycetota; class Actinomycetes; order Streptomycetales; family Streptomycetaceae; genus Streptacidiphilus; species Streptacidiphilus fuscans. The sequence continues at coordinate 366,912 of NZ_JADPRT010000007.1, read as the reverse complement.
GCTGGTCCTCGCCGGGTTCGGGCGGACCACCCGCTCGAAGGAGGGCGCGTTCTCGGGAGGCGCGCTGGGCTTCCTCGGCTCGGCCTCGCTCTCCTCCTTCGTGCTGATCGCGGCCTTTCTGATCGCCGGGTCCTGGTCCAACCTCAACACCGCGCGCGGGCACACCTTCGACGAGTCGCGCGCCCTCAACGCCGCCTACACGGACGCTGACACCACCACCCGGCCGCTGCTCAAGGAGTACGTGAGCGCCGTCATCGACAAGGAGTGGGCCACCATGGCCGCGGGCCAGGCCAGCCCGGCGGCCTGGCAACGCCTGGACGCGGTCCGCGCGCAGGTGGAGGCGCTGCCCGCCGCCACTCCCACCGCGCTCACGGCCAAGGACCAGGAGCTCAGCGATCTCGACGCGGTCTACACGGCCCGGCAGATCCGGCTCGCGGACACCTCGGCGACCATGCCGTGGCCGCTCTATCCGGCGCTGATCTGCACCGGCCTGCTGGTGCTGCTCTATGCGCCGATCGCCGGGCTCACCTTCCGCCACCGCGAGGCGGTGGCGTTGGGACTGGTCGGCGCGGTGGTCGGGTTCGGGGTCTGGATGGTGCTGCACCTGACCCACCCCTATGCGGGACCGGTCCATGTGACACCCGTCGCATACGTGCAGAGCCTCGCGAGATTCCAGCAGTTGGGAGCGGCCTGAGCCGGTGCCGTGCACCGCGACCAGGGCGTGGACGGCTTGACCCGCCCCCATGCCCGTGCCCTAGGGTGCGGCGCGTGAACCCTGGCGCGAACAGCGGTGGCGCCGCGTCCGCTGCCGTGAAGAATCCAGTAGCCGTGAAGATCCTTGTCGCAGGCGGCTTCGGCGCCGGCAAGACGACGCTCGTCGGTGCGGTCAGCGAGATCCGGCCGCTGCGCACCGAGGAGCGGCTCAGCGAGGCGGGACGACCGCTCGACGACACCGTCGGCGTGGAGGGCAAGCGGACCACCACGGTGGCCATGGACTTCGGCCGGATCGACATCCGGGCGGGGTTGGCGGTCTACCTGTTCGGCACGCCCGGACAGGACCGGTTCTGGTTCGTCTGGGACGAGTTGGCCCAGGGCACGCTGGGTGCGGTCGTGCTGGCCGACACCCGGCGGCTGGAGGACTGCTTCCCGTCGGTGGACTACTTCGAGCGGCGTGGGATCCCGTTCGTGGTCGCCGTCAACTGCTTCGAGGGCGCGCCCCGGTACCCGGCGGAGGAGGTCCGCTCCGCGCTGGACCTGGCCGCGAGCGTGCCGGTGGTGCTGTGCGACGCGCGGGACAAGGACAGCGTCAAGGAGGTGCTGGTCGAGACGGTCTCGCTGGCGCTATCCGAGAAGCAGGCGCTCGTTGGTCAGGGTCATCGGTCCGTCTGAGAGAACGCGCAGGTAGGTCGGCCCGGAGGGGTTGCGCGCGAAGGGCGCGCCGATCCGGGCCAGCGTGTAGCGGGCCGTGGCGTGCGCGGGGAGGGTCGCGGGGCCGGAGACGATCCGCCAGTTGAGGTCCATCCAGGCGTTGCTGCTGGTCGCGAAGGCGGGGGTGAGCGGCTGGTCGCCGGTGTTGCGCAGCGTCGCGGTGATCCGGCTGATACCGGCCGAGGGCTTCGCCGACTTCGCGGTATGCGCCGTCGCGGCGGTTGCGGCCACCTGAAGCGGCGGCGGGGTGAGGACGGCGACGGCGAGCAGCACCACGGCGGGCAGCACCAGCAGCGCGGGCACCCCGAAACGTACCGGGCGGGACCGCAGCACCGCCGGACGTGTCGCCGGACGCCAGGTCCACGCCGTCGCGAAGGACGCCCGCTCGTTGCAGGCGAGCGCGGTGAGCCAGAGCGGCGTCAGCAGCATGAAGTAGGTCTCCGTCGACCGGGTCGACAGGAAGAACGCCGGCCACGGCAGCACGGCGATCGCGGGCGCGAGCCGGGCCGGGAACAGGGCGAGGAGCACCAGGGTGGCCAACAGCAGCGCCGCCGCGGCCGTGGAGTAGAGCCCGAGCGCGCCGCTGCCCCGGGTCAGGTAGTAGCTGATGTCGACGGGGCCGAGGCCCTGCGGGGTGGCGTGCTGGGTCAGCACGGCGACGATCCCGGGCGCCCAGCCCTTTCCGTCCAGGCCGAGTCCGTCCCGGATCAGGAACGGCAGGTTGACCAGCAGGAACACCGCCCCGGCCAGGCCCGCGTAGCGGCCGGTGACGGCCAGGGCGGGACGCCAGGAGCGCAGCTCGCCCCGGCGCAGCAGCAGGACCCCGAGCAGCACGAACGCGGTGAGGAACCAGGCGAGTTGGTGCGCCGAGTCGGCCACGCCCAGGCAGCAGGCGGAGACGGCCCCGGACCGCCCCAGGCGTCCGCCCGCGCCGATCCGGCTCCAGCCCGCCAGCACCACGACCAGGAACGGCAGCGTCAGGAAGACCGGGTAGCCGTCGCGGGCGTACGGGAACATCCAGCTCATGCCGAAGAGCAGCAGCGTCGCGGCGGGCCGCAGCGGCACCGGCAGCAGCCGGAACATCAGTACCCCGGCGGCCACCAGTGCGGCCAGCGACCAGAGCCCGGCCACGGGCACCCAGAACGGCGCGGGCAGCAGCCCGTGCGGCACGAATGGGGCGTTCAGCAGCACGCTCAGCGGTGGATAGCCGAAGACGTCGACGGGCCTGCCGTCCATCAGCGGCGTCAGACTCACGTGGTAGACCGCCGAGGCGGTGGGGAAGTGCGCGCCGTAGACGTGCCCGCCCGCGGCGAAGGCGCGGGCGGCCATGCTGACCAGCGCGCCCTCGTCGTCCCCGTACGGCAGCGTGCCGCGGCCCGAGGTGGCCCCGAACTGGAGGACCAGGCGGACCAGTGCGGCGCCGAGCACCGCCAGATCCAGCCGACGCAGCGTCACCGGCCGCCTGGCGAGCGAGATCAGGACAGCGAAGGCCAGCAGCGCGCCGTAGAGCACGCCGAAGCCCGCGCTGAGGTAGACCCGGCTGACGGCCTCGTCACGCAGGTCGGCCGGAAGGCCCTGGAACAGGCTGAGCAGCGCGACCAGTGAGAGGATCCGGTGCGCGAGCAGCGGGCTGATGACCGGCTTCGAGGTGACGGCCGGTGGTTCGACGGGTGGTCGGTTGACGATGGTCCGCATGGCGAGGCCGACGCTAGTCGACACATTCCGGCATACGCGGCGAAGGACCCCAATGAGTGAGGAACAGGGATCAACTATTCGCCTGGCCGGGCGAATCCGGACCAGACGTTCGCGGGACGGCCCGGGCCGAGTCCGGGATGACGGAAGAGACCGCCGCCTGCGGTGGTGATGTAGAGGGTGTCGAGCCCGGGACCGCCGAACGCGCAGTTGGTGACGTTGGGCACGGGCAGTTCGACGGTCTCCAGCAGCTTGCCCTGCGGGGACAGGCAGCGGACCACGCCGCCGCCCCAGAAGGCGATCCAGAGGTTGCCCTCGGCGTCCAGCGTCATGCCGTCCGGGTCGCCGTCGAGGTGGGACACGTCGAGCGAGCGCAGCGGGGCGGCCAGTGGGCCGTGCTCCGGGTAGGCGTAGAGGTCGATCCGGCGGCGCGGGGTGTCGGTGTGCCAGAGCAGGTCCGGCTCGGGCCAGTCGAGGCCGTTGGGGATCAGGAAGCCGTCCGCGATCGGGACGGCGACGACGGCTCCCGCGTCCGCGTCCTGTTCCAGCCGGTAGAGCGGTCCGGGGCGGCGCGGCTCGTCGACCTGCATGGTGCCGGCCACGATCCGGCCGAAGGGGTCGCACTTGCCGTCGTTCATCCGCCGGTCGGGGCGGTCGCCCTCCACCTCGGCGACGACGCGCAGGTCGCCCGTCGCGGTGTCGAGCAGCGCGAACCCCTCGGCGACGGCCAGCAGCACCGTGCCGTCCCGGTAGGGCGCGACGGTCCCCGGCATGGTCGGCAGGGCGATCTCGCCGACGGAACCGTCCGCGTGCGAGAACCATCGAAGGGTGCGGTCCTCGATGCCGATCCAGTAGACCCGTCCGGTCGCGGCGTCCCAGAGGACGCCCTCGCCGAGGACGAGAGGAGTGGCGTCGGCATGTTCCAACGGCATGTGCTGCTCCGGATTCTGTGACGAGGTGGGGCCTCGGTGCCCACAACCATGCTCGCAGGCCGCACAATGGTTCTTCACGGACCGGACACACGGACAGATACTCCAACAGATACACCGACGCGATGCGGGAGCGGTTCAGGCGATGCAGGGGGCGGCACTGACGCACTGGCGGCTGGGCAAGTTGGGGCTGGGCAAGCTTCTCGGTCCGGGCAGGCTGCGCGGGCTGGTCGAGCTTCGCCCGTTCGGCGTGTTGCGCCGGGCGTGCGGCCTGCGGCGGGTCGGCGGCGTGGTGATCACCCTCGGCGTCGTCGCCTCGGTCGCCGTGGTCGGCGAGGCGGCCTCCGGTTGGCTGGCCGATCCGCCGCCCGGGCAGTTGGCGGCGCAGGCGGCCGACGGCGAGGCGCGGCTGCTGGCCCTGGCGCTGCGTCAGCTTCCGCCTGACGGCCTGCCGGACGAGGCCCGGTTCGCGGAGACGGCGACCGCCGTGCCGAGCGAGCTGCTCCGCGTCGACGTGCGGCGTCCCGGCGACGCGGTGCTGACCGTCCAGCTGGTGGGCCAGGCGAGCTCGGGCGCCTTCGACGGGCGGAGCGCGGCGACGGTGGTGCGCTGCTACGCCATGGACTGGCAGCCCGCGAAGGCAGGCGGTCCGTCGGGCGGTTCGGGCGGTTCGGGTGGTTCAGCCGGTTCGGGCGGTCCGGCCGGTGGTCCGGTCTCGGGGCTCGCGGCCGACGTGGTCGGCGATCCCGTCCCGACGGCCTGCCCGGCCCTGCCCGTGGTGCCGGCGGGAGCGCCCAGCGGCAGCGAGTTGGCGGCGGAGCTGAACGCGGGCTCGACCGGGGAGCGGGCCAGCAGAGCGGGCGTCTTCGCCACCGGACAGCCGGGCGCGTGCGCGTTCGCGGAGACCAGACCCTCCGGGCGGCTGCTGGCCTGGGCCGCGCCGCTGCTCGCACCCTGCACGAACGCCGCGGCCCGCGAGGCGGCCGCTTTCGGCGCGTGAGCGAGCCGGACCGGGCCGGATCGGGTAGGACCGGGGTCGGATCGGGCCTGAACGGGCGTCGTCGCACCGAGATCGGCCGTGGCCGCACGAGAATGACCGGGTGACCAGTTCTGTCGAACAAGCGCGGTCCCTCGAACGCGCGCTGCGCGGCGCCCTCCGGGGTGAGGTGGACTTCGGGACCGCGCAGCGGGCCGTCTACGCCTACGACGCGTCCAACTACCGTCAGGTCCCGCTCGGGGTGGTGAAACCCGCGTCGTCGGACGACGTGCGGGCGGCCGTGGCGCTGGCGCGGGAGCACGGCGTGCCCGTGCTGGCACGCGGGGCCGGGACCAGCATCGGTGGGCAGGCGGTCAGTCCCGGCGCCCTGGTGCTCGACCTGCGGGCGCGGTTCGCCGGGGTGACGGAGGTCGATCCGCAGGCGCGGACCGCACGCGTGCTGCCCGGCACGGTGCTGGACTCGCTCCAGGCGGCGGCCAGGCCGCACGGGCTGGTCTTCGGGCCGGACCCGTCCACGCACAGCCGCTGCACGCTCGGCGGGATGATCGGCAACGACTCCTGCGGCCCGCACTCCGTCGTCTGGGGCCGCACCGCCGACAACGTCCGCTCGCTCGACCTGCTGCTCGCCGACGGCACCGAACTGACCGTCAGCGGCCCGCTCTCCGCCGACGAGCGGGCGCAGCTGCTGCGCGGCACGCCGGGCCGCGCGGGGGAGCTGCTGCGCGGATTGCACGCGCTGGCCGAGCAGAACCTGGGCACGCTGCGTCAGGACTTCCCGCAGCTGCCGCGCCGCGTCTCCGGCTACGCGCTGGACGCGCTGCTGCCCGAGCGCGGCTTCGACCTCGCCCGCGCGCTCACCGGCACCGAGGGCACCTGCGCGCTGCTGTTGGGCGCGACCGTCGCGCTGGCCCCGCTGCCCAGCCGCCGCGTCCTGGTCGTCGCCGGGTACGCGGACGAGAGCGCCACCGCCGAGGCGGTGCTGGAGCTGCTGCCGCTGCGCCCGCTGACGGCCGAGGGCATGGGCGGCGACCTGGTCCCTGGCGGCCTGGCCGGTCTGACCGGCCCAGGCGGCTGGCTGTTGCTGGAGGCCGAGGCGGGCGACCACGCCAGGGCGGTCGAACGGGCCGTGCGGGCGCAGGGAGCGGCCGTCGCCGTGGTCGAGGACCCGGTGGCCCAGCGGGCGGTGTGGCGGGTGCGCGAGGCCGCGGCCGGGACGGCGACCCGGGCGCCGGACGGCTCGGAGGCCTGGCCGGGCTGGGAGGACACCGCCGTGCCGCCCGAGCGGCTGGCCGGGTACCTGCGGGAGCTGCGGGAGCTGATGGCCGCGCACGGCCTCCAGGGCACCCCGTTCGGGCACTTCGGCGAGGGCTGCGTGCACCTGCGGATCGACTTCGACCTGGACCGTCCGCAGAACGGCAGGTTCCGGGGCTTCCTCACCGGCGCCGCCGACCTGGTGGTGCGTCACGGCGGGTCGCTCTCCGGCGAGCACGGCGACGGCCAGGCGCGCGGCGAGCTGCTGGCCCGGATGTACCCGCCGCGCGTCATCGAGCTGTTCGGGGCGTTCAAGGCGCTCTGGGACCCTGCGAACCTGCTCAACCCGGGCAATCTGGTCGACCCGCGCCCGTTCGACGCCGATCTGCGGCAACCGGCGCTGCGGCGGGAGCTCTTCCCGGAGCTGACGCTGACGCTGGTGGACGGCGCGCGACGCTGCGTCGGCGTGGGCGCGTGTGTCACCGACGACCCGGCGACCGTGATGTGCCCGAGCTACGCGGTCACCAGAGAGGAGCGGCACTCGACGCGTGGCCGGGCCCGGCTGCTCGGCGAGCTGCTCCGCGGTGACCTGGTGACGGACGGCTGGCGCTCGCGCGAGGTGCGGGAGGCGCTCGACCTGTGCTTCGCCTGCAAGGCCTGCGCGAGCGACTGCCCGGTCCATGTCGACATGGCGACCTACAAGTCCGAGTTCCTGCACCGCTTCTACCGGCACCGGCCGCGGCCCCGGATCCACTGGACGCTCGGCGGACTGCCGCGCAACCTGCGGCTGCTGCGCGCGCTGCGGCTGGGCCGACCCGTCGGCGCGCTGGCACGGAGCCGCTTCGGACCGCTGTTGGCGTGGCTCGCCGGGACCACCCGGCAGCGTCCGCTGCCGCCGATCCCCGCGCGCGCCTTCACCGAGGGCACCATCACCGAGGGTGCGGCCGGCGCGGGTTCGGGCGGTCGGCCGGTGCTGCTCTGGCCTGACACTTTCGGCAACCACTTGCAGCCCGAGGTGCTGCGCGCTGCGACAACCGTGCTGCGCCGGTTCGGATTTCGGCCCGTACTGCCGCAAGGGCCCGTCTGCTGCGGGCTGACGCAGACCACCACGGGCCGCCTCGACGCGGCCCGTCGCACCAGGGACCGCACCCTGCGCACGCTGGCGCCGCTGCTGGACGCCGATCCGCAGCTGCCGATCGTGGTGCTGGAGCCGAGCTGCGCGGCCGAACTGCGCGCACCGCACTCCCCACTGGCCGACCGTGTCCGCACGTTCGCGGAACTCCTGGACGAGCAACTCGACCGCGTTCCCGAGCTGGTTGCTGCCCTCGCGGTCCAGGGCAAGCCCGAGAGCAAGCCCGACAGCAAGCCCGAGAGCAAGCCCGACAGCAAGCCCAGCGCGCTGGTGCAGACGCACTGCCACCAGCACGCCGTCCTCGGCACCGACGCCGACCGGCGCCTCGCCGCCCGGCTAGGCCTGGACCTGCGCCAACTACCGCCGTCCTGCTGCGGGTTGGCGGGCGATTTCGGCTTCGAGCCGGGTCACGAGGCGGTGTCCGTCGCCGCCGCGGAGCGGGTGCTGCTGCCCGCGCTGCGGGCCGAGCCGGACGCGACGGTGCTGGCGGACGGGTTCAGCTGCCGCACCCAGATCGCCCAGCTGGCGGACGGTCGCCGGGCGTTGCACCTCGCCGAGTGGTTGGAGCGGATGCTGCCGCAGGAGCCTCTCTCGGACATCTGACGGACACGCGGAGGTAACGATCCGGCGTGCTTGCAGAAAGTTGCTGCAAGCACTTTCCAAGCCGATTGCATCGCTGTTACGTTCCTCCCCAAGCCCGGCGGCTGTGCGACCCGGGCACCCACCCCCGAAGGAGTCCATCGATGCGTCGTGGCATTGCGGCGGCCGTTCTGGCGACGGCGATAGCGGTTTCTGCAAGCGCTTGCGGTTCCTCTGGCAGCAGCTCCGGCAGTTCCTCCGCCAACGCGGGTCCGGTCACCATCACCTGGTGGGACACCTCGGACGCCACCAACGAGGCGCCGACCTACAAGGCCCTGGTCGCTCAGTTCGAGGCCGCGAACCCGACCATCAAGGTGGACTACGTCAACGTCCCCTTCGCGACCGCCCAGACCAAGTTCACCGCCGCCGCGTCCGCGGGCAAGGGCGCGCCCGACGTGCTCCGCTCCGACGTCGGCTGGCTCCCCGGCTTCGCCCAGCAGGGCTACCTGGTCCCGCTGGACGGCACCCCCGCCTCCGCCGAGAAGGCCAAGTTCGAGCCGCAGCTGATCCAGCAGGCCACCTACCAGGGCAAGCTGTACGGCATGCCCGAGGTGACCGACACCCTGGCGCTGATGTACAACAAGCAGCTGTTCGCCAAGGCGGGCATCACCGCCGCGCCGACCAGCTGGGCCCAGCTCACGGCCGACGCCGCGGCGGTCAAGACGAAGGACGGCGTCGACGGCTTCGCCTTCAACCCGGCGTCCTACTACGCCATGCCGTTCCTCTACGGCGAGGGCACCGACATGGTGGACGTCAACGCCAAGAAGCTGGAGTTCAACTCCGCGGCGGCGATCAAGGGGATCACCACCCTGAAGAACCTGCTCGCGGCTCCGGGCGTGAGCAAGCTGGACACCACCGCCAACGGCTACGCCAACATCATGGACGCCTTCGAGACCGGCAAGGTCGCCTCGATCATCCAGGGCCCGTGGGAGACCACCAACGTCCTCAAGGGCTCCGCCTTCTCCAGCGCGTCCAACCTGGGTGTCGCGGTGGTCCCCGCCGGCTCGGCCGGCAAGGCGGGCGCGCCGATCGGCGGCCACAACCTGGTCGCCTACGCCGGTTCGGACGCCGCGCACCAGGCCGCCTCCGAGAAGTTCATCGCCTTCATGACCTCGGCGGCCTCGCAGGAGACCATCGCGACCAAGAACTCCACGCTGCCGACCCGCAGCGACGCGTACACCTCGGCCGTCACGGCCAACCCCGGGATCGCCGACTTCCAGCCGGTGCTCTCCGCCGGTGTGCCGCGTCCGCCGCTGGTCCAGTACAGCGACCTCTACACCACCTTCCAGACCGACCTCACCAAGATCCTGCTGAACCAGGAGAGCGTGCAGACCGGGATGAACAACGTCACCATCCAGGCGCAGAAGGAACTCACCGACTACGCCGCGCAGTGACCGAACTCCGGCCGGCCGTCCGGTCGCTGTGGACTGAGGGTTCCACGGCGCGACGACGGCCGGCCGGTCGCAGTCCTTCCCGGCCGGCAACGGCCAGCATCAGTGTCTGAAGCAGCAGTCTCTGAAGAGGTGTCAGCATGACCGTGGCAGCACCGGCCAAGGCCGCGCCGCCGGACCCGGTGGACCGGGCCGAGGCGCGACGCCGGGGGCCGTTCCGTCGGATCCGGCAGTCGTACGACCAGTTCTGGTACGCCTGGGCGATGTGCGCCCCGGTCGTGGTGGTGCTCGGCCTGCTCGTCGGCTATCCGCTGGTGCTGGGCGTGATGTACACCTTCACCGACGCGACCAGCCTCAACGTCGGGCACACCATCGGGGTCAACCACATCCCGGACACCTTCAGCTGGGTGGGGCTCAAGACCTACGTCGACATCCTGTCGGGGCCGGACAACCAGTTCTGGCCGCACTTCGGGTGGACGATCGTCTGGACCGTCACCTGCGTCGTCCTCACCATCTCGCTGGGCCTCGGGCTGGCCGTGCTGCTCAACCGCAAGGTGCGCGGCCGGACCGCCTACCGGATGCTGCTGATCCTGCCGTGGGCGGTGCCGACCTTCGTCACCATCTTCTCGTGGCGGCTGCTGCTGGCCGACGACGGGCTGGTCAACAGCGTCCTCGGATTCGTCGGCATCGGCCATGTGCAGTGGCTCAGCGACCCGTTGTGGCAGCGGGTGGCCGCGATCGCGGTCAACGTGTGGGTGGGCGTGCCGTTCATGATGGTCTCGATGCTGGGCGGCCTGCAGGCCATCCCGGGCGAGCTCTACGAGGCCGCCGAGATGGACGGCGCCACCGCCTGGCAGCGGTTCCGCAACGTCACCCTGCCGGGTCTGCGGCCGGTCAGCAGCACGCTGGTGCTGCTCGGCATCATCTGGACCTTCAACCAGTTCAACGTGATCTACCTGCTGTTCGGCACCACCAACAGCGACAGCGTGCAGATCCTGGTGACCTACTCGTTCCGCCTCTTCTTCGGCCAGGAGCCGATGGACTACGCACGCGCCGCGACCGTCGGCGTGCTCTGCCTCTCCATCCTGGTCGTCTTCACCGAGTTCTACCGGCGCTGGATCCGCCGCATGCAGGGAGACGCAGCATGAGCAGCAGCGCACGCTTGACCAAGCCACGCGGTCGCAACGAGCGCAGCCCGCTCGCCTCCCTCGGACTGCACTCGGTCCTCGCCGTGGCGGCGTTCGTGGCGGCCTTCCCGGTGGCCTGGGTCGTCTACATCTCGCTCGGCCCGGGGCAGTACGACTACCAGCACCCGCAGCGGATCGCGGCACACGCCTCGCTCTCCAACTACAGCTACGTGCTGGGCCACACCGACTTCTTCACCTGGTTCGCCAACTCGGCGATCGTGGCGGCCGGGACGATGGTGCTCGGCGTGCTGCTCGCCGCCAGCGCGGGCTACGCGGTCTCGCGGATGCGGTTCCTCGGACGCGGCACGCTGATGTACTCGTTCCTGCTGACCCAGATGTTCCCGGTCGCCGTGCTGCTGGTGCCGCTCTACAAGATCCTGGCCGACACCAAGCTGCTGGACACCTACCCGGGCCTGATCCTCGTCTACTGCACCACCACCGTCCCCTACGTCGCCTGGCTGATGAAGGGGTACTTCGACACCATCCCGGTGGAGATCGACGAGGCCGGCCGGATCGACGGGCTCACCCCGTTCGGCACCTTCTGGCGGCTGATCCTGCCGCTGGCCAAGCCGGGCCTGGCGGTGGCGGCGTTCTACTCCTTCATCACCGCCTGGGGCGAGGTCGCCTTCGCCTCCTACTTCCTGCTGTCGCCGGACAAGTACACGCTCGCGGTCGGCATGCAGCAGTTCGTCAGCCAGTACAACTCGCAGTGGAACTACCTGGCGGCCACCGGCGTGCTGGTCGCCATCCCGGCGGCGATCGTCTTCTACCTGGTGCAGAAGCACCTGGTCGCCGGGCTCACCGCGGGCGGCACCAAGGGCTGACCGGCCCGCGCCCCCGCTCCGCACCACCTCTCGCAGTTCAGTCGAAGTTCTCTCGCTTCCAAGGGATTCCATGACCCAGCATCTCGTCGTCCCGGTCCGTCCCGCGCTCAGTGGTGCAGGCGAGCGCGATGCGCAGCGGAGAACCGACTGGTGGCGTGAGGCGGTGATCTACCAGGTCTATCCGCGCAGCTTCGCCGACGCGAACGGCGACGGCATGGGCGACCTCGCGGGCGTCCGCGCGCGCCTGCCCTACCTGCGCGACCTGGGTGTGGACGCGGTCTGGCTCTCCCCGTTCTACGCCTCGCCGCAGGCTGACGCCGGCTACGACGTCTCCGACTACCGCCGGGTGGACCCGATGTTCGGCGAACTCGCCGACGCGGCGGGCCTGATCGAGGACGCGCACGCGCTCGGCCTGCGGGTCATCTTCGACATCGTGCCCAACCACTGCTCGGACCAGCACGAGTGGTTCCAGCAGGCGCTGCGCGAGGGCCCCGGCTCGGCGCTGCGCCGCCGCTTCCACTTCCGCCCCGGCAAGGGCGAGAACGGCGAACTGCCGCCCAACGACTGGGAGTCCATCTTCGGCGGCCCGGCCTGGACCCGGGTCACCGAGCCGGACGGGACGCCGGGGGAGTGGTACCTGCACCTGTTCGCGCCCGAGCAGCCGGACTTCGACTGGGACCACCCCGCCGTCGCCGACGAGTTCCGCTCGATCCTGCGGTTCTGGCTGGACCTCGGCGTCGACGGCTTCCGCATCGACGTGGCCCACGGCCTGGTCAAGGCCCCCGGCCTGCCCGACCTGGGCGTGCACGACCAGCTCAAGCTGCTCGGCCACGACGTGATGCCCTTCTTCGACCAGGACGGCGTCCACGAGATCTACCGCTCCTGGCGGCCGATCCTCGCGGAGTACGCGGACGAGGACGGCTCCGAGCGCATCTTCGTCGCCGAGGCGTGGACGCCGACCGTGGCGCGGACGGCCAACTACGTCCGCGAGGACGAGCTGCACCAGGCGTTCAACTTCCAGTACCTGGCCACCCCGTGGGAGGCCGAGGCACTGCGCGAGGTGGTCGACCTGACCCTCGACGCGATGCGTCCGGTCGGCGCGCCCGCCACCTGGGTGCTCTCCAACCACGACGTCACCCGCCACGCCACCCGGTTCGCCAACGAGCCGTCCACCAGCACCCAGATCCGCACGCCCGGCGACCGCGCGCTCGGCCTGCGCCGCGCGCGGGCCGCGACGCTGCTGATGCTGGCCCTGCCGGGCTCCGCGTACCTGTACCAGGGCGAGGAGTTGGGCCTGCCCGACGTCACCGACCTGCCGGACGAGGTGCGTCAGGACCCGTCCTTCCACCGCCAGAGCGGCCAGGACGGCTACCGCGACGGCTGCCGGGTGCCGCTGCCGTGGTCCGGAACGGCGGCGCCGTACGGTTTCGGGCCGGTCGACGGCGGCCCCAGCTGGCTGCCGCAGCCGCCCGTCTGGGCGGAGTTGAGCGTCGAGGTGCAGACCGGCGACCCGACCTCGACGCTGGAGCTCTACCGCTCCGCGCTCGCGCTCCGCGCCGAACGCCCGGAGCTGGGCGCGGGCGACGCGGTGGACTGGCTGGACGCCCCCGAGGGCGTACTGGCCTTCCGTCGCGGCGCGTTCACCTGCGTCGCGAACACCGGCTCCGCGCCGGTCCGGCTGCCCGTGCCTGGGCGGCCGTTGCTCACCTCGGGCGCGGAGCCGGTGCTGGACGGCGGGACCGCTGCCGGCAGCACCGTTGTCGTACCTGGAGACACCACCGTCTGGTGGACGGACCGATGAGCATCCCGTCACAGGCCGGCCCGGCGAGTCCTGGCCCGGCGTCACCGCCCGCCCGGCTGGCGGACATCGCGGCCCAGGCGGGCGTCAGCGAGGCGACCGTCTCCCGGGTGCTCAACGGGAAGGCGGGCGTCTCGGCGACCACCCGGCAGACCGTGCTTGCGGCGCTGGACGTGCTCGGCTACGACCGCCCGGTCAAGCTGCGGCAGCGCAGCGCGGGCCTGATCGGGCTGATCACACCGGAGTTGAGCAACCCGATCTTCCCGGCGCTGGCCCAGGTCGTCGAGCAGGTGCTGACCCGCCACGGCTACACTCCGCTGCTCTGCACCCAGACCCCGGGCGGCTCGACCGAGGACGAGCTGGTCGACATGCTGGTCGACCGAGGCGTCACCGGCATCGTCTTCGTCTCCGGCCTGCACGCGGACACCACCGCCGACCACGAGCGCTACGCCCGACTCGCCGGGCGCGGTGTGCCGTTCGTGCTGATCGACGGGTTCAGCGAGCGGATCGACGCGTCCTTCGTCTCGCCCGACGACCGCGCGGCGATGTGGATGGCGGTCCGGCACCTGGCCGAACTCGGCCATCAGCGCGTGGGCCTGGCCGTGGGCCCGGCCCGGTTCGTGCCGGTGGCACGGAAGCTCACGGGCTTCGCGGCGGCGACGCGGGAGCTGCTCGGCTACGGCGACGCCGAGGTCGAGCAGTTGGTCCAGCACACCCTCTTCACCGTCGAGGGCGGCCACGCCGCCGGTGGGATGCTGCTGGACAAGGGCTGCACGGCGATCGTCTGCGGCAGCGACCTGATGGCCTTCGGCGCGATCCGCGCCGCCCGCCAGCGCGGCCTGGACGTGCCGGGCGAGGTCTCCGTCGTCGGCTTCGACGACTCGCCGCTGATCGCCTTCGCCGACCCGCCGCTCACCACCATCCGCAAGCCGGTCGAGGCGATGGGCGCGGCGGCGGTCGACGCGTTGCTGGAGGAGATCAACGCGGTGCCGGTGCACCGCGCGGAGTTCGTCTTCCAGCCGGAGTTGGTGGTCCGGGGCTCCACCGGCGCCCATGGTGCGAGCGCGCGCCAGCGCGGACGAGGCTGACGGATGGCGTACCGCGAACTCTTCGCCCCGCGCGGGGCGAAGGGGTTCACGGCGGCGGTGCTGCTGGCGCGGTTCCCGGTGGGGATGTTCTCCCTGGCGGCGACGCTCCTGGTCACCTCGCTGCACCGCTCCTACAGCCTGGCCGGGCTCGGCGGCGCGACGGTCCTTGTGACCATCGCCGTCGTCGGGCCGTGGCAGGCCCGGCTGGTGGACCGTCACGGCCAGACCAGGGTCAGCGTCCCGGCGGTGCTGCTGGCCACGCTCGGCGGCCTCGGACTCGTCCTCACCCTGCGCGCCCACGCGCCCACCTGGCTCTACCTCGCCTGCGCCGCGCTGAGCGGCGTCGGCCCCAACACCGGTTCGCTGGCCCGCGCCCGCTGGTCCTTCCTGCACCGGGGCGACGAGGCGGTGCTGCACACCGCGTACGCCTACGAGGGCGTGGTGGACGAGCTCTGCTACGTCCTCGGCCCGATCGCGGCGATGGCGCTGGCGACCTCCTTCTCGCCGCTCACCGCGTATCTGACGGCCTCTCTGCTGAGCCTGGTGGGCATCCTCGTCCTGGCCACCCAGCGCCGCACCGAGCCGCCGCCCGCAGCCTCCCCCGACCGCTCGACGCGTACCCGGCCCGGTGGAGCCCTGCGCGCCCCGGGGATGCCCGCGCTGGTGCCGATGCTGACGGCGGCGGGCTGCGTCTTCGGCACGATGGAGATCACCACCGTCGGCTTCGCCCAGGCCCACGGGCACAAGGCCGAGGCCAGCCTGGTACTCGCCGCTTACGCGCTCGGCTCCGGCCTCTCCGGCATCGCCTTCGGCCTGTGGCGACCGCGCGGCTCGGCGGTGGTCCGGCTGCGCTGGGCGCTGCTTGCCATGACGGTGACGCTGGCTCCGCTGCCGCTGGACCGCAACCTCTGGCAGGTGGCGCTCAACCTTTTCGTCGCGGGGTTCGCCACCGCGCCGACCATGTCGACCAGCATGGGCCTGGTCGCCGAACTCGTCCCGGAAAACCGGCTGACGGAGGGCTTCACGCTCACCACGACCGGCCTGCTGGTCGGCGTCTCCGCCGGTACGGCGGTGGGCGGTTGGGCGGTCGACCAGCTCGCTCCCGGGGCCGGGTACCACGTCCCCGCGGCGGCGGCGCTGGTCGCGCTCGTCCTGTCCTTCCGACTGAGGATCCCTGCGAATCGTCCGCCGGTCGGGCAAACAGCAGGCGAAAGTGTGTGCGTGCAATAGGCTTCGGTGCTGTGAACACAGCGCGGTTGGCCGACATCGCGGCACAGGCAGGGGTCAGCGAGGCCACCGTCTCCCGAGTGCTCAACGGAAAGCCGGGCGTCGCCGCGGCGACCAGGCAGACGGTGCTGGCCGCCCTCGACGTCCTCGGCTACGAGCGTCCCACCCGGCTGCGGCAGCGCAGCGCGGGCCTGATCGGCCTGATCACGCCCGAGCTCAGCAACCCGATCTTCCCGGCGCTGGCCCAGGTCATCGAGCAGGTGCTGACCCGCTACGGCTACACGCCGGTGCTCTGCACGCAGACGCCGGGCGGTTCCACCGAGGACGAGTTGGTCGAGATGCTCGTCGAACGCGGCGTCACCGGCATCGTCTTCGTCTCCGGCCTGCACGCCGACACGACGGCCGACACCGCGCGTTACGACAAGCTCCAGGGCCAGGGCGTGCCGTTCGTGATGATCAACGGCTACAGCGAGCGGATCAGCGCGCCGTTCATCTCTCCTGACGACCGCGCGGCGATGTGGATGGCGGTCCGCCACCTGGCCGGGCTCGGCCACGAACGCATCGGGCTGGCCGTGGGCCCCTCCCGCTTCGTCCCGGTGCTGCGCAAGGAGGAGGGCTTCACCGCGGCGCTGGGCGAGGTCCTGGGCCTCTCGGAGGAGCAGAGCCGGGAGTTCATCCAGCACTCCCTCTTCACCGTCGAGGGCGGCCACGCCGCGGCCAACGTCCTGCTGGACAAGGGCTGTACGGCGATCGTCTGCGGCAGCGACCTGATGGCCTTCGGCGCGATCCGCGCGGCTCGGGCGCGCGGCCTCACGGTCCCGGGCGACATCTCCGTCGTCGGCTTCGACGACTCCCCGCTGATCGCTTTCGCGGACCCGCCACTGACCACCATCCGCCAGCCCGTGGAGTCGATGGGCGCGGCCGCGGTCAACGTCCTCCTGGAGGAGATCGGCGGAAACCCCGCGCAGCGCGGGGAGTTCGTCTTCCAGCCGGAACTCGTCGTCCGCGGCTCGACGGGTTCTGTCGCGTAGCGACAACAGGGGCGCGGGGAACGGCGCGAGAAACCACTCTGTGCGGATGGCCCTGCGCGTTGAGGACCGTCCGCCCTGGGTGGCTTGTCGCGCAGTTCCCCGCGCCCCTTAGGTGCTGCAACGCACCCTTTGTTCTTACAGTTCAGCCTCGACGCCGAGGGCGCCGAGGTACAGCCCCAGTGCCAGCCGCGCCACCGCAGGGTACGTGCCGATCGGCTCGGCCAGCGGGCACTCGATCGCATCCGCCAAGGACGTCAGCAGCTCGGCGTTGACCTCGGGGCCGAGCAGGTACGGCGCCAGCGCCGGCTGGACGCAGCCCGTCTCACGCAAGTGAGTCATCGCCGCCACCACCGACTCCGCGGAGTCGAGTGACGCGGCCACCACCGGGACGGCGAGGCGCGCAGCCAACAGCACCGCGGTGACCTCGGCCAGCTCCAGCGCCTCCGCGTCGCCCGTGCCGGCGAGCACGATGCCGTCGGCGGAGGTGTTGATGGCGAAGAGGCGCGCGCGGTCCGCGCGGGCCAGACCGGCCTCGCTGAGGCGCACGTGGACGGCCTCGGCCAGCAGCGGGTGCGGGCCCAGCGCGTCGGTCCGCCGGACGGACTCGAACCCGGCCAGCGCGGCGTCCAGCTCGGCGCTGGGGCCGGGGGAGAGGGGAACCACGATCGGCGGGGTGCCCGCCTCCACCGCCTCGCCCAGCACGTCCTGGATGGACGGGCAGTCGCCCAGCCCGTCGACGTTCGTGGCGGCCGTCAGATAGGCCGCGGTGACCTGCGCGTCCGGCTGGTCCAGGCGGATCAGCGTGGCGATCTCCTCCGCCAGTCGCCGGGAGTCCGGGTTGGCCGGCGCCGGGACGGCGAGCACGAGCGTGGAAGCGCCCGCGGGGATCTCGGGCCGCTCGGGACGGCGGTGGCGTCCTCGCGCGCGTGCGGCGGGCGTACGGACAGGCAGCGGCGTGCTGGGAGTCGCGGCAGTGCTCATGGGGGACGATGGTAGGTCATCCGTTCGTCCCCTGGGAGCCGGGTGCCCTATACCGGCCCCATACCGGTGAGTAAGGGATCGGCCGAACCGAACACGCGTGAGCAGCGTCACACAGGTGGTACGGGCACGTGGTTACTGACTGTGCGTCACGGGGGAGTTCCATGCTGTTGATCAAGTCGGTCGATATGTGTGCACTGTGCGAGAGCCTGTTGCCGAGAGCGACGACGATGCGCCCGGATTTGCCCGTTTAGGGCGGTCAACTCCCCGTGCTGTAAAGAAAGCAGTCACCTCCTGTAAACGCATGTGCACACGCATAAGCACCTGCACGTGCACGTGCACTGGCGATATCATCACCGGCAGTGAGAACGCTGCATGGTGCACCGCTCGCACGTCCCGGGGAGATACCTATGCATCGCATCTACAACGGCATCGCCGCCACGGAACTCGAGGGAGTGGTCTGGCAGAAGGCCCGGATGAGCAACTCGCAGGGCAACTGCGTCGAGCTGGCACGCCTTGAGGGCGGTGACGTCGCGGTCCGCAACTCGCGGTTCCCGGACGGTCCGGCCCTCATCTACACCAAGGCGGAGATCGTCGCGCTGCTCCACGGTGTGAAGGCCGGGGAGTTCGACCACCTGGTCGACTGACCTGCGCCCCGCACGTTCCACCCACACGGTCCCCATGTGATGGCCCGGGAGTAACTCCCGGGTCATCTCTCGTGTTAGGGGGGTGTGTGCGGCATGCGAAGGATGTGTGCGGCCGCGGCGATCCGCGGCCGGAGCATCAGCCGTGCGACTGAAGTTCGAAGACGGCCCAGACGACCTTGCCGACCGCCACGGGGTGCCAGCCCCAGGACTGACTGAAGGACTCGACGAGATGCAGCCCACGGCCGGACTCGGCCACCCAGTCCGCCTCGCGCGGCACCGGGCCGTTCTCGCAGGGGTCGGTCACCGCGCAGACCACCTGGGGGTCGCTGCGCACCAGGCTGAGCCGTATCAGTGGCTGATTCCCGGGGTTCTCCGCCGTGCCGCCGTAGCCGCTGCCCGCCGTCTCCTCTGCCCGGAGGTCCATGCGGTCGCCGATGGGGCTTGCGCCCGCGCCGCGTCTGCCCCAGATGCTGCGGGGCTCGGGCACGTGGGCCGGCAGGCCGTAGCGGAGCGCGTTGGTCACCAACTCGCTTGCCACCAGGGCGATGTCGTCGAAGAGATCGCCGAGCTCCCAGCGGTTCAGGGTGAGCCGGGTGAACTCCCTGGCTGTACGGACGGATTCGCGTCGGGGGGCGAGCGCGCAGCTCACCACGGTTTCGCGGTCCGCGAGCACCGCCGGGCTCAGGCCCATGAAGAGCTCCTCCCATGCGGGCGCGGCCCCGTCCGGTGGTGCCGGCCGGGGCGAATTCTCGGCGGATTGCCAGGGGGCGTGCAGGTGCACGTGTCCATGGTCCTCTTCGCATACGTCAGATGCAAGAGTGGATTCACGTGCATTCGCGCCTAGGGCAGATGCACGTGCATCTGCCCATGCAGCGAGTAGTGTGGTGGTAGCGCTGCGCAGTGATGGAGGGTCACGACTCGGACATCTTGACCGGCGCATGGACAAGCAGGCACGATGCGCGCCCGGGCAGTGCCTGACAGTGGCAGACTGTGGCGTGTTACCAGCGGGTGGAGGTTCGACGGAATGACCACGGTTCAGCCGGGGGGCGGTTCGATGGTGCGCCGCATCCTCCTCGGCTCCCAACTGCGCCGTCTTCGCGAGGCCAAGGGCATCTCCCGCGAGGACGCCGGTTACACGATCCGGGCCTCCGAGTCGAAGATCAGCCGCATGGAGTTGGGCCGCGTCAGCTTCAAGGAGCGGGACGTCGTGGACCTGTTGAGTCTCTACGGGGTCGAGGAGTCCGAGCGCGGCCAGCTGCTGACGCTGGTGCGCGAGGCCAACCAGAACGGCTGGTGGCACAGCTTCAGCGACGCCATGCCCAACTGGTTCCAGACGTATGTGGGGTTGGAGGAGGCCGCCGCGCTGATCCGCACCTACGAGGTGCAGTTCATCCCCGGCCTGCTGCAGACCGCCGACTACGCGCGGGCCATCATGGGCCTGAACCGGCCCTACATGGGGGAGGAGGAGATCGACCACCGGGTCGACCTCCGGATGCGCCGTCAGCGGATGGTCGTCGAGGGCTCCGGGCCGCGTCTCTGGGCGGTGATCGACGAGGCCGCGCTGCGTCGCCCCATCGGGGGACCGAAGGTGATGCGGGCTCAGGTCCAGGCGCTCATCGAGATGGCCGAGCTGTCGAACGTGGTGCTCCAGGTGATGCCGTTCCGCTTCGGCGGCCACGCGGCCGAGACCGGCGCGTTCTCGATCCTCCGCTTCCCCGAGCAGGACCTGCCCGACGTCGTCTACCTGGAGCAGCTCACCAGCGCGCTCTACCTGGACAAGCGCGACGACGTCGACGCCTACGTCCAGGTCATGGAGCGGCTCAGCGTCGACAGCCTGACGCCGGAGAAGACGGTCGACCTGCTCACCGGGCTGATCGAGGAAGCCTGACGCTCAGGCGTCGTCGCGATCGGACGGTGTCACGATCAGGGCAGCGCGACGGCTGTCGCGCTGCGCGGACCGAGGCGAGGGTCCAGGCCGTAGCGGGCGAAGAGGTCCGCGCGGATCACGGAGCCCGGCAGTTCGGCGCCGGGAAGCAGCAGGCCGATGCACGCGCCCATCAGCGCGCTGCGCAGCACCGCGTGGTCAGCGGCCGGATCGGCCGAGCCGCGCCGCCGCAGCACCTCCTGGAGCAGCGCCCCGAGTTGCTGCTGCTCGTCGTCCTGGACGAAGCGCCCGTCGATGGGGGCCAGGATCAGCGCCAGATGCGTCCGCATCAGCGTGGGCTGGTCGACGGCCAGGCCGGTGATCGCGTCGATCGTGGTGGCCAGCCAGACGTCCGGGTCCTCGCTCTGCGCGGGGTTGCCGGGCTCGTCCAGCGGACGCAGCGCCGCGGCCAGGGCCAGGTGCATGTGCCGGTGCATCGCGGTCTGCAGCAGGAACCGCTTGCCGGGGAAGTAGTACGAGACCAGCCCGCGGGCCACCCGTGCCCGCTCGGCGATGTCGGCGAGGGTGACCCGGTTGAAGCCGTGCTCGTCGATCAGCTCCACGGTGGCCTGCATGATGCGCTCGCGCGAGCGCGCACGCATGACCTCGTTGACCGCTTCCCGACGTGGTGACATGGCGCTCCTGCACTGCCTTGGGCTGACCGGCTGGGGGTGGGGGCCGGTCAGTGGGTGCCGCTCACTGGCTGGGCGCCAATATACGCGCGCAACCTGAGCGTCCTACCGGCCCCGGAAGGCGGCTCCTGAGCTGCGCGACACGGGCCCTCGGCGCAGCAGCATCAGCCCGGGAGCTTCAGCGCAGCACCGTCTCCGGCTCCGCGTCGGGCAGGGCAGCGGACGCCGGGCGGGCGTCCGGCAGTGCCGGGTGCCGGCCGATGACGACCACCCCGATCACGATGCAGACCAGCCCGGCCGCCGCGCCCGCCAGCGCAGCCGGGGTGAGCTGGAGCTGGTCGCCCAGGAAGCCGACCCCGCAGGCGATGCCCGCCAGCGGCTGGGCCGCGGTCAGCGCCGGTGCGGACATCTTCAGCGGCGCCGACTCGAAGGCGTTCTGCACCAGGACCAGCCCGACCACGCCGATCGCCAGCACGGCGTAGGGCTGCCAGCCGGTCACCAGCAGGCCGAGTCCGCCGGTGTCCAGACGGAGCTCGGCGGTGCGGGTGAGTGCGTCCTGCAGGCCGTAGAGCAGCCCTGCGGCGAGCGCGAGCAGGGTCGCCTGGCGGATCCGGGGCAGCCGTCCGGCCAGCGTGACCAGCAGCAGCGCGAGCCCGGCGACGATGCCGAAGACCAGCCAGTGGCGCAGCGCGCCGATCTCGGCGCCACCGCCGGTGGGCTGCCCGCTGAGGATGAAGACGGTCACGCCGACCGCCAGCAGCACCACGCCGCCCCAACCCGAGGCGCCCAGCGTCTGTCTGGTGATCCGTCGGGCCAGGGCCATGGCGAACAGCAGCTGGGTCGAGAGGAGCGGCTCGACCAGGGAGATCCGTCCCGCGTCGAGGGCCATGGCGCTGAGCACCTGACCGCAGACCATGAAGGCGATGCCGAGCAGCCACTCGCGTGACCGCACCAGCCGCAGCAGCAGGCGGTAGGAGACCAGGTCGGAGCGCGTGGCGGACTGCGCCGCGTGCTGCTGCAGGACGAAACCCAGCCCCAGCAGACAGGCTGCGCCCACACCGAGAAGAAACACCGTCACGGGGATTCACCCACAGTCAACGTGCCATCACGGGCCACTCCCGGGAAGCGTATCGCGGGGTTCCCGGACCGGCCCTCGCACTCAGCGCATTCCCACCTTCTTCAGGAAGTACGTCAGCTTCTTGGCGAACTACGCCACTTCGGGAGGGTTGAACCCGGCCGGAGGGCCGCGCCGCACCCGGGGCAGGGCGCGGGGACAGACCCGGTGTCAGACCAGCGCCGACAGGCCGGGCGTGAAGGTGAGGACGACCGGGGTCAGCGCCAGCGCCACCGCGGCGACGGTCAGGCCGAGCCGGGAGGGCCAGGGCAGGCGCGTGCCACCCGCCAGCAGGCGGTCGACCCTGGCGGGTATCTGGGCCAGCGGATGCGGGCACGGGCTGTCGGGGTTGAGCTCGACCAGCGCGATCGCGGTGGCCAGCCGCCCGTGGCTGCGCGCGGCGGAGTCGTCGGCGGCGAGCTCGACGAGGTGGCCCACCTGGTCGCGGAACTGGCCGAAGAGCCGTATCGCGGGGAACGCCGAGACGAGGGCCTCGGCGAAGCCGGACAGCCAGTGGTGCCGGGCGCGGACATGCCCGCGCTCGTGGGCGAGCAACGCGTCCAGCTCGCGGGTGCTGAGGCGGCGCAGCGCGGCCGTGGTGACCACCAGTCGGGGCACCGGACCGGGCAGCGACCAGGCCTTGAGCTCCTCGCTCTCCAGCACGACCAGTTTCTCCGACTGCCCCGAATGCTCCGAGCGCTCCGAGCGGCTCCATGGCGCGGCGGACTGCTTCAGGTCGGGGTGCGGCCCGGGACGCAGCTCGGGGTGCAGGTCGGGCGCCTGAGCCTTCAGCTGCCGGTGCTGACGCAGCCGGGTCGCACGGGAGCCGGAGACCTCGACGGCCAGGGCCAGCGCGGTCCGCACGCCGCCCACAGCGAAGACGAAGGCCGCGCCGATCGCCCACGGGCGGGCCAGCGGAAAGCCGTAGGCCTCCTCCACGCCTGCCGGGGCCCCGGTGAAGACAAGGGATCTGACGGCGGGCCAGGCCGCCGCGCCGGTCAGCACCAGCGCGCAGACGCAGCAGAGCAGGACGCCGACCACCAGGCACTGCCAGGCCCACAGCCCGACCACCGGCTCGCGTTCCGTCCAGCGGGCGCGGGCCAGCGCGCGCGGGCCCAGCAGAGCGAGCAGCGCGCCGAGCGCGACAAGTCCGGGCAAGGCTCCCACCGCTGCGCGGCACCTCCGAGGGCAGGACGGGACGCACGCGTCACTGCGTGCGCGCTCAACCTATGGCGGATCGGCCTGCCACGGAATCGGTTTGCCGAAAGCAGTGACGCAGGACACGGAGTCGGCGGCGAGCCCGCCGCATGCGCTTCGGAGCAGCACGGGCTCGGAGCAGCACCAGGTCAGAGCAGCACGAGCTCAGAGCAGCACGAGCATGGTGGCCATCGACAGGCCCATGACCACCCGACAGGCGTCCGGCAGCGCGGGGGCGGTGAAGAGCGACCGGGACCGGTGGCCGGTGGCGGGTGCGGTCAGCCGCAGGCCCGCGACGAGCGAGACGGCCAGGAAGGCGACCAGCAACGTGCCCGTCAGCACGGGCAGCCCGCGGGGAGGCGCGCCCGCCATGCCGGTCATTCCCGCCATCCCTGCCATGTCGCCGGAACCGATGTCGCCCGAGCCGACTGCGCCGCCGCTCATGGCGACGGCCATGTACACCATCGCCGCGTGCCCGAGGACGTGGTAGCCGTGGTGCAGCCGATGGCCGGAGACCAGCAGTACCGCGCCGAGCGAGAGCAGCGCGGCCGACCCGTAGACCGCGACCCAGAGCCCCGTAGGGGCCGTCAGCCCGGCCGCCATCGCGGCCATACCGAGGCCCATCACCGCCTCGGTGCCGTCCGCGGCGCGGTCCGCCCGCGGCGCCGACCGGCGCAGGCAGAAGCGGGCGGCGCAGTAGAGTCCGGTGCCCCCGCAGAGCAGCACCAGCAGCCAGCCCAGTACCCCCGCGTCCTGCATCCACGCCCCCTGACGCGTCGCCTGTCCGCCTCGGGCCACTGTGACGCGGGGTGATCGCCGCAGAACAGGGCGCAACGGGGGCGCGTGGAAGCAGATGGCGGGGTGTGAATGCCGCGTTCACTGCGTCTCCACCTTACGGCCGACCCTGAGAGCCGACGTACTCCAAATGGAGTATGTGGCGGTGCCGGGTACCCGACGCGACTACGGATCGCGGTGACGCCAATCATCCTGCGGGCGCTCTCGCTGCGGCGTTTCGATCAATAGCTTGGAACTGTCCGCTTTCATCACCGAACCGATCCGGGGACTGCCGACATCATGGGCCGACTCATCCGCCTGCCGCTGCAGCGCCGTTCCGACCTGACGCACGCCCGCCCGCCCCGTGCGGTGATCGTTTCGGCGAGCGTCGGAGCCGGACACGACGCGGTGGCGAAGGAGCTGGAGACCCGGCTCGCCGAGGCCGGCCTGAACGTCGACCGCCACGACTTCCTCGACCTGCTGCCCGGCATCACCGGCAAGATCTTCGTCGGCACCTACCACACGATGCTCGAGCGGGCCCCGTGGACCTGGAAGCTGCTCTACGGCGGCATGGACAACCCGCGGATGATGAACGGCCAGGCCGCCCTCTTCACCTGGCTCGCGGGCCGGGCGATGAAGCGCGCGCTGCCGGACGACACCGCGGTCGTCGTCTCCACCTACCCGCTGGCCAGCCAGGTGCTGGGCCGGCTCCGCAAGCGCGGTCGGATCAGCCAGCGGGTGCACACCTACCTGACGGACTTCTCGGTGCACCGCCTCTGGGCCTCGCCGGACGTCGACTCCCACCTCGCCGTGCACACGGTCCCGGCCGAGCAGGCCGAGGGCACCGAGTGCCAGGACGTCCACGTGGTCACCCCGCTGGTGGACCGCCGGTTCACCCCGGTGACCAAGGCCTCCCGCGCCGCCGCCCGGCAGCGCTGGGGCCTGGCCCACGACGCGAAGATCGCGCTGCTGGTCGGCGGCTCCTGGGGCGCGGGCGAGCTGGAGCACACCGTCGCCGACGTTGAGGCGGCCGACCCGCGGCTGACCTGCGTCGTCGTCTGCGGGCGCAACGAGGTGCTGCGCGCCCGGTTGCAGGAGGCCGGAGTCACCGCGCTGGGCTGGGTCGACGACATGCCGAGCCTGATGCACGCGGCCGACGTGCTGGTCCAGAACGCCGGTGGCATCACCGTGCTGGAGGCCGTCGCCTCCGGCATCCCCGTCATCACCTACCGCTCCATCCCGGGCCACGGCCTGACCAACGCGGCTGCGCTCGACCAGGCGGGCGTGGCCCCCTGGGCGCGCTCCCACGCCGAGCTGGCCCCGCTGCTGGACCGGGCGATACGCTCCGAATCCGCCGTCCCCGCGCCGTGGGGCGTCGACGCGGTCGAGCTGCTGCTGGAGTCGGCCGGGCTCACCCATCTCACCGCGGAGCTCCCCGGCGTGGTCGTCCCGCTCGCCACGATGGAGAACGCACGATGAACCGTGCTGTGAAGACGGCCGCCGGTATCGCCGGCGGCCTGGCGCTGGCGCACGCCGCACCCGCGCTGACCTCGATCCAGCCCCTCGAACCGCTCCGTACCAAGTTCTTCCCCGGCTACGGGGGCCTCGGCGACCCGGGGCACGTCGCGCTCAGCTTCGACGACGGCCCGGACCCCATCTCGACGCCGCGCTTCCTGCGGCTGCTGGAGAAGCGGGACGTCAAGGCGACCTTCTTCCTGCTCGGCTTCATGCTGGAGCGCGACCCGGGCCTCGGCAAGGAGATCATCGCGGCGGGCCACGAGATCGCCGTCCACGGCTACCTGCACCGCCCGATGGTCGTCCGCACGCCGCGCGCCACCAAGGACGACCTGACCCGCGCCCACGGCCTGGTCACCGAGGCGACCGGCGTCGAGCCGCGTTGGTACCGGCCGCCGTACGGCATCGCCACCACCTCGGCGCTGACGACGGCCCGGGGCCTGGGCATGACCCCGGTCCTGTGGACCTCGTGGGGCGCGGACTGGCGCGCCGGCGCGACGGGCACCTCCGTCTACCAGACGGTCACCCGCAACCTGCGCGGCGGCGGCACCATCCTGCTCCACGACTCCGACTGCACCAGCGCCCCGGCCTCCTGGACCGCGACACTGGCCGCGCTCCCGCGCCTGCTTGACCACTGCGCGGAGCAGGGCTGGCAGGTCGGCCCGGTGGGCGAGCACGGGATCTGAGCGCACGCACGTGGGGCCGGCTCTCCTTCGGGAGGACCGGCCCCACTGTCGTTGCTCTGCGGGCGGCTAGAGCCGTCCTGACTCGCGCAGGCGGGTGAGGAACCGCCGCGTGCGCTCGTGCTGCGGGTCGCCGAAGACCTCGGCGGAACTGCCGCGTTCCAGCACCACGCCGTCGGCGAGGAAGCAGACCTGGTCGGCGACGTCGCGGGCGAAGGCCATCTCGTGGGTGGCCAGGACCATGGTCATGCCCTGGCCCTTGAGGTCGCGGACGACCTCCAGCACCTCGCCGACCAGCTCCGGGTCGAGGGCCGCGGTGATCTCGTCGAGCAGCAGCAGCCGCGGCTCGCCCGCGATCGCGCGGACCAGGGCGACGCGCTGCTGCTGGCCGCCGGAGAGACGGTCCGGGTACTCCTTGGCCTTGCCCGCCAGACCCAGCCGGTCCAGCAGTTCCAGCGCGCGGGCCTCCGCCTCGGCCCTCGGCTTCCGGTGGACCCGGCGCGGGGCGAGGGTGATGTTGTCCAGCACGCTCAGGTGCGGGAAGAGGTTGTAAGCCTGGAAGACCACGCCGATCCTCCGGCGCACCGCGTCGGCGTCGGCGCGGGGATCGGTGATCTCCTGCTCGTCCAGCCAGATCGCGCCGTCGTCGACCACCTCCAGCAGGTTGGCGCAGCGCAGCAGCGTCGACTTGCCGGAGCCGGAGGCGCCGATCAGGACGGTGACCGAGTGCTCGGGGACCTCCAACGACACGTCGTCGAGGATGACGTGCTCGCCGAAGGCCTTGCGGACCGACTCGAAGCGCAGGACCGGGGAGGCCGGGGCGGGGCTGGTCATACGACGCCTCCCTGGGCGCGCTGGTTGTCCATCCGGCGGGTGAGCCAGTCCGCGTAGCGGGTCATCGGGATGGTCAGGATGACGAAGCCGAGCCCGGCCAGCACCAGCGGCGTGTAGTTGAAGCTGCTGGCGACCATGATGTGCGCCGCCGCGACCGCGTCGATCGCGCCGCCGAGGTAGACCAGGCCGGTGTCCTTCTGCAGCGAGGCCATGTCGTTGACCAGCGCCGGCACCACCCGGCGGATCGCCTGCGGCAGCACCACGAACCGCATCGTTTGCGCGTAGCCGAGACCCAGCGACCGGGCGGCGGCACGCTGGCTCGGGTGGACCGACTCGATACCGGCGCGGAACACCTCGGCCACGTAGGCGGAGTAGCAGATCACCAGGGCCGCGCCGCCGAGGACGATCGGGTCGTTGGTGACGCCCTGGAGCTGTAGCGCGGGGACGCCGAAGACGACCAGCAGCATCAGGATGACGAGCGGGAAGCCGCGGAAGAAGTCCACATAGGCGGTGGCCAGCAGCCGCACCGGCAGGAAGACCGGTCCGCGCAGCGTCCGCAGCGCGGCGATCAGCAGGCCGAGCACCAGGACGGTCGGCCCGCAGACCGCCAGCAGCTCCAGGTTGAGCACGAAGCCGTGCAGCACCGGGGATATCGCCTGGCGGGCGTAGTGGCCGCTGAAGAAGGTCGTCCTGGTCACCGGCCACCCGGGGGAGCCGGTGATGACGACGGCGAGCACGGCCGCCACGGCGACCGTGCTGCCTCCCGCGATCAGCGCGGAACGCCGCGCCCGCGAGCGGCGGTAGGCCTCACGCTCCAACCGCCGCTGCGAGGGGACGTACGCCGAGGCTTCGGCGTCCGTCCCCTCGCGCATCTCTGCGTCCGATCCCGCGCTCACTTGAGAACCGGCGCTGTGTCAGAAGCCGGCAGCCACTGCTTGGCCAGCGCGGTCAGGGTGCCGTTTGCCTGGAGGGCCTCGACGGCCTGGGAGACGCAGGAGGTCAGCGCGCTGCCCTTGGGCAGGACCAGGCCGAACTGCTCCGGCTTGCCGTCGGAGGTGGCCGCGCCGGACGGGAACTGGCCGGTGACCGTGGCGTTCGGCAGCTCCTCCGAGGTGATGTAGAAGGCGGTCGGCAGATCGACGACGAACGCGTCGATCTGGTGGTCCTTCAGCGCCGAGGTGAGCAGGTCTGTCGTGTCGTAGACGGACGGCTGGGTGGTCGGGGCGATGACCTTCTGCACGACCGTCAGGCCGGTGGTGCCGACCTGCGCGCCGATCTTCGCGCCCTTGAGCCCGGCGACGGTGGTGGCGCCCGCGAACTTCGAGCCCTTGAGCGTGATCACGGCCTGGCGGACGTCGTAGTAGCCGGTGGAGAAGTCGACGGCCTGCTTGCGCTCGTCGGTGATGGAGACCTCGTTGACGTCGAAGTCGAACTTCTTCTGCCCCGGCGTGATCACGTTGTTGAACGGCGCCACGGTCCAGTCGACCTTGCCCTTGGCGTAGCCGAGCTGCTGGGCGACCGCGTAGGCCACCGCCGACTCGAAGCCCTTGCCGTCCGACGGGTCGTTGTTGTCGAACCACGGCGTGTACGCCGGGTTGTCGGTGCCGACGGTCAGCTTGCCCGAGGCCATCGTGGCGAGGGCGCCCTTGGTGCAGGAGGCAGCGGAGCCGCTCGCACCGGAGGCGGCCGTGGAGCTGGACTGCGGCGCGCAGCCGGCCAACGCCAGGACGGCTGCGCCGGCGACGGCGCTGAGCAGACGGGTGGTCTTGAGCAGGGCGTTCACAGTGACTCCGGTGAATCCTGGAAGGAAGGCAAGTGGCCGGAGCTTACCGATCACGTGTCACAGCACGATGAAGCCGGTTCTCCGCTTCCGTCCCGTCTCGGATGCCGGACACCCACGCCTCGTCCGGACGTCGCCCGGGTGCGGACGGTGATCAGCGCCACCCGTCCGGTTGCTGGTCCCCCTTGTACGACAGAACCTTCTGTATATACGGTGGGCCCACCACATTTTCTTTCGTTCAGGCAGGGTTGTCATGGAAAATCTCTCGTCAGCGCTTCCCGTGGCAGGCAATTCCACTGCAGCCTCTGCGACTGCGGCCTCTGCGGATCTGTCCCAGCACCCGGCATGGCTGCGGCTCAAGGTGGCCGTCGAGGCGCTCCGCCCGCTGCAGTTGAAGGACGGCTCGATCGACCTCAACTCGCACGGCGCGTCCACCAAGGACCAGGCCGACGCCCAGCTGTCGGTCATCACGGCGTCGATAGGCGAGCTGGCCCCGCTCTTCCCGCACGACAAGGCGTACCTCGACGCCGTCGTGCTGGACCTGATGCGCTGGGCCGCGTCCGGCTACGCCGTGCCGGACTTCCTGGACTCGCTGCTGGCCTTCCAGCCGGCCGAGCAGCGTGTGGACGGGCTGCCCCACCTGGTGGTCTTCCCGATGTACACGCAGAACGGCAACCCGAACCGGAACATCGAGGCGGTGCTGCTCAACGTGGTCTGGCCGGACTGGCTGGCCGAGCTGGAGCGCACCCGCTACGACAACCCGATGTTCGTGCCGATCACCTTCGTCGACTTCACCGCCGGCTACGACACCAACTCCGCGGTGCTCTTCCCGGAGACGGTCGCGGTGCGCGAGGTGCCGGAGCGCTTCACCTGGGGCGGCATCTTCTGCGACCGTGAGGCCGCCCGCTTCCGCGCCGTGTCGACCTCGGCCGTCCGCACCCTCGGCCTGGAGATCCCCGAGGACGCCGCCGCGCTGCTCACCGACCAGGAGCTGGCGCAGCAGACCTTCGTCCTGTGGGACCTGGTCCACGACCGCACCCACAGCCACGGCGACCTGCCGTTCGACCCCTTCATGATCAAGCAGCGCTCCCCGTTCTGGATGTACGGGCTGGAGGAGCTCCGCTGCGACCTCACCGCCTTCAAGGCCGCCGTCCAGCTGGAGGCCGAGGGGTACGAGCAGGGTCGCAACGTGCAGTACGCGATCCTCTTCGACCGGATGTTCCGCTTCCCGGTCTCCGGCGGCCGGGTCCGCAACTACGACGGCCTGGGCGGGCAGCTGCTCTTCGCGTACCTGCACAAGCACGACGCCCTGCGCTGGACCGACAACAAGCTGCACATCGACTGGCAGCGCGCCCCGCAGGTCACCAACGACCTGTGCGGTGAGATCGAGAAGCTCTACCGCGACGGCATCGACCGCCCGAAGACGGCCCACTGGCTCGCCGCCTACGAGCTGGTCGCGCAGTACCTGACTCCGCACCCTGCCTCCACCTGGGCCAAGGGCGCCGACGCGCTGCCCTTCAAGGAGCACAGCGACGCCAAGTCGCTGAACAAGGCGCTGTGCGACGCCGTGCTGCCGGACGAGTTCCCCCTCAGCATGTTCTTCGAGGCGCTCAGCAAGAAGCTGTCCGGCGTCATCGCGTCCACCTCCGGCATGACCGGAACGTCCGTTGTGGAGAATGCAGCGTGAGCACTGACTCTGTTGACCTGAAGGGCCGCGTCGTCGCGGTGGCCGGTGCGACCGGGATGGCGGGGCGGGCGACCGTGCTGCGGCTGGCGCAGGCCGGGGCGACCGTCGCCTGTGGCGACATCGACGCCCGCAAGCTCGACGAGCTGATGGACTCCGTCCGCCGCGCCGTGCCCGGCGCGATCGTGGTCGGCCAGGTGGTCGACCTGCTCGACCCGCAGGCCGCCCACGACTGGGCCGAGCACGTCGAGGCCGAGTACGGCCGCGTCGACGGCCTGATCCACATGGTCGGCGGCTGGCGCGGGTCCAAGACCTTCGGCGATGTCGACCTCGCCGACTGGGACTTCATGCACGACATGCTGGTGCGCACCCTCCAGCACACCAGCCTCGGCTTCCACGAGGCGCTGAAGCGCAGCGACAACGGCCGTTTCGCGATCATCTCGGCCGCCGCCGCGCACAAGCCGACCGGCGGCAACGCCGTCTACGCCACCGCCAAGGCCGCTGCCGAGACCTGGACGCTGTCGCTGGCCGACTCGTTCAAGGACAGCTCGGCCGCAGCTGCGATCCTGGTGGTGAAGGCCCTGGTCTCCCCGGAGATGCGGGCCGAGAAGCCGAACGCCAAGTTCGCCGGGTTCACCGAGACCGCCGACCTCGCCGAGCAGGTCCTGTCGCTCTGGGCCCGGCCCACCGACGAAGTGAATGGAACGCACCTGTGGCTGACCGCCCAGTGACCGACAACCGCCCCGCCGACACCAGCGAGACCAGCACGGTCACCGACGCCGTCCGTCGGCACGACCCCGCCGTGCGCGGTTTCGCCAGCGACAACTACGCCGGTGTGCACCCGGAGGTGCTCGCCGCGATAGCGCTGGCCAACGAGGGCCACCAGATCGCCTACGGCGAGGACGACTACACCGCTCACCTGCAGGACGTCTTCAAGGCGCACTTCGGCGAGCGCGCCCAGGCGTTCCCCGTCTTCAACGGCACCGGCGCCAACGTCGTGGCGCTCCAGGCGCTGCTGCCCCGCTGGGGTGCGGTGGTCGCCGCCGAGACCGCCCACTTCAACGTGGACGAGGGCGGCGCGCCGGAGAAGATGGCCGGGATCAAGATCCACACCGTGCCGACCCCGGACGGCAAGCTCACCCCCGAGCTGATCGACCGTCAGGCCTGGGGCTGGGGCGACGAGCACCGGGCGCAGCCGCTCGCGGTCTCGATCACCCAGAGCACCGAGCTGGGCACCCTCTACACCCCGGACGAGATCCGCGCGATCTGCGACCACGCCCACGAGCGCGGGATGCTGGTCCACGTCGACGGCTCGCGGCTGTCCAACGCGGCTGCCGCGCTGGGCCTGCCGTTCCGCGAGTTCACCACCGACGCGGGCGTGGACGTGCTGTCCTTCGGCGGCACCAAGAACGGCCTGCTCGGCGGCGAGGTCGTGGTGGTGCTCAACCCGGACACGGTCAAGAACATCACGTTCCTGCGCAAGACCTCGATGCAGCTCGCGTCCAAGATGCGGTTCGTCTCGGTGCAGTTTGAAGCGCTGCTGGCCGGCGACCTCTACCTGCGCAACGCCGGGCACGCCAACGCGATGGCCAAGCGGCTGGAGACGGCGGTCGCCGCGATCGACGGCGTGACCGTGGTCCGCCCGGTCCAGGCCAACGCGGTCTTCGCGATCCTTCCGCGTGAGGTGAGCGAGCGCCTGCAGAAGCGGTTCCGCTTCTACTTCTGGAACGAGCACACCGGTGAGGTGCGCTGGATGTGCTCCTTCGACACCACGGAGCAGGACATCGACGCCTTCGCCGCGGCGATCACGGAGGAGATGGGCCGCTGACCTGCGGCCCTTCGGGGCCGCAGCGCTGCGGTGTCGCGGTGTCGCGATACGAACGACGGCGCACGGTCCGTCGGGTCGAGCAGGATGACCCGCACGGACCGTGCGCCGTTTCGTTGGTGGTGGACCGGCTGACTAGCCCTTGATCCAGCTGAGGAACTGGCTCCAGCGGCCTCCGCGT
Organism: Streptacidiphilus fuscans; assembly: GCF_015690355.1. Lineage (GTDB taxonomy): Bacteria > Actinomycetota > Actinomycetes > Streptomycetales > Streptomycetaceae > Streptacidiphilus > Streptacidiphilus fuscans. Next base: position 334,530 of record NZ_JADPRT010000007.1, on the reverse strand, counting down.
TCGGCCTTGCCCGCCTCGGCGGCGACCGGCTCGGCCGGCTCCGTACGCTGCGCGGTGGTGGTCCGCCCCGCGATCTCGACCGGCGTGAAGCGGGCCGGCAGCGAGGCCAGGCCGCGGCTGAAGGGGCCCGGACGCCACCTCAGGCTCTCCTCCGGGACGGCGAGGACGACGTCGGGGAGCTGGTTGAACAGGTACTCGATCGCGGTGACCGCGATCTGACGGGCCGGCTCCTTGGACGGGCAGGCGTGCGGGCCCGCGCTCCAGGACAGGTGTGCCCGGCTGCCCGCCTGCCGCGCCGCGGCGAGGGCCGGGCCCGTGTTGGCGGCGGCGAGGCTGATCAGGACGAGGTCGCCGGCCCGGAAGTGGTGCCCGGCGAACTCCAGGTCGGAGGCCGGGTAGTGGGCGGCGAAGTTCGACATCGGCGGGTTCTCCCACAGCGTGTCGTCGATCGCCTCGTCGATCAGCCCGCCCTTGTTGGCGTACCCGTCGTCGGTGAGCACCCGGTGCAGGGTGTTGCCGATGAGGTTGCGCAGCGGCTCGGTACCGGCGCCCAGCAGCAGCGCGAGCTGGTACACCATCTCCTCGTCCGTCAGCTTCGCGTGGTGCTGCAGCAGCCACGAGGTGACGTCGTCGCCGGGCCGGCTGCGCTTGAGCGCCACGAGCTCGCCGCAGGCACCGAACAGCACGCCGACCGCCTGCTCGGCGTTGACGCCCTCGAACATGCCGGAGACGCCGAACATGACCCGGTCGCCGATGTCGGCGGGGCAGCCGAACAGCTCGTTGAAGACCATCAGGGAGACCTGCTTGGCGTAGTCGCTCAGCAGGTCCGCGGAGCCGCGGGCTCCGAACTGGGAGATGAGGAAGCGCGAGACCTGCTCGGTGCTCCGGGCCAGTCGGTGCGTGTCGATGCGCGACATGGCGTCGGTGATCGCCTGGCGGAGCCGCAGGTGCTCGGCGCCGTCGCTGCACATGGCGTTGGGCCGGTAGGCCAGCGTCGGGACGACCGGGCTGTCCGCGGGCAGCTTGCCCTCGGCGAAGTCACGCCAGCGGCGGGGGTCCTTGCGGAAGTTGGTCGGGTCCTGCAGCAGGCGCAGGGCGGTCTGGTAGTCCGTGACCAGCGTGGCCTCGACACCGGGCGCGATCTCGACGGGCGCGGTGGGCCCGTAGTGGCGCAGGTAGTCGTAGTAGGCCTGCGGGTAGGCCGCGAACTCCGGTCCGTACAGCGGAACTCGGCCGCCTAGGGCGTGCGCCGGGCATCCGGGCGGGGGAACCGGGGCGGAAGAGCGAACGTCCATGTCTGCCTGTGGCTCCTAAGCCGGCGGGTCAGCGAAAGCTGACGAGACTAGTCAGAGGGCCGACTGCTGTAGCCCCGAGATCTCGGGGTGGACCCACCTGCTCCGCAAATGCGGTGCGATCGTATCACCGGCTCACGGACCGTCCCTTCTCGTTCCAGGGCCGGTCGTTGGGGGTGCGGGAGGCCTTGTCGCGCTTGGCCTCGGGCACCGCCGGAAGGGTCGTGCGCCGTTGACAGAGGCGCTGAAAAGTCGACACCGAACCACCAAGATCATCTCATGTTAGGCTCCGACGCCGGTGTGCCGCAGGGCAGTTCACATGTGCGCTACGTCGCACACATGATCCGTTTGCGCTCATTCCGGTTGGGCATGCCTGCAGGGTTTGCTGATGATGATCGCGCCGACCTCCCGTGAGATTGCTGCAGATCCCCAGCGTCGAGGGCTTCGTCCCGCGTGCGCCGGTGGGTCGATCACCGGGAGGTGGGTGGGGGCGGTGCGCTGCGAGAACGGAAGGGTGAGTGGACAGCATCTTCTCGGGTGACGGGCGTTCCGTCGGGGAGTTCCTCCGCGAGCGCTGGGCCGACATGTGTGACGGGCTTGGTCTGCAGCGATCCATGACCGGGCCCGTGTCGGGCCAACTCCGCGAACTTCTCCGGCCATGGGCCGACATACCCGTCGGGCGGACGTGCCCGTTCCCCTCGTACGTCGCCGACGACGGCTTCCCCGCCGAGATGTCGGTGAAGTGGTCCCAGGGCAGACCGGAACTACGGATCCTCTTCGAGGCGTTGGGCTCCTCCCGGCCCATCACCCCGGCCTCCAACCTGTTGGCGGCGGCGGAGCTGACGGACCGTCTTGCTGGGGAGCCGATGGTCAGTCTCGACCGCTACGGCAAGGTGGCCGACGTGTTCGCGTCGGGTGCGGGCCGGGGGAGCCTGCCCGTCCCCGTGTGGCACTCCCTGGCCTGGCTGCCGGGAAGCCCGCCCGCCTTCAAGATCTATTTCGGGCTGTTCACCCTGGCCCCGGAGGATCGTTTCTCCATGGTCGGCGAGGCGATGGAACGCCTCGGTATGGGCGCGGCGTGGGCCGACACCGCTGCCCGCGTGGCCCAGGCGACGCGGGCCGACGGCGTCGAGCGCGAGCTGGAGTTCTTCGCCCTCGATCTGGACGCGGGCGAGCGGGCGCGGGCCAAGATCTACTACCGCAACCACAGCAGCAGCGTCGCGGTCCTGGAGCAGATGGCCTCGATAGCCCGGAGCCATGAGCCGGAGCGGGCCCGCTCGGCCTTCCGCACGCTGCTCGGCACGGACCCCGAGGCCGCCGGAACCGCCCCGCTGACCTGCCTGGCCTACCGGTCGGACGCCGAGCGCGCCGACGAGTCGACCACGTACTTCCGGGTGTCGAGCTTCACCGCGTCCGACGCGGAGGCCGCGGCCAGGATCGGCGCACTGATGGCCCACGAGGGCCTCGACCCGGGGCGTCACCACACCCTCCTCAAGGCCGTGGCGCCGCAGCCGCTGGACCGGAGCCGCGGCTTGCAGGAGCTGGTCAGCTACCGCTCGCGCGGCCACGAGGGCGACGTGTCCGTCTACTTCAGGTTTCCGCTCTACCCCGCACTGCCCGTTCAGGCCAGCTTGCCGTCACAGCAGTCCCGAGGAATCCTCCAGGAGGTCGAGTCCGCATGACCACCATGATCGAGCCCCTTCAGGCAGTCGCCGACAGGAACGAGGAGCATGTCCGCGCATACCGCGCGAGCAGCCTGATCGTTCTGCTGGAGGACCCCACCACGCCGGTGGCCACCAAGAACGCCGTCCTGGCGTATCTGGCACCGTGGTCGAACGCGTTCCAGCGGATGATCAGCGTCCGGGCCGCGTACGAGACCGACCCCCAGCTCAAGGAACTCGCCCTTGAGCACCAGCAGGAGGAGGTCGGCCACGACGGGATCCTGGCGGACAGCCACGACACCGGCCGGACCGCCGGCTGGGACCCCGTCATCGAGGCCGGAGCCGCCTGGTTCGTCGACCAGCTCCGCGTCCTGCCCGGGCTCCACCGCGTCGTCCTGGCCCACCTCGTGCTGGAGGCCGGCAGCCTCGCCTTCAGCAACGCCGGATCCCTGGCCTTCCCGGGCAACACCTACTTCGCCCTGCACGACGAGGAGGACCAGGAGCACATCGAGATGGGCTACCGCCTGCTGACGGAGCGTCAGGAGTGGGAGCTCGGCGAGGTCATGGAGCTCCTCGACCAGGCCTGGCAGGTCATCACCATGGTCTCCGACCGGATCGCCGAACTGGCGCTCCGCGACACGGTCGGCGCGGCATGAGCGCACTCGCCCTGGAGCCCCTCGACTCCGCCTCCGCCACCAGAATCGTCGAGCACTGCGCCAGTCTTTTTGAGCAGACCCTCGCCGACCGCCTCGTCGCCGCCTACGCCCTGGGCAGCCTCGCGCACGGCGGGTTCGCCCCCGCCGTCAGCGACATCGACCTCGGACTCGTCCTGGCCGACCGCCGCGATGACGACGACGAGACCATTCGCCGGGTGACCCGTGAACTCCAGCAGAAGGGCAGTTCCTACCAGCGCCTGTCGGTCTTCTGGAGCTCCCTGCCCGCCCTGCGCGCGGACGGGGACGACGGCAGGTTCCCGGCCGTCGACCGGCTCGACCTCGGCAGGAGCGGCCTGCTGCTCCTGGGCGAGGACGTGCGCCCCGAGGTGGCCCGACCGAGCGCCCACGCGCTGCTGACCGACGGCATCCGCTTCGCACTTCAGGTGCTCGCGGCGGCCCCGGTCGTGGTCGAGTTCCGCGACCCGGCGCGGCTGGCGAGCGACATCCACCGGTTCACCAAAGCGGTCCTGCTGCCCGTCAGGTTCCTCTACACCGCAGCCACGGCGGACATCGGATCGACCGACGACGCGGTCGAACGCCACCTCGCGCAGCCCGCGCCGGTGGCCGCGGACCTCGTCCGGGCGGCGATGCGCGCACGCCAGGGACAACCGGACTCGGCGGAGCAGCTCACCGAGCTGCTGCGGGTGGAGCTCATCCCCCTCTACCTCGCCTACATCGACGGCTGCCTGCCCGCGCTGACCCCCGCGGACGGGGAACTGGCACAGGGCCTCACCGACTGGCGGACCCGACTGCTCAATCCGGCCTGACAGTCCTCGCTCCACCCGGACGGCCCGCGTCCCCTCAACCCACGCTTGAGCGGGCGCGGGCCGTCCTGCTGCGTTGTACGGACAGCACTCCCCTGTGCAGCACGGCTGCTGTACCGTAGCGAGCATGTCGAAGCACATCACCATCCGGGTGGACGAGGAGTTCCATGCCCGGTTGGCGGCGCGGGCGGCGGCGGAGGGCACGACCATCACCGCGCTGGTCACCGAGGCGGCCAAGCGCGAGCTCGACCCGGACCGGCAGCGATTCCTGGAGGCTGCCGCGGAGTTCAACACCTCGGAGAACTGGGCGTACTTCCAGGAGCGGTTCGGCGGGAAGAAGACTGCGTGAAGTCCGACGCCGTGAAGGCCGACGAGGCCTGGGCCTGGAACGTGTTGGCGCACCACCTCCCGTCCGACCCGACGGTGTGGGATCCCTCCGGGATCAGCGCGGCGATAGCCCGGCACGCCAGCGACGTCGTCCTGGTCGCCGACGAGCCCCCGCGCGACGTCCAGTGGCGCGCGGCAGCGCTGCTCCACACACTTTCGGTCTGCCCGCCGCTCGACTCCCCGATGAACGAGTTCTACGCGGCCACGCTCACCCGCGCCTACCTGGCCATGGCCGGCGTCAAGCCGTTGCCGAACCCCTTCGCGATGGCCGATCTGGTCGAGCACGCCAAGGAAGGCCGCAACGACGTCTTCGCCACGGCGGAGGCGCTGCGTAAGCTCACCGACTGACGGGTCATCGCTGACGCGTCCTCACTGCACCACGACGCCTGGGGCGGGGCTGTGTTCAAGTCGGGAGTGGGCTTCTACGCCCTGTTCGGGTTCGGCTGGTGGATGTGGGGCCTCGGCGGGGTCGCTGCGGGCGTCGCCCTGCCGGTCGGCATCGTGGTCGCATTGGCGTTGATGCTGACGGCGCGTCGCCGACTGCCCGACGAGGCGGGGGATTTCGCATCGCCCGAGGTGCGCCGGAGGTTCGGCTGGATCAACGGTGCCCAGTGGCTGCTGATCGGCGCGGCCGTGGTCGGCTGCGTCGTCGCCGGGATACCGGAGCTGCTGCCCGCGCTGGTGGCGCTGATCGTGGGCGCGCACTTCGTCCCGCTGGCCGCCGTCTTCGGCGATCCGCGGCTCCGCGTCCCGGGCGTGCTGCTGATCGCGGCGGGCTTTGCGGGCGTGCTGCTCCGGTCCCTCTCCCATCCCTCGGCCGGGACCATGGCCACCACGGTGGGGGTGCCGTGCGCGCTGATCCTCTGGGGCACGGGCCTCTGGGTGGTGGCCACCGGGGCGAACCGCGCCGCGCGGACCTGAGTTCAGCGCGGGTCGGGGCGGTCCAGGTTCCAGTGGCGGACCGTCTGGCAGATCCAGCCGTCGCCGGTGGAGCGCGGCAGCAGCGAGAGGCGGGTGACCGTGCGCTGGCCGCCCTCGTGGTCGCCGTAGAGGAGGTCGACGTTGAGGCGCTGCCGGTTCTTGACCCGGTCGGCGAGCGACGGGTAGGCGGCGTCGTCCAGGTCGCGCAGGGCCGCGTGCCAGGTACCGTGGTCGCCCGCCGCGACGTACATGTCCAGGCCCTGGCGGCGGAAGGCGTCGGCGGGCTCCGGGGTGTCGCCGGTCGGCAGGGACCAGCCGTGGACGATGCCGAGGCCCGGGCCGAGATTGCGCAGCGCCGCGCCCAGGTAGACCGCGTCCGCACCGAGGTGGGCGTAGGCGCCGCTGCCCGAGAGATGGGTGGCGTGGCCGTCGGACCAGATCAGCTTCTGCTCCGGGTCGGTCGGCCGGGCCCCCACCAGCACCGGGCGCAGCGAGACTTGGAGCGCGCGCTCGGCCGAGCGCGCCGCGCGGTCCGCCGAGCGGATCGATGCGAAGCTTGCGACGGCAAGCACCAGCGTGCCGGCCGCGGTGAGCACGTTCGCGCTCGTGCCCCAGTCGAGCGACACGCCCGAACCCCCCTCTGGCCCCGGAGATCCAGCCATCTGACGGATGGTGCCCGCCGGTCGGCGGGTGATCTCATCGGATTTTGTGGCAGCTTAGCTGCCGGACAGCAGTCACACACGTTCGGGTGAGTTTCTTTCGGCGGACTCCTGGGAAGTGCCGCGCGGCCACACACAGGCGAGTGAATCGCCCGTGGGTCAGTGAGCGGGAGACGCCTCGGCGTGAGCGATGCTGTCAGGGTTGCTCATATCCGGATCGAACACCGCGAACCGTTCGAACCACTCGAAGCGTCCCGAGATTCGCACAGCCGTACAGATCGGAAGGTAGGGGAAAATCTTATGGGAGCCATCACGCGTCGGAACGTTCTCGCCGGGGGAGTCGCGGTCGCGACTGCCCTGGGAGTGTCCGCGTGCGGAGGTCCCGGCAGTGCGAATCGCAGCGGGGGAAGCGGCGACGGCCAGCCGGTCGGCGGCACCAGTTCCTCCCCTTCGGCGAGCGCGCGGCCGGTGTCCTTGATCGGTGACGGTTCGATGGCGGACACGGGGCCGCAGCCGTTCCAGCCGGTGCCCGAGAAGTTGCAGCCGGGGCAGCGTCCGCCGCAGTTCGTGGTGTTCAGCTGGGACGGCGCGGGTGAGGACAGCAAGAAGCTGTTCTCGCACTTCCGCTCGGTGGCGCAGGAGGTGAAGGCGACGATGTCGTTCTTCCTCTCCGGGATCTACGTGCTGCCGGAGGGCAAGAAGGACCTCTACCTGCCGCCGGGCCACAAGCCGGGCGCCTCCGACATCGGCTACCTGGCCGACGAGCACGTCAAGATGACGCTGGACCAGGTGCGGGGGGCGTGGCTGGAGGGCCACGAGATCGGCACGCACTTCAACGGCCACTTCTGCAGCGCCACCACCGGTGTCGGCACCTGGACCCCGTCGCAGTGGCGCAGCGAGCTGGAGCAGGCCATCGGCTTCGTCGAGAAGTGGAAGACCAACACCGGCTACACGGACATGGAGCCGCTGCCGTTCGACTACCGCAAGGAGCTGATCGGCGGCCGGACGCCGTGTCTGCTGGGTCAGAACCAGCTGCTTCCGACGGTCGCGGACATGGGGTGGAAGTACGACGCGAGCTCGCCCGGCGGGCTGCAGATGTGGCCGGGCAAGACCCCGCAGGGGCTGTGGAACTTCCCGCTCCAGTCGATCCCGTTCCCCGGGCACAGCTTCCAGGTGCTGTCGATGGACTACAACATGCTGGCCAACCAGACCGGCGGCACGCCCAACGGCGATCCGTCCAAGCGTCCGTACTGGCAGCAGCAGTCGTACCTCTCCTACATGGCGGGCTTCAACCGCGCGTACACCACCAACCGCGCGCCGTTCTTCATCGGCAACCACTTCGAGAGCTGGAACGGCGGCATCTACATGAAGTCCGTCGAGCAGGCGCTGCGCGACATCGCGGGCAAGCCCGACGTCCGCCTCGTCTCCTTCCGGCAGCTGGTGGAGTGGCTGGAGGTGCAGGACCCGGCGGTGCTGGCCAAGCTGCGCACGCTCAACGTCGGTCAGAAGCCTGCCGACTGGCGCGAGTACACCACCCCGCAGCCGGTCTGAGCTGCGCCGATCTGTCAGCTGATCCGTCCCGTTCGGCGGCCCACCGCCGATCGTCACCGGCCCCCCGCCGATCGGCGGGGGGCCGGACTGCACCTCGGGTTGACGCCTCGAACGCATCCTTACGGAATCCTGATAGTGGTCGCTCGACCGTCTCTCCTCCACCCGGAAACCCGGAGCCCGCCTTGATCTCCCGAGCCGCCGCACCCCGGGTGCAGCGTGTGAGCGCTCGCACCGCCGTCTGGTACCTGCGGATCGTCGCCTGCCTCAACCTCTTCGCCGCCGTCTCGCTGAGCTTCCGCGAGCAGGTCCGGCACCACAACCACGGTGACTTCTACACCCCGTACCTGCTGACCGCGGGCTTCAGCTCGGCCGCCTTCGCCGTGCTGATGGCGGTCATGATGAACCGTCACAAGCGCGCCGCCTGGATCGCCAACCTGGTCCTCTCCGGCCTGCTGCTGATCGGCGTCGTGCTGTCGCTGCTGCAGCACCCCGGCGTCGACCGCCACTGGTTCAACTGGGCCACGCTGGCCGTCCTGGTCGTCTTCGTCGGCGCGCTGGTGCTCGGCCGCTCCGAGTTCCAGGCCAAGGGCGACCCGACCAACCCCAAGCTGGCCGGCTGGACGCTGATCGGCGGCGGCGTGGTCACCCTGCTCGTCGGCACCGGCCTGCTCAGCCTCACCGCGGCGGGACGCGCGGCGTCGCTCGCCGACCGCGCGGAGTACGTGGTGCTGCGCGCCGTCACGCTGGGCTCGGACGGCTCGCAGTCCCTGGAGTTCGGCGTTCCGCGCGCCATCGACGTGACCGTCAACGTGCTCTGCGTGGGCGTGCTGCTGCTGGTGACCTACGCGCTGTTCCGCGCGCCCAAGGGCAAGGAGTACCTGAGCCACGAGGACGAGACGCGGCTGCGCGAGCTGCTGGTCAAGCACGGCGCCCGCGACTCCCTGGGCTACTTCGCGCTGCGGCGCGACAAGTCGGTGATCTTCTCGCCGAGCGGCAAGGCCGCGGTGACCTACCGCGTCGTCGGCGGCGTCTCGCTGGCCTCGGGCGACCCGATCGGCGACATCGAGGCCTGGCCGGGCGCGATCGAGCAGTGGCTGGAGCAGGCCCGCGAACACGCCTGGGTCCCGGCGGTCACCGGCGCGAGCGAGGAGGGCGGCGTCGTCTACGCCCGCCACGGCCTGGACGCGCTGGAGCTGGGCGACGAGGCGATCGTCGAGGTCTCCGAGTTCAGCCTGGACGGCCGCGCGATGCGCGGCGTCCGCCAGGCGCACAAGCGCGTCGCGCGGGCGGGCTACACGGTCGCGGTCCGACGGCATGCGGACATCGCCGAGGCCGAGATGGAGACCATGCTCCACCACGCCGACCAGTGGCGCGACGGCGCGACCGAACGTGGCTGGTCCATGGCGCTGGGCCGGCTCGGCGACCCGGACGACGGCCAGTGCGTGATGCTGGAGTGCTACGACGGCGAGGGCGAGCTCAAGGCGCTGCTCAGCTTTGTGCCGTGGGGCGAGCACGGCCTCTCCCTGGACCTGATGCGCCGTGACCGGGACTCCGACAACGGCCTGATGGAGTTCATGGTCATCGAACTGATCCAGCGCGCACGGGAGATCGGCGTCGAGCGGGTCTCGCTGAACTTCGCGGTCTTCCGCGCGGTCTTCGAGCGGGGCAGCCGCTTGGGCGCCGGGCCGTTCCTGCGGGCGTGGCGGTCGGTGCTGGTCTTCTTCTCGCGCTGGTGGCAGATCGAATCGCTCTACCGCGCGAACGCGAAGTACCGGCCGCAGTGGGAACCGCGCTACGTGCTCTTTGAGCGCAGCCGCGACCTGCCGCGGATCGCGTTGGCGAACGCGTGCGTCGAGGGCTTCATCGCCCAGCCGCGCCTCCCCGCGCTGCTGCGCGGACGTCGGCGGGGGGTCGCTGCGGAGCAGGCCACGCAGGAGCGTGAACTGGAGCACGTCGCTTAGCTTTTGGTTCGGCGGGGAGTTGCACTATCTGGGGCGCGGGGCTCTGCTGATGTGCGGCTCCGCCGCGTGGGCGCGACAAGGTGGGCGGGTGCTGCCGCAGGTGGTTGCACTACTCAGGGGCGCGGGGAACTGCGCGACAAGCCACCGATGAGCAGATGGTCCTCAACGGTCAGGGCCATCCGGACAGGGTGGTTGCTCGCGCAGTTCCCCGCGCCCCTTAGGTCTCAACGGGGCTGAGCCGCTCGGTGGGGAACCGGGCCTGCACGGTGAAGCCGCCGTCCGGGTGGGGTTCCGCGAGCAGGACCCCGCCGAGCTGTTGGGCGCGTTCGCGCAGGCCGATGAGGCCGTGGCCGCCGCTGGGGAGGAGCAGGGGCTCCGCGCCCTGGGCGCGGGGGCCGTTGGTGACCGTCACGTGCAGTGCGTCGCGGGTGTCGGTGTGGGTGACGTGGACGGTGACCGCCGAGCCCGGGGCGTGCTTGCGGACGTTGGTGAGCGCCTCCTGGACCGTGCGGTACGCGGCCCGCGCGACCGGCTCGGGGACCGTTCCGTCGGTCACGCCGCACTCCAGCGTCGCCGACAGGCCGGAGCCCGTGACCAGGCGCGGCAGATCGGCCAGGGTCGGTTGCGGGGTGAGCTGCTGGGCCTCGCCGCCCGCGCCCGCCGCGCGGAGGACGCCGACCATCTGGCGGAGCTCCTCCAGCGTCTTGACCGAGAGCTGACGGATCGTCCGGGCCGTGTCGCGGGTCGCGTTCGGGTCCTCCGCGCGGACCTGGAGCGCGCCGGCTTGGATGGAGATCAGGCTGACCTGGTGCGAGACCACGTCGTGCATCTCGCGGGCGAGCCGTGCCCGCTCGGTGGAGAGCACGCTCTGGGCCAGCAGGTCCCGCTCGCGTGCCTGACCACGCGTCAGCTCGTCGAGGCGGACGGCGAGTTCCCTGCGGGTGGTGACCAGCATGCCGAGGGCCAGCGGCGCGCCACCGGTCAGCAGCGCGTACATCACGGCCAGCGCCGTCGTCCGGTCCCAGCCGGGGAGGTTGTCGGACCAGGGCCACGGCAGGAACTGCGCCAGCGCGACCAGCAGCGCGCAGCAGCCCACCAGCCAGCGGTTGCGGTGCTTGACGGCGACCGAGTACTTCACCGCGACCGAGTAGACGGCGATCATCGGCGCCAGCCAGATGTAGCTGAGCTGGAGGCCCGGCAACGTCGCCAGCAGCACCCACACCGGCCAGCGCTTGCGCAGCAGCAGCGCCGCGGCGGCCAGCAGCGAGGTGGTCATCTGGACCGTCGAGCCCAGGTCGTTGGCGAGGAACGCCTCGACCGTCGCCAGCAGCACCGGCGTGGGGACGGTCACCCAGGGCGAGGTGTACCAGGGACGCCGGAGCACGGTCGGCGCGGGCGCCGTCGTCGCCACGGAGCTCACTTCTCGGTCCTGCCGCGAGCCTGGCCCGGCGACTGGCTGGGTGACTGGCCGTGCGACTGGCCCGGTGACTGGTGGTCCCCGGCCAGCAGACCGGCCTGGTGGGCGAAGACGGCCGCCTGGACCCGGTTGGAGGTGCCGAGCTTGGCCAGGATCGCGCTGATGTGGTCCTTGACCGTGCCGGTGCTCAGGAAGAGCCGGGAGGCGATGTCCGCGTTGGAGAGGCCCTCGCCGAGCAGCGCCAGCACGTCCAGCTCGCGGGTGGTCATGGTGGCGAGCCGGGCCGCGGTCTGCTTGTCGGGGCCGGAGTCGAGGTAGCCGGCGATCACCGTGTCGGTGACCGTCGGGGAGAGGATCCGCCCGCCCGCGGCGAGCACCCGGACCGCGTGGACCAGCTGCTCCGGATCGGTGTCCTTGAGCAGGAACCCGCCCGCGCCGCCGCGCAGCGCCGTGCCGATGTACTCGTCGGTGTCGAAGGTGGTCAGCATCGCCACGGCCGGAGGCTCGGGCAGCTCCATCAGCCCGCGCAGCACGGTCAGGCCGTCGACGTCGGGCATCCGCACGTCGAGCAGTACCACCCGCGGGCGGGTCCGGGCCACGGTCGCCACCGCGTCGCCACCGCCGCAGGTGGCCACGACCTCGATGTCCGGGGCCGAGCCGACGATCAGGCTCAGGCCGGAGCGGACGAGAGTCTCGTCGTCGACGATGACCACAGGGATCACAGGGCGGTCCTTCAATCTTCCGTGCGGGTTTTCGATGGCGTTCGCTTCAGGTTCCGCGCGTGGGCTTCCCTGGGTGAGGGCCTCCACGCGTGAGAGGGTCTCTACGCGTGTCCAGCATCGCGGGTCCTTCGTAAGAGCCTACGAGGCTTCGCACCCGTGTGGGGTCTTGCCGAACGAGCGTCGAACGGGAGAGGCTGCGCACGGCCACAGCGGTTCCACGGACGGCACCGGACGAGGAGTGATCCATGGCACAGCGGCTGCGTCTGGGCGGTATCGCCTACGGCGGCGACTACAACCCGGAGCAGTGGCCGGAGGAGGTGTGGGCCGAGGACGTCGCGTTGATGCGGCAGGCCGGGGTGAACCTGGTCAGTCTCGGCATCTTCTCCTGGGCCAAACTGGAGCCGAGGCCCGGCGAGTTCGACTTCGGCTGGCTGGACCGGGTGATCGACGGCCTGCACGCGGGCGGGATCGCCGTGGACCTGGCCACGCCCACCGCCGCGCCGCCCGCCTGGTTCCAGCGCGCCCACCCGGACGACCGCCCGGTCACCGCCGACGGGCGAGTGCTCGGCTACGGCGCCCGGCAGACCTACTGCCCGAGCGCGCCCGCGTACGCGGAGGCGTGCGCCCGGATCACCCGCGAGCTGGCCGCCCGCTACGCCGGTCACCCGGCGGTCGTGCTCTGGCACATCCACAACGAGTACGGCTGCCATGTCGCGCGCTGCTACTGCGAGCGCAGCGCCGTCGCCTTCCGGGAGTGGCTGGCCGACCGCTACAAGACCGTGGACGCGCTCAACGAGGCGTGGGGCACGTCGTTCTGGGGCCAGCGCTACGACAGCTTCGAGGAGGTCGACGCGCCGCGCACCGCGCCCAGCGCCGTCAACCCGACCCAGCAGCTGGACTTCCGCCGCTTCTCCTCCGACGCGCTGCTGGCGCGCTACCGGGCCGAGCGGGACATCGTCCGGGCGGCCGACCCGGACGTGCCGATCACCACCAACTTCATGGCCGGGCTCACCGACAACCTGGACCTGTGGGCCTGGGCGCGCGAGGTCGACGTCGTCGCGACCGACCACTACACGTCCGCCGAGCGCCCGGACAACCAGATCGGGCTGGCGCTCTCCGCCGACCTGACCCGTTCGCTGGCGGGCGGCGCGCCCTGGCTGCTGATGGAGCACTCCACCTCGGCGGTCAACTGGCAGCAGCGCAACATCGCCAAGCGGCCGGGCGAGATGGCCCGCAACAGCCTGGCGCACGTGGCGCGCGGCGCGGACGGGGTGATGTTCTTCCAGTGGCGCGCCTCCCGCGCCGGTGCCGAGAAGTACCACTCGGCCATGGTCCCGCACGCGGGCACCGACACCCGGATCTGGCGCGAGGTCGTCGACCTCGGCACCCGGTTGCAGCAGCTCGCGCCGGTGCGCGGCAGTCGCGTGCGGGCGCAGGCGGCGATCGTCTGGGACTGGGAGTCGCTCTGGGCGCTGGACCTGGAGTACCGGCCCAGCGTCGAGCTGAACTTCCGCGAGCGGATCGACGCCTACTACGAGCGGCTCTGGCGGGCCGGGGTGACCGTCGACTTCGTCCACCCGACGGCGGACCTGAGCGGCTACCGGCTGGTCGTCGCGCCGTCGATGTACCTGGCGCCGACGGCGTGGGCGGAGAACCTGCGCTCCTGGGTCCGCTCCGGCGGAACCCTGCTGACCAGCTACTTCACCGGCATCGTCGACGAGAACGACGCGGTCCACCTGGGCGGTTACCCGGGCGCGCTGCGCGACGTGCTGGGCGTGCGCACCGAGGAGTTCCTGCCGCTGCGCAAGGACGAGCGGACCAAGCTGGTCGCGCCGCCCCGGATCGAGGGCGCCGGCGCCGCGCCAGGGACAGCCGGTCGCTGGGCCGAGGACCTGACGCTGACCGGCGCCTCCGCCGTGCTCCAGCACGCCGACGGCCCCGCCGCCGGACGTCCCGCCGTCACCCGGCACGGCTACGGCGAGGGCACCGCCTGGTACGTGGCGACCGCGCCCGATTCCGGCACCCTCGACGCGGTGCTGCGCGCCGCGCTGGCCGACGCCGGGGTCCGGACGCCGAGCGGCGTGCCGGACGGCGTCGAGCGGGTCCGGCGCGTGGCCGAGGACGGGCGTGGCTGGGAGTTCGTGATCAACCACGCCGACACCGAGGCCGTCGTCCCCGGCCCCGGCAGCGGACACGTCACCGTGCCGGGCGGCGCGGTGGAGGTACTGGACATCGCATCGAACATCACTGGAGGGGTTGTATGACGGTCGAGCGCAGCACGGTCTTCGGCACGACGGCGGAGACGTACGACGCGGCGCGGCCCGGCTATCCGGACACGTTGATCGAGACGGTGCTGGAGTTCGCGGGGCCTCTTGCCGACGACCGCCGCGCGGTGGAGATCGGCGCGGGGACGGGCAAGGCCACGGTCGCCTTCGCGGGGCGGGGTGTGCCGGTGCTCGCGGTCGAGCCCGACCCGAGGATGGCCGAGGTGCTGCGCCGCAACACCGCGGCCCTGCCCGGCGTGGAGGTGCGGATAGGCCGCTTCGAGGACGCCGCGCCGCAGGACCACGGCGCGGGCCTGGTGTACGGGGCCCAGTCCTGGCACTGGCTCGACCGGGCGACCCGACGGGACCACGTGTTCGACGCCCTGGCTCCGGGTGGCGCGGTCGCGCTCTTCTGGAACCTGACCGGCATCGTCGACCGCGACCTCGCCGAGCGGATGACCGCGCTCGACGAGCGCTGGGACATGGGCATGCGTCATGTCGCGGGCTGGGCCGCCGAGTTCGCGGGCGAGATCGAGGCGACCGCCGACAACGACTGGGCCGGGTTCGAGTTCCGCGACGACGCCCGCTTCGCCGACCAGCGCTCGATCCGATTCCGCAACGGCGTCGCCTGGCACACCAGCGACCAGTGGGTGGAGCGGCTGTCCACCCACTCCGGCACGCAGATCCTGGCCCCGGCCGAGCGGACGGAACTGCTCGGCGCGGTCCGCGCCCTGCTGGACGCCAACGGCGGCGGCCTTACGGCCGCGTCCTTCACCGACCTGTTCCTGGCACGGGCGGTCTAGAAGTCCTCCAGCGTCCCCCGGACGAGTCGGCCTCGCCTCACGTCCGCCGCACCGGGCCCGCCCTATGGTGGACTGGTTTGCAGACGGACGGGGCGGGACACGGCACGTGGGTACGACCGAGATCGCAGCCGTCGCGGCGCAGCGCACGCGCCCGGCGGCCACCGGGACCACCCCTGCGCGCACCCGCCGCCGAGCGCCTGCGTGGGTGTGGACCTGGGCGCCGGCCGTCTGCTTCGCCGTCCTCTACACGCTGCTCGCCGTCCGGCGGCACCAGCAGCAGCAGACGGCCGGGTACGACCTGGGCATCTTCGAGCAGACGGTGCGCGCCTACGCGCACCTCCAGGCGCCGATGGTGCCGCTGAAGGGCACCGGTTTCGACGAACTCGGCGACCACTTCAGCCCGGTGCTCGTTCTGCTGGCTCCCCTCTACCGGGTCTTCCCGAGCCCGGTGACGCTGCTGGTGGCGCAGAGCGTGCTGCTGGCGCTGGCCATCGTGCCGCTGGCCGGGTGGGCGCTGCGGGTGCGCGGACCGGTCGCGGCGCTCGTGGTGGGCGGCGGGGTCGGCGTGTCCTGGGGGATCGTCCAGGCCGCGGACTTCGACTTCCACGAGATCGCCTTCGCCGTCCCGCTGATCGCGTACGCAGTGTGCGCGCTGGGCGAACGGCGCTGGCGGGCGGCCGCGTTGTGGGCCTTGCCGCTGCTGCTGGTCAAGGAGGACCAGGGGCTGACCGTCGCCGCCGTCGGCGTCTTCGTCGCGCTGCGCGGCCCGCGTCGGCTCGGGCTCTGGCTGACGGCCGCCGGGGCGCTCGGCACCTGCGCCGAGGTGCTGCTGGTGCTCCCGTCCTTCAACGCCCATGGCGGCTTCGACTACTGGCAGCAGATCACCGGCGGCGGCACCGACACCACCGGCGGCATCACCCAGGCGGGCGGCGACGGTTCACTCCTCGGCCTGCTGCTCCATCTGCCCTGGCCCGGCGTCAAGTGGGCCACCCTCCTGCTGCTGCTCGCCCCGACCGCGTTCCTGGCGCTGCGCTCGCCGCTGGTGCTGCTCTGCGCGCCGACGCTGCTGTGGCGCTTCGCCTCGGGCAACGCGCACTACTGGGGCTTCCATTACCACTACAGCGCGGTGCTGATGCCGATCGTCTTCGGCGCGTTCGTCGACGCCCTGGACCGGGGCGGCGTTCCGCCACGCGTTTTGCGCGGCGGGCTTGCGTTCAGCGCCGCGTTCAGCCTGGTGACACTGCCGTGCTTCCCGCTGTGGGACCTGACCCACCGCGGCGAGTGGACCACCAGCGCCCATGTCCGGGACGCCGACCGCCTGTTGCAGCGCATCCCGAGCGGCACGACGGTCGGCGCGGGCAACCGCCTGGCCGCTCAGCTCGTCTCCCGCGACACGGTCGGCCTGGTCTGCCTCGACGCCGCCCAGGGCGTCACCCCGCAGTGGGTCGTCGTCGACGCCAAGGACTCCAAGGCCGTGGCCCCGTGCTCCGCCTCGGCGGCGATCGCCGCCCTGCATGGCTACGAGACCCGCGGGTACCGGGTGGTGGGGAGCGACGACGGGGTGACCCTGTTGCGGCGGTGACGAAGGGGGCGGCATGAGGACAGCCGACAGCGCGCGGGACCCGGAGCAGTTGGCCGAGGCGGGGCTCGCCTGGCTGCTGAGCAGCGCCCGGCAGGGCGGGGACGGCAAGCTTCACTGGACCACACGGCCGAGTGACGAGGAGCCCAACCCTGTCCTCTACAGCGGCACTTCCGGGATCGCGGTCGCCCTGCTGGAGGCGTACCGGCACTTCGGCGACGACCGCTACGGCACCGCCGCCCTGCGGGCCGCACGCAGCATCGCGGCGGTGGTGCCGGACTGGGAGCTGCACGGCCTGTACCTCGGCCTGAGCGGCATGGCCTTCGCCTTGCACGCGGTCGGCGAGCAACTGGACGATCCCGCGTCCACGGCCGCAGCGCGCCGCGCGCTGGACCGGGTCCGTGCGGGCTTCGACGGCACCCGCTGGGGCCGGTACCTCGAACTGCTCAGCGGCAACGCCGGCGTCGCCCTGGGCGCGCTGGCCGTAGGGGACCGGGAGTTGGCGCTGCTGGCCGTCGAGCCCTTTCTGCGGACGGCCGAGCCGACCGCGCACGGCGTCCAGTGGGAGCAGCGTCAGGGGACCGCGTCCCGCTTGCACCACGTCTCGCACGGCACGTTGGGCATCGTTGCTGCGCTGGCCTCGGTCGGCCGGGCGGAGGGCCGGGCCGACCTCGTCGAGCTGGCCCTCGCGGGCGCGGCGGACGTGGTCGCGCGGGACGAGGCAGGGCCGTGGGGCTTCCTGGTGCCGCACTCGGACCCGCAAGCGTCGCCCGAGCGGATCGAGCGCTACAGCTTCGGGTGGTGTCACGGCCCGGCCGGGGACGCGCAGGTGTTCCGGCTGCTGCGCGACGTCGATCCGGGAGGAGAGTGGTCGGCCCTGGTCGACCGGTGCTGGTACACCGTCACCCGCTCCGGCCTGCCACGCCGGCTCCACCCGGGCTTCTGGGACAACAGCGGCCGGTGTTGCGGTACGGCGGGCGTCCTGGCCTTGGCCGGTGACCGGATGGCGGAGGACGGGGACGGAGCACCCCGGTTCGCCGCAGCGCTCGTCGCGGACCTGAGCCGGCGGGCGAGCGTCGACGACGCGGGTGCCCGCTGGTCCAACGTCGAGCACCGGCGCAGCCCGAGTCTGCTGGAGCCGGAGTACGGCTGGGCGATGGGCAACGCGGGCATCGTGCGGGAGTTGCTGCGGTTCGTCCGGGTCTCACGGGGCGACGGCACCGGATATTCGGTTGCCTGGCCCGACCAGCCTTCCGCTACGGTGGAGACATGAAGCGCGCTGCAGCAGTCATGACGACGACGCCGGACCACGTCCCGGTGCGCTGATCTTCGCTGTCAGTCCGAAGCCCCGGGGCGAGTGCCCCGGGGCTTCGGCGTTTCCGCGCTCCGGGCGCTCGCTCCTCCCGTGAGTCAGGAGAGTGCGATGCAGGAGCACGACGCCGACGAGCAGCACGAGAACCAGCTGCACCAGCACGACCACCGCCGTCTCGGCCGCGAGCTCGGGCTGTTCGACAGTGACCCGCTGATCGGCGCGGGTCTGCCGTACTGGCTGCCCGACGGCGCGGCGGTGCGGCACAGCCTGGAGGAGTACATCCGCGAGGTGGAGCGGCGGGCCGGGTACCGGCACGTCTACTCGCCGGTGCTGGGCAAGCGGGAGCTGTACGAGATCTCCGGCCACTGGCAGCACTACCGCGAGGACATGTTCTCGCCCATGGAGCTCGGTGGGCAGCACGGCGAGGAGCAGCTGGTGCTGCGGCCGAGCCTGTGTCCGCACCATGCGCTGATGTTTCGCTCACGCTCCCGCAGCTACCGCGAACTGCCGCTGCGGTTCGCCGAGTTGGGGGCGATGTTCCGGTCCGAGCGGACCGGGGTGCTGCGCGGGCTGACCCGGGTGCGGGCGATCCAGCTCAACGACGGGCATGTCTTCTGCACCCTGGACCAGGTCGCCGGTGAGGCCGCCGCCGCGCTGGAGCTGATCCGCCGCGCCTACGTCGCGCTCGGCATCGAGCCCAGCCGCTACCGGCTGTCCCTCCCCGGCCCCGGCGGCAAGTACGTCGCCGCGCCCGAGCTGTGGGAGCGGTCGACCGCGCTGCTCCGCGCGGTGCTTGACGACTCCGGGCTGGACTTTGAGGAGGCCGAGGGCGAGGCGGCCTTCTACGGGCCGAAGATCGACGTCCAGGTGGTCGACAACGCGGGCCGCGAGGCGACCCTCTCCACCGTCCAGGTCGACTTCCACCAGCCCGAGCAGTTCGACCTGCACTACGTCGGCGCGGACGGGGCCAAGCACCGGCCGGTGATGGTGCACCGGGCGATCATCGGCAGCGTCGAGCGGGCCGTGGCGCATCTGCTGGAGCAGCACGGCGGGGCGTTCCCGGCCTGGTTGGCGCCGGTCCAGGTGGCCGTGCTGCCGGTCACCGAGGACCAACTGCCGCAGGCGGAGGCGTTCGAGGCGCGCTGCCTGGACGCGGGACTGCGCGTGGAGCTGCTCGGGCCGGAGCGCGGCAGCCTCGGCGCGCGGATCCGCGAGGCGCGGCTCGCGCCCTACCAGGCGGTGATCGGCGCCAAGGAGGCGGCCGACGACCACGTCGCGCTGCGGCTGCGCGACGGGCGTCGGATCGACCCGCTTCCCGCCGACGAGGTGCTCGCCCGGATCGGAGCCCTCGTCGGCGCGCACCGCGTCGACCTGTGGGAGTGACGGCTGACGGCTTGTCAGCCCAGGCGGCTGACCTCGGTGACCCGGAGGACCGCCCGGCCCTCCTCGTCGGAGGAGTGCAGGTCGACCTCGGCGCTGATGCCCCAGTCGTGGTCGCCCGCCGGGTCGTCGAAGATCTGCCGGACCAGCCAGGCGCCCTGGACCGACTCGTCGTCGATCAGCAGCATCTTCGGTCCGCGCGCGTTCGGGCCGGTGAGCAGGTCGTCGTGTTCGTCCCAGTACGCGTCCATCGCGTCGGCCCAACGGTCGGCGTCCCAGCCGCCGTCCTCGGCGTCGAGCTCGCCCAGCGCGTCGTAGTGCTCCAGCGCGGCGAGCTCGACCCGGCGGAACAGGGCGTTGCGGACCAGGACGCGGAAGGCGCGGGTGTTGGCGGTGACCGGGGCGGTCCTCTCCTCCAGGGACTCCTCCAGCTCCTCCTCGTCCTCCGGGTTGGCCAGCTGCTCCCACTCGTCCAGCAGGCTGGAGTCGACCTGGCGGACCAGCTCGCCCAGCCAGGAGATCAGGTCGCGCAGGTCCTCGGACTTCAGGTGGTCAGGGACGGTGTGCTCGACCGCCTTGTACGCGTTGGCCAGGTAGCGCAGCACCAGGCCCTCGGTGCGCGGGAGTTCGTAGAAGCCGACGTAGTCGGTGAAGGTCATCGCACGCTCGTAGAGGTCGCGGGCGACGGTCTTCGGGCGCAGCGGGTGGTCGCTGATCCACGGGTGCGAGCGCCGGTAGACCTCGTACGCGTGCTCCAGCAGCTCCTCCAGCGGCTTGGGGTAGGAGATCTCCTGGAGCCGCTCCATCCGCTCCTCGTACTCGACGCCGTCGCGCTTCATCTCGGCGACGGCCTCGCCGCGCGCCTTGTTCTCCTGCGCGTGCAGGATCTGGCGCGGGTCGTCCAGCGTGGACTCGACGACGGTGAGCATGTCCAGCGCGTAGGTTGGCGAGGCCGGGTCGAGCAGCTCGAAGGCGGCCAGCGCGAAGGTGGAGAGCGGCTGGGTGAGCGAGAAGTCGTCCTGAAGGTCGACCGTCAGCCGGACGATGCGTCCCGTCTCGTCGGGGTGCGGCAGCCGCTCGACGACGCCGCCCGCCTCCAGCGAGCGGTAGATGGCGATGGCCTCGCGGATGTGGCGGCGACGGGTCTTCGGGTCGTCGTCGTTGTCGGTCAGCAGGTGCCGCATCGCCTCGAAGGCGTTGCCGGGACGGTTGATGACGGAGAGCAGCATCAGGTGGCTGACCTTGAACCGGGAGACCAGCGGCTCCGGCGCGGCGTCGATCAGCTTGTTGAAGGTCTCCTCGCCCCAGGAGACGAAGCCCTCCGGGGCCTTCTTGCGGACCACCTTGCGCTTCTTCTTCGGGTCGTCGCCAGCCTTGGCGACGGCCCGCTCGTTCTCGATGACGTGCTCGGGCGCCTGCGCGACGACGGTGCCGACGGTGTCGAACCCGGCGCGTCCGGCGCGGCCCGCGATCTGGTGGAACTCACGGGCGCGCAGCATCCGCACCCGCTGGCCGTCGTACTTGGAGAGCGCGGTGAACAGCACCGTGCGGATCGGCACGTTGACGCCGACGCCGAGGGTGTCCGTCCCGCAGATCACCTTGAGCAGCCCGGCCTGCGCCAGCCGCTCCACCAGCCGCCGGTACTTGGGCAGCATGCCGGCGTGGTGGATGCCGATGCCGTGCCGGACGTAGCGGGAGAGGTTGCGGCCGAACTTGGTGGTGAAGCGGAAGTTGCCGATCAGCGCGGCGATCGCCTCCTTCTCGGCCTTGGTGCACATGTTGATGCTCATCAGCGCCTGGGCGCGCTCGACGGCCTGCGCCTGGGTGAAGTGCACGACGTAGACGGGCGCCTGACCGCTCTTGAGCAGGTCCTCCAGCGTGTCGTGGATGGGGGTGCGCTGGTACTCGTAGAAGAGCGGCACCGGGCGCGTCGCCGAGGAGACGGTGGTGGTGTCGCGGCCGGTGCGGCGCTTGAGGTCCGCCTCGAAGCGGCGCACGTCGCCGAGCGTCGCCGACATCAGCAGGAACTGCGCCTGCGGCAGCTCGATCAGCGGCACCTGCCAGGCCCAGCCGCGGTCCGGCTCGGCGTAGAAGTGGAACTCGTCCATCACGACCTGGCCGACGTCGGCCTGCGTGCCGTCCCGCAGCGCGATCGAGGCCAGCACCTCCGCGGTGCAGCAGATGATCGGCGCGGTCGGGTTGACCGACGCGTCGCCGGTCATCATGCCGACCTTCTCGGTGCCGAACATCTTGACCAGGTCGAAGAACTTCTCCGAGACCAGCGCCTTGATCGGCGCGGTGTAGAAGGTCCGCTGCCCGTTCGCCAGCGCCGCGAAGTGCGCACCCGCAGCCACCAGGCTCTTTCCGGAGCCGGTCGGGGTGTTGAGGATGACGTTGTTGCCAGAGACGATCTCGATCAGCGCCTCTTCCTGGGCGGGGTAGAGGGTGATCCCGCGCTCCTCGGCCCACCCGGCGAAGGCCGTGAAGAGGTCGTCGGGCTGGGGCGCGGCGGGGATGAGATCAGTCAGGGTCACCCGACCATTCTGCCTGCTCCGGCTCCTCCGGCCGGCCCTCCCCGTCCGCCGGGGTCACCCGTAGTGCTTCGCGGCCCACCGTCGCAGTTCGGACGCCTCCTCGGGCTGCCCGACCTCGTCGAGCGCGGCGGCCTGCATGGCCAGCACCTTGAGGAGACGCGGGACCAGGCCGGGCGCGGTGGCGACACGGCGACGGTAGATCTCCGCCGCCTCCGCCGTGAGTGCCAGCGCCTCGGCGAAATCGCTCTGCCGCGCCCGGACGAGGGCGAGAACGGTCAGCGACAGGGCGAGATCCGGTTCGTGGGCGTCGGCTTGTCCCGCCGCCAGCCGACGCCGGATCGCCACGGCCTCCCGCGCGGTCGCCAGCGCCTCCTCCTGCCGCCCCGCCTCCGACAGCCGGACGCCGAGGTTGTTCAGCGACAGGGCGAGCTTGGGTTCGTGGGCGGCAGGATCCCTGGCCGCCAACCGGTGCAGGATCGCCGACGCCTGCTCGGTGACGGTCAGTGCCGCGTCCTGCCGCCCCGCGTTCGACAAGTGCTCCCCGAGGTTGGTCAGCGAGTCGGCCAGATCGGGTTCGTGGGCGGCCGGGTTCTCCGCCGCCAGCTCGTCGAAGGCCTTGACCGCGCACTCGGCGATGGTCAGTGCGTCGTCCTGCCGTCCCGCCTCCGCCAGCCGGATGCCGAAGCTGGTCAGCGCGCGGCCGAAGTCGCCTGCGTAGGCCGCCCGGTTCTTCGACGCGAGCCCCTGCAGGGTCAGCACCGCCTGGTCGGTGACAGCCACCGCCTCCTCCTGCCGCCCCGCCTCCGACAGCCGGACCCCGAGGTCGGTCAGGGTGGCGGCGAGGGCGGGTTCGTGGGCGGCGGGGTTCTGCGTCGCCAAACGCTGGAGGATCGTCGTCGCCCGCTCGGTGACGACCAGGGCCTCCCGCCGCCGCCCCATCTCCGCCAGCCGCGCGCCCAGATTGGCCAGCGAGAGGGCGAGTTGGGGTTCGTGGGCCGCCGGGTCCTCCGTCGCCAGCCGCTCCCAGATCTCCGCCGCCTGCCCGGTGGCGGCCAGCGCTTCGCCCGGCCGCCCCGCCTCCGACAGGTGAGCTCCGAGGTTGTTCAGGGTGAGGGCGAGGTCGTGCTCGTGGGCCGCCGGGTTCTCGGCCGCCAGCCGCTCCCAGATCTCCGCCGCCTGTTCCAGGGCGGCCAGCGCCTCCCGCCGCCGCCCCGTCTCCGACAGGATGTTCCCGAGGTTGTTCAGTGAGCGGCCGAGCTCGGGTTCGTGGACGGCCGGGTTCTCCGCCGCCAGCCCCTGCCAGATCTCCGCGGCCTGCTCGACGGCGACGACGGCGTGACTCCGAAGACCGACATGGCGCAGGCGTACCGCTAGGTCGTCGTTGACGCGGGCACGGGTGGGCGGGTCGTCGGCGACGGCCAGGAGGTGATCGGCCAGGCGTGCGGTGACGGCCGCGATGCCGATGTCCAGATCCGTGTGCCGCCCGGCGGGGAAGAGGGCCGCGACAGCTCCCAGGACGGTGAGGTCGACGTCGTCGAATTCGGCCAGGGCGAACAGCGCGCTGCTCCCCGCCCGCAGGGCGAGTTCGGGATGGCTCCTCAGCAGGGGGTAGAGCTCGGCCGACGCGACGTGGGGCCATCGGCGGGCGGTTTCGATCAGCACGGTCAGCACGTCGCGGGCCCAGGGCGCGGTTGCTCCCGCATCGGAGCCCGCGCCCGCATCGGAGCCCTGGCCCGGATTGGAGCCCGCGCCCGCATCGGCGGACGCGGCCGCCAGGAGCCGTGCGGCCGCGCCGTGGGCCCAGTCGTCGGTGGCCGCACCGGGCACGGGATGAGGCGCGTCGGGGCCGGCCGGGGTGGTCAGACCGAGGAAGTCCTCGCCGAGGCGGTCGGGGTAGAGCGGCTCCAGCACGGTGACGGCGCGTGCGGGCTCGGTCGGGGGAGCCGGATAGCAGGTGCGGTGGTCGTCCAGGAGGATGTTGGCGGCTTCGGCGGTGTCGGCGAGCCCGACGCAGGCGAGTGCGTCCCTGGCGTGGGGGCGAGCCAGCGGCCGGGTGAGGGTGGCGGTGAGCACGGCGCGGCCCATCGTCTCCGGCGTGGTCGTGAGCGGCCCGGACGCGCGCTGGTGCAGGGCGCTCCAGTGGGCGCGTTCGCGCCTCAGGAGATACGCGGACGCGCGGGCCGGGTTGTCCGGGGCCGTATCGTCGCGCAGGCGGGCGTCGACGGCAGCCAAGGCGGCGATGTGGATGGTCAGGACCTGGGCGTAGGCGTCGTCGAGGTCGAGGTCCTTGGGCGGTTCGATCAGGTCCGCCTGCTCGGCGCGCAGGCCGAGGTGGTCGGCGAAGCTGTCGCGCGCGTGGCGGAAGAGGTCGGCGCGCGCGGACGGGGCGCTCGCCAGCGGCCGGAGCGGTTGGGCTTCGGCGGGTGCGTCGAGGGCGTCGCCGATCCAGGTCGAGAGGCTCTCCCACCAGAGGCCCGCCGGGCGGGCCAGCAGCAGGATCCGCACCGGAACACCGGCGGGGTGCAGCAGTGACTCCCGCAGGAGCTTGCGCAGGTCCGCGGTCGGCCAGCGTTCGGCGTAGTCGACCACCAACAGGATCCCGGCCCCGGTCTCGGGCACCGGGTCGGTGGCGAGGGGGTCGGCGCCGGTCTCGTTCACCACCGCCTGCCACACCGTCCACCCCGCCGCCCGGCTGAGCTCGGCGAAGTGCGCGGCGAGCCGGCTCTTGCCCTGGCCGCCGGGGCCGTGCACGAGGCGCGCGGCCAACCGGTCGGCCGCGTCGTCACGCCAGCGGGCCAGCTCCTCCAGGTCGTCGTGGCGGCCGATGAACGGCACCACCTGGTGCACGGCCCGCAGCAGCCGGGACGGCTGCTGGGCGAGGAGCCGGGCGGACACCCGGTCGGGCTCGACGGGGAAGCTCTCGACCCGGTAGCCGGGCTTCCACTGGTGCACGAAGTGGACGTGCTGGACGCCGTGGTCGCCCGCGATGAACGCGGTGGGACCGTGGAAGACACCGCCGTGACCCGTCACGACTCGGGGCCGAAGCGAACATCCTGCCGGTTGTTGTTGCCGACCTGGAAGGCGACCGGCCCACGGAAGGTGTTGCCCGACACGAGCCCCACCCCGCCGCTCGCCCCGGCGGTCGCCGCGTCCAGCAGTCGCCTCAACTCGGCGGCCACCGTTGCCCGTTCCTCGTCGTCACGCAGATCCTCCAGCAGATCGCGGAAGCGGGTCTGCCAGGAGGCCGCCGCCAGACCCTGGGCCTGCTCGACCGCGTCGGGCGCGGTGCGCGCCACTTCTGCCGCTGTGCGGTCCAGCCGCTCCAGGGCCGTCTGCTGCGCGGCCTCCGGTGCGTGGCCGCGGCGGAAGAGACGGGCGATCCCGTCGCGCAGTCCGTGCCAGGCATCCGTACCGACGGCCTGTGCCACGGCCGTCCCCGCCGTCGTCGCGAGCGCGAGCAGCTCCGGATCCAACGTGTCCCCCCAGGGTCTGTCCGACCGACCGGAGGCGCCATGCCACGTCCGCCCCCGGTTCCCTGCAGCGTACTGCCGCCCTCACTCCGCCGTGGTCGATCTGACGGACTGTCGGGATCGTGCGCAGTGCTGACTTCCCTCGTCCTAGGCGCGGCAGCGCAGCATCGTCAGCGGGGGATTGGCGGCGTAGTCGTCCCAGAAGTCCTCGCCGTACTCGCGGACCCCGGCGGGGGAGATCTCCAGGGGGACCCAGGTGATCTCGCTGAACCCGGCTGCCCGCAGGCACTGCTCCAGGACCTCGCGGCTCGGCGGGTTGGCGACGAAGGAGATGGGCGGGTCGAGCAGCGCGGTGATCTTCACCCGCGGCCCGATCTCGGTCTCCTCGCCGAGCGACTCGCACAGGAAGCCGTACTTGGCAAGTGACGGCCCGTCGAACCGGAGGTCCGGGCTCTGGGTGAAGACGAAGAACTCGCCGCCCGCCGCGATGCTCCGGTGGATCCTGCGACACATCTGCTCGATGGTCGCGACGTCCGGGGCGTAGTTGAACAGCTGGACCGCGACCGCGAGGTCGAAGGGCTTGTCGAAGGCACGCAGCTCGGCGACGTCGCCGATCTCGTACTGCACGCCCAGCGGGTCACGGCCCTCGATCGCCTCGGCGGCCTCGACCATCGCGGAGGAGATGTCGACGCCGAGCACGTGCGAGGCGCCGCGGCGCTTGAACTCCCGGCTGTAGAAGCCGGTTCCGGAGGCCAGGTCGAGGACCGACCGGCCCGTGACGTCGCCGACGAGGCCCAGGAAACCGGGAACCTCCCCGTAACGCGTCAGCGGGAGGGTCTTGAAGCCCTCGAACGCCTCGCCGATCCCGTCGTACAGCTGACCGCTCATGGTGGGTCCCCCTCTGTCCGTTCTGTCCATGGTGATGGCTGTCCATGGCGTCGGCCCAAGGACGGGCCGCGGCACTGGCAGGAAGTCTCCACCCGGCCGGGCGGGGCGGCGTACTGGCCGAAGGCCCAAAGATCAGGTGGCTGCGGCCGGTACGGTTCGTGCGCACATCAGACGACCCGTCAGCCGCGCACGTGCAGCCCGAAGCCCGTGCGGCCCGCGGGCTCGAGCCCCTCCCTCAGGTGCAGCGAGGGGATCTCGTAGTCACCGAAGTTCTGCTGCCGGAAAGCGATCGGCTCGGTCGACTCCAGCGAGAGCCGGCGTTCCCGCCACGCCTTGGCGACGTCCTGGTAGTCCTCGGCGGTCAGCCGGTCGGTGCCGTACAGCACGAAGGGTGGCAGCACCTCGATGCCCGGGTAGTAGAGGACGCCGTGGTGGATCGGGAACAGCAGGTCCTCGATGGGTCCGTTGATGCCGCGAGCGGCGTAGTGCGACTCCGGACCGCCGGCGGTCACCGACAGCAGCGCCCGCCGGCCCGCGAGGGTGCCCTCGCCGAAGCGCTCGCCGTACTGGGTGTCGCTGTGTTCGCCGACGCCGTAGGCGAAGTGGCAGCCCCGCCGAGGACAGGCTGCGGGTGCTCGCCTCCCTCGGCGCCGACAGCGCATTCCCCGGAAAAAGCCCCGAGAAACATCAGGAACCGGTCGGACAAACCGAGTCGGCGGATCCGGGCAGCAAAGTGGTCCATGCGCGGCAATACCGGAGTTGAGCAGGCCAACCGGCCCATATGCGACGGCCTCCTCGACCCGTATGTCTGCGTTTACTCGCGTTGCTCGAAGTAGTTGTTGCCGCATTGCCAAACCGTGCGGTATGAAATACCCGGATCTTGGTCGCCCCTAGCGGGCGCCCAGGGAGTCGGCCACGCTGTCGAGCGCGCGGGGAGGGCGCATTGGGGTGAAGTCGCCCCAGCGGGCCGGAATGCCGTATTCCTTCCGAGCATATTCACCGAATCAACTCCGCAGAGCCACAAGCTCGCACGCTTTCGGGTCAGCCCGGCCTCCACACATATGACAGGGCTACGATTCCCATGACCTCAGACTTCAAGAGTTTCCGCTATCTGGTGGCGGGTAACGCCATATCCGCCTACGGCAGCTATTTGAATCTCGTGGCGCTCAATCTCTATGCATTGAGCACCACAGGGAGCGCCGGGCAGACCGGCCTCATCATGGCCGTGCGCCTGGCCGTCGCGTTCTGCATGGGCTTCGTGTCCGGCTCGATCGTCTCCCGCTTCAATCGCAAGTTCGTGATGATCTTCGGCGACCTGTCGCAGGCCGTCGCGCTGACGGTGCTGCTCACGGTTCCGGCGGACGCGCGGCCCGCCCTGCTCTACGTGGTCGCCGTGGTCGCCGGGGTCGGCGGGACGCTGTCGAGCGTCGCACTGCGCAGCAGCATCCCGGTGATCGTCGGGCAGGACCAGCGGGTCCGGGCCAACGGGCTGCTGACCTCCGGACGCTCGCTGGCGATGGTGGCGGGCTTCGCCTCGGCCGGCATCGTGGTGACCGCCTTCGGCTTCCGCACGGCGTTCGCGGTCGACGCGGCCACCTTCGTCCTCTCCGCCGCGAACATGGCCCGGCTGCCCCTGAAGCTGCGCAGGTCCGAGTCGGCGGCGCCGTCCGCGGGCGGCGGGTCGATCTCGCCGATGATCGGGCTGCGGATCCTGCGCGCCACCCCGGTACTGCTCGTGATGATCGCGATCCGTGCGGTGGACGGCCTCGGCTCGGCTTCGCACAACGTGGGCCTGCCGGTGTACTCGACGGCGCTCAACCCCGCGCATCCCGCGGAGTTCGTCAGCCGCTTCTGGGCGATCTGGGCCGTCGGCAACATCCTGATGCAGCGCGGCCTGGTCCGATACCTGAAGAAGAGCGGACGCTCGATCGGCGAGAACGCCTTCTCCGTCGGCACGATCCTGATGTCCGCCTCCTTCATCATCGCCTTCACCGGCCCGCCCCTGATCGTGGGCGTCGTCGTCGCGCTGTGCGCCGGACTCGCCGACGGATTCACCGACAACGCCTACGCGTCCCGCCTGCAGACGGTGAGCGACGACGACCGCGGCTATGTCTTCGGCTTCTCCTCGATGGCAGAGAACCTCGGCTTTGGCTCCGGCATGGTGGTCAGCGCCCTGCTGCTCGACCATCACAGCCCGCTGTGGGTGGTCGGCGTCTCCCACGGTGTCGCGATCGCCTGCGGCGTCGCGTTCCTGAGCTACGTGTTCGTCGCGAGGCGGCGGGAAGCGCGCCGATCCGGCGGCGAGAAGGCGGCGGCTCCGCTCGATTCGGCGGCGGTGGGCGGGGAGGCGAGATGACCGACCGGCGTATCGCGGTCGTCGGCATGGCCTTCCGCTTTCCGGGTGCCGACGACGAACTCTCCTTCTGGCGCAACATCCGTGATGGCGTGTGCAGTGTGCAGCGCTTCACCGACGACCAACTCGCCGCGGCCGGAGTGCCTCCCGAGGAGTACCGCGAGGGCGACTTCATCGGCGCGAGCGCGTTGATCCCCGGGATCGCCGAGTTCGACGCCGGCTTCTTCGGCATGAGCGGAAGCACGGCGCGTGCCACGGATCCGCAGCAACGGCTGTTCCTCCAGGTCGCCTACCACGCCCTGGAGGACGCGGGCTACGCGGCGGTCCCGGACGGCGTGCGGGTCGGCGTCTTCGCGGGCCACGGCTACCACCTGTACGGGCACCGGACCTACCTGGTCAGCAACCTGATCCCGGAGGGCTGGCCCGACTGGGTCTCCGGGTCGCTGGTCACCAACGGCAACCACCCCGACTTCATCGCCACCCGGACCTCGTTCGCGCTCGGTCTGACCGGCCCCTCGCTGGGTGTGCAGAGCGCGTGCTCCACGGGGCTGACGGCCGTGCACATCGCGAGCCAGTCACTGCTCGCGGGGGACTCGGACGTCGCCGTGGCCGGGGCCGCCGCCGTGCACGTCCCGCAGGTGCTCGGCTTCCGGCACGTCAGGGGTTCCATCCTCTCGCGCACCGGCGTCTGCCGCGCCTTCGACGCGGCGGCCGACGGGACGGTCGGCGGCAACGGCGTCGCTGCCGTCATCCTCAAGCGTCTCGACGACGCCCTGGCCGACGGCGACACGATCCACGCCGTGCTGCTCGGCGGCGGCATCGGCAACGACGGCGCGTCCAAGGCCGGTTACAGCGCACCCAGTGCCGAGGGGCAGCGGCGGACGATCCGCCGCGCACTCGCGTCCGCCGGGGTCTCCGCGGATTCCGTCGGCTACCTCGAATCGCACGGCACCGGCACGTACAAGGGCGACCCGATCGAGTTCGAGGGCCTGACGACCGCGTTCCGGGAGGACACCGACCGGGTCGGCTACTGCGCGCTCGGCTCCACCAAGGCCAACCTCGGTCACCTGGACGCCTGCGCGGGCATGGCGAGCCTGATCAAGACGATCCTCGTGCTCAAGAACAGGACCATCCCGCCGATGGCGAACTTCAGTTCGCCGAATCCCCTGCTGCCGTTGGCGAGCAGCCCGTTCGACATCCCGGCGCAGGCGCGGCCGTGGCCTGCCGGGGACGGCCCGCGCCGGGCGGGGATCAACTCCCTTGGGGTCGGCGGGACCAATGTGCACCTGATCGTGGAGGAGGCGCCCGCACGAAGCCGTTCCAGCGCGACGCTGCCACCGCTGCCGTTGACGCCGGTGCCGCTCTCCGCGAAGTCGGCGCAGGCGCTGGCAGAGCTGCGCGAGAGCTACGTCGGTCATCTGCGCTCCGATGCCGGAGCGCAGGCGGCGGACGTGACACTCAGCGCGGCGGCCGGGCGGCCGCACTACGCGCACCGGACGGTCGCCCTGGGCCGCGATCTCGGCGAGGTCGCCGCGGAGTTGGCGAAGGCCGAGGGCGCGCCGTCCACAGGCGCACCCCTCGGGGAGAGCGGCGTCGCGTTCGTCTTCTCCGGCCAGGGCGGCGCCTATCGCGGCATGGCGCGCGCACTGTGGGATCACTTCCCGATCGTGCGGGCGACGCTGGAGGAGTGCGACCGGTACCACCAGGAGCTGACCGGCGCGTCGATGCTGCCCGCGATGCTCGGGACCGACGGCGACGTGCCGCGCGACGGCGCGGACGTGTGGCCGACCGAGCTCGCGCAGCCCGCGCTGTTCGCCTACCAGGTCGCCCAGTGCCGACTGTGGGAGTCGCTGGGCGTGCGGCCCCGCGTGGTCGCCGGCCACAGCGTCGGTGAGTACGCGGCGCTCTGTGCCGCGGGCGCGTTGACGGTGGCCGAAGGCATGCGCCTGACCGTGGGGCGCGGCCGGCTGATGCGCGACGCGAGCGTCGAGGCCGGCATGGTCGCGGTCCTCGCGGAGCGTGCCCACGTCGACGAACTGCTCGCG
Source organism: Streptacidiphilus fuscans (assembly GCF_015690355.1). GTDB lineage: Bacteria > Actinomycetota > Actinomycetes > Streptomycetales > Streptomycetaceae > Streptacidiphilus > Streptacidiphilus fuscans. The sequence goes on along the minus strand of NZ_JADPRT010000007.1, from coordinate 303,851 downwards.
TCCGTGGCGGAGTTGGACCTCGCGGCCGTCAACGGCCGGGTGAACCACGTGCTCGCCGGGCCCTTCGCGTCAATTCGAAAGCTGCGCGACCTGTTGGACGCTGGGGGAGTCGAGTACGCGCCGCTCGCGGTGGACCGTGCCTTCCACTCCTGGCTCCTCGATCCGCTGCTCGGCGTCTGGCGCGCTCAGGCCGCCGCGGCGAGCACGGGAGAGCTCGCCATCCGATTCGTCGCCGGGCCGGACGGCGCGGTGTGCGAGCCCGGTTGGCGCCCGGACGCCGACTACCTGGTCCGGCAGACCCGTCGGCCCGTGCGGTTCGACCTGGTTCTGGCGCAGCTCGCCGAGGTCGGCGCGGTTGTCGAGATCGGTCCGGGAACGACCCTCACCGGCCTCGCCCGCCGCGCCCTGCCCGAGAAGACCGCGCTCCTGCTGCCCACGCAGCGGCGCGGGCGCGAGGCCGAGACGCTGCTCGAATCGCTGAGCGCCCTCTACCGCGCGGGGGCCGACATCGACTGGCACGCCCTCACCGCAGGGCGAGGCGGCGGTCGCGTGCCGCTGCCCCGCTACCCCTACCAACTCCGAACGTACTGGACCGGGCCGCTGCCGGACCCGTCCGTCCTCGCACCGACGCCCGCCACCCACTCCGAAGGGACCAGCATGCCCAGCTCCAGTGCGCCCACAACCTACGAGCAGCGGGTGCTCGACCGGATCGTCGAACTGACGGTCCGCCATCTCGGCTGCGAGCCCTCCGCGGTCGAGCCGGGGATCGCGTTCGTCGACTTCGGCGCCGACTCGCTTCAGATGATCAACATGGTGCGCGAGCTGGAGAAGGAGTACGCGGTCCGGGTGGGACTGCGCGAGGTCTTCGAGGAGGCCGGTTCGCCCGCGCTGCTCGCGGCCATGGTCGCCAAGCGCTCCGGCGGTGCGGCGAAGGCGGCCGAGACGGCGGCGGTTTCCGCCCCGACGGCAGCCAGCCCGGCTGCGCCCGCCGCTCCGGCGGCCCCGGCGGCTCCGGTGGTCCCCGCTTCGCCCGCAAGCCCGGCGGCGGTGACGCCGACCCCGACCCCGACCCCGGCTGCGGCCCCGACCCCGAGTCTTGAGGCGCTCGCCGAGCAGGTCAGGGTCCTGCAGCAGGTCCAGCTGCAGATGATGGAGCAGCTCTCCCAGCTCGTGTCGCTTCAGCTGTCGGGGGCCCGCCGTGAGAGTTGATGACGCATCAGCGCGGATGCTCGCCCTGAGCAAGCAGATCTCCGCCCAGCTCGCCGAGGCGACGGGCGCGCCGACGGGCGAGGCGGTGGAGCCGGCGGTGGAGTCGGCGGTCGACGCACCGGCCGCGAGCTCCGCTCGTCCGCAGGAGCACGGCCCGCGCGTCAGCGTGGCGCGCGAGTCCGGAATGGCTGGTTCCGCCGACGTGGCGCAGCGCGAGCACGTGGCGGGGCTCATCAGCAGCCTGACGGCGAAGACCCCGTCGTCCAAGGACGCGGCGCAGCGCTACCGCTCCGTGCTCGCCGACAGCCGCGCGGTCGTCGGATTCCGCAGCGCGACCAAGGAGATGCAGTACCCGATCGCGGGTCGCCGCGCGGCCGGCTCCCGCCTCGAGGACGTCGACGGCAACGACTACGTCGACATCACGATGGGCTTCGGCACGCTGCTCTTCGGGCACGAGCCCGCCTTCGTGACCGAGGCCGTGCGCGAGCACCTGTCGCGCGGCCTGCAGCTCGGCCCGCGCAACATCGAGACCGGCGAGGCGGCCCTGCAACTCGCCGAGCTCACCGGGATGGAGCGGGTCGCCTTCGCCAACTCGGGCACCGAGGCCAACAGCGCGGCAATCCGACTCGCCCGCAACGCCACCGGGCGCACGAAGATCGTGATGTTCCACGGTTCCTACCACGGCCATGCCGACAACGTCCTGGGCCGCTCGGTCCCGACCGAGGACGGCCGTCAGACGGTCCCGGTCTCCTCCGGCATCCCCGGCTCCGCCGTGGCCGACCTCGTCGTGCTCGACTACGGTTCGCCCGAGAGCCTGCGGGTCATCGACGAGCTCGGGCCGCAGATCGCCGCCGTGCTGGTCGAACCCGTGCAGAGCCGCAAGCCGTCCTTCCAGCCGGGCGAGTTCGTCCGCGAGCTGCGGGCGCTGACGACACGTCACGGCATCGTCCTGGTCTTCGACGAGATGCTCACCGGCCTGCGCCCGTGCCCCGGCGGGGCCCAGGAGTTCTACGGCGTGACCGCCGACCTGGCCACCTACGGCAAGGCGCTCGGCGGCGGGTTCCCGATCGGGGCCATCGCGGGCCGCGCCGACATCATGGACGGCGTCGACGGCGGGTTCTGGCGCTACGGCGACTCCAGCTACCCGCCGCGCGACACCACGTTCTTCGGCGGCACCTACATCCAGCACCCGGTCTCGATGGTGGCGGCGCACGCCGTGCTGACCCACCTGCTCGCCGAGGGGCCCGGCCTTCAACAGCGGCTCAACGCGCGCACCGACGCGTTCGTCGGCGAGCTCAACCGGTTCTTCGCCGACGAGGAGTTCCCGCTCCGCATCAACCACTTCGGCTCCATGTTCCGGTTCGAGCACCTGGCCGACATGGAACTCCTCTATCCCCACCTGCTGCTCAAGGGCGTGCTGGTCTGGGAGTGGCGCAACTTCTTCCTCTCCACCGCGCACACCGACGCGGACCTCGCATTCGTGTCGGACGCGGTGAAGAACTCGATGCGCGAGCTGCGCTCGGGCGGCTTCTTCCCCTCGGCCAAGGCGCCGCAGCGGCAGCCCTTGCCCGGGACGGCGTCCACGGCGGTCACCGAGCGCCCGGCCGCAGCGACGAGCCCTGCGCCGCAGCCCGTAGCGGATCCCGTGCCGGATCCCGTGCAGGCCAAGGCACTTGACTTCAGCGTCTACTTCTTCGGCGACTACCCGCGCGAGACCCCGGAGGAGGAGCGCTACGACCTCGTCGTCGACACCGCGCGCTTCGCCGACCAGCACGGCTTCCACGCGCTGTGGCTGCCCGAACGCCACTTCCACTCCTTCGGCGGCATCTCCCCGAACCCCTCGGTGCTCGCCGCCGCGCTCGCCCGGGAGACCTCGCAGATCCGGCTGCACGCGGGATCCGTGGTGCTCCCGCTGCACGACTCGATCCGCGTCGCCGAGGAGTGGGCGATGGTCGACGCGCTCTCCGGCGGACGCGCCGGGCTCGGGTTCGCGCCCGGCTGGCGGCCCGACGACTTCGTCTTCCACCCCGAGCGCTTCGGCAACCACCGCGACCTGATGTACGAACAGCTCGACGAGGTGCGCCGGTTGTGGCGCGGCGAGTCGGTGGAGCGTGCGTGCGGCAGTGGCCGCACGACCACCGTGCGGCTGTTCCCGAAGCCGGTCCAGGCCGAGCCGCCGATGTTCGCGGCCGTCGTCGGCAACCCGGTGTCGTACCGGCGCGCCGCGCGGAACGACCTCGGCATCATCACCAACCTGATGAGCCAGACGCCCGAGCAGTTGGCGGACAGCATCGACCTCTACCGCAAGGAGCGGGAGGCCGCCGGGCTCGACCCGGACGGTGGTCGCGTCGTCCTGCTCCTGCACACCTACCTGGGCCGGGAGCTCGCACAGGCGAGACGCGAGGCCTTCGGGCCGCTCAGCAGATACCTGCGCTCCTCCCTGTCGATGTTCGGGGACGTCGCCAACAGCCTCGGCTTCAACGTCGACCTCGACCAGATGACCGAGGACGACCTCGACTTCGTCTTCGAGCGCGCCTACGACCGGTACTGCGACCAGCGCTCGTTGATTGGGACCGTCGAGTCCTGCGCCCCGTTCGTGCGGCGGCTTCGGGAGGCGGGTGTGGACGAGATCGCCGCCCTCGTCGACTTCGGCGTTCCGGCGCGCGGCCTGTCCGCGAGCATGGAGGAACTCGACGCCCTGCGCAGGGCCTCGCAGCAGCAGCCGGAGACCGAACCCGTGACGCCCACGGCCGCCCCACGGATCGTCGTACGGACCGAGCCGGAGCCCGAGTTCACCCCAGAGCCCGCGGTCGCCCCCGAGCCGGTCGTCGCCCCTGCACCTGCGGTCGCCGCGGAGCCCGTCGTCGCCCCAGCCTCCGCCGGCCAGCAGCGCATGTGGTTCTCCGAGCAGCTCCTCGCCGGGCGTTCGGTGCACAACGAGGCCAAGGCGATCCGGCTGCGCGGCACCGTGGACGTCGACGCCCTGCGCACCGCGCTCGGCGGCCTGATCGAGCGGCACGCCAGCCTGCGCACCGTCTTCCGTGAGATCGACGGCGAGCTGTGCCAGATCGTGCGGCCCGAGGCCGAGGCCGAGCTCGACTTCGCCTTCGTCGACCGGTCCGGCGCCGACGAGGAGACGGTGGCCCGCGAGGCCCTCGACGAGGAGGGCCGCCGTCAGTTCGACCTGGCCGAGGGGCCGCTGTTCGCCGCGCGGCTGATCCGGCTGGCCCCGGACGCGCACGTGATGGTCTGGTCGATGCACCACATCGTCATCGACGCCCTGTCCACGATCATCATGTGCCGCGACGTCTCGGCCCTCTACCGCGCCGCGCTCGCGGGCCGCCCGGCGGACCTGCCTGAACTGACGTCGAGCTACGCGGACTTCGCCCACAGGCAGGCCGAGTCGGGTGACTCGGACACCGCGCGCGCGGACCTCGACTGGTGGGTGCGGCAGCTGGGCGACCGGCTGCCCGAACCGCAGCTGCCCGCGGACCGTCCCCGGCCCGAGGTGATGACGTCGCGCGGCCGCGCCGTGTTCACCACCTTCGACCTCGAACTCACCGCCGCGCTCAAGGAGCTGAGCCGCGCGCACGGCGTCACCCTCTTCACGCCGCTGCTCGCCGCGTTCGCCGTCATGGTGCGGCAGGTCGGGGATGGCGGGGACGAGGTGGTGCTGGGGACGCCGGCCTCGGTACGCCCCGAGGGCACTGAGGATCTGGTCGGGTTCCTGCTCAACCTGCTGGCCCTGCGCATCGACCTGTCCGGCGACCCGACCTTCGCGGAGCTGCTCGGGCGGGTGCGCGGCGTCGTGCTGGACGCCTACGACCGCTCGGACACGCCCTTCGAGCGGATCGTGCACGCGCTCGCGCTGCCGCGCCGCACCGACCGCACGCCGGTCTTCCAGGTGATCGTCGAGTTCGAGAACGAGCAGGTCTTCGACCTGGACCTGCCGGGGATCGAGGCCTCGGTGCTGGAGTTCGCGACCAGCCGTGCCGTCACCGACCTGACGGTCAACATGACCAACGGTGTGAACGGCGTCCTGTGCCAACTGGAGTACAACACCGACCTGTTCGACGCCGCGACGGTCGAGGGCTTCCTCGCGGTGTGGCGCTCGGTCCTCCGCGCCGGCTCGGTCGATCCGGGCCTGCGGCTGTCCGAGTTGGCGGCCTTGCGCGGCCGCGACGTCGAGATGCCGCGCTCGACGGTGCGTCACCTGGTCGACGTCCAGGCTGCGCGCCGTCCCGACGCCGTCGCGGTGGAGTCGTCGCAGGGCACTGTCAGCTACGGCGAGCTCGTTCGGCGTGCCGACCGGATCGCCGGGGCGCTCGCCGCGCGCGGCGTGGGCGTGGGCGACGTCGTCGCGCTGTGGCTGCCGCGTTCGGCGGATCTGATCGCGGCGATGCTCGCGGTGCACGGGCGGGGCGCGGCCTACCTGCCGCTCGACCCGGCGCTGGGGCGGCAGCGGGTCGACGTCGTGCTCGCCGAGAGCGGAGCCCGCGTGGTGCTCTCCGACTCCGCTGCGGACTCCGTGCGCGTGCCCGGGACCGACGTCCTAGACGTCCTCGACATTGCCGAGGCGTTGCGGGCCGAGCCGGTCGCGCCGGTCGACGGCCGCCCGGACGACGCGTGCTACGTGATCTACACCTCGGGCTCGACCGGTCGGCCGAAGGGCGTGGTCGCGACCCACGCGGGCGTGGTCAACCTCTGCGGCTGGCACCGCACGCGCTTCGGCTTCGGCGAGGAAGCGCGCGCGGCGATGGTGTGCGGCCAGAGCTTCGACGCCTCCGTACTGGAGGTCTGGCCCGCCCTGACCGCGGGCGGCACGGTCGTCGTCGCCGACGAGGCCGACCGGTTGGACACCCGCGCGCTGGCGAAGTGGCTGGGGGAGAAGGAGATCTCGGTCTCGATCGTCCCCACCCAGCTGGGAGCGGAACTGCTCACGCTGGCCGATGAGTTGCAGCCGGCGTCGTTGCGCCACCTGATGCTTGGCGGTGAGGAGATGCGACGCCGGCCGCGGCCCGGCCTGCCGTACCAGGTCCTGAATGTCTACGGGCCCACCGAGACCACGGTCCTGGTGACGACCGAGGCGGTCGCCGACGCGAGCGTCGATACCGGGCCGATCGCACTCGGCCGGGCGATCGACAACACCGCGCTGCACGTCCTCGACGAGCACGGCCGCCGCGTCGCCCCGGGTGACGAGGGCGAGCTGCACGTCGGCGGCACCGGGCTCGCCCAGGGCTACCTGGGCCGACCCGAGCTGACCGCGGAGCGGTTCGTGACCACCGAGTGGGGCCGGCTCTACCGCACGGGCGACCTGGTCAGGCTGCGCCCCGACGGCCGCCTGGAGTTCCGCGGTCGCGCCGACGACCAGGCCAAGATCCGCGGCTACCGGGTCGAGCCGGGCGAGGCCACGCACGCGCTGCTCGCGCTGGAGGAGGTCGCGGACGCCTTCGTCACCGCGCGCCGCGACCACCAGGGCGACGCGTACCTCGCGGGATACGTGGTTCCCAAGACACCGTCAGCCGACGTGGTGGGACGGATACGCGAGCGGCTCACGGGACGGCTCCCCGCCTACCTGGTGCCGACGCGCTGGGTCGTGCTGGACTCCCTGCCGCTGAACCCGAACGGGAAGATCGACAGGTCCGCCCTGCCGGAGCCCGGGCAGCAGCCAGCCCAACCGCCCGCCCAGGTGAAGGCCTCCGCGCCGGAGCCGGCACCTGAGCCGGAGCCCGCGCCTGCGGGCGCCGCAGCGGATCGGATCGCTGAGCGCGTACGCGCGCTGTGGTCCGCGGAGCTCGGGCAGCCGGTCGGCGAGGAGGTCGACGGTTCCTTCTTCGACCTCGGCGGTCACTCGATCAACGCGATGCGGCTGCTCAACCGGGTCCGTGACGAATTCGACCGCGACTACTCGATGATGGACTTCTACAAGGAACCCACCATCAAGGCCATGGTGGCCGGACTCGCGGGGAACGCCGCGGGGCCGGTCGGCGACGCTCCCACCACCTCCCGCGTCCGCGGCACGCTGTAGCGGGGGGACCTGAACGTCATGCGCCTGTTCTGCCTGCCCCACGCCGGGGGCACCTCGCGGGTCTTCAAGCCCTGGGCCCAAATCCTCGGCGACCAAGTCCTCGGCCGGGACGTCGAGCTCGTTCCGCTCGACGTCGCCGGACGCGGCACCCGGATGCGCGAGAACGGGCCCGGGTCGTTCGCCGACGCGGCGGACGACCTGGCCCGGATCGTCGCCGAGCGCTGCGTCGGCGACGACTACGCCCTGTACGGGCACAGCATGGGCGCCCTGCTCGCCTACGAGGTGACCCACCGGCTCGCCGAGCGCGGATGCCACAGCCCCGTCCACCTGTTCGCGGCCGCGTGCCGGCCGCCGGGCTACCGGCGGCCGGGGCCGATGCTGCACTCCTTCCCCGACGCGGCGTTCCTCGGCGCCCTCGCCGCCTTCGGCGGGCTGCCGGTCGAGATCCTGCACGACCCCGAGCTGATCGAGTTCTACGCCGGGCTGGTCCGGGACGACTACCGGCTCTACGAGGAGCACGCCGCCGTCGTGGTGCCGCGTCCGTTGGCCTGCCCGGTCTCGGTCATCCTCGGCACCGAGGACCCGATCGCGCCGACGGCCTCGGCGGACGGCTGGCGCGCGGTCTCGGGCGGGCCGCTCACCCTCCTTTCGCTGGAGGGTGCGGGGCACTTCTTCGACGACCGGCTCAAGGAGATCGGCACGTTCGTGGCGACCTCGCTGGACGCCTACCGCGCGCCCGCCGTGCGCCCGGAGGCGGCCGAACTGCTCGGCCGACTGCGGCTGGCGGACGTGCGGCTGACCCCGGGCCCGTCCGGACTCGCCTTCGACGCGCCGGCCGGCGCGGTGGACGACGACCTCACGGCGCTCATGGGCGAGCACCGCGACGAGCTCGCCGCCCTCGTCGAGGCGGGCGGTCCGGTCGTGCGCAGCGGCCCGCCGACGAAGGGCCAGCGCCGCGCGGTCGTTCGCGCCGAGACGACCGAGGCGCCGTCCGCGCTCAATGTCGCGTTCCGGCTCTCCGTGTCCGGTGCCCTCGACGTGCCGCGCCTGGAACGGGCGCTCACCGCGCTCACGGCCCGGCACGGCGCGCTGCGCACCCGCTTCGCGCGCCACGGCGGACACCTCGTTCAGGAGCAGCTCCCGCCCGTTCCGTTCACCCTCGACGTGACCAACTTCGCGGGCCTCGAAGGAGACCGGCTGCGTACGAGCCTGGAGGAATGGTGCCTGGCCGCCGCTCGTACGCCGTTCCGCCTCGGCCGGGAACCGCTCTTCCGCGCGAGCTTGGCCTCGGCAGGCCCGCGGGCCTGGGAGTTGATGATCGTCATCCAGCACACGGTCTCCGACGGCTGGTCGCACGCGACCCTGCTGGAGGACCTCTCCGCGTTCTACCAGGACGGCGGCGCGAGCCTCGCCCCGCTCACGGCGGACCTGATCGACTTCGCCCAGTGGGAGGAGGACCGCCTGAGCGGGCCGAATCTCCAGGCGCTGCGGGAGTACTGGGTCCGCCTGCTCGGCGACGCCCCGCTCACCGTCGACCTCCCCTCGGACCGGCCGCGGCCTAAGGCGCTGAGCGGACGCGGCGGTTTCCACGACTTCTTCGTTCCCGCCCCGCTCGCCGAGGCCGTGCGCTCGTTCGCCCTGCGCACCCGCGCCACGGAGTTCGCGGTGTTCTTCGCGGTGCTCGTGCTCTGGCTCGGCGAGCTCACCGGGCAGCGTGACCTGACGGTGCCCACCAACTACGTCAACCGGCCGCGCCGCGAGTTCGAGGACGTCGTCGGACTGTTCCTCAGCAATGTGCCCATCCGCGTCCGGACGCGCGAGGGGGAGCCGCTGGGCGATCTCGTGCGCCGCGTCGGCGCGGCCCTGTTCGAGAACGCCGACCACTTCCTGCCCCTGGACATGCTGGCCGAGGAGCTGCGCTCGGTCGGCAATCCGGGGGTGGGCACCTTCCCGCAGGTGGTGACGGCCGTGCTCAACACGCCGCCGCTGCGGGTCTCGCTCGGCGACCTCGACGTCACCGTGACGCACGTGCCGCCCGGCGGTGCGCCCGGCGAGATGTGCGTCATCTTCGAACCCGAGGACGGCGGTTGGCGCGTGATGGTGCCGTACTCGGCGGACATGTTCGACGAGGCGACGGTCGTCGGCATGTGCGCCCGCTACAGCGAGCTGCTCGAACGCCTGATGACCGAGGAGACCGAGGAGACCGAGGAGGAGGTCCGGTGACCCGCGCCCAACAGGAGCACGAGGCCGTCGAGTTGCTCGGCCGGCTGCGGCTGGCCGACGTGCGGATGTCCGTGACCGCGGCCGGGCTCGGCTACGACGCCCCGGCGGGGGTCGTGGACGACGCGCTGCTGGCGGAGATGGCACGGCACAAGGCGGCACTGACCGCGCTGGTCGCCGAGGGCGGGCCGGTCGAGGCCTCGGGGCCGGTGGCCTGGGGCCAGCGCCGGTCGATCGGTCGGCTGGAGGCGACCTCGGAGCCGGCGAGCTTCAACATCGCCATGGCGCTCTCCATCACCGGCGACCTCGACGTTCCGGCCCTGCGCCGCGCGCTGACGCTGCTCACGGCGCGGCACGCGGGGCTGCGCACCCGCCTGGCGCGGCACGGCGGCCACCTGGTCCAGGAGGTGCTGGCGACGGACCGGATCCCGTTGCCGATCACGGATCTCACCGGCGTGGCTCCCGAGGAGCGGGACGCCGCGGTCGACGCCTGGCGGCGCGAGGGCGCCCGGGTGCCCTTCCCGCTCGGCGAGGGGCCGCTGCTGCGCGCCGCCCTCGCCGAGATCGGGCCCAGGGACTGGGACTTGCTCATCCTGGTGCAGCACACCGTCTCCGACGCCTGGTCGAACTCGACGATGCTGCGCGATCTGAACGAGCTCTACCGCGGCGGTGTGCTCTACCCGCCGCAGGCCGACCTGCTCGGCTTCGCGCGCTGGGAGTCCGAGCGCTATCAGGGTCCGCGCCTCTCCGCGCTGCGCGCGTGGTGGACCGACCTCCTCGCGGACGCGCCGCTGACCCTGCCGCTGCCCGCCGACCGGCCGCGGCCTCCTCAACTCAGCGGCCGCGGTGGGCTGCACGAGTTCCTCGTTCCGGCGTGGCTCGCCGATCAGGTGCGCGCGTTCGCCGACACGGCGGGCGCGACCGAGTTCGCCGTGCTGTTCGCGGCTTTCCTGGAGTGGCTCGGCGACCTGACCGGCCAGGACGATCTGACGGTGCCGGTCAACTACGCCAACCGGCCGCGGAGCGAGTACGAGGACGTCGTCGGCTTCTTCGTGGACAACGTCGCCGTCCGGATCGAGCTGGACGACGCGGAGCCCTTCGAGGCGCTGGTGCGGCGCGTCGGGGCCGCGCTGTTCGAGAACGTCGACCGGTTCGTGCCGTTCGGCATGCTGACCGAGATGCTGCGGGAGGCCGGCAACGAGGGTGTCGCGGTCTTCCCGCAGGTGCCCTTCGTGGTGTTGAACACGCCGCCGATGGATCCGGCGCTCGGCGACCTCGACGTGACGCTCACCCTGGTCCCGACCGGCGGGGCGAAGATGGAGTTCTCGTTCATCCTCGAGCCCGAGGACGGGGGCTGGCACGGCTTCATCCCGTACCAGTCAGACATGTTCGACGCCGGGACCCTGGCCGACTGGTGCGCCGGATACGTCGACCTGCTCGAACGACGCACGGCCGAGGACACAGCTGGACGCACTGCCGGGGAGGCGGGGCGTTGAGCGGGCCCGAGACGTTCCTCGACGCGGACGGCACGCAGATCGGCGAGATCCCGGCCGGTCTGCTCGACCCCGACGACCTCGTCGAGACTTATCGCGCACTCGTCCTGGCACGGCGCTTCGACCTCCAGGCGGGCGTACTCGCGCGGCAGGGCCGACTCGTGGTCTACCCTTCCGCCCTCGGGCAGGAGGCCTGCCAGGTCGGTGCCGTCCTCGCGCTCGAGCCGGACGACTGGTTCTTCCCCACCTACCGCGACTCGATGGCCATGGTGGTGCGCGGCATCGACCCGGTGGAGGTGCTGACGCCTCAGCGCGGAGACCGCCACTGCGGCTATGACCCGTACGAGCACCGCACCGCCCCGCCCTGCACCCCGCTGGCGACGCAGCTTCCGCACGCCGTGGGGTTGGCGATGGCGGCGCGCAGCCGCGGCGACGGGCTCGCCGTGCTGGCGTTCTGCGGCGACGGCGCGAGCAGCGAGGGCGACTTCCACGAGGCGCTCAACTTCGCCGCCGTCTTCCAGGCCCCGGTCGTCTTCCTGGTGCAGAACAACCAGTACGCCATCTCGGTGCCCTTCCGGGAGCAGACGCGGGCCGCGTCCCTCGCCGCCAAGGCCGAGGGGTACGGCATGCCCGGGCGTCGGATCGACGGCAACGACGTGCTCATGGTCCGCCACGCGGTCGGCGAGGCGCTCGCCGCGGCGCGCGCCGGAGCAGGCCCGGCGCTGATCGAGGCGGTCACCTACCGGATGGGTCCGCACACTACGGCTGACGACCCGTCGCGTTACCGGGATCCCGAGGAGGAGCAGCTCTGGGCGGCGCGCGACCCGCTGGCGCGTTTCGCCGCGTTCCTGCGCGAGCGCGGCACGCTCACCGAGATCGTGGCGAAGGCGGCTACGGCCGACGCCGAGGCACTGGCCGACGACCTGCGGGCCCGGCTCGAACAGGAGCCGGTGTTCGATCCCGACGAACTGTTCGACCACGTCTACGCCGAGCCGACGCAGCGCCTGCGCGCGCAGGCCGCCTACGTACGCGCCCAGTTGGCCGCCGAGCTCGATGCCGCTGAGCTCGATGCCGCCGAGGGGGCCCGCAGATGACCGGCTCGACGCTGGCCGGCGCCGTCAACAGGGCGCTGCGCGACGCCATGGCCGCCGACGATCGCGTCGTGGTCTTCGGCGAGGACGTCGGACGGCTCGGCGGAGTGTTCCGGGTCACCGACGGCCTGCGCGCCGAATTCGGCGCGGAGCGCTGCTTCGACACGCCGCTCGCCGAGGCCGGCATCCTCGGTGCCGCGATCGGCATGGCGATGTACGGGCTGCGGCCCGTCGTCGAGATGCAGTTCGACGCGTTCGCCTACCCGGCATTCGAACAGGTCGTCAGCCACCTGGCCCGGATGGGCAATCGGACGCGCGGCCGGATGCGCCTGCCGGTCGTCGTCCGCATCCCCTACGGCGGCGGCATCGGAGCGGTCGAACACCACTCGGACTCCTCCGAGGCCTATGCGGTCCACACACCGGGGCTCCACGTCTTCACCCCGGCGACCGCCGGCGACGCCTACGGCATGCTCCGTGCCGCCGTCGCGTCACCGGACCCGGTCCTCTTCTTCGAGCCGAAGCGGCTCTACCACGTGCGCGCCGAGACCGATCCGACCAAGGAGACGGTCGCGCCGATCGGCACCGCGGTGCTGCGGCGCGAGGGCGCCGACGCGGTCCTGATCGCGTACGGCCCGTCCGTCCCGGTCGCCCTCGAAGCCGCCGAGGCGGCCCGTACGGAGGGCTGGGATCTCGCCGTCCTCGACCTGCGCAGCCTGGTGCCCCTGGACGAGGAGACGATCTGCGACGTTGTGTCGCGCGTCGGCCGCGCGGTCGTGGTGCACGAGGCGGCGGGCTTCGGCGGCTTCGGGGCCGAGCTCGCGGCGCTGATCGGCGAGCGCTGCTTCGAGAGGCTCGCGGCGCCGGTGCGACGGGTCACCGGCCTGGACATCCCCTATCCGCCGCCGCGTTGGGAGCGTCATCACCTGCCGAGCGTGGACCGCGTCCTGGACGCCGTGGCGACCCTCTGCATCCGGTGAGCACGCGGGCGGGGGAAGCGACGAATTCGGCGAAGTCGAAGACAGCGAAGACGACGAAGACAGCGAAGACGGCGGAGGAGCACGGAACCATGAGCACCGAAGGCGGCGAGTTCCGGCTGCCCGATCTCGGCGAGGGCCTGACCGAGGCGGAGATCGTCGCCTGGCTGGTGCGGCCGGGCGACATGGTGGACCTGGATCAGCCGGTCGTGGTCGTCGAGACGACCAAGGCGACCGTCGAGCTGCCCAGCCCCTGCTCGGGCGTGGTGACGCGGACGCACGGCGAGGCCGGCGACGTGGTCGAGGTCGGCGGCGTCCTGCTCTCGCTCGCTTCGCCTGCCCCGGAGGCGGCAAGCGCGCCGCCCGCCGCGGTCCTTGTCGGCTCCGGGGCCGCCGCACCGGCATCGGGCGCGGCCAAGCGCGGCCGGGTGCTGCCACCGGGCGCGGCGTCCCTCACGCCGTCCGGTGTGCCTGGCGCGTCCAGCGCGCACGGGGCACGCGGTGCACGCGGTGCGCGTGTGGCGCGCCCCGTGCCGCAGCGGGCCTCGGCCCACCGCCGCGCCGTCGCCGAGAAGCTGACCCGCACTCAGCGCGAGGTCCCCGCGGCAACCTGCTGGGTCGACGCCGACGCCACCGGACTGCTGGCGGCGCGCGACCAACTGCGCGACGCGGGCGTGGGACTGCTCGCCCTGCTCGCCCGGATCACCGTGTCCGGCCTGCGCCGCTTTCCCGAGCTCAACAGCCGCTACGACGAGGAGAGCGGCATGGCCGTGCCCGCTCCCGCCGTCCACCTCGGCATCGCCGTCGACACGCCGCGCGGCCTGCTCGTCCCGGTCGTGCGCGACGCCCAGGACCTCGGACTGAGGGACCTCGACGCCGAGATCAGCAGGCTGACGCTGGCGGCGCGCGAGGGCCGGCTCGAACTCGCGGCGCTGACCGGGTCGACGATGACGCTGAACAACTTCGGCGCCTTCGGCGTCGACGGCTCGACGCCGCTGCTCAACCACCCGGAGGCGGCGATGCTCGGCGTCGGCCGGATCGCCGCCAAGCCCTGGGTCGTCGGCGACGAACTCGTGGTGCGTCGCGTCGTGCACCTGTCGGTCACCTTCGACCACCGGGTGTGCGACGGCGCCGCGCCGAGCGGCCTGCTGCGTCACGTCGCCGACTGCGTCGAGCAGCCGCTGAGACTCCTGCTGGACGAGGCGTGAAGGCGGGAGCGGTGCGCGTGAGCCACGACGAGACCCACGGCGGCGGCGCGGCCGTCGACCCGAATCGCGTCAACCTCAACCGCGTCGACCTCAACCGCGTCGACCTGAGCCGCGTCAACCTGTTCGACCCCCGGTTCCACGCGACCGGAGACCCGCACCGGGTCTGGGCGGCGATGCGCGAACGAGCCCCGCTGCACCGCCAGGAGCTGCCCGACGGCCGGTCCTTCTGGTCCGTGACGCGCTACCACGACGTGTGCCGCGTCCTCGGCGAGCACCGGGAGTTCACCTCGGAGCGTGGCAGCCTGCTGCATCAGCTCGGCACCGACGACGCCGCCTCCGGGCTGCTGCTGGTGGCCACGGATCCGCCACGGCACACGGAACTGCGGCGCCCGCTCAACCGGATGTTCTCCGCCGCCGGACTGGCCGCGACGCGCGAGCGGATCCGCGCGGCGGTGCGCGGCATCCTCACCCCCGCGCTCGACGGCGGCGAGTGGGACCTGGCCGAGTGCGCCGCCAAGCTCCCGATGGCGGTGGCGGCGCAGGTCATGGACATCCCCGAGGAGTTCTGGCCCGACCTCGTCGCCTGGAGCGCGATGGCCGCCTCGCCCGAGGATCCGGCGCACGCGGTGCCCCACGGCTCCCCGCTCCTGGTCGCCCACCACGGCCTCTTCGACTACTTCTCGCGCGAGTTCGACCGACGCTCCGGCACGCCCGGGGACGACGCGATCCGGCTGCTGATGACGATGCGCGGGGGCGAGCTGAGCCGCGAGGAGGTCGTCGTCAACTGCTACAGCGTGCTGCTCGGCGCGAACGCGACGACCCCGCACACCGTGACGGGCACGCTGCTGGCCCTCGCGGAGCGGCCCTGGATCTACCGGCGTGCGGCCGCCGAACCGGCGGCGATCCCGGGCCTGGTCGAGGAGGGCCTGCGCTGGTCCTCCGCGGCGAGTTGCTTCCTGCGGCACGCGGTGCGCGACGTGGAGATCGCGGGAGGCCTCGTCCCGGCGGGCGACCCCGTCGCCGTGTGGATCGGCTCGGCGAACCGCGACGCGACGGTCTTCCGCGATCCCGACTCCTTCGACCCGACCCGCGGCGACAACCGTCACCTCGCCTTCGGCTTCGGCCCGCACTACTGCCTGGGCGCGACGATGGCGCGGATCACGCTGCGCATCTTCTTCGAGGAGTTCCTCGGTTTCTTCGGTGAGGTCGAACCCGCAGGCGAGCCGGTGCGCCTCGCCTCGAACTTCGTCTCCGGACACACGCGGGTCCCGCTGCGGACGCGCGTCCGCCGCTCCCTCGCGTGGCACACCGGTGAGCGGATCGAGGCGCCGTGCTGAACGTCACGGGTGAGCGGTTCCGCACTGCGGCAGGGGAGTTCCCGACGGGTGTCACCGTCGTCACGGCCGTCGTCGAGGGAGCCGTCTCGGGGATGACGGCGAACTCGTTCGTCACGGTGTCCATCGACCCCTTGCTGGTCCTGGTCTCCCTGGCGAGCAGGAGTCGGTTGGCCCGCGCGGCCCACCCCGGAATGAGGCTCGCCATCAGTGTCCTGACGGATGATCAGCAGGAGATCTCCCGCTTCTTCGCCGACTCCGCCCGCCCCGTCGGCGATGGCGCACTCGGCCCGCGCGACTGGACGGTCCGACGCGGTGCGCGGCTGCCCGTGGTCGCCGACGCTGCGTCCTACTTCGACGGCCACGTCGACGCACTCGTCCCCGCAGGCGACCACACCCTGCTGATCGCCGCGGTCAGCGCCTTCAGCATGCCGGATCCGCACGTCACACCGCTCGTCTTCTGGCGCGGCGGGTACCACGGGGTCTCCGCCTCCCGCAGGTAGCGAACGGGCGGCGGGAGCGCGGGGCGTGGCGGCCGTCGGCAGCCCCGCCGCGGACGGCGTCCGCTCAGGCTTTGGGGCTCATGACCGTCGAGGTGCAGGCCTGACCGGCCGGCTGACTCCCGCAGACGCGCAGCGTCACATCGGGGCCCGCAGCCGCGACCATGGGTGAGTAGTTGTCATATCCCCAGTGAATGAGGGCTGTTGCACGCTCGCCGGACCCGGTGGAGATGACGGCGGTGTCCCCTGGGCTGCCATTGGTGATCTTGGCCCAGGCTGCCCCGCATCGTGAGCTGTAGCGCACGTAGAGGACCACCTCGCCGTCGTTGGCCGTGGTCAGGGTGCGCGCGTCGCTGTCGCAGCCGGACTGCTGCGGGTCCTTGCCCAGACACCCGATGCCCTGGCACTGGACGCCCTCGGTCGTCGGCTGCGCCGGGGCTGTCGCCGCTGTGCGGGCCTGCGCGCGGCGCGGGCTGCTGTGGACGAGCAGCCAGGCCACACCGCTCACCAGCGCGGCTGCGGCAAGTAATGCGGCCAATAAGGCGGCCAGTAATCGGGACGACCCGTTCCGGAGCCCTTGCGCCCACCGCCGGTGTGTCTCGGCGGAATTCGCCGGTGGTGTCTCCACCGAGGGTGTCTCCGCCGGTGTCTCCGGCCGCTCTTCGGGCGCATCGGGGTCGACCGCCGGGGGACCGGTGGTCTCGGCGACCGTCGAACCCTCGCCCGGAACAGGTGCGGAGTCCTCGCTCCCGGCCTCTCGTCTGACGCTGTCCAGGAGAGCCCGTACCGTGTCGCGATCGCTGGCCACCACCGCGGTGAAGCGGTCCAGGGCCTCGGGGGTGATCACGCGCTTGCCGTTGAGCCACCGCTCCCAGGACGCCCTGCTGTAGTGGGTCTTGGCGGCGAGGTCGGCCAGCGAGAAGCCGCTGGCGTCCTTGAGGGCTCGCAGATGCTCCGCCAAAGAGCGTGCTGCCGGCGGAAGATCTGGCGGCAGGGGCTTCCATTTCATGAATTCGCCAACCTTTTCAGGCGGGCCCCGCCCGTGAAAACGCTGGGAGGGGCTCTCCAATGCAGGCCCTTGCGCAGTCTCAAACGAGTGGTCAGAGCGCTGAGACAGCAGGCAGTGTCTCATACCGACGTTCCGTCATCGAACTTCCCTGTGACAGGGCTCCATAGTTGCCGACAGACAGGCGGCGAACGCCTGCACCGTCAGAACCAGAAGGAGACCCTCATGCGAGCACGAGCTCTCGTCGCCACGTTGGGCCTGCTGGGCGCCGCGGGCGCCGGCATCCTGGCCGGCGCACCGACCGCGATGGCCGCCCCCGCGGGCTGCCCCTCCGGCGCGACCTGCGCGTACACGGGCACCAACTTCACCGGTTCGGTGGGGCCGATCTACGGCAACAACAGCAACCTCACCGTCTACAGCACCTTCCGGAACGTCGAGTCCGTCTACAACAACGGCACGCAGTGCGAGGACTTCATGTTCTACGGCGAGAACCTGACCGGTTCCTCGTTCGGGATCCCGATCGGCTACCAGAACCAGAACCTGGGCGGCAGTTGGGCGTGGCACCACATCGACTCCAACCAGTGGTGCAACGCGTAGTGACCGCACGACACCTGCTGCCACTGCTCGTCGTGGCGCTGCTTGCCGCTTCCGGTTGCTCTGCGACCGGAAGCGGCAAGGCCCCGACCACGACGGTCCCCGGCCCGACCGCGCCGACCGCCGCTGCGGCCGCTCAGCCCGGCGGCGGCCGATCGGTCGAGCCCTTCGACGGGCTCGTCGAACAGTCCGCCGCCCAGCAGACGTTGCTGCAACTGGCACAGAGCACGCTGACCGCGCAGTGCATGCGCGGGCGCGGGTTCAGCTACCAGATCCCGCGTCCCCCGGCGCCGGTCGACGACGCCGCGAACAGCTCCTACGGCCTGCTCACCGCGTCGACGGCCGCAGCGCAGGGGTACGGCATCACGGACAACGCCTTCATCCGCCGCGCCGACAATGCCACAGGGACGAGCGCCCAACCGGAGGGCAACCGACCGGGTTTCATGTCCGCGTTGGTCGGTACCACCGCCCACCGGTCCGTGATCACGCTGCCTGACGGCTCGGACATCTCGTACAACGCGGACGGCTGCGTGACCACCGCCATCGTGCAGTTGTACGGGGACGCCTGGAATCCCGCGTACTACACCCTTGCCGTGGCAACCGAGCAGATCCAGAATCAGGTGCTCCAGTCGCCGCTGTGGACCTCGGCGGTGAGCGCCTGGAGCCGCTGCATGAACAGCACCTACCACGAGGACTTGGCAAGTCCTCAGGCGGCGCGCGCCCAGGTCGCCGCGACCGTCGCCGACGCGGTGGCGAAGGCTCCCGGCGACGCCGGTCCCGCGTACCTGTCCGCGCAGCGTGGCAAGGAGATCGCCCTCGCGTCGCAGGACGCCGTCTGTCAGGCCCGCGTGGGTCTGGCCTCCGCGGCGGCCCGTGCGCAGCTCGCTCCCGAACAGACCGCCCAGACGTCGTACCGCGCGGACGTGGCGACTTTTGCCACCGATCTGCGCACCGCCGTGGCCCGCGCCCAGCAGTTGGTCGGGCAGTTGGTCGGGCGCCCCACCAGTTGACCGCCCCACGTCGCACAAGTCGATCGAAAGGACCGGACCTGCATGTTCGCTTCCCACCGGGGGAGTCGCGTCCCCCGTTTACGCACCTGGTTCGCCGTGGCCGCCACCGCGTCGGCGGCGGGCGCGGGCCTGCTCGTCTCCGCAGGGCCCGCGCTGGCCGCCGCGCCCGCGCCCATTCCGCTGACGTCCGCGTCGTGTCCCGCCGACATGGCGCAGGGTGAGATCGACGGCTGCGTCACCGAGTTGCAGGACCTGCTCAACAGCCACGGTGCCAAGCTGTCGGTGGACGGTGACTTCGGTCCGGCGACGTTCACGGCGGTGGAGAACTACCAGGCGGCGCACGGTTTGTCGCGCGACGGGATCGTCGGCCCGCTGACCAAGGCGTCGCTGGACGCCACGTCGGTTCCCGCGCCGATCGCCCTGACGTCGTCGGCGTGTCCGGCGGACATCGCCGAGGGTGAGATCGACGGCTGCGTCACCAAGCTGCAGCAACTCCTCAACACCCACGGCGCGGGGTTGTCGGTGGACGGCGACTTCGGTCCCGCCACCTTCACCGCCGTCGAGAACTACCAGTCGGCGCACGGCCTGGCCAAGGACGGGATCGTCGGTCCCAACACCAAGGCGTCGCTGGACGGTTCCAGCACTTCGGTGCCCGCGCCGATCGCGTTGACGTCCGCGTCGTGTCCCGCCGACATGGCGCAGGGTGAGATCGACGGCTGCGTCACCGAGTTGCAGGACCTGCTCAACGCCCACGGCGCGGGCCTGTCGGTGGACGGCGACTTCGGTCCGGCGACGGTCACGGCGGTGAAGAACTACCAGTCCGACCACGGGCTGACGGCCGACGGGATCGTCGGTCCCAACACCAAGGCATCGCTGGACGGTGGGAGCACGCCGCCGCCTCCGCCGCCCGGTGGTGGGGTGTTGGCGAAGGTCGTCAGCTATGCGCAGGCCATCGAGAACGGCGACGCGGAGACAGGCTGGGGCGGCGGCTACATCCAGTACGTCTGGGGCGGCGGCCACGAGTCCCAGCCGGGCCCGTCCACCGGCACCTGCGTCGGCGACCCGCAGTCGCTGAGCTGCTCCGACCCGGGCGCGATCGGCCTGGACTGCTCCGGTTTCGCACGCTGGGTCTACGACCTGGCCTACGGCAGCGACGTGCTCGGCTCGGGGGCGACCGGCAACCAGATCGCGGAGATGACGCAGGTCAGCTCGCCGGTCCCGGGTGACCTGGTCTTCTTCGGCAGCAGCGCGTCCAACACCGAGCACGTCGGCGTCTACATCGGCAACGGCCAGATGATCAACGCCTACGACACCGGCACGAACGTCCAGACCAACAACATCTCGGCGGGCGGCAACCTGGTGGGCTACTACCAGTACTGAGTGACGCGGACCGGTAGCGCACCGGTAGCGCCGACACTCGGCCAAGCACCCCACGGCCCGTCCCCTTGCCTTACAGGGGACGGGCCACGGGTGCTGCAGACCGACGCCTAGCACCCCTACCCCTCCAGCGAGCGCTGACGATCCGGGCCGCGCATGCCCGCGCGGACGCGGCGGCCGCCGTCGACGAGGAGGTCGGCGCCGGTGACCCAGGACGCCTCGTCGGAGAGCAGCCAGACGATCGCGTGGGCCACGTCCTCCGGCTCGCCGAGCCGACCCAGCGGGGTCTGGGCGGCGAGGCCCAACTCGTCGCGTTCCCAGTAGAACCGGGCCAGCTCGGTGCGGACCAGGCCGGGGGAGACCGCGTTGACGCGGACGGCGGGTGCGAGCTCGGCCGCGAGGTGGCGGGTGAGCTGTGACAGCGCCGCCTTGCTGGTCTCGTAGGCGGCCAGGCCGGGGCCGACGCCTGGCACGCCCTCGGTGACGACGGTGACCACCGCGCCGCCGTGCTCGCGCATCCAGCCCTCCCACGCCGCCCGGACCAGGGCCAGCGGGCCGTGGACGTTGACCGCGAAGGTCTCCTCCCAGGCGGCAGGGTCGCCCTCGACAGCCAGGCAGCCGAGCGGCTGGTTCGCACCGGCGTTGCAGACGACGTAGTCGAGCCGCCCGAAGGCCTCCAACGCCAGGCCCGCCCAGCGCCGGACGTCCACCGGGTCGCCCGCCGAGCCGACCGCCGCCAGCAGCCGGCCGGGGGCCGGGCCGAGTTCGTCCAGCGCCTCGTCGAGGCCGTCCTTGCCGCGCGCCCCGATCAGCACCGAGGCCCCGGCCGCCAGCAGGTGTCGGGCGACCGCGCGCCCGATCCCGCGTGAGCCACCGGTCACCACGGCCGCCTTGCCGTCCATCCGCATCCGGCCATGGTGCGCCCCGACGCTTCACTCGTCCATACGCAAAGTGCGGGATTGGAAGGGGAGTTGACGCCACGGTAGGTTGACGGGCGACAGGGGTGAGCACGACACATGGGGGCGCACGATGACGCATTCCGACCTGCCGCAGCCCGACCGTCAGCAGTCCGACCTGCCGCAGTCCGACGACGCACCGTTGGTCAACGACGAGACGTTCAAGGCCGCCTCGCACGCCCGCTACGCGGAACTGCGCACCCACGGCCCTGTCCAGCGGGTCCGGCAGCCCAACGGGCTGGACCTGTTCCTGGTGCTCGACCACGACCTGGCCCGTACCGCGCTGATGCACCCGGACCTGCGCAAGGACCCCGAGATCGCCCGCGCCGCCCTGGACGCCGCCGGCGTCACCTCCTACCAGGGCCGGGGACAGGGCCTCGGGGCCAACATGCTGATGGCCGACCCGCCCGACCACGCCCGGCTGCGCGGCCCGGTCGCCCGCACCTTCACCCCGCGCCGCGTCGAGGCGCTGCGACCCCGGGTGCAGGAGATCACGGACGCGCTGATCGACGCGATCGAGGCCAAGGCGGCGGCCGGTGAACCGATCGACCTGGTCGAGGACTTCACCGCGCCGCTGCCGGTGATGGTCATCTGCGAACTGCTCGGCGTCCCGCTGGACCACCAGGACGACTTCCGCCGCTGGACGCTGGCCGCCGTCGCGGGCAGCTCCTCGATGCCGTCTCCGGCGCAGCGCGAGGGCGCCGAGGCGCTCAACCGCTACTTCGCCGAGCTGCTGGCCGAGAAGTCCAAGGACCCCAGCGGCGAGGACCTGCTCTGTGCGCTGATCCGGCTGAGCCGCGAGGAGGAGGGCGCGCTCTCGGACGAGGAGCTGCTCGGCACCGCCGTCATCCTGCTCGTCGCGGGGCACGAGACGACGGTCAACCTGCTCGGCAACGCCACGGCCGCGCTGCTGGACCAGCCCGAACAGGCCGCGCTGCTGCGCGAGAGCCCCGAGCTGCTCCCGGGCGCGGTCGAGGAGTTCCTGCGCTTCGACGCCCCCGTCGAGCAGACCCCGCTGCGGTTCGCCGCGCAGGACGTCGAGCTCGGCGGAGTGGTGATCCCGCAGGGCACGCCGGTCGTCGTCTCGCTGGCCGCCGTCGGCCGCGACCCGCAGACGGGCTCGGACACGGCTGCCGCGCTGGACCGGCTCGACGTGACCCGGACCGACGTCAAGCACCTCTCCTTCGGGCACGGCATCCACTACTGCGTGGGTGCGCCACTGGCCCGGCTGGAGGCGGTGGTCGCTCTCGGCACGCTGCTGCGCCGCCTGCCGCAGCTCGCCCCGGCCGTCCCCTACACGGAGCTGCGCTGGACCGAGCGGGGCATCATGCACGGCCCGATCGCCCTCCCGGCGTCCCTGAGCGCCACCGAAGCCACCGAAGCCACCGAAGCTGCCGATGCCGCCCGTGCTGCCGAAGCTGGGAAGTCGGCCGCAAAAGCTTAGAGAAATATGACGGCACCCGGTTCTCCCTGGTCACCCGGGCAGGGGAGTGCTGGGATGGAACCATGCAGCAGAGCGGTGGTCAGCGGGGTGCGGGCACGCCCGTCGGGCGGCGGGTCGTGCTCGGCGTGCTCGCGCTGGGCGCGGCGGGGGTGGCGTTCGGGGCGCGGATCCAGAACGGGCTCGACAACGTGCTGGCCAACGTGAGCAGTCACGACCCGACGGGGCTGACGGGCCTGCTGCCGGGCGGTGACGGCTTCCGGTTCTATTCGGTCGCCGACTCCATCCCGCACCGCAGCGCCACGGACTACCGGCTCACGGTCGGTGGCCTGGTCGACCGCCCGGCCACCTACACGCTGGCCGACCTGCAGGCGATGCAGCAGACCCGGCTGGTCAAGGACGTCCAGTGCGTCACCGGCTGGCGGGTGCCCAAGGTGGAGTTCAAGGGCGTGCTGCTGAGCGACCTGCTGGACATGTCCGGCGTCCAGGCCCAGGGCACGGCGCTGCACTTCACCTGCTTCGACGGCGTCTACACCGAGAGCCTCACGCTGGCCGAGGCCCGGCGGAACGACGTGCTGGTCGCCCACGAGATGAACGGCGCGCCCGTCACCGACGCCCACGGCGGGCCGGTGCGGCTCTACGTCGCGCCCATGTACTTCTACAAGTCGGCCAAGTGGTTGTCCGGCATCACCGTGACCTCGCAGGTCGAACCGGGCTACTGGGAGCAGTACGGATATGACGTCGAAGCGTGGGTCGGCAACTCCAACGGACGCAACGACGCCCCCACCTCCACCGGCTGACCCGATGCCCGCGCCGGACCCGGAGTTCCTGCGCCGCTTCACCGTCGCCGAGCGCTGGGTGCACCGGACGACCGCGACGCTGATGATGGTCGCCATCCTCAGCGCGGCCTTCCTCTATGTGCCGCAGCTCGCCGAACTCGTGGGCCGCAGACGGCTGCTGGTGATAATCCACGAGTGGAGCGGGGTGCTGCTGCCGCTGCCGCTCGCCGTCGGCCTCTTCTTCCGCTCGGTCCGCGCGGACCTGCGGCGGCTCAACCGGTTCGTCCCCCAGGACCGGGGCTGGACCTGGCGGGCCCTGCGCCACGGCACCCGCCACGCGGGCCCGGCGGGCAAGTTCAACGCCGGGCAGAAGATGTACGCGGCGCTGATCTCGGGCGCGACGCTGGTGATGGTCGGCACCGGGCTGATCCTCTGGTTCCCCAACCTGGCCGCGCTGGACGTCCGTACGGGGGCGACCTTCGTCCACGACTGGCTGGCGCTGGTCATCGGCGTCCTGGTGCTCGGGCACATCCGGATGGCCGCCAAGGACCCGGAGGCCCGCCGCGGCATGCGCACGGGCCTGGTCGGACGCCCCTGGGCACGCCGCGAACACCCGCTCTGGGCGCAGGAGTTGGACGAACAGCGCAGGGCGGGGGAGGAGCAGCGCACGGCGGAGGAGGAGCCGCGGCCGGACGACTCCCCTTCCGGGCCGCAGGGCTGACCGTCAGGCCGACGCCCCACGCTGCTGCCGGGCCCGTTCGATCCTCGCCGCGACCCCGTCCAGGAAGGTCGCAAGGGTCATCCGGAACACCTCCGCGTCGTCGCGGAACAGCTCCGTCAGCCGGGGCGCACTCCGGTGCAGCAGCGGGAACTCCTCCTCGGGCAGCGTCGCGTACTTGACCGCCCAGGCCGCCTCGTCCTTGGCCTGCGTCGCCGGGTCGAGCGAGGAGAAGGCGGCCGTGTACTGGGTCATCGCCAGCGTCAGGTCGAGCAACGAGCGGTAGCACTCGGCGGCCTCGACCACCCCGAGCCCGGCCCGGTGCAGCACCGAGATCAACAGCTCGACGCTGTGCGTCTCCGCCGGGCTGGCGGTGGTGCGCGCCGCGGCGAGGACCGCGAGGGCCGGTCGGGCCAGGTAGGAGGCGCGGACACTCTCGGAAGTGACGGTCAGCCAGGCGCGCCAGTCGTCGGACGGGCCGTCGGGCAGCGCCGCGCGGGCCAGGTCGATGCCCTCCTGGATGGTCAGATCGGTGAGGGCCAGGACCAGTTCGTCCTTGTCGCGGAAGTGCCGGTAGACCGCCGTCGGGTCGGCGCCCAGCTCCTTGCCCAGCCGGCTGAAGGTCAACTGGCCACCGCCCTCGGGGGAGCAGAGCCGCAGGGCCGCCTCGAGGATTGACTCCCGGGTGAGCGCGACGCGCCGCTTCGCCGCCTGCTGTGCCTCGTCGGTCTGGCCGTCCGGCTCGACGTCCTTCTCCACGCGTGCCACCACGCGGGCCTCACTTCCTCGGTCGGGTCGTTCGCCGTCATCGGCTCTCGCATCCGATCGTAACGAAGAGTCATTGTCAATGCCATTGACAGCAGCGTTGTCACGGGCTTTGCTACTCCACACATCCGGCAGCGCTGCCCCCGGTTCGCCCCCGTCCCTGCCCTGGAGTGCGCCCGTGCACCGTGAACAAACCCCCGCTGACCTGGTCTTTCTCGGCGGTCCCGTCTACACCGTCGACCCCGCCCGGTCCTGGGCCGGGGCGGTCGCCGTCCGCGACGGCCGCATCACAGCCGTCGGCCAGGACCATGACGTCCGCCCGTTGATCGGCCCCGGCACCGAGGTCGTCGACCTGGCCGGCCGACTGCTGCTGCCCGGGTTCCAGGACGCCCACGTCCACCCGGTCCTGGCCGGGACCACCCTGCGCAGCTGCGACCTGCACCAGTTGGAGACCGCCGACGCGTACGTCGCCGCCGTCGCCGACTACGCCGCCGCCCGCCCCGAGGTCGCCTGGATCACCGGCGGCGGCTGGAGCATGGAGGCCTTCCCCGGCGGGACCCCGCACCGCGCCCTGCTCGACGCGATCGGCGCGGTCGGCGACCGGCCGGTCGCGCTGCCCAACCGCGACGGCCACGGCCTCTGGGTCAACAGCCGCGCGCTGGGGATCGCCGGGATCACCGCGGACACCCCCGACCCGGCCGACGGCCGGATCGAGCGGGACGCCGACGGCACCCCGACCGGCATGCTCCAGGAGGGCGCGGCCGAACTGGTGCTGCGCCATCTGCCCGCCACCACCGACGAGGACTTCTACCAGGGGCTGTTGGCCGGTCAGGCCTACCTGCACTCCTACGGCATCACCGGCTGGCAGGACGCGGCGGTCGGCCCGGCCTTCGGCCCCGGCGACGTCTACGGCGCCTACCTGCGTGCCGACCGCGAGGGCACGCTCACCGCACGGGTGCGCGCCGCCCAATGGTGGGACCGCGCGGGCGGGCTGGAGCAGCTGCCGGGCTTCCAGGACCGCCGCGCCGAGGCCGAGCGGAACGGCGGCCGGTTCC
This sequence comes from Streptacidiphilus fuscans, assembly GCF_015690355.1. Taxonomy (GTDB): domain Bacteria; phylum Actinomycetota; class Actinomycetes; order Streptomycetales; family Streptomycetaceae; genus Streptacidiphilus; species Streptacidiphilus fuscans. The sequence goes on along the minus strand of NZ_JADPRT010000007.1, from coordinate 278,093 downwards.
GCGCCGGATCGGTCAAGATCATGCTCGACGGCGTCGCGGAGAACCACACCGCCGCCATGCTGGAGCCCTACCTCGACGGCTGCGGCTGCTCCTCCGGCAACTCCGGGCTCGACTTCGTCGACCCCGAGAAACTCGGCGGCTACGTCGCCGAGTTGGACGCCGCAGGCTTCCAGGTGCACTTCCACGCGCTCGGCGACCGCGCGGTACGCAACGCGCTGGACGCGATCGAGGAGGCCCAGCGGCGCAACGGCGACCGGGGCAACCGGCACCACCTGGCCCACCTCCAGGTGGTCCACCCCGACGACGTCGCGCGCTTCCGCAGCCTGGGCGCGACCGCCAACATCCAGCCGCTGTGGGCCTGCCACGAGCCGCAGATGGACGAGTTGACCATCCCGTTCCTCGGCGAGCGCCGGGCCGGCTGGCAGTACCCGTTCGGCTCGCTGCTGCGCGCCGGGGCGATGCTGGCCGCCGGTTCCGACTGGTCGGTCTCCACCCCGGACGTGATGGCCGGGATCCACGTCGCCGTCAACCGCACCGGGGAGGAAGACCCGAACCGGGTCTTCGGTCCCGAGGAGCGAATCGACCTCGGCTCCGCGCTGGCCGCGTACACCGCGGGCACGGCCCGGGTGAACCACCTCGACGACGTCACCGGCTCGATCCGGCCGGGGACTTACGCCGACCTGGTGATGCTCGACCGCAACCCCTTCGACAGCCCGTCCCAGGCTATCGCCGAGACCCGGGTGCTGCGCACCTACGTCCAGGGCGACCTGGTCCACGCCGCCGACGCCACCTCGAACTGACCCGACCGCCGAGGAGACCCCCACCATGACCTCAAGGACCTCAGGGCCCTCCAGAACCTCCGGGCGCCTGCTGCGCGCCGTGCTCTGCGGCACCGCGGTCGGCCTGCTCGCCACCACCACGGCGTGCAGCTCGGGCGGCGGCAGCACCCCGAACGCCAAGAGCAACTTCTCCACCGCGCAGGTGACCACGGCGCCCGGCACCAAGGCGCTGACCTCGCTCACCTGGTCCGGCGACTACCGCGCGCCCTACTCCGAGGACCCGATCAAGACCGCCGACTACCCCGAGGAGACCATCCTCGGCAACGTCTGCGAGCCGCTGATCCGCGTCGCCGCCGACTACTCGATGCACCCGGGCATCGCCACGTCCTGGAGCCAGCCCGACCCGGAGCACGTCGTGGTGAACCTGGACCCGCGCGCCCGGTTCAGCGACGGCAAGCCGGTCACCACCGCCGACGTGGTCTACAGCCTGGCCCGCAACATGGACCCCAACGAGGCCAGCAACTACGCCGACTCCTACAACGACGTCGCCTCGATCAAGGCGACCGGCCCGGAGCAGGTGACCGTCGCGCTCACCAAGCCGGACTACATCTTCACCCGCCAACTCGGCATCCTGGGCGCGGCGATCGTCGAGAAGGCCTTCGCCGTCAAGACCGGCGCCAACTTCGGCAACGCCAACGTCGGCGTGGTCTGCTCCGGCCCGTACACCATCGCCTCCTTCGACGGCACCAACGCGATGGTGCTGAAGAAGAACCCCAACTACTGGGATCCCAGCCACGCGGGCAAGGCCGACACGGTCACCTTCAAGTTCCTCTCCGACCCCTCCGCGCTGGCCAACGCGCTCTCCTCCGGCTCGCTCGACGGCGCGTTCGACCTGGCTGCGTCCACCGTCCCGCAGCTCAGCAAGGCCGCCGCAGGCAAGCTCTACATCGGCGGCGAGGGCTCGACGACGCAGAACATCGACCTCGTCGTCTCCAGCTTCAGCGGCGGCCTCGCCGACGCCCGCACCCGGCAGGCGCTGTCCATGGCCATCGACCGGAAGGGCATCGTCAGCGCGCTGTTCGACGGCGCGGCCGACCCGCTCTACTCGGTGGCCGGTCCCGGCTTCTGGCTGGGCAACCCGGCACAGTCCACCTACCAGGCCGCCTACGACAAGCTGGTCAAGGGCCCGGACGTCGCCGACGCCACCAAGCTGGTGCAGCAGGCTGGCGCGACCGGAAAGACCGTCACCATCGCCTACGCCGCCAGCACGCCGTCCCAGGCGCAGCTCGCCGAGGTGCTGCAGCAGACCGGCGAGCAGATCGGCCTCAAGGTCAAGCTGGCCGGTCTGCCGGACCAGCAGTACGGCAACCTCTTCACCGACCCCAAGGCGCGCTCCGGCTACGACGGCTTCCTGACGATCAACTACATGGAGTTCCCCGAGGCCGCGACCATGTACGCGAGCTACGCGAGCAAGACCGGGGTGCAGAACTTCAACGGCTACGCCAACCCGGCCGTCCAGGCCGCACTCGACGCCGCCCAGGCGACGAACGACCCGACGGCCCGCGCCCAGGCGGTCATCAAGGCCCAGGACATCCTGAACACGGACCTGCCCTGGATCCCGATCGTCGCGCCACGCGCGCTGCTCTTCCAGAACAACGGCGTCACCGGCGCCCCGCTGACCTTCTCCTACATGGACAACGCGTGGGTCAGCGCGATCGGGGCGCCCTGATGGGCCGACTCCTGCTGCACCGCCTCGGTGGCCTGCTCACCACGCTCTTCCTGTCCAGCATCCTCATCTTCGGCAGCCTCTACCTCGCCCCCGGCAGCCCGGAGAACGTGCTCTTCGGCAACCGGATGCCGAGCCCCGCGGTCCGCGCGGCGGTCCGGCACCGGCTGCACCTCGACCAGCCGCTGCCGGTCCGCTACTGGGACTGGCTGACCGGCGTCCTCCACGGCGACCTCGGCACCTCCATGGTCACCGGCCAGCCGGTCGCCGACCGGATCGGCGCCGGGCTCGCCACCACGGTGCTGCTGGTGCTGATGACGATGGTCCTGGTCGTCGTCCTCGGCATGGGCATGGGTCTGGCCGCCGCGCTGCTGCCGGGCCGGGTCGACGGCGCGGTGAGCGCGCTGACCTCGGTCTCGGTCACCGTGCCGCCGTTCGTCGCGTCGACGCTGCTGATCTCCGTCTTCGCGGTCAAGGCGGGCTGGTTCCCGGCTTCCGGGATCGGCGACGGTCTGGGCGGCAAGCTCGACGGGCTGGTGCTGCCAGCCGTGGCCATGGCCGTGATCTCCTGCGGCTTCCTGGCCCGGGTCACCCGCAACGCGGTCCGCGAGCAGGTGGAGCGCGAGCACGTGCAGACCGCGCTGGTGCGCGGCCTGCCACGGACGACCGTGCTGCGCAGTCACGTCCTGCGCAACGCGATGCCGCCGATCATCACCGCCATCGGCCTGCTCACCGCCGGGACCTTCGCCTCGACGCTGGTCGTCGAGTCGGCCTTCGCGGTGCCGGGGATCGGGCAGTTGACCATCCAGTCCGTGGCGCAGAAGGACTTCCCGGTCGTCCAGGCCGTGGCGTTGATGCTGGTCGCCGCGTTCGTGCTGTGCAACGCGGCCAGCGACCTGATCCAGGCCCTCGTCGACCCGCGGCTGCGCGAGGCAGGGAGCACCTCATGAAAGCCTTCGTCAAGCGCGCGTACGGGCAGTTGGGCCCGTCCGGCACCGTCGCCGCCGTCTTCCTCATCGTCGTCCTGCTGGTCGCCCTCGCCGCACCGCTGGTCGCCCCGGCCGACCCCAACCAGGCCAACCTGCTGGACGCGTACGCCGGTCCGTCCGGCAGCCATCTGCTGGGCGCGGACGGCATCGGCCGCGACATCCTCTCCCGGCTGGTCTACGGCTCGCGGACCAGCCTGCTCGGCCCGGCGCTGGTCGTCGGCGTCGCCCTGCTGATCGGCATCCCCCTCGCGCTGGCCGCGAGTTGGTACGGCGGGCTGGTCGACGGCGTGGTGGCGCGGATCTTCGACCTGGTCTACGCGCTCCCCGGGCTGCTGCTCGCCGTGCTGACCGTGGCGCTGTTCGGGCCGGGGCTGACCCCGGCGGTGGTGGCGCTGTCCATCGCCTACATCCCCTTCCTGGCCCGGATCGTCCGGGCGGCGGCACGGCAGCAGCGGGTCAGCCCGTACGTCGACGCGCTGGCGGTGCAGGGGTTCGGTGCGATCCGGATCACGGTCCGTCACATCCTGCGCAACATCATGCCGGTGGTGGTCGGGCAGGCCGCCATCGCGTTCGGCTACGCCCTGCTGGACTTGGCCTCGCTGTCCTACCTGGGCCTCGCCGTCCAGGCGCCCACGCCGGACTGGGGCGTGATGGTCAGCGACAGCGACGCGCTGCTCAAGGGCTACTGGCTCCCGGTGATCGCGCCGGGCGTGCTGATCGTGCTCACGGTCCTCGCGTTGACGGTGCTGGGCGCCCGGATCAGCGGCGAGAAGCCGCCGGGCTACCTGCGCCGGGCCAAGAAGCAGCAACGGCAGCAGTCGGTCACCGCCCCCGTGAACGACAACACCCCGGTGGGAGCCGCACGATGACCACACCACTGCTGGAACTGTCCGGCCTGACCGTCGACTTCGCGACCGACGACGGCGGCTCGCGGACCCTGCTCGACGGCGTGGACCTGAGCCTCGCGCCCGGCGAGGCGCTCGGCCTGGTCGGCGAGTCGGGCTCGGGCAAGTCGATGACCGTCCGCGCGGTCACCCGGCTGCTGCCGCCCGCCGCGACCGCCTCCGGGACCGTCCGCTTCGAGGGCCACGACGTCGGCGCGATGGACGCCGCCGCGCTGCGGGGATACCGCGACAGCGGCGTCGGCATGGTCTTCCAGGACCCCCGCGCCCATATCAACCCGACCCGGCGGATCGGCGCCTTCCTGATCGAGGCCCTGGTGAAGAACCGGGGCCTGAAGAAGCGCGACGCCCTGGCCCGCGCCGAGGCGGTGCTCGCCGACGTCGGCATCGACGACCCGGCGCGGCGGCTGCGCCAGTACCCGCACGAGGTCTCCGGCGGCATGCTCCAGCGCGTGATGATCGCCTCGGTGCTGCTGGCCGAACCCCGGCTGATCCTGGCCGACGAGCCGACCACCGCGCTGGACGTCACCATCCAGCGCGAGGTCGTCGCGATTCTGGACCGGCTGCGCCGCGAGCGTGGCATGGGGATGGTCTTCATCACCCACGACCTGGACCTCGCCCTGGCCGTCTGCGGGCGTGTCGCGGTGATGTACGCGGGCCGGATCGTCGAACTGCGCACCGCCGAGACACTGCACCGACGCGCCGCCCACCCGTACACGCTGGGCCTGCTGGGCTCGCGTCCGGCGATCGACGAGCGCGCGGAGCGGCTGACGGCCATCCCCGGCCGCCCGGTCTCCGCCTTCGAGGCGGGCCCCGGCTGCGCGTTCGCCCCGCGCTGCGGCTTCGCGACGGACGCCTGCCACACCACCCCGCAGCAGCTCACGGAGTTCGACGGCGGCCAGGTCCGCTGCGGTCGGCTCGCCGAGATCCACCCGGACCGCATCGGTCTCGCGAACCAGGAGGCGACCGCGTGAACGCCGTCGAAGGCAGTGCCGCCCCAGCCGGCACCGTTGAAGGCAGTGCCGTTGAGGTGCGGGGCCTGAACAAGTTCTTCAAGGCCCACCACGCCGTCGTCGATGTCACCTTCGACATCCCCCTGGGCGGTTCGCTCGGGATCGTGGGGGAGTCGGGGTCGGGCAAGACCACCATCGCCCGGATGCTGATCGGCCTGGAGCGCCCGAGCAGCGGCACCATCGCGGTCATGGGCCGGGACCGCAGCCGTCCGGCACGCGGCAGCGGCGAGCGCAACGCCCGCGCCCGGGAGCTGCAGATCGTCTTCCAGGACCCCTACACCTCGCTCGACCCGAGCCAGAGCGCGCGGGCCGCCGTGGAGGAGGTGCTCCGCCACCACGGCGGCCTGTCCGCCGCCGAGCGTGCGGCACGGCTCGACGAGCTGGTCGACCAGGTGGGCCTGACCGAGCGTCAGGCAGGTGCCAGGCCGCGTGACCTCTCCGGCGGCCAGCGCCAACGCGTCGCCATCGCCCGCGCGTTGGCCGCCCGGCCGAAGGCGCTGGTGCTGGACGAGGCGGTCTCCGCGCTGGACGTGTCGATCCAGGCGCAGATCCTCAACCTGCTGGCGGACATCCGCCAGGAGACCGGGATCGCCTACCTGCTGATCTCGCACGACCTCGCCGTGGTCCGGCAGCTGTGCGACTCCGCACTGGTGCTGCGGCGCGGGCGGGTGGTCGAGCAGGGCGACTGCGCGCGGATCCTGGACGATCCGGCCGAGGAGTACACCCGCGCCCTGCGCGAGGCGGTCCCGGTCCCCGGCTGGACCGTCGGTGGCTGACCTGCTCAGGCGGGCCGGACGGTGACCGTCAGCACGGTCCCCGGCCGGGCCGACGGGACCGAGACGTCCGCCGTCCCGTACCAGCCGTCGCGCGGCTGCCGGACGTCGACGTGCGTGCACGCGGATCCCGCGCCGGTGACGGCGATCGCCGCGCCGCCCGGGTAGACGGTGGGCGGCAGCACGAGCCGCGTGGGCGCGGTCACCCCGGTGACGCGGTACCGCAGCGTCCAGACCCCCGTCGCCGCGTCGTAGGAGTCGCTGACCGGGCTGCCCGCCAACGCCCGTGCGTACGGGGCGAAGACGGGCGCGTCGCCGGGGTGCGGGGTGCCGTCGGGGCCGAGCGGGGTGTAGCCGCCGTTGCCCTCGCCCCAGTACCACATGGTCCAACCGGCGGCGAACTGCCGCATGGCGGCCACCTGTTGGGCGACCAGCTCGGTGTTGCCGGGACGGTCCGCGTCCGGCGGGCCCCACTCGCCGACCAGCACGGGCATGTGGTGCGCCGTCGGGTAGGCGGTGATGGCGGCGAGGTAGTTCTGGATGAACCCGTCCGCCGGGTTCCAGTCCTGGCCGTTCTCCACGTTCGTGTCGTAGAAGTGCGGCGCGTAGCCGATCCTGGGCGCGCCGTGCCGGGGGTCGGCGAAGCCGGGCAGCTGCGTCGGGACGCCCTCGCCGACCAGCACCGTCGGCTCGACGAAGATCCAGGAGCGGGAGTCCTGGCTGCGCACCGCCGTGATCAGCCGCCGGTACATGGCGGCCAGCCGTCCCTGTTCCAGCGCGGCGGAGGCGGCGATCTGGTCGGCCGGGTTCGACGGGTCGCCCGCGATCGGGCCGCTCGGCTCGTTGAACAGGTCGTAGCCAAGCAGCGAGCGGTGACCGTGCAGCTCACGGGCCACACGGGCGTAGAAGTCGGCCTGGTCGCGCCGCAGGTCCGCGTCGTCGTAGAGATGGGTGAAGGCGCGCTGGACGGCGGGCTGGAAGTAGCCGGCGAACCAGTCGCTCGGATCGGGGACGAACGGGAGCCCGTCGTCCCGGGTGGCCCAGAGCGGCGCGCCGTCCGGGCTGCCGCCGTCGTACTTGGGGCCGAAGACGTCCTGGTGGAAGTCGACGACCACGCGCAGCCCGTACCGGTCGGCGGCGTCCATCAGGGTCCGCAGCTTGGCGAACTCCGCCTCGTCGTAGACGCCGCGCTGCGGTTCCAGCCGGGCCCAGGTGATGTCGAGACGGATCAGGTCGAAGCCGTGCGCGGCGATGGCACGGATGTCGGCGGGGGTGGTCTCGTCGTACTTGTCGACGTTGAAACCGCGCAGGCCGAGCAGCCGCCCCTGGTCGTCGGTGAACCCCGGCGTCCCGCCGGAGGGGACGGACGCGGTGGTGGTTGCTGCGGAGACGACGGCGGCCGGGCGGGCGACGGCAGCGGTGGCGGCTGTGGGTGCGGTGAGCCCGGCGGCCAGCGCCAGGGCGATCAGTGCGGCGGAGCGACGGGCGCGCAAGGGCACCTCCGAAGGGAGCGGGCCGGCGAAGCACTCTGATGGCCGCCGATCATGCTCCCCGGGCCGCGCGGACGCAAGGCTAATGCGAGGATTCCTCATGTTCTTGTTCGCGACGCCGCCTGTTCCCGCCGTCTGTGCTTACCGTCTCTGCCTCCGCTGCCGTGCGATGTCAGTGCCGTCCCCGATACTCGGACCCATGACCGCACCGGAGCTCGACCCCGCCCGCCTGCGCGCCTGGTGGGCACACCGCCAGGGCCTCGACGGCTCGCTGTCCGGGGCCGACCCGGCCACCGTGCTGACCCGCACCGGCTGGGCCCGGTCCGTCGGCGGCGCGGCCCCCTACCTCGGACTCTTCGCCCGCGCCGGGCTCTCGCGTGAGGCCGTGGACGCGGCCGTCGCCGCGCTGGAGATCCACGAGCTCCCCTCGGCGCGCGGCTGCACCTACGTCCTCCCGGCCGCCGACTTCGCCCTCGGCCTCACCCTCGGTGCGGGCGCGCCCGAGGGCGAGCTCGCCGCGGCCCGCAAGCATCTGGGCGTGACCGACGCCGAGATCGACGCGCTGCGCGCCGCCGTGCTGGCCGCACTCGACTCGGCCCAGGCCCCGCTCGACCCCGCCGCGATCAAGGACGCCGTCGGCGACGCGGTCCGCAACCTCGGCGAGGCGGGCAAGAAGCGCGGCACCGCGACCACGCTCCCGCTCGCCCTCGGGCTGCTCCAGGCGAGCGGCGAGATCCGCCGGTCCCCCGTCAACGGCCGTCTGGACCAGCAGCGTTACGGATACGTCCGCTGGCAGGCCGGGCCGGTGGACGTGGCCGACGCCGACGTCGAGCTCGCCCGGCGGTACTTCGCTTGGGCCGCGCCCGCCTCGCTCGCCCACTTCCGCTGGTTCTCCGGCTTCACCGCCGCCCGTGCCAAGGCCGCGATCGCGCCGCTGGGCCTGACCCCCGTGGCGGCGGCCGAGGGCGCGGAGCTGCTGCTCCCTCCGGGGCTGGCCGAGGAGTTCGCGGCCTACCGGCGTCCCGAGAAACCGCACTACGCGCTGCTGGCCGGGATCGACGGCATCCACCTGCTCCACCGCGACCTCGCCCGCCTGATCGACCCGGCGGACACCGAGCGGCCCGTCCCGGGCGCCAAGGCCGGGCGGGTCTTCGGCTCGGACGCCGACCCGCAGTGCCACATCGTGGTCGACCGGGGCCGGATCGTGGGCTTCTGGGAGTACGACACCGAGCGGTCCGAGCTGGTCCACCAGCTCTTCGTCCCGCTCGACGCCGCCCTCGACGACGCGCTGACCAGCACCGAGGCCTTCGTCCGCGACCAGCTCGGCGACGCCCGCGGCTTCAGCCTGGATTCGCCCAAGAGCCGCGCGCCCAAGATCGCCGCAATGCGCGAGGCAGCAGGCAACGGCTGAGGGGTACCCGTCGTACGGCGGGCTGACAGTGGACAGCCACGCGCCTAAGCTGACGCCACCTCCGCCAGGGGGTCGCGCGGGGAAACACCGGGAGGGGCCGTGACGGTGAACACCAGCAGTCCGCTCAGCCCGGTCGTGCGCCGCACCCTGGTGGTGCCACGCACCGTGGGCGCGGCCTACGCCGCGCTGCTGCTGACGCTGGCCCCCTCGCACACCGACGCGCTCTTCGCCTGGACCATGTCCCCGGTCACGGCCACCCTGATCGGCGCCGGGTATGCGGGCAGCTGCGCGATGCTCTGGCTCTGCGCCGCGCGTGCCCGGCAGTGGGCGCAGGCGCGGGTCTCCGTGCTCAGCTCCTCCCTGTTCATGCTGCTGATGCTGGTCGCGATCCTGCTGGACCACGGCACGCTCCACCTGAAGGGCGGTCAGCTCCTGGCCGTGCTCGCCGCCTACGGCTGGCTCGGCGTCCACCTTCTCGCGCCGCTGAGCGGTGCGGCGGCGCTCTACGCGCAGCGGTCCGGCGCTCCGGGGGAGCGGCCCGGGCCGCTGCCGTGGTGGGTGTCGCTGCCGACCGTCTCCTCCGGCGCGTTCCTGACGGGCCTCGGCGGCCTGCTCTTCACGTCGCCCGCCTGGGCGGTCCGGAACTGGCCCTGGACGGTGGGCCGGCTCGACATCCGCGTGCTCGCCGCGTTCACACTGACGTTCGGCATCGCCATGCTGCTGACCGTCCGCGACCGGGAACTCCAGCGGGTGCGCCACGGCATGGTCGCCCTGGTGGTCACCGGGCTGCTCGGGCTGGCCGGTCTGCTCCGCTACGCGGACCAGGTCCGCTGGGACTCGGTCGGCGCATCGGGCGTGGTCGCGGTGCTGATGCTCCTGTTCGGCCTGGGCCTTTCCGGCCTGGGGCTCTCGGTCGTGCTGCCGCGCTCCCTGCCGACGAGCGCGCGGCGGAGAGCGTCACCGACCGCAGCCCCGACCGCACCGCTGGGGACGGCCGGTGGACCGGGATCCGGTGCGCACAACCCCGCTTGAGTAGGTGTCAGTGTTGCGGGGTACTCTCTCCAACTGGACGGACAGTTGCACACCGACCTCACGGGGCGGATAGGCTTCGCACACGGCCCTGGTGCCTTCCAAGGGGTGGGACATGGAACAGATGCAACAGCTGCGCAGGCCGCGGATCCCCGCGGTCCAGTGCGGCACAGGTGTGGCGAGTCGCCGGCTCGACCGGCACCTCGCGGTGCTCGGCGCGCCCGCGCTGCCGCAGGTCGACGTCGCCGAGGCGGTCGGCCTGATAAGGGAGCTGACGCCGCGCGGCATCTCCGTCAACGAGCCCGCGGTTGCGGCACGCCCCAACCGTTTCTCGCGCACGGTCCTGCTGGCTCCGCTGCGTCGGCTCTCCCGCTCGCTCTTCGGCAGCCGGGGGCGGTAACCCCGGTTCTGCCGGGCCACGGCGGAGCGGCGTCCTCATGACGCGCTACTCCGCCGTGGTCTGCTTCAGCACGACCTGGTACGCTTTCTCCTCGCCCCGCTCCGCCAGCCTCCACCCCGCGGCGGTGCGGACCAGCCGGTCGACGTACCAGAGCCCGCACTGCAGCAGTCCGCCCTCGTCGGGCAGCGGCATCGGGTTGTGACACATCGTCCGCGCGGTGGCGCTGTCCCCGTCGATCTCGACCAGCATGTTCGCCACCAGGTGCTGCGTGGCCGGGAACATCGGCAGCACCGACTCCAGGAATGCGCAGATCTCGGGCACCGTCCCGCGCGGTCCGCCCATCGCGGTGTAGTCCACGACGGCGTCCTCGGTGAAGACCTCCTTGAGCGCCGCCCAGTCGCGGCTGTCCACGGCATGCGCGTATCGCGCGAACAGTTCCTGGATCTCCAGGCGGTCGGAGATCTCCTGAAGCGTCAACATGCGCGCCAGTGTGGGCGGGAGGCCCGCAGAAGTGAAGAGCCGTGATGCCCTGAGCGGCCCTGACGGGCCGTGAGGTGATCACCGGATCGGGCTAGCGCAGGGGGCGCGGGGTGGCGCGCGCTCCTACGTTCGGAGTGGTAGGGACCACGACGAGAGGCGCAGTCATGCTCACACACCGACGTCCGACCATGCTCCTGCTGTGCGGCCTGACCGCGGCGACCCTCGCCGGCACGGCGGGCTGCTCCAGCAGCACGAAGGCGGCGGTCAGCAGCGCCGCCAGCGGCAAGGCCTCCTCCCTCGCCTCCGCCGCGCAGTCCGCGGCGGCGGGCGCGGCAGCGAGCGTGAAGGCGAGCGTCTCCGCGAAGGCCTCGGCCAAGGCCTCGTCGTTGGTGGTGAAGAACGTGACCGCGGGCGCGTTCTGCGCCATGAACGGCGAGAACGGCGAGACCAAGTCCGGTCAGGCGATGACCTGCAAGAAGGACTCCGCCGGCAAGGACCGCTGGACCTCCGCGGTGAACGCCTCCGCGTCGGCAAAGGCGGGCCAGTTCTGCGCGACCTCCAACGCGACGGCGACGAGCGGCAGCACGAAGCTCGTCTGCAAGGCCGGCTCCGACGGCCGCGACCGCTGGACGAAGCAGTAGCTTGCACTATCTAGGGGCGCGGGGAACTGCGCGAGAAACCACTGGCATGCGGATGGCCCTGCGCGTTCGAGGCTCTACCTGTGTGGGTGGCTTGTCGCGCAGTTCCCCGCGCCCCTGGGTGTTGCAACTACCTGCGGCAGCACACGACCACCTGGTCGCGCCCACGCGGCGGAGCCGCACATCGGCAGAGCGCCGCGCCCCTAGATAGTGCAACGACCTGCGGCAGCGAATGTGCAGATGACGAACTGGTAACGAATGCCCGTGAGTTCTCCCAGCCCCGCTCCGTGACCGCGGTGCCCGGTGCCCGTCAGGGCCAGAGGCGTTCGCGGGTCCATGGGCGGGTTCCGGGCCGTTCGGCCCGGTAGCGCAGGCGGACGTGGCCGCGTCCCTGCGTGCCCTGCCAGAACTCCACCGTGCTCGCGCGGAGCGTGAACACCGCATGCTGCGGATCCACCGCGTCCGGCTCCGTCTCCACCCGGGCCAGCGCCTCCGCGAAGGCCCGCGGCAGCTCCGCGGGCTCGCGCAGCACCTCGCTCTGGTGGCCGACCAGGCTCGCCGCACGAGAGGCGGGCAGGCGGCTCAGGAAGTCCGCCGCGGCCGTCTCCGCGTCCGCCCGCTCCACCACGCCGCGGACGCGGATCTGGCGGGCCTGCTCGCGCCAGTGGAAGCCGAGTGCCGCGTGCGGCTGCCCGAGCAGTTGCCGTGCCTTGGGGCTGCCCGCGTCGGTGGCGAAGGTCCAGCCGCGCTCGTCGGCGTCGCGCAGTGCGACCACCCGCAGATCGGGGACGCCGTCGGCGTCGACCGTGGCAAGCGTCATCGCATGGGGTTCGCGGACGCCCTCCTCGACGGCGCGGGTCAGCCAGGCGAGGAACAGCGGGAACGGTTCCTCCGGCGCCTGCTCGGGGTCGTCCGGGTCGAACACGGGCAGCTCGCCCGCCATCATCGGCACGCCGAAGAGCAGCCGCCGCACCGGACCGAGCCCCTCCCGCGGGTCCGCCCCGAAGCGCTCAGCCCCCGAGCGCTCAGCCCCCGAGCTCACGCGCGCAGCCCGGCGGCGATGGAGCGGGCCAGTCGCTCCAGGTACTTCTGGGTGACCGGCTCCCTGGTCACCAGCAGGTGCCAGTAGAGCGGGCCCGCGATCAGGTCCAGGGCCAGGTCGGGGTCGGTTCCGGCCGGGAGCTCGCCGCGGCTGACGGCCCGCTCGACCAGCGCGGCGCTGCTCTCGCGCTGGCTCTCGCGCAGGGCCAGGGCCAGCGTCCCGGCGATGTCGGGGTTGCGCGCGGCCTCCGCCAGCAGGTCGGGGACGATCTGCGCGGCCAGCGGGTGGCGCAGCACTCGGTAGACGACCTGGATCAGCAGCCGCAGGTCCAGCTCCAACGAGCCGGTGTCCGGCAGCACGACGCCCGTGGTGACCAGGTCGGAGACGACCTCGATCACCATCGGCAGCTTGGAGCGCCAGCGCCGGTAGACCGCCGTCTTGCCCACTCCGGCGCGCCGGGCCACGGCCTCGATCGACAGCCGGGCGTATCCGGTGGTGGCCAGCTCCTCGAAGACAGCGGCGCGAATGGCTTCGGTCACATCGTCCCGCAGCACCGCGGCCCCGGTGGGCTGCCGCTTCGTCTCGCCGGACCCCGAACCTGCGGCCGGGCTTGACGCCGAGTTGGCTGCCGAGCTGGACGCCACCTGTGAATCCGCTGGATCCACGACAGCGGCAGGCGTCGACTGAGTTCCCATATGCTCCCCTGTCAGCACTGGTGAGTGTCCGACTCCGGTTCCGGAGGTCCCCGAGGGTTCCCGAAGGTTCCGAAGCCAACGCTACGCCAGCGTTGCGACGTTACGGTTGCGTTCCGTCGCCAGTCCCCGTTAGCGTCTCTTCAGGATGAGACGATACCGTTTCGTCCTGTCCAGTGGGACGGATGCTTGGGAGTAGCGTGTCCACGGTGTATGAGCAACGGGCGGCAGATGTGGCCGGCCCGGATGCGGGGCTCAGCCCCGCAGAGCTGGCGGCGAAGTACGGCCTGAAGCTGAGCGGCAAGCGCCCCTCGCTCCTCGAGTACTCCCGGCAGCTCTGGGCCCGGCGGTTCTTCATCGGCGCCTACGCCACCGCGAAGCTCGTGGTGCAGTACTCGTCGTCGAAGCTGGGCCAGGTCTGGCAGGTCCTGACGCCGCTGCTGAACGCGGGCGTCTACTTCCTGGTCTTCGGCATGCTGCTGGGGACGAGCCGCGGCATCCCCGACTACATCCCGTACCTGTGTACGGGTGTCTTCGTCTTCAACTTCACCCAGCAGGCGGTGCTGAACGGCACCCGTGCCATCTCGGACAACCTGGGCCTGATCCGCGCGCTGCAGTTCCCGCGCGCCTGTCTGCCGATCGCCTTCACGGTCAACCAGCTCCAGCAGCTGGTGATCTCGATGGGCGTGCTCGGCGTGATCATCCTGGTCAGCGGCCTGCCGATCACCATGCACTGGCTGCTGGTGATCCCGATCCTGCTCCTGCAGTCGTGCTTCAACGCGGGGCTGGCCATGTGGATGGCCCGTATCGGGGCCAAGACCAGCGACATGGCGCAGCTGATGCCGTTCATCATCCGCACCTGGATGTACCTGTCGGGCATCTTCTGGTCGGTCAGCACGGTCACCGCGCACCTGCCGCACCCGGCCGCCGTGGCGATCGACCTGAACCCCGCGCTGATCTTCAACGAACTGATGCGCTACGCCCTGATGGACTCGGTCCCGGCGAGCAGCCTGCCGCACCACGTCTGGGTGATGGCCGCTGCCTGGGCCGTGGTCGGCGGTCTCGGTGGATATGTCTTCTTCTGGAAGGCTGAGGAGGAGTACGGCCGTGGATGACCAGGAGATGATCGACAGCGTGCTGGCGCCGGAAGGCCCGCCGCCCGCTCCCGCGGAGAAGATCCCGACGGTGGTCGTGGACGACGTCCACATCATCTACAAGGTCTACGGCGCCGGCGCCGGCAAGGGCTCCGCGACCTCGGCCCTGTCCCGGATCATGATGCGCAAGGCCTCGCCCGCGCTCAGCGAGGTGCACGCCGTCAAGGGCATCAGCTTCACCGCGTACAAGGGCGAGGCGGTCGGCCTGATCGGCTCGAACGGCTCCGGCAAGTCGACCACCCTCGCCGCCATCGCGGGCCTGCTCCCGCCCGCCTCCGGCGCGATCTACACCGACGGCCAGCCGTCGCTCCTCGGCGTGAACGCGGCGCTGATGAACGACCTGACCGGCGAGCGCAACGTGGTGCTCGGTTGCCTGGCGATGGGCATGACCTACGCCGAGGTGCGCGAGAAGTACCAGGAGATCGTCGACTTCTCGGGCATCAACGAGAAGGGCGACTTCATCTCGCTGCCGATGCGCACGTACTCGTCCGGTATGAGCGCCCGTCTGCGGTTCTCCATCTCGGCGGCCCGCACCCACGACGTGCTGATGATCGACGAGGCGCTGTCGACCGGTGACGCGGCCTTCCGCAAGCGCAGCGAGGAGCGGATCCGCGAGCTGCGCAAGGAGGCCGGTACGGTCTTCCTGGTCTCGCACAGCAACTCCACGATCCGCGAGACCTGCAACCGGACCATCTGGCTGGAGCACGGCGTCATCCGGGCCGACGGCGACACCGAGGACGTCGTCAAGGAGTACGAGGACTGGACCGCCACGCGCAAGTAGTACGCGCTGGTAACACGCTCTGGTAACACGCACCGGACGGCTGCTCAGCCGACATCGACAGCCGCCGCGAGTACCCCTCGCGGCGGCTGTCGGCGTGAGGTCGTAGGCTGCGTGGACGTAGGGTGTGAACAAGATCGAAGCTATGTGTGAAGCGGCATGCCGTCATGCCCGGCGACGGGGTGAGGGATCGGGCCAGGCGGCGGCCGCTGACCTGCAAGGCGTGTCCCCTGTGGGCAGCCTGTCAAGATCGGTGTAGAACGGGGGGGTGGCGGTCATGACGATGCGTCGGCAGCAGTCCGGTGAACACACGTCCGAGGAGTCCGCCGGGGAGACCCGGTTCGGCTCCTCCACTGCGGTGCTCGACAAGGCGACTCGGGAGAACTTCCCGGTCGCCCCCTTCTTCCTGCCGCCGTACATGCGCCAGGGGCTGATGGCCGTCTACGGCTTCGCCCGGCTGGTCGACGACTCCGGCGACGGCGACCTGCCCGACCCGCGCGGCACCGCCGAGCTGCTGGGCGTCGACTGGCAGCAGGAGCGCGACGAGGCGGCCGAGACGGCCTTCCGGCTGGCGCTGCTGGACGCCCTGGACGCCGACGTGGACGCCGCGTTCGAACGCGTGCTGCGCGGCCGTGGCGAGGGCCCGCGGCACCCGCTGATCGCCGCGCTGGTGCCGGTCATCGACGAGCACGGGCTGACCGTCGAGCCGTTCCGCGGCCTGATCGAGGCCAACCGGGTGGACCAGCGCGTTGCCACCTACCAGACCTTCGACGACCTGATGGGCTACTGCGAGCTGTCCGCCAACCCGGTGGGGCGTCTGGTGCTCCAGTTGGCCCATCTGGCCACCCCGGAGCGCGTCCGCTGGTCCGACGCCGTCTGCAGCGCGCTCCAGGTCGTCGAGCACCTCCAGGACGTCGCCGAGGACCGGGCCAGGGGCCGGGTCTACCTGCCGCAGCAGGACATGAAACGCTTCGGCGTGACCGAACGGGAGCTCGACGCGTCGCACGCGGGAACGGCCCTGCGCGGCCTGGTGCTGTTCGAGGCCGAGCGGGCCCGGGCGCTGCTCGACGAGGGCGCGCCGCTGATCGGCTCGGTCTCCGGACGGCTGCGGGTGCTGCTGGCCGGTTTCTCGGCCGGCGGCTACGCCGCGCTCGGGGCCGTCGCGGCGGCCGGGTACGACGTGCTCGCGGGCGCTCCCAAGGCCGGCAAGGGCCGACTCGCCACGGAGGCGGTGCGTGCCCTGCTGCCCGCCAGGCCGGCGCGGGGGACTCGACCGGCGCACGGGACCGGCGGCGGGGCGGACCGGCACCACGACGCGCTGCGGCGCAAGGAAGCGAAGGGTACGAGGTGAGTCGGCAGACCACGGCGTCCGATCCGGCGGCCGAGCCGCTGTCACCCCAGGTGGCGGCGGCCTACCGGTACTGCGAGGCGGTGACGGGCAGCCAGGCCAAGAACTTCTCCTACGGCATCCGGCTGCTGCCGCTCGCCAAGCGCCAGGCCATGTCCGCGATCTACGCCCTGGCCCGCCGGATCGACGACATCGGCGACGGCAGCTGGTCCGACGCGCGCAAGTTCGAGGAGCTCGGCCGCACCCGGGGCCTGCTGGACCAGATCCGTGAGGGCGCGGTCGAGCCGGAGGACACGGACCCGGTCAAGGTCGCGCTGGCGCATGCCTGCTCGGTCTTCCCCATTCCACTGGACGCCTTCGACGAACTGATCGACGGTATGGAGATGGACGTTCGAGGCACGTCGTACGCCACCTTCGAGGAGCTCCGGCTCTACTGCCGCTGCGTGGCGGGCACCATCGGGCGCCTCTCGCTGTCCGTCTTCGGCTGCACCGACCCCAAGCGCGGTGCCGAGTACGCCGACACCCTGGGCCTCGCGCTGCAGCTGACCAACATCCTCCGCGACGTCCGCGAGGACGCTCTCAACGGCCGGGTCTACCTGCCCGCCGAGGATCTCGCCCGCTACGGCTGCGAGCAGGGCTTCGGCCTGGACACGCCGCCCGCGGAGGCCGACTTCCGTGGCCTGGTCCTCTTCGAGGCGCGCCGCGCCCAGGGGTACTTCGACGAGGGACTGCGGCTGCTGCCGATGCTCGACCGGCGCAGCCGCGCCTGCGTCGGCGCGATGGCCGGCATCTACCACCGGGTCCTGGAGCGGATCATCGCGGAGCCGGAGGCCGTGCTGCGCGGCCGGGTCTCGCTGCCCGGCTGGGAGAAGGCCTATGTAGCACTCTCGGGGCTGGTCGGAGGGCGTACCTCTTGAACAACCGCCCGAACGTGTCCAAGCCGTTTGCCCGCTCGGCGTGGTGGGGAACCACTCGACGCCGCGCGGCGTCGAGGCCGACGCGGGTCGGCGAAGGGGGGTGGCCCGCATGAGCGGCGAGCTGAGGCGCAGCGAAGCAAGCCGAAGCGGAGCGCGGAGTCCGGGCATGAGCGGCGAGCTGAGGCGCGGCGAAGCAAGCCGAAGCGGAGCGCGGAGTCCGGATATCAGCGGGCGGCTCGGCATGCGCAGGGCACTCGTCGTCGGGGGCGGTCTGGCGGGCATCACCGCCGCGCTGCGCCTGGCCGACGCGGGCCTTTCCGTCACCCTGGCCGAGTCCCGGCCCCGGCTCGGCGGTCTGGCGTTCTCGTTCCAGCGCGGCGCGTTGACGGTCGACAACGGCCAGCACGTCTTCCTGCGCTGCTGCACGGCCTACCGGGGCCTGCTGCAGCGGCTCGGCGTACGCGACGAGGTGTGGATCCAGCCGCGCCTCGACGTGCCGGTGCACGACGTCAACACCGGCCGCTCGGGCAGCATCCGCCGCGACCCGCTGCCGGTGCCGCTGCACCTGGGCCGCGGGCTGGTCCGTTACCCGCACCTGAGCCTCGCCGAGCGTGCGGCGACCGGCAAGGCCGCCCTCGCGCTCAAGCAGCTCGACCTGGCCGACCCGGCGCTCGACCAGCAGTCCTTCGGCGAGTGGCTGCGTGCGCACGGCCAGTCCGCGCGGGCCGTCGAGGCGCTGTGGGACCTGGTCGGCGTCGCCACGCTCAACGCCACGGCCGACGAGTCGTCACTGGCGCTGGCCGCCATGGTCTTCAAGACCGGCCTGCTCTCCGACCCGGGCGCCTCCGACATCGGCTTCGCCCGGGTGCCGCTCGGCCGGATCCACGACGACATGGCGCGCGCCGCGCTGGAGCGCGCCGGGGTACGGGTGCTGCTGCGCGCCCGCGCGGTCGAGGTCAAGCCCGACGGCGAGGGCCGTCACATGGTCCAGCTGGAGGGCGAGCGTCTGATCGGCGGTGCCGAGACGATGACCGACCTGGACGCCCTGGTCCTGGCCGTGCCGCAGGACGCCGCCCACGCGCTGCTGCCGCCCGGCTCGCTGGCCGAGCCGGAGAACCTGCTGCGGCTCGGCTACGCGCCCATCCTCAACGTGCACGTCGTCTACGACCGCCCGGTGCTTGACCGGCCGTTCCTGGCCGCGCTCGGCTCGCCGGTGCAGTGGGTCTTCGACCGCACCTCGCACTCCGGGCTCACGGGCCCGGGCCAGTACGTCGCGCTGTCGCAGTCCGCCGCCCAGGCGGAGATCGACCTGCCGGTGGCCACGCTCCGGCAGCGCTACCTGCCCGCCATGGAGCGGCTGCTGCCGCGCGCCCGCCAGGCGGAGGTCACCGAGTTCTTCGTGACGAGGGAGCGCACCGCGACCTTCGCACCCGCGCCCGGCACCGCCCGGCTGCGGCCGGGGGCGCGCACCTTGACCCCGGGGGTCCACCTGGCCGGTTCGTGGACCGCCACCGGGTGGCCCGCGACCATGGAGAGCGCCGTGCGCAGCGGGACGGCCGCGGCTCGTAGCGTCCTGAGGGAGCTGGGATGACCGACGTTCAGACGCAGGCCGAAGAGCAGAACACCACCGAACAGAACGACACCGGGCAGCACGAGCCCAGAGCGAACGGAGAGGGTACGAGCGTGGTAGCGCGCCCCGATCAGGCACCGACGGCGGAGGCAGTCGACGTGCTGTCCCTGCTGGACCACGGCAGGACCCTGTGCACCCCGGTGCTCAGGGAGGCGGTCGCCCGCCTCGCCCCGCCCATGGACGCGGTCTCCGCCTACCACTTCGGCTGGACCGACGCCGAGGGCCGCCCCACCAAGGGCGACAGCGGCAAGGCCGTCCGTCCCGCGCTGGCGCTGCTCTCGGCCCGCGCCGCGGGCGCGTCGGCCACCGTGGGCGTCCCCGGCGGCGTCGCGGTGGAGCTGGTGCACAACTTCTCGCTGCTCCACGACGACCTGATGGACGGTGACGAGACCCGCCGTCACCGGACCACGGTCTGGAAGCTCTTCGGCCCGGCCCAGGCCATCCTGGTCGGCGACGCGATGATGGCGCTGGCCAACCAGATCCTGCTGGAGACGGGCGCGCAGGGCACCGCCACCGCGGTCGACGCCGGGCGCGCGGTGCAGCGGATCACCACCGCCACCCTCAAGCTGATCGACGGTCAGGCCCAGGACCTCTCCTTCGAGCATCGCGACCGGGTCAGCGTCGAGGAGTGCCTGGAGATGGAGGGCAACAAGACCGGCGCGCTGCTGGCCGTCTCCGCCTCCATCGGCGCGGTGCTGGCCGGCATGGACGACAAGGCGGCCGACGCGCTGGAGCGTTACGGCTACCACCTGGGCCTCGCCTTCCAGGCCGTCGACGACCTGCTCGGCATCTGGGGCGAGACCGAGGTCACCGGAAAGCCCAACTTCGGCGACCTGCGCCAGCGGAAGAAGTCCCTGCCGGTCTCCGCCGCGCTGGCCGAGGGCGGCAAGGCCTCCCTGCGTCTGGCCGAGCTGCTCGCGGACGAGGAGGGACGAGGTCACGAGGATGAGGAACAACTTGCGGTGCGCGCAGCGCTGATCGAGGAGGCGGGTGGCCGCGCCTGGACGGCGGAGGAGGCCCGTCGGCAGCACAGCACGGCGTTGGCGGCGCTGGACGAGGTCGCCATGCCCGCCGAGGTGCGGGCCCAGTTCGCCGCGCTCGCCGAGTTCGTTGTGGTTAGGGAGAGGTGACGAAATGACAGGATCCCCGGACGGCCGGCTCGACCCACAGCACGACGCAGAGCCGGCCGCGGAGGGTACCACCGAGAAAACTGCTGCCACCGAGAAGGACAGCCACCAGGTCGCGCGCGAGACACTCGACCGCGCCGTCGACCACCTGCTGGGCCTCCAGGACGAGGCCGGCTGGTGGAAGGGCAACCTGGAGACCAACGTCACCATGGACGCCGAGGACCTGCTGCTCCGTCAGTTCCTGGGCATCCGCACCGAGGAGCAGACGCGCGCCACTGCGGACTGGATCCGTTCGCAGCAGGGGGCGGACGGCACCTGGGCCACCTTCTACGGCGGCCCCTCCGAGCTCTCGACGACGGTCGAGGCGTACGTGGCGCTGAAGCTCGCCGGGGACGACCCGGAGGCGCCGCACATGAAGCGGGCCTCGCGGTGGATCCGTGAGCAGGGGGGAATCGCCGCCACCCGGGTGTTCACCCGGATCTGGCTGGCCCTGTTCGGCTGGTGGCCCTGGGAGCGGCTCCCCGAGCTGCCGCCGGAGGTCATCTTCCTGCCGCGCAACTTCCCGCTGAACATCTACTCGTTCGGTTGCTGGGCGCGGCAGACCATCGTGCCGCTGACGGTCGTCTCGGCGCACCGCCCGGTCCGTCCGGCGCCCTTCGCGCTGGACGAGCTGCACACCGACCCGGCGAACCCTTTCCGCAGCCGTCCGACCGCGCCTGCCTACACCTGGGACGGGTTCTTCCACCGGCTCGACAAGGCGCTGCACTACTACCACCGGATGCCGGTCAAGTCGCTGCGCCGCCTGGCGCTGCAGCAGGCGGCCCGGTGGATCGTGGAGCGGCAGGAGGCCGACGGCTGCTGGGGCGGCATCCAGCCTCCGGCCGTCTACTCGCTGATCGCGCTGCACCTGCTCGGCTACGACCTGGACCACCCGGTGATGAAGGCCGGCCTGGCCGCCTTCGACCGGTTCACCGTCCACACCGACGAGGGCCACCGCTGGATCGAGGCTTGCCAGTCGCCGGTCTGGGACACCTGCCTGGCACTGACCGCGCTGGCCGACGCGGGCCTGCCCGCCGACCACGAGGCGCTGGTCCGCTCGGCCGACTGGCTGCTCGGCGAGGAGGTCGTCCGCCGCGGCGACTGGGCCGTGCAGCGGCCGAGCCTGCCGGCCGGCGGCTGGGCGTTCGAGTTCGACAACGACAACTACCCGGACATCGACGACACCGCCGAGGTGGTGCTGGCGCTCCGCCGGATCGCCCACCCGGAGCCCGGCAAGATCGCCGCGTCGACCCGGCGCGGCGTGGACTGGGTGCTCGGCATGCAGTCCAAGAACGGCGCGTGGGCGGCGTTCGACGTCGACAACACCAGCACCCTGCCGAACAAGCTGCCGTTCTGCGACTTCGGCGAGGTGGTCGACCCGCCGTCCGCGGACGTCACCGCCCACGTGGTGGAGATGCTGGCCGCCGACGGCAAGGCCGGGGACGTCCGGACCCGGCGCGGCATCGACTGGCTGCTCAAGGAGCAGGAGGCGGACGGCTCCTGGTTCGGCCGCTGGGGCACCAACTACGTCTACGGCGTCGGTTCGGTGCTCCCCGCGCTGGTCGCCGCCGGGCTGCCGACCGAGCACAGGGCGATCCGCCGGGCGGTCGCCTGGCTGGAGGAGAAGCAGAACGAGGACGGCGGCTGGGGCGAGGACATGCGCTCCTACCAGGACAAGTCCTGGGCCGGTCGCGGCACCTCGACGGCCTCGCAGACCGCGTGGGCGCTGATGGCGCTGCTGGCGGCGGGGGAGTCCGGCGAGTGCGTCGACCGCGGCGTGCGCTGGCTGGCCGACACCCAGCTGCCCGAGGGCACCTGGGACGAGCCGGAGTTCACCGGGACGGGGTTCCCGTGGGACTTCTCGATCAACTACAACCTCTACCGGCTGGTCTTCCCGGTCACCGCGCTCGGCCGCTACCTGCACGGCACCCCGCACCTGACGCCGAGTGAGGACGCCACGGCCACCGGTGAGGCCGTCGGCCTGCCGGGCCCGGCAGGCGGGCAGGAGGCACCGGTCTCGCGTCGTCTGCTGCCCTCGCTGGCGGGGCGGCGGTTGCGGTGAGACCCGGTCCGGACGCGGGTCCGGATCCCGACCGGCCCGGCGCACCGTCAGGGGATCTCCTGGTGGCGTGTGCGCTGGGCATCGAGGCGCGCGCCCTGCGGGGTGCGCGCCCGGACCGGGGTCTGCGCCTGCGTCCGGTCCTGCACACCGGTATGGGCCCCGCGCGGGCGGAGCACGCCGTGAGGGGGGCGCTCGCCGCGGGGGCGCACGCGCCGTGCGGACTGGTCTTCGCGGGCCTCGGCGCTGCCGTGGTCACGGGAATACGCCCCGCCGACGTCCTGGTCGCCACCGAGGTGCGCGACGATCAGGGCGTGGCCGCACGAACCGACGAGGGCTGGGCCGAGGCGACCGCCGAGGCCCTGCGGGCGGCCGGACTGACGGTGCGTCACGGCGTGCTGCACTCCAGCGACCACGTGGTCAAGGGCGCCGAGCGCGCCCGCCTCGCCGCGACCGGCGTGGTCGGTGTCGACATGGAGACGGCGGCTGCCTTCCGCGCCGTCCCGGAGGTCCTTCCTGACGGCCTGCCGCTGCTGGCCGTTCGCGTCGTCGTGGACACGCCCGAGCACGAGCTGGTCCGACCGGCCACCCTCGTGCACGGCCCTCGCGCGCTGCGCGCGCTCAAGCAGGTCGGGCTGGTGCTCGCGACCTGGCATCCGCAATTCTGCTGAGTTCTGAGTTCTGCTGAGGAGTTCTGCCATGACCGCCGTGTCCCTCGGAATGCCGTCCGTGCCGGTCGAGCCGTTGGCTCCGCGTCGTCAGAGTCGTCAGATCATGGTGGGGAATGTCCCGGTCGGCGGGGGCGCGCCGATCTCGGTGCAGTCGATGACGACGACGGTGACGTCGGATGTGAACGCGACGCTGCAGCAGATCGCGGAGCTGACCGCGTCCGGGTGTCAGATCGTGCGGGTGGCGTGTCCGTCGCAGGACGACGCGGACGCGTTGCCGATCATCGCGAGGAAGTCGCAGATCCCGGTGATCGCGGACATCCACTTCCAGCCGAAGTACGTGTACGCGGCGATCGACGCGGGTTGTGCGGCGGTGCGGGTGAACCCGGGGAACATCCGTCAGTTCGACGACCAGGTCAAGGAGATCGCCAAGCGCGCCTCGGACGCGGGCGTGCCGATCCGGATCGGTGTGAACGCGGGCTCGCTGGACAAGCGGTTGCTGGAGAAGTACGGGCGGGCGACGCCGGACGCGCTGGTGGAGTCGGCGTTGTGGGAGTGCTCGCTGTTCGAGGAGCACGGGTTCCGGGACATCAAGATCTCGGTGAAGCACAACGACCCGGTCGTGATGGTGGCCGCGTACCGGAAGCTGGCGGCGGCGTGTGACTACCCGTTGCACCTGGGCGTGACCGAGGCCGGTCCGGCGTTCCAGGGGACGATCAAGTCGGCGGTGGCGTTCGGCGCGCTGCTGGCCGAGGGCATCGGCGACACGATCCGGGTCTCGCTGTCGGCGCCGCCGGCGGAGGAGATCAAGGTCGGCACGCAGATCCTGGAGTCGCTGGGATTGCGTCAGCGCGGTCTGGAGATCGTGTCCTGCCCGTCGTGCGGTCGCGCGCAGGTGGATGTGTACAAGCTGGCGGAGGAGGTCACCGCCGGGCTTGAGGGCATGGAGGTGCCGCTGCGCGTGGCGGTGATGGGTTGTGTCGTGAACGGTCCGGGTGAGGCGCGTGAGGCCGACCTGGGTGTGGCGTCCGGGAACGGCAAGGGTCAGATCTTCGTGAAGGGTGAGGTCATCAAGACCGTGCCGGAGTCGAAGATCGTGGAGACCCTGATCGAGGAGGCCATGAAGCTGGCCGAGCAGATGCAGGACGCCGGAGTCGAGTCGGGCGTACCCAGCGTCGACGTGCGCTGATCCGGCCCAGGGTCGACACTCCGAGCCAAGGACCTCAAGGAGGAGGAAGCATTCTGCGGCGCCGCGGAGCGCCAAGCCCCCACAGGTACGTACGGAACGAAGGTGAGTCGATGTCCCTCCTCGAGACCATCAGCAGCCCCCGCGACCTGCGCCGGCTGCCGCCGTCCGACCTGCCGCGCCTCGCCGAAGAGATCAGGGAGTTCCTGATCGACGCGATCACCCGATCCGGCGGGCATCTCGGTCCCAACCTCGGCGTGGTCGAGCTGACCATCGCGCTGCACCGGGTCTTCGACTCGCCGGCCGACCGGATCCTCTTCGACACCGGCCACCAGTCCTACGTCCACAAGCTGCTGACGGGCCGTCAGGATTTCGACCGGTTCAAGAACCGCGGCGGTCTCTCCGGCTACCCCTCGCGCGGCGAGTCCGAGCACGACGTGATCGAGAACTCGCACGCCTCCACCGTGCTCGGCTACGCGGACGGCCTGGCCAAGGCCAACCAGCTGCAGGGACGCGAGGACCGCCGCGTGGTCGCGGTGATCGGCGACGGCGCGCTGACCGGCGGGATGGCCTGGGAGGCGCTCAACAACATCGCCGAGGCCGAGGACCGCCCGGTCGTCATCGTCGTCAACGACAACGAGCGCTCCTACGCGCCGACCATCGGCGGGCTGGCCAACCACCTCGCCACGCTGCGCACCAACCTGCGCACCACCCAGAGCTACGAGCGGGTCCTCTCCTGGGGCAAGGAGACGCTGCAACGCACGCCCGTCGTCGGCGGGCCGATCTACGACGCGCTGCACGGCGCGAAGAAGGGCTACAAGGACGCGACCTCGCCCCAGGGCATGTTCGAGGACCTGGGCCTGAAGTACATCGGACCGATCGACGGCCACGACATCGACGCCGTCGAGTCCGCCCTGCGTCGCGCGGCCGGATTCGGCGGGCCGATCATCGTCCACTGTCTGACCGAGAAGGGCCGCGGCTACCGCCCCGCCGAGCTGGACGAGGCCGACCACTTCCACCAGGTCGGCGCGATCGACCCGATCACCTGCGAGCCGCTGCGGCCCTCCACCGGCGTCTCCTGGACCTCCGTCTTCGGCAAGGAGCTGGTCGAGATCGGGCGCGAACGCCCCGACGTCGTGGCCATCACCGCCGCCATGCTGCGGCCGGTCGGCCTGCAGCCGTTCGCCCGCGAGTTCCCGGAGCGGATCTACGACGTCGGGATCGCCGAGCAGCACGCCACCGTCTCCGCTGCCGGGCTGGCGACGGCGGGGCTGCACCCGGTCGTCGCGCTCTACTCGACCTTCCTCAACCGCGCCTTCGACCAGGTGCTGATGGACTGCGCGCTGCACCGGTGCGGCGTCACCTTCGTGCTCGACCGCGCCGGGGTGACCGGCACCGACGGCGCGTCGCACAACGGCATGTGGGACCTGTCGATCCTGCAGGTCGTCCCGGGCCTGCGGATCGCCGCCCCACGCGACGCCGACCAGCTCCGGGCCGAACTGCGTGAGGCGCTCGACGTCACCGACGCGCCCACCGTCGTCCGCTACCCCAAGGCCGAGGTCGGCCCGCCGATCACGGCGGTGGAGCGGATCGGCGGCGTCGACGTGCTGCTGCGCACCGGCCCCGCCGGACGCGCGCCCGAGGTGCTGCTGGTGGCCGTCGGCACGATGGCGACCGCCTGCCTGGACGCCGCCGCCCTGCTGACCGCCGAGGGCATCGGCACCACCGTCGTCGACCCGCGCTGGGTCAAGCCCGTCGACCCCGCCCTGACCGAACTCGCGGCCCGGCACCGGCTGGTGGTCACCGTCGAGGACAGCGGCCGGGTCGGCGGCGTGGGCGCGGCCGTGGCCCAGGCGCTGCGCGACGCCGACCTCGACGTCCCGGCGCGCGAACTCGGCATCCCACAGCGGTTCCTGAGCCACGCCGCACGCGGTGAGATCCTGGACGAGATCGGCCTGACCGGTCCGGGTGTCGCCGCCCAGACGTCCGCCTTCGCCAAGGCCCTGGGCCTTGCGCCGGGCGGTGACTTCCTGACGTCCGACCTGACGTCCGACTTTGTTGGAGGGGACCAGCACCATGGCAGCTGAGACCAGCAGCGCGGCTCCGGCCGACAGCACCGGGGAGCCCGGTGATCCGGCGGGTGGCTTCGACCTCACGGCGCTGCTCGCCGCGCGCGGCGGCGAGCGGTACCGCCTGCACGCGGAGTACCTGAACCACCAGCTGCCGCGCATGCTGCACACCATCGGCTTCGACAAGGTCTACGAGCACGCCAAGGGCGCCTACTTCTACGACGCCGAGGGCAACGACTACCTCGACATGCTGGCGGGCTTCGGCATCTTCGCGCTCGGCCGGCACCATCCGGTGGTCCGTCAGGCGGTGCACCAGGTGATGGACCTGGAGCTGGCCGACCTGACCCGCTTCGACTGCCAGCCGCTGCCGGGCCTGCTCGCGGAGAAGCTGCTCACCCACGCCCCGCACCTGGACCGGGTGTTCTTCGGCAACAGCGGCACCGAGGCGGTCGAGACCGCGCTCAAGTTCGCCCGCTACGCCACCGGCAGGCCCCGCGTCCTCTTCTGCGAGCACGCTTTCCACGGCCTGACCACCGGTTCGCTCTCGGTCAACGGCGAGGAGGGCTTCCGCAAGGGCTTCGCCCCGCTGCTGCCGGACACCGCGATCCCGCTGGGCGACCTGGAGCGGCTGGAGCGCGAGCTGCAGAAGGGCGATGTGGCCGCGCTCATCGTCGAGCCGATCCAGGGCAAGGGCGTCCACGCCACACCGGACGGCTATCTGCGCGCCGCGCAGGACCTGCTGCACAAGCACAAGGCGCTGCTGATCGCGGACGAGGTGCAGACCGGCGTCGGCCGCACCGGCGACTTCTTCGCCTACCAGCACGAGGACGGCGTCGAGCCGGACCTGGTGTGCGTCGCCAAGGCACTCTCCGGCGGCTACGTCCCGGTCGGTGCGACGCTGGGCAAGGAGTGGATCTTCGAGAAGGTCTACTCGTCCATGGACCGGGTGCTGGTCCACTCGGCGAGCTTCGGCTCCAACGCCCAGGCCATGGCGGCGGGGCTGGCCACGCTGCACGTCTTCGAGGACGAGCAGGTGGTGGCCAACGCCCGCCGCGTGGGCGACCTGTTCCGGGAGCGGCTCGCGGCGCTGATCCCGAAGTACGAGATGCTGGCCGACGTGCGCGGTCGCGGCCTGATGATCGGCATCGAGTTCGGCCGCCCGCAGTCGCTCAAACTGCGCACCGGCTGGACCGCGCTGCAGGCGGCTCGGAAGGGCCTCTTCGCGCAGATGGTGGTCGTCCCGCTGATGCAGCGGCACCGGATCCTGACCCAGGTCTCCGGCGACCACCTCGAAGTGATCAAACTGATCCCGCCGTTGACCATCGGCGAGGCGGAGGTCGACCGTTTTGTCGACGCCTTCACCGACATCATGGACGAGGCGCACAGCGGCACCGGGCTGATGCGCGACTTCGGCAAGACCCTGATCAAGCAGGCCGTGGCCGCGCGCTGACGGCCCTCGTCCTGTCGTGATCGAGGCCGACCCGGATCAGACCTCCAGGTCGGCCTCGAGCTTGCGCATCAGGTGGCGGGCCATGGCCAGGTTGGCGCGCTGCCGGTCGAGCGCGAGGTAGAGGAAGATGCCCTGGCTGCCCTTGTGGGTCAGCGGGCGGATGATGTGGTACTGGCCGGTGAGCGTGATGAGGATGTCCTCGATCGCTTCGTTGTGGAGATTGAGCATCTCCATCGTCCGCATCTTCGCCCGCACCACATCGGTGTTGCCGGCCGCCGCGACATTCAGGTCGAGGTCTTTCCCTGACCCCAGAGTCCCGAGTGCCAGACCGCTGTTGTAGTCGACGATCGCGACGCCGACGGCGCCTTCGATGGACATTGCATCCTTGAGTGCCGTTTCCAAGTTCGCCATGCGGTGACTCTAGGAGCGACATTCGAAGACAACGGCGATATGTCAATATCCGATCGGAATTGACCGCTTGTTCTGGTGATCGAGATCACGTGCCTTCGGAAGCGTCACCGACACGCTGTCGGGCTTCCGGCCGCGGAGGAAGCGGCGCTCTCTCCAGACCTGGCGCATCCGCTCGTCGGTGCTTTCGACGACCGGCTCGAAGAGCGGCAGTGCCAGCAGCACCAGTGCGCCGGCGGCCCAGCCGGCCAGCACGTCGGTGGTCCAGTGGGTGCCCAGGTAGAGCGTGGTGAGGCCGATGGAGAAACCCATCCAGCCGGCCAGCAGGGCGCCGATGCGGCGCCAGCGAGTCGCCAGGTAGGCGACGATCCCCCAGGTGACCACGGCGTTGGCGGTGTGCCCGGACGGGAATATGCCGCCGCCGAGGAAGATCTCGTTCGATCCGTAGACGTGCGCGTAGTGCGGGCCGAGACGGCCCGTGGCTATCTTGACCGCTCCCACCGACATGTTGAGCAGCACGAGCGAGACGCCCAGCACCAGCAGCGGCCGCCAGGACTTCTGCCGCCAGCAGCGCCAGGTGAGCCAGGCCGACACCACGATCGCGGACGGCCCGCGCTGCCCGGCGATGACGTAGTAGTTCAGGAAGTTCAGGACGGCAGGCCAGTGCATGTACGGCTTGAAAGCCATCACCTCCCAGTCCAGTGCGACCAGACGGGAGGTGGTGAAGACGGCGACGATCACCGTCGCGTAGGCGACGGCCGTGACGGCGAAGAGGATCTTGTGGGTGCGACTGAGCGGCCGCCAGCGCGGTTCACGACTGGTCGGCTGTTCGGCGGCTCGCTCATGTGGTCGCTCAGCCCGTTCGAGCAGGGCGACCTCGGTCCTCTGGTTACGCACCCCTTCGACGTTACAGTGTTTCGGGTTGAGCCCTGCCGGGGTCGACGCCTTCGTGACAACCATGTGACCTGTTGGTTTGTCGGATCTGAATAAGCGTCGCCGTTTTTGATGAACTGATGTGATCTAGCTCATCGTTGTTCCCCAAGCGGTTTGCGATGTTCCTCTCGCGGGCACCTCGGCCGGAAAGCAGGATGAACAATTCCGGTCGCCGGCGCTTTCCGGACAGGCCGGTTCAGGCCAGCCCGGCGTTGAGGGTCAAACCCCCGTCGAGGACCAGCGTCTGACCGGTGATCCACGCCGCCTGCTCGGACAGCAGGAACGCGATCGTGCCGCCCACGTCCTCCGGCTCGCCCAGGCGTCCCAGCGGATACGCCTTGACCACCTGCTCCTCGTGCCCCGCGAACAGCGCCTCGGCGAACTTGGTCCGCACGACGGCGGGCGCAACCGCGTTGACGCGCACGGTGGGTGCCATCTCGTAAGCGAGTTGCTGCGTCAGCTGCACCAGCGCGGCCTTGCTCGCGCCGTACATTCCGATCCCCGGCGCGGGCCCGAGCGCGCTGATCGAGGAGACGTTGACAATCGCCCCGCCGTGTTCCCGCATCGACGCGGCGTGCACCAACTGCACCCAGCCGAGCGTCGAGACGAGGTTGATGTCGAGGATCTTGCGAGCGGCGTCGAGGTCGAGATCGACCATGTTGCCGAAGACTGGATTGGTACCGACGTTGTTGACGAGGTGGTCGATTCGCCCGAACGCGTCCATGGCCCGGCCGACGGCTTCCTCGCGGTGCGCGGCGTCGTGGCTCTTCCCGGCCACGCCGAGCGCGTACGCGCTGCCGCCGAGCGCGGCGACCGCCTCGTCCAACGAGGCGGCGTCCCGCCCGGTGAGGACGACCCGGTCCCCACGCGCGACGAGCGCCTGCGCCGCCGCAAACCCGATGCCCCGGCTGCCGCCGGTGACGAGCGCGACCTTTCCGGTGGGGGAGGGAGTGGTCATGAGGGTTCCTTCTGTCTAGGAGAGTGAGTTGCAGAGCCCCCAGGGGCGCGAGGAACTGCGCGACAAGCCACCGCGAGTGGTGTGTCGCTGATCGAGCAGGGCCATCCGCACTGGGTGGTTGCTCGCGCCCGCGCGCCGGAGGCGCACATCAGCAGAGCCCCGCGCCCCCGGTAGCGCAGCTACTTGTCGGAGCGAAGCCGACGGCTAGTCGAGAGGCCCGCCGGCCACGTAGACGACCTGGCCGGAGACAAAGCCCGCGCCCTCGCTCACCAGGAAGGAGACGGTGTGGGCGATGTCGTCCGGCACGCCCACCCGCTGGACCGGGATCATGCTGGCGGCAGCCGCCTTGAACTCCTCGAAGCCCATGCCGACGCGCTCCGCCGTCGCCGCCGTCATGTCCGTGGCGATGAAGCCCGGGGCGACCGCGTTAGCGGTGACGCCGAACTTGCCCAGCTCCTTGGCGAGGGTCTTGGTGAAGCCCTGCAGGCCCGCCTTGGCGGCCGAGTAGTTGGCCTGGCCGCGGTTGCCCAGCGCGCTGCTGGAGGAGAGGTTGACGATGCGTCCGTAACCGGCGTCCACCATGTGCTTCTGGCAGGCCTTGGACATCAGGAACGCGCCCTTGAGGTGCACGTTCATCACGGTGTCCCAGTCCGACTCGGACATCTTGAACAGCAGGTTGTCGCGCAGCACACCGGCGTTGTTGACCAGCACGGTCGGCGCGCCCAGCTCCGCCGCCACGCGCTCGACCGCCGCGGCGACCTGCTCGCCGTTGCTGACGTCCGCGCCGACAGCGATGGCGCGGCCGCCCGCAGCGGTGATCTTCTCGACGGTGTCCTTGCCCGCGGCCTCCTCCAGGTCGACCACGGCGACGGCGAAGCCGTCCGCCGCGAGGCGGATCGCGGTGGCGGCGCCGATGCCGCGCGCGGCTCCGGTGACGATGGCGACGCGGTTCTGCTCGGTCATGGGATGCGTTCTCCTGACGAGAGGTGAGAAGGGTGGTGAGGGAAGCAAGAGAGACAAGCGAGAGGTGTCGCGCGGTGCGGTCAGCCGGCGGTCTTCCCCGACAGCGTGTCGAGGGCCAGTGCGACCAGCGGCGGGACCATCGCGCCCAGGTGCGAGAAGCCGTCGCCGACGGTCTTGCCCTGGATGAAGCGGAAGTGGATCCCCTCCGCGATGATCGCCAACTTGTACTGGGCGAACGCGGTGTACCAGGGGAGCGGGGTCAGATCGAGCCCGGTGGTCGCGGCATAGCGGTCGACCAGTTCGTCCATGCCAGGAAAGCCCAGCTCGGGGCTGACCGCTCCGGCGACCGGGTTGCCCGGCATCGTCCCGGCGATGTCCCAGTACACCTTCATCAGGCCGACGTCGGCGAGCGGGTCGCCGAGGGTGGCCATCTCCCAGTCGAGGACCGCGGCGATGGTGTCGTCGGCCGCGGCGATGGTGTTGTCCAGGCGGTAGTCGCCGTGCACGATCACGGCCCGCTGGCTGCTCGGGACGCCCTCGCTCAGGCGCTGCTGCAGCTCCTCCATCCCCGCGATGTCGCGGCTGCGGGAGCCTTCGAACTGGCGGTGCCAGCGGGACACCTGCCGCTCCAGGTAGCCCTCGGGCTTGCCGAAGTCGGCGAGGCCCACCGAGGCGGGGTCGACCGCGTGCAGCTCGGCCAGCACGTCGATCAGCCGGAAGGAGAGGTCACGGGCCCGCTCCCGGCCGAGACCGGCCGCGTCCTCGGCGGTGCGGTAGACGGTGCCCTCCACCTCGTCCATCAGATAGAAGGGAGCGCCGATCACCTCCGGGTCGTCGCAGAGCAGGTGCACGCGGGGGACCGGTACGGCGGTGTCCGCGAGCGCCGCGATGACCCGGTGTTCGCGGGACATGTCGTGGGCCGTGGCCAGCACGTGGCCGAGCGGCGGGCGGCGCAGGACCCAGCGGCGGTTGCCGTCGGTCAGGCGGTAGGTGAGATTGGACTTCCCACCGGAGATCAGCTCGGCCTCAAGCGGCCCGGTCCCGAGGCGGTCGCGCAGGCGGTCCAGATCCAGCCCCGGTGGCGTCGGAGTGCTCATGCCGGTCACCATACCGACTAGTAGGTATGGGGGCTAGAGTGGCTCGCACCACCTTGACGTCCGGCGTGACGTCGGGATCGGGCCGATCCGAATCGGTGACCGTGCCGGTCGAATTCAGCCCCGGGAAGGCTGGCTTCGTACACACGATGTACAGATCCGGCGACACAGGATCCACAGATCCTGCGATACACGAACAGATGAAACCGAGCAGACGAGTAGAAGGGGGAGGGCGCCGATGGCCCAGGTCGACATGGCGGTCCCCGTCCAGGAGCGACTGCTGGCGGCGGCAAGCAGCCTCTTCGCGGAGCGCGGATTCGCGCCCACCTCGGTCCAGGAGATCGTGGAGCTGGCCGGGGTCACCAAGGGTGCGATGTACCACTACTACTCGTCCAAGGACGACCTGCTCCAGCAGATCTACACCCGGCTGCTCAACCTCCAGTCGGAGCGGCTCGACGCCGTCGTCGCCCGCGACGTCTCGGTTGACCTGCGGCTTTCCGACGCTGCTGCCGACGTCGTGGTGACCACGTTGGAACACCTCGACGACGCGATGGTCTCCTGGCGGTCGATGCACATGCTTCCCCCCGACCGGTTGGCGCAGGTGCGCGCGGACCGTCGGAGGTACCACGAACGGTTCCGTGCACTGATCGAGCAGGGCCAGTCCGAGGGCGTATTCCGAGGCGACGTCTCGGCGGATCTGGTGACCCATCAGTTCTTCGGCGGAGTTCATCATCTCGGCAGTTGGTACCGCGTGGATGGGGAGTTGACGCCGGTGGCGATCGGCGCTGCCTTTGCCGAGCTTTTGCTTCGGGGCTTGCAACCGTCCTGACCCGACCACTCCGGATCGACTCGGATCACGATTGGATCGCAGCTCTCTGCGCCATGTCGCCTTGGTCTGTCTGGTTTGTATAGTGTCCGCCAGCAGCCGACGGCTGTCCGGCGGAAACTGTCCGTACACAGGACCCCCACACGGTACCTGCCCGCGGTTTCGCCGATCACGATCCGTACGCGCCCACCCACAGGGGCTTCAGCGTCGGTGGAACTAATCAGGACGGTCCTATGGTGCTGGGGGATATCGACATGACGGGTACGCCGATCCGCTTGTCCCAGTCGCCAGGTCAGCTGATCCGCATAGCCCAGCAGGTCCACACGCGACTGTGGACCGAGCACGTCGGATCGGATCTGACCGCTCCCCAGTACGCCGCGCTGATCGCCCTGGCTCTCGAGCCCGGTGCGGACCAGCGAACGGTGGGGGAGCGCGCCTCCTTGGACAAGGCGACCATGGCCGAAATGGTCGGTCGCCTGGTTCGACGCGGCCTGGTACTACGTCGACGCGACCCGGCAGACGGTCGCCGCAAGCTGCTCACTCTCTCTCCCCACGGCGAGCAGGTGATGCACGACGCCTCCGTCGGCGTCGCCGTCGTCCAGCGTGAACTGCTGGTCCCGCTCGAGGAGTCGGAGCGCTCCGAGCTGATGATGGCGCTGGCCCGGATGGCTCGGATGGAGAACCTGGCGCTGGAGACCATGGTGGACGCACGTCCGCTGCTGGACGCTCCGCGCGTCATCGGTTACCTGATCCGGGTGGCCCAGCAGGTCCACACCCGGTTCTGGACCGAGCTGGTCTCCGGTGAACTCACCGCGCCCCAGCACGCCGTCCTCGACGCGCTCTCCGTCGAGCCGGACATCGACCAGCGCACGGTCGGCGAGCGCACCTCGCTCGACAAGGCGACCATGGCCGAGCT
Organism: Streptacidiphilus fuscans; assembly: GCF_015690355.1. Classification (GTDB taxonomy): domain Bacteria; phylum Actinomycetota; class Actinomycetes; order Streptomycetales; family Streptomycetaceae; genus Streptacidiphilus; species Streptacidiphilus fuscans. The sequence continues at coordinate 244,206 of NZ_JADPRT010000007.1, read as the reverse complement.
CATCAGCCGTCTGGTCCGACGCGGCCTGGTGCTGCGCCGGCGTGACCCGGCCGACGGCCGCCGCAACCTGCTCGCGCTGGCCCCGGCCGGCGCCCGTCTGCTGGAGGAGGTCTCGCCCGGCGTCGCCGAGGTCCAGTCACGCCTCCTTACGCCGCTGGACGAGGGCGAGCGGACCCGCGCGCTCTTCCTGCTCGCACTCACCGCGCGTCTCGCCGAGCGCTGACGGGCTGTGAGCCCGGACACAGCGGTCCGACCGTCAACGATCGCCGATAGTTGATCGTTTACCCGGTTCCGTGCCTGTCGACGACCGCCTTCTCCCTCGGGAGGAGGCGGTCGTTTCTTCATACCCCCGCCGTTCACGCAGGCCTTACACCGTGCGGAGGGTGGCTCGCCGGCGAGGTATGCCGTCGCCGGAACGCCCGGCCGCGGGCCTGCCACTACGGAGCCGCCTAGTAGAAGGCCCGTTGAAATCGCGAGAATCGGCTTGCTATCAATGGCGTTGTCGCAACGGCGGTCCTGCCTCGCAGGGCTGCCCGTACACCGGCACGAGCCCTGAACCGGCGTGCCAATGGCGCCGTCCGGCTTCGCAGCGCACCTGTCCCGTGCTGCGGAGCAGAGGCGGACGCGCCTCCAGCCAACGGATTGAGAGCTCGCTTCTCCATGCCTCCCACGCTTCCTTTCGGCCTGCGCAAGCGCGGTGTCGCCGTCGCCTCCTCCGTCGTGGCCGTCGGCCTCGCCGCGGGCGTCGCGGTCGCCCTGCCCGGCAACGGCGCGAGCAGCGTGGTCGCCGAGCCCAACGCCCGCGCCGCGGTCACCAGCGCCGGCGTGCAGGCCCAGCAGCAGGCGGCTGCGGCGAAGGCGGCCGCAGCGGCCAAGGTCGCTGCCGCCAAGGCGGCCGTCGAGAAGGCAGCGGCGGCCAAGGCTGCGGCCGAGAAGGCCGCCGCGGAGAAGGCTGCGGCACAGAAGGCCGCCGACCGTGCGGCGGCGGATGCGGCGGCCGCGGCCAACCGGTCCGTGGAGCGGGCCCGGCTGGCCCAGGCGGCCCCGAAGGCCACTCCCCAGGCCGCTCCGCAGACGCAGCAGCCCCAGCAGCCGGCCCCGGCCGCGCCGAGCGGCACCCCGCAGGAGATCGCCGCGCAGATCGTCCCGGCGGACCAACTGGCCTCGTTCGACCAGATCATCTCCCACGAGAGCGGCTGGAACGTCACCGCGACCAACCCCTCCTCCGGCGCGTACGGCCTGGCACAGGCGCTCCCGGGCTCCAAGATGGCCTCGGCGGGCCCCGACTGGCAGACCGACGCGGCCACGCAGATCCGCTGGGCGCTTGGCTACATGGACGCCACCTACGGCAGCCCGAACCAGGCCTGGGCCTTCTGGCAGGCCAACGGCTGGTACTGAACGGTTGCCGTGAGCTGCCGCCACAGGCAGCCGCCGTGCCCCGCGCCCTTTCGTGGTGCCCATGTGCCCCAGGCTTCACGTTTTCGCCATGACCTCTGGACATATGGTCGACCGCACTGCCACGATCTTGCCCTCTGTGAGATAGGGCGTCAGTACCACCTCCGACGCCCCCGCCGGAGGAGGAGGCGTCCGTGGCCGGCAGCACCAGCGAACCCTGGCACCGCTTCTACGCACCCGGCGTCCCGCACAAGCTGAACATCCCGAACGTCTCCGTCAGCGGGCTGCTGGACGAGGCCGCCGCACGGCACGGGCGGCGGACCGCGCTGGTGTTCTTCGGGAAGCGGACCAGCTACCGCGCGCTCCAGCGCGCCGTCGCCCGGTTCGCCGCCGGGCTCGCCGCGCTCGGGGTGGCGCGTGGGGACCGCGTCGCGCTGGTGATGCCCAACTGCCCGCAGTACGTGGTCGCGTTCTACGGCGCGCTCAAGCTCGGGGCCGTGGTCGTCCCGACGAACCCGCTCTACACGGAGTCCGAACTCGCCCACCAGCTCAAGGATTCCGGCGCGGTCGTGGCCGTCGTCCACGACGGCGTCTTCGCACGCGTCGACGCGGTCCGGGGCCGGACGGCGCTGCGGCACATCGTGGTCGCCTCACTGCTGGACGCGCTGCCCGCGCGCTCGCGGCTCGCGCTGCGGCTGCCGCTCGCCCGCTCGCGCGACCTGCGCGCGAAGCTCCGGACGGAGCTGCCGCAGGGTGCGGACCAGGTCCCCTTCGCCACCGTTGCGGGCACCCGGGTGCCGCGTCAGCGCAAGGGCGAGCCGCAGCGCGCGCAGGGGCCGGTGAGCCCGCGCAGCGCCGTCGCCGTGCTGCAGTACACCGGAGGGACGACGGGCACGCCCAAGGGCGCGATGCTGACGCACCGCAACCTGGTCGCCAACGCGCACCAGGTCCGGGCCTGGTACCCGCAGTTGCGTGCCGGGCGGGAGACCCTGCTGGCCTGTCTGCCGATGTTCCACGTCTACGGCATGACGATGTGTCTGGGCGTGGCGGCCGCCGCCGGCGCGCGGACCGTCCTGCTGCCCACCTTCGAGCCGGAGTTGGTGGTCAGGACGCTGCGCCGGTGGAAGCCGACGCTCTTCCCCGGCGTGCCGCCGATGTACCAGGCGCTGATGGCGCGCGCCGAGCAGCACGGACCCGAACTCACGCGCGCACTACGGTCGGTGCGCTACTGCATCTCCGGCGCCATGCGGCTGGAGCCGGAGACGGTGGACCGGTTCCAGGAGTTGACGGGTGGTCATCTCGTCGAGGGCTACGGCCTGTCGGAGGCCTCGCCGGTGGTGCTGGCCAACCCGCTGAACGCCAACGCCCGTCCGGGGACGGTCGGCGTCCCACTGCCCGGCACCGAGGTGCGGATCGTCGCCGAGGACGACCCGGCGAAGCAGCAGCCCTTCGGCGTGGCCGGGGAGTTGGTGGTACGCGGCCCGCAGGTCTTCGGCGGCTACTGGCACGAGCGCGAGGACAGCGCGGCGATGCTGCACGACCACTGGCTGTTCACCGGCGACATCGCGGTGATGAGCCCGGACGGCTTCGTCACCGTCATCGACCGCAAGCGCGACGTGATCATCGCCTCCGGGTTCAGCATCTTCCCCAGCGAGGTCGAGGAGGTGTTGCTGGCCCATCCGGCGGTCGCCGACGCGGCGGTGGTCGGGGTGCCGGACGAGTACCGAGGCGAGACGGTCAAGGCGTGCGTGATCGTCCGGACCGGCAGCCGGCTCACCGAGCGGGCGCTGATCGAGTACTGCGCCGCCCGGCTCACCGGCTACAAGGTGCCGAAGATCGTGGAGTTCCGCTCCGACGCGCTGCCGCGGAACATGCTCGGCAAGGTGCTGCGCCGCGTCCTGCGCGACGAGCACCTCGCGGCTCAGATCTGGGCGGACGAGCCTTCCGGCTGAACCGGGGCCGACCCGTCCTCGGCGGCGTCGTCCGCGGCGGTCTCCGCGGCTTCAGCAGCCTCGGCGGCTTCGGCGGCCTGGTCGTCGAGGGCCTGCTGCATGCTCGACGGGAGGGCGGGCAGCTCCATACCGGCCTGCTTGAGCGCCTCGGCGAAGGTCGGCGAGCTCTCCCAGATCGACCGGAAGGCGAGCGTCAGCGCGGCGGCCAGCGAGGGGTGGCGGATGCAGAGCGTCGTCGTCGCGCCGTCGCGGGCCACCGGGTCCGGCATGTCGCAGAGGACGGTCGAGCCGTCCGCGATAATCATCTTCAGCGGCAGGTCCTCCGCGATCCGGATCTCCTCGCCCGCGGCGACGAAGAGGTTGATCACCTCCATGAGCGCCGGGTCCTCCAGCACCGCGCGGCTGTAGAGCGAGCGGACGGTGCGTCCGGCGGCGTGCAGCCGGGCGCTGGCCTCCAGGCCGGCGATGTTCTCGGTGGGCGTGTACCACGGCGGCCGGGAGAAGCTGAGCAGCTCGCGCTCGGCGGTGGACTGGAGCCGGGCGAAACGCTCGGTGATGTCCGCCGGGTCGCGCAGCACCTCGACGTAGTCGAGCGGGTCGGTGTGGGTGCGACCGCTCTCGTAGGTGGGCTTGAGCTCGCGAGCCAGCTCGGAGGAGAGGCGCTCCAGGCGGCCGAGTGACCTGCGCTGCTGTTCGATCAGCCGCTCGACGGCCGTGTCCGGCGCGACCGCGGAGTACCCGGCGACCCGACCGGGATGGAGTATCGCCAGCTGTCGGCGGATGAGCCCTTCGAGCACGTCGTACACGCGCTGGCGGGGGACACCCGCCTCCCTGGCGACTTCCGCCGCCGTGAAGACGTCGCGGCGGATCAGGGCGAGGTAGACCCGGGCCTCGTAGTTGGTGAGGCCGAGCTCCTCCAGGTCGGCTGCGCGTCGATCGTCCGTCTGCATGCTGGCACGTTAGCGGCGAGAGTGCGGGTGCTGGCAAGCGCCATCCGCGAGTTGGGGGTCTTTGGGCTCCAAGTGGGGGGACTTTTCGGGACAGGACGGGCTTGACGTGGGGCGTAGCGACCTCTTGTGGGTCGATCCCGTGTCGGCTAGGTTACTCACAGCGGACACCACCGGCAGGGGTGACTCGCCAGTTGCTTGTCATGTTCATACCCGCTTAGGTCTCGTTCATGTCTCGATTCGGCATCGGATCGAAACTTACTTGCCGTACGGCAAGTTTGGGCGAGAGAGCTGTCCGACCTATGCAGTACGGTGCCTCGCATGTCAGAGATCTCGACCGACACCCCGGTCACCCCGCCCGGCTCGGAGGCTCCGGCCGAGGGCCCCAACTACCTCAGCCACAAACAGATCATGGTCGTCATGGGCGGCCTGATGGCCGGCATGCTGCTGGCCGCGCTGGACCAGAGCATCGTCGGCACGGCACTGCCCACGATCGTGAGCCAGCTCGGTGGCATCGACAAGCTCTCCTGGGTGGTCACGGCCTACCTGCTCACCTCCACCGCAGCCACCCCGCTCTGGGGCAAGATCTCCGACCTGTACGGCCGCCGGATCATCTTCCAGACCGCGATCGTCATCTTCCTGATCGGCTCGGCGCTCGCCGGCCTCAGCCAGAACATGGGCGAGCTGATCGGCTTCCGCGCCGTCCAGGGCATCGGCGGTGGCGGTCTGATGTCGCTCGCCTTCGCCATCATCGGCGACGTCATCCCGCCGCGTGAGCGTGGTCGTTACCAGGGCCTGATGGGTGCGGTCTTCGGTCTGGCCAGCGTCGCCGGCCCGCTGCTCGGCGGTTGGTTCACCGACTCGATCGGCTGGCGGTGGATCTTCTACATCAACCTGCCCGTCGGCATCGGCGCCCTGATCGTCTGCTCCTTCGCGCTCAAGCTGCCGGTCAACCGTCGCGAGCACAAGATCGACTTCCTGGGCTCGTTCATGATCGTCGCAGGCGTCACCAGCCTGCTGCTCTACCTCAACTGGGCCGGCACGTCCTACGGCTGGGCCTCCTGGCAGGGCCTGTCGCTGGTCGGCGGCGCGGTCCTGCTGACGGTGCTCTTCTGCCTGGTCGAGCTGCGCGCGGCCGAGCCGATCCTGCCGATGCGCCTCTTCCGCAACCCGGTCTTCCGGATCGGCAACGGCTTCGGCTTCTTCGCCGGTTTCGCCATGTTCGGCGGCATCATCTACCTGCCGGTCTACCTCCAGGCCGTGCAGGGCATGTCCGCCACCAAGTCCGGTCTGGGCATGCTGCCCGCCGTGGCCGGCATCATGGTCACCTCGGTCCTCTCCGGCCGGATCATGGCCAAGACGGGCCGCTACAAGGTCTTCCCGATCCTCGGCGCGCTGATCCTCATAGGCTCGCTGGTGCTGCTGAGCCGACTGACCAACCACACCGCGTACTGGGAGGTCGCGCTCTACGCCTTCGCCTTCGGCGCGGGCCTGGGCATGACCCTGCAGACGCTGGTGACGGCCATCCAGAACTCCGTCGACTTCCGCGACATGGGCGTGGCCACCGCCTCGGCCACCTTCTTCCGCCAGATCGGCGCCGCGATCGGCACCGCGATCTTCGGCACGGTGCTGACCAGCCGCCTGACCCACTACCTGACGCAGGAGTTCGCGGGCACCCCCGGTGGCGCCACGGCGCTCAAGGGTATGGACGCCAACAACGTCCAGGCCATCAAGGCGCTGAAGGAGCCGGTCAAGGGTCTCGTCACGGCGGCCTTCGCGCACGCCATCGGCGACCTGTTCCTGATCGGTGTGCCGTTCATCGTGGTCGCCCTGTTCTTCGGGCTGGCGCTCAAGGAGATCAAGCTCAAGTCGAGCGAGGGCGCCCCGGAGGCCGCCGAGGCCGGCGAGGGCGCTGAGGCTGAGGCTCCGGCCGCCCCGGCTGCTCAGGCCGCCGACCAGGAGACGGTGTCCGGGCTCGGGTCGTCGGCGGCCATAGTGCCCGCCGTCCAGGAGGTCCCGTTGAGCGGCAGCGTGGTCCACGGCTTCGTCCGGGGCGGCGAGGGCAGCCCGGTGGGCTCCGCCACGGCCACCCTGATCTCGTTGCAGGGCCGTCAGTTGGGCCGCGTCGCGGTCGCCGCCGACGGTGGCTACCGGATCGCCGCGCCGGGCGCGGGCAGCTACGTGCTGATCGTCGCGGCCGAGGGCCATCAGCCGCACGCGTCCACGGTGGCCGTGGGTGACACCCCGCTCAGCCACGACGTGGTGCTCTCGGGCACCAGCGGCCTGCTCGGCACGGTGCACGCGGCGACCGACCAGCGGCCGGTGGCCGAGGCGATGGTCGTCGTCACCGACGTCCGCGGCGAGGTGCTGGCCACCGGCAAGACCTCGGAGGTCGGCGCGTTCGCGTTCGACAACCTGATGTCCGGCACGTTCACGGTCGCGGTCAACGCCACCGGGTTCCGCCCGGCCGCGCTGCCGGTCGAGGTCGGCACGACGGGTCCGGCCCGGATCGAGATCGAGCTGGCCGCCGGTGCGCAGGTGCAGGGCACCATCCGCGCGGGTGCGGCCCACCGGCCGCTGGTCGACGCCCGGGTCACCCTGGTCGACGTCGCCGGCAACGTGGTGGGCACGGCGACCACCGGTGAGGACGGCAGCTACGCCTTCACCGACCTGGACGCGGGCGACTACACGCTGATCGCCAGCGGCTACCCGCCGGTGGCCTCCGCGCTGACGTTGGACGGACGCGGCGAGAGTGCCCACGATGTGGAGCTCGGCCACCCGGACGAGTGACAGAACGGGCGAACGGCCTGCGTCGTCCAGCGTGAGGGCGTAGGCCAGTGTGGGGACGAACGGGTTCCGCTGTCCTCGGCGCGGAGGAGCCTCGGCGCGGATGAGCACCGGGGACACCGGGAGCTGAGGACACCGGAACCCGTCACCGAATGATCGGGAGCAGCGATGACCACTCACTCCGGTGAGGGCAGCATGGGGCTTCGTGCGCGGGTGCGGACGAAGGATGGTTGGGCAGTTCGGCACGCGGTGCTGACCGTGACGGACATGACGGGTCGTCAGGTCGTGCGGGCGGCGGCGGACGACGACGGTGTGGTGCTGACGGAGGCGCTGCCGCAGGGCGTGTACACCGCGATCGTCACGGCGGTCGGCTATCAGCCGACCGCGTCGACCGCGATCGTGGCGTCCTCGGGGCGGGCGGATCTGGGGAACCTGGTGCTGGCGCGGCAGGGCGGGGTGGAGCTGCCGCCGCCGGGGCCGTGGACGATCGATCCGGCGCATTCCTCGGTCGGCGCGGTCGCGCAGCATCTGGGGATCTCCAGCATCCGTGGGCACTTCGGTGAGTTCCGCGGGCAGATCGAGATCGCCGAGCGGGTCGAGGAGTCGCGGGTCGACGCCGTGATCGGTGCGGCGTCGATCGACACGGGCAACAAGATGCGTGACGACCACCTGCGGTCGGCGGACTTCCTGAACGTGGACGCCCAGCCGGAGATCACCTACCGCAGCACGGGCGGCGTCTCTGCGGCGGGTGCGGACCGTTGGACGGTCCACGGTGAGCTGACGATGAACGCGGTGACCCGGCCGGTCGACCTGGACCTGACGTACCTGGGTACGGGTCCGGACCCGTGGGGCGGCACGCGTGCGGCGTTCCGGGCGACGGCCGAACTGCGCCGCGAGGACTTCGCGATGACCTACAACCAGGTCGTGCAGGTCGGCATTGCGGCGATCGGCACCACGCTCCGCGTCGAGCTCGACATCCAGGCCGTCCAGGGGACGTCCCTCCCGATGGCGTGACGCCTTCGGATGCCATGACGACAGGACCCGCCACGGCCCACGGTCACACGGTCAGACGTCGAACCCGACGTGGACGTGGTCGTGGTGGGTGTCGTCGCTGAAGAACTGGTCCGGCGCCCCGCCGCTCAACAGGTAGGGCCCGCCCACGTTGTAGGACCCGGCCGCCGCTGCCGCGCGCATGAAGCCCTCCACCAGGGTGCGCGGCGTGGCCGGGTCGATGACGGCCTGGCCGTCGATGCGCCAGACGTCGAAGGCGCGCCCCTTCGGGTGGTCGCTCGGCCGGGTGGTGCCGAAGACGTCGAGCGGATGCCCGGAGCGGACCACGCTCAGCTCGATGCGATGGCTGTGCGACAGCGTCAGCATCGCCTCCAGCGCACTGTCGTGGACGTTGCCGCTGAGCACGTCCGCATGCGCCGCCGGAGGCAGCGTGATCGCGTCCGAGGCGAGTACCGCGCGCGCTGCGGGGCTGAGCGCGGAGAGCGCCAACGCCCCTCCGGGGAGCGCCGGGTGAAGTGCCGTCACCTGCCAGAGCGGCTGCGCGCTGCTGAGCCGCACGTCCACGGTGGTCCCGCCGCTGTCGGCGGCGGTGGTGTCGGCGGTCTCGGTGTGTCCGGGGGTGTACTGGCGGCAGACCACCAGAACGCTGGCCGCATCGCTGAGGATCCCGCCGTACTGCGCCTCCAGCACCTGCAGCGCCGCCTCCGGTGCGGAGCTCAGCAGGCCGCCCGCCTCGGCGGCGAGCGCAGGGTCGTACCCCGCCGCGGCTGCCCGGCGTGCCGCAGCCGCCTCGCCCGAGCCGCCCGCCGGCCAGCTGCCCAGCGCCTCGATCAGTCGCACCGCCCGGAGCTTCACCTGCGGGTCGATGTCGTTGCTGCTCGGCTGCCACGCGGTCGTCGCAGGCAACGCTGCCGCGCTCGACGCGTGCGCGGAGGGAACGGCGGCGGAGACGGCGGACGACGGCAGCGGCGTGGGACGCCCGGCCGCGGAGGTCGTGGCGGTCGAGGACGTGCCGCCCGGGCTGTGCGCGCTGGAGGAGCAGGCCGCGACCAGGCCCACCACCGCGCCCGCGCCGACCGCGAGCACGCTGCGTCTGCTGACGACCGGTCCGGCCGACCCGGTCCGGTCAGGGCTGCTCACCACGGCTCCAGTCTGCCCCCGCCGAAGGTCGGCAGGGCAGTGCCTGAGGGCGTGTCCTGCGGCCGACGCGAACCGCCCGCCTCGGGCCGATGCGGCCTGAGCCAGGCGGACGGTCGCTCAGCCGGACGCGCGCGCCATCTGGTCCAGGTCGCGGAGCAGCGCGGGCAGCTCCGGGCCGCGGCCGACCGGGATGATCTCGTGCGGCTTCTCGTCGAGCAGCAGCAGCGCGATGTCCTCCGTGTGCGCCGCGAGGCTCCAGCCCGGTCCGTCGGCGCGGACGATGCGCGCGCCGTCCGGGGCCGGGGCGGAGCGGATGCGCCCGGCGGGCGGCGGGTCGCTGGTGTAGCCACGGGCCTGGTCCAGGGCCCGCTTGACGTGCGCCGGAGGCTGGGCGCCCGTGGAGTCAAAGCTGGCGCCCTCGCTGACCTGGTGGCGCCAGGTGAGCCACTGCTTGGCCACCTCGTCGGCGGCCAGCCGCCGGTGCGCCGGGCCCCAGCCCTGCGGGTCCGGGGCCTGCAGCAGCACCGGGTGGTCGCCGTGCGGGTCGTGCGGCGCGGGTATGTCGGGCGTGGCGATGGTGATGGCCAGCGGCCAGCCCGCGACGGTGTCGACGACCGTGCGGTCCGGCGCGGCCAGCTCGTACTCCATGCCGCAGTCCCAGGCCGCGATGGCCCCGGCGACCAGGGCGGCGTCGTCGCAGACCACCGTCCAGCGGGCGCCCGAGGCGTCCTGGCCGAAGAGCAGGCCGTAGCCGTCGGACCAGGGCTCGACGCCGAGCGTGGCGCAGGCCTCGGGGTAGTCGTCCCCGAGCACGCTGGGGAACTGCGCTGGGGTCACCAACAGCGCCGTGAGCACGTAGAACGTGTCCAGCTCTTCCTTCGCGGCCATGCTGCCTGCCCCTAACTCGCCTTGCTGTGTCCGACGGATCTGCTGCCCCCTGGTGGGGCCTCATGCTAGTGACGCGCCGGTAGCGTTTGCCAGGGACGAAAGGGACGGGCCGTCGTATCGTGCCGCAACGTTTCGGCTCGATACGACGGCCCGCCCCGGGTTGCGCCGCTCGCGTGATCGAAGGTGATCGAGGGAGCGTCGCCGGCGGATCAGCCGCTGGTGACCGCCCGCAGGCTCTCCTTGAGCGAGGACATGGTGGCCAGCACGGCGGTCGGCTCGTAGCCGCAGTGCGCCATGCAGTTGTCGCACCGCGGGTCCTTGCCGCGGCCGTAGTTGTCCCAGTCCGTGGAGTCCAGCAGCTCCTGGTAGGACTCGACGTAGCCGTCGGCCATCAGGTAGCACGGCTTCTGCCAGCCCTTGAGCGAGTAGGACGGGATCGCCCACGGGGTGCACTCGAAGTCGGTCTTCCCCTCCAGGAAGTCCAGGTAGAGCGCGGAGTGGTTCAGCCGCCACTTCTTGCGGCGGCCGTCCCCGAAGGCCTTCTTGAACAGCTGCCGGGTCTGCTCGACGCCGAGGAAGCGGTCCTGGTCCGGGGCCTTCTCGTAGGCGTAACCGGGGGAGATCTGCATCCGGTCGACCTTGAGCTCGTCGTTCAGGTAGTCGAGCACCTCGATGATGTCCTGAGGGCTGTCGTTGTTGAAGAACGTCGAGTTCGTGTAGACCTGGAAACCGGCCGCCTTGGCCTGCCGGATGGCCGCGATGGCGTCGTCGAAGACGCCTTCCTTGCTGACCGACTCGTCGTGCCGCTCACGCAGCCCGTCGATGTGGACCATCCAGGCGAAGTTGCGGTGCGGCTTGAACTTGTGGATGTGCTTGGGCAGCAGCAGCGCGTTGGTGCAGAGCACCACGAACTTGCCGCGCTTCAGCAGCTGGCGGGTGATCTCGTCGATCTGCGGGTGCATCAGCGGCTCGCCACCGGCCAGCGACACCATCGGTGCACCGGACTCCTCCACGGCGGCGACGGCCTGCTCCACCGGCATGCGCTGCTTGAGCACACTGGCCGGGTGCTGGATCTTGCCGCAGCCCTGGCAGGCCAGATTGCACGCGAAAAGGGGTTCCACCTCGACGATCAGGGGGAACTTCTCGCGGCGGAGAAGCTTCTGCTTGAGGAGGTACGTGCCCATCTTGACGGTCAGATTGAGTGGGAGTCCCATGATCCATGTCTCCGTTCCCCCGGGCCGCGGGTCCGTGGCCCTCCTCTAACATACAGTCTGTATGGAACAGGATGTAGGTATGACAGCTCCTCGATCGGCGCGTAGTCCGCGGGGTCGGCGTGCGGAACACACCGCCGACACCCGGCGCGCGCTGGTGCGCGCCGCGCGCACGCTGTTCGCCGAGCGTGGGTACACCGCGACGGGTACTGAGGACATCGTCGCTGCGGCCCAGGTCACCCGGGGTGCGCTCTACCACCACTTCAAGGACAAGGCCGACCTGTTCCGCGCCGTGATGGGCGAGTGCGCCCAGGAGATGGCGGAGCGGCTGGTCGAACAGGAAACCGCGCGGGCGGAGGCCCGATCGGGTGACGCGTGGACGCTGCTGAGGCTCGGGTTCCAGTCCTTCCTCGACGCCTGCAACGATCCCGACTTCCAGCGGATCGTGCTCGTCGAGGGCCCGGCCGTGCTCGGCCACAGCGCCTGGGACGCGCTGGTGGAGCAGCACGGCTACGTGCTGCTGGCCGAGGAGCTGACCAGGGCGATCGCCGAGGGCAGCATTCAGCCGATGCCGGTCGCGCCGCTCACCAGGCTGCTGGCCGCGCTGATCTCCGAGGCCAGCCTGTACATCGCCCGCGCGGAGGACCACGTCCGGGCGCGTCGCGAGGCCGGTGAGGTCCTGGACCGGCTGCTCATCGGGCTGACCCTGCCGGGCGCGCCGGGGGGCGGCGGGGCCGCGTTCGGCGGTGCTCAGGGTGCGGGCTTCGGGCATACCGGCGCGTAACTTCCGCCTTCCGTAGTCTTCCCGAGGCACCCGGCGTCCCCTACGCTCCTGATTGCGCCACCGATCACTGGCACAGTCGACGACGGCGCTGACCGGGTGAAGGACGCCGGGTGAGGGACGCTGGAGGACCGGGATGGCGGGCAGGCGAAAGACCACGAAGGCAGAGCCGACAGCGCAGGAGCAGTCGGCGGAACAGGCGCAGCCGGCCGGGCGTGTCGAGGACGTGGTGCAGCAGGTCAGGGTCGCCGTGATCGGCACCGGCTTCGGCGGTCTGGGCGCGGCGGTGCGGCTGCGCGAGGAGGGCGTCACCGACTTCGTGGTGCTGGAGCGCGCGGACTCGGTGGGCGGGACCTGGCGCGACAACAGCTACCCCGGCTGCGCCTGCGACGTGCCCTCGCACCTGTACTCGTTCTCCTTCGCGCCCAACCCCGACTGGCCGCGCACCTTCTCCGGCCAGCCCGAGATCCGCGCCTACCTGGAGCGGATCGTCGACCGGTTCCAGCTCCGTCCGCACCTGCGGTTCGGGCACACCGTCACCGCCGCGCGCTGGAACAACGCGACCGCGCGCTGGGACATCGAGACCGACCAGGGTCGGTTCAGCGCCCAGGTCCTGGTCGCGGCGACCGGCCCGCTCTCCGACCCGCAGGTGCCGGACGTGCCGGGGCTGGCGGACTTCCCCGGCCAGGTCTTCCACTCCGCGCAGTGGAACCACGACCTCGACCTGAGCGGCAAGCGCGTCGCGGTCGTCGGCACCGGCGCGTCCGCGATCCAGATCGTGCCCGCGATCCAGCCCAAGGTCGACAAGCTGGTCCTGTTCCAGCGCACGCCCGCCTGGGTGATGGCGCGGATGGACCGCGACATCACCTCCGCCGAGCGGTTCCTCTACCGGCGGCTGCCGGCCAGTCAGAAGGCGCTGCGCGGCGCGCTCTGGCTGGTCCGCGAGTACCAGGTCGGCGCGTTCGTGAAGCGCCCCGGGCTGCTCAAGGCGGCCGAGGCGCTGGCCGGGCAGAACCTGCGACGGGCCGTCAAGGACCCGGCGCTGCGGGCCAAGCTGACGCCCGACTACCGGTTCGGCTGCAAGCGCGTGCTGCTCTCCAACACCTACTACCCGGCGCTGGCCCAGCCCAACGCCGAGGTCGTCGCCTCCGGGCTCAAGGAGATCAAGGGCAGCACCCTGGTCGCCGCCGACGGTACGGAGCACGAGGCCGACGTGATCGTCTTCGGCACCGGTTTCCACGTCACCGACATGCCCGTCGCCAGCCACATCACCGGCGCGGCCGGGACGACGCTGGCGGAGGAGTGGTCCGAGGGCATGGCCGCGCTGCGCGGCACGACCGTGCGCGGCTTCCCGAACCTGCTCTTCGTGATCGGCCCCAACACCGGCCTCGGCAACAGCTCGATGGTGCTGATGATCGAGTCCCAGCTCAACTACCTTGCCGACTACCTGCGCAAGCTGGACGCGAGCGGCGCCCGCGCCCTGGACGTCACCGCCTCCGCGCAGCGACGCTGGAACGACGACGTGCAGCGCCGGATGCGGCGGACGGTGTGGAACACCGGCGGCTGCCGCAGCTGGTACCTGGACGCCAAGGGCAACAACACCGTGCTCTGGCCGGGCACCACCGCGCACTACCGCCGCGAGACCCGCACCGTCGACCTGCACGAGTACGACCAGATCCGCCAGGTCGACGTGGCACCCGAGGTCCCAGCCGCCGCGGCCGCCGCCGCGCACGCGTGACCGCCGCACCCGTGACCACCGCACCGAACGCCGCCCGAAAGGTTCGTGAGATGTCCAAGCACAGCATGGCCGCCCAGGTCGCCGTGATCACCGGCGCCGCCCGTGGGGTCGGCGCGCAGCTCGCCCGGGTGCTGGCCGCCCGCGGTGCCAAGGTGGCGCTCGTCGGCCTGGAGCGCGACGAACTGGCCGCCGTCGCCGAGTCCATCGGACCCGACGCCGGATGGTGGGAGGCGAACGTCACCGACCGCGAGGCGCTGCGCACGGTCGCCGACGAGATCGTCGAGCGCTACGGGAAGATCGACGTGGTGGTCGCCAACGCCGGTATTGCCACCGGCGCGCCGTTCGTGGACTCCGACCCGGACGTCTGGACCCGGGTGATCGACGTCAACCTGGTCGGCAGCGCCAACACCGCCTGGGCCTTCCTGCCCGCGCTGACCGCCTCGCGCGGCTACTTCCTGCAGATCGCCTCGCTGGCCGCCCTCACGCCCGCGCCGCTGATGACGGCGTACTGCGCGAGCAAGGCCGGGGTTGAGGCCCTCGCCCACTCGCTCCGCCCGGAGTTGGCCCTCAAGGGCGTCAAGGTCGGTGTGGGGTACCTCAGTTGGACCGACACCGACATGGTGCGCGGCGCGGACCAGGACGACGTCATGCGCGACATGCGTGCCGGCCTGCCCTGGCCGCTCAACAAGACCTACCCGCTGGCCCCCGCCGTCGAGCGGATCGCCGACGGCATCGGGCGCCGGTCGACCCACGTCTACGCCCAGGCCTGGCTGCGGGCGATGCAACCGCAGCGGCACCTGACGCCGCTGATCGTCGGCGCGGTCGGGCCGATCAAGCTGCGCGCGATGGGCTCGCGACTGGCGGAGTTCGCGGAGAAGCCGCGCGGTCTCGTCGGCCGGGGTGGCGCGGCGGACGACGCGGCGCGGCGCAGCCGGGTCGAGTAGCGGCGGCTCAGGTGGCCGACCCCGGCTCGGGGGAGTCGTCCGGGGCCGGGGAGGTGGCGAAGCGGGTCAGCAGGGCGCGGAGGGTGAGCGCCTCCTCGGGCGTCAGGCCCTGCGCCAGCCGCCGGTCGGTCCGTGCGGCCGTCTCCATGATCCGGGCCAGGACTTCGCGCCCTGCGTCGGTCGGAGTGACCAGGTGGGCTCGGCGGTCGGTCGGGTGCGGCTCGCGTCGCACCAGGCCGCGCTGCTCCAGGCCGTCGATGTAGCGCACCATCGAGGACTTGTCGTTGCCGGTCAGGTCGATAAGCTGACGCTGGGTCAGCGGGCCGAGCTGGTGCAGGTTGAGCAGGAGGCCGGCTCCCGTGGTCTCCAGCCCGATCGGGCGCAGCGCCTCGGCGAAGGCGCGGGAGGCGCGGATATGAGCCTGGCGCAGGATCATGCCCAGGGGCGGGGTGAAGGGTTCGTTCATCATCGCCGTCCAGCATAAGGGGTGGTGCCAAAACAATCTCATATGAGAGTATCTCGCCAGAGACGATTTTTCGCTCCCTGGGGGACTCGTATGTCGAACAGAACCACCCCGCCTCGCTGGCCGGTCGTGTCGCTGCGGGTGACCGCCGTGCTGGTGGCCCTGCTGGCGGTCGCGCAGCCGGTGCTCGCCGGCGGCTTTCTGCAGGGGTTCTACCCACTGCTCAACGCCCACATGATCGCGGCGATGATCCTGGCCACGGCGGCACTGCTGGCCGCGATCGCGGGTCTGCTCGTGTGGCGGCTCTCCGGCGGGCCGAACTCCTTCGCGATCCACTACGCCATCATGGTCGTGGCCTGCGCGGCGCAGATCAGCCTCGGCTTCGACCGGGTGCTGATCCTGCACATCCCGCTGGGCGTCGGCATCTTCGTGATGGCCGAGAAGTTCGCCGTGGACGTCTTCACGTTCAAGCCCGGAGCCTCGGTCGGCGCCGGCGCCGGTGACGGCGATGGCGATGGCGATGCGGCCGAGTCGGTCGAGGTGTCCGCGTGAGCGCCGTCGACGGCGACGCGGCCGGCGTGGCGGGCCGGGCGGCGCAGGGGATCAGCCGTCGCCGGATGCTCGGGATCGGCGCCGCCGCCGTGCTCGGCGCGGGCGCGGTCGCCGGGGGGCTGCCCGCGCTCGGGCGGCTGATCCCGAACGGCCAGCCTGGCCTGCTGCTCAGCAGCAAGGTGCCGCTGCCGTCGCGCTACGCGGTGCCGCTGCCGGTGCCGCCGGTGCTGAAGCCGGTGCGAGCGGACGCGACCACCGACTACTACGAGATCACCGCCCGTCCCGGGCTGGCGAATCTGGTGCCGGGCCGTCAGACCGAGGTCTGGGGCTACCAGGGCATGTTCCCCGGCCCCACCATCGAGTCGCGCTCGGGCAGGCGCACCATCGTCACCCACACCAACGAACTGCCGCACCCCACCGCGGTCCACCTCCACGGCGGTCACGTCCCGCACGAGAGCGACGGCTACCCGCTGGACCTGATCAGCCCGCTCGGCGGTGGCTCGGGCGGGGCCGGCGGCAACGCGGGCATGGCCGGCATGCCCGGGATGTCGTCCGCGACCTTCGCGCCGCAGCGCCAGTACGTCTACCCGATGCAGCAGCACGCCGCCACGCTCTGGTACCACGACCACACCATGGGTTTCACCGGCCCGCACGTCTACCGCGGGCTGGCCGGGTTCCACATCGTCCGTGACGAGGACGAGATGGCGCTCGACCTGCCGCAGGGCGCGCGCGAGCTGCCGCTGATGATCGCCGACCGGGCCTTCGACGAGAACGGCAACTTCGCCTACCCGGCGCTGGATCCCTCCGAGGGTCGGCCGGGCGTCCAGGACGCCTACATGAACGGCGTGTTGGGCGACGTCATCCTGGTCAACGGCGCGCCCTGGCCGGTCGCCAAGGTCGACCGGGCCCGCTACCGGCTCCGGCTGCTCAACGCGTCCAACGCCCGCCGTTACCGGCTGGAGCTCGACCCGCAGCCGCCCGGCGGCGGTGCGCTCGTGCAGGTGGGCTCGGACGGCGGTCTGCTGGCGCGGCCCGTCGCCCACGACGGCATCGAGCTGGCCTCGGCCGAACGGTTCGACGTGGTCGTCGACTTCGCCCGCTACCCGGCAGGCAGCAGCGTCCGGCTGGTCAACCGCCTCGGCAGCGGCGGCACGGCCGAGGTGATGCGGTTCGACATCGGCAGCGCGTCGGTCAGCGACGGCTCGCGCGTGCCCGACCAGCTCGCCACCGTCGAGCAGCTGGACCCGGCCAAGGCCGTGGCCACCCGCACCTTCCTGTTCGCGCAGTCGGGCACCAGCTGGACCATCAACGGGCAGGAGTACCAGCCCGGCCACTCGCTGGCCGCGCCCAAGCTCGGCCAGATCGAGATCTGGCGTTTCATCACCGACGTGCACCATCCGATCCACCTGCACCTGGACCCGTTCCAGGTGATCAGCCGGAACAACGCCGCGCCCGGTGAGTACGACGCCGGGTGGAAGGACACGGTGGACGTGCTCCCCGCCCAGGGCGTCGAGGTCGCGGTCCGGTTCAGCGACTACGCCGGGCAGTTCCTGCTCCACTGCCACAACCTGGAGCACGAGGACATGGCGATGATGGCCGAGTTCACCACCGAGTAGGCGAGCGTCCCTGCATGACGCCGCGTCAGTCCTGGTTGCCAGTGGTTCCGGGGACCACGGGGTGAACCTGGATGGCGCTGCAGCCCATCATCTGGATCGGCAGCCGCGTCGAGGTCTTGGTTCCGGGAGGCGTGACCAGCAGGCCCGCGTAGGTCGGGCAGCTGGTCGCGTTGCCCTCGGGCACGTCCGTGCCCTCGACGCGGGCGGAGGCCGTCGCGCCCGGGGCCACGACGACGGCGGTCGGCGCGGTGGCGCTCTGCGGCGCACCGCCCATCATGCCGCGCAGGGTCCGGGTGGCCTGGGCGACCTGCCGGCCGCCGCTGTCCAGGGCAGCCACGCCCGGGTAGCCGTAGAGGCTGCACGAGGACGAGCCGGTGTTGTGGAACAGCAGCACCGCGGCGCTGTGCCCGGCACCGGCGTCGCCCTGGCCCTGGGACACGGTGATCTGCGAGCCGGTGCAGGTGGGAACCCCGGCGGCCTGCCCGCCTCCCGTCGAGCCGCCGCTGGTGCCGCTGCCCCCGGTCGAGCCGCCGCTGCTGCCGCCGTTGCTGCCGCCGGAACCGCCCGTCGAGCCGCTGCCACCGGTCGATCCGCTGCCGCCCGTGGCCCCCGAGCCGCCGCTGGTCGCGGCGGTCGCCGTCGCCGACGATCCGGCCGACGCGGAGGTGCCGGAATTGGTGCCGCTGCTGCTGCCGGAGCAGGCGGTGGCGGCGAAGCAGAGGGCAGTGGCGCCCAGGAGTGCGAGACCGGCGCGGCCCGCCTTGGATGCAGGACTGATCTTCATGTACACGAAGACGGGTCGCTGATCTGCGGGGTTCCTAGGCATCTGTCACAGTTCCGTCCCGAGCGCCGCGCCTGCGGCAAGCACCTCGTCGAGCAGGATCCGCAGGTCGTCCTCCGTGGTCGCGGCGTTGAGCAGACAGGCCCGTACCGCCTCGTGGCCGGCCAGCACCGTGCCGGTGACGAAGGCCCGCCCACGCTGCTGCACGGCGACCGCCAGCGCCGCGTTGACCTGCTGCAGCCGCTCCTCCGACAGCGCCCGCTCGCCCGCCGGGCGGTAGCGGAAGGCGACGATGGACGTCTCGACCGGGGCCAGCAGCTCCAGATCCGGCTCCTGTTCGACGAGTTGGCCCAGCGTGCGGGCGAGCGTGCAGCAGCGCGAGATGTCGCGGACGATGCCCTCGCGACCGGCCGCCGCGATCGTCGCCCACACCTTGAGCGAGCGGAACGGGCGGGTCTGCTCGATCCCGTACTCGGAGAACCAGCCCAGGCTCCCGGCGTCCTCGTCGCGCAGATAGGCCGGCACCAGGCTGAACGTCCCGCGCAGCTGTTCCGCGTCGCGCACCAGCACGCAGCCGCAGTCGACGGGCACGCCCAGCCACTTGTGCGGATCCAGCGCCAGCGAGTCGGCCCGCTCCAGCCCGGCGTAACGCGGGGCGGACACCGGATCCAGTCGCCCGAACGCGCCGTAGGCACCGTCGACGTGGAACCAGATGCCCTCGGCGCTCCGCTCGCAGACGTCGGCCAGCGCGGCGAGGTCGTCGATCGCGCCGGTGTTGACCGTCCCGGCGGAGCCGACGACCAGGAACGGCACCAGCCCGGCCGCCCGGTCGGCGTCGAGCTGCGACCGCAGCGCGGCCGGATCCAGCCGTCCCTCGGCGTCGGTGGCGACCACCTTGAGGTTCCGGCTGCCGATGCCCAGCAACTCGGCGGCCTTGCGCACGCACGAGTGCGTCTCCGCGCTGACGTAGCCGACCAGCGGCGGCAGCGCAGCGACCCCGTCCTGACGGACGTCCACCCCGAGCCGCGCGGCGGCACGGTTGCGGGCGGCCCCGAGCGCGACGATGGTGGCCATCGACGCCCCGGAGGTCAGCAGCCCGCCGCCGGGCGGATGCGGAAACCCGACCAACTCGGCCAGCCACCGCACGACCGTCCGCTCCAGATGCACGTCGGCGTGGTCGCCCCCGGCACTGCTTGGATTCATCGCCGCCCCGGCCAGCGCCCCGAGCACCCCGGCGGGCGCGGGCGCGGCGTTGACCCACCCGAAGAACCGCGGATGCCCGTTGCCCATCGGGTAGGGCAGCACAGTCTCGCCGACGGTCTTCACCAGCGTCGTGAGCTCCGTCCCCCGCTCGGGCAACGGCGCGTCGAGCAGCGCGCCCCGCGCCGCCTCGGGCATCGGCGTCCAGACGCTCCGCGCGGGCAGTCCGTCGAGGTAGTCCGCGAGCAACTCGACTGCGTCGTGCCCGGCGGAACGGAAGTCGCTGGTCATGCCGCCACCCTAGCGAGGGGACCGCTTGTGCTGCGCGGTCGTCTCAGCAGCGGCAGCGCGTCACCCTCCGGGACAGTCGTTGCTCCCGGTCACGCAGCTGCCTCTGCCGTTGTCGGTCGGTTCGGGAGTCGGCACCGAGGGGGCGTCAGCGGAGTAGTAGGGGAAGGTCACCTGGATGCCGAGCACGTAGCCGGGCACCTGTACCCGCGCGGTCACATCGCTGACGCGCACCGGCCGGTAGGCGCGGACCGCCGTCTCGTCCGCCGGGGCCGCCGGAGAGTCGGTGATCAGCAGTTCGGGCTCTGTTTCCAGGGCCTGCGTCAGGTGGGGTGACTGGTCGACGGTGATCTCCAGGCCGTAGGCGCTCTGGAGAGCGGTCGTTCCTGGCCCGGTGGCGTCGTCGGCGTCCAGCAGGTTGCCGTTGAGCGGGGTCGTCTGGATTCCGCCCTGATC
Organism: Streptacidiphilus fuscans; assembly: GCF_015690355.1. GTDB lineage: Bacteria > Actinomycetota > Actinomycetes > Streptomycetales > Streptomycetaceae > Streptacidiphilus > Streptacidiphilus fuscans. The sequence goes on along the minus strand of NZ_JADPRT010000007.1, from coordinate 224,056 downwards.
CAGCGCCGCACTGACGCGGTCGAGGGCTTGTGGCAGGGGGCCCTGGACCGCACTGAACCAGACGACGGTGCGGTTGCACACCATCGGACCCCAGGTGGGTCGGCTGCCGAAGTACTGCGTGTCGGCTGCGGCTCCGCAGCTGTCCCGCACACCCTGTGCGACGGGGCGTGCCCAGGGCAGGAGCCTCCGGAGGCGGGTCAGTTCGGCGTCGAGCTGCGTGGTGGCAGTCCGATCGGCCGCGTCGACCGACGCGGAGGCCGCCATCGCCGTCACGTCAGGTGCGGGGCCGGCCGGGGTCGTCCAGTCGTGGGCGGTCTGCCGCACCACCAGCAGACCGCCGACCACGACGGCGCACATCACCACCGCGACCACGAGGCAGCCACGCCGGACGCGCGGTCGGGCAGGGGTGGTGCGGGCGTGCGGCGCGGACCGCTCAGTCACGTCGTACTCCTTTGCCGCTGACAGCTCAGGAGTGTCACTCAGCGCAGAACGCACCCGCCTGAGTACGCGTACTCAATTCCCCGCTCCGCTACCGCGATCCCGGCTCGCTGAGCGCGATCGCGTCGCTCGGGAGGGTCGGCTTCGGGCGGCGGGGGAAGCGGTCGCCGGCGGTGGGTGGGCCGCCGCGCGGGCCCGGTGTGCGGCGGACCCGGCTGAGGAGGCGCGCGGCGAGCGTGCGCACGACGCCGACGGTGATCGCCACGAACTGTGTCCCCGAACGGATCCGTCCGGGTTGCCGCTGAAGTGATGCCATGTCACCCTCCCGTCGTCTCCAGGGTGCGTCGCCGGAGGCCAGGGTGCAAACAACGTGCCCAAGCTGTGATCCCGCCGGAGACTGGGACCTGGAGGCACCAGAGCCAGCAAGATGGTGCGGCCAGCACGTTTCCTCGGGTGGGAGAAAGAGAAAGAGGATCAGCGTGAGCGTCGTCACCGGGAGAAAACCGCTGGGCGGGCACGGCGATCCGCCGCCCCCGGACGCGTCTCGGCTGAGGCGCGCGCTCCGGCGCAGCGCCAAGCCGCTGCTGGCGGCGGGCTGCGGTGCGCTGCCCGTGCTGATCTTTCCCGCGCCCGGCTGGTGGTGGTTCGCCTACGTCTGCCTGGTGCCGCTGCTGCTGGTGCTGCGCGGGGCGGCCACGCCGCGGAAGGCGCTGCAGCTGGGCTGGTTCGGCGGGATGGGCTTCCTGATCGGCGTGATGAGCTGGCTGATCCCCTTGCTGAGCGTCTTCATCGTGGCGATCGCGGCGCTGCTCGGGCTGATCTGGGCCCCGTGGGGCTGGCTGGTGCACCGGCTGCTGCACGGCACCCCGGACGTCGGGCGGGTGGTCGCCGCGCTGGTGCTGGTGCCGACCGGCTGGCTGGTGACCGAGACCGTGCGCTCCTGGCAGTACCTGGGCGGCCCGTGGGGGCTGCTCGGGGCGAGCCAGTACCAGCAGCACATCGCCCTGCGGCTGGCCTCGGTCGGCGGGGTGTGGCTGGACAGTCTGCTGATCGTGGCGGTGAACACGGCCGTCGTCGCGCTGATCGTCTCCTGGGGCCGGTCCTACGCCGCCTGGCTGACCCTGGTCTCGCTGGCACTCGGCGCCGTCGCGGTCTCGGCGTGGGCGCCGCAGCCGAAGCTGACCGGGAGCAGTGCCGCCGTGGGCGTGGTCCAGCCGGGCCTGGCAGTGGACTCCACGGGCTACCGCACCACCCGCGGCGAGCAGTTGACCGCGATGCTCACCGAGGCCCACCCGGATCTGGTGCTCTGGGGCGAGAGCAGCGTCGCCGACGACCTCACGGTCCACCCGGAGGTGACCGCCAAGCTGGCCGCGCTCTCCCGCGCCACCGGCGCGGACCTGCTGGTCAATGTGGACGCGGTGCGGCCTGGCAGCGGCGGGATCTACAAGAGCTCGGTCCTGGTCGGACCGGACGGGCTGACCGGGCAGCGCTACGACAAGATCCGGCTGGTGCCGTTCGGTGAGTACATCCCGCTGCGGCCGGTCCTCGGGTTCGTCGCGGACTTCTCCAAGGCCGCCGCCGTGGACCGCCGACGCGGCACCACGCCGGTGGTGATGACCGTGCCGACGCCCGGCGGCGGGACGCTGAAGGTCGGGCCGCTGATCTGCTTCGAGTCGGCCTTCCCCGACATGAGCCGGGCGCTGGAGCAGCGCGGCGCGCAGGTGATCCTGGTCCAGTCCGCCACCTCGACGTTCCAGGGCACCTGGGCGCCCGAGCAGCACGCCTCGCTGGCCGCGTTCCGCGCCGCCGAGTCGGGGCGCTCGGTGGTGCAGGCGACGCTGACCGGGGTCAGCGTCGCGTACGACCCCTCCGGGCGGCAGGTCGGCACCGAGCTGGGCAAGTCGGCCAGCGCCGCCGAGGTCTACACGGTGCCGCTGGCGACCGGGGACACCCTCTACGACCGCTGGGGCAACTGGGTGCCGACCGGCTCGGTGCTGGTGCTGCTGCTGTGGGGCGGGGCCTGGTACGTGGCGGGGCGGAGGGGCGCCAAGCGGGCGTCTCAGGCAGAGAATCAGGGTTCCGCGGAGAGCTGAGGGCCGTTCGTGCGAAGTCCTGCCCGATATCGGGCAGGATTCTTGGTGAACGGTTCCCTTCTGCGTAAGGTCGTGCCTCGTGTCCCAGGCCAGCCACCCTCACGACGACCTGATGCAGTACCTGCTCCGGACCACCTCGCTCGGCCCCGGCGAGGCCGCCCGCGTCATCGCGGACGTGCTCGCCTACTTCGGCGAGGGAACCGAGGAGTACGTACGACGCCGCCACGGCGAGCTCCAGGCGCGCGGGCTGACCAACGAGCAGATCTTCGCCCGCATCGGTCCCGAGCTGCGGCAGCGGCGCGTGGCAGCACCCGAGCTGTCCGCCCGCCAGCTGCGCCGGATCGTCTACGGGTGAGCCGAGGCAGAGGAGAGTTCATATGTGCGGAATCGTCGCCTACATCGGCGGCAAGGACGCGGCCCCGATCCTGCTGGAGGGGTTGGCCCGGCTGGAGTACCGGGGCTACGACTCGGCCGGGGTGGCCGTCGCCGCCAAGGGCGGGCTGAAGTCGGTGAAGAAGAAGGGCCGGGTCGCCGACCTGGCCGCCGTGGTACCGGCGCGCTTCAAGGGGACCTCCGGCATCGGCCACACCCGCTGGGCCACCCACGGCGAGCCGAGCGACGTCAACTCGCACCCGCACCTCGACGGCTCCGGACGTTTCGCCGTAGTCCACAACGGCATCATCGAGAACGCCGACCAGCTGCGCGCCAAGCTGGAGAGCGAGGGCGTCGTCTTCGCCTCGGAGACCGACACCGAGGTGCTTGCCCACCTGGTCGCCGCCTGCGCGAAGGAGACCGACGAGCTGGAGGACGCCGTCCGCGCCGCGCTCTCCCGCGTCGTCGGCACCTACGGCATCGCCGTGCTGGACGCGGAGCACCCCGACCGGATCGTGGTCGCCCGCAACGGCAGCCCGATCGTGCTGGGCATCGGCGAGAAGGAGATGTTCGCCGCCTCCGACGTGGCCGCGCTGGTCCGCTACACCCGCCAGGTCGTCCACCTGGACGACGGCGAGCTGGCCACGGTCCGCGCCGACGGGTTCCAGACCTTCACCCAGGACGCCCGCGCCACCGCCAAGCAGCCCTCCACCGTGGACGTCGAGGAGGCCTCCTACGACACCGAGGGGCACGCGCACTACCTGATCAAGGAGATCCACGAGCAGCCGGGGGCCGTCGAGCGCACCCTCTCCGGCCGCGTCGACGAGCGGTTCGCCACCGCGCACCTGGGCGGCCTCAACCTGGACGCCCGCGAGGCGCGGGCCTTCCGCCGGGTCAAGATCCTCGGCTGCGGCTCGGCGTACTACTCGGGCGAGCTCGGCGCCCAGCTGATCGAGGAGCTGGCCCGGATCCCCGCCCACGCGGAGCCGGCCTCCGAGTTCCGCTACCGCAACCCGGTGATCGAGGCGGACACCCTCTACATCGCGGTCAGCCAGTCCGGCGAGACCTACGACACCCTGGCCGCGGTCCAGGAGATCAAGCGCAAGGGCGGCCGGGTCCTCGGCGTCGTCAACACCGTGGGCAGCGCCATCGCCCGCGAGTGCGACGGAGGCGTCTACCTGCACGCCGGGCCGGAGATCTCGGTCGCCTCGACCAAGGCGTTCACCTCGACCGCCGTGGCCTTCGCGCTGATCGCGCTGCACTTCGGCCGGGTCCACGACCTGTCGCCCGCCGACGGCCGCCGGATCTGCGCGGGGCTCAAGGCGCTGCCGGGCCAGATCCGGGAGATCCTGGCCGACGAGGACCGGATCGCCAAGCTGGCCGCGGAGTACGCGCACAACGCCGGGATGATGTTCGTCGGCCGGGTGCGCGGCTGGCCGGTGGCCCGCGAGGGCGCGCAGAAGCTCAAGGAGGTCTCGTACGTCCACGCCGAGGCCTACCCGGCCAGCGAGCTCAAGCACGGCCCGCTGGCGCTGATCGGCCCCGAGTTGCCGACCGTGGCGGTGGTGCCGGACGACGAGCTGGTGGAGAAGAACCTCACCACCATGGGCGAGATCCGGGCCCGCCACGGCCGGGTGCTGATGGTCGGTCACACCGCCCCGGACCCGAAGTTCGCCGAGGACGCGATCCTGATCCCGAAGAACGAGCCCGAGCTGGACCCGATCCTGCTCGGCATCCCGCTCCAACTGCTCGCCTACTACGCGGCGGTGGCGCTGGAGCGGGACGTGGACAAGCCGCGCAACCTGGCGAAGTCGGTCACCGTCGAGTAGTCGGCGTCACCGACGTCGCAGCCGCCGAGCCTGCCGCCCCGCCCGTCCGGCCGGGGACCAGCTGCGGCTGGGCGGCGAGGTGGGCCGTGATCACCAGCGTGCCCTCGTCGACGTGGTAGTCCAGCGGCACGGAGAGCTGGCGCAGCGTCGCGATCATGCCCGTGTTGGCGGACGTGGTCACGGCGTAGACCTCGGCCAGGCCCGCCTGGCGGGCCAGCTCGGTCAGGCGGCGGACCAGGGCGCCGCCGATGCCGCGGCGCTGCCAGGCGTCCTCGACCAGGACCGCGATCTCGGCCGCGTCGTCGTCCCAGAGCAGGTGGGCGAGGGCGACCAGGCGGCCGTCCTCGGCCTCGACGGCCAGGGTCTGGCCGTGGCGCGGGTCGAGCAGGTGGCCGAGGAAGCGGTCGGCGTCGCCGACCGGACCGTGGTAGCGCTGGCGGAGCGTCCGGGTGCTGCACCGCTCGTGCAGGGCGATCGCGGCGGCCCGGTCACTCGGCTCGGCCCGGCGCACGGTGATCTGGCCGCCCTCGGCGGAGTCGTGGGGTGCGCCGAGCAGGCGCAGCGTCTGCCGGGTGGGCGGGACGCGGGGGCCGAGCCGGGCGTCCAGCTCGATCAGCGCCCGCGCCCTGGCGAACTCGGTCGGGGTGAACACGGGATGCTCGCGCTTGAGTTCGAGGATGCCGCCGGCCGGGTCGCGCAGCCGCATCACCGAGCCGTCCAGCTCGTCCTCGTCGATCTCGCGACCCGGGATCGAGCGGATCCGGCACCGTCCGAACAGCTGCCGCAGCGCCAGCGGCAGCTCGGCGGCGTCCTGGGCGGTCCGGGTGGCCATGGTCAGCACGCGGGTCGGCACGTCGACCAGGTCGTGGGCGTCGGCGCGTTCCAGCCACACCTCGGTGCCGCCGGCGGCGACCAGCGCCCGGGTCAGCTCCTGTGCGGCGAGCTCCGGGGCCGCCCGGACGACGAACTCGTCGACGGTCTCCTCGGCGAGCGGATGGGCCTGCATGGAGACGATGTTGACGGGGATGTCCGCCAGTGCCCGGCACAGCGCGGCCAGACTGCCCGGCGCGTCGGTGACGGTGGCGCGGATCCGCCAGAGCGCCACCTCCTCCGGCGGGGTGGTGGCGTTGGGCGCGACCGACTCCTCCGCCGGTGTCTCGCCTGCTGTGTCTGCGGCGGAGGAGACGATCGCGCCTGGTGGGGCGTGTGTGTGGCGGTGTGTCCACCAGCTGTGCCACAGGGCCGTGACGACGAGTGCGACGGCCGAGGCGAGCAGCAGAACCGGACCGTCATGGCCGTGCACGACCACGTTCGCGACCAGATCGGCCACCGCGACCGCGGTGAAGACCGCGGAAAGCTCGACCGTGTCTCTGCGCCAGCGGTGCTTGGCGCTTCCTGCAGGGGAGTTGGCATGGTGGGTGAGGTGAGACCGCTTCATGCCGTCATATTGCCGAAGCAGTGTTTCGCAGCCACGAACCGATCATGACCACGAAGTAAAGCTTGGATTTGAAACGGAATGTCCGATTTCGCACCGACGGTGGGCGATGCGGTCGTGCTCGGTCCTGACGGAGTGGCAGATTCCGCGCCCTAGGCGTCCGGATCTACCCGTGTAGCGTCCTGCTCCTCGGCCAGCAGCGGACCGAGCGCCTGTAGGGCGCGGAGCAGGGCCGCGCGGTCGCCCTCGGGGAGGCGGGCGAGCAGGCGCTCCTCGCCCGCCTGGATCGCCGCCTGGGTCGCGTCGCGTCGGGCGCGGCCCTCGGGGGTGAGGGAGAGCAGACGGACGCGGCGGTCGCGCGGATCGGGCGCGCGGCGGATCAGGCCGTCCTGCTGGAGTGCGTCCAGGATCGGGATCAGGCGGGTCTTGTCCGCGCCGATCGACTCCGCGAGCGCGGACTGGGTGCGGAACGGCTCGTCCTCCAGCCGCAGCAGCACCGCGTAGCCCCACATGGTCAGCCCGTGGGCGGCGAGGACCGGGCGCTCGGCCTCGATCAGCGCGCGGCTCAGCGGCGCGAACATCGCGGCCAGATCGGGCCGGTCGGCCGAACCGGCGGGCGGGGTCTGCGGGGTCACAGGCAGGACGATACGCCCCATGATCAGGCGGGCGCGATGCGGTACGCCTTGACAGATGATGTGCACAGAGAGACCGTAGGTATGTGCTTATGAATCTCGCAGACCGAGACGCTTCGGCGGATGTCGTGGAGCTCAACCGCCGCGCCGTGAACGCCTGCCGTGACGTCGTCGCGCAGGTGCGTCCGGCGGATCTGGGCCGTGCCACGCCCTGCGCCGCCTGGAGCCTGGGCGAGCTGCTCGCCCATATGACCGTCCAGCACAAGGGGTTCGCCGCCGCAGCCCGCGGCCTCGGCGGCGACGTCGACTGGACCCCGGCCCCGCTCGGCCCGGACGCGGCCAAGGCCTACGACCGCGCAGCGGCCGAGGCGCTTGCCGCCTTCGACGCCGAGGGCGCGCTGGAGGGTGCCTTCCTGCTGCCCGAGATCAGCCTGACGCGGCCCCTCCCGGCGGCGATGGCCATCGGATTCCACTTCGTCGACGCGGTCGTGCACGGCTGGGACGTGGCACGCGCGCTGGGCCTCGACTATCGGCTCGCACCCGACCTGGCCCCCGCCGCGCTCGCCGCCGCCCTCGCGGTCCCCGGCGGCGAACACCGCCTCGGCCCGCACGCCGCCTTCGCCCCCGCCCTGCCGGACGCGAACGAGCCCACGCCGCTCGACCGCATCCTCGCGGCTCTGGGCCGCTCACCGTCCTGGCCGGAGTGAGCGGGCCGGGGATCCTACACAGACACGGGTGACGGATTGCAGCGTTCTTCAATTCCTGTAACCCGTACGCGGGTTGGACCCTAAGGTCACGGGCCATGGCGAGTACGGAGACTGCGCTCAAAGAAGCGATGATGATCGAGGGCGCGCTCGGCGCGGCCCTGGTCGACTACACCAGCGGGCTGGCCCTGGGGGTGGCCGGCGGCGGACCGGAGCTGGACCTCCAGACGGCCGCTGCGGGGAACACCGACGTGGTGCGCGCGAAGATGCGGACCATGGAGATGCTCGGTCTGGGCGGTGCGATCGAGGACATTCTGATCACACTGACCGCCCAGTACCACATCATCCGGCCGCTCACCTCGCGGACGGGTGCGGGACTCTTCCTCTACCTGGCGCTCGACCGGCAGCGGGCCAACCTGGCGATGGCCCGGCGGCGGTTGCTGATGATCGAACAGCAACTGGAAGTGTGATGGCGGCCCCGCCGCTCTACCAGGTCAAGGCGGAGTTCTTCCGCCTCCTGGGACATCCCGTCCGGATCAGGGTGCTGGAACTGCTGCGCGACGGCCCGTGCCCGGTCCGCGACCTGCTCGCGGACCTGCAGATCGAACCGTCCAACCTCTCCCAGCAGTTGGCGGTGCTGCGGCGCTCCGGGATCATCGTCTCGGTCCGCGACGGGTCGAACGTCACCTACAAGCTGGCCGGTTCCGACGTCGCCGACCTGCTGGCCGCCGCACGCCGCGTCCTGACCGAGATGCTGGCCGACCGCGACCACCTGCTCGACCAGCTCCGGCAGGCCGAGCGCGAGGCGCCGACCGGCGCGTTGGCGTCTACCGCCTGAGTGACGCCGCTTTCCCACGCGCGGGCCCGCCGAGGCCGACGCCGATCGGGACAGCCGCCGTGGACGACGCGGCGGCTGTCCCTTCGTCACGTCCGCGCGGGCACCGAAGACTTGCGGACGCAACGCGCGGAGGCGATGGCGAGCAGTCCGGCGACGAAGGTGAGGACGAGACCAGCGGTCATGACGACGTTGCCGGCGACGGTGCCGGGGTTGTGCGAGAGCAGGTTGGGCTGCAGCTTGTCGGCCACAGCGCCGAGGCCCACGATCCAGAACGCGATGAGCATCCCGAAGACGGGGTGCCACCACCAGCGGGCGGTCAGGAACATCAACAGCCCGAAGGCGACGATGAAGAGGATGCCCGGCGGGAACGAGATGCCGAAGCTCCCTTCAGCTCCCGAGAACTTCGCGGGATCGGCGATCCACTGGACGACCAGACCCACGATGCCCACGAGCAACCCGGCGAAGGCAAGGATCGTTCGGCGGCCGAGGAGGCGTGGCTGGAACATGGTGAACTCCTTGATGAGTGTTCAGGACGGGTCAGGCGCCGGCCGGCGCCGTGAGGTGGCGCGCGGAGCACAGACGACCGCGGCCGCTGCGCAGACGGCCGCTACGGCGAAGCCGGCCAACTGCGCCCACCCGGCGGTGAAGTCGAGGGCCCGGCTAGGCGTGGTCAGCCAGCGGACGAAGGCGGGCGAGGCGAGGCCTCCGACGGTGAAGAACACGCTCATGGCAGTGGCGAAAAGAGGGGTGTACCGCCACGGGATCAGCGCCACCGCCAGCGCGAAGACGGGGTAGACGAACGGGCCGGGCCCGTCGTAGCCGGTGGCCGCGTCGGCGATCGTGGACGCGATCAGGGCCACGCAGGCGGCGATCAGCAGGGCTCGGTGTCGTCCCCGGGCCCGGCCGATCGCTGTTCGGGCCGTCGGTTCGGGGCAGGGCGGGGCCGCCGGAGATGATGACCGGTCGGCGTGGGGCCGTGTCGGTGCTGCCATGGGAGGGCCCTCCTGGCTCGACGCTGGATCGGATGGCGAAAGGCCCGTGTCCTGGTTCGGGGCACGAACTGCCGGGTGGGAGGAGATCGATGTCGTCGCCTCAACCCCGGCACACGCCCATGGTCGCCACGGGCACCCCGCTGCCGCGTCGGATGCGGGACGGCATTCGAAGCCGGGCGGATACGTCCGCTCACGTAGTGGCGTGTCAGCGGCGCGTTGATGCCCCGCTCGCCCGCGGCGGGCATGCTGGGCAGCATGGTGAGGGTGATCAGCGAGCGGTTGACGCGTCCCGCGCCGCTGGACGCGCTGTTCGCGGTGCTCTTCGCGGCGGCCGTGGTGGCCGGGACGGTGGGGGCGGCACCGGGGCAGGCAGGGAGCCGGCCCCTGGACGTGTCGGGCGTGCTGCTGCTGGTGGCGGCAGCGCTCCCGGCGGCGGGCCTACGGCGGACGGCCCCCATCTGGGCGCTCGGCACGACGACGCTGCTGGTCAACGCCTATCTGCTGGCCGGCTACCCGTACGGTCCGGTGTTGCTGTGCCTGGTGCTGGCCGTGTTCGAGGTGGCGCGGCAGCGGCCGATGTCGGTCTCAGCGCCTGCTTGTGCGGCGGCCGCGGTGGTCTCCTCGGCGACGATCTTCGCCCGAGTCGTCGGCGACCACCGTGCCACCGCGCTGCTCGCCCTTGCGTGGACGGGGTGGAGCCTGTTGCCGTGGTCGCTGGGCGCGCTGATCCACGTGGGGAACGCGTCCCGCGCGCGGGCCAGGCACGACCTGATCGCCCGCACGGCTCTGGAGGAACGGATGCGGATCGCCGGAGAGGTGCACGACATCGCGGGCCACGGCTTCGCCCTGATCACCATGCAGGCCCAGGTGGCGCTGCTGGTCTTCGAGGAACAGCCCGAGCAGGCGCGCCGCTCGCTGGAAGCCGTCCGCGACACGAGCTCCACCTCGCTGGCCGATCTGCGCCGGATGCTGGACACCTTCCATCCGCGTCCGGCTCCTCGTCCGGCTCCGCGTGCCGCCGACGCGTCCGCCTCCGGCTCGGATCCGGCCGGTGTCGCGGGCCTGAACGAGCTGATCGGGCAGGTCAGGGCGGGTGGTCTGACGGTTCGGGTGGCTGTCGACGGTGGCGCGGACCTGCCCGAGCCGCTGAACTCCACCGTGTACCGGGTGGTTCAGGAGGCCCTGACCAATGTGCTGCGCCATGCCGGGCCCACCCAGGCCCAGGTCACGATCGACCGCCACGAAGGGCAGGTACGGGTCCGGGTGACCGACCGCGGCATCGGCACGCCGGACACGGTCGGGCCGCCTGGCCGTGGGCTCTCCGGCATGCGCCGTCGGGTCGAGGAGCTGCACGGCCGACTGGAGGTCGGGCCACGGGCGGACGGCGGATTCGAAGTCCGAGCGTGGCTGCCCCTCCCGGAGGTGACCGGGTGATCCGGGTGATGCTGGTTGATGACCATCAACTGGTCCGCATGGGCCTGCGCGTCCTGGTCGACCGCGAGGACGACATGGAGGTGGTCGCCGAGGCCGACAACGGCCGCCAAGCCCTCGCCCGGCTGCGGCAGGACCGGCCCGACGTCATGCTGCTGGACATCCGGATGCCCGACATGGACGGCCTGGAAGTGCTCCGTCAGATCGCAGCCGACCCCGCACTGCGCGCCGTGCGGGTCGTCGTCGTGACCACCTTCGAGATCGACCACTACGTGTTCGAGGCGCTGCAGCTGGGCGCCGGCGGCTTCATCCTCAAGGACACCGCCCCGAGCGAACTCGTGCACGCCATCAGGGTGGTGGCCGCCGGAGAGGCGCTGCTGTCACCGTCGGTGACCCGACTGGTGGTGAGCACCTTCGCCGAGCGCTGGGCGCCCCCCGCCCCCGTGGACGGCCTGGAGACGCTCACTGACCGGGAGCGCGAGATCGCCGCCTGGGTGGCTACCGGCAGGTCCAACAACGAGATTGCCGAGGCGTTGTACCTCTCCCCGGCCACCGTCCGCACGCACGTGACCCGGGCCATGACCAAGCTCAACGCGCGCTCGCGCGCCCAGCTCGTGGTCCTCGCCGTGCGCGCCGGTCTGACGGTCACCACCTAGCGCGCGAAGCACCCGCCCGCACCCTGGGTCTGACGGCAGCCCAGGTCGGGACGGTGCGGATCAGCCCGGGAAGGCGTCCAGGGACGGGCGCTTGGCGGGGCGGTTGTCGCCGCTGGAGCGGCCGGTGAGGCGGCGGCCGATCCACGGCAGCACGTGGGTGCGGATCCAGCGCAGGTCGTCGCCGAGCTTGGTGAGCCGGGGGATCGGGGGAGCCGGTGGCAGCGGCTCGCGCCAGTCGAAGGACGGCTCGAAGCCCAGCGCCTGCAGCACCGCCTCGGCGACGCGTCGGTGGCCCTCGGCGGAGAAGTGCAGGCGGTCCTCGCCCCACATCCGCGCGTCGTCGAACGCGGGGACGTGGAACAGGTCGACCACAGCGATGTTCTCGTGCCGGGCGGCGAACTGCCGGACGAAGCCCTGCAACCGCAGGATCTGCGGCATCAGCCGGGCGCTGCCGCGCATCCGGCGGCTGGGGTCGACGCTGTAGAACATCACGACCTGCCGCGCCTCGGCCGCGATCCGCTCCGCCAGCGCGCCGAGCGTGCGCTCGACGTGGTCGATGTCGCAGCCCGGCCGCATCACGTCGTTCAGGCCCCCGGCGAGGGTGACCAGCTCGCCGCCGAGCGCGACGGCGGCGTCGCCCTGCTCGTCCGCGATCTGGCCGATCAGCTTGCCGCGCACGGCGAGGTTGGCGTAGCGGAAGCCGTTGGCGTTCGCGTCGCCGTTCATGTTGCCGGCCTCGCCGGTGCCGGCCGCGTGGCCGTCCAGCTCGGCGGCCAGGCGTTCCGCGACGCGGTCGGCCCAGCCGCGGTAGTGGCCGTCCGGCAGCACGTCGTCGCACATGCCCTCGGTGAAGGAGTCGCCTATGGCGACCATGCTGCGGAAGCGGGGACCCGAAACCTGGTTCATAGTGCAACTATTCTAGAGGTCAAGGTTCCCGCTTCCGCCACGTGTCGTGCGCCACGGTCGGCGGGTCAGACCACGGTCACTCTGTGCGCAGCGCGGTGGCCGTGCGGGAGCGGGCCGCCCAGGTCGCGGGGGCCAGCGCACCGAGCGTGGCGAGCACCAGGCCGCCGAGGACCAGCGGGATCAGCTCGGGTGCGTGGTAGACCGCCAGGTCGACGCCCGGGACGTCGGTCCCCGCCGCGCGTGCCATCGCCGGGAGGACGCTGTCGTGCAGCGCGATTCCGATCGGCACGCCGACCAGCCCGGCCGCGAGGCCGCTGATGCTGACCGAGGTCAGCACCATGCCCACGGTCTGCCGCGGGGCCATGCCCAGCGACTTGAGGACGCCCAGGTCGTGCACCCGCTCCCGGGTGTCAAGCAGCACGGTGTTGAGCACGCCCAGCCCGGCCACCGCCACCAGCATCAGGGTGAGCAGCGAGGCGAGGGTGTCCATGGACAGCACCACCACGCTCGGCGGCTGCGAGTTCGGGATCGCGGCCATGCCGTAGGGCGCGAGCGCCCGGCTGAGCGAGTCGGCATAGGAGGCCTGGTCGGTGCCCGGCTTGAGGGCGATGTCGAACTGGCTCATCCCGGCGAGGTAGTCGAGGCCGAGCGGGGTCAGCGAGGAGCGGTCGGTCAGCAGTTCGTCGTGGAGGGAGAGCACCTCGCCCACGATCCGCACCCGCGCGGTGCGACCGCCCTGGCCCAGGGTGACGGTGTCGCCGACGTGGACGCCGTTGGCGGTCAGGAAGCTTGACGGAGCGACCGCCTCGCCGGGCGCCTGGAACCAGCTGCCGGAGACCAGTTGGAGCTCGCCGAAGGACGAGTCGCCCTGGTAGGCGACCACCTGCGCCTGGCCCGTGTGCCCGGCCAGGTCCAGGCGGTCGGTCGTGGTGCTGAACCAGGCGCTGGTTCCGGGCTCGGAGTTGATCAGGTCGGCGGCCCGCGCCAGGTCGGCCGCGGTGACCACCTTGGGCCTGGATCCCGGGGCCGGAAGGCCCGGCAGGATGATCACGGCGCCCGCGTTGTCCTGGCTGATGCCCTGTTGGACGCCGTTCAGCGAGATGGCCAGGCCCACGCCGAAGGTGACCCCGATCGTGCCCAGCGTCACCGCCGCCGCGACGGTCAGCGCCCGTCCGGGACGGGCGAACGGCGTGCTGAGGCCCAGGCTGAGGGCGCGCGGCAGCGGCCACCGTGCCAGCAACTGCTGCACGGCCCGTCCGGTGGTCCGGGTCTGCCCGCCGCGTCCGACGGTCAGCGCCTCGACCGTGCTCAGCCGACCGGCGCGCAGGGCGGGGACGAGCGCGGTTCCGGCGACGGCGACGAGCGTCGCGAGCGGGACCACCAGGTCGAGCCAGACCGGGATGCCGGTGGAGACGCTGTTCAGCGCCTTGTTCGTCACGCCCATCAACGGGATCGCCAGCGCGTTGCCGAACAGCACGCCGAGCACCGCGCCGACACCGGCCGGGATCAGTGCCGTGCCGAGATAGGCGCGCACCACCTGCGCCGGGGTGAAGCCCAGCGACTTGAGCACGCCGATCCGCCGACGCCCGGCAGCCACCGCGCCGCTGACGACGACGCCGATGACCAGTACCGACATGCAGAGGCCGAGCACGCCGAAGGCCACCAGGAACGGCACGAAGGTGGCTGACGTCTTGTCCGCCGCCTGCCGCGCGTCCAGGTAGGAGTCGGCCGCGGTCACCGCGCCCGCCGGGAGCGCGGCGGCGACGGCGGCGCGGTCGGCGTCGAGCTGCGTGGCGCTGCCCGCGTCCGCGAAGCGGTAGAGCATCTGCTGGTCAGGCACGGTGCCGTGGGCGGTCAGGGCGGGGATCTCGTCCGGGGAGACCCAGCCGTCGGCGCTGCCGGTCACCGACGCGGCCAGACCGACGACGGTCAGCGTCGGGTGTCCGGGCAGGTCGGGGAAGGTCATGCGATCCCCCAGCGCCAGCGGTGAGTTGCCGTCCGGCAGCACGACCTGGCCGGGACCGGTGAGCCAGTGGCCCTCGGTGACCCGGAGGTCGTCCAGCGGTCCGTCGATCGGGCGGCCGACCAGCGTGGTCGCGGGCAGCGGGTCACCGGCCGGGAGGAACGCATCGGAGCCCACAGCGGGGTGGAGAGTCACCGCCGGGTAGGGCCCGGCCGTCGCGGTGACGCCCTGGACGTGGGCGGTGGCGTCGAGTTGGGCCGCGTCGACGCTTCCCCCGTCGAAGCGCAGGGCGAGGTGCGCGCCGTGCTGCGCGTCGAAGGCGCGGTCGAACGGCCCGCGTGAGGCGAGCAGCAGACCTGCGGCGAGCAGACAGGCGGTCACCGCCGTCATCGTGGTCAGCACCATCACCAGAGTCTGCACCCGCTTGCGGCCGACGCCGGATCGGACGACCCTGCCCAGGGCGCTCATGCCGTCACCGCGCTGACGCCCTGCGGCGCAAGCCCGGTGCGCTCGTCCCTCACCAGACGTCCGTCCGCCAGCTCGACGATCCGTTCGGCGCAGGCGGCGGCCAGCGAGGTGTCGTGGGTGACCAGGACGATGGTCTGGCCCTCGGCGTGGAGCGAGCGGAGCAGTTCGCGGACGTCCGCGGCCGAGGCGGTGTCCAGCGCGCCCGTCGGCTCGTCGGCCAGCAGCAACGGCGGCCGGTTCATCAACGCCCGCGCCACCGCGACGCGTTGACGCTCGCCACCGGAGAGCCCACCGGGCCACGACCGGGCCAGCCGGTCGATCCCGAGCTGTTCAAGCAGCTCCTCGGCGCGAGCCCGGGCCGCACCGCGGCGCATCCCGGCGAGCTGTGCCGGCAGGAGCACGTTGTCCAGGACGGTGAGGTCGTCGAGCAGGTTGAAGAACTGGAAGACCATCCCGATCCGCTCCCGCCGGAACGCCGCCAGCGCGGCCTCGCTCAGGCCGGTGAGGGTGACCCCGGCGACGGTCACGCTGCCCGAGCTCGGCCGGTCCAGGCCCGCGACCAGGTTGAGCAGCGTCGACTTGCCGCTGCCCGAGCGCCCGAGGACGGCGACCGCCTCACCGGGGGCGATCTCCAGGTCCAGGGCGTCGAGCGCGGGCCGGGCGGTGCCGGTCGGGTCGTATGTCTTGGTCACGTCGCTGACGGCGACGATCGGCGCGGTCACGGTTTCCTCCGTCGGGTTCGATGGTGCGCCGCGGGACGTCGTCCGTCCCGGGAGCGAGGACGACGTTAGGAATCCGGGACGGTCCGCCGACATACGGTTGGACGGTGGGAGGGGGGTGTACCCAGCTACACCTGATCTTGGGTGTCTGCGCCCGGCGCGGTCCGGTGCGACGCCCGCGCAGACTAGGGCCTGTTTGAGAACTCGCGTCGGATCAGCCCGGCCCTCCCCTAGCCGAAGGCCGGGGGAGGGCCGGGCCCGGCGGGAGTTCTCAAACAGGCCCTAGGCGGAACGCCCCAGCCGGGAACCCGAGCCGGGAGCCGGGCGCGCACCGACATCGACGAGACCAGCACCGGAGGACCGACGTGAGTTCGCCCGCACCGCCCGCACTGCCCGACGGAGCCGACGTCGCCGCCTGGCTGCGGCGCACCCTGCTCGCGCCGCTCCGCGCGGCCTACCTGGTCGCGCTGACGCTGGCGGGTGGGGCCGCGCTGGCGGCCGCTCCGGTGCTCGTGCTCAACGCGGCGAGCAACACGCAGACGGACGCGCTCGGCGACCGCCTGCATTTCTGGCTCGGCCTGCTGGTCACCCTGGTCCCGTGCGTGATCTGGGGGTTCAGCTGGGCGACGGGGGGCGGCGGTCGGGCCGCCGGCGCGGTCCTGCTGCTCCCCGGCGTGCTGACCGTCGCGGCGGTCACCTGCTACAAAGGCGGCCCGCCCGGCGGGCACCACGGTGTGGTGTGGGCCGCGGTCCTGCTGCTGCCGCTCGGCGTCCTCTCGTCCCGGTGGGTCGCCTCGGAGCACCGGAGGCTGGTCGCCCGCTGGAGCGGCACGCCGATCGCCTCCCCCTACCGGGAGTTCCCCGACGGGGCGTCACCCGTGGAGCAATGGCGCGGACGGCTCGTCGGCTGGCTCGGTGACCCGGCATCCTGGCGCGACCTGGCCTGGGTGGTGCTGAGTGCGGCGCTGGTCCTCGCGGGTGGCGTCGTGCTGGTCGCCGCGCCGTTGCTGCTCAACCACCTCGGCCCGAACGGCCGGTTCACCGACAAGCCCGTCCTGCTGTTCGGCGTCGAGTTGTGGCTCTCGCCGTTGCTGGTGCTGTGGGGAGCCCCGGTACTGCTGCGCCTGCACGACAACGCCGCGCGGGCACTGCTGGGCCCCTCCCGGCAGCGGGAACTCGTCCAGCGGGTGGACCACCTGTCCCGCACCAGAGCCGACACCATCGACCACGGCGCGACCGAACTGCGCCGGATCGAACGCGACCTGCACGACGGCGCCCAGGCGCGACTGGTCGCGCTCGGCATGGCGCTCAACGCCGCCGAGCAGCTCTTCGACACCGACCCGGAGGCGGCGCGGGCGATGCTGGCGGAGGCGCGGTCCAGCTCGGCGCGCGCCCTCGGCGAGCTGCGGGACCTGGTCCGCGGCATCCACCCGCCGGTGCTTGCCGACCGCGGCCTGGCCGACGCCGTCGAAGCGCTGGCCTTCGACCTGCCGCTTCCGGTGGAGGTGAGCGGCGGACTGCCGCAGCGGGTCCCGGCCGCGGTGGAGTCCGCCGCCTACTTCGCCGTCAGCGAGCTGCTCGCCAACGTCACCAAGCACGCGGAGGCGCGGCGGATCTGGGTGGAGATCGGCCATACTGGCGAGGTGCTGCGGATCTCCGTCACCGACGACGGCCGCGGCGGTGTCGACCCCTCCAAGGGCACCGGCCTGCGGGGTGTCGAGCGCCGACTCGCCGCCTTCGACGGCCTGCTCGCGGTGAGCAGCCCGGTCGGCGGCCCGACCATCGCCAGCCTGGAGATTCCGTGCGCGTTGCTCTCGCCGAAGACCTCTTCCTCCTCCGGGACGGCCTGACCCGGCTGCTCGCGGCGCACGGGATCGAGGTGACGGCGGCCGTCGAGAGCGGCGGGGAACTGCTGGACGCCCTCCGGGCGGACCGTCCCGACCTGGCCGTGGTCGACGTGCGGCTGCCGCCGACCTTCACCGACGAGGGCCTGCGCGCGGCCCTGACGGCCCGTCAGGAGCTGCCCGGGCTGCCGGTCCTGGTCCTGTCGCAGTACGTCGAGCCGCTCTACGCACGGGAGTTGCTGGCGGACGGCAGCGGTGGGATCGGCTACCTGCTCAAGGACCGGGTGATGGACGGCGACCAGTTCCTGGACGCGGTCCGACGCGTGGCCGCGGGCGGCACGGCGATGGACCCGGAGGTGATCAGCCGCCTGCTCACCCACAACTCCTCGGGCGGGCCGGTCGCCTCGCTCAGCCCGCGCGAGCGGGAGGTGCTGTCGCTGATGGCGGAGGGCCGCTCGAACGCCGCGATCGCCCAGCAGTTGGTGATCACCGAGCGGTCCGTCGCCAAGCACACGGCGTCCATCTTCGTCCGGCTCGACCTGCAGCCCTCGGACGACGACAACCGCCGTGTGCTGGCGGTGCTCGCCTACCTCAACGGCGGCTGAACTACTCGGCGATCGTGGCTACTCGGCGATGGTGGAGGTGACCGGGGTGCCGATCTCGACGGTCCGGCTCACGGTGCAGTAGCGGTCGTGCGAGTTCTTGACGGCTCGGGGCAGGATCGCGCGGGCGCGGTCGCCCTCCTCGCCCTCGGGGAAGGTGACGTGGAAGGTAACCGCGAGGTCGGTCAGGTGCTGGCCCTGCTCGTCGTTGACCTTGGTGCCGCTCACGGTCACGGTGAAGCCGTCCGGCTCGGTGTGGCGGCTGGTGGCGACGTCCGCGTCGATCGACGTGCAGCCGCCGATCGCGGCGAGCAGCAGCTCGACCGGGGTGAACTCGGCGGTCCCGGAGGAGCCGAAGCTGATCGTGCCGCCGCGGGGGTTGGTCGCGGTGTAGTGGCCGGAACTGGTGCGCTCGATGCTGACGGAGCGGTGCGTGTCGTCGGTCATGCCGACGACACTAGGCGATCTCCGCTGTTCGGGCGCGGCGCCTCTGCACCGCGAGCGCGAGCGCTGGCGCGGGCGCTGGCGCGGGCGCCTACGCGCCGATGCCGCGGTGCTGCCCGGCGAGGGCGACGTACCACTCGGCGTTCAGCTTGATGTGCGCGAGTTCGTCGTCGGTGAGGGGGCGCCGCACCTTCGCCGGGACGCCGGCGACCATGGAGCCCGGCGGGACCTGCATCCCCTGCGTCACCAGCGCCCCGGCCGCGACCAGCGAACCCGCGCCGATGACCGCGCCGTTGAGGACGGTCGCGCCCATCCCGATCAGGCAGTCGTCCTCGACCGTGCAGCCGTGCAGCACCGCGTTGTGGCCGACCGAGATCCGCTCGCCCAGCACGGCGGGAAAGCCGGGGTCGGCGTGCACGGTGCAGTTGTCCTGGACGTTGCTGTCCGCGCCGACGGTGATCGACTCGTTGTCGCCGCGCAGCACCGCGCCGTACCAGACGCCGGAACCGGGGGCGAGCGTCACGTCGCCCAGCACGGTCGCGGTGACGGCGAGGAACGCCTCGTCGCTGACCTTCGGCGTCCGCTCGCCGACGGCGGCGACCAGGGGAAGACGCTGGGGCTGGGTCATCTGGAGCTCCTTGCGGGGGTTCGGTGCAGCTGGTGGTCGCGTCGTGCCTGATCCGATCCTGCCGGATGTCGCACCCGGCCTCGTGATCGCCCCCGCCCTAGCCTGACCCGTATGACCCTTCCCGTGACCCTTCCCGCCCGGATCAGCATCGTCACGCTCGGCGTCTCCGACCTGGAGCGCAGCATCGACTTCTACCAGGACCTCGGCTGGCCGCTGTCCTCCGCCTCCCAGGAGGGGGTGATCGCCTGGTTCCGCACCGCCGACTCGGCGCTCGGCCTCTTCCCGAGCGACGAGCTCGCCGCCGACGCGGGCGTGCCGGACGGCGGTGAGCCCACGTTCCGCGGGGTGACCCTCGCGCTGAACCTCGGCAGCCGCGAGGAGGTGGACGCCGCCATGGCGCACGCGCTCGCGGTGGGCGCGGACCTGGTCAAGGCCCCGGTCGCGATGGAGTGGGGCGGCTACAGCGGCTACTTCGCCGACCCGGACGGCCACCTGTGGGAGCTCTGCCACAACCCGGGCTTCGCGCTGACCCCGGACGGGCGACTCGACCTGCCCGTCTGACGGTCCGACACTGGGCGCATGGCCGCGCCCCTGCACCGCTACCGCTTCCTCTCCGTCTGGGACCTCGCCGCTCCGGCGCACCGCGTCTACCAGGTGCTCGCCGACCCGCGCAGCTACGTGGTCTGGTGGCCGGAGATCCTGGAGGTCCGGCAGCTGACCGACACCAGCGGGCGGATGCGCTTCCGCTCCTTCCTGCCTTACGAGTTGAGCGTCGTCGCGCACGAGTCCCGGCAGGACCCGGTGGCCGGGGTGCTGGAGGCCCGGCTGACCGGCGATCTGGAAGGCCTGACCCGCTGGACGGTGACCAGCCGTGGCGACGGCGCGAGCGTCGCTGTCTTCCACGAGGACGTCGAGGTCACCAAACCGCTGATGCGCGCCCTGGCGCTGCCGGGACGTCCCGCGTTCCGCGTGAACCACGCCGTGATGATGCGCAACGGACGCCGCGGACTGCGCCACTACCTGGGCCTCGACCATTGGTCTTGACCAATGCCCTGGGGGCCCCTATGGTCGGGTTTAGTGCAAAGTCCTTTAATAAATAAGGGCTCATAATCGCGGCCCTGCGAACAGGGCGGCACTCACGCGCGGAGGCCAGGGTGGGGACCACAGCGACCGAGGCGGCGCCGGAGCCGAAGTACTGGCACCTGCGCACGGTGCTGGTCCGGACGATCGACGCCGAGTTCAGCACCGGTGAGGTGCTGCCGAACGAGCGTGACCTCGCCGCCCGCTTCGGTGTCGCCAGGGCCACCCTGCGCCAGGCCCTGGACCAGCTCGAACTGGAGGGCCGCCTGGTCCGCCGCCGCGGCATCGGCACGCTGATCGCCGCGCCCCGGATCGGCATCCCGGTCGCCGAGCCGACCGGCCTGGAGCCGGCCGGTTCCGACACCTGGCGGATCATCGACTGCGGCGTCGGCCCCGCGCCGGCGGCGGTCGCCGAGGCGCTCGGCCTGGAGCCCGGCTCGGGCGTGCACAGCGTGCGCCGAGTGCGGATGATGGCCGGTCAGGCCGTGGGCACCGAGACGCTCTTCGTGCCGGGCACGGTCATGCCGCACGTCCCCGGCTTCCTCGCCGACTCCAGCCGTGCGCGTGCGGTGCTCAAGCAGTTCCAGGCGCTGCCGGTCGAGAGCGAGTCGCGCTCGGTCGAGCTCGGCGTGGCCGAGGAGGAACCCGCCCGGCTGCTGGAGCGCCCGCCGGGCATCCCGGTCCTGGTCCTGACGACGCGTTACTTCTCGGCGGAGGGCGGCCCGCTGGCGGTTTCCGTCTCCACCTACCGCGCCGACACCTGCAAGCTGACCTTCGGCGAGGCCGGGGTCGAGGTCCGCGCGGCGTCCTGAGCCGTCGCCTCCTGAACGTCGCCTCCTGAGCGTTTGCCGACCGGGCGGGCGTTACCGACTGAGCGTCACTGCTCGACGGAGAAGAGCTGGGTCTCGGCGTGGTCGAGGGCCAGCTTGACCGCGCCGATCGCGATGGCCGCGTCGCCGAGGGCCGAGAGCTGCACCTCGGGCGGCCGCAGGCAGAGGCGGCTGAGCTGTTCGCGCAGCGGCTCCACGACGCCCGCCAGGCCGCTGGCCCAGCCGCCGACGACCACGATCTGCGGGTCGATGGCCAGCACCAGCGCCGCGACGTCACGCACCAGCCGGGCCAGGAAGCGGTCGCGCACGTCCATCGCCGTGTGGTCGCCCTCCTGCGCCAGCCGCAGCACCCGCGCCACGGCCGCCTCGTCCAGCGGGTCGTGCAGGCGCTTGCCCGAGGGGGAGAGCAGCTGGGACGGCTCCGCCTCCTGCCCGAGCACGTGCAGCGAGCCGATCTCGCCCGCCGCGCCGCCGAAGCCGCGGTGCAGCCGTCCGCCGATCAGCGACCCGGCCCCCGGGCTGAGCCCGGCCAGGACGAAGACGACGTCGCTGCGGCCGACCGCCGCGCCCTTCCAGTGCTCGCCGATGGCGGCCAGGTTGGCGTCGTTCTCGACCAGGACCGGGCAGCGGAACGAGCGGCGCAGCCGATTGGCCAGATCGAGCCCGGTCCAGCCGGGAAGCGCCGTGCCGAGCTGGACCACGCCCTCGGAGTCGACCACGCCGGGCGTGCCGACGCCGACGGCCCAGATGGTGTCGCGCGAGATGGCGCCGCGCCGCAGCAGTTCGGCGACGGTGCCGCGGACCAGGGCCAGGCGCTCGTCGGCCTCGGTGGTCTCGTCGATCGGCCGTCCGTACGCGCCGAGGGTGCGTCCGCGCAGGTCGGAGATGATGGCGCGGGCGCCGTGGGTGCCGATCTCGACGCCGAGCAGGTGTCCGGCCTCGGCGCGGAAGCGGAAGTGCCGTGCGGGACGTCCGCGCTGGCGCACGCTCTCGGTTCCGGGCTTCCCCGTGCCCGCCGCCACGGCCGCAGCGGCCGGGTCCACCTCGACGACGAGACCGGACTCGATCAGGCCCTCGATCACACCCTCGACCGTGGGCCGGGACAGGCCGGTCTCCCCGACCAGCTGGGTCAGCGTCAGCACCTGGCCCTCGCGGAGGGCGCGCAGCGTCACCGCGGAGTTGATCCGCCGCAGCAGCGAGGAGTCACCACCGGTGAGCTGGGCCACCACGCTCCGTCCTTCCGCTGCTGTTTTCGCCGGGGTTCCGCGGCCGTCGTTCCGTGGCTGCGACGGTGGGCGGAGTCATGGCGGATGGTATCCGGGCCGCGCCGACCGGTGCGAGCGTCGTTGCAGCTCAATCGGGGCTTCGGTATCAAACGGCAATCATCGTGCCCGGTGCGGCCCCTGGACGGCAGGCGTCCTCACAGCAGCGCGTACTGGCCCTCCGGCCCTTCCTCCTGACAGGTGAACACCGACGCCGGTCGGCGCGCCGCGGCGGGGACCGGGAGCACACCCGCGTCGGCGAGTTCGGCACGGCCGATCCAGGGCCCGCCGGAGGCGACGAGCTGCTGCTGCGCGGGCAGCAGTTCGGCGAGCAGGGAGAGCGTGGTCGTCAGCTCCAGCAGCTCGGTGGTGGCCCGCTGCGGCCAGACCGTCAGGCCGAGCGCCTGCAGCGTGCCGGTTTCGGCGGAGCGGAACGCGATCCGGTCCTCGAACCACTCGCGGAGGGCGGGCGAGGCCCAGGCGCTCGGCAGTACGGGGGCCAGCCGGCCCTCGCCGAGCAGCAGGGTCTCGCTCTCCGGCTCGTAGCCGAGCGTCTCCGGCTGCCGGTCGACGGGCTGACGCACGAACGCCCGCCTGCCGTCCGGGAGTCGGCGGCCGGCCGCTTGCCCGCTTTGCAGCGTGAGCACGCGGTGCCCGAGCGCCACGCCCTCGGCCCAGACGGCGGCGGAGCGGGGGAGCGGCACGAGCGGGTCGCCTCCGCTGCGCGGCGCGTCGGGCCGGGCGGTGACGGCGGTGATCCACGCCAGCAGGTCCGCCGGGGTGATCGGCGCGGTGGCCTGGAGGACGCGTGACAGATGGGCGAGCAGTCCGGGCGCGACGTTCGGCTCCGACCCGTCCGGACGCCGGTGCAGCGGATGCACCGTCACGCGCGGGTCGACCGGCAGTTCGGTGCTGACGACGGTGGCGGGCGAGTCCGGCGCGGCCGGGGTCGGCTGCTGCGGTGGCAGCGTGAGCAGGAAGCGCTGGTCGGGGCCGAGGACCCGCCAGAGCTCCGGGCGGGCCTGGTCGAGCAGGCGGTGGTCGGCGAGGAGCCAGAGCCGGTCGAAGGCCCGGCTGCGGACCCGGACCAGCGGCGGCCTGGGGCCGGGCACGCGGGACAGTCGGTGAGTGCTGCCGCCCTGTCCCGCCTGTCCGGGCAGCGCCGCCACCGCGGAGTCGGGGGTGCGGGAGCGGGTCGGCTCGAACAGCTCGGCGCGCCGCTCGGGTGTGGCCTCGACCAGCCGCCGCCAGCGCTCGTCCAGCACCTCGGGGTCGGCGCAGAGGACCCAGGAGCGGCCCGTCCTGATCCCGCGGACGGACCACGGCATCAGCTCGGACAGCGCGGCGTCCCCTCCCCTTTCCGTCACGCGACCATCGTAATGACCGCCCGTCGGGGCCGGGGCGGATGACGGCACCTTCGGACCGGCTGCGCCCACGGGCCCACGGGCCCACGGGCCAGCGGGCTCACGGGCCTACGGCTCCGGTCGCCGTCTCAGCCCTCGGAACTCCCGGCGACGCGCCAGCGCCGCTGCTTGGGTGGAGGCATGAGCGAACCCGGGCCCCTGAGCCGAATCAGCATCCGCGCCGCACGCGTCTCCGACGTCGTCGCCGTCCTGGACTTCTGGCGGCTGGCCGCCGAGGGCACGAGCATCACTGACGACGTGGCAGGTGTGACGCGCCTGGTCGAGCGCGACCCGGACGCGCTGATCCTGGCCAAACTGTCCGCGGGCGCAGGCGATTCGGCACGGG
Source organism: Streptacidiphilus fuscans (assembly GCF_015690355.1). Taxonomy (GTDB): domain Bacteria; phylum Actinomycetota; class Actinomycetes; order Streptomycetales; family Streptomycetaceae; genus Streptacidiphilus; species Streptacidiphilus fuscans. The sequence goes on along the minus strand of NZ_JADPRT010000007.1, from coordinate 200,141 downwards.
CAGGTGACTCGGCACAGGCGGGCGATCCGGCGCGGTTGGTCGGGACCGTCATCGCGGGCTGGGACGGCTGGCGGTCCAGCCTCTACCGGCTCGCGGTCCACCCCGACCACCGGCGTCAGGGCATCTCCAAGTTGCTGCTGGACGCCGCGCACGAACGCTTCCGCACGGTCGGCGGTCGTCGTGCCGACGCGATGGTGCTGGAGGCCAACGGGACCGGGCAGGCCGCCTGGGCTGCCGCCGGGTACCACCGCGAGGACCACTGGCGACGCTGGGTCAAGCCGCTCGGCTGAGGCGGTGCCAGCCCGCCTGCCCGCCTGCCCGCGCAGTTGAGCGGCCGTCGGTCGGTTTGTCAGTGGCCGGGCGTAGGGTCGCCCTATGGTCGCTCAACTGCCGCGTGGTCATCCGGAGCTGAACAGGACACCCGATTTCGCCCACTTCAGCGAGCCTGCCGAGCCCACGGAATCCAGCGAGCCCACGGACTCCGCCGAGCCCGCCGGGCTCCCGGAGCTGCGGGCGGTCGCGGCCTCGTTGCTCGCCCGGATGGCGGACCTGCGCGAGCGCGACCAGCCGGTGCCCGATGCGCTGTTCCGCGCGGCCCAGCGGTTCCAGCCGCTGCTGGACGGCGTGGATCCGGAGAGCGAGGACGAGCTCGACGAGTTGTGGGGGTTGGCCCTGGCGCTGCCGGGCCTGCTGCGGGGGCTACTCGTGCGCGATGGCGTCGAGGACGTTGAGTCGCGAGGCGCGTAGCGCGGGGCCGACGGCGGCCAGCAGGCCGACCACGGCGGCGCCGATCATCACGGCGATCACGGTGGACCACGGGATCGACAGCGACTGCAGCCCCTTCACCGCCAGCAGCCGCTGCGAGGTCAACCCCCACACCAGCCCGAGGCCCAGCCCGAGGACCGCACCGAACAGCGCGATGACGACGGCCTCCAGCCGGACCATCCGCCGCAGTTGGCGGCGGCCCAGCCCGATCGCGCGCAGCAGCCCGATCTCGCGGGTGCGCTCGATCACCGACAGGGCCAGCGTGTTGACCACGCCCAGCACGGCGATGATGATCGCCAGCGCCAACAGGCCGTAGATCAGCTGCAGCAGGAAGTCGATCTGGCCCCGGACCAGCTTCTTGTAGTCGGTCTGGTCGCGCACCTGCACCTGCGGGTCCTTGGCCAGCGCCGTCGTCAGCGCGCTCTTGACCTGCTCCTTGTTCGCCCCGGGCCCGACGTTAACGAAGACCACGTCGTCCAGCGCGCCCGGCACGTAGCCGCGCAGCGTCTGCGTCGCGACGACCGGTTCGTCGCCCAGGCCGCCCGGGCTGGTGTCGGTGACGTCGATCGCGCCGACCGTCAGCGTGCCGGTCCGTCCGCTCTGGAACAGGAGCGTCACCGGGCTGCCGACGTGCAGGCCGTGCGCGTCCGCGTAGTTGGAGCCGACCATGACCCGGCCGGGCGCGGTGCCCTGGGCGATGGTGCCGGTGCGCATCTGGATCCGGACCACCTTGTCCAGGCCCGACGTGGTGCCGACGACCAGCGTCCGGCTCTGCGAGCCGTTCGCCGCGACCAACGCACCCCGAGTCGCCTGGCCGCGCACCGCCAGCCCCACGCCGTGCGTGGCCTGGACGGTGTTGCCGACCTCGTTCGGGAACGGCAGCCCGTTGGCGTTCTGCACGATCAGGTCGGCGCCGATGGTCTTGTCGATCTGCGCGTCGATCGAGGTGGCCATCGACGAGCCGACCACCGAGAGCGAGGCGACCAGCGCCAGTCCGATCATCAGGGCCGACGCGGTGGCGCTGGTCCGGCGCGGATTGCGCAGCGCGTTGCGCTGGCTCAGCGTGCCCACCGGGCCGAAGACGCGCGGGAACCAGCCGCCGACCAGCCGGATCACCGGCCGGGCCAGCAGCGGGCCGATCACCACCAGCCCGATCAGGCTGAGCAGCACCCCGGCCCCGAGCAGCAGCCCGGCGCGGCCCAGATCCCGCGTCACGGCGGCGGCGCCCAGCGCGGCAGCCGAGAGCGCCAGCACCACCAGCCCGACCGCCGCGCGTATCCGCAGCGGCGCGCCACGGCCGGAGGTGTCCGCCTCACGCAGCGCGGCCATCGGCGAGACCTTCGACGCGCGGCGCGCCGGCAGGTAGGCGGAGACGGCGGTCACGACGATCCCCACCGTGTAGGCGGCGACGACGGTCGGCCAACGGATCGCCAGTTCACTGCCCTTGAGCACCAGCCCGCCCGTCGCCACGAGCTTGATCAGCCCCAGTGCGAGCCCGACGCCCAACGCCAGCCCGACGGTCGAGCCGATCACGCCGAGCAGCACCGCCTCGACCATCACCGACCGGTTGACCTGCTCCCGACTCGCGCCCAGCGCGCGCATCAGCCCCAGCTCGCGGGTGCGCTGGGCGACCAGCATCGAGAAGGTGTTGAGGATCAGCGAGATGCCGACCAGCACGGCGATCCCGGCGAAGCCGAGCAGCGCGTCCTTGATGACGGAGAGGAAGGTGCCGAGCGTCTGCGCGGCGTCCTTGGCGGTCTGCTCCGCCGTCTTCACGTCGTAGGCCTTGCCGACCACGGCCGCCACCCGGTCGGCGAGCTGCTGGTGGGTGAGGCCCTTGGCGGCGACCGCGTCGACGGAGGTGAACACGCCCGGCTGGCCCAGTAGATGACGCTGGGCGGTGGCCGTGTCCAGGAAGACCAGCGTCGCACCGGGGTTGGTGGTGTTGAAGGTGGCGATGCCGGTCAACCTGACCGGGAAGCTGCCGGTCGCGGAGATCACGTGCAGCGGCTGGCCCAGGACGAGGTGGTGCTTGGCGACGGTGTCGGAGTCGACCACGACCTGCGCGCTGTTCACCGGCGGCGAGCCGGAGGTCAGGTCGACGGGGGAGTTCGGCTCCGGGCTCCAGTTGATCCCGATGGTCGGCGCGCCGCCGATCGCGCCGATGCTCTTGTTCCGCGCGTCCGTCAGTACGATCCCGGCGAGCTGGACCCGCCCGTAGTCGGACGCCACCCCGGGCACGTGCGCGACCGTGCCGACCAGGGACGCCGGGACCGTCGGCACGGTACCGGAGAGGCTCTGGTCGTTGCGGCCCACCAGGTCGTTGTGCGCGGTCACCGAGACGTCCGCCGAGGTGCTGCGGAACAGCCGGTCGAAGGTGCTGCCGATGGTGTCGGTGAACATCAGCGTCCCGGCGACGAAGGCCACCGAGAGCACGACCGCGAGCAGGGACAGGGCCAGTCGGCCCTTGTGGGCGAGGAAGCCGCGCAGCGTCGCCTTGAGCATCGGTCCGCGCGCCCCCTACTCGGCGCCGGTGGTCGCGGGCCGGGGATCGAGGCGGCGCATCCGCTCCAGCACGCTGTCGGCGGTCGGGCGCTCCAGCCGGTCCACGATCCGTCCGTCGGCCAGGAAGAGGACGAGGTCGGCGTAGGACGCGGCGTTCGGGTCATGGGTGACCATCACGACGGTCTGTTGCAGCTCGTCGACGCTGCGGCGCAGGAAGCCGAGCACCTCGGCTCCGGATCGGGAGTCCAGGTTGCCGGTCGGCTCGTCCGCGAAGATCAGCGCGGGCCGCCCGACCAGCGCGCGTGCCACCGCGACGCGCTGCTGCTGCCCGCCGGACAGCTCGTGCGGCCGGTGGCCGAGCCGGTCGCCCAGCCCCAGCGTCTCGATCACCTGGGCCAGCCAGGCGGCGTCCGGCCTGCGGCCCGCGATGTCGCCGGGGAGGGTGATGTTCTCCTGGGCGGTGAGCGTGGGCAGCAGGTTGAACGCCTGGAACACGAAGCCGACCCGGTCCCGCCGGAGTCTGGTCAGCTGCCGGTCGCCCAACCGGGTCAGTTCGGTGTCACCGATCCAGACCTCGCCCGAGGTCGCCTGGTCCAGCCCGGCCAGGCAGTGCATCAGCGTCGACTTGCCGGAGCCGGACGGCCCCATGATCGCGGTGAACCGCCCGGCGTCGATCGCGACGTCGACGGCGTCCAGCGCGAGAACGGCGGTGTCCCCGCTCCCGTATGCCTTGCTCAGCCCCACCGCCCGCGCGGCGGGAGCCGCGTGCTGTGAGGTGTTCTCTGAGGCGCTCTGTGGCGGTCCAGCCATGACTTCGTGCTCCGACTCCCCCGGCCGACCCTCCGAACTCGCTGACCAGCATGGATCGGCGTCCGAAACGAGCCTATGACCGACACCCCGGAGCGGCATCCGCCGAAGGACTGAGCGGAACCCTGAAAGATCCCCGGCACCGTCCCCTACGGAGTCGGTTACGTGAGTTACGCGAGCGACCAGTCGCCGCCGAGCGTGGGCGCGAGCGAGGCGCGGGCGACCTTGAGGAAGCTCTCGGGGTCCACCTCCGGCCCGGCGCAGCGCTCCGGCAGTGCGCCCAGCAGCGGAGCGTCCGCCACCAGCGGCAGGTCGGCCAGGTTGCACCGCATCGCCAGGTCCGGCTCGGCCGGCCAGCCGCCGATGACCAGCCCGTGCAGCGGGATCGAGCGTGCACGGAGCGCCTCCGCGCTCAGCTCGGTGAGGTTGAGCGTGCCGAGCCCGGCGGTCACCACGAGCAGCACCTCGGCCTGGAGGCCGAGACCGGTCAGCGCGGCGGGAACGTCGGCGAGCGAGGAACCCTCCGCGTCGAACCGCACCAGCAGGCCGCCCGCGCCTTCGACCAGCACCAGATCGTGGGTCTCGGCGAGCCGGGCCACCTCCTCGGCGATCTGCGCCGGCGTCACGGGCGGCAGGCCGCTGCGCGCGGCGGCGGTCCCGGGCGCGAGCGGCTCGGGGTAGCGCCCCAGCTCGCTCACGGTCACCGTCCCGGCCAGCCGCAGCACCTCGTCCACGTCCCCGGGCTCGCCCGGCGCGACGCCGGTCTGCGCGGGCTTCAACACCGCGACGCGCCGCGAGGCGTCGCGCGCGAGGGCCGCCACGGCGGCGGTGGTGACGGTCTTTCCGATCTCGGTGTTGGTGCCGGTGACGAGGAGGATCTGGCAGGTCATGTGGTGCCTTCGGTGGGAACGAGCGTTGATTCGGAAAGAGAGATCGGGACGTTGCAAACGTCCAGGGGCGCGGGGCTCTGCTGATGTGCGGCTCCGCCGCGTGGGCGCGACAAGCCACCCCAGGAGGTGGGTCCCCGAACGTGCAGGGCCATCCGCACAGGGTGGTTGCTCGCGCAGTTCCTCGCGCCCCTAGGCGGCTTCCGCCGCCGCGCGGACGCCCGCGCAGAGGGTGGCCAGGTCGGCGTCGTCGCAGACGTACGGCGGCATGGTGTAGACGAGGTCCCGGAAGGGCCGTAGCCACACGCCCCGCGCCGCCGCGGCTCTCGCCGCGCGCGGGACGTCGACCTCGTGGTCGAGCTGCACGACGCCGATCGCGCCCAGCACCCGGACGTCCCGCACGCCGGGAAGCCCGGCCGCAGGCGCCAGCCCCTCCCGCAGGCCGGCCTCGAGACGCTTGACCTCCTGCCGCCAGTCCTGCGCCAGCAGCAGCTCGATCGACGCGTTGGCCACCGCCGTCGCCAGCGGGTTGCCCATGAACGTCGGCCCGTGCGCCAGCAGGGGGACCTCGCCGCGGCTGATGCCCTCCGCCACGCGGGTCGTGCACAGCGTCGCCGCCAGCGTCAGATAGCCGCCGGTCAGCGCCTTGCCGACGCACATGACGTCCGGGGAGACGCCCGCGTGGTCCGCCGCGAACAGTTCGCCCGTCCGGCCGAAGCCGGTGGCGATCTCGTCGAAGACGAGCAGCACGTCGTGCGCGTCGCACAGCTCCCGCAGCACCCGCAGGTACGCGGGGGAGTGGAACCGCATGCCGCCCGCGCCCTGGACCACGGGTTCGACGATCACCGCTGCGGCCTCCGCCGCATGACGGCCCATCAGCTCGTCCAGGTGGGCCACGTACGCCGGGTCGACGGGGGCGTCGAACCCGGACGGCGGGGTCTCGGCGAAGATCTGGCGCGGCAGGACGCCGGTCCAGAGCTCGTGCATCCCGCCCTCGGGGTCGCAGACCGACATCGGGTGGAAGGTGTCGCCGTGGTAGCCGCCGCGCCAGGTCAGCAACCGGTGCTTCTCCGGGCGACCCTGCGAACGCCAGTACTGCAGGCACATCTTGGCCGCGACCTCGACCGAGACCGAGCCCGAGTCCGCCAGGAACACGTGCTGCAGCGGCTCGGGCGTCAGCTCGACCAGCGTGGTCGCCAGCCGGACGGCGGGCTCGTGGGTGAGCCCGCCGAACATCACGTGGCTCATCCGGCCGAGCTGGTCGCGGACGGCCGCGTCCAGCACCGGGTGACCGTAGCCGTGGATCGCCGACCACCACGACGACATGCCGTCGATCAGCTCGTCCTGGCCCTCGACCGGCCGGGCCATCCGCAGGCGGACGCCGCTCGCGGACGCGACCGGGTAGGGCTCGGCCGCGCCCGGCATCGCCCCGTAGGGGTGCCAGACGTGGGCGCGGTCGAGCTCCAGCAGCCGGTCGACGTCCATCGGTGTCCGGCCGAACGTTTCCGACATGCTCATCAGGCGTTGGGCGGCAGGTCCGTGCCGGCGCCGCGACGGCGGACGGCCACGTCGGCGTGCTCGCGGTCGCGCGGCAGCGTCGCCTCGTCCTGGCCCTCGACGACCCAGCCGCCGTCGGCCAGCATCTCCAGGTCGGCCTGGCCGGCCTGGCCCTCGCTGGTCAGGTAGTCGCCCAGGAAGATCGAGTTGGCCAGGTTGAGGGCCAGCGGCTGCATCGAGCGCAGGTGGACCTCACGGCCGCCCGCGATGCGGACCTCCTTGTCCGGGAAGACGAACCGGACCATCGCCAGGATGCGCAGGCAGCGCTGCGGGGTGAGGTTCCACTCCTTGGCCAGCGGGGTGCCCTCGAACGGGATCAGGAAGTTGACCGGAACCGAGTCCGAGTCCAGGTCGCGCAGCGCGTAGACGACGTCGACCAGGTCCGCGTCGCTCTCGCCCATGCCCGCGATCAGGCCCGAGCAGGCGGACAGACCGGCGGACTGCGCCTTCTGCACGGTGTCGACGCGGTCCGAGAAGTCGTGCGTCGAGCAGATGTCCTCGTAGGTGCCCTCGGACGTGTTCAGGTTGTGGTTGTAGGCGTGGACACCGGCGTCGCGCAGCCGCTCCGCCTGGCCGTCGGAGAGGAGGCCGAGGCAGGCGCAGATCTCGACCTGCTCGTTCTCCTCCTTGATCGCCGCGATGGTGTCGGCGACGCGGTCCACGTCCTTGTCCGTCGGGCCGCGACCGCTGGCCACCAGGCAGACGCGCTTGGCGCCGCCCGCCACGCCGGCCTTGGCCGCGGCGGCGGCGTCACCCGGCTTGAGCCAGGTGTACTTGAGGATCTCGGCCTTCGAGCCCAGCCGCTGGGAGCAGTAGGAGCAGTCCTCGGGGCAGAGTCCGCTCTTGAGGTTCACCAGGTAGTTGAGCTTCACCCGGCGGCCGAAGAAGGCCCGGCGGACGCGACCGGCCGCGGCGACGACGTCGAGGAGTTCGTCGTCGGTGGTGGTGAGAACGGCCAGGGCCTCCTCGCGAGTGGGCAGTTCGCGGTTGAGCGCCTTGGCGACAAGAGAGTCGAGCAGATCCATGAGGGCGATCCTGCCCTGCGGTGATCCGCCGCCGCCAGTACGGAACCGCATAGAACATCTCACACAACGCTGGTCGTGTTGTCATAGATCAACCGACTCGGACCCGACTCGTCCACTTTGCGCACCGACGCGCCCAGGTGTGGTGTGCACGATGTGAAGGGATCAGGTGCGACCTGTGAGCACGGCGCGAAAGCCTGTCAGTGGCCTGTGAATTCGGTGTCTGCGCTGATCACCCGGCTGGTTCGCACGGGAGTGTGACCCCCTACACTCTCTCGCATGACGACCAGGGGAGAGTCGGCTGCCGACCCTCGGGAAGCAGAGTCGCGGCCCGTGCACGCCGCGCCCGCGCATGCCGCCGGGCCTGGGTCCCGGCCGCGTCGCGGCTCGCGCAGGGCGGCGCTGATCGGCCTGCTGGTCGTGTCGGCGGGCATAGCGACCTGGGCGGAGGTCCACTACACGGGCGCCTCCTCGGCCGCCGCAGGGGCCGGTTCGACCGAGGTCTCCCAGGACAGCGTCGGCGCGGCCGCGCCGGGTGACACCGGCGGAGCGACCGCGCCGCAGGGCAACCTGCCGGACGCGGCGACCATGGCCCCGGTCACGGTGAACGTGCCCGTGAGCGCCACCAACCTCAGCGCCTACCAGGAGACCCGCTACGCGCTGGGCAGCGCCGCGTCCTGCCTGGGCGTCATGGCTCCGACCGTGCCGGGTGCCGTCGTCACCTCGTGTGAGGGTTATCTCACAGCGGATTACCTGAGCACCGACCATTCGGTGTTGTCGCAGGTCACCCTCTTCACCTTCGCCGACGAGAACGCGGCGAGCCGGGCGCAGTCCGAGCTCGCCGACGCACCGGCGTCGGTGGGGATGCGTCAACCCGGCAACGCCGTTCCGGGGGTGACGGCGCCGCTGGCCGCCGTGCAGCGGAAGGTCTCCCAGGTCGGGCGTTTTGTCACGGTTGTCCAATCCGCCTACGCGACGCAGGCGACCGGCGCCACCGCCGACCTGGTCACCCCGACCTGGTACCTGACCGCGCAGACCGCGAACTCGGTCATGTGGGACGAGTGAGGGCCGCTCCGCCTGCCGCTCACCCGCACCACCCTCTGCCCGGCCGTGGTGATCAATGTCGCAACAACTCCGAGTTGTCCTGCGCGGCGCGCGCCTGACAAGGTCGGCCCATGACCCTCGCCACCGCTGACCCCTTCGCGTGGATCGACGCCGCCGCCGAGACCCGGCAGCGGGCCGGTCTGGTGCGCACGCTGCGACCGCGCCCCGCGGACAGCGGTCTGCTCGACCTGGCGAGCAACGACTACCTCGGCCTCACCCTCGACCCCCGGGTCACCGACGCCGCGGCCGAGGCTGCCCGGCGCTGGGGCGGCGGTGCGACCGGCTCCCGGCTGGTGACCGGGACGACCGAGCTGCACGCCGAGCTGGAGCGCGAACTCGCCGAGTTCTGTGGCGCGGAGGCGGCGCTCGTCTTCTCCTCCGGCTACACCGCCAACCTGGCCGCGCTCACCGCGCTGACCGGCCCCGAGGCGCTGATCGTCTCCGACGCGCTCAACCACGCGTCGCTGATCGACGGTTGCCGCCTCTCCCGGGCCCGGATCGCCCGCGCCGCGCACAAGGACCCCGGTGCGTTCCGTGCCGAGCTGGCCAGCCGGAGCGAGACCCGGGCGATCGCGGTCAGCGACTCCGTCTTCTCCGTCGACGGCGACGCCGCGCCGCTGGCCGAGCTGGCCGCCGCCTGCCGCGACCACGGCGCGGCGCTGGTGGTCGACGACGCGCACGGCCTGGGCGTGCTCGGCGCGGGCGGCTCCGGGGCCGTCGCTGCCGCCGGACTGGCGGGCGCGCCGGACGTGGTGACCACGGTGACCCTCTCCAAGTCGCTGGCCTCGCAGGGCGGCGCGGTCCTCGGTCCGCGCCGGGTGATCGAGCACCTGGTCCAGGCCGCGCGGACCTTCATCTTCGACACCGGCCTCGCCCCGGCCGCCGCCGGTGCCGCCTTGGGCGCGCTGCGCGTGCTCCGCGCCGAGCCCGAACGTGCCGACCGGGCCCGGGAGGTGGCGCACCTGCTGGCCGACGCCCTGCGTGCGGAGGGTTTCGAGTCCAGCGAGCCGGACGCGGCCGTCGTCTCCGTCCGCGCGCCCTCCCCGGAGACGGCCGTGGCCTGGGCTGCCGAAGTGCGCGCCCTCGGCCTCGGCGTCGGCTGCTTCCGCCCGCCGTCCGTGCCCGACCGCTTCTCGCGGCTGCGCCTCACGGCACGCGGTGACCTGACGGACGATCAGATCTCCTGGGCCGTCTCACTGCTCTCGCGCACCGCCCCCGAGGGCGCGCGGAGGGACGGCTGACGCGCCCTGTCGTCCGGCGTCCCGGTCATGATGGGATGACCCCATGACCGCAAAGACACCCATGACCGGGACCGCGGGCAGCCCGAACCGCCAGGGGAAGATCCGCTGGGGCATCCTGGCCACCGGGACCATCGCCAGGGACTTCACCGCGGACCTCCAACTCCTGCCGGACGCCGAGGTCTTCGCGGTCGCCTCGCGCACGAAGGCCGCCGCCGAGGACTTCGCCGCACGCCATGGCATCCCGCACGCGTACGGCAGCTGGGCGGAGTTGGCCGCCGACGACCGCGTCGACGTGGTCTACGTGGCCACGCCGCACAGCGCCCACCACGACGCCGCCGCGCTCTGCCTCGACGCGGGCCGCGCCGTCCTCTGCGAGAAGCCGCTCACGCTGGACGCCGCACAGGCCCGCTCGCTGGTCGAACTGGCCCGCAGTCGCGGGGTCTTCCTGATGGAGGCCATGTGGATGCGGTTCAACCCGGCGATCCGCCGGGTGGTCGAGCTGATCGGTGACGGTGCGATCGGCGAAGTCCGCACCGTCCACGCCGACTTCGGCATCGCCGGGCCGTTCGAGCCGAGCCACCGCCTGCGGGACCCGGCGCTGGGCGGCGGCGCGCTGCTGGACCTCGGCGTCTACCCGGTCAGCCTGGCCCACCTGCTGCTGGGCGTGCCTGCCCAGGTCCGGGCCTGGTCCAGCCCGACGCCCGAGGGCGTCGACGCCAACACCGGCGTCCTGCTCGGCTACGACAACGGCGCGCTGGCCGCTCTGACCTGCGGGATCGTCTCCGCCACGCCGTGCCGGGCCACCGTGACCGGCACCGAGGGCCGGATCGAGCTGCCGCCGGGCTTCTTCCGGCCGGACCACCTGCTGCTCCGGCGTGGGAACGACGAGCAGCAGCCGGCCGAGCGGATCGACGTGCCATACCACGGCATCGGGTTCACCCACGAGGCCGAGGAGGTCATGCGCTGCCTGCGCGCCGGGCTGCAGGAGAGCCCGCTGATGCCCTGGCAGGCATCGATCGAGGTGATGGAGCTTCTCGACGAGGCCCGCCGTCAGGCCGCCCGCTGACCGGATGTGTGGTCAGTTCACCCGGCCGAACCAGACCGAGTGCGTCCAGATGTGCTCCAGCTTCACGTAGGTGCCGGGGTGCGGGGAGTGCCAGATCTTCCAGTGCCCGGCGTAGATGCCCACGTGGTAGACGTAGTCGCCGTCGTGGAAGAAGACCAGGTCGCCCGGTCGGAGCTGGCGGAACGAGATGTGGTGCACGTGGTTGTACTGCTGCTCCGCCGTGCGGGGGAGTTTTCTCCCGACATGTTTGAACGCGTAGTAAGTAAGTCCCGAGCAGTCGAAAGAGTAAGGTCCGGTGGCTCCCCAGCGATACGGGGCGCCGTGCTCGGATTCGGCGACGTGCAGGGCCCGCAGGCCGATGGTGAGATTGGCCGCGCTGGCCGACGGCGCGACCACTGCGGTCCCGCCGAGAAGTGCTCCCGTGGCGGCGAGCGTGGTGAATCCGGCCTTCAGCCGGTTGGCATGGTTGCGCGCAGAACCAGAGGACGCAGACATGCGAAAGTCCTTCCGGAACCGCCTACGAAAGTCGTCCCTGTCGGGTTCGGGCTCCAGAAGCTGCCCGGCCGTCGTCCCGGCTTCACCCCGAGGGATGGCGTTGCCTGCGCCACCCCGTACTGCCTGGGTCTCCCGTTCTCGCCTGTCAGGTGTGTGTGAGCACCTGGCGTCCGGCCGGTGGCGAGACTAGGCGTCCGGCAGGACCGCCCCGCCACGGTGGCGAGGACTTGTTCGTTCGGCGGACAGTATTGGCACGTTTTTATGGGATCTTCACGTTCCGCCGTGCGTTTGTGATTCTTACCACAGCGGGTTTGCCGCGCAATTCTTGAGCCTGAAGAGGTATTCGCATCCGGGGCGTCGAAAACGATTACGGGCGCGTTCGAACCGCGTATGAACTGGGCTTATTCGGGACGCCGCGGGAATGGTTCATCCATTCGGCGGGCGTCGGCCGATCGTGTCGGCCAGTCCGTATCCGACGGCCTGTTCCGCGCCCATGGCGAGGCCGTGTTCCAGGTCGTGTCGCACCCGCTCGACGCTCGTGCCGGTCACCTCGGCCAGGAGCGCCTCGACGGCACGGAGCCGGCGCTCCCAGGAGTCCGCATGGTGCATCAGTTCCTCTGCTGCCAGCGGGTGGCCGTCCGGTTCGGTCTCGGGGGACGGGTGGGCGAGCAGGAGCCGGGCCTGCGGCATGACGACCCGTCGGCCCGGCGTGCCGACGGCCAGCAGCACGGCCGCGGTCCGCTCGGCGTGCCCCAGGCAGACGGTCTGCACCGGGCAGGCGAGTGAGCGGACCACGTCGACCAACCCGAGCAGCGGCGTGAGCGCTCCGCCGGAGGAATTCAGGTAGAGGCTCAGCTCGCGGCCCGGGTCGGCGCGGTCGAGGTGGAGCAGTTCGGCGGCGGCCTCCGCGCAGGCGGTGTCGTCGAGCGGCCCGGTGAGGGTGACCACCCGTTGTTCCAGCAGTTGCTCGCGGAAGGGGTCGCGGAGTCGATCGGTCGGCATTCCGTCCTCCTGCTCGTCCCGGATCTCGTCCTGGATCGCGTGCCGGATGAGGTCCGCTGAGGATGTACGTTCTGTACAGAACGCTAGACTTCGAGCATGCCTGCTGAGATCCCCGTGACACAAGCCAGGGCCGCCTTCGCGGAGCTGGTGAACCGCGTCGGCTACGGCGGCGAGCGGGTGGTCATGACCCGCCACGGCAAACCCCTGGTCGCCCTGGTCTCCGCCGCTGACCTGCGGCGACTGGAGGAGCTCGACGGCCGGGAGGCCCCGCGGCCCCCCGAGGAGCCGGAGTGGTCGGGCGCCGTCAGCGAGATCCACGAGGTCGGCCCGCTCACGGAGGGCGCCCGCCCGCGGCGCCGCTTCGGGATCACCGCCCAGGAGAACCAGGGCCGGGCTGACGGTGGTGCGCACTAGATTGAACGCGTGACCGATGATCAGCTGCCCCAGGGTGTAGGCCGGACCGCGCTCGGCGTCGCGATGGCGCGGGCCAACGAGAGCAAGCGTCCGGACCGGCTCTTCGACGACCCGTACGCCGCCGCGTTCGTCCGCGCGGCCGCTGCCTCCGCTGCGTCCGCGTCCGTGCAGGTGCCGCGCGGCGAGCCGAGCGAGGCCCGGCGGGCGATGAGCGCGCACCTTGTGCTGCGCACCGCGTTCTTCGACGACTACCTCCTGGACGCGGTCGGAACGGGCGGCTGCACCCAGGTGGTGCTGCTCGCGGCAGGGCTCGACGCGCGTGCCTTCCGGTTGGACTGGCCCGACGGCGTCCGGCTCTTCGAGCTCGACCTGCCCGACACCCTGGCCTTCAAGGAGCGGGTGCTCGCGGCCGAACAGGCCGAGCCCCGGGTGTCACGCACCGTCCTCACCGTCGACCTGCGCGAGGACTGGGCCGCCGCGCTGGTCGCAGCCGGGTTCGACCCGGGGGCGCGCACGGCCTGGCTGATCGAGGGCCTGCTGATCTATCTGGAGGCCGCCGACGCCGCCGCGCTGCTGAAGCAGGTGGGCAAGCTCTCCGCGCCCGGCAGTCGCCTGTCGCTGAACCGGGGCCGCCATCTGCAGCGGACCTTGGAGCTGTCGCTCCGTGAGCCCGCGATGGCCGCGGCGACCTCGCTCTGGCGCGGCGGCCTCGGCGAGGAGGCCGCCCAGTGGCTGCGGCGCCACGGCTGGCTGGTCCACGAGATCCACGAGGACGAACTCGCCGACCGGTACGGCGCGGACCGCCTGACCTACGGCGGCGGCTTCCTCGTCGCCGAGCGTCCCGCACCGGGCGAACGCCCCCGCCGAGCCGCCGCCCGCCTGCTCGTCCTGGATCAGGACGACCACGTCTTCCTGCAACTCCACCACGACGCCGAGGTCGGCCCGCACTGGGTGCTGCCCGGCGGCGGCCTGGAGCCGGGCGAGGAGCCGCTCGCCGGGGCCCTGCGCGAGACGGTGGAGGAGACCGGCTGGACCGACGTGACCACCGGCCCGGCGCTCTGGACCTGGGAGCACGACTACCACCGCAGCCGCGAAGGCCTGGTCCGCCAGCACGAGGTGATCTTCCTGGCCCACGCCCCGCGCCGGGACCCGGTCGGCGACCTGACCGCCTCCTTCGCCGCCGACGGCATCCTGCGCTGCCGCTGGTTCAGCCCGGCCGAACTCGCCGAGGTGCGCGAGGTGCTGTGGCCGCCGCAACTGGTCGCCCTGCTGGAGGCGCTCCGCCGCGACGGTCCGCCCGCGGAGCCGATCGACCTCGGCTATGTGCCCAATCGCCAGGAGGGGGAGGCGGGCGAGGCCTGACGTCGTGTGTGCCCTCACCGGCACGGCGCAGAACTGAAGGGCCGGCGGCAGCGTCCCCTGAAGCAGCCCCCTTGGCACAAACCCGTTGGCGCAGGGCCCGTGAAGCGGAGCACTCGTCACTCCTTCGGGCAATCGCGTTGACCGCGTCACAGTCGCGACATATCGTGTTGCTGTCGTCGTTGGTCCGTCGTCGGGAGTGTCCGCCGTGAATGAGCCTGTGCTGCGCCCTGCCCCCGTCGCCGAGGGGCCCGCCCTGCGCGCGGGGGACGTCGACCGGGACCGGGTCGCCGCTGTGCTCGCCGACGCGCTGGCCACCGGCCACCTCGATCCGGAGGAGCACGCGTCGCGGCTGGAGGCCGCCTACGCGGCGCGGACGCTGGCCGAGTTGCACCCGCTCACGCTCGACCTGCCCGTCTCCGCGTCCGAGCTGCAGCCCGTCGAGCCGCCGAGCGCCCGGCCGGTGACGGCGCTGTTCAGCAAGGTCCGGCGCGGTGGCCAGTGGCCGGTGCCGCCCACGAGCGTGGCCCGTGCCCGCTGGGGCAAGCTGGTGATCGACCTGCGCCAGGCGGTCTTCACCCGGCGCGAGGTGGTGATCGAGGCCGACGCCCTCTGCGGGCTGATCGAGATCATCCTGCCGCCGCACGTCCGGGTCTACGACGAGGGCGGCGCGTTCTTCGCCAAACGGGTGCTGCCGCTCGGCGCGGTGGACGAGACGCCGACGGACGGACCGACGATACGGATCACCGGCCGGGCCCTCCTCGGCCAGGTCCGGGTGCGCCGTCCCAGGGCCGCGTCCGGCGCCGGTGGCCATGCGTGGCGGGAGTGGCGCTGAGTGCGACGCCGCAGCATCCTTGACGTGATGGGCCGACGTCACCAGGAGTAGCAGGAGGTTCGCCCATGAACGTCTACGGAATGCGGGCCGAGTACGCGGGCAGCGGAACGATCAAGGCCTGGCACATGATGAAGGACGGTGCGCTGACGGCGCTCTGCGGCCGTGAGCTCCGCGAGGACGCGGCGATCATGACCGACGCCGGCTGGGCGCACACCAAGGAACCGATCTGCCACACCTGCGGCGCGCTCTACCTGCGCCAGGTGCCCTACGACAGCATGATGTCCGGCACCTGACCTGCGGCTGATCCGGCGCTCGGCGGCTCAGCCCGCCGGGCGCTGGCCCAGACGGGCCAGGTACGCGTTGTACGCCTCCAGCTCCTGGTCGCCGTTGCGGTCGGCGGCCCGGTCCTTGCGGCGCGACTGGCGCTCCTCGGACTTGGCCCACTGGAAGGTCAGCGCGATCAGCACCACCGTCGACGGGATCTCGCTGAACGCCCAGGCCAGGCCGCCTGCCAGGTGCTGGTCGCTCAGCGGGTTGACGCCGAGCGATGCCGCCGGGTGGGCGAAGGTGGTGACCAGGAGGTTGGAGGCCATCATCACCGCCACGCCGAAGAAGGCGTGGAACGGCATGCCCATGAACAGCTCCAGGATCCGCATCACGTAGCCCGGGCGGTGCGGTCCGGGGTCCACGCCCATGATCGGCCAGAAGAAGAGCAGGCCGACCGCGAGGAAGTGGACCATCATCAGCTGGTGGCCCCAGGTGCTCTTCATCAGGTAGTCGAAGATCGGCGTGAAGTACAGCCCGTATAGGCTGGCGATGAAGAGCGGAATGGTGAACGCGGGGTGGGAGACCACCTTGAGGTACCGCGAGTGCAGCAGGGCGACGAGCAGCTCGCGCGGGCCGCGCCTGCCCTTGGCGGCCGGGCGCAGCGTGCGCAGCGCCAGCGTGACCGGGCCGCCGAGCAGCAGCAGGATCGGCGTCAGCATCGACAGCACCATGTGCTGCATCATGTGTGCGCTGAGCAGCACCATCCCGTACTGGGCCAGCCCGGTGCAGGTGACGAGCAGCATGGTGACGACGCCGAGCATCCACGCGACGACGCGGCCCACGGGCCACTTGTCGCCACGCCGCCAGAGCCGGACCACGCCGAAGAGGTAGAGGCCCGCCAACAGCAGGGCGCCCACCAGGAAGTACCAGTCGGCGGAGGGGTGGAAGGCGAGCGCCCGGCCGAAGGTGAAGGGGGGAAGCTCCTGGTCCATCCCCGGCATGCCCGGCATGCTGCCCATCGGCGGTTCCCGCTTCCCTTGTCCTGGTACGCACAGCTACCGCACCAGAGTAGAACCGACCGTTTTGTCCTTCTGCACCCGGGTCAGCTTTTGGGCACCAGCGTGTTCTCCGAACGCCGCCCGGCCAGGTAGTCGTCGACGTTGGCGACGGTGGTCGCGATGATCTGGCCGACCGCCGTCGAGGTGAAGTAGGCCTGATGGGACGTCACCAACACCTGAGGGAACGTCATCAGCCGGGCAAGGGTGTCGTCGGTCACACCCTCCAGCGACTTGTCGAAGAAGAAGAGGCCGGTCTCCTCCTCGTAGACGTCCAGCCCGACGCCGCGCAGCCGCCCGGCGCGGAGCGCCTCGACCAGGGCGCGCGAGTCGACCAGCCCGCCGCGGCTGCTGTTGATCAGGATCGCGGACGGCTTCATCCGGCCGAGCGCGGTCTCGTCGATCAGGTGGTGGGTGTCGGCCAGCAGCGGGACGTGAAGCGAGACGACGTCCGACTCGGCCAGCAGCCGATCCAGCGAGGCGTACTCCATGCCGAGCTGGTCGCGGCAGACCGGGTTCTCGGCGATGTCCCACCCGAGCAGCCGGGTGCCGAAGCCGTGGGCGATCCGGGCGAAGCACTCGCCGATCTTGCCGGTGCCGATCACGCCGACGGTCATGCCGTGGACGTCCAGGCCCATAAGGCCGTCCAGCCGGAAGTCGAACTCGCGGGTCCGTCCGGCCGCCCGGACGATCCTGCGGTTGACGGCCAGCGCCAGCGTCCAGGCGAACTCGGCGACCGCGTAGGGGGAGTAGAAGGAGACCCGGCTGATGGTGAAGCCGAGTTCGCCGGCCACGTCCAGGTCGATGTTGTTGAAGCCGGTCGACCGCTGGGCGATCATCCTGGTGCCGCCCTTGGCGAGGATCCGCAGGGTGGTGGCGTCGAGCTGGGCGTTGACGCTGGTGCTGACGATCTCGTGCTCGGCCGCAAGTGGCGCGGTGTCCGCGTTGAGGAAGACCTCCAGGCAGCGGACCTCGTGCCGACCTGCGAACGCGGCTTCCAGCAGGGGTTTCTCGTCGGCCTGCACGCCGTAGGCAAGGATCTCCATGCGGCCACGCTAACCGGACATTTCAGGCACTGCTCGGCGGTCCGCCGACGATCCGCCACCGAGCGGACGCACTCGGTGGCGGATCGTCGGGCAGCCGGCGCAGCGTCAGATGACGGTCTCGGCCTCGGCGTAGCGCTCGGCCGGCACGGTCTTCAGATCCGCGACCGCGTCGGCGAGCGGGACCAGGTTGATGTTGGTCCCCTGCAGCGCGGTCAGGTGACCGAACGCGCCCTTGTGCACTGCCTCGACCGCGTGCCAGCCGAAGCGGGTGGCGAGGATCCGGTCGTAGGCGGTCGGCGTACCGCCGCGCTGGATGTGGCCGAGGATGACCGGGCGGGCCTCCTTGCCCAGCCGGTGCTCGAGCTCGCCGGACAGCTGGGTGGCGACGCCGGTGAAGCGCTCGTGCCCGTAGATGTCGATGGTGCCCTCCTGCCACGGCATGCTGCCGGGCTCGGGCTTGGCACCCTCCGCGACCACCACGATCGCGAACTTCTTGCCGCGCTCGAAGCGTTCGCGGACGACCTCGGTGAGCTTGCCGATATCGAAGGGCCGCTCGGGCACCACGATGGCGTGGGCGCCGGCCGCCATGCCCGCGTTGAGGGCGATCCAGCCGGTGTGACGCCCCATCAACTCCACGACCATGACCCGCTGGTGCGACTCGGCCGTGGTCTTGAGGCGGTCGAGAGCCTCGGTGGCCACCGAGACGGCGGTGTCGAAGCCGAAGGTGACGTCGGTGCAGGCGATGTCGTTGTCGATGGTCTTCGGCACGCCCACGATCGGCAGGCCCGCGTCGGAGAGCAGGCGCGCCGCCTTCAGCGTGCCCTCACCGCCGATCGGGATGATGCCGTCGAGGCCGAGCCGCTGGCACATCTCCAGGGCGGCGTCGACGCCGCCGCGGAGCTTGGACGGTTGGACGCGGGTCGAGCCCAGGATGGTCCCACCCTGGGCCAGGATGCCGGAGACGGACTCCAGCGTCAGCTCCTGGTAGTCCTCCTCGAGGAGGCCCCGCCAGCCGTCGACAAAGCCGATGATCTCGTCCCCGTGGTCCACCACTCCGCGGTGGACCACCGACCGGATCACGGCGTTCAGACCGGGGCAGTCCCCGCCACTGGTCAGCACACCAATACGCATTGTTCAGCTACTCCCGAGCAGAGCGCGGCGACCGGAATCGGACAAATTCACCCTATCGCGATGATACCGAGCAGCGACTCCCGGTCAGGCCGGCTCGGTCGCCAGGGCGGCGCCGTCGGCGCCCTGCGTGGGGGGAGCGGAGTGGAACGGTGATTCAGTTGGAGGACTGGACGAGCTGAGCGCGCGGCCCGGAGAGGGCCGCGCGCGATCAGGCCGTCTGCTGCTGGGCGGCGCTGATGCGCTCGGAGCGCAGCGCGTCGTACCAGGTGTTGTCCGCCGGGGGCAGGGCGCTCACGTCGAGCGCGAGCTTGATCAGCAGGTCCGCCACGGCCGGGTTGCGGGCCATGACCGGGCCGTGCAGGTAGGTGCCGAAGACGGTGTCCCGCCAGGCGCCCTCGGTGCCGTCGCCGGTCCCGTTGCCGCCGCCGACGGTGACCCGAGCCAGTGGGGAGACGCCCTGGCCCAGATGGGTGATGCCCTGGTGGTTCTCGAAGCCTGTCATCGTCGGCAGGCCGAGGCGCGGGTCGGGCTCGGCGAGGATGTCGCCGACGTTGCGGTGGCTCTCGCCCCGGGTGCTCCACACGTCCAGCAGGCCCAGGCCCGCCGTCCGCTGGCCCCGGTCGTCGACGAACTCGTGGCCCAGGATCTGGAAGCCGGCGCAGACGCCGAAGACGATGGCGCCGTTCTCGACCGCGCGGTGCAGACCCGGGTCCTGCCGGATCCGCTCACCGGCGAGCCGCTGCGGGCGGTCCTCGCCGCCGCCGATCAGGTAGATGTCACCGCTGGTCGGCACCTGCTGGTCGGAGCGGACGTCGATCCGCTCCACCTGCAGGCCGCGCTGCCGGGCCCGGCGCTCGACGACGAGCACGTTGCCGCGGTCGCCGTAGGTGGAGAGCAGGTCGGGGTAGATCCAGACCAGCCGAAGGGCGCTTTCACTCATGGCGGGAAGGTCCTTGCTTTCTCGGTGCCGGCGGTCAGTTCTGCACGTCGCGGCGGAGCTGCTGGAAGGCGGTGTAGTTGGCGATCGCCTCGATCCGGCCGGCGGGCGCCATCGCCACGGCCTGCTGGATCGAGTCCACCACCTGGAACTGCACACCGGCGACCTCCAGCCGGACCGCGAGGTCCAGCCTGCGCTGGCCCATCACGAAGACCGGGTGGCCGACCAGCCGCTCGTAGTCGACGTCCCACAGCCAGGAGGTGTCGGTGCCGTCCGCGGAGAGCGCGTTGACGGAGAGCACCACCGGCGCGGGCGCCGGGTCGATCAGCGTGAAGGTCTCCAGCCAGCCCGCCGGGTTCTTGGCGAGCAGCAGGCGCACCTCGCGTCCGGCCACCATGACCGACTCGTAGCGGCCCGCGACGGCCGTGACCGACTCCATCCGCTGCAGCGCGACCTGCGGGTGCACGCCGAAGACCGAGGCGACGGCCGCGGTGGAGGCGGCGTTCGACAGGTTGGCGCGGCCCGGCAGCTGGAGCCGGATCGGCCACGGCGAGCCCTGCGGGTCGACCACGAACTCGCCCTGGAGCGCCCAGTGCGGCTGCGGGCGGCGGAAACCGCAGGACGGGCAGAACCACTCCTCGTCCGGGCGCTGCATGACGCCGCCACAGCTCGGGCAGGACCAGGCGTCCTCGCGGTAGGCCTGACCCGCCGCCACCCAGATCACCCGGCGGCAGGACGAGGCGGCCCAGGTGACCAGCGGGTCGTCGGCGTTGGCGATGATCACGGCCTCGGACCCGGCCAGGCCCTCGCGCCACTTCTCGGCCAGCATGCGCGTCTCGGACGAGCGGTCGAGCTGGTCGCGGGAGAGGTTGAGCAGGGCGATGGCCTTCGGGTGCGTGTCCCGGGCGACCATGGCCAGGTACTTCTCGTCCACCTCGATGACGCCGAACCGCGCGTCCTCGCCGTCCGCCAGGGCGGAGGTGATGCCGGCCGGCATGTTGGCGCCGAGCGCGTTGGAGACGACCGGCCCGGCGGCGCGCAGCGCCTCGGCGATCAGACGGGTGGTGGTGGTCTTGCCGTTGGTCGCGGAGACCAGCACCACGTCGAGGTTCTCGGACAGACGGCTCAGCAGTTCCGGGTCCACCCGGAGCGCGACCTTTCCGCCGATCACCGAGCCACTTCCGCGTCCCGCCGCGCGTGACACGGCCGCTGCGGCCTTTCCGGCGGTGACGGCGAGCTTGGCGCGAGCGTTCAGCGAGGCCGACGGCACGGCCGAATCGGGTTGCGCGGACATCGGTGTGCTTCCTCCTGCGGTCTGCCTGCGGGACGGCGAGGCTTTCCGTAGCCTACCGGGCGGATCCCTTCCGCTGCGGGCAGCGTCCATCTCCGTCCGGTTCCCGGTCATCTGATCCGCCTGCGAACTGTGCGCCGCCCGAGCGGACCTCCGCCCCGACGGCCCCGTGCACAGGCGCGGCGGAGCATCCGCTTAAAGTCGTCCCATGCTCTCCCGCATTCCCGGCAGTGCCGGCACCGTGCATCCCGTCACCCCCTGGGCCTCGGCGGTGCTCCGTGAGCCGTGTGCGCCCGTCGAGGTCTTCGACCGGGAGCTGACACGCCTGGTCGAGGACATGTTCGCGACCATGTACGCGGCGGACGGCGTGGGCCTGGCGGCCAATCAGATCGGGGTCGGGAAGCGGGTCTTCGTCTACGACTGCCCCGACGACGAGGACGTCCGCCATGTGGGACACGTCGTCAACCCGGTGCTGGTGGAGGCGGACGGGGTGGTCGTGGCCGGCGAGGAGGGCTGCCTCTCGCTGCCCGGACTGCGGGCGCAGACCCCGCGCTACGACCGCGCCGTGATCCGGGGCCAGGACCTGACGGGCGCGCCGGTCGAGATCGAGGGCACCGGCTTCTTCGCCCGCTGCCTCCAGCACGAGTCGGCGCATCTGGACGGCGGCGTGTTCGTCCAGGAGCTGACCGGACTGCGCGCGTTCCTCGCACGCCGCGCGATCCGTCGCGCGCCCTGGTACCTGCCCGCCGACGGCGTCTGACTGGCGGAACGGACCCAAGTGACCCGGTGGCAGGCGGAACCAGGGCGGACGGCCGTCCAGGACGAGTGGGGCCAGGTCGTGGCCGACTTCGTCCGGGTCGCCGTGACCAGCGGCGGGATCGACGACGGGGCTGACGGCGCGGTTGATGGCGGGGTTGACGGCCGGGCCGACGACGGGGGCGGCGACGGAGGCGGCTTCTGGTGGGCTGACGACCTGCGTCCCCGCTGCTCCGACCTCGCCCATGCGGCGCGGGTGGTCGGCCAGGTGCTGGCCGGCTGGACGCTGGACGTCCGGGTGGCCACGGCCGAGACCGACTTCGCCGAGCTGCTGCACCGTTCCGCCGAGGCGTTCGGACGCCACGCCCACCACTACCTCTGGGACTTCGCGCTGACGCGCCCGGACCCGCGCTGGCACGACCCGGAGCTCCCGCACGGTCTGACGCTGGCCGCGCCCGGCGAGGTGGGCGGCCGTCGACTCTTCCGGCTGCACCGACGCGCCTACCCGCCGGGCCATCCGGACCACCCGGCCGGTGATCCGGAGTGGTTCGCGTCGATGGTCCAAGGGCGGCTCTTCGGTGAGCTGCTGGACGGCAGCGCGGTCGCGCTCGCGCCCGGCGGACGGCCGGTGGCCGCGGTGCTGGTGGCGCAGCGCAGCAGCTGCCTCGCGGGTGACGGGCCCGGCGTGGTGGACATCTTCCGCGACCCCGAGCACGCGCCTCCGGGGCTGGGCGCGTCACTGCTCCGGCGCGCCCTCGCGCGCACCGCGCAGGCGGGCCTGCCCACGCTGCGGCTGGAGGTGACCGAGGGCAACCCGGCCCGACGGGTCTACGAGCGGACCGGCTTCGCCTACAGCGGCAGCTCGCGGCGACTGCGCCTGCCCGGGGGTGCCTCCCGGCCGAAGGCCATGGGGAGAGTCCCACAGCCCGTCCGCTGACGGCGGGTCAGTCGCGGCCACGGACAGGTGCGTTCAGTCCGCGATCTTGGTCGCGCCCGGGTTGTCTCCGGCGGCGGCGAGGCGGCCCCAGAGCAGGTCGGCCAGGGTCTGCACCATCCGCTGCCTGGGGAAGGGCTGGTGCTCCAGCCACCAGTCGCCCCCGGCCAGCACCATGCCGGTGATCGCCTGGCCCCACGCCTCCGCCATGACGTCGCTCGAGGGCCCGAGGTCCACCTGCGTCGCGATCGCACGGCTCAGCTCGGCCGCGATCGCCCGCAGCGTCGGCGCCAGCGGCCCGGCGGGGGAGAGCCCGTCCGAGGCCGGGTCGGGGTGGGCGAGGAACCGGTAGACCTGCGGCGCGGACTCGATCGCGGCGAGGTAGGTGTCGAGCACGTTCTCCACCCGCTCCCGCCGTTCCAGCGGCGCGGCCAGCGCGTCCCGGATATGGGCGAGCAGCGCGGCCGAGTGCCGGTCGGCCAGTGCGCGGTAGAGCCCGTTCTTGTCGCCGAAGTGCCGGTACAGGATCGGCTTGGTGATTCCCGCCTCGGCCGCGATCGCGTTCATGCTCGCGCGCGGCCCCTCGCGGCGCACCACCCGGTCGGCGGCGTCGAGCAGCGCCGTGCGCCTCTCGTCGCGGGCGTCGGCCTCGGTCCCCATGCCTTGACATTCCTTACTACGTAGTAACAAACTTTGAGCGTGTTACCGACGGTAACACCTGGACGGGAAATCGAGTAAGCGCAACGCGCCCGGGGAGACACAGATGACGGCCTTCAACCTCGCACTCAACGACGACCAGATCGCCGTCCGCGACTGGCTGCACGGCTTCGCCCGGGACGTCATCCGCCCGGCCGCGGCCGAGTGGGACGAGCGGGAGGAAACTCCCTGGCCGATCATCCAGGAGGCCGCCAAGGTCGGCATCTACTCGCTCGACTTCTTCGCCCAGCAGCAGTTCGACCCGACCGGCCTCGGCATCCCGATCGCCATGGAGGAGCTCTTCTGGGGTGACGCCGGCATCGGCCTCGCCATCACCGGCAGCGCGCTGGCCGCTGCGGGCGTCGTCACCAACGGTACGCCCGAGCAGGTCGGTCTCTGGGCGCCGGAGATGTTCGGCACCCCGGACGAGCCCAAGCTGGCCGCGTTCTGCTCCTCCGAGCCCGACGCCGGCTCCGACGTCGCCGCCATGCGCACCCGCGCCGTCTACGACGAGGCCACCGACGAGTGGGTCATCAACGGCACCAAGACCTGGGCGACCAACGGCGGCATCGCCCACGTCCACGTCGTCGTCGCGGTCGTCGACCCGGAGCTCGGCGCGCGCGGCCAGGCGTCCTTCATCATCCCGCCGGGCACCAAGGGCCTGAGCCAGGGCCAGAAGTTCAAGAAGCACGGCATCCGCGCCTCGCACACCGCCGAGGTCGTCCTCGACAACGTCCGCGTCGCCGGCGACTGCCTGCTCGGCGGCAAGGACAAGCTGGACGAGCGCATGGCCCGCGCCCGGGAGCGCGCGGCGGCGATCGCCCGCGGCGAGAAGGTCGAGCAGGTCAAGAACGCGGCGATGGCCACGTTCGAGGCCTCCCGCCCGGCCGTCGGCGCCCAGGCGGTCGGCCTGGCCCGCGCCGCGTACGAGGAGTCCCTGGAGTACGCGAAGACCCGCGAGCAGTTCGGCCGCCCGATCATCGACAACCAGGGCATCGCCTTCACCATCGCCGACATGCGCACCCGCATCGACGCCGCGCGCATGCTGGTCTGGCGTGCCTCCTGGATGGCGGCGACGGGCCAGCCGTTCACGGCGGCCGAGGGCTCGATGTCCAAGCTGTACGCCGGTGAGACGGCGAAGTGGGTCACCGGCCAGGCGATCCAGATCTTCGGCGGCAACGGCTTCACCCGGGAGTACCCGGTGGAGCGGATGCACCGCGACGCGGCGATCTACACCATCTTCGAGGGGACGAGCGAGATCCAGCGGCTCGTTATTGCGCGGACGCTGTCCGGGATGCCGATCCGGTAGCCGTAGGCAGACGGCTCAGTTGCACCTCAGGGGCGCGGGGAACTGCGCGACAAGCCACCCACGTAGGTGATCTGCCGAACGAGCAGGGCCATCCGCACAGGGTGGTTTCCCGTGCCCCTGACGTGCAACTTGCCCGCCTGTCGAAAAGGCCTACCGTGGGTGGGGGACCGACCCGAGGAGGCAGTCATGCCGGGTTCCACCACCATCGGCCGCACCGAGCGACTGGTCATGCTGAGCCACCACGACGCGGAGCGTCTCGCCGACACCATGGACCGGATGGCCCAGCTGCTGGCGTCCGACGGCGCCGACCGGATCACCGACGCCCAGGTCGCCAAGCTCTGCGGTGGCGACGCCTCGATGCGCGCGGAGTACGCGCAGTGGGCGACGGAGCTGGGCCGCTACGTGCGCGGCCACCTCTGACCGTCGCCTCTGCTACTCTCCAGCCATGATCGACGCGCCCAGCTTCCGAATGATGGGCCCCTCCAGGGGCTGCTGAGACGCGAACGCACGCGCGCGTTACCGAGGCCCCGTCACCAGGGGCCTCTCGCATGTCCGCCACAGGCCCCTCCCGCCCGAGACCCGGTGAGCCACCGGAGCGCTGGAGAGCCTGATGAGCACCTACTACGTCACCACCACCATCCCCTACGTCAACGCGCGCCCGCACCTCGGCTTCGCGCTGGAGCTCGTGCAGGCGGACGTGCTGGCCCGGCATCGCCGCACGCGCGGGGGCGCGGTCCGCTTCCTCAGCGGGACCGACGAGAACTCGCTGAAGAACGTGCTCGCCGCCGAGAACGAAGGCGTCGACGTCCAGGACCTGGTCGACCGCAACGCGGCAGCCTTCGCGGAGCTCGCCGCGCCGCTCGCGCTTTCCTTCGACGATTTCATCCGGACCAGCAGGGACCCGAGGCACCGGGTCGGCGTCGAATACCTGTGGCGACGGTGCGCCGAGGCCGGGGATTTCTACCGCAAGGAATATGTCGGCCTTTACTGTGTCGGCTGCGAGGCCTTCTTCGCGGAATCCGAGCTCACCGAGGACGGCCGCTGTCCCGACCACGGGACCGAGCCGCAGCAGGTCAGCGAGGAGAACTGGTTCTTCCGCCTCTCGCGTTACCAGGAGCAGCTGCGCGAACTGATCACGAGCGGGCGGCTGCGGATCGAGCCCGAGTCGCGCCGCAACGAGGTGCTGGCGCTGATCGACTCCGGCCTGCGCGACTTCTCCGTCTCCCGCAGCCGCGCCCGCGCACGGGGCTGGGGGATCCCCGTGCCCGGGGACGAGGAGCAGGTGGTCTACGTCTGGTGGGACGCGCTCGGCAACTACGTCACCAGCCTGGGCCTCGGCGGCAGCGAGACGGACGCGGAGGCCTACCGGACGTGGTGGGCGGGCGACGGTGAGCGGGTGCACCTGGTCGGCAAGGGCGTGCTGCGGTTCCACGCCGTGTACTGGCCCGCGATGCTGCTGTCGGCCGGACTGCCGCTGCCGACAAGGGTGTTGGTGCACGACTACCTGACGGTGTCCGGGCGCAAGATCAGCAAATCCGCTGCCGGCACCTGTGCGTCGGGACCGGCCGCGTCGGTGGACCCGGCGGAGCTGGTGTCGCGCTTCGGGACGGACGCGGTGCGGTGGTGGCTGCTGCGCGAGGTGCCGCGCGTCGGCGACGCGGACTTCACCGAGGAGCGGCTGATCGCCCGCGCGGACGCGGACCTGGCCGGTGGCTTCGGCAACCTGGTCCACCGGGTGGTCACCATGGTCCACCGCTACCGGGACGGCGTCGTCCCGACCGCCACGGTGAGCACCACCGCGACCTCCGAGCTACGCGCGGTCTGCGCGCGGGCGGCGGGCCGGGTGGACGCGGCGCTCGACGCCTTCGACTACCGCGCGGCGGCGGCCGCGGTCTGGACCCTGGTCGAGGAGGCCAACCGCTGCATCGACCGCACGCGGCCGTGGGAACTGGCCAAGGCGGAACACGCGGACGCGGACCCGCGGTTGGACGCGTCCTTGGCCGCGTTGGTCGCGGCGTGCCGCGAGGTCGGCGAACAACTGCGCCCGTTCCTGCCGGACGCGGCGCAACGGATCGTCGTGCGCTGCACGCCGGTTGACGGCAGACTGCCGAAGTCGGAGCCGCTGTTTGCCCGTTTGGGCGGATGAGGTGCAGCACCTCAGGGGCGCGGGGCTCTGCTGATGTGCGGCTCCGCCGCGTGGGCGCGACATGCGGGTGCTTTGCTGCCGCCTGTGGTTGCACCATCAGGGGCGCGGGGAACTGCGCGACAAGCCACCCACGCAGGTAGAGCACCGAACGCGCAGGGCCATCCGCTCATCAGTGGTTTCTCGCGCAGTTCCTCGCGCCCCCAAAGCTTGCAACTGACTGTGTCAGCCCAGCGCGTCCTCCAGGCCGCCGATGGCCTCGGTCAGGATCGAGGCGTCGCGGAGCAGTTCCGGTGGGGTGCCGTCGTTTGCCGCGGACCAGTCCGCGTACGCGGGTTCGACGCCGGAGAGTTGCGCCGGTTCGCCGTCGCGGACCGCGTCCGCCGCGCCGGTGAGGGCGGCGCGGACCGTCGTGGCGAAGGAGAGGGCGCCCGGGACGGGCGCCGTCGCCGTGGGGGTGTGAGCCTCGATCAGCATGGCGGCGCGGCTGATCGCGGCGACCGCCGCGCGCGCGTCGGCGACCTGGGAGGGGCGCAGGCCCCGGTGCCGGACGGGCTCGCTCGCCGCGGAGGCGTCCGTCGCTATCATCGCGGCCCGCGCGCCGCGCAGGTCGAGGAGGGCCTCGCGCATCGCGCGTCGGGACGCGGCCGACGGCTCGCCGTAGGCGTGGAGCGTCGCCGCCGCGTAGCGGCCCGCCGCGGCGATGTGCTCGGCGAGCCGGTCGGGCAGGCGGAGGGTCTGCCAGGTGGGCCAGATCGCGTAAGCGGCCAGCGCCAGCGCGCCGCCGACCAGCGTCATGCTGACCCGCTGCTCCACCGTGTGGGACAGCACCAGGCCGTCCATCGACAGCAGGAAGACGATGTAGAGCGTGATCAGCGTGCTCAGAGCCATGTAGCCGCTGCGGATCGTCAGATACGCGAAGCCGACCGCGCAGACCGCGAGCAGGCCGCAGACCCAGGGGGCCGGCTTGGCCGCGACCATGACCGCCGAGGCGACGCCGACGCCGACGACCGTGCCGACCAGGCGGGCCACACCGCGGCTGTAGGTCTGCGAGAAGTCAGGACGCATGACCATCATCGCGGTCATCGCGGCCCAGTAGCTGTGGCCGAAGGGCAGCACCCGGCCGACGCCCTCGGCCAGCGTCACCACCACGGCGGTGCGCACCGCGTGGCGCAGGACCGGCGAGCTCCAGGTCCAGTTGCGCCGGATCGCGCGGGCGGTGTGGGGGACAAGCTCGCGCAGGCCCGGACGGGGCAGGTAGCGGGGCTGGGCCTCGTCGTCCTGCGCGTCGAGGGCGTCGTGGATCTCGGCCAGCAGGCCGATCAGCCGCAGCGCGGTGTGCTTGGCGATGCCGCTGAGCACCGGGCCGTCATCCGGCAGGGCCAGGGCGCGGTAGGCGTGTTCGGGGATCGGCGCCGGTTTGCCGGTGCGGATCGAGCGGGCGGCCATGTCCAGGATCTCGGCCGCCGCCGCGAGCAGTTCCCGGGCGCGGTCGCGCTCGCGGCCCTCCTCGGCGGCGCCGACGCGGGGGTCGGCCAGGGCGGCCAGCGCCGGGCGCATCCGCTCCACCAGCGAGCGGACGCCGGTGAGTTCGGACGGCCGGTTGCGGGCCTGACCGGGCGTGACCTGGGCGGCCTCGCGGGCGACCATGAGCGGGTCCGGGTCGAACGGCGCGAACGGGTCGTGCCGCAACCGCCGGGCGTAGTCGGCCATGGAGGCGCAGGCCTCGGCCAGCGCCTCACGGTGCGCGCCCCAGCGGTTGACCGGCCAGACCACCACCAGCAGCGCCTGGATCGCGCCGCCGCCGGCGATCACCGCGGCGTGCTGCGCGGCTTCGAGGACCGTGGTCGGCAGGGTGACGATGACCAGCATCACCGTGACCGTCATCGACGCCAGGATGCCCGCGGTCTGGCCGCCGACCCAGGCCATGCCCGCGCCGAAGGCCCACAGCGCCAGCACCGCAAGGAAGAGCGGCGGCCACGGCGAGACGACGTAGCCGACGAAGGTGCTCAGCGACAGTCCCAGCGCGGTCGCCAGCGCCAGCCATGCCCGCGGACGGTAGCTGCGCTGGAAGGTCGCCATCCCGGCCAGCTGCGCGCCGAGCGCGGCCGAGGTCGCGATCGCCGGGGTGCTCACCGCGAGCGCGCCGAAGAGCGCGATCGCCACACCCAGCGCGCCCCGCAGTGCGGCGAGCGGCGCACCGGTCGCCCGCTCGACGCGGAGCCCGGACCGGGTGGTCGACTTGATCGAGCGGTACCAGGAGGAGGACCTGGTGGCCTGCTGCGGCGGTGGCGGGATCATCGCTGGCCAGATTAGTGCAGTTTGATCAGTTTGATCAGGGAGCGGACGGACGCCGTTCGCTCGTGCGGCGACCTGGCTGTCCGTCAGGCCGGCGCTGTCCGTCAGGCCGGCCGCAGCCGGGACTACCCGCGCGGGTGCTCGTTCCAGGTCGCGACGACCGGGCGGCCGTGCTCGGTGCTGAGACGGCTGATCGTGCCCGTGGCCAGCTGGAACAGCGCCCCGTCCGCGGGCGGCAGCCCGAGCCGCCGCGCCGTCAGCACCCGCAGGAAGTGCGCGTGCGCGACCAGGACCGCGTCGCCGCCGGTGCTGTTCTCGAGAGCCGCCTCGATCCGGGCGATCACGCGGTCGGCGCGGACGCCCACCTCCTCCGGCGTCTCGCCCGGGTGTTCCTCGGGGCCGGGGGCCACGCCGTCCGTCCAGAGGTTCCACGTCGGCCGGGTGCGGTGGATCTCGCGGGTGGTGACGCCCTCGTACGCGCCGTAGTCCCACTCGTGCAGGTCCGGGTCGACGCACACATTGTCCAGACCGGCCAGCTTGGCCGTGTCCTGGGCGCGGGTCATCGGGCTGACCAGCGTCACCGCGATCTTGTGCTCGCCCAGCAGCGGCGCCAGCGCACGGGCCTGCGCCTCGCCGTTCGCGGTGAGCGGCAGGTCGGTCCAGCTGGTGTGCCGGCCCGACAGGCTCCACTCGGTCTCGCCGTGGCGTACCAGGATCAGGTCGCTCATCGCCGCTCTCCACTGCTCGGGGCTGCTCAAGAGGTGAACGGTCGGATCGTCCGCTCATCGTCACGCTAGCGGGTCGCGGCGGTAAATCGCTCGCCGCGCCCTCCCGACCTGGCCTACCGTGCCCGGACGTGAGCAGTCGCCTGCGGAATGTCGCCGCACAGAACCAGTCCATCGCCGAGGCCGGGGGTTACCGGGCCGAGGACGGCACCGAGGTCCGGATCGCGGAGGCGCTGGCGGCGGCCGTGGCCGGGACCCGGTGCGTCGCGCCCGACGCGGTGCTGCCCGCGCCGAGGGGCGGGGCCGAAGCCGGAGCCTGTACGGCGTTCGAGGTCACGGCGGAGGGGAGCCTGCAGGCGGCGCGCCGCCTGGTCGCGTCAGCCGCGGCCGCCGGCGGGCGGGACGGCGGGGGCGGTCGGGACGGCCGGGGTGGTGGCAGGCGTGACGGCTCGGTCGCGGTGCTGAACTTCGCGTCCGCGCGGAACGTCGGTGGCGGATACCTGGGCGGCGCCCGGGCGCAGGAGGAGGATCTCTGCCGTCAGTCCCTGCTCCACCCCTGCCTGTTGACCGCCCCGGAGTACTACGACGCCCACCGGGCCTCGGACGACCTGCTCTACAGCGACCGGCTGATCTGGTCCCCGGCGGTGCCCGTGCACCGGGGCGAACGGGGTGAGCTGCTGGCGCAGCCCTGCGCTGTCTCCTTCCTCACCTGCCCCGCGCCGAACGCGGGCGCGCTGCTGCGCCGCGACGGCCGCGACCCGGAGGCCCGCGCCCGGATCCTGTCCCGGATCGGCGAGACGCTGACGCGCCGCGCCGGGCGGGTGCTGGGCGTGGCGGCGGGCGAGGGCGTGCGTGATCTGGTGCTCGGCGCCTGGGGGTGCGGCGTCTTCCGCAACGACCCGCGCGAGGTGGCCGAGGCGTTCCGCGCCTGGCTGCGGCCGGGAGCAGCGTTCGCCGACACCTTCGACCGCGTCGTCTTCGCCGTCTGGGACCGGGCCGAGCCGTCGCCCAACCGGGCCGCGTTCGCGGAGGTCTTCGCGGGCCTGGGCGCGACGTCAGAGTGAGCGCAGCTCGTGGGTCACGACCCGCCCGCCGACGGCGATGAAGCCCTCGGGGAGCGGCCGGGTCCGGATCCGGGAGGCGACGCCCTGGCGGATGTCCAGTGCCCGGCCTTGCTCGCCGGTCAGCACGACGGCGGCAGCGCCGGTCGCTTCGTCCTCGTCGACGCCGTCCCCGCGTCCGGGGAAGCCCCGGGCGCGGACGGCCCCGGCGCTCTCGTCCTGCCACGCCCAGGCGTAGAGCCAGCCGGCCCCGGGCGGCGGGACCTCCAGGGCGTCGACCTCCGCCGGGCTCCCGTACCGCTGCGTCCGCTTGCCGGCGACCCACTCGGCGCGGCCGGAGATCCAGCTGAACTCCCCGTCCTGCCACGCCGGTACGTCCCCGGCCTCCGGGCGCAGCAGTTCCCCGCCGAGGCCCTCCTGACGCAGCAGCCAGCCGGTCCCGACGAGCGGGTAGCCGGCGAACGGCAGCCGGACGCTGGGCGTGTAGATGTCCACAAGGCCGCTCGCGGCGTCGTCGACGAAGACGGTCTCGGAGAACCCGAGCTTGGCGGCGACGCGCTGACGCTCGGTCCGCTCGGGGATCGCGGCGCCGTCCAGCATCACTCCGAGCGGGCTGCCGCCGTGACCGTCGGGACCGCAGAACACGCGTACGACGTGAAGGTTCGTCATGAGTGCCCATTCTGCCGTGTCGGCGCGCGCCGTGTTCTGCTGTCCCGGCCTGTCCCGCGCGGTCAGGCCTGGGCCGGCTCCTCCTCCGCGGCGGGCTGCGGGGTGAGGCGGTGCAGGCCCTTGCGGTCGTAGTAGCGGGTCATCGAGAAGCCGAAGATCAGCGCCAGGGCGAAGCCGACCGCGATCATGATCCAGGCCCTGAGTAGGCCGGCGTCGGCGCGCGCGCCGAAGTAGAGGATGGACCGGACTCCGGCGCTGAGTTGCCGCATCGGCTCGAACGCGCCCAGGAACCGGTAGAAGGGCGGCACCGCCTCCAGCGGTACGGTCGCGCCGGAGGAGGGCAGTGACAGCGCGATGAAGACGAACATCGACACCAGCTGCCCGATCCCGCCGAAGGCGGCGTTGATCGCCTGCACGCCGAGCCCGACCGCGAGGCAGGCGCAGTAGGAGAAGATCCACAGCAGCGGGATGTGCGTCGCGTCCATCCCGAGCGCGGCGACGCAGGCCACCATCACCATCGTCGTGGTGAGCACCGAGATCCCGGCGGTCATCCACATCTTCAGCACCAGCGTCCGGGTCCGGTTGATCGGGACGGTCGGACGGCGGGTGTGCCAGGGGCCGATCTCGCTGTCCGCGTAGCCGAGGGCGGTGTCGACGCCGTTGTGGATCAGGTTGCCGCCGATGAAGCCGCTGAGCACCAGCAGCAGCGTGTAGTAGAAGGCGCTCAGCCCCAGGCCGCTGTGCTGCCCGATCGGGTGGCCGACCTGCGTGGTGACCGCGACCGGGTCGGCCAGCAGCAGCCGGGTGGTCGCGTCCACGCCCGCGGTCGCGGGGGAGGAGGTCAGCTCCTTGCCGATGGTCAACGAGGCCTGGTGGGCCGCGTTCTGGTTGATCTGGGACGCGAGCGAGGAGCCGAGGCTGCCCACACCCGGGTTGGTCAGCACGCTGATCGTGGGCCGCGTCGTCGCGTGTGCCGTCGTCAGCGCCCCGACCGAGGCGGTGAAGTCGGCCGGGATCACCAGCGCGCCGTAGACCTTGCCGGATGCCAGCAGGTCCTGTGCCTGCGCCTGGCTCACCTGCTTCCAGTCGACGGAGCCGACCGGCGAGGCGGCCACGATCGCCTGAGTGACCTGCGCGCCCAGGTTCTGCCGCTGACCGGGCAGCGGCGCTCCGGTGTCGGCGTCGACGACGGCGACCGGGAGCCGGTGCAGGCTGACGCTCGGGTCGAGGATGCCGCCCATGTAGAGCAGCGAGAGCACCAGCGCGACCAGCGTGGCGAGGACGGACGGAACCAGCCACAGTTTCGGCCGCCGCAGCAGCGCGGCGACGCGCGCCTGTCGCTGGGGGGCTCGACCGCGCGGCGTGATCGGGGAGGCCATGGTGACCCACGCTAGATCGCGGTGCGGGGCTCGCCCGGGCGCGACACGGGGAGGAAGGGGAGGAAGGAGACAGCACGGCCGGCACGGACGGCAGAGGCGGAACGAGCGGGCAAAACGAGCGGCCAAAACGAAGCGGGCCCGTGATCGATGATCACGGACCCGATCCGATGCGTGCGCGAGGGGGGACTTGAACCCCCACGCCCCGAAGGGCACTAGCACCTCAAGCTAGCGCGTCTGCCATTCCGCCACCCGCGCATCGGACTCTGTCTTTGCGGCCCTGCGGCCTCGCTGACGGGGATAACCATAGCAAAGATCAGCGGCCGTTCCGAAACGCGTTCCCGGGCGGTCATCAGGGGTGCGACCTGCGGGGACTCGACGGGCTCGGACGCGGCGGGCTTGGGCGCGAGCGCGGCGCGGGAGAGGATGGGCAGCACTGCACCCGAACCTCGGAACCCCGGACCTTCGGAACCCCGGGCTCCGGATCTACGGATCTACGGATCTACGGATCCACGGACGCGCGGTGCGGCATCGACGCGGAGAGAGGCTGAGGAGCGTGAGCGAGACAGTGGGCGGAACCAGCGCGGCGAGTGGGGCGGCGGGCGAGGGCTTCGGCGAGGCGGAGGTCGCCGAGCTGTGCCGGGACCTGATCCGGATCGACACCAGCAACTACGGTGACGGCTCCGGCCCCGGCGAGCGCGCCGCCGCCGAGTTCGTCGCCGAGAAGCTGGCCGAGTTCGGCCTGGAGCCGCAGATCATCGAGTCGGAGCGGGGCCGGGCCAGCACCATCGCCCGGATCGCGGGCGAGGACCCGTCCCGTCCGGCGCTGCTGATCCACGGGCACACGGACGTCGTCCCCGCCAACGCCGACGACTGGACCCACCACCCGTTCGCGGGCGAGATCGCGGACGGCATGGTCTGGGGCCGCGGCGCGGTCGACATGAAGGACATGGACGCGATGACGCTGGCCGTCGTCCGCGACCGGTTGCGCAGCGGGCGCAAGCCGCCGCGCGACATCGTCCTCGCGTTCCTCGCCGACGAGGAGGCGGGCGGCGTCTACGGGGCGCACCACCTGGTCGACAAGCACCCGGGGCTGTTCGAGGGCGTGAACGAGGCCATCGGCGAGGTCGGCGGCTTCTCCTTCACGGTCAACGAGAACCTGCGCCTCTACCTGGTGGAGACCGCCGAGAAGGGCATGCACTGGATGCGGCTCACCGTGGACGGCACCGCCGGTCACGGCTCGATGACCAACAAGGACAACGCCATCACCGAGCTGTGCGAGGCGGTGGCCCGGCTCGGCCGGCACAAGTTCCCCGTGCGCATCACCAAGTCGGTGCGGCACTTCCTGGACGAGCTCTCCGACGCGCTGGGCGTCGAGCTCGACCCGGAGGACATGGACACCACGCTGGAGCGGCTGGGCGGCATCGCCAAGCTGATCGGCGCGACGCTGCGCAACACCGCCCAGCCGACGATGCTCGGCGCCGGCTACAAGGTCAACGTCATCCCCGGGCAGGCCACCGCGCATGTGGACGGGCGCTTCCTGCCCGGCTACGAGGAGGAGTTCCTGACCGAGCTGGACGCCGTCCTCGGCCCGCGCGTCCGGCGCGAGGCGGTCCACCACGACAAGGCGGTGGAGACCGACTTCGACGGTCCGCTGGTGGCGGCGATGCAGTCGGCGCTGGTCGCCGAGGACCCGATCGCGCGCGCCGTGCCGTACACCCTCTCCGGCGGGACGGATGCGAAGTCCTTCAGTGAACTTGGAATCCGCTGCTTCGGTTTCGCGCCGCTGCGGCTGCCTCCGGAGCTGGATTTCGCCGGAATGTTCCACGGAGTGGACGAGCGCGTTCCGGTCGACAGCCTGAAGTTCGGCGTCCGGGTGCTGGACCGCTTTATCGACCAGTCCTGAGCCGAGCGGGGAAGTCGCCCACCGAGCCGGTCTGATAATGGCGGATTTTCGTATGGGCGTGCGGAAGTTCTCACTCCAACGGGTGATCGTCACCGGGGTCACGTACCCCATTTGCCGCAGTGTCGTTCACTCATATGCAGCCCACCGAACGGGCTGTTCCCATGGAGAAGGAGAGACCATGCAGGTCAAGAAGATCGCCGTCGTCGTCGCCACCGCTGGTGGTCTGGCCCTCGCGGGCGCCGGTGTGGCCAGTGCGCACTCCGCGACCGCCGAGGGCGCGGCCTGGGGTTCCCCGGGTGTGCTGTCCGGCAACGTGGTCCAGGTTCCGGTCTCCGTGCCGGTGAACGTCTGCGGCAACACCATCAGCGTCATCGGTCTGCTCAACCCGGCGTTCGGCAACCACTGCGAGAACAACTGAGCCGGTCCCGGGAGAATCCGGAAGACCGAACCGGTCGATCGAGAGCCTGATTGCGCGCCCGATTGAGTGTCTGATCGACCATTGAGCGGCCCCTGGAGGGTTTTTCCTCCCGGGGCCGCCGTATTTTCCAGTGCATCTG
Source organism: Streptacidiphilus fuscans (assembly GCF_015690355.1). GTDB lineage: Bacteria > Actinomycetota > Actinomycetes > Streptomycetales > Streptomycetaceae > Streptacidiphilus > Streptacidiphilus fuscans. The sequence continues at coordinate 164,925 of NZ_JADPRT010000007.1, read as the reverse complement.
TCCCGATCGCTCTCTCGATCACGGAATCGGTGCGAGTCCAACCGTGCCCCGGGGCGCGTCCTGTCGTTGTCAGTGGTACGGGGGAGCAGGCCCGGTGCGCGCGCACGTGCGCGGTATTCGCATTCGGGCATTCCAGCAACAACCGGGTGACCTGCGGGTCGCCCGAAGGACTGAGGGCAGGGCACAACCATGCGACAAGCTGCCAAACGCGGTTTGCTCACGGTCATGGCGACCGGGAGCGTGTTGGCTTCCACTGCGGGTTATGCGGCGGGGTACGCCTTCGCCGATGCGGGCGCCACGGGCGCCTCCAGCGACTCACCGGGCGCGCTCTCCGGCAACACCGTCCAGGTTCCGGTCTCCGTGCCGGTGAACGCCTGCGGCAACACGGTGAACGTGGTCGGGCTGCTCAACCCGGCCTACGGCAACCACTGCGCCAACGACTCCCTCCGCGGCGCCCGTGGGGGAGGGGACAGCGGTGGGGAGAACGGCGGCAACGCCGGGGGCGGCACCGCCAAGGGCGGCGCGCACGGCTCGCCCGGTGTCGGGTCGGGCAACTCGGTGCAGGTGCCGGTGAGCATCCCGCTCAACCTCTGCGGCAACACCGTCAACGCCCCGGGCGCGGGCAACCCGGCCTATGGCAACGACTGCGGCAACCACAGCTCCGCCACGGGCGGGGACACCGGGGGCAGTGGGGCTCCGACGCCGTCGCCGAGCTGCGCGTGCACCTCCCCGGCCGGGGGCGGCAGCACGGGCAACACCGGGGGTGAGCAGCCTCCGCCGCCGAACAGCGGGACGCCGAACAGCTCGCCGTCCCACCGCATGAGCCCGCCGCCGCCCAACGGCGAGGTGCTCGCCGAGACGGGTGGCGGCAATGACGCGCTGCTGCTGGCCGGGGGCGGCGTCCTGCTGGCCGCGGGCGGTGTGGTGGTCTACCGCAAGGCCCGGCGTCAGCCCTCCCGGTAGGCGTCAGTCTTCCAGGTAGGCGCTCAGCGGGCTGCGCACCTGGCGGATGATGCGTCGCTTGAGCGTGACTTTGCGTCGCCCGTCCGGGAAGAGGCGGAGTCGGTCCAGTTCCCAATGGCCGTACTCCGCCTGCTCGGTGAGCAGCACCCGGGCCTCGTTGCGGCTGACCGTACGGGGCAGCATCAGCGAGCGGAACTCGTACTCGGGCTGGCGGACGATCTTTCGCGGCGCTTTGCCGGTGGATGTGATGGGTGGGGTCAAGACTCTTCCTCCCGCGGACGAACACAGGCAAGCCTACGACCGGTCCAGGTCAGGTTCTCAAAAGGCTGCCCAGAGTGGAAGACCGGCAACCCAGGGCGCACCCAGGGCGACCGATTCGTGATCGTTTTCCAACGAGGCGGACAACTCCGATGCGCGGGCTGCCCGGGAACGGATAGCGTGCGGGTCATGTCTGATGTCGTGCGCCCCTCCGAAGAACAGATCGCCCGGGTTCGCACCGCGGCGGACGCGGTCAAGGCCGCGGTCGACGCGCACTTGGCCGCCGTCGAGACCAGAGCCGGCCAGGGCGATCCGGCGGTCGCCGACGCCTACGAGGCACTCGCCGTCGCGGCGGACGCCTATGACGAACTGCTCGACGAGGTCTACGACGAGTTCACTCCCTTCGAGGTGCCCCATCCGGACGGCAGCGGCCTGTCGGACGGCATCGAGCCGGAGGCGGTCAGTGTGCTGATCCGCCGCGACTACACCGTCACCGACCCCGGGGCCCTCCGTGAGGCCGTCGGCGCCCCGACCGTGACCGGGGCGCTGCGCACCCTCTTCAGCGACTTCGAGCCGGACCGGGTCGCCCGCCACGCCTCCGACTTCGGCCTGGAGGAGGGCGACTCGACCCTCTGGATCCTCGCCGCCGACCCGAGCGAGCCGGGCGAGTGGCTCGCCGACCCGTTCGACGCCGCCGAACCGGAGCTGCTGATCGCCCGGTTCGACGTGATCGAGGAGTACGAGGACGAGCTGGACGAGGCCCTCGACCCCAGCTGAGCCGCGCCCGGCCCGCGCGGCCGACCGCCGACGCGGGCCCGTGGCGTCCTACTCGCCCGAGAGGATCGTTCGCAGGCGGGTGGTGCGGGGGCGGGCCGCATGCGTGGCCACCGTCTGCGGAAGGGCCGGGCCGAGGGCGTTGATCAGCGAGAGGTGACGCTCGGCCCGGCCGCAGGCGGAGTAGAGCCACTGACGGCTCAGCTCCGGCCCCGCCTCGGGCGGCACCACGACCACCACGCCGGGCCAGCGGCGACCGGCCGCCTGATGGGCCGTCAGCGCCCAGCCGTGCCGCACCTCGCCGAGCTGCTCACGCGGGACGACGACCGTCTCGGAGCCGAAGGCGATCTCCAGCCCCTCCGGCACCGCGCCGCGCACCACGCCCTCGTGGAGGACGCCCGGTGCGGGCACCCGGACGACCGCGTCGCCCGCGTCGAAGCCGCCGAACTGGCCCGGCCCGGGGTTGAGCCGCTGCTTGAGCGCCGCGTTGAGCGCACGCGTCCCCGCCGGGCCCGCGTGCGCGGGGACCAGGACGCGGACCTGCTCGGACGGAATGCCCAGCGCGCGGGGGATCGAGTCGCCGACGAGCTGGACGGCGCGGTGCACGGCCTCGGCGGCGTCCCTGGCCTGCACCAGGACGACCTCCTTCTCGGGGGCCTCGACCGGTTCGAGCTCGCCGATGCCGATGCCCGAGACCAGCTCGCCGATCGGGCCGAAGTCCGGCTGGCGGGACGCGACGACCGGCGCGGGCTTGGCCGCCACCAGGTCCGCGAAGACCCGGCCGGGCCCGGCGGACCAGAGGTCGCCCGGATCGCCGCTCAGCACCAGGCGCCCACCGTCCGCCAGCGACTCCGCCACCGTGGCGGCCAACTCGGCGTCGAGCGCGGGCGCGTCACAGACGATCAGCAGGTCGAGCGCGAGCGTTCCGTCCTCGTCACGCTCGCCGGAGGCCAGCAGCGTGGCGAGCGGCACGGCGTCGGGGTCGAGCCGCCGGGCGCTGTCGGCGTGCGTCGCCGTGAGCGCGGCCCGCAGCCCGAGCTGCCGGGCGGCCTGGAGCAGCGCCACGGGCTCGGAGCGGGCGGTCTCGCCGCCGGTGTGCAGCACGAGCGCGGAGTCGGCGACAGCGCGGATCAGCGCGGCGGCAGAGGAGTTGGGCGCGGCGTCGATCACCTCGTCCCAGCTGGGGCGGGGTGCGGCCGGCTGCTCCTCCGACGGCTCTTCTTCCGAGGGCTGCTCCTCCGAGGGCTCCTCCGTGTCGTCGGTGACCGCCGCAGACCCGCCCGGGGCCGCGTCGCGGCCGGGGAAGGTGGAGCTCAGCCGGACCAGGCCGTCGGCGAGGCTCTCCTCGGCCAGCGCGAGCCGGTCGAGCGCGAGCAGCACCTGACCGGCGGCTGCCTCCTCCGACTCGTCCTCGTCGTCGCCCTCCTCCTGGAAGGCCATCACCCGACCGTCCGTCAGCACCTGCGCCAGGGCCTCGTCCGGGGCCGGCACGCCGTGGTCCGCAAGCCCGCGGTGGATCTCGCCGAGCTCGACGGCCGTGTGGCCGTGCAGCGACGCGCGCTCCAGCAGCCACTGGACCAGGGCGTTGGCCCGTCGCTCGTCCCCCGGCGAGGCCTCGGCGCCGAGCAGGCCGCGCGCGAACTCGTCCGCGTTGGCGGGCAGCACGCCGGGCACCGACAGCACGGCCCACGGGTCCTCCCGCAGGGCGTCGGCGGCGCGCTCGCCGAGCGCGCCCACCACGGCAGGGGCGAGCTGCGCGGGCGCTCCCCCCTCGCCGAGGATCGCCGCTGCGTCCGCCACGGCGTCCCGCGCCTGGGCGTCGACGTCCTGCGCCTGGCCGTCGGCGGCGCGGATCGCCTCGGCGAGCTGCGCGGTCACGGCGGTCGCAGTGTTCGCGGCGGTGTCACTCATCGGTCGCGGCCCTTCGGAATACGTGCGTGTCTGACGCAAAGAACGCTAGCGGCCGCCACTGACAAATCCGGAATCCGCCCCGGAGCGGATCGGTGCACGTCAGTACAGCGCCGTCCAGTTCTGGTCGGGATAGACGTGAACGGGCGCGGAGATGTCGTCCAGCGCGTTGCGGATCTCCGTCGGCAGCGTCAGCGACTCCACCTGGAGCGCGGCCTGCAACTGCGTGGCCGTGCGTGCGCCGAGGACCGGCGCGGTGACGCCCTCGCGGTCGCGGATCCACGCCAGCGCCACCTGCAGCGGCGTGGTCGCGAGCCCGTCGGCCGCCGTGGCGACGGCGTCGACGATGCGGCGACCGCGCTCGTCCAGGTAGGGGTGGACGAAGGCGCCGAAGGTCGGTGAGGCGCCGCGCGAGTCCGGCGGGGTGCCGTGCCGGTACTTGGCCGTCAGCACCCCGCGGCCGAGCGGCGACGAGGCCAGCAGGCCGATGCCCGCGTCCAGCGCGGCCGGCAGGACCTCGCGTTCTATCCCGCGCTGCAGCAGCGAGTACTCCATCTGCGTTCCCGCCAGCGGGACCCGGCCCGGGACCGACCGCTGCCAGGTCGAGGCCTTGGCCAGCTGCCAGCCGCAGTAGTTGCTGACGCCGACGTACCGGGCCCGGCCGCTGCTGACGGCGAGGTCGAGCGCGTGGAGCGTCTCCTCCATCGGGGTGTCCGGGTCGAACGCGTGCACCTGCCACAGGTCGACGTAGTCGGTGCCGAGGCGCGCCAGCGAGGCGTCCAGTGCGCGCAGCAGGTGGCCGCGCGAGCCGTCGAAGCGGCGGTCGCGGTCGGGGACGCTGCCCGCCTTGGTGGCGATGACCAGCTCGCTGCGCGGGACCAGGTCGTCGATCAGCCGGGAGAGGAGGTACTCCGCGCCGCCGTCCGCGTAGACGTCCGCCGTGTCGACCAGGGTGCCGCCCGCGTCCATGAAGACCTTGAGCTGGTCGGCGGCGTCGTGCTCGTCGACATCCCGGCCCCAGGTCATGGTGCCGAGGCCCAGACGGGACACGCGCAGGCCGGTGCGGCCCAGATGACGCTGCTGCACGGGTGGGAGCCTTCCGGTGACGGGCGGGGGCGGTCGGGAAGCTGGCGGGGAGGTGGTGGTGAGGCCGTGGGAAGCCGGCGGGGTGAGCCTACGCGGAACCTCTGTGCCCCGAGGGCATCGGCCGCCACCCGAACGGAGGCGTGTCCCGGCCGGAGACGTCGGAGGCCCGTGCTACTGGCCGGTAGCCGCGCGCGGACGCGGGGGCTAGAGTCGGCGCAGACGCTCCGCTGGGGACCAGAGGTAACCAGGGAGACCCGCCGGCAAGGAGGCAGCAGCGTGCGACTCGGGATCAACCTCGGCTACTGGGGACTCGGCAACGACGCCGACAACATCGCCGTCGCCCAGGAGGCGGACCGCCTCGGGTACTCGGTCTGCTGGGCCGCCGAGGCCTACGGCTCGGACGCGGCCACCGTGCTGGCGTACGTCGCGGCCAAGACCGAGCGGATCGACGTCGGCTCCGCGATCTTCCAGATCCCGGCCCGCACGCCCACCATGACCGCGATGACCGCGGCCACCCTGGACACGCTCTCCGGCGGCCGGTTCCGGCTCGGGCTCGGCGTCTCGGGGCCGCAGGTCTCCGAGGGCTGGTACGGCGTCAAGTTCGACAAGCCGCTGGCCCGCACGCGTGAGTACGTCGAGATCGTCCGCAAGGCCATGTCCCGCGAGCGCGTCGCCCACGACGGCGCCAACTGGACGCTGCCGCTGCCGGGCGGTCCGGGCAAGGCGCTCAAGCTCACCATCCACCCGGTGCGCGAGCGGATCCCGCTCTACATCGCGGCCATCGGCCCGAAGAACCTGGAGCTGACCGGCGAGATCGCCGACGGCTGGCTCGGCATCTTCTTCGCCCCGGAGCAGGCCGAGCTCTCCCTGGCCTCCGTGCGCGCCGGCCGCGAGAAGGCGGGCCTGACGCTGGACGGCTTCGACGTCGCCCCGAACGTCCCGATCGCGGTCGCCGCGAGCGACAGCGAGGCGGACCTGGCCGCGGCGGCGGACATCTTCCGCCACTACACGGCGCTCTACGTGGGCGGCATGGGCAGCAAGGAGCAGAACTTCTACAACCGCGTCGCCTGCCGGATGGGCTACGAGGAGGCGGCGGAGGAGATCCAGAAGCTCTACCTCGCGGGCGACAAGGCGGCCGCGGCGGCCGCGGTGCCGCAGCAGCTCATCGACTCCACCACCCTGGTCGGCACCCGCGACCGCATCGCCGACCGCCTGCGCGCCTACGCGGACGCGGGCGTGACGACGGTCAACCTCTCCCCGGGCGGGTTCACCCTGGACGAGCGGATCACCGCGCTGCGGACGGCGGTCGAGGCCCTGGAGCAGGCCGGGCTGGCCTGATCCCGAGGCGCCGACCCCTGTGACGCGACGTCCGCGGGCGGAAGCTGTCCGTCACGCCGTGGACAGAACTCCGTGCTCAGCGGCGGTAGTTCAAGCCTGAACAAGGCGTAGCCGGTGGACGAACAGTCGCTCGCGCCATGACAGGAACACCCTTTTGCGGTCTGAGATTTGATTCCGTAATGCGCCTGGGTGGGCTTCGTCGGCGAAAAGGGTGGGTGGCCGTGGGTGACGTGCTTGTCGGGAGAGGGCGCTGCAGCGCCGCGCAGGTGGGTGACGGGCTCTACGGTTGGCGGCTGAAAGCGCTCAACGGCCGCGTCGTCGGAGTCTCCGTCCCGTGCTACCGCACCGAGGAGGCGGCACTGACGGCCTGTCAGGCCCTGTGCCTGGAAGGGGCGGTGGCCATCGCGGAGCACGCGCGGATCGCCCATGTCCACCAGGGCGTCGGCTGGGTCTGGACAGTGAGTCTCACGGCCGGCCGCCCGCTCGCCCGCTCGCCGCGGGCGTACGAGCGCTACGGCACCTGCCGGAAGTCGCTCGGGAGTTTCGTGGCGCTGCTGGAAGAGGTGGCGGCATGACGATGCGCCGTCCCGCCGGGCCGACCGCGGTCCGTTCGTGCGGCCCGGAACGCCCCCGCGGCCCGCGGCTCCTGGTGCTGCAAGGCAGCGGAAACCAGGTGCGCTGGACGCTGTTGGCGGCCAACGGTCGGCCGCTGGCGCGTTCGCTGCGGGCCTTCCCGGGCGACGACGCGCTGGCCGCGGGGCTGCGGGAGCTGCTCGCCGACCGGAACGCGTTGCGGTTCACGCTCACGCAGCCCGGCGGCGGGCGGGAGTGGGTGTGGACGGCCCATCTGCCGTCCCGTCGCAGCGACAGCGGCCACCAGCAGCCGGTGGCCCAGAGCGCCCGCGGCTACCTGCGGTCCGACCAGTGCCGACGCGGCGCCGTGGGCTTCCGCGACGCCCTGGACGCGGTGAACGCCGCATGGCCGAAGAGCAGGTGAACCGCCACGTGGAGAAGTACACACGACGCCCACGGCGGCCGGAGAAGCCCGGCTGACCTGCATGTTCGTCATCCGACACGAGGGGGCCCCGGGAGCCTTCCGGCTTGTCCGGCGATCGGGCGCCCGGAAGGCTCTGGCTCGCCGAAGCCCGTACCGAGGCTTCGGGACGCCTGTACGACCCGCCCTTCGTGGAGGACCGGAACATGCGCACCATCTCGCTGTCCAAGCCGCTCTTCGCCGTCGCGATCGCCGCCGCGGTCGCCACCCTGGCCGCCGGCCCGGCGCTGGCCGACCCGCCGAGCGGGGTCACCCCCGCCGCGACCGACATCGTCGGCGTCGGTTCGGACACCACCCAGGCGCTGTTCAACCAGCTGTCCGCCGACTACACCGGCACGCCCAAGCTCTACAGCTGGGACGCGACCGGCAGCAGCCCGATCACGCCCAAGTCGGGCGCGTCCTCGATCGCCCGCCCCAACGGTTCGAGCGCGGGCATCACCGCGCTGAGCACGACGACCAGCAGCACGCTGGACTACTCGCGTTCCTCGCGCCCGGCCGGCAGCTCCGACCCGACCGGGCTGACCTTCATCGCCTACGCGAAGGACGCCGTGTCCTACGCGGCCGACGCGAACGGTGACGCCCCCGCCAACCTGACCACGGCGGACCTGAAGAACATCTACACCTGCACCGACACCAAGTGGAACCAGATCACCGACATCTCCGGCTACACCGGTTCCGCCAACACCATCCAGGCGTTCCTGCCGCAGGTCGGCTCGGGCACCCGGGCGTTCTTCGAGAGCGTCCTCGGGCTCACCGACGCCCAGATCGGCTCCTGCGTCAACAGCACGGTCGAGGAGAACGAGGGCACCAACGCGCTGCTCCAGACCGCCGACGCGATCGTCCCCTACTCCGTGGGCCACTACATCGGCCAGGTGTACTTCGGTCACACCACCTCGACCGACGCGCCCGGCCCGCTGACGGTCCGTGAGACCAACGGCGTCGTGCCCATCGACACCGTCAACCACGTGATCACCTCGGCCTACGCGGCCACGTCCTACGCGCGCAACCTGTACACCGTGGTGCGCACCGCGGACTGGAACGCCGGGAACGCCCACGCGACCGCGCTGAAGGGCCTGTTCAGCTCCACCGGCTGGGTCTGCAAGAACAGCACGGCCCAGGCGGACGTCAAGAGCTTCGGCTTCCTGCTGCTCGGCCTGTGCGGCACCACCAGCACGACCTGATCCCTTCTGCTCCTCCCTGCGGCGGGGGGGGGGGGGGCCCCCCCCCCCCCCCCCCCGGGGGGGGGGGGGGGCCGGGGGGGGGGGGGGGGGGCGCGC
>NZ_JADPRT010000007.1:0-156257 GCF_015690355.1 Streptacidiphilus fuscans | reverse complement strand
CCGGCGGCTGGGCGTGGGCGCCACCCCCCCCCCGACCTGCCCCCTTGTGCGCCCCCCGGGGGGGGGGGGGCGCCCCCCCCCCCCCCCCGCCGTCCTGTGGGTCGATCCATGCCGTGTGTCCGTACGTCGAGCAGGCCGCCGAGGAGACCTTCGAGCAGGCCTTCGAGTTGAGGAGTTCCGATGAGGTTCACGCGTTCCGTCGTCGTCCTGTCCGCCGCCGCGCTCGCGGCGAGCGTCGCGGCGGCCTTCGGGCCGTCGGCGTCGGCCGCCACCCCGGCGTCCGGCAGCCTCACGCTCACCGCGAGCACCGCCTTCGCCCACGGCGCCGTGTGCGACGGGCTGTTCGTCTCGGTCGGCTCGCCGGCCACCTCCTCGTGGAGCGGCACGACCGGCGGCACCGCCGTCCTGCCGGTGACCGGTGGCGACGCGAACCTGACCCAGTTCGTGGGCAGCGCGCAGCTGGGCGGCAGCCTGACGGTCGTCGACGTGGCGACCGGCCACTCGGTGACCTTCTCCCAGCTGACCTTCGACGACTTCGCCGGTGTCTTCTCCGGCGTCCCGCAGGGCGGTACCGCGCCGGTGGCGCTGCTGGACCCGAGCGGCGACCTCTCGGTGTCGGCAAGCGGCGGGGTGCAGACGTTCAGCGCGTCCGAGTCCGACCTCGACCCGGCCGGGGCCGCCTACCTGGACGGCGCCCTGCACACCGCCTTCTTCCAGGGCGGCGCCGCGGTCGGCGCGCTGACGCTCAGCTACACGCCCGCCTCCTGACCCACCGCCGACGGGACGTCCCTCGAGGAACCCCCCTCAAGGGGCGTCCCGTTGGCGCCTCATACATCTGCCGGTCCGTCACATGTCATGTGGGACAGGCGAAATGGGCCACACACATGACGGGAGTGCGCAGATGCGATCGAGACACGTCGTCGCCGTCCTTGCGGCGGCCCTGGGTGCGGTACTGCTGCTTCTGGCGGGTGTGCTGCCCCCGGCGGCCCCCGCTCTGGCGGCGGCTCCGGCATCGGCCGCGGCCGGGAGCGGCGGCTCCCTCACGGTTCCCGGCCCCCCGGTCTGGCAGCCGACGACCGGGACCTACGGGCCGCCAGGGAGCGTGACGGTGAGCCAGGCCACCGACCTCACCGACCAGGTGATCCACGTGAGTTGGTCCGGCTTCACCCCGACGCCGGGCAATCCGCCGCCGACCTTCGTCACCGCCACGGACGCCAACGCCCTGTACGCGGTCCGCGTCTACGAGTGCCGGGGCAGCAACCCCTCGGTCGTCGACTGCTACGGCAGCACCCTCTACGGCGGCGACCCCAAGAAGGGGTTCCAGCAGAGCCTGCCGGCCGGTGTGGTCAACGACCCGGAGTTCCCCTCCAACAAGGCCGTGGCCGTGACCCGGCCCGACGGCACCGGGTCGGCCGACATCGAGGTGTGGACCAGCCACGAGAGCCAGACCCTCGGCTGTGACAACACGCACGCCTGCTCGCTGGTGGTCGAGCCCAACTACGGCGGTGACGCCCTCGGGTACGGCCAGGCGCTGGGCACCGCGGGCGGCTGCGGCGACCACACCTACGACACCGCCGACAACCCGACCGGGCTGCCGGGCGAGGCCACCCAGGCCAACTTCAGCCAGCAGGACGTGTTCACCGGCTTCAACGACGGCGAACAGTGCGCCTGGAGCCACCGGGTGGTGATCCCGCTCGCGTTCGCGCCCACGGCCGCCGACTGCGCCGCCCGCGCCGCCGACTTCTCGCTCCAGGGTCTGGAGATGGCCAACCGCCTGCTCCAGGAGTGGCGTTCGGGCCTGTGCCAGGGCAGCGCGCCGCTCTCCGTCCAGTACACCCCCGGCGGCGGGGAGCCACAGGCGCGACGCGCCTTCCTCAGCGGCACCGGCCCGGACGGGGCCCTCACGGCGTACCCCGACACCGCGCCCGCGCCGCGGCCGTACGTCTACGCGCCCCTGGCCACCAGCGGCATCGCGGTCGCGTTCTACACCGACGACGCGGTGACCGGCGCGCCGATCACCTCCATGAAGCTCAACGCCCGGTTGCTGGCCAAGCAGTTGACCCAGTCGTACGTCGGCCAGCAGAACGCGGACGCCTACGCGTCCACCAAGGGCAACCCGGCCTGCATCTACCAGGACCCGGAGTTCCTGGCGCTCAACCCCACGGGCCCGAACGGGCCGCACTGGCCGTCCTGCGGTTCGCTCAACGGCGGCGCCGCGCTGCCGATCGTGGTCGGCGGGACCACCGACCTGGTGCAGCAGCTGACCTCGTGGATCGCCGCCGACCCCGACGCCGCGGCGTTCCTGTCCGGCAAGCCGGATCCCTGGGGCATGCGCGTGGACACCTACTACGAGCAGCCGACCTTCTCCGGCTACCCGGTCGAGGCGTTCATCCCGCAGGACGCCTCCGGCACCAGCCCGGACGGGTCGGTGACGCACATGAAGGGCTACGAGTGGAACCCGCTGCTCGGCGGCCTGGTCCAGGTGGCCCGCAACATGCTCCAGGCCCAGCCCACCGACCTGGACTGGCTCCCCGACCCCACCGGCCAGCACGACAAGGCGGGGCCGGAACCGGCCGGAAGCCGGGCCGTGATGGCGATCCTGGACGAGGGCCAGGCGGCGGCCTACTCGATGCCGCAGGCCCAACTGCTGAACCCGGCGGGCGCGTACGTCGCGCTCAGCCAGGCGTCCATGTCCGCCGCCGTCGCCGACATGGCCGTCAACGCCACCACCGGCACCCAGCAACTCCCGTACAGCAACGCGGGCAGCACCGGCTTCGCCAAGGACGCGTCGGCCTATCCGCTGACCACCGTCCAGTACGCCATGGTGCCGACGCACGGTCTCAGCACGACCAAGGCGAGCAAGCTGTCCGACTTCCTCCAGCACGTCATCGCCCCGGCCGCGCAGACCACCGGCTTCCAGCCGGGGCAGCTCGCCTACGGATTTATTCCTCTGACGAGCGGTCAGCTGACCCAGACGGCAGCCGCCGCCTGCCATGTGCTGCACCAGGACAGCGCCAAGCCCGGCAACCAGGGCGGCGGTTCGGCCGCCTGCGGCGGTGCGTCCCCCTCCGGCGGCGGCGGAGGGAGCGGCGGCGGCAGCGGAGCCGGGGGCCTGTCGGGCGGCGCCGGACTCGCCGGCGGAGCGAGTGGCGGGACGGTCAGCGGCACCAGCGGCGGTACCACCCAGGGCGCCTCCGGCGGATCCGGCGTCAAGCCCGCCACGGCCAAGGGCTCCCACCCGCAGGCGCTCGGCTCCGTTCCGATCGCCTCCGGCAGTGCGGACGGTGTCGGCAGCCAGCGGCTGTTGCTGCCGATCCTGCTGATCACCGGCGCGGTGCTGCTGGTCGGCGGTCCGACGACGCTGGTGCTCACCACCACGGACGCGGGCGAGCGGTTGAACCGGTCGACCAGGCGCCTGCTCCGGCGTCTGCGCGCCACCCGCCTGGGAGGCGGCCGTGGCTGAGGCGACCCTCGCGCCCGACGCGTCCGTGCCGGACGACGGCGGAGCCGCCGACCGGCCCCGCCGGATCGAGACGCCGGTGACCCTGCCGGACCGGCTCTTCCGGACGGGACTGCGCTCCGCCGGGTTCTCCGTCTTCGCGCTGATGGGCCTGATCGCCCTGTTCCTGCTGCTGCGCGGTCTTGAGGCGCTGCGCGCCACCGGCTGGTCCTTCTTCACCCAGTCCGCCTGGCATCCGGAGGCCCACGTCTTCGGGATCGCCGCGGTGCTGCCGGACGGCATCATCATCGCCCTGGTGGCGTTGGCCATCGCCGTCCCGGTGGCGCTCACCACGGCGGTCTTCATCTCCGAGTACGCGCCGACCCGGCTGAAGGCGGCCCTGGTCAGCATGGTGGACCTGATGGCCGCGATCCCGAGCATCGTCTACGGGCTCTGGGGGCTGTTCTTCCTCCAGCCCCGGATCGTCGGCTTCATCCGCTTCCTCGCGCTGCACCTCGGCGGCGTCCTGCCGCTCTTCAAGGTGCGGACCGGGGACATCGACACCTCCTACACCTCGTCGCCGTTCATCGCGGGCTGCGTGGTCTCGCTCATGATCATCCCGATCGTCACCTCGCTCAGCCGGGAGGTCATGTCCCAGGCGCCGCAGGGCGAACGTGAGGGCGCCTACGCGCTGGGCAGCACCCGGTGGGGGATGGTCCGCAGCGTCGTCCTGCCCTTCTCCCGGGGCGGGCTGATCGGCGCGGTGATGCTGGGCTTCGGGCGGGCCATGGGAGAGACCATCGCCGTCGCGCTGATCATCTCGCCCTCCTTCAGCGTCACCTGGCACGTGCTGGAGAACGGTGCCAATTCCATCTCCGCCCTCATCGCGCTGCGCTACAGCGAGTCCGACCCGTTGTCGCTCTCCGCGCTGATGGCCGCGGGCCTGGTGCTGTTCGGGCTGACGCTGCTGGTCAACATGCTGGCCGCGATGGTCATCAACCGCTCGCGTTCCGGCGCGGCCACCAACGAGTGAGGCGACAGTGACCACCATCGCAACGGCGACCGGCGGCCCGTCGGGGCCACCGGACCAGCAGGGGCCCGCGACCGGTCCTTCCGCCGCTCCGGCGTCCGAGCCCGAGGTCCGGATCCGTTTCGGCGGGATCACCGGCCCGGGCCTGACCTCGCTGCTCGGCGCGGCCGTCGGCTCCTTCGCGCTGTGCTGGCTGCTCTACGAGCGCCTGCTCCCGCTCAGCGGCGCGCAGGGTTTCCTGCTCAGCTGGTACGTCCTCTTCCTGGCCATGTACTGGGGGATCGGTCGCACCCAGTGGGACCCGCGCACGGTGCGCGAGAACCTCGCCCGGGTCGTGGTCTGCAGCGCCGGGCTGGCGGTGACCGCGCTCATCGTCGACCAGGTCTTCTTCGTCGGCGAGATGGGCGAGCACGCGGCCTCGCACGCCAACTTCTACACGCAGGACATGGAACGCACCGCGTCGCTGTCGCCGATCACGTCGGGCGGCGCGCTCGCGGCGGTGATCGGTTCGCTCGAACAGCTGGGGCTGGCAACGCTCTTCGCGGTGCCGCTCGGCATCGCCACCGCGGTCTACCTGGCGGAGGTCGGCGGACGCGGGGCCCGCGCGGTGCGCACGGTGGTGGAGGCCATGACCGCGCTGCCGTCCATCGTGGCCGGGCTCTTCGTCCTCGGGGTGGTCATCCTCACGCTCGGCCTCCAACAGAGCGGCTTCGCGGCGTCGTTGGCCCTGACCGTGATGATGATGCCGATCGTCACCCGCGCCTCCGAGGTGGTGCTCCGCCTGGTTCCCGGGACGCTGCGGGAGGCCTCCTACGCGCTCGGATCGAGCCAGTGGCGGACGGTGTGGAGCGTGGTCCTCCCCACCGCCCGCCGGGGGCTCGTCACCGCGGTGGTCCTGGGCATGGCGCGCGGCGTCGGCGAGACCTCGCCGGTCCTGCTGACCTCCGGCTTCACCGCGCAGTTCAACGCCAACCCGTTCAACGACCACCAGGTCAGCCTGCCGCTGTTCATCTGGAACTACGTGCGCTACCCGTCCTCCGACATGGTGGCCCGCGCCTTCGCGGCCGGGCTGCTGCTGATGTTCGTCGTACTCGTTCTGTTCGTCACCGCGCGGCTCCTGGCCGGCCGGTCGTACCAGGGAGGATCGCGGTGACTGGACATCGCGCGTGGAAGCGGACCTTGGCCCTCTTGTTGGCCCTGCCCGCGCTGATGCTGGTGCAGCTGTTCCAGACCCAGCCGGGCTTCGCCTCGACCTCGCTCAACGGCGACGGCTCCAGCTGGGCGGGCCCGGCGCTGGACCAGTGGCGTCTGGACGTCGAACCCCAGGGCATCGTGATCCAGTTCAACCCGGACGGGTCTGCGGCGGGACGGAACAACTGGTCCCAGGGGCAGGACGACTTCACCGCCTCCGACGTCCCGTTCCGCACCACCGCCGACGCGGGCGCGGGCGCGGGCGCGGGCGGACAGTACGGGCTCGGACAGCCGGAGAAGCCCAACTACGGCTACTCGTACGTCCCGGTGACGGCGGGCGGCACCGCCTTCATGTACAACCTCAAGGTCGGCGGGCAGCAGGTGACCAACCTGCGGCTGTCGCCCGACACCATCGTCAAGATCTTCACCGGGCAGATCACCTACTGGGACGACCCGGCGATCCTGCACGACTACGGCGGCACGCTGCCGCACATCCCGATCACCCCGGTGGTCCGCTCGGACGGGTCCGGCGCCACCGCGCAGTTCACCCGGTACATGGAGCACACCCACCAGAGCGAGTGGGACGCCTACTGCCGCCAGGTGCTCGGGGTGGTCTGCGGTGACTACACCGAGTTCTACCCGGCCTCCGGCCACATGGTGGCCCAGAACGGCTCGGACGTCGTCGCCAACTACATCCAGGGTCCGACGGGCCTCGGCACCATCGGCTACGACGAGTACGCCTACGCGCTGCGGGCCAACTGGCCCGTCGTCAAGGTGCTCAACCCGGCCGGGTACTACTCGCTGCCCACCGCGTCCAACGTGGCGGTGGCGCTGACGGCGGCCAAGATCCGCGGCGTCGACGACAACACCTCGCCGAGCGACCCCAACTACCTGCAGCAGAACCTCGACGGCGTCTACACCATGACCGATCCGCGGTCGTACCCGATCTCCAGCTACAGCTATCTCATCGTGCCGCGCGGGGGCGCTTCGCTGCCGGTGCCGCCGAGGTTCAGCAACGACAAGGGCGCCGCGCTGAGCACCTACATCGACTACATCCTCTGCGCCGGTCAGGGCGAGGCGGCGCAGCTCGGCTACTCGCCGATCCCGCGCAACCTGGTGCGCGGCGGACTGCTCCAGGTCAGCCACATCCCCGGCCAGGTCGGCGGGGTCAACCCGAACACGCTGCAGAACTGCCCCAATCCGACCTTCAACTCGGCCGGGCAGCTGACCGTCCTCACCACCGCGCCGATGCCGAGCCCGTGCGACAAGCTCGGCGCGCCGCTCGACTGCACGGCCGGCGGCTCCGGGGGCGGCTCGGGCGGCTCCGGAGGGGGCGCCGGGGGAGCGTCGGGCGGCACCGGGGGCACGGGCGGTTCCGCGGGGACCGGCGGCGCGGCCGGGGGAGCCGCGGGTGGCGGCGGGACCGTCATCGACCCGCAGACGGGACAGGTCGTCCCGGTCGGCGCGGGGACCGGCTCAGTTGCGGGCTCGGGCGGGGTCGGTTCCGCCGGGGCGGCCACCGTCGTGGCCCTGGCAGGTGGCCAGGACGACTGGATGCTCTCCGGCCTGACCGGGGTGGAACTGCTCGGCGTCGTCGCCCTGCCCCCGCTGCTCGGCGCCTATCTGAGGCGTCGTCGGCGTGCGGCGGGCGACGGCCCCACCCCGGGCGGCGGTGACCGGTGAGCGCCCTCGCCACCCAGCAGGCCTCGCCGGGCGGACCGACCCCGGACGACGGTCGCGACGACACCACCGCGCCCGCCTCGGGGCGGCGTCCCGAGCAGGCCCCGCCCCCGCGCGGCCGTTCCCGCGGACGCTCGCGTGCCGTCGTCGCGCGCACGGCCTTCGCGGCGACCCTCCTCGGCACGCTGCTGCTGGGATTCGTGGTGTTCCTGCTCGCCGTCAGCGGGCTCCAGGAGCAGCACTTCCAGTCGACCGAACACCGCACGTTCGCCAACGAGTTGGAGAACGCGATCGCCCCGGTGGGTGCGGCGCCCGACGGCACGCCGGTGGCGGTGATCTCCATTCCGGCGATCGGCCTGCGCGATGCCGTGGTCGTCGAGGGGACCACCGCCCGCGACCTGATGCGCGGCCCCGGCCACCGGCGCGACACCGCGCTCCCCGGCCAGACGGGCGCCGCCGTCGTGTTCGGCCGCCGCACCTCGTTCGGCGGTCCCTTCGCGCACCTGGACGCGTTGCGAGTGGGCAACGCGGTGGACGTGACCACCGGTCAGGGCCGCTTCACCTACGTCGTCGACGGCCTCGGCACCGGCGCGCACCCGGTGGTGAGCGACGCGAGCGCACGGCTGATCCTGGCCACCGGCAACTCGTCCTGGATCCCGACGGGCACCGTCCTGGTCAGCTCCCATCTGCAGGGCTCCGCCGCGGTGAACCCCGGCGGCCGTCCGGCCCAGGTGCCCGCCGACAAGGCCATGGCCGGAGAGCCGGACGCGGTCGCCCCGCTCCAGCTCTGGATGCTCGCGCTGTGCGGCGCGACCGCCCTCGCCGTGATCGCCGCGCTGCGGTGGCGACGGTCGGCGGCGTACCTGGTCTTCGCCCCGGTGCTCACCGCACTGGTGTGGTGCGTCTACGAGAACGCCGCCGCCCTGCTCCCCAACCTCTACTGACCGAACACCGACCCGATCACCGACCTCTACTGACCCGATCACCGAACCGGTGGCGCACCGCGAGCCGATGGAGAACCGATGACCGACGCCGATCTCGTCGAGACGGTCGAACTGCCCCTGACCGTGCACGGTCTGGAGACCCGTGGGGTCTCCGCGTGGTTCGGCGAACGCAAGGTGCTGGACCGGGTGTCGCTCGTCATGCCGGCCGGGGAGGTCACCGCGCTGATCGGCCCCTCCGGCTGCGGCAAGTCCACCTACCTGCGGATCCTCAACCGGATGCACGAGATGGTGCGCGGGGCCGGGCTGGCCGGACAGGTGCTGCTGGCCGGTGAGGACGTCTACGCGCCCGGCCGCCTGCCGGCCAAGGTGCGGCGGCGTATCGGCATGGTCTTCCAGCGGCCGAATCCGTTTCCGGCGATGTCCGTCTACGACAACGTCGCTGCGGGGCTCAAGCTGGCCGGCATCAAGGTCGGCAAGGCCGAGCGCGACGACCTCGTGGAGACGAGCCTGCAGCAGGCCGGCCTCTGGGCCGAGGTCCGGGACCGCCTGCGGTCTCCCGGCGGCGCACTCTCCGGTGGACAGCAGCAGCGGCTCTGCATCGCCCGCTCCCTGGCCGTCTCGCCGGACGTGCTGCTGATGGACGAACCCTGCTCCGCGCTGGACCCGACCTCCACCCGCCGGGTCGAGGAGACCATCGAGCTGCTGCGCGGGCGGTTGACGATCGTCATCGTCACCCACAACATGCAGCAGGCCCAGCGCGTCTCGCAGTCCTGCGCGTTCTTTCTGGCCAGCCACGACACCCCCGGCCGGATCGTCGAACACGGCTCCACCGAGGACCTCTTCGAACGCCCGCGAGACCAGCGCACGGCGGACTACGTCGCAGGTCGCTTCGGCTGACCGGTCGTCACGTCCTGAGCTGTTCATCAGCAGGAACGGGGTCAGCAAGGTCTTGAAACCCGACAAATGGCCGTTTTTCAATGAGGCAAAGGTCACAGATCGCTGAGAGGAAACTGAGAGGTTTCTGGGCGAGATCTATTGACCCGTGTCTGACAACTCTGCTTCACTCTCGTGCCATCCGACTCACCACTCGTCGTGGTGACACGACGTCAATTGGCGCCCCCCACTCCGCACGGAGGCGTCACGTGATCTGAGAGGAAGCTCCCCACATGCGCAACCCCCTCCACTCCGGCCGGGCCCGTACGGCCCTGACCGGGATGGTCTCCCTCGGCATAGCCGTGGCCGGCCTGGCCGCCAGCCCCATCGCCCAGGCTGCGACCACCGCGCCGAACGCCGCACCGCTCGCCGCGCCGGTCCTCGCCTCGGCCCACGCCGGCCACGGCCACGCGAACGTGCACTACCGGCACGAGTGTGCCGCTCCGAAGGCGCACCAGGCCTCCTGCTTCGCGCTGGTCCGCACGGACGTGACGGAGCCGCACGCGCTGGCCCTGCGCGCCGACAGCCCGGCCGCGACGCCCGACGGCTTCGGTCCGAGCGACCTGCTGAGCGCGTACAACATCCCCGCCAACGGCGGCGCGGGTGCCACCATCGCCATCGTCGACGCGCAGGACGACCCCAACGCCGAGGCGGACCTGGGCTCCTACCGTGCCCAGTACGGGCTGCCCGCCTGCACCACCGCCAACGGCTGCTTCCAGAAGGTCGACGAGAACGGCGGCAGCAACTACCCCACCGCCGACGCCGGTTGGGCCGGGGAGATCTCCCTGGACCTGGACATGGTCTCCGCGATCGCGCCGAACGCGCACATCCTGCTCGTCGAGGCGTCCAGCGCCAACACCTCCGACCTGGGCACCGCCGTCAACCAGGCGGTCACCATGGGGGCGAAGTACGTCTCCAACAGCTACGGCGGCTCGGAGGACTCCTCCGACACGCAGACCGACAGCAGCTACTACAACCACCCGGGCGTCGTGATCACCGCCTCCGCCGGTGACAGCGCCTACGGCGTCGAGTACCCGGCGGCGTCGCCCTATGTCACCGCCGTCGGTGGCACGTCGCTGACCAAGGACTCCAGCTCGCGCGGCTGGTCCGAGTCGGTCTGGTACACCAACTCGACCGAGGGCACCGGCTCCGGCTGCTCCGCGTACGAGACCAAGCCGACCTGGCAGACCGACACCGGCTGCTCCAACCGCACCGTCGCCGACGTCTCCGCCGTCGCCGACCCGGCGACCGGTGTCGCCGTCTACGACAGCTACCAGTCCAACGGCTGGCAGGTCGTCGGCGGGACCAGCGCGTCCTCGCCGATCATCGCCTCGGTCTACGCCGACGCGGGAACCCCGGGTGCGAACGACAACCCGGCCCAGTACCCGTACCAGCACACCTCGGCGCTGAACGACGTGACCACCGGCAGCAACAGCGGCTCGGGCTGCACCCCGAGCTACCTGTGCACCGCGGGCACCGGCTACGACGGCCCGACCGGTCTCGGTACCCCGAACGGTCTGACCGCCTTCACCGCGGGCAGCGGCAGCTGACGCTGACGGCATCAGCTCGCTAACCCCTGTGGGGCCGGTCGTCCGACCGGCCCCACAGGCGTGTCCCGCGTCTCGTCGCTCAGCCGATCAGGACGCCGGGGTTGAGGACGTGGTGCGGGTCCAGAGCGTCCTTCGCGGCCTGCAGCGCGAGGGCGAACGGGGCCGGGCGCTGGAGGTCGTAGCCCGGGCGGTGGTCGCGGCCGACCGCGTGGTGGTGGGTGATGGTGGCGCGATGGCGGTGCAGGACCTCGGTCGCGACCGCCTTGATCTCGTCCCAGACCGCGACCTCGTCACCGGGACGGCCGGCGACGGCGACGGTGAAGTAGGGCGCGGCGCCGTCCGGATAGACGTGCGTGAGACGGCAGTTGACCGTCGCGGGGTGGCCGGTGGCCTTCAGCGCGGCGGCGCCGACCTCGGTGCGGACGGCGTCGATCAGGGCGGGGACGGTGTCCCAGGTGGCCGCGGTCTCGAAGGTCTCGACGACGGCGCCGACGCGGGCCAGGCCGTCGCGGATGTAGGGCATCCGGAGGAAGGCCGACCGCCACGCGCTCACGGCGGAACCGCCCGCGCCGGCCGGGGAGTTGCGCTCCTCGTCGTCCCCTTGGCCACCGTGGGAGCGGGCGATGTCCAGCGCGCTCGCGAGCCGGTCGTCGACGCGGGACGTGGCGGACTCGAAGCCGAGGACCAGCACGGACGACCCGTCGCTCGCGGCACCTGACAGCAGTGCCTCACCCGGGTCGAGCAGACGGCAGTTGGCGGGCGCGAGGTCTGACTGCGCGATGGCGCGCACCGCGTCCAGCGCGCGGGAGAAGTCGGTGAAGGAGACGGATGCCGACGCCTTGTGGACGGGCCGCTGCTGCAGCCGCATCCACGCCTCGGTGATGACGCCGAGCGTGCCCTCGGAGCCCAGGAAGAGCCGGTCGGGCGACGGCCCCGCCCCGGACGCGGGCAGCCGCCACGACGTGCTCGTGCCTGCGGGCGTGATCACGCGCAGGGACTGGACGAAGTCGTCGATGTGGGTGTGCACAGTGGCGTAGTGCCCGCCCGCCCGGGTGGCGAGCCAACCGCCGAGCGTGGAGAACTCGAAGCTCTGCGGGAAGTGACGCAGCGTCAGACCGTGGGGTCGCAACTGCTGCTCCAGTACCGGCCCGAGGGCCCCGGCCTGGATGCGCGCCGAGCGGCTGGTGGCGTCGATCTCCAGTACCCGGTCCATCGAGGTCAGGTCGAGCGACAGCACGGCGCGGTGGGCGTCGCCGCGGTACTCCACGCCGCCGACCACCGAGGAGCCGCCGCCGAAGGGGATGACGGCGACGTCGTGGTCACCGGCCCAGTCGAGCAGGTCGGTCACGTCCTGGTCGCAGGTCGGGAGGGCGACGAGGTCGGGGATCCGGCCAGGCCTGCCGCGCAGGGCGCGGGCGACGTCGCGGTAGGCCTTGCCCATTGCGTGGGCGGCGCGCGCCTCGGGATCGGCGGTGACCAGGTGCGCCAGCGCGGACGGGGGCGTCACGGCCGGGCGGGTGATGTCCAGGTCGGCGACCCGGGGTATCGGCAGCGGACGGGCCAAGGTGCCGGGCAGCAGTGCACCCATCGCCAGGCACTCGGCGTCGTCGGGATGGGCGTCGACATAGCCCCAGCCCCACCAGGAGCGGGTGCGCGAGGTGCCGGGGAGGGGCGAGGCTGTGGACATGACGGTGCTCCCAGCGGGGATCCGATGAACTTACCCAACGGAAAATTACCCTAGGGTAAGATCGGGTCCCATGACAACGCTGCACCCGCGGGCCGGTAGCGCGACCGGTGCCAAGGCGGGCACCAAGGGCGTGCCGAGGGCCGCGCGCGAACAACAGGTAATCGCCGCCGCCACCGAGGAGTTCGGCCGTCACGGCTACGAGGGCACCACCGTCGCCGCGGTCGCCGCCCGCGTCGGGGTCACCAAGCCGCTGCTGCACCAGTACTTCGGCAGCAAGCAGGATCTCTACCTGGCCTGCCTCGAACCGGTGGGCGATCGGCTGCTGGACGCCATCCGTGCCGCGATGGCCGAGCCGGGCGCGGACGCGTCGCCCACGCCCCTGCGGGTGCTGCGGGCCCTGTTCACCGCGCTCGACGGGGAGCGCCGGGCGTGGTTCGTGCTCTACGACCCGTCGCTGCCGCCCGGCAGCGAGGCCGCCGAGCGCGCCGACCACTACCGCGACGCCATCGACGACCTCGCCGCGATCGGCTCCGCGGACCTGCTGCACGCGGCCGGATCCGGCGATCCGCTCGACGCCGACGCGCTGATGTACGCGTGGCGTGGCCTGTGCACCGCGCTCGTCCGCTGGTGGATCAACCACCCCGAGGAGTCGCCCGACGCGATGGCGCGTCGCTGCGCCCGGCTCTTCGCCGTCACCCGTTTCGTCGAACTGGGCGATGTTGAGAGTGACGGCGTCGGCGGCGTCTGAGTCGTTGCGCCTCGCGGGCAATGGCGAACGCCGGCCCGTGCCCGAGGACCCGGGCGCGGACCGGCGTTGGCGTTGCGGTGCTGTGGATCAGTGGCACCAGCGCGGCGCGGGGCCGATGTTGACGATGTAGCGTGCGGAGGACCACGCCCACCGGCCGTCGGCCAGCTTGTACCAGCGCGGGTTGCCGTCGATCCACTGGCCGTTGACCTTGCACACGATCCAGACGGTCTGGCCGTAGTTGAGCGAGCCGATCACCGGGGCACTCTGCGACGGGCCGCTCCGGATGAGCAGGCCGGTGCGGGCGATGACCCTGCCCTCGTAGAGGTGGTGATGGTGGTGCATCGCCATGGCGGGCTTGGCCTGCGCGGCCGGAGCCATCTGCGGCGCAGCGGCAGAGGCGGTCCCCGCCGCGGCCAGCGTGGCGAGCGCGCCGATGGCCGTGACGGAGGCGATCTTGCGAATCGTCGACTGCAGAAGCATCTACGAATCTCCTGGTGAGGCGGCCCACTTCGGGCCGAGGAATGGGGGCCTGCTGCCACAAGGCGGCGGTCACCCCTCGAAGACGGCCCTGGAACGTCATCCGTGGTTCCGGACCGGTCGAGACTCACGCTATGCACGTCACCAGGAGTCGGCAACTTGTCACTATGGGTAGCGATTCGCGGCTTTTGTCCCTGCCCTTGCGCTCACGCGTCGTTGGACGACACCTGCGGCCGACCCGTCCTCCAGGTAAGGGACTCGTCGCGGCCCAACGCCTCTGCCGAGGTGGGCAGTTGCTAGAAGCGAACCGTCAACGCCACCGTCACCTCGTCCCCTTCGGCGAGGCGTTCCGGCTTGCGCACGGCGTTCTTCAGCGGCAGCAGATAACCCCCGTCCTTCGGGAAGAGCGAGGTGGAGAAGGCGGTCCCGCCGATCCGGGCGTCGACCGGGATCACGCCCCAGCCGTAGCTGGCCTGCGCGGCCACCTCGCGCACATCGGCGGACTGCTCGTCGGGCAGGGCGACGAAGTAGTACGGCGCAGGGCCGCGCCACTCGAACACGCTGCCGCTGAAGTGGAGTTGCACGATCGCTCCGGTCACTCGTCGCCGCCCGTCAGTCGTCGGCGCGGTCGTGGTCGCCGGTCTTGCCGTCGATCAGCTCGCGGAGGATGTCGACATGACCGGCGTGACGGGCGGTCTCCTCGATCATGTGGACCAGCACCCAGCGCATGGTGACCGTCTCCCCGAACCAGGCACGTCCCTCCGCGTCCAGGCCGGTCGCCTCGACGGCCGCGTTGGCCGCCGCGCGGGCGCGGGAGTAGAAGGCGAGGACGTCCGCGGTGGTCTCGTCGTCACGGAGCCGCAGGTCGGCCTCGGGGTCGTTGTCGTCGAACGGGAGCGGCTCCGTCTCGATCCCGAAGGGCTCGCAGAACCAGCCGTACTCGACCGCGGCCAGGTGCTTGACCAGGCCCAGCAGGCTGGTGCCGGACGGCACCATGGGGCGGCGCAACTGCGTGTCGTCCAGGCCGTCGAGCTTCCACAGCACGGCGTCGCGGTGACGCTCCATGCTGCGCAGCAGGATGGACTTCTCGTCGCGGGGGAGCTCCGGTGTGGTCGTCATGTCCGAGCAAGCTAGCAGCGGCCACTGACAGCCCGCGGCGCTTTTTCCGTGGAAGTCGTCCGTCCGCACGGCCGCCTGTTCGGGCGGGTGATCTACCCTGGGCACCATGCCGACTCTGCTGCTCGTCCGCCACGGCCGTTCCACCGCCAACTCCTCCGGGGTCCTGGCCGGGTGGAGTCCGGGGGTGTCGCTGGACGAGCAGGGGGAACAGCAGGCCAAGGGCCTGGCCGAGCGGCTCTCCGGACTGCCGCTCAGCGCCGTCGTGAGCAGCCCGCTGGACCGCTGCCGGCAGACCGTCGCGCCGCTGCTGGCCGCGCGGCCGGAGCTCTCGCTGCGGATGGACGAGCGTCTCGGCGAGTGCCGCTACGGGGACTGGACCGGCCGCAGCCTGGCCGAGCTGTCCAAGGAACCGCTCTGGAGCACCGTCCAGGCCCAGCCGTCCGCGGTGACGTTCCCCGGCCCGGACGGTGAGTCGCTGCGCGAGATGAGCCGCCGCGCGGTCGAGAGCGTCCGCGAGTGGGACGCGGAGATCGAGCGCGAGCACGGTGCGGAGGCGCTCTGGCTGGTCTGCAGCCACGGCGACATCATCAAGGCGATCGTCGCCGACGCGCTCGGCCTCCATCTGGACCTGTTCCAGCGGATCTCGGTCGAGCCCGCCTCGGTGACCGCGATCCGCTACACCCCGGTCCGCCCCTACCTGCTGCGGCTCGGCGACACCGGTGAGCTGGCGGGGTTCGCGCCCCGGCCGCGCCCGGAGGGTGACGACGCCGTGGTCGGCGGATCGACCGGAACCCGCTGAGGTCAAGGTCCGTAGGTAGGGTGGACACCACGAGAGCTACCGTCATGTCCATCGAACAGGCAGTCGTACAGGTCATTTCCTGGGTCCCCCGTCCCAGGTACCAGTAGTCCCGTCGAAGTCAGTCCCGTCGCAGTCCGAGGAAACGAGCCACCAGCTCGAAGCCCCCGATCCCGTGGAGCAAGCATCGTGCCCCGCCAGGTGTTCTTCTACGACCCTCCCGAGCGCTTCGTGGCCGGAACGGTCGGCGAGCCGGGCCACCGCGCCTTCTACCTGCAGGCCAGCGCGCGTGGCCGGATCACCACCGTGCTGCTGGAGAAGGGCCAGGTGGCCGCGCTCGCCGAGCGGGTGGACGAGCTGCTCGACGAGGTGGTCCGCCGCAGCGGCGGGAGCACCACGGTCCCGGCACTGGCTCCGCCGGAGATGATGGACAGCGCCCCGCTCGACACGCCCATCGACGAGGAGTTCCGCGTCGGCACCATGGCCCTGGCCTGGGACGACGCGGTGCAGCTGCTGGTCGTCGAGGCACAGGCCGTGATCGAGGGCGAGGGTGAGGAGGCCGACGAGGCGGCGCTCTTCGAGGACGACGAGAACGGCCCGTCGCTGTTGCGCGTCCGGCTCAACGGCGCGATGGCCCGGGTCTTCGCCAAGCGCGCGCTGGAGCTGGTCTCGGCGGGCCGCCCGCCGTGCCCGTTCTGCAGCCTGCCGCTGGATCCGGAGGGCCACGTGTGCCCGCGCCAGAACGGTTACCGGCGCTGAGCGCCGCCGTCCCCGAGGCGGACGCGGTCGCCAGCGCGGCGCTCGCGGCGGACCCGGAGCGCGCGCTGCCGCTGCTGCGCGACGGGGACCTGACCGTCCACGGGCGGGTCACCTCGGCGTCCAACGCGGTCTTCTACTGCACCGTCACCCACCCGGAGTTGGGCACGGCGGTCTGCGTCCACAAGCCGGTGCGCGGCGAACGCCCGCTGTGGGACTTCCCCGACGGCACGCTCGCCGGACGCGAGACCGCGGCGTACCTGGTCTCGGCCGCGACCGGCTGGGGGCTGATCCCGCCGACGGTGCTCAGGGACGGGCCGTTCGGCGAGGGCATGTGCCAGATATGGGTCGAGGAGGACGACGACGCGCCCCAGCTGATCGCCCTCCAGCCGGGGGAGACCCCGGCCCCGGGCTGGCACGCCATCGGCCTGGCCGAGGTCGAGCCGGGGCAGACCGCGCTCTTCGTCCACGCCGACGACGAACGGCTGCGGCGACTCGCGGTGCTGGACGCGGTGCTCAACAACGCGGACCGCAAGGGCGGTCACTTCCTCTCGGCGGCGGACGGACGGCTCTACGGCATCGACCACGGGGTGACCTTCGCGGTCCCCGGCAAGCTCCGCACGCTGCTGTGGGGTTGGGCGGGCGAGCCGCTGACGGACGAGGCGACGCAGGTCCTCGGCGGTCTCCGGGAGGAGCTGGACGGCGCTCTCGGCGAGGCGCTGGCACCGCTGCTGACGGAGCGTGAGATCGCGGCGACGCGAGCGCGGGTGGACGGGCTGCTCAAGGAGGGCCGTCACCCGCTCCCGTCGCAGGAGTGGCCGAGCGTGCCCTGGCCGCCGATCTGACGCGGCGTCAATCGTTGGGGCGGTGGGCGGCGCGGACCTGCGCGGCCCAGGCGCGGGTGGTCGCCGTCCACAGCGTGCGGAGCTCCGGCTCGGCCGCACGGACCTGCGCGACGGCGGCGTCCGGGTCGGCGCCCGCCTTCCGCACGGCGGGACCGTCGGAGGCGGCCCATGCCGCGACGTCCACGCCCGTCACCTCGGGGTGGAACTGCACGCCCCAGGCCACACGCCCGATCCGGAAGGCCTGGTGCTCGCAGGCGTCCCCGGTCAGCAGCGGGGTCGCGCCCGGCGGCAGCGCCACGATGTCGTCCCAGTGCCACTGCGCGGCAGGTGCGCCCTCGGGCACCCCGCACAGGACCGGGTCGCTGGCCACGTCCGGCAGCCGGCGCAGCGGCACCACGCCGACCTCCGGCGGCCGTCCGGCTTGCCCGCCGACCCCGCCGGTCTCGGCTTGCGTGCCGGTCCCTTCGGCGCCCTCGGCGCGCGGCCGGACCCGGCCGCCCAGCGCGGACGCCATGATCTGCGCGCCCAGACATATCCCCAGCAGCGGCACTTCCGTGTCCACCGCCTGGCGGACCAGCGCCCGGACGGACGGAAGCCAGGGTGCGGTGGTGTCGTCGTCGCAGTTCGCCGCGCCGCCGAGGACCAGCAGCCCGGACACGCCGCCCAGGTGCTCGGGCAGCGGTTCGCCGCGCCACGGATGCCGGACGTCGAGCCGCAGGCCTTCCGCCGCAAGCGCCGCCCCGACGATGCCGGGACCGGCCGCGTCCTCCTGCTGCACGACAAGGACCGCCGGGATCTCCGTCACAGCGCACGCCTCCCCGATCCGGCTCCCCGATCCGCCGACGACTGACGCTCTACCCCGCGACCGGGCCTCGCATGCACGTGCGACCGATCAAGGTCGACAACGGCTGATCGCCGCCAATCACGGCCAATCATGGCTGATCACAGAAGGTCGTTAGCGGATCGAATGATCAGCCGGTTAGAGTCAAGGCTATGCATGCTTGGCCCGCCTCCGAGGTGCCCCTGCTTCCCGGCAAGGGACACCCCCTGCGCATCCACGACACCGCGACCGGCGGTCTGCAGACGACCAGCCCCGGGCCGACCGCCCGGCTCTACGTCTGCGGGATCACCCCTTACGACGCCACCCATCTCGGCCACGCCGCCACCTACAACGCGTTCGACCTGGTCCAGCGCATCTGGTTGGACGCCGGCCACCAGGTCGTGTACGTGCAGAACGTCACCGACGTCGACGACCCGCTGCTGGAGCGCGCCGTCGCGACCGGCGAGGACTGGGTGAAGCTGGCGGAGCGTGAGACGGCGCTGTTCCGCGAGGACATGACGGCGCTGCGGATGCTGCCGCCGGCCCACTACGTCGGCGCGGTCGAGTCGATCCCGCTGATCGTCCCGATCATCAAGGACCTGCTGGCCAAGGGCGCCGCCTACGAGCTGGACGGCGACATCTACTTCTCCGTCGCCTCCGACCCGCGCTTCGGCGAGGTCTCCGGCTACGACGCCGACGAGATGCTGCGCTACTTCGGCGAGCGCGGCGGCGACCCGGACCGGGCCGGAAAGAAGCACCGGCTCGACCCGCTGCTCTGGCTGGCCGCCCGTCCGGGCGAGCCCGCCTGGGACACCGAGCTCGGCCACGGCCGACCCGGCTGGCACATCGAGTGCGTGGCGATCGCGCTGGAGCACCTGGGCATGGGCTTCGACCTCCAGGGCGGCGGCAGCGACCTGGTCTTCCCGCACCACGAGATGGGCGCCTCGCACGCCCAGGTGCACGCCGACGCCCACCCGTACGCCAAGCACTACGTGCACGCGGGCATGGTCGGCCTCGACGGCGAGAAGATGTCCAAGTCGAAGGGCAACCTGGTCTTCGTCTCCGCGCTGCGGCGCGACGGCGTTGACCCGGCGGCGATCCGGCTGGCGCTGCTCGGCCACCACTACCGCAGTGACTGGGAGTGGACCGACGCCGACCTGAGCGGCGCGCAGGAGCGGCTGGCCCGCTGGCGTGCCGCGGTCTCCCGTCCTGACGGCCCGGACGCCACGGCACTGCTGGCCGAGGTCCGCGCCGCGCTGGCCGAGGACCTGGACACGCCCCGCGCGCTCGCGGCGGTCGACGCCTGGGCCGCGCGTCAGGAGGCCGAGGGCGGCGCGGACACCGGCGCACCGGGCCTGGTCTCCCGTACGGTCGACGCGCTCATGGGCGTCGCGCTCTGAGCACGGCTGTTTGAACGGTTGTCGTACCTGCCCGTCCGCTGGAACTCTCAGCGGGCGGGCAGTTCGCTCTCCTCGCCGTGCTGGTCCGGGGCCGGGTAGGTGCGGCCCTTCCAGGCGGCGCCGCGTCCGCGCCAGTGCTGGATCGCGGAGTCGACCGTCATCAGCAGGTAGAGCGACGCCGTGAACGGCAGCAGCAGCGTCTCGGCCGCCGGGCGGCCGTAGTAGGCGAGCATCGGGCGGAAGGTCACCGCCATCAGCGCCCAGGCCGCCAACGACGGGACGATCACCGTCGGCGCGAGCGTGACCAGCCCGACCACCAACAGCACCGGCGGGACCAGGTAGATCAGCGCCAGCCCCAGCACCGTGCCGACCAGCAGCAGGACGTTGTGCCGTAGCTGCGCGTAGGCGCTGCGGGAGACCATCCGCCACAGCTGTCCCAGCTCCGGGTAGGGGCGGACGCTGTCCACCCGGTCGCCGAGCCCGATCCAGGTCCGGCCGCCACCGCGCTTGACCAGGCGGGCCAGGTTGACGTCGTCGATCACCGCGCCCCGGATCGCGGCCACCCCGCCGACCTCGGCCAGCGCCTCGCGGCGCACCAGCGTGCAGCCGCCCGCCGCCGCGGCGGTCCGGGCGCCCGGCTTGTTGCTCCAGCGGAAGGGGTAGAGCTGGGCGAAGAAGTAGACGAAGGCCGGGACGATCAGCTGCTCCCAGCGGGTCGCCGTGCTGAGCCTGGCCATCTGCGAGACCAGGTCGTAGCCGCCGCTGCCCGCATTGCGGTCCCGCCCGGTCTCGGCGGCGGCCACCAGGCTGTCCAGGGAGTCGGGCGCGTGGGCGATGTCCGCGTCGGTCAGCAGCAGGTACTCGACGTTCCCGGCCAGTTCGACGCCGTGCCGCAGCGCCCAGAGCTTGCCGGTCCAGCCGGCGGGCGGCTCGCCCGGAGAGGTGACGGTCAGGGGGAGGGTGTCGGCGGCCTCGCCGAGCTTGCGGGCCAGGTCACCGGTGCCGTCGGTGCTGCCGTCGTCGACCAGGATCACCCGGGCCTCGCCTGCGTACTGCTGGGCCAGCAGGGAGGGCAGGCTCAGCGGCAGCACCTCCGCCTCGTCCCGGGCGGGCACGACGACGGCCACGCTGGGTCGGGGAGCGCCGGGATCGCGTGGCGGCAGCCGGAGGTCGGTCCACCAGAACCGGCCCTGACCGAAGGCCAGCCAGGCCCAGGCCAGCAGGGACACCCATGCGATCAAGCTCAGCGCGGTCACCCGCGCGAGTATGCCGCAGTTGTGCTGCCGGACGCCTCCGGAGCGCGGATCGGATAGGGTCGGACCCTGTGAAGATCGCACTGATGGACTCCGGTATCGGCCTGCTGGCTGCCGCCGCCGCGCTGCGAACGCTGCGGCCCGACGCTGACCTGGTGCTGTCGCAGGACCCGGAC
This sequence comes from Streptacidiphilus fuscans, assembly GCF_015690355.1. Classification (GTDB taxonomy): domain Bacteria; phylum Actinomycetota; class Actinomycetes; order Streptomycetales; family Streptomycetaceae; genus Streptacidiphilus; species Streptacidiphilus fuscans. Next base: position 135,413 of record NZ_JADPRT010000007.1, on the reverse strand, counting down.
GGCATGCCGTGGGGCCCGCGCACGTCCGAGGACATCACCGCGCACGCCGTGGCCGTGGCCCGCGCCGCGGCGGAGCAGAAGCCCGACGCGCTGATCGTGGCCTGCAACACCGCGTCCGTGCATTCGCTGGAGGCGATCCGCGCCGAGCTGGAGCCGGACATCCCGGTGATCGGGACGGTCCCCGCGATCAAGCCCGCCGCCGCGTCCGGCGGACCGGTCGCGATCTGGGCCACCCCCGCGACCACGGGCAGCGCCTACCAGCGCGGCCTGATCCGCGAGTTCGCCGCCGACGTGGACGTGACCGAGATCCCCTGCCCGGGGCTCGCCGACGCGGTCGAGTACGCCGACGCCGAGGCCACCGCGGAGATTGTCGCGACGGCCGCCGCGCAGACCCCGCCCGGGACGCGGGCGCTGGTGCTCGGCTGCACCCACTACGAGATGCTGCGGGACCAGATCGCCGCGGCCCTTGCGGGCACCTGCCCGGACCTCGCCTTCTTCGGCTCCGCCCGCGCCGTCGCCGAGCAGGCCCTGCGCCGGGCCCGCCCCCTGCGGGAGACCGGCGGCGGCACGCTGACCGTGATCCGCAGCGGCCGCGTCGAGGAGCTGGCCCCGGAGGCGCTCGCCTACGCCGAGGGCCGCGCGATCAGCGACCGGTCGACTGCGGGCCTGCGGTAGCGCCGAACGCCGGGTAGGGACCGGGATTCGGAAACCGCGGCCGTCGGGCCGTCCCTCAGCCGACCAGTCGTTTGCGCCAGTCCAGTGAAGGGAGGAGGACGGCCTGCGACGGATCGCCCTCCCACTCGGGGGACAGCCCGACCTGCTCCAGCGCCGCGACGACCTCGGCTCCGATCCCGCGGGTGGTCTGCTCGGAGCCGTCGAAGCCGCCGTAGTGCAGGTGCAGCGCGCCGCCGGAGGCCGCGCCCTCGGCCGACTGGCTGTGGAAGTAGACGAAGCCGCGTGAGCCCGGCTCAGCCTCCGCGCCTATCTCCGCCTGGCCGCAACTGCGGCAGCAGGTGAAGTGCTCGCGCGCGGTGATCCCGCGCTCCTCCAGTGCGTCGAACGCCCGGGTGATCCGCTCCGGGTCGGTCTCGCCCACCCATGACGTCTGTTCGGCGACGCGCTCGCGCCACAACCGGTTCGCCAGGGCTGCGGCCTGCGGTCCCGACACCGGGCGCACGCCGTCGTCGACCAGGTAGTCCTCGGCAGTCTCGGTCAGCTGTTCAAGGGTGACGTAACCGCAGGTCAACAGTCCCCGCAGGCAGTCCTCCAGGGCGCGGAGGTCCTCCTCCGGCAGCTCCAGAGGAGGGACGGGCGGTGCCTCGTCCCAGTCCTCCAGCCGCTCCCAGGAGAGCCCGGTGTCCCAGGTGTCCTGGACACGGGCCCAACCGAACAGCGCGGCGACGACCTGCTCGGCGTCGGGCAGGCGCGTCCGGAAGTGACGGACCGGCGCGCCGTCGCGATGCTCGACGGTGTAGTCACCGCCGTTCTCGTGCCAGATCTGGAAGTAGACGTCAGGCAGATCGGGCACGCGGCCGGCGACAAGGAAGCGGTCGCCCGGATCGCCGATACCGCGCACCAGCGCGCCCAGGGCCTCGGCGGTCGGGCGGAGCAGGCGCGCGGTGCGCTCGGTGTACACGCTGACGGGGAGCATGACCAGGAGTCTTGCACCCGCCACTGACAACCGTGGATCTGCTTTCGGCATCAGCCTGGTGACAGCGTTTCAGCCGTCGCCGAGCCGGCTGTCCCGGCTGGCCCGGCGGTCGCGAGACGCCCGATCGCTTCAAGCCTCCTGGAGGGCTCCGCGCAGGCGGCGGCTCGGGGCCCAGCCGGAGAGGGCGGCGTCGAAGCGGGTGCGGGCTGTGCGGGAGTCGACGCGGAGGCGGCTGATGCAGAGCGGGTCGGGGAGGCCGCCACGGGTGTCGACCAGCATGCCGTCGTTGCGGAAGGCGCTGCGGTAGCCCAGCTCGCGCAGCAGCGCCACGGCGCGCAGGTCGTGGGTCTCCTCGGGGTAGGCGAAGGAGGTCGTGGCCGTGCCGGTCAGCTCGCCAAGCCGCTCGTGGGCGCCGACGATCTCCTCGCGCAGCGCGTACTCGTCGCAGCGGTCGAGCCGGGCGTGGTCGAGGCCGTGGCTGCCGACGGCGATGCCCGCGTCCAGCAGGCGGTGCAGGTCGTCGGTGGTGAGCTGCGGGGCGGAGGGGGCGCGGTGGCGGGCCGTCACCCGGAGCTCGGCCAGGCTGCGGCGGCGGTCGGGGTCGGGCATGGCGGCCAGTTTCTCGGTGACCGGGCCGCCCCCGCGGCCGGACAGGCAGCGCGCCCAACCGCCCTGGGCCACCAGGTACTCGGCCTCGTCCCACCAGTAGGGCCGGTCGGTGTCCACCAGCCCGGCGACCACGAACGCCAGCGCCGGCACCCGCCGGGCGGCGAGCAGCGGCAGCGCCTCGGTGGCCACGCTGCGGTGGCCGTGCTCGAAGGTGAGCAGGACGCTGTGCGGGGGCAGGCTGGGGCCGCCCGTCATCGCCTGCTCGACCTGGGTCACGGAGACCGGCGTGGCGGACCGGAGCACCCGGTCGAGCTGCGCCTCGAAGACGCCGCGGTCGAACACCTCGCGGAACGTCAGCACCGCGAGTCGGCGGGCGGTGCGGGCCCGCAGAAGTGGCACCGTGGTGACGTGGGTCGACTGTCGCACGGGCTTCCCTTCGGTGGCGGCTTCGGACACATGGAAGACACGCGCCTTCGGAGGAAGGTTGTACGCGGTACGCGATTTTTGTCGATGAGTTTTTCGCGGCCTCTGCGCCTGTTGGGATTGGTGTGACTTTACGGTGCGACCTGCGGCTTCCATGATCCGTGGACATCAGGTGGAGATCGCGAGGAGAAGCCTGGAATTCCCGGTCCGGAGCCCTCGATTTCGGTCCTGGACGAACCGAGAAGAGAATGTGCGCATGACATTTCAGCCGCCCTCACCGGATGCTCTGCCGAACGACCACACGGGCGACCACGCGGACGACCGTCCCGTCGTCCGGGAGGTGGATCTGGGCACGGCCCGGCTGCTGCCCGACGTGGACCGGCCTGGCGGCTGGCTGCTCACCATGGACGACACGCCGCAGTCCTACGTCGACCTGACGGACCCGCAGTACCTGGAGTTCGAATACGTCCAGCGGCTGGCCCACGTGGCGGACCTCTGCGCGGACGAGGGCGCGCCGCTCGACGTCGTGCATCTGGGCGGCGGCGCGCTCACCCTGCCCCGCTACCTCGCCGCTACGCGTCCCGGCTCGCGGCAGCAGGTCGCCGAGCTCGACGCCGGGCTGATCGCGCTGGTCCGCGAGGTCCTGCCGTGGGGCAGGGGCGCGGAGGGCCCGGAGCCCGCCGTCCACGCTGCCGACGCCCGCGCCTTCCTGGCGAGCTGTCCGCCCGACAGCGCCGACCTGCTGGTCGCCGACGTCTTCGGCGGGCACACCATCCCGGCGGCGCTGACCTCGGTCGAGTTCGCCGGGATGGTCGCCCGCGTGCTGCGCGCCGACGGCGTCTACGCGGCGAACCTGGCGGACGGCGCGCCGCTGGACTTCCTGCGCGGCCAGATCGCCACGGTCCGCACCGTGCTGCCGGAGCTGGCGCTGATCGCGGAGCCGTCCGTGTTGCGCGGGCGCCGCTACGGGAACGTGGTGCTGGTGGCCTCCAGCCGTCCGCTCCCGGTGGCCGGGCTGACCCGGCGCGCTGCCGGCGACCCCTTCCCCGCGCGGGTCGTCGCGGGGGAGGAGGCCGCCGCGCTGGCGGCGAGGGTCCGGCCGGTCACCGACGCGACGGCGGTGCCGTCCCCGCCCCCGCCGGACGGGGCCTTCTCGGTCTGAACGGTCGGATGCGCCCGGAAGCGCCCGGCAAGAGGGCCCGCAACAGGCGCTGCGGCGTCAGTCCAGCACGCGGGCGAGGGCGAAGCCGTCCCAGCCCTTGGCGCCGACGGTCTGCACCGCCGTGCCGAGCAGCCGCGGCTCACTCTCGATCAGCTCCAGCGTGGCCCGGGTGCCCTGGATCGTGTCGTCGCCGTTCGGGTCGAGCACGCCGCCGTTGCGGATCACGTTGTCGACCACGATCAGCGCGCCGGGGCGGCACAGCCGCAGGGCCCAGCGGACGTAGTTCGGGTTGTTCTGCTTGTCCGCGTCGATGAAGGCCAGGTCGAACGGCTCGCGGCCTTCGAGCTCCAGCTGCGGCAGGGTGTCCAGCGCCTTGCCGATCCGGATCTCGACCCGGTCCGTCAGGCCCGCCGCCTCGATGTTGGCGGCGGCCACCTCGGCGTGGTGGGGGTCGTACTCCAGGGTGACCACCCGGCCGCCCTCGGCGAGTCCGCGGGCCAGGTTGATCGTGGAGAAGCCGCCGAGCGTGCCGATCTCCAGGATCCGGCGGGCGCCCTGGAGCTCTGCCAGCAGCCGCAGCAGCCGTCCGGCCGGGGCCGAGACCTCGATGTGGGGCAGGCCGGCGGCGGCGCTCGACTTGAGCGCGTTGTCGAGTGCGGGGTCGAGCAGGTCGAGCGTCGACGTGAGGTAGCTGTCGACAGCAGTCCAGTTCTCATGGGTGCTCATGTCGCCAAAGTAACTGCAGAAGGCCTTGTCCAAGGGCATTTCCCGGCTGGTTAGCATGGCTCCATGCGCCTCATCGGAGATCTTGACCCGACCCGTCCGCTTCTTGTCGTCGCCGTCGCGGAGGAAGCGGCCCACCTCTCCACCGACCTTCCGGTGCTGCTCACCGGGATGGGCAAGGTGAACGCGGCCACCGCGGTGGCCGCCGTGCTGGCTCGCGGCCCGCGTCCGACGAACGTGGTCAACCTGGGCACGGCCGGGGCGCTGAAGCCGGGCCTGGCCGGGACGCACGAGGTGAGCGCGGTGCTGCAGCACGACCTCGACTCCGAGTTGCTGGCGGGCCTGACCGGCGTCAGCTACGGGCTGCCGATCGGCCTGAGCGGCCGGGGGCCGGTCCTCGCGACCGGGGACCTCTTCGTCGCGGACGAGGACGCGCGCAAGCGGCTGGCCGAGCGGGCGGACCTGGTCGACATGGAGGGTTACGCCGTCGCCTCGGCGGTGCGTCAGGCCGGGCTGCCGGTGCGGCTGGTGAAGCACGTCAGCGACGAGGCGGGCGAGGGCGCCGCGCAGAGCTGGAAGGAAGCGGTCGACGGCTGCGCGCAGGAGCTGGCCCGCTGGGTGCGCGAGAACCTCGGCTGAGCAGGGGAGTCCTCGGCCGGAACCGGGGACGCAACGGCGCACGTGAGCCCGCGGCCTGCGATCGGCAGGCGGCGGGCTCAGTGCTGTGGTGACGGCTGCTGTGGGTTCTGTTCTGGGTTCCGCTGCCTGGTCCGTGGGTTCCGCGGCCGGCGTGGACTCACTCGGCGGTGATCCGGAAGACCGGGAATCCGGGGGCGATCCGCTCGATCTCCTCCTGCGGGGAGTCGGCCTTGACGTCACCGAAGAAGTAGCCGACCTCCCAGGCCCAGCGCCGCAGGTACTCGCGCAGGATGGCCGGCTTCTCCTCGTCCGGGACCTCGGTGGCGGTGAAGGCCTCGGCCTTGTTGCCCAGGCGCAGCTCGCCGCCGCCGACGACGCGCATGTTGCGGACCCACTGGGTCTGGCCGCGCGGGGCGACCAGGTAGCGGGTGCCGTCCAGGGTGAGCAGGTTGACGGGGGTGGTGCGCCACTCGCCGCTCTTCCGGCCGCGGACGGCCAGGATGCGGGAGTCGAGGACGCTGATGCCCGCCTTGGTCAGCCAGATCATGAGCTGGCGGGTGATCCGGTCGAGGGTGACCATGACCGGGCCCTGCGGGGTGATCAGTCGGGTGGACGCGCTCTGGCTCATCTTTCCTGCTCCTTCGGCCCTGGCACTGCGTGTGGTTCCGACGTTTGCGAGAGCACTGCTCTCGCGTTATGTCTCGACTATTGCGCGATCGGTGCGCTCTGTCAAGAGCAGTGCTCTCGAAACAGTCTGTTGCATGCATCTAGGTTCGCCGCTCTTGTCTGTGGCATCCTGTTCGACATGCCGACAGTGATCCGTACCGCCCGGGAGAGAGCCCGCGAAGAACTGACCCGCGAGATCAAGCAGGAGGCCCGACGCCAGCTCGCGGAGGAGGGTGCACAGCGCCTGTCGCTGCGCGCCGTCGCCCGTGAGCTGGGCATGGCCTCGTCCGCGCTGTACCGGTACTTCCCGAGCCGCGACGAACTGCTCACCGCGCTGATCATGGACGCCTACAACGCGCTCGGCGATCGTGCCGAGCAGGCGATCGCGACGGCTCCGGCCGACGACCACCGGGCCCGCTGGCGCGCGCTCTGCCACAGCGTGCGCGCCTGGGCCGTGGCGCACCCGCACGAGTACGCGCTGCTCTACGGCACCCCGGTCCCCGGCTATGCGGCCCCGGCCGACACGGTGGCCCCGGCGTCGCGGGTCTCGCTGGCCATAGTCTCGGTGTTGCGCGGAGCCGCGGACCGCATCCAACCGGCGGCCGACGCCCGCCCGTTGGAGGGTGTCTTCGCCGCGCAGGTGGCGGCGCTGGTGGCCGAGGTCGCGCCGGATCTCACCCCGGTCGAGGTCAGCCGGGCGCTGGTGGCCTGGACCCAGCTCTTCGGCATGATCGGCTTCGAGCTCTTCGGGCATCTGGCCGGGACGGTCGAGCCGGCGGACGGCTTCTTCGCCCACACCGTCGACACGATGGCCGACTTCCTCGGGCTTCCTGACGGTTCGTAAGGTCTAAAGGCTTCGAATTCGCAGGCGGGAAGGCTTTTGTGACGGTTGGTCAGCAGTGACCGTCGCTCACCCGGGATCTCGTTCCCGCCGGACGCGGGGCATGGGACGGGCGGCGGTCATGCCCAGCAGCAGTCCGCCGCCGACCACCACCCAGGCCACGCTCAGCACCGAGGCGACCGTGGCCTGCACGCCCAGCGCGGCCATCGCCGCGGCGGTGCTCAGCACCGCCGCCGTGGGGCGCGGGGAACGCGCCAGTGTCCACAGCGTCCAGCCGAACGCCGCGCCCAGCAGCAGCACTCCGGGCAGGCCCTGTTCGGCGGCGGTCTGCAGGGCGGACGAGGAGGCGCCGGTCGGCTCCGTGGACTCCAACGCCGTCGGGCTGACGTCGGTGAACCGGCCGGGACCGACGCCGCGCAGCGGCTGCTGGTCGAACTCCCGCACCGCGTCCCGCCAAAGCGCCAGGCGCTGCGAGGAGACCTGCGTCACCGGCCCGTAGGCGCGTGGCGACGGTCCGGTGACGGTCGCTCCGCTGTGCTGCGCCAGCAGCACCGTCGCGCCGAGTGTGAGCAGGACGCAGAGGGAGAGCAGCGTCAGCGCCGGGACGCGTCGGCGCGCGCGGTGCACCGCGACCGCGACCACGAGCGTGCCGCCGCAGGCGATCGGGCCCAGCATCGAGTCGGTGGTGAGGGATTCGGCCACCAGCAGCACCGCCAACGCACCGCAGCCGCGGGCGATCCGGCGCATGCCGTGCGCCTGGGCCGCGTAGCCCGCGCAGCAGGCCGCGCCGACGGCCAGGGAGAGGAGCGCGGCCAGGGCGTCGTCGTCGTGCAGGTGCGCGCCCGTCCAGGGGGCGAGCGCGGCGGCCGCGCCGGCGGCGGCGAGCGGTGCGCCGACGGGCAGCACCGCGCCCGCGATCCGGCCGGTCGCGTAACCGGCGGCGATCGCCAGCAGACCCAGCAGGGTCCCCTCCGGCTGCGCGTCCCGGCCGCTGGAGCTGTAGACGGCCCAGCATGCGCAGGCGGCGAGCAGCAGCACGCCGACCACGTCGCAGGCGGTCCCGTCGCGAGGGTCCGGGGTGTCGATCCGTGCGCCGTCCGCGAGCTCCCCGTCGGCGCTCGGCGCCGCGGATCCGCTCCCGGGCATGCCGGTGTGCGCCATCGGCGGCCCCCCTCGCACGACTGTGTGCTGCCCGGCGGCTCCACGGTAGCCCCGCAACTGGCCGAATGTGCCCCTTGCTGCAGAGAGTTGTTCGAACGTTCGGCCGCTGGTGAGATCCCGGGCTGAGCGGGCGTCAGGATCTACTGTGGGCGGCATGCCAGTACCTGAGTTCGTACGCGAGCTGCGCGCGCACATCGGCCACGGCCCGCTCTGGATGTCCGGCGTCACCGCCGTGATCCTCGACGGGGAGGGCCGGGTGCTGCTCACCCACCGCTCGGACAACCGACGCTGGGCGCTGGTCGCCGGGATCGTCGAACCGGGGGAGGAGCCCGCGGACGCCGCCGTGCGGGAGGCATGGGAGGAGGTCGGCCTGCGGATCCTGCCGGAGCGGCTGGCCGGGGTCGGCGTCGATCCGCCCGCCGTCTACCCGAACGGCGACCAGGTGCAGTACCTCAACCTGACCTTCCGTTGCCGGGTGCTCAGCGGCGAGGCGCGGGTCAACGACGACGAGTCGCTCGCCGTCGGCTGGTTCGCGGTCGACGCGCTGCCCGACGACCTCGGCGCGCACCAGCGCCGACATCTGGCCTGGGCACTCGCGGACGAGGAGCGCGCCCAGTTTTCGCTGACAGCGAGCACCCCTGGCGCGGCGGACGATCACGACGCAGGGTCGGGGGCATGAGACTTCTGATCCTCGGCGGTACCGAGTTCGTCGGCCGCGCCGTCACCGACGACGCGCTGGCCCGTGGTTGGGAGGTGACCGTCTTCCACCGCGGCACCCACCGGCCGCCGGAGGGCGTCCGGGAGCTGCGCGGCGACCGGCTCGCGCCGGGTGGGCTCGCAGCGCTGGAGGCGGTGGACGGGCGCTGGGACGCGGTCGTCGACACCTGGTCGGCCGCGCCCGTCGCGGTCCGCGACGCCGTGCAGGTGCTGGCGAAGCGGGCCGACCGCTACGCCTACGTCTCCAGCGGCTCCGTCTACACCTACCCGAACCCGCTGGGCAGCGACGAGAGTTGGCCTCTGGTCGACGCCTCGCCGGACGCGGCGGTGGCGCCCTACCCGGAGGCGAAGCGCGGGGCCGAACTGGCCGTGCTGGACGGGTTCGGCGAGCGGGCGCTGCTCGCCCGGGCCGGGCTGATCCTCGGTCCTCGGGAGAACGTCGGCCGGCTCACCTGGTGGCTGGACCGGATCGCGCGCGGCGGCACCGTCCTCGCGCCCGGTCCGCGCGACCTCCCGCTCCAGTACGTCGACGCGCGGGACCTGGCGGCGTTCGTGCTGGACGGGCTGGCGGCAGGTCTGGGCGGCGCGTACAACGTGATCGCCCCGCCCGGATTCACCACCATGGGCGAGCTGCTGGAGACCTGTCGCCGCGTCACCGGTTCGGACGCGCAGCTGCGGTGGACCGATCCGGAGACGATCCTCGCCGCAGGCATCGAGGGCTGGACGGAGCTGCCGATCTGGATCGAGCCCGGCCAGGACCACGCGACCATGCACGGCACCGGGGTCGAGAAGGCACTCGCCGCCGGGTTGCGGCCGCGCCCGGTCGCCGAGACAGTCGCCGACACCTGGGCCTGGCTGCAGTCGGTCGGCGGGTCCGTGACGAAGCGGCCGGACAGCTCGGCGGTCGGTCTCGACCCGGCCCGTGAGGCCACGTTCCTCGCCAAGCTGGACGGTGACGCCGCGTCAGCGAGTGTGAGGACGCCGAAGGTCTGAGTCAGACCGGGGGGCGGTGGTGGTTGTCGGTCTTGCGGACGCGATAGGCGTCCTCGGCCGCCTCGACCACCGCCGCCAGGTCCCCACCGGCCGCCGCCGTCGCGATGGCGGGAACCGCGCCCTCGACCAACGGCGCGTCGCAGAAGCGGATCGGGAAGGGCAGCGCCAGCTCCTCCGCCCGCTCCAGCAGGGCGACCAGCTCGTGCGCCGTCTCGTCCAGGTCGCAGAGCAGCGCCACGCCCACGCCCTCGTCGACCTGTCGTGCGGCGGCTACCACGCCCTCGGCGTCGCGGCCGACCGCCGCGACCGGGGCCGGCGCGGGGCCGGTCAGCAGTCCGACCGCCAGGTGCAGCGTCGCCTGGGCCAGCGCGCGGCTGCGCGAGACCAGCACGATCCCGACCCGGTCGTACTCGGCGGGCGGAAGCATCCGGAGCGGAGCGCGCGCGTCCGTGTCCGCGTCGTCCCGGGCGGCCGGGTGCAGGGGCAGGACATCGGCGTCGACCCTGTCGGGCGGCTGATCCGGCCCGGCACTCATGTTCACGCTCCACCTCCGGCGATCAGCGTAGGACGCGGTGGCGGTTTCCGCCGGGATGACACAGGTGGGGCGGCTGCTGCCGCTACAGCTGGTGCAAGGTCCAGCCGCGTCCGGAGGGGTCGAGCGGGCGGGTGGCCCCGGCGAAGAGCTCGGCCGCGCGGCGGTACGACAGGCGACCGCGACCGGTCAGCGGGCAGCGGTCCTCCGGCGGCGTGGTGGCCGGTGCGCGGCGTTCGGTCAGGAAGACCGGCCCGGCGGTGCGGCTGACCAGCAGCAGGGAGAGCAGCCGACCGGTCGCCTCGCCCCAGTGCAGCTGCGGCAGGTCGCGTCGGTGCGCGGCCGGAGCGGCGCGGACGTGGGTGCGGCGGCGGGGGCGGTCCAGGTCGCCGATGTCGAGCGCCAGGACGTGTTCGGCGCTGCCGCCGCTGTCGTGGAGCAGGTGCCAGAGCGTCTGGTCGCGCAGCGTGGCCCGAAGGCCGAGCACGGTGTTGAGTTGACTGTCCGTCAACACCGGTCTCGGCTCGGCCTTCGGGGCGGCGGGTGCGGCGGGTGCGTCGGCTGTCCCGTGCGGTTCCGGCAACGGCCCGGCCGCGAGCCAGCCCTGGGCACGCCACCAGGTCACCGCGCTGCGCAGGGTCGACAGTTCACGCTGCCGCGTCCGTGGGCTCCGCGCCGCGAGCGCGGCTTCGACGCGTGCGGCCTGCACCGGATCGTCCAGCGCGGAGAGCAGCACGACCGGAGGCCGCGCGCCGCGCCGGTCCGCGCCGCACGGCGGGGCCTCGCCCACCAGCGTCCACGCCCATCGCGTCAACGCGATCCGGTACACGCGGCGGGACGCGTCCGTCAGCGGCGCGCTCGCGAGGTAGCGCTCGACGGCGACGGCGAACTCGACCGGTTGGGCGGCCATCGTCCCTCTTTCGTGATCTGCTATTTGCTACCGCAGTAAATAGGCGAATTTACTGCGGCAGGATCTGCCTCAGAAAACAATAGACGGGATTTCCGGAGAAAAACAGGGAAAGGCCTTGAGCGTGTCTGTGGTCCTGTCGCATTCTCGACGTCATGGCACTTGGCATCGGCGGCCGTCAGGGTCGACGTCTGCGTTCGTCCAGCCCGGCCGATGACGCGCTCGGTCGCGATTTCCGGCATTACCTGTGCGCACAGGCGACCTCGCAGACCGGAACCCAGATGGCGTCGCTCGCCATTTCCTTCGCCGTGCTCGCCGCCGGGGGAGGAGGCGGTGGACTCGGACTGGTGATGGGCGCACGGATCCTCCCGCTGGTGCTCGTGCTGCTGCTCGGCGGGACCGCGGCCGACCGCTGGGGCAGTCGCCGGGTCATGCTGGGCGCGGACACGCTGCGCTGTGTGACGCAGGCGGCCTTCGCGGCGCTGCTGCTGACGGCACACCGGCCGAGCGTGGCGGCGATGGTGCCGCTGGCGGCGCTCTCCGGCGTGGGCGAGGCCGCGTTCGGCCCCGGTCAGTCCGCCCTGCTGCCCCGGCTGGTCCCGGCCGCCGGACTGCTGCGCGCCAACGCGCTGTTGGGGACGGTACGCAGCGCGGCGGTGATCGTCGGGCCTGTGCTGGCGGGCGTGCTGGTCGCGGCCGCCGGGCCCGGGGTGGTCCTGGTCGTGGACGCGGCGAGCTTCGGCGTGAGCACGCTGGTGCTGTGGCGACTTCCCGTCGGACGGCGGGCGGTGACGACGGACGGTGACGAGGGCGGCGAGGGCGGCGAGGTGCCGGGCTTTCTCGCGGATCTGCGCGCTGGTTGGGGCGAATTCCGCTCGCGCGGGTGGCTCTGGATCACCACCGCGCACTTCGCGCTCTTCAACCTGCTGCTCTGGGCGCCCTACCTGGTGCTCGGGCCGGTCATCGCCGCGCAGCGCCTGGGCGGGGCGGGTGCTTGGGGCGCGGTGGCGGGCGCGTACGGCGCGGGTGCGCTCTGCGGGGGGCTCGGGCTCGGGATGGTGCGCAGCTTGCGCCGTCCGCTACGGGCGGGGGTGCTCCTCTCGGCGTGCTTCGTGGGCGCGCCCGGTGCGTTGGCGCTGGGACTGCCACTGGCGTGGGTCTGCGGCGGCGCGGTGCTCTCGGGAGTCAGCTCGGCGGTGTGCGGCGCGCTGCTTGACGGCTTCACGCAACAGCGGGTCCCGGCGCAGGTGTTGGGGCGGGTGAGCGCGTACACGTCCGTGGGGTCGTATGTGCTGGGCCCGATCGGCCTGGTCGTCGCGGGGCCGTTGGCGGCGGTGGTCGGCGCGCCGACCGTGTTGGGCGCCGGCGCGATGTGGCTGCTTGCCAGCACTGTCCTCGTCGCTGCGCTGCCTGCCGTGAGGAGTGCCGATTGCGCACTACCCAGGGGCGCGAGGAACTGCGCGGCAAGCCACAAACCCAGGTAGAACACCGATCGCGCAGGGCCATCCGCATGCCGGTGGTGACTCGCGCCCACGCGGCGGAGCCGCAGATCAGCAGAGCCCCGCGCCCCAGGCAGTGCAACTACCTGCCTGAGCCTTTGGCCGCGCGCAGCGCGGTCAGCAAATCAGGCCCGGACCACGCGCGGGACTGCCCCGCAGGGGCGGCCTCGGCCTCGTGGACGAGGGCCACCAGGCGGGCGTTCGCCGGTGCCGTCAGGCCATGCCGCTCGGCCAGTGCGACGACCTCGCCCTGCAGCGAGTCGACCTCGGTCGGGCGGCCGCGCTGGAGGTCCTCCCACATCGAGGAGCGCGCCTTCTCGTCGATGGCCAGCATCTTGGCGGCCGCCCGGCTGAACACCGCGTCCGGCAGACGCAGCAGATACGGCGTCAGCGTCGGTCGCACCGCGCCCAGTTGGGCCGGACGGATCCCGGCCGCGCGGAACGCGGCCAGCGCCTCCGTCTGCATCAGGGCCAGGCAGGCCCGGTACGCGCGTTCGCCGAGCTCCGCGCGCAGCGGGATGCCGGCGAGCGCGTTGACGGCGTTGTTGAGGTTCATCAGCAGCTTGGCGTACTGCACCTCGCGCATGTCGGCGCGTGGCTGGACGTGCAGCCCGGCCGCGTCGAGTGCGGTGACGAGCGGTGCGCCGGCTGGGACGTCGTCCAGCATCAGCGCGCCGCCGGTGCCCTGGTGGAAGCTGCCGGGCTCGGTCTGGAGGATGTTGTAGGGGACCATCCCCGTCAGCACCGTGTGGTCCGGCAGCTCCTCGCGCAGCGCGTCGGCGTTGCGCAGGCCGTTCTGGAAGCTGACCACGACCGTGCCCGGAGCCAGGTGTGGCGCCAACTGCCGTGCGGCGTCCCGGGTTCCGTCGGACTTGACGGTGATCAGCACCACGTCTGCCCCGGCCGCGGCGCTCGCCTCGGTCGCGGTACGGAACGCGTCGGCCGCGACCCGGCGTGGCGGGCGGCGGGAGCTGGTCAGGGTGAGCCCGCGTTCGGCGAGGAGTGCCATGGCCGCCGGACGGCCGATCAGCGTCACCTCGACGCCGTCCACGGCGGCGAGGCTTCCGCCGAGGTGGCAGCCGATGCTGCCCGCGCCCATCACCGCGATCCGCAGGGGACCGCGCCCGTCCGCCGCGCTGCCCGTCGCCGTCTCCGCCATCGTGCCCGTCTCCGTCTGCTCGTCGCCCACGTGAGTGCCCCCGTCCGGTGCGTCCAGTGCGTCTGCCGCGCCCGGTGCGTCCGCCGTGCCCGTCATGACCGGACCGCCTCGGCCGCCGCGCGGCCCGCCGCACGGCCGGAGAAGAGGCAGCCGCCCAGGAAGGTGCCCTCCAGTGCGCGGTAGCCGTGCATCCCGCCGCCGCCGAAGCCCGCGACCTCACCCGCTGCGTACAGTCCAGGAATCGGCGCGCCGTCCGCGCCGAGCACCCGGCTGGACAGGTCGGTCTGCAGACCGCCGAGCGTCTTGCGGGTCAGCACGTGCAGCTTGACCGCGATCAGCGGTCCCGCCTTGGGGTCGAGCAGCCGGTGCGGGCGGGCGACGCGGATCAGCTTGTCGCCGAGGTAGGCGCGGGCCGAGCGGAGCGCAGCGATCTGCAGGTCCTTGGTGAACGCGTTGTCGATCTCCCGGTCCCGGGCCACGACCTGACGCTGGATCGTCTCGAAGGAGAGCAGTGGCTGGTCGGTCAGCCGGTTCATGCCCTGGACGAGGTCGGCAAGGTTGTCCGCCACGACGAAGTCGGCGCCCTGCCGCTTGAACGCCTCGACCGGCGCGGGCGCGCCGCCGCCGAGCCGGGCGGCCAGCACCTGGCGCAGGTCCTTGCTGGTCAGGTCGGGGTTCTGCTCGGATCCCGAGAGCGCGAACTCCTTCTCGATGATCTTCTGGGTCAGCACGAACCACGAGTGGTCGTGTCCGGTCGTCCGCAGGTGCGCGAGCGTGCCGAGGGTGTCGAAACCGGGGAAGAGCGGCACCGGCAGCCGCTCGCCGGTCGCGTCCAGCCAGAGCGAGGAGGGGCCGGGCAGGATCCGGATGCCATGGTTCGGCCAGATCGGGGCGTAGTTGGTGATGCCCTCGACGTAGTGCCACATCCGGTCGCGGTTGACCAGCCGTGCGCCCGCCGCCTCGCTGATCGCGAGCATCCGCCCGTCGACGTACGCGGGCACGCCGGTCAGCATCTGCGCGGGCGGAGTGCCCAGCCGTTCGGGCCAGTTGGCGCGGACCAGGTCGTGGTTGGCGCCGATGCCGCCGGAGGTGACGATCACCGACTCGGCCCGGTACTCGAACTCGCCGACCGCGTCGCGGTTGGACGCCTCGCCGCGCGCCGTCGCGCTGGGCGCGAGGACCGTGCCGCGCACCCCCTCGACGCCATTGGCGCCGGTCAGCAGCTCGTTGACCCGGTGCCGGAAGGCGAAGGTGACCAGCCCGCTCGCGGCGGCGTCCTGGACGCGGCGGACGAAGGGATCGACGACGCCCGGCCCGGTGCCCCAGGTGATGTGGAAGCGCGGCACGGAGTTGCCGTGACCGAGCGCGTCGTAGCCGCCGCGTTCCGCCCAGCCGACCACCGGGAACACCTTGACTCCGCGCTCGCGCAGCCAGGAGCGCTTCTCACCGGCGGCGAACTCGACGTAGGCGCGGGCCCAGCGGCGGGCCCAGGAGTCCTCGTCCTCGCGGTCGAAACCGGCCGTGCCCTCCCAGTCCTGCCAGGCCAGTTCGAGGGAGTCGCGGACGCCCATCCGGCGCTGCTCGGGGGAGTCGACCAGGAAGAGTCCGCCGAAGGACCAGAACGCCTGCCCGCCCAGGTTGGCCTGGTTCTCCTGGTCGACCAGCAGGACCCGGCGCCCGGCGGCGACCAGCTCGCAGGTGGCCGTCAGCCCGGCCAGCCCGGCCCCGACGACGATGACGTCCGCATCCACGGTGGTGCTCCTCGCTGCGCTGCGCTCCTGGCGGGTTCCTGCTGCGTTGGGCTGCACCCTACCGGCGAGTCGGGTGCCGCGACTCTTCCGAGTTTATGGAACACGTTCTAGTCTGCGCGGTGCAGCCGCGCCCGGGCTGCGCAGCCGTGACCGCAGAGGGAGAGCGTCGTGCACCTGGACCACACGCCGGAGCAGCATCGGCTCCGTGCCGAACTGCGCGCCTACTTCGCCGACCTGATGCCGCCCGAGGCGCACGGCCGACTCAACGACCCCCGGCAGCAGAAGAAGTTCTACCGGGACGTCAACCGCCGTCTCGGCGCCGACGGCTGGCTCGGCGTGGGCTGGCCGGTCGAGTACGGCGGGCGCGGGCTGAGCGCGTTCGAGCAGTTCATCTTCTTCGACGAGGCCGCGCAGGCGGGCGTCCCGCTGCCGATCATGGCGTTGAACACGGTCGGTCCGTCGATCATGAAGTTCGGCACTCCCGAGCAGAAGGCCTTCTTCCTGCCGAAGATCCTGGCCGGTGAGATCGACATCGCCATCGGCTACTCCGAGCCGGACGCGGGCACCGACCTGGCCGCGCTGAAGACCCGCGCGGTCCGCGAGGGCGACGAGTACGTCGTCAACGGGCAGAAGATCTGGACCACCAACGGCGACACCGCCGACTGGGTCTGGCTGGCCACCCGGACCGACCCGGACGCCCCGCCGCACAAGGGCATCACCATGCTGATGGTCGACACCACCGACCCGGGCTACTCCACCACCGTCATCCGCACCCTGGCCGGACACGACACCACGGCCAGCTACTACCAGGACATCCGCGTACCGGTCTCGATGCGGGTGGGCGAGGAGAACGCGGGCTGGCGGCTGATCACCAACCAGCTCAACCACGAGCGGGTCACCCTGGCCGCCCACGCCACCATGGCCAACCGCGCCCTGGCCGAGGTCCAGCAGTGGGCCCGCGAGACCGAACTCGCGGGCGGCAAGCGGGTCATCGACCTGCCCTGGGTCCGCCAGCGCCTCTCCCGCACCCACAGCCGCCTGGACGCCGTCAAGCTGCTCAACTGGCAGATGGTGGACGCCGTCCAGCGCAACGCCCTCACCCCGCAGGACGCCTCGGCCGTCAAGGTCTACGGCAGCGAGGCACGCCGCGACGCCTACGCCTGGCTGCTGGAGGTCGTCGGCGCGGCGGGCCCGCTCAAGGAGGGCAGCGCGGGCGAGGTCCTGCGCAGCAACCTGGAACGCGGCTACCGCAGCGCGGTCATCTTCACTTTCGGCGGCGGCAACAACGAGATCCAGCGCGAGATCATCAGCTGGATCGGCCTGGGCATGCCGCGCGTTCGGCGCTGAGTCGCCGCTGAGCTGCCGCTGGGCGCGAGGCGTGTTGCGGTGCCTCGCGCCCAGCGGTGTTCAGTTGTGTGTCGGGTCTGTCAGGTCTTTCGGGCGTCTCAGGAGGCGTTCAGCGCCGTGTCGTCGAGCACGAAGCTGGTCTGCGGGCCGCTCTGCTCCACGCCGGTGAACTTCAGGGTGACAGTCTGGCCAGCGTAGCTGTTGAGGTTGAACGAGTACTGGTTGTACCCGCTGCTCGCGTTCAGGTTGGAGTAGGTCCCGAGGGTGCTGAGCACGGTGCCGGAGCTGTTGAGGACCTGGACCTTGAGGGTGTCGACCGCAGTGGTGGCGGTCCTGCCGGTGTCGACGTGCAGCCAGAGGGAGAACGCCGCGCTGCAACCGGACGGGACCGCAACGGTCTGGGCCACGGTGTCGGTGTGGGCGGCGCCATAACCGTCCAGCCAGGCGTCCCAGTTGCCCGAGTGGGCGGGCTCGTCGACGGTGTCGTTGTTCAGCACGCCCGACGTCATCGTCCACGGTGTAGTCGTGCCGGTCTCGAAGCCCGGGTTGCCCAGCAGCTGGCCCGGCTTGGTGCAGCCGCCGCCGCCCGTGGTCGAGTTGACGGTCCAGCTGAAGGAGGCGGTGCCGGACGCGCCCGTGCTGTCCTTGGCGGTGACCGTCACGCTGTCGGTCCCGGCGGTGGTCGGGGTGCCGGAGATCAGGCCCGAGGAGGAGATCGACAGACCCGCAGGGAGGCCGGTCGCGGTGTAACTCAGGCTTGCCCCGGCCGAGTCCGAGCCGCTGATCTGCAGCGACGCGGCGGTGCCGACCGTCGACGTCTGGCTGCCCGGGTTCGTCACGGTGACCGTGTTGCCGGTGGAGGAGCCGCTCTGGAAGGCGGTGGTGCCGTTCGGGGTGCCCCAGCCGGTCGGGCCGTCGTAGCCGGCCTCGGCGGTGCACAGGTACGCCGGGGAGCAACTGGCCGTGGAGCCGGTGGTGACGTCGTTGAGCGAAGAGGTGTGCGCGTACGGGTACTTGGCCGGGTAGTCGCTCGCGCCCGGGTTTCCGGCGAGGGCGTAGACGGAGGCGATGATCGGCGAGGCGACGGAGGTGCCGCCGTAGACGTTCCAGCCGCCGTTGTTGTTGTAGGTGTCGTAGACGGCGACGCCGGTGGCCGGGTCGGCGACCGCGGAGACGTCGGCGACGGTGCGCTTGGAGCAGCCGGTGTCGGTCTGCCAGCTGGGCTTGGGGTCGTCGGCCGAGCAGCCGGATCCGGCGCCCTCGGTCGAGGAGGTGGACCAGACGGACTCGGTCCAGCCGCGCGTGTTGGACGCGGTGGACAGCGAGGTGCCGCCGACGGCGGTGACGTACTGCGAGGCGGCCGGGTACTCGACGCCGTAGCCGCTGTCACCGGAGGAGACGGTCACCGCGACGCCGGGGTGGTCGTAGTACTCGGTGTCGTAGGTCGAGTCGGTGGAGGACTCGCTGCCGCCGTAGCTGTTGGAGACGAACTTCGCCCCCGCGTTGACGGCCGCGTTCACGGCCGCGCCGAGGTCGTCGTTGCTGTCGGAGTTGGCCTCGACCAGGTCGATGTGGCAGTTGGGGCAGATCGCCGAGACCATGTCGATGTCGAGCGCCTCCTCGCCGGTCCAGTCGTCGCTGGACGGGGCGGGCGAGGGGAGCGGGCTGGCCTGCCCGTTCTCGTTGAGCTTGGTGAAGCAGCCGCTGTCGCAGGCCGGCAGCCCGAACTGACTGCGGTAGGTGTCCAGGTCGCTCTGCGCGCTCGGGTAGTCGTAGGCGTCGATCAGCGCGACGGTCTCCCCGCCGCCCTTCGACGCCGCCGCCGAGGCGAGGTTGTAGGCCGACTGCAGGTTGCTGGGGCCGTAGCCGGACACCGTCGCCAGCGGCGCGGCGTCGGCGTGCGCCGACTGCGGACGGACATCGGTGCGCTTGAGCGCCAGGCAGCTGGAGTAGCCCACGGGCTCCTGCGGGCACTGGCGGTGGACCGTGACGGAGCTGCTGGTGGTGGCGGCAGGCGCGGCTGTCGCCGCCTGTGCGGGCGTGATCGCCGCCAGGCCGAAGAAGCCGACGGTGACGGCGGTGACGGACGCGGCCACGGTTCGGCCGAGCGCGCTGGTGCGGCGCGCGATTCCGGTGGTACGCAACCCACCCTCCCTGAGGGACGAGGGGAAGGCACCGCGCAGCACTGACGCGACGTCAGAACACGGTGCCATTCCGAATCAGGAAACGAATCAGGAAACGCAGTGCATGTGCTGACGACACGTCGGCTCGGCTCGCGGCACGGTCGGCCGCCAGCTGACACCCTGCATCGTGGTGGTCTCGCTGCTACGTGAGAGTAGGGCTGACGCGTACACACTGAACAGAGCATCGGGCGGAAAACTTCTGGAAATCCTCTGAACTGACGGCTCCCTGAGAGGAAACTGAGAAGTTCCTGGTAGAGGCCGAGGTAAAGACCTTGGGGATGGCGGGCGTTGGCCCTCAGTCGGGATGCCGGAGGATCAATACGCGAGCCGGGTCGAACACGCTGCGCGGTCCGGTCACCGGGCCGATGTCGATGTGCGCGATCAGGAAGCGGCGGACGTCGTCGCGCCGCGAGGCGGACAACCGGTGCCAGTTCCGGCGTGTATGACGTCCCGTCAACTCCGGACCGACCGCATCCGGGACGCGTACCGCCACCATGCGGTTCTCCTTGCGGATCCGCGCCGCGAGTGCCGCGTGCTCCCGGGTCGACTGCGGCTCGGGCGTGGCGGTCGGCGCGGGCAGTTCGGCGAGCCGGGCCTGGTCGTGGTCGCGGCCTTCCGCGGTCTTCGGGTCGAGGACGGCGGCGGGCGTTCCCTCACTGGGCAGTTGGGCGTTCTCCAGCGCGAACAGGACGTGCTCGTCGACCAGTTCCTCCAGCCGCGTCGCGCTGATGTACCGGTGGCAGGGTTCGCCCTCGCCGGTGCTGCGGCCGATGCAGCCGTACATGGGGTAGCCGTTCTTGGTCTCGCCGACCATCCGCCGACCGCAACGGCCGCAGCGCACCAGGCCGGTCAGGCGGTAGTGCCGCTCCGGGCGGCGCTCGGCGCGGGTGGTGAGCTCGGCGCTGCGGCGCAGTTCCTGTGCCGCCTCCCACTGGGAGAGGCTGACGCACGGCTCCCAGCTGCCCGGCACGTACGCGCCGCTCGCGTCGCGCAGGACCTCGCCCTGCCGCACCTGCAACGCCGCGTAGCGGGGCGCGTCGAGGATCCGCGCCACCTTGGTGGACGTCCACCGTCCGCCGGCGGCGGTGGGTATCCGCTCGGTGGTGAGCTCGCGGGCGATCCAGGACAGGGAACGGTCCGTCAGATACCAGTGGTAGATCCGGGCGACGACGGCCGCCTCGTCCGGGACGAGCTCGTGGCCGGACTGCGTGTAGCCGAAGGCCCGGCGTCCGCCGCCGTGCGGCCGTCCGTCGGCGGCGGCCCGGGACTGGGCGGTCCGGGTTGTTCCGGAGGCGTCCTCGCGGCGGCGGCACCGTTCCCGTGTCCGCTCCCGGAGGGCGCTGCGGGCGGCGGGCGTGTTGAGGTCGACCTCCTGCTCGGGGTCGAGCAGGACCAGGTCCCGTGCGTCCGCGAGCGTCAACAGCGCGGCCAGGTCCCAGGGGTGGAACTGTTCGAGCTCGTCGGTGCCGGCGATGAGGACGTGCGTCACCGGTCCGGTCCGCAGGTCCCTGAGCAGCGCGTCCCAGCCGGGGCGACGGCCGTCGCGCTCGTCGGTGCGTGCCCAGCTCGTCGCCAGGGGGTCGATGAACACCCGCCAGGGGGCGACGTGAAGGCCGTGACGGTCGGCCAACTCGCGGCACCGGGCCTCGCGTTGGTCCACCCCGGCCTGTCGGGGCGAACGCCGGTGGGCGACGCGGCAGTAGACCGCGGCCTCCCCGACCTGGGTGGAGTCGCTGCCCCCCATGTCGCCCCCAGAGTCATGCGAAGGATTCCGAAACCTGTGGGCGGCGTCCTCTCGGTGCGTCCACGGTGGAACCGATCGTTCCTCTGAGTTTCTTCTGAGTCAACGGCATCGTTGCATTTCACAGCTTCTCCCGATGCGGCCGGCGCGCTTCAGCAACGGGGAGCGCTGGTTACGAAATGGTCACGTCGGCACCTGAGAAGTCGGGATGAAGCGTGCCAGAACGGACGCAACGCCACCGCCCCGTGCATGAGAGCGGAGGGGTGGGGGTAGCGATGCCCCGGGCTGCAACTAAGGTAAGCCTTGCCTACTGGGTCGGCGCGAGGGTTCGTGCCGGTCCGAAAGGCAGCCCGGACCGCGCCCACTGGCGGCCCGGGTGCTTCTTCCCATGTCGGAGGTCGTGCGGTGTTCGTCGGTGTTCGGTCCATGAAGCGGTCGGTGTTCTCGACCGCCGTCGCGTCCCTCGCGGGCCTCTGCGTGCTCTCCCTGAGCGCCTGCGGCTCGGGTGCGTCCTCGGTGTCCTCCTCGGCCTCCGGCGGCTCGCTCGCTGGGCAGACGATCACCGTGTACAGCGGGCAGCACGAGCAGACCATGGACGCGCTGGTGAAGGGCTTCACCGCGCGCACCGGCATCAAGGTCCAGCTGCGCTCCGGCGACGAGGCCGAGCTGGCCCAGCAGCTGCTGGTCGAGGGCGCGGCCTCCCCGGCGGACGTCTTCGTCTCGGAGAACCCGCCCACGCTGACCACGCTGGAGGAGAAGGGCGCCCTGGCCAAGGTCGACGCCTCGACCCTCGGCGCCGTGCCCGCCGCCGACAGCTCGGCCAAGGGCGACTGGGTCGGCCTCTCCGCGCGCTCGGCGGTGTTCGTCTACAACACCGGCAAGCTGACCGCCGCCCAGACGCCGAGCTCGGTCACCGCGCTGGCTTCGGCGGTCTGGCAGGGCAAGCTGGGCATCGCGCCGTCCGAGACCGACTTCACCCCGATCGTCACCCGCATGATCCAGATGAAGGGCCTGGCCGCCACCACGTCGTGGCTCAAGGCGCTCAAGGCCAACGGCAAGGTCTACGACTCCAACGAGGACCTGGTCGCGGCGGTCAACCGGGGCGAGGTCGCGGGCGGCGTCATCGACCACTACTACTGGTACCGGCTCCGCGACGAGCAGGGCGCGTCCAACATCCACAGCGCTCTGGCCTACTTCGCTCCCGGCGACCCGGGCTCGCTGGTCGACGTCTCCGGCGCGGGCGTGCTGGCGTCCAGCCGACACCAGGCGGCGGCCCAGGCCTTCCTCGCCTACCTGGTGAGCAAGCCCGCGCAGCAGATCATCGCGACCTCTGAGAGCTACGAGTACCCGCTGCTCGCCGGTGTGACCGACACCCGCCTCGCGCGGACCCTGCAGCAGGCGGGGCCCGTCGACTCCGCCGCCCAACTCGGCGACGGCTCCCAGGCGATCCAGCTCATGCAGAGCCTGGGCCTGCTCTCGTGACGCTCACCGAAGCCCCGTCACCCGCCGTCCGTCCGTCGCGTTCTCCGCGGCGGATCCGGACGGCGGGTTCCGGCGTTCTCGCGCTGGTGGCGATCGCGGTGACGCTGCTGGTCGCCAGCCCGCTGGTCTTCGTCGCGCTGGAGGCGTCCCAGTCGGGTTGGGGAACCGTCCAACGCCTGCTCGGCCGCCCGCTGATCGCCACCCTGTTCTGGCACACCGCCGTGCTGACCGCGATCGTCACCGTCGGCGCGCTGGTGCTGGGCTTCGGCGCGGCCTGGCTGGTCGAACGCACCGACCTGCCGCTGCGGCGGACCTGGACGGTGCTGGTCGCGATGCCGCTGGCGATCCCGGAGTTCGTCCACGGCTACTGCTGGGTCTCGCTCTTCCCTGCCGTGCAGGGCCTTTGGGGCGCGGCGCTGGTGATGACCTCCTCGCTCTACCCGCTGGTCTTCCTGCCCGTCGCCGCCGTGCTGCGGCGCAGCGACGCGAGCGCGGAGGAGGTCGCCCGCAGCCTGGGCAAGGGCCGACTGACCGTGCTCTGGCGGGTCACCCTGCCCCAGACCCGCCCGGCGCTGGCCGGCGGCGCGCTGCTGGTCGCGCTCTACCTGCTCGGCGAGTACGGCGCGTTCGCGATGCTGCGGTACGACACCTTCGCGACCGCCATCTACACCCAGTTCGAGACGGCCTTCGACACGGTCTCGGCCTCGGTCCTCTCGCTGATCCTGATCGCGCTCGCGCTGGTCGTCGTGGTGCTGCAGAACCGGATCGGACGGAACCGCGGCCGGGTGGTCCGCGAGGGCAACGCGACCCGCCCCGCCACACCGGTCGCGCTGGCAGGCGCCAAGCCGCTCGCGCTGCTGGCGATGGCCGCCCTGGTCGGCGTCGCGGTGGGCGTGCCCGTCTACGCGCTCGGGTACTGGCTGGTCAAGGGCGGTTCCACCACGCTGCCCTCGGCCTCGATCTGGTCCCTCACCGCGACCACGCTCGGCTACGCGCTGGCCGCCGCTGCCATCGCCACCGCCGCCGCGGTCCCAGTCGCGCTGTACGCCTGGCGGCGCGACACCCGCCTGGCGCGGGCCGTCGAGCAGACCGCCTACCTCACCCGTGCGCTGCCCGGCATCGCGGTCGCACTGGCGGTGGTCTTCTTCGCGATCCGCTACGCCCAGCCGTTCTACGAGCAGCCTCCGCTGCTGGTCGCCGGATACGTGGCGCTCTTCTTCCCGCTCGCGCTGACGGCCGTGCGCTCCTCGCTGGCGCAGGTCCCGCACGGCGTCGAGGACGTGGCGCGCTCGCTCGGCACGCCGCCGCTGGTGGTCCTGGCCCGGGTGACGCTGCCGCTGATCCTGCCCGGCCTCGGCGCGGCCTTCGCCATGGTCGCGCTCACCGCCAGCACCGAGCTGACGGCGACGCTGCTGCTGCGGCCCACCGGCACGGACACCCTGGCCACCCAGTTCTGGACCTACACCACCGGCCTGGCCTGGGGCGCGGCCGCGCCCTACGCGGCCGTGATGACCGCGCTCTCCGTCCCGGCCGTGCTCCTGCTGACCCGCCGCACCCTCGGCGGTGCCCGAACCCCGAAAGAGGCTGCGCGATGAGCGGCTTGACCGTCACTGATCTGCACGCGCAGCACGGCAAGGCGTCGGTGCTGACCGGCCTCGACCTGACCGTCGGCGGCGGTGAACTGGCCGCCGTGCTCGGCCCGTCGGGCTGCGGCAAGAGCACGCTGCTGCGGATCGTGGCCGGGTTCCACGCCGCCGCGTCCGGGACCGTCGCCGTCGGCGGCCGGGTGCTGGACGACGGGCGGAGCCGGGTCCGCGCCGAGCAGCGCCGGATCGGCTACGTCCCCCAGGACGGCGCGCTCTTCCCGCATCTGACGGCGGCGGGCAACATCGGCTTCGGACTACCGCGCGCCGAGCGCAAGGCCCGCGTGGCGGAACTGCTCGAGCTGGTCGGGCTGGGCGGCCTCGGCGACCGGCACCCGCACCAACTGTCCGGCGGCCAGCAGCAGCGCGTGGCGCTCGCCCGCGCCCTGGCACCCCGCCCGGACCTGCTGCTGCTCGACGAGCCCTTCTCCGCGCTCGACGCCCAACTCCGCATCGAGCTGCGCGCGGAGGTCGCCGCCGCCCTGCGCAGCGCCGGGGCCACCGCGGTCCTGGTGACCCACGACGTGGACGAGGCGCTGGCCTTCGCCGACGTGGTCGCCGTCATGCGCGACGGCCGGATCACCCAGGCCGACGCCCCGGACACGCTCTTCCACCGCCCGGTCGACACCCACGTCGCCCGCGCGCTGGGCGAGGCCAACCTGCTCGCGGCCACCTTCGCCGACGGCGAGGCCAGGACGGCTCTCGGCACGCTGCCCTTGACCGAGCCGCAGACCCCGTCCGGCAGCGGGACCGTGCTGCTCCGGCCGAGGCAGCTGCGCCTCGGCGACGAGGGCGTTCACGCCACCGTCACCGCCGTGCACTTCCGTGGCCACGACCACCGCGTCGAGCTCGACCTGGTCGCCGACGGCGGGCGGCGGGAGCGACTCGTCGCCTACACCGACACCGCCCCTCCCGGGCCCGGCAGCTCCGTCGGCGTCACCGTCGTCGGCGCGGCGCACGCGCTGACCCCGGCCGGAGAGGCCGCTGCCCGCCCGGAGGCGGAGACCGCGACGGTGCCCGAGCGCACCGTGGCCGAGGCGCACTGACGTTCTGACGGTCCGTCCGAACACCTAGCCCGCCCGGCGTACGTGCGCCGGCGGGCGAGGTGATCGTGCTGGTCAGGCGCGTTGCTCAGGGCGCGTAGGCCTGGAGCTCGGAGAGCTGTCCGGCGGGCCAGGCGGAGTTGGCCGTGAAGGTCAGCTGCAGGTAGCGGGTCGTGGTGCCTGCGGGCAGGGTGATGGTGGCGGTGTTGCCCGTGTTGGGGTCGAAGGAGTAGGTGGCCGACGGGACGAGGGTGCTGTAGCTGGAGCCGTCGGTGCTGTCGAGGACGGAGAGGGTCTGCGTGCGCGCGCCCCAGGACGTCGACGGCGGCAGCAGCATCACCAGCTTGCCCACGGCGGTGGAGCTGCCGAGGTCGAGCGTGAACGTCTGCGGGAAGGCGTTGTCGGTGCTCTCCCAGTAGGTGTTGGCGTCACCGTCGACGGCGTTGGCGGCCATGTAGGTCTGCGTGTGGCCGGTGTCGGAGACCGCCTTGCCCAGCGCCAGGTTGCTGCTCCCGGTGGCCGTGGCAGTCGGCGTCGGCGTCGGTGTGGGAGTGACCGTCGCCGAGCTGCTCGGGGCGTAGGCCTGGAGTTCGGAGAGCTGTCCGGCCGGCCAGGCGGAGTTGGCGGTGAACGTCAGCCGGAGGTACCGGGTGTCGGTGCCCGCGGGCAGGGTGATGGTGGCGGTGTTGCCCGTGTTGGGGTCGAACGAGTAGGTGGCCGAGGGGACGAGGGTGCTGTAGCTGGAGCCGTCGGTGCTGTCGAGGACGGAGAGCGTCTGCGTGCGCGCGCCCCAGGACGTGGACGGCGGGAGCAGCATGACCAGGTGGTCGACGGCGGTGGTGCTGCCGAGGTCGAGCGTGAAGCTCTGCGGGAAGGCGTTGTCGGTGCTCTCCCAGTAGGTGTTCGCGTCACCGTCCACCGCGTTCGCGGCCACGTAGTTCTGGGTGTGGCCGGTGTCCGAGACCGCCTTGCCCAGCGCCAGGTTGCCGCCAGGCGGCGTGGTCTGCGTGGGGGTGGGCGTCGGGGTCGGCGAGGTGCTGGTGGAGGTCGGGGTGGGCGTCGGTGAGCCGGTGCCGTTGCCCGGACCGGTCGGCGGCAGGCCCACCGGGGACGGGAAGGCGGTCAGCGTCGGCGTGGTGCTCCACCCGCTGTTGCCGCTGCCCTGGTTGAACGCGAACGTGCCCGCCACGTCGTTCGGGTAGCCGTAGTCGTACGCGCCCGCCACGCCGACGTTGCTCGCGGTCAGACCGCTCACCGAGGCGGACCCGGTGGTCTCCGCCTGGAAGACCGTGGTGCCGGTCCAGTCGACGCTGTTGTTGGTGAAGTTGAGGCCGTTGACCGCGTAGCCCTGGCCCCCGCCCCCGACGATCTCGAAGGCGCTGTACGGGCTGTCGTCCACCGCGTTGCCGCTGACGTTGACGGTGACGTTGGTGAACGCCGAGTCGTAGGCGTCGAACCGCATCGCGCCCATCGGGTGGCCCCAGTTGGGGTTCATCGCCCCGGTGCGGATCAGCGTGTTGTCGGAGACCGTGACGGTCCCGG
Organism: Streptacidiphilus fuscans; assembly: GCF_015690355.1. Classification (GTDB taxonomy): domain Bacteria; phylum Actinomycetota; class Actinomycetes; order Streptomycetales; family Streptomycetaceae; genus Streptacidiphilus; species Streptacidiphilus fuscans. The sequence goes on along the minus strand of NZ_JADPRT010000007.1, from coordinate 108,999 downwards.
AGAGCGGCGTGAACGGCTGCAGGAACGCCTCGTTGGAGACGGCGATGCCGCTGCCGAGCGGGTTGGTGTCGGCGACGACGTTGCCCTGGATGGTGTTGTTCGAGCCGCCGTAGTCCGCGATGCCGTTGGCGAGCGTCGGCTCGACGACGGTGTTGTCGCTGAGCGAGTTGCCCGAGTCGGTGGCGGGGTAGGACCACAGCGCCAGGCCGTCGTCACCGGTGTTGCGCAGGAAGTTGTTCTCGACGGTGTTGTTCGTCGCGTTGCCGTTGAAGTTCAGCCCGTCCGCGTCCGTGGACAGGACGACGCAGTTCTTCACGGTCAGCCCGGTGTTGCCGTACTGGAGCCAGAAGCCGACGTTGGTGTCCTGGATCCACAGGCCGTCCACGGTCGAGCCGCTGCCCAGCGAGCCGTTGATCGCGTTGGCGGTGCTGTCGTCGTGACGGCCGACGGTCGAGCCGAGGATGGCAAAGCCGCTCAGGTTGACCGGGCCGGAGACGTCGGAGGTGTTGTCGATGAACTCGTTGCTCTTGATCTGCGAGTACCAGTACCCGGCTCCGGCGATCGTCGCCTTGGGGACCTGGAGCGCCGAGGAGACCACGAAGGTGCCCTGCGGGATCCACACCGACTCGTTGGCGGAGGCCGCTGCGGAGATGGCGGTCCGGAAGGCGTTGGTGGAGTCGGCCGCACCGGTCGGGTCCGCGCCCTCGCTGACCACCGAGATCGAGTTGGCGGGCTGCGTCGCGGGCGCGCCCACGTCGAAGAAGTCGGCGACGTCCAGGGTGTAGGGCAGCGCGGTGTCGCCCGAGTCCACCTGGAAGGTGACTGTGCCACCGGTGTTGACCGTGGACGGCAGCATCATCCGTACGTCGTCGTAGAGCTTGTGCACCTTGGAGCCGGGCACCTGGCTGGTGGTGATGTAGCTGTAGGCGGAGGTGAGTTGCAGCTCCTGGCTGAGCTTGGTGCCGTTGACGTAGACCGAGAGGCTGCCGGAGCTGCCCTGCGGCACCGCGTAGTGCAGGTCGAAGGCGTTGGCCGGCGCGGTCAGGGTGAACGTCACGTGCTGGCCCTGGCCGGTCAGTTGGACCGCCTGGCGGCCGGAGGCCTCGGTGGCCAGGTCGCCCTGGGTGTAGTCGGGGCCGATCACCGTGCCGTTGGTGGACGCCTGCGGGCCCTCGGCCTCGTACTCGGTCATGCCGGAGACCGAGGCGCCGGTGCCGTTGGCGGCCCCGGCGGCGAAGGGGGTCAGCGCGGAGTGGGCTGGTGCCTGTGCTGCTGCCTGGGCCTGGTGGGCGGGCCCGGCGAGGAGGAGGCCCAACACGCCGGTCGCTGCTGCGGTGACGGCAGCGAGCACGGCGGTGGAGCGGCGGTACGTCATCACGTACGACCTTCCGTGGACGGGGACTTCCGTGGACGGGTTGCAGCCGCGAGGGTCGACATGGCGGTCCCAGCAGGGCGGGGGCATGACACATCCCCGCAGAGCACAGACCGGTCCGTCTCGGCCTGGCGGAACACTCTGGCACAGGCGGCAGGACGTAGCAATATGCCGACAGAAATCTGCAAATAGTGAGCGGTTGAGCTGCTGCTATTGCAGGGCGTGCTTGCACCCGGCACGTCAGGCCGTTGCAGATGATGGCAAGAAGAGGCAAGAACTTGCGGGTATCCGGCATATAGCATGTCGGCATGACACGACGACTTGCCCATGTGGCCCAGAAGGTCGGAGTGAGCGAGGCGACCGTCAGCCGGGTGCTCAACGGCAAGCCCGGGGTCTCCGCGCAAACCCGCGAGGCGGTGCTCACCGCCCTGGACGTGATGGGATACGAGCGTCCGACCCAACTGCGCGGCGAGCGCGCCCGGTTGGTCGGGCTGGTGCTCCCGGAGCTGCAGAACCCGATCTTCCCCGCCTTCGCCGAGGTGGTCAGCGGTGCGCTGGCGCAGCAGGGGTTCACGCCGGTGCTCTGCACCCAGACCGCGGGCGGCGTCTCCGAGGCGGACTATGTCGAACTCCTGCTCCAGCAGCAGGTTTCCGGCGTGATCTTCTTCGGCGGGCACTACGCCATGGCCGGCCTCTCCCATGCGCACTACGAGCGTCTGGAGCAGCGCGGGCTGCCCACCGTGCTGATGAACGCCGCCGTCCCCGGCCTCGGGTTTCCGCAAGTGAGCTGCGACGACGCGGCAGCGGCCGAGCAGGCGGTCGCGCTGCTGGTCTCGCTGGGGCACGAGCGGGTGGGGCTGGTCCTCGGCCCGCCCGACCACATGCCCTCGCGGCGCAAACTCGCCGCCGCCGAGCGGGCGTTGGTCAAGGCGGGGCTCGAACTGCCGGAGGACCGCGTGGAACACGCGCTGTTCTCGTTGGAGGGCGGCCAGGCCGCCGCGATGCGCCTGCTCAACCGGGGCGTGACCGGGATCGTCTGCGCCTCCGACCCGATAGCGCTCGGCGCGATCCGCGCGGCGCGACGGCAGGGGCTGGACGTCCCACGAGCGGTCTCGATCGTCGGATATGACGACTCGTCGTTCATGACCTGCACCGATCCGCCGCTCACCACGGTCCGCCAGCCGATCGAGGCGATGGGCCGGGCGGCCGTGGAGCTGTTGATGGGCGAGCTGGCGGGGACTCAGGTCACCCATGACGAGCTGCTGTTCGAGCCCGAGCTCGTCGTCCGCGGCTCGACCGGCCCGGCAAGCGTCCGGTAGGGACGCACGGCAGGGCACAGCGCAGGACTGAGGGGCCGCATCCGCCGGGATGCGGCCCCTCAGTCATTGATGCATCATCATGTCTCGGTTGTGCGTCGCCTTCTTGCAATTTTTCGTCGACATCTTGTGCTGCCTTGTGAGCATGCCTATCGTGATCCGCGCCGCAGCCTCTTGCCGGCACCCACCCCACGAAGGGCCTCCCGCCATGCGCAGATCCGCAGCGCTCGTGGTCGCCGCCACCGTCGCGATGACCGCAGCAGCCTGTTCCAGCTCGGGCACCAGTTCCACGGGAAACACCGGCAACGCCAACGGCAAGGTCACCATCTCCGTCGACTGCGCACCGCCGAGCAGCCGCCCGACCCAGGTGCAGCAGTGGAACGCCGACATCGCGGGGTTCGAGAAGCTCCACCCGAACGTGACGGTCAAGAGCATCGACACCTTCCCGTGCGAGACGCCGGAGCTCTTCACCGCGGCGCTGCGCGGCGGCACGGAGGCGAACGTCTTCTACACGTACTTCACCGACCTGCCGCAGGTCCTCGCCTCGGGCCAGGCCGCCGACATCACCCCGTACGTGACCTCGGCCAACCTGCCGGTCAAGAACGACATCCTCCCGTCCGTATGGGCGCCGCTGAGCTCGGGCGGCAAGACCTACGGGGTCCCGCGGACCAACTACACGATGGGGATGATCATCAACCGGAAGCTGTTCCAGCAGGCCGGTCTCAACCCCGACCAGCCGCCCACCACCTGGGCCGAGGTGGAGACCGACGCCAAGAAGATCGCCGCGCTCGGCAACGGCATCGACGGCTACGGCGACTACAGCGCGGGCAACAACGGCGGCTGGCACTTCACCGCGGAGCTGTACGCGCAGGGCGGCCGGATGGTGAGCTCGGACGGCACCAAGGCCGCGTTCGACAACGCGCAGGGCCTCGCCGTCCTGCAGAACCTGCAGAAGCTGCGCTTCACCGACAACGTCATGGGACAGACCCAGCTGTACAAGTGGGGCGACCTGCAGAAGCAGATGGCCGCGGGCAAGCTCGGGATGTACATCGCCGCCCCTGACGACATCACCTACATGGTGCAGAGCCTCGGCGCGCACTACTCGGACTTCTCCATGGGCCCGATGCCCGGTCAGAGCGGCCCCGCCGTCGGAACCCTGGCGGGTGGCGACGACTACCTGTTCAACGTCAAGGACACGCCCGCCCAGATCACCGCGGGCGTCCAGCTGGTGAGTTACCTGTGGCTGACGATGGGTCAGGGGCAGCAGTACAACTACCCGCGGTCCAAGGCGTCCGGACAGGCGGTCGGCCTGCCCGAGCCGGAGCTGTTCCAGGGCGCGACCGCGGCCGCGGACAACTCGCTCAAGGCCGCCAACGCGACCATGTCCGTGCAGGCCTTCGCCCCGTTCGTGAACGCCGCGATCCCCGGCGTGACCGAGCCGCCGAACGCGCAGGCCATCTACAAGGTCCTCGACACCACCATGGCCTCCGTGCTCACCGACCCGCACGCGAACCTGCAGCAGCTGCTGGACACCGCCCAGTCCCAGGTCAACGAGGTCCTGGCCAACGCGCAGTAAGGCCGACCCGCTGCCTCACCCTCACCTGAGCTTCGAGGAGTCCCCGAATGGCGGTCCTGACCGCATCCTCCGACGCCGGCTCGCCGCCCCTGCGGACGGCGGGCCGGGCCGGGGCGCTGCGCCGAAGTGTGCGGCGCAACCTGACCGCGCACGGCTTCCTGATCGGCGCGGTGCTCTGCTTCGCCTGTTTCACCTGGTACCCCATGGTCCGCGAAGTGATCATGAGCTTCCAGAAGGCGCGGGCGGGGCAGACCACCTGGGTCGGCCTGCACAACCTCCAGCAGATCAGCAACGACCCGAGCTTCTGGATCGCCTGGCGCAACACCGCCGAGTTCACCGGCCTGGCCCTGGTCCTGGGCTTCGCGCTGCCGTTCGTCGTGGCCGTGGTGATGAACGAACTGCGGCACGCCCGCGGCTATCTGCGGGTGCTCGTCTACCTGCCGGTGATGCTTCCGCCGGTGACCTCGCTGCTGGTCTTCAAGGACCTCTACGACCCGCAGTACGGCCTGCTCGACCGGATGCTCCAACTGCTGCACCTGCCCACCTCGGCCTGGCTGCAGTCGCCGAACATGTCGATGGTGGCCGTGGTCATCGCGTCCACCTGGATGAACATGGGCAGCGCCACCCTGATCTACCTGGCCGCCCTGCAGAACATCCCGGGCGAGCTCTACGAGGCGGCCGAGCTCGACGGAGCGGGAGTGCTGCGCCGGATCCGGCATGTGACGATCCCGCAGACCCGGCTGATCCTCTCGCTCATGCTGATGCTGCAGATCGTGGCGACCATGCAGGTCTTTGTCGAGCCGTTCGTGCTGACCAACGGCGGTCAGGGCGTGGACAACTCCACCACCACGATCGTCTACCTGATCTACCAGTACGCCTTCAACTTCAGCAACTACGGCGCCGCCTGCGCGCTCGGACTGCTCCTGCTGCTGGTCCTGGCCGGGTTCTCGCTGCTCTACGTCCGTCTGAACCGGAGGGCCGAAGCGTGAGCGACACCCGGACGCTGATCAATCCCGCGCAGCTGAACCGCACCGTCTACCGGGTGACGCTGCTGCTGGTCGTCGTGGTCTTCTCTCTGGTCTTCCTCGGCCCGCTCTACCTGCTGGTGACCGACGGCCTGAAGACCACCGCCGAGTCCATCGCGACGCCGCCCACCTTCTACCCGCACCACGTCCAGGTCTCCAACTACTCCGACGCGTGGAACCGCCTCAACATCGAGCAACTGCTGGTCAACACGCTGTGGTACGCGTTCGGCGCCCTCGCCTTCCAACTGGTCCTCGACGTGGCCGCCGCGTACTCGCTGTCGAAGCTGCGGCCCGTGCTCGGCAACGTGATCCTCGGGCTGATGCTGGCCAGCCTGATGATCCCCGCCATGGTGCTGATCGTCCCGCAGTACCTGACCGTGCTCGACCTGCCGCTGGTCCATCTCAACCTGCTCAACAGCCCCTGGGCGATCTGGCTGCCGTCCGTGGCCAACGCCTTCAACATCTACCTGCTCAAGCGCTTCTTCGACTCCGTCCCGCAGGAACTGCTCGACTCCGCCGCCATCGACGGGGCCGGACCGCTGCGGACGCTGTGGTCGATCGTGCTGCCCATGTCCCGGCCGATCCTCGGGGTGGTCTCGATCTTCGCCCTGGTCAACGTGTGGAAGGACTTCCTCTGGCCGCTGCTGGCCGAGCCCGACCCCACCAAGCAGACCCTCAACGCCGGGATCTACTCGCTCTCGCTCGGTGTGCCGCAGAACGTGCTCATCGCGGCGGCGGCCATCTCGGCCGTGCCCACCGTGCTGTTCTTCCTGATCTTCCAACGCAACATCATGTCCGGTCTGACCGCAGGCAGCCTCAAGGGCTGACCCTGCCGTCCCTCTCCCGACTCGCCCGAGGAGACCGCTACCTTGCTTCAAGCCCACGAATGGTGGCGCGGCGCCGCGATCTACCAGGTCTACGTGCGCAGCTTCGCCGACGCGGACGGAGACGGCGTCGGCGACCTGGCGGGAGTCCGCTCCCGGCTGCCCTACCTGGCCCGACTCGGCGTCGACGCGCTCTGGTTCAACCCCTGGTACGCGTCGCCGATGGCGGACGGCGGCTACGACGTCGCCGACTACCGCCGGATCCACCCGGCGTTCGGCACCCTCGCGGACGCCGAGCAACTCATCGCCGACGCGCTCGAACTGGGGATCAGGACCATCGTCGACATCGTCCCCAACCACGTCTCCGACCAGCACGACTGGTTCCGGCAGGCGCTGGCCGCAGGCCCCGGCTCGCCGGAGCGGGACCGCTTCTGGTTCCGCGAAGGACGCGGCACAGCAGGCGAGTTGCCGCCCAACAACTGGCCCTCGCAGTTCGGCGGCAGCGCCTGGACCCGCGTCCCGGACGGGCAGTGGTACCTGCACCGCTTCGCCTCCCAGCAGCCCGACCTGAACTGGCAGCACCCGGAGGTGCGCCGCGAGCACGAGGAGGTGCTGCGCTTCTGGTTCGACCGCGGCGCGGCCGGGGTCCGCATCGACTCCGCAGCTGAGGTCGCCAAGGACCCGCTGCTGCCGGACGTGGTCGAGGGCACCGACGAGCGCCCCTACATCGACCGGGACGAGATCCACGACATCTACCGCAGCTGGCGGAAGCTCGCCGACTCCTACAGCCCGCCGCGCGCCCTGATCGGCGAGGTCTGGCTGCCCGATCCGGACCGCTTCGCCCGCTACCTGCGTCCCGACGAGCTGCACACCGCCTTCAACTTCGGCTTCCTCAGCTGCCCTTGGGACGCGGACCGGCTGCGCGAGACGATCACGACCACGCTCACCGTGCACACGCCGGTGGGAGCGCCGGCGACCTGGGTGCTCGCCAACCACGACATCACCCGCACGGTGACCCGCTACGGCCGGGCGGACACGGGGTTCGACTTCGCCACCAAGGCCCACGGCATCCCGACCGACCTGGAGCTCGGCACCCGCCGGGCCCGCGCCGCCGCGCTGCTGAGCCTGGCCCTGCCCGGCTCGGTCTATCTGTACCAGGGCGAGGAGTTGGGCCTGCCGGAGGTCGAGGACCTCCCGGCGGAGGTGATCGAGGACCCGATGTACCACCGCACCGCCGGGGCGGACCCCGGCCGCGACGGCTGCCGGGTGCCGCTGCCGTGGAGCGGCACCGAGCCCCCGTTCGGCTTCTCGGCGTCGGCCTCGGACGATGCGGTGCCCTGGCTGCCCCAGCCACGGGACTGGTCCCACCGCACGGCGGAGAGCCAGGTGAACGACCCGGACTCGATGCTCCAGCTGTACCGCAGAGCACTGCAACTGCGCCGCACCCACCCCGCGCTCGGGGACGGCACAATGGGCTGGCTGCCCGGCGACCCCACCGTGCTGGCCTTCACCCGCAACGGCTCGGGTTTCACCTGCGTGGCCAACCTGGGCACGACCCCCGCGCCGCTCCCGCCGCACGACGAGGTCCTGCTCACCAGCGGGCCGCTGGCCGATGGCCAGTTGCCCCCGGAGACTGCGGCGTGGCTCCACGCCTCCTAAGAGGCTGTCGGGGAACCTGAGCCGGGCTGGGCCCGCCTGGTACGCACGCTCGCCGCGTTGCCGAACCGCCCAAGTAGCTCCGCTACGAGGGCGCTCCGGCGCCTTGCGATCGCACGCACCAGCCGACCCCAGCTGATCCGGCCCAGGTTCCCCGACAGCCTCTGTGGAGCCGCGCCGCACGGGCCGCACCGCTTTCGAGGGTGAGCGGTGCGGCTTCACCACTCCGTCAGAACGACGCGACCTGCGGTTGCGCCTGGACTGATGCCGGTCCCAGCCTCGCGACAGCAAGGAGCAGCGCTCGCGCCGCCGCGTCGTTCTGGCGGAACGCGGGAGAGTTGGAGCGGGGGCGGGCGAACGCCGCGACCGCCCGCGCGCTGGTGTGCGCGCCGAGGGCGATCCGGCGCGGATGCGGTCGGCCTGAGTCGTCGACGACCGCACCGCTCTGAGGATCCGTCAACATCAGTCCCGAGCGCCGCTCTTCGGTCGCCTCCCCGCGCGCGAGCAGGTCGCGCAGGAGCGGGGAGTCGGTGCGCCGCAGCGTGGCACGCGGGAGGCGTGCCTCGACGAGCGTGGTCGCAGTCGTCACCGCTCCCGCAAGGGCGGGGCTGTGGGCGAGGAACCTGCCGCTCGCCTCGTCCGCCTCGACGCGCAGGTCGGGGCCGAGGAAGTGCAGCAGGCCCGCGTCCGACAGCGCCAGCAGCTCCCGGAGCCGGTGTCCGGGCGGACCGCTGGCGAGGAAGCTGAAGAAGCCGTGCCACCAGCCGTCCAGGTCCCTGGCCAGCGACGTCGCGTCCAGTCGACCGCTCGCGGCGACGCGCGGGAGCTGGCCGTAGACGGAGAGCAGCGCGTAGAACGCACCGAGATCGGCACTGTGGGCGCGGTCGCCGCGCCGCGCGAGGTCGTTGCGGATGTGCCGGCGCAGCGTCTCCCGCAGGGCGTCGGGGGAGGCGAACGACGTCCCGGCGAGCGGGCGGTCCAGCGCCTCGAAGTCGATCCGGTCGTCCGGGTCGGGGACGGCGCGGCCGACCAGTGCGGCCGTGGCCGGGGCGTACCAGGCCAGCGGGGTGAAGGCGGCGAGGAACTCCTCCCACGGCATCCGGGTCCGTTCCGGATGGCCGTGGAACAGCTCGTGGTAGTGGCCGTACGCGATCTCCTTGGCCACCGACGGCCACACCTCGGCCCGGAAGTCGAGCGGGCCGTCCCCGCCCAGCAGCAGGTCCACCGCGTCCGGCCCGAAGAAGCGCGGCAGCGGAGGCGGCGGGCCCTGCAGGCGGTAGCCGGTCTTGGCGTGGTACGGCACACCGCGTCGCGAACCCGCGTGCAGCACGGGTTCGCGGCCCGACGGCAGATACGCGAGTGAGCCGTCGGTCCGGGGGAGGTAGCGGCCGCCGCGTCCCTCGGTGAGCAGCACGATCAGGTCGACGGCAGCCAGGCCGAAGCCGCGCAGGACCACGTCCTCGCCGGGTGCGATCTCGTCCAACTCGGCGCCGAGGTCGGCGGAGTAGGCGGGCGGCAGGTAGTGCAGGCGGTGGCGGCCGGCGAAGTCCGTCAGGCGCTGCTCGTCGGACTCGGGCCGCGCGTCCAGGTGTCCCAACGTCAGCACGACCAGGTCCGCGGTGACGGTGTTCCCGGACGCGAGGACGACCTGCTGCGGCTCGTCCGGCCCCCCGCGCACGTCGACGGCGGCCTCGCGGTGGACGCGGACCGTGGCGTAGGGGGCCAGCGCGGCCGTGGTCCGTCGGAACACCCAGTCGAGGTAGGCGCTCTGGACGCGCCGGGTGGCGAAGTCGGTGGGGGCCAGCTGCTCCAGCTCGGCCCGGACCGCCGGGTCGGCGACGGCACGGGCGTCCGGCCCGGCGGCCCACTCGGCGAGCGAGGGACCGGGGCGGACCGGGCCGTCCATGACGGTGGCGGCGTCGGTGAACATGGTGACGTCCTCCGCCATGGAGTTCATCCGCAGCAGCGGGGACTGGTCGTGCCGCCACACCCGGCCCGGACCGGGCGGATGCGGGTCGATCAGATGGATCGTCAGATCGACTGCTGACGGCAGTAGTTGCGGCGCGTTGGCGACGATCCGGTCCAGCAGGCCGGTGGCGCGCGGCCCGACGCCGACCACGGCGATGCTGACCCGCCTCATCGGCTGCTCCGTCCGACACGGCGCTCCAGAAAGAACTGACCCACCGTCAGAACGCTGGTGACGACCAGGTACCAGATGGCTGCCACCAGCAGCAGCGGGATCACCTGGTAGGTGCGGTTGTAGACGATCTGCACCGAGTAGAGCAGGTCGACCACGGCCAGCACGCTGACGATCGAGGTGCTCTTGAGCGTGCCGATCAGCATGTTGCCGGCAGCCGGGACGATGCTGCGCATGGCCTGGGGCAGCACGATCCGGCGCAGCGTGCGCAGTCGGCCGAGCCCGAGCGCGGCGGCGGCCTCGTGCTGGCCGGCATCGACGGCGAGCAGCCCGCCGCGCACCACCTCCGCCGCGTAGGCGGCCTCGTGCAGGGTCAGGCCGATGACGGCGGTGGCGGTCCCGCCCAGCAGGTTGACCGTGCTGACCGAGGCCAGCGTCGGGCCGAACGGGACGCCGATGCTCAGCGTCGGGTAGAGCAGGCCGATGTTGTACCAGAGCAGCAGTTGGACCAGGACCGGTGTGGCCCGGAAGACCCAGAGGTAGCCCCAGGCCAGCCCGCGCAGCACCGGGTTGGCGGAGATCCGCAGCGCGGCGATCACCGCGCCGAGGGCGAAGCCGAGTCCGGTCACCACGGCCGTCAGCCAGAGCGTGAGCACCAGTCCGTCCAGCACGCCCGCGCTGCTGAAGTACCGGGCGACGACGCCCCATTGGAAGGCGCGGTTGGACAGGACGGAGCGCAGCACCCAGGCGAGCAGGAGCAGGGCCGCCGCGGCGGTCGCCCAGCGTCCTGGATGTCGCCTGGGCCGGATCCGGGTCGGTAGCGGCGGGCTGGTCTCTGTTGCGTCGTTGGCTTCGGCAGCGGGCTCGGCGGCGGGTTCGGCGTTGGAGAGGCGAAGCGGGGGAACGTCGGATGCGACGGTCATGGAAGGAGTCTCCGAAGGGAGTGCGGACAGCGGCGTCGCGGCACGGAGGCCGGGTGGACGCGCCGGGCCCTGACGAGCCACGGCGGCGTGATCGCTGTCGCCGACGCCGCGTCCCTCAACACGGCGTCACCGCAAGACTACGTCGCCCGGTCGGCGTGCCGTCAAGGCCGCCTGCCGTTGCCAGGAGCTGCGCGGCGTCCGACGGGCGGGACGGTGGTTGACGCGAACGTATGACCGCTGCTCAACTGTGCGATGTGAGTATCGAGCAGCCTCTGGTCATTCGGGGCCACATCGACTTCGGTCGGGTGTGGTCCGCAGCGTGTTGTCGCTGACCCCGTCCTGCTGACTCGGTAGCGGGCCGCTCGTTCGGCCCTTCCCTCCTTCGCGCCCCTGTGCCGTGGGCCGGACTCCTCCACGCGTTGCCGCTGCCGCGCATCCGCTGCTGTCGCCTGCCTCCTTTGCCTTGCTTGCCTCCCGTTTCCGTGGCCTGACCCTGCCCGCCTTACCGGTGCGCGGCCGGTCGGCCACGGTGTCACCCATGCCCGCGGAAAGGCCGCGCCTTGCCTGCAACCATCGTTGAGCCACGCCCTCAAGCACCCGTTCACGCCCTGAACTTCGCGGTGCGAGCCGGGCCGCTGCCCTTCCGACGAGCGTGGAACGTCCCCGTCGTACTGCTGCTCAGCCTCGTCGCCCTGATCGCGTTGAGCGGGTGTGCGTCCAACCCGTCCGGCGCGTCCGGCGGCCCCAACTCGGCTGCTGCGGGCGGGACGAGCGCCGACCTGGTCTCCTCGGTGCGGAAGGTGGACGCGGCGGCCGCGCTGCTTCCCGCCGCCGTCCGCGCCTCGGGGGAGATCACCGTGGCGACCGCGATCGGCGGCCCGCCGAGCGCCTCCTATCCCGACGGTGCGAGCAGCACCCCCGTGGGGCAGGACATCGACATCACCGACGCGGTCGCGGCGGTGCTGGGCCTGCGGGTGAACCGGCAGATCGCCGCCTTCGAGACGATCCTGCCGGGGCTGAGCTCGGGCAAGTACCAACTCGGCGTGGGCAACTTCGGGGTGACGACCGAGCGGCTGAAGACCGTCGACTTCGTCACCTACATCGACGACGGCCAGGGCTTCGCCGTCCGTGCCGGGAGCCCGATCAAGCAGATCAGCTCGCTCCGGCAGCTGTGCGGACTGACCGTCGGCACGGGAGCCGGGACGACCTTCGAGGCGACGCTGGAGCAGAACGCGCACGTCTGCACGGACGCGGGGCAGCCCGCGTACCGGGTGCAGGTCTACTCGGACGGTGGGGCGCTGCAACTCGGCCTGCAGCAGGGCCGGTTCGACGTGCTGATGTCGACCATCAACGGCCTGCGCTACCAGGAGAAGCAGACCGGCGGCGCGGTGCACTACCTCGGCCCGTTCCACCGGCTGGACGTCGGCTTCGTCTTCCCCAAGGGCTCGCCGCTGACCCGCGCCTTTCAGGCCGCCGTCCAGCACCTGATCGCGGACGGGACCTACCGGAAGATCCTCGCCGCCTGGGGCACGACCGACTCCGCGATCACCACCTCGCAGATCGACCCGCCCGAGTCGGCGGGCTGAGTCGGCCGGCTGAGTCGCTGCACCGCTGAGTCACCGCATCCTTCACCCCCTCACGGAGTTCCCATGAGCATCACCACCTCCGACATCGCCGCCCCGCCACCGACGCCACCGACGCCACCGACACCGCCGCCGACGGCGGTCGTCGCCCCGGACCGCAGAGCCCAGCAGCCGCGGATCGTGCCGCTGCGCCACCCCGCCCGTTGGGTCGGCGTCGCCGTTGCGCTGGTCCTGCTGGCGCAGTTGGCGCACGCGTTGGTCACCAACCCCGGCCTGGACTGGCCGACCTTCCGGGCCTACCTCTTCGATCCCAGCGTGCTCCAAGGTGTCTGGCTCACGCTCCAGTTGACCGTCCTGTCGGCGCTGGCCGGATTCGCGCTCGGGCTGGTGCTCGCGCTGATGCGGCTGTCCCGCAGCCCACTGCTGCGCGTGGTCGCCTACGGCTACGTCTGGTTGGTCCGGTCGGTGCCGCTGCTGGTCCAGGTGCTCTTCTGGTTCAACCTCTCCTACCTCTACCAACGCATCCAGATCGGCGTGCCGTTCGGGCCGGGGTTCTTCTCGATCACGACCAACAGCCTGGTCAGCGCGATGGGCGCGGCCGTGCTGGCACTCGCCGTGAACGAGGCCGCCTTCGCGGCGGAGATCGTCCGGGCGGGCGTCCTCTCCGTGGACGCGGGGCAGTTGGAGGCAGCCGCCGCGCTCGGCCTGCCACGCGGACGCCAACTGCGCCGGATCGTTCTGCTGCAGGCGATGCGCACCATCGCTCCCGCGGCGGCGAACCAGCTGATCGCGCTGTTCAAGAACACCTCGATCGTCTCGGTGATGGCGATCATGGAGCTCTTCTACACGGTCCAGGTGATCTACGGCCGTACCTCGCGGGTGGTCCCCATGTTGCTGGTGGCCACGGCCTGGTACGTGGCGTTGACCACCGTGCTCTCGCTCTTCCAGTACGCCGTCGAGCGACGCTTCGCCCGCGGAGCCGGACACGACGGCAGACGCGACGGGGGAGCCACCCGACGGCGACCCGCCCATCCGCTGCGGCGACTGCGCGCCGCATTCGACGACCTCCGCGCCCGCGCGGCCGAAGGGAGCCTGCGATGAGCAGCACCACAGAAGTCATCGCGACAGCAGTCAGTACGACGGAGGCCAGGGTCGACACCCCGCCCGTCGTCGTGGACGTGCGCGGGCTGCGCAAGTCCTTCGGCAGTCACGAGGTGCTGCGCGGCGTCGACCTTCAGGTCCGGGCCGGTGAGGTCACCGTCGTGCTCGGGCCCTCCGGTTCGGGCAAGTCGACGCTGCTGCGCAGCATCAACCATCTGGAGAAGGTCGACGCCGGCTACGTCCGCATCGACGACGAGCTGATCGGCTACCGGCAGGTCGGCGACCGTCTGCACGAGCTGCGGGAACGCGACGTGCTGCGCCAGCGGGCCCGGATCGGCTTCGTGTTCCAGCAGTTCAACCTCTTCCCGCACCTGACCGTGGTGGAGAACCTGGTCGAGGCGCCCGTCTCCGTGCTCGGGCGGCCCCGCGACGAGGCCCGCGAGCTCGCGCTGGCGCTGCTGGACCGCGTCGGGCTGCGGGAGAAGGCGGACGCCTACCCCCGTCGGCTCTCCGGCGGTCAGCAGCAGCGGGTCGCCATCGCCCGCGCGCTGGCGCTGGAGCCGAAGGTGCTGCTCTTCGACGAGCCCACCTCCGCGCTCGACCCGGAGCTGGTCGGCGAGGTGCTCGACGTCGTCAAGGACCTGGCCCGCAGCGGTACCACGATGATCGTCGTCACCCACGAGATCGGCTTCGCCCGCGAGGTGGCCGACATCGTCGTCTTCATGGACGGCGGCCAGATCCTCGAACAGGGCCCACCCGCCGAGGTCCTGGACGATCCGCAACACCCGCGCACCCAGGCGTTCCTGTCCAAGGTGCTCTGAGTCTCCCCAAGTTCCTTCCCCCTGCATTCCGTCTCGCAGAAAGTCCGAACACCATGCGTCCCTTCCGTACCGCTGCCGCCGTCACCGTCCTGGCCACCGCGCTCACCCTCACCGCGTGCGGTGCCTCCGGGACGAGCGCCGGGGGCGCAGGCCAGCAGTCCGTGACCGAGGCGAACGGGGTCAGCTTCAACCTGACGGCAAATCAGCATCGTTACACCGCGCCCGAGGATCCGAAGCTCGCGGCCGAAGTCCCGGCCGCGATCCGGGCCAGAGGGACGCTGGAGGTCGTCGACTCCGCCCAGGGGGCCGCGCCGCTCAGCTTCTTCGCCACCGACAACCGGACCGTGATCGGCGTCGAGCCCGACCTCGCCTCCGCCGTCGCCGACGTCCTCGGCCTCAAGGTGCAGTTCCACCCGGTGGACTGGGCGCAGATCTTCGTCGGCCTGGACAGCGGGAAGTACGACGTCGGCTTCTCCAACATCACCGACACCGAACTGCGCAAGCAGAAGTACGACTTCGCCACCTACCGCAAGGACAACATCGCCTTCGAGGCCCGCAAGGGCACCACCTGGCGGATCAACGGTCCGAAGGACGTCGCGGGGAAGACCATCGCGGTCAGCTCGGGGACGACGCAGGAGAAGATCCTGCTGGACTGGAGCCACCAGGACGTGGCAGCCGGGCTCAAGCCGGTGGACGTGAAGTACTACAGCACCGACTCCGACACCTACCTGGCACTCCAGTCCGGCCGGATCGACGCCTACCTCGGCCCCAACCCGACCGCGCAGTACCACGCGGCGGTCTCGGGACAGACCGAGGTCGTCGGCGTCGTCTCGGGCGCGGGTGAGGCGCTGCAGGGCCTGATCGGCGCGACGACCAAGAAGGACAGCGGGCTGGTCACGCCGCTGGCCGACGCGATCGACGAGCTGATCGCGGACGGCACCTACGGCAAGATCCTGGTCCGCTGGGGCCTGACCAGCGAGGCTCTCACCTCGTCCCGGATCAACCCGCCGGGGCTGCCGCTGAGCAACTCGTAACGGCCCGAGGGCATGCAGAAGGGGCGCGGTGCCAGGCACCACGCCCCTTCTGCACACCCCTCGACGTCAGGACGCGACCCGCCGCCGCTCCGCGCCGCCCTGGCCCGGCAGGTCAAGGCCGAGGTGGTCGCGGAGCGTCGTCCCCTCGTACTCCGTCCGGTGCACGCCCCGCTCCTGCAGCAGCGGCACCACGGTGTCCGCGAACTCGTCCAGGCCCCCCGGAACCAGGTGCGGCACGAGGATGAAGCCGTCGCTCGCGTCGGCCTGCACCAACTCGTTGATCTGCTCGGCCACCGAGGCGGGGGAGCCGACGAAGTTCTGCCGGCCGGTGGTCTCGATGACGAACTCGCGGATCGACCACTGCCGCGCCGCCGCCCGCTCGCGCCACTCCGTGGCCGTGGCCACCGGATCGCGGAACATCCGTACGCTGGCCCGGCCCTGGGCGACCGTGTGCTCGCCGACCTTCGGGTCGATCTCGGGCAGCGGACCGTCCGGGTCGTAGCCGGACAGGTCGCGGTTCCACACCTGCTCCAGGAACCGCAGCGCGGTCTGCCCGCTGACCTGCTGACGCCGGACCTCCCTGGCCCGCTCGCGCGCCTCGGCGTCCGTCGCGCCCAGCACGAAGGTGGCGGCGGGCAGGATCAGCAGCTCGTCGCGGGAGCGGCCGTAGCGGGCCAGCCGCCCCTTGACGTCGGCGTAGAAGGCGCGGCCCTCCTCCAGCGTGCCGTGGCGGCTGAAGATGGCGTCGGCGTCGGCCGCGGCGAACTCGCGTCCCTCCTCGGAGTCCCCGGCCTGGAACACCACCGGCCGCCCTTGCGGGCTGCGCGGCACGTTGAACCGGCCGTGGATGTCGAAGTGCGGGTCGCGGTGCTCGAACGCGCCCGCGCGCGCGTCGTTGAGGAACCGCCCGGTGGCGGGGTCGGCGGCGACGGCGTCGGGGTCCCAGGAGTCGAACAGCTCCTGCGCGGTGTGCAGGAAGGAGCGGGCCCGCGCGTAGCGGTCGGACTGGGCCAGGAAGCCGCCGCGCCGGAAGTTCTCGCCGGTGAACGCGTCCCACGAGGTGACGACGTTCCAGGCCGCGCGGCCTTCGGAGAGGTGGTCAAGCGTGGCGAACTGCCGGGCCACCTCGTAGGGCTCGTTGAAGGTCGAGTTGATGGTCCCGGTCAGCCCGAGCCGCTCGGTGACGGCGGCGAGGGCGGCCAGCACGGTGAAGGTGTCCGGACGGCCGACGACGTCGAGGTCGTAGATCTTCCCGTGCTGCTCGCGCAGGCGCAGTCCCTCGGCGAGGAAGAGGAAGTCGAACCGCGCGCGCTCGGCGGTCCGGGCGAAGTGGACGAAGGACTCGAACGCGATCTGGCTGCCTGCTGCGGGGTCGCTCCACACGGTGGTGTTGTTGACGCCGGGGAAGTGCGCGGCGAGATGGACCTGCTTGAGTGGCTTGCTCATGGGTGACGGTTCCTCAGGTCTGGTGCGGTGAAGGTCCTCGGTCGGTCGACTGCGCGGAGCGGTCCGCTCACGACCCCGACAGGGCATAGCGGTTGACGGGCCGCGCCAGCCCGAACCGGGCGCGCAGCGATCCCTCGTCGTAGCCGCGCCGGTAGACCCCGCGACGCTGGAGCTCGGGCACCAGCCCGTCGACGATGGCGGGCAGGTCGTGGGCCAGGACGCCGGGGTGGAGGCGGAAGCCGCTCAGTCCGGCGTGCTGCCAGGCGAGCAGCAGGTCGGCGAGGTCCGCCGGGGTCCCGGCGAAGACCTCTGCCGTGCCGCGGCCGCTGCCGGGCGCGCCGTAGCCGAAGCCGTACCCGTCGATGTCGGCACCGAGGCCGCCCGCCGCCTCGTCCAGCCGGGAGAGGCGTTCCACGGCGGCGGCGTGCGAGTCGTCCAGATAGACCGTCAGATCAGCCAGCACGTGCAGGGGTTCGTCGCCCCGCCCGGCCTGCTGCTGCGCGGAGCGCACGCCCGCGACGGCAGTTGCCGCCTCCGCGTCGCTGTGCGGGGCGACGAAGGCGAGGTCGGCGGCGCGGCCCGCCAGCGTCCAGCCCTCCGCGCCGTGCGCGGGGATCGCGACCAGGGGCTGTCCCTGCGGCGGCCGGGGCGTGATCGACGGGCCGCGGACGCTGAAGTGCCGGCCCTCGAAGTCGATGTAGTGGAGCTTCTCGCGGTCCACGAAGCGGCCGGTGGCGGCGTCGCGGATCTCCGCGTCGTCCTCCCAGCTGTCCCAGAGACGGCGGACTGCCTCGACGTAGTCGGCCGCCTCGTCCAGCAGGTCGGGCAGCGTCTCGCCCGGCGCGGGATCGGTGAGGCTGCGTCGCCCGAAGTGGTCGGCGACGTCCGGGCGCGGCGACACGGTGACCTGGAGACCGGCACGCCCGGCGCTGATGTAGTCCAGCGTGGCCACGGCCTTGGAGAGGTGGAACGGCTCGGTGTGGGTGGCGACGGCGGTCGGCAGCAGGCCGATCCGCCGGGTCAGCGGCGCGACGCGGGCGGCGAGGAGCCCGGCGTCCAGTCGGCCGCGCACGCGGTCCGTCCGCTCGTCCGGCCGGTCGGGCAGGGAGGACTGCATGCCCAGGCCGTCCTCGAAGGTCACCAGGTCGAGCAGGCCGCGCTCGGCCTCGGCGACCTGGTCGGCCCAGTAGCGGGCGGTGAAGAGCTCGTCGGGGCGGGCGCCGGGCTCGCGCCAGGCGGCAGGGTGTGCGCCCGCGTCGGCAAGGGCTACGGCGAGGTGCAGATGCGGTCGCGGGTGGGACTTTCCGGAGGTCACGGAACTGCCTTTCGGGCGGTGGGAGAAGAAAACTGAGGGAACGTCAGGCGGCGCGCAGCGCCCGGCCCGTGGGGAGCGCTCCGATGAACTCGTCGACCGCACGACGCAGCCGCTGCTCCGACTCGGGGTCGAGGAGCACGCCGTGGGGCTGTGAGGTGTCGATCGACCGGTCCAGCAGGAAGCAGCCGCTGACCACGTGACGTGCCGTCAGCGCGGCCAGGACCGGCCGGAGCGCGTAGTCGATGCTGAGCACATGGGCGACCGTGCCGCCGGTCGCCAGCGGCAGCACGGTCTTGCCCGCCAGTCCGTCCTGCGGCAGCAGGTCGAGGAAGGCCTTCAACAGCCCGGTGTAGGCGGACTTGTAGACGGGTGTGGCCACCACGACCCCGTCGGCGCGCTCCACTTCGGCGAGGGCCCGGCGCACCTCGGGATGGTCCGTCTCGGCCGCGAGCAGCGCGTCCGGCGGCAGTGAGCGGAGGTCGAGATGGTGGACGTCGAAGCCGGTCAGCGAGAGCTGCTGCGCCAGATGCTCACCGACGAGCGCGGTGCGGGAGGAGGCGGAGGGGCTGCCGGACAGGACGAGCAGAGCGGACATGGATGGTCTCCAGAACAGGCCGGGGCCCGGCTGCGGACGGAGCGACGCTGCGACCGTCAGGGCAGGCGGGGCCGGGGCGGGAAGGAAAGACAGGGCGGGCCGGACAGGCGCTCCGTCGACGCCCTGCGGGCGTCAGCCCGTGCCGACGTCGGAACGCGCACACGGTCAGGGCGTCAGGGCGTCATCACGTCAGGACGTCAGAACGTCGATCGGGGAGAACCGAAGCGGCGGAGCGGCAGTCCGGAAGAGCCGGGCGCGGCGGAATCAGCGGCCGGCGGCACAGATGGCACTGGCCTGGCGTCGCAGATCGACGTGCAGGCGGGCGCAGAGAACCTCGGACTGGCTCACGTCTGGAAGCCTCTCAGTCAGGAGCATTTCCGTCAATGACTCATATCCGGACGGAGACTGACGGCCGGCGGGCCGCCTGCGGCGCGTCAGCCGTTCGGGAGGATGACCGCGCGGCCGGTGATCTTGCCCTCGTGCAGGCGCTTGTAGGCAAGCGGCGCCTCGTCCATGCTGTAGGTCTCGACATGGACGTCCACCGCGCCCGCCCGGGCCAGGTCGAGGACCTCGATCAGCTCGGAACGCGACCCCCAGTACGGCGCGCGGACCGCCGCGTCGTACGGCAGGACGCCGAAGCCGACCGGCAGCGCGCCGCCGCCGATGCCGACGATGGTCACGTCGCCCTCGACAGCGACCATCGCCCCGGCGGTCTTGACCGTCGGCGGCGCGCCGACGAAGTCGAAGACCGCCTCCGCGCCGATGCCGCCGGTCAGCGCCCGGACCGCGTCGGGCGCGCGCTCGTCGCTGAGCACCGTCTCGTGCGCGCCGACCTGCCGGGCCAGGGCCAGCTTCTCCTCGCTCACGTCCAGTGCCACCACGTGCGCGGCCGTCATCGCCCGCAGCAGCTGGATCGCCACGTGCCCGAGCCCGCCGGTGCCGATGACCACGGCGGTGCTGCCCGGGACGAGCTTGGGCAGCGACTCCTTGATCGCGTGGTACGGCGTGAGCCCGGCGTCCGTCAGCGGGACGGTCCTGACCGGGTCCAGATCGCCCAGCGGGACCAGATGACGTGCGCTGTCGACGAGCAGGTACTCGGCGATGGCCCCGGGCGCGCCCAGACCCGGCGGCCGGATGCCGAGCTCGGCCGCGCGCAGGCAGTAGTTCTCCTTGCCCTCCGCGCACTTCACACAGATGCCGCAACCCCACGGACCGTAGACGGCCACGGACTCGCCGACCGACACGCCGCTTGCGCCCTCGCCGAGCGCGGCGACCGTCCCCGCACCCTCGTGACCGAGCGTGAGCGGCAGCTCGAAGGGCAGCGCCTCGGCGGGCCAGCTCATCACGGCGATGTCGGAGTGGCAGACGCCCGCGGCCGTCACCTTCACCAGCACCTGCCCCGGACCCGGCTCCGGATCGGGGACGGTGACGACCTCCGGTGCTGCGCCGATGCTGCGGTACTGGAGCGCTTTCATCCGGCTGCCTTCCTCACGCGTCGCGGGCACGTCGCCTTCCACTACACACCCGCTCGCCGCGCCCGCGCACCCCGGCCGCCCGTGCCGGTACTACTTCCAGTCGAAGCGGTACGCGCGGTAGGTGTTCACCCCTGCCGGGAACTCGGCGTTGAAGAGCAGCTTCCCGCTCGGACCGAACTCCGACACGTACGGCAGCGAGCCCCAGCCGACGGCGAGGTCACCGTTGCGCAGCGTCTGCGCGTTGCCCTGGGACGAGGCGCTGAGCCCCTCCGGCTGCGCAACCGAGCGGACCAGCGTGGCGGTGTGCGTGCGCAGGTCCAGCTTGACGGTGTCGACGCGGCTGTAGGGGAGCTCGGAGAGCGCGCCGCTGCCGGTGTTGGCGATGCCCGCCGACTCGTTGTCGAAGTAGGTGTAGAGCCCGTTGCCGAGCGGCTCCGGGTCGTGTTGCCAGGCGAAGAGCGTCTGCGCGGTGTTGAGGCTCTGGCCGTGTGCGGCGGTCAGCTTGAACGAGCTGTCCTTGCCGCCCAGCCGCCAGCGGACCGCGCCCGTGGTGCGGGAGACGTCGTAGGTCGTCCAGGTGTTGCGCGCGTCGACGAGCAGGCTGCCGTCGGTGTCCACCTTGACCGCGTTGACGTGGAACCAGTCCCACGGCGTGGCGGCCGAGGCGGGCCGGGGCTGCTCGCTCTGCGCGTAGGGGACGTGCTTGGCGGCGTCCCACTGGAAGACGACCTTGCCGGTGCGGATGTCGATCTCCTGGACCACGCCGTCGATGACCTTCTGGTCCGCCGGGCCGCCGATCGCGCGCAGGTCGGCGGTGGTCTCCTTGTAGGCGAGGATCAGCGCGGTGCCGCGTGAGGTGATCAGGAACTCGTGGCCGTCGGCGGAGTAGCCGTTCCCGGCTCGGACCTCGGCGACCTTCTGGTAGCGGTCGTTGTAGATGTAGTCCACGCCCTGGGTGAGCCCGCCGAGTCCGGTGCCCTGCCACCAGGTCAGCACCGGACGCCCCCGGTAGCTCTGCTTGCGGAAGTCCGCCGCCTCCTGGCCGGTCGGCACGGTGTGGGACCAGACGACCCTGCGGCCGTCGGGGCTGAGGATCTCCACGCCGCTGGCGTACGCGGGGTTGGCGGAGGAGGGCGCGACAAAGAGGTCGTCGCCGCCCGTGCCGGGCTTGTCGGTCAGCACCTTGAGCGGCGGCAGCGGCAGTGCGTGCCCGGCGGAGCCGCTGGTGCCGGTGGCGGCCGAGGCGGACACGGGCAGGAGGGCGGCGGCGACCGCTGCGGTGGCAGCGGCCAGGATGCTGGCATTCCGACGCTTCTTGGGCATGGGAGACATGGGAGACCTCGTCCTGTGGGCGGGCAGACGTGAGTGAACGCCGCGGCAGGGTGGACGGCACAGCGTCCGTGCGGCGGTGGGGAAGTGATCAGTGGTCAGCGGCGGCTGCGGAGCAGCGGCCGGACATGGGGTCGCGTGCGGTGCTCAGCAGGCGCGACAGGCAGCGGAACAGACCCGCAGGAGGTCGATGTGACCCCGCGTGGTCAAGGCGATTCGTCGCTGCTGCATGGCCGGAAGCTAGCACGCGGGGGAGCGGCCGGGCCAACTTCCGTCCGGATCTTGAGAGCAGTGTTGCGGGCACGTTGCGGCGTGTTCCGCCGGTCTTTCCGCCGGTCTTCCGTCGATCTTTGAGGCGATCTTTCAGGCGGGTGGCTGCGGGCGCGGCGGGGTCGCCCCGCATACTGTTCGGGTGGACGAGAACACGCTGGTCCAGGGACGGTACCGACTGCTGCGGCGGATCGGCCGAGGGGGAATGGGGGAGGTCTGGAAGGCGGAGGACGAGTTCCTCGGACGGCAGGTCGCCGTGAAGTGCCTGATGCCGGAGACGGCCGGACGACGCGGGGGAGCGTCGGACGAGCTGGTCAAGGAGCGTTTCCGGCGTGAGGCGCGTCTGGCCGCGCAGTTGCAGCACCCCGGGATCACCGTGGTGCACGACTTCGGCGAGTGGTCCGGCATCCTCTTCCTCGTCATGGAGCTGCTCCACGGCGAGGACCTCGGCGCGCTGTTGAACGCCGCGCGGGGCCGTCGGCTGCGGCCGGTCGAGGCGATCGGCATAGGCCGTCAGATCGCCACCGCGCTCGCGTACACCCACGAACGCGGTGTGATCCATCGCGACCTCAAGCCGGCCAACCTGATCCGCACGGTCGACGGGACCGTCAAGATCTGCGACTTCGGCATCGCTCGGCTCGGCACCGACCTGGGCTTCACCGCCCGCATGGGCGGCAGTTCCTTCGCCATCGGCACGCCGTTCTACATGTCGCCTGAGCAGATCGAGGGCACCGCCGTCGACGAGCGCAGCGACCTCTACTCGTTCGGCTGTCTGCTGTACGAACTGCTGCTCGGCCACCCGCCGTTCCACACCGGCGATCCGCTGGTCATCCTGCTGGACCACCGCGACGCTCCGGTGCCGCCGCCGCGCGCGGAGCGGCCGGAGATCCCCGAGGCGTTGGAGCGCCTGGTGCTCGACCTGTTGGCCAAGGACCCCGCCGACCGTCCCACCGACGCCCGGCAGGTGCTGGCCCGCCTGGACGCGGCGGCCGAGGCCGCGCCGGGGGCGCGCGGCGTGCTGCCCGACTGGGCGAGGGGCATCGGTCCGGTGCCGGTCTCGCTGGTCCGTGTCGTGCCTGAGCCCCCGGCCGTGGCCGCGCTGACGCGACGCTGGCGGCCCTGACAGCGCTGGCGGTGGCGCCGCATCAGCACCCCGTCGTCAGCTCGATTTATCTGACGCTGCGTCAGAAAATCTCTTCCGCTCTCTCGCGCCGTGCGCCATGCTGCCCCCACCAGGGTGACGCCGGATGCGAGGGAGAGCGCCGATGAGGACCCCACTCAGCGAACAACTCGGCATCGAGCACGCCGTCTTCGGCTTCACGCCGTTCCCCGCCGTGGCCGCCGCGATCACCCGGGCCGGAGGGCTCGGCGTGCTCGGAGCGGTCCGGTACGGCGAGGCCGAGGCGCTGGCCAAGGACCTCGACTGGATGGACGCCCAGTGCGGCGGACTGCCCTACGGCGTCGACGTGGTGATGCCCGCCAAGAAGGTCGAGGGCGTCACCGTCGAGCAGGTCGAGGCGATGATCCCGGAGGGCCACCGCGCCTTCGTCCGCGAGCAGTTGGCCCGGCACGGTGTCCCAGAGCTGCCGGAGGGGCAGCGCGGCGGCTGGCGGATCACCGGGTGGATGGAGGAGGTCGCCCGGTCGCACGTCGACGTCGCCCTGGAGCACCCGATCAAGCTGCTCGCCAGCGCGCTCGGCTCGCCGCCACCGGACGTGATCCAACGTGCCCACGAGGCAGGCGTGTTGGTCGCCGCTCTGGCAGGCAGTGCCCGGCATGCCGAGCGGCATGCCGCAGCCGGGATCGACATCGTCGTCGCCCAGGGGCACGAGGCGGGCGGGCACACCGGCGAGATCGGCACGATGGTGCTGGTCCCCGAAATCGCCGCCGCCGTCGACCCGTTGCCGGTACTGGCCGCCGGAGGCATCGGCACGGGCCCGCAGGTCGCCGCCGGTCTGGCGCTGGGCGCGCAGGGAGTGTGGCTCGGCTCGGTCTGGCTGACCGTCGCCGAGTCGGAAATGACCTCTCCGGTGCTGCGGCGGAAGCTGCTCGCGGCAGGCAGCGGCGACACCGTCCGCTCCCGCTCCCTGACCGGCAAGCCCGCGCGCCAGCTGCGCACGGAGTGGACCGAGGTGTGGGACGGCGCGGAGAGTCCCGGCACGCTGCCGATGCCGCTCCAAGGTCTGCTGGTCGCCGACGCGTTGAGCCGGATCCAGACCTACGAGACGCCCGAGCTGATCGGCACGCCCGTCGGCCAGATCGTCGGCCAGATGAACGAGGTACGGCCGGTCGCGGCCGTCATGGACGAGCTGACGCGCGGCTTCGAGCAGGCCGTCGCCCGGCTGAACCACATCGCCCGGAAAGGGGAGCAGGGATGACCGAGGCCAACGCGGGCCCCAACGGCTTCTGGGCGCAGGCCGCAGCCGACCCGGAGCGGGTCGTGATGCACGCGCCCGACGGCACGGCCTGGACCGCCGGACGCCTGCTGGCAGCGGCCAACCGGCTGGTCCACGGCCTGCGCGAGGCGGGCCTGGGCGTCGGCGACGCCTTCGCCGTCGTACTGCCCAACGGCGTCGAGCTGTTCACCGCCTACCTGGCCGCCTCGCAGGCCGGCTTCTACCTGGTCCCGGTCAACCACCATCTGGTCGGTCCGGAGATCGCCTGGATCGTCTCCG
Organism: Streptacidiphilus fuscans; assembly: GCF_015690355.1. Classification (GTDB taxonomy): domain Bacteria; phylum Actinomycetota; class Actinomycetes; order Streptomycetales; family Streptomycetaceae; genus Streptacidiphilus; species Streptacidiphilus fuscans. Next base: position 84,526 of record NZ_JADPRT010000007.1, on the reverse strand, counting down.
ACAGCGGCGCCAAGGTGCTGATCGCGCACGAGCGCTTCGCCGAGGCTGCGACCGGCGCGGCCGACGAGGCGGGCCTGCCGAAGGAGCGTCGCTACGCCGTCGGCGACCTGTCCGGATTCCGGCCCTACGACGACCTGTTGGACGGTCAGAGCGCGGAGACGCCGGTCGATCGCACCACCGGCTGGGTGATGAACTACACCTCCGGCACCACAGGACGCCCGCGCGGCATCCGCCGCCCGCTGATCGGCCGGCCGCCGGAGCAGACGCCGCTCGGCGGGTTCCTCGGCATCTTCGGCATCCGGCCCGGCGACGGCAACGTGCACCTGGTCTGCTCGCCGCTCTACCACACCGCCGTGCTCCAGTTCGCCGCCGCGTCCCTGCACCTGGGCCACGAGGTGGTGCTGATGGACCGTTGGACGCCGGAGGACATGCTGCGCCTGATCGACCGTCACCGGGTCACCCACACACACATGGTGCCGACCCAGTTCCACCGCCTGCTCGCGCTCCCGGCGGAGACCAGGGCGCGCTACGACGTCTCCTCGATGCGCCACGCCATCCACGGCGCCGCGCCCTGCCCGGACCACGTGAAACGGTCGATGATCGAGTGGTGGGGCGAGTGCGTCGAGGAGTACTACGCGGCCAGCGAGGGCGGCGGCACCTACGCCACCGCCGCCGAGTGGCTCGCCCGTCCGGGAACGGTCGGCAAGGCGTGGCCGATCAGCGAGATCGCCGTCCTCGACGACGCGGGCGAGCCGGTGCCGTCCGGTGAACTGGGCACCGTCTACCTCAAGATGAACACCGGCGGCTTCGCGTACCACAAGGACGAGGCGAAGACGCGGGCCAACCGGGTCGGCGACTTCTTCACCGTGGGCGACCTGGGCCTGCTGGACGCCGACGGTTACCTCTTCCTGCGCGACCGCAAGATCGACATGATCATCTCCGGCGGCGTCAACATCTACCCCGCCGAGATCGAGTCCGCGCTGCTCCAGCACCCCGCCGTCGCCGACGCGGCGGCCTTCGGCATCCCGCACGACGACTGGGGCGAGGAGGTCAAGGCCGTCGTCGAACCCGCCGTCGGCCACGAACCGGGGGAGGAGCTCGCGGCGGACATCCTGGCGCACTGCGAACGGGTGCTGGCGAAGTACAAGCGCCCCCGCTCCGTCGACTTCGTCGCCGAACTGCCGCGCGACCCCAACGGCAAGCTCTACAAGCGCCGCCTCCGCGACCCGTACTGGGAGGGCCGCACCCGCCAGGTCTGACGGCTTTGACGGCTCGTCACTCGGTCGACCGGCTCTCCACCGTCCTCCACCCCCGGGTGGAGGACGCTGCGTCCACCCCCGGTTGGGTGCCTCCGCCCCCTGACGTGGGAGACCGTGGAGACGGACACGCCGTCGACCGTGGGGAGCGTCATCGTGAGTCTGCCTGGATATCTCGCGGAAGCGGGCATCCTCTGCTGGGTCGGCTACGAGCTGCTGCTGCGCCGTCGCGAGGATCCGAACGCCGGTACCTGGCAGGCGGACGACCGCGACCGCGGCTCCACGCGCGTGCTGTTCGCCGCCTACGGAGCGGCGGTGGCCGCCAATGTCGCCCTCGGCCTCGCCGGGGTGGGCGTGCTCCCCGACGGCGTGCGCTGGTGCGGCGTCGCGCTGCTGGCCTGCGGGTTGGCGCTGCGCGCCTGGGGCATGCGCACGCTCGCCGCCTCCTACACCCGCACGCTGCGCACTGTCGACGACCAACACGTGGTGCAGGACGGCCCGTACCGGCTGATCCGCCATCCCGGCTACTGCGGCAGCCTGTTGGTCTGGATCGGCTACTCACTCGGCCTCGGCAGCTGGCCGGCGACACTGGTCGTCACGGCCCTGCTGGTCGCCGCGTACACCTGGCGGATCACCGCGGAGGAACGCCTCCTGCTCGATGCTTTCGGCCCGGTCTACGGCGAGTACCGGGACCGGACGAAGCGCCTGATCCCCTTCGTCTACTGATCCGCTCCGCGGAACGGGTGGTCTGCGGCAGACTTGGCCGACATGGGGGACTGGTACGAGCGACACGAGGCGGGCGAAGGCGTCGTCCGGATCAGCGAGCCGCACACGGATCCGTTGGTCCGGGCGAACCTGTGGTGGTTGCGCGGCAGCGATCGGGACCTCGTCGTCGACGCCGGGCTGGGCGTGGTGACGCTGCGTCAGGAACTGCCTGAGCTCTTCGCGCGCGACCCGCTGGCGGTGCTGACCCACGCGCATCTCGATCACGTGGGCGGCGCGCACGAGTTCCGCGAGCGTGCCGCCCATCCCGCAGCGGCCCGCAGTCTCGCGGAGGGCGTCCCCGCCAGCCTCTTCGGCGCGGAGCTCTGCGAGAAGCTCCGCATTGACGACGCCGGGGAGCCCGTTCCCGAGCTGCTGCTGGACGCCCTGCCGCACCCGGGTTACGACCCGCGCGGCTACCGGATCGAACCGGTCCGGCTGACGCGCGAACTCCGGGCGGACGACCGCGTGGAGCTGGGCGGACGGACCCTGACGGTCCTTCACCTCCCCGGCCACACCGCCGACAGCATCGGCCTGCTGGAGGAGCGCACCGGGGTGCTGTACTCCGGCGACGCGGTCTACGACGGGTACCTGATCGACGACCTCCCCGACTCGGACGTGCCCGCCTACCGGCGCAGCATGGAGCTGCTCGCCGAGCTGGACGTGGCCCTCGTCCACCCCGGTCACGGGCGCAGCTTCGACGGGACGCGCCTGCGTGAACTCGCCGCAGGCTACCTGCGCCGGACGTCGGGCGACCGTTAGCGTCTGTCCTGCGGCTCAGACCGCGGGTGCCTTGGCGGGTGCCCTGTCGGGCGCTTTGGCGGGTGGGAGCAGGGTGAGCAGGCGGTGCGGGCCTGCGGTCAGGGCTCGGGAGACCGCGTCCTCGCGGGCGTGCGGTCGCGCGCCCGGGCCGCGGCGGACCTCGACGTCCTCGGGCGGGACCGGAACGCCGCAGGACGGGCAGCCGGAGAGCGGGTCCAGCACGGTGCCGCAGCTCGCGTGGCTGAAGACCATCCGGGACCCGTCGGGGGAGGAGTGCCGCTCCCCCCACATGGCCAAGGTGTAGATCGGCAGCCACAGTTCGCGTCCGGAGTCGGTCAGCAGGTAGCCGTAGCGGACCGGGGACTGCTGGTACGGCTCCTTGCGCAGCACGCCCGCCGCCACCAGGGACTGGAGCCGTGCGGTGAGCACCGCGCGCGGGATGTCGAGGTGGGCGAGGAAGTCGTTGAAGCGCTGCACCCCGTAGAAGGCGTCGCGGAGGATCAGCATGCTCCAGCGCTCGCCGACCACCTCCAGGGCGCGGGCCAGCGAGCAGTCCTGCAGTTCGTAGTCGATACCGAGCGCCATGGGCTCCAGGATAACCGAAGGTTCATTCATCGAACCAAGGGTGTAGATTGTCGTCAGTAGGTTCATTCACCAGACCTTCTTGCCGGGGAGTGCCATGCCGTCCGACCAGCCCTCCGCCGCGCCGCCGCATCGGCCCGGGACCACGCTGCTGACCGCCTGCTTCGGCACCCTCCTGGTGCTGATCGACTACACCGCGCCGCTGACCACGCTCGGCCCCACCGCCTCCGCCCTGCGCCTCGGCACCACCGCCCAGACGTGGGTGCTGACCGGCACCCTGGTCGGCCTCGCCGCGCTGCTGCTGACCACGGGCAGCCTGGCTGACGACTTCGGCCGCAAGCGCGTCTTCAGCGCGGGCGCGCTGCTCCTGCTGCTCTCGACGGGCATGTCGGCGCTCGCGTCGGGCCCGGCGGTCTTCCTCGCCGGACGGGTGCTCCAGGGCTGCGCGGCGGCGGCGATCCTCGCCCCGAGCCTCGGGCTGATCGGCCACGCCTATCCGGCCGGTCCCGCACGGGTGAAGGCGCTGGGCCACTGGGGCGCGTCGGTCGGACTGGGCATCGCGGTCGGTCCGGTCTACGCGGCGCTGGTCGAGCGGTCCGTCGGGTGGCGCAGCGTCTACGCGCTTCTCGCCGGTCTTGCCGTGCTGCTGCTCGTGCTCAGCGCGTTCGGGCTGACCGAGTCGCGCAACGAGCGCGGGCGCAGGCTCGACCTGCTCGGCGTCCTCGCCCTGGCGGGAGGCAGCTCCTGCCTGATCGCCGGACTGGCCGAGGGCCGCAGCGGCTGGGACCGGACGGGGGTGGTCCTGCTGCTCGTCCTCGGCGTCCTGCTGCTGGCCGTGTTCGTCCTGGTCGAGTCGCGGGTTCGGGAGCCGATGCTCGACCTGGCCCTGTTCCGCAGCCCGGGTTTCGTCGCGGCCGGAAGCGGCGCGCTGTTCACCGGGCTCTCCATCGTCGGGCTCTTCAGCTACCTGCCGATCGTGCTGCAGAAGGCGCTGGGCGAGACGCCGGCGACCGCGGCCTGGGTGCTGGCGATCTGGTCCGGGCTCTCCGTGGTCGCCGCGCTCCAGTCCCGCCGCCTGGCCGCCAGGGTCACGGCCACCACCCAGCTCGCGGGCGCGCTGCTGCTCTGCGGGATCGGCGAAGCCGCCCTGTACGGGCTGCACGCGCACGGGTCGTGGACCCCGCTGATCCCCGGCCTGGTCGTCGCGGGCATCGGCAGCGGCGTGCTGAACGCCGGGCTGGCCCGACTCGCCGTCAGCAGCGTGCCCGCCGACCGCGCGGCGATGGGGTCGGGCGCCAACAACACGGCCCGGTACCTCGGTTCGGCGCTGGGCGTGGCGGTGATGATCACCGTCGTGAGCCAGAGCCGCTCGGCACGCGGCCCAGCGGTGGCCGCGGCGACGGGCGCGAACCACGCGGTGCTGGTCGCGGCCCTGTTCTGCGTGGTCGGTGCGGCGATCGCGCTGTGGGCCCGCATCGCCGAGTCGCGCGCGGCGCGACGGTCGTCGGCGGGGCCGTCCCTGCCGGTCGCCGGTTTGACTGCGGCGGACGGGGTGGTCCGGGCGGTCGGCGGGGAAACCGACGACTCCCGGGCCACCACCCGTGCTTCGATGGGTGGATGAGCTTCCGGAAGGGTCATCAGGTGGACTGGGCCGGGGAGCACCGCACATCCGAACACGCCGCAGAGCGCTCGTTCGTGATCCGTCGCGGTCCCTCGCCCGTCCCCGGCACGGTGTGGACGCCGGTCGGGCGGCCGGGGCCGGTGCCGCTGGTCCTACTGGGACACGGCGGCAGCGGGCACCGGCGCAGCGACCGCATCCTGACGACGGCGGAGCGGGTCACCCGGTCCGGGCACGCGGCGGTCGCCATCGACGGCCCGTTCCACGGCGACCGTGTCCCCTCACCGCTGACGCCGCCCGGGTACCAGGCGCTGATCGCCGCCGAGGGCGTCGACCGCGTGCTGGACCGGATGGCGGACGACTGGCTCGCGGCCCGCGATGTGCTCGTGGGCACGGGAGTTGCCGACCCGGAACGGCAGGCCTACGTCGGGCTGTCCATGGGCACCCGCTTCGGCCTGGCCGCTGCGGTCGGCCTGGGCGAGTCCCTGAGGTGCGCCGTCTTCGGGAAGTTCGGCGTCCAGTCCGCGCCCGACCTCGACCCCGGACTCCAGTCACCCGACCGCGCGTTGCAGGACGCCGCCCGCATCACCGCGCCCGTGCTGTTCCACCTCCAGTGGGACGACGGACTCTTCCCGCGCCAGGGCCAACTCGACCTGTTCGACGCCTTCGCAAGCCCGGACAAGGAACTCCACGCCTTCCCCGGCCCCCACGGCCACACCCCACCGCGCGCCCCGGACCTCCGGCACGCCTTCCTCGACCGGCATCTCGGATGAGTTCCGCGCCCCTGCTCAGGCCGATCAACGAACGGGTCGCGTGGGGAGAAGGTAGCGCGGTTCCCGACGCCGGCGAGCCGGCGAATCCAGATCCGGATAGCGGAAGTTGAGATACACGGCCAGTGCGTGGTCATGTTTCTCCAGCGCGGCGTCCGGCAGTTCCCCGGGTTCGGTCGCGCTGGACTCCAGCACCAGGCGGTTACGTGTGCTGTGTCGTGTCCGGTGGGCGTGCTGCTGCAGTGAGGTTGCCTGTCCACGGCTGCACCACGAGACCCACAGGGACGGGGCCCGCCTCAGCCTCTCCGACGAGAGTCTCCCGTCCGGGCCCGGCGGATAGCTCAGCGCAGCGGTCGGTCGCCACGAGAACGCTTGGCCACTGTCCGAGGGAACCCACGCTCTGCTTCGCCACACGGTTCTTTCCCATCCTGCAGCCGACAGCGCCTCACGGAGTTGGTTGAGGCGCTCTGTCAGATCGCCGTCGAATCCGTAGACCGCGATCACGCCGCGGTCGCACCCCAGGCTCGCGAACCGACGGGGCTCAAAAAGGTTCCCCTGAAAGGGCGAAGGAACCAAGCCCGAGCAGTAGTCCCAGACATCGCTGCCGACCCGATGCAGCCAAGGCGCGCCGTGTTCGAGCGCAGCGAAGTGACTGTCCAGCCATGCCACGACAATGGCGCGCTGGGCGACGAACACCTGTCTGCTGGTCCAGCGCGGCAAGTTGAACTGTCGCCTGGCGATGAGGACGAACCCGATTGGCCGGACGAGCGGCTTCAACGTTCGGATCAGCAGCGGTCGCACCTTCATGCCGCCAGGCCTCCTGCACGGTTGCGTTCCGGTCGGCTCGTCCATCCAGGTTCAACAGGAGCGTACTCCCCGGGCTCAGCCCAACCCCCGTTGCTTCGGCAGGAGGAGCGCCGCCACGGCCACCGACTCCATCGCCGCCGTCTCGCGCGGCGTCCGGCCGCGGGCGCCGCGGCCGAAGAAGCCTCCTTCGTTGTTGGCGTCGGCGACGGCTCCCGCGATCTTCGTCAGGAAGCCGCGGAAGGTGGCCAGTTCGTCGTCCGCCCGGCGCGACAGCAGGGTGCAGGCGGCCTGGATGGCGTCCAGCGCCTTCTTCTCGTACTCGGCGTAGCGGATGCCCGGCCGCAGGCCGGTGTCGAAGGTGGAGGTCGCGGCCAACTCGCGGATCAGGCGCCGGGGATGGGTCAACCCGGCCTCGCGCAGCAGCTGGACCATGGCGAAGATCTCCTCCGCGTCGATCTCCCCTTCGGCGAGGGCGACCAGGACGCCGGCGGCCATCAGGGCCTGGTGCAGCGTCGCCCACTCGTCCGGCGTGAAGTCGATCTCGCCCACCCCGTCCGCACCCGGACCGGTCCGCAGCACCTGGAAGCCGATGTCGGCCAGCACGGTCGGCAGATAGCGCACGGCGTCCACGGCCTGCGCGCGTGCGGGCGCGGAGAGTTCCTCCCAGGGCGTCAACTCGCCCTGGCGCGGGCCGCCCTGGGCCTGGGCCTCCTCCTCGCTCAGCCGGTACTCGTGCTCCAGACGGGCCAGCACCTCCGCCTCCTGGTCGTCGAAGGCGGTGACCGGTTCGGGGCCGTGGGCGGTGGGGGCGGCGGGGAACGTCAGGCATCCGATCGCAGCCAGGCTCTCGCCGACACGGCGCGCGTGCTCCAGACCGGCCTCACGCGACTCGTCAGGCAGCGCGTGCCAGGGGCGCAGTGCCGCTCCGCCGGAGGACTGTTGAGATGCGGGTTCGGGGCTGGTCGCCTGCATCCGGCTCTGGTGCAGGGCCTGCGCCAGGTGCTCGGCGACCTGGGCCGAGGTGTAGTCGGCGAGGCTGTCGATGACGAGGTCCTGTGCGGCGAGCCGCGCCTTCATGCGGCGGCACTCGTGCAGGATCGCCTCGGCGTCGAGGAAGGTCTGCTCGGACCTCCGGTCGCCGGAGAGGCTGAGCACCTTCTGCCCGACCATGATCACGATCATGAAGACCAGCTGCGCGAAGGTGGAGAGGAAGGACATGAACGCGAACGGGTACGGGTCGAAGGACTGCAACCCCAGCTCGGCCGCGCCGATCCAGACGACCTGCGTCCCGGCCGCGATGTAGAACGCGCCCATGCTGCCCAGTCGCCCGGTCAGCCAGGCCGCGATCCGCCCGTTGACGCCGACCGCGTGGTCCACCGCCTGTGGTGGTGGCTGGACCCGGTGGCCGCGGATCCACGGGTGGGGGCTGGACTCCAGCAGGCTGGCGCCGCGCCCCAGCGCCCGGTCGTGCCGGTCGAGATGCGCCTGCAGGTCCGCGACCTGCGCGAAGATCGCCTCCGCGTTGGTGTAGGTCTGCACGGCCCGTCGGTCGGCGGCCTTTCCGAGCACGCGTTGGCCGACCAGGATCACCGCGCAGAGCACCAACTGCACGACGTTGTTGAGGAAGAGCAGGAACCCGAACGGGTAGGGGTCGATCCGGTGCAGCGGGCCCCAGGTGGCCAGAACCATCCAGGTGCCGCAGAAGACCAGCGTGAGGTAGAGCGCGGGCATGGACCCGACACCCCTGGTCAGGGCGGCGGCGATCGCGCCGTTGACGCCCACCCGCTCGTCGGCGATCGTGACGGGCTGCTGGGGCAGCCCGGCTGCCGTTTCGCCGACGTCAGTCACAGGCACTCCCCAGATTGGTCCGGAGGGGCATGTGACCATTCGTCATCTCCGGTGCGCAAGTCCACCCGTGTGATCCAGCCGTGCCCGCACGACGTGGCGCGGAGCGTGTTGCTCGTGTTGGGGTGGTCGGCGGTGCGACGCGCTGACGCGGAGAGGCAACCGCCGTGTCCCACGCGGCGGTTGCCTCATCGGTCCCGGGTCCGTGCCCTCCCCTCGTAGGGCACGGGCCGTCGGCAGGTGCGGGCGGGCAGCTTCACCGCCGCTGTGAGCGATCTTTCGTGATGCGACCAGGATGTGCCAAGTGTCCGCTGCCCCCGCGCGGCCGTCCCACCCCGGCGCACGCCGCTGACCAGCACTTTGAGACGCGTCTCCGGCCGAAGTGGTGACGCGGGCGGCGGCGCGGACGCGGACCGGAGCGGTCGGTGCACCCGAAGTAGTCGGGCCTAGGACCAAAGTCCGAGTGGATTCAAGATTAGACTTTGTCTAAACTAGACCACGTTCGACAGAAAGGATCGAAGCCATGGGCACCGCGAGCATCTCCCCTCAGCTCCACGACCCCGCTGACCAGCGCGCGGCGCGTGCCCGCTTCCGCGCGGCCCTGGACGCCGAGCGGCAGAGCGCTGTGCTCTACCGCGCGCTCGCGGACGGAGCGGAAGGCGAGCGGCGGCAGATCCTGCTGGAGTTGGCCGCCATCGAGGAGCGGCACGCCGCGCACTGGGAGGACAAGCTCACCGAACTCGGCGAGTCCGTGCCGCAGCCGAGGCGCGTCGGACCCCGTGTCCGGGCGCTGTCCTGGCTGGCACGCCGGTACTCGGTCGATCTGGCGCTGCCCTTCGTCGAGCGCGCGGAGCGGGCGGACTCGGGCCTCTATCTGGGCGATCCCGACGCCGCCCCCGGCATGGCCGCCGACGAGCGCTCCCACGCCCGCGTGCTGACCCGTCTGCGCGAGGACGGTTCCGCGCCCGTGGCCCAGCAGGAGGAGACCGGCGGGCGCGGCATCCTGCGCCGCGAGCGCTGGCACCGCAGCGACCGGTCCGGCGCGCTGCGCGCGGGGGTCTTCGGCGTCAACGACGGTCTGGTCTCCAACGGCTCGCTGGTGCTGGGCTTCGCGGGCTCCGGCGCCTCGGCGGCGACCGTCCTGTTCGCGGGCGTCGCAGGGCTGCTCGCCGGTGCCTTCTCGATGGCGGCGGGGGAGTACATCTCCATGCGCAGCCAGCGCGAGTCCTACGAGCGTGAACTCTCCCTGGAGGCGGCCGAACTGGCGGAGGACCCCGAGGCCGAGGCCGAGGAGCTCGCGCTGATCTACCGGGCCAAGGGCCTGAGCGCGGACGAGGCGCAGCAGGTCGCCGCAACCATCATGAAGGACCCCGACAGCGCCCTGGAGACCATGGCCCGCGAGGAACTCGGGCTCGACCCTGACGAGTTGGGCTCGCCCTGGGCCGCCGCCCTGTCCAGCCTGCTCGCCTTCGCCCTCGGCGCGGTGGTCGTCATCCTTCCGTACCTCTTCGGCAGCGGCGGCAGCGCCGCGCTGGTCACGGCCGTGGCCCTGACGGGACTGGCGCTGTTCACCGTCGGCGGCGCGCTCGGCCTGGTCAACGGCCGACCGCTGCTCCGCTCCGGCCTGCGCCAGCTCCTGGTCGGCGGCGGCGCGGCGCTGCTCGTCTTCGTGTTCGGTCACGTGATCGGCGCGGGTGGACTGCACTGAGAGAACTGAGATGTGCGTGCGGACGTGCCGTCAACTCCGGGCGAACGACGTACCGAAGGCGACCACACCGGCCGCCGCCGCGCTGGTGAAGACGATCGCAGCCGCCTTGGCGGCGGAGTCCACCTGGCCCGACTGGCCCACCAGCGGCCAGAGGACTCCGTGCAGTGCCAGAGCCACGGGCATGGCGAACGAGGCGGCCACGGCGGCGTGGCGCACCGCCCTCGACTTCGACGCCCTCGACCCCCTCTTCGTCACCACGCTCGTGCCGCCGCCGGGTGCGGACTCTGGGCCGGAGTTGGCGCCGTGGTCGGCGCGGGTCGCCTGGGGGACTGCGATCCGCAGGACGGCATTGCAGCACATGCAGAAGGCGAAGTAGCCGCCTCCGGCCACGCCGACGCTCAGAACGAAGAGCAGCGGGCTCGTCCAGCCCTCGCCGATCGCCTGCGCTGCGCTCTGCGCAAGGCCCGCCGCCAGGCTCGCCGCCGCCGCGAGCGCCACGACATGGCGGCGGATCCAGTCGATCACCGCGTCGCTGAGCAGGCGCGCGGCCAACTGCACTCCGGTGTCCGGGAGATGCGAGGCCAGGCGGAGCGCGAGGACGGCCAGGTCGCCGAGCCAGTCGCCGTCGGGTCGGCGTCGGCCCTGGGCTGGCAGTCGGCGCAGCGCATGCCACAGCAGGACGAAGGCCGCGACTGTGCCGGCGGTGAGCAGGGCCAGTGCCGCGATCATCCAGGGCGTGCCCTGGTCCCAGCGCGCACGGTCCGCCCGGAGCGCCACCGCGGCCCAGTCGAGCAGTGCCGTCGCGCCGACCAGCAGCACGGACAGCCCTGCGGCGCGCAGGAGTTGCTCCGCTCGGTACACCGGCTGCGGTTCACCCCGCCGGTACAGCAGCGCCCGGACCGCCGTCAGCACGACGAGCGCGGGGACCAGGAACAGCGTGAAGGACACCCCGACGTCGTAGGGGTCGTCCTGCCAAGGGCTTCCGGCCCGCACCGAGTGGACGTGTGCCGTGACGTAGCCGAAGGCCGTGAACGTCACGGCCGTGGCGAGTGCGACCCACAGGGCTCGAAGGGTGCTCCGTCGGGAGTCGTGGTCGGCAGTCAGAAAGCGTTCGCGCGGCTCCGGCGCGATTTCGTCGTTCGACATGGCGGCATAGTACACAGTGCGTAGTACGCGCCGCGTGCTACTTGAGGTGTACTACCTGGTGCGTAGTACCGTGAGAAACGCCCGGACGGGCCCGGAGCGATGAGGAGAGCATCACGATGCAGGCGAACGACGCCCAGACGCTGGTGCTGTGCGCACTGGTCGACGGTCCCTTGCACGGGTACGCCATCAACGCCGCGATCGAGGACCTGGTCGGTGAGCGCCTGGGTCCTGGCAGTCTGTACGGGGCCCTGGCCCGTCTGGAGGCCAAGGAGCTGATCGAACCGGCCGAGGAGCAGGGGCGACAGCGACCGGTCCGGCTGACGCCGAAGGGCCGTCAGGTGCTGGAGCAGGAGCTCCGGTCGATGGCGAAGGTCGCACACGCGGGGCTGCGCGGCCTGGGGGTGAACCCGGCATGACCGTGCGGCAGGGCCTGGTCCGGCTGTATCCGGCCGCCTTCCGGGACCGGTGGGGCGCCTCGATGGCGTCGGACGACGGGTGGGACCGCGCGGCGGACCACGAGCCAGGCCGCCGGACGGCCGGCACCGCGGCCGGATGGCGCACCTGGGTGAGCCTGCTCGCCGGCGCCGCGGACATCTGGCTGCACCCCGTGATCTGGCCCGTCGACCGCCGGGCCCAACGCCGGGAGCGGGCAGCCGTGTTGGCCCTTGCCGTGGCCGCACTCGTCGGTCTGCTCGGCCATGCGGCCGGAGAGCTGGGCGTCCCGCTGCGCACGGCCCCGGGCGGTGCCTGGATCGCGCGGGCCAGTGCTGTCCTGCTGCTGCTCGGTCTGGTCCTCGTCGCCCCGCTGCCCCGACCGACCCGTGCCGCCGCCACCGCCCTGCTCGGCCGCGCCGTGCGGCGTCTGGTGCCGCCGCTGGTGGCCGTCGTCGCATTCGTGGCCGTGGCGCACCGCTACGGGCCCGTGATCGCCGCGAGCCCGTGGCGACTCGTCGCGGTCGCCGGCTGGTGGGCGGCGCTCGCTGCCGTGGGCGTCCAGGCCTGCCGCGTCCTCGCGGGCCTGGGTGGGACGGCGGTGCGACCACCTCGACCGCGACGGCTGCGACTGGGCCTGTGGGGCCTGACCGCGGCGAGCGTGCTCGCGGGTTCGAACGAGCTCGCCTCCGCGATCGCCCGGCAGGGCGTCGACGGCATCGGGTTCGCCGCCGGGGCCGTGCTGCTGGCGGCCGCGTGGGCGCTGGCGGCAACGCTGCGTGATCTGCACAGCGTCGCGGCGGACTGATCGCGCGGGCTTCCCCGTGTCGCCACCTTCCCGGTGCCGCCACCATCAGCCCATCAAATGTCTCTTTTGCGCGATCTGACCTGACAATGGGGAGGTTGGCGAAAGCCCCTGGAGCCCTGGAGGCTCGTGATGGAACTCGACCTGCTGCGCCCGCTGTACGACACCGACACCGAAGGTCCGGTGGTGTCGGTCCACATGGACACCAGTCGTACCGACCAGGACGCGGACAAGCGCCTGGAGCTCACCTGGCGCGACCTGCGCCGGGACCTGGTCGCGCAGGGCGTGGACGAGTCGACACTGAGCGTCCTGGACGACGCAGTCGGCGGCTCGCCGCACATCGTCGGGCCGCAGGGCGAGTCGCTGTTCGCGGCGCAGGGGAAGCTGCTCGGCGCGTTCACCCTCTCGGCGCCCCCAGCCAGGACCCGGGCGGTGGTCCAGGCGGTCGCGGATCCACTGGAGACCGTGCTGGACCTGGACCACCAGGTCCCCTACGTGGTGGTGGCGCTGGACCGCGAGGGCGGTGACATCGACGCCTACCCGGTGGGCGCGTTCGACGCGGCCACCAGTCGCACGTACGACGGCAGCACCCTGCACATCACCCGGGTCCGCGGCGGCGGCCCGTCCATGGCCTCCTACCACCGCCGCAGCCTGAACCTGTGGACCCGGAACGCCCAGGGGGTCGCGGCCGAGATCGCCGAGGCGGTGTCGGCGGTCGACGCCCGGGTGGTCTTCGTCGGCGGCGACCCGAAGGCGCTCGGCGTGCTGCGCGAGCTGCTGCCCACGCATCGCATCCACGTCCCGCTGGTGGACGTGTCGGGCGGGCGCGGCGGCGAGGACGCCGAAGCCGCGCTGCGCCGGTCCGTGGACACCGAGCTCGCCACGGCCTCCGACCGGATCCACGAGCAGGCGATGGAGGACTACCGCGAGGCGCTCGGCCGGAAGCTGGCGGTGCAGGGCATCCCGGCCGTCTCGGACGTGTTCGCCGTCGGCAACGTCCACACCCTGCTGCTCCACTCCGACCGCGACGCCGATCCGCTGAAGTGGGGAACGCCCGGTGACCCGAAGCTGGTCGCCAGCTCGCCCAAGGCGCTCGGCGAGCACGAGTCCACCGCTTTCGAGGCGCCGGCCTCGTCCCTGCTGCTGCGTGCCGCCACCCTCACCGACGCCGCCTTCGCCGAGATCCTCCCGGTAGCCCCTGTCGACGACGGTTGCGCCGCGATCCTGCGCTACGGCGAGTGATCCGCCCCGCGTGGGGCGGGGAGTGACCCATTCCGTGCCAGGTCGTTGCCAGTGCATGAAGAAGGTCATCGCGCTCGCCGCACTTACCACCGCAGGTATCGCCGTCGCCGCCCCCGCACAAGCCGACGACGGCGCGAACTCGCCCCAGTCCAAGGGCTTCAAGGCTGTCGTCACCTGCCTCCCCGACCTCGTCCTCACGCCCGTCACGGGTCCGGCCGCCGCCACCCACTGCGTGAGGGGACAGCTCTTCGACCACTCCAACTGAGCCTTCGCCGACTCGGCGACGCGGTGGTGCAGCCGGACCGGTCGCGGACGCTAGAGTCCTGCGTATGCGCTACATCATCGTCGGGGCGGGCGCCGTTGGCGGCGCTGTCGGCGGCCGGTTGGCCCAGAGCGGGCGCGAGGTCGCCCTGGTCGCGCGCGGCGCGCATCTGGACGCGCTGCGCAACACCGGGCTGCGGCTGGTGACGCCTCAGGGTGAGGAGCGCCTGCGCATCCCCTCCTACGCCCACCACGAGGACATGGGCCCGCTCGGCGCGGAAGACGTGCTGGTGCTCGCGGTCAAGTCGCAGGACAGCGAGGGGCTGCTGCGTCAGTGGTCGCTCGCGCCCGTCCTGGGCGGCGGCACGGCGGGCGAGGTCCTGCCGATCGTCTGCGCGCAGAACGGCGTCGCCAACGAGCGCACCGCGCTGCGGCACTTCCGCACGGTGGTGGGCATGACCGTGTGGCTGCCCGCGACCCATCTGGAGCCCGGCACGGTGGTGGCGCACTGTGCTCCGCTCACCGGCATCCTGACGCTCGGTCACTTCCCCGAGAACGGTGCGGAGAGCGCGGACTCGGCGTTGCTGCGCCAGATCGCCGCCGACCTGGAGGCGTCGTACTTCGCCGCCCCCGTCGTGCCGGACGTGATGCGCTGGAAGCACGGAAAGCTGCTCAACAACCTTGCCAACGCCCTGGAGGCGCTGCTCGGCCGCTCCGCGCTGGCGCAGGGGGCCGGAGCCGAGGACCTGTTGGCGCAGGTGAGGGCCGAGGGCGTGGCCGTGCTCGACGCGGCCGGGATCCCCTACAACTCCGAGAAGGAGCGCTCGGTGGTCCAGGGCGAGCGGATGCGGGTCGTGGACATCCCCGAGGTCGACCGGGCCGGGGGCTCGACCTGGCAGAGCCTGACCCGTGGCGGCAGCGTCGAGGCGGACTACCTCAACGGCGAGATCGCCCTGCTGGGCCGGATGCACGGCGTGCCGACCCCGCTCAACGACCTGCTGCGCCACGAGGTCACCCGGCTGGCCCTCGAGGGCCTCCCGCCCGGCAGCGTCTCCGCCGACGAGCTCCGCGCGATGCTCGGCGGCGCACGCACCGCCTGAGCAGGGCCTGGAGAGCCACGTCTCAGGGCCTCTGTCTGGGTCAGTCCGCGACGCGGTAGGAGGTGCCGTCGGCCGAGCGGGTCAGGAATCCGTTCTCTACCAGGTAGCGGCGCAGCGCGGCGCAGTCGTCCCAGTACTGCTTGAGCGCGATGTTGACCTCGGGCTCGGTGTAGCGGACGCCCGGCTCGAAGATCCGCTCCGTCAGGTACGCCAGTAGCGCGAGTCGCCGCGCGGGGCGGACCGGGATCTCGGTCAGCCGTCCGTCGCGGAAGAGCTGCGCCACGTCCGCGCCGGGCCCGCCGGGCACGTCCTGCTGCTTGGCAGGACCGCGCAGGGCTGCGGCGAACGGCTCGGCGTCCGCAACCAGCCGGCCGTCCTCGGACCGCGCCCGGAGCAGGCCTGCCGCCACCAACCGGGCGGCGTGACGCCCGAGTTCGGCAGGAGCCACGCCCTCGGCCCCGGCCAGGACGGCGGTGGCGTAGGCGTGCAGGCGGTCCTGGTCCGCGAGCGCGGAGGCGAGCGGTGCGAGCTGCGACACATCAGGCATGCCTTGGAGGCTAGCCCTGGCCCGAGCGACGGAGCGACCGAATTGTTGCCGGTCCCCGCTCGGTCCGCGTTCGGTCCGCGTTCGGTCCCGTTCGGACCGTGATCGGGCTCACCGTCCGGTTCGGTGTGGGAGCACGGCAACTGGTGCATGATCAGCAGCAGTGTGAACGCAGAGCGGAGGACGGGCGTGAGCGAGGCATCGGGCGAGGTCGCGGGCGGTGCGACGGCGCGCCCTGAGGCGGGTGGCGTCGCGGAGGTTCGGCCGCCCGGCGGCGCGTTCGTCGCGGAGACGACGCCGGACGCCGCCTCCGGCGTGGAGCGCACGGCACTGCTGTTCGAGCGGCAGGCCCTCGGCTGCGAGGAACTCGGCTCACCGTTCTACGCCGGTCTGCTGCGCCGGGCCGCCGAGGACGTCCGTGCCGGTGGCCCGTGCGCCGACGCGGTCGCCGGGTACGAGCAGGCTCCCGGCCCGGACGCCATCGCGCTGCGCCTGCTGGGCGGCGTGCACGCGCTCGTCCTCACCGGCCGGGCGCCCCGCCTCGCGCCGTACTACCCGAGCGCCGGCGGCACCGCCGACGCCTCACGGTCGGACGCGTGCTGGCGGGAGTTCCGCCAGGTCGTCGCCGACGAACTGCCGTGGATCCGCGACTGGATGACCCGGCCGCCGCAGACCAACGAGGTGGGCCGGGCGAACCTGCTGATCGCCGCTCTGCTGCGCGCCTCCGTGGACCACCCGCTGCCGATCCGTCTCTTCGAGCTCGGTTCCAGCGCTGGGCTCAACCTCCGTCCCGAACTCTTCCGCTACAGCGCGCCCGGCTACACGTGGGGCAGCCCGGACTCGCCGGTGCACCTGGACGACGCCTGGCAGGGCGGCGTGCCGACCTGGCTGGCCGAGGCGGCCGAGTCACACCCCACCCTCGACGTGGTCGAACGCCATGGCTGCGACCTGACCCCCATCGACCCGCTCACCGAGAGCGGCGCACTGGCGCTGCGTGCCTACGTCTGGGCCGACCAGCCCGCCCGCTCCGCCCGCCTGCGCGGCGCCCTGGAGCTGGCCGCCCGGCACCCGGCCCAGGTGCAGCGGCTGGGAGCGGCGGAGTTCCTCAAGGGCGTGCACGTCCAGGACGGGACGCTGACCGTGGTCTGGCACTCGATCATGAAGCAGTACGTCCCGGCGCAGGAATGGGCCGAGGTCAGCGCCGAACTGGCCCGTCTCGCCGGTGAGAGCAGCGCGGAAGCGCCGTTCGCCTACGTCTCCTTCGAGCCGGAACGGGTCGGCAACAGCTTCCCCTTCCGCGCGTCGGTGCGCATCGGCACGCGGGACCGGATCCTGCTGGCTGAGGCGTACCCGCACGGGCTGCCCGCCTGGGCGATGTGAGCGAGCCGGGCCTCGCGGGCGAGGCGGGCGATACGGGCGATGTGACCGATGGGAGCGATGCGACGTAGCCGCCCGTCGTCCCGTCAGCGGGAGTTGGCCTCGCCGCTGGGCCGACGTATCCGGTCGACGAAGCCGAGCATTTCGTCGGCCGTGGGCCAGCGGGCGGTGGTCAGCCGCTTCGGCGCAGGGCCGGTCGGGCCGGTCCCGGTGGAGCGGGCCGCCTCGCCGGCGTCCGTGCCCGCTGTTGCGTCCGCCTGGCGGGGGCGGTCCCAGTGGCGGAGGGCGTCGGCCTCCTGCGTGCACTCGTCGCTGAGCCGCGCGAGGTCGTCCTCGGAGAAGCGGTGCTGGCGGTCCTGCACGGCCCAGCGCAGCTCCTCCGCGGCGTGCATGATCCGCTCGGCGCGCCGCCGCAGCTCCGGGAGCTTGGCGTCCACACGGGCGGCGTCGGGCTCGCGCTCCAGCACGCGCAACTGGCCGTCGAGCTCGGCCGCGTGCTCGCTGAGCCGCCGAAGCAGCGCCATCGACTCACCGACCTGGGCGTCCTGCGAGGAAGCGGCGTTGAGTGCGTCCCGCGTGCCCTCCAGGGAGCTGCGCAGCCGGAGCCGCGTGGTGGCGATCCGGCCCTGGGAGCCGAGATTGGTGTACGCCTTCGTCCTGAGGCTGAGGTCCTCCGCCTTGGCTCCGACCGCGCGGGCGGCCCGGACCATCCCGAGGACCACCAGGACGATCACGCTGATGCCGACGAGGGCGAACAAGGCGCTCAGCACTCCTGCAACCTCCATGGCCGACCTGCCTCTCTCGCTGACGCCCCGGTCCGCAGGAATCCACCGTAACCTCTCCAGGT
Source organism: Streptacidiphilus fuscans (assembly GCF_015690355.1). Taxonomy (GTDB): domain Bacteria; phylum Actinomycetota; class Actinomycetes; order Streptomycetales; family Streptomycetaceae; genus Streptacidiphilus; species Streptacidiphilus fuscans. The sequence goes on along the minus strand of NZ_JADPRT010000007.1, from coordinate 66,662 downwards.
GACAGCGGCGCCGGTGATCAGGGGGAGCTCGGGGAACTCTGGGGGAGAACCCCGAGGGCGACCCTGACCGGACCCTGATGCCGGTCCGGTCGAAGCAGGCAGAAGCGCAGGTCAGCGCGGTCAACGTGGCAGGTCCGCCCGGCTTCCCACCCCCGGCCCCCGGCTCGCGTGGCTGGTCAGACCGCGGCCGCCTGCTTCGCCCACCGCATGTCCGGCTTGCCGGTCGGGGTGCGTTCGATCAGCGGGACGAGTCGGAGCCGGCGCGGGACCTTGTAACCCGCGACATGGGCCCGGCAGTGCGCCTGCAGCGCCTCCAGGGTGAGCTCGGGCTGCCCCTCGCGCTGGTGGACCAGCGCCACCACGGTCTCGCCCCACCGCTCGTCCGGCGCGCCCACGACGACCGTGTCGTATACCGCTGGGTGGGCCTTGATCGCCGACTCGACCTCCTCGGGGAAGACCTTTTCCCCGCCGGAGTTGATACAGGACGACCCGCGACCGAGCAGCGTGATCCGGCCGTCCTCCTCCCGGCGTGCCCAGTCGCCGGGCACGGCGTAGCGGGTGCCGTCGGGCGCGGTACGGAAGACCTCCGCGCTCTTGGCCGGGTCGCCCAGGTAGCAGAGCGGTATGTTGCCGCGCCGGGCGAGCCTGCCGACGACGCCCGCGGGGAGCGGGTTGAGGTCGTCGTCGACGACGTCGGAGTCGCCGATCGGCTTGGTGGTCACCGACCCCTGTCCGCCGCCCTCCCGGTCGGCCGCGCTCCACTGGCTGACGCCGCCCGCGCCGCCCTCGCTGGAGCCGATCGCGTCGCTCAAATAGAGGTTGGGCAGCAGGTCGAGGAAGCGGTTCTTCACCGGCGCCGAGAACAACGCGGCGCTGCTGACCAGCCCGAACAGCGACGTCACGTCGTAGCCCTCGCTCGCGCCTGCGCCTGGGCCCGAGCTCGCCTCGACGGCGGCGCCGAGCGCCTCGACCAGGGGGCGGCCCATCGCGTCGCCGGTGATCATCACTACGTTCACCTTCTCGCTGCCGACCAGCTGCCAGACCCGGTCGGCGTCGAAGCGGTCGACCAGCACCGCGCGGTTGCCGCGGAACAACTGCTGCATCAGCGCCCACTGGGTCGCGCCGTGCATCAGCGGTGCGATCGGCAGGAAGGTGACCGGGTTGTCGTAGGCGGTGGTGGCGATCTCCTCGGGGGTCGCCATCCGGTGGCCGTTGGTGACGTCGATGCCGCCGCCGAGGGCGAAGAAGACGTCCTCCTGCCGCCAGACGACGCCCTTCGGCAGACCGGTGGTCCCGCCGGTGAAGAGCAGGTAGTGGTCGTCGGCCGAGCGCGGCGCGAAGTCGCGCTGCGGGCCGCCGGAGGCGACCGCCTTCTCGTACGGAACCGCAGGCAGGGCGGTGCCCAGGCCGGGAGCCACGTCCCCGGCGGGAGCCACGTCCCTGGCCGGAGCGACGTCCGAGGCCCCGGTCCCGGGCTCCTCGATCACGATCAGGTGCCGCAGCCCGGACAGGCCCGGCCGGACCTCGGCGACCCGGTCGGCGAAGCGCTCCTGGTAGATCATCGCTGTGGGCTCGGCCATCCCCAGCAGGTAGGTCAACTCGTCCGTGACGTACCGGTAGTTCACGTTGACGCAGACCGCGCGCACCTTGCAGATCGCCAGCAGCGACTCGACCCACTCCACGCAGTTCAGGGCGTAGACGGCGATCCGGTCGCCCGGACCGAGCCCGGCCTCGGACAGGTGGTGGGCGAGGCGGTTCGCGCGCTCGTCCAGCTCCGCGAAGGTGCGCCGCTGCACGGCTCTGCCGTCGACGGTGGCGCAGCTGATCGCCTCGCGCTCGGGGAAGTGGTCAACCGCTTGCTCGAACAGATCGGCCAGGTTGAATTCCATGGCCGGAGAGTAGGAGCGGGGCCTTCAGAACTCCAGGCTTCCGGCATCTTGAACTTGTTCTTGGAACCGTACTTGAAAACCCGTCAGCAAGACTGCAACCTGTTCTAGATCTGAACCGGACAAGGTCGGCAGCCACGGCGGAGGCGATGCCATGACGGGCACGGAACATCTGATCATCGAGCGGCACGGCGCGACGCTGGTGCTGACCCTGAATCGTCCCGAGGCAAAGAACGCGTTCTCACTTCCGATGCTGGTGGGACTCCACGACGCGTGGATCGAGGCGGACGCGGACGACGCGATCAGATCAATTGTGCTGACCGGCGCGGGCGGTGCTTTCTGCGCCGGAATGGACCTCAAAGCGCTTGCCGGCGGAGGTTTCGCCGAGGACGACGCGTACCGCGCGCGGCTCGCCGCCGACCCGGATCTGCACTGGAAGGCGATGCTGCGCCACCACCGCCCACGCAAGCCGGTCATCGCCGCCGTCGAGGGCGTCTGCGTCGCGGGCGGCACCGAAGTGCTGCAGGCGACCGACATCCGGGTGGCGGCGGAGTCCGCGAGTTTCGGACTCTTCGAGGTCCGGCGCGGGCTCTTCCCGGTCGGCGGGTCCACCGTCCGGCTGGCCCGGCAGATCCCGCACACCCACGCGCTGGAGATGCTGCTGACCGGCCGTCGCTACAGCGCCGCCGAGGCGCGCGACATCGGCCTGGTCGGCAGCGTCGTCCCGGACGGCACGGCGCTCAAACGCGCGCTGGAGCTGGCCGAGGCCGTCAACGAGGCCGCGCCGCTCGCCGTCGAGGCGGTCAAGCGATCCGTCTACGAGACCGCTCCGATGAGCGAAGAGGACGGCCTGAAGCGGGAGCTGGAGATCGGCTGGCCGATCTTCGCGACCGAGGACGCGAAGGAGGGCCCCCGCGCCTTCGCCGAGAAGCGCGCCCCCGTCTACCGCCGCCGGTGACGCGGACCGCAGACGCGCGTCCCGTAGTCCCGCAGATCCGCAGACCCCATCCCGCAGACCCAGGCCCCAGACCGCAGACCCACAGATCCCCGACCCCCGGAAGAGGAACCGCCATGCCCCCCGAGGTGCTCAGCGCACCGCTGATCGTCGAGTTCCCGTTCACCCGCTCCACCGGCCCTGTCCTCGGAGCGTTCCTCACCGGGCTGCGCGAGCGCGTCGTCCTCGGCGTGCGCGGCAGTGACGGCAGGGTGATCTGCCCGCCCGCCGAGTACGACCCGGTGACCGCAGAGGAGCTCACCCACCTGGTGCCGCTGGGCCAGCTCGGCACCGTCACCACCTGGGCCTGGAACGCCAGTCCGCGTCCCTACCAGCCGCTGGACACCCCCTTCGCCTGGGTGCTGGTCCGCCTGGACGGCGCCGACACCGCACTGCTGCACGCGCTGGACGCACCCCGCGCGAGCGTGCGCACCGGCATGCGCGTCGCCGTCCGCTGGGCCGAGGAGCGCACCGGGGCCATCACCGACATCGCCTGCTTCGTGCCGGTGACCGATGCCGCGACCCCGACCGATGCCGCGACCTCGACCGAGACCGCGTCGGCGCCGGGCACGGACGACGCCGCCCCGACGGAACCGGAAGGCCCCGCCGTATGACCTCAGCCGCCGAACTCCTCGCGGGCATAGCCGAACTGGCCGGTGCCGAGCCGATCACCCGGGTGACGATCCCCGCCCGCCTGGAGTACGCCTACAGCCCCGGCACCGCGCAGACCCGGTTCCTCAACGCCCTGCGCGAGAAGCGCCTGCTGGCCGAGCGCTGCCCGCAGTGCACCCGCGTCTACGTCCCGCCCCGAGGGGCCTGCCCGACCTGCGGCATCGCCACCTCCGAGCAGCTCGAACTGCCGCACACCGGCACCGTCACCACCTTCTGCATCGTCAACATCGCCGCCAAGGGCCTCGACGTCGAGGTGCCCTACTGCTACGCCTACGTGCTGATCGACGGCGCCCATGTCGGGCTGCACGCGCGCATCGGCGACACCCCCTACGCCGAGGTCCGCATCGGACAGCGCGTCGAGGCCGTCTGGCGCGACGAACTCGGCCCGAGCCTCGCCAGCATCAGTCACTTCCGTCCCACGGGCGAACCGGACGCCGACCCCGAGAGCTACCGGAGGTGGATGTGAGCAGCTCCAACAGCCCCAAGAGGGGACTGCGCGAGATCGCCGTCGTCGCCTTCGCGCAGAGCGACCACACCCGTCACACCGACCAGCTCTCCGAGGTCGAGCTGGTGATGCCCGTCCTCCACGACGTACTCAAGCAGACGGGACTGACAGCCAACCAGATCGGCTTCACCTGCTCGGGCAGCAGCGACTACCTCGCCGGTCGCGCTTTCTCCTTCACCATGACGCTCGACGGCGTCGGCGCCTGGCCGCCGATCTCCGAGTCGCATGTGGAGATGGACGGCGCCTGGGCCCTCTACGAGGCCTGGGTCAAACTCCAGACCGGCGAGGCCGACACGGCGCTCGTCTACTCCTACGGCAAGTCCAGCCCGGGCAGCCTCCGCGATGTGCTGACCCGTCAGCTCGACCCCTACACCCTCGCGCCGCTCTGGCCCGACACGGTCGCGCTGGCCGCGCTCCAGGCCCAGGCGCTGCTCGACGCGGGTCTCACCGACGAGCGCGAGCTGGCCGCGACGGCCCTCCGCAGCCGTCGCGCCGCCGTGAGCAACCCGCATGCGCAGCTGCGCGACAGCGCCGACGTCGCCGAACTGCTGGGCCGCCCCTACGAGGTGGAGCCGCTACGCCGTCACGACTGCCCGCCGGTCAGCGACGGCGCGGCCGCGGTGATCCTGGCCGCGGGCGACACCGCCCGTGCCCTGCACGCCCGTCCCGCCTGGATCCGCGGCATCGACCACCGGATCGAGGCGCACCAGCCGGGCGTGCGCGACCTGACCGAGTCGCCGTCCACCAGGACCGCCGCCGTCGCCGCCGGGGCCTTCGACGCCCCGCTCGACGGCGCCGAGCTGCACGCGCCGTTCACCCCCCAGGAGGTGGTGCTGCGGCGGGCGTTGGACCTCGGCGACGGCGTCCCCGTCAACGCGTCGGGCGGGGCGCTGGCGGCCAACCCGATGATGGCCGCCGGACTGATCCGGATCGGCGAGGCCGCCGCCCGGATCCACCGCGGCGAGGCCCACCGGATGCTGGCGCACGCCACCTCGGGGCCCTGCCTGCAGCAGAACCTGGTGGCTGTGCTCGAGGGCACGGAAGGCGGACAGGCATGAGCAAGCAACCGGTCGCTGTCGTCGGCATCGGCCAGACCAAGCACGTGGCCGCGCGCCAGGACGTCTCCATCGCGGGACTGGTCCGCGAGGCCGCCGTCCGGGCCCTGGCCGACGCGGAGTTGGGCTGGGCCGACATCGACGCGGTGGTCGTCGGCAAGGCTCCGGACTTCTTCGAGGGCGTGATGATGCCCGAGCTCTACCTCGCCGAGGCGCTCGGCGCGGTGGGCAAGCCCATGATGCGCGTCCACACCGCGGGCTCGGTCGGCGGTTCGACGGCGCTCGTCGCCGCCAACCTGGTCGCCGCAGGGGTGCACGGCACGGTGCTCACGGTGGCTTTCGAGAAGCAGTCCGAGTCCAACGCGATGTGGGGCCTCTCGCTGCCGGTCCCGTTCCAGCAGCCGCTGACCGCCGGCGCGGGCGGATTCTTCGCGCCCCACGTGCGCGCCTACATGCGGCGCACCGGCGCACCGGACACGGTCGGCTCGCTCGTCGCGTACAAGGACCGCAGGAACGCGCTGAAGAACCCCTACGCGCACCTGCACGAACGCGACCTGACGCTGGAGAAGGTGCAGACGTCGCCGATGCTCTGGGACCCGATCCGCTATTCCGAGACCTGTCCCTCCTCGGATGGGGCATGCGCGTTGGTGCTCACGGGGGAGCGCGGGGCGACACGCGCGCCGCACCCGCCCGCCTGGGTTCACGGCGGTGCGATGCGCAGCGAGCCGACCATCTTCGCGGGCAAGGACTACGTCAGCCCGCAGGCCGGACGCGACTGCGCCGCCGACGTCTACCGCCAGGCCGGGATCAGCGACCCGCGACGGCAGATCGACGTGGTCGAGATGTACGTGCCGTTCTCCTGGTACGAGCCGATGTGGCTGGAGAACCTCGGCTTCGCCGAGCAGGGGGAGGGCTGGAAGCTGGTCGAGGCCGGGGTCACCGAGATGGACGGCGATCTGCCGGTCAACCCTTCGGGCGGGGTGCTCTCCTCCAACCCGATCGGCGCGTCCGGCATGATCCGCTTCGCCGAGGCGGCGCTCCAGGTGCGCGGCGGGGCCGGCGAGCACCAGATCGACGGCGCCCGGCGCGCGATGGGCCACGCCTACGGCGGCGGCGCGCAGTTCTTCTCGATGTGGTTGGTCGGCAGCGACAAACCACAGCACTGAGCGCGCTTTTGACACCTTCCAGCCATTCCGGTGATGCCTTCCGTGCACCGAGCGGAGGGTGTCGTCGCCCGCACGCTCTACCACCGCGATCCGCCTGTGTCACCCTCACGGGCGGATCGCGTCCAAGCCCTCCACCCAGGGGTGTCGTGGAGATTACAGTGGGATCAACTGACGGCGGGAGGAGCACGACGTGGCAGGCGACGCATTCTTCGACGGCACTGCGAGGGCCACTGTTCTCACTCAGCGGGGTCCCTTCGGGACAGCCGTTGAAGTGAAACCGCACCTGGACCTGAGCCGTGCGGAGTGGATGTCGAGCAGTCAGGGCATCGGGGACGTTCAGATCGCCTTTGTCGACGGTTTCATCGCGATGCGCGACGGCCGAAGCCCGGAGGGCCCGTCGCTGATCTTCACCCCGGCCGAGTGGAACGCCTTCGTCCTCGGCGCGCGGGACGGCGAGTTCGACCTGACCTGAGCGGCCTGAGCTGCCAGAGCGCCTGAGCGGCCTGAGGGATCACCCGATCTGAATAAGGGCGCCGCGTCGACCACCCCCACGGGGTCAACGCGGCGCCCAGCCCGCACGCACACGCCCCCACGCGGTGCGAAGCGGGCCCGCCTGCCCCTGCCGGTCATGGCACGGCAGGCGAGTCCCAGGGTTCTTCGATGGTTCCGGGTCGAAGCAAGATTGGCAAAGGAAGAGGGCCGTACGCAGGCGCACGGTCGATGCGAGCCTGATCCTTGGGTGAATCCTTGGAGTGATCGCCGGAACTGCCGGACTTCGCTGGACTTCGATGTCTCCGAGGCGTCAACGGCTCGGGATGCAGCACCGACAGGCTGCCGACGCCACGCGAAGCAGGTCGATATGACCCCTGCTCACCAACCGCGTACGTCTCTGCATGTCGCCGACCGTAATCGGAACGTGATCGGCTCGTCAACCCGGAATCCCCGCCCCCGGAACGCGTTGCCAGGGTCAGGCGTGGAGCCGGATCGCACCCGAAGCGGAACCGAACCGGAACCGCGGAGCCGCCGGAAGGGAGCCCGAACGGGGTCGGCAGAGAATCCCGGGCCAGGCCACGCGTTCGCGACGTTCACGGACACGTACGATTGCCCCATGGCTTTCCTTCGCCGCCGCTCCGGCACTCCCGCAGGCCCGGATTTCGACGTTCTCGCGATGGACCCGGGCGACTGGCCTGGAGACCTCGGCGCCGTCCTGCTCAGTGACCCGGAGGACGGCACCTGCCAGGGCGTGGTGCTGCGCTACGACCTGATGGGCGGCCGTGGCCCGTCGATGCTGATCGGCAACCTGCGCTCCGGTTCCCCCGCGCGCGAGCCGGAGGACGGCGTCCCCTTCGAGGTGCGGCAGATGCTGGCGGCCGTCGGCAACGACGAGCCGGTCGGGGTGCTCGACACCGAGGACTTCCCGGTGATGCTGGACGACGCGCTGCTGATCGTGAAGAAGGTCAAGCTGACCGAGGGCCGTCTCGCCTGCGTGCAGTTCGGGCGGAGCGACGACATCCAGGTCACCGTGGTCACCTGGGACCGGCCGATCAGCGAGGACCTCTACAAGCTGCTCAAGCCGCTTCCCGCGGACATGTTCCAGGTCTGAGCCGAGCCGGACCGAGACTGTGACCCCCAACCGCACCACCTCGTCGACCCCGTCCTCCACCTCGACCCGGCGCGCTCCGTCGAGCTCCGGCGCGGCGCAGGCCGAGATGCTGGCCCGGGTGATGGCGGCGCTGCCGCGCGTCGTCGACCTGCTTGCCGCGCGTGCCGAGGAGCAGGACCGCGAGGCCGACTTCCCCTACCAGGGGGTCGAGACCCTGCACGCCGCCGGACTGCTGACCGTCACGGTGGCGGAACGCCACGGCGGACCGGCGGCCGGCCTGGCGCAGACGGTCGGCCTGCTGGCCGCGCTCGGCAGCGGCGACCCGTCGGTGGCGCTGCTGGCGGCGGAGACACTGCTCGTCCATGCCGCCGAGGACCGGTCGCCACGCTGGCCGTCCGGCGCGTACCAGGCACTGCTGGCGGAGTCGAAGCGCGGACCGGCACTCGCCGGGACGCTGCGCAGCCGCTCCGGCGTGCGCGCGGAACGGACCGCCGACGGTTGGCAGCTGACGGGCCACGAGCCGTCCGTGCCCGGAGCCGAGGCGCTGCACTGGATGACGGTCGAAGCCGTGGTCGCCGAGGACCGGAGTGCCGCAACGTTTCTGCTGCCCGGCGACGCCCCGGGGCTGATCATTGAACCCGGCACCGAGCAGTTCGGGCTCCGCGCGCGGGCCGTCCAGGACGTCGGCTTCGAGGACGTCGTGCTCGATGACGAAGCCCGACTGGAAGCCCGCCTGGCCGCGTCGAGTCGATGGGACGAGGCCGCGCGTCGTCTCGCGGTGGCGGCCGTCGCCGTCGGCGTCGCGTCGTCCGCGCGTGCCTGGCTGCGGCGGAGTATCAAGGAGTTGCCGCTGGCGGAGCTCGGTCGGCTTGAGGTCGAACTGGCCGAGTCCGAGGAGCTGTTGACTGCTCTCGCCCGTTCTCTCGACGCCGCGGACCCGGTTGGGGACCCGCACGAGGATCTGAACGAGGCTCCGAGCGTGGACCGGAATGCCGGCGCCTCCGACGCTACGCGTCGTGTGGCACTGCTGGCACCGCGGGTGGCCGAGCGGGCGCTGGGAATCGTGCGCCACTGCGTCGACCTGTCGGGTGCGCAGGGATTGACCCGTGGCTGGCCGCTGGAACGCCAGCTGCGGGATGCGGTGAGCCTGCGCGCGCTGCTGCCCCGGGAGGACGTCCTCCTCGCCGAAGCGGGCCGGTCGCTCGGCTGACCGGCTGTTCTCGCCCGACCCGATGGGTCATGGCTCTGTCGTGGGCCGCCTTTCGGCGGCCGGTCACGGCCGGTCGTGGCCAGCTGCGCTGGTGACGAGCAGTGGTTTCGGTGGTTGCTGTTGGTCTCGGCCGGTCGGCCCGGGAGGCGCCGACCGACCCGTTCAGCGCGTTCCGACGGCGGCGCGGACCGCGCGCCGTGCCAGCGCGGCGTCCTCGTGCAGGCGGCGGATCAGGATGCGCTGCTCCTCGCCCGCGCCGGGCACGTCGTGACGGCGCAGCTCCCGCATCAGCAGCAGGATCAGGTTGACCAGGAAGGCGTCGCGCGGCAGCGTTCCACCGGCCTGGGCGACCTGGCTCAGCTGACGCCGCGCGCCGGTGTCGCCCGACATGACCGTCCAGAGCAGGGCCAGGTCGTAGCCGGGCAGGTACCACCCGGACTGCTCCCAGTCGACCAGGACCGGGCCGGACGGAGCCAGCAGCACATTGGTCAGCAGCGCGTCGCCGTGGCAGAACTGCCAGGGCTGGTGGGCCAGTCCGTGCAGGAGCTGCTGCAGGTCGCCCGCGTCGCGGTCGGTCAGCAGGCCCAGCGCGTGGTAGCGGGCCACCTCGCGGCCGTAGTCCAGCGGACGGTCGAAGACGTCCGTCGGCGGGCGCCACAGGTTCAGCGCGCGGACCGCGCCGACGATCGCCCGGACCTCACCCGGCGTCGGAGCGTCCGAGGGGTGGCGCTCCCGCGCGGCCGGACGGCCGGGGACGCGCTCCATCAGCAGCACGCAGCGCTCGCTGTCGGCGGCGACCAGCTTGGGCTGGCGCGCCGGCGGACGGTGACGCACGAAGGCACGGTAGGTGGCGATCTCTCGCTGGAACTGGATCGTCCCCTCGACGTCCTCGCCGGGCCGCGCCAGGCACTTCGCCACCACCGGGGTACGACCGGCGGTACCGGCGATCAGCACGTGTCGTCCGTCGCGGATCAGCTGGCGCGGGACGAAGGAGGGAGATATCCGCGCGATGTGGGCCAGCGCGGCGCGGACCTGCGGCGAGCGCTCGGCCGGGTTCTCCGTGCGCGGCGCGGCGGCGGGCCGGGCCTGCGTCGGAACGGGGCGACGGAGCTGCTGGGCCGCGTGGGCCGGACGGGCCTGGAGCTGAGCGCCGCCCTGCTCACGGCCGCGGGGATCCAGCCCGATGGCGGGCCGACGCCGCAGCGGGCCCGGGACGGACGGCTGCTGGGGGCGGGACACCGGTGCGGGCGAGAGAGCCTGTGAGTACATGAGGTGGGTCCTGGTCCCTTCGTGTGTCCGGTGGCGGGCTGCCGCCGGTCGGCCGGGGGTTGGTCGACCGCTGGTGGGGTGGCGCACCGCCGCCGAACGGGCCGGAACCCGGTCGGCGCACCCTGGGGAGTTGCGTCTCCCGGGCGAGCCCTGGCGCGTGGCGACTGCACGCCACCCCATGCGCCACACCCGTAACCCTGGGGTCCGGCCGGCGAACCGACCAGGTTGAGGAGGCGCGTCTCTACAACACACCGAGTGACCGGCAGCGTGGCAGTTGGCGAACCCTGGCGAACCCTGGCGAATGCTCGCCTGGCACATGACGGGTGGTTAGCCTCGAAAGCGCCGAGGAACCTGGGGGCTTGACGTGAACAGAGGACCGAACACCCGACTCGCCGACCTGTTCGCCCTGACGGGCTGGTCCAAGGGCGAGTTGGCGCGGATGGTCAACCGCCGTGGGGCATCAGCCGGTCAGCAGCAGCTGTCGACCGACACCTCACGGGTGCGCCGCTGGATCGAGCGCGGGGAGATCCCACGTGATCCGGTGCCACGCATTCTCGCGGCTCTGTTCAGTGAGCAGCTCGGTCGAGTTGTCACGCCGGAGGACCTCGGCTTTGCACGGGAGCGGAACAACGGGCCGGGTGTGCGAGCCGGCACGCCCGACAGCTCCAGACCCTCCCCAGGGCAGACGGCCGCGGTCCTCACCGAGTTCACGGGAATGGACCTCATGCTCAATCGACGCGGACTGATGGGAGCGAGCACAGCGCTCGCAGCGGGCGCCGTCATTGCCAACCCCTTGTACGAGTGGATGCGTTCGCCGGCCGCCACGCCGCCGCCGGACGAGTCCGGCAGGGTGGTGCGCAGCCCTTCGGCGCTGCCCGCACTGGACTTCTACGAGGCGGGGCCTGTCGGCGAGGAGGAGGTCAAGGCACTGGAGGCCTCCGTCGAGGTGTTCCGCCAGTGGGACGCCTCACGCGGCGGCGGGTTGCAGCGCAAGGCGGTGGTCGGCCAGTTGAACGAGGTCGGCGGCATGCTGACCTACGATCACCCCGACTACCTGCGACGCCGGTTGTGGAGCGTCGCGGCCAACCTGGCCGTGCTGGCCGGGTGGATGTCGCACGACGTCGGCCTGGAGCCGACGGCGCAGAAGTACTTCGTCATGGCCGTCCACGCCTCCCGCGAGTCCGAGGACCGGCCGCGGGCCAGCGAGGCCCTGGCGCGCGCGGCGCGTCAGATGGTCCACCTGGGCCGCCCCGGCGACGCACTGGACCTGATGCGGGTCGCGGACGCGGGGACGGACACGGAGACCTTGCCGCGCACCCGCGCCATGCTGCGCACGGTGGAGGCCTGGGCGCACGCGTCGCTGGGCCACAGCCAGGCGACCCGGCGCACGCTGGGCGAGGCCGAGGACCTGTTCGCGCAGGACAAGGGCGATCCGGGCCCCACCTGGCTCCAGTTCTTCGACCTCGCCGACCTGCACGGCATGCAGGCGCTCACCTACCGCACGCTGGCCGACCACGACCCCACCGCATCCCCGTTGGCGCAGCGGCACGCGCAGCTGGCCCTCCAGCTGCGTTCGGGCGGGCACGAGCGGTCGATGCTCTTCGACAACATCTCCATGGCCTCCGCCTGCTACCTGGCGAACAAGCCCGACGAGGCACAGCGCTACGCGCAGCTCGCGCTCAGCGCCACCAGCGAGATGTCCTCGCACCGCACCTGGGACCGGCTGCGCCAGATGTACCGGCTGACCGCGCGCTACGAGAAGCTGCCCGCGGTCTCCGAGCTGCGGACGGAGATCTCCCAGGTCATGCCGCGCCCGGTCAAGCCGCAGATCGTCTGAGCAGGAAGGAAATTCGAAAGGGAAGCAGGAAAGGGACAGCAGGCAAGGCTCGGCCGGGAGCCGCCCGGCCCTTCAGGCCGCCGTGCGGCCGAGGTCGCGCAGTGCCAGCCAGACGGCCTCGACGTAGCCGTCCGCGGCGAGTTGGGGCGCGCCCACGCAGTGGACCGACCGCACCGTGCCGTCGCCGAGTTGGAGCCGGAACTCGGCGTCTATCGGCTTGCCGTCGACCAGTGCGGCGGTGAGCAGCCCGGAGACCGCGCGGCGGTCCTCGGGGTGCAGCGCGCCCGGGAGTTGATCGAGCGTCAGCGGCCCCTCCTGCGGGGCCCGGGCGAAGATCCGGTACATCTCTGCGGACCAGTCCACCGCGTCGTGGACCAGGTCCCATTCCGCGTCGCCCAGCAGCGTGCCACCCTCGCCGTCGACGGCGGGCGTGGACGCGGCTGACGACGCGGACGTGTGCGAGCCGAATGAGAGAGCGGTGGAGCACCGCTCCAGTTCAGCCAGGTGCGAACAGGCGTGCGCGAGCAGTGCCCGCTCGGAGCGGTCCTGGCAGTCGGCGATCGAGGCCTCCAGCTGTGCGCGGACCACAGCCAACTGCTGCGGAAGCGACGAGGGAGGGAGTTCGGGGTGCATGGCGTCCCACGGTTGCTCGGGGTGGCCCTCTGGCCGTTACGACTCTCGCACAGCGCGTTGCGACGGGGGAGGGCTTTGGGCGAAGTCAGGCCAAGTTTTGCCTTTGGCATATGCCTGAAGATCGTGCCACCGCCGAGAATACGGGCTTCGAGCCCACTTGCGGGTGTCTACGAACGATCTGGGTGGCCTTGTCCGCGTGTGCGGAGAGTGCACACGGACGGTAAGATTCCGTGCTTCCGGCTGACGACCCCGACAGCCGGTGACACAATCCACCCGCGGCCACCGTCGCGGACCCGAACCGACCCGGCCACCGCCGGGTGCACGAAATTCCATTGCCACCAGGACCGCCGCAACGGATGCTGACCTCATGTTCGAGCCCGCGATAGCGCCCAGCGCCTCCCTCCTCGGCCTGCTTCAGCGGGGCCGAGGGGACGGCACCCTGCACGCTCTGGCGGCCGAGCGTCACGAAGCGCTCGCCGCCCTGGACGAGTGCGTCACCAGAGACCCCCGCCGCGACTGGCAGGTCGAGAACCGCTCCCTCTACTACGCACGCCTCTACATGGAGCTGGAGGCGCCGCTGACCGGCCTGGAGGAGCACCTCTTCTGCGCCTGGGACACCCTCGACGAGTGCGAGTCGCGCACCGGTCTGACCCTCGCCGTGCTGGGACGCCTGGTCGGCTACGGCCGCCGCGACGCGCAGCTGCTGCTGCACCGCTACGCCGCGCACGGCAGCAACTGGGCCTGGGCTCTGGACGAACTCGCCGTGCGGGAGACCGACGACGGCCTGCGCGTCCTCGCCGCCGCCGTACTGGACCGCTTCCCTGAGGGCCCCGAGGGCGACGCCGCCCTTCGCGCGGCCGTCCGGGACGCCTACGAGCCACGGCCCTGGCACCTGTGGGCGGCCGACCACCCGCGCGTCGCCGCGGCCACCGAGCGCGCCCCCTTCGACCTGTGGCAGCGCCAGATGGACCGCCCGGAGACGCCGGAGTGGAGCACCGCCGCCGTCCTCGCCTGGGCGGACGCGGGCAGCGGCGGTCAGGGCGGCGGCTTCCCCAGCCAACGGAGCGACGGCACTCTGACCGGCGGTGACGCGACCGGCGACAGCCTGACCGGTGGCGGTCCGGCCGACGACCGCGCCGCGGTCCGCCGTGCCGCCGCGGGCGCCCGGCTGCTCGCCGCCGTCGCCGGGCCGGGCGACGCGTCGCTGCTCCGCGACACCGCGCGGACCGGCGCGACCGGCGCACGCTGCGCCGCCCTGCGCCACCTGGCCGAGATCGACGACGTGTGCGCCCCCGAACTGATCGAGCACGCGGCCGAGGACCTCGCCGAGCCGGTCGCCGAGTTCGCCCTGGACACCCTGGGCCGGATGCGCGGCGCCCGCATCCTCGTCCACGCCCGCGCCTGGGCCGCACGGCCCGCAGGCGGTCGCCTCGCCCGGACCGCCGCCAAACTCCTCGCCTGCGCCGGCGGGCCCGAGGACGCGCCGCTCGTGGTCAGCGCCCTGCACCAGGAGGTCTCGGACGCGGGCGCCGACGGCGCCGACCTGTGCGCGCTCGTCGAAGGCGTCGGCCGGCTGGCGGCCGGGCAGGCGGTGTCGGTGCTGCGGCACATCTACGCGGAGACGGTCTGTTCCCAGCTGCGCCAGAGCGCGGCCCGCGGACTCGCGGTGATCGACCCCTACTTCGCGACCGGCGCGGCGGTCGAGTGCCTCTGGGACTGCGAGGAGGCGACCCGCGAACTGGCCGCGCGGCACGTGTTCACCAAGGGCGACGGCCGGGTGCTGGACCGGCTGCGCCGCCTCGCGGCAGACCCCGGCGAGAAGGCCGAGGTCCACGCGGCCGTCCGGGGCCGCCTCAGCTCGGGCTGACCGTCGGCGGACCGTGCTGACGTCGGCCCACCGTGCTGACGTCGGCTGATGTCCGCTGACGTCGACGGGCTGTCTCCGGTACGCGGGCGCGTGCCGGACCGTCCGTCCCGGGATTCGGTCGTGCCACCCGAGCCCCAGTAATCCCGCAGGTCGTGGCCGTGCGTACCCGCAGCGAGAGAGGATTCGCGCGGCGTTCGCCGATCCGTCAGATCGACGTGCCTCCCTGCACGCCGCGGCTCGGAATAACGCAGGCATGCGTGTCGTCCTCGTCACCGAGTCGTTCCCGCCCGACATCAACGGCGTCGCCCACTCCGTGCTCCGCACCGCGGAACATCTGGTCCGGCGCGGCCACGATCCCCTTGTCATCACTCCCGCACCGGCCGGTCCGGTCGGTGCGCCCGACCCCTGCCCGGTCGTCCGGGTCCCGGCGATCCCACTGCCCGGGTACCCGCAGGTCCGGATCGCCCTGCCCAGCCGCAAGCTGGAGCAACTGATCGCCGGGCACCGGCCCGACGTGGTCCACCTGGCCAGCCCGTTCCTGCTCGGTGCACGCGGCATGGCGGCGGCCGAGCGCCTCGGCCTGCCGACGGTCGCCGTCTACCAGACCGACATCGCCGGGTACGCCCGCGCCTACCGGGCGGGCAGCACGCTCGGCGAGGCGGCTGCCTGGCGGCGGCTGCGCACCGTCCACTGCGCCGCCGACCGGACGCTGGCCCCGTCCACCCCTGCCGCACAGGACCTCACCGCCCACGGCATCCCACGGGTGCACCTGTGGCGGCGCGGCGTCGACTCGGCGCGGTTCCACCCGCGTCACCGCGACGAGGCGCTGCGACGCGAACTCGCCCCGGGCGGCGAGGTGCTGGTCGGCTATGTCGGCCGGTTGGCGCCCGAGAAGCGCGTCGACCTGCTTGCGCAGACCGTGGCGCTGCCCGGCGTCCGGGTCGTCGTCATCGGCGACGGACCGAGCGAGCCGGCCCTGCGGCAGAGCCTGCCGGGAGCCGTCTTCCTCGGACGCCGCACCGGCGACGAACTGGCCGCGCTCTACGCCTCGTTCGACGTCTTCGCGCACACCGGACCGATGGAGACCTTCTGCCAGACCATCCAGGAGGCCATGGCCAGCGGCATCCCCGCCGTCGGCCCGGCGGTGGGCGGGCCGCTGGACCTGATCGCCCATCAGCGCACCGGCTTTCTGGTGCCGCCGCGTGACGGCGCGGCGGTGGCCCGGGCGGTCGAACAGCTCGCCGCCGACCCGGAGCTGCGCGCCCGCTTCGGCGCGGCGGGCCGGGCCGAGGTCGAGTCGCGCACCTGGCAGTCCGTCGGCGACGAGCTGATCGAGCACTACCAGCACGTCATCGGCGGCACGGGAACGGGGCTGCCCGTCTCCCGGGTCGGTGCGGTCACGGCGGTCACGGCGGCTACGGCTACGGCTACGGTCACGGATGCGGCAGCCGCGTCCGTGTCCGCCGTGCCCGCGTCCGTGGCACCGGCACCTGCGGTGCCGGCACCCGCCTCGCCCCCGAGCGCCGCGCCTGCGGCGGCGTAGGAGCGGGGCCATGGGACTCCGTATCGTCCGCGTCGCCAACTTCGTCACCCCGACCTCGGGCGGCCTGCGCACCGCGCTGCGCCGCCTGGGGGAGGGCTTTCTGGCGGCCGGACACCGACCCGTCCTGGTCGTCCCCGGCCCGGAGGCGTCCGACCAGGAGACCGAGCAGGGCCGGGTGATCACGCTGCCCGGCCCGCTCGTCCCCGGTATGGGCGGCTACCGCGTGCTGCGGGACCGCGCCCGGGTGGCGGACCTCCTGACCCGGCTCCGGCCGGATCGGCTGGAGGTCTCCGACCGGACCACACTGCGCTGGACCGGCCGTTGGGCACGTGACCACGGTGTCCCGTCCGCGATGGTCTCCCACGAGAGCCTCGACGGCGTGCTGCGGGTCTGGGGTCTGCCGGGCCCGCTGGCGAGCCGGGCCGCCGACCGGCTCAACGCAGGCAGCGCCCACGCCTATACCCGGATCATCTGCACCACCGACTGGGCGGCCGCCGAGTTCCGTCGCATCGGCACGTCCAACCTCGTTCTGGCTCCGCTCGGCGTCGATCTGACCACTCGTCACCCCGACTGTTACGACCAGGCGTTGCGCGCGGAACTGGCGCGGCCCGAGGAGATCCTGCTCGTCCTCTGCTCCCGCCTCTCCACCGAGAAGCGCCCCGAGCGGGCGTTGGACGCCCTGGTCGAGCTGCGTCGACGCGGCGTGCCCGCCCGCCTGGTGGTGGCGGGTGACGGCCCGCTGCGGGCCCGTATGGCCGCCCGCGTCGAACGGGACGGACTGCCGGCCCGCCTGCTCGGTCATGTCGCCTCCGCCGAACGCCTTTCCGCCGTCCTCGCCACCGCCGACGTCGCCCTCGCTCCGGGGCCGGTCGAGACCTTCGGACTCGCCGCCCTCGAAGCCCTGGCCTCGGGCACTCCGGTCGTGGCCAGCGCCTCCTCCGCCCTGCCCCCCATCCTCGGCCCGGCGGGCCTCCCGGCGGCCGACACCGGCGAGGCCTTCGCCGACGCCGTCCAGCAGCTCCTGGACCGACCGGAGTCCCGACGCCGGGGCGCCGCCCGAGCCCGGGCCGAGCAGTTCGGCTGGGCGACGGCGGTCGACGCCTTCCTCGCAGCTCACGAGGCACCCTCCAGCGCGCCTGCACCGGCGCCCACGAACCTGGTTGCGATGGCCGCGCCCGCCGCGGCCCAACTCGTCCCACCACTCGCAGCCCAACCCTGCGCACCTCCGGAAGGAGCCCCGCGATGACCCAACTTCGTATCTCCGCGCTCGGCGACTCCCTCACCGAGGGGCTCGGCGATCCCGTGCCCGGCGGCTGGCGTGGCTGGGCGGCACTGCTGGCCGACAGCCTCTCCGTCGAGCCGGAGGGCCACGACGGCGTCGCCTTCGTCAACCACGCCACCAGCGGCGCCCAGACCGCCGATGTGCTGCGCCGTCAGCTCCCCGAGGCCAGGGCTCGACGGCCGCACGTCGCAGCCGTGCTGGTCGGCGTGAACGACACGCTACGGGCGACCTATGACATCCACGCCGTCGCCCGGCACCTCGACACCGCCTTCGGCAGCCTGGTCGAGGACGGGACGGTGCTGCTGACCGCATGCCTGCCCGACCCCGGACGCATGCTGGGGCTGCCCACCGCGCTCGCCCGGCCGCTCGGCCGGCGGATGGCGAGCGTCAACACCGTCGTCCACGCGCTCTCGGACCGCTACGAGGCCGTCCACGTGCACCTGGCCGACCACGACTGGATCCACGACCCGGCCATGTGGTCCGTGGACCGGCTGCACCCGAGCGAGAGCGGGCACCGGGCCCTGGCCCGCGCGTTCCACCACGAACTCGCGGAGCGCGGCGTGCCGGTCGGGCCCGCTCCCGACCTCGACACGGACGGCATCGCCCCGAGCCGGATCGCCCAGATCCTCTGGATGGCGACCAAGGGCACCCGTTGGGTGTTCGACCGCTGCACCGACCTGCTCCCGGACCTGCTCCGGCTCGCCGCGGCGGAGCGCCGCGACACCCGCGGCGGCGACCTGCTCGACCACGAGGCCGCCGAGCAGACCGCCGCAGCGCTGCGCGCCCTGCCGTGCCCGGTTCCGTACCCGACGCAGCGTCAGCTTGCGGCTGTTCACCCAGGCCCTGTTCGGACCGGCCCTCTACAGCCAGGTCCTGTCCAGGCCAGCCCGGTTCAGCCCGTTGCTGTGCAGCCGGTGGCTGGTCAGCCCAACGTGGCCGCGCGGACGCAGAGCACGGTGGGCAGATGCTCGTGGAGCAGCGCCCAGGTCTCGCCCTCGTCGGCGCTGCCGTACACCTCGCCGTTCTTGTTGCCGAAGTAGATCCCGGCGGGTTCGCCCTGGTCGGTGGTGAGCGCGTCGCGCAGCACGATGCCGAAGTGCTCGCCCTGCGGCAGGCCCTTCTCCAGCGCCTGCCAGGTCTCGCCCGCGTCGTCGGTCCGGTAGATCCGGCAGCGGTGCTCGGGGGCGAGCCGCTCGTAGTCCGCCACCAGCGGGAACACGTAGGCAGTGTCGCCCCTGTGCGGGTGGGCGACCACGGGGAAGCCGAAGTCGGCGGGGAGGCCGGCGTCGATACGCTTCCAGAGCGCGCCGCCGTCGTCGCTCCGGTAGACGCCGCCGTGGTTCTGCAGATAGAGCCGGTCGGGGTCGACGGCGTCCGTCGAGATCTTGTGCACGCATTGGCCGAACTCGGGCAGGCGGTTCTCCTCGGGGAAGAAACGCGCCTCGATCCCGGTGTTCGAGGGCTCCCAGCTCGCGCCCGCGTCGGCGGAGCGGTAGACGCCGCCGGAGGAGACGGCGATGGTCAACCGGGCCGGGTCGCGCGGGTCGAGGATGATCGTGTGCAGGCCCTGGCCGCCGAAACCCGCACCCCACTGCTCCCGCTGCGGATGCTGCCACAGGGCCTCGACCAGCGAGAACGACGTGCCGCCGTCCTCGGAGCGGAACAGTGCGGCGGGCTCCGTGCCCGCGTAGACGACACCCGGCTCGTCCGCCCCGGCGGGCTGCAGCTGCCAGGCCCGGACCAGCGAGGCCTCCGTGCTCTCGGGGAATCTGATGGCCGGCTTGGCCGGCTCCTGCCAGGTGGCGCCGAAGTCGTCGGAGGTGAAGACCGACGGGCCCCAGTGGCTTGAGTCGGCGCCGACCAGGATCCGCGGGGTCTCGCCGCGGAGATCGAAAGCCACCGAGTAGACGCCCTCCATCAGGAAGTGGGGGCCCGTCCACTCCCACGACCGCCGGTCCTTGCTCCGGGCCAGGAAGAGGCCCTTCGCCGTGCCCACCGCGAGCATCGTTCCGGCCGTACCGCCAACCATGCCGACCACCTCCGAACAGGGAAGAACAGAGAAGAACAGAGAAACTGAAGGGCAGAGAGTGAAGGGTTTGCCGAGGCTGAATTCTTCGGACGGTTGCAGTCTGGACCTCTTGTGGCCCGATGTCCCGCGCAACACAAATCGAACCCACGAACGAGTGAGCGCGCGTATCCTGCCGCGCGCCGGAAGCCCTCAGCGCAGCGGGCCGGAGACCGGAACGAAGCGCACCGGCGTGCCCGGCACGGCCTGGGCAGCGGCGGCCAGATCGGCCTCCGGGACCACGCCGATCACCGGATAGCCGCCCGTGGTCGGGTGGTCGGCGAGGAAGACCACCGGCATCCCGTCCGGCGGCACCTGCACCGCGCCCAGCACCATGCCCTCGCTCGGCAGCTCGGCCTGACCGTGTCCAAGCCCGGCGCGCCGGACCAGGGCGGGCCCGTCCGTCAGCCGCAGCCCGACGCGATTGCTCTGCGGCGAGACCCGGTACCGGCCACGGGCAAGCGCGCGTAGCGCCTCGGCGTCGAACCAGTCCTGACGCGGGCCCGGCGCGAGCCGCAGCACCACCTCGTCCCGGTCGGAGGGCGCGGAGAGCGGCAGCCAGTCGACGCAGGGCGGCCCGAGCGCGTCCTCGTTCCCGGTCGGGACGGCCGGGCCGACCTGGCCGAGCGGCAGGACCGCACCGGCGACAAGCGGCTCCGGGCCGAGCCCGGACAGCAGGTCCGTGGACCGGCTGCCCAGCACCGGAGCGACGGCGAAGCCGCCGTCCACCGCCACGTAGCACCGCAATCCGGCCGTCACCGTGCCGACCTCGACCAGTTCCCCGGCGCGGGCCCGGACCGCCGCGCCCCACGCCGCCGTCCGGCCGCCGACCCGGACCGGCGCGGGCGCGCCCGTGACCGCGACCCAGGCGTCCGTCTCGGCGCGCAAGGCGATCCCGCCCAGGGTCGCCTCGACCACCGCCGCGCCCGGAGGGTTGCCCACCAGCGCGTTGGCCCGCGCCGCCGCGGGTCGGTCCAGCGCCCCCGCGTGCGGCACACCGAGCGCGGCCACCCCCGAGCGGCCCTCGTCCTGCACCGTCGCCAACGGCCCCGGCCGCACGACGGTGACGGCGCGCGCCGCGCTCTGGCCGGTCGCTGCGGGCACCGCGCCCACCGCGCCCACCGCAGGCCCAGGCGCGGGCCCGGCCGCCGCCGAGCCCGCCCGAACCGGCCTGAACCCCACGCGCGTCCCCGGGGCCAGCAGCGCGGCCGGATCACGCGACGGATCCCAGAGCGGCAGCGACGTCCGCCCGATCAACTGCCAACCGCCCGGCGAAGGCCCCGGGTACACCCCCGTGTACGCGCCGCCCAGGGCCACCGAACCCGCCGGCACCCGCGTCCTCGGTGTGGCCCGGCGGGGCACCGCCAGGCGTTCCGGCAGCCCGGTCAGATACGCGAACCCCGGTGCGAACCCGCAGAAGGCCACCCGGAACTCGCACGCCGCGTGCAGGCGCGCCGCCTCCTCGACAGACACGTCCCACAGCGCGGCGACGTCGGCCAGATCCTCGCCGTCGTAGACCGTCGGGATCTCCACCAGGGGGCCCTCGCCGACCGGCAGCGCGTGCGGCTGCCAGCCACCCAGCCACCGTGCCAGCGTGCGCACCTGCCCCGCGTCTGCCAACCCGTCGACCAGCACGGTCCGCGCCGCCGGGACCAACTCGGCCCCGGCGTCCAGGCCGCCGGCCTGCCGATGTTCCGTCAGATCCGCCAGCAGCGCCGCGACGTGCTCGTCCGAATCCACCTCGGCCAGCAGCGCCCGCAGACCCATCGGGCGGACCGTCACCGCCATCCTCCGCGCTCCGTCCCCCATGTCCTGGCCCCGGTCACTCCGTCACCCCGCCTCTCGGCCACTCCACCCGTTCGCCGGCACCGAGCTCAGGCGAAGGCCCCGATCGCCACGCCCGCAGCCTCCAGCGCCGCACGGACCCGCACCGCGAGCGCCGCCGCGCCCGGGGTGTCACCGTGCAGGCACAGTGAAGCAGCCGCCACTGACACCCGCGTCCCGTCCAGTGCGACGACCTCTCCGCCCGAGGCGATCGAGACCGCCTGGGCGACCACGGCGTCCTCCCCGTGCAGTACCGCGCCGGGCTCGCCGCGCGGCACGAGCGTGCCCTCGGGCGTGTACGCGCGGTCGGCGAAGGCCTCGGCCACCGTCGGCAGGCCCGCCTCGGCGGCGGCGTGGAGCAGTGCCGATCCGGGCAGGCCCAGGACCGGCAGCTCACGCGCGAAGGCCCGGGCGAAGCCGGTGACCGCGTCGACCACCGCGCCCGCCTGCGCCACGTCGCGCACGGCGCGGTTGTAGAGCGCGCCGTGCGGCTTGACGTAGGCGACGCCCGCTGCTCCGGCCTGCCGCGCGAAGACCTCCAACGCGCCGATCTGGTACAGCAGTTCGTCCGCCAGCTCGGCTCTCGGCACGTCCATCGCACGCCGTCCGAAGCCCGCCAGGTCCCGGTAGGAGACCTGCGCGCCGATCCGCACGCCCCTCTCGGCGGCCTGCTCGCAGACCCGGCGCATGGTGGTCGGGTCGCCCGCATGGAACCCGCAGGCGACGTTGGCACTGGTCACCACCTGCAGCAGCGCCTCGTCGTCGGTCAGCGTCCAGCGGCCGAAGCCCTCGCCCAGATCGGCGTTGAGATCCATGATCAGCGCACCTCCTGCGGCGATCGTATGTCGCTCCGGTGACATGTCGACAGAGAGACCCGGCGGAGAGGCATCGATGCGGTGCACGCCCGTGGACCGGCGTCATCATCCCCTCTGTCGCGCCGGTCTGCCGGATGAGGCGGGTGCGCCCGGCAAAGATCACCCGCGCGGACGATCTCGAACAGCCGTGTGCGAACAGTCGATCTACGCTCCGGAGGTGTGCCGCGTCCCACGCGCGGCCCCAGCTCCCAGACCTTTCCCGAAGGCATTCCCGCAAGGAGGCACCCGATGGGAAGCACACGCATCTTCCTCGCCGAGGCTCTCGGTACGGCGATTCTGATCATCGGCGGTGTGGGAACCGCCGTGTTCGACGCCGACCGGGCCGGGGTGCTCGGCGTGGCCCTCGCCTTCGGCATCAGCCTGGCGGTCGCCGCGTACCTGATCGGGCCGATCTCCGGTTGCCACATCAATCCGGCGGTCACGGCGGCGATGGCTGTGGTTCGCAAGACGCCCGGGCGACTGGTGCCGTACTACGTCGGCGGTCAGGTCTTCGGCGGTCTCTTCGGCGCTCTGCTGATCTGGTCCGTGGCGCAGGGCCGCCCCGGCTTCACGGCGGTGGGCGCGGACGGCAGGCCGACCATCGTCTCCGTCAGCGAGGCCGGTTTCGCCTCCAACGGCTACGGCGCCCACTCGCCGGACCACTTCAACCTCGGCGCGGTCATCCTGGCCGAGGTCGTCGCGACCGCGGTCTTCGCGCTCGTCGTGCTCGGCACCACGGCCAAGGGCTTCCCGGTGCCGATGGGCGGACTGATCGCGGGCGTCGGGCTCACGCTGGTGCACCTGGTGACCATTCCGGTCAGCAACACCTCGGTGAACCCGGCCCGTTCGCTGGCCACCGCGATCTTCCAACACGGTTGGGCGCTGAGCCAGCTCTGGGTCTTCATCGTCTTCCCGTTGATCGGTGGCACACTCGCCGGCCTCGGCTGGCTCGCCCTGGGGCAGGCGCAGACGGCTGCGGCCGTCACCGCCGACTCGGAACTGGCCACCGCCTCGGCCACGGGAGACTAGGAACTCCGCACGACAGTCCGGCTGCGGGGGCCTGCACGAGGAGCGGCGCGCTGAGCGGTGTGCGGAACAGACCGGGATGATCCGTGCCGTTTGGGACGTTGTCCGTCCGAGCCTCTACGCTAGGCCCCCGTGAGCACCACCGCCGAAGCAGCACGCCCCGCGCCGGGCCCGGCGGCCGACGAGGGCCTCGCCCGTCGGCTGCGCGCACTGGCGTGCACCGCGCCGCTGCACGACCTCGACAGCCGCAAGGCCAACCTGGCCGGCGAATACGCGGTCTACGGCATGGCCGAGGTCGCGCTCTCCGCGATCGACCTGGTCACCCTGCACATGGACTTCGACACCGGCGCCGATCGGGACGAGGTTCTGGCCCGGCTCCACCCGCGCGTCGCCGCGCAGGCGCCCGAGCGCCCCTGGCGGGAGCACGAGCGGGTCGCCAAGTGGGTGTTGGAGTCGCTGATCAATGTCGGCAGCGTCGACCGCGGCTTCCGTGCCGTCTACGGCACCTTCGCGTCCGACGGCTCGTACGTCCGCCGGGACTACGACTTCAAGCTGATCGAGGAGGTCCCTGGCGCCGACGGCGGGGTCTACCTCCGAACCACCGACGAGGCCGTCAACGTCCTGGTCGGCGCGCTGGACACCGACGTCACCTCCGCGCAGATCGCCGCCGAGGTCAAGCTGGAGGTGTTGATCCGGCGCGGGCGCCTGGCCGACGCGCAGCTCGCCGCCGAGCAGGCCCGCTACCGCACGGTCCAGTACAGCGAGTTGCTGCGTCGCGCGCTGGAGGCGACCCGCCGCAACGTGCGCGCGGTCGACTGGATGGAGACGGTTCCCGACCTCATCGCCGAGGCGCTGGAGCACATCGCCGACCGCTACCGCCACGAGAACGCGATCCTCACCAACATCCGCCGGGCGCGCGACGAGGCGGAGGCTGCGGATCCCAAAAGCGCCGAGCACAAGCGGCGCGCGGCCGAGCTGGTCGACATCGTCAAGGACTGCATCCGCAGGCACACCCAGTTGCAGACGCGCCTGCTGGAGGCCGGCCCGCTCTTCCGCGCCGAGCAGGACCGCCAGGCCTTCGCCACGCCCACCGTGCGCAGCGGCCTCGACCTCTACGGCCAGCTGCTCGCCCCGGTGCTGCCGCTGCCGCTGGACCAGGCCTCGGCGGTCACGACGGCGTTCTTCCGCAAGGGGATGGGGCTGCGCACGCCCGGCGCGGTGCGCCTCACCGACCTGGTCGACGTGCTGCTGACCCCGCCGGTCGAGCGCGAGCACCTGGGAGCGGAGCTCCCGGAGCCGGACCTGATCTCCACGCCGGACGACAGCCGTTTCTCCGACGCGCAGTTGGAACATGCCCTCGCCCTGCTCGACCTCCCTCCGGACGCCCCCCGCCGCCTGTCCGGCCTGCTGGCCGAGGCGCGCCGGGCTGACCCCGAACTCCCGTACCTGGTCACCCTCCTGGCCGTCCACGCGGCGAGCCCGTCCGTCGGCACGGCGTACCGCCAGGGCGAGGAGCGGCTGCTCTTCGCCGTCGACGACGGCACCCGCCTGCAGGACGAGGAGTTCGGCGGGGCCGACCTGATCGTCGGCAGCGCGCTGCTGGACGCCGTGGGCATGGCGGCTGACCGTGCGGAGGCGAGCTGATGCAGTTTCGGTCAGGGGGCAGCTCCTCAGGGGCGCGGGGCTCTGCGCGACAAGCCACCGCGAGAGGTGAGTCGCCGAACGCACAGGGCCATCCGCACGGGGTGGCTGCTAGCGCAGTTCCCCGCGCCCCTGAGGAAGTTGCAACTGTCTCTTCTGCACCTGTCGAAGGATCGACGTCATGACCGAGGAAAGCTACGACGCCCCCGCCGGTGAGAGCGGGTCCCGCCCCGCGCCCATCACCCCCGCCGACGTCGCCGACGCCTCGCGGCTCGTCTCCTTCGGCGTGCAGCCGAAGCTGCTGCCGTCCCGGGACACCGAGTACGCCGAGCTGATCCGGCGTTACCGGGACGACCCGGCCTTCGCGCGGCTCGCCGACGCGGTCGCCGTCGGGCTCGGCCTGATTGTGCTGGAGGTGTCCGCACGGGCGGGCATGGCCGTCGCCGCCGCCGAGGACAGTGTCTTCGCCGTGCGGATGGGCGACTACTCGCGGCGCGCCGCGTCCGAGGCCACCGACCGGTTCCTGCACGGGCTGGCGCACCTCGCCGTCGCCGCGCTCGCGTTCCCGCGGCCGGAGGACCTGGCCGACGACGGGTACTTGGGCCGGATCACCGTCAACGGCGTGGACGCCTTCGTCCGGCAGGCCTGCCGTCGGCTGGAGGAGCAGGCCGATGTCGCCGGGGACAACACCGACCCGGTCAGCGAGGCGCCCGGCCTGGAGGCGGCGTGGCGCGTCTACGCCCGTCGCAGCGCGACCGGCGCGACCAAGGACGCCCGACGGCTTGCCGGGTCGACCATCGGCATCGTGGGCAAGGCCGTCTCCTTCCTCGTCGACTCCGGCTTCCTGCAGAAGACCTCCGACGACTCCGGGGGCACCTACCGCACCACCGCCCGTTACCAGTTGCAGGTCCGGGACATGGCCGGGAGCGCCGCGATGGAGGAGCTGCTGGCGCTCGGCATCGTGCCGGTGACCGACGGGACCGGCACGCTGCTGCCGCCGGACGACTCCGAGGACCTGGTCACCGACGCCGGGCTCCCGTTCCACAGCGTCTGACCCCGCGCGTCCACTTTCGTCCACCGTCATCCGCCGGCATCCGCTGTATGACGGTTCGTCATCTTCCGTGGCTCAGTTGCCTCGAGGGACCGGGCGACGGCTCGGCGAAACGCAAAGCGAACGCCATGGAGCCCCGCCGCGCGCTCCGTGACCATGGTTGACGTGCCACGGAGGACCCGCCCGCGAAGGCGGCCAGGCCTCCGGAACTCGACAAGGAAGGTCGCGAAATGCGTAAGTGGACAGTCGCCGTCGTCGGCGCAGTCGCCCTGGTCGGCTCGCTCGGCCTGGGTGCCAGCAGCGCGAGCGCCACCACCGTGTCCGCGAAGGCCGTCGGCCACCGGATGCAGCCCTACGCCGCCAACGGCACGTGGGTGCTGCAGAGCGCCGCCACGGGCAAGTGCATCGACGACAGCAACTACGGTCTGCGGGACTTCGGTTGCCAGGACCAGAACGGCCCCTACGCCGGCTTCCAGCAGTTCCGCATCATGGGGCAGCCCAACGGGACCGACGTGCTGCAGAGCGTGGCCACGGGCAAGTGCGTCGACGACAGCAGCTACGGTCTGCGGGACTTCGGTTGCCAGGACCAGAACGGTCCGTACGCCGCGTTCCAGCAGTTCTACATGTACGCGGAGCCCAACGGATCGGTCGTGCTGCAGAACGTGGCCACGGGCAAGTGCGTCGACGACAGCAGCTACGGTCTGCGGGACTTCGGCTGTCAGGACCAGAACGGTCCGTACGCCGGCTTCCAGCAGTTCTGGATGAGCTGAGCATCACGATCCGCCGGCACCCGTGCGGAGCTCGATGAGCGCGGGGCGGGATGAGCGGGCGGGCGGTGGTGGGGAGTGTCGAGGAGGACGCCTCACCCTGCCCGCCTGTCACAGCAGCCTCCTGCGTGTCGGACCGCCGCGCAGCGACGCCCGATCGATTTGGTGATGGCTGGTCAAGTCACCTGTGAAGTCGCTATCGTCGCCCTTTGGGGGAGGAAAGCTGCTGCGCGGGTCGCAGCAGCAGCCGTATGCGCAGTTCCTGCTCCCGGCAAGGCCTGACCGGGGGGCAGGGCTATGGGGGAGTTCGGCGATCTGCTGCGTGCGTGTCGGCTCAAGGTCGGCTGGACGCAGGAGCATCTGGCGGAGCGTTCGGGCGTGTCCAACCACGCCATCAGCATGCTGGAGTCCGGGCGGCGTCGACCGCGCCTGTCGACGGTGTCCCGGCTGGCCGACGCGATGGCCCTGGAACCGGCCGATCGGAACCGGATCGTCTCGGCGGTGAACGCCCAGGGGTCAGCGGCGCCGGCAGGCGTCGGGGGCTCGCCGTCACGGCCCGCCGAACTTCAGGCGGACCTGCACGACTTCACGGGCCGGTCCGCAGTGACCGAGCAGTTGGCGGCCCTGCTCCAGGACCACTGCGCGGGACCGGTGCCGCCGGTGGTGCTCACGGCGATCAGCGGCGCGGGCGGGGTGGGCAAGACCACGCTGGCCGTGCACGTCGCCCACCAGGTGATCCACTCCTTCCCTGACGGTCAGTTGCAGGTCGACCTCCAGGGAGCCGAGGCTGAGCCGACGGCTCCGCACGATGTCCTGGCGCGGTTCCTGCGCGCCCTCGGCGTGGCACCCGAGCAGATACCCGCGGATGCCGACGAGCGAGCCGCCCGTTACCGCACTCTGCTGGCCGACCGGCGCGTGCTGGTCTTCCTGGACAACGTCAGGGATGCCGCGCAGATCCGTCCGCTGCTGCCCGGGGCTGGTCGCACGCGGGTGCTCATCACCAGCCGCAGCACCCTGCCCGGGCTCGACGGTGCGGCCCGGCTGACGCTGGACCGGCTCACGGCCGAGGAGGCGTCGGCGTTGCTGCGCCGCATCATCGGGGACGCGGCCGTGGATGCGGAACCCGGGGCGGCGGCCGAGGCGCTGGACGCCTGTGCGGGACTGCCCCTCGCCATCCGGCTCGCCGGCAGCAGGCTTGTGGCCCGACCGGACTGGTCCGTGCGGGACCTCGCCGGGTTGCTCGCCGACGAGACCAGGCGACTCAACGAGCTGCGGGTCGAGGACCGCGCCGTCCGGGCCACCTTCGCCGTGAGCTACCGGAATCTGCCACCGGCCCAGGCGCGGGCCTTCCGTCTGCTCGGGTCGAGTCCGGGCCCGACGACGAGCCTGGAGGCTGCTGCCGCCCTGCTCGGGATGTCGGCGGCCGAGGCGTCCGGACTGCTCGGCGACCTCGCCGCGACGTCCCTCATCGAGCTCACCGGGACGGGGCGGTTCCGGCAGCACGACCTCATCCGGGTCTACGCCGCGGAATGCGCGGCGGAGGAGCCGCCGGGCGAGCGCGACGCCGCGACGGACCGCCTGCTGACCTGGCTCCTGTACAGCAGCGAGGCCGCATCGCGCCGGTTGTACCCCGGACGCAGGCACCTGGACCTGCCGGACGCCGAACCGGGCTGCCACCCGAAGGAGTTCGCCGACCAGGACGAGGCGCTGACGTGGTCCGCGTCGGAGGGCGACTGCCTGGTCGCGGCGGTGACCGCGGCGGCGCAGACCGGTCGGCACCGGATCGCGTGGCAACTCGCGAACACCATGTGGGAGCTGTTCGACCTGCGCCCCGAGCAGCCCGGGCGGGTGCGCACCTACGAGGCGGCCGTCGCGAGCGCGCAGAAGCTGGACGACCTCGAAGCGGAGTCCTGGGCGCTCAACGCCCTCGGTGCCGCGTACCTCGAAGCACCGCGTCTCGCCGACGCCGAGGACTGCCTGCTGCGTTCGCTGGAGATCCGCGGTCGTCTCGGGGACGTGCGCGGACAGGCGTCGTGCATGGGGAACCTGGGCCACCTCAGGACAGAAGCGGGGCGGGCGGCCGAGGCGCTGCCTCTGCTGGAGCGGACGGCGGAGATCTACCACGACCTCGGCGCCGTCCACTCCGAGGGTTCGGCGCGGCTCAACCTCGGCGAGGCCGAGAAGCAACTCGGTCGGTTGGACGCCGCCTTGGGGCACTACCGGCACGCGCTCCGGCTCTTTCGGGACGCCGGCAGCGAGCATCGTGCGATCGGCCGGACCCTGAGCAACATCGCCGACACCCTCCTGCTGCTCGACCGCACCCACGAGGCCGCCGAACTGGCGACGGAGGCCTGCACGATCAACAACCGCGTGGGCAACCGGGTCGACGAGGCCGTCGCGCTGGAGGTCCTGGGCCACTTCCATGCGGCCGACGGCGACGACGCCATGGCCCGGCAGCAGTGGGCGCAGGCTCACGTGATCTTCCGCGAGCTCTCCCATCCTCGCGCCGCCACGCTCGGCGAGACCCTGCGAGCCCACGCTCCCGAGCTCTGAGACGCCCCGGTCCGAAGGACCATGTCCACCGAGCCCGCCGGTGTGGTGCGCCCCGGGCTTCGCGAAACACGGCAATCGCGACGATATCCTCTGGTGAGACCAGGCACCCCTGCCTGTCGACAGAGAACAGGAATGAGTGCGCAAGGTGTACGAGCTCAACCGGGTCCGCCTGTACTCCATCGGGCCTGCCGGTGCGCGGTACGCCGACACCGTGCTCGACCTGAGTGGTGTCGGCGACCTGGTGCCCGATCCCGTTCCGCGCCAGCCCGGGTTCTTCGACGAGGAGGAGACCGGTCCGGCCCGGCGTCCCGCGCCCGCGGGCGTGCTGTTCCTGGAGAACGGCGGCGGCAAGTCGGTCCTGCTCAAGCTGATCTTCTCGGTGATGCTGCCCGGTCACCGCAACACCCTGGGCGGCGCCAGCTCCGGCGTGCTGCGCAAGTTCCTGCTGGCCGACGACTGCGGGCATGTCGCGCTGGAGTGGCAGCACACGCTGACCGGCGAGACCGTCGTCGTCGGCAAGGTGAGCGAGTGGCGCGGACGTCAGGTCTCCGCCGACCCGCGCAAGTTCGCCGAGGCGTGGTACTCGTTCCGACCGAGCCCCGCGCTGGGCCTGGACTCGCTGCCGGTCGCCGAGCGTGCCGTGCTGATGCCCGCGCCCGGTACGGACGCGCCCAAGGCCCACCCGTCGCCCACCACCGCCCTTGAAGGTGCCGCTACGCGGCGCACCTCTGCGCGCGGTCGCCGCCGCACCATGAAGGGCTTCCGCGACGCGCTCACCGAGGCGGGCAAGCTCGCGCCGGAGCTGGAGATCACCTGGGAGGAGGGCCACGAGCGCTGGATCGAGCACCTCGGCAGTCTCGGCCTGGACCCCGAACTCTTCCGCTACCAGCGCGAGATGAACGCCGACGAGGGTGAGGCGGCGGGCCTCTTCGCGGTCAAGAGCGACAAGGACTTCACCGACCTGCTGCTCCGCGCGGTCACCGACACCCGCGACACCGACGGCCTGGCCGACCTGGTCCACGGCTTCGCCGCCAAGCTGGGCCGCCGCGCCGAGCTGACCGCCGAGCGCGACTTCACCGGCGGCTCGCTTGACCTGCTGCACCGGATCGCCGAGGCCGCGACCGCCCGGGAATCGGTCCGCGAGAACCACCGCGGCGCCGAGCGGCGTGCGCGTCGTCTGGCCCGCTCGCTGGCCGCCCGCGCCGGGCTGGAGCGCGCCCGCGCCGACGAACTGCAGGCGCAGGTCGAGTCCGCGGCCGACGCCGCCGCCGAGGCGGACGCGGCGCGGACCCGGCAGTCGCTGATCACGGCCGAGTTGACGCACCGTCATGCCAGTCTGGCGCTGGCCGATGCCACCGCCGACGCCGCCGCGCTCCGCCGCGAGCTGCTGGACGCCCGGACCCTCCACTCCGCCTGGCAGGCAACCGAGTTGGTGCTGCGCCACCGTGCCGCCGCCGACCGGGCGGTCCGCGTCTCGGCCGCCATCCGCGAGGCCGAGCGCGACGCCGCGCCCGCGCTGGCCGCCCGGACCAAGGCCGCCGTCGCTCTGGTCCGCGCCCTGGAGGCCGCCGCCGAGGCGGCCGAGGAGCGTGCCGACAGCGAGGAGTCGCGCGCCCAGGCGCTGCTCGCCGAGGGCGAGGCCGCCCGCCGCGACGCCACCGCAGCCACCACCGCCGCGCAGAAGAGCCGCAGCGAGGGCGACCACCTGCGGCAGCGCCTCGCCGAGGTCGAGCAGGAGACCCAACAGGCCGTCCGCGCCGGCTGGATCGACGCCACCACCGGCGACCCGGACGACGCCGAGCTCGTCGACCCGGCCCGCGCCGCGCTGGAGGCCGCCGACGCCGAGAAGCTGGCCACCTCCGCCTGGGAGCAGGCCCGCGCCACCGCCGAGCAGGCCGCCGGACGCTCGCGGGAGGCCTCCTCTCGCGAGAACCGCGCCGAGCTCGCCGCCGCGCGTGCCCATGACGCCCTGGCCGCAGCCGAGTCCGCCCTCGGGGTGGAGCGGCACACTCTCGGCCTGCTCGCCGCCGAGCCGCGGATCGCCGCCCTGCTCGGCGTCGCCGACGGCGAGTTGACGCCCGAACAGCTGGACGCCGCCGCCGACCCGTTGCGTGAGCAGCTCGACAACGCCGTGGCGAGCGCCGAGCGCACCCTCTTCGAGCTGCGCACCAAGGCCGCCGACGACGCTCGGATCCTGGGCGCTCTCGGTGACGGAGGTCTGCT
The DNA here is from genome assembly GCF_015690355.1 of Streptacidiphilus fuscans. GTDB lineage: Bacteria > Actinomycetota > Actinomycetes > Streptomycetales > Streptomycetaceae > Streptacidiphilus > Streptacidiphilus fuscans. The sequence continues at coordinate 35,136 of NZ_JADPRT010000007.1, read as the reverse complement.
GCCGCCCGGCCCGGACGTGTTGGCCACCGTCGAGTACCTGGGCGAGCACGGCGTCCCCGCGCTGCCCGGCTGGCGCTACCTGGCGCAGTCCGTCGACCCGGTCGACCACGACCGGATCCTCGCCGCCCGGCCGCAGTTGGTCGACGGCGTGATCGTCACCGACCCGGACACGCTGGAGCGCGCCCGCGAGGTGCTGGCCGCCGCCGCGCTGCTGCCGCGGTCCGCCGTGGCCGTCGGCACGGCCGCCGCGCTGCTCGGGCCCGTGACGGCCGAGACCGAAGCGGCGTCGACCGGCGTGTTCCTGGTGCCGCCGAACCCGGCCATGCACGACGAGTCCGCCGCCGACGAGGAGCGCCGTCAGCTGCGCGACCGCGCCGCAGCGCGCGACGAGCAGATCCGCGAACTGGCCGCCCGCCTCGGCGCGGACCGGCTGCTGGCCGGCCGGCTCACCTCCTGGCGCACGGGCTGCCCGGCCGGACGCCTGACCGAGCTGACCGTCGAGGTCGAGGCCGCGCGTGCCGCGCTGGAGGCGGCCAACACCGAGCGCAGCGCGTCCCGCGCCGAGCACACCGAGGCCGAGCAGGAGCGTGCCGAGGCCGCCCGTCTGCGCGAGTCCCGGCTGGAGGGCGCGCAGCAGGCCCGCCGCCGCGCCGACGCGCTGGCCGGTCTCGCGTACCGGTTGCGCGAGCGCGGAGCCTGGACGGCCCGACTGCGTGGGCTCGGTGACGAGACCGCCCAGGCCGAACAGCGCCAACACGCCTGCGAGGAGCGCGCCCACGCGGCCGACGAGGACCGCCGTGCCGCCCAGCGCGCCGCCGACGACGCACGCCGCACGGTCCGCGCGCTCCGCGCCGAGCGGGCCGAACTCCCCAGCGCCGACCTGCCCGAGGACGCCTCGACCCAGGCGGCAGGCGACGAACTCCCCACCGCGTCCCTGCCCGCACTGCGCGAGGCGCACCGCGTCGCGGCCCAGCTCTACGAGAAGGTCGGCGTCGGCGCGGACCTGCGCGCCGAGCAGGCGCGGGCGGAGAGCGACGAGTCCGGCTCCCGGGCCGAGCTCGACCGGCTCACCAACAAGGTCCGCACCCGCGCCGAGGAGCTGCTGGGCAGCCCCGACGGCGCCGACGGCCCCGGCCGCCAGGCCGCCGCCGCCCGCGCCGAGGACCTGGTCCAGACGATCGAGGCACGCGCCTCCGCCGCCAGCGAGCAGCTCGGCCGCCTGCGCGCCGAGACCGAGCGCAGCGCCCCCGCGTCCGGCGACGCGCACACCGAACTGTCCGAGGAGCTGGTCCCTGGCGACCAGGAGCACGCACAGACGCTGCTCCGCGCCGCGACCGCCGAACTGGCCGGCCGTAGCGACGCGTTGGACGCCGGCCGGGCGGCCCACGCCGAGCTGCTGCACGTTCTCACGGCCACCCAGCACGCCGCCGCCGAGTTCGACGAGACCGCGGCCCAGCTCCGCGACGGCCTGCGCGAGCCGGCCGCCGAGGCGAACGGCTCGGCCACCGAGGAGGAGGAGCAGGCAGCGCCGGTCACCGGCAGCCTGCCGGAGGCCCGGCACGCCGCCGCCGACGCGCGCCGTCAGCTGCGCGCCGCGAGCGCCGAGCTCTCCGCCGCCGACCTCTCGGTGCGCGACGCCAGCGACGCACTCGTCCGGCACGCCAACGCCACCCGCTTCGAGGCGGTCCGCACCCCGGCCCGCCAGCAGATCCGCGAGCTGCCCGCCTCCGTGCTGCCCGACTACGCGGCGCAGTGGGCGGCCGCTTTCGCGCCCCGACTGCGGGTGCTGACCGACGAGTTGGACCAGCTGGAGCGCAACCGCGACAGCATCGTCGACCGGCTGCGCGGCCTGGTCGAGACCTCGCTCGCCACACTGCGCGCCGCGCAGCGGCTCTCCCGCCTTCCGGAGGGCCTGGGGGAGTGGTCGGGCCAGGAGTTCCTGCGGATCCGCTTCGAAGAGCCCGACCACGCGGTGCTGACCGAGCGTCTCGGCGAGGTCATCGACGAGGCCACCCGCGCGGCGGTCAAGCGCACCGGCGGCTCCGCCTCCGGCGCGGCCAACGCCGGTGCGGTGGACTGGAACCGCCGCGACGGCATGTCCCTGCTGCTGCGCGGTGTCCACGCGGCGCTGGAGCCGCGCGGCGTCACCGTCGAGATCCTCAAGCCCGACGCGGTGCTGCGCGCCGAGCGGGTGTCGGTCAGCCAGATGTCCGACGTCTTCTCCGGCGGGCAGCTGCTGACCGCGGCCATCGCGCTCTACTGCACCATGGCCGCCCTGCGCGCCAACGACCGCGGCCAGGCCAAGCTGCGCCACGCGGGCACGCTCTTCCTGGACAACCCGATCGGCCGCGCCAACGCGACCTACCTGCTGGAGCTCCAGCGTGCGGTCGCCGACGCGCTCGGCGTCCAGCTGATCTACACCACGGGTCTGTTCGACACCACGGCGCTGGCCGAGTTCCCGCTGATCATCCGGCTGCGCAACGACGCCGACCTCCGGGCCGGGCTCAAGTACATCTCCGTGGAGGAGCACCTGCGCCCGGGCCTGCCGGAGATCGACGACGAGGAGGCCGAGATCCACGGCGCGGTCAGCGCCACCCGCGTCTTCCGCCGCCCGCGTCCCGACGACGTCGACGGCGTCGAAGCCGTCGAGGACGCCGTGGACATCGCGGACTCGGAGGCGGCGGAGAGCTCAGGGCTCAGCGAGGACGCTTCGCACCCGTCATCGGAGTGACGCCGCCGGAGCCGTGGAGCTGCTCGCGGTTGGAGCGGCGGGTGATCCAGACGTCCAGGCCGAACCAGGTCGTCAGGAGCACCCCCGCCACCGTCGCGGTCAGCCAGGCCCCCGCCTGCTGAGCCTGCGCCACCGAAACGAATATGGTGAAGACCAGGGACGCCATCGTGAACGCCGCGCCCATCAGCAGTCGTACCTGCGCGCGGCGCGCCTTGTCCGAGACTCGAACCATCGTCGTACCCGCCATCTCGAACCCTGCCTCTTCCGTTCTCTTCTTCGGTACCGTCGGCTCTTGCGAGCCGGCTACGCCTCGACGTAGGCGACGAGGATGGTCGAACGCAGCACCGACACCGAGTAGATGACGCGGACGTCCTCCAACTCGTCGCGGTAGTCCCGGAGCAGGGGGAACCGCGTCGGGAGTCCGAGCTCCGGGGCCAGGGAGAGCGCGGTCAGCGCCCGGTCCAGCCGACGGATCTCCTCGGTGCCGGTGAGCGCGTCGACCTGCTTGCGCGCGCCCTCGGTGAACCGGATCTGCGCACGCCTGAGCCGCCGCCTAGAGGACACGGCCCGTGGGACCCTCGGCCAGTCGCGCGAGCGCGGTCTCCCGGATCTCCTCCCAGGCCACGCACTCGTCCACCGCAGGAAGCCCGTTGGTGGCGATCGACTCCAACGCCGCGGCCAGGCTGTCCCCTCGGGCGCGCTCGTCGGCGGCCCACGCACGCAGCGCGTCGGCCGCGTCGGCATCCCACCGCGCATCCGGCTGACTCACTCGGCTCCTCCCCAGGCCCCGTCCCGCCCTGCCGTCCGCAGGCTACCCGGACCCTACCGGGTCGAGGCTGGGCCGTTCGAGGGACCCCGGGAGCCGGTCGGAACGTCTGGTTCGCCTGGTTCTTCCGGCTCAGGTCGGTTGGGGTGAGGGTGGTTCGGGTCGGGGTGGAGCACCATGAAGAACGACCAGGCCGGTTCCGCGAGATCGCTGGGGCGCTCGGCGAACTCCTCCAGCAGGCCGCTCAGTCGGCTGCGGAACTCGTCCATGTCCCCGGGCGACAGGCGCAGGCCCATGCGGGTGCTGTCGACGTCCGCCGCGGGGACCAGGGCGAGCTCCTCCAGGAACGTCTCCAGCATCGTCCGGTCCAGCGCCGGGACTTCGAGCCGCCAGGACTTCCGCGTCGCCAGGTACGGGATCTCCCGCGCGCCCCGGGCGCCGCGCCGCTCCTCCTGCGCCTCCAGGAACCCCGTCCGCACCAGTGTTCTGGTGTGGTGCAGCACGCTCGCCGGGTCGCGCCCGAGGATCTCGGCGATCTCCTTGTTGGTGTGCGGCTCGCCCAGGCAGATGCGCAGGATGCGGAGCCGCAGCGAGGAGGCGAGTGCCTTCGCCTCGTCGTCGGTGGCCGGTCTGCGCTGCGTCATGCACAGCATCCTACGAGTGATTGACAAAAACCAATCACTCCGCCACGGTGAACACATGACGGCTCGGCTGTGGCGACACCGCGATTTCCGCCGGCTCTGGATCGGTGAGTCGGTGAGTCAGTTCGGCACGATGGTCAGCCAGTTGGCGCTGCCACTGGTGGCCGTCCTGGTGCTGCACGCGACCACCTTCCAGGTCGGGCTGCTCTCCGCCTGCGAGACGGTGGCCTTCGTCGTGGTCGGGCTTCCGGCCGGGGCGTGGGTGGAGCGGATGCGGTTCCGATCCGTGCTGATCGTCAACGACCTGCTCCGCGCCGCGCTGCTCGCCTGGGTGCCCCTCGCGGCCGCCCTCGGCATCCTCAGCGTCGAGCAGCTGTACGTGGTCGCCCTGGTCACCGGGGTCTGCACGGTCTTCTTCGACGTCGCCTACCAGTCCTACCTACCGCAGTTGATCGACCGAGAGCTGCTGGTCGACGGCAACGCCAAGCTCCAGGCCAGCGAGTCGGTCAGCCAGATCGCGGGGCCGAGCGTGGGCGGCGCGCTGATCCAGGCGCTCACCGCGCCGTTCGCGGTGCTGGTGACGGCGGGGACGTTCCTCTGGTCGGCGCTCTGGGTCTCCCGCATCCAGGCGCGGGCGCCACGTCCCGAGCGCAGTCCCGACCGCAACCTGGTTCGCGAGATCCGCGCCGGGCTGCGCTTCGTGCTCGGCAACCGGATGCTGCGCGCGATCGCCCTGTGCACCAGCACGTCAAACCTCTTCGGCGCGATGATCACCGCTGTGGTCTACGTGCTGCTGGCCCGGCAGCTCGGCCTGTCGCCGGGGGTGATCGGCCTGCTCAGCTCGACGTCCGCCGTCGGCGGTCTGCTGGGCGCGCTGATCGCCGCCCGCGTCGCCGCCCGACTAGGCCAGGGCCCGGCGATCTGCGCGTCCGCGGCGGTCTTCGGGCCGTGCGCGCTGGTCACGCCGTTCGTGCAGCGCGACTGGACGCTGGCGCTGTTCGCCGCGGCGCAGCTGGTCATGTGGACGGGCATCGTCGTCTACAACATCACCCAGGTGAGCTTCCGTCAGGGCCTGTGCCCGCCAGGTCTGCTGGGCCGGATGAACGCGACCATGCGGTTCCTGGTCTGGGGCACCATGCCGTTCGGCGCCTTCCTCGGCGGCGTGCTCGGCACAGCGATAGGCGTGCGCGACACGCTGCTTGTCGCCGCGCTCGGCGGCTCCGCGACGTTCCTGGCGGTCTTCCTCTCGCCGCTCCGTCACATACGCGAACTCCCCACGTACGACGGGGTGTCCGACGCCCCCGCCCCGGGCCCGCTCGTCGTCCCGACCGAGGGGTGACATCGGGCGGAGCGACGGCGGACGGGTGGCGGGAGCGGCCGGTCGCGGCGGTCAGAGCCGCTCGTCGCGGACGATTTCCAGATTGACGAAATGCGGTGGGGTGATGCAGGCGTTCTGCATCTCCTCCGCGATGTGCCGGGTCTCCGGCAGCTCACTGTTGCGCATCGCCGACTCGTAGGACGGGAACTCCACCATCTGCATGAAGTGCGTCGGCTTGTCGCGGTCCATGCCCACGGAGGAGTGGGTCGCAGTCCGTTTGCCCTCGGTGACCCGTAGCCACTCGTCCATCAGGGCGTTGAACCGCTCTGCTTCCTCGGTCTCGTAGTCGATGACCTGAACGAAGGTCATGCCGCTCGACCTCCTTCCCCGCGCGGAGCGTTCCCGCGCGTGGAATCAGCGTCCCGCGTCGGACAGATCACCACAAGACCGGCAGAACGTCATCGCCCGGCTACCGGTCGTGGCGGGTGCGGGTGCGGGTGCGGGTGCGGGTGCGGCGCGGGCGCGGTTGTGCGTACGGCCGCGACCGCGGTCCTGGCTACTCCAGGACTGCGTCCAACTCCTCCAGCGCGCCGGTCACGATCGCCCGCATCGCGCGCTCGGCGCGGACGCCGTCGCCCGCGCAGACCGCTTCGGCCACCTCGCGGTGCAGCTGGACGGCGTACTCCTCCGGGTGATGCGGCATGAGGTGGTGCTCGGTGCGCCCGCGCAGCACCGCCTCGACGGTGTCGCCGAGGTGGGCGAACATCTCGTTCCCCGACGCCTGCAGCACGGTGGCGTGGAAGTCGGCGTCGTGCCGGAGGAAGGCGGCCAGGTCACCGGCCCGCCCGGTCATCGTCATCTCCATGGCCAGCGCGCTGAGCGCCCGCCGCTGGTCGTCCGTCGCATGTGTGGCTGCCAGCCCGGCCGCCGCCGGTTCGACCGCTACCCGCAGCGAGCCCAGCGAACGCAGCTGCGCGCTGCGGTCCGCCCCGGCCAGCCGCCAGGCGATCACGGTGGGGTTGAAGACGTCCCACTCGGACTTGGGCCGGACCGTGATCCCGACCCGCCGCCGCGACGCGACCATCCGCATCGACTCGAGCATCCGCACCGCCTCGCGGACCACGGTGCGGGAGACGCCGTAGCGCTCCTCCAGTTCCTCGATCCGCAGGATCGAGCCCACGGGGATCTCGCCTGCGGCGATGGCGGGTCCGAGATCGGCGAGTAGGCGGCCCGGCAGGCCCTGGAAGTCCATCCGTCCAGGTTAGGGGGCGTACGGCCGAACCTGGACCACGGGCGGTAAGTATGACCATTTCGAAAACGGGGGTTGATTAAGTCATACCTTTGAACGACACTGTGGCGACCAGAAAGTAGAACGGAGCACCAGCAATGGCTCTCAGCGTCGAGATCCAGCGCCCGGCGATGGCCATCGTCGTGATGGGTGTGGCGGGGGTCGGCAAGACCACCGTCGCCCAGGGCCTCGCCCAGCGCCTCGGCCTGCCCTACGGCGAGGCCGACGACTTCCACCCCGCCGCCAACATCGCCAAGATGGCGGCCGGACACCCCCTCGACGACCAGGACCGTGAGCCGTGGCTCCGGGCCCTGGGCGCCTGGCTCGGCGAGCAGGTCGCCGCCGGCAACGGGGGAGTCGTCACCTGCTCGGCGCTCAAGCGCAGCTACCGCGACCTGCTGCGCGAAGCCTGCCCGTCGGCCTTCTTCCTGTACCTGACCGGCCCGGACGCGCTCATCGAGGAGCGTCTCGCGCACCGCAGCGGTCACTTCATGAAGGCCGGCATGCTCGACTCCCAGCTCGCCATCCTCGAACCGCTCGCGGCGGACGAGAACGGCGCGGCCCTGGTTGTCGACGCCTCCCCGGAAAACCTCGTCGAGTCCGCCGTGGCACTGCTGCCACGGCCTGTCAACGGAGACCTCGCGTGACCAGCCTGTCCACCCCCACCGCCTTGCTGGCGGACGCGACCCCTGCCCTCGCCCACTCCCACAGCCAAGGTCAGCTGCTGCTCGCCGCCCTGCTCGGCATCGGCGTCATCGTGCTGCTGATCACCAAGCTCAAGCTGCACCCCTTCCTCGCCCTGACCCTCGGCTCGATCGTGCTGGCGGTGGTCGCCGGCGCGCCCTTCGACAAGCTGACCGACAGCTTCGGTACCGGCTTCGGCGCGACCGTCACCAGCACCGGCCTGCTGATCGGCCTCGGCGCGATGCTCGGCAAGCTGCTGGCCGACTCCGGCGGCGCCAACGTCATCGCGGACACGGTGCTGGCCCGCTCCAGCGGCCGGAAGCTGCCCTGGGCGATGGCGCTGATCGCGGCCGTGCTCGGATTGCCGCTCTTCTTCGAGATCGGCGTGGTGCTGCTGGTCCCGATCGTGGTGCTGGTCGCCCGCCGCGGCAACCTCCCGCTGATGCGCGTCGGCATACCCGCCCTGGCCGGTCTCTCCATCCTCCACGGCCTGATCCCGCCCCACCCGGGTCCGCTGGTCGCCGTCAGCGCCCTCCACGCCAACCTCGGTGTGACCCTGGCGCTGGGCCTGCTGGTCGCCATCCCTTGCCTCATCATCGCGGGGCCCCTGTTCTCCCGCGTCGCCGAGCGCTGGGTCGGCCCGCTGGAGATCCCGGAGCAGCCGGAGCCCGAGGCCCCTGCGGCGATCGAGTCCGCCTCCGAGCACGCCCCGGCCTTCGGCGCGGTGCTGGCCACCATCCTGCTGCCGGTCGTGCTGATGCTGACCAAGGCGTTCTTCGACGTCGTCGTCGATTCACCGAAGGCTGTCGGCCAGCGGATCTTCGACTTCGTCGGCTCGCCGTTGATCGCGCTGCTGCTGGCGGTGCTCGTCGGCATGGTCACCCTGGGCAAGGGCGCCGGCTTCACCAAGCAGCGCATCTCCGACTCGCTCAGCTCCTCCCTCGGCCCCATCGCCGGCATCGTCTTCATCGTCGGCGCGGGCGGCGGCTTCAAGCAGACCCTGGTCGACGTCGGCGTCGCCAACGCGGTCAGCTCGTGGGCCGACAAGCTCCACATCTCCGCCCTGCTGCTGGGCTGGCTGATCGCCGTCCTCATCCGCCTGGCCACCGGCTCGGCCACGGTCGCGACGATCACCGCCGCGGGCATCGTCTCCCCGCTCGCGGTCGGCATGAGCACCACCCACACCGCCCTGCTGGTCCTGGCGGTCGGCGCGGGCTCGCTCTTCTTCAGCCACGTCAACGACGCGGGGTTCTGGCTGGTGAAGGAGTACTTCGGGATGAGCGTCGGCCAGACGGTCAAGTCCTGGTCGGTGATGGAGACCCTGATCTCCGTCGTCGCGATCGCCATCATCCTGCCGCTGGGCCTGGTCATGTAGACCACCCCCAGCGCCCCTGGACGGCGGCCCCGCTGCGTTCCCCCGACGCAGCGGGGCCGCCTTGTCGTCTACTGAACAACCCCTTCACGCGCCCCCGTGTGAGACTCACTTCCCGCCCAGCGCCTTCCGCCGTGCGCCGTGGCACAGGCAGTCGCAGCCGAGCACCCGGCCGCTCACCCTGTACACACCGACCGGGCACACGTGGTCCTCCGCTGTTGCGACAGGGCTGCAGGTCCCGAAGAACGACCGTGCCGGCGCCTGCCACGTCCGCACGCCCGGCTGCGGCCAGGTGAACGGCTTCTGCGTCTCGGGGTACTGCGGCCGGCTCAATGGTGCGCCTGCAGCGTTCGGGCGGGCATGGAGAAGAGGTCGGCTCGGCGTTCCAGCATGTCCTCGGCGTCATGCCTGGTCTCGAACCTGAGCGGCCGGCCTGGCTCGCCTTCCAGGGTCTTGCCGTTGACGATGACCCGGTACATGCCGTCGGCATCCTGCTCGATGCGTGCGCTCACGCCTGCACCTCGCAGTCGCCCGCCGTGCAGGTCTTCGCGCGCCAGCCGCCGCCGACTTCGCCGTACACGTGCCCGGAGTCTTCAAGAATCGCCCCGGTGCTGTGGCAGAGCATGCACGCGTTGCCGCGGAGCTGAGCGTCGGTCACGAGCCGCTCCAGAGTCACACCGTCCGGGGTGAGCCAGCGGACGGGAATCGTCGGCTCTGGTGGAGCGGTCAGGTCGGTCATCACGCCTCCAGCAGGATGCAGTCGGGGCACGTGACGACCAGCTGGAAGCTCCTCCGCTCACGTGCGCGATTGGCTGACGTGATCCATGCTGACGATCTGCAAGGGGGGTGAGGGACACACCTTGTGTCCCTGCGTGGAGGGCCTGCTAGAGGACGTGTGCCCACTCCGCGAACCCGATCAGGGCGTCCCGGTCCGTCTTCTTGGACCTGAGCAGCGACTGCAGGGTCTGATGGACCTGGCCATGCTCGCGGACCTGCTGTGGGGCGATCGTCCGGGCCACCCGCAGCGACTCGAAGGCGTCGTCGTCGCGGGACTGCCACAGCTGCGCGCGGGCGATGTCGATGTAGAAGTGCGATCGGCGCTCGGCCGGTAGATGCCCTGGTGGCTTCCACGCGCGGGCGGCGTCGAGGACGGTCTGGGCGTCACCGAGCTCGACTGCGACGGCGACCTCGTGGACGTAGTAAGACTCCGGGCCGAACGCCGTGCCCGCGTACACGGCTTCGGGCACCCGGGTCGCGCATGTCTTCGCGTGCCGCAGGTGCTCCTTCGCGCGATCCTCTTGGCCGATGCGACCGGCGGCGACCGCGGCCCGCATGTGCAGTGCTCCGACAGCGGCTGTCACGCTACGGGGGCGGCTGGCCGGGGCGGCGTCGATCGCCGCTTCCAGGGTGCGCAGGCCGGTTGCGAGGTTTTCCGGCTTCCCGCCGGCGAAGAACACCTCCATGCGTACGTACGCTGCGGTGGCGTCGAGCGCGGGGTCTTCGGCTATCCCGGCGGCCCACCGCATGAGCTCGACCAGGCGCGCAGACAGGTCGTGGTACCGGAACTTGTAAACGACGGCGTCCGCCGACCGGTACGCGGACGTGAGGAGGGCGGCGGCCTGCTGCCGCTCCACGCCGTCGAGAGTGTGAACGGCCCGGGACAGCTCGGCCAGCAGCGCTGGGAGGTCGCGGATGAGCTGGGAGTAACCGGAGTTCAGGCGCTCCTCCTCCAACGTGGAGGCCGCCTGCCGCAGTTCGCGGAGCGGCCGGATGGGGCCGTCGTCGGGCAAGTCGTAGGCGTCGACGGCCATCCGCAGCTTCGGGATCGCGTCGTGGACCCGGCCGCTGAGGCGGCCGATGGCGCCGAGAAGCTGCTCCGGGTCCATGTCGAGGGCGTCAGCGATGGACTCCAGCACCTGATCAGACGGCGTCCTGCTGCCTTGCTCGATCTTCTTGACCGTGCTCGGCGAGATGTGCGCTGCGGCGGCGAGTTCCTTCTGATCCATGCGCTTGAGGTGCCGGGCGGTCGCGATACGCGCCCCTACCGAGTCGGGGTTGCGCGGTGGCATGCTGGACTCCGTTCCTGACTCACTATCCGGAACGGTACGGCCACGTCCCGTAGCTGTGCAGGCGAAGCGCCCGACTGCGCCCACGGCAGCCGGGCGCTACTCTCGTCGAGCCGCCAGCACTTCGACCAACTCGCTCAGGGAATCGACCCGGTAGTCAGCGCTCGCTGCCTCGGGCTGATCCGCCCACAGGTAGCCCCACGGGCCACGCCGAAGATGACATGCCTTCAACCCGGCGGCCTGCGCGGGTGCGATGTCGTTCGCCGGATGATCGCCCACGTAGAGGATCTCCTCGGCCGGGCGTCCGGACCATTTCAGCAGGCAGTCGAAGAACGCCTTCGTGGGCTTCGCCGCACCCCACTCACCCGAGGTCGCGATCCCGTCGACTGGTAGCTCGAGCGCCCGCAGCAGCCCGGCAACCCGTGCGGTCTGGTTTCCTGCGATGCCGACCCACAAGCCGGCGTCCCGCAGGGCCTGGAGCGACGTCCGGACGTCGGGGTAGAGGTCGGTGTCGTCGAGGCGCTCGCCGTGGCCCCACCGCTCGCGCTTCTCGTACTCGGCCCAGAGGTCCAGGTCGGGCTTGATCAGTCTGAGGGCATCGGCGTTGTCTCGGCCCTGCGCCACGACTGCACCGACGAGTGCCGAGAGGGTGTGGTGCGGGACTTCGAGCCAGTCCGCCCAGTCCGCCCAGAACCGGCGATCCGAAGTGATGGTCTCGCCGACGTCGAACACAACCGCACTGATCTGAGGCATGCAGGGAGCCTACCTGCGAGGTGGTGGACGTCAGAAGAACCAGCCTCCCATCGCCCAGCGCGCGAAGTCGGGCCACAAGACATGTCGCGGATGGCCGCGAAGTACGCGTCAGACGGACGTCGCCAGTGCACGCGCCGGTATCGAAGCAGCACACCCAGTTGCGGCATTGCTCCGGGGCGGCGTAGATCAATGGTCTGCCAGGCAAAGGGGACCTTCTACCGCCCGCCTGAACGCGAAGAAACCCCTCCCCGCCGCCGAAGCAGTGGGCAGGGGCTCAGATCTTGCTACGCGCCGATCAGTTGCGCGAGGTCTGCTGGCGTCACGTCGCCCGGTTCGCGCCCGTCCTTGAAGAGGTGGACCCCGGCCACGGCGTAGGCGGCGTCGGTCAGTTGACTGCAAATCATCGAACTTTGCGACGTCATGACATGCTTCGCCCAGGGGATCCGCACGCGGAAGTGCCACAGTGCCAGCGCGAAGTAGTCTGCGGCCGAGTACGGCACCCCGATGAACGAGCGCGCCGCAGCCGCGATCCCGGTCCGCTCGGCGTCGGTCAGCTGCACGTGGCCCGTCGACCAGGCGATCGGCCGGCCCGCGTACTCGTCGACGTTCGCGAGGCGCGCGCCGCCCGGCTCTGCCTCGACGACCTGGCCGTCGCCGACGAACACTCCGGCGTGGTCCCAGTGGCCGAAGCGCGAGCCGTTGAGGAACTCGCCGACCGATATCAACACCCCGACCGGGCCGTCGACCTTCACCACGAAGAAGTCCCCCGGCAGGGGCTGTACCGGTGCGGTCGTCATCTCGTGGGCGGTTCGGCGGTCGGGGCGGGCAGGGGCTCGTGGTCCAGGGTTGTGAGCGCGCTCAAGGGGTCCTCCCGCTGAGGATCGACACCGGGCCGCGCAGCGGCCGCGAAAGAGATGTCATGTAGGCCAAAGTCGTGTGACTGCTTGGCCATTGAGTCGGCGAAGGCGGCCGGACAGGTCGTCGTGCCGAACCATCGGGGAGCGTGGGCGAGTGACGCCCGACGCGGCGAACGCGGCTGAAATCCAAGCCACGTAGACGAGTTGCTGTTCCAAGGAAGGTGTACCCGCATGGCGGGCCAACGCTGCACGCAACCTGCCACCAGATCCGGAATCGCAGGCAGCAGCAGCCCGTTCAGCTGCTGCTGCCCATCCCGGCCTGTATGACGGCGACGCTGTGGACGGGACAGAGGGTGTCCGGCTGGGCGGCGCTCAGCAGGATGATCGCCGCGTCCACCTGCGACCAGCCCTCATCCGTCAGGAGCGCCATCACCTGCGTCGGTGTGTGGGTCTGCAGGTCCGCGCAGCTTTCCACTCCGGCCGAGACGAGCTGCGCGTCAGGGGACTGCCCGGGCCCGAGGCGCTCGGTGGGCGGCTGGTCTTGGGCGGACCAGGTGTGCAGGTCCCGTAGGAAGGCGGAGACCGCCGCCGCTGTCGGTGGAGGAGCCGCGGTCGTGGCCGAACTCGGCGTCTCCGGGCAGGACGCGGGGCTGGTCAGGCTGGTTGTGACAGCCAGAAGGGCCAGCGTCATGGTGGTGAGGGCGAGCGAACGTCGCAGGTTCACAACTGGTCACTGTACGGCGGCTGTACAAATCTGGTGAAGAGTCAGAAACCATTTCTGGTGCGGGAGTCAGCGATAACCCGACTGCGGTCGCCGCGCACGCGTCAGCGAGAACCCGCTAGATCTTGCCGCTGATCAGGGCTGCGCCGATCGGCCCGACGACGGCCGCCATGACCGCGAAGATCACCGATGTCATCCAGAGCTCCCGGTCCGCGCCCGCCCAGCTGCGTTCCTTGCTCGACATCGCCTGGTACTCGGCCATGTGGCCGTTCATCCACGCCTTGTGCTTCCGGCGGGCCCGCCGGAACAGCGGGACCTCCACACCGACCAGCACCACGGCACAGCCGACCCACCACGCCACCAACACCGTCGCCCCCGTTGTTGTCCTCGGTCCGGGAAGCGTAGCGCCACGGGGCGATCGGCATCAGGCCGACGAGTCATGGCACGTCGCCCGAGTCAGGAGACTTTGCCGCCGAAGGCGATCTCGTTCCCGTCCGGGTCGTGGTAGCTGATCTTCTGGACGCCCTCGGGATACGCCTCCCGCCGCATCGGCTCCAGGCCCCGGACGGCGATCGCGGCGACGCGGGCGTCGAGGTCGTCTACGAAGAGCATGACCAGCGCGCCACCGGCCCGCGCGGGCTGCTCGACGACGTAGACGTAGCGGTGCTCGGCCACCTCCCAGACCGATTCCGTCGCATGCGGGGAGAACGCGGGCGGGCCGCCCAGCAGCCGTTCGTACCACTCCACCGCCGTCGCGTGGTCGCTGACGGGAACGCCCGCGAAGAGGTCGAGGCTCATACGGCCAGCCTAGTTCGCCATGACGCTCTCAGCCCTGCGGCGGGCGTCGCTGGGGTTGGAGCAGGCCGCGGTGGAAGGCCTCGCTCACGGCGGCGGCGCGGTCGCTGACGCCGAGTTTGGCGTAGATGTTGAGCAGGTGGGACTTGACCGTGGCCTCGGTGATGAAGAGCTTCGCCGCCGCCTCGCGGTTGGTCGCGCCGGAGGCGACGAGTTGCAGTACCTCGACCTCGCGCTGGCTCAGCGGACCCGTGGACGCGACGGCGTCCGCCGCGTTCGCGGGCGGCGCGCCTGCCGTCGCGGCTTCCGACCCGCGGACGCGGCTCATCAGCAGCGCCGCCACCGACGGTGCCAGCACCGCCTCGCCGCGCGCGGTGGCGCGGACCGCGCGGAGGAGGTCGTCGCGTGGGGCGTCCTTGAGCAGGTAGCCGCTCGCGCCCGCCTCGATGGCGGGCAGGACGTGGCTGTCGGTGTCGTACGTGGTCAGCACCAGGACGCGGGAGGAGCTGCCGCGCGCGGCGAGTTCGCGGATGGCGGTGACGCCGTCGGTTCCTGGCATGCGGAGGTCCATCAGCACCACGTCGGGCTGGAGTTGCTCCGTCAGCCGGACCGCCTCCGCTCCGTCCCCGGCCTCGCCGACGACCTCGAACTCCCGGTCGCCTGCGAAGAGTCCGCGCAGGCCGTCGCGCACGACGGGATGGTCGTCCGCGATCAGCAGCCGGATCACGTTCTCGCCGCTCACGCCTCAGCTCCTCTCAGCGGCGCGGGCACCCGCGCCGAGATCCCCGTGCCACCGCCCGGCTCCGACTCGATCTGCAAGGTCCCGGCCAGGCCCTCGATCCGCTGCCGCATCGCCACCAGCCCGAACCCTCCCTCCGGCACAGCCCGTTGCCCCGCGCGATCTCCTGGTCCAACGACGCGCGACGGCGAACCCGCCGCCACCTCCGCCCCGAACCCCGCCTCGACCCCCGACAGGTCGAAGCCGCAGCCGTCGTCCCTGACGTCCAGCGCCACCTCGTCCTCCAGGTAGGACAGGGTCACCCCGACCCGCGACGCTCCCGCGTGCTTCGCCACGTTGGCCAGCGCCTCCTGCGCGGTGCGCAGCAGCGCCAACTCCGCCTCCGGCGGCAGCGCGCGCACCGTCCCGGTGGTGGTGACCTGGACCGGGACGCCGTGCAGAGCCGACCAGCGCTCCGCCACGCCCGCCACCGCGTCGCCCAACCGGGCCCCGGACTCCAACGGTTCGGGGCGCAGCGCGTGGACCGAGCGGCGTGCCTCGGTCAGGCTCTCCTTCGCCAACCGCGTCGCCGCCTCGATGTGGCGCTGCCGGACCTCGGGCGCGTCGGCGGCGTGCTCGGCCGCGTGCTCGGCGGCGTGGAGCTGGGTGATGATCCCGGTCAGGCCCTGGGCCAGGGTGTCGTGGATCTCGCGAGCCATCCGCCGCCGTTCGTCCTGGACGCCCGCCGCGCGGGCCTGCGCCAGCAACTGCTCGTGCAGGGCCGCGTTCTCCGCCAGCGTCGCCTCCAACCGACGGTTGGCGGCGCTGACCTCGGCGAGGGCGCGCTCGCGCGCGTCGTGGTCGTGCGCGCGTCGCCGCATCACCACGGCGGCGGCGCACATCGGGACCACGTTGGCGAGCACGACGCCGAGGTACCCCAGCACGCCGACCGCAGTCGACTTGTCGATTCCGCTGCTCTGCGCCGTCCCGGCGACGACGGCCACCGCGGCGACCCCGGCGAGCTGGCCCGGCCAGGGCAGCAGTTGGAAGGCGTAGATGTATCCGGCAGGTGTGAAGAACCCGAACCACGGGTCCCTGACCACCAGCGCGGCGGAGATCGCGATGAGCACGACGAAGAAGACGGCCATCACGCGCGGCCGTTCGCGCCAGGCCGGATGCAGCGTGAAGACACAGAGCATCCAGGCGGCCGCCGCGCCGCACAGGATCAGGTCGACCGGCAGCGATCCGCGCTGGGTCGGGTTGCCCGCCTTCTCGGCGACGGTGACCAGGACCAGCAGCGCGAGCAGCAGATAGGGCACGACCGTGACCGCCGCTGACCACTGCCGCGTCAGACCGGTCGTGCCCTGCTGCGCCATGCCTGCGTCTCCCTGTCGGTTCACGAGGAACCGTTCGACCTCTCGCCAATGTATCGGCGTCAACGGGCGTCGGGCCCGTCAACGGCGAAGAGTGCGCGCGTCCGGCTGCTGTTCGCGATCACCACGACGCCGAGCAGCAGCACGCCGCAGACGCCCTGCTCGAACCGCATCCAGACGGGCAGCACGCCGGGCAGCGAGGCCATCACGGCGATCACCGCGACCATCACGCCCGAGGCGATCCGCAGCCTCCGGTACGCACCGCGTCGGCCGCGTGCGGAGCCGACGGCGAGGGCCAGCATCAGCAGCGAGGTCAGCGCGACGATCCCGCCCCGGATCCAGACGGTGGGCGTGACCAGATCGGCGTGCTGCCGCATGAGGTACGCGGCCACCAGCGTGGCCGCGCTCAGGGCGGCGTAGGCGCCGACCAGTCGCTTGACGGTACGGAACGCCTCGGCGGTGGTCGCACCGTGTACCTGGGCGGTGGCGGAGGCGGTGGTCTGCACGGTGTTCATCTCGGGAGCCCTTTCCTGTCCGGCCTTTCGGCCTCTTCCGGCTTGGCTCCAGATTCGCCGCGCGACCCCTGCTCCCACATCAGCCGTCCGCCGGGGACGAGGGCTGATCCTGCCGGTCAACCGGACGGCTGAGTCGACCCACCGAACGGTTGAGGCGGTGGGGCAGGTCAGCCGCCGGACGTCAGCCCCCGCGCGTCACTCGCGGCCGAGCGCTCCCCGCACCAGCTCCCGCGCCGCGTCCAGCTCGCGCAGCGCCGCTTCGAGGTGGGCCGGATCGGGCTGGTTGAGGTGGAGGCCGAGCTCGTGGACGGCGTCCGCCGCCGAGGCGAGCGCGCGGAGGAGGGGGCCGTTCTCGGTCATCACGGCACGGTCGATGTTGTGCGCCAGCCAGACCGACCCGGCCAGGATGTTGCTGGAGATGTGCGTCCGGCGTCGGAGGGAGTCGAGGTCCTCCGGTGTGTCGTGGTGTGCGATGGTCTCGCTGCGGTGCATGTCATTGCTCTCGGTCACAGCCGCCACACTAGGCGGCAACGCGGCAGCCCTCTCGCCCCGTTGTGGCGATCTTCACCGATATGCCATACGGGCAAGGGTTTTTGACGCACACTTGGTTCATGGCGCAGACGACTCGCGATCCGTCCAAGCCGTACGGCGGCCTGTGGACGCCCCCGGACAAGTACCTCGCGCCCGGCTGCAAGGGCGTCGACCCCGAAGAACCGCACGCCTGCGCGGTCGGCGTGCGCGTGGTCTCGGGCAAACTCATCGGTTGCGAACACGAGTGCCACGACCAGGAGGTCAAGCGCCTCAAAGAGGTCTCGGCCCGCTACGGCGACACCCTGACCTGACAGGCCGGGCTGACCCCACACCGGCCCCTCAGCGCTCGGACAGCGCGAGCTCCACGCCGAACCCGATCAGCGTCACGCCGGTCACCGCGTCCAGCGCCCGGCGGACCGCGTCGCGCCGGAGGCGGAGGTGCCGCAGCGCCGCGCGCAGCCGCGTGGTGCCCAGGATCAGCAGGCTGAACCACGCCATCCCCTCCACGTCGTGGACCAGCGCGAGCAGCAGGCCCATGGCCAGGTGCGACGCGTGGGGCGGGATGAACTGCGGCAGCATCGCGGTGTAGAAGACGCCGATCTTCGGGTTGAGCAGATTGGTCGTCAGCCCACGCCGGTACGAGTGCGACAACGGGGCGGCGGCCTGCGCGGACCCGTCGCCCACCGGCCCGCCGAGCGCCGCCTCGGGACGCCCGGCCGCGCGCAGCATGCCGACACCCAGCCACAACAGGTAGGCGGCCCCGGCGATCCGCAGTCCCAGATAGGCCTCCTGGGACACCGTCAGCACGGCGGTCGCGCCACAGGCCGCCGCGGCACCCCAGCACAGCGCCCCGGTGTTGATCCCGAGCGCCGTGGCGAACCCGTGCGCCCGTCCTCGCGCGGCGGCGCTGCGCAGCACAAGGGCCGTGTCCAGCCCGGGTATCAGCGTCAGCAGACCCGCGACGACGGCGAACGAGGCGAGGGCGGAGGGGAGCGTCATGCGGCCATCATCGCTCAGCCGCGCAGCCAGGCGGGCGTCAGAACGGACCGCAGTGCCGTGCCCCTGCGTTCGCCGCTGCCCTGCTGGGCGCGGACCCGGTCGACCAGGTCGGCTGCCGCGTCGTGCCACTGGCCGTGTTCGAAGGTGAACCCTGCGTCCCGCAGGGCTCCGGGCACCACCCGGCGGCTCTTGAGCAGCAGTTCGGCGTCGCTCCGGAGCACGAGTGCGCCGAGCCGCGCCATCTGACGGGTCGCGGGCAGCCTGACCGGCGTGCCCCACGCCTGGCGCAGCGCGCTCATGAACTCCCGCTGAGGCAACGGCTCAGGGGCGGCAAGATTCACCGGGCCGGAGAGGGCCGTGTCGCCGTCGGTGTCGCCGTCACCGTCGCTCTCGATCAGGAACCGCACCGCGCGGACGAAGTCGACGTCGTGGATCCAGGACACGTACTGTCCGCCGCCCGCGACGGGGCCGCCGAGGCCGAGCCGGGTCAGGCCGAGCAGGACGTCGAAGACGCCGCCCGTGTCCGGGCTCATCACCATCGCCGAGCGCAGGGCCACCTTGCGGGTGTGCGGCGTGGCGGCCAACTCCTGCTCGCGCTCCCAGTTCCGGGCGATCCGGATGCTGAACTCCCAGTAGCCGGGCACGTCCGGCTCGGTGCCGCCGAGCACACCGCGGGTCTCGTCATGCGCCGGCACGCCCTCGCCCGCGTGGGCGTAGATCGTCGCGGTGCTCATCTGCAGCCAGACCCGGGGCGGGCGCTCGGCCGCCGCGATCGCCTGACCGACGACGCGGGCGGAGTCGACCCGCGAGGCCATCATCTCGGCCAGGTTCGCCGGGCTGTAGCGGCAGCTGACGCTGCGTCCGGCCAGATTGACGACCGCGTCCGCGCCGTCCAGCGTGGCGGCCCAGGGGCCGAGTGTCCGGCCGTCCCAGGCCACCTCGCGGGCGTGGGTCGGGCGTCGGGTGAGCACCACCACCTCGTGTCCGTCCGCCTCCAGCGCACGGGTCAGGATGGCTCCCACCTGTCCGGTTCCGCCCGGAAGTATCACCTTCACACCGACCAGCTCCCCCTTCGGCACGCTGGGACGGGCCGAGCACGACCGCCCGGTCGCCCACTCCGGTCAGGAGCGTACGCCTGTCTTGAACGCGTTCAAAAAGCGGGGTGGCCCCGGCGCGCAAGGCGTCGGGGCCACCCGTCGAAGGAGCGTGGTCAGCTCTGCGTACTCGGCTCTGTGGGCCTCAGCCCTGCGCGCCGTGCCCGGCCAGGAAGGACTCGACCTCGGAGCGGACCTCCGGGGTGTCCAGGCCGCGCACGGTCAGCGTCGTGCGCCGGCGGAGGACGTCGTCCGCCGTGGCCGCCCATTCGTGGTCGACCGCGTAGGCGACCTGGGCCCACACGTCCGGGCCGTCCGGGTGGATCGGGCGGCCCAGCGCCGGGTCCTGGTCGATCAGGCGGGCCAGGTCGAAGGAGATGGTGCCGTAGTGGGTGGCCAGGTGGCGGGCGACCAGCGGGTCCATCCGGGCGCCGGGCTCGCGGTCCACCAGCAGGCGGTGGGCGACGGCGTTCGGGCTGCCGACGCCGGGGAGCGGGACGGTGCGCGGGATCGCCGACATGTCGTCGGCCAGGCCGGTGCCGGGCACGTGGGCGAGCTTCTCCAGCACCACGCGGCCGATGTGACGGTACGTCGTCCACTTGCCGCCGGCCACGGACAGCATGCCGCCGCGGCCCTCGGTGACGACCGTCTCGCGCTTGGCGGCGGCCGTCTGGCCCGGGCCGCCGGGCAGCACGCGCAGGCCCGCGAAGGAGTAGGTGATCAGGTCGCGGTCCAGGTGCTCGTCGCGTATCGCGTGCGCGGCCTCGCCGAGGATCTGGTCGACGTCGGCCTGGGTGGCGCGGACGTCGGCCGGGTCGCCGGTGTACTCCTCGTCCGTGGTGCCGAGCAGGACGTGGTCCTCCCACGGGATCGCGAAGGAGACCCGGTACTTGTCGATCGGGATGGTCAGCGCGGCGTGCCACGGGGCCTTGCGCTTGAGCACCACGTGCGCGCCCTTGGAGAGCCGGATGCTGGGCGCGGCGCCCGCGTCCTCCATCCGTCGCAGATGGTCCACCCACGGGCCGGTCGCGTTGAGCACCAGGCGCGCGTCGATGCCGAACTCGTCGCCGGTGAGGCGGTCGCGGACGTCGGCACCGGTGACCCGGCCGCCGGTGAAGCGAAGACCGGCCACCTCGGCGTGGTTGAGCACGACCGCGCCCGACTCGACCGCCGCGCGCACCGTCATCACGGCGACACGCGAGTCGTTCATCTGGTGGTCGCCGTAGACGGCGACCGAGCGCAGACCCTCGGTCTTGAGCGCGGGGACGGCCTGCCCGGCGCGGGCCGCCGTGGCGACGTGGCCCATGCCGTCACGGAAGGCGGAGAGCGCGGAGTAGAGGAAGACGCCCGCGCCCAGCTTCGGCGCGGAGTGCGGGCCGCCCTTGTACACGGGGACGAAGAAGGTGAGCGGGTTGACCAGGTGCGGGGCCACGTCGGTGGAGAGCGCGCGGCGCTCCTTGTGGTTCTCGGCGACCAGCTTGACCGCGCCGGTCTGCAGGTAGCGCAGACCGCCGTGGACCAGCTTGGAGGAGGCGCTGGAGGTCGCGCCCGCAAAGTCTCCGGCGTCCACCATGGCGACCCGGAGCCCCGACTGCGCGGCGGTCCAGGCGACGGCGGTGCCGAGGATGCCACCGCCGATGATGAGCAGGTCGTAGGTGGCGCTGCTCAGCAGTTCCCGCGCCTGGGCGCGGTCGGCCGTGCGGTTGGCCCCCAGGGTCGGCATGGAGTGCATCGGAAGATCCCTCAACTTCTCTGGTGGTGGTGCGAGGTGGAGCGAGGTCGAGCGTGGTGGAGCGTCGTGGAGCGAGGTGGAGCTTGATGGCGCGGTGTGGTGCGAACGGCGCGGCGGGCCCTCCCCGTGGCGGGGCCCGCCGCACCCGTCGCGCGGGCGTCCGGGCGTGCTGGTGTCAGCGGCTGGGAGCCGGGTCCTCGTCGATCCAGCCCATGGTCCGCTCGACGGCCTTGAGCCAGTTCTTGTACTCGCGGTCGCGCGTCGCCTCGTCCATCCGCGGCGTCCACTCGGCCGCGCGGTGCCAGTTGGCGCGCAGCGTGTCCAGGTCCGGCCAGAAGCCGACGGCCAGACCGGCGGCGTAGGCGGCGCCCAGCGCGGTGGTCTCGGCCACGAACGGGCGCTCGACCGGGACGTCGAGCACGTCCGCGATGTTCTGCATCAGCAGGTTGTTGCTGGTCATGCCGCCGTCGACCTTGAGCGCGGAGAGCGTGACGCCGGAGTCCTTCTCCATCGCGTCGACGACCTCGCGGGTCTGCCAGGCGGTCGCCTCCAGGACGGCGCGGGCCAGGTGACCCTTGGTCACGTACCGGGTCAGGCCGGTGATCACGCCGCGCGCGTCGGAGCGCCAGTACGGCGCGAAGAGGCCGGAGAAGGCCGGGACGATGTACGCGCCGCCGTTGTCCTCGACGGTCGAGGCCAGCGTCTCGATCTCGGCGGCGGTGGAGATGATGCCGAGCTGGTCGCGCAGCCACTGCACCAGCGAGCCGGTGACGGCGATCGAGCCCTCCAGGGCGTAGACCGGGGCCTCCTTGCCGATTCGGTAGCCGACCGTGGTCAGCAGGCCGTGGTAGGAGTTGACGACCTTCTCACCGGTGTTGAGCAGCAGGAAGGTGCCGGTGCCGTACGTCGACTTGGCCTCGCCGACGGCGAAGCAGGTCTGGCCGAAGAGCGCGGCCTGCTGGTCGCCCAGCGCGGACGCGACCGGCACGCCCGCCAGGTCGCCCACCGCCTCGCCGTAGATCTCGGCGGAGGAGCGGATCTCCGGCAGGACGCTCATCGGCACGTCCATCGACTCGGCGATCTTGTCGTCCCACTGCAGCGTGTGCAGGTTCATCAGCATGGTGCGGGACGCGTTGGTGACGTCGGTGACGTGCTTGCCGCCGTCGACGCCGCCGGTCAGGTTCCAGATGACCCAGGTGTCCATGGTCCCGAAGAGGATGTCGCCGCGCTCGGCGCGCTCGCGCAGACCCTCGACGTTGTCCAGCAGCCAGCGGATCTTCGGACCGGCGAAGTAGCTCGCGAGCGGGAGCCCGGTCTCGCGGCGGAAGCGGTCCTGACCGACGTTGCGGCCCAGCTCGCGGCAGAGCTCCTCGGTGCGGGTGTCCTGCCACACCAGGGCGTTGTGGACCGGCTTGCCGGTGTTCCTGTCCCACAGGACCGTGGTCTCGCGCTGGTTGGTGATACCGATGGCGCGGATGTCGTCACGCGTCAGCCCGGCCTTGGCCAGGGCTCCGGCGATCACGGACTTGACCCGGGTCCAGATCTCCTCGGCGTCGTGCTCGACCCAGCCGGGCTGGGGGAAGATCTGGCTGTGCTCCTGCTGGTCGACCGCGACGATCCGGCCGTCGGCGCCGAAGATGATGCAGCGGCTGGAGGTGGTGCCCTGGTCGATGGCCGCGATGTACTGGCCGGTGCTGGTGGTCATGTGTGTCCTCGTTGACAGTGGGGGCGGCGAGGGCCCTGCGGGGTGGCGCGTTCTCGGGTGTGCCTAGCCTGGTCGATCCGGCGGGTGGAGGCGGGTGGATCAGAAGGCCGCGTTGTAGATTCCGCCGGCGAGCAGCGCGCCGAGGATCGGGCCGACGATCGGGACCCAGGCGTAACCCCAGTCCGAGCTGCCCTTCTTGGGGATCGGCAGCAGCGAGTGGACCAGACGCGGGCCCAGGTCGCGGAAGGGGTTGATCGCGTAGCCGGTCGGGCCACCCAGCGAGAGGCCGATGCCGACCACGGTCAGGGCGGTGATCAGGATGCCCATGCCGGACAGGCCGAGTTCCTTGTTCAGCCCCTGCGTCAGGATCAGCAGGCAGAGCACGGTGGTGCCGACGGTCTCGGTGATCACGTTCTGGACCGGGTTCCGGATCTCCGGCCCGGTGGCGAAGATGCCGAGGGTGGGCTCGTCGTTCTCGTTGAACTGGCCCAGGTAGGCCAGCCAGACCAGCACCGCGCCGACGACCGCGCCGAGGAACTGTCCGGCCAGGTAGACCGGGACGTGGCTCCAGTCGCCGGTCTTGACGGCTATCGCGATGGTGACGGCGGGGTTGAGGTGGGCCCCGGACAGTGAGTTCGCGGTGTACGCGGCGACGAGCACGGCAAAGCCCCAGCCGAAGGCGATGGCGAGCCATCCCGCCCCTTCGGCCTTCGAGCGCTTCAGGGTGACGGCGGCGCAGACACCCCCGCCGAGCAGGATGAGTAGGGCGGTACCGATGAGTTCGCCGAAGAAGATATGGCTGTTGGACACAGCGGCTCCCAGTGCAGTTTGCGGCTCACGTTCGACAATGTCGACCGTTGTGCGAAAACTACGTGGCCCGCCGTGCCTGCGTCAATGCAGGTGCAGCCGTGGCTGTGGATGCGTCGAACAAACGGAACATTGCTCGCTCAACATAGACAAATCACCCGATCGGACGGCGGCAGAACACACCGAACGGACCGTCAGATCGAGAGCAGACCCCGCAAGCGCGGGACGTCAGAGCGGCAACGGGCGGGGCATCAGCAGGCGGGGCGCGTCAGAACCGCGGCGCGCCCAGGTCGCGGGAGATCGCGCGGGCCGCCTCGCGCACGGAGACGACCAGCTCCGGCCGGATCACGCCGTCGCGGCAGACCCGCTCGACCGGCCCGTTGAGCGCGACCGCACCGACCGGGTTGCGGCGCCGGTCCTGGATCAGCGCCGCGACCGACGCCACGCCGGTCCAGGTCTCCTCGACGGCCGCGCCCCAGCCGCGCTCGCGGATCTGCGCGGCCTCCGCGTCCAGGTCGGCCAGCTCGGTCAGGGTGCGCGGGGTGAACGCCTCGCGTTCGCTCTCCTGCAGCTCGGCGCGGGCGACCGGGTCGTGGGCGAACAGCACCTTCCCCAGCGCGGTGCTGTGCAGCGGCTGCATGCTGCCGACCTCCAGCACCTGCCGGGTGTCGTCCGGGCGGAAGACGTGATGCACGATCAGCACGCCGCGCTGGTGCAGCACCCCGAGGTAGACCGTCTCCCCGCTGGCCCGGGCCAGGTCGTCCGCCCAGACCAGGGCGCGGGCGCGCAGCTCGTGGACGTCCAGGTAGCTCTGGCCGAGCCGCAGCAGCTCGGCGCCCAGCTGGTACTTGCCGCTGTCCGGGTCCTGCTCGACGAAGCCCTCCTGCTGCAGCGTGCGCAGGATGCCGTGGGCGGTGCCCTTGGCCAGTCCCAGCGAGGCGGCCACGTCCGACAGGCCCAGCCGCCGCTCGCCGCCGGCGAGCAGCCGCAGGATCGCCGCCGCGCGTTCGAGCGACTGGATCGACCCGGCCATCGGAGGACCTCCCACTTCGGCTGAAGACAGCACCACGGAACGAACAGAACAGGGGACGGAACAGCGGTCGACAATGCCGACAGCGCCGTGCGTGACACCGAGTCTGCCAGCAAACCTGGTCAGGCAGCACACAGGCCCGCCCCGAAGGGCCGTCGAAGGCGTCTCAGCGGACGCGGATCCCCTGCGCCAGCGCGGCGATCTGGTCGGCCCCGACGCGGCAGCAGCCGCCGACCAGCCGGGCCCCGGAGGCGGTCCACTCGGCCACCCGGTCAGGGGAGAAGGTCGCGGGGCCGGACCAGGCGCGCGCCGCCGCGTCCCAGCCCTCGCCGCTGTTCGGGTAGACGACGACCGGCTTGCCGGACACCTCCGCCGCCAGCGCGACCGCATCGGCGGCCTCCTCCGGCGCGAGGCAGTTCACGCCCACGGCGACGACCTGCGCATTGCCGTGCGCCAGCGCGAACGCCTCGGCGAGCGGCTGCCCGGCCCGGGTCGAGCCGTCGGCCGCGCTGAAGGAGAGCCAGACCGGCACGTCCAGCGAGGAGACGGCGTCGAGCGCCGCCTCGGCCTCGTCGATGTCGGGGATGGTCTCGATCGCCAGCACGTCGGGTCGCGCCGACGCGAGCACCTCAGCGCGCGGCGCGTGGAAGGCGCGCAACTGCGCTCGGCTGAGCCCGTACCGGCCCCGGTACTCGGAGCCGTCGGCCAGCACGGCGCCGTAGGGTCCGACCGAAGCCGCGACCCAGCGCCGCCCCTGGCCGGGCACGTCGTCCGGTCCCGCGTCGGATCCCGTGTCGGGTCCCGCGTTGGGCACCCCGTCGGGCAGCTCGTCGGCGGCCTCCCGCGCCAGCGTGACGCTGCGCCGCAGCAGTTCCTCCGCCTCCGCGCGGTCCAGGCCGACCCGGGCGAAGCCCTCGAAGCTGGCCTGGTAGCTCGCGGTGATCGCGACCTGCGCACCGGCGGCGAAGTAGCGCCGGTGCACCGCACGGACGGCCGCCGGTTCGTCGCGCAGCAGCCGCGCGGACCACAGCGCGTCGGAGAGGTCGTGTCCGTCGGCGGCCAGCTCGTTGGACATGCCGCCGTCCAGCACCACCACGCCCCTGGCGAGCGCGTCGGCGAGCGAACCCTGGATGGACATCGGCGGACCTCCGGACGGACGAGCGGAGCAGGTGAGCTGGCCAACGGCGCGGGGCGGGCCACCGGTACTCCGGCAGGCCCGCCCCTTCGACGTCACCCCAACCCTATCCCCGCCGGTCGCCCGGCCACGTGGACGGGGTCACCGCTGCACGTTGAGCCGAGCCCCGCCGTCGACCGGCAGGACCACGCCCGTGGTGTAGGTGTTCTCGACCAGGAAGCCGATCGCGTGCGCGACCTCCTCGGCCCGGCCCGGACGGCCGACCGCCGTGGCCCCTGCCGCACCGGTGATGGCCTCGGCGCGCGCCTCCGCCGGGATCCAGTCCCACCAGGGCGTCTCGATCACGCCGGGAGAGACCGCGTTGACCCGGCGCGGGGCCAGCTCCGCCGCGAGGATCCGCGAGGCGGTCTCGACGGCCGCGTTCATCGCGCCGAGGACGACCAGGCCCGGTGCGCTCAGCTGCGAGCTGACCGCGCCGACCAGCGTCACCGAGCCGTCGGCGCGCAGCGTGCCGAGCGCGGCCTGGACGCTGAGCAGGTGGGCGAGGAGCTTGCCCTCGCTGTGCTTGCGTACCTCGGCGGCCTCCAGGTCTGCCAGCGAGGTGACCCCGCCGTTCCTGGTGACCGTGACCACGAGGTGGTTGAACGCGCCCACCTCCGCGAAGAACGCGGCGAGTTGCCCGCTGTCCGTCGCATCCACCGCCCGGCCCGTGACCGGGCGGTCGGCGCCCTGCGCGTCCAGCGTCTTCAGTGCTTGCGCGAGGCGTTCCTCGCTGCGTCCGGCGACGACGACCTCGTACCCCCGGTCGAGCAGCAGGTCCGCCGTCGCCAGGCCGATCCCCGAGGTGCCGCCGAGGATGACGACGCGCTCCGACGTGTGTGCCATGTCCGTCCCCACTTCATTCCGCTCGTGTCTCGTCACGAGTAACGAGACACCGTGCCTCGATTCTGTATCGAGACACCGTGTCTTGTAAAGTCGGCTCATGAACGTGAAGCCTCCCGGGCGTCCGCGCAGTGATGCGGCCCGTCGCGCGATCCTCGATGCCGCCGTCGCGCTCTGTGTGGACGGCGGCTATGCCAATGTCACGATGAAGGCCATCGCGGAGGCGGCCGGAGTCGGGCGTCAGACGGTCTACCGCTGGTGGCCGACCCGGGGTGCGGTGCTGTCCGAGGCGCTGGCCGAGGTCGGCGCGGCCCACGGCACCCCGCCGCCGAGCGGCGATCCGGTCGCCGACCTGCGCGTCTTCCTGGACGCCACGTTCCGGCTCGCCCACAAGGCCCCGGTCGCCGACATCCTGCTCGGTCTGACCTCCGACGCCTTCGCCGACGAGCAGCTGGCCGCCACGCTCCGCGGCTATATCGCCGGCCGGCGCGCACTGCTGGCCGAGGTGCTGGAGCGTCAGGGCGTGGACGGTTGGAAGGTGCCGGTCCCGACCGTCGTCGACCTGGTCTTCGGGGCCATGTGGTACCGGCTGATGAACCAGCACGGCCCGGTGGGGCCGAAGTTGACGCAAGAGGTGCTCGTCGTGGTCGCCGCGCTGCGGCAGGCGTAGCCGGCACGGAGGGCGGGGGTTTGGGCTGGTACTCCGGCGCGGCATGCGCTACGTTGTTCTCAGGCCGAGAAAGACTCGATCAGAGAAAAACTCGACCTGAGAACAACAGGAGTGGGCGAGTCGACGCAGTCGACCGACCCCGACCAGAAACCAACCCAATCGGAGCAACGCGCATGCACGAGGACGACGAGGCCGCGTGGCTCGCCGCGTACGACCCCCGGGCCTACGCGCCGATCGCGCTCACGGTCGACGTCGTCGTGCTGACGCTGCGTCAGGGACGGCTCAGCATCCTGCTCGTGGAGCGGGGCGGCCCGCCGTTCCAGGGGCGGTGGGCGCTGCCCGGAGGGTTCGTCAAGGCGGGGGAGGAAGGGCTGGACGAGGCCGCGGCGCGCGAGCTCGCGGAGGAGACCGGCCTCGCGCCCACCGCTCTCGAACGGGTGCACCTGGAGCAGCTCGGCTCCTACGGCGCGCCCGACCGTGACCCGCGCATGCACGTGGTCTCGGTGGCCTACCTGGCCTTCGCACCCGATCTGCCCGACCCGCGCGCCGGCGGCGATGCCGCCCGCGCCGTCTGGGTTCCGGTCGCCGGTCCTCACGGGGGTGGGACCGGCGACCGGGAGCTACCCGCTCCGCTCGCCGAACGCGAACTGGCCTTCGACCACGCGCGGATCGTCGCCGACGCCCTGGAGCGCGCCCGCGGCAAGCTGGAGTACACGCCGCTGGCCACCGCCTTCCTCCGGCCGGAGTTCACCATTCCCGAACTCCGTGCCGTCTACGAGGAGATCTGGGGCGAGCGCCTGCACCCGGGCAACTTCCACCGCAAGGTGCTCTCCGTGCCCGGCTTCGTCGAGGACACCGGCGCTACCGCGGAACGCGGCAACTCCCGCGGCGGTCCCCGCGCCCGCCTCTACCGCGCCGGACCGGCCACCCTCCTGCACCCGGCACTGCTGCGGCCGTGATCAGCTGCGGCCCTGATCGCGTCCAGGCGTGATCAGCTGCGGCCCTGATCACCGCGCCCGAAGTCAAGGGCGTGTGACGCGTTCCGTCGACCCTGGCGCGTCCTGCCCCGATCGTGGCAAGGTCAGCACAGGCGTTCCCACCTGCCCACCGACGCGCAGGTACGCCTGACGGTCGGAGGCACACGCAGCGCATGAGCACTGAAGAGACCACGCCGCTCTGGCGGCCGGACCCGGCCTCGGCCGCGGCCTCCCGGATGGCTGCCTTCCAGCGCTTCGCCGCCGAGTACTACGGCGCGCCCCGCCCCCAGGAGGGCCAGGACCCCGCCGTCGAGTACGCCGCCTTCCACCGCTGGTCGGTCGAGCACCTCGAGGACTTCTGGAGCGCCGTCACCCAGTGGTTCGACGTCCGCTTCACCACGGAGCCCGAGGCCGTGCTTGGGGACGCGACCATGCCCGGGGCCACCTGGTTCCCCGGCGCGAAGCTCAACTACGCCCAGCACGTGCTGCGTCACGGCGAGGACCCGCACAACGCCGACTCGCCCGCCATCCTCCACGTCGACGAGGCGCACCCCGAGCCGCGGGTCACCACCTGGTCGGAGTTGCGCCGTCAGGTCGGCTCGCTCGCCGCCGAACTGCGTCGCCTCGGCGTCGAGCCCGGCGACCGGGTGGGCGGCTACCTGCCGAACGTGCCGCAGGCCGTCGTCGCCCTGCTGGCCACCGCCGCCGTCGGCGCGATCTGGACCTCGTGCGCGCCGGACTTCGGCGCCCGCAGCGTGCTCGACCGGTTCCAGCAGCTCGAACCCGTCCTCCTCTTCGCTGTCGACGGCTACCGCTACGGCGGCAAGGAGCACGACCGCACCGACGTCGTCGCCGAGCTGCGCGCCGAGCTGCCGACGCTCCGTCACGTCGTGCACATCCCGCTGCTCGGCCGCCCCGCGCCCGAAGGCGCGCTGGAGTGGGAGGAGTTGACGAGCAGTCCGACCGTCCCCTCCTTCGAGCAGCTGCCGTTCGACCACCCGCTCTGGGTGCTCTACTCCTCGGGGACCACCGGCCTGCCCAAGGCCATCGTCCAGAGCCACGGCGGCATCACCGTGGAGCACCTCAAGCAGGCCGGTCTCCATCTCGACCTCGGCCCGGGGGACCGGTTCTTCTGGTACACCTCCACCGGCTGGATGATGTGGAACTTCCTGCTGGCCGGTCTGCTGGTGGGCGCGAGCATCGTCACCTACGACGGCAGCCCCGGCTACCCCACCCCTGACGCGCAGTGGCGCATCGCCGCCGACGCGGGGGTCACCGCGTTCGGTACCTCCGCCGCCTATGTGATGGCGTGCAAGAAGGCCGAGGTCCACCCGGGCCGCGACCTCGACCTGGCCCGGCTGAGGGCAATCGGCACCACCGGCTCCCCGCTCCCGCCCGACGGCTTCCGCTGGATCTACGACGAGATCAGCCCGGACGTGTGGCTCGCCTCGGTCAGCGGCGGCACGGACGTCTGCAGCTGCTTCGTCGGCGGCGTGCCGACGCTGCCGGTCTACCTCGGCGAGATCCAGGCCCCCAGCCTGGGCGCGGCCGTCGAGGCCTGGGACGTCGACGGCAAGCCCGTCGTCGGCGACGTCGGCGAACTGGTCGTCACCAAGCCGATCCCGTCCATGCCGATCCGCTTCTGGAACGACCCCGACGGCGTCCGCTACCGGGACAGCTACTTCGAGATGTTCCCCGGCGTCTGGCGCCACGGCGACTGGATCACCGTGACCGAGCGCGGCACCGTGGTCATCCACGGCCGCTCCGACTCGACGCTCAACCGGCAGGGCGTCCGGATGGGCTCCGCCGACATCTACGAGGTGGTCGAGCGGCTGCCCGCCGTCAAGGAGTCCCTGGTCATCGGCCTGGAACTGCCCGACGGCGGCTACTGGATGCCGCTCTTCGTGGTGCTGGCCGAGGGCGCGGAGCTCGACGACGAGCTGCGCACGGCGGTCCGCGACGCGCTGCGCACACAGCTGTCGCCACGGCACGTCCCGGACGAGATCATCGCCGTGCCCGCGCTCCCGCACACCCTCACCGGCAAGCGCATCGAGGTGCCGATCAAGCGGATCCTGGGCGGCACGCCGCTCGCCCAGGCCGTTAACCCCGGCTCCATCGACAACCCCGACGCGCTGCGGATCTTCGAGCAGTACCGCCGCTGACGGTCAACTGATCGTCCGAGGGCCGCTGTGCCGGGTCACACCCGGCACAGCAGTTCGCCGTGCAGCACGCTGAACCAGCCGCGCGGGTCCTGCGCCCAGCTCTGCCAGGCAGCGCTGATCCGCTCCAGCTCCTCGCGCCCGGCGAACCCCTCGGCCACCGCCTGCTCGGCGATCGCGGAACCGGTGATCCGCTCCGCCCACATCCCGCCCCACCAGGCACGGTCCTCCTGCGACGAGAAGCACCAGGTGGACGAGGACGCCTCGACCTGCTCCGGCGCGAAGCCCGCGTCGAGCGCCCAGGAGCGCAGCATCCGCCCGGCGTCCGGCTCGCCGCCGTTGGCGCGGGCGACCCGGTGGTACAGCGCGTTCCACTCGTCCAGCTCCGGCAGCGACGGGTACCAGACAAACGCCCCGTAGTCCGAGTCGCGCACCGCGACCACGCCGCCCGGACGACAGACCCGCCGCATCTCGCGCAGCGCCTGCACCGGGTCCGCGACATGCTGCAACACCTGGTGCGCGTGCACGACGTCGAACGACGCGTCGGGGAACGGCAGCGCGTGCACGTCTGCCGTCTCGAACCGGACCCCGGCCGACTCAGGTACCGCCTCGGCCGCCTTGGCCAGTACCTCGGCGGAGATCTCGACCGCCGTGACCAGACCCGGCCCGACCCGCTCGGCCAGCCCGGCCGTGATCGTGCCCGGCCCGCAGCCGACGTCCAGCACGGACAGGCCCGGCTTCAGCTCCGGCAGCAGGTGGCCGGCGGAGTTCTCCACGGTGCGCCAGGTGTGCGAGCGCAGGACGGACGCGTGGTAGCCGTGGGTGTACTGCTTCTGATGCTCGGTCATGTCTGCCTCCCTGGACATCGACCATAGATCAGGTCTCAGTGAGTGAGAACAAGTGTCTTGCATGACAAGACGCCCTCATCAGAACGGCAGGATATGGCGTGGCGGGTGGCCGTCCTCCTGCGGGAGGATCGACGTACAGAGCTGTACGAGAGGAACACACATGACACACGAGGCGGCGCCGGCTGCGACCGAACGGTCGGTTCCCGCAGGTCGGTCACCTGGTCCCGAGCAGACCAGGAACTTCCTCTGGCCCGCCCTCGGCATCGTCTACGTCGTCTGGGGATCCACCTACCTCGCCATCCGGATCACCGTCGAGACCATGCCGCCGTTCCTCTCGGCGGCCCTCCGCTTCCTCACCGCCGCGGTCCTGCTGGCGGGCCTGGTCGCCTGGCGCTCGGGGCCGAGCGCCCTGCGGGTGACCCGAAGGCAGCTCGCCTCCGCTGTCGTCGTCGGCCTGCTGCTGCTTGTGGGCGGCAACGGGCTGGTCGTCCTCGCCGAGACCCGGATCCCCTCCGGGCTGGCGGCGCTGCTGGTCGCCGCCGTACCGCTCTGGGTCATCGTGCTGCGCACCCTCTTCGGCGACCGCCCGCGTGCCGCGACCTTCGTCGGCGTGCTGATCGGCTTCGCCGGGCTGATCGTGCTCACCCTGCCGGGCACCTCCGGCGCGGTCCGGCTGGTCGGAATCATCGCGGTGCTCTCCGCGGCCCTGCTCTGGTCGATCGGCTCGTTCCTCTCCTCCCGCCTGCCGATGCCCGGCAACCCCTTCACCGCGAGCGCCTACGAGATGCTGGCCGGTGGGCTGGGCGACCTCGCCGTCGGCTTCTTCCGCCACGAGCACCTGGACTTCGGCGCGGTCAGCACCAGCTCCTGGCTGGCCCTCGCCTACCTCGTCGTCTTCGGCTCCCTGGTCGCCTTCAGCGCCTTCGCCTGGCTGCTGCAGACCGCGCCGCTCTCCCTGGTCGCCACCTACGCCTACGTCAACCCGGTCGTCGCGGTCGCGCTCGGCTGGCTGATCCTCAACGAGCAGGTGACCTGGTCCATCGCCGTCGGCGGCGCCATCGTGGTGGCCGGAGTCTGCGTCGTCGTCTCCACCGAGGCCCGCACGGCACGCGCTGCGCGAACGCCGGAGCGGGCCCCCGCCCCGAAGGACGAAGGCCCGCTCACGTCGTAACCGGTGGCCCGCACCGGTGCCTCACTCCCCGGAGAGCACCTGGTTCGCCGCCGCCCGCGCCTCGGCCGCACTGTCCGCGGCCCGCGCGGCGGCAGCGGCCCGCTCGCACTGGGCCAGCGTCACCTTGGCCAACTTCGCCCGCACGTACGGGATCGACGCCGCGCCCATGGACAGGCTGGTCACGCCGAGACCGGTCAGCACGCAGGCCAGCACCGGATCCGAGGCGGCCTCGCCGCAGACGCCGCAGCTCTTGCCCTCGGCACGGGCCGCCTCCGCGGACAACGCGACCAGGTCGAGCAGCGCCGGCTGCCACGGATCCTGCAACCGCGCCACCGCGCCCACCTGCCGGTCGGCCGCAAAGGTGTACTGGGCAAGGTCGTTGGTACCCAGCGAGAGGAACTCGACCTCCCGGAGGATCGACCGCGCCCGCAGCGCCGCCGAGGGGATCTCCACCATCGCGCCGAACTTCGCCTGCAGCCCCGCCTCACGGCACGCATCGGCGAAGGCCTTTGCGTCCTGGCGGTCGGCCACCATCGGGGCCATCACCTCAAGGTGCACCGGCAGACCCTCCGCCGCTCGCGCCAGCGCCCGCAGCTGGGTCCGCAGCACCTCGGGGTGCTCCAGCAACGACCGCAGACCGCGCACGCCCAACGCGGGGTTGGGCTCGTCGGCCGGAGTCAGGAAGTCCAGCGGCTTGTCCGCCCCCGCGTCCAGGACCCGCACCACGACGCGCCCTTCGGGAAACGCCTCCAGCACCGCGCGGTAGGCCTCGACCTGGGCGTCCTCCGACGGAGCCTTCTTCGAGTCATCCAAGAAGAGGAACTCCGTACGGAAGAGACCCACACCCTCCGCTCCCGCCTTGACCGCGGCCGGTACGTCCACCGGGCCGCCGATATTGGCCAGCAGGGGAATCAGGTGCCCGTCCGAGGTCCGGCCCGGGCCTGTGGACGCGGCCAGCGCCGCCTTCCGCTCCGCCGCCTCGCGCCGCAACCGCTCCTGCGTCTCCGTCGACGGGTCGACGATGACCGCGCCGCTGCTGCCGTCGACCGCGACCACCACGCCCTCCGGCATCGCGGTCGCGCCGGGCATCGCCACCACGGCCGGCACCCCGAGCGCTCTGGCCAGGATCGCGCTGTGGCTGGTCGGCCCGCCCTCCTCGGTGACGAAACCGAGCACCAGCGTCGGGTCCAGCAACGCCGTGTCGGCGGGGGCGAGATCACGTGCGATCAGCACGTACGGCTCGTCGCTGTCCGGCACACCCGGCATCGGCACACCCATCAGCCGGGCGACGATCCGGTTCCGCACGTCGTCCAGGTCCGCGACCCGCCCGGCCAGGTAGTCCCCGGCCGCCGCCAGCAGCGCCCGGTACGCGGCGAACGCGTCGTAGACGGCGCGCTCCGCGCTGCTGCCCACGGCGATCCGCCGCTCCACGTCGGCCATCAGCTCCGGGTCGAGCGCCATCAGCGCCTGGGCTTCGAGTACCGCCTGTGCCTCGCCGCCCGCCAGGTTGCCGCGCGCCTGCAGATCGGCGGCGACGGCGTCCACCGCCCGCTTGGCCCGAGCCTGCTCGCGCGCCGCGTCCTCGGTCGGAATCTGCTTGGCCTCCGGCTCCAGCACCGCCGTGCCCATGTGCCGCACCTGGCCGATCGCCACGCCGTGGCTCACGCCCACGCCCTGCAGGGTCTCTGTCATCACACCGGTCTCCGCTTTGAGTCTCCGTCGTCATCCCGCTCTACCGCTGAATCACTGCCAGGTGAAGAGCGTGTCGCCCACCGCGATGTCCCCGGACTCCCGCAGCCCGGAAAGCTGGTCGGCCAAGGCCTCCAACGCGACCACGGGGCAGATGGACGACTTCCCCGCGGCCTCGACGGCGGTCGGGTCCCACTTGACGACCGGCTGCCCGCGCTTGACGGTGTCGCCCTTCTGCACGAGCAACTCAAAACCCTCGCCGTTCAGCTGAACGGTGTCGATACCCAGGTGCGTCAGCACGCCGTGCCCCTGCTCGTCCAGCACGACGAACGCGTGCGGGTGCATGGACACCACGATGCCGTCGACGGGGGAGACGGCCTCACCGGGACCGGGCGCGGGCTTGATCGCGGTCCCGGGACCGACCATGGCGCCGGAGAAGACGGGGTCAGGAACGTTCGCGAGCCCGATGGCCTCGCCGACCAGAGGTGACGTCACGGTCGTCATGGTTGAGCCTCCTAGATGGCGGAACCCAGGACGCGAGCCCTCAAGGGCGCACGCCGGGAATCAGCCTAAATCATGTCAACATCGGACACTCCGGACCTAAAGCTCCGAGTTGTCCGCCCAGGTCAGGACGGCTGGTCCCCGACCGGGCAAGATCGGCGAGAGGTCTAGACCACTGCGCCGAGCCGACTCTACGTCATTCGAGTGACGGATGCCGATTTGCTCCTACGGACAGCTCCCTGTAACTTCTTCGTTGTGCCCGGCGCCGACCGGGACAAATCACGAAGGAAGCGCCCGGAGGGCCCGGTGAAAACGGGACCGAAGGAAGCGTCCGTTCCTTGAGAACTCAACAGCGTGCCAAAAGTCAACGCCAGTTACTTTTGAGAACAAATTTTCAGCGAGGACGCTGTGCACGGGTCCGCTCATTCCGGCGGATGCTGTGCCGCTCTGCGTTGGATGTCCCGATTACGGGAAAGCATTCACGGAGAGTTTGATCCTGGCTCAGGACGAACGCTGGCGGCGTGCTTAACACATGCAAGTCGAACGGTGAAGCCCTTCGGGGTGGATCAGTGGCGAACGGGTGAGTAACACGTGGGCAATCTGCCCTG
>NZ_JADPRT010000006.1 GCF_015690355.1 Streptacidiphilus fuscans | reverse complement strand
CACCTGAAGGAGCCCTTGTGTCAGGTTCTCGAAGAAGAGCACTCGGCACGGTCGTCGCCATGGCCCTCGCCATAGCGGGCGGCACCGTCCTCGGCGTCGGCCACGCCTCGGCCGACCCGTCCAGCGCCACCTACACCGTCACCGTCGGCTCGACCGGGACGTACAACTACGCCGACGACACCCCGGCCGGCTCGTACCTGGACAAGGACGGGACGTTCTACTTCCAGGAGTCCGACTCGCTCTACGGCGCGACCGACTCCCGGCAGTGGAGCTTCTACACCGGCAGCAACTTCGACACCGCGACCGCGGACTCGACGCTGGACAACTCCGTCAACCCCGCCAACTCGCAGGACAGCAACGCCAACACGACCTGGCGCTGCAACAACAGCCCGACCGGCCTGACGGCCACCTCCGCCCCGTCGGGCTCGGGCTACGCGCAGCCCAACTACTGCGACCTCGTCGGCGTCTGGGTCGACCCGGACACCGGCGACTGGTACGGCCTGGTGCACAACGAGTTCACCCCCGAGCCGTTCGGTGACGGGCTGCACTACGACGCGATCGACTACGCCAAGTCCACGGACGAAGGCAAGACGTGGACCATCGAGGGCCACGCGATCACGTCCCCGTACAGCACCCAGCGCGGTGACACGACCGCGTTCCCCAACCAGACGTACGACTACGGCGACGGCGACCCGCGTCTCTACGTCGACTACGCGTCCGGGTACTTCTACGTCTACTACGGCTCCCGGATCATCCCCAAGGGCGGCGTCGGCGGCAGCAACGGCGGCCTGGCGCACGTCGCCCGCGCGCCGATCTCCGGCAAGATGGCCGCCGGGACCTGGCAGAAGTGGTACGACGGCTCCTGGACCCAGGCCGGCATCGGCGGGCTGGAGAGCAACATGGTCCCGGCCACCAGCAGCAACCCCAACGGGTACACCGCACCGTCGAGCGACTACAGCCCGGCCACCACCGGGACCGTGGACCAGCAGATCGCGGCCGGCACCCTGCCCGCCAAGTCGCAGCTGTTCATCATGAACATCACCTACGACGCCTACCTCGGCCTCTACATCGGAGAGCCGGAGAACGCGACCAACTCCGCGGCGGCGCAGCAGTTCTACGTCACCGACAACCTGGCCACGCAGAAGTGGTACCTGGCCGGTGACACCGGCACCTACACGGACCAGTCCTGGTACCGCTGGTTCCTCGACGGCGCCAACGCCACCAGCTCGACCGTCGTGGGCAAGACCTTCCGCTCCTACTGCGCCATCTCCTGCAACAGCGGCGACGGCGAGTACGCCAACGTGACGGTGGACTCCTCGGCCCCGGCCGCCGCGCCGTTCGACCCGACGAAGACGTACACCATCGCCAGCGGCGACGGCCGGGTGCTGACCCAGGTCTCCGGCAGCTCCGCCACCACCTCCGAGACCGCCGCCACCGGATCGACGCTGGAGGACTGGTCGTTCGCGAGCGACGGCGACGGCTCCTACCGGATCACCAACGCGTCGAGCGGACAGTTGCTCGGCGTCGACTCGACGCAGACCACCAGCCGCGCCTGGGGCACCGCCCCCACCACGACCGGCGTCGGCACGGGCGGGGTGAGCGTCGGTCAGGAGTGGTTCGTCATCCCCAGCAGCGACGGCAGCGGCACCTACCGGCTGGTCAACCGCTACAGCGGACTGGTCCTCGGCCTCTCCGCCGACAACGGCGGCTACGCCGAGACCACCCCGGCCCGGTACTGGACCAACACCACCGGCAACAGCGTCGGCGGCGACCGCACGGCCGCCCAGCAGACGCTGAGCATGACCGCCGTCGGCACGGTCCCCGCCAACCTGAACGGCGCCCACACGTTGACCACGAACGGCATGGCACTGGACGACGCCAACGGCAGCACCGCGCCCGGCAACCAGTTCATCACCTGGACCCCGACCGGTGCGTCCAACCAGAGCTGGCAGTTCACCTTGCAGCCGGACGGCTCCTACCAGATCGTCAATGTCCACTCCGGCCTGTGCGCGGACGACGACGGCGGAGCCACGAAGGCCGGCACGCCGGTGATCCAGTGGACCTGCACCGGCGCGAGCAACCAGGACTGGATCGTCACCAAGCAGGCCGGCGGCAGCTACACCGTCACCAACGAGCACAGCGGCCTGCTGCTCACCACCGCCTCGACGAGCGCGGGCGCGGCGGTCACCCAGCAGCCGAACTCCGGCTCGTCGCTCCAGCAGTGGACGTTGTCCTGACACACCGTCACTGACGCGACACCCCGGGGCCGCTGCCGTTCCTGCGCGGCGGCGGCCCCGGGCTCAATTTCTCCCGCCTTCTCTTCGATCGGAGCGGAATCCTTGTCGACGCATGACCAGACGGCCGACCGGCTGTGGTACCGGCAGCCCGCCGACACCTTCCTCCAGGCCCTGCCGCTCGGCAACGGCCGGTTGGGCGCGATGGTCTACGGCGGAGTCGACACCGAGACGGTCGAACTGAACGCCGACACCCTCTGGTCCGGCGGCCCCGGACGCCACGACCGAGCTGGGGCCGCCGAACTCCTACCGTCACTGCGACGCGCGGTGCTGCACGGTCGCGACCCCGTCGAGGCGGACCGGATCGCCGCTCGGATGCAGGGCCCGTTCATCGAGGCCTACCAGCCGCTGGCCACGCTGGTCCTGGACTCCGGCACCGTCTCCCAAGTCGTCGACTACCGACGGACGCTGGACCTCGGCGACGCGGTGCACACGGTCGCCTACGAGGCGGGCGGAGTGCGGTTCGTCCGCGAGGCGTTCGTGTCGGCCCCGGCGGGCGTGATGGTCCTGCGCCTGCACAGCGACACCCCGGGGCGGCTGGGCTTCACGGCCCGCTTCACCAGCGCGCACCCCGGCACGGCCGTCGAGGCCGCCGGGCAGACGCTGGTGACCCAGGGCCGCGCCCCCGCCCACCTCGCCTTCGGCGAGGACGCACCGGCGTACTACCGCCCTGACGAGGGAACGGGGTTCGCGGCAGGCCTGCGCGTCCGCTGCGACGGTGGACGCATGAACGCCGAGTCCGACCGGCTGACGGTGGCGGACGCCACCGAGGCCACACTCGTCATCGCCGTCGGCACCGGCTACCAAGGCTGGAAGCAGCAGCCGGCAAGCCCCAACGCGGCGCGCAGCGAGGTCACCGAGCGCCTCGACGCCGTGGGGGAGCGGAGTTGGGACGACCTGCTCGCCGACCACCTGGCCGACCACCGCGCACTGTATGGCGGTGTGACGCTGCGGCTGCCCGACCCGCCGGAGGCCGCAGCCCTACCGACCGACGAGCGCCTCTCCGCTGTCCGCGCCGGAGCGCACGACCCGGGGCTCACCGCCCTCCTCTTCGCCTACGGCCGCTACCTGCTCGTCGCCTCCTCCCGCCCCGGCACCCAGCCCGCGACCCTGCAGGGCATCTGGAACCGGGAGATCGCCGCGCCGTGGAACTCCAACTGGACCACGAACATCAACCTGCAGATGAACTACTGGCCCGCCGAGACCACCGGACTCGCCGTCTGCCACGAGCCGCTCTTCGACCTGGTCGCCGACCTCACCGAGGCCGGTGCG
The DNA here is from genome assembly GCF_015690355.1 of Streptacidiphilus fuscans. GTDB lineage: Bacteria > Actinomycetota > Actinomycetes > Streptomycetales > Streptomycetaceae > Streptacidiphilus > Streptacidiphilus fuscans. The sequence continues at coordinate 431,129 of NZ_JADPRT010000006.1, read as the reverse complement.
GCGACGGCCGAGACCCACTACGGCGCGGGCGGCTGGGTCTGCCACCACAACGTCGACCTCTGGCGCTCCACCAGCCCGGTGGCGGGCGACCCCGTCTGGGCCACCTGGCCGATGGCCGGGTCCTGGCTGGCCGCCCACCTGTGGCAGCACTACCAGTTCGGCGGCGACCTGCGCTTCCTCGCCGAGCGCGCCTATCCGGCGATGCGCGGTGCCGCGAGGTTCCTGCTGGACCTGCTGACGGAGGACGGCGAGGGCAACCTCGTCACCTGCCCGTCCACCTCACCCGAGCACCACTTCCGCACCGCTGACGGTTCGTTGGCAGCCGTCTCCGCCGGGTGCACCATGGACTTCTGGCTCACCTGCGAGCTCTTCGACGCGGTCGAGGAGGCGGCCGCGACCCTCGACACCGACCACGGCTTCACCGCCGAACTCGCCGCGGCCCGCAAACGGCTGCGTCCGCCCGCGCTCGCCGACGACGGACGGTTGCTGGAGTGGCGCGAGGACCTCCCGGAGGAGGACCCCGGACACCGGCATCTCTCCCTCCTCTACGGCCTCTACCCCGGCTCCGCGATCGACCCCGTCACCGACGCAACGTGGATCGAACCCGCCCGCAAGGCCCTGACCCGTCGTCTGGAGCACGGCGGAGGGGGCACGGGATGGAGCCTGGCCTGGGTGGCCGCACTGGCCGCTCGTCTCGGTGACGCGCCGCTCGCCGCACACAGCATCCACCGCTTCCTCACGACCTCGACCGCGCCCAACCTCTTCGGCCTCCACCCGCCGGACCTGTTCCAGATCGACGGCAACCTCGGCGTCAGCGCCGCCATCGCCGAGCTGCTGGTCCAGTCCCACAACGGCGTGCTGCGCCTGCTGCCGGCCCTGCCGTCGGAGTGGCCGATGGGCTCGGTCACCGGCCTGCGGGCGAGGGGCGGGGTCACCGTCGACCTCCGCTGGCGCGACGGCGCTCTGACCGGTGCCAGACTCACCACGTCCCGCCCCGACACGGTCGTGGTGGTGGCCTGCGCGCACACGAGCGAGTCGCCGCGGCTCACCCGCGACGACGGAACAGTCGTCCTCCCTGACGCGCGTCGTCCCCTCGAGACCGGCGGCGAGCTGGTCACCTTCCGCGTCGCCACTCCGGGGAGCTGGCACCTCGGCACCCTTTGAAGGTCACCCGGTGAGAAATCGAGGAACGCGGACGGCGGATCACCGAGTGGCTCCACGACTACCTCGCCCGTCGGGGTGAGGCTGTACTCGACGTGTCCGGCGGCCGAAGCCCGTCGCCGGGATCTTCGACCCGACCGATTCTCCCAGGGAGCTCGCCTTCGATGCTTCTCGACCTCTTCATCATCGGCGTGGCCATCACGTTGGGGCCCCTGCACAACACCGGATTCATCCTGATCCTCACCGCGGATCGCGGCGTACGGAAGGGCCTGGCCTTCATCCTCGCCTGGCTGGCCTGCCTGGTCGTCGTCATCGCGCTGGTCCTGCTCGGCACGGGCGGCACTCCGCCGCGGCCGCACACTGTGCCCTCGTCCGTGGCCGAGGCGGTCAAGCTGGCGATCGGCCTCGCTCTCATCTGCTTCGGCGAGTACAAGCGGCGCAAGGCCGCCGGAAAGCCGCGCACACCCCCCACGTGGTTGGGGCGTCTCCACGACGTGTCGGCCTGGACGGCAGCCGGATTCGGGATCTTCCTGCAGCCTTGGGGCATGGTGGCGGCCGCCGCCGCGATCGTCGTGGGGGCCAAGGTGTCGAGCGTCGCCTCGTATCTGGCGCTGATGGGCTTCTGCCTGCTCGCCTCGGCGAGCATTCTCGTCATGGAGTTGTGCACGGCGTTCGCGCCGGAGGCTGCCGGCCGGCAGCTCGACCGGGTGCGTGTGTGGCTGGACGATCACACCGACCAGGCCGTGGTGGTGATCTCCCTCCTGGCGGGCCTCTGGTTGGTGAGCAAGAGCATCTACCAACTCGTCACCTGAGCCGGGGGGAAGGAGGAGCGGAGGCCCCGACGGCGCGCTGTCGGCGGGCCGACACGCGGTGCCTGTGGTCAGCTGGACCCATGAGCAGCCTGCAACCGCCGAACCAGGACACGCCCGTCTTCGTCGGCGCCTACGACACGAACAGCAGTCACCGCACGGTCGTCGTCTGCCGCCTCGACGACAGCCTCACGGAGCCCCAGCAATGTCGCGCCCAACGCGACATGCACCGCTTCGTCGAGCATGAGCGGCCCGGCACGGATCTCGACGACCCCTCCCAGATCTTCTGGGAGGATCACCCCGGCAAGTGGCCGCACGAGCGCTGACCCCGTCCGGGGGAGTGTGCGTCGAAGGCCGCTGGTCTGCATGAAAGTGCAGGTCAGCGGCCTTCTGGCGTCAGCTGCCGCTCGGTGCTGTGCGGATGACCCGTTCGGGGGCGTTCATGTCGAGCAGGGTGACAGCGTCGTGTTCCGGGGTGCCCGGGGTGGTGACGTAGACGCCGAGGCGCTGGCCGGGGGTGCCTTCCAACTGCATGCCCTGGAAAGTGAGCGTGATCTCGCCGACCAGGGGGTGGTGGAAGGTCTTCGGCTTCTGGGCGTGACGGCCGCGGGTGACCTCGTAGCGGTCCCAGAGCTTGGCGAAGTCCGGGCTCTTCAGCAGGAGTTCGCCGACGAGGGCGGCGAGATCCGGGGCGTCGGGGTCGGTGCCGGCCAGGGCGCGCAGGCGGGCGACGCAGCCGCGGATCTGGGTGTCCCAGTCGCCGTAGAGGTCGCGCGCGGCGGGGTGGAGGAAGAGGTAGCGGGCGAGGTTGCGCTGCTTGGCGGGCCAGTCCGCGAGGCCGGTGTACAGCGCCAGCGCGCCGGGGTTGTGGGCGAGCAGGTCCAGGGTGCGGCTGGTGACGTAGGCCGGGTTCGGGCGCAGGCTCTCCAGCAGCAGCTTCACCTGGGGGCTGACGGTGCGGCTCGGGGCGGTCGGCGGCTGCGGGGCGTGGCGGGCGGCCCGCACCACGAGGTCCTGGAGGTGGTCACGCTCGTCCGCATCCAGCTTGAGGGCCCGGCCGAGCGCGTCGACGACGGCCAGGCTGGGGCGGGTCTCTCGGCCGCGTTCCAGGCGCGTGTAGTAGTCGATGCTGACCCCCGCCAGCGCGGCGACCTCCTCGCGGCGCAGCCCGGGGGTGCGGCGAACCCCGGCACCGGGGGTGAGCCCGACCTCGGCCGGAGTCACCTGGGTACGCCGGGCGCGCAGGAACCTGCCCAGTTCGGACCCGTCCGCCTCAGTGCCGCGCTGTGCCGTCATGCCCTCAGTGTGGCCCGTCCGCCACCCCGTCGCCCGTGCCGAGGGGAGCCCTGCCACACCCCCGCTGCGGCTCACCGGAACAGCTCGGCCTGCCTGCGGGGCCCGCTTGGGCGCAGTGTGGAGAAGGCGGGCTCATGCAGCTCACTGCGGCCCACCGAAGACCGACACATCGACGAAAGGCACTGATCGTGCGCGCAACCCTTCTCCACCAGGCCGGCGACGTCCGCGTGGCCGACGTCGCCGACCCCAAGATCCAGCGGCCCACCGACGCCGTGGTGCGCATCGTGCTGGGCTGCATCTGCGGCAGCGACCTGTGGCCCTACAAGTCGCAGCCGGTGACCGACACCCCGCGCCAGATGGGGCACGAGTTCATCGGCGTGGTCGAGGAGACCGGCACCGAGGTGCGGGACCTCAAGGCGGGTGACGTGGTGGTGGCACCGTTCACCTATTCGGACGGCACCTGCGAGTCATGTCGCGAGGGCCTGCAGACTTCCTGCGAGCACGGCGGCCCGTGGGGCGTCGGCGGCGTCGACGGCGGCCAGGGCCAGGCGACCCGCGTCCCCTACGCCGACGGCACGCTGGTCAAGCTCCCGGTGGGTGAGGACTCCGAGCTGCTGCCCGACCTGCTGACCCTCTCCGACGTGCTGTGCACCGGCTACCACGCGGCCCGAACGGCCGGAGTCCGGGCCGGTGAGACCGTCACCGTGATCGGCGACGGCGCGGTCGGCCTGTCCGCCGTCATCGCCGCGAAGCTGCTCGGCGCCGAGAGGATCGTGCTGATGGGCCGTCACACCGCGCGCACCGACCTGGGGCGCGAGTTCGGCGCCACGGACGTCGTCGCCGCGCGCGGCGAGGAGGGCGTGGCCGCCGTGCGCGAGCTGACCGGTGGCCGTGGCGCCCACCGGGTGCTGGAGTGCGTCGGGCTCAAGGATGCGCTGGTCCAGGCCGCCGGAGTGGTCCGCGACGGCGGCACCATCAGCCGTGTCGGCGCGCCGCAGTACGCGGAGGTCCCGCTCGCGTTCCCCGAGTTCCTGCGCAACATCACGCTCACCGGGGGTGTGGCGCCCGCGCGCGCCTACATCGGCGAACTGATGCCGCACATCCTGGACGGCCGGATCCGCCCCGGCCGCGTCTTCGACCGCACCGTGCCCCTGGAGCAGGTCGCGGAGGGCTACCGGCTGATGAACGACCGCGAGGCGCTGAAGGTCATCGTGCGTCCGTGACCGCGCCAAAGGTGCGACCGCACTCTCACTCGTTCGTGCGATGCGTCGGCCCCACCGTCGCCGTGCGAGCGGTCTGCCCTGGTGAACTGGCCTCCGGGGCCCGGTCTGTGTACAAACAGAGACGAGTCGGGCCGAACATGGCTGAACAGAGGGGACACCCGTGCCGCGTTACGACTACGACGTGCGAGACCCGGAGATCGAGGAGCTGCGGGCCGCGGTCGCGACCGCCCGCGCGGAGGTCGTGGACCACAGTGTCTACCGGAGGCTGAACAGCATCGAGGACGTCCGGACCTTCGCCGAGCACCACGTCTTTGCCGTCTGGGACTTCATGTCGCTGCTCAAGTCCCTGCAGCGCGAGCTGACCTGCGTCGACGTGCCGTGGGTGCCGCGCGGCACGCCGCAGAGCCGTCGCCTGATCAACGACATCGTCCTGGTGGAGGAGAGCGACGCGCTGGGCGAGGGGTTCACCAGCCACTTCGAGCTCTACCTTGCCGGGATGCGGAAGGCCGGGGCCGACGTCGGGCCCATCGAGGGCTTGCTGACCCGCCTCCGCCACGGCGAGGACGTCCGCACGGCGCTGAAGGCGGCTCAGGTTCCCACGGCCGCAGCCGACTTCGTCCACGTCACCTGGGACATCGTCGAGAACGCGCCGGTGCACCGCCGCGCCGCGGCGTTCGCCTTCGGCCGTGAGGACCTGATCCCCGAGATGTTCGACCAGATCTCCAGGATCGAGGACCAGGGCGGCCGACTGGGGCCGTTCCGCGACTACTTGGCCCGCCACATCCAGGTCGACGGCGAGGAGCACACCCCCATGGCCATGGCCATGCTCGCCGATCTGTGCGGCCACGACGGCGTGAAGTGGCGCGAGGCCGCCGAGACGGTCCGCACGGGGCTGCACGCCCGCCGCGCGTTGTGGGACGCCATCGCGGGCGCCCTCGACGCGCGCGCCTCCTTGGAGGCGGCGCGACAAGGCGTCTGACCGGCAGCCGGTGAGGTCAGGTCAGGTCAGGTCAGGTCTGCGCTGTGGGACGGATGACGATCTCGTTCACGTCGACGTCGTGCGGCTGCTCGACGGCGAATGCGATCGCGCGCGCCACCGCCTCGGCCGGGATCGCGATGCGGTCCCGCAGGCCCGAGATTTGGTCCCTGACCTCCTGGTTGGTGGACGCTTCGGCGAAGGCGGTCGCGACCATCCCGGGCGAGACGGTGGTCACCCGCACCGCGTCGCCCGCCTCCTGGCGCAGTCCCTCGCACACGGCCCGGACCGCGAACTTCGTCCCCGCGTAGACGGCCATCGACGGCGCGACGCGGTGCGCGGCCGTGGAGGCGACGGTGACGAAGTGGCCGGACCCTTGCGCCCGGAAGACGGGCAGCGCGGCGGCGATCCCGTACAGCACCCCCTTGAGGTTCACGTCCACCATCGCGTCCCACTCGTCGACGCGCAGGTCGTCCAGGGGCGAGATGGCGCCCGAACCGGCGCTGCTGACCAGCACGTCCAGGCCGCCGAACCGCTCCTGGGCGAGTGTGACCAGAGCCGCCAGGTCAGCGCGCCGGGTGACGTCCGTGCGCAGGCCCACGGCGGACCCGCCGGACGCCTCGATCCGGGCGGCGAGGTCGTCGAGCTTCTCCGTCCGGCGACCGCCGAGGACCAGGCGGGCCCCGCGTGCCGCGAGCAGCAGCGCCGTCGCCTCGCCGATCCCGCTGCCCGCGCCGGTGACCGCCACCACCTTTCCCTCGATACCGGAGGGCCTCGTGCCGGACGCCGTGCCGGACGTCGCCTCGGACGCCGCCTCGGACGCCGTGAAATCGGACGTCATCGTGTCAACTCCTGTCGTGTCAGGGCGGTCCGGCGGCCGTGGGCGCCGCCGGACCGGATCGGGTACCAGTCTGGGAAGCGGGCGGCCTGGTATACAGAGCCGGCTTGTTCTGGAACCAGGAGTGCCACCCATCATGACCAAGACCCCCGACCAGCGCCGTGAGCTGGGCGCCTTCCTGCGCAGCCGCAGGGAACGGATCACTCCGGAGCAGGTCGGGCTGCCCTGCAGCCTGCGTCGCCGCACGCCCGGGCTGCGTCGCGAGGAGTTGGCGTTGCTCGCGGGCATCAGCGCCACCTGGTACACCTACCTGGAGCAGGGGCGACCCATCCAGGTCTCCGACCAGGTGCTGGACGCGCTCGCGAAAGTGCTGCGCCTGGACCGGCACGAGCGCACCCACCTCCTCGAACTCGCCGGTCGCGCACCGGCCGTCGCGGACGACGGTCGGGTCGCGCTCGACCCGGCGGCCGCGGTGGTCCCGCTGCTCCTGCAGCCGCAGCCCGCGTACATCATCGACGGCGCCTACGACGTGCTCGGCCACAACCAGGCGGCCGCCGAGCTGTTTCCCTTCCTGCGCTCCCACGGCGACCGGCCGGCGAACTTCGCCCGCTGGGTCTTCCTCGACCCGGAGGCCCGGCACGTGGTGGTGGACTGGGAACGGGAGGCGTCCGGCCTGCTCGCCCGCTTGCGGCAGTTGGCCGGGCGCCGTCCGCAGGACCCCCGCTACCCCGAGCTGATCGGGGACCTGGTCGCACGCAGTCCCGAGGCACAAGCCTGGTGGCCTCGCCACGACGTCCAGGACCGGCAGGGCGGACGCAAGCGGTTGCGGCGTCAGGGCGCGGGGGTGACCACCTTCTCCTACAGCGCCTTCCATCTGGCGGAGCAGCCGGAACACACCCTGGTCGTCTACGTCGACGAGGCGTCGGTGCCGCAGTCGGAGTGGTGTCAGGGCAGGTCGAAACCGAGCGAGGCGAGGGCCTCCTCGGCCGCCTGCTGATCCTGCTCGTAGGTCCCGCCGGATATGCCGAGGCCCCCGATGCAGCGGCCGTTCTCGATGACCGGGTATCCGCCGCCGACCGCCGTCAGGCGCGGGTGGCCGGACAGCGGCGCGATCCGCGGGTCGGCCAGGTAGGCGTTCCAGGCGTGGGTGTTGATGCGGAAGGCGGCGGCGGTCCAGGCCTTGTCCACGGCCACCTCGGCGGTGAGGAAGGGCGCGTCGTCGGCGCGGTCGAACGCCTTGAGGTGGCCGCCGTGGTCGGTGACGGCGACCGCCGCGTCGAAGCCGAGGTGTGCGGCGGCCGTGTGCACCGCCGTGATCAGCGCCGCCGCGGCCATCTTGGTGATCGAGGCAGCGGGGGACGACAAGGGAAGAGCGTCGGCGTTCATGCTTAAGAATCCTTGGTGCGAGGGTCAGTTGGCGGTGGTCAGGACGAGCTTGCCGCGGGTGCGGCCGGCCTCGCCGCGGGCGTGGGCCGCGCCGGCCTGGTCCAGCGGGAAGGTCTGCTCCACCTCGACGGCGACCTCGCCGGCGTCGATCAGCCCCGCGATCGTCGTCAGCGCGGCCCCGTCCGGCTCGACCAGGAAAGGGGTGACCCGGACGCCTGCGGCCTCGGCGGCCTGGGCCAGTTCGGGTGAGACGCCCTCCGGGACCGCGACGAGCAGTCCGCCCGGTCGCAGGACCTTCAGCGAGCGGGTGCTGCTGCCGTCGTGGGTGTCGCCGACCAGCTCGATGACGACGTCGACGTCGCGGATGACGTCCTCGAAGCGGGTGGTGCTGTAGTCGACCGTCTCGTCCGCGCCCAGTTCCTTGAGCCAGGGGTGGCGGGCGGCGCTGGCCGTGGCGACGACGTGCGCGCCCAGGTGGCGGGCGAACTGGACGGCGAAGTGGCCCACCCCGCCTGCGGCGGCGGTGATCAGGACGCGCTGTCCGCGCTGCACCTGGGCGGTGTCGACCACGGCCTGCCAGGCGGTCAGCGCCGCCAGCGGCACAGCGGCGGCGTGCACGTGGTCGACCGAGGCCGGCTTGCGGGCGAACTGCCGTGCGGGCGCGGCGACGTACTCGGCGTAGCCACCAGCGGAGCGCGGGAACCACGGCATCCCGTAGACCTCGTCGCCGACCGCGAGCGTGGTGACGCCGAAGCCGACCGCCTCGACCACGCCGGAGACGTCCCAGCCGAGCACGAAGGGCGGCTGCCCCAGCACCCCGGCCATGCCGCTACCGGCCCGGGTCTTCCAGTCCACCGGGTTCACCCCGGCGGCGTGCACGCGCACCAGCACCTCCGTCGGCAGCGGCTTCGGCCGGGCCACCTCCTTCAGGCGGAGCACCTCGGGACCCCCGAAGGCGTCCTGGACCACCGCGCGCATGGTCGCCGGGTTGGTGTCGTCTGTTGCTGCTGCGGACATGGCTCATCCCTCGTTCTCGCGTGAATCGCGTGATGCGGAAGGCCGTTCGGCACTTGTGCGCCGCGGCCTCCGCGCTGACGGGAATGACGCTAGGTCCGTGGGTGTAGTTACCTGCAAGGGGAGCTACTTCCCGATGGGAAGCATCCAGGTGAGGAGCGCAAGAAATGGTGACCAGCTGCCCGAGCGGCCAGCACTCGCACCACGACGTCTACGCCGCGCAGTGCCCGTGCAGGCCCCTGCTCGACCTGCTGGCCAACAAGTGGTCCGCCCTGGCCGTGGGCGCGCTGGAGGAGGGTCCGCAGCGGTTCGGCGCGCTCCAGCGCCGACTGCAGGGGGTCAGCCCCAAGGTGCTGACCGCCACCCTGCGTCGGATGGAGGACTTCGGCCTGATCGACCGCACGGTCTACCCGGCCGTTCCGCTGCACGTCGAGTACTCGCTCACCGCGCTCGGCAAGAGCGCCGCCGTGCCGCTCAACCTGCTGCGGAGCTGGGTGGAGGAGAACCTCGACAGCGTCGGAGCGGTGGGCGGCGCGGAAGGGTGATGCAGCAAGCCGGGCGCCTACCGTCGGCGGTTGGCCGCGGTGAGCGCCGTGGTCCCGAACTCCCACATGTTGTCGGCCACGTTGACGGTGACCCCAGGGGGCACGATCTCGTCGATGCGGTCGAGCACGTCGTCGGAGAGGACGATGCCGTCGGCGGCCAGGTAGCCCTCCAGATGCTCCATGGTGCGCGGACCGATGATCGTGGCGGTGACGGCGGGGTGGCGGACGGCGAACGCGACCGCCAGCTGAACGAGCGTCAGCCCCGCCTCGTCCGCGAGCGCGCCGAGCGCGTCGGCGGCGTCCAGCTTGGCCGCGTTCGAGGCGGCCGCGGTGTCGTAGCGTCCCGCGAACCGTTGCCTGCGCGCGACGGAGCCGGGCCCGCCGATCTCCCGGCCCTTGCGGTAGCTGCCCGACAGCCAGCCGCCTGCCAGCGGACTGTAGGCCAGCACGCCCATGCCGTGCCGCCGACAGGTCGGCAGCACGTCGTACTCGATCGCGCGGGTCAGCAGGGAGTACGGGGGCTGTTCGGTGCGGAACCGTCCATGGCCGCGGCGGTCGGCGACCCACTGGGCCTCGACGATCTGCGAGGCGGGGACCTTCGACGCGCCGAAGGAGCGGATCTTGCCCGCCCGCACGAGGTCGGTCAGGGCGCCCAGGGTCTCGTCGATGTCGGTGTCCGGGTCGGGGACGCCGACCTGGTAGAGGTCGATCCAGTCGGTGCCGAGCCGCCGCAGCGAGCCTTCGACGCCTTCGGTGATCCAGCGGCGTGACGCGCCACGGTGGTTGGGCTTCTCGTCGAAGGGCGGGCCGAACTTGACCGCGAGCACCACGTCGTCACGCCGTCCGCCCGCCAGCGCCTTGCCGACGATCTGCTCCGACTCACCGGCGGAGTAGCCGTCGGCGGTGTCGATGACGTTGATCCCGGCGTCCAGCGCCCGGTGGATGATCCGGACCGCGTCGTCGTGGTGGGGGTTTCCGAAGGCGCCGAACATCATGGCGCCGAGGCACATCTGACTGACCGAGACGCCGGTGCGTCCCAAAGGCCGGTATTCCATGTCGGTTCTCCTCTCAGGTGCCGCAGCTCAAGCGCCGCAGCTCAGGTGCCGCAGATGCAGCGATGCGGCTTCACTTGGAGTCCACGCGGCCGATCGCGGCGGCGCCTCGTGCCGCCTCGGCGCGGGCCGCCGCGAAGGCGGACGCGTCGACGCCGAGGGCGGTGCGCAGGTAGGCGGTGGTGAGCAGTCGGACGAGCGCCACGCGCTCGGGGCTCTCGTCCGTCGTCTCGGTGGAGTGGTAGCCGGAGATCCCGCCCAGCGAGTGCTCGGCGCCGAACAGGGTGAGCAGGCTCTCGGCTCCCGGGCTGAGCGCGTAGGCGTCGGTGAACCACTCGGGCCCCCGGACGCTCAGCGCGGACTGGTCCTTGTCACCGGCGACCACCAGGGCCGAGGTGCTCATCCCCGCGAAGCCCGGGTGCATGAAGGGGAAGTGCTCGGCGGCGAAAGGTGTCAGGTCGTCACCGCCCGTTCCCGGCACGGCGAGCAGCACCCCGGCCGTGATCCGCGGGTCGGACAGGTCCGTGTCCGGGCCGCCGTCGGGGTCCAGGACCCGTGCGCCCAGCAGCATGCTCGCCGTCTGGGCGCCCCACGAGTGCCCGGCGACGGCGACACGGTCGCGGTCCACCCGTCCCGCGAGGCCCGGGACGGCGGCCTCGACGAGGTCGAGCTGGTCGACGACGCGTACCAGGTCCTCGACCCGCAGGCGCCAGATCCGCGGTTGACGCGGGTCGTCGGGCGCGAGGCCCAGGGACCGCGAGTCGAGGTGGGTGGGTTGGACCACCACGAAGCCGTGCGCGGCCCAGAAGTCGACCAGCGGGGCGTAGCTGTCCGAGGACTGGCCGAATCCGTGCGAGAAGACGAGGACGGGGAGTCGGTCCCCGACCAGCGGGGCTGAGACCCGCACCCGCAGGTCCTCGCCGCGGCCCGGGGCCGCCAGCACCACGGGGTGGACGGAGACGACGGGGGCGGCTGGGCCGACGGTTGCGGTGGGGCTGTCCATGGGTGCTCCTTGGGAGGGGGACGTCGTCGAGCGACGGCATCGAGGGACGGCGAAGTCGGGGCAGGACGAAGCTCGGACGGAACGCGAGCGGGTGAGAGAGGGAGACGTGACTGACGGGTGGCTACGTTCGGCCTGGTCCCGTGGTGGCCCGTCTGGCATCCTGGTGAGCGGATCAGCGTTCCGGTTAAACCATACGGAACGGTGTTCCGGTTGGCAAGGCATACGACGAGTGGAGGCAGTGGCGCAGTGGTCGACACCGGCAGCGGATCAGTACCGGCGGCTCCCCGGAAGCGCGCCGACGCGCGGCGCAACGAGCAGACCCTGCTGGACGCCGCGGCCGCGGCGTTCGTGGCCTCCGGCGTCGACGCGCCGGTGCGTGACATCGCGGCCCGGGCGGGCGTCGGTGTCGCCACCATCTACCGCCACTTCCCGACGCGGGCCGATCTCGTCGTCGCCGTCTACCGTCACCAGGTCGAGGCATGCGCGGAGGCCGGACCGGCGCTGCTGGCGAGCGCTCGGTCCGCGTACGCCGCGTTGGCGGAGTGGATCGACCTCTTCGTCGACTTCCTGGTCACCAAGCACGGCCTCGCCGCGGCGTTGCACTCCGACGACGAGGCGTTCGCGGGCCTGCACGCGTACTTCATCGACCGGCTGGTCCCCGTCTGCGCCGAGCTGCTCGACGCCGCCGTGGCGGCGGGCGAGGTCCGCTCCGGCATCGAGGCGCTCGAACTGATGCACGGCGTCGGCAACCTCTGCATCGGTGCAGGCAAGGACTCCGGGTACGACCCCCGCCGCCTGATCGACCTGCTCCTCGGCGGTCTGTGTCCCCGGTAGGGCGGTCGAAGGGCAAACCTGCTGCCGGCTCTTGCGCTCCGCGCCTGACCGTGTGTTAGCGTCGATGACGGACGTACGAAAGTCACGGTCCGGTAGGTAGTCCGGATGGCGGTCGTCCGCTCGTACGGTGCCCGTTGCGGCACGTCCGGTGCGTCCCTTTTCGTTTCATGTCGAGAAGGGACACGACTGTGTCGGATCTGCATGTCGTCATCGCCGGGGGGCGGGCTGGGTGGCCTGGCCCTCGCACAGGGGCTTCGCCGGGCGGGGATCAGCGCCTCGGTCCACGAGAAGGACCCCGACCCCGAGTTCCGCATCCAGGGCTACCGCATCCGGATCAACCCCGACGGCATCACCGCGCTCCAGGCGCTGCTGACGCCGCAGGCCTTCGCGCTGTTCGCGGCCACCGCCGGGACGCCGGGGCCGCGTATGGACACCTTCGACCAGCGGCTGGACCTGCTGCACGCCCAGGAGCTCCCGCTCGTCCCCGGTCTGCCCGGGGGCGGGAACCTGGCCGTCAACCGTCGGATGCTGCGTCAGATCCTGTTGTCTGGGCTGGAGAAGACCGTCCACTACGGCACCCGGCTCACGCACTACGACGTCGACCCGTCGGGTTCGGTGACGGCGCACTTCGCGGACGGCACCAGCGCCACCGGCGACGTCCTGGTCGGCGCGGACGGCGTCAACTCGGCGGTCCGCGGCCAGTACCTGCCGCAGGCACAGGTCGTCGACGCCGGGCTGCGACTGATCTACGGCAAGGTCCCGTTCGCGGACGAGGCGGCCCGCGCGCTGCTCCCGCCCGAGCTGCTCGGCCTGTGGACCACCGTCGTCGGCCCGGAGCGGCGCTTCGTCGGGCTGGCTCCCGTGCGGTACCGCGAGCCGATCCACGAGGCGGCGGCCCGGCTTGCTCCCGGCACCGAGCTGAGCGCGGACCGCGACTACCTGGCGTGCGTGTTCGGCGCCCGGCGAGAGCAGTTCCCTTGCAGCGACGCCGAGTTGTTCGCCCTGGGCGGCGTCGGGTTGCGCGCGCTGACGCTGTCGCTGGTGGAGGGCTGGCACCCCCGTCTGGTCGAGGCGGTGTCGCGGCAGGATCCCGACTCGCTCTTCCCGGTGTCGGTGCGCACGAGCGTGCCCGTGGCGGCGTGGGAGACCACGGCGGTCACCCTGCTCGGCGACGCCGTCCACGTCATGAGCCCGGCGATCGGCGTCGGCGCGAACACCGCGCTGCGTGACGCACGGGTCCTGACCGACCGCCTCGTCGAGGCCGCCGCCGGACGCCCGCTCGCGCAGGCCCTGCACGCCTACGAGGCGGAGATGCGCGCGTACGGCTTCGACGCGGTACGCGAATCGGCCGAACGCGGCCACCGCCTGGTGGGCCAGGACCCGCTCCCCGCAGCACAGGCGTAGGCACCGACCGTCCGCGTGCGCGACCCCGGCCTCACCGCCATGGCCTGGTTCATTGACCCGGCGATCCGTCTGCGCCGTCGTCCGCGTCGAGGAGCCGGGCGACCAGCTCGGCGAGCCGCCCGAGGTCCTCCTGCGGGAGGGTCCGCATCGCTGCGGGCGGGCGCAGCAGGATGGCGTCGGCGGTTGCAATGGCGTCGTGTCCGGCGGCGGTGAGCGTGACCAGTTTGCGGCGTCGGTCGTCGGGGTGCGGTCGGCGCTCCACCAGGCCGTGGGCCTCCAGCTTGTCGACGACGAGGGTGGCGTAGGGGGCGTCGAGGCCGTTGGCCTGCGCGAGTTGACGCAGCGTCAGCGGCCCTTCGCGCAGCTGGAAGAGGAACTTGCCCCGGCCCCCGCCGAGGCGGAACCCGAGCGCATCGGCCAGTTCGCCCCGGCGGCTGTGCGCCTCGACGAACCGCTGCATCAGAGCCCAGGCCTGCTGCGCGGGGTCGGCGGGTGGTCCCGCTTCGCCTGCTCTCGGTGGGTTCACCACGGCACCGTCCGGCCGAGGTAGTCGACGTAGTGCAGACCCGGCCGCCCGTGCAGCCCGTCGAGCGTCCGGACGACGCCCGGGATGCTCTCGTCGATGCCCAGCCGCGCGCCCGGACCGCCCATGTCGGTACGCACCCAGCCCGGAGCCATCAGCACCAGGGGGCGGGCCTCGCCGTGGTGGCGTGCCGCGTAGCTGCGCATGAAGGTGTTGAGGGCGGCCTTGCTGCCCCGGTAGACCTCGTGTCCGCCGTGCTCGTTGTTGGCCACACTGCCCTGGCCCGAGGACATCACCGCGATCGTCCCCTCGGGGGTGACCCGGTCCTGGAGGGCCTCGACGACGCGCAGCGGGCTCAGCGCGTTGGTGACCATGACCCGGACGAACTCCTCGTTCGACGTCTCGGCGACCGTGCCCTCGGGCTGGTTGGTGACACCGGCGTTGACGAAGAGCAGGTCGAACGTCCGGTCCGCGAGGCGTGCCTGAAGCGCCGCGATCTGCGCGGGCTCGGTGACGTCGACGGTCTCGATCTCGACCTGTCCGGGGTGGGCCTCGGCGAGCTCGTGCAGACCCGTCCGGCCCGACCCGCGCACGGTGCCCACGACCTGTCGGCCGCCCCGCGCCCACTCGCGGGCCAGCGCGAGGCCGAGCCCGCGCGACGCGCCGATCAGCAGCACCCGCCTGCCTGGGGCCGGGGCCGGCGTGGCGGGACCCTCCGAATTAGTTGTAGTCATAGCAATGATTGTGCGTCGTATAACTAATTCGGTCAAGGGTGGACCTGTCGTGCCGCGTCGCGTAGGGTCATATTGAAGGTGACTTCAATGATGCAGGCGGCTTCAATTGGGTGATGTCCGGGATGGCGAAGGGATGGCATGGTGCAGAGGCAGACATGGTTCATCACGGGTTCCTCGCGCGGCCTCGGCCGTGCGCTGGTCAGGGCCGCCCTGGAGGCGGGTGACCGCGTGGTCGGGACGGCGCGCCGTCCGGAGCAGCTGGCGGAGTTCGCCGAGTCCCATGGCGAGCGACTGCTCGCCCTGGCCCTGGATGTGACGGACACGCGCGCGGTGCATGCCGCGGTGGCGGATGCGGTCGGGCACTTCGGCAGGATCGACGTCGTCGTCAACAACGCCGGCTACCTGAACGTCGCCCCCATCGAGACCGGCGACGACGAGGACTTCCGCGCCCAGTTCGAGACCAACTTCTGGGGCGTCTACAACGTGTCGAAGGCGGTGATCCCGCAGCTGCGCGCCCAGGGCGGCGGTGTCGTCGTGCAGTTCTCCTCGGCGCGCGGGCGCGTCGGCGGAGTCCCGGGCGTGGCCAGTTACCAGGCGGCCAAGTTCGCCGTCGACGGGTTCAGTCGGGCGCTCGCCGCGGAGACCGCGCCCTTCGGCGTCAAAGTGCTGACGGTCGAGCCGAGTTACTTCGCGACCGACGCGACAGGATCGTCGATGACGGTCCATCGCATCCCGTCGGAGTACGAACCCACCATCGGCGCGATGCTGGAGCGCGGGGGCGGCACGCCGCCGGTCGGCGACCCCGTGCGGGCGGCGGAGATCGTCGTACGGGTCGTCAAACGTGAGCACCTGCCCACGCACCTGCTCCTCGGTGTCAACGCCGTGGAGATGTCGCTCGACTACTCGCGGCGGCAGATCGAGGAGGCGACGACATGGGAGCAGGTCAGCCGGTCCGCCGGTGTCTCCGAGCCGTACCCGGTCGCACTTCCATCCGACAGCGCGGACAGCGCGGACAGCGTGGACGACCCGGGCGACGCCGACGGCGACGAAGCAGTCGAACTCAGCCCCAGGGACCACGTGCGGGCACAGACGCAGCAGATCCTGGCGTCCGGCACCACGGAGGGCATGGAGATGCTCGGGTCACCGGTGGTGCTGCTGACGCTGCGCGGGGCCAAGTCCGGAAAGCTGCGCTACACCGTGGTGATGCGGGTGGAGCACGAGGGCAGGTACGCGGTGATCGCCTCGCGGCAGGGCGCTCAGGACCACCCGACCTGGTACTACAACATCAAGGCGCACCCCGAGATCCGGCTCCAGGACGGAACGGTCACCGGGTCCTTCGTCGCGCGTGAGGCCGAAGGCGCGGAGCGGGCTGAGTGGTGGCAGCGGGCGGAGCGGGCCTTCCCGTCCTACCGGGAGTACCGGGGGCGGACCGACAGGCACATCCCGCTGTTCGTGCTCGACCCGAAGTGACCGGACGGCTCAGGTACCATCGCGCCGTGCCCAGCAACAGCGACCGTGACCAGGAACGTTCTGCGGAGGTCGAGTTCGGCCTCACGCTCCGGCGCGCACAACATGTGCTCGCCCAGCGGCTCGACGAGGCGTTGCGACCGTCCGGCCTCAACCTGGGCCTGTGGGCGGTGCTGCGGGAGACCGCGGGGCAGCCGGGGGCCTCGGCCTCCGAGCTGGCCAGGGCCACGTTCCACACCCCGCAGACGCTCAGCGGGTTGCTGCAGCGACTCGACGACCGAGGGCTCGTCGAGCGCAGTTCGGGGCGCGGCAGGATCGTGGACAACCATGTGACCGACGAGGGCCACCGTGCCCTCGCGGCCGTCACGCCCCGCGCCGAGGCGGTCATCGCGGACGCCCTCGCGGCGTTCGACCCGCAGGACCGCGCGGTGTTCCATCGCCTGCTGACCGAATTCGCCGACGCCCTGACGCGTCAGTAGCCGCTGGTCCGGGTCCGTGCCGCACCGCTCGCCCGCGACAAATCGGGCGACGGCGCCGGGCGTCCCGGCCACAATGGGCGGCATGGCGGACGTCGAGGACGGGCACGAGGACGAGGTCGAGGTCGTGGTCGCCCACAACGAGCGCGCGACCCTGCGCGTCGGCGACGTGTTTCTCAAGGTCGACGCGGATCAGCGTCGTACCGACGTCGAGGTGGAGGCGATGGCCGTCGCGCCGGTCCCGACGCCGCGGGTCCTGTGGCGGAAGCCGCCCGTGCTCGCGCTCGCCGCCCTGCCGGGCACGGCGCTCGCGCGCCTCGGTGAGCCGTCGACCGCGTCGCCGGCGGCGTGGGCCGCGGCGGGCGCCGCCGTCCGGAGGCTGCACGACGCACCGCTGCCGCCATGGCCCGGCCGGAGCGTCGACGAGCTCGCGTCGGCGCTCGACGCCGAATGTGCCTGGCTCGTAGCGAACGACGTCCTTCCCACCGACCTGGTGACGCGCAACCGCCGGATCGCCGAGGCCGCGCTGCGGCCGTGGACGCCGGTGTTCACGCACGGCGACCTGCAGTGCGCCCACGTGTTCGTCGCCGGGGACGAGGTCACCGGCGTGATCGACTGGTCCGAGGCGGGCCGGGGTGACGCCCTGTTCGACCTCGCCATCCTGACGCTCGGTCACGAGGAGCACCTCGACGACGTCGTCGCCGGGTACGGCAGCGACGTCGACCTCGATCTCGACGTGATCCGCGCGTGGTGGTCGCTGCGCAGCCTGCTGGCGGTCCGCTGGCTGGCCGAGCACGGCTTCGACCCCTCCTCGCCGGGCTGCGAGGTCGACGTGCTCAGATCCCGGATGTGAACCGTTCAGGCGGCGGCTCAGTTCCGGGCGCCGCGCAGCGGGGTGACCACCGGGCGGCCGTCGGGGTCGGTCGTGACCGAGACGCGCGCGGCGTAGACGCGGGCGATCGCGTCCTGGGTGACGACCTCGGCGGGCGCTCCGGCCGACTCGACGCGGCCCTGGTGGAGCAGGACCAGCCGGTCCGCGTACTGGGCCGCGGTGGTCAGGTCGTGCAGGGTGGTGACCACGGTCAGGTCCTGGGTGCGGCGCAGGTCGTCGACGAGGTCGAGAACGTGCTGCTGGTGGCCGAGGTCGAGCGCGGAGGTCGGCTCGTCGAGCAGCAGCAGCCGGGGTTCCTGGGCCAGGGCACGGGCCAGCGCCGCGCGTTGGCGCTCGCCGCCGGAGAGCTGGGCGAGGCGGCGGTCGGCGTAGTCGCCGAGGTCGAGTGCCGTGAGCGTGCGCCGCACGGCCTCGCGGTCGCGCTCGCCGGGACCGGCCAGGTAGCCGAGGTGGGGCGTGCGGCCCAGCAGCACGTACTCCTGGACCGTCATGTCCGGTGGCAGCAGCGGGTTCTGCGCCACATAGCCGATCAGCCGGGCCCGCTCGCGGGCGCGCAGGTGTCCGACGGGGGAGCCGTCGATCCGGACGTCGCCGCGATGGGGGAGCAGCCCGGCGACGGCGCGCAGCAGGGTCGACTTGCCCGCGCCGTTGGGGCCGATCAGCGCCAGCCAGCCGCCCTGGGCGACGGCGCAGGAGACGTCGCGGACGATCGGGGTCCGGTCCAGGTCGACGGCGACGCCGCTCACCTCCAGCCCGAGGGCGCGGTCGGTCATGTGCGCACCGACCGGGTGGAGCGCAGGATCCAGACGAACGCGGGCGAGCCGATCAGCGCGGTGACGACGCCGATGGGCAGCTCGGCCGGGGAGACGACGGTGCGGGCCACGGTGTCGGCGAGGACCAGGAAACCGGCGCCGAAGAGCATCGACAGCGGCAGGACCAGCCGGTAGGAGGTGCCCGCCAGTCTGCGCACCGCGTGCGGGACGACGATCCCGACGAAGCCGATCAGCCCGCTGACCGCGACGGCGCTCGCGGCGGCCAGCGCGCACGCGGCCACCACGACCAGCCGGATCCGGCCCGGCCGGAGGCCCAGCGAGCGGGCCTCCTCGTCGCCGACGGACAGCACGTCGAGATGGCGGCCGTGCAGCAGCACGGCGGCGGTGGAGACCGCCAGGTACGGCAGGATCTGCGTCACCTGGCTCCAGGTGGCGGCGGACAGCGAGCCGAGCAGCCACGAGTAGACCTGCTGGATGTCCTGGCTGGACCGCTGCAGCACGTACGTCTGCACGGCCGTCAGGAACATCGAGACCGCGAGCCCGGCGAGCAGCAGCGTCGAGGTCCCCGGTCTGCCGGTGACGCCCGCCAGATAGGCGAGGGCGACGCCCGCCAGCGAGCCGACGAATGCCGCCACCGGCACGGTGGCCGCGTCCGCGCCGCCCAGCGCGACGATGGCGACCGTCGCCCCGAGGCCCGCCCCGGCCGACGCGCCCAGCAGGGACGAGTCGACCAGGGGATTGCGGAAGACGCCCTGGTAGCCCGCGCCCGCGAGCGCGAGCGCACCGCCGACCAGGGCCCCCAGCACCACGCGCGGCAGCCGGATCTGGAACAGCACCGCCCGGTCCAACGCGCTGAGCTGCTGCGGCAGATGGACCAGCGGCAGCCGGTCGAGCAGCGCGGCGACCGTCGCCAGCGGGTTGAGGTCCGCCGCACCGGCCATGGCACCCACGAGCACCGCGGCGGCCAGGAAGACCACCGCGATGCCGTAGGCGCGCAGGGTGCGCGGGCGCTGTCCGTCCCGTGTCACTGCCCGCCCCTTCGCGCGGCCTGATGCCCCGTCGCCTGATGCTGCGTCACCTGATGTCCCGTCACCTGATGTTCACTATCCGCCGTGCGTCACTTGGCGGGGGCCTTCTCGACGGCCTGCGCGATCTGGGCGACCAGCTGCGGCAGACGCGGACCCCAGCGGGAGGCGATGTCGTCGTTCAGCCCGACGATCTGGTCCTTCTTGACGGCCGGGATGCCGGACCAGCCGGGCCGGGACGCGACGATCGCCGGGGTCTGCCCGCCGTCGGTGGACTGGTTGTTGGTGAGGAAGATCAGCTGCGGCTGGGCCGAGACGATGTACTCGGCGGACAGCTGCGGGTAGCCGCCGTCCGAGGCCTTGTCCGCCTTGTCGGCGATGTTCTTCAGGCCGAACAGCGAGGCGATCTGCCCGGCGAAGGTGGCCGAGGTCGCCGAGTAGTACGGGTTGGCGCTGACCTCCCAGTAGTAGCTGAGGTTCGGGTGGTGGGCACCGGCCGCCTTGACCGAGGCGGCGATGGACGCCTTCATGGTGGTGACGGTCTGCGTCGCCTGGGCGGCGTGGCCGGTGGCCTGGCCGATCGCGTCGATCTGCGTGTAGACGTCGTTGATCGTCGCCGCCGCGGGCTCGATCAGGACCGGGACGCCCAGCTTGGTCAGCCCGGCGACCAGACCGCCGGCGTCCTGGGAGGTGATGACCAGGTCCGGGTTGTACTTGGCGATGGCCTCGATGTTCGGGGTCAGCCCGCTGAGGCTCGTAGTCGGCACACCCGACGGGTAGTTCGAGTCGGAGTCCGCCGCGACGACCTGCTTGCCCGCACCCACCGCGTACAGGTCCTCGGTCGCGGTCGGCGACAGCGAGACGATGTGGTGCGGCTGGGACGCGAGCGTCACCTTGCCGTTGGCGCCGCTCACCGTGACCGGGTACGCCGCGGCGGCCGTCGACGCGCCCGCCGAGGACGAGGACGAGGAGTCGGCGGAGCTGGAGGAGCCGGATCCCGTGGAGCTGCAACCGGCGACGACGGCCACGGCCGCGAGCGCGGCGGTCGCCGTCGAGACGGCGCGGACGATCCGGGTGTGTCGGGCGGGCCGGGGCCGGACGGACGAGTGAGCCATGGTGGTGCTTCCTCCCGAGGGACGGGAAGAAGCCAATCCGTCGACGAGCGGCGCAGGACGCGCGCCGACAGAAACGGACCGCCCCTTCCCACGAGGGCCGATGTCGTAGCGCGGCAGGAGGCGACCTGGCTCAAGCCGCACGGAAGACGGCCCTCACAGTTGCGGGACAGCGCCGGAATGACCCGCTTCGCGGGCTTCACCGGCTTCGCTGCCTGGCACGCTGCCGGAAACCTGCATGGCTGCGCAGATTTTTTGGCTCAGGCAGGTTAGCACTGCGTGGAATTCCCCGGCCGGGCACCCCCGTGGCGGAGCGGCGTACCAGCCGCATCGGCGGGAGAATCGACCGGTGCGGAGCCGGTGCGGGACCGGCCGGAGAGGGAGCCCATGGGGATGCAGGGCACGCAGGGGTACGGGCAGTCGTCGTGGGCGCCGATGGCGGTGCCCGCGTTCCGCCTGCTGTGGCTGGCCCAGATGGTGTCGAACATCGGCACCTGGATGCAGACCGTGGGAGCCCAGTGGATGCTGGTGCACCAGCCCAACGCGGCGCTGCTCACCTCGGCGGTGCAGGCGGCCAGCCTGCTGCCGGTGCTGTTCGTCTCGCTGCCCGCGGGCGTGCTCGCGGACCTGCTGGACCGCCGGCACATCCTGCTGGCGCTGTCGGTGGCCATGGCGGTGCTCGCCGGGGTGCTCGCCGGGCTGACGGGGGCGGGGCTCGCCACCCCCACGGTCCTGTTGCTGATCACGTTCCTGATGGGCTGCGGCCAGGCGTTGACGAACCCCGCCTGGCAGGCGATCCAGCCGGAGCTGGTCCCGCGCGACCTGATCCCGCAGGCCGCGTCGCTCAACAGCCTCAACGTCAACGTCGCGCGGGCCGTCGGCCCGGCGCTGGCGGGCCTGCTGGTCGCGGTCTCCGGCCCGGCCACGGTGTTCACGGTGAACGCCGTCAGCTTCGTCGTCGTCGCGCTGGCGGTCTACGCCTGGCACCGTCCCCCGCAGAGCCTGCGCGGCAGTGAGGCGCCGGTCCCCGCACTGCACGCCGGAGTTCGCTATGTGCGGCACGCGCCGGGCGTGCGGCGGATCCTGGTGCGTTCCGCGCTGTTCGTGCTGCCCGCCTCGGCGCTGTGGGCGCTGCTGCCGGTGACGGCGGGCCGGAGCCTGCACCTGGGATCGGGAGGGTACGGGCTGCTGCTCGGGGCCCTGGGCGTCGGAGCGATCGTCGGCGCCCTGACGATCAAACGGCTCCGGGCGGCCCTGTCGGAGAACGTCCTGCTGGCGCTGGGCGGCGTCGTGTTCGCCGGTGGCACCGTCGCCACCGCCACCCTGCACAGCCTGACCGCCCTGGCCCTCGTGCTCCTGCCCACCGGTGCGGCCTGGCTGGTCAACCTGTCGACCTTCAACACCGAACTGCAACTGAGGCTGCCCGCATGGGTCAGGGCCCGCGGGCTCGCCGTCTATCTCATCGTCTTCATGGGCGGCCAGGGCATCGGCTCGCTGGTCTGGGGCGCTGTGGCCGGGGCCGCCGGGCTGACCCAGGCGCTGCTCGCCGCCGCCGGGCTGCTGGTGGCGACCACCGTGACGCTGCTGTGGTGGCCGGTCATCCACCCCACCGCCCCGCTCGACCGCTCGGTCGTGTCCACCTGGCCCGAGCCGGCCCTGGTGCTCGACGCCGTCCCCGACGACACGCCGGTGCTGGTCCTGATCGACTACACCGTCGCCCCCGGGGACGTCGACGCCTTCGTCGCCGCGATGCGCCCGGTGGAGCAGTCCCGCAGGCGTACCGGCGCCGTGAGTTGGGAGCTGTACCGCGACAGCGCGGTGCCCGAGCACTTCACCGAGGCCTTCCAGGTCGCCTCCTGGTCCGAGCACCTGTTGCAGCACTCCAGCCGCACCACCGGATACGACGAGGGTCTCCTTCAGGACGTGCGCTCCCTCGCGCAGGGCGCGCCGACGGTCCGTCACCTGCTGCCCTCCGCGAGCCGGTCCTCAGCCGAGGGCGCGGTCGAGGTTGAAGGCGGCGCTGATCAGTGAGAGGTGGGTGAACGCCTGGGGGAAGTTGCCGCGTTGCTCCCCGGTGCGGCCGATCTCCTCGGCGTAGAGGCCGACGTGGTTGGCGTAGGTGAGCATCTTCTCGAAGGCCAGCCGGGCCTCCTCCAGCCGCCCGGCGCGGGTGAGCGCCTCCACGTACCAGAACGAGCAGATCGAGAAGGTGCCCTCGGCACCGCGCACGCCGTCGGGGCTGGCCTCCGGGTCGTAGCGGTAGACCAGCGAGTCGGAGACCAGAGTCGCCGTCAGCGCGTCCAGGGTGGAGAGCCACTTGGGGTCGGTGGGCGAGATGAACTTGGCCATCGGCATCATCAGCACGGAGGCGTCCAGGACGTCGCCGCCCAGCGCCTGGACGAACGTCCCACGCTCGGCGGACCAGCCCTGGCGCATGATCTGCCGGTAGATGTCGTCCCGGCTCCGCTGCCAGCGGACGAGATCGGCGGGCAGGCCGCGCCGGTTGGCCATCCTGACGGCCCGTTCGATCGCCACCCAGCACATCAGCCGCGAGTAGACGTAGTTCCTCCGGCCGCCCCGGGTCTCCCAGATGCCCTCGTCGGGCTGGTCCCAGTGGGCGCAGAGCCAGTCCACCACGGCGCAGACCTCGTCCCAGCGGTCGCTGCTGATGGGCTGTCCCCACTTGTCGTAGAGGTAGACCGAGTCGATCAGCGCTCCGTAGATGTCCAGTTGGAGCTGGGTGGTGGCGGCGTTGCCGATCCGGACCGGGGCGGAGCCCAGATGGCCCTCCAGGTGCGGCAGTTCGATCTCGGGCAGGTCGCAGCGCCCGTCGATGCCGTACATGATCTGCAGCGGACCGGTGGGGCCGGCTCCGCGCATGATGCCGCGCTCGGACAGGAAGCCCATGAACGCCTCGGCCTCCGAGGTGAAGCCCAGCCGGAGCATGGCGTAGACGCAGAAGGCGGCGTCGCGGACCCACACGTAGCGGTAGTCCCAGTTGCGTTCACCGCCGACCTGCTCCGGCAGGCTGGTCGTCGGGGCGGCCACGATCGCGCCGGTCGGCGCGTAGGTGAGCAGCTTCAGCACCAGCGCCGACCGGTGCACCATCTCGCGCCACCGGCCGCGGTAGCGCGAGCGGCCAAGCCAGGTGCGCCAGAACCGTACCGTGGCCTCGAACTGCTGCTGCGCCTCGGCGAGCGGACAGGCCTGCGGGCGGACGCCCGCGCCGACCTGGTCGAGGGCGAAGACCACGGACTCGCCTTCGAGGAGCTTGAAGTGCGACACCACGTCCGGGCCGTCGGGTTCGAGGGGCGCGGTGGAGGTCAGGGCGAGGGAGAGCGACGGGGCCTCGAAGACGGCCTCACGGCCCTGGACGCGCAGCGTGTGCTTCTCGGCCCCGTAGCCGAAGCGCGGGGCGATCCGCGCGACGAACGGCAGGTTGCCGCGCACGCAGACCACCCGCCGGATCAGCCGGTGCCGGTCGGCCTCGCGGGACTCGTCGACGACCGGCATGAAGTCCTGGATCTCCGCCACCCCGTCCGCCGCGTAGAACCGCGTGATCAGCACGTTGGTGTCGGGGAAGTAGAACTGCCGGGTCCGCGCGGGCACGTCGGCGGTCAGCGCGAACGACCCACCCCGGTCGGCGTCGAGGATGGACCCGAAGACGCTGGGCGCGTCGAAGCGCGGGGGGCAGTACCAGTCGATCGTGCCGTCGGTCCCGACCAGGGCGGCGGTCCGGAGATCGCCGATCAGACCGTGCTCGGAGATCGGCATGTACCGCGGGTCGTCCACCCAGCCGGACACGCTCCCGATGGCCATGCCCGCCTCCTACCGTTCGGCTGTGGGCAGGTGCGGCCGCGAAGGACCGTGCCTCTCATGGTAGATCGGGCAGCGGTGGTGCGTCGGAACGCGGGAACGTGGTGCGTCGGAACGCGGGAAGGTGCTGCGTCGGAACGCGAGAACGTGGTGCCTCGGAACGCGGGAATGGGCCGTCACCGTGGTGCGGTGCGGCCCATTCCCGGACGGACGGTCATGCCTGCAGGCTGGTCAGCGCCTGCCGCGCACGCCGGGCGGCGCGCTCGGCGCGGTTGTTGAGCCGCGCGGCACGGGTGAGGCGGTAGGCCTTGGCCGTGCGCAGACGCTCGTCGATGGTCGCCCGTGTAGCGGCTTCGAGCTGGAAGGTCATGGTGTTCTCCCCCTTGCGGAGGGGCGATCCGCCGGCATCCGGGTGATGCCAGCCCGACGGCCCCGTATGGCTACGATTGTAGCACCAATACGGGAACCATGCCTTTGTTTTAAATGCCTGTCAGCCGCATCTCCCTGTCGATCGAAGACTCTCCGCTCGCCGGACCCGCCGTCCCGTCAGACGTTGCGGCGGTACTGGCCGCCGACCTCGAAGAACGCCTCGGTGATCTGCTGCAGCGAGCAGACGCGGGCGGCGTCCATGAGGACGGCGAAGACGTTGTCGCCGTTCACCGCCGCGTCCCGCAGGGCGGCCAGGGCGGCGTGGGCGTCGTCGTGGTGGCCGGCCTGGAAGTCGCGCACGCGCTGGAGCTGCGAGCGCTTCTCGTCCTCGGTGGCGCGGGCCAGCTCGATCGGGCCGGGCGTGGCCGTGTCGGCGTGCGGGTTGCGGAAGGTGTTGACGCCGATGATGGGCAGGGTGCCGTCGTGCTTGCGCTGCTCGTACAGCATCGACTCGTCCTGGATCCGGCCGCGCTGGTAGCCCGTCTCCATCGCACCGAGGACGCCGCCGCGCTCGCTGATGCGCTCGAACTCCTCCAGCACCGCCTCCTCGACCAGGTCGGTGAGTTCGTCGATGACGAACGAGCCCTGGAGCGGGTTCTCGTTCATCGCCAGGCCCCACTCCCGGTTGATGATCAGCTGGATGGCCAGCGCGCGGCGCACCGACTCCTCGGTCGGGGTGGTGACCGCCTCGTCGTAGGCGTTGGTGTGCAGGCTGTTGCAGTTGTCGTAGATGGCGATCAGCGCCTGCAGCGTGGTGCGGATGTCGTTGAAGTCCATCTCCTGCGCGTGCAGCGACCGCCCGGAGGTCTGCACGTGGTACTTCAGCTTCTGGGAGCGCTCGTTGGCGCCGTACTTCTTCTTCATCGTGACGGCCCAGACGCGGCGGGCGACCCGGCCGAGCACCGAGTACTCGGGGTCCATGCCGTTGGAGAAGAAGAACGACAGGTTGGGGGCGAAGTCGTCGATGTGCATGCCGCGCGCCAGGTACGCCTCGACGTAGGTGAAGCCGTTGGCGAGGGTGAAGGCGAGCTGGCTGATCGGGTTCGCGCCCGCCTCGGCGATGTGGTAGCCGGAGATGGAGACCGAGTAGAAGTTCCGCACCTTCTGCGCGATGAACCACTCCTGGATGTCGGCCATCATCCGCAGCGAGAACTCGGTGGAGAACAGGCAGGTGTTCTGCCCCTGGTCCTCCTTGAGGATGTCCGCCTGCACCGTGCCGCGGACGTTGGCCAGCGCGTGGGCGCGCAGCTGGTCCGCCTCGGCGGGGGAGGGGTCGCGGCCCTCGTCGGCGCGGAACCGGTCGAGCTGCTGGTCGATGGCGGTGTTCAGGAAGAACGCCAGCACGGTCGGCGCCGGGCCGTTGATCGTCATCGAGACCGAGGTCGTCGGCGCGATCAGGTCGAGGCCGTCGTAGAGGACCTTCATGTCGTCGAGGGTGGCCACCGAGACGCCGGAGGTGCCGACCTTGCCGTAGACGTCGGGGCGCTCGTCGGGGTCGCGGCCGTAGAGGGTCACCGAGTCGAACGCGGTGGAGAGCCGGGTGGCGGGCTGGCCCTCGGAGAGCAGCTTGAAGCGCCGGTTGGTGCGCTGCGGGTCGCCCTCGCCCGCGAACATGCGCGCCGGGTCCTCGCCGTCGCGCTTGAACGGGAACACCCCTGCGGTGAACGGGAAGTAGCCCGGCAGGTTCTCCCGGCGCCAGAACCGCACCAGCTCCTGGTGGTCGGTGAACCGGGGCAGCGCCACGCGGGGGATCCGGTTGCCCGACAGGGACTCGCGGGTCAGCGCGGTGCGGATCTCCTTGTCGCGGACCTTCACGACCTGCTCGTCGCCGGAGTAGGACGCCACCACCGCGGGCCAGCCCGCGATCTGCTCGCCGATCTCGTACGGGAGCTGCCGGCAGGCCTCGGTGAGCAGCTCGGTCACGCTCGCGGCGTCGAGCCCGGCCTCGACCAGCTCGGCCTTGACGGCGTCCAGGTACTGCACCCGCTTTGCCGCCGTGGCGAGTTGCTCGGTCTCGGCATGGTAGCCGCGGACCGTCTCGACGATCTCGGCCAGGTAGCGCACCCGGTCGGCCGGCACGACCTGCCGGATGCCGGAGGAGTGGCGCACGTCGACCGACGGCAGCGCGCCCTCGGAGAGGTGCAGGCCCTTCTCGGCCAGCAGCGCCTTCAGGTGCTGGTGGAGCGCGGTGACGCCGTCGTCGTTGAACGTCGCGGCCGAGGTGCCGAACACCGGCATGTCGTCCGGCTTCTTGTCGAACGCCTGACGGTTGCGCACCAGTTGGCGGCTCACGTCGCGCAGCGCGTCCTTGGCGCCGCGGCGCTCGAACTTGTTGATGGTGACCACGTCGGCGAAGTCGAGCATGTCGATCTTCTCCAGCTGCGACGCGGCGCCGAACTCCGGCGTCATCACGTACAGCGAGGTGTCGACGAACGGCACGATGGCCGCGTCGCCCTGGCCGATGCCCGGCGTCTCCACGATCACCAGGTCGAACCCGGCGGCCTTGACCACGTCGATCACGTCGGCGAGGTGCTCGGGCACCTCGTGGCTGCCGCGGGTGGCCAGGCTGCGGAAGAACACCCGGTTGCCGTCGAGGGAGTTCATCCGGATCCGGTCGCCCAGCAGCGCTCCGCCGCCGCGTCGGCGGGTCGGGTCGACCGCGATCACCGCGATGCGCAGCTTGTCCTGCTGGTCGACGCGGAACCGGCGCACCAGCTCGTCGGTGAGCGAGGACTTGCCGGAGCCGCCGGTGCCGGTGATCCCGAGGACCGGCACCGGGCGCGCGGCCGCGGCGGCGCGGACCTGCTCCAGGAACTCCGGTGACAGCCTGCCCAATTCGGCGCCGGTGATGGCGCGCGCGACGGCGGACCGGTCACCGGTCAGCACGGCGCCGAGCTCGGCGCTGCGGTTCGCCCAGAGGTCGAAGTCGCAGTCCGCGACCACCGAGTTGATCATCCCGACCAGGCCCATCCGCTGGCCGTCCTCGGGCGAGAAGATGGTCACGCCGCTGGCGCGCAGCCGCGCGATCTCCTCGGGGACGATCACGCCGCCCCCGCCGCCGACCACCCGGATGTGCTCCCCGCCGCGCTCGCGCAGCGACTGGACCAGGTACTCGAAGTACTCGACGTGCCCGCCCTGGTAGGACGAGACCGCCACCCCCTGGACGTCCTCCTCGATCGCCGCGTTCACGACCTCCTGCACGGACCGGTTGTGCCCGAGGTGGATCACCTCGGCGCCCTGCGACTGGAAGATCCGCCGCATGACGTTGATCGACGCGTCGTGCCCGTCGAACAGCGCCGAAGCGGTGACCAGGCGGACAGGGTTCTCGGGTACGTGCAGATCACTCATGGTGGCCTTCCGGGACAGGTCGAAGCAGCGCCGACGATACAGATACTAGGACGTCCTAGTAAATGGTGCGGCGTGCGGGTGCCGACCTTCGTGCCCGTTGCCTGACTCCGCCGAGCGTCCTGCCCGGTCGCAGCGGCGGGGAGGGCGTCGTAGCGTAAAGGGATCGGTTCGGCATGATTCGGCATCCCTGGAGGGGAGGAGAGTCATGAGCAAGAGCATGGCGGTGAAGGGGCACCACGGCCTCGGCGCACGCGGGCAGGGAAAGCTGCTGTATTTCCACACGCAGTTGGCCCACGCGATCCGCCAGTCCAAGGAACAGCTCGACCGGAAGCGGCAGCGACCGCACGAGTTCCGCCAGCCCGACGGCCACTGGGCTCCCTGACCCACCGGGCCTCTGACTCACCAGGCCTCTGACCCACCGGGCCCTGCGGAGGCCCTCATTGGCTGGGCCCTGAGCGGGCCCCTTGACGAGCGATGTGGTGCACATGCCCGAGGTGACTCCCGAAGCACTGGCCGCATTGCGCAGCCCGCGGCCCTACCCGGCGATCACACTGGTCCTGCCCAGCGACCCGAAGGCCCCCTCCGACGACCACACCCGGATCCTGCTGCGGGACGTGCTCACCGAGGCGAAGCGCAGGCTCGCCGACGACCCCGACGTGGACCGTGACGACCGGCTGGAGCTGACCCGGCACAAGCTGGACCCCGACGTGATCGAGGTCGCGCGGGACTCCGACCGGTCGGGCGACGCCATGGTGGCCTACGTCGCCGCGGGCGAACCCGTCCAGGTGTGGCACTTCACCTCACCGTGGGCGGTGGTGCCGCGCGTGGAGTTCGGCACCACGTTCCTCACCCGGTATCTGGTGGCGGCGGAGCAGGGCGCGCGTCCGTACCTGGTGCTGGTCCTCGACCAGAAGCTGAGCCGGCTGTTCCGAGGGGCGTGGCGGGAGCTGACGGAGGTCACCGAGCACGGCTTCCCCGACAGCCCGCAGATCCCCTCGCCCGAGGACGCGATCCCCGGCCCGATCCCGCACTCCGCGCCGTACGAGGATCACGAGGCCTATCTGAAGCAGTACCTTCGGGCCGTCAACTCCCGCCTGGGGGACGCCGTGAAGGAGGCGGGCAGGCCGCCGCTCTTCCTGGTCGGCAGCCCCAAGATGCTGACGATGTTCCGGCAGGAGACGGACCTGGCGGACCTCATCGCCGGGACTCTCCCGCTGACCGGCATGGAGACCGTTCCGGCGCGGGAGCTGGTGAAGCGGCTGACGCCCGTCCTCGACGAGTTCGACGCCCAGCAGGTCGCCGGAGCGCTCGCCGCCATGGACACGGCACGCTCGCAGGGCAAGTTCGCGGGCGGCCCGGTGGAGGTGTGGACAGCCGTCGCGGACAAGCGGGTCCGGCTGCTCGTCGTGGAGGAAGGCCAGGTGATCGCCGGGCGCATCTCCGACGACCGCCGCGAGCTGGAGCTCGAACCGGTCCAGGAACCGGTCACCCTGCCGAATCCGAAGCGGGACATCGGACCGGCCCCGCACTCCCTGGGCGTGGCCACGGACATCGTCGAGCAGCTGGTTGAGAACACGATTCGCGCGGACGGAGAGGTTCTGTTCGTGCCCGACGGCACGCTCGCCGAGACGGACGGGGTCGCGGCGGTCCTGCGCTTCTGACGGACGCAGTGCTCGGCCGTGGCCTGGATCGGGGAGACTGCGGGGGTGAACCTCGCCGCCCTTGACCTCCCCGTACGCAGTGCCGTGCCCGCGCTCCGACGCGCCCTGGAGTCGCGCGGGGCGGCGGTGCTGGAGGCGCCGCCCGGGACGGGGAAGACGACGCTGGTGCCGCTGGCGCTGGCCGGACTGCTGGACGGGACGCCGTCGCGGCGGGTGCTGGTCGCCGAGCCGCGGCGGCTTGCGGTACGGGCCGCCGCCCGCCGGATGGCGTGGATGCTGGGCGAGCCGGTGGGGGAGCGGGTCGGTTTCACGGTGCGCGGCGAGCGGCGGGTGGGCCCGGACACCGTGGTCGAGGTCGTCACCACCGGCGTCCTGCTGCAACGCCTGCAGCGCGACCAGGAACTCGCCGGGGTGGACCTCGTCATGCTGGACGAGTGCCATGAGCGGCACCTCGACGCGGACACCGCGCTGGCCTTCCTGCTGGACGTGCGGGCCGCGCTCCGTCCCGAACTGCAGCTGGTGTGCGCGTCGGCGACCTCCGACACCGCCGCGTGGTCCCGGCTTCTCGGCGGCGGCGGAGGCGACGCGGATGGCGGCGCGGATGGCGGGGCGGATGGGGGCGCGGACGGGCCCGCGCCCGTCGTCGAGGCGCACGGGATCCAGCATCCCGTGGAGGTGATCTGGTCGCCGCCGCCCCGCCCGGTCCGGCCGCCGCAGGGGTTGCGCACCGACCCGGCCCTGCTGGAGCACGTCGCGGCGACCGTGCTGCGGGCGCTGCGCGAGCGCGAAGGCGACGTGCTGTGCTTCCTCCCCGGCGTGAGCGAGATCGGCAGGGTGGCCGGTCTGCTGGGCGGCCTGCGCGACACTGCCGATGTGCTGCAACTGCACGGACGGGCCGACCGCTCCGTGCAGGACGCCGCCCTCGCGCCCGGCTCCCGCCGCAGGGTCGTGCTCTCGACGTCGGTCGCCGAGTCCTCGCTGACCGTGCCCGGGGTGCGCACCGTCGTCGACTGCGGGTTGACCCGTGAGCCGCGTACCGACCACGCCCGTGGGTTGGCCGGGCTGGTGACCGTGCGGTCCTCGCTGGCGACCGGACGCCAGCGCGCCGGACGAGCGGGCCGGGAGGCGCCCGGCGCCGTCTACCGCTGCTGGGCGGAAGCCGAGGACGCGCTGGCGAGGGCGCTGCCCACGCCCGAGATCATGCAGGCGGACCTCACCTCCTTCGCCCTCCAGGCCAGTTGCTGGGGAGCGCCCGGCGCTCGCGGACTCGCCCTGCCCGACGCGCCGCCCGCCGGTGCGATGGCCGCCGCGCACACCACGCTGACCGCGCTGGGCGCGGTCGACGCCGAGGGCCGCGCCACGGGACGGGGTGTCCGGATCGCGCGCACCGGCCTGCACCCCCGGCTCGGCCGGGCGCTGCTCGACGGCGCGCCGCTCGTCGGCGAGCGCCCGGCGGCCGAGCTGGTCGCGCTGCTCTCCGAGGAGCCGCCGCGTGCGCTGGGCGACGACCTCGCCGCCGTCCGCCGCGCGGTTCGCAAGGGCAACGACCCCTACGCGGCGCGCTGGCGCGACGAGGTGCGACGGCTGCGTCGGCACCCGGACGCGGACGAAGCACCAGCTGGTGTGGGCGACGCCGAGGCGGCCGGGCTGATCGCCGGGCTGGCCTTCCCCGAACGCATCGCCAGGAGGCGCAGCCCGGGGTCACGGCCGGGGGCACTGCAGAAGCCCGAACCCGGCGCCGCATCCGCCTACTTGATGGCCTCGGGCACCGCCGCCGCGACGGGCGCCGGGTCGGCGCTGTCCGGCGCGGAGTGGATCGCGGTCGCCGTCGCCGACCGCCCGGCCGGGTCGCCCTCGGCGCGGGTCCAGCTGGCCGCCGCGACGGACGAGGCCACCGCCCGTATGTGCGCGGCACCGCTGCTGACGGATCGTGAGGAGGTCCGCTGGGCGGTCCCGCCGGGGTCGAGGCGGGGCGAGGTCGCCGCCCGCCGCGTCGAGGCGCTCGGCGCGGTCGAACTCGCCACCGAGCCGTTGGCCGCTCCGGACCGGGCGCTGCTGCGGGCGGCCCTGCTGGAGGGTCTCGCCGTCGAGGGCGTCGAGGAGCTGCTGACCTGGTCGGCCGAGGCGACGAGCCTGCGACAGCGGATGGCTTTCCTGCACCGCGTGCTGGGCGACCCCTGGCCCGCCGTCGACGGCGGCTCCCTGCGTGAGCGTGCCGAGGACTGGCTGGAGCCCGAACTCTCCCGCGCCCGCCGCCGCGCCGACCTGGAACGCGTCCCCACGGCGACCGCCCTGGCCCGGCTGCTGCCGTGGGCCTCCGGCGAGGCCGGCCGCCTCGACGAGCTGGCTCCCGAGCGGATCACCGTCCCCACCGGGTCCAGGATCCGCGTCGACTACTCCGCCGACCAGCCCGTCCTCGCGGTCAAGCTCCAGGAGCTGTTCGGCTGGCAGACCGCTCCCCGCCTCGCCGGCGGGCGCGTCCCGCTGACGATCCATCTGCTCTCCCCGGCGGGCCGCCCGGCCGCCGTCACCGCGGACCTCGCCTCCTTCTGGCGCGACGGCTACCGCGCCGTCCGCGCCGACCTCCGCGGCCGCTACCCCCGCCACCCCTGGCCCGAAGACCCCACCACCGCCGAGCCCACGCGCCGCGCGAACCCGCGCCGGTAGGGGTCGGATGCGGCCGTTGGCTGCCTTGACTGTCATCGAGTCGGGTGACCAGCGGAGCTCTCCCGTTTCTTGGTCAACTATTCCATGACGGGAATAACTCCGTTGCGGCATAGACGATGTATTGAGAGTCCGCCTACCTTCGTGCCCAGGGCGCGCTGGGTGCCCAGCGGGAAGGGACCTCCACCATGGCGGAGAAGATCGGACTCACCCGGCTCACCGGAAGCGGGGAGGGGTCTGGCGAGTGTGGGCAGGGGGACTGCCCGAACGTCTACCGAACGGACCGTGGCACGTTCGTCGTCCAGGGCGAACACTTCGCCGGCTTCCAGCCCCCGGAGGGGGAGGGGCTTGTGGAGATTCCCGAAGCGGTCCTGAAGGAGGCTTTTCGTGCTCTTGGCTGGTGAGGAATGGGCGGCCAAGTTCCGCGATTTCAAGCGGGAGGCTTGGCGGTTGGAGACGCTCCCTCAGTACATCGTGCCCCAGGAAGCCGACGAACTGGCTCAGTTTCGCGCTGGGGCGAGGTTCCTCGAGGTCCGAGAGGATGATTGGACCGCTCAGATCCGGCGTCACAAGGCCGAGGGGCGCGCAATGGGAAGAGTTCATGTCCTGCGTCGTCCACTGAGTGACTATCTGCGCTTTGAATTCGCCAGATACTACCGTCACAGCGCCCAGGCCGGCGAGGACATCCGGATTCTCGACGTGACCGACCGAGAAAACCCCCTGGAGGGTTTCCAGGACTTCTGGATGTTCGATCGCTCAACGGTCGTGCTGATGAACTACCAAGCTGACGGAACCCAGATCAACCGGGTGCTTCACGAAGGCGATGTCGAGCCGTTCGCCGAGGCACAGCGCATCGCTGTTGCTGAGTCCGTCCCCTTCGGGGAGTATGTGACCGCGTGACGCTCGACCCGGACCAGCTGGGGCAGAGCAAGGCAGACCTGGCAGAGACATTGAGAACGCTCAGGCGGCGGGCCGGACTCTCAGGGGTTCGGCTCGCTCAGCGTTGCAATATGTCACAATCCAAAATCTCCAAGATTGAAACCGGGAAGACCGTTCCTACGCTGGTCGACGTGGAGCGCATCCTACGGGCACTTGACGCCCCAGCAGGGCTGATAGCCGAGGTCGGCGCTCTGACCCGCATTGCCAACACTGAGTGGCAGGACTTCCGGTCCATGCGTCGCAAGGGGCTTGAGAAGAAGCAGAGCGAACTTGCCGACCTGGAGCGGATGTCAGCCGAATTCCGGTTCTTCCTGCCGACCATAATTACCTCCTTGCTCTCCACGCCCGAGTATATTCGAGCGACCCTGGCCAACGTTCCGGGGGATCACTCACAGGCGATTTCCCGAAAGCTTGACCGCCAGTCCGTCCTCTACGACGCGTCCAAGCGATTCACGTTTCTGCTCACGGAACAGGCGGTCAGATGGCCGCTGCTCCCCAGGCCGGCCATGGCGATGCAAATCGACCGCCTCGTGTCTGTCAGTCGCTTGCCGAGCGTACGACTGGGCGTGCTTCCTCTTGCCGGTCATGTTCCACTGACACCGTTGAACGTCTTCACGGTCTACGACCGCAGCCTGGCCACAGTGGAGACCTCGACGGGAGTGATGGTGCTCAAGGACGCCCGAGATGTTGAGAGTTACCTTGCGGAGTTCTCGTCGTACGAGGCTCACGCACTATGGGGGGACGCGGCGCGTATTCGTCTTGAGGAATGGGCGCAGCTCTTCCGTTGATCTTTAGTCCACAAGGAGAATGGGACTGGATCCGCTCCGCCGGCCGGTCGAACATCGTCATCAAGAAGACGATACGAACTGGCCGCAGGGAGCACCACTGTGACTATCACTCAGCGGGATATCAGAACGGATCCGTACCGGCTCGCCATTGTGGCGGCGGAGCGGCTTCGGAACGCGCTCACCGCGCACGGCATCACCATTCCGTCGCTGCGCGGCTCACACCCCGTCAGGGAGACCCCCTTCGTGGAGTTGGGTGGCTGCACGGCGGAGGTGGCCGAGGCGCTGGCGGCCGTTCTGGAGAAGATCCAGCGGGAGACGACGGCATGAACACCCCGGTTGCGGGCTGCTTTTGGTGCGCTTCGTTCCAGCGCGAGCAGCGCCGCGCGGCAGATCTGGACATGCCTCGGACTGCTGTCCACCACGCGGAGATGCTGGCAGACCACATCGAGCAGGACCACCGGGGCCGGGGAGGGGTCCGGCCGGTTCCACCCGTCGCCGCAGGCGGACGTCACTGCGCCTCGCCGTGGATCTCCTGCGGAGTTGGGGCCTCGCGGCGGAGTTGGTAGGGGATTTGGGGGCCTGCGGTCGGTCTCGGGTCGGGGTCCGGGCCGGAGGGGCGGACGGCGCGGAGGGAGAGGCGGGAGGGTGGGGTGGAGTCGAGGGCGGAGGGGAGTTCGTTGCGGCCGCGGATGGCCAGTTTGCGGTAGGTGCTGGTGAGATGGGTCTCCACGGTGCGCCGGGCGAGGTGGAGCAGTGCGGAGATCTCGGCGTTGGTGCGGCCGTCGGCCGCGAGGCGGGCTATGCGGAGTTCGCTCTCGGTGAGCGCGTCCACGCCGCTGTGGTGGGTGACGCGGAGGCGGGGGCTGCCGGTGCGGAGCGCCTGTTCCGCCTGGTCCAGGAGCCGTGCGGAGCCCAGGCGTTCGGCCACGGCAGTGGCCTCGCGGAGCAGGGCGCGGGCCTGGAGCCGCTGGCCCGCGGCGGTGAGCCGGCGGCCCTGGGCGATCAGCGCCGCCGCCAGTTCGGCGTCCGCGTCGCCGCCGCGCAGCGTCTCGACCGCGCGGGCGGTCAGCTCCAGGCCGCGGCGGCCGTTGCTGACCGCGCCCAGCACGCGCAGCGCGCGGCCGAGGACGCGCGGGGTGCCCCAGACCGACGCCAGCCGGAACTCCTCCTCGGCCAGCGGCAGCGCGGACTGCGGCGAGCCTAGCGCCAGCAGGCACTCGGCCGCCGCCGAGCGCCACGGCGTCACCACCGGGCTGACCACCTCGCGCGAGGTCTGCCGCCGTCCGCACTCCAGGAAGTCGTCCACCGCCTCCTGGAACTCGCCCGACGCCGCGCGCACGACACCCCGGGCGTACAGGAAGCGGTTGAACTCCCAGGTGTCGTCCGGGACGTGACTGATCTGGACGTCGACGCTCGCGGTCAGGCGGGCGGCCTCGTCCAGCCGGCCGGTCTCGACGAGCGCGATCACGACATGGGCCAGCAGGTTGCCCGGCCGGACCGCCCGCCCCGACGTGCCGCCCTCCCGGCGTTCGAACTCGGCCAGCAGCCGGGCGTGGTCGCCGCGCGCGGCCATGACGTCCCAGCGGGTGTTGAGCAGCGCCTGGTGCATCGGGTGCAGCGGGGGCAGCCGATGGGTGGACAGGCCCTGCCGGACCAGCCGGTCGGCGTCGTCGAGCGCGTCGGCCCACTGTGCGACCGCTGCGGCGGTGCCCAGCAGATACGGCATCAGCAGCGGGTCCTCGTCGGCGGAGAGCAGGGCGCGGAGGCGCCGCATCGCCTCGTCGGCGGAGAGCAGACCGGCGGTCGTCTCGTGGCGGACCAGCAGCGCCTGTTCGGCCGGGCCGAACAGTGCCGGGTCACGGTCGGCGGACTCGTGCAGCTCGTCGTAGACCTCGCGGCGGACCTCGCGGTCGTGGTCCGACAGCAGCGCCGAGGCGAGCCGGACGGTGCGGGCCAGAGCTGGTTGGTCGGTCAACGAGCCGCCCGCGTCCAGGTCCTGGAGCAGGGCGACGGCGGCCTGGGCCTCGCCGCGCCGGGCCATCGCGAGGCCCAGCGCGACCGTGGCCTGGACCCGCTCCCGGGGTTCCTCGCGCAGCCGCAGCGCCTCGGCGAGCCGGGGGATGCCCGTGCCGCGCAACGAGGCGAGCTCCAGCGAAGCCAGTTCGGTCAGCACCTCCGCCCGGCGCACGCGGGGGACCGGCTCCTCCAGCGCGCGGCGCAGCAGCGTCACCGCGTCGGTGGTGCGACCGGCGCGGGCGGCGGTGGCCGCCGCGTCGCGCAGGACGTCGACGGCCCAGACCGCGCCGACGGCGTGGGTGCGCAGCAGGTGGGCGGCGACCGCCTCGGTGGGGTCGCCCCGGCGCTGCCGGTAGGCGGCGGCGTCGCGGTGGGCGGCTTGCCGGTCGGCTCGCTGCCAGCCGTCGAGCACGGCGTCGCGCAGCAGCGGATGGGCGAACCGGACCCGGCCACGGGTCTCCCGCAGCAGGCCCAGCCGCAGCATCGCGGTCATCCAGCCCGCCACCCGGGAGGGGTCGGTTCCGGTGACCCCGGCGACCAGATCGACGTCGTCCGACATGCCCTCCGGAAGCGGGAGTTGCGGAGCGGCGGCGTCCGTTGCCGGGCCGACGACGTCGGCCAGCCTGCGGGCGACGGCGGCGGTCTCCGGGCCCGCGCTCTCCAGCCACCAGGTGACGGCCGCCGCGAAGGCCCCCGGATAGAGGTCGGCGCAGGTCTGCGGGAAGGCAGGCCAATCCTGCGCGAAGTCCGGCGAGTCTTGCGTGAAGTCCGGCGAGTCCTGCGGGAGTCCAGCAGCAATCGCCCGGTCCGCCGGAGGCGTCGTGAACGCGACGTCGAGGTCGTCCAACAGCGCGCGCAGCAGCAGCGGGTTGCCCGCGCTCGCGTGCAGGCAGCCGTCCACCCAGGCGTCGGTGGCGCGTCCGCCGAGACGGCCGTGGACCATCGCCTCCGCGGCGGCGCGGCTGAGCGGGCCGAGGACATGGCCGCGGACCAGCGTCGGCGAGAGGGTGTGGGCAAGCCCCGGCACCGGCGCGGCGATGTCGTACTGGCCGCGCTCGGTGACCACGATCAGCACCGGCAGGGTGTCCAACTGCCGGGCGGCCTCGGTCAGGAAGCGTCGCGACGCGGGGTCTGCGAGGTGGACGTCGTCGATCGCCAGCAGCAGCGGCATCCCCGCGGCCGCGCTCCGGACCAGTTGCCAGAGTTGATCGGCAACTGCCGTGCCATTGACTGGATTTAATGTTGTGTCAGCTCTCTGTTCCCCGACCAGGAGGTGACGCAGAGCGCCGTACTCGGTGCCGGAGCGCTCGGTGGAGCACCGGGCGCGCAGCACGCGCATCCCCTGCGCCGTGCCGTCCGCCGCGACCGCCTCCAACAGTGCGCTGCGTCCCGTCCCGGTGGCGCCGCGCAGCAGCACCAGCCGGCCGGAGCCGGACCGGGCGCGCCGCGCCTCCGCGGCCACCAGGCGCAGGGCGTCCTCCCGTTCGCACAGCGGCCCGTCGCCGAGCTGCCTGCCGGTCGAGCCGGTCGAGGTCATCGGAGCCTCCTGGAGGGCCGGGGGAACGTCGTGATGGGTGTGGTGCCTCTCATGGGGCCGGTCGCGGTGCTGTTCGTGGGGTCTGTCGTGGTCGGTGCCGTGGTCCGTGCAGTGGTGCGTGCCGTGGTGCGCCCTGATGTGGTTCGACTTGTCATGTTCGTGGTTCATCTCGTGGTCGCCCACGATTGCGCAGGTGGTGCCGTTCACCGGACACTTGCAGTCATCTGGGGCAACTTCGTCATTTCGGTCAGCAGGCCCGGATCGTGGGGATGGTGGGTCATGGTGGTGCGAATGGGTTCCGGATCGACGGACGTCGTGGGCACGATCCCGGTTGCGGTGTACGCGGACGACCCGGTCTCGCTCGCGGGCGTCCGCAGCCAGCTGCGCCAACAGCCGGGCGTCGACATGGTCGAGACGGTCGCCGGCCGGGCGGGCGCGGTGGCCGTGCTGGTCGCCGAGGCCCCGGACGAACCGACGCTCTCCTCGCTGCGGCGGCTGACGCGCACCGACGGCACCCGTGCCGTCCTGGTCGCCACCGCCGTCCGCGAGGCCGAGCTGCTCCAGGTGATCGAGTGCGGCGTCGGCGCCATAGTGTGGCGGCGGGAGGCCACCGGGCCCCGGCTCCACCAGGCGGTGCTGGCCGCGTCCCGGGGCGAGGGGGATCTTCCGGCTGACCTGCTGGGTCGGCTGATCACGCAGGTGGGCACCATGCAGCGCGGCACCTCCGGATCCTCCGACGCACCCGTGCACGGTCTGGCGCCGCGCGAGGTGGACGTCGTCCGGTTGGTCGCCGAGGGGTTGGACACCGCGGAAATCGCCAGCAAGCTCTCGTACTCCGAACGAACCGTCAAGAACGTCATGCACGGCCTCACGACCAGGCTCCAACTCCGCAACCGGGCTCACGCCGTGGCCTATGCCCTGAGGGAAGGCTACATCTGACGGTTGGGGCACACACAGATGCCCCTGGGGGCAACACACAATGCCTTCACAACGTCCCTGGAACGCCTACCGGGGCACGCCCCCCGCGCGGCAGGATGGCCGCCGGGTGCGCCTGCCTCACGGCGGGGCGGCCGACGGGCGGGACCGGGGCGTGCGACCGGTGCGCCAGACCACCAGGCGACGAACGGCAAGTGAGGGCGCGGCAGTGATCCACGAGGTGGACGAGGTCCTCAAGGGGCTGCTGACCGGAGGCGCCCTCGCGGGCAGCGGCGTCGAGATCGCCCTCGACGCGCCGACCCGCGACTGGGCCGCCCGGCGCAACTCTCCCACGGTCGACTGCTACCTCTACGACATCCGCGAGGACACGCTGCGGCGCGAGCGCGGTCACGTCTCGGTCAGGAACGAACAGGGCGTCACCGTCCGCAGGCGGCAGCCGCCGCGCTGGTTCCGGCTCTCCTACCTGGTCACCGCCTGGACCAAGCAGCCGCAGGACGAGCACCGGATCCTCTCCGCGGTGCTGGCCACGCTGCTGCCGCACGAGCTGCTGCCGCCCGAGAAGCTGACCGGCTCGCTCGCGGCGCTCGGGCTCACCGTGCCGCTCTCCGTCGCCTCGCTGCAGATGGAAGCCCGCTCCACCGCCGAGATCTGGTCCGCGCTCGGCGGCGAGCTCAAGGCCTCGCTCGACGTGGTGGTCACCGTCCCGATGCTCTCCTACCCGGAGTACGACGCCGGGCCGCCCGTCACCGAGCTGGGCGTGCGGGTGCGCGGCATCGAGGGCGACCTGGAGGACTCACCCGACCGCCACTTCCCGGCGCGGCATCTGGCCGCAGGCGGCGCAGGAGGCAGCACCGCGGGCGGCGCTGACGGCAGCAGCGGCAGCCCGGCGACGGCGCCGGTGCCGCGCACCCGCAGGCCCGGCTCGGGCAGGCCGTCGGGCGCGGTGTCGGAGTGAACCCTTCCGCTCCGCTGCTCGCCCGACTGGACCGGCTGCGGGAGCGGGTGGCGCGGCTGGTCGCGCTCCGCAGCGCCGACGACCCCACCGCGGACGACCCGCTGCGCGGCCTCTACCTCTCCCCGGACGCGGCCCGTCACCTGCTGCTGCGCGCCGACGCCGCGTCGGCCGGGCCGGATGGGCCCGTCCCGGAGGCGCCACTGCCGGGACCCCAGGAGTTCGAGGACGCCGCGGAGTTCGAGGACGCCGCAGAGGCCGAGGAGGCCGCGCGGCCGGAGGGCGGTGACGACCGCCTCTACCGACTCGCCGTCCGGCTCGGCCTGACCGTGCTCGACGTCCAGTTGCTGCTCGTCGCGCTCGCGCCCGACCTGCAGCGCGCCTTCGAGCCGCTCTACGGCTACCTCAACGACGACGTCAGCCGCCGCCGCGCCACCGTCGGCCTGGCGCTGGAGCTCTGCGGGCTGCCCGCGCACTCCGCCGAGGGGCGCGCCCGGTTCCACCCCGCCGCGCCGCTGTCCGCCCTCGGCCTGCTGCGGATCGAGGAGCCCGACCGGCCCTTCCTCAGCCGCGCGTTGTCCGTCCCGGACCGGGTCGTGGCGCACCTGCTCGGGGACGACACCCAGGACCCCACGCTCGGCGGCCGGGTACGGGCGCTGGCCGCGCCGCTCGTCCGGCTCCAGCACGATGCCCTGCCCCAGCGGCTCGGCAAGCGCCTGGCCGCCGGTCCGCTGACGGTCTATCTGCGCGAGCAACGCGAGGGGGACGGCCTCGCCTGCGCCGCCGCCGCACTTGCCGTCGCGGGACAGGAGGCGCTGCACTACGTCCCCCGCGCCTCCGCGCCCGCGCCCGCCGACTCCCGCGACCACGAGACCCCCCAGTACCACGAGGCCCGGTACCACGAGACCGACCACGAGATCGCCGCGCTGCTCCGTGAGGCCCGGCTGCGCGGGTGCGCCGTCGTGGTCGCCCCGCTGCCCGACCGGCCGGGGCCGCTGATCCGCGCGCTGGCCGTCTCCGACGTGCCGGTGCTGCTCGCCGGGACCCGGCCGTACGACCCGCAGTGGTGCGACGGCCACCGCGACCCGCTGGTGCTCGATGCTCCCAGGCAGCGCGCGGGCGACCTGGACGCGTGGTCGGCGGCGCTCGGCAGCGCCGAGGCCACCGGGGGTGGACCGGCCGACCTGGCCGGTGTCGTCGCCCCCTACCGGCTCGGCGGCGAGCACATCCGCCGCGCCGCCCGCGCCGCGCAGGAGTTGGCCGCCTTCGAGGACGCCCCGCTCTCCGGCTCCCACCTGCGGCTGGCCGCCCGCCAGCAGTCCGCCTCCGGCCTGGAGCAGCACGCCCGCCGCATCCGTCCCGCCGTGACCTGGGACGACCTGGTGCTGCCCGAGGCGCCCCTGGCCCACCTGCACGAACTCGCCCTGCGCTCCCGCCACCGCGAGCGGGTCCTCGGCGACTGGCGGCTGAGCGCCGGAGGCGGGCGGGGCCGTGGCGTGCTGGCGCTCTTCGCGGGGGACTCCGGCACCGGCAAGACCCTGTCGGCGGAGGTCGTCGCGGCCGAACTCGGCCTTGACCTCTACGTGGTGCAGCTCTCCTCGGTCGTCGACAAGTACATCGGCGAGACCGAGAAGAACCTGGAACGGATCTTCACCGAGGCCGACCGCACCGACGCGGTGCTGCTCTTCGACGAGGCCGACGCCGTCTTCGGCAAGCGCTCCGAGGTCAAGGACGCCCATGACCGCTACGCCAACCTCGAGAGCGCCTACCTGCTCCAGCGCCTGGAGTCCTTCGACGGCATCGCCCTGCTGACCACCAACCTGCGCGCCAACATCGACGACGCCTTCACCCGTCGCCTCGACCTGGTGGTCGACTTCCCCTTCCCGGACGCCGCACAGCGGTTGGCGCTGTGGCGGCACAGCCTGGCCTCGGTGCCCTGCGTGCCGGGGATCGACCCGGGGCGCTGCGCCCGGGAGTTCGAGCTGGCCGGAGGGTCGATCCGCAGCGCCGTGGTCACCGCCGCCTACGCCGCCGCCGGTCGCGGCGAGGCCGTCACCGACGCCGACCTGCTGACGGGCGCTCAGCGCGAGTACCGCAAGGCCGGGCGTCTGGTCCTGGACGACGACAACGGCTGGTGACGGAGCCTTCCGTCACCAGCCGTCGTGCCTGTTCCTGCTCGCCGAGTCAGCCGCTCGGCCGCTCAGTGGCTCAGCCGTTGTGCTGGACCCACTTCTGGTTCGAGGTACCGCCGCACGTCCACAGCTGCAGCCTGGTGCCGTTGCCGGTGCCCTGGTTGGTGGCGTCCACGCACTTGTCGGCCATGATGCTCACCAGGTCGCCGCCCTGGGTGGTGTTGAGGGTGAACACCTGGGCCGGGCCGCCGTTGCAGTTGGCCAGCTGGATCGTGGTGCCGTTGGCCGTGTTGGCGTTGGCCACGTCCATGCACAGGCCAAGCGACATGACCTGTCCCTGGTAGCTCGGTGCCGTGAAGCCGTGGAAGGTCCACTGCTGCCAGACGGCGTTGCTGCAGTCCCACAGCTCCAGCGGCTCGCCGTCCTTGCCGCCCTGCGCCACGCCGTTGGTCACCGTGATGCAGCGGTTCGAGCCACGGCCGACCAGCTCGAAGCCGCCGCCGGCCGCCGCAGTCGTCGGCGGCGGGTTGTTGCCACCGCCTCCGCCGTTCCCACCACCGTTCCCGCCCCCGCTGCCACCGCCGTTGCCGCCGCCACCGTTGCCGGTCGGGACGACCTGCACCGGGGTGGGCTGCGAGTTGCCGCCGCCCGTCGTGGGCTGCGGGGCCGCCTGCGTGGGCGGGGGAGCGACACTCAGGCTGGGCGTGGGCAGTTCGCTGGAGGACGCCTGCGCGACCAGCGGCGTGGCCTCGCTGCTGAACGCCGGCGGGTTGGTCATCCAGAGCGCGACGAAGGCGATGACGAGCCCGATGCAGAGGCTGAGGACGGTGAAGAGCCAGCGCGGCAGGAACCCGCGCTGGACGTACGTCCCGTCCACGTTCAGCGGGTTGACGCCCGAGCGGCGCACCACCAGCCGGTACGGCCGGTTCTGCTTGTGGCCGATCCAGATGATCTGACGGGGCTTCAGCGTCGCGTTGACGAAGGCCGCGCGCCCCGGCTCGATCTGGACGTTGGCGGGGACGACCTCGTAGCCGATCTGGTCGCCGTTGTTGTCGTCACCGTTGATCGAGGCGGTGAGCGTGGTGTTGCCGAGGTTGTCGACGGCCAGCTTGGGCCGTCCGCGGAAGCGCCCCTTGACGGTGTGCGGGACGAGTTCGGCCCGCACCTCCATGAACGGCGTGACCGTGATGTTGCCCTCGGGCACCGTCGTCGCCTCGGGGTGCTCGGTCGGGGTGACCTGCACGGCGTAGGGGTGCGGCCCGGCGGCGGCGTCCGGGGTGCGGGGTGGTGCGACCGTGAGCTCGACCGTTCCCGTGGTGCCCGGGTAGAGCCGCAACGTCGGTGGTTCGACCGTGATGTAGGGCGCGAGGTCGCCAACCGTGGTGAAGCGGTACTCGTCGACGACGTCACCAGTGTTGCGGATGCGCAGGCGTACTGTTGCGGAGCTTCCAGCGTCGACTGTCGTGGACGCGGGCTCCAGGGAAGTCCATAGGCTCACCTGGAGAACCTACCGGCGGCGCGCCCCCCGGGTCAGGAGGCTGCGGGGCAGGGTGCCCGCCCCAAAGTGCCTGCCGTGGTGCCCTGTCGGGCCACCGGCAGGGTGGTGCGGGGCAGTCGGCCGCCCGGGAACCGGCGCGAAACCGCTCGACGGGCGCCCCCGCACGACCGGAGAAGCAAGAACCCTTGCCCGGACCGTTGCCCGAACGGACCGGTTGCGCGCCCCAGTTCAGGGTATTCAGGTGCCGGACCGAACTCCTCGGCGAACGAGACGGCTGCTTCGACCGGAAGCCCAGGTCAGGCCCACACCGGCCGGCGTCCGCCGCCTGCCCGTTGGTGCATCGCCCGGGGCAGCGAGGATGCCCCGGGTCAGGTACCGGAGGACGTTTCCGAAACGGGTACGAGCAGCGACTGTTGTCGTGGTCCTGTCTTGAACTGCGAGGAGCGCTGAGTATGCCGTCGTACCTGTCGCCAGGCGTCTACGTGGAGGAGGTCGCCAGCGGCTCGCGCCCCATCGAGGGTGTGGGCACGTCGGTGGC
Organism: Streptacidiphilus fuscans; assembly: GCF_015690355.1. Lineage (GTDB taxonomy): Bacteria > Actinomycetota > Actinomycetes > Streptomycetales > Streptomycetaceae > Streptacidiphilus > Streptacidiphilus fuscans. The sequence continues at coordinate 387,332 of NZ_JADPRT010000006.1, read as the reverse complement.
CGCGTTCGTCGGTCTTGCGCCGAACGGCCCTCTCAACGAGCCGACGCTGGTGACCAACTGGTCGCAGTACGTCGCTTCCTTCGGTGAGTTCACCGACGGTTACTACCTGGCGCACGCGGTCTACGGCTTCTTCAACAACGGCGGCAGCGCCGCCTACGTCGTCCGCGTCGGTGGCGTGGTCGGCGGCGTCTCGGGTGTGGCCACAGCTGCCCCGGCGGCGCTCGCGGGCGGCAACGTCCGCGCCGCGCTGCTGCCCGGCGAGGCGAAGGAGCTCGGAACCTTCAAGGTCTCCGCGATCGCCGCCGGCCAGAGCGGGCTTTCGGTCGAGGTCGTCGACGCCGAGGGAGACGGTCCGGCCGACCGCTTCCGCCTGGTCGTCAAGGACGGCGACAAGTCCGTCGAGACCTTCGACGTGTCGGCGAAGAAGGGTGGCCGCAACTACGTCGTCACCCAGGTCAAGGAACGCTCCAAGCTGATCTCCATCCAGGAGGCGGCCCCGGCCGCGCAGCTGGTCCGTCCGGAGAACCAGACCGTCGCGCTGCCGGCGCCGTCCGCCGACCCGGCGTCGGCCCCGGTGCCCACGGGCACCGGCGAGGTGGAGCAGGTCGGCGTCCGCGAGTACGTGGGCGACTCGGCCGACCGCACCGGCTTCGGCGGTCTGGAGGCCGTGGACGAGGTCTCCATGGTCTCCGTCCCCGACCTGATGGCCGCCTACCAGCGCGGCGCGATCGACCTGGAGTCGGTCAAGGCCGTCCAGCTCGCGCTGATCGCGCACTGCGAGCTGATGGGCGACCGCCTCGCGATCATCGACCCGCCGCCGGGCCTGAACGCCCGTCAGATCTCGGTCTGGCGCCAGGAGACGGCCGGCTACGACTCCAAGTACGCCGCGCTGTACTACCCCTGGATCAAGGTCTTCGACCCGGCCAGCGCGCAGACCCGGATGATCCCGCCGAGCGGTCACGTGGCCGGCATCTGGGCCCGCAACGACGCCGAGCGCGGCGTCCACAAGGCCCCCGCCAACGAGGTCGTGCGCGGCGCGGTGGACCTGGAGATGCAGATCACCCGCGGTGAGCAGGACCTGCTCAACCCGCTGGGCATCAACTGCATCCGGGCCTTCCCCGGTCGCGGCATCCGGATCTGGGGCGCGCGCACGCTCTCCTCGGACCCGGCGTGGCGCTACCTGAACGTCCGGCGCTACTTCAACTACCTTGAGGAGTCCATCCTCACGGGTACCCAGTGGGTGGTCTTCGAGCCGAACGACCAGGCCCTGTGGGCCCGGATCCGGCGCAACATCTCCGCCTTCCTGGTCACCGAGTGGCGCAGTGGCGCCCTGTTCGGCGCCACGCCGGACGACGCCTACTACGTGAAGTGCGACGGCGAGACGAACCCGCCGGAGTCCGTGGACCTGGGCCGGGTCATCTGCGAGATCGGTGTCTCCCCGGTGAAGCCGGCCGAGTTCGTGATCTTCCGGCTGGCGCAGTTCTCCAGCGGCGCAGGTGAGTTGGAGGAGTAGCCTCCTCCCTCCCCGCTCGCCCTCGGGCGAGCCACGACCGGTTCGAGTAGACGTGTTCGAGAAGAAGTAAGGAACACCAGGCATGAGCCTTCAGCCCGGCGATTCGCTCACATCGCACAATTTCGGCCTCCAGATCGACGGCGTCATGGTCGAGTACCTGCAGGAGGTGAACGGCCTGGACATGAACCAGGACGTCATCGAGTTCCAGCAGGTCTCGGCCAACGGCCAGCCCGTCACCAAGAAGCTGCCCGGCGTCAAGCGCGCCGGTGAGGCGACGGTCGTCCGCGGCATGACCCAGTCCACCGCCTTCAACGACTGGATCAACGCGTCCGTCCGCGGCGACATGGGCTCGGCCCGCAAGAACGCCAGCATCATCGTGATGGACTACATGAACAACCCGGTGAAGCGCTACCACCTGCGCAACGCCTGGTGCAGCAAGGTGTCGGCGAGCACGGTCAAGGCCGGCGAGGCGTCCGCGCTGACCGAGACCGTCACCATCACCTACGAAGAAATGATCATGGAGTAATGCGCCGCAGCTCCGCCACCAGGTCCGGCGGCGCCGCCGTCGCCGGACCCGATGCCGCCGAGTCCGCCGGTTCCGCTTTCGCGGCGCCGGCGGCCCCGCCGGTCGAACCCGCGCCCGTGCGGCGGCAGTTGCGCACGGAGTTCGCCTTCGAGCTGCCGCGCGGCTACGTCGACGAGCAAGGCAACGTCCACCGCGAGGGCGTGATGCGCCTGGCGACCGCCAGGGACGAGCTCATCCCGCTGCGGGACGTGCGGGTGCAGGAGAACCCTGCCTACCTGTCCGTCGTGCTGCTCGCCCGGGTGATCACCCGGCTGGGCACCGTCGCGCACATCCACGACGGCGTGGTGGAGAACATGTTCGCCTCCGACCTCGCCTTCCTGCAGGACTTCTACCGCCAGATCAACGCGGAGGGCCACACCCGAGCCGGGGTGACCTGCCCGCACTGCGAGCAGCCCTTCGAGGTTGAGCTCGGCGGGAGCCGCCTGGGGGAATCGTGACGTACGCGACCGAACGCATTGACGAAGAGATCGCGTACATCGCCTACCACTTCCACTGGAGCCTGGAGGACATCCTGGACCTCGAACACCGCGACCGTCGCCGGTACGCCGAGCAGATCGCCTCGCTCGTCACCCGCGCCGCGGCGGAACGGTAACGGGGGGCGGGGCTCAGCCATGGGATTCCTCGACCGATTCCGGGGCGCCGCGGCTGCCGCGGCGCCGAGTGCTGGTTCGGCGCCTGCTTCGGCGCCCGCGCCTGCGTCTGCGCCCGCGTCCGGGCCTGTGTCCGGGCGGGAGGAGGCTGCCGCGCCGAGCGCCGCCGCGTCGCGCGGGTGGGCGGCGCTGCCGCCGATCCAGCGCGCCAGCGCCGGTCCGTCGCGGCCGGCCGTGGCCGCGTCCGACTTCTCGCGGTCGCTGGCCACCTGGCAGAACCCCAGCTTCATGGGGACCCTCTCGCACGCCGTCCTCGACGGTGCGCCCACCGGCGTGATCCGCGACGCGCTGACACCGGTCGGAGGCGGCGCTGGGGGTGGGCGCGAGTCGTTGGGCGCGCCCGCGCTCGAACTGCCGGTGGCGTCGGCCGATCCGGTCGACGAGCCGGCGGGTGAGGCAGGGGTCGGCGCCGCGTTGGGTCTCACCGTCCAGCGCGTCGTCTCTGCCACCCGCCCGACCGGCCCGCGCGTCGCCCCCGCACGCCCGAGTCCGGCGTCCGCCACCCGCTCGGTTCCGCTGACGCGCGCCACCACCCCGCCCGTTCAGCGGCGGGTGCTTCCGGCGGCGGCTCCGGCGCCGAGGCCGGTCGCGGGTGTGACTCCCGCTGCCTCCGCTGCACCGGCCCGAGCCGCTGCCTCCGTCGCGGCCTCGGAGCCCGCTGCCGCCGACTCCGACCCGGTACCAGCGCCAGTACCGGCACCGGTGACGCCTTCGGTCACGCCGCCGCGGTCGACGTCCCCGTCGCAGCCGACGCAGTCGACAGCCCCGTCGCAGCCGGTGTCGGAGCGGCCGTTGCCGGTTCGGCCCGAGGCCGCGCAGGTGTCCAAGGCGACGGCTGCTCCGATCCAGCGGGTCGCGCGCCCGGCGACCGACGCGAGGGCAGCGTCTGCGCCGTCCTCTTCGCCGTCCCCTGCGCAGACGTCTCCGCCGACCGCTGCCGGTACGGCTCCCGTTGCCGCGCCCGTCCAGCGTTCGACGGGAAGGACCACGAGCCAGGAGTCCGGCGGCGCTCCGGGATCAACTCCGCCTGCTGCGTCGACCGATGGGCCGGTGCGCTCAGCGACGCCGACCCCGTCTGCCGCTCCGATCCAGCGCGCGACCCCTCCGCGAACGGACCGTCCCACGACGGCATCCCCTTCGGCTGCGGCTGCTACGCCTGTCGCGCCGGTCCAGCGGTCGGCCGCTGCGTCGTCCTCGCCGCGTCCCGCGTCGCCGGGCGTGCCGCTGCGGTCCGGCGGGACCGATGCGACGACATCGGCGCCGCCTGCCGCCCCGATCCAGCGCGCGACTGCTCCGGCGTCGATCCCCGATGCTGTGCCTCCTGTCGCACCAAGGGCGTCGAAGGAGCAGGCCTCGACGCAGCAGCCCGTTCCGACCCCGGTTCGGCGGGCCGTGGAGCCCTCGGTGTCCTCGGCTGCGCCGTCTGGGTCTGCCGCCGCGCCTGCCGCGCCTGCCGCTTCAGCCGCACCGGTGCAGCGGAGCGGCGGCGAGCCGTCACGTCCCGAACCGAAGCAAGCGGCGGGGACGTCTGCGCCCGAGTCGGCGCCTCTTCCCGCAACCGTTCAGCGCTCAACAGCCGCACCCGCACGGCCGGTTGGTGCCACGCCCGCTCCTGCGCAGGATCTGCCGGTCCAGCGGCGGGTCAGCGGTCCTGCGGAGGTGCCCTCCTCCTCGGCCCCCGCCGCTGTCGTCCCGGCTGCGCCGACGCCGACGCCGACTCCCGCTCCGGCTGCCACGCCTGGCCCGGCCGCTGTGCAGCGCCGGGAAGTCGGGCTGGGGGAGCCCAGCCGCCGTGCCACGCCGACGTCTGACGCCACCGCAGCACCCGTGCAGCGGCGGCGCTCCCTGCTCGGCGCGCCCATGACCGCGCCGCCCGCGCGTACGACACCGCTCACGGGCGGGTCGGTGCAGCGGTCGACGGCAGTGCGGCCGACCAGCGCGGCGGGAGCCCCGGGTCCGGCTACTCCGAGCAGCGCCAGCCCTGTTGTCCCGGCGTCGTCCCCGGTGGCGGCAGCCGGGCGCACGGCATCGCAGGCTTCTCCGGTGCAGCGGTCCATAGCTGACGCTCCATCAACCCTGACAACTCCGATCACCACCGCGACCGCGAACCCGTCGCCGATCGTGCCGTCGGCGGACGCTGCCTCGCAGGCAGTGGTCGCGCAGCGGTTGACCGAGAGCAGTGCCGTGGGCGGCCCTGCCGCTGCGCCCACCGCCCCGTTGGCGACTCCTTCCGGGGTTGCCACGGCCGCTGCATCGCCTGCGTCGACTCCCGACGTCCCGCGTGTGGCGCCGATCCAGCGGTTGGCGCAGGCGTCGGCGGGGACCTCGGACGGCGGAGCGCCGCCGGTGCAGCGGCTGGCGATGGGCAGCGGAGCAGGCCCGGCCGCTCAACTGCCGATGCCCACCGCTGAGTCGGCGGCAGAGGCGGTCGCGCCGACTGCCGCCAAACCGACTGCTGGCTCGGCCTCCAGGCCGACCGCCGTACGGCCGTTGGCACCCGCCCGTGCCGTCGCGCGGAGGGTGGACGCGCCCGCATCCGTCGCCGTGCAGCGGTTGAGCGCGTCGAAGGCGGTGCCGCTGCGCGTGGAGCCCGCGGCGACGTCGAGGCAGGAGCCGGTGACGGCAGCGCGGAGTACCGAAGCCGCCCCCGCCATGCCTACCGCTGCCCGCCCCACCGCTCCGCAGCGACTGCACAGTGCGGCAGCAGCCCCTGCGCCGAACGTGGTTCAGCGTGCCGCCGCAGCAGCCGCACCTACGGTCCACCACACCCCCACGGTCCACACCCCAACGACCCATGTGGCGTCGCCTGCCTCGCCTGTCTTGCCGACGCTGTCCAGGCCCGCGCCGGTCCGGCCGGTGCCACTCGCGTCGCCCGTCGCCGCTCCGCCGGTGCAGCGGGCCGTGCAGCCCACGCAGGCCAGGCAGGCAATGCCGACCGCCTCGCCTGCCTCGCCCGCGACGTCGGCGCAGTTCGCGCCGCTGCCGGTGCAGCGGGCACCGCAGACGCCGCCGACCCGGTCCACGCCCAACCCGCTGCTCTCGCTGATCTCCCCGCCCCGGACCGCCGAGCCGCGGGTCTCTCCCGTCACGGCGAAGGCCAACACGCCGTCCGGCTCCCGCACCGACCGCGAACCGACCGCGCAGGAGTCGTACACCGCGCCGCCCACCCTTCTCGGCCCGCCGCCCCCGTACACCTCGAACGATCCCCAGCAGATCACCGAGGCGTTCGACCCCCGTATGCTCAAGGAGAGCCAGGTGGACGAGCTGACTCAGCGTCTGATCGGCCCGCTGACACGGTTGTTGCGCATGGAGCTGCGGTTCGACCGCGAGCGCGTCGGCCGACTCCGCGACAACCGCCGCTAGCCGCAGAGCCACCGCGACACAAACAAGCAGAGCCGCTGACCGCACCACCCGATCCGCCCGCAGGAAGGCAGCATCCGATGCCCCAGGAACAAGACCCAGGCTCAACCATCTTCTTCCACCTCACCATCGACGGTGAGAGCCTGGGCACCTTCAACACCTGTGAGGGCCTGGCCTCCTCGGTGGAGATCCACCAGCACCAGGAAGGCGGCAACAACGGCTTCGTCTGGCAGCTGCCGTCGCGGGTGACGTTCTCCAACATCACGCTGACCCGTCCGCTGACGCCCGACACCTCCAAGGTCGCGACCTGGATCAGCTCGATCACCACCGGCATCCAGCGGCCGACGGCGCAGATCGCGGCCCTTCGCGCGGACGGATCCCTGGTCGCCCGGTGGGGGCTGATCGACGTGCTGCCGGTCAGCTGGCGTGGCCCGTCGCTGAACCCGGAGAACCCGGCGGTGGCCACCGAGACGCTGGAGATCACCCACCACGGCTTCACGGATGCGGGGGCGGCGTAGATGGCAGGCGGTGGAGGAGCAGGCAAGAGCCTGGTCCGGGCGACGATCGCGATACACGAGCCGCCCCTCGGCGGCGGCACCTCGCCCGGTGGGCTGATCAGCAACTTCAGCTTCGACTTCAACCCCTCGCAGCTGCAGATCAGCCGCCGGGCCACGTGGAAGGCCACCACCACGCCCGGCCACCACGACGGGCCCGTCCCCGAGTACATGGGGCCGGACCCGCGTGAGCTGTCGGTCGAGATCTTCCTGGACCGCTCGCAGACTCCGGACAGCAACGATGTGCGCAAGAACGTCGAGTCGCTCTTCTCCTGCTGCGAGACGACGGCGTCGAGCATCGCGGCCAACAAGCCGTCGACGCCGTGGGTGATCTTCCAGTGGGGGGCCTTCTCGACCGCCCGCTTCAACGCCTACGTCACCTCGGTGGACGCCACCTACACCCTCTTCAGCACCACCGGCGTGCCGATCCGCGCCACCTGCCGGGTGTCGCTGCGCGAGGTGCCGGGGCAGACGGCGGGTCAGAACCCGACCTCCGGCGCGCTCACCGCGCGCCGCGTGCACCGGGTGGTCTCGGGTGACTCGCTCCAGTCGCTGGCCTGGCGCGAGTACGGGGACGCCACCGCGTGGCGGGCCATCGCCGAGGCCAACGGCATCGACGACCCCGCCCAGCTGACGCCCGGCACCGCGCTGATGCTGCCCGCCGCCGAAGAGGTGGGTCGCTGATGCCCGAGTTCAGTTACTCCAACGTCCTCCACGTCGAGATCGGCGGCACCAAGCTGACCGACGCGGTCGCCCGCCACCTGGTCGCGGGCTGGATCGACTTCGCCGCCGGAGTGCCCGGCGCGTTCGAGCTGACCTTCCGCGACCACGAGCGGCTGGTGCTGGGCCAGACCGGCGCCAAGCTGGGCGCCAAGGTGGTGCTGGCCCCGGTCTCGGACGGCCAGGGCGCCGCGTCGCCGCTGCTCACCGGTGAGATCACCGCCATGGAGAGCGACTACGACAACACCGGCAGCTTCACCGTGATCCGCGGCTACGACCTCGGTCACCGGATGCTGCGTCAGCGCCGGGTGCAGGCGTACCGGAACATGACCGCCTCGGACATCGCGCGGCGGCTCTGCGCCAAGGACAGCGTGCCGGTCGGCAGCATCCACGCCACCACCACCGTCTACGACTTCATCACCCAGGCCAACGTCACCGACTGGGACTTCCTCAGCCGCCTGGCGGACGAGAACGACATGGTGATGTCGCTCAGCGCGCGCGGCACCTTCCAGTTCGTCAAGCGGGAGTCAGCCGCGGGCGCGCCCTCGCCGAACAGCGACACCGCCCCGCTGACGCTCAAGGCGTTCAAGGACATCCTGCGCTGCCGCGTCGCGGTCACCTCCGCCGACCAGGTCTCCGAGGCGGTGGCCCGCGGCTGGGACGTGACGGCGAAGAAGGACCTGGTCAGCCAGGAGCCCGCGGTCGACAACCCGGCCATCGTCATCGGCACCACCCCGGCCGCCGCCGTCGCCGCCTTCGGCGAGGCCACCCGCGTCGAGACCGACATCCCCTTCGACACGCAGAGCGAGGTGAAGAACGCCGCCAGCTCGCTGGCCGACGACATCACCGCCTCGTTCGCCGAGCTCGAGGTCACCGTCCGCGGCAACCCCAAGCTGCGGCCGGGCGTCCCGATCGCGCTCGGCGCGGTGGGGGAGCCGTTCGAGGGCAAGTACACGGTGACCGGCGCCCGGCACAGCTTCGGCGACAGTCGCCACTACGAGGTCCAACTGACCGTCAGCGGACGTCAGTGGCGCTCCCTCTACGGCCTCGCCTCCGGCGGCAGCGGCGGTGCGCCGCGACTGCCCGGCGTGGCGAACGCCGTGGTGACCGACATCAAGGACCCGCTCAGGCAGGGCCGGGTCAAGCTGCGCTTCCCCTGGCTGGACGACACCTACGTCAGCGACTGGACCCGCAGCATGCAGTTCGGCGGCGTCGGCGGCGGCGGGCTGATCGGCTTCGACGTCGAGGACGAGGTGCTGGTCGCCTTCGACCGCGGCGCGCTGGACCACCCCTACGTCATCGGCGGCCTCTACAACGGCAAGGACCAGCCCGGCCGCAACGACGTCCAACCCGTCGACGGCACCAGCGGCAAGACCGTCCGGCGCACGCTGGCCGACCGCAGCGGCAACCGCCTGGACCTGCTCGACCAGCGCCTCGGTACCAAGCGCGGCGTGCGGCTGAAGACCGGCGACGACCAGCTGACGATCAATCTGGACCGCACCCAGACCGAGATCACGGTGGACAGCACGGGCAGCGTCAGCATCAAGGGCGGCACCTCCGTCTCCGTGAAGGCGGGCGCGAGCCTGTCGCTGGAGGCCGGCGCGGACCTGACGGTCAAGGCCGGTGGCGTCGTCAGCATCGAGTCGATGGGCGCGGTCAGCGTCCGCGGCACGGCGGTCGCGGTCAACGCGCTCGGCGCGCTGGAGCTGAACGCGATCGGCGCGGCCGTGCTCGCCGGAGAGGGCTCGCTCGCGCTGACCTCGCCGCTGAACGTCGACATCGCCGGTGTCAACGTCGCCATGGTCGGCGTGGTCACCGCCAACGGATTGCCGGTGGTCTGATGGCGAACAGAACCCGGGAGCAGGTGCTCTGATGGCAGAACAGTTCGTCGGCAGCGGCTGGGCGTTCCCGATGCGGATCAGCCCCACCGGAGGCATCGCGCTGGTCAGCGGGGAGCGGGAGATCGAGGAGGCGATGCGGCTGGTCCTGGCCACCGCGCCGGGCGAGCGGCCGATGCGGCCCGAATTCGGCTGCGCCATCCACGACATGGTCTTCGCCCCCGTCAACGAGGCCACCGCGGGCCGGATCCAGCACGAGGTCTTCGTCACTTTGGACCGCTGGGAGCCGCGCATCGAGGTCGAGGACGTCGAGGTGACCGCCGGGGACGACCAGGCGGTGCTCTACATCGACGTCCGCTACTCGATCCGCGGCACCAACAACCCGCGCAGCCTGGTCTTCCCCTTCTACGTCATCCCCGAGCACGACGAACCGGACACCGAAAGCGACCGCTGATGGCCCTGCCCTCTCCCAACCTCGACGACCGCCGCTTCCAGCAGTTCGTCGACGACGCCAAGCGCTACATCCAGCAGCGCGCCCCGGAGTGGACCGACCACAACGTGTCCGACCCAGGCGTCACGCTCGTCGAGACGGTCGCCCACATGGCCGACCAGATCGTCTACCGGCTCAACCGCGTGCCGGAGAAGAACCATCTGGCCTTCCTCGACCTGATCGGCATCACGCTGTTCCCGCCGTCGGCGGCGCGCGCCCAGGTGACCTTCTGGCTCTCCGCGCCGCTGGACGAGCCGGTGCGGCTGCCGGTCGGCACCGAGACCGCGACCGCGCGCACCGAGAGCGAGGAGGCGGTGGTCTTCGCCACCGAGCGCGAACTCACCGTCGTCCCCAGCGCGTTGTCGTACCTGGTGGTGCAGCAGCAGGGCGAGCCGACGGTCGACCGCACCTCGGACCTGGCCGAGCACAAGGACCTGATGTGCTTCACCGAGTCGCCCCGGCCCGGTGACAGCATGATGATCGGCCTCAGCAACGCCGTCCCGCACTGCGCGGTGGCGGTGACGCTGGACAGTCGCGTCGACGGTGTCGGCGTCGACCCCCGGCAGCCCCCGCTGGTCTGGGAGGCCTGGACGGAGGACGGCTGGACCGAGTGCGAGGTCGACCGCGACGGCACCGGCGGTCTCAACCGCCCCGGCGAGGTCGTGCTGCACATCCCCGGCGGCCATGTGAAGTCCCGCACCGGTCGTCAGGAGGCGGGCTGGATCCGCTGCCGGGTGACCGAGCCCCAGCCCAGCCAGCCCTTCTACACGACCTCGCCGACCGTGCGCCGGGCCGAGGCCTTCACCATCGGCGGCACCACCGGCGCCGTGCACGCCGAGACCGTCCGCGACGAGCTGCTGGGCGAGTCCACCGGCCTGCCCGGCCAGCGGCTGCGGCTCGGCCACGCGCCCGTCGTCGGCGACGTTCCGCCGCTGCACATGCAGATCGGCGACGGCGACGGCTGGACCGACTGGGAGGTCGTCGCCCACTTCGCGGCCTCCGGTCCCGACGACCGGCACTTCACCCTGGACGCCGCCACCGGCGAGATCGCCTTCGGCACCGCCGTCCGCGAGAGCGACGGCAGCCTGCGCCAGTACGGCGCGGTGCCGCCCAAGGGCGCGGCCATCCGCGCCCGGCAGTACCGCACCGGCGGCGGGCGGTCGGGCAACGTCGCGCGCGGCGCCATCCAGGTGCTGCGCAGCTCGGTGCCGTACGTCTCCGAGGTGGTCAACCGCGAGGCCGCCACCGGCGGCGTCGACGGCGAGACGGTCGAGGAGGCCAAGAGCCGCGCCCCCATCACCCTGCGCGCCCAGGACCGCGCGGTGACCCTGCGCGACTACGAGGAGCTGGCCCGCCGCGCCGCGCCGGAGACCGCCCGGATCACCTGCCTGGAGGGCGAGCCCGACCAGCACGGCGCCCACGCGGTCCGGGTCCTGGTCGTCCCGCAGGCGGTGCCTGACGCCGGCGGCCGACTGCGCTTCGAGCAACTCGTCCCGGCGGACGTGCTGTTGGAGCGGATCACGCACTACCTGGACGAGCGGCGGCTGATCGGCACCCGGCTGGCGGTCGGCCCGCCCTACTACCAGGGCGTCACCGTCGTCGCCACGTTGCACGCCTTCCGCGGCGCGGACACCGACCGGGTCCGGCGGCAGGTCCACGACGCGCTCTACCGGCACCTCGACCCGCTGGTCGGCGGTGCGATGGGTCACGGTTGGCCGTTCGGGCGTCCGGTGCAGTCCGGCGAGATCTTCGCGGTGCTCCAGCGCGTGCCCGGCGTGGAACTCGTCGACCAGGTGCTGCTCTACCCGGCCGACCCGCTGACCGGAAAGCGCGGGGACGCCACCGACCGGATCGATCTGGAGGCGCCGTCCCTGGTCTTCTCCTTCGACCACCGGGTCAGGGTCATCGGCGGCAACGGCGGTTCGGGGGAGCAGTCGTGAGAGGTTCCGTCGACGGGCTCGGCTCCTCCGCGCCGCTCGGCGCGATGCTGCCCTCCGTCTTCGCCGAGGACGACCTGGCACAGCGCTTCGTCGCGGGGCTCGACGACGTGCTGGCCCCGCTGCACAACGTCCTGGACTGCCTGGACGCCTACTTCAGCCCCGCGTTGGCCCCGGAGGACTTCGTCCGCTGGCTGGCCGAGTGGGTCGGCGCCGAGGTCGACGGCACCGAGGAGGAGGCGCTGCTGCGCGCCGCCGTCGCTGCCGCCGCGCGCCTGCACCGCATCCGCGGCACCCGCCGTGGCCTGGCCGAGGCGGTGCGGCTCGCGTTCGGCGTGGAGCCGGTGATCACCGAGAGCGGCGGAGCGGAGTGGAGCGCCCGCCCGCTCGGCCCCGTCCCCGGCGAGCGACATCCCCGGCTGCACGTCACCCTGGCGCTGCCCAGCCCCACCCCACTCGACGAGCACCGGCTGGAGGCCCTGGTCTCCGCCGCTCGCCCCGCACACATGCCGTACACGGTCCAGGTGACCGCGCTGGAAAGGAACTGACAGGTGACCAGCCAGAACGCCGACGCGTCCGGGAGCGGGCTGCAGGCCTGCCCCGAGTGCGGCACGCCGCCCACTCCGGGCCAGTCCTTCTGCGACGGCTGCGGAGCCGTCCTCACCTGGACGTCGAGCAGTTCGTCCAGCGGCGCGTCGCGCAGCGGCGGCAGCGAGGCGGCTCCTGCCGCGAAGCCCACGGCCCCTGCGACTCCCGCAGCTCCCGCCGAGTCGGCCAGCGCCGCTCCGTCCCCGGCTGCCGACGAGGCCAAAACTGACATATCGTCATCTGCCGCCGAGGCCACCGTTCCTGCGGCGCGTGAGGCGTCCGCCGACGAGACGCCGACCGAGCCCCTGCCGTCCGCGACCCCGGCCGCTGCTGCGGTCGGCTCCGCGGACGCCGAGGACGCGGCGACCGCGCGGGCCCGCGCGCTGCTGGTGCCCGTCATCGAGGCGCAGCACCAGGAGGTCGCACCGTCCATCGCCCCCGTGCTGCCGGGACGCCCGGTCGCCGCGCGGCCGGCCGTGCAGGCGCCCGGAGCCGAACTCGGCGACGAGGGCGGCGTGCCGTGCCCGTGGTGCGGCACCGGCAACCGGGCGGACCGGCACTTCTGCCGCCGCTGCGCGATGTCGATGGAGGGCCGCCCGGAGGACCCGCCCAAGCTCGCCTGGTGGCGTCGCCTGCCGGGCTTCGGCCCGCGCCGCAACCCGTGGGCCGGGGAGCGCCCCCGGCTGCGCAGCAACTGGAGCCGGGTGATCAACTGGGCGATCGCCGCGGTCGTCGTGGCCGCAGTCATCACGCTCCTGGTCAACAGCGGCACGATGGCGCAGGCGGTCAGCGACCACTTCGCCTCGCGTTCCCTCGTCCCGCCGGACATGTCGAAGATCAGCGCGTCCAACTCCTACCCGCAGCACGGGCCGGAGCTGGCGTTCGACGAGCACAACAACACCTGGTGGGGTCCCGGTTTCACGGGTGACGACGCGGGCCGGTGGATCCAGGCCGGGTTCGACCAGCCGGAGAACCTGCTCGACGTGATCATCTCCCCGGGTGAGTCCACCAACGCGTCCGACCTCGGCAACTCCGCGCTGCCGCAGACGCTCCAGGCGACCGTCACGGACTCGAACGGCAAGGTCTCGACGACCCTGCTGACCCTGAACCCGAACGTCGGCCCGCAGACTCTCCCGCTCCGCTTCGACAACGTCGTCACGGTGCGCTTCACCATCGAGTCGGCCTACAACGCGTCCCCCACCAAGCAGGTCGCGATCGCCGAGATCGAGTTCTTCGGCCGCTCGCACGGCAACGGCTCGTAGGACGCCGTAGCAGTCAGGACACCGCAGCATGCAGGGCGCGGGGCTCGTGAGGAGCCCCGCGCCCTTGGCGTCTCAGCGTTGGTGACGAGCCGTCAGGACGCTGTCGTGGTCACCGTGGTGGTGCTGGCGGGGCCGGTCCCGGTGGCTGTGACGGCGGCGACGGTGAAGGTGTAGGTCGTCGACGGCTGGAGGTCGCCGATGACGCGGAACATGGCCTTGCCGGCCTGCTGGGTGTCCACCGCGTCGCGGCCGGTGACCTGGATGGTGCGCCCGTCGGAGACGGTGACGGTGTAGCCGATCACGTTGGTGGCGCCCGACGTCGCGGGCACCGCCCAGTGCAGGCTGACCGAGCCGGCCGCCGCGTAGCCGGAGACGCCGCTGACCGCGCCGGGCAGCGCGCCGGAGCCGGGGCCCGGGGTGACCGGAGCGGCCGGGATCGACTGGTCACCGGTGCCGACGCGGTTGCGGGCGGCGACGGTGACCGAGTACGCCGTGCCGTTGGTCAGACCCGGGATGACGGCGTACCCGAGGCGCTGGAAGTCCGCCGCGGAGATCCGGGCCGTGACGGACTGTCCGCCGCCCACCGGGGTCGCGGACAGCGCGTAGGAGTCGACCGGGGAGCCGTTCTCCTGGTACGACGGGTTCCAGGTCGCGTAGACGCTGCCGTCGGCCGCGAACGTGCCGACCAGCAGCGGGGTGCCAGGGACGCCCGCCGGAGCGGTGCGCTCGTGCAGCACCCACGTGTACGCGGGCTCGATCCCCGCCGCCGCGACGACGGCCGCCGGGGCGTCCGCGGGCGAGGCGATGATATGGTTGCCCTGGGTGACCAGCCCCTTGTTGTCGCCGTCCGGAGTGCCCTCCTCCCACCAGTTGCCGGAGATCAGCGTGGGGTCGTTGTTGCCCAGGTTGTCGCGGTAGTCGGTGTGCCGGGCGGAGACGTCCGCGAAGCTGACCCCGTACATGACGTTGCCGCTGACGGTCTCGTAGGTGCAGCCGTTGTCGGTGTAGACCGCCTTGCCGAAGCCGTACTGGTCGTGGATGACGTTGCCCGTCACCTTCTCGCCGTCGGCCATCGAGGTGCCGGTGATGCCCTGGGTGTATATGCCGCCGCCGTCGTCCAGGACCGCCATGTGGTCGTAGATCAGGTTGTCCGAGACCTGGTTGTCGTGCGAGTAGTTGGGCGTGGCGGGCACCTTGATCTTGTCCGGCCAGCCGCCCCAACCCATCGAGATGGCGGTGTAGGGGGTGTGGTCGATCTGGTTGTGGGCGATGACGTCGTCCTCGCTGTAGCCGTTGAGGACGGCCACGCCGCCGTGGAACTCCACCGGCAGGCCGTAGAGGTGATTGTCCGTCACCTGGTTGCCACGGGTGTGGTCGGCGTCGGCGGTCGGCAGCGGCTGGTCCACGCCGCCGAGCTCCACGCCGTTGCCGGAGATGTCGGTGAAGACGTCGCCGCGCACCGCGTCGTTCTGCGCGCCGTCACCGAGGTCGAGACCGGCCGCGCCGAGGTGGGTGAAGACGTCGCCCGAGAAGTCGACCCGTTCGCCGTGCTGCACCGAGACGTTGCCGGGCTCCTTGGTCCACGCCCCGAACGGGCAGGTGGCGGGCGGGGTGGTGCCCGCCGGAACGCTGCTCCCCGACAAAAACTGGCAGAGGCCCTCGGTGGCGTAGCCGTCGGCGCCGGTGATGGTGTAGCCGGCCTGGATCTCCGAGAAGCCCTCGGGCGAGGACGGCGTCAGCCAAGTCGCGTACTCGAAGCGCAGGTTGCGGAAGGCCAGGTCGTGCACGGGGGCCTGGGTGGTGCCGTCGGCCGTGACCAGCTGCTGGAGCACGGGGGCCTCGACGTCGGCGTCGGCCAGGCGCTGGCCCGCGCGCGGCATGTAGTAGACCGTGTGCGCGGAGCGGTCCAGGTACCACTGCCCGGGCTGGGTCAGTAGCTCGAAGGCGTTCTCGACCCGCGCGGGCGTGGCGTTGTGCGACAGCGAGGCGGGACCGACCATGCTGACCGTGCGGGTCGACCCCGGGAACATGACCCGCTTGGTGGAGTTGTCCCAACAGGGCTGCGCCATGGTGATGGTGGTGCCGCTGATCGAGGCGATCGGGCAGCGCGGCTCGGTCCAGTTGCCGAGGCCCTCCACCTGGGCGTTGAACGCGCTGGTGCCGCCGGTGTAGACGAACTCGATGTCGGACGGGTCGCGCCAGTGGGACATCACGTCGCTGGACGCGGTGTAGCCGGTCGGCGTCTCGGTGAGCGTCACCGGGAGCGCGCCGGTGGCACGTTCCTCTCGCTGCCCGTCGACGTAGAGCTGCCGGGTGTTGACCAGGCCCGCCGGGGCCGGGGCGGACCAGAGCCCGGCACTGCCGCGCACCGGCCGCCAACCGGTCACCTGGAGGCCGCCGCTGAGGACGGTGTCGCCGGTGCCCTGCCAGACGACGGTGTGGCCGTTGCTGCCGGAGTCGCTCGCGTCCATGGTCAGCGGATGGTCCAGGCGGAACGTCCCGGGGCCGAGATGCACGGTCAGGTCCGCGGTGAGGTCGCCGTCGCGTGCCCGGACCAACTGCTGGGCGCGGTCCAGGGTCCGGACCGGGCGGTCGGCGGTGCCGGGGGCGGCGTCGTCGCCGTGGACGGAGACGTAGACGTCCTGGCTCCGGTTCTGTTCCTGGACTTGGCCCTTGTTCAGCCCGTAGACCGGCTGTCCGGGAGTCGCCTGGGCGGAGGTGCCGAGCAGCAGTGCGGCGGCGGTCGCGAGGACCGTCGCCGCGCCGATCAGTCCGGCACGTGTCCGGTTGCGTGGATCAGGCATAACCATCCTTCGGTGGGGACGGGGTCGCTCTAGCTATACATCGGAGCTATCGTCTTGGAAAGGTTCCTAACAGGGCTGGTTTCTACGAATTTCTGCGAATGCTCTGCCCTTGACGGTGCCGCAGCGCTTCCAGACATCGGATGTCTTGGGTCGATCCACGGGTCTGCCCAGGTCGGCTCGGATATAGCCCAGGGAGGCTGGGGGAGCTTTGGTACAGCTGATTGACATGCCCATCCAGGGCCAGTACCTTCTCGACAGGCTTCCATATTCGTGAATGTTATTCAGATATGTGACCCTGTCTTCCCTTCTCAAGGAGCGCAGTCGATGCGCGCATTCGAACTCCGGGTCGGCACCGGTAGTGGGTCGGTGCCGACCCGGACCACCGCCCAGGAGCCCAACCCGCAGGGGCGGGGACCTCCCTGACGCAAGGTCAGCTGACGTTACGTCAGGCAGACCGCCAGACATGACGTCAGACGCATGCGGAGAGACGCCGCGCCCGCAGCAGGGCGCGCCTGCTTCGGTGGAAACCCCGCTATTCCGCCGGATGGTTCACGGGAGACTGTCCAAGGAGTTGCCACAGATGAAGCGACGCACTACCGTCCGCGCCCCGGGAAGGGCCCTGCTGATCGGGCTCTGCCTGGCGGTGATCGCGCTGTTCGGCCTGGCCGTGACCGCCCCGGCCGACGCCTCGGCCGGGCAGACGCACCAGGCCACCTCGTCCACCGTTCCGGCCTGGACCGGCACGTTCGACTCGTTCCACTCGTCCGGCTGGAACTCCGGTTGGGGCCTGACCTCCGACTCCGCGCAGTGCCCGATCGCGGTCGGGACCTACAGCTGCAACTGGGGCTACGAGAACCTGAAGCCCATCAGCGACGCCACCAGCCCCGCCGGTCAGGCGCTCCAGGTGACCTACCCGGCCAAGAGCGGTCCGCCCAGTTGCACCGTCTCCTCCAGCGGCTGTGTGCTCGGCGGCGGGCAGTTCTACCAGGACCTCACCAGCAACGGGCAGTCCGCGCTGGCGAGCAGCCCGACGATCGACCTCAAGTACGCCTACAAGTTCCCGGTCGGCTTCGACTTCGGCGGCAAGACGGCCGGCAAGATGCCCGGCCTGTACGGCGGCCCGCCCGGATGCGAGAGCGGCGGCCAGCACTGCAGCAACGGCTGGTCCACCCGGTACATGTGGCGCGGCGGCAGCAGCAGCGCGCCCAACGGTGAGCTGTACTTCTACGGCGGCAGCGGCTCCGGCTACGGCGCGGACGTCTGCCTGGGCAACTGGACCTTCCCGGCCGACGGGAACTGGCACACCATCGAGCAGCTGGTGAACGTCAGCACCGGCGCCGTCACCATCTGGAGCGACGGCAAGCAGGTCTGCCAGGTGACGGAGACGTTCTCCTCGCCGGTCTCCGGCGCCTTCTTCTCCACCTTCCACGGCGGACACGACACCTCGTGGAGCCCGACCAAGACCACGACCAGCGAGTTCGCCGACTTCAGCCTCGCCACCAACGGCCCGCAGACCCCGGCGCCGGCGGGCGGTCCGGCGGCGCCGAGCGGCCTTGCCGTGTCGGCCGCGTCGAGCTCCAGCCTCAACCTGTCCTGGACCGAGGCGAACACCAGCGATCCGGCTGTCTCGTACAAGGTGTACGAGGGCAGCACGGTGGTGGCCACGCCGACCACCACCAGTGCCACCATCTCCGGCCTGGGAGCGGGGAGTTCGCACACCTACACGGTCACCGCCGTGGACGCGTCGGGCGTCGAGTCCACGCCCAGCGCCGCCGTCACCGGCAGCACCACCGGCGGCACGGGCGGTCCGGCCACCCCGACGGGGCTGACCGTTTCCGCGCCGACCAGCAGCAGCCTCAACCTGTCCTGGACCGAGGCGAACACCAGCGACGCGGCCGTCTCGTACAAGGTGTACGAGGGCAGTTCGGTCGTCGCCACGTCGACGACGACCAGCGCGACCATCTCCGGTCTGGCGGCGGGGAGTTCGCACACCTACACGGTCACCGCCGTGGACGCGTCCGGCGTCGAGTCCGCCCACAGCACGTCCGCGACCGGCACCACCTCCGGAAGCGGCGGCGGGGGTGGCGGGTTGACCGCCTCCATCGCCAAGACCAAGGACTGGGGCAGCGGTTTCACCGACACCGTCACCCTCACCAACACGTCCGCAACGGCGGTGAACGGCTGGAACGTCCAGTTCGACCTGGACGCCAGCGAGAACATCGAGAGCGCCGCCCCCGCCTCCTACACCTCCAGCGGCACGCACTGGACGCTGACCAACGCCTCCTCCGACGCGACCGTCGCGCCGGGAGCGAGCGTCACCTTCCAGTTCAGCGGCGACTACGGCAGCGCCGGCTACCTGGCTCCGACCGGCGTGACCGTCAACGGCCAAGGCTCCGGCGGCGGTTCGTCCCCGGCCGTGCCGACGGCCCTGACGCTCACCGGCAGCACCGCGTCCAGCCTCGGTCTGGGCTGGACGGAGACCAACACCAGCGACCCGGCGGTCTCCTACAAGGTCTACGAGGGCAGCACGGTGGTGGCCACCGCGAGCACCACGAGCGCGACGATCAGCGGACTGACGTCCTGCACCTCACACACCTACACCGTCGCCGCCCTGGACGCGGCCGGTGTCCAGTCGGCGCAGAGCGGTCCGGTGACCGGAACGACCTCCGGCTGTGTGAACACCCCGGCGACCCCGACCGGTCTCAGCGTCACCGGCAGCACCGCGTCCAGCATCAGCCTCGGCTGGACCGAGACCAACACCAGCGACCCGGCCGTCTCCTACCGGGTCTACGAGGGCGGCCTGGTCGTCGACACGCCGACCACCACCAGCGCGACCATCTCCGGCCTGACCGCCGGGAGTTCGCACACCTATACGCTCACCGCCGTGGACGCGGCCGGTGTCGAGTCCGCCCAGAGCGCATCGGTGACCGGCACGACCTCGGGCAGCGGCGGCGGGTCCGGCTTCACCCAGGCACTGATCGACAGCGCCGTGGCCGCGCCGCCCTTCGCCTGGGCCGCGCCCACCTCCTCGGTGCCGCGACCGGGCACCAACCCGGCCAACATCGGCGAGGCGGCGGTGCTCTACTACCTGGCCCTGGTCGACCACCAGGCCCCGGGCAGCAAGGCCACCAACGGCACCAGCGTGGACAGCGCGCTGCTCGCCCAGGTCCGCAGCCTGATCGCGGGCGGCCACGAGCCGGACGCCGACGGCGGGTTGGAGATGTGGGGCCAGGCGCCGGTCGCCCAGGCGCTGCTGCTCCTCAAGAACGGCCCCGCCTGGAGTGAGCTGACGGCGGCCGAGCAGAACAAGGTCAGCCTGCTGGAAGCCGCCATGGGCTACGGCAGCAACTACGCCTACAACGACGCCAACAACTTCTCCTCCGGCATCTGCGGGTTCGGCAATTTCTCCAAGGGCAACAACCCCAACTACCGGGACGGCGGCGTCGACACCGAGATCGCGGCGATCCAGTTCTTCGGCGCCTCGACCTGGGACTCCATGCTGAGCTCCTTCAACGACGCGACGGTGGCCTCGCAGCTGAACGCGGCCGGGCTGACCAGCGCGGGCGGCTGCTTCACCACGGTCGGCTCCGCGGCCAACTCGGCCATCGCCCGTCCGTTCGTCTACCAGGGCCACGGCTCCAGCGACCTGATGGGCCTGTGGAGCGTGCTCGCGGGCGACACCTTCGACAAGACCGCTCAGAGCACCGTCAGCGGCGCGCACATCGCCGACGGCACCACCAGCCCCTACGACGGCCAGTGCTGCATGGGCCACGAGTTCAACTCCACGGACTCCAGCGGGCTGCGCAGCTCCGCCCTGTACGTCTTCGAGGGCTGGATGAACGTCACCGGCAGCCGGGTCGTCATGGACGTGCTCGGCAACTTCAACCCGTCCGCGGCGAGCACCGAGAGCCAGTTCCACATCGGCACGCTCGACCTGAAGTACAAGCTCGACCACGGCTACATCTGCGTGGCGCTCAACCAGCCCAGCATCCTCGTCGACGACCACGGCAACCCGTCCACCGACGGGCCCAACGTCAAGGGGTTCCTCTACGACTGGGACGCCTACAGCGCCAGCGGCTCGCCGCAGAGCTGATCCGCGTCCTGATCGCGGTCCGTTGACCGCACTCCCATGATCGCGGTCGGCGGGGAGCGGCCCCACACCTCCCCGCCGACCGCACCGCACCACGCCTGTTCTGCAGCTACTCAGAGAGGAGACCGCGCATGAGACGGTCCGCCCCCACCGTTGCCGCACCCACCGCTGCCGTCGCCACCGCAGTCACGCTGCTGGCGGCTGCCGGCCTGATGCTGAGCCCGTCCGCCTCCGCGACGAGCGCAGCCGACGCCAACGGTCCGTGGATCACCTACGACGGAAGTCACCTGACGTACGGTCAAGACAGTCAGGGCAACCGGATCCCCGACTACTCCTACGCCGGGTACGAGGGCGGCGGCGTGCCGATCCCGAGCGTCCCGACCAAGTTCACCGTCGCGCCGCCCAGCGGCGGGGACGACACCGCCACCATCCAGAACGCCATCAACGCCGCCTCGGCGCTGCCGCTGGATTCAAGCGGATTCCGCGGCGCGGTCCAGCTCGCCGCCGGGCAGTACCACCTCGCCGGGACGCTCAGCATCGACGCCAGCGGCGTGGTGCTGCGCGGCGCCGACAGCAACTCGGCCGACACCGAGCTCGTCGCGACCGGAGCCACCGCGCGCACGCTGATCCAGATCGGCAGCACCAGCTCCGCCTACTCGGTCGTGGGCACGGCCGAGAACGTGACGGACAATTACGTCCCGGTCGGCGGGCACGTGGTGACGCTGGCCAGTACGGCGGGCTTCAGCGTCGGCGACCAGGTGGTCGTGGAGCGTCCCACCACCCAGGCGTGGATCGACGCGGTCGGGATGACCAACATCTGGAGCCCCAACTGGAGCCTGCGCTCCGAGCGCACCATCACCGCGATCAACGGAAACCGGATCACCCTGGACGCGCCGCTGACCACCGCTCTGGAGAAGCAGTACGAGCAGGCGACCGTCTACCACTACACCTTCCCGCGGATCGACCACGTCGGCCTGGAGAACCTCAGCGCCGACGGCCAGGCGATGACGGCGGACCCCAACTACGCCACCGACTTCTACAACTCCAGCCTCTCCGAGGTCAACGCCGTCCAGGACTCCTGGATCAGCAACGTCTACACCCACCACTTCGGCCAGAACGGCGTCACCGGCCTCAACTCGCAGAGCCGCCGCGTCTCGGTGCTCAACACCGGCTCGCTGGACATGGTCGTCAACACGGCGACCTCCGCCCGCTCGGACGGCTACACCCTCCAGGGCCAGGAGAACCTGATCGACGGCTGCGAGGTCACCGCGACGAAGGTGCACGCCTTCGAGACCGAGGCGCGCCAGTCCGGGCCCAACGTCTACTCCCACTGCACCGCG
Source organism: Streptacidiphilus fuscans (assembly GCF_015690355.1). Lineage (GTDB taxonomy): Bacteria > Actinomycetota > Actinomycetes > Streptomycetales > Streptomycetaceae > Streptacidiphilus > Streptacidiphilus fuscans. Next base: position 365,600 of record NZ_JADPRT010000006.1, on the reverse strand, counting down.
ACGACCACCGACGTGACCTACGACTCCGGCGGCCACCAGCGCTGGGGGAGCGGCACGCTCTACGACGACCTGACCATCCAGGGCTCGCTCGACATGACCAACTACGGCACCGAGGGCTCCGGTCACGGCTGGGGCGACGCCAACAGCACCGCCTGGAACTGCGACACCAGCAACTACTTCATCCAGGAGCCGCCCACCGCCCACAACTGGGCGATCGGCTGCACCGGCACCCTGACCAGCGGCAGCGACGGCCAGATCCAGAACAGCGGCGCCAACGTGCTCCCGCAGAGCCTCTACGACGAGCAACTCGCCGAGCGCCTCGCCGGGAGCTGACGTCCGCGAACGTCTGCGGACGTCCGTGGACGTCCGTGGACGTCTGCGGAAGTCAGCTGAGGTCAGAGCCCGCCCGCCTTACGCAGCAGCACCGCGCGCTCGCGGGTGTTGCCGCAGAGGCGGGCGGCCAGCTCCAACTCGGCGCGGGCCTCGGCGGTGCGGCCCAGCCGGATCAGCAGTTCGCCACGGACGGCAGGCAGCAGGTGCGAGCCCGAGAGGCGTCCTGCGGCGGCCAGGTCGTCGACCAGGTCGAGCGCGTCCTGCGGGCCGGTCGCCATGGCGACGGCGACGGCCCGGTTGAGCTCCACCACCGGTGACGGTGCGACACGTCCCAGCGCCTCGTAGAGCAGCACGATCCGGTCCCAGTCCGTCTCCGCCACCGAGGGCGCCGAGTCGTGGCACGCGGCGATGGCGGCCTGGAGCCCGTAGGGTCCGAGCCCCCGCCCGGCGGACCGGGCCCGCCGCAGCGTGGCGATCCCGCGGCGGATCGCCGCGCGGTCCCACAACCGGCGGTCCTGGTCCTCCAGCAGGACCGCCTCCCCGTCCGGCCCGGTCCGGGCCGGGAACCGCGCGGCGGTGAGTTCGAACAGCGCGAGCTCGCCGTGCACCTCCGGCTCGTCGGGGAGCAGCGCGGCCAGCATGCGGGCCAGGCGGGTCGCCTCCCTGGCCAGGTCCGGGCGCAGCAGGTCGTCGCCGCTGGTCGCGGTCGACCCCTCGGTGAAGATGACGTACAGCACGCTGAGCACGCCGCCGAGCCGTTCGCGCCGCTCCTCGGCGGGAGGCAGCGCGAAGGGCACTCCGGCGGCGGCGATGGTCTTCTTCGCCCGGGTGATCCGCGCCTGCACGGTCGGCACCGGCGTAAGGAACGCCCGCGCGATCTCCTCGCTGGTCAGACCGCCGACCGCCCGGAGCGTCAGCGCCACCCGCGCCTCCGGCGAGAGCACCGGGTGGCAGGCGACGAACATCAGCGCCAGCACGTCGTCGTCGACCTGGTCCGGGTCGAACGGCAGGTCGTCCGTGCCCTCCGGCGGCTGCGCCGCGCCGGAGCTGGCCTGGCCCTCGGCGAGGGGGTTGGCCAGCAGCGCGTACCGCTCGTCGCGCGCCGCCCGGCGGCGGAAGCTGTCGACGGCGCGCCGCCGGGCGGCGGTCAGCAGCCAGCCCACCGGGTTGGCGGGCACGCCGTCGCGCGCCCAGCCGACCAGGGCCTCCGCGAGCGCCTCCTGCGCGACGTCCTCGGCCAGCTCGAACTGCCCGGTGTACCGGGCCAGCGCGCCGACGATCCGGGCGGACTCCATCCGCCACACGGCCTCGACGGCCCGCCGCGCCGCCTCCGGGCGGGGGGCCTCCCCGCGCGGCGGGCCGTCGGGCGGGCCGTGCGGGTTCTCGGCGCGTTCGGCCATCAGTGCTGGCCGGTCCGCTCGCGCCAGGCGCGCTCCTTGACGATCCACTCGTTGTCCTGCGGGAACTCGTCGATCCCCGGCACCCGGCGGATCTCGCAGCGCGACCCGGCGATGGCGGGCATCCGGCGCGCCCACTCCACGGCCTCCTCCTTCGAGGCCACGTCGATCAGGTAGAAGCCGCCGAACAGCTCCTTCGTCTCCCCGTAGGGGCCGTCGGTGACGACCGGCGTCTCGCCGCTGTAGTCGACGACGACGCCCTGGCCCGGATCGTCCAGCCCCTCGGCGGCGAGCAGCACGCCTGCCTTGATCAGCTCCTCGTTGAAGCGGCCCACGGTCTCCAGCATCTGGTCGAACGGGGTCTCCATCATCGTGGCCAGGGACTCGTCGGTGTTGCGCATGATGAGCATGTACTTCGCCATCTCGGCCTCCTCGTTTCGGGGTCGCTCGTCGACCCTCTCTACCCCAGGTCGAACGGCGTCGACGCGGATCGACACGGCGGACGAAATATTTTCCGCCGCGCGTCCGTCCTGCGTCACAGCCTGCGTCACAGCCCGAACAGCCGTGCGGCGTTGTCGTGGCACACGGCCCGGAGCCACTCCGGGCCGAGCTCCAGACGTTCCAGCGCGCGGAGCTGCTCGACGTACCGGTAGGGGATGTTGGGGAAGTCGGAGCCGAGCAGCACGCGGTCGCCGAGGGCCGAGAGCCGGGGCAGCGCCCGGTGTGGGAAGGGCATGAGCTTCTCGGTGAAGTCGGTGAACGCCATGGTGGTGTCCAGCCGCACCTGCCCGAACCGCTCGGCGAGGCCCAGGAAGTCCTCGTACTCGGGCATGCCCAGATGCGCGACGATCAGCCGCAGCTCCGGGTGACGCGCCAGCACCCGCGCGACCGGCTCGGGGCCGGTGTGCTTGCCGGGCGCGGGCCCGGAGCCGCAGTGGATCACCACGGGGATCCCGGCCTCGGCGAGCAGGCCCCAGGCCGGTCGCAGCAGCTCGTCGGCCGGGTCGTACGCCCCCACCTGCACGTGCGCCTTGAAGACCCGCGCCCCCGCCTCGACCGCCTCGCGCACGTACGCCTCGACGCCGGGCTCGGGGAAGAGGGTCGCCGTGTGCAGGCACCCGGGCGTGCGCGCGGCGAAGTCGGCCGCCCACTCGTTCAGCCAGCGGGCCATGCCGGGCTTGTGCGGGTAGAGCATCGAGGTGAACGCGCGCACCCCGAACGCCCGCAGCACGGCGCTGCGTTCGGCCTCCTCCTGCCGGTAGGTGATCGGCCACTCCAGCCCGCCGGTCAGCGGCCCCTGCGTGTCGAAGTAGTCCCAGACCTTGCGCAGCACGCGCTCCGGCATGAAGTGCGTGTGCACGTCGACCAGCCCGGGCAGCCCGAGGCCACGCCAGAACCGGCGGACCTCGTCGGCCTCTGCGGCGGGCGACGCGGCGGTCGACACGTGGTGATCGTTCATGGGCTCACGATCGCCCGTGGGGCAGGGGCACGTCCACCCCGGCTCCTCGCACTCGCCACGCCTACAGCTGGTCGTCCTCGGCCGCGATGACCCCCTGAATGTCCGTTCCCACCAGGAATCCGGGGCGGGGCGACGACGTCACGGCGTTGTGCACCGCGTTGTAGGTGATCAGCAGCATGGCCCTGCGGTCCGCCGAGCTGTTGACGGAGGACGAGTGCACGATGCTGGGGTGGAAGGCGAAGACCGAGCCTGCCGGTCCGGTCAGCAGCTCTCTGCCGTGATCCCTCTCCAACTGCGCTGCCTGGTCCCACGGCACGGTGTACTCCAGGTCCGCCGAGACGTGCCGGCGCCAGTCCCCGCTGCGCGCGTCGCTGTCGCCGAGCAGACCGAGGCGATGTGTTCCGGGCAGCACGAGGAGTGGGCCGTTGTCCTCGTGCGCCTCGTCGAGCAGAACTGCGATGTTGACGGCATGGTCGTCGGCCATCCCGTCCTCGTGCTTCCAGAACGCGTAGTCCTGGTGCCAGGGCCACGCTGCGCCGTCGTGGGGCTGCTTGAGGTTGACCTTGAACTGGTACACGTAGACCCGGTCCCCGACGAGGGACTCGGCAAGGCGGACCAGGAGCGGGAACCTCACCAGCCGCGCGCTCGTGTCGTCGTAGAGATGGCAGCCGTGAACGGCACGGACGACGTCGGTACCGCTCTCGTAGACGACCTCGGGTCGTCTTGTCCGGCTTATCCCGTCGACGGCGCCGCGTACCCTGCCGATGGTCTCTGCGTCGATCAGCTGCGGGCCGCGGCACCAGCCGGCGTCGTCGTACGTCTTCTTCTCCTGGTCGAATGCTGCGTCGTTTTCCGGCACGACCGCTCCTGCTCCTTCTCGAAACTCGTCAGACCCGCCAGTCCCGCGCGCCCGTGATCAGTCGACCGCGTTCCCGCCCGGGTTGATGCACAGGTCGAGCAGGCTGAGATAGGCGCTCAAGGGGACCTCCATGGCGCCCATCTGCCGGAGGAACGGGCTGATGAGCTGGAGATCGGTCACGAGGATTCCGTGGGAGAGCCGGAAGTCCTCCGCGCCCAGCATGGCTGCGTGTCCCGCATCCGGGACGGTGTGGAAGAGGGATTCGATCGACATCCAGCCGCCGAGCGCAAGGATCAGTGCGCCCCCGACGACCCCGTTCTCGCTCAGCCTGATCTCGACGCTGTGTGCCACCCCGACGCTGTGCAGTTCGCGGTACAGGTCGGCGACCGCCGGCGTGATCCACGTGGCGTCCTTGCCCCTCGGCTGGGCACAGGCGGCCAGTACCGACTCGAACTCGGTGTCCAGGGTGGTCGTGAAGCCGTGCGTCCGGACCTCGCGGCGGGCGGTGGCGAGGTACCTTCGCCGCCTGCGCCCCTCCGTGTCGACGAGCGCACGGAGACCGGGGCGGACCCACTCCACGTGGTCGACACCGTCCTCCAGACGGCCTGTCACGAACCAGCCGCGGGAGATGAGGGCGATCGCCTCCGCCGCCCTCACCTGGCCCCCTCGAGCCAGGCCTGCACGAGCGCTGCGACGTCTCCCACGTGCGGGACACGCATGATCTCGTCGTGTGTGACGTCCACCCGTCGTCGATCGAGGCCCTTCGCGAAGACGTCCGCCCACTGGCCCGACGCGTCGAACGCACTCCGGGCCGCGCCGACGAACAGGCCACGTGCCGGGACCGCGATCGGCTCGGCAGCGTAGAAGGCTTGTGCAGCCTCGTTGTTGGCCCATGTCCGATAGCCACGGACCAGTTCGTCCGGGGTCATCCCGGGACCGGTGATCCCGGCCCGGTCGGCCCACTTCAGCAGTTCGTCCAGGGTCCACCGGCCGGGGGGCTCCGTCGGTTCGGGCAGCCCGGCCGCCTGCGCCAGAGCCCCTCCGTAGTCCCCGATCAGGTCGGCCTCGGACGACTTCGTCAGCCGGCCGACGCGCTCCGCGGAGACGGCGACAAGGTCCGGCACCGGACGGCCCTCCGCCGCCGCGATGCGGGCCATGGCACCCGCGACGGTGCCGCCGAAGCAGTATCCGACGAGTGCGCGGATGTCGTCGACGCCGGCCGACCGCACGGTCGACCAGGCCTGTTCGGCCGCGTCGTCGACCGACGTGACCATCGGACGGTCGTCTGCGAGTCCTGGCGCGGTGACGACGTACACAGGACCCGTCCAGGGCAGCTCGGCGGCCAGGGCGGAGTAACAGAGGGTGTTGCCGCTTGCGGGCGGCAGGCAGACCAGCGCCGGGCCCTCGCCGGAGCGGATCAACACGATGTCGCCGACCTCGGCCACCGTGGACTGCCTGACGTGGTGGGCGAGTTCGCGTGGAGTCGGAGCCCGGAACAGGGTTGCGGCGCTGACCTCGCGACCGCAGACGTCGCGCAGCCGCGAGGCGAGGCGCATGGCTCCGAGCGAGGTGCCGCCCAGAGCGAAGAACCCGTCGGCGGGGTCCACCGCCGGGAGGCGCAGGACCTCGGCGAACAGCCCACAGATCACCTCCTCCAGCGGGGTGGTGGCCCCGCTGCTCGGAAGTGGCGCAGTCGTCGACGGCCGGGGGAGGGCAGCGAGATCGAGCTTGCCCGAAGACGTCAGCGGGACAGCCGGAACCGTGATGACGCGTGCAGGCACCATGTACCTCGGCAGCCGCCGGGCGACGTGGGCCCTGACCCGTTCCTCGAACTCCTGTGGTTCCCCCAGGCCTGCGGGGTCGTCCGGTGCCGGTTCCTTATGAGCCACGTAGGCGATGAGGGTCTGCTCGCCGTTGAGGTCGGCGAGCACGACCGCGCATCCGGTGACCGGTTCCAGGGCCATGACGGCGAGCTCCACCTCGCCGGGCTCGATGCGCAGACCTCTGAGTTTGATCTGCCGGTCGGCACGGCCGAGGAACTCCAGGCATCCGTCCGGCCGCATCCGGGCCATGTCGCCCGTTCGGTAGGCGCGGCGGCTGACGCCCTGTTCGTGGGGAACGAACCGGGCGGCGGTCTCGGTGGGCCGGTTCAGGTATCCGTCGGCGAGGCCGGCGCCGAAGAGCACCAGCTCGCCGGGGGCACCCTCGGGGACCGGCCGGCCGGCCAGATCGCGCACCGTCGCACCCGAGTTGTCCAACGGTCGGCCGATCGGCAGGGCTCCGGTCCAGCCACGTGGCACCGACCAGACCGTGGAGAAGACGGTGTCCTCGCTGGGGCCGTACAGATTGTGGACACGCGCGACCGACCTTCCCCGCCGGTAGACCTCCTGGGCCAGCGCGTTCGGGAGCGTCTCACCGCAGAAGTTGACGGTCTCCACCTTCGACGGCAGGTCCCAGCCCGCCAGGTACTCCTTCATCAGGGACGGAACGGTGTTGATCAGAGTCAGCTCGTCCGCCAAGGGATGGTTGCGCAGTGTGAAGAGGTCATCGGCCAGCACGAGGGTGCCGCCGGCGGCCAGCGGCGCGAACAGCTCGAACAGCGAGATGTCGAACGTTGCCGGAGTGCAGCCCAGGACCGAGCTCAACTCCTGCCTGCTGTACGAGCGAAGGCACCATCGGATGAACGCGTCCAAGCTCCGATGGGAGTTGAGCACGCCCTTGGGCCGCCCGGTCGATCCTGAGGTGAACAGCAGGTAGGCGGCATCGTGGGGGACGAGATCGGGCAACGTCGCCTCGACCCCGACCCCGACCCCGACCCCGGAACCCGCTCGCCTGGCCTCGTCGACGTTCACGTCCGGGACGCCCGGCAGTGTGACCGCGGTGTGCCCGGGCTGCAGGACGAGCTTTGCCCCGGATTCGGCGGCGATCTCCCGCAGCCGGGCCTCCGGCAGCGTCGTCCCGACCGGCAGGTAGACGCCTCCGGCGAGCAGCGTGGCGTAGAGGCTGACGACCAGCCATCGGTCGTGGGTGGCCGGCACTGCGACCGGATCGCCCGGCCGGACGCCCATCCGCACCAGGCCCCGGGCCGTCTCGGTGGCCGCGTTCCAGAGCTCGGCATAGGTGAGGTCGCCCGATCGGTCGCGTACGCAGACCGCTTCGGGCGTGTTCTCCACCACCTCGGCCAGGTGGCTGAAGGCGGGGCCGTCCCCGAGCGGGGTGACGTCACCTGTCGCTGTGCTCGCGCCGGGGCGCAGGCCGAGTTCGGGCAGGGGAACTCCGGCGGCGAGCGGGGCCGCGCGCAGTACGTCGTGCAGATGCTCCGCGGCGGCGCGCGTGATTTCGGAGTCCATGACGTCAGAGGCGACGACGAACTCCCCGACGGCTCCGCCCGACGGGTTCGGCTGGAGGAAGAACGACACATCGCCCCACGGGGCGGTCAACCCGCGGGGCTCGACGTCCAGGCAGGGAAGCCCACCGAGTGTGAACCCGCTCAGGCTGTAGGGCTCGACGGACAGGAAGGCGGAACACACAGCTCCGCCGCGGACGGATCGCCCGGTGCGGCCCACGACGGCCGTGACCTCGTCGAACGGAAGCAGTTGGTGCAGCAGCGCCTCGTTGGCGGTGTCCCGGACCGTCCGGAGATGCTCCTCGAACGTCCCGGCCTCGGCGCGCACGCGGATCGCCAGTGTGTTCACGAAATCTCCCACGACATCCCGGAGTCGGCGCGAGCCCCTGATGTTCGTCGGCACGCCGACGGCCATGTCCCCTGCGCCGGAGAACCGCGAGAGCACCAGGTGGTAGGCGGCGAGCACCACGTGGACGAGGGTGGCCTGCTGCTCGGCGGCGCACGCGGAGAGCGCGGTCATCTCCTCCGGAGTAAGCGTGAACACGACCCGGCGATCGCCGCCCGTGTCATCCCTCTCGCCGTCGAGTACGGGCGGGAACGACACGGCCTCGGGGAGGCCGTCCAACTGCTCGCGCCAGAACGCAAGGTCCGCCCGGTGCTCCGCCGAACCCGGATATCCGGCCTGGGCTGCCAGGTGGTGGACGAATCCGTCGGACGGTCCGGCCTCGGCCGCGAGAGCACTGTCACTCTCGTAGGCGCTGGATATCCGGTCCAGCAGCATGCTGAGCGAGGACCCGTCTGCTGCCGCGTGGTGCACGCACAGGGTGAACAGGTATGCCGCGCCCGTGGTGGACCGTCGCAACCGGACCCGTGCCAAGGGTTCGGTCATCGGATCGATGGGACCTCCCGACAGGTCGTCGAGTACGTCCGTTTCGATCTCCCCGGCTGCCGACGGCATGGCCGTGCCGGTCTCGTCGGGGAACTCGAGGCAGATCGGCACAGCCGAGGTGAGCTGGTACGTCTCCCCGTCGAGGGACACGAACCGCTGACGCAGCGTCCACTCCCGGTTCAGCACCGTCTCCACGCAGGTGCGGAACCGGTCGACGTCCAAGGGGCCGTCGATCCACCAGGCCGACGTGAGGGTGTAGCCCTTGCCGGACTGGTCGGTCTGCTCGAGTACGAGCATGCGCCGTTGTTCGGCGGACGGGCGCACCTGCGGCCCGGCCAGCGGATCGCCGACGAGCTTCGCCAGCAGCCGCATCCGCTGCGCCAGCGAGAGCCGGCCGAAGATCTCGAACTCACCCTCGTCAGGCATCTGCGCCGCCTTCGCCGTAGACCCGGGCCGCCACCGCGCAGATCTCCTCGAAGTGCGGTGTGTCGGCGAGTTCGGCGCGCAGGAGTTCCAGATAGCCGCGCAGTACGGGGCGCTTCAGCAGCCAGGCCGAGCGCACGTCGTGGTCGAGGACGCGGGTGAGCCGGGCCGAGACCTTGATGGCGTCGAGTGATGTGCCGCCGACCTCGAAGAAGCTGGACTCGAGAGTGACGGACCCCACCGGTGCGCTCAGCACGGTGCTCCAGACCCCGCGGACCCAGCGGCCGAGGTCGTCCGTGGGAGGTGCGCCGACCGAGCGCTCGGGGGCGAGGATCGGGCGCGTTGCCAGGGTCTTCCGGTCCACCTTGCCGCCGGCGAGCTTGGGCATGCTCTCCAGCGGGACGAGGACCCGCGGGACGTGTGCGGGAGGCAGCCGGCGGGCGAGGTCCGCGGCGATGTCCTCGGCTGCCCGTGGTGCGGCCTGGTCGGGAACGAAGTAGCCGACCAGTCGCGAGACCTTCGGTGCCTGCGCGAGGGCGTCGGGCAGGTGCCGTCGGCAGAACTCCTCCAACTCCGCCGAGGTCAGCTCAGCGAGCAGCGCGTCAACGCCCACCGTCCGCCCCCTCCTCGGATCGGCGGGCGACGACCAACGCCATCCGGTCCATCCACCAGTACTCGCAGTCGGGCGGCGGCTGGAGGCCGTCGACCACCTCGACGGAGAAGGAGTCGAAGTAGCGGAGCAGGGCACGCTGGTGGTGCCGGCTCAGACTGTCCAGCTCGTTGGTGTAGTAGGTGAAACAGCCACCTGGACGCAGGTGTGCGGCGGCCGCCGCGAAGAACGCCTCCGCGACCGCGCTGTCGCGCAGTACGTACTGCTCGAACTCTGCCTCGCTCGTCGGGAAGGCGTCCCAGAAGATGCCGTCGAAGTCGCCGAGCTCCGGCATCCGCTGCTGCCACGGGCCGTGGACGATCTCGATGTCGCTGTCCGGCCGATCCGCCCGCCAGCGCAGCGCCTTCCGGTAGACCTCGTGGTTGTACTCGATGATGGTGTGCGACCGCGGTGAGCAGGCCTGGATGGCCTCGGCGGACAGTGCCAGTCCGTAGCCGACCTCGAGGATGTCGCCGCCGCAGCCGGCCACCCGCTGGGCCATGCGACGCATCAGCGGCGCCTCCCAGTCCTGCATCACCTGCTGGCCCTCGATCAGCAGATCGGAGCCGGTGTAGTTGGCCTCGCTGCCGCGCCACTCGCCGTCGATCCCGTGGCGCACCGAGCCGCTGACGAAACGGTGGGCGATCTCGTCGTTGTGGTCCAGTTGCTGCACGCACTCCTTCAGGCACTGGTCGACCAGCCAGCGTCGCTGTTCCGGGCTCGGCGTGTCGATGTACGCGTCGCGCCGGAGCACGAGCTCCAGCGAGTAGTTCGGATTCCTTCTCAGCACGTCGGGCCTCCCACTCCGGTGTTCGCACGGCTGATGTCCGCCAGCATCTTCACCGCGACCTCCTCGCTCGTCCCGCTGAGGGCGTCTCCGATCAGACGGCGCAGCAGGCCCGGGTCGTATCCGTCCGAATGCACCACCACGGCGGCCTCGGCCACCCCGGCGACGTTCTCGAACGCCGCGTTGATCTCGTCGAGTTCGATACGCACGCCGTTGACCTTGACCTGTGAGTCGACCCGGCCGAGGAACTCCAGACGACCGGTCGTGCCGACCCTCGCGCGGTCGCCGGTCCGGTAGAGCCTTCGCGCGTTGGAAGCGCCGCTGACCCCGTCGGTGAGGAACACCCGCCGGGTCCTAGCCTCGTCGCCGACGTAGCCCAGCCCCACACAGTCGCCACCGAGGTACAGTTCGCCCTCCACGCCGTGCGGCACGGGCCTGCGCAGCTCGTCGAGCACCACGGCGCTGGTGTTGGCGATCGGCACTCCGATGGGCACGCTGCCCCCCGTCGCCGCCGCGACGTCATGGAAGACGGACCCGATCGACGCTTCGGTGGGGCCGTAGAGATTCACCATGCGGAGATCCGGCAGCTGCGTGTGCACCGCGCGCACCAGAGCCGGCGGCAGTCGGTCACTCCCGACGATCATCAGGCGGAGCTGGTGCATGCCTGCCGCGCCCGACGAGCTCTGCTCGACGTCGTCGAGCGGGCTGCGCCCGACCGCGTCGAGGAGGACGTTGAGAAGGGTCGGCACGAGGTCGAGCGTCCGCACCCGCTCGCGGATCACCAACGACCACAGCGCGTCGGCGTCGCCGAGTTGGGCGGTGCGCGTGAGCACGGTCCGACCGCCCACGGTCAGCGGCCACAGATACTCCCAGACGCAGCTGTCGAAGGTCGGCGGCGTGGTCTGCAGCACCGTCTCCGCGGCAGAACGGCCGAACTCCCGCGTCATCCAGGCGACCCGGTTCACGACGCCGCGGTGGTGGTTCGCCGCGGCCTTGGGCATGCCGGTGCTGCCCGAGGTGAAGATCGCGTACATGGGTGCGTCAAGTGAGCCGGGCACAGGTTCGGGCTCGTCCTCGTCCTCAGGTAGGGAGAGGACCTCGTCGAGCGGAAGCGTGGTGATCCCGGCAGGTGCCTGCACTCCGTCGCCCGTCAGTACCGCGGCGCAGTCGACCTGCTGGACGAGCGTGCTCACCCGGTCCGTCGGCCACTCGGGATCCATCGGCACGAAGGCCTTGCCGGCCATGCCGACCCCGATCATCGCGGCCACCAAGCCCCGACCGGACTCGGCGAGGACCGGTACGTAGCCCCCCGGACGGCGCCGGAGGGTCGCGGCGAGGGACCGGGCACCGTGCATCAGCTCGGCGTAGCTCGTGCGCACCCCGCCGTCGACGACAGCTGTGGCGTCGGGGGTGCGCTGGGCCTGACGGCGAATCTGCTCCCAGAGGGGGAGGGCCGCCTCGCCCTCCAACGCGACGCTGGGGCCGTTCAGCACGGAGAGGTCGCCGGCGGGTACCCGGACGTCGTGCACGCGCGCCTCCAGCCCGTCCAGGAAGGACGTCAGGATCGCCCGCAGGCCGTACGCCAACCGCCGCACCGTGGACGGGGTGTAGCTGCGGGTCGGGTGGACCAGCCGGACCCGGTAGCAGCCGTCGTCGGTCACACCGAGGATCAGCGTGAGCTCGGAGGTGGAGGAGAAGATCGGATAGTCGAGGGGGCGAAGCTCCCCCCGACCACAGCGAACCGGGCTCTGCTCGACCTCGTCGGCGAGCACCAGGCAGCGGTAGGCGGGGCGTTCGTCGGTGATGTCCACGCCGACGGCGGCATCCATGCCGCGGACGGTCGCCCGCCAGGCCCGCTGGGTCACCTCGCGAAGGGTGGGCGAGTCGGTCAGGTCGAGCCGGATCGCCAGCACCTGGGTGAAGGCGCCGATGGTGCGGTCGAACTCGGGCCGGCCCCGGGTGGAGAAGGGGACGCCGACCACGACGTCGCGTTCGGTGCCGTGGCGGGCGAGCAGGACTCCGACGGCGGCCAGGAAGCCCTGGAAGGCGGTGACGCCCAGGTTGCCGAACAGGTGCCGAAGTTCCCGCGACTGCTCGGGATCGAGAGTCATCTCGAACTGGCGGCCCTGCGGGGCAAGTTGGTCGTCGACTGCCGCCTCAGGGTCGGAACGGACCGTGGCGGGCTCGGTCGGTACCCCCTGCAGATGCGCAGACCAGGCAGACACAGCGGCCCGAGTGGCTTCCCGCAACGGCTCACCGCACGACCAGACGGTGTACGCGCGGTACCGGTCGTCCGCAGTCGCGGCGGGCCCGGTGTCGCCTTCGTCCAGCAGGCTGTAGACACGGGCGAACTCCTCCATGAGGAGCCGTCCTGAGGCCTCGTCGATCGCGGCGTGGTGAAGGACGAAGATCAGTACGGTTGTCCCGTCGAGCCCGCGGATCAGCCGGGCTCGCAGGGCTTCTCCGTTCGCCAGATCGAGCGGCTGCTCCAGGAACCGTCGCAGCTCGGGGCCTCCGGTGTTCAGGAACTCGGCCGCAGGCACCTTGACCGTGACGACGTCGAACGGAACCGTGCGTCCATCCGTCAGCTCCTGGATCCAGGCCTCGCCGTCGGTGCGCACCGCCGTTCGCAGTACCGGGTGTTCGGCGGCCACCCGCGTAAGTGTGCGCCGCACCAGGTCGTCGTCCACCGGCCCGCTGAGTTCGCAGGCCAGCGCCACGTGGTAACGGAACGGCTCGGTAGCGAGGTCGGCAGCAGCGGCCATGATCTGCTGGGCCATGCTGGCCGGCATCGGACCGGGCCTGCCAGGGGCTGTCGTCGGGCCGGCGGAGTCGGGAAGCGGGAGACCGGCACGCCTGTCGAGAGCGGCGGCGCATCGTCCGAGCGTCGGTTCCCGGAAGAACTCCTCGGAGCTGATCTCACCGCCCGCCTGGCGGATCCTCGCAAGCAGTTGGGCGGACAGCACCGAGTTGCCGCCCAGGTCGAAGAAGTTGTCTGCCGGGGTGAACTCCTGATTGCCGAGCAGCTCGCTCCAGAGCTGCGCCGCCGCGCCGGTGATGACCGGCGAGCTCTCGGTGGCGGGTGCGTCAGCAGGGGTGCCGAGTGGCCGCCCCGCCGGCGTCAGCACCGCGACGGGAGAGCCCTCCGCGACGAGCTCGTAGCGCTTGGGCAGTGACGGAGCGGGCAGCTTCGCGGTGAGTGCGTCGCTGACGGACCGGACGAACTGCCCGGCGTCCGACGGGAGCGTCCCGATCTCGATGCGACAGCGGAGCAGGGAACCCTGGTGCTCGTCGTGCGTCTGGTCGACCCGGACGCCCCCGACGCCCGGCAACATGGCGACCACCGACTCGATCTCCTCCGGATGAACGGTGAACCCGCTCACCATCACCCGTCGGCCGCTGCGGCCGACGAAGCAGAACTCGCCGTTGACCAGTCGGAGGCACAGGTCGCCCGTGGCGTACATGCGTTCACCTGCCGCCCAGGGACAGGGCAGGTACTTCGCGGCCGTCGCCCCGGGTCGGCCGTGGTAGCCGCGGGTCACCGGCCACCCCCACACATGCAGCTCGCCCACGACGCCGGGAGGACACGGCCCGCCCTGGGCGTCGAGAACGGCAGCTCCGACCCCGTCGAGCGGTGTTCCGATGGAGCCGGCGATCACCGGGTCGCCGGGACGCAGCGGACCGGCGACGATCGAGGTGACGGTCTGCTCGGTGGAGCCGTACATGTTGTAGAGGCCGGCCGAGGGGCCGAGCCGGAGCCAGTCGGTGATGTCCTCCGGCAGGACGGCGTCGCTGCCGACGGCGACGACGCGCAGGGACTGCGACATCGGCTCGTGGAGGTCCGAGCCGAGCCGGTGTCGGGTCCACCCGCGCCAGAAGTCCACCGAGATGTCCAGTGTGCTCACGCTGTGGGAGCGCAACAGCGTGTCGAAGGCGTCGAAGTCCGAGAACGCTTCCGCTCCAGGGAGCGAGACCGAGGCTCCCGCTGTCAGTGCGACGAAGAGCTCTTCGAAGAGGATGTCGACCGAGACCGGTGAGAACTGGAGGACGACATCCTCAGGAGTGGTCTGCCAGCGGCTGCGGAGGGCCTGGACGGTGGCGAGGATTCCGGCGTGTTCCGCCACGACGCCCTTAGGGCGGCCGGTCGAGCCCGAGGTGAAGACCAGGTATGCGGCCGACCTGCCCGGCAACCGGACAGGCGGCGCCGCTGACGCGTAGTCATGTGCGAACACGGCATCCACGAGCGGAACCGTGCATGTGTCGAGCAGTTCCTCGGGGCGAGTCCCGGCCCCCAGGACCAGGACGGCGGCTGCGGAGTCCCGCAGCACCTCGTGCTGCCGTGCCGTCGGCCAGGTCGGGTCGATGCCGACGAATGTGGCGCCGGACTCCAGAATCCCCAGCACCGCGGCCACGAGGGACGGATCGCGGTCGCCGTAGAAGGCGACCCGGGGCTCGGCGGTGTCTGCCGCCAGAAGCGGGACGATCCTGTCGCGCAGTGCCGCGGCGGCGGCGGACAGCTCTCGGTAGGTGAACGTCTCGTCGCCCCAGCGGACGGCGATCGCCTCCGGCCGCGCGTCCACCTGGTCGTGAAAGGCGTCGAGAACGGTGCGTCCGGTCACGCGTTCACCACCGCGGTCGAGGCCAGTGCCGTGCTGTCGAGCAACCTCCGGTTGCCCTGGACCCAGGCGGCCGCGCTACGGCGTAGGTCGCGGCTCACACAGAGCCGCTTCAGCCAGCGATCCCGGCCGTCGTACAGGGCCTCGAACGGCGCCCGGCCGTGCACCGCGCGGTAGTTGTCCAGGATGAGCAGGTCGCCGGGGCACAGGACCATGTCGCGCATCGTGCGCTCGACCTCCGAATACCACTGGTTCAGCACGGCTTGGAGCCGTTCGTCGACGGGCGAGAGGTAGTAGGGGTCGCCGCAGACGTACGGGTGGCGGCGGTCGCCGAACAACAGCGCGCGGGGTTCTGTCTCGGCCACGTCGATGCTGTGCGAGATGTCGGGAAGCTGGCGGAACTGCGGGGTGAACAGCTCGTCCACCACGTGGTCGGGAAGGTCCCAGTCGTCGGCCAGGCTGAACGTGGTGGCCGCACGCTGCGGGTTGCGCAGACAGAGCAGCATCACGTAGTCGGGCCGGTGTGGATGGAAGGCATCCTCGACATGCCAGGTGATCCGCATGGTGCTGGCCGAGTTGATCTGCTGGTCCGCATGTTCCTTGATCGGGAAGACGTCGTGCACCACCCGGCCGTCCTGCTGCCGGTCCCAGGCGAACGCTTCGCCGAGGCTGGTGGCGAACGCGACGGCGAGCAGCTCGAGATGTTGCGTGCGCTGACGGAAGGTCGGATCGGACCAGTCCAACGGGGTCGCCCCGATGGCCTCGTCGTCGATCGGGATGCCGCGGATCACCGCCGCGACCGGATGCTCCCGGCGTCGCATGCTCTCGAGACAGCGGGCGGCCCTCTCGGGTATCGCCGTCCAGGTGGAGGGCTCGTCCTGGAAGGCGTCGTAACGGCCGTTCAGGAACGGCCTGCTGCGCAGCTCCTCCAGCAGCGGTGCGACTTCCTCCGGATCCATTCGGATCTCGGCGACCGAGCCGCTCACGATGCCCGACCCGGCAGTGCGCGAAGCGACGCGGGCCGCATGTCCGTCCAGACACTCTCGATATGAGCCAGGCAGTTCTCCTGGTCCATCGGTTCGCTGACGACGTCCCATCCGGCCGGAACGTCGCGTCCGGCGGGCCAGACCGAGTACTGCTGCTCCGCGTTGACCACGACGAGATACTCGTCCTTCACTGCAATTCTCCTTCCGGGGCGCATTTCAACGGAACTCGCTGAGGATGTCGGAAATCCGGCTGCCGATGGCCGCCGGGTCCGTCGCCGACCGCGGCTCTTCCCGGCGAGTGCGTGACTCGCTTCGCAGCAGGTCGATCCGCGCCGCGACGGTCGTGACGGTGGGTTCGGTGTAGAAGACGCGCAGGGACAGTTCGATGCCGAAGTGCTCTTCGATCCGCCACACCAGGGAGGTCGCGAGCAGAGAGCTGCCGCCGAGCCCGAAGAAGTGGTCTGTGCGTCCGACCGCGGGGACGCCCAGAACCTCCGCGAACAGCACGGCCACCTGTTCCTCGGTCTCGCCCTGTGGCGGATCGCCTGCGGCGTCCCGGGCCAGGGCGCCGAGGTCCGGTTCCGGCAGCCGCCCCACGTCGACCTTGCGGTTGACGTTCAGCGGAAGCTCGGACAGGACGTTGAACGTGCGCGGGCACATGTACTCCGGCAGGTTCGCCACCATGTGCTCGCGCAACTCCGCGACGCCTGGCGCCTCCTGGCCGCTCGGCACGAGATAGGCGGCGAGTTCGACGGAGCCCTCGTCGGTCTCGAACGTCCGGATGAAGCTGTCGCTCACCCCTGGGTGGGCGTTGAGGCAGAGGCGGACCTCCTGGGTTTCGATCCGGAAGCCGCGCACCTTGACCTGGCCGTCGCGCCGACCCACGAAGACGAGGTCGCCCGCGGCGTCGAGGCGGGCCACGTCCCCCGTGCGGTAGAGCCTCGCCCCGGGCACGACCCCTGCGGGATCAGGCACGAACGCGCGGGCGGTCCCGGCCGGTTGACGCACGTAGCTGTGCGCGACTCCTGAGCCGCCGAGGTACACCTCGCCTGACGCGCCGTGCAGGACCGGCTCCCCGAAGCCGTCGAGAAGCAGCACGTCCACGTTGGAGAGCGGTCGGCCCACCGGCACCCAGTCCGGCCATTCCGCCGGATCGGCGGCCAGGGAGTAGCGGGTGGAGACATGCGTCTCGGACGGGCCGTACTGGTTGTGGAGACGTGTTCGGGGCGCGCCGGCGAACCACCGGCGTAGGGTCTCGCCGGCCGCCAGTTGTTCGGCCTCGCTGATGACCGTGGTCAGTTCGGCGGTCCCGAGCCCGTGGTCGACGCAGTACCGGGCCAACTGCTGAAGCGCCGGAGCCGGCATGAAGAACATCTGGACGGACTGCTCGGTCAAGGTCCTGGCGAGCTCCGCGACATCGCGCTGGTCGTCCTCGTCGATCAGGACAAGCGTCGCCCCCGCGTGCAGCGCGCTGTAGATCTCCTCCGCGGACATGTCGAAGCTCAGCGAGGCGTACTGCAGCAGCCTGCCGCCCGGGCTCAGCGGCTCGTAGGTCTGACCGAGCCACCGCACCAGGTTCGCCACCGCCCGGTGCGGCATCTCGATGCCCTTGGGCAGGCCGGTGGAACCCGAGGTGAACGTGACGTACGCGGGCGCCTCGGGCCCGCGCACCGGCTCCGGCGCCGTGGCCGTGCCTGCGAGCTCGCTCCAGTCGTCCAGGACCAGCAACCTCCGCGCCCACGGCTCCGGGAGAGACGCGGCCGACTCGCTGTCCGCTATGACCAGTTCGGGGCGGGCGACGTCGAGAATGCGCGACGTGCGCTCGCGCGGGTTCTTCCGGTCGAGTGCCACATACGTGCAACCGGCTTTCAGTACGGCAAGCACTGCGGCGATCTGCGGACAGCCGCGGCCGATGGCGATGGATATCCGAGCGCTTTCGGTCACGCCCTGTTCCACGAGACGTGCCGCGAGTACGTCGCTGGCGCGGTCCAGTTCCGCATAGGTGACCTGCTGTGCGCCCTTGACGAGCGCCACCTGCTCGGGGGTCCGCCGGACCTGGGCCCGGAAGGACTGCTCCAGGCGTTCGTGGGGGAGCGGCGTCCGCGGCCCCCGAAGTCTCCGCGTCAGCGGCTGCGGTACGAGCGTGAAGGTCGAGAGCGGCTGATCGGGCTCGACGGTCGAGAGGCGCGCAAGCACCGCGCAGCGTCGCACGAGGTCGTCGACGAAGGCCTGCGTGAACTCCCGCGCGTCGGCCTCGACCAGCAGC
The DNA here is from genome assembly GCF_015690355.1 of Streptacidiphilus fuscans. Lineage (GTDB taxonomy): Bacteria > Actinomycetota > Actinomycetes > Streptomycetales > Streptomycetaceae > Streptacidiphilus > Streptacidiphilus fuscans. The sequence continues at coordinate 347,590 of NZ_JADPRT010000006.1, read as the reverse complement.
GACCAGCCCTTTGGAGCACGGAGCGCGTGCAGCGCGATCTCGAACTTCGGGCCGGACCGGCCGGCCTCGACGGCGGTGCTCCGGAGGCCCTGGAACTCCGCCGCGTCCTGGCTCCTTTCCACGGTGGCGAACCAGGCGCGGAAGAGCTGGTGTTTGGCGCTGCTGCGCGGAGTGCCCGCCGCGGTCACGATGTCGGGGAAGGGGAGTGCGGCGTGCTCGACGGCATCGGCCATCGCAGCGTGGCAGGCGCGCACGGCGCTTCGGAAGGTCGGCACGACACCGACACCGACGCCGGGTCTGACCGGAACCGTGTTCACGCACAGTCCGATCGCCGCGTCGGCGCCGTGGGACCATCGCTGGGAGACGGGGGTGCCTATCGTCAGATCACTGTTGCCACCGGCCCGGAAGAGGATCGACCACCACAGGGCCAGGAGCACCGAGGCAGGCCCGGCATCGACGTCCGCAACGGACCGTAGCAGCGCTTCGATCTCCGGCTCGTCGAGCGGCACGACCGCGCTCACGCTGCCGCGTCCGCCGTCCCGCCCGGCGCCTGCCGTGTCATCTCCCTCGACGTGACAGGTGAGGCCGTGGTCGATGTCGGCGCCGTCCAGCACCTTGGCCCAGTACGCGGTGTCGTCCGCTTCGCGTGTCTCCGCCGTCCTGCGCGACTGCTCGGCCCAGTCGGTGAAGCTCACCGCCGGAGGCTTCGGGGAGCTGTCGGGGGTCGTGTACAGCTCGGCCAACCGTGGCAGCAGCAGGGTGCTCGACCAGTCGTCGAAGAAGGCGTGGTGGACATCGATGTCCAGTCGCCAGTCCTCCCGCGCTCCGGTCACGGTTGCTCGTGAACTCGCCGAGACGGTCAGGTCGATGGGTGCGGTGTCGGAGGCCGCCGCGGGATCCCCGGTCCGTGCCTGAAGCACGGGCGCCGGTCGTGCCGGGTCGATGAGCAGCCGGCCACCCTCCTTCCGCAGACCGGACCGAAGCGCCTGTTGCTCCTGAACCAGGCGGTCCCAGGCGGTGCGCAGGCGGTTCACGTCGAGCGGGCCCAGGAGCCGCCACGACATGGGCACCACGTAATCGAGTCCGGTGGGGTCGAGCTGGTCGAGGAGCCAGAGGCTCTCCTGGTACCGGGTCGCTGCCACCGTGGTCGGGGTCGGCATGTCGACCGGCGTTTCCTGCGCGATCCCCCGTTGCCGGAGTCTGCTCAGGATCTCGGCTTCCCTGTCCATCTGAGCCCTTCCCTGTCGAATGAGCGCATGCCTGCGAAGCCCCACCACGCAAGCACCGGGTGTGGGGGCAGTCGGTCGTCGGGCCGCAGGCACGCCTGGTCGCGCACGCCTGATCGCACGGTTCGCCACGTGATCGCCTGTCGGCGGTCACCACTAGTTCTGGGTCTGGGGGCTCACCGCGGAGACGGAGCGGTTCTCGCTCTCTTCCGCCGAAGCCTGAGGAGCTTCGCTCAGCGGAAGGAGGACCGCGATGCCGAGGGCGCCTGCGGCAAGCCAGAACGGTGCTCGGAGCCCGAGCGTCGGCCCGGCCACGGCCGCGAGCGCGGAGCCGATCACCAGCCCGAGCAGGCCGAAGCTGCGCGTCGCCGCGCCGACCCGGCCCCGCAGGTGATCAGGGATCAGCTGCTGACGCCAGGTGTTGTAGCAGATCGTCCACACCGTGGAGTTCACGAAGTAGACGGCCAGCGCGACGGTCATGACCACGGGGCTCGAGGTGACCGCAAGCACGGCAAAGGCAGCCACGCCCAGCAGGACCATGGAGCGCAGCGCCCACACCGTTCCGAGACGTCGCTGCAGTGGCGACGCCACGACGGTGCCGAGAAGGCTGCCCAGTGCCGACACACTCAGGGCGATGCCGTACTCGGCCGGAGTCAGCCCGATCTTCTTGGTCGCGTAGAGGGCCAGCAGCGAGAACGGCATCATGTAGGCGAGGTTCGCCAGGAAGTTGGAGAGTGCGAGCGGGAGCAGGGTGCGGTGGCCGAAGAGGTAGGCCAGCCCCTCCTTCAGCTCGCTGCGCATGGTGCTCGGCGACGCCGTCTCGGCGAGCTCCTCGCGCGTCGGCCGGAACACCCCCCTGATCATCCAGAAGAACACCGCCGCCACCAGGAACGATGCGGCGTCGGTGGCCACCGCGAGAGCTGCGCCGATGCCGATCAGCAGGCCGCCGAGGGGCGGACCCATGATCTCGTCCAGCACGGTCTGCGCGGCCGAGAGTTGACTGTTGGCACGGGTCAGCCCGTCAGCCTCGACCACGGACGGGAGCAGGACGAAGGCCGAGGTGTCGGCGAGCGTCTCCAGCAGCCCGAGCAGCACGAAGACGCCGTACAGCATCCAGATGGAGGCCGCATGCAGGGCCACTGCAGTCGCCAGAGCGACGAGCAGCAGCCCGCGCAGGACGCTCACCGCCACGAGCATCCTGCGCCGTTCCGAACGGTCCGCCAGCACACCGCTGAAGGTGGACATCAACAGCCGCGGCAGGCTGTAGGCGAAGGACAGTCCGGCCAGTAAGGCCGGATTGCGCGTCAGGGCGACTGCGAGGAGCGGGATGGCGACGAAGCTTACGCCGTCGCCGAGATTGGAAATGGCGCTGCCAAGGAGGAGTTTTCGATAGTTGGTTGCAGAGATGCCGCTTTCAGCTGGTCTGTACACGTGGTGTTGCTCCCCCGTTCGGTGGTGGGTTTACCAGCCTCGGCGTCAAGTACCGGTGCGGCCCACGTGTTGCATGTACGAACCAAGCCTATGGTTGTGCATAACGATGTCAACGGCCCCGGCAGGTTTAAACAGTCCCCTTGCAGCGCGGCGGACGGAAAGGTGACGTCATGCCGTACACCGGGAAATTCCCGCTGAACTACGGGGATTGTCGTAAATGGGATGCCAGCGGTTCTTGAAGTCCTCGATCGCCGTCCGGACGATCTGCCCCATCACCTCGCCACCGGTGTGGCCGGAGTCCTCGACGATGTGGAGGCGCACGTCCGGCCAGCCCTTCGCCAGCTCCCAGGCGGTCTGCGGCGGGCAGCCCATGTCGTGGCGGCCGTGCGCCAGGACGGTCGGGATCCCGGCCAGCTTGTGGGCGTTGCGCAGGAGTTGGTCCTCCTCCAGCCAGGCGCCGTGGCTGAAGATGTGGGCGCAGATGCGGACGAAGGCGATCTGCGCGTCGACGTCGCGGTCGCTGTACATGCCGGGGATGCCGTTGGGCTCGTTGGAGATGACGGCGTCCTCCCAGGTGAGCCAGTCGGCGGCGGCCTTGGCGCGGACGGCGCGGTCCGGGTTCTCCATCAGCCGGGCGTAGGCGGCGAGCAGGTCGCCGTCGCGCTCGTCCTCGGGGACGCCGTCGCGGAACCGGTCCCAGGCCTCGGGCTGGAAGTTCCCGGCACCCCGGTAGAGCCAGTCCAGCTCGGACCGGCGGGAGGTGGTGATCGCCTGGATGACCATCTCGCTGACCCGCTCCGGGTGTTGCTGCGCGTAGGCCAGGATCAGCGTCGATCCCCAGGACGCGCCGTTGAGCAACCACCGCTCGATGCCCAGGTGTTCGCGCAGCCGCTCCATGTCGTCGATCAGGTGCTGCGTGGTGTTGAGGCTCATGTCCGCCGCCGGATCGCTGGCGTGCGGGGTGCTGCGGCCGCAGTTGCGCTGGTCGAAGCGGATGATGCGGTAGCACTCCGGGTCCCAGGCCCGCGTGGGCCGACGCGTCGCACCGGCGCCCGGGCCGCCGTGGACATTGAGCGCCGGCTTGCCCTTCGGGTTGCCGAGCTGCTCGTAGTAGATGCGGTTGCCGTCCCCGGTGTCGAGGTAGCCGCTGTCGTAGGGGCCGGTCGGAGGATAGAAGTCAACCATGACCGACCATCCTAGGGAGCGGATGAGCCTGGCTACGAACAGTTTTTGACCATGAGTCAGCAAGCCGTCGTGGATCTCGCGGATCAGGTCTTGGCGGGCCCGTGCTTCGGTGGCTCCTTCTCGCGGGGTTCCGGGTGCCTGCGGCCGCGCGCCGGATCACGCCGGAAGTGACTCTCGACGCGCTGCTCGGGACGCCTGCGCTCCTGGAGGGCGATCGCGTCGAGCACGTGCTCGTCGGCGCGGGTCAGCGGCGGCTGCACCAGCGAGCGCGGCCAGAGCCGCCGCATCGCGACGACGTTCACCTCGGCCCCGTAGAGCGACAGTTGCGCGCCGAGGTAGATCCACCACAGCAGGCCGAGGACGGTGCCGAAGACCCCGTACACCTGCGTGGTGTGCCGCAGCTCGTGCGCGACCAGCACACCGCCGAAGACCTGCAACGCGGTCCAGCACGGACCGGCCAGCAGGCAGCCGGGCAGCAGCCGCCGCCACGGGACGTCGTGCGGGGTGAGCAGCCGGAAGCAGGCGAGGTACAGGCCGGTGTTGAGCACCGCCGAGCCGAGCAGGCCCAGCGCCGTGACGACGGGTCCGGGTCCGGACAGCCCGCTCAGCAGTGCCGTGCCGGTGGAGACCAGCAGCAGGCCCACGCCCAGCGTGAGGATGAGGACCAACGAGCGGGCCATCCTCGGGAGGTAGCCCGGCCGCCGCACGTTCGGCATGTTCCAGACCTGCGCCATCGCGAACTGCAGGCTCTGCGCGAGGCCGAGCGAGCCGTAGAGCAGGCCGAGGCAGCCGAAGGTCACCGCGATCAGGCTGCCCTGGAGGCTGTGTACGTTCGCGCGCAACTGGTCGCCGATGACCGGGAAGTCGGCCAGCGCCGAGTTCAGCACGTCGGCACGGAGGGAGGGGTTCCCGCGCAGCGCGAAGCCGAGGGCCGTCGTCAGCAGCAGGAGCAGCGGGAAGAGCGCGGCGAACGCGTAGTAGGTGATCAGCGCGGCCAGCTGCCCGCAGCGGTCGTCCCCGAACTTGTGCACGACGCCGAGGACGAAGCCCGGCGCACGGTGACGCTGCTGCCAGGCGTCGATCCGGCGGACTGCACGCTCGACGGCGTTCATGGCTTCCTCCGGTGCCGCCCCGTCCGGTCATCTGCCCGCGCTGCCGCGCCCTACACCCGCACGTCGGGCAGAACCCTCACCTCGGGCAGAACCCTCATCTCGGGTGGACCCGTCAGCTCCGCCCCGCCTCGCCGCTGCGCACCGGGCTCTCCTGGCCCTCCGGCTGGCGGTGGGCGAAGTCCTTGGTGCGGATCAGCAGCGCCGAGAGCACCCCGCCGACCAGCGCCAGGACGGCCGTGACGACGAAGAGCGTGTCGAGCGCGCCGGTGAAGCTCGACCGGACCGCCGACTGGAGCGTGGCCTGCAGCGGCGCCGGCAGGGCGGTGGCGCCCGACGTGCCCGGTCCCTGGCCCTGGCGGACGGCGGCGATGATCTGCCCCGTCCTCGGCGCCAGCGGCGTCGTCGCCAGGGCGGAGGTGAGCTTGTGCTGCAGTTCGTTGGCGAAGATCGAGCCGAGCGCGGCGATGCTGGTGGCCAGCCCCACTTGCCGGAAGGTCGAGTTGATCCCGGACGCCATGCCCGCCCGCTCCGGCTCGACCACGCCGATGGCGGTGGAGGCCAACGGCGGGTTGACGAAGCCCGCGCCGATCCCGGAGACGATGAAGCCGGGGATCAGGTCCGTCCAGGTACTGCTCCCGTTCAGGCCGCTCATCAGCAACAACCCGACGCCCACAGCGATCAGCCCGGGACCGATCAGCCACCGCGCGGGGACGCGCTCGCTCAGCCGGCCCGCCAGCGTGGCGGCCACCAGCATCGCCCCGCTGTTGACCAGCAGCCGCGTCCCCGTCTCCAGCGCCGAGTAGCCCAGCACGTCCTGGAGGTACAGCACGATGTAGAGCAGCATCGCGAAGAGCGACCCGTTCATGGCGAAGGCCGCGACCAGGCCGCCGACGAAGGTCGGCTTGCGGAACAGGCTCATGTCGAACATCGGGTTGGCGACCTTGAGTTCGGCCAGCACGAAGGCGACGATCAGCGCGCCGCCGATGGCCAGCGCCGTGATCGCCCCGCTGTTGCCCCAAGTCGTCTCACCGGCCCGGATCAGACCGTAGACCAGCCCGACCAGGCCCGCCGTCAGCAGGGCGAAGCCCGCCAGGTCGAGCCTGCCGGGGTGCGGCGCGCGCGACTCGTCCAGCCGCCACCGGGTCACGACCCACGCGGCGACGCCGATGGGGACGTTGACCAGGAAGATTCCGCGCCAGCTGATCCCGGTGGTGATCAGGCCGCCGAGGATCGGACCCAGCGAGACGGCCACCCCGGTGATCGCGCCCCACACCCCGAACGCGATCCCTCGGTCCCTGCCCCGGAAGCTGTGGCCCAGCAGCGCCAACGAGGTGGCGAACATGATCGCGCCGCCGACGCCCTGCCCCGCACGCGAGAGGATCAACATCAGGGAGGACTGCGCCAGCCCGCACAGCAACGACCCGGCGGTGAAGATCACCAGCCCGATCGCGAACAGCCGCCTGCGCCCGTACCGGTCGGCCAGCACGCCGGAGGTCAGCAGGAACGAGGCGAGCGCGAGCGCGTAGGCGTCGACCACCCACTGGACGTCGCTGAAGCCCGCATGCAGCGCGCGCTGGATGTCGGGCAGCGCGACCACGACGATGGTGACGTCGAGCAGCAGCATGAACGTGCCGACGCAGACCGCCAGCAGAGTCCACCACTTCTTCTCCATACGCTTCGCCTCCCGGCGCCGCTTCCCCCGGACGTGCATCCCTTCCAGCGTTGCCCGCGGCCGGGCTTCTGTCGCGCCGGGAGGGTCCGGGGCCGCGCTACGCGGTGCCCGCCGCGCCTTCCACCGAGGCCGCCGCTGCGGTCTCCGGGTGACCGCGGTGGCGACGCCACTCGTGGGCCAGCACGGCCATGTGGTGGTCGTCCACCCAGGTGTCGCCGAGGCGCAGCGCCTGGCGGGAGGTGCCCTCCAGGACGAAGCCGACCTTCGCGTAGGCGCGCCGGGCACGCGGGTTGTGGTCGAAGACGGAGAGCGAGATGCGGTGGAGGCGCAGCCGTTCGAAGCCATGGCTGACGATCAGCCGGGTGGCCTCCGTACCGAGGCCCCGGTCGCGGCCGCTGGAGCCCAGCAGGATGCGGAAGTTGCAGCTCTGGTTGTCGGGATCCCACTCGTTGAGCACGACCTCGCCGACGCAGCGACCCGTGTCCCGGTCGACGACGGCCAGGTCGAGCCGGTCGGCCTGCTCGTTGCGGGTGCCGTACCAGGCGCGCATGCCCTGCTCCGACTCCTCGGTCCAGGCCCGGCGTTCGGTCACCGGCCGGCCGTCGGTGAAGCGGACCACCTCCGGGTCGGTGAGGAAGTCGCGGATCACCTCGGCGTCCTCGTCGAGCCGGAACGGCCGCAGCACGACCCTGCTGCCGGTCAGGACGGGCTTGTGGGAGAAGTCGACGGGCGCTTCATCGCTCGTGCCGGGATCGCTCATGGCGGCGATTCTTGGGCGCGCGGCCCGGGAGAGCAAGGCGATTTCGGCCGGCGCCGGTCGTGCCCGGGGGAGAACCACTGGGAGGGGTGCCACCCCGCTACTTTCCCCGGCCTGACCTGCGGCGATATGGTTCTCTGGCTGGTCTTGAGCGGCTGGCAAGCCCCGGCATGTTCCCCCCGTGCATGCCGGGGCTTCTGCATGCCTTCAGCTCCCTGCGCGCTCAACTCCCCACGCGCTCAGCTCTCCGCGCCCTCAGTCCTCGGCGTCGCGGGCGGAGCCGTAGCGGTGGGCCAGGCGTGGGTCGGTCTCCCACCAGGGGCGGGAGGTCTCCGGCTGCTCCGGGACCGCGACCGGTGCGGCGGGCGCGACCTTGTCGGCCTCGGTCGCGGACCCGGTAGCGGACCCAGTCCCGGACCCGGACGTGGATGCGACGGTGACCGGGGCCGCCGACGCGGCCTCCTGTTCGATCCGGTCGAGTTCCTCGTCGACGGCGCGGGTGCGGAGGCGTTCCTCCTTCACCACGCGGATGATCAGCGCCACCATGAACGGCACACCCGCGATGTCGCCGAGGCCCCACAGCACCGCGCCGCCCCACTTCTGGTCCTGCTCCGGGGTCCAGCCCCAGGGACGGTGCAGGGAGTCCCAGTAGTGCGAGGCCAGCAGGTGCCCGCCGAAGACCAGGACGAAGCCGAGCGCGGCGTCGAAGATGACCTCCGCGATCGTGATCAGCACGCCCAGCAGTGGGTGGTAGTGGTGCGGCACGGGGTCGATCTGCAGGCGCGGCCAGAAGTACGCGAGCCCGAAGGCCACGAAGCCGAGATGGAAGGCGATGTTCCAGGCCGAGGACGTCAGCGAGTTCTGGTACCAGGACGTGAAGTAGAAGAGCCACGGCGGCACGATCAGCACCACCGTCGACACCAGCGGGAACATCAGCACCCGCGACACCCGCCCGGCCAGCGCCGCCTCCAGCCGGGGGCGCAGCCGCTCGGGCAGCGCCTGGACCAGCAGGCTGACCGGCGCGCCGAGCGCCAGCAGCAGCGGGACGACCATGAGCAGCAGCACCGCCTGCACCGCGCGGTCGGTGAACAGGTACCGCTCGTAGACGCCCAGGCCGGAGCAGCAGACGACGATCCACAGGGCCAGCCCGCCGAAGAACGCGACGGTGCGCTGCAGCGGCCAGGACCCGCCACCGCTTCTGCCGACGCCGCTTCTGCCGACACGCACGACGCCGATGAGGTACGCCACGGCGGCCACCAGGGAGATGGTCACGACCGCGGGTTCGAGCTGCCAGCTGCCGAGCACCCGGGACAGGGTCCAGGCTGGCGGTCCGGCGTAGCCGAGGGCGACGTGCATGTCGCCTCCGTTCGAGGGAGGTGGGCGGGCAGTGCTTGTTCAGTTCTGTGGGCCGCGGTGGGCGGCGGTGACCCGCGGTGAGCTGCGGGGCGGCGTGTCGGCGGACTCCGGCGGTTCGCGCCGGTGACCCGTGGGCCGAGGACAACGCTATCCGGGCAGCCGGGCGGCTCCTCGACCAGGGTGCGGAAGCCGTGTGCGCGCCGCCGCCCCGGAGGCGGTCGCGGTGATCCGGTCGTCGCCTGCCGGGCGTGGCAGGACGCGTTCGCGGTGGTGCTCCTCGGTGAGGTCGTGCAGTCGCGCGTGCAGCAGGTGGGTGAGGGTGATCACGCCCGCCGGTCGCTGGGTCGTCGGGTCGATCACGGGTGCGCTGGTCAGGCCGGTCTCGGCGCGGCCGCCAGGTCCTGTAAGTCGACGCAAGGGATCCCTGGGCGGGACAGCCTCGGAAAGGCGCTGTTCCCGGCGCTACAGCGGGACCGGACCGTACAGGTCGGCTGCGTAGTCCTCGCCGACGACCTGGTGGAACGCGTCCAGGCCGTCGGCGGTGGCGGCACGGAGCCCGGGATCGAGCCGCGCCAGGATCCGGGGGAGCTCGTGCTCCCGCCACTGAAGGACCTGGTCGACCAGCGTCTGCCCGAGCGGGCTCAGCTGCAGGGTGACCACGCCGCGGTGATGCGGGTCGGTCTCGATCTCGTCCGCGCTCGGGGTCGCCTGCGGGAGTCGCGTCGCTCTAACCCGCGGCGGACGCCAGCCCGATGCGGTTCCAGGCGTTCGTCGCGGCGATCGTCCAGACCAGCCGGGCCAGCACGCTCGGCTCGAAGTGCCTGGCCGCGTCGGCGCGGAGCGCGTCCGGGATAGGGCCGCTGTCCTCGCGGGTGAGGTGGTCGGCGACGGCGAGTGCGGCGCGCTCCTCGGCGGAGAAGTGTGCGGCGTTCGGCCAGCCGGCGAGCGCGTCGAGCTTGGCCGGGTCCTGCCCGGCGGCCAGCGCCGCGTCGCGGTGGAGCGTGGTGCAGTAGCCGCAGCCGTTGCGCTGCGAGACGTGCAGCCGGAGCAACTCGGCCAGGGCGACCGTCTCCTTCGGCAGGCCGGTGTCGGCCAGCTCGGTGACCGAGACCATCGCCTGGGCCAGGTCCGGCGCGGAACCGACGGGGTCGAGAACGGGCATGGTGTGCTCCGGTGTTGTGGGGAGGAGGGAGGGAACGGCGGCCAACGGTTCGAAGGTGACCGTCAGTTCGGGCACGAGCCCGAGGTCCGCGCCGGTGAGCGGCACCGGCGCGTGGATCAGGATGTTGTAGTGGTTGGGGAAGTGGCAGGCGTCAAAACCCAGCACAGTGCCCACGGTTCGTCCGCCGATCCGGACGGTGTCGCCGCGGTCGATGACGCCCGCGTTGCCCAGCTCCACGAAGCCGAGGAACCCGACGCGGTCGATCCGCGCTCCGGGCGTGGTGTCGTCGTGGTCGGTGGTGACCAGCTCGTGGACCTCGCCCGCGCGGACGCAGCGTGCGGCGTGCGGTTCGAGCGCCATGCCGCGGTCGTCCCTGCGGTGCAGCAGCACCTTCACCAGCCGCCCGTGGACGGAGCGCTTGGCGCCGTTCTCCCGCAGGGGCGGCAGAGTTGGCGCCTCCAGGACGGTCATCGCACGCCCACCGCCTCGCCCGCTCGCGCGGCGGGCAGCGACGCGTGGTCCGGGGCGTGGTCCGAGCCGCTTTCCGGTGCGTGTTCCGACGCCCGGTACGCCGCCTCGACCAGGCGCAGCGCCGCCCGACCGCCGTCGTCCTCGCGGAGCGGCGACCCCGCTCGGGTGACGAAGTCGGCCAGAATCGCCTCGTACTCGTGCCAGAGCGAGGCCTTGAAGCCGTGGTGACCGGCCAGCATGTCGGCGTGGCGGACCGTGCCGTCGGTCAGGGTGACCGTGACGTCCTTGACCTCGCCGGGGTAGGACCAGTCGAGCTCGACCCGGGCACGCGTGCGCTCCCCGGCGGCCGACAGCTCGACGACGGCCCGGCGGTCGACGCCCGCGTCGTCGTAGTCGATGGTCGCGCTGCTGACGGCCAGCCGGGCCGGCGCTCCGGGTGAGGCGGGCTCGGCGGGGTCGCCGAGCAGCAGGCGGACCAGGTCGAACGCGTTCGGGCCGTTGTCGGCGACGCACCCGCCCCCGCAGCGGGCCGGGTCCAGGTACCAGCTGTCGTCGCCCGCGTGCTCCTCGATCTGCTCGAAGTACCGCACCACCACCGAGGCGATCTCGTCCCGGCACGGCTCCAACTGCCGGGCCAGTTGCCGGACCCGGGCGTTGTAGCGCCGATGGAAGGCGGTGAACAGCGGCACCCTCGCCGCCTCGGCCGCAGCCGTCAGCCCGGCCGCCTCGGCCGAGGTGAGCGCGAGCGGCTTCTCCACGCAGACCGGGACCCCGGCGCGCAGCGCGTCGCCGCAGACGGCGGCGTGGGCGTCATTGGGGACCGTGACGATCACACCGTCGAGCCGCTCCTGCGCCAGCAGCTCCCGATGGTCGGTGTAGCACGGGACGCGGCCCTGCCAGGGCGCGAGCGCGGCGGGGTCGCGGTCGCAGACGGCCACCAGCCCGGCGGCGGGCGAGCGTTCCAGCGCCGCGAGATAGAACTTCGAGATCACGCCGAGGCCGACGACCGCGAAGGACAGACCCTGACTCTGACCCCGACCCTGAGTCTGACCCCGCTCCTGAGTCTGACCCTCCATCAGTGAGCCTCCTCCGCACGCACCACAGGGGCCGCCACGTCGAACCGCTCAGCCACGTCCGTGAGTTCGCCGAACAGTGCGGCGGACAACGGGACGCCGTCGGCGCGGTGACGCGCCGCGCGCTCGGCCTCCGCCCACCCGGGGTAGCGGACCGGCGCGGCCGGATCCGCCGGAGGGCAGTCGAGCACCGTGCCGAACAGGCTCGCCGCGTCGGCGGCCACCTCGCCCTCCGGGCGGAGGACGCCGGGGGCGACGGCCGCGACGAAGAAGCCGATGTCGTCGTCCCGGCCGGACGGCCCGCCGTCGGCGTCCAGCGCCGCCGGCTCCGGTCCGCGACCGGAGCCGCTGACCAGCGCGGCCAGCACCTCCACGGCCAGGCCCAGCCCGAACCCCTTGAAGCCGCCGGTCTCCGCCGCGCCGCCCAGCCAGCGCAGATGCGCCTCGCCGCGGTCGAAGGCGGCGGCGTCGGTGACGGTCCGTCCGGCGTCGTCGGCCAGCCACCCCGCAGGGACCGGCTGCCCGGCCCTGGCCGCGGCGCGGACGCGACCGGTCGGGGCGACCGTGGTGCTCATGTCGAGGACGAACGGGTGGTGCGCGCCCGCAGGCGCGGCGATGCTGAGCGGGTTGGTGCCCAGCAGGGTGCGCAGTCCGCCCGGCGGGCGGGCGATGCGCTGACGCCCGCAGTTGGACGCGACGATGCCGACCATGCCGCGGTGGGCGGCGCGGGCCGCGTGGTAGCCCGCGCAGCCGAGATGGGTGGCTCCGTGGACGGAGACCAGCCCGATCCCGAACCGCCCGGCCCGCTCGACGGCGAGGTCCATCGCGGCGGCGGCCGACCACAGCCCGAGCGCGCCCCGCGCGTCCTGGCGGACGGCCGCGCCCGCGTCGGTGGTCAGCATCGGCTCGGCGGCGGCGTCGACCCGGCCCTGCTCGAAGAGTGGCAGGTAGAGGCGGGTGAGGTTGGTCAACCCGTGCGAGTCCATGCCGGTCAGGTCGCCGTAGCAGAGCGCCTCGGCTGCGACGGCGGCACGGGCCGACGTCAGCCCGCAGCGGCGGAAGACGTCGGCGGTGAAGCGCAGCAGGTCGTCATAGTCGACCAGCCGGCTGCCCTGACGCGGCGTCAACTGAGCGGGGAGGAGTGGTGGGCTCGACAGCGGCATGCGGGACGGTGCTCCTTGCGGACGGTGTCTCTCGGGTGAACTGCGTGAGCAGGCGGGCGACGGCACAGGCGAAGCCGTCCAGGTCGGACAGGTCGGCGAACTCGCCCTCGGCGTGGGCGTGGTTGGCGTCGAGGCTGCCGGGGCCGAGCACCACGGTGCGGGCGTCGGGCAGGCCGCCCGTCCAGATCGCGTCGCAGGTGAAGGCGGGCTCGTCGGCGGGCCAGAGTGGCACGTCGGCGCGGGCCAGCAGCGGGAGCAGCCAGGACGCGCCAGCGTCCTCGCTGTCCAGGGCGGGCAGGCCGCGCTTGAGCCAGGTGACCCGGGTGGCGGTCGGTGCGTCGGCGGCGGTCCGGGCGAGGCGGTGGCTGCCCCGGTGGGCGTCGGCGAAGGCCCGCAATCCGCCCTGCACCGCGTCGAGGAACCGGCGCTCCAGACGACGGCCGACGGCTGCGCTGCGGTAGGAGAGGTTGACCAGCAGGCTGCCGCTCCCGTAGACGCGGTTGTGCAGGGTGCCGGTGTGCAGCCCGGCCACGCAGATCTGGCCGTCGGCCGGGTCGAGCGCCGGGTCGAGGACGACGGCCAGGTGGTGCGCCAGAAAGCCCAGCAGCACGGTCGCGTTGTGCCCCGAGCCCGGACGGTCGTCGACGGCGTCCTCGCCCGCGACCTCGATCCGCGCGGTCATCGACGCGGTGCTGCGCAGCAGCGCGCGGCCGCCCGTCGGCTCGCAGAACAGGTTGAGTCGGCCGTAGTGCCCGGCCTCGACCAGCGGACGCGTGCCGAACGTGCCGAGTGCGCCGCCCTCCTCGCCGGAGACCGCCTGGATCAGGATCCGCGTGTCGCGCGGCAGGTCCGGCCGAGCCGCCACGGCCGCGCGCACGCCGGCGAGCAGTGCGACGGCCGGGCCCTTGGCGTCGATCGCGCCGCGCCCGTGGAAGCGGCGTCCGTCGAAGGAGACGGGCTGCTGTCCGGCGACCGTGTCCAGATGGACGTTGGCCATCACGGTCCGCTCGCGTGGCGCGGTCGCAGGGCCGAGGGAGAGGACCAGGCTCGGTTGGTCGTCGAGGAAGTCGGCTTGGTCAGCCGCTGCTTGACGAACCGTCAACGGAGTGTCCGGACACCGCAGGCACTCAGGGTCGGGCGCGGCGTGGTGCAGCACGGTGAAGCCGAGCTCGGCCGCCGCTACGGCGTAGCGGTGTTGGGCCTGCCACAGCTCGGGCGGCGGAGCGTCCGGCTGCTGCTCCAGCGGGCCGACCGTGGGGAGGGAGAGCAGGTCGAGCAGCAGTGCGTGGTCGTCGGGGGTGAGGCGCGCCGTCGTCGCGTGGTCCGTCACCGGGCGGCCTGCACCGTCTGTACGGTCTGCACATCCTGCACATCCTGCACGTCCTGCACGTCCTGCACCGCCTGTTTGCCGCCGAGCCGCGGCAGGACGGAGTCGTCGAGCAGCCGTTGCAGCGCCCGTCCGCAGCGGACGAAGGCGGCGTGGCATTCCTCCGGGGTGTCCCTGTGGTTCTCGTGCGGGCGGACGGCGATGTGTGGTTCGAGGGAGAACGCGCCCGTGTAGCCGTGGTCGAGCAGCAGCCGCAGCCCCTCGGCGATCCGCAACTCGCCTGCGCCCGGGTCCCGGTAGTCGGGACGGCCGTCCGGGCCGAGCACGGCGTCCTTGATGTGGACGTGGTGGATGTTGCGCGTCCACGGCAGGAGGCGGCGGAGCAGGGCGTGGTTGTCGTAGCCGTACGCCGGGCCGTTGCCGGTGTCGAGGAGGAGCCCGAAGCCCGCGCCGCCGGTGACGTCGAGCAGTCGGACCATGCGCTCGGCGTCCGTCCCGGCCCAGCCGGAGCAGTTCTCGTGGAGCAGGACCAGCCCGGCGTCGGCGGCGCGATGGGCCAGAACGGCCGTGCGGCCCAGGACTTCGGCCTCCCAGGCGGCCGGGTCGAGCGGGCCGTGGGCGTCGTTCGGGTAGGACATGACGCGCACGTAGCGGGTGCCGAGCCGGGCGCAGCGGCGGGCCAGGACGTCGAGTTCGTCCAGGTCGGCGGTGAAGTCGCCGGTCACCGGGCGCGCCCAGCCGCCGATCCGGGCGTCCACCGCGACCACGTCGACGCCCGCGTCCGCGAGCGCGCCGACCGCGTGGTCGAAGGCCGCCTCCGCCAGGTCGGCCAGCGGGATGCCGTCGACGGTGCGCAGTTCCACCGTGTGCCAGCCGAGTTCGGTGACCGCGGCGATCTGGCCGTCGATGCCGAGGGCGGCCTCGTCGCCGATCCCAGCCAGCAACAGGTGTGTTGACGCACAGTCACTTGACATGGGCCAGCACCTCGTCGATCAGCCGCAGTTCGGCGGTGAGGCCGCTGTCGCAGCGGCGCTTCGCCTCGGCCAGCAGTTCCACGGTGCGCACCTGGCGGGTGAAGGCCTCGGCGGGCGGGCCCTCGCCGTCGAAGTCGGCGTAAGCGCGCAGCAGGAAGGCGGTGAAGGCGTCGTCGCGGAAGACCTGCTTGGGTGGGCTCGCCGAACCCGGTGTGACCAGCCGGAGTTGGGCGTGGTCGTCGGCGGAGTCGGCCGGGTAGTGGCCGATCACGGTGCCGTGGTCGAACTGGAGCGTGATCCGCCGCTCGCGGACGGGCGAGGTCAGGTCGGAGCGGATCTCGCTGCGGACACCGCCGCGGTGGTGCAGTTGGACCGAGCAGCTGCCCATGCGCGGCAGGACGCGTCCCTGCAGCACCATGTCGGTGCACGAGGCATAGGTGACCTCGGCGTCCCCGGCCAGGTGCAACACCACGCCCAGAGCGTGCGGGGTCTCGACGTCGAAGGCGGTCGGATGGCCGTACGTGGTGAGCGAGCGCTGGAAGCGCGGCTTGTTCTGCACCACCGAGATCTGCCGCAGCGAACCGAGCCGCGTTCCCCTCGGGTCGGCCTCGCTGCTGACCAGTCGGGCCAGGCGCTCCGTCAGGGTGCTGGCCGACCACGGCTCGACCACCGCGACCTGCACCCCAGGGCGGCCCATCTGGCGTACCACCTCGGTGAGTTCGTCGGTGCCTGCGGCGACGGGCTTCTCCAGCAGCAGCTTGCGGAAGCCGACCCCGAGCAGGTCGCGGATCACCTCCGGCCGCCCGAGCGGCGGCGTGCAGACGTGGACCACCGTCTTGTCCGGCGACAGCAACCGCCGCGCGGCGTGCAGCGACTCCGCGATCCGCAGCGCGCCGTCGGCGTCGCTCTCCGCGTCGCCGCCCGTCGTGGGGGCGGCATGCGGGTCGACGCCGACGACCGGGCCGGGGGCGAAGAGGTGCGGCTGCTGTGCCCGGGCCTTGGCCAGGACGGGGAGATGCAGACCCGCGCCGGCTCGGCCCAGTCCCACGACCAGTGTTCGGAGCATGTGCCTGAGCCTGGTGGGCAAATCGGCCCAAGTCAAAGATTCCTTGGCGTGGTTTACCTGATCGGGTGAATCGTCCCAGTGCGACCGAGGTTTCCCTCAGTTCGTGAACGGATGTGGATTAGCTTCGGGATGTTTTCTGACGGAGAAAGGCGGACATGGACCCCCTCAGCTGCTCCGGTCGGCGCGAACCAGCGCCCGGCGTACCGTTCTTCACCCAGGCGGAGACCTTTGCCGGGCTGCGCGAGGTCATCGACGGGCACCTCGCCGAGTTGCTGGCCCAAGGAAAGTTCTCACACGGTGCCAAGGTCGGTGAGTTCGAGCACGCACTGGCCGCGTACACCGGTGCCCGCCATGTGATCGGCGTCAACAGCGGTACCGACGCGCTGGTCCTGCTGCTGCGCGCGGCGGGGCTGCGACCGGGGGAGGGCGAGGGGGTGGTCGTCCCCGCCTTCAGCTTCGTCGCCACGGCCTCTTCCGTGGTGCTGGCGGGCGGACGGCCGGTCTTCGCCGACATCGACCCGATCAGCTACGCGATCGACCCGGTCTCGGTCGAGCGGGTGCTCACCCCCGACTGCCGGTTCCTGATGCCGGTCCACCTGTTCTGCCAACTCGCCGACACGGCCCGGCTCGGCGAGCTGGCGCGGCTGCACGACCTGGTCGTCGTCGAGGACAGCGCCGAGGCGATCGGCATGCGCCGCGACGGCGTGCACGCCGGCCTCTTCGGCGTGGGCGGCGTGCTGTCGTTCTTCCCGACCAAGACCCTGGGCGCGATCGGCGACGCCGGAGCGGTGCTGACCGACGACGACGCCATCGCCCGCACCGTCGACGCGCTGCGCCACCACGGCCGGTTCGGCCGCACGCTCGGCGACTTCCGCACCATCAACACCAGCAGCGGCGTGCCCGGTTACAACAGCAAGATGGACGACATCCAGGCGTGCGTGCTGCTGGCCAAGCTGACCCGGCTGGAGGCCGACATCGCCCGGCGTGCCGAACTCGCCGCCGCCTACACCGAACGTCTCGACGGCGCGCCCGGCGTGCTGCGGCTGCCGACGCCGGTCGCCGCACGCGACGGGGTCAAGGCCGACCCGGTCTTCTACGTCTACCTGATCGAGGTCGAGCACCGCGACGAGCTGGCCGCCCACCTGGCCGCGCACGGGGTGGAGACCGAGACCTACTACCCGACTCCGCTCCATCTCCAGCCCTGCTTCGCCGAGTTGGGCCACCGGCCCGGCGACTTCCCGCGCGCGGAGGCGGCCTGTGCGCGGGCCCTCGCGCTGCCGCTCTATCCGGACCTGACCTTCGACGCCGTCGACCGGGCCTGCGACCTGATCCGCTCCTTCCGCCCGAGCACGTCCCACCCCCGCATCGAGGGAGCCCGCGCATGAGGCTGCACTTCTTCCCGCCGGACCTCTTCGAGGCCGACCGGGAGCACCTGGTCCGCCTGGTCCACGAGATCGGGACCAGCTGCCCGGAGGGCGCGAGCCAGCGGTTCATCCTGGGCGAGCACACCGCCCGGTTCGAGGAGGCGCTGCGCGAGCAGCTCGGCGCGGCCGACGTGGTCGCCTGCGGCAGTGGCACCAGCGCGCTGACGCTGGTGCTGGCCGCGATGGAGATCGGCCCCGGCGACGAGGTGGTGGTCCCGGCACTGGGCTGCGCGCCGCTGGCCAGCTCGGTCGTCGCGCTCGGCGCGGTACCGGTCTTCGCCGACGTCGACCCGTGGACGATGGTCGTCGACCCGGAGGTGATGGAGCGCCGGATCACCCCGCGCACCAAGGCGCTGATGCCCGCGCACATGTTCTCGGTGATGGCGGACATGCCGCGCTTCACGGCCCTCGCGGAGGCCTACGGGCTGCGACTGGTGGAGGATTCCGCCGTGGCTCAGGGCGGTGTCCGGCGGGGCGTGCCGGCCGGGCTCGCCGGTGAGGCGGGCGTCTACTCGTTCGTCCAGGTCAAGACCTTCGGCACGGCGGGCGAGGGCGGCGCGGTGGTGACGCGCGACGCGGAACTGGGCCGCACGGTGCGGATGCTGCGCAACCACGGCCAGGACGGCCGGACCCGGTTCCTGCACCACCGGATCGGCTGGAACAGCCGGTTCGACGAGATCCAGGCCGCGTTCCTGCTGCACCGGCTGCCCGGCTTCCCGGCCCGCCTGGAGCGGCGCGCCCGGATCGCCGAGCACTACACCGAGCGCTTCGCCGACCTGGCCGACCACGGCGTCCTGGCCCCGCCCCCGGGCCGGGACGGGCGCTGCTACTACGTCTACACCGTCCAGGCCGAGCGCCGCGACGCGTTGGCGGCGCACCTCGCGGACCGCGGCATCGACTCGCACGTCTACTACCCGCGCACGCTGCCCCGGCAGCCCGCCTTCGCCCGGTACGCGGGCGTCGGCGTGGACCCGGCGGCGGAGTGGCCCGCCGCCGAGCGCGCCGGGGACCGGATGCTCTCGCTCCCGGTCCACCCGCAGCTCTCCGACGCCGAGGTGGAGTACCTCGCGGACGCGGTCCGCGAGTTCGCGCTGACGTCGTGACCAGCGGCCGGGGCGAACCTCCATCGAGTTTCGCCCCGGCGCGCCGAGCACCCCCGTCGCAGCTCCGCCCCCTTGCTGCTCCGCCCCGCGGCCGTTACGGCCGGACCGCCGCGGGAGGCGCGGTCCCGCTGGCGTGATGCGCAGATGCGGACGGTGACGGTGTCGTGCACGCGGTGGGCGTGGCCGGGCTCAGATGTGATCCGGCCCAGAAGCCGACGACCAGACCCGCGCCGAGCAGCCATTTGTGGCGGGTGCGCTTCCAGTCGGACGGCGCGCCCGCCTTCATCAGGCGCAGCTCCGTCAGCTCGTGCGGGGACGGCCGGGTGTCGGTGAACAGGCCCATGTCGGACTTCCTTTCCGGGGGAGTGAGAAGCGGGTCCTTGGAGATTGGCGCAGCCCACTGACAACGGCAGCCGGGTTTTCGGCTGGGTCGACAGGTCTCGGCCACCCACGCCTCTCTTCCGGCCGCTGGTCGAACGGGCGGAACGGACATAACGCCCGTTCTGACCTCGATTCAGGGTTGGCCGAAACTGATTCCCACGCGGTAACTGTTCGTCACCCCTTGTCACCGAAGCCGAACTTGACGCACGCTGGTCAAATGACGCCCGGAGCAGTGGGAATCGCGGGGATGTACCACGAGGTCTTCTGGAGCACGCTCGGCGGCATAGCCGCCGTGGTCGCCGCCGGGCAGGTGCTGGGAACGGCCGTCGCCCTGCGCGCCTACTGGACCGCCGTCCGCGGACTGCCCGGATGGTGGCTCTACCGGGCGCTGACCCGGACCGTCGAGATCGTCGTCCCGCCGCTGGAGAAGTACAGCAGCGAGCTGGCCGAGGCCCACCGCAACTACCCCGGCAACCTGCAGCGGCGGGACTTCCAGCGGGACATCCCCGCGGGCCTGCGGGTTCGGTTCGCCGTGGTCTGGCTGCTCGGCAGCTGCTGGTACGTGGCGCAGGGGATGGTGATGATCCAGTGCCTCAACTCCCTTGCCGACAAGGCCGACGACCTGTCCCCGCACATCGCGATCTGGCTGGAGGTCTCGGTCGTGGTGACCGCGCCCATCGTGCTGAGCCTCACCGACACCGTCGGCGGGCGGCTCAAGCAGCTGAGCGAGGAGCCGCACCGACCTCCCCAGCGCCTCTCCCGCGCCGTCGCCCAGGCCACCCGCCACGAGGGCGCCCTGCACGACCCGCCGCCGGACTGAGCTTCCGTGCCGCCGTGTTGCCCCCTGTTGCGCCGTGTGTCGCCGCTGTGTCGTTCGGCGGTCGAACGCTGCGCGCACCGGCCCGGATGACGGAGGATGGCGGAAGATCACCCACCCGGGAGGAGCACCCCGTGCCGACGCACTCCGAACCGCTGCGGAAGCTGGGCTTCCTGACCATCGGCCTGTTCGACCCGGCCGACCCGCGCCCCGGCCACGCCTCGACCCTGGAGCTGATCGAACTCGGCGAGCAGCTGGGCTTCGACAGCGCCTGGCTCCGGCACCGCCACCTCCAGCACGGGATCTCCTCGCCGATCGCCGTCCTCGCCGCCGCCACGCAGCGGACCCGCCGGATCGAGCTCGGCACCGCGGTGATCCCGCTCGGCTGGGAGAACCCGCTGCGCCTGGCCGAGGACCTGGCCACCGTCGACATCCTCTCCGGCGGACGCCTCAATCCCGGCGTCAGCGTCGGCCCGCCGATGCACTGGGACGACGTCAAGGGCGCCCTCTATCCGGACACC
The DNA here is from genome assembly GCF_015690355.1 of Streptacidiphilus fuscans. Taxonomy (GTDB): domain Bacteria; phylum Actinomycetota; class Actinomycetes; order Streptomycetales; family Streptomycetaceae; genus Streptacidiphilus; species Streptacidiphilus fuscans. The sequence continues at coordinate 327,369 of NZ_JADPRT010000006.1, read as the reverse complement.
GCCGAGGCCGAGGACTTCAGCTACGAGCGGGTCCTTCGCCTGCTCCGCTTCGTCCGGGGCGAGGCCGCGACGGAGTTCCGCGGGGTCGAGGGCATCGAGGTCTTCTCCGACCGCGTCCAGCCGCAGTCCCCGGGCCTCGCCCGGCGGATGTGGTACGGCGGCGCGAGCCTGCGCTCCGCCCGCTGGGCGGGCGAGAACGGGATGAACCTGCTGGCCAGCAGCGTGGTGAGGGCGGAGGGCCCGGACGAGGCCGGGTACGACTTCGCCGCGGTCCAACTCGCCCAGATCCGCGAGTTCCGCGCCCACCACCCCGAGGGCGAGCGGGCCCGCGTCTCGCAGGGGCTGGTGGTGATCCCGACCGACAGCGCCTCCGCCGAGCAGCAGGCGAAGTACCGCGCCTACGCGGCGTCCCGCCTGCCGCGCACGACCGCGCCGCAGGGGCCCGGCCGCCTGCTCTTCGCCCCGGACCTGGTCGGCACCTCGGCCGAGATCGCGGAACGGCTCCACGCCCACGCCGCGTTCCAGCAGGTCGACGAGGTTGCCTTCGCCCTGCCGTTCACCTTCGACCACGAGGACTACGTGCAGATCCTCACCGACATCGCCACCCGGCTCGGCCCCGCACTCGGCTGGCGGCCCGCCGCCTGAGACGACGGGCCGCGCACCACCGGACGGGCCTCAGCGAACCGGCGAGCCTCAACGCACCGGCGAGCCTCAGCTCAGCGGACGGCAGAGCAGCGCGTCGGGCACGCCGCCCTGGTTGCCGTTCCACGTGTAGGCCACCCCGGCGAGGTACTCGCCGTCTGCGCACTGGCCCTTGTAGTACCCGGGCGCCCAGTCGCTGGCGACGGACCCGCCGCTGCTCGGCCGGTTGTCGCCCTGGTCGAACCAGACGTCATGTCCCGTCGTCGGCAGGGCGGCTGCCGAGGGGGCGCAGAGCAGCGCGGCCATCGCGTTGCCGTTGACGCTGTAGCCGACCGCGAAACTGTCGTCCGGGCACTGGAGCTTGCTGTAGCCGGGAGCCCAGTCGCCCTCGGTCACGTACCGCTCGTCGGTGACCACCGTCCAGGCGCCGGACGCCTTCTGCGGTTCGCCCGCGTCCGTGCACAGGCCGCGGCTGTCGCTGCGGCCGAGGCCGACGAGGCGTTCGGAGTCGGGGCAGTCGCCCTTGCGGTTGCCGTAGGACCAGTCCGGCTGGGCCAGCATGGTGCTGGAGACGTCGTAGTCGGCGTGGTCCAGGTCGAGCATGTTCCAGTGGTCGACCTGCGGCACCTGGCCGGTGTAACTCGGCGCGTCGACCAGCGCGTTCCAGTCCGTGGCACGCCAGTCGCCGGGGTCCTCGATGCCGGTCCGCCTGCCGTTCGCGTCGTAGGAGAGCAGGGCCCAGTTGTCCTGGAGATTGCCGCTGGAGTCCGTCCAGCCGATGAGCGGCCAGATGGCGAAGTCGGTGTCGTTCTGCGCCAGGATGTTGGTGAAGTTGTCGAACCAGGCCTGTTCCTTGGTGTCCGTCGAGCCCCGTCCGGCCGCCCCGAACTCGCTGACCCACACGGGCGCGGTGAAGTGCTGCCCGGACTGGGTGACGAAGAGCGCCTCCTGGTTGACCACCTGCGCCAGCTGCTGCGGCGCGAAGTCCTCGTAGCGCGGGTCGCTGGTGACGCCGAGTCCGCTGGTGGCACCGGAGTTGGCCGGGCCGGTGTAGGCGTAGAAGTGCGCGGAGTAGACCAGCTTGCCCGAGTCGATCAGCGTGTTGGAGAGGTTGGCGACCGGGGTCAGCATCGGTCGGCCGTGCGGCAGCCCGTTGAGCGGGACGCCGGTCCAGTTGATGCCCTCCATGATGATCAGCATGTCCGGGTCGGCCTGCAGGATCGTGTTGCCGGCCTGCTCGAACGCGGCGTACTCGTCGTGGTCGTCGTACCAGCCCCAGTTGGGGTCGTCGGTGACGTCGCGCCGCACCTCGTTGCGCAGGTCCGCGCCGACCACGCGCTTGTTGTCCTTGTACCGGGCCACCATGAACAGCCAGTCGGCCTCCCACTGCGCGGTGGTCTGGCCGCTGTTCCAGCGCTCGTTGCCGTCGACGCCGCAGCACCAGCGGTAGGTGGTGGTGTGGTTGTTGAGGATCACCGCGAAGCCGTCGTTCGTGAGCGCGGCCACGACGGCGTCGTAGACCTGCAGCGGGGTGTCGCCGTCCAGTTGCGGGTTCGCTGCCACCGCCGCGTTCGGGACGATCGAGGTGTCGTGGATCAGCGCGTCCGCGAACGGCAGGCGTATCGCGTTCAGCCCCAGCGTGTGGAAGTCCGCCAGGATCTGCGGGAGCGAAGCCCGGTCCAGCCCGAGCGGGATGTCGTAGGACACCTCGCCGGCGTGGTTGTTCGCGGGCTGAGTCGGATCGCCGCTGCCGAGGTAGTGGCCCTCGGCGCCGTCCCAGTTCCCGGCCTTGAGCTTGAAGCGGTTCCCGTTCGCGTCGACGATGTACCGGCCGCGGGTGCTCAGCGGCCCCGTCCAGGACGCCGCGAGCTGCGCGCCGGTCTGCGCGACGGGCGCGACGGGCGCGGCCTTCGAGGTGGGCGGCGGAGCGGCTGCGGTGGTGCCTAACAGCAGGATCGATATGCCCGCCGCGGCGGTGAACACGCGGCGGAGCAGACCGGTACGGGTCACGTGCGCTCCCTGAGGCCAGTGGGTCACGGTGGATACGTGGTGCCGTGGTGCCGGACTGCTGCGCACGGTGCGGTGGACGCAGCGGGAGAAGACTGCCCAGCGGAGCGCGAATCGACCCCCCACACCGGTCTGAGATGATCGGTGCATGGTCGATCGAATCATCGCTGCGTGTGACGGAGCCGCCAAGGGCAACCCCGGGCCTGCCGCCTGGGCCTACGTGGTCGCGGACGCGACCGGCGTCCCCCAGCGCTGGCGCGCCGGAGCACTCGGGCACAGCACCAACAACATCGGCGAGCTCACCGCGCTGGAACAACTCCTTGAGGCCACCGACCCGGCGGTCCCGCTGGAGGTCCGGCTCGACTCGACCTACACCCGCGACGCGGTCACCAAGTGGCTGAACAACTGGAAGCGCAACGGCTGGAAGACGGCGGGCGGCAAGCCCGTCGCCAACCGCGAGCTGATCCAGCACATCGACGAGCTGCTCACCGGCCGCGACGTCTCCTTCGTCTACGTCCCCGCGCACCAGGTCGACGGCGACCCGCTCAACGCCATCGCCGACAAGGCGGCCAGCGACGCCGCCCGCGACCAGCGCGACGCCTCCGGGACGGGCGACGACCTGCCGGTCCCGGTCCCGGTCACCGCCGAGGGCCGCGCCCGCCTGAGTCGCCCCTCCCGCGGCGGCGCCAAGTCCGCCTCCGGCGCCTCGGCGAAGCCCTCGACCGTCTCTGGCTCGGGTTCCGGCTCCGCCCGCACGCTGGCCGCCCGCTACCCGGGCACCTGCCCCTGCTCCCGTCCCTACGCCAAGGGCGACAAGATCACCAAGGTCGGCTCCAGCTGGGGCCACCCGGAGTGCGCGGCCTCGTTCGCCTGAGCCGACGACCGGTCGGACGAGCTGCTCAACTGCTGTTCGGTGAGCGGATCACAGCGGATCACAGCGGATGGGCGGCCTGGTAGGCGAGCCGCCCGTCCGCGCCGTCGCCGAGACGCGAGAGGACCTCGTCCAGCGCCAGGAACTCCTCCCAGCGCTCCCGGCCGCCGCACTCGGCGAGGGCGACGACGACGCGGTCCTCAAGGTCGGCCACCCGCTTGTTCTTCCAGACCTTGTCGGCGAGGGCGACCAGCAGGTCCTCGAAGCCGACACCCGGCGCGTCCCACCGCGCGTGGGTGCCGGCGAAGCGGGCCAGCTCCGGCTCGACGCCGTGCGCGACCAGCAGGGCCGGACCGTCCTCCTCGTGCCGGTCACCCGGGCCGGAGAGCTCGGCACGGTGCAGCACCTTGCCGATGTCGTGCGTGGCGGCGCCGAACCGCACGGCGTCCGGGTCGAACGGCGGCCTCGTGCCGTCGCGTCCCTCCAACCATGCGACGACCCGCGCCGCGACGTCGTGCACGGCCCGCAGGTGCGCCGCCAGGCGGGGCGGCGCATCGAGCTCGGCGAGGAGCATGGCCACCGACTCGGGCAACGGCCGCAGTGGTGGCCGCGCGCACGGGTCCAGTGCGATCGCGCGCACGTCGGTGAGTGCGGCCGTCACTCGACGGGCTCCGAGGGGGAGCCCAGCTCCTCGAAGAGGGTCAGCTGGAGCGCGGCCGGGGCTTTCAGACGGGAGTTGAGGGAGTTCCACGGGGTGCGCGTGGGCTCGGCGAGGACCTCGGCGCCCGCCTCAGCCAGGCGCGCGGTCATGGCGGGGGCGTCGTCGACCTGGAACGCGACGCGGATCTGGCCCGCGACGCGGCGGCCGACCTCGACGTCGTCGATGTAGTCGGCGTGGCCCGGGTCGGCGATCTCCAGGGTGGCGCGCCCGGCCTCCAGGATGGTCACCCGACCGTCGGGGGAGGAGAACGCGGCGCGCTCGGGCAGGCCGAGGACGTCGCGGTAGAAGCGCAGCGCCGCCTCGTAGTCGTCGGCGGTCACCACCAGGCGGAGTTCGCGGACAGGGGCGTGCGGCTGTTCGGACACGGTGACCTCTCGACTGGACCAGGGCTCGCCGACGAGCCGTTCGCGCAGGTCAACGCGCCTGGACGGGTGGGCATTCCCGGCCAGGCCACCCGTCCGGGCGAAATCTCTGACAGCTCTGACGGTCCGTCACCCGCAGTGACGATCGCACCTCCGCGCACTGCGGCGATCGGCGGGCAGGGCGACCCGATCGAGTGAGCCGACGGCGTGGATATCATCCGACAAGCGTCGGGCCTGGCTTGCTGACGGGATGACGGTCACCCCTGTGCCCCTCCCACTGCCGCTGACGTCCCCGGACTCCTCAGCCTCTTCGGCGTCCCCGGCGGACCCGGCGTCCCCGAAGTCCCGCGGGCGCGGCCTCCGGCCCAGCCGCCGCACCGTGCTCGCCGCCGGGGTCGGCGGCACGGCGACCGCGCTCGTGCTGGGCGCGGCAGCGCCCGCGGAGCCCAGCGTGTCGGCGGACGCGATCTCCGCCGCCGCCGTCCGCGAGGAGTACCTGCACGGCTGGCGCGGATACCAGGACGTCGCCTGGGGGCACGACGAGGCCCGGCCGATCAGCCGCACCACCCACGACTTCTTCGCGCCCGGCCACACCTTCGGCCTCTCCATCGTCGAGGCGCTGGACACGCTCTTCCTGATGGGCGAGGACGCCGAGGTGATCCGCTGCTGCGACTGGATCGAGCAGCACTTCGACCCGGTGCAGAACGCCGACGTGCAGATCTTCGAGGTGGTCATCCGCCTCGTGGGCGGCCTGCTGGCGGGCTATCAGGCGACCCAACGGCCCGCCCTGCTGGCCCGCGCCCGCGAGCTCGCCGACCGGCTGCTGCCCGCCTTCACCGCCTCACCGACCGGCATGCCCTACACCCACGTCAACCTGCGCACCGGCGCGGTGCGCGGCAAGGTGGCCGCACTCGCGGAGATCGGCAGCAACGCCATGGAGTTCGGCCTGCTCAGCCGGCTCACCGGCGACGCGCGCTACTACGACGCCTCGCTGCGCGCCTATCGGGCCGTCATCTCCCGCCGCAGCGCGCTGGACCTGCTCGGCACCTCGATCGACGTCGAGACCGGCCGCTGGGCCGACTGCACCAGCGTCGCACCGAACGCTCCGGTGGACTCCTTCTACGAGTACCTCTGCAACGGCGGCGCGCTGCTCCGCGACGCCCAACTGAGCTCCTGGTACCAGACGTTGACTGCGGCGATCCTGCGCCACCAGGCGGTCCGCGCCGGCGGACGGCTCTGGTTCCGGTCCGTCGACTTCCGCACCGGACGCCCCAACGGCCCGACCACCCAGCTGGAACTCGGCGCCTTCTACGCGGGCCTGCTGGGCAAGGGCGGCGCCGTGCGCGAGGGCTCGGCGTACTTCGACTCCTGGACCGCCGTGCTGGAACGCCACCCGGTACTGCCGGAGTCCATCGACTACACCACGCTGGCCCCGCTCGACCGCTCCGGCCAACTCCGGCCCGAGTACGCCAACTCCGCGTTCGACCTGTGGCGGATCACCGGCGACGAGCACTACAAGGAGTGCGCCTTCCGCTGGTTCCTCGCCATGCGCGACCGGCAGCGCGTCCCCGGCGGCTACACCAACCTCCGCGACGTGACCGCTCCGGCCGGATCGGCGCGCTCCTATGACGACCTGACGCCGGGTTACTGGTTCGCGGAGAACCTCAAGTACCTGTGGCTGATGTTCTCGGGGACCCCGCGCTTCGACTACCGGGTCGGGATGCTCTCGACCGAGGGCAAAGCGCTGGCGGGCCTGCGCCCGCAGTGGCTGTAGCGCCAGACTGGAACGGGCGCACCGACGGCTCGCGGACCGACCCGCCGACCCGGCGGCCCGCGCTCGTCCCAGCAGTCGCCCCAGCTGTCGTCCCGGGAGAGGTTCCGTGAACGAGCACGTGCGCTTCGGTGTCTACCTGCCGCCCTTCGGCCCGTTCGGTGACCCCAACGTCCTTGTCGAACTGGCGGTACGGGCGGAGGCCGCGGGATGGGACGGCGTGTTCCTGTGGGATCACGTGGTCACCGAGGCGATGCCGATCGCCGACACCTGGACCACGTTGGCGGCCGTCGCGCAGGCCACCGAGAGGCTGCTGCTCGGCCCGACCGTCACGCCGCCTGCCCGGCGCCGTCCGTGGATCGTGGCCCGGCAGGCGTCCACCGTCAGCAGGCTCTCACAGGGACGACTCGTGGTCGGGACGGGCGTGGGCGTGGACGAGTCCGGCGACTTCAGCAGCTTCGGGGAGGCTGCCGACCTGGCGACCCGCTCGGCGATGCTGACCGAGGGGCTCGCCCTGATGCGGGCGATGTGGGCTGGTGAGGCCATCGAGCACAGCGGTCCGCACTACCGGGTGAACCTGGCGGCCACGAAGCCGGAGCCGCACCGCATCCCGGTCTGGATGGCCAGCTCCACGAACCATCCGAGGGTCATCAGTCGCGCCGTCGGCTGTGACGGCATCTTCCCGAACCCGGACGACCACGAGCTGACTCCGGAGGAGGTCGCCGACATCCTCCGGGCACTGCACCGAGCCGGCCTGCCGACGGACCGGCCGTTCGACATCGCCGTGCGCGGCAACGCCAGTGCGGCCTGGGAGGAGGACAAGCAGGTGGATCTCAAGGGGCTCGCCGAGGCCGGCATGACCTGGTGGCTGGAGTCGCTGATCCACTTCGACCCGCTGGAGCTGTCGATGGCGGTCGTCGACGCCGGACCGCCTCGCTGGTGAGCCGGGGCCCCAGCGGTCGGTGGCCTGGTGATGCCGGACCTACTGGTGCATGGCGTGCCCGTCATGGCCGGCGTTCCCGCCATGCCCGTTGTGCCCGGCGTGCTCGTCGCGCCCTCCGTCCGGCTCGCCGCCCATCATCGCGAGCATCTGCCGCCCGCCCGTGCGCAGGAAGCGCACCACCAGCACCGCCGCCAGGGCCAGGAAGACGATGTTCAGCGCGGTCGTGTAGTTCCAGCTGACCCCCTCCATGGGGACCCGCGCCCGCTGCTGGTCCGGGACCAACCCGAGCCCGCCGAAGACGAGTTCGACCGCGTACCCGGCGACCACCATCGCCACGTAGAAGGTCCCGAGCAGGTAGAGCGCCATCCGCGTGCCGTAGTAGCGGCGGTAGATGGCGAGGATCGGCAGGATCAGCAGGTCCGCGAAGATGAACGCGACCACACCGCCGAAGCTGATCCCGCCCTTCCAGAGCACCACCGCCAGCGGCACGTTGCCGATCGAGCAGACGAACGACACCACCGCGACCAGCGGGCCGACCAGCGGTCCCCAGATCTTCGACGCCAACGGGTGGCCCGAGAAGAAGAAGTGGCTCCAGAAGGAGTCCGGCACCCACGCCGCGATCGCGCCCGCGATCAGCAGTCCGATCACCAGGTCGCGCAGGATCGCCGCCCACTCCATCACGAAGACGTGCGACACCGAGGTCAATCCGTCGCCCGAGAACAGCCGTTGCCGGAACGACCCGCCGCGCCGCACCGACATGTCCATCGCCGCGTGGCCCTCCATCGACCCGGCCAGCCCACGGTCCGCCTGCTCGCGTGCCCCGCGCAGCAGCCGCTCGCGCAGGGTGAACCGGAACAGCACGGCCAGCACCACGATCATGACCGGCCCGCCGGCGAACTCCGCCAGCGTGAACTGCCAGCCCATCAACAGCGCCAGGATCACCCCGAGTTCCACGACCAGATTGGTCGACGCGATAGCGAACGCCATCGCCGCGGTGAAGTTCGCGCCCTTGCGGAACAGCGACCGGGCCAACGCCACCGCCGCGTACGAGCAGGACGAGGACGCCATGCCCAGCCCGGCTGCTACCGCGAGCGTGCGCGGACGGTCGTCGCCCAGCCTTCGGACGACCGTCTCCTTGCGCACCACGGCCTGGACGATCGCGGAGAGCAGGAAGCCGAGGATCAGCGCCCAGGTGATCTCCCAGGTCATCGACCCGATGAGGGCGAGCGCGTGGGTGAGGGCATGCAGTGCTGACGAGGTGTCGGCGCGCGAAGCGGTCATGATCCCACTATGCCCCCAGGGGGTATTCGCGCGGTGGATATCCACAGGCCGATTGACATGTGCTCACGCTGCGCGTATCACCTCTTACACAGCGTCACTTCGCACGTGGCGCGCCCGCATGCGCAAGGGGGCAGGAGATGACGACGGAAGGACCCGTTCCGGCGGACGGGACGACCGAGCAGGACGCCACCACGGTCAAGCGGCTGCGCGTCGGCGTGGGCGTGATCGGCATCTCGCTGCCGATCGTGCTGCCGCTCGGCAACAGCCTGCTCTCGGCCCATCTGGGCCTGCTCGACTCGCTCAGCGGCTCGTACTACACGCACATGCGCAACGTCTTCGTGGGCGGCCTGTGGGCCATCGGCGTCGTGCTGATCTGCTACCGGCACAGCCCGCGTGAGGACCGTTGGAGCTCGATCGCTGGGTTCTTCGCGATCGTCGTCTCGCTCTGCCCCACCTGGCCGCCCTCGTCGCTCGTCCCGCATCCGACCACGGCGACGGACGTCGTCGGCACGATCCACACCGTCTCCGCGGCGATCGTCTTCTCCGCGCTCGCCTTCTTCTGCCTCCGCCTCTTCCGCGACGACGGCGAGCCGGACGGGGAGCGGCGCAAGCGGCTCTACCTGGTCTGCGGCGTGGTCATCCTGGCCTGCATCGTCACGATACTTGCCACGGCGCTGCTGCACTGGGGCGGCGTGGCCGGCCTGACTCCGGTCTTCGCGGGCGAGTCGGTCAGCGTCTTCGCCTTCGGCCTGGCCTGGTTCGTCAAGAGCGACGCCATCGCCGACCTGGCCCACCTGGCGGGTCGCCCGGCCCTGGCGGCCTCCTGGGCGTAGCCTCCAGTCGTGCGCAACGTCGTGCTCTTCATGTCGATGTCCCTCGACGGCTACAGCGAGGGGCTGGACCGCGACATCAGCTGGCACCGGGTGGACGAGGACCTGCACCACTACCTGAACCAGCGGCTCCGCCCCGCCGCCGCGTTCCTGAGCGGTCGGGTCACCCACGAGCTGATGGCCGCCTTCTGGCCCACCGCCGACGCCGCCCCGGACGCGAGCCCTGCGGTGGCGGAGTTCGCGGAGATCTGGCGGACCAAGCCCAAGACCGCCTACTCCCGCACCCTCACCGCCGACCGGCTCGACTGGAACACCACCGTCCGCCACGAGGTCGACCCCGCCGAGATCCGCGCCCTCCAGGCCGCCCCGGCGGACGGGGATTTGGGCGACGGCGAACTCGTCGTGGGCGGCGCGGTCCTGGCCCGGACGTTCCGGGAGCTGGACCTGATCGACGCGTACCACATCTGCGTCCACCCGGTGATCCTCGGCCGCGGTAGGCCGCTGTTCCAGGAACTGACCGCGACCCAGGACCTCCGCCTCCTTGATGCCCGCACCTTCGGCAACGGCGTCGTCGCGTTGGAGTACGCCCGCGACCGCCGCGCCTGAGGTCCGCGCCCTGGCGTCCGGGCCTGAGGTCCGGTCCTGAGGCCCTACTCCGGCAGGATCGCTCCGTCGTAGGTGACGGTCACCGGGGCGTGGTCGGACCAGCGCTCCGGGTGCGAGGCGGCGCGCTCGACGCGTGCGGTGAGTGCGCGGTCGGCCAGGCCCGGCGTGGCGACCTGGTAGTCGATCCGCCACCCGGCGTCGCTGTCGAAGGCGCGCCCGCGGTAGGACCACCACGAGTACGGCCCGGCCACGTCCGGGTGGAGCTTGCGGACCGTGTCGACGTAGCCGACCTCGTCGAAGACACGCGACAACCACGCGCGCTCCTCCGGCAGGAAGCCCGCGTTCTTCTGGTTGGCCTTCCAGTTCTTCAGGTCGGCCTCCTGGTGCGCGATGTTCCAGTCGCCGCAGACGACGACCTCACGTCCCTGCGACGCGGCCCGCTCGCGCAGCGCTTTGAGGTGGTCAAGGAACTCGCCCATGAACCGTTCCTTCTCGTCCTGCCGCTCGGTGCCGACCTCGCCGGAGGGCAGGTAGAGGCTGGCCACGGTCAGGCCGGGCAGGTCGATCTCGGCGTAGCGGCCGGAGCCGTCGAACTCGTCCGAGCCGAAGCCGATCCGGCGCGCCTGCGGCTCGTGCCGGGAGAGCAGCGCCACACCCGCGCGGCCCTTGGCCGTGGTCGACGGCGCCCACAGCACGTGCCAGCCCGCCGGTTCGACGACGTGCGCGGCCAGCTGCTTCTGCTCGGCGCGCACCTCCTGCAGGCAGACGACGTCGGCCTCGGTGGCGTCGAGCCACTCGACGTAGCCCTTGCCGGACGCGGCCCGCAGGCCGTTCACGTTGACGGTGGTGACGGTGGTCGTGGTCCTGGTCGTGGAGCGCATGGGTCCCTGCTGGTCGTGGGCGGGTCGTCGGAGGCGTCGGGGTAGTCCGGCGTCGGTCGGGCCGCCGACCATTCTGCACCCCCGCCTCGCGGCGACGGCTCAGCGCGCGCTGACGAAGAGGCTCTGCGCGGAGCGGCCGATCACCGCCTTCTCGTCCAGCAGCAGCGAGTCGGCCAGGCCGATGCCGCCCTGGTCGAGCGACGTGCGTGCGTCCAGGCCGACCCACTCGCCGACCGGCGGACGCCGCAGGTGCACGCTGAGGTCCGCGTTGACATAGCTGTGGCGGCGGATGTCGAGCTCGCCGGAGATGCCGTTGCCGGAGTCCGCCGCGATCAGCACCCGACACAGGCCCGACGGCTCCTCGTCCGGCACCAGCGGCACCCGCATCCGGAACCACGCCGCGGCCGGACCGGGCCGGGTCAGCGCGCCGTGCGCGAAGCGCAGCTCCATCGAGGTGTGGTACCCCTCGTCCCACGGCACCGGGAAGGCCGAGGGCGCGGAGTCCTCCGGGCCCGCGACCGGCAGCGGCTGCTCGACCTCGGGCAGCGCGCTCTCCGCGTCGACGCGCATCCGCACGGCGAGCGCGCGCATCGCCAACTTGCCCTCGGCGGTGCGCAGTTCGGCCTCGACCCGTTCGACGCTGCGGCCCGACTCCGCCTCCCGCAGGGCCACCGTCACCTCGCCGACGGGCACGGGACGGAGGACCTCGAACGTCATCCGCACCACGCGGAACCCCTCCCGTGCGCCGGGCCGCTGCTCGACCGCGCGGCCCAGCAGCGCGGCGGGCGGACCGGCATGCTGGGCGTCGGGCGACCAGGGCCCGCAGGTCGCGGCGGTGGCGGCGTAGCGGCTCTCGCCGAGCGGAAGGTAGAAGGCTTCAGCGGTCATTACCGAAGGGTAACCAGAATCACCCCGGGATGGGGAGGGAGGCCGGTCAGGCGTCGTAGGGCCGGAACAGGGAGAACCACGGCGCGCTGAAGATGTGCACAAGCCGGGTGAACGGCACGACGGCGATCACGACCACCGAACCGGTGACCGCCGGGTAACCACCACCTCGGCCCGGAGGTTCCCTTTTGCCCGGGCCCGTGGTCCGCCATGCTGTCCGTGGACACACGGCAGTTGCGCAACAGCACAGGCAAAGGGGAGGGCGACGCGATGCTCACGCGGACCCGACTGTTCGGCGGCAGGACCAGGGTGACGTTCCGTCTGGACGCGGCGGCGCCCGACGGAATAGTCAGTGTGGTCGGCGACTTCAACGGCTGGCAGCCCGGCGTGGCCGAGCTGGTGCCGCGCCGGGACGGGACGCGCACCGTCAGCGTCTCCTTCCCGCCCGGCGAGCACCGGTTCCGCTACCTGGCGACCGGCGGCGTCTGGTTCGACGACGACCACGCCGACCGGATCGACCCGCAGGGCAGCCTCATTCGGCTGGAGTGAGCCGTCGGCCGGACTGACGCGGCTACGGCAAGGCGGGCCGGAGCCGGCCCGCCTACCCCGCCGGCACTCGCCGGCTCGCCGCTCAGCCGCTGATCTCGCCGCCGGTGGCCGGCGTGCGGCCGTGCCGCATCAGCAGGGCGACGACCAGGCCGACCGCGCCGCACACCGCCGCCAGCAGCAGGCCGTCGTGGTAGCCGCCCCAGCCGTTGAGCTCCGGGATCACGTTGAAGCCGTTCCCGGTCAACTTCTCCGGGATTCCGGGGATCTGCACCTCCACCTTGAGCGGGTTGGCGTTGAGGAACGCGGTCAGCACGCCGGTGCCCACGGCCGTGGCGATGCTGTTGACGACGCCCAGCATGCCCGCGCTGATGCCCTGCTGACGTGCCGGAACGGCCTCGATCAGCAGGTTCGGGCAGGCGGCGTAGAACGCTCCGAAGCCGATGCCGAAGACCGCCGCGAACAGCCCGTACTGCCACTTCGAGTGCGGCAGGTACGCGTACAGCGCGGTGGAGACGGTGAACGCGGCCATCGCCAGCACCAGCGGCAGTCGCGGTCCGGTCTTGCGCGCGATCTCGCCGCTTCCCGCGCCGGAGAGCATCCCGACCCCGCCGGAGTAGATCGCCGAGTACACGCCGTACATCAACAGCGTCGCGCCGAGCCCGTACGCCAGCGTGGAGTTGAAGACGGTGTGGAAGAGCGGCGCCATGGTCGGCGGCAGCTTCAGGCCGCCGGACCCGGCCAGCGCCTGCTGCAGGATCTGCCCGTGCAGCTGCTGCTCGGTCGGGGTCTGGGTCATATAGGGGATGCTGTAGCCCTGGATCCCGATGACCATGCTGCCCAGCGTCGCCGCGCCCAGCACCATCAGCAGCTTGGGGGAGAAGAGCAGCCTCATGTCCATGATGGGGTCCTTGACCACCCGCTCGACCCCCAGGAACACGGCCAGCAGGATCAGCCCGCCCACCAGGTAGGCCAGCGCGCTCCACCGGCCCCAGCCCCAGACCGCGCCGTTGGACAGGTAGACCAGCACCAGTCCGACGCCGACGCCCAGCAGCAGCGCGCCCGCCACGTCCAGGCGCTGGTCGCTGCGCAGCGTGGTCTCCGGCACCACCCAGACCATCAGCGGGATCATCACGGCCACGAAGATCAGCAGGAACCAGAAGAGCGCCCGCCACCCGAAGGCGTCGAGCAGCCAGCCGCCCAGCAGCGGCGCGACCAGCGCCGACATGCCCAGTCCGGTGGCCACCACGCCGATGGACGCCGGTATGTAGCGTCTGGGCAGGATGTCGCGGAAGAGCCCGTACGCGACGGTCGGCGCGGAGATGGCGACCGCCTCCAGCGCCCGGCCGACCAGGAAGAGCCACCAGGTGGCGGTCAGGGCGCAGACGAGCGTGCCGACGGCGAAGGAGACGCCGGAGGCCAGCATCATCCGCCGCTTTCCCCACAGGTCGGACATCTTGCCGAAGAGCGGTGTGGCGGCCCCGCCGACCAGGCCGAAGATGATGACCATCCAGCTGATGTTGGCCCCGACGCCCGGGAAGGACGGCGCGATCTGCCGGGCCGCCGAGGCGACCATCGTGTACTGGAGCGCGGCGATCTCGGCGAAGAGCACGACCACAGCGATGACCGCGAAGATGCGCCAACGCGAGGCGCCCTCAAGGCGGTTGGTGGCGTCGACGACGCCTTCGGCGGCCGGGTCCGGTTCGGGTGCGGATGCTGGTTCGACGTGGTCCGGTGCGGAGGTCACGGCGGCTCCCCAGGGGTGGGCACAGGAGGGTGGGGTGATGTATCTAACAGGTCGTCAGAAAGAAGGGAAGGCATGCGTCGTCGCAGCGTGGTGCGGGTTTTCGCGCGTTCCGGGTGTTCGTGTGCGGCGGTCTTCTGGTTGAATGGGGGCCATGGACCTGTACATCGACGGCGGCGCGCAGCGCACGGGGGCGGCTCTGCCTGTCCTCGAGCCGTTCTGGCCGTCGCGCCAGCAGTTCCACTTCGACCAGACCTGTTGCCGCTCGACCGGCGCGCAGGCCTGATCCTTCCGGGCTGACCAGGCCTTCTCCCGGCGCGCAGAAGCGGCACCACGCCCGCGTCCGTCGTCACCCGTCCTCTGTCACGGGTGGCCCACCCACGCGCGAATCGAGTCTGCGATGACTGCCTCTGTCCTGACCCCTGTCTCCTCCGCCGCTACCGCCGCATCCGCCGGGGCTACCGCCGGGCCACGGCTGCGCTCCGTCCGCCCCGACGAGTCGGTGCAGGCGGCGCACTCCGCGGCGGCTCACGCGGCCCCCGCGGTCTCGGTGGCTCCTGCGGCCAAGCCGGGCGTCTACCGGCTGCCCGAGAACGTCCTGTCCGGGCTGCGCCTCGGCGAGCAGGAGACACCGCTGGTCGGCTACCTGCTCCTGGTCCCGGCGGGCACGGCCCCCGTGGTGACGCCGACTCCGCTGGTGCCGACCGCCGTCGCCCCGAGCGCTGTTGCCCCGACCGCCGTTACCGCCGTATCGGAGCCCGCCTCCGTCCCCGCCGTCGCCCCCGCGCCCGTGCGCCAGCCCGCCGCCCGGCCGACGCCCGGCCTGCTGGTCGACCGGGAGTTGCGCACCGCCCACCTGGACGGCGAGCAACTGGAGCTCACCTACCTGGAGTTCGAGCTGCTGGCGCACCTCACCGCCCACCCGCACCGCGTCCACACCCGCGACCGGCTGGTCGAGGCGGTCTGGGGCTACTACGGCCACGTCGGCGACGGCCGGACCGTCGACGTCCATGTGGCGCGCCTGCGACGCAAGCTCGGACCCGACTACCGCGCACAGATCGTGACGGTCCGTCGGGTCGGCTACAAGTACGTCCCCTCGTCCCGCTGACGGCCACCCGCTGACCGCCTCCCGCTGACCGCCTCCCGCTGAACGCGGGACATGGGGGCAGGAAGCCAGGGGCGGCTCAGCTCTCGCTGATCCGCCCGGCCTCGACCGTGATCCGGCGGGTGGTCGCGACCGCGTCCAGCATCCGGCGGTCGTGGGTGACCAGCAGCAGCGTGCCGTTGTAGGAGGCCAGCGCCGACTCCAACTGCTCGATGGCAACCAGGTCCAGATGGTTCGTCGGCTCGTCCAGCACCAGCAGGTTGACCCCGCGGCCCTGGAGCAGCGCCAGGGCCGCCCGGGTGCGCTCGCCGGGGGAGAGGGTCGCGGCCGGGCGCAGCACGTGCGCGGCCTTGAGCCCGAACTTGGCCAGCAGCGTGCGCACGTCGGCCGGCGGCATCTCCGGCACGGCCGCGCCGAAGGCCTCCAGCAGCGGCACGTCGCCGTGGAACAGCTTGCGCGCCTGGTCCACCTCGCCGACCACCACGCCCGGACCGAGCGTGGCCTGGCCCGCGTCCAGCGGCAGCCGGCCGAGCAGCGCGGCCAGCAGCGTCGACTTGCCGGAGCCGTTGGCGCCGGTGATCGTGACCCGGTCCGCCCAGTCGATCTGCAGGTCCACCGGCCCGAACTGGAAGTCCCCGCGCTTGACCTCGGCCCCGCGCAGCGTCGCCACCACCGAGCCGGAGCGCGGCGCGGCGGCGATCTCCATCCGCAGCTCCCACTCCTTGCGCGGCTCCTCGACCACGTCCAGCCGCTCGATCAGCCGCTGCGTCTGCCGCGCCTTGGCGGCCTGCTTCTCGGTGGACTCGGTGCGGAACGCCTTTCCGGCCTTGTCGTTGTCGGGGCTCTTGCGGCGGGCGTTCTTGACGCCCTTCTCCATCCAGGCGCGCTGCATCCGGGCGCGCGACTCCAGGTCGGCCACCGTGCCCGCGTACTCCTCGAACTCGGCCCGCGCGTGCCGCCGCGCACGCTCGCGCTCCTCCAGATAGGAGGCGTAGCCGCCGCCGTAGCGGCGCACCTGCTGCTGGTGCAGGTCGAGCTCCAGCACGCTGGTCACGGTGCGGGTGAGGAACTCGCGGTCGTGGCTGACCAGGACGGTCCCGGCGCGCAGGCCGGTGACGAAGGCCTCCAGCCGCTCCAGACCGTCCAGGTCCAGGTCGTTGGTCGGCTCGTCGAGCAGGAAGACGTCGTAACGGCTGAGCAGCAGCGAGGCCAGCCCGGCGCGGGCGGCCTGACCGCCGGAGAGCGAGGTCATCTCCTGCTGCAGACCCACCGTCAGACCGAGGCTCTCCGCGACCTCCTCGGCCCGCTCGTCCAGGTCCGCGCCGCCCAGGTCGAGCCAGCGGTCCAGGGTGAGCGCGTACGCGTCGTCCGCGCCCGGAGCGCCGTCGACCAGGCCCTGCGTCGCCGCGTCCAGCGCGGCCTGCGCGGCGGCGACGCCGGTCCGGCGGGCGAGGAACTCGTGCACCGTCTCACCGGGACGCCGCTCCGGCTCCTGCGGCAGGTAGCCGACGGTGGCGGTCGGCGGGCTGAGGCTCACCGTCCCGTGCTCGGGCGCGACTCCGAGCTCGGGAACAGAGGCGGACGCGAGGGTGCGCAGCAGCGTGGACTTCCCCGCTCCGTTGACACCGACGAGCCCGACCACGTCGCCCGGGGCGACGACCAGGTCGAGACCGGCGAAGAGCGAGCGCTCACCGTGACCGGCGGCGAGTTCCTTGGCGACGAGTGTGGCAGTCATGAGGGTAGTGATCCTACTGGCCCGCCGGAACCTGGCCCGTCGGATCCAGGCTCTGCGGAACCTGTCAGGGAACAGTGCGCTCCGGTCGACCGTTGGCCGAAGGTGCGGGCCTTTGACAGCGGGGGGTCGCGAGACACACGACTGTGCACAAGAGAACTGTGCACAGACAACCGTGCACACCGAACGGTGCACGCAGGAAAGGGCCAGGCATGGGACTCAACCGGGCAGGGAAGATCGCGGCCGGGGTCGGCGCAGCCGGTGCGGCGGCCGTGGCGTGGGCGGCACGGGAGATCCCGCTGGCGTTCGGCGGCGACCCGAAGGCCGGTGACCGGGCCGCCCGCCTGGCCGCGTCGCCGCAGTACCGGGACGGCGTCTTCCACAACCCGCCCGGTCCGGACCGCTCCGGTGACCTGTCCCGTCCCGAGGCGCGCGGGGTCGCAGGCGAGCTGCTCTTCGGCAAGCAGCAGCGCAAGCCGTCCCGCCCGATCCCGCTGGTCCGCGACATCGCGCCCAAGGCGTCGGAGTCGCTGGCGGTGACCTGGTTCGGGCACTCCAGCGCGCTGGTGGAGATCGAGGGCCACCGGCTGCTGATCGACCCGGTCTGGAGCGAGCGCTGCTCGCCCTCGCAGCAGGTCGGCCCGCGCCGCCTGCACAATCCGCCGGTCGAGCTGGACCTGCTGCCCGAGATCGACGCGGTGCTGATCTCGCACGACCACTACGACCACCTCGACCTGCACACCGTCCAGCAACTGGCCCGGATCCAGAACATGCCGTTCGTCGTCCCGCTCGGCGTGGGCGCGCACCTGGAGCGTTGGGGCGTGCCGCGTTCCCGCGTGATCGAGCTCGACTGGGACGAGACGGCGGAGGTGGGCGGCCTGCGCCTGGTCTGCACCTCGGCGTACCACTTCTCCGGCCGTGGCTTCTCGAACAACGGCACGCTGTGGAGCTCCTGGGCGGTGCTGGGCCGGGAGAAGAAGGTCTTCTACAGCGGCGACTCCGGCTTCTTCGACGGCTTCGCCCGCACCGGCGAGCAGTACGGGCCCTTCGACCTGACGCTGATTCAGATCGGCGCCTACAGCGAGCACTGGCCCGACATCCACATGACCCCCGAGGAGGGACTGCGCACCCACCTCGACGTCCAGGGCGGCCTGCTGGTCCCGGTGCACTGGTGCACCTTCGTGCTCGGACTGCACGACTGGTCGGAGCCTGTCGAGCGGCTCTGCGAAGCGGCGGACGCGGCGGGCGTACCGGTGGCCGTCCCGCGCCCGGGGGAGCGGGTCCTCGCGGACGCGCCGCCGAAGCTGGACCACTGGTGGCGCGCGGTGGTGTGACCGCTCTCCCGACGCGACCGCCGTCCCGCTGGTGACCGCCGTCCCGACGGCGGCCGGGGTCAGGGGCCCAGGCGCGGGCGGGGGATCGGCAGCTGCACCCAGACGATCTTGCCTCCGGTGAGCGTCCGCTCCACGTCGCAGGCGCCGCCCGCCTCCGCGGTGATCGCCTTGACCAGCAGCAGTCCGCGCCCGCCGAGGCGGTTGAAGTCCTCCGAGAGCGCCTTCGGCCGGTAGGGGTGGCTGTCCTCGACGGACAGCCGCACCCACCCGGCCGAGAGCACGATCTCCACGACCAGCTGCGGCGAGAGCAGCGCGGCGTGCCGGACCGAGTTGGTCACCAGCTCCGACACGATCAGCAGGATCCCGTCCAGCAGCTCCGCGTACCCGGGCCCGGCGAACCCCTGGGCGACCAGCAGGTCCCGGACGGCGTGCCGCGCCTGCGACACCGACATGTCCACCGCGGGCGCGGCGAAGCGCCACACGCCCTCCACCCCGGGGGGTGCTCCATATCCACGCTCGGCGCCCGGTGGTTCGCAGGGCTGGTCTCCGCGGACATGCATCGTTCGTTCCGCCATCCTCGGGTCGGTGGCGCGCTGCTCGCGCGCGTGAGTGCCGGTGACCGGACAAGGTCGTCCCATCACAGCCGCGCACCCGGGTGCGGGCGGCATGAGCGCACAAAGTGACCGTATTTCCACGAGGAGTGACAGCGTGGTTGCGGATCCGACCGCTTCCGACCGGCCGGGAGGGCGGTCAGGAGCACTCTGTTTTCTTGGTATTGTTGACCACGTCAGCGCGGGTCACCGCGATGATCACCTGCGCGGGTGGCGGAATGGCAGACGCGCTAGCTTGAGGTGCTAGTGCCCTTCGGGGCGTGGGGGTTCAAGTCCCCCCTCGCGCACGTAGAACGCAGAAGGACCCTCCCGGTTTCGACCGGGAGGGTCCTTTGCTGTTTTCTGACGACCGGTCGGCGGGCGCTGTGCTCGCCGACCGTCGGATTTGCGTCATCTCCGTGCACGGACGGACGCCTGTTCGGGGTCGGCGGCTGCCGAGCTGCGTCGTGGGCTCCACCGCGTCTGCCGAGTTCACGCCGCATGCCGCCGATTGTCTGGAACATGACCCTGACGGAGGCTAATAATTGCGGACTACACCCAATCGACTTAGCGTGATCATGTCCGCTCCCACCGGCGGACTGCCGACGCCCCGCCCATCCGGGGTGGAACGTCGACCCTTGAAGAAGGGCAACCGAGCCATATGTGCGGGATCACGGGATGGGTCTCCTTCGACCGGGACCTGACGACCGAACACGCGACCATCGCCGCCATGAACGCCACCATGACCGACCGCGGCCCCGACGCCGGCGGCATCTGGTTGGACACCCACGCGGCCTTCGGACACCGCCGCCTGGCCGTCATCGACCTCGAAGGCGGCGCCCAGCCGATGACCGTCACCCACGACGGTCGCACCATCCTCGCCACCACCTACAGCGGGGAGATCTACAACTACCGCGAGCTGCGCGCCGAGCTCGCCGCCCGCGGCCACCAGTTCACCACCGTCAGCGACACCGAGGTGGCGCTCCACGCCTACCTGGAGTGGGGCGAGGACTTCACCGAGCGCCTCAACGGCATGTACGCCTTCGCGCTGTGGGACCCGCGCAGCGAGGAGCTGCTGCTGGTCCGCGACCGGATGGGCATCAAGCCGCTGTACTACTACCCGACCCCGGACGGCGTCCTCTTCGGCTCCGAGCCCAAGGCGATCCTCGCCAACCCGCTCGCCCGCGCCGTCGTCGACGCCGAGGGCCTGGCCGAGCTGCTCACCGTCGTGAAGACCCCCGGCCACGCCGTCTACCGCGGCATGCGGGAGCTGCGCCCCGGCCACACCCTGCGGGTGCGGCGCGGCGGCCTGACCGAGCGTCGCTACTGGTCGATCACGGCGCAGGAGCACACCGACGACCTCGACACCACCATCCACCACGTGCGCGAGCTCCTCGACGACATCGTGGAACGGCAGTTGATCGCCGACGTGCCGCTGTGCACGCTGCTCTCCGGCGGCCTGGACTCCTCCGCCATCACCGCACTCGCGGCCAAGGCGCTGCGCGAGGGCGGGCACGGCCCGGTGCGGTCCTTCGCGGTCGACTTCGTCGGCCAGACGGAGAACTTCCAGCCCGACGCGCTGCGCGCCACCCCCGACGGGCCTTACGCGCACGCGCTCGCCGAGCACGTGGCCGCCGACCACCGCGACATCGTCCTGGACACCGCCGACCTGAGGCACCGTGACCACCGCGACGCGGTCCTGCTCGCCCGCGACCTGCCCATCGGCATGGGCGAGGGCGACACCTCGCTCTACCTGCTCTTCAAGGCGATCCGCGAGCAGACGACGGTCGCCCTGTCCGGCGAGTCGGCGGACGAGATCTTCGGCGGCTACTCGTGGTTCCACGACCCCGAGGCCGTCGCGGCCGAGTCGTTCCCCTGGCTCTGGGCCATCCAGCGGGGCTTCGCCGCCCAGCAGACCCGGCTCAGCCGCGACGCGCTGTTCGCCCCCGGGCTGATGGCCAAGATCGACGTCCCCGGCTACCAGACCTCCCGCTACCACGAGGCCATCGCCGAGGTCCCGCGCCTGGCGGGCGAGACCGGCCTCCAGCGCCGGATGCGGGAGATCAGCTACCTGCACCTCACCCGCTTCGTCCAGTTCCTGCTCGACCGCAAGGACCGCGCCTCCATGGCCACCGGCCTCGAGGTCCGCGTCCCGTTCTGCGACCACCGGTTGGTCGAGTACGTCTTCAACGCCCCCTGGTCGATGAAGACCTTCGACGGCCGGGAGAAGTCCCTGCTCCGCGCCGCGACCCGGGACGTCCTGCCGGACGTGGTGGCCGAACGCGTCAAGAGCCCCTACCCCTCCACCCAGGACCCCTCCTACGCCGAGGCGCTCCGCGACAACCTGCGGGACGTGCTCGCCGACCGCAACGCGCCGGTCCGCGACCTGCTCGACCTCGGCGCGGTCGGCGACGCCGTCGACACCGCCCCGGGCCCGGACCTGCGCAACTCCGCCGAGGTCGTCCTCGCCGTGGACACCTGGCTGCGCAACTACGACGTCACCCTTGAGGTCTGACGTCGGTCTGGCGACGGTCTGACGTCACGCCGATCTCGATGTGACAGCACGCTGCTGACGGCCTCCCGGTCCCGGACCGGGAGGCCGTCCCTGTGCCTCGGGAAAGGCTCGGTAAACACTCAGGTGTGAACGTGTGGAAGGCCGACGCGTCGACCGGGTGGCCACTACGCTGAACCGGAGTTAGTCCTTCCCCAACCGGCCCGCCGCGATCCGCGACCGGGCCGACAGACAGAAAGGCGGTCCACCCATGAGCGCTTTCGGTGACTTCGCCCGCGACGCCGAGGACATCGCCAAGCAGGACCCGTCGCTGGTCGACGAGGGTCTCCAGCAGGTCGAGAACTTCGCCGACCAGGAGACCGGCAACCACTTCGACAGCGAGATCAGCCAGGGCTTCGACCAGGTCGAGCAGACCTACGGCGGCGGCCAGGACCAGCAGGGCCAGCAGAACCAGTAGGGCCAGCGGAACTAATCCTGCGGAACGCCTGACCCACGCGCCGGGTCACGGCTCCTGACGTCCGGTCAACGCCTCGTCGCGGTCGGACTCGGGAAGCCAGTCCCGGCCGGGCTGGTACTCCAGCCAACGACGACTGCGACCGGCGTCCGCGAACGCACGGAGCAGACGGGGGAGGCCCGGGACCGGACGGTCCCGGTGCCACACCAGCGACCAGGCGTAGAGCGGCGTCGGCTCGACCAGCGGCACCGCGACGAGACCCGCACTCGTTGCAGCGTCCAGCGGCAGTTCCGACGGCAGCAGCGTGCAGCCGTCCGGCGTCGCGCGAACGCGTGCCAGCAGGTGGTCCAGGCCCAGATTGGCCTCACCGGCCAGCATCGGGGCGCCGAACCGTTCCGCGAACCGCCCCAGGAAGTCCAGCCGTCCCGCCGCCGCGGGTGGCACCAGCGTCAACTCCGCGAGCTGCGACGGCCGTAGCTCCGTCCTGCGCGCCAGCGGATGGTCGGCGGCGAGCACCACGTCCACCGGCTCCAGTCGCACCAGCCGGTGCGCCAGCACCCGCTCCGCGCCGTCCTCCAGCGGATGGAAGCGCCCGAACCCCACGCCCGTCTCCCCGCGCGTCAACGCGGCGGCCACGCCCGGCAGATCGCGCCCCGGGCCCACCTCCACCTGCGGGGCCTCGGCCGCTGCCGCGGCGAGCGCCTCACGGACCGTGCGCAGCGGCTCGAAGAGGTGCCCCCACACGTCGAGCCGGATCGGCCGCGTGCCGCCCCGCACGGCGTCGACCGCCGCGTCCCCGGCCGCCAGTGCGGTGCGCGCGGGCTCCAGGAAGCGTTCCCCCTCGCCGGTCAGCCGGACGCCCGTGTGCTCGCGGGTGAAGAGCCGGGTCTCCAGGGCGTCCTCAAGTCGGGCGATCCGCTTGGACAGCCCCTGCTGCGTCAGCGCGAGCGACTCCGCGGCGCGGCTGAAGCTCAGCTGCTCGGCGACGGCGACGAAGGCGCGTACCTGGGCCAGGTCAAGATCGACTGCGGTCATGGTCCGTCATTCTCGCCCACAAGCATCGGTTGTCGCCGCTGCGTTCCGGTTGTTGGAGCCGCAGCCGCCCGCCGGGGTTTGCTGGTTCCCGCCGGGAGGACCCGGGAGCAACCCGGGAACGACCCATGAGGCACCAGGAGAAGGGACGCACCATGAAGGGCTTCATCGCGACGGGACGCACGGACCGCACCGTCGAACTCGTCGAACTGCCGCAGCCCGAGCCCAAGGCCGACGAGCTGCTGCTCAAGGTCGACGCCTACTCGGTCAACCGAGGCGAGACCTTCCTGCTGGAGAGCCCGCCGCCCGGCTGGCGGCCCGGCAAGGACGTCGCCGGACTCGTCGTCCAGGCGGCGGCGGACGGCAGCGGCCCGGCCGTCGGCGAACGTGTCGTCGCCCACCCGCCGGCCTCCGGCTGGGCGGAGTACGTTGCGGTGTCGACCGCCTCGGTGGCCGCCCTGCCGGAGCGGGTGACGACCTCTCAGGCGGCCGCGCTCCCGCTGGCCGGGCTCACCGCCCTGCGCCTGCTGCGCGCCACGGACGGGGTGCTCGGCAAGCGGGTGCTGCTGACCGGTGCGTCCGGCGGCGTCGGCCACTACGTCGTCGAACTCGCCGTCGCGGCGGGCGCGGTGGTGACCGCCGTCAGTTCCTCACCCGAACGCGGCCGTCGGTTGGGGGAGTTCGGCGCGACCGTGGTACCGAAGGTGGAGGCCGCGACCGGACCGTTCGACCTGGTGCTGGAGTCGACCGGCGGCAGCAACCTCCCGGCCGCGCTGGACCGCCTGGTCCCGGGCGGGACGCTGATCTGGTTCGGCCAGGCCAGCCGGGAGCCCGTGACCCTGAACTTCTTCGACCTGCTGCACGGCGCACCAGGTGTGACGATCCGTCACTTCAGCTACGCCGCCGCCGCGCCCGCCGAGACCTACGGCGACGACCTAGCCACCCTGGTCCGCCTGGTGGCCGAGGACCGGCTGCACCCCGAGATCGGCCTGGTCGCCAACTGGACCCGTACCGCCGACGTCCTCACCGACCTCCGCGACCGCCGCATCCGCGGCAACGCCGTCCTGACCGTCGCCTGAACCGCATCCACGCCTGATCTGCGCCCACGCCTGTTCCACATCCACGCCTGCACCCCGCCCAAGGAGACCCGCCATGACCACCGCTGCCGTTGCCCCCCGCGCCGTTGTCGCCGCCTACGTCGAGGCCGTCGCCAAGGGCGACTTGGACACCATCGTCGCCAGCTTCGCCGAGGACGCCACCTGGACCTACCCGGGCACGAGCCTCCCGTTCAGCCGTGTCTGGCAAGGTCGGGACGCCATCGTCAACGACTTCCTCGTCGGCGCCGGCGCCCTCTTCGCCCCCGGCACCGCTCCCGAGGTCGTCCTCACCAACCTCGTCGCCGACGGCGACCAGGTCGTCGTCGAGTGGACCTCGACCGGCACCACCCTCCACGGCCACCGCTACGACAACCGCTGCATCGGCGTCTTCACGATCCGCGACGGGAAGATCGTCTCGGTCCGCGAGTACGCCGACACCCTCCACGTCGCGCAGACCCTCTTCGCCGAGTGAGCCTCAGCGCGCTTACTCTGACGGCACGTCAGAGAGCCACCGAGGAGGCCCGTGCGGCGACGGCCGCGCGGGCCTCGGCGGCGACCAGGTCGGCGTTGATGCGGGCACCGGCCGTCGCTCCCGCCGCGACGGAGTGGCTGACCTGGGCAGTCGGGTCGGTGATGTTGCCCGCGACCCAGACGCCCGGGACGGAGGTCAGACCGGTCGGGTCGGCCGGGATGTGCTCGGCGACGCCCGAAGGATGCGCCACCGGAAGCAGCCCGAGCGGCGCGAGGAACTCGGCGCGGGCGACCATGCGGGTGGCCACCGCCACGGCCTGACGCGGGACGACCGTCCCGTCGGCTAGCCGGACCCCGCTGAGCCGGTCCCGCCCGGCGCCGTCGGCGCCGGACCCCGTGGTGGCGGTCTCTGCCGCCGTCTCCACCGCTGTCTCCACCGCCGCCACCGTGCCCGTGACCACGCGGACGCCGCGCGCCGCGAGCTGCTCCGCCTCCTCGCCGGTCGGCACCGGGCCGGTGTGGGTGAAGAGGATCACGTCGTCGCTCAACTGCCGGAACAGCAAAGCCTGGTGGACCGAGAACGGCCCCGTCCACAGCACCCCGATCGCCTGGTCGCGCACCTCCCAGCCGTGGCAGTACGGGCAGTGGACCACGTCCTTGCCCCACCGCTCGCGCAGGCCCGGCACCTCGGGCAGCTCGTCGACGAGCCCTGTCGCCGCCAGCACCCGCCGCGCGCCGACCGTCCGACCGTCGGCCAGCGCGACGCGGAAGCTCCCTTCGTGCCCCGACACTCCCGTGACCGCGCCCGCGACGACGTGGCCGCCGTAGCCGCGCACCTCCGCCCGGCCCCGGGCCAGCAGGTCCGTGGGACGGATCCCGTCGAGGCCGAGCAGCGCGTGCGCGCCCTCGGCCGGAGCGTTGCGCGGTTCGCCCGCGTCGACGACCAGGACCGTGCGGCGCGAGCGCCCAAGCATCAGCGCACCGCTGAGGCCGGCCGCGCCGCCGCCGATCACCACCACGTCGTAGGCGTCGCGGACGCTGTCCGGGGTGTCGTAGGTCGCGGGATTCGTCGTGCTGCGGATCGTCTTGCTGGTCACGGTGACCACCTCCTGCGGCCCACGGTGCGCCGCGGACGCGTCTAACGGCAATTCCTGTTGCCAATCCGGCAAGCCTGCGCAAGGCTGGATCCCATGGACGAAGACTTGGACCGCGCACTCGAAGGAGTCGGGCCCCGGCTGCGCGCCCTGCGGCAGCAGCGGCAGACCACGCTCGCCGAGCTCTCCGAGGGCACCGGCATCTCGGTCAGCACGCTCTCGCGGCTGGAGTCCGGCAGTAGGAAGCCCACCCTGGAGCTGCTGCTGCCGCTGGCCCGCGCGCACGGCGTCACCCTGGACGAGCTCGTCGACGCGCCGCCGACCGGCGATCCGCGCGTGCATCTGCGTCCCATCACCCACCACGGCATGACCATGCTGCCGCTGACCCGCCGGGCGGGCGGGATCCAGGCGTACAAGATGGTGATCCCCGCCGCGGGCCGCCGCGACGAGCCCGAACCGCAGACGCACGAGGGCTACGAGTGGCTCTTCGTCCTCAACGGTCGGCTGCGCCTGGTCCTCGGTGAGCACGATCTCGTGCTGACCCCCGGCGAGGCGGCCGAGTTCGACACCCGCGTGCCGCACTGGTTCGGCCGGGCCGACGCGGAACCCGTCGAGTTCCTCAGCCTCTTCGGCAAGCAGGGCGAACGCGCCCACGTCCGCGCCCGCCCGAAGGGAGCGAATTCCCAGGTGAGTTGAGCGTCGACCGCATGGCTTGCGCCCCGCGCTGTTAGGGTCCTCCGGCATGAGCGATGTCGCGAGCGAGGCGGACTCCACACGCGGTGCAGACTCCACACGCGGTGCCTACGACACCGTCGCCGAGACCTACGCCGCCCTGGTGCCCGAGCGTTTCGAGCAGGACGTGGTCGGCCGGGCGATGCTCGCCGCGTTCGCCGAACGGGTGCCTCGCGAGGGCGGCGTGGCCCTCCCGGTGGCCGATGTCGGGTGCGGGCCGGGCCATGTGACGGCACATCTGCACGCCCTCGGGCTGCCGATGCTCGGCGTCGACCAGTCACCCGAGATGGTCCGGATCGCCCGGGGACGGTATCCGCACCTCACGTTCCAGGTCGGCGAGATGGCCCGGCTGGACCAGGGGGACGCGGCCCTCGGCGGGCTGCTCTCCTGGTGGTCGCTCGTGCACACGCCCACCGACCAACTCCCCGTCGTCTTCGCGGAGTTCCACCGGGTCCTCGCCCCGGGCGGGCAGTTGCTGCTCGGCTTCCACGGTGGGGCCGCGGCGCGCAAGCAGCTCGACCGTCCCTACGGACACGACGTGGACCTGGTCCTCCACCGCCACCGGGCCGAGGACGTCGCGGCGCAGCTCGCCGAGGCGGGCTTCACCGTCGACGCCCGGCTGGTCCAGGGGCAGGACCCGACGCGCGCACCCGTCTGTCTTCTCGCGTACAAGCCGGTTCTCGCGTCCGAGCCCGTGCTTCCTACTGCCGAGTAGTGATTGCCGCTAGAGTGCGCGGCATGGAGTCGGAACGCGCGTACGACGTCATTCTGTTCGGTGCCACCGGGTTCACCGGCGGCCTGACCGCCGAGTACCTGGCCCGGCATGCACCCCAGGGGTGCCGCTGGGCGGTGGCGGGGCGCAACCGGGAGAAGCTGGAGGCCCTGCGTGAGCGGCTGGACCTGCCCGACCTTCCGGTCCTGGTCGCCGACAGCGCGGACCCGGACTCCCTGGCCGCCGTCGCCCGCTCGACCCGCGTGCTGATCACCACCGTCGGCCCGTACCAGCAGTACGGCGAACCGCTGGTCGCCGCCTGCGCCGAGGCGGGCACGGACTATGTGGACCTCACCGGCGAGCCCGAGTTCGTCGACCTGATGTACACCCGCTACCACGACCGCGCGGTGGCCACCGGCGCGCGGCTGCTGCACGCCTGCGGCTTCGACTCGGTCCCGCACGACCTCGGCGCGCTCTTCACCGTCGGTGCGCTCAAGGGGCAACCCGGGGGAGTGGCGGAGACCGCGGGCGAACAGGTCGCGGTCGAGGGGTTCGTCCGCGTCTCCGGCACCTTCTCCGGCGGGACGTTGGCCTCCGCGCTGACCGCCTTCGGCCGTGGCCGGCAGACGCTCCAGGCGGCCCGCGCCCGCCGCGTCGCGGAGGGACGGCCGACCGGCCGCACCGTGCGCGGTTCGGCCGTCGGCCCGCGCTGGTCGAAGGATGCCCACGCCTGGGTGATCCCGATGCCGTCGATCGACCCGCGGATCGTGCTCCGCTCCGCCGCCGCGCGGCCCGAGTACGGCACCGACTTCCGCTACGGCCACTACGCGGCCGTCAAGCGGCTGCCGATCGCGGCGGGCGGGCTGGTCGGCGTGGTCGGCCTGGCGCTCGCCGCGCAGGTCCCGCCGCTGCTGCGCGCCCTGACCTCGCTGCGCCCGTCCGGCTCCGGGCCGGACGCGGCCCGACGGGCGCGGAGCTGGTTCACCGTCAGGTTCGTCGGCCGCAGCGGCGGACGGGAGGTGTGGACCGAGGTCGCGGGTGGTGACCCCGGTTACGGCGAGACGGCGAAGATGCTCGCCGAGACGGCGCTTTGCCTCGCCTTCGACGACCTCCCGAAGACGTCCGGCCAGCTCACCACGGCCGCCGCCTGCGGCACCGCCCTGATCGACCGGTTGGTCGCCGCAGGCATCACCTTCCGCGTCCTCGACGGCCGACCCGGCCGCGCGCCCGGTCGGTAGGCAGGGGCGCGAAAGGACGTGAAGGGGCGTGATCGGTCGATCGCTTGATCGACCGATCACGTGAGCAAGCGATCAAGCGATCAAGCGATCGCGATGACCGGGTGATCGCTCGGTGCGATCCAGCGCATGATCGTGGTCAGCACGCCCGACGGAACGGCCACACAGCCCGCCGTCGGGCCGCCGCTCGTGCTCAGGTCGTGCAGGAAGATGCCCGCGCCGCGCCCCCGTACGGCCGGGTCCGTGTTGAAGTTGACGACCAGCACGTTGTGGTACTGCACCGGGTACTGGACCAGGTGCTCGCTTCCGTCCACCCCCGCCTCGGTCAGCCGGAAGCCGCCGAGCGTGTCGGTGCGCATCTGGTTGTAGTAGTGCGAGGCCCGGTCCTCGACCCACCAGTCGTGCGCGGTGACGCGGTGGTAGGGCATCCGCGTGCCCGGGTTCGGGCCGTTCCCGAAGCCCTCGGTGATCGAGTACGTGCCGGTCGGCGTCTGGTAGCTGCCCTGCACCCGGGTGGTCCCGCTGACCACACCGCGCGCGCCGATCCGCGCCGCGGCGGTACGGACGACCACCCGCCAGCCGTCGCGCGTCCACTGCCAGGCGGTGACGGTCGCATAGCTGCCGTGCGCCTGGACGGTGATCACCTGATGGGCGCTCCCGAGCCGCACCGGGACCGGGAAGCGCGGCGCGGCGGTCGTCGCGTGAGCCGGTGCGGCGGCGAGCAGTGATCCGCAGACGACGGCTGCGGCGGTGCAGAGACGGACGAACGCGGAAGGACGGGGCATGGCGGCACAGCTCCCAGAGTCCGAAGTGAGGTCCGAAGAACCCGAAGAAGGCGTCCGAAGCGGTCCATGCAGGCGGCGGTGTCCGCCGACTGACATGGCATCACCGTTCGATGTCCGAACAGCGTAGGGTGACCCCCGCCTCGCTGCCACGCTGACGCGCGGACAGTGCCACGGCCGGCGTACCGGGAACCGAGCGGTACGGTGAGAACGACGGGAGGAGCCGTATGTCCGCGGAGGAAGAAGAGCTCAAACCGAGCCGGATCGCGTTGGTCACCGGCGCCGGATCGGGCATCGGCAGAGTCACGGCGCGGGCGCTCGGCCGGGCGGGCTGGACCGTCGTGCTGACCGGTCGCCGCGAGGACGCGCTCAAGGAGACCGCCGCCGAGATCGCCGAGGCCCACGTCGCTTCCGCGGACGTCACCGACGAGGCCGAGGTCGCCCGGGTCTTCGACGAGATCCGCTCCCGCCACGGCCGCCTCGACCTGCTCTTCAACAACGCGGGCGCGTTCGGGACGGCGGCGCCCGCCGACGAGATCCCGGCGGCCCAGTGGCGCGCGGTCGTGGAAGTCAACCTCACCGGAGCGTTCCTCGTCGCCCAGGCCGCCTTCGCGCTGATGCGCCAGCAGCGGCCCGAAGGCGGACGGATCATCAACAACGGTTCGATCTCCGCCCACGTCCCGCGCCCCAACAGCGTCGCCTACACGGCGACCAAGCACGCCATGACCGGTCTGACCAAGTCCCTCGGCCTGGAGGGCCGCGCCCACCGGATCGCCGTGGGCCAGCTCGACATCGGCAACGCCGCCACCGAGATGACCGAGCGGATGACCCACGGCATCCTCCAGGCCGACGGCCGGATCGCCGTCGAGCCGGTGATGGACGCGGCCCATGTCGCCTCGACCGTGGTCCACCTGGCGTCACTGCCGCTGGACGTCAACGTGCCGTTCATGACCATCATGGCCACCGGCATGCCCTATCTGGGCCGAGGCTGACCGGACCGGTCGTCAGCCGAGCAGGGCGAGGATCTCGTCCGTGGTCCCGGTCTCGCCGAGCTTGGGGAAGACCCGGGCGATGCTGTGCTCGTGCGAGACCGGGTCCATGTCGGTCATCGCGTCCGTGGCCAGCGTGACGTGGTAGCCGTGCTCGTACGCGGCGCGGGCCGTCGACTCGACGCCCACGCTGGTCGCGACGCCGACGAGGACGATCTGGGTCACGCCGCGCTTCTCCAGCTCCGCGTGCAGCTCGGTGCCGTGGAAGGCGCCCCAGGTCTGCTTGGTGACGGTGACCTCGTCCGCCGCGGCCGGGATGATCAGCTCGGCCCAGTCGGCGGGCAGGTCGCGCGGCGGGCGCTGCAGCTCGGTGCGACCCGGCGCGCCGCCGGTCACGTTGACGTGCACGACGGTCAGCCCGCGCTCGCGGAACGCGGCGACCAGGCGCTCGGAGTGGGCCAGGACTTCGTCGATGCCGCGGTCCTTGGCGAAGGCGGCGATGCCCTTCTGCAGGTCGATCAGGACCAGCGCGCTGGTCGGGTCGATCGTGGTGGCAGCCATGGTGTGCAGCCTGCTTTCTTCTCGTGAGGTGTTGTTTGTGACGGAAAGTCAGGTGTGCTGAACGGCGTGCCTCAGCGCCGTTGGCGCAGGGCGCGGTCTGCAGTGGTCAGGGCGATCAGCGCGACGCAGAGCACGCCCATCACCACCGCGACCCCGTGCACGCCGCCGTCGGTGGCGCGGGTGCCGTAGAGCAGCGCGATGACGGAGGACGACAGGATCGCCCCGAGATAGATCGAGGTCCGCTGCAGCCCGGCCGCGGCGCCGACGCCGTCCTTCGGCGCCTGCGCGTAGAGGGCGGCCTGGTTGCAGCTGGACGCCAGTCCCTGGCCGACGCCGAACAGCGCGCTGACCAGCACCAGCAGCAGCACCGACGAGCGGTGATCGACCGTCAGCAGCAGCGCGGACCCGGCGGTCAGCAGCAGCGTCAGCGCGATCAGCGGTGCGCGCAGCGTCCTGGTCCGCGCCCCGAGCAGGGAGAAGAGCGCGGCGGTCGCCGACATCGGCAGGGCGATCAGACCGGCGTGGAAGGCGTTGAAGCCGTGCCCGTCCTGGAGCCACTGCGAGTAGCCGTACAGCATGCAGTAGAGCACCAGATAGGTCAGCCCGGTGCGCAGGAAGGTCCGGGTCAGGCCCGGGTTCCGGCCGAGCAGCCGCAGGTCGAGGAACGGGTGCGCCGCGCGCAACTGCCACCGGACCAGTGCGACGGCGAGCACCAGCGTCAGCCCCAGCAGCAGCCACTGCGGCCGCGAGAGGTTCATCAGGAAGAGCATGAGCGCGGCGATGGTGGCCGCGAAGAGCGTGATGCCGGGCAGGTCGATCAGCGTCAGCAGCGGCATCCGCGTGCGGTCTCCGGCACCGTCACCCGACGCCCGGGGTGCCTCGCCGCGCACTTCGCCGCGCACCTCACCGGGGACCCAGCGCAGCGCGAGCAGGAACGCCACCACAGCCAGCGGGATGTTGACCGCGAAGACCGCCCGCCACCCCAGCGTCGCCGCCAGCGCGCCGCCGAGCACCGGGCCGACCGCCGCGCTGGACAGCGAGGCGAGCGAGAGCCGTCCGAGGACCGTCCGCGGCGCCTCGACGCCGGTCCGGCGGGTCTCCGCGCGCAGCATCGCCATCGCCGACGGGTAGGCGGCGGAGGTGCCGATGCCCAGCAGCACCCGGGAGGCGATCAGCCAGCCGAACGCCGGTGCCAGCGCCCCGACGAGCCCGGCGGCGACCACCATCAGCAGTCCGGTCAGGAAGATCCGGCGCGGACCGATCAGGTCCGCCAGCTTGCCCATGGTGGGCTGGCCCACGGCGCTGGCCAGGTAGAGGATCGCGACCAGCCACGCGGTACTGGACACGCCGACGCCGAAGGCCGTGCCTATGGAGACCAGCGCGGTGGCGATCATCGTCGAGTTGATCGGGTTGAGTGCGACCCCGATCAGCAGCGGCGTCATCATCGTGCCGCTGAACGCCTTGCGCGTGTCGGCCTGTGCGCCCTGTGCCGCGGAGAGGTCGGAGGCGGCCGTCATGCCTGCGCCGCCTGCGCCGCCTGCGCCGCCTGGGCCGCGGTTCCCGCCTGTGCCGCCTGTGCCGCCTGGGCAGTCTGGGCAGCTTCGGCGGGCGTGCCCGCGAGGGTGCGCAGCAACGGCAGCGCGGCGGCGATCGTGGCGCGCTGCGCCTCGTCCAGGTCGGTGGCCAGGGCGTGGCTGAGCCAGTCCTGCTTGGCCTGGAGCACGGCGCGCATCTGCTCCCGTCCGGAGTCGGTCAGCTCGACCAGTACCTGACGCCCGTCGGTCGGGTGGGGAGTGCGGCGGACCATGCCGCGCTCCTCCAGCGCGCCGAGCGTCATCCGCATCGACTGGGGCCGCACGTACTCGGCCCGCGCCAGGTCGGCCGTGGTCGCCGACCCTTCGCGCAGCAGCCGCGCCGCTGCGGAGCGCTGTGACGCGGTGAGCTCGCTCTCGGCGGACGCCGCCCGGGCCCGGCGCGCGACCAGCCCGAGCACACTGTGCAGCTCTGTCGCGAGCACGGAGGGGTCGGTGGGGCCGGCGGGATCGGTCGTGGGCATACGGCCACCCTAGGAGATCGGCAGGTGAATTTGCAAGGTTGCCTGTTGAGTTTCCCTGTGCAGTTGTCGCGTGCCGCTCCGGCCGCTTCCTGCCGCTCCGCGCCGTCCCGTGCCCTTCCGTGCGCCGACGTGTCGTCGCGCCGACCCGGAAGAAGTGTGACGATCTGGCAGTCTCATGGGCATGAGTGATCGTTTGCTCCGATATGCCCGGCAATGGACCGCCTACGTACCGGTGCTCGCCTTGCTCGTCCTCGCGGCCACCTGGGGTCGCACACTGCCGTGGGTGCTGGTCGCGCTGGTCGCCGTCTTCCTCGCGGGCGGCGTGCTCGCCGCCGTCCACCACGCCGAGGTGATCGCCCACAAGGTCGGCGAGCCCTTCGGCTCACTCGTCCTCGCGGTGGCCGTCACCGCCATCGAGGTCGCGCTGATCGTGACGCTGATGGCCGACGGCAGCGAGAAGAACGCGACGCTGGCCCGGGACACCGTCTTCGCCGCCGTCATGATCACCTGCAACGGGATCATGGGCGTCTGCCTGCTCACCGCCTCACTGCGGCACCGCGTGGCCGTCTACAACAGCGAGGGGACCGGCGCCATGCTGGCCACCGTCGCCACCCTGGCCACGCTCAGCCTGGTGCTGCCGCGCTTCACCACCAGCACCCCCGGCCCGCGTTTCGCGCCCGGACAGCTGGCCTTCGCGGCCGTGGCCTCCGTCGTGCTCTACGGCGTCTTCGTGCTCACCCAGACCGTCCGCCACCGCGACTACTTCCTCCCGCTCACCCGGGCCGGCGAGATCATCGACGGCGACGAGCACGCCCACGTCCCGACCCGGCGAGAGGCGCTGACCAGCCTCGGGCTGCTCGGGGTCGCCCTGGTCTCGGTGGTGGGCCTGGCCAAGGTCGAGTCGCCGACGATCGAGCACGGCGTCGCCGCGGCCGGACTGCCGGCCTCCGTGGTGGGCGTGGTGATCGCGCTGCTGGTGCTGCTGCCGGAGACCATCGCCGCCGTCCGCGCCGCACGCAGGGACCGGGTGCAGACCAGCCTCAACCTGGCCCTCGGCTCGGCCATGGCCAGCATCGGCCTGACCGTGCCCGCCGTCGCGATCGCCTCGATCTGGCTGAGCGGCCCGCTCGTCCTCGGCCTGGACCCGACGGACATGGTGCTGCTGGCGCTGACCATGGTCGTCGGCACCCTCACCGTCGTCCCCGGCCGCTCCACGCCGCTCCAGGGCGGCGTGCACCTGTCGATCCTGGGCGCCTACCTGGTGCTGGCCGTCATCCCGTGAGGTGCGGCGGACACGCCGGAGCCCCGGCCGCGCAGGCGACCGGGGCTCGGGGCTCGGGGCTCGGGGGACGTGCGTTGCGGGGTACTACCAGCCCGCGTTCGGGAAGACGGCGCGGATCGTCGGCCGGGCCGCGTCCAGGACCGTGGTGAACCACACCGAGAACGCCTTCTGCTCCTGGAGCTCCGCCAGCTCCTCCGGCGTGACGAAGGACGTCGCGGCGACCTCGTCCGGGTCGGGGGTGAAGGTGTCGTCCGCCACACCCACGAACAGGTGGTTGTACTCGCGCTCCACCAGCCCGGAGGCCTCGTCCGGCAGGTCGTAGGTCACCGTCCCGGCCTGCTGCATCCGCACCGGCGCCGCGCCGAGCTCCTCGGCGGTACGACGGGCGGCGGCCACGAACGGCGGCTCGTCCGGGTACGGGTGGCCGCAGCACGTGTTCGACCACACACCGGGGGAGTGGTACTTGCCCAGCGCACGCTGCTGCAGCAGCATCCGGCCCTCCTCGTCGAAGAGGAACACGGAGAAGGCCCGGTGCAACCGGCCCGGAGCCTGGTGTGCGGAGAGCTTCTCGGCCGTGCCGATCGTCCGGCCCTGCTCGTCGACCAGTTCGAGCAGGATCTCGTCCGTCGTCGTCACGGTGGTGGCGGTCATGGATCACCTTTCACAGAGGTCGCGTCCACGCCTGGCCCGGTAACTGCCCGGCAGAGGTACAGTCTGCCGCAAAAGACCATGCAAAAGGCCGGCAGACGGGCCTTGGCTTGTCCCACGGCGCTACGGTCCGCAATGATGATCTGCGCGGCGGGGTGGGGGGCGACCGTCCGCGAGCAGCGAAACCGAAGCACTGGAGACTCCACATGATCGGCCTTGTTCCGGCCGCGGGCGCAGGCAGCCGCCTCCGTCCGTACACCGACACGCTCCCCAAGGCGCTCGTGCCGGTCGACGGAGAGCGGACCATCCTCGACATCACCCTGCGCAACTTCGCCGAGGTCGACATGCGCGACGTGGCGATCGTCGTGGGCTACTGCGCCGACGCGATCCGCGAGCGCAAGACCGCCCTGGAGCAGCGCCACGGCGTCCGCCTCCACCTGGTGGAGAACCCCAAGGCGGAGGCCTGGAACAACGCGTACACCGTCTGGTG
Source organism: Streptacidiphilus fuscans (assembly GCF_015690355.1). GTDB lineage: Bacteria > Actinomycetota > Actinomycetes > Streptomycetales > Streptomycetaceae > Streptacidiphilus > Streptacidiphilus fuscans. The sequence goes on along the minus strand of NZ_JADPRT010000006.1, from coordinate 292,371 downwards.
CGCCCGCGAGCTGTTCCGTGAGGGCGTCATCCTCGCCAACAGCGACACCATCCACCCCCACTCGGTCGAGCAAACCCTGCTGGAGGCCAACGCCCGGATGAAGGCCGAGGGCCACGCCCCCGGCGTGCTGCTCGCCCTCGACACGGTCAAGAAGCTGGCCGACGAGGAGATGAAGGTCACGGTCGACCCCGAGAAGGGCGCCCGCCGGATCACCAAGCTGATGGACCCGGCCGACGCGACCGGCGAGTACATCGGCGTCACGCTGATCAACCCCTCCGCCGCCGACGACCTGGCCTCGGCCCTGCAGGCCACGTGGGAGCGCGACCCCCAGCTGTACTACGAGGACGGCTACCAGGAGATGATCGACCGCGGCCTGCGGATCGACACCCAGCCGATCGGCGAGGTCTCCTGGGTCGAGGTCGACAACCACGAGGACCTCGCCAAGGGCCGGGAGATCGCGTGCCGGTACTGACCCGCCTGGTTCCCTCGCCGCTGGTCGTCGACATCCGCGCCGGAGCGCTCGACGACCTCGGCGCGGTCCTGGCCGACCAGCGCATCGCCGCGTCCGGCCGGATCGCGGTCGCGGTCAGCGCCGGTTCCGGCGCGGCGATGCGGGAACGGCTGGCGCCGCAGCTCCCGGGCGCGGCCTGGTTCACGGTCGCCGACGGCACGCTCGACGCGGCGGTGAAGCTGGCCGACCAGGTCAAGGGCGGCCACTACGACGCGCTGGTCGGACTCGGCGGCGGCAAGATCATCGACGTGGCCAAGTACGCGGCGGCCCGCGTAGGCCTGCCGATCGTCGCGGTCGCCACTAACCTCGCCCACGACGGCCTCTGCTCCCCGGTCTCGACGCTGGACAACGACGCCGGACGCGGCTCCTACGGCGTGCCCAGCCCGATCGGGATGATCGTCGACCTCGACGTGATCCGCCGCGCCCCCGCGCGGTTCGTCGCGGCGGGCGTCGGCGACGCGATCTCCAACGTCTCCTGCATCGCCGACTGGGAGCTCTCCCAGCGCGAGACCGGGGAGTCGGTCGACGGCCTGGCCGCGGCCATGGCCCGCACCGCGGGCGAGACCATCCTGCGCCACCCCGGCACCATCGCCGACAACGACTTCCTGGTCGCGCTGGCGGAGGCGCTGGTGCTCACCGGCATCTCGATGAACGTCGCCGGCAGCAGCCGACCCGCCAGCGGCGCCTGCCACGAGATCAACCACGCGCTCGACATCCTCTACCCGGACCGCAAGGCCCAGCACGGCGAGCAGTGCGGCCTCGGCGCCGCCTTCGCCACCTACCTGCGGGGAGACCTGCCGGTGGCCGGCCAGATGGTGCAGTCGCTGCGCCGTCACGGACTCCCGGTGACGGCCGACCAGATCGGCTTCACCGACCAGGAGTTCGTGGCAGCCGTGCACTATGCTCCGGAAACCCGTCCAGGCCGCTACACCATCCTGGAACACCTCGATCTCTCCCCCTCCGCCATCCGGGACGCGTACACCTCTTATGTCAAAGACGTCTGCTCCTGACTCCGCCGCTCCTGAAGCCACCTCTCCGGAAGCCGCTGTGAAGTCCCCGAAGGGTTCCAAGCCCCCGCTGCCCTCGCTCGCCGAGTTCCGCGCCGTCGCGCACCCCGAGGGCCTGCTCGACCGCCGCTCCGGCGAGCACTGGGCCGGCCGTATCTACATGCGCCGGATCTCCTCGCGGATCACCCGCCACCTGGTCTACGCCCCCGTCACGCCGAACCAGCTGACCTGGCTGATGATGGTCGCGGGCGTGCTCGGCGGCGCGGTGCTGCTGCTCCCCGGCATCTGGGGTGCGGTGCTGGGCGCACTGCTGATCCAGGTCTACCTCGGCCTCGACTGCGTCGACGGCGAGCTCGCCCGCTGGCGCAAGCAGACCTCGACGACCGGCGTCTACCTGGACCGGATCGGCCACTACCTCTCCGAGGCCGCGCTGCTCACCGGCTTCGGCCTGCGCGCCGCCGACCTGTTCCAGCAGGACGGCTCGCGGGCCTGGCTCTGGGCCTTCCTCGGCACGCTGTCCGCGCTGGGCGCGATCCTGATCAAGGCGGAGACCGACCTCGTCGACGTCGCCCGGATCCGTCGCGGCCTGACGGCGGTCGAGGACTCCGCCTCCGTTCCGCGCGCCGCCGGCGTGGCCAGGGCGCGCAAGCTGGCCTCCGCGCTCAAGTTCCACCGCCTGATCGGCGGCGTCGAGGCGTCGCTCTTCATCCTGGCCGCGGGCATCGCGGACGCGGTCCACGGCGGGCTCTTCTTCAGCCGCCTCGCGGTCGCGATCCTGGCGGGCATCGCGCTGCTGCAGACCCTGCTGCACCTGCTCAGCATCGTCCTGTCGAGCCGGCTCCGGTGAGCGCCGTGACGGAGACTGGACACGTGAAGGCACACCGCGTGAAGGCCGACGAGCTCAAGCTCGGCGCGGTCGTCATCACCATGGGCAACCGTCCGGTCGAACTGCGCGCCCTCCTCGACTCGGTGGCCGCCCAGCGCGGCCCGGCCGTCGAGGTCGTGGTCGTGGCCAACGGCGCACCGTTGCCCGAACTCCCCGAGGGCGTACGCGGCGTGGAGGTCCCCGAGAACCTCGGTATCCCGGGCGGACGCAACGTCGGCATCGAGGCCTTCGGCCCGGACGGACGCGACGTCGACGTCGTCCTCTTCCTCGACGACGACGGCCTGCTGACGCTGGACGACTCCGCCGAGAAGCTGCGCGAGGCCTTCGCGGCCGACCCGAAGCTCGGCATCGTCTCCTTCCGCATCGCCGACGAGGAGGGCCTGACCCAGCGCCGCCACGTGCCGCGCCTGCGCGCCTCCGACCCGATGCGCGCCTCGCGGGTCACCACCTTCCTCGGCGGCGCGAGCGCGGTCCGGTCCGCCGTCTTCGCGACGGCGGGTCAGCTCCCGGGCGAGTTCTTCTACGGCCACGAGGAGACCGACCTCGCCTGGCGCGCCCTCGACGCGGGCTGGGAGATCGACTACCGCCCCGACGTCGTGCTGCGCCACCCGCGCACGCTGCCCTCGCGGCACGCGACCTACAACCACAACGTCGCCCGCAACCGCGTCTGGCTCGCCCGCCGCAACCTGCCCGCGCCGCTGGTCCCGGTCTACCTCGGGGTCTGGTTCCTGCTCACCCTCGCGCGTCGCCCCTCCGGCGACGCCCTCCGCGCCTGGCTCCGCGGCTTCGCCGCCGGCTGGCGCGAACCCGCCGGCCCGCGCCGCCCGATGCGCTGGTCGACGGTGTGGCGGATGACGCGGCTGGGCCGCCCGCCGATCGTCTGATCCGGCTGTTCGGAGCCGGGTGTTCGAAGGGTGGGGGAGGGGCGGGCGAGGCGCTTGATTGGGCGTCAAACGTGCTTTGAGCTGGGGTTTTTCACTCGTGTGAGTGACGACCGAGGCTTGGTTCGGGGTGGTCGGGGTGTCATAATTGTTCTATGGACGCCTCGATGTTCGGGGGCGGTTGTGAAGACGACGGAGATGGCGTCCATGGGTGGGGTGATTCCCCGTCCGAGGGTTCCGTTTCTGGTTCGGATCACCGCCCCTCTTCTCCCCAGAACCCTCCGTTTGTCCCTTCTCCGTCTCCTGCTGGTGATGACTGGCTGGGTTTGCCGCAGGATGCCGCCGGTTCCCGGTTCGTCGCGGGGACGCCGTTGTCTTCGCGTCAGGCGCGGTTCGTGGATCCTTTGCGGACTCTTCCTGGGTGCGCGCGTGGCCTGTTGACGGCGCTCGCGGACGAGGGTGATGAGGCGTTGTTGGACGCGGGTGTGGGTTTCCTCGCGGAGCAGTTCCTGGCTCTTGAGCGGTTGTCGGAGATGTTGGATGCGCAGAAGTTGCGTCGTCTGGCGGTGTTCGATCGCGTCGGCGGTGCTACGGCGGTGCGGTGTCGTTCGACCAAGGGGTTCCTGCGGACGCATGCGCAGATGGGCCAGGGGCACGCGAACCGGATGGTGAACCTGGCGCGGGATCTGGACAAGCTTCCGACGATCCGTCAGGCCCAAGCCGAGGGCTCGCTGTCGACGGACCAGGTGGAGATCCTGGCGAAGGAGCTCGCCCCGATCGAGGACACCGCCGCGCGTCGTCAGGCGGAGGTGTTGATGGTCGAGCAGACCCCGAAGCTGCATCTGGCGCATGTGCGTCAGGCGGCGAAGCAGATCCACGCCCACCTCGTCCCCGAGCAGGACGCGGACGCGACGGTGGTTCCGGCGGTGTTCCAGTCCTGGGTCAAGCTCTCGGCGACCGGGACCAGTGACCGGCCGTTCTGGGTCCTGTCCGGTGAACTGTCCCCGGTCGCGGGGGAGAAGCTCCGCGTGGCCCTGGAGGCTGCGATGGGTACCCCGGTCGAGGGCGAGACCCGCACCCACAGTGAGCGCATGGGCGACGCCCTCGAAGCCGTCACCGACCTCGCGCTGGGCTCGGACAAGCTCCCGACGACGGGTGGGCAGCGTCCGCACCTGACCCTGATCGCCGACCTCGACGCCCTCCGGCAGTCCTGCCCCACCCACCCCGCACTGACCGAGGAGGGCGACGAGCTTTCGGGGCTGCTCCGGCCGAAGGCTGCGGCGACCACGACGCGCGGTTACCAGCTTCCCGGGTGGCAGGCCCGCAAGGAAGCGTGCGACTGCCAGCTCCGCGTCATCCTGACGCGCGGGCAGGACAAGCCGGTCTCCATCGGCCGTGCGACCCGCACCGTCCCCGCCCATCTGCGGGACGCGGTCATCGCCCGCGACCGGCACTGCGTGTGGCCCGGCTGCGACCGACCACCGACCTGGTGCGAAGCCCACCACGTGACCCACTGGGCCGACGGTGGCGAAACCAGCCTGGGCAACCTCGCTCTGCTCTGCAACGAGCACCACACCGATCTCCACCAGACCGGCTGGGAACTGGAGATGCGGAACGGCCGACCCCACGCCGTCCCACCACCGGGCACCCCACCCCCACCCAACACCCGCTACCCCCGTGATTGATCGAAGCAGCCGAACGAGAGGCGGCGGCGGAATGAGAATCCTTCCGACCCTGGTCGTCGTCAGTGGTCCGCCTGGGGCGGGCAAGACGACGCTCGCCCATGCCCTCGCTGACACGCTCGGCTGGCCTGCGGTCTGTCGTGACGAGATCAAGGAGGCGCTGAGCTCGAGTGCCGGTCCGGCGGACCAGTTGGACCTGACGACACTGACGTTGTTCTTCCGGAGGCTCGGTGAGCTGCTGGAGTCGGGATCGAGCGTGGTGGCGGAGGCCGCGTATCAGGACCGGCTGTGGCGTCCGGGCCTGGAACCTCTCGCGGAGCTGGGACGCATCCGCGTGGTGCGCTGCGTCGTCGACCCGGAACTCGCTCGCGACCGTATCGCCTCCCGAGCCGCCGAGGAGCCGGGTCGCTCCGTGCATGCGGACGCTGATCTGCTGCACCGCATCGCCCAGGGGCAGAAGCCGATCGAGTCCTGGAAGCCGATCGGGCTCGACGTGCCGTGCATGGTCGTGGACACGAACCAGGGCTGGAGGCCGTCTCTCGACCGGATCGCCGCCTTCGCCACGCTCCATGCCGCGCCTCAGCCTCCTGTCCGCTGAGCATCCGTCACCGACACAGCCGACCCAACTCGCGCCAGCCGTCACCGGATGTGACGCTGCGTCTATGACCACCGTTGCCGACCGCCCTCAGAGCGCGCCGCCCGTCCTCGACGTCCGACAGCGGAACATCGTCTTCGGCACGATCATGCTCGGGATGCTGCTCGCCGCGCTCGACCAGACCATCGTCGGGACCGCGCTGCCGACGATCGTCGCCGACCTCGGCGGCGCCGCCCACATGTCATGGGTGGTGACGTCGTATCTGCTCGCCGAGACCGTCTCCACCGCGCTGGTCGGCAAGTTCGGTGACCTCTTCGGGCGCAAGCTGATCTTCCAGATCTCCGCGATCGTCTTCATCACCGGGTCGTTCTTCTGCGGACTGGCGACCAACATGACGCTGCTCATCTGCTGGCGTGCGCTGCAGGGCGTCGGCGCCGGCGGGCTGATGGTGACGGCGATGGCGCTGATCGCGGACGTGATCCCGCTGCGTGAGCGCGGCAAGTACCAGGGCGCGATCGGCGCGGTCTTCGGCGTGGCGACGGTGATCGGGCCGCTGCTCGGCGGGCTCTTCACGGACCACCTCACGTGGCGTTGGGCGTTCTACGTCAACGTCCCCATCGCGATCGTCGTCGTGATCACGGCCGCGCGGACCATCCCCTCCGTCCGGTCGGCGGTGCGGCCGGTCATCGACTACCTCGGGATCGCCCTGGTCGCCGTCGGCGCGAGCGCGCTGATCCTGGCGACCAGCTGGGGCGGGAACGAGTACGCGTGGGGCTCGCCGGTGATCATCGGGCTCTTCGTGGGCGGGGTCGTCAGCCTGGGCCTGTTCTGCTGGGCGGAGACGCGGGCGGCCGAGCCGATGCTGCCGATGCGGTTGTTCCGCAACCCCGTCTTCACGGTCTGCTCGGTGCTCAGCTTCATCGTCGGCTTCGCGATGCTCGGCGCGATGACGTTCCTGCCGACCTTCCTCCAGTACGTCGACGGCGACTCCGCGACCGTCTCGGGTGTGCGCACGCTGCCCATGGTCGTCGGCCTGCTGGTGGCGTCGATCTTCAGCGGCAACGTGGTCAGCAAGACCGGCCAGTACCGGTGGTTCCCGGTGGTGGGCTCGCTCGTCATGGCGGCCGGGCTCTACCTCCTCTCCCTGATGAAGCCGGGAACGGGGACCGCGCTGGCGTCGCTCTACATGCTCGTGCTCGGTCTCGGGATCGGGCTGTCCATGCAGGTGCTGACCATCGCGGTGCAGAACACGGTGGACTATGCCGATCTGGGCACGGCGACCTCCGGCGTCACCTTCTTCCGGACCCTGGGCAGCTCCTTCGGCACGGCCGTCTTCGGGACCATCTACACCAACACGCTCAAGACCAACCTGGCCGCGGGCGTCGCCACCTCCGCCCGGCTGACCGGGGCGAACCCGGCCGTCCTGGCCAAGGCGGCGTCGAGCCCGCAGGGACTGCACGCACTGCCGAAGCCGCAGGCCGCGCCGATCATCCGCGCGTACGCGGACTCGTTGCACACGGTGTTCCTGTGGACGGTTCCGGTGGCGCTGCTGGGCTTCGTGGTGGCGCTCTTCCTCAAGCAGGTGCGGTTGCGCGACACGGCGCGGGCGACCTCCACCGACATGGGCGAGGGCTTCGCGCAGCCGACGGGGAGCGACTCGAACCAGCACCTGGAGTTCGCGGTCGCGAAAATCATCAGCCAGATCGACCTGGACACCGCGCGCCAGATCGTGCGCAGCTCGGACAGCGGTCTCGACATGGCCGGGGCCTGGGCGGTGATGGAGGTCGAGGGGCTGACCCGGACCATCGGCTACGCGCAGGTCGGGCTGATCGCAGCCCGCAGGCGAATCCCGCCCGAGGTGCTGGACCCGGTCTTCGACCGGGTGGTGGCGGAGGGGTATCTGACCCGCGATCACGACTTCCTCTCGCACACCCCGCTGGGCGAGGCCGAGGCCCGGACCATCAGCAGTGCCTGGGCGCGCTGGCTCAACGCACAGCTTGAGGCCGACGTGGGCCACCCGCGCAGCGCCGAGCTCCGGGCCGCGGTGGACACGATCGCCAAGCGCCTGCTGGCCGAGGACCTCGCCCACGGCCTCCCGCCCGGCCGCGCCACCGCCGGTCGCGCAGTGGCGTGAGCCGGCCGCCTGCCCGGTCGGGTGAGCTGCGTGCCTGGTCAGGTGGGGCGCCTGCCTGATCAGCTGGGGCGCTGGCTCACCCGGTGGGCCAGCGCCACGGCGGCCACGGAGGAGTGCACGTCGAGTTTGGTCATCAGGTTCTGGACGTGGCTGCGCACCGTGTTGGTGGACAGGAAGAGCCGTCGGCCGATCTCCGCCCGGCTCAGGCCGGCCGCGAGGCCGTCCAGCACCTCCCGTTCGCGGGCGGAGAGGGTGGCCAGCCGCTCGGCGTCCCGCTCCTGGTCGTCGTGGAGCGTCATCAGCTCGGCCAGGACCCGGGTGAGCAGCCGGGGCGGAATCCAGGTCTCGCCGGACCGGACCCCCCGGATCACGGCCAGCAGGTGCTGGAGCGAGCTGTCCTTCGGCACCCAGCCGCGCACCCCGGCACGGATCGCCGCGCCGGCCAGGGCGTCGGTGCGGGTGCCGTCGCTGAGTACGACCAGTGGCACGCCGCCCAACCGCTCGGGCCAGGGGGTGGCCGTGAAGGCACTGCGGGCGGGGGTGCTACCGGCCGGGGCGCTGTGAGCGCCCGCACGACCGGTGACCAGGAGCAGGCCGATGTCGGCGACGACGACGTCCGCGTGCTGGTCGGCGGCTGCCTGGCAGGCGGCGCGCATGCCGGTGACAGCGACGGGCGTCATGCCGAGCTGCCGCAGTCCTAGCGCGAGCATCTCGGCGACCGAACGCCGCCGGTCGGCCACCACGACCCGGATGTCGCCCGCCATGCTCCTGAGCCTGCCACCGTCGCCCGTACGCGGCCACCGCCGTGGGCGGCCGCGTCGGCGGCTGACTTGCCGGCTGAGCCGGTGGCTTGCTTGGTGGCCGAGCCAGTGGCTGCGGCGAACCGACAGTGTTTAGCTGGGGTCATGGGAGCCACCGGAGACCCGGCACACCGGGCCGCCCCGGCCGACGCGCCTGGGCGGGGCGACGGCCCGGGGCTGCGGACGCTCGTCGTCGCCGACGCCTCCCGGCTGCTCGCCGAGGCGTTGGCGCTGGTGCTGTCCGGGCGCGGCTACCGGGTCCTGGCCACCGCCGCGACCCGTGACGGACTGCTGCGCGCGGTGACCGCCTGTCGTCCCGACGCCTGTCTCCTGGACCTGCAGCTGCTGGACGGAGAGGCGCTGGACACGGTCCGGGAGATCCACGCCCGGGAGCCGGGAATCCGGGTGATCGTGCTCTCGCGCACGATGGATCCCGACTCGGCGTCGGCGGCGATCGAGGCCGGAGCGGTCGGTTACCTCGGCAAGGACCGTGAGCTCGACGTGCTGGACCGGGCGCTGCGCACGGTGGCGGCGGGTGGCCGGTTCATCGAGCCGACCCTGAGCCCGCAGACGCAGAGCCCGCAGACCCTGGGCCCGCAGGCGCAGAGCCCGGTTGCCGGCAGCAGCAGCACGGGCGACGGCGGCGGTGAGGACCCGCTGCATCGGCTGACGGACCGGGAGCGCGAGGTGCTGCGGCTGCTGGTCGAGGGCGAGGACACCGCCGCGATCGCCGAGGGGCTGCGGATGTCGCCCAGCACAGCCCGGACCCATGTGCAGAACGTGCTGGACAAGCTCGGCGTGCACTCGCGGCTGGAGGCGGTCGCGCTGGCACGCCGCTCGGACGTGTGGACCGGTACGCGCTGACCGGCCTACCTGCGCGCGGACCGGTTGTTCGGACGCGGACCATGTGTGCTGCCTCGGTATATGACAGGCGCAGGTTCTGTGACGGTCGCCGAGATGGGCCGGAAGCCCCACCTAAGCTCAATAAATGCCGATGACGTGCGAGTTGTCCGCGGACGCCGATCAGCGACTGCGATTCGCCCTGCTCGGACCGCTCCAGGCCTGGCGAGGCGAGGCGGATCTGGAACTCGGGCCGGTTCGGGAACAGGCCGTCCTGGCGGCTCTGCTGCTGAGAGCAGGACGGACGGTCAGTCGGCGGCAACTGCTCGACGACGTGTGGGGTTCGGAACCCCCTGCCTCGGGCGACCGGGTGGTCCCCGTCTACGTGTACCGGCTGCGCCGGCGCCTGGACGCCCGTCACGAGGAAGTGAGCACGCCGCGCAGTACGGACCCGGCGGACTCCGTCATCGACAGCGTGCGCGGCGGATATCGCTTCGCGCCGGGCAACGCGTGCCTGGACGTGGCGCGCTGGGAGGAGCGTGCAGCCGAAGGCCGGTCGGCGCGGGAGGCCGGAGACCTGGACGCCGCGGTGGGCGTGTGGTCCACGGCGCTGGGGCTGTTCCGTGGCGAGCCGTTGGCCGGAATCCCCGGGCCGTTCGCGGAGGGGGAGCGGCTGCGGCTGGCGGAGCACCGGCTGCTGGTGGTCCAGGACAAGGCCGACTGCCAACTCCGGTTGGGTCGGCACGCCGAGGTGGTCGCGGAGCTGTTCTCGCTGACGGCGACCCACCCTCACAACGAGGCGCTGGCCGCCCTGCTCATGCGTGCCCTGCACGCGGGCAACCGGCAGGCCGACGCACTGGACGTCTACGCCGCGACGCGCCGTCGGCTGGTGGACGCGCAGGGCGTGGAGCCCGGTGCCGAACTGCGTCGCGTCCACGAGGCGGTCCTCCGCGGTGACGCGAGCGGGCCCCGGCAACCGGGTCTCGCCACGCGGCCCAAGCGCCGGGCGCGGCACGAACTGCCCGTCGAGATCGGCGACTTCACGGGCCGGGAAAGGGAGCTCGACCTGCTCGTGGCACCCGCCGCCGCGCGGGGGGTGACCGTCCGCGTCGTGGACGGCATGGCGGGGGTCGGGAAGACCGCCCTGGCGGTGCGCGCGGCCCGCACGCTGCGGGACGAGTACCCCGACGGCTGCCTGTTCGTGGAACTCCACGGGAACCGCGAGAGCCGTGATGGCCGGGAGAACCGGGAGAGCCGTGAGCGGCGTGAGGCGGCGGGCCCGCACCGCGTACTGCGGCGACTGCTGCGGGCGGTGGGAGCCAGTGAGGGCGAGGACTCCGAGGATCTTGACGAGTTGGCCGCCTCGTGGCGGGCGGCGACGGCGTCGCTGCGGCTGTTGCTGGTGCTCGACGACGCCGCCCGCGCCGAGCAGGTGCGACCGCTGCTGCCCGCCGGTTCCGGCAGCATGGTGTTGGTGACCAGCCGTCGGCGGCTGACGGGGCTGGACGCGGACCGCAGGCTTTCGCTGACGCCCCTGGGCATGGAGGACGCGGCCGGACTGCTCGCCCGCATCGTCGGCGGCACGTCCGGTGGCGAGGACGCACGGGACGCACGGGACGCTCGGGAGGCAGAGCGCGAGGACGCCGCCGTGCGCCGACTGGCCGCGCTGTGCGACCGGCTGCCGCTGGCGTTACGGATCGTCGGGGCGCGGATCCAAGATCGTCCGCTGTGGGCGGTGGAGGCGCTGGTGGCCCAACTCGCGGACGACGAGCGCCGACTCGACGCACTCGCGGCGGAGGACCGCAGCGTCGAGGTCGCCTTCCAGGTCTCCTACGACCAGCTCCCTGCCGCCGAACAGCGCGCCTTCCGTGCCTTGGGCCTGTCACCCACCGTGCGGCTGGACCGGCTGACGCTGGCCGCCCTGCTCGGCGGGACGCCCGGCGAGGCCGGACGCGCGCTGGAGAGCCTGGCCGACGCGAGCCTGGTGCAGCGGGTGGCCGCCGAGCGCTACCGGCTGCACGACCTGGTGGCGGTCTACGCCCGCCGGATCGCGACGACATCACGTACCACGGCTCCACCTGACGCAGCGTCACCTGACATGACATCACCTGCCGACGCCACGGCCGCCCGGAGCGGCGTGTTCGGGCTCTATGTGGCGGCGGCCCACTCCGCGAGCGACTGGGGCAACCCGGCGCTGCGGACCGGCCCGCAGGGCACCCGGCCCTTCGCGGACTGGGAGGAGGCCACGAACTGGCTGGACGCGGCAGGCGGTGAACTTGTCGACGTGGTCGGCCAGGCGGCGGCCACGGGTCATCTCGACGACGCCTGCCGGATCGCCGAGGGTCTGGTCGACTACCTCACCCGGCAGGGCAGGTTCCACGAGTGCCGCACGGCGCTGGAGTTGCTGGTGCCGCTGGTCGACGGTGCCGGAGACGACGGTGCCGGAGTCGACGGTGGTGGAGACGACCGAGCCGGAGACCTGCGGGCCGCTGCCGCGCTGCGCACCGGACTCGGCATCATGTACGGGCTGCAGGGCCGTTACGCGCCGGCTCGTACCTGGTTCACCGAGGCGCTGGACATCAGCCGCCGGGCGGGCGACCCGCACGAGCAGGCCAGGGCCTCGGCCGGTCTCGGGACCTTCGCCAACCTGGCCGGGCAGATAGCCGAGTCCATGTCGCACTTCGCCGAAGTCATCAGTCTGTCGGGGGAGTTGGCCCACGACGACTGGCTTGTGGGATCGATCATGACCCGAGCCGGGGACGTGCACCACCAACTCGGCGAGCACGACAAGGCGAACGCCCGCTATCTGGAGGCGATCGCCCTTGCCGAGCGGAACGGCAGTCCCCGGCTTCTCGGCAAGACCCTGCTCCGTCTCGGCGGTCTCCAACTCGACCTCGGCCGGCCGGCCGAGGCGGCGGGCACCCTCGGGAAAGCCGAGGATCTGGCCCGGCGTCTCGGGGATGTCCCCCTGTACTCCGCCGTCCTCGGACGGCTGGCCGAGGCCGAGGTGAAGCTGGGCAACCCGCAGGCTGCCGCCGAACTCCGGTGCCGGTCACGTGCGTTGCTCGACGAGGAGACCGGCACGGAGTCGGAGATCGCGATCCGCCACCGGATGCTCTGGCAGGGCGCGGTGGCCGAGGACCGCTCCGGTTCGCGCGACTTCTTCGAGAGGGCCACCGGCCTCCCCGCCGCCGAGGCCAACCGCGCGCGGATCTCCCGCGCGCTGGACGGCCTCGGCGGCTTCGGAGGCGGTGAGCCCCGGAGGCCCTGAGGCGACCTACGCGGGGCCGCCGCTGGTGTTGCGCCAGAAGACCCCGTCCTGGCCGTCCTGGGCGAGGGTCTGGGCGATGACGTTGCCGGCCATCGGGTAGTCCCCGTGGATGGTGAAGTAGCCCTGCACGGTCGTGAGGTTGGCGTCGCAGATGAAGTCGCCGTGGATGCAGTACCGGGCGACCGGGATGCCGTTGAACTCCGCCGGTCCCGCGCCCGGGGAGGTGGCGACCCCGGGTATGCCAAGGCCCTTGGGGATGTTGGACACGACGCCGGTGCCCGGCTGCATCGGGTCGGCGTAGAGCATGCCGTCGACCTGGGACCGCGGAATCCCGGTGCTGCCGCTCGCGATCGTCTGGAGCACCTGGTCCGCGACCTCGGCGCCCTGGGAGTAGCCGGTGATGGTGATGCGCGCGCCGGGGTTGGCGTTGTGGGCGTCCTCCGCGGCCTTCAACGCCGCCTGGTAGCCGGCCTGTTCGCTGGCGTCGTAGCTCGGCGCGGTGAGGGCGTCGGGGTTGACCTGCAGCGGGTTGAGCGAGATGAGCGGGCCGTGGAAGCCGAGGATCGGGCCGGCCGTGGCCGGGTAGCAAACCTCGACCGCCTGCGATCCGGCCGGGAGAGCGCCGTTCACGCTGTTGTAGGAGGAGGTGGTGGTGGGGCACGAGGGAGTGGCGGTGGTGGCGCCGGTGCCGCCGACCTCGATGTAGACGTGCCCCGCGCTGTCCGCCTGCGCGCCCCCGGGGAACGCGACGGCGGTGCCGACCGCGAGCGCCGCCGTCATCACCGCGGTGCGAACAACACGCGCCGTCCTGCTCGTTTGCGACATTGCCGGATCTCCTCATGGCCTTGTGGACGTGCCTGGCAACGAACGCAACTGACGTTAGGCGCGGTTGTTCGCATCCTGATGAAATACCGATGACTCGCGGTCGCAGGAGCCTTGTTGGCCTCCTGACACCCATCGCTGACGTCTCGTCAGAAGGTGATCTCCAGTGCCGCGATGGGATGGCGGCGCCGCCTGCCCGTCAGGGAGGAGTACATGTGGCCCAGACGGGCCATCAGGTACTTGCGGCCCAGCAGGCGGCGCACCTTCTCGATGCCCTCGGCGTCGAGCAGTCGGCCGGTGCCCACCGCCTCCGCCGCGCCGGGAGCGATGCGGCCGCGAACGTCGCAGACCACGACCTTGACCCGGGGGTCCCGGCGCAGCCGCTTGACCTTCCACGAGCCGGCCTCGGTCCAGACGTACAGCAGGCCGTCGTCCATCACGTGCCACACCGGGGTGGCCACGGGCGTGCCGTCCTTGCGGTAGGTGGTGAGGCTGACGTAGCGGGCGCGCGTCAGCGCGTCCAGGGTGCTCGGGTCGAGTGCGGTCACCCGGCCAAGGCTACCGGGGCGTCATCGTCCGACCGTGCGGCACGCCTGGCCATGCGTCACGGCTTGGCGCGCGCGGCCAGTCGTGCGGTGATTGCGGCCTTGACCATCTCCTGCAGCTCCTCCGGGGTGAAGCCGAGGCTGTGCAGGATCTGCGCGGCCGGGCCCTCCTCGGTGCGGATCAGACCGAGCAGCATGTGCTCCGTGCCGACCCAGTCGTGGCCGAGATCGGCCGCCGCCTGGCGCGCGTGGTCGATGGCCTGCTTGCCCTCCGGGCGGAACGGGATGTGACCTCCCCGGGCGGGCTTCTTCCCGGCGGGCGGCATCGCGGCCTCGATCGCGTCCCGGACGGCCTGTTCCGAGCCGGCCTTGGCGACCAGCACCTCGTAGGCCAGGCCGCGCGGTTCGCCGAGCAGGCCGAGCAGGAGGTGGTCGGTACCGATGGCGTCGTGCCGGTGGGTGCGGGCGGCCTCCTGGGCCAGCACGATGCCGTGCCGGTTCAGGTTGGTGAACCGCTCGAACGCGGCGGGGGTGTGGCGCTGCTGGGCGGCCTGCTTGGAGACGCCGATCGCGTCGCCGATCTCGCTCCAGGACGCCCCGGCCTGCCTGGCCTGGCTGACGTAGTGGTCGACGAGCTGGTCGCCGAGGTCGGACATGGTCTGGGCGCGAAGCCGTGCCTCGCTGATGCGGGTCAGTTCGTTGGCGGCGGGGAGCTCCTCGTCGAGGCGGGCGATCAGGTCGGCGAGGCTGATGTCGAGTGGGCTCATGCGTCAAGACTAAGTTGACGGTCGGCGACCGTCAAGAGGAAATTGACGGTCGCCGATCGGTGCAGCGGTTTGCACTGCGGGACCAGCGCAGCAGGTCTCGGTCCGGCAGGTCAGTGCAGCAGATCGACGTTGCCGTCGAACTGCCAGAGCGGGTTCGGCACCACCTTTCCGCCCGCGACGATCAGGAAGTAGCCGTTCACCTGCACCGGACCGTCCCCGTCGGCCTCGTACCGGCCGTTCGCGGTGACGTTGAGCTGGTAGATGGCCTGGGCGGTGACGCCGGAGCTGCCGACAACCCAGGAGACCGTGCAGCGCCAGTCGTTGCCCGGCCCCTGCTGCGCCCCGAGTCCCTCGCTCTTGTCGCAGCTCGCGGTGGTCTGCAACTGCGCCTCGGTCACCGGAGGCTGCCGCATCTCCCGCTGCTGGTACGGGTAGAGGTGGGTGAAGACCGTGGCCACCGAGTTCTGCACCTTGGTCTGGGTGATGCCGGACCCGCTCGTCCCGGTCGTCACGGCGACGACGCCGACCGTCGCGGCCAGCAGGCCGGCGAGCGGGAGCGCGCCCAGGGTGAGGACCCGGCGTCCGGCGCCGTCGTTGTTGAGGTTGGTGAAGTCCCGGCGTAGGAAGAGCAGGTAGGCCAGCGCCGTCGAGACGACCGCCCACATCAGGCTGACCCCGATGCCGATCAGCAGCGGTCCGAGCTGCTGGGGCTCGGTGAAGAGGCCGTTCCAGGAGATGAAGGCGTAGCCGGGCAGCGCGAGGCGCACCGGGACCGGCAGCGGCAGCATCTGCGCCACCTGCATCCCGAGGGCGGCGAGCATCGGCAGGAGCAGGCCCATCGGGGACTTGCCGAGGGCGACGGACCCGAGCAGCCCGATGGCCGCGAGCGCGAGGGTCGGCGCCAGCACGCACACCCACGACAGCAGGACCCGGACGGCCGCGTCCCCGCCGGTGAGCAGGTGGCCGTCCAGGCCGACCAGCGGCTGGTTCCCCTCCGCGAGCAGCCCGCCGAGGATGCTGGAGAAAGCCAGGCCCGCCACCAGCAGCCCGATCACGGTGACGCTGGCGAGCGCCTTGGCCGCAAAGATGCGCCGGTAGGAGCGGACCGCGACGAGCAGATGGCGCCACGTGCCCAGCCGGTCCTCGGAGGAGAACACGTCGCCGGCGACCATGGACGTGACCAGGGGCAGCGCCCAGGTGCCGGAGAAGCCGAGCACCACCAGCGACCCGGCCCACCCGGTGGCGTGCATCCACCGGCCGAACAGGGTGTCGGACGGCAGCGTGCCCTGCTGGTCGACCGCGAAGACCAGCAGCCCGGGACCGAGCCAGCACAGCCCGACAAGCAGACGCACCCGCCAGGCGGAGAACTGCTTGACCAGCTCGAAGCGGAGGATGCGGGCCACGGCGACCGGGCGCGCGCCCGCTGCGCCGGTCGGCCCGGTGGCGGGGGCCCCGCTGTCGGGAGCCTCGGCGTCGGCGACGGTCGTGGTCATCGGTCGGCCTCCTGCTCTGCGGCGGCGAGTTGTTCCGTGCCCTCGGACTGCGGTGCGGGGGAGAGTTGCTCGGTCAGGGCCAGGAACGCCGCTTCCAGCGGCGAGACGACGGGCGCCAGTTCGCGCAGCGCGATGTCCTCGCGCACCAGCCGGGCCACGAGTGCGTCCACGGCCGCCACCCGCGCCCGGACGACGAGCACGTCGCCGCCGCCCTGGACGATGCCGTCACCCTGGACGATGCTGACGCCGGGCGTTCCGGCAGCGACCGTGCGGGCGGCGGACGGGTCCGACGTGCGCAGTCGGTAGTCGAGTTCGCGGTTGTCGTCGGAGAGCTTCGACACCGGTCCGGAGAAGACCACACGTCCGGTGGACAGGATGGTGACCTCGGAGCAGAGCGCCTCCAGGTCGTCCATCCGGTGGCTGGACATCACGACCGTGACGCCCTCGGCGGCCAGCCGGTTGAGCACGCCGTGCACGTGCTTCTTGCCGACCGGGTCCAGGCCGTTGGACGGCTCGTCGAGCACCAGCAGCCGCGGCTTCGTCAGCAACGCCGCTGCCAGGCCCAGCCGTTGGCGCATGCCCAGGGAGAAGCCGCGGACCTTCTCGTCCGCGGCGTCGATGAGGCCGACCTCTTCCAGGGTCTCCTCGACTCCCCCTGCGGGCGCGTCGTCGGGGCGCAGCGCGACGAGCGTCGCGAGGTTCTGCCTGGCGGTGAGCGTGGGATAGAGGCCGGGGCCGTCGACGAAACCGGAGACACCGTCAGGCGCCGCCAGTTGGCGTCCGACTGGAGCGCCGAGGATTTCCAGATGTCCTTCGTCGGCGACGGCCAGGCCCAGCAACAGGCCCAGCAGGGTGGTCTTGCCGGCGCCGTTCGGGCCGACCAGGCCGTGGATCTGACCCTGCGTCATGCTCACATCGACGTGGTCGAGCGCGACGACATCACCGAAGACCTTGGTGATGCCGCGGCCCTTCACCGCGACGGGGGTTTCCATGCGTCCATCCATCCCTCAGCCGCCTCGCAGCTGATGTCGGAGTCCAGCTGATGTCCCAGCCCAACTGATGTCGAAGTGCCGGGTGGCGCACCGAAGTGCACCACCCGGCGGATTACGCGATCAGAGCCGACCTGTCCGGCTCGTCCGACCTGTCCGGCTCAGCTGACGTTGAGCGCGGTGTCGTCGAGCACGAACGAGGTCTGGTACTCCGAGTCCTCGGAGCCGGTGAACTTCAGCGTCACCTGCTGTCCGGCGTACGACGCCAGGCTGACGCTGTGCTGCGCGTATCCGGTGTTGTGGTTGAGGTTGGAGTAGGTGGCCAGGGTGCCCAGGACGGTGCCGGAGCTGTTGAGCACCTGCACCTTGAGGGTGTCGTAGGCGGTGGACGTCGACGTCTCGGCCGTGTCGATGTGCAGCCAGTAGCTGAAGTTGTAGCTGCTGCAGCCGGTCGGCAGCGTGACGGTCTGGGCCACCGTGTCGGTGGTCGTCTTGCCCCAGCCGTCGAGCCAGGCGTCGTAGGTGCCGCTGTGCGGCGGTTCGATGCTGTTGCTGTTGATCACCTCGGTCGGGCTGTGCGTCGAGGTGACGGTCCACGGGGAGGTGTTGGACGCGCCGTTCTCGAAGCCCGGGTTGCCGAGCAGCTGAGCGGCCGTGCAGCCCGTGCTGCCGGTGGGGGTGGCGGACGCCTCGTTGCTCTGCGCGCCCTCACCCACGCCGTTCACCGCGGTGACCGTGTAGTAGTAGGTCTGACCGGCCGTCAGACCGCTGTCGGTGCAGGAGGTCACCGCGCCCAGACCGCTGCAGCCGCCGCTGGTCAGCAGCGACTCGGTGCCGCTGGACGTGCCGCGGTAGACCTTGTACGAGGTGATGTTCTCGCCGCCGGTGTTGGTCGGCGGCGTCCAGCTCAGTGAGACCTGCCCGGTTCCTGCGGTCCCCTTCAGGCCGGTGGGCGCGCCCGGTGCCGTCGCCGCGATCGGGTCGGCGGTGATGGTCACCGTCGAGGACGCGGTGTTGGCGGGGGAGGCGCTGTCGGTGACGGTCAGCGTCGCGGTGTAGGTGCCCGCGGTGCTGTAGGAGTGACTGGGGTTCTGCGAGGTGCTGGTGGTCCCGTCACCGAAGTTCCAGCTGTAGGTGTACCCGGGGGTGCCACCCGTGCCGGTGCCGGTGAAGGCCACGTTCAGCGGGACCTGACCGGAGGTCGGGGTCGCCGAGGCGGTGGCTGCCAGCGGGTTGCCGACGGCGTTGACCGTGGTCGTCACCTGCGACGTCGCGGTGTTGGCCGGGGAGGCGCTGTCGGTGACGGTCAGCGTCGCGGTGTAGGTGCCCGCCGCGCTGTACGTGTGGCTCGGGTTCTGGGTGGTGCTGGTGGTCCCGTCGCCGAAGTTCCAGCTGTACGTGTACGGGGCCGTGCCGCCGGTGGCCGAACCGGTGAAGTTCTCGGTCAGCGGGGCGTTGCCGGTGGTCGGGGACCCCGTGGCGCTCGCGGACAGAGGAGTCGCGCCCTGGACCCAGAAGTCCTCCAGCGGGTCGCCGAGCGCCGACTGGTCGGCCGTCGTCATCGGGAACGTGGACGCGCCCAGGCTGTCGCTCGGATTGATGACGCCGGAGTGCACGTTCTCCATCGTGCGCTCCATCGCCGCCAGCACGTTGGCGGTGGTGTACGCGACGTGCGAGACGTAGTGCTGCTTGACGTACGCCGGGTTCCCGATGACCAGCAGGGGCACGCGGTAGGTGTTGCTGACGTGGTCCGCGCCGTTGCTGCCGTTCTGGGTGTCGTCCTCGGTGACGATGATGAGCGTGTTGTTCTTGTACGTCGGGTTGCTCATGATCGAGGTGACGATGTTGTTCGTCGCCGTGTCGTTGCCAGGGATGTCCTGGTACGTACCCGGGTGGTCATTGAACAGCTCGACGTAGTTGTACGCCGGCATCCCGTACTGGTTGACGAAGTTGAGGTAGTCGCTGGAGACCGTGCTGTCGGGGATGCTCTGGTTGTTGCAGGTGTACTCGGTGGTGTGCAGCTCCTCCGGGATGGTCGTCCCCGGACGGTTCGGCGGCAGGACCTCGACCTTGCCGTCGCCCGGGTTTTTCCAGTAGCCGCTGCCGCTGTTGAGCATCCAGTAGATGTCGCCGTTCATGATGAACGTGTACGGGCTGGTGCCACTGCTGGAGCCGGACGGCGGAGTACAGGCGTTGGTGCCCTCGTCCGTCGGCCCGGAGTCGCTCTGCAGGAAGCGGTCGAACTCCGTGCCGGTCGACGGGTACGACTGCTGCTGGCTGCTGGACGAGGACTGCCCCGAGAACAGGAACCAGTGGTTGGGGCCGGACGGCGGCTGGACGCCGGTGCTGTACGAGTCGGACAGCGCGTAGTTCTTGGCCAGCGAGTGGAGGTCCGGCACGGAGCTGATGTGGTTGGTGCTCTCCACCTGCCCGTTGCAGCCGGCCGCGATCGTGGTCGCGCAGTCGCCGAGGTAGTCGTCGAAGGTGTGGTTCTCGCGATAGATGATCACGAAGTGCTGGAACGGCGGGAAGTACGGTGCCAACGGGTTGACCGCCGCGGCGGGCTTCCCGACGATCGTCTTCTGGGCGCCGACCTTCTGCTCGACGGTCTTGTCAGTGATCTTGAAGTTCTTCGGCTGCGGGAACTTCGCGAACTCCACGCCGGGCGCGGCGAAGACGGCGTGGGAGCAGTCGACGTCGTCCGGCTTGTAGGTCATCGGGCGCTTGCCGATCGGCAGATTCGCGCCGTTGGTCGGGCTCGTCGTCGGGTTGAACCCTCTGAGGGTGCACGAGCCGACGCCGGTCGTCGGGAACCCGCCGGCTCCCGCGACCGTGGCCAGCGAGGCCCCACCCAGCGCGATGGTGGCGACTAACGCCACACTCGCCGATCTTTTCTTCCACTTCTTCATTTGTGATTCCCCTCCGCACGTTGAACGTGCATGGTCACTCAACCACCGTCCGTATGGTCACCGGGGATCGACCGCCGGGCAAGTAGATGCGCGTAGATTTTTGTGAGATCCGGGCCTTTTCGTCTCGCGTTCGTTCCCTGTTGTCGGAAGGTTCGGCGGCTTTTGGATCTCGGATCCGGGCGGGAAATGCACGTAGGGTGGGCCGCTGATGATCGCCCGGTAGATCTGGAGTGCAGATGCCCGATTCCTTCGCTTTCGACGAGTTGATTCCGGTGGGTGTGATCGGTCTCGGCGACATCGCGCAGAAGGCGTACCTGCCGGTGCTGGGCGCGCTTCCGGGGCTGGACCTGCGGTTGATGACGCGGGACCGGGCGAAGGTGGAGCGGCTGGGCGACGCCTACCGCGTCGCGCCCGGCCACCGGTTCACCGACCTCGGCGAGTTGATCGACAGTGGCATCGGGGCGGCGTTCGTGCACGCGTCCACGGACCAGCATGTGCCGATCGTGGAGCGGCTGTTGGAGGCCGACGTCGACGTGTACGTGGACAAGCCGCTGGACTACACGGTGGAGGGCGCCCGCCGCCTGGTCGAACTGGCGGAGCGTCGGGGGCGGTCGCTGATGGTGGGGTTCAACCGCCGCCACGCCCCGGGCTACGTGGGGGCGAAGGAGAGCCCGCGGGACCTGATCGTGCTGCAGAAGAACCGGGTGGGCCTGGCGGAGGCGGCGCGCACGCTGGTCTTCGACGACTTCGTGCACGTGGTCGACACGTTGCGGTACCTGGTCCCCGGCGAGATCGAGCACGTGGACGTGCGGGCCCGGTGCCGGGACGGCCTGGTGGAGCACCTCGTGCTGACGCTGGGCGGGGACGGCTTCACCGCGCTCGGGATCATGAACCGCGCCAGCGGGTCGACGGAGGAGGTGCTGGAGGTCTCCGGAAGCGACACCAAGCGCGCGGTCGTCAACCTGGCGGAGGTGATCCACCACGATTCGGGTCGGAGCGGCGGCGGCCAGACCGTCACCCGTCGCGGCGACTGGATTCCCGTCGCCCGGCAGCGCGGCATCGAGCAGGCGGTCCTCGCCTTCCTCGACGCCGTCCGCGCGGGCAAGCTCCTCGACGGACGCGACGCTCTGCGCACGCACGAGCTGTGCGAGGAGATCGTGCGCCGGATCGAGGGCGCGCGGTGACGGGGCGCCGCTGACGGGGCGGGTGCTGATGAGGTGATCTACCGTCAGATGTAGTTCCCTGGCATGCTTTTGGACGGTTCGCCGCAACTGGTCGCTCCGTTGCCACAGGGGGATTCATGCCACGGTCTCGTCCGGTGCTGTCTCGTCCCGCGCTGCCGCGTCCCGTGCTGCCTCGTCACGCGCTGCGGCGCGCCTGCGTCACCGCGATCGCCGCGCTGTCCGCGCTGGCGGTCGGGACGACGACCGCCACCGCGGCGGGCGCGACGCTCTCGCCGCAGGACCAGGCGATGGCGCGCGACCTCAGCCACCGGTTCCCCGGCGCGCTCGGAGCGGTGGCGGGCGGGGTGGTGGTGGACGTCGCCAGCGGGCAGGTGGTCTGGTCCCGGAACGCGGGCGAGGCACTGCGGCCCGCGTCGACGTCCAAGCTGGCCACGGCACTTGCCGCGCTGACCGTGCTGGGCACGCGGCACACGGAGAGCACCCGGGTGGTGCTCTCCGGCCGCACGGTCTACCTGGTCGGCGGCGGCGACCAGCACCTCACCTCCGCCGACCTCGACGCGCTCGCCGCCACGACGGCGTCCGCGCTGAAGGCGCGGCATCTCACCGGCGTCACGCTGCGCGTCGACGACTCGCTCTTCCCGGCGCCCGCGCTCTCGCCCGGCTGGCCGAGCGGTTACTACCCGAGCGAGGTCGCGCCGGTGCGCGCGCTCGCGGTGGTCGGCGAGCGGGTGATGGACACGGCGTTGGAGGCGGGGAACATCTTCGCCGCCGGACTGCGCGGCCACGGAGTGACCACCACCGGGGCCGCCCACGCGACCGCGCCGCGCGGCGCGGTGACGCTGGCCGCGCACACCTCGCCGTCGCTCGCGTCCGAGATCGAGTACATGCTCAAGGAGAGCGACAACGACAACGCCGAGGGCTTCGCCCGGCTGACCGCGCTGGCCGAGGGCCTGCCCGCCGACTGGCAGGGCGCGACCCGGGCGGTGCGGACGGCGATGGCCCGCTACGGCGTGCCGCTGGGCGGAGTGGTGATGTACGACGCCAGTGGACTCTCCCAGGACGACCGGATGACGCCGCAGGCGCTGACGAAGCTCGCCTCGCTCGCGGTCGACGCGCGCTACAACTCCGAGCTGTGGCCCATCCGTTGGGGACTGCCGGTGGCGGGCGTGGACGGCACCCTCGGCCCGGCGTACGGGCGGTTCACGTCCTGGCCGACCGACTGCGCCAAGGGCAGGGTCGACGCGAAGACGGGTTCGCTGTACAACGCGATCGCGCTGGCGGGCATCACCCGGGGCAAGGACGGGCGCTGGAAGGCCTTCTCCTTCGTCGAGAACGACGAGCCCAACCTGACTGCGGCCCGCAACGCCGAGGACGCGCTGGCCGCCACGGTCGAGGGCTGTATGTGAACGCGCCTCAGGGTGTCGACGGTGTGTCGCCGAGGAGGTAGCGGGCGCCCGGGCCGCGGTCGGCGGCCGAGTCGTCGGGGTTGTAGAGGCCGCACTTCTTGAGCGACAGGCAGCCGCAGCCGATACAGCCGCCCAACTTGCGCCGCAGCAGCTGCAGTTCGGCGATCTGGGCGTCGATCCTGCGCTGCCAGGTACGGGCCACGGGGGCCCAGTCGGCGGCCTTGGGCGCGTGGTCCTCCGGCAGCCGGGCGAGCGCCTCGCGGGCCTCGTCCAGCGACAGACCGACCCGCTGGGCCGCCCGGACGAAGGCGAGCCGGCGCAGTATCGCACGGTGGTAGCGGCGTTGGCCCCCGGCCGTGCGCTCGGAGCTGATCAGCCCGAGCTGCTCGTAGTAGCGCAGCGCCGAGGTCGCCAGCCCGCTGCGCGCCGCCAGTTCGCCGATGGTCAGTCGGTCGCTGGGCAGTCGGTCTCCGGAAGGGCGGTCCTCGGGCTTGGTCACTTCGTCGCCTCCCACGCGCTTGACTTCAAGTCCGCTTGAAGTTGCAGCCTAGTCGCATGACGCTGACCACAGAGAATCCCGTTCGCGACCGGCACGCCCTGCGCGACTCCCACGACCTCGACCACCTGCACGGCCTGATGTCCCTGATGACCGGGGCAGAGAAGCACGGCCCGGCGGCGAGCTCCACGCTGGACGCCCTCTGGGTCCTCTACGACCGCGTGCTGCGGGTCGCCCCCGAGACGGCCGCGGACCAGGGCCGGGACCGGTTCCTGCTCTCCAAGGGCCATGGCCCGATGGCCTACTACGCCGTGCTCGCCGCCAAGGGGTTCCTCGACCCGGCGCTGCTCGACACCTTCGGGCAGTACGACTCGGTGCTCGGCCACCACCCGGACCGGACTCTGGTCCCCGGCGTGGAGATCGGCAGCGGCTCGCTCGGCCACGGGTTGCCGCTCGGCGTGGGGACCGCGCTCGGGCTGCGGGCGCAGGGGTTGCTGGACCCGGCGGTCTGGGTGCTGATCGGCGACGCCGAGCTGGACGAGGGAAGCAACCACGAGGCGATCGCCTACGCGGGAGCGGCGGGACTGGACCGGCTGCACACGGTGGTGATCGACAACCAGTCCGCCACGCACGGGTGGTACGGCGGTATCGCCTCCCACTTCGCCACCGCGGGCTGGTCCACCACGACCGTCGACGGCCGTGACCACGACGCGCTGTACGCGGCGTTCACCGCTCCGCATCCCGGCCGTCCGCACGCCGTCGTCGCGGTCGTCGAGCCCAAGAACTGACCCCTGCTTCGCTCCCTTTCATCAAGGAGTCCTGTCATCATGCGTGACCGTTTCATCTCCACCGCCAGTGCCCTGCTCGACGAGGACCCCAGGGTCGCCGTCGTCCTCGCGGACATCTCCGCCGCCAGCTTCGGCGCTGCCGCCGAGGCCCACCCGGACCGGGTGGTCAACGTCGGGATCAGGGAACAGCTCCTGGTCTCGGTGACCGGCGGGCTGGCCCTGACCGGGATCCGGCCGATCGCGCACACCTTCGGCAGCTTTCTGGTCGAACGGCCCTTTGAGCAGGTCAAGTTGGACCTCGGGCACCAGGGCGTCGGTGCGGTCCTGGTCAGTGCGCTGGGTTCGTACGACTGGCCCGCCGGCGGGCGCACGCACATGTCGCCGGGGGACGTGGCCCTGCTCGACACACTGCCGGGCTGGACCGTGCACGTCCCCGGGCATCCGGACGAGGCCGAGGTGCTGCTCCGCGACGCTGCGGCCGGGGACGGGCTGGTCTACGTGCGGCTGTCCGCGCAGAGCAACGCCGTCGCCCGCCCGGTCGTCCCCGGACGGTTCCTGACGGTCCGTGAGGGCGTGCCGGGCGGGGGCGGCCCGGTGGTGGTCGCGGTCGGGCCGGTCCTCGACGACGTGCTGGCGGCGACCGAGGGACTGGACGCGACCGTCCTCTACGCCACCACCGTCCGCCCTTTCGACGCCGTCACGCTGCGCGCCGCCCTGGCGGGACGCGGCAGCGCGGACGTCGTCGTGGTCGAGCCGTACCTGGCCGGGACCTCGGTCCCGTTCGTGACCGAGGCGCTCAGCGACCGGGCGCACCGGGTGCTCGGCCTCGGCGTCTCCCGGGAGGAGGTGCGGCACTACGGGACGATGGCGGAGCACATCGCCGCGCACGGTCTGGACGCCCGCTCGCTGCGGCAGCGGATCACCGACTGGGCGCCGAAGACACGTCGGTAGTCCGGCCGTCCGTTCGGCGATCGGCGTCGCGACGCGGCCGCAGCAGCGTCCAGACGAGGACGGCCGCCGCCACCAGCAGGCCCCCGGCCAGGAACGCGGCCACGCTCATGCCGTGGACGAACGCGTGGCGGGCGGTGTCGAGGAGCATGTCCCCGCTCGCGCCCGGCAAGTGGTGAGCGGCCTCGACGGCTCCGCCCAGCGAATTGCGGGCGGCGGCGTCGGTCCCGGCCGGGAGCACGGCGGGAAGGACCAGGCCGGAGCGGTAGACGGCGGTCAACACCGTGCCCACCAAGGCGTGCCCCCGCGCGGGCCCCACCCCGTGGGCGCCCCGGGCCCGGGCGCGGCCCGCGCCCGCCTTCTCGGCGGGCGACGACTCCAGCACCATCGTGGTCGACAGCGCGTAGACCACGCCCTCGACCAGACCGACCGCCGCGAACGCGGTGCCGATCAGCAGGTAGGAGGTGGACGCGTCGATCCAGCCGAGTGCGCCGAGGCCGAGACCCATCGCCAGCAGCCCGGCCGCCAGCGCGCGGCGGTAGCCGAGGCGGGTGGCCAGCGAGGCGGCGACCAGCGCGCCGACGGTGGAACCGGCGAACGCGGGCATGTCGGCCAGCCCGGCCTGCAGCGGCGACCAGCCACGGACCAGCTGGAAGTACTGCGACAGGAAGAACACCACGCCGGACAGCCCGATCAACGCGATCAGCGCGGCCAGGACGGCGGCGGTGAACCGCCGTTCGGCGAAGAGCCGGACGTCCAGCAGCGGCATTGGCAACCGCAGCTGGCGACGCCAGAACGCGACCAGGCAGCCCACGCCGAGCACGGCGGCCACCCAGACGTCCCAGCGGCCCAGGCCGGCGGGGCCGTCGACGGCCGCCTCCTTGACGGCGTAGACCGCGCCGATGATGCCGACCAGTGACAGCACCACGCTGGCCATGTCCCACGCGCCCGGCTTCGGGTCACGCGACTCGGGCAGCAGCTTGCGGCCGAGCACCAGCAGCACCAGCACCAGCGGAATGTTGATCAGGAAGACCGAGCCCCACCAGAAGTGCTCCAGCAGCACACCGCCGAGCAGCGGTCCGGCGGCGGCCCCGGCGGTCGCCGCGGCGCCCCAGATGCCGATGGCGCGGGCGCGCTCCTTGTCGTCGGGGAAGAGCGAGCGGATCAGCGACAGGGTGGACGGCATGATGGTCGCCCCGGCGACGCCGAGCAGGGCGCGGGCGGCGATCAGCCAGGCGGCGCTCGGCGCGTAGGCGGCCAGCAGCGAGGCCAGGCCGAAGGCGGCGGAGCCGTACAGCAGCAGTCGCCTACGGCCGATGCGGTCGCTCAGCGAGCCCATGCTGACCAGCAGCCCGGCGATGACGAAGGAGTAGCTGTCGCCGATCCAGAGCAGCTGCGTGGAGGAGGGGTTCAGGCTCTCGCTGATGAACGGCAGGGCCAGCACCAGCACGGTGGCGTCGACGGCCACCAGCAGGACGGCGAGCACGAGCACGCCGAGGGCGATCCAGCGCCGACGCGGGGCGCTGGAGTTCATATATCGGTAGGCGGAGGTGGTCTGCGGAACGGTCAGATCCGTGGGCATCCGGTGTCCTTGGGGAAGAGCTGTGTCTGTGGGGTGGTGCAACGGGTGGAGCGGTTCAGGCCCGGCGCTCCGCGCCGCCGAGGAAGAGCTCGGTCAGTGCGCGGATGCTGTCCCTGGGGGCCAGGCGGCCGTCCTCGACGGCCCAGCCGATGCCTGCCAGCAGGTCGAAGAAGGCCTCGCTGAGCCAGGCGGCGGGGAGCTCGACCCGGAAGGCCCCGGACTGCTGGCCACGCAGGAAGAGCGCGGCCACGCGGGCGTCCATCCGGTCCCAGGCGTCGGTGATCTCGGTGTCGTCGAAGAGCCGGCTCTCGCCGGACAGGAAGGCGGTGAGCTGGGCGACCGGGATCAACGCCGTGGCGAGCCGCCGGAACGCCTCGACCGGGTCGCCCTCGTCGATGGCGGCCTCGTCGAGCGCGGCGTCCATCCGGACCAGGGCGTAGGCGCCGATCTCGCGGATCAGCGCGTCCCGGCCAGGGAAGAGGCGGTGCAGCGTCGCCCGGCTGATCCCGGCGGCGCGCGCGATCTCGTCCATCGCCGCGTTCGGCTGCCGGGAGAGCAGCGCGACGGCGGCGATGAGGACGGAGTCGCGATCGGTGGCCATGAAGAGAGGATAGCTCATCTGAGACACGGATGTCTCAGGAGATCGTGTGATGTCGCGCTATTCGCGGTCCCGCTCGATGAGCGCCTGGTAGAGCGGACGCAGGGTCCGGGCCAGCGACGGTGGCAGCCGGTCCAGCGGTGTCTGGTCGAGGGACGGGTCGGCGGGCTGCGGGGTCGGCTTCGGGTAGGGCCGGGGCTCGGTCCAGAACGAGCCGGGGGAGAGCGGCTCCGGGCCGACCCGGCGGGGTTCGCGGCGCAGCCGGGCCGTGAGCCGGGCACGGTCGCGGCCGCGCCAGCGCAGCAGCAGGAACGGGTCGTGGTCGAAGGCCAGCGCGATCGCGCCCAGCAGCGCCGCCTGGTGCCGGCAGGGACCGGCGTCGTAGCCGCAGGCGCAGTCCAGGGTCAGCTCGGCGGCCTGCGCGGGAAGCAGCGGCAGGCCGACCCGCGCGAGCAGCGCGTCCACGTCGGGCGGGACCTCGCCCGCCAGCAGCCGGTCGCGGACCGGGAGCAGCGCCGTCTCCGCCTGCTCCCACTGCTGCGCGTCAAAGACGAGCAGGTCCGCCCAGACCTCCACGCCGCCCACCCGGGCCCGCGCCGCTCCCGGAGCTACGGAGACGTCCCGCACCTGCTTCGAGCCGCCGGCCTCCCGCATCTGGTCGGCGAGCAGGCCGACGCCGAGCGACTCGACCCGCGCCAGGAACCGCCGCGACCAGCTCAACGCGTTCACAGCTCGCTCACCGCCTCCTCGGCCAGGGTCAGCACCTCGCGCAGGGCGTCCGGGGCGAGATGCGTCAGCACGTCAAGGGCGTTGCCGCCCGGGTCGGCCGCGCCGACCACCGCGTCGGCCAACGCGCGTTTGGCGGTGAGCAGTTCGTCGACGCGCTCCTCGACCGTGCCGACGCACACCAGCCGCCGCACCTGCACGTCGCGGCGCTGCCCGATCCGGTAGGCGCGGTCGGTCGCCTGCTCCTCGACGGCCGGGTTCCACCAGCGGTCGACATGGACGACCTGGTTGGCGGCGGTCAGGTTGAGCCCGGTGCCGCCCGCCTTGAGCGAGAGCAGGAAGACCGACGGGCGGTCGTCCTCCTGGAAAGCGTCGACCAGTTCGCGCCGGGCGCGCTCGGGGACGCCGCCGTGCAGGAACCGCACCTCGCAGTCGAGACGGCGGCGCAGATAGGGCTGGAGCAGCGTGCCGAAGCGGGCGAACTGGGTGAAGCAGAGGGTGCTGTCGCCCTCGGCCAGCGCCTCCTCCAGGATCTCCTCCAGCCGCGCCAGCTTCCCGGAGCGCCCGGCGAGCCGGACCGCGCCGCCGCGTCCGCCACTGCCGCGTCCGCCGCCGACGAGTCTGCCCTCGCCGGTGAACTGGGCAGGGTGGTTGCAGATCTGCTTGAGCCGGGTGAGGGTCGCCAGCACGATGCCACGCCGCTCCAGGTCGCGGCCGTAGCCGAGCGCCTTGATCCGCTGGAGCAGCTGCGTCACCGTCGCGCGGTAGAGGGCGGCCTGTTCCGCCGTCAGGTTGCAGAGGACGGTCATCTCCTGCTTGCTCGGCAGTTCGGCGGCGATGGCGGGGTCCGTCTTGAGGCGGCGCAGCACGAAGGGCGCGGTTCGCTGCCGCAGCAGCGCGGTGGCGCGGACGCTGGCGTTGCGCTCGATCGCCACCGAGTAGCGCTCCTTGAACCGCTCGGCCGTCCCGAAGAGACCCGGGTTGGCGAAGTCCAGCACCGAGTGGAGCTCGGCGAGACGGTTCTCCACCGGGGTGCCGGTCAGCGCGACCCGGTGCGTGGCGGGCAGCGCGCGGACCGCGCGGGACTGGAGGGTCGCCGCGTTCTTGATGGCCTGGGCCTCGTCCGCGACGATCCGGTGCCAGCGGACGGCGCGCAGCGCCTCGAAGTCGCGGGCGGCCAGGCCGTAGGTGGTGATCACCACGTCCGCCGCCAGCGCGGCCTCCCGTACGTGCGCCGCGCCCCCGCGTCGTGCGCCGTGGTGCACGTGGACGCGGAGCGCGGGCGCGAACTTGGCGCACTCGCGCTCCCAGTTGCCGACCAGGGACATGGGGCAGACGACGAGGGTGGGCGCGCCGGGCCGGGGTGCGGCTCCGCCGTCGGACGACCCCGCGTACTCGGCGGCGAGCAGGGCGAGGGTCTGCACGGTCTTGCCGAGGCCCATGTCGTCGGCGAGGACCGCGCCGAGCCCGAGGTGGGCGAGGGAGGCCAACCAGGCGACGCCGTCGCGCTGGTAGGGGCGCAGCTCGGCGCGGAATTCGGCGGGCAGGTGCACGTCCACCGGCTCCTGCGGCTGATCGGAGGCACCGCCGATTCTGGCGACCAGCTCGCGCAGCTGCCCCTCGACCTTGACCTCGTGGGTGGCGTCCAGAACCGGCAGCCCGATCGGCTCGCGGGCGTCGAGCACCAGGGCCAGCACCTCGGAGGTGGCCATCTTCCCCTCGCCCGCGCGGTCGAGGAAGGCGATGGCGGCGTCCAGACGGGTCGGATCCGCCTCCAGCCAGCGGCCGCGGATCCGGACCAAGGTGTCCTTGGCGCCTGCGAGTTGCGTCAACTCCTCGGCGGTGAGTGGCTCACCGCCGAGCGCGAGCCGCCAGTGGAAGGCGAGCATCTCGTCCCGGCCGACGGGACTCTCCCGCTCGACCACCCCGGCCTGGGCGGGCCGCGCGGTCAGCAGCATGCCGAGCTCGGGCGGCTCACGCCACCACGAGGGCAACAGCACCAGGAATCCCGCGTCACCCAGGGCGGGCGCGGCCTCGCGCAGGAACCGCAGCGCGTCGGCGCGGTCCAGCCAGCAGCCCTGGGCGCGGTCCTGCTCGGCGAGCGGGGCCAGCAGGGGATGGATACGGGCGGCACGGGAGAGCTCGAGCGCGAAGGCGGACTCCGGCTCGGGGACCGCGGAGGCCAGCACCTGGGCGGCCGGTCCAGCGGCCCACAGCTCTGCGGCGGTGAGGAGCCCCGCGGGTTCGTCGGCCGGGGCCAGCATCAGGTCGAGCCACCACCGGTCGTCGGAGTCGTCCCCGCCCGCTTCGTCGGCAGCGCTTCCTTCGTCCGCAGCACTGCCCTGCGGCTCGACCAGGCGGAAGCCGAGCCGCAGCGGTCCGGCGGCGGGGGCGGGACGCAGTGCGTCGGCAAGCGCCTGCCACCGGTCCGCGGCGCCGTTGCCGCCGACGTCGTCACCGTTGGCGCCGTTGCTGTCGTCGCCGTGCTCGGGCAGTGTGCCGTCGTCCGAAGCGAGGGCGGCGGCCAGCGGATCCGTCGAGGCCGGCCGGGCGTCGGCGAGGACCGCGCGGGCCTCGCGGTCGACAAGGACGCCGAGCAACTCCTCGGCCAGACCTGCGGCTCCGCGACGGTGGCCCTCCTCGGCTCGGCAGGCGGCCGGGCAGGCGGCGGCGAGGGCGGCGAGTTCGGAGGCGTCCGCCGCTGTCGGGGCCGGGGTCCAGACGGCCTGAGGGGGCGTCAGCCCAATCCGGGTGTGCACCCGGGGCAGGACCCGGCCGCGGCCGACCAGCCGCCAGGCCAGGTCGTGCACGGCCGTCAGCCAGCGCAGCGACGCGCCGTAGCCGACCTCGACCGGGCCGCGTCCGGGGATGTCCGGGTGGACGGCCTGGCGCTCCGGATCGTGCAGCGCGCCGAGCAACTGCGCCGCCTCGTCGGCGTCGAAGAGCAGTGAGGGCACCTGCCAGGGCGCGAGCAGCGGTCCCGCCGGGGCGGGTGCCCGCGAGGGGCCAGGGAACGCGATCTCGGGGGAGGGGAGCGGCGTGCCCTCCGAGGTCGGGAGGAGCAGCCGGGTGTCGTCCTCGTCGGCGCGTCCGGCCAGCCACTCCAGGCCGGGGCCGACCGCGCCGAGCAGCTCCCGCAGCGCCTCGGGGGAGGAGGCGAACGGGTGGATGCCCTCTGCCGTGGTGCCGCCGGGCCCGGCGGAGCTGGTGGCACTGGTGGCACTGCCGGAGTTGCCGGAGGCTGCCGCGTCCTCCGCCCAGAGGGCGAGGCGGCCGTCCGCCCGCCACAGGCCGTGCAGTGCCAACATCCGAGAACCCCGCTCACAACAGAACCGGCAGCCGCGACGGGGGCACGGCTGCCGGCGACGGGGCGTTCGCCCCTATCAGCTCTGGTTGTAGAAGCCCGAGTCGTCCGACGCGTTGTCGATGACCATGACCTCGATCTCCGGCGGCGCGAGCAGGAAGACCCGGCGCGCGATCCGCTCCATGGTGCCACGAGTACCGAACACCAGGCCGGAGGCGAAGTCGATCAGACGCTTGGCGTCAGGGGCGGCCATCTGGCTGAGGTCCATGATGACCGGGGTGCCGACGCGGACGTGCTCGCCGATCTCGCGGGCCGACTCGAAGCCGGTCGGCTTGACCTGGGTGATCCGCGGCGAGGGCTGCGGCGCGGGGTCGAGCTCCGGGGAGTCCCAAGGCTCCTCGAAGTCCGGGACCGCCACCGGGTACCTCCCCGAAGGCGCCAGCCACCCGCGGTAGTCGTCACGCAGTGCTGCTCCCATGCCCAACCTCCCCATCCGTCCTGCTACCCCGTGAGATGCGGTGCCGCGTGCTGCATGTCTGTGATGCAGATCTCCGGCACACGCCCGTGCTGTGTCGTTCTTTCCCTGGTGCTGTCCGAGTATCGCATTGATCACCGACAAGACACCCGTCCGGACGCGTCGCCGCGCCGTACGTGTCAATCATTCTGACGATTCGTTCGGACGTAATCCTGATTCGCTTGGTTCCATTCGAACTGTCGTACGAATTTCTACTCACTGGAACTGCTGACATCCCGAACAGGCCGGTTTCACCCGATCTGGTGCGGGCATGCTGGCTACTCCGTGTCCACTCACGTGCCCGGCATCTCGAGCGTTCCCGGATGTCCCCGACGGTCCGTCAGGCGCGTTCGGGTGCCGGTGTCGCGCAGCGAGCTACCCGCCGCGACCGTGCGGGAGTCCGTCGGACGGCCCGTCAGGTTGCGGCATGCGCCCATGATTGCGGGTTCGCGCTAATGCGGCCATCGGATTAGCAGAAGGAAACCAGAATCGGCATATTCGGAATCGGTCACATTTTCGATTGGCATGTCTCGGTAGTATGCCGATCCTGCTCGCCGGCCCCTCCTGCGCGGGGTCCCGATGCGCCGGGGCCTGATGCGCGGGCTCCTTGGGCGAGGATGCCCGCACCTACGACCAGACCGACCGTCAGAAGCGTGACGACGGCGAAGGATCCGCGCAGCGAGGTGGCCTGGGCGATGGCGCCGATGGTGGCGGGCGCGATCAGGCTGGAGGTGTAGGTGACGGTGGCGACGCCCGCGATCGCCCGGCTCGGGTTGTCCCCGCTGTGCCCGGCCGCCGCGAAGCAGAGCGGAACCACGACCGCGATGCCGATCCCCAGCAGGGCGAACCCGGTGATCGCCGCGACCGGTCCTGCCGTTGGAGCTGTCGGAGCCGCCACCACCAGCACGCCGCCCGCGACCGCGATCATCCCGCCGCCCCGCACCGTCCGCTTCGGGCCGAAGCGGCGCACCAGCATGTCGCCCGCAAGCCGCGCGGCGGCCATGGTGCAGGCGAACGCCGTGTAGCTGGCCGCCGCGATCGCGGGCGAAGCGCTCGCCACGGTACGGAGGTAGACGCCGCTCCAGTCCCCGGACGCGCCCTCGGCGAAGACCGCGCAGAAGCCCACCGCTCCGATCAGCAGCGCCGAACGCGGCGGCAGGGTGAACCTCGGTGGCGCCTCTTCCTCCGGCTCGGGACGGATGTCCAGCAGGCCGCGGCAGGCCACCAGGGAGAGCAGCACCAGCACGGCGGCCACCGCCGCCAGATGCACCGGCGCGGCGACCGACGCCGCTGCGGCGGCCACGCCCACGGCCGAGCCGAGCAGGCCGCCGACGCTCCACATGCCGTGCAGCCCGGACATGATCGAACGTCCCAGCCGTGCTTCGACCTCCACGCCCTGGGCGTTCATGGCCACGTCCGCCACGCCCGCCGCCGCGCCGTAGCAGAGCAGGGCGAGGGCGAGCAGCGGCAGGTCAGGCGCGAGCGCGGGCAGCGCCAGGGCGGCGCTCCACAGCACGATCAGCAGCCGGATCCCGGCCCGGTGGCCGCGCGCGTGCAGCAGCCGACTCGCCAGCGGCATGGCGACGAACGAGCCGATGGCGGGCGCGACCAGGGCCAGTCCGAGCTGACCCGCGCTCAGATGCAGGTGGTCCTTGATCCAGGGGATCCGGGTGGCGAAGCTCCCGGTCACCGCGCCATGGATGACGAAGACGGCGGAGACGGAGCGTCGCGCCCGACGGTTCTGGGAAAGCTCTGTCACGCGGAAAACCTAGCGGCTGCGGGGGTGCCTCTCATAGGTCTGGACCAGATCTGATCAAGATTGCGGCGGCGCGGAGGTCGCCCGGAGGCGGCGCGAACGTGACGCGGAGGCGGAGGGGCGGCCGCGCGGCAGATCATGGACACCTGCACATGCGAGGTGGCTTGGGCGGTGTCAGTCGCTTGTGCCATGCTACGAGTGACGGAGAGCTGGCAATTGCGACAGGATGATCGTCACGTGAACAGCTATCGGATCGGCGAGGCCGCCGCCCTGCTCGGAGTCAGCGCCGACACCATGAGGCGCTGGGTCGACGCGGGCCGCGTGACCGCCGAGCGGGACGAGCACGGCCACCGCATCGTCCCCGGTCGTGAGCTCGCCGCATTCGCCCGCGAGCTCGCCAGGCCGGAGACCGCGGCGGCAGAGGGGCTTCCCTCCTCCGCCCGTAACCGCTTTCGTGGAATCGTCACCGAGGTGATCCTCGGGGACGTCGCCGCGCAGGTGGAGATCCAGGCCGGGCCGTTCCGGGTGGTGTCGCTGATCAGCCGCGAATCCGCGGAGGAGCTGCGGCTCGAGCCCGGGGTGCCGGCCGTCGCTGTGATCAAGTCGACCAACGTCGTGGTCGAGAGGACCTGACGGCAGCCCGCCGCTGTTCCTGACGAACGTCCGTTCCTGACGAAACCGTGGGGGTTTCCCGATGTCCCGTCTGACCGTGTCCCGCATGTCCCGGCTGCGCCGCGTCGCCGCCGCCTCGACAGTCGCACTCGCCCTGGTGGGTCTGGCGGCCTGTAGCTCCTCGTCCTCCTCCTCGGGTTCTGCGGGCTCGTCCTCCTCGCCCACGGCCTCCGCGGCGAGCAGCGCCGGCGTCACGGGGAAGATCACCGTCTTCGCCGCCGCCTCGCTCAAGAACACCTTCACCACGCTGGCCAAGGAGTTCGAGGCGGCCCACCCCGGCACCTCGGTCACCTTCAGCTTCGGCGGCAGTGACACGCTGGCCGCGTCCATCGTCAACGGCGCCCCGGCGGACGTCTTCGCCGCCGCGAGCACCGCGACCATGCAGACGGTCACCTCCAAGGGCGACAACGCCGGTGCGCCGGTGGACTTCGCCAAGAACGAGCTGGAGATCGCGGTCGCCCCCGGCAACCCGAAGAACATCACCTCGCTGGAGCAGCTCGCCGACCCCAAGTACAAGGTCGCGCTCTGCGCCAAGACCGTCCCCTGCGGCGCTGCGGCCGTCAAGGCGCTGGCCGCCGCGAACGTCAAGCTGACGCCGGTCACCCTGGAGCAGGACGTCACGTCCGCGCTGACCAAGGTCGAGCTCGGCGAGGTTGACGCCGCGCTGGTCTACCAGACCGACGTCAAGGGCGCCGACAAGAAGGTCACCGGCGTCAACTTCGCCGCCGCCACCAAGGCGATCACCACCTACCCGATCGTGGCGCTCAAGGGCAGCAGCAACTCGGCCACCGCGCAGGCTTTCGCCGCGTTCGTCGCCTCGCCGCAGGGTGAGCAGGTGCTGCAGGCCGCGGGCTTCCAGGCGCCGTGACCGGTGATTCCGCGACCGGTGATTCTGTGACGAGCGACTCCGCGACGGGCGACCCCGCGACGGGTGATTCCGACACGCTGGAGCGCGGCGTCCCGATCCGGGCGGCCCGCAGGCCGCGCGGCGGGGCGCCGCTCGCGTTGCTGCTGCCCGCGGCCGTGGGCCTGACGTTCCTGGTGCTGCCGCTGATCGGACTGCTGGTCAGGGCGCCCTGGAGCGCGATGCCGGAGCTGCTCAGCGGCGACGCGGTCTGGCCCGCGCTGCGGCTCTCGCTGATCTGCGCGACCTTGGCGACCGGGCTGTCGTTGGTCTTCGGCGTGCCGTTGGCCTGGCTGCTGGCCCGAACGACGTTCCCCGGCCGGCGGCTGGCGCGGACGTTGGTGACGCTGCCGCTGGTGATGCCGCCGGTGGTCGGCGGTGTCGCGCTGCTGCTCGTCTTCGGCCGCAACGGGCTGGTCGGGCAGTGGATCTACCAGCAGTTCGGCTACTCGCTGCCGTTCACCACGGCCGGGGTGGTCGTCGCGGAGGCCTTCGTGGCGATGCCGTTCCTGGTGCTGAGCGTCGAGGGGGCGCTGCGCGGGTCGGACGCCCGCTACGAGGAGGCCGCGCTGACGCTCGGCGCCTCGCGGTTCACCGTCTTCCGGCGGGTGACGCTGCCGCTGATCGCGCCGGGCGTGGGGGCCGGCGCGGTCCTGGCGTGGGCGCGGGCGCTGGGCGAGTTCGGTGCGACCATCACCTTCGCGGGCAACTTCCCCGGCACCACGCAGACCATGCCGCTCGCCGTCTACCTCGCGCT
Organism: Streptacidiphilus fuscans; assembly: GCF_015690355.1. Classification (GTDB taxonomy): domain Bacteria; phylum Actinomycetota; class Actinomycetes; order Streptomycetales; family Streptomycetaceae; genus Streptacidiphilus; species Streptacidiphilus fuscans. Next base: position 256,604 of record NZ_JADPRT010000006.1, on the reverse strand, counting down.
CCAGGACAACCCCGACGCCGCGATCGCGGTCAGCCTGGTGCTGCTGCTCGTCTCGCTCGCCGTCCTGTTCGCGCTGCGCGGTCGCTGGACGACCGGGACGCACTGAGCTGCCGGGACGCACTGAGCCCCGGGATGCACTGAAGCAGTGACGCACCGAAGCAGTGACGCATTGAAGCAGTAAGGAGAGACGGAGAGTTGAGCGGACTGGACGCGCACCTGGCGGTGAGCCGGGGCGGCTTCGCGCTCGACCTGGCGCTGACCGCCGCGCCCGGCGAGGTGGTCGCGCTGCTCGGGCCGAACGGCGCGGGCAAGACCACCGCGCTGCGCGCGCTGGCCGGACTGACGCGCCTGAGCGAGGGACATCTGCGGCTCGACGGCGAGGTCCTGGAGGATCCGGCGGCACGGGTCCGGGTCCCCACCGAGCAACGGCCGGTCGGCGTGGTCTTCCAGGACTACCTGCTCTTCCCGCACCTCTCCGCGCTGGACAACGTGGCGTTCGGCCTGCGCACCCACGGCCGCCGCAAGGCCGACGCGCGGGCCGAGGCCCGGCAGTGGCTGGAGCGCGTCGGGCTGGCCGACCACGCCGGGGCGCGTCCCGGCGCGCTCTCCGGCGGGCAGGCCCAACGCGTCGCGCTGGCGCGGGCGCTGGCGCCGCAGCCGCGGCTGCTGCTGCTCGACGAGCCGATGGCCGCCCTCGACGCCCGCACCCGGCTGGAGGTGCGCACCACGCTGCGCCGCCACCTGGCCGCGTTCGAGGCGGTCGCCGTCCTGGTCACCCACGACCCGCTGGACGCGATGGTGCTGGCCGACCGGCTGGTGGTGCTGGAGCAGGGCCTGGCGATCCAGGAGGGCCCGCCCGCCGAGATCGCCCGGCATCCGCGCAGCGACTACATCGCCCGCCTGGTCGGCCTCAACCTGTTCCGGGGCACGGCCGACGGGCACCTGGTCGAGCTGGACGCCTCGCGCGAGGTCGCGGCCGAGGGCACCGTCCTCGCGGCGGACGACGCGCACACCGGGCCGGTCTTCGTCGCCTTCCCGCCCGCCGCGGTCACCGTCCACGGCAGCCGTCCCGACACCAGTGCGCGCAACCAGTGGCCGGTCACCGTCGTCGGCATGGAGCTCCACGGCGACCAGGTCCGCCTGGACCTCGCCGGTCCGCTGCGCCTGACGGCGGATCTGACCCCGGCCGCGGTCGCCGAGTTGGCCATCGGCGAGGGCAGCGAGGTCTGGGCCGCCGTCAAGGCCGCACAGACGCGCGCGTATCCGGCGTAAGGGCTGTCTGCCGCCGGCCTGACGGCGCGCCGCTGCGGCCATCGGGCCCGACGGGCCGACGATGATCGGGACGGTGCGTCGGTCGGGTCGGGCGGAGGATGGTCCATGGGTCAGCGGGTGGCGGCGCGCGTGACTGCCGTGGTGGCGGTGATCGGTGTGCTGGCGGGATGCTCGTCCGGGGCCGGTGCCTCCCTCACGTCCGGTGCGACCGGCTCGGCGACCGCGGCCGGTATGGCCGGCTCGTCGAGTGCATCCGGCTCGTCGAGCGCGTCCGGCGTGGCCGGGGCGTCGAGTGCGGCAGCCGTGCCCGGCAGCCCCGTGGTCAGCACCGCGCCCTCGCCGTCGCCGTGGTCGCAGGAACGCCTGCAACGGGCGCTGTCGACGCACGGCGGGAACACCAGGACCGCCAAGTCCAACGAGATCACGGCCCGGGTCGGGGCGATCTTCTCGACCAGCCAGAAGGGTGACCACTTCTGCACCGGCAGCGTCGTGCAGAGCAAGGGCGAAAGCATTGTGGTCACCGCCGCCCACTGCGTCCACGGCGGCAAGGGCGGCGGCTACAACACCGACATCGTCTTCGTGCCCGGCTATCGCAACGGCACCGAGCCGCAGGGGGAGTGGCCGGTCAAGTCGATCGTCGTGGACCAGCGCTGGATCGACTCCAGCGACCCGGACCTCGATGTCGCGTTCCTGGTGCTCGGCACGGTGAACAAGCAGACCATCGCCTCGGTGCTGGGCGGCAACCGGCTCGGCATCAACCTCGGCTTCGGCCGGACCGTCTCGCTGACCGGCTATCCGTCGAACGCGGGCGAGCCGATCGCCTGCTTCAACTCCACGACGCAGCAGAGCGCGTACCAGATGAAGATCGCCTGCAAGTCCTTCCCCGGCGGCACCAGCGGCAGCCCGTGGCTGACTGCCTTCGACAGGGCGACCCGGACGGGCACGGTCATCGGCGTGATCGGCGGGTACCAGCAGGGCGGCGACACCCCGGACGTCTCCTACAGCCCGTACTTCGACAACGACGTCCTCGCCCTGTACGACCAGGCGGTCGCACAGGGCGGGTAGGTAGCGTTGACGTGACGTCAGCTGACGGTAATTCAGAGCCCGAGCAGCTTGACGGACTCCTCGCGCATCTCGACCTTGCGGATCTTGCCGGTGACGGTCATCGGGAAGCCGTCGACCAGGTGGAGGTAGCGGGGGATCTTGTAGTGGGCCAGCTTGCCCTCGCAGTAGGCGCGCAGCTGCTCCACCGTCAGCTCACTGGCACCCGGGCGGAGCTTGACCCAGGCCATCAGCTCCTCGCCGAAGCGCTCGTCCGGGACGCCGATGATCTGCACGTCCTCGATGTCGGGGTGGGAGTAGAGGAACTCCTCGACCTCGCGCGGGTACACGTTCTCGCCGCCGCGGATCACCATGTCCTTGATCCGGCCGACGATGGAGACGTAGCCGTCCTCGGCCATCTCGGCGAGGTCGCCGGTGTGCATCCAGCCGTCCGCGTCGACGGCCTCGGCGGTGCGCTCCGGCTCGTTCCAGTAGCCGAGCATCACCGAGTAGCCGCGGGTGCACAGTTCGCCCGGGGTGCCGACGGGGACGGTGACGCCGGTGTCCGGCTCGACGATCTTGATCTCGACGTGCGGGTGGACGCGGCCGACGGTGGCGACACGGTGTTCGAGGGAGTCGTCGGGGCGGGTCTGGGTGGAGACGGGGCTGGTCTCCGTCATGCCGTAGGCGATGGTGACCTCGGCCATCCCCATCTCGGACATGACCCGCTTCATCACCTCGACCGGGCAGGGCGAGCCGGCCATCACCCCGGTGCGCAGGGTGGACAGGTCCCAGCGGTCCGGATGCGCCTCCAGCTGGGCGAGTTCGGCGATGAACATGGTCGGCACGCCGTAGAGCACGGTGCAGCGTTCCGCCTGGACGGCGTCCAGCGCCTCGATCGGGTCGAACAGCGGGCTGGGGATGACCAGGCAGGAGCCGTGGGAGATGGCGCCGAGGTTCGCCATCACCATGCCGAAGCAGTGGTAGAAGGGCACCGGCACGCAGACGCGGTCGTCCGCCGTCCAGCCCTGCACGTCGGCGACCTGGAAGCCGTTGCCGAGGATGTTGCGGTGCGAGAGCGTGGCGCCCTTGGGACGGCCGGTGGTGCCGGAGGTGTACTGGATGTTCGCCGCGTCCTCCGGGGAGAGCTCCGCCTCGCGTGCACGCAGTTCGGCGAGCGGCACGTCGCCGCCGGAGGCGACGAGTCGGTCGAAGTCGGGCGTGCCGATGAACACGACGCGCTCCAGCTCCGGGCAGTCGCCACGGACCGCGTCGACCAGGGCGACGTAGTCGCTGGTCTTCACCCGCGTCGCGGAGATGAGCAGCTTGGTGCCGGACTGCTGGAGCGCGTAGGCGATCTCGTGCTGCCGGTAGGCCGGGTTGAGGTTGACCAGGATCGCGCCCGCGCGGGCGGCGGCGTACTGGGCCAGCACCCACTCGGCGCAGTTGGGCGACCAGATGCCGACGCGGTCGCCGCGTTCGATCCCTGCCGCGAGCAGGCCGCGGGCGAGGTCGTCGACGGCGGCGTCGAACTCGGCGTACGTCCAGCGGCGCCCGCTGGCGCGCTCGACCAGGGCGTCACGGTCGGGGTGGCGGCGCGCGGTCCGGGCCAGGTCGGCGCCCACGGTCAGTTCCGGCAGCGGCGGGGCGGCCTCGCCGCGTCGGTGGGACAGGCGCGGATCGAGATCGGCATCCATGGCGGAACTCCCTGAGGGCACGGGGGCTGGACTACACGGCGGTTGGACTGCACGGCGGTTGGACCGTACGACGGTTGGACTGCACAGGGGTTGGAGTGCACGGGGTTGGGACCAACACTGTGGATCTCCATCCTGTCGGGAGCGGGCGCGCGAGGGAAGGTCCATGCGCCGGGACAGGAGTGGACGACAGCTGTGCAGATCCTGTTCGTTGCTGTTCGATGAATGCGCGTACATGCCACAAGGTCGTACGCCATCATGGGTGAACGAGCCTCGGGGAACGAGGCTCACCCTCTTCTTTCCCTTCTGGGAGTCGCCGTCGTGGGCAGACACGCGAACGATCCACTTCCACCACCGGGCGTGACCCGCACCCATCTCCGGGTGCTGTCGACGCTCCTGGCCCGGCAGGCGGCGGATCTGCCCGACGAACGGCTGCTGGACGCGGCCTTCCACGACGCGGTGCGGCTGCTGGCCTGGTCCACCTCGGCCGCCGCGCTCGCCGCCGCCGCCTTGGTCGAGACCGATCCGCAGCAGGCGCGGCGCTACCGCAGCCAGGTCAGGTCGACCCTGGCCGAGGCGCACGCCATCGCCTGGTACCCGGGCGACCAGGTCTGACGGCTCGACCCGGTACAGAGCCGGTCGCGGCTCAGCCCAGCTGGGCGTCCTGCTCCAGGGCCTGGTGGTAGAGGGCGTCGATGCGGTCGCCGAAGTAGGAGCTGTAGGAGACGTCGTCGGTGTAGCCGCCCTGCTCGAAGCCGCCGATCACACCGATGACCGTGCCCTCGTCGCCCGTCGGGCCGCCCTGGCCGGGGATCAACCACGGGCTGCCGCTGGTGCCGTCGCTGTAGCCGGTGCAGTCGATGCGCATCTGGGTGGCGCTGAACCGGTCGACCAGGTCGGTGCAGGTGATCGGCTCCTCGGAGCTGTTCGGATAGCCGGTGATGGTCACCACGTGGTCGAAGCCCTGGTCCACCGCGATCCGGTTGGCGCCGACGACCTGCTGCACGGGCCGGCCGTCGAGCGGTTCGAGCAGGCCGAAGGCGACGTCCGCGTTCACGTCGCCGTTGGCGGTCCAGCCCGGGTCCTCGACGGTCTGCGCGATCTGCCAGACCCCGTACGGGGCCAGGCCGTCGCGGTAGCCGGGGACGAACACCTTGTCCCCGTTCGCTCCGCTCAGGCAGTGCGCGGCGGTGACGATCATGTTGCCCCGAGGGCTGTCGACCACGCTGGCCGTGCAGTAGTGCGTGCCCGCGACGCCGCCGCCGGAGAACAGCGCGCCGACGCGGGAGTCGACGCGGTTCGCGATCGCGGTGCGGGACGCGCCGAGGTCCTGCGAGGGGGAGGCCGCCCCCGTCGCGCCGGCGAGCGCCAGCACCACGAGCCAGGCCATGGCGGAGAGGGACGGTCGACGCCGGCGGGGAGCGGCGTCGAGGTCCTGCTCAGTGCCGTCTGGAGTGCCGTCGGGGGACGACAAGGCGTGGTTCAGGGGAGCCTCGCAGGGGTGAGCCTTGCAGGGGAGGGCAGTGGCTGCAGCGGGAATCGAGCGACATGCTGCCGTGCCGCAGCCGCTGGTCACAAGCCCCCGCGCGGAAAATCACCCCACGTCACCGCATCCGGCCGTACGGCGGAAGACGCGTGGGCGACGCGACGCTGAAGCCGACAGGAGCACGAAGTGAAAGAGCGGGACCTCTGCCTCTTGGAGGATCCACTGAGAGGAGAGAGGCTGGAGAGGTACCAGGCCCCCTCCCCGACGCGAAGGACCTGTCCTGCCGTGGCCGCCCATCTCTCCGCCCCCGCCGTACTCACCGTCGACGCCGTGCTCTTCGACAACGACGGCACGCTGATCGACTCCATGCCGTCGGTCCACCGCTGCTGGACCCGCTGGGCCGAGGAGCACGGCGTCGCACGTGAACGCCTGGACCAGGTCGGCTATGCGGGCCGTCCGGCCGGCGAGGTGGTCGCGGAGCTGCTGGCGGGACGCGCCGTCGACGAGCAGCTCGCCGCGGTGGCCCGGGTGCAGGAGCTGGAGCTCGCGGACGCGGCGAGCGGCCGACTGCTGCCGGGCGTCGAGGAGCTGCTGTCGGCGCTGCCCCGGGACCGCTGGGCGGTGGTCACCGCCGCCACCCGGACTCTGGCGCTGCGTCGGCTCTCCTCCCTCGGGCTGACGGTGCCGATGCTGGTCGGGGCGGAGGACGTGACCCGGGGCAAGCCCGACCCGGAGGCGTACCTCAGGGCGGCGAGCAGACTGGGCGTCGAGCCCGCGCGCTGCCTGGTGGTCGAGGACGCCCCGGCGGGCCTCGCGGCGGGCCGCGCCGCCGGCATGGCGACGCTGGCCCTGGCCACCACCCACGACCCGGCCGAGCTGTGCGCGGCCGACGTGGTCGTCAGCGACCTCACCCTGGTACGGCCGCTGGTGCAGCGCGACGGGACGGTGGCGCTGTTCGTCGGGTGACGCACCGTCGTCCGACGCTACTTCCGGCGCTCCACGAGCCCGCGCACCAGGGCGGCCTGGCCGGCGTGCTGCAGGTCGTCCGCGATCACGCTGACCAGCCGGACCGCCGCCGTGACCGGTGGGTCCCAGCGGGTGTCGACGATCCGGTCCAGATGCTGCCCGCCGGGGCCGGCCAGGTAGGCGACGGTGCGGTTGTGGACGTCGTCGTGGTAGCCCAGCAACTGCTCCGCCGTCAGCCCGCGTACCGCGCCCACCTGCTGCGAGGTGTGCCCGTAGCCGTGGGCCTCCACCGGGAAGGGCAGGCCGAAGCGCTTGGCCCAGCCCAGCTCGGTCCAGGCCTGTGGCATGTCGGCCATGTCGCAGACGTGGTCGTCCTGAATGCGGGTCAGATGCCAGACCAGCCAGGCGATGGAGTTGGCGCGCGGATCGGCCCGGAACGCCAGCTGTTCCGGATCGAGGCCGAAGACGGCCTCGTGTACGGCTTCCTTGACGCGCCCGAAGGCATCGGTGAGTAGCTCGATTGCGACAGTCACGGGTCCAGGCTAGATCGTGGGACTGACAGAACCCGGGACTGACAAAGCCGGGCGCAGCGCGGCGGTGGTGAGTCGCAGATGGACGACGGCGAGAGCGAGGCAGGCGGCGGCCGTCGTGCCCCAGAGGACGGTCGTTCCGTAGTGGGCCAGCAACTGCGTCCCGAGGATCGGGGCGAGGGTGGCGGAGACGCCCCAGCTGATGCCGAAGACGGCGAGATAGCGGTCGGCGCCGCCCGGTGGCGCCAGATCGGCGACGAGCGCGTAGGCGCGCCCCATCGTCAGCAGGTTGCCCAGGCTCCAGACGGCGGAGGCGACGACGCCGAGCAGCAGCGAACCGCCGAGCGCGTAGCCGAGGAGCCCGGCGGCGAGCAGCAGTTGACCGAGCGCCAGCGCGACGGGCGCGGAGAGGGAGCTGAGCCGACGTATCCGCAGCAGCGGCTGCGCGGCGACGGTGGTCGCCGCCGAGGCGGTGAACAGCAGGCCCGCGTCGGCGGGCGGCAGACCGTGCCGGGCGAGGGAGAGCGGCAGCGTCATCAGGGTCTGCTGGTTGACCAGGGCGTAGACGGTGCCGGTGGCCAGCATGGTGAGCAACGCCCGGTCCTGCCACGGCCGGACGGGGCTGTCGACCGATCGCTCCGCCACCCCGGCGGGCTCGCGGAGCGGTCGGCGGTGGCCGGGCAGCGCGAGCTGCACCAGCGCGGCGCAGGCCAGGCAGGTGGCGGCGTCGGCGACGAAGAGCCAGCGCAGGTCGAACCTGCCCAGCCAGGCGGCGAGCACGCCCGCGCCCATACCGCCGAGCGCCAGCGCCGCGCTGAACCAGCCGAAGGCGCGCACCCGTAGCGCCTGCGGCACGGCCTCGGCGATCAGCGCCTGGCTGGGCGGTTCGTACAGCTCGAAGGCCAGGCCGAGCAGCACCGCCCAGACCACGACGGCGGCCAGCGACCGCGACGCCGCGATGCCCAGCTGCGCGACGGCGCAACCGACCAGCCCGAGCGCGATCGCCCCACTGCGCCCGACCCGCTCCGCGAGCCGTCCCCCGGCCAGCCGGGACGGGATCGTGGCCAGCCCGAACGCGGCCGAGACCAGCCCGGCGGTGGTGACGCTCGCCCGGTAGTCCGTGCTGATCAGCACGGTCAGGAACGGCAGCGAGAAAGCCCCGAGCTGGTTCACCACCCGTGCCAGGAGCAGCAGTCGGACGGTGCGCGGCATCAGTTCCTCTTGGGTGGACTGTCCTCTTCGGCGGGCTGCCCTCTTTGGTCGAATGCCGGAGCGTCAGGCGGACCCGGTCGGGTCCGGTATCCCGGGCTGCTCGGCGTGCGCGGTCCGCTCGGCCTGGACGCCGCCTCGGAGGCCCAGGAGGGCGATCACGGCCGTGACGGCCATGATGCCCGCCATGCCGTAGAAGACCGCCTGGCAGGCGTGGGCGAAGTCGAGTTGGATCCAGTGCGGGATCACCGCGCTGCCGCCGCTACCGCCGCTGCTCCCGCCGCCCTGCTTGGCCGCGGCGGCTGCCGCCGCGTTCGCCGCCGCGCGGGTCGCGCCCTGGGCGACCAGTGAGTCGGCGATCTGCGACTGGAACACCGAGATCATCACCGTGCCGAGGATGGCCAGGCTCAGGCTGGAGGCGTAGTTGCGGACCGTCTGGGTGATGCCGGTGGCCTCGCCGTAGGAGAGGCTGGAGGCGCGGTTGACGGCGTCGGTGTTGGAGGGACCGATCATCAGGCCCATGCCGGCACCGGACAGGATGATGTACGAGGTCATGTGGCTGAGGTTGAGGTCGGGCATCTTGCTGGCCCAGAGGTAGAAGCCGACCGCCGAGAGCACCGCACCCGCCACGACCGGCCGCTTGGCGCCGATCCGGTCCAGCATCCGGCCGCCGATCTGGGCGGTGACGATGAAGCCGATGAAGAAGTAGAGCAGCGTCACACCGGCCTGCTGCGCGGACTGGCCGAGCGCCACCGACGCGTACTCGCTGGCGAAGAAGAACATCGGCAGGAAGACCGTCATCGACAGGCCCAGCACCAGGCACTGCACCGCGAAGGCGCGGTCGCGGAAGATCGAGACGTCCATCAGCGGCGAGGGCCGTCCCCGCTCGAAGCGGAAGAAGAACACCAGCAGCGCCGCGCCGAGCGCGATCGACAGCCAGATCGCCGGGTTGGACCAGCCCCAGACGTGCGACTGCTGGAAGCCGAAGACGCTGAGCCCGACACCGCCGGCGATCAGCGCCAGGCCGGGGTAGTCGATCGGCGCCGGGCGGTACTGGGTCTGCGGCTTGGAGATCCAGATCAGCAGCAGCGCGACCAGCGCCACCGGAACGTTCACCCAGAAGATGCCGCGCCAGGTCCACTCGGTCAGGTAACCGCCCAGGATCGGGCCGACGGCCGTCAGCCCGCCCGCGATGCCGAAGAAGAGCGCCAACGCCCGGCCGCGCTCCCGGAGTTCGTAGGTGTTGACGACGATGGCCAGGGCCGCCGGGTACATGATCGCGCCGCCGAGGCCCTGGACGGCGCGGAAGGCGATGATCCAGCTCTGCGCCAGCGCGCCGGTGGGCGTCAGGCCGCACAGCGCCGAGGCGGCGGCGAAGATGACGACGCCGAGGGTGACCATGCGGCGGTGGCCCAGGGTGTCGGAGAGCCTGCCGCCGTAGGCGAAGAGGGCGGCCATGGCCAGCAGGTAGGAGTTGATGGCCCACTGCATGCCGGTACCGGTCAGGTGCAGTTCGCTCTGGATCTTGGGCGCGGCGATCGAGACGATCGTCTGGTCGATGAAGGTCATCGCCACCGCGAAGATCATCGCCGCCAGGACCAGGCCTCTTCGGCCCGTGGCGGCCCCGCTTCCACTCATGTGCACACTCCCCCTGTCGTCCCTGACGTCCACACAGTGGCCAGACGGTAGCACCGGGCAGTGACAGCGCGGATCTCCTGTGCGACTTCTGCGGTGGTTCTGAGCGTCGGCCGGTGGAACACGGGGGCGGGACACGCCGGGGAAGCCCGTCGTGTCCCGCCCTTTCCTCCGCGCGGCGGAGGCTCGTGCGGCGTGCTGAGCAGCGGGTGGTTCAGCCCGCCGCGCCGTCCCGGTTCAGGATGGCGTCGATCAGCGCGTAGCCGGGGTAGTCCATCAGCACCACCCCAGTTCGGCTCGAACTTCCGCTGCCTGTGAGGTAGTTGAGCGCCAGCTGGTTGACGCCGGTCTGCCACAGGTAGCCGCCCGCCACGTCCGCCGGGCCCCCGCCGAAGGGGGAGCAGTTGGCGGAGAGGTAGGTGGTGAACATCGCGCCCGTCGTGTCGGCGCCGGCCGCGGCGATGTTGGACTGCGCCTCGCCCCACTTGGTCGCCGTGGTGCACTGGGTCCAGTCGTTCTCGACGTAGGACCCGGCGTTGGCGCCGGTCAGCTGGGACAGGCCGTATCCGGGGTAGACCTCGCCGAGCGGGCCGGTGAAGCTCGTCAGCACGATGTGGCCGCGGACCTGACCGAGTGTCGGCATCGCCGCCGTCGACGTCCCGGTGACGGTCGGCGCGTAGAAGAGGCCGGGGTAGCGGGCGATATAGCTCTGCAGGATCCGCATCCGGTCGGCGGCGGTGGTCGACGCGGGGTCGTCCGCGCAGTGGCCGATGGACGAGGTGCCGCTGCCGCCCTCGGTGGTGTCCGCGTCGCACTCGCCGTGCAGGTCCATCAGCACGGTCTCGCCCGGGTGCGCGGTCAGGAACGCCTGCGCGTGCGTGAGCACGTCGTCGAAATTGGCGTTCTGGTAGACGTCGGTGTGGTGGATCGCGAACGCCGTGCCGCTGTTGACGACCCGTACCCGGATGTCGATGGCGCGGATCCCGGCGTCGAGCTGAGCGGTGAGCGTCGCGGCGCTGTCGCCGTGGTCCTCCTGCGCCTCGTACGCCCAGGGCGCGAGGCCGCCGTGGATGGCCAGCGTGTCGTGCGTCCCGGGGACGGACAGCGCGCCCAGCCCGGTGCTGTCGGGCAGCGAGGCCATCCAGTCCGTGTGGCTCTGCTGGGTCAGGCTGTCGAAGGCGGGCGTGGACGTGGTCGGCTGCGCGGAGGCGGAGCCGCCCCCGGTGGTCGCCGCCAGCAGCACGGCGAGCGCGACCGGCGTCAGCAAGCGGAGCGCGGTGCGGGACGTGAGGCGGGGCGTGATGCGGGACGTGAGGCGGGGCGTGATGCGGGACGTGAGGCGGGGCGTGATGCGGGACGTGAGGCGGGGCGTGATGCGGGACGTGAGGCGCATCTGCTCTGGAGTCCTCTCCCTCGGGGTCACTGGGTGACCGGGTGACCGGGTGGCTCAGATGAGTGAGCCATGACAGGCCGCCGATCGTGGCGGTCCGTTCGATTACCGGATGGTAGGCACTGGGCGCCCCCCTTGGAAGAGCGCGGAGATGACGGACTGTCAGCCACTTGGCCGCGATGCGCGGTCGGAGTGTTCATCGGAGCGTTAGAGCACGTTTGTATCAGCTGTTAGATCGACCGCTTAACGTGCGGTGACCGCTTCTCCTGTGGAAGGACCCCGCACATGCGCCGTGCCACCAAGCTCTCCGCCGCAGCAGCCGGACTCGCCGTCCTCGCCGTCACGGGCACCGCCGTCGCCGTCGGGAACCGGCACGGCAGCGACAACGACTGGCCCTACGCCGGCCACGGCGTCGGCGCCGCCTCGTACACCCTGGCGGCGGTCGGTGACATCGCCTGCGAACCGGACGATCCCGAGAACTCCGCCACCCCGACCTCGCTCAAGTGCGGCTCTCCCACCCTGGGCGGTATGAGTGCCGAGTTCGCCACCGCGAAGCAGGCCACCGACATGCACCCCGATGTCGTCGCGCTGCTGGGCGACGAGCAGTACCAGGTCGGCAAGTTGACCGACTTCGAGCAGTCCTTCGACCAGGCATGGGGCGGCCTGAAGATGCTGGAGCGTCCGGCGCCGGGCAACCACGAGTACTACGCGTACGCCAAGAAGGGCGACAACGAGGCCGCGCAGAACGGGACCGGCTACTTCGACTACTTCAACGGCCACGACCAGTCCGGCGCACCGACCACCCAGGGCCAGGCCGGTGACGACACCGCGGCCAACCAGGGGTGGTACTCCTACGACCTGGGCAACTGGCACATCGTCTCGCTGAACGCCGAGTGCGACTCGGACGAGTTCAAGCACGACTGCTCCACGACGGACAACGGCCTCCTCGCGCAGGAGACCCAGTGGCTGGCACACGACCTGACCACCAATCAGCGCCCGTGCACCATCGCCTACTGGCACCAGCCGACGTTCAGCGCCACGACGGCCGCGACCGCCACGGTCCCCGCGTCCGCGCCGGGAGCCGGCGGCGTCGAGGGCGCGGCGGCCGACGCGTGGTGGAAGCTGCTCTACCAGCACCGCGCCACGCTGATCCTCAACGGCCACGAGCACGCCTACGCCCGGCTGCGCCCGATGAACCCGGCGGGTCAGTACGACCCGGCCCACGGCATCCCGGAGTTCATCATCGGCTCGGGCGGCGAGGCCCTGGACACCCTCGCGGGTACGCAGGGGAACTACGCCAACCCCAACGTGGTCACCGCCCAGGCCAGCGCCTTCGGCGTCATGAACTTCACGCTCAAGCCGCACGGCTACAGCTGGGACTACAAGCCCGTCCTGGCCGGCCCGGGCTTCGACGCGAGCGCGCTTCAGTACAGCGACTCCGGCAGCGGCAGCTGCAACTGACGACCCGCAGCAACTGACGGCTCGTCAGCTCGTCAACTCTCTTTTCTCCTGCCCGTCTCTTTCACTCTTCCCAGGAGTACCCAGATGGCCTCCCGCCTCGCCCTTGCCGCCGCTGTCGGTGGCGTCCTGTCCGGTCTGGTGCTGTTCCCCGGTACGGCCGCGACCGCAGCGCCCGCGCACCGTCCGGCCGGACCGAACCACGTCCTCCTCCCGGGCCACCTCATCCTGTCCCGCACGGTCTACACCGCGGGCAAGAACACCGTCGTCCCGGGCGTCACGCAGCTGCCGCCCGGCTGCACCACGGACTGCGTCACCGCCGTCGCCGACGGCGGCTACCCGGAGGTCTTCAACAACGAGTCGGTGGACGGGAGTTTCGGCGTCACCTCGCCGATCCTGCTCGACACGATCACCCCGTCCGGCCACACCATGCGCACGCTCGACGTGCCGTCCGGCCCGAACGGCGACCACCTGGTCTCCAGCTTCTCCTCCAAGTCCGAGCTGGGCCTGAACCTGTCCACCAACGGCAGCGCGCTCACGTTCATGGGCTACGTGGCGCCCGTCGGCGCGGTCGACGTGTCGAACTCCAACACCCCCGGTGTCGTCGACCCGACCAACCCGGTCGGGGAGTCGTTCTACCGGGCGGTCGCCGAACTGCACGGCAACGGCAGCTTCAGCTACACCGAGACCAACGCCTACAGCGGCAACAACGGCCGCGCCGCGATCCTCGACAGCGCCGACAACAAGCTCTTCATGTCGGGCAACGCGGGCAACGGCAGCAACCCGCAGCCGGTCGGCGTGATCGCCGGCGCCGGTGCGCAGCTCACCACGCCCTCGACGCTGCCGGAGAGCGAGCAGCAGGTCGGCCAGCCGACCCCGATGGGCGGGTTCAACATCACCGCGCTGGGCGACAAGGCCGACAAGGTCGGCAAGGACGACAACTTCCGCGGCCTGACCGTCCACGACAACGTCGTCTACCTGACCAAGGGCAGCGGCGGGAACGGCGTCAACACCGTCTACTTCATCGACACCACGGGCAAGGCCTGCCCGTCCGGCGTCGGCCTCCCGGTACCGGGCGCGCCGCTGCCGACTTCGGGGCTGTCGTACAACCCGGCGACGCTGCAGTCCACCGGCCTGCCGGAGAACATGTGCGTCCTGGCGGGCTTCCCGACCGCGACGAAGTCGACCACGTCGTTCCCGTTCGGCGTGTGGTTCGCCAACGACACCACGATGTACGTGGCCGACGAGGGCAGCGGTTCCAACACCTACGACGCGGCCACCGGCAGCTACACCGACGCCGCCGCGCAGACCGGTGCCGGACTGCAGAAGTGGGAGCTCAGCGACGGCTCGTGGAAGCTGGCGTACACCATCCAGAGCGGCCTCGACCTCGGCACGCCCTACGCCGTCTCCGGCTACCCCACCGGCGACAACCCCGTCACCGGCCTGCCGTGGGCACCGGCCACCGACGGCCTGCGCAACCTCACCGGCGAGGTGAACCCGGACGGCACGGTCTCCGTCTGGGCGGTCACCTCCACCGTCTCCGGCGCGACGGACGAGGGCGCCGACCCCAACCGCCTGGTCCGGGTGACCGACCACCTCGACGCGACCAGCGCCGCCGGTGACACCTTCCGGACCCTCCGCACGGCCCAGTCCGGCGAGGCACTGCGCGGCATCGTGTACGTCCCGGGGCAGTGACGGGCGAGAACTGACCTGCAGTCAGGTCCGTGTGTCCGGCCGGGCTCTGCTCGGCCGGACACGCTTGGTTTCGCCCACCGGCGTCAGATCACCGACTCCGTGGACGAGCCTGTCGCATGACCTCGGCCGCGGCCCCCCGAAGCCAGGCCTGCCAGGTCAGGTCGTCCCACCAAGGGGTGCCGGGTTCCGCCTGGCGGGGCTGCTCGCCGAGCAGCGCGAGGGCGGCGTCGGTGGCGGCGTCTTCGGCAAAGAGCAGGCCGAACGCGGCGAGCTCACCCGAGAGCGCGGCCGCGAAGCGGCCAGGTGCCGCGCACGACGCGAGGTAGGCCCCGGCGACGAGTTCCGGAAGGATCGACGGGTCGTTGGAGTCCCAGTACGCGCCGAGGTCGGCGTCCGACACCTGCTCGCGGCGGACGGCGAGCAGACGACAGAGCTCGGGGAAGAGTTCGCGGAGCTCCCAGCTGTTGAGCGGGAGGTGATCGGGCCCGACCGCGAACCAGCCCGGCCGCAGGTCGCTGAGCAGGGCAGGCAGGTCGGCAGCGGCCTGTTCGGCACCGTCGGTGTCGCCGAGCCCGTAGTCCGCCATCAGCTCCGGCGTCCGGCGGAGGGACCAGGCGAGATCGGCGACCTGGAGCCTGGTCGCCCAGGGCATCGCCGGGTGGAGTGATCGCTGGATGCGTTGACGGCCCGCCTCGCGCTGCTCAGGCGTCGGACCGGCGAGGGCGTGGGAGCCGTCGCGAGAGGCATTCTGGGAAGCGTCGAAGGCGGCCAGGAGGTGCAGTGCCAGGCCGTGGCGCCGGTCGCCAGACGGGGTCCGGTCCTTGCCGGTGCCGTGCTCGATCCGGGGCGGTGGTCCGGAGGCTGAGATCTGGCGCAGCCGGTACTGGGCCTGGGCGAGCACGGCCGGCCAGCCTAGTGCGGGAGCGGTCGCCGAGGGCCAGTCCCGCTCCGGGAGCAGCCCCCACCGGTCGAGTGCCACCAGCTCGGTCAGCTGACGGACCAGGTCGACGAGATCCAGGCGTCGTCGGCCGAGGCCGGCCGGGTCGTCCGGGTCGAACACGGCGCGGACCGCGGCCTCGGTCGCGTACAACTCGTCGGCCGTGCCCTGCGCGTCGACGGATGTCACGAGCCCTCCGCTCAGGGCGAGCACCCACACGTCACACAGGTCGGACGCCTCGGCGTAGAGCCTTCGCACGGTCGTGCTGTCGAGGCCACACCCGGACTGGCCGGAGCGGGAGATCAGTTGGGTGAGCTTATCCGCGAGCTGCCCTGCCGGGGCACCGAACACCTCGCGCACCAGCCGGATCACGACGTCCCGAGGGGACGTGACTGCGCTCCGGCCGGAATCGACTACCTCCGCCAGCCCGGTCCGAAGCGCCCGACTGCGGGCGGCGGGCAGCGCGAGCCGCGTGGTCGCGAGGAACTCGACAAGCGTGTCCACGGGCGTCGCTCGTGCCGTGGCGGCCTGTACCCGCGGATGCGCGAACCACTCCAACTCCCGGCACAACTCGTCCCGTTGGGCTGGTTCGTCGACCACCCCAAGGGCAGTGAGCAGCGCCGACGTCAGGACATGGTCGTCCGCCTCGGCTTCGTGTTCCGGCACCGCTCTCTCCCCCTGCCTGGTCCACCCGCCCTGCTCGTCCGGCCGGCAGGGCCGGGTCGGACGCCGAAGCCTAGCGGGCCGCCGTCGGGGGCAGGAGGCGGAGGCCCGCGAGGTCGGGTGGGACGGGGGAGTCGGGGCGGAAGAAGAAGGGTGCCGACTCCCCGTCAGAGGCCGTCGCGGGTGCGTCGGTGAGCCGGAAGCGGTCGCGGAGGCGGCCGTAGAAGTCGGTCGGGTGGATCCGGATCAGGCGGACGCGTTGTGGGGCGCGGTAGACGCCGATCCAGTCGCCGGGGTCGAGCACGCCTCGCAACTGGCCGTCGATGGTGACCGCCGCACGGCCGGAGTGCGGCAGGATGCGCAGCGCGACGGGTTCGTCGGGGGCGGCGACCACGGTGCGGTTGAAGGTCATGTGGGGCGCGATCGGCGTGAACACCACGGCGTCCATGTGCGGGGAGAGCACGGGACCTCCGGCGGCGAAGGAGTAGGCGGTGGAACCGGTCGGGGTGGCGACCACCAGGGCGTCGGCGGAGTAGGCGGCCAGCAGGCGGCCGGAGATGTAGACGCCGGCGCTGACCTGGTGGTCGCGGGCCAGCTTCTCCACGACGACGTCGTTGAGGGCGTTGACGTCCAGGGCCAACCCCCAGCCGTCGCCCTCGGTGCTCTCCGGTCGCACCGGCGGGGGCGGCAGGGCTGGGCCGTGGCCGAAGCAGAGGAAGGACTCCAGCTCCTCCGGGATCTCCGGCGGCCTGGACGCCCGCATGGTCAGCGTCATGCGCTCCTCGACCAGGGCGTGGCCGGTGTGGACGGCGTCGAGGGCGGCGGTGACGTCCTGGACCGGAACCTCGGTCAGGAAGCCGACGTGGCCCAGGTCGACGCCGAGCACGCTGGCCGAGGTCTTCACGGCGATCCGCGCGCCGCGCAGGAAGGTCCCGTCCCCGCCCAGGGTGACGACCAGGTCCGGGTCTCCGGCCGCGTGGGCCTCCTCGCGGCCGGAGCGGCGGTGCTGGTCCGTCGACCAGACGTCGATCTCGGTGCAGGGCAGTCCGTGCGCCTCGCACCAGGCCCGCACGGTCAGCGCGGCGTCCCGTGCGGCGGCACGGCCCTGGTGGACGACGAGTCCGACGCGGTGCACGGTCATGGTCCGTCCCGTCCCTCAGGTGTCCGAGCGGGCGCGGCTCGGTTGGACGCGCTTCGGCTCGCCGGGCATCTTCGGGTACTCGGGGGGATACGGCATGTCGCCCAGGCCGCGTTCCTCCTCGTCCTGCCGGGACAGCTCCAGAGCCGCCGTCAGGTCGAACGCGTGGTCCTCCATGTCCGCGTGGACGTCCCCGAGTTCGGCGTAGCGGCGCGGCATGGTGACGATGTCGAACAGGTCGGGGCGCGCCTCGTCCAGCTCGTCCCAGCGCAGCGGCGCGGAGACGGGGGCGTTGGGCCGGGGCCGGACCGAGTACGCGGAGGCGATGGTGCGGTCCCGGGCCGTCTGGTTGAAGTCGACGAAGATCCGGCTGCCGCGCTCCTCCTTCCACCACGCGGTGGTGACCTGCTCCGGCATCCGGCGCTCCAGCTCCCGCCCGATGGCGATCACCGCGCGGCGCACCTCGACGAAGGTCCACTCGGGGCGGATCGGGACGAAGACGTGCAGGCCGCGTCCGCCGGAGGTCTTCGGCCAGCCGGTCAGGCCGAGTTCGCCGAGCACCTCGCGGAGCCGGTGCGCGGCGCGGACGGCGTCGGTGAAGTCGGTGCCCGGCTGCGGGTCGAGGTCGATGCGGAGCTCGTCGGGGTGGTCCGTGTCCGAGCTGCGGACCGGCCACGGGTGGAAGGTGAGGCAGCCGCGGTTGACCGCCCAGAGCACGGCTGCCGGTTCGGTCGGGCACATCTCGTCCGCCGGTCGGCCGCTGGGGAAGGTGACGCGGGCGCTGGGGATCCAGTCGGGCAGGTCGCGCGGGACGCGCTTCTGGTAGAAGGCCTCGCCGCCGATGCCGTCGACGAAGCGTTGCAGCGTCGTCGGACGGTCGCGGACCGCGCGCAGCGCCCCGTCCTGGACGGTTTCGAAGTACCGGGCCACGTCCAGCTTGGTGTAGCCGGTCTCGGGGAAGTACACCTTGTCCGGGTGGGTCACGCGCACCGCGCGCCCGCCGATCTCAAGCTCCAGCGCGTCGGCCATGACCTCACCGTAGGCGGTCCCGGGACTGCGGGCACGCGGACGAGGCAGCAGAATCGGCTCATGGACCTGCCCGTGATGCCGCCGGTCAAGCCGATGCTGGCCAAGTCCGTCAAGGCGATCCCGCCGGGGATGCTCTACGAGGCCAAGTGGGACGGCTTCCGCGCCATCGTCCACCGCGACGGGCCGGAGACGGTGATCGGCTCCCGTACCGGCAAGCCGCTGACGCGCTACTTCCCCGAGCTGGTCGCTGAGCTGGAACGGCAGCTGCCGCAGCGCTGCGTGGTGGACGGGGAGATCGTGCTGGTCCGCGGCGACCGGCTGGACTTCGACGCGCTGACGGAGCGGATCCATCCGGCGGCGTCCCGGGTCAAGCTGCTCTCCGAGCGGACGCCCGCCTCCTTCGTCGCCTTCGACCTGCTGGCGCTGGGCGACCGCAGCCTGCTGGCCGCCCCGCAGCGCGAGCGGCGCGCCGAGCTGGAGCAGGTCCTCACCGGCGCCGAGCCACCGCTGCACCTCGCGCCCGCGACGCTGGACCAGGCGGAGGCGCAGCAGTGGTTCGAGCAGTACGAGGGCGCGGGCCTGGACGGCGTGGTGGCCAAGCCGCTCGACCTGCCCTACGCGCCGGACCAGCGGCAGATGTTCAAGATCAAGCACGAGCGCACGGCCGACTGCGTGGTGGCCGGCTACCGCGAGCACAAGAGCGGACCGGTGGTCGGCTCGCTGCTGCTCGGCCTTCACGACGCGGAGGGGCGGCTGCAGCACGTCGGGGTCTGTGCCTCGTTCCCGATGAAGCGGCGCGCGGAGCTGGTCGAGGAACTCGCGCCGCTGCGGATGGAGACGGCCGACGGCCACCCGTGGGCCGCCTGGCAGAACGAGGACGCCCAGGCGAGCTCCCGGCTGCCGGGCGCGACCAGCCGCTGGACCGGGACCAAGGACCTGTCCTGGGTGCCGCTGCGGCCGGAGCGGGTGATCGAGGTCGGCTACGACCACATGCAGGGGGACCGGTTCCGGCACACCACGCAGTTCAAGCGCTGGCGTCCGGACCGGTCCCCGGAGAGCTGCGACTACACCCAGTTGGACGAGCCCGTGCGCTACGACCTCAGTGCGATCCTGCGGTGACGGCCAGTTCGCCGTCTGTCGTGTCGACGGCAACGGGCCCGGCCGCTACGGGTTCGACCGCTACGGGTTCGACGGCGACGGGATCAGCGGTCGGGGCGGCCGGACGCGGGCGGTAGGCGAGGGCCAGTCCGGCGAGGACGGTGCCGATCAGACCGGCCACCACGAAGCCCCAGACGGGCGACGAGTGGTCGATGATCGAGCCGGTCAGCGGTGCGCCCAGCGAGCCGCCCAGCGTCAGCGCGGAGCCCTGCAGGCCCATGGCCTGCCCCCGCGCCGAGTCCGGAACCGCGCGGCTGATCGCCTCGGCCGTCGACGCGATGGTGGGCGCGCAGACCAGGCCCGCAGGGATCAGCGCCAGCGCCGCCCAGATCCAGCCGTGGGAGGCCACGATGCCGATCGGGACGGTGCCCAGACCGAGCATCAGCATCAGCACCGGCAGCCGCAGCGGCTTGGCCGTTGTCCCGTGCCAGAAGCCGCCGACGAGGGAGGCGGCGCACCAGGCGATGATGGTCACGCCCGCCCACTGGGTCTGGCCCACGGCGCGCAGCGACGCCACCACGGAGACCTCGGTGCCGGAGAGCACCAGGTTGGCCGACATGCAGACGGCCAGCGTCAGCAGCAGGCCCGGGTGCAGCCAGAACGGGCGTCCGGCCTTGGCGGTCCGGGCGGCCTCAGAGCTCACCTGCGCCTCGGCGGTCGGCGCGGCGTCCGCCGCGTCCGCGGCATGCGGCAGGCTCGGGGTGAGGATGCGGCCGAGCGGCCAGAGCGCGGCGGCGCTGGCCAGCGTCAGCACGCCGACGGCCAGCATGGACGGCTCGGCGTGGTGCATGCCGGTGACGGCGAGGACGGCGACGGCGGGGCCGATCATGTAGGCGACCTCGACGATCATCGAGTCCAGCGCGAACGCCTGTCGCCGCTGCCCGCCCGGCACATGGACCGAGACGGCCTGCCGGATCACCGGGAAGACCGGCACTGCGACCAGCCCGCCGACCAGGGTGGCCGGGAGCAGCGCGGCGTAGGGGAGGAACGGCGCGGTCAGCCAGAAGACGGACTCGGCCAGCCCGGTCACCACCAGCACCGGCCGGACCCCGTGTCGGTCCACCATCCGTCCCAGCACCGGGCCGCCCGCCGCGACGCCTATGGTCAGCGCCATCGCGACCAGACCCGCCGCGCCGTAGCCGCGGTGCAGGTCGAGCACGATGTGCAGGGTCAGCAGCATCCCCTTGGCTGTCGCCGGGACGCGCGCCAGCAGGGCGACGGCGAAGAGCGACCGGGATCCGGGGATGCGGAAGACGGAACGGTAAGGACTGAACAGTCGGTGCATGGGTTTCCTCCGGCGCGATCATCGCAGAACCGGAGGGTTCGTCGTCCGGATTTTTCGGCGCGCTAACAGCCTCCACATCTTCGCTGGTCAGGCGGGGTGCGTTCGGAAGGTAAAAGCTTCCGTGTTTGTCAGCTGTACGGGGGGCAAAAGCCGCCGTACTGTGATTTTCGTGACGTCCTGTGCGATGTCCTGATCGAGTCCTCTCGGAAGGAGCACGGTCATGAGCAACGAAACCCCCACTGCGTCGTCCGGTTCGTCGTCCAGTCCGCTGACGGCGAGCACCCCCACCCCCGCGTACGCCGATCCGGCGCCGCTCGGGTTGGCCGGCTTCGCGTTGACCACCCTGGTGCTGTCGTTCGTCAACGCCAACATCATCAAGGAGCCCGGCGCGATTCTCGTGGTACTGGGCCTGGCCGCGTTCTACGGCGGTCTGGCGCAGTTCGTGGCCGGCGTCCTCGAGTGGCGGCGCGGCAACACCTTCGGCCTGATGGCCTTCTGCTCGTACGGCGCGTTCTGGCTCTCGTACTGGTGGATCATCACGAACGTCAAGTTGACCACCGGAGACATCCACCAGGCGATCGGCCTCTACCTGATCGGCTGGTGCATCATCTCCGCCTACCTGACCCTGGCCGCACTGCGCACCAACCTCGCCGTGGTCGTCGTTCTCGCGCTGCTGACGCTGGCCTTCCTGTTCCTGGGTATCGGCTGGTTCCAGAACGGTGTGCCCGCGCCGGACACGATGATCAAGGTGGGTGGTTGGATCGGCATCTTCACCGCCGCGGCGGCGTTCTACGCCTCCGCCGCGACCGTCGTGAACGCGCAGCACAAGCGCACCGTGCTGCCCATCCCGCCGCTGGAGCGGTGAGCGACCCCGCCGCTTGCGCGGTCACACACCCCGCCCCGAGGATCCGACCCTGAGGAGGAACCGACCATGGCTGCGGAAGAGCCGGCACGGGAGACAGCGACAGGGGCGGCGCAGGAGACGCTGTCCAACCTGCTCCACGAGGGGCGGCGGTTCGCGCCGCCCGCTGCGCTCGCCGAGGCCGCGAACGTCCGCGCGGACGCCTACCAGGCGGCCCGCGCGGACCGACTCGCCTTCTGGGCGGAGCAGGCCCGGCGGCTGCACTGGGACCAGGAGTGGACCCAGGTCCTGGACTGGAGCGGCGCGCCCTTCGCCCGCTGGTTCGTCGGCGGCAAGCTGAATGTCGCCTACAACTGCGTCGACCGGCACGTCGAGGCGGGCCACGGCGACCAGGTGGCCTTCCACTTCGAGGGCGAGCCCGGTGACCGACGCTCCGTCACCTATGCGGAACTCCAGCGCGAGGTCTCCAAGGCGGCCAACGCGCTGACCGAACTCGGCGTCCGGGCGGGGGACCGGGTCGCCATCTACATGCCGATGATCCCGGAGACGATCGTCGCGATGCTGGCCTGCGCGCGCATCGGCGCGCCGCACTCGGTCGTCTTCGCCGCGTTCTCGCCCAGCGCGCTGCGCTCGCGGATCGACGACGCCCGCGCCAAGGTGCTGATCACCGCGGACGGGTACAACCGCCGCGGCACGGTGGTGCCGCTCAAGCCGAACGCCGACGAGGCGGTCGGGGCGGACGAGTCGGGCGGGGTCGCCGCGAGCATCGAGCACGTGATCGTGGCCCGGCGCACCGGGCAGGAGGTGCCCTGGACCGAGGGGCGGGACCTGTGGTGGGACGAACTGATGGAGCGTCAGTCCGACCGCCACACCCCGGAGTCCTTCGACTCCGAGCACCCGCTCTTCATCCTCTACACCTCCGGCACGACCGGGAAGCCCAAGGGCATCCTGCACACCACCGGCGGCTACCTGACCCAGGTCTCCTACACCCACAACGCGGTCTTCGACCTCAAGCCGGACACCGACGTCTTCTGGTGCACGGCTGACGTTGGCTGGGTGACCGGCCACTCGTACATTGTCTACGGGCCGCTGTCCAACCGGGCCACCGGTGTGCTCTACGAGGGCACCCCGGACACCCCGCACAAGGGCAGGTTCTGGGAGAACGTCGACCGCTACGGCGTGACGCTCATCTACACCGCTCCCACCGCCATCCGCACCTTCATGAAGTGGGGTGACGAGATCCCCGCCCGCTACGACCTCTCCTCGCTGCGGCTGCTGGGCACGGTCGGCGAGCCGATCAACCCCGAGGCGTGGATCTGGTACCGGGAGAACATCGGGCGTGAGCGCTGTCCGATCGTCGACACCTGGTGGCAGACCGAGACCGGGGCGATGATGATCAGCCCGCTGCCCGGCGTCACCGCCACCAAGCCGGGTTCGGCGATGCGGCCGCTGCCCGGAATCTCCGCCGACGTGGTGGACATCGACGGCACCCCGGTGCCCAACGGCAGCGGCGGACTGCTGGTCCTCGACCAGCCGTGGCCGTCGATGCTGCGCGGCATCTGGGGCGACGACGAGCGGTTCGTGCAGACCTACTGGGCCCGTTTCGCCGACCAGGGCTACTACTTCGCCGGCGACGGCGCCAAGAAGGACGAGGACGGCGACCTCTGGCTGCTGGGCCGGGTCGACGACATCATGCTCGTCTCCGGGCACAACATCTCGACCACCGAGGTCGAGTCGGCGCTGGTCTCCCACCCGGCGGTGGCCGAGGCCGCGGTGGTCGGCGCGGCGGACGAGACGACGGGCCAGCGCATCGTCGCCTTCGTCATCCTGCGCGGCGGGACCGAGGAGGACCCGACGCTCGTCGAGACGCTCCAGGCCCACGTCGCCAAGGAGATCGGGCCGATCGCCAAGCCCCGGCAGATCCAGGTGGTCCCGGAACTGCCGAAGACCCGGTCCGGCAAGATCATGCGACGGCTGCTGAAGGACGTCGCCGAGGACCGCGCCCTCGGGGACACCACGACACTGACCGACGCGTCGGTGATGGACCTGATCTCGGCCAAGCTCCCGCACGCGACGGAGTGAGCGCGCTGGAGTGAGGGTGGCGGAGTGAGGGTGACGGAGTGAGAGCCGTCAGGCGACGGTGATGTGGGTGTCCATGCCGAGGGCCTTGTGGCCGTCGACCGGGCACCAGAGTTCGTAGCTGCCCGGCTTCAGGGTCACCGAGAGGTCGGCCTTGCCGCCGGGCGCGAGGATCGGTGTCTGCTGCATGGGGACGCCGGGGCCTTCGATCGCCAACGCGTGCGAGACGGTCCCGGCGTCCTGCGCGACGAAGGTGTAGGCGCCGGGCTTGAACGCCGTGGTGGAGAGGGCGAGCTTGAACTCGGTCTCCTTCACCGTGACGGCGGTGCCCGTGCCCGTGGCCGCGCTGCTGGCGCTGCCGGCGGAGGTCGAGGCCGCAGCGGTCGAGCCGCCGGACGATGGGGAACTGGAACTCGACGAGGAACAGCCGGTGGTGGCAGCCAGGGTGAGCGCGGCGAGCGCGACTGCCATGGCGAGGGAGCGCGTCATCAGCGCCTGCTTTCGACGTCACGGGCGGGGCGGGGCTTCCCGTTGACGCTAGCGGTGCGGGCCTTGGCGTGGGAGGCGGCGCGCGCGGGGGATCGGCGAGGTTAATTCGGTTGCGCGGTCGGTGGCGCTCGTTACGATGGCTGACGTTCCTGTGGGTACGAGTGAGTCCGAGCGAGGAGGTGCGTAGTCGTGGTTGCCGCCTTCATGCGGCGCGCCCTCGCGTGCGCGCCAGACGCCTTCCCTCGTCACCAGCTCGCCGGCTGAACCCGCGTCACTTCCACGCGCTCCGGCGGGCCCTCCCGCAGGAGACCCATCAGTGCGCAAGCGCTTTGCTGACAGCGACGACCGTTCCTTCGTGCGGATGTCCCGCCGTGGTCGTGACCGCGATGCCGAGTACGCCGTCGAGTACGACTTCCCCGGCGACTGGCTGCCGGGTGCGGAGAACGAGCCCGATTCCGCCGCCTCCACCACATCCAACTCCTCCGCCGAACTGCCGCCCGAGGGCGACCGTTGGTCGACCTGGGACCGGTCCACGCCCACCGAGAAGGGCCCCGAGCCGCGCCCCGACTGGGTGGTCACCGAACTCGCGGCCGTGGACACGGAGTTCGGCATCCTCAAGACCGGCAAGGAAGCCGACGTCTTCCTCCTCGAACGCAGCGTCCCCGGCACCGACCGCCGGACGCTGATGGCCGCCAAGCGCTACCGCGACGGCAACCACCGCCTCTTCCATCGCGACTCCGGCTATCTGGAGGGCCGCACGCACAAGGAGTCCCGGGTCAGCCGGGCCATGTCCAAGCGCACCGAGTTCGGCAAGCAGGCCATCGCCGGGCAGTGGGCGGCGGCCGAGTTCGGCGCGCTGTCGCGGCTGTGGCAGGCCGGTGCCGCGGTGCCGTACCCGGTGCAGATCCTCGGCACGGAGATCCTCATGGAGTTCATCGGCGACGCCGAGGGCGCCGCCGCCCCGCGGCTCGCCCAGGTGCGCCCTGAGGAGGCGGACCTCGACGACCTCTGGGAGCAGCTCGGCCACAGCCTCTCGCTGCTCGCCCGGGACGGCTACGCGCACGGGGACCTGAGCGCCTACAACATCCTGGTCCACGAGGGCCGACTGGTGATCATCGACGTGCCGCAGATCGTCGACGTCATCGCCAACCCGCGCGGACGCGCCTTCCTGGACCGCGACGTCCGCAACGTCGGCGCCTGGTTCACCGCGCGCGGACTGCCGCAGCGGAAGGTGGAGGCGCTGGCCGAAGCGCTGGCCTTCGACGCCCGGCTGGACTGACGGATCGTCAGTCCGTCAGTCCGTCAGTCCGTCAGTCAGTCCGCAGGGGTGTCAGCCGCGCCGGTGCCTGACGGGGAGCGAGGCGGGGCCGCGCAGGATGAGGTTGTCCCGGTAGGACACCTCGTCCGTCGCGAGCTCCGGCTCGTGCACCCGTCGGGCGAAGGCGGTGAGCGCGATCTGGCCCTCCAGCCGGGCCAGCGCCGCGCCCAGGCAGAAGTGGATGCCGAGCCCGAAGGCGAGGTGGCGGTCGGTGCCGCCTGCGCTGCCGCCCGTGTTCTCGGCGCGGGAGAAGTCGAGCCGGTCGGGGTCGGCGAAGACCTCGGGATCGCGGTTGGCCGCGCCGATCACCAGCAGGATCTGCTCGCCCGCCGCGATCGGGACGCCCTCGACGTCGGCGTCCACGAGCGCCGTGCGCATGGTCAGCTGGACCGGCGGGTCGAACCGGAGCAGCTCCTCCACCACGGCGGGCGCGGCCTCGGGGTGGGCGCGGAACCAGGCCAGCCGCTGCGGCTCGCGCAGCAGCGCCAGCGTGCCGTTGGCGATCAGGTTGACCGTGGTCTCGTGCCCGGCGATGAGCAGCAGGGTGCAGGTTGCGATCAGCTCCGCCTCGGAGAGCACCTCGCCGTCGTCGCAGACCGCGACCAGGGCGCTGAGCAGGTCGTCGGTCGGCTGCACTCGGCGTTGCGCGGCCAGTTCGCGGAAGTACGCCTCGAACTGCCCGCGGGTGCTGTCGATCTCGGCCAGCGCGTCCGGCGGCAGCAGGTACTCGGGCCCCAGCGCGCGGGCCAGCGTGTCGGACCACGCGGTGAACCGGTCGCGGTCCTCCGTCGGCACGCCGAGCAGCTCACTGATCACGATCACCGGCAGCGGGTGGGCGAAGGCCGCGACCAGGTCGAACTCGCCCTGCTCCTGTGCGTTGTCCTGCCCGTGCACGTTGCCCTGCTCCTGCGCCCCGTCCTGACCCAGCGCCGCGTCGAGCAGTTGTTCCGCCAGCTCCTCGATACGCGGGCGCAGGCCCTCGATCAGCCGCGGTGTGAACGCCTTGGCGGCCAGGCGGCGCAGGCGGGTGTGGTCCGGCGGGTTGAGGCCGAGGAAGGAGCGGGTCCGGCCGTCCTCGGGCAGTTCGGGACGCCCGAAGCGCGGGTCGCGCAGCACCTGGGAGCAGACCCGGTAGGAAGGCGAGATCCACGCGCCGAACGCGGTCCGGCGCAGCCGACCGGCGGCGTGCAGGCGGGTGTAGCCGGGATAGGGGTCCGCTCGGAAGCGGGGATCGAAGAGGGAGAAGTCCGCGTCGGCGTGGCTCTCGGCGTCGGTGTGCTCGGTCGCGTGCGCCATGGCGGTTCCTCGGGCTTCGTGGATGAACGGCAGGACAAGGCTCATCCTGCCCCCGACCGCGCCAACTGACTGCAGGGCCCGGAAGATTACCAGCTCAGCCGGACGGCCGTGAGCAGTTTGGGGGAGATTGCGGTCCTTCGCCGAGGCGGCTGCGACTGTGAAGATCGTGTCGCGGGTATCGACCCCGGCGGCACGCACCCTCCCTTCCCGTCCCGCGCCTCGCGGAGGCCCGTCATGAGGTTCTGCCCGCCCTGTCATCGCTATCTCAACGGCGCCTTCTCCTGCGCGGGCTGCGGCGCGGACGCCCGGACCCTGCCCGAGGTGCCGACCCCGGCCGACCCGCCGCGGCCCAGGGTGACGATGCGTCCGCTGCCGACGCGCCCCGAGACGCGGGTGCTTCGGGCCGGACGCCCGCACGTCCCGGTCAGCCACGCGCGACGGCCGATGCGGCAGGCAGGCGCGCGGAAGGTCGCCCCCGCGCTGCTGGCGGCCGGGCTCGGCTTCGCCGCGATGAGCGCCGTCGCCGGAGCCGGGGCCAACACCGGGCAGGCAAGCGCGGCGGGAGGCTCGCTGCCCTCCACCTCGGGCCCGTTGCTCGGCCTGCCCCCGGGCGTCGACGCGCCGCAGAGCCCGACCATCGGCGGCTACGGCACCGCACCCGGGTTGACGGCCGCTCAGTCCCCGGACACCGCACCGGTGGCGGCCGTCGCGGACGCGACGCCGGGCGACGGTCCGTCCGGCGTGCCGACCGGCCTGCTCACCGGCTGGCCGACGCCTGCCCTGCCCGGCGGTTCCCTGCCGACCGGCTCCGCGGGCGGCGGCAACCCGACGCCGCTGCCGTCGCGCGTCCCGACGCCGGTCCAGCCCACTCCGGTCCAGCCGACGCCCGCGCCGACCGGGCCCGCCAGCCCGACCTACATCCCCTCGCTGCCGACGCCCGGAGTCACCGTTCCGTCCGGGACCCCGGGCACCGACTGCGCGATCCAGCTGCTCATCGTCTGTATCGGGTAGGCGTGTGCCTGCACGTGCCCGCGTGTGCTCGGGGTGTGCCGGATGGTGATGATGTCGGTGTGCCGCAGTATCGTCGGTATCGGAACAGTCGCCTTCCGAGATCGCGATGGGACGGAACCGCATGCCGCTGCAGGGTGAGTACGAGCCGAGTCCGACCGAATGGGTGCGTTCCCAGGTCGAGGAGATCGAGTCCTCGGGTGGGACGAAGGGCATGTCCATGCGCGGGATGTCGGTCATCCTGCTGACCTCGCGCGGCGTGAAGAGCGGCAAGCTCAGGAAGACCCCGCTGATGCGGGTCGAGCACGACGGCAGCTACGCCGTGGTCGCCTCCCAGGGCGGTGCGCCCAAGCACCCGGTCTGGTACTGGAACCTGAAGGCCGACCCGAACGTCGAGCTTCGTGACGGCACCGCCGTCCAGGACATGACGGCCCGTGAGGTCACGGGCGACGAGAAGGCGCAGTGGTGGGAGCGGGCCGTCGCGGCCTTCCCCGACTACGCCGACTACCAGCTCAAGACGGACCGTCAGATCCCGGTCTTCGTCCTGGAGCCGGCCGCCACGGCGCACTAGCGCGCGGGCAGATCGACCGAGCGCGAGAGACGAGAGGCCCGGAGGAGCAGGAACGTCGTGTCGCTGACCGGCAGCGGGGTGCTGATCCTCGGGGTGGTGCTGACCGTGCTGTCGGTCGCCGGGACGGTCTGGATCTGGCCCCGCCTCGCCAAGCGCCACTGGTGGGCGTTCCTGGGCCGGATCGGGACGATCGTGGTGACGCAGGTGCTCCTGATCTGCACGCTCGGGCTCTGGGTCAACGACTCCTTCTCCTTCTACAGCAGTTGGTCCGACCTGCTGGGCATCGGGGCGAAGGGACCGGTCACGGTCGGGGCCGGCGCGGGCGCGGGGCACACCGCGTCCGGGTCCGGCCTGCACGGACCGGCCGGGGCGCAGGTCCAGGTGCTGGGCCAGACCACTGTGGCCTCGGCGGGCATCGGCCTGCTCGACCCGGCCAAGGCGGGCAAGCTGGAACGGGTGCGGTTCCCGGGCACGGTGACGGGGCTGACCACCGACGGCTATGTCTACCTGCCGCCGCAGTACTTCCAACCCGCCTACGCCAAGGACCGGTTCCCGGTGCTGGTGAGCATGACCGGGTTCCCCGGCGAGGCCACCAATCTGGTCACCAAGCTCCAGTACCCCTCGATCGAGCTGCAGTTGATCCAGCAGGGCAAGATCAAGCCGATGATCCAGGTGCTGATGCAGCCCTCGCCGTCCATGCCCAGGGACAGCGAGTGCGAGGACATCCCGAACGGCCCGCAGGCGGAGACGTACTTCACCGCCGACGTCCCGTTGGACGTGGAGAACTCGTACCGGGTCCGCACCGACGGGCGCGGCTTCAGCGCGATCGGCGACTCGACCGGCGGCTACTGCGCCCTCAAGCTCGCGATGCGCAACCCCGCCCTCTACGCCACCGCGGCCTCACTCTCCGGCTACTTCAAGGCGGCCGAGGACGTGACCACCGGCGACCTCTTCGGCGGCAGCCAACTGCGGCGCAACGAGGCCGACCTGAGCTGGCGGATGCAGAACCTGCCCGCCCCGCCGGTGGCGCTGATGCTGGCCAGCAGCAAGCAGGACGGCGACACCTACGCGCTGGCCCGGTCCTTCGCCGCGCTGGTGCGCCCGCCGACCACGGTCGCCGAGGCGACGGTCGACACCGGCGGCCACAACTTCACCACCTGGGTCCGGCTGCTCCCGGCCTGCCTGACGTTCCTGAGCGACCATCTGCCGGAGCCCGCGCCATGACCGGCCGCTGAGCCGGCGTGGCTCACAGCTTGTAGCCGATGGTCCGCAGCAGTTGCCTGCGCGCGGTGACGTCGGACTCGGTCTCCTCGCCGAGCGGCGGCTCGCCGTCGACCACGCCCACGACGCCGCGACCCTGCCCGGTCACCGCGACCAGCACCTGGACCGGGTTGGCGGTCGCGCAGAACAGGCCGCAGACCTCCGGCACGGCCTTGATCGCGTTCAGCACGTTGACCGGGTAGCCCTCGCGCAGCAGCACGACGAAGCAGTGCCCGGCTCCGATCGCCGTCGCGTTGGCGACGGCCAGCGCCGTCAGTTCGGCGTCGTTGCCGGAGCGGCGGACCAGCCGTGGGCCGGAGGCCTCGCAGAAGGCCAGCCCGAAGCGCAGGTGCGGACTGATGCCGACCAGCGCCTCGTGCAGGTCCTCAACTGTCTTGATGAAGTGCGACTGGCCGATGACGACGTTGAGGTCGTCCGGCTTGTCCACGCCGACCACCTCGATGCTGACCGCTTCGCTCGACATGACTCCAGCGTGCGGGGCGGTCCGGCCGGGCGCACCTCGGCCGTGCGCGGGACTCCGGCGCAAACTCCGCGCCGCGCCCAGGCCCGGACGCTATGCTTGCCGTATGCATCGTTCTTCGTGCGTGCGCACGACGTCGCTGGGTTGGTGGCGCTCCTCCTAGGAGCGGCCGACCCTCACGCACGCATGCACCACGCATGCCTTGGGCCGTCCGTCCGGACGGCCTTTCGGTTTTCCCGGTCCCGGTTCTTCCAGGCGCGGGTGGCCCGCCGTCCCACGGCCCTGCCACCCACACCAGCGCCCAGCGCGACCACCGGGAGAGACCATGACCAGCACCAGCACCCTGACGCGTGCCGGCACCGTGACCCGTGCCGGCAGCCCGACCCGCACCGCCACCCGCGTGCTGACCGGCGACCGTCCCACCGGACGCCTGCACCTCGGGCACTACTTCGGCACCCTGCGCAACCGCGTCGCGCTTCAGGAGCAGGGCGCGGAGCTCTTCGTCGTGATCGCCGACTACCAGGTGATCACCGATCGCGACGTCGCCGAGGACCTGCCCGGCCACGTCGCGGAGCTCGTCCTCGACTACCTCTCCGTCGGCATCGACCCGGACCGCGCCACGATCTTCACCCACAGCGCCGTCCCCGCCCTCAACCAGCTGCTGCTGCCGTTCCTCAGCCTGGTCTCCGTCGCCGAGCTGCAGCGCAATCCGACGGTCAAGGACGAGATCGCCCACTCGCGTCAACACGCCGTCAGCGGACTGATGTTCACCTATCCCGTGCACCAGGCGGCGGACATCCTCTTCTGCAAGGCCCAGGTGGTTCCGGTCGGTCAGGACCAGGTGCCGCATCTGGAGGTCACCCGAACAGTGGCGCGGCGCTTCAACGAGCGCTACGCCGCCGGGACGCCTGTCTTTCCCGAGCCCGAGGCGCTGCTCTCCGCCGCGCCGCTGCTGCTGGGGACCGACGGGACCAAGATGAGCAAGAGCCGGGGCAACGCGATCTCGCTGGCGGCGACGGCGGACGAGACGGTCCGGCTGATCCGCGGTGCGGTCACCGACGCCGACCGTCGGATCAGCTACGACCCGGTCCACCGCCCCGCGGTCTCCTCCCTGGTACTGCTGGCCGCGCTCTGCGAGGACGTCGACCCGCACCAGGTCGCCGAGGAGCTCGGCGACGGCGGCGGCGCCGCCCTGAAGCGGCGGGTCACCGACGCCGTCAACGGCCACCTCGCCCCGATCCGGGCGCGCCGCGCCGAGCTCGCCCGGGACCGTGACGCGGTCCGGGAGGTGCTGCGGCACGGCAACGCCCGCGCCAACGAGGTGGCCGACGCGACGCTGGAGGAGGTCCGCGCGGCGATGAACGCGCGGTACTGACGCCGCCTCGGGCCGACCCGCCGGGACGATTCCCCCACTTGGCCGTCCGGGGTGTTCGTCCGGCCGGGTGGCGGAGACGCTGGTGGGAGCGTTCGTCTGCGGAACCCCGGAAACCCTCCGAGCTCGGGACGGGCGTTTCCGCAGGGACGCTGCGGAATCACTGCACACACTGGAGTAGTCCCGTGGCACGCGCTCTCTCGCTCGACCCGTCCTCCACGACCGAGAACACCCAGACCGCCTCCGGCCGGACCGCCGCCGACGTCGTCGCCGCCCCCGGGCACGACTGGGCGTCCTCGCTGGTCCACACCGCGGTCGCGAACCGCCCGGTGGAGGAGGTGGCGCAGCTCTTCGCGATCCTCGACTCCGCAGGTGAGATGGGCTCACCCAGCCCGGCCTGTGCGATCGCGGCAGGACGCCCGCTGGAGGACGTGTCACGACTACTCGCGTCACTTGACGGCGCTCAACAGGCGAGAGGGCACGAGATCCTGTGTGCGGCGGTGGTCCACAGACCGATAGCGGACGTCGCTTTCCTGGTCGGCTCGCTGGCGGACGGCCCAGCCGTGGCCGCGGTGGAGAGCGCGTTGCGCATTGCCGCCGTGCACCGGTCGCTGGACGACGTGGTCGCCCTGGCCCGTGCGCTCAAGGTCGACAAGGCCCCGGCGGACACGGTCAAGCCCGAGGGCAAGGCTGACGCGAGGACCGAGGGGAGGGCCAAGGTCGAGGCGAACGCCAAGACCGCTGCGCCGGCGGAGGACAGCGGCCGACGCGGTTTCCTCGGCGGCAAGCGCGGCTGACTCAGGCGTATCCGAGGTAGGCACTGCGGCGTTGCTGCGTTGCGGCCCGGGCGCGGCCGGTCGGACGGACCTAGACTCGCTCCATGGCGACCTGGGACGACGTCCGCCGGATCGCGCTCGGGCTGCCCGGCACCAGCGAGCGCCCCTCGCGCGACCACGCGCACTGGTGGGTCGGCGAGAAGGGCTTCGTCTGGGAGCGCCCGCTGCGCTCCACCGATCTGGCCGCGCTCGGCGCTGCGGCGCCGGGAGGGCCGATCCTCGGTGTCCGGGTGCCCGATCTCGGCGTCAAGGCGGCGCTGGTCGAACAGGGCGGTGACGTCTACTTCACCACGCCGCACTTCGACGGCTACCCGGCGGTCCTGGTCCAGCTCGACCACATCGACGTCCAGGAGCTGACGGAGCTGATCACCGAGGCCTGGCTGGACCGCGCGCCGAAGAAGCTGGTCAAGGAGTATCTGGGCGAGAGCTGAGCCGGAATCAGAGCGCTTCGGGCGGAGCAGCTGTGGAATTCTGGGGTCGAGCGGGAAGATCGACTCGGCCTTGGAGGTCCGCAGTGCACGACGCAGCGCAGGACGCAGTGCAGGTCGCAGCGCAGGTCGCAGTGCAGGATGCGACGCAGCACGTCGCCAGGCAGCACGTCACGGTGGTCACCGGCGGAAGCCGTGGCATCGGCGCGGCGATCTGCGAACGTCTCGCGTCCGACGGTCACGACGTCGTCGTCGGCTACCGCTCGGACCGTGCCGCCGCCGAGAAGGTCGCGGACGCCGTCCGCGCTGTGGGGCGTCGGGCGGTGGCGGTCGCTGTCGACACCGGCGACGAGGCCGCGGTGGACGCGCTCTTCGACGCCGCCGCCCGGGAACTCGGCCCGGTGACGGGGCTGGTCAACAACGCGGGTGAGAGCGGGCCGAACGGCCGTCTGGCCGACGCCGACGTGGACGGACTGCGCCGGGCGCTGGACACCAACGTCCTCGGCTACCTGCTCTGCGCCCGCCGCGCGATCCGGGACATGGGCGCGAACGGCGGCGGTGCGATCGTCAACATCTCCTCGGCCGCGGCCACGCTCGGCAGTCCCGGCCAGTACGTCCACTACGCGGCGTCGAAGGCGGCCGTGGACGCGATGACGGTCGGGCTGGCCAAGGAGGTCGCGCAGGACGGGATCCGGGTCAACTGCGTGGCGCCGGGCGTCATCTGGACCGAGTTCCACGCCGATCCGCAGCGCCCGGCCAAGCTCGCTTCGACCATCCCGATGGGGCGCTCCGGCGATCCGGCCGAGATCGCGGGAGCGGTCTCCTGGCTGATGTCGGCCGACGCGTCCTTCGCCACGGGCGCGGTGCTGCGCGTCGCCGGCGGGATGTAGCGCGGGCCGGACCGGCTTACCGTGGGGAACGGGGCCAGTCGACCGAGGCGGTGCCGCGATGGAGCAGGAGCGGGCGGAGCGGTTGGTGGCGGCGCTGCGGGCGCGCCGCGTGATGGCGCACCTCGCCGACCTCGGCGTCTACGAGTACGCGGTGCGGGTGGTGCTCCCCGACGACGAGGGCGAAGCGGTCTGGGACAGCAGCGACGCGCTGGGCCTGGAGGCCGAGGTGCTGCAGGACGGCGTGCTGATGGGATTTGTCCCGCACGTCCCCGGCTCGGAGGACATGAGCGAGGACCAGCTGATCGAGGTCATCGCCACGACGGAGTACGACCGCGAGGGCCTGCACCCGCCGAAGGACGCCGCAGGCCGACCGGTCGCGCCGCCGCCGTCGCAGCCGACGGCCTCGCAGCCGTCGGCCTCGGAGGCAGCGTCGGGGGCAGCGGCCTCGGCGTCGTCCTCGCCCGAGCCGAGCGCATCGGACGAGGATCTGACCGACGGGCCAGTCTCGCACCGGGCGCCGAGGCGTCACTGGTGGTCGCGCGGGTCGCGCGGGTCGGCCGCCTGACCTGGCGTTCAGCCCTTACTGAGCGTTCGCACGGGGCTGCCGTCGAGGAAGGCGGCGATGTCCTCGACGCCCTCGGTGAAGAAGCGTGAGTAGTTCCGCTCGGTCACGTAGCCGATGTGCGGCGTCGCCAGCAGGTTGGGCAGCGTGCGGAAGGGGTGGTCCGCCGGGAGCGGCTCGATGTCGAACACGTCGACGGCCGCGCCCGCGATCCAGCCCTCGCGGAGCGCCTGGGCCAGGGCGTCCTGGTCGACGATGGCCGCGCGCGAGGTGTTGACCAGGAAGGCGGTGGGGCGCATCCGCCGCAGCTCCGGCGCGCCGACCAGGCCGCGGGTCCGGTCGCTCAGCACCAGTTGGACGGAGACGAAGTCGCTGCTCTCCAGCAGCTCCTCCTTGCTGGCGGCGAGTGCGACGCCCTCCGCCTCGGCCCTTTCCGCCGTGAGGTTCTGGCTCCAGGCGGAGACCTCCATGCCGAAGGCCCGTCCCACCTGGGCCACGCGTGAGCCGATCCGGCCGAGCCCGAGCAGGCCCAGACGGCGGCCGTGGAGGTCCGTGCCCACCGTCTGCTGCCACGGACCGCCCGAGCGCAGCGCGTCGTTCTCGGTGGTGACATGCCGGGCCAGGCCCAGCAGCAGCGCCCAGGTGAGCTCGGCCGGCGGCTCCGCGGTGCCTGCGGTCCCGCAGACGGTGACGCCGTGGCGTGCCGCCGCGTCGAAGTCGACGGAGGCGTTGTGCATGCCGGAGGTGACCAGCAACCGCAGCCGGGGCAGGCGCGCGAACAGCTCCGCGTCGAACGGCGTGCGCTCGCGCATGATGAAGACGATCTCGCAGTCGCCTACGGCCTCGGCCAACTCCTCGCGGTCGCTGATGTGCCGGCGCACCGTCCGCACCTCGACCCGGTCCGTGACGGGGGACCAGTCGGCGGCGGTCAGTGCGACGTTCTGGTAGTCGTCGAGGACGGCACAGCGCAGCTTCTCCATGATCCCGAGCCTAGCGGCGCGGGATCACGACGCGCGCACTCGGTGTGCGCACTCCGTGTGCTCACTTCGTGTAGGTGACCGTGAAGTTCGCGTTGCCGCTGTTGGCGATCGGGGTGACCGTCACCGTGCCGTGGGCGCCCGCGAGCCTGCCGGTGCCGTTGGTGATCGGGAAGGTCATCGGTGCGGTGGAGTTCTGGCTGGTCGCGAGGTTCTGCGTGGAGTTGTCGGAGATCAGCATCGACCCGTCTACCATCGCGATCTGGGCCGAGCAGGTGGCGGTGGCGGGGGCCTTGGTGATCAGGCAGTAGAGGTGGTCGGTGGCGACCACGGCGGAGCCGTGGGAGGCCTGGGTGCCCGTGTAGTCGGTGTTCGTGGACACCACGTAGCTGCCGAGGGTCGGCGCGGTGCTCGGGTTGGTCACCACCGTCCCGTCGGGCGTGTACAGGTTGGACATCTCCTGGACGCTGTACAGGTGCAGGGTGACGGTCACGCCGGACCCGCTCGTGCTGGACGAGGGCGCGGGCATCGAGCTGGACGACGTCATGCTCGACGACGGATAGGCGGTGCTGGAGGTGGCACTGGTGCTGGAATCGGAGGCGTTGGGCGTCGAGGACGCGCTTCCTGCCGCGAGTACGAAGGCTCCTGCGGCGAGCGCGGCGGCTGCTGCCGTGTAGCGGGGGTAGCGCGAGTGGCTTCTCATCGGGTCCTCCCAGACGGACGGGCAGACCCCTCGCACCATTCTCGCGCGCCCGTCCCCGGCCCGCGCGCCGCGCGTGGCCGGGGAGAGGCCTGAAGGCCAGGGCCTGTTCAGGCCGCGAACGGCGTCGCGTGGTCCCAGAGGCGGGTGAACGACTCCGCCAACTCCTCGACGGCGGGCGGGAGGTCGATCATCAGCACCGGGCCGGTGGCCGACGCCCGGTCCGCGCCGGGCAGCGTCAGCAGGGCGCGGGCGCTGTCGGTGAGGATCATCCGGGTTTCCACGCCGTCGGTGATCCGTGCCTCCTCGCCGGCGGCGGCGTAGGCGGCGGCTTGGCGCACCAGCGCCGGGTCGTCGAGCAGGTCGGAGTGGTAGATGCAGCGCACCGTCCCGCCCGAGCGGGTCAGCGTGCGGACCCGGCGGATCCAGTCCGGGTCGCCGAGGCCCTCGAACGGCGGGCGGGCGGTGGCCAGCACCGAATGCATCGCGTAGTCACGCCAGTGCTCCATGCGCGCCATCGTGATCCGGCCGGAGTCACCGCTCGTGTCGGCGGACTTGGTATCCCGGCGTCCCGCGCGGCGGGCGGCGGCGCGGGCGCACTGCCAGGCGCGGCGCAGGTCGGCCACCAGGTCGGCGGCGATCGACTCCAGCCGGACCAGGTTCTCCCGCTGCGCGCCGAGCAGCACGGCGCTCGCGTCGAGCGGGTCCACGGCGTGGAAGACGGCCGGCTTGGCCGGGCCCTTGGTCACCAGGCCCTGGTCGATCAGTGACTCCAACACGTCGTAGACGCGTTGTCGGGGGACCCGCGCCTCCTCCGACAGCTCGGCCGCCGTCGCCTGCGCGACACGGGCCAGCGCGGCGTAGACCCTTGCCGCGTAAGGCGGCAGGCCAAGGGACTCAAGAGCCCGCTCGGCGGGCCCTTCGGCGAGGACGGAAGGGACCGTGAGTGACATGTCCCAGTCATATCAGACGGACCGGGCTGGTTGCCAACCGTGAGCAGTCTGTCACACCACGCACGGGTGTGGGGTGAGGGTGTGCGGTGGATGCGTGAACCTTGTGAGAACTTGTGAGAATCCGTCAAGTCGGCGGCCTGTCCGCGAAGGTCGTCGGCCCGCCCCCCGAGGGAGGGGGCAGGCCGACGATGACGCACGGTTACGGCGCCGGGGCGTACCCGGTGGGGCGGACCGTGAAGGTGCCGCGGCCCTGGGTGCGGCTGCGGAGCCGGGTCGCGTAGCCGAAGAGCTCGGCCAGCGGCACCGTCGCCGTCACCACCGCAGTGCCCGTGGTCGTGCGCGTGCTCGTGCCTGTGCCCGTGCCCGTGGCCGACGTGCCCGTGCGGGCCGTCGATCTCGTCACCCGGCCGCGCCGGGCGGCCAGATCGCCGAGGACGCCGCCGACCGCGTCGTCGGGAACGGTCACGGTGACCTCGACCACCGGCTCGAGCAGGATCGGCGCGGCCTGTCGGAGCGCCTCGCGCAGGGCGAGGCGTCCGGCGGTGCGGAACGCCAACTCCGAGGAGTCCTTCACATGGGTCGCCCCGTCGGTCAGGGTGACCCGCACACCCGTGACCGGGTGGCCGCCGACCGGGCCGTCCACGAGCGCGTCGCGGCAGCCCGCCTCGACGGCGCGCACGAACTCCTGCGGGACCCGGCCGCCGACCACGGTGGAGCGGAAGGCGAACTCCTCGCCCTGCTCCGCCGGTTCGACGTCCAGCACCACCTGGGCGAACTGACCCGAGCCGCCGTCCTGCTTGGCGTGCCGGTAGGTGAGCGCTCCCACCGGACGCGTCACCGTCTCGCGGAAGGCCACCTGCGGGCGGCCCACGACCACGTCCAACTCCCTTTCCCGGCGGACCTTCTCCACCGCGACCTCCAGATGCAGCTCGCCCATGCCGGACAGCACCGTCTGACCCGTCTCCGGATCGGTGCGGACCGACAGGGACGGGTCCTCCTCGACCAGCCGTGCCAGCGCCGTCGCCAGCCGCCCGGCGTCGGCCGAGCGACGCGGCTCGACCGCGACCGTCACCACCGGGACGGCCACGCTCGGCGGTTCCAGCACCAGCGGTGCGTCCGGCGCGCACAGGGTCGCCCCGACCCGCGCCGAACGGGGACCGATCACGGCGACGATGTCGCCGGCCACGGCCTGCTCCATGTCGACATGACGGTCCGCCTGGACGCGGAGGATCCGGCCCACGCGCTCGCTGCGGCCCGAGGCCGTGTCGAGCACGGTGTCGCCCTTCCGCAACGTCCCCGCGTAGAGGCGCAGGAACGTCAGCCGTCCCGTCGGCGCCGCGTGAACCTTGAAGACCAGCGCGGCCAGCGGCCCGTCAGGATCGGCCGGGCGTTCCGCGGACCGGTCGGTGCCGACGGTGCGGTCGGTGCGGTCGGTGCGGTCAGTGCCGTGAACGTTCCCGGCGTCCTGGACCGGCGGGAGGTCCGAGGGAGCCGGGAGGTAGGCCACGACAGCGTCCAGCAGCGGCTCGACGCCCCGGTTCCGGTAGGC
Organism: Streptacidiphilus fuscans; assembly: GCF_015690355.1. Taxonomy (GTDB): domain Bacteria; phylum Actinomycetota; class Actinomycetes; order Streptomycetales; family Streptomycetaceae; genus Streptacidiphilus; species Streptacidiphilus fuscans. The sequence goes on along the minus strand of NZ_JADPRT010000006.1, from coordinate 218,387 downwards.
CGAGCCGCAGAGCACCACCACGGCCTCACCGCTGCGGGTGAGATCGCGGAGCGCGGCGGTCAGCGTCCCGGGGGAGAGGGTGCCCAGCGCGCAGAACTCCTCCAGGGCGGCGGGGTGCAGCTCGGCGACGGCCTCGGCGAGACGGTGACGCCGCGCCTCGGCCCCCGCGCGGAGTTCCTCCGGCACCGGGGCGACAAGCATGGCGCCCGTCGCTCCGCCCGCAGTTCCGTCCGCATTACCGGGCACGGTCCCGGCGGGCCAGAGCAGCGCCCGCAGGTGGACCAGGTCCACCACGCCGGTGAACGCGTCCTCCTGACCGATCGGCAGCTGCACCGCCAGCGGGGCGGGGTGCAGCCGCCGACGGATGGAGTCCACCGCGGCGTCGAGGTCGGCCCCGGCGCGGTCGAGCTTGTTGACGAACGCGATCCGCGGCACGCCGTGCCGGTCCGCCTGCCGCCACACCGACTCGCTCTGCGGCTCGACCCCGGCGACGGCGTCGAAGACCGCGATCGCGCCGTCGAGGACGCGCAGCGAGCGCTCGACCTCGTCGGCGAAGTCGACGTGGCCGGGGGTGTCGAGCAGGTTGATCCGGTGCCCGTCCCAGTCGCAGCTGACCGCCGCGGCGAAGATGGTGATGCCGCGGTCGCGCTCCTGCGGGTCGAAGTCGGTGACGGTGGTGCCGTCGTGGACCTCGCCGCGCTTGTGGGTCGCGCCGGTCAGGAAGAGGACGCGCTCGGTGACGGTGGTCTTTCCGGCGTCCACATGGGCGAGGATGCCGATGTTGCGGACGCGGGAGAGCAGGTTGATCCGGTTGGTACGCACGGCCGGTGGCCTTTCAGGAAATCCTGGACAGGTCGGCGCGATTGCCCGGGACGGGCGCGTCAGAACGCGGGTGTCGTCACCGGGTCCGGTACCGGCCGCGCAGCCGGGACCGGAGGGACGAGGACACCAGGATCACCTCGGACCGAGCGGCCCGACGGAGGACAGGAACCAGGGCGGCATTACGCTGACGCATGGCCCGGCTCCTCTCGTCCCTGTCTGATGGCTCAACTCGGTTCGTGGCGAGTGTAGGGAAGGCATCCGCCGCGGGGCATCCGAATATCGCAGGCCGGGGCATGGGCCGGCACGCGGGCCGATGACGGACGAGGGGGAGCGTCGTGGCGGGCAGTTGGCGGAGACTGGCGTCGGTGGTGGGCGCGCGGGCGCGGTACCAGCGGCGGAAGGCGCGGATCGCGGTCGTGGTCCTCTTCGTGCTGCTCGGGATCGGCTTCTGCTTTCCGGCGGGTGACGACAGCGATCCGCTGGACAACGTGTACTTCTCGACCGCGGTGGTCCTGCTGCTGACCGCCGCGACCCTCTGGGTCTGGCGCGCTCCGCGCACCGAACTCCCGGCGCTGCGTTGGCGGTTGCGGCATCGGCGGGTCTGCTGGCGGGGTTCGGTGGTGGCCCTTTACGGCGCGTCCTTCGGGCTGCTCGCCAACGCCTGGTTCGCCTACCGCCGCGACGGGCTGCCCGCGAGCGCGAGCATGGCGAGCTACGACCATCTCGACCAGCTGTCGCGGACGTGCGGCTCGGTGGGCCTCTGGTTCCTGCTGCTCTCGCCGCTGCCCGCCCTGCTGGACGTCCCGACCTGGCGGCTGATGCCGCGTCCGCTGCGGCGCGCGGCGATGGTGGACCGGGTGACGGAGGAGCTGGCCGACCCGAAGCGCAGCCTGGTCCGGGGAGATCTGCCGCAGCGGCACGTGCCCGCGCCGGGCAGGCCGGGTAGGCCGCTGCGGTTGGATCCCGCCTCGAAGCAGTACCGGTTGCCGTTCCCGGCCGAGCGGCTCCCGGCCTTGGACTGGGACGGCGAGCTGCTTCGGGTCCGGGCACGGCGCGGGGTCGTCTACGGCTTCAGTGCGGAAGGCCCCGGACCCCGGCCCACGACCCTGGCCGAGGTCGTGGAGGAGGTCACGTTCCGCCATCGCCGCTGGATGGTGCTGCTCGACGCCGACGGCGACCGGCTGCTCGTCGTGCGCATCGGCTCCGAGAGCACCCATCTGCGCGCGAACCGGCTTGCGACGCTGGCCGGTCGGGCGAACCTCGCCTTCGCCCAGTACAACCTCGGTTGGACCAAGGACGACGCGGGCAGCGTCGGGCCGCGCCTGTTCCCGCCGGTCGCGCATGCCTGGCGCGTCCGCCGCGCGGCACGTGCGTTGGCCGCGCCCGTCGCGCGGACGGAGCCGGCGGACGCGGCGGAGTAGGCGCAGGAGGTCTCACGGCGTCGGCGGCGGCTCAGGTGGCTCGGGCGGCATCGGCGGGGCCGGGGGCTCCGTCGGCGGCGGAGGAGCGGCGGATTCGCCGCGGAGGGCGGCGAGACGGCGGTGGTAGTCGTCGACCTCGATGTCGCCGCGGGCCAGGCGCTCGGCCAGCAGCTGTTCTGCGGTGGGTGCGGCCTGCGCGTGCGGACCCCACCTCGGTGGGCCGGGCCAGCCTCCTGGTCCGGCGGCGGTGCCGGGTCCGCCCTGGTGCGCCTGCTGCGCGTTCCAGCGCGAGCGGCGGGTCATGAAGCGGATCAGCACCACGATGACGATCAGCAACAGCACCCAGAAGATCACCATGGTGATCACCGGGAAGATCCACAGGTCCCCGTGGTGCGGGCCCCCGCGTCCGTACGGTCCGAACGGTCCCATGTTCAGTCGCCTGCCCTGCTCGCCCCCGTCCGGCTGACGGGGTGCTGCCAGGCTGATACCCGGTGGGGAGCCGGGATTGATGAAGGCGGCATGAGAAAGCGCGGGAAAGCGCAGGAAAGCGCGGGAAAACGCCGGGGGCGCGCATGGTGACGCGCGCCCCCGTTGGTTCGGCCGGTCGGCTCAGGTGAGCAGTTCCTCCGGAACCGCCGCCAGCGCCTCCTGGATCGCCGCGACCAGACGCCGTGCCGACTCCGCCGTCAGCTCCAGCGCGACCCGGGCCGCCGGGTCACGGGACGGGTCGGCGAGGTCGATGTTGAGCGTGTGCTCGTGCATCGCGTGGACGGGGTGGTCGTAGTAGACCGTCGCGTCCGTGACGTGCAACCAGGAGCCGCCCGGCCCCTTGCCGCTGCCGTCGATCTCGGTCTTGACGGTGGTGTACGTGCACATGGTCCAGAACTCCTGCTCAGTTACTCAAACGCTCAGTTGCTCGAACGCTCGGTCGATCGAACGCTCAGTTGCCGAGGTTGGCGGCGAAGAAGGCGGCGATCCGCTCCCAGCCGTCGTTGGCCGCCGCCACGTTGTAGGACGGGCGGTCCACGGCGAAGAACGCGTGGCCCGCGCCCTCGTAGCTGTGGAACTCGTGCGGCTTGCCGTCCTTGGTCAGCAGCTGGTCCAGCTCCTCGACCTGGTCGGGGGAGGGGAACTTGTCCTCCGCGCCGAACAGGCCCAGCAGCGGCGCGCGCAGCTGCGGCAGCTGGTCGACCAGCGAGCGGGCCGAGGTCGGGAAGTCCGCTGGCGGGTCGAGGGTGACGAACGCGCCGTAGCAGTCGACGGCGGCCTGGAGGTCCAGGTGACAGGCGGCGAGCACGGACTGGCGACCGCCGGAGCAGTGGCCGATCACGCCGATCTTGCCGTTGGAGTGCGGCAGCGCCCGCAGGTACGCGGCGGCGGCGCCGACGTCGCCGACCAGGCGCTCGTCCGGCACACCGCCACTGGCGCGGGCCACGGCCGCGGCGTCGTCCGGCGCGGCGCCGGGAGCCTCACGGGAGTACAGGTTGGGGCAGATGGCGTCGTAGCCCATCTCGGCGAAGCGACGCACCATCTCCTTGGTGGCCCGGTCGTATCCGGGCATGTGGTGGATGACCACCACGCCACCGCGCGGCGCGTCGCCTTCGGGGCGGGCCAGGTAGCCCTCGATCTCGTCCCCGCCGTGGGCCGGGAAGTGGATCGTGGAAGCGCTCAGAGATCCGTTCATGGCACAGCTATACCACGCGTGCCTGAAGCCTTCGTTCGGCGGCGGTCGGTGTTCCGCAGTCAGTCAGTCCGCGACGACGAAGACCGCCGCGGTGCGCGTGTCGGGGCTGGCTCCGTTGCCGATGACCACGGCCTGCTCGGCAGGCAGTGCTCGTGCGTTGCAGCCGGCCTGGCCGGACGGGGTGATGTACATCCCCAGTACCGCGTGCCAGTCGGTGACCTGCCCGTCGGCAGGATCCACGACCGGTTCGGTACGCGGGACCACGCGGCGCTGGACGACGGCCCCGCTCCGGCGTGCCGAGGCCAGAGCGGCGGCCCAGGCCTCGTCCGACAGCTGCCAGCCGGCCACGACGCCCGTGCCGCCGGTGCCGCCGTTGGGTTTGAGCACCAGCTCCTCCCGGTGGGAGAGCGCGTAGGCGTCCACCCGGCCGTCCACCGCCCCGGTCCAGGGCACCAGCCGGTCGATCAGGGCGCGCTCGGCGACCGAGAACGCACCGTGGAACGCGGGGTCGTGGAGCAGGGCGAGACAGCCCTTGTTCCCGTACAACTCGCCGCCCATCGGGGTCCACAGCACGACGCGTCCGTCCTGATGCGCCCGGACGACCCGTTCGAGCTGCGACTCGGACTCCGGCGCGGCGCAGACCTGGTCGATGCCGAACGCCCGCAGCAGGACGTCGACACGTGGTGTGTCCGGTTCGCAGGCAAGGAAGACGCCGCTGTCGCGGACGTCGAGGTCGTGGAGCTCACCCAGGCGGACGTCGAGTCCCCAGCCGTGCATGAGTTCCTGGAAGGGCTCCCAGCTGTACCGGTACAGGTCCAGTTCGCCCGGCGCTTCCACCACGGCGACGACCGGCTCGCTGCCGTGAGTGACCGTCAGACCGGCTGCCCGGAGCGTCTCGGCCACCTCGCGACCGGTGTCGGTGAATCGGAGCCGGTGGGCGACGGCGAACTCCGCGAAGGCGGGGACGTCCATCAGTGCGCTCGGCAGCCTGCCCGCGCGGTCGACGCCGCCGACCTGGCTGACGATGTTGAACTCCAGCAGCTTGAAGCCGTCGCCGTCGTGATACATGTCCGTGCGTCCGTAGCGCGGCGGCGTGCTCGCACCGAGCCGGCTCAGCAGCGCCGACTCGCGCGCCCCGACACCGAGGGCTGCGTGGAAGCGCGCGTGGTCACCGTCGAAGAGACGGGCGGGGAGTGAGACGAGCACGTCGAACAGCGCGTCCACGTCCCGCTCGAAGCTGCGGAGTTCACGCTGCGAGACGAACAGCGGGCGGGGCAGCAGGCGGTGACCCGACACCCGGGTGAGGACCGGCGGAAGATCCGCGTCCGCGACCGCGTGGCGCAGCCGGCTGCCGGGGGTCCTGCATTCTTCGAGGTAGAGCTCAGTGGTGCGGTCCATCGGCAGACCGGTTCCCTTCCCCGACCGGTGACTTCCCCTGACCCGTGCCGAGTGTCCCCGCACGAAGTCTCCGCCGCAACCCTGCCTGGCGCCGCCGGTCATATTTCGGAAAAAATTCCGGAGGAAATGGACTTCGCGTGTGAACCGGAGCGAACTTCGTGTAGCGGATCAGGCCGGTTCAATGACCGTGATCCGTATGCAATGCCATGAATTCCCGCATTGCGGCGGATGAGGACGTTCGTTTTATCCTCGTGGAAATATTGTGTCTTCTCACGCGACACCTCTTGCGCGCACCCAGGGTCGTGAACGAAGGTCGTTGGCGAAGCCGCAATGACGGCCTCACGGGCCATGAACCTGTCGAGGTCGGCGCTGTGGCAGCACATGATACCTGGTCAGAGGACTGGCCGTATCCTGGCCGCGCCGTCTGTCCAGCACCCCGCCGATCGTTTCTTACAAGAAATCGAGAACATGCGGATTGCACTTGTCTCCATGCCATGGCATCTTCTGGCGACACCGTCCCTGCCGCTCGGTATTCTCCAGGTCCAGACCGACAAGTGCCGCAGTCGGCACGAGGTGCGTTCGCACTTCGTGAACCTGCGCTGGGCCGAACACCTCTATGAAGTCAGCCACGGCGCCATCACGCCGGACGACTACGACTACGTCGCGAACATCGGTGTCTGGCACGGCATGGGCGACTGGGTTTTCACCCCCGCGCTGTACGGAACTCCGCACTGGCGGCGGGATCGTTATCGCGCCTATCTCGCGGAGCACGGCGTGAATCCGGGCAAGTCCGAGGCGATGGCGGAGCATGCCGCGGGATTCGTCACCGCACTCGCGCGCGAGATCGTCGCCGAGGAGCCGGACGTCATCGGGTTCAGCAGCACCTTCCAGCAGAACGTGCCCTCGCTCGCCATGGCCAAGGCGGTCAAGGAGATCGCCCCGGACATCCCGATCCTGCTCGGCGGCGGGAACTGCGATGCCCCGATGGGGCCGGCGCTCCAGCGGAACTTCCCCTTCGTGGACTACGTGATCAGCGGTGAGGCCGAGCAGTCCTACGTGGAGTTCATCGACCATCTCGACGGCCGACTGCCGGTGGAGGAGGTCCACGGCCTGTCCTGGACTACCAAGGACGGGGACGCGGTGACGAACCCGCCCGGTCCGCTGCTCGCGATGCGCGACGTGCCCTGTCCGGATTTCGACAGCTACTTCAGCGAACTGAAGAAGAGTCCGGTCAGCTCGTTCGTCAAACCGACCCTGCTGTACGAGGCGGCGCGGGGCTGCTGGTGGGGCGAGAAGCACACGTGCACCTTCTGCGGGCTCAACGGACTGACCATGAAATTCCGTTCCCGCCCTCCGGAGCAGGCCCGCCGTCATCTCGAGGAACTGGTGGAACGCCATCGCATCCTCGACATTGTGGCGGTCGACAACATCCTCGACATGGATTACCTGCGCACCCTGCTGCCCCAACTGGAGGCGTCCGGCCACGACGTGAACTTCTACTACGAGGTCAAGTCGAACCTCGGGGAGGAGGACGTCGCCAAACTCCGCGCGGCCGGGCTGGTCCATATCCAGCCGGGCATCGAGAACCTCAGCTCGGACGTTCTGAAGATCATGGACAAGGGCGTCCACGCCACGCAGAACATCCGGCTCCTGCGCAGTTGCGAGGAGAACGACGTCACCGTCGACTGGAACTACCTGTACGGCTTTCCCGGCGAGCGGGAGGCCGACTACGCGGCGGTCCTCGACCAGTTGCCCGCTCTGTCGCACCTTCAGCCGCCGGCGGGCCGCGTCCGGATCCTGCTGGAGCGCTACAGCCCGAACTTCGAACGTCCCGAACTCGGCTTCCCGCAGCGCCGCCCGGCCGCGTTGTACGGCCATGTCTACGACCTGCCTGAAGCCGAACTCCGCGACCTCGTCTACCAGTTCGACTCCCCGGCGGTGGGGATCCAGGAGTCGACGGCCGCACGACTGCGCACGGCGATCGTCACCTGGCGTGGCAACTACCCGGTCAGCAGCCTGCTGATGAGCCGGGACGGATCGGGCGGCCTGCTGATCGAGGACCGCCGGGCGGGTTGGCCGCAGCGGCAGATCAGGCTGGAGTCCGCCGAGGCCGCCGCGTACGAGGTGCTCCGGACGCCCCGGCACGCGGCCGCGCTCCGGAAGCGGCTGGCCGACCAGGGACATGACGTCGACGCGGCGCAGGTCGAGACGTGGCTCGCGTCCTGGAAGAAGCAGGGACTGGTCTTCGAGTCCGACGGTCGCTTCGTCGCCCTGGCCACGAACAGGGCGAGCATCAAACGCGACGCGCAGCCCGCCGCGCAGCCCGCCGCGCAGCCGGCCACGCCCGGCGCGGGCAGCGCGGGCAGTGCAGGCGGCGTGGACGGTGCGGCCGGTGCCTGCGCCGTGTCCTTCGCGCCGGACACGGCGCGGGAGACGCTGGAGTTCATCCGCACGCTGAGGGACCACACCTCCCGGGCGCAGGTGCTTCCCTGGCGTGCCGATCTCTCCGGCCTTCCTGACCCCCGCGTGCTCCATCACCTGAGCCCCCCGGACCACTTGGACGCCCAAGCGGACGCGGAGCAGACAGCGGCGTTGGACGCGTGGCGGGAGTCCCACCGCTACGGCCTCCTGCACTGCCGCCGGGGCCCCGGGTTCACGGTCGTCCACGACTCCCGTCCGGGCGCGACCCGGGCCGAGACCGTCCTGGACAGTCCCGAATCCGGCAGCCTCCTCGACCACTACGACACACCGCGGCCCCTGCCGACCGCGGACGACCCCACCTTCCCGGCGGTCCAGGACCTGCTCCGCGACGGCATCCTGCTCGCCCTGGGCGGGCTTGCCGTCGCGCTGCCCTACCGCCTGCACCGGCTTCCGCTCCCCATCGAGGTGCTGGGGCACGGATGAGACCCCCGCCGGGCCGCCGCCCGGCGGGACGCTCACGGCCGCGGAGCCGGGGACGCGTCCCCGACTGCGATGCGCGTCCTCACGGAAGGGAGACCACCATGCGTTACGTCCACTGAAACTCGTAGCCGTTGCGGCCATGCCCACGCACGTCGGCATGGCCGCAACGCGGTTCCTGTCCACGGAAGCAGCGCAGACTAAGGAGGGCGGCCATGACCGCGGAGGCGCAGGTTCTGCGAGACCCCATCTACAACCCCCTGGCGCCGGACGTCATTGCCGATCCCCACCCCTTCTACCGGAGGCTCCGGGAGCACAGAAGGGTCTACTGGCACGCGGTGCTGGACTCCTGGGTACTCACCGGATACGAGGAATGCCGCCAGGTCCTGAGCGACACGGCCGCCTTCGCCTCGGACTTCCGCAGGGTCGGTGAGGAGATCCCCGACGCCCACCTGACCGTGCAGTCCCTGGACCCACCCGAGCACGGCGCGATCCGGCACCTGCTCGTCACCGCGCTCCACGAGCAGTCGCCCACGGCCATGGCCGACCGGGTGGCCGAGATCGCCACCGCACACGTCGCGGCCCTGCGCGGGCAGGACCGCCCGGTCGACCTGGTCCGGGAGTTCGCGCGACCGGTCGCCCTGCAGACCATGTGCGAGTTCCTCGGCGTCGAAGCGCCCGACGGCCCACGGTTCGAAGAGCTGTCGAACGCCATCGTGCTCAGCATGGACGCTGGCCTCGACCCGAGCCGCGCGGAACCGGGGACCCGTGCCCGGGGCGAACTCGCCCGGCTCATGGGCGAGTGGCTGCGTGACAGCGACGGTGCTGCCTTCATCGGGGCGGCACGACGGGCGGCTCTCGCCGCGCCGGAGGTGTCACCGGCGCTGCTGGCGAACTCGCTGCGCACCGTTCTGCACGCCGGATACGAGTCGGTGAGCCGCCTGCTGGGCAATGCGCTGGCCCGGCTCGTAGCGACCCCCGCGCTGCTGCACGGGACCGGAGACCCGGCGCGGCCGGACGGGCTGAACGGGCCGGGCGGGCTGAACGGGCTGGACGGGCTCGTCGAGGAGCTCATCCGGCTGGACGGCCCGGTGCAGGCCGATGCGCGCGTCGCCACCGAGGACCGTGTGGTGGACGGGCAGAAGATCCGCCGAGGAGAGGTCGTCATCCTGTTCCTCGCCGCGGCCAACCGTGACCCCGGCGTCTTCGCCCACCCCGACGACGTCGATCCGGGACGACGCAGGGGCGTCCATATCGCGTTCGGCCGAGGCGCTCACGCGTGCCTGGGCGCGAACCTGGCCACGGCGCAGCTACGCGCCGTCGTGACTGCGCTGGCCGGGTCCGGACTCGGCCTCACCGCGGCCGGGGCGCCGCAGTTCGACCCGACCGCCACCCTGCGCGGGCTGCGCTCCTTGCCCGTGCTCATCCGCTGACCAGGCTGCGGACCAGGCCGCTGACCAGGCCGCGGACCTGACCCGCCGTTCCGCTGGATTTTCGAGAACAGGACCGCCATCGTGGAATCCGAGCGCAGCAGATCGGGACACCTCGCCGCTCTCCTCGACAGTCATGTCGTCACCCAGATCATCGCGTCCGCGGTCCGGTTCAAGATCCCGGACCATCTTGCCGACGGGACCATGACGGAGCAGCAGCTCAGCGACGTCACCGGGATCGGCGTACCCGTGTTGCGCCGCTATCTCCGCGCGCTCCAAGGGCTCGGACTGGTCGAGGAGGTCGGCGCAGTCGGCGCAGTCGGTGAGGCTGGAGAGGCCGGAGAGGCCGGAGAGTCCCGAGCGGGGTACCGGGGCACTGCGCTCGCGGACCTGCTCCGCAGCGACTCCGGCTCCCTGCACGGGCACTCGCTGATGGCGGGGGACGACTACTACGGCGCTTGGGCCGAGCTGGATCACGCCCTGCGGTCCGGCGAGTCGGCGTACGAGCATCGCCACCGGCGGTCGCTCTGGGACCAGTTGAGTGAGCAGAGCCAGGTCGCCGAGTCCTTCACCCGGACCATGCAGTGGAACAGTGAACGTGCCCTGGACGAGGTCCTCGGCCTCTACGACTTCTCCGCCGCCCGGACCGTCGCCGATCTCGGCGCGGGACACGGCACGCTCACGGCCGGACTGCTCCGCCGCCATCCGCAGGTGCGCGCCATGGTGCTCGAACAACCCGCCGTCATCGACCACGCCCGCCGATCGCTGACGGAGGCGGGCCTGGCCGACCGCTGCGAGTTCCTCACGGGGGATCTGCTGCGGGAGATCCCCCGGGGTGCCGACCTCTACCTGCTCAAGTCGGTGATCCACAACTGGAACGACGAGACCGCCCTGCGAATCCTGCGCAACTGCCACGCCGCGATGGGCGCCACGGACCGGCTGCTCGTCGTCGAACGCGTCGCGGACGCCAGCAACCAGCTCGACGCCGCGATACGGGATCTCACCATGCTGGTGCTGTTCGGCAGCCAGGACCGCAGCCGGGACGAGTACGCGACCCTGCTGAGGGACGCCGGATTCACGGTGACCAACGCGGTCACCGGACCCACCGGCTTCTGCGTCCTGGAAGCCGCTCCCGCGCGGTGACGTCCCTGTTCGCCCGGCGGTCAGTGATCGAGGGAGTCGACGCCCCGGTAGCCGGCAGGCACACCCGTCAGGATGACGGCGGTGGCGTTCATGTTGCGGGTGCGCAGGGGCAGGATCTCCTGGTACGCGGGTGAGGCGTACCAGGCGCGGAGGTTGGTGTCGTCCGGGAACTCGATGAGGATCACGTCGCGGATGTCGTCCCAGCTGCCTTCGAGCAGCTCGGCGTTGCCGCCGTGGACGACGAACCGGCCGCCGAAGGGGTCGAGGGTGGCGTCGATCCGCTGCAGGTACTCGACGATCTCCGGGCCGAACTCGACGGAGTGGACAAGGGCGAGGGCGTAGGCGGTCATCTCGGTCTCCGGTTCTGTGTGTTCTCGGTGCTCGGCTGTCGGTGGTTCGGCTCGCTCGTTCCGACGCTTCGAGTCTCCGCGTGTGCGCAGGTCCGCGAATCCGTCACGTATCCGTCATCCGTCGGGCCCGCGGACCGGCTCTCCTCCCGTCCGTGGCATGCTGCGGGGATGCACGCCCCGCACGACACCACCGACGCCGCGTCCGACATTGCTTCCGCCACCGCCGCGCGGCTGCGCAACCCGATCGGGACGCACGTCCCGGTCGCGGGTCGCGGCTTGGTCGGGACCGGGCTCGCCTACGCGGAGCGGATGGGGGCGGAGGCGGTGCAGGTCTTCGTCGCCAACCCGCGTGGCTGGGCCACGCCCGAGGGCGATCCGGCCAAGGACCGGGCCTTCCGTGCGGCCTGCCGGGAGCGCGGCGTCCCCGCGTACGTGCACGCGCCCTACCTGATCAACTTCGGCTCGGACACGGCCGCGACCCGGGAGCGGTCCACCGACTCGCTGCGGCACTCGCTGGTGCGCGCGCACGCGATCGGCGCGCTGGGCGTGGTGGTGCACACCGGCTCGGCGGTGGGACGCGCGGCCGACGGCGGATCACGCCGGGCCGAGGCGATGGCCCAGGTCCGGGCGGACGTGCGTCCGCTGTTGGACGAGCTGGACGCCCTCGCAGAGCGGGCCGCGCGCGAGGGCGACGACGTGGACGCGCCCTGGCTGCTGCTGGAGCCGACGGCGGGTCAGGGCCAGTCGCTCTGCTCGCGGATCGAGGACCTGGCCGCGTACGCCGACGCGTTGGACCGCCATCCGCGGGTCGGCGTCTGCCTGGACACCTGCCACGCCTTCGCCGCCGGGCACGACCTGGCCGCGCCCGGCGGCGTCACGGAGGCGCTGGACCTGCTAGAGGAGGTCTTCGGTCCGGGGCGGCTCAAGCTGATCCACGCCAACGACTCCAAGGACGTCGTCGGCGCCCGCAAGGACCGGCACGCCAACATCGGCGACGGCCATATCGGAGCGGAGCCGTTCCAGGAGCTGTTCCGGCACCCGGCGACGGACGGGGTGCCGCTGATCTTGGAGACGCCCGACCGCAGCGCCGCGCCCGGCTTCGGGCACGCCGCCGACGTCGAGACGCTGAAGCGGCTGCGCGCCGAGGCCTGAGCACGGCCGAGGAACGGGCAGGAGGGGCGAGCAGGCTGAGCGGGCGTCAGTCCCCGGGCTCCTCGGGCAGGTCGAGGACGCCGAACTCCAGGGTCTGCAACCGCTCCGGGTCGCCGATCACGTTGATCTCGGTGATCCGCGCGTCGGGGCCCTCGGTGAAGGCGAAGGTCAGCACCACCGCGAGGCGGCCCAGCGGGGCCATGACGAGCGCGTAGTCGCCGTTGACCAGGGCCTCCTCGGTGACCTGGGCGCGGTCCTTGGAGCCGAGCGCCGCCTTGGCGACGATCCGCGCGCCGCTGAGCGAGATCGGGTGCGGCGTCGGGCCTGCGGCCGCGTCGGCGCGGATGACCACGTCCGGGTCGAGCAGGGTGACCAGCGCCTCGAAGTCCCCGCCACGGCAGGCCGTCAGGTACGCCGAGACCACCTGCCGCCGCCGGTCGGGATCCGGCTGCGGGATCACGGTGACGCCCCTGACCCGGCGGCGCGCGCGGCTGGCCAACTGCCGGACGGAGGCCGAGGTGCGCTCCATCATCGGGCCGATGTCGTCGAAGGGGACGGCGAACATGTCGTGGAGCACGAAGGCGAACCGCTCGGCCGGGGTCAGCGTGTCCAGAACCACCAGCATGGCCAGGCCGACCTCGTCAGCCAGCAGCGCCTCTTGCTCCGGGTCGGCCGGGTGCTGCTCCGCCGCGGCCTCGCGGCCGAGGGTGGGCTCCACGACCGCCGCGTCCAGGGCGTCCTCGCGGCGGCGCTCGCGCGAGCGGAGCTGGTTCAGGCAGATGCGGCCGACCGTGGTGGTCAGCCAGCCGGCGAGGTTCTCGATCTCCTCGGCGTCGGCGTCGGTGTCGGTGCTGGTGCCGGTGTCCGTGCCGGTGGCCTGGCCGGCCCTGGTGGCGCGGTCGAGGCGCAGCCACGCCTCCTGGACGGCGTCCTCCGCCTCCGCGAGCGAGCCGAGCATCCGGTAGGCGACGGCGCGCAGCCGCGACCGCTCCGCCTCGAAGCGCCTGCTCAGTTCCTCACGGTCGTCCACGGACGGTTCCCCTCTCGGCCACACGGCGACTGCCGCACTGCTGCCTATCACAGACCGGGCCGCCTCCTCGGGCAAGCGTTCAACTTCGCCGTGCCGGACCGAAGATCGCACGAGACGTGGCGCGACGTCGTCAACTGTGCAAAGCTCCAGGACCGACACCTTACTGACGCGTAAGAGGCGGATCCTGCGCGTACGGGCGCGTACGTGCGCATACGGGTCGGATGGCGTCGCACGGTCGGAACAGGGTCAAGTGGACGAAGCCGGAGGGGCGTTGATGGGCGACCAGGGGACGGACGGGCGGAGTGGGAAGCCGGGAGTCGGGCGGCGGACCTTTCTGGGATACGTCCTCGCCGCCTCGACGCTGACGGTCGCCGCGCAGTTCGGCGAGGGCGTCGCGGCGCCGCAGCGCGCCTCCGCGGCCGCGCCCGAGTCGGGGCTGCCGGAGGCGGGGATCCCGTCGCTGCCGGAGCCGTCCGAGATCTACGACCTCAACGACATGCTGACCGACGCGGCCCTGCCCACGGCCAACCTGATCAGCATCCAGCTCGGCACCGACGGCACCGCCACGCTCGCGCTGCCCCGCGCCGAGGTCGGGCAGGGCATCACCACCTCCAGCGCCATGATCGTGGCCGAGGAGCTGGACATCCCGCTGAGCCAGGTCCGGATCACCCTCGCCGACGCCCGGCCCGAGCTGCTCTTCAACCAGCTGACCGGCGGCTCCAACACCACGATCTCCACCTTCACCCCGATCCGGGTCGCTGCCGCGCTGGCTCGGGGGCAACTGCTCAAGGCAGCCGCCGAGCTGCTCTCCGAGCCGATCGACACGCTGACCACGGGCCTCGGCGTGGTGACCTCGGCCACCGGCGCGACGATGACGTACGGTCAGCTCGCCACGGCGGCGGCCGCGGTGAGCACGACGGCGGTCTCGGTCACGCTGAAGGACGCCAAGGACTTCAGCGTCGTCGGCACTTCGCAGGGCCGGATCGACGCGCTGGACGCGGTCACGGGGCGCAAGCAGTTCGCGATGGACCTGCAGGTCGACGGCGCGCTGCCGAGCATGGTCTGCCGTCCGCCGACGATCAACGGCACGGTCGTCTCGGTGCAGAACCAGGCCGCCGTGCTGGCCATGCCGGGGATCACCGACGTGGCCGTGGTCTCCACCGGCGTCGCGGTGCGCGGCGCGACCTTCGGCCAGTGCATCGACGCGGTGCGCGCGCTGCAGGTCACCTGGGGTCCGGGAACGGAGGACCACTCCTCGGACGACACCGTGCTCGCCGAGCTGAAGGCCGCCGAACTGCCGCTGGTCGTTCCGCCGTTGCCGCTGCTGACGGAGGCGGTCGACGAGCGGTTCACCTTCCACTTCGCCAGCAACAGCGCGCTGGAGCCCAACTGCGCCGTCGCCGACGTGCGTGCGGACAGTGCGGAGATCTGGGCCTCGCTCAAGTCGCCGATCGTGGCGCAGGAGGCGATCGCGGCCGAGCTCGGCCTGCCGGTCTCGGCGGTCACCGTGCACGTGGTCCAGGGCGGCGGGTCGTTCGGACGCAAGCTCTTCTTCGACGCGGCCCGCGAGGCGGCCGAGATCTCGAAGGCCATGGGCAAGCCGGTCCGGCTGATGTGGCACCGCACCGACGACTTCCGGCAGGGCCGCAGCCACCCGATGTCGACCTCCCGGGTCCGGGCGACCTACTCGCTGGGCGAGGTCATCAGCTACGAGCAGCGGCACACCTCGGTGGCGACCGACTTCAGCCACGGGCTCGGCGAGATCATCACCGCGCTGGTCGCCAAGCTGCCGGTCGGCGACATCGGCTTCTCGGAGACCATCTTCGAGTTGACCCAGCAGACGCCCTACAACTTCGGCGTCACCACGCAGCTGCTCAGCGAGGTCGACAAGGGCTTCAACACCGGCAGCATGCGCAACATCTACTCGCCGAACGTGCGCTGCGCCCAGGAGTTGGTGGTCGACAAGCTGGCCGCCGCCATGAACCAGGACCCGTACCGGTTCCGTCGCTCCTTCCTCAAGGACCCGCGGGCGATCGCGGTGCTGGACAAGGTGGCCGAACAGGGCGACTGGGGACGGACGATGGCCCCCGGCACCGCCCAGGGCATCGCGCTGCACGCGGAGTACCACGGCTTCGTCGCGATGCTGGTGGAGATCGACTGCACGCCAGCGACGGTCGACCGGAAGATCCCGGACGCGTACACCGGGCCGCGGGTGACCAAGGCGGTCTGCGCCGTCGACGTCGGCCTGGCCGTCAACCCGCTGGGGCTGAAGGCGCAGATGATGGGCGGCATCATGGACGGCATCGCGCTGACCCTGAGCTCGTCGCTGCACCTGCAGGACGGCGTGTTCCAGGAAGGCAGTTGGGACAACTACTTCTACACCCGCCAGTGGAACGTCCCGAACGACCTGGAGATCGTGGTGATGCCGCCGACCACCGGCCAGCCCGGCGGCGCGGGGGAGTTCGGAGTGGCGGCGTCGATGGCGGCCGTGGCGTGCGCGTACGCGCGGGCGACCGGGACGTTCCCGACCACCTTCCCGATCAACCACGACCAGCCGCTGGGCTTCACGCCGCTGCCCACCGTGCCGCCGATCCCGCAGTCGCCCACCGACGGCCTCAGCCGCGCGTACTGAGCCCGCGCGCACTGACGACCCGTCAATCCAGCTTCCGACCGCCGACCGAGGAGAGTTCCGTTCATGCCCCAGCACACCTTCGTCCTCAACGGTAAGCAGGTCACCGTGGACGTCGAGGACGACGTGCGCCTGCTCTGGGTGCTGCGCGACATCCTGGGCGTGCGGGGGCCCAAGTACGGCTGCGGGCTGGGCGTCTGCCAGGCGTGCACCAGCCACCTCAACGGCAAGGCGGTGAACCTCTGCTGCATCCCCGTCTCCGACGTGGCGGCGACGGACGAGGTCACCACCATCGAGGGCCTGCCCGCCACCGTGGGCAAGGACCTGCACCCGATGCAGGAGGCCTGGCTGGAGATGGACGTCCCGCAGTGCGGCTACTGCCAGCCGGGGCAGATCATGGCGGCCGTCGCCAAGGTCCTGGAGGCGCGCGCCGCGGGCCACGAGATCGGCGACGCGGACTTCGACGAGATCCGCAACATCTGCCGCTGCGGGACCTACGTCCGTATCCGCGAGGCGATCCTCTCGGCGGCGGACAAGTTCTGAGGCAGGCTCCGGCGTGACCCTGGAGCCTGCGCCTCGTTCGGATCGGTGGGCGACGATCGAGCGAAGGAGCAGGCGACATGGCGGAACCGCTGGTGGATCTGCGGGGCAGGTCCTGTCTGGTGACGGGCGCGGCGAGCGGGATCGGGCGGGCCACGGCCGAGCTGCTGGTCCGGCTCGGCGCCCAGGTGGTGGCCGCCGACGTCGACGCGGACGGGCTGGCCCGGCTCACCGCGCGCACGGCCATGCGGGAGGACGCGCCGGGCGACGCGGGCGGCGAGGTCGTGACGCTGGTCTGCGACGTGACCGTGCCCGAGGACGTGCGCCGGATGGTGGACCAGGCGGTCACCCGCTTCGGGCGGCTGGACGTCGCCGTGGCCAACGCCGGGATCCTGCCGCTCTCCGACCTGGCGGAGACCAGCCCCGAGGACTGGGACAAGGTCATGGCCGTCGACGGCAAGGGGATGTTTCTGACCTGCAAGTACGCCATCGAGGCGATGGCGGGACAGCCCCGTGGCGGCGCGGTCGTCTGCGTCTCCTCGATCTCCGGACTGGCCGGGCAGGCGCGTCAGGCGGCCTACGGCCCGGCCAAGTTCGTCGCGTCCGGGCTGACCATGCACCTTGCGGTCGAATGGGCGGACCGTGGCATCCGGGTCAACGCGGTGGCCCCCGGCACCATCACCACCGAGCGGGTCCAGGCACTCCAGGACGAGCCCGGCGGACCGGAGTACCTCGACGTGATGGCCCGGTCCCACCCCCTCGGACGGCTCGGGGAGCCGGAGGAGGTGGCCCGGGCGATCGCGTTCCTGGCCTCGGACGCGGCCTCGTTCATCACCGGCGTGGTGCTCCCGGTGGACGGCGGCTACCTGGCGCGCTGACCCGACGGAGTACGGGAGCCGTCAGAGCCGCAGCCGGGCCGTGCGGGTGGTGCCGGGCAGGCCCTGGGTGAGGTCCAGCGTGACGGTCGCGACGCCGTCGGCCACCTGGACCCGGACACCCGGCTCCTCGCCGAAGCCGCTGCGGATCGGTCCGAAGCCGGCCACGGTGACGGTGAGCGTGGACTGGGTGCAGGTGGGGTCGCTCACCGCCACCGAGAGACCTGCCGGGCGGCGCTGCACCAGCACCGAGGCGGGACCGCCGGTGGTGAGGCCGGCGACGCTGCCCGCGGTGAAGAAGTTGGCCGCCGTCAGGTCCTGCTGCCGGTCCCGGATGGCTTGCAGGTCGGCCGAGTTGGCCAGCACCTCGACCAGCGGGCGGGCCGCCCGCTGCGCGGTGGTGCGGGCGTCCGCACCGGGCAGCAGGACGTAGGCGTACTGCGCGTCCGTCGGGTCCACGCCGTGGTCCAGCCAGAGCGTGACGTAGGTGTTGGTGTACGGCGTGGTGGTGCCGCCGGTGCTGGGGCCGTTGTCGATGTCCGCCCAGGCCCCGGTGCGCTGTTCGCGCAGCGCGCGCAGCACGGTGCCGGTCGACGTGCCGCCCGGCAGCAGGACGTAGCCGCCGACGCCCTCCAGTTGCGCCCAGCCCTCGGTGGCCGGGAACGCCGCCGTCCAGCCGAGCGTGGTCGGTTGCGCGGTGCCGTCGACGGTCAGCCGGTTGGTGCCCGTCGGGTGCAGGTTGCGGTTCTCCAGCGTGGTCTCGACGGTGTGGCCGGAGCTGCCGGTGATGCCCGCGCCGAGCGCCACCACGCAGTCGTCCAGGCAGAACCAGGACTTGCGCGCTCGCAGCGGCGAGCCGTACGCCACCAGGTCCAGGCCGACCGCGCCCCACCGGTCGTCCAGCACCGCGCCGCCCGCCCAGGTGGTCGGCGGCAGCGTGCCGTTGCCCGCGCTGTTCGGCAGCGGGATCGTGTCGGCGGTGACGCCGGGCAGGCGGGTGCAGTCGACGGTGGGCCAGTAGTTGTCCGTGAAGTGGCCGTTGTCGCCCGTGTAGAGGTAGGTCGCGCCGTCTCCGGTGTGCCAGCCGCGCTGGTTCTCGCCGTTGATCGCCTCCAGCCGGGTGATCCGGCTGCTGGAGAGCGCGACCGCCCAGCCCCAGCCCTCGCGTCGGTGCACCGCGCGCTCGACGGACGGCTGCTGCACGTGGTTCGGCCCCTGCTGCGCCGGGCGGACCAGGGGGTCGTCGAGGATCGACTTGATCAGTGCCATCCGGGCGGGTGAGGCGGTGGCCTTGATCGGCGCGAAGGTCTCGCGGGTGATCCAGCCCTTGGCCAGCGCCTTCCAGCGCTTCTGCTGCTCGCGCGAGCCGACCGGGATCAGCCGCAGCACCGCCTCGGTGATGTCGTGTCCCGCGTCGTGGTCCGTCTCGCCCTGCCGGGAGAGGAACCGGCCGCGGACCACGTCCATGACCAACCCGTCGTACATGTACGGCGCGTAGGTGAGGTCGACGGAGTCGAGGATCACCGCGAAACCGGGGTCGGTGATCGGCCAGGACGAGCCGGTCAGCAGCAGCGAGAGCTGGCTCAGGTCGTTCAGCAGCACGTACGCGTAGTGGCCGTTGTAGGCCACGGTGCCGTGCTGGATGTAGCCGCCGTCCTGGTAGTAGCCGTCGGAGGTGGTGACGTAGGGGTAGATGTCGGAGAGCTTGTCGCGGCCGAGCGTGACCAGCGAGGCGTCCTTGGCCAGGATGCCGCGCAGGATGGTGATCTGGCACATGTCGGAGCGGTTGGCGCCGGTGGTGACGACGGTGCCCTGCTGCTGGTGGGTGGGGTCCGGCACGAAGTGGGCCACGGTGGTGAGGTAGGAGGCCAGGTCGGCGGCCGGGACCTGGGCGCCGAGTATCGCGCAGGTGTTGACCAGGTCCTGCGGAGCGGCGATCTCCCAGTGGTACCAGTTGCCGACCTCGGCGGAGGACGGGTTGTAGTACGCCGTGCCGATCAGCCGCAGCGCCTGGACCAGCCGGGCCGCGACGGTCGGGTCCTGGTGGTAGTGCGAGCCGGGCGTCGCCCAGGCCACGGCGGTGGCCAGCAGCCGGGCGTAGGTGCCGCTGGCGTTCTCCACATGGGTGAACGGCATGTCGGTGTAGACGGACGCCGGGGTGGCCGAGTTGTCGTAGAGCGCGATGTCGGCCGCGGCTGCGGCGTCGACGGTCGCGATCGCGGCGGCGTAGTCCGGGTCGCTCGGATCGACCGCGCTGCCGCCGGTGAGGATGTCGGACCAGACTCCGCGCAGCTGGTCGAAGGGGTCCGGGGTCGTGGTGGGGGAGGGCGTCGGAGCCGGTGTGCCCGCCGGGGCGGACGTCGGCGTGGCCGCGGTGGCGGCCGGAGCGACAGCCGCCGCGCCGAGGAGGGCGGCACCGGTCACGGCGGCACCGGTGCCCAGGAGGTGGCGACGCGTCAGCGGCGCGCGACGGGTCGTTGCCAGCGAAGTCTCGTCGGTCGTCTGGTCCATGGATGACATGACAGGGCCTCCCCGGATGCCAGTCAAGGAGTTGGACAGAGTTCATATGCCTGAACAAGGCCTGCGGTCTATGCTGAACGCAGTCCACGTGCGTGAACGTCTCCGTGAACGTCCGCGCATCACCGGTACGAACTTCCGAGGGGGCCGACCCATGGCGCTGCCCAGCCCTGCCGCAACCGCCGCCGCGAGCGGTGGCGCGAACGTCAAGTCCGCCGTGCGCACGGTCGAGTTGCTGGAGTTCTTCGCCGGGCGGCCCGGACTGCACAGCCTGGCCGAGGTCCAGGAGGCGCTGGGCTACCCCAAGTCCAGCCTCTACATGCTGCTGCGCACCCTGGTCGAGCTCGGCTGGGTGGAGACCGACGTCACCGGCACCCGCTACGGGATCGGCATGCGCGCGCTGCTGGTCGGCACCTCCTACATCGACGGCGACGAGGTGGTCGCCGCCACCAGGCCGGTGCTTGACCGGCTCGCCGACGACACCACCGAGACCATCCACCTCGCCCGGCTCGACGGCACCGACGTCGTCTATCTGGCCACCCGCGCCTCGCAGCACTACCTGCGCCCGTTCACCCGCGTCGGCCGCCGGCTGCCCGCGTACGCGACGTCGCTGGGCAAGGCGTTGCTCGCCACCTACGACGACGCCGAGATCGAGCGGATGCTGCCGGAGCGGCTGGAGCCGGTGACCGAGCACACCCACACCAGCCGGGCGGCGCTGATCGAGGACCTGCGGGCGGTGCGCGAGCGCGGCTACGCGATGGACCGGGAGGAGAACACCCTGGGGCTGTGCTGCTTCGCGGTGGACATCCCCTATCGCACCCCGGCCCGCGACGCGGTCAGCTGCTCGGTCCCGGTGGCCCGACTGACGCCGGGGCGGGAGCAGATGATCCGGGACGCGCTCTTCGGCGCGCGGGAGCGGCTGGCGCTGGCCACGCGGCACCTCTGAGGCGGGTCCGGCGGTGGGCCGGCAGTGGGCTGACCGGGGCTGACCGGCGTGCTGATGGTTGCTCAGGCGGAGCTGCGGATCTAGGCTGTTCATATCCGTGGTGTCCGTTCATAAATGTGAATATGCAGAGTGCACATGCACTGCTGGGCGGCGCCACCGCAGATCACCGAACGTCTCCCAAGGGGAAGCCGTTGCGTACTCCCAAGGTCACCGACATCGTCGTCACGCCCGTGGCGGTTCTCGACCCACCGCTGCTCAACGCCTCCGGCGTGCACCAGCCGTACCAGCTGCGGGCCGTCATCGAGCTCCATACCGACACCGGGATCACCGGTCTCGGCGAGGCCTACGGCGACGACCCGACCCTCGCCAACCTGCGTGCCGCCGCACCCGCCTTGGTCGGGCTCTCGGTCTTCGACCTCAACGGCCTCGCCACCCGGGTGGCCGAGGCGCTGGGCGCGGTCGACGCCGTCGGCATGACCGATCTGATCGGCGCGGCCTCGCGCGAGAAGTCCGTGGCGCAGACCGTCGGAGCCCTCGAGGTCGCCTGCTACGACGCCCAGGGCAAGGCCACCGGGCTGCGCGTCTGCGACCTGCTGGGCGGGGCGGTGCGGGAGGCCGTGCCGTTCAGCGCCTACCTCTTCTACCGCTGGGCGCACCACCCCGAGGGCGCCGCGCCGGAGGGCTACCCGGCGGACGACTGGGGCGCGGCGCTCGACCCCGAGGGGATCGTGGCCCAGGCCCGCCGGATGGTCGACACCTACGGCTTCCGCTCGCTCAAGCTCAAGGGCGGCGTCTTCGAGCCGGAGGCGGAGGCCGAGGCGATCGAGGCGCTGCGCGCGGCCTTCCCCGACCACCCGCTGCGGCTGGACCCGAACGCCAACTGGTCGGTCGAGACCTCGAAGCGCATCGCGCCGCGCCTGGAGGGCCTGCTGGAGTACCTGGAGGACCCCACCGGCGGCAACCCCGGCATGGCGGAGGTGGCCCGGGCCACCTCCCTGCCGCTGGCGACCAACATGTGCGTCACCTCCTTCGCCGAGATTCCCGAGGCCGCGGCGCTCGACTCGGTGAAGATCGTGCTGACGGACCATCACTACTGGGGCGGTTTCCGGGCCAGCATGCGGCTCGCGGGCATCTGCGAGACCTTCGGCTGGGGCCTCTCCATGCACTCCAACACCCATCTCGGCATCTCCCTGGCCGCCATGACGCACCTGGCCGCGGCCGTCCCCGGGCTCACCTACGCCTGCGACACGCACTCGCCGTGGCAGCGCGAGGAGGTGGTGCGGCCGGGCGCGCTGGTCTGGTCCGAGGGCTCGCTGGCCGTGCCGCAGCAGCCGGGCCTGGGCGTCGAGTTGGACCGCGACGCGCTGGAGCGCCTGCACAAGCAGTATCTGGACTGCGGCGTCCGGAGCCGCGACGACCGGGTCGGCATGGTGCTCGCCGACCCGGCCTGGGAGCGTCGGACGCCGCGGTTCTGACGGTCCGTCAAGATCCGCGCGCGGCGGTGGTCAGGGGTTGACTCCGGCCACCGCCGCGCGGACCGCGCGCAGGTCCGCCGCCGAGGCCAGCCCGGCGTGGTAGAAGCGCAGTTCAGTGGCGCCCGCGGCGACGAGGTCGGCGCACCACGCGGGCAGGTCGTCCAGGTCCGCCCCCATGCCGCGCAGCGCCGTGACGGTGGCGACGACCCGCCTGCCGGGCGCTGCCTGCGCCCGGACCGCGTCCAACGCGGCCGGGGAGCGGACCGGGCACTGCAGCACCGCGCCGTCGGCGGTGGCGTGGAGCGTCGCCGGTTCGGCGCCCGGGTTGGCCCCGAAGGCGAGCGGGTCGGGGTGGGTGTGCAGCAGCACGGGCAGCCCTGGCCGCTCGGCCCGCACGGCGTCCAGCACCTCGGCGCGGAAGGCGGTGGCCGTGGCGATGCGCATCCGCCGTACCACGTCGGCGAGTTCGGGCGGCAGCGTCGCGTCCCGCGCCTGGCCGGAGAAGACCCCGTCCAGGGACTCTCGGACGGCGTGACGCAGCGCGTCGGGGTCCGCGCCGTGGGCGGCGTAGGCGTCCGCGCAGGGGCCGCAGAAGCAGAGCGAGAAGAGCAGCCGGGCGGCGGGCGGCAGGGCGACCCCGGAGGTCTTGTCATGGGCGTGCAGGTGGTCGAAGCCGTACCAGCCGCACGACTCCAGCTCCAGGCCCGAAAGGTGCGGCAGCGCGGCCGTCTCCGCGGCCAGCGTCGCGGCGTACCGGCGGACCGCCGGAGCGGCCGTGCACAGCGCCCACGGATAGCGGTCGCCGTAGGCGTTGACCACCGCGGCGTCCGGACGGAGCGAGCCCAGTCGCTGGTTGTGGGCCAGCACCACCCAGCCGTAGACCTCCAGGCCGGCGTCGGCGAGCGTCGCCGCGGCCTGCTCGAACGCCCCGGCGGGCGCCCAGGACGCCGCCACGGGCCGCAGGCCGTCGGCGTCCGCCCAACGAGCCGGATCCAGGCGGTAGTAGACCGCCGAGTGGTCCGCGGTGACGACCCGGTGGTCGGGGTGACGCGGCGTCAGCGCGCGGACCGTGTGGTACGCGGCGGCCACCGCGACGCGGCGGACGCCGAGCTCGGCCACCCGCTCCGCGCAGCCGGGGTCGCCGACGACGTCCCACGGGTAGAGGTAGGCGCCGGCGGGCGTCGCGGCGCTCATCCGAGCGCCTGGCGGGCGCGCGCGAGCAGGTCCTGGAGGATGCGCAGGTGCTCGGGCTCCGGCTCGGTCAGCGGGGCGCGGACGCCGCCCACGGCGTGCCCGGCGGCGCGCGTCGCGGCCTTCACCAGGGACACGGCGTAGCCCGGCCGTTGGCGGCGCAGCTCGACGTACGGGCGGAGCAGCACGTCGGTGAGCGTGGTGAGGGTGGCCGTGTCGCCCTTCTCCAGCGCGCGGTGGAAGGCGAGGGCGAGGTCGGGGGCGAAGCAGAAGACGGCGGAGGAGTAGAGCGGCACCCCGATCGCGCGGTAGGCCTGCTGCGTCATCTCGGCGGTGGGCATCCCGTTGAAGAAGAGGAAGTCCTCGTCCGCGCCGGAGGTGCGCACCGCGCTGACGATGCGGAGCATCAGGTCCAGGTCGCCGCGCCCGTCCTTGAAACCGACGATGTTGGGCACCGCTGCCAGCTCGGCGACGGTGTCCGGGGTGAAGGCCACCTGGTCGCGCTGGTACAGGACCAGGTCGAGCGGGGTCGCGGCGGCGAGGGCGGAGTAGTGGCGCAGCAGGCCGTCCTGGCCGCCGTCGGCGCTGTACGGGGGCAGCACCAGCAGGCCGTCCGCGCCCGCGCGTTCGGCGGCGCGGGCGTAGTCGAGGGCGAGTGCGGTGCCGTAGCCGGTGCCGCCGATGACGGGCACCCGGCCGGCCGTCGCGCGCACGGCGACGCGCAGCACCTGCTCGTACTCGGCGGGCGCGAGGGCCGGGAACTCCCCGGTTCCGCAGGCGGCGAAGACGGCGGCGGGACTGTCCTCCAGTCGCGCCTCCACGTGTCCCTGGTAGCCGACCGGGTCGAAGGCGCCGGAGTCGTCGAAGGCGGTGACCGGAAAAAAGAGCAGCCCGTCGAGGCGGGCGGCCAAGGGCTGACGGGAGGGAGAGGGCACGGTCGCGGTTCCCTTCGCTTCACTGGGCGGCTTCACCGGCACTGGGGGCGCAGCGGGCCATATACCTAGCGGGCCACATACATAATCAGCGTACATGGACATGAACGCGGGAAGCGTAAGCTCGCCGTTCGACCCGGGTCAAGGCATAGATGTTCATATACATGATCAGCGATTGGGATTGTGAACGCCCTGATCTTCTGTGAGCATGGGCGGAACCGAGACGACGCAGAACCGGCAGTGCGAGGGAGAGACCTTGTCCCGCATTCTCATCACCGGCGCCGCAGGCGGCGTGGGCACCCTGATCCGTCCCCGGCTGGCCCGTCCCGACCGCGTGCTCCGGCTGCTCGACATCCAACCGCTCGCCCCCGGCGAGGCCGGGGACGGCGCCGAGGAGCTGGTTCACGCGTCGGTCACCGACATGGCCGCGATGGAGGCGGCCTGCGCCGGAGTGGACGCGGTGATCCACCTCGGCGGGCACTCGCTCGAGGCGCCGTGGCAGCAGATCATGGACGTCAACATCCACGGCACCTACACCGTCTTCGAGGCCGCCCGACGCGCCGGAGTGCCACGCGTCGTGTTCGCCTCCTCCAACCACGCGGTGGGCTTCCACACCCCGGACGAGTACCCGCTCACCGCCGACACGCCGCCGTTGCCCGACACCTACTACGGCGTCTCCAAGGTCGCGGGCGAGGCGCTCGGCGCGCTCTACCACCACCGCTACGGGCTCGACGTGATCTGCATCCGGATCATGACCTGCTTCCCCGAGCCGCCCAACCCGCGTGCGCTGTCCACCTGGCTCTCCCCGGACGACTGCGCCCGGCTGCTGGAGGCCAGCCTCGCCGCGCCCGAGCCGGGCTTCCGGATCGTCTACGGCGTCTCGCCCAACACGCGCGGCGGTTGGGTCTCGCTGGAGGAGGCGCGGGCCCTCGGCTACCGGCCCACCGACGACGCCGAGGTCTACGCCGAGAAGATCCTGGCCGCGCACGGCGAGCCGCCCGCCGACGACCCGGTCTACCGTTACCTGGGCGGCCAGTTCACCTTCCCCGATCTCGACGCCGACCGGCTCGACCGGCCCTGACCCGACCGGCTTGACCGGCCCAGACCCGACCGGCACTGAGGAGACACCTGCGATGACCAACAGCACGTCCCGGACCGACGAGGAACCGCCCGTCCAGGGGTACGACCCGCGCACCGGGGAGCCGGTCGGCGCGCCCGTGCCGGCGACCTCCGCCGCCGAGGTCGACCGGATCTGCGCCGCCCTGGACGCGACCGCGTCCGCCTGGGCGGGGGCCTCGCGCGAGGACCGGGCCCGCGCCCTGGAGGCGGTCGCCGCCGCGCTGGACGCCCACAGCGAGGAGCTCGCCGCGCTCGCGGACGCGGAGACCGCGCTCGGCCTGCCGCGGCTGACCGGCGAGGTCGCCCGCACCACCGGGCAACTGCGGCTCTTCGCCGAGGTGGTGCGCGAGGGCGCGTATCTGGGCCGGGTCGTCGAGCCCGCCGCCGAGGGCCGTCCCGACCTGCGCCGGGTCAAGCAGCCGACCGGCCTGGTCGCCGTCTTCGCCGCGTCCAACTTCCCCTTCGCCTTCTCCGTGGCCGGTGGTGACACCGCGTCAGCCCTGGCCGCCGGATGCCCGGTGGTGGTCAAGGCGCACGAGGCCCACCCCGGGACCTCGCGGCGCACCGCCGAGCTGGTCAAGGCCGCGCTCGCGGACGCCGGTGCGCCGCCGGTCTTCGACGTCGTGTACGGCTTCGCGGCCGGGGCCGCCGTGATCGCGCATCCGGCCGTCACCGCCGTCGGGTTCACCGGCTCCACGCGCGGTGGCCTGGCGCTGGCCAAGCTCTGTGCCGAGCGCCCGGTGCCGATCCCGTTCCACGGCGAGCTCGGCTCGGTCAACCCCGTCGTCGTCCTCCCGGGCGCGGCCCGAGGGGAGGCGGCGAAGGTGGCCTCCGGCTACGCCACCTCGCTGACCCAGGGGGTCGGCCAGTTCTGCACCAACCCCGGGCTGATGTTCGTTCCTGACGACCCGTCACTGCTCGGTGCCCTGGCCGACTCGGTCGCGGGGACCGACGGAGGCCCGATGCTCTCCGCCCGGATCCACGACGCGTGGTCGGACGCCGTCGCCGAGCTGCGGGGCCGGGACGACGTGCGGGTGCTGGCCGAGGGCCGCCCCGGCAAGGGGCCGTGGGCCGCGACGCCCACGGTCTTCGCGATCGACGGCGAGACGTACGACCGTGCGCCCGAGGTCTTCGGGCAGGAGCGGTTCGGTCCGGTCGGCGTCGTCGTGGTCGACGGCGACCCCGAGCGCACCCGGGCCCGGCTCGCGGAGGTCGAGGGCAGCCTGACCGTCAGCGTCCAGCTGGACCGGGAGACGCCGGAGGACCTCGACGAGGCCCGCGCGTTGCTCCCCGTGGCCGCACGGCGTGCGGGGCGGCTGGTGGTCAACGGCTGGCCCACCGGCGTCGCGGTGTCCCATGCCCAGCACCACGGCGGCCCTTTCCCGGCCTCCACCAGCCCGGCGCACACCTCCGTCGGCGCCGCGGCCATCGACCGCTGGCTGGTGCCGGTGGCGTACCAGGACGTCCCGGCGGAGCTGCTGCCGTCCGAGCTGCGCTGACGTGTCCGAAGGGGGACGGACCGTGACGGTCCGTCCCCCTTCGCGCTGCCCGGCGTCAGCCGCGCAGGCCCAGTTCGATCTGCTCCAGGCTGCGGCCCTTGGTCTCCGGCACCAGCCGCTTGACCAGCAGGAACAGCACCAGGTTGATGGCCGCGAAGACGTACATCGACTTCCCGATGCCGAGATGGTTGTTGTCCGACATGATCGGGAAGATCGCGGTGATCAGTCCGGTCGCCGCCCAGAGCACGACCGCGCCCACGCCCATGCCCGCGCCGCGCGCCTTGAGCGGGAAGACCTCGGACATCATCACCCAGACCACCGCGCCCCAGCCCAGCTCGTAGCCGGCGAGGTAGAGCACGAGCAGAATGACCGTCAGCGTGCCGAGGGTGCCCTTGTCGTGGACGTTGAGCACCACAAAACCGGTGAGTGCCAGGGTGACCACCATGACCACGTTGCCGATCAGCAGCAGTGGCTTGCGCCCCCAGCGGTCGACCACGAAGACGACCCAGGCGGTGAACGCCAGCTTGGTGACGCCCAGGACGATGGCGGAGAGCAGTGCGGTGTTGGCGGTGAAGCCGAGCGAGACCAGCATGGTCGGGAAGTAGGCGTTGATCGCGTTGACGCCGCTGAACTGCTGACCGACCGCCAGCAGCAGTGCCACCAGCAGCATCGGCCGCACCCAGGGCTGCAACAGGTCACGGATGCGGTAGGTCTGCTCGCTGTCGAGGCGGATCACCTGGCGGATCGAGGCGAGCTCGGCGTCGATCTCGTCGGCGGGGTGCGTGCTCGCCAGCACGGCGCGGGCCTCGTCCTCGCGGCCCAGGTTGAGCAGCCAACGCGGCGTCTCCGGCAGGAAGGTGAGGCCGATGACCAGCACCAGCGCCGGGACCAGCGCGCCGGCGAACATCCACCGCCACAGCGCGTGCGGCTGCAGCCAGTAGTCCACCAGGAAGGCGATCAGGATGCCGCTGACGATGAAGATCTGGTTGAGCGATCCCATCGCGCCGCGGATCCGGGCGGGCGCCAGCTCGGAGAGGTAGGTGGGCACGGTCGCCGAGGAGAGCCCGATGCCGAGGCCGAGCACGGTCCGGAAGCCGACCAGCGCGCCGTAGCCCGGGGCCAGCGCGCAGGCGACGGTGCCGACGATGACCACGCCGCCCGCCACCATGATGGTCCGGCGGCGGCCGACCCTGCTGGTCAGCCGGGCGGCGAGGCCCGCGCCGACCATCGCGCCGACGGAGAGGCTGGCGGTGACCACGCCCTTGTCGAAGCCTGACAGGTTCCAGGCCTTGGAGATGACGACCAGGATCCCGGCGATGACGCCGAGGTCGTAGCCGAAGAGGATGCCGCCCAGTGCGCCGAAGACGTAGAGGGTGGTTGGGCTGACTCTGCGGGTGACTGTCCCTCGGCCGGGGGACGGTGGGGAGGATGCGGACGCGGTGGCCTGGGTCATGCGGGATCGCCTCGTCTCGGAGCGGGGTCCGGTGGATGGTCGTGGCGCGCTTCGCAGGACCGGTCCGGGCCGTTGGCCGTGGCGTGGTGGCGACGGGGTGCCGCTCGGGGATTGAAGCTCCGTCAGTGGGCGTGGTCAAGGGTCCTGTCCACATTCGAGATCAGCGGGGCGTCGGAATGTTCCGGTCAGGGTTCTTGCTAGGCATATGTCGGTTCACGATTCTGAACTGCAATCGAAATGACGAACAACTTTGCCATTCCTTGACGTTCTGACGATTGCCCCTGCCCGGCCCCGCTGCCCACGATGATTCCCACGCTTCGTCAGGACCGGCCCAGGCCCGTTGGCCGGGCGCCCGACCCCATGAAAAGGAGTCAGAAGTCCGATGACCTCCCATCGTTCCCGTCGACTCGTCCCCCTCACCCTGGCCGGCGCGGTCGCCGTGGCGTTGAGCGGGACCGCCGCGCTCGCCTTAGCCGGCACCTCGTCCGCCTCGTCGGCCGCTGCCGTTCCCGGAGACCTCGCCTGCGGCGCCGCGACCACGGCCACCACCACGGCGAGCGGCAGCGCTCCGGGCAACGCCACCGACTGCAACACCGCGACGGCGTGGCAGAGCGCCCCTGCGACGCTGCAGGAGCTCAAGGTCGACCTCGGCTCGACCCAGGCCGTCGACCACGTCACCGTGGTCTGGGGGAGCGGCTACGGCACCTCCTTCAAGATCCGCACCTCTCCGGACGGCACGACCTGGCACACCCAGACCGCCGTCACCGCCGGAACCGGCGGCACCGAGACGGTGGCCCTGCCCAGCGGGGTCAGCACCCGCTGGATCGAGATCTACGGCGAGCACTACGCGGGCAACGCCGGCTTCACCGTGGACGAGTTCGAGGTCTTCGGCAGCGCGGGCACCCCGACCGGGACGCCGAGCTCGTCTGCGAGCGCGTCGGCCAGCGCCTCCGCTTCTGCCTCGGCCTCCGCTTCGGCGAGTGCGACGCCGTCGCCCACCCCGTCCGCGACCTCGACCGGCAGCGGCAACCAGGCTGCCTGGACGGGGCAGTTCACCGGCTACGGTTCCAGCGCGTGGAAGTCGGCCTGGGGTTGGACCTCCACCGGCGCGTGGGGGCAGGCGCAGCTCCAGGAGATCTCCGACTCGTCCGCGCCCGGTGACGGCAGCGCGCTCCAGGTGACCTACGGCGCGGGCTCCTCGGCCAACTCGTGCACCGACTGCCCGAACCCCGGCGGCGGCCAGTTCTACACCCAGCTGAGCTCGCTGAGCGGCGGCAGCGCACTTGCCAACGGCAGCACGCTCGACCTCAAGTACAGCGTCAAGTTCCCGTCCGGGTACGACTGGGGCAAGGCGGGCAAGCTGCCCGGCCTCTACGGCGGCCAGATCGGCCAGGAGTCCGGCGGCAACCACGGAAACGGCTGGTCGACGCGGTACATGTGGCGCGGCACCAGCGCCGCCCCGAACAACGGCGAGGTCTACCTCTACACGCCCACCAACTCCGGCCCCACCGGCTACGGCGTGGACCTCGGCGTCGGCGACTGGAAGTGGCTCGCCGACGGTAACTGGCACACCGTGGAGCAGCTGGTCAACCGCAGCACGGGCGACGTGACGGTCTGGCTGGACGGCAACCAGGCGGCGTCCTTCTCCGGTGCGGCCTCGGGGATCGGGTCGATCCCGTTCAGTGGGGTCTTCTTCTCCACCTTCTACGGCGGCCACGACACCAGCTGGGGTCCCAAGGTGACCACGCACGCGGACTTCGCGGACTTCTCGCTGTCGAGCGGCGTGCAGCACTGAGTCGGTCGAAGGGCTGAGCCGTTGAAGAACTGAGATCAGGCGGGCGGGCACGCGGCCGTGCGACGATGGCCGTGACGCCCGTCCGCCCTTCCGCCCGTTCTGACTGGGCAGCCCTGGAGCCACCGTGCCGACCGTGCCGACTCCCGAGGAGCAGGCCACGGGTGCCCGCGACCTGGGGGCACTCGACGGCCTGGTCAGCGACTGCCGGGCCTGCCCGCGCCTGGTCGCCTGGCGCGAGGAGGTCGGGCGGGTCAAGCGCCGTTCCTTCGCCGACTGGGACTACTGGTCCCGCCCGGTCCCGGGCTTCGGGCCGCACGACGCGTCGATGCTGCTCGTCGGCCTGGCCCCGGCCGCGCACGGCGGCA
This sequence comes from Streptacidiphilus fuscans, assembly GCF_015690355.1. Taxonomy (GTDB): domain Bacteria; phylum Actinomycetota; class Actinomycetes; order Streptomycetales; family Streptomycetaceae; genus Streptacidiphilus; species Streptacidiphilus fuscans. The sequence goes on along the minus strand of NZ_JADPRT010000006.1, from coordinate 187,723 downwards.
ACCGGACCGGGCGGATGTTCACCGGCGACCGCTCCGGCGACGTCCTGGTGGCCGCGCTGCACGAGCTGGGCCTCGCCAACCAGGCGACCTCCGAGCGGCGCGACGACGGGCTGCGGCTGCACGACGTCCGCTTCACCGCGCCGGTCCACTGCGCGCCGCCGGACAACAAGCCCACGCCGACCGAGCGGGACACCTGCCGCCCGTGGTTGGTACGGGAACTGGAGCTGATGCGGCCGACGCTGCGGTCGCTGGTGGTGCTCGGCGCGTTCGGCTGGCAGGCCGTCATGCCCGCGCTGGCACAGGCGGGTTGGCAGCTGCCGCGTCCGCTGCCGCGCTTCGGGCACGGCGTCCGGGTGGACCTGGCGGCGGCCGACCCGGATCGCCCGGGCCTTGCCGTGTTCGGCTGCTACCACGTCAGCCAGCAGAACACCTTCACCGGACGGCTGACCCCGGCGATGCTGCGCGACGTCCTCGCCCGCGCCCACGCCGTGGCCACCGAGGGTGCGGCGACGCGGGGCGAGGCGGGGTGACCATGCTGGTCGTCGGGCACCGGGGCGCACCGCGCGTGGCACGCGAGAACACCCTGGCCTCGCTCCGGGCCGCGCTGGAGCTCGGCGTCGACTGGATCGAGGTCGACGTGCGGGTGGCCCGCTGCGGTACGCCCGTGCTGCTCCACGACGCCACGCTGGAGCGGCTCTGGGGCGACCGACGTGCCGTCGCGGCCCTGGACGCCGAGGAGTTGGCGCAATTGGACGGCGGCGAGAACGGTGAAGGCGTTCCGACGCTGCGTCAGGGTGTGGAGCTCGCCTGCTCGTCGGGTGCCGTCGTGATGGTCGACGTCCCCGGTCCGACCGAGGGCACGGCCGCGCTGGCGCTGCTGCGCGGGCTCGGCGTACTCGACGCCGTCGTCTTCGCGGGCGACCGGGCCGCGCTGGGCCTGATCCGTGAGGCCGCGCCCGAGGCGCGGATCGCGCTGAGCTGGGAGTCGCCGCTGCTGCCCGGCGGGCGGATCCTCGACCGGATCCGCCCGGAGTTCCTCAACGTCGAGCAGCACCGGGTCACCCGCCCGCTCGTCCGGGCCGCGCACCGGCGTGGCCTGCAAGTCAGCGTCTGGACCGTCGACCGCCCGGCCCGGATGACGCGCCTGGCCGAGCGGGGCGTCGACGTGCTGATCACCAACGACCCCGCGGCGGCCAGGACGGTCATCCCGCGCGTCAGCGGGTGACCACCTCCAGCACCGGCGGATTGGCGCTGTTCTCGCGGGAGTTGAGCACGACGGCCAGACCGGTGACGCCCGTCGGTTCCCAGACGGCGAGGGATGCGGTGCCGTCTCCGCCCGCTCCGGTCAGCGAGGCCGCGACCGCGCTGGTGACGTCGAGGCCGACCCAGTCCGCGGTGCTGGAGAGCGCGCCGGTGCCCAGCGCGGTACCCCGCGACGGGGCGTTGTCCCAGGTGGTGCCGGTCTCGCTCCAGCTGTCGGCGGAGGTGGCGAAGGCCTGGAGCGTGGTCTGGTTGCCACCCGAGTCCTGGACGCTGCCGTTCAGCCAGAGCACCGCCCGAGCGACGGTGCCGCTGACGCCCGTCGTGTCGAACTTCAGCAGCGCGATCCTGTCGTAGCCGGTGTTGCTCGCGTTGGCGTTCTTGACCTGCAACGTCGTCGACGTGCCGTAGTTGGTGGACGCGTAGGAGCCGTCGCGGACGTAGGTGTCGGCGGTCGCGGGCAGGAGGCTGCCACTGGCGGGGGTGAGTGCGGTGCCGGAGGTGGCCAACGTGACGCTGTGCGTGCCGCCGCGGCTGCCGCCGGTCTCCACCAGCAGTTCGACCGTGCCGCCGCCGACGGCGAGCACGGTGACGGTCGGGTCGGCCGAGACGAACGAGGTGTAGCCGGAGGCGGCGACGGTGACATGCACGGTCGCGGCGGCCCGGCTCGGGTCGGAGACGGCGACGGTGAGCTGCCCGCCGCCGGCCTGCGTGGCGGTCTGCATGGACACCGACGCGGGCGCGTCGACCGTGATCGGCCCGGCGGTGCCCGCCGCGAAGAAGTTGGCCATCGTCACGCCGAGCGCACTGTCCGTGACGGCCTGCACGGTCGGGGTGTTGCTGAGGACCGACACCGGCGGCGCGGCGGCGTAGGCGGCGGTCTGCGCCTCGGTGAACGTCGGCAGCAGGACGTACGAGTAGGTCGCCCCGGTGGGGCTCGCGCCGTGGTCGAGCGCGACGGAGAGGTACGGGCGGGTGTCGCTCGCCAGTGTGGTGGGCGCGAGGGCGTTGACGTCCGTCCAGTTGCCGGTGCGGCTGGAGTCGGCGAGCACGACGTTGTTCGCCCCGCTCGGCCACAGGAAGCAGTAGCCGCCGACGCCGCTGATGCTGGCCCAGTGCACCCCGCTCACCGTGCTGGTCCAACCGGGGCTGGTGGCTTGGGAGTTGCCGTTGACCGAGAGGGTCGCGCTGCCGCCGGTGTGCAGGTTGCGGTTCTCGACCGTCGTCACCACGTGGTTGCCGCTGGTCGAGGTGATGCCCGCACCCAGACAGACCACCGAATCGTCCAGGCAGAACCAGGACTTGACCGCCGTCAGGTTCGTCGACGCCGCCTGGAGCTGCATGCCCACCGTGCCGTAGTCGCCCGACAGGACCGAGCCGCCGACCCAGCTGGTGCTCGGCTTGGTGTTCTGCCCGGCGGAGTTGGCCAGCGCGCCCTGGTCGGCCGTGGTGCCGGGGAGCTGGTACAGGTCGGCGGTGTCCCAGTAGGCGTCGTTGAACTGCGCCACGTCGGTGTCGAGATGGAGCTGGCCCATCCCGTCCCCGGTGAACCAGCCGTGCAGGTTCTCGCCGTTGATCACCTCGTAGCGGGTGATCTCGCGCGAGCAGAGCGACAACGAGTACGCCCACCCGGGACGGCGGTGCACAGCCCGTGCCATGTCCGGGAACTGACGGTGCGTCTGCGGCTCCGGCGCGGCCGGGACGGAGGAGTCGGCGAGCACGCTCTGCGCCAGGGCGATGCCCGCGACCCCGGCGGTGGAGGTGGTCACCGTCTGGCCGGTGGTGTAGTCGACGATCGACTGCGTGGTGGAGGCGATCGTGCTGACCGTGTTGCGCTGGAGCCAGCCCTTGGCCGTCGCCCGCCAGGTCGCGGCCAGGTTGGCGTCGGTGGTGGCCTCGGCGTAGCGCAGCAGCGTCAGCGCGGCGGTGAAGCCGTCGTCGGCGTCCGACTCGTTGAAGCGGGAGACGGCCCGGCCGCGCACCGAGTCCAGCATCAGGCCGTTGTGGACCATCGGCGCGAAGCCGTCGGCGACACCGGTGAAGAGGTTGGCCAGGTTCGGATCCGTGATCGCCCACTGCGAACCCTGGAGCAGCAGCACGAGCGCCACCACGTCCGCGAAGTAGATCTCGCCGTAGGTGCCGGTGTAGGCGACCCCGGAGTGCTGCTGGTAGGAGCCGTCGGCGTAGAGACCGTCGCCGTACATCACCAGCGGCAGCGCGGGGGAGAGATCGGCGACGCCGGTGGCGATGGCCGTCGGGTCGGAGCCGAGCGCGCCGCGCACGATCACCGCGCGGCACTCGTCGAGCCGGTTGGCCCCGGTCGAGGTGGTGGAACTGCTCGGCACGATCAGCTGCTTCGTCGGGTCGGACACGTAGGTGTCGATGGCGGCGCAGCAGGCGGCGACCTGAGTGGACGTCAGCTGGCTGTACATCAGGACGCCGATGTCCTCCAGCGCCTGACTGGAGCCGATCTGCCAGTCCCACCAGTTGTTGTACGGGGTGATGCCCGGCGCGTAGACGGAGGAGGTCATGAAGTCGAGCGCCGACGCGACGGTGGCGGCGAGTGAGGCGCTGCCGGTGTAGTCGGTGCCTGGGATCGCCCAGGCCAGCGCCAGGGTCTTGAGCCGGGAGAAGGTGGTGGTCATGTTGGCCGAGACCGAGCCGAGCGGGAGGTCGGACCAGAGCGAGGTCCGGCCCGAGCCGGTCTGGATCGAGGCGAGGAAGGCGGCGGCCTCCGCGTTGAGCCCGGTGATAGCCGGGGCGTAGACGGAGCCGGAGGTGTCGGTGACACCGCCGGTGAGATAGCCGGTCCAGGCGGAGCGCAGCGCGGCGTACGGGTCGGTCGCTGCGGCGACGGACGAGGCCGCGCCGAGCGGCAGCGCCAGTGCGCCGAGCCCGACGCCGCCGAGTTGCAGCAGGCGGCGTCGGGTCAGCGCGGGGAGCGGCGGCAGGGCGAAGGAGGGGCGACGGCGATCAGGGGAGTGGCGCACGTGGGCCTCCGTGGCATCGGGGATGCCACGGATAGTGCTCACTCGTTTGATCGGACGTCAATAAGTTGGGATCGATTCACCGAATTTCATTCAAACGATCAGTCGATCGATCATTCGCAGCGTTTCCTTACCGGCGCAGCTCGATCCAGACGCTCTCCGCCTCGCCGAGCAGGCGTCCCGTGCTGTCGTAGAGCGCCGTGCAGGTGGTGAACTTGCGGCCGTCCTGGCTGATCAAACGCGAGGTGATCACGCATGCCTCGCCCGGCGCGGGCGTGCCGTCCACCCGCGCGGTGATCCGGCCGAGCACCACGTCCCGGGTCTCCAGATCCACCGTCCACGCGCCCGGGCAGTCCAGCGCGGCCCAGACGAACTCGGGCCGGACCCGCGCCGCGCCGGGATCGGCGAGCGTCGCGCGCGGGATCCACGTGCAGGCGTGCAGCGCGCCGGGCTCGTCGGTGACCGGGCCGGCGAAGAGGTGCAGGCCCTCGAGGTCGCCGCGTCCGGTGCCGCAGGCGAAGCAGGTCGGGAAGGGGTGGTGCTTGTGACCGCGGAAGCCAGCCTGGGCCGCTTCGGCGACGTCGAAGGGGACCGGAGGCGGTGTTCCCAGTTCGGCCAGCTGCGCCGGGGCGGCCTCGCCGACCAGCAGCTCACCGTCGAGCAGCCGCACCCCGCCGGGGGCGGCGTCCGGGCCGTCCGGCACCGGGACGACGGTCATCGGCCGCTCCAGCGGCGGTGGCTGACGAAGCGTCACCACGACGGTGTCAGCGTTGCCGACGTGCTGGGCCAGGGCGCCGGAGATCCAGCCGCCGTTCGCGGACGTGGGCGGGCCGTTGAACAGGGACGGGACGACCAACTCGACGGGGTTCGACATGCGCCGATCCTCGCACGCGGGCGGGCGTCGGAGCGCGGGAGAGCAGCTGGGAGCAGGCGGGAGCAGAGGAGAGCGCGTGATAGAACGGCAGTCATGATCGCGCAAGCCGACGTCGTGCACGATGTGCCGTACTACGCCCAGTGGGAGTCGCCCGAGCTGGTCGAGGCGATCATCGGCGGTCGGCTGTCCGCGGCCGAGGACCCGGCCTGGGCGGCGTCCGGCGCGGCGACGCCCGAGGAGTACGCCTGGTGGGCGCGGCGGCTGTGCGGGATGGCCTGCCTGCGGATGGCGCTGCACCACGTCACCGGCACGCGGCCGCCGCGCGCCCTGGACCTGGCCGGTGACTACCTGCGGGCCGGTGCTTACGTGAAGCGGGACGACGGCGGGCTGGGCGGGCTGATCTACGCGCCGTTCGCCGCGCACACCAGCGCGCGTCATCCGCTCCAGGTGGACGTGCGCCCGGAGTTGACGCTCGGCGAGGTCGCCTCGCTGGTGCGGGGCGGCAGCCTGGTCATGCTCTCGGTCCACCCGTGGGTCCGCACGCCCGAGCGGCAGCCGCCGCAGCGAGGCGGACACCTGGTCCTCGCCGTCGGCGCGGGCGGGGCAGCCGCAGGAACGGGTGCCGACGACGATGCCCTGTTCCTGCACAACCCCTCCGGCTTCGCCGGACGGTCGCAGCGGTTCGTCCGGCTGACCCACGCCGAGTTGGAGCCCTTCTTCGCCGGACGCGGCGTGGTGCTGACCGGTCGCACTGCGTGAGCGCGAGCCGCTGAGCGCTTGACGCCGTCCGCAGGCTTGTTGACGAGCCGCTGCGCGGCGGGGCGTACTGGTGGGAGAGCTCGGGCCGTCGGCGGCGGGAGGTGGGACACCATGTGGGTCCCCAGGGTCATCGGGCTGGTGCTGATCGCGCTGGGCGGAGTCTGGATCGCGCAGGGCGTGGGCGCGTTGCACGGCTCGGTGATGACCGGGCGTCCCGGCTACACGGTGCTCGGCGTCGTGCTGGTGGCCGGCGGCGTGGCGCTGCTCGTCCTGGGCCTGCGCGGACGTCCGCGCGACTGACCGGCAGGCCGCCCTCGTGCGCCCGCATCGGCACGGTTCACCCGCCCGGCTCACCCGCCCGGTTGTCCGTGGCAACCCGTTCGGAGCATCCTGGGAAGGTCAGGTCAGGCCTGCACGTCGCAGTGGCGAGGTGAGGCATGGTTGCACCCGGGATCCCGAACTCCTCGGCCTCCGCCTCCGCGACTGCGGACGCGGACACGGCGGAGGAGACGGTCATCCGCGCCGCGGCCCTGACCAAGGTCTACCCCAAGGCCACGGCACCCGCCGTGGACGGGATCGACCTGGCGGTCCGCCGGGGCGAACTCTTCGGGCTGCTGGGCCCGAACGGCGCGGGCAAGACCACCACCGTCGGCATGCTGACCACCCGCGTCGTCCCCACCTCAGGCCGGGCCGAGGTCGCCGGGATCGACGTGGTCGCCCGTCCCACCCTGGCCAAGCAGGTCATCTCGGTGGTCACCCAGCAGAACACGCTGGACCGGTCGCTCACGGTGCGCGAGAACCTCTACTTCCACGGCCTCCTCTTCGGCCTGCCCTCGCGCCGCGCCCGCGCCGCCGCCGACGCGCTGCTGGAGCGGTTCCACCTCACCGCGCAGGCGGACGCCTCGGTGCACATCCTCTCCGGCGGCATGGCGCAGCGGCTGATGGTGGCCCGCGCGATCCTGCACCGCCCTGCCGTGCTCTTCCTCGACGAGCCGACGGCCGGGCTCGACCCCCAGAGCCGTCTGGCGCTGTGGGAGGTGTTGGCCGGGCTCATCGCCGACGGCCAGACGATCCTGCTGACCACCCACAACATGGAGGAGGCGGACCGGCTCTGCGACCGCGTCGCCATCATCGACCACGGCCGGATCCTCGCCCTGGACACCCCGACCGCGCTCAAGCGCGGCATCGAGGCGGACACCCAGGTCACCGTCCAACTCGTCGACCACGACACCGACCACGACACGGGCCACGACGGCCAGTCCGACGCGCCCCACGACGGCGAGGCGCTGGCGGCGCTGCTGACCCGCGCGGTGGCGGGCGTCGTGCGCACCCGGGTCACCGACGGACGCGTCGAACTCCACGTCGACGGCGGCGACCGGCTGCTGCCGCGCGTCCTCGAGGCGGCCGAGTCCGAGGGGTTCCAGATCGCGGACCTGTCGGTGGCCGAGACCACGCTGGAGACCGTCTTCATCCGGCTGACCGGGAAGGAGTTGCGGGACTGATGTCGGCTCACCTGACACACCCCGTGCAGGCCCCGGCGGACACGGCCACGTCCGTGGCGCTGCGGCCCACCCGCTCCGCCGCCGCGTCCAGCCGGACCGCGCTCGGCGCGCTGATCCGCCGCGACCTGACCGTGCTGCGCAAGAACTTCGGCGAGTTCGTCGGGCGCACCATCATGCAGCCGTTGCTGCTGGTCTTCGTCTTCCTCTACGTGTTCCCGGCCATCGGCCAGGGCGTCGGCGGAGGCGGCGGACGGGCGGGGGAGTCGGATTTCGCGACGGTGCTGGTGCCGGGCGTTGTGGCGATCTCCATCATGTTCCAGGGCATCCAGTCCGTCGCCATCCAGCTGTCCCAGGAGTTCGGCTTCACCCGCGAGATAGAGGACCGGGTGCAGGCGCCCTGCCCGATCTGGCTGGTGGCGCTGGCCCGGGTGCTGTCCGGCGCGACGCAGGCGCTGATCTCTGCGCTGATCGTCTTCCCGATCGCGGCCGTGGTCCACGCGCCGGGTGTGACGGCGCATCTGAGCGTGCACTGGTGGGTGGTGGTGACGCTGATCCCGCTGTCGTGCGTGGCGATGACCTCCCTCGGGCTCGTGCTCGGAACCACCTTCGAGCCGCGCAACATCGGCTTGATGTTCGGCTTCGTGGTGCTGCCGCTGGTCTTCCTCGGGGGCACCTACTACCAGTGGACCCGGCTGGGCGCGGTCCACGTCGGGGGCTTCCACTGGCTCCAAGTGCTGGTGCTCGTCAACCCGTTGATCTACATTGCCGAGGGCATGCGGGCCGGGCTCACCGACGCGTCGCACATGTCCCTGGTGGTGATCTACCCCGTGCTGACGGGCTTCTGTGCGCTGTTCCTGGCACTCGGGCTGCGCAACTTCCGGCGCCGCGTGCTGTCGTGAGGCTTTGCTCGTTCCTTCCCTGTCCCTCTCTCCCGCAGGTGGTGAGCGTGTATGACGGACCAGGCGAATCCCGACCCGCACCAGGACGGCTCCTCGGGAGCCCCTTCACGAACCCGCACGCGGCAACATGGCGGCAGGCGACGCCAGGCCTTTATCGCCGCGGTCGCCGCCCTGGCGGCCGTCGGCGTCGGGGCCGGCCTCGCGGCCTGCGGCGGAGGCAAACCCGCGCCGACAAAGACCACCCAGCCGCCGCCTCCGCCCACCACCAGCGCGCCACCGGCGCCCAACAACCCGCTCACCGGGCAGGGTCCGGAGGGCCACGTACTGGCCGTCAAGATCGACAACGTCGGCCAGGCCCAGTTCCAGCAGGCCGGACTCAACTCGGCGGACCTGGTCTACGCGATCCAGGTCGAGGGCGGCCTCAGCCGCTACCTCGTCGTCTTCGACAGCAACCACGTGCCGCCCAAGGTCGGCCCGGTGCGCAGCGCCCGGCAGACCGACATCCCGCTGCTGGCGGCGTTCGGGCATGTCGGACTGGCCTACTCCGGCGCGATATCGGGGCTCAAGCCGGACCTGGCGCGGGCCAACCTCCAGGAGATCAACCCGATCAACAACCCCAACCTGTTCAGCAACGGCGGGAGTGCGCCGACCTTCATCCAGCCGTCGCAGATCTTCGCCGCCTTCCCCAACCTGGCCAAGGCCCAGGACATCGGCCTCCGCTTCGGCGCGGAACCGGCGGGAGGAGCGGCGGCGAGCTCGGTCACGGCCCGCATGCCCGCCGCGTCCTTCACCTTCACGGCCTCGGGCAACCAGTGGCTGGTCTCCGCCGACGGCCATCCGGTGACCACCACCGACGCGGGCCGGGCGAACACGGTCAACGTCATCATCCAGCACGTCAAGGTGGTCCAGGGCAAGTACACCGACTACAACGCCGGTCACGCGGACAACGAGGTCTTCTCCCAGACCAGCGGCCAGGGCAGCGCCGACTTCTACCGTGACGGCAAGGTCTGGCACGGCCAGTGGACCAAGCCGAACGACACCTCCCAGACGCAGTACACGGTCGGCGGCAAGGAGATGGAACTGGCCCCGGGACGCACCTGGATCGTGCTGGAGGGCAGCTGAGCACTTCTGTGACGGAGCGTCAGTGACGGAGGGTTCAGTGACGGTGGGTTCAGTGACGGAGCGTCAGTACCCGGCCGGCACACCGACCGCGTACGGACTCTCCAACGCGGCGCGCTCGTCGGCGTCCAGACGGACCGTCAGCGCCGCCGCCGCGTCGTCGAGATGGCCGGTACGGGTCGCACCGATGATCGGCGCGGCCACCACCGGGTTGCCCAGCACCCAGGCCAGGGCGACCTGGGCCATCGGCAGGCCTCGGTCGGCGGCGATCCGCCCGACCGCGTCGACCACGGGGCGCTCGACGTCGGCGTAGAAGCGTTGCCCGGCCGGATCGTTGGCCGAGCGGCCGGTGACCGCACCGTACGGGCGGGCCAGCCTGCCCTTGGCCAGCGGGCACCAGGGGAGCGCGACCACGCCCTGCGCCGCGACGAGCGGGAACATCGCCTGCTCCTCGTCGCGCTGGACCAGGCTGTACTGGCTCTGCATCGACACGAACCGGGCCCCGCCCCGGTCGGCCGCGACCTGCTGCATCGCGGCGAACTGCCGTGCCGCCATGGACGAGGCGCCGACGTACCGGACCTTCCCGGCCCGGACCACCTCGTCCAGCGCCGCCATGGTCTCCTCGATCGGAGTGCGCGGATCAAAACGGTGGATCTGGTAGAGGTCGATCCAATCCGTGCCCAGCCGGGCGAGCGAACCGTCGACCTGCCGGACGATCGCCTTGCGCGACAGGCCTGAGCCCTCCGCGCTGTCGTCCATCGGCAGCCCCACCTTGGTGGCGACGACGACGTCCTCGCGCCGGGTGTACCGGCGGATCGCGCGGCCGACGAACTCCTCGGAGCTGCCGCCGCCGTAGACGTTCGCGGTGTCCCACAGCGTGATGCCCAGCTCGACTGCTCGCCGGAACAGCGGCGCGGCCGACTCCTCGTCCAGGGCCCAGGGGTTGACCCCGCGCGTCGGATCGGCGAGGCCCATGCACCCGAGTGCGATCCGGCTGACGCGCAGGTCGGTCTGTCCGAGAGTGGTGTACTCCATCTCCGTACCTCTCTGCATCTCCGTACCTCTCTGCGTCACGCCGGGTAGGGCGCGTTGGCGCGGGCCGTCTTCAGCGCCGTGGCCCACCACGCGAGTTGGTTCAGCAGCATCTTCGCGTAGGTCTCGGTCTCCGGGTCGCCGGGGCGGCCGTCCTCCCAGGAGGTGAAGTAGTTCGGGAAGGCGAGCCCGTCGCGGATGGTGACGGCGTGCAGTTCGGTCAGCACGTTCTCCAGGTGCAGCACCGCGTGCCGTCCGCCCGCGCCGCCGCCGTAGCTGACGAAGGCGACCGGCTTGGCGGTCCACTGGGTGAAGTGCCAGTCGATGGCGGCCTTCAGCGAGGCCGGGTAGCTGTGGTTGTACTCGGGGGTGACCAGGACGACGGCGTCGGCGCCGTCCAGGGCGTCGGTCAGCGGTCGCATGCCCTCCGGCCGGGGATAGGCGTCCCCGGCGAGCTTGGGCGGCGTGGCCGGCAGCGCCAACGGCAGGTCGATGTCCGCCAGATCGACGACGTCGACGTCGAACTCGCCGTGGTTCCGGGCCTGTTCGGCGACCCAGGAGGCGACGGTCGGACCGAACCGGCCCTCGCGCACGCTGCCGACGACGATGACGAGCTTGTTGGCCGCCTGCGCGGACTGCACGGCGTCTGTGGTGTTCGTGGTGTTCTCCATGGCCACCACCCTCGGGCCCCCGCCGGGCGGCAACCAGACCGTGCGGAGGCTGGCCCCCGCAGGGCCACCCTGAGCGCTCCCGCGCGCAGGTCAGTCTCGCCTAGGGTGGTTCGCATGGGAACGCCTCTGGGGGACTTCATCCGCACCAAGCGGGACAGCATCCAGCCCGAGACGCTGGGACTGCCGGACCACGGCCGCCGCCGGTCGCCAGGCCTGCGCCGCTCCGATCTCGCCGTGCGGGCCGGGATCAGCGTCGAATACCTGACCCGGATCGAGCAGGGCCGGGACCGCAACCCCTCCCCGGCGGTGGTGAACGCGCTCGCCGACGGGCTGAGCCTGGACACCGCCGAGCGCAGCCATCTGCGCTACCTGACCAAGATCAGCGGTAGTGAGTGCGCCGGTCGCGCCGCCCTGCCCGTTCGCGCGCCGCGCGAGGTCCGCCCGTCCGTGCTGCGCACACTGAGGCTGCTCGAACCGGACGGCATCGCGATGGTGGCCAACCGGTGGGGTGACATCCTCGCCGTGAGCAGCACGTTCGAGACGGTCTTCGGCGGCAGTGGCCTGCTCGACGACGAGGCCCCGAACCTCACCCGTTACGTCTTCACCGACGCGCGCGCCCGCTCTCTCTTCGCCGACTGGGACGACATCGCCGACCAGCAGGTCTTCGACCTCTGGGTCGGGCCGAACGTCGCGCAGCACGAGCGCCTGGCGGCGGAGCTCGCGGTGGTGGCCGGGCCGGAGTTCACCCGCCGCCTGAACCAGCACACCGTGCCGCAGCGCGGCGCGCTCCGCCTCGACCACCCCTCCGGGTCGGCATTGCGCTTCCTCCGCGAGACGCTGGAACTCGCGGAGGACGAACAGCAGCTGGTGGTGCTGCTCCCGGCCGACGAGCGCACGGCCGAGGCGGTGGACGCACTGCGGCAGCAGCAGCGCCCCGGACTGCGGGCGATCTCGTAGCGCGATGCCCCGGAGACCCGGAGCGCCGACCCGGTGACCCGGACTTCACCCAGGGCAGAACGCCGCTCCCTTCCCCCGGTGGGCAGGATCCCTACGCTGGAGGGATGAGCATTCACGCGTCGGACGAGGCCCGCGTCATCCCCCTGCGCCCGAAGGCTCCCGCGCGGCAGACGTCCGCGACGGAGACGCCCCTGCAGCAGGCGCCCGCGCAGCCGACGTCCGTGCAACAGACGCCCGTGCCGAAGGAGCCGCTCTGGCGGGACGTGGTCGGCGGGGCGCTGCGGCGGGAGCGGCTCGCGCAGGAGCGGACGCTGAAGGACGTCGCGGAGGCGGCCCGGATCTCGATGCCGTACCTGTCGGAGCTGGAGCGCGGTCGCAAGGAGGCCTCCTCCGAGGTGCTCGCGGCGGCTGCCCGGGCCCTCGGGCTCGGCCTCGGCGACCTGCTCTCGCTCGCCCAGGACGACCTGACCCGGCACGCCCGACGCACCCAACACGCCCACGGCCGGCCGGACCGCGGACGCACCTCGCCCACGGCGCGCCACGACGGCCTCTGCCTCGCGGCCTGACCGGACCGCGGCCGGTACCCCCCTCGTCGTACCGGCTGCGGTCCCGGGCGCGGGCGCCGTCAGGCGAACGGAGCCCGCCGCCGCAGCACCTCGTCGGCGATGCCGTAGGAGACGGCCTCCTCGGCGGTGAGGATCTTGTCGCGGTTCATGTCCGCGCGCAGCGCGGCCGGGTCGCGGTGGGTGTGCCGGGCCAGGACCTCCTCCACCTGCGCGCGGATGCGGGCCATCTCCTTGGCCGCGACGCTGAGGTCGGAGACCGTCCCCTGCTGCCCGCCGCTGGCGGGTTGGCCGAGCAGCACCCGCGCGTGCTGGAGCACGAACCGGCGCCCGGGATCCCCGCCGGCCAGCAGCACCGCCGCCGTCGAGGCCGCCTGGCCGACGCAGAACGTGGAGATCGGCGCCTGCACGAACGTCATGGTGTCGTAGATCGCCATCAGTGAAGTGAACGATCCGCCTGGCGAGTTGAGGTAGATCGAGATCTCCTGCTCGTGGTTGGCCGACTCCAGGTGCAGGAGCTGCGCGATGACCACGTTGGCGACGCCGTCGTCGATCTCGGTGCCGAGGAAGATGATCCGCTCGTTCAGCAGCCGGCTGAAGACGTCGTAGGAGCGCTCGCCCTGCGCGGTCCGCTCGACGACGTAGGGAACCGTGTACGACCCCATGTCACAACCCCATCCGTGGACGCGAGGTGGCCGGGCGGATGTCGGCGAGCGACTCCACGACCCGGTCCACCATTCCGTACTCCTTGGCCTGTTCGGCGGTGAACCAGCGGTCCCGGTCGCCGTCCCGCGAGATCGTCTCCTCGCTCTGACCGGTGTGCTGCGCGGTGATCCGCTCGATGGCCTTCTTGGTGAACTCCAGGTTCTCCGCCTGGATCTCGATGTCCGCGGCGGTGCCGCCGATGCCTGCGGAGGGCTGGTGCATCATGATCCGCGCGTTCGGCAGCGCCATCCGCTTGCCGGGCGTGCCCACGGTCAGCAGGAACTGGCCCATGCTGGCCGCCATTCCCATCGCCAGCGTCGAGACGTCGTTCGGGATGAGCCGCATGGTGTCGAAGATGGCGAGACCCGCGGTGACCGACCCGCCGGGGCTGTTGATGTAGAGGCTGATGTCGGTGCGCGGGTCCTCCGCCGACAGCAGCAGCAACTGCGCGCACACCCGGTTGGCCGACACCTCGTCGACCTGGGTGCCGAGCAGCACGATCCGCTGGGCGAGCAGCTGCGCCGCGAGGTGGTCGTCGAACCGGCTGGGCGCGGTGTCGCCCTCCTCCGCTCGGGGCGCGAGCAGGGTGCGTGGAGTCATCGGGTCTCCTCGTCGAAGAGTGGAGTCGAGGCTGGGATATGCCCTCGACTCCACTCTTGACCTCGGAAGACCTCCGGATCACGCTTCTCTGCCCGCCGCAGATTCGCCACGGGCAGAGCGACGGGAACAGGCGATCCGTCAGGCCGTGATGCGCAGCAGCTTCGCGTTGAGCGGCTCCGCCGGGATCTGGCGGTTGGCGTGGACCACGCCGACCTGTCCGGTGCTCGGGCGGACGAGCAGCGAGGTCGCCGAGGCGTCGCCGCCGCCCCCGTGGCCGACGGCGTCACGGGTGAGGTGCAGCAGCCAGCCCAGGCCGATCGCGGCGCCGGAGTCGTCGCGCGGCGCCTGCGGGGTCAGCGCCTGCTCCGCGAGCTCGTCGGGGAGCAACGAGCGCCAGCCCGCGGCGAAGCGGACCAGGTCCGGCGCCGTGGACCAGAGTCCGGCCGCCGCCTGAAGCGTGGCCAGCGGCGTCGCCACCGGCTCGAACTGCCCGTCCTGGCCCAGCCGGTAGCCGGTGACGGCGTCGGCCTCGGGCACCGCGAGCGGGTAGGAGGAGGCGTCCATCCCGAGCGGGCGGAGGACCAGCCGGGCGGCCGCCTCGGCGTAGGGGAGTCCGGTCAGCTGGGCGACCAGCTCACCGAGGACCGCGAACCCGCCGTGGCTGTAAGCGAATTCACCGCGCGGGCCGGAGCAGCCCACGACCGGGCCGAGCAGCGCGCCCACGTCCGTGACCGGCTCGCCGAACGCCTGCTCCGGGTTGTCCACTCCGCCTGTGTGGCTCAGCAGTTGACGGACCGTCACCTTGCTGTCGGCAAGGCGAAGCGTGCGCAGGTGGTCGTCGACCCGGTCGTCGAGTGCCAGCGCGCCCTCACCGACCAGGTGCAGCACGGCCGTTGCCGTGATCAGCTTGGTGATCGCGTAGGCGGGGAACCGGTGGTCGGGGCGGAGCGGGACGTCCTGCTCCAGATCGGCCCAGCCGCGCGCCTGGGACCAAGAGGGGCCCGCCGCGACCAGTCCGACGAGGCCGACGTCGGCGAGCGACTCCGCGACAAGCTCGGCTGCCTCCTCCGGCACGGGCCCGTCGCTGGACGTCGGCGGCTCGGTGACGCGGGGGTCGCGCACGCGCAGGCCCGCCGGGTAGACGCGCAGCCCGACCAGGCGGTGCGGCGGGAGCCGGTCGGCCACGGCCTCGACGCGCAGGTCGCCGAGCCCCGCGCGCAGGGCCTGCGGCGCGGAGCCCAGCACGGTCAGCGGCTCGCGCAGCCGCGCCGCCTGCCCGGCCAGGGTGGCGGCGATCTGCTCGGGCGGGACCATGCTCAGGAAGTGGTCAGCGAAGTGCTCGCCCAGCTCGGCGCGGTCGGGCGCGGTCCAGCCGGGCCGGTCGGCGCCGCGGAAGCGGTCCACCACCCAGCGGACCTGCGCCAGCGCCTGGTGGTCGACACCGGCATCGACATCGGCATCGGCGTCGACGCCGGCGGTGTCCAGTGCGGCGATGTGCTCCTTGAGCGCGGTCCAGCTGGGCATCCCGTGTTCGCGGGCGACGGCCAGCTGGGCGTCGTGCAGCGTCGGGAACTCGCCTGCGGCGAGGCGGCGCTTGGCCTCCAGCTTGAGGAAGCGGAGGTTCGGGCGGTCGGGCAGTGCGCGCGACGACGCGGAAGTGTCGGACGACATGGCAGTCCTTCCTCGGCGCCCGCGGGTTCGCGACATCGGGCTGGAAAGACATGCCTGTGCATGTGCGTGCTGCATCCGGTGAGCTTGGAGCCCTGCCCGCGAACCCAGGTGCGGCCGGTCACCGCCGACCCGACGATACCTCGTCCGCCGGGCGCAGGCGAGAGCCGACCCGGCGGACGACGGCACGGACGACGGCGACGCGTCAGGACGCGCGCTTCCCGGTGACCAGGCGCTCCCGGTCGAACAACGCGGAGACGGCGCGCCAGCCCAGGCTGTCGACGACCAGCAGCACAGCCGCGATGATCAGCGCCAGCCGCAGGGTCGGCGTCAGCACGCCGAACGAGAACAGCGAGGTGATGGCCACCGGCGGCAGGCTCGCCAGCGTGCTGAGCTGCTGGGCGACGCGCACGTCGTTGGACCTGGCCGAGATGGCGATCCCGGCCCAGATCGACCACCCCGCCACCAGCGGCGTGAACAGCACCTGGGCCAGCAGCAGCGGTCCCTGGAAGACGGCCGTGGCCACGTTGGGGTGCGCGAACACCTTGACGAGCAGCAGGAAGAGGCCGAAGATCCCGTAGGAGATCGCCAGCGTCGGCAGCAGCGCCGCGAGCGCCTTGCCGATCAGGAACTCCTCGGTGCGCAGCGGCGTGGTCAACACCGGCTCCATGGTGCCCTGTTCGCGTTCGCCGACGACCGAGTAGGCGGAGATGGCCGCCGGGGTCACCGCCGGGGCGATCAGCATGTAGAGCAGCGACAGGCCGACCCGCTTGGTCAGCATCGAGCTTGCCACGTCCGACGGCAGGGCGAAGATGTCGATCACCGGGAGGATCATGAAGATCACCGGCATCACCGTCATGGTGATCACGATGAAGCGGTTGCGCCGGTAGTCCTGCACCTCCTTGCGGGCCACCGCGCGGACCCGGGGCCAGCTGATCGGACCGGTCCGGCCAGGGCCCTGGCGGCGCGTCAGGATGAGGCTCATGAGGCGGTCTCCCCGTCGGTGTCGATCAGCTGGAGGTAGACGTCCTCCAGCGAGTGGTGCGACTGGCTCAGCGACAGCACGTCCGCGTCCGCGGCCACCAGGGCGCGGGTTGCGGCGGGCGCGGCCAGGTCGGGGTCGGTGACGGCCAGGACGTAGCCGCCGCTGTCGTCCGTCTGCCAACTCTCCACGCCCGGAAGCCCGTCGAAGACCGCCGCCGGGTCGGCCAGCGGCCGGGACGTGCGGATGCCGAGCGTCTTGCTGAACAGCTGGTCGCGCAGCTCGTCGGGGCGGCCGATGGTGCGCAGCGTGGTGTTGAGGATGGCGACCCGGTCGCAGAGCCGTTCCGCCTCGGCCAGCCGGTGGGTGGTCAGGAAGATGGTCACCCCGCGTCGCCGCAGGCCGTCGATCAGCTCGTGCACCTCGCGGGCCGAGACCGGGTCCAGGCCGGAGGTGGGCTCGTCGAGGAAGAGCACGGAGGGGTCGTTGAGCAGCGCGCGGGCCAGGCCGACCCGCTGCCGCAGGCCCTTGGAGAGGCTGCGGCAGGGGTCGTCGGCCCGGTCCGTGAGGTTGACCGCGCGCAGGGCCCGGTCGATGCGCTCCTTGACGTCCGTCAGCTCGTGCAGCCCGGCGAAGAACCGCAGGTTCTCCGCGACGGTCAGCCGCAGGTAGAGGCCGGGGGACTCCGGCATGAGCGAGATCCGCTTGCGGATCTCGATCCCGTTCTCCGGAGTCAGCGGGAGCCCGGCGACCGTCGCACTGCCCTCGCTCGGCGCGATCAGGGTGCCGAGCGTGCGGACCGTGGTGGTCTTGCCGGCTCCGTTGGGGCCGAGGAATCCGAACACCTCGCCCTGGTCGACCTGGAACGACAGGTCGGCGAAGGCCGTGCGGGGTCCGAAGCGCTTGGCCAGGCCCGTGACGGCCAGCGCGGGTGAGGTGGTCTTCAGCGTCGTACTCACATTTAAAGTGATATCACTTTAAGGAGGCCCGGACAATGGACCCGCCGGCCTCATTCCTCGCCGGACTCGGCCCTGGCGTCCGGGTCCGACGAGGTCTGGGTTGTCTCGCCCTCGGCCGCATCGGCCTGTTGACGCTTGGGCGGACGGCCGCGGCGCGGCATGCTGCCGACGTTGCCGGGCAGCCGACCGGCCTGGGACAGCGCGTTGCGCAGCAGCAGTTCGATCTGTGCCGTGGTGCTGCGCAGCTCGTCGCCCGCCCAGCGCGCCAGTGCGTCGTGGACGGCGGGATCGAGCCGCAGCAGGATGCTCTTGCGTTCGCTCACGGCGGGCGCTTACTGGTAGAGGGTGCCGGTGTTGACCACAGGCTGGGTCGCGTGGTCGCTGCAGAGCACCACCAGCAGGTTGCTCACCATCACCGCCTTGCGCTCCTCGTCCAGTTCGACGACCTCCTCCTCGGCCAGCTGGTCCAGCGCGCTGCGCACCATGCCGACCGCGCCCTCGACCAGTCGCTGACGCGCCGCCACGATCGCGTCCGCCTGCTGGCGGCGCAGCATCGCCTGGGCGATCTCGGGTGCGTAGGAGAGGCGGGTGATCCGGGACTCCAGCACCACCACGCCCGCGCGCTCCACCCGGTCGGCGATCTCGGCGGAGAGCCGCGAGGTGATCTCCTCGGCGTTCTCGCGCAGCGACAGCCGCGCCTCGCCGCGCGCGTCGTACGGGAAGCTGCCCGCGATGTGTCGGACGGCGGTGTCGGTCTGGATGGAGACGAAGTCGACCACGTCGTCGACGCCGAAGGCCGCCTGGGCGGTGTCGGCGATCTGCCAGACGACCACCGCGGCCATCTCGATCGGGTTGCCGTCGGCGTCGTTGACCTTCAGCGTCTCGGTTTCGTGGTTGCGGATCCGGGTCGAGACGCGCTGGCGCTTGGTGAACGGGTTGAGCCAGCGCAGCCCGTTGGTGCGGACTGTGCCCAGGTAGCGCCCGAACAGGGTCACCACCCGCGCCTGGCCGGGCGCGACCGCGGTGAGCCCGGCCAGCGCGAGCACGCCGAGGACGAGCACCACAGCGCCGGGGGCGTGGCTCCCGTTCCCGGCGGAGCTGACCAGGGCGATCCCGCCCGCGATCAGGGCGAGGCCGACGACCAGTCCGATACCGCCGGGGAGGCTCGCCGCCTCCCGCTCCACCACGCCCACGGGTGCACCGCCTACAGGTGCGTTGCCCCCGGTCGTACCCCTGCCGGCTGCGTCCATCTCGGCCACCTCGCCTCTCGCCTCCCCGCGCGGGTGCGGGATGCACCACCGTCGCGTAGATAGAGATATCACTTTTCTTCCCATCGGGTCGGCACCCCAACCGCACCGGAGCCTGGGACCGACGGCGATACTTGATCGCGAGCGGCTGCGAGCGGACGGGTGACGGGCGATGCGTGACGGGCAGGGAGGCGCGATGCAGGAGATCCGGGTGCTGTCGGCGACGGCCATCCTGGGCTACGGCTTTCCGGACGCCTCGTTCGAGGCGGGCCTGGCCCGTGAGCCGCACGTCATCGCCGTCGACGCCGGGTCGAGCGACCCCGGTCCGTACTACCTCGGGGCGGGCGTCTCCTTCACCGACCGCGTCGCTGTGCGGCGCGACCTGGAGCGGATGATCCTCGCCGGACGCCGCCTGGGCGTCCCGGTCGTGGTCGGATCGGCGGGCGGCGCGGGCGCCGCACCGCACCTGGAGTGGCTGCGCGAAATTGTCGAGGAGATCATCGCCGCGCACGGGCTACGGCTGCGCGTCGCACTGATCCCCGCCGACGTCGACAAGGCCACGGTCCGGGAGGCGCTGGACGAGGGCCGGATCACCTCGGTGCCGTTCGGCCCGCAGCTGACGCCCGAGGACGTCGACGCCAGCACGCACGTGGTGGCGCAGATGGGCGCCGAGCCGTTCGTCGCCGCGCTGGCGGGCGGGGCGGACGTGGTGCTCGCGGGTCGCGCCTACGACCCTGCGGTCTTCGCGGCTCTGCCGCTGCTGCACGGCTTCGACGCCGGACTCGCCCTGCACCTGGGCAAGATCCTCGAATGCGCCGCGATCGCGGCTCTGCCTGGCAGCGGCAGCGACTGCATGCTGGGCACGCTGCGCCGCGACCACTTCGTCGTCGAGCCGCTGACGCCGGAGCGTCGCTGCACGCCGACCTCCGTCGCCGCGCACACCCTCTACGAGAAGAGCGACCCCTACCGTCTGCCGGGACCGGGCGGGGAGTTGGACCTGAGCGCGTGCGTCTTCACGCCGGAGGGCGAGCGCGGCGTCAAGGTCTCCGGATCGCGGTACGTCCCGCGCCCGTACGCCGTCAAGCTGGAGGGCGCGCGGCTGCGCGGCCACCGGACGGTCTCGCTGGCGGGCGCGCGGGACCCGCGCTTCATCGAGGCGTTGGACGAGATCGTCGCCGCGGTGCGGGCGCGGGTCGCCGACAACTTCCCCGACATCCCGGCCGAGCGCTACGAGTTGATCGTCCGCGCCTACGGCCGCGACGCCTGCATGGGCACGTGGGAGCCGACGCCGGTGGCGGGCCACGAGGTCGGGATCGTCATCGAGGCGGTCGCCGACACGCAGCAACTCGCGGACACGCTCTGCTCGTTCGCCCGCTCCACGATGCTGCATCTCGGCTATCCGGGACGGCTCTCGACGGCGGGCAACCTGGCGTTCCCGTACTCGCCGTCGGACTTCCACGCGGGTGCGGTGTACGAGTGGAGCGTCTACCACCTGATGGCGGTGGACGCTCCTGCGGCCCTCTTCCCGGTCACCTTCGTCGAGTTGGGATCGGGGTTGGGAGAACAGTGATGAGCGACCGACCGACCGCGCCGCTGGCCGAGCTCGCGGAGGTGGTCCGCAGCAAGAACGCGGGCCCCTTCGAGCTGACCCTCGACGTCATCTTCGCGAGCCGCGCCCAGTACGAGCTGGTCAAGCAGGAACGGGCGGTGACACGGGAGTTGGTAGCGGGGCTGTACGGCGTCCCGGTCGAGGACGTCGGCGAGGCGATCTACTACGACCCGGCCCGTGCCGTGAAGATCAACCTGCGCCGACCTCTCCCGTCGGGCGGCGTGGGCGACAGCGACGTCTACGGCGCCCAGCAGCACGGTCCGCTGCTGGGCCTGCGGCTGCCGGTCGCGCTCCCCGGCGACGCCGCTCAGCGGGCGTAGGAGCCGAGGCCGACGAGGCAGTAGACGTAGGAGTTGATGGTCGCGCCGTTCCAGGTCTCCTCGGAGGAGAACGAGTACTGCGTGTCCGCCACGGAGTCGCACTGGCTCAGGTCGGTGGTCTCGTAGAAGACCTGGATCACCTTGTAGTGCGCGTCCGAGGCCGAGCAGTCGACCTGGTTGACGTCGTCGACCGACTGCGCCGTCGTGGAGTCCGGCAGAGTGCCGTTGAGGCAGGTGCCCGAGTCGTAGGGGCTGGGCGACGGCGGCGTGGTGTCGGCCGGCGGCGAGTACGGGTCCGTGGGCGGAGCGTAGGTGTCCGTGGGGTCGGCGTACGTGTCCGTGGGATCGGCGTACGTGTCCGTCGGGTCGGCGTTCGGGTCGGTGGGCGAGGCGTACGGGTCGGTCGGCGGGGCGTAGGTGTCCGTCGGGCCCGCGTACGGATCCGACTCCGACGAGCTCTGGCAGCCCGTCGCGAGAGTCAGGACCAGGGTGGCCGCCCCGAGCGCGCCGAGCACGGCGAGGGCCGGGCGGGAGCGCCTGCGAGGGCCGGACGCGGTTCGGCGCGGCGGCTGCTGAGGCGGTGTGACGTTGCGTTCGGTCGGCATCTGGGGCTCCCCCTGTCGTCCGTGCGTGGTGCTCGGTCCGGCGTCGGTGACGGTGTCAGCGTTGGTGTTGCTCTCGGTGTTGCTCTTGGTTGCGCGGTCGGTCAGGGGGCGAGCAGGGTCTCGATGCGCGCCGCGAGGTCGAGGACGGCGACGGCGCGCGGATCCCAGCGTGGGCTGGTGGCGCGGTAGAGGGTGCGGGCCAGCAGCACCGCGCCGCTCGGCGCGGGCTCGACGGCGAGGAGGCCGTCGACCTCCCAGGTGTGGCGCGCGTCCGTACCGGCCCTGGTGCTCGCCACCGCCCTCGCCCGGGTGGCCAGGTCGGCATCCGCGTTCAGGCGCGCGGCGGCCGTCGGATCACCGGCGAAGCGTTGCGGGCCGGCCGCCCCGCCGCCGGTCAGCGCCACCTGGGTGGCGACCTTGGCGTGCAGCGGCACCGCGTACAGCAGGGAGCCCAGCCCGAGCGTCCGGCCGCGCAGGGTACGGCCGCGCAGCAGCGCGGCACGCAGTTCGAACGGACGGGGGCGGGCGGCGTCGACGTACAGGTAGGCGTCGGTGGGCGCCGGCATCCCGCTGTACCGCTCGCGCGGCGGCAGCAGGCTGCCGGCCGGGGAGCCGGTGGTGTCGGCGGGCAGGACGCGGACGTCGGGGGCGCGGTCGAGGCCGAGTTCGCGGGCCAGCGCGCCGCCGAGGTCGGCTGCGGCCTCGTGCGGGGTGGCCGAGCGCCCGGTCCACAGGGCGTGGGGCATGGTCGTTCTTCCTTCGGGCCGACGGGAGCGGGCTGCTGCCTTAGACGAGCGCCTCGGCCTCGGTACGGGCGCGGGCGGCCTCGCCGTCGAGTCCGGCGGCGCTGAGCAGCTCGGCCAGCCGCGCGAGTGCGGCGCGACGCTCCGTCAGAAACCGTCCCGGGCGCTGGTCGCTGAGCGCGCGCCAGCGGTCGGCTGCCGCTCGGGCGTACTCCAGTGACTCGGACGCGTGGCCCTGGGCGGCGAGCTGGTCGCGCCGCTGGTCGTGGGCGCAGGCCTCGCGCAGGAGCGCGTGGGTCGGGTCCTCGGTCGGCGCCGGGGCGGCGGCCTCGGCGCGGGCGACCTTGCGCTTGCGGGTGGCGACGCTGATCGCGCTGACGGCGGTCAGCAGCACGGCCACGATGACGGCGGAGACCAGCTTGTGCATGAGCTCGTCCACGGCGACCCCCCTGGGTTCGGTACGTTCGGTACGGATGTGCAGATCACGGATCACGGATATGGGTGCCGGTCCGGTGGGGTCCGGCACCCTTCGCCACCATGGTCGGCTTCCGGCCGGGGGAGCCACGGCGGTCGCCTGTGGTATACGGCCGCCGCGCTCGTTCTGCGCTCGTTCCGCGCTCGTTCCGCACTCAGGCCAGGGGGTTGGCCAGCGTGCCCGCGAACTGCAGTGCGCCAGAAGGGTCGGCGAGGTCCACCATCTGCTGGTTGTCCCGCAGTTGCAGCCGGTTCAGGCAGGACAGCGGGAAGCGTTCGGCGAACAGGTCGTGCCGGGCGAACCGTTCGGCCAGTTGCGGGTGGGCCGCCTGGTAGTCGCGGATGACCTGCGCGACCGTGGCCCAGAAGGCGCGCTGGTCGAGCGCGCCGCAGGCGTGCAGCTCGGCGGAGAGGAAGCGCAGGAAGCAGTCGAAGACGTCGGTCTGCACCGACAGCGCCCACAGCTCCTGCGGGACCTCGGCGCGGATCCGCTCCACCTGCGCGGGCAGCGGGAGGTCCCGGTCGAGGACGGCGATCTCCTCGGCTATGTCCTTGAAGAAGACGCGCAGCGGTGTGCCGTGGTCGTCCAGGACCAGGATGACGTTCTCGCCGTGCGGCATGAATGTCAGCCCGTACCTGAACAGGCAGTGCACCACCGGAACCAGATACGCCGTCAGATACCGGCGCAGCCACTCCTCGGCCGGCAGGCCGGAGTCGGTGACGAGCGCCGCGGCGACGGGCGCGCCGTCGCGGTCGGTGTGCAGCAACGCGGCCATGGTGACCGCGCGTTCGCCCTCGCGCAGCAGCGCGAAGGGGTTCTCGCGCCAGAGCGCGGCCAGCATCTTCTGCTGCGGCGTGCCCTTCGGGTAGCGGGGATGGCGGTAGCCGACGGCCGCGTGCTCGCGGAGGATCGAGAAGTCGCAGGCGGTCAGCGTCGGATCGGCGCTGACCAGGTCGGCCAGCCAGTCGTTGATCGCGGGCGTGTGCTCCATGTAGTCGGCCGAAAGGCCGCGGACGAAGCCCATGTTGAGCACCGACAGCGCCGTCTTGACGTAGGGCTTGCCGGGGACGGTGGTGTTGAAGAAGGTGCGGATCGACTGCTGCGGCAGATGGCTCTCGCGGCCCTCGCCGAGCAGCACGATCCGGCCCGCCGCGATCTCGTCGGCGTAGGTGACGGCGATCCGGTTGTGCCACTGCCAGGGGTGGACGGGGATCAGTACATGGTCGTCCAGGCCGTTGGGTGTCCCAAGCGTCCCAAGCGTCAGGTCGGCCAGGTCGGCGGGGTCCACGCCGCTCCCGGTGGCGACGACGGCGTGGTCGGGGTGGACGGCGACCCAGAGCAGGCGGACCGGTGCGCCGACCTCGGGCGCGTAGCGCAGGTACTCGGCGGCGTCGAAGCCCAACCGGCCGTTGTTGGCGACGAAGCACGGATGCCCCTCGGTCATGCCCGCCTCGGCGGTCTGCAGGTCGGCCGT
Source organism: Streptacidiphilus fuscans (assembly GCF_015690355.1). Lineage (GTDB taxonomy): Bacteria > Actinomycetota > Actinomycetes > Streptomycetales > Streptomycetaceae > Streptacidiphilus > Streptacidiphilus fuscans. Next base: position 163,713 of record NZ_JADPRT010000006.1, on the reverse strand, counting down.
CGCCAGCTCGGCGGCGGGGACGGGCGGGAGTGAGAGCTTGTAGGCGGATGAGGCGAGGGTGCTGGTGATCTCCTCCAGGTAGAGCGGCAGCACGGCGTCGCTCAGGCCCAGGCTGCGGCGCAGCTCCCGCACCAGCTCGGCCGCGTCCAGGGGCAGGACGGCGCCGTCGGCGGTCCGGACGCGGGTCATCGAGTCGGGGTCGATCCGCCAGTGGTCCAGCGTCAGCAGCTCGGCACGGAAGCGGTAGGCCACCGTGTCGTCGTCGCTGCCGACCCCGTACCAGTCGCCCCCCTCGGGGAGCAGGACCGGACTGATCAGGCGCTCGTGCGCGAACTCGGCCAGCGCCTTGCGGACCAGCCGCCGGTTGGCCGCCGCCCACAGCTCCGGCGTGAGGTGGGCGAGCGGGTCGCGGTCACCGGTCGCGGCGTGGAACTGCTCACGGGTGCAGGTGCTGAGCAGCGCGCGCTTGCCGGAGTGCGGCAGCGTGACCGCGCGCACCGGGCGGAAGCCGACGGCGGCGTTGAGCGCGTGGACGGCGCGGTTGCGCAGGTCCGGCTCGACCACGACGCGCCGCACCGCCGGGTCGGCGAAGAGCCACCGCAGCACCGCCGTCATGGCGGCGCGGGTGAAGCCGGGGACGGGTGTGTCCGTCGGAGCGGTGAGGAAGTGCATGCCGACGTCGCCCGGCAGGACACGGTGCACGTCGGCGAGCTCGCTCAACGCGACATCGTAACGCTCCGTCAGGACAGCAGACTGACCGTGGAACAGGCCGATCCAGGCATCCAACGAGCGGTACTCGCGGGCGACATCGGCCACGCTCGCCCCCTGCATCAGCCAGAAGGCCGCCTTGGGGTCGGTGACCCAGCCGTGCAGCAGCGCGGCGTCGGCGTCCGGATCGACGGGACGGAAGGTGAAGTCGTCGGGGTGGGCCTGATCGGGACGGGCCTCGACACGGGCGTTGCGGGCGTTGCGGTTCATGCGGCGGAGAACTCCTGGAAGGCGATGCGGCGCTCGATCGGGTAGACCTCGCGCCCGGTCAGCGAGCGGATGATGCTGGAGTTGCGGTACGCGCCCATGCCGAGGTCGGGGTCGGCGAGGCCGTGGGTGTGCAGCGCGGCGTTCTGGACGAAGATCTCGCCTCGGTCGCCCGTGTCCACCGACCAGTCGCGGCGCACCGCGAGGCGGCCCTGCCCGTCGCGCGCGATCCGGTCGGCGATGCCGGACAGGAACGGCGGCTCCTGGTAGCGGTATCCGGTCGCCAGCACCAGCCCTTCGGTCGCGATGCGGTGCACGACGTCCTGTTCGTGCTGATGGAGCGTCAGCTCGTAGCGCTGCTCTGCCTTGTCCCAACGGGCGTCCGTCAGCTCGGTGTTGGTCAGCAACCGGGTCGGGACGGGGCCGTCGAGGCTCTTGGCGTAGAGGAGTTCGTGCAGGGCGTTGACGGTGTCGGCGCTGATGCCCTTGTAGAGGCCCTTCTGCGTGGCGGAGAGGGTGTCCCGGACCGGTGCGGGGAGCGCGTGGAAGTAGTCGACGTACTCCGGCGAGGTCAGCTCCAGCGTGAGCTTGGTGTACTCCAGCGGGAAGAAGCGCGGCGAGCGGGTGGCCCAGGTCAACCGGTAGTCGTGGCGGTCGATGTCGGCCAGTAGGTCCTGGTAGATCTCCGCCGCGCTCTGGCCGCTGCCGACGACGGTGATGCTGCGGCACCGGCGCAGCTCGGCGGCGTGGTCGAGGTAGCGGGAGCTGTGCACGGCCGGACCGTCCAACCCGTCCAGCGCCGCGGGCAGGTGCGGCGGGGTGCCGGTGCCGAGCACCAGCCGACGGGCGTGGAAGGCCTCGCCGTCGGCGCACTCGACGCGGTAGCGCTCGCGCTCCGGCTCGTGGGTGATCGCGGTGACGTCGCGCCCGAACCGGAGGGTGTCGAGCCGGGAGGCGGCCCAGCGGCAGTAGTCCACGTACTCGCGGCGCAGCGGGAAGAAGTTCTCGCGGATGTAGAAGGAGTAGAGCCGCCCGGTCTGCTTGAGGTAGTTGAGGAAGGAGAACGGGGAGCCCGGGTCGGCGAGGGTGACCAGGTCGGCCAGGAAGGGGGTCTGCAGGCTCGCCTGTTCCAGCAGCATGCCGGGGTGCCAGTCGAACTCCGGCCTGCGCTCCAGGAAGACGCCGTCGAGATCGGGCACCGGATCGGTGAGGCAGGCCAGGCCCAGGTTGAACGGGCCGAGGCCGACGGCGACGAAGTCGTGGGTGTGCGTGTGGTCGTCCATGGGTGACTCCGGTTCGGGCGGATGGTTCAGGCGGGCGGTTCGGGCCAGCCGGTTGGGGCCGGTGTTTCAGGCGGCCTGGGCCGCGAGGTCGAGGTAGGCCTCGGCGTGGGCCGCGATCAGGTCCAGGACGGCGGCGAGGTCGGCCGTCGTGGTCTCCGGGTTGAGCAGGGTGAACTTGAGGTGGTGCCGACCGTCCACGACCGTTCCGGCGACCATGGCCGCGCCGCTCGCGGCCAGCGCGTCACGGGCGTGCAGGTTGGCGGCGTCGAGCAGGTCCTGCTGACGTGCCCGGTGCTGGCGTGGAGCCCAGCGGAAGACGAGTGTGCTGAGCTGCGGCCGGACCACGACCTCGAAGCGGTCGTCGGCGGTCAGCAGCTCCCATCCGTCGGCGGCCAGGTCCACCACGGTGTCGAAGAGTTCGCCGATGGCGTCCGCGCCGAGGGTGCGCAGGCTGAGCCAGAGCTTGAGGGCGTCGAAGCGCCGGGTGGTCTGCAGGCTCTTGTCGACCTGGTTGGGGATCCGCCGTTCCGTCATGCGCTTCGGGTTGAGGTAGTCGGCGTGGTAGGTGGCGTGCCGCAGCACCGACCGGTCGCGGACCAGCAGGGCGCTGCAACTCACCGGCTGGAAGAAGGACTTGTGGAAGTCGACGGTGACCGAGTCGGCGCGCTCGACGCCGTCGAGCAGGGCGCGGCGGGTCGGCGAGACGAGCAGGCCGCAGCCGTAGGCGGCGTCCACGTGCAGCCACACGTCGTGGCGGGCGCAGAGGTCGGCGATCTCCGGAAGCGGGTCGATGCTGCCGAAGTCGGTGGTCCCGGCGGTCGCGACGACCGCCACCGGCACCTCCCCAGCACGGCGGCACTGCTCCAACGCCCGTTCCAGCGCGGCCGGTTGCATCCGGCGCTCGGCGTCGCAGGGGACGGACACCACCGCATCCGGTCCGAGGCCGAGGAGCGTGGCGGCCTTGGTGACGCTGAAGTGCGCGCAGGACGAGGCGAGGACGCGCAGCCGCGGAAGCAGGGAGAGGTCGCCGCCGCAGGCCTCCTGACGGGCCATCAGCAAAGCCTGGAGGTTGGACTGGGTGCCCCCGCTGGTGAAGACGCCGTCCGCGTCCGGTCCTAGGCCGATCCGGCGGGCGGTCCAGTCGATCAGATGCTGCTCGATCACCGTGCCGCCCGCGCTCTGGTCCCAGGTGTCCAGCGAGGAGTTGACCGCCGCCAGCACGGTCTCGCCGAGCAGTGCGGGCAGCAGGACCGGGCAGTTGAGGTGGGCCAGGTAGCGCGGGTGGTGGAACCAGACCGCGTCACGGAGGTAGAGCCGCTCCAGCTCGTCGAGCGCGGTGTCCGGGTCGGGGAGCGGGACGTCCAGGTCGATCCCGGCGAACTCGGCCGCCAGGGCGTCGGGGCTGATGCCGGTGAACGGACCCGCGCTCTGCGCCCGCACCACGCGGGCGGCGACGCGGCGCGCGCCGTGGTGGACGAGGTCGGCGTACGCGTCGGCGGAGGCGGCGTGCAGGAGTTGGGTCCGCGCGTGCTGCGGGATGGCCATGGGTCTCCTCTAATTCTGATGAATAGTCAGATCAGTGGCGGGAGGTCTGCGGTGGTATCGCGACGGCTTCGGCGACCAGCTGCTCCTCGGTCGCGCCGAGCCGCCAGTAGCCGGTGAAGGTGACCGCCGCGCGGGGGAGGCCGCGGTCGCGGACCAGATGGCGGCGGAGGGCCCGGACGCTCCCCGCCTCGCCCGCGATCCAGGCGTACGGTGCGTCGCCCGGCAGCGGGCAGTCGGCGAGCGCCTCGGGAAGCTCGCCGGGTGCAGTCCAGTGCACCTGGGCGTCCGCGCTGCCGCAGGGCAGAGCGCGGTGGTCCGCGCGGTCGGGGACCTCGACGAAGGCGCGGACGGGCAGGGCCGGGTCCAGCGTTTCGAGGATGGCGGCGATGGCCGGGAGCGCCGTCAGGTCACCGGCCAGCAGGACCGCGTCGGTTCTCGGCGGCGGGCGGAAGTCGACGCCCGCGTTGTCCGGGTCGGTCGGGCCCAGCGCGAGCACGCGGTCCCCAGGCCGTGCCGAGGCGGCCCAGCGCGCGGCGGGGCCGGTGCCGCCGTGGACGGCGAAGTCGACGTCGAGCGTGCCGGGTTGCTGAGCGCTGACGGTGTAGCTGCGCATGATGCCGCGCTGCGCCGGGTCCAGTTCACGCCAGGCGGTGAACCACTCGCTGCCCGCCCAGGTGGGGACCAGCGGCTCGGCCTCGCCAGGCTGCGGCAGGAAGAGCTTGAACCGCTGGTCCCGGCCGCCCGAGCGGAAGCCGTCGAGCTGCGGACCGGTGAGGGTGATCCGCACCGCCGACGCGCCGAGCGGCACGGCGCGCAGCACCCGCAGCCGGAAGAAGTCCCAACCGGAGGCCGCCATCAGGCCACCCGCTTCGCGCGGTCGAGTGCCGCGGCGAGCTGCTCGATCAGCGGCGCGCAGCCCGCGTAGGAGAACCGCACCTCGCTGAGCCAGGGGATGACCTGACCCGCCTTGACGGCCGGGAGTTGCTGCCAGGTCGGCTTGGCGGCGAGGTCCTTCGGCTGCAGCGCGGAGCTGCGGCTGTCCAGCAGGATCAGGTCGGCCGCGTACCGGTCGGCGTTCTCCCAGCTCAGCGGCTCGAAGAAGCCGCCCTGGACCTTGGCCGGGGTGACCAGCTCGACGCCCAGGCTGCGGTAGTAGCTGAGGTCGGGATAGACGCCCGGATCCGAGACGTAGAGCAGGTCGGCGCTGGCGGACGCGGCCATCACCCGCAACCCGCGCTTGGCCTTGCCTGCCTGACGGACCGTCTCCACGGCCTGCTGGAACCGCTGCTTGGCGGCGACCACGGCGCTCGCGGTGAGGTCCGCCCCCAGCAGGCCCGCCAACTGCTCGTGGCGGCTGAGTGGTTCGGGCAGCTGGATCTTGGCGATGGTGATCCCGGCGGTGGGGGCCAGCGCGGCGATCGTGGTCTTGCTCGCGTCCGGGACGTACCAGAGCTGCTTGGGCACCCACATGTCGGTGACCAGCAGTTGCGGGCGCAGCGCGGCGTACTTCTCCAGGTCGAACTCGCCCCAGGCGTTGCCGAGAACCGTCACCTTGGCGAGGTCGAGGTTTCCGGCCATCGGATCGGGCCTGCCGTCGGCGAGCCTGGTCGGGCCGAAGACGCCGACGATCCGGTCGGTCACCCCGAAGTCGTGGAGTGCGGCGGCGGTGCCGGTGTAGGCGACGACGCGGCTCGGGCGCGCGGGGAGCGCGACGCGTGTGCCCCGGTCGTCGGTGAACGTCCACGAGCCGGCCGAGCCGCCGGAGCTTCCGGAACTTCCGGAGTTTCCGTCGCTTCCAACGGACTGCGGGGAGGGGCCGCCGGAGCCGCAGGCGGCCAGGAGAGCGCCGAGTCCGGCGACGCCGCCGGCGGCGAGCAGGGAGCGGCGGGATGGGTGAAGTGGCATGGCAGTCCTGGTGGTTCGAGGTTTCAGGGAGGGGCGGGGAGAGCCCCTTGCCAAGGTCAACTTAGGGTAGCCTAACCTAAGTTTCCTTCGGCTCTGCCGCCGCCCTTGAGGAGGACCTCGATGACCATGGCCCCGTCGGCTCCGTCGGCCCTGACACCCGCCACGGCTGACCCGCCCTCATCGCCCGTGCCGCGTCTCACCCGGGCACTGCTCGCCGCGGCGGTGCTGGCGGCCGTGATGGTCCTCTCGCTGGCGCTCGGGGCGCGGGCGCTCTCCCCGCAGGCGGTCTGGCAGGGCCTCACCGATCCCGCCTCGCCCGCGTACGACGTCGTCCACGGCCTGCGGCTGCCGCGCACTCTGCTCGGGCTGCTGGCGGGCGCGGCGCTCGGGACGGCCGGGGGAGTGATGCGCGCGCTGACCCGGAATCCGTTGGCCGACCCGGGACTGCTCGGCATCAACGCCGGTGCCTCGGCGGCCGTCGTCACCGCGTCCGCCGTCCTCGGCCTCGAAGGCTTCGCCGGGGCGGTCTGGTTCGCCTTCGCCGGGGCGGCGGGGGTCGCCGTGCTCGTCTACGCCGTCGGCGGCGGTCGCGCCGCCACCCCCGCCCGACTGGTGCTGTCGGGGACGGCGGTCAACGCCGCGCTCTACTCCTACGTCAGCGCCGTCGAGCTGCTCGACAGCGACGCCTTGGACCGGATGCGGTTCTGGACCGTCGGCTCGCTCGCCTCCGCCGAGCTCGGCACGGTCGCCGCGCTCGCGCCGTTCGTCGTCGCCGGACTGGTGCTCGCGCTGCTGCTGGCCCGTCCGCTCGGCGCGCTCGCCCTCGGCGAGGACACGGCCCGCGCCCTCGGCTCCCGCCTCACCGCGACCCGGGCGGGAGCGGTCGTGTCCGTGACGCTGCTGTGCGGCGCAGCCACGGCGGCGTGCGGGCCGATCGTCTTCGTCGGGCTGCTGACGCCGCATCTGGTCGAGCGGTTCACCGGTCCTGACCCGCGACGGCTGCTGCCCTACTGCGTGGTGGCTGGCCCGTGCCTGCTGCTGGCCGCCGACGTCCTCGGCCGCCTGGTGGCCCGCCCCGGCGAACTCCAGGTCGGTGTGGTGACGGCCGTGGTGGGCGGCCTGCTGCTGCTCAACCTGCTGCGCGCCCGCCGGGGTGACGCATGAGGCGCACCGAGGGCCTGACGCGGCGCGCGCGGACCGTGACCGCGCTGCTCTGCCTGGCCGCTCTCGCCGTCGCCGTGCTGGCGCTGGGCGGCGGGGACGTCCCGATCGGGCCGCTCGACGTGCTGCGCAGCCTTCTCGGCGCGAACGCGACGAGCGATCCGAGCGCACACTTCATCGTCTGGCAGCTGCGCCTGCCGCGCGTGCTGACCGCGCTGCTCGCCGGAGCGGCGTTGGCGCTCTCCGGCGCGGTGTTCCAGTCGCTGGTGCGCAACCCGCTGGGCAGCCCGGACGTACTCGGCTTCACCCAGGGCGCGGCCACCGGTGCGTTGAGCGCGATCGTCCTGTTCGGCGGTGGGGCGCTCGCCGTCCCGTTTGGTGCCGTGGCCGGCACGCTGGTGGCGGGTGGATCGGTGGTGCTGCTCGCCGGGCGGGGGAGGCAGCAGCTCGTCCTGGTCGGCATCGCGGTCGGCGCGATCCTGACCGGCGTCAACGGCTATCTGCTGACGCGTGGTCAGCTGACGGACGCCGCACGGGCGATGCTCTGGCTCACCGGGAGCCTGGACGGTGCGGACTGGAGCGGCGCGGTGCTGCTGCTGGTCGTGCTCGGGCTGCTCGGACCCGTCGTCTGCCTCGGCCACGGCCGCGCGCTGCGGCTGCTGGAACTCGGCGACGACGCCGCCACCGCGCTCGGCGTCCCCGCCGAACGCACGCGACGGACGCTGCTCGTGGCCGCGCTGCTGCTCGCGGCGACAGCGGCTGCCGCCGTCGGCCCTGTGGCCTTCGTCGCGCTGACGGCACCGCAGGTGGCCCGCCGGCTGACCCGCGCGCCCGGTCCCAACCTGCTGTCGTCGACCGCGACGGGCGCGGTGCTGCTGGTGCTCGCGGACTGGGCGGCGCAACGGCTGGTGCCCGGCCACCAACTCCCCGCGGGGGTGGTGACCGGGCTGCTGGGCGGCGGGTACCTGGTCTGGCTGCTGGCGACTCAACGCCGCGCGGCGGCCTGAGCGGGCTCGGTGTTCGACGTCCCCGCCGCTCGGCGCGCACCGTGGCGGGCGGCTGGGACGACGAGCGGGGTGCCGGACTCCGGGTCGGGCACGATCCGGCACTCCACGCCGAAGACCCGCGCCACCAGTTCGGCGGTGAGGACCTCCGCCGGTGCGCCCGCGGCGGCGAGCCGACCCTGTTCCAGCACCACCAGGTGGTCGGCGTACCGGGCAGCCTGCCCCAGGTCGTGCAGGACGGCGACGACGGTCCGGCCGGACTCGCGCTGGAGCCGGGCGACCAGGTCGAGCACCTCCAACTGGTGGCGCAGGTCGAGGAAGGTGGTCGGCTCGTCGAGCAGCAGCAGTTCGGTCTGCTGGGCCAGCGTCAGCGCGATCCAGGCGCGCTGACGCTGGCCGCCGCTGAGCTCGTCCACCAGGCGGTCGCGCAGCTCGGCCGTCCCGGTCTGCGCCAGCGCCTGGTCGACGGCGTCCTGATCGGCGCCGGTCCACGGACTGAAGAGGCCCTGGTGCGGATGGCGGCCGAGCCGGACCAGGCCCTCGACCGTGATCCCGTCCGGCGCCGTGGGCTGCTGCGGCAGCAGGCCCAGGCGGCGGGCCAGCTCGCGCGAGGGCAGTCGGTGCAGGTCCGCGCCGTCCAGCAGCACCGATCCGGCGCTGGGCCGCAGCAGCCGGGCCAGGCCGCGCAGCAGCGTCGACTTGCCGCAACCGTTCGGGCCGATGATCGCGGTCACCGCGCCCTCGGGCAGCCGCAGGTCCAGGTCCGCGACCACCGCTGACGGTGCGTCGGGTCGGCCTGCTCCGGGGCGTGTCGCGGCGGGGCGGCGGCGCGGGCCGCCGTAGTCGAGGCGGAGCGCGCGGGTCTCTAGCATGCAACTAACTTAGGTTAGCCTAACCTAATATTGTCAAGCTGTTCGGTGTCGTCCTGACAGCAGCGAGGCCACGCTGGCGGTCGCGTTGGCCGCCACGATCGCCGCGATGGCGACGCACTCCACCCAGCCGAGCGACTGACCCAGCACCACCAGCCCGACCAGCGCCGCGAACACCGGATTGACGCTCATGAAGAGCCCGAAGAACCGCGTCGGCACCCGGCGCAGCGCGAACAGGTCGGCCAGGAACGGCACCGCGGACGCCAGCACGCCCGCGACCCCCGCCCGCGCCAACGCGCCCCCGGACGCGTGATGGTGGACCAGCACCACCGCACCCACCGGAACGTAGAGCAGCGCCGAGACCAGCGCCGCCGCGGCGGACCCCTGCGCGCCAGGGACGCGTTGCCCGAGCGTCCGGTTGAGCAGGATGTACGAGGCCCAGCACGCCGCCGCGAGCAGCCCCAGCCCGATCCCGAGGTAATCCGTCGACGGCTGCGGACGCGCCAGCACCACCGCCGCCGCACCGGCGACCAGCCCGCAGCCGAGGTCGATCGCGCGCCGCGAACCCGCGAGCGCGACGGCGAGCGGCCCGAGGAACTCCAGCGTCACCGCCAGGCCCAGCCCGATCCGGTCGATCGCCGTGTAGAGCGACAGGTTCATCGTCGCGAACACCACGGCCAGGCCCAGGATCGGCCACCACTGCGCCCGCGTGAACGACCGCAGCTGCGGCCGTCCGGCGGCGACCAGCACGACGGCCGCCACCCACTGCCGCACCGCGACCACCCCCGCCGGCCCGATCGCGGGGAAGGCCGTCGCCGCCACGGCCGCGCCGACCTGGTTGGACAGCGCGCTGCCCAGCATCGTTGCCGTTCCGACCAGTTGACCCGCCTGCGCACTCCCTGCCTGCGCACTCCCCGTTCGCGGGTCGCCGAGCCCCGTCGCCGCCCTGCTCGTCTGCGTCGCCATGTCATCGACCATGCACCCGCTTGATGCATGCACAAAATGCATGGATCGGCCAATTGATACGCTGGACGCATGGATCGAACGGGCGCAGCCGACGGAACCAAGGCAGAACGCGGCGGCAGCCTCGAACTCCGGCACCTGCGCTGCCTGGTGGCCGTCGTCGACGCGGGCGGCTTCACCGACGCGGCGGCCGAACTCGGTCTCTCCCAGGCCGCCGTCTCCCGCACGATCCAGTCCCTGGAACAGGTCCTCGGCGTGCGTCTGCTCCATCGCACCAGCCGATCGGTCACGCCGACCGCCGCCTGCACGCGGGTCCTCGGCCGCGCCCGGCACCTGCTCGCGGAGGCGGACGACCTGCTCGCCGAGGTCGCCACCGGCCACACCCGGCTCCGGATCGGGCACGCCTGGTCGGCGATGGGCCGCCACACCGCCGAGTTCCAACGCCGCTGGGCGCGCGCCCGACCCGACGTCGAACTCCAGCTGGTGCGCAGCAACACCGCCACCGGCGGACTGGACGAGGGGCTCTGCGACCTCGCCGTCATCCGCACCGCCGTCGACGCCCGCCACCACGCCAACGCGCTGGTCGGGCAGGAGCGCCGCTACTGCGCCATGGCCGCCGACGACCCGTGGGCCGCGCGGCGCACGGTGCTGCTGGACGACTTCCGCTCCCGCACCCTCGTCGTGGACCGCCGCACCGGCACCACCACCGCCGACCTGTGGCCCGAGGGCGAGCGCCCCCGGCTGGAGCACACCCGCGACATCGACGACTGGCTCGCCGCCATCGCCACCGGCCGCTGTGTCGGCCTCACCCCGGAGGGCACGGTGGCCCAGTACCGGCGCGACGGCATCGCCTACCGCCGCGTCCGCGACGCGCCGCCGGTCCCGGTCCACCTGATCTGGCGGCGCAGCGACCCGCATCCGGCCACCCACGACGTCGTCGCGCTGCTCGCCGAGCTCTACGCGCGTTAGCGTGTGACGCCGGAGGGTTTCGGGCCGGGACCGACCGGTCAGGATCACCACCATGACGAACGACGCGACGCACGAGGCTGTGGAGTTCTCCGCGGAGGTCAGGGACGCGCTGGAGCGCGGCGCGCCCGTCGTCGCGCTGGAGTCGACGATCATTGCCCACGGCCTGCCCCGGCCGCGCAACCTCGCGCTCGCACACGAGCTGGAGGCGCTGGTCCGCGCCGGGGGAGCGGTCCCCGCGACCGTGGCCGTGCTCGACGGACGCGCCCGGATCGGCCTGGCCAAGGCCGAGTTGGAGCGGATCGCCTTCCAGGACGGCATTCGCAAGCTGGGCGTCCGCGACCTCGCGCCCGCGCTGGCCTTCGGGGAGAGCGGCGCGACGACCGTCTCCGGCACCGCCCACCTCGCCGCGCGCGCGGGCATCCGCGTCTTCGCGACCGGCGGCCTCGGTGGCGTCCACCGCGAGTGGGTCACCGACCAGGACGAGTCCGCCGATCTCGGGCTGCTGGCCCGGACCCCGATCACCGTGGTCTGCGCCGGGGTCAAGTCGATCCTCGACGTCCCCGCGACGCTGCAACGCCTGGAGACGCTGAGCGTCGGCGTCATCGGCTACCGCACCGACCTGTTCCCCGGCTTCTACCTGCGCAGTTCCGGCCTGCCCGTCGACTGGCGCGCCGAGTCGCCGGACCAGGTCGCTGCGGTGATGCGGGCACAGGACGCGGTCGGCACCGCCTCGTCCGCGCTGGTCGTGGCCAACCCGGTCGCGGCGGACGAACAGCTCGACCCAGCCCTCCACGACCGGGTCCTCGCCGAGGCCCTCGACGCGGCCCGCCGAGAGGGCGTCACCGGGCAGGCGGTCACGCCGTTCCTGCTCGCCTACCTCGCCGAGCACACGCACGGCGCGTCGCTGGAAGCCAACCTCGCCGCCGTGCGCGGCAACGTGCGGGTGGCCACGGCGGTGGCCGTCGCGTACGCCTCGGACACTTCGCACGCCTCGTCCGCCTCGGCGGAGCGGTGACGCCGGGTTCGTCGGGTCGGCTGCTGGTCGTGGGCGACCTCGCCACGGACGTCGTCGCCGTCCACGCCGGACGGCTGACCCCCGCCACCGACACCCCGGCCTCGATCGCGCTGCTCCCGGGCGGCTCGGCCGCCAACGTCGCCGCCTGGGCGGCCGATTCGGGCGCGGAGGTCACGCTGCTGGCCCGCGTCGGCCGCGAGTCGGCGGACTGGCACCGCGACGAGCTGCGCCGCGTCGGCGTCACGCCGGAACTCCGCGTCGACGCGGAGCGGCCGACCACCGTCGTCGTCTGCCTGGTCGACGAGCGGGGCGAGCGGACCATGCTCAACGACCGGGGCGCGAGCGCGGCCCTCGGCATCGCCGACTGGGACGACGCCCTGCTCGACGGCACGGCCTGGCTGCACCTCTCCGGCTACCTCCTCTTCGCCGAGCCGGGGCGGGAGTTGGCCCGACTGCTGCTGCGACGCGCTTGGGAGCGCGGGCTCGGCGTCAGCGTCGACCCGGCCTCGGCAGGCGAGTTGGGCCTGCTCGGACCGGCACGCTTTCTGGAACTGGTGGGCGCCGGGACGGATGTGCTGCTGCCCAACCTCGACGAGGCGCGACTGCTCAGCGGCGCCACCGACCCCGAGCGCGCCGCAGTGCTGCTCGCGGAGCGGACGGGAAGCCTGGTCGCGGTGAAACTGGGCCCGCGCGGCGCGCTGCTGGCCGGTCCGGAGGGGCTGTTGGGCCGCGTCCCCGCGCCGATGTTGGAGCGACCCGCCGTCGACACGACGGGTGCGGGTGACGCCTTCGCGGGCGCGCTGCTGGCGGCCCGCCTCGCCGGGACCGACCCCCTCCGCGCCGCCGTCCACGCCTGCGCGGCGGGCGCCCGCGCGGTCCAGCGTCAGGGGGCGCGGCCATCCGGATGATCCCGGTCCGTGGTCGGTGACCTGCGGCCGATCCCGCGGTTGAAGGGAACATGAAGCTCCACGCTGTCGCCGCCGGCGTCCTCATGCTGGCGGGCACCGCCCTCACCCGCACGCCGGACCACCAGACGATCACCCTGGACGCCTACAGCGGCGACTCCTCCGTCAGCGGACACGCCCGACTGCTCGTCACCAGGGACCACGGCGCGTTCCACCTACGGGGTGAGGTCACCAGCGACCACGGCTGCGTCCTCCTCAAGGCGGTCCAGATGCACCTCGGCCTCTACTTCGGCAGCGACATGGTCACCCGCGTCTGCGGCGACGACCACCACATCACCGTCGACTCCCACACCCACCACTCCGACGTGGTCCTCACCGCCGACGTCGGCCCGGGCTACGACAGCCGCATCGTCGCCCTGACGGGCACGGGCGGCTGAGCTCAGCGCGGCCCGCCGCGCAACAGGTGATCCAACGCCCGCCCGAACACGACCCGGCCCACGACGGCGACCACCGGATCGGCGAACCCCGGCACACCGGCCACCCGGATCTCCTCCTCCCAGCGCACCTCCGTCTGCGATGTGCCGCGCACGGACGTGACGCTCAGCTCGGCCCAACCACGAACCAGCCGACCGCGCTTGACGAGCCGACAGAATCCGGACCCCTCCGCGTCTGGCCCCGGCTCCGGCGCGCGCAGCTCCGCGATCTCCATCGGATCGTCGAACCCCACTGACCCGACCCCGGTCCGGGCGACAACGACGTCCCCACACTCCCGCCCGGACCCCCGCGCGACGAACACCCGCGTGAACGGCACCCGGTCACCATGACGTCCCCAGTCCGTGACACGCCGCCAGCACACGCTCGCGGGAACATCCACGGTCCGGGAAAGACTGATTCTGGCCACGCTTGAGGTTAATGCTCCGGGCCTCGACACCGGCGCATGAGTGGGGAGCCTCGCTCAGGATTCGCTCGGTCCCGGGGCGACCCACAGGGGTTGTTCACGCTCCGAGCGCGGCGCGATGCTGAGGTAGTGCCCGTCGAAGCTCGCGATGGCGGGACGGTGCAGCCGGTGCGCCAGCACGACGTTGGCGGCATCGGTCAGGCCGAGTCGCATGCCCTTGTGACGACGCAGGACTTCCTCGGCTTCCACGTACAACCCACGGTCCACGCTCGCGAAGTGGACGATGCCCTGCCCGGCGAGTGCGACCAGTCGGGTCACCGTGTCGACGGCGACTGCTTCGCAGGCCTGGCGGTGCAGGAGGTAGTCCAGCTCGGCCATTACCAGTGGGGAGATCATCAGCACTCGCGGCATGTTCAACGCCTCGACTGCCCGGTCGTGACGCTGATCGCGGTGGTTGAACGCGGCAAGCAGTACGGAGGTGTCCGCGACTGCTGTACGCGGAGCGTCGAGAGTCACTGGCCCATGCCCTGTTGCAGCAGTTCCTCGCTGCGTTCCGAAAGATCGGTCGGTCCCTCGAACACTGCCCACTCAACCGGTTGGTCCGTGGTGGGGAGGACCAACTTCCCCGTGGCGTACTCCAACGCCAGCTCTTCAGGGCTCCGGCCGGCGACCGCTGCGAGGTCGCGGAGTAGTTCTGCGGCCTCGCCGGTCACTGTGACATGAGCCGTGATCGTCGGTGGCTCGGGTGGCGCCTGTGCGTTGTCCATAACAGTCCTCCAATCGCCTGTGCCGTCGACGTCATGGTGCCTGGTCCGAGCGGTGGCGCGCCTGCGAATCCGCGTGGTGTCCCCCGTAGGTGTGAGGATCCGGAGAGAGCCGTCGCGGCCTTCACGTCTGTGGGCGGGGCTGGCAGCGGGGGCACCAGAAAGCTGTGCGGTCCTTGGGTGGGGTGCCGAGGCGGCCGGTGCGGATGGGGCGGCCGCAGCGGCGGCAGGGTTTGTGGGTGCGGCCGTAGACCCAGTTCTGGCGGTCGGGGCGGGGGTCACCCGTCGTCACGTGGGCGTGCTGGAGGCGGTTGACGGTGAGCAGGTGGTGGGCGAGGCGGACGACGCGGTCAAGCTCGGCGACGTCCGCGACCGGGGTCCACGGGGAGACGCCCGCCATGAAGCACAGCTCGTTGGCGTAGACGTTGCCGATCCCGGCCAGGTTGCGCTGGTCGAGCAGCGCCTCGGCGAAGCCGCGTCGGGGGTCGGCGGTCAGTCGGCGGACGGCCTCGGCGGGGTCCCAGTCGGGGCCGAGCAGGTCGGGGCCCAGGTGGCCGACGATGCGCGGTTCGGCGGCGGTCGGGAGGAGTTCGACGATGCCGAGGCGGTAGCCGACCGCCGTGCTCGTCGCGTTGCCCAGGACCGCGCGGATCTGCGAGGATGCGCCGCCGTGCCAGGGCGCGCCGGTGGGGAAGACCCGCCAGCGGCCCTCCATGCGCAGGTGCGTGTGCAGGGTGAGGCCGCCCTCGATCCGGCTCAGCAGGTGTTTGCCGCGCGGGGTCACGTCCAGCACCTGGCGGCCGGTCAGGTCGGCGGTGGCATGGGCCGGGACGCGTAGGTCGGAGACGGTCAGCGACTGCCCGGCCAGCGCGTCGTGCAGCTGCTTGGCCGCCAGGAAGACCGAATCGCCCTCGGGCACCTCGCGCTCCTCCCGTCCCGCGTCATGCGTGCCGTCTCACACCCTGCTGGGGCGACCATCCTCGCACGGGGCACTGACGCCGCCGCTGCCACGAGCGACCTTGACGGCCTCGACGACCAGCGGCAGTTGCAGCGGCAGCCGAGCCCAGGCACCGGCACTGAGCGGCAGCGGCCGTTCCCGCCAGTCGACCGCCATCTGCACGTTCGCGGGCAGCACGGCGACGAAGAGCCCGGCCGCGAGCCGACCACCCAGCCGACGGTGACGGGGCGAGGCCAGGGCCGCCGCGACGGCGAGTTCGGCCACCCCGCTGGCGTACGTCCACGCGCGGGCGGGGCCGGGCAGGGCGCGCGGGACCATCGCGTCGAAGGGCTTGGGGGAGAGGAAGTGCAGGGCCCCTGCAGTGGCGAGCAACCCGGCGAGCCGTCGGGCCGAGCGGTCGGATGCTGCGGGTCGGGCGCATGCGGCGGATCGCTCGGGTGTCGTCGTCGCGTACACGGATGCCTCGCAGCGGTCGGTGAGCCCTCGTTACCGGTCGGTAGCAGAGCTTAGCCGTTGCCGCCGTGACGTCGTCAGGTGTCGGTGGGCTCGGTCGGGGCCGGGGCCGGGGCCGGGGCCGGAGGCGCGGCGGCGAGCTTCTTGCCCGCGCGGCGGAGTTGCAGGATCCGGGCCGTGCCCGGGATGGCGACCAGCAGCACGCCGCAGACCGCCGCCAGAAGCAGCGCCACGCCGAGCGGCAGGTGGCCGTGGGCGCCGAGGAAGGAGACGTCGACCCGGGCGCTGTTCTCCAGGATGAAGATCAGCAGGAGCACCAGCACCAGGGCCGCGACGATGGTGGCCACCCAGGCCGAGCTCAGCCGGGTGCGGCGCAGGTGCCGGTGGGGGTCGTGGTCCTGCTGCGCGCCCGACAGTGCGGTGTCGGGCGCGGGCGCGGACGCGGGGGTGTCTTTCCTGGCCATGTCGCTCCTCCGCCCGGTCGTGTTCTCCGTGTCGGGCTCATACCCGGGAAGGAGCGGTTGACCGTTCGGCCGGGCCTGTTCCTCCAGTCAGCTCAACCAGACGGCCCAACCAGGCAGGCTCAACCAGGAGGCTCAGCGCGGTCGGCCGACCCGGAGGCCCTCCGGCTCGGCGCCCGGGTGGGCGAGGACGGTGACCCGGTCCGCGTCCGCGGGCCCGAGCGCAACCCAGAAGACGTCCGCGACGACGCGAACCTCCGCCGCGGCCGACTCCCGGCCGAAGCGGACCTCCGGCACCCCGTCCTCGGCCGCGAGCAGGCCCCAGGCCAGCACCGGCTCGGCGGGCTCGCCGCGGACGGCGCCGCGCAGCACCTCGGGCGCGAGCGCGCCCTCGACCATCACGTCGAGCAGCCTGTCGCCGTGGTAGATCTCCAGCGCCTGGCGTCCCCGCGAGGAGTGCGCGGGCCGGACCCACCAGGCGGCGTCGGGGACCAGCCGGTCCTCGACGGTGGTTCCGCCCGCGAACATGTGCAGTTCTGCCATGGGTCGTGCTCCGATCACTCGCAGGTGGACCTGGACCCTACGGGGCCACTTTGTGGAAACCCTGTGGTGGCCCTGCCTGATTCCAGGGAGTCAGGAACGGGTCGTGGCCGCGTCGTCCTGTCCGGCGGCAGCCGCAGAGCCGCCGGACGCGTCCGCCTCGGGACCAGGACCGGAACCGGTGCCGGAGCCCGGACGGCCCGCCGTCGCGGACGCCGCCTGGTGCTTGCCGCGCAGCATCGACGCACCCGCCGCGACCAGGGCCATCAGCGCCGCCGCGCCGAAGACCGTGACCAGCCCGTGGTGGAACGGGTCGGAGACCAGCTCCGGGAAGAACCTGTTGCCGGTCAGGGTCTGGACCGCGTGCGCGGGCAGCGTGTTCAGCACGCCGCTCGGGCCGAGCAGGTGGCCGATCGGGTTGTTGCCGAGGAAGGTGGCGAACAGCGTCGCCACCGGCGGCAGCGAGGCGACCTGGTGCGCGGTCGCCGCCGGGACGCCCTGGGCCTGAAGGCCGCTGCTCAGCGTGTGCGGCAGCGTGCCGGACAGGCCCACGACCATCAGCGAGAAGAACAGGCCGATGGAGAGCGCGGTCCCGGAGTTCTGGAACGTGGACCGCATGCCCGACGCCACGCCGCGCTGGCCCGGCGGGACGCTGCCCATGATCGACGACGTGTTGGGCGCGGAGAACATCCCCTGCCCCAGCCCGCTGACGAAGAGCAGCCCGGCGAACGCGGGGTAGGAGAAGTCGACCGGCAGCAGCACCAGGCCGATGAACGACCCGGCGACCAGCAGCAGACCCGTGGTCGCAAAGAGCCGCGCGCCGTAACGGTCGGACAGGTAGCCGGACGCCGGGCCGCCGATCAGGAAGCCGACTGTCAGCGGGAGCATGAAGATGCCCGCCCACAGCGGCGTCCGCTCGAAGCTGTAGCCGTGCAGCGGCAGCCAGATGCCCTGGAGCCAGACGATCAGCATGAACTGCATGCCGCCGCGCGCGATGGCGATGAGCAGCGCCGCGATGTTCCCCGCCGCGAAGGCGCGGATGCGGAAGAGGCTCAGCTGGAACATCGGGTCGGCGACCTTGGTCTCGGCGATGCAGAACCCCACCAGCAGCAGCACGCCGCCGCCGAGCCCGGCCAGCACCCACGGGTTGGTCCAGCCCGTGGAGTGGCCGCCGTAGGGCTGGATCCCGTAGGTGACCCCGGCCAGCAGCACGGCGGCCCCGGCGGTGAAGGTGATGTTGCCGACCCAGTCGATCCGCCCCGGCTTGCGGGTGCCGACCTCGCGCAGGCTCCGGTACGACCAGAACGTGCCCACCACGCCGATCGGGACGCTGACCCAGAACACCGCACGCCAGTCGATCGCCGCGAGCACGCCGCCCGCCAGCAGACCCAGGAACATGCCCGCCAGGGCGGTGATCTGGTTGATGCCCAGCGCCATGCCGCGCTGCCGGGACGGGAAGGCGTCGGTGAGGATCGCGGCCGAGTTGGCGGTCAGCATCGAGCCGCCGACCGCCTGGACGATGCGGAAGCCGATCAACCAGAGCGCGCCTCCGCCGCCGCGCAGGGGATCGAGCGAGAGCGCGAGCGACGCCAGCGAGAAGACGACGAAGCCGATGTTGTACATCCGGACCCGGCCGAACATGTCGCCGAGCCGACCCAGCGCCACCACCAGCACGGCGGAGACCAGGGTGTAGCCGAGGATCATCCAGAGCAGGTAGCCGATGTTGCCGGGGGAGAGCGGGTCCAGGCCGATGCCGCGGAAGATCGCGGGCAGCGAGATGATCACGATGGAGCTGTCCACCGTCGCGATCAGCACGCCGAGCGTGGTGTTGGACAGCGCGACCCACTTGTAGCGGTCGCTCCGCACCACGGTCGCGCCAGCGGGCGACTGGCCGGACGGGGCCGTGCCGGACGGGGCGTTGTCGGAGGGACCCTTCTCGGAAGGAGCCTTCCCGGACGAGGGCTGGTCGGGTATCACAGCTGCTCCGCGAGTCGTTCCAGCAGGGGGATGGCGTCGAGCAGCTGTTCCTGCTCGGCCGGGGTGAGGGCGGCGTCGACCGCCTCGGCCAGCCGCCGGAGCGACGCCGAGCGGCGGTCGGACAGGAACCGCAGGCCGTCCGGGGTGAGGGAGATCTGCATGCGTCGGCCGTCGCTGGCGTCCTGTGCACGGGCGACCAGCCCGCGGTCGACAAGCCCGGCCAGCGTGGTGGCCATCGCCTGCGGGCGGACCCGCTCGCACGCGGCCAGTGCGCTCGGCGACATCGGGCCGTCCCGGTCCAGCCGGGCGAGCACGGACACCTCGGACAGCGTCTGGTCGCCGACGGCGTGCGCCTGCCGCAGCGACCGCGCGATCCGGCCCACGGCAAGCCGCAGTCCGGCTGCGAGCTCGGGCGCGTGCTCGGGCGCGTGCTCGGGGGATGGGGTAGCTTCCACGAATACTTACACTAGCTTAATCAATCAGTTGTAACTACCCCCCGAGGCCCCTCCCGAGCAAGGAGGTCAGTGATCGGTGTGGGTGGGGTGCGCCTCGGCGAGGATGCGGCCGGCGAGCGCGCCGCCGTAGATCGTGTAGCCGAAGCCGATCATCCAGGACTGGAAGATCAGCACCGTGCCGACCGTCCCGTACGAGACCGCGTTCGAGACCAGCAGCGGGGCGAAGACGAAACGGGAGAAGACCCGGAGCCCGGCCAGGGCCACCATGGTCGACACCGCCCCCGGCAGCAGGCGGCCCCAGCTCACCCGGGAGCCGAGCAGCAGCCACTGCAACCACCAGAACATGACCAGGCCACCGAAGATCGTCGCCACCACGTGCAGCGTCGGCTGCAGCACGGTCCTCTGCCACGGCACGCCGCTCCAGGCGGCGATCAGGATGTAGCCGATCAGCCCGGCCAGCCCCACGGCCTGCCGCCAGGTGGTGTGCCAGGGGCCGCGCGGCAGCTTCCAGATCCGCTCGAAGGCGGTCTGCATGGAGGCCAGCAGCGAGAGGCCGAAGACCGCGAGTGCGGCGAGGCCGAAGGCGGTGGTGGTGCTGAGCGTCTGCTTGCGCGAGGCGAAGAGCATCCGGACGGCGTGCGCGCCCGAGCCGGAGAGGCCGAGACCGTCGGTGATCCACTGGGTGATGCCGTTGCCACGGGACGCGGACGCCGCGGAGATGACCACCAGCAGCGGCACCAGCGTGACGAAGAAGAGCGCGGCGAAGGCCATGGAGCGTTGCAGGATCTCCACCTCCCGGCCCTCCTCCCAGAGCCGGTGCAGGAAGTGCGCAGCCGCGTGCCTCACGATCACAGGATCGCTCCAGGCCGCGCACTCCGCCAGAAAGCGGCGCGCTCCGGTGTGGCGCACGTCGGGCGGCGGATGCGCGTGTATGCGGTGAGGCGGATGCCGTGGGGGTGTCCGGAAACGCCGGTGCCCCCGGCCCCGCCGCGGAAGCGGTCGGAGCGGGGGCACCCAGTTGCGCGGTGGCTCAGCCGTTGTTGACGCAGCCGTTGCCGAACGCCGGGTTCAGGGCGCCGATCACGTTGACGGTGTTGCCGCAGGCGTTGACCGGGATGTGGACCGGAACCTGGACCAGGTTGCCGGAGATGAAGCCGGGGGAGTTGGAGGCGTCCCCGTTGGCGGTGCTGCTGGCGGAGGCCACGCCCGCGCCCGCGGCGACGATGCCGGCGGCGGCGACGACGGTGACCAGGAGCCCGCGCTTGGTGCTACGCATGAAACTGTCCCTTCAGGAACTGTCGGTGGATCAGAAGATCCGTGGATCACGTCTGTTGTCGACCCGACCAGCGAGTCGACGTACACCGCACCAACGCCGGTGGGGGCCCGGGGGGATCGCCCGAGCGCGACGTTTCACCCTCTCGGCTGAACGACGTCACCGCGCTGACGGCCGCCGACGCCCGAGCGGACCAGTCCCGCCAATCAGGACGCGTGGTCGTGGCTCATGAGAAGCTCGCCTCTGGCCCTCCACGTGCCAGGACGGCCGTTCGAGCCGTCGGAGGAGCCGTCATGACCGAGTCGCAGCAGCCGGGTTCGGGCGGCGTGCGCGAGCTGCTGCGGAGTGCGGCGGACCGCCTCTTCCCGCCGGACGGCAACCGCTTCGGGGCGCTGCCGGTGCTGCTGGTCGTGCTGACCTTCGTCACGGGGGTGGTGGACGCGGTCAGCTACCTCGGGCTCGGTCGGGTCTTCGTCGCCAACATGACTGGAAACGTGGTCTTCCTCGGCTTCTCCCTGGCCGGTGCGCCGGACCTGTCGGTCTGGGCCTCCCTGCTCGCCATCGGCGCGTTCGCGGCGGGCGCGTGGCTGGTCGGCCGCTTCTCCGGCCTCCGCGAGGCCGCCGGCGCGGGTTCCGACTCGCGCTCCGGCGCGGGTTCCGGCGCGGCGACGGTCCCGCTGTTCCGGACGGTCGTCGGCGTCCAGTCGCTGCTGGTGGCGGCGGCGATCGTCGTCGCGGCCACGGCGGGACACACCTCGGTCGGCGCGAAGGTCGGGCTGATCGCCCTGCTCGGCTGCGGCATGGGCATGCAGAACGCGGTGGTCCGCAGGCTCGCCGTCCCGGACCTGACGACCACCGTCCTGACCCTCACCCTCACCGGTCTCGCCACCGACAAACCCGCCCACGCGTCCCTCCGCAGGGTTCTGTCGGTCACGGCGATGCTGTGCGGCGCGCTGTGCGGCGGAGGGGTGTTCCTGCACGTCGGCGCGGCCTGGGCGTTGACGATCGCACTGGTGTTGCTTGTCGCTGTCGCGATGACAGCGGAAGCTTGACCCCAACGTCAGGGGCGCAGTTGCACTACCTCAGGGGCGCGGGGAGCTGCGCGGCCAACCACCCTGTGTGGATGGCCCTGCGCGTTAGGTGCTTTACGTCCCAGGGTGGCTTGTCGCGCAGTTCCCCGCGCCCCTGAGGTAGTGCAACTACCTGCGGGAGCGACAGCACCACCTGGTCGCGCCCACGCGGCGGAGCCGCACATCAGCAGAGCCCCGGGCCCCTAGGTAGTGCAACGACCGAAGTCAGCTCATCAACGCCTGCGTTGCGAGGCACGAGACCAGCAACACCACGCCCCCCAGCAGCGCGATCAGCGCGTACGCCCGCCGCTGGTCCTTCCCCCCGCCGGACGCGGACGCGGCGGCGCGGGGCCGCGAGGTGCCGTACGTCGTGGCGGGGGACGGAGCCGCAGCCGCCGGCCGCGAGGCCCCCTGCGGGGCGCCGAAGTCCTGGTTGCGGGAGCCGGCCGCGACCGTGTTGACCATCGGGGCGGCGACGGTCAGCGGCTGGCCGCCCAGCACGCGCTCGATGTCGGCGCGCATCTCGTCGGCGGTCTGGTAGCGGGCCTCGCGGTCCTTGGTCAGCGCCTTCAGCACGATGGCGTCGATCTCCGGCCGGATCTGCGGGTCGAACGTCGACGGCGGCAGCGGCTGGTCCTGGACGTGCTGGTAGGCGACCGAGATCGGGGAGTCGCCGATGAACGGCGGGCGCAGGGCCAGCAGTTCGTAGAGGAGGCAACCGGTGGAGTAGAGGTCGGTGCGGACGTCCACCTGCTCGCCGCGTGCCTGCTCGGGGGAGAGGTACTGGGCGGTGCCGATGACGGCGGAGGTCGCCGTCATGGTCATTCCGGCGTCACCCATGGCACGGGCGATGCCGAAGTCCATCACCTTGACCTGGCCCGTGCGGGTCAGCATCACGTTGGCCGGTTTCATGTCGCGGTGGATGATGCCGCTGCGGTGCGAGTACGCCAGCGCCTGGAGGATGCCGACGGTCATCTCCAGCGCGCGCTCGGGCAGCAGGCGGCGACCGCTCTGGGCCAGCTTGAGCAGGGTGGAGCCCTCGACGTACTCCATCACGATGAACGGGATCGACGCGCCGTTGAACTGGTCCTCGTCCGTGTCGTAGACGGCGACGATGGCCGGGTGGTTGAGGCTCGCCGTGGACTGCGCCTCGCGGCGGAAGCGGGCCAGGCCGGTCTCGTCGTGAGCCATGTCCGCGCGCAGGGTCTTGACGGCGACGGTCCGGTCGAGCCGGACGTCATGGGCGATGTACACCTCGGCCATGCCGCCTCGTCCGAGGAGGCCGCCCAGCTCGTACCGTCCGCCCAGACGACGCCGTTCTTCCATGCTTCAGCCCTCTCCAACCGCTGCCGACCCGGACGTCGCGTCAGCGTGCGTCGACCGTGCGGCGATCACGCTACAGGGTGAATGCCGTGGTAACGGAACCGTGACCGGCAGGACGGACGCGATCCGGCCTGCTGTGACAGTGATCACACCCATATCGGGCCGAAGCTGTGAAAAGGCTCTGTGCCGACTGCCGCTGAACGTCCCCCGAACGTGCTCCGCACGGGCCCGCGTCGGCCGATGCGCGAACCGTCGGCCCGTCAGTTCGTCAGCCCGCGGCGCTCGGACGTGGTGGTCGGAGCGTCAGCAGGCTGAGATAGCAGTGGAGCAGGAACCGGTGGTCGTCCAGACTGCCGCCGCTGAGGTGCTCGATGCGGTGCAGGCGGTTCACCACCGTGTTGCGATGGCAGTAGAGGACGAGTGCGGCGCGCGCCGCCGAGCGGCCGTGGTCGAACCACTCGGCCAGGGTGTGCAGCAGGAGGTCCCGCTCCTCCGGGGCGACGTCGAGCACGCCGCCGAGGGTGTCCCGGGCGAGGCGTTCGGCAAGCGCCGGGCTGGCCGCCAGCAGTGCCTCGGGCAGCCGCTCCGCGATCGAGGCGACCTCGGCCTCACCCGGCGGGATCGTTCGCGCCGCGAGCTCGGCCCAGCGGTGGGCGTCCGGCACGTCCCGGACGCCGTCGAACGCGTCCGACACCCCGACCCGGCCGAGCGGCGTGCGGCGGAGCGTCGACAGCAGGCGTGACAGTGGCCCGTCCGCCAGTGACACCAGCCCGATCTCACGGTCGCTGCGGCTTCGCCAGGCGGCCGTGAAGCCGTAGGCGGCCAGCGCGTCACGGGCGGCGCTGAAGGTGTGCTGGGCCGCCACGTCGAAGGCGGCCACGACGACGGCGTAGCGGCCGGTCGCCGGTAGGCCGAGCGCGTCGAGCGCCTCCGCCGCGGTCTGCGAGTCGCTGCCGCGGCCCTCCAACAGCGCGTCGAACATGGCCTGTTGACGCTGTGCGTCCCGGTGCCGCAGCTCGGCCTCGGTGCGCCGGTACCCGTCGACGACGGCCTGCGAGTGGCGGTCGACCACCTCGGTGACGGCGGTGGTGACGTCGAGGAAGGCCTCCAGTTCGTCGTAGGGCCGCCCACGGACCTCGGCCATCATCGCGTGCAGGATGACCTGCGTGGCCAGGCGGTACGCGCGCAGCACGGACTCCAGCGGCACGCCCTGCTGGGCGCGGTGCCGGCCGGTCGTGCGGGCGCAGGCCAGCTCGTCGTCCTCCGGACGCGCCGCTCCGGCCAGCGCCTCCAGGATCGAGTGCATGTTGGCGTCGACGGAGCGGGTGAGCACGGTGAGCGGGACGGCCCCACCGCTCTGGTAGGCGCCCTCGTGGGCCACGATCAACTCGTCGATCCGGGCGCTGAGCTCGGGAAGCCGGTCGATCACCCGGGCAGCCACTGCCGTGAGGACGACGCGTGAATCGGCTGACATGCGCTGGGAGCGTAGCGAAGCCCGACCGCCCGGGTAACGGGCCGGGTGGCCGGTGTGGCCCATCTCAAACGGGCGCGTCGGCGATGGCGTCGGCGACGGCGTCGGCACGGGCCGAAGGTGAACGGCGGGCGAACCGTGCGTGCACAGCGCCCGCCGTCGATCGCTGTGCGCACGACCACGGACGCCGTTCCGCGCCCTGGCTACGGTGATCCGACACGGTCGGCCCGAGTCATCAACTCCCTTGCCACCTAAGGGAGAAGGCGCGTCAGCGCGCCGGGTGGTCGGCCCTCGACGAAGGAGGATCCGCGATGCTCGACCTGACTGCCGCTGCCGCTGCCGCCGCCGTTCCGGACCGCGACGGCCACGAGAGCGGCGACGCCGCGCGGGCGGGGGCGGAGCTGCGGCAGGCGCAGCTCGACCGCGCCTACTCCGAGATCCTCCAGGAGGTCAGGATCGCGCAGTGCGGGATCCAGTTCCTCTTCGCCTCGCTGCTCGCGCTGGGCGTGACCCCGGCCTTCTCGGGCAGCACGGGCCTGCAGCGGATCGTCTACTGCCTGGCCCTCGCCTTCGCGGTCGGTGCGGCGGGAACGCTGCTCGCGCCCGCCGCGGCGCACCGGCTGATGGCCGGGCGGCCGGTGAGGGAGCAACTGGTCCGCGCCGCGCACCGGTACCTGGTCGCGGGGCTGGTCTTCCTGGCGCTGGCGATCAGTTCGGCGCTGGTGCTGATCCTCGACATCGCGCTCGGCGCGACGACCGCCCTGACCGGCGGCGGGGTGGCCCTGGCCTGGTTCGCGCTGCTCTGGCTGCTCGGCCCGTTGCGGGTGCGCAGCCGCACCCGGTCCTGCGCGGGGTGAACCGGCTCGCGCGCTGGAGCGCGACGTGGCCGATTCGTTCAAGACCGGGGTGCGCCGCCGTGGCTAGCGTGAAGGCATGACTTCACAGACTCCACAGACTCCCCTCTCGATGATCGGCCTCACCGTCACGGACATGGCCGCGGCGCTCGCGTTCTACCGCCTGCTCGGGATCGACATCCCCGCGGACGCGGACTCCCAGCCGCACGTCGACGTGGTGCTCCCGAGCGGTCTGCGGCTGGCCTGGGACACCGTCGAGACGATCCGGAGCTTCGACCCGCAGTGGCAGCCGCCGACCGGCGGCTCGCGGGTGGCCCTGGCGTTCGACTGCGGCGAACCCGCCGGGGTGGACAAGGTGTACGCGGAGTTGGTCGCCGCAGGCCATCACGGCCACAAGGCCCCGTGGGACGCCTTCTGGGGCCAGCGCTACGCGATCGTCCACGACCCGGACGGCAACGGCGTCGACCTCTTCGCCTCACTGCCCGCCTGAGCCGCCCGGCCGCGTCGTCCCCGGCGCGGCTTCCGGCGCGGCTTGCTCGGCCTCGTCGGCCAGCAGGCGGCCCAGCGGCACGCCCGTGAGGGCCCGCACCTCGCGGGCCAGATGCGCCTGGTCCGCGTATCCGGCGACGGTCGCGACCTGCGCGAAGGGCAGCCCGTCCCGAGCAGGGCCGAGCGCGCGGCCCAGCCGCAGCACCCGGTCGAGCGTCTTCGGGCCGTAGCCGAAGACGTCCAGGCAGCGCCGGCGCAACTGCCGTTCGCTCAGCGCCAGCCCGCGTGCGAGCCCGGGCACGTCCAGGCCGCGCCGCAGGCCGCGCAGGACGCCCGAGGGCACCGGGTCGGCGAGGTCACGGGTCTCGGCGAGCTGGGCGGCCAGCAGCTCCAGCACCACGCCCCGGTCGGCCGCGTCCGCGACGCGCTCGCTCCACTCGCGGACCAGGCGGTCCGATCGCAGCGCGGCGAGCGGCACCCGCTGGTCCCGCAGCTCCCACGCGGCGACGCCGAGCACGGCGGCGGCCCGGCCGGGCGCGAACCGGAGCCCGGTGTAGTGCTGCCCGGCCGCGCCGGAGACGATCTGCGCGGCCGTGTCCGGCCCGGCGACCAGCAGCTCGCCGTCCATCCAGAGCAGGTCCATGCACCCGTCGGGCAGTACCCGCACCGGCGTCGGCGCGGCCGACTCCCGCACCCGGCTCCACACCACCGCCCCGGCGAACCGCTCGGCCGGGCGCTCCTCGTACACGGTGAACACGTCTCCAGTATCGGAGTTGAACGCGTTCAAAAACAGGTCCATGATGGCGGCCATGACCGAGGGGGAGCGCCTGAGGCGCGCACGTGTGTGGATCGTGGTGTTCATGGCGGGCCTGGTGCTCGCCGGGCTGACGGCCTTTCCGCTGGTGACCGAGAGCCGATGGCTGCTGTGGTGGGCCACGGACCGGAGTTCGCCGCTCGCCGGGGTGGCGGCCCACCTTCCGGCCCAGGTCGCCTGGATCCGGCACGTGCACGAGGGGTTGGCCGCGACCGGGAAGGCCTATCCGTTCCTCGCCTACGGGACCGACTGGCTCGCCTTCGCGCACCTGACGATCGCCGTCGCGTTCGTCGGGCCGCTCCGCGATCCCGTCCGGAACGTGTGGGTGCTGGAGTTCGCGCTGATCGCCTGTGCCGGGATCATCCCGCTGGCGCTGATCTGCGGCCCGCTGCGCGGGCTGCCGTTGTGGTGGCTGCCGATCGACATGTCCTTCGGCGTCTTCGGCGCGATCCCGCTCTGGCTGGCGCGACGTCAGATCAAGGCGGTGAAGCGGGCGCAGGGCGGGATCGGGTACACGGTGGTCGCCCCGGCGGCCGGGTGACGCTTCGACGGTCAGCGGGTGGCGAGCATGCGCGGCCACCCGCTGCCGCGGAAGGTAGCGCGACCGTAGCGCAGAAGGTAGCGCGGAAGAAGAGTCAGGACGTCATGGTCACCTTGTTCAGCCCCGCGGGCTGGTCCGGGTCGATGGAGAGGGCGCGGGAGGTGGCCAGGGCGAGTTGCTGGCCGCGGACGGTGGCGGTGAGGCACTCGCCGAGGTGGCCGAGGGCGGGCCAGGGCAGCAGCGCGTCGGACGCGGTGCCGGCCAGGACGGTCGGCGCGCCGCGACCGGCGAGGGCGCTACGGACGTCGAGGGTGTCGGCGTCGGCCGGGCCGGAGCCGGCCAGCAGCACGGCGGGGGCGTCCGGGCCGCAGACCGCGATCGGTCCGTGGCGGAAGTCGGCGGTGGAGAAGCCGTGCGCCATCAGGCCGGTGGTCTCCTGGAGCTTCAACGCGCTCTCCAGCGCGGCCGGGTAGCACGCGCCGCGCCCCACGACGGCCAGCCGGTCGTGGCGGGCCACCAACTCGGCTGCTGCGGCCGGGCCTTCGGAGTCGGCCAGCAGCTCGGCGACGGCCGAGGGCAGGGTGGCGGCCTGAGCATGCGTCAGACCGTCCGTGCCGCCCAGCCCCGAGGCGACGGCCAGGACGGCGAGCATCTGGGCGGTGACGGTCTTGGTCGCTGGAACGGCGCGCTCCGGACCGGCGTCCAGGGCGACGGTCAGCGCGGCGGCGCGGGCCAGGTCGGAGTCCCCGTCATTGGTCACCGCGACAACCGCCGCGCCCGCAGCGGTGTAGCGGCGGGCGAGGTCGACGATCTCGGGCGTGCGGCCGGACTGGGACAGGGCCACCAGCAGCCAGCCGCGGAAGCCCGCAGGCGCTCGGTGGTAGGCGGTGGTGACGCTCGGGGCGACCAGGCAGGTCGGCAGCCCGGTCTGCAGCTCCACGGCGTAGCGGCCGAGCAGCGCGGCGTGGTCGGACGAGCCGCGCGCCAGGAACGCCACGCCGAGCGGACCGCCACCAGGGCCGCCGCCGGAACCGCCGAGCGACGCGGCCAGCCGGGCGACCTCGGCGGTCAGCGCCGGGAACCGGTCGGCCAACGCCGCCAGGACGTCCGGCTGCTGGCGCATCTCGGTGTCCATCTGCACGCCGAGCAGCGCGGGCTGAGGGGAGGTCGTGGTCATCGGGTCGCTCCGGGACGCGTCGTGGCAGGCAGAGTGGGCAGGTCGGGCAGGTCGGGCAGAGTGGTCACGGCGGGCAGGGCGGCCGGGGCACCGGGTGCGAGGCCGTCCAGGGCCAGGGCGACGGCGCCGTGCAGCGAGGCGTCCTTGAGGAAGCGGGCGGCCCGCACCTCGGGCGGGAACGGGGTCGCCGCGGTGATCAGCTCGGTGAGCCTGGGCAGGATGACGTCTGCGGAGGCCATCATGCCGCCGCCGAGGACGATCCGTTCCGGGTCGACGAAGACGGTGAGGTTGGCGAGCGCGGTGGCCAGCAGGGTCAGCGTCTCGTCCACCAGCTCCCTGGCCGCAGGGAGCTCG
Organism: Streptacidiphilus fuscans; assembly: GCF_015690355.1. GTDB lineage: Bacteria > Actinomycetota > Actinomycetes > Streptomycetales > Streptomycetaceae > Streptacidiphilus > Streptacidiphilus fuscans. The sequence goes on along the minus strand of NZ_JADPRT010000006.1, from coordinate 135,247 downwards.
CTGCGGAACAACTCCTCCGCGGTGACCGGGAGACCGAGCAGCTCGGCCGCGCGTTCGCCCAGGCCCTTTCCGGCGACGGCCTCCTCCAGGGGCGCTCGGCCCGCGGCGACGGCGTCGGCGGGGGAGTCACCGGGGTTCATGTAGCCGATCTCGCCCGCGGCGTGGTGTGCGCCCGCGAGGACGCGTCCGCCGACGGTCAACGCGGCGGCGATGCCGGTGCCCAGGCTCACGTAGACGCCCGGGTCCGCGTCCCGGAGCGCGCCGAACCGCAGCTCGGCCAGGGCCCCGGCCCGGACGTCGTTGGCGACGGAGACCGAGTCGGCCTTCAACTCCTCGGCCAGTCGGGAGGCGAGAGCGATCCGCTCCCAGCCGGGCAGGTTTGGCGTGAGCAGGATCCGGTCGGCCTGGACGATGCCCGGCGCGACGGCCGCGTGGGCGGCGACCGGCGCGCCGAAGCTCTCCCGCGAGGTGCGGACCAGGCGAGCGGCGGCCTCTCCGGCGCGGGCGAGCGCCTGTTCGGGCCCGCGGTCGGCCAGGGTGGGAATCCGTTCGCGGGCCAGGACGGCGCCGTGCGGGTCGGCGAGGGCGATCTCGGTCTTGGTGCCGCCGAAGTCGATGCCGATCACGGTGAACGGCACGGCTTCGGGCCGGAGGCCGTAGTCGAGCCCGTGGTCGAGGCCGTTGCCGGGGTCGTTGTCGAGGTCGGGGTGGGGCGCGGGGTGTTCCAGCATCGGGAGGCGTCCTTGGGCAGGGCCCGGCCGGGCGCGACCGCCGCGGGTGCGGTGCGTGCGCCCGGCCGGGGACCGGCGGGTGGGTGGTGCGGCGAAGAGCGAAGCAGGGCCCGGGTCAGCTCGACGCGGCCGGGACCGTCCGGTCCTGCTGCTGCGCGGCGAGGTACTCCTCGTGGATCTCCTTCGGGCCGAACGGCCAGGACTTCTCCACGCGCGACCAGATCAGGTAGGCGACCACCCCGAGCGCGACCCAGGCGAGGGACCACTCGATCGGGTGGACACCCGGGTTGGCCTTGTCGGCGTAGCCGTAGATCACGATCCAGCCGATGCCGGCGATCACGCTGGGCATCGGGTAGAGCAGCATCTTGTACGGGCGGGCGAGGTTCGGCTGCCGACGGCGCAGCACGGTGACCGCGGCGATCTGTGCCAGTGCCTGGATGATCACCATGACGGTGGTGAGCAGGGTGATCAGGATCCCCAGCGGCGGGTGCGTGGCCGAGGCGCCGACGTGGCGGGCCAGCACGAAGCCCGCGGCGGTGATCACGCCCATGGTGACCAGGCCGAGGACCGGGAAGTTGTGCTTCGGGTGCAGCTTGCCGAAGGACTTGAAGAAGACCCGGTCGCGCGCCGCGTCGTAGGGCACCCGGGACCCGCCGAGCAGGCCGGTGAAGACCGAGGCGAAGGCGGCGATCAGGATCAGCACGGTGACCACGTCGGCGGCGGTCTTGCCGAAGGTCTTCTCCATCACGGCCGAGGCGACGGACTGGGAGGCCACGTTGTTGGGGTTCAGCATGTCCTGCCAGTGCACGACGCCGAGGACGCCGATCTGCAGCAGCAGGTAGATGCCCATGATCGCGACGATCGAGTAGATGATCGAACGCGGCAGCGCCCGGCCCGGGTTCTTGATCTCGGCGCCCATGTACGCGGTGGTGTTGTAGCCGAGGTAGTCGTAGATGCCGATGGTGAGGCCGGAGGCGAAGCCGATCCAGAACGAGCCGTGGGTCAGCTGGATCGCGTGCGCGGGCCAGGTGAAGGCGAGCGACGGGTGGAAGTGGGTGAAGGCGGCCAGGATCACCACGGCGACCGCGACGATCATGACGGCCCACATCGCCACGGTGATCCGGCCGATGTTCTCGACCTTGCGCCACAGCAGCAGGATCACCAGTGCCACCACGGCCACGCCGACGATGTCCCCCTGGCCGGTGGTCATGCTCGGCCACAGGTAGCCGAGGTACTGGACCATGCCCTGGACGCCGGTCGACATGATCAGCGGGATGAAGAGCATGGCCGTCCAGACGAACAGGAACGGCATCAGCTTGCCGCTGCGGTACTGGAAGGCCTCACGGAGGTAGACGTACGTCCCGCCGGAGCCGGGGAGCGAGGCCCCGAGCTCGGCCCAGACCAGGCCGTCGGCGAGTGCGAGCAGCGCGCCGGCCACCCAGCCGATGATGGCCTGCGGCCCGCCGAAGGCGGCGACCATCAGCGGGATGGTGACGAACGGGCCGATGCCGCACATCTGGCTCATATTGATGGCAGTCGCCTGGAAAAGTCCGACTTTTCTGGACAGTCCGGGTGTGGGGGATTCGGACATCGTTGTCATCCTCCGTGGGGCGGGGGCGTGGGGGAACGTGCGGGGACGTGCGGGAACGTGCGGGGTGCCGGGCCCGGGGCAGGCTGCAGGGCAGGCTCGGTACTTCGTAAAGTTAAATTCCTTTACTTATCTCGTCAAGGGGTGCGTGTCCTGGATCACCAGTTGCCTACAGTGGTCGAGCACGCATCCCATCGGACTGATTGAGGATCACCAGCACGTGGACGAGCAACCCTGGAACCGGCAGCGCCTGCGCAGCAACAACGAGTGGCTGCTGCTGGAGCACCTGCGCACCGCGGGCGCGGCCTCGCGCGCCCAGCTCGCGCGCGAGACCGGACTGTCGAAGCCGACGGTGTCCAGTGCGCTCGCCGCGCTGGAGCAGGGCGGGCTGGTGCGTGAGGCGGGAACGGTCGTCCCCGAGCGCGGACGCACGGCCGTGCTCTACGAGCCCGACCCCACAGCAGGGTACGTGCTCGGCATCGACATCGGCCGGGCCCGGCTGCGCACCGCGGTCGCCGACCTCTCGGGCGAGGTCCGGGCCAGGATCGACGTCCCCAACGACGGCACCACCGCCGACGCCGTCGCGGACGCCGTGGTCGCCGCCGCACGCCAGGTGCTGCGCGAGGCCGACGTCCCGGCCGACCGGGTCGTCCACGCGGCGGTCGCCACGCCGGGCGTCTTCGACCAGGAGTCCGGGCGGATCCGCTATGCGGTGAACCTGCCGGGCTGGGGCCGGGCCGGCCTCGTGGAGCGGATCGGCGGACAGCTGGGCGGCCCCGACCTCTCCGTGCACAACGACGCCAACCTGGCCGCGCTCGGCGAGTACGCCTTCGGCGCGGGCCAGGGCAGCCGCCTTTTCGTCTACGTCCTGGTCGGCACCGGCCTGGGCATCGGCATCGTCGCCGACGGTCAACTCTTCACCGGTGCCCACGGCGCGGCGGGCGAGGTCGGCTTCCTCCCCGTCTCGCTCGCCGCCCTCGACGGTGGCGCGCTGGACGGTGGCGCGCTGGACGGCGCACGGGACATGGCACGGGAGGGTGTGCGGGACGACGCGCAGGACGGTCGGGTGGTCGACGAGGACGAGGACGAGGACGAGGCCGTCGCCGCGCGTGGCGCGCTGGAGGACGCGGTGTCCGCCGACGCGGTGGTCCGCACCGCCCGCGCGCTCGGTCTGGACGAGGTCGCCTCCGCCAAGGACGTCTTCGACGCCGCCCGCACCGGACAGCCCGCGGCCGTCGCTGCGGTGCGCAAGGAGGGCGAGCGGCTGGCGCTGGTCGTCTCCGCGGTGTCGGCCGTGCTCGACCCGGACCTCGTCGTCCTCGGCGGCGGCGTCGGACACAGCGCCGACCTGCTGCTCGACCCGGTCCGCGAGTCGCTCCGCCTGCTCACCCCGCTGCGCCCCCGGGTGGCGCCGAGCGCGCTGGGCGACGACGCGGTCCTGCTCGGCGCGATCGCGACAGCGCTTCGCAGCGCCCGCCCCGAGGTCTTCGAACGCCATGCGGCGAAGGCTGTCTGACGGGCAGTCAATTATTTGGCATGCATCAATTGACAGACCGTCGGGTGAGTGCTGGCGGGAATCCGGCGTCGCGTTCGAACGCCCGCGGCTCTCGTGCGCAAGGAGGCCGCAGGTGGGAGCAGGTGGGCGCGGGAGCATACACCTGCTCATTCGGTGAGTTGCAGACTTCTGCAATTCGTCGAATCCGCCGGTCGGCGCGCCCCTAACGTCACGATCATGGTGAACACGGACATCGCACTCAAAGACGCCATGGGCATCGACGGCGCACTCGGCGTCGCGCTCGTCGATCTGACCAGCGGCATGAGCCTCGGCGCCCTGGGCGGCGGGAGCGGCGAGCTCGACATGGCGATCGCCGCCGCGGGACACACCGACGTGGTGCGGGCCAAGCACCGGACCATGGAGATGCTCGGGCTTCAGGGAACGATCGAGGACATCCTGATCACCCTGACCCGGCAGTACCACCTGATCCGCCCGCTGACCGCCCGGACGGGCGCAGGGCTCTTCCTGGTCCTGGTACTTGACCGAGAACGGGCCAATCTGGCCATGGCCAGGCGGAAGTTGGCGCTGATCGAGGGCGAGCTCGACATGTGAGCACGCACGCGTCAGTTCACAGGCGTGCGGGTGCGCGGGTACGCCAAGCCCCCGACGCCCGGGACGGGCGGCAGGGGCTTTGGTCGTGAGGCTGCGTCAGCCGGCTCAGTAGCCGCTGGTGCCGTAGGCGATGTTCTCGAACGCGCCGTAGCGGGCGTTCGCGTAGCGGACCGCCGCGATGATGTTGTCGACCGGGTTCCAGATGTTGGAGTAGCCCGGCAGCGCGTAGGTGTCGAAGGTGGGCTGGATGACCTGCAGCAGACCGATCGAGGGGGTGCCCGCGGCGGCGTTGCCGTCCCAGAGGTTCTCGGCGCTCGGGTTGCCGGAGGACTCGGTCATGGCACGGGCGGCGATGGCGTCCGCCGGCGGGACGTGGTCGCCGTGGGCGGCCAGGATGGCCTGGGCCTGGGCGATCCAGCCGTACATGCTGTTGGAGTAGCCGGAGACGGCGGACGCGGGGGCGGCGGCCTCGGCGGTGCCGACGGTGCCCGCGGCGACGCCGCCGATGAGGGTGGCGGCAACGGCAACGCGGACGGCAATACGGGTCTTGCGGGCGCTGATGCGCATGTCACTCCATGTGGACAGGGGGGAGTGGCGGAGACCCCGCAGGCGGACGCGGTCGAGCTGTGGCGAGCTCCGTCGAGCTCTCTCGCAGCGCGGCCGAACCGTCGGGGCCTGCCGAATCAAGGCAGGACGCAGCCACTGTGTGGGAGGTGTTGTTGTGCAGATGTGGGAGAAGTGATCCGGCATGCCCAGCTCGGCAGTCGCACCTGCCGCCTCTCGCACACAAGAGGGTGGGGAACCGATCACCCCGGAGCCCGTCGGCTCCGGTGCGGCCGTGCGTCCGGCCGCTGTGTCGTCGGGGACGCCTCGACGTCGTCCAACGCTTCAACACCGTCACACGCACCCGCCCTGCCGGGCAAGGAAATTGGTGGCGAAGTGGTTCAAGCCACATAAGTCCGGAGTGTCCGTACAGTCCGCTTGATGTGGCATTTGTGCAGGTCAGCTGGATGGTGAAGGCCGCGTGAAGGAAGCGTGAGCGCTGCGTGGGCACGGCGGGCTTCGGCGGTCGTATGGTGGTGTGACGCAGGTCGCACCAGCCGGGAGCCTGCCGTTCGGGAGCCCGCCATGGATGAACGTTGGCGTTTCCTCACCACCCCACGTCGTGACTGGCCGCTGCGCCCGGTTCCGGACCGGGTCGACGACTGGCAGGACGTGCACGTCCCCGACGCCGAGGTGCCCGGCGGGCTGCTGCCGCTGGTCAGCGCCCAGGCGGGCCGGTGCATGGACTGCGGCGTCCCGTTCTGTCACCACGCCTGCCCGCTCGGAAACCTCATCCCCGACTGGAACGGGCTGGCTGCCCGCGAGGACTGGGACGCAGCCGTCGACCGCCTGCACGCCACCAACAACTTCCCCGAGTTCACCGGCGCCCTCTGTCCCGCCCCCTGCGAGAGCGCCTGCGTCCTGGCGATCGACGGACGTGACGCGGTGGCGATCAAGGCGATCGAGGCGGCCATCGCCGACCATGCCTGGGAGCACGGGTTGGCCCGCCCGATCCGGCCCGAGGAGCACACCGGCGCCAGGGTCGCCGTGATCGGCTCCGGCCCGGCCGGACTCGCCGCCGCGCAGCAGCTGACCCGCGCCGGGCACGAGGTGGTCGTCTACGAGCGGGACGACCGGATCGGCGGGCTGCTCCGCTACGGCATCCCGGCGTTCAAGATGGACAAGCGGTATCTGGAGCGCCGGATCGCGCAGTTGGAGGCGGAGGGAACGGTGTTCCGCCCCGGCGTCGCCGTCGGCACCGAGCTCGACGCGCGCACGCTGCTGGAGCACCACGGCGCGGTGGTCGTCGCCTCCGGCGCCACCCGCGCGCGCGAACTGCCGGTGCACGGACGCGAGCTGGCCGGGGTGCACCAGGCCATGGAGTACCTGGTGCAGGCCAACCGGGTCCAGGAGGGCGACTACCCCCGGCCGCCGATCACCGCCGAGGGCAGGCGGGTCGTCATCGTCGGCGGCGGCGACACCGGCGCGGACTGCCTGGGCACGGCGCTGCGCCAGCACGCGGCCTCGGTGGTCCAGCTCGACATCAAGCCGCAGCCGGACGAGGAGCGGCCCGACGACCAGCCGTGGCCCACCTATCCGCGTATCCACCGGCTGACACCCGCGCACGAGGAGGGCCGGGACCTGGTCCGGCTGCGCGTCGTCGCGCCGGGCGATCCGGCCGACCAGCACCTGTCCGGCGAGCACGGCGACGTCCGCGTCTTCGCCGCGACCACCGTCCGGCTCGACGGCGACGAGCGGGGACGCGTGCGCGCGCTGCACCTCAGCGACGCCGAGCCGGACACCCGCCGGGCCGTCCCGGGGACGGAGCGGGTGATCCCGGCGGAGCTGGTGCTGCTCGCGCTCGGCTTCTCCGGCCCGGAGGATGCGGGGCTGGTCGACCAGCTCGGTCTGCGCCTCGGCCCGACCGGTGCTTTCGCGCGGGACGAGGACTTCGCGGGCGGACGGCCGGGCGTCTTCGTCGCGGGCGACGCGGGACGCGGACAGTCGCTGGTCGTCTGGGCCATCGCCGAGGGCCGCGCGGCCGCCGCCGCGGCCGACCGCTATCTGCGCGGGCGGCCGACCGAGCTGCCCACCCCGATCTCCGCGACCGACCGGCCGCTCGCGCTCTGACGCGACGAGAACAGAAGCGGCGTGAGATCCGGCGTGAGATCGGATCCGGCGCGTCGGATGGCCGAAAGACGGATGTCCCTGGGTGGGGTGGCAGGGCATGCTTGCGCACGGGGGATGACTGGATGTGACCCGTGGGGAGGGTCTGGTTCCGTGTGCCGCCCAGGCCCCTCCCCGGCGAGGGCCTGGACGGCGGCTGCCGCTCCGCCGACGCGACTGCGGCGGTACGGCAGCTGGTGAAAGACAGGCTTCCGGTTTGCGTGCCACGACGCCAGTCTGGCGGGACATTTGCCGAGACCTTGGGACGGCGAGGCTCTGACCTGCGGCGATGTACGGGTCCACGACGGTACGGCGGGACGCTTGGGGGTGACATGCCCACGCGCGGTAGCATCGCGCCAGCTCCGGGGAGGAGCCTCGGCCGAAAGCCGATCATGTGAGCACGGTTCACATACTGGGGGGCGGCGCATGGCGCGTTGGAAGGCACTGCCGGAGGGTCTGCCGTCGGCGGTGGTACAGCTGGTCGCGGAGCTGCGACGGCTCAAGGACGAGAGCGGATCCAGCCTCGATCGGCTCGCCGCGCGCACCGACTACAGCGCTTCGTCGTGGGAGCGCTATCTCGGCGGGCGGCTGCTGCCCCCGCGCGAGGCCGTCGAGTCCCTGGCCCGGGCGACGGGCGCGGACCCCGTCCCGCTGCTGGCCCTGCATCAGGCCGCACGCGAAGCCTGGCAGTCCACGTCCCCGGCACGCGCCGAGGGCGTGGAGGAACCGGCCGAGTCGGACGCTTCGGGTGAGCCGGACGAGGTGGATGAAGCGGATGAAGCGGATGGGCCGACCGAGTCGGTCGTGACCGAAGCGGCGGTGACCAAGCCGACCGTGACCGAGCCGACGGTGACCGGGTCGGTCGAGGGGGTGGCGGCTGGGGGGTCCGCCGCTCCGCAGCAGGCGCACCGGGGTTGGCGGACCGTCATCACCTCGGCCGTGGCCGCGCTCGCCGGGGCCGGGATCGCGCTGGCCGTCGTCCAGCCCTGGAACGGGGCCGCCGCCTGCGCGACCGTCGCCCCGCCCGTGCCGCCGATTGTGGCGGCACCGCCGCATTACTTGTGCCACGACAGGCAGGTCAACGGGCTGTGGGAGGCGGGATACAGCACGACGACCACGACGACCACACTGATCGCCATGCAGAGCCCGGTGGTGGTCGAGCTCCAGTGCCTGCTCCAGCGGGCAGGTTTCACGCCCGAGGGCATCGACGGGAGCTTCGGGGTGAACACCGAGAAGGCCGTGATCCAGTTCCAGATGGCCCGGCACCTGGGGGTCGACGGGCAGGTGGGGCCGCAGACCTGGGGAGCGCTGCGCCGATGAGCGGCGAGCTGAGGCGCAGCGGAGCGGAGCCGAAGCGAAGCGCGAGGGGACAGTGGTGAGCGGCGAGCTGAGGCGCAGCGAAGCGGAGCCGAAGCGGAGCGCGAGGGGAGGGGCATGAGCACGACGGGTCCTGAGTGCCGCCATCTGGCGGCAGAACTGCGTGCGTTGCGGGTCCGCGCGGGTCTCTCACTCGCGCAGCTCGCGGCGGCCACGACGTACAGCAAGTCGTCGTGGGAGCGCTATCTCAACGCCAAGTCGCTGCCGCCGTGGGCAGCCGTGCAGGAGCTCTGTCGGGTCGCCGACGAGCCCGAAAGGGCGCTCCGCGCCCTGTGGGAGCTCGCGGAGGCGGACTGGAGCGGTCGCGGCAAGGTCGCCGCGAACCCAGCGGAAGCGGTCACGTCGTCATCGCTGCCGGAGTCGGTCACCGACAACGGCGGCGATGACGACGTCACCGCGCCGCCCGCGAAGGCTGTAGCGGTCGAGGAGGTCGAGAAAGCGGAGGTCGCCTCTGAGCAGGCGGAGACGCCTGACGAGCCTGCCACGGCCGCTCAACCCGAGCCCGCCGCCGCGCCCGTGCGTCGCCCGCGCCGGTTGCATCGGCTGCGGTCCAGCACGGGGTTGTTCGCCGTCGTCGCGGTGGTCTGCGCGATGCTGACGGCGGGCGTGGCCTACGCATGGCGTTCGGACAGCCCCGCTCCTCCTGCCGTGCCCTACTGGAAGGCCATACGGATGGGCTGTGCGGGGGCTTCCTGCGTGGGGCAGGACGCGCAGCAGACGGGTTGCGGCATGGGGCCGACGACGGTGGGACCGGACTACTTCACGTCCAGCGCCGGAGCGGACCTGCAGTTCCGCTACAGCACGACCTGCGACACCGCCTGGATCAAGGCATGGAACGCGCAGGTCGGGGACACCGTCTCGCTCTCCACGCCGGGGGTGGCGACGCAGGACCTGCTGCTGGCCAACGCCTTCCTGGCCTCGGACGGGGCGGACACGCCGATGGTCACCGCGGGCCGCGGCGCCGTCCTGCGGGCGTGTCTGACCCCGGTCGGGCACCCGACCCAACCGCAGTGCTTCACCGAGCGGGTGCCCTAGCGAACCGCTGCCTTCGCGGACGCGGTCAGTGGTGGTGGGTCGCGTCGGGTTGGCGGATGTCGGCCGGGTGCTCGAAGCCGGGCATCAGGGTGACGCGGGCGACCTGACGGCTCGTCCACTCGGCGAAGACCTGTCGCCGCTGCGACCCGGTCAACGTGTCTCGGGCCGCCGCAAGGGCCTCGGCCGCAGGGTCCGCGCGGGCGGGGAGCTCAAGCTTGCCGAGGGTGAACCAGTGGTCGGGCGACGGCTCCACGACCGCGCCGACCGGCCCGGCGAACACCACCGCCGCGACCGGCGGCGGCAGTTCGTGCCGCGCGACCAGGTACGGGCGCCCCTGGTTGACGGGCTGTCCCCGGAACCGGTGGACGACGCTGCGCCGCTCCGTGCGACGACTGTCGTCGGTCGCGGCCCCGGCCGCGTACGCCCGCACGGCCTCCTCCGGGACCGTGACCGTCGCGGTGACCAGGTCGTACGCCGCCCACGCCGCCGGGCTGGTGGCCAGCACCGCGGCAAGCACGCTGCCGAGCTCGATCCGCGCCGACTGCGGCAGCGGGCGGGGCGCGTCGGGCGGAGCGGGACGGTCGTGCCGACGGGCATGGTCGCGCAACACCCTTTCGGTGAGCAGGACTTGAGTGGTCCACCGGCGCAACTGGCGGCCCTCGGCGGTGGTCGGCGACGGCAGCAGCCCCGCATAAGGACCGAGCCGCAGCTCCGCGACCCGCGCGTCGACCTCGTCGGCGGTGACGGTGAGCTCACCGATCCGGGCGACGATCACGGCTGCTCCCCGACCTGGAGACGGAAGGCGGGCGAGTAGCCGATGTGCCCGAACCACATGGTCTTGAGCAGCACCCACCACTGGCCCTGCCGGTCGCCTCGGGCCTCGCCCGGCGCGGTGACCTCGACGCGTACCTGCGCCGAACCGTGGGCGGGCACGGAGAACCCCTGCGTCGCCGGGCTGATGGCGGACCAGGTGCCCCAGGGGCTGACGGCCTGGCACTCGCCGTGGATCGCGAACGGCGCGCTGTTGTGCAGGGTCGCGGTCAGCGTGGCGCTGCCGCCGGGACGGAGCGCGAGCCGCTTCGTGTCCAACTCGACGGTGAGCGTGTCGTTGTCGACAGTGACGGGGTGTCCCGAGCCGTCGACGAAGAGGACGTCCTCGACGGTCTGGCCGTCGTGGTCGAGCTGCGCCCGGACCAGGTGCGGCCCGGGTCCTGGCTTGGCCGGAGGGGCGGGCGGGGTGAGCGTCGCCTCGATCTCCGTCCAGTCGCCCGGAGCCAGCCAGACGGGACGGTCCGACGGGGCGACCTGCCAACCCTCGGGCGCGACGAGACGCAGAGCGACCTCTGCCGCGCTGTCCACCAGGTCCGAGGCGACCGTGACGCGCAGCGTGGTCGACGCGCCGTCGGGGTCGGTCGGTGCGGCTTCGAGATGGACGCTGACGGGCAGGTTGCCGAGCGGCGCGGGGCCCCGGTTGTGCAGCCAGTAGCGGGTGAAGACCGGCTGGGCCGGCTCGTGTTCGGGCGCGAGCACGGTGGTGGCCTCCCGTTCCTGAGGTGTCGTGGTCAGCAGGACGGTCTGCACGCCGTTGGGTCCGACGGCCGTGGTGACCGTCCCGTCCGGCGCGACGTCCACCGCCGCGCCCGGGCGTTCGACCAGGTCGGCGTGGGCGGCCGAGGCGAGCGGGACCGGAACGGTGAGCCGCGTCTCGGCGTCGCGGCCGTGGGCCTCGTAGAACCGGGCGGTGAAGCCGGAGTTGACCGGGTCGGCGCCGCCGGAGCGGCCGGTGGCCAGCGGATTGCCGGTCGCCTTCAGCGCGGTGAGCACCACCTGCCCGGCGGGCTCGACCGCGACCAGCGATGCCGTGTGCGGTAGCAGCTCTGACGAGCCATCAGCATGAGCATCCGTCAGAACAGCGGTCAGCGGGTGGTTGAAGTCGTGGGCGCGGGCCACCATGCCGGTCGCGCGCCAGTCGCCCGCCCCCGAGGCCAGCGCGTAGGCGAACGTGTGCGTCCAGTGCTGGAGTTGGAAGCCGCTGCCGTCGGGCGCGGTGCGCTTGGGCGGGTCGATCCAGACTCCCGAGGGCCAGCCGGTGCAGGAGCGCAGCAGCGAGATGTGCAGCCGACCGCGCACGTCCACGGCGAAGCCCGGCATGCCCCGGTTGAGCAGTGCGACCGTCCGGTCCTCGAACTCGATGTCCGTCCCGCCGCACAGCTCCGCGGCTTGGCGCACCTCGATCCGCGCGTCCCGCAGGTCCGCGACGACGCGGGTGACGGCCGCCTCCAGTTCGACACCGTCGCCGCCCGACGCTCCCGCGAGGACGAGCACGGGCAGGTCCAGCGGAGCGGTCAGGTCCGCGCCGGGCAACCAGGTGCTCGCCAGCGGCTTCCGCGCCGGGACCCAGACCAAGGCGTGGCCGTCGGCGGCGAGTTGGCGCTTCAGCTCGTCCGCGTGGGCCGGCCCGGCCGCGTCCAGGACGGCGGCGGTGAAGCTGTTGACCTCCGGGCCGCCGATGCTGATCCGGACGTCCGGCAGGTTCGAGTCCAGCGCCGGGACGCCGTAGCGATGGCCGTCCGCCACCGAGCAGGTGGCGGTCACCCCGGCCCGCACCAGGGCCACGCTCAGCTCACGTCCCAGACTTGCCGCGCCCGCCTCGTCCGGGGCGACGATCTCGGCGACCCCGAGGGCGCGCGCGCCGACGGCCGCGCCGTCCGTGCCGGTGAGCACCACGCGCGCGGCGCTGCTGAGGCCGAACCACTGGTGGGCGGGGTTGTCCAGGGTCCACGGATGCACGGCCACGTCGACGTCCGGGTGCGCGAAGCCGCGTCCGATCACGGCGTCCGCCACCTCCGAGACAGGCAGCGCGCCCGGGACCGGGCAGGGCCAGCGCAGCCGGACCAGCTGGTCGCTGCCGGTCCAGTCGTCCAGCCGGGTCTCGCAGTCGACGCGGTCCAATCCGTGCCAGAGGGTGAGCCGTTGCGTGTAGGCGGCCGGTCCGACCTTGCCGCGCACGGTGATCCGCTCGCCCAGCGGGCACTCCTCGGCCACGACGGACTCCGCCGGATGCGCGGCCGAGCCGTCGTAGCGGCCGGTGGGCACCAGATGCCACGGGCCTTCGTGGAAGTCCGGGTGCGCGGGGTACTCGTCGTAGACCAGCAGCTCGTTGCCGACCGCGCCGGGCGCGATCAGCTCGCGGTCGGTCGCCCGCTCGCGCAGGCTCGACACGGTACCGCCGCGTTCGGGTGCGACGGTCAGCTCATGGAACTCGTTGGCGATGGACGCGCCTGCACGGGCCTGCCAGCTCTCCGGCGCCGAGCCCGTAGTCCCGTCCGAGGCGTCCGAGGCGTCCAAGGTGAGCCGGTAGCTGCGGTGGCCGAGCGAAGGGACGTCCCGGGCAAGGAAGGTGAGGGTGTCCGGGCCCACCCCGCCCGGCTCGCGCAGCGTGGGGACGGCGCGCCCGTCGGCGTCGACCAGCCCGTCGAAGGAGGGCGGTGCGGTGAACCGCACCAAGTCGGTCCGCGCCCAACTGCTCGGGTTGAAGACCGTCAGCACCTGCGGAGAAGCGAGCGAGGCCGTGTCGATGCGCGTGGTGAGGTGTTCGAGCGCGTTGCCGTGGACGGTGGACGCCAGGTCCCAGGCCTCGCGCCAGCCGGCGAGCAGGTCCAGGTAGACCTGGTCGGACTCGGACCCGGTGATGCCGTCGTGGTGCGCGCCGTAGACCAGGTGCCGCCAGGCCTTGTCCAGGGCCGCCTCCGGGTAGGCGGCGTCGCCCAGCAGGCAGGCGAGGGTGGCGAACTTCTCCGCGTCGACCAGTAGGTTCTCGGTGGCGCGCTGGGCCAGCTTGGTGTCGATGTAGGAGACGTCCTTGCCGGTGTAGATCGGGTTCATGTCCCGTGTCTGCGGCGTCAGTCGGCGTCCGCTCGCCGCCAACTCCGCCCGTACGGCGGCGAAGAAGTCGCGCGGCAGTCCGCAGACGATGCGCGGCCAGACGTAGCGCGCGTTCCAGTCGCGGTGGATCGCGGTGGCCCAGCGGTTCGGCGGCGTGTAGTCGGTGCCGACGGGCAGCAGCACGTTCTTCGTCGCCGCCGCCTTGGACAGGATCCGGAACAGCCGCAGCGCGGCGTCCTCGGCCTCGCGCAACGAGCCGCAGGAGTCCAGCTTCCAGCCGGCGCTGTAGTGCCCCGCCATGTAGTGGGTCAGCAGCGACTCGCCGCTCGGCGCGACCCAGTCGAACTCGCTCGCGAACTGCATGCCCTCGGTGTCGGCGTCCTTGGGCCTCGGTCCGTGCGGGGTCATGTTCGGGCCCCACTGATGGAACGGCCCGCGCGCCCAGGACGAGGAGGTCAAGCCGGCTGCGGCCATCAGGCCGGGGAACTGCGGGTCGTGACCGAAGACGTCGAGCTGCCAGGCGGTGGCCGGGTCGCCGCCGATCACGTCCTGCTGGAAGCCGAGACCGTGCACCGCGTTGCGGATGGTGGTCTCGGCGCCGGTCAGGTTGGTGTTCGGCTCGTTGTAGAGGCCGCCCATCAGCTCGAGGCGTCCCTCGGCGAGCAGCCGGCGCAGGGCGTCGCGGTCCTCGGGGAAGGCGTCCCAGTACGGCTTGAGGTAGTCGAGTTCGGCCAGTACGAAGCAGTAGTCGGGGTCGCGCCGGGCCAGGTCCAGATGCGCGCGGACCAGGTCGAACCCCGCGTGCTGGAAGCCGGACCGGTGCCGCTGCGCGTGCTTCTGGTCGTTCCAGGCGACGGTGTACCCGGCCTGGGTGTTCCACCAGACCGGGTCGTAGTGGAAGTGGGAGACCATGTACATGGTCCAGCCCGGCTCGGCCACGGTGATGGTGGCCCTGGCCGTCGCCCGGCGTCTGCCGACCACCGCCTCGACCTCCACCGGGACCTCCGTGCCGGGCGGTTCGGCGCAGCGGACCGGGACTTCGAGCACCTCGTGCCCGGCCGGTGCGGTCAGCGAGCCCTCGGCTCCACCGCGGACGGTGACCGTCACGTCCCGGCCGGAACGGGCTCCCTTGACCCGGACCTGGAGGACCTGGCGCGGTTCTTCGGCGGAGCCGTCCGGGGCAGCGACGAAGAGGTCCGTGCACTCGATCGATGCGATGCGGAGAGTCAGCATGATGCTCGATTCGCGTCCGGTGGCAGTCTGGCTGGTCACGGTCGTCGACCGGAGCCGACACCAGCAGCATCCATCGCGATCCGGCCGAGTGCCAGCACCCGGAACCGCACCGGCCCGCGCGGGCGTGTTCCCGCGCGGGCCTCTTACACCTGCGTTTCCACTGCCGACCTACAGAGCGCGTGCCCTCCGGGGCATCGCCTGGACGAGGTGGTGGAGTGCGCCGGATGCTGTCGTCCTCCGGCGTATCAGTTCGGCCGTCGACCGCGGTCCCGGGCGGTGCGCATCTGCCCGGCACTGCCCGGTCTCGCTCCTCACTCGCCCTGCAGGCCGTATTCCACGGTACTCCGCCTGACGCCGCACGTCAGGGTCCGTTTTCGCCCCGTTCCGGGTGCGAGCCGCGCGACACGACGTGCGGCGCAGGAGGGGATCTGCCGGGCTTCGCCGAGGCCATGCAGCACGATCGGCGATAGGGCCCGGCCCGAAGACGAGGCGGCGGGGCAGCGAGGTGGCGAGGCGACGAGGGAGCGGAATGGGACACCAGCGGTTGATCGGGTACCTCGTCTGGGCGGCGGTCTTCGGCGCGCTCTTCGCCTGGGAGGGATACGCGCTGGCGCGCGGCGGCGTCGCGGCCGGATACCCGACGCTCAGCGACACGGCCCGCGCCGTGATGCGGTACCCGGTCGGGCGCTGGGTGCTGTTCGCGCTGTGGCTCTGGTTCGGCTGGCACACCTTCATCCGCGGCTGGCACTTCCTGCTCCGGGAGGGCAGCGGCCAGTGAGCGTGCTCGCGACGTACGCGGCAGGGGCGGTAGCGGTGACGACGGCGGTCACGGCGGTGACGGTGGATCAGCCGCCGTCCACACCGCCGCCGTTGCTGTCCGGGGCGCTGTCGTTCGCGGTGACGTTCGTCGGCTACGTGCTGCTCATGCTCTATCTGGCGCTCGGCCTGCGCGCCCTCGCCCGCCACCCGGACGAACGCGGACGCCGCTGGCGGACGGGTCGCTTCACGCCCGCCTGGGCGCGACAGGGCTGGCCCGCGCTGCTGTGGCAGACGGGGGCGACCGCGCTCGGCGGGTACCTGCTGCTGATGGTCGTCGTGGTCTGCTTCTACCAGGGCGTCTCCAAGGTCGGCGGACAGTTCCTGGCCAGCGCGGTGACCGGCTGCGCGCTGCTGATCGCCGTCACCATGCCGCTCTACCTGGCCGCGACCTGGCTCTGCGAGCAACGGCGCATCCGGCGCACCCGCCGCGCCGAGCTGCTGACCGACGAACGCTGACCGACGAACGCTGACCGACGACACACGTCGGCGCGGCCTACCCTGAAAGGGCTTGTACGGAGGGAGGCCGCCGTGTCTGTGTCCGAGACTCGCGCGCATGTCCGGTCCGTTCCGGGGCAGCTGAAGGTGTACCTCGGGGCGGCGCCCGGCGTGGGGAAGACCTTCCGGATGCTCGACGAGGCGCTGCGCCGCCGTGAGCGGGGGACCGACGTGGTCGTCGGGCTGGTCGAGTGCCACGGCCGTCCACGTACCGAGGAGCGGTTGCGCGGGCTCGAGATCCTGCCCCGGGTGTCCCGCGAGTACCGCGGGGCGACGTTCACCGAGATGGACACCGACGCCGTCATCGCCCGCCGCCCGGAGGTGGTGCTGGTCGACGAGCTCGCACACACCAACATCCCCGGCGGCGCGCACGCCAAGCGCTGGCAGGACGTCCAGGACATCCTGGCCGCCGGGATCGACGTGCTCACCACCGTCAACGTCCAGCACCTGGAGTCGCTGAACGACGTCGTCCAGAAGATCACCGGCGTCCCGCAGCGCGAGACCGTCCCGGACGCGGTCGTGCGGCGCGCCGACCAGATCGAGCTGGTCGACATGCCGCCGGAGGGCCTGCGTCGCCGGATGGTGCACGGCAACGTCTACGGCGCGGAGAAGGTCGACGCCGCGCTCTCCAACTACTTCCGCGTCGGCAACCTGACCGCGCTGCGCGAACTCGCGCTGCTCTGGGTCGCCGGGCGCGTCGACGAGGGACTGCAGCGCTACCGGGCCGAGCACGGGATCGGCGGTGTGTGGGAGACGAAGGAAAGGGTGGTGGTCGCCCTGACCGGCGGCCGTGAGGGCGAGACGCTGATCCGCCGCGCCGCCCGGATCGCCGCCCGCTCGGCCGGGGGCGAGCTGCTCGCCGTGCACGTCGCCCGCAGCGACGGGCTCGCGGACGCCTCGCCCGCCGCGCTCGCGGTGCAGCGGCAGTTGGTGGAGAGCCTGGGCGGCACGTACCACTCGGTCGTCGGCGACCACATCCCCGCCGCGCTGCTCGACTTCGCCCGTGCCGAGAACGCCACCCAGCTCGTGCTCGGCACCAGCCGTCGCGGCCGGATCGCCCGCGCGCTGACCGCCGGACAGGGCATCGGCGAGAGCACGATCGAGGACTCCGGCGACATCGACGTCCACATGGTCACCCACGAGGCCGCCGGTCGCGGCCTGCGCCTGCGCGGCAGGGCGGGGCGCGGGACGACGTCGTGGCGGCGGATCGCGTACCCGGTGGTGGCAGTGGCTGTGCCGGTGCTGCTCACGCTGGTGCTCACGGCCGCGCGGGGGTCGCTCAACCTCACCAGCACCTCGATGCTGTTCGTGCTTGCCGTGGTCGGCGTGGCGATGCTCGGCGGCGTGGTCAACGCGCTGCTCACCTCGGTCGCGGCGTCGCTGCTGCTCAACTACTACTTCATCCCGCCGATCCACCGGTTCACCGTCGACACGGCCGACAACGTGCTGGCGCTGGTCGCCTTCGTGGTGGTGGCGCTGGTGGTCGCCGCCGTGGTGGACCGCGCCACCGAACTCGCCCACCGCGCTGCCCGCGCGACCGCCGAGGCGGAGACCCTGTCGGCGCTCAACCACGATCTGCTGAACGGCGACGACACCATCCCACCGCTGCTGGACCGGCTGCGGGAGACCTTCGGCATGGACAGCGTCGCGCTGGTCACGCGCGGCCCGGCCGGGGACACCGTGGTGCTGGCGACGGACAGTCTTGCCGCGGGTGACGCCGCCTTCACCGAGCCTGCGGCCATGCCCGCACGGGAGTTGGGGACGGTCGACGAGGAGGTGGCGGTGGCCGAGGACGTGTCGCTGATCCTGCGCGGCCGGGCGCTGCCCGCCTCCGACCGGCGGGTGCTCACCGCGTTCGCCGCGCATGTCCGCGCGGCGCTGGGCCGGGCCCGGCTCGCCCAGGCCGCCGCCGAGGCGGGCCCGGCGGGGGCCGTCAAGCGCAGCCGCGCGGGCCTGTTGGCCGCCGTCAGCCACGACATGCGCCAGCCGATCGACACCGCGCTCTCCGCCGTCGGCTCGCTGCGCTGCGCCGAGGACGACGCGGCCTGCCAGGACCAGGACGAGCTGCTCGACGTCGCCGAGGAGTCGCTGGACCGCCTGGCGGAGCTCGCCGACGACCTCTACGACCTCAGCCGCACCCACGCGGGCGCGCTGGTGCCGCAGCATCAGGCCACGGACACGGCACGGGTGTTCGCCTCGGTCAAGGAGACGCTGGCCGAGGAGGACGGCGACGGAGCGGACCGGATCGCCGCGCGTGGGCTGGACCAGATCCCGGAGGTGGACGCGGATCCCGCGCTCCTGGAGCGGATCCTGTCCAACCTGGTCACCGACGCGCTTGAGCACTCCGCCGCTCCGGCGGCGGTGCCGGTGGCGGCCGCCGCCGTTTCAGCGGCCGCGGAGCCGCTTGCAGAGCCGCCGACGGTGCTGGTCTCGGCCAGCAGGTTCGCCGACCGGGTGGAGCTGCGGGTGGCCGACCACGGTCCGTCCCTGCGGGAGGCCGAGCGCGACGCGCTCTTCGACCCCGCGCTGCCCGCCTTCGACGGCGTGGTGCTGCCCGCCGCCACTCGCGCCGGGCCCACCCTGCACCTCGCTCTGGCCCGCGGCTTCGCCGAGGCCATGGGCTCCGACCTCACCTGCGAGGACACGCCCGGGGGCGGTCTGACGATGGTCCTCGACCTTCCGGTCTGGCACCCGGCCGCGTGAGCGGCCGGGGACGCTCGTCGGGTCCGGGACCAGGACCGGGTCTGGCCGGGGCCGGCTTGGCTCAGCCGCAGAGGTTGACGTTGCGGACGGCCAGGACCGAGGCCGCCGCCGAGACGAGCCGGGCGCGGGAGAGCTGGCCGTTGTCGACGGCGGAGGTGATGGCGTCCGCGATCGCGTTGGTCTCCGTGCCGGCCTGGGCGGTGTTGCTGAACATCACCATGTCCGCGCCCGCGCGGATCGCCTGGACCGACGCCGACGGGAGGTCGTAACCGGCCGCCGTGATCGCCCCGGCGTCGAGGGAGTCGGTGATGACCAGCCCGTGGTAGCCGAGGTTGCCGCGCAGCTCACCGGTGATCGCCTCGGAGGAGAGCGACGCCGGGCCGGTGGTCAGTCCGGGAACCGTGTTGTTGGCCACCATGATGGCCGGCGCCCCGGCCGCGATCTGCGCCTGGAACGGCGGGATGCCGACCTGCTGCTCGGTCGACCACGGCACGGTGTCGGCCGCGGCGTAGTCCGAGTCGGCGTTCGAGCCGCCCAGGCCGGGGAAGTGCTTGACCACCGGAACCACTCCGGCGTCGCGCAGGCCCTCCATCGCGGCCACGCTGTACCGCGAGACCACGTTGCTGTCACCGCTGAACGCGCGGACGCCGTCCGGGTTGGTGGGGCCGGGGATGACCTGGCGGCCGTCGACGTCCGCGACGGGGGCGAGGTCCATGTTCACGCCCGCGGCGGCCATCTGCTTGCCCATGGCGGCCATGGCGGAGCGCACCTGGGCGGGGCTCCAGTTCTGGGCCATCCAGGACTGCCAGGGAAGGTTGCCGACAAGGTTGGACATCCGCTGGATCTGGCCGCCCTCCTCGTCGGTCATCGCGAGCAGGCCGACGTGGCCGGGCGTGTTCGCGCGCAGGGCCGCCAGGTCCGAGCCCAGGGAGCTCGGGGCGCTGGTGCCGAAGAGCAGCACACCGCCCGCGCCCTGGCTCACCTCGGCGGTGGCCGCGCTGACGTTGTTCTCGTCGACCGGGACGGCGATGGTGGTCATCGCCAGGCGATGTGTGGACCAGTTGGCGAGCTGCGACTGCGTGGTGCACGTCGGCGCGACGGCGGCGGCGGTCTGCGTCGCCGTGTGCGTCGGGGCGCTGGTGCGGGGGGCCGGCTTCACCGGGGCCGCGGAGCTGCTGCGGGGGGTCGGCGTCGTGGTGGCCGGCGCGCTGGTGCGCGGGCTCGCCCCGTCGGCGGAGGCGGTGCGGACGGCTGTGGTCGAGCTCGCACAGCTGGTGATCAGCGCGGCTCCGGCCGCGGCAACGGCAGTGACCAGCAGCACACTCTTCCGCCGCCGACGAGGCCGGTCTCCACGGGTGGTGCTGGGAGTGGCATCGGTCTCGGAGGGGAACGGCATGGAGGGACCCATCGTCGGAACGTCGGTGGCGCAGGCGATCCCCGGGGGCAGGGACGGTCGCGGGCCGCAGCGCGGCTCGGGCTCCGACGACGGAGCACACCGCGGGGCATCACCACCCGGTCTGACCCCGTCTGGCACACGTCTGACACACAGGGTCCTGCCACCGTACTGCCGCGCCTGCGGAACCGACCGGACCCGCAGATCACGTCGGCGTGTGGCCCGGAGCGGGTGACGGGGCGTCAGTCCGCAGGTCAGGGCGGACGGTGAGGTCCTCGGGCGAGGGCAGGTCGCGGAGATCCGGACAAATGCACGTGAAAGGAGTCACAGTCGACGGAGGCGAATTCCGCGTCGGCGTGATCGAGGGTGTCCGCGGGGGTGCGGAGGGTGATGGGGCGTGGTGCCCGGCGTCACCGTGGTGCCCCGCGTCAGGCGGGCGGGCGGAGCCAGATCACCTCGAAGGAGGACGCGTAGCGGACGCCGAGGCGCGTGCCCGCCATCCTCGCGAAGCCTTCGAGCAGCTCCTCCGGCTGCGCCATCGCGCTGTCGCCCAGGCCCTCCAGATAGGCCCGGTGCTCCTTGAGCGAGGCCACGCCCAGGGCGAACGTGCCGGTCACGTCCACGGCGTGACCCGCGTCCGGTGAGCCCGCCGCCAGCACCATCCGGACGCCGTCCCAGGGTTCGAGGCCCTCGTCGTCCAGCAGGTCGCGGAAGACCCATCGGTTGCCCGCGTCGCGGGCGGCGTCCAGCGTTGCCCGACCGGCGGCGATGTGGTCGGCCTGGTTGGGGAAGGTCCCGCCGTAGGTGTCACGGAAGTTGGCAGTGACTACCACGTCGGGTCGGTGCCGCCGCACGGCGCGGGCGATCGAGCGGCGCAGCGACAGGCCGTACTGCAGCACCCCGTCCGGGTGCCGCAGGAACTCGACGGTGTCCACGCCGACGACGGCTGCCGACGCAATCTCCTCCGCCTCGCGCAGCGGCCCGGCCTCGGCCGGGTCCAGGCCGTCGATCCCGGCCTCGCCGCTGGTGACCATCGCGTAGACGACCCGCTTGCCCTGCCTCGTCCAGCGCGCGACGGCGGCGGCCGCGCCGTACTCCATGTCGTCGGGGTGCGCGACCACGGCGAGGGCGGTCTGCCAGTCCTCGTCGACCGGCTCGAAGGGCGGCGGAACTTCGGGAGTGGGCTCGGTCATCGCACGCCGCCTTCCACCAGTCTCGGCCGGTCGGGGGGGAGGTCCCGTTCGTCACACTAGTGCGGTGGCGAGCGGCCTGCTTGGTTCGGCGGCGGGCGTCAGGGGCAGGGCGTTCCGCGGGTCCAGGCGTAGGGCGCGCTGATCCGGTAGACGCCGGGGGAGTCGGTGCGGAGGTCGGTCCACGCGCCGTCGTGGACCAGGCAGGCGGAGGTGCCTGCGGGGCCGGACGCCGCCAGCCAGGGCGACCAGGGCAGCCGCAGTGGGACGGTGCCCGCGCGGGGCACCGAGAGCACCACGTCGGCGGGGTCGGTCGACAGCACCCGCGCCGGGGCCGCGACCAGCGGCTCCGCGTCCGTGACCCGGAACAGCTGCCAGTGGGCGTCATGCCAGACCGGCCGCAGCCAGGCCGGGTGGGAGGCGACGATCGCCGCCTCGCCGCGCGCCGCTACGTCCTTGGGTCCCGCCTCCATCGCGACGTAGGCGACGGCCCACTGCTGCAGCCAGGCGTGGTAGCTGTCCGGGGTGAGGGTGGCGCCGGAGGTGCCGTAGAAGAGGGGGTTGCGCGTCACGTCGAGCTGGCGGTTCCAGCCGCGGGCCAGGTCGGCCGAGTTCACCAGGCCCCACGACTCCCAGTGGTTGAGCATCGGCACCGCCTCCAGCCGCGCCTGGTCGGCGTGGAGGCGGTGCAGCTCGGCCACCAGCGGCGCGGCCTCGGCGGTCGGCGTCGGCGCGGGCAGGCCGACCAGGTCGGCCGCCACCAGCCAGTACGCGGACAGGCCGAAGGCGACGAGCAGTCCCGCCAGCCGCGGTCCGCTCGGACGCGCGACGCTGGGACGCGGTTCGGCCGTGAGCATGGCCAGGAAGACGACGCTGACCAGCACCATCGCCAGCCGACCGACATTGCCGCCGATCGGCGACGGCACGGCCCAGGTCAGCAGCACGCCCACCGCGTAGACGAGCGAGGCGATCCGCACCGTGCGCCAGCCGCGCGGGCAGAGCAGCGCCGCCGCGAGGGCGAAGGCCGTGGACCAGACGACCGTCGACAGCGTGATGGGGTCCACGCCGTTGGTCGGGAAGAGCCAGGCCGCCCCCGCGACCAGCACGGCGGGCGGGATCGCCAGCGCCCATCCGGTCCGCTGTCGCCGCGTCAGGATCAGTGCCGCCGCGACGACTTCGAGGAAGAGACCGGCCAGCGGACTGGCGGCCGTGGCGAGCAGCGACAGCGCCGCACACCCGGCGATCCGGCCCGGGCCGGGACGATGCGGTTCCTCCCCTCCGGTCGCGAGGACGACCGCGCCGAGCCCGAACGCCAGCCCCAGCGCGTAGGGGATCCGTCCCGCCGCCACGTTGCACCAGAGCGCGAACGCGCCCCAGAGGGAGGTCAGTACGGTGAAGCGTCCGCCCGCCCGCCGCAGCAGCACGCCCAGCAGCGCGGCCGAGGAGAGGAGGGCGAGCAACCCCGTGCCGACGACGCCGACGGCCGCCATCAGGTACGGGGCGAGCAGGCTGTACGAGCCCGGCGAGATGCCGCCGTACCAGGCCAGGTCGTCGGCGGAGCCCGGGTGATGGGCCGCGAAGTCCGCCCACGCGTACTGCGCGGAGAGGTCGCCGGCGACGCCGGAGAGGTCCCGGGCCCAGTAGATCCCGAGCGCGGTCGCGAGCAGCACGGCGGCGAGGACACCGCCGCTCCGGTCGGCGACGATCCGCCCTCTGGCGGTCCGGGCCAGGCGGCCGACTCCTGACTCCGCGCCCGACGTCACCTTGTGCCGCTCCCGTTCGTTTGCCGTGCGTCGGCTCTGAGCCGCGCCCGTTGCACCCGTTGCGTCGACCCTATCCGGCCTGGCAGCAGGTATCGCGTCGGCGGGGCGCGCGTCCGGGAGCGTGCGCCGGGAAAACGAGGGAGAAACGGAAATACATCTACATCTACGAGTAGATTGGCGCATCGTTCTCAACCGGTCATCACCGAAAGGGCGTCAGATGTCAGAACCGGTAACGAACGCCAGTCGCGTCCGCCCGCTGTCCCAAGCCCCGCTGTCCCAAGCCCCGTTCTCCCCACCCCCTATGCCGGTGACGACGCCTGCGACCCTGCCTCCGGTCGGGATGCCGCCTGGTGCGCTGCACGCCGTCGACCCGTATCCCGCCGACGCCCTCCACGCCTGCCAGGTGCTGTCCCGCCTGCTCAGCTCGCTCCCGCGCCCGGAGAGCGTGCAGATCTTCACCGCGTCCCACTGGTCCGCGCCCTGGCTCCAGGTCCACCTCTACCCCGACCCGGACGACGTGCAGATGCTCCAGTACCAGCGCGCCTTCGGCGGCGAGGTGACGTGCAGGCGACGGGAGTTGGGCGAGGAGCCGGTGATCTACAGCGAGCTGGCGACGGTGGTGGACCGGGTGCGCGTCCAGGTCTGGAACGTCAACGCCGCGCCACCACGGCCACCGGACGAGTCGGACGACGCGGACAACGCGGACAACGTCGACGACACGGGCGACGCGGACGACCCTGGCGATACGAGCGATCCGGGCGACCCGGTATGAACGGCCTTCTGCTGTGGGTGCTCGCGGGGCTCACCGGCGTCTCCGCTCTCGGCACGCTGGCCTGGGCCGTCACCGCGTGGCACGTCACCCGCCTCCAGGCGCGCCGCTTCGCCTACCGGGTCGACCTGCTCCAGCCCGGGTCGAGCAGCGCCGAGCGCGACTGGTTCGAGGACTGCCTGGCCCGGCTGCACGCCTCCGTCGACGCGTCGCCGGCTGCTGACGGAGCGTCAACCGTCGGGCGCCCCGCGGAGCGCGCCGGGCAGTCGCAGCGGCTCGCCGCAGAAGCAGAGCGGCCGGTCGTCGGTGGTGGGCTCCGCGCCCA
The DNA here is from genome assembly GCF_015690355.1 of Streptacidiphilus fuscans. GTDB lineage: Bacteria > Actinomycetota > Actinomycetes > Streptomycetales > Streptomycetaceae > Streptacidiphilus > Streptacidiphilus fuscans. The sequence continues at coordinate 111,125 of NZ_JADPRT010000006.1, read as the reverse complement.
GGTCGCGGAGCACGGCGCGGATCTCGGCGAGCGCGGACCGGGCGGAGGTCCCGCTCCTGACCTGGATGGAGACTTCGATCGGGTCCCAGGCGACAGCTTGGGGTGCGACGTCTGCCATGCGAATGTGGATACACATGGGCATGCCCCTCATGAGGGAGGCGGTCGAGCGGGACGCGGTGGCGTCTGTTGCCGCGCTCAGGGGGAATGACCCTACTCCCGCAGGCGCGAGCTGTACGGGGGGTGTGGGGCACGAGATGCAGCTTTCGGACGCGCATGCGCGCAGCGCGCGCCCCACCCGTAGCACCGTCCTCCAGCGCACCATTCCTCCGGAGCACCATTCCTCCTTAGCACCGTCCTCCAGTGCCTGACACGGCGCTAGTCGGCCGTCGCCCGGGCGTGCGGCAGCTTGGTCAGGGCGCGGGCCATCTCGATCAGCGCGCGCTGCTGGCCCGCGTCGAGCTCGTGGAAGAGCTCCAGCAGCCGGGCCTCGCGCTCCGCGTCCAGGTCGGACGGGGTGCGGCGGCCCGCCGCGGCGAAGACCCGGGCGACGGTGACGGTCGTCGGCAGCGCGTCGGCCAGCGCGCGCAGGTCGTCGGAGGCGATCCGGCCGCCCGCACCGCGTCGTCCCGTCACCCACGCGTTGAGCGTGGCGTAGGGAATGCCGGCCGACTCCGCGAGCTGTTTCTGCGTCAACTCCGGATGCTCGGCCAGGACGCTGCGCAGCAGGGCCGCCAGATCCTCGCCGGTCTGGTCGTCCCTGGGCCTGATGGATTCCACGGCCCCCATTATCGAGGGAGTGGCGCGCCAAATCCTATGGTCGGTACACGCCCCGCCCGCGCCGTCGGGGGTGCACGCCGTGACGCGCGCCCCGTGCAACCGTTCTGAGCTGCGGCTTTGCGGGGCGGCGCGGGTGACACGACGGCCGGTTCAGCCCCGACTGGCGCGTTGCGCGGGTTGCGCCACCCCCCAACTGCTAGTGTGCGAAAGACGACTGATCTGACGTCGGCCGTCCCTGTGCCATGACTCGCGCGGCGCGTCACCGACCTCGGTCAGCACCTCCCGACCGAGAGGGGCCGTCGACGTGACGTCCGCGCACGAAACCGCCACCGCCGCTACCACCGCCACCCCCGTCGTCGCCGTGCTGGGCACGGGCATCATGGGCGCGGGCATGGCCCGTAGCCTGCGGCGTGAGGGCCTGGCGGTCCGCGCCTGGAACCGCAGCCGTGAGAAGGCCGAACCACTGGCCGCCTCCGGCGCGGTGGTGTGCGCGAGCGCGGACGAGGCGGTGCGCGGCGCGGACGTCGTGCTGACCGTCCTGAACGACGGCGCGGCCGTCAGGGCGACGATGGAGGCCGCGCGTCCGGGGCTGCGCGAGGGGCAGATCTGGTTGCAGGCCTCGACGGTGGGCCTCCCGGCGACCGAGGAGTTGGCGGCGCTGGCGGACTCGCTCGGCCTGGTCTACGTCGACAGCCCGGTCGCGGGCACCCGCCAGCCCGCCGAGCAGGGCCAGTTGACCGTTTTCGCGGCAGGCCCGGAGTCCGCCCGCGCCGCCGTCGCGCCGGTCCTGGACGCGATCGGCCGCCGCACGGTCTGGGTCGGCACCGAGCCGGGCCGCGCCACCGCGCTCAAACTGGTCGTCAACACCTGGGTCATCGACATGGTCAGCTCCGTCGCGGAGTCGTTGAACCTGGCCGAGGCGCTCGGCGTCGACCCGGCCCTGTTCCTGGACGCCGTCGCGGGCGGCCCGCTGGACACCCCGTACCTCCACGCCAAGTCCGCCGCCGTCCTGTCCGGCGACCTCACCGCCAACTTCGCGGTCACCTCCGCCCTCAAGGACACCAGCCTCATCCTCGCCGCCGCGGCCGAGACCGGCGCCCGCCTCGACCTCGTCGAGGCCTCCGCCGCCCGCCTCACCCGCGCGGCCGCCTCCGGCCACGGCGACGAGGACGTGATCGCCACCTACTTCGCCGGCCGCCCGGACCCGAAGGGTGAGTAGGTCCTCACGCTTGGCGGCTCAGGGCTGCCAGATGTCGGTGACCGGTTGGCGCTGGGCGCTCTCGCCGACCGGGGAGAGGCCGTAGAGGGACTCCAAGGTGCGCAGGGTGCGGTAGTGGTCGACGAGTTCGGCGTAGTGGCCGGGACGGACGTTCGCCCCGGCCACGAGGGTCGGGATGTGGTTGGATGCGCTGTTGTCGTCCTCGTCCCAGGTGACGACGAGCAGGCTGTCGTGCGTCTTCGCCCAGGTCGCGTACGCGGAGAGGTTGTCCTTCAGCCACGTGTCGCCCTGCTGGACCGTGCCGTCGTGCATGTCGTTCTGGACGTTCGGGACCACGATCGAGAGCGTCGGCAGTGCGGCGAAGCCCGCCGCGCTCGTCGGGAACGCGGCGAAGGGGCGGTTGTCCGAGGCCGGGATGTTCGGGAAGTTGACCCACGGGTTGTGCCTGCGCGCGTAGTCGCCGCTGTTGCACCCGGTGTAGCCGGTGTTCGGCAGGGACTCCGAGTACCCGGCGAAGGTCCGCCCCGAGGCGAGCAGCTCGGAGCCGAGGTTCGGGCCGGTGAAGGTGTGCGGGCAGGAGTCGTCGGTCAGGCCCTGCGTCGAACCGGAGAAGATCGCCGCGTAGTTGGGCTCGCTCGGGTGCGCGACCGCGTACGAGGAGGTGAACAGTGCGCCCTGGGACGCGAGCGCGTTGATGTACGGCGCGTCCGAGCTGCCGATGATGTCGCTGTAGGAGTGGTTCTCCTCCATCACCAGCACCACGTGCTGTGGCGCGGGCAGGCTGCCTGCCGCGGCCGAGGCGGTGGCGTCGGTCTGCGCGGCGAGCGAGCTCTGCACGGCCGACGGCTCGGAAGGGCCGCCCGAGGAGCAGCCGGTGAGCGCGAGCAGGGTGACCACGGCGGCGGACGCGGCGGTCGCGGCGCTGCGCAGGGTCCGGGCGGCTGGTTTCCGGGCGGCAGGGTGACGGCGGGTCGGACGCATGACACCAGTCTTGCGGATCACCCCGCGGCCTGCCCGACGCGGGGTGCGCGTCGGGCGTCCGTGTCCCCGGCGGTGTGTGCGCGTCCCTGGCGCTGCGCACGGGCTTGCGGTGTCCGGGCCTGCGGTGTCCGGACTTGCGGCGTCAGGCCGGCCCTTGATCGAATACGCCGGTGCCGACCTCTCTGGAAACCCGCCGGATGCTGCTCCGCCCGTTCACCGAGGCGGACCTGGACGTCCTCGCCGCGCTCCACGGCGACCCGCAGGTGATGCGCTACATCGACACCGGCCTGCCCGTGCCGCGTGAGGTGGTGGAGCGGGAGACGCTGCCGCGGATCATCCGCGAGTACCGCGAGCTGCCGCCCGGCCTGGGCCGGTTCGCGGCCGAGGAACGGGAGTCCGGCGTGTTCCTGGGGTGGTTCGCGCTGCGTCCGGCCGACAGCGTCGGACTGTCCGGCGGGATCGAACTCGGCTACCGGATCCGGCCTGACGCCTGGGGCCAGGGCTTCGCCACCGAGGGCGCGCGAGGGCTGATCCGGCACGCGTTCCTCGGGCTCGGGCTGACGGAGGTCGTCGCGACCACGATGGCGGTCAACACGGCGTCGCGGCGGGTGCTGGAGAAGGCCGGGATGTCCTACGTCCGCAGCTTCGTCGAGGATTTCCCGGTCCCGATCGAGGGCGCCGAGCACGGTGACCTGGAGTACGTCGTCCGGCGCAGCGGCTGGGACCGCCGGACGGGCTGAGGCCGGGGGATGCCTTCAGTTGTCTTCAGGTCCTGAAGTCAAGGACTGTGCGCTTTCCTTCTCGCGCACAAGTCTTGACGCCACCGTGAGGTGAACGGGAGCATGCCAAGTGCTGCCCCGCCGGGGCAGCGCGGCGCACCCCTCAGTGGCGGTCCCCGGCGGCCTCCGCTGCGCACGCGATCACGGCCGCAGGACCCCACTCCGAGGAGCCGTAGATGGTCAGTGCACCCCCGTCCGCACCACTCACCCCCGACCCCCACGGTCACCCCCACCACCACCCCCACGCCGGTCCGATCCCGCCGCGCCGGAGGCCGCGTTCATGGGCGCGGTCGTTCGCCCGGCGCTGCGGAGCGGTCGCGGCCGCAGGCGTTGCGGCGTTCGCGCTGCTGGTCGCCTCTCCCGGCGGCGCGAACGCCGACACCGTGCCGGGGCCGCCGTCCGGGTGGAACACGGTCTTCAGCGACGACTTCTCCGGCGCGGCCGGCTCCGGGCCCAACTCGGCCAACTGGATGTACGACACCGGCCCCGGTTCCAACTTCGGCACCGGCGAGATCGAGACCATGACCAACTCGTCCAGCAACGTCCACCTGGACGGCAACGGCCACCTGGACATCACCGCGCTGAACGACGGCAACGGCAACTGGACCTCCGGCCGGATCCAGACCACCAGCGCCAACGTGGGCGCGCCCGCGGGTGGCAAGCTGGAGGTCACCGCCGAGATCCAGCAGCCCAACCCCGGGAACGGGCTGGGCTACTGGCCCGCCTTCTGGATGCTGGGCCCGGGCCAGTGGCCCGAGAACGGCGAGATCGACATCATGGAGGACGTCAACGCCCTCTCCGAGGTCGCCGGGACGATCCACTGCGGCACCTACCCCGGCGGTCCGTGCAACGAGGGCAACGGCATCGGCAGCGGGCTGCAGGCCTGTTCCGGCTGCCTGACGGGCTATCACACCTACTCGATGATCCTCGACCGCACCAACGCCTCGAACGAGACGATCACCTTCTACCTCGACGGCAACCAGTACTTCTCGGTGAGTGAGAGTCAGGTGGGCACGGCGACCTGGCAGCAGGCCTTCGACCACAACCTCTCGATCATCTTCGACCTGGCCATGGGCGGCGGCTTCCCCAACGGCGTCTGCGGCTGCACCTCGCCGTCCTCCGCGACCTCGTCCGGCGGGACCATGAGCGTCGGCTACGTCGCCGCGTACACCACGACCGGCAGCGGTGGTGGTGGCGGCGGGGGCGGCGGCACGACCGGGCAGGTCACCGGCTACAACGGGCTCTGCCTGGACGACCGCTCGGCCAGCACCGCCAACTTCAACCCGATCCAGGTCTACACCTGCAACGGCACGCCCGCGCAGCAGTGGAGCTTCGTCCAGGCGGGCACGACGCTGCACGTGCTCGGCAAGTGCCTGGACATCAACGGCGGCGGCACGGCGGACGGCACGGCCGTCGACCTGTACGACTGCAACAACACCGCCGCGCAGGTCTGGATCCCGGAGTCCAACGGCGAGCTCTACAACCCGCAGTCCAACAAGTGCCTCGACGACACCGGATACGGCGGTTCGGGCACCCAGGTGCAGATCTGGGACTGCGCCGACACGGCCAACCAGGTGTGGAACATCCCCTGACCCACTCCTGTGACTGACGACGCCGCCGCCGGGCCTTCCCGCCCGGCGGCGGCGGCGTCGTGCGTTGCGCGTTGCGCGTCGGAGGGCGGTGCGGGGGCAACTCAGGCCTTGTCAGGCCAGGTTGGCCGAAATGGGCACGTGCACGAAGGTGCCCTGAACAGGCGTACGATGCCGCGCATGTCCGACCCCGTATCCCTGACCGGAGCAGAGCACTCCGCCCCGGCCGAGATGTGCACGACCTGTGCGTCCAGCGTCACCCATGCACACAGTTCCAGCACTTCAGCTGCTCCCCTCGCAGCCTTCATCCCCGCCCAGCGCAGCCGGGCCCCGCGCATCGACGTCTCGGTCTTCCAAGCCGACCGGGCGTCCTACAGCCTTCGCCGCTTCGACGCCGTCGACGTCCTCACCCGGGGCCGGATCGGCGAGGCGCTCGGCATCACCCGCCAGTCCGCGTGGGAGCGCTTCTCGGGCGAGGAGTGAGCACGACGGACGGTGCCTCGCCTGCCGGTCAGGCGAACAGGCCCGAGGCCAGCGTGTCGTGCGCGTCGCGGACGCCTGGCAGGGCGAAGAAGTAGCCACCGCCGGTGGGGGAGATGTAGTCGACCAGGGGTTCGCCCGCCAAGCGGGCCTGGACGGCGGCGAACTGACGGGAGACGTCCTGCTGGTAGCAGCAGAAGACCAGGCCGACGTCCAGGTTGCCGTCGAGGTCGAGGCCGCGTTCGTAGTTGTAGCCGCGGCGCAGGATCTGCTGGTCGGAGGTGGCGGCCGTGCGCGGGTTGGCCGTCCGGATGTGGGCGTTGAGCGGGACGTAGAGACCCTGCGGGTCGGCGTGGTAGTTCGGGACGTCGGTCTCGGTCGTGCCGTCCATGGGCGCCCCGGAGTCGCGGCGGCGGCCGATCATGCGCTCCTGCTCGTCGAGCGAGACCCGGTCCCAGAACTCGATCAGCATCCGTATGATCCGGACCACCTGGTACGAGCCGCCCTCGGTCCAGGACGGCTCGCCGCCCTGCCCGGAGTGCGTCCAGACCAGCGCGTCCGTCACCTTGGCGTCGGCGGTGTCGGGATTGGCGATGCCGTCCTTGAAGCCCAGGTGGTTGCGCTGGGTGCCGGTCGGGCGCGGCGCGGAGTGGGTGCCGTCGATCTTCCAGCGCGGCTGTATCGCGCCGCGGGTGTGCTTGGTGATGTCGCGCAGCGCGTGCGCCACGGTGTCCCGCGAGTCCGCGCAGAGCTGGAGCGAGAGGTCGCCATGCAGCTCGGTCGAGGTGGCCATGTCGTCGTCGGGGAAGACGGGCATCTGCGTCAGCTTGGCGGGCTTGCGCGCGGCGAGACCGTACCGCTGGTCGAAGAGCGACGCGCCGACGCCGACCGTCGCCGTCAGGCCGTCCGAGGGCAGGACCGGTCCGAGCGTGCCGCTGTCGGTGGGCGCGGAGGCGAGGTCCGTGGGCGGCACCGGGCCGCCCGTGGTGAGCTGCCGGATCCGGTCGGTCAGCGTGGCGAAGAGCTCCCGCAGCGCATCCCGGTCCGGCGCGATGACGTCGAAGCTGACGAAGGTCGCGGCGGCCTGCTGTTCCGTCAGGATGCCCGCCTGGTGCGGGCCTTCGAACGGGAAGAGACGACCCGACGGACCGACGCCCGTGGCTCCGGAGGCGGTGGGCGCGGTCGCGGCCTCCGCGGCGAACGCGCCGAGCGCCGCCGCGCCGACCATCCCGGCGGTCGCGCCGCGCAGGAAGCCCCGGCGGCCGATCGGGTCGGGCTCGTGTACGGCGTGATCGGGGGCTGCGGGCTGGGGGGCGTTCACGCGTCCGTCCTCGGGGCGAGCAGGTTGGGGATCTCGGAGAGCTGTTCCAGCAGCGCGCCGAGCGCGCCGTCGAGTCGTTCACGCCGGTCGCGGTCGAGCGACGCGGCAGGGGTCCAGTCGGCTCCGGCTCCGCTGTTGCTGCCGGCGCTGGTTCCGCTGGCGCTGCCGGTGCGGCAGGCGGCCAACTGGACGCGGAGTTGGGCGAGTTGCTGGTCGACGCCGTCCAGCAGACCGGGTGCGCGCTCGCGCAGCAGCGGGGCCAGCAGCGAGAGGACCTCCTGGGTGCCCTGGACGTTGGCGTCCAGGGTGGCCAGCGTGGTGCCGCTGCCGTAGTCGGCGTGACCGCTGAGCTGGAACTGCAGGCCGTTCTCCAGGATCTCGTGCGCGCGCAGCGGCAGGTCCCCCGGGTCGGTGTCCTCGCTCGGGAAGTCGGCGATCAGCCCCTGCACGTCGCTCACCAGATGCTGCGTCAACGGACGCAGGGCGGAGGCGGGCGCCCCGTGCCACAGCCCCTGCTCCAACGCGAAGAACCCGGTCCAGCCGGAGGTGGCGGTGCCCTGGGGCAGGCCGTCCGCCCGGCCGTCGATCGAGGCGTCGAAGTCGCCGAACGAGTTGTACGCCGCGCCGAGGCGCTCGTAGTCCAGGTGCGCGGGCAGCCAGTCCGCACGGGCCGAGGCCAGGTCACCGCGTGCCACGTCCGCGTCGAGGGTTTGTGCGGCGGCCAGCAGTCCGGGCAGCGCGGCCTGGACCCAGGCACGGTAGGAGGCGACCGCGCCCGCCAACGCCAGGTCGGGCATCGGCGCGTACCCGGTGAGCGTCCCGCTCGCCGAGCCGGTGACCGCGAGCGTCGGCGACGAGACGACCGGCCCGTCGGAGAAGACGCAGCGCAGCGCATAGCGACCGGCCGCCAACGAGCCCGTCAGCGGCAGCGTGTGACGCGGGCCCAGCCAGCGGATCTCCGCGTAGGCGCGGTCGCCTCCCGGGTCGGTGAGGTAGACCGTGACGAAGGTCGACGCGCTGTCCGTCACCGCGAAGGCGACCGGCCCGGCCGCGAGCGAGGTCGGCGGCGCGCCGCAGCCGTGCTTGTCCACGCTGACGGCGAGCGGCGTCGGCGTCGGTGCGGACCCGGGCGCGGCCGTCGTGGACGGGCCGCCGTCGCGGGTCAGCGCGACGCCCAGGGCGCCGCCCGCCGCCGCCAGGACCAGGGCCCCGGCGAGCAGCGGGCGCGCGAGTCGGGTGACTCGGGTCAAGACTCAGCCCCAGATGTCGGTGATGGCCGGCGCGGTGGCGGCGTTGCCGGTCGGGGCCACGCCGTAGAGCTGCTCCAGCGTGGAGAGCACGTTGTAGTGGTTGATCGTCTCGCTGTAGTTGCCCGGCACGACGTTCGCGCCGTAGAAGATGGTCGGGATCTGGTTGTTCTCGGTGTAGTCGTCCTCGTCCCAGGTGACCACCAGCAGGCTGTTGTTGGCCTTGGCCCAGGTCGCGTAGGCGTCGATGTTGTTCTGCAGCCAGCTGTCACCCTGGGCGACGGTGCCGTCGTGCATGTCGTCGTCGAGGTTCGGGATGACGAACGAGAGCGAGGGCAGGCTGGAGTAGTCGGAGCTCGACGGGAAGCTCGAGTACGGCACGGAGTCGGTGGTCGGGACGTTGCTGAAGTTGACCCACGGCGCGTGCTTGCGCGCGTACGAACCCGAGGTGCAGGTGGTGGAGCCGGTCTTCGGCAGGCCCTCGGAGTAGCCCTTGAAGGTGTAGCCGGCGGCCAGCACCTCGGAGCCGAGGTTGGCGACCGTGCCCTCCTTGACCGGGCAGGCGTCGGAGGAGAGGCCGAAGTCGCTGCCCGCGAAGAGGGCCATGTAGTTGGGCTCGCTCGGGTGGGTGACCGCGAACGACTGGGTCATCAGCGCGCCGCCGGACGCGAGCGAGTTGATGTAGGGGGCGTCACTGCTGCCGATGATGTCCGAGTAGGAGTGGTTCTCCTCCATCACCACGACGATGTGCGAGTACGTCGGCAGGGTGCCGCTGGCGGCGGCGTGCGCGGCCGCGGGGTGGGCGAGCGGCGTCGGCTGGGCCGAGGCCGCCTGCGGGACGAGCACCAGCGCGGCGGCACCGGCGGCAGCCGCGGTGGCGGCGAAGGTTGCGGTGAGGCGAGACGTGCGACGCATGGGTTCACTCCTGCTGGAGAGCGGATGGTGCGTGGCCTGACTGTCTGTCACCCGTATGGTGCGCGCGCTGGATGCCGTGAATCTGACGAGTTCGCGTCAGAATGGTGAACCCTTGCGCTCGCTTCCCGCAAGGGCAAGGTGTGCTGATTCGGTGGGGGTGCGGGGGTGCGGGGGAGTGGCGGGGCGCCTGGTCGGGTGGGCGCGCGTGGGCGTGCCTGACCCGGAGGCGGCGCGGCGCGGCGTGGACCAGCGCCGTGAGTCAGCTTCGCGACTCGGCGCGGGCTCGGCCCCGGCTCGGCCCCGGCTCAGCCCAGGGCGGCGATGCGCGGCAGGAGGGTCTGCCCGACCTGCTCGGTGAATGCGACCGGGTCGCGGTCCGGCATCAGCTGGAGCTCGCTGACGCCGAGCCTGGCGTAGGCCTCCGCCTGGGCGAGGAAGGCGTCGGGGTCGTCCAGCGGCGAGCCGCCCGCCACCACGGTCTTCTCGATCCGGTCGTAGTCACGGCCCTCGGTCCGGCAGTGCTCGCGCAGCACGTCGAGCTTGTGCGCGACCTCCGCCTCCCCGGTGCCGAAGAGGTTGCAGGCGTCGGCGTACTTGGCGACCAGGCGGAGGGTCTTCCGCTCGCCGCTGCCGCCGATCATGATCGGCGGGTGCGGGCGGGTCAACGGCGCGGGCACGCAGAGGGTTTCGGTCAGCTGGTAGTACGTGCCCTGGTAGGGGCCGTTGTTGTCGCTCCACATCTGGAGGCAGATCTGCAGCGTCTCCTCCAGCCGTTCGAACCGCTCGGCGACCGGCACCACGGGCACACCCAGTCCGCGCTGCTCGCGCTCGTACCAGGACGCGCCGATGCCCAGCCGGCCGCGTCCGCCGGAGAGGACGTCGAGCGTCGTCACGATCTTGGCCAGAAGGCCTGGATGGCGGTACATCACCCCGGTGACCAGCAGCCCGAGTTCCATCCGCTCGGTGAGCGCGGCCACATAGCCGAGGGTGGTGTAGCCCTCGAGCATCGGCTCCTCGGCGGAGCCCTGCTGCTCCATCTGGAAGTAGTGGTCCATCACCGTGAACGAGGCGAGGCCCGCCTGCTCGGCGATCCGCGCGGTCTGCGCCAGCGTCGGCGCGATCCGGGCCGGGTCGGTGGGGCGGGAGTAGTTCCAGTAGTGCAGGCCGAGCTTCATGGTCCGAGCGTAGGTCGGCGGCGGCCCGCTGTGCCGCGTGACAGGCCGACCGGGGGACTGAATCCCTCGGACGCGTGACCAGCGGCATCGGCGCGGCGTTGAGTCGGCCAAGGAACACCGCCGTGAGGAGCCGAGGTCATCCATGCAACGGAAACGCCTGACCACCCTGTGCGCAGCAGCGGTGCTGCCGCTGCTGGCCGTCATGGCGTCGAGCCGGGTCACGCCGAGCAACGCGGAAGCGAGCCATGTGGAGGCGAGCCGAGTGGTGGCGAGTCGGACGGTGGCGGGCCAGGCGGCGGAGAGCCGAGCGGTGGCTGCCGCACGGCCGCTCCGGGACGACGACTGGACCCTCACCTTCGAGGACGACTTCGCGGGAAGCAGTCTCAACACCGCCCTCTGGCAGCCCGGTTGGTTCGGCACGGGCATCACCGGCCCGGTCAACACCCAGGAGGCCCAGGGCTACGACTCGCGCAACGTCACCGTCTCGGACGGCCACCTCGCGCTCGCCCTCACGGCCACGCACGGCGCACTCGTCTCCACCAACCCGCACGACGGCCGCGCCTCCGGCGGATTCGAGTTCACCGGGCCCGCCCTGATGGAGGCGCTCATCTACACGCCCGGGAGCACCACCGTCTCCGACTGGCCCGCCTTCTGGTCCGACGGCCAGAGCTTTCCCGGGGACGGCGAGATCGACGTCATGGAGGGTCTGGCCGGGCAGTTGTGCTTCCACGTGCACCAGATCACCGGGGGCCCCGGGCAGTGCACGAACCTCGGCCCCGGCTGGCACAACTACGCGGCCTACTGGAACCCCTCGGTGCGGACCGTCACGTTCTACTACGACGGGGTGCTGGTGGGGCGCGAGGCGTTCGACAACGGCGACGCGCCCCAGTACCTGATCATCGACAACACCAGTACGGCCAAGCCCGTTCCGGACACGATGCTCGTGGACTGGGTCCGGGTGTGGCAGCAGCCCCACTACGGGCATCCGCACCCGCTGGCGGCCGGACCGGGGCGGGGGTAGGGCTGGGGTTAGGGCCAGGGCAGGGCTCGGGGGCTGGACCTGGGCAGGACCTGTGCAGGGCCAGGGAACTGGCGACGGATCAGGCGGGCCGGGCGATCCTTTGGACCAGGTCCCGCCAGCCGCCCTCCAGCTCGGCGAGCGTGCGGCCGCGGTTGGCCAGCAGGTGTTCCGTGGCCATCGGGTCGAGGAAGCTCAAAAGCGTGTTGCTCAGCAGTTCCAGGTCGCCGGTGACGCCCGCCGCCCGGAGCAGCAGCGTGATGTGGCGTTCGCGGACCACGCGGGCGGGGGAGGTGTAGCGGCGGTCCGCGTTCCGGTCGGCCTCGACGTAGAGGTTCATGTTGCAGCGCAGGTGACGCAGCGCCGTCACGCCGAAGGCTTCGAGGCGCTCGACCGGAGGAGCGCCGGGGCCGACCGGCGGCGGGCCGAAGAGGAAGGACTCCTGGAACTCCTTCTCGGTCTTGTCGATCACGGCGAAGAGCAGCCCGGCCCGGTCGCCGAAGCGGCGGAAGACCGTGCCCTTGCCCACGTTGGCGGCGGAGGCGACGCCTTCCATGGTCAGGTGCTCGGCCCCGCGGTCCCGGATCAGCGAGGACGCGGCGTCGAGGAGCTTGGCGCGGTTGCGCGCGGCGTCTGCGCGCTCGGCGCGCTCGACGGGTTCACCGTCGAGCAGGACCGGCAGCACAGGGAGCGACCTGGCCTCGGCCGCGGGATACGCGGGGGCGGGACGCTCGGAGGGCGACGTCATGCGGTCAGCGTACCGCGCATCGGGGCTAACTGGACCGTGGTCCGCTTCATGTGTTTCACTGGGAACCGGACCACGGTCCGCTAGAACTCTCCGTGCCCTGCCCGGTGCGCGGCCTGTCTGTTGGGAGCATCCATGTCCGTCCGTATCGTCGCCCTGGTGGGCAGCCTCCGTGCCGGCTCCACCAACCGCCAGCTCGCCGAGGCGGCCGCGAAGCTCGCGCCGGCCGGCAGCGAGGTCGCCATCCTCGACGGTCTGGGCGAGCTCCCGTTCTACAACGAGGACATCGACGTCGAGGGCACCGTCCCGGCCATCGCCACCGAGCTGCGCCAGGCCGTCGCCCAGGCCGACGCCGTCCTGCTCTTCTCGCCCGAGTACAACGGCACCATGCCGGCCGTGCTGAAGAACGCCATCGACTGGCTGTCCCGCCCGTACGGCGCGGGCGCGATCTCCGGCAAGCCGGTCGCCGTCCTGGGCACCGCCTTCGGCCAGTACGGCGGCGTGTGGGCGCAGGACGCGGCCCGCAAGGCGGCCGGTGTCGCGGGCGGGAACGTCCTCGAGGACGTCAAGCTCTCCATCCCGGGCTCGGTCACCCGCTTCGCCGAGACCCACCCGGTGGACGACGCCGAGGTTGCCGCGCAGCTGACCGCGCTGCTGGGCCAGGTCCACGCGGCCGTCTCCGCCTGATCTCCCTTCGGTTCGCCCTTCCGACGGCCCCGGATCGCCGCGCCTGCGCGCGGCGGCCGGGGCCGTCCGGCGTTATGCCGACGGTCGGTGCTCGTAGGCCGTGCCTGCGCTGCGGGTCAGCCGAAGAGTGTGGGCAGCGGCTCCTGCGGCCTGGCCAGGCGCTGCGTGGGCGCGGTCGTGGCGGCGTCCGGCGCGGCGCGCGCGAGTTCCCACCCGGCGAGCAGCCGCAGGCTGAGCAGCAGAGACGTGTCCGAGGCTGTTGCACCCCGCGCCGCAGCCCGCAGGTACGCGTCCGTGCCGACGACCGCGTGGAGCGTTCCGGCCACGGTCACACCCGGGGAGAGGTGCGGGATCTCCGCCTCCGGGGCCGGTGGTTCGGCTATGTCGAGCCCGTAGGCAGCACGGTGATCCACCGTCAGGGCCGTGAGCCGCTGCACCGTCTCGGGCCAGGCGGACGCGGCGTGGAGCCGGGTGCGCGTGGCCTCCAGTTCGGCCGTGACCTGGTCGGCCGGGACGGCGACCGCCGCCGCCCGCTCGGCACGCTTGCGCGTCGTGCTCACCCGGTCCGGGATGCCGAAGGCCGAGCCGAGCGCGATCTCCGCCCGCCGCACAGCGGGCAACGGTCCCTCGCCGAGCCAGAGATGGGCCAACGCACCCTGCCCCGTCAGCCGACGGGCACCGCGTGCCTGCGCCGTGATGCCCACCTTGACGCAGCCCGCCCCGAACCACGCCAGGTAGAGCCGGTACACGCGCGGATCGTCGAACGCCGTGTCCGCGGCCACGGAGTGGCGCCGGTCGACCGCCGTGCAGTCCGCGCACAGCTCCCCGTGCGCCGTGCCGGGCAGCTCGGCGCGGTGCGGGCAGGCGATCCGCCGACCCTTGTGCAGCAGCCCGACGCAGCGCCGCGAGCCGCCCACGGTGAACGCCAGCGGCCCGCCGAGGGCGAGCGGACTCTGCCGCTCCCCGGATATGGGCGACCACCAGCCCAACACCGGCCCGTCGGCGTCCCAACCGGCGCCCGTGCAGCGCCATCCGCCACTGCCGTCGACCGCTGCGGAAGCTCTCATGGTCCGACCGTAGCGAGGGGGTATGACAACGACGGCCCACGCTGACGCTTTGATGACAGATGCTCCCGTGGCAGGCGCTGCGGAGGCGGACGCTCCGGCGGGGAAAGGCGGTGCCCGAACCGGCCCGTCGACTCGCGTACCGTGGCCCGCATGGATCTGCGCATCTTCACCGAGCCCCAGCAAGGGGCCAGTTACGACACGCTGCTGCGGGTGGCCAAGGCCACCGAGGACCTGGGCTACGACGCGTTCTTCCGCTCCGACCACTACCTGAAGATGGGCGACGTCGACGGCCTGCCCGGACCGACGGACGCCTGGACGACGCTGGCGGGACTGGCCCGCGAGACCTCGCGGATCCGGCTCGGCACGCTGATGACGGCGGCGACCTTCCGGCTGCCCGGCGTGCTGGCGATCCAGGTCGCCCAGGTCGACCAGATGAGCGGTGGCCGCGTCGAGTTGGGCCTGGGCGCGGGCTGGTACGAGGACGAGCACACCGCGTACGGCATCCCCTTCCCCGCGGCCAAGTTCGGCAGGCTGGAGGAGCAGCTCGCGATCGTCACCGGGCTGTGGCGGACGGCGCTCGGCGAGACCTTCGACTTCGAGGGCCGCTACTACCAGCTCAAGGACTGCCCCGCGCTGCCCAAGCCGACCCAGGAGCGGATCCCGGTGCTGGTGGGCGGCATGGGACCGCGTCGGACGCCGGAGTTGGCGGCGCGGTTCGCCGACGAGTTCAACCTGCCCTTCGTCTCGGTGGACGACTCGGCCAAGCAGATCCAGCGCGTCCGCGAGGCCGTGCAGGAGCAGGGCCGGGCGGCCGACTCGATGGTCTACAGCAACGCGCTGGTCGCCTGCGTCGGCCGGGACGAGGCCGAGGTGGCCCGTCGCGCGGCCGCGATCGGCCGCGAGCCCGCCGAGCTGCGGGAGAACGGCCTGGCGGGCACCCCGGCGGAGGTGGTCGAGAAGATCGGCCGCTACGCGGAGACCGGCAGCAGCCGCTTCTACCTGCAGATCCTCGATCTGGACGACCTCGACCACCTGGCCCTGATCGCCGACCAGGTGATGCCGCAGCTCGGCTGACGTCAGAGCGCACGTCGGCGCGCACGTCGGCGCGGAAGCCGGCGTGCAAGCAGCAGCAGCTTGGAAGTGACGTCGGGCGAGACGATCAGACATGCAGAGGAGACTGCAGGCCATTCATCGTCTCGCCCACGCTCCCTAACGTAGATCCCGTCGCAGAAAGCCGATGCGGCTCGGATTTCGAATGGGGAGAGCGTCATGCGTGCAGTGCTTCAGCAGTCCTTCGGCGGTCCCGAGGTCCTGCAGGTGGTCGAGACGGAGCGGCCGAAGCCGCTGTCCGGCGAGGTCCTGGTCCGGGTCCGGGCCAGCGCGCTGAACCCGGTGGACGTCGCGGTCCGCTCCGGCGCCTTCCCGCTGCTCGGCGAGCCGCCGTTCGGGGTCGGCTGGGACATCTCCGGCGAGGTCGTCGAGGCCGGACCGGGTGCCCGCTACCAGGTCGGCGAGGAGGTGTACGGGATGCCGTTCTTCCCGCGTGCCGCGACCGGCTACGCCGAGTACGTCGCCGCTCCCTCACGGCAGTTGGCGCGCAAGCCGGCGAGCCTCGACCATGTCCACGCCGCCGCGCTGCCGCTTGCCGCGCTCACCGCGTGGCAGGGCCTGGTCGACCTGGCCAAGGTGGGCGAGTCGGGCGAGGGGCAGCGGGTGCTGGTGCACCGGGCGGCCGGGGGAGTCGGCCACCTCGCGGTGCAGATCGCCAAGGCCCGCGGCGCGCACGTGATCGCGAACGCCAGTGAGTCGCGGAGCGCGTTCCTGCGCGGGCTCGGCGCGGACGAGCTGATCGACTACCGCAGCGCCGACTTCACCGAGGTGCTGCGCGACCACCCGGTCGACGTCGTCTTCGACTCGACCGCGCAGGGCGACCGTTCGCTCCAGGTGCTGCGGCCGGGCGGCGTCCTCGTCAGCATCCTTGAGCACGGCGACCGTGAACTGATCGAGCGTGTCCAGGCCGCGGGCCGGGTCTTCGCCGGGGTGTCGGTCGAGCCCGACTACGCCTCGCTGGAGGCGATCGCCGCACTGGTCGACGCCGGTCGGATCCGCCCGTTCGTGGAGCAGACCTTCGACCTGGCCGATGTCGCCAAGGCACATCACCTGTTGGAGAGCGGTCACGTCCAGGGCAAGATCGTGCTGACGGTGTGAGCGTCCGGCCGGACGACCGTCCGAGCATGAGACGGCGTCAGACCGCGTGAGACGGCGTCACCGAGAGGAGGAGGGACGAGTCATGGACATCCTGAGCGACGCGTTGTCCCTGATGCGGACGGCTCGGCCCGCCTCCGTCCGTACCGACGGGTGTGCGCCGTGGGCGCTGCGGCTGCCGCCGGTGGCCGGGGCGGGGTTCCACGTGGTGCTGCACGGCACGTGCTGGCTGCTCCCGGCCGAAGACGCCGGGCAGAGCCATCCGCCGCTCGCGCTCGCGCCCGGTGACGTCGTCTTCCTCCGCAGCGGGTCGGCGCACGTCCTTGCGGACCATCCGGACAGCGAGCCGGTGACCCCGCGCCCGGGGGACTTCGAGGCGGCGGCCGAAGGGTCCGAGCGCTACCCGATCGGGCGGATGCGGCTCGGTGGGGCCGGTGGGCCCGGTGGGCCGGGTGGGGCAGCCGGGCCGGGCGGGCCGGGCGTGGAGA
Organism: Streptacidiphilus fuscans; assembly: GCF_015690355.1. GTDB lineage: Bacteria > Actinomycetota > Actinomycetes > Streptomycetales > Streptomycetaceae > Streptacidiphilus > Streptacidiphilus fuscans. The sequence goes on along the minus strand of NZ_JADPRT010000006.1, from coordinate 94,432 downwards.
CCAGCCTGCTGTGCGGCAACTACCACCTGGACCAGGCGCGTCCGCACCCGCTGCTGGCCCAGTTCCCCGAGCTGATCCATCTGCCCGCCCGTCCGGGGCGGCATCCCGAGCTGAGCAGCGCGGTCCAGCTGCTCTGCGCCGAGTTGGAGCGTCCGCGCCTCGGGACCGACGGGATCGTCGCCGCGCTGATCGACGCGCTGCTGCTCTACATCCTGCGCGCCTGGCTGGACGAGCAGCCCGCGCAGGCGCGTAGCGGTTGGCTTGCCGCGCTGAGCGATCCGGCGGTCGCTCCGGCGCTCGCCGCGATGCACGGGGATCCGGCCGAGGCGTGGACCGTGCAGTCGCTCGCCGACCAGGCCGGGCTCTCCCGTGCCGCGTTCGCACGGCGGTTCACCACTATGGTCGGCGAGCCGCCGCTGGCGTACCTGACCCGGTGGCGGATGACACGCGCGGCGGCGCAGTTGCGCGAGGACGCGGAGCTGCCGCTGAGCGCGGTCGCCACCCGCGCGGGATACGGCAGCGAGTTTGCCTTCGGCAAGGCGTTCAAGCGCGAGTACGGCGTCGCACCCGGCGCATTCCGGCGCGAGCTCCAGGGCATGGCACGGCCCGCGGCCGTCGAACGGGTCGGAGCCGCGGGTCGAAGGTAGGCAGTCGGGCAGGTAGGCAGGTGGCAGGTTCGGGGCCTGCCAGGCCCTGAGGGCGTCAGCGACGCATGCGCATGCCGCGTCCGCCCATGACCAGGCCCACGGCTCCGAAGCCGAGGAGGCAGGCGACGGCGCCGATCAGCACGTTGTTCCAGATCATTCCGGCCGTGGGGTGGTGCCCAAGGGTGACGCCCCACGGAGAGATGATCATCCAGACGCCGATCACGGCGCAGGTCCAGGTCAGTCGGTACATCCGGTCGCCGGCCGTGGTGAGACCGAGGCCGAACGCGGCCAGGACAAGGCCGATGATCAGGTTGTTCACGGAGAGGTCGATGTTGCTCGCCCGGAAGTGGACGACCCAAGGGGAAATGGCTGCGTAGATTCCGGTCAGCAGCACCAGTCCGTCGATGGCGACCGCCTCCCGGCGGGCGTCCAGCTTCGCGTACCGCTCTCGCATCTCGGCCAGGTCGGGATGGCCGGTGATGTCGGGAGCGCGATGTCCAAGGTCAGACATCCCACTCACTTCCTCGCGTTAGCTCGGGATAAGTAGATTATTCACCGTTTCGGGCTACTTGTACCGATATGCCGAGCGCGAATTTCGAGGAGGGTGTGGGCAGTTGTGCCGGTAGGCCTGTGGGGCCGGTGGGATCAGGCCCGCTCCGGGGTGCGCGCCCGGAGCTCGTCGCGGACGCGCTCCGCGTCACGGTCGCGGTGGTCGTGGGCGGTGAAGGTCGAGGTCGCGACGGGGAAGCCGCGGCGGGCCCGGCGGGCGTTGCGCTCCAGGCCGAGCAGGACAAGTGCCATGGTGCCGAGCGGGATCAGAATCTCCATGGCATTCAGATTGCGCTCGGCGAGATCCTGCCACCAGTGGCAGGAGCGCCCTGGTGCGTCGATATCCTGCCACGAACGGCGTAGGCTGTCCCTCATGCTGCGTACGGTTGCGGTGCCCCTGATCGACGACTTCGCCTCGTTCGAGTTCGGCGTGATCTGCGAGGTCTTCGGCATCGACCGGACCGAGGACGGCGTGCCGCCCTTCGACTTCCGCGTCTGCGCCCCGACGCCCGACCGCACCGTGCGGACCTCCTTCGGCGGGACGATGACCGCGCCCTTCGGGTTCGACGCCTTGGACGACGCCGACCTGATCGCCCTGCCGGCGTTCACCATCCGCGACCCCTACCCGCCTGAACTGCTCGACGCCCTGCGCGAGTCGCACGAGCGCGGCGCACAGCTGCTGACCGTCTGCAGCGGCGCGTTCGCCCTCGCCGCGGCCGGGCTGCTCGACGGGCGGCGCTGCACCACCCACTGGCGTCACGCCGACGACTTCGCGGACCGCTTCCCGAACGCCAAGCTCGACCGCGACGTGCTCTACGTCGACGACGGCGACATCATCACCAGCGCCGGGACCGCCGCCGGGATCGACGCCGCACTGCACCTGGTCCGCCGCGAGATCGGCTCCGAGGCGGCCACGGCGATCGCCAGACGGATGGTCGTCCCGCCCCAACGCGACGGTGGGCAGCGCCAGTTCATCGTCCAGCCGGTGCCCGAGCACTGCGCCGACAGTCTGGAGCCACTGCTCTCCTGGCTGAGCGAACGGCTCGACCGCGAACACTCGGTGGCGGAACTGGCCCGTCGGGCGCACATGTCCGAACGCACCTTCGCGCGCCGCTTCGTCGCCGAGACCGGCACCACCCCGCACCGCTGGCTCTCCGCCCAGCGCGTGCTGCACGCCCGACGGCTGCTGGAGCGCTCGGAGTTGACGATCGAGGAGATCGCCCGCGCGTGCGGCTTCGCCACCGCGGCGATGCTGCGCCACCACTTCCGCCGCGCGGTCGGCGTCGCACCCGCCGAGTACCGGCGCGCCTTCGCGCAGACGGCCTGACCCGGGACCGGGTGTCGGGGCGGTCGACGCGCCGAGGGTGTGACGAGGAGGTACCTGCGCGGAAGGGGTGGCGCACCATAAGATCAGGCAATGGCTGAGATGGCTGACACCACCGAGACGACGCCCGGTTGGCTCGACGTCGACGACCTCGAATCCGCGCGGGCCCAGATGCCCGTGCTCTACGTCAACGCGGTGCCCGTCCGCGTCGACGAGGGCGGCGAGGTCACCCACATCGGACTGCTGCTCCGCATGGGCACGGACGGCACTGTCTCCCGCACGTTGGTCTCCGGCCGCGTGCTCTACCACGAGCGCGTGCGCGACGCGCTCGTGCGGCATCTGGAGAAGGACCTCGGGCCGGTGGCGCTGCCACGGATCCCGGCCTCGCTCCAGCCGTTCACGGTCGCGGAGTACTTCCCGACGATGGGGATAACGCCGTACCACGACCCACGGCAGCACGCCGTCGCGCTGGCGTACGTGGTGCCGGTCGCGGGGGACTGCCGACCCCGGCAGGACGCGCTGGACCTGGTCTGGTTCACCCCCGAGGAGGCCGCCTCCCCGCTCGTCCAGCAGGAGATGGAGGGCGGCCAGGGGGCCCTGCTCAAGCAGGCCCTCGCCCACACGTCCTGCCTGCCCTGACCACCGGCTCCGTGACCCGGGCTGCCGCCGTCGGGCGGTGGTCCGGGTTTGCTGTGTCTGCCCCGTACAAGGCCCGACGGAGGGCCCGCCGAGCCCGGCGAGGTCTGAGGGACTGTCAGTGGGCGCGGCTAGACTCACGGCCATGGGCGTTGAGCACGGATACTCGTCGGGAGAGCTGCCGCTCTACTTCGAATGGCACCGCGAATCCCAGGCAGCGCAGCCTCCCCTCCTGCTCGTGCACGGTGGCGGATCGACGATCGACTCCAACTGGGGCCGCCTCATTCCGGAGTTGGAGGCGTCGCGGCGCATCCTCGCCGTCGAGTTGCAGGGGCACGGCCATACCGGTTCGGGGGAGCGCCCCGCCTCGTTCGAGGCGTCCGCGGACGGCGTCGCCGCCTTGCTGCGGGAGCTCTCCGTGGAGCCGTGCGACGTGCTCGGGTTCAGCAACGGCGGCCAGGTCGCCCTGCAACTGGCGGTCCGGCACCCGCGGGCCGTCCGCCGACTCGTCGTCGCCTCGGCGCCGTTCCGCCGCGACGGCATGGTGGACGGATTCTGGGAGGGGCTCGCGGCGGGCAGCTTCGCCGATCTGCCCCAGCCCTACCTTGAGGCGGACCTCAAGGCCAGCGGTGACCCGGCCCACGCCGAGCGCATGTTCCACCTCGACCGCGAGCTGATGCTGACCGGCTTCACCGATTTCCCCGACGCGCTGATGGCCTCGATCACGGCCCCGACCCTCGTCATGGCCGCCGACCAGGACGTGATCCGCATCGACCACGCGCTCCGCCTGGCCTCCCTCATCCCGCAGGCCCGCCTGCTCGTGGTTCCCGGCAACCATGGTGACTACCTGGGCGAACTGGCCGCCGCCGTCGATGCGGGCCCGCTCCGGCGAACGTTGCCCTTCATCGTCGACTTCCTCGCCTAGGGCCTACTCGCCCGAGGCCCGGAAGGCGCTGGCGAACGCGGTGTGGGCGCGCCAGCCCAGGGACTCGTAGAGCGCGCGGCCTTCGGTGGTCGCGCCCAGAACGGCTCGGGAGGCGCCCGCGGTCAGCGCCTGCTGTTGGAGGCTGCGCACGACCACCGAGCCGAGGCCGCGCCGCTGGTGGGCCGGGGTGGTGAGGATCTGGTCCGGGACGGCGACGTCGCCCGCCAGGCCCGCCTGGCCGCGCGCCGCCAACGATCCGTCGGGCGCGGCGACGAGAACGCGGACGACACCGCCCTGGGTCCAGGTGCGGAGCTGGTAGCCCGGCGGCAGCGCTCCCGGTTCGGTGGGGGTGAGTTCGACGGACATCAGGAAAGCCGCCGAGTCGAACGCCCATGCGTCGCCGAGCCATTGCCCGACCAGTGCCTCCGGCTCCGCGCACGAGCCGGGCAGGAACACCTTGAGCCACCAGCCCTGGCCCTGCGCCTGCGCGGCGGCGTCCCGCACCCGTTCCGCATCCGCTTCGACGACCACGTGCCTCGCCACCTGGGTCGGCTGCCCGACGTCGAGTGTCCACCCCCACGGCTGCGTACGCGGATCCGAGGCCCCGCGCGAGACCGCCCACCCGGCGACCCAGTCCCGGACATGGGAGGGGACGCCGCAGGCGGGAGCGTCGGGCGTTGCCAGAGGCGATGCAAGAGACGATGATGTAAGTGATGCAGAAGGCATGTGGTCATTACATCACCCGACGCCGGCAAGCGCCATGGCTCACCCGTGGGCGGCTGTGCGTGGCGTCGTCACCGCGCGAACTTCTCGCGGGCTGCCGGGGTGACGGGGGTGAAGAAGTTGACGAGGTTGCCGTCGGGGTCGCGGAACAGCAGCGACCGGTTGCCCCAGGGCATGGTCGTGGGCCCGGCGACGAAGTCGGTGACGAAGCCGGTCAGGTTCTGGTGCACGCGGTCCACGTCGTCGACGAGGAACTCGGTGATCACGCTGTGGTTCTCTGCCGGACGGGCGGAGCCCGGGGCGAACAGCGGGACGGTGCGGGTGCCGGCGATCGCGAGGGTGGCGGCGGGGGTCCTGAGTTCGGCGAAGTCCTCGGTGGCCCACGCGGCCTGCACCCCCGTGGCTCGCTCGTAGAACGCGACGAGGCGTGCGACGTCGCTGGTGATGATGCGGATCGAGACGAAGTCCATGGTGATCTCCTCGGCAGGCGGAATCGCTGTCCCTCGCAGGCTAGGAGCAATAGAGGACAGAATCGGTCCTGTATCGGCACTAGGCTGAGTACATGCCCCGACCCACCGGCCGCGTGCTGACCCTCCTGGAGCTGCTGCAGTCCGGCGGCACTCGGACGGTGGCCGAACTCGCCGACCGGCTCGGCGTCGAGGGCCGGACCGTGCGGCGCTATGTGGACCAACTGCTCGACCTCGACGTGCCGGTGGAGTCGGTGCGCGGTCGTTATGGCGGGTACCGGCTCGCCCCCGGGTACCGCCTGCCCCCGCTGATGCTCAGCGACGACGAGGCGTTGGCCGTGCTGCTCGGCCTTGTCGCCGGCCGCCGAGCCGGGTTGACGACGGCGGAGCGCACGGCGAGCGAGACGGCGTCGGCCAAGATCCGGCGGGTGTTGCCCAAGCACATCGCCCGTCGGCTGGACGCGCTCCAGGAGTCCCTCGCCTTCACGGATCGGCCCGGCACGGCCGACGCGTTCGGCACACCGGACGCCGGGATCCTGCTCACCGTCGCCGACGCGGTGCGCCACCGCCGACCGGTCTCGATCCGCTATACCGACCGTGAAGGACGGCGCAGCGAACGCACCTTGCACGCGTACGGGATCGTCGCCCACTCGGGGCGCTGGTATGTCACGGGCACGGATCCGGGGATCGGCGAGGACCGGACCTTCCGGCTCGATCGCATCGCGGACGCCCGGACTCTGCCCGGCTCGTTCGAGGCACCCGTGGGTCCCGATCCGGCGGAGCGCGTGGTGTCAGGGTTCGCCACGGCTGAGTATCAGCACGAGGTGGTCCTGCGGATCCAGGGCACGGTCGAGCAGATCCGCGCCCGTCTTCCCGCCAGCGTCGCCACCCTGGAGGAGTGCGTGCCCACGGCCGTCACTGATGATCAGGCGGCCGAGGGCTGGCTGCGGGTCCGGCTTCGGGTGGAGCGGCTCGACTGGTTGCCTGCGCTGCTCGCCACGCTCGACCGTCCGTTCGTCATCGAGCGCCCCGACGAACTGCGCGACCTCGTCAGCGCGCTCGCCCAACGTCTCGCGTCCTACGCCCGCCAAACCTGAGGCCGTGTGGCTACGCGCCGCGGACGCGCCGCTGCTGGTGCACCAGGATCTTGCCGAGGTGCAGCTCGCCGGTGACGTGGATCCGCAGGCGCGTCGGGACCTCCTCGCGCCGGAACCGGCCGGTGCGGCCGGATCGGCGTCGGCCGCGCTCCTTGAGGCCGCCGAAGGTGAACCGGACCTGGTCGCTGTCGACCTCGATGCCCGGGTCGGTGATCAGGACCAGCGATCCGCCGCGCATGTCGAGGTCGATGTGCAGGGTCGGGTACGTGATCCGGGCCTCGGTGAGGTCGAGGACGACCTTGCACCACTCGGCGCGCAGTTCCAGCCGCTGCGGCACGGTCCATGCGCCGCGACGCGCGATCTGACTGCCCTTCTGCTCGATCAGCACGGTGTCGCCGGGCGTTGCCGGCGCGGCGAAGTCGGCCACGCCCGTCGGGATGCCGGTCGGGGCGCCGGACGGCGGCAGGTCGGCGGTCAGCGGGACGAGTTCGTCGACGGTGCGGGCGGTGAGCGCGGCCTCGACCCGCTCGTCGAGCTCCTCGACGGTCAACCGCCCTTCGCCCGCCGCGGTCTGGAGCCGGTCCACCACGGCGTCGCGGTCGGCGTGGGAGGCCTTGAGCGCGGGTGCTCCGACGTCGGCCCCGGCCCTGCCGACGAGCCTGTCGACGGGCTGACTGTCCGCTGCCATGAGATCTCCCCGTGCTCGGCTGCGATCACTGTGATCACTGCGATCGTTCGGTCGTCTGCGACGTACGGACTTACGATATATCGCGAAAGCGTTCACGGCCAAGCGCTCGATGTCGATCGAACGAGCAGAGCAAGCACGGCGGGCACACCTCAACCCGTGGGTGTGCCCGCCGTCGTGGACCTCGTCGTACCTGCTGGGTCAGGGCACCTGCGGACGGTTGGGCGTGGTCTCCTGCGTCGGCATGGAGTTGCTGCTGGGCAGCGGGTACGGGATGCCGACGTCCAGCGTTCCGGCCAGCGCGTTGAGCACCGCCTGCTCCGCCGCCGAGGTGTCGCCGAGCGAGATCTGCGGGAGCGAGGGGAAGGCGGTCGTGGGCGCGGCGCTCAGGTTGAACGCGCCGCTGAAGTCGCCGGTGACGCCGCGCCGCCAGGCGGTGAGGTTGGGGACCTCGACGCCGAAGCGGGTCTCGATGAAGCGCAGCACCGAGGTGTGGTCCAGCGTCTCCGAGTGCACGAAACCGCCCGCACTGAACGGCGAGATGACCAGCGCGGGCGTGCGGAAGCCGAGCCCGATCGGGCCGTTGACGCCGCCCGCCGCCGACGGCAGCGTGGCCAGCCACTCGCCGGGCGTGCCCTCGGGCGCGGTCGGCGGGACGACGTGGTCGAAGAAGCCGCCGTTCTCGTCGTAGACGACGAAGACCGCGGTCTGCGCCCACACGTCCGGGTTGGAGACCAGCGTCGCCAGCACCTCCTGGACGAAGTACTCGCCGTAGTGCGGCGGCGCGGCCGGGTGCTCGCACTCGGCGACCGGCGGGATGATCCAGGAGACGGACGGTAGCGTGCCGTTGGCCACGTCGGACTGGAAGGTGCCCGGATAGGTCGGCGTGAGCGCGCGGGAGATCAGCTCGCTGCCGGTGACGGAGAACGGGTTGTTGTACGCCTTGAAGTAGGGGAGCGGGCTGAGTGCCAGCAGGCCGATCGGGTCGTTGTAGACCTTCCAGTCCACCCCGGCCTGGAGCAGCCGCTCCGGCATGGTCTCCCAGGAGAGCTTGCCGTACTCGCCCAGCCGGTTGCCGAAGGTCTGGACGACCGGGCCGCCCTGCGTGCCCTCCGGGTCGATCGAGGCGGACATCAGCATCAGCCGGTTGGGGTCGGTCGGGCCGAGCACCGAGCAGTGGTAGCCGTCGCAGACCGTGAACGCGTCGGCCAGCGCGTAGTAGAACGAGAGGTCGTCGCGGGTGTAGTAGCCCATGGTGACCGGGCCGTTGGTGGCGCCGTCCGCCGAAAGGTGCGCGGAGACGAAGGAGTCCATCGCCCCGCCGTTCCAACTGCGGTGCTGCGTGGCCCAGCTGTGGTCGATGTCGTTGGTGGTCTGGCCGTCCTCCAGCGGCGGGTCGCTGAGCAGCCGGAACGGCTGGAGGTAGCCGGACGCGGAGGCGCCGGTGCCGGGCTGGAAGCCGAACTGGTCGAAGACCGGGTAGCTGCTGCCGCCCACGGTCTGCTGCGGCACGTTCGGGTCGCTGAAGCCGCGCACGCCGGAGAGGGTGCCGAAGTAGTGGTCGAAGGACCGGTTCTCCTGCATCAGCACCACGACGTGCTTGATGTCGGAGAGGGAGGCGTTCGTTGTCGACGCCGCCAGCGCGCTGTCGATCAGACGCGACTGCGCGGCGGTCGGCCCCTTTGGGCGGGCCGCGCCCATCAGCGCCGCGGCTCCGGCGGCGGACGCCCCGGCGATCAGGCCGCGCCGGGTGATCCCGCTCCTGCGCGACGCCGCTGACGCCCCTGCTGCCGCTGACGCCCCTGACGCCACTGGCGCCACTGACGGCGCGGACTGGGCCGACTCTGGCTCCTGGGCTGCGTTCTGACTGTCCGTCATGAGCTCTGGCCTCCGGTGGGCGACGATGTTACTGATGCGTCGTCAACCATCATGGGCGTGAGTCTTGCGTACAGGTGTCCGAATGCCGCGTTCGAGCTTAAGGGCCGATGAGTTTCCGTGTCATGTACAGCATCGGACGTACGGACCCTACGAGCGGGTCGCGCCGAAGCCGGTCTCGTGGTCCCAGACGTGGGTGCAGCTCGGGCACTGGAGGTGCAGGCGGCTGCCGGTGTTGGCCAGCAGGTAGCGCCAGTGGCCGGAGCAGGTCCGGGCGGCGCCGCAGTCACCGCAGTCGCGGCTGTCGTCGCAGGAGGGGCACGGCACCCAGGCGCGGCGGCCCAGGTCCGCGTGCGGGTCAATCGGCAGCACGGCCGGACTCCCGCGCGGGCAGCACACCCGCGGCCACCAGCTCGTCGTGGATCCGCTGCTGTTCGGCGTCGAGGCCGGAGTAGAGCAGCTCGTAGGCGGCGTCCTCGTCCTGCAGCACGGCGACCGGGTCCCAGTCGGGCCCGAGGGCGTCCATGACCAGGGCTCGACGCTGCGTCTCCTGACGGGTCAGGTCGACGTCGAAGGCTATGAGGCCGGTGTTCGGGCTGGATTCGTTGTCGCGCGTCATGCCGGACTTCCTGGGTGGTGCGTGTGCGTGGTGCTTCAGGTCTTCTTCCTGGGTATCAAAGAAGCCGTCGCTCCAAAAGGGGCATTTCGCCAGGTGGGGGCATGTGGGCACGTGTCCTTGCTCACGTGGTCCGTCGCGCGCGTGATTCAGGTCACACTCGGCATGCGTGCTGCGCGGCTGTCACGCGCTTGTCGTGGGGGACCCGTGGGCAGGCGCGGGCAGGGGTGGGCGGGGGTGGGAGCCGCGCTGCCGGTTCATTTCGTCACTCTGCGTTGCCGGAATCCTCGTCGTTCTCGCTCTCGCGCGCGGTCAGCGCGGCGCGGATCCGCTGCAGCAACTCGGCGTCGACGGGGGCTGCGTCGCGCAGGGAATCCATCTCGCTGGGGGATATCGGGCGGCGGGGTGACTCAGACACGCGGGCACCTTACCTCGTCAAAGTGGCAGTTCAGCGAGTAGTGGGTGCGGAGAACCGGCGAGCGGATCGTGAAGGAACCGTGTCCGTCGCCGGTCTGCCCCCACTGCTCGGGGTGTCCGTTCGAACGTACCCGATCGGGTCGGCCGGTCGGTCACCCCGCCCCGCTCGGGGGTCGCTCCGCGAGCGCACGGCCGTCGCACAGCGTGTGCGTAGGGTGGTTGCGGCCCGCCCGTCCGATGCGCACGCTGTACGACGGTGCCGGCGACCGGCAGCCGCTGCAGCGGCGGATTTGCGGGTTCGTCAGCCGTCGCTCCGTCAACTCGCTTGCGGCGTCAGGGAGGACGGGAACGGGCCCGTTCCGGGGGTGTGCGAAGTGGCACGGACATGCCGTCCCACCTGCGGAAAGGTCCCGAAAAAAGCCTGATCGAAGGACTCCCCACGAGGGGCTCTCTGCCACTAACGTGCCTGGTCATGGACCCCGTGCTCGTCTCCGCCGTGGCTCCGGTCAGCACCGCGCACCCGACCGACCCGATCCACTGGCGTAGCTCCAACCTGCCGCTCACCGCTCCGGTGCCCGTCCCGTGCCGGTTGCGGATCGACGACGAGGTGGTGGCGATCGACAGCTGCCGCGGCAACGGCCCGTACGTGGTCCACCTGACCGCTCCGCTGCAGCGCGCGCACGCACAGGGCGCGCCCGTCACCGTCCTCGACGGCGGTGAGTGAGCTGCGGCGGAGCGGCGACCGAGCTGCCGGGTCCGGCCCGACCCCCGAGCGGGCCGGGCCCGGCTGATTCTGTGACGGACCGTCAGTAGTCGGTGAAATTCCGGTGACTGTCCTCCGCCCCAGCGCCTAGGCTCAGCCCCCGCGTCGGGCGCGCGCCCGACGACGGGAGGAGATGTCGTGGAGTTGCTGCCGGAACTGTTGGTGGACGGACTGTCGCCCGGGCGGCCGGCGGTGTCGCCGGACGGGCGATGGGTGGCGTACGTCGTCGAGCCGGTCACCTTCACGGGGGAGCTCTGGAGCCTGCTCTGGGTGGCCCCGGTTGACGGCTCCGCGCCGCCCCGGCAGCTGACGGACGGCAAGCGGCTGGTGGCGCAGCCCCGTTGGACGGCCGACTCGACCGCGCTGGTCTTCCTGGCGGACGGTCAGCTCATGCGGATCGACCCGAGCGGCGGCGACCAGCGGGAGCTGCTCTCCTGGGACGGCGGGATCCTGGACCACCGCCCTCTCGCCGACGGCGCGATCGCCTTTATCGCGCCGCCGCAGCCCGGTGCGTCCGCGGCGGGGGAGAGCGACGTCATCGTCTGGGGCACCGAACCCGGCGACGGGCTCTGGCTGCTCCCGCCGGGCCAGGGCAGCCCGCGACGCCTGACCGGGCTCGGAGCGCTCGACGGCCGCCACGTAGTCACCGCCGAGGTGCGCCCGGACGGCCGCGCCCTCGCAGTGATCAGTTGGGACGTCCCCGCGGAGGAGCCGGGAGCCTGGACCGCGCGCCTTCACGTCGTCGATCTGGCCTCCGGAGCGGCGCAGGACCTCGGGCCGACCGCGATGTACGCCGATTCGCCGGTGTGGTGGCGAGCCGGTGGGGGTGACGGGCACGACGCGCATGACTGGCATGTGTCCTACCTCGGCACGACCCCGCCCGGCGGGGCTGGCGGGCGCGCGGTGCTCGACGTGACGGTGCCGGAGTCGGGCGTGGCGGCCCTCCCGGCTGCGGCCACGAGCGCGGACGCCTGCCGGCACCGCGACCTCACCGAGGGCCTGGACGTCTGCCCGACCGACCTGGTGCAGCACCCCGACGGGCGGCCGCCGCTGGCCCTCTTCGCCGAGGGACTCGACAGCGCCCTGCGCCGGTACGACCCGGCTACCGGTTGCTTCGACCGCTTGACCGTGATCCCTGGGCGCGCCGACGGTCCGGCCGTCGACGGCACCGGCGAGGTGGTCGCTCTGCTGATCAGCGCCGGGCACGCGCCCGTCGACGTCCACGTACGACGCGGTGCCGAAGCGTTTCGGCAGGTCAGCGACACAAGGCCGCACTTCCGCGAGGTCGTCTGGGGCGCACAGGAGCGCCTGTCCTGGCGCGCGCCGGACGGCCTGGAGATCGAGGGCGTGCTCGTGCTCCCGCCCGGCCGGACGCGCGCGGACGGCCCGTTCCCGCTCCATGTGAGCCTGCACGGCGGACCGTACGAACGGTGGGCCGACCAGCTGCAGTTCCAGTGGTACCTCTCGGCCCAGTGGCTCGCGGCCTGCGGGCACGCGGTGCTGATGCCCAACCCGCGCGGCAGCGAGGGCCGTGGACACGCGTTCGCGGCCATGGTGTCCGGGGATGTCGGCGGCGCCGAGTACACCGACATCATCGCCGGGGTGGACCACCTGGTCGACGCTGGCGTGGCCGACCCCGAGCGGCTCTCCGTCAGCGGCTGGAGCCATGGCGGCTACATGGCCGCGTGGGCGGTCACCCGGACGGACCGCTTCCGTGCCTCGATCGTGGGCGCGGGCATCGCCGACTGGGGGCTCCAGGTCGCGCACGGCGAACTGGGCACCCAGGAGGCCTTCCTCGGCGGCTCCACCGGCTGGGAGGGACCGGGGCCCCACCCGCACGACGCCGTGAGTCCCGTCTCGTACGCGGCGGCCATCACCACCCCGGTGCTGATCCTGCACGGCGAGGCGGACACCAACGTGCCCCTCTCCCAGGCGATCTACCTCCAGCGCGCGCTCAGCCACCACGGCGTCCCGCATCAGCTGGCGGTCTATCCCGGGGCGGGCCACATCGTCGCCGGGCGGGAGCACCAGCGCGACATCATGCTGCGCGCTCGGGACTTCCTGGCTGAGCACGTCCTGCTGGCAGGGCAGGCGGAGGACGCCCGGGAAGCGGCAGGATGTGAAGGCGACAGGGCCGACAAGTGACCGGCGAGGGCACAGGGAGTGCACAGTGTCGCGTAGTCAAGGAGTTCTCCGGGCAGAGTATCCCAAAGAGACAAAGGTCACTTGAGCCTGCGCCCGGTGTCTCGTAGCCTCGGCCGCAGTCTTCACACGTTCGGCGTCTCGGAGATCCCATGAGCACCGCAGGACCGCAGTCGGCACCGCCCGCCACGCTGGACGACGTGCGGGGCTGGTTCTTCGCCGTCGACCGACATCTCTTCGTCTGGTTCCTGGAACAGCAGAAGAAGGCGGAGACTCCAGGGAACCTGATCGAGATGGGCGCCTACCTCGGGCGCAGCGCGATCATGCTCGGGGACTACGTCCGCGAGGGCGAGACCTTCACGGTCTGCGACCTGTTCGACTCCGAGGCCCCGGACGAGGCCAACTCGGGCGAGATGGCGGCGTCCTACCGCGACACGCTCACCCGCAAGGCCTTCGAGAGCAACTACCTGGCCTTCCACGACGCGCTGCCGGACCTCGTCCAGGCGCCCACCTCGGTGATGTCCGACGGCCGCGTCGAGCCGAAGTCGGCGCGGTTCGTCCACATCGACGCGTCGCACCTGTACGAGCACGTGATCGGCGACATCGCCTTCGCCAAGGAGACGCTCTCGCCCGAGGGCGTCGTGGTGCTGGACGACTACCGCTCCGAGCACACCCCCGGCGTCAGCGCGGCGGTCTGGGAGGCGGTGGCCACCATGGACCTGCTGCCGATCGTCGTCTCCGCCAACAAGTTCTACGGCACCTGGGGTGACCCCACGCCGCTCCAGGACCTGCTGCTGGAGGAGCTCGCCGAGCACCCGGAGCTGACCGCGTACGAGGAGCGGATCCGCGGCAACCGGATCATCCGGCTGCGCAACAAGGCCGGTCTCAAGGCGCCGTCGTTCCGCACCTCGCGGTTCCACGACCACATCGTGGCCGAGCGCACGGCCAAGGCCGAGCGGGAGCGCCGCCTGAAGGAGGCCGAGGCGGCAGCGCTCCCCGCCCGCGCCAAGCGCCTGGCCAAGGACCTCCTGCCGCCGGTCGCGACCCGCGCCATCCGCAACGCGCGGCGCGGGGGCCGCTGAGGCGGTATCGCCCGCGTGTGGCAGCGTGTTCGGGCCTCCGCCGGAATACGCTGCCTGCCATGTCCACCAGGCCGACGCGGGGTCGGCGCGCCACGGTCGCCGACGTGCACCGGATCGCCGCCGCGATGCCGCACGTGAGTGTGGTGCAGGGGCCGCGCAGCAACCCGGTCTATCAGGTCGGTTCCAAATCCTTCGTCTTCTTCAGGACCGCGCGACGCGACGCTGTCGATCCCGAGACGGGGGAGCCGTACGACGACGTGATCGTCTTCTGGGTCCCCTCCGACGCGGAGAAGCAGTCACTCGTCCAGGATGGGACGAAGCCGTTCTTCACCACCCCGCACTTCGACGGGCATCCGTCGGTCCTGCTGCGCGCCTGCCGTGTCGGTGAGCTCGACGTCCAGGAGCTGACCGAGCTGATCCAGGACGCCTGGCTCTCCCAGGCCTCCCGCACCCGCGCGCAGGCGTGGCTCGCCGAGCACGGCTTGGCCGACTGACGCAGCATCACGCGGACACCAATCTGTCCTTCGACGGGGTCCGGTTCACCATCACCACCCACGACGCCGGCGGCGTTCTGACCGCAACCGACTTCGCCCTGGCCGCGCAGATCGACAAGGTCGCCGCCGGGCACGCCGGAGAGCTGGACGTCGCTCCACCTGCGTGATGACGTGCGGTGCGGTGGAGCGACGAATGAAGCGCCTGCGACTACCGTCCTGCCGGGAGGAGCGGATGTCCGAGAGAGTTGCCCAAGCCATCGCCGCAATCCACACGGAGCCGATCGCCAGCAGGACCGTTCCCCCCACTCCACCGCGCTGCTGCCACGCGAGGGCGAACGCGGCCAGGATGCCCACGACTCGGAAGACCAGCACGACGGCGAGCACCGGGGCCAAGGCAACGACCATGATCGACGGCCCGGACGGGCCGTGCTGCCGGGACTGCCGCGCGAGGTACAGCGTGAACCACCAGACGGCTGCCTCGCAGAGCAGCCCCAAACCCAGAAACGACCACCACACGGCGGGCCCCCTTCCCACGGCATGCTGGGTTCCAGGATCGCGCTGCAGCGGCGTGGGGGCATGAGTCCGGGTACTCACATATGAGGCCCCGTCCGACGGGGGATGCGGACGAGGCCTCACCAACAGTATGCACCCGCACAGTTGAGGAATGCACGGAATGGCTGAGACGGCTTTGCAGGTGGGCCGTTGCCAAGGTTGTTGACGGCCGGTCCGATGGACGGGTCGAGCGCGTCGGCGTGTCAGCCCGATGGGTGCAGGTGCAGGAAGTCCAGGACGGCGGTGAGAAACGCGTCCGGCGCGGTGGCGTGGACCAGGTGTCCGGCAGGGATGGTGACGAGGCGTCCGTTCCGCACTGTGCGGGCCAGTTCGGCGACGCCGTCCTGCGGGATGTGGCTGTCCGGTCCTCCGGCGATCACCAGCGTCTGCGCGGTGATCGCGCCCAGCTGGTCCAGCCACTCGACCGGAGGGGTGTCCAGCTGCTTCCGCAGCGCCAGCACCATCTCCCAGTCGAACGCCAGCGGACCGTCCGGCCGGGTCGGGCGCGTGGGTACGCGCGGACGTGGCAGCGGCACGTCCTCCAGCACCAACCGTCCCACGTGGCCGGGCCGTTCCGCCGCGACGAGGTAGGCGACCACACCACCGAGCGAGTGCCCGACCAGGTCGACGCGCTCCAGCCCGAGCGCGTCGAGGAGGCCGAGGACGTCGTCCCGCAGCAGTTCCAGCGAGTAGGCGCCGGGCCAGTCGCTGTCGCCGTGTCCGCGTAGGTCGAGGGCGTGGACGCGGTGGCGGCGAGCGAGGGCGGGCAGGACGCCGTCCCAGTCGGCCGCGCCCGCGCCGAGCCCGTGCAGCAGCACCAGGGGTGGAGCGTCCACCGGTCCGGAAAGCCGGTAGGCGAGGCGGACCCCGGCGACGTCGATCGAACGCTGGTCGGTCATGCCAGGCCTGAGGTGTCGTAGGTCAGGTCGTTGGCGACCAGCGTCGTCGGCTGAAGGCGCAGCCAGGTCGTGCCGCGTGAGGTGGGGTCGTCGTGGAGGTAGGCGCGGAAGCGCGCGTCCCAGCGGGACTCGTCCGGGCCGAGGTAGCGGGTGAGTTTGCGTCGTCCGCGCGGTACGTCGAACGGCGTCAACTCGGCGCGGCCGCGCGCGATCACCTGCCGGACCAGTCCGCTGACGAGGTCGCACTCGTCCACCACGAGCGCCACGTCGGGATCCCGCTCCACCCGCCGCATCAGCCGCGCCCAGGGCCCGGTCAGCACCCAGAACGCGCCCTCCTCCCACAGGTACCAGACCGGGCGCACCGTCGGCCCGTTGGTGGCGATCCGAGCGGTGAGCGGTTGCGCGAGGAACTCGTCCACGTCGAAGGAGGGTGGTGGCGTCATGGCCCTATCCTGCGCCGTACGCGATGGCCGGGACCAGCCGGTGGGTCTGTCCGGCCCGTGTCAAAACGGGCACAGGAAGGTGGGTATTCGGGCATTGCCACATCCGCCCCACGGCTCCGAAGGCAGCTCTGATCTGATGGTTCGCGCTGATCGAAACGGGCAGACATCGGTTTTGATTCCCTCGATTACGGGCGGCTTCGCGCCACCCGGGCACCGGTATAACTCTGCTACGGGCACCAAGCGGGCGTGCGATGTCCGAACGGGCGGAGCGCGTCCGGAGACGTGACGAAAGGCGGGACGGGCAGATGAGGGCTGAGGAGCGCAAGCACCGGATCCTCGTGCTGGCCCGGCAGGAGGGCCGGGTGGACGTGGCCAAGGTGGCCGCGGACTTCGGCGTCGCGCCGGAGACGATCCGGCGCGATCTCAGCGAGTTGCAGCGTCACGGTCTGGTCCGCCGCACGCACGGCGGTGCCTACCCCGTCGAGAGCGCGGGCTTCGAGACCGGCCTGGCCCAGCGGGTCAACCGCAACGTCGAGAACAAGCAGCGGATCGCCGCCGAGGCGGTGAAGCTGCTCGGCGATGCGGAGACCCTGTTCATCGACGAGGGCTACACGCCGCAGATCCTCGCCGGCCTGCTGCCGGTCGACCGCCCGCTCACGGTGGTGACCGCGTCGCTCACCACCGCGGCCGCCGTCGCGGACTCGGCTCACCTGACCGTGCTGCTGCTCGGCGGCCGGGTGCGCGCCAGGACCCTGGCCACCGTCGGTTCCTGGGCCTGCTCGATGCTCGGCGGATTCGTCATCGACCTGGCCTATCTGGGCTCCAACGGCATCACCAGGGAACAGGGGCTCACCACCCCCGATCCCGTGGTGGCCGACGTCAAGGCGAAGGCGATCGAAGTCTCCCGCAGGCGTGTCTTCATGGGGGACCACAGCAAGTTCGGCGTCAGCAGCTTCTGCCGGTTCGCCCAGGTGAGCGAGTTCGAGGCGATCGTGACCGACACCGGCCTGCCCAACGCCGAAGCCCGGCGCTACTCCCTGCTGGGGCCCACGGTGATCAGGGTCTGACGCCGCGTCGGCCGTAGCGCAGTCACGACCCTTTTGTGCCCTGTCCGTGTGCACTCCTAAAGGAGTGCATGTCATGCACAAGTAATGAACCCACCCATCACCTCCACCCACTCCTCGGAAACCCGACTCCCGGAAAGAAGGACGACATGACCGGTAGACGAAGCCTCCTCCGCCGCACCGCCCCCGTGGGCGCCCTGCTGCTCAGCACCGCGCTGTTGACCGCCTGCGCCGGCGCGGGTGGCGGGAGCGCCACGGGCGGCGCCGCGCACTCCATCAACGTGCTCATGGTGAACAACCCGCAGATGGAGGACCTGCAGCAGCTCACCGCCAAGTACTTCACCCAGTCCACCGGTATCACCGTGCACTTCACCGTGCTGCCGGAGAACGACGTCCGGGACAAGATCACCCAGGACTTCTCCAGCCAGTCCGGCCAGTACGACGTGGCGACCATCAGCAACTACGAGACGCCGTTCTTCGCCAAGAACGGCTGGCTGGCCCCCCTCTCCTCCGAGGCCGCCGCGGACCCCACCTTCGACCAGAGCGACATCCTGCCCACCATCCAGCAGTCGCTCACCGTCAACGGCCAGATCTACGCCGAGCCCTTCTACGGCGAGTCGTCCTTCCTGATGTACCGGAAGGACGTGTTCGCGGCCAAGCACCTGACCATGCCGGCCCACCCGACCTGGGAGCAGGTCGCCCAGCTGGCCGCCGAGACCGACGGGGCCCAGCCCGGCATGAAGGGCATCTGCCTGCGCGGGCAGCCCGGTTGGGGTGAGGTGATCGCGCCGCTCACCACTGTGGTCAACACCATGGGCGGCACCTGGTTCACCAAGGACTGGAAGGCCCAGCTGACCAGCCCCGCCTTCACCAAGGCGACCTCCTTCTACGTGAACCTGGTGCGCGCCCACGGCGAGGCGGGCGCCGCGCAGTCCGGGTTCACCGAGTGCCTGAACGACATGGAGCAGGGCAAGGTCGCCATGTGGTACGACGCCACCTCGGCGGCCGGATCCCTGGAGGGCAGCGGCTCTCCCGTCGCCGGGAAGCTCGGCTACGTGCCCGCGCCGGTCGACCAGACCAAGAGCTCGGGCTGGCTCTACACCTGGGCCTGGGGCGTCCAGAAGGCCAGCCAACACCAGAGCGACGCGTGGAAGTTCATCTCCTGGGCCTCCAGCAAGCAGTACGAGCAGCTGGTCGGCAGCACCCTCGGCTGGTCCCGGGTGCCGGCGGGCAAGCGCGCCTCGACCTACACCAACCCCGGCTACACCGCCGCGGCGACGGCCTTCGCCCAGCCCACGCTGACCGCGATCGACTCCGCCGATCCGCAGAACCCCGGCGTGCAGCCGCGTCCCGCCCCCGGCATCCAGTTCGTCGGGATCCCCGAGTTCGAGGATCTGGGCACCCAGGTCTCCCAGCAGATCAGCGCCGCGATCGCGGGCCAGACCAGCGTCAGCCAGGCCCTGAGCACCAGTCAGTCGCTGGCGGCCAAGGTTGGCGCCCAGCACGCCGGCCAGTGACGCAGAGACGACACCTCGGAGCGACCCCATGAGCACCCCCCTCCTGACCACCCGTCGCGGTTCGCCCGCTCTCGCGGCGCACACGTCCACGAAGAAGCCCCGGCAGCGAGGCGCGTGGGCCCGCCGGGCGCCGCTGCTGCCCGCGCTGATCTTCATGATCGTCGTCACCCAACTGCCGTTCGTCGGCACCGTGGTGATCTCCTTCATGCGCTGGAACGCGCTCGACCCGGCCGACCGCGGGTTCGGCGGGGTGAGCAACTACCGCAACGCACTGACCGATCCCACGCTGCGCTCCGCGATCCTCACCACGGTCGTGCTGACCGCCACGGTGGTGCTGGTGAGCCTGCTACTCGGGCTCGGGCTGGCGCTGCTGCTCGACCGGAAGTTCTTCGGCCGCGGCGTCGTCCGCACCATGCTGATCACGCCGTTCCTGGTGGTACCGGTCGCGTCGGCGCTGCTGTGGAAGCACGCGATCTACAACGCCACCTACGGGCTGCTCAACGGATCGCTGACCTGGATCTGGAGCCTGTTCGGCAGCAGCCACGCGCCGCAGCCCGACTGGCTGTCGTCCGTGCCGCTGATCTCGGTCGAGGCCTCGCTGGTCTGGCAGTGGACGCCGTTCATGATGCTGATCCTGCTCGCCGGGCTGCAGAGCCGCCCGGCCGACGTGGTCGAGGCCGCCAAGGTGGACGGCGCGAGCACCTGGCAGGTGTTCCGCTACCTCACCTTCCCCCACCTGCTCCGCTATCTGGAGCTGGCGGCGCTGCTCGGAAGCATCTACGTGGTGCAGAACTTCGACGCCGTCTTCACCATCACCTCCGGCGGCCTGGGCACCGCCAACCTCCCCTACGCCGTCTACCAGACCTTCTACGAGGGCCACGACTACGGGCAGGCGTCGGCCGAGGGCGTGATCGTCGTCATCTGTTCCCTGCTCATCGCCACCCTGGCGCTGCGCACCGTCTCGTCGCTGCTGCGGGAGGAGAAGCCGTGACCACCGACGTGACCACCGCCGTGATCCGCCGCATCCGGCCCCGACGTCCGGCCCGGTCCGACCGGCGCGCGACCGCACACCGCGACGGGCGCGGCGGCGGCGGACGGGTGCTGGGCCTGGTGGCCTGGCTGTCCGGACTGCTCTTCTTCCTGCCGTTCGCCTGGATGGTGCTCACCTCGCTGCACAGCGAACAGGACGCCGCGACCAACCCGCCGAGCCTCGGCGCCCCGCTGACCCTGTCCGGCTACCGCGAGTTCTTCGGCGCCGGGACGGGGGTCAGCCCCTGGCCGCCGCTGATCAACTCCCTGACCGCGAGCGTCGCGTCGACCCTGCTCGTGCTGGTGCTCGCCATCCCCGCCGCGTACGCGCTGTCGATCAAGCCGGTACGCAAGTGGAGCGACGTCCTGTTCTTCTTCCTGTCCACCAAGATGCTGCCGGTCGTCGCCGGGCTACTGCCGATCTACCTGATCGCGCAGAACGCCGGGATGCTGGACGACATCTGGCTGCTCGTCATCCTCTACACGTCGATGAACCTGCCGATCGCGGTGTGGATGATGCGCTCGTTCCTGGGCGAGGTCCCCAAGGAGATCTTGGAGGCCGCCTCGCTCGACGGGGCGTCCCTGCCGACCACCCTGGTGCGGATCGTGGCCCCGGTGGCCGCGCCGGGCATCGCCGCCACCGCTCTGATCTCGTTCATCTTCAGCTGGAACGAACTCCTCTTCGCCCGGGTGCTGACCGGGGTGGTCGCCGGCACCGCGCCCGTCTTCCTCACCGGCTTCGTCACCAGCCAGGGCCTGTTCCTGGCCAAGGTCTGCGCCGCCGCCGTCTGTATCTCCATACCGGTCCTGGTCGCCGGTTTCGCCGCCCAGGACAAGCTGGTCCAGGGCCTCTCGCTGGGAGCCGTCAAGTGAAGGCAGCCGTCATCAGTGCCCCCGGGGTGGTCGAGATCGTCACGGTCGACGACCCCACCCCAGGGCCCGAGGACGTCGTCGTCGAGGTCGCCGCCTGCGGGCTGTGCGGGACCGATCTCCACATCCTGCAGGGCGAGTTCGCCCCCACCCTGCCGATCGTGCCCGGACACGAGTTCGCCGGGCGGATCGTCGCCGCGGGCGCGGACGTGGTGGGGCTCGCCGTCGGGGACCGGGTCGCGGTCGACCCCTCGCTCTACTGCCACGCCTGCCACTACTGCCGCCAGGGCCGGGGCAACCTGTGCGAGCGCTGGAACGCGATCGGGGTCAGTCGGCCCGGCGCCGCCGCCGAGTTCGCGCTGGCCCCGGCGGGCAATTGCGTCAAGCTGCCCGACCACGTGCGGACCGAGGACGCGGCGCTGATCGAGCCCCTGTCCTGCGCGGTGCGCGGCTACGACGTGCTGCGCAGCCGGATGGGCAGCCAGGTGCTGATCTACGGCTCGGGCACGATGGGGCTGATGATGCTGGAGCTGGCCAAGCGCACCGGCGCGGCCGGCGTGGACGTGGTCGACCGCAACGCCGAACGGCTGACCACCGCCCGCCTGCTCGGCTGCAACCGGACCGCCGCCTCGCCGGACGAACTGGAGCAGCCGCGCGGCTGGGACGTCGTCATCGACGCCACCGGCAACGCGGAGGCGATCCAGGACGCGCTCGGCCGGGTCGGCAAGGGCGGTACCTACCTGCAGTTCGGCGTCGCCGACTACGCGACGCGCGCCACCATCGACCCGTACCGGATCTACAACCAGGAGATCACCATCACCGGCTCGATGGCCGTGCTGCACAGCTACGAGCGCGCCGCCGACCTGTTCGCAGCGGGGGTGCTCGACCCGGAGGTCTTCATCAGCGACCGGTTCGACCTGGCCGCCTATCCGGAGGCGCTGCAGCAGTTCAAGGCGGGCAAGGGCCGGAAGATCCTGGTGACGCCCTGATGCCGGAGAACGGACACGGAGCGGAGTCGGGGGAGGCCGTGGCCCCGACGCTGGTGGTCGGCGAGGCCCTGGTCGACGTGCTGACGGATGGTCAGGGCGTGCGTCGGCCCACCCCCGGCGGCAGCCCGGCCAACGTGGCGCTCGGGCTGGCCCGCCTGGGCTCGCCCGTCCGCCTGGCGACCCGGATCGGTGACGACGCCTATGGGGCGCTGGTCCGGGACCACTTGACGGGCGACGGTGTGGTGCTGGTCGACGGTTCGGTGGCGGCAGGTCCGACGGCCACCGCCGTGGTGACGCTCGACCAGGACGGCGTCCCCGCCTACACCTTCGACCTGCGCTGGGAGCTGCCGACGCGGATGGCGGAGCGCCTGCGCGGCGGTGCGGCGGGCTGCACGCACCTGCACACCGGCTCGCTGGCCGCATCGCTGGAACCGGGCGCGGCCCAGGTGGTCGCCGCCGCGCGGGCGGCCCGTCCGTACGCCACCGTCTCGTACGACCCGAACCTGCGCCCCTCCCTGCTCGGCACGCCGGACGCCGAACGTCCCCGGGTGGAGGCGCTGGTGAGCGCCGCCGATCTGGTGAAGGCCAGCGCCGAGGACCTGGACTGGCTCTACCCGGACCTCGGCGCGGAGCAGGCTGCCGTCAGCTGGGTCGAGCGCGGCCCGGCCCTGGTGGTGCTGACCCGTGGCGGCGCCGGTGCCACGGCCTTCTGGCGGCACGGGAGTTGCGCGGTCCCGGCGGTGCCCGTGGACGTCGCCGACACCGTCGGCGCGGGTGACGCCTTCATGGCCGGGCTGCTGCACGGCCTGCTCACGGCCGGACTGCTCGGCGGCGACGGCGGCCTCGATGGCGACGGCCTCGACGGCGACGGCGAGGGCAGCGGGGACACCGCGGTCGTCGGTCGGGACGCGCTGCGGGCCGCGACGCAGGGTCCGCAGCTGCCACCGCCTCTGCTGGCCGCGCTGCGTCTGGCCGCCGACGCCGGCGCGGCCACGTGCAGCCGCCCCGGCGCGGACCCGCCGAGCGCCGACGAGTTGCGGGTCTTCGGGCGGCTGGGGACCCTCTCCCGGCCGTCGAGCCGACTCTAGGGCCGGCTGTCGTCGCAGCACGAATTGTCACACCGCATCCAAGGAGGTCGGACGGTGACGGAGGAAGACCGCCTGCGGGTCGAGACCTTGGGGCCGCTGCGCGCGTACACGGGCGAGCGGGAGGTCGTGCTCGGACCCCCCAAGCAGCAGGCGGTCTTCGCCGTACTCGCGCTGAGCAACAGCATCCTGGTCACCCGTAACGATCTGGTCGACCATCTGTGGGGAGTCACGCCGCCCGCCACCGCCGCAGGCAGCATCCACACGTACGTGTCAGGCCTGCGCCGGGCACTCGCCGGTGCGGGCGAGTCACTCGCCAGCTCCGCGACCGGCTACTCGATGCGACTCGCTCCGGACCAGCTCGACGTCCGCGTCGTCGAGCGACTGACCGCCCAGGCGCGATCCGACCGGGCTCGCCGCCCCGACGCCGCGCTCTGCGCCTACGACGAGGCCCTGGCCCGCTGGCGTCCGGGGCCGGCGCTCGCGGGTACGCCGGGCCCCTTCGCCGACGGATACCGTGCCTGGGCCGCGGACCTGAGACTCCGCCTGCTGACGGAACGCGCGGAGTTACTGCTCGACCTCGGCCGCCCGGTCGGTCTCGCCGACGAGCTGCGCGCCCACGTCGACGCCCACCCGTACGACGAGCGGCTGCGTGCCCTGCTGATGACGGCGCTCAGCCGCAGCGGCCGGACCGCCGACGCCCTCGCGCAGTACCAGGACCTCCGCAGGGTGCTGGCGGACGACCTGGGCATCGACCCCTCAGCGGAGCTGCGCGAGCTCAACTCCTCGATCCTGACCCGGAACGGGCGGCTCGCCACGGCAGCGGCCGTAGCCCCGGCCGCTCCGGTCGCGCCGGCCACGGCCACCGCTCCGGCTGCTACCCCGGCTCAACTCCCGCACGGCGTCGGCGTCTTCGTCGGGCGCGCCGACCCGATCGCACAGGTGCGCGCGGTAGCGTGTGGCGCCTCGGACGGCAGTGGCAGTGGCAGCGGCTACGGCGAAGGCGGCGGGGACAGCGGCGACAGCGGTCGAACGGCTCCGGCGATCATGATGGTCGTCGGGGTGGGTGGCGTCGGGAAGACCGCCCTGGCGGTGCACTGTGCCCACCTGCTGGCGGACCACTACCCGGACGGCCAGCTCTACCTGGATCTCTGCGGTTTCTCTCCCAAGCAGCCGGCCCGCTCGTCGGCGGACAGTCTGCACCACCTGCTGACCTCCCTGCACGTGACGGATGTCCCGGCCGACCACGAGCAGCGGGCGGCGCTGTGGCGCAGCATCGTCCGGGACAAGCGGATGCTGATCGTGCTCGACAACGCCGACTGCGCCGAGCAGGTCGAGGAGTTGCTGCCCGGCGCAGGACCCTCGTTCACCCTGGTCACCAGCCGCAGCCGACTCAGCCGCCTCGCCGTGCGCTACTCGGCCCGCCGGGTGGTGCTCGGCCCGTTCGACGACGAGGAGTCCGTGCAGCTGCTCTCCGCGTCGATCGGCCAGGACCGGGTCGGCGCCGAACTGCCCGCCGCACGCCGCCTGGCCGAGCTGTGCGACCGACTGCCGCTGGCGCTACGGATCGCTTCGGAGCAGGTGAGCGCCGGAGTCCCGGCCCCGATCGCGGACCTGGCAGCCGATCTGGAGGACGTGCAGCACCGGCTCGACGGCCTGTCGATCCCCGACGACGAGCTCTCCTCGGTACGCGGCGTGCTCTCCTGGTCGTACGCCCGACTCGACGCCTCGTCCGCGCGGGCGTTCCGCGCCCTGGGACTGTTGCCGGGGGCCCCTGTTCGAGCGGAGGCGGCTGCCGCGCTGCTCGACCTGCCGGTGCCCGAGACCCTCGCGGCGCTGCGGAACCTGGCCGCCCAGCATCTGGTCGAGTGTGTGGGCAACGGATTCCGTATGCACGAGCTGACCCGCCTCTACGCCGGGGAGCTGCACGACGAGGGCGAGAGCGCCGCGTGGCGCCGCGAGGCGCTGGCACGGCTCCTGCGCTGGTACGTCGGGGCGTTGACGCTACCCCCCAGCGACCCGGGGGCTTGGCGCGCGCGGACCTGGGACGACGTCGCGCCGCTGGTCCGAACCGCGCAGCGGATCGGCTGCCACGCGGAGGCCGCGCAGCTGGTCGGCCTGCTCTTCGAGCGCTGCTACGGGTCCGGACGCGTCAAGGACTGGATCGAGCTGCTCCAACTCGGGCTACGCAGCTGTGAGTTGGAGCTCGACCGGATGACTCGCGACCTGTTGCTCGGACAGCTGAGCCAGGCCTGCTCGCGGCTGGCTCAGGACCGGCTCGACCATGTCGACGTGACTGTCGGCCACCTTCGCAACGCTGTGGCGGCAGCCAGCTCCACGGGGAACGGTCGACTTGAGGGGTTGGCCCTGTTCGGCCTGGCCAAGGTGCGGGCCGCCTCGGGGACGCGGCCCGCTCTGGTGCGGGAGTTGGCGTTCGACGCCCTGGCCCGACTGGAGGGCGCCGGCGCGCAGGAGGCCGCCCAGGTGGCCGCGTTCCTGCGGGCTCCGGCCGCCGTCCCGTCAACTGACCCGGACCCCTGAGACGGACACCGCTCGGGCGGCCCGGGGGAGGACCGGCCGCCCGACTCCCGCCGGCCGTGACACCTGCGGCTCCGCCGGTCGGAACACCTGCGGCTGCTGGGCCTGCCAGATCAGCACCGCCTCGACCCGGCTGTCCGCACCCAGGGTGCGGAAGATCCGGTTGATGTGGTTCTTCACGGTCTTCTCCCGCAGGCGCAGCCGGGCCGCGATCTCGGCGTTGCGCACCCCGGACGAGACCAGCGCCATCACCTCGTGCTGACGCTGCGACAACGAGACGGTCGGCTCGCGCGGGGTCGGCGGCGCGGGCGCATACCTGGGCGCTGTCCCACCGGGGGCCGCCGGTTCGCCCCTGCCCCGGTCGGCGACCGGTATCACGTTGAGCCGGTACTCGGCGCACAGCCTGCGGGGGTTGATCCTGGCTGCGGGCACCACAGGGACCGCTGGGGCTGTGGCCGGCTGCCGGAGCGCCACCGCCCCGGCCGCGGGACGGACGGCGACCTCGACATACGGCATCCGGACGAACTCGACGTCCAGGTTCTTGCCGGCGAACACCTGCCGGATCTCGGCGAGGATGTCAGGGCTCGTGATGGCGATCCGCACCAGGCCGAGGCGGGGCCCGTCGGGTGCGGCCGGGGTGGGCGGCTGCGTCATGGATCCAGCGTGACGGACCCCGCTTCACGCCCCCTTCAGGCCATGTCCACGCCGCCTTCAGGCCCGGCCGTCGCGGCGACCGCCTCGCCGAGCGGCTCGCCGTCCGGCATCCCGGCCTGCTGCGCCCCGGCCCTCGCGGACTCGCCTGCCTCCCCGGACTCCCCGGCCTCTCGGGCCAGTTGCGCCAGCTCGGCCAACACCTCCTCCTCGGTGGGCACGTCGACCCGGTCCGCCCAGCGCAGCGTGGTCACGATCGCGTCGAAGAGCAGCTCGACCGCCTGGACCGGCGCGGCCTCCACGTCCCCGTCGGACAGCACGGTGAATGTCAGCAGCCCCCACACGCCGGGCGTCTCCGGGTGCGCGACGTAGTACGAGACCTTCCGCGACGGCGCTTTGCGTCCGATCCGGCTGCTCTCCACCACCGAGGCCACCCGCACCGCGGGGCCGCCGCCGATGTCCAGATAGGTGCCCCCGGGTCCCGCCTCGGCGAGCACCGCGCCCAGCAACTGCTCTGCGTCCTCGACGGCGTCCTCGTCCTCCGCCTCCGACTCGAGGACGGTCACGAGCATCGATCCCGGCAACCTGATCCCGCTGAACTCCTGCAACGGCAGCAGCACCGAGCGGGCGTTGTTCCGCGCCGCCTCGTCGGTCGCCTCGGTCAGCTCCCGGCGCAGCATCCGACGCCATGGGCCCGCCTTGTCGCGTGGCAGCGAGTCGGGCAGGTGATGCCGGATCACCTCCTCGATGATCCGACGGCGCAGCGCGGTGGTGTCGGCCGTGGTGGGGATCTGCACCCAGCCGTCGGGGACGACCAGCTCGAAGTCGATCACTCCTGCTCCTCTCCACTGTCCGTGCCTCCGGCGGCAGCTCCCCCTGCGGCAGCGACCAGGCCGAGCCGGGCGCGCCCGCCGTCGGCAGGGTCGCAGTCCGCGGCGATCTGCTGCATCAACTGCTCGACTCCGGGGCCGATCAGGGCCATCAGCCCCATCTCGAAGACACAGGTGCTCAACACGACGTCCGCGCTGACGCCGGGCATGTCGTCCCTCGACGGGACGTCCAGGCGCAGGGCGGCGTCCAGGCGGGCGTAGGCCGCGCCCTCCGTGCTGCGGCACAGGGCGAAGACCCGCACCCCGTCACCGCTCGGGGTGGTCACGTAGTCGACGGCCGGTTCGCGCGCGTCGATCTCCAGGCCGCGCGCGCCCACGACGTCCATCAGGTAGTTCGGGTCCTCCGCCTCCGGGGCGCGGAACTCCACCACCACCGGGACCGGGGCCCACCTCGCCCTGCCCGCCACGAACGCCGCACCCCAGGCAAGCCGCGACCACTCGGGCAACTGCTCCGCCCGTTCGCGCAGCCAGCGGGCGGTGTCCCGGCCGACTTCGGCGGGATCGAAGGGGAACTCCGCCTCCGCGTCCTCGGGCCAGCCCGCGCGGGCGGCGGCCACGCCCTCGGCCGTCCAGTCGTCGAAGAGGCCCGTCAGGTGCTCGGTCCAGACCTCCGCCTCGGGCTCCCCGGGCAGCCCGGTCGGCACCCACTCCCAGTACCACGGCGTCCCGATCAGCTCCGAAAGATCCTCGCTCACGGTTCCTCCCGCGCTCATGTGTCCTCCCCTTCTCACGCGGCTCCGTAGCCGGGCGGGTTGAGTGCCGGGATCCAGCCGTTGAGACGCCCGCCCGTGTAGACGAAGCCGGCGCCCGCGCCGAAGGCTCCGTTCAGGCCGCCCCAGACGTACCAGAGCGGCGAGATCTTTCCGAGGCCGGCCGCACCGACGATCTCCTGGAGGCCCTGGGCTCCCTTGACACCGGCGATGATGCTGCCGAAGTCCTTGCCGAACTGCAGCGGATTGGTCAGCAGGCCCTTCCACATGTCGCCCGCGTCCTTGAGCTGGTTCGCGGCCGAGGCCCAGAAGCCGATCTCGGGGGTGGTGGCGCCCCCCTTGCCCAACAGGAAGTTGGTGGCCGGGTTGTTGAACCAGTCGGACAGGTTCTTCCAGTCCGCCGCCGCGTTCGGTCCCGGCTGCGGGAGCGGCCGGGAGAAGTTGGGGATCGGACGGCCCGCGCCGAACCCCTGCCCGAGCGGCCCGCCCGGGCGGTTGCCCGGTCCGAAGGGCCGGGAGAAGTTGGGCACGGGACGCTCGTTCCCGGGCCCGAAGGGCCGGGAGAAGTTGGGGACCGGGCGGCCTCCCGCACCGCCGATCGGCCGCAGCGGGACCAGCGGGATGGACCCGTCCCCTCCGCCGAGGGGAACCGGCCGCGTCTTGCCTGCGACAGCAACGGCCTTGGCCGCAGCGGAGATGCCCTTGCCGACGACCGAGGCGATCGCGCCCAGGCCTGCGAGCCCGAGTCCCACCGCGCCGAGGATCACGTCCGCGAGGCTGCCCTTCCCGTCGTGGTACAGGGTGATGTTGGCAATCAGGGTGATAGCCCCCGCGACCACCGAGGCCAGCACCAACACGTCGACCCCGGGGATGAGGATGGCCAGCGCTCCCAGGATCATGCCGATGATCGCGAAGACCTGGCTGATCTTGGCCATCACCGCGTCCAGCTTGTCCTTGAAGGTGTCGGTCAGTCCGTCCTTGTAGTTCTTGGAGTTGACCGCGTCCCCGAAGCGCTTGCCCGCCGTGTTGAGCGCGTCCATCGCGTTGGTGAGCCGGGTCTTGGCCGCGGTCATCTGGGAGTCGGCGTCCGAGGTGGCCTTGTTCTTCGCGTCGCCCTTGGCCTGCTCGTCGGGCGGTGTGCTGCCGTCGGAGCTCTTCTTCGGATCGGGCATCGCGGATGCCTTGATCTGCGCGTTCTGCGCGGCCTCGGCATCGGACAGCGCCCCGGCCGTCTCGCTCAGTCCCTGCTCCAGATCGGGCTCGTAGCTGGTGATCTGGCTCGCGACGTCGTGGTAGCGGACCCCGGCCTTGGTGAGCCGGTCGTTGAGCGAACTCGCCGCCGACTGGAGTCCCTGGACGTACTGCCCGGCCAGGCTGTCGCTGTTGGTACCGACGATCTTCTGCAGCTTGGCGGTCGCGTCGTCGATGGTGTCGGCGATGTGCTGGTACCGCTGCTGCGCCGCGCTGATGGCGTCCGGGTCGGCGCGGACCGGGTCCGAGCCCAGGCCCAGCGGCGACCAGTCGCCCAGATTCCTGACACTCATCGGCTCTCCTCGACTTCGCCGCGCGTCCTCAGATCCGCACGCATCCGCTGTGTCTGCTTCATCTTCTGCATCCCGGTCATCAGTTCTGGAACGACTGGAGGAGTTGGGTGTCGCTCTGCGCCCACGCCTGGTCGACCTTGGTGACCTCGTCCCGAAGGCTCTTCATGTCCTTGACCATCGCGTCACGGTGGATGGTCCAGTTGGCGGCGAAGTCGCCCATGGAGAGGTTGGCGTTGTGCTGTCCCCACAGCCCCTTGTCCTCGTTCTGGAAGTCGAGCGCGCCCTCGAACTGGCCGATCAGGTCGTTGAGGTCACTGACGAGATCCTGCAGGTCCTTCACCACGACGTCTGCCATCACTGCTCCTTCTCGGTCGGGACGGACGCGCCGGACGCGGCGGCCGGTACGGGGGACGGGGCGGGGGAGGGCGCCGCGGCCGGCAGCGGGATCTGAGCGGTGGTCAGGCTGCCGGTGCCGAGGTGCACCAGGGCGGCGCCGGGCACCACTCGCGCGGCCACCTGCGACCGGGGCAGCCGCACGCCCACGAGATCGCCGTCGCCCGTGTTGGACGGCGACAGCAGCACCCCGCGCCGGTTGCGCTTGACCTCCGCCTGCCAGCCGGAGAAGCCGCTCGCCACCGTGGACACGTCCCCGCCGATGACGACACCGCGGTTCGCACCCGACGCCTTGCGGACGAATGCCTTCAGCCAGTCCCGGCAGGGCAGGTCGCGCCAGACCTCGGCGTCGTCCACCAGCAGCACCACGGGGCCGTCCCCCGGGTCGAGCAGCGCCGCGAACTCCGCCTCGGCCGGGGCCTCGGCGGTGAGCACGCCGCGTACTCCGGCGCGTCCTTCGAACGCGCGCAACGGGGAGTTCATCGGTGCGCCGAGCACCACCTCCGCGCCGCCGCGCAGCAGCGACTCGGCCATCACGCAGAGCGCGGTGCTGCGCCCTGACCGCGACGGTCCGGCGACCAGGAAGGTGGGCTGGTCGCCCAGCAGGTCCGCGCCCACCGGTTCCAGCTCGTCGCCCCCCACGCCGATCAGCGCCCACATCGGGGACGGCGTCTCGGCCAGCTCCCAGGCCTGCTCGAAGGAGAGCTGGGTGGGAAGCGCCGCGATCCGGTTCGGGCGTGCCGACTTCGGCACCGCCGCCTCCCGTTCGGCGAGACTGGCCCCCAGTGCGTGCAGCGCGGCGACCTGGGCCGGACCCGCCGGGTCGGCCGCCATGAGCGCGACCTGGGTCTCGACCGCACCGGGCGCGCGGTAGCCGCGTCCCGGCGGCAGGTGCTCGGGGATCTTCCTGGGGTTCAGCCCGGCCAGGCTGGCGTCAGTGCGGTCGGACAGGCGCAGGATCAGCTTGTCGTCGCAGAGCGAGCCCATCCGGCCGCTCAGCAGCATGTGGTCGCCTGCGACGACGAGATGCACTCCGGCGCTGGCGCCCTCCCGGTGCAGCGTGTGCACCAGGTCCGTCAGCGACCCGCCGTCGTACTCGCTGAGGCTGCCCACGAACCCCTCCCAGCGGTCGAGCAGCAGCACGATGTGCGGCAGCCGTTCCGCTTCGAGGGCGGAGGCGCGTTGCTCGGCCAGATCGGCGAAACCGCCCTCGCCGAGGATGCGCTGACGGTTCAGCACCTCGGCGTGCAGTCGCTTGAGCAGCCGGGCGGCCCGCTCGGTCTCCACACGCTGGACCACCGCACCACAGTGCGGCAGCCTGCTGAGCGGCAGCAGCGCGCCGTTCCCGCAGTCCAGGCCGTAGAGGTGCAGGTCGGTCACCGCCGAGGCGGCAGCCGCTGCGGCTGCGAACGTACGCAGCGCGGTGGAGCGCCCCGAGCGGGGGGCGCCGACGATGTGCAGATGCCCGAAGGCGGCCAGGTCGACCGTGACCGGCTCCTGGCGCTGCCGAGTCGGCAGGTCCTGCACGGCCCAGGAGAAGACCGGGTCTCCGCGCTTGCCACGCACCGGCTCCGCGGGGAGGTCGACCACTGGCGACAGCGGCAGCGGCGGCAGCCACGGCCGCCGCTGCGGGGCGACACCCACCAGCGCGTTGGCCTGCTTGACGGTACGCACCAGTGCCGCGAGGTCGGTCTCGGTGTCTGTCTCGACCGTGCCGCGGGGGCGCTGCGGCACCGGCCGCCCCAGGTCCAACCAGGAGACGGGCTGGAGGAAGGGCGGCACGGCGGCGGCCTCACCGTCGCCCAGCGGCCGACGGCCGCCGACCCGGCCGGTCTGGAACGGGATCAGCGAGCTGTGCCCGAGCCTGGCGTAGGCGCGGCCCGGCGTGGCGGCGGAGATTCCGGCCGCCTCGCGGGCGTCGATGACGTCGGTGCTCTCCGCCGGATCGGTCACCCGCAGGGCGACCCGCAGGTTCGTGTTGGCACGGATCTCCGCCGAGACCACACCGGACGGCCGCTGCGTGGCCAGGATCAGGTGGATGCCCAGGGACCGGCCGCGCTGCGCGACATTGACCAGCCCGGTGACGAAGTCCGGCAGTTCGCGCACCATGGACGCGAACTCGTCGATCACGATCAGCAGCCGCGGGATCGGGGCCAGGTCGCCGGGTCTGCGCTCGGCGAAGTCGAGGTAGTCCTCCAGGTCCTTGGCGCCCGCGTCGGCCAACAGGTGCTCACGGTGCGTCAGTTCGGCGCTCAGTGAGACCAGCGCCCGCTCGACCAGGTGCGTGTCGAGGTCGGTGACCAGGCCGACGGTGTGCGGCAGGTCGACGCAGTCCTTGAACGCGGCGCCGCCCTTGTAGTCCACCAGCACGAAGGTCATCGCGTCGGGACGGTTGGCCACCGCCAGCGCCGCGACCAGGCTCTGCAGGAACTCCGACTTGCCGGAACCGGTGGTGCCGGCCACCAGGCCGTGCGGCCCGTGGTTCACCAGGTCCAGGGCGAACGGCCCGTCCAACGAGTAGCCGACCACCGCCTTGGTGCTGCGTCCCGAGGCACGCCAGCGGGCGGCGATCGCGCCCGGCGTCAGCTCCTCCAGGCCGAGGACCTCCAGCAGCCGGGCGGCGCCGGGCAACGCGGTCTCGCCCTGCCCGTCGCTGACGTCGCGCAGCGGGGCGAGGCAGCGGCCGACGGCGTCGAACCAGTCGTCGACGACCTCGTCGGCGCGGATCCCGTCGATCTGCTCCTCGCGTTGACGGCGCAGGCCGACCGGTCGGCCGGGCCCGCCGACGACGACGGTGGAGCACTCCTCCGGCAGGGTGCGCTCGTCGGCGTCCACGCAGATGCTCAGCACGCCGACGGCCGGACCCTCCTGAAGGATCGTCACCACGCCGGGCAGCGCCCGCAACCGGCGGGCGCCGTCCATCACCACGATCACGTCCGGGTCCGCGGAGACCGCGCCTCCGCCCGCGTTGAGGCGGGCCTGCCGACGTGCCTTGATCAACTCGGTCAGCTCCGCCACCCGGTGGCCCAGCGTCTCCGCGTCGGCACCGACCAGCGCCAGCGCCTGCTGGCCGAGGAGCGGCCGGGCGTGCGGCAGCCAGGTGGCCCACTCCCACAGGGCCTCGCCCTCCGGGTCCGTGAGGATGTAGAACTGCACGTCACGCGGGCTCTGCAGCACGGCCAACTGGCCCACCAGCCACCGCGTGGTGCGGCGGGGCCAGTCCTGCGGCCCGGCGACGCCGACGACGCCCGCCTGCGCGATGGAGAAGGCGGCCGGGACGTCCTGCGCGGCCCGCAGCTCGCGACCGCGCTGCCCGGGCTCACCCGCCTCGACGGCGACCGCCGTGGGAAGGTCGGCGGTGCCGACCCGGACCAGCAGGTGGTCGGGGTCGGTCCGGCGGCGCTCCCACAACCGGGCCCGCGGTCCGGTGGCCACGACCAACAGCTCGCCGGGGTCCGGGCATTCGGCCCGGCGATCCACCTGTTCCTGGCCCAGCGCGGCGGCGATGTCCACTTCGGTCGCCTGGAGCTGCGACCGGAACTCGGCCAGATGGCGCCGGTGGCTCGACTTGCCCTGCCGTCGACCGGAGTACCAGGTGCCGATCATCATCACCGGCGACATGGCGGTCATCATCAGGTACATCAGGTTGTGCAGCATCATCGCCATGGCCCCGCCGAAGACGGCGGGGAGGGCGGTCGCCAACCACGGCAGGGCGTTCAGCGAAGGCGCCTTGGGCTGGCTCGGCAGCTTGAACGCGGTGCGCCTGACCGGTGGCAGCAGCCGGGGAGGCCGGTTGTAGTCCAGGAACCCACCGTCCGACGAGGCGGCGATGACAGCGTCCGGGCGGGACAGCACGTGCGCCTCCAACACGGTGTCGCCCACCACGAGTTGGGCCTGCTGCCGCCAGCGCACCTCGGTGTCGTCCGGCAGCGGGTCCCGGTCCAGCAGGACGCCGGCCTGGCCCGCGCGGACCCGCACCACGGCGTCCAGCGACACCCTGGCGACGGCGCTGACCGGCAACGGCTGTTCCCCGTCCACCACGATCCCGCCCGCCGGGTCCGCCGCGATGTGGTGCAACCCGGCGTCGAGATACCAGACCCGGCCCGCACCGGCCCCGGCCACCGCCCGCAGGGTGACCAGTCCGCGCAGACCGCTCCTGGCGGGGCCGGGCTCGTCGAGCCAGAGCACGGCCCCGTCCTGGATTCCGCTGCCGGCCAACGGCTGGTCCAGGTCGAGCAGTTGGCCGGCGAGGTAGACCCTGGTCGCCGACGGCGTGTCGACGGCCGGCGACCGCTCCGGCTCCAGGCTGTCCAGCAGGTTCGCGACGACGTCGCGGACGCTGGTTGCGGGCTCGGCGTCCACCACCACGTCGGCGGACCAGTCGGGGAGCCGGGAAATCGTGATCATCATGGCGCTGCTGCTTCCCCACTCCTCGTGTCGCGGCTAGGGCCGGTTGCCTGGCCAGAGCTGACGGGTTCCGACCCGTCGCGCCGGGCTCAGCTCTTGTTCAGCGATCCGGCCAGCTGGGAGTCCATGTCCTGCATCGCCGAAACGGCCTTGTCGAGCCACTGCGAGAGCTGGTCCAGGGTCTCCATGGCCTGGTTCGCCGAGTTCACGAACTCGGTGTGCACCTCGTCGAACTTGCCCGACGCCTGGTCGGTGACGAAGCCCGAGCCGGTCAGGCTGTCGACAATGCTCTTGCACTCGCTCAGCTTGGCGTCGATGTCGGACTTGTTGTTGCGCATGCGGTTCGCGCTGTCCGACATCTCCTGGTAAGTGACGTTCACGTTTGCCATGGGAGGTCCCTTCTCCGTCGTGCCCCCGCCTCGGTTCGCATCCACGCCTTGGCGCTGCGTGTTCGCTGGGGACGCCGACGATGCTAGGAACGCTCGGGAGGGCCGGTCCAGGCCCACCGACCGCGCTGTGGGTCCACGGGCCCAAGGCCAGGAGGCCTGCCCCTGCCCGTCGTTGACACAGGATGTGGCCCCGGCGAACGATCTGAGGGGCACTACGGGCCGGGCCACCGGTCAGTGCGCGGGAGGGCCGCGCGGACGGGTCTCCCCGTCGGTCCGGCCGCCCACCCGCGACCGAGACCGTGCCCTCCACCCCAGCCGAGGAGACGAAGGTGACCGTGTCGAGCCGATCCGCACAGCGAGTACCGGCCCGTGGCGCGTGGGTCGCCCGGCTGTTTCCCTGGCGCGGCAACACCTCCCGACCGGGCACGGCCGCCCGCCCCGACCACGGTCTGTGGACCGTGGACCGGGTGGTCCGTGCCCTCACCGCCGCCTGCGACGACGCGAACCGCGAGATACCGGCGGTGCACACGCTCGTGGTCGGCGCCGACACCGTCCGGCTGCACCTGAGCACTCCCGACGAGCAGCCGCCCGCAGGCTGGAGCTGCCAACAGGAAGGCAGGGTCTGGCAGGCCGCACTGCGCGAGATCCAGCTGGCCAGGGTCTCCGAGGCGCTCACCGACCCCTTTCCGCGACTCGTCTCACTCGGCAGCTCCCGCCAGGGCTTCGTGCTGCTCAACCTCGCCCGAGCGGGCGGCATCATCGCTCTGGAGGGCGACAGCCGCCAGGCGCGGACCCTGGCCGACGATTGGATCCGCGAGCTGACGACGAACCCCTGGGCGCAGGACGTCCAGGTGGTGCGCGTCGGCTTCAGGACCCCACGGGACGAGCCGGGAATCCTGGAGTTCGGCGCCCTGCGTGACGCCGCGTCCACGCTGGCCGGTCTCGAGGGCGCGGTCCTCGTCCTGGCGGGCTCCCCGAACGGGCGGGACCTGGAGACGCTTCACCATGCCGCGGAGGAGCAGACCGGACGCTGGACGGCGGTCGTCGTCGGTCGCGTGCCGCAGCCACGGTGGCGCTTGCTCCTCGACGCCGACGGAATGGTGGAGACCGGCTTCCTGACGGACCCGGTGGCCCGCCGACCGGACCACCCCTTGGCGGCCCCCGACCCCGACGACCCCGAGCCCGACTCCGATCCCGATCCCGTCCCGGCTGCGGCTGCGGCCGGCGGATTCGGGTCCGCAGGCACCGGCCGGGGCGGTGAGCGACGACTCACCTGGCGAGCGGGCGTTGCCGGAGCCGGGGCCGCAGCGGTCGTCGCAGCTGTGGTGGTCCTGCTGACCACCGGTCACATCGGCTCCTCGGGCAGCACTCCCGTGGCTCGTGGCTCGGCCCTTCCGCACGTCACCGCGACCGGTCCGAGTTCCGCGCCGACCACCAGCCCGCCCGCCGCACCGACGACCGCAGCAGCGACCACGGCGGCGCCGGTGGGCAACCCGCCCCCTCCGCCCGGGCCTGCGCTGCGGAACCCGGCCACCGGGAAGTGCCTCAGCGCCGGGGTCGGCACCGACGGAACGCCGCTGCGGCTGGCGGGCTGCAACGGGGACGCGAACCAGGCATGGCAGGTCATGCCGAACGGAACGATCCAGAGTCAGGGCCTGTGCATGGACGCCGCCTGGGGCGCCACGACCCCCGGGACGGTCGTGCAGGTCGCCCGGTGCAGCGGCAATCCCGCGCAGTTGTTCTCGATCCGCGGCACCACGGTCTACTCACAGCAGGCCAACCTCTGCGTCGGCGTGGCGAATGGCGGCGCGGCAATCCACCTGGCCGCCTGCAGCGGCGCCACCAGTACCTTCAAGCGGCCCTGACGCCGGCTCCGGGTTCGCCGCGCAGCGGAGGCCCGCGCGCGGCGGCCGGAAAACCCGTGGGCGGCCGCGCGACGGTGCTGGTAGGTTCCAGTCGACCGAGACACCGATAGAGACACCGATAGAGACAGCGATTGAGACAGCGGCCGAGGAGGTGAGACCCATGAACGCGGTAACCGTATGGGTGCTCCCCCTCTCGTCACGGTCGGGCGGCTGACGTAGCGGTCGCCGGGAGCGCCTCGACATTCAGGCACTCCCGAAGGGTGACTCCTATGTACTCTCTCCAGCA
Source organism: Streptacidiphilus fuscans (assembly GCF_015690355.1). Lineage (GTDB taxonomy): Bacteria > Actinomycetota > Actinomycetes > Streptomycetales > Streptomycetaceae > Streptacidiphilus > Streptacidiphilus fuscans. The sequence goes on along the minus strand of NZ_JADPRT010000006.1, from coordinate 57,869 downwards.
TTCCCTGCAGTTCACCGCCGAGTCGTCGTCCGACGGCATGGTCGAGCGCGACTTCACCGTCGGCGAGATCCCCGGCGTCCTCTGGTCACCGGCAGCCGACCCCCGCGGGCGCGCACCCCTGGTGCTGATGGGCCACGGCGGCGGCAACCACAAGAAGCACCCGGCGATGTCGGGCCGGGCCCAGCGCCTGGTGGACGCCTGCGGCTTCCACGTCGCGGTCATCGACGCGCCCGGCCACGGCGACCGGCCGCGGACCGCCCACGACGAGGAGGAGATCGCCGTCATGCAGGAGGCGATGGCGACGGGCGAGCCCGTCGGCCCGATCGTCGTCCGCTACAACGCCCACCTCGCAGAACAGGCCGTGCCCGAGTGGCAGGCGACCCTGGACGCGCTCCAGGAGCTCCCGGAGATCGGCACGGCCGGGCCGGTCGGGTACTTCGGCCTCAACATGGGCACGGCGATCGGCGTGCCGCTGGTCGCGGCCGAGCCGCGGATCACGGCCGCGGTCCTCGGCCAGCACTGGCCCCACCTGCTGGCCGAGAGGGCGAGGCAGATCACCGTCCCGATCGAGTTCGACCTCCAGTGGGACGACGAGCACATCTCCCGCGAGCACGGCCTCGCGCTGTTCGACGCCTTCGCCTCGAAGGAGAAGTCGCTGCACGTGAACTCGGGCAGGCACAAGGAACTCCCGAGGTTCGAGGCGGACAGCGCGGTCCGCTTCTTCGCCCGGCACCTCGTGCGCTGATCGGCTCGAAGCGAACGCCTTCCTCTGGAAGGCGTTTGCTTCGAGTGCACTCGAAGGTTCTAGGTTTGCCTGCATGACGGTGATCAACAGCGCGTCGCCGAAGTCGGTGATGGCACAGGGGGAGCGGTACACCATCAGTCAGGTGGCCGCGATGACCGGGCTGACCGCGCACACCCTGCGCTGGTACGAGCAGATCGGGCTCCTGCCCGACGTGGGCCGGTCGGCCACCGGGCAGCGGGTGTTCGACGGGCGGGACCTGGAACGGCTGGCGTTCATCGGCAAGTTGAGGGTGACCGGGATGTCCGTTGCCGCGATGGTCCGGTACGCGGAGCTGGCGCGGCAGGGGGAGACGACTGCCGACGAGCGGCAGGAGCTGCTGGAGCAGACCCGGGGCGACGTCGTGGCGCGCATCGCGGAGCTGCAGGACGCGCTGGACGCGCTGGACGAGAAGTTGGCATGTCACACAAGCGCCTACGGGGCACAGGAAAGGGCCGGGACGCCATCATGAGCAGCACCATCGAGAAGATCCGCACGGTCGAACTCGGCACCGGCGGCCCGCTGGTCGGCGCCCAGGGCTTCGGGGCCATGGGGATCAGCGCCGCCTACGGTGACACCGACGACGTGGCGGCCCGTGACACCCTGGAGGCGACGGTCGAGGCGGGCGTCACCCTCATCGACACCGCCGACATGTACGGCATCGGCGCGAACGAGGAGTTCCTCGCGCCGTTCGTCGCCGCGCACCGCGACGAGATCACGCTGGCCACCAAGTTCGCCATCGAGTACCGCAGGGACGACCCGGCGTACCGCGCGATCCGCAACGATCCCGCCTACATCAAGCAGGCCGCCGAGGCGAGCCTGCGCCGCCTGAACGTGGACGTCATCGACCTCTACTACATGCACCGCCGCGACCCCGCCGTTCCGCTCGCCGAATCCGTGGGCGCGATGGCCGAGTTGGTCCGCGAGGGCAAGGTCAGGCACCTCGGCCTGAGCGAGGTCACCGGCGCGGAGCTGCGGGAGGCGCACGCCGTGCACCCGATCGCCGCCGTGCAGACGGAGTGGTCGCTCTTCAGCCGCGACGTCGAGCGCAGCGTGGTGGGCACCGCGGCCGAGCTCGGCGTCGCCTTCGTGCCGTACTCGCCGCTCGGGCGCGGCTTTCTGACCGGGGCGTTCAGCGACGCCGCCACAGACCTCTCCGGCGGGGACTTCCGCCAGTCGATGCCGCGCTTCAGCGGGGACAACGCCAGGGCGAACGCCGCGCTGCTCGCCCCGCTGCACGCGATGGCCGCCGAACGCGGCGCGACCACGGCGCAGATCGCCCTGGCCTGGCTCCACCAGCGGTCCGAGGTCCACGGTCTGACGGTGGTTCCGATCCCGGGCACCCGCAAGCGCGGCCGCCTGCTGGAGAACGCCGGGGCCACCCGGATCCGGTTGACGGACGCGGAGTTGGCGGTGCTGGAGCCCATCGCCGGGCAGGTGGCGGGCGAGCGCTACGCGGACATGTCGCTGACCTCCGCCGCACGCGAGAGCTGAACAGAGCGCCGAACGGAGCGCTGAAGAGAGCGCTGAACAGAGGGCTGAACAGCAGCGGGTCCCGTCCGTGCCGTCGCTACGACGACGGCGCGGACGGGACCGCCAGGAGGATCACGCCCCCACGTACTCCGCGAGGTGCTGCCCCGTGAGGGTGGCGCGGGAGGAGACGAGGTCGGCCGGGGTGCCCTCGAAGACGATGCGACCGCCGTCGTGCCCCGCGCCCGGACCGAGGTCGATGATCCAGTCGGCGTGGGCCATCACCGCCTGGTGGTGCTCGACGACGATGACCGACTTGCCGGAGTCCACCAACCGGTCCAGCAGGCCCAGCAGTTGCTCGACGTCGGCGAGGTGGAGGCCGGTGGTGGGCTCGTCGAGGATGTAGACGCCGCCCTTCTCCGCCATGTGGGTGGCCAGCTTCAGCCGCTGCCGCTCGCCGCCCGAGAGGGTGGTCAGCGGCTGACCCAGCGTCAGATAGCCGAGCCCGACGTCCTTGAGGCGAGTGAGGATGCGGTGCGCGGCCGGGGTGCGAGCCTCGCCGTCGGCGAAGAACGCCTCCGCCTCGTCGACCGACATCGCCAGCACCTCGCTGATGTCGCGCCCGCCGAGGTGGTACTCCAGCACCGAGGCGTCGAACCGCTTGCCCTCGCAGTCCTCGCAGACCGTGGAGACGCCGGCCATCATGCCCAGGTCGGTGTAGATGACGCCGACGCCGTTGCAGGTCGGGCAGGCGCCCTCGGAGTTGGCGCTGAACAGGGCCGGCTTGACGCCGTTCGCCTTGGCGAAGGCGTTGCGGATCGGGTCCAGCAGCCCGGTGTAGGTGGCCGGGTTGCTGCGCCGCGAACCGCGGATCGCGCCCTGGTCGATCGAGACCACACCCGTCTCCGCGATGCCCGGCTGCTTCGGCAGCGAGCCGTGCACCAGCGAGCTCTTGCCGGAACCCGCCACGCCCGTCACGACGACCAGCACCCCGAGCGGGATGTCCACGTCGACGTCCTGCAGGTTGTGCATGGAGGCGCCGCGGATCGTAAGCGCGCCCTCGGGCTTGCGGACCGAGGTCTTGACCGTGGACCGGTCGTCCAGATGACGGCCGGTGCTGGTGCCGCTCTTGCGCAGGCCGTCGACGGTGCCCTCGAAGCAGACCTGCCCGCCGCCCGAACCCGCCGCCGGACCGAGGTCGACGACGTGGTCGGCGATGGTGATCGCCTCCGGCTTGTGCTCGACCACCAGCACCGTGTTGCCCTTGTCGCGCAGCCGCAGCAGCAGCTCGTTCATCCGCTGGATGTCGTGCGGGTGCAGGCCGATGGTGGGCTCGTCGAAGACGTAGGTGACGTCGGTGAGCGAGGAGCCGAGGTGGCGGATCATCTTGACGCGCTGCGCCTCGCCGCCGGAGAGCGTGCCGGAGGCGCGGTCCAGGGAGAGGTAGCCGAGACCGATCTCGACGAACGAGTCCAGCGCCTCCTGGAGCGCGGTGAGCAGCGGCGCGACCGAGGGCTCGTCGAGGCCGCGGACCCACTCGGCCAGGTCGCTGATCTGCATCGCGCAGGCGTCGGCGATGTTGACCTTGCCGATCTTCGAGGACCGGGCCGGGGCGGCGAGCCGGGTGCCGTCGCAGTCCGGGCAGGTGGTGAAGGCGACCGCGCGGTCCACGAAGGCGCGGATGTGCGGCTGCATCGCCTCCTTGTCCTTGGCCAGCATCGACTTCTGGATCCTCGGCACCAGACCCTCGTAGGTCATGTTGATGCCCTCGATCTTCATCCGGGTCGGCTCCCGGTAGAGGAAGTCCTGCAGCTCCTTCTTGGTGAACTTCTTGATCGGCTTCTCCGCGTCGAAGAACCCGGAGGAGGCGTAGAGCCGGTAGTTCCAGCCGCCGGCCTTGTAGCCGGGGACGGTGATCGCGCCCTCGGCGAGCGACTTGGTGTCGTCGAAGAGCTGGGTGAGGTCGATGTCGGAGACCGCGCCGCGGCCCTCGCAGCGCGGGCACATGCCGCCGGTGATGCTGAAGCTGCGCCGCTCCTTGACCTTCTGACCCGCGCGCTCGATCGTGACCGCGCCGGCCCCGCTGATCGAGGGGACGTTGAAGGAGTACGCCTTGGGCGAGCCGATGTGCGGCTTGCCGAGACGGCTGAACAGGATGCGCAGCATGGCGTTGGCGTCGGTCGCGGTGCCGACCGTGGAGCGGGGGTCCGCGCCCAGCCGCTGCTGGTCGACGATGATCGCGGTGGTCAGACCCTCCAGCACGTCCACGTCGGGACGGGCGAGGGTGGGCATGAAGCCCTGGACGAAGGCCGAGTAGGTCTCGTTGATCAGCCGCTGCGACTCGGCGGCGATGGTGTCGAAGACCAGCGAGCTCTTGCCCGAGCCGGAGACGCCGGTGAAGACGGTCAGCCTGCGCTTGGGGATGTCGACACTGACGTCCTTGAGGTTGTTGACCCGCGCGCCGACCACGCGGATCAGTTCGTGGCTGTCCGCGGCGGCGTCGTTCACGGCGCTGGTCTTCTTGGTCCGGGTGGCCATGCTTGTCGTGTCTCCGTCTCTTCGACCTGCGACGATCTGTCCGTCGACGATCTGTCCTGCGACGACCTGTCCATCGCTGTCACTCTAACGACGACGCGGAACACCCGGCTTCTTGAATCCTGCTCGATGCGGTCACGCGCTTTCGGCGGCTCCGGGAGTGATCAGACCGGTCTCGTAGGCGAGGACGACGGCCTGGACGCGGTCGCGGAGGCCGAGCTTGGCGAGGATCCGGGCCACGTGCGTCTTGACCGTGGCCTCGGAGAGGTGGAGGTGCGCGGCCAGCTCGGCGTTGCTGAGGCCGCGGGCGATCAGGCGCAGCACCTCGGACTCGCGGGCAGTCAGCGTAGCGAGGTTGCGGTGGCGGGTGTCCGCGTCCTGGCCCCCGGCCGGGACCGGCACGTCGTCGCGGCGGGCGAACCGGGCGACCAGGCGGCGGGTGATCGCGGGCGCGAGCAGCGCGTCGCCGGAGCGGACCATGCGGACGGCCGAGACCAGGTGCTCGGGGCTGACGTCCTTGAGCAGGAACCCGCTCGCACCCGCGCCGAGGGCGGCGTAGACGTACTGGTCCAGGTCGAAGGTGGTCAGGATGATCACCCGGGGCGGATGCGCGGTGCCGCCCGACCCGACGCTGCTTGACCCCACGCCGCCCGACACGATCTGGCGGGTCGCCTCCAGGCCGTCCATGCCGGGCATGCGGATGTCCATCAGGACGACGTCCGGCAGGGTCCGCCGCACCGCGGCGATCGCGTCCGTCCCGGTCTCGGCCTCGGCGGCGACCTCGATGCCCTGGGAGGCCAGGATCATCCGGAATCCGGTGCGCACCAGCGCCTGGTCGTCCGCGATGACGACGCGCAGGGCGTCACTCACTCTTCCTCCAGCAGGTCGGGGATGTCCGAGGCGGCAGCCACGTCGGCCGGGGCGGCCGGGGCGACCAGGGCGGTCACGGGTTCCAGGGATGCGAGGGCGTCCATCGGGATGGTCGCCGTGACGCGGTAACCGCCGGTCAGGCGTGGGCCGTTGTGCAGGGTACCGCCGTGGACGGCGACGCGTTCGCGCAGTCCGACCAGGCCCTTGCCGCTGCCGGTCGCCGCCGCCGCGCCGGGACGGCCTTCGGTGTTGGCGACCTCGACGGTCAACTCCTGCGGCCCGTAGTTGACGTGGATGTCCGCGCTGGCCCCGACGGCGTGCTTGACCATGTTGGTCAGCGCCTCCTGGACCACGCGGTAGGCGGTCAGTTCCAGGCCCGGCGAGAGCGGTCGTCGCTGGCCGGTGACGGCGAGGTCGACGTCGATGCCGGTCAGGCGGATCCGTTGGGCGAGCGCGTCCAGGCCGTCGAGGCCGGGCTGGGGCGCGAGGTCGGCCGCCCCGGCGAGTCCGGCGGTGGACTCGCCGTGCTCGCCGTCCGGGCTCTCCATCGTCAACAGGCCCATGACCTGGCGCAGATCGGTCATCGCGGCCCGGCCGCCGCTCTCGATCGACAGCAGCGCCTCCTTGGCGAGCGCCGGATCGTTCTCGACGACCATCCGGGCGGCACCAGCCTGGATCACCATGACGCTGACGTTGTGGGTGACCACGTCGTGCAACTCGCGGGCGATGCGGGCGCGTTCGTGCTCGACGGCGCGGCGGAGCGCCTCGATCCGCTCCAGCTCCATGGCGCGCAGCCGCTGCTGGTTCTCCTCGACCCGTCCGGCCCACAGCCGGTGACCCGACGCGGCCACGACGACGGGGAAGAGGAGCAGCACGCCCACCACCTCGTTGGGAAGGTCGGGCATTTTGACGCGGGCGGAGATGAGCAGCAGCACCGTCGCCGCCAGCGGCAGACAGGCGAAGGTGAGCTGCCGGAAGGGACTGCGAGCGAGGGCGCCGTAGAGGGCGACCAGGGTGGCGAGACCGGCGGTGAACAGCACGTCCGGGTAGGCGTGGCAGACCAGGAGCGCCACGCAGACCGCCAGCTGCACGCAGAGTGCGCCGAGCGGCGCCCGGTGCTGCCAGGCCAGTGGCAGCGCGGCGGCAGCGGCCAGCAGGGTCAGGTAGAGCGGCGCGGACGGCGAGTTCGGCGCGTCGAGCGCGTGGCGGACGCCGCCCAGGGCGAGCACGGTGGCGAGCACGCCGTCCGCGATCCACTGACGCAGGGTCGGCGCGGGAAGAGTGCCGGTCGGGACGAAGCGGCTGAGACTGCTCCTCACGCTCTTCTGCCTCCTGAGGGACTACATCGAAAGGATGACGGCGCGGACGTCATCCTCGAGTGGTAGCGGAAATGCCTCTGCCGACCGACGAGGCCGACGATCACCGAACCCTAGCGTTACCGGTGTCGCGACGAGCACGTACACATCGGAACTGGGGAGAGGAAACCACGATGACCGGCACCGGGCCTGTGATCGAAATGGACGGAGTGAACCGCCACTTCGTGGACGGACCCGCCGCGCTGCGGGACGTCTCGCTGACCGTGCAGGCCGGTGAGGCCGTGGCGATTCTCGGTCCGTCCGGCAGCGGCAAGTCGACCCTGCTCAACATGGTCGCCGGTCTGGACCGCCCCGACTCGGGAACCGTCACGGTGGCGGGCGTCCGCGTCGACCGGCTCGACGAGACCGGCGCGGCGCGCTACCGCCGGACCAGGATCGGCATGGTCTTCCAGTTCTTCAACCTGCTCGACGACCTGAACGTGCTGGACAACGTGGTGCTGCCCGCCGAGATGACCGGCGTGGCGCGCGGCGAGGCGCGGCGCCGGGCCAACGGCCTGCTGGAGACCCTCGGCATAGCCAAGCACGCCCGCGCCTACCCCGGACGACTGTCCGGCGGCGAGCGCCAGCGGGTCGCGGTGGCACGGGCGTTGATGAACCGTCCGCCGCTGCTGCTCGCCGACGAGCCGACCGGGGCGCTGGACTCCGCCTCGGGCGAGGAGGTCAGGGCGCTGCTGCGCGAGCTGCACGCCGACGGCCAGACCATCGTCGTGGTCACCCACGACGAGAGTCTCGCCGAGAGCTGTGCCACCCGCACCGTCCGGATCGTCGACGGTCGGATCGCGTCCGACGTCCGCCACGACGTCCGCCACGGCAACCTGTCCGACACCGGTGCGGAGGTGGCCCGATGAGCGCCCTCGGGACCGTGATGCGCGCCGGGGTGCGGCGGCGCCGGGTGCAGACCGTCGTCACCGGGCTGGCCGCGATGATGGCGGTGACCGCGTCCGTGCTGGGCGGATCGCTGCTGGTCGCGTCGAACGCGCCCTTCGACCACGCGTTCGCCCAGCAGAACGGGGCGCAGCTGGTGGTCCAGTTCGACTCCGCCAAGGCGAGCGCCGGCCAGGTCGGCGCGACCGCGCACGTGGCCGGGGTGACCGCGACCGCGGGCCCGTTCCCGACCACCTCGGTCGACCCCAGCGGTGTCTCCGGCCTGCAACTGCCCGCCGGGCTGAGCGTGCCGCCGATGCAGCTGGTCGGCCGCGCCGACGCGGGCGGTCCGGTCGACGACGTCAGCCTGACCACCGGGCACTGGGCCACCGGTCCGGGGCAGTTGGTCGTGTCGGCCGACTGGTCCGGCCCGGAGCTCTCCGTCGGACAGAAGGTGGAGGTCCCCACCGCCTCCGGCGGCAGCGCCGAGCTCGACGTGGTCGGCATCGCCAGATCCGTCAGCGCGACCGGCGACGGTTGGGTCGCGCCGGCAGAGATCCAGGCGCTGGCGGCCGCGGCGAGCCGTGGACGCGGGAGCACCGGGTTCCAGATGCTCTACCGCTTCACCGCCGCGTCCTCGGCGGCGCAGCTCGCCGCCGACCGGGCCGCCGTCGCGGGCGAGGTGCCGTCCGGTGCGATCAGCGGCAGCCACAGCTGGCTCGACGTCAAGAACAGCAACACCAGCTCCACCGGGCTCTTCATCCCCTTCCTCACCGCCTTCGGGCTGCTCGGCGTGCTGATGTCCGTGCTGATCGTGGGGAACGTGGTGGCGGGCGCGGTCGGTGCGGGCACCCGGCGGATCGGCATCCTCAAGGCGCTCGGCTTCACCCCCGGCCAGGTGGTCCGCGCCTACGTGGGACAGGCGCTGATCCCGGCCGTCGTCGGCACCCTGCTCGGCGCGGTGCTGGGCAACCTGGCGGCCGGTCAGGTGCTGGCCGCCACGGAGCAGGTCTACGGCACCACCTCGCTGACCGTCGCGCCCTCCGTCGACGTGGCGGTGATCGCGGGCACCCTGCTGATGGTCTCCGTCACCGCCTGTCTCACCGCGCTGCGCGCCGGACGTCTGCGGACCGTGGACGCCCTGGCCGTGGGCCGGACCCCGCGGCCCGGTCGGGGGCGGCGTGCCGCACGGATCGTCCGGGCGCTGCCGCTGCCCCGGCCGGTGACCATGGGCCTGGCCCAGCCGTTCTCCCGCCCGGCGCGCAGCATGGCGATGGTCACCGCGATCCTCTTCGGGGCCGTGGCCGTCACCTTCGCGTACGGGATGGGCAGTTCGCTCCAGCGGATCCAGGACAGCAAGAAGTCCAACGCCGACGTGACCGTCCTCAGCGTCGCCCCGCCGCACCCCGGGGGCTCCGGCGGCCCTGGCAGCTCCGGCATACCTGCGGCGCGACCGGGGTCGGTCGACACCGCGGCCATGAGCGCGGCGATCGCGGCGCAGCCCGGCACCCGGCTCTGGTTCGGCGCCGCGGACTCCCAGGTCACCGCGGCCGGGACCACCGACGCCGTCGACCTCACCGCGTACTTCGGGGACGCCTCCTGGGCAGGCCACCAACTCGTCTCGGGCAGCTGGTTCACCCGCCCCGGTGAGGCGGTCGTGTCGACCCCGTTCCTGACCGCCACCGGCACCAAGGTCGGCGACACCGTGGTGCTGACCGACCACGGCAAGGCGGTTCCGGTGCGGATCAGCGGCGAGGTCTTCGTCGCCAGCAGCGGCGCGGCGATGAGCGTCTTCACCGACGCCCGCACCCTGGCGGCGGCGGAGCCGGGCCTGCGCCCGCAGATCTTCTCGATCGCGCTCAAGTCCGGCACCGATGCGAACCGTTACACCGACGCGCTGAACACCGTGCTCGGCCCCACCGGGGCCATAGCCCAGGTGGGCGACAGCGGCGGGGCGAGCCAGATGGTGATCCTGCTGGACGCGCTGACCGGGCTGCTGACCCTGATGCTGGTGGTCGTCGCGGGGCTGGGCGTGCTCAACTCCGTGGTGCTGGACACCCGTGAGCGCGTCCGGGACCTCGGCGTCGCCAAGGCGCTGGGCATGACCCCGCGCCAGACCCTGGCGATGGTGATCGCCTCGGTGTCGGTCGTGGGCGTCGTCGGCGGCGTGGTCGGGGTGCCGATCGGGGTGCTGCTGCAGCGGATCGTGGTCCCGGCCATGGGCCAGAGCGCGGGCCTGCGGCTGCCGGGCGAGATGCTCGACGTCTACCAGGTGCTGCCGCTGACCCTGCTGGGGCTGGGCGGCCTGGTGATCGCCGTCCTCGGCTCGCTCCTCCCCGCCGGGTGGGCGGCCAGGACCCGGACCGCGGTCGCGCTGCGGACCGAGTAGCAGCGCGTATGCGCAGGACAGCTTCGGGCGGGTCGTCGGCGGACGGCCCGCCCGAAGGGCACAGTTCGCGCGTGTGTCAGCTGATCCGGGCCACGGCCGCGAGGGGTGCGCCGAGGCCTCCGGGCTCGATCTCCTCGGCACGCCACTTGTAGTAGGAGACCAGGCCGGGTTCGAGCAGCTCGTACGGCTCCAGCCAGCCGGCCACGTCGGCCGGGCGGTAGAGCGTCAGCGCCGAGGAGGCGTGGGCGTAGGCGCTCTCGGCCTTGGCGATCTCCTCGTCCGAGAGTGTGCCGCCGGTGGCCACGGACATGACCATGTGGCTGCCCGCCGCCAGCGGCTCGGTGTAGGCGCGGATCACGGCGGCCGGGTCCTCCTCACGGCGGACGAAGTGCATCACCGAGATGAGCAGCAGCCCGACCGGCTGGGAGAAGTCGATGACGCCCGACTCCCGCAGCTGGCCCAGCATCTCGTCGGGTCTGCGCAGGTCGCCGTCGAGCGCGGTGACGCCCGTGGTGGCGCGCAGGGCACGGGTGTGGGCGAGGACGACGGGGTCGTTGTCGACGTAGACGATCCGCGCGTCCGGCTGGTGCTCCCGCACGATCTCGTGGACGTTCGGGCTGGTGGGGATGCCCGCGCCGATGTCGACGAACTGGCGGATCCCGCTCTCGGCCAGCAGGCGCACCGCGCGGACCAGGAACCGCCGGTTGGCCTGCGCGATGTCCCGCGCCGTGGGCTGCGCGGAGAGCAGGTGCTCGGCCGCGGCCCGGTCGGAGGCGAAGTTGTCCTTGCCGCCGAGGAGGTAGTCGTAGACCCGAGCGGTGCTGGGCACGTTGGGGTCCAGGGCGGCAGGGGTCTGGCCGTTCTCCGGGCCGCTCTCCTGACGGTTCTCCTGGGCGTTCTCTTCGGACATCTCTGGCCCGTCCTTTTCGGTGACAGCCGGTCACATGCCCGGGCAGTCTAGGGGATCATGGCGCTGCTGTTGACGATCGGTGTCACCCTGGACCTCTTCCAGTCCTGGTACCCCGGCCCGGCCGGGACGTTGATGCGCAGCGCCTCGCTCTGCCTGCTCGACGCGCCGCTGCGGGAGGCGTTCGGCTACGGCGCGCCGCCCGCCGCGCTGAGCGTCGTCGTGCGCGGATCGCTGCGGCTGCGCGGCCGGGTCGTCCGCCGGCTGCCGCCGCGCCGTGAGCCGTTCCACGCCCGGCAGAACTCCAACGTCCGTGGCTACCCGAACGGTTACCGCGTCGCCGAACTCGGCACCTTCCCCGGCGGTGGCTGCCCGGTCGCGGGCGGCGCGGCAGGCGCGGCGCCCGCCACGGACTGAGCGAGCACCGCACGCCGTAAGCTCGGCCGGAGCCGCGCCGCGATCCCGGTTGGATCCGCGCCTGGATCCGAGCAGAGAGGTGGTCCTCGATGGCCGCGCCCAGCATTCTCACCGTGTTCGGACACCCGGACGACGAGTCGTTGGCGGCGGGCGGAGTCCTGGCCCGGCACGCCGCCGCGGGCGCGCGGACCGCGGTCGTGAGCGCGACCTGGGCGGAGGACACCTGGCGCGCCGAGGAGTTGGCCGAGGCCGCACGCCTGCTCGGTGCGGAGAAGCCGCGGATGCTTGGCTACGCCGACGCGCACTTCGAGCCCTCGGCCCCCGGATGCGCGCGGTTCTGCGACGCGCCGCTCGACGAGGCCGTCGGCAGGCTGGTGGCGCACATCCGTGAGTTCCGTCCGGAGCTGATCCTCACGCACGACGCGTACGGCGGGCTGACCGGCCATGCCGACCACCGGCACGCGCACCGGGTGACCGTGCTCGCGGCCCAGGCGGCCGGACTGGCCCAGCTCTACCCGGAGGCCGGTGACCCCTGGCAGCCGCGCGCCCTCTACTTCTCCACTTACCCGCACTCGTGCGTCCCGGGCTTCCAGGAGATCGAGGGCGGCACGAGGACGCTCTACACCGTCCCGGACGAGCAGGTCGACACCGCGTGCGAGGTCGGTCCCTGGATGGGGCAGAAGGTCGCGGCCATCCTGGCCCACCGCAGCGAGGTGGAGCGGGGCGCGATGCCCGGCATGGTCTCGAAGATGTCGGCCGAGCTCCGGATGCGCCTCTTCGGCACCGAGTACTTCATCCGGCAGAGCCTCGTCTCCGAAGTCACGTCTGTGCAGTCGGAACTGACGTTCTGACAGAGAGCACGGCACAGCGGCCCGTTCGGGCCGTCAGTCGCCCCAGCTCAGCTCGTTGAGCTCGAAGACGGGGCGGCCCGAGGCGTCCTCCGCGTCCGTGAAGCGGACCCGGGCGCCCGGCCAGAGCTGGTCCTGCGGGCCGCCGAGGACCCAGGCGTCGACCAGGGGGCCCTCGTCGAGCTGGATCATCGTCAGCCGGGGCGTGGAGACCGGCTTGCGGGCGATGGCCGGCGAGTGGACCACCTGGCCCATGCCCTGGCTCTCCTCCCAGCGGAAGCTCTCGCTGCGGCAGACCCGGCACATCAGCGCGGGACGCGGCTGCGCCGAGTCGCACCACGTGCAGCGCTGGAAGCGCAGTCCAAGGGTCTGGTCCGCGGCGTCGGAGGCGACACGGGGCGGGGCGGGCACATACGTGGGCACGAAGACGGGCGGGGCGGTCGCGAAGGCGGGGGCGATCGCGGTGGGCGGCGTCATCTGGTCTGTTCCTCCTTCGGATCGGACCGGGATGCGGGCAGGGCCGCGGTCCTGGGGCAGGGGAGGTGTGATCCGGGGGTATGGGGTGGAACCGGATACCATTTGGACGGTACTCAGTTCCATGCAAAGTGGCAAGAGGCGGCCACAGGACGAAACAAGAGCCAAAACAAGAGGTGACGAGTGGTGTCCCGAGCCCGGACACGCCAGGATGTGACCCCATGACCAGGCCTTCAGCGCGCGACCGGCTGGCCGACGCCGCCCTCTCGCTCTTCGACGAGCGCGGATACGACCAGACAACGGTCGACGACATCGTCGAGCGCGCCGGGGTCGGCCGGTCGACGTTCTTCCGCTACTACGGGTCCAAGGAGGCCGTGGTCTTCCCCGACCACGACGGCCTGCTCGACGCGATCCGCGCCCGGCTGGCGGTGTCCTCCGACGCCACCGCCCTGGTCGCCGTCTCCGACGCCGTCCGGCTGGTGCTGCTGCACTACCTGGAGGAGGGCGACATCGCCCGCCGCCGCTACGCGCTGACCAGCAAGGTCTCCGCGCTGCGGGACCGTGAGATCGCCAGCGTGGCGCGTTACCAGCGCCTCTTCCGCGAGTTCATCACGGCGTGGATGGGTGACGAGGCGCCCGGCGCGGCCCTGCGCGCCGAGCTGATGGCCGCGGCCGTCGCGTCCGCGCACAACCACGTGCTGCGCCGCTGGCTGCGCGGCGAGTGCCAGGACCCGCTGGCGGAGCTGGACGCGGCGATGCAGGAGGTGATCGCCCTCTTCACCGCCCCGGCCCCGGCCACCGACGACGTCGCGGGGACGACCGTGGTCGCCTTCCAGAGCTCACAGCCGCTCGACGCCCTGCTCCCGGCGCTGCGCCGCCTTCTCGCCGAGGACGGTCCGGCGAAGGCATGATGTGACATCCCAGCCGCCCGTCACCGTCCGTATCCGGGTATCGGGCACACCTGGTTGCCCGGAGTCCGGACGAGGAGGCTGGAAGGCATGAATGACGCATCTTCCACGGCTTCCACGGCTTCCACCGTTTCCGCAGCTTCCGCACGCACAGCCACCGCGCTGGTGACCGGCGCCAACAAGGGCATCGGCAAGGAGATCGCCCGGCAGCTCGCGGCGGCGGGCGTCACCGTCCTGCTCGGCACGCGCGACCCGGAGCGTGGCCGCCACGCCGCCGAGGAACTGGCCAAGGACGGGGACGTGCGTCTCCTGGTCCTGGACGTCACCGACCCGGACAGCGTGGCGGAGGCCGCCCGGCAGGTCGAGCGGCTGGACATCCTGGTCAACAACGCCGGGATCATGGCCGAGGGCAGCACCGCGCCGGACGCCGACCTCGACGCCTTCCGCCGCACCTTCGAGACCAACGTCTTCGGCGTGCTGACGGTGACCAACGCCTTCCTCCCCGCGCTGCGCCGCTCGGCCGCGCCGCGCATCGTCAACATCTCCAGCGGCACCGGATCGCTCGCCTGGAGCGAGGACCCGAACCGCCCGTTCGCCTTCTCGGCGGGCTCCGGCGCGGCCTACCGCAGCTCCAAGACCGCGCTGAACGCGCTCACGCTCTTCTACGCCCAGACGCTCGCCCCCGAGGGCTTCAAGGTCAACGCCCTCGCGCCCGGCCTGCGCCGCACCGACCTCAACGCGCTCGCTGCGGAGAGCGACGGCGACCCGGCCGAGGCCGCGGCGGGTGCTGTGCGCCTGGCCCTGCTGCCCGAGGACGGCCCGACCGGAGCGTTCCACTCCTGGGACGGCACGCCCGTGCCGTGGTGAGAGTGGCTCCGAGGGGGTGAGAATGAGTCGGGGACCTGTCGTTCGGATCCAGCGGAGCCAGACGGAGCACCATGACCGAGGTGGCGATCGACTACGAAGGGGTCTTCCAGTCATTGCCGGGCATGGCCGCCCTGCTGACCCCCGAGCTGATCTATCTGGACGCCAACGAGGCGTTCCTGCACCTCTCCGGCCGCACCCGGGACCAGCTGATCGGGCGCTACCTCTTCGACGTGTTCCCGGACAACCCGAACGACCCGGGCGCCGACGGCGTCCGCAACCTCGCGGCGTCGCTGGAGCGGGTGCTGGCGAGCGGCGAGCGCGACGTGATGGCCCTGCAGCGCTACGACGTGGAGTCGACCGACCGGCCGGGGGAGTGGGAGGAGCGCTACTGGAGCCCGGTCAACGCCCCGGTCCTCGGGCCCGACGGCAAGGTGGAGCTGCTGATCCACCGGGTCGAGGAGGTCACCGAGCTGATCCACGCCCACGACCACCCCACCGGTGACCGGACCCGCGCGCTGGAGGCCGAGCTCTACACCCGCGTCCGGGAGCTGCAGGAGGTCAACGCGCAGTTGCGGCAGGCCAACGCCCGCGAGCGGGTGATCGCGCTGTCGCTGCAGCGGTCGATGCTGCCCGCGCCCGGGCCGGTACGGAACCACCCGGTGGCCGTGCGTTACCGGCCGGCGACCGTCGCGCTCAATGTCTGCGGCGACTGGTACGACCTGGTCGACCTGGCCGACTCCGGCACGCCCGGCGGGGACCGGATCGGGGTGTCCGTAGGCGACGTGGTCGGGCACGGGCTGGAGGCCGCCGGGGTGATGGGACAGCTGCGCAGCGCGCTGAGCGCGGCCTCCCGTGTCGCGACGGGGCCCGCGCACGCGCTGGAGGTCCTCGGCCGCTACTCCCGTTCGGTCGAGGGCGCGCAGTCGACGACTGTGGTGACCGTCTTCGTCGACTGGGACCACCAGCTGATCACCTACAGCAGCGCCGGTCATCCGCCGCCCGCGCTGCTGCGCGGCGGCAGCCGGGTGGAATTTCTGGACCAGGCGACCGATCCGCCGCTGGACGCGCGGCCGGAACTGACCACGCGACCGCAGGCGGTCGTCCCTTTCAGTGAGGGGGACGTGCTGGTCCTCTACACCGACGGCCTGATCGAGCGCCGCGACCGGGACATCGACGTCGGCCTGAACCTGCTCGCCGAATCGCTGGTCCGCCACCGCGACGCGGACTCGGAGGCGCTGGCCGACGCCGTGCTGACGGACCTGCTCCCGCCCGCGGGTGTCACGGACGACACGGCGCTGGTGATCGTCCGGCTGTGACGGCGCGTCAGGGCCCGTGGCGGCGTTCGTGCGACTACGGCAGGTCGCGGGGCCTGACGAAGGTGACAAGCGGCGCCCCGCCGGCGTCCAGCTCGGACCAGGGGCCCGGGACGTCGAGCACCGCCGCGGCTCCGGTGGGGAACTTCTCGCGGAGCAGCGTGGCGGCCGGGTGTTCGTCCGGACGGTCGCCGATCAGCTCCAACACCAGCTCCTGCACGGCTGGTTGGTGGCCCACCAGCATCAGCGCGGCGCAGTCGGCGGGCGCGGCGCGGGCCAGCGCCAGCAGGTCGTCGGCGTCGGCGGAGTAGAGCCGCGGTTCCATGCGCACGTCGATCGGTGACTCCGCCGACTCCGCCGACCCCGGCCGTCCGCCGAGGCCGGTGGCGACCAGTTCCAGGGTCTCCCTGGTCCGTTGGGCGGGGGAGCAGAGCACGAGGTCGGGCACGTGGCCGGTGGCGCGCAGCCAGGCGCCGATCCGGGGTGCGTCGCGGCGACCGCGCGGGCCGAGCGGCCGGTCCAGGTCGGCCACGCCGTCGGGCCAGGCGGACTTGGCGTGCCGCAGCACGATCAGGCGTCTGGCACGTTCGGGAGGGTGGGGGCTTGCGGAGGACACACCGCCACCCTGGTCCTGCGAGGTGCCGGACGCAAGCAGCGCACGGCGGAGCCGGGGGGCCGGGGGCCCCCCCCCCCCCCGCCCCCCCCCCCCGGGGGGGGCGCCACCCACCAGGCCCGGCGCGGTGCCGCACTCACGCGCCCCCGGGCGGCGCCGCCGGCCGGCCCCCCCCCCCCCACGGCTCCGCCGTCATGCGGGGTTCACTCCCGCAACTGCTCCGGGTCGGCGGCAAGGATCCTGCGGACCTGCTCCAGCAGGGCGCTCGGGTCCTCCTCCCTGCCGTCCTCGCGGATGCCGCTGCCGCGCAGGGCGTCGGCGATCTCCTTGAACTGGACGTCCCAGTCGTTCTGGTAGACCTGCTCGTGCTCCTCCTCGGCCGCGTGCGGCGACTGGCGCAGGCCGACGGTCAGGTCGACCACCTTGCCGATCAGCGCGGTCATGGCGAACGCGAAGAGCCCGATCACCAGCACGGCGACCAGTTGCTTGCCCAGCAGGTCCCAACCGCCGCCGTAGAACAGGCCCTTCTTGCCGGTCATCACGCCGGTGGCGGCGAGACCGGCCATCACCATGCCGAAGAGGCCGCCCCAGCCGTGGATACCCACCACGTCCAGGGTGTCGTCGACGCCGAAGCGGTACTTCCAGCTGATCGCGAAGGCGCAGGTCAGACCGGCCAGGAAGCCGATCACCGAGGCCCACAGCGGGGTCAGGTCACCGGCGGCCGGGGTCATCGCGACCATTCCGGTGACCGCGCCCATGCTGATGTCGAGCAGCCCCACCTGGCGGGTGCGCCACCAACTGGTCACCGCCCAGCCCGCCATGGCCGCACCGGCGGCGAACTGGGTGTTGACGAACGCCATCGGCGCCGCGCCCGGAACGCCCAGCGACGAGCCGGTGTTGAAGCCGAACCAGCCGAACCAGAGCAGCGCCAGGCCGATCACGACCAGCGGCAGGTTGTGCGGACGGATCGGCTGACGCTCGAAGTCCTCGCGCCGACCGGCGACCGCCGCCAGCGCCAGACCCGCCGCGCCGGAGGCCAGTTCGACGACCGTGCCGCCGGAGAAGTCGACCGCGCCCAGCTGCTTGGCCACCCAGCCGTCGGGCGAGAAGACCCAGTGCGCCATCGGCACGTAGACCAGCAGCGTCCAGACCGAGGCGAAGACCAGCCAGCCCCTCATCTTGGCGCGTCCCGCCACCGAGCCGCTGATCAGGGCGACCGTGACGATGGCGAAGGACATGTGGAAGACGGAGAAGGTCACCGTCGGGACGGAGCCGGTGCGGCTGGTGAGGCCGACGCCGGTCATGAAGACGTGGTCGAAGGAGCCGATCACGCCCAGGCCGCCCGCGTCCTTGCCGAAGGCGAGCGAGTAGCCGACCGCGAACCACAGGATGCTGACCAGCACCACGCAGCCGAAGCACATCTTGAGCATGGCGATGACCTGACTGGTCTTCACCATGCCGCCGTAGAAGAAGGCGAGGCCCGGTGCCATCAGCAGCACCATGGCCGCCGCCATGATCAGCCAGGCGGAGTTGCCCGAGTCGAAGATCTGCGGCATCACTTCTCCTGCTCCCGGCGCTCCAGCAGCCGGCGCAGCTCGGCCAGCAGCTCGGCGTCGACGCCGCCGGTGCCCGCAGAGCCGGTGCCCGAAGAACCGGTGCCCGCAGAGTCGGTGTCCGAGCCTTCCGCGCCCGCCGCGCCGACCGCGACCGGGACGGCCACGCGGGCCTGGACCAGGCGCTCGCGGATCTCGGCGATGGTCTCGTCGTCGTACGCCTGCTCCTCCTCCGCGCCGGGGACGTGCTCGTACTCCTCGGCGGCGCGGAACCCGACGGTCTTCTCGATCGCCTTGGCGATCAGCCAGGTCACGCCGAAGGAGAACGCCGCGCAGACGACCACGCCGACGGCCTGACGCCACAGCAGGTCCAGGCCGCCGCCGTAGAAGAGGCCCTTCTTGCCGCTCATCTGGAACGTGGCGAAGAGGCCGATGCCGAGCACGCCGACGACGCCGCCCCAGCCGTGGACGCCGACCACGTCGAGCGTGTCGTCGTAGCGCAGCTTGAGCTTGAGGTTGATCGCGAAGGCGCAGACCACGCCCGCGACGAAGCCGATCACCAGCGCGCCGATCGGCGAGACCTCACCGCAGGCCGGGGTGATCGCGACCATGCCGGCCACCGCCGCCGAGGCGACGCCGAGCATCTCGACGTGGCCGAGCCGCCACTTCTCGATCAGCGGCCAGCCGACCATCGCGCCGCAGGCGGCGAGCTGGGTGTTGAGGAACGCCATCGGCGCGGTGCCGCCGGTCTCCAGCGCGGAGCCCGCGTTGAAGCCGAACCAGCCGAACCAGAGCAGCGCCAGGCCGACGACGACCAGCGGCAGGTTGTGCGGACGGATGGTCTCGCGCTCGAAGTCCTTGCGCTTGCGGACCACGATCGCGACGGCCAGGCCCGCCGCACCGGAGTTGATCTCCACCGGCATACCGCCGGCGAAGTCGCGCGCACCCAGGTGCGCGGTGATCCAGCCGTCGGGCGCGAAGACCCAGTGGGCCATCGGCACGTAGACGAAGAGCGTCCACGCGACGACGAACCAGAGCCAGCCGCGCATGGTGGCGCGGCCCGCGATCGAGCCGCTGATCAGGGCGACGGTGATGATGGCGAAGGCCATCTGGAAGGCGGAGAAGATGACGGTGGGTATGGAGCCGGTGAGGCTCGTCATACCTATGTCATGCATCATCCAGTGGGCGGGCGTGCCGATCAGGCCCCAGCCGTTCACGTCCTTGCCGAACGCCAGGCTGTAGCCGATGGCCAGCCAGAGCAGGGTGACGAGGGCCAGGCAGACGAAGCTCATCTTGAGCATGACCAGCACGTGCTTGGTCTTGACCATGCCGCCGTAGAAGAAGGCGAGGCCTGGGGTCATCAGCAGGACCATGGCGGTACTCGCCATGAGCCACGCGGTGTTACCCGTATCGAGGTGGGAGGGCATCCGAGTCTCTCCGGTCGGTGGCACCGTGCCGGACAGCACGGTGACGGTCGTGCCGTCTATGGGGTCAGGACTTGCGCAGTTCCGGCGCGGGCGCGCCGATCAGCAGGCGGCGGACGGCGTCCCAGGCCTGCCGGAGTGCGGCGTTGACGGTGGGGGAGTCGCCGCCGAGGACCCGGAGCCAGGCCCCGCAGTCCTCGGGCAGCACGCTCACGCCGAAGAGCAGCCCGCAGGCGCGGAGCGCCTCGTGCATGGCGTCGGCGACCTCGGCGGCGGGGGCCAGCGGGGTGACCGCGTAGAAGGTCCCGACCAGGTCGTGGCCGCCCAGCACCGCCGGTCCGGTGACGCCGCCGCCGTCGCTACCGGGCGTCAGCCGGAGGGTGTCCAGCGCGAGCAGGCGGCCGTCGGGGCGGCGGAACTCCAGGTCGGAGGCGAAGACCTGGTAGGCGTTGCGCTCCCCGTGGGCCAGCCGGCCGGCCATCACGGTCTCTCCGGCGAGCACGGTGGCGGAGGGCGCGGCGGTGACCACGGTCCGCTGGTAGAAGCGCGAGTCGCGGTAGGGGATGGTCGCGTCCGGCAGGTACTCGACGTAGGCGTCCGCGTCGGCGTGCAGGAAGACCTGCTGGGTCGCGTAGTCGGCGTCCATCCGGTGGATCTTGGTGGCCGCCTGGGTGGTCAGGTGGACGGCCGTGCCCGCGCCGCAGTGCAGGTCCATCCGCAGCCGGTCGGCCTGGACGATGCCGCCGCCCGTGGACATCAGCAGCGTGACGGCCAGGTCGGGCCGAGCGGGGTCGAAGTAGAGCGGGCGCATGATCTGAAGCGGTGACTTCTGGTAGTGCGTCACCAACTCGGTCCGCGCGCCTATCCGTTCGAAGCCCAGCTCCAGCAGCCCGATCTTGCCCGGCTTGCCGACGCCCAGCGCCTGCGGCCGTCCCGCGTACCGCCGCACCTCGGCGGGGACGCGGGACGGCTCGTAGTGCGCGGGCGTCAGGCGGTCGGGACGTTCGCCTGCCCGGGCGGCCAGGGTCTTCACGCAGGAACCCGCCGGTAGGTCTCCAGCAGGTCCGCGACCTGGGTAAGGCCCTCGCCGGTCAGGCTGTTGGTGAGCACCACCGGCCGGCCCTCGCGGACCCGGTCGGCGTCGGAGCTCATCACGCCGAGGTCGGTGCGGACGTACTGGGCGATGTCGATCTTGTTGATGACCAGCACGTCCGAGTCGGTGATGCCCGGACCGCGCTTGCGCGGCATCTTCTCGCCCTCGGCGGTGTCGAGCACGAAGAAGAACATGTCGACCAGGAGCGGGCTGAAGGTCAGCGTCAGGTTGTCGCCGCCCGACTCGTAGATGAGGGTGTCGACATCCGGGAACCGCTCCAGCAGTTCGGCACCGGCGGCCAGGTTCATCGTCGGGTCGTCCCGGACGGCGGTGTGCGGGCACGCGCCCGTCTCGACGCCGACCACGCGCTCGGGGTCGAGCACCCCGGCCAGGTTGCGGCGGACGTGGTCGGCGTCCTCCTGGGTGTAGATGTCGTTGGTGATCACCGCGGGCCGTCGGCCGCGGGCGATCAGCACCGGGACCAACGCCTCGATCAGCGCCGTCTTGCCCGAGCCGACCGGCCCGGCGATGCCCACCCGGAGCACGTCGTGGTCCGTCATCTGTCAACTTCCTTCTGCTTGTTCTTGCCGGGTTGTGCTGTGGGTGCCGGTCACGAGACGAACATCCGTGCCTCGGCCCGTTCGTGGCGTCCGGACATCGCGTCGGCGAGCGGGACGCAGCCGCCCAGATCCGCCAATTCGCGTTCCAGCGCCGCCGCTACGACCTCCTCGATCACCGGTGCGAGCTCGCGCAGGGTGATCTGCGCCCGACGGTGGTCCGTCAGCCGCAGCCGCAGCCCGGCGCTGACGAAGCTGACGGCGAAGGCGAACAGATCGCTCGCCACGGCCTGTTCGGCCGGGACGCCGCTCGCCGCGTAGGCGACCCCGGCGGCCACCGGCTGGCAGCCGGGCGTGGCCTTGGCCGCGACCAGTTCCGCATAGCGGTCCAACTCCGGCCCGCCGAGGGCGAGTCGGGCGGTGTCGAGCATCTGGCGTCCGGTGCGCGTCGAGGCCTGGCGTGCCTCGCGGTTGAGCTTGCTCGCCAGCAGTCGCCGGTCCACCTCGACCACCGCGTCCCAGTCGCCGTCGCCGACCGCGCGGTGGGCCAGGGCGAGCGCGGTGGCGTCCGCCGGGCCGACGGAGTGGCGCAGCAGGTCCTCCAGCAGCACCGGCATGCAGTCGGCGTCCACCCGCTTGGCCTGGACGTAGCCCTCCAGGCCGTGCGAGAGCGTGTAGAGGCCGCTCGGGAACGCGGAGTCGGCGAGCTGGAGGCTGACCAGCAGGTGGTCGAGAGCGGTCGTCATGCGAGGTAGAAGAGGTGGTTGAGCGGAAGCGTCCGCGCCGGCTCGATGGTGGCGGGTTCGCCGTCCACGGTGACCTGGTAGGTCTCCGGGTCCACCTGGATCTTGGGCAGCGCGTCGTTGCGGACCATGTGCTGCTTGCCGACCGTGCGGCAGTCCCGCACCGGCAACACCCGGCTGTCCAGCCCGAGTTCGGCCGGAACACCGCGCTCGATAGCCGCCTGCGACATGAAGGAGACCCGGGTCGCCTGCCTGGCCTTGCCCATCGCGCCGAACATCGGGCGGTAGTAGATGGGTTGGGTGGTCGGCAGCGACGCGTTGGGGTCGCCCATCAGGCCCCAGTTGACCATGCCGCCCTTGATGACCAACTTGGGCTTGGCGCCGAAGGAGTGGATCGGCCAGAGCACGATGTCCGCGAGCTTGCCGGGCTCCAGCGAGCCGATCCAGTCGGCGGTGCCGGTGGCGACGGCCGGGTTGATGGTCAGCTTGGCCAGGTAGCGCAGCACCCGGTGGTTGTCGTTGCGCTCGCTGTCGCCGTCGAGCTTGCCGCGCTGGTCCTTGCAGTGGTGCGCGGTCTGGAACGCGCGGGTGAAGGACTCGCCGACCCGGCCCATCGCCTGGGAGTCGGACGAGAAGATGGAGATGACGCCCTCGTCGTGCAGTACCGTCTCGGCGGCCACGGTCTCCGCCCGGACCCGGGAGTCGGCGAAGGAGACGTCCTCGGGGATGTCGTGGCTGAGGTGGTGACAGACCATCACCATGTCGAGCAGCTCGTCGATCGAGTTGACGGTGTAGGGCAGCGTCGGATTGGTCGACGAGGGAAGGACGTTGGGCTCGCCCGCGATCCGCATGATGTCCGGGGCGTGGCCGCCGCCCGCGCCCTCGGTGTGGAAGGTGTGGATCGTGCGGCCGTCGATCGCGTCCAGGGTGTCCTCGTAGAAGCCGGACTCGTTCAACGTGTCGGTGTGGATGGCGACCTGGACGTCGTACTCGTCGGCCACGCGCAGCGCGGTGTCGATGGTGGCCGGGGTCGCGCCCCAGTCCTCGTGCACCTTCAGGCCGCAGACGCCCGCCTCGACCTGCTCGCGCAGCGCCTCCGGCAGCGAGCCGTTGCCCTTGCCGAGCAGTCCGGTGTTGACCGGCATCTCCTCGACCGCCTGGTACATCCGGCCGATGTTCCACGGGCCCGGCGTGCAGGTGGTGCCGTTGGTGCCGTCGGTCGGGCCGGTGCCGCCGCCGATGAAGGTGGTGATGCCGTTGGTCAGGCCCTCCTGGGCCTGCTGCGGGGCGATGAAGTGGATGTGCGTGTCCACGCCGCCCGCGGTGGCGATCAGGTGTTCACCGGAGACCACCTCGGTGCCGGGGCCGATCACCAGCTTGGGATGCACACCGCTCTGCAGGCGCGGGTTCCCGGCCTTGCCGACGGCGGTGATGAAGCCGTCCCTGACGCCGATGTCGCCCTTGACCACGCCGAGCACCGGGTCCAGCACCACGACGTTGGTGATCACCAGGTCGAGCGCGCCCTTGAGGTTGGTCGCGGCCGGGTCCTGGGCCATCCCGTCGCGGATGCCCTTGCCGCCGCCGTAGACGGCCTCGTCGCCGTAGTGGCCCTCGTTGAAGTCCTTCTCGACCTCGACCACGAGGTTGGTGTCGGCCAGGTGGAACCGGTCGCCGACGGTCGGGCCGAAGAGGTCGGTGTACTGGCTGCGGGGGACGAGCGCCATCAGAGCTCACCCGCCTTCGCGGCCGGAAGAGCGCCGAGGAAGCCGCGTTCGGCCGCGCGGCGCAGCGCCGTGGCGCGCGTGTCGGCGGAGTTGAGGCCGCCGTCGACGAGTCCGCTGAAGCCGACCAGCCGCCGGTGCCCTGCGTACGCGACCAGGTCCACCTCACGCGTGTCGCCCGGTTCGAACCGGACGGCGGTCCCGGCGGGGAGGTCGAGATGCATGCCGAAGGCCTGCTCGCGGTCGAAGTCGAGGGCGCGGTTGACCTCGAAGAAGTGGTAGTGCGAGCCGACCTGGACGGCCCGGTCGCCGGTGTTGCTCACGCGCACGCGCGCGGTGGGCCTGCCGGCGTTGATCTCGACCGGCGCCTCTCCGTAGAGATAGGCGGGTCTGCCTGCGGACATGGATGCTCTCTTTCGGCGTGCCGAGGACGGAGTGACAGGGCTCAGGCGCCGATGGGGTCGTGGCACGAGACGAGCTTGGTGCCGTCGACGAAGGCGGCCTCGATCTGCAGCAGCGGGAGCATCGCGCGGACGCCGGGCATCACCTCGTCGGAGCCGACGATGCCCTTGCCGAGCTCCATGCACTCGGCGACGGTCCGGCCGTCGCGGGCGCCCTCCAGGATGCCTTCGCTGATCAGCGCGACGGCCTCGCTGTAGTTGAGCTTGAGACCGCGGTCACGGCGTCGGCGGGCCAGGTCGGCCACCACGTACACGTAGAGCTTGTCGATCTCACGCGGCGCGAGGTTCATGGGGGCGCTCCTTCTGCGGGCGCGGGACGGCCGCGCGAGGAGCCGGGCGGCCTGGTGTTTTCTTCCACGATACGGAAAGTTCTTTCCGTTTGAGAGGAAGGTAGAGGTGCCGCCGCGCCGCGTCAACATGTTGTTGAACAGCTGAAGGCTTTCCTTAACCAGCTCTTGTCCGCCCTGGCGGAAGCTACAGCCGCCGGGCGCGAACGGATCGTGTCCGCACCGTCCACCTGCGCGAACGCCACCCGACCGGCCCAACGCGGGCCGGGGCGCGCGTTAGGATCATGTCCGGCGGCGGGCAGGACAGCCGGCCGGGCAGGAGGTCCGACATGGGGTACCCGCGGTCCCGTGCAGCGAGCACGGGCGAGGGCACGGGGGATGCCGTCGACGGGGTCGTCGCGGACTGGCGGCGCGAGCGCCCGGAGCTGGACACCGAACCGCTGCAGGTCATGGCCCGGCTGCACCGCACCTTCGCGCGGTACCAGTCGCTGCTCACCGACTCGCTGGAGGAGTACGGCCTCAACATCGCCGGCTTCGACGTGCTGACCGCGCTGCGCCGCGCGGGCCCGCCCTACCGGCTGACGGCGGGCCAGTTGGCGGCCAGCGGGTTGATCACCACCGCCGGGATGACGCTGCGCGCCGACCGGCTGGAGAAGGACGGACTGATCGTCCGTGAGCGTGACGAGAACGACCGCCGCATCGTCCACTCGCGGCTGACGGAGCAGGGCCTCACGCTGATCGACGAGGTCTTCGCGCGGCATCTCGACAACGAGCGCCGGATGCTGGCCGGGCTCTCCGGCGACGAACGCCGCCTGCTCGCCGCGCTGCTGGCCCGCCTGGAGACCTCCCTCGACGCGGCTGCGGACCAGGCCGCCGAGCCGCAGGACTGAACACAGGAAACCGCTGAGCCCCGGACCGAAGGAATCGGTCCGGGGCTCAGCGGTTCGGCCGCCGCCCGGAGTCAGGGCGTGACGGCGGCAGCGGCCTGCTTCTCGGCCTCGGTGCGGTACATCCGGCGCACCCGGACGACGCCGAGGTCGTGCTGGTAGAGGTTCTCCGCCTGGTCGGCGTCGGCGGGGAGGCCCTCCAGGACCAGACGGTCCTGCTCCAGCACCTCCCAGTGGCGCGGCTCCAGCGTCGTCCGGTAGAGGAAGCGCCACACGTCGCGCTGCCAGTCCTGGACCTTGCGGTAGCGCCAGAAGAAGACGGCGCTGCGGTCCGCGTCGATCGGGGTGACCATGCCGACGATGCCGAACGGCCCGCCAGGGCCCGCAGTCGGCGGGTAGGGGATCTCCAGATCGACCCAGTCGACGCCGGTCCGGCAGAGCTCGACCCAGTCGAAGTTGACGCCGCGCTGGTCGGTCTTCTCGAAGAAGAAGCCGCGACCGGTCTCCCGGATCCGGAACTTGGCGGTGGTCTCGCCCGCGAACATGCTGTGCGAGTCGCGGTGCAGGAACGAACCGTGCATGGGGTCGAGCAGATTCTCCATGCCCCAGCGCCAGTTGGCGTTCCACTCGGCGTAGCAGAGGAACGACGAGACGTCCGGGTCGGTCAGCGGCTCGGGCAGGGTGAGCTCGCACGGCTCGGGGTTCCTGCTGTCGCCGAAGTAGGCCAGGATCGCGCCGCCGATCTCGGTGACCGGCGGGGCCTGGACGAGCGTGCGGCCCTCCAGGGTGCAACCGGGCAGGCCCGGCACGGAGGTGACGGTGCCTCCGCCGTCGACCTGGACGCCGTGGTACCAGCAGGCGATCCGGTCGCCCAGGTGCTTGCCCTGGGACAGCCGCGCGCCTCGGTGCGGGCAGCGGTCGGCGAGCATGTGCAGGGTGCCGTTGCCGCGGCGGAAGAGCACCCAGTCGCGGCCGAGCCGGGTGACCCGGCGCATCCCGCCCGCGGGGACGAATTCGGAGGGGCACACGGCGTACCACTGGTTGCGCAGGCCGGTCGCGAAGATCTCGTCGGCGCTGGTGGAGTCGAGCCCGGTGGAGGACGCGCCGGTTACGGGGGTGGTGGTCGTCGGCATGGTCAGGCTCCCAGGCGCTGCATCTCGGCGGTGAAGGTCTGCTCGGTCCAGGCGGCGCCGTCGGGGGCGAAGAGACCGCGGTCGTTGAGCCCGGCGACGAGCCCGGCGAGGTCGTGGGCGCCCGCGCCGAAGACCTCCTCGACAGCTCCGGCGAGCCGGATCTCGTAGGGGTTCGGCTCCCCGTCACGGGACTGACGGATGTTCAGGTACTGGTCCATGGTTGCTCCAGGAGTGACAGAAGCGCTGATGAGGCTCAGAGGTCGAGGACGAGGCGGGCGGACCGGGCGCGCGAGACGCAGAGCATCATCGACTTCCCGGCCGCCTTCTCCTCGTCGGTGAGCAGGAAGTCGCGGTGCTCGACCTCGCCGTCGAGGACGGGGGTCTCGCAGGTGCCGCAGATCCCGTCCCGGCAGGACGAGTTGACGGGGATCCCCGCCGTCTCCAGCGCCTCCAGCGTCGAGCAGTCGGGCGCGACGGTGACGGTTCGGCCGCTGCGGTTGCAGACCACCTCGAACGCGGCCTCGCCGGACGGGTCGACGGGCGCTGCGGCCGGGGCCGCGAAGCGCTCGGTGCGGGCGTCGCAGCGCTGCTCGACGGCGGCCAGCAGCGGCTCGGGGCCGCAGCAGTAGACCTGGGTGCCGGGCGCGAGGTCGGTCAGCAGAGAGTCCAGGTCGATCCGTCCGCACTCGTCCTCGGGCACGAACTCGACGGCGCCCTCGACGCCCGCGCCGCTCGACTGCTCGGCCAGCGCCCGCAGTTCGGCGCCGAACGCCATCGAGTCACGCCGCCGTCCGCCGTGCACCAGCCGCCACGGGACGCCGCGCCGGGCGGCGTCGCGGGCCATGGCGAGCAGCGGCGTGATGCCGATGCCGCCCGCGACGAAGAGGTAGCGCTCGACGTCGTGGTCCAGCTCGAAGTGGTTGCGCGGCCCGCGCACCGTGACCGTCTGACCAGGGCGCAGCGTGTCGTGGACGTGCGCCGAGCCGCCCCGCGAGGACGGCTCGCGCAGCACGCCGATCCGCCAGCGGGAGGCGTCGGCCGGGTCGGAGCAGAGCGAGTACTGCCGCACATGCGCGCCGACATGGAGGTCGATATGCGCGCCCGGAGTCCACGCGGGCAGCGCCTCGCCCTCGGGGTGGACCAGCTCGACGGAGAGGACCCCGTCGGCCTCCCAGGTGGTGCGGTGCACCAGCAGGTCCAGGTCGTACTCTTCCGAGCGGCTCATCGGGCACCTCCCGTCGGGGACTTCGGGGTGGGCACGCTCACCGGAGGGGTGAACGGGACGTTCATCGGGCCGAGCGCGGCCAGGTCGACCTCCACCACGGTCGGACCGTCGGCAGCCGCAGCCTCGCGCAGGACGGCGTCGGCGTCGTCGGCGTGACTGATCCGGTGGAACGGCAGGCCCAGCGACGAGGCCAGCAGGAAGAAGTCCGGCGTGGTGAGGTCCACTCCGTGGCGCTGACCGCCACCCGCCTCCTGCATGTTGCGCAGCACGCCGTAGCCGCCGTCGTTGAAGACCAGCAGCGTGAGACGGGGCCGCTCCTGAGCCAGCGTCAGCAGCTCGCCCAGGTGCACGGCCAGACCGCCGTCACCCGCGATCACCACGGTCGGGACCTCGGGACGGCCGACAGCCGCGCCGATGCCCATGGCCAGGCCCTGGCCGATGCCGCCGCCGCGCGGGAAGACGTTGGTGGCCGGGTCGGTGATCTCCAGCAGCCGGTTGCCCCAGGTCGAGGACGGGATGGTGACATCGCGGGCGATCACGCTGCCGACCGGGTAGTGGGCGCGGATCGCGTCGCAGATCGCGGCCTGCGGGCCGATGGCGTGGCGCTGCTTCGCGCGCGCCTCCTGCCGGGCCTGGCGCACGCGCTCGGGCCAGGCGGCCTCGGTGCGCGGGGTCACCGCGCGCAGCCGGGCAGCGAGTTCACCAAGCACGGCGGCGGCGTCGCCGACCAGCCCGTGCTTGGCCGGGTAGACGCGGCCCGGCGCGGCCGGGTCCAGGTCGATCTGGATGTGCGCGTCCGGGACGGCGAGCCGGTAGTCGTGGGTCTCGTTGGAGCGGAAGTGCGTGCCGACCGAGAGCAGCAGGTCCGCCTCGGCCAGCAGCGCCTTGCCCGCCGGAGCGGAGGCGTAGTTGCCGACCACGCGCTCGTCGTCCTCGGGGACCGAGCCACGGCCCGAGTTGCTGGTCAGCAGGCCCGCGCCGGTCAGCGCCAGCAGCTCCGCCAGCTCCGTGCGGGCCCCGGTCGCGCCGCCGCCCGCCCAGATCAGCGGACGCCGGGCGGCGGCCAGCAGCGCGGTGGCCTCGTCCAGCGCGGCGGCGTCGGGCCGCGGCGCGGCCACGGCAGCGGCGGGGGAGGTGAGCTGACCCGGCGTCTGCTCCGCGTACTGCAGGTCGATCGGCCACTCGACGCTCGCCGGACCGCCCGGTGCGGCCAGCGCGGCAGCGGCGGCTTCGCGCAGCACCTCGGCGGCCGAGGCGGCGTCGCGGACGGTGGCGGCGTGCTTGGAGACCGCCGTCAGCATGGCGGGCTGGTCCTTGGTCTCGTGGATGAAGCCGCGGCCCAGGCCCAGGTACGGGGTGTCGATCTGACCGGTGATGTGCAGCACCGACGTCCCGGCGCTCAGCGACTCGATCAGCGAGCCCGCCGCGTTGCCCGCACCGGTCCCGGTGCTGGTCAGCGCGCAGCCGAGGCGGCCGGTGGCGCGGGCGTAGCCGTCGGCGGCGTTCACCGCCGCGGCCTCGTGCCGCACGGGGACGAAGCGCAGCTCGCGATCGACGGCCTCGACGAGCGGCAGGTTGTGGACGCTGACGACGCCGAAGACGGTGTCGGTGCCGTGGGCACGCAGCAGCTCGACCAGCAGGTCGCCGCCGTTGGGTGGGGTCATGGGGAGTTCCTTCGGTACGGCCGGTACTGCGGGGGTGTCAGGGGCGCGGTCAGTGGGTGCCGCGGTGGACGCCGCCGGCGACGTCGACGCTCGCGCCCGTGACGTACGCGGCGCGCGGGGAGAGCAGGGTGGTGACCGCGTAGGCGACCTCGTCGGCGGTGCCGAACCGGCCGAGCGCGATCCCGCGCCGGGCGGCGAACTCGGCCTGCCAGGTGGGGTAGTCGATCCCGGCGTCGTCGGCCTGGTAGCGGCGGGTCCACTGGCCGGTGTCGATCAGGCCCAGGCAGACCGAGTTGACCCGGACGCCGTCGGCGGCGAGCTCCTGGGCCAGCGAGGCGGAGAGGTTGAGGATCCCGGCCCGCGCCGCGCTGGTGGTGATCAGGTGCGGCTCCGGCTGCTTGGCCAGCACCGCGTTGATGTTCACCACGCTCGCGGCGTCCGACGTCCGCAGGTGCGGCAGCGCGGCGAGGGTCGGGTTGAGCACGCCGGAGAACTTCAGGTCGAGCTCGTCGCGCCAGTCCTCGGCGGTGGTCTCGTGCAGGCGCTTCATGCGCGAGGCGCCCGCGTTGTTGACCAGCCCGTCGAGGCCGCCGAGCCGCTCGGCCGCGCGGTTGACGAAGGCGTCGACGGCCGTCGCGTCCCGCACGTCGCACGGCGCGTGGAACAGGTGGTCGTCGCCGTAGCGCTCGGCGAGCCCGGCGAGGGCTCCCGCGAGCGCGTCCGGACGGCGTCCGCAGGTGGCGACCTTGGCCCCCTCGGCGAGCAGCATACGGACGGTCGCGAGGCCGACCCCGGAGCTGCCTCCGGTGACCAGGATGCCGCGGCCGGAGAGGCCCAGGTCCATGGTGTTACTCCTCTTGCTGGTTCGGTCAGTTCATCGTGAAGCCGCCGTTGACGGCGAAGGTCTGGCCGGTGATGTAGCCGGACTCGGGGCCGACCAGGAACGCGATCAGGCCGACCAGGTCCTCCGGCCGCTGCGGGCGCTTCACCGCGCGGTTCAGGCGGTAGAGCTCGTGCCGCTCGGCCGGGATGTCGACCGCCGACTCGCCCTCGGTCAGGCCCGGGGCCACCGCGTTGACGGTGACCCCGGCGTCGCCCGCGTCCCGCGCCATCGCCCGGGTCAGCGCGATGACCGCACCCTTGGAGGCGATGTAGTGCGCGAGGCGCGGCGACCCGTAGAGCGCGGCGTCGGAGGCCAGGTTGACGATCCGTCCCTCGCCGTTGGCCGCCATCAGCGGCCACAGCCCGCGCGCGACCAGCCAGGGGCCGCGCGCGTTGACGGTGGCGATCCGGTCCCAGGCGGCGACGTCGATCTCGTGGAACGGCTTGCCGCCCACCGCGTTGGCCAGACCGGCGTTGTTGACCAGGCCGTGGAGCCGGGTCCCGTCGGCGGCCAGCGCGGCGGCCAGGGCGTCGACCGACTCGGGCGAGCCGACGTCGAGCGGGTGGAAGACCGCGTCGACGCCGGCCGCCCGCAGCTCTGCCACGGCCTGCTCGCCGCGCTCGGCGTCCAGCTCGGCGACGACGACGCGGTAGCCGTCGCGGCCGATCCGGTGCGCCGTGGCCAGCCCGAGGCCGCGGCCCGCGCCGGTCACCACGACCGTGCGCCGCCTCGTGTCGTCCGCCATCAGCCGCGCGTCACGCCGTGCATCGGCGAGTGCTCGGGGTAGGTCGGGACCTGCGGCTTCTGGGTGCCGATGACGACGCAGAAGAGTGCGTCGGTGTCGCCCTCGTTCTTGAGCGAGCGGGCCACGCCGGCCGGGACCACGATCATGTCGCGGTAGCCGAGGGTGCGGTACTCGATCTCGTCGGCGCCACGGTGGATGCCGACGCGGACCTGGCCCTCCAGGACGAAGAAGGCCTCCTCGACGTCGTGGTGGGTGTGCTCCGGGCCCTCGGCGCCGGGCGGCAGCAGCATGTTGGAGAAGGTGAAGCCGCCGGAGGGGATGATCCGGTTGTCGCCCTCGTGGTTGCCGGTCGCGCCGGAGCCGACGTAGCGGATCTGGGCGCGGCGGTACTGGTCACCGGCCTTGGCCTGGAAAGCGAGGGTGTCCCAGTCGGGCTCGCGCGAGTCCTTGGTGGCGATCAGCGAGTCGGTGAAGGCGGCCAGGTCGGAACCGTCGTGGTACGGGGTGGGGTCGAGCGGCATGGAGATGCTCCTTGCGTTGTGCGTTGTGCGTTGTGCGGTGGATGGTGACGGATGGTCAGAACGGGATGCGCGCGGTGACGTGCAGGTGCGCGCGCACCCAGGAGTGGAAGGCGTCCGGCTGCTCCTGGTTGGCCAGGTGCCCGGCGTCGGCGATCACCACGTAGGCGACGCGCCGCAGTCCGCCGGCGATGGCCTGCGAGGCCGCCGGGCCGGTGACGCGGTCCTTGTCGCCACAGACCACCAGAACGGGGGCGGTGATCTGCGGCAGTTCGGGGGTGAGGTCGGCCTCGGCCATCGCCTCGGCGGCGTAGCCGTAGCCGGGGAGGCGGATGCTGTCGGCCATGGTGCGCACCACGCGGTCCACCAACTCGGCCGGGGCCGCGTCGGAGACCAGGCGCGGTCCGCGCTCGGCGGCGAACGCCTCGGTGCCCTGCTCGGCCAACTGGCCTGCGCGGGCCCGCATCCGCTGCGTCGCCTCCGGGTCGGCGCCGGAGCCGACGCTGGAGTCGGCGACCACCAGCGAGGCCACCAGCTCCGGGTGACGGACCGCCAGCCGCAGCGCGATCACGCCGCCCCAGGAGACGCCGAGCACATGGGCCCGCCCGCCGCGCCGCCGGATCAACTCCGCTGCGGCGTCCGCGAATCCGTCCAGGCCGGGGGCCTTCTCGGGGTCGGCGGAGGCCGCGTAGCCGGGCGCGTCCCAGCGGACGACGCGGACGCTGTCTGCGAGGTCCTCGGCCAGCCGCGCGAACGAGGCGGAGGAGGAACCGATGCCGTGCAAGCAGAGCAGAACGGGACCGTCCTCGGGACCCGACTCGACCACGTGCACGCCGTCGGCCAGCGCTTCGATGTCCACTAGAGCATCTCCCGGTCGTGCTCCGCCTCGACTCCGCTGCGCACTCACAGAACCATCCCGGAGCGGCCCAGCACCGCGTCCAGGCTGCGCAGCACGGCATGCGGGACGACTTGGCTGGTGGCCGGGTTTACCGGGTCGGGGCGGTGGTTGACCTCGAAGCGGTAGCTGCCGTGGCTGCCCTCGGCCTCGATCACGTGCCGGGTCAGCGTGGCGGCCGGGTCGGCCATCACGACCACCTCGACCGCACGCGGGTCGCCGACGGCGAGCGCGACGGACGCGGCCACGTTGGTCGACTTGGGGAACTTGGACGGGACGTCGGCGGCGGTGCCGCGCATCACCTCGACCGGCTCCTCGGCGCGCTTCAGACGGTCCGTCAGTTCCTGGTCCATCCACGGCTGGATGAGCGTGCGCGGCAGCTTGGTGGTGGTGAGCCGGACGGTGGTCAGCGGACCGAGGCCGCGCACGGCCTGGAGCAGGTCCAGGCCGCCGACCGCGCCTCCGGTGAAGTAGACCCGGCCGGGACCGGCCCCGCGCAGCCGCTCGGCGAGGTCGGCGTCGGTCAGCGCGCCGCTGGAGCAGACCATCAGGTCGACGCCCGCGGCGAGCACCCGCTCGCCCCACTCGCGGACCACGGACTGCCCGGCCGCCTCGACGATCAGGTCGCAGGACTCCAGCGCCTGCTCGAAGTTGAGCTGCTGGGCGGGCAGGTCGTCCAGCGTCCGGTTGTCGACGATGCCGACCAACTCGGCGCCGGGGACCCGGCCTTCGGCCAGCGCGTTGCCGACGACCTGACCGATCGCGCCCCAACCGACCAGCCCGACGCGGCGCGTGGTCGTTCCGTGAGAGACCTGAGTGACGACGCTCATGCCCGTGCTCCTTCGTGCTGTGCCGCGAGCGGGCCCGGGTCCGGGATCCCGGCCATGTGGCTGCGGATGGTGGCGGACGGCGGACCGGCGGTGCCCCACAGGTCGGACAGCTCCGGCGTCCGGGGCCAGGTGCGGCAGATCCACCGGTCCTCGACGACCTGCGCGACATCGGAGGTGTACTCGCAGACCAGCCCGGCCGGATCGGTGAAGTAGGAGAAGGTGTTGTTGCCCGGCCCGTGCCGTCCCGGCCCCCACTGCGGGGCGATTCCGTGGTGCTTGAGCCGGCCGAGGCCGCGCATGAAGTGGTCGACCGACGGCATCTCGTACGCGACGTGGTTGAGCGAGGCCCACTCCGCCTGGTTGAAGGCGATGCAGTGGTGGTCGCTGTTGATGCGCAGGAACGCCATCTGGTGCGCGGACCAGTCCGAGACCCGCATGCCGAGCACCTCGCAGTAGAAGGCGACGGCGGCGTCGATGTCGATGGTGTTCAGCACCACGTGGGTGACGCCCACCGGCACGGCAGTGCCCAGCCGGTCGCGCGGCACGACCGCCTCGACGTCCGCCGAGAGCTCGATCAGTCGGCCCTCGGGGTCGGTGAAGCGGAGGCCGTAGCCGCCGCCGACCTGGTCGAGGCGCCCGGGGCCCGCGACCGGGACGATGCCGCGGGCGAGGAGTCGGCGCGCGGCCTCGTCGATCTCGGCGGGGGTGGCCACGGCGAAGCTGATCCGGCCCAGGCCGTTGGCCTCGGCGCGCTGCAGGCTCAGCACGTGGTGGTTGTCGCCCGTTCCGCGCAGCCAGCTGCCGTCGCGGCCGGACTCGACCTGCTCCAGCCCCCACACCTCGCGGTAGAAGTCGCCGGAGGCGGCGAAGTGGGGTGTCCGCAGCTCGACCGCGCGCAGTCGGCGCAGCCGGGCGACGGGCGGGGGCGGCGCGACCGTCAGGCTCATGGGGGTCTCCAGTGGTTGGTGCGGGTGGCTCGGCATCGCTGCCTGACGCGTCTGACGTGTCTGACGTGGCATCAGACAGCCGCCCAGGGAAGCGGGGTGGCGTCGGTGCCCCAGTACAGGGACTTCTGCCGCTGGTAGGAGCGGATCCAGTCGCGGCCCTTCTCCCGGCCGAGACCGCTCTCCTTGAACCCGCCGAACGGGGTGGAGGAGCTGAACTGCTTGTAGGTGTTGATCCACACCGTCCCGGCCTCCAGCAGACCGGCCAGCCGCCATGCCGCTCGGGCGTCGCGCGTCCAGATGCCGCAGGCCAGGCCGTAGACGGAGCCGTTGGCCTGGGCCAGCAGGTCCTCCTCGTCCTTGTAGGGGAGGCAGACCAGCACCGGGCCGAAGATCTCCTCCTGGCAGGTGCGGGCGTCGTTGGGCAGACCGTCGATGACGGTCGGCAGGTAGTAGGCGCCACCTGCGTACTGCTCGCCCTCGGGGGCCGCGCCGCCGCAGCGGATCCGGCCGCCCTCCTTGCGGGCCAGCTCGACGTAGGCGGCGACCGCGTCCCGGTGGCGGGGGTGCGCCAGCGGGCCGACCTGGGTGCGCGGGTCGGTGCCGGGACCGACGCGCAACTGCTCGGTGCGGCGCACGAGTTCACCGACGAACTCGTCGTAGAGCGACTCCGGCACGAAGAGCCGGGAGCCCGCGATGCAGGCCTGGCCGCTGCTGGAGAAGATCCCGAACAGCACGCCCGCCAGGGCCTGCTCGACGTCCGCGTCGGGCAGCACGACGGTCGGGGACTTGCCGCCCAGCTCCAGGGAGACCGGGATCAGCTTGTCGGCGGCGTGGTGCGCGATGGTGCGTCCGGTGGTGGTCCCGCCGGTGAAGGTCACCTTGCTGACCAGCGGGTGCCGCACGATCGCGTCGCCGACGATGCTGCCCTTGCCGGGCAGGACCGAGAGCAGGCCGGCGGGCAGGCCGGCCTCCTCCACGATCCGGCCGAGCGCGAGCGCGACCAGCGGCGTCCACTCGGCGGGCTTGAGCAGTACCGCGTTGCCGGCCGCCAGTGCCGGGGCGACCTTCTGGGCCTCGGAGGCGATCGGCGAGTTCCACGGCGTGATCGCGCCGACCACGCCGAGCGGCTCGTGGACGCTCATGGTGACGTACGCGCCCCGGGATGGGGTGAGCGCGTCCTCCGCCGTCTCCAGCGTGGCGGCGACGTAGCGGAAGGTCCCGGCGGCGCTGCGGACCAGGGCGGTGGTCTCGGCGCGCGTCTTGCCGGTGTTCGCGGTCTGCAGCGCGGACAGCTCGTCGGTGTCGCGCTCGATCAGCTCCGCGATCCGGTAGAGGTAGCGGGCCCGCTCGTGCGGCAGCAGACCTCGCCACGCCGGGTCGGCGGCGGCGCGGGCACCGGCCCGGGCGGCCTCCTCGACGTCCTCGACCGAGGCGGCCTGAATGACCGTCAACTCCCGGCCGGTGGCCGGGTCGAGAGGCCGGACGGGCAGGCCCCGGCCGCGGCGCCAGCGTCCGCCGACGAGGATCTCGTCGGCGGGCAAGGCGAGGCCTGGGGCCGCCTGGGTCGACGAGTGGGGGGAGGGCTCCGACTGCACGCTCATGCGCACCCATTCCTTCCGGGTGGTCGTTCGGTGCGGAGAAATCTAAGCGCTTAACTATTCTTGCGCAAGACCCTCCCGGCATTTCTTGCCGTGGCGTGTGGGTATGCCCCAGAGAGTGACAAGAGTCCACTTGGTGAGAAGCCGTAATCACTAAGGCCAAAGCTATTGACCGCTTAGATAGCTCCTCTTAAGGTCAGCGACACCCCCGCTCCCATTCGAAGGGAACCCGCATGGCCACAGTGGCGCCCACCACGGCCGTCGCCTCCGTCGCCGCCAGGATCGAGAGACTTCCCCAGTCCCGCTGGCACACCAAGGTCCGCACCGTCATCGGCGCGGTGACCTTCTTCGAGGCCTTCGACCAACTGCTGACCGCGTCCACCCTGCCGGTCCTCACCAAGCAGTGGCATCTCACCGCAGGTCAGGGCACGGAGATCATCACCAGCAGCTCGATCGGCATGCTGCTCGGCGCGGTCGCCGCCGGCTGGGCCGGTGACCGGATCGGCCGGGTGCGCACCGTCGCGCTGGGCGTGGCGATCACCGCGGTGGCGAGTTTCGCGGTCGCCGCAGCCCCGGGCTTCGCCCTCTTCTTCCTGTTCCGGACCATCCAGGGCTTCGGCATCGGGGGTGTGGTGCCGGTGGCGGCGACCTACATCAACGAGATCGCCAAGTCGGAGCGGCGCGGTCGCTTCGTGCTGATGTACGAGCTGATCTTCCCGGCCGGACTCGCCGCCGCCACCCTGGTCGCCAGCTGGGTCGTCCCCACCTTCGGCTGGCGCGCGCTCTTCGTCATCGGCGGAGTCCCGGCCATCCTGATCGCCTACCTGCAGCGCAGGATCCCCGAGTCACCGCGCTGGCTGCTCGCCCGTGGGCGCGCCGAGGAGGCCGAACGCGTGCTCGCCGGCATCGAGGCGGAGATCGCCACCGAGATCGCCGCGTCCGGCGGGGAGGAACTGCCCGAGCCGGTCCTCACCCACGTCAGGGAGGAGTCGCGCGGCAGCCTGCGCGACCTCTTCGCCGGGCGCTACCTCAAGCGCACCGCCGTGGTCTCGGCGCTCTGGTTCGTCGCGTACTACGTCAACTACGGCACGGCCTCCTGGCTGCCCTCGGTCTACACCTCGCACTTCCACCTGAAGCTGCAGACCGCGCTGGACTACACCCTGCTCAGCAACCTGACCGGCCTGGTCGGCTGTCTGGTGGTGGCGCTCCTGGTGGACCGCATCGGCCGCCGTCCCGCGCTCGTGCTCGGCATGGGCGGCGCGGCGCTGGCGCTGCTGGTGCTGGCGGCCTCGGGCGTCCACAGCGGCGGACAGGTCGCGGTGCTGGCGTCGGTGGCGACGCTCTTCGTCTACGCCACCAACGTGACGCTGTACCTCTACACCCCGGAGCTCTACCCGACCCGCACCCGTGCCATGGGCTCGGCGTTCGGCGGGGTCTGGAACCGCCTCGGCATCATCATCGGCCCGATCGTCGTCGGCGCGGTGCTGAGCGGCGGCGGCGACCTGGCCACCGTCTTCGCCCAGCTCGGCTGCGTCGCGGTGGTCGGCACGGTGGTCGCCCTGTTCGCGACCGAGACGCGTGGCAGGACCCTGGAGGAGCTCAACTCCTGAGCGTCCTTGAGAGGTTGACCGCAACCTCTCGTTGACCGGTGGCCGCCCGTTCCCCACGACGGGCGGCCACCGCGCGTTCACCACCGTGCGATGACGTCTGTCTGCTCACGATGAGGGAAAGAGTCCGCCGAGGATCGTGTCGAGGTACTTGTCGAGAGCGACCAGGTCCGGCTGGTCGAACCGGTCCTGCTCGGCGGCCCACTGCGCGTTGTCCCGCCCGCACGCCGCGAGCACGTCGCTCTCGGCCGCCCCGGTGCGGCGGGCGATCTCCCGTACGTCCTCGGGGTCCAGGCCGGTCGACCGGGCGGCGCTGGTCCAGCACCAGAGCAACGCCTCGGGGATCTCCTGCTCGACGATGCCGTTCTCGCGCACCTGCTGCACTATCCAATGGGTGAATCCGGTATGCCACGTGTCGCTGCTCATGGCCCGCGTCCATCCCTTCCACGACGATCTGTTCGATCTCTTCGCGGACTTGCTACCCGCGTTGCAGCCACTCCGTACCATCGGCGAACGATTGATCTCCGCGTGAGACAGCCGAGACTGCTGAGACCGCGGAGCGACAACGGAGCTGGACGGGTCGTCACGCGGTCAGCGCGGTGGGGCGGCGATCGGTGCGCCGTGGATGTAGTGCTCCAACTGGTCGATGGTGAACTGCTGGTCGGCGATCTGCTGCTTGAGCAGGTCGCCGATGGAGACGATGCCGCTGAGCCGTCCGGCGTCGAGGACGGGCAGGTGGCGCATACGGTGCTCGGTCATCAGCGCCATGCACTCGTCCGCGGTCTGGGTCGGTTCGACGTAACGGACCCGCGCGGTCATGATCTCCTCGACGCGTGTGGTGGCGGCCGAGTGTCCATGGAGCTCCACTTTGCGGGCGTAGTCCCGTTCGGTGACGATCCCGGCGATCTGTCCCTCGGCCATGACGACGAGCGCGCCGATTCCCTTGGCTGCCATCAGCGTCAGCGCGTCGAGTACCGTGCGGTCCTTGCCGATGGTGTGAACCGTGCCGCCGCCGTCGGGCTTGGCAGCGAGGACCTGGGCAACAGTCAGGGGCATGTCAGTGATCCTTTCGGTGGCCGACACCTCCCTTCTCTTCATGCCCACCTCCGGACCCGGCAGAACGACCCCTTCCGGATGACGTGCTCCTAGCGCCCGGGACGGGCGCGAGAAAGGTAGCGCGCGCCCTCGCCGAGCAGGCCGGGGAGCGGCTGGGCGGTGGGGTGCCACGCTGCCTCGTACTCCCAGGAGACCCAACCGTCGGGCGGCAGCAGGGCGACGCACTCCGCGATCGGCAGGACGCCCGCGCCGAGGGCGAGCGGGGTGAGGTCGTCGGGGCCGGCGATGTCCTTGACCTGGGTGTGGCCCAGATGCGGAGCCAGCGCCGCCCACGACTCCGACGGGGACTCGCCCGCGAGCCAGGTGTGCATCAGGTCCCACAGCCCGCCGACCGCCGGGTGGTCGACCCGCGCCACGACGCGTGCCACGTCGCGGGCGGCCCGGTGCGAGTCGTGGGTCTCCACCAGGACGCGTACGCCCGCGCGTTCCGCCTCGTCGGCGACGACGGCGAGCCGCCGAACCGCGCGCTCGTCCGCGTCCGCGAGCGGGTCGTCCCCGCCGCTCGGGAAGACGCGGACGGACTGCGCGCCCAGATCGGCGGCGAGGCGGACGTGCTCGCGGAGCGAAGCGACGACCGGTGCGTCGTCCCCTGCGGCGGCGACGCCGACGTAACTGGCCAGGCAGAGCGGGGTGATCCCTGCGCGCTCCAACAGGCGGCGGGCGGCCAGGCGTTCGGCGGAATCCAGCTCCAGATGGACGGATTCGCCTGCGGTGCACCGCAGTTCGAGGCCCTCCCAGCCGTGGTCGGCGGCGAGGCGGACGGTGTCGGCCAGCGGCAGGCCTGGCAGTCCGAGGGTCGAGAGGGCAAGGCGCACGGGAGCAGCCTAGAACACCGAGGCTGGAACTGGAAAGCGCTTACCCAAGTTTGTCGGTCCTGCGGACCGCCGTGCGTCGTGCCGTCACGCCTCCTGCTGCGGGCGCGCTCCCGCGCGATAGGCGCCCGGCGTCGTCCCCATCGTCTGGGCGAAGGTGTGGACGAACGCGCTGGTCGTCGCCCATCCGCAGGCGTGGGCCGTGTCGGTGACGGTGGCGCCCTCGGCGAGCAGCACCATCGCGGTGAAGACCCTGACACGGGTGCGCCATTGAGGGAAGGTCATCCCGAACTCCTCGCGGAACAGCCGTGACAGCGTGCGTTCGCCGGTGTGCACGTGACGGGCGAGCCCGGAGAGGGTGTACGGCCGTTGCAGGTCTGCCTCGACGAGCCGGCAGGCGTCGGCGAGTCGCCGGTCGCGCGCGGTGGGAAGCGTGATCGGCTGGAGCTCGACGCGGCGCAGCCGGTCCCGGAGCACCGCCCGGAGGTGACGTGTCTCGGCCGGTGTGAGCGTGGTCCCGGTCAGAGC
This sequence comes from Streptacidiphilus fuscans, assembly GCF_015690355.1. Classification (GTDB taxonomy): domain Bacteria; phylum Actinomycetota; class Actinomycetes; order Streptomycetales; family Streptomycetaceae; genus Streptacidiphilus; species Streptacidiphilus fuscans. The sequence continues at coordinate 18,010 of NZ_JADPRT010000006.1, read as the reverse complement.
GATGAGCAGTTCGCGCACCAGGGCGTCGACGCCGATGACCGTCGGTGTGCGCGCGGCGAGCAGCGGTGCCGCGCCCGTGGCGGGGAACCCGACCGTGTGGAACCGGCTGTGGCCGTAGAAGCGGTGCTCGTGCCACGTGCGCGCGGGGACCCACAGCGCGCGGTCGTTCGACGCGACCCAGGAGCCGTGCTCCGTGCGGATCGCGAGGACGCCGGAGCTGACGTAGATCAGCTGGTGGTCGTCGTGGCGGTGGCGGTCGATGAGGTCGCCGCCCTCACGGTCCTCGGTGTGGGTCGGCGCGACAGGTGTGTGGCGGATCTGCGACATCACCAGGCAGAATACGGGAAGTCTGCCCCCGCCGGATCGTCCAGGGTGGAGGCGTGAGGACGATCCAGAGAGCCCCCCGCCCCCGCCCCCGCGAAACCGATGACCTGCCGGGACACTGGCGCCGGATGCGGGTGTGGGCCACCGCGCACGCCGTCGACGACTTCTACCAGGGGCTCGTGCCCGCCGCCGTCCCGTACTTCGTACTGGAGCGGCACTTCAGTTACGTCGAGGCCTCCGGGCTCGCGCTGGCCGCGACGCTGGGCAGCGCCTTGCCCCAGATACCGATCGGCCTCCTGGCCGACCGGCACCGGCTGCGGTGGATGTCGCCGCTCGGCATCACCCTCGCGGGCGTCGGGGCGGGGCTGTCCGGGCTGGCGCCCGCGTATCCGCTGGTGTTCGCCCTGCTCCTGCTGGCCGGAGTCGGCATCGCGATGTTCCATCCACCCGCCGGGCGGGACGCCCGCCGTGCGGCGGGGGACAGCGCCACCGCGATGAGCTACTTCGCGGCGGGAGGCAGCGTCGGATTCTTCGTCGGCCCGGCGCTGGTGACACCGGCTCTGGACAGCTTGGGGATCGGCGCGACCGCGCTGTTCATCCCGCCGGCCGTGCTCATGGGCTTCGTGCTGCTGCGCCACCACGGCCGGACCACGGACCCTGCGTCCCGCATTGGACGGCGTCAGGGCACGGACCAGGTCGGGCGGTTCGCCACGCTGACCGGGGTCGAGATCGTGCGGTCCACGATCTCGACCGGGCTGAACACGTTCGTCTCGCTCTACTGGATCCGGCATCTGGGAGCGAGCAGCGCGCTCGGCGGTCTGGCGCTGACCCTCGAACTCGGCGGTGGCGTCCTCGGCACCCTGTTGGGCGGCCGGATCGCCGACCGCATCGGGATGGTCCGCACGGTGCAGGTCGGCAACGCCGCGATGCTGCCCGCCCTGTGGCTCCTGCTGGCCTGTGACGACAAGTACGCCGCGCTCCCGCTGGTACTGGCCGTGGGCGTGATCTCGAACGTGCCGTTCGCCGTGCTCGTCAAACTCGGCCAGGACTACCTGCCCAGCCGGCCGGGCACCGCGGCCGGCGTCACCCTCGGGCTCGCGCTGAGCGCCGGTGGACTGTTCATGCCGCTGCTCGGCCTCGTGGCCGACCGCCACGGTCCGCGAGGCGCTCTCGTCGTCCTCGCGTCCGTGACGGTGATCGCCGTCGTGGTCTCCCTGGCCCTCCGCGAGCCGGCCCGTGAACCGGCCGACGACCCAGGACTGCGCGCGGGAGCAACGTAAGCAGCACGCGCGGACGTGGACGGCGTGAGAGACAATCGCGCATTTCGGTCAGGGGCAATCACGCAGCCGGTGTGCCCTGGTTCCTCTCGCTGAACGCAAGGCTCCCGACCCACGATGACGAGGCGTCATATTCGTGGTCGGCCGGGAGATTCGATGGCACCGCAACGCCCCCCTCGCGAGGAAAAGCAGAACAGCGACAGCCCCCGTTCCGGCAGGGCCGCGCTTCCAGCTGCCGGAGCCCGGCTCCCGGCCGGAGGTCGGCTGAGCGCCTCGGGCCCCGCAGGCCTCCTCGCCCTCCAGCGCCTCGCCGGGAACGCCGCCGTCACGCGGGCGATCCAGCGGCAGCGGTCCGACGACCAGGAAGTCGAAGCGCCACAGGCGGACGCGCCCGTGCAGCGGGCGGTGCAGGACGAGCTGCGCCGCCCGGGGCAGCCCCTCGACCAGGCGACCCGGAGCGACATGGAGGCCCGATTCGGGGCCGACTTCTCCGACGTCCGCCTGCACACCGGCCAGGCCGCTCGCGAGTCGGCGGCGTCCGTCGGCGCCCGCGCCTTCACGTCCGGCAGCCACGTGGTCATCGGCGAGGGCGGCGCCGACCGGCACACCCTGGCGCACGAGCTCACCCACGTGATCCAGCAGCGCTCGGGCCCGGTCGCCGGCACCGACCGGGGGGACGGGCTTCGGGTCTCGGACCCCGGTGACCGCTTCGAGCGTGAGGCCGAGCAGCAGGCCACCCGCGTTCTCGCCGGAGCGCCGCCCGCGCACGCCGACCACGCGCACACCGCCCACGCCGCCGAGGGCCACACGGGCCACGCGGGACACACGGATGCGGCCGGGACGTCGGTCCAGCGCATGCCGCGCGGGCGGGCGACCCTGGAGCCCGACACGATCCCCGCCGACGCCAGGGACCAGGACAACCAGATCTGGCAGTTGCAGTCCCTGGTGGCGATGTACGTCCCGAGGGAGAGGTTCGACGACGCGGGGAGACTCGTACCGGCACCGATGGCGGCCTACACCACCCCGAGCCGCGACTTCCCGGAACATGCGCAGATCGTCTCGGGCACCACACTGCCCAGGCCGGCGGGTCGCCGCGGCGGGGCCCTTCGAACCCGATGGCAGGTCAAGTTCAGGACGCAGTTCTTCGTCTACACCGTCGAACTGATCAACGATCGTCAGGGTCGCAGCAGCACGTTGATCGATCCCGACGCGGCCTTCACCGTTGTGGACAAGGTCCCCAGGGACCACGGAGGCCACTCGATCGGCCGGACCTACCGCTTCGACGACAGCTGGGGCACCAACCCTGCCCATCACGCCGACGCGCGGGAACTCTACGAGCTGGCCCGGGCCAGGGGTCTGAACATGGACAACTGTGTCGACGGCACGGATACCAGGCACCTCATCCAGCTGCCCACGGATCGGCACCAGCCCTTCGTCTTCTACCGGCCCAACATTCACGACCGGCACTTCTCCTATGCCAACGGAACGGCCAAGGACAGTCGGGGCTTCATGAGTGCACGAGCCTTCGACAGGGCCGCTGCCGACCCCCGGCGCCGACCGGAGGAGATCCGCACGCGGGTCGCGGTGTCCAGGCCGCCCACGGTGGACAGGGCCGAGGCAGGACGCAATCCGGCGGCGGCGATGGGCAACATCGCCGCGCACGAGTTGATGCCCGACACCGGTCACGGCGGCGGATCGGGACGGCTGGCCTCGCACGAGTGGTGCCACCTGATCGGCGACGGGGACGACGGCCCCAGCGAGTTCCGCAACCTGGTGGTCGGCACCAACGCCGTCAACACCGAACAGCTCGCCATGGAGACGGCACTGCGCGACTTCCGGGCCAGGTTCGCCAGTCGCGGCTACGCGATCCGGCTGACCGTCACAGCGCTGCTCGAACCGGCCGAGCTCGTGGTGCCGACGATGCCGGGAGGCCGTTACAACAAGGCCGACTGGATCAGCTTCGCGATCGACGTCATCGCCGACCCCGGCGAGCATGCGACATCCGCGCAGGTGAACACGGCGGCAGCCGAGTTCGGGCTGGTGCACCGGCAGATCATGGACGCCAGCCGCGGCACCATCACCGAATCGGAGTTCACCAGCCTCCACCACGAGGTGCGCAACAAGCTGGACCGCACGTACCAGGACATCGTGATACACCAACAGGAAGAGGAAGAGCGGCGGGCGCGGCGGCGCTCGCGGGGGCCGTACCACCACTCGGCCATGGAGGACGTCCACTACTACTGACGGCCGACGGCGACCCCCGCGCGGGGTTCCTGTTCGCGCGCCTCGTCACAGGCCGGGAACGAGATCCTCCGCCTGCGTGTCCGGCGCGCGCTCGCCCGAACCCGCGCCCGCCCGCTCTGCGCTCCGCCGGCGCGCGGGCGCGCCGCACGCGTAGAAGACCAGCCCGATCACCAGGAACAGGGCCAGCGGCAGGACCTGACTGAGTGTGTACTGCAGCCGCTGCCCCGCGAAGCTCGGTGGCAGGGACGCCGCGGCCGAGCCGCCGGTGCCGAACCAGCCGACGCCGAAGCCGGGCCAGACCAGGACCACCACCGTGAAGGCGACCAGTCCCGTCGCCAGGATCGTCACCGTCCACACGCCCGCCATGCCGCCCGGGACCTGGTACGGACGCGGGGTGCGCGGGTACTTGCGGCGCAGCACGACCAGGCTGGGGAAGGTGATCACGTACGAGATGAACGTCGTCGAGATGGCCAGCCCCAGACCCGCCGCGAAGTACTTCTCGCCGTTGCCCTGGGTGAGGTTGAGCGCGACCACCAGCAGGATCGACGCCAGCACCGCCGAGAGGATGTTGACCCGCACCGGGGTGCCGTAGCGCTCGGAGATCCTGCCGAACCAGGCCGGGCCCGCGCCGTCCGCGCAGGCGACGGCCTGGGCGCGGTGGGCGCCCATCGCCCAGGTGATGCCGCTGGTGAGCAGGCCGATGATGAGCCCCGCCGCCGCGATCCCGCCGAGGACGGAACCCGCGCCCGTCAGCGTGATCGTGCCGTCGGCCGCGACATGGCCGCCGTAGACGGTGAACACCGCCTTGCAGGCGTCGATGAAGCCGCCGAGGCCGCCGATCTCCTTGGCCGGGAGAACGAAGAGGATGCCGAGGATCGGTCCGCCGTAGAGGACCAGCGAGGCGAGGCCCGAGCGCAGGATGGAGAGCGGGATGTCGCGCCGCGGGTTCTTCATCTCCTCGGCCGCCGAGCTGGGCAGCTCGAATCCGACGTAGTTGAAGATCAGCACGGGGACCAGGCCGACGAACCCGACGTAGGTGGGTGCGAACTGACCGGTCGGCAGCGCGTGCACGCCGTGCTCGATCGCGTAGACCACCACCGAGATGAGGAAGAAGCCGAGCAGCACGATCCGGGCGACCGCACCGGCGATCGGCACCCACTTGCCGACGCGGACCGACTGGACGACGGCGAACGCGCCGATCCAGATGAAGGCGAGCCCGGCCACGTACTTCCACAGGCCGGGCAGCGGCGTGAAGAACTGCTCCCAGGTGGTCAGCGCGATGATGCAGAGGCTGCCGCCGACCCAGACCGGGTTGGAGATCCAGTACAGGACCTGGTTGAGCCCGGCCGTGAACCGCCCGAAGGCGAGCCGGGTCCAGACGTACGGGCCGCCCTGGACCGGGAAGGCCGAGCCGAGTTCGGCGACCAGCAGGCCGTAGGGGAGGAAGAAGACGAGGGCGAGGACCGCCATCCAGCTGAGGCCCTGCGGGCCTTGGGCCGCGACCGAGCCGATGGTGTCGAGGCCGACGAGCGTGCAGATCAGGAAGAAGAGAACATCGCGCCTACGGAGGTCCTTGCGGAGTCGCGAGCGTTGTTCGCCCCAGCCCTCGGACAGGTCCGGGGTGGCTGGATCGGCGGGCTGCGGTGCTTGGGTCATGGGGGGTGACTCCTCGCGCAACTGACTGAATGTGCAGTTAGTAGTGGTACTGTGGTGCCGCCGCGAGGCGGTGTCAAGAGTCTGAACAGAGGGCCGTATAAGGTGGCGCCGTGGCGAGAGTGCGATTGAGCGTGGAGGAGCGGCGGGCGGAGATCCTGCGCGCCGCGGTCGAGCAGATCGGGCAGCGCGGCGTCGCCGCGCTCCGGGTCGCCGACGTGGCTGCCGCCCTGGGTGTCAGCAACGCGCTGGTCATCTACCACTTCGAGACCAAGGAGAAGCTGGTCGCGGAGGCCTTCGCCTACGCCGCCGAGGCCGACCTGGCCCGGTTGCGCGAGCTGCTCGGCCGGCGCGGCAGCGCGGTGCAGCGGCTCAAGGCCGCCGTCCGCTGGTACGCGCCCACCGGGCAGGCGAAGGGCTGGACGCTGTGGATCGAGGGCTGGGCGGTCTCGCTGCGCGAGGGCGGGCTGCGTGACGTGGTGCAGCGGCTCGATCAGCAGTGGAAGGCGGCGCTAGCCGAGGTGATCGGCGAGGGCGCCGAGGCGGGCGAGTACGCCTGCGACGACCCGCAGGGCGCCGCCTGGCGGCTGACCGCCCTGCTGGACGGGCTGGCCGTGCAGATGACCGCCTACCGAGGCTCGCTGTCGCGCAAGGCGATGCTGGAGTGGGTCGACGACGCCCTCGCCCGCGAACTCGGCCTGCCCCGGGAGGGTCTCTCCCGCTGACGGCACGGAGCTCCGAGAACATGAGCTCTGTCAGCCCTTGGCCCTGACGACGTGTCAGCGACCGTAGATCTGCTTGCCCAGCCACTGCCCGCCGTCGAGCGTCAGGCACTCGCCGGTCAGGTACGAGGCCCGGTCGCCCAGCAGGAACAGCGAGGCGTCGGCGACCTCCGCCGGATCGGCGAACCGGCCTGCGGGGACGGTCGCCAGGACCTGGGCGCGGGCGTTGTCGTCGGCCCACAACGCCGCCCCGGCGCCCTCCGTCTCGGTCGGGCCGGGCGCGATGCAGTTGAGCCGGATGCCGAGCGGTGCGAGCTCGACGGCCAGGGTCCGCGTCATCGCCAGCACGCCCGCCTTGGCGGCGGCCGAGTGGACCGTGCCGGGGTGGCCGTGCCAGGCGTAGGTGGCGATGACGGAGAGAATCGATCCGCCGGTGCCCTGGGCACGCAACTGCCGTGCCACAGCCCGGGTGCAGAGGAACGAGCCGTTCAGGACGATGTCGATGACGGCCTTCCAGCCGTTCGGGCTCAGGTCGATGCCGGGCGCGACGAAGTTGCCCGCCGCGTTGTTCACCAGGCCGTCGACGGAGCCGAAGTGACGTACCGTCAGATCGACCAAGGCGTCGACGGCGGCGGGGTCGCGGACGTCGGTGGGGACGGCGAGTCCCTCGGCGCCCTGCTTGGCGAGGAGCGCGACGGTCTCCTCCAGCCGCTCGGGCGTGCGACCGGCTACGGCGACACGGGCTCCGGCCTCGCCGAGCGCGAGGGCGACGGCACGGCCGATGCCGCTTCCGCCGCCGGTGACGATGAATGTGCGATCCGTGAACACGGACAGTCCTCTCGAAGTCTCAGGGGGCAAGAACGGCATGGGCGTCGAGGGCGACCGCTCCGCCCGGGTGGACGAGCAGCGGGTTGACCTCCAGTTCGGCCACCTCGGGGTGGTCGACGGCGGCCTGTACGAGCGCGGTGACCGCCTCGGCCGCCGCGTCCAGGGCGACGGGCGGCGCGCCGCGCCAGCCCGTCAACAGCGGGGCGTGGTGCAGCGAGAGCAGCAGTTCGCGTGCGGTGTCGGGGGTGAGCGGGGCCAGGGCGAGGGCGGTGTCGCTCAGCAACTCCGCGGTGGTGCCCCCGATGCCGACCATGGCCACCGGCCCGAACGCGGCGTCACGGCGCACCCCCGCGATCAGCTCGACCGCGTGCGGGGCGCGGACCATCGCCTCGACGGCGTAGCGGTCCGCGCCCGTCGCCGCCCGCATGCGGGCGAAGGCCGAGCGCAGCGCGTCCTCGTCCCGCAGGTCCAGGGCGACGCCGCCCGCCTCGGTCTTGTGGGCCAGGCCCATCGCCTTGAGCGCGACCGGACCGCCGATCCGCCGCGCGGCCTCGGCAGCCTCGTCGGCGGTGGTGACGAAGTCCGCCTCGGGGAAGGCCAGACCGTAGCCGCGCAGCAGCGCGCGCGTCGACTCGTAGCCGCCGTCCGTGAGGACGTCGCCTGTGTGCGGCGGGAGTCCGGGATCGAATTGACGCGGTGTCAACTGGCGCCACCGCAGCGCGTTGACGAGTGCCGCGCAGGCGTGCTCGACGCGTTCGTGGACGGGGACGCCGTGCTCGCGCAGGACCGTCAGGGCCGGGGTGTCGCGGGCCATGGTGTGGACGACGAGTGGCCTGCCGGACGTGCGTACCGCCGTGGCCATCCGTCGGGCGACGGCGCACTCGTGCTCCTGCTGAGTCGGGTTGGCGCTGGCGTAGTCGCCGAAGTAGCCGGTCAGCAGGACGGCGTCGGTGTCGCCGCTGTCCAGCAAGGTGGTGACAATCCCGGCGTAGTTGTCGAGGTCGGCCTCGCCCGCACCGGCCAGGTCCACCGGGTTGGCGGGCACGACGCCCGGCGGCAGATACGCGGTCACCGCGGCAGCGGCGGCATCGGGCAGCGGCGGGACGGTGAGCCCGTGGACGGCGAGCGTGTCGGCGGCCAGCGCGCCCTGGCCGCCGCTGTCGCCCGCGACGGCCACCCTGACGCCACCCGGCAGCGCCGGGGAGAGCAACGCGACGGCGGCGTCGACGAGTTCACCGGCGCTGTCCAGCAGCAACGCCCCGGCGTCCCGGCAGGCGGCGGCGACCGTCGAGCGGGCGCTCACCAGCGCGCCGGTGTGGGACGCGGCGGCGCGCCCGGACGCCTCGCTGCGGCCGACCGTCAGCAGCAGCACCGGCTTTCCCGCGCGCCGGGCCTCGGCCAGCACCCGGACCAGCCGCCTGCCGTCGCGGAAGTCCTCGATGTAGGCGGTGATCACCCGGGTCGGCTCGTGGGCGACGAGCGCTTCGAGCGCGTCGGCGGCGTCGATGTCGCGTTGGTTGCCCAGCGAGACGAGGCGCGAGAAGCCCTGGCCCGAGCGGGCCAGAAGCCGTCCGATCTCCAGCGCCAGATTGCCGCTCTGCGAGACCAGTCCGACCGCGCCGGCCGGGAAGTCGCCCCAGCTGAGCTGGAGTCGGCTGCCCGTGTCCACCACGCCCATGCAGTTGGGGCCCAGCAGCCGCGCGCCGTGGGAGGTGATCAGCGCGGCCAGTTCCTGCTCCTCGGCGGCGGTGGCGCCCGAGGTCACCACGGTGAAGCAGCGGGCACCCGCCGCGAGGCCCTCGACGACGGTGGCGCGGACGTGTGCCGCAGGCACGGTCACCACCACGTGGTCGACCGGGCCTGGGAGCGCGCCGAGGCTCGGCAGGAACGGCACGCCCTCCAGCTTGCCGCCGCGGTTGTTGACCAGATGGACCTCACGGAATTGACGCCCCGACAGCGCGCCTGCGGCCAGCCAGTATCCCCACTTCTCGGGGTTCTCCGACGCGCCGACCACGGCGACCGAGCGCGGGGCGAAGAGCGCGTCGAGCGGATGCGCTTCGGCGGCGGCGCTCGTGTCGCTCACCGGTACCACCCGAACCGGTCCGCCATCTCCGGCAGCCGGTCGGCGACGATGGCGTGCGCGGCCTGGCGCGGGGTGCAACCGTCGGCTTCGGCGCGGGTGAGCATCAGCTCGATCAGCGCGCGCATCGAGCGGCGGATATAGGCGAACGCCTCGTCGGCGTCCGGGCCTATGTCGCCGAAGAGGGTCCACCACCACCAGGCGTTGGTACCGGAGTTGACGACGACGTCGGGAAGGGTGGTGACGCCGCGTGCGGCCAGCAGCGTCTCGGCCTCGGGCAGCACCGGCATGTTGGCCGCCTCCACGATCCAACGGGCCGTGATCCGCTGCTGGTTGGCCGCGTCCACGCAGTACGAGACGGCGGCAGGGACCAGCACCTCGGCGTCCGCCGCGAGCCAGGCGTCGCCCGGCAGTTCGGTGTCGCCGGGTCGCAGAGCGGAGCGGTCGACCGTGCCGAAGGCGTCGCGGGCGGCCAGCAGCGCCTCGACGTCGAGACCGTCGGGGTTGGCGAGGGTGCCCTTGACGTCCGCGACGGCGACGATCCGCAGCCCGGCGCGGGCCAGGAACCGCGCCGTGGCCCCGCCCATCGTCCCGAAGCCCTGCACCGACACCCGCGTGCCCGCGTACGGCACACCCGCCCGGTCCAGCGTGGCCAGCACGGCCTCGGCGACGCCGCAGCCGCCCGCCAGCTCGTCCAGGCCGATGCCGTCCACCTCGACGGCGAAGGCGTCCGCCAGCCGCTTGCGGGCGGCGGCCTCGTCGTCGAGCAGCGGGTAGACGGCCTGGATCGAGGAGACCAGGCCCGCCTCCTCCGCCGCCCGGTCGACGAGGTCCTGACGCAGGCCCAGGTCCTCGCCGGTGGTCCAGAAGCTCTCCACGTACGGGCGCATGGCGCGCAGATAACGGACCAGCACGCCGTACGCCTCGGGGTCCTGCGGGTCGAAGTCGATGCCGCCCTTGGCGCCGCCGAGGGGGATGTAGCGGGCCTCGGGGTTGTAGTGGAGGGCCTCCTTCATCGTCATGCCCTGGGCGAGGCCGGTGACCTCCTCCAGCGTGCAGCCCGCGCGCATCCGCAGCCCGCCGCTGGACACCCCGCGCACCAGGCGGTCGACGACGAGATAGCCGTGGCGGCCGGTGACATGGTCGGTCCAGGTGATCGACATCAGCGGTGTTCCGGTCACTGTGCTGCCTCCTCGGGAAGGGTTGCGCGAACGGCTTCGGAAACGGTTGCTGGAACGGCTTCGGGAACCGTGATGACGGTGGGCCCGGGGGTGGTGAGCGCCTCGCGCAACGCGGCGGCGAGGGCGTCCGGGGTGGTGACCCGGATGCCGTGGCCGCCGTAGGCGCGGGCGAGCGCGGGCAGGTCCACCGACGGCAGGTCGACGCCGACCGGGTCGTCCCCGCGCGCGGTCATCTCGTCGCGGATCTCGCCGTAGCCGCCGTTGTCGAAGACCACGACGGGCAGCGGCAGCCCGAGCTGGGCCGCCGTGCCCAACTCCTGGACGCTGAACTGCAACCCGCCGTCGCCGCTCAGCGCGACGACCTGACGCTCCGGGCAGGCGGCCTTGGCGCCGATCGCGGCGGGGAGCGCGTAGCCGAGCGTGCCGAAGCCGGTCGGGTGCAGGTAGCGGCCGGGCGGGTCGACGGGCAGGTGGGGGAGTGCGCCGTAGTAGCAGGCCTGCGCGCTGTCGGAGGTGATCACCGAGTCGGGGGAGAGGACCGAGCGGATCGCCGCGAGGAACGGCAGCCAACGGGCGTCCCGGATCGCCGTCTCCGCGTCCCGCGCCGCGCGCAGCTGGGCGGCGACGGCGGCGGGGTGCGAGTCGGGGTTCGTGTCGGGGTTCGCGTCGTCGGCGCGACCGCCGAGGGCCGACAACAGATCGCCCAGCACCTCGCCCGCGTCGCCGACCAGGGCGAGGTCCGCGGGCAGGCCCGCGTACATCTGCGCGGGGTCGAGGTCCACCCGGATCAGCGTGCCGTCCAGCGTCAGCGGGCCTGACCACAGGTCGGACTCGGCCAGCTCGGTGCCGACGGCCAGCACCACGTCACGGTCCGTCAGCCACTTCTGCACGGCCGGGCTGTGCAGCGCCACGCCGAGCGAGAGCGGATGCGACTCGGGCACGACGCCCTTGCCGTTGGCCGACGTCACGACGGGCGCGCCCAGCCGCACGGCCAGGGCAAGGGCGGCCTCACCGGCGCTGCGTGCCCCACCACCGAAGATCAGTGCCGGCCGGCGGGCCAGGTCGAGCACGGCCGCCGCCTCGGCGAGGACCTCCGGCGTGGGCCTGGGGAACGCGGTCGCGGGCGCGACGCGCGGGTCGCCCGCAGGCTCGGCGGTCTCCAGCAGGTCCAGCGGGATCTCGATGTGCACGGGACGCGGTCGCTCGCTGCGGAACAGCGTGAACGCGCGCGCCACCGCCGCGCCGATCTCCGCGACCGAGGAGACCCGGTGGCTGAACGCGGCGATGTGCCGGAACGCCTCGGTCTGGCTGGGCATCTCGTGCAGCAGCCCGGTGGACTGGCGGGGATGCCGCAGCGGCATCCCGGGGGAGATCACCAGCAGCGGCACACTGTCGGAGTACGCCTGCCCGACGGCGGCGGCGATGTTGAGCAGCGCGGGCCCCGTCGTGGTGACGGCGACGCCGGGACGTCCGGTGGTCCGGGCGTAGCCGTCGGCCGCGTAGCCGGCTCCCTGCTCGTGACGTGGCGTCAGATGCCGTACCCCGTACCGGCCGAGGTGCCGGTAGAGCTCCAGGTTGTGGGTGCCTGGGATGCCGAAGACCAGGTCGGTCCCGTGCGCCGCCAGCGCCCGGACGACGGCCTCGCCGCCCGTGAGGGGCGCATGGTCGGCCATCACAGGCCCCGCGAGATGACGAGGCGCATGATGTCGGAGGTGCCCTCCTCGATCTCCTCCAACTTGGCGTCGCGCATCCACTGCTCGACGGGGTACTCGCGCGAGTACCCCCAGCCGCCGAGGGTCTGCACGGCGGCCCAGGTGCACCAGGCGGCGGTCTCCGAGGCGGTCAGCTTGGCCATCGCGGCCTCGCTCGTCGCGTCGAGCCCCGCGTCGAGCCGCTTGGCCGCGCGCCAGGTCATCAGCCGGGACTGGTCGATCCGCGTGCGCATGTCGGCCAGCCGGAACGCCACCGCCTGGTGTTCGATGATCGGCTTGCCGAACTGGACGCGGGTGCGCGCGTAGTCGCGGGCGTACTCGTAGGCGGCGCGCGCCACGCCGGTGGCCGCCGCGCCCAGCACCGTGCGGGAGATGTCGAAGGTCCGCATCAGGCCCTTGAAGCCCTGGCCCTCCGCGCCGAGCAGGTTCTCCTCGGGCACGAACGCGTCGGCGAGGAAGACCTCCCGACAGACGATGGCGCGCTGGCCCATCTTGCGCATCGGCTCACCGAAGGTCATCCCCTCGGTGTCCTTGCGCAGCAGGAACGCGCTGACGCCGCGTGCGCGCGCGGCGGGGTCGGTCTTGGCGAAGACCACGTAGAAGTCCGCCTCGCCGGCGTTGGAGATCCACGCCTTCTGGCCGTTCAGCAGATAGCCGCCGGTGGTGCGGGTGGCGGTGGTGGTGATGGATCCGGCGTCGGAGCCGGCGCCGGGCTCGGTGGTGGCGAGGGAGGTCATCGGGGTGTCGGGCCCGGCGAGCGGGGTGAGCCAGGTGCGCTTCTGCTCCTCGGTGCCGAGCTCAAGCACGGGGTCGGCGAAGAAGCCGTTGGAACAGAGCAGGTTGCCGATCCCCAGGTCCCCGACGCAGAGCTCCTCCTGGACCAGACACTGCGAGAAGACGTCGGTGAACCCGCCGCCGCCGTACTCCTCGGGGAGCATGAAGCCGGTGATCCCGACCTTGGCCGCCGCCCGCCACAGGTCCCAGGGGGTCTGCGTGTCGGCCTCGTCGACCGCGCGGGCACGCGGGCGGATCTCCTCCTGGGCGAAGCTGCGGGTGAGTTCGACGATGTCGTTCTGCTCTGGGGTGAGCGGGCACAGCTCGACGGGCAGCACGGACACGGTGCCTCCAGGCGCGACGCGGATGCTTCCAACTGAATTGTGGTTCAGTATCCGGAGCCTGCGGAGGGGCTGTCAACGGTTCCGCCGACTGAATCGTCATTCAGTAATGTGGGAGAGTCGATCACCTGCGGAGGTGGTCGGCTCGTTGTCCTGCCGTGCGGCGGACGCCGCTCAGTGGGCGGGTGGCACCGCAAGCGTGGTGACCAGCGTGCCAGTGCGGTCGCGGATGTCGATCCGTGCCGGGAGCGTCCGGCCGCGGACCCTGGTCCCGCCGCAGCCGACCTCGTGCTCCTTGCTCAGCACGTCCCGGACCGCCGAGGCCAGCGCCGCGCCGAGGACCGGGTCGGTCACCGTCTCCGTCTCGTCTCTCAGCCAGTGCAGCGTCAGCACCCAGCCGCGTCGTGTCGGTTCGCTGCGCGGCTGCGTCGGCTCCGCGCGCAGCCCGAGCTCTTCGAACGCCTCGATCAGGTCCTCGACGTCCTGGCCGTCGAGGTGTTGGAAGTTCTCCTCGATCAGAAGCTGCGCCATGGCGTGGTCCCCCGTGTGTGCTGGTCGTGAACGCGTTTGTGTGGAACGTCGGTTGATCCTGCGTCCGCTTGCGGACGCCGCAGGATATTCCATCGTGATCTTCGAGTCGATCTTGACGTTCTTGACGCGCTCTGTACGGCGTGATCACCCGTCTTGTCGCATCCTTAGCCCTGCTACGGTCGCGGGATGCGCCTGTACCTGTCGTCCTTCCGCGTGGGTGACCATCCGGACCGGCTGCTCGGGCTGCTGCCCGGCGGACCGGGGCGGATCGCCGTGATCGCGGACGCGATGGACGCCGCGCGTGAGGACGTCCGCCGTGCGGGCGTCGCGCGGGAGGTGGACGCGCTCGCCGCGCTGGGCTTCCGGCCGCAGGAGCTTGACCTGCGGGAGTTCTTCGACCGGCCGCACGCCGAGGTCGAGCGCGCGCTCGCGCCGTTCCGGGCTGTCTGGGTGCGTGGCGGCAACGCGTTCGTGCTCCGCCATGCGATGGCCCGCAGTGGCGCGGACGGCGTCCTTTCGGCCCGTCTGCGCGAGGACAGCCTCGTCTACGCCGGTTACAGCGCAGGACCCTGCGTGCTGGCCCCGTCGCTGCGCGGGCTGGAGCTGTGCGACGGGCCCCAGCAGGTCACCGAGGTCTGGGGAGCCGAACCGCTCTGGGACGGGCTCGGCGTCCTCGCCCACGCCTTCGTCCCGCACGTCGACTCGCCGGGCCATCCCGAGACGGAGCTGTGCGCGGAGGTCGCCGCGCACTACCGGTCCACCGGTGTCCCGCACCGCACCCTGCGTGACGGGCAGGTCCTGCTGGTCGACGGCGACGGAGTTTATCTACTCGGCTAGCTCGGTCGGCCGACTGCGGCCTTCATGGCAGCGGATCTGGTGGATCCAGACGTTGGGGCGGCGGCAGCGGGCTCGGCGTCCAGCTTCGTCGGCCGATTCAAGTTAAGAGCCTTGACCAGATTCATCCGTCGGCAATCTCCTCGATGCCTTCCCGTTCAATCGGAACCCAAGACTCCCCCGAGCAATCTCCTGCCCCTTTTCCGAAGGAAGACACATGACCACCCGCCGGATCATCGCCGCCCTCACTCTGGCCGCTGCCTTCGCAGTGGCTGTGCCGTTCGCTGCCAGCCTTCCCGCGCAGCCCGCGAAGGCCCACGCGGTCGCCAGCCAGATCAAGTGGGGCCTGGGCTACTGACTTCGACCGCGCGTCAGGCCGGGCGGCTCCCGAATGTCGGAGCCGACCCGGCCTGTCGCGCTGTGCTTGCTGGTTCAGCCGCTGGGCTCGGAAGGGTCGGGGATGCCGCGGCTCACCGTGGGCTCCACGGTGGCCGCCTGCTCCTCGGCCTGCTCGGCCTCCGGCTCTGGAGTGGTGTTGACTTCGGCGCCCTCCGGGGCGTCGCCGCTGCCAGCGCTCCCGCCTCCCCAATTGGGCATGTTCGTTCCCCCATCCCGTTTGGTGACTGGTCCTGCCATGGTGGCATTCGGCCGGCCCACGGGGTATGAGGGTGCGTCAAGTCAGGCCGACCGCTCCGCTTGGTGTCCTTTTGGATGACTGCCTGTGCCGGGGGAGCCAAGGTTGCGGTTGGGCCGCCGCAATCGACGGGATCGTGCCCTTCGCACTGACGGGCTCCGCCGCGAGGTGCGATAAGAAGGCTGGGCTTGCAATGTTGCCATTGGAAGGCTAACCTTCTAGTTATGAACGCTCGCGATGATCTGAACCGGTCCACCGCCACCGCGATCCACGTCGCGGTGGGGATGGTCAAGCGGCGCACTCGCGAGGCCGTGGCAGACGGGGAGCTGACCGCCCCGGAGCTGTCGGCGCTGGCCCAGATCGAGCGCAGCGGGTCGACCACCGTCGCCGATCTCGCGCGTCAGCAGCAGATCACCCCGCAGGCGATGGGCTCCACCGTCGCGTCGCTGGAGAAGCACGGGCTCGTGACGCGCGCCCCGGACCCCGACGACCGGCGTCGATCGCTGCTGTCGGTGAGCGGTGCGGGCAGCGACGCCCTTCATTCCGGCCGCAACGCGCTGTCCGACCGCATGGCCGTCGCGCTCGCCGACGCGTTCACCGACGACGAGGTCGCCGTTCTCGCCGCCGCCGCTCCGCTGCTGGAACGCCTGGCCCAGCACATCTGATCTCTCTCTCCGAACCAACTCCCATGCCCCCGGCATGCGGAGGCGATGACGTGCGGCCTCGACCGCACCAAGGACGTGCTTATGTCATTGACCGAAAGGCACTCAGCGACCCTTCCCGCGCACGGTGGCCGCCCGTTCTCCTGGCGGTTCACGACGCCCCTGTTCCTCGGTTCGGCCCTCAACCCGATCAACAGCTCACTGATCGCGACAGCGCTGCTGCCGATCGCCCACGACCTGGGCATCCAGATCGGCCAGACCGCCGCCCTGGTGGCCGCCCTCTACCTGGCCAGCTCCGTCACCCAGCCCACCGCGGGCAAGGCCGCCGAGGTGTTCGGGCCGAGGCGCGTCTTCATATCCGGCATCGTCATGGTCGCCCTGGGCGGCGTCTTCGGCGGCTTCGCGACCAGCCTGTGGATGCTGATCGTGAGCCGCGTCGTGATCGGACTCGGCACCTCGTGCGCGTATCCGACCGCGATGCTGCTCATCCAACGCCGCGCGAAGGACGCCGGATTGGCCAAGCCGCCGGGCGGCGTGCTCGGCGGACTCATGATCGCCGGGATCGCCACCGCCTCGCTCGGCCTTCCGCTCGGCGGGGTGCTGGTGAACGCCCTGACCTGGCGGGCGGTCTTCTTCGTCAACGTTCCCGTCGCCGTCATCGCGTTCGTCGCCGCGGTCGCCTGGATCGAGCCCGACCCGAAGCGTGCCGAACGGATGAGCGCGCGTGACATCGCGTCAAAGCTCGACCTGCCCGGCATCGTCGGCTTCGCGGGAGCCATGCTGACGCTGCTGATCTTCCTGTTCGACCTGCCCGCCGTGCACTGGTGGATCCTGGTGCTCTCCCTGGCGATATGGGCGGTGCTGGTGCTGTGGGAGCTTCGCGCGCGCACGCCCTTCATCGACGTGCGGCTGCTGGCCTCGAACCCCGGACTTGCCAACACCTATCTGCGCTTCGGCCTGACCCAGCTCTGTGTCTACGTCGTCCTGTACGGCATCACCCAGTGGATCGAGAGCGTCCGCGGCTTCAACGAGTCCGCCGCCGGACTGCTCCTGCTGCCGATGACCCTGATATCCGGCCTCATCATCACGCCGCTCTCGCGGCGCGGACTCGTCCGGGGGCCTGTCGTCGCCGCGGCGGCCACCTGCCTGATCGGATCGGTCGGCGTGCTGCTGCTCAGTTCGACGGTGTGGATGGGCGTCGTGGTCGTGCTGACCCTGGTGTTCGGTCTCGCCATCGGCTTCTCGACCGCCGGCAACCAGATTTCGCTCACCCAGCACGCGCCCGCAGACCAACTGGGCACCGCCTCCGGGCTGCTGCGCACCTTCGGGTACGTCGGCTCGATCGGCGCCAGCGCCGTCACCGGTCTGGTCTTCCACCACAGCGTCACCGACCAGGGCGTGCACCAGATCGGCTGGATCATGACGGCCGTCAGCGTCGTGCTGGTGGCGCTCACCCTCGCCGACCGCACCCTGCGGCCCGCCCGGAAGTGACCGTTCGGCGCCACGTCGATCCACCCAGAACTACCTAGAACCCTCGAACCGCCTCAACTGATTCAGGAGACATTCATGTCCATCACCACGATCGACCCCAACACCGCCCTCATCGTCGTCGACCTCCAGGGCGCCGCACCCCACATGCCGACGGTCCACCCGTTCGACGGCGTCCTCGCCAAGGCGGCCGAGCTCGCCGACGCCTTCCGGGCCAAGAAGCTCCCCGTGGTCCTCGTCAACGTCGCGGGCGGCGCCCCGGGTCGCACCGAGCAGGGCTTCGGAGCCTCGGCTGCGGCACTCCCCGACGGCTGGACCGACCTGCTCCCTGAGCTCAACCAGCAGCCCGGCGACAAGACCGTCACCAAGTACACCTGGGGCGCGTTCCACAACACCGACCTGGCCGAGCACCTCAAGGACCTCGGCGTCACCCAGGTCGTCGTCTGCGGCATCGCCACGGCCATCGGCGTCGAGTCGACTGCCCGGCAGGCTTACGAGCACGGCTTCCACGTGACGCTGCCGCTCGACGCCATGACCGACCTCGATGCCGCCGCGCACGAGAACTCGGCCACGTTGGTCTTCCCGCGCCTCGGGGAGACCAGGCGCTGGGAGAGCTCGTCGCCCGCCTTGGTCAGCGCCAGGCGCAGCTCCTGGAGGCGGCGCGGGACGCGGACCGACCAGCTGGTGTCGCGGAAGAAGCGCTTGATCTCACCGATGATCGTCGG
>NZ_JADPRT010000005.1:202502-553033 GCF_015690355.1 Streptacidiphilus fuscans | reverse complement strand
CATCGTGTTTCGGTGGTCATAGCGTGAGGGAAACGCCCGGTTACATTCCGAACCCGGAAGCTAAGCCTCACAGCGCCGATGGTACTGCAGGGGGGACCCTGTGGGAGAGTAGGACGCCGCCGAACAATCTTTCCAGTGAAGCCCCCTGACCTCGTGTCAGGGGGCTTCACTGCGTTATGGGTTACGCTCCGCAGGTGGAATCCAATTCGGGCTATCGGCGTTCGACCGGCTCTCCGCGGGGAGAGGCCCGGCGGCAGGAGTTGCTGGAGCGGGTGACCGACGACCTGGCCGTCAACGGGCTGGTCGACTTCTCGCTCCGCCGCGCCGCCCGCGCCGCCGGGACCACGCACAAGGTGCTGCTCTATCACTTCGACGGGGCCGACGACCTGCTCCGCCAGGCCGTCGCGCGGCTCCGGCAGCGTCGGATCGACCATGCGATCGCGTCCCTGAGCGAGGAGCGCGGACCGTCGACGTTGGCGGAGCGGGTGCGCGTGGTCTGGCCGATGCTGATGGGTGAGGAGCCGGGCCTGGCACGGGTGTTGGACCAGGCGATGGGGCTGGCGATGTACGACCCCGACCGCCACCGGGAGTTGGGCCGCCACGCGTCGGCGCAGTACCTGCCGATCCTGACGTCGCTCTGTCCGCCTGAGTGGAGCGAGGACCGCAAGCGTGGGGTGGCCGAGATGATCCTGGCTTGTCTGCGCGGCTTCCTGCTGGAGCGCCTGATCAGCGGCGACCGCGCCGGCGTCGAAGCCGGGTTCGAGTCGCTGCTCCGCGCGCTGGAACGCGAGGAGCAGATCTCAGCGGGGGACGAGTAGCAGGTCGCCGAGGGCCGTCCGGCGATGCAGGACCGCCTTGCCCGCGCGGGAGGTCGAGATCAGCCCGGCTCCGCGCAGGGCAGCCGTATGGGCGGAGACCGAGGCGGCGCTGACGCCGAGTCGTCGCGCGAGCTCCGTCGTGCTGTGGCCCTCGGCCAGCAGGTGCAGCAGTTCGGTGCGGGTGGGGCCGATCACCTTGGCCAGTGCTTCGGCACCTGTGCCGCCGTCGGTCTGCGGGAGCAGGCCCGAGCCGGCCGCGTAGGTGACCGTGACCGGACGGTCCGGGAGGTCGATCAGCAGCGGGTCGCCGTACCAGTGGAAGCTGGGCAGGAGGACGACACCCCGCCCGGCGAGGTGGATCTCCCGGGGCTTCCCCGGTAGTTCCCAGACGAAGCTGTCGAGGCGGGCACCCGGCAGGAGCTGGGCGAGAACCGTGCCGACACCGCTCTGGGCCAGCTGAACGGCCAGCCGGACGAACTCCATGTGGTGCCGGTCCTGTACCTCTGGCCAGACGGGTGCGAGGAGTGACTCGTACGCGGCCCCGAATGCGCGCCCGAGCACCTGCACGGCGTCGGTATCACCGCCGTGCAGGGCGCGTACCCAGCTCGGCGCGGGTTTCCGGGCAGTGACGTAGACACGCTCCAGTTCGGAGCTGACGACCTGACGCGGAGTCGCGCAGATGTCGTCCAGGGCCTCCTGAAGGGAGTCCGCCGGTGCGTCGAGGAAGCTCGGTGCCGTTCCGGCCGGGACGAGGTCGGCGAGTGGAGCGGCCGCGGCGGGCAGCGCGTGGAACGCCTTGCGTCGCCAGGCGCCGTGGAGCAGCGTGCCGTCCCGGCCGCACAGGGTCATCAGCGCGGTGTTGAGTTCCTGAAGCGGGGCGGGCCGGGGCGCGAGAGTGACCCGGGTGAAGTCGTCGGGCGTGAAGTTGATGCGGATCATGCTGCCCCCGAACGGCTCTGCCCCCGAACGGCTCTACCATCGAACGACTCTGCCCTCGAACGGCTCTGCCCCGAGTGGGACGAGGGCGCCATGCTTGAGGCTCCAACCTAAATGATCGCCTGTGCAGACGAGGCCGGCGCAGGATGCAGTCCATGACAGACCACTACCTCGGTACGTTTCCCGTCAGCCGACGCACCGTCACCAGGAGTGCGGTGCTGGGATTGGCCGCCGCATTCGCAGGACTGGGGACGGGCGCGACCCCCGTTGCGGCGGACGGGCCGACGGCGGCGGACCTCGTGCTCGACCTGCCTGCGCCGACGGGCCGCCATCGGGTCGGACAGCAGCCCGTCTACCTGGTCGACCCCTCGCGTCCTGATCCCTGGGAGGCTGACTATCCGGTGCGGGAGTTGATGCTGACGGTCTTCTATCCGGCGCGTGACGTCGCCGGGTCCGTGCCCGCGCCGCAGTTGCCGAAGCTGGCCGCGAGCCTGTTCGGCCGGGTCATGCAGTTCAGTCCGTTGCAGCTTCCCGCAGCCGGGGTGGACTGGGGTTCCACCCTGTCGCATTCCGATCTCGGCGCCCCGGCTCTGCCCGGCCGGTGGCCGGTGCTGGTGTACAGCCCCGGCGGCGGTGACCCGCGTGGTCTGGGTACCTGCCTGGCCGAGGAGTTGGCCAGTCACGGGGCGGTCGTCGTGACGGTGGACCACCCCGGGGACGCTGCCGTGGTCGAGTTCCCCGGCGTCACCGCGTTCCGGTCCGGGCGGGTGCGGACGACGGTCCTGCGGGGCGACCCGCGGGACCAGCCGTCGCTCTTCCGCACCATGATCGACGCGCGGATCGCCGACCTGCACTTCGTCCTGGCCCAACTTGGACGCGCCTCCGAACTGCCGCTGCCGGAAGGCCTTGCCGACTCGCTCGACCTGCGCCGTGTCGGCGTGTACGGGCACTCGGCAGGCGGGAGCGCCGTCACCGAGGTGCTGTTCGAGAACCGGGAGGTGCGCGCCGGGATCAACCTGGAGGGTTACCTGGACTACCCGCCCGCGCTTCCCGGCGGGACGCCCGAGGCGTTCCCCGTTGCTGCGAGCGGGGTGGACCGGCCGCTGTTCCTCCTCGGCAGCTCGGGGTTCGACCGGGAGCAGGAGTTGGACCGGTCGTGGGCGGAGGTCGCCAGGAACTCGGGGCGCTGGGTCCGAAGCGCTCGGATCGCCGACGCCAACCACTGGGTCTTCACGGACTGCGCGGCCGTGATCCCGCAGCTCCAGATCGCCGGGCTGATGACCGCTGCGCAGCGCGACGCGCTGGTGGGAGCTGTCGACCCGGCCGTGTCCGTCCCGGAGGTCCGCCGCGCGGTGCGTCAGTTCTTCGCCCGGCACCTGGCGACTTGGTGAACCACCGTCATCGTCAGGTCAGCAGGGCCTTCTCGCCGAGGGTCCAGGCGGTGGTGGTGAGCAGGTAGAGGCCGGCTGCGAGCGGGAGGAAGGCGGCGAACACCGCCGTGCCGAAGGACAGGTAGGCCAGCGGGCTGGACTTCAGGGAGATTCGGCGGGTGCGTCGGTAGGTGAGGTAGCCGAGCGCGAGCAGGCCGGCGAGCACGGCGCAGAAGACGGCGAGGTGGGCTGCCCCGGCGAGGGCGGTCAGGTGGGCGCTGAGGGGGACGCCGAGCAAGGTGTGCCCGAGCAGAGCCTGGGAGGCCGGGTCGCTGGTGCTGGTGAAGAGGCGGTACATGACGGACGTGAACGGCACCTGTAGCAGCAAGGGCAGGCAGCCTGAGAGCGGCGAGACGCCCTCCTCCCGGTACAGGGTGGTGAGTTCGCGCTGCATGCGGTCGGGGTCCTTGCGGTGCCGCTCGCGCAGTGCGGTGACGCGGGGAGCGAGGTGGTTGCGCGTCTTTTCGCCGCGCGCGGCGGCTCGGGCGAGCGGGTGGAGCAGCAGGCGTACGGCGAGGGTGAACACCACGATGCCGAGCGCGACCGGCATCAGGTGCGACAACTGTGCGACGGCGTCCCTGGCGAGGCCGACCGCGGGGTCGAGGACGGTGAACGGGGACAGGGAAACTGACATGACGAGCGGGCCCTCCGGCTTTGGGCACGCGGGCGTGGGCACGGCAGTCTCGGCCCAGCGCGGCGCGGCGTGTGACACGTATCGGCACGGAAGGGCGGCCGCGCAGGCAGGAGAGTGAACGGGCCGTCAGGCCCGGGATGCTGAACCGGCCGCCCTGGAGGCGGCGGACGGTGCTCGTGGGCGGCTGCGGCCGCGGCCGTCGGGGTCGCGCTGGGGCATGAAGGCGGTCAGCCACGCGTACTCGCGTCGGGTGGCAGGCCCCGGACCGGCGGATGCCGTCGGTCCGAGCAGGCGCAGCAGCGGGATGCTGCCCGCGACCAGACAGACCATCAAGGCGAGCGTCGCTGCGGCGACGGTGGCGAAGCCCAGGGCGGCAGGGTGCGGGAGCAGGGCGTCCAGCACCCTGCCGAGCAGGGCGAGGAGGGTGAGCAGAACGGTTGCGCGCTGCACGTCGCCCTCCCCTCGTTCCCGCTGCGCCTGTGTGATCGACCCGTGTGAGCCGCGTCTTCCCGCATCATGCCACGTAAGGAGGACGGAGGGAGGACGCTAGGAGATCCCGTCGGACCTCAGGCGGTCGGGGCTCCGGCGACGCGGCGTTCGCCGCCGTTGCGGGCCTGCCAGGCGCGGTAGACGTCGACGGCGGCCTCGCTCGGCTCGTGGCGCATGGGCAGTCGGCGGTCCTGGTAGGGCTTGGCGAACTCGTCGTAGAAGGTGGCGAGTTCGAAGTACTTGCGGTCGTCCACGTAGTGGGGCTCGTAGGCCTCGCGGCTGGTGAGGAAGACGACCTCGTCGGGTGAGCAGTAGTAGAGCGAGCCCAGGCACATCGGGCAGGGGTGGGCGAGGACGTAGATGGTGGCGCCGGTCAGGTGCTCGGTGCCGAGCTTGGTGCAGGCCTCGCGGATGGCGAGGATCTCGGCGTGGGCGGTGGGGTCGTTCGTCTGGGCGACCCGGTTGGGGCTTTCGGCGAGGATCTCGCCGTCCTTGACGATGACGGTCGCGAAGGGTCGGCCGCCCTCGGCGACGTTCTGTCGGGCGAGGTCGATGGTGCGCTGGACGAAGTCCACGGGGATCTCCGGGAGGTGAGGGAAAGGGCCTAGAGGACGGGCGTCAGAAGGGCTTGGTCGGCAGGTACTTGCCGTCCAGAGTGATGACGGCGCGCTCGCCGCCCTCGGGGTCGGCGACCTTCTTCACGTCGAGCTTGAAGTTGATCGCGGAGATGATGCCGTCGCCGAACTGCTCGTGGACCAGGGCCTTGAGGGTGGTGCCGTAGACCTGGAGCATCTCGTAGAAGCGGTAGATCGTCGGGTCGGTGGGGACGCGGTCGGTGATCGAGCCTCGGGTCGGGACGGTCTGCAGCAGCATTGCGGCGTCCTCGTCGAGGCCGAGGAGCTCGGCGACCGCCTTGGCTGCGGCCTCCGGCAGGGCGTGCTGGCCGAGGACGGCGGCGGTGGTGAAGGCCACCGACAGGCCGGAGACGTCGGCGATCTGCTGCCAGGAGAGGTCCTTGCGGGTCTTGGCGTCGACGGCGGCGACGGCGAGGGTCTGGCGGGCGGTCGGGTCGAGCTGGGCGTGCAGCATGGTCGGTAGGTCCTTTGCTTCGAGGTGAGGGTTCAGGTGGACGGTCTGTCGCGGGTCAGGCCGCGAGCTCTGCGGTGACGGCGGTCAGGTCCTCGACGGTGCCGGTGGCGATGTCGAAGACCCAGCCGTGCAGCGAGATCTGACGCGCCGCCAGGGCGCGGGCGACGGAGGGGTGGGTGGCCAGGTTCGCCAGCTGGGCCAGCACGTTCTGGCGGACCAGGGCGGGGACGTCGCCGGTGGCCGGGGTGCGGGCCTGGGACGAGTCCGCGTGCCGCAGCCAGGCGGCGACCGCCGGAGCGCCGCTGAGGTCGTCGCCGTGGGCGAGCGCGGTCATCGCGCCGCAGGCCGAGTGGCCGCAGACAACGATGTTCTCCACGCCCAGCGCGGTGACGGCGTACTCGATGCTCGCGGTCACCCCGTCGCCGCCGGGGTTGTAGGCGGGGACCAGGTTTCCGGCGGTGCGGACGACGAAGAGGTCGCCCGGCTCGGTGCCGGTGATCAGCTCGGGGACGACGCGCGCGTCGGAGCAGCCGATGAACAGCGTGTGCGGCGAGTGGTGCGTGGCCAGACGGGCGAAGAGCTCCGTCTTGGCGGGGAAGACGTCCCGCTGGAAACGCGCGACGCCCTCGGTGAGGTCCTGCATGGGGCACTCCCTTCGGTGGGACCGGCCGCTGGGGCCTGCTGAGATCCACCATGCATGACCTGTGGCTATAGCGTCCAAGAGCTATTAGGCATAAGAGCCATTGGTGACATCTATAGTGGGGGCATGGCCGCCCTGGAACTGCGTCATCTGCGCTATCTGCTCGCCGTCGCCGAGCATGGCAACTTCACCCGCGCCGCCGACGACCTGCACATCTCCCAGCCCACGCTCTCCCAGCAGATCCGGCAATTGGAGCGGACCCTGGGCGTGCAGCTGCTGGACCGCAGCGGTCGGACGGTGCGGCTCACCGACGCCGGGGCGGTCTATGCCGACCATGCCCGCCGTGCGCTGCGCGATCTGGCCGCGGCCGAGCGGGCGCTGCGCGACGTGCAGGATCTCTCCCGTGGCCGGTTGCGGCTGGGCGTCACCCCGACGTTCACCGCCTACCTGGTCGGTCCGCTCGCCGCCGAGCTCCATGCCCGCCACCCCGGCGTCGAGCTGACGCTCGTCGAGACGACGCAGGACCGGGTCGAGGCCGCCCTGCTCGCCGACGAGTTGGACCTGGGCATCGCCTTCACCGGTCCGCACCTGCCCGGCATTGCTGCGACTGCCCTGTTCACCGAGTCGCTCAGCCTGGTGACCGGAGCTCCCCGCGCGCGGGCGGTGTCGGAGCCGCTGCCGGTGCAGGCGCTCAAGGATGAGCAACTGGCGCTCCTCAGCGGGGATTTCGCGACCCGTGGCCATATCGACGACTACCTCGCGGGCCATCGCATCGCGCCTCGGATCGCGGTCGAGGCCAACTCCGTCCAGGCGCTCACCGAGATCGTCCGGCGGACCCCGCTGGCGACGGTGCTGCCCGACGCCGTCACCCACGACCACCCGCATCTGACGCCCGTCCCGCTCGACCCGCCGCTGCCGACGCGGACCGTCGCCCTGCTGCGCCGGGAGGGGGTCTACGAGAGCGTCGCCGGCCGGGCCTTCACCCGGATCGTCGACGACCTGGTCCGCTCGCGCGGCTACGCCCCACCGGCGTGAGGGAGGAGCGGGACCCGGTGGACGCAATGTGAACCAGGTGGTTCACTTGAAGCAGGCGATCGGCGATCGGTATCGACGGCTCTCGGAGGTCGGCATGCTCGAGTCCGTTCAGCGGGAGAAGGTCCGGTTCAGCAGCGGCGGCGAGGAGTGCGCCGCGTGGTTCTACCCCGGGACCAACGGGGCGTGCGTGGTGATGGCGGGCGGGTTCGCCGTGCCGAAGGAGCCGGGGACCGACCGGTTCGCGCGGCGGTTCCAGCAGGCGGGGTTCAGCGCGCTCGGCTTCGATTACCGGCGGCTGGGGGAGAGCGGTGGCACACCGCGGCTGGTCCTGGGGATGCGCGACCATGTGGCCGACTGGCTGGCGGCGATCGCGTACGTGCGCACGCTGCCGGGCGTGGACCCGGACCGGGTCGGGCTGTGGGGGTTCTCGGCGTCCGGCGGGCTGGTGATGGAGGTCGTCGCCCGGTGCCCGGAGGTGGCGGCGGTGGTCGCGCAGTCGGCCAACGTCGGCGGACTGGCCGCGGCCCGGGCGCCGGCGCGGTACCAGAAGCCGGGAGCGATGCTGCGGCTGCTCGGGCGGGGTGTGCGGGACGCGCTCGGCGGGTTGGTCGGACGCGAGCCGCTGCTCGTCCCGCTGGCCGGGGCCCCGGGGACGGTGGCGCTGCTCAGCACGCCGGACGGGTGGGTGGTCCCGCATCCGCTCGATCCGGACGGCCGATACTCGCAGTGGCGGCAGGCGGTGGCGGCTCGCTCCGCGCTTGCGATGCCGCTGCACCGGTCCGGAAGCGCGGCGGCGCGGGTGCGCTGCCCGCTGCTGGCCGTGGTCTGCGACCAGGACCGGACCGCGCCGCCGGAAGCGACGATCGCGGCGGTGGAACGGGCGCCGCGCGGCGAGGTCGTCAGCGTTCCCGGCGGGCACTACGCGCCGTTCCTGGACGCCCACGAGCAGGCCGTCCGGGAGGAACTGGCCTTCCTGGAACGGCATCTCGTTCGCTGAGGCGTGAGGAGCGGTGGCACCAGCGCCTGTTCAGCAGCCGCCGCAGTCGCAGCACTCCAGGCATTCACAACACTCGCAGCACTCACAGCATTCGAGACCGTCGCAGCAGTCGCCGCAGTCCACGTCGCTGCACGGGCCTTGCACGCGGCGGCCGGTGCAGGGGTTCTCGTAGTCCTCGCGGCAGCAGGCCTGGCAGGTACAGCAGAGCAGCGCCCAGATCCCGCACGCGGCCAGCGGGTTGCGGCGTCGGCCCGGCGGGACGGGCGGGATCGGCGGCCCGAACGGGCTGTTGCGGAAGGGGTTCGGGCCCATGGGAGGCAGTGGGGGCTGCGGGGGCGGGTAGCTGCCGCGGGCGTGGCCGAAGGTGCGCCGGACTGCCGCGTCGGTCTCGTGGACCAGGAGGCGGTGGGCCAGCGTGGGGTCGTCCATCTCGACCTCGGCCAGGGCCAGCTTGATGCCGTGGACGGCGTCGCGGCACAGGCGCTCGGCCTCGTCCAGTGAGGTGCCGGTCGCGGCCAACGGGTTCCAGGCGCCCGCTGCCTGATCCTCCGTCAGATCCTCGACCGCGTCGAGCAGATGGGCGAGACGGCCGAAGTAGCGGCCCACCTCGCGGAGCGCGGCGGCATTGCCGGGGCGGCCCGCAAGGACGGCGGTGTGCTCCAGGGCGAGCGCCGTGGCCTCCTCGGTCGGGGCCGTCACCAGCAGCACCGAGGAGCCGAGGCCCGCGGACTGCTCCAGCGCGGTCTGCTGCGCCAGCGTGTCGAAGAGGACACCGGTGTCGAAGCCCAACTCCGCGCCGCCGCGCAGGCTCTGGCGTCGCCAGCGGTCCGCCATGCCGCCCGCCGCGGCGGCGACCGGACGCCTCGCGAACGCGCCGTCGCGGTCGTCGACGTGGTCGCGGACCTTCGCCGACGCCAGCGCCAGGGAGACGGCGGCGGCCAGCCGGGCGCCCGCGCCGCGCGCGACCGGCGCGGAACGCATCCCACGCAGCGGGCAGGGACCGGCGGTGCGCCGGTCGTCCGAGGTGGACGGGCGCTGCGCCTCGACCAGGACGGAGACGATCAGTCCGTCGTAGTTGGTCGCGGTCCGGGCCAGTTGGCCGTGGCCGTCCCGCAGCGCGAGGCAGAGCCCGCACAGATGCGCCATCCAGCTGCGTTGCAGCTTCTCGCCGAGCCGATGACGGCAGGGACGAATGATCCCGAACATGTGACTGTCCTCCCCCGGACGCTTCGAGCGATCACCTTAGCGGGGGCGGACTCTCGTCGCGGCGTACAGCGGCCTGACAGAATGATCATCACCACCCAGTGCGGGCAGCACAACGCCCGCCCTTGCAGCCGGAGGAGACCCCGATGGAAGCCAAGCGCCCCGCCCGGACCCCCCAACCGCCGTACTACAGCGTGGTCTTCACCTCCGTCCGGGAGGAGGGTGACCACGGCTACTCCGAGATGGCGAAGGAGATGGCCGAGTTGGTGAGGAGCCAGCCGGGCTTCCTCGGCTCGGACGAGTGCCGTGGCGCGGACGGCCTCGGCATCACCGTCGCCTACTTCGACACCGAGGAGAACGTCAAGGCCTGGCGTGCCAACGCCTCCCACACCGTGGCGCGGAACCTGGGCCGGGAGCGGTGGTACAAGTCCTACGCCCTGCACGTGGCCAAGGTCGAGCGCGCCTACAGCTGGGAGCGACCCGAGGACTCTGAGCAGTCCGAGGAGTCGGAGCAGCCCGAGTAGCCCGCCGAGTAACCTGGGCGCGACCAGGACGTATGTCCGAGACAGCGCACGCGCAGCAGAACCGGGAGGCCCGACCATGGCGTACCTGACCGTGGCCGGGCCGGGGGTCCACGAGCTCGAGGTGAAGAAGTCCCGCTTCGTCTGCCACCTCGCCCGGGTCGAGGACGAGGCCGCCGCTCAGGCGTTCATCGCCGGGATCCGCAAGGAGTTCTGGGACGCCCGGCACAACTGCACCGCCTTCGTGGTCGGCGACGACCCGCGCCGGGAGCGTTCCAACGACGACGGCGAACCGGCGGGGACGGCGGGCGCGCCGATGCTGGAGGTGCTGCGCCGACGCGGGCTGACCGACACGGTCGCCGTGGTCACCCGGTATTTCGGCGGTGTGCTGCTCGGCGCGGGCGGTCTGGTCCGCGCCTACGGCGGAGTCGTCTCGGCCGCGCTGGACGAGGTCGGTCTGGTCGAGCGGCGGCCGGTCGCGCTGATCGAGGTGACCACCGACCACGTCCGCGCCGGACGGCTGGAGAACGACCTGCGGTCGGCCGGGTACGTCGTGCGGGACGTCGCGTACGACGCCGTCGACGTGGTGATCGAGGTCGGGGTGCCGGAGGAGTCGGTGCCCGGCTTCGACGCCTGGCTGGCCGAGGCCACCGGCGGCGAGGCGCTGGCGGAGCGAACCGGCACCACCCGCGTGGACGTACCCGTCGCCCGGTAGGCGTCTAGGCCGACTCGCCGTGCCGTCCGACTCGCCATGTCGGAATCCGACAAAGATTCGTAGGCAGACTCGCCGTACTACCGTGCCCACTTCTCCGCTGATGTCCGTGCCAGGCTGGGCATCAACGTCAGAGGGCAGCGTTCCACCGGTTCCGCCCTCTCGTAAGTTTCATACGAACAGGGGAGTGCGTCGATGGGACAGCACAGCGCGGACGTCGAGGTCGTCGTCACCGGCTTGGGCGCCAGCACACCGCTCGGCGGGGACGTGGCGTCGACGTGGGCCGCGATGCTCGCGGGCGAGTCCGGGGTGAGCGTGCTGGAGCAGGAGTGGGCGAAGGACCTGCCGGTGCGGATCGCCGCGCAGCTGGCCGTCGACCCGGCCCAGGTGCTGCCGCGCGTCGAGGCGCGCAAGCTCGACCGCTGCGAGCAGCTGGCGCTGGTGGCCGCGCGGGAGGCCTGGGCGGACGCCGGGCGGCCGGAGGTCGACGGCGAGCGGCTGGCCGTGGTGATCGGGACCGGGACCGGCGGCGCCGGATCGCTGCTCGCGCAGGACGACGTGCTGGAGCAGTACGGGGCGCGCAAGGTCTCCCCGTACGTGGTGCCGATGCTGATGGCCAACGGCCCGGCCGCCTGGGTCAGCATGGACCTCGGCGCGCGCGGGGGCGCGCGGACTCCGGTGAGCGCCTGTAGCTCGGGCGCGGAGGCGATCGCCATGGGCATGGACCTGATCCGCCTCGGCCGCGCCGACGTCGTGGTCGCGGGCGGGACGGAGGCGTGCGTCGCGGCGCTGCCGATGGCGGGCTTCGCGCAGATGACCGCGCTGTCCAAGCGGAACGACGAACCTGCCCTGGCCTCACGGCCGTTCGACACCGACCGCGACGGTTTCGTGCTCGGCGAGGGCGCGGTGCTAGTGGTGCTGGAGCGCGCGGACCGCGCGAAGGCACGCGGCGCGCGGGCGTACGCGCGGGTCGCGGGCGCCGGGATCACCTCCAGCGCCGAGCACATCACCGCCTCCGACGCGGACGGGCAGATGCGGGCGATGCGGCTGTCGCTGGCCGACGCCGGCGTCGCGCCGCAGGACGTCGGCATCGTGCACGCCCACGCCACCTCGACCCCGGCCGGGGACCTGGTCGAGGCGCAGGTCGTCGCGGACGTGCTGGGCACCCACCCGGTGGTGACGGCGACCAAGTCGATGACCGGTCACCTGCTGGGCGCGTCCGGGGCGCTCGGTGCGATGGTCACCGCGCTGGCGCTGCACGAGGGCCGGCTCCCGGCCATCCGCAACCTCGACCACCCGGACCCCGAGGTCAAGCTCGACCTGGTCGCGGGCGAGCCGCGGCACGGCGCGTGGCAGGCGGGGCTGGCCAACTCCTACGGCTTCGGCGGCCACAACGTGTCCCTGGTGTTCACGCGCGCGTGACCTGCGAGGTCGTCGCCGCGGGTACGGCGGCGACGGCACTCGGGGTGTGAACTGCACCACTCCCGGCCTGGTTAACATGCAGTTCACAAACGGGCAACGAGTGGGAAATTGCGTGCTGTGAGGCTCCTGATCCAACAGCCAAGGCCGTAACTCCCCAGCGCAGAGGAGCGACGCCGAGCGCCACAGCATCGTTCCCCCCACCCGTGCACGTTCACCTGCGAGGTCAGCGCCCGTGAGTTACAAGGCCGAGTACATCTGGATCGACGGCACCGAGCCGACCGCCGAGCTGCGCTCGAAGACCAAGGTTCTGGCCGACGGCGCCGAGCTCGGTGTCTGGGGCTTCGACGGTTCCAGCACCAACCAGGCCGAGGGCCACGCCTCCGACCGCGTGCTCAAGCCGGTCTTCTCCTGCCCGGACCCGATCCGCGGCGGCGACAACGTGCTGGTCCTGTGCGAGGTCTGGAACACCGACGGCACCCCGCACGAGACCAACCACCGCGCCCGTCTCTCGGCCGTCGCCGAGCAGTTCGCCGCGCAGGAGTCGATCTTCGGCATCGAGCAGGAGTACACCTTCCTGACCGAGGACGGCCGCCCGCTGGGCTTCCCCGAGGGCGGCTTCCCGGCCCCGCAGGGTCCGTACTACTGCGGCGTCGGCGCGGGCAAGGTCGTCGGCCGCGAGATCGTCGAGAAGCACCTGGACGCCTGCATCGAGGCCGGTCTGGCCATCTGCGGCATCAACGCCGAGGTCATGCCGGGTCAGTGGGAGTTCCAGATCGGCCCGGTCGGCCCGCTCGAGGTCTCCGACCACATGTGGGTCGCCCGCTGGCTGCTGCACCGCGTCGCCGAGGACTACGGCGTCGTCGTCTCCCTGGACGCCAAGCCGGCCAAGGGCGACTGGAACGGCGCGGGCGCGCACACCAACTTCTCCACCAAGGCCATGCGTGAGGGCTACGACGCCATCATCACCGCCTGCGAGGCGCTCGGCGCCAGCCAGGACATCGTGATGGAGCACGTCACCCAGTACGGCTCGGGTGTCGAGCAGCGCCTCACCGGCAAGCACGAGACGGCCCCGTGGAACGTCTACACCTACGGCGTCTCCGACCGCGGCGCGTCGGTGCGCATCCCGTGGCAGGTCGAGGTGGACAAGAAGGGCTACATCGAGGACCGCCGTCCGAACGCCAACGTCGACCCGTACGTGGTGACCCGTCTGCTGGTCAACACCTGCTGCGCCGCGCTGGAGAAGGCCGGTCAGGTCTGAGCCTCCTCGAAGGCCTGACGTCCTGATCTCCGGGTCGTGGTCGGCAGTCGCTCGTCGACGCGGCCCGGTGACACCGTTCCGCGCGCCCTCCGGTTCCCGTACCGGAGGGCGCGCGGTCGTTGTCGTTCTGCTACTAGGGTGTGCCGCATGCGTGATGGTGATGTGACGCAGGCGAGTTCGCAGGGTGGGTCGCGGGGTAGGGCGCGGGGCGGATCGCCGGGCGGGCGGCACGCGCGGCGTCGGGGGCCGTGGTACCGGCGGGTCTCGGTGCGGCCGTCCGTCTGGCTGGCGGCCGGGACGTTCGCCTCGCGGGGCAGCGGGATGGCCCGGCTGGTCCTGCAGGCGGCGGCGCTCGGCACGGCCTCGCTGGCCGGTGCCTACCAAACTGCCAACACCATGCCCACCAGCCTCTACACGCTGATGGTCGGCGGCGCGCTGAACTCGGTTCTGGTACCGCAGTTGGTGCGCGCCCGCGCCGAACACCCCGACGGGGGACGGGCGCACGAGCAGCGGCTGGTCACCATGGTGCTCAGCGTGCTGGCGCTCGGGACGGTCGCCGCCGTCGTGTTCGCGCCGCAGCTGGTCGCGCTCTACATGTCCAGCTCCGCCCCGACGTTCGGGCTGACGGTGCTCTTCGCGCGGCTGCTGCTGCCGCAGATCTTCTTCTACGGCTGCTTCTTCATGTTCGGTCAGGTGCTCAACGCCCGAGGGCGGTTGGGCGCGATGGGCTGGGCCCCGGTGCTCAACAACGTGGTGCTGATCGGGCTGTTCGGCTTCTGCCTCCAGTTCGGCTCGACGGCGCGCACCGGCCGGATCCCCGGGTGGGAGGTGCTGCTGCTCGGCGCCGTCACCACGGCCGGGATCGCGGTCCAGGCCGCCTGCCTGGTCCTCGCGTCGGTCCGCAGCGGCTTCGGCTGGCGGCCGAGGTTCGACTGGCGCGGCAGCGGACTGCGGGGCAGCCTGGTCGCCGCGCGCTGGACGCTGCTCTTCGTCCTGGTCAACCAGGTCGCGCTGGCGGTGGTGACGCGTTACGCGAACGCCGCCGACGCCCAACTGCGCAACGCGGGCGCGGGGAACAGCGCGTACTTCTT
Organism: Streptacidiphilus fuscans; assembly: GCF_015690355.1. Classification (GTDB taxonomy): domain Bacteria; phylum Actinomycetota; class Actinomycetes; order Streptomycetales; family Streptomycetaceae; genus Streptacidiphilus; species Streptacidiphilus fuscans. The sequence continues at coordinate 538,758 of NZ_JADPRT010000005.1, read as the reverse complement.
CGCGCAGAACATCTGGATGCTGCCGCAGTCGATCGTCACCGTCTCGCTGGTCACGGCCGTACTGCCGCGGATGACGCGCGCCGTCTCCGAGCACCGCCTGGACGACGTCCGCGAGGACCTCTCGCGCGGCCTGCGGCTCACCGGGCTGCTCATCGTGCCGGCGGCCTTCTTCTTCCTGGTCTTCGGGCCGGAGATCGCGGTGGTCATGTTCGCCCACGGCAACGGCACGGCGGGCACGGCGGCCCCGCTGGGCGAGATGCTGCGCGCCTTCGCGCTCGGCCTGATCCCGTTCTCCGCCCAGTACTTGCTGCTGCGCGGCTTCTACGCCTTCGACGACACGCGCACGCCGTTCTGGATGGCGCTGTGGATCTCCGTCGCCGACATCGTCCTGGCGACCGCCTGTCACCTGTGGCTGCCGCCGCGTTGGGCGGTCACCGGCATGGCTGCGGCCTACGCGGTGTCGTACCTGTTCGGCATGGTGGTCACGGCGGTCCGACTGCGGCGCCGGCTGGAGCGCCGCCTCGACGGGAAGCGCCTGGTGCGCACCTACGGCAAGCTCGTCGTGGCGGCGGGCGCGGCCGGCGCGGTCGGGTGGGGCGCGGCGCACGTGCTCCAGGGGCCGGTGCTGCTGGGGTTGGTGGCGGGCGGAGCGGCGATGGCGCTGTCCTTCGTCGTGCTCGGGAAGGCGTTGCGGATACGGGAGTTCGCCGGTCTGCGGGCGCTGCGAGCGATGCGCGCGGCGGCCTGACGTCACGTCAGGAACCGTTGTGCCTCCTGCTTCGTCCTACGGGCACGATGCGAGGGGGCGAGGATGGCGCGAAGACCTGGCGGCAGACGGCGACTGAGGCTCAAGCTGTGGCAGGAGGCACTGGCGCTCGCGGTGGTCGTAGCGGCTGTGCTGTGGGGGATCCACGCGAGTGGCTGGCTCAACGGCAACGTGACGCAGACGCAGGACCCGTCGGCTGTCGCGGCGGCCCTGACGGCGGTACGCACGGGCCGGTGCCCCGCCGAGCCGCCGAAGGACCAGGCCACCGACGTGTACGGGACGGGGGACGTACTCGAACCGCTGACGGCGAACCGGCTGTTGCTCTGCGGCTACGCGTACTGGGCCTCGAACGGGACGCGGACGGTGCAGCGGACGTCGCGGGTGATCACGGACCAGGCGACGATCAACGGCTTCCGCAGTGCGCTCAACGCCCTGCCGACGCCGCCGGGAGGGACCTACGAGTGCCCGAACGACACCGGGTCGGCGGCGCTGGAGATCTTCACGGACGGCGGCCACGAGGTGGAGCTGCTCCAGGCCGTGACCGGGTGCCAGTCGGTCACCAACGGCGTGCGCGAGGGCTGGGTGGGCACGTCCCAGGTCGGTGGCGAGCTGATAAGACTGCTACCGCCCAGCTTCTGCACGGATGCCTGGCGGGACTCCTGTTCCTGGCTGAGTCAGGGCTCCCGAACCCCTCAGCCTTAGCGGCAAAACCCGGAGGCGCTGCGGGCTGCCCGTGGCTACGCTCCCGGGTGACGGTCGTCGGTGGGGGAGCGAAGGGCGGGGAGCCGGATGAAGCACAGCGGCAGCATGCGAGCGCGGGTCGGGGTTGCAGTCGCGGCGGCGACGGCGGTGGTGACGGCTCTGTGCGGAACAGGGGTCGCGGCAGCGGCACCGGTGTCCGCCCCGGCGCCTGCGAGCGGGATCGTGGGCGCGCCGACGTTGATCGCGCACACCAGGGACGGCGACGTCGGCTACCGCGAGGTCGGCGCGGGGAGCCCGATCCTGCTGGTGACGGGACACGGCGCCTCGATGGACGCCTGGGCGCCCGCGTTCGTGGACGCGTTGGCCGCGCACCACACCGTGGTCGTCTTCGACAACGCGGGCGTGGGACAGACCAGCGCGCTGCCGGGCACGATGACGGTTCCCGCGATGGCCGAGCAGACCAGCGCGTTGATCTCCGCGCTCCGGCTGCACCGGCCCACCGTGCTCGGGTGGTCGCTGGGCGGGATGGTGGCGCAGGCGCTGGCGGTACGGCATCCGGGCCAGGTGGGGCGGTTGGTGCTGGCCTCCACCCAGGCCGGGACGGGCCAGGCCCTGCCGATCCCGCCCGCCGCTGCCGCGGCGCTCGACAGCCCGGACCCGGCGGTCCGGCTGTCCGTCCTGTTCCCGTCCGACCAGCTCGCGGCCGCGTACGCGTACGCCAAGGGGATCAGTCAGTACCCGGGCTTCTACGGCGTCTCCGACGCGGTGCGGGCCGAGCAGGCCACCGCCCTCCAGCAGTGGATGGCCGGCGCGGACCGGGAGGGCCGGGAGCTGGGGCGGATCCATGTGCCGGTCCTGGTCGCTGACGGTGCGTCGGACGCCCTGGACCCGGCGGGCAACGCCGTGATCCTGGCCGACGGCCTGCGCTGCGCCGACGTCCTGATGTACCCCGACGCGGGGCACGCCTTCCTTTTCCAGGACGCGGAGCAGTTCGCCGCGACGGTCGACGCGTTCGCCTCGTAGGCACCGAAGCAGCGGTGAGGAACGGACATTTCGGTAGAGTCCGCGGGAGGCGTACCACTCCCGCGGAGGCATGGCGATGCGAAAGATCACGGCAGGGCTGTTCATCTCGCTCGACGGTGTCGTGGAGGCTCCCAACGAGTGGCACTTCCCGTACTACAACGACGAGATGGGCGCAGCCGTGGGTGCCCAGCTGGCGGGCGCGGACACGATCCTGTTCGGGCGCAGGACGTACGACAGCTTCGCCGGGGCGTGGCCGGAGCGCGAGCAGGCGGGTGGCGAGGACGCCGGGTTCGCCAAGGCGTTGGGGGACATGCGGAAGATCGTGGTCTCGAAGCAGCCGCTGACCTTCAGCTGGCGCAACTCCGAGCAGCTCGAAGGCGACCTGGTCGCCACCGTGACCGCGCTGAAGGGCGAGCCCGGCGGGGACATCGGGTTGAGCGGTTCGGTCTCCGTCGTGCGTCAGCTGCTGGCGGCAGGGTTGCTCGACGAGCTGCACCTGCTGGTGCACCCGATCGCGCTGGGCAAGGGCATGCGGCTGTTCGGTGAGTCCGGCGAAGGAGAGAAGCCGATCCCGCTGCGACTGCTCTCCTCCGCGGCCTTCAGCACCGGCGTGCTCAACCTCGTCTACGGCCCGGCCGAGGCCCCCGGCGACGCGGGTTACGAGGACGCGAAGCAGCATCTCGCGCAGAAGCCCGGCGAGTGACTCTGACCCGCCAACTCCCCGTCGGCCACTGAATTTCCCGGCCGGGACCCGGTACCGGTCGGGTACGGATCGGGCGGTCGTCGGCGGAAGGTGGACTAGTCCTGTCGCTGCGGCGGCAATTTGGTCTAGTCCTATTGACGCAGCCTCACGGAGGTTGTTTGGTAGTGCTCACGCCAGGCCTGCGTGGCAACACCCCCCACATCTCCGTTCCCGACGCACGCCGAGTCCGTCGGTGCCGACGCCCCACATCGTCGGTGCCGTCGCGTCGGGCACCCCCGAAGGGACTTGTGTCATGCACTTGGCAAGATTTACCGCCTCGGCAGGCGCGCTGGCGCTCGCCGTCGCCGGGATGGTCGGGGCCTTCGCGCCCACGGCGAGTACCGCGGCGACGAGTGTCTACTCGGTCGCTCCCTATGTCGACATGTCGAACGGTCAGGAGGGCATGCTCGACACGGCCGTCACCGGGCACGGGCTGAAGGCCTACACCGCGGCCTTCGTGCTGGGCGAGGGCTGCAACCAGATCTGGGGCGACACGCTTCCGATCGGCGCGGACTCCTACACCGACCCCGAGATCGCCAAGGCCAAGTCCGAGGGCGCGTCGGTGATCATCTCGTCCGGCGGCGCCAGCGGTGAGCCGCTCGCCTGGACCTGCACGACGCAGAGCAGCATCGACGCCGGCTACCAGGCGATCATCAACGACTACGGCGTCACCCAGCTCGACTTCGACGTCGAGGGCGCCGCCGTCGCCGACACCGCGTCCGCCGCGCGGCAGATGCAGGCGATGAAGGACCTCAAGGCGACCAACCCCAACCTGCAGTTCTCGATGACCCTGCCGGTCCTCCCCAGCGGGCTGACCCAGGACGGCGTCAACATCCTGCAGGCCGCCAAGAACGTGGGCATCAAGATCGACGTGGTCAACGTCATGGCCATGGACTACTACGCGGGCACCGGCGAGGAGATGGGCCAGGCGGCGATCTCCGCCGCGCAGTCCACGCTCGCGCAGATGCAGGCGGTCGACCCGTCCTACACCTACGCCAACCTCGGCATCACGCCGATGATCGGCAAGAACGACGACGGCTCGACCTTCACCCTCGCCGACGCGCAGACGGTGGAGAGCTTCGCCGCGCAGCACGGCGTGGGGCGGTTGGCGTTCTGGTCGGTGGACCGGGACCAGGCGTGCAGCGGCAGTGCCAACTCGCTGCCCACCTGCAGTGAGATCAGCCAGAACCCGCTGGCGTTCACGGACGCGTTCGTGCCCTACGAGGGCACCTCGGGCGGCGGCGGTGGCGGGACCAGCAGTGACTTCTCGCTGGCGCTCTCGCCCTCGTCCGCGTCGGTCGCCCAGGGCGGCAGCGGGACGGCGGCCGTGAACACGGCGGTGACGGTGGGCAGCGCGGAGTCGGTGAGCCTGTCGGCGAGCGGCGCTCCGTCCGGCGTGAGCGTGTCGTTCAGCCCGAGCTCGGTCACCTCCGGCGGCAGCGCGACGCTGACGGCGACGGTCGGGTCCTCGGTCGCGGCGGGCAGCTACCCGATCACGGTCACCGGGACCGCGTCCAGCGGCAGCCACACCGCGACGTACGACCTGACGGTGACCGGCAGCGGTGGCGGCGGCGGGACCGGCGGCGGATCGCTGGTCAACGCGGGCTTCGAGTCGGGCAGTCTGAGCCCGTGGACCTGCCAGTCCGGCAGCGGCGTCGTCACCAGCCCGGTCCACTCCGGCAGTTACGCGCTCCAGGTCACCCCGACCTCGTCCGCCACCGGCGAGTGCGACCAGACGGTGACGCTCAAGCCCAACACCAGCTACACGCTGTCGGGTTGGGTCCAGGGCAGCTACGCCTACGTCGGTGTCAGCGGTGGGGCAAGCGCGTCGACCTGGTCCAGCAACAGTGGCTGGAACCAGCTGACGGTGCCATTCACCACCGGGAGCAGCGGGACGGTCACCGTCTTCGTCCACGGCTGGTACGGGCAGGGCAACGTCTTCGCGGACGACTTCAACCTCAGCTGAGCGGCGCTCGGGCCGGCGATCAGGCCGGCGGCTGAGCAGGCGGTCGAGCAGGTGGCGTGTCCCCCGACGGGGCGTCACCTGCTCGGTCGCTCTGCGTGGCGGGGCGGATGCGCTGCGCATAGCGTGACTGCTGCCAGAACGTCAGGTGGGGGGCAGAGTCGAGGAGATCGTACGTTGTTCCGTTCCGTCCTCAGGTCGGCCCCGGTGGCCCTGACCGCTCTCTCAGCGCTCGCCTTCGCCGGCGCGCCCGCCGCCCATGCCGTGCCGCACCATGTCGTCCCGAACGGCGCCACCACGGTGGTCTGCCACGGCGGTGACATTGCCCCTGGTTACTACTACGAGCTGGTGGTCGACGGCACCTGTACCATCCCGAGCGGCAAGGTGACCGTGGAGACCCAGCTCTACGTCACGCCGCACTCCGTACTCGACGCGATCACCGGCGCCACCGTCCACGTCAAGGGCAACGTCCAGGTGGACCGGGGTGCGGCGCTGGGGCTGGGCTGCTCCCCGCACGCCAACTGCAGCACCACCACCGACGACGTGGTCGGCGGCAACATCAACAGCGACCACGCGCTCGCGGTGATCCTGCACTCCGACACCGTCAAGGGCGACATCACCACGCTGAACGACGGAGCGGGTGTCAACTGCGCCCCCCAGCCCTCGCTGGCCGTCTTCGCGACGCTCGCCAACAACGGCGTGCCGACCCCGGCCTACGACGACTTCGAGGACAACAACGTCGGCGGCTACATCACCAGCAGCCACCTACGCTCGTGCTACATGGCCACCAGCCGCAACCACGTCGGCACCAACATCCTCGTCGCCGACGACAAGGTCGCGGACCCGGACGGCAACGCGGTCGGCTCCAACACCGTCAACGGCGACCTCGGCTGCTACCACAACACGCCCGCGCCGCACTTCGGCACGTCCACCGGGCCGAACGACGTCAGGGGCCTCAAGCTCGGGCAGGGCTCTGCGCTCTGACCCACTGTGGGCCCGGTCGGCCGCCGCCGGGGACCGCCCCCCGGGGGGGGGGGCCGGCCCGCGGCGTTTCTGCCTGGCAAGCTCCCCGCAAGGGCTTGCCGGAACTTGCCGAAATATTTTGCACAGAGTTATTGACGCGGTCATCAGGGCCGCGAGAGGGTCTGCTACGCGGCAGGGCGGCCCGCGGGGCCCGGTGCCGCGACCCCCACCCCCTGGCTCCGGAGAGAGGGCCCATGAGGAAGCGCATCCACATCAGACGCCGCACCCCATCGCCCGGCAGCACCACCCCACCGTCCGGCGGTACGGCCCGCTGGGTCGCCGTCGGCGTGCTCGTCGCCGCAGCCGTGGTCGTGCCGTTGACCACGCAGGCGCAGCCCGCCCGGGCCGCGACCGGGCCGGACGGCGGCGACGTCATCGCGAACCTCTTCGAGTGGAACTGGAACTCCGTCGCCAACGAGTGCACCAGCGAGCTCGGCCCGAAGGGCTACGGGGCGGTCGAGGTCGCCCCGCCGCAGGACTCGATCCGGCTCTCGGGCACCCACCCGTGGTGGGAGGTCTACCAGCCGATCGGCTACGACCTCAACAGCCGGATGGGCAACGCCGCGCAGTTCGCCGCCATGGTCACCACCTGCCACAACGCGGGCGTCAAGGTCTACGCGGACGCCGTGCTCAACCACATGGCGGGCAACAACAACACCAGCACCGACTCCTACGGCGGCGACACCTTCAACTCGTCGACGGAGAGCTACTCCCAGCCCGGCTACACCTCGGCCGACTTCCACCAGTACCCGGGCAACTGCCCCAACTCGGACCTCTCCATCCAGGACTGGAACAACCAGACCCAGGTGCAGGACTGCGACCTGTCCAACCTGGAGGACCTGGCCACCGAGACCACCCACGTCCGGCAGACCGAGGCGGGCTACCTCAACAGCCTGATCGCCGACGGCGTGGACGGATTCCGGATGGACGCGGCCAAGCACATCGCCCAGGCCGACATGGCCGCGATCCTGGCCCAGGTGAACAACACCACCTGGACGAACCAGCGCCCGTACGTCTACCAGGAGGTGATCCCGGGCAGCACCAACAGCGCGCTGCAGCCGGCCGCCTTCGAGTCCAACGGCAGCGTCATCGAGTTCACCTACGCCCAGGACCTCAAGACGCAGTTCACCGGCGACATCGCCAACTTGAAGACGTTCGGGCAGAGTTGGGGTCTTGAGCCGCCGAGCGCGTCGACGTCGATGGTGACCAACCACGACACCGAGCGCAACGGCAGCACGCTCAACTACAAGTCCGGCGCGAGCTACATCCTGGCCAACCTCTTCGAGCTGGCCTGGGGTTACGACGTCCCGCAGGTCTACGCCAGCTTCGACTGGACCAACAGCGACGACTCCCCGCCCGCCGACGCCAACGGCTATGTCACGGACACCGACTGTTCCAACGGTTGGTTCTGCACCGACCGCAACCAGGGCGTCGCCAACATGGTCGGCTGGCACAACGCAGTCGCCGGTCAGCCGGTCGCCAACTGGTACGACGACGGTTCCAACCTGATCGCCTTCAGCCGGGGCGACCGCGGATGGATCGCCGTCAACAACGAGTCGGCGGCCAAGACCATCACCGTGGCCACCGGCCTTCCGGCGGGCAACTACTGCGACGTCATCCACGGTGACCTGACGCCGTCGACGGGCGCGTGCACGGGCTCGACCGTCGTGGTCGCCACCAACGGGACCGCCACCGTCACCGTCCCGGCGGACGACGCGGTCGCGCTCTACCTGCCGACGGCCGCGTCCGGCACGGTCGGTGAGAGTTTCAACGTCAACGAGACCACGACCTACGGGCAGAACGTCTTCCTGGTCGGCTCGATCCCGGCGCTGGGCAACTGGGACACCTCGCAGGCGATCCCGCTCTCCTCGTCGGGCTACCCGGTGTGGAGCGGCACGGTCAGCCTGCCCGCCAACACCTCGATCCAGTACAAGTACATCATCAAGAACCCCGACGGCTCGATCACCTGGGAGCCGGGCAACAACCACTCGTTCACCACGGGTGGTTCGGGCAGCGGGACGCTGAACGACAGCTGGTGACCGGCAGGTTGTGACAACCCGGCAGTTCTGGTGACTCCGAGGGCCGACCCCGCAGGCAGCGTGGGTCGGCCCTCGGGCTGTGTTGACGCTGCGTCAGATCACGTCCGGCGCGGCCTGGAGCGGCGTGTTCCAGTCCAGGGTCCGCTGCACGTCCTCGTCCACCCGCGTCGAGGGACGCTCGCGCCGGGTGGTGTCCGGCGAGACGGCGGTGGTGCGGGAAGCGGTCAGCTGGGCGCTGTTCGTCATGTTCTGCTCGGCGCGCGGCCTGCGGTGCGCCTCGTAGGAGACGAGCGCGGCGTCCGTCGACGCGCTGTCCCGCAGCGCCTTCGCCAGCACCACGGCGTCCTCCAGCGCCATCGACGCGCCCTGGCCGGTCGCGGGCGAGGCCGCGTGCGCGGCGTCGCCGATCAGGACCGTGCGCCGACCGCGCCATGGCAGGCCCGGGGTGAGGTGCATGGCGTTCGTCGCCATCAGGATCTCGGTCGTCGCCGCCACGATGTCGGCGGTGGGTGTGCTGTCCGGGCGCAGCAGCGGCAGCAGGCGCTCGCGCCACTCGGCGGGCTTCGTGCCCGCGATCTCCTCCGCCGTCAGCGCCGGTCCGGGAACCCGCGCGAACCAGTACGTCTGCCCGGCGGGCGACACCGCGTAGCCGAACGCCGTGCCGCTGCCCCGGACCATGGTGATCCGCCCGTCGGTGTGCGGGGGCCGGGCCTCGGTCGTGTAGCCGTAGAAGACCGCCTGGCCCGCGTACTCCGGGCGGGCGTCGGAGACCAGCTGCGAGCGGACGACGGAGTGCAGCCCGTCCGCGCCGACCAGCAACTCGCCCTCCGCCGACGAGCCGTCCGCGAAGCGCGCGGTGACGCCGTCGTCCGTGTCGTCGACGCCGACCAGCCGCGCGGCGTGCCGGATCGTGATGCCGCGCCGCGTAAGCTCGCGCTGGAGGGCGGCGGCCAGCTCGGCGCGGCGCAGGCAGCGGAACCGGGTGAGCGGATGCTCCACGTCCCCGAGCGGCACCGAGGCGAGCTCGGCGCCCTCCGCGTCCAGCACGTTCATCGCGGTCAGCTCGAAACCCTCGGCGGCCACCGCCTCGGCCGCGTCGAACTGCGCCAGCGCCTGCATGCCGTTGCTGGCCAGCGTCAGGAAGGCCCCGATGTCCGCGCCGCTCACCGGATGCGCCTCGTGGACCGTCACCTCGAACCCGGCCTTGTGCAGCGCCAACGCCGCCGCCGAACCGGCGATACCCCCGCCGACCACGATGATCCCGCTCAACTGCGCCCCCGTTTCGTCGTCTTGACGGCCCTGACGGCCGAGTCTAGACGGCCGGTGGGCGGACCCGCCGTCGTCCGGGCGCGACTCGGGCGTGACCGGGCGAGGCCACCGGTCACCGCCACTGGCTACTGTGTGAGGGTGACAGCGACGGAAGAGGGCCTGGACGCGCTGGACCGGCGCATCGTCGCCGCGTTGCAGGTCGACGGACGGGCCTCGTGGCGGCGGATCGCCGCCGTGCTCGGCGAGGGTGAGCGGACGGTCGCCCGGCGCGGCCTGCGGCTGCTCGAAAGCGGGCAGGTCGTGGTGACCGGGCTGATCACCCAGGGCGAGACGGCCATCGTGCGGCTGAACTGCCGCCCGGGAACGGTCCGGGACGCCGCCGTGGCCGTCGCGGAGTGGGACGACACGATCTTCAGCTACGCCGTCGCCGGACCGCTCGACTGCGTGGCGGAGGTGCAGTGCCCGCCCGGTCGGCTCGGCAACCTGATGCTGGACCGGATCCCGGCACTGCCCGGCGTCGTCTCGCAGCACGTCTCGCCGGTGCTGCGCTACTTCCGGACCGTGCACGAGTGGCGTCCCGGCCTGCTGACCCCGGCCGAGGAGGCCGAGCTGGACGGCGGCAGCCAGGTCCCGGACCGCGTGGACCCGCCGGACGTCGAGGTCGGCCCGGACGAGTGGCGGCTGCTCCAGGCGCTGGCCGAGGACGGCCGCCGCACCCATGAGGAGTTGGCGGCCGTCGCGGGCATGTCCGAGGCCACGGTCAGGCGCAGGCTGGAGACCTTCACCCGGCGCGGCGTGGTGAGCGTGCGGGCCTCCGTCGAGCCGGCCCTGCTCGGCCTGCCGGTCGAGGCCCTGCTGTGGATCCGGACCAGGCCGGACCAGGTCGAGCCGGTCGGCGCGATGCTGGTCGAGTCGCCGCTGGTTCGCTACTGCGCCGCCGTGATGGGCGAGCACCAACTGCTGGTGGACGTCACGCAGCCGTCCAAGCAGGCCCTCCAGGAGTTCCTCACCGCCTCGCCCTGGGTCCACCGCGTCGAGGCGATCCAGTCACACCTCGTCGTCGAGGCGTACAAGCGCAGCGCTGCGGCGACCCCGCTGCTCCGCGAGACGCACCACGGCGTCGGCGGAGCCGGCCACCGGCCCTGACCGGGCACGGAGCGCGGCGAGCTCGCCGCTCACGGCGGCGCTGACGGCGCGGATCAGAGCTGACGGCGTGTCGGGTTCGGCGACGATCCGGTCGACCGTCCCGGCGCGCAGCAGGTCGTGGGCTCCGATGTGCTGCGCGCGGGCGAGGTCGGCCGCTCTGTCAGTGGTGCGGTGCAGGATGGCGGAAGCACCCTCGGGAGGCAGGGGTGCGAGCCACGCGTGCTGCGTGGCGAGGACGCGGTCGGCGGGAAGGAGGGCGAGCGCCGCGCCGCCGGTGCCCTGGCCGAGGAGGAGGCTGAGGGTGGGGACGGGCAGCGTGACCAACTGCTGGAGGCTGCGGGCGATCTCTCCGGCGAGGGCCGCTTCTTCGTGCTCCGGGCCGAGTTGGGCGCCTGCGGTGTCGATGACGGTGAGCAGCGGAAGGCCGAGCTCGGCGGCCAGGCGCATGCCTCGCTGGGCGGTGCGCAGCCCGGCGGGGGTGATCTCGGTGCCGTGCTGACGGGCTTGGGCGCGGTCGTGGCCGATGACGACGCAGGGCGTGGCGTCGAAGCGGGCCAGCGCGAGGGTGAGGGTGTCGTCGCGCTCGCCCGCGCCGGTGCCGTGGAGGGGGACGAGGGAGTCGGCGGTCGCCAGCAGGTCGGCGAGGCCCGGGCGGTCGGCGGCCCGGGTGAGGGTGACGGACTGCCAGACGTCCTCGGCGGGCTGGTCTGAAGGCTGGTCGGCGTGCGTCCCGGCGGACGCCTCGGCGGACGGCTCGGCGGGTGTCTCGGCCGTGCCCGGGGTGAGGATGCGCAGGATGTCCCCGGTCCGCGCGCGGAGCTGGTCGGTGGTGAGGACGGCGTCGACGATGCCGTGGTGGTCGAGGTTCTCGGCGGTCTGGACGCCCTCCGGGAACTCGCGGCCGTAGAGCGCCTGGTAGACGCGCGGGCCGAGGAAGCCCACCAGGGCCCGGGGTTCGGCGGTGGTGGTGTGGCCGAGCGAGCCCCAGGACGCGAGCACGCCGCCGGTCGTGGGGTGGCGGAGATGGACGAGGTAGGGGAGCCCCGCGGCCTTGTGGGCGGCGAGGGCGCTGACGATGGGGACCATCCCGACGAAGGCGGGCGTGCCCTCCTGCATCCGGGTGCCGCCGGTGGCGGGGCAGGCGAGCAGCGGCAGGCCCTCCGCGGTGGCGCGGTCGACGGCGCGCAGCAGCCGGTCGGCCGCGGCGACGCCGACGGACCCGGCGAGGAACCCGAACTCGCCGACTATCACCGCGATCCGTCGGCCGTGGATGCGGCCCTCGCCGGTGAGGACGGCCTCGTCCGCGCCGCCGCTGCGCTCGCGTGCTCGGGCGAGGTCGTCGGCGTAGGGGCCGTGGGTGGGGTTGCCGCGTGGCGGGGTGTCCCAGCACGTCCAGCTGCCGTCGTCCAGCAGCTGCCGTGCGAACTGCAACGACGCGGGCGTGGTGCGGGCGGTCGTCACTTCGAGCTCCCCAGGGTCGACGCGAGTGCCGTGTCACGGTCTGCCGCCTCCGTGGCCGCGAGCCAGGCGCGGACCGAGGCGTCGTGCTCGCCGAGGGTGGGCGGCGCCTGGTGGACCGCAGCCTCGTCGGCCTCCTCGTCGAAGGACCACGGCGTACCGGGCAGGCTGATCGTACCGAGCGTGCTGTGCTCGACGTCGATCACCAGTCCCTGCTGGCGCGTCTGTTCCCACTGGTAGACCTCGTCGATGCCGCGCACCCGCCCGGCGGGTATCCCGGCCGCGTCGAGCCGTTCCAGCCAGCGGGCGGCGCTGTCGGTCGCGAAGACGCCTTCCAGCAGCGCGGCCAGCTCCTGACGGTGCGTCACCCTGTTCGCGTTGCTGGCGAACCGGGCGTCGTCCGGGTCCAGGCCGGTGACCTGGGCGACGGCACGCCAGAGCGACTCGCTGCCCGCCGCCAGCTGGATGTCGCCGTCCGCGCAGCGGAAGAGGCCGTAGGGCGCGATCGACGGGTGCTGGTTGCCGGTCGCGCGCGGGACCTCGCCCGCCACGGTCCAGCGGGTGCCCTGGAAGCTGTGGATCCCGATGAGGGAGGAGAGCAGCGAGGTCCGCACGACCCGACCGCGCCCGGTGGACTCGCGTTCCAGCAGCGCGGCCAGCACCGCCGTCGCGCCGAAGATCCCGGCCAGCAGGTCGGCGATCGGGGTGCCGACCTTGGCGGGGGCGCCGGGCTCGCCGGTCAGGCTCATCAACCCGGCCTCGCCCTGGGCGATCTGGTCGTACCCGGCCCGGCCGCCCTCGGGGCCGTCGTGGCCGAAGCCGCTGATCGAGAGCACCACCAGCGCCGGGTTGAGCTCGTGCAGCCGCTCGACCGGGAAGCCGAGCCGGTCCAGCACGCCGGGCCGGAAGTTCTCCACCAGCACGTCGGCGCGCCGCACCAGACGGGTGATCAGATCCCGCCCGGCCTCGGACTTGAGGTCGGCGGTCACCGACTCCTTGTTGCGGTTGCAGGAGAGGAAGTACGTCGACTCGCGGGCGTCCTCGGGGCCGACGAACGGCGGGCCCCAGCCACGGGTGTCGTCGCCCCGGCCCGGGGCCTCGATCTTGATCACGCGGGCGCCGAGGTCGCCGAGCATCATCGCGGCGTGCGGTCCGGCCAGCGCGCGGGACAGGTCGAGCACGAGCCGTCCGGCGAGTGGGCCCCGGGGGCGGGGGTGGTGCGTCATGGATTTGCTCCTGTTGGCCAGAAGTGGGGGATCGCTCATAAGAATGACTAGAAACGTCATTTTGAGCAATCTATTGACGAGATTCGTCTCAGCCCACAGGATGGGCGAACCTGAGGAACAACCGTGACCCAGGTCACCCTCCGCCGCCCCGAGGACTCCATGAACGAGCCGCTCCACTACACCGACGCCACCGCGCTCGCCGCCCTGATCCGGCGTCGCGAGCTCTCCAGCCGGGAGGTGGTCCAGGCCCATCTCGACCGGATCGACCAGGTCAACGCCCGGATCAACGCGATCGTCACGCTCGACCCGGAGGGCGCGCTCGCCGCCGCCCGCGCCGCAGACGACCGGCTCGCGCGCGGGCTTCCGGTCGGCCCGCTGCACGGGCTGCCGATCGCGTTCAAGGACACCCACCTCACCCGCGGCATGCGGACGACCCACGGGTCGCCGCTCTTCGCCGACCACGTCCCCGACGAGGACGAGCTGCTGGTGGAGCGGATCCAGACGGCGGGAGCGATCCGGATCGGCAAGACCAACGTGCCGGAGTTCGCGGCCGGTTCGCACACCTTCAACACCGTCTTCGGCGCCACCCGCAACCCCTACGACCCCGCCCTCTCCGCGGGCGGCAGCAGCGGCGGTGCGGCCGCCGCGCTCGCCGCCGGGCTGCAGCCGCTCGCGGACGGCAGCGACATGGGCGGCTCGCTGCGCAACCCCGCGTCCTTCTGCAACGTCGTCGGCTTCCGCCCGACCCCGGGCCGGGTGCCGTCGTACCCGTCGGCGCACGTCTGGGAGACGCTCGCCGTGGCGGGCCCGATGGCGAGAACCGTCACCGACGTCGCGCTGCTGCTCTCGGTCATGGCCGGCCCCGATCCACGCTGCCCGACCAGCCTGGAGGCGCCGGGGGAGGCGTTCCGCACGCTGGGGGAGCCCGACCTCTCCGGCCTGCGGATCGCCTGGGCGCCCGACCTCGGCGGCACCGTCGACGTCGAGCCCGAGGTGCTCGCCGTCCTGGAAGCGCAGCTCAAGGTCTTCGAGGAGCTCGGCGCGCGCGTCGAACCCGCCTGCCCGGACCTGCGCGCCGCCCACGGCGTCTTCCGGACGCTGCGCGCCCACGAGTTCGACCTCGCCCTCGGCGATCTGCTGGACCGTCACCGCGACGCGCTCAAGTCCAGCGTGGTCTGGAACATCGAGGAGGGCCGTGGCCTGACCGGCACCGACGTCGCCCGCGCGACCGCCGCCCGTACCCGGCTGCACCTGGAGGCGACCGCCTTCTTCCAGCGGTACGACCTGCTGCTCGCCCCGGTCAGCCAGGTGCTGCCGTTCCCGGTGGAGTGGGAGTACCCGGCCGTCGTCGCGGGACGTCCGCAGCACACCTACCTGGACTGGATGCGCTCGGCGTACGTCATCAGCGTGCTCGGCACGCCCGCGCTCTCCGTGCCCGCCGGGTTCTCCGCCAACGGCCTGCCCGTCGGCCTGCAAATCGTCGGCCCGGCCCGCGCCGACCTGGCGGTCCTGCGCGCCGGCCACGCCTTCGAGTCCGCCACCCGGCACCACCTCCGGCGCCCGACCTTCGCCACGCCGCCCTCCTGAGTCACCCCCTCTTCCCGGGCCACCCCCTCTTCCTGAGTCACCCCCTCTTCCTGAGTCACCCCCACTTCCCGGGCCACCCCCTCTTCCTGAGTCACCCCCACTTCCTGAGTCACCCCCACCCCTGACCGACAGGAACTCCATGAAGCCGAAGCACGTCGTCTGGGCCTGCGTTCCGGTCCTCGGATTCTTCGCAACGCCCTTCCTGCCCTTCGTCAACGGCCCGCATCTCTGGTTCGGACTGCCGTCCGTCCTGGTCTGGGCCGTGCTCTGGACGGTCGGCACGACCGTCGCCCTCTACGCGGTCGAACGCTCGGCCGACCACCCCCACGACGCCGCCCCGAGCACCGCCGACCGCGCCGAGGAGGCCGCGAGATGAACACCAGCATGGTCATCACCGTCCTGGGCATGGTGGCGATCGCCGCCCTCGGACTCTCCGGACGCCGACGCCCCAGCAAGCAGCTGGGGGAGTGGACCGTCGGGCACCGCAACTTCTCCGCGGCCACCTCCTGGTTCCTTCAGGCGGGGGAGTTCTTCACCACCTTCAGCTTCCTGGGCCTGGCCGGTCTCGCCTTCGACGGCGGCGTCTCCGCCACCTACGCCATCGGCTATCTGGCGATCAGTCTGGTGACGATGTACTGGATCGGCCCCCGCACCTGGCGCCTGGGCCGCGACCACGGCTACCTCACCCAGGCCGACTTCTTCGCCCACCGCTTCGGCAGCCCGCTGCTCGGCAAGGTCGTCGCCGTCGTCGGCGCGGTGTTCCTGCTGCCCTACCTGCAGTTGCAGATCACCGGCCTCGGGCTGATCGTCCAACTCGCCACCGGCAGCCACGCGGGCGCGAACCTGAGCATGGTGCTGGCCACCGTGCTGACGGTCGGCTTCGTGCTCTGGTCCGGCATCCGCGGCATCGCCCGGGTCGCCTACCTCAAGGACGCGCTGATGGTGCTCGCCCTGCTGGTGCTGCTGGTGGCGGTGCCGGTCTCCGTCAGCGGCGGACTCGGGCACCTCTTCCACACCCTCCAGCACACCCACCCGCAACTGCTCACCCTGCACGCGCCCGGCTACGACGCGACCTGGTTCACCACGTCGATGCTGATCAGCGCGATCGGGTCCGGTCTCAACACCATGCCGCACCTGTGGCCGCCGGTGCTGTCCGCCCGCAGCGGCAAGGCGCTGCGCAGCAACTACGTCTGGCTGCCGCTCTACCAGGTGGCCCTGGGCATCCCGGTGATCGTCGGCCTGGCGGGAGTGCTGGCGCTGGCACCCGGCACGTCGGGCAAGTCGGTGCTGCTGACCATGGCCGCGCACAGCCTGCCCGGCTGGGTGGTCGGCCTGATCGCCGTGGCGGCCGCGGGCGCGGCGATGGTGCCCTCGGCGGCGATCGTCATGGGCATCTCCACCCTGGTCTCCCACAACCTCGTCCCGGTCCGCAGCGAGCGGGCCCGCCTGACGACCAATCACCTCACCGTCGTCGCGGCCTCCGCGGCGGCCCTGGTGCTCGGGCTCACCCGGCCCGACCTGCTCACCAACCTGCTGCTGCTCACCTACGGCGGCCTGGCCCAGCTCGCGCCCGCCACCGTGGCGGCGCTCGCCCGGCGCAACCGTCTCGGCGCGACCCCGGCGCTGCTGGGCATCGTCACCGGCGTCGCCTGCCTCACCTGGCTGACCTTCGGCGGCGTGGACATCGGCAACTGGGACCCCGGTCTGATCTCGCTCGCGCCGAACCTGGCCGTCACGGGCGTCGCGACGTTGGTCCTGGGCACGCGTCGGGACAGCGCCGAGGCGCGGGCGGGGACCGCCGCCCCCGAGGCCGCCGTCCCTGCGCCGGATCTCGGCTGAGCGAACGACGGCCGACCAGATGCCCGGGCCTGGTCGGCCGTCTCATACGTGCGCTGGGGTCAGAACGAGAACGGCGGCGTCTGCGCGGAGGTCGCCGTGCAGGTGGCCGTGATCCCGAACACGGTGACCGTGAGCGAGGTGGCGGACAGGTTCTCGCCCGCCGCGACCGTCCCGGTCAGCGGACCCGTCGAGACCGCGCCGCCGGCCGGGATGTCGGGGTTGGAGCCGCCGGTGAAGGACACCGTGCTGCCGTCGGTGTTGGTCATGGTGAGGTTGGAGCTGACGGAGTCCGCGGAGATCTCGAACGGGGCCGTGATGGCCGAGGTCGACAGGGTGATCGTCGCGGTGGTGCCGTCCTGGGAGGCCGTCAGTGTCGCCGAGCCCGAGCCGTAGGAGCCGCAGTCGAACGCGACGGTGGCCGTGCCGGGCGAGACCGCGCCGGCCAGGGGCGCCTGCGCCACGCCCACGGCGAGGAGGGCCGAGACGGCAAGTGCCGCGCCGGCACCGAGTCTTGCGTGCTTCATGGAGAGTCTCCTTCCTGGGTGCACGAGGAAGCCTCCGGAACGAAGTCAGTCGGCTTCCGGATCGCGCCTATTGACGCATCCACGACAAAAGACAGCAAGGCTCGTGCACGAAATTTCCCCTCTGCCGTCTCTGCCCGGCAAGGCCGAGGAGCGCAGCGAGGTCAGCGCGTGCAGCAGGACGGCCGTCAGGGTCCCGGCCACGACGCCGCTGCCGAGGACGGTCCGGGCCCAGCCCGGGAGACCCGCGTACAGCGCCGGTGCCACCACCGGCAACAGACCCGCCGTCAGTGCCAGGCCGACGACCAGCGCGTCGACCGAGCCGCCGTCCGGCTCCGTCCGGCCGAGCGCCCGGCCCAGCAGCTCCACGCCCATCGCCGTGATCATCGCGTAGACCACCAGCGCCGAGCCCGCGACGACCGCCGTCGGCAGCCCGGCCACCAGCCGTGACAGCGGGGAGAGCAGTCCGGCGGCGACCAGGAGCAGACCGGCCGTCGCCGTCACGGAGCGGCTGCGGACGCCGGTCAGCCGGGTCAGGCCGACGTTCTCCGAGCTGGTCACCATCGGCGGCGTGCCCAGGACCCCGCCGAGCAGCGAGACCAGCGCGTCGGCGCGCGCCAGACGCGGGACGTCCCGGCCGAGATCGGGTTGCTCGTCGCTGCCGGGCTTCTCGGTGTTGAGCACCGTCTGGCCGGTGGCCTCGGCCAGCGAGGTGAGGCTGAACAGCAGCAGGGGCAGCGCCGCCGGAAGGTCGAACTCCGGTGTGCCGTACGGCAGCAGATGCGGCAGCGCGACGCCCGCTCCGGCGGCCGGAGCGAACCTGCCGAGCCCGGCGGCGACCACCAGGACGGTGCCGCCCACCATCCCGACCAGCACCGCCGACCGGCGCCAGGCGCCCCGCAGCAGCAGGTGGGCGAGGAGGGTGAGCGCGACGGTCAGCCCGGCGGCGGCCAGGGCGTGCGGCGGCGCGCTCCCGTTCGCGCCCACGAGCAACTGCGTGGTGACCCGGACCATCGACACCCCCACCAGCAGCACGGTCACGCCCATGACCAGCGGGGGAAAGAGCCTGACCACCCGTCCGTACAACGGGGTGACCGCGAGCAGCAGTGCCGCAGCCAGCAGGACCGAGCCGGACGCGACGGCCGGGCCGTGGTCGTGCGCGATCTGCAGGAAGAGCGCGGTGGCGGCCCCGCCGGGCAACATCACGAAGGGCAGCCGGGCGCCGAAGGACCACACCCCGAGCGACTGCAGCACCGAGCCCGCTCCCGAAAGCACCAGCACCGCGGAGAGCAGGGACGCGGTCTGACCGGCAGTCAGCCGGAGCGAGGTCGCGACGAGGAAGGCGGTGGAGACGGGCGTCGCCGCCATGGCCAGCACATGCTGGCAGGCGAGCGGGAGCAGACGTCGCAGCGGCGCGCCCTCGTCAGCCGCAGGCGTGGCCGTCACGGGCGCGCGTCCAGCCACGGTATCTCCTCGGGCGCGTAGCGGTAGGCCCGGAAGACGGCGTTGGGCTCGGCGGGGAAGAGCGAGCGGACCTCCGTCTCGGTGTACGGGCCGAAGTGCGGCACGACGTACTCCCAGCACAGGTAGCCGTCCGCGGTCACCTCGAAGATGCGGCCCGCGGGCGAGTCGGTGACCAGGGTGTTGCCGCCCGGTAGCCGCTGGGCCGCGCCCATGAACGGTGCGAAGAACGACTCCTTGGCCGGGTCGTGGTACTCCCAGGCGACCCGGCCGTCGTTCCGGTCGATCTCGACGACGCGCGAGTACGGCACGTCGTGGCCGGGCCGGAAGACGCCGTTGTCGAAGACGAGCAGGCGGCCGTCGTCCAGCTCGGTTGGGCAGTGCTGCTGCGAGACCGTGCCGGGCTCGGTGCGCCACAGGATCTCGCCGGTGCTGCGGCTGATCACCACCACGGCCGAGACGCTGCGCAGGCTGGCCAGCACGTTGCCGTCGGCCAGCGGAGTGACGCTGTTGATCAGCGGCCAGTGCTCGCGGGCGTAGTCCGGGTGGAGCGGGAAAGCGGCCCGGTCCAGATGCTCGGCGGCGCGCCAGGTCCAGCGGGTCGACCCGTCCGGTCCGACCTCGGTGATGGTGTCGGCCCACACCGTCGTGCCGTCGGCCTCCGAGCCCGGTACTCCGCCGAGGACCGCCGACGCCTCCGTGCCCCGCAGCGGCTCGACGCCGGTGTAGAGGACGCCGCCGTCGTCGAGGTGGTGGGCGTCGTGGTGCTGCTGCGGATCCCGGTGCTCCCACAGGACTTCACCGTCCGGCGCGGCGCGGAGCATCACGCCGCCCCGGTACTTGTGCCACATCGGGAAGAGCGCCTGCTCGCCGGGCAGCACGCCGTTGTAGGCGAGCTCGCCGCCGCGCACGATCCGGGCGTGCCGCCCCGGCCGGTAGGGGAACCGCCACTGGTGCGCGGTCCGCCCGTGCAGGTCGACCAGGTGCACCTCGCCGCCGCCGGTCAACGGGGCGAAGAGGGTGAAGCCGGGGAAGGCGACGTCCGGGTCGAGGGCGATGAGCCCGGTGCCGCGACGGCGGCGTTGGTTCTGGTCGACTCGGGCCGTCGTGATGCGCTGGGCCACGAAGCACGCTCCCATCAAAGTTTGTTTGATGACATCAAAGTGCTTCGACGATAGGAGCGTGATGTGTCGGCCGTGTTGCAGCCGTACGAAACGTGCCCCGGAGGTGCGTAAGGTGACCGCAGGGAGGTGCGGCGATCATGCGTGAAGCGATCACGGGCGAGGCAGTCACGGGCGAGGCGGTCACGGGCACGGGCGAGCGCGCCGAGCCGCGCCTCGGCGGTGCGGTCCGGCGGCGGCGCCGGACCCTCGACCTCACCCTCGCCGAGGTGGCGCGCCGGACCGGCCTGTCCGTCCCCTTCCTCAGCCAGATCGAGAACGACCGGGCCCGCCCCAGCATGCGCTCGCTGCAACGCATCGCCGACGGGCTGGAGACCACCGCGGTCGACCTGCTCGCCGTCGCGGATGCCGCGGACCGGCCGGTCGACATCGTCCTGGCCGACGCAGACGCGGGCCTGTCCCCGGACGCGGGCGTCCGTCCCCTGGTCCGCGGCCGACGCCCGCTGCACGCCCTGGAGTTCACCGGGGATCAGCAGGCCGACCGCGAATTCCTGCACCTCGGCGACGAGTTGATGTACGTCGCCGACGGCGCGGCGGAGGTCGAGGCCGAAGGCCGGATCCACCATCTCCGCCGCGGCGACACCCTCTACCTCTCCGGCGGCGTCCGCCACCGCTGGCGCAGCCTCAGCCCGGACACCCGCGTGCTGGTGGTCGCCGTCTCCGACCACGCCGCAGCGGGACCACCGCCAGGCCGCTGACCCGGCCGGTCCGGCCTGCACGCAACAAGAGGACCCGCAACAGAGCAAGGGAGCGCCGACGTGAACGACGCCACCGCCGCACCGTCGCAGGCGGCGGACACCGAGCAGGTCCGGCTGGCCGTCTACGCCCACTTCGCCCGTACCGGCGACGCGCCGTCCCCGGCGGACCTCGCCGCCGCGACCGGCCTGCCGCAGGCCGTCGTCCGGCACGCGCTGCAGGCCCTCCATGACCATCGCGACGTGGTGCTGGACGCGCAGGCCCAGGACCGGATCCTCATGGCGCACCCGTTCGCGTCGATCCCGCTCGGCTTCTCGGTGATGGGCCGCAGCACCCTGTGGTGGGGCGGCTGCGCCTGGGACTCCTTCGCCGTTCCCCACCTGCTGGACGACGAGCCGGACGTCCTCGTCGCCACCCGCTGCCCGGCGTGCGACACCCCGCACGCCTGGGTGGTCGGCCGCGAGGCCCCGCCGCCGGGGGAGCAGGTGGCCCACTTCCTCACCCCGGCGCACCGCGTCTGGGACGACGTCGTGCACACTGCGCGCACCAGCGCCTGTTCTGCTCGGCCGACTGCGTCGACGCCTGGCTGGAGCGCACCGGACGGCCGCGCGGCTATGTGATGGACCTGGCCACCCTGTGGCGGCTCGCCCGCCACTGGTACGCGGGCCGGATGGACCGGGGCTACCAGCGCCGCGATCCGGCCTCCGCTGCGGCCTACTTCGCCGAGGTGGGACTGCACGGCCCGTTCTGGGGCCTGCCCGACTGAACTGCCGGAACGGAACCGGACGCCCGGACCGTCACCGCGCGTCCAGGGACGACGGTCCCATGACGATCACCGGATGGGCGGCCGGGTCGAGCCAGCGCTCGGTCAACCGCATGTCGTTTTCCGGGTTGGAGACGCAGCCCGCCGTCCAGTTCCCGTCGGTGACGTGGAACCAGATGCCGCCGCCGCGGTAGTAGCCCATCGGGCGGCGCTGGTCCGTCGGCGCGGAGCCGGGCACGCGGTTGTAGTCGATCGCCACCACGTAGTCGAACAGGTGCGCACGGGAGGCGCCGTTGGCGGAGTGGCCGCCGAGGGCGTAGATGCCGCGGGAGTACTGGTAGCTCAGCCGGGTGCCGGGGTTGGGGAGTCGGCCGCCCGCGTCGTGCAGGGTGTAGACGCCGGTGGGGGTGTGCATGTCGCCCGCGTAGTGGTCCGAGCTCCAGCCGCGCTCGCCGTTGTGGCCGCTCCACTGCGCCACGCGCTGCCAGCCGCCGCCGCTGAACTGCCAGAGCGACACGGTGTTGTGCGACGAACCCCAGCCGTCGCCCTGGACCAGGATGATCTGCTGGGCAGAGCCGGGCACGTGGCTCCAGGTGCGCGGACCGATGCCGGCCGGCCGCGCCGCCAGTGCGCGGGCGTCGCCCTGCGCGCCGTTCTGCCTGTCGCCCTTCGCGCCGCTCGGCGCGGCCACGGCCGGGGCGCTGACGCCCACCACGACGCCGAGGGCGAGTGCCAGCCCGAGGGCCTTCCGGGCCAGTCGGGCGTGACGGTCGAGGTGCGGATTCTGCTGCATGAGGACTCCGTCATGGTCGACCCTGATCGGGGTGCTTCACCGTGCCAGACGACCTGGTGACGCGGCCGTCAACGCGCCATGACGGCGTGCAAGCTGCACCGGATGGCGGCATCGCGGGCACCCGTCCGAGTTGATGGACCGTCAGCTCCGCTGCCGTCGCGTCAGGAACCGGCCTACGGGGGTGTTGCGTCAGTGACAGAGGATGTGTCGCACACGCACAGATGGAGGAAGAGACTCATGGAGCTGCGTCCGAGCCGCCGTGGCGTTCTGGCCGGTGCCGCCCTGACGGCGCTCACTGTGGCCCTTCCCGGAGCGGGCACGGCCGTGGCCCAGGACGCGGCCCCCGTCGTCGATCCGGGGCTCGCCGGGCGGTTCCGCGCGCTCGAACGGGAGCACTCCGCGCGGCTCGGCGTCTTCGCCCGCGACCTGCACACCGGCCGGGCGGTGCTCCACCGGGCCGACGAGCTGTTCCCCCTGTGCTCGACCTATAAGGCGATCGAGGTCGCCGCCGTGCTGCGGGACCTCGACCGCGACGGCACGTTCCTCGCCAGGCGGATCCACTACACGCAGGCGGACGTCACGCGCTCCGGCTACGCGCCCGTGACCGGGCTGCCGCAGAACCTGGCCGGCGGCATGACGGTCGGTCAGTTGTGTGCCGCCGCCCTCGACTACAGCGACAATACGGCGGCGAACCTGCTGCTGCGCCTGCTCGGCGGGCCGACTGCGATCACCCGCTTCTGCCGCTCCATCGGTGACGAGATCACCCGGCTCGACCGCTGGGAGCCCGAGCTCAACTCGGCGGAGCCGGGCCGGGTGACCGACACCTCCAGCCCGCGCGCCCTCGGGCGGACCTTCGCCCGGCTCACCCTCGGCGACGCCCTCGACCGGCCGGACCGCGAGCGGCTGACCGACTGGCTGCTGGCCAACACGACCGGCGGCAAGCGCCTTCGGGCGGGACTGCCCACCGGCTGGACCGTCGAGGACAAGACCGGCAGCGGCAGCTACGGGACCACCAACGACGTCGCCGTCGTCTGGCCGCCCGCCCGACGCCCGATCGTCATGGCGGTCCTCTCGACCAAGCACGACGCCACCGCACCGACCGACGAGCCGCTGCTCGCCGAGACCGCCGCGCTGCTGGCGACCGCGTTCGCCTGACGTCCGCCAGCCGTTTGAGGGCCTCTGCCCGCTGTCACGCCTGGGCGGCGTCCTCGTCGGAGCGGCGGGCGCGCACGGCGGCGACCAGCACGAGGCGGCGTCCGGCCATGCCCTTGAGCTTGGTGACGCCGTGGGCGTAGCGGTCGACGGTGGCGGTCGCCTCGACGGTGATCTCCTCGCCGTCGACCTCGGCCTTGGTCGCCGTGAAGGTGACGGGCGCGCGGACGCCGTGGGCGGTCAGGTGGCCCTGCAGGGCCCAGACGCCGGACCCGTCCAGCTCGGCCCCGGTCGAGGCGAAGACGATGTCGGGGTAGACCTCGGTGTCCAGCAGCGCCTTCGAGTGGACCTGGCGGTCGCGGTTCTTGTTGCCGGTGTCGAAGCTGGTCGCGTCGGCGACGGCGTCCACGCGGGTGCCGGTCAGCGGCTCGGCGAGGGACACCGTGCCGCCGCGCAGCCGGAAGCTGCCACGGACCGTGCCCAGTCCGAACAGGTGCTTGGTGGTGAAGGTGATCTCCGATCGGGGCGCGTCGATGGCGTAGCGTCCCGGCTTCGGCGTTGCGGTGGTCATGATGACCTCCTTGGGTGACTTGAGCCTTCAAGAGAAACACTAGTCCTGGCAACTTGAAGGCTCAAGTCATAGGGTGACGAAACGGGTGGATATTCCCCGGATGGCCCTGTCGAGCCCAGGCGAGGCCGGGCCTCAGCTCACCGTGCGGGCGAGTCGATGCGCTGCAGGATCCGCTCGGCGTCCTGGCCGAGGCGGCGCAGGCGCTCGCCGGAGAGGTTGTCGACGACGAGGTGGCGGACGTAGGCGACGTGCGCGGGGGCGGCGGACTTGAGCTTGGCCATGCCGTCGGGCAGCAGGATCGCGTTGGTGAACCGCCCGTCGGCCGGATCCGGCTCGCGGCGGACGTAGCCGCGGCTCTCCAGCCGCTTGACCATGTGCGAGAGGCGCGACAGCGAGGTGCTGGTGTGCTCGGCGAGCGCGCTCATGCGCAGCGTCCACTCGGGGGCCTCGGAGAGCATGGCGAGCGCCATGTACTCGACCATGCTCAGGTCGGCGTCGCGCTGCAGCTGGGTGTCGATCGCCCAGGGGAGGCGGGTCATCAGCCGGACGACCGCCATCCAGGAGTCCAGCTCGCCGGAGGTGAGCCAGGGGGCCGCCTGCTCGTGCGCCTGCTCGCCCGCCCGCTTGTCCGACCGGGTCGGCACCTCGTCCTGAATACTCACCCTGGCAGCGTATCAGCCGCATCTTGCGGACGATATGGGTAATCCGCAGCCACTGGATCCGCGCACTTTCACTTGAACATTCATGTCATGGAGACGTAGCCTGAAGTTGAAGGTTGAAATATCTAGCAAGGCGAGGCATCCATGCCCGGACTACTGACACCAGCGATCGACGTGCGACGCGCCGACGGACGGCAGTCGAGCCGGCTGTCCTGGCTCGACTCCAAGCATTCCTTCTCCTTCGGCACCGGTCGGCCGGACCCGGCCAACCTGCACCACGGCCTGCTGCTGGTGAACAACGAGGACCTGGTGCAGCCCGGCACAGGCTTCGAGACGCACCCGCACCAGGACATGGAGATCGTCACCTGGGTGCTCCAGGGGTCGCTCGTCCACCAGGACTCCAGCGGTCACTCCGGCGTGATCTACCCCGGACTGGCCCAGCGGATGAGCGCGGGCACCGGGATCCTGCACTCGGAGAAGAACGACACCTACCGACTCACCGGCGAACTCCCCACCACCCTGGTGCACTTCGTCCAGATGTGGGTGCTGCCCGACGAGGCCGGCGTCACGCCGGGCTATGAGCAACTGGAGATCGACGACGAACTCCTGAGCGGCTCACTGGTCACGGTGGCCTCGGGCATGGACCGGCACCGTGACGCCACGGCGATCCGGATCCGCAACCGCCACGCCGCCCTGCACGCGGCGCGGTTGCGTCCGGGGCAGCAGGTCACGCTGCCCGAGGCGCCGTTCCTGCACCTCTTCGTCGCGTCCGGCGCGGTCTCCATCGAGGGCGCGGGCGTCCTTGCCCGCAGCGACGCGGCCCGCTTCACCGCCGCCGGCGGTCAGCGCGTGGTCGCGGTCGAGCCGTCCGAGATTCTCGTCTGGGAGATGCACGCGACGGCCGTGTTCTGAGCCACCGCTGTGTTCTGAGCCCAGGAAGCCTAGAGGTCTAGTCGCATCCACCGACGCAGGGGCCCCCGTCGGCGGGGAGGTGGCTCTCGGCCCAGCGGCGCAGCTCCTCCATCGCGGGGCGCAGCGCGCGGCCGGCGTCGGTGAGGTGGTAGGCGACACGGAGCGGCGGGCCCTCGTGCACCTCGCGGACGACCAGCGCGGCCGTCTGGAGCTCGGTGAGCCGGTCGGAGAGCATGCGCTCGCTGATGCCGGGGACTGTGCGGCGCAGATCCGAGAAGTGGACGGGGCCGGACATGAGCGACGCGATCACCAACCCGGTCCACCGCTTGCCCAACAGCTTGAAGACGCGCTCGACCGCGGCATCCGAGCCGAGGCACATCTCTTCCCCCTGTGCGGCCGGTGCCGCCGCTGCTGTCTCCGCCATGGGTCCAGCGTACCGCCGCTTGCCAAGTCGCTGAGAAAAAGTAAGCTGGTGCGAGAAGACAAGCCCCTAGGGGTTTGTCACTCACTTACTTTGCATGACTTCCCCTGCCTTCGAACGAGGAGAACGGCCATGGCCACCCTGCTTCACATCGACTCCGCTGCTCTGCCGGCCGGCGGCTCCACCTCGCGCGAGGTGACCCAGGCCTTCCGGGAGAACTGGCTCGCCCAGCACCCGGAGGGCACGGTCGTCTACCGCGACCTCGCCGCCCAGCCGCTGCCGCACCTGGACGCGGTCGGCATCGCGGCTGGCTTCGCCGACCCGTCCACCCACGACGACGCCCAGCGTGAGGCGATGGCCCTGCGCAACGAGCTGGCCGCCGAGCTGGAGGCCGCCGACGTGGTCCTGATCGGCGCCCCGATGTACAACCTGAGCATCCCGTCCACGCTGAAGGCCTGGCTGGACCAGGTGATCATCATGGGCCGCACCGCGGGCGAGAACTCCACGGTGGTGGGCAAGAAGGTCGTCGTGGTCGCCTCCCGTGGCGGCGCCTACGGTGCCGGCACCCCGCGTGAGGGCCTGGACTACGTCACGCCCTTCCTTCAGGGCGTGCTCGGCGCGCTGATGCAGCTGGACGTCCACGTGATCACCCCGGAGCTGACGCTGGCCAAGGTCAACCCGGCCATGTCCGAGCTGATCCCGCTGGCCGAGGCGTCGCGCGAGCAGGCGCTCGCCGAGGCTGCGGACAAGGCCAAGGAGCTGGCCGCGCTGATCGCCGCCTGAGACCGCCGGATACTCCCGACGCTGCTGAGAGATGCGCGACTGCCTGGCAGCCGCGCATCTCTCTTTTCTGCACTCGTCTCTGGCGAACCGTCAGGCCGGGGCGAGGAGCTCGTGGGCGAGGTCCATCACGGCCGTCGCGCGGGCGGTCTGGCGGACGCCGTCCATCCGGGCGAGGACCAGGTCGAGGGGCGGGTGCGCGTTGGTCAGGGCGAGGGCGGACACCCGGGCGCCGCTGTAGGTGGCCTCGGTCGCGGGGCGCTGGTGCAGGACGGAGAAGCCGTGGCCCAGGGCGACCAGGGAGCGGACCGCCTCGTAGTTGTGGGAGCGGTGGCGGATCGCCGGGGTGACGCCGGTGGCGGTGACCAGCGACCAGAAGTAGTCGCGGCTGTGCGGCAGGTCGAGCAGGACGAACGGCTCGTGGGCCAGCTCCGCCAGGTCGATGCTGCCGCGCCCGGCCAGCGGGTGGTCGGCGGCGACCAGCGCGTGGGCGGGGAGCGAGGCGACGGTCTCGCGGGCGATGCCGACGCCCAGGCCGAGGTCGTAGGTGATCGCGAAGTCGATCCGCCCGGTGCGCAGGGCCCGGTCCAGCTCGTCGGCCTCGCCTTCGAGGACGTCCACGCGGAGGTGGGGATGGCGCTCCGCCGCCGCGGCCAGCAGGCCGGGGAGGACGAAGGGGGAGAGGGTGACGAAGCAGCCCAGCCGCACCACCCCGCTCAGCCCGCCCTCGCCGCCGCGCGCCTCGGCGGCCACGTCGGACGCGTGGGTGAGCAGCTCCCGTGCCTGCAGCAGCAGGCGTTCACCGGCGGCGGTGGCCACCAGGCCCTTGCCCTTGCGGCGGATGAACAGCTGCACGCCGAGCTCGTGCTCCAGGTTCGAGACGGCGGTGGAGACGGCGGACTGCGCGATCAGCAGCCGCTCGGCGGCGGCCGTCATGCTGCCCGCCTCGGCCGCCACGACGAAGTAGCGCAACTGCGTCAGCGTGAACCGGACCGTGTCCGGCGTGTCTGCTGCCATCGGCGCGCCCCTGTTCATCTGAATTGAAGATGACCCAACCCTAAAAGATCTGCTTTACCAAAGGAAGTGCCGCTTCCATAGTGGTGCTGCGGCCTCCTCCGGTCGCGCCCCACCCCAGACAGCAAGCCCCGGGAGCGGTCACTGATGGTCCATCACCGGCTGCGGCGCTTCAACACGGCCGCCACCTACCCCGAGCAGAACCTCGCCAACGACCTGGCCCAGGCAGTCGTCGCCGAGGGCACGGTCTACCTGCGCGGTCAGATCGGCCAGGACCTGGACACCCGCGAGAGCGTCGGCATCGGCGACGTCGAGGCGCAGGCGGAGCGGGCGATGGCCAACATCGCCATGCTGCTGGAGGAGTCCGGCAGTGCGCTGGACGAGATCACGAAGATCACCGTCTACCTGACGGACATCCGCTTCCGCGAGCCGGTCTACACGGTGATGGGCCGCTGGCTCAAGGGCGTGCACTACGTCTCGACCGGCCTGGTGGTCTCCGCCCTGGCCCGGCCCGAGTGGCTGGTGGAGATCGACGCCACCGCCGTCATCCCGGCCTCGCGCCGGGCCGAGGCCGCCGGGATCCGGCACGCCAAGGCCGCCGAGCGGGGTGAGCTGCTGTGACCTTCTCGCTCGCGGCGCGCTGCGCCCGCACCGGACAGGTCGGGGTGGCGATCACCTCCTCCAGCCCGGCCGTCGCCTCCCGCTGCGCCCATGTACGCGCGGGTGTCGGGGCGGTGTGCACGCAGAACGTCACCGATCCGCGGCTCGGCCCGTGGCTGCTCGACCTGATCGCGGCCGGTTCCAGCGCCGAGGAGGCCGTCCGGCACACCGCGGAGACCGAAAGCCTGGTCGCCTGGCGCCAGTTGACGGCCGTCGGCATCGACGGCAACGCCGCCGCCTTCACCGGCGAGCACGCGCTCGGGAACCGCGCGCAGGTCATCGGCGCGGACTGCGTGGCGGCGGGCAACATGCTCGCCGCAGGCGGCGTCACCCGGGCCATGGTCGACGCCTTCGCCGCGCGGCCCGAACTCCCGCTCGCGCAGCGCCTGTTGGACGGGCTGGCGGCCGGTCTCGCGGCGGGGGGCGAGGAGGGGCCGGTGCACTCGGCCGGGCTGCTGGTCGCCGACACCGTGCCCTGGCCGGTGGTCGACCTGCGCGTCGACTGGACCGAGGGCGACCCGGTCGCCGAACTCGGCGCGCTGTGGCGGCTGTGGGAGCCGCAGCAGGACGCCTATGTCCAGCGGGCGCTCGCACCCGAGCTGGCGCCCAGCTACGGCGTCCCCGGGGACCTGTGATGACAGGCCGCGATGCCCTGAGGGCGGCCGTCGGCGCTGGGGTCGCCGCGCTGGAGCGGGAGTTGACCGCCCTCTCCCACCGCCTGCACGCCAGCCCGGAGACGGCCTGGGAGGAGGAGAAGGCGGCCCGCTGGACCGCCTCGCTCCTGGACGACCTCGGCTACGCCGTGACCCCCGGCGTCTGCGAGCTGCCGACCGCCTTCGCCGCCACCGTCGGCAGCGGACCGCTGCATGTCGCGCTCTGCGCCGAGTACGACGCGCTGCCCGGTCTCGGGCACGCCTGTGGGCACAACATCATCGCCGCCTCGGCGGTGGGCGCGGCGGCCGGGCTGGCCAAGGTCGCGGACGACCTCGGACTGACCGTCACCGTCCTGGGCACGCCCGCCGAGGAGGGCGGCGGCGGCAAGATCCTGATGCTGGAGCGCGGCGCGTTCGAGGGCGTCGATGTGGCGATGATGGTCCACCCGGGCCCGGTCGACGTCGCCGAGGCCGAACCCTTCGCCGTGGCCCACCTGAACGTCCGGTACACCGGACGGGCCGCGCACGCCGCCGCCTATCCGGAGCAGGGACGCAACGCCGCCGACGCGTTCACCGTCGCCCAGGTCGGCATCGGGCTGCTGCGCCAGCAACTGCCGCAGACCACACGGGTGCACGGGCTGGTGACCCGTGGGGGAGAGGCGCCCAACGCCATCCCGGAGCGGACGGAAGGCCGTTGGTACGTCCGCGCGGGAAGCCTGGAGGAGCTGGAGAAGGTCCAGGGCCGGGTGGAGGCGTGCTTCCGGGCCGGTGCGCTGGCCTCCGGCTGCGCGCTGGAGATCGAGCCGGAGTCGCCGCCCTACTCGGAGTTCCGCAATGACGCGGAGCTGGCGGCGCTCTACCGCCGCAACGCGGAGTCGCTCGGCCGCCGGTTCGCCGCGCCGGGCGATCCGGCGGCGCGGATGAACCGGGCCTCGACCGACATGGGCAACGTTTCCCGCGTCGTCCGCGCGCTGCACCCGTACATCGGCATCGACTCGCTCCCTGCCGTCAACCACCAGCGCGAGTTCGCCGCCGCCTGCGCGACCCCGGCCGCCGACGCGGCCCTGCTGGTGGGCGCGCAGGCGCTCGCGCTGACGGCGGCCGACCTGGCGGTGGGGAACCTGGCGGCGGCGAACGCGGCCGGTGACGCTACAGCTCGGGACACCCCGTGATCGCGCGGGCGTAGGCGGTCAGCAGCGTCAGCGCCGTGGCGCGGTCGACCGCCGGGTTGCGGGCGACGATGTGGAGCCCGTAGCCGTCCTCCATCGCGACGAGGTTGCGGGCCAGGTCGGACACCTTTGCGGCGACGAGCACGAAGTCGCCCGCGGCCGCGCCCACCTGCAGCAACGTCGAGTAGAGGGCCACCTCGCGGGCGAAGAGCGACGCCATCAGCGCCGCGTGCGCGGCGCTGCGGTCGGCGACGCCGTGCAGCTCGAAGAGGAGCCGGTGCACCGGGTCGTCGGGCCCCTCCGGCAGCCCGGAGGCCAGCGCGGCGCGCATCCGCGCGACCGGGCCTTCCGGCGCGTCGGCGTCCTGCTGACGCTGCGTCAGATAGGTCTCCACGGCGTCCTGGTGGACGGCGAGGACGAGGTCGTCGAGCTCCGGATAGTAGTAGAGGACCGACCCCGCCGAGACGCCTGCCTCGGCGGCGATGTCCTTGATCCGCAGTCCGGCCATGCCTCGGTCCGCGATGGCCCGTCCGGCGGCGTCGATCAGTGCGCCGCGGCGGGCTTCCTGGTTCTTCGGTCGCGCCATGCCAAGCATTCTCTGACACTCGCATCAAATATTTCAACGTTTATCCGCTCCAGTCATTGACGCGGGCTTCACCCATTGTTTGAATCTCGCATCAAAGAACTGGCGAGCACACCTGAGGACCCCCTCCCATGAGTGACTCCACTCCTTCCCAGTCCGATTCCCGCTCCGACTGGCAGGCCCGGGCCGCCGCGCTCACCCCGCAGACCCGCGCCTTCGTCGACGGCGACCACCGCGACGCGGTCTCCGGCGCGACGTTCACCGACGTCGACCCGGCGACGGGCAAGGCGCTCGCCGAGATCGCCGCCTGCGACGCCGCGGACGTCGACGCCGCCGTCCGCTCGGCCCGTGCCGCCTTCGCCGACGGCCGCTGGTCCGGCCTGGCGCCCGAGGCGCGCAAGAAGCGGCTGCTGCGGCTCGCCGAACTGATCGAGCAGCACGGCCCCGAACTGGCCCTGTACGACTCGCTCGACATGGGCAAGCCCGTCGCCGAGGCGCTCGCGGTCGACGTCCCCGGCGCGGCAGGCTGCTTCGCCTGGCACGCCGAGGCCGCCGACAAGCTCTACGACGAGGTCGCCCCCACAGCGCCCGGCAACCTGGCGCTGGTGCGCCGCGTCCCGCTCGGCGTCGTCGGCGCGGTGGTGCCGTGGAACTTCCCGCTGGACCTGGCCTCCTGGAAGCTGGCCCCGGCGCTCGCCGCGGGCAACAGCGTCGTCCTCAAGCCCGCCGAGCAGTCGCCGCAGTCCGTGCTGCTGCTGGCCCGGCTCGCGGTCGAGGCGGGCATCCCGGAGGGAGTGCTCAACGTCGTGCCCGGCCTCGGCGAGACCGCCGGACGCGCGCTCGGCCTGCACCTGGACGTGGACGTGCTGGCGTTCACCGGCTCCACTGCCGTCGGCCGGCTCTTCCTCTCCTACGCCGCGCAGTCCAACGGCAAGCAGGTCTGGCTGGAGGCGGGCGGCAAGAGCCCCAACCTCGTCTTCCCCGACGCGGACCTCGACGCCGCCGCCGAGCGCGCGGCCTTCGGGTTCTGCTTCAACGCCGGCCAGGTCTGCTCCGCCAACACCCGGCTGCTGGTCCACGCCGACATCGCCGAGGAGTTCACCGCCCGCGTCGCCGAGCACGCCGCCGGCTACCGGCCCGGCGACCCGCTCGACCCGGCCACGCGTCTCGGTCCGGTGGTCGACGAGGCTCAGGCCCAGCGCCTGGTCGCCGCCGTCGACGCGGCCCGCGCCCAGGGCGGCCGGGTCGTCCACGGCGGCACCCGTCCGGAACGGATCGGCGCGTTCGTCGACCCCACGATCGTCACCGGCCTCCCGGCCGACGCGCCGCTCGCCCGTGAGGAGCTGTTCGGCCCGGTGCTGACGGTCCTTCCGTTCCGGGACGAGGCCGAGGCGGTGCGGATCGCCAACGACTCCGACTACGGCCTGGCCGCGTCGCTGTGGACCACCGACCTCGCCCGCGCCCACCGCGTCGCCGACGCGCTCCACGCCGGGACCGTCTCGGTCAACACGGTCGACGCGCTGGGCCCGGTGACGCCGTTCGGCGGCTTCAAGCAGTCCGGCTTCGGACGCGACCTCTCGCTCCACTCCTTCGACAAGTACACGGGCCTGAAGACGACCTGGATCTCCTTCGGCTGAGCACCGCCCAGCGCTTCAGTCTCCGAGCCGGCAAGACAAGCAAGAAAGGCAGCACCGCCATGAGCCGCACCCCGATGAGCCCCGACCAGCTGCGCGACGCCGACCGGGCCCGGATCATCCACCCCTACCTGCCCGGCTCGGTCACCGAGCGCGTCGTGATGACCGAGGGTTCCGGCTGCCGCCTCACCGACGTGGACGGCCGCTCCTACCTCGACGCGACCGGCGGACTCTGGCTCGCCCAGATCGGCCACGGCCGCGAGGAGGTGGCCCGCGCCGCCTACGAGCAGATGGCCAAGCTGGAGTACTTCACCAGCTTCTGGGAGTTCTCCAACGACCCGGCGATCGAGCTGGCCACCAAGCTCACCTCGATCGCGCCCGAGGGCCTGAACCACGTCTACTTCACCTCCGGAGGCTCGGAGGGCAACGAGGCCGCCATCAAGATGGCCCGCTACTACCACCACCGCCGCGGCGAGTCCTCCCGCACCTGGATCCTGGCGCGCGACAAGGCCTACCACGGCATCGGGTACGGCGGCGGCTCGGCGACCGGCTTCCCGGTCTACCACGAGGGCTTCGCCCCGATGATGCCGCACGTCTCGCACCTGACCCCGCCGTGGCCGTACCGCAGCGAGCTCTTCCAGGGGCAGACTGCGACACTCACAGACGTCACCGACTTCCTGATCGCCGAGCTCGAGCAGCGGATCGCCGAGATCGGCCCCGGCAACATCGCCGCGATGATCGGCGAGCCGATCATGGGCGTCGGCGGCATGCTGGTGCCGCCGGCTGACTACTGGCCGCGGGTGCGCGAGGTGCTGGACCGTCACGGCATCCTGCTGATCCTGGACGAGGTGGTCACCGCCTACGGCCGCGTCGGAAAGTGGTTCGCCGCACAGCACTTCGACGTCCGCCCCGACATCATCGTCACCGCCAAGGGGATCACCTCCGGCTACATCCCGCTCGGCGCGCTGCTGGTCGGCGACCATGTCGCGGAGCAGCTGCTGGCCGACCACGGCTTCCCGATGGGCTACACCTACAACGGCCACCCGGTGGCCGCCGCGGTCGCGCTCGAGAACCTGGACATCATCGAGCGCGAGGGCCTGCTGGACCGCGCCGTCGAGATCGGCGGCTTCCTGCACCGGGAGCTGGACGCCCAGTTGGGCGACCTGCCGATCGTCGGCGAGATCCGCTCGGTCGGGATGATGCTCGCCGTCGAGCTGGTCGCCGACCGTGCCACGCGCGAGCCGCTGCCGATGCTCCAGCCGCTGCTGCCGGACGTGATCCGCCGCGAGACCGGCGTCATCGTCCGCGACTGCGCCCACTCCCTGGTGCTCTCCCCGGCGCTGATCATGACCGAGGGCGAGGCCAAGGAGACCGTCGCCGCCATGCGCCAGGTCCTGGAGCGCGTCCAGCCCAACGGCGAACTGCGCGGCTGACACAGCGTCAATCCGTCCTGTCCGGGCCGTTCCACCACCCCCACCGTTCCGGCGGAACGGCCCGGCTTCACTCCCGCACGCAAGGACCATCTCCCTCTCCCCACCTTCCGAGGAGTCCCGTGTCCCCCTCTCCCGTACGGGCCGTCCCCACACCGGACGACAGATCCGACTCCGTGCCGAACCTGCACCGCAGCCTCGGCCGTTTCGACATCATGGCCCTCGGCGTCGCCGCTGTGATCTCCGCCGACGTGATCGGGCAGATCGCCACCGGCGGCGGCGAGGCCGTCACCTGGACCGCCCTGCTCGGCCTGTTCTTCCTGGTCCCCTACGCCCTGCTCTTCGCCGAGACCGGCGCGGCGTTCCCGCAGGAGGGCGGCCCCTACGTGTGGGTCAAACTCGCCTACGGCCGCACCGCCGCCGCGCTGACCACGCTCTTCTACTGGGTCACCAACCCGGTCTGGCTGGGCGGTTCGCTGGTCTTCGCCGCCGCCGCGGCCTGGGACGGCCACGTCACCCACCTCGGCACCGGCACCGTGGCCGACTACACGTTCAAGCTGGTCTTCATCTGGATCTCCATCCTGACCGCCGTGGTCTCGCTCAGGCGCGGCAAGTGGATCACCACCGTCGGCGCGATCGCCAAGGTCGGCGTGATGCTGACCGTCACCGTGACCGCGCTGGTCTACGGCGTCCAGCACGGGTTCGACGGCCTGTCAGGGACCGCGCCGACGACCGGCGGGTTCCTCGCGCTGGTACCCATCCTGCTCTTCGCCTACGTCGGCTTCGAGGCCCCGAACGCCGCCGGTGAGGAGATGCGCAACCCCAGGCGCGACGTCCCGATCTCCATCGGCGTCTCCGGAGCCGTCGCCGCCTGCTGCTACCTGCTGCCCGTCTTCGCGATCCTCGCCGTGGTGCCCGCCAAGCAGATCACCGGCGTTGCCGGCTTCCTCGACGCGGCGTCCCTGGTCTTCGGCAGCTACGGCAGCGCCGGGCACGCCCTGCTGACGGCGGTCGCCGTCCTGTTCGTCTTCGTGCTGATGACGCAGGGCAGCGCGTGGATGATCGTCAGCGACCGGATGCAGGCGATGGCCGCCGCCGACGGCGGCTTCTTCAGCCGGGGGCTCGGCGCGTTCCATCCGCGCCTCGGCACTCCCGTGCGGATGAACCTCGTCTCCGGCGTCACCGCGACCGTCTTCATGCTCGCCGCGACCCTGCTGGTCCAGGGCACGGCCGCGGCCGACTTCAAGGTCGTGCTCACCGTGGCCGTCACCACGCTGCTGCTCTCCTACCTCGCCGTCATCCCGGCGCTCGGCGCCCTGCGCCGGAACCACCCCGACGTGCAGCGGCCGTACCGGGTTCCGTTCGGTACCTGGGGTTTCCGGATCAGCCTCGGCCTGGTCTACCTCTGGATCGTGCTCGGCTCGTGGATCGCCCTGTTCCCGGGCGTGCTGGAGAAGGCGCTGGGCGTCGACTACGACTTCGCGGGCACCTGGGGTGTCTCGCGGACCGTCTTCGAGGCGTTCACGCTCGGCACGGTGGCCGTCCTGCTCGCGCTCGGCATCCTCGGCCGGGTCACCGCCGCCGGCCTGGACCGCCGCGCACAGCGGACCCCGGCCGCTGTCGACGCGGCCATCCCGGCGGGGAGTCAAGCCGGTTGAGGGACGGCTGAGGCCGGCGCCCCCGGATGCGGTCCGGGGGCGCCGGCCGTCTTCGGCGCGGTGTCGGGTCGGCTGCGGACGGCTGCTCCGTGGACCAGCTCGGTGCCGAGCCGGGTCGGCGTGTGGTGCACCGTCTGGCCGTTGCGGACGGTGGCGATCAGGCCGGACTCGCGCAGGACGGTCGCGTGCCGGGAGGCGCCGCGGGCGGACCCCCCGCGCGCCGGGGCGGGCCGCCGGGTGTTCAGGGCCGGGCCCCTGCCCACGGCGAGCAGGGCCGCCGCCCTGGTCGCGCCGAGGAGCGACACCAGGGCGGCGGGTGGGGAGTCGAGCTCGGGATCGCGCGTCACGGGGCCAGCGGTGGCGGGGTAGATGACGGTGACCGACTCGGCCAGCGGGTCGAACATGATGCGCGTCGCCAGGGTGGTGGGCTGGAAGATGAGGGGACGCCCGTCGAGGGACTCCTCGGCTTCGAGGACGGTGTTGAGGCGTAGCTCTCCGTCGTCCCAGCGGATCGACGGGTGCAGGGAGTTGAGCATGGCGTCGGTGCCGCCGACCGCGGCGCGGACGCTCGCCGTCGCCGACGCGGTGGCCACGGCCGAGGTGATCCTGCGCCGGTAGGGGTCCAGCGCCTTGGCGCTGACGTCGGCGAGGATGCCGTTGAGCGCCCGCACCGCGCCTGCGTGTCCGTCAGCGAGCGCCCGGGTGAAGGGAGTCAGGGCGCCGGAACGGGCCAGGTCCCGCAGGTGGGCGGTCGTCGCTGGCGACTCGGGATCGATCCCCGATCGTGCCGCCTGGGCGACCGGGCCGAAGAACGCGGGGATGTACAGGCGCGTGTAGAGGTCGAACAGCCTGCTGTGGTCGGGGTTCCAGCCCCGTGCCACGTCCAGTCGCCATGCCGCGAGCCTCCGGTCGGCGGTCCGGTCGGCCAGATGGGCGCCCCCCAGCGCGAGTTCGTGGCCGAAGTCGGGCGCGTCGGCCACCCGTAGCCGTTCGAGGTCGTCCGCGGACAGACGTATCCGTATCACCCTGGTCTCCCCCCTGGGACCTTGGCCGGTGAGCCGGCCGCAGAGCATTTGCATGCTCATGCAAAAGCCTAGCCGTAGGGGTACGGACAGTCGATCGTTGATCGCGCCGGGCAGGCCCGGCAACTCCGAAATCAACTCAAGGGGGAGAACAATGGGTGCATGGTTCAAGCGGGTTGCCGCGTCCGGCGCGGTGCTCGTCGCAGCGGGGGCCGCGGTGGGTTTCGCGGGCGGAACCGCCCAGGCCGACGACTTCATCCCGGTGAACTCCAACATCGGCGTCTACTCCGCGCCCAACGCGAGCTCCAGCAAGGTCGCCCCCGACCTGCACGCGGGTGACGCGGTGCAGGTGAACTGCTGGACCGCCGGCGGCAACGTGGGCAACTCCGGCGACGTCTGGTACCACGCGGACGCGGAGGTCTACCCGAGCGGAGAGACCTACATCGAGGGGTGGGTCTTCGGGCCCTACCTCGACGGGGCCGCCGCGTTCCACAACGGCGCCATCCCCCAGTGCCCCTGATCCCCACGGCTTGGGGGGCCTGACCAAGCGTGTGCCCGGCGAGCGGCTCCAGCGCTCGCCGGGCACAGGCGTCCGGTGCGGGCGTGCCTCAGCGCTCCTGGGCGAGATAGCCCCGCTGGGTCGCGATGTGGTCGGCGACGTAACGGGCGTCGTGCCACACACCCCAGATGAAGCTGGACCCGCGGCGGGAGAGCCAGGGCAGGCCCAGGAAGTACACGCCGGGCTCGGCGGAGACGCCGCGCCGCTGCTCCGGGCGGCCCTTCTCGTCGAACGCGTCGACCTCCAACCAGCGGTAGTCGGCGGCGTATCCGGTCGCCCAGACGATCGAGGTGACCCCCGCCTCGGCCAGGTCGAGCGACAGCACCGGGTCGGTCACGCAGTCCGGATCCGGGCCGAGCGCGTGGGCCTGGGGCTCCTCCGGAAGGTCGAGCCCGTTGCGCTCGACGTACGCGTCGGCCGCGCGCAGCAGCGCGAGGTACTTCTCGTCGCCCTGCGCGATGTTGGCACCCAGATCCGGGGCGAAGCGCAGCACGCCGTCGGCGTAGGAGGCGGTCAGGCCGACGAGTTCGATGCCCTCGGCGGCCAGGGTGCGGAAGTCCACGGTGTGGCCGCCTCGGGCGCCGCTGACCGCGATGGTGACGTGCTCGGCGCCCTGCGGGGGCGTCTCCGCGTCCCAGAGGCCGAGCACGCCGAGCCACCAGCAGAAGTCCCGGCCGCGGTACTCGCGCGGCGGACGGTCGTGGGGGCCGACCGAGAGGAGGACCCGGCGGCCGGAGCGGCGCAGCTCGTCGGCGATCTGGACGCCCGACGACCCCGCGCCGACCACCAGCACGGCGCCGTCGGGCAGTTGCTCGGGGTTGCGGTAGCCGTTGGAGTGGATCTGCACCGGGACCGCGCCGTCCGGGACGATGGGCGGGACCACCGGTCGCTGGAAAGGTCCGGTCGCGGCTACGACGTAGCGGGCGTCGATGGCGCCCTCGGACGTCTCGACCCGGAAGCCGGGACGTCCGACGTGCCGGCGCGCGGAGGTCACCTCGACCCCGCACCTGACGGGGGCTCCGATCTTCTCGGCGTACGCGGCGAAGTAGTCCGCCACCCGCTCCTTCGGCGCGAAGGCGTCGGGGGCGATGTCGTCGAACTCCAGCCCCGGGAACCGGTCGTGCCAGACCGGCCCGTTCGCGACCAGGGAGTCCCACCGCTCCGAGCGCCACCGCTCGGCGATCCGGTCCCGCTCCAGGACGACGTGCGGGATGCCGTGCGCCCCCAGGTGCTCACTCATCGCCACGCCGGCCTGACCCGCCCCGACGACGACCACGTCGGTCTCTTCCCTCGGCATCTCAACCTCCGCTCAGGCGGTAGACCGTCCGGTGGTCCGGAGTCGCGTCGATCGACCGTGCTACCGCACGAGAAATCCTCGATCGCGCCGCAGAGTTCTGTCCAATAGAGGTTTTCGTTGTGGGACATCTGATTATGAGATGCAGAGGCAGAGGTGTGTAGGGGCAGGCGCGGTCAGCGCAGCGGACGTCGGCCGGTCACCGTCAGCAGGATGTCCTTGACCGGCAGGTCCACGGGATCGCCGGTGCCCAGAGCGATGTCCGCGTCCGTGGCCCGCAGCGTGACGCCGCCGAGGTCGACGCCGAAGTAGGCCAGTGCGCGCGGCTTCGCGTGGGCGAGGACGGTCGCGATCCGCTCCGGCGGGGCGGACGGCAGGCCCAGGGGCTCGGTGATGTCGAGCCCGTGGATCACGTCATGGCTCAGCGCTCCGGCCGGGCCGCCGCCCGGGGGCTGCCAGGGGTGGCGGATGTTGTCGCGCAGCGCGCGGAGCAGGTCCGCGTCGCTCATCCGGTCACCGTCGCGGCGGGCCACGGCGTCCGCGTAGCGGTCGAAGGCGAATCGGTGCGCGGCGAGCCCCGCCAGGAAGCGCGGTTTGCTGACGCGGAACGGCATGGTGAGATGCGCCACGACGTCACGGACGCGCCAGCCCGTGCACAGGGACGGCGCGTCCCACTGCTCGTGGGCGAGGCCCGCCAGCAGGTCCGCCAGTCGTTCGCGTTCGGTAAAGGTCTCGGCGCGGAGGTCGGCACCGCGGTGGGCGCTGAGGTCGGCACCGAGGTCGGTGTCGCTGGAGTTCGGGGTCGGGCTCATGGTCTCTGGCTCCCGTTGTGGAGGAGGTGTCGGTCACTGCTCCTACGTCGCGGGAGGCCGCAACTCATCGCTTCAGCCGGAGGAACTTTCCAGCACCTGCGGCAGCCCGAACTCCGCGAACCGCGCGCCCGTGCCGAAGAAGGCGAGGAAGGTGACGCACTCCGCCACCCTGTTGCCCCGCAGCTCCAGCACGAGCAGCGCGAAAGGACGCAGCACGCCGTCCGCGTCCGGCCGGTACTGACCGAGCGTCAGGCAGCCGTTCGCGGGCGCGCCCGGCACCAGCCGGTCCTCGGCGCAGGCGTCGGCCCCGGCGGTCATGGCCGCGCCGATGCTCTGCGGGCCGTCGAGCCACCACAGGAACGGCGGCATGCCGGAGCGCACGTCGTCGGCCAGCAGGCCGACCAGCCGCTCGATGTCGTGGGCCTCGAACGCGTCCACGTAGCCGCGCAGCAGGTCCCGCTGCGCGGCGTCGTCCGGGTCCGGCGCGTCGGTCGGGGCGGGGCGGTGCTCGACCAGGGTCGCGCGGGCGCGTTGCAGGGCGCTGTTGGCAGCGGCGAGCGAGGTGTCGAGGACCTGCGCGGTCTCCTCGGCGGTGAAGCCCAGCACGTCGCGCAGCACCAGGGCGGCGCGCTGCCGGGGCGGGAGCCACTGCAGGGCCGCGACGAAGGCGAGCCGCACCGACTCCCGCCGCACGGCGAGGTCGGCCGGATCGGCTGCCTGGGCCATCCGTGAGTCCGCCAGGGGCTCCACCCACCGGTCGGGCGGCAGCGGCGTCCCCAGCGCGCCGCCCGTGGCCGCCGGTCCCAGGTCCCAGGGCAGCGCGCGACGTCGTGCCCCGCGCAGCAGGTCCAGACAGACGTTGGTGGCGATCGCGTGCACCCAGGTGGACAGGCTCGCGCGCCCCGGATCGTAGCGGTGCAGGTTGCCGTGGGCGCGGATCATCGTCTCCTGGACGGCGTCGTCCACCTCGGTCGCCGCCCCGAGCATGCGGTAGCAGTAGCCGGTCAGCGGCGCGCGGAGCGGCTCCAGCAGCGCCTCGGGGGAGGCTTCGGTGCTCATGGTGCGATTGTGCTGCCCCCGGCGCCGGTGACGAGGGTGTACAGCTCGACGATGACGCCGTCCTTGCAGTGGGCGATGTCCATCCCGGTCGCGACCGGATGACCCGCGGGGCCGTACCGGAAGCCGAGGTGGCCGAGGTCGTCGAGGACGGCGACGGGGCCGTCGGGCTCGAAGACCCAGCCGGGAGCCTCCGCACGCAGCGCCGTCGCGCGTTCCGCCAGTGCCTCGCGGCCGCGGACGACCCGGTCGGGCTCGTGCCACACCACGTCGTCGGCGTAGGTGCGTGCGATGGCCGCGTTGCGGCGCGCGGGATCGGGTTCGTTGAAGACGTCGAGAAGGTTGCTGCGCATCAGGTCGGCGACGGAGCTGGTCATGGCTGGTCCTCCGGAGTCACACGGGCTGCGGGGTGGTGTACTCGCGCCAGTCGGCGGGCGTCTGGCCGACGCGGAGGGTGCGCAGCCTGGCCAGGACGGACGGGTCCTGCGCCTCCAGCCAGGCGACGAGCTGCCGGAAGGAGACGAGGCGGACGTCGGGCCTGTCCGCGATGTCGCGCAGCGCCTGCTCGACGGAGTTCATGTAGATGCCGCCGTTCCAGCTCTCGAAGTGGTTGCCGATGAAGAACGGCGCGCGGTTGGTGGTGTAGGCGCGGTTGAAGCCCGCCATGTAGGAGAGGTACGACTGCTGCTGCCAGTACGGACGCTTGGACGGATCGCCGTTGGGCGTGCCGCCGGTCTGGTTGGCGAGCATGTTGTAGTCCATCGACAGCACCTGGAAGCTGTGCCCGGGGAACGGGATCGACTGGAGGGGGAAGTTCCACAGCCCCTGCGGCGTCTTGCCCGGCCACATCTGCAGCCCGCCGGGCGAGCTCGCGTCGTACTTCCACCCCATCCCGGCCACCGCGGGCAACAGGTGCTTCTGGCCCAGCAGGCAGGGGGTGCGCCCGCCGATCAGTTCCTTGCGGTAG
The DNA here is from genome assembly GCF_015690355.1 of Streptacidiphilus fuscans. Classification (GTDB taxonomy): domain Bacteria; phylum Actinomycetota; class Actinomycetes; order Streptomycetales; family Streptomycetaceae; genus Streptacidiphilus; species Streptacidiphilus fuscans. The sequence goes on along the minus strand of NZ_JADPRT010000005.1, from coordinate 497,554 downwards.
TCGAACGGCAGCGGCTCCAGGTCGGCGTGGCCGGTGTTGGTCTTCCAGGTCTCGACGAAGCCGATGGCCTGCTCCAGCTCGCTGCGCCACTGCGACGGGGTCCAGGTGCCGACACCGGTGGCGGGGCTGCAGAAGTGGCCGTTGAAGTGCGTGCCGATCTCGTGGCCCTCCAGCCACGCCCCCCGGACCTGGTCCAGCGTCATCTTCACGTGCTCGTCGGCCAGGTAGCCGATGTCGGAGGCGCCCGGCTTGTGGCCCGGCGGCAGGTAGAGGTCCTTCTTGCCCTCCGGGAGCACGTAGATCCCGGAGAGGAAGAACGACATCGTCGCCTTCACCTCCTGCGCCACCGAGCGGAAGTGCGAGAACAGCTTCTTGCTGTCCTCACCCGCGCCGTCCCAGCTGAACACCACGAACTGCGGCGGACGCTGCCCCGGCTGCAACTTCTCGGGCACCGGCTGGAACGGCTGCGGCCCCGTGTCCGCCATCGAACCGTCACCGATCAACGTCACCGGCCGCGCCTGGTCCCCACGGACGCCGCCAGGGTGGTCGGCGCGGCCGGCCTGGTCCGCCGCTGCCGGGGCGTGTCCCCACCACTGGGGCGGAGAGGTGGCCGGGGTCCGGTTCGAGCAGCCGGCCAGCCCCGTGACCGCGGCGGCGGCCGACGCGCAGGCGGCCGCCATGATCGTGCGCCGACCGACGAGCTCCATGCGGGCCTCCTGTCTGCGTACTGCTGCTGTCCGCTGCTGTCCGATCATGTGGTCATTCCCACCGCCATGGACGCCACGCTGGGTTGCGTCCATGAATGACCCGAATGTGCCGAATGTGGAGATGGGAGGCGGTCCGTTTGGCGGAGCCGGGTCCGCGGGCGACAACCCCGGTTGGCATCCTTGACCTGTGAACCAGACTGAGCAGCTGTCGCCTCTCGGCGAGCCGGACCTCCTTACCACGCAGCAGTTGGTCGAGCGCGCCCGTCGCGACGGCGTCACCCGGTTCCAGGTCGTGGCCCTGGTGCACCCGGGCGACGCCGACGACTACGTGCTCCTGCTCGACCACCAGGGCGACGACGTCTGGGCCCTGCCCGTCGCCGAGGTCCGTCCCACCGAGAACGTCGCGCTCACGCTCGACTGGCTCTGCGACGCGTATCTGGGCCTGCGGTCCTGGAGCGCCGCGTTCGCCACCTCGGCCACCTACGCGACGCCGGACGCTGACGAGGTGCTGCAACTCGCGTTCGACGTCCCCGTCCCCGAGGGGAACAGGATGACCTGGAAGGGCACCTGCCAGTGGTGGCACGTCGGTGCCGAGCCGTCGTCCCTGCACCGGCTCGCCCGGCCGATGTTCGAGCGGTTCGAGCAGCTCCAGAGCCCCGAGTGAACCAGCCGACACCGCCCACCGAGATCTGGTCGCTGATCCACGCCGAGCGGGCCGCCCTGGCCGACGACCTGGCCGGGCTGACCGAGGAGCAGTGGGCCACCGCGTCGCTCTGCGAGGGCCTCACCGTCCGCGAGGTGCTCGCACACCTGACCGCGGGGGCCAGCCTCAACCCGGTGCGGTGGATGGTGGGGGTGATCCGGTGCCGCTTCGACTTCGACCGGCAGGTGGCCGTGCGGCTGGCGGAGCAGCTGGGCGCGAGTCCGGAGGAGACGCTCGCGCGGTTCCGCCGGGCGATGACGGGAACGACCAAGCCGCCGCTGCCGAAGCTGGCGATGCTCGCCGAAGTCGTCGTGCACGGGGAGGACATCCGCCGACCGCTCGGCCTCACGCGTGACTACCCCGTGGCCACCCTGACCAGCGTGGCCACCTACTACCGGGGCTCCGACCTGCCCGCCCTCTCCAAGAAGCGCGCCGACGGCCTGCGGCTGCGGGCCACTGACGGCCCCTTCGCCGCCGGGGACGGGCCGGAGGTGTACGGCACGACCCTGGCGCTCATCATGGCCATGGCCGGACGCGCGTCCTACTGCGACGAACTCGACGGCGACGGCGTCGCCACCCTGCGCGACCGTCAAGGGCTCACCGGCCGGTGAGACGCGCCTCGCGCCGTTGAGCCCCGGCGTGCTCCCGCACGGCCGAAACCAACCGCATCCCCACCGGACGCGCCGGGCATAGGTGAAGAGGGGGCCCGCGGCGGACCGGAGGAGTCGCGGCGACGGGGGAGTCGCGGCGACGGGGGAGTCGGAGGGACGGAGCACGGACCGCGCGAGCAGGGCCCCGATGGCGGCATCGACGAAGGGGAGACTGTGGTGACGCTGGCGGTGACCGGGCACAGGGACCTGACCGAGCGGACCGCCGAGCTGGTCCGGATCGAACTGCGCAAGCTGCTGGCCTCCCTCGCCGAACAGGGGCCGCTCACCGGGCTCTCCTGTCTGGCCAGGGGCGCCGACACGATTTTCGCCGAGGAACTGGTGGACGCCGGGGGCAAGTTGGTGGTCGTGCTGCCGTCGCGGCACTACCGGGAGAACAAGGTTCGGCCCGAGCAGGCGGAGACCTTCGACCGGCTGGTCCGCGCCGCCGTGGAGGTGCACGAGCTCGCCTACGCCCAGGTCTCCGAGGAGGCGTACCAGGCGGCCAACGAGGTGCTGCTCAGCCGTGCCGACACGTTGGTCGCGGTCTGGGACGGCGAGCCGCCCGCCGGTCCCGGCGGCACCGGGGACGTGGTCCGGCGCAGTCGGGCGGCGGGCGTTGCGGTGGTCCGGGTCTGGCCCGAGGGCTCGAAGCGCGCTGGCGGCTGACCCGGGACCACCCGCAGCCGTCTCAGCGCACCCCGGCCAGGATCTTCCCCTCGGTGGACAGGATGCCGGCGCGGTAGTCGAAGCGCGGCGTGCCGGAGAACATCAGCCACAGGTACTTGAGGTTCTCCGCGAACCAGTAACCCGGCGTCAGATCGCCCAGCACCGGACGGGTGGGACGCATGTCGTCGATCACGGTGTAGCCGCCCGCGACGCGGTGGTTGCTGCGCATGTTCTCGAACCACCGCCAGGCCGCGGCCTTGTAGGAGGCGTCACCCGTGAGCCGCCACAGGTCGAACGCGGAGTTGGCGTACTCGGGCCGCAGTTGGGCGCCGCAGTCGACGACGCCGAACGTCGCGTAGTCGATCGTCTCCGGCAGCACCGGGTGACGCTCCAGGACGGCGGTCCAGGAGCGGAAGTAGGCCGCGCCGCGTGCCAGGTCGCCGCCCTTGCCCAGCAACCCCGCGTAGAACGACGCGAGTTCGGACTGGACCGTGCCTCCGGTCCGGGCGCCCGTGGTGGCGTCGACCGGGTGGTACCAGGGCAGTCCGCCGCGCACGTCGCTCTGGTGCGTCTGCACCGCCTGGGTCAACATCCGGTACCACTGCGTCAGTTGGGCGTCGTTCAGCAACTTGCCGCCGCCCCACAGGTATTCGCTGAAGGAGTCGGCGGGCGGGTTGGGCGCGATCGAGGTGTGGTCCAGCCAACGGCCGCTCTCCGCGTCGATGGTGGTGCCGAGCAGGTCGAGCGCGCTGCGGCGGGCGAGCACGGCGCGGTAGGCGCGCAGCGAGGCGTCGTAGTAGCGCGAGTCGCCGACCAGCCGGGAGAGCAGGCCGAACTCCATCATGTTGGTGCCCGCCTCGGCGAGCGGCACCTCGCGGCCCTGCACCTGCCCCGTGCGCAGGTTGACGTGGGTGTAGGGGATGCCCGTCGGCGAGGAGGTGAAGGCGGGCAGCAGCCGGTCCGCGAACTCGCGCGCCCGGGTCAGCAACGCCTTGCTGCGGGTGGCCAGATGACCCGCCAACAGACCGCCGACCACGCGGATGACCGCCTCGAAGACGTGCATGTCGACGTCCTGGGCCGGGTCCAGGTGCGCCTCCACCCAGGCGCGCGAGCGGGCCAACTCCGCGTCGCAGCCCATCACGTAGAGGGTGTCCAGGGCCTCGACCATGGACAGGCCGAAGGTGTGGCCGGGGGCGAAGAAGTCGTTGTGGCCACCGCTGAGCGGCTTGAGCTCGTCGTAGCCCCACGCCTTGGCGCAGTAGCCGTTCCAGCCGTGCAGGTACTCCGCCTTGATTGCCGCGGCGGCCTGCGCGTCGGAGGGGACGGCCGGGTGGGCGGCGGGACGCTTCGCGGCAGGCTTGGCAGCCGGCTTGGCGGCGGGGTGCTTCGGTGCGGGTTTGCGTCCGACAGCGAGCGCGGGCGCGGCGAGGACCGGGGAGGCGGCGCTCAGCAGGGCGCCCCCCGCGGCCGAGCCGAGCAGCAGGCGGCGCGAGGGCAGTGCGGGCGAGGGCGCGGACGGGTGCGGCAGCGACGGCGACGGCAGCGAAACTGACGAGTTGTCGGACATGCGGGCAAAGTTATGACCTTCTGTCAGTCACGCCGGTAGCGCCGTTCGTGTCGCCGCAGAAGTGCGCCAGGACGAGTGACATGACTGCATGCCCATGCCAGAATAGGCGCGCCCTGGACGGCGCAGGTCACAACCCGCCGCCCAGGGCGTTCAGTCCCCGGAGAAGCCGTACTCGCCGTCCTACTTCCTGGCCTCCAACTCCGCCGTGTAGTCGCGGATCTGCTCCTTGGTCAGATACGAGTCCGTGTACTCGAAGTCCCGCAGCCGCGCGGGCCGTCGGGACTGGAAGCCGGTGCGCACGAAGTCGTCGCCCGCGGTCGCGTTGAGCAGCCAGTTCGTCATCACGCGGACCTTGGCCACATTGGTCCGCAGCGCCATCAGGTGGTAGCCGCGGGCCACGCCCTGCGCCGCGATGCCCTGCATCTCGATGCCGAGCGGCTTGGACACCGCGTCCGCGCCGCCGAGGTCGACGACCAGGCCGAGGTCCTTGTGGAAGTACGGCTTCATCTCGTGGCCGCGGATCAGGGCGATGACGTTGTCGGCCACCACCTTGCCCTGCCGCTGCGCGTGCTGCGCGGTGGGCGGGCAGACCGCGCCGTCGCCCTTGGCCAGGTCGGGGACGGCGGCGGCGTCGCCGAGCGCGAACATGTTCTCGAACTGCGGCACCCGCATCTCCGCGGTGACCGCGAGCCGGCCGCGGACCGTCTCCGCGTCCAGGGTGTTGACCAGCGGGCTGGCCGCGACGCCCGCCGTCCAGATCAGCGTCCGCGACGGGATGACCCGGCCGTCGGTCAGCTTGACCGACTCGTCGCCGACCTCGGCGACCGAGACGCCGAGCGAGATCTCGATGCCGCGCTTGCGCAGGATCTCCATCGCGTCGTCGCCCAGCTTCTCGCCGAGCTCGGGCATCAGCTTGGGGGCGATGTCGACCAGGTGCCACTTGATCAGGTTCGGGTTGAGCCTGGGGTAGCGGCGGATCGCGGAGGCGGTGACCCGCTGCAGGCAGGCCGCCGTCTCGGTGCCCGCGTAGCCGCCGCCGACCACCACGAACTGCAGCCGGGAGATGCGCTCCTGCTGGCTGGTGGCGGCGTCGGCGAGGTCCAGCTGCGAGATCACGTGGTCGCGCACGTAGGCGGCCTCGGCCAGCGTCTTCATGCCGCGCGCGTGCTCGACCAGGCCCGGGATGTCGAAGGTGCGGGTCACGCTGCCGGGAGCCAGCACCAGGTAGTCGTAGGGCTCGGCCGCCAGTTCGTCGGTGATCTTGCGGAGGATCACCATCTTGGCCTTGGGATCGACGCCGACCGCTCCGCCGGGGATGATCCGCGTCCGGCGCAGCATCCGGCGCAGCGAGACCGCGACCGACTGCGGGGTGAGCACCCCGGCCGCGACCTGCGGCAGCAGCGGAAGGTAGAGCTCGTAGCTGAACGGCGCGATCAGGGCGATCTCCGCCTCGATCGGCGCGAGCTGCCGCTCCAGCCGTCGCGCGCACTCGACGCCGGCGAAGCCGCCGCCGACCACGAGGATCCTGGGTCGTTCCATCGTGCCCATCCCTTGACGGTCGAGGTCACCATTGCTGGCCACACTTGCACGGACCCGCAGTGCCCGCCACCGGTCGGAGGGGAATGGTCGTCCGTCCGGCGCGACCGTGCGCGCACAGGCAAGGGCGGGCGTCTCGATAGGGTGGGGCGCATGTTGCGTGAGGTGTCGGCGGATCGTTATGTGACGCCGCTGAGGGAGGGTGGCTCGCTGCCGGGCCTGGTCGAGGGGGAGAGCGGGGCGCTCCTCGTCGCCAAGTTCGTCGGGGCCGCACAGGGGCGCAAGGCGCTGGTCGCGGAGGTGGTCGCGGGCGAGCTGGCCCGACGGCTCGGATTCCGCGTCCCCGAGCTGGTGCGGCTGGAGGTGGACCCGAGGATCGCCGTGGGCGAGCCGGACCAGCAGGTGCAGGACCTGGTCATGGGGTCCGGCGGCACCAACCTCGGCATGGCCTACCTGAGCGGCGCGCTCGGCTTCGACCCGCTGGCGTTCCCGGTGGACCCGGTCCTGGCCGGGCGCGTGGTCTGGTTCGACGCGCTGATCGGCAACGTGGACCGCTCCTGGCGCAACCCCAACCTGCTGCGCTGGGGTGGCGAGCTGTGGCTGATCGACCACGGCGCCAGCCTGATCTTCCATCACAACTGGCCGCGCGCGGCAGCCTCCGCGCAGAAGCCCTACGACGCCTCGGACCACGTGCTGCGCACCTTCGGCCCCGACCTCGACGCTGCTGACGCCGCGCTCGCGCCGCAGGTCACCGAGGCGCTGCTGACCGAGGTCCTGGCCCTGGTCCCTGACGTCTGGCTGGCGGACGAGCCCGGCTTCGCCTCCCCGGACGAGGTCCGCGCGGCGTACGTCGCGCAGCTGACGGCGCGGGTGCGGGCCTCGAAGGAGTGGTTCTGATGACGTACCCGACCGTGCGGACGGTCCCCGAGCTGGGCGAGAAGCTGGTCTACGAGTACGCGCTGGTGCGGGTGGTCCCGCGGGTCGAACGCGGTGAGCAGATCAACGCCGGGGTGCTGGTCTACAGCCGCCAGGCGGGCGTGCTGCGGGCGGCCGTGCACCTGGACGAGGCGCGGCTGCTGGCGCTCGACCCCGACGCGGACGTCGCGGGCGTGCGGGCGGCGCTGGACGCGGTGGCCGGGATCTGCGCCGGGGGAGCGGCGGCCGGGCAGGCCGTGGACGAGGAGCCGGGACGCCGGTTCCGCTGGCTGACCGCGCCGCGCAGCACCGTGGTCCAGCCGGGTCCGGTCCACTGCGGCCTCTCCGCCGACCCGGCGGCCGAGGCGGAGCGCTTGCTCGAGCTGCTGGTCCGCTAGCCGGGCTGGAGAAAAGCGCAGGTCAGAGCCGCAGTCGCGACAAGGGAAATAATCCGTGGCGCTTGCTGCGCCCGTTCTTCTACAGTGTAGAAGTCTTGTACACCGTAGAAGGGGTGGGGCCAGTGTCCGTCAGTCAACCGGAACAGGTGGGGACCGCGGGGGCGGCCGCAAACCGCAGACCGGACCGCTGGGTGATCCTGGCAGTGCTCTGCCTGGTCCAGCTCGTGGTCATTCTGGACAACACCATCCTCAACGTCGCCATCCCCTCCCTGACCAAGGAGCTGGGCGCGACCACCTCGCAGACCCAGTGGGTCATCGGCGCCTACTCGCTGGCCCAGGCGGGTCTGCTGATCGCGGCGGGCGGCTTCGCCGACCGGTACGGGCGCAAGCGGACGCAGCTGCTCGGCCTGGTCTTCTTCGGCCTCGGTTCGGCGGGCGCGGCGCTCTCCTCGACCGCCGGGGAGCTGATCGCCGCCCGCGCGGCCATGGGCGTCGGCGGCAGCATGCTGCTCGCCACCAGCATCGCCATCGTCGTCCGCACCTTCGACGGGGAGGAGCTGCCCAAGGCCATGGCCGCCGCGATGGGCGTGGGCTCGCTGGGCTTCGCCCTCGGCCCCGTCATCGGCGGGCTGCTGCTGGCGCACTTCTGGTGGGGCTCGGTCTTCCTGGTCAACCTGCCCGTCTGCGTGCTCGGGCTGATCGGCGTGGCGCGGCTGGTGCCCGAGTCCAAGGACCCGCTCGGCGACCGTCCCGACCTGCTCGGTGCGGTGCTGTGCACCGTCGGCCTGGTCGCGGGCGTCTACGCGATCATCCAGGGCCCCGGCTACGGCTGGACCTCCGGCCGCACCCTGCTGCCCGCGGCGATCTGCGTCGTCGTGATGACCGGCTTCGTGCTGTGGGAGCGTCGCACGCCGCACCCGCTGCTGGACATGTCGTTCTTCCGCAACGCCCGCTTCCGCGGCGCGGTCTCGGGCGGGGTGCTGGTCTCCTTCGGGATGGGCGGCTCGCTCTTCCTGCTGACCCAGCACCTGCAGTTCGTGCTCGGCTACGGCCCGCTCTCGGCGGGTCTGCGCACCGCGCCGATGGCGCTGACCGTGGTGCTGCTGAACCTGACCGGCTTCGGCATGCGGTTGACCACCAAGCTCGCCCCGCCCGTCGCCATCGCGGTCGGCCTCACCCTGATGGCCGGCGGACTCGCGGCCATCGCGGTCCTCGGGCACAACGGCTCCTACCCGGGCATCCTGCTGGGCCTGCTGCTGATGGGCGCGGGCATCGCGTGCGCCCAGCCCGCGATGGGCGGGGCCGTGATGTCCTCGATCCCGCCGGAGCGGGCCGGTATCGGCTCCGGACTGATGGGCACCATGAGCGAGCTCGGCAACTCGCTGGGCGTCGCGGTCCTGGGCGCGGTGCTGACGGCCGGGTTCGCGTCCTCGCTGCCCGCCGGTGTGCCGCAGGGCGCCGCCCGCTCGCTGCCGGACGCGCTGGCCGCAGGTGGTCCCGGCAAGGCCCACCAGGTGCACAGCGCCTTCGCCGACTCGCTGACGAACGCTCAGTTGATCGGTGCGGTCGCGGTGCTGGTGGGCGGCCTGGTCGCGGCCTGGCTGATCGGCCGGGCGGGCACGGCCCCGGTGGGCGGCGGCACGGTCCCCGGCCAGCCGGAGGCCCGCGAGCCGGAGCCCGCCCCGGCGGCCTGACCCGCACGCTGACTACGATCGATGCGCGGGCACGCGTCGCCTTGTGCGGCTTGCTCAGGCTGGTGCCCGCGCATCGATCGACGGGGCAGGCGAAGAAGGGCAAGGCGCCGCATGGCGAAGGAGAGCGCGAAGCAGGAGTCCGCCCTGCCGAGCGTCAGCGTCTGGGCCGCGCCGCCGAAGGAGCGCAAGCGCGGCGCCGCCCCCAGCGGCCTGACCCGGCAGAAGATCGTCCGCGCCGCCATCGCGCTGCTCGACGCCGAGGGCGAGGCGGGCTTCTCGATGCGCCGCCTGGCCAACGAACTCGGCGTCACCCCCATGTCGGTCTACTGGTATGTCGACAACAAGGCCGACCTGCTGGAGCTCGCCCTGGACGAGGCGCTCGGCGAGATGCGGATCGCCCCGCTCACCGAGGAGACCGACTGGCGCGACCACCTGCGCGCCATGGCGCACGAGTACCGGGCCTTCTACCAGCGCCACCTGTGGGCGGTCCGGATCGCGGGCGAGGTGCTGCCGCTCGGCCCGAACGCGCTGTTCTTCTCCACCAGCGCGCTCAGCGCCATTGAGCGCACCGGCCTGCCGCCCGAGCAGTACGCGGCCGTGCTCGGGCTCGTCTTCCAGTTCGTCTACGGCTTCGCCACCTCCGAGGGCCAGCAGATGATCCGCATCCGCACCGCCGGGGTGACTGAGGACGCCTACATGCAGGAGGTCAGGGAGCTGGCGGCGCACATCGACGAGGCCTTCGTCGAGAACTCCGACCGGATCAGTCCGCCCGTCGAGGGCGAGCCGATGGCGGTCAAGCGCGACCGCTACTTCGCTGACTCGCTGGAGCTCGCCCTCGACGGCATCGAGGCGCGGGTGGCCCGCGACGGTGCAGGCCGTGACAGCGCAGGTCCGGCGGCCCGGTCCGACCGGCACTGAGCTGGACCGTTAGAATGGCGCAGCGTGAGCGCCAAGCCCTTCATCCCCGATGTCCTGGCCGCCCGCTACGCCTCCGGCGAGCTCGCGCGGCTGTGGTCCCCCGAACACAAGGTCGTCCTCGAACGGCAGCTGTGGCTGGCCGTCCTCAAGGCCCAGGCCGACCTGGGGATCGAGGTGCCCGAGGGCGCCGTCGCCGACTACGAGCGCGTGGTCGACCAGGTCGACCTGGTCTCGATCGCCGAGCGTGAGCGGGTCACCCGCCACGACGTCAAGGCCCGTATCGAGGAGTTCAGCGCCCTCGCCGGGCACGAGCAGATCCACAAGGGCATGACCTCGCGGGATCTGACCGAGAACGTCGAGCAGCTGCAGGTCCGCCAGTCCCTGGAGCACGTCCGCGACCGCACGGTCGCGCTGCTCACCCGTCTGGCCGCGCTCGCCGCCGAGCACGGCGAGCTGGTCATGACCGGCCGCTCCCACAACGTCGCCGCGCAGGCCACCACTCTGGGCAAGCGCTTCGCCTCGGCCGCCGACGAGCTGCTGGTCGCCTTCACCCGGCTGGAGGAGCTGATCGCCCGTTACCCGCTGCGCGGGATCAAGGGCCCGGTCGGCACCAGCCAGGACATGCTCGACCTCCTCGGCGGCGACCAGCAGAAGCTGGCCGAGCTGGAGCAGCGCGTCGCCTCCCACCTGGGCTTCGACCACGCGTTCACCAGCGTCGGCCAGGTCTACCCGCGCTCGCTCGACTACGACGTGCTGACCGCCCTGGTGCAGCTGGCCGGTGCGCCGGGCAGCCTGGCCAAGACGATCCGGCTGATGGCCGGCATCGAGCTGGTCACCGAGGGCTTCAAGGAGGGCCAGGTCGGCTCCTCCGCCATGCCGCACAAGATGAACACCCGCTCCTGCGAGCGCGTCAACGGCCTGGCCGTGATCCTGCGCGGCTACGCCTCCATGGTCTCCGAGCTCTCCGGCGACCAGTGGAACGAGGGCGACGTCTCCTGCTCCGTGGTGCGCCGCGTCGCACTGCCGGACGCGTTCTTCGCCTTCGACGGCCTGATCGAGACCTTCCTGACGGTGCTGGACGAGTTCGGCGCCTTCCCGGCGGTCATCGCCGCCGAGCTGGACCGCTACCTGCCGTTCCTCGGTACCACCAAGGTGCTGATGGCCTCGGTGCGCGCCGGTGTCGGCCGCGAGACCGCCCACGAGGCGATCAAGGAGCACGCCGTCGCCTCCGCGCTGGCCATGCGCCAGGGCGTCCGCGAGAACCAGCTGCTGGACCGGCTGGCGGCGGACGAGCGGATCCCGCTGGACCGCGCCGGTCTCGACGCGCTGCTGGCCGACCGGCTCTCCTTCACCGGTGCCGCGTCCGGCCAGGTCGCCGAGGTGGTCCGCCGCGTCGAGGAGGTCGCCGCCCGCTACCCCGAGGCCGCCAAGTACCGCCCGGGCGCCATTCTCTGACGGACCCTCGTCCGCTCGTCCCGATCGCCCGCGTCGCCCCGCTCCGGATGCCGACGCGGGCGATCGGCGTTAGCTTCGGCTGTAGCCGGTTCGCCACGCAGAGTGACTTCTGCGTGACGCGCGGCGATGTGAAGTCGAACGAAGAGCGAAGGAGTGCGGGGATGCCCGGCAAGTTCGAGGTCCACCAGGACAAGGCGCAGGAGTTCCGTTTCACGCTGAAGTCGGCGACCGGCGAGGTCATCGCCCTGAGCGAGGTCTTCGAGAGCCGCGAGGCCTGCGAGAAGAGCATCGAGGCGGTGCGCAAGAACGCCCCGTACGCCAAGCTGGTCGAGGCGGCCGGTTCGGCGAGCTGACGTGACAGCAGCATTCGCGCCCGCACTTCCGCCCGCGCCTCCGTCGGGACGGGAGTGCGGGCGCGGGCACTGTCCCCGGCGTGCCGACTGGAACGGAGGGCTTTGCGGACGGATGATTGGATCATGACGGGACAGTCCGGTACATCGGTGCGGGTCTGGGTCAAGACCGAGATCGGCCCCCGGCATGTGGTCGCCCAGGTCCTCGACGCGCTGAACAATCCGCTCGGCGAGGAGACGGTGATCACCGAGCGCCACGATCTCTACGAGATCGCCAACCGTTACGGCGTGCCGCTGGAGAACTTCGAGTTCGAGGGTGACTCCGCCGAGGTGATCGAGGCGGAGTTCCCGCCGCAGGTCTGACTCGGGGTCACATCGTTATCCTGGCGGTGTTGCCCCGACGGCGCGGTGTGGTCGATCCTCTGACGCATGTACGACAGGAGAATGCGGTGAGGAACCCGGCCACCTGGTCACGCGCTGCGCTGATGGTGGCCTATCTGGGGCTGATGGCGGCGCTGGCCGGCGTGGCCTGGGAGACCGCGAAGATCGACCTCTCGGGCGTGGCCAAGGTCTTCACGGCCCTCGCCGCGGGCCTGATGGGCGCGGTGATCAACCCCGCCACGTCGAAGCAGGCCCAGAAGGGCCTGGCGCAGCCGCAGCAGCCCACCATCGACGCGATGTGGGCCGCCCACGCGGTCATCGGCTGTGCCGCGCTGCTGGTGGCCGCCGCCGCGCTGGTCGTCGACGGCGGCCGGCATGTCAACGCCTCGGACGCGTTCGTGGCCATGGCCACGGCCTTCGGCATGCTGTTCGTGGACACCAGCTCCGCGACCCACGCGCTCGCCCCGGCGGCGTCACCGGCGCCTGCCACGGCAGCGGCGCCTGCCACGGCCCCCGCCGCGTCACCGGCCGCTGAGCCGGTCGCGGCCACCGCCTCCGGAAGCGCTCAGACCTCGACGCCGAACGCGTCGGCGTAGCGGATCGATCCGGCCGGGACCGGGCGGCCCGGGTCCAGGGCGAGGGCCATCATCGCCTCGTCCGGGACCTCGAACGGTGGCTTGATGCCGTAGCCGGAGGCGGGGACGAACCCGAACCGTGCGTAGTAGGCGGGGTGACCGAGCACCAGCACCAACTGCTCACCCGCCTCACGCGCCGCGTCCAGCGCCGCGTTGACCACCGAGGTGCCCGCGCCGAGGCGCTGCCACTGCGGCAGCACGGCCACCGGAGCGAGCGCCAGCGCCGGGACGCCGTCGACATGACACCGGGTCAGCAGCGCGTGTCCGGCGACCGTCCCGTCCGGGGCCTCGGCGACGAAGGACGAGTCGGGCAGCCAGGCACGGGCGTCGGTACGCAGCGCGTCGACCAGGTCCGCCTCGTTGCGCGTCGGGAAGGCGGCGAGGTTGACGCGGCGGACGGCCGCGGCGTCGGAGCCGTCGACAGCCTCGGCACGGGTCGGCCAGGGCTGCGGCTGCGGTGTGGAGATCATTTCGGGCATGCCTCAGCGTAGCCGGACGGCGGCGGGGCATCGGGGCTCATCCCAGCGTGCCGCCGGGCGTGGTGAGCTCGGCCCAGATGACCTTGCCGCCGTCCTCGGTGAACCGGGTGCCCCAGCGCGAGGCCAGCTGCGCGACCAGGAAGAGGCCGCGTCCGCCCTCGTCCTCGCAGCGGGCCCGGCGCAGCCGGGGGGAGACGCCGCTGCCGTCGGCGACCTCGCAGATCAGCGCACGGTCGCGGAGCAGCCGTAGCTCGACCGGGCCGTCGGTATGTCGGATCGCGTTCGTCACCAGCTCGCTGACCAGCTGTTCGGCCGTGGCCGCCAGCGAGTGCAGGCCCCAGCCGGTGAGCCGGGCGGAGACCTCGGCCCGCAGCCCGGCCACGGCGGACGGCTCCAGCGGGACCTGCCAGCGGGCCACCCGGTCGTCGTCCAGGCCCCGGGTCTGCGCCACCAGCAGCGCCACGTCGTCCCTGGGCCGCTGCGGCAGCAGCCGGGAGAGGACCGACGCACAGAGCTCCTCGGGCGAGCGGTCGCGGCCGACGAGCGACGCGCCCAGCCTGGCCATGCCGACGTCGATGTCCTGGCCGCGGTCCTCGATCAGGCCGTCGGTGTAGAGGACGATCCGCGAACCCTCGGGCAGCGGCAGCTCGATCGACTCGAACGTCGTCGAGCCCAGGCCCAGCGGCGGACCCGAGGGCACCTCGGCGAAGCTGACCGTTCCGTCCGGCAGGATCAGCGCGGGGGAGGGGTGCCCGGCCCCGGCCATGGTGCAACTGCCGCTGACCGGGTCGTAGATGACGTAGAGGCAGGTCGCGCCGATGATGCCGCTGCCGCTGTGCGGGCCGGCGTCCGGGTCGCCGTCGAGCTCCCGGTCCATGGTGTCGACCAGGGCGTCGAGATGGCCGAGCAGCTCCTCCGGCGGCAGGTCGAGCGCGGCGAAGTTGCGCACGGCGGTGCGGAGTCGGCCCATCGTCGCGGCGGCGTGCAGGCCGTGGCCGACGACGTCTCCGACCACCAGCGCGACCCGGGCGCCGGAGAGCGGGATCACGTCGAACCAGTCGCCGCCCACGCCCTCCTGGGCCGGGAGGTAGCGATGGGCCACCTCGACCGCGGGGAGCGCAGGCAGGGCGTGCGGCAGCAGGCTGCGCTGCAGGGTCAGGGCGAGGGAGTGCTCGCGGGTGAACCGGCGGGCGTTGTCCAGGCAGACGGAGGCGCGCTGCGCCAGCTCCTCGGCCAGCCGCAGGTCGTCCGCGCGGAACGGTCCGGCGTCACGGGAGCGGTAGAAGGAGGCCACGCCGAGGACCGTGCCCCGGGCCCGCAGCGGCACGGTGACCACCGAGGCCATCCGGTAGTCCGCCAAGCCCGGTTCGGCGGTGGTGACGCGCTCCGGGCACTCGTCCAGCACAGCCCGCCCGACGCGCAGCGCCCGGGCCTGCGCCCCCTCCTTGGCGAACGGGACCTCGGCGCCCAGCGGGAGCAGCGGCCCGCCCGCGCGGATGGTCCGGGTTGCCGCACGTTGCAGCGGTTCGCCGGTCTCGGCGGGCGGCGGCTCCTGGCCCGCGCGGACCCACTCGGCCAGGTCGACGGTGGCGTACTGGGCGAACTCCGGCAGCGCGACCGCGGCCAGCTCCTCGGCCGTCTGCGCCACGTCGAGGGTGGTGCCGATCCGGACCCCGGCCTCCCAGAGCAGCGCGAGCCGGTTCCGCGCGGCGACCGCGAGTTGGGCGTGGGTGACGCCGGTGGCGGCGCCGGTTCTGGTGGTGACGCCGTGGGTGTCGTCGTCGGCCTTCGCGGTGGTCCCGGCCATCTTCGTTGCCCTCCCGTCCTGCCGTGCCTGCCTCGCCTGCCCGGCCCGCCCTGGCGGTGCCTCCAGCGCTGCGGGTGGAGGGTGGGGCGGGCGCACACGGGCGGCGCCGATCAGGCGCACCGGCTCGTCGGCGAGGGCGCCGTCTAACGCACGGCCGTACGGGGCGCCCCGGGCCCGGCCCGTGGCCGCGCGCTGGTCCGCCTCCCAGCGGGCGCGTTCGCGGATCGAGCGCTGGTCGAGCAGCCGCTGCTCGACGGCCAGGGCCGCCTCCCGGGCCAGCGCCGACATCAG
The DNA here is from genome assembly GCF_015690355.1 of Streptacidiphilus fuscans. Classification (GTDB taxonomy): domain Bacteria; phylum Actinomycetota; class Actinomycetes; order Streptomycetales; family Streptomycetaceae; genus Streptacidiphilus; species Streptacidiphilus fuscans. The sequence continues at coordinate 482,402 of NZ_JADPRT010000005.1, read as the reverse complement.
CGGGTGGGCGTCGCGCTGCCAGCAGGTCAGGTCGACCACGCCCCGGATCGTGCCCAGCAGCGGATCCCGGATCGGCGCGCCCGCGCAGACGAACGGCCGGTACGCCTCGGCGAAGTGCTCGCTGCCGATGACGACGCCCGGCCGGCCCTCGGCCAGCACCGTGCCGATGCCGTTGGTGCCCGCCTCGTGCTCGGCCCAGCCGAAGCCGGGGGCGAGCTGGATCGCGTCGAGATGCCGGTTCAGGCCCGGCTCACCCGCATGACGGGCCGCCACCCGGGCCCGGGCGTCGGTGAGCAGCACACAGACCCCGGTGCCCGCCAGCTGCTGGTGCAGCCGCTCCAGCACCGGGTACGACGCGATCAGCAGGCGCTCCTCGCTGTCGAGGTCCGGGTCGTAGGAGAGCTCGGTGCGGTCGGCCGACACGCCCGTGTCGCGGCAGCGCCGCCAGGACGCCAGCACCGGCTCGCGGACGACGGCGGTCGGGCTCGACGCGTCGCCCGCGTCCGCGCCGGTCAGGAACCGGTCGCGGGCGGCGGCGGAACGGCCGTCGGCTCCGAGCAGCGCCCAGACGCTCGCGGCGTCCACGGGGGAGCCCGAGGCGGCACGGGCAGACGGGTCCGCCGGGCGTGACCGCCGACCGTTCACCCAGGACGTCACCATCGCGGCACCCTCCCCGCAGTCAGCGCCAACTCCTTGCGTTCCTTTGCCTGCACCCGCATCCGAAGCCCGGTGCTGCCCCGGTTCTGCCCCGGTTTTGGCCCGGTTCTGCCCCGGCGGGCTCTATCCCGACGCTAACCCCATGGCACGCCGCGCGGGCTGAGTCGCGTGCCAACCACTCGTTGGAGTGATTGGACGTCATATCTCTTCGAGATCAGCCTTCGTGACGGATACTGGCCACGCGTCCAGGCGGAGCGGGGCTGGAGCCGGGCTGGAACGGTGGCCCTGCACACTCCCTTGTCGGGCACGGCCTGGGCGTTGTTAATGGATGACGTGAGTGCTGGACGCGTGCGGGCGGGCAGGACGGCCGGGACGGCCGGGACGACGGTGGGTCAGCCGGCCACGGCGGCCGGGCTGCGGCGGCGCCGTGCGGAGTTGGAGCGCGCCTGGTCGGAGCTGGGCAGACCGGGGGAGAAGGCCGCGAGCCTGCGCGCCGAGGTGGCGGAGTCGTGGGCGCGCAGCGGGGCGAGCGTGGACCGGGCCTGCCTGGAGGCGCCGGTCGGTGACGCGGACGCGGCCCGCTCGCGCTGGGCGCACTCGCGGCTGCGCGAGCCGGTCGCGTCCGTCGCGGACGAGCTGCGCCGGATCGCCGACGACGCGGGCTTCGTCGCGGCGGTGACGGACGAGTCCGGGACCATCCTGTGGACCTGCGGCGGGCGGCACATGCGGGCACAGGCGGAGAAGCTCAACTTCGCGCCGGGCGGCCGGTGGGACGAGCAGGCGATGGGCACCAACGCCCTGTCGATGGCGCTGCTGCGCGGACAGGCCGCCACGGTCTTCTCCGCCGAGCACTACCTGGCCGCGCTGCACGGCTGGGTCTGCTACTGCGCGCCGATCCGGGACGCGCAGGGCCGGGTCCTCGGCGTGCTGGACCTGTCGACGACCTGGGACCGGTCGCACCCGCTGGCGCTGTCCACGGTGCGGCTGCTGGCCGCCGGGATCGAGGAGCGGCTGCGCGAGGACGTGCCGGCGGTGCCCGCCGCGGTGCCCGCCGCGACGCCCGCCGTGGCGCCCTCCGCCGCGTTCCGCCTGCGGGCGCTCGGCGAGACGCCCGCGCTGCACCGTGACGGCGTCGAGCTGCCGCTGCGCCCACGGCAGTTGGAGATCCTCGCGTTGCTGGCGCTGGAGCCCGAGGGCTTCACGCCGGAGCGGCTGCGCGACGCCCTCTACGGTGACCGCTCGGTGTCCGCCTCGACCTTCAAGGCGGAGGTCTCCCATCTGCGCAGCGCGCTGGGCGGCGGCATCGCGACCCGCCGCTACGCGCTGACCGCGCCGCTGGCCTGCGACGCGGTCGAGGTCGTGGCGGCCCTGCGCCGCGCCGACCCGGCGGCGGCCGTCGCCGCCTACGCGGGCCCGCTGCTGCCGCGCTCCGAGGCCCCGGGCGTCGTGGAGTGGCGCGAGCACCTGCACGTCGCGTTGCGCGAGGCGGTGCTGAGCGCCGTGGACCCGGCGCTGGCGCTCGACTTCGGCCGCCACGCCCGCTACGACGCGGCCCTGCACCGCCATGCGCTCGCCCTGCTCGACGGCCACGACCCCCGCCGCGGCATCGCCACCGCGCGGCTGCGAGCGGCGCGGGGGTGAAGCGGACGGTGGGTCACCACCAGTAGGCCGGATAGCGGGCTGCGCGGGGATGGGCGCGCGATGCTGCGTGGCCGGCCAGGACGAGCAGCACCACGGCCGGCGTCAGCAGGGCGAGGAAGCCGACCGGTGCGGGGGACTGCAGCACGACGATGACGGCCGTGGCGCACGCGGGCGAGTGTGGGGCGTGCGCGAGCATCATCGCGCCCATCGCCAGCCCGCCTGCCACGGCGGCGGCCCAGGGCGAGTGCCCCAAGGTGGCGTGAACGGCGAATCCGGTGAGCGCCGCGAGGATATGCCCGCCGACGACGCTGCGCGGCTGTGACAGCGGGAGGCGCGGCGAGCTGTGAATCAGTGCGGCACTGGCGGCCAGCGGCGGGATCAGCACCGGATGGTGGAGCAGTGCGCCGACGGCGGCCAGTGCCAGCAGCACCGCGGTGGCGCCGCTGAGGCTGTGCAGCGCCGCGCCGGGTGAGGGGCGGCCACCCCGGTCGGTCGCCCGTTCGAGTGCTTCGGGCGCTGCGAGCGCTTCGGGCCGTTCGGACTGGGCGGCAGGCGGGGACGGCGGCGGTTGGAGGGTGTCGAGACTCATCGGGGCTGTTTCCTGGCAGCGTCGGCACGTTGACGTCCGTGTCGACGGGAGGGTGAACGGGGGCGGGAGGTCCAGCGGAGAGGTCCAGCTGTGCGGAGATCCCGTCCACAAGCACACCCTCGTGTTCGACGAGAGTCCGACCGTACGCCCGGCCCGGGTCGGGGCGGCGCAGTCCGGTCCAGATCTTACCGGGTGGCGGCGTCGGCCCTGCTCAGGGGTGGTGTGCGCGTGGGCGGCGGACCGCCCCTGCCGGGTCCGGCGCCCACGCGCCCGCGTCAGAGCATCACGTGTTTCGCCTGTGTGTACTCCAGCAGGCCGGTCATCGACAGGTCGCTGCCGTGGCCGGAGTCGCCGCGTCCGCCGTGGGGCATCTCGGAGACCGTGGTGCCGTGGCTGTTGACCCAGACGATGCCGGTGCGCAGCGACCGCGTCGCGCGCATGGCACGGTCCAGGTCGCGGGTCCACACGCTCGCGGCCAGTCCGAGCCGGACGCCGTTGGCGAGGCGGAGCGCCTCGTCCTCGTCCGCGAAGGGCTGGACGGTGACCACCGGGCCGAAGACCTCTTCCTGCACAATCTCGTCGTCCTGCCGCACCGCGGCGACGACCGTCGGCTGGTGGAAGTACCCCGGCCGGTCGAGGGCGCGACCTCCGGTCAGGATCTCGGCGTGTTCCGGCAGCCGGTCCAGCAGGCCGCGGACGCGGGCGAGTTGGGCGGCGTTGTTGAGCGGGCCGTAGGCGGCGCCAGGCTCGTCCGGGCCGCCCGTGGTCAGCTTGGCGACCCGCTCGGTGAGGGCGGCGGTGAACGCGTCGTGGATGCTGCGGTGGACCAGGAGCCGGGTCACGGCGGTGCAGTCCTGGCCCGCGTTGTAGTAGGCGACGTCAGCCAGGGCCTGCGCCGTCTCCTCGACGTCCACGTCCTGGTGGATCAGCACCGGTGCGTTGCCACCCAGTTCCAGGTGGACCCGCTTGAGGTCGGCGGCGCAGGCGGTCGCGATCTCGCGCCCCGCCCGGACGCTGCCGGTGACCGCGACCATGGCGGGGGTCGGGTGGCCGACCAGTCGGGCTCCCGTGCCGCGGTCGCCGCAGAGGACGTTGAGCACGCCCGGCGGCAGGTGCTCGGCTGCCAGCCGCGCCAGGAGGACCGTCGAGGACGGGGTGGTGTCGGCGGGCTTGAGCACCACCGTGTTTCCCGCCGCAAGCGCCGGGGCGAGTTTCCAGACCGCCATCATCAGCGGGTAGTTCCACGGCGTGATCTGCGCGCAGACGCCGAGCGGCTCGCGGCGCAGCAGGGAGGTGCGTCCCTCGGTGTACTCGGCCGCGACACTGCCGGGCAGGCTGCGCGCGGCTCCGGCGAAGAACCGGACGGTGTCGACGACGGCCGGGAGTTCGTCGCTGCGGAAGGCCTGCGGCGGCTTGCCTGTGTCGCCGACCTCGGCGGCGGTGAGCGCGTCGGCGTGCTGCTCCATGCTCTCCGCGAGCCGCAGCAGCGCGCGTTGCCGCACGGCGGGTGTGGTGCGCGACCAGTGGCCGAAGGCGCGCTCGGCCGCGCGGCAGGCCCGGTCGACGTCGGCCGCACCGGAGCACGGTGCATAGCCGCGCAACCGCCCGGTGGCCGGATCGACCAAGGGCATCCGACCGCCGTCGGCGGCCTCCTGCTCCTGACCGTCGATGTGGTTGTGCGCCAGCAGGCCTGATGCGATGTCAGCCACGGAGCAGCACCTCCCTGGCCGCGGCGCGTCCGGTGCGGACCGCGCCCTCCATGTAGCCGGCGACCCACTGGTCGGATCCGCAGACGTAGAACGGCGGCTCGTGGGTGCCGTGCAGTGGGCCGACCCGCAGGACATCGCCCGGCACCCACTGGGTGACATAGCCCTGGGTCCACGGGTCGGTGCCCCACAGTCGCAGCCAGGTGGCGGAAGGCCGGGCGGCGTCCGGCCCGTAGAGGGCCTCGATGTCGGCGAGCAGTTCGGCCTGGCGCAGGTGGGTGGGCATGCCGAGCAGCACGCCGTAGCGCTCGGGCGGCACCAGCGCGGAAAGCACGCTGGTGCTCTGCGGCCAGGTGCTGCCGAGCACGCCCTCGCACTCGGAGAGGCCGGAGAGCCCCCGTTCCTGCCAGAACGGGCGGTCGTAGGCAGCGACCAACTTGGCTGCGAGCGCCTGCCGTTGGGAATGCAGCGAGCTGAGCCGTGCGGCGGAGACCCCGGTGACGGCGATCGCGCGCAGCGGCCCGACCGGCAGGGCGCACACGACGGCCGAGGACGTCACGGTCTCGCCACCGCGCAGTCGGACCGTGCAGCGGTCCGGGCGGATGTCGACGGCTGTCACCGGCGCGCCCAGCCGGACCCGGGGTCCCAGCTCGGCGGCCATCCGCAGCGCCACCGTCGCCGACCCCTCGGCGACCCGCAGACCCTCCCAGTCCTCGTAGTCGTAATGGCCCTCGCTCGGCACGGCAGCCTGCTTGCGCAGCGCCGACAGCAGCGAGGTGCGCTCGTTGGAGCCGGAGGCCAGCCCGAGTTGGCCGATCTCCCACAGCCGCACCACGGCCGGTGAGGTCCCGCGGGTCCGCAGCCACTCCCCGACGGAGAGAGCGTCCAGTTCCGCGGCGTGCTCGTGGGACCAGGGGGCCTCCGGGTCCACGGTCTTGGCCAGGGCCACGAACTCCTCGGTGGCCTGCTGGTGCTCGGCGGTGTCGCCGGGGCCGAACCAGTGCGGGGGATCACCCGCGGAGACGCCCTCGGGCGTGGCGCGGACGATCTCGCCCGGCTCCGCGGTGTAGCTGCGGGTCAGCGTCAGGCCCAACTCCCCCACCAGGCCGAGGTAGGCGGTGTGGGCGCGGCCGACGACCTCGCCGCCGAGCTGGACCGTCCGGCCGTCGGGCAGGTGCTGCTGCTCGACCCGGCCGCCGACCCGGTCGCGTGCCTCGACGACCAGCACGTCGACTCCGGCGGCGGCGAGGTCCCGGGCGGCGCTCAGCCCGGCCAGGCCCGCGCCGAGCACGATGACGTCGTGATTCATCTGACGTCTCCTCTCCTCTCCGTTCTCTCGGTCGGGTCAGTCCGCCAGGACCAGGCAGTGGTCGGTCTTCCAGCCGAGTTCGACGGTCTCGCCGCCCTCCCAGCGGTCCTCCATCCGGGCACGGGCGGTGTTCTGCTCCAGCGCGGCGACGGTCACCCCAGGGGCGAGCTCGACCAGGTACGTCGTGGTCGGGCCGGAGTAGACGGTCTCCCGGATCACGCCGCTGACCACGGGCATGCCGGGTTCGAAGTCGGAGAGCCAGATCTTCTCCGGCCGGATCGACATGTTGACGGAGCTTCCGTCGCTGATGCCCGGACGCGGGCCGACCGGCAGCGCGGGGCCGTCGGGAAGCTGGACCCGGCCGTCGCGGTAGACGCCGGTGATGACGTTGGAGGTGCCCATGAACGAGGCCACGAACCGGCTCTCCGGCCGCTCGTAGACGTCCTCAGGCGTGCCGCACTGCTCGACCCGGCCGCCGTTCATCACGGCGACCCGGTCGGACATGGTCAGCGCCTCGTCCTGGTCGTGGGTGACGAAGACGAAGGTGATGCCCACCTCGCGCTGGATCTGCTTCAACTCGACCTGCATCTGCCGGCGCAGCTTGAGGTCCAGCGCGGCCAGCGGCTCGTCCAGCAGCAGCACGGCCGGACGGTTGACCAGCGCCCGGGCCAGTGCGACGCGTTGGCGCTGTCCGCCGGAGAGGGTGCGCGGTTTGCGGTCGGCCATGCCGCCCAGTTGCACGAGGTCGATCATCGCGCCGACCCGTTCGCGGATCTCCGGTTTGGCGACGCCCTTGCGTTTGAGGCCGAAGGCGATGTTGTCGGCGACGCTGAGGTGGTCGAAGAGGGCGTAGCTCTGGAAGACGGTGTTGACGTTGCGCTTGTCGGGCGGCAGCGCGGTGACGTCGTCGCCGGAGAGCAGGATGCTGCCCTCGGTCGGGTCGGCGAAGCCGCCGATCATCCGCAGCGTGGTGGTCTTGCCACAGCCGGAGGGGCCGAGCAGGGAGAAGAACTCCCCGGGTGCGATGTCGAGGTTCAGGTCGCGTACGGCGTAGGAGCCGGCGAACTCCTTGCTGACGTGGTCCAGTCGGACCGCAGGAGTGGTTTCCATCACTGCTACTCCCCGGAGATGAGGTCGAGGCCGCCGCTGCGGCCGAAGAGGCGGGGGATGGCCAGGGCGAGGCCGATGAGGGTGATCGAGCCGGCCAGCATCAGCGTTCCGACCGCGTTGATGGTGGGCTCGACGCCGAAGCGGATGGCGGAGTAGATGCGCACGGCCAGCGGCTGCGGGTCGACGCCGGTGGTGAAGTAGGCGAGGACGAAGTCGTCGAAGACCAGGGCGAAGATCAGCACCGCGCTGGCCAGGATCGCGGGCAGTAGCGCGGGCAGGGTGACCAGCCGCAGCGCCTGCCAGCGGGTGGCGCCCAGGTCCATGGCGGCCTCCTCGACCTCCGGATTGAGCGCGGCCACCCGGGAACGCAGGATCACGGTGACGTAGGAGATGGAGAAGGTGATCTCGGCGATCATCACGGTGCCCGTGTCGAGCGTGATCCCGAGACCCTTGAAGAGCAGCAGCGAGGCGACGCCGGTGACGATCTCCGGGGTGATCAGCGGCACCATCATGATCAGTCCGGCGTAGTTGCCGAGCCTGCCCCGCGAGCGGACCAGTCCGAGGGCCAGGGCGACGCCCAGCACCACCGAGCCGACCATGGCGACCAGTGAGACCTGAAGGCTCATGCCGAGGGAGCTGAGCAGCGTGCTGTCGTGGAAGAACGCCTCGTACCAGCGGAGGCTGAAGCCCTTGAAGACGGTCAGCGACTTCTGGGAGTTGAAGGAGAAGAGCACCACCATCGCGATCGGCAGGTAGAGCAGCACGAAGAAGACCGCGGTGACGGCGATCGCGAAGAGCGGCTTGCGTTCGGCGCGGCGGCGACCGAAGCGCCGGTTCGGGCGAGTCCGCCGGGGAGTGCGGGTGAGCTGGGTCATCGCAGGGCCTCCGCCTCGTCCTTGCGGGTGCGGCGCAGGTAGCCGAACATCGCCACCAGCAGTACCGCCATCAGCGCCATCGTCAGGGCGGAGCCGAGCGGCCAGTCCTGACCTTCGAAGAACTTGTCCTGGATCAGGTTGCCGATCATGATCTGGTTCGGTCCGCCCATGAACTGGGCGGAGACGAAGTCGCCCATCGCGGGCAGGAACACCAGCACCATGCCGGCCCCCGCGCCCTGCCGGGTCGCGGGTACGGTGACGAAGAGGAAGGTGCGCAGCGGCCCGCCGTACAGGTCGCGACCCGCTTCGATCAGCGAGGTGTCCATGCGCTCCATGGCCGCGTAGAGCGGGATGATCATGAAGACCACGAAGCCGTAGACCAGTCCGGCGATCACGCCGAACCCGGTGTTGAGGATCTTCGTGTGCGGCCCGGCCAGACCGATCGCGCGCAGGAACCGCAGCAGCGGCCCGTCGTCGGACAGCACCACCGACCACCCGTACATCCGCACCAGGTAGTTGGCGAAGAACGGGACCACGATCGCGGCGATCAGCGCGTTCTTCAGCCGCCCCGCGTGCAGGGCGATCGCGTAGGCGACGGGGTAGGCGATCAGCAGACAGATCACCGCGGTCAACGCCGCGTAGCCGAGCGAACGGACCATCACGTCGCGGTAGGCGGGGTCGCCCAGCGCCTTGAGGTTGCCGAGGTTCGTGCCGAATCGCGGGTCGCCGAGCTGGTCGGTGGTGCCGAAGGAGATCGCGGCCACCAGCAGGAGGGAGGCGATGAAGAAGACCGACATCCAGACTGTGCCCGGCAGTGTCAACCAGGTCCACATCCGCGCTCCGGCGGCGGACGGCCTCGGTGGGCGGTTGCGCCGGGCGAACCTGCCGCGCGCGTCGGGCGGGGTGGGCGACCCGTCCCCGGAGGACCTGGCGGCGGTCGCGGCGGAGCCGGGGGTGGTGCGCAGCGCCATCTCAGCCCGCCTTCACGTCGGTCCAGGCGGCGTCGCGCGCCTGCGAGCCGGCACTGCTCGCGTTCTGGAAGTACAGCTCGGGCCGCAGGTCGCCGGGCTCGATCAGGCACTGCGGCAGCTGTTCGACCAGAGACGCGTAGGTGGACTCCGTGCCCTTGACCGGCATCGGGTAGCCGAGGTACTTGATGGTCTTGATCGCGTTCTCGGGACGCAGCAGGTAGTCGATGAAGAGCATCGCGGTGCCGGGGTGCTGGGCGTTCGCCGGTATCGCGAAGCAGTCCGAGTTGATCGGCGACCCCTCCCTGGCCACCTCGAAGCCGTAGACGGACGCGTCGTTCGCCTGGCTGAGCACGCTGACCATGTCGCCGCTCCAGGCCTGGGTCATGGTGGCGTTGCCGTTCAGCAGGTTGTTGTAGTCGTCGCTGGAGAAGCCGCGCAGGTGGGGGCGGAGCGTGCCGAGCAGGGTGGTGATCCGGTTCAGCTCGCCCTGGTTCGTGGTGTTGAGGTCCAGGCCGAGCTTGAGCGCGGCCATGCCGAGCACCTCGTCCTCGTCGTCCAGGAGGAAGGTGGTGCCGCTGGACTGCGCGTCCCACAGGTCCTGCCAGGAGCCGGTCAGGGAGCCGAGCTTGTCCTTGCGCCAGCCGATCCCGGTCTTGTACATCGTGAACGGCACCGTGTGCGCGGACCGGGGGTCGTACCAGGGGTTGGCGAAGTAGGTGTAGCTGCCGAAGACCAGCTCGGCGTTGCGCAGTCGGCTGTGGTCGATGCCGCGCAGCCGTCCGGCTTCGACCAGGCGCTGCGCGTATTTGGCCGAGGGGAAGATGACGTCGTATCTGTTCCCCGCGTCGAGCTTGGCGACCATGCTCTCCATGGAGTCGAAGTTCGACTGGATGATCGGGACGCCGTACTCCTTCTGGAAGCCCGCGAAGACCGTGGGCTCGATGTAGTCGGCCCAGTTGAAGTAGACGAGCGGGCCGTCCACCTTGACGTCGATCGGCGGCATCGAGGCCACGGCGGCTGCGCTGCTCGTCGGCGCGAAGCCGCAACCGCTCAGGCCGAGGCCGAGGGCGCCGAGGCCGCCGGCGCGCAGCAGGGAACGTCTGGAGAGTGGGGAGCGGGGGGAGAGCTGAGGGAGGTGATCGGACATCAGTGTCCTCTCCGGATGGGTGGGTTCGGCTTGGGCCGATCCGCCGGACAGGCCCGAGGGGGCGGCCGAGGGCGTGCGCGGTCCCCGGCTCTGTTCGGGAGGCGCAGCGGTGCCCGGTCACCGGACTGCGGCCCGGCAGTGGGGGAGATGTGGCGGAGCGTCAGCCTGCGGAGACGGTGGTCGACTTGGCCGCGACGGCGGCCGCAGCGGCGGGGAAAGGTGTGGTGATGCCGAGCTGAGGAGCGATCAGCGACCAGATCTGGTCGCGGGCGTCGGCGACGTCCAGCGCCGAGCTGCCCAGCAGGATCCGGGTGCCGAAACCGTTCGTCAGCGCGATGACCAGGTCGGCCAGCCGGCCGACGTCACAGGCGGTGAACTCGCCGGTCGCCTGTCCGTCGCGGACCACTCCGGCGATCCAGTCGCGCAGGTTGGCGTAGAGGTCGCGGGCGACGGTCAACGAGTCGGCGTCCCGCACGGCCCGCAGGTGCAGCTCCTGCCAGAGCAGGAAGTCGCGGCGCAGTTCTGCGTCGATCGGCAGACAGGCGTCGATGACGCGGCCCAGCCGCCAGGTGTTCGGCTGCGCCTCCGGCGGTCGGGCACCGTAGCCCTCGACACCGGCGTGCTCGTAGGAGAACGCGAGCGCTTCGAGGAAGAGCTTCTCCCTGGTCGCGAAGTGGTAGTGCAGCAGGCCGGAGGAGACCCCCGCGCGCTCCGCCACCATCCGCATCCGGACCTTCTCGAAGCCGACCTCGGCGATGGTGTCGCACGCGGCCAGCAGGATCACCCTGCGGGTCTGCTCGGCGCGCTCCTCGGAGTTCACGCTTCCACTCCTGCAAGGCCGGTGAGGTTGTCGAGGTCGCCGCCGGGGTCGGCGGGGTCTGCGGGACGGCCGAGGTCGGCTCGGATCCGGTCGGCGAACCAGCCTACCGCCGACTCCCGGCGGGAGAGCGGTCCCGGCTCGAAACCGGGTGTGGCCAGGCCGTGTTGGACCCGGGCCACCAGTTCGGCGTCCTCGTCGTTGGTGATCCAGCCGATATGGATGTTCAGTCGCCTGGCCAGCGCGGTGCGAAGGCTCGCGCCGTGCTTGGTGTAGAAGGCGCCGGGCACCGCAACGCGGTCGGGGGCGACGGGGACGGCGGTCCAGGCGATCACGTGGTCAGGATAGAAGTCCAGCATGGTGTTGGGGTAGATCATCGCAAAGCGCCAGGTCCGGCGGTCGCCTGCGGTCAGGCCGGGCATCGGCGCGGCCAGTCGCTGGTACAGCCGCTCGACCAGGTTGGAGGACGGCTTGTCGCGCAGCGGTGACTCGAAGAGCGCGTAGCCGCCGTGCACGTCGCCGACGTATCGCTGGTAGTCGAGCAGCCGCATCAGACCGGGGTGGGCGACCGGGACGTGGTAGCCCTCCAGGTAGTTGTCGACCGCGATCTTCCAGTTGGCGTGCTGGACCTCGGCACCGGCGAGGTCGTGGATCCGGCTCTTGCCGACCGGGACCAGGTCGGCCCCGGCGTAGTGGCCGACCGCCTCGGCGAGTCCGGCGCACTGCACGGCGAGCGGAGCGGCGCGGCCGTCGAGGTTGACGAAGACGAAGCCGAGGAACGATTCGACGGCCACCCGGTGGAGTCCGAGCCTGGGCTTGTCCAGGCAAGGGATCTGGCGCGCCTCCGGTGCGCCGACGAGGCTGCCGTCGAGCCGGTAGGTCCAGCCGTGGTACGGGCAGCGGATCGCCTTGCCGGACGGCTCCGGTGCGGAGACCAGCCGGGTGCCGCGGTGGCGGCAGACGTTGAGGTGGGCGGCGAGCGAGCCGTCCTCGGTGCGGACCACCAGCACTTCGCGGCCGGCCGCCCAGGCGGCGAGCCGGGCTCCCGGGCCGGGCAGGTCGGACTCGTGACATACCAACTGCCAGGAACGGGCGAAGACGTGGTCGTTCTCGGCGGAGGCGATGGCGGGGTCGGTGTAGTAGGCCGCCGACAGGGCCGCGGGAGGAGCGGTCCCGTCGGCCGATCGGCGGGTCAGTTCGGACTGCATGGCACTCCTGCTCGTCGCACGGGGCCGAAGAGGGGCAGGGACTGACGGTGCAAGCCGACTGCTGAACGGACGGACTGACTGTCTGCTCAGCGAGCGGTGCGGCAAGGTTGCTGCTTGAAAGGCTCGGTGTCAATACTTGCTGACTGACTGATTGATCAGTACGGTTCCGACCACGGCCCGGGTGACTCCGGCGCTCCTGACGTCCCATCCCAGGAGCGACCGTTCAGCGGGCCCGGCACCGCTTCGTTCGGGCACCACCTCTCCCTCTCCCACCACGGTTCGCGCCGGTTCCTTCGGCGACAGACCGTTCTCTTCCGTCCCCCGCGGAGGCAGGAATGCACGGTTCCCGCAAGCTGACCTGGCTCGGGCTCACCCCCGAGCCGGAACGCGAACTGCCGTACGCCGTCGCGCGGCTGCGCAGCCAGGTGGCCGGCGCAGGCCCCGGCGGAGGGACGGACGGTGAGGCGGAGGAGCGGCGGCGGATCGAGCGGCTGATCCTCCACGGCTCCCGGCAGACCTGGCTCCGCTACCTGGGCGAGGTGACGCAGCTCGTCGTGGACGCGGCCGTCCAGGTCGTGCCGGCCGATCCGGAGACCGCGCTGGTCGTCGGGGAGGTCGTGCTCAGCCATCACCAGCTGCTGATCGGCCTCCCCGGAGATGCCTACCAACAGGCCGCCGCTGACCGGGCGTTGCTCAGCTCGGCCGTCCGGCGCCTGCGTGAGCGGCTTCCCCCCGGACGGTCCACCACTGCCGACCCGAGCCGCCCCGACCCGAGCCACCTCGAACTGAGCCGTCCCGAACCGAGCCGAGAGGCAGGCACCCCATGACCGTGATCCGCACCCTGTCCGGCGCACCCACGCCGGCCCTGGGACCGGACCCCGACCGCGCCGAGAACCTGGACGCCTACCGCGCTCGTCGCGGCCACCGCGCCGAGGTCGACCCCGACACGCTCCTCGCCCGCGTCGAGGCCGCCGACCTGCGCGGACACGGAGGCGCGGGGTTCCCCTTCGCCGTCAAGCTGCGCGCGGTAAGGGAGCGGGGGAGCAGTGCCGGGACAGACCCCGTCGTGGTCGCCAACGGTGAGGAGGGCGAGCCGGGTTCGGTCAAGGACCGCTGGCTGGTGCGGGCCCGCCCGCATCTGGTCCTCGACGGTCTGGTCCAGGCGGCCAGGATCACCGGAGCCGAGCGCGGCTACGTCTACCTCTCGGACTCGCAGGCCGAGGGCAGCGTCCGTAAGGCGCTCGCCGCCGCCCGACCGGCCCTGCCGATCGAGGTGGTCCGCACCGAACCCGCTTATGTGGCAGGTGAGGAGAGCGCCGTGGTGCGGCGGATCGACGGCGGGCCGGCGCTGCCGACAGCCAAGCCGCCGCGTCCCTTCGAGCACGGCGTCGGCGGCGCGCCCACCCTGGTCGCCAACGTCGAGACGCTGGCCCGGCTGGCGCTGCTCACCCACCGGGACGACGCGGCGGGGACCGTTCTGCTCACCCTCTCGGGCGGTTCGGGCGAAGCCCTCCTCACCGAGGCCCGCTACCGCACCACGCTGCGTGAGCTCGCCCGTCTCCAGGGGACGCCCGTGCCGCGCGCCGTCCTGATGGGCGGCCTCTTCGGTGGCCTGCTCGTGTCCGACGCACTCGAACTGCCGCTCGACCGTGCTCGACTGGCCCTGGCGGGCACCGGCCTCGGCTGCGGTGCGATCCGCTTTCTCGCGCCGGACGAGTGCCCGGTATCGGTCGCTGCCGACGCCGTGGATCATCTCGCCGCCGAGAGCAGCCGCCAGTGCGGCGTCTGCGTCTCGGGTACCCGATCCCTGCGCGACACCCTGGTCGCGCTGACCCGGGCGCAGTGCCCCGACGCAGGCGTCGATCAGCTGGCCCGCTGGTCCCAGGGCCTGCCCGGTCGTGGTGCGTGCGGCCTGCTCGACGCCGCCGCCAAGCTGGCCGCCACTCTTCTCGCCGGCTTTCCCGAGCTCGTCGGGGCGCATCTGCGGCACCCCTGCCCGGTGTGCGCGGCCACTCCGCCCGCCGCGGGCGCACGGCTGCGTGTCCCTGTCCCCGAACCGGCCGGGACCCCTCACGCCCTGGCCGCCGTCGACTGACCGCTGCTCGCCGACCGAACTGTTCGCCGACCGAACCGAGGTACGCCATGAGACTCCGCATCGACGCCACCCGCTGCCAGGGCTACGGCGAATGCCTGGAACCCGCGCCCGAACTGATCGACCTGGACGAGTGGGGCTACGCCCGACTGCTGGCTGTCGAGCTGACGCCCCAACAGGAAGATGCCGCCCGTGCCGCCGTCGCGGCCTGCCCCAACAGCGCGCTCAGCCTGGAGCGGTGAGAGATGACCAGGGAACCTGCCGTCCGTGACCTGACCCCCCTTTTCGATCCCGCCTCGGTGGCGATCGTGGGTGCGAGCGACGACCCGGCCAAGTACGGACACGCCATCGCCGTCCAGGCGCTGCGCGCCGCGAGTCGTCGCCCGTTGCACCTGGTCAACCGGCGTGGCGGCACGGTCCTGGGCCGACGTGCCGAGACCAGCCTCAGTGCGATCGGCGAACCGGTGGACCTGGTCGTCGTCAGCGTCCCGCTCGCCGGTTTCGAGGAGGCCGTGGACGAGGCGCTCGCCTGCGGCGCCAGAGCGGTCGTCGCGATCACGGCGGGCTTCGCCGAGCTGGGGGATGCCGGACTGGCGCGGCAGCGGGCGGTCGCCGCGCGGGTCCGCGCGGCCGGAGCGCTGCTGGTCGGCCCCAACTGCCTGGGCATCGCCGACAACACCACCGAACTCCACCTCGCCTCGGACCACTTCACGCCCGGCGGGGTGGCGTTGCTCAGCCAGAGCGGCAATCTGGCCTTGGAGCTGCAGCTGCGGTTGGAGCCGCACGGACTCGGGTTCTCCCGTTTCGTCTCGCTGGGCAACCAGGCGGACGTCACCCTGGTCGACCTGGTGGACGACTGCGCCCGGCATGAGGGCACCCGCGCCATCGCCGTCTACGCCGAGGACTTCGGCGACGGCCGGGCCTTCGCCGAGGCGGCGGCACGCGCCGGGAAGCCGGTCGTTCTGCTCACCGCCGGACGAGGCGACGCCTCCGCGCGCAGCGCCAAGTCCCACACCGGGGCGCTGACCACCTCCGCCGACGTGGTGGTGGCGGCCTGCCGCGACGCAGGCGTCGAGCTGACCCGCACGCCACGCGAACTGGCCTCGGTCCTGGCTGCCTTGGACTCAGGCCGACGGGCGCGCGGACGGCACGTCGCGGTCTTCACCGACGGCGGAGGCCATGGCGCGATCGCAGCCGACGCCGTCGAGGCGACCGGCCTGGCTGTCCCGGAGTTGTCCGCCCCGCTGCAACGGGAGCTGACCGGGGCGCTGTGGGAACAGTCGGCCGTCGGCAATCCGGTCGATCTGGCCGGGATGGGCGAGCAGGACCCCATGTCCTATGCGCGCACCGTGCAGAGGTTGCTGGCCACGGACGAGGTCGACGCGGTCCTGGTGACCGGTTACTTCGGCGGTTACGCGGCGTCCGAGGACGGCCTCGGCGGCGCCGAGGGCACCTTGGGCGCGGCCGAGCGCAAGGCCGCCGAGGCGATCGCCGCCGCCGTGCCCGAGAGCGGAAAGCCGGTGGCCGTGCAGTCCATGTATCCGGCGTCGCCCAGCTGCCGCACCCTGGTCGAGGCGGGCGTCCCGGTCTACGAGGCGGTCGAGGACGCAGCCCGCGCGCTGGCGGCGCTGGCGCCTGCCACCGGGGCACGGGAGTTGCGGGCACTGCCCGAGGCCGCCGCGGCGCTCGGGGACCCCGACTACTACCCGACCCGTCGCCTGCTGGAGGCAGCCGGGGTGTCCTTCCCGCCCGCGCGGGAGATCCGTACCGAGGCGGAACTGCGCGATGCCGCACGCGAATTCGCCGGCCCCTACGTCCTCAAGGCGCTGCACCTGCTGCACAAGTCCGACGCGGGCGGCGTCGCGCTGCGCCTGGCCGACGAGGAGGCGCTGGTCGCGGCGTACCGGGCGATGCACGAGCGGCTCGGCGCACCGTCGTACTCGGTCGAGGCCATGGCCGACCTCGCCGACGGCGTCGAACTGATCGTCGGCGTCAAGCGCGACGACCGGTTCGGGCCGGTGGCCATGGTCGGTCTCGGCGGCGTGCTGACCGAGGCGCTCGGTGACGTCGCCTTCGCACTTGCGCCGGTCACCGCCGAGCGGGCCGAGCTGCTGCTGCGCAGTCTGCGCAGCTCCGCCCTGCTGGACGGCGTGCGCGGCCGACCGGCCGTGGACGTCGCGGCGGCGGCGCAGGCCGTCGCCCGGATCACGGCCGTGGCCGCCGCCCACCCGGAGATCGCCGAACTCGAGGTCAACCCGCTGCTGGTGACGCCGCACGGGGCCCTGGCCCTCGACTCCCGCGCCGTCCTCGGCTGAGGTCCTGCCCACGCCGGACCCGTCCCCCCACCCCGCACGCACCCAGGAGGAACGTCGTGGACTTCCGTTACACACCCGAACAGGCCGACCTCAAGCGCCGCGCCGCCGCCTACACGCGGCTGCTGATGCAGTACGAGGACCAGTCCGAGCAGGCCGGCGGCCCCCTCCCCGCCGACACGGTCAAGGAGCTGACCCGCGCCGCCATGGACGCGGGCGTCTACGCCATCAACATGCCGGTGGAGCTGGGCGGTCCAGGCCTCTCACTGCTCGACCAGGTGATCGTCGAGGAGGAGTTCGGCAAGGTCACGAACTGCCTGTGGGACATCCCCTGGCGGCCCGCCAACGTGCTGGTCCACGGCACCGAGGCGCAGCGGGAGAAGTACCTGCTGCCGATCGTCCGCGCCGAGAAGTTCGACGCCTTCGCGGTCACGGAGCCGGGCGCGGGCTCCGACCCCTCCTCCGGGACCACCACCGCGACCCGGACCGAGGGCGGTTGGCTGATCAACGGTGAGAAGTGGTTCGTCACCTGCGGCGACATCGCCGACTTTCTGGTGGTCCAGGCCGACGCCGGGCCCGAGCGGGCCGCCACGCTCTTCTTCGTCGACAAGCACGCCCCGGGCGTGGCGATGACCCGGGTGCCGCGCTTCATGCACAGCGCCGTCAACGGGCACCCCGAGTTCACCTTCACCGACGTCTTCGTCGCCGACGAGGACGTGCTGGGCGAGGTCGGCCAGGGCTACGAACTGACCAAGGAGTGGTTCACCGACGAACGGCTGATGATCGCGGCCCGGACCGTCGGCGCGGCCGAGCGGGCCTTGCAGCTGGCCCGCGACTGGGCGGTCGGCCGGGAGCAGTTCGGGGAGCCGATCGCGAACTTCCAGCTGATCCAGGGCATGCTCGCCGACTGCGCCGCTGACGTCGCGGTGCACCGCGCCTACACCCACCAGGTCGCCTGGGAGGCCGACCAGCCCGGGACCGACCGGAAGACCCTGCACGCCAAGGCCTCCACGGCGAAGCTCGCCGCCAGCGAGGCAGCCGGACGCGTCATCGACCGCTGTGTGCAGATCTTCGGAGGGCGCGGCTACGACCGTGGCTACCCCGTCGAGCGGATGTACCGCGAGCTGCGGGTGGACCGGATCTGGGAGGGCACCTCCGAGATCCAGCGCCTGATCATCGCCAACGAACTGATCAAGCGAGGCACCCGCGCGCTGCAGCTCCCCACGCACTGACCTCCCCGCCCGTTCGTCCCTCACCCACAACTGCGAGGAAAGCCATGGACTTCCGCCTCACCCCCCGTCAGGTCGAGCTCAAGGCCCGGGCACGGGAGCTCGCCGACGTCGTCGCCGCCTACGAGTCCGACTGCGAGGAGAACAACGGCCTGCCGCCGGAGGCGCACGAGGCCGTCCGCAAGGCTGTGCTCGACTCCGGCCTGCAGGCCGTCAACATGCCCGCCGAGTGGGGCGGCGCCGGACTCACCGTCCTGGAGCAGGTCGTCGTCCAGGAGCAGCTCGGCCGCCTCACCGGCGCGCTGTGGGACATGGTCTGGCGTCCCGCCAACGCGCTGCGCTTCTGCTCGCCCGAGCAGCGCGAGCGGTTCCTTCTCCCGGTGATCAGGGGCGAGCGCCGCGACTGCTACGCCGTCACCGAGCCGAACGCGGGCTCCGACCCGCAGAACCTCGCGACCACCGCGACCAGGACCGAGGGTGGTTGGCTGATCAACGGCGAGAAGTGGTTCGTGACCGTGGGCGACCACGCCGACTTCCTGATCCTGCTCGCCGCAGCCGCAGACGAAGGGGGCGCGCAGAAGGCGCCCACGCTCTTCCTGGTCGAGAAGGACTCGCCGGGCGTGCAGATCACCCGGGTGCCGCGCTTCATGCACACCTTCGTCTACGAGCACCCCGAGTTCACCTTCACGGACGTCTTCGTCCCGGACGACTGCGTGCTGGGCGGGGTCGGCAACGGCTACGACATCACCCGGTCCTGGTTCACGGAGGAGCGGCTGATGATCGCCGCCCGCACCATCGGCGCGGCCGAGCGCGGGCTGGAGCTGGCCCGTGACTGGGCCGTCGGCCGGGAGCAGTTCGGGCAGCCGATCGCCAACTTCCAGCTGATCCAGGGCATGCTGGCGGACAGCGCGACGGACGTCGCGGTGCACCGCGCCTACACCCACCAGGTCGCCTGGGAGGCCGACCAGCCGGAAACCGACCGGAAGACCCTGCACGCCAAGGCCTCCATCGCCAAGCTCTCCGCCAGTGAGGCCTCGGGCCGGGTGATCGACCGCTGCGTGCAGATCTTCGGCGGGCGCGGCTACGACCGCAGCTACCCCGTCGAGCGGCTCTACCGCGAGCTGCGGGTGGACCGGATCTGGGAGGGCACCTCCGAGATCCAGCGCCTGATCGTCGCAGGCGAGCTGATCAAGCGCGGCACCGGCGTGCTGGACCTGCCCACCGCGGACTGATCTCGATCCGGTGGGCCGGGCAGCTCGCCGGAGAGCAGGACGACCGACTCACGGGCGCCCCGGATTCGTCGATCGGTGTCGGGTGATCACGATCTGTAATTGATTGACTACTTGCAGTGTCGTCCGGTGGGGACTACTGTCCAACGTCGTTGGACAGTCCGCCCGTCGCCTGCGGATGCCGGTTCGATGCGACCGGGAACGTGGCGAACGCGCGTGCACAGACCCATTCCTTTGTGGGCGGCCTCCAGGTCGCCGGAGCTGCCTGTGCGGCCGAGGAGTGCCGCGGACCTGTCATCCCGTTCTCCGGCCGGGCCGGTCGGAGCGGACCGTTTCGGGGCGGCCCGCTGACCGGCCCGGCCGGTGTTCCACGCCGTGCCGTCGCCGTCGCCGACGACGGAATGCGGTGGGCATCCCTTTCTGTTCTGCCCGATTCCTGGAGTCTCCTGTGAAGCACATTCCGTTGCTCTTTCCCGTGGCCGTGTGAGGTCGCCGATGCTGACTGCGGCGGAGGAAAAAGAAGCCCGCGACCTCTTCCAGCTCGGGTACTCGATCAGTGCGATCTCACGCCACCTGGGCCGTGATCGCGCCACCATCCGCGCCTATCTGCGCGGCGAGCGAACCACCGGCGCCCCGCGCGCCCGTCCCAGTGCCCTGGACCCCTTCCTCGACTACTGCCGACGCCAACTGACGGGCAGTCCCCACCTTCCGGCGGCGGTGCTCTACGCGGATGTCGTGACGCGGGGCTACTCGGGCAGCTACTCCTCGTTCACGCGGACGATCCGCACGCACCGGCTCCGTCCGGACTGTCCCTCCTGCGGACGCGGTGACGGGCACGCGGGGAGCCCGGCGGGGCCGGCGACGCGGGAGGTGCCGGTCCAGGCGCCGCGACGCTACGCCGAAAGGGTGGCCCGGCCGGGGAATTCCGAGGCGAATATCCGGTGAACCACCGCCTCGCATTACCGGGGCCGATCTCGGCCTTTGACGCAGCTTCGGCGAGGAATGCGCAACAAACCGGGGAATTCCGGTGAGTGGTCACTTCGAAGGCGATTGAAGCGGCGTCCGACCCGCTTCTAACGTCCATTCCCGTCGGATGCCGGGGCGAACCCCCCGTGCAGAGCGGCCCGGCATCCGACGACCACCCCATTCGGGGAATCCACTGATTCGGAAGGAACAACGTGTTCAGCACCGAAGAGCTCGCCTCGCAGAAGGCCGGACTGCTCCCCGGCCGCGAGGCCCTGGGCGTCCTCCGCTTCGACTGCGGCGGCAGCGCGCACCCCTGCAGCATGATCCCCACCCACCACCGGGGCGACTGCCCGACCACCGGCCACGGCGACACGCACCACAACGGGACGTGGGACCGCGGTCACCAGGGCGGCGACCGCCACTGCGACCCGCGCTCGGAGCACGGGCACGGCGGGGACCACCGGGGAGACCACCGGGGCGACCACCAGGGCGACCGGGGCGGCGACCACCGTGGAGGTGACCACCGCGGCGACCGTGGCGGTGACCGGGGCGACCACCGGGGTGGTGACCGCGGGGGTCGCTGCTGACCTGACCTGAGCTGCTGAGAGGTTCGAGACGAGCCCTCCGTGTCCCCCGTCGCACGCTCCCCCGGGCGGCAGGGGACACGGAGGCGCGGCCGACAACGCACACGAGTGAGAGGGCGATGGGGAAGCACGCGGCACACAGCTCACGGCCGGTCCGTTCCGTCGGGACCAGCACGTCGCCCACTCCGGCGCCCACGCTCCCCGGCCCCCGCGGCCGTGGCGAGGCCCGAAGGCCCGAGCCGGACGACGGTGCTCCCGGCGGCTGGATCCCACGCACCACTGTGGGCCTGGAAGTTCACGGCAGGTTCCATGGGTCGGGCACGACGGAGTCCGTCTACACCGTGCGGCGCGCGGACGGCCAGGTCGTCGAACTGTCCCAACTGCTGCACCATGTCGTCTGCGCCGTCGACGGCCTCCGCACCAGCGACCAGATCGCCGCGCGGGTGAGCGCCACCTTCGGTCGCGAACTCTGCGCGGAGAACGTGGAGTTCCTCATCCGGGAGAAGCTCGGGCCGCTCGGCGTCGCCGTGTGTCCGGGCGACCTCGACGAGGTCCCGGGTGACGCACCGTCGGCGGACCTGCTGCTCGGACTGAAGGGCCGCGCCACACTGGTGCGACCGTCCCTGGTCAGACGGCTGACGTCCCCTCTGCTCCTGCTGCACCACCCCGTCGTGGTGACTCTCGTTCTCGCGGCCTTCGCCTCCGCCGACGCCTGGTTCTTCGTGGTGCACGGTGCCGCGCGCACGCTCGAAGCGGCGGTCGGCAGCCCGGGGGAGTTGTTGGCGCTGTTCAGTCTGACGGTCGCCTCGCTGCTCTTCCACGAGCTCGGGCACGCGTCCGCCTGCCGCTACGGCGGCGCCCGGCCGGGCCGGATCGGCTTCGGCGTCTACCTGTTGTGGCCGTCGTTCTTCACGGATGTCACCGACGTCTACCGTCGTCCACGCGCGGACCGGCTCCGAACGGATCTGGGCGGGGTCTACTTCAACATCGTATTCATGCTCGCGCTGTTCGGCGGCTATGCGGGCACGGGCAGTGGGGTGCTGCTGGCGGCGGTCTACCTCGGGCACTTCGAGGTGCTGCAGCAGCTTGTGCCGATCGTGCGGCTCGACGGCTACTACATCCTCTCCGACCTGGCCGGCGTCCCCGACCTGTTCGGCCAGGTCGGGCCGGTGCTGCGCGGCGTGCTGCGGCGCGGGCCCGCGCCTGGCGCGCGTCTGGCCGCTCGGTCGAGACGGCTGGTCACCGTCTGGGTTCTGGTCAGCACCTCGCTGCTGGTGTTCCAGATCGGGTACACGCTGATCGCGCTGCCACAGGTGACCGCCCAGTCGGTCTCCGCGATGGACGGGCAGCTGCGGCTCGCCGTGGCCGCCGTCACAGCGGGGCATGCGATCGCGGCGACAGCCGACTTCGTGCGCTTCGCCTTCCTGCTGCTTCCGTTGGGGGCTTCGTTCTACCTGCTGCTCCGGTTGGCCGGGGCGCTGCGAAGCCGGCTGTTCGGCCGGCTGCTCCGCAGGCCCTAGGGCAGGGGCAACTCCGCCCAGATCGTCTTGCCGCGGCGGGCCGGGCGGACGCCCCAGCGTTCGGAGAGCTGGGCGGTGATGAAGAGGCCGCGTCCGCCCTCGTCGGTGTCCAGGGCGCGGCGGAGGTGCGGTGCGGTGCTGCTGTCGTCGCTGACCTCGCAGATCAGCGCGCGGTCGCGGATCAGCCGCAGCAGGACGGGGCCGTCCGCGTGGCGGACGGCGTTGGTGACCAGTTCGCTGACGACCAGGGCCACGTCGTCGACCAGCTCGGCGAGGCCCCAGGCGGCCAACTGCTCCGTGGCCAGCTCACGCGCCTCGCCCACCGAACGGGGGCTGTTCGGCAGCTCCCAGGTGACGGCACGGTCGGGCCCGAGCGCGCGGGGACGGGCGATCAGGACCGCCGCGTCCGGGTGCGATTCGCGCGTCGCATGCGGGGCGAGGGCGTCGAGGACGGTCACGCACAGGTCGCGCAGCGGGAGCCGGGCGTCGGCGAGGGCCGGGCGCAACAGGTCGGCATAGGGCGACGCGGCGTTCGCGTCGTCCTGGTCCGGGGGAGCCAGTGCGCCGTTGCGCAGGACGACGAGGCTGCCCTCCGGGAGGGTGCGGAAGGCGACGGCGTAGTCGCCGACCCCCTGGCCCAGCGCCGGGCCGGGGACGACGTCGAGCAGCTCCGCTCCGTCCGGGGTGACGACCACCGGGGCCGGACCGCCGGCGCTCGCCGCGCGCAGGCGTCGGGTGACCGGGTTGTAGACCGCGTACAGGCAGGCGGCCGGGACGGGGCGACGGGGGTCCGCCGCCAGCTCGGCGGAGCCGCCGCCGGGCGTGTTGCGGCTGACGATGTCCTGAAGCCGTGTCAGCAGCTCGTCCGGCGGCAGGTCCAGCTCGGACAGGGCCGCGACCGCCGCGCGGAGCTCGCCCAGGGCCGCGGCCGCGTGGGCGGTCGGCGCGAGGGCCTCACCGGCGACCAGGGCGACCCGGGCGCCCGAGAGCGGCAGCACGTCGAACCAGACGCTGGAGGCACCGGGGGGCCGGTAGGCCTGGGCGGCCTCGACGGCGGACTGGGAGTAGGTCCCCGTGTCCCTCGCGGTGTGCTGGACGACGCCCGCGACCCACCGCTCGCGGTTGTAGAGGCGGGCGTTGTCCATGGACAACGCCGTCCGCGAGGTCAGCTGCTCGGCGAGCGTCAGGTCGTCGTGGTCGTACGGCACGGGGCTGCGCCAGCGGTAGAAGGACGCCAGGCCGAGCACCACGCCGCGGGCCAGCAGCGGGACCACCATCATCGAGTGCGCGCCGGAGGCCAGCAGCAGTTCGTCGCGCCGCCGGTGAACCGGGTCCAGCCACGGCTGCTCGTCGGGGTCCAGACGCTCGATCAGCACCGGATGCAGCTCCGTCAGCGCCCGGTGGAACGGGCTGCCGACCCCGTACTCGCCGACCGCGTCGTTGCGGGTGACCGTGGTCCTGGGCGGCTGCTGCGTTCGGGTGGCGGCGCGGCGGAAGACCGCGCGGTGCAGGGCCAGCGTCGGCAGGTCCGTGTCCGACGGCGGCGCCTCGCCGCGCAGCACGGCGTCGAAGACGTGCACGGAGAAGGTGTCGGCGAGCTGCGGGACCACGACGTCGCCGAGCTGTTCGGCGGTGCGGAAGAGGTCGAGGGTGGTGCCGACGGTGTTGGCGGCCCGGTCCAGCAGTTCCAGTCGCTCCTCGGCGCGCACGCGCTCGGTGATGTCGACGATCGCGGCGGTGACGCCGAGCACCGTGCCGTCGGCGCCCTCCAGCCGAAAGCTGGACGCCGAGGCGACCCGGACCGGCGCCTCCGGATCCGGGTCGTGCAGCCGCACCCGGCGCTCCCGCACCGGCGTGCCGGTGGTGAGCACCTGCTGGGTGGCCGCGATCAGCTCGTCCACGTCCTCGACGTGGAACGCGTCCAGCACTTCGGTCATCGGACGGCCCAGCAGCTCCTCGACCGGGCGGTCGCTGAGGAACCGCGTCGTGGTGTTGACGCGCACCAGGCGCAGCTGCGGGTCGTAGACCTGGAGCCCCACCGGGGACTGGGTGAAGAGCGCGCTGAGCACGGCCTCGTCCAGCCCGGGACCGGACGCTCCGGCCTCCTCGGGGGGTGTGGTCACGTCGCGACGTCTCCTGCGCATGCTGCTCGGCGGTGCTGGGCCGGCCTGACTCGGCGGTGCTGGGTCGACTGAGCGGTGCTGGGTTGGCTGAGCGGTGCTGGGCGGAACGGGCCGGGTAGGGCGATCAAACCACGCTGCCCGAGCCCCTCGCCACCGCAGCTACCCCCGGCGCGTCGGGCGTGGCGGGCGGGTCGAAGCGCGCCCGGCGCACGAAGAGCAGCGCGACGACCGCGGCGAGGGCGGACGCGCACCAGGCGGTGCCGAGGGCCGCCGGATAGCCGTGGGTCGCGGCGAGCCGCCCGGCAAGCAGGGCGGCGATCCCCTCGCCGACGATCAGCCCGCTGCCGAGCACGGTCATCGCCTCGCCCATCCGGTCGGCGGCGGCCACGGTCTCGGCCAGCCCGAAGATCGCGATCAGATGGGGCGCGACGGCCACGCCGACCGCTGCCACGGCGAGCGCCGCCGTCGCGAACCCGTGCACCGCGAGCAGCGGCACGGCCAGCACCGCCTGCGCCACGACCGCGACGCGCAGCAGCGCGGTGAGCCGGACCGTCCTGCGGCGGACCGTCACCACCAGACCGGCGGCGCAGCTGGTCACCGCCATGCTGCTCCAGACCGGCCCGGCCATCCCCGGGTCGCCCAGCGTCCTGGCCAGGGCGTTCACCCCCGCGTTGGCCGCGCCCCAGACCATCCCCTGGAGCAGCGCGAGGGCCAGCAGCAGGAGCAGGGGCGTCGAGAGAAGACGCGACCTGCTGCCGCTGCCGGAGTGCCTGACCGGACCGGGCGCGCTCGGATGCCGGGCGAACGCGGTACCGGCCACGCCCGTCAGCAGCGCGGCCACCGCCACCCCCGTGGCGGGACGGATGCCGACGGCGAGGAAGCCCGCCAGCGCCGGGCCGACCATGAAGCCGAGTTCGTCCAGCAGGGTGTCCAACGAGAGCGCCCTGGCGACGAGTTGGCGCTCGTCCTGACGACCCGGGGTTCGCGCGATGAGCGCGACCCAGCGCGCTCGGGAGAGCGGTCCGATCTGAGGGACCGTCAGTCCTGCTGCCAGAGAGCAGAGCGCCTGGACGACGAGCGACTGCCCGGTGGTGACTGAGGCCACCAATGCGGCGGTGGCCGCGGCGTTGAGCAGGGACGCCGCCACGAGTGCGCCCCGATGGCCCCGGCGGTCGGCGATCCGCCCGATGAGCGGCCCGCCGACGGCCTGCCCCACCCAGAGCAGACCGGCCGCCAGGCTCGCGTTCCCGATCCCGGACGCGGCCGTGACCATGATCAGCGTGCCGGTCGGAGCGAGGGCGGCGGGCAACCTGGCCAGGAACGAGAGGACCGGAAGCCACGGCCCGGTCAGCGCGAGCACCTCGCGCACGCCCGCCCGGTCCGGCGCGTCGTCGACCGGACGCGGACGCGGTGCAAGTGTCTTTTCGCTGCTCACTGCCGGACTGTTGCACGCGACTCCGAGCGCCGGGCGGGCCTCCGGCCGGCTTTGGACGTCCCTATGAGCGCGCTACGCCTTCTAACTGACTCATCGTCTGTTCGGACGATGGAAGACTCAGCCGCGCCGTGCGAAGAGAACCGCCTTGCGACGAGTGCCAGCAGGTACGTTCACCGCATGAGACTGACGTCGGAGGAGTGTCGCAGCCGACTCGAACGGGCGAGGTCCGCCCGATTGGCCACCGCGTCGGCGGCAGGGGCACCGCATCTGGTTCCGATCACGTTCGTCTGCGAGCGCGATCGCCTGTACTTCGCGATCGACCACAAGCCGAAGAGCGCCAGCGAGCTGCGCCGCCTGGCGAACATTCGGGAGAATCCGCAGGTGAGCGTCCTGGTCGACCACTACGACGAGGACTGGACCCAGCTGTGGTGGGTCCGCGTCGACGGTCACGCCGAGATCGGGGAGCACGGCCCCGAGCGCGAACGCGCGCTCGACCTCCTCGCGGCCAAGTACCGCGCCTACCGGGAGACCCGTCCCGAGGGCGCGCTCGTCACCATCGCGATCGAGCACATCACCGGATGGCAGTACCAGGACTGACAGGTCCCGCCTGTGCCGGGCCGGTCGCACCGACACCGGCCCGTCCCGTCGGACGGACCGGCACCGGCGCGACCGGCGCCGCGTCACTTCCGGGTCACTTCCGGGTCACTTGAGCTCGGTCCAGGAGAGGATCGGGGTGACCAGCTGCTGGACGGTGGCCAGCAGCGCGAGGCGGTTGGCGCGGACGGTGAGGTCCTGGTCCATCACCATGACGCCCTCGAAGAAGGCGTCCACCGCCTCGACCAGCGGGCGGCTCTGCTGGAGGAAGGCCGTCAGGTCGGGGTGGTCGCCCAGGATGGTGCGGAGCTTGACGACGATCTGGTGCAGGTCGTTCTCGGCCGTGGCGGAGAAGAGCGTGGGGTCGGGCGTGGGCTCGGTCCCGGCAGGGACGATGCGCAGGACGCGCTGGACCGCGGCGGTCGCCAGCGCCAACGGTTCGGTGCCGTGGGCTG
The DNA here is from genome assembly GCF_015690355.1 of Streptacidiphilus fuscans. Lineage (GTDB taxonomy): Bacteria > Actinomycetota > Actinomycetes > Streptomycetales > Streptomycetaceae > Streptacidiphilus > Streptacidiphilus fuscans. The sequence continues at coordinate 455,833 of NZ_JADPRT010000005.1, read as the reverse complement.
CTTCGAGCTCCGCGAGGCGCGCGGCCGCCCGTACCGGGCGGTCGGCTTGCGCCAGCACCGCGCGGATGTCCTGGACGGCGTGGCCGGCCTCCAGCAGCTGCTGTTCGAAGCGGCGGACGACGAACTGCTTTGCCTCGTCGAGGCTTTCGACGGAGACGTCCAGCGGCTGCCGCTCGGCGGCGATCCGCAGCATGCCGGAGACCGTCAGCGGCGAGAGCGCCGGGTGGGCGCGGAGGATGTTGACCACGCCGAGCGCGGCCCGGCGCAGACCGAACGGGTCGGAGCCGCCGGTCGGCGCGCCGCCGAGGGGCAGCAGGCCGGAGAGCAGGTCGGCGCGGTCGGCGAGTGCCAGCAGCGCGCCCGCCGTCGACTCGGGCAGCCGGTCGGCCGAGTGGCGGGGCAGCTCCGTCTCGAAGAGCGCCTGGGCGACCTCCGCGGGCTGGCCCGCCTGCCGGGCGTAGACCTCGGCCATGACGCCGGCCAGGCTGGAGAGTTCGGTGACCATCTGCGAGCCGAGGTCGAACTTGACCAGCCCGGCCGCCTTCTCCAGGGTGATCAGGTCGCGGGCGCCGATCGGCAGCTGCGAGGCGAACTCGGTGGCCGTGGACGCGATCCGCTGCGCCCGGTCGGCCATCGAGCCCAACTTGTCCTCGAAGGTGAGCAGTTGCAGCCGCTCCTGCATCGCTTCGAGCGGGGTGTCCAGGTCGGCGCGCCAGAAGAACGCGGCGTCCTCGTAACGCGCCCGCAGCACGGCCTCGTTGCCGCGCCGGACCACGTCCTGGTCGCAGGCGCCGTTGGCGACGGTGATGAAGTACGGCAGCAGCCTGCCCTCGGCGTCGAGGACCGGCAGGTAGCGCTGGTGCTTGCGCATGACCGTGGTGAGGATCTGGTCCGGCAGGTCCAGGTACTTGCGGTCGAACGTGCCGAGGATCGGGGTGGGGAACTCGACCAGGTTGGTGATCTCGTCCACCAGGGCCTTGTTGCCTTCAAGGTCCACCACGCCGCCCACCTGGGCGGCCAGTTGCACGGCGCCGGCCTGGACGACGGCGCGGCGGGCGGCGGTGTCGGCGACGATCCCGTGGCGGGCCAGCAGCTCCATGTAGCCGTCCGCCACGGCGACCTCGACGACGGGCTGCGCCGCCGTGCGGTGGACGCGGGTGGTCCGACCGGCGACCAGGCCGGAGACCTCGAACGGGACGACCTCGTCGCCGAGCAGGGCCAGGATCCAGCGGATCGGGCGGCTGAAGGACAGGCCGGAGGCGTTCCAGCGCATGTTCTTCTCCGCGCGCAGGCCGGAGACGACTGCGGGCAGCACCTCCGCGAGCACCGCCTGGGCCGAGCGACCGCGGACCAGGCGGGTCAGCACGACGTGCTCCCGGCCGCCGAACTCGGCGCGGGTCAGCTCGGCCGGGTCGGCGTTCTGGCTGCGGGCGAAGCCCAGCAGCGCGGGGGTGGGCGCGCCCTCGGCGTCGTAGGCGGCGGAGACGCGCGGGCCGCGCACCGACTGCTCGCCGTCGGGCTCGGCGGGCTCCACGGCGTCCAGGGTCACCACGACGCGGCGCGGGGTGGCCGCGACGTGCAGGGCGCCGTGGCCGAGCCGGGTCGCGCCGAGTCCCGTCTCGACGGCCTCCCGCACCGAGTCGACGATGCGCTCGGCCTCGGCGGGCGGCAGTTCCTCGAAGCCGATCTCGAAGGCCAGCGTCCGCCGTCCGTCCGGCTCGGGGGCGGGAGTGGGCTCGGCGGTGTCCTGGGCGGTCTCGGTCACGCCGGTCCCGGTGCCCAGCGGGTGGTTCAGCTCGGCGCGGCGCTCGGCCCACAGCTCGGCCACCTCGTGGGCGAGGCCGCGCATCCGGGCGAAGGAGCGCGCGCGCTCGGTGGTGGAGATCGCGCCGCGGGCGTCGAGCACGTTGAAGGAGTGCGAACACTTGAGCACGTACGAGTAGGCCGGGACCGGCAGCCGCAGGTCGAGCAGGCGGCGGGCCTCCTTGGCGTAGGCCTCGAAGAGCTCGCGGTTGGTGTCGACGTCGGCGTCGTCGAGGTAGTAGCGGCTCATCTCGTACTCGGCCTGGCCGAAGATCTCGCCGTAGGTGACGCCGGGCGCGTAGACGATGTCCTTGAAGTGGCTGACGCCCTGAAGGGCCATCAGGATGCGCTCCAGGCCGTAGGTGATCTCCACCGACACCGGGTCCAGGGTCAGGCCTCCGGCCTGCTGGAAGTAGGTGAACTGGGTGATCTCCAGGCCGTCCAGCCACACCTCCCAGCCGAGCCCCCACGCGCCGAGTGCGGGCGAGGCCCAGTTGTCCTCGACGAAGCGGACGTCGTGGGCCTCGATGTCGATGCCGAGCGCCTTGAGGCTGCCCAGGTAGAGCTCCTGCGCGTTGCCCGGCTCGGGCTTGAGGATCACCTGGAACTGGGTGTGCGTCTGCAGGCGGTTGGGGTTCTCCCCGTAGCGCGAGTCGTCGGGGCGCACGCTGGGCTCGACATAGGCGACCCGCCACGGCTCCGGGCCCTGGACCCGAAGGAAGGTGGCGGGGTTGAGCGTTCCGGCGCCGACCTCACTGTTCATCGGCTGGGCGACCAGACACCCCTGCTTCGACCAGTACGTGTTGAGGGCGAGCAGAGCTTCCTGCATCGTCAGCATTGGTGCAACCCCACAAGTTGGTGAACTGACCTGCCAGGACCGTGCCCTGCCTGGCAGCAGGGCGCGGGCCCGGAAGGCCGACGGTCCCGTGATTGTATTGACTGCGGCCCGTCACCGACCTCGGGGTTTGCGTGAGGGAGGACACTTTCTCCTGGTCAGACCGGCAGGGACCAGATCTGGTTGAGCTGGTTGCTGCCGCACGGCCAGGCGTCGAGCTTGGTGGCGTCGGCGGTGCCGCCGCCGTAGACGTCGAGGCAGAGGCCGGAGTGGGTGTCGACCAGGTTGCCGTTCTGCCCGTAGCTCCACAGCTGTCCCGCCGCGCCGGTGCAGGTCGCCAGCACGACCGCGGTGCCGTCGGCTGTGCCGCCGCCCTGCACGGAGAGGCACTTGCCGAGGGCGCGGACGGTGACGTCAGCGCCGGCGGTGTCCAACTGCCAGCGCTGGTTGGCGTTTCCGGTGCAGGTGTAGAGGATGACCGGGTTGCCGTCGGCGGTGCCGCTGCCGGAGTCGTCGACGCACTTGCTGCCGTTGCCCACGATCTGCCCCGTCGGGACCGTGGCTCCGCACCCCGAGGACGGGCTGACCCGGAAGATCGCCGTGCCGTGGGAGGGGATGGTCGCGGTGAGCGTGTCGGTGCTGGTCGTGGTGGTGCCGGCCCACAGGTCCTTGACCGACCAGGTGCAGCCGCTGCCGCCGGTGAAGCCGACGTCGGCGGTCGTGGTGCTCACCGTCTCGGCGGTGGAACCCCGGTTGAGCAGGGCGACCGCGCGGTCGCCGTTGGCCAGCGGCTTGGCCAGGATGTCGGTGGTCCCGTCGGAGGAGACGACCGCGCCCTGCTTGCCGAGCGGGTCCTGGTCCACCGCGACGACGTCGCTGTTGCCCAGGTCGGCGACCGACTGCGCGGACAGCGAGGAGACGTCGGAGGAGAGGATCATCGGCGCGCTCAGCATGGCCCAGAGCGCGATCTGGCTGCGCGACTCGTCCGGGGTCATCCCGGAGTCGCCCGCGATCAGGAAGTCCGGGTCGTTCCAGTCGCCGGGTGAGGCGTAGCGGCCCAGCCAGCGGTCGTAGCCGTAGTTGTTGAGCACGCTGTAGAAGCGGTCCGCGGTGGGGTTGGACGCGTCGTACGTGGCGATGTCCCAGCCCTCGCGCCAGAGTTGGCCGTACTGGCCGGTCCAGCCGAGGACGGTGTACCAGTCCGGGGTGCCGCCCTCGCCGCTGCCCTGGAAGTAGGCGGGCGCGGACTCGGAGAAGACGATGTCGCGTCCGGACGCCTTGAGCGCGGCGTTCTCCGCCGCGTACGCGGCCTGGTAGGCCTGGAGTTGGGTCTGGCCCTTGGCCTGGTAGACGTTGCAGCCGTCCAGCTTCAGGTAGTCGACACCCCAGGAGGCGAAGAGCTTGGCGTCCTGGGCGAAGTGGTCCGCGCCGCCGCCGTTCGGGACGCCGCTGCCCGGGTAGCCGCCGCAGGTCTGGGAGCCCGCGTCCTCGTAGATGCCGAACTTGAGGCCGAGTCCGTGCAGGTAGCTGCCGAGCGCGGCCATGCCGTCCGGGAAGAGCGTCGGGTTGGCGACCAGGTTGCCGCCCGCGTCCCTGCTGGAGGCGAGCCAACAGTCGTCCACGGTGACCGTGTTGTAGCCCTTGGCGGCCAGGCCCGAGCTGACCAGCGCCTGGGCGTTGGCCTTGACGACCGCTTCGCTGACCCCGCACTGGTAGTGGGCCCAGTCGTTCCAGCCCATGGGCGGGGTGACCGCGAGCGGTGCGCCGTCGCCGGAGGTCGCCGTGGTCGACGCCTGCGCGGCGGTGCTTCCCGCCAGGGCCCCGGTCAGCGCGAGCGCGGCTCCGAGCGCGGCACTTGCCGCGCGGATGCGTAAGGTGCGCATGGATCAGGCTCCTTTCTGCTCATGTTCTGCTCACTCGTGTTCACTTGGGCATGAACATGAAAGCGAACGCGCTGCCGGGTGGCAATACTTTCAACAGCCGGACACGCCAGGACCGTTGTAGGCACCGCGGTCGGGCTTGGCGGTGGCGGAGACGGGGTTGCCGAAGAAGTCCCGGCCGCCGTTGTTCGCCACGGGCGCGCCGTTGGCCAACCCCGGCGCGGACGCGCAGAGTCGGAAGCCGGTGGCGGCGGCCGGGGTGAGCGCGACGGTGCCCGGGTCGACGAACTTCGGGTCGGCGGCGATGCCGTTGGCGGTCGGGCGCGGGACGCCCTGGAAGACGTTCCACAGGTAGCTGGTCCCGCTCCCGGTGGGCAGACTGGAGCTGGACTCGCCGACGAAGACGTTGTTCTCGATCGTGCTGTTCGTCGGCCACTGCACGCTGAACGCCGTGTCCGGGCAGTAGACGTCGTTGTCGTAGAAGGAGAGCGTCGCGGCGTTGCCGCTGCTGATGCTGCGGCAGTCGTCCTGGAAGATGTTGTCGCGGACCACCTCGGCGGGAGCGCCGGAGGTGCCGCAGCCGTCGCAGTTGAGGAAGAACCCGCCCGCGTTGTGGTAGGTCAGGTTGTACTGCACGGTGCAGGTCCCGGTGTTGCCCCAGTCGCAGTCGAAGGCCTCACTGTCGTAGGCGGACATGATCGTCCCGGTGACGACGTTGCTTTGGATGGTCGGGTCGTGGTCGCCCAGCACCCACATCCCGGCGAAGTTGCCGCCGGTCCACGGGTAGGTCCCGGTGCCCAGGCCGGTCGCGGTGTTGTCCTGGATGACGGGGGAGTCGGCGTACTCGACGACGATGCCGTCGCCGCCGTCGTCGGAGACGGTGTTGTCCTCGACGAGGACGTTCGACCCCTGGTCGGTCAGCGCGCCGGTGCGGACCTTGATGCCGCCGCCTCCGACGTTGCTCACCTGGTTGTCGGTCACCAGCACGTCGTCGAGGGTCGAGCCGGTGTTGCTGGCGCCGAACTCGATGCCCGCGGAGTAGACGAACGCGGTGCTCTGGGTGGCCTTGTTCGTCTCGCCCGCGACGCCGTCGACGACCAGGTTCTGGACGGTGTAGCCGGTGTGCGCGGTGCCGTCGGTCGACTGGATCAGCAGGCCGGTGCGCTGGGCCTCGGTCGCCGCGTTGTCGGTGAGGTCGAGGTTCTCGACCGTCCAGTGGTCCTGGTTGGTGAGCGTGACGGCCGAGGCCGCGCCCGCGCCGTCGATCACGGGCAGCGCGCCGTTGCCGTAGTCCGTGATCGTGACGGGCGCGGAGGCGCTGCCACTGCCCTGGGGCGACAGCGTGCCGGTGCAGGTCGTCCCGTCGGCGAAGGCGAGGGTGTCGCCCGCGGCGAAGACGATGGCGTTGACGTCGGCGAGGGAGTTGTACGGGGACGCCTGGGTGCCGTTGCCGTCGACGGGTTGGGAGCAGTCGACGTAGGTGGTGGTTCCTTGGGCGCCGGCCTGGGCGTTTGCCTGGGCGCGGGCCTGCGTGGGGGCGACCGTGCCAAGTCCGGCCAGGCCGAGGGCGGTTGCGAGAAGGAAGCCGAGCGTTCTGGTGCGGTGGGAGCGTCGTGCACGTGACACCTGATCACCTCGTGACGTCGTCGGTTCGCGGCACGGAGAGCTTTGAGCGAATCTGATCGAGTGTCAAGAGATTCGATGAATAACAATCAGAAACGAAGCCAAGCACGCAGAAACGTAAGCAGTTGGGGTTTTCGCCTCTCGGCCCGACTGCTAGATTCCGCACCACGCGGACTCGGGTCGGGGTTCACCACCGCGTGGAGCTCTGAGGGGGGCCGGTGCTCGCAGCGCAGCGACAAGCCGAGATCCTCGCCGCCGTCCGCAGGCGCGGCGTGGCGAAGGTGGCGGATCTGGCCGAGGCCCTGGGCGCCTCCGAGGTCACCATCCGCCGGGACATCGAGACCCTGGCCGCCGAGGGCCGGGTGCGCCGCGTGCACGGAGGCGCTGTGCTCCCGGAGGGAGCGAGCCGGGAGCTGCCGGAGGAGCTCGCCCCCGCGATCGCGCAGGACGAGGCCGCCGGTCCGGTGGTCGGGATGCTGGTGCCCAAGTCCGCGTACTACTTCACCGGCATCGTCGAGGGCGTGCGCGCCGAACTCGCGCGTGTGGGAGGACGGTTGCTGCTGGCCGTGTCCGAGTACAGCGCGGATCGCGAGGCTGACCTGGTCCACGGCCTGCTCGACGCGGGCGCCGCTGGCCTGCTGCTGGCCCCGGCCTCGGCCGACCCGGACGGTGGCATCGTCACCGACTGGGCCACCTCCCTGCCCGTCCCCACGGTGCTGGTCGAACGCCGGGCGGGAGGCGCGGCAGCCGCGTCGACGTCCTGGGTGCGCTCGGCCCACGAAGACGGCGCGGCGGCCGCCGTCCGCCACCTGCACGCCCTCGGGCACGAACGCATCGCGCTCTTCGTGCGCGGCGACACGCCGACCGCCTTCGCGGTACGCCGCGGCTGGCAGGACGCGCACACCGAACTGGGCCTGCCCACGGCGATGCCCCCGATCGCGGGCGCGGACGTGCCGGGCTGGCCGCAGTGGACCCCGGAGTCGGCCCGCGCCCTGGCCGCCGACCTGACGGCCAACGGCGTCACCGCCCTGCTCTGCCACTCCGACGAGGACGCGCTCGCGCTGCTGCAGAGCGGCCTGGCCGACGCTTTCCCGATCCCGGGCAAGCTCTCGCTTGTCGCCTACGACGACGAGTTCTCCGAGTTCACCGTCCCACCGCTGACGGCGGTCTCGCCCGCGAAGCGCCGCGTCGGCCAACTCGCCGTCCGCACACTGCTGGAAGCGCTGGGCGCGCTGAGCCCGCAGGGTGCGCTGGGCGCGCTGGGCGACGCGTCGTCGATGCCGGTCGTGCACATCGACGTCCAGCCGCGCCTGGTCCTGCGCGACTCGTGTTCCGCCCCGCTGTGACGTGCTCTGGCGAGCGGCGACAAGAGTTACGGCTTGCGGGCGATCGCGCCGTGCATCTGGACGTGCTCGTCCGGGAGGGCGGCGGAGGTCTCGTCCGGGTGCCAGCGGTGGACCAGTTGGACGCCGGGGTCGAGGACCTCGAGGCCGGCGGAGGTGAGCAGGGCCGCGACCTCGGCGCGGGTGCGGGCGCGTTCCGGGATGCCGCGTGCGGCGTAGACGGCGAGGCCCTCCTCGACCTCCTTCGGGTTGCTGTCCGCCGTGACGGTCGACAGCGCCAGGAGGCTGCCGGAGGCGAGCGGGGCGACCAGGTTGCGGATGATCGCGCGGGCGGCGTCCTCGGAGGTGACGAACTGGAGGATGGCGAAGAGGCTGACCGCCACCGGCCGGGTCAGGTCCAGGATCTGGTGCAGCTGCGGGGACGCGAGGATCGCCTCCGTGTCGTGCAGGTCCGCGTCGATGTAGCTGATCCGGCCCTCGCGGGTGCCGGTGAGCAGCGCTCGGGCGTGCACGAGCACGAGCGGGTCGTTGTCCACGTACACGATCCGCGCGTCCGGATGCACGGCCTGGGCGACCTGGTGGACGTTCGGCTCGGTCGGCAGGCCGGTGCCCAGGTCAAGGAACTGGCGGATGTCGTGCTCGGTGGCCAGCTGGTGGATGACGCGCCGCATGAACTGCCGGTTGGCGCGCATGGAGACGGGCAGGCTGGGCCAGACGCGTGCGATCTCGACCGCCGCCTCCCGGTCGGCGGGGAAGTTGTCCTTGCCGCCGAGGAAGAAGTCGTAGATGCGCGCGGAGTGCGGCACCTCCGGACGCAGCGAAGGCGCGGGCGCGGTCTCCGTCGCGGCCGCCCACATCCAGTCCTGACTGTCCGTCATCGTGCCACAACTCCCGATCCGCTGGTCCGCCGCTGGTCCGCCGCTGAGTCGATCATGCCCGTCGTCGCCTGCATGCTACGCCTGTGCGAGGGCGGGGCCCGTCGTGGCTCGGCGCCGACCGCTGCATACGGTTGGGTCGAGGGCTGCGGTCGAGTGAGAGGACGCGAGGACGTGGATGTGTACGAGGCCGTGGACAGCCGCCGGGCCGTGCGGGCGTTCAGCGACGAGCCGGTGCCCAAGGAGGTTCTCGAACGCGTGCTGACCGCGGCGACGCGGGCCCCGTCCAGCGGGAACCTCCAGCCGTGGCATGTGTACGTCGTGACCGGAGAGCCCCTGGCCGAACTGAAGAGGCGCGCAACCGCCAGGGCGCTGGCGGGAGATCCGGGTGACGAGCGGGAGTATCCGATGTATCCGGACGAACTGCCTTCGCCGTATCTGGACCGCTTCTCCGCCGCGGCGGCTCAGCGGTACCAAGCGCTGGGGATCGAGCGTGACGACCCCGACCGGCCCCGGAAGATCGCGGCCCTGAACTCGGAGGCGTTCGGCGCGCCGGTCGTCCTGTTCTGCTATCTCGACCGGACGATGGGGCCGGGTCAGTGGGCTGACGCGGGGATGTACCTGCAGACGGTCATGCTGCTGCTGAGGGCGGAAGGGCTGCACAGCTGCCCCCAGGTGATGTGGACCATGTACCGCAGGACCGTCAGCCGGACGGTCGGGGCCGATGACGATCGCGTGCTGGTCTGCGGCATCTCCGTGGGGTTCGAGCAGGAGGGCGTGCCGAGGCTCCGCACCGGGCGGGCGGAAATGACGGAGACGGTGAGCTTCGTCGGAGCGTGACCGCCCGCAGCGAGCCGGTGCCGGTGCCCGTTCAGGACCCGGCGTGGGGGAGGGCGCGGGGATGGGTGGGGAACAGGTGGCGCACGCCGCCGCTGCCGGACACCTCCATCGCCAGCTCGGAGAAGGCCGCGTTGGCCCAGCCGAACCAGGGCCTGGTGAACCGGGACGGGTCGTTCACATGGAAGCTCTCGTGCATCAGACCGGTGCCCGCCGTCGTCCTGGCCAGCGTCTCCAGCGCCGCGACCGCGTCCTGCCCGCTGCCGGTCAGCCCGGCCGTCGCGAGAGCGAGGGGCCAGACATGGCGCTTGGCGGTGTGCGGGCTGCCAATGCCGGACGCGTGACTGCCGCTGTAGTACCAGGGGTTGGCGTCGGAGAGGACCAGCGCGCGGGTAGCCAGGTAGAGCGGGTCCGCGGTGGTGCACCAGCCGCTCAGCGGCAGGCTCAGCAGGCTGGGTAGGTTGGCGTCGTCGCCGAGCAGCGCCGCACCGAGGCCGTCGACCTCGTAGGCGAGCACGCGGGAGCCCGCGTGCTCGACGACCGCGTGGGCCAGCAGCCCGCCGTCGATCTCGGCGGCCAGAGCCAGGGCCTCCTCGGCCAGTTCGGTGTCGGCCAGCACCTTCGTGGCGAGTTCGGCGAGGCCGTGCAGGCTGGTTGAGGCGAGGGCGTTCGCCGAGGTGAGGTAGCCGTGGGCGCAGCGGTCGTCGCTGGGACGGAAGCCGGACCAGGTCAGGCCGGTGCGGGCCACGGCGTCTCCGCGCCCGCGCCGGGCGAGGCTGTCGCCGCGGAAGGGGCCGCGCGGCCGGACGAAGGTGTAGGGGGAGTTCTCGTGGGCCTGCTCGGTGCGCCACAACCGGACGATGGTCCACGCGGCCTGACGGAACGTCGAGTCAACGGTGTGGTCGACCAGGTGGTCCACCCGTCCGGTCGCCCGCCACAGGGCGTAGGCCAGTTGCAGCGGCGCGCTGAGTGAGTCGAGCTCGTACTTGCGCTCCCACACCCACGGGCCGGGGGTGGGGCGGTCGTGCCGCTCGCCGTGCGCGGAGTCGGCCGATGCGTTGAAGGCGTTGGCGTAGGGGTCCAGCTGCACGTAGCGAGACTGCCGCCGGGACACCGCCGCCAGGACGTCGGCGACCCCCGGGTCCGCTGCGGCGACCGCCAGATAGGGGCGCATCTGGGCGGTGCTGTCGCGCAGCCACATCGCCGGGATGTCCCCGGTCCGCACGAAGACCTCGGGGGGCTCGCCCGGCGCGGTGGCGGCCCACGACATCGCGGTGGTCCAGGAGTTGGTGAGGCAGGCGGCGACGATCCCGGCGGCCGGAGTGCCGCCCAACCGCGTCGCGAGCTCCCGACCGAGCTCGTCCAGTGACTCCGGTGCTGCCCACGGCTCTCTCGCCGGAAACGTTACCATCGCGACCCTTGACTCCCTCCAGGCCTTGCGTCACGGTGAGGTCACCGAGCAGCTTTGGAAACGTTACCGCAACACTCTTCGGAACATCCATAAGCGTCCCTCAAGTCGACTTCGTCGCAGGGGTTTTACCCGGGGTCGGGACAGGAGCAGTGAACGAGTTGACGATCTCCCCGCCCCCGGAGGCAGCGGCGCCGCCTCCCACGGACTCCGCCGCTCCCGACCGCGCCCACGGGTGGCGCCGCCTGCGTGGCGTCCTGCGTGCGCGCTCCCGCCGCCGGGCGAGCTCCGACGCGGCCGCCGCGTACGCGTTCCTGGCGCCCGCGATCATCGGCTTCGCCGTCTTCGTGGTCTACCCGCTGATCCGCTCCGGCTACTTCGCGCTGACCCGCTACAACGGCCTGACGCCACCTCAGTTCGTCGGCCTCGGCAACTTCCGCCGGTTGTTCTCGACCGACCCGTCGTTCTGGCCCTCGGTGCGCGCCACCGTCGAACTGGTCGTCCTCTACGTGCCGTTCTCGCTGGTGCTGGGCCTGGCCCTCGCGGTCTTCTGCAACCAGCGGCTGCGCGGGGTCCGACTGGTGCGCACCCTGTGCTACCTGCCGGTGGTGCTCCCGGTGGTGGCCACCATCACGCTGTGGAAGTTCGTCTTCGATCCCCAGGTCGGTCTGGCCAACGAGGTACTGAAGTGGCTGCACCTGCCCACCAGCATGTGGCTGTCCAGCTCCTCGATGGCGCTGCCCTCGATCGTCATCGTGATGCTCTGGGGCGTCGGCTCCACGATGATCATCTTTCTGGCCGCGCTTCAGGCCGTGCCCACCGAACTCTACGAGGCGGCCCGGATCGACGGGGCAGGCAGCGTGGCCGTGTTCTTCCGGATCACGCTGCCGCTGATCAGGCCGATCATGGTGCTGCAACTGGTGCTGCAGCTGACGACCGCGTTGCAGACCTTCAACCAGCCGAAGATCCTCTCCGACGGCGGCAACGGAGGACCCGGCTTCAGCACCGACACGCTGATGCTGTCGATCTACAACCACGCCTTCCCCAACCTGGGCGGCCTGCCGCAACTCGGCTACGCCTCGGCCCAGGTGTGGGTGCTCTTCCTGGTCATCGTCGTGCTGGTCGCCGCCTCCGCCCGCTTCTCCTCCGTCTGGACCTACCATGACCAGCGTTCCTGAGGCCGCGCCCGTGCTCGGGACCACGGCACCGTCCCGTCCGCGCCGATCCCGTCCGCGCCGGTTCCGTACGCGCCGATCCCGCCTCGGTCGCTGGCTGCCCACCACCTCGTGGTACGTCGTCGCGCTGCTGGTCTGCTCGGTGATGATCATGCCGATCCTGTGGATGGTCACCATCGCGCTCAAGGGGAACACGGCCCTGTTCGAGGTGCCGCCGAAACTGCTGCCGTCCCAGTACCACGTCGAGAACTTCGTCAACGGCCCGGCCGCGATCCACTTTCCGCGGCTGCTGCTGAACTCGGTGATCATCACCGGCCTCTCGGTGGTCGGCGGGGTGCTCACCTCGATGATGGCGGGCTACGCGCTGTCCCGACTCCGGTTCCGGGGACGGAAGTTGTGGTTCTACCTGTTCGTCGGCTCGATGCTGCTGCCGCCCGTCGTCGGGATCATCCCGCTGTTCCAGCTCTTCAAGGACATCGGCTGGTACGACACCTGGCTGCCGCTGATCGTCCCGGCCTGGCTCGGCGGCAACCCGCTCTTCATCTTCCTGGCCCGCCAGTACTTCCTGGCCATCCCGTACTCCATCGACGAGGCCGCCAAGATGGACGGGGCCGGGCACTTCCGGATCTTCACCCGCATCATGCTGCCGATGACCCGGCCGGCCTGGATCACCATGGCCATCCTCGCCTTCCAGATGTCGTGGAACGACTTCCTCAACCCGCTGATCTACCTCTACTCCTCGGACAAGTGGCCGCTGAGCGTGGGCATGGCGTCCTTCGTCTCCGGTTTCGCCGGTCAGACGCCCGACTGGAACCTCTACATGGCCACCAACCTGCTCTACATGCTTCCCCCGCTGGCCGTGTTCTTCGTCGCACAGCGCTACTTCATCCAGGGCCTCGGCGCCCTGGGCGGCGTCAGTCAGCGCTGATCCACCCCAACCACCCACTGGGAGCCGACACATGAAGAAGTCCACGTATCTGGGCGCAGCCGCACTCACGGCCGCCGCGCTGCTCACCGCCACCGGGTGCGGCAGCGGTTCGGGATCCGGAACGGCCAAAGGGCCGGTCACCGTCACCATCATGACCTGGGAGACCGCCCAGACGAACGCGCTGATCGACCAGGCGCTGGCCGGGTTCCACGACCCGAACATCACCGTCAAACGGCTGGACACGCCGAGCGGCAACTTCGGCGACAAGCTCTCCTCGCTGACCCAGGCCAGGAAGCTGCCGGACCTGTTCTGGTGCGGCAACGACACCGAGCAGCAGTACAGCAGCGAGGGGCTGCTCACCGACTGGTCCTCACGGCTGTCCGGCGGTGGCAGCGGCAGCGGAAACGGCAGTGGCAGTGGCTTCGGGGCCGGGAGTTTCGTCCCCTCGGCCATGCAGAACTGGAAGACCGCGGACGGCAAGATCGGCGGCCTGCCCTCGCTGATGAACACCTACGGCGTCTGGTACGACGTCGACGCCTTCAAGGCCGCCGGTCTGCCGCTGCCCGCGTCCGGCTGGACCTGGGACCAGATGTTCCACGACGCCACCGCGCTCGCGCACCGCAACGGCGCGAGCTACGGCATGGTGGCCGACAACATGACCTCCACCGACGGACCGTTCACCATGAGCACCTACTCGGTCTCGGCCGGCGGCGCGCCGTTCACCGACTCCGTCAACAAGCCCACCAAGGTGACGGCGGACGCCAGTTACGTCGCCGGGGTGGGCAAGCTCGCCGCCGCGATCCAGTCCGGGGCCGTCGCACCTCCCGGATACGATCCGAGCAACACCCAGTCTGCCTTCGCGGCGGGTTCGCTGCCCATGCTCTTCGGCGGTCAGTGGCTCGCGGCGGGCTTCCTCACCGACAAGCCGAAGATCGACTACGGTTTCGCGCCGATACCGCAGCAGAACACCCCGGCGACGCTCTACGACGCCGTCGGCATCTGCACCCCCAGCTACACCCAGAACGCCGACGCGACGTTCAAGGTGCTGCAGTACCTCGAATCCACCGTGTGGAACAAGGTGCTGCCCTCGTCCCCCGTCGCGCCGCCCGCCTACCTCCCCGCGCAGAGCGCCTACTTCGGCGCGCTCGACAGCGCGAAGCTCACCAGTGTCGCCGCCACGGTGAAGACCGAGCTGACCGACAGCACCACCGTGGGCGTCCGCTTCACCACCCAGTGGGCGAGCCAGGCGACGGACCTGATCACCGCCTACTGGCCGGACATCCTTTCGGGCAAGAAGCCGCTCTCCGACCTGCAGACGATGACCAGCAAGATCAACGACGTGATCAACAGCAACAGCAACGGCTAGGACCCGGCCCGGTGAGGCCTGGCGAGGCGTGATGAGGCCTGGCGAGGTCGGGCCCGGACGCCGGTCGTAATCTGGGACGCCGGGGCAGGGAGCGCCCTGTCCCGGCCCCGCTCGTCGAGAGAAGGTGTCATCCACAGGTGAGCAGCCGCGTACCGCCTCCGCCGCCCGCCAGCAGGCCGACGATGCGTGACGTCGCAGAGCGCGCCGGGGTCGGCCTGGGCACGGTCTCGCGCGTGCTCAACGGTTCCGGCGCGGTGCGCGAGGAGACCGCCGGCCGGGTGCTGGCCGCGATCGAGGCCATCGGCTTCCAGCGCAACGAGATCGCCCGCTCACTGCGCCCGGGGCAGCACTCGCACACCTTCGGGCTGCTGCTGGGGGACCTGACCAACCCGTTCTACGCCTCGCTGGCCAAGGCCGCGGTCGAGGTCGCCGGGCGCGAGGGCTACGCCGTGCTGCTGAGCACGGCGGATGAGGACCCGCAGGTGGAGCGGCGCGCCATCGCCAATCTGATCGGCCGTCGGGTGGCAGGCCTGATCGTCGTCCCCGACCAGGGCGACCACTCGTACCTGGACCACCTCAACGCCCACGACCGGGTGCCGCTGGTCTTCGTCGACCGCCCGGCCACTGGGACCGACGCCGACGTGGTGCTGCTCGACAACGAGGGCGGCGCGCGCCGTGCCACCGAGCACCTGATCGAGCAGGGCCACCGGCGGATCGCGATCCTGGTCGCGCCGTCCTACTACACCACCGGACGGCGGCTGCGCGGCTACCGCAGGGCGCTGCGCGAGGCCGGGCTCCCCGTCGACGAGCGGCTGATCGTCACGCTCAACCGCGGGTCCGCGGCCGACGCCGCCAGTGCCACGCGCGACCTGCTGGCCTCGGCGGAGCCGCCGACGGCCGTCTTCGCGACGACCAGCTTTCTGACCGAGGGCGTGCTGAGGGCCACCCAGCAACTGCGCGAGCGGCTCGGCCTGGTGGGCTTCGACGACTTCCGGTTCGCGGATCTGATGCAGACGCCGGTCACGGTGGTGGCCGCGGACACCGAGGAGCTCGGGCGGCATGCGGCCCGGCTGCTGCTGGACCGCATCCACGGCGAGAGCGGTCCGCCGCGCCGGACCGTGCTGCCGGTCCACCTGATCGTCCGCGGCAGCGGAGAGGTCAGGCAGGGACGCAGCCGCACGGCCAGGCACTGACGGTCAGTCAAACACCCTGGAGCGTTGGCTCAGTACAGTGCCGACCAGTCCGAGCGGTGCATCGCGAGAGCCGCGTAGATCTGCACGAAGGCGGACTGCTGGAGCAGTTGGGTGGTGCCCGACGAGTCGAGCTGCACCAGGCCGGTGGCCGGGTCGCGCTGCGTGGACCACACCTGGTCGGCGTAGGCGGCCATGGCCTGGTCGTACCGGTCCTCGCCGGTCACCGACTCCAGCAGCAGCAGGTTCTTGAACATGATCGAGTTGAAGTAGATCGGCTGACCGGCCAGCCGCCCCCCGGTCACGTAGTAGGTGTACGTGGCGTCGGCGATCCGCTGGGCCTCACGCAGGTACGAGGGGTCGCCGGTGACCTGGTAGAGCAGGACGTTGACGCCGACCGGGACGCCCTGGTTGTAGGACCACATGGTGGGGTCGACGGTGCCCGTCAGGTCCATGTGGTCCCAGTAGAGCCCGCTGGGGCTCTGCAGGTACGTGTTGGTCCACTGGTACATCCGCAGCGCCCACTGCAGGTACTCGGCCTTGTGCGTGATCTGGTAGAGCCGCAGCCCGAGTTCCGCGGCGGGCATGGTCGAGACGGTGTTCCGGTCGTGGCTCCACGACGCCTGGGTCCAGAAGACGCCGCCGGGGTCGGCGTGCGTCGGGTCGGTGTCCCAGCCCGACTCGACCAGGGTGAAGATCTGCTCGGCTCGGGCGAGTGACGCGGGGTCACCGCTGGTGAGGTAGGACTGGACCTTCTCCAGACCGACCCAGTCGTTGTCGTCGTAGAAGAAGTCGCCGCCCCCGCCGTAGGGCGCCACCGGGTAGGAGGCGTAGCCGGGCAGGCCCGTGGTGCCGCCGGACGGCTTCCAGTAGTGCTCCTGCGCCGCCGCGCGCTGGGCGAGCGCCGATCTGTAGCGCGGATCGACCGTGGCCAGGTCCAGGGTCGCGACGTGGGCCTGGGAGAACGACCACTCGTAGGAGTACGCGTTGTCGGTGGACTGCACCGGGTACTGCTCGTGGTACAGGCCCGAGCCGTCGTCGACGGCCAGGTACGTGTTCAGGGCCTGGTAGGCGGAAGCGGCACGGGACTTGGCGTCGCCCCGGTTGTCGGGGTGCGGGGTGGCCGCAGGGGTGGCCGCGGCGGCGGTGCCGGCCGTCGCCAGGACGATCACGGCGGAGACGAGAGCCAGCCGAAGAGGTGCGAAGCGCAAGAGGACTCCTCTGTCCAGAACGCCCGGAAGGACGCAACTGAGATACGCAAGCCTGGAAACGTTCCCACCGACCATGGGCATCGTCAACGCTTCCAACAGGGTTTGCTTCCAACGGAGTCGTACCGGCGCACCCACCGACTGGGCCGAGCCCGCCCAGCGGTGGACCGCGCGTGCGTGCCGTCAGACGTAGTCGGTGACGTCGGCGACGGTGAAGCCCTGGGCCTGGATGTGCCGGTACAGGTTGGCCATCATCTGGACCATGGTCTCGCCCTTGAGCTGGGCCGGGCCGCGGAAGTGACAGAGGATGATGTCGCCGGGGCGCAGCCGGTGGTCGGCGGTCTGGTACTGCATGTCGTGGATCTCCATCGACTCCTTCCACAGCATCATGCCGCGCAGGCCCGCCTGCCTGGCCGCCGCGACGGTGGCGGAGTCGTAGTTGCCGCCCGGCGGCCGGAACAGGTACGGCGCCACGCCGTACTCCTTGCGCAGCTTCTCCTGCTGCCCGGCGATCTCCGCCAACTGCCGCTCGGCGGACAGACGCGGCATGTCCAGGGGGTGGGTGAGCGTGTGGTTCTGGATCGAGACGAAGCCCGTCGCGTGCAGTTCGGCGAAGTACTTGTAGTCGTCCATGATGAGCGTGTCGGCGAGGCTGACGGTCAGCGGGACCTGGAAGTCCTTGACCATCTGGATGAACGCCGGGTCCTTCTCCAGGCCGTCGTCGATGGTGACGAAGACGACCTTCTCCGTGATCGGCACCCGGGAGAAGACCTGCGGGTGGGCGAGGCTGAGTGTGATCGGTTTGACGGCTGGCGGCGGGGGCGCCGGCGCGAACGGCTTGAGCCCCGGATAGCGACGGGCGATCAGCTCCGCGTCCACGGAGCTGCCGGTGGCGAGGGACGGGCTCGCGGACGGTGCGGTGGACGCGCTCGCGGCGTCGCTCGACGGCGACGCGGAGCTGCCGCCGCACGCGGTGGCGAACGAGCCCAGGGCGGCCAGGCTGACCGCGCCGCCGAGCAGGCGGCGCCGGGTCAAGGACGAGGGGGAGGAGAGAGGTGAAACCGTCACGGGTCTGAGCATGTCAGGACTCGTAAGGGCCGATCAACTCGCCCCCGCGCCGTCGGGTGACGCACGTCGCGGCCCGCGTCAGGCGCACGGGCCACGACCTTGCGTCTCAGGCGTCCCGGCGTCGCAGGAGCGCACCGCCGAGGAGCAGGGCGACGCCCGCCCAGAGGGCGAGCACGCCCAAGCCCGTCCACGGACCGATCGGCAGCCGGTCGAGACCGGTTGTTGCCTGCACGGCCAGTCCGGCGGGCATCGGGCCGATGCGAGCCAACTGCCGTTGCAGCCAGGGGTCGGTCACGACATGGGTGAGCAGAGGGAAGAGGTACAGCAGCGCCAGCACCGTGCCCGACGCCACCCCGCCGTCGCGGACCGCGAAGCTTATGCCCAGTGTCAGCAGCGTGACCAGGACCAGGTAGAGGACCGACCCGGCGGCAGCCCGCAGCGACGGCCCGTCGGTGAAGAGGGGCGCGCCCGTGAGCAGCAGGTGGCCGAGAAGCAGCGACCCCAGGACCGCGACGCCGCCCACCGCCGCGACGGTCGCGCTCAGCACTGCCGCCTTCGCCGCCAGAACCGTGCCCCGCGTGGGAACCCCGGACAGCGTCAGCTGGATCATCCCGCTGCCGTACTCGCCGCTCACGCTCAGCACGGCCACGATCACGGCGACGGCCTGACCGGCCGTCACCCCGCTGAGCGCGAGCCGCGCGGGGTCGGCGACGCTCCGGGCGCCGTCGCAGGTCGCCGCCCCGACGGCCACCGTGACGACGACCAGGCCCAGCAGCAGCCACAGGAAGCCCGTCTCGGTCCGCAGCTTGGTCCACTCCGCGCGGCAGGCGCGCCCCAGCACGACGGCGTTCATCCGTCCCTCCGGCGCAGCACGAACGCCGCGGCGGCGAGGGCGGCGAGCGCCCACCCCGCGAGGACGGCCAATCCGGCCCAGGGCGGCAGCGGGAAGTAGCCGTTCGAGGGGGTGTAGACGGAGAGCACCTGCGCGAAGCGCGGCAGCGTCTGCTGGATCGCGAAGCCCGCCGCCGGGGTGAGGCGCAGCAGCCACTGGGCCGCTCCGGTCGGCAGCATTCCACCGAGTGCCAGCAGGTACGGCAGGACGGTCACGGCGACAAGAGCCGTGGTCGCCGTGGCACTTCGGCGCAGCAGCACCCCGAGCGAGAGCGCCAGTACCGCAGCCGCGGCGAGCAGCAGACCGGTCCCGAGCACGGCCCGCAGCTGTTCCGCCGTCGGGACCGTGAGGACCGCGAAGTGGACGGCGTGAGCGCGTGCTTCGCCCAGCGGCAGGCTCAGCGCCGCCGCACCCGCGCCGACGACGAAGGCGACCGCCGCGACCAGCACGGCTTTCGCCCCCAGCGCTCGGCCCCGCTTCGGGGTGGCGGCCAGAGTCAGCCCGAGCAGCCCGCGCCGGTACTCGGCGGCCGCGAACTGCGCGGCGACCACGGCGAGCACGATCAGGCCGACGAAGGTGCCGACCAGGAACGTCTCCACGGTGAACGCCGGTCCGCCGGCCGGTCCGCCGACGACCGGTGCGATGTCGCCCGCGCCAGTGATGCTGAAGCCGTCGCCGACCGCCCGGTAGCCCCCGGCGGTTCCTGGCACGTAGCTGCCGGAGGCGCCCGCGTCCTGGCCGACCTGTGCGTAGGCCCAAGTGCCCTGCCAGCCCGCTCCACTGAGCGCGGGCCGGCCGAAGGTGCCGGTCGCCGTCGCGGGGGAGCTGCCGCCGCCTCCGCTCGTCTGCACGGCGGCGGGGGCGGTCACGAACAGGCCCGCCTGGACCGTGCCGCCCGAGACCGACGCGGTGCCGATCTCGGTCCAGCGCGTCCCGTCCGCCGACGCGTAGCCGGTCACGGTCGTCCCGGCCCTGACCAGCCGCAACCACTGCGGCGCGGCCGGGGAGGTTCGTCCCGTCAGGTCGGAGGCGCGGTCGTGGACGTAGTCGTCCTGCATCCGGACGCCGTGCGCGCCGGTCGCCATGACCGCCGCGTACGGGGACCCCGGCGTGAGGCTCGACGTCACGATGATGCCGGCCTTGGCCCACGGCGTGACGCCGGGCGAGGTGCGGCCCGGAGGACCGGCGGGATCGCTGAGGACGCCGGTCAACGCGGTGACCTGCACGGTGAGCGTGCCGTCGCCGGTCAGTGCGCGGTGGACGAAGGAGTAGCTGTCGTCGACCGCCTCGCCGCCCGGCCCGACCGGGAGTGCGGCGGCGCCTCCCTGGTGCTGGTTCGACGAGACCGTGCCGATCAGCACGAACAGCACCGTGGCCAGCGCCGCGCCGACGCAGGCCAGCACCCAGCCGCGCAGGGTGCGGAACTTGGTCCATTCCGCGTGCAGGGTCCTCATCGCCCAGCCTCCCTGGTCTCCTGGTCTTCCTGGCCGAGCGAAGCGCGGAACTGTGCGGCGTCCCGGGTGAGTTCCAGGTAGGCCTCCTCCAACGTGACGCGGTGCGAGGACAGTTCGGCGAAGGGGACGCCGTTGCCGGTGAGTCGCGCCACGATCGCCTCACCCGTGAGACCGGTGACGGTGAGCGAGTCCGGTCCGGACGACCGCACCTCGGCCCCCGCGCGGGCGAGGACCTCCTCCGCCGCCGACGGGGCAGCAGTCCGCACGGTCACCCGTCCGGCGGCGACCCCGTCCAACAGCTCGCGCACGCCGGTGTCGGCGACGACGCGACCCCGGCCGACCACGACCAGATGGTCGGCGACACCCTCCAGCTCACTCATCAGGTGGCTGGACACCAGCACCGCGCGACCCGCTGCGGCCAGCGACGTGAGCAGCGCCCGGATCCACCGGATGCCCTCCGGGTCCAGGCCGTTGAAGGGCTCGTCCAGCATCAACGCGGGCGGGTCGCCGAGCAGCGCGGCCGCGATGCCGAGTCGCTGGCGCATCCCCAGCGAGAAGCCGCCCGCCCGGCGCCGCGCCGCGTCGGCCAGCCCGACCTGGCCGAGCACGTGATCCACCCGGCTCGGCGGCAGACCCTGCGTCTGGGCGAGCCAGAGCAGGTGGTTGCGCGCGGTGCGGCTGGGTTGCAGGGCCCCCGCGTCCAGCAACGAGCCGAGTCGGCGCAGCGGCTCCGCAAGGCTCCGGTACGGCTGCCCGCCGACCAGGGCGCGGCCCGCGTCGGGCCTGTCCAACCCCAGCACCACCCGCATCGTGGTGGACTTGCCCGCTCCGTTCGGCCCGACGAAGCCGGTCACCCGGCCCGGTCGCACCACGAAGCTCATCCCGTCCAGTGCCTGCGTCGCGCCGAAGCGTTTGCGCAGGCCCTCGACCTCGATCCCGCCGTCCATCGGTCACCCTCTCTCCGATTCGCCTGTCCGTGCTCGATGTCGCCCAGGCTGCTCCGAGGGGCATGACAGGGCCGGAACGCCCGCTGTCATGCCGCTGTTAGGTCGGCTCGCCTAGCCTGAGCAGGAGTCACCGTGAGCGAGACCTGTCGAGACGCGAGCGAGACGTGAGCGGGAGGAGCGCTGGTGAGGGACGAGACCGTGTCCGGACGCACGTCGCGACGCCGAAGCGTGCGTTGGCGGTTCACCTACCTGTACGCGGGGCTGTTCCTGGTCTCGGGAGTCGCGACGCTGGCCGTCGTCGCGGCGTTCGCGGGCGGTTCCGTGGACGTCGCGCCGCGCCCGGGCTCCGGTGGCGCGTTGCAGGGCGCGTCGGGTGCGGCGCTGGCGCGGATCGCTAGCTTGGAACACCAACTCGCGCAGGCGCAGGCCCGGCAGCACGAGCAGTTGCTGCTGGGTTCCGCGGTCGGGCTGTTGGCGACGGGCCTGCTGTCGTTGGTGCTGGGCTGGTACGCCGCCGGCCGGGTGCTGCGTCCGCTGCGCATGATGACCGCGACCACCCGCCGGATCTCCGCCGACAGCCTGCACGAGCGCCTCTCCGTCGACGGCCCGCACGACGAACTGCGCGACCTGGGCGACACCGTCGACGCGTTGCTCTCCCGCCTGGAGAACTCCTTCGCCGCGCAGCGCCGCTTCGTGGCCGACGCCTCGCACGAACTGCGTACCCCGCTGGCCACCATGCGCGCGGCAGTGGACGTCACGCTGGCCAAACCCGGCCCGCTGCCGGAGCAGACCCGCGTCCTGGCCGGTCGAGTGCGCGGCGAACTCGACCAGGTCGACCGTCTGTTGGAGGGGCTGCTGACGCTGGCGCGGGCTCAGCACGAGCTGCCCGAGCCGGAGTCCGTCCCGCTGGACGACCTTGTCGAACAGGCGCTGACCGCGCGGGGACTCTCCGTCGATCAGCTGGAGGCCGCGCCGGGCGCCTCGGCGCGCGGAAACCGGACCCTGCTGCGGCGGTTGGTGGAGAACCTGGTCGACAACGCCGTGATCCACAACGAGCCGGGCGGCTGGGTCCAGGTTGTCGTTCGTGACGACGGACCCGTGGTGACGCTCGTCGTGGAGAACGGAGGCTCCGTGCTGACGGATAGTCAGGTCACCGAGCTCACCCGTCCGTTCCACCGTGCCGGACCCGATCGGACGGGCGCGCGGGGTTCGGGGCTCGGCTTGGCGATCGTCGCGGCCGTCGCCGAGGCGCATGACGGCCGCCTGGAGCTCACGGCACGGGACGGCGGCGGCCTGCGCGTCGTGGTCACCCTGCCCGCCGCGATGGACAGAGCAGACGACAGAGCAGGCGACGGAGCAGACGTGGAAGCGGGTGCGGCATGAGGGTGCTCGTTGTGGAGGACGCCCGCGCGCTCGCGGAGATCGTCGCCGAGGGCCTGCGTGACCAGGGGATGGCCGTCGACATCGCCTACGACGGCCTGGAGGCGGCGGCCAAGCTGGACACCAACGGCTACGACGTGGTCGTCCTGGACCGGGACCTGCCGGGCCTGCACGGCGACACCCTCTGCCAGCTGATCACCGAGCGGGACGAGCGCCCGATGGTGCTGATGCTGACCGCCGCGGACTCCGCCGCCGACCGCGTCGGAGGATTGGGCCTGGGCGCGGACGACTACCTGGTCAAACCCTTCCACTTCCCTGAACTCGTGCTGCGGCTGCGGGGGTTGGCACGCCGCCGTCCCTACGCCAAGGCCCGGCTGCTGCGGGGCGCCGGTATCGAGCTGGACCCGGTTCGGCGCAGCGCCACCCGTGACGGGCACCGACTCGAACTCTCCGTCAAGGAGTTCGAGGTCCTGGCAGCGCTGCTACAGGCCAGCCCTGCGTTCCTGAGCGCGGAAGCCCTGCTCGAACAGGTCTGGGACGAGAACGCCGACCCCTTCACCAATACGGTCGCCGTCACCGTCGGCCGTCTTCGCCGCAAGCTCGGCAGTCCGCCGGTGATCACCACGGTGCCCTCGGTCGGCTACCGGATCGCGGACGGGCCGGACGGTTCAGGCGGTGCGGGCAGCCCGTGAGCCCGTCACGCGTCCAGGTCGTCGAAGCGGGCGCGGAGCTTGATGTGGATCCCCAGTTTGGTTGCGGCGATGCCGACTTCGTCGAGCAGCTTGATCGACTCCTCCCAGGCCGCGCGGGCCTCCGACGCCCGGTCCAGGTCGAGCAGGGCCTCGGCGAGGTACGCGTGGCTGACCGTGCAGCCCAGCCGGTCGCCGATCCGCAGCCGGATCGCCAGGGACTCCTGGAGGATGGGCAGGGCTTCGGGGACCCGGTTCTGGGCGTGCCGCAGACGTCCCACCGCAGCGAGGGCGAAGGCCTCGCCATAGGGCCAGTCCATGGTGCGGATCAGGCGCAGCGCCTCGTTCAGGTGGGCGTCGGCCTCATGGTGGTGGTCGGTGTCGCGGTACATGATGCCGAAGTTGAGCAGCGTCGTGGCCAACTGGTCGGCCGGGCCGACGACGGCGATCTCGCGCAGCGCGCGCTCGAACCAGTGCACGGCCTCGTCGAAGGCGTCCTGCCGACTGAGTGACCGGTCGTAGAGCGAGCGCGCGTAGTTCGCCGCCGCGGCAGCGGTGAGCCGGGGATCGCCCGCCTGCTCGGCGGCGTCGATGGCCGCGCGGGCGGCGGCGTAGGACTCCTCCGCGCGTTCCCAGGTCAGCAGGATGTAGCTGATGGCGACGAGCATCCGGGCGCTGCCTGCGGCGTCGCCGATGCGGCGGGCGCAGCGGAGGCCGATCTCGTGCATCGCGTGCAGGTCGAACAGCAGGCCCTGCTGGAGGTAGGCCTCGCGGGACTGCTCGACCAGGATCCACGCCTCGGGGCCGGGCAGGAACTCGTCGGCGCGCGTGGCGAGCGCGGAGAAAGAGGGAAGTTCGTCGAGAAGCCACTGCCACGCGGCGTCGCCGTCGCGGAACGAGAGGGCGAGCTCGCCCGGCGGTATCAGATCCAGGCCCCAGCGGACGTTGCGTGGAGCGAGCTGGTCCGACGCGGCGGAGGCGCTGTGGATGTACCAGTGCACCAGCCGGGCCAGCGCCGAGCGGCGGGCGTCGGCGGACTCCTCGGCCTCGGCGAGTTCGAGCGCGTAGGAGCGCAGCAGGTCGTGCAGCCGGTAGTAGCCCGGGGCCGCCGACTCGACGAGGTGGGCGTCGGCGAGTGCCTCCAGCAGGTCCTCGGCCCGTCGTACCGGCGCGCCGAGGAGGGCGGCCACCGCATGCGCGGAGAACCGGTTCCCGGGAAAGAGCCCGAGCAGGCGGAAAGCCAGCGCCGGGGAGAACGCGTCCGGCGGGGAGGTCGGCCGGATCCCGGCGAGGTTGCGATAACTGGCCTGGAACGCGCTGCGTACGGCCACGTCGCCCACCGCGAGTTCGTCCAGCCGGTGGCGCTCGTCGCTCAGCCGCTCGGCCAGCACCGCGGCCGTCCACGCGGCGCGACCGGCCAGCCGCGCGCCGGCGATCCGCAGCGCGAGCGGGAGACCCGCGCAGCAGCTCAACAGCCGGTCCACGGCTTCGGGTTCGGCGTCCGTCCGTTCTCTGCCGACCACCGCGCCGAGCAGTTGACGCGCCGCGTCGTCGTCGAGCGTGGTCAGGGCCAGATGCCGGGCGCCGAGCAGACCACCGAGCCGCGAGCGCGAGGTGACCAGCACCGCGCAGCCCGACGTGCCCGGGATCAACGGGCGGACCTGCGCGGCGTCGGCCGCGTTGTCCAGGACCAGCAGCATCCGCCGACCGGCCACCACCGTGCGGAACCGCGCGGCGCGCGCCTGCGGATCGGCAGGAAGCTCGGCCGCGCTCTCTCCGAGGTCCAGCAGCCACGCTCCCAGCACCTCGGCGGCGTCGCCCGGCGTCGGATCCGCGCCGCGCAGGTCCACGTACAGCTGGCCGTCGGGGAAGTGAGGTGCCGCCAGATGTGCCGCCTGGACGGCCAGCGCCGTCTTGCCGAGCCCGCCGCTGCCCGTGACGGCCACGGTGGACACCATGCCCGGCACGTCGTCGCCGTCGACCAGCAGGTCCACGATCCGCCGCAACTCGTCGTCGCGGCCGACCAGTCGGCCCTCGACAGCGGGCAACTGGGCCGGGCCGGTCGTCGGTTCCGACGTCCGTTCCGGTATCCGTTCCGGCGTCGGTTCCGGCGTCGGTTCCGATGGCCGCGACGCGGACGGGTCGGTCGGCGTCTCGCCGGACTTCGCCGCACGGGCGCCGCCGAGCGCCTCCAGCAGCTCGGCGACGTCCGCGCCCAGCGCCGTGCCCAGCACGCGGACCGCCTCCGGGGTGACCGGACGCTTGCCGTTGAGCCAGCGCTCCCACGAGGAGTGGCTGTAGTGCGTCAGCCGGCCCAACTGCTTGAACGTCAGTCCGTGTGCGTCCTTCAGGGCCCTGAGCGCGTCGACGATCCGGCTCTCGGCGGGGCTCAGCCCCTCGGGCAACGGGCCCCAGGTGTACGGCACGCCCCACACCTTAGAAGACCCACTGAGCCCCTGAGCCCGAAGGCTTGGGGATCAGCGACCGAGGGCCGCCGCGCCCGCCGCGGCGAAGGTCTCGTCCTGGTCGCCGCTGGGCGCACCCGCGACGCCGATGCCCGCGATCGGCGCGGACTTCGCGTCGACCGGAACGCCGCCCGCGAGGAAGAGCGTGCCGGGGATGTCCTTCAGCGTGGGCGTCTGGGCCAGGCGACCCGCGAGCACGGAGGTCGGCGCGTTCCAGGAGACGGCGGTGTACGCCTTCTCCTGAGCGGAGGTGTACGACTGCGGGCCCGCGCCGTCGCCGCGGAGGGTGAGGACGGTGTTGCCGTCCCGGTCGACGACGGCGACGGAGACGTGTTGACCGGCCTTGGTGGCGGCGCTGAGCGCGGCCTGCGCCGCCTTGAGCGCGGCGTCCTCGGTCAGGTGGGTGGTCTGCGTGGTCGTGGACGCCGGAGCGGAGACGGCGGCCGGGGCGGGGGAGTTCGCCGTGGCGGAGACCGCGCCGACCACGCCCGCGGTCAGCGCGGCCAGGGTGGCGGCGCCGGTCAGGACGGTGGCACGGCTGCGGCTGCGGCGAAGGGTGGGCTTCATGGGAGGTTCGCTCCGGTTCTCGGACGGGGCCCGCCGTTCGGGCCTCGGTGATTCCATCCTCGGGTCGCTGATCAGGCCTTTCGGTCGCCCGTCGAGGTCGTCCCGCGCGCCCGGACGGGGGACGCGAGGGTCGACCGATCGGCTGATGCGCGTCCCGCAGGGCGTGTGACGATGGAGAGTGACCGATGGTGACCAGGGAAGACGTCGAAGGCGACGGCAGTGGGAGAGGAACGCGTGATGACCGCAGCGGCCGTGCCGTCCGAGGCCGAGGCCAGCGCCGGAGCCAGGGCTGAGGCCGAGGACCGGACCGGTGCCGGGGACGCCGCAGCCGGGGCGGCATCCGACGTCGCGGCCTACGCCGAGGCCGACGCGGACGACCAGCGGCTCGCGCTCGTGATGCGGGTCGCGTTCTTCGTCCTCCTGCTGGCCTCCCTCGCCCGGTTCCTGGAGCGGCACCACGGCGACCCGCGCACCCCGTGGGTACTGGCAGCCGGTGCGCTGCTCGCCGTCCTCTACCTGCTGGGCGACGCGATGCGCGCGCGTCCGCGCGTCTGGCTCGGCTGCGTGGTCGCGGCCTGGCTGGCGCTGGCCCTGCTCGCGCCGAGCTGCTCGTGGTGCGCGGTGCCGCTGCTCTACTCCGCGCTGCGGATCCTGCCGGTGCGGCCCGCGATCGTGCTGATCGGGCTGCTGACCGGCTGCATCGTCGGCTCCGAGGTGCGGCTGTCGGGCTGGGACCCGAACGTGCTGCTCGCACCGCCAGCGATCGCGGCCCTGGCCGTCACCGTGCTGCTGCACTCGATGCGTCAGACCGACCGGCTGCGCGCCAGCATGACCGAGTTGGTCGCCACGCGCGGCGAACTGGCCGCCACCGAGCGCCGTGCCGGGATGCTGGCGGAGCGCCAGCGGCTTGCCGCCGAGATCCACGACACCCTGGCCCAGGGCCTGACCAGCCAGCAGTTGCTGCTCCAGGCCGCCGACCGCAGCTGGGAGCGCGATCCGGGCGCCGCTCGTGGCCATCTCGCCGCCGCGTCGGCCTCTACCGCCCGCTCGCTGGCGGAGGCGCGCCGCTTCGTCCACGACCTCGCTCCCGCCGACCTTGCCGAGACCGACAGCCTTCCCGACGCGCTGCGCGCCGTCGCCGAGCGCGAGGGCGCTCTGTTGCGCGAGGGAGCGCGTCTGCACGTCGACGGTGCGCCCGTCGATCTTCCGGAGCGCGTGCAGGGAGCACTGTTGCGGGTGGCCCAGGGCGCGCTGGCCAACATCCGCCGCCATGCGGAGGCGTCCACCGCGACGCTGACCCTGACCTACCTGGACGACCAGGTCATCCTGGACGTCTGGGACGACGGCCGGGGCTTTGACCCCGACATGCTCCCGGCACCCGGACCGGACGGCGGCCACGGCCTGCCCGCGATGCGGGCGCGGCTCGGCCAGTTGGGCGGACGGCTCTGCGTGGAGTCCGCGCCGGGAGCCGGCACGACCGTCACCGCGATCCTGCCGCTGGGCCCCGGCCCGGCCGCGTCCGAGGAGGTTGCCGCGTGATCCGCGTCCTGCTCTGCGACGACCACGCCGTGGTCCGCGCCGGACTGACCGCGCTGCTCGGCAGCGCGCCCGACATCGAGATCGTCGCCGAGGCCGCCACCGGCGAGGAGGCCCTGGCCGCCGCCGCGCACCACCGGCCGGACGTGGTCCTGATGGACCTTCAGCTCGGGGACGGCATCGACGGCGTGGAGACCACGCGCCGCCTCACCGCCGACCCCCACGGTCCCAGGGTGCTGGTGCTGACCACCTACGACACGGACGCCGACATCACCCGAGCGATCGACGCGGGCGCGACCGGCTACCTGCTCAAGGCCGAACGGCCCGACGAGCTGTTCACCGCCATCCAGGCGGCGGCGCAGGGCCGTTCGACGATGTCCCCACCCGTCGCCAGCCGCGTCATGGCCCGCATGCGCGCGCCGCAGCCTTCGCTGACCCCGCGCGAGCTCGACATCCTGGGCCAGCTCGCCAAGGGCCTGGGCAACCGCGAGATTGCCCAGCAGCTGTTCATCAGCGAGGCCACGGTCAAGACCCACCTCGGCCGCATCTACGCCAAGCTCGGCGTCGACACCCGCGCGGCGGCCGTCGCCACGGCGAAGGAGCAGCGGCTGCTGCGGTCGTAGCCGGCAGCAGCCGCTGTTCGCGTCTCACGTCTCGCGACTCGTGCTCGTGCCTCGTCGGGTCAGGAGCTGCAGGGTGTGTCGGCCTTCCACACCGCCCAGGAGGTGGGGGCTCCGGGGACGGCGTCGGTGGAGAGGTACGTGGCGGTGTAGTTCTCGCCGTTGTAGGAGACGGCGGCGCCGGTCTGGTACGTGGTGGACGCGTCCCACGCCGGGGAGCAGGTCGCCGCACCGCTCGACGTCGGCGAGGGCGTGGGCGTCGGTGACGTGCTGGCGGACGGCGATGCACTGGCCGACGGCGACGCGGAGGCGCTCACGGACGGGCTCACGGACGGGCTGGGTGTCGCCGAGGCCGAGGCCGAGGCCGATGCGGATGCGGATGCCGACGGGCTCGGTGAGCCGCCTCCGCTCGCGTACGGATCGGCGATCACCGTGACCGTCCGGTCCTGCACGCCCCAGTTGTTCGCCTGGTCGCCGGGCAGCCAGACGTCGACCGTGTCGTTCTGGATCCAGGTGCCGAGATCTGCGGCATAGCAGGTCCCGTATCCCGGAATCGTGAAATAGGTGCCCCACGGGATCACCCGTGGATCCGTTGCACAGACGCCCAGTTGGGCGTTGAGGCCGGACGCGGTCTGGCCGGTGTTGTCGTAGGACGTGACCATCATCGAGATCTGCGTCCCCACCGCCACGTCACCCGCACCCGGCGCGAGCGTCCCGTCCGCGCCGAGCCAGTACGGGACGGAGAGCTGGCCGAGCGAGGCGTCCGAGTTGCTGGTGTCGTACATCGCCACGACGTCGTAGTACGCGCCCTGACAGGGCGAGGTGTCGGTGACGGTCAGCGGACCGGTCTGGCCCCAGTAGCTGATGTAGCCGACGTCCACGCCGTCGCGCCACACCTTGTAGGCGACCGCGTTGGGCACCGGGTTGACGGTGATGGTGACCTGACCGTTCGTCAGCGTCCCGCTGATCGTGGGCGCGGCCGGTCGCGAGGAGAAGTCGACGGCGGACGCGGTCTGCAGCGGTGGCACCCAGGGGGTGACGGTGCGCGGCGGCGGCGTGATCCCGGAGGCCCAGAACGGGCACGCGGGCAGCGAACTCGCCGCGTCGGCACGCGCGACGGACGCGTCAGCGCTGGCGGGCGGCCCGAGCAGCAGCGAGGAGAGCGCGACGACGACGGCCGCCGCGGCCATCGCGGCGAACCATAACCGCGCGCGTGTGGTGAGTGGAGGCATGGCGGTGCTTCCTTCTCGGCGAGGTGAGGGGGAGCCCGGCGGGCTGCATGGCATGTACACCCCCCGGGTTGCGCCCCAGTGAAGCGGACGACCTGAGGGGGCGTCAATAGGTCCAGACCAATTACGACCCAGCAACGTCTGAACCAGTTGAGGATCAACGAGCGGAAGCGCGTGGAGAGTGTCAGTGCCGCGCGGCAGGATGGCCGGCATGCGATGGACCAGCGACACCATGCACGTTTCGTACCACCAGTACTACCTCTGCGGCGCCGACTACGACTACGAGGACCTGGACGAAGTCCAACGGCTCTCCAGCGGCAACACCCTGGCGGTAGGCAGCCCCGAGCGCCTCACCGCACTTTCCGGCACGCACTCCGGCGTGATCCGGTTGACCGTCGAGGGACTCGAAGGCGCTCCGCCCGCGCCCGGGCCGGAGTGGGAGAGCGCCGTGGAGGTGAGCCTCTACAGCTCCAGCGGTGAACTGTGGCTGGAGCCGTGGGGTGGCCGCGCCGTCCGCGAGGCGGGCAACCTCGCACACGCCGGGCCCGGCTGGTATCGGGTGCGCGTCCAGTCCATAGGCCGGGATCGCGGCCACGCGGAGGACACGGTCTTCACGTGGGTGGAGGAGCACTACCTGGCGATCTGGCCCGCTCCTCCAGAGCCCGACCTCGTTCATCGTGTCACCGATGAGTACGGACTGTTGTACTACGACCCGCAGCGCCCACCGGCCCAGCCGCTGTATCCGACCGCCGGGCCGCCGACGAGGACTTCGACCGGAGGCTAGCCGATGGGGCCCTGCTCAGCGGTGATCGCTCCCGCGTGGCAGGGCCGCCCCCGCTGTCCGCGAGGGCGGCCCTGCCACGGCCCGAGTCCGCTCCTGCGTCAGCTCGCGGTGAAGACCGTCACCGCCTGCGGGTCGCACGACGTGTTCCCCGTCGTGGACGTCGCCCCGGCGGAGTTGAGCACTTTGGTCCAACTCCCGCTCGGCAGCGTGACGTTGTAGGCGCTGGTGGTGGGGTTGACCACCACGACGGTGTCGTACGTCGTCGGCGCGGCCGGGTTGTCGCTGATCTCGGCGATCACCACCGAGCCGTTGACCTGCGTCGCGATCTGGTTCTTGACGGCGGACCAGGTCGTCAGCCGCAGCGACGGCGTGGCCTTCCGCAGAGCGATCGCGGCCTGGTAGTAGCTGTCGATCGAGGCGTTGGTGACCAGGTCGCCCCAGTGGATCGCGTTGACCGTGTCCGGGGCGTTGTAGGAGTTCATCGCCGTCGTGTAGTCGCCGTTCACCACCTTGGAGCGGAGGAACTCGTCGCCCTCGGCGATGACCGGAACGCCCTGGGAGGTGAGGATCGTGCCGACCGCGAGACGGTCGATCGCACCGGCGGCGCCCGTCGCGCCGCCGCTCGCTCCCGAGTAGGTGATCTTGTCGTAGAGGTTGAGGTTGTCGTGGATGGAGACGTAGTTCATCGTCTGCTCGGGGTTGAGCGCGAACGCCGGCGTCCACAGGTTGGAGGAGACGGGCGTGGTGCTGTCGGCGTCCGTGGGTGAGCCGGTCATCCCGAACGCGATGGCGGACGGGTTGCCGTTGTTGCCCATGTACCCGAAGACGTTGTCGTCGGTCCCGCCCCGGATCGCGTCCCGGTAGACGCCGTTGAACGCCCCGAAGTGCACCGGCGCCAGCGCGGGCATGTTGCCGTAGCGCACCTTCTGCGGCTCGTTCGGGTCGCTGGCCCCGCCGTTCCACGGCTCGCCGTAGAGCATCAGGTCGCGGTCGGGATAGGTGGTCTCCAGGTAGTTGGCCCAGGTGTAGACGTTGTTGTAGTAGTGGACGCCCGCCAGGTCGAACCGGAAGCCGTCGACGTTGTAGTCGCGGACCCAGTGCTCCAGCGAGTCCTGGATCATCTGACTGACCATCGGGTTGCCGTCGTCGATCGAGTCGCCCGTGCCCGAAAGGTCGGTCGGCGTGTAGTACTTGCCGGTGATGTTGCCGAAGACGTTCTTCGTGTAGGTGTGGTTGTAGACCACGTCCATGATCACGCGGATGCCGTTCTTGTGGAACGCGTTGACCATGTCCTTGAACTCGCGGATCCGGTCCTCCGGCGCGGTGAACTGCGAGTACTGCTCCTCGGGCACGTTGTAGTTCACGGGGTCGTAGCCCCAGTTGGGCACCGTGCTGCCGAAGTCGAAGGAGGGCATGATCTGGACCGCGGTGACGCCCAGCTGCTTCAGGTGGTCGATGCCGGTGCTGACGCCGTCGTAGGTCGTGCCGTTCTCGACCAGGCCGAGGAACTTGCCGCGCTTGGCGGCGTCGACGCCCGAACTCGGGTCGATCGTGTAGTCGTGGACGCTCAACTCGTAGACGACCGCGTCCGTCCGGTTGACCAGCGCGGGCCGCGGATCCCAGCCCCCGTCCGTCGGCGTCACCGCGGCCGTGTCCACCACGACGCCCTCGGTGGTGTTGGGCACCACCATCTGCGCGTACGGGTCCGGCACGGCAACGCCGTTGACATAGAACTGGTAGTCCTGGTCGAGCAGGTTCCCGGAGACGACCGTCTGGTAGACCGAGGAGTAGCCCGCGAGCGACGCCGGGCTCAGTGTGTAGTTGCTGCCGCCGACGCTGAGCGTGACGTTCGAACTGTCCGGCGACCAGATACGGAACGTCGTCGCGGCCGACGTGTACAGCGCGCCCAGCGTGTCCAGCGGCGCGGTGCCGCCCGCGTTGCTCACCACGGTCAGCAGGTGGGTGGACTCGTTGTAGGAGAAGGTCGTGGTGTCACCGTTCGCGGGCACGGTGAAGGGGATGTTCGCGCCGTTGGCCGCCCCGCCCGCACCGTAGTTGGTGGTCCACGACTGCCCGAGCGTCACCTTGGTGTTCCAGGTCCCGGCCGGGATCGCGGTGGTGGTGAAGGTGGAGACGCCGTTGCCGTCGGGATCCGTCATGGTGGTCGCCGCGCACGTGGCGTCCCAGGTCGCGCCGCAGCCCGTCGCGGTCTGCCAGTCGCCGGTGGCCGTGACCACCGGCATCGCGGAGCTGTCGGTGACGACATGGGTGTCCGGGTCGTAGACGAACGCGACCGTCTCGCCGCCGGTGGGGACGGTGATGTCGATGTTCGCCCCGCCGGGCGCGCCGCCCGCACCGTAGTTGACGGTCCATGCGTCGTCGATGGCGGCCTTGTACGAGTAACTTCCGGCGGGCAGGGTAAGCGACGCCTTCCACCGGCCGTCGGCCGCGAGCGTCATCTGCGCCTGCGCGCAGTCGGGTTGCCAGGTGGTCGAGCACCCGATGGCGGTGTCGAACGTTCCGGCCAGGCTCACCTCGGCGGGCGTGTCCGCGTGCGCGGGCGCGGACCGCGTCACGGCCCCGCCGCCGAGCAGCGCGAGCGCGGCGGCGAGCGCGGCCAACCGGCGCAGGGCCGTGGTGCTTCTTCGGTAGCTGGTCATTCGATGGCTCAGGCTCATCGGCGGGGAAGCCTCCTGGTCAGGCCGAGGCGCCGCGCATCCCGGGCACGGCGCGCCGGACCATGACACTCCCGCCCTGCCGACGACGGCGTCAAGGCTTCTGCAAGTGTTTTCTGCAATTTGCGGAGGGAATTTCCAGTGAACATCCGACCCCTTGACCCCTCGCCGGGGACAGCCGGACCGCGACGCGGAGGACGGCACGCCAACCTTTTGCCAACCTCCGTCAGCCAGAGTGTGCGCCGACTCACCGGACCCGCCGGACGTACTCGACGAGGAGGACGCGATGGTCTATGCCCAGCCCGGGACCGAGGGCAGCATCGTCAGTTTCAAGCCGCGCTACGACAACTTCATCGGCGGCGACTGGGTCGCTCCGGCAGAGGGCCAGTATTTCGACAACCCCACGCCGGTGACCGGTGAGACGTTCTGTCAGGTCGCGCGCTCCACCGCGCCGGACATCGAGGGCGCGCTGGACGCCGCCCACGCCGCGGCCGAGTCGTGGGGGCGGACGACCGCGACCGAGCGGGCGCTGACGCTGAACCGGATCGCGGACCGGATCGAGCAGCACCTCGAACGCCTCGCCGTCGTCGAGACCTGGGAGAACGGCAAGCCGGTGCGCGAGTCGCTGGCCGCCGACATCCCCCTCGCCGTCGACCACTTCCGCTACTTCGCGGGCGTGATCCGAGCGCAGGAGGGCAGCATCACCCAGATCGACGAGGACACCGTCGCGTACCACCTCCGCGAGCCGCTGGGCGTGGTCGGGCAGATCATCCCGTGGAACTTCCCGATCCTGATGGCGGCGTGGAAGCTCGCCCCCGCGCTCGCGGCCGGGAACTGCGTGGTCATCAAGCCCGCCGAGCAGACCCCGGTCAGCATCCTGGTGGTGATGGAACTGATCGCCGACCTGCTGCCGCCCGGCGTCGTCAACATCGTCAACGGCTACGGCGTCGAGGCGGGCAAGCCGCTGGCGTCCAGCCCGCGGGTGGCCAAGGTCGCCTTCACCGGCGAGACCACCACCGGCCGGCTGATCATGCAGTACGCGTCGGAGAACATCATCCCGGTGACGCTGGAGCTGGGCGGCAAGAGCCCGAACATCTTCCTGCCCGACGTGACGGCGCAGGACGACGACTTCCTGGACAAGGCCGTCGAGGGCTTCGTGATGTTCGCGCTCAACCAGGGCGAGGTCTGCACCTGCCCGTCGCGGGCGCTGGTCCACTCCTCGATCTACGACGAGTTCATGGCGCGCTGCCTGCGCCGCACCGAGGCGATCGTGGGCGGCGACCCGCTCGACCCGGCGACGATGATCGGCGCCCAGGCCAGCAACGACCAGTACGAGAAGATCCTCTCCTACCTGGACATCGGCGTGCGGGAGGGCGCGCAGGTGCTGACCGGCGGCGGACCGCGCAAGGTCCCCGGGCTGGAGGGCGGTTACTACATCGAGCCGACGGTCTTCAAGGGCCGCAACGACATGCGGATCTTCCAGGAGGAGATCTTCGGCCCGGTCGTCTCCGTCACCACCTTCGACACCGAGGACGAGGCGCTGCGGATCGCCAACGACACCCTCTACGGCCTCGGCGCGGGCGTCTGGTCCCGTGACGGAAACGCCGCCTTCCGCTTCGGCCGGGCCATCAAGGCGGGCCGCGTCTGGACCAACTGCTACCACGCCTACCCGGCGGGTGCCGCCTTCGGCGGGTACAAGAAGTCCGGCATCGGACGCGAGAACCACGCGATGATGCTCGACCACTACCAGCAGACCAAGAACCTGCTGGTCAGCTACTCCGACAAGAAGCTCGGCTTCTTCTGATGACAGCCGGCCCGCGCACCACGCGGGTGGAGCTGACCGAGCCGGCCACCGCACTCCTGCGACGGCTGGCCCGGCAGCACGGCCCGCTGATGTTCCACCAGTCCGGCGGCTGCTGCGACGGCAGTTCGCCGATGTGCTACCCGCGCGGGGAGTTCCGCGTCGGCGGCCAGGACGTGATGCTCGGCGTCGTCGACGACGAGACCCCGTTCTGGATGAGCGCCGACCAGTTCGCCTACTGGCAGCACACCCACCTGACGGTCGACGTCGTGCCGGGCCGTGGCAGCGGCTTCTCGGTCGAGGCCCCGGAGGGCGTCCGCTTCCTGATCCGCTCCCGGCTGCTCACCGAGGCCGAACTCGCCCGCCTCGAAGCCGAACTACCCCTCCCCACCGGAGCCGACCGGCCCGAATGAGGAGGACCGCGGTCACCAGTCGCGTGCGTCGTACCGCTGCGCGTGCGACTGGGGCTGGGGCTGCGACTGGGGGTAGCCCTGCGGCTGCGGGTACGGGCGGCGTCGCGCGGTCGTCTGGGCACCCCGGGCCGCGCTGATCAGCAGCAAGGTGACCACGACGCCGAGGATGAGGTTGAGCACGGTGGTGGCGATGACCTCGGTACTGGTGCCGACGACCTTCAACGGCATGATGACGGCGACGACGGTCAACAGGGCCATGATCCAGCCGAAGAAGACCGTGGCGCTCGGCGTGGTCGACAGCAGGAAGTGCAGCAGGCCGGTCGCGACCAGGGCGACGACACCTGCGGCCACCGCGTAGCTGGTGGTGCTGGCGTCGCCCCACATGCCCTCGCCCTGCGGGGCGAGGATGGCGAGGTGGAGCATGCCACGCGCGATCAGGATGCCGACCTCGGTGAGCAGTCCCGCCACCACGGCCGTCGCGATTCCGCCGCCCCACAGGCGTCCGGCATCGATCCGCGGTCCGTCGTCCTCGGGATAGGGATGGGTCACTTGGCGGCTCTCCTCCGTCGGTATGGACGGCCAGTCACGCTAACAGCGGGGATTGCAGGCGAAGCGTGCCCTTTGGGGAGGTTTCGCAACGATCGGGCGGCTGTTGGCGTTTCCGGCCGCGAAGCCGCTCGGGTCAGCCGCGTCGGTCGCGACGACCGAGCCGACCGCGTGGGAAGTAGCCGTTGGCGGCCGGCAGGAACATCAGCACGACGGCCGCGAGCACCGAGGACACGTGGACGGTCCGGCTGGCGGCGAAGACGAAGTCCAGCGGCGTGGCATGCGCCAGCTCCCAGCCCAGCGAACGGCCATGCGCCAGGGCCTGGACCGGTCCGACCACCATCGACGCCGTGCCGACCACGCCGAGCCCGATCGCCAACACGATGCGGGCCCAGTCACGGCCGGTACGCATCTGACGCACAATCAGCAGTGCGGCCACGAACACCGGAAGGCGTATCGCCAGCCCCACGGCGATCTCCCCGGCGGAGCCGGTGCCGTCCGCGAGCATCCTGCCGATCGCCAGGACCGTTTCGAAGGCCCCGGCGGCAACGGCCGTCACCCACAACGCGAATGCCGCACGGACGGGGCCCGGAGGCAGTCCGGCGGGGGAGGGGGCGGTCGGGACCTGGTGCAGGGTGGCGCTCTGGGGCATCGCGGCGTCCTTTCAGACGGTGACGTCTCACGAGACGTCCCATGAAGTGATCTCTCATGACGTGACGTCAGAAGTTCGTGTGGGAACGCCTTCGATGCTCATGCAGGGACCGCCGCCGTGACTCTCCCGCTGGCCGGTGGATTCGGCAGGGGGCTGTCCCCACCAAGGTTTCGCCTTTTCCTTCGTTCGAGTGGAAGGACCCGGGCCCGCTGGCCCCGTGCCTTGGTGGGCCGCTAGCGTCACGGCCGTGATCGCGGATCTGACGCCTGCCGACATGGTGGCCGATCCGGTCAGCTGCTTGGCCATCTTCGAGGACAGGGTGCGGATCGAGCAGCTCCGACTGGAGCAACTGGACAGCATCGTCCGGGAACTGACGCGCATTGTGGGCGCGCAGGACCGGCTGCAAGCCCTGCTCGACGGGCACGAGCCGGCCGAGGACGAGCCGCATGCGGCGCTGCTGGCCCGGCCACGGGTCCCCGCGCCAGGTCGCGGGCCGATGCGTGGGCCGACCCGATCGGCGCGGACCGCCTCGGGCGGGGCCGGGGAGCGGTCGAGCGGAGGCGGAGCGGAGAGCGCCGCGTCACGGGAGCGGCCGGGACGCCATCTGGACCGCGCGATGGAGGTGCTGGCAGGCGAGCCGCAGCGGCACTGGAGCGCCCCGGAGATCGCCGCGCTGATCGGGGCGGACGCGGACTGGCTGCGCTTCGTGCTGCACAGCGCGGCCAACCGGGGCCTGGTCAAGCGGCACGCGCAGACGCGCCCGGCAGGGTCGACCCGAGGCCGCCCGGTGGCGATCCGCTTCAGCGCGGCGTAGGCGGCGGATGCGCTGCACAGCCCGGCGTGGATGGCCGGGGTCGCTGTGAGGCGTCAGACGTCAGAGGGGCGCAGCGCATCGGAGGTGCGCGGCTGTGACCGAGGTGCGGCGGTGTGCGACCGAAGCGATCGCCCGCCGCACCTGGTGCGTCACGGGCACGGTCAGGGCAGCAGGCGCTCGACCGCCGCGGGGCCCTCCTCCTCGAGGGCCTTGCGGGCCTTCTCGATCAGCTCCGGCGTCGGTTCCCGGCCGCTGGCGCGGACCATGTCCTCGGGATCGACGGGATGCTCGGCCCCGGTGTGGAGCAGCCGGTCCGGGGTCGGTCGCGACTCATCCTCGGATTGGGACATCTGGTACCTCCTGGCCCGTGCCTACGCGTCGTCCTACCCCTGCACTGTAGGCCGCCCACGCCCCACCCGCACGCTGCTCCGCGCTGTCAGTCAAGCGTCCTACGCTGGATGTATGTGCCGATCGATCAAGACCCTCCGCGCCCCGGTCACCCCTGATCCGCAGGACGCCGACATCCACGCCGCCGCGCTGCAGTACGTGCGCAAGGTCTCCGGCTTCCGCGCCCCCGCCGCGCACAACCGCGAGGCCTTCGACGAGGCCGTCGAGGCCGTCGCCACGGCCACCCGCGAC
This sequence comes from Streptacidiphilus fuscans, assembly GCF_015690355.1. Classification (GTDB taxonomy): domain Bacteria; phylum Actinomycetota; class Actinomycetes; order Streptomycetales; family Streptomycetaceae; genus Streptacidiphilus; species Streptacidiphilus fuscans. The sequence continues at coordinate 418,191 of NZ_JADPRT010000005.1, read as the reverse complement.
CTGCTCGACGCCCTGGTCGTGCGCGGAGCGCCCCGCGCAGCCGTCGACGTCTAGGGTCTGGACGCGGCCCGGCAGGCTCAGCCCAGCGTGCGGGCGAGGCGGCCCTCCAGCAGGAGCAGCAGGTCGGCCAGGCCGTCCGCGAGCTCGGCACGTTCGGTGGCCGGCAGGCCCGAGAACAGCGAGCGCTCGAACGCGAGTTGGGCGGGCAGAACGCGGTCCGTCAGCTCCTGACCGGCCTCCGTCAGCGTCAGGCGGGCGACGCGGCGGTCCCGGCCGTCCGAGCGGCGCTCGACCAGGCCGCGGTCCTCAAGTCGGCGCAGCCGCTTGGTGACCGCCGCGCCCGACGCGAAGGTCTCGCGGACCAGCTCGCCGGGGGTCAGGGCTCGGCCCGAGCGGCGCAGCGTGCCGAGCAGGTCGAACTCGGCGCGGGTCAGCTCCTCGTGTCGCAGCTGGTCGTCGGAGGCCTGTTGGAGCAGCGCGGCGCACCGGTTGATCCTGCCGACCAGGCCCATCGGCTCGACGTCCAGGTCGGGGTGGACCGCCCGCCACTGCCGCATGACGCCGGTGACGATGTCCTCGCCGCCGTCGCGGTGCGTCTCGGCGGGACGTGCGGGCTCAGCCAGTTCAGCCGGTTCAGCCGGCTCAGCGAGATCAGGCAGCTCGGGCAGCTGAGGCAGCTCAGGCGGCTCGGACATCGGCGGACTCCCGTTCTCCCAGCAGGGCGAGCACCCGGTGTCCCTCGCGTTCCACGCGCTGTACCTCCTCGATCGCGATCGGTCGCTGCCACCACTCTCCCGCATGACCGTCGGCGGACTCACGCAGCTCGTGCAGGGAGTCGGCCAGCCGGACCCGGCCGACCTGCGGCGCGGCGGCGACCGCCGCCTCGGCGTGCCGCAGCGCCTGGGCCAGCCGGTCGCTGGCGCGGCGGTTGGTGACCAGGACCGCGCTGAGGATGCCGAAGGCCGCGCCGAGCACGGTGTCCAGCCAGCGGTCGCCGACCAGCGTGCCCACGGGCTCGGCGGATCCGGAGCCGGCCAGGTCGCCGATCGAGACCAGCAGCAGCGCCATCGGCGTCACGAAGACCTGCGCCACCCAGTAGTTGCGGGTGATCGTCGCCTCCGCGCCGATCTGGCAGCCGGCGATCAGCAGCAGCGCGACCAGTGCGCCGTAGCCGGAGGCCCGGCTGAGCGGCACGGTCGCGGTGAACAGCACCAGCCCGAGCAGGCTGCCGACGGTCCGCTGCAGCGCGCGCTGCCAGGAGACGCTCGTGTTGGCGCGATGGACGGCCGCCGCCGTCACCACGGCCCAGTACGGGTGGCCGACCCCCGCCGCGAGCGAGGCCCACCCGGCCAGCGCGCACCCCACGCCGACCCTGACCGCCAGCGGCAGCAGGCTGCGCAGGCCCTGCGGCGCACGGGGGACGCCCAGCGTCAGCGCCGGACCGTGCGGCTTGACCAGCGCCGGAGCCAGGCACACCGCCCAGGCGACCGCACCGCCCACGAGCACCAGCCCCAGATGCGCCGGGATCTGGCCGAGCCGCTGCGGCACGAAGAACGCCGACGCGCCGACGAAGGTGAAGATCACATTGCCGGGCGGCCCGAGCCGCGTGGCGTCGCAGAGCAGCTTGTGCACGCCCGCGAGCAATGCCGCGAGCGCGATCAGCACGACGGTCGACCGCACCGTCGCGGCTGCGGTCAGCGCGACGCCCACGGTCCCCGCCATCCCCAGCACCACCCAGGCCAGCGCGCGTGCCCGCTCCCGGTACGGGAGGGCGTGCGTGTACAGCGCGCACATCGTCCCGGCGGAGGTGTACAGCACCAGGTCGAGCCGCCCGAGGGCGAGCAGCAGCAGGTCCGGCAGCAGCGTCGCGACCGCGACGCTCAGGGCAGGACGGTGCCACGGCCCGACGGCGGGCCGCAGACGGAGTGTTCCGCGCAGGGGGAGGGAGGGGAAGCCGACCATGGGATAAATATTAGCAGGTGTTTTACTCGTAAAACATCTACCGCGCGGCGTGGACTCGAAATCTCTCTAAAATGGACGAACCATCCCATACGTGCAGGGCAGGAGGGAGCACCGTCATGGCGGCTCACCAGTCCAAGAAGCTGCGTCGCGACGCGGAGGATCTGCTGCGACGCAAGGGAATGATGGCCATGCCGGAGACGACGGCCATGCCCGGCGGCATGGCGCCGGTCTCCACACCGACGGGCATGCCCGCCGCCGGGCCGACGGCCACGCCGTTCGCCCACCACTCCGCGAGCGCGAAGCGCAGCCGCGGACAGTCCCCGCTGGCCGCCGCGCACGACCTGGTCCCGGGCCACCGGCACCGCGGCGCGGAACAGCACTCGGCGCTCAGCGGGAGGTGACCCCGATCCCGGCCGGCCGCCTCGCTGACCACGGTCACGACTGACGAAATCGGCCGGGCGGGTTCCGCTCGAACAGGCACCGGATAAGGTGACGACGAATCTCAGACACCCTGCATCAGCAGGGTGTCTGACTTTTGCTCAGCAGCCGTACTCGTACTGATCAGTACGCGCCAGTACGCCCGAGTGCGCCGCTGGACCCGAGACCGTCCCACCACACCCGCGATCAGGAGCCTTTTCGTGGCGAACATACTCGTCGTCGGCGCCGGCCAGGCCGGACTGCAACTCGCCCTCGGCCTCCAGGCCGACGGCCACGACGTCACCGTGACCACCGACCGGACCGCCGAACAGGTCCGCGAGGGGCGGGTGTTGTCGACGCAGTGCATGTTCGGCGGCGCTCTCGCCCACGAGGCCGCGCTCGGCCTGGACCTGTGGGCCGACGAGGCCCCCGCCGTCGAGGGGCTCGGCGTCTCCGTCAGCGGCCCCGAGGCGGCCCGGGTGATCGACTGGGTCGCCCGCCTCGACGCGCCCGGCCGTTCGGTGGACCAGCGGATCAAGATGCCGCGCTGGCTGGAGCTGTTCGCGGAGCGCGGCGGCAAGGTCGTCGTGGAGACGGTCACCGCGGCCTCCCTCGACGCCGTCGCCGCGAACTACGACCTGATCCTGCTCGCCACGGGCAAGGGCGACCTCTCCGCCCTGCTCGGTCGGGACGCGGCGCGCTCGCCGTACACCGCCCCGCAGCGCTCGCTCGCCCTCGCCTATGTCCACGGCCTCGGCCCGCGCCCGGAGCACGACTTCGCCGCCGTGCGCTGCAACCTGGTGCCCGGCGTCGGCGAGCTCTTCGTCATCCCGGCGCTGACCCTCTCCGGCGCGTGCGACATCCTCTTCTGGGAGGGCGTCCCTGGCGGCCCGGTCGACGTCTTCCAGTCGGAGGGCGGCGCGCCGCTCGCCCCGCAGCAGCAGCTCGACACGATCCTCGACCTGATGCGCACCTACGTCCCGTGGGAGTACGAGCGCACCCGCGGCGGCGTCGAACTCACCGACGAGCGCGCCACCCTGGCCGGTCGCCTCACCCCGACCGTGCGCCACGCGGTCGGCGAACTGCCCAGCGGCGCACTGGTGTTGGGTGTCTCCGACGCGGTCGTCACCAACGACCCGATCACCGGTCAGGGCTCCAACACCGCCTCCAAGTGCGCCGCGAGCTACCTCGCGTCGATCCGCGCCCACGGTGACCGGCCGTTCGACCGCGAGTTCCTCCAGGGCGCCTTCGACACCTTCTGGGCGCAGACCGGCGAGCCGGTCACGGCGTGGACCAACGCGATGCTGGCCCCGCCGCCCGAGCACGTGCTCCAGTTGATCGGCGCCGCCGGTCAACTCCCCGCCGTCGCCCACCGGTTCGCCAACGGCTTCGACAGCCCCGAGGACTTCCCGAACTGGTTCTTCACCCCGGAGGCCGCGGCCGCCTACCTCGCCCAGGTGTCAGGGAGTTGAGCGCGCCCAGCGCCGATTCACCCTGTTCGCCCCTGATTTAGCGGCCCTGACCTGCGAAGGTGACGCTCCGCATCCGTTCGGGATGCGGAGCGCGGTGGCCCCTGTAATCGTGGTGAGCGCGCGCCGCTTCATTGCCCGGTCCCATGTGCGCCGGGCACGGCGCCTCACCCCATTCGGGAGTACACACCATGTCGAAGGTCAAGAACCAGCCCCGCAAGCAGAAGTCCGGCCAGCAGAAGCCGGTCGCCTCGGCCCACGGCGCGCACGCGCCGCAGGCCGTGCAGGACCGGCAGATGCAGGACCGGCAGCACCACGGCAAGGCCGCGATGATGGACGACAAGGCCCACGCCGGCGAGCCGATGATGATGTCGCCGATGCCGGAGGGTGGGATGCGCATGCCGTCCCACAAGAAGGAGAAGCGCCTCGGCCACAACTGAGCCGGCCGAACTGATCTGGCCGCAACTGATTCGGCCGCAACTGAGCCGAGTTCACTGAGGCGTTGACACGTTCACCTGTTGACGTGTCGAGGTGCTGACGCAGTGCGTTACGGCGCGGTCCTACACGCCGTGACCTGCGGGGCCAAGGACGTCCCGCGCCCGCGCCGCCCACCGGCGGCCCCGGGCGCGGGACGTTCGCGCGTGCGCGCTCAGGCTCCCGCCGGGAGACGGCCGGGGAGACGGCCGGGGAGACGGCGGATCGAGCCGGGTGGAAGATCGCGAGTGGCCCTCTCCGGGCCCTCGATCTGTGATCTGATGACCGCATGGCGACGACTACTGACACGGACACCGCGGTTCTGGTCGAGAAGGCGCGGGCGTTCCGTGCCCTGCACGTCCCGGGCCGCCCGCTGGTCCTGCCGAACGCCTGGGACGCCGCGTCCGCGGCGCTGGTGGCCAAGGCGGGCGCGAAGGCAGTGGCCACCACGAGCGCGGGAGTGGCCTGGAGCCTCGGCTTCGGCGACGGCGGCCACCTGGACCGCGCGACGGGGATCGCCGCGATCGCGCGGATCGCCGGAGCCGTCGACATCCCGGTCAGCGCCGACATCGAGCGCGGCTACGCCGACGACCCCGAGGGCGTCGCCGAGACCGTCCGCGGCGTGCTCGCGGCCGGTGTGGTCGGCGTCAACCTGGAGGACTCGCTCGGCCCGGTCCCCGCGAGCGCGGCCCGGATCGCCGCTGCCCGGCGCGCGGTGGACGCCGCCGGAGTGCCGCTCTACATCAACGCCCGGATCGACGTGTTCCGGATGCAGGACCCCGACCCGGAGGACTGGTTCCGCGAGGTCGTCACCCGCGCCGCCGCCTACACCGAGGCGGGCGCGGACGGCGTCTTCCTGCTGGGCGCGCTGAGCGCCGAGACCATCTCCTCCGTCGTGGAGGCCGTGAAGGTCCCGCTCAACGTCAGCGTGGCCCCGGGCACCCTCCCGGTCCCTGCCCTCGCCGCCGCCGGCGCGGCCCGGGTCAGCGCGGGCGCGGCCATCGCCGAGTCCGCCTACGCCCACACCGCCCGCCTCGCGAAGGCGCTGCTGACCACCGGCAGCTACCCGGAGCAGGTGGAGACGAGCCTGAACCACTCCCAGCTCAACAGCCTGCTGCTGGGTTGAGCGCAGCCTGCGGCCTGGAGGGCGGCCGGAGACAGCCCGGCCGCGTTCTCTCTTCGCATGGCGGATGACTTGAACATTCAAGTCGAGTGCGTATAGTTGAAGTGTCAAGTGAAGCTGCCGGTCCTTGATGAGGCCGCAGCCGCCCTGGATCGGATCGGACGGTTTCTCTCGACACAGCTCGCCCTCGCCAAGAAGTGATGATCCGTCAATACGCGTATCCACCTGGAGGTTGAGATGTCCGACGCCATGGAGATCGCCGACGTCGTTGTCGTCGGCGGCGGTTCCGCCGGTGCCGTGCTCGCGGCACGACTCAGCGAGGACCCCGCCCGAAAGGTGCTGCTGCTGGAGGCCGGGCGGGCGTACGCGCCCGACGCGTACCCGGCCGCGCTGCTGGACGCGGACCGGGTCGCCGACCCGGAGCACGACTGGGGCTACTCCTCCCGGGGCACCGACCGGTTGCCGCAGCTCGCTACGCCGCGCGGCAAGGTGCTCGGCGGCAGCTCCGCCGTGAACGCGGGCGTCGCCGTCCGGGCGCGCGCCGCCGACCTGGCCAAGTGGGGCGCGCACGGCGCCGAGGGCTGGTCCTACGACGACGTGCTGCCGGTGTTCCGGATGCTGGAGAAAACGCCCACCGGTGACGACGCCCACCACGGACGGACCGGCCCGCTGCCGATCCGCCAGCGCGCGGACGCGGAACTGACGCCGTCCCTGCTCGGCTTCGTCGAGGCGTCGGTGGCCCACGGGTACAAGCGGGTGCGCGACTTCAACGGCGCGGAGCAGAACGGCGCCGACGGCTACCCGGTCAACGTCGTCGACGGCGTCCGCCAGAACACCGGGCTCGTCTACCTGACCGCCGAGGTGCTGCGTCGCCCCAACCTCACCGTGCGCGGCGACATCACCGTCGACCGGGTCCTGTTCGACGGCTCGGACAGCTCGGGTGGCTCGGACAGCGTGGGCGGCACCACCGCCACCGGCGTCGTCGCCGCGGACGGCACGGTGTTCCGGGCCCGCGAGGTGATCCTCTCCGGTGGCACCTACGGCAGCCCGGCGATCCTGCTGCGCTCCGGCATCGGCCCTGCCGACGACCTGACCGCGCTGGGCATCCCCGTCGTCGCCGACCTGCCCGTCGGGCGGCGACTCCAGGACCAGCCCGCCTTCGTCAACGCCTACGCCCTGGCCCCCGATCACCTGGAGATGACCCCGGCGGTCGGCTCCCTGCTGTGGACGGCGTCCAGCGAGGCCGTCGGCGACGAACTGGACATCCAGGTGACCGCGACCCACCTGATGCCCGGCTCCTTCAGCCCGACCGGAGGAGCGATCGTGCTGATGGCCGCGCTCACGCTGCCCGAGTCGACCGGAACGCTCACACTGGCGAGCCGCGACCCCCACGCCGCACCGCTCATCGATCCCAACTACCTCGGCACCGCCCGCGACGCCCGCCGCCTGCTGGAGGCCGTCAAGATCGGCCGCGAGATCGCCCGCAACCATGTCTTCGCGCCGTTCGTCGCAGGCGAGTTGGCCCCCGGCGATGCTGTGGCCGACGACGCGGCCCTGGCCGAGGCCATCGCCGCCAACGTCGCCGTCTACGGGCACCCCACCTCGACCGCCCCGATGGGCGGCCCGCACGACCCCTGGGCCGTCGTCGACTCGGTCGGCGCGGTCAAGGGCGTCAGCGGGCTGCGCGTCGTGGACGCCTCGATCATCCCGGAGGTGCCCTCCACGGTCACCAACGTCACCACGATCATGCTGGCCGAGCACATCCACCGGCGCGTCTACGCCGACTGACACTCCCTCACACCGTCGTTAGGCCAAGCTGATCGTCCACCACGCTGACCAGGGAGATTGCCGTGACGTTCACGGTCGACATCCACCACCACATCCTGCCCGACTTCTTCTGGCGGGCGACCAACGAGGGCGACCACCCGGTGGGCGGCATCGCGCCGCCGCCGTGGTCGCGGGCGAGCACGCTGTCGTTCCTGGACGACGCAGGCATCGACGTCGCCGTCACCTCCGTCAGCACCCCCGGGGTGCACACCGGCGATGACGCCGCAGCACGGGCGTTGGCCCGGCGGTGCAACGAACTGGCAGCAGAGCTGATCCGCGACCGCCCCGACCGGTTCGGCGGCTTCGCCTGCCTCCCGCTGCCGGACGCCGACGGCGCGCTGAACGAACTGGCCTACGCCTTCGACGTCCTGGGGCTGGACGGCGTCGTGCTGTTCAGCAACACCCAAGGCGTCTACCTCGGCGACCCGCGTTTCGACCCGCTCTTCGACGAACTGCAGCGCCGCTCGGCGGTGGTGTTCGTGCACCCCAATCCGTCGCCCGACCCGGTCGCCCATGCGCTCGGCCTGCCCGACTCACTCGTCGACTTCCCGGCGGACACCACACGCGCCGTCGCCCGGCTGCACTACAGCAACACCTTCGCCCGCACCCCTGATGTGAAGTACGTCCTCTCCCACGCGGGCGGCACCGTGCCGTACCTGGCCGGTCGGTTCGGCATCGTCGACGAGATGGACGTCGTCCCCGAAGCCGAGGCCCGCGGCACGGCGGCGGACACGTTCCGCCGCCTGTACTGGGACACCGCCCTGTCCTGGAGCGACCCGGTGCTGCGGATGCTGCGCGACGTCGTGGGCATCGACCACGTCGTCTTCGGCTCCGACTACCCCTACCTGCGCCGCGACCTCGCCGTCGCCAACCGCGGCCGGATCGAGGCCAGCGCCGAGCTCACCGCCGCAGAACGCAGCGCCGTCCTCGGCGGCACGGCAACCACCCTGATCCCACGCCTGGCCGCGCTCGCTCCTGCGGTCCGGTGACTCCTGACGCGTAGGAGCACGTGGAAAACCGTTGGCGCCCGAGTGGGTTCCACCGGCAGGATGATCCGCATGTTCCCGCAGCCCATCGCCCAGTTCCCCGCAGTCGCGGGTGCGATGGCCGCTGCCCTCATTCCGGCAGTCGTGGCCGCAACTGCAACTGCAACCGCAACTGCAGTCGCAGCCGCAGGCGGCGCGCGAAGCTGACCTTCTCCGGGACGCGTCCCCGGGACCTCAGTCGGGGAAGGTCGGCCCGACGCTGAGGTCCCGTCAGATCGCTTGTCACACAAGACTTCCGGAGCAGAATCACCATGGCCAAGCAGGCCTTCGTGCGGACCAAGCCGCACCTGAACATCGGCACCATGGGTCACGTCGACCACGGCAAGACCACCCTCACCGCCGCCATCACCAAGGTGCTGGCCGAGCGCGGCGGCGGCAGCTACGTGCCGTTCGACCGCATCGACCGCGCCCCGGAGGAGGCCGCGCGCGGCATCACCATCAACATCTCCCACGTCGAGTACGAGACGGCCACCCGTCACTACGCCCACGTGGACATGCCGGGCCACGCCGACTTCGTCAAGAACATGATCACGGGCGCGGCGCAGCTGGACGGCGCGATCCTGGTCGTGTCCGCCCACGACGGCGTCATGCCCCAGACCGCCGAGCACGTGCTCCTTGCCCGTCAGGTCGGCGTCGAGCACGTGGTGGTGGCGCTCAACAAGGCCGACGCCGGGGACCCGGAGCTGCTCGACCTGGTCGAGTTGGAGGTCCGCGAGCTGCTCACCGCCCACGGCTACGACGGCGAGGGACTGCCGGTCGTCCGGGTCTCCGGGCTGCGCGCCCTGGAGGGCGACCCGCAGTGGTCGGCCGCGCTGCTGGGGCTGCTCGACGCGGTCGACGCGTACGTGCCGACGCCCGTCCGCTACACCGACGTGCCGTTCCTCATGCCGATCGAGAACGTGCTGACCATCACCGGCCGCGGCACCGTCGTGACCGGGGCGGTCGAGCGTGGTCGGATCAGGATGGGCGACCGGGTGGACGTGCTGGGCTACGGCTCGGAGGTGGTCTCGGTGGTCACCGGAGTGGAGACCTTCGGCCGGACCATGGACAGCGCGGAGGCGGGTGACAACGTCGCGCTGCTGCTGCGCGGCGTCCAGCGCGGCGAGGTGCGCCGCGGTCAGGTGGTCGCGGCGGCGGGCACCGCCGCGGTGCACGACTCGTTCACCGCCCGGCTGCACCTGCTGAGCACGGCGGACGGGGGTCGCCGCACGCCGATCACCAGCGGCTACCGGCCGCAGTTCTACCTGCGCACCGGTGACGTCGTCGGCGACCTCGTGCTGCCGGACGGCGTGCCGCTGGCGATGCCGGGCGACACTGTCGACGTCGAGGTGACGCTCGGTCAGCCGGTTCCGCTGGAGCCCGGCCTCGGCTTCGCGGTCCGCGAGGGCGGCCGCACGGTCGCCGCCGGGACGGTCGGGACGGTCGGGACGGGCAGGACAGTGGGCACAGTGGGCGCCGTCTAGGGTCCACCCAGGTCCCGTGGTCACGGAGCAGCAAGGCTCCGTGACCACGGGGCGTCGTGCTGCTGCGTATGGGCGGTCCGCTCACTCATTCATCCGTAGATCGCGTGGCACTGGGCAGCCAGGCTCTCAGGCAGCCCGACTTCCTTGGCGAGTTCGGTGCACGACTGACGCCCGCTCTGCAAGGGCGGCATCCCCGAGACCCTGTGACGTGACCCGCCGTCCATGGCATGGGTCGTGGGCCGGACGTGCCGCTGCCGTGCCGACGCGGCGGATCCCCGGCCGTTGCCGCTGCTTTCGTCGTTGCCGGTCTGGGTGGGGGTGGCGGACGCGGTGGCCGAAGCCGCCGGTGTCGGTCGGTCCCGTACCACGAGCCGTCCGCGCGGCGACGCAGCCGTGCCGGGTGAGTGGGACGACCCAGGAGAGACGGCAGGGGTGGGCATCCCGCTCGGGCCACCGGCTGCCGCAGGCGGTTGGCCTAGCGTCCAACTTCCCTGTGCCGCGCAGCCGCTGAGCGCGGCCACAACGGATGCGACCACCAGCCCCAGCGCCTGACCCCGGATTCCGGTCATCCTTCCGTGCCGGACACGGCAGCTTCGCTTGCTCATGAACCGTTCAACGCGCCTCGGCCAGGACCGACACGCACGATATCCGTCGAGCCGGGCCAGAGCCCGGGTTCAGAGCCTGGGTTCAGAGCCCGGGCTCAGAGTCCCAGATCCGTGCGGACCGCGGCGTGGACCGCGTCGGCGGAGGGGGACGTGAGGAAGAAGTGCCCGCCGGGGAAGACCCGTTGGACCGACGGCCCGCTCGTCACCGCGGACCAACGGGCCAGGTCCGCGGCGCTGTAGTCGTCGTCCTCGCCGCCCAGGATCGAGACCGGGCAGGTCAGGACGCGCGCCGCGCCGAAGGCCGCTGCCGTCGGCGCGGACTCGAAGGTGTCGCACAGCGCGTAGTCGGCGCGCAGCGGCGGCAGGATCAGCTCCAGCAACTCCCGGTCGGCCAGCACCTCCTCGGGAGTGCCGCCCATCGCCCGCAGGTCGGCGACGATCTCCGCGTCGGTCCAGGCGTGCCGCCCCTTGTGGCGACGCGGCACACCCGGGCCGGCGGACCCGCTGAAGAAGAGTCGGACCGGCTCCGGGTCACCATGGCGCCGCGCCGCGACCGCCAGCCCGTACGCGAGCAGCGCGCCCATGCTGTGTCCGAACAGCGCGTACGGAGTGGACCCGGTGAGCACCGGACGCAGCGCCGCGTGCAGGGCGGCGACCGCCTGCTCGAAGTCCTGCACCGGCTTCTCGGCGAACCGGCTCTCCCGCCCGGGCAGTTGGACCGCCGCGACCTCGACGTCCTCCGGCAGCGCGGCGTCCCAGGTGCGGAAGAACATCGGCCCAGCCCCGGCCGGATGCAGACACACCAGCCGCAGTCGGGCGTTCGGGCGCGGGGTGGTGATGCGCAGCCAAGGAGTGGCGGTGCCGGGCGTCGTCGTCATGCAGGGGCCTCGCGAGGGTGATCGACAGGGACGAGAAGCGGGCCGAGGCCGAGGCCCCGGCCCGCCGTGGGCAGCGTAACGTGACCGGCTGCGGGTCGCCGGTCAGCCGTCACTGGTCACCGGTTCCCGGCCACCAGCTGGGTGCCCTCCGCGTCCTCGAACGGGTCTTGCGCCCGGACTCACCACGATCATGATCGACCGTCGCGAACTCCGGGTCACCACACCGTTGCCCGATCGTGAATACTCTGCACACGGCGTGTCACCGGCCCCGCGCTGGACTGTGGCCCGCGTTGGACTGCGGCCCGGGTCGGACGGTCGCTCCTGTCAGATCGCCGCCCGCGTCCGCGTCGGCTCCGTCAGGGCCGGCGCGAGAGCGTGCGGAAGCGTGTCGGCATGGACGACGGCGAGCCGCTGCGTGGCACGGGTCAGCGCCACATACAGCTCGTTCGCCCCGAAGCCGTCCGGCTCGACCACGACCACCGCGTCGAACTCCAGCCCCTTGGCCTGCCCAGGAGTCAGCAGCACCACGGGCTGGGTCAGGTCCGGCGTCACCTCCAGCGACCCGGTCGCGGCCGACGCCATGGGCAACTCCGCGAGCAGCGTGGCGTGGTGCTCGGGAGTGGCGATCACGGCCAGACGGCGCTCGGTGCCGGTCAGCGCCCGCTGCTCCTCCGCGACCACACGCGCCACCGCCGCAGGCAGCGCCGCCGTGTCCGCGACGTGCTCCGCGCGCGGCGGCACACCCGTGGACCGGACGGAGCGCGGCGGCGTGTACGCCGGGTCCGTCGCCTGCGGGATCCGCGCGGCCACGTCCATGATCTCCGCCGGGGTGCGGTAGTTGACGTCCAGCACCACCCGCTGCCACCGGTCCCCGACGTGCGGCGTCAGCGCCGCGTCCCAACTGCCGCAGCCGCCCGGCTCGGAGGTCTGCGCCGGGTCACCGACCAGGGTCATCGACCGGGTCGGGCAGCGTCGCATCAACAGCCGCCACAGCATCGGCGACAGCTCCTGCGCCTCGTCGACGATGATGTGCCCGAACGCCCACGTCCGGTCCGCCGCCGCGCGCTCCGCCGCACTGCGGTGGTCCAGCTCCTCCTGCCGGTCGGCCAGCCGCTCCGCGTCGATCAGGTCGTGCGCGGCCAGCACCTCCGAGTCCTCCTCGTCCTTGTCCTCGAACTCCAGCGTCCGCGAGCCGTAGGAGAGGTCGAGCACGCCCTGCGCGTACGCGATCGCCTGTTGCCGCCGCGCCTCCTCGGCCGCACGCCGCGCCGAGTCGTCGTCGCCCAGCAGCTCCGCGGCCTCGTCCAGCAGCGCCACGTCGGCCGGCGTCCAGTCCGGCTCCTGCGGCGGGACGGACGCGGACGGGTCCGGTCGCCGGATCGCCTCGGCCTCGTGGTGCGGGAGGTGGGTCGGGTCGGCGAGGAAGTCCGCGACCAGCTGCTCCGGTGTCAGCAGCGGCCACAGCTCCTCGATCGCGGCATGCACGGCGGGGCTGGTGGCCACGGCCTTGCCCAACTGCGCCTGGTCGTCCGGCCCGAGCAGGTTCGGCCCGCCGTAGGGGTCCGCGCCGATCCGCTCGACGAGCTGCGCGGTGAGCTGGTCGATCACCGAGAAGGCGAAGTGCGGCCGGGCCAGGTTGTGCGGCAGCTGCGCCGCCCTGGCGCGCTCGCGCGCGGCGGCGGCGATCTGGCGGTCCAGCAGCAGCACTCCGTCCTCGTGCTCGATCACCAACGCGGCCTGCTCAGGCAGTCGTTGCAGGTCCCGCAGGTGCGCGGCGAGTGCGTCCGCCATGGCCGCACCGCCCTTGACGGCGGCGGCGAGCGGTGTGTCCCTCCCGGTCGCGACCACGCCCGGGTAGAGCTCGGCCGGCGTCGCAAGCAGCACGCCGGTCTCGCCCAGGGAGGGGAGCACCTGCCCGATGTAGCTGAGGAACGCGGCGTTCGGCCCGACGATCAGCACGGCCCGTCGGGCGAGCAACTCGCGCTGCGCATAGAGGAGATAGGCGGCGCGGTGCAGCGCCACGGCCGTCTTTCCGGTCCCCGGTCCGCCCTCGACGACCATGACGCCCTGGTGCGGCGCGCGGATGATCCGGTCCTGGTCGGCCTGGATGGTCTGCACGATGTCGTGCATCCGCCCGGTACGGGCCGCGTCCAGCGCGGACAGCAGCACCGCATCGGCGTCGGAGCCCTCGTACCCCGAGCGCTCCGTGTCCTCCAGGTCGAGGATCTCGTCGTGCAGCGCGGTCACCTGGTTGCGATGCGTCGTGATGTGCCGCCTGCGGCGCAGCCCCATCGGCGTGTGCCCGGTGGCGAGGTAGAACGGCCGCGCCATGTCGGCCCGCCAGTCGACCACCAGCGGCGTCCGCTCGTCGTCGTCCGCCCGGATCCCGATCCGTCCGATGTGGTGATCACCCCCGTCCTGGAACACCAGCCGGCCGAAGCACAGCCCCTCCTCACCGGACGCGAACGCCGCGAGCAGCCCCGACTGCTCCGCCACCATCACGTCCCGCTCCAGCCGCGACTGGGCGGAGATCACGTCCTGCCGAAGCGCGGCGCTGACGGCCTCGCCGGCCGCCGTCTCGAGTGCGACGACGCGCGCGCGGAGCCGGTCGAGGAAATCCTGCTCGCGGCGCATTTCTTCGTTCGGCACGTTTGACAATTCTGCTCCCGCTCGGATATAGTGAAGCTGTACTGATCCGTGGGCATTGCTTTGCGAGTACGCATGGCGATTACGACACGGATTTTCCAATATACGGGCCTTTTGCCGGGATGCCAAGCATCCCGGTTTTTTGTTGTGCGGGTGGGGATGGGTGGACGGGGCCGCGGCCTGTCTGAGCTGGGGTTTTTCACTCCTGTGGGTGACGGTTGGGGCTTGGTGTGGGGTAGTCGGGGTGTCATAATTGTTCTATGGACGCCTCGATGTTCGGGGGCGGGTGTGATGACGGTGATGGCGTCCATGGGTGGGGTGTTTCCCCGGAGTCCCAGGGTTCGTCGTCTGGTTCGGATCCCCGGCTCCCTTCAATTCCCCCTTCTGTTCCTTCTCCGTCTCCTGCTGGTGATGACTGGCTGGGTTTGCCGCAGGATGCGGCGGGTTCCCGCTTCGCTTCGGGCACTCCCTTCTCCTCGCGTCAGGCGCGGTTCGTGGATCCGTTGCGGACTCTTCCCGGGTGCGCGCGTGACCTGTTGACGGCGCTCGCGGACGAGGACGATGGCGCGTTGTTGGACGCGGGTGTGGATTACCTCGCGGAGCAGTTCCTGGCTCTTGAGCGGTTGTCGGAGATGTTGGATGCGCAGAAGTTGCGTCGTCTGGCGGTGTTCGACCGCGTGGGCGGTGCGACGGCGGTGCGGTGTCGGTCGACGAAGGGCTTCCTGCGGACGCACGCGCAGATGGGCCAGGGTCACGCGAACCGGTTGGTGAGTCTGGCGCGGGATCTGGACAAGCTTCCGACGATCCGTCAGGCCCAAGCGGAAGGCACGCTGTCGACGGACCAGGTGGAGATCCTCGCGAAGGAGCTGGCCCCGATCGAGGACACCGCCGCGCGTCGTGCGGCGGAGGTGTTGATGGTCGAGCAGACCCCGAAGCTGCACCTGGCGCATGTGCGTCAGGCGGCGAAGCAGATCCACGCCCACTTGGTCCCCGAGCAGGACACCGACGCGGGCGAAGTTCCGGCGGTGTTCCAGTCCTGGGTCAAGCTGTCCGCGACCGGGACCAGTGACCGGCCGTTCTGGGTCCTGTCCGGTGAACTCTCGCCGGTGGCGGGGGAGAAGCTGCGGGTCGCGCTGGAGGCGGCGATGGGTACCCCGGTCGAGGGCGAGACCCGGACCCACAGTGAGCGCATGGGCGACGCCCTCGAAACCGTCACTGACCTCGCGCTGGGTTCGGACAGGTTGCCGACGACGGGTGGGCAGCGTCCGCACCTGACCCTGATCGCCGACCTCGACGCCCTCCGGGAGTCCTGCCCCACCCACCCCGCACTCGCCACCGACGACGGCGATGAGCTTTCGGGGCTGCTGCGGCCGAAGGCTGCGGCGACCACGACCCGGGGTTACCAGCTTCCCGCTTGGCAGGCGCGGAAGGAGTCGTGTGACTGTCAGCTGCGCGTGATCCTGACGCGTGGGCAGGACAAGCCGGTCTCGATCGGCCGGGCGACCCGCACCGTCCCGGCGCATCTGCGGGATGCGGTCGTCGCGCGGGACCGGCACTGCGTGTGGCCCGGCTGCGACCGGCCACCGACCTGGTGCGAAGCCCACCACGTCGTCCACTGGGCGGACGGCGGCGAAACGAGCCTGGGCAACCTCGCCCTGCTCTGCAACGAGCACCACACCGATCTCCACCAGACCGGCTGGGAACTCGAAATGCGGAACGGCCGACCCAACGCCGTCCCACCACCGGACACCCCACCCCCACCCAACACCCGCTACCCCCACCACAACTAGCCACCCCCACCCCGCCGACCAGCCGCCACCCACCCCGGGAAGCGGCCCATCGGCACGCCCACACCCACGCGCGCCTGCAGTTCCTTCGCCGTAGGCCGCCGACGTTTCGGTGGGCGCCGAAGCGACGGTGGCGACAATGGGATATATGGAAGCCCGACGACATGCAGGCCACGACGACATGGGCGTGGACGTGGCCGAGGTGGCCAAGCTGCTGGCTGACGGGACGCGGGCCGCGTTCTGCCTGGCTCTGCTGGACGGGCGTGCCTGGACCGCGAACGAGTTGGCGCGCGGTGCCGGGGTCGCGGCGTCTACGGCGACGGAGCATCTCAACCTGCTCGTGCGGGGCGGGCTGCTGGTCGAGGAGCGGTAGGGGCGGCACCGGTATCTCCGGTTGGCCGATCCGCGAGTGGCCGCGCTGTTGGAGAGCCTTGCGGAGCTGGCCCCGCGCCGGGTCCAGCCGCCGCGGTCGCTGTCGGCCTCAGGGCGGCAGCGGGCTCTCGCGCGGGCTCGTGTCTGCTACGACCACCTGGCCGGAGAGGTGGCTCTGACGATCGCCGACGCGATGGTCGAACAAGGGCTGCTGGATCTGGGGCGGGAGTCGCGCCTGACCGCGGCGGGCGCGGCCTGGCTGGACGAGGTCGGAGTCGTCCTGCCGACCGGCTCCCGCCGACCGTTGGTGCGCGCGTGCCTGGACTGGACCGAGCGCCGTCCTCACCTGGCAGGCGCGGTGGGCGCCGCGCTCTGCAGCCATGCGCTCGCCGCCGACTGGCTCACCCGAATCGGCACCTCCCGGGCCTTGGCCCTTACGGACACGGGCCGTCAGGCACTGCGCGAGCACCTCGGGGTGACCGTGGAGTCCGCTGCGGCCTGACGCCCTCGCGCCCGGACCCTGGACGCTGAGAGGGTGTCACCATGCCCGAGAAGATCGCTCCGACGACGCTGACCACCGCCCGACTCCTGCTCCGACCCCCGACCGAGGCCGACATCGAGCCGTTGCTGGAGATGAACACCGACCCCGACGTCATGCGCTACATCGGCGACGGCAACGTCGGGCCGGCGGATCGCGAATCGACGGCCGGAATCGTCGCCCGTGCGCGGCAGGGGTGGGCGGAGAACGGCTACGGCATGCTGTCGGTGATCACCCGCGACGGCGGTGAGTACGCCGGCTGGGTCACTCTCGCGGTACCCCGGTTCCTGCCGCAGATCTTGCCCGCTGTCGAAATCGGCTGGCGGTTCCGGCGGGCCTTCTGGGGGCGCGGCTACGCCACGGAGGCGGCGATGCCGCTGCTCGACCACGCGTTCGCGGTGGTCGGCCTCGACCGGGTCGTCAGCATCCGGCACCCGGACAACGAGCGCTCGGGGCGGGTGATGGAGAAGCTCGGGCTGCGCTACGCGGAGGACGCGGTCGTCCCCTCACACGGGCAGTCCGTCGTCGTCCTCGCGATCACCCGCGAGCAGCACCTCGAACGCTCACGCCAGGACTGAGCCTTGAGCCGGGCCGAGCCCCTATGCCAGGACTGAGCCTCCCGCCACATCCAGGACCACGCCGCTGATCCAGGACGCCGACTCCGCGGCGAGGAAGAGCGCGGCCTCGGCGACGTCCTCCGGCGTGCCGAGGCGGCGGACCGGGTGGGCGTCGACCATGGTGCGCTGGACCTCGGCGGGGATCTGGCGCTGGTTGCGCTCCGTCAGGATCGTCTCCGGGGCGATGCAGTTGACCCGAACGCCGTGCGGGCCGGCCTGCAGGGAGAGGGACTGGGTGAGCAGTTCGACACCCGCTTTGGCTGCCGCGTAGGGGGCGGGGGAGTGCGCCGTCGGACGGCGGGCTGCTGCGGACGACAGGGTGACGATGCTGCCGTGGCCGCGCTGCTTCATGCCCGGCAGGAAGCTCTTGACGGTGAGAAACGTGCTGGTGAGGTTGGCATCGATGCTGGCGCGCCAGCCCTCCTCGCTGATCAGCTCGATCGGGCCGGGCGGCACCGGATTGCCTCCGGCGTTGGTGACGAGGACGTCCACGGGGCCGAAGGAGGCCTCAACCTGGGCGCGCAACGCCTCGATCTCGTCGAACCGGGTCAGATCGGCGGACACCGCCAGCACCTCCGCCCCGGCGGCGGCGAGTTTGGCTCGGACGGCTTCGAGCGCCTCGGCGTCGCGTCCGTGGATGACCACGCGGGCGCCCTCGGCGGCGAAGCGTTCGGCGATGGCTGCCCCGATGCCCCGGGAGCTGCCGGTGACCAGGGCGACGCGGTTCTGCAGTGCGTTCACGGTCGGTTCCCTCTCGGCTCTCTCGCTCGGTCCCTCGCGGTGTGAGGACTCTCGAAGTGTCTTGTGCTGCCTTCGCCGAGAAACATAGACCTCTAATGCTTAGAAGTCAAAGGGTTCGGCATCTATGCATCCTGCTAGGCTCGCGCCATGGAGAGCCCGAAGCCGCCCCGTCCGACGCCCCCGATGCGTACGCCCACCGGGCTCCAACTCGGGCAGGCGGCCCGCGTGGTGAGCCGAGCCTTC
This sequence comes from Streptacidiphilus fuscans, assembly GCF_015690355.1. GTDB lineage: Bacteria > Actinomycetota > Actinomycetes > Streptomycetales > Streptomycetaceae > Streptacidiphilus > Streptacidiphilus fuscans. Next base: position 399,983 of record NZ_JADPRT010000005.1, on the reverse strand, counting down.
GACGACGCGCTGGAGCAGGCAGGCGGATCGCTGCCGGTGTGGCTGATCCTGCTCAACCTCAAGATCGGGCGTCCGGGCACCCAGCGTGAGCTGGCCCAGGCCGTCGGGCTGCGTGAGGCCACGGTTACGCACCATCTCAATGCGCTCGACAAGCGTGGCCTGGTTTCCCGCCATCGCGATCCGGACAACCGCCGCATCCACGTCGTGAGCCTCACGGAGGAGGGCGAGGCGGCGTTCCTGCGGATGCGTGAGGCGGCGATGGTCTTCGACGAGCGGCTCAATGACGGTCTGACGGATCTGGAGCGCGCCCTGCTCTCCGATCTTCTCGGTCGCCTCGCCGCCAACGTCGAAGCAGGGGGAGAGTCGGAAGTCGAGCGCCCTTCGGCGTAGCGAGCCGCTGCCCTGGCATCTTTCTCAACCAATCGGTTGACAAGCGTGGGGAGTGGTGTAGCGTTGTTCTCAACCAATCGGTTGAGTAAGCGGCGGTGAGCCGAGAAGCCGCGGAAGCAGCTGGAGGACAGCAGTGGCCGACGACCAGCTCTCCCGGGCGTTCACCGCGCTCGCCGATCCGACCAGACGGGACATAGTGGCCCGGCTGTCGCTCGGCGACGCTACACCCGGCCAGTTGGCCGAGCCGTTCGCAATGTCGCTTCAGGCGGTCTCCAAGCACCTGAAGGTGTTGGAGGAGGCCGGGCTGATCAGCCGGAGCCGCGAGGCGCAGCGCCGCCCGTGCCATCTGGAGACCGCCGTTCTCAAGGAGATGACGGCCTGGGTCGACCGCTACCGGCGCAGCGCCGAGGAGCGCTTCCGCCGCCTGGACGCCGTCCTCGCCACCATGGACGTCGAGGTCGAGGCCCCGACGCAGCCGCACCGCGCAGCGAAGAAGGATCAGGCAGCGCAGGCAGAACAGGCAGATCCATTCGACGAAGGAGTTGCATCGCCATGACCGCACGACCGGTTCCCGAGACCGTCATCGAGGCCGACCCGGAGGTGCCGACCATCCGCATCACCCGCGAGTTCGACGCGCCGCGAGCCCGGGTCTTCCGGGCCTGGATCGAGCCCGAGCTGGTCGGCCAGTGGCTCGGTCCCAAGGACCTCACCACCAAGTTCGACACCTGGGACCTGCGTACCGGTGGCAACTACCGCTACCGCCAGCTGCGCGACGGCCAGGAGGTCGCGTCCTTCTACGGGTCGTTCCACGAGGTGCGGCCCGAGACGCGCATCGTCCAGACCTTCACCTACGAGGGCGTTCCGGACGGGGTCACCCTCGGCACGGCGACGTTCGAGGACCTCGGTGACGACCGCACCCGCGTCACCATCCTCTCCGTGGCCGACTCCTTCGCCGCCCGGGACGGCATCCTGGCCAGCGGGATGGAGCGCGGCGTGGTCGAGGGCTACGAACGCCTCGACGCAGTGCTCGGCGCATATGCCGCCTGACCTGCGGTGGTTCCTTCCGGGCTCCCCGCGCGGCATGATGAGGCCTCAGCAGCGCGCGTGCCGTGGAGCCGGGTGCTGAGACTCTGGCAGGGGGTTCGCCGCCATGGCCCATCGGCCGCCGATCCGTCCCGAGGTCTGGACGCCGCCGCGTCGGAGCGGGCGCGCGCGGGCGTGGAAGCACCAGCGGTCGCTGCCGCCCGTGGACCTGATCCCGCTGTCCGGGCTCGGACCGGAGGACGTGGTGGTCGACGTCCAGGGACGGGTGCTCTGCGGCGTCGCCGACGGGCGGTTGCTGCGGCTCAGCCCGGACGGGCGCGAGGCGATGACGCTCGCCGACATCGCCCCGGGTCGCCCGGCCGGCCTCGAAGCGCTGCCCGACGGACGGGTCCTCGTCTGCGACGCCCGCGGCGGGCGGCTGCTCCGGGTGGACCCCGAGAAGGGAACCGTCGAGACGCTGGCCGACGGGATCGGCGGCGTCCCGCTGAAGCTGGTCAGCAACGTGGTCCAGGCCGCTGACGGGACCATCTACTTCACCGAGTCCAGCCGCCGTTTCGTCATCGACAACTGGCGCGGTGACCTGCTGGAGCACTCGGGCACCGGTCGCCTGCTGCGGCTGCGTCCCTCGCAAGGCGGCGCTGGACGGGAAGACAGCGCTGGACGGAAAGACAGCGCTGGACGGAAGGACGGAGAGCAGCACGCCGAGCCGGAAGTGCTGCTGGACGGGCTGCAATTCCCCAACGGGCTCGCGTTCGGTCCGGACGAGTCGTACCTGGCCGTCGCCGAGACCGGCGCGTACCGGGTGTCGCGGTATTGGCTGACGGGCGAGCGGGCGGGCACCCGGGACACCCTGATCGACCTGCCCGGTTTCCCCGACAACCTCGGCGCGGGCACCCACGGACTGCTCTGGATCGCCATGGTCGCGCCGCGCGACCCGCTGCTGGACACGCTGCACCGCATGCATCCGGCGGCGCGGCGGGCGCTCTGGCGCGTCCCGGAGGCGCTGCTGCCGGGGCCGAAGTCCACCGTCTGGGTGATCGCGGTCGACACGGCCGGACGGGTGGTCCACGACCTGCAAGGTCCGACTCCTGCCTTCCGTGCCGTCACCGGCGTGGCGGAGCGCGACGGCCGCCTCTACCTCGGCTCGCTCACCGAGCCGTCGATCGCCACTATCGATCTGGCCCACGTGCGGCTCTGACTCGCGAACGGCCCTGAAGCGGGGACGGTGCCGCGCCAGCCACCGTAACGGCCCTCGTGCCGGGCGACCTGGCGTGGCGCGTGAGAGTGTCGGGGGGTGAGCGAACGAGTCGTCAGCGCGACGCTCGACGCGGACCGTCCGGACGATCCCGACGCGGGGCTGACCCCGGGCGAGCTCGCCGCGAAGTACGGCCTGGCGCTGAGCGGAAAACGGCCGCCGCTGGTCGAGTACAGCAGGCAGTTGTGGTCACGCCGCCACTTCGTGCTGGCCTTCGCCACGGCGCGGTTGACGGCCAACTACACCTCGGCGCGGCTGGGCCAGGTCTGGCAGGTGATCACGCCGCTGCTCAACGCGGCCGTCTACTACCTGGTCTTCGGCATGCTGCTGCAGACCAACCGGGGCATCCAGAACTACATCGCCTACCTGTGCACCGGCATCTTCACCTTCCAGTTCACCCAGTCGGCGGTGCTCGCCGGGACGCGGGCGATCTCGGGCAATCTGGGGCTGATCCGGGCGCTGCAGTTCCCCCGCGCCTGCCTGCCGCTGGCCCTGACCATCGTTCAGCTCCAGGAGCTGGTGGTCTCGATGGTGGTGCTGGCCTTCATCATCCTGTCCACGGGCGAGCCGCTGACCCTGAAGTGGTTGCTCGTCCTGCCCACCCTGCTGCTGCAGACGGTCTTCAACGCGGGGCTGGCGATGCTGCTGGCGCGCTGGGGCTCCAAGACGACGGACCTCTCCCAGCTCATGCCGTTCGTGATCCGGACGTGGATGTACATGTCCGGCGTCTTCTGGAGCGTCCAGACCGTCGGCGCGCACGTCCCCCACGCCGTCCGGACCCTGCTCAACCTCAACCCGGCGCTGGTCTTCAACGAGCTGATGCGGTACGCGCTGATGGACTCCGTCCGTGCCAGCAGCCTGACCCACCACATCTGGCTGCTGGCCCTCGGATGGGCGGTCGTCGCCGGCGTGGTGGGCTACGTGCACTTCTGGCGCGCGGAGGAGGAGTACGGGCGGGGGTGACTACGACCCGGCCGGCCGCGGCGCGGTGACGCGCAGTCCGTCGTAGATGACCTGCTTGGCGAGGCCACGGTGCTCCGCTCGGGAGCGCTCCGCCGCGACCGCGCCGATGACGAGGGCGTGCAGGTCGGCGAGGTCGATGTCGGCGCGGACCGTGCCCGCGGACTGCGCCCGCCCGAGCAGCTCGGTGAGCACCGCACGCAGGTCGGCGGCCACGGCGAGTGTGGACTCCTGAAGGTCGACCCCGGCGCCCGTGAGCGCGTCGGCGAGGTCCATCTTGCTGCCAGCGTCGGTCACCATCACGTCGAGGAAGCGGAAGAAGGCGTCGCCCGTCGAGCCGGGGTTACTGACGTCCGCCGACGCCAGTTCGTCGCGCCCCACAGCGGTCAGCGACTCGATCCGGTCGGTGACGACGGCCTCGAAGAGGGCCTCCTTGGTGGGGAAGTGCCGGTAGACCGTGCCCGCGCCCACTCCCGCTCGGCGGGCGATCTCGTCCAGTGGCACGGCCAGGCCTTCGGCGGCGAAGACCTCGTTCGCCGCAGCCAGCACCTTGGCGCGGTTGCGGCGCGCGTCGGCGCGCAGTGGACGGGTCTCGGCCATGGGGGACTCCTCTTCCGTGCCGCGCCGGTCCGGAACTTCCGTGGACAAGCGGGGCGTGCGTTCCGTAAAGTCGAAGCGGGGCGGTCGTTCCGATTCTACGACCCAGCCCTGGTTCCGTGTGCCCGGAGTTCCGTGCGCCCCGATTTCCATGCGCCCTGATTTTCACGCGCCCTGAGTTCCGAGCGTCTTGATCACCCTGATGAGGAGAGAACCATGTCGAACCAGCACCGCACCGCCCGTGAGACCGTCGAACTGCTGCTGCGTACGACGGTCGAGGGGAGTCGTGACGACCTCGCCGATCTCTACGCGCCGGACGTCGTCGTCGAGATGCCGTTTGTCCGGCCCGGCTTCCCCGGCCGGACCGAGGGGAGTGAGACCCTGCGCGCCCGGATGAAGGCCGTCGAGGGACTCTGGAGCTTCGACGCGGTCGACGGCGTGGCACTGCACGAGACCGCCGATCCCGAGGTCGTCATCGTTGAGTTCCGCGTCCACGGCCGGACGACGTCAGACGGCACGGCGTTCACGTTGGGCTTCATCAACGTGATCCGGGTGGTGGACGGCCTCATCGTCTCCTCGCGCGATTACGGCAACCCGCTGGAGGGAGAGTTCCTGGCGTCGCTCCTGCCGCGGGGGCTGTAGTCGGCCCGACCCGGCCGTGGGAGGAGCATGGGTCTGCCTGAGCGGTGCTGTCGGTGGCGGACGGTAGGTTGTGGCCATGACCGTTCGCATCGCCACGTGGAACATCAACTCCGTCAACGCCCGGCTGGAGAAGCTGCTGGAGTGGCTCCGTTCGGCGCAGCCGGACGTCGTCTGTCTGCAGGAGCTGAAGTGCGCCACCGACGCCTTCCCGTACGACGCCGTCGCCGAGCTCGGCTACGAGGCCGCCGCGCACGGCACGGGCCGGTGGAACGGCGTGGCGATCCTCTCGAAGATCGGCATCGAGGACGTCGTCCGCGACCTGCCCGGTCAGCCCGGTTACCTCGACCCGGCCGCCGCCGCGGAGGACACGCTGCTCCCGGCCGAGCCGGAGATCGAGGCGCGGGCCATCGCCGCCACCTGCGGGCCGGTCCGGGTCTGGTCGGTCTACGTGCCGAACGGCCGTGAGGTCGACCACCCGCACTACGCCTACAAGCTGCGGTGGCTCGGCGCCCTGCGCGACGCCGTGGTCGCGGACGCGGCGGGCGACCGGCCGTTCGCCGTGCTCGGCGACTACAACATCGCGCCGACCGACGCGGACGTCTGGGACATCGCCAAGTTCGAGGGCGCGACGCATGTGACGGCGGCCGAGCGGGCCGCGTTGACGGACCTGCAGGAGGTCGGTCTGGCGGACGTGTTCCCGCGGCCGCTCAAGTACGACCACCCGTACACCTACTGGGACTACCGCCAGTTGAGCTTCCCGAAGAACTACGGGATAAGGATCGACCTGGTCTACGGCAACAAGCCGTTCGTCGGGGCGGTCAGCGACTCCTACGTCGACCGCGAGGCGCGCAAGGGCAAGGGCACCTCGGACCACGCCCCGGTCGTGGTGGATCTGTCGCTCTGACCGTCCGGCGTAGCTGAACCGAGCGAGCCCGTCGCCAGCAGGTACTGGCCTACCAGGTAGGTCAGCATGATCCAGAAGTCGGCGGCGGGCAGCTGCGGCCAGTTCGCCAGACCGGTCGCGATCAGGGAGTCGGAGAGCAGGAAGAGTCCGCCGCCCACGCCGGTCCGAATGCCCGCGGCGAGTGACGTCGTCGCGGTGCCGGCCAGCAGCAGGCTGTAGCAGGCGACGGGGATGCGCAGGCCGGGGGCCAGATCCGGCCAGAGCAGCGTGATCAGGGTGGCCCAGGCGACGGCGTAGCAGCCGATCGCCGCCACCGCGCGTCGCCCACCTCGGCGCAGCCCACCGCCCCGCCGGGACCTGAGGCGGGGCAGACTGCGGCGGAAAAGAGTGATGTAGCAGACGTGCGCGGCGGCGAACCCGCCCATGCCGACGAGGAACCAGGCGCCGCCGAAGAGCAGCATGGTGTCGCCCAGGCAGGAGGCGAGCAGCGCGCCGAGCAGCAGTTTCGGTGCGCGCGGCCGGATGGCGAGCGCCAGCAGGGGCATCAGCAGTGGCTTCGTCAGGTCCTCGGCGAGGCCGCCCAGCAGACGCGTGCCGAACAGGGTGAGCACCAGATACAGGGCGGAGAAGACCAGGTAGCCGGCCATACGGCGGCCCAGTGCGGGCTCGGCTGGTCGGGGGTCGGGCACGGTCTGCCTCTCAGGTCGCCTGCGGGTTACCAGAGAGTAGACGGCCCTGCGCATGGGTGGGAAGATCCGGAATCGCAGAAACCCTGGAGCCTCGAAACCGCGAAACGTTTCGCGCGGCCGGCCGCGGCTGTGCGAGGCTTCCGGGCATGACCGACAAGATCGACATGGGTGCGCTGGACCGGAACGACTGGGAACGCCGCAGCGCCGAGGCATGGGCCGAGATCGACGGCTACTACGAGCGCGAGGCCGAGGCGGAGTTCCGGGAGCGGATCGACAGGCTCGCCGACGAACTGCCCGACGGCGATCCGGTCGCGCCGTTCGAGCGGGCCTGTGCCTGGGACTCGACCGGACACTCGGACAAGGCCGTGCCGCTCTACCGGGAGGCGCTGGAGGGCGGCCTGTCCGGGATGCGGCGGCGTCGCGCGGTGGTGCAGATGTCGAGCTCGTTGCGGAACATCGGCCGCGTCGACGAGGCCGTCGAGTGGCTGACCGCCGAGCGGCAGAACCACGACCCGGACGCGGCCGTGCTGAACGACGCCGTCGCCGCGACGCTCGCGCTCTGCCTGGTCGACGTGGGCCGGGGTCGCGAGGCCGTGTCCCTGGCGGTCGGCGCGCTCGCGCCCCATCTTCCGCGCTACCAGCGGTCGATGGCGAACTACGCGCGCCTGCTCGTCGAGGGCGAGGGCGAGGGCCAGGGCGACGGAGAGAGTTAGGTCCAGGCCAGCAGCGGCGCGAAGCCTGATACCGACCGGTAACGACCTCTGTTCAGCGCAGGTCGGCGCCTCTACGCTGCCCGCATGCCGAATCTGCCCGATCCCGTGCTGTGGTCCATCCCCGCGTTCCTGCTGCTGACGATCATCGAGATTGTCTCGTTCCTGGTCCATCCGGACGAGGACGAGCAGGGCTACGCGACCAGGGACAGCGTGACCAGCATCAGCATGGGACTGGGCAGCCTCTTCACCAACCTGCTCTGGAAGATCCCGACGTTCGCGCTCTACACCCTCGTCTACGCGCTGACGCCGCTGCGGGTCGGTGTCCACTGGTGGACGACGGTGCCGTTGATGCTGCTGGCGCAGGACTTCTTCTACTACTGGTCGCACCGCAGCCAGCACCGGGTGCGGGTGCTGTGGGCGCAGCACGTGGTGCACCACTCCAGTCGGCACTACAACCTGTCGACGGCGTTGCGGCAGCCGTGGACGGACCTCACCTTCGGCGTCTTCTACCTGCCGATGATCGCGCTGGGCGTCTCGCCCGCGGCGGTGGCGTTCTGCTCGTCCGTCAGCCTGGTGTACCAGTTCTGGATCCACACGGAGCGGATCGGCAAGCTCGGGAAGCCGGTCGAGCTGCTGTTCAACACGCCCTCTCACCACCGGGTGCACCACGCGTCCCAGGGTGGCTACCTGGACCGGAACTTCGGCGGCATCCTGATCGTCTGGGACCGGCTCTTCGGGTCCTTCACCGAGGAGGGCACCCAGCCGGTCTACGGGCTGACCAAGAACATCGCGACGTTCAACCCGTTGCGGGTGGCGACGCACGAGTACCTCTCGATCGGCCGGGACCTCGCCACGGCCCGAGGGTGGCGCGACCGGCTCGGTTACCTGTTCCGGGGCCCGGGCTGGCAGCCGGCCGACCGCGCCACCGAGGCGCTCGCACCGGCCGCCGCCCTGGTCCCGACGGACTGAACGGACCGCACCGACTGAACAGACCGTACGGACTGAACAACCGTCACCACACCCGCACGGACGAACCCTTGGCGAAGGCAGGACTGGTCGCGCCCGGCGGGGTCTCGGTCAGCGGGCGGGCGATGTCGTCGACCAGCGGGCCGACCTTGGCCGCGAGTGCGTCCAGTGCCGGGAGGTCGAAGCCGTAGACCCGTGCGGCGTTGCCGCCGACCATCGCGGCGACCTCGTCGTAGGGCACGCCCGCGAAGGCGACGCGCAGCGCCTCCGTCGTGTACGGGTAGGTGCCCTCGTCGTGCGGGAAGTCGCTGCCCCACATGATCTTGTCGAGGCCGATCCGGTCGCGCAGCGGGACCTCGTGGCTGCGCATGAAGCTCGCGCCGACGAAGCAGTTGCGCTCCCAGGCGGCGCTCGGGCCGTCTCCCGTCAGCTCGGCCAGTCCCGCGCCGAACTTGGACTCCGCCGTCGCCGCCCGAGCCGCAGAGCCCGATGAGGCGGCGGCCCCGACCAGCCGCCGGTGGTAGTACTCCAGCATGTCCAGCACGCCAGGGATCCAGCCGGAGCCCTGTTCGGTGAGCACCAGCCGCAGCTGCGGATGCCGCTGGAAGACCCCGGCGAAGGCGAGGTGCCACAGCGCCCGGTGTGAGAACCAGGTGGTCTCCACCATGAAGACCGCCCGCGCCGCCGGCTCCTCGCGCAGCTCCGGGCTGGCCGAGCCCGCATGGTGGTTGACCGGGACGCCCAGCTCGGCGCAGACCGCCCAGAGCGGCTCGTAGACGTCCGACCAGAGCTCCGGCACCGGCGAGCCCGGCGGCACGCCCGGCAGCAGCAGACCGCCCGTCAGCCCGGCGGCGTGGCAGCGGCGCACCTCGGCCACGGCCGCGTCGACGTCGTTCAGCAGGATCTGGAAGGTTCCGGCCCGGCGCCCCGGGGCCTGGGCGCAGAAGTCCACCATCCAGCGGTTGTGGGCCTGGAGCCCGGCCCAGCGCAGGTCGTACTCCTCGGCCGTGGGCTGGACGGCGCTCAGCGAGGCGCTGGGGAAGAACGGCGGGACGGTGTTGGGGAAGACGACCTCGGCGACGATGCCGTCCTGCTCAAGTTCGGCGAGCCGGCGGTCGGAGTCCCAGTTGCGGGCGGCCTCGGGGGCCATCAGGTCGGTGAACGGGTTGACGTAGCTCGCGGCCCAGGCGTCGAACTCCTCGTGGCGCGAACTGGGCAGGTAGGGACGGTAGTCGAGCAGGTCCGCGCCCGCGTGGCAGTCGGCGGAGACGACGGTGTAGCGCTCGGGCGGCGTGGGGCCGGGAGGGGTCACAGCGTCCTCCCCTCCGTCGGGGCGGCGGTGCCGAGGAACGGGAAGTCGTGGCCGGTCAGCCAGTGGCGGCCGACCGCCTTGGCCGGGGCCCAGGCTGCCTCGACGGCGGACTGGTCCTCGGGTTGGCCGAGTTCGGCCGGGGTCGGGCCGATCCGGCGGGCGATCGGGGCCAGCGCGGCGGTGTCGAAGCCGAAGACCTCGGCGCAGCTGCCGCCCAGCATCCGCCGGGTCTCGGCGATCGGGATGTCGTGGAAGGTGGTGCGCATCCACTGCCGGGTGTTGGGCCAGGTGCCCTCGGGGTGCGGGAAGTCGCTGCCCCAGCAGATGTTGTCCACGCCGATCTCGTAGCGGTGGGCCAGCTCGCGGCGCTTGGTGTTGGTGGCGGCGATGAAGCAGTTGCGGTCGACGTAGGCGCTCGGGGCCATGGTCAGCTCGGAGAACGGGGACAGCTTCTTGCCGCCGTGCGCGCCCAGGTACAGCCGGTCCATGAACCAGAGCAGGTTGGGCAGCCACCAGCAGCCGGACTCGGCGACGCCGAACCGCAGCCCGGGGAACCGCTCGAAGACGCCCGACCAGAGCAGGAACCAGAGCGGTCGGGACGGCCAGAACGTCACCTCGGTGACGTAGATGCCCAGATGGTCGCCGTACTCGTGGCGCGGGGCCGCGCCGGAGTGGGTGACCACCGGCATCCGCAGCTCCTCGCAGACAGCCCACACCGGGTCGTAGCGCCGGTCGTGGTAGGGCGCCTGGTCCACCCACATGGCCGGGATCATGACCGCGCCCAGCCCGTCCGCGTGGGCGCGGCGGACCTCGGCGACGACCGTGTCCGGGTCGCCGGTGATCGGCAACAGGGCCACGCCGCACCGGCGTTCGGGGCTGCCGCCCGCGCGCACGAACTCGGCCAGCCAGCGGTTGTGGGCGCGTGCCCCCGCCATGCCGAGCACGGGGTCCTGGTCGCCGCTGAGTCCGAGCCCGACGCCGAACGGCGCGGCGGTGCGCGAGTCGACGGCGTCCGCGTCCGGGAACACCACCTCGCCCGCGACGCCGTCGCCGTCCAGCTCCTTGTCGCGCTGGGCGGCGTCCCAGCCGCCGCGCAGGCCCTCCTCGTGGTCCTCGAACCACTTCTGCGCGAAGGCCTCGTTGCGGACGCCGAGCCGGGTCGCCTCCTCGCGGCGCGCCTCCCCCTGGGCGAGGAACTCGTCGAAGGCGCGGTGGTGCGCCGTCTCCAGATAGGGGCGGTACTCCTCGGTCGGCAGTCCGGCGTGGCAGTCCGAGGAGATGATCAGATAGGGGTCTTCGTACCCCTCGATGTGCTCGATGTCATGGGTCATGGTCGTCCTCTCCCTCCAAGGGCAGGGCTGCTCAGTCGTCGCCGAGGACGAACTTCTCCAGGTAGGCCGGGTTGCTGCGGTCGAGCATCGACTGCGAGCGGGCCCGGATCTGACGGTCGCTGTGCTCGCTCGGCGGCAGCATCCAGAACCGGTCCGCGCGGATGCCGTCCACGACGACCCCGGCCACGTCCTCGACGGGCGTGAACTCGATCGTCTGCCCGGCGGCCTCCATCGCCGCCTCCCACTGGGCCAGGCTGCGGTAGGGGGTCTTCCGGGGACGCTGCTTGGCGTAGCGGTCGGGGCGGTTGCGGTGCGACTCCCACAGGCCGGTGCGCAGCATGTGCGGGCCGGGGAAGAGGACGGACGCGCCGATCGGCGCACCCTCCGCGCGCAGGTGGGCGTAGAGCGACTCGGTCATGGTGACCACGGCCGACTTGGTCACCGCGTAGACGGACGCGGTCGGCAGCGGCGCGATGCCGCCGTCGCCGGAGGAGGTGTTGACGACGTGTCCGGGCACGCCGCCCGCCAGCATGCGCGGCACGAAGGCCTGGACGCCGTGGAAGACGCCCCAGATGTTGACGGCGAAGGCCCACTTCCAGTCGTTCGGCTCGTGCTCCCACATCCGGCCCTCGGCGCCGGAGCCGACGCCCGCGTTGTTGCACAGCACGTGCACCGCGCCGTAGGCCTCGTACGTGGCCTCGGCCAGCGCCTCGACGCTGTCACGCTCGGAGACGTCGGTGAGCTGTCCCAGCGCTTCCGCGCCCTGTTCGCGCAGTCCGGCCACGGCCTTGTCCAGCGCGGCCTCCTCGACGTCGGCGAGGACCACGCGCAGGCCCTCGGCGGCGAAGCGCTGGGCCATCGCCAGCCCGATGCCGCCGGCGGCGCCGGTGACGACGGCGACCTGACCCGGTGTCAGCTCCATTCAGGCCTCCCCGGCGGAGGTCGGAGCTGCCGCGGCGTCGGGTGAAGCGACCGAGCGCGAGGCGGCGTCGGGTGGGGTGACCGAGTCGAGGACCTGCGCCGGGTCGTCGTAGCGCTGGTGGACGAAGGGCAGCAGCGCCTGCGGGCTGACGCGTTCGACGACGCGTCCGCGCTGGTCGGACGTCTTCTCGCCGATGGTGATCTCCAGCAGCCGCCGCACCGGCAGGTCGGCGACCGGGTCGAAGGCGGACTCGCGCAGGATCACCTCGCCGTCGACGGCCTCCAGCTTGCGGACGCGCTCGCGGCGGGTGCAGTGGACCAGCACCGGGTCCAGGTCAAAGCCGTCGCCGTCGACGGCGGGGAGGAACTTGAGGTAGAAGTCGACCTTCTCGGTCTCCTCCGGGAGCGGCAGCGCGGTGGTGACCCGGCCGCGTACCTCGACGAAGTCGACGCCGTGGCGGGCGAGTCGGGCCAGGACGGTGTCGCTCTCGCGCGCGACGCTCACCTCGCCCAGCTTCTTCGGCTCGCCGAAGACCTCCCGGCCGCCGGTCAGCGCGCGCTCGGTGGTCATCGGCATCACCAGCGGGTACCAGCCGCTCTGCGCGCCGTGCTGCGCGGCGACGGCGAACGACCCGGCGCCCAGCGGCGAACCGAAGATGTCCACCTGACTGATGTTGACCCGGACCAGCGGACGTTCGGCGGGCTTGAGCGGTGCGGGCAGCACCTGTGCCACCACGTCAGGGTCCGTCTCCCAGACGGCCACCACGCCGGTGGACCAGATGTCGGGGAGGACGGAGCGGGCGTCCCGTGCTGCCTGCATCTCGGCCTCGGTGCGCGGGCCGTACCGTACGCGTGCCATGGCGTGCCGTCCCTTCGCTCAGTACCTCGCCGCTCGGCGGGCTCTGTAACGGTGTTACTCCGAACGGCGCGAAGGGGGAAGGGTCACGACGGGGTAACTGTTCGTTCCGTCGCGCCGTGGTGAAGTAGGTCGTTTGTCCAAGTCGGAGGCCGTTTCGGCGCGGAAGGGGTGCCGACCGCCTGGCATGAGCAGGAAAAATACTGCGGTCCGACACCTTCCTGACCGGTCAGTAACTGACCTACTGTCAGGGCACTCAAGCGGCCTGATCACCCGGATCGGCCGTCAGCCTGCAAGGAAAGGGAGCGGACATGCGGCGATTCCTCCTGCGGTCGCGACCCGTCGCCGCGGTGGCCGTGCTGGTCACCGCTGCGGCGCTGGCGTTGCCGTCCGGAGCCGTGGCCAGATCGGCGGGGAGCTCGACGGCCGTGCCGAACACGGCCCAGCGCACCTCCGCGGCGAGCGTCCCGTACGACTACTGCGGCGGGCAGTGCAACGACATCCTGCCGCCGGGGGAGAACGGCAACGCGACGCTGATGGACATCCTCGGCAACCGCGCCTTCGGCACCCGGCCCGCCCACACGGACGACCAACTCGCTCCCTACGCCGCGCTGGTGAACGACTACACCGGGCTGACCGACGCGGACCTCGGCAACTACTTCAACGACTCGTCCTTCGGCGTCCCGCCGAGTCAGGTCGAGAGCAGCATCCAGCCGCGCAGCGACGTCACCATCGTCCGCGACAAGTCGACCGGCACGCCGCACATCTACGGGACCACGCGCTACGGCACCGAGTACGGCGCGGGCTACGCCGCCGCGCAGGACCGGCTGTGGGTGATGGACCTGTTCCGGCACGTCGGACGCGGGGAGCTGAGCAGCTTCGCGGGCGGGGCGCTCGCCAACCGGCAGCTGGAGCAGAGCTTCTGGCAGGCCGCGCCCTACACCGAGAGCGAACTGCAGCAGCAGATCGACGCGGTGGCCAACGAGGGCCCGGCCGGCAAGCAGGCGCTGGCCGACGCGCAGGCGTACGTGGACGGGATCAACGCGTACATCACGCAGGCCTACAACTCCCGTACCTTCCCCGGCGAGTACGACCTGACGGGCCAGGTCAACGCGATCACCAACGCGGGTTCGATCCAGCCGTTCCAGCTGACCGACCTGGTGGCGCTGTCCTCGGTGATCGGCGCGCTGTTCGGCTCGGGCGGCGGCAACCAGCTCCAGTCCGCGCTGGTCAAGGAGGCCGCCGACGCCAAGTACGGGCTCACCGAGGGCGACCAGGTCTGGAACTCGTTCCGTGAGCGCGAGGCGTCGAGCGCGGTGACCACGCTGCACGACGGCCAGAGCTACAACTACGGCCAGGATCCCGCGAATCCGCAGGGTGTGGCGATGCCGGACCCGGGTTCGGTCACCCCGCAGCAGCTCGTCTTCGACCCGACCGGATCGGCGGCGTCGAGCGCGAGCAGCGCCGGCACCCCGACGGCGGCGCGGACCGCAGCGCAGACAGCGGCGCAGACTTCGGCCCAGTCCGCGGCGAAGGCTGCCGTGAAGGCCGAGGACAAGGCGCAGGCGGCCAAGGCGCCCAAGCAACTGCGGTCGCTGGCCGGGGTGTTCGACCAGGGCGTGCTGCCGGGCAACCTGCTGACCGCCAAGCACGGCATGTCCAACGCCCTTGTCGTCTCCGGCAAGTACACCGACGACGGGCACCCGGTCGCCGTCTTCGGTCCGCAGACCGGCTACTTCGCGCCGCAGCTGCTGATGCTGGAGGAGATCCAGGGGCCCGGGATCAGCGCCCGAGGCGCGTCCTTCGCCGGGTTGAGCTTCTACGTCGAGCTCGGTCGCGGCCAGGACTACTCGTGGAGCGCCACCAGCGCCGGCCAGGACATCACCGACACCTACGCGGTCAAGCTCTGCAACACCGACGGGACGCCGGCCACCAAGGACTCGATGGCGTACGAGGACAACGGCGTCTGCACGCCGATGACCCCGCTGGAGCGCGACGACTCCTGGAGCCCGACGCTCGCCGACAGCACGCCCGCCGGGTCGTACAAGCTCATCATGTACCGGACGGCGTACGGCCTGGTCACCTCACGGGCGACGGTCCACGGCGTTCCGGTCGCGTACACCTCGCTGCGCTCGACGTACATGCACGAGGCCGACTCGATCATCGGCTTCCAGATGCTCAACGACCCGAGCGCGGTGGACTCCCCGCAGACCTTCCAACAGGCCGCGCAGCACATCGACTTCACCTTCAACTGGTTCTACGTCGACGACGCGCACACGGCCTACTACAACTCCGGCCTGAACCCGGTGCGTCCGGCGACCGTCGCGGCCGACCTGCCCAGCTGGGCCGAACCGCAGTACGCCTGGCAGGACTTCGACGGGGCGGCGTACACGGCCGCGTACACCCCGCCCGCGCAGCACCCGCAGAGCGTCGACCAGGGCTACTACGTGTCCTGGAACAACAAGCAGGCCCCCGGCTACGCGTCCGCCAACTTCGGTGACGGGCCGGTCCACCGGGCCAACCTGCTCGACAGCCGGGTGCAGGCGCTGGTCGCCGGAGCCAAGCAGGGCAAGAAGATCACCCGTGCGTCGCTGGCTCAGGCGATGGAGAACGCGGCCGTGACGGACCTGCGCGGTGAGGACGTGCTGCCCGAACTGCTCGCGGTCATCAACAGCCAGCCGGTCACCGACCCGGCCCAGCAGGCCCTGGTCGCCCAGTTGCAGGCGTGGCTGGCGGACGGCGCGCAGCGCAGGGAGACGTCGGCGGGCAGCCACACCTACGCGGACGCCTCGGCGATCCAGACCTTCGACGCCTGGTGGCCGCTGTTCGTGCAGGCGGAGTTCCAGCCCGACATGGGCCAGGACCTGTTCAACGCGATGATCGTTGCGCTGCAGATCAACGAGTCGCCCTCGGGCGGCCAGACCGGCCCGTCCGACGGTCCGGTGGACGCCAACGAGTCGATCCCGCACAAGGGTTCGTCGTTCCAGTTCGGCTGGTGGTCCTACGTCGACCTGGACCTGCGCACCGTCCTCGGCCAGCACCCGGCCGACGCGCTGGCCCGCCCGTACTGCGGCGGCGGCGACCTGGCCCAGTGCCGGCAGCTGCTGCTGATGACGCTGCAGCAGGCGGCGGCGGAGCCGGCCTCCCAGGTCTACCCCGGCGACAGCACCTGTGCGGCGGGCGACCAGTGGTGCGCCGACTCCATCGTCCAGCGCCCGCTGGGCGGCGTCACCGACCCCAACATGGGGTGGCAGAACCGCCCGACCTACCAGCAGGTGGTGCAGTACACCTCGCATCGCTGACGGGCAGTCAGGCGATGTGACCAGTAAGGATCAGCGCATCCCGTGGAGGTAGAGGTCGCGCAGCACGGCCACTTCGGCGCCGTGGTGCGCGACCTCGTCCAGTGCGTGCAGGGCGAGAGCGAGGTAGCTCTCTGTGCCGTAGGGGCCCGCGATCGGCCCTATCGGCTCGACCAGCCTCGCGTCGCCCACGGCGGCGACGCGGGCCCGGAACCGGGCCCAGTCCTCGGTCATCAGGGCGACGCCCTCGGCGGCCGTGCCGGGCCAGTCCCAGCGGCTGTCGTCCACGGCGCTGTCCACGACGCCGCCCTCGAAGAACCGGTCGTAGCCGCGCAGGCAGTCCGCGCCGATGTGCCAGATGCGCCAGGCGACGGTGCTGAACGGCGCGGGCGAGACGTCCCGGCCCGGACGCGGATCCGCGCGGAAGCGGCCGTCGTCGCCGGAGGGGCGGACGGTCAGACAGTCGGGGACGGGCTGCCAGAGGTACTCGGCGTCGCTCAGCCCGTCGAGGCGGGCCAGCAGACGGCCGCGGGCCTCGTCCAGGGTCATCAGCACATCGCGGGTGACCGGGCTCGGGGTGCCGGGGGCCTGAGTCATCGGGGTGCGGGTGTCGGGGGAGTCGGTCATCCGGCGATGCTACGGCCGGATGACGGTGCCTCAGTAGGCGATTCCGACAACCTGCCTCTCGAACCCCGGCTGTGTGAGGGTGCGGAGCATCAGGTCGGCGACGTCGGCGCGGGAGATCTTGGTGCCGCCCTTGAGGTTGCGGCCGAGGGCGGTGCGGTAGTCACCGGTGCGAGGGCCGTCGGTGAGTTGCGGCGGCCGGACGACGGTCCAGTCGAGCGGGCAGGCGCGGACGGCGTCCTCCATGGTGGCCAGGTCGGCGTAGTGGCCCTTGAGCGCCTGCTTGACCAGGGGGTTGAGCAGATGCCGCATGAAGAAGCCGTCGCCCGGGTCGTGGCGCGGCGGGTTCGGCCGGGCCGGGGACGGGACCGTGCCGATCGGGGCGGCGCTGACCAGGACCAGGCGCTGCGTACCGACGGTCTGCATCGCGTCGACCAGCGCCGCCGTGCCACGGGTGGCGACGCCGTGGTCGGCCTTGGTGCGCGCGCCGAGCCCGGAGAGCACCGCGTCCGCGCCGGTCACGGCGGTGCGCAGGGCCTCGGGATCCGGGTGGGACAGGTCGACGGCCACCGCAGGGACGTCGGCGTCGAGCTTGGACGGGGTGCGGACCACGGCGGTGACCTGGTGTCCGGCGGCGAGGGCCTGGGCGAGCAGTTGGCGGCCGATGCCGCCGGTCGCCGCGACGATGACGAGCTTCATGGCGTCTTCCCTGGGGTGAGCGTGGGTAGGGTCTACTTTGTACGCCGTACTCTATGGAGACGATATCATATGGATTCCAAAACATCTCGATCGGAAGGGCGCGGCGTGGCCCGTCGTGACGTGACCGAGAGCCTGCGCGAGCTCGGGATCCAGCTGGCACAGCTGAACCGCCGGGTCAGCGGGCGGCTCGGGCTGCGCGACGTCGACATGGACTGCCTGGACCTGATCAATCGCCTCGGACCGATCGGCCCCGGCGTACTGGCCCGGACGGCGGGCCTGCATCCGGCCACCGTCACCGGGATCCTGGACCGGCTGGAGCGGGACGGCTGGATCGTGCGGGAGCGTGCGCCGGAGGACCGGCGAGCCGTGCTGGTCCGGGCCTTGCCGCAGCGCGGCGGGGAGGTGTTCCAGCAGTTCGCGGGCATGAACGGCGCGGTGCGCGAGATCTGCTCCGACTACGACGCCGAGCAGTTGCGCGTGATCGCGGAGTTCCTGGAGCGGGTCGCCGAGGCGGGCAGGGCGGCCACGGCGGTGCTGGAGCAGCAGCAGAATTGATGGCGCATCAGGTGATGGTCCGTCACAATCGGGGCGAGAGTGAGGGTGGGGCGCGTGGTGGTGAACGATCGGGGCAGCAGGCTCAGCAAGGACGCGGTCCTGGACGCCGCGGCGGACCTCGTCCGCGCCCAGGGGCCCGCGGCGCTCACCATGCGCCGGCTCGCCGGCGAACTCGGCTGCGCCGTCACCGCGATCTACTGGCATGTCGGCAACCGCGAGGCGCTGCTGGACGAGTTGGTCGCTCGGACCGTGCGGGAGATGGGCCGGATCCGCGCCGAGGGCGCCACGCCCGCCGCGCGCGCCGAGTCCGTCGCCCTGGAGCTGCGCCGCAAGCTGCGCGCCCGCCCGCACCTGATCGCGCTGGTGCACGAGCGCGGGCTCACCGAGCGGATGATGCTCCCCGCGCAGCGCGCCCTGGCCCACGAGGCGCACGCGGCCGGGCTGCGCGGGGCCGCCGCGGCGGAGGCGGTGCGGGCGGTTCAGTTCCACGTCGTCGGCTTCGTGCTGGTGGAGCGCAACCGAGAGCGCGCGCCGGCACAGCATCCCGGCGAGCCGGACCTCTGGGACGACGCGACCGCCGAACAGGACCCCGGCCTGGCCCAGGCCTTCGCCGATCCACCGGACGTGGACCGGCTCTTCCGGGCGACCACGCGCGCGGTTGTCGCGTCGCTGTGGGGAGCGGTGCCGGGGGAGGGCGGTGCGTGAGGCGGGTGCGTGGCGGGCTCGGCGGGTGAGTTGACGTACCGTCAATCACCCTCTCGCTCGCTTCGCGCGTGCTGCTCGGCGCTGTCCGGATCGCGCCGATGGCGGCCGGAGGCCCCGCCGCGCGGGCCGGGAAGCAGGCCCGACGAGGAGAGCGGTGGGGTGAAGAAGCGCGGTGCGGCGCGGGCGAGGTGGTGCCACTCCTGGTCGGGGACCCCGGGCACGGTCCGGCCCTCACGCACCCAGACGCGGGACAGGTCGGCGTAGATGGGCTCCTCCGGCTCGGGATCAGCCTCCAGCTCCGGCTCCAGCTCCGGTTTCGGTTCACGGCCTTGCAGTCGCGGCTGCTGGAACGTTTCTTCGCCTGCGACTGCGGGCCCGGCTTCCAGTGCTTCCGTGTTCATACCCGGATCAACGAGCCGGGTGCGCTCCGGCAACCACTCGGACGGCGGATACCTCGTCCATCGTGTCGGTGTGCACTCGCCCGGTCTGCTGAAAACAATCAGGCATCATTGATTCTTTTCTGACGCCGTGTCATGGTCGACCCGCGAGCTGTCCGGAACGCAGCATGGGAGACGATCCATGGCGGACCCACGGCCGATCCTGGCCGATCTTGACACCGAGTCGCGGCTCCTCGACGCCGTGGTGGCCGACGAGAAGACCGACTGGGCCACGCCCACCCCGGCCGAGGGCTGGACCGTCGCGCACCAGATCGCCCACCTGGCCTGGACGGACGCCAAGGCGCTGCTCGCCGTCCGGACCCCGGAGGCCTTCGCCGAGGAGCGCGTCCGCGCGTTGGAGGCCGGTGACGCGTATGTCGACGCGTGTGCGCGGGAGTGGGCCGCCCGGCCACGCGAGCGGCTGCTGGCGCAATGGCGTGCCGGGCGCGAGGAGCTTGCGCAGGCGCTGTCCGCCGCCGCGCCGGAGTTGCGACTGCCCTGGTACGGGCCGCCGATGAGCGCGGCGTCCATGGCCACGGCGCGGCTGATGGAGACCTGGGCGCACAGCCAGGACGTGCATGACGCACTGGGCCTGGTCCGCGAACCGACCAACCGGCTGCGCCACATCGCCCGGCTCGGCGTCCGGACGCGGGACTTCGCCTTCGCCGTGCACGGGTTGACTCCGCCGGCCGCCGAGTTCCGGGTGGAGCTGCGCGCGCCGGGCGGCGGAGAGGGCGTCTGGGGCTACGGGCCGGACGACGCCGACCAGCAGGTGAGCGGCAGCGCGCTGTACTTCTGCCTGCTGGTCACCCAGCGCCGGGCGCTCGCCGACACCGATCTGCACGCCGTCGGTCCGGACGCCGCCACCTGGCTACGGATCGCCCAGGCGTTCGCCGGACCGCCCGGAGCCGGGCGCGGCAGCTCAGGACACGGCAGGTCAGGACGCGGCGGCTCAGGACACGGCAGCTCAGGACGCGGCGGCCCAGCAGGCACAGCCGCAGGAACCGGGGAGGACGCGTGAGCGAGACCGTCGAGCGGACCGAACTGCGGGCGCTGGTACGGAGCTTCGTCAAGACCGAGGTCCTGCCCGAGCTCGACCGCTGGGAGCAGGACGGCGAACTCCCGCGCGAGCTCCACCGCAAGGCCGCCGCGCTCGGG
This sequence comes from Streptacidiphilus fuscans, assembly GCF_015690355.1. Lineage (GTDB taxonomy): Bacteria > Actinomycetota > Actinomycetes > Streptomycetales > Streptomycetaceae > Streptacidiphilus > Streptacidiphilus fuscans. Next base: position 379,926 of record NZ_JADPRT010000005.1, on the reverse strand, counting down.
CTGCTCGGCGTCGCGTTGCCGGTCGAGCTCGGCGGTGGAGGCGGGGACCTGCTCGACGCCCTCGCCGTCACCGAGGAGCTGCTCCACGCGGGCGGTTCGGGCGGGCTGGTGGCCTCGTTGCTGACCGGGGGCATCGCGCTGCCGCACATCGTCGCGGCGGGCGATCCGGCCCAACTCGACCGCTGGGTACGGCCGGTGCTCGCGGGGGAGGCGATCGGGTCGCTGGGCGTCACCGAGCCCGACGCCGGGTCCGACGTCGCGTCGATCCGCACCACCGCGCGCCGCGAGGGCGACCACTACGTCGTGAACGGCGCCAAGACCTTCATCACCTCCGGCTGCCGGGCGGACTTCGTCACCACCGCGGTCCGCACCGGAGGAACGGGCGCGCACGGGATCTCGCTGCTGGTGGTGGAGCGCGGTACGCCCGGCTTCACCGTGACCCGGCGGCTGGACAAGATGGGTTGGCGTTGCTCGGACACGGCCGAGCTGTCGTTCGCCGACGCGCGGGTGCCCGTGGCCAACCTGGTCGGGGCGGAGAACAGCGGGTTCGTGCAGATCGCGACGCAGTTCGTCACCGAGCGGCTCGCGCTCGCGGCGCAGGCGTACGGGCACGCCCGGCGTGCGCTCGACCTGGCCGTCGACTGGTGCCGGATGCGGCACACCTTCGGCCGTCCGCTGATCTCCCGTCAGGTCGTCCAGCACACGCTCGCCGAGATGGCGCGGCGGACCGACGTCGCCCGCGTCTACACCCACCATGTGGCGGAACGTCATGTCCGGGGCGAGGACGTGGTGACCGAGGCGTGCTTCGCGAAGAACACGGCGGTGGAGACGGCGGAGTGGGTGGTCCACGAGGCGCTCCAGCTCCACGGCGGCATGGGCTACATGCGGGAGTCGGAGATCGAGCGCCACTACCGCGACGTCCGCATCCTGGCCATCGGCGGCGGCGCGGACGAGATCCTGACCGCACTGGCGGCGAAGCGCCTGGGGTTCAGCGGCTGAGGCAGCGCGCATCGCGGAGTTGTTTCAGGGGCTCGGTGCCGCGTAGCAGTGGACCGGGACGTACCGGCCCGGCTCCCACTGCTGCTCGACCGTCCCGAGCAGCGACCAGCCCGCGCGCTCGTACAGGGCGACGGCGGACGTGCCGGTGGTCACCACGTCGAGGACCGGGTGGAGACCACGACGGCGCGCCTCGTCGGTGGCCTGCGCCAACAGCAGCGCGCCCGCGCCGAGTCCGCGCCCGGCGGGGCCGACGAAGAGTCGCTTGACCAGGGCCGCCTCGGCCTCGGGACGGCCGGTCGCCCTGCTCCACAGCGCGGGTGCGGAGTCGCCCGGCCCGCTCGCGGAGAGGGCGACATGTCCCGCGATCTCAAGGCCACCAACGCCGTTGACGGCGCTGCTCGCGACGGCACCGCGCTCGACGGTACCGGGCTCGACGGCATCGCGCTCGACGGTCGCCACCCAGGCCGCCAGCATCCGACGTGGCGTCAGCCAGGCCGCCGGGAGGTCGGGCCAGTCCTGCGGGTAGCCGTCCTGCCGGTGGACCTCCGAAAGGACGCGCACGCAGGCGTCGAGGTCGGTCGCGGTGCGTGGGCGGAGCCGCGCGGAGGACTCCGGAGCGGAACGCGGCTGGGCGGTTGCGGACACCTGCGGGCCTTTCGCGGAAACGGAAGCAAGCGACCCTACCTCGGGTCACCCGGCATCGCGCGGCGTGCACACGCGCTTGGCTGAGCCGTCGCTGTGTTTGACGAGATGACGACGGCTGTGCCCGGGGCGGCGCATGCGTTCAAGAAGTCAACGCAGTAAGCAGTCTTGACGCTCGTGCTGCATCAGTGGCTCCATGTGAGGCGTCATCAGTTGAACGCATGCCCGCATCGCGCGGTGACGAGGCATGCCTGCCGGCCTGCGAGTGAGCGCTCCCTTCCGATCGAAGCCGAACGGCCCGAACCAGGAGTCCTCGTGACGATCACCAGATCCTCCGTCTTCAGTGCCCAACTGTTCAGCGCCACCCGACATCCCCGACTGCTGGCGGCTGCCACGGCGACCGCCGCGGTCGCGCTGGCCGTCCCGCTGCTCACCGCAGGAGGCAACGCGTCCGCCGCGTCCGCCAGTTCCGCCGCCGCGGGTGCGGCCGGTTCGGCGTCGGGCTCCGCGTGGCTGGACCGGTCCCTGCCGGTCGCCACCCGCGTGAACGCGCTGCTGCACGCCATGACGCTGCCGGAGAAGGTCGGGCAGATGGACCAGCAGCTGGTCACGACGCTGACCGACCCGAACAGCGCCACCTGCTCCGATAACGGGTTCAACGTGCCCAACCCGTCCTGCATGCAGAAGATCCTGGTCGGCCAGAACGTCGGCTCCGTGCTGGCGGGCGGCACCAACGACCCGGTCGACACCACCGGCAAGGGCGGAACCGGCAACACCGGCTACGACTGGGCCAACGAGTACAACATCATCCAGAGTTACGCGATCCAGCACTCGCGGCTGCACCTGCCGCTGCTCTTCGGGGTCGACGCGGTGCACGGCTTCGGGCACCCGTACCAGGCGCCGCTCTTCCCGCAGTCGCTCGGCATGGGCGCGACCTGGGACCCCTCGCTCGCCCAGGCGGGCGGTCAGGTCACCGCGGACGCGCTCCGGGCCACCGGCTGGAACTGGGACTTCGCACCCGTCCAGGACCTGGCCCGCGACCCCCGCTGGGGCCGCACGTACGAGACCTGGTCCGAGGAGCCGGCGCTGGCCGAGGCGATGGGCGCCGCGGACATCACCGGCATGCAGGCCCCCGGCCCGAAGGGATCGCTGCCGGTCAGCGCGACCGTCAAGCACTTCGCGGGCTACTCGCAGTCGATCAACGGCCATGACCGCGACGAGGCGCTGCTGCCGCTGAACTACCTCCAGTCCACCATCCTGCCCTCCTACCAGGCGGGCATCGACGCGGGCGCGGACACCGTGATGGTCGACTCGGGTTCGATCAACGGCGTCCCGGCCACCTCCTCGCACTACCTGCTCACCGACATCCTGCGGAGCCAGATGCACTTCGGCGGGGTGGTGATCAGCGACTACCAGGACGTCACCGCGTTGCAGACGACCTACCACATCGCGGCCGACCTGCCCGGCGCCATCGCCGACGCGGTCAACGCCGGTGTGGACATGAGCATGCAGGTGAACGACCCGGCCACGTGGCAGCAGGCGATCCTCCAGGACGTGCAGACCGGTCGGATCTCCCACCAGCGGATCGACCAGGCCGTCGGCCGGATCCTCACGCTCAAGTTCAAGCTGGGCCTCTTCGACCTGCCCTGTCTGACCAACGCGAACGCCCCCTGCGTGGACGCGTCGGCCGCCGATGCCGCCGTGACCTCCGGGCGTGACCAGACACTCAAGGCGGCCCAGGAGTCGCTGGTCCTGCTGCGCAACCAGAACAACGCGCTGCCGCTGGCCTCCGGCAGCCACATCGTGGTCACCGGACCCAGCGCCGACTCGATGACCAACCAGCTCGGCGGATGGAGCGTCAGCTGGCAGGGCGTCGCCGGGGCCGGGCACGTCTGCTGCATGGGCGACCCGAACCAGATCCCGCCCGGGACGACCGTGCTGGGCGGCATCAAGTCGATGGACCCGAACGCCGTCTACGCCCCCGACCAGGCGACCGCCGTCGCCGACGCGTCGAGCACCAGCGCGTACGTGGTCGCCGTCGGCGAGAAGGCCTACGCCGAAGGGCTCGGCGACAACCCGGCCCCGGCGCTGGCCGACGACCAGAAGGCGCTGATCTCGGCGCTGGAGGCTACCGGCAAGCCGGTCATCGTCGTCGTCATCGCCGGACGCCCGCTGGGCCTCGGCCCGGCGGAGAACGCCAACGCCGTGCTGATGGACTTCCAGGGCAGCACCGAGGCCGGTCAGGCCGTCGCGCAGGCGCTGTTCGGCACGATCGACCCGAGCGGCAAGCTGCCGATCACCTGGGCCTCGGACGCGACCACCGTGGGCGGCGACTTCAACGGCACCGCGCCCTCGCCGCTCGGTGACGAGCCGAAGTTCTTCGACCAACTCCCGGGCACCGGTTCGGGTGCGGGTCACGCCTACAACCCGCTCTACCCGTTCGGCTACGGCCTCTCCTACACCAGCTTCGCGGTCAAGGGCCTGAACGTGACGCCGACGGCGTCCGCGCGCGGCGGCCAGGTCACCGCCACGGTGACGGTGAGCAACACGGGCAGCCGGGACGGGACCGACATCGTGCCGCTCTACGTGGCGCAGCCGGTCAGCGACCAGACCATCGCCCCGCCGCAGCGCCTGGTCGGCTTCACCCGGGTCGACCTGGCGGCCGGGCAGTCGAAGACCGTCCAGATCACCTTCGACCTGCGGCAGTTGGCGGTGAGCCAGGGCGACATCGACTCGGCCGCCGCGCCGACCGTCCAGCCGGGCGCCTACCAGGTGCAGATCGACAACGACGACACGACGCCGTACGACGTCGCGCTGTCGGCACCGCTGACGGTCTCCTGAGCAGGTGACATCAGAATTCAGGTGACGCACGAAGGCCGCCCCCGCGTCGAGCGGGGGCGGCCTTCGTCAGTAAGAGCTCAGCGACCCCAGTTGGTGACCAGGTGCTGGCCCCAGAGGGCGATCAGGGCGCCGGTGGCCAGCGAGGAGGCCAGCAGCGTCCAGCGCAGGCCCCGGCCGGGGACGGCGTCGCGGCGCAGCTCCGAGCCGACCAGGCGGGGCAGCCGCCACAGGTGGGTCAGCACGTGGATCGAGGTCAGTCCGACCCAGAGCCAGAACGAGGCCTTGTGCAGGAAGAGCACCTGCTGGGCCAGCGTGCCCGGACCGACCAGTGCCAGCGTCATGCCGGTCGTCAGCAGCGACACGGACATCAGGATCTGCAGCGGGCCGAGCAGGCGCAGCGCGATGTGCGGGGCGCCGTGGCGGCGGAACGCGGGAGCGCCGGTGTAGTAGCGGAAGGCGCGGTAGACCGTCGTACCGATCTTCAGCAGCACGGGGCCGATGATCAGCATGCCGAAGAAGAAGTGCACCGGCAGCAGCTGCGTCAGCGACAGGATCGTGACGCCCTGCACGGCGAAGAGCACCAGCAGCACGGTCCCGACGGCACCGGTCAGCCGGGCGTTGCCCTCGGGGCCGTGTGACTGCCGCTGCTCCTGGCGGGACGGCGCGACGCTTGCAGTGGTCACCGGTTGTTCCTTCCGGACGGGCCTGAGGCGGACCTGCCGGGGAGAGTCTGCATGATCGATGACTAAGAACTCGTTCAGGGTCCCGCCGGACGGCGGCACACCTGCCGACGGCCGCGGGCAGGTTATCGGACGAGCCTGATCACCGTGTCGGGCGGTCCATCCGCAGGGCTAGCACCGGGCAGGCGGCGACGGCCCGCTTGGCGTGCGCCGACAGCTCCGCAGGGACCGTTGCGGAGTGGACGATCGGGTAGCCCCACTCGTCCAGCGACAGCAGCTCCGGCAGCAGTTCGGCGCAGGCGCCGTGGCCCTCGCAGGCGATCCGGTCGATCCGCAGGGTCAGCTCACGGGACCGGGTGAACGGCATGACGCTCACTTCCACTCCTCCGGGTCGGGGACCGGGCTGTCCGGGACGTCGAGCACCGGGGGCAGGTCAGCTCCGGGGCAGGGGCCGTAGCGCAGGTGGTTCTGCACGTCGGCGGCGAAGGTCGACAGCGCCGTGGCGGCGAGGCGGGCGGCCCCGTCGGGGTGGCGGCAGGCGCCGCGTCCGGCGAGCAGGCCGGTGCGCTGCTCCAGCCGCATCAGCACCGACGGGTCGGCCTGGCCGAAGGCCAGGGTCGCGAAGTCGTCGGCGACGGCGGGCATCCCGAAGCGGCAGGGGCCGCACTGCTGGGCGCTGTTGTTGGCCAGGAAGGCGAGGATCGAGGCGGTCTCGGCCAGCCCGCAGGACTGGTGCGGCAGCGCGACCAGGATTCCAGCGCCGGGGCCTGCGCCGAGGGCGGCCAGGTCTTCCTTGGTGAACCGGGTCTCGGCGGCGGTCCGGGCCGGGAGCCAGCTGCCGAAGAAGCCGCCGACCAGGATCGCGGACAGGGGTCCGCTCGGGCCGCCGCCGTGGTTGAGCAGATGGCCGATGGTGGATCCCATCGGGGCCTCGTAGACACCGGGGTGGCGGACCGCGCCGGAGAGGCTGACCAGGGTGGTGCCGGGCGCGTCGGGCGCGCCCGCCTCCCGGTACCAGTCGCCGCCGTAGCGGGCGATCAGGGCCAGGTGGGCGAGGGTCTCCACGTTGTCGATCAGCGTGGGGCGCTTGTCGACGCCCTTCTCGAACGGGCGCGGCGGGGTGGACATCGGCCGGGCGTCGCCGCCGTTCAGCCAGTTGACCAGGGACGTCTCCTCGCTGGAGACGTAGTGGTGCGGCAGTTCGTGCAGCTGCACCGGGATCCGGTCCAGGCCGCGCCGCTCGCGTTCGGCGAGGGCGGCGCGCAGCTCGCGGATCTGCTCGGTACGGGGACGGGCCACGCAGAGGTGGGCCTCGTTCGCGCCGACCGCCTGGGCGGCCAGCGCGATCCCGTCCAGCACGAGGTGCGGGGCGAGTTGGAGCAGCGTCCGGTCCTTGGAGCTGGCCGGCTCGCTCTCCATGCCGTTGGCCACGACCACGGCCGGGCCGCGCCCGGACGCGACGCCGCGCATCTTGATCGCGGTGGGGAACGCGGCGCCGCCGCGTCCGGTCAGGCCCGCCGCTTCGACGGCGCGGACCAGCGCGGACTCGTGCCCGTTGCGGGCGGCGGCGCGCTCGATCGGCGGGGGACCGTAGCGGTCCAGATGGTCCGTCAGGTCGGCCGGGCGGCCGTCGGTGAACCAGCCGGAGAGGAGCCTGGTGCCGTGCGGGCCGGGCCGGGAGCCGTCGGCGAGCGGTAGGGCGCGGGTCTCGTCGTAGGCGTCGGGGGAGTCGTACGCGCCGTAGGTGGCTTCGGCGGTCATCGGGTCACGGCTCCTTCCGTTACGGAGGCGGCAGGCGTGGTGGCGACGGGACGTGCGGGCGCGTCGGCGCGGTGGGACCAGCCGGGTGCCAGCGGGCCGACGTGGAGGAAGGCGGCCAGGGCGACCGGGACCGCCAGCGTGGCCACGCCCGTCCACAGGCGCAGCGCGCGGTGGGCGGGCCCGGCGCGGTGCAGCCGCCACCAGACGGCGGCGATGACGACGGCCAGGCACACGGCGTAGAGGGCGAGTTGGAGCGTGGCCGTGGTGTCGGTACCCGTTCCGGCGGCGTGGAACACCGCGATCGGCCAGGAGCCGTAGGCGAGCCAGTGCACGGCCTTCCAGCGCCGCTGGCCCATCTTCAGCCGGATGCCGCTGGTCGCGCTGGTGATCGCGACCGCGAGCATCAGGTCGAACGCGACCGTGCCGAGCCCGAGCCAGAGCGTGCGGTACCCGGAGGTGAACGGCACCAGCGCGATCCACCAGCCGAGGTGGACGAAGCTGTCCAGGATCGCCGTGACGATGTGGATCGCCAGGAAGACCAGCGTCAGCACCGACAGGTTGCGGTGCAGCGAGGTCACCTCGAACCGGGCGAGGGTGCGCGGCTCGTGGCGTCCACCGACGGCGATGCCGAGGGCCAGCGTCGCCGTCAGCAGCACCAGCGCGATGGTGCCGCCCGCGCGGGTGGCGTACCAGAGCGGGCTCGGCGCGGTCGACGACGCGGCCAGCAGCGCCTGGTGGAGCCCAGCGGAGTGGAGTCCGAGGGTCAGCGCGGGGTTCATGCGGCACCTCGCCGGGGAGCGGGCGCGTCCGCGGGCCAGCCGCAGACGCGGACGACGTCGCCGTTCTCGTGGGCGAGACGGGCGGGGAGCATGGCCTCACGCAGCCTCTCGGGGGCCACGCGGCCGAGGATCAGCGCCGCGGTGGCGGCGGTGTTGGCGGCGACGCAGGACCGGGCCGCGACCGTGACGGTCCGCCAGCACGGCTGCGGGTTGCGGCCGGTACGCGGATCGACGATGTGGTGCGTCCGGCGGCCGTCGCGCGTCCAGGCACGGACGGCGGTGCCGGAGGTGGCCAGTCCGCCGCTCTCCACGGCCACGATGGGGGAGTCGGGCCGCGGTGCTCGGTGGTCGTCGGCGACGGCGACCCGCCAGCCGCCCTCGGGCGCGGGACCGGCGGCGGCCAGGTCGCCACCGAGGTTGACCAGCACGCCGCACCCGGTGCTCTGCGCGAGCAGGGCCGCGCACCGGTCGGCGGCCCAGGCCTTGGCGGTCGCGCCCAGGTCGAGGGCGACGCCCGCGGGCAGCCGCAGCCGCCGCCGGGCGGGCTCCCACTCGACGCTCGCCGGCCCGGGGGCGGGTGCGGTCGCGGGCGCGCCGACCTGCTCGGGGCGGAGCGAGGCGAAGGTGCGGTCGTAGCCGAGACCGCGGACGGCCGCCCCGACGGTGGGGTCGACGATCCCGCCGGTCTCCTCGGCCGCGCGCCAGGCCACGTCCAGCGCCTCCGCCAGCAGCGGGCCGACCACGACCGTCCGTCCGGCCATGGCGTTGGCCCGGGCCAGCTCGGCGTCGGGACGGAAGCGGCTGCACGCGGCGTCGATCGCGGCCAGCTCGGACTGGAGCCTGACCAGGGCGTCGGGCAGCAGCCCCGGGTCGCTGACCAGCAGATGTCCGCTGGTACCGAAGACCGGGAAGACGGCCTGGCCGGGCTCCTGGGCGAGCATCGTCATGAACCGCCCGTCGTGGTCTGGGACGGCGCGGGCGCGGGGGCCGGCGGCGGGGCCGCCTGGGTCGGCACCGGGGCGGCCTGCGTCGGTACGGGCGCCGGAGCGGGCGGCGTGTACGCGGGGGCCGGTGCGGAGGTGGGCTGCTGCACCGGGACCGGGGCCGGGGCGACGGTGTGGGTGACCGGCTTCGGCTTGGGCTTGGGTGCGACCGTGTGGCTGGGGCTCGGCTTCGCGGACGGCTTGGCCGGTGCGGAGGGCTTCGGGACCTGGGCGGCGCGGGAGGCGTCCGGGCTCGGCGCGGCCGTGGTGCCGTGGTGCGACGCGGAGGGCGTGGACGCCTGCGCGTAGCCGGTGGCGAGCGCGACGGTACCCGCCGCTGCGGCGACGGTGACCCAGCGCGTGGTGGCGCCGACCCGGCGCACGGAGCGGTCCCGCCGATGGGATCGGGCCCGTTCGGCGGCGGCCGGATGTTCGGTCGAGTCCATCCTTGACTCCTCCTGGACAGGTGGGGGTGTCGCAGTCTGTCGCTCCAGCGTGCCCAGGGGGATGTCGGATTCCGGTTCAGGAATTACTAAGAACTGGCAAGGGTCCGCGTCGTCGCAGCTCCGGGGCGGCCCGGCGTGTGACGGGGATCATCCGTTCGGATCCGGATTTGACGGCTTTTGGTGGGGCGGGGCACTCCGGGACGGGCTGCTGCGGGACGGGCCGCTGCGCGGCGGGCGGCGGTCGCGGCGCGGGGCACGCGTCTCGGGCGGCACGGCCGGGAGGAGCAGGTGCACGGTCAGCCCGCCGCCGGGCGTCCGGGCGAGCTCGGCCCTGCCGCCGTTGGCGGTCACCAGACGGTGGACGATCGCCAGGCCCAGCCCGGTTCCGCTCTCCCGGCCCGAGTCGAAGCGGCGGAAGGCGCGTTCGCGGGCCGCCTCATCCATCCCGGGGCCGTGGTCGACCACGGAGAGACGGACCTCGCCGCGTTCCACGTCCCGTGCGGTGACCAGCTCGACCGAGCCGCCGGCCGGCACCGCGTCCAGGGCGTTGGCGATCAGGTTGTCGAGGATCTGCTCCAGGTCGCCCGCGCCGAGCGAGACAGTGACGCCCTCGCCACCGCGCGGCAGGAGCCGGGTCTCGCGCTCGTCGGCGACCGGCTGCCAGGCGGCGATCCGGTCGGCGACCACCCGGTCGACCCGGATCGACGTCTGGTGCGGCACCGCGTTCTCGGCGCGCGCGACCGCGAGCAGGCCGTCGACCATCCGGGAAAGCCGGGCGATCTCCTCCTGCGCCCCGGCCAGCTCCTGCGCGGTGTCGTCCTCGCCCTCGGGGTTGGCGGCGGCGTCGGCGGCCAGCAGGTCCAGCCGGAGCCGCAGCGCCGTGAGCGGGGTGCGCAGTTGGTGGGAGACGTCCGCGATCACGGCGCGGTGGCCGTGGATCAGGTTCTCGGTGCGGGCGGCCATGGAGTTGAAGGTCGCCGCGAGCCGCCGGACCTCCGGCGGGCCCTGGGTCACCTCGGCGCGGGCGGCGAGGTCGCCCTCGCCGAGCCGGGCCGCCGCGTCGTCCAGCGAGACCAGCGGGCGGCCGACCCAGCGGGCCAGCCGGGTGGCCACCAGCATCGACGCGGCCAGCGCCCCGAGCCCGCACAGGCCCAGCCAGCCCCAGATGGCGAGCAGTTGGTCGTTGAGGTCGTCGGTCGACCGGGAGAAGACCAGCACGCCCGAGGCGGGCACCGAGTCGCCGACCGGGACGACCATCGCCATCCGGCTGTCGTCCTGGGCGGTCTGCGGCTGCCCGGTGCGCAGCACCGCGTCGACCGCGCCGGCGGGCACCGGCCCGGCCTTGCACGGGGTGGTCAGGAAGAGCGCGCCGTGCGCGTCGTAGACCTGGGCGCAGTCGCCCGCGTCGGTGGCGGCCTCGATCTGCTCGCGGGCGTCGGTGTCCGGGCGGTTGTCGGACAGGTGCTCCTCGGCGGCGGAGGCGATGGTCCGCGCCTTGGCGGCGGTCTCCTCGCGGAACGAGTCGTTCTCCCGCTGCGTCATCGAGATGCCCAGCGGGACGACCGCGAGCACCAGCAGCGCGACCACCAGGGCCAGCACGCTGAGCGCGATCCGCCGGGTCACGGCGTCGCGCTGCCGGCGTCGGCGTCGGCGTCGGTCTGGGGGGAGATGCCGGGGGAGGAGTCGGCGGAGAGGTCGGTGCCCAGCCGGAAGCCGCGTCCGTAGACCGTCTCGACCAGGCCCGGCGCGCCCAGCTTGCGGCGCAGCGCGGCGATGTGGACGTCCAGCACCTTGGTCGGCCCGTACCAGTGGGCGTCCCAGGCGCGCTCCAGGATCTCCTGACGGGTGACCACCCGGCCCGGGTCGACGGCCAGGCAGTGCAGGATGTCGAACTCCTTCGGGGTGAGCGCGATCTCCTCACCGCCGACGGTCACCCGGCGGGTGCGCGGGTCCACGGTCAGCGGGCCGTGGACGATCAGCTCCGCGCCGGTGGGGCGGGTGCGCCGCAGCACGGCGCGCAGCCGGGCCAGCAGCTCGGCCAGCCCGAAGGGCTTGACCAGGTAGTCGTCCGCGCCCTCGTCCAGCGCGGCGACCCGGTCCGCCTCCTCACCGCGCGCGGTGACCACGATGATCGCGGCGTCGGACTGGCGGCGCATCCGTCGGCACACCTCGACGCCGTCGAGGTCCGGCAGGCCCAGATCGAGCAGCACGACGTCGGGAACCGGCCGTGTTGCGAGCGCGTCGTTGCCGGTGCCGACACACCGGACCGCGTAGCCGTCCCTGCTCAGCCCGCGCACCAGTGAGTCGGCGATGCCCTGGTCGTCCTCGACCACCAGCACGGAGAGAGGCGCCGCCGCCGTCGCTGCCGGATCGGTTACCTGTGCCATTGCTTCAGCGTAGAGCGCTCGCAGTGGCGTGAGTGCCCCCGGTGGCAGCGGCCGGGGCTTCTTAACCGGATTTGAAGACGGTTCGAACCTCAGCTTGACGGTCACTCAAGCACACTGGGAAGAGAGCAGAGGTGAGGGGGCCGCGATGAACGCAGCCGTGCCTGGGCCAGTACCCGCGAGGTCCGCGAGCGAGCGGGCACGTCGCCGCACCGTCGGGCTGCACCGCGTGAGCGGGGTGACCCGCTGGACCGCGATCGGATCCACCGCCGCCGCGCTGCTCCTGGGCCTCGGCTACGCCCATGACCTGCCGAACCTCTCGGCGCTCGGCAAGCTCGTCCCCTCGCACGACGGGGGCGGCAGCACCGGTGTGGGAGGGGTCGGCAGCACGGGCGGAGGCAGCGTGCAGGCGCCGTCGCAGGGCAACGGCGGTCCGGCGCAGACCAACACCGGGGCGTCCTGAGGCCCTGGTGACCGCTCCGTCCCGGGGGTCGCCGCAGGAAAATGGCCGGTTTAGCGACTTGCCGGTGCGACGTGGGGGCCAACCCGTCTTACCGTCGAAGGTGACGGCCCTGGCGACGAGCGGAGCGAGAGACCATGACCACTGACGTTCCGACCGGGCTCTCGCCCGATCTGCAGGTGACGGTGCTGGGCGGCGAGCTGTCCCCGGCCACGACCGAACTGGCCCGCGCGACCGTCCAGCAGCTGCTCGACGACACCGGCGAGCACGCGCGGGCCGCGGATGTCCGGCTGAGCCGGACCCGGCAGGCCGTCGGCCGCCCCGCGATGGCTGAGGCGGTGCTGGCCGTCGAGGGCGGCATCGTCCGCGCGCAGGTCGCCGCCGACACCATGGCCGAGGCGATCGCCGTGCTGCGCAGCCGGCTCGACATCCAGCTCTCCCGGATGGAGTGGGCCCGCAGCGGCCACACCGCACCGGACAGCGACCGCTCCGGGATCACCGACTGGCGCCAGGGGGTCGAGCCGCTGCGCCGCCCGACCCGCGTGCAACTGCCCGCCGACCAGCGCGTGATCAGCCGCCACAAGGACGTCGCCCTGGTGCGGGAGTCCACCGACCAGGCGGCGTTCACGCTGGAGACGATGGACTTCGACTTCCACCTCTTCACCGAGTCCGGCAGCGGCCAGGACAGCGTGCTCTACCGCTTCGGGCCCGGCCCGTTCCGGCTGGCCCAGCTCGTCCCCGACCCGGAGGGCCTGGTCCCGCCGACGGTCCAGGTCACGGTGCTCAAGAGCCCCGCGCCGGTGCTGACGGTGGGGCAGGCCAAGGCGAGCCTGGACGCCTCGGACCACCCCTTCCTCTTCTTCGCCGACCCGGCCTCCGGGCGTGGGGCCGTCCTGTATGCGCGCTACGACGGGCACTACGGCCTGATCAGCCCGGCGGGCTCGGGCATCGGCGAGGGCGGCTCCGAGGTGGCGGAGGAGGCGCCGGAGCCGACGGCGGCGGAACCGGCGACGCTGGACGACCGGGTCGCCCGGCTGGAGACGGGCATGCAGGCGCTCGGCGACGCGCTGCTCGAACTCGTCGCGGGCCTGGAGGAGACCCCCGGTGGCCCGCCTGACCCGCAGCGGGTGCGCCGCGGCGTCCGCCAGGCGCACGAGGCGCTGCTCGGCGCGGGGCTGGTACGCGGGGTGCGGCCGAGTTCGAGCTGAGCGGGCCGGCTTCGCGTGAGCGGGCCGGCTTCGAGCCGCCGGTGCCCGCAGGCGCACCGGCGCGTCCGCACCTAGCCTTGAGCCATGACCGGTGAGACCAGGCTGGACAAGCTGCTGGCCGACATGAAGCCCGAGCTCAACCCCGGCGCGTACGTCTTCTGCACGCTGCCCGGACCGGTGCCCGAGGGAGTCCGCCCCGTGGTGTCGGTGCAGGAGCCGGAGGGTCTGACCGTGGTCGTGGCGCAGGAGGAGGCCGACGCCGCCCAGCTCGCGTACCACTACGTCGCGGGCTGGATCACGCTGCGCGTCCACTCCGCGTTGGAGGCGGTGGGCATGACGGCGGCCGTCGCGGACGTGCTGGCCGAGGCCGGGCTGAGCTGCAACGTCGTCGCGGGCTTCCACCACGACCACCTCTTCGTCCCCTACGGGCAGGCGAGCCACGCGGTCGCACTGCTGGAGGACCTCACCCGCCGCCGGAGCCCGTCGCACGCGCGTTGACCTGCGCTGCGTTGAGCTGCGCTCCGTTGACCTGCGGCGGGGGCGGCTGTTCCAATGGTGGTGTGCCTGTAGAGACGTTCCTGGTGACCCGGGACCACATCGACTTCGGTCGGGTGTGGTCCGCGGCGTGTCGTCGTTCCTGATCCCGACCCCAAGGAACCCCAGGAACCCTCGAACCTCTCGGAGTCCCGCATGCCTCTCGGCAGCTCCGGCACGTCCCGTATCGATCCGCCACGTATCGATCCACGCGGCCCGCGTTTCGCCGCGTCCCTGACCACGGTGGTCCTCGCCGTCGCCCTGGTGACCAGCAGCGGTGCGCTGCTCGCCGCGCAGGGCGTCGTCTTCGCGCTCGGCGCGCTCCTCGGACTGCGCTTCTCGCCCTACGGCTACCTCTTCCGGCGTCTGGTGCGCCCGCGCCTCGGGCCGCCGACCGAGCTGGAGGACGAGCGCCCGCCCCGGTTCGCCCAGGCCGTCGGCCTGGCCTTCGCGCTGGTCGGCACGGTCGGCTACCTCTCCGGCGCGCTGTGGCTGGGCGTCGCCGCGACGGCGCTGGCGCTTGCCGCCGCCTTCCTCAACGCGGTCTTCGGCTACTGCCTCGGCTGCGAGGTCTACCTGCTGGCTGTCCGGAGTCGGGCGCGGCTGTCATGAGCGAGCTCACCGGAGTGCTCGTCCTCGTCGTGGTGCTGGCCGCCGCGACGGGCTTCGGCCTGGTGCGGGCCGCGCGTGACGGCAGGATGCGGGGTGCCAAGCCGGGCCCCGCGCTGCGCCTGACCGGCGCCGACCTCGGCCAACCACTGGGCGACCAGGCGACGTTGGTGCAGTTCTCGACCGAGTTCTGCGCCAACTGCCCGGGCACCAGGCGGCTGCTCGGCGAGGTCGCGGCGGACCGTCCCGGCGTCCGGCTGGTCGAGATCGACGCCGAGGAGCGGCTGGACCTGGTCCGCCGGGCCGACGTCATGCGCACCCCGACGGTGCTGGTGCTGGACCGGCACGGCCGGGTCGCCCGCCGCTCCGCCGGAGCGCCCAGCCGGTCCGAGGTGCTGGCCGCGCTGGAGCTCGCCGCCGCGTCCTGACGGGACTTCTCTCTGAACTCGCTGTGCTGGGACGCTACTTCGCCACCTTCGTCATGGGCTGGTCCAGCAGCGCGGCGACGATCTCGCGCAGGCCCTGGCCGCGTCCCCGCGTGCTGGGGACGAGACGGGTGGCGTCCTGCGGGTCGCGGGTGAAGGCGTACAGGCGACCGCCGCGACGGGCGAGGACCAGGTCGGTGCTGGACTCGGCGGTCTCGGCGGAGCCCACCGCCGAGTAGTGGACGGCCGTCAGCAGCGCGGAGCGCTCGGCCGCGGCCAGGACCGCGTCCGGGTCGGCGTGGCCGTCCGCGTCGGCCCAGGAGCCGCGCGGCAGCCAGTCGGCGACCATGCCGAGCGTCTCGTCCAGCGTGTGCAGGGAGAGTTCATGGACGCCGAGCGCGTCGATGCGCACGATCATGCAGATCCGCTCGGGCTGCGGCAGCACCAGCATCCGCCACGCCTCGCCGGACTCGGTGCCCGCCACCCGGGCGTCCAGCACCAGCCGGGCGCGGCGCTGGAAGGTGACGGCGATGCCGAGGTCGCCGCGCACCTCGATCTTCCCCGGTCCGTCCCCGGCCAGCAGCAGCTGGCGGGCGGCCAGCGAGCGGACCGCCTCCGCGAGCACCTCGTCCGAGGGCCGGGACTCCAGGAAGTCCACCACCGCGTCGACGGCGGTGAGTTCGGCGATCGTGTACGCGCCGAGCGCGACCGCGCCGGTGCCCACCAGGTTGACCACCGCCGACACCAGCCCGGAGGGGACCTGGGTGTCGCCGGCCTCCGGCTCCGCCGTCGGCTGGGGCTCCGGCGTCGGCTGCGGCTCGGGCTGTGGCTCGGGTTCGGGGGTTGGGGTCGGTTCGGTCATGCTGAGCCTTCCTCGGTTTCCGTCGACCATCGGGTGCCGCGTGGCGGGCTCGCCGTCGCGGCGGCGGACAGGACGGACGCGGTGGTCGGCAGCGCCGTCTCACTGATCCACACGTCGGAGTTGCCGAACAGCCCGCGCCCGCTGCGGCCGCTCAGCGCGCGGCCGAGCTCGTCCGAGGGGTCGGGGCGTTCGGGCGGCGGGAAGCGGGTCGCCAGGTCCTGCGAGACGGAGGTGGTGTCGTCCTCCTCCTCGATCCGGCGCAGCGCCCCGGCGAGGGCCTCGGCGACGGGCGGGGTCAGCTCGGTCGGCTGGGCCAGGGCCGGGGTGAGGTACAGCGGACGGCGCTCGGTCAGCCGGGAGAGCCCCCACGGGCCGACGTTGCTCCGGGTGATCCGGTAGACCACGTAGTCCATCAGGTGCCGCAGGTCGTCCAGGCTGGGCAGCTTGTTCTTGCCGAACGCGGCCGGGGTCTTCTCCAGCTGCATCCAGGTGCCGGTGGCGGTGCGGCCGTGCAGCTTCTCGCGGACCACCCGGCCGCGCATGCCGATGTCCGGGTAGAGCTTCTTGTCGATGTCCTTGTGGTGGCTGGAGATGCGCGGATGGCTGGCCGAGGGGAACTGCCACGCCTCGTAGAGGGAGGGGTCGTCCACCAGGACGTGTCCGCCGCAGAGCACGTCGTGCAGCTGCGGGACCTGGAGGCCGTGGGACTCCAGGTCGGCCATGATCTCGGCCTCCTCCGGGCTGAGCCCGGACGCGGCGGCGACCAGGCCCCGGCGGTAGGCGCCGGCCCGCGCGGTCAGCTCGATCAGCAGCCGGATCCGGGTGCGCAGGTTGGCGGTCCGCCGGGCCGTCTCCGCCCGGGCGGCCCGGCTGCGCCGTCGGCTCCGCTTGTTCCCCCTGCTTCCCCTGCTCCCCAGGTTCTCTCCGGTGGCCATGGGAACCAGTACAACACCGGACAAAGCGTCCGGCCGGGGTCAGGCCCCTGACGGCGCGTCGAGGAAGTCCAGCACCAGCGGGGAGGCGACCTCGCGGAACTCGTCGAAGTAGGCGTGCCGCGCGTCCGGGATCAGGTGCAGCCTGGCGCCGGGGATCCGGGCGGCGAGGAGGGGCGCGTTCTCAGCGGGGTTGAACCGGTCGGCGGTGCCGTGGACGACCAGGGTCGGCGCGGTGATCTCGGGGAGCACGTCCCAGGCGTCGTGGCGGCGGCTGGCCAGCAGGTGGCGGCGTCGGGCGTAGGGGGGCATGTCGCGGTCGCCGAGCACGTTCCAGGGACCGTGGGGGTGGTCGGCCAGCCAGGCAGGGGTGTACATCAGGTCGAGCAGCGTGGCTTTGGCGATCGCGGTCTCGGCGGACGCGAGCGCCGCCGAGACCGCCCGGTCACGTGCCACGCCGTGGACGTCGCCGGGCGTGGTGCAGCCGAGGACCAGCCTGCGGACCCGCTCCGGATGGCATGCGCCCAGCCACTGGGCGACCCGGCCGCCCATCGAGGTGCCGTAGACGTCGGCGCGCTCGATGCCGAGGGCGTCCAGGACGGCGACCACGTCCTCGGCGAAGCCGGAGGTGGTGTAGGGCTCGTCGGGCTTGTCGCTGTCGCCGGTGCCGCGCCAGTCGAGCGTGATCGTGCTGCGGGCCGGGCGGCCTTCGGTGCTGCCGGCGGCGTGGAAGTCGGCGCGGACGGCGTCCCACCAGTGGTGGTTGTTGGCCTGGCCGGAGAGCAGCACCAGCGGCGCGCCCTCGCCGTGGACCTGGTAGGCGATGCGGGTCCCGTCGAGGGCGGTCGCGTGGGGCATGGCGCTGTCGTCGCTCGGCTCAGCTTTGTCGCTCGGTTCAGGCGGACTTCGGGGCGGCCTGCTGGACGACCTCGAAGGACCAGAGGGTGGAGCCGGTCGCGGCGGGCTTCGGCTTGTCGTCGCCGCCACCGTGGGCACCGCCCTGCCCGCCCTGGCCGCCGCCCTGGCCCTGGCCGGCGTGGGCGGCCTGCATCGGGCCGGACATCCAGTTCTGGAAGTCCTCCTCGCTGCGCCAGCGGGTGTAGACGAGGTACTGGTCGGTGCCCTCGACCGGGCGGAGCAGCTCGAACCACTCGAAGCCGTCGGAGTTCTCGACCGCACCGGCACGGGCGGCGAAGCGCTTCTCCAGGGTCTCCCGCATCTCCGACGGGACCGTGAGGGCGTTGATCTTGACGATGCTCATGGGGCCATCCTGCCATCCGCGCGAGCCGCGAGAGGACTCGGGCATGGGCGCGGAGTTCATCTCCGCGCACCGTGCCTCGGCGAGGCGGCGGCCGGTTCGACCTGGGCCTCGGCGAGAATGAGGCGACTCCTGACGCCCCGTCAGTGGATGGGTGATCGGCGGGTGGCGGGCGGCGGGCGAGCGATGACTGCCGGGCGGACGGGCCCGGCGCGGACGGGAGGCGCAGTGGGGATGTGGTGGCGAGGGCTCACGGTGGCCCTGGGGTGCCTGCTGGTCGCCGGGTCGGCGCCGTACGCGCGGTCCACCGCGGCGGACGCACCGGCTCCTCCGCAGACCGTGGTGGAGCCGCTGGTGACCGGAGACCCGTGCCTGATCCAGGGCCGCCCGCGCACGCCGGGGACCCAGGGCGACTTCGACCTGGTCGTGTTGCAGGGCAACGATCTGGTCTTCTACTCGCACGACAACGCCGACGTGAACTACGCGTGGACCCGCGGTCCGGTCATCACCGACCGCGCCACCGGCCCCGGGTGCCTGATCGAAAGCGACTACACCACGGCGGGCTTTCCGAACCTGGAGGTCGTGGTGCCCGAGAGCGGGCGGCTCGTGCACTACTGGCGGGCCGCGACGGGCGGCCAGTGGCAGCAGGGCGGAGTCTTCGGCTCGGGCATCTCCGACGACCGGCCCGCCGTCATCCAGAGCGACTTCCACAGCAACGGGCACGGTGACCTCGAAGTCCTCGCACGGCAGGGCGACCACCTGGCGGCCTTCTGGCGGGACACCGCCACCTGGCACCCGGCACAGACGTTCGCAGCCGGGGTGTCGGGCGGACCCGCCATGATCCAGGGCGGCTTCGGCGGAGACCACAAGAACTTCGAGGTGGTGGTGCCGGTGGGCGGCCATCTGGAGCACTGGTGGCACGACAACTCGGACGTCAACAAGCCCTGGCAGTCCGGAGGGTCGTTCGCCTCGGGAGTGACCGGGTCGCCGTCGTTGATCGAGAGCGGTTTCGGTGCGGGTGACCGGCCCGGCAACTTCGAGGTCGCGGTGGCGGTCGGTGACCATCTTGAGCACTGGTGGCACGACAACTCCGACGTGAACAAGCCGTGGCAGTTCGGAGGGTCGTTCGCCTCAGGTGTGACCGGGTCGCCGTCGTTGATCGAGAGCGGTTTCGGCGCGGGTGACCGGCCGGGCAACTTCGAGGTCGTCGTGCCGGGACCGGCAGCGCCCGAGCCCCCGGACAACGCCCAGGTCGCGGGTGGCTTCTCGGGCAACGGACTCGAACACTGGTGGCACGACAACTCGGACGTGAACAAGCCCTGGCAGCCCGGCTCCCAGCAGATCGCCTACCGGGGACGCAGCGAGAAGGTGTGTCAGCTCACCGGCAACGTCGACGCCGAGCAGCGGATGCTCACCACGAACCTCACCGGGATCCGGGCGAACGCGCAGGGCACTGATCTCGGCTACCCGGTGGACGACGGCACGACACTCACGCTGCTGTTCGGCGACACCCGCCCCGCCGCCGTCGAGAACCACGAGGAGGAGGGCTACGACGACTCGGTCGCGACCAGTCGGGACACCGCACCGCCGAGCTACGCCTCCTGCCTGCATCTGACCTACCCGATCCTGAACACCTTCCCCACCCCGACCTACCGGCCGGCCATTGTCATCAACCCGCCGATCTACCAGGGGTACTTCAACGTGCCGTCGAGTGGCTTCGTCAGCGGAGGCCACCAGTACGTGATCTTCTGGACCAACCACTGCGCCGGGACCGGTTCCTCCGATTCGAGCCACTGCGAGAACGGGCACCAACCGGGCGTCAACCAGTACGGCAACGCCGTGATGACCCAGTACGACCCGGTGCTCGGCCGGTACAAGAACCTCTTCCAGCTCAACCGCCGGTTCACCTACACCGGAGCGCTGAACACCGAGAACATCGCGGGAGCGCCGGCCGCCGACGCACGCGGCACCTACATCTGGGGCGTCGGACTGTACCGCTCCACCGACCCGATCATGGCCTACGCGCCGCCCGGGCCCGTCGCCACCGACCTCAACTGGCGCTACCTGCACGTCAATCCGAACGGGACCCGGTCGTGGGTCAGCGATGTCCGGCTCGCGACCTCCATGTTCACGGACAGTCAGTCCGACAGATGCGTCGGTGAGTCGTCCATCTCCTGGGTCGCCCCGCTGAAGTCCTGGCTCATGCTCTACAACTGCCAGAGCAAGATCCAGGCGAGGTTCGCCGACTCCATCGCGGGGCCGTGGTCGGCGCCGTCGACGATCTTCGATCCCGGGGTCGACAACGGGCTCTGCCACTTCATGCACGAAACGGCGCGCGACTGCGACCCCGTCGCCGACAGCAACCTGGAGGGCGACCCCTACGCCCCCTACGTCCTCAGCCGGTTCACCCGGGCCCACCCGGGCGACCCCTACGCCGCCGACATCGACTACGTGATGTCCACCTGGGATCCCTACCAGACGGTCATCATGCACGCGGTGATCACCAAGGGCCATCCCCACAACTGACCTCGGCGATCACGTGGCGGGCGATCGTGGCCATGACCGGGTTGGTGGCCTGGTAGTAGCGCAGCTCCGCGACCGCGACCGACAGGGCCCAGCCGCGTCCGCGCGCCCAGGCCGCGTCGTCCGCCTCGGCAGGGGAGACGGACGCCACGGCCGCGCGGAAGGCCGGGCGCGCGTGGCGGGGCAGCACGTACCAGGCGGTGATCAGGTCGACCGCGGGGTCGCCCAGACCCAGGCAGCCGAAGTCGATCACGGCGCTGAGCCGTCCGTCCGCGACCAGGACGTTGCCGGGCTGCAGGTCCGCGTGGATCCACACGGTCGGGCCCGACCACTCGGGCGCGCGGAGCGCGGCCTCCCAGACGGCGGTGGCTGCGTCGGCGTCGATCAGCTCGTGCAGGTCGGCGATGGCGCGGCGGGTGGCCTGGTCACGGGCGGAGAGGGGCTCGGAGCGGTAGGAGGCCGGGCCGCCGTCCGGGTCGATCCGGTGCAGCGCGGTGACGAAGGCGGCGAGGTCAGCAGCGAGGTCGTCGGCGAGCTGCTCGGACTCCGGCAAGGCGTCCTGCCCGACGGTCGGGTTCACCCCGTCGAGCCATCCGTAGACGGACCAGGCCCACGGATAGCCGTGCGCGGGCGTCCCGACGCCGAGCGGCGCCGGGACCGCGCAGGGCAGCTGCGGGGCCAGTCGTCGGAGCCAGTGCTGCTCCTTCTCGACGTCGGCGGCTGCCCCGGCGATCCGCGGCAGCCGGACGACCATCTCCTCGCCCAGTCGGAACATGGCGTTGGACGTCCCCGCCGAGTCGACCCGCTCGACGGGCAGCGCGGCCCACTGCGGGAACTGCTCGGCGACCAGCCGACGGACGAGCGGCAGGTCGATCTCCGTCTCGTCCGCGTGCATCCTGGTCCGGCCCTGGGCGCTGGTGGTCATGGGGCCATCCGACCGTTCGTCCGGGAACGGGGCAACTCATTTCGGGGGACGGGCGGCCGCACGCCGTGCGGGGGAGGCGTCCACTGGGCAGACTGCCGAGTGGCCCGTCCCGACGACGCGAGGGATCCTGACATGCGAGCCGACATCGTGCCCGGCGGGGTCTTCCCCGACTACGAGTTGACCGACCACACCAAGGCCCGTCGCAGGCTGAGCGAGATCCAGGGCATCGATCCGATGATCCTGATCCTGTCCCGGGGCCATTTCTGCCCCAAGGACCACCAGCAGCACCTGGAGTTGGCGGCGCACTATCCGGAGATCGCCGTGGCCTACACCAAGGTCGTCACCATCGCGACCGACAACCTCTTCGAACTCAACGAGTTCCGCGCCTCGGTCGGCGCGCAGTGGACGTTCCTCTCCGACGCCGGGCGCAAGGTGCAGCAGGACCTGGACATCCAGGAGTACACCGACAGCCACCACGACCCGATGGTGCCGCACACCCTGGTGCTCAAGCCGGGCCTGGTCGTGCACAGCGTCTACAACGGCTACTGGTACTGGGGACGCCCGTCGATCGAGGACCTCCGTCGCGACCTGCGCGAGGTGACCCGCGAGATCCGGCCGGACTGGGACCCGAACCTGCCGGAACTGCGCGCCGCGTGGGAGGCGGGCGACCACAGCAGGCACTATCCGTACACGAGCAAGTGAGCAAGTGAGCAACTGACCGAGCAAGTGAGCGCACCCCGACCGGTGAGCCCCGAGAAGGAGCACTGATGACCACCTACCGAGTCGTCCAGGCAGTGAAGCCGGGCGGTCCGCTGGAGCTCGTGGAGCGGGAGGTGCCGCGTCCGGGGCCGAGGCAGGTCCGGGTCGCCGTCGAGGCCTGCGGGATCTGCCACAGCGACGCCGGATTCGTCAGCGGGGCCTTTCCCGGGCTGTCGTTCCCCGTCGTCCCCGGCCACGAGATCGCCGGACGGATCGCGGAGCTCGGCGAGGGCGCCGAGGGGCCGCAGGGTCCGGGCGGGCAGGAGACGGTCTGGCGGGTCGGCGACCGGGTCGCCGTCGGCTGGTTCGGCGGCAGTTGCGGCTTCTGCACGGCGTGCCGCAGGGGCGACTTCATCGTCTGCAGCCGCCTCCAGGTACCCGGTTGGGCCTACGACGGCGGATACGCCGACGAGGTGGTGGTGCCCGTGGACGCGCTGGCCCGGATCCCGGACGCGCTGAGCGCCGCCGAGGCCGCGCCGCTGGCCTGCGCCGGGGTGACCAGCTTCAACGCGCTGCGCGAGAGCCCGGCCCGGCCGGGCGACCTGGTCGCGGTGCTGGGCCTGGGCGGCCTGGGCCATCTGGGCGTGCAGTACGCGGCGGCGATGGGCTTCGAGACCGTGGCCATCGCGCGCGGCGCGGACAAGGCGGCCTTCGCCCGGCAGTTGGGCGCGCACCACTACGTCGACAGCACCGGCGACACCCCGGTCGCGG
The DNA here is from genome assembly GCF_015690355.1 of Streptacidiphilus fuscans. GTDB lineage: Bacteria > Actinomycetota > Actinomycetes > Streptomycetales > Streptomycetaceae > Streptacidiphilus > Streptacidiphilus fuscans. Next base: position 357,205 of record NZ_JADPRT010000005.1, on the reverse strand, counting down.
AGGCGCTGCAGGCGCTGGGCGGGGCGACGGCGGTGCTGGCGACGGCGACCAGCTCCGCCGCCATCGCCGCGGCGATGGACGGGCTCGCCCCGCGCGGTGAGCTGATCGTCGTCGGCGTGGACTACGAGCCGCTCGGGATCACGCCGGTGCAACTGGTCCTGCACGGCAAGGTCGTGCGCGGCCACCCGTCCGGCACGGCGCAGGACGTCGAGGACACCATGCGGTTCAGCGCGCTCCACGGGATCAGGCCGATGGTCGAGTTGATGCCGCTTGACGAGGCGCAGGCCGCCTACGACAGGATGCTTTCGGGCGCGGCCCGGTTCCGGATGGTGCTGGGCGTGCGGTAGGGCGGGGGCGCTCGGCCGTGCGGAGAACCGGAGCCGTGCCGGACCGGAACCGTGCAGCACTGTGATTGGGAGACCGCTGATGACCTCGTCCCTGGCCGCGCTCGGAGCCGACCTGCCGATCCTCGCGGCGCCGATGGCGGGCGGGCCGACCACGCCGGGGCTGGTCGTCGCCGCCGCACGGGCCGGTGCGCTGGGGTTCCTGGCCGCCGGGTACAAGACGCCGGAGGCGGTCGCCGACGAGGTCGCGAAGGTGCGCTCGGAGGGCGTGCCGTTCGGGGTGAACGTCTTCGCGCCCAACCCGGTGCCGGTCGACCCGGCCGCCTTCCGCCGCTACGCGCAGGCGCTGGCCCCGGAGGCGCGCGCCGTCGGACTGGACCCGGAGGCGTGGGACCCGGCGGCGTGGGACGCGGAGACCCTGGCCGCGCGCATCGTCGAGGACGACGACTGGTGGGCGGAGAAGATCGACCTGCTGCTCACCGAACCGGTGCCGGTGGTGAGCTTCACCTTCGGGATCCCCGAGACGGGGGTCGTCGCCGCGCTGCGGAAGGCGGGCACCGTCGTCGTACAGACCGTCACCTCCGCGCCGGAGGCGGAGCTGGCGGCGGCGGCCGGGGTGGACCTGCTGGTCGTCCAGGCGTCCGCGGCGGGCGGGCACTCGGGCACGCTGACGCCCGAACTGCTGCCCGCCACCACGCCGTTGGCGGAGCTGGTCGGGCAGGTGCGCGCGGTGACCGCGCTGCCGCTGATCGCCGCCGGCGGTGTGGCGACGCCGGAGGGGGTGGCCGAGGCGCTCGCCACCGGTGCCGTGGCGGTCGCCGTCGGCACGGTGCTGCTGCGGGCGGACGAGGCGGGGACCTCCGCGCCCTACCGGGCGGCGCTGGCCGATCCGGCGCGTCAGGAGACGCTGGTGACCCGGGCGTTCACCGGGCGTCCCGCGCGGGCGTTGAGCAACCGGTTCACCGACCGGTTCACCGTGATCGCCCCCGACGGCTATCCCGCGCTGCACCACCTGACCAGCCCGCTCCGCCGGGCGGCCGCGGCGGCGGGGGACAGCGAGCGGATCAACCTCTGGGCGGGCACCGGACACCGCCACGCGACGGACGAGCCCGCCGCGCGCATCCTGTCCCGGCTGGCGGAGCAGGTCTGACCGGATCCTCCCTGGTTGCCCGGTTGCGCCGGAAATCGCATTACCGCTGAAGTGGCGCAATTCACGGCGTGGTTGAGCCTGCTTCGCAGAACCTCCACGGAAAAGGTGCCAGTTCACCCCCGAGTGAAGGTATTTCGCAGAAGGGAACACATGTGCCCACGGCGCGTTGACGTGCCCACCGCCTGAACTAGGGTGAGCGAACCCCCGCACCCCAGCCCCCCCCTCAGGTGTCGACCGGCCTTCGGCGCATGAGGCAAACCCTCAGTCTGTTCCCGAAGGACCTCCAGGCGTGAACGTCTTGTTGCTCCACCCCCACGGTGTGGGATCCCACCGCATGCACCGCACTCCGAACGCCGGGGGATCCCGGTGAGAATCGGACGGCGCAGGGCCAGGTCGGGAGTTGTCGACGACTGGTCCGATTCGGAGGAGTTGAACCCGCTCGGCCTGGGGACGCGGCCCGACGACCGGTTTCAGCCCGTGGTGCCCCCGCAGTTCATGCCGGACCCGCTCTACGCGTACGAGTTCGACGAACCCGCCACGCCGCCACCGCTCGCGGACCGCGAGGTCGCGCAGCTGCGCGCCAGCCTGGAGCTGGTCAAGCCGCTCGCGTCCGACCTGACCGTGTACTTCTACGCGATCCTGTTCCAGCGGCACCCCGAGGTGCGGCAGCTCTTCCCGGCCAACATGGACGTCCAGCGCGACCGACTGCTCCGCGGTCTGCTGCGGATCGTGGACCTGGTCGACGACCCGGACAACCTGGTGCGCTTCTGCAGCCGACTGGGCCGCGACCACCGCAAGTTCGGCGCGCTGGCCGGTCACTACCCGGCCGTGGGCGACGCGCTGCTGGACACCCTGGCCCGCTTCGCCGGGGACCGCTGGACGCCGCAGCTGGGCGACATCTGGGCGCGCGCCTACGGCGTGGTCGCCGAGGTGATGAACCAGGCCGCCGAGGACGACGCGGCGCTCGGTCCGGCGGTCTGGGAGGCCGAGATCATCGCCCACCGCATGCGCGGGCCGGGGATCGCCGAGATCACCCTGCTGCCGCGCGCGCCCTACCCGTTCGTCGCCGGGCAGTTCGCCAGCGTGGAGACGCCGTGGCAGCCGCGGATGTGGCGGCACTACTCGCTCGCCAACGCCCCGCGCGAGGACGGCACGTTGACGTTTCACGTGCGTGCCGTGGACGGCGGACAGGTCAGCCCGCCGCTGGTGCACCACGCACAGCCGGGCCACGTGCTGCGCCTCGGCGCGGCGCAGGGCGAGATGACGCTGGATCCGGGGCTGGACCGCGACGTGCTCTGCGTCGCCGGGGGCACCGGGCTGGCCCCGATCAAGGCCTTGGTCGAGCAGGTCGCCAAGAGCGAGGTGCAGCGCTTCGTCGACGTGTTCATCGGCGCGCGCACCGCCGACGAGCTCTACGGCTTCGACGACATGCTGCGGCTGGCGCAGCGCAACCACTGGCTGTCGGTGCGCGCCGCCGTCTCGGACGAGCCGATCGCCGGTCTCAACGGTTCGCTGCCCGACGTGCTGCGTCAGTTCGGCCCGTTCCACCGGCACGAGGTCTACCTGGCCGGGCCGACGGAGATGGTCACCGTCGCGGCACAGAGCCTGACCCGTGGGGGTGTGCGGCGCGAACGGATCCACCACGACCCGTTCGACGTCTCCGCGTTGGAGGCCGCGCTGCTTCCTGGCCGTATCCACTCGGGGGCGCCGGCGTGACGACCACCGCTGCGGGCGGGGACGTGCTGACGGCCGCCGCCTCCTTCGTGCGCGACTTCGACCGCGAGTACCCGGGGGCCGTCGACCCCCGGGTCCGGCTGCGCGAGATCGAGTCGTCGATCGCCGCCTACGGCACCTACAGCCACACGCCGGAGGAGCTCGCCTACGGCGCGCGCGTGGCCTGGCGCAACTCCGCGCGCTGCATCGGGCGGCTCTACTGGAACAACCTGATGGTGCGTGACCTGCGCCATCTCAGCCACCCCGACGACATCGCGCGCGAGTGCTTCGAGCACCTGCGCATGGCCACCAACGGCGGCCGGGTCCGGCCCGTCATCAGCGTCTTCGCGCCGGACCTGCCGGGCCGTCCGGCCGCCCGCATCCTGGGCGAGCAGCTGGTCCGCTACGCCGACGACCCGAAGAGCGTGCAACGCCGGGCACTGGCACGGGAGTTGGGCTGGAAGGGCGGCGGCGAGCGGTTCGAGGTGCTGCCGCTGCTGGTCCAGGCCGCACCGGACCAGCCGCCGGAGTTCTACGAGGTCCCCGAGGACGCGGTACTCGAGGTGCCGCTCTCGCACCCGACCCACTTCGGCTTCGCCGAGCTCGGCCTGCGCTGGTACGCGGTGCCCGCGGTCGCGGACATGACGTTGGAGATCGGCGGCGTCACCTACCCGGCCGCGCCCTTCAACGGCTGGTACCTGGGCACCGAGATAGGCTCCCGGAACCTGGCCGACACCGACCGCTACAACCTGCTCCCGACGGTGGCCGGGCTGTTCGGCCTGGACACCCGCAACGAGCGCACCCTGTGGCGCGACCGGGCGCTGGTGGAGCTGAACCTGGCGGTGCTGCACTCGTTCCAGGAGGCCGGGGTGACCTTGGCCGACCACCACAGCGAGTCCGAGCGGTTCCTGGCCCACATCGAGCGCGAGGAGCGCCACGGACGGCGGGTGCCCGCCGACTGGACGTGGATTGTGCCGCCGCTGTCCAGCGGTTCGACGGCGGTCTTCCACCGCTACTACGACCCGCCGGATCCGTCCGTCCGCCCGGCCTTCCTGCACCGGCCCACGCCGTGGGCGACGGCCCGCCCCGACGCGTGCCCGTTCACGGGCCCGCGCCCGTCCCCGAGCGGCGGCGGTCGTCACGGCCGGGGCGGTTTCGGTGACGGCGCCTTCGGTGACGGAGTGGGCGACGGTGCCGGTTTTGGTGACGCCCGCGGCGACGGATTCGGTGACGGTTTCCGCATGGGCGACCGGCCGGCGGGCTGGTGACACAGACCCCGTGTCCGCCCGGCTGCCCCCGGGCGGACACGGTCAGCCCGCCGGGTCCGGCGGGGGCTGCAACGGCGGCGGGGGGAGCAACGGCGGGGGCTCGGGCATCCCGTGGGCGGCGGCCCAGGCGCGGGCGTGGGCGATGCGGGCGACGGTGGTCGGGTGGCTGCCGAAGAGCAGCGCCGCCAGCCGGTGGGGCTCCAGATCCGCGAGGTTGAGCACCGCGAGCCTGCGCTGCATGGCGACGACCGTCCCCGGCTCGTGCGTCAGGTCCAGCGCGAAGGCGTCCGCGCGCGTCTCCACACGGCGGCTGAAGGCCAGGTGGAGCGGCCCCACCAGAGTGCCGAAGACCGTGGCCACCGCGAGCACCAGGGCCAGTGAGCGGGGATCGTCGGCCCGGTCGACGCCGGCCGCGCCCAGCAGCGTGTGCCAGTGCAGCGCGCCCGCGACGACGGCGACGGTGGCGGCGGCGTGGACCGCGCCGAGCAGCGTCCCGACCAGCACGTCGCGGCGGGCGGCGTGGCCGAGTTCGTGCGCGGTCACCGCCTCGACCTCCTCCGGCGGCGCCTGCTCGACGGTGGTGTCCCAGACCACCACGCGCCGGGTGCGCCCGATGCCGGAGACGTAGGCGTTGGTCGCGGTCGTCCGGCGGGACGCGTCGCTGACCAGGATGTCCCGCACCGGCACCCCGGACGCCGCCACCAGCGTCGTCAGACGGTGGCGCAGCTCGCCGTCGGGCATCGGCGTGAACCGGTTGAAGAGCGGCTCGACCAGCACCGGCAGCAGGAACGAGAAGAGGAAGACCAGCGCCGCCGCGCCGACCGCCGCCAGGATCCACCAACTCGCGGGCAGCGCACGCATCGCCGCGTAGAGGGCGAGCGCGAGCCCGGCGAAGAGGACCGCGCCGATCGCGAAGGACTTGGCCGCGTCGGCGGCGAAGAGCCGCCAGGAGCGCGTGGACAGCGACCAGCGCCGGTTGACCCGCTCCGTCCGGACGGAGACCGGCAGCGCGAGCAGCCACGAGACCAGGTGCAGGGCGACCGCGCCGAGCGCGGCGGTGGCGATCCAGCCGCCGCCCGCGAGCCGTCCGGCGGCGTGGACCAGCCCCGCGCCGAGCGGGCTGAAGCCCAGCACGCACGGCACCGCCAGGCCGAGCGCCGCCGAGGCGTAGCGCAGCGGCATCACCTCGCGCTTGCGCGCGCGGGAGCGGTCGATCTGCTCGGGGGTGAAGTCGCCCTCCGGGCCGAGCACGCGGGCAGCAGGTACCGGATCGGGCACGGGATCAGGCACGGAACCAGGCGTGGGATCGGGCTCGGAACCAGGCATGGCTCCAGTGTGGAGTGTCGCGCCGACGTGCGGAAATCCGGTGCCCGAACGGTGTGCGAAACGGGCCCGATCCCGCACGCCGAAGGCAAAGCTGACGCACAGCCATGCTTTGTGGTTCAGTTGGGTCGGCAGCGTGGCAACGGGAGGGCAACGGGTGGAAAGTCCCAAGGTCGAGGCGTGGAGTCTCCCTTCGCAGCAGGACTCGGAGCACGAGTCGAGGCCCAAGGTCGACCTGCGCACGGACGTCGCGCACTCGTCCCGGGTGTACGACTACCTGCTGGGCGGCAAGACGAACTTCGCGGCCGACCGCGAGGCCGGTGACCGGATCCTCGCCGAGTGGCCCGAGGCCCGGGACTCGGCCCGCGGGGCCCGCACCGTGATGCACCGGATGGTGCGCCGGCTGGCCGAGACGCACGGCATCCGGCAGTTCCTCGACATCGGCACCGGGATCCCGACCACGCCCAACGTCCACGAGATCGTCCAGTCCGTCGACCCGAGCAGTCGCGTGGTCTACGTGGACAATGACCCGATCGTCCTCGCCCACGCGCGCGCCCTGCTCGCCAGTACGCCGGAGGGCCGCACCGCGTACGTCGAGGGCGACCTGCGCGAGCCCGACGCGATCCTGGCCGAGGTGGAGCGGCGCGGCACGCTGGACTTCACCCAGCCGGTCGCGCTGACGCTGATCAACCTCGTCCACTTCTACTCCGACGACGCCGTCCAGGACCTGGTGCCCCGGCTGCTGTCCGCGCTCGCCCCCGGCAGCTTCCTCGCGCTGACCGCCGGTACCGCCGACGCCGCGCCGAAGCGGGCGGAGATCGCCTCGCGCCGCTACACCGAGGCGGGAATCGAGAACCACCTGCGCACCCGCGCCCAGGTGGAACGTTTCTTCACCGGTCTGGAGCTGGACGAGCCGGGCGTGGCGCTGATCAACCACTGGCACCCGGAGCTCGACGACGAGCCGGTCCTGCCGGACGACGAGACCATGGCCTACGCGGGTCTCGGCCGCAAGGCCTAGCCGGCCGGGCGTCCGGGCGTCCGACAGTCCGGGCCCGGGACTCCGAGGGTCGTAGAAAGATTTCTCGCGGATCCTCGTCGAGGATGTCGAAAGCACGGGTCGTGCTTCTACCTACCCGTGAGAGCCCGCCCCGTCGGGGTGGGCACGACGACCGAGGAGCAGAACCGTGAAGTACATGCTGCTGATGCAGTTCAGCGAGAAGAACACCGACTTCCCCGCGATCTTCGAGTGGAAGCCGGAGGAGATCCAGGCGCACATCCGGTTCATGCAGGAGACGAACACCGCCCTCGCCGGCTCCGGCGAGCTGGTCGACGCGCAGGGTCTGGCCATGCCGGACACCGCGCGGATCGTCCGCTCGCACAGCGGCGGCGCGCCGGTGGTCACCGAGGGCCCGTTCCCGGAGTCGAAGGAGTGGGTCGCGGGCTGGTGGATCGTCGACTGCGAGACCGAGCAGCGGGCCATCGAGATCGCCGCAGAGGTCTCGGCCGCGCCCGGCCCGGGCGGGAAGCCGCTCAACATGCCGATCGAGGTGCGTCAGGTGATGGCGGCCCCGCCCGTCGAGGTGTGAGCATGGCGGGGTGACCCCGCGCGAACCCGCCGAACCCGCCGATCTGGCCGAGCCGACTGACGAAGCGGAACCGGCCGCCCCGGCTGTTGTTGCCGAGGACCTGCTGCGCACGCTCGCGCCGCAGGTCGTCGGCGTGCTGACCCGCCGTTACGGGGACTTCGCCGCCGCTGAGGACGCGGTGCAGGAGGCGATGCTCGCGGCGGCGACGCAGTGGCCGAAGGAGGGGCTGCCGGACAACCCGCGCGGCTGGCTGGTCCAGGTGGCCAACCGGCGGATGACCGAGCAGGTCCGCAGCGAGCAGGCACGGCGTCGGCGCGAGGAGCTGGTGGCCGCGCGCGAGCCGGGCGACCGCCGTTCCGCGCCCGGCGCCGACGCGGTGTACGAGGGCTACACCGGCGGAGTGGACGACGGCGCGCAGGACGACACGCTCGCGCTGCTCTTCCTCTGCTGCCACCCCGCCCTCTCCCCGGCGTCCGCCATCGCGCTGACGCTGCGCTCGGTCGGCGGGCTGACCACGGGCGAGATCGCCCGCGCGTTCCTGGTCCCGGAGGCGACCATGGGGCAGCGGATCTCGCGGGCCAAGCAGCGGATCAAGGCCTCGGGCGGCACCTTCCGGATGCCGGACACGGCGGAGTTCCCGGCCCGGCTGGACGCGGTCCTGCACGTGCTGTACCTGATCTTCAACGAGGGCTACGCCAGCAGCACCGGTGCCGAACTGCGCCGGGTCGAGCTCTCCCGTGAGGCGATCCGGCTCACCCGGGCCGTCCACGCGCTGCTGCCGGACGACGCCGAGGTGACCGGCCTGCTGGCGCTGATGCTGCTGACCGAGGCCCGCGGCCCGGCCCGCACCGGCCCGGACGGCGAGGTGGTCCCGCTTGCCGAGCAGGACCGCGGCCGGTGGGACGCGGCGGCGATCGCCGAGGGCGTCGCGCTGGTCACCGCCGCCCTGCCGCGCGGCCCGGTCGGGCCCTACCAGGTGCAGGCGGCGATCGCGGCCGTCCACGACGAGGCGCCCAGCGCGGACGAGACGGACTGGCCGCAGATCCTGGCCCTCTACGGGGTGTTGGCGAAGATCTCGGACAACCCGCTGATCACCCTCAACCGCGCGGTCGCCACCGCGATGGTGGACGGCCCCGCGGCCGGGCTCACCCTGCTGGCCGATCCGCCGCCCCAACTGGCCTCGCACCACCGGCTCTTCGCGGTCCGGGCACACCTGCACGAGCTCGCGGGGGAGCGGGACGCCGCGATCGCCGACTACCGCGCCGCGGCCCGGCGCACCGCCAGCCTCCCGGAGCGCCACCACCTGAGCCTGCGCGCAGCCCGGTTGGCGGAGTCGGATAACTGACATGCCGTCACAAATCTGACCTGACAGCCTGCAGGACCCGGACCGTCGTGCCTCGGTCGGGGCCCTGCAGGGGTTGGTGACTCCGCACGCGCGAGCGGACCTCAGTGGCGGACGGACCTCAGCGACGGACGAGGAAGGTCCGGGTCGCGTCGAAGGTCCCGGCGCCGTTCGGGACCGCGCCGTTGACGCCGCCCGCGATGTGGAGCTCGATGTGGCCCGTCGGCGTGGTCATGGTCTGCCCCACCAGCTGGAACCGGACCGTGATCGAGGCGCTCGCGCCGGCCGCCAGGCCGTACGGCAGGCCGGGCAGGTTGTTCGGGCTCCAGGCGACCCAGTGCCCGTTCTGCCAGGTCGACAGGCGGATGTCGGTGCGGCCCACGGTCTGGTAGTCCGAGCCCGCGTTGGAGAGGTAGAGGTTCTCCCAGATCGGAGCCTTGAGCGCGGCCCCGGTGCGGTTGACGACCGTCAGGGTCTCGTACATCGGGTGGTTCGCGGCCAGGTAGTCGCCGCCGCTCAGGGTGGCGGTCAGCGGACCGCCGGTGCGGGCGCCGCCGACCTTGAAGTCCAGGACCTTGCTCGAGCCGCCGAAGGCCACCGTGAAGCCGTTGTCGTTGACCGGCCACGCCTTCGTCGCGGAGAGGGTGAACTTCCAGGAGTAGCTGGCGTGGGCGGGGATGCGGAACTCGCCCCCGGTCTTCGCGGTGAAGCTGCCGGTCAGGCCGCCGTTGTCGGTTCCCAGCGCGAGCGCGGTGGCCGGGGCGTGGATCGGCGTCTCGGTCACCGAGACGTCGGCCTGGCCGAGGGAGAGCACGCCCTGCGGGGTGACGTAGACCGATCCGGAGAACGGAGCGGTGATGTTGGAGATGTTCTTGACGGTCACGGTGAACGACTCAGCCCTGCCGCCGGGCTGCAGCGGGCCGCTGGCGACCGGGTTGCCCACGGTCACTGTGGTGGTCAGCGGCGGCGCGGCGGACGCGGCCTGCGCGGGGAGCACCGTGGCCGCGGCACCGGCGAGCGCCAGTGCGGAGACGCCGGTTGCGGCGACGAGACGTGGACGACGACGGACGTGCGGACGACGCACGGACATGGCGGATCCCCCCTGGGAACGCGGTGGAACGTCTTGCGACGGAGCGGTGAAACCGCCCGTGGACTGGGACGACGGGCGGCGTGTGACCATGGTGGGGGGATGGCGTCGGGATTGTGTGCACGCCGCGTCACCGCGGCGTAACAGGAGCCTGTGAGCTGGCAGTTGACCGACCGTCGGAGTTGATCGCGCTGACGCTCCGTCAGGGGGTCACGGTCACCTCCAGGTCGAAGCGGCCGTTGGCGCCGGTGCAGCGCATGGCCTCGCCGCAGATGATGCGGGTGGCGACGACCGTGGTCTGACCGGCGCTCACCGCCGTGTAGTCCGCAGTCTTGTCGCCGCATCCCGCCCCGCCCATGGGCGGGGGGCAGCTGGACGTCGGCGTCGCCACGCCGGTGGCGTCCGTGTGGAGCAGCTGCGGTGAGCCGACGGGCTGAAAGGTCCAGAACGGGGAGACCAGGTCCACATGGAGGTGCTCGCCCACATGCAGGGTGACGGACTTGCCGTTCGCGGCGAAGGTCACCTTCACCGTGCCCGCCGTCCCTCCGCCGCTCGGGCTGCTCGAACCCGTCGCGCCACCCGAGGGCGAGCTGCTCGCGGACAGTGAGGCCGAGGGGGAGGCCGGAGATGAGGCCGTCGACGGCGGGATTGACGGCGACGTCGACGGCGAGGTGCTCGGGCCCGGACTGGGCTTCGCGGCGGAACTGCATCCGGCCATGGCCAGGGCCGCCGTGACCGCGCAACAGACCAAGGGAAGGCGCAGCTTTCTGTCCATGGGAGGGTCCGTCCTGTTCGATCGGAGGCCGTCGGTGACGACGGCCGTCGGCCACTGTTCTCTGCTCCGACGGGGCCGGGCTCACTCGGGTTCCGATGCGCCGTGAATGTGGAGATCGGGTGATGAATCGTTCACGACGTGACCTCTGGGCGACAAGACCCGGCTGCCCTAGCGTGTCATCCCGGCTGTGCCGTTCTGCTCGGCAACCGCCGTGCGCGGTACGGCATTTGGAGGAGGGGGACCTTTCCACATGCGCAAGACCTGGTTATCGCGCCGACGGGTTGCGGTGGGGGTGCTCGCGTCGACGGCCATGCTGCTGATCGGCGTCCAGACCACCCCGGCGCCGACCGCGCCGGCCGGTTCCGCGGCCTCGGCCGCGTCAGCCGCGAACAGACCGACCGCGGTGGTCCCGCACCTGCCGACGGTGAGGACGGGCACGGCCACGGGCGCGGGGGCGGCGCCGCACGGGTCGGCGGCGCAGGCCGCGTCCCAGCGCTCGGCCCAGCGCCCCGCGCACACGGTCGGTGGGGCGACGGCCGCCGACGGACCGGTGGTGCCGTCCCACCCGGCGGCGAACGGCAAGTACGGGGTCTCCTGGGCGCTTCCGCCGGGCGGCGTGACCCGTCAGAACACGACGGCAGCGGGCTATACGCACCAGCCCGGGGTCGGCAGCGAGGGGAACCTGCCTCCGGGCCAAGGACCGGTGATGCACAACCAGTCGCTCGCGCTGATCTTCTGGCTGCCGCAGGGACTGCACTACGCGACGGACGGGACCTCCGACGCCGCGTACGAGAACGTGCTGACGCAGTGGGTCAAGGACGCGGGCGGCACGCCGTACTTCAACATCGCCACCCAGTACTACGACAGCACCGGCAACATCACCAACTCGCTGAACTACGGCGGCTCCTGGGTCGACACCCAGGCCTACCCGCGGGCGGGGACCGCCGCCGACCCGTTGCAGCAGTCCGACATCACGGCCGAGGTCTCGCACGCGGCGGCCGTCAACGGTTGGCCGGTGGACGGTTCGCACATCTACGCAGTCCTCACCGCCAGCGGCATCCAGGAGTGCATGCCCAACAACGGGGGGTGCACCCCCGCCCCCGCGTCCTCGCCGTCGGCCTCCTCGGAGACGTTCTGCGGCTACCACGGGAACGACGGCGACATCCGCTTCGAGTACCTCTTCGACGATCCCGGCACAAGTTGCGGGATGCAGAGCGCGCCCACACCGAGCGGCGACCCGACGGCCGACGCCCAGGTGAGCATCGTCTCGCACGAGACCATGGAGTCGGTGACCGACCCGATCCCCAACCAGGCGTGGACGGACCCCACACCGAACACCGGCGGTGAGATCGGCGACAAGTGCGCGTACAACTACACGCCCAAGAACGCCCAGGGCGCCGACGTCTACCTGCACGGCGACCCGTACTTCATCCAGCAGGAGTGGAGCAACGCGGCGCGCACCTGCGCCATGGACTACTGCCCGACCAGCGCGGCCAAGGACGCCGTCTGCGCGCCGCAGGTCTCGGCGGTGGAGTCGGTGGACAACCCGAATCCCGTGATCGGGTCGACCGTCACCTACACGGTCAAGGTGCAGAACACCAGTGACACCGCGGCGGCGACCGCCGTCACCGTCAACGGCCCGCTGCCCAGCGGCTATGTCGTGACCGGGTTGCAGGCACCGGGGTCGACCTCGTCGAGCAACACGTCGAGTTCGTTCACCGTCGCCTACGACACCCTGCCGGTCCACTCGTCCGAGACGGTCACCGTGACGGCGACCGTGCCGAACCAGGTGGGGCAGCCCGCCTTGGCCTGCTCGACGGTCTCGTTCGCCGACCTGCTGGGCACCGCCCTGACGCCGATCCAGTCCAGCCCGTGCGGCGGCACCACGCCGGGCAAGATCCCGACCTCGGTGAAGTACACCGGGGCTGTCACCGCCGACTACCACGACGCCTTCACGGCCAGTGCCAACGTGAGCGGACAGGGCGCGCCGGTCTCCGGCGGAGCGGTCAAGTTCACCCTCGGCGGTGCGAGTTGCACCGGAACCACGGACGGCTCGGGCAACGCCTCCTGTTCGCTGACCCCGGTCGATCCGGCGGGAACGGTGACCCTGCAGGCCGCGTACGCGGGTGACGCCACCCACGAGGCCAGCTCGACCACGGCCGCGTTCACCATCACCAGGGAGGAGACCACGCTCGCCTACACCGGTCCCGCGCACGTCGCCAACGGCGTGCCCGCGACGCTCTCGGGGGTGCTGAAGGAGGACGGCACCACGGCGATCGCCGGGCGCAGCGTCCAGATCGCTCTCGGCACCGGTACGACGCAGCAGTCCTGCACCGGCACCACCGGCGCCGACGGCACGGCCAGCTGCACCATCGCCTCGGTGGACCAGCCGCTGAACGATACGGCCACCGTGCCGGTCGCGGTCACCTTCGCCGGTGACGGCTACTACCTGCCGTCCGCCGCCTCGGCGACGGTCCGGCTGGAGTACTACACCGGGCGCGCCTACGGGCTCTCCGCGAACGTCGACCTCACGTTGGCGCAGCTGACGATCCCGCCGACGCCCGACACCGGCCCGATCCGCACCGCGCAGGCGTCCACCACCGACGTCCCCTGCGCGGCGAGCGTCAGCACGCTGCTGATCTCGGCCGACGCGCTCTGCGTCAGCAACACCACCAAGTTGGCACCGGGTACGTCGACCACGACGTCGACGGTGAAGGACGCGACGATCGGGATCCCCGGCCTGCCGGTGATCGGCATCTCCGGTCTCACCGCGACCTCGGTCAGCTCCTGCACGGGGACCAGCGGTTCCGCCACGCTGACGCTCACCCTCGCGGGCGTTCCGGTGACCGTGCCGACCGCGCCCGACAGCGTGATCGGTCTGCCGGGCGGGGCCCGGCTGGTGGTGAACGAGCAGACGCCGGTTCCCGGCGCCGACTTCGGCACCACGGTCAACGCCGTCCACCTGATCGTGCCCGGCCTGCTGGGCGGGGCGAACACAGTCGACGTGGTCCTCGGCTCGGCCACCAGCGACGCGCACAACTGCAGCTGATCGCTAGCTGATCGCTGCGACTGCGGGCACTCCGGCCGCGCGCCTGCGCGCGGTCGGGGTGCCCGTGGCGTTGAATCGTCGGGTGGACTGCCTCTTCTGCGCGGTGGTGGCCGGGGACGTCGAGGTGCAGCGGGTGTACGAGGACGACGCGGTGCTCGCGTTCCTTGACCACCGGCCGCTCTTCCCCGGCCATGTGCTGGTGATCCCGCGCCGCCATGTCGAGACCCTGACGGATCTGGCTGCCGAGGAGGTCGGCCCCTACTTCCGGCAGGTGCAGCGGATCACCGTCGCCGTCGAGCGCGGGATGGACGCGCGCGGCAGCTTCGTCGCGGAGAACAACCGCGTCAGCCAGTCCGTGCCGCACCTGCACGTCCATGTCGTGCCGCGCAATCCGCGCGACGGCCTGCGCGGGTTCTTCTGGCCGCGCGGCCGCTACGCCGACGCCGCCGAGGCGGCGGCCACGGCGGCGCGGGTGCGGGACGCGCTCCCTGAGTGATCTGCGTGGGTGTTCAGTGGGTGTTCAGCTGTGGGCGGGGGCCATCTCCCACGGGGCCTGCGGCAGCGTCTCGCCGGTCTCCAGCAGGGACTTGAGGTTGGCCAGCACGGCCGGCCAGCCGCTGGAGATGCCACCGAGCATCTCCAGGTTGGGCAGGTTCTCGTGGGTGACGGTGAGCCGGACGATGTCCTGGTGCGGCTCGACGAGGAAGGTGACCACCGAGGGCTCCCGGTCGAGTTCGGCCTCGGGCTTGTCCTCGAAGGTGATGGCCAGCCGGGTCGGCGGCTCAGCCGCGAGCACGCGGCCCACCACGTCGAAGGCGCCGGAGCCGTCGGTCCGGCGGTGCTCCCAGGGTGAACCCGGCTGCCAGTCCGAGACGTTGGCGTGGCCCCAGTAGCGGGCGGTGAGGTCCGCGTCGGTGAGCGCCTGCCAGACCTGCTCGGCGGTGGCGCGGATGTAGGTGACGTAGACGTAGGACGGCACGGGAGTCTCGGGTCCCGCTGCGTCGGTCGTTCCGTCGGTCGTTTCGTCGGTCGGCTGGTTGGTCATCGCGTACTCCTCTGCCTGGCTCCTGATCGCGCTGATCGCTTGCAGGCGGGGTCTGTCGAACCCGGAGATCCAGCGTTCCTCGATCTCGTGGATCGGTACCGGGTTGAGGTAGTGGAGTCGCTCGCGCCCGCGACGGACGACGGCGACGAGGTTGGCCTGCACCAGGATGTCCAGGTGCTGGGTCACGGACTGGCGTGCCATCTCCAGGCGGTCGCACAGCTCGCGCAGCGTCTGGCCGTTCTGCTCGCGCAGGCGGTCGAGCAGCAGGCGCCGGGTGGGATCGGCCAGCGCTTTGAAGACCGAGTCCAGGGTGCGTGCGTCCATGCTCATGTCCTCATTATGCAGGCAAATGCCTGCCTATTGTCAACGGCGGACCGTTCGGTCCCAAGCAAAACGCCCCTGAGCTGCGGTGATGCCGCAGGTCAGGGGCGCGTTCGGGTAAGGGCGCGAGGGGCGCGAGGGGCGCGGGGAGCGGGCTAGTCGGTGGTGGTGAGGTCGCCCAGGTCGTCCAGATAGGACCGGATCGCGGGGCTGCCGGGGGCGAGCTCGGCCAGCGGCTCGCCGACGATCTTGGAGGCCAGCTCGGTGGAGAGGTCCGCGACCGCGACGCGCAACGAGGCCTCCACGAGCGCGCGGTCGGCGGCGAACTCGGCCTCGGCGGCGGCGATCATCCGCTCGCGTTCCTCCAGCGCCTGCTGTCGGGCTTCGTCGACCAGGAGGGCGCCCTCCTCCTTGGCGTCCTGGAGGATCCGCGCGGCCTCGCGCCGCGCCTCGCTCAGCTGGAGCCGGTACTCCTCCAGTGCGGCGTCGGCCTCCCGGCGGGCGTTCCCGGCGCGCTCCATGCCGCCCTCGATCGCGTCCGCGCGCTCGTCCATCACGCGCCGGGCGCGCGGGAGCAGGACGCGTCCCAGGATTCCGTAGATGGTGAAAAAGCAGATCAGGGCGACGACGAGTTCTGTCTTGCTCGGATTCAGTGGGCCCATGCGATCAACCTAGCTGTGCGGCACCGGTGTTGACCATGGGCGCCCACGAAGTTCCGGTCGGTCACCGGCGCGCCGACATGCGTATTCCGGTCCGGAATGTTCCGATAGGTCCCGATGCCCGGACCGGACCGGTGGCCGGGCCGGGGAACGGAGCGAGTCGATGACCACGGAAGCGCTGCCCTTCGAGGACACCTCGGACTTCGCCGACGCCGACCGGGGCTTCGTCGCCGCGCTCGAACCCGGCGTGGTCAGGGCCGCCGACGGGCGCGTGGTCTGGGACAACGACGCCTACGCCGCCTACCTGCGGGCGGAATGCCCGCCGACCGCGCATGCGAGCCTGTGGCGGCAGGCGCAGCTGGTCGCGCGGCAAGGGCTGTACCAGGTCGCCGAGGGGGTCTACCAGGTCCGTGGGCTGGACCTCTCCAACATGACGCTGGTCGAGGGCGAGCGCGGCGTCGTCGTCATCGACCCGCTGGTCAGCAACGAGACCGCCGCCGCGGCGCTGGCCCTGTACCGGCAGCACCGGGGCCCGCGCCCGGTGACCGGGCTGATCTACACCCACTCGCACGTCGACCACTTCGGCGGCGCGCGCGGCGTGCTGCCCGAGGGCACCGAGCGGGGCGTTCCGGTGGTCGCCCCGGCGGGGTTCCTGGAGCACGCGGTCAGCGAGAACGTCTACGCCGGCAACGCGATGTCGCGACGGGCGATCTTCATGTACGGGAACCGGCTGCCCAAGAGCCCCGAGGGGCAGGTCAGTTCGGGGCTGGGGATGACCCCGTCCACCGGCGCGGTGAGCCTGGTCCCGCCGACCGTCGACGTCACGGAGACCGGGCAGGAGGAGACGATCGACGGCGTGCGGATCGTCTTCCAGCTCACGCCGGGCACCGAGGCCCCGGCGGAGATGCACTTCCTCTTTCCCGACCTGCGGGTGCTCTGCCTGTCGGAGAACGTCACCCACACCATGCACAACATCCAGACCCTGCGCGGCGCGCTGGTCCGCGACGCACGGATGTGGTCCCGGTACGTCGACGAGGCGATCGAGCTGTTCCACGGGACGTTCGACGTGGCCTTCGCCTCGCACCACTGGCCGACCTGGGGGCACGACAAGGTCGTCGAGCTGATGGCCGAACAGCGCGACCTCTACGCCTACATGCACGACCAGACGCTGCGGCTGCTCAACGAGGGCCTGGTCGCCGCCGAGATCGCCGAGCAGATGCAGCTGCCGCCCGCGCTGGAGCGGGCCTGGCACAGCCGTGGCTACTACGGCTCGCTCAGCCACAACGTCAAAGCCATCTACCACCGTTACCTCGGCTGGTTCGAGGGGAATCCGGCGGGCCTGTGGGAGCTGCCGCCGACCGAGCTCGCCGCGCGCTACGTGGACGTGGCGGGCGGAGCGGAGGCGGCGCTGGCCAAGGCCCGTGCCTACGCGGACTCCGGGACCACGGAAGACCTGCGGTTCGCCGCCACACTGCTGAACCACGTGGTCTTCGCCGACCCGGCCGCCGTGGAACCGGTGACCAAGGACGCCAAGGAAACCCTGGCCGAGGTCTACACCCGCCTCGGCCACGGCAGTGAGAACGGGACCTGGCGCAACTTCTACCTCACCGCGGCCGTCGAGCTGCGGCGGGGCCCCGGCGGAGAGGTCGCCGACACCGCGGGGTCCGACGTGACCGGTGCCCTGACGGTCGAGCAGCTTCTCGACTCGATCGCCATCCGCATCGACGGACCGCGCGCCTGGGACGAGGACCTGACCGTCGACCTGGAGTTGAGCGACCTGCGTCGGCGGCACCGGCTGACGCTGCGCAACGGTGTGCTGACCCACCGGGCGTCCCGGCTGGAGGCGGCCCCGCGTACCCCCGCCGGGCTGACCCTCTCGCTCACCAAGCCGCAGCTCCTCGCCCTGCTGGGCGGCGCGGCGGCACTCGACACCGTCGAGCACGTCGGCGACATCGGCCTGGTGCAGCGCCTGCTGTCCCTGGTGACGACGCCGGACCAGCTCTTCCCGATCGTCACGCCCTGAGCCGGCGTCAGTCGGGCTCCGGGCCCTGGGTCGCCCAGGGCCCGAGCGGCACGGAGGCGGTGCTGCGTCCGGACGGGTCGAGCAGGTGGCCCATGCGCTTGACCGCGCGCAGCGCGAGCGCGCGGTCGGTGACGCGGACGGCGGGGTGACGGGCGACCAGCTCGGACTCGATGCGGTGCACCTCCTCGACCGAGCGGAGCCAGAAGGTGGCCAGCAGGTTGTCCGGCCCGGCGAGGGTGGCGACGAGGCGGACGCTGGTCAGGGCGGTCAGCGAGCGCGCCGTCGCGGCGAGGTCGGTCGCCGGGACCTCGGCGTGGAGTGACAGGGTGACCGGCCGTCCGAAGAGCGGGGCGGCGATGTCGCAGCGGAGCGCGGCCTCCTCGGTGGCGAGGAGGCGCTCGATCCGGCGGCGGGCGGTGGCCGCGCTGGTGCCCGCCGTCCCGGCCAGCCGGTCCCACGGCTGCCGTCCGTCCGCACCGAGCGCGGTGAGCAGTCGCAGGTCCAGGTCGGTGAGCTGACGGGCCGACGGGCGCTCCGACGACCTCGCCTGCGCCGTGTCCGCCAGCGCGGAGCTCGCGCGTGGTTCGAGCGCGTCCAGACGCCAGCGGCTGGCCTCGGTGACGACATGGGTGGCCACCGCGACCGACGCCTGCGTGACACCGCGGATCTGCTCGACCCGAGCGAGCAGGTAGCGCGTGAACGCGGCCAGGTCGGCGGTGATGACCTCGACGAACAGGTCGAAGCTGCCCGCGGTGAGCTCGATGGTCACCGCCTCCGGGTCCTGCGCGAGCTGGGCGGCGACCTCCTCGCGGTGACCCGCCGCGCAGCGCAGCCGGACGAAGGCGGTGAACGCGGCGCAGTGCGCGCCGGGGACCGCGGTGACCCAGGCGATCCCCTCTTCGTGCAGCCGCTGCCAGCGGCGCGACGCGGTCACCGTGGTGCAGCCGAGGGCGTCGGCGAGGTCCGTCCAGGTGGCCCGTGGCTGGACCTGGAGCGCATGGACCAGTGCCAGCTCGTCCTCGCTGATCGCCGCGGCGGCTGTGCTCGATTCGTTCACTGGAATACGCCTCGGTGATGGATTCCTGTCATCTGGATCCCCATTGTGCCCGCCTTCGCATCATCGTTCCCACCGGATCGGGAACGCCGGGCGAATGAGCCGAGCGGCCGAGTGAATGAGGAGTGCGGATGGGACTGCTGGACGACGCGCGGGCGATGGCGCCGGAACTGGTCGCGCTGCGCCGCGCCGTGCACCAGGAGCCGGAGGTGGGCCTGTACCTGCCCCGCACGCAGGAGCGGATCTTGGAAGGTCTGGAGGGCGTCCCCGGCACGACGGTCACGACGGGGCGTGCCCTCTCCTCGGTGACCGCCGTGCTGCGCGGCAGCCGCCCCGGCCCGACCGTGCTGCTGCGCGCCGACATGGACGCGCTGCCGCTGACGGAGCGGGCCGACGTCCCCTACCGCTCGCGCGACGACTCGGCCATGCACGCCTGCGGGCACGATCTGCACACGGCGATGCTCGTCGGCGCCGCCCACCTGCTCGCCGCCCGCGCGGACCGGATGGCCGGACAGGTGGTGCTGATGTTCCAGCCGGGGGAGGAGGGCGGGGACGGGGCGCGGCTGATGCTCGACGAGGGTGTGCTGGAGGCGGGGCAGGCGGCCGTGCCGGTGGACGGGCCCGAGACATCGCGCAGCCTGCCGGTGGCCGCCTACGCGCTGCACGTCAGCTCGCGGCACTGGGCGCGGGGCCAGTTCGCCACCCGGCCGGGCGCGGTGATGGCGGCCTCGGACCGGCTCGTCGTCACCGTCCACGGGACCGGCGGCCACGGCTCCGCCCCGCACCACGCCCGCAACCCCATCCCCGCCGCCTGCGCGATGGTCGGCGAACTGTCCGGAGTGATGGTGCGCTCGCTCGACCCGATGGAGCCGGTCACCTTCAGCGTCGGCGCGATCCACGCGGGCACGGCGGCCAACATCATCCCGGAGACGGCGTCCTTCCAGGCCACCGTGCGGACCTTCAGCCAGGACGCCGGGGACCGACTCGCGGCCGCTGTCACCACGTTGTGCCGGGGCGTGGCCGAGGCCCACGGCGTGACGGCGGAGGTGCGTTACCTCCGCGAGTACCCGCCGACCATCGCCACGCCCGCCGAGTCCGCGTTCGCCGCCGACGTCGCCCGCGAGCTGTTCGGTGAGGAGCGGTACGAGGAGATGCGCCAACCCCTCACTGCCGCCGAGGACTTCTCCCGCGTCCTCGCGCGCGTCCCGGGCACGGTCGTGCAGCTCGGCGCGACGCCGGAGGGGCAGGACCACCGGTCCGCCCCCGGAAACCACTCGCCGCACGTCGTCTTCGACGACTCCCTCGTCGCCGACGGCGCGGCCCTCTACGCCGGGCTGGCGCTGCAACGCCTGTCCGAGCACGGCAACTGACGCCACAGCAACTGACGCCACAGCAACTGACGCCACCGGCACGCGACGTCACCACCCCCACCCCTGAGCTGTCCTGACGGAAGGCTGGTTTCCCACCGATGAGCGACACCTCCCGCAGAGCCCCCGCGCTGGAGCAGCGCGCGATCGACTACGTGCCGCCGGAGGAGCGGCACGGCAAGCCGTGGCACCTGTTCACCCTCTGGTTCGCCGGCAACGTGCAGATCACCGGCCTGGTCAACGGCGCGCTGGCCGTCACCGTCGGGCTCGACCTGCCGTGGGCGATCGCGGCCATCCTGGTCGGCAATTTGGTGGGCGGCCTCTTCATGGCCTACCACTCCGTCCAGGGGCCGCGGTTGGGCATCCCGCAGATGATCCAGTCCCGGGCGCAGTTCGGTTTCTACGGCGCGGTCGTGCCGGTCGCGATCGTGGTGGTGATGTACTTCGGCTTCTCGCTGGAGGGCAGCGTCGTGAACGGCCACGCGGTGGCCGACTGGCTCCATCTCCCGTACGCCGCAGGCGTGATCACCACCAACCTGGTCACGCTGGTGGTCGCGGTGGTCGGCTACAAGCTGATCCACGCGGTCAGCAAGTACCTCTCGGTGGTCTCGGGCGTGGTCTTCCTGGCCCTCTTCGTCCAGCTGGCCCGGCACCTCCCGGCGCACTACCACGGCACCTCGGTCAACGTCGGGACCGTGCTGCTGGCGGTCTCCATCTTCGCGTCCTGGCAGATCACCTGGGCCCCCTACGTCTCGGACTACTCGCGCTACCTGCCCGAGGACACCCCGCCGAAGGCGACGTTCTGGTGGACCTATCTGGGCGCGGCGGTCGGCGGCTCGTGGGTGATGGTGATCGGCGCGTTCGCGGCGGTGGTCGGCGGCGACGCGCTCGGCAACGACTCCATCGGCTTCCTGGCGCACCAGTTCCCGGCCGTCTCCTGGCTGTTGGTCGCCGCGCTGATCCTGGGCGGCGTGCCAGGCTCGGCGCAGAGCCCGTACGGCGCCTTCCTCACCGCGCTGACGGCGATCTCGCCGACCGGCCGCGTGGGCGCGGGCCCGCGCGCCCGGATGCTGTTCGCGGTCTGCTTCGTCTCGGTGACCACGGTCCTGGCGATCCTGGCCGACTCGCACACCATGGACCTGTTCCAGAACATCATCCTGATCCTGCTCTACCTGCTGGTGCCCTGGACCGCGATCAACCTGACGGACTACTACCTGGTCCGGCACGGCGACTACGACGTCGAGTCCTTCTTCCGGATCGACGGCCCGTACGGGCGGGTCGACTGGGGCTCGGTGCTGATCTTCCTGGGCTGTATCGCGGTGGAGGTGCCGTTCGTCAACAGCCCCGTCTACGAGGGCCCGCTGGCCAAGGCGCTGGGCGGCGCGGACATCTCGTGGATCGTGGCCCTGCTCCTCGGCTGCGCGGTCTACTACGCGTACGCGGTGCGTCGCGCACGCCGCACCGGAGTTGGGCGGCAGGGCGACGAAGCGCCAGCGGGGCAGGCGGCCGTGACGCACTGACAGATGACGGTGCAGCTCGCCGGTGGGACCGCGACGGCGGTCCCACCGGCGGCCGATCACGCCTGCGGCAACGGCTCGACGGTCAGGTGGTAGTCCTGCCGGATCCGGCCGTCCGGGTCCAGGACGAGGAAGACCCGGGCGGCCCAGGCGACTTCGCCGCTGCTCGGGCCGGTGGCGTGGGTCAGCTGAATGGTGAGCACGACGATGTCGTCATGGACGGTGACGTGCTCGTCGTGCGTCACGCGGTAGGTGCCGGAGGCGACGAAGAGTTCGTGCGCCTCCGCGACCCGGTCCACCAGGCCGTGGTGGCCGCGGAACTGGACGCCTTCGACGAACTCCACGCCGTCCGTGGCCCAGAGCTCGGCGACGGCGCGGCTGCGTGCCGCCGGGTCCGGCTCGTTCCAGACGGCGATGTAGCGCTCCACGATCCGGTCGACGTCGACGGTGGCGTCGACGTCCGCGGTGGTGGTGGCGGAGGCGGAGGTGGTGGTGGTCTGGGACATGGTGGTCGACTCCCTTGGTTCCCGGTTCGATGTGGTGCAGTGCTGTGCTGTGCGCTCAGACTCCGGGCGGCTGCAGTGGGAGGGTCAAGGGGACGGCGACGCGCAACCCTCCCCCTGGGGGAGGCCCCACAATCGAGGGGTGACGACCTATCTGACGATCGGTGACTTCTCCCGAGCCACCCACATGACCGTCAAGACCCTGCGCCACTACCACGAGATCGGCCTGCTGGAGCCGGCCGACATCGACCCGCAGTCCGGCTACCGGCGGTACTCGACCGAGCAGATCCCCGTCGCCCAGGTGGTCCGGCGCTTCCGGGAGCTGGGCATGCCGTTGGAGGAGATCCGCTCCGTGCTCACGGCGGCCGACGTGCGGACCCGCAACGAGCACGTCAGCGCTCATCTGCGCCGCCTGGAGGACGAGTTGGAGAGCACCCGGCGGACGGTCGCGGCGCTGCGGGACCTCCTCGGGCCGCCGACGGCAGCGGGGGACGGGCCCGCGATCGAGCTGCGCAGCGTCGGCGAGGTACGGGCCGCGGCGGTCACGGCGACGGTCGGGGTCGAGGACGTCGGGGCGTGGTTCCAGGGCGCGTTGGGAGAGCTGTTCGCCACCGTGGCCGGCCAGGGGCTCCGCGAGACCGGCCCGGCGGGCGGCGTGTACGCGGACGAGCTGTTCACCCTGCACCGAGGGCAGGCCACCGTCTTCGTGCCCTGCGACGGCCCGGTACGGCCGGTCGGGAGGGTCGAGCCGCTGCGGGTGCCTGCGGCCGAACTCGCCGTCCTCGAACACGTCGGCCCGCCCTCGGAGGTCGACCGCGCCTACGGCGCGCTGGCGACCTACGTCGCCCGCCACGAACTCGCCGTCGACGGCCCGCTTCGTGAGTACTACCTGGTCGGCCACCGCGACACCCCGGACAGCGCCCACTGGCGCACCGAGGTCGGCTGGCCGGTCTTCCGCACCCGGGTCGACGACAGGTCCCCCGTTGCGGCTCAGCCCGGCGGCGACAGGCGGCGGGCGCGGGAGTCGAGGTAGCGCTGTTCGGCGAGGCTGGCGGTGGCCTTGGCGGCGCGGCGGTAGTGGTCGCGGGCGGCGGTGGTGTCGCCGGAGCTTTCCAGCAGGTGGGCGCGGACTGAGAGGAGGCGGTGGTGGCCGGTCATGCGGGGGTCGTCGTCCAGGGTGGCCAGCAGGTCGAGACCGGCCTGCGGGCCCTCGGTCTCGGCGAGGGCGATGGCGCGGTTGAGGGTGACCATCGGGTTGGGCGCGATCCGCTCCAGGATCAGGTAGAGGGCGTGGACCTGGGACCAGTCGGTCTCCTCGGCCGTGTCCGCGGAGGCGTGGGTGGCGGCGATGGCGGCCTGGAGCTGGTAGGGGCCGAGGGTCGGCCTCGCCAGCGAGGACTTGGCCAGAGTGAGACCCTCGTCGATCAGCGCGCGGTCCCAGCGCGAGCGGTCCTGCTCGGCCAGCGGCACGAGGTCGCCGGTGGGGGTCGTCCGGGTCTCGCGGCGGGCGTGGGTGAGCAGCATCAGCGCGAGCAGGCCGGTCACCTCGCCGTCGTCCGGCAGTTGGGCGTGCACGGCGCGGGTCAGCCGGATCGCCTCGCGGGCGAGGTCGGTGCGCTGTAGGTCCTGGCCGGAGGAGGCGGTGTAGCCCTCGTTGAAGATCAGGTAGAGCACGTGCAGGACGACCTGGAGCCGCTCCTCACGCTCTGGGCCCTGCGGCAGGACGAACGTGCTGCCCGCCGCCTTGATCCGCTGCTTGGCGCGGCTGATCCGGGCGGCCACGGTCGCCTCAGGGACCAGGAACGCACGGGCGATCTCGGCCGTGGTCAGCCCACCGACCGCGCGCAGCGTCAGCGCCGTCTGCGAGGCCGGTGTCAGCGCGGGATGGCAGCAGAGGAAGAGCAGGACGAGGGTGTCGTCGGTCTGCGGCACCTGCGCAGGCTCCTCCTCCGGCATGAGCTCCGGCACGAGCTCCGCGGCGGTGGCCGACTCCCGCGCGCGGCGGGCCTGGTCGCTGCGGAGCTGGTCCACGAAGCGCCGTTGGGCGACCGTCAGCAGCCAGCCGCGCGGGTTGTCCGGTACGCCCTGCTCCGGCCACTGGACGGCCGCGGCGAGGACGGCCTCCTGCACGGCGTCCTCGCAGTCCTCGAAGGCGCCGTAACGGCGGACGAGTGTGCCGAGGACCTGCGGCGCCAGCTCGCGCAGCAGGTCCTCGACGGTGGGTTCAGGCGCTTCGCTCACGCCTCCAATTGTCCGTCGGAGAACATGACCTGCCGCACCTCGACACCCAGGCCGGGGATCGCGGCGTCCGGGATCTGCGCGGCCAGCTCGATCGCGCGCTCCTTGTTCTCGCAGTCGACCAGGTAGAAACCGCCCAGGAACTCCTTCGCCTCCAGGAACGGCCCGTCGGTCACCACCGGCTGGCCGTTGCGGACCGTCACCACCGCCGCCTGCGACGGGTCGACCAGCGCCTGCGTGGTGATCAGCTCACCCGACTGCTTCAGCGCCTCCATGAACCGGCCGTGTCCGGCGCCGACGGCGGCCTGCTCGTCCTCGGTCAGCGCGTCCAGCACGGCGGGGTTGATGTGCATGCTGATCAGGAACTTCATGGTGTGCTCCTCGGTGTGCGCGGGCCCCGGTCGGGCCCTTTCGACCAGTGGTCGGAGCCGACGCCCGCATCTTGACACCGCTCGCGGAAACTTTTGCTGATTGCCCGAACCGTCCGGTCCCGGCCCGGCCCGAGCCTCAGGGCACCTCCGCGTCCTCCTCGTCCTCGCTCTCCTCGGGAAGCTCGCCCAGCGTGGGATCGGGGCGCTCCTGCGCCAGCCGTGCGTCCAGGCTCTCGCCGGACCGGCCCTCGCCGACCGTCACACCGTCGCGCAGCGCCCCGAGCGGGCGCCCGCGCGGGACGTAGCCCTCCTCCAGCGGGTTCTCCCCGCCGACCAGGGTGTCCTCCGGGTCCAGGAGCCCCTCGAAGTCCGGCGGCTCGTCCCCGTCGGGCCGGTAGACCTCGTCGCCCCAGCTTTCACTCACGGCTCGCTCCTTCCGGGCTCCCGAGAATCCCATTGTGATCCCGAGGGAGGGCGGAGTGCCGAGGAATGTTCCGCCGGTCGGCGCTACGCGAGGCTCGATGGGCGAGGGCTCGCTGGGCGACGGGTCACCGGCGACGGCTCACACGAAGATGTTGTCGTGCTTGAGCAGGAACTCCATCCGCTCCTCCTCGGTCATCAGCGGGCGGTCCTGCGCGGCGCGCGCCACCAGCTCCTCGAAGTACTCCTCGCGCGGCGCGCCCGGCGAGAACATCAGCAGCATCGACGCCGCCTCGCCGGACTCGTTGCGGAACGCGTGGATGCCGCCCTCGGGCACGTAGAGGAAGTCGCCGGCCGTGGCGTCGATCCACTTCTCGCCGTTGAAGAGCCGGACGGTGCCTTCGAGGATGAAGAACGACTCGGAGATGGTCCGGTGGATGTGCGGGGCGGGACCGCTCGGCGAGCCGCTGAAGTCCCAGCGGTAGAGGCCGAACTTGCCCTCGGTGAGCGTGCCCTTGGCCAGGTAGCTGACCTGGTTGCCGTTCGGGTAGGTCAGCTCGGGGGTCTCCGCGCCGGGGCGGTGCACGGCGGACACCTCGCCCTCGCCCGTGTAGCGGATCGGCGGGTAGGAGGTCACGGCGTTGAGCTCGGCGTCGTTCGGCAGGGACATCGTGCAGCCCTTCTGGGAGGCGCAGGACGGATCGGTCGTTCACGAGCGAAAGCGAAAGGAACTGTACCGACGCGTTCAGGTGAACTCAACCGTTCAGTTCAGTCACTGCTAGCCTGAAACCGCCTGATGATGACCTGAAACCGGCTGATGCCCTGAAACCGCTGGGGAAGGGAACGACGATGCCCGCGGGTGACCGGGCCGAGCGCAAGCGCGCGGCGATCGTGCGCGCCGCCGCGGAGGTCTTCGTGGAGGACGGCTACGCCGCCGGGGTGGACCGGATCGCCGCCGAGGCGGGCGTCTCGAAGGTGACCGTCTACAACCACTTCGGCAGCAAGGAAGCCCTGTTCGTCGAGGTGGTGACCGAGGCGCTGGAGGATGCCCTGGGCGCAGCCGTCGCGCGCGCCGAGGCCCGGCTGGCCGCGTCGGCGGACCTGCGGGAGGCGCTGGTGCTCGCCTCGCGCGCGTGGGTCGAGGGGTTGACCGCGCCGAAGGTGGCCGGTCTGCGTCGGCTCGTCGCCGACGAGGTGCGCACGTTCCCCGAGCTCGGCGCGGCCTGGCGGCGCAGCGGCCCGGACCGTGCCCACCCCGCGCTGGCGGCCGCGTTCCGTCGGCTGGCCGCCGAGGGCCGCCTGGAGATGCCCGATCCCGAACTGGGGGCGACGCAGCTCTTCGCGCTGGTGCTCTACCCGCACCTGGTGCAGGGCTCCTGTGGCGCCGAGATCGGCGCGAGGACCACGGAGGATCTGATCCGCAGCGGCGTGGAGATGTTCCTGGCGTACTACCGGTACCGCGAACCGGGGGCGGGCACTCGGCCCACCCCCGGTTGACGTTCCGTCAGCGATCAGGCGTCAGTGCAGGATCGCGTGGGAGATGGCGCAGGAGTTGGTGTCGTTGGACCAGCTGGCCTGCTCGGCGAAGGTGCCGAAGGAGCCGAACTTGATGTTCGCCGCGCCGCCCGCGGTGCCCGGGTTCAGCCAGGCGCACTCGTCGGAGTTCTCCTCGCCGTTGTAGGAGCTGCCGGTGTTGTTGGTCCAGCCGCCCGCCGGGTTCTTGTCGGACATCATCTCGTGCCACTCGTGGCCGAGGGTCATGGTGTACCCGTCAAGCGTTCCGGGGGAGTTGATGAAGCCGACACCGCAGCTCGCGCCGAGGTCCATGTTGTACGGCTGGTTGGAGAAGGCGATGTCGCCGTAGGGCGAGGAGACCGGGCCGCCGGTCAGGGTGGTGTCGCCGTTGTAGTCGTGCCAGGCGCAGTACCCGGTGCTGGGGTTCTGGTAGCCGTCCGGGTCGGTGCCGTGGGGCGACAGGATGATGTAGTAGGCGTCGCGGTTGGCGGCGGCCGTCTTGTTGCCGAAGTGGGCCGCGGCGGCGACCGCCTCGACGCCGAGCTGGTGGCCGGTGGCGTTGGTCGGCTCCGCCTTGGAGTTGTCGTACCAGACGCCGGACAGCACGCCACCGGTCTGGTAGGGGATGAAGGCGGCGTTGCTCGGGCAGCTGGTGGCCCCGGCCTTGACGTTCGGGCCGTCACACCACTGGGTCAGGTCGGCCGACCACTTCTCGCCGTTGGTGCCGATGCCCTTGAACATCTGCTGCGCGGCGCCCGCGGCCTTGTCGGGGTCCTTGGAGAAGGCGGCGTCGCCGTTGGAGGCGGTGGTCTTGGTCCCCCACTGGGTGCCGTAGAACACCAGGTAGACCTTGGCGTGGCCGCTCAGCACGCCGATGCCGTCGATGCCGCCGCCGTAGGACAGCGTCTCCGGGCCGGTGGTGGCGGCGGAGTGGGTCTTCGCCCAGGCGCGCATCTCGGTGGTCTCGGTACGCGTGGGTATCACGCCGTGCCGGTAGGTGTGGCCGGTCTGCGGGTTGTACGGGTTCGCCATCGGCGCCGGGTGCGCGCCGCTCGCCGCCACCGCCGTGGTGGACTGCGCCGCGACAAGCGCACCGGCGGTGATCAGGGTCAACGAAGCGACCCCGGTGACGATCTTGCGGCGCGAGCCGCGCTGGTTGGAGAGACCCATGGGAGTCCGATCCTCTCTTCGCTCGCCAAATGGCGTGTAGGGAACGGTGCGTGGGGAAGTGTCCGGAGTGTGAACGACCGGTGCACCACTGGTCGTGGTGGTAGCGAACCAGACGTGTTCGTGTCAGGTCAATGGGTCCGGCGTAACACGTAACGACACGTAACGCGGAACCTGGCGGAACCAGGGCGTAACGGCCCGCAGGAGACGTGATCAGGAGCCCGCGACGGAATTCCCCTCTCGTCGGCAACCGGCGGGGTGATGATGTCCCGTCATGTTCCGCGGGGCAATATGTCAGCGCGCGCACCTGGGCAGAAGCAGATGTTCTCGATGCCTGCCCGGAACGTCTGACGTCGCGAAGGGTGAAAACAAAATCGGACTGATGCGTTCCGCGTCGGGGAAACGCCTGCTGAAATGTTACGCCGATTCGGTCCTGCCCCTTACAGGGTCAGATCCGGTTGCGCGATTGAAGGCGCAGTGCGCGAAGGGCGATCTCAATACCGAATCGCTCGTCGGGATCGCTGAGGCGCGGGCCGAAAATCCGCTCCAGAACGCGCAGGCGATAGCGGATCGTCTGCGGGTGGACGCCGAGTTCCTCGGCCATCTGCGGCGCGGTGTCGCGGGTGGACAGCCAACTGCGCAACGTGTCGCTCAGGCGCGAACGCTGAGTAGGCGTCAGGCCTTCGAGCGGGCGCAGGTAGCGCTTGCCGAACTGTCGTAGCAGCGCCGGGTCGCCCAGCAGCCAGAGCTGCAGCAGGTGGTCCTCGCAGAAGACCACGGGCAGGTCCGTGAGCACGCCGGTCTCCGAGAGCGCCAGCGCCTGCCGCGCCCAGCGCAGCGAGTCGGGCGCCTCGCTGAGCGTCGTGGTCAGCCCGACGGCGGCGCGGCAGCCGGTCAGCGCCAGGCTGAGCGAGATCCGGCGCATGTCGTCGAGGTGGCCGGGGACCAGCAGGTGCGGCTCGGGGTCGGACAGGTCGGCGAGGATCTCGCCGTCCAGCTCGGAGCGCTTGGGTCGGCTGCCCGGATGCAGCGCGACCATGGTGACTTCCTCGGGGAGCGTCCAGTTCGCCTGCTGCGCAAGCTCCTTGAGCGTGGCGCGGCTCATCGGCGCGCCGGCCAGGATGCGGCGCAGCAGGCGGCGTCTGCGGTTGTCGGGCTCCTCGCCGAGCTCGACCAGGGCCTGCCGGTAGCCCTCGCGGGAGAGTTCGGCGATCTCGCCCATATAGGCGAAGAGCGCGTCCGCGAAGGTCATCAGCAGCGCCGCGGACAGGTTGTAGCGGCGGCCGACCACCCGGACCCGGCGCAGCGCGACCTGGCAGGCGATCCGGTAGGCCTCCAACAGCCGGTCCAGATTGCGGCCTTCGTAGGCCTCGAAGCGGCCGAACTGCCGGCAGATCTCGTCCCGGCTCGGCATGGTCCCGGTGGTGCGCTGCGGCGGCAGGCCGACCTGTTCGACGAAGGCGACGACGTTCTGCTCGATGCCGCGCCGGATCACCCGGGCGCCCTGACCGTCCAGCAGGTCGGCGTACTCCGGTATCGCGCCGACGATCTCCTCCAGCATCTCCTTGAGCAGGCTGGGGAGTTCGGGACGCATGATGGTGGTGAGCTCGCGCGGGATCGCGCTGAGCGCGGAGACGCGTGGAGCGGAGTGCTGACCCGGCGCCGTCATGCCTCTCCCTCGCGTGGGCAGGGCGCGCCGCAGTTCCGCCGCGCCGGATGTGGTGGGCGGGAGCAGGCAGAACGCCGGTGACTTCGTTGGCCCTTGAAACATAGACCACCGTGTGTGTGCGGCGCAGCACCTCGGAACCCGGAAGTTCGTGTGGAGCGATGCTTACCGGCCGGTCATGCTCACTTGCCGACAAATTCTGTGACGGTCCCCCTGCTGCCGGGCACAAGAACGGGGCCTCGGGGCGAGATGACTGAGCAGATCTCGACGCGGACGGTTGCGGTGTCGGTTACCCGTGCGTAGCGTCACTCGGCACGAGGAATCGCCCGACGAATTGTCAGGAGAATTCCGGGAATTGGTTCGCGCCGTCCCGCACCATGGCGGCGTATGCATCCGTTTGTCTTTTCCGCAGGCTCGGGAAGGAAGAGAACGTGTACAGATTTACCAAGGCGACCATCGTTGCGGCGACCATGGCGGCTGCCGTCGTGGGTCTGGGAACCACCGAGGCGAGCGCGGCCGGCACCTACACCGTGTCCGGCGGTGGCAGCTTCACCGGCACCTCCACCGACACGCTGCTGACGGACACCACCACGGGCACCGTGCTGACCTGTACGACCGCATCGGCGAGCGGCAGCGCGGCGAACGGCACCGGCCTGTCCGGCACCGCCCTCGCCACCGTCAGCGGCGCGACGTTCACCAGCTGCACCGGACCGGCGGGGATCACCTTCACCGTCAGCGCGAGCAACCTGCCGTGGAAGTTCAACGCCACCAGCTACGCGAACGGGGTCACCACCGGCACGCTGACCGGCGTCGAGGCCAGCATCTCCGGGGCGTGCAACGCGACCTTCGGCGGCACCACCAGTGGCGGACCGGCCACCCTCACCGGGACCTACACCAACTCCACCCACACGCTGAGCATCACCGGCGGCACCCTCATCGCCGAGAACGTCAGCGGTCTCTGCCTCGGCCTGATCAACAACGGCGACTCCAACACCTTCACCGGCGACTACGCACTCTCGCCGGCCACCCTGCAGGTCACCTCGCCGTGATCACCACCGCACGACGCAGGTCGTGACAAACGCCGGTGACGGCGCTTGTCACCCGATGACAAGGGGCGGGACGCGGGGGACGTCGCGCGGAGTCTCCTGCTCCCCTCCCTTGTCGCGAGGTGCGCGCGGGACATAGTGTCCCGCGCCACCGAGCTGATCACCCGTCAACGACCACCTCAACAGCCAGTGCACCGGAGAGGGAGGCGGCATGCGAGGGCGACCGGGACGCGGGAGCGGTCGGAGGGTGCTGCGCCTCTCGGGGGTCGCCGCGGCGGCGCTCCTCGCCGGACTCGTGCCCAGTGTGAATTCCTCGGCCGGATCCCCGAATTACGTGACTTCCTTGCGTTATTCGTGTCGCTTTCCGACAGGGGTTGTTCCGGTCACCGCCGTCGTTCGGCCGCAATTTCCGGAGCAGGGACATCCGGGTACTGCGGTGCAACCGGACAGCGTCGACGTCGAGTTGACGCTGCCCCGGTCGGCGGTCGTGCCGGGGAGCGGTGCCGCTGCGGTGGCTGTCGACGCGGACCTCGCGGTGGGCGTGGTCCAGGGGAGCGACAGCAGCCAGACGCAGTGGAGCGGGCTGACCGGCCCGGCCGCGAACGTCGGTGCGGGCAGCGGCAGCGAGGTGACGCTCGGGGTGTCCGGTCGTCCGCCCACGGTGACCGCAGGGGAAGGCGGCACCGTGCTGTTCACCGCGGGGACCCTCAGCCTCGACGTGACCAGTGCGCCCGCATCGACCTCGGCCGGTACGGGGGCGACACCCGCCAAGGCACCGGTTCCCGCTGCCTCGACGCTGCCCGCCCCGGCTGAGGCTTCGTCGGCTGCTGCTGGGACGCCTTCGCTGTCGGCGAGTGCCGCGACGAGTGCGTCGGCCTCGCCGTCCGGGACGCCCTCGGCGACGGTGTCGGCACCCGGGTCCACTCCGGGTTCGCCGCCCGCTTCGCCTCCTGCTTCGACGCCGCCGACCGGGCCGGTGACTACCCAGGTGGGCTGCACGCTCGACCCGGGTCAGCAAGGCACCATCGGTGCCGTCCCGGTCGTCGGAGGGGGAGTTGGCCGGGTCGGGCAGTTGACCGTTCCCGGGGTCGACTCCCATGTCAGCACCTGCCCGCCGCTGCCGACGGGGTCGCTGGACCCCCGGCAGTTGCCCCCGGTGCCTCCTGGCGCGCTGGTCCACACTTTCCCGGAGCAGGAGGAGTGTGCGTTCGCGGTCGGGTGGGCGAACATCGGCAAGCAGGGCGAGGCGACCGCGGTCAATGATCCGAACCAGCACCCGACGTTGGCGTCCCTCTCCACGGTCCGAGTCGTTGAGGTGCTGCCGAGCAAGCCGAACCCGTATCTCGAACTGGACTCGCTCGGCAACCTGAACCTGCCGCCGTCCCAGACGACCTTCCTGACCTTCGGCTTCATGCCGACGTCGGCGACCCTCGCCTTCCAGTCCCTCAGCCCGCTGACGGTCGTCACCACCGGATGGTCGTCCTTGAAGCAGCCGTCGATCACCACCATCAGCGGATACCAGGAGATGACCATCTCGAATGTGAAGGTCAACGGCGTACCGCTGGACGTCGGCCCGGACTGCCGGACCTCAACTCCGGTGCATCTGGAGCTGCATGGCCGTGCGGACAGCTATCTGCCCGGCGGTGGTGACGGTCTGCCCGACTATGTCGTGACCGCGGGTGGCCCGCTCTACGAGACAGGCTTCTACATCCCGCCGTTCACGGGCTGCGGTTCCAACGGCCAGAACTACGACTCGCTCTTCACAGCGGCGGTCTCCGGCTCGGACAACTCCCTCTACTTCGAGCAGGGGCCGGCCTGCCTCCCGCAGGCCCACTACCAGTGCCTGCCGGAGATCGGTCTTCCGTCGCTGCCCAGCGCCACCAGTTCCAAGCCCGCCATCACGCCCAAGGCCAGGAGGTGACATGGGCATCGAAGTCGTCGTCGAAGGACTGACCAAGTCCTTCGGGTCCCAGATGGTCTGGCACGACGTCAGTCTGACTCTGCCCGCCGGGCGGATCAGCGTGCTGCTCGGGCCGTCGGGGACCGGGAAGACCGTGTTCCTCAAGTCCGTCATCGGGCTGGTCCGCCCCGAGCGCGGGCGGGTGATGGTCGACGGGGTCGACATGGTCAACAGCCCGGACCGGGACGTGTTCCGGGCCCGGAAGCTGTTCGGCGTGATGTTCCAGGACGGCGCGCTGTTCGGGTCGATGAACCTCTACGACAACATTGCCTTCCCGCTGCGCGAGCACACCCGGCGCAGCGAGCGCGACATCCGAGGGATCGTCACGGACCAGATGGAGCGCGTCGGGCTGGGCGGGGCCGGGGACAAGCTGCCCGGGGAGATATCCGGCGGCATGCGCAAGCGCGCCGGGCTGGCGCGCGCACTGGTGCTGGACCCGCAGATCATCCTCTGCGACGAGCCGGACTCCGGACTCGACCCGGTCCGCACCTCGTTCCTCTCCCAGCTGCTCGTCGACCTCAACGCGCAGATCGACGCGACGATGCTGATCGTCACTCACAACCTCGACATCGCCTCGACCGTGCCCGACCACGTCGGCATGCTCTACCGGGGCGAGTTGGTCGGCTTCGGGCCGAGAGAGCAGCTGTTCGGCAGCCGGGACCCGGCCGTGCGGCAGTTCCTCTCCGGCCGCGTGACGGGTCCCATCGGCATGTCGGAGGAGAAGGACGCCGCCGACCTGGCCGGTGAGGCCGCCGAGGGCGCTGTGCTGCCGCCTCCGCCCGAGCTGCCGCCGCTGCTCCAGCCCTCGGCCGGACTGCCGCCGCGTCGCGCCTCGGAAACCGCGGCCGACCCTCGCCTGGCGACGGCGACCACCGCGACGCTGCCGGTCGTCCACCTCCCGGCCGGAGCAGCCGGGGAGCCGTCGTGACGGCCGTCAGAACGCGCGACCGGATCGCGCAGGCGCCCGTCGCGGCGCTGCGGGAGAGCGGGCAGCTCTTCGCACTCGGCGCGCAGACGGTCCGGGACACCTTCCGGCGGCCGTTCCAACTGCGGGAGTTCGTCGAGCAGTTCTGGTTCGTCGCGAGCGTCACCATCCTTCCGGCGGCGCTGGTCTCGATCCCCTTCGGCGCGGTGATCGCGCTTCAGGTCGGTTCGCTGACCCAGCAGTTGGGCGCGCAGTCGTTCACCGGCGGGGCCAGTGTGCTGGCCGTGATCCAGCAGGCCAGCCCGCTGATCGTGGCGCTGCTGATCGCCGGCGCCGGCGGCTCGGCCATCTGCGCGGACCTGGGCTCGCGCAAGATCCGCGAGGAGCTGGACGCGATGGAGGTGATGGGCATCTCCCCGGTGCAGCGGCTGATCGTGCCCCGGGTGCTGGCCACCATGTCGGTCGCGGTGCTGCTGAACGGGCTGGTGTCGGTGGTCGGGGTGCTCGGCGGCTACTACTTCAACGTCGTGATGCAGCACGGGACGCCCGGCTCCTACCTCTCCAGCTTCTCGACGCTCGCCCAGCTGCCCGACCTGTACATCAGCGAGATCAAGGCGGTGATCTTCGGCTTCATCGCGGGGATCGTCGCCGCCTACCGGGGCCTGCACCCGCGCGGCGGACCGAAGGGCGTCGGCGACGCGGTCAACCAGTCGGTGGTCATCACCTTCCTGCTGCTCTTCGTCACCAATGTCGTACTCACCGCTCTCTACCTGCAGCTCGTGCCGCCGAAGGGGGTCTGACCGATGGCACTGACCGAGAAGGACCCCGCTGCGCAGGCTGAGCCGCAGGTGAAGCGCTCACATCCGCGCCGCGCCGTAGCGCCGCTGCGCTGGCTGGACCGCTCCGGCGAGCAGCTGATCTTCCACCTCAGCGTCCTGCTCTGGCTGCCGCGCGCGATACGCCGCTACTTCAAGGAGATCCTGCGACTGCTCGCCGAGGTCTCCTTCGGCAGCGGCGGACTCAGCGTCATCGGCGGCACCGTCGGCGTGATGATCGGCATGACGCTGGCCACCGGCACCGTCGTCGGCCTCCAGGGCTACGCGGCGATGAACCAGATCGGCACCACCGCCTTCACCGGCTTCATCTCCGCCTACTTCAACACCCGCGAGATCGCCCCGCTGGTCGCGGGCCTCGCGCTCTCCGCCACCGTCGGCGCGGGCTTCACCGCGCAGCTGGGCGCGATGCGGATCAACGAGGAGGTCGACGCGCTGGAGGGGATGGGCATCCGCAGCGTGCCCTACCTGGTCACCACCCGGATCGTGGCGGGCGTGGTCGCCATCATCCCCCTCTACGGCGTCGGACTGCTCAGCTCCTACTTCGCCTCACGCGTCGTCACCGTCTACTTCAAGGGCCAGTCCGCGGGCACCTACGACCACTACTTCAACCTCTTCCTGTCGCCCACGGACGTGCTGCTCTCCACGCTCAAGGTGCTGATCTTCAGCGTGGCGGTGATCCTGGCCCACTGCTACTACGGCTTCCACGCCAAGGGCGGCCCGGCGGGTGTCGGCATCGCGGTGGGACGGTCGGTGCGCAACGCCATTGTGGTCATCAGCGTCACCGACTTCTTCATCAGCCTGGCGCTCTGGGGCGCGACGACGACCGTGCGGGTGACCGGATGAGCCCCCGCCGGACGGCGTCCGCCTCCCCGCTGCTGCGGCGCACCGCAGGACTGGTCTTCGTGCTGGTGCCCGCGTTGCTTGCCTGGCTGGCGATCGCCGTCTACGACAAGGACTTCAGCCACGACGACACCGTCACGGTGATGACCGACAGCGTGGGCAACGAGATGCACCTGGGCGCGGACGTCAAACTGCGCGGCGTGGTGATCGGCCAGGTCCGGCAGATCACCGCCGACGGGCAGGGCGCGCGGCTCACGCTGGCGATCGACCCGACGCGGATGGCGCAGATCCCGGCGAACGTCAGCGCGCAGATGCTGCCGACCACGCTCTTCGGTGAGCGCTACGTCGACCTGGTCGCGCCCGCCGACGCGTCGGCCACGGCGTTGGCCGACGACACCACGATCCCGCAGGACCGGTCGGCCAGCGCGGTCGAGCTGGAGCAGGTCTTCAGCAACCTGATGCCGCTGCTGACCGCCGTCCAGCCGCAGAAGCTCGCGGCGACGCTGAACGCCGTGGCCGACGCGCTCAGCGGACGTGGCACCGAGCTCGGGTCCACGCTGCGTCAGCTCGACTCGTACCTGCACACCCTCGACCCGCAGCTGCCCGCCCTCGTCGACGACGTGCAGCAGCTGGTGCAGGTCAGCGCGACCTACAACCAGGCCGCGCCCGACCTCGTGCAGGCGCTCACCGAGTTCACCAGGACAAGCAGCACCATCGCCCAGGAGCAGAGCCAACTCGACACCCTCTACGGCACCACGACGGCAACCTCTGCCCAGCTGACCTCGTGGCTGCAGGCCAACCGGCAGAACCTGATCAGCCTGGCCGTCGACAGCACCGGCACGCTGGGCGTGCTGAGCCGCTACGCGCCCGAGTTCCCGTGCACGCTCAGGGCGTTGGCGGACTTCGTGCCGGTGATGGACAAGGCGCTCGGCAAGGGCACCGACCAGCCCGGCCTGCACGTCCAGTTCACCGTCGTCCCCGCGCGCGCCGATTACGTGGCGGGCAAGGACACGCCCGTGTACAACGCGAACAGCGGACCCTCCTGCTACGGCGCGCCCTACACCGGTCACACCGTCTCCGCGACCGCGCAGAGCGCCGCGACCCTCGGCCCGGCCAACTCCCCGCAGGAGAACGAGCTGGTCGGCGAGCTGCTCACCCCGGGCCTGCCGGCCACGGCGCAGCACACCGGCCTGCCCGACTGGAGCAGCCTGCTGGCCGGGCCGCTGCTGCGCGGGACGGAGGTGACGCTGCGATGAGCCGACGCAGTCTGGCCGGACCGCTGGCCAAGTCCTTCGTCTTCGTCACCGTCACCGCGCTGGCGACCACCGGACTGGCGCTCAGCATCGCTGACACCACGGTGGGCAACACGGTCAGCTACTACGCCGACTTCACCGACGCCACCGGCGTCGCGCCCGGCGACGCCGTCAGGATCGCGGGCGTCCAGGTCGGCCAGGTGCAGGATGTCACCCTGGTCCAACGCCGGGTCGCGCAGGTGCACTTCAGCGTGGAGCGGGGCAAGACCCTGCCCGCGTCGGTGCAGGCCACCATCAAGTACGAGAACCTGGTCGGCCAGCGCTACGTGGAGCTCAGCCAGGGCACCGGCCCGGTCGACCGGAGCCTCCCGCCCGGCGGCACGATTCCGGAGCAGGACACCACCCCCGCCGTCGACCTGACCGAGCTGTTCAACGGCTTCCAGCCGCTGTTGCAGGGCCTGGCCCCGGACGAGATCAACCAGCTGACCGGCGAGATCGTCCAGGTGCTCCAGGGCGAGGGCGGCACGGTCGACCAACTGGTGTCCACCATCGGCTCGCTGACCACCACGTTGGCCGCCAAGGACCAGGTCATCGGCCAGGTGATCGACAACCTGAACCAGGTCGTCGGCACCGTCAACGACAACACCAGCGGCTTCACCACCCTGGTCGCCACCCTCCAGGAGCTGGTCAGCGGCTTCGCCCAGGACCGGACCGCCATCGGCGACTCGGTCTCCGCGCTCTCGCAACTGACCACCAGCACCGCCGGGTTGCTCACCGACGGCCGGGCGCCGCTTGCGGCCTCGATCGCCCAGCTCGGCCGGCTCTCCACCAACCTCGCGAACGGGACACCGCAGTTGGAGGACTTCCTGCAACAGACGCCCGCCAAGATGACGGCGATCGGCCGCACCGCCTCGTACGGGTCCTGGCTCAACCTCTATCTGTGCCAGGCCACCGTCAGCGGCGTCACCACCACCGACGGCAGCAAGGCGCCGACCGGGGTCAGCGTCGACGAGGCCAGGTGCAGATCATGACTATCCGTCAGATGTCGCGCCGTCGGGGACCGTTGTTCCGGCCGCTGCGTGAACGCAATCCCGTGGTCGTGGGCGTGGTCGGGCTGGTGGTGCTGCTGCTGGTCGGGCTGCTGGCGTACAACGCCGACGCGCTGCCGTTCGTCGGCGGAGGCACCCACTACACCGCCGACTTCACCGAGGCCGCCGGGCTGACCTCGGGGGACGAGGTCCGCGTCGCCGGGGTCACCGTCGGCAAGGTCACCGGCGTGGCGCTGGACGGGGCCAAGGTGCGGGTCGACTTCCAGGTCAGCGGCGCGTGGGTGGGCAACGCCAGCAGGCTCTCCATCGCCATCAAGACGCTGTTGGGTGCCAAGTACCTGGCCGTCGACCCGCTCGGCACGGCCGCGCAGAACCCGGCCGACACCATCCCGAGCAGTCGCACCACCTCGCCCTACGACGTCGCGGTGGCGCTGAACGGGCTCGGCCAGACGCTGGGCCAGTTGGACGAGAAGCAGTTGGCGCAGAGCTTCCAGGCGCTCTCCGACACGTTCCGCAACACCCCCGCGTCCGTGCGCACCGCGCTGACCGGGCTGTCATCACTGTCGCAGACCATCTCCAGCCGTGACGCGGAGCTCTCCCAACTGCTCCAGGGCACCAGCGCGTTGACCGGAACCCTGGCCGACCAGAACTCCCGCCTCCAGACGCTGCTGAGCGACGGCAACCTGCTGCTCGGCGAGATCCAGCAGCGCCGCGACGCGATCCACCAGCTGCTGGTCGGGACGACGGCGCTCGGCACCCAGCTCACCGGGCTCGTCCAGGACAACCAGGCGCAGCTCGCCCCGACGCTGACGGCGCTGAACAAAGTGGTGAGCGTGCTCCAGGCCAACCTCGGTCAGCTGAACCAGGTGCTGGCCCTGGCCGGGCCCTACTACCGGCTGGTCACCAACACGCTCGGCAACGGCCCCTGGTTCGACGCCTACCTGTGCGGGCTGGTCCCGAGGGGCTACCTGCCGCCGGGGACGCCGCCCGCCACCGGCTGCATGCCGCCCAAGGCCGGTGCGACTCCGACGACCTCGACCGCGAGCCCCTCGACGCCCTCGACGCCCTCGACGACACAGAGCGGGAGCCGACGATGAACCTTCCGCGTCACCGACGGGGTTCCCTCGCCGTCGCCTGGGGAGCCGTGCTCGTCCTGGTCGCCGCGGGCGTCACCGTGGGCGTGAGCCAGGCGGCCGGTCCGCCGCAGCAGCACCTGAGCGTCGACTTCACCCGTGCCGTCGGCGTCTACCCCGGCTCGGACGTGCGGATCCTCGGCGTCAAGGTCGGCACGGTCGACTCCGTCCGACCCGACGGCACCATGGTGGTGGCCGGCCTCAGCGTCGACGGCAACGTCAGGATCCCGGCGAACGCCGGGGCCGTCGTCGTCGCGCCGACGCTGGTCGCCGACCGCTACGTGCAGCTCACCCCCGCCTGGACGAGCGGGCCGCAGCTCGCGGACGGCGCCACGATCCCGCTCGCCCGCACCGCCACGCCCACCGAGATCGACCAGCTCTACCAGAGCATCACCCAGCTCAGCCAGGATCTCGGCCCGAACGGCGCCAACTCCAGCGGCGCGCTGTCGGACCTGCTCAACGTCGGCGCGGCCAACCTCGCCGGGAACGGCGCGGACCTCGGCAACACCATCAACCAGCTGGGCCAGGCCTCCAAGACGTTGGGCGGCGACAGCAACGACCTGTTCTCGACGCTGACGTCGCTGGAGTCCTTCACCGCCATGCTGAAGACCAACGACAGCGGCGTCCGCACCGCGCTCAGCCAACTCTCCAGCGTCAGCGGCTTTCTGGCCGCCGACCGGCAGGACCTGGGGTCGGCGTTGCAGCAGTTGGCCACCGCGCTCACGCAGGTGCAGCAGTTCATCCAGGACAACCGCGCCCAGCTCAAGAAAGCCGTCGACTCGCTGGTGCCGATCACCCAGACCCTGGTCAACCAGCGCACCTCGCTGGCCGAACTGCTGGACACCGCGCCCCTGGCCGCGGGCAACCTGCTGAACGCCTACGACCCGCAGCACGGCACCCTCGACGGCCGCGGCGACCTCAACGAACTGAGCCTCGGCGGCAGCGTCGCCCCACCGCTGCCGCTGCCCAACACCGGAGGCGCCGGATGAGACAGCCCTCGCGCCTCGCTCTGTTCGGGGCCCTCGGTACCGCGTCCTTGCTGCTGGCGGGCTGCTCCGCGCCGATGACGACCATCCAGGACCTGCCGCTGCCCGGCGGGGCGGCCCTCGGCAGCCACCCGTACCAGGTCCGCGCCCAGTTCGCCGACGCGCTCAACCTGGTCGCCCAGGCGGACGTCAGGGTCAACGACGTGCCGGTCGGACGTGTCACCTCGATCGCGCTGGCCCCCGACGGCTGGACCGCCGAGGTCACCATGGAGGTCAACGGCGACGTCCACCTGCCGGCGGACGCCTACGCCGAGCTCGCGCAGTCCAGCCTGCTCGGCGAGAAGTTCGTCCAGCTCACCGACCCGCCCGCCGACGTCCCCGCCACCGGCACGCTCCAGCCCGGCGCGCAGATCCCGCTCTCCCGCACCGACCGGGCGCCGGAGGTCGAGGAGATCTTCGGGGCGCTGTCGCTGCTGCTCAACGGCGGTGGCCTGAACCAGATCCACAGCATCGCCGTCGAGCTGAACAAGGCGCTGGCCGGCAACACCACGCAGATCCGCGACCTGCTGCCGCAACTCGACACCCTCGTCTCCACCCTGAACGCCCACCGGCAGGACCTCACCAACGCCCTCGACGGCGTCGACCGGCTCTCCACCACCCTCGCCGCCCGCGACCAGCAGATCGGCACCGTGCTCAACGACCTTGCCCCCGGCCTCCAGGTGCTGAGCCAGCAGCGCGGCCAGCTCGTCACCATGCTCCAGTCCCTGGATACGCTCTCCACCGTCGCCGACGACACCGTCAACCGCAGCAAGGACGCGATCGTCGCCGACCTGAAGTCGCTCGCGCCGACGCTGCAACAGCTGGCGGACGCGGGCAGCGCGCTGCCCAACTCGC
This sequence comes from Streptacidiphilus fuscans, assembly GCF_015690355.1. GTDB lineage: Bacteria > Actinomycetota > Actinomycetes > Streptomycetales > Streptomycetaceae > Streptacidiphilus > Streptacidiphilus fuscans. The sequence continues at coordinate 316,780 of NZ_JADPRT010000005.1, read as the reverse complement.
TCCAGGTGCTGGCGACGTATCCGTTCACCGACCAGGTGCTGCAAGGCATCAAGGGCGACTACCTCAACGCCTACCTCAGCGTCACCGCCGCGAACGGCACGCAGGTCAGTCCGATCGTGCCGGTGCCGAGCGGTGCGCCCGGAACCGCGTCGTCCCCGGGAGGCCAGTGATGCTGACCGCAGCCACGAAGATCAAGAACCTTGCCTTCCTCGCCGTCGCGGTCCTCGCGCTCGGCGACATCGGCATCCGCTACGCCGACCTCGGCCACGACGTGGGGCTGAGCGGCACATACGATGTCCACGTCCAACTCGCCCAGACCGGCGGGCTGTTCCAGGACGCGGACGTCACCTACCGGGGCGTCTCGGTCGGCCGGGTCGGCCCGATCACGCTCACGCCGCAGGGCGTGGACGCGGACCTGCGGATCAACGACTCCGCCCCGCACATCCCCGACCAGCTGCACGCCGTCGTCGCCAGCCTGTCGGCGGTGGGGGAGCAGTACCTGGACCTGCAGCCGAACACGAGCTCCGGCCCCTACCTGCACAACGGCTCCGTCGTCCCGCAGAGCGTGACCCAGACCCCGCCCCCGGTCTCCACCATGCTGACCAGCGTCAACGCCCTGGCCCAGTCCGTGCCGCTGCAGTCCCTGCAGACCGTCGTCGACGAGCTGGGCAAGGGCTTCTCCGGGCAGGGATCGAACCTCCAGGCGCTGCTGGACACCAGCCACCAGTTCCTCACCGCCGCCCAGCGCGCCGCTCCGGCCACCACCCAGCTGATCACGGACGGTTCGAGCGTGCTGGCCACGCAGCAGGCCGAGAGCGGCGCGATCACCAGCTTCGCCACCTCCGCCGACCAGCTCGCCGCGCAGCTCGACGCGTCCGACACCGATCTGCGGCGGCTGATCACCGCCGTGCCGGAGGCCGACACCCAGATCACCGGGCTGTTGCAGGACCTCGACCCGCAGTTGAGCGTGCTGCTGGCCAACCTGACCACGACCGCCGACGTCGCCATGACCCGGCAGAACGGCATCCAGGAGCTGCTGGTCGAGCTCCCGCCCGCCGTGGCGGCGGGGTCCACGGCGATCACGGCGAGCGGCGCGCACGTCGGTCTGTCGCTGACCTTCTTCGCGCCGCTGCCCTGTACGGCGGGCTACGGCGGCACGCAGTACCGGAACGGCCTCGACACCGGCCCGGCTCCGGCACTGAACACGGCGGCCAGCTGCACCGAGCCCGCCTCCAGCGGCGACGTGCGCGGCGCGGCCCACGCGCCCGCCCCCGCCGTCCCCGCGCCGACCGTCCCCGGCGAGCTGGCGAACACGGCGACGGGAGGGTCGGCGGCACTGCTCGACGCCTCGGCCGCGGGACCGAAGGACCTGGCCGGGCTGCTCGGGATGGGAGACCTGACACGATGACCGTCCGCGAACGCCTGCTGGGCGTGTGGGGCCCGCCGCGCCTGCCGCGCCTGCTGCACCAGCGCCGACTGCCCGTTCTGGCCGTGCTGCTCGCCCTCGCGTGCTGCGCGGGCTGCCTCGCCTGGTACCTGGTCGCCGACGGCAACCCGGACCTGGCCTTCGGCACCGCCCGCGACGCCGCCCTCGCCCAGGGCCGCACCGACGTCGCCACGCTCAGCAGCGTCGACGCCACCCATCCGGCCACCGCCATGACGGGCTGGCTGACCGTCACCACGGGCACGCTGCGCGACCAGCTCAGCTCCGAGACCGGCGCGGACGAGCACGCCGTGACCCAGGCGGGCACGTCCACCCAGGCCCAGGTGACCGATGCCGCGCTGACCGCGCTCGACACCCGCGCCGGTACGGCGACGCTGATCGCCACCGTGCAGATCCAGGTGACCCACCAGGGCAGCTCGGTCGGCACCCAACGCAAGCGGCTGGAGGCCACGCTCGCCAGCACCGCCTCCGGCTGGAAGATCACCTCGCTCACGGCCGTGGCGTGATCGAGCTCGAGGAGGAGCGAGGACATGCAGGTTGACGAAGCGTCAATTGTACTGCCGGACGCGAGTGTCGACGAGGAGGCGACGCCCGCGCGTCGGTGGGCGGGGTGGAGTCGCGCCCGGGGTGTGCTCGCGCTGGCGGTGGCCGTGCCGCTGGTCGCCGCCGCGCTGCTCGGGTGGCGAGCGACGCACCTGCCCGGTTCCGCGTCGCTCGCGAACCGGGCGCTGACCGACACCGCCGCCACCGCGCAGGTGGAGAGCCAGGTCGGCAGCGCCCTCGACCAGATCCTCAGCTACACGCCGGACGGCACCGGCGCGACCGCCCAGGCGGCGAGCCAACTGCTCACCGGTCAGGCCTCGTCCCAGTACCGCACGCTCTTCGGGCAGGTCGCCCCGCGCGCCCAGGAGCAGCGGCTCACGCTCACCACGACCGTGGCGCGCATCGGCGTCGAGTCACTGACGGCCGGTCAGGCCCGGCTGCTCGTCTTCCTCGACCAGACCGCGCAGCGTCAGGGCGCGGCGCCCAGCACCGTCCCGGCGCAACTCGCGGTGACCGCCGTCCTGCGCGGCGGGCGGTGGCTGATCTCGTCCCTCGACGTGCGCTGAGAGAAACGCGTCTTCGACTGCCTGACCGGCCTGACAGGAAAGGGAACGACGGAGAATGACGGAACGAAGGTACAGGCGCGCGTCGGCCGTGCTGCTCCTGCTTGCGACCGGGTTCGCCGCCTGGTTCGGCTACGGCTGGTACGCGGCGGCGCACGACCAGTCCGCCGCGTTCGGGCAGAGCCGGGACCGGGTGCTGGCGGCCGGTGAGCAGGCGGTGCAGAACCTCAACACGCTGGACTACCGCAACGTCTCCTCCGGCCTGAAGGTCTGGCTCGACTCGACAACCGGCGACCTGCACACCCAACTCACGCAGGGCAGTTCCACGTTCACCTCCCAGGTGCAGCAGGCCAAGTCGGTCACCACCGCGTCCGTGCTGGACGGCGCGGTCACCCAGCTCGACGACCGGGCGGGCACGGCCAGCGTGATGGTCGCGCTGCGGATCACCGTGCAGACCGGCAGCGGCACGCCCGCCGTCAAGGAGAGCCGGATGCTGGGCCAGCTCACCCGCACCGCCTCGGGCTGGAAGCTCAGCGCGCTGGAACAGGCACCCGTCGGCACCGCGACCGCCCCGGCGAACTGACCGCGTGAACGACAGCGCACCGAAGAGATCGAGGACCTGCCATGTCGATGTCCCGCCACACGGTCAACCGCCGCCGCCGACTGGCCGCCCGCGAGGAACGCGGCACGTCCGCAGCGGGCGCGACCGCCACCCTGGTTCGCCCGCCGTCCGAAGATCCCCCGCAGGGCCCGCAGCGCTCGCAGCGCCCACAGCGCCCGCGCCCGGCGAAGCCGACTCCGGTGGCGTCCACGCGTAGGCGTCGGCTGCGCCTCGCGCTCCCCGTCCTCTTCGCCGTGCTGACGGTGCTCCTCGGTGCGTTCGCCGCCTGGGCGGGCGCCCAGGCCGCCGCCGACCGCGCCGGAGCGGACGCCGGGAACACGGCACTGACGGACACCGGCCGCACCAGCCAGGTCGTCGGCTCGGTCTCGCAGGCGGTCAACCAGCTCTTCTCCTACTCCTGGACCGCCCCCACCCGCACCGACCAGTCCGCCCGCACCCTGCTGACCGGCAGCGCGGTCCACCAGTACGCGACGCTGATGGCCACGGTCCGCGCCCAGGGCCCGCGCGAGAAGCTGGTGTTGAGCACCACCGTCACCGACTGCGGCGTCGACGTCCTCTCCGGCGACCGCGCCCACGTCCTGGTCTACGCCGACCAGACCAGCGTCAGCACCGCCGCCGGTGCCTCGTCCGGCGCCTCCAACGACGGCGCGGCGATGCTCGCGGTCGACGCGGTCCTGCAGAACGGCACCTGGCGCATCGCCGACTTCGACACCCTCGGCGCGTGACCGAAGAACGGCGAACCGGCGGGCCCGAGTTGGCGCGGGTCTGCTCGCAGTGACGCCGTCAGGCCGTCTGTCGTCGGTTGACGTGGCGCTGCTGCTCGGGCAGACATCCGGGTGAATTGATGCCTCCGTGCGGGTGCTCGGGCTCGATCCGTATACGGAGGATGTGATGCACTACGCCCCAGTCCCGGCAACAGGCGCGGCTTGACCGCGCCGTCCACGGAACCAGGAGGCGGACGTGACCGGCGGCGCCACGACGAGGAGCAGCCATGCCCACTGAGACACATGTGGGCGCCGGTGTCGCCAGCTTGCCTCCCCGCGTCCCACCCGCCCGCTTCGGACGGACGCGCCTGCTCGCCTACGTGCGTCTGGCCAAGCTCGGCATGATCGACTACTACCTCAGCATCGTCGTGGTGTGGTCGCTGCTCCCGGCCCAAGAGCGGCTTCCCGGCCGGGGAGTGTGGGCGACCATGGTTGCTTTCCTGCTCGGTGAGGTCTTTCTGGTGGGCGCGGCGGTCGCCTTCGACGACGTCGCGGGCTATCGCGACGGCAGCGATGCCGTCAACTACGGTGCGGACGCGCCGGTTCGGCGACTGCGCCGCAAGCCCCTGCTGGCCGGGAGCCTCACCGAGACAGCCGCGATCCGCTCCGCGTGGGGAATGATCGGCGCGGGCGCCCTGTGCTGGGGAGCGGCGCTGGTCGTCGCGCCGCACCGGCCGACGTGGGCGGTGCTCTGCGTGGTGACCGCAGGCCTCGTCGTCCCGCAGTACTCGTGGGGCCTGCGGCTCAGCTACCACGGCCTCCAGGAGGCGTTCCTCGCCGCGGTGGGTTGGGCCTTCGTTCTGCCGCTGTGCGGGCTGCTCACCGGCGCGGCAGGCGGGCTGGTCGTCGTGGAGGCGTTCCTGTTCGGCCTGGGCCCGCTGCTCTTCGGCGTGTACTCGAACATCAACGACATCGTCGGCGACCGGTCCGTCGGCCGACCGACCGTCGCCTGCCGTGTCTCCCCTCGGGCGAACGCCGCGTTCATCGGCGCCCTCTCCTGCCTGGAGACCGTGGTGGTCGTGGCTGCGGCGCTGACGGGAACCGTCGCGTGGTGGTTCCCGCTGATCCTGCTGCCGGTGACGGTGGCCCGCACCGCGCAGTTCGTCGTCGGCATCGTGCGCGGTGACGTGCTGCGTGCCCGGCTGATCGGCATCCGTGCGCATCGGATTCTCGTCGCCGCGCTCGTGGCGGCCAACCTGCTGGGCGCAGGGCGGGTCTGACCGACCCGCATCCGTATCGACACATTGACACGTTGACACAAGACGTTGGCAAGCACATGGGCAAGGCACGTTGGCAAGGGAGCAAGCGCGGATGGCCGAGACAGACATCGACGTCGCCGTGGTGGGCGCCGGGATCTCCGGTCTGGCCACGGCGTTCCATCTGGCCGCGGCCGGAAGGTCGGTGCGGGTGTTCGAGGCCGCCGCCCGAGTGGGCGGCCGGATGGCCAGTCGCGAGCACGACGGCTACGTCATCGACGAGGGCACCGAGACCATCGCCGCGCGCGGCTACGAGAGCACCTGGCGGCTGATCCGGGCCGTCGGCATGTCGTCGGACGTCATCTCGGTCGGCGGTCGGGTCGCCGTCTGGCGCGGCGGCCGGGCCCGCGCCAACCAGGGCCACCCCGCCGCGCTGCTGACCGGCGGCACCATGTCGTGGGGAGGCCGACGCGCGTGGCTGCGCTACACCGCCGAACTCCTGTCCCGCAGGCGGGAGTTCGACCAGGACAGCCCTGAGGCGACGCCGCTTCGTGACGCGACGGTCGCTGAGTTCGCCCGAGACCGCCACCGTGACCTCCACGACTACCTGTTGCAGCCCCTGGCCGGCAGTCTCTTCGGCTGGAGCCCGGAACGTTCGGCGATCGCCGCGATGATCGCGCCGCTCCTCGCCGTGGGCGGCGCGGGTGCCCGCTGGGCGACGTACCGGAACGGAATGGACAGGCTGGCCCTGGCCCTGGCCCGGCGTCTGGACGTGGTGACCGGCAGTGCGGCCGTCGCCGTCAAGCCGGAACCGGGCGGCGTACGGCTGGACTTGACGCACGGTCGGACCGTGACGGCCCGACGCGTCGTGCTCGCGGTGCCGGCGCCCCAGGCGCTCACCCTCCATGCCGACCTGCCGGACGACGAGCGCCCGTACCTGACGGCGAGCACCTACAGCTCCATGCTGAAGGTCACCTGCCTGCTGGACCGCCCGCTGCCGAGCCCGACCCGGCGACCCTCCTACTGCATGCAGGTCCCGGCCGTGGAGAACGAGGTGTTCGCCGGGGCGGTCCTGGACCACATCAAGGCCCCCGACCGTGCGCCGTCCGGCCGCGGCCTGGTCAACCTGTTCGCATCACCGGCGGCGACCCGTCGCCTGCTCCGGCAGCCCGACGAGGAGGTGGTCGCGGAGATCTGTCGGCACGCCGAGCGCTTTCTGCCGGGCCTGACCGACGCCACGCACACCACATTCGTGGTGCGCTGGCCGATCGGTCTCCCGGAGGCGACGCCCGAGGCGCTGCGGCTGCGGCGCGCGTTCCTCGACCGCCCGGTGCGCCGCGTCGACTACGCCGGTGACTGGGTGGCGCTCCGCCCCAGCAGCGAGGGAGCCGTCCGCTCCGGCGAGATCGTCGCGGGCCGGATCCTGTCGGCCGACGCGCGGTGAACACCTGCCTGCCGCTGCGTGCAAACGGGTGAATGCGGTGCATAGGCTGATGATCAAGCACTTATGATCCACTTTCGTGACAGACAGTCAGCGCACCTTATCGGCACGTGACTCGGCCGACGTGGTCATCCTGGGAGCGGGCCCGGCCGGGCTGGTGCTCGGGAACGTGCTGCTCGCCCACGGGATCGACTGCGTGATCCTGGAGCGGGCAACCCGGGCGCACGTGCAGAGCCGGGCGCGCGCCGGCTTCCTGGCGGCCAACACCGTGAGGGTGCTGGACCGGCACGGCCTGGGGGAGGGCCTGCACCGGCGCGGGCAGGCCCACGGCACCTGCGAGTTCCGCACGGAAGGCTGCCGCTTCCGGCTCGACTACGGCTCGCTCGGCCGGGGCGAGCAGCACACCGTCTATCCGCAGCAGGAGTTGGTGACCGACCTGCTGACGCGGTACCTGGACGCGGGCGGGCAGGTGCGCTTCGAGACCGAGGCGGTCGCGGTGCGCGAGGCGGACGGCGCGCGGCCCCGGGTCGAGGTGCGCGAACCCGACGGCCGTCCCGCGCGATGGCAGGCCCGCTATGTCGCGGGCTGCGACGGGCGGCACGGTGCGGCGCGGCGCTCCCTGCCGGCAGGCGCGGTCCGGCGGCACCACCGCGACCCCGGGATCTCCTGGCTCGGCCTGCTCATCGAGGCCCCGCCGAGCATGGACGCCGTCGGGTACGCGGTCCACGAGCGGGGTTTCGCCGGGCACATGGCCCGCACCCCCGAGGTCACCCGCTACTACCTGCAGTGCGGGCGCGGGGAGGCCGCGGACACCTGGTCCGAGGAGCGGATCTGGGACGAACTGGCGCTGCGGATGCGCGCCGGGGAGCACGGCGCGCTGCGCCGGGGGCCCGTGGTCCAGCGAGCCGTCGTCGACCTGGAGTCCGACGTGCTGGAGCCGTTGCGCCACGGCTCGCTCTTCCTGGTCGGCGACGCCGCCGGCCTGCTCAGCCCGTCCGCCGCCAAGGGCGCCAACCTGGCGGTGCTGGAGGCGGAGCTCCTGGCCGTGGCCCTGGTCGACGCCCTGGCGCACGGTGACCCGCGCGGCCTGGACGGATACTCCGCGCGGTGCCTGCCCTTCATCTGGCGGGCGCAGGAGTTCTCGCACTGGATGATCCAGCTGCTGCACGGTTCGCCTGGCGAAACGTCTTTCCAGCAGGCGTTGCGCTGCGCCCGCATCGAGTCGCTGCGCACCTCGCGCACCCACCAGGACTGGTTCGCCGAGCACTACGTCGGCGTCTGACACCACACCACAGCGGTTCCACGCTCACCCTCCTGAGCCACCGCTCCTCAACCACCGTTCACCGAACCGAGGATCACTTCGCCATGATGACGACGATCCCGACCGATGCCGCACGCCTGCGTGCGGCGGTCGACTTCGTCAGGGAGCAGGACTCCGCTGCTCTGCTGCCGTTGCTGCTGCCCGGCCTGGACGGCCTCGAACTGCGTGCGCTGGCGGACCGGTGCCGCTTCTCGCATGCGGCGGTGCTCGTCTTCCCGCCGACGCTCGCGGCGCTCCGCGCCGACCTGACCGCGTGCGGGCTGGACGGGGACGTGGCCGAGCACCCCAGCGTCGTCGTCCGGGACCGGCTGGCCGCGCGGCACGGGCGGGACGCCGCCGAGCTCGACGTGCGGATCCTGCGTCCGCCGGTGCCGGGCCCGGAGGGTGAGCCGCGCTGCGTCGAGGTGTTCGCGCTGGCCGTGCCGCCCGGCTCGGAGCGGTTGGCCGAGATCGCCGCGCACGAACGGCTGCGGCAGCACGAGGCACACCTCGCCTTCGAGGTCCCGCGCCCCGATCCGCTGGTCCTGCGCGGCATGCGGGCGCTCTTCGCGCGGCACGGCGCGGTCGCCGACGGCGGCGGCTACAACCCGCACGAGGACGGCACCGTCTTCTACTTCACCGCACCGAGCGACGCGAAGGCGGACTACCTGCGGGTCGAGCTCTACGTGCACGGCGACCACCGGGACGTGCTGGCCGCGCATCTGGCGGAGCAGAGCGCCAACCGGCCCGCCGAAACGCTCCTGCGGCTGCTGACGGGGGCGTGGACCACGCAGGCGCTCTCCACCTTCGCGGAGTTGAGCGTGCCCGACGCCATGGACACCGAAGTGGCGGTCGCCGTGGACGTGTTGGCGCGGGCAGTGGGAGCGCACCCGGAGAGCCTGGCCCGGCTGCTGCGCTACCTGGCCACGTTGAACGTGGTGGCCGGGACCCGGGACGGGTTCCGGCTCACCGGGGTCGGCGCGCTGCTGCGTGCGGAGTCGCGGATGTCGATGCGGCCGTTGGCCCTGATGTACGGCGGACCGTTCTACCGCTCCTTCGGCGAGCTCGGACACACCGTCAGGACCGGCAAGGTCGCCTTCGACCACCTCTTCGGCGCGCACCACTTCGACCACTTCGCCCGCGACCCCGAGCTCGCGGAGCTCTTCGACCGGTCGATGGCCGCGAGCGCGCGCATGTTCGAGCCGCTCGTCGCCCATCCTGTGGTCACGGCTGCCGCCGGAGCGGCCGGAGCGGCCGGAGCGGCCGGAGATAACGGAGACACCGGAAACACCGGCGCGCCCAGGACCGTCGTCGACGTGGCGGGCGGGAACGGGGAGTTGCTCGGCCGGATCCTCACCGCGCATCCGCGCCTGCACGGCGTCCTGCTCGAACGCCCGCACGTCGTCGAGGCCGCCCGCCGCGCGCTCGACGCCGCCGGTTGCGGTGTGCGCTGCCGCTACCAGGTGGGCGACTTCGCGGACGTGCCAGCCGGCGGGGACGTCTACGTGCTCTCCCGGGTGCTGCACGACTGGGACGACGACCGCTGCCGCGCGATCCTGCGCAACTGCGCCCGCGCGATGCCGCCCCACGCGGACCTGCTGGTGGTCGAGCGCGTGCTGCCGACCGACGGCTCACCCTCGCTGGCTACCGCCTGGGACCTGCACATGATGTGCAACGTCGGCGGCCGGGAACGCACGGCGGACCACTACGCGCGGCTGTTCGCCGACGCGGGGCTCGCGCTGGTCGACCGCTCCCCGCTGCCGTTGGACGGCAGCGTGCTGCACGCCCGGAAGGCCGCCGGGGCCTGAACCGAGGACGCGCGGGCTCCGCGGCGTCAGCCGCTCTGGTGCAGGAAGGCGTCGGCGGCGGCGAGTCCGGCCGCGGCGGCGAACGTGGCGGCCAGGACGCGGATCCGCAGCTGCTGGTACCGGGTCGCGTACTCGCGCTGGAGCCGGCGGGCCCGGCGCGCGATGCGCTCGACGAAGGCGCGCGAGCTGTCCAGCCGCTGCTGCCGGTAGAGGCGGACGACCTCCTCGCGCTGACCGGTCGTCAGCCAGGGCAGCAGGTCGGCGAAGCGCTCGGCCTCCTGCTGCGCGCGGTCGGTCTCCGCCTGCCAGTAGAGGTAGCCCTCCAGCATCCGCAGCCCGGCGGCGGGGTCGGGCGCGGTGCGGTCGGGGGTGTGGGGGTCGTCGTCGGCGGCCACGGGCGGGGTCTCCTGTTCTTCTCCCGGTCCTGCCGGTTCCCTCCGACGTCCTACTCGTCGTCCGTCCGCTGGCGCTCGATCGCGGCCGACAGGTAGGCCGGGACCTCGCCCGCGTTCTCGAGGTAGTCCTGCGCCGCGATCGCCGGGTGGTGCAGCTCGAAGGCCGGGGATTCGGAGCGGATGCGGGGCAGGGTCAGGAAGTTGTGGCGCGGCGGCGGGCAGGAGGTGGCCCACTCCAGCGAGCGGCCGTAGCCCCACGGGTCGTCCTCGGTGACCACGGCGCCGTACTTGCCGGTCTTCCAGACGTTGTAGAGGAACGGCAGGATCGACAGCCCGAGCAGGAAGGAGCCCGCCGAGGAGATGACGTTCAGCGTGGTGAAGTTGTCCTGGGGCAGGTAGGTGGCGTAGCGGCGCGGCATGCCCTCCGCGCCGAGCCAGTGCTGGACCAGGAACGTGGTGTGGAAGCCGATGAAGAGCATCCAGAACTGGAGCTTGCCCAGCCGCTCGTCGAGCATCTTCCCGGTCCACTTGGGCCACCAGAAGAAGAACCCGGCGAACATGGCGAAGACGACGGTGCCGAAGACCACGTAGTGGAAGTGGGCGACGACGAAGTACGAGTCCGAGACGTGGAAGTCCAGCGGCGGCGACGCGAGGATGACGCCGGTCAGGCCGCCGAAGAGGAAGGTGACCAGGAAGCCGATGGTCCACAGCATGGGCGTCTCGAAGCTGAGCGACCCGCGCCACATGGTGCCGATCCAGTTGAAGAACTTGACCCCGGTCGGCACGGCGATCAGGAACGTCATGAAGGAGAAGAACGGCAGCAGCACCGCGCCGGTGACGTACATGTGGTGGGCCCACACCGTGACCGAGAGTCCCGCGATGGCGATGGTGGCCGCGACCAGCGACTGGTAGCCGAACATCGGCTTGCGCGAGAAGACCGGGATCACCTCGGAGACGATGCCGAAGAACGGCAGCGCGATGATGTAGACCTCCGGGTGACCGAAGAACCAGAACAGGTGCTGCCACAGGATCGCCCCGCCGTTGGCCGGGTCGTAGACGTGCGCGCCGAACTTGCGGTCCGCCTCCAGCGCCAGCAGCGCGGCCGCCAGCACCGGGAAGGCGAGCAGCACCAGCACGGCGGTGAGCAGCACGTTCCAGACGAAGATCGGCATCCGGAACATCGTCATTCCGGGCGCGCGCATGCACAGGATGGTGGTGATGAAGTTGACCGAGCCGAGGATGGTGCCGAAGCCGGAGAAGGTCAGGCCCATGATCCACATGTCGCTGCCGACGCCGGGGCTGTGGATCGCGGAGTTCAGCGGCGCGTAGGCGAACCAGCCGAAGTCGGCCGCACCTTGCGGGGTGAGGAACCCTGCCACCACGATGATCGAGCCGAAGAGGTAGAGCCAGTAGGCGAAGGCGTTGAGGCGGGGGAATGCGACGTCGGGAGCGCCGATCTGCAGTGGCATGATCCAGTTGGCGAAGCCTGCGAAGAGCGGGGTGGCGAACATCAGCAGCATGATCGTGCCGTGGATCGTGAAGGCCTGGTTGAACTGCTCGTTGGAGAGCAGGTCGTTGTCCGGCTGGATCAGCTGACCACGGATCAGCAGCGCCATGACGCCGCCGATCAGGAAGAAGGCGAACGAGGTCAGGGTGTAGAGCGTGCCGATTTCCTTGTGGTCGGTCGTCGTCATCCACTTGATGATCGTCTGACCGGCCGTCACCGGCTTGGTCTCGCCGAGCGCCTCATCAGCGGTGGTGGGTTGTGCGTACACAGGTCTCCTCGCGCCCAGTTGGGGGTGGCCCGCCGGCCGGAGTCGGGGCATCCGCCTGTGGCCGCGGTCTGCCGGGCGCTCGGAAGGCTAGTGAGCGCGGGCGCGGCGCGGTGCCGACACGCCCGGCGCGGCGTCGGCGATCGACCGAACCGGTGACGACGGCAGAGCCGTTCGGCACCGGCGCGGGGGTGGCGGCCCGAAAACCGGTTGCTGCCCGCCGCAGTCGGTCGAAGCATGGTGCGCCATGAGGAATGAGGACGGGAACGCCGCATCCGCCGGTTCGCGCCCGGTCGCGCTGGTGACCGGGGTGGGCCGCACGGTCGGCATCGGGGCCGGCGTGGCCCGGCGGTTGGCGGCGGCGGGCTGGGACGTCGCGTTCACCCATTGGTCGCCCTACGACGCCCGGATGCCCTGGGGCGTCGAGCGCGGCGCGGCGGACGAGATCGCCGAGGAGCTGGCCGGGCACGGCGCCGACACGCTGGCGGTGGAGGCGGACCTGGCCGACCCCGCGACCCCGGAGCGGATCTTCGACGCGGTCGAGCGGCGCTTCGGCGGCGTCACCGCGCTGGTGATGTGCCACTGCGAGTCGGTCGACTCCGGACTGCTCGACACGACCGTCGAGAGCTTCGACCGTCACTTCGCCGTGAACGCGCGGGCCACCTGGCTGCTGATCCGCGCGTACGGACGGCGTTTCCAGGACGCGCCCGGCACCGGCCGCGTGATCGCGCTGACCAGTGACCACACCGTCGGCAACCTGCCCTACGGCGCGAGCAAGGGCGCGCTGGACCGGATCACGCTGGCCGCCGCGCATGAGCTCGCACATCTCGGGATCACCGCCAACGTGGTCAACCCCGGCCCGGTGGACACCGGTTGGATGTCGGACGAGGTGCGGGAGCAGCTGACGGCCCGGACCCCGCTCGGTCGGCTCGGCACGCCGCAGGACACCGCGCACCTGGTGGAGTTCCTCTGCTCGCCGCAGGGCGGCTGGATCAACGGGCAGTTGCTGACGAGCAACGGCGGGTTCGTGAACTGAGCCGCGCCCGGGACGCACGGCTCACAGCCGCACGACGCGGTCGCCGCTCAACCGTCCGGTCGTGTCGAAGAGCAGCCGGGACGCCTTGGTCAGCGTCGGCAGGTCGTAGCCGGTGTGGGCTTGGAGCAGCACGACCAGGTCGGCCTCCGCCGCGGCCCGCAGCGGGTCGGTGTGGCGGCGCAGCTGGGGACGGTCGAGCGGCAGGCGTGCGGCGTGCGGGTCGTGCCAGGTGACCTCGACGCCCAGGTCCAGCAGGCCGCGTGCGACGTCCAGGGCGGGTGACTCGCGCACGTCGTCGGTGTCCGGCTTGTAGGCCGCGCCCAGCAGCGTCACCCGGGCGCGTGCCGCGGGCACTCCCCGGGCTTCGAGCAACTCCACTGCGCGGGCCACGACATGGCCGGGCATGACGTGGTTGGCCCGTAGCGCGGCCCGGACGACGGCGAAGGAGTCGGCGGGCGCGCCGTGCAGCAGGTAGACCGGGTCGACCGGGATGCAGTGCCCGCCGACCCCGGGGCCGGGGCGGAAGGACTGGAAGCCGAAAGGTTTCGTCCCCGCGCAGGCCACCACGTCCCACACGTCCGCGCCCACCGTGTGGCAGTAGCGGGCGAACTCGTTGACGAGCGCGATGTTGACGCTCCGGTAGGTGTTCTCCAGCAGCTTGGCGAGCTCGGCCTCGCGGGTGCCGCGCGCGACGACCACGGTGTCGACGAACCGTTCGTACAGCGCCGCGCACTGCTTGGCGCAGACCGGCGTCACGCCGGAGACCACCTTGGGCGTGTTGCCGATGCCGAACTCCCGGTTGGCCGGGTCGACGCGCTCGGGGGAGTAGCCGAGGTGGAAGTCGACGCCCGCGACCAGTCCGGTGGCCTCAAGCAGCGGGCGCGCCAACTCCTCGGTGGTGCCCGGGAACGAGGTCGACTCCAGCACGACGAGCATCCCGGACCGCAGCCGCTCGGCGACCGTACGGCACGCGGCGGTGAGCGGGCCGAGGTCCGGCTGCCCGTCGGGGGTGAGGCCGGTGGGGACGCAGAGGGCCACGGCCTGCGCCTGCGTCAGCAGGTCCGGGTCGTCGGTGGGAATGAAGCCGGCGTCGAGCATCCGGGCCACGTCCGCGTCCGCGACGTCACGGACCGGGGAGCGGCCCGCGCGCAGTGCGCTGACGGTGGTCGGTGCGATGTCGTATCCGGCCACGGAAAGTCCCGCGTCGCTCGCGGCGCGGGCGAGCGGGAGGCCCACATAACCGAGGCCCACGATCAGCAGATCAAATGACATGACCGAACTCCCCTGGAACGGCGGCCCCTGAACAACGGGCACAGCGAAAGGGCGGGCCCGGGAAATTACTTGGGTCCGCTCGCAGCGATCCTGCCAACTCGCAGCCCTGGCATGCAGGGCACAGTGCCCAAGCGGCCACCAGGCGGGTGAATTGTTCACCCTGGCGGATGATGATCTTGGAGGCCCCAAAGCCTTGGTCCCTTTGTGTCCAAGGCTTTGTGCGGGCGGCCAAATCCCTGGTTGCAAGGCCCACTTGAGGGTGGTTCGTGGGCGACACGACGACACGGCCAAGGGTCGCTCCGTGCACGGAGCATGTGGTGCACTGTGCTGCGAACCCGGGCAAACGGTCCGGGCCGTTCGAGGAGTTTTCATGTCCCGTTTTGTCACGGTGAAGCGTGCCGCGCTCGTCGCCGCCGCGGCCGGTGCCGCCGCTGTCGCCCTGGTCGCCGGTTCGACCGGGAGCGCCAGCGCCGCCCACCTGCGTGCCGTCGCGCCGCCCGCGCTGACTGTCGACTTCAGCGCGAACAACGACGAGGCCGGTGCCGCCAGCGCCGTCGGCGCCGGCTTCGGTGGCACCGCTGTGGTCAAGGACGCCGACGGGAACGTCGCCGGCAAGGCCTACGACATGTGCGACAAGGACGGCATCACGCCGACCTCGGTCACCGCGTTCTGCCACGCGGACATCGTCTTCGCCGACGGCGACCAGATCGCGATCGACGCGGTCTTCCCGGTCCAGAACCCGGCCACCGCCACCTACCCGAAGTCCTTCGACGGGGTCATCGAGGGCGGCACCGGCGCGTACAAGGGCGTCACCGGCACCGCGCACATCACCAACCGCTCCCTCGCGGTCTACGACATCACCTGGGACGCCTCCTGACGCGTCCCGCGTCTGAGTCACCCACGGTGGGCCGCTGTCCGCGGCGGCGGCCCACCGCCGCGTCCTGCCCTCGTTTCCGGAGAATCCATGCCCGTCGCCGAATCCGCCACCCTCACCAGCCCGCCCGAAGGCGCCTACGTATTCGACAACGACAGTCCTCACGCGAACGAGCTGCACCGTTGCCTGGGCGCCGCGCACGACGGGATCACCACGGCCCGCCTGGCGCAGACCGGGGTCGGGCCCGGCTGGGACTGCCTGGAGGTCGGCGCGGGCGGCGGCAGCGTCGCGCTCTGGCTGGCCGAACGCGTCGCGCCCGGCGGCACCGTGCTGGCCACCGACCTCAAGCCCGAGCACATCCCCGCGCGTGCGGGGCTGACGGTGCGACGGCACGACGTCGTCCACGACCCGTTGCCCGAGGCGGGTTTCGACCTGATCCACTTCCGGCTCGTGCTGACCCACCTGCCGCAGCGGCGAGTTGTCCTCGGCACGCTGTTGCGTGCCCTGCGGCCCGGCGGATGGTTGCAGTTGGAGGAGTTCGACATCGACTACGCGCCGGTGCTGCTCGCTCCCGACCGGCGCACCCGCGAGGGCTACGAGGCGTGCCAGGCCGCCAAGGGTCGTGTCCTGCGCGCGGCTGGTGCGGACCCCTCGTGGGGTCGCAAGAGCGCGGAGGACCTGCGCGCGGCGGGCTTCACGGACGTCGAGCCGGTGCCGCATCTGATGCCCTGGACGGCGGACTCGCCGGGCCTGCAACTGCAGCTCCACCACACGTACCACCTGCGTGAGGCGTTGCTGGAGCAAGGTCTGACGGATGATCAGTTGCTGGCGGCGCGCGAGGCGATGACGCACCCCGCCTTCCGCGCGGCGTCCTCCGTCCTGTACTGCGTGCAGGCGAGGCGTCCGGCATGACGACCACCGCGGCGGTCCACGTCCGCACCCGGGCCTCCGGTCCGGGTGCCGCTCCGGACGTGGCCGCGCGGCTGGCCGTCGCGCAGCTGCGGGCGCTCGGTTGGCGGGTCAGGCCGGAACTGCCGTGCAGGAGTGGGGTGTTCACCGCTCAGGCCGGGCCGTTCCGGGCGCGCGCCGACCTGAGCTGCGCCGGGCCGGTCGACCTCGCGCTCGGCGGCGAGGCCGACGTGCAGGCCGCCTGCGGGCTGATGCACGTCCACGGCCGCCGCTACGGCGGCCCGACCGCGCTGGGCATCGCCTACGCGAGCGCGCTCGCGGGGACGCTCGCCGCGACCGGCACATTGGCGGCGCTGGTCGACCAGGCTGCCGGGCGGGGCGGTGACGACCGGTGCGTTACCCCGTCCGTCACCACGTCGGTGGCGCAGGCGGCGCTGCTCTCGGTCGGCCAGTACCTGGCCGCCGCGACCGCCGCGGACGAGGAGTGGTCCGAGCCCGCCACTCCGGGTGGCCCGCCGTTCGCGGCCGCCGACGGGGTCCGGTTCGAACTGGAGACGCTCGATCCCGAGGCGTGGCGCGGCTTCTGGGCCGCGGTCGGCGCGGACCGGGCCGACGCCGGACGCGGCTGGCTTCCGTTCCAGCAGCGCTACGGCACGGCCGTCTGTCCGCTCCCGGTCGGTCTGCTCGCGGCGACGGCAGGGCTGCCGTTCGCCGACCTCGAACGCCTGGCGCGCGAGACCGGCGTGGACCTGACGCCGGTCGCCGCCGAACCCCGGGATCTGCTGCCCGACGGCTGGCCGTGGCGTGTGGTGCCCGGACGTTCTGTCGGCACGGCTCGGGAGAGGGGAGGCGGGCCGCACGCAGGAGACGGACCGCTGGCCGGGGTGATCGTGGTCGAGGTCTGCCGCCGCGTCCAAGGTCCGCTGGCCGGGCACCTGTTGCGGCTGCTCGGCGCCCGGGTGGTCCGCGTCGAGCCGCCCGGTGGCGACCCGATGCGCGGGATGCCGCCGATGGCGGGCGACTGCTCGGCGCGCTTCGTGGCGCTGAACCACGGCAAGGAGACCCAGGAGGCGGACCTCGCCACCGCGTCCGGCCGTGCGACCGTGCGCGAACTCGCCGCCGGGGCGGACGTGTTCCTGCACAGCCTCGCGCCCGGCAAGGACCGGGCGCTCGGCCTCGACGCGGAGGCGCTGGCGGAGGTCAACCCGGGACTGGTCCACGTCGCCGCCTCCGGCTGGGGCGAGGAGCGGGGCGAACGACCGCCCGTGGGAACGGACTTCCCGGTCCAGGCCTGGTCCGGGCTGGCGGCGCTGGTCACGCCGCCCGGCCTTCCGCCGACGCCGTCCCTGTTCACCCTCACCGACGTGCTCGGCGGCGCCGTCTGCGCGGAGGGCGCCGTCGCGGGGCTGCTCGCCGCCCGGCTGACCGGGCGCGGGCAGGCCCTGACCTCCTCGCTGCTCTCCGCCGCTCGGATGCTGTGTCTGCCCGAGCTGCGCTCCCCGGATGCGGGGCCGGAGTTGGAGCCGTCGATCGTGCCGTGCACCGATCTGGCGGACCTTGCGGCGGACCCGCGCTTCGCCGCCGCCCTCGACCGTGACGGCGACTGCACCGTGGTCCGCAGCCCCTGGGAGTTCCACCGATGACCACCGCCGCACCCGTGCGGACCTGGCGCTCCGACAACGGCCTGGTCCTGCGCGACACCGTCCCCGCGCGGCTGCGCCTGCAGTGGGTCCAGCGCGGCGACTGCCCGGACGTCGGCCTGTACCAGGCCTTCGCCGAGCGCGTGCGCGTCCACGCGGACCGCCTTGCCGTCCGCACGTCCGACGTTCAGCTGACGTATCGTCAGTTTGACCTGCACGTCCTGCAGATGGCCGCAGCTCTTGCCGCCTCCGGGGCGGGTCCCGGCGACATCGTCGGCGTCCGGCTGCCGAGCGGCTGGCGCGCTCTGGCGGTGGATCTCGCCGTCGCGGCCGTCGGCGCGGTCGCCCTGCCGTGGCCGGCCGGTCAGGGCAGCCGCGAGAGTCACGCGCTGCTGGAGCTCTCCAGGGCCCGGTTCCTGGTCACCGAAGCCGAAACTGACTCAGCGTCAGCCATCGACCGCCGACACGGACCCCTCGACCACCTGGAGCACGTCGTCACGGTCGACGACCTGCTGCGCGGCGACCCCGAGGCGTTCCGCCCCGCCGACGTCGAACCCGAGGCTCCGGCCCGGATCCTGGTCTCCTCCGGCTCGGAGACCGCGCCGAAGATGACCGCCTACAGTCACAATGCGCTGCTGGGCGGACGCGGCACCTACGTCGCCGCCGTGCTGGGCCTCGATCCCGACGATCCCTATGGGGAGACCGACGCTCCCAGCGCCCTCGTGCTCGCCCCGCTCGCGTCCTCCTACGGCTCGCTCGGGCTCGTCGCACTGGCCGGCTGCGGAGCGACGCTGCACCTGCTGGACAGGTTCGACCCCGAGGGTGTCCTGCGCGCCGTCACCGCCTGGCGGCCGACGCACCTCGTCGGCGTGCCGACCATGCTGCGCCGGATCGCCGACCATCCGCCCGTGCCCGGCGAGGAGCTCGGTTCCCTGCGGAAGGTCGTCTCCAGCGGCGCGCAGCTGACCTCCGCCGTGCTGGCCGCCGCGCTGAAGCGGTTCCGCTGCCCGGTCACCAACGTCTACGGATCCAGCGACGGCGTCAACTGCCGTACGACGTGGACCGATCCGCAGCAGGACGTGAGCCGCGTCGGGACGCCCGACCCGCGCGTCACCGAGCTGCGCGTCTGCGGCCCGGACGACCGGCCGTTGCCGCCGGGGACCAGCGGCGAGATCCAGGCGCGCGGACCGATGAGCCCGCTCTGCTACGTCGGTGCGCCCGAGCTCGACCGCCGCTACCGCACCGCCGACGGCTGGGTCCGCACCGGCGACCTGGGCGTGATCGAGGCGGACGGCTCGCTGCGCGTGCTGGACCGGCTCAAGCAGGTGGTCATCCGCGGCGGTTGGACGATCAGCCCGGCCGAGGTCGAGGAACAGGTGCACGCCCACCCGGACGTGGCCGAGGCGGCCTGCGTGGCCGTCCCGGACCCGGACCTCGGCGAGCGGCTCTGCGCCTGCCTGGTCCAGCGCCCCGGCACGCCCCCGCTGGACGTCGCGAGCCTCGGCGCGTACCTGGGCGGCGAGCGCGGCCTGGCCCGCCGCAAGCTGCCCGAACTCGTGCTGCATCTGGAGCGGTTGCCGCTCGGGGCCACCGGCAAGGTCTGCCGCCGCACGCTCACCGCCGCGGCGACGGCCCGCCACCTGCCGGATCCGGGAGGCGCCTGAGCGCAGCGATTCCGCCGCCCGACGCAGGACGGCCAGCACCGCAGGACCGCACCACCGCAGGTCAGCAGCACCGCAACGCAGGAGGAACACCCGCCCGATGGAACCCGCGTCCGCACTCGACACCGCGGCCCAGCCCCAGCCCCATCCTGAGCCACCGGCTCAGGCACGGGTTCTGACCCTTCCGGCCCGTTCGTCGGCCGCAGAGGCCGCACGAACTGCTGAGCCCGCAGCGGTCGCCGACGGCCCGGTGATCGCGCCGGGCAGCTGGCGCGCCTACGCCAAGCTGGCCAAGCTCGACATCCTCGACTACTACCTGAGCATCCCGCTGGTCGCGGCGATGCTGGTCCCGTTCGGCGCGGCCGCCGATCTGCCGTACGTCGGCCGGTCCGCGCTGGTGCTGCTGCTCTTCTTCCTCGGCGAACTCACCATGGTCGCCGCGATGGTGGCCTTCGACGACGTCACCGGCTACCGCGACGGCAGCGACGCCGCCAACTACGGCCCGGACGCCGCCGCCCGGCGTCTTGCCCGCAAGCCGCTGGTCGCCGGGACACTGACGGAGCATCAGGCGCTGCGCTTCGGCTCCGCCGCGATCGCGCTCTGCGCCGGGTTCTGGGGAGCGACGGTGGCGATCGCGCCCGCCCGGCCGCTGTGGGCGGTGCTCGGGACCGGGGCGTGCCTGGTCTTCGGGTTCCAGTACTCGTGGTGGCTCAAGTTCAGCTACCGCGGCTTCCAGGAGCTCTTCCTCGCCGCTCTCGGCTGGGGCTACGTGCTGCCGCTCTTCGGCCTGTTGACCGGGCAGGCGCCCGGGTTCGTAGTCGTCCAGGCGCTGGTCTTCGGCCTCGGCCCCGCGCTGTTCGGCGTCTACTCCAACATCAACGACCGCGACGGGGACCGCGCCGTCGGCCGGCTCACGGTCGCCTGCGTCACGTCCGTGCGCGGGAACGCCGCGTTCATCGGCGCGGTCTCCGCGTGCGAGGCCCTGCTGATCGTCGCCCCCTCGGCCGCCGGGATCGGCCCCTGGTGGTTCCCGCTGCTGATGTCGCCGGTCGTCGCGCTGCGCGCCGTGCAGTGGGTCAGGGGCAACGTGCGGGGCGACGTGTTCGGCGCGCGCACGCTGGGCATCCGGTTGCACCGGATCGCCACCGCGCTGATGGTCGCCGCCGATCTGCTGCTGGCGGTGACGCAGCGGTGAAGCCCCTCCACCCCGGCATCGTCTTCGACGCCCTCGCCCGCCGGCGCTCGCCGACCGTCGTCCATCTCAGCCGTCCGCTCGACCTCGCGCCCGACGCGGGCACCCGGTTGACGGTGCCGCAGGTGGCCGCCCTGGTCCGGGTCACCGCCGCGCGGCTGGCCGCCGCGGGTGCCCGTCCCGGCGACCATGTCGCCGTCGTCAAGCGCAACCACTGGGACTACGCGCTGATCGCCTGCGCCGCCGCCCGGATCGGCGCGGTACCGGCGCTGCTCTCCGACCACCTCGACCCGCACGTGCTGGACACCCTGCTCGACCGGTTGCAGCCCGCCGTCCTGGTCACCGAGACGCGTCTGCTGCGCGCCGGCAGCGCCGCCGGAGTGGAGCTGACCCGGCACGCCGGGCTGACCGTGACGCTGGACCGCGGCGCGCCCGGTGACGGCCGCCGGGCCAACGTCACCGCGCTGCAGGACCTGCCCGACGTGCGGTCGGCTCCGATCCGCCGTCGTGCGGACGGACTGCCGCTGGTCGTGCTGCAGACCTCCGGCACCACCGGCGCGCCCAAGCTGGTCGTCCACTCCACCACGACCCTGATCCGTCGGCTGACCGGCTTCGAGGCGCTGCCCTGGCCCGTCCTCACCGCGGGCCGCGAGGACGTCTTCGCCAGCGCCACCTCGTTCGCCCACGGCCGCGCGCTGTCCTGGACGGTGAGCACGTTCTGGCACCAGCCGCGCGAGGTCGTGATCGTCGCCGACCCCGATCCCGAGGTCGCCGGCCGGCTGCTGGCGGAGCACCCGCCCACCATCGTGGAGGCGCTGCCGTCCACCTACGTGCGCTGGCACCGACTGGCCGCGCAGGAGCGCAACCCCTTCCGCGACGTGCGGCTCTACATCTCCACCTTCGACGCGGTCCATCCGCCGACCGTCCGCGCGTTCCTCCAAGCCAGCCGCCGCCGCTTCCCGCTGTGGATGCAGGGCTGGGGGCAGACCGAGACCGGGCCGCTGACCTTCCGGTTCTTCACCAGGCGTGCCCTGGCCAAGCGCGCGCAACGGCACCCGACCACCCGCAACCTCGGCTGGGCGCTGCCGGGTTGGGTGGGCCTCCAGGTGGTCGACCGGCACACCTTCCGTCCGGTGCCGCGCGGCGAGGTGGGTCTGGTCCTCAGCCGGACCAAGGCGCGCTGCCTGGGCTATCTCGGCGAGCAGGACCGCTGGCGGGAGAAGGTGCGCGGGCCCTGGTTCAACACCGGCGACCTGGCCGTCCGCTCCCGCTCCGGCGCGGTGCGGCTGCTGGACCGGGAGGTCGACATGATCCCCGGTATCAGCTGCGTCGAGCTGGAGGACGTGATCCAGGACCGCCTGCCCGAGGTCGAGGAGGCCGTCGTCCTCGGCGGCGTGGACCGCACCGCGCAGCCGGTCCTCATCGCCGACGGGCCGGTCGAGCCCGCGCGGTGGAAGGAGGCCGTGCGGGACCTGCCCGCCCTGGCCGAGCCGCTCGTGCTCGAGCGGGACGCTGTCCCGCGCACCGCGACGGGCAAGGTCCGCCGCCACGAACTGCGGGAACGCTACCTGGCCGGAGCCATCGGCCACGGCACGGGACGGTGGACATGACCGGGCCCAACTCGGCCTCCACGTCCGGCTTCGACCTCGACGTCGCGGTTGTGGGCGCGGGTGTCGGCGGCCTGACCGCCGCCTACCGGCTGCAACAGGCGGGACGCTCCGTCCAGGTCTTCGAGGCCGCGCCACGCGTGGGAGGGAGGATGGCCAGTTCCCGCGTCGACGGCTACCTCATCGACGAGGGCGCCGAGACCATCGCCGACCGCGGCTACGCGGCCACCTGGCGGCTGATCCGCGAACTCGCCGTCCCCCGTGAGGACCTGGCGCCGATCCGGGCGGGATTCGCGCTGTGGCGCGACGGGCGCGCCCACGCGCGCATGGGCCATTCCCTCGGCCTGCTCACCGGCGCGGGCATGTCCTGGCGCGGTCGGCTCGCCTGGCTCCGCTCCACCACCCGGACGCTGCGCGACCGCGCGGAGTTCGACGCCGACCGGCCCGAGGTCTCGCCCGTCGGCGCGGCCACCGTCGCCGAGTACGCGAGGAGTTACCACCCCGAGCTGCTCGACTGCCTGCTCCAGCCGTTCTCCAGCCACTGCTTCGGCTGGCGGCCCGAACGCTCCACGGTCGCACCGATGCTGGCGTTGCTGCTGGCGGTCGGCGGCGCGGGGGCGCGGTGGTCCACCTACCGAGGCGGCATGGACACCCTCGCGCGCGCTCTGGCCCGGCAGGTGCCCGTACAACTCGGCACTCCCGCGCTGGTCGTCGAGCGGACGGGAGCGGACCGGGCCCGCCTGCACCTGGTCGACGGACGGGTGCTGACGGTGCGTCAACTCGTACTCGCCGTCCCCGCGCCGGTCGCCTTGGCCCTGGATGTGGACGCGACGTCGCAGGAGCGTCCCTTCCTGGAGGCCTGCACCTTCGCGCCGATGCTGAAGGTCGTCTGCCTCCTGGACCGCTCACTACCCAGCCCGACGCGCACCCCCAGCTACGCCCTCTCCGTACCGGAGCGGGAGAGCCGCATCTGCGCCGGGCTGCTGCTCGACCACCTCAAGGCCGAAGGCCGCGTCCCGGCGGGGCGCGGGATGGTCACCCTCTTCGCCTCGCCCAGGTCCTCCCCGGACCTGCTGGACGCGGCCGACGAGGAGGTCGCCCGGGTGCTCGCCGCCGAGGCCGAACGGTTCCTGCCCGGCCTCGGCGCGGCCACCACCCGCACGGTGGTGCACCGCTTCCGCCACGGCCTCCCGGAGGCCACGCCCGCGGCGCTCCGCCTCCGCGGCGCGTTCGCCGCGCGTCCCGCCGGGCCGGTCGAGTACGCCGGCGACTGGACGCTGCTGCGCCCCAACAGCGAGGGCGCGGTCCGCTCCGGCGAACAGGCCGCCCGTCGCCTCACCGGGTCGCTCGCCGCGACCCCCTCCTTCGCCCGCACCCGCGGGTAACCGCCGGACCCACCTCACCCCTCATCGGAGGAACTTCCATGCGTCGCAGCGCAACCGTCATTGCCGGGGCCCTGGCCGCCTTCACGGCCCTCGTCGGCCTCGCCGCCGGACCCGCCCAGGCGGCGACCGGTCAGGTGGTCGTCTTCTCGACCGAGCTCCAGCCGCTGGACATCTACCAGAACCCGACCGGCTGCCAGAAGCTGCCGCCGCTCTCGCATGTGGTGGACAACCTCACCGACAGCACCATCCGCGTGTACGCCGACCCGTTCTGCACGATCCCGGCCAGCCTCCCCGGTTCCGGGGGCGGCGTCGGCACGCTGGCTGCGGGCTACGGCACCCACGTCTCGGGCGTCGGCAGCTTCTCCGCCTGAGGCCCACGCTGACCGCTCTGACCGCTCTGACCGCTCGCGCCGACCCGCTCACTCCGTGGCGCGAGCGGTCAGAGGTCCAGCCGCATGGACTGCGCCTGGACCTGGTACCCGAGGCTGCGGTAGAGGTTCTGCGCCCGGGTGTTGTCCCCGAAGACGTTCAACCCCATCGACGTCGCGCCGAGCCGCCGCCCGGCCTCGGTGGCCGCGTTCATCAGCGCCCGGCCATAACCTTTGCCTTGGTGCGCCTCGTCCACCCCGACGAAGTAGACGTACGCCTGGGAGTCGGCCCCGAGCGGACGCATCCCGATCCACAGCGTGCCGACCCGCTCGCCGGTCTCCTCGTCACGGGCCACCCACAGGTGGTTCTCGGGCGTGGCCAGGCCCTTCGGCAGCAACTGGTCGTACGCCTCCCGGGCCTTCTCCGGACCCTCCTCCGCGGCCCAGATGCCCGCGGTGACGTTCGACCGCGCGTACCGCTCGACCTGCACCTCCTCCCAGGGGCCGAACTCGGCCTCGGTGAACGGCTCCAGACGCACATTTCGCACGGGCTTCTCCATGACGCCCGATCGTATGCCAGTCCACCGATACGTGTGCGGAGCTGTCCGTTCCGGGGTTTTTGTGAAGTCACAGTGAAAACCTGCAGGTCAAGCCGGGGATGACCGCCGCAGTCTGATATCCCTACCAACGGTTGCACATTGCTGACGTTGAGTTGTTGGGGACTGCTGCGTGAAGTCGATATTCTCCGAGGCCTTCCTCCGTCACGCGGAGTACCACGCCGCCTGGGGGACCGAGCAACTGGAGGCGCTCGGGCGGGCGTTGCCCGCCGGTGGCGAGTGGACGGCGGACCTGGATCAACAGGTGTACCGGGCGGCGGGCCGCACCGTCCGCGTCGGACTGCTCGGCACCTTCGACGTCACCGGTCGCTCGTGGCTGTGGGCCTGGGCCAACCCCGGCCTGCGCGGCACGCCGGTGGTGGCGGCGAGCGAACGGGTCGCCGCGTTCGGGAAGCGCAACAGCGTCCCCGAACTGCGGGACGCGGCCGTGGACCTGTCCGGCTTCGACGATCCCCGCTGGGCCGCGGAGGCGTTGGCCTTCGTCGCGATGGGCGTGCTCAGCGCCCCCGGCTACATCGGCCAGTCCGCCGGCTCGGACACCCGGGTCTACTTCGCCCCCGACGACCCGCAGATCACGCTCGCCCCGCTGGACCCGATCGCCATGCCGGGCTTCCTGATGACCGGCCAGAGCCTCTTCAGCCGCTCCGCCCGCCAGGTCGTCCGCGGCTACTTCGCCCACCACGGCGTCCGCGCCGAGACCGCCACCGACGGCACCCGCGCCCGCCTGCCGGACGGCAGCACGGTCCTGGTGACCTTCGACGCCCTCGGCCGGATCGCGGGCGTCAACGCGGAGGTGCGGGCGAGCTGACACGGCGTCCCCGTGCGACGGTCGTGAACCAGGAGGCCATCACCCGGCAGGTGTCACCGCTCGCGTCCGCGGGGCTGGAGCGGGTGGTCGGGGAGCGCGGGGGCGGGAGTCGAGGCGCCCTCGTAGCCGAGGACGTGTCCGAAGCGGTCGCCGGTCTCCCAGTCCTGTCGGGCGGTGGCGATCTCCTCGTGGGTGCGACCGACAAAGTTCCACCACATCACCAGCTTCTCGGCGAACGGCTCCCCGCCGAGGAGCAGGAACTGCGACTCCCCGTCCACCGCGCGCAGCGGCAGGTCCCGGCGGCCGGTGCCGAGGTAGAGCATCGAACCCGGGTCCAGGCGGACGCCGTCGACCTCGGTGGTGCCGGACATGGTCAGCACGGCGTACTCGAAGTCTGCCTCGACGGGCAGCCGCAGGTCGGTGCCCTGACGCAGGGTCAGGTCCGCGCCCATCAGCGGCGTGTGGACGGTGCCGGGGGAGAGTGCGCCGTCCAGCTCGCCCAGGATCACGGTCGCGTCCAGGCCGGGGGCGCTGACCTGCGGCAGCTGTGCGTGGTGCTCGAAGTCCGGGGCGGTGTGCCGGGCGTGGTCGGGCAGCGCGACCCAGAGCTGCGCGCCGTGGAGCAGTTGCGGGTGCGGGACGGGGCTCTGCTCGGAGTGCGAGATGCCGCGGCCCGACGTCATCAGGCCGAGCTCGCGCGGGCGGATGGTCTGGACGTGGCCCGCGCTGTCGCGGTGCAACACCTCGCCCGCGTGCAGCCAGCTGACGGTCTGCAGGCCGATGTGCGGGTGCGGGGGCACCTGCATCCCGGGCTGGTCCGCGATGTCGTCGGGGCCGTAGTGGTCGACGAAGGCCCAGGCGCCGACCATCCGGCGGCCGAGGGTGGGCAGCAGGCGGCGCACCACCGAGGAGTCCCCGAGCGTGAACTCCCGGGCGCTGAGCAGGTCCCGGACCGGGGTCCCTGGCACGTGCTCGCGTCCGCCGCGCTCGCGGAAGGACGCCGCCGAGGGGTCGGGGGTGGTGTCGCGCACGCTCATGGCTGCACCTTCGTCTCTGGCGTCTTCTGGTGGTGGTCGGCGGCCGGGACGATCGGAGTGCCCTCGCGGACGGCCCGGGTGACGGGCGTGCGTTCGGCGATCTCCAGCATCCGGGCGCGCTGCGCGTCGTCGAGCGGGCCGATCAGGTCGATCCGCCGGGTGATCCGGTTCGCCCCCTCCGGGCCCTTCTCGTACGCGACGTGCACCCGGATGTCCGTAAGCGGCCAGGACTTGCGCTCGGCGTACATCCGCAGCGTGATCGCCGTGCAGGAGGCGACGGCGGAGATCAGCAGTCCGACGGGGGTCGGGCCGCTGTCGCCGCCGCCGTGGGAGGTCGGTTCGTCGACGGCGATCCGGTGCCGGCCGACGTGGAGGTCGACTCCGTAGTCGGTCGGCAGTCCGGTGGCGACCGCCGCTGCGGCGCGGACGTATCCGTCGGCGCTGGGCGCGGCCCCGTCGCCCGGCAGTATGTCGTTCACAGGCCGAACCGCTCGCGCTGCGCGACGGGCACCAGGTCGACGTACTCGGGGTGCTTCTTGATCCACCCGCGGATGAAGGGGCAGTAGGGCAGCACCGCGAGACCCTGCTCCCGCATCGCGTCCAGCGCGTTGCGGGCCAGCAGGCTGCCGAGTCCGTGTCCCTCGAAACGCGGGTCGATCTCGGTGTGGATGAAGGCGACCTCGTTGCGGAAGCGGTGGTACTGGGCGAATCCGGCCAGCTCTTCGCCCTCGAAGACCTCGAAGCGCGACTGCTCGGGGTTGTCGGTCACACGCTTGTCCATGATGCGCCTCCCTGGAAGCTCTGTTGTGGATCACCATATAGTTGAAGCATCAACTAGTGCAAGCGGCTCCACGTCCAGGCTCTCAGGCGAAGTGCCGGACCGCCGCCGGGTCGGCTGCCCGGTACGGTGACCATCCCTCCGCGTCCGGGCGGCCGTTGGCGACGAAGGAGGCCGCGGCGCGCGAGAAGGTGCGGCCGAGCGCTCGGACGGCGTCCGTGGGCTCGCCCAGCATCGGGCTCCCCGGGTAGGGGTACGCGTCGAAGGTGTCGAAGAAGAAGGGGAGCTCGCCGCAGTGCGCCGCGCCCAGGCGGTCGGGGTCCGGGACGGGCGCGTAGTCGAACTGGTAGACGTAGGCGGAGTTGCCCGCCCGGACGTGGTGGTCGGCAATCGCCAGGGTGCCGTCGCGGAACACCGTCCCGGTCTCGACCTCGGTGAGGACGTCGGCCGCGCTCGCGTGGGGACACCGCTCGGCGATGCGGTCGAAACGCTCGCCGCCGTCGGCGACCTGCCCGGCCGCGATCGCGCGCGCCTGCTCGGAGGAGGCCGCCTGGACGCGGGGATCGAAGGCGAAGAAGGCCGTCATCTCGTCCCGCGTGGTCCCGGCCAGCAGCTGCTTGCCGTCGAGCCGTCCGGCGGCCACGGCCTGCTCCCACGCCTGCGGCATCCCGAACCCGCCCAGGACCGGGTACATCGGCGGGGCGACGTCGCCGGGGCGGGCGACGTCCTGGGCCAACTGTCCGAAGCCCGAGAGCAGTTGCTCGACCGGAAGGGCCCGCAGGGCGCCGAGGACGTTCTGGCCGCCGTCCACGCCGAGGATCGCGAGAAAGCGCCGGGCGTGGTCCGCCGCGACCTCGGGGGCCTGCGGGGTGAGCCCGAACGGGCCGCTCTGGCTGATGAGTCGGCTGATCTGCGGCCCGGTGACCGGCGAGAGGCCGAGGTAGAGCGTCGAGAACGCCCCGGCGGACTGCCCGCCGACGGTCAGCGCGTCCGGATCCCCGCCGAAGGCGGCGATGTTCTCCCGCACCCAGGCCAGGACGGCGGCCTGGTCCCGCGTCCCGAGGTTGTCCACGCCGAGCTCCGGGAGGTACAGGTAACCCAGCGGGCCCAGGCGGTAGTTGGCGGTGACGACGACGATGTCCCCGGCGGCGGCCAGGTTGCGGCCGTCGTACCAGTCCCAGCCGCCGGACCCGCTGGTGAACCCGCCGCCGTGGAACCAGACCAGCACCGGGAGTTGGCGCTTCGTGCCGCCGTCAGGGCCCTCGGTGGTGGAGTCGACGTCGCCGGGCAGGCGCGGTGTCCACACGTTGAGCGTGAGCGAGCCGTCCTCGTCCCAGTCGGGGGTGCGCGGCCCCATGACCAGCTCCAGCCGCGAGGGCCCCTGCGGCACCGCCGGTCCGGGACGGGATGCGTCCCGCACGCCGGACCAGGCCGGATGCGGCGCGGGGGCGGCAAAGCGCAGCTCCCCGACGGGGGACGCCGCGTACGGGATCCCCCGGAACGCGGCGACGCCGTCCTCCCGCGTCCCCTGGACGCTTCCCGAACCGGTGCCCACAACCGGGCGCTCCGTCGTGATCATCGTTGCCACCTTCCTGACCATGCTGTGTATCGGCGCTGCCTGACGACTCAGTTCTACGGTCGAGCGGCGGAAACCATCGATGAGTGCGGCGGTACTTCGCAATGTGCGCCACAAGGCACGTGATTCTGACTGAAGTGCGACAGTGGAGCCCATGAGGCAGGAACTGGACGAGACGGACCGGCGGATCGCCGCCGTGCTGATGGCGTCGCCGCGGGCGTCGTGGCGCACGGTCGCGCACGTGCTCGGGATCTCCGAGCGCACGGTGGTGCGCCGGGCCACGCCGCTGTTGCACGACGGCACGCTGCGCCCGACGGCGGTGCGCAACCCCGCCCGCTTCCCGGGCCTGATCCCGATGGCGCTGCGGATCCGGTGTCGCCCGAACCGGATCCGGACGCTCGCGTCAGCGCTCGCGCGGCGTGCCGACACGGTGTGGGTCGACATCCTCGGCGGCGGGGACGAGATCAGCAGCGTCCTCTTCCTCGACGGCCCGCAGGCCCGCACCTCGCTGCTGCTGCGCGACCTGCCCGCCACGGCGGCCGTCCAGTCCTGGGAGGCCTACGACCTGCTGAAGGTCTTTCCGGCGGCCTTCACCTGGAGCGCCGGACTGCTGCCGCAGGACCAGTTCGACGCCCTTGCCCCGTTCGCGCGCGAACCCGCCGACGCGCCCGAACTCCAGCCGCTGGACCAGAAGTTGGTCGGCGAGCTGGCAGTGGACGCCCGTGCCGGCTACAGCGAGCTGGCCGACCGGCTGGGGACCTCGGCGTCGACGGTGCGCCGACGGTTGGACCTGCTGCTCTCCGCGCACATGGTGCGGCTGGCCTGCGAGGTGGACCTGAGCCTGCTCGGCGTCGGCAGCGAGGCGCTGCTGTGGATCGCCACCGGCCCGGGAAGCCTGGAGGCCACCGGCCAGGCGCTGAGCCGTCATCCCCAGGTGCGGTTGGCGGCGGCGACCACCGGGTCGGCCAACCTGCTGGTGGCGGTGGCGGCCCATGACCTCACCGGGCTCTACGACTTCCTGACCGGGACGGTCGGCTCGCTGGACGACGTCAGGGGGTTGGAGGTGACGCCGATCCTCAGCTCGGTCAAGCGGACCGGTCTGCTTCGCCCGTCCGAGAGCTGACCCGGTGGTCCGGGGTGACCAGACATCAGATCGTCACAGCGGGAGCGGGCTGGACTCGACGACGTTCTGCTCAGTGGTCGTCCCAGTGGCCCTGGTGGCTGGCGTGGCGGTGGCCGTCGTGGACGTAGTCGACGTGGTCCCCGTGCGGCACGGCCACGTGGCCGCAGCCGTCGCCGTGCTGGTGTGCGTGCTCGGAGTGGGTGACATGCCCGTTGGTGGCGCATTCGTCGACATGGCCCTCGTGGGCGCGGTGCAGATGGTTGTCGTGTGCGTAGTCGACGTGGTCGCCGTGGGGCACGGCGACATGGCCGCACCCGTCGCCGTGGACGTGTGGGTGGTCCTGGTGCGTGGGGTGGGCCGTCGGTGCAGACATCCGTCTGCCTCCTGTGTGCGGACGACGTGCGACATGACCATGCAGGATTGATTATATGGCGATTTGTGCATGTCTGAGTGCTTTGGTGGTTCCGGTGCCGCAGGGTCGTCCGCACATCGACGGGAGCCGCGCGCGGGCGGACGATGGAGACGATGGAGAGGCGCGGGGGTCGGACCGAATCACCAGGAGCGGGCGATGGGCACCACCACCTTGGAGGACGTACGCGCGCTGAGCACGCTGATCGCTGACGCGATCCTCGACGACGACCTGATGCGCGGTGCGCGCACCGACGCCACCGTCAGCGAGGTCGGACGGATCGTGGTGGGCGTCGACGACCGGGAGTACGTGATCACCGTCCGCCCCACCCCGCCGACCGTGGCCGACGAGGGGATCCCCGACGACGTCCCGCGCTACTCGGAGGGCGACGTCCTGGTGGACAAGGGCGCGCCGGAGCGGCGCCTGGAGGTGCTGTGCGTGGGGGAGGAGGCGTACTTCGTCCGCCGCCTCGGCGCCGCGCCCGACGGGCCGGACGGCGACGACACAGCCGAGCCGACCGAGTCGGCGTGGGCGTTCGCGACGGTCGAGGCGGCCACGGTGCGCGCGGGGGCGAACCTCTGACGCCGCGCGTGTGCGGCGACGGTGGCGACGGTGGCGGCGGTCAGCCTTGGGCCTGACGGGCGGCGATGGGCTCGGACGCATGTTCGGGGAGCCAGCTCTCGGCCTCTCCGGCCTCCCGTCGCTGCGCGCTCGTCCACGCGGCGGCCCGGGCGGCGTTCTGCTGCGCGCGCCGGTTGAGCCCGCCGGGTTCGAGAGCCGCCAGCCCACGTACGGTGTGCCGGCCGATCGTCCGCACCAGGTCCCAGGTCCCGGTCAGGGTGAACACGGGTCTTCCTCTCACCGCCGCGCGTGCGACGGCTCTCACGACGGCGATGCGCCGTCGGTCCGACAGATGGCCGACGCGGAGGACAGCCTGCTCGACCCTATGTGCTGACACGCCCCTCGGCCCGCCGACGGTTCCGCTGTTGGGCCGAACGAGGCCTTGACAGCGGGCGCGCCGTCACACGCCGAGCTGGGATGCGGTGCGCAGCACGCCGCGGAGGCGCTCCAGGGACTCCGGGGAGGTGAGGGCCTCGGCCGCCGCGGTGTTGGCGTCGAGGACCGAGCCGTCGGGTGCGGTGAGGCGGCAGGGGTGGAGCGCGTCGAGCCTGCGGTAGCCGTGGGTGAGCAGCTCGTGGACGACCGCGCCGGTCGCCGCGACTCCGGGACGCAGCGCCTCGTCCGGGTCGCCCACGACGGTCACGTCGGACTCGGCGACCAGCACCCGGGTGAGGTCCCGCCGTCCGTCACGCGTGGAGAGCAGTTCGAGCACGTCGACGGCGGTGGCGGGACGCTGCAACACCGTTGCTGCGGCCTCGATGGCCGACTCGGTGGCGGGTTCCGGCCCGAAGACCTTCTCGGGGTCGACCTCGTGCCAGTCGAGCAGCTTGGGGGTCGCGTTTCCGGAGAGGAACGACTTGGCGTAGGCCCGGGCCACGGTCCGCTCCAGGACCGGTGGGACGGCGGTCAGCACCGGCACGGCCGCACCGGCCGGCTCCTGCTCGGCGAGGTACGCGAACTCCCCGTCCAGGGACGGGTGGTGGAGGCGCAGCTCCTCGGCGACGGCGCTGACGAACGACTGCCGGTCCTCCGGCAGGACGTAGTCGGCCTCGCGGCATTCCAGCCAGCCGCTGAAGAACTGGCGGGGAACCCGGCGGCGCCTGACGATCAGGCGGCGGTAGACGGACGCGAACTCGTCGAAGGACGTGAGGGTCCGCGCCGCCGCCAGCCGGGCTTCGGCCGCACGCAGCCGGGATCCGGCGGATTGGACGGCGGCCTGGTCGGCGCGCTCCTCGATGTCGGCGGCGAACTGCGCGGTGCGGTCCAGGAACGCCGTGCCCCGGCGGATCAGGCGGGAGGTTCTTCCGGCCTCGACCAGGGCGGGGATGCCGGAGAACTGCAGCCGCTTGCGCAGCACCGCGCGGGCGGCGGCGGGGTTGGGCTCGGCCGTCACGGCGAGATCGCGGGCCAACTCGATGCGCAGGTCGTCAGCGGAGAGAGTGGTCAGCAGCGGCAGCCCGACCTGGACCACCACCGTCCGGCGGGGAAACCGGTGCGCCGTCACCCTGATGACGGGATGTCCGACAATGCTCACCGCCGAGGGCACGGGCAGTCCGTTCTCGCGTGCGGCCCGGGCGGCGATCTCGACCAGCTCCGGACAGTACTTCCGCGCCCGGGGCTGTCCCTCGGCCGCTCGGCCCGAGCCCCAGGCCAGAGCGAGGAATCCGGCTGCTATGCCCAGGATGACGAAGAGCGACCCCAGCGCCCAGTGCGCTCGTGCCCCCGCTCGCAGCAGTTGGAGGACCAGCACACCGCCGACCATCAGTCCGGACAGGACGGCTCCGAGACGCCAGGCTCTGAGCCGGGCCCACAGCAGGTCACGTGAGGAGAGCCCGCCGGCGGGCCGCGATATGTGCACGGCTCACGGTTGTACACCTGGTGCGGGGCGGTCCGCCAGAGTCCTCAACCGCCAGGTCCGCGAGGTGATGTGGTGCGCGATGCGCTGCGAGCCGCGGCGGCCGCGAGGGGGCGCCGGGTGCGGTGTTAAGGCACTGATAAAATCCGATCACGGTGTGCCGGGAAGTCTGGTCGGCTCGGAGGGGTGGACTGTCCGCATCCGCGGGGCGGCTCCCTTCCACGAGCGTCACGAAGGATGCCCTGATGCGCGCGGTCGGCACCGTACTCCTCCTCGTCGTCCTGGCCACCGCCGTGGCCACGGGGGCGAAACGGTGGCGGATTCCCGCACCGTCGCTGCTGGTCCTGGTGGGTCTGGGCATCGCGCTGATACCCGGCGCCCCGGCGCTGCACATCGCGCCGGAGACGATCGGCCTCGTCGTCCTGCCGCCGCTGCTCTACGCCTCCGCCGAGGAGCTGTCGGTGCGTGACCTGCGCACTGTGTGGAAGCCCGTGATCGTCCTCGCCTTCGGGCTGGTGCTGGCGTCCGCCGCGGTGATCGGCCTGCTCGGCGCATGGCTGACGCCGCTCAGCGGGGCCATGGCCTTCGTGCTCGGCTGCGTGCTGGCCAGCACCGACCCGGTCGCGGTGACCGCGCTCGGGCGACGGCTGGCGCTGCCGGGGCGGGTCCAGGTGCTGGTGCAGGGCGAGAGCCTGTTCAACGACGCAACCTCGCTGGTGATGTTCAAGGTCGCGGTCGCGGTGGCCGTCTCCTCCAGCGCGGTCAGCTGGAGCCGTGCCGGAGGCGAGTTCTTCCTGCTCGCGGGCGGCGGCAGCCTGGTCGGCGCCGTCGTCGCGGGCGTCGTCGCGCTGATCCGGCGGCGGACGACGGACCCGGTCCTGGAGACGGTGATCGCGCTGGTCACCCCGTACGCCGCGTACGTGCTGGCGGAGGGGCTGCACACCTCCGGCGTCACCTGCGTGGTGGTCGCCGGGGTGCTGCTCGGCCGCTCCAGCCACCGGCTCACCGACGCCCGGATCCGGCTGCAACTCCAGGCCGTGTACGGGGTCGTCGTCTTCCTGCTGGAGAGCGTCGTCTTCGCGATCGTCGGCCTCGAACTGCCGACGCTGGTGCGCGACCTGCCCGCCGGAACCGGCGCCTGGCCGTTGCAGGCACTGGCCATCGCGGCGGCGCTGATCGTGCTGCGGCTGCTGTGGATGGTCCCGCTGTCCGCCGCGCTCAAACCCACCACCCGCCGTCCGTCCTGGCGGCTTGCCGCCGTCGCGTCCTGGGCCGGGACGCGGGGCGTGATGCCGCTGGCCGCCGCGCTGTCGATCCCGCTCGTCGCCGACAACGGGAGCCCGCTGCCCGGCCGCGCGCTGGTGCTGACGCTGACCACCGCCGTCGTCGTCTTCACCCTGGTTGTCCAGGGGCTCTCGCTCGCGGGCGTCGTCAACCGCTCCGGGCTGGCCCTGGAGCCCGAGCACACCGCCCGCGAGGAGTCCCGCACCAGGCTCGCGCTGACCCGCGCCGGGCTGGTGCACCTGGACGAGATCACCGAGTTGGAGGCCGTCCCCGAGGTCGCCCTCGACCGGGTGCGCCGCCGCCTGGACGCCCAGCTCGACCACAACGCGGACGCCGAGGAGAACGGCCCCGCAGACGGCCAGACCACCCTCGACGCCTACCGTGACCTGCGGCGCGACGTCATCGCGATCCAGAGCGCCGAACTGCGCCGCCTCTACGAGGACCACCGGATCAGCGACACCACGCGCCGCCACCTCCAGCACGAGCTGGACCTGGAGGAGACCGCGCTCGGGCGCTGAGCGGCGCGAGGCCGGTTGCCGCACGTCGCTCGCCGCTTGCCGTGGGGCGGGTGGGCGAGGACCGTCGAGAGGGGAGCGGCGCGCGAGAGCGGGAGCGGGCATGGACGACCTGGCTGCGGGACCGGAAACGGGCTCCCGGGAGACGGACGGCTGGGAGACGGACGCCTGGGTGGTGGACCGACCCGGTCCGATGGCACCCGGTCCGATGGCGAGTGGATCGGCGGGGACCGGTCCGCTCGTGCGGACCCGTCGGCCCGTGCCCGAGCCGGGCCCCGGCGAGCTGCTGATCCGGGTGGACGTGTGCGGGGTCTGCCGCACCGACCTGCACCTCGCCGAGGGCGACCTCCCACCGCGCCGAACGCGGACCACACCCGGGCACGAGGCGGTGGGGCGCGTCCTCGCGCTCGGTCCGGACGCGGCGACCGCGGGCTTCGCCGAGGGCGACCGCGTCGGCGTCGCGTGGCTGGCGAGCACCTGCGGCCGGTGCGCGTACTGCACGTCCGGGCGGGAGAACCTCTGCCCCGCGTCGACCTACACCGGCTGGGACCGCGACGGCGGCTTCGCCCGGCACCTGGTGGCTGACGCCCGCTATGTCTACGCCCTGCCCGAGGGACGGCTCGGCGACGCCGAACTCGCGCCGCTGCTCTGCGCCGGGATCATCGGCTACCGGGCCCTGGCGCGGGCCGAACTGCCGCCGGGCGGACGGCTCGGCATCTACGGCTTCGGCGCGTCCGCCCACCTCACCGCGCAGCTCGCGCTCGCCCGGGGAGCGACCGTCCACGTGCTGACCCGGTCCGAACAAGCCCGCAGACTCGCGCTGGACCTCGGCGCGACCTCCGCCCGCGACGCCTACGCCGCCCCGCCGGAGCCGTTGGACGCGGCGATCCTGTTCGCGCCGGTCGGCGACCTGGTCCCGGTTGCGCTGGCGGCGCTGGACCGTGGCGGCACGCTGGCGGTCGCGGGGATCCACCTGACCGACATCCCGACGCTGAACTACGAGCGGCACCTCTTCCAGGAGCGCACGCTGCGCAGCGTCACCGCCAACACCCGGGCGGACGGCCGCGCGTTCCTGGCCGAGGTCGCCGCCCGGCCGTCGCCGCTGCAGGTGCACGTCGTCCACTACCCGTTCGAGGCCGCCGACCAGGCGCTCGCGGACGTCGCCGCCGACCGGATCACCGGCGTGGCCGTGCTCGACATCGGCGAGCGGCAGTGACGCAGCGACCCGTCGATTCGGGGGGTTCACCTGTGGTGCCGATGCTTCCCCTCCGGTTTGTGCAGCGTCACCACCAGCCAGCACGCCCACCCGATCGGCTGCAGCAGCCAGAAGCTGACGCCCCGGTAGAGCAGTGTCGCCGCGAGGGCCTGGTCCGCGCGCAGGCCGTAGAGGACGAGCAGCCCCGACAGCGACGCCTCCGCGATGCCGAGGTTGCCCGGCGTCACCCGGAGGCTGCCGAGGAACTGCGTCAGCGTGTACGCCATCAGCAGTCCGCGCCACGGGACCTGGATGCCCAGCGCCGCCATGCAGACGACCAGGACGGCGGCATCGCAGATCCAGTTGAGCAGCGCCCAGAGCAGCGGCCGGATCCAGCCGCGAAGCGTCGGGTGGAGCGCCAGCGCCTGGGTGGCCACCGTGCCGACGGAGTCCTGGAGCCGGGTGAGCCGCGGCCGTCCCCGGCCGATCCGGTGCCACGCCCGGCTGCTGACGTCCCGAACCCACGCGGAGCGGGAGAGGGCCAGCACGATGAGCAACAGCGCCACGCACGAGCCCGCCGCGATCAGCACGCCCTCGCGCAGCCCGGGAGCGGGACCGGACGGCGAGGCCACCAGCGCGCCGACGGTCAGCAGCAGACTGAGCGCGGTGATGCTCATGACCCCGGCCGCCGCCAGCGACGCGCCCACGACGGTCAGGGCGATGCCGCGCCGCTCCAACTGCCGCATCGCCCAACCGAGTGCGAGCACCGAGCCCGCGGGCACGGCCCCGGCCACGGCGTTGGCCGACACGACGACGCCGGCGACGCTGCCCAGACGGATCTCGGCTCCTCCGGCGCGCAGCAGCCACCGTTCGAGGGCGGCCAGCGCGAAGATCGACACCGCCTCCAGGCCGATCGCCACGCCGAGGAGGTCGAGGTCGACCCGCGCGACGAGGTGCGCCGCCTCGCGCACCTCCTGGCGGTGCGTGGCCGCGAGCACGGCGGCGGTGGCCGCCACGAGGACGACGGTGAGCCACCACAGGTACCGACGCCACCTCGGACGGGGCGGGTCAGGCGCTCCTGGGGTGCCTGGCGGGCCGGGCGTGTCCGTCGGCGCGGAGGGTCGCGCGGAAGGGCTTCCGGGCAGATCCGACTTGCCGGGCAGCTCCGACTCCCCGGACATCGCGGAATCGCCGGACGCCTCGGACACCGGTCTCACCCCAACGCTCGGACGGCACGCACCAGCGGTGGCTGACGGGATCAGTCCGGCGGGGGCAGCGCCGACCGGTACGCGGTGCGGCAGGTCTCACAGCGGTGACCGGGAAGCTCCTCCAGGTCGGCGATCCGGCCGCTCTCGGCGTTCGGGGCCAGGTGGTACCCGCACAGGCCCGCCTTCTCGCCGGCCCTCACGACGTGCCACATGTGCACGCGTCGGCCTCCGCCCGGGGTCGGACGGTGCTCGGCTCTGAGCTCGTACTGCATCACGGCAGGCTCCCGACGTCAGGGGTGGCCCCGCTTCCGATGCTAGAACCGGCGTCGCGCAGCCGCAGAACGGAGTCGGTGCGTGTGGCGGCCGTGGTGGACGCGTCGCGGCCGCGTCGGGCGCGGACGGACGTCAACCAGGCAGGTCCAGCGGGTTGCCGGGCTGCCAGACGAGCTGTGGGCCGTGCGCGCGCCGGGTCCTGCTGAGCAGGTCGGCGATCTGGTCGTGCAAGGAGTCGCGGACGCTCCGTGGCGTGCCCGGTGGGAAGTAGACGGCCAGAGTGAGACCGTCCGCGGCCTCGGTGGCGCTGCCGTCCCTCAGCAGTGCCACGAGATCGTCTTCCGACACGACCGCGGCGTACCCGGTGGCCCGGCGCGGGGTCGTGACAAGGGTGGGTGGTGTGTGGATGTCCTGCACGAGGTGAGATTACGCTGGTCGGCTTCCGTTTGTCTGCGTACATGCAAATCTTCAGAGCCGGCTCTGATCATGTGTACAGGCCAAAACCGTTCACGTATGACCAATGTCTTACCAATTCGGGTGGGTTCTGGCCCGATTCTGCACTGCGGCCTGATGATTTGTCTGTTGGTCCCCGGCGTCACAGGGTTGAGGATCATCGGCGTTGTCGGAGCGGCCTCGCTACGGCATCGAGTAGTTCGAGGTAGTTCCAGACAGATCAATGCAGTTCAGGCAGTTCATGCAGTTCGGGTAGTTCAGGTAGTTCAATGCGGTTCGAGCAGGGAGACGAGCGGGAGTGAGCGCGGTGGACACGTTCGACGTGGTGGTGCTGGGAGCCGGGCCGACCGGGGAGAACCTCGCGGAGCGGGCCAGGGCGGGCGGGCTCAGCGTCGCCGTCGTCGAGCACGAGCTGGTCGGCGGCGAGTGCAGCTACTGGGCCTGCATGCCGAGCAAGGCGCTGCTGCGTCCTGCCGCCGCGCTGGCCGAAGCGCGCCGGCTGGCCGGGACGCGAGAGGCGGTCACCGGACGCCTCGACGCGGACGCGGTGCTGAAGCGCCGGGACGACTTCGCGTCGCACTGGCACGACGACGGCCAGGTGTCGTGGCTCGACTCCGTCGGCCTCGACCTCGTGCGTGGGCACGGGCGGCTGGCCGGAGAGCGCCGCGTCGTCGTGCAGACGCCGGACGGGTCGGAGCGGGTACTGACGGCGCGGCATGCTGTCGCGGTCTGCACGGGCACGGGCGCGGCACTGCCGGACCTGCCCGGGATCGAGAAGGTGGGCGTCTGGACCAGCCGGGAGGCGACCAGCGCGGACTCGGTGCCCGAGCGCCTCGCCGTCGTCGGCGGTGGTGTCGTGGCCGTGGAGATGGCCTCCGCCTGGGCCGCGCTGGGCAGCCGGGTGACGCTGCTGGTGCGCGGCAACGCGCTGCTGGACCGGATGGAGCCGTTCGCGGGGGAGCAGGTGGCCGAGGGGCTGAAGGCGGGCGGCGTCGACGTCCGCTTCGGCGTCTCGGTGGCCGGCGTCTCCCGCGAGCCCGGCGGCGAGGTCGTGCTGGACCTCGGCGAGGACGAGAAGTTGACGGCTGATCAGGTTCTCTTCGCGATCGGCCGCAGGCCCGCCACGGCCGACCTGGGCCTGGAGACCGTCGGGCTGGAACCGGGCGGCTGGATCCGGGTCGACGACACGGGTCTGGCCGTCGACGTCCCCGGCGAGTGGCTCTACGCCGCCGGGGACGTCAACCACCGGGCGCTGCTCACGCACCAGGGCAAGTACCAGGGCCGCATCTTCGGCCAGGCCATCGCCGACCGCGCGGCGGGCCGCGCCCTGGACACCGGCGACTGGGGGCGCAGCGTGGCCACGGCCGACCGCGTGGCGGTCCCGCAGGTGGTCTTCACCGACCCGGAGGCCGCCTCGGTCGGCCCCACGCTCGCGGAGGCCGAGGCACAGGGCCTGCGCGTGCGCGCCGTGGACTACGAGATCG
Source organism: Streptacidiphilus fuscans (assembly GCF_015690355.1). Taxonomy (GTDB): domain Bacteria; phylum Actinomycetota; class Actinomycetes; order Streptomycetales; family Streptomycetaceae; genus Streptacidiphilus; species Streptacidiphilus fuscans. Next base: position 277,752 of record NZ_JADPRT010000005.1, on the reverse strand, counting down.
GCAACGTCGCGGGCGCCTCCCTCTTCGCCGACGGGTACAAGGGCCGGGCCAGGGCCGTGGTCGACCTCGACCGCGAGGTCCTGGTCGGCGTGACCTTCGTCGGCCCGGGCGTGGCGGAGCTGATTCACTCGGCCACGGTTGCTGTCGTCGGCGAGGTCCCGATCGCCCGCCTGTGGCACGCGGTCCCGTCCTACCCGACGATCAGCGAGGTGTGGCTGCGCCTGCTGGAGACCTACCGCGGCTGATGCTGGTTCCGGCCCTGATCCTGGCCGCGGCTCTCGCTGCGGCTCAGGACAGGGGCCAGCGGATCGCGATGAAACGCCCGGCATATCGGGTTAGCCTGGACGAGCGAGACCTGGCATCGACACCCCGAGCTTGGCTTGCCTGGCGGCTTGGGCGTCGTCCTCTCCCGCGCCCGGAAATGCTCCGACTCGCCCCGCGGGGTCCTGCAAGCGGTTCCCCGGAGGATGGCCGGATCGGCAGTGCGGCCCGATCAAACGGTCCGCCGGAAGGAGTGGATCGATGTCAACAACGGCATGGCGGTTCCGCGGCACCGAAGAGGCCGATGACGCCGTCCTCAGACTCAAGCAGCTGGCCGGCCAGGAGCTTATCGACGTGCGTGATGTCGACGTGCTCCGCTGGCCGCTGTACGCAGCGGCCCCCCAAGTACAGGAGCACGTGACCGACGAGGGCAGCAAAGCCGCGTCGCTCGCCAAGAAGTTCAGCAAGGCCGGCATAGAAGGCACGATGATCGACTCGGTGAAAGGCGATATGACACCGGGGAGCTCAGCGCTGGTACTGCTGAGCACCGATGCCGACATCGACGCCGTCGCCAAGGCCTTCGAGGGACACGCCGTGGAGTTGATGCGCTCCGACCTTTCGGTGAAGCAGGAGGATCAGCTCAGAGCTGCCTTCGAAGGACCGTCCACCGGCGGCCAGGAGCCTGCCTAGCCAACGGCCTGCACAGCGGCACCGACGTGACACTAGCGTCGACCGGTCACAAAGGCCGGTAGTGGGTTGAGGCGGGCGAAGCGGGCGTGGCGTTGGACGGTGGCGCGGTCGAGTTCGTCCATGAGGCGGCGGCTGCGGTGCTCCGGGTCGAGTTCGTCGAGGATGCGGTCGACCTCGGCGAGCAGCGCGCCGTGGAGTTGCCAGGCCAGCGGGTGCTCCTGGACCTGACGCAGCAACAGGTCGGCGACCCGTTCGCGGCTGGCCCAGGCGGCGTCGAGCTCGGCGGCCAGGCGCTGTTCGGCGCCTTCGGCGTCGCGGCTGACCTGGGTGGTGACCAGGACCCCGAAGCTGACCAGGGCGCCGCCCAGGTGGCCCAGCAGGTCCTGGAGCCCGGCGGCGATCTCGGCGGGGAAGAGCGGCTCGTCAGGGCGGCGGCGTTTGGCCAGGTCGGTCAGGGTCCGGGCGATGACGCGGACCACGACGACGCAGATCTCCAGGGTGTCCAGGCCGGTGCGCAGCATCAGCCGGGCGAGCAGGCCCTCGCTGATGCGGGGGTTCAGCCGCAGGCTGTCCTCGGCCTGGCGCAGCGCGCCGTCGACCTGGGCGATGTACTGGTCCAGGCGGCGCGCCTCGTGGAGGCGTTCGGCCGCGCGCTCGACCGGGATCGGTGCGTCCAACTCCTCGCTCAGGGCCAGCAGTAGTTGTCGGACCCGCCGGGCCAGGTCCTCGATCGACTCACTGGCCGGTTCCACCAGCACGGGCGGCGCGAGGAAGAGGTTGAACGCCAGCCCGACACCGGCGCCGATCAGCGTCTCCAACACCCGGTCCCAGGCCTGCGAGGCCAGCTGGGTGACGCCGAGCACCAGCATGCCGCTGATGGCGACCTCGTTGACGAACTCGTCCACCCGGATCAGATGGCCGAGGGCCAACGCGGCAAGGATGATCAGGCCGAGGCTCCACCAGGACAGCCCGACGACCGCGCTGAAGCCGATGGCCAGCAGCACGCCCGCGACGACCGACACGACCCTGCGCACGCCGGTGGTCAGCGTCGAGTAGAGCGTGACCTGCACGACCAGCAGCGTCGTCAGCGGTGCGGTCAGCGGCGCGGGCTGATTGCTGAGCTGTTCGGCGACGGCGTAGGACAGCGTCGCCGCGAACGTCGCGCGCAGGGTCTGCGCCACGAGCGGGTCACGGCGTGCTCGGGCGACGGCGGCACGGACCGGGGCCGTGGCAGGTGCCGTCGAGGGGGCCGTGGCGGGTCCCGACGGCGGTTCCGCGTCCGGTCCCGTCGGGCTCAGTACTCGCCCTTGATGACGAAGAAGGAGCCGCGGATCTCGCCGGCCAGTTTGGACTTCTGGCGGGCGAACTTGAAGCGGGTCGCCAGCTCCTCGGGAACCTCCATGCCCTGCGAGAGCTTGAAGCCGACGGCGCGCTTCTTGCCCTCGTCGATGCCGTACATGACGTTGATCGCCAGGCCGGACTCGTAGAACACGTAGGCCATCCGCAGGCCGTCCACCTCGAAGGACGTCACCCCCAGCGGGCGGGAGCCGATCACGATGTCGCGCTCGTCGGCGAGGACGCGGTTCACCCATTCGAGCGTCGCCGGATCCTCGCTCGCCGGGGTCACGGTGAAGACGTGGTCGTACTTGTTCTTGTAGTAGCGGGCCTCGTTGGCGCGCAGCCCGGCCAGCGCCTCCGCGACCGGGGACGACTCCAGGCCGGTGGTGGACACGTTCACGAAGTCGACGGTGTACGGCATGCGCTCTCCCGAAGTCGGTCTGTCAGGGAAAACGCTAACGGCCGGGTCTGACACAGCGACGGAGGCTGGGCCATCCGCCGGATCCGGCGCGCGCGACGGTCCAGGGGCTCGCGCCGCCTCGGGCCGGCCGGCGGACTCGTTCGGTTCCGCCGGGCGGGGTGGCTGGCTAGGGTTGGGTGGTGACGGATGCTTCGGGGGCTCTGGTGGGTGGCCGTTACCGGCTGGTGGAGTTGGTCGGTCAGGGCGGCATGGGCCGGGTGTGGCGCGGTTTCGACGAGACGCTCCACCGGGATGTCGCCGTCAAGGAGGTGCTGCTCGCCGCCGACGTCGGCGAGTCCGCGCGCTGGCAGGTGATCCAGCGTGCGACGGCTGAGGCGCGAGCGGCCGCGCGGTTGCAGGATCCGGGGATCGTCACCGTGCATGACGTCGTCGAGCAGGAGGGTGTGCCGTGGATCGTCATGGAGTACATAGCCGGGACGTCCCTGGGCGCGCTGCTCGACCGGGAACACCGACTCGTCTGGCGGCGGGCCGCGGAGATCGGCGTCTCGGTGGCCGAGGCGTTGGCCCATGCGCATGCGGCCGGGGTCGTGCATCGTGATCTGAAGCCGGACAACGTGCTGTTGGCCGGGGGGCGGGCGGTGATCACCGACTTCGGGATCGCCCGGATCCTCGACGCCACCACCCGTCTGACCAGTACACATGCTGTGGTGGGCACCCCGCAGTACATGTCGCCGGAGCAGCTCCAGGGGCAGGACGTCACCGCCGCGAGCGATATGTGGGCGCTCGGTGCGACCCTCTTCACGGCGCTGGAGGGGCGTGCACCGTACGACGGCCCCACCCTTGTGGCGATCATCGCCGCCGTCGCCACCCAGTCACCACCCGCATTACGCAACGCCGGTCCGCTCGCCGAGTTGATCACCTCGCTGCTCGACAAGGACCCGGACCGACGCCCCGACGCCCGCACCACCGCCCTTGAGCTGCGCGGGCTCCTTCGCGCACCGAACAAGCCCACACGCGAGCCCACACGCGAGCCCGCGCCCCAGGGCGGTGATCGGCCGCGCTTCAGCAGGCGGTCGGTCCTCCTCGGTGGGGTCGGCGCCGCCGTGGTGGCGGGAGGCGTGGTCGCCGAGCTCCTGGAGAGGGGCGGGTCGGGCACATCCGGCAGCGGAGCTGCTGCTTTCGACACGGTGGGTCTGACGAAGGGCCAACTCGTCACGCTGCCCGGGTACACGGGCAGCGTCAACTCCGTCGCGTTCAGCCCCGACGGGCGCACCCTCGCGGGGGCCTGCGACGACGCCAAGGTGCGCCTGTGGGACGTGGCGACGCGCAAGGCCGAGGCGACCCTGGTCGGCCACACCAAGTCGGTGAGCTCGGTGCGGTTCAGCCCGGACGGGAAGACGCTGGCCAGCGGCAGCGCCGACGAAACGGTCCGGCTGTGGGACCTCGCCACCCGCACGGCGACCACGACCCTCACCCCGGGCATTCCGGTGTACGCCCTCGCCTTCAGCCCCGACGGCACCAGCCTCGCGTCCACCGGAGAGGTCGCGGTGGCCATGTGGGGGCTCAACGGCCAGGCCGAGAGCGACATCACCACAGTGACCGCGACCAGCGACCCACTCGGGGTGCTGTCCCTGGCGTTCAGCCCCGACGGGAAGGTCCTGGTGGTCAGCGGGTTCGGTGCGCAGATCGAGTTCTGCAGCGTCTCGGCCGGAACAGTCGTCGCCACCGTGTCACCGGGCAAGAACGACCTGTTCAACCGGGCCGGCTTCAGCCCCGACGGGACGCTCGTGGCGAGCGGCTGCTCCGCCGAGCAGAACGCCGCCGCCGTCAGCCTCTGGGACGCCGCCACCCACGCCGAGGTCGCCCGCCTGAACTGCGAGACGCTGGCCGTTACTTCAGTGGCGTTCAGCCCGGACGGCCGGACCCTCGCCGCGGCGACTCCCTTCAGCGGAAGCATCAGGCTGTGGGACGTGGCGAGCCGGAAACCCTTGGCCCCGCTGACCTGCCCGTCCGGCATGGTGGGGCAGCTGGCGTTCAGCCCGGACGGAAGGCTGCTCGCCAGCGGGGGCAAGTCCGCCTCGCTGCGTGTGCTCGCCTGAGGGGGAGCGTGAACTGCCGTCTGCGGCAGACTTGTTCCGGGATCGCGTCGTGGCGTCCGTGGCTACAGTTGCATGGTGACGGATGCTTCGGGGGCTCTGGTGGGTGGCCGTTACCGGCTGGTGGAGTTGGTCGGTCAAGGCGGCATGGGCCGGGTGTGGCGCGGTTTCGACGAGACGCTCCACCGCGAGGTCGCCGTCAAGGAACTCCTGCTGCCCGCGGACCTTGCCGAACCTGCCCGTCGGGGGCTGATCGAGCGGGCGACGGCTGAGACGCGAGCGGCCGCGCGGTTGCAGGATCCGGGGATCGTCATCGTCCACGACGTCGTCGAGCAGGACGGTGTGCCGTGGATCGTCATGGAGTACATAGCCGGGACGTCCCTGGGCGCGCGGCTCGCTGCGCAGGGCCCGCTGGGCTGGCGGCGGGCCGCGGAGATCGGCGTCTCGGTGGCCGAGGCGTTGGCACATGCGCACGCGGCGGGGGCCGTGCATCGTGATCTGAAGCCGGACAACGTGCTCTTGGCCGGGGAGCGGACGGTGATCACCGACTTCGGGATCGCCCGGATCCTCGACGCCACCACCCGTCTGACCAGTACACATGCTGTGGTGGGCACCCCGCAGTACATGTCGCCCGAGCAACTCCAGGGGCACGACGTCACCACCGCGAGCGACATGTGGGCGCTCGGAGCAACTCTCTACGCGGCGGTCGAAGGACACCCTCCCTACGACGGCCCGACTGTCTGGGCCGTCGTCGCGGCCGTCGTCAGCGAGCCACTGTCGGCTCCTGGCGACGCCGGGCCGCTTGCCGGGCTGATCGCCTCGCTTCTTGACCGGGACCCGGACCGACGGCCCGACGCCCGCTCCGCGGCTCGGATACTGCACGAGCTGCTCCATCCCGCGAGCGAACCCCCGCACCCGCCCACCGTGGTCGACGCACCTTCCGATGCCGATGCCGAAGCCGCCGCGGTGGCGGGCGCCGACACCGTGACGAGCGTGGCCCCCGAGAGTGAGGAGGCCCTTCAGAAGGCGGGGCCGGGACCCAGCCGACGCACCGTCACCCTCGGTGGGCTCGGGGTTCTGGCGGTCGCGGCCGGGGCCACGGTCGCGGCACTGGTCGCGGATGGTCAGGGCAACCCCAACTCCCGTGCGAGCGGCGGCAGCCATCCTTCCGGCGGGTCGGACTCGACGTCGCCCGACACCCTCCCCGGCTACACCGGCAAGGTGAACTCGGTGGCGTTCACCCCCGACGGCAGGACCCTGGTCGCAGGCTGCGACGACGGCAAGGTGCGGCTGTGGGACGTCACCTCGCGCGCCGTCGTCGGCATCCTCGTCGGGCACACGAGCGCGGTGGGCCCGGTGGCCGTCAGCCCTGACGGCAAGGCCGTTGCCAGCGGCAGCGACGACACCACCATCCGTCTGTGGAGCCTGGCCACGCGCACCGCCTTCGCCTCCGTCTCCTTCGCCGCGGATCTGGCGCACCTCGCCTTCAGCCCGGACGGCAAGACCCTTGCGGCCACGGGGTATCTGGGACTCGTCTGGCTGTACAACGCCGCCGACGGATCCGCCGCGGGTCAGCTGGACGCGCCCGACGTGCTCCAGTACACCCTGGCGTACAGCCCGGACGGGAAGACCCTCGCGACCGGCAGCCTCGACGGCAAGCTGGTCCTGTGGAACACGGCCGCGCGCAACGTCGAGGCCACGCTGTCGCCCGGGAGCTCCATCGAGAACGTGGTGGTGGCCTACAGTCCGGACGGCAGAACCGTGGCGAGCGCGTCGACTCCGCTGACGGACCAGGGCTTGGGCCGGACGAGCATCCAGTTCTGGAACGCGACCACGCACGCGAAGACGACGGAGCTGCTGGTCAACCCCACCGTGTACGCGCTGAACGCGATCGCGCTCAGCCCAGACGGGCGCTCCGCCGCCGGAGCGGGCAGCGAGGACAGCGGCGGGGCGGGATCCGTTCTGGTATGGGACATCGTGACGCGCGCCGTCACCGCCGTCTTCGGCGCGCACCTGGGCGACGCGAACTCAGTCGCCTTCAGCCCGGACGGCCGGACCCTCGCCAGCGCCAGCCAGGGCGCGCAGCTCTGGAAGTTGCCCTGACCGGTTAACCGGCATGGGTGGTGACGGAGGGTCAGAAACTCGGGCCAGCCGCGCTTCCCGTTGTTTTCTGTTGCGGTCGGTCAAGGGGACGACGGTCGGCCGGAGCAGGGGCAGGCGGAGGCGAGCCTGTCATCCTCGCTGTCCTCGCCGTTCTCCGTCTCGCGGTCCTCGTCACTGATCAGCCAGTCGATGATGGATCGGGGAAGATGCGCGGATCCTGGGCGCTCCGCGCCGTCGTCGTGTTCGAACCTGTTGCTTGCGGTCATACGCCCAGCCTCCGCCCTGACCGGCCTCTTTGGGAGGGGGTGGCGCGGCATTCGCCAGATTCGCCAGGGCGAACCGGGGAGCATCTCGGGATAATTCGGGCGGGCGGCTGTCCGGTCGGCGTCGGCAGGCGTCTGGTGAGGACGGGGCCGAGGAAGGCGACAGCGAGGCTTCCGTTGATCAACACGAAGGTGAGGGCGTCGAACCTCTGCTGCCCGACGAGTGACGCCATGAGGTAGGTCAGGCCGGGGACCGCCGAGGCAATCAGCGTCACGGCCATAGGTGGGGTGCGCTGCATGCCGATCTGCAGGACGAACAGGGGAAGGGTCGCGCCGAGTACCGCGATCGACGCGATGAACCCCACGCGTGATGCGGTCCAACCCTCGGCGGGGTGGCCCGCAAAGGCCAGCACCGCTGCCGCGATCAGATAGGTGAGATGGAAGCGGTGCGCCGTCACCTGGACCGGGGTGACCCGGAGTTGTCCCAGGCGGTGCGAGAGTGTCGCGATTGCGGCCGCCGAGCAGCCGGCGATCGCGGCGATGCCCACCCCGCCCGCGAGGAGCGCCGGGGATTCGCCCCGGCCCGTCGAGACCATGCGGGATCCCACGGACAACGCCAGCGTCAGAGCGACTGCGCCGAGGCCGAGTTCGGCGGTGCGGCGCGCGGGCGGGGATTTGCGGATCCGGAAGCAGGCCACGGCAAGCGGACCGATTCCGGTCTCGACCGCGGCGGCCAACGGGGCTGGAATCGCGGAGAGAGACCAGTAGAAGCCGAGGAACGTCACGGCCGTGGCCACGTTGAGCGCCACCATCAGGCGCAGTCGAAGGCCGCGCAGCGGTACGCGCTCACCGACCGCCCGCAGCCTGGCCGTTACGCCGAACACCAGGGCCGACGTGCCGAAGGCGATGAACGAGAGCAGGACGCTCTCCGCGCCGTTGAGATTGCCGGACAGCAGCCCGTTCGACAGTGCCTGCAGTGTGACTGCGAAGGCGACGAGCAACGAGCCACCCATGAAACGCCCTCACCATCTATCCGTTTTACCGGTTACCCCTCGGGCCGCGAGTCTGGCACGCGGGGCGTCGATGGACAACCGGTAATCGCGATAGCTGGTGTAATCTCGCTCGGAGTGGGCTCGCTCGGCCACTTCGCGGAAAGGAGGCGCCGGATGCTCGAACCGCCACCGGCCGCGCTGCTGATCGAGGCGTTCGCGAACACGCTCAACCTCGAGTACGGCACCGACGCGCTGGATACGCCGGGTCACACGACCGACTGGCTGCTCGCACAGGGTCTGCTCAGCGAGCGCCGCCGCCTGAGTTCCGACGTGTACGAGCGGTATCTCGCGCTGCGCGCCGGCATCCGTGAACAACTCGGCGCACATGTGGGCGCCAGCCCGGTGGCCGCCCTCGTCGACGCGGCCGACGCGATCCTGCGTACTCTGCCGCTGCACGCGAGCATCCAGGCCGCGCCGCTCGTCCCGAGCCCTGAACTGGCGCCCTCACTCCAGCCGCTGGCAGCTCTCGCCGTCGCCTGGACACAGCTCCGGCTGACCGGCGACTCAGTCCGCCTCAAGCGTTGCGCCGAGCACGAGTGCGAGCTGGTGTTCTGGGACCTGTCGAAGAACCACAGCCGCAGGTGGTGTTCCATGCGCGTCTGCGGGAACCGGGTCAAAACCCGCTCCTACGCCGCCCGCAGAGCCGCCGGCTCGGCGGACTGAGGCGCGGGGCGGGTTGAGGCGCGGCGCGCGTTGACGCGGCCGTGCGGTTACCTGAGGGTCCGTCGCCAGAGGGTCTCGCCGTCATGGCGTTCGTCGGTCGGCGTGAGCCCGGCGGCGCGGGCGACGGCGGCGGACGCGTGGTGGTCGGGGTGGATGTGGGCGACGACGGTGTGCACCGACAGGTCGCGGAGCCACGCGACGAGCCCTCGGGCCGCTTCGGTGGCAATTCCCTTTCCCTGCCACGGAGTTCCCACCACCCAGGCGACCTCCGCGACGGGCATGCGGTCGGCGACGGTGACCGTCGCCTGGACCGTGCCGGTCAGCCGCGCCTCGTCGCGCAGCTGGATCACCCAGTTCAGCCAGGAGACGGCCGGATCGGGGGAGCCCGCGGTCAGGCGCAGATAGCGGGCGCGCAGGGCTTGCGGGGTGTCAGGGGCTCCACCAATGAAGGCGTGCAGGGCGGGGTCACTGAGCACCCCGGCCATCTCCGGCGCGTGGTCCAGGTCGAGCGGCAGCAGGTCCAGTCGCGGGGTGCTGATGAGCTGAGCTGCGATGGTCATGCCGCGACCGCCTCTGAGTGCGCGCAGGGGGAGTCGGCCTCGCCGATGTCGAACACGACCGCGCTGCTTCGGGGCATGCGAGGAGCCTAGCCGCTTCGATGGCGGCTGAAGGCCGGGCGCTTCGGGCCCGCACGTGGCGGGCTAGTGTGCGGAGTTCCAGGCCTTGTGGACGAACTCCAGGCGGTTGCCGTCGAAGTCGGCGACGTTGGCCGCGTAGTAGCCGGGGGCGAAGTACGTGCGGTCGGCCGGGCGGCCCTCGTCGAGGCCGCCGGCGTTGATCGCCGCCGTGTAGGCCGCGTCGACGGCCTCGTTGGTGTCGCAGACGATGCCGAGGTACAGGCCCGTCTCGCCGGGGTTGCGGCGGCGGAGCCAGATGCTCGATCCGACGCCGGTGCCGGAGACGTAGGTGGCGTCGCCGAGGCCGAAGAGGTCCGGGACGTTGTCGGGGCCTGACGCGGCGTCGTAGTTCCCGAAAGCGCGCCAGCCGAGAGGCTTCAGTGCCTCGATGTAGAAGGCCAGCGACTTCTCGATGTCCGTGACGGAGATGTAGACGTGGTCGATCATCCCGAGGCGTCCTTCCACACAACGGCGGTCCTGCAGCAGACCGTACGCGACGCGGCCGGCCGAACGCCGTCGCCACGGCGGGCGCATCGCCGTCGGGTTCGAGGAGCGTGCCGCCCCCGCTGGGCGAGGGCGACGACGCGGGCGGCACGCTCCACCGCCGCTCAGGCCTCGATGTTCTCGAGGTCGGCGAGCAGGCGCGGGTGGGTCGGCGTCCAGCCGAGGGTGGCGCGGGTGTGGGCGCTGGAGGAGGGCTGGTCGGTCGCGAAGATCAGGCCGAGGGGGCCGAAGCTCTCCTGCGGGACTGGCTTGACGGGGAGGTTGAGCCGCCGACCGATGACCGCGGCGATGTCGCGGACCGCGTCGCCCTCGTCGTCGACGGCATGCCAGGAGGTTCCGGCCGGAGCCTTCTCCAGAGCGAGCCGGAACAGGACCGCGGCGTCGAGCGCGTGGACCGCGGGCCAGCGCTGTGCACCGTCGCCCGGGTAGCCGGCGACGCCCGTGCGGCGGGCGATGTCGGTCAGCAGACCCGCGAAGCCGCCCTGGCCCTGGTTGTGGACCGTGCGGGGCATCCGCACCGCCGAAGTGCGCACGCCGCGGGAGGCGAGTGCGAGGGTGCGGGTGACCGACTCGCTGCGTCCGGCGACGGGTCCCACCAGCGGCAGCGGGTCCTGCTCGGTCGACGCGCGTCCGGCGACGTGGGGCGTGCCGGACACGGTGACCAGGGGCCGGTCAGTGCCGACGAGGGCGTCACCGATCGCCGCGAGCGCGGCGCCTTCCTCGGCGATCGCGCGGGCGAGTGCCTCGGGCGAGCTGAAGTCGTTGCTGAAGGCGAGGTGGATGACGCCGTCCGCCTGCTCCGCGCCGCTGCGCAGCACGTCGAGGTCGGTGAGGCCCCCGCGCAGCGCGCCCGCGCCGGCGGCCTCGGCGCGGGCCGCGGAGGCGTCGGATCGGGCGAGGGCGGTGACGGAATGGCCGCCAGAGAGCAGTTCGGCGACGACGGCCGAGCCGATCAGGCCCGTTCCGCCGGTGATGAAGACGCGCATGGCGAGCTCCAAGGAGTGATGCGACTAGTGTCCTATCACCGTACACCGTGATGCGACAGAAGTCGCATCATCTAGGATGGTCGTATGCCCAGATGGAAGCCGGATGCCAAGCAGCGCCTGGTCGTGGCCGCGCTCAGCCTGTTTGCTGAGCAGGGTTACGACGACACGACGGTCACGCAGATCGCCGAGCGGGCGGAGCTCACCCGCAGCACGTTCTTCCGCCACTTCGCCGACAAGCGCGAGATCCTCACCGCGGGGCAGGCGACGCTCAGTCGCCTGCTGGCCGAGGGCATCGACGCTGCCCCTGCGGACGCGACGCCGCTGACAGCGGTCGCGGCCGGTCTGGAGCGGGCGTCGGGCGAGATGACGGCGTTCAACCGCGAGCTCAGCCCGTTGCTGCACGCGGCGATCGAGGCGAACGAGGAGCTTCAGCGGCGCAACGCGCTGAAGAGCATGGGCATGGCCGCGGCGATGGTGGACGCGTTGAAGAAGCGGGGCGTGGCGGAGTCGACGGCGCAGGTGGCGGCCGGACTCGGCGTGCTCGCGTTCGGGATCGGCTACGCCCGCTGGGCCGACCCCAGCCGGGACGAGGACCCGGGCGAGCTGGCGGACCTCACGCGGGCGGCGTTCGACGAGCTCCGTGCGGCGGCGGCCGATCTTCGCTAGCGCGAGGCCCTGGCACGAGGCGCTAGGGCGAGCTGGAGCGAGGAGCAGCCGCCGCCGACGGTCGGGTCAGCGGATGAACGAGATCTCCGGGAAGCTCTTGGAGGGCCCGTTCATCAGCGGGTTGTTGGTGATGTGCAGGGCCACGTCGAAGTACGCGGCCAGGTAGGTGCGCTCGATGAGGAAGGCGCGGTTGAGGTTGAGCGTGCCGAGGTCCGCCTGGATCTGGGCGGGCTTGAGGCCGAACTGGGCACCGGCCTGGCCGAACATGATCGCGTAGTCGCTGAACGTCAGGTGCTGGGTGCCCGCCAGCTTCAACTCGTAACGCGGTCCGGTCTGGTGCGCCCAGAAGGTCGCCCAGCTCCCGTCCTCGCGACGGTCGTGGTACGACGCGCCGAAGAGCAGGATCGGCCGCTTGAGGTTCTGCGACAGGACCGGGCCGTAGAGCTCGCCGTCGAGGTCCGCGCCCGCGGCGATCCGTGGGTCCAGCGCCATCGCGTCCATCACTGTCGGGCCGCCGAGCGACCAGCCGAACATGCCGATCCGCGACATGTCGATGTCGCCCGCCAGGCCTGCGGGGAGCGGAGCGTGGTCGACGTCCGGGTCGGTGCCCTTGGCGATCAGGGCCAGCTCGTTGACGACGAACTTGGCGTCGGCCGAGCGGACGGTGAGCGTGTACTTGGCGCTCGCCGCCGTCTCCAACTCCAGGCGGTTGCCCGGGAACTGCACCTCCTCGGCGTCGTGGGTGCTGTCGATCTCGACCACCAGGAAGCCGCGGCTGGCCAGGTCCTCGGCGAGCGTCGTGCCCTGCGAGCGGTCCGAGTGGAAACCGGTCGAGTAGAGCACCACCGGCAGCTTGCCCAACTTGGTGTCCACCGGCGCGCCGAGATGCCCGGCCGTCGTCGGCAGGGTGACCGTGCCGGGCTTGACCTTCCAGCTCTGCAGGAAGTGACTGCCCGCCAGGGACTGCAGCCAGGGCGCGAGTTGATGGCCGGTGGCCGCCACGGTGGGATACCAGAGCTGGACCATCAGCTCGCGCGGCGGGTAGGTCGGAACCCACGGGTCGTAGCGGGTCTTGTCGACCAGGTGCAGGTTGACCGTGCCGACCTGGTACGGGCCGGTCGGGGCCGGGATCACCGGCGTGACCGACCGGACGACGTTGCTGCCCACCGGGCCCGCATGCACGTGCGGCAGGCCCGCCGTACCGCCCTGTGTGCTGCCGCCGTTGGCGGCGGCCTGCGCCCGGGCGACGGCGGTGTCGTCGGCCGGGCCGCCCACGGGACCGCCGGCGCTGTCGGTCATCGGCGCGTCCGGGACGACGGCGCCGGACCCCTTGCCGGTGTGCGGCTTTCCGGTGTGCGGCGTGGCCGCCCCGGCGGGCGCCATGGTGGCGCCCAGGACGAGCGCCATGGCGCCGACCGTGCCGGCGGCGCGGGCGGTCAGGCGGCGTCTTCTTGTTCGGGAAACTGACATGGGTGGAACCCCCCTTGCGCATAGGCCGCGTAGACGGACGGCGACCTGAAGCGCCCAAGGTACCGGGTGCTGAGCAGCGAGGAGACCCATGGGTCGGTCATCACGGTGGCGGCGTCGGGAGATGTGCTGAGTGCCTGGTGGGGGAGGGGCGTGCGGGTCGCGCGGAGCGCCGTGAGGCGTATGTGACACGCCGTCAGAATCCCTGTGCATTCCCTCTGGGCTCGCTGTGCAGTTCGGTACCGGAGGCGGCGCTTCACCGTGCAAACCGGTCCTTCCGCCCCACCCGGGGTCGCCGTACGGTCTGGTTTGCCCGGAATCGGGCCGAGCACTGCGGGGGCGCACGGCCGGAGGTGTGGACTCTTCCTGTCTTTCCTGCCTTGTCACCGCCGCTGTTCACGAACGGACGCTGACAAGGGGAAGAGAAGCAGTGAGCGCATCAGCAACAACAGCCCGCGGCACGAGATTCGCGGTCGGGCTCGTCGCCGCGGCGATCGCGTTAGCCGGCTCGCCGAGCCAGGCCGCGACGACGGCGGCAGCCGTGGGCGGGGGCCACGCCGTCGCGGCGACGAAGGCATCGACGGTGAGCAGAGCGACGCACGCGATACCGGCCGCGTCCAAGGCGACGCAGAGGGCCGTTCACGGCACCTTCCCGATGCCGTCGTGGTGGGAAGGCATGTGTGACAGCCGGCGCGCCCAGGGCGAGCACGAGCTGACCTCCTGGGACGGGTTGATCGCCTGCGGCGACTGGATCAACGGCAAGTCGGTCGGGACCAAGGCCACGGTGACCTTCCCCGGCGGGGGGCCGGCGGTCAGCGAGTTCCAGTGCGTGGAACTCGCCACTCGATACGCACTTCTGGCCTGGGGCGTCCCGGTCCAGTCGGTCATCCATGCCAAGTGGTTCCCCCAGAGCTACAACGGCCACATCGACAAGAACAGCGGCCAGAAGCTCGTCATGTACGGGCAGAACCAGCCCTATTCGCCCGCCGAGTTGCCGCAGGTGGGCGACGTCATCGCCTCCGGCTACATCAGCGCGAACAACGGTGACGGCCACGTCGGTATCGTCATCTCGGCGACCTACGACCGGAGCCACTCCGCGAAGCTCACGGTGATGGACGAGAACTACAACCCGAGTGGCCTCAACACCATCACGGTCACCAATGGCGTCGTCCAGCCGCTGCCCGGAATGAAAGGCGTCGACTGGCTCCACGACCCGGCCGGTACGCCGCCCCCGCCCCCGCCGACCGGAGCGCCCGCGCTGACCGTGCACGGGATCAGCAACGGGCAGTCCCTGACCGGACCGGTCTCGCTCTCCGTCAGCGTGGACAACAACAACGCCGCCGGGAAGCAGAACCTGACCCACGAGCACTACTCCATCGACGGCACTCCCGTCGCCGGAACCGACGGTCCCGGCCAGGGAAGTCTCGTCGGACCGCCGTCGGGGTCGACCGCGCCCGGGTACGCGTGGAGTCTGGACCCGGTCAAGCACACAGGTAGCAGCGCCAAGGTGCCTTCCTGGCCGATCCCGGCGAACCTGCTGACGCCGGGGACGCACCAGCTCACCGCCGACGGGACCAACGCCGCTGGGGTGACCGGTACTTCGGCGCCCATCAGCTTCACCGTGCCGCAGGGGCCCAAGCCGTCCACGCTGACGTACACCGGTGCGAAGACCGCCGACTACCACGACGCCTTCACCGCGTCGGCGACGCTCACCAGCGACGGCAGCCCCGTCGCCGGCGCGCCCGTCTCGTTCGCGCTGGGCAGCGGAGGGCCTGGCCAGACGTGTTCGGCGAACACTGACGCCGGCGGCTCGGCCAGTTGCCAACTGACGCCAGGTCAGGCGGCCGGCGAGACAACGGTGACGGCCACCTACCCGGGCACCGCCCAGATACTGCCGAGCCACGCGAGCACGCCGTTCACCGTCAACCGCGAGGAGACCACCCTCGCCTACACCGGGCCGACGCACTTCGCCAACGGCGTCCCGGCGACGCTCGAAGGCGTCCTGAAGGAGGACGGCGCGACGCCGATCGCCGGGCGCACAGTGAGCATCGTGATCGGCAGCGGCACCACGCAGCAGAGCTGCACCGGTACCACCGACGCGTCCGGCACTGCGTCGTGCACAGTCCCGAGGCTGAACCAGCCGCTCAACGACACTGCCACTCTGCCGGTCACCGCGACCTTCGCCGGTGACGGGTACTACGTTCCCGCCACTGGCCCCGCGACGGCCCGGCTGGAGTACTTCACCGGGCGGGCGTTCGGCCTGTCCGCGCAGGTCAACGCGTTGCTGCTGGCGCTGCAGATCCCGCCGACGCCGGACACCGGCCCGGTCCGCACCGCGCAGGCGGGCAAGGTCGCGCCGCCGTGCACGGCGACGGTCAGCGTCCTGGTGATCAACGCGGCAGCGCTGTGCGCCGACGCGACGACGACGCTGAACCCGGGCACGGAGACGACGACCGCGTCGCTGCAGCAGACCACGATCGGTCTGCCGGGCCTGCCGGTGATCGGCATCGGCGGCGTCACCTCGACGTCGGTCAGTTCCTGCACCGGCTCGCACGGCAGCGCCACGCTGACGCTGACCATCGCGGGCGTTCCGGTCACCGTGCCGACCGCGCCGAACAGCGTGATCGACCTTGCCGGCGGGGCAAAGCTGGTCATCAACGAGCAGCTGCCCACTCCCGGCGCGGACCACGGCCTGACCGTCAACGCGGTCCACCTCGAAGCGCTCGGCGGTCTGGCCGACGTCGTGGTCGGATCCAGCACCAGCGGCGCGTACAACTGCGCCTGACCGTCCTCGTCAAGGCCGGAGCCACCGCCCGCACGGGCAGTGGCTCCGGCTCGTTCAGAGGTTCACAAGTCCAGAGATTCGGAAGCTCAGAAGTTCAGCAGCAGCCCGTTAGGAGAGCGCCCAGCGCAGCGCCTCGATCCTGGCGATCGCGGCGTCGAACTCGCTGCGGGACAGGCGGTCGTCGGTCAGCGCCTTCGCCAGGCCGTCGACGACGGTCACGCCCGCGCTCACGCTGCGCGTGCACTCCAGGATCAGGTCCATCCCCGCGTTCGCGGCCGACACCGCGTTCTGCGACTCCGTCCCGAAGGGGGTGAGCGCTCCGGCGTTGATCGCGTCGGTGACGGTCACGCCGCGGAAGCCGAGCCGTCCGCGCAGCTCGCCCTTGACGATCCGTTCGGACAGGCCCGCCGGGCGGTCCGGGTCCAGGTGCGGGTACGTCGCCCAGGAGACCATGACGAGCCGGACCCCGGCGTCGATGGCAGGCGGGTAGGGGTACTCGTCGATGCTGCGCAGCTGGGCGCGGGAGGCGGTCAGGGTGACCGGGCCGACGTCGGTGTTCTGCTCCTTGGTCGCGCTGCCCAGGCCGGGGAAGTGCTTGGCGGTCGCCGCGACGCCGTGCGCCTGCTGGGCCCGGATGAACGCCGCGCCGCAGCGCGCCGCGACCCTGGGGTCGGAGCTGTAGGAGCGCTGGAACTCGTCGTCGAAGTCGCCGGGGGTGCGGAAGACGTCCAGCACGGGCGCCAGGTTGACGTTGACACCGGCGCCGCGCAGCAGCTCCCCGGCCTGACGGCCCGCGTCGGCGGCGGCCGCCGACGGGTGCGCGGACTCGCCGATCTGCTTCTCCGACAGCGTCGGCCCGCCCGGGATCCGCCGTACCTCGCCGCCCTCCTGGTCGGTCATGACCAGCAGCGGGGAGCTCACCGGACTGCGCCGACGCGCCTCCTTCATGGCGGCGACCGCGGCGGTGATCTGGGCCAGGCTGGTGACGTTGTCGCCGAAGAGGATCACACCTCCGGCGAGCCCCTCGGCGATCAGGTCGAGCAGGGACCGCGGCACGGTCGCGCCCGGATAGGAGAAGACCACGCGCTGCGCGGCCTGCTGGCGCGGCGTCAGGCGGGTGAGTTCGCTCTGCGCGGCCGGACGCGACGCGGCGGACGCCGGTCCGGCGGACACGAGTCCCGCCGCGGCAGCGGCCAGTCCGGCGCCGGCGAACAGCGCGCCGCGACGGGACATCGATTTGGCGGCTTCGGTCATCGCACACCTCCACAGGAATCACTTGAGTCACGGGGATCACAGGAATTCATGGGGACCCTCCCCGGGTGTACCAGCCGCGCTTATATGCCCGGAGTAGGACGCGCACGAAACACGCCGAACACCACCGGCCCGTCCCAACACGTCTGGGCTGTGGTGTTCCTGGCAGAACATCAGGGCGCGTGCGGGGACCGCTGACCGCCGTCACCCGGATGGACCCGGGACGGCGGGCGTCCGCGCGGGGATCCTTCCGAGGGCGACGTGGGTCGTCGGTCGTCGGTCGTGGGCCGTGGTTCGTGCGGTCGTGGTGAGGGAGACGGGAGGCATCGGGTGGCGGGTCGGTGGTGGCAGGCGCGTGGCGACGGCTCGGGCGACAGCTCGGCCGGGGACGCCGCCGGGGACGCGGGCGCGGGCCGCCGCGCGGGCGCACGGCGTTCGCGCGCGCAGGAGGCCGCGCGTCGGGCACGGCAGCCGACCCTGGGACACCGGCAGCGGACGGTGGTGGGGCAGACCACCCGACGTGCGTCCGGAGTTCCGCTGTTCCTGCAGACCGCGGCCGGGTGGGCGTGGCGGCTGCTGATCCTCGGAGTGGTCGCCTACGCGGCGTACCTGCTGGTGTCCCGGTTCCAGTCGGTCGCGGTGGCGGTCTTCCTCGGGCTGGTGCTGACCGCGGTGCTGCGTCCCCTCGCCGACCGCATCAGCGCGTGGCTGCCGCGGATCCCCCGGGGTCTCGCCGTGCTGGGGTCCTACCTGTTGTGCGGGCTGGTGGTGGGGGGCCTGCTGACCGCGACCGGATTCCTGGTCGCGGACGAGTCGTCGCAGGTCGGGGCGCAGTTCGACACCGGCATCACCCGTCTGGAGCACTGGCTGGAAGCCGCGCCCTTCCATGTCCACCCGAGCGCGCTGACCGGTCTTCAGCACAAGCTGTCGACCTGGGTCAACAGTCACCGTGGCAGTCTGCTGGCGAGCGCGGTGACCGGCGCCAGCCAGGCCGTCGAGGTGGTCACGGTCACGGCACTGGGGCTGTTCTGCTCGGTGTTCTTCGTGCACTCGGGGGAGCGGATGTGGGCGTTCGGCGAGGCGCAGCTCGCGCCCGCGCGGCGGGACGGCTGGCAGCGGGCGGGCCGGGCGGCCTGGCTGACGCTGTCCGGATACATCCGCGGGATCATCCTGGTGTCCGCCACCAACGCGATCATGGTCGGCATCGCGCTGTTCGTCCTGCGCGTCCCCCTGGCACTCCCGCTGGCCATCCTCGAGTTCGCCGCGACGTTCGTCCCGCTGATCGGGTCGCCCATCGCGCTCGCCGTGGCCAGTGCCGTCGCGCTGGCCACCCGGGGCCCGGTCACGGCCATCATCGTGCTGGCGCTGATCGTGGTGATCGGCCAGATCGAGGGGCACCTGCTGCACCCGCTGATCATGAGCTGGGCGGTGCGGCTGCACCCGGTCGTCGTGGCCATCAGCGTCATCGCGGGGGCCATCGCGCAGGGGATCATCGGGGCCGTCGTCGCGGTTCCCGTGGTCTCCGTGGTCTGGGCCGTCACCCAGGCCCTGCGCACGCCGCCCGGCGCCGCGCCGGAGTGATGAAGGAGTGATGCAGGATCGTTCCGCCGCGGGAGCTGGCACGGCGGGCCTGACGGAGGACGATGGTGGGGGAAACCGAGGCCGGGTGCCGGTAGGAGTGTCCGGCGGTCTGGAGGTGGCCGGATGGGTGCCGACGACGAGGCCGGCCCAGGAGGGGGCCCGGAACAGCGCCTGGGCGACAGCCCGGTGGACAGCGCAGAGGTCCGCCCGGCAGACGGTCCGGGCGAGTCGTTGCTGGAGCCCGGCGGGCTGCTCGACGTCCTGGGTGTGGCCGCCGTCGTGCTGGACGACGAGGGCCGGATCGTGCTCTGGAGCCCGCAGGCCGAACAGCTGTACGGCTACTCGCCGGCCGAGGCGCTCGGACGACCCGCGCTCCAGGTCCTCGTGGCCGAGCGGGACCAGGAACAGGTCATGTCGCTGTTCGCACAGGTCATGGCCGGTGGCGGCGCCTGGGCGGGGGCCTTCCCCGTCCGGCGCAAGGACGGCGCCACGGTGCTGGCCGAGTTCCGCAACATGCGGCTGGAGGACGAGCAGGGCCGCCACTACGCGCTCGGCCTGGCCTCGGACCGGTCCACACTGCGGCACCTGGAGCGGGGCCTGGCGCTGTCCATGCGGCTGGTGGAGCAGTCGCCGATCGGGCTGGCGGTGGTCGACACCGACCTGCGGTACGTCCTGGTCAATCCCGCGCTGGAGCGGATCAACGGCCTGCCGGCGGCCAAGACGCTGGGCCGCACGGTCCGCGAGTCGCTGCCGTTCGTGGACACCGACGTGGTCGAGTCCGCGATGCGCGAGGTCCTCGCCACCGGTACCCCGATCCTGGACCGCTTCACCACCGGCCGGACCCCCGCCGACGACAGCGAGCACGCCTGGTCGGCGTCGTACTACCGGCTGGAGGACACCGCAGGCCACATCATCGGCGTCGCCGTGACCGTCGTGGACGTCACCGACCAGCACCGCACGGCTGCCGCCGCGTCCGCGGCCCGCCGCAGGCTGACCGTGCTCGCCGACGCCTCCGAGCGCATCGGCACCACCCTGGACCTCGACCAGACCGCACGCGAGCTCGCCGAGGTCCTGGTGCCGGAGTTCGCCGACATCGCGGCTGTCGACGTCCTCGACTCCGTCCTGAACGACGTCCCGACCTCCGCGTCCAGGGAGGGCGAGAGCCCGTCCGTCTTCCGGGCCCTGGCCATCAAGGCGGCCGGCCCGACCCCCGCCACCCTGGCCGCCGACCCGGTCGGCCAGATCGCCAAGTACGACGCGACCCGCCTGGTCAGCCGCTGCGCCCGCACCGGACGACCGGTCCTGCTGGCCCACGTCACCGACCAGGACCTGCCGCGCATCGCCCGCGACCGGGACGCGGTCGGCCTGCTCAAGCAGGCAGGCGTCCACTCCTACCTGGCGGTCCCGCTGCGCGCCCGGGGCCAGGTCCTCGGCGCGCTCGACCTCAAGCGCGCCCGCAACCCGGAGCCGTTCACCCAGGACGACGCCGTGTTCGCCACCGAACTCGCCGCCCGCGCGGCCGTCGCCATCGACAACGCCCGCTGGTACCAGCGGCAGCGCCACGCGGCGCTCACCCTCCAGCGGCATCTGCTGCCGGGCCTGCCGCCGCCCTCGCCCGGCCTGGAGGTCGCCTACCGCTACCAACCCGCGTCCGTCGCGGGCGAGGTGGGCGGCGACTGGTTCGACGTCATCCCGCTGGCCGGGTCGCGTACCGCGCTGGTGGTCGGCGACGTCATGGGCAGCGGCATCAACGCCGCCGCCAGCATGGGCCAACTCCGAACCGCCGCGCGGACACTGGCGAGTCTGGAGCTGGATCCCGCCGCCGTGCTCACCCATCTCGACCGCACCGTCGCCGGGTTGGACGAGACCATCGCCACCTGCGTCTACGCCGTCTACGACCCGCACCGGTCCAGCTGCACGATCGCGACCGCCGGTCACCTGCCCCCGGTCCACACCCGCCTCGGCCACCCGCCGCGCCTGCTCGAACTCCCCACGGGCGCACCGCTCGGCGCCGGCGTCCCCGACTACCACGACGTCCGGGTCAAGCTGGGCGTCGGGGACGAACTGCTGCTCTACACCGACGGGTTGGTGGAGACCCGCGACCACGACATCGACACCCGGCTGCGCGCCCTCACCGACCTCCTCGACCGGCCCCACCACTCCCTGGAGGAGACCTGCGACCTCCTCCTCAGCGCCCTCGCCCACCACGGCGGCCACGACGACGTCGCCCTGCTGCTGGCCCGCACCCGCCCGCTCCCGTCGCCGCCGGGCCCGCGCCGCTGACTGCCCGAAGGTCTGCCCGAAAGTCCGCGCCCGAGCTCTGCCCGCGAGGGAGAATGAGGGGATGTCACCCCGTGGTCAGGCGGACGGTCTGGCGGAGGAAGAGAGTGGTTGTGATGCGCCGGTCGGCAGCTGACGAGACGCACGCGCAGGGGTCGTCCCGCGCGCCGAGGCACGCCCCGGCACCGCAGTCCACCGCCGCCTCGTCCCTGCTTGCGTTGCACGGCAGCGCGGGCAACGCGGCCGTCACGGCGGTGATCCAGCGCATGGAGGCTGCGGGCGGCAAGCGCCAGAGGTCCGGGTCGCCCGAGGAGCAAGGTCCGGCGAAGCACGTCCGGGAGGCCGAGTCGTCGTCATCGGAGGAGGACAGCGAACCGCTCTCGGGGGATGCCGTTGCCAAGATGGACCGCCAGCAGACTGCCTGGGTCAAGATGCTGGAGGACATGGACAGCGACGGCTACGAGGGGCCCCGGCGGGACATTCTCGAAAACGGGCTGGCGATCATCTCCCTGGTGCGGAACCTGCTTCCCCTGCGGTCCGTCAGCACCGTGAACGAGGCCCTCCGGCTGGTCAACGAGAGGCCCGACAGTCCGATCAGGAAGACCTACCTGAGGCTGCTCGAAGACCAACTCGACTACCTGGAGGACGATTTCCCCTCCGACGGTCCGCCGACGGAACAGGCCGTCCGGGGCATGTGGACGGAGCTCGTGCCCGCCTTCGGCGCCGCGGGCGCACAGGTGGGCGAGGACGGCTGCGAGGACCGCGCCCACGCGATCTGCCGGGTGATTGCCGCGCACCATCCGGCCATCGCCGCCCACCACCTCGCCAAGCAGTGGGCCACCTCCTCCGGCAGCCGGCTGCACGCGGACCACCAGTGGAACCACCACGTCGCGGCCTCGGTGACGACCGCGAGCGGCGTCCTGGTCATCGACCCGGTCTTCTCCCGCGCCGGTCCGATCCCGCTGGCCCAGTGGATCGCCCACGTGCAGGTCGACCCGGCGCACGTCCACGAGGTCGCCTGGGGCTTCCTCGGCAGGCCGGGCGCGGACCACCGGCCGGACGCCCACAGCGCCGTGGAGTACCTGCCGTCCTGACGTGCGGCCGGTGCGCACGGGCCGTTGACCGGCCGTTGACCTGCCCCCGGACGCCGGACGACCGGAGGCAGGGGTTACCGTGCTGGGTACGGTGCACCGGCCTGGAAGGAACCAACGAGATCATGCGCGTCAGCGTCACCCCGGAGACCGGCGAGGTTCCGACCGGC
Organism: Streptacidiphilus fuscans; assembly: GCF_015690355.1. Lineage (GTDB taxonomy): Bacteria > Actinomycetota > Actinomycetes > Streptomycetales > Streptomycetaceae > Streptacidiphilus > Streptacidiphilus fuscans. Next base: position 255,407 of record NZ_JADPRT010000005.1, on the reverse strand, counting down.
GAGGTTCCCGCCGATGAGGTCCTGACCGAGCGGCGCGGGCGCGTCGGACTGATCGTCCTCAACCGGCCGAAGGCGATCAACGCGCTGACCCACGGCATGGTCCGGCAGATCGCCGCCGCGCTCGACGCGTGGGAGCACGACGACGGCGTCGCGACCGTCGTGATCACCGGCGCGGGGGAGCGGGGACTGTGCGCGGGCGGCGACATCGTTGCCATCCACCGGTCCGCCACCAGCGGCGACCCGCGCGCCGCCGAGGACTTCTGGCGCGACGAGTACCGGCTCAACGCCCGGATCGCCCGCTACGCCAAGCCCTACGTCGCGCTGATGGACGGCATCGTCATGGGCGGCGGCGTCGGCGTCTCCGCCCACGGGAGCGTCCGGATCGTCACCGAGCGGACCCGGCTCGCGATGCCGGAGACCGCCATCGGCTTCGTCCCCGACGTCGGCGGCACCTACCTGCTCTCCCGCGCGCCGGGCGAGCTCGGCACCCATCTCGCGCTCACGGCGGACTCGGTCGGCGCCGGGGACGCCCTGCTGTGCGGACTCGCCGACCACTTCGTCCCGTCCGAGCGGCTGGACGCGCTGCTGGACGACCTCGCCGTGCTGGACGTCCCCGCCGCGCTCGCCCGCCACGCCGCCGACGCGCCGCCCGCGGCTCTCGCCGAACACCGCGACTGGATCGACGACTGCTACGCCGCGCCGACGGCGGAGGCGATCGTCGAGCGGCTGCTGGCCGTCGGCGTCGTGGCGGCGAAGGAGACGGCCGAGCGGATCACCGCCAAGTCGCCGACGGCCGTCACGGCCACCCTTGCGTCCGTGCGTCGGGCGCGGGAGCTCGGGACGCTGGAGGAGGTGCTCGCGCAGGAGTACCGCGTCTCCTGCGCGGCCGTCCGCCACCCGGACCTCGCCGAGGGCATCCGCGCCCAGGTCATCGACAAGGACCGCACCCCGCACTGGCAGCCCGCCGCGCTGCGGGACGTCGACGATGCTATCTGTGACTGGCTGAGCTAGTCGTCGCCCGGTCGTCGAGACTGTCTTCAGCGCACCAGGAGGTCGACGGCGACCTTCAGGCGGTCGAGGTAGAACTCCCGTGATGCGGCCTGGTGTTTGAGGCCGATCGATGTGCTGATCATCGTCTGCGCGACCGGGGTGGCCGCCTCTCGTCCTGACGCGACGGCGATCGCGGCGGTGATCAGTTCCTCGAACCGTCGCGGCATGGTCTCGACGATCTCTCCCAGCAGGCCGGGGTTGTCCTCGACGACCACCGCGACATCGCGTGCCAGGGGGCCGATGTAGCGTCCCGCCCACTGGTCGAACGCGTCGACGAGGCGCTCCGGCAGGGGGCGGTCGGCGTCGGCCAGGACGTGTTCGACCGCCGCGATGTCGCGCTCCAGCGCCTGGGTGACCGCCGCGCGGAACAGGGTCTCCTTCGAGGAGAAGAGGAAGTAGAGCCCGGGTCGGGAGATGTGTGCCGCCCGCGCCACCTCCTCCATCGAGGTCTTCCGGTAGCCGAAACGCGCGAACGTGACCAGGGCCGAGTCCAGAACCGTGGTCCGACGGTCGGTGTCGGTGTCGCTGCCGGAGCCTGTGTCGGTGGTTGCCGACGGCGGGGTGCCGGCCTCGGAACTGCTCATGAGGCGAGCATACGAGCGGGAGTCGCACTATACAAATCATGTTCAGTGCGTATAGTCAGCGCCATGGCTGCTCGCGAGACCATCTCGACGTCCTTCACCGCCTCCAGCACGGCGGACGACGTACTGCGGGGCGTCGACCTCACCGGCCTCCGGGCGATCGTGACGGGAGGCTCCTCCGGAATCGGGGTCGAGACCGCTCGTGCGCTGACCGCAGCCGGGGCGGAGGTGACGCTCGCCGTACGGAACACGGCTGCGGGTGACGGCGTCGCCGAAACGATCGCGAGGTCGACCGGAGGCGTCCGGCCCCGAGTCGTCCGACTGGACCTTGCCGACACGACCACCATCGCGCCGTTCGTCGAGGCGTGGAGCGGCCCGCTTCACCTGCTGGTCAACAACGCGGGCGTGGTCACCGGTGGCCTCGAACGAACCCGTGAGGGCTGGGAGTTGCAATTCGCGACGAACCATCTCGGTCACTTCGCCCTCGCCGTCGGCCTTCATGACGCGCTGGCCCTGGGAGCCTCGGACCGGGACGGAGCGCGGATCGTCTCGGTCAGCTCGACGGCGCACATGCGCTCCGGCATCGACTTCGACGACCTCCACTTCGAGCGTCGCAGCTACGACCCGCAGATCGCCTACGCCCAGTCGAAGACGGCGAACTCCCTGTTCGCGGTGGAGGCGACGCGCCTGTGGGCGTCCGACGGCATCGTCGCCAACGCGGTGAACCCGGGCGGTGTTGCCACCGGTTTGCAGCGGAACTTCACGACGCGGCAGAAGCAGTCGCTCGATGCGGCCGAGGCCGCCGGAGTCTTCAGCTACAAGACGGTCGAGCAGGGGGCCGCCACCAGCATCGTCGCCGCTGTCGCGCCGGAGTTCGCCCACTCCGGAGGCCACTACCTCGACGATGCGCAGGAGGCCTACACCGTGCCGAACGACGCCGACCTCGCCCAACACCCGCACGGTGTCAAGGAATGGGCGCTCGACCCCGCCATCGCCGAGCGCCTCTGGGCGGTCTCGACCGACCTGCTCCGCGGCTGACCCTCGACCGCCGCAGCCCACTGACGTCCCGAATTCCTCCGGCATCGACGCGAAGGAGGTGATAGAAGTCCCCGTGACCACTTCGATGAACCCCCACTCCAACCGCGCCTCGTCGCCGAACGCCGCCGACTCGGGCACCTTCCGGCTCGGCGAGCACACCGTGCACCGCCTCGGCTTCGGTGCGATGCGCCTGACCGGTACCCAGGCCTTCCACGGCGGGGTGCCGCGCGATCGCGAGACCTCGATCGCGGTGGTGCGCCGTGCCGTCGAGCTCGGCGTGAACCACATCGACACCGCCGCCTTCTACTTCTCGTCGCTGCGTTCGGCCAATGAGATTGTCAACGCCGCGCTCGCCCCGTTCGGCGACGAGGTGCTGGTCGCGACGAAGGTGGGTCCGCGCCGGGACCGCAGCGGGGACTGGGACACCTCCGCGCGACCGGACCAACTGCGCGGCGACGTCGAGGAGAACCTGCGCCAACTCGGCCGCGACCACCTGGACCTGGTGTACCTGCGCAACATGCGGTGGGAGTCGATCGCCGAGCACTTCGGCGCGCTGGCCGAGCTGCGCGAGGCCGGGCTGGTCCGGAACCTCGGGGTCTCGGACGTGACGACGGCCCAACTGGCCGAAGCACGGGCGATCGCGCCGGTGGCGGTCGTGCAGAACCGGTTCAGCCTGGGGCACCGTGGCTCCGCCGAGGTGCTGGACGCATGCGGGGAGGCGGGTATCGCGTTCGTGCCCTTCTTCGCCATCGCGGGGGCGCGGGCCTCGGGGGCCACGCCGGATCCGGCCAACTCGGAGGAGAGCAGCGAGGTGCTGGCGGTGGCGAAGGCCCACGGGGCGACGCCTCAGCAGATCAGACTGGCATGGACCCTGGCCCAGGGACCCCACGTCCTGGCCATCCCCGGCACCGGCGATCTGGCCCACCTGGAGGCGAACATCGCGGCCGGAGCCATCCGCCTGACGGCGGACGACCTCGCGGCGCTGGAGTCCGCGGGCTGAGGCGCGGCCGCCGTCAGGTCGGCTCGGCGCAGGTGGCGTCGGCGCAGGCGGCCTTGTGGGTGCTGGCCTCGCGTCAGGTGGCGTCGCGTCAGGAGGCCAGGCGTCAGGTGGCGTCGGCCGAGGCCGCCTCCGGGCCGAAGCGACGCCGGTAGGCGGACGGGGTGATGCCGGTCTCGCGGCGCATCAACGCGCGCAGGTTGGCGGCCGTGCCGAGTCCGCTCCGGCGGGCGACGACCTCGAAGCGGTTCTCGCCTCGCTCGATCAGCCGGCAGGCCAGGGCGAGCCGCTCCCTGGTGAGCCACGACAGCGGCGTCGTCCCCAACTGCGCGCGGAAGCGTCGATGCAGCGTCGCCGGGCTGACCGCGGCGCGCCCGGCGAGGTCCGCCACCGTGAGGGGCAGATCCAGCCGCTCCTGCGCCCAGGCCAGCACCGGCGCCAGCGACTCGTCGGGCACGTCGGGCAACGGCCGCTCCACGAACTGCCGTTGCCCGCCGTCCCGGTGAGCGGCGAAGACGAGTCGCCTGCTCACGGAGTTGGCGACCTCCGCGCCGTGGTCGCGGCGGACGACATGCAGCCCGAGATCGAGCGCGGCTGCGCTTCCGGCCGCCGTGAGGATGTCGCCGTCGTCCACGAACAGCACGTCCGACTCGAGGTGGACGGCCGGGAACATGGCCCGGAAGGAGTCCGCCCACTGCCAGTGCGCGGTGGCCCGGCGGCCGTCGAGCACTCCGGCTTCGGCCAGGGTGAACGCCCCGCTGCAGAAACCGATCAACCGCGCGCCGCGCGCGTGCGCCCGGCGGACGGCGTCCAGCACCGCGGGGTGGCGCGGCGTCTCGACGTCGGGGCGGTTGGGGACGATCACGGTGTCCGCGTCCTCGGTGGCGTCCAGACCGGCGACTCCGGTGAGCGTGAAGAACCCGTCCCGCATGCGGGTGCGGGGCTCGGCGGAAGAGAGCTGGAAGTCGTAGAGGTCACGGCCGAGTTCGGGTCGGCGCAGGCCGAAGATCTCGGTCGCGCAGCCGAGTTCGAAAGGGTTGGAGTTCTCGTCGACGATGACGACCACCCGATGCAGCGCACCCGCCTTGCGGGCGCCGGTCCGCTGGGCGGCGTGGTGCGAGAATCCTTGCGTCATGTGCAATTCCTAGCACTCGCCGGGGACGGGCGGTGGAGCGCAGGATGAGTGCATGACCGACCAACCCGTCTCGCTCGCCACGGCTCTGGCCTCCTTCGACGCGCTGTGGAGCCCGCGCATCGTCACGCGGGTCAACGACTACGACGTCCGGATCGCCAAGGTCGAGGGCGACCACATCTGGCACGTCCACGTGGACACCGACGAGTTCTTCCTGGTACTCCACGGCGAGCTCCACATCGCCCTCCGCGAGCCGGACGGGGAACGCGCGGTGGTGCTGCCCCAGGGCGCGGTCTTCACCGTCCCGAGGGGAACGGAGCACAAACCGTCCGCTCCGTCGGGCGCGTCGATCCTCATGTTCGAACCCACCGGCACGCCGACCGTCGGCGACCGCCACGAGGAGGTCCCGGCACACGTCGACGCGACGACCGGTCACGCGCTGGACGTGTGAGGACTGGGGTTGCCTGCCGTTCGCACTTCCGGGCGGTGCCGCTCAAGCTCAGCGCTCCATCGGCCGCAGCAACGGGGGCTCCTCAGTGGAACCGGCTGGCGGTTGATGCGTTCGGTGTGGGGCCACGGTTACGCCAGTGAGGCCGCACTGGCCTGCTTGGTCTTCGGCTTCGAGGATCCGAGCGGGCATTCAAAGGCCGGGGACGCTGCAGGTGGCGAGGACCAGGTGCAGTCGCTTCTCCGTCACGTGCGTCAACGGCGGCACGAGCAACGTCGTGAGACCGGCTTCGACGGCCGCACCGTCGTGGCCGGAGCGATCGCCGACCATCAGGGCCTCGTCGGGCTGTACGCCGAGCCGTTCCAGGGCGGTGCGAAAGACAGCCGGGTCGGGTTTGCACGCACCGCACTCAAAGGACAGGACGAAGTCGTCGACGTACGTGTCCAGGCCCGCCTTCGCGAAGCTCGGACGGATGTCGACATGGATGTCGCTGACTATGGCCACCTTCACCCCGGCGGCCTTGAGCGCTCCAAGGGTGGGTTCGACATCGACGGCGAACTGGTTGTCAGTGGCGTCGCACAGGGACTCGTACATCACCCCGGCCAAGCGACGGTCCACTCCGGCGGCGTTGACCCAGCGGTCATAATTCTCCCGATGGGCCGCAGCGGACAGATCAGCTCCCGCCCAGCCCTCAGCGACGTCAGGGCGCCTTCCGGCCGCGTTCAGGGCTGCGCTGACCCGTTCCACCTCGGCCGTGGAGACTTCCCGGCCCACCTGCCTCAACGAGCTCCCGATCCACGACGCCCCCCTGGGTTGCCCACGAGTCGGGCCCCATTTGGGGACGATGAGCGTTCCGACCCAGTCGAAGAGAACGGCCTTGAAGAAGGGCATGGATCCCCCGGGTCCAGCAGGCGCATGAGCACAGGCAGGCTGCCACTCGCCCACCGACGAGTCAATCTTCGAGAAGCCGCCCGCCGACACCATCGACCACTCGGCCCTTGGAGCCGATCTTCACCGAGAAAACCTCAGTGACTACAGGTTCTTCGTCTCCGCGTCATAGCGCTCCTGGAAGCGAGCCACGTCTGCGTCGGGGGTGGCGGAGCCGAAGGCGTGAACACTCCCATCCCGACGGTCAATCACGACGGGCCCCTGGCCGATCAGAAGGTGTTGAATGTCACCTGTCTCGACCCAACGCGATGATTGGTAGCTGAAGGACCAGCCGAAGCGATGCTCGGCGAATCCGGTGATCACGAGCTCGTCGTCGCCATAACGCGGCCGAGCATTCGCCTCGGCGATGAACCGGTCTGCGATTTCCCTGGCCTGCTCCGATGTGATCACGGTCGTAGGTTACAGACTGGGCCGAGCAGCCGAACAACGGCTGCACGAGGCCGCCATGGCATCTGAGCTGTGTTCCCGACGCGGCGGCCTGCATCGTTGACCTCCACCGTCAACTCCTCGTCAGCGAGGCTGATGTGCACACTGATCGGCTGGCCGCTGCCGTGACGTACCGCGTTCGTGGCCAGTTCGGAGTAGACGAGCAGCGCCTGGAACCGATGGTCGGCCGTCATCTTCCAGGCCTCCAAGACGGCGGTGATGGCGTGCCGGGTGACGTGGACTGCCTCACCGGTCGACTCAAGGTCCCACGTGGCGTGAAGAGGCAGCACATGGCTACCACCCGGCCGGAAACTCGGGTTCGAGCGGACGGGGGAGTGTGTGGGCTTCCGCGAGCATCGCCCCGCGCGGGGCCAGCACGGTGCGGTACAGAACGTCGACGGCGCATGGGTCGGCAGAGATCATGCAACTGGCCCAGGTCAGGACGCCGTCGACCCTTTCGGCTTGAAGTGCGTCGGTGACGCACTGCCAACCCGGCCGCAGCTCTGGTGGTTCGGTCGACCGGTCCTCGTATCCGGCTACCACCAGGTGTCCGTAACGCTGGGCGTACTCGTGGCACAGCTCCGTCCGGGTTCCTCCCCACGCCGGGGAGGGTCCCAGGACTGCGTGGTTGAGATACAGGGCCAAGCGCGAGACATGCATGACGGCATCCGTTCGGGCTGGAGAGGAGCAGGGCGTTGGGGCCGCCCATCCAGGAAACCCGGTGTGCTGTGCGATAGCTGACGGTCATGCAGATCCCGCTTGGTTTATGCAGGTCGTGCTTACGAAGCCTCGCAAGGTCGCATAGGGTCATGAAACCGGGCAGGATCTTCAGCGCGGGAGGCCCAGTGTCACAGGAGAGAAGCCGGCGAGATCCGGACCCCAAGCGACTCGGCGCGCTCATCCGGCAGGCCCGCGTGCTCAAGGGCTGGACGCAGACAGAGTTCGCCGCGCGACTCGGATATCACCAGACGAAGGTCTCCCGCCTGGAGCGCTTGGGCACCCAGGACATTCGGACTCTCCGAGCCGTGGCAGAGTTGCTGGACATTCCTCTCCGGGAGTTCGGGCTCTCCCATGTTGGCAGCGCAGATCACGAACCCCAGGCGGGCATGGACCGTCGAAGGTTGCTCGCGGCTGGAATAGGAGCGCTTGCTTCGCCTTCGGTGGGGAGGCGATCCGCGAATTCCGGCAGTGACCTGGTTCTCGCGCTGATGCCGGGCCTGAGCCCTGCGGAGGCGCGCCCGGCGAGCGTTGAGCAACTGGAGCAACGCACGCTTGCCGCACGCGGACTGTTCTGTGCCTGCCGATACGGCGAGTTGGACCGAGTGTTGCCCGCGCTGATCACGGAGTTGCGCGCTGCGCGCGCCGAGCTCGCGGACCCGGTCATGTCCCGGCTCCTGGCATCGACGTACCAAGTCGCTGCCAGCACCCTGCTCAAACGGGGGGATCTCGGCAATGCCTGGCTCGCTGTCGGCCGCGCCGTCGCCGAGGCTGAGCAGAGCGGTGACCCGGTGGCTCTGGCCTCCAGCGTGCGCATCCAGGGCCACGCACTGATCCGGGGTGGGCACGCACGGGCCGCGGTCGTCTCCATTCGGCACAGCGCCGAGCAGCTCTCCGGCAGCTACGACCGCCTTCCGGCTGTCCGCCTCGCCGCTGTGGGTCTCCTGCTCCTGCGCGGTGCCACCGCTGCGAGTCGGGCTCAGGACCGCGGAGCAGTACAGGAGTTTCTGGGCGAGGCGCGGGAGGTCGGCCGGTATGTGGAGATCGACCGGCCGGACTCGTGGGCGAACTTCAGTAGCACCAACATCGGGCTGCACACCGTCAGCACCCATGTGGCGCTGGGTGACGCCGGTGCGGCGCTGGACGCTGCTGCCCCGTTGATGGGTCGCCGGATCCAGGCACCGGAACGCCGAGCCGCGCTCTGGCTGGACGTGGCCCGAGCCAAATCGCAGCTCGGCCAACTTGACGAAGCCCACCGTGCCCTCCGGCTCGCCCAACGGGCCGCGCCCGAGGACGTGCGTCGGCCGGCTGTCCGTGAGCTGGTCGCTGACCTCGCTGTCCGTGATCGGACGGGTAAGGTGCCAGGACTCAGGCGGATGTGCGACGAGCTGGGAGTGCCGGTGTGACGACGATCCGAATGCCGTTCCTTTACATCGTGGTCTGTGCGGCTGGTGTGGCGGACGATGTCGGCACGTTGATTCGTCAGGCCCAGCAGGAAGGCTGGGCGACCGGTGTCATCGCGACCCCCAACGCGCTGGCCCTCATGGATCGGGAGGCTCTCGAAGAGCTGACGGGCTACCCGATCCGGTCTGCCTGGCGGACTCCAGGGCAGGCACGGCCGTTGCCTCCGGCCGACGCGATCGCCGTGGCGCCGGCCACGTTGAACACCATCACCAAGTGGGCGGCGGGCCACGCGGACACCCTTGCCCTCGGAATCCTTACGGAGTCCTACGGTCTCAACATCCCAGCGGTCGTTCTTCCTTACATCAACAAGGCCCAGGCCGCCCACCCCGCGTACGCACGCAGTCGTCGGGACCTTGAAGAGATGGGCGTTCGCTTCGGCAGCTACGAGCCGCACACGCCCAAGGCGGGGGGAGGCCGTGACCGATTCGACTGGCACGAGGCCTTGGACCTGCTCCGGGGAGACGCCTGCGGCAATCGTTGACGATGTTCGCCAGAGACTGCTTCAGATCGCAGGGGGCGGGATTGCGGTCTGACTGGTCCAGCGGCATCCGTCGAGCGGGAGACTGAGCATGGCACGTACAGAGTTCTACGACGACCCGGCGGCGCCGACACCGAACAGTCTCGTCGTAGCGGCTGCGGCTGTCGTCACCGATGACGAGGGACGGATCCTGCTCCAACGCCGGACGGACAGCGGAATGTGGGCGCTGCCGGGCGGGGGCATGGAGATGGACGACAGCCTGCCCGGCGCTGCCGTCCGCGAGGTGCGCGAGGAAACCGGGCTTGACGTCGAGATCACCGGGCTCGTCGGTACCTACACCGACCCGAAGCATGTCATCGCGTACAGCGATGGAGAGGTGCGGCGTCAGTTCGCGGTCGTGTTCACCGCCCGCGTCGTCGGCGGGAGGTTGGCAATCTCTGACGAGTCCACAGAACTACGCTTTGTGGACCTCGCTGACCTCAACCGTCTGCCCATGCACCACACGCAGCGGCTCCGGCTGTCGCACTTCCTGGAGAAGCGACCCAGCCCGTATCTGGGATGATCGTGGAATCGATGCGAGGACACTGCCGTCTTGTGCTGGCCGAGTTACTCGACCTCGGTGCGATAGACGCTCAGTCCGCGGCGCTGGTACTTGATGAGCGCGGTTGGGTGGTCGTTGGAGTTGGTGTGTGCAGTCGTACCCTGCGCGCGGATGTCGCGTCGAGTTCAGGTCGGCGCTGAGGAACGTCATCAGCCGCCGCGACTCTTCCGGAGCGGGCCGAAGCAGGCTCGCCCGTGGATCTACCTCTTGAGCTTCTTGATGCGGTGCACGGCGCCTGTGCGCGATTGGTTGCCATGCCCGCCGGAGTGTTGGAGCGTTCCAGGGTGACCGCTTCCATCGCGCACCTCAGTGATCCGCACATCACGACCGGGCCCCTGGCCGGAGCTCCTGCCGAGGGGCTCCATCGGGCGCTCGGGCGCGTCCTCGTGCTCGACCCGCAGCCGGACTGCGTAGTGATCACCGGGGACCTGGTCGACCGTGGCAGCCCGGAGGAGTACCGGGTGTTGCGGGAGGTCATCCGGCGTTTCCCCCTTCCGCTGCACCTGGTGGCGGGCAACCACGACGATCCTGAAGTGCTGCTCGCCGAGTTCGCCGACACGGGCTTCGTGGGTGACGGGACGCAGCCGCACTACGCGGTGGACTACCCGGCGTTCACCCTTGTCGTCCTCAACTCGAAGGTGCCGCAGGCAGCGGGAGGTCGCCTTGGCGCCGCGCAGCTGGAGTGGCTCGACGGGATCCTTGGCCGCAGACCGGACATCCCCGCTGTCGTGTGCCTGCACCATCCACCTGTTGCTGTCGGCATTCCCTTCCTGGACGAGATGCGCCTGGACGACGCCGAGGCCTTGGCGCTCGTCCTCGCCCGGCATGGGAACGTTGCGAGAGTGCTCGCGGGCCACGTACACCGCTCCATCACCGCCGATTTCGGGGGAAGCGTGCTGACGACAGCCCCGAGCACCCATCTCCAGAGCGGCCTCGCCCTGCGTGGCGGCGTGCCCAACTACCTTCCGGAGCCGACGTCCTTTCTGCTCCACCTTTTCAGCGGCTCCGCCTGGGTCACGCACACCGTCCCGATCAGCCACGCTGCGGGGCTGATCGCCGGCTTCTAGGGTCCTGCCTGTTGGCACCCAGGCGGTGCGGTCACCTGCGGATATTGCCTCGCTTGGCTTCTGCTGGAGGCGCTAGCGTGCCCTTGTTCAGCCCAGCGCCCCTTGCGGGTCCTACGACCAGAGAGCGACTCTCATGACCAGCCAGTCCGCGACAACGACTCTGTGGCGTCCCACGGGGCCGAAGGAGCTGGACCTGGTGCGGCAACTCGGTTGGCGCGCCTGGCCGCCCCGCCTCCCCGAGCAGCCGATCTTCTACCCGGTCCTCAACGAGGACTACGCGGTCAAGATCGCGCGGGACTGGAACGTCAAGCACGACGGGGCCGGATTCGTCACCCGCTTCGAGGTCGAGACGGAGTTTCTGGCGCGCTATCCCGTCCAGCAGGCCGGCGGGCGGACGATCCTCGAACTGTGGGTCCCGGCCGAGGAGCTCGACGAGTTCAACACCCACATCGTCGGCGAGATCCAGGTGGTCCACGAGTTCCGCTGACCGAGCGCTCCGGTCGTGGTCGCCGGAAGCCCAGCAGGAACGAGCGGCTTACCTCGCCGGTGACGGCTCACGGCGGACTGACGTGCGAGTGATGGCGCGCAGGCACAGGCAGCGGGAGCATGGCGAGCTTGCATCCGGATTCATGCCCTCGCTGCTGGCGGGACCGTTCACGTCGTGACGGTGGCAGAGTCGGGGCAGGTGTCGGTGCGCCGACGGCGTGGACCAGTTGATCGGTGGACGCGAGACGCGTCCCCCGCGTGGAGCTGGCTACTCGATCCCGAGGCATGGCGGTCGGGCGGCGCGTCTGGGTGAAATCCGGGAACGGTGCGGGTGGCGGTCCCGGCGTCGAGCAACGCCCGGTCTAAAAGTGAGGCGGGACGAGTCCCCGTCCCACTCCGCCTACGCGAAGGACTGCCGCATGCCCCTTCTTCCGCCGATCGGCCTCGAGATCCCGTGCAGCTCGCTCGCCATCAACACCCCGGTGCAGATCGGGACCGCAAAGGTCACCGTGGACTTTCGCGGGGGCATCAAGCACCGGGTCGATGCCAACCCGAACGACCCGGCCAACAGCGTGCGTCTGCGCCTGGTCGGCTTCAAGTCCACGGCGGAAATCCCCGCGGACGCCGGCGGCGGCACCCTGACGTTCGAGCAGGGCGACGTCGACGCCGATCCGAAGGGCATCTTGCGGCTGACGCAGGCGAACCCGCCTAAGTTCGAATGTTCCATGGACCTGCGCACCTGCACCTTGACGGTCGAGCGGCCGGGCGAAGAGCCGCTCGTGCTGACCCCGAAGGGTGAGGCGGTACTGGTGGGCAAAGTCTCCCAGTACCCCCCGAAGGGTGACTTGTTCCAGCTCCAAGCCCCGGTTGAGTTCGTCGACCCGGAGAAGCCCGACGACATCGCCGCAGTGCTGCAGAAGTTCCCGGCGAAAGTCGGCGGACTCTAGCCCTTTGATTCAGGGCAGGTCGAAGGGTCCGGCCGGTCGGGTCGGACCCTTCATCGCTTCTTCGAACAGCAACTCAACGAGTGCTGTCGAATCTGGTGAACATCTGCTGTCGCATCTCGTGAACAAAGCCACCGGTAGGAGTCCGAACGTGCGGACCTCGACTTCCCCGCCGGGCTTAGGTTCCAGCTTGGTGATCCCGACCGGCTCGCCCGCCAGCCGGATCAGCCAGTATTGGCGGTGCGGGTTCAGGGGTGCCCACTCCTCCCACTCCTGGTCGGTACGTGTGAAACTGCGCCACGCGTGCGCCGCTCCGACCCGGGCCTGCACGGAGCGCGCCAGCGCCGTCAGACCGTCCTCGCGTCGAAGGTCCAACGACGGCACGATCCGACCGGGCTTCAGCTGGCCGAGATCGGTCATCTCCAGGTACGTGACAGTCTTTTCAGCCAGGCACGGTACCGGGGGCGAGCTGCGCCGCAGAAGCCGGTTTGTCGGTGATCTTGTGACGGGGCGTCGGCGGACTGAGCGTGGACTGCGCGGGTATGCCTGGGCTGAGAGAAGTGAGGTGGCGTGGTGGTCGGTTTGATCGTGCTGGGGCTGTTGCTGGCACCGGCCGTGCTGTTCTTCGTGCTCATGATCGGCGTGGCGCTTCGCCGCCCGGAGCGGTACCCGATGTCGAGTCCCCGGCCGCGCCCGGATCCGCGCCCGGAACCGCGTCCGACGCCGCGCACGGCGTCCCCGCCGAGCGTCGGTCCGACGCTGTCGACGGAGCCGCCGACGTCTCCGCGTACGTCCACAAGGAGCGTTGCTTCGTCCCCCGAGTTCACTGCCTGGCTCGCGGCGTACCGACGCGCGCATCCCAACGCCACCCATCAGATGGAGATCGCCGCCGTCCGCGAGTGGCGCGACGACAGGACGAAGTACCGCGGCATGTCGCCGGGCATGAAAGCCGCGCACAAGGCGGTCGAGGAGCAGCGCCGCGGTACCGGCTGGGACGGCGACTGGGCCCGGTGAGGGTTGCGTTCGCCGGAGACGTCTTATCCGGCGCGTCAGGGCAAGCCTGCGTCACGGCAAGCCTGTGTCGCGGGACTTCAGCTGACCCAGACGCCCTCGGGTGACACCCGGCGTGCGAGACGGCGGCGGCCGCCGCCGCTGATCGGGTTCGACCATGAGACGTCGGCGATCCGGCAGCCGAAGTCGTCTGCCAGGGCCTGCACGAGCGTGGCGCCGACGCCGTGCCGGCGGTAGGAGTCCGCGACCCAGATCAGCATGATGCGCGGGCGCAGGGTGGCGTCCTTGCGGACGGCCACGTGCCACGCGCCCTGTGCGCCACGTGCGCGGCTGCGTCAGGTCAGCGTGGCGCGGACGCGGTCGCGGAGGGTGGGGAGGTCGAAGCCGTGGTCGCGCACGACGCGGGCGGCCAGGGACTGCTCCTCGCGGAGGAGGCCGCCGAGGAGGTGGCCAGGGAGGATCTCCCGGCTGCTGAGGGCGAGGGCCTCGCGGAGGGAGAGTTCGAGGGCCTTCTTGGCGTCCGGGGTGAAGGGCAGATGGCCGCCCAGGACGCCGCGGCCGCCGCGTCGGCGGTCGCCGGGCCCGGGGCCGGAGGCTGGGCCGGTCGCGCTGAGCGCGCCGACGCCGAAGACCGACTCGACCTTCTCCCGGACGGCGTCGAGGTCGATGCCGATGGTGCCGAGCGCCTCGGCGTCCAACTCCGGGGCGGCGGCCTCGAGCAGGCGTTGGACCGCCTGGCGGGCGGTCGGGAGGTCGAGGCCGCCGTCGGCGAGGAGTGCCACGGACGCGTCGTCCGGCAGCCCGAGCAGGCCGAGGAGGAGGTGCTCCGAGCCCGTCATCGGGTGGCGCAGCATCCGCGCCTCCTCCTGGGCGAGGACGACGGTGCGCCGGCAGTCGGCGGTGAACCGTTCGAACATGATCAGTCTCCCTTCCTGCGGCCGAAACGACCGCCGCTTCCGGTGCCGTCTCCGGTGCCGCTTCCGCTGCCGTGCTTCTTGTGCACCGCCTGGCGGCTCACGCCGAGGCAGTCCGCGATCATCTGCCAGGTCCACCCCTGGGCGCGGGCGTTGCCAACCTGCAGGTTCTCCAGTCGCTCAGCCAGTTCGCGCAGCGCGCGCACGGCCTTCAGGCCCACTGCGGGGTCTCTGCTGCTCGCGGCGTCCGCGAGCGTCTTGGTCTCGCTCATGTCTGTCAATGTAGGTTGACGAGCGTGGGATGTCAACCAAAGTTGACAGAGCTCTAAGCGCTCGCGACCGAGAGCGGCAGTGCGGTGAGCGTGCGGACCAACCGCGTCGGCTGCCAGGTGAGTTGGTCGCGCGGGACGGCGAGACGCAGAGCGGGGAAGCGGGCGAGGAGCTGGGACAGGGCGATCTCCGCCTCCGCGCGGGCGAGCTGCGCGCCGAGGCAGCGGTGGATGCCGTGGCCGAAGGCGAGATGGCCGCCCGCCTCGCGGGTGAGGTCGAGTCGGTCGGGGTCGGCGAACCGGGACGGGTCACGGTTCGCCGCGGCCGGGCTGACCAGGACGGGGGAGCCGGGCGGAATGACCGTGTCGCCCAACTCGACCTGCTCCGTGGCGAAGCGGAACGTCGCCTGCGCGACCGGCGGGTCGTAGCGGAGCAGCTCGTCGAGGGCCTTGGGCAGCCGCTCCGGCTCCGACCGCAGCAGGTCGAGCTGCGCCGGGTGGTCCAGCAGCGCGAGGAGCGCGTTGCCGAGGAAGGCCGTGGTCGTCTCGTGCCCGGCGACGACCAGGAGCGCGGCGAGCGAGACCAGTTCGGCCTCGCTGAGGCGGTCGCCGCCGGTGCGGTCGTTCCCGGCGCGGTCGCCCCCGGCTCGGTCGCTCCCGTCGCGGGCGCCCTCGTCGCGCGCGGCGATGAGCGCGTCGAGCAGGGAGTCGCCGGGCGAGCTGCGCTTGGCCGCGGTCAGCTGCTCGAGGTAGCGGGCAAGGGCGTGCGACGCCCGGTCCGTGCGCTCCGGGGCTCCGGCCGCGAAGAAGTCGATGGACCAGGCGCGCAGTTGGTCCCGGTCCTCCTCCGGGACGCCCAGCAGATCGCAGATCACCGTCACGGGCAGCGGCACGGCGAGCGACGCGACGGCGTCGACCTCGCCCTCGGCGGGCCACTGGTCGAGCAGCTCGTCCGTGATGCGGGCGATGGCCGGACGCAGTCTGCCGACCGCTCCGGAGGTGAACGCCGACGTCGCGAGCCGGCGCAGACGGGTGTGGTCGGGCGGATCGGTGGCCAGCATGGTCTGGGAGAGCGCCGGATGGATGTTCCGGCCGCCGGCCTTGTCGGCGAAGAAGGCGGCGGTGTTCTTGGAGAGCCGCGGGTCGGCGAGCGCCTGGCGGGCCTCGTCGTAGCCGAGGACCAGGTAGCCGCCGGTGCGGCCGCTGCGGTCCGTGAGCGGGTGGACCGGGCACGCCGATCGCATACGGGCCAGGACGGGGTACGGGTCGCGGATCGGGTCCATGGGGACCAGACTCCTGCAGCCTCGGTAGGGCCGCCGTCAGCGACACAGGCCGACCCGGTGGTCGGGGGAGGGGGCGGGTTCGGCGGTGCACAAGTGTCCATGTAGCGAATTGAAGATTTCTTCAATTCCTGCAATAGTGCTCGCTGCGTGGAGCCCGGTCGGAACGTGCGGCCAGGGCGAGGACGACAGGAGTTGAGCGCGGTGCCGGTTCCGCTGTACCAGGCCAAGGCGGAGTTCTTCCGCATGCTCGGCCACCCCGTCCGGATCCGGGTGCTTGAGCTGCTGTCGGAGGGGCCGAAGCCCGTGCGCGAGCTGCTGGCGGAGATCGAGGTCGAACGCTCGAACCTGTCCCAGCAGTTGGCCGTGCTGCGCCGCTCCGGCATCGTCACGTCCGTACGCGAGGCGGACACCGTCGTGTACTCCCTGGCCGGTCCCGACGTGGCCGAGCTGCTGCGGGCGGCCCGCCGGATCCTGACCGAGCTGATCGCCGGTCAGCAGGACCTGCTCGCCGAGCTGCGCGACGCCGACACCGCCGGAGCGACGGCCCGCTGACCGGGCGCGCCCGTCCGTGTCCAGTTCCGAACATCTAGGGAGACCTCGTGTCCGACCAGAACGCACCTTTGCCCGCGTCCGGGCCCAGGCCCGAGCCCGTGGACGACGGCAGCGAGGGCGGCGGGCGTCGCGCCAGCAAAGGTGTGTGGGTCCGCGCGTTCATCTACGTCATCGGTTTCCACATCTTCGCAGGCCTGGTGATGCTGCTGTTCTACGTCGGCGGCACGAACCACCACTGACCCTGACCCCGACCGACCACGGGAAGCGGCCCGGGTCAGCGGATCGACACGGCGACGGGTGTGCTGCGGCGCAGGGCAGCTCTGGCGAGGGCGGCGCCACGCGCGGCCACCGACGCGCCGGGGCTGACGGCGGGCGGGGGAGCAACCAGGCCCGCGCAGGAGCGGCAGATACCGCGTTGGGGGATCGGGACCGCGCATTGCGCACACTCGTGCCCGCCTCGCGCCGGGACGGTGGGTCGGTCTGCGCGCTCTGCGAGCAGCACGGCGGGACGTTTGCGGGTGAGGCGGTCGCGGAGGAGTGCGGCCGGGGCGTGGATGCGTTGCGGCAGGCCGGGCAGCAGCGCGGTGGCCAGATCACCTTCACTCGCGCCGAGTTCCAACCACCCCGCGACCAGCGGCGCCAGCGTCAGGGCTTCGCCCGCGCCGAGACGAAGGCGCGGCTCGGGGCGCAGTACGCGGTATAGCAGCGCTGCCGCTTCTCGCACCTCCGGCGGGACCTCCCGTGCGGCAGCGGCAGCGGCAGCAGTGGCAGGAGCAGCGGCAGGTTCGGCCACCGCGCTGTCGCCGCCCACGACGTCCGCGACGTCGTCAGCGGGATCGGCGGGGAGGGAGGGGTTCTTTCCCTGGTTCTTTGAAAGGCCGTCAGACGCACCGCGCTTCGCCCCGCCGAGTCCCGCCTTTCCGGCAGCCGGAACCACGGACAGCTGGGGGCTGTCGTAGACGTGGGCCACGCTGATCATGGTCCCGTCCGGCCGACGGAGCTTCTCGACCCGGTAGTACCCGAAGCGCGCCAGCTCGCGCAGAGCCTTCGAGACGGAGCCGCGCCCCTGCGGGCTGGAGTCGGCGATCTGGCGGCCGTCCTCGCGCCAGCCGTCCGGCCGGGAGAGCAGGTCGACGAGCACGCCCTTGGCGTTGAACGACAGCCGACGGTCCTGCAACAAGTAGTTGGGCAATGTCGTGAAGCCGCGCATATGACGGCTACGATGAATGTGCATCGGAGGGTTTACTCCTGGTGCCGGGCCCCGGGGTGTTGGTAGCACCGCCGGGGTCAACTATGAGCTTTCTGTGCAGCCGACGCTACCACGCCCAGTGACCAGCGCCCACACGCACAGTGACCGAACGTCAGTACGTCAACGGGGTGCCTGCGGCGGGCGCGCGCCGACGATCCGCAGGGCCATGGCGGCGTACTGGTCGGCGACGTCCTCCGGGCTCCATCGGCCGCCGTCGTGGTACCAGCGGGCGATGTCGATGCCCAGCGAGAGCAGGGCGACGGCGGCCATCCGCGGGTCGGGGACGTCGAAGTCACCCGCCGCGACGCCGCGTTCGACGAGGCGGCGGATCTCGGCCTCGGTCCGGTGGCGGATCTGCTTGATCTCCGCGAGGTGCTCGTCGGTGAGCGAGTTGAGCTCGTAGTTCACGATGCGGGCGACGGTCTGGCCGCGCGCGTGGCTGGCGGCGAAGTCGTGGACCACTCGGCGCAGCGCGTCGGCGGGCTCGTCGTCGGTGGGGCCGATCGCGTTCTGGACCAGTTCCAGGATGGCGTCGTGCCCGGCCTTGGAGATCAGGTAGAGCAGCTCCTCCTTGGACTTGTGGTGCACGTAGAGGGCGGCCGGGCTCATGCCCGCCGCGGCGGCGATGTCGCGCGTGGTGGTCCCGCGGAACCCCTTCTCGGCGAACGCGGTGAGGGCCGCATCCAGCAGGCGGGCACGTGTCGCGTCGGCGCGGGTGAGGTCGGACGTGTCGGGGTTCACCCGTCGATTATCCCTGTGGGTATTCCGGTGAGTCTTCCGCTGAGATGGCACGAGCGTCCCGGTGTGGTGGTCAGAAGCAGTGGTCAGAAGCAGTGGTCAGGCGTGGTGGTCGGAGGCGGTCGGTCGGGGGAGTCTCTTGACGAGTGGGGGGCATACCCAGGAGAGTGCCTAAGCAAGCGCTTAGTTACGCGCTGGGCCACGGGAAGGCGGCAGGATGAGCATCGACGAACACGGGCTGCGGCGGCGGGTCGAGGAGTTCCTCGCCGCGCACGACCCGGCGACCACCGAGCGGCTGGAGTTTCTGCGCGCCCGCTACGACGCCGGGCTGGCCTGGGTGAACTACCCCGAGGGCCACGGCGGTCTCGGCCTGCCGCGAGCGTGGCAGCCCGCCGTGGACGCGATGTTCGACGCGGCGGGCGCGCCGGACAACAACCGGGGCGCGAACGGCATCGGCCTCGGCATGGCGGCCCCGACCATCCTCCGCTTCGGGACCGACGAGCAGAAGCAGCGCTTCCTACGTCCGCTGTGGACGGGCGAGGAGGTGTGGTGCCAGCTGTTCAGCGAGCCGGGTGCCGGCTCGGACCTCGCCGCGCTCGGCACCCGCGCGGTGCAGGAGGGCGACGGCGGCGACTGGATCGTCAACGGCCAGAAGGTGTGGACCTCCGGCGCGCACAACGCCCGGCTCGCCATCCTCGTCGCCCGGACCGACCCGGACCTGCCCAAGCACCAGGGCATCACCTACTTCCTGTGCGACATGACCGACCCCGGCGTCGAGGTCCGCCCGCTGCGGCAGATCACCGGCGAGGCCGAGTTCAACGAGGTCTTCCTGACCGACGTGCGCATCCCGGACGCGCAGCGGCTCGGCGAGGTCGGCCAGGGCTGGGCCGTCGCCAACGCGACGCTGAGCAACGAGCGCGTCTCCATCGGCGGCAACGCGGTGCGCGAGGGCGGCATGATCGGCGTCGTCGCGCAGACCTGGCGCGACCACCCCGAGCTGCGCACCCCGGAGCTGCACGACCGGCTGGTGCGGCTGTGGGTGGAGGCGGAGGTCTCCCGGCTCACCGGCCAGCGCGTGCGGCAGAAGCTGGCGCAGGGTCAGCCGGGCGCGGAGGGCGCGGCGCTGAAGGTCACCTTCGCCCGGATCGCGCAGCAACTCTCCGGCCTGGAGCTGGAGTTGCTCGGCGAGGACGGGCTGCGCTACTCGGACTGGACGATGGTCCGCCCCGACCACGTCGACTTCACCGGCCGCGACGCGGGCTACCGCTACCTGCGTGCCAAGGGCAACTCGATCGAGGGCGGCACCTCGGAGATCCTGCGCAACATCATGGCCGAGCGCGTGCTCGGCCTCCCGTCCGAGCCCCGCGTCGACAAGGACGTGCCCTGGAAGGACCTGGCCAAGTGAGCGATGTGAACCTGCTGTACACCGAGGTCGAGGATGACCTGCGGGCCACCGTCCGCAAGCTGCTCACCGACCGCTGCGACCCGGCTCGCGTCACCGCCCTCTACGACGGCGACCGGTCGATCGTCGACGGGCTGTGGCGGGCGCTGGGTGCTGAACTCGGCCTGGCCGGGCTGCTGGTGGCGGAGGAGCATGGCGGTGCGGGCGCGTCCGCGCGCGAGGCGGCCGTGGTGCTGGAGGAGTTGGGCCGGGCTGCCGCGCCGGTGCCGTTCCTGACCAGCGCGGTGATTGCCACGCTGGTGCTGCGCGACAGCGAGGACGGCACGGGACTGCTCGGCGAACTCGCCTCGGGGGAGCGGACGGCGGCGTTGGCTGTCCCGCTCTCCTTGGCTCCGCATGCCGCGCTGCCCGCCGTCTCCGTCCCCGACGGCCGACTGACCGGCACGGTGACCAGCGTGGCGGGCGCGATCGAGGCCGATGTGCTGCTGGTGCTCGCCGACGGCGCGGTGTACGCCGTTCCGGCGGCCGAGGCCGTCGTCACGCCGGTGATCTCGTTGGACATGACGCGGCAGCTCGCCGACGTCCGGCTCGACGGGGCGGTGGGCACGCGGGTAGTCGCCGACGCCGAGACGGCAGTACGGGACGCGCTGGCGGCGGGCGCCGCGCTGCTCGCGTCCGAGCAGGTCGGCGTCGCGCAGTGGTGCCTGGAGACGACGGTCGCGTACCTCAAGGAACGCAAGCAGTTCGGGCGCGCCGTCGGCGGGTTCCAAGCGCTCAAGCACCGCCTGGCGGACCTCGCCACCGGCGTCGAGTCGGCCACGGCCGCCGCCCGCTACGCCGCCGCGACGCTGGCGGCCGGTGACGACGACCTGCTCGTCGCGAGCAGCGTGGCCCAGGCGTACGTCAGCGACCTCGCGGTCTTCGCGGCGGAGGAGGCCGTCCAACTCCACGGCGGCATCGGGATGACCTGGGAGCACCCGGCCCACCTCTACCTCAAGCGCGCCAAGGCCGACCAGATCGCCCTCGGCACGGCCGGCGCCCACCGGGCACGGCTGGCCGAACTCGTCGACCTCCCCGCCCCGCAGTAGCCGCCGACGCGGCACCGACCGCACGCACGGGCCGCCCGCCTGCACAGCGGGCGGCCCGCTGCGGTTGGATGGCTGCGGTTGGATGGCCCTGGGATGCCCATATCGAGGGGGAGTGAGATGCGCTACGCGGACGGGCTCGGCGTCGAGTGTGAGGTTGAGGTCGACGCGGCGCTGTCTCGGGTCTGGGAGCTGGTGACCGACATCGGGCTGCCGGCCCGGTTCAGCCCGGAGTTGCAGCGCGTCGCCTGGCTGGACGGAGCGGACCGGCCGCAGGTCGGAGCGCGCTTCCAGGGCTGGAACGAGAACGCGCGGCTCGGCGCGTGGAGCACGGTCTCCCACGTCGTCGAACTGGCCGAACACCGGGTCTTCGCCTGGGTCGTCACCGACGCGGAAGGCCGCTTCGGCGGGCCGACGCGCGACCCGGCGAACGCCATGGCCTCCTGGCGCTACGAACTCTCGGCGGCGTCCGACGGCAGCACCCTGCTCCGGCAGTCGGCGCTCATCGGCCCCGGCCGCAACGGCGTCACGCTCGCCATCGAGCGCATGCCGGAGCGGGAGGAGCAGATCATCGCCTTCCGTCTGGCCGACCTGCGCAGCGGGATGGAGACCACCCTGCGCGGCATCAAGTCCCTTGCGGAGGAAGCGGAGCATGGCTGAGCCGGTGTCGGCCCTAGGCTGCTGACGTGTGCGCCGGGCTCTTGGTGCGGATGCGCTGGCTGAGGAAGAGAGCCGCGCGGTCCAGTGCCTCGTCTGCCTCGTCCAGGGCCCCGGCGAACGCCTGGAACACGTGTGGCACGTCGGCGGTGACGTCCAGGATGACATCCACTCCGGCTGCCCTTGCGCGCGCGGCCAGGCGGGTGGAGTCGTCCAGCAGGATCTCGTTGGTGCCCACCTGGATCAGCGTCGGGGGGAAGCCGGTCAGGTCGGCGAGGACGGCCGGGCTGAGTAGGGGCTGGTGTGGGTCGGCTCCGGCGAGGTACATCGCTCCGGTGTGTTCGACGGCCTCGCGGGTGAAGATCGGGTCGATGTCCTGTTTGGTGTCCATGCTCTCGCCCGATCGGGTGGCGTCGAGGCCCGGGGAGAAGGCCACGATGGCGGCGGGCAGCGGGAGACCGGCGTCGCGGGCGGCGAGGCAGGTGGTGACGGCGAGGCCGCCGCCGGCGGAGTCGCCGGCGAACGCGATGGCCGAAGGGTCCTCGCCGCTGTCGAGGAGGGCGCGGTAGGCATTGAGTGTGTCTTCGATCGCGGCAGGAAACGGATGTTCGGGGGCAAGCCGGTAGTCCACCGAGTACGCCCTGAAGCCGGTCTTGGCCACCAGGTGTCCCGTCAGCGACAGGGCGGTCTCGGGAGAACCGAACACCCAGCCGCCGCCGTGGAAGTACAGGATCGTCCC
Source organism: Streptacidiphilus fuscans (assembly GCF_015690355.1). GTDB lineage: Bacteria > Actinomycetota > Actinomycetes > Streptomycetales > Streptomycetaceae > Streptacidiphilus > Streptacidiphilus fuscans. The sequence goes on along the minus strand of NZ_JADPRT010000005.1, from coordinate 233,131 downwards.
GGCGCGCGGCCCGGCGTCCGGCTCGACATGCAGCGTGGGTCGGTTGCCGAGCGTTGTCTGCGCGGTCCGGATGCTGTCGGGCACGATCATCCGTGCCATCAGCGCCTTGAATCCGGCGCGGATCGCCTCGACCGACCGGGGGCCCTCGGGGCGCGGCTGCCGCAGCATCGCGTCGACCTGGGCGCGCTGTTCCTTGCTCACGGTATCCTCTCCTAGGAAGTATCTTCCATCGAACTATATGCCTAGGAATCCAAATTGAGCAATCACGTGGAAGCCCTCCCCGGATTCTTCGCCGACCTGGTCCGATGCGAGACGCGTCTGTACAACGCCCTCAACGACCGCCTCCGTGAGCGGCACGGGATCGTCACCTCGCAGTTCGAGGCCCTGCGCTACCTGCGCGACCACCCCGGGTCCCGCGTGGCGGACCTTGCCGCCGAGTTCGCCATCGGCATCGGGGCGACCAGCAAGAGCGTCGACCGCCTGGAGAAGCAGGGATGGGCAGCCCGGCAGCCGAACCCGTCCGACCGCCGGTCCTCACTGCTGGCCCTGACCGACAACGGCTCACAGCTCGTTGAAGCGGCGGAGAAAACCGTCGCCGAAGCACTGACCGAGCTGATCGGGAACGCTCTCGACAGCTCCTCGGTATCAGCCGCCGCACAGGCCCTCTCGCAACTGCGCTCCGCGCTCGAACGCAACCAGATCGGCACGCCCACAGGCTGAACCACTGCGGCTCGACGAACGAGGCCGAGCCGTCCCGTAGGCGGGAGTTGCCGCTGCCGCCGTCCATGCGCCCCGCCCCCGCCCCCGCCGCCGTCGTCCGGTGGCTGCTGGTCGTGGATCTATGCTGGGCCCGTGACACCGAGAGCTGATCAGGGGCCGACGCTGCGAGCGGATGCCGCGCGCAATCGTGCCCGGGTGTTGCAGGTCGCGCGCGAGCAGGTGGCTGCCGGTGACGACTCGCTCCAGTTGAACGCCATCGCCCGGCTGGCCGGTGTGGGTGTGGGAACCGTGTACCGGCACTTCCCCAACCAGCATGCGCTGCGGGAGGCGCTGTCGGCCGAGCGGTTCGGGGAGCTCGTCGCCGAGGCGCAGGCAGCGGCGGACGCCGAGGACGCCCTTGCGGGCCTGCAGCGCCTGCTGCGGTTCGCCCTCGCGCGCGCGTTGGAGGACAGCGGGTTCGCCGCCGTCCTCGAATCCGCCGCAGACGCCGAGGCGCACACCTCGGAGCTCAAGGCCGAACTCGACCGGGCCGTTGCCCACTTGCTGGACCGTGCGCGCGCGACGCGTGCCATCCGGCGCGACGTCGAGGCCGACGACGTGCGTCGCTTGCTCTGCGGCGTCGAGCACGCCGTGCGTGCCGGTGACGGTGACCCCGGGCGCACCGAGGTCTACCTCGATGTCCTGATGCAAGGCCTGCGTCCGCCGCGCTGACTCCGCCCTGCTGACTCCGCCCTGCTGACTTCGCCCCGCTGACTTCGCCCCGCTGACTTCGGCGCGCACGACCGTTTCCTCTCGATCCTTCCAAGGCGAACCCCGCTGCACTCGACTAACCGGATAGTCATCCGGTTGTGCTAGCGTGCGCGATGGCAAGCGGATAGCAATCCGTTTAGTGATGGCGAGGCAACGAGGGGTGGACGCGATGGAGATGGAACAGCGGGCAGTCGTGACGGCGGGGACCGGAGGCATCGGCCTGGAGACCGCGTTGGGCCTGGCGGCGCGCGGGTACGCCGTCACCGTGGTCGGCCGCGACGCCGGGCGCGGTGCCCGCGCGGTCGAGCGGATCGCGGCGGTCGCGACCGGAGGCGGGCCGCGGTTCGTGGCGGCCGACCTCGCGTCGCTGAGCGAGGTCCGCTCACTCGCGGCGCGACTGGCGGCCGAGGGGCCGTTGAAGGTTCTGGTCAACAACGTCGGCGCGATGTTCCCCGAGCAGCAGCAGACCGTGGACGGCATCGAGGCGTCGTTCGCGGTCAACCACCTTTCGCCGTACCTGCTGACCGAGCTGCTGCTCGACCGGCTCCGGGAGGGGGCACCGAGTCGGATCGTCAACGTCAGCTCCGGCGCGATCCGCGTCGCCAAGCGCAGCTTCGACGCGGTCGAGCCGCCCGGCGGCTACTACGGCTTCCACTGGTACGGCCGGGCCAAACTGGCCAACCTCGTCTACACCGTGGACCTGGCCGAGCGCCTGCGCGGCAGCGGCGTCACGGTCTTCGCCGCCGACCCCGGCGGCGCCGCGACCGACATGACCAACGGCACCATGACCTCACCCGCGATCGTCTCCCCGCCCCTGCGACTGCTCTGGCCACTGGTCCGCCGCACCTTCGCCCGCTCCACCGCAGGACCCGCGTCCACGGCGGCCAAGCCGTCCGTCGTCGCGGCGACCGACCCCGCACTCGACGGGCAGACCGGCCTGCTGATCGGCCCCCAGGCCCACCCGGTCCCCGCCCACCGCGCGAGCGCCGACCCACGAGCCGTCGCCGACGTGCTCAGGCTCAGCCGGGAGCTGGCACCTCTCTGACGGTGACTCCGGAGACGGGGCCGGCCTCGGGAGCGTCGGCTCACCTGTACGGCCCAGGACCGAGTGACGGAGGGGCTGTTCTCGCGGACGGGCTCCGTAGGATCGCTGTGTTGCGACTCTCGAAGGCGTTGAGCCGCTGAACAGACAGGAGTTCGACATGAGCGAACCACTCGACTTCAACGCGAGGACGATCGCCGAGTTCCGGGCGAACGAGGGCAAGGTCGGCGGGCCGTTCGAGGGCGCGCCGCTGGTCCTGGTGCACCACCGGGGCCGCAGGAGCGGCCAGGATCACGTGGCCCCGATGATGTACCTCGCGCACGAGACCGATCCCGAGAAGATCTACGTCTTCGCCAGCAAGGGAGGAGCGCCGATCAATCCGGACTGGTACCTCAACCTGACCGCCGCAGGCCGCGGCCGGATCGAACGCGGAACGGACACCTACGAGGTGACGGTCCATGAGATCACCGGCGCCGAGCGCGACCGCATCTACGACGAGCAGGCCCGCCGTTACCCGGGCTTCGCGGAGTACGCCACCAAGACGGCGGGCATCCGCACCATCCCCGTGCTCGAACTGAGCCGGGCGTAGGCGCACGTCACCCCGCACGGCGGCGACCCCGCCCGGACTGGTCCGGAGCGGGGTCGCTGCGCCTTTGGTGCCGTGCTGCCTCATGACCTGGTGCCGGCTCATGACCTGGTGCTGCCTCGTGACCTGGTGACGGCTCAGCCCTTGGCGACAGCCCCGGCCCAGTCCCAGTTCACGCCCATCTGCTGGTACATGTCCGAGTAGCCGACGAAGCAGTCGAACTTCGCGACCTTGCCGCCCTGCAGGTACCAGAAGTCGGCCGTCGGCGCGTTGATCCGCGAGCCGTTCGGCTTGAGGGTGCCCGCCGGGGTCTGCAGCGGCCCCTCGAACGTGCCCTGGATGTCGAGTTCGATGGTGACCGTGTCGCCGCTGACGGTGATGCGCTTCAGGTCACGGTGGACGTCGGGGAAGATCGCGGCCATGCCGGTCGGCACCTCACTGAGCGCCTGGCCCTGGTAGCTGTTGCCCGCGACCATGTCGTTGAAGACGCCGTCCTTGGTGAAGCTGTTGACGAACGCGTTGACGTCCAGGCTGCTGCCCTCCGCGTCGTGGTAAGCGCCCAGCACGACGGCCAGGTTGGCGATCTCGTGCGCCGTCAGGTGACGGTTCGTCAGCGGCAGTGCTGCCAGCTGGCTCGGGCTCAGTGCGGCGGAGGCCTGCGAGCCGCTGACGGTGCGGCCCTGCGCCGCGGTGTGGGCGACGGTGGGGCTCGCGGCCTGGGACGGTGCGACGGCGATGGCGATGCTGCCCAGGCTCGCGACTGCGGTGGTGGCGGTGATCGTCTTCCATCCGAGCGACTTCATGGTGAACTCCTTCACGGATGCACCCCGGGTGGGGCGCTCGGCAAATCAAGCGATTGATTGAACAGTAGGGAGGGCTTCGAGAGTTGTCAATCGAATGCTTGAGTGACCATCTGATCCGGTGCGAGGCTCGGCGCGCAGTTGCTTGACAGTAAAGTCAAGCGACTGTTTGAATTCTGGACATGGCCACAGAACGTACAGACCAGCGCCGCGAGGCCGGACAGCGGACGCGGGATCGCCTGCTGGCCGCCGCACTGGAGTTGCTCGCGCAACGCGGACAGGAGGGCGTGACCCTCCGTGAGATCACCGACCTCGCCGGAGCCAACGTCGCCGCGGTGAGCTACCACTTCGGATCGCTGAAGGCGCTGTGCGACGCGGCGATAGAGCAGGCGCTGGAGCAGTACCTGGACGCGCAGATCGACGCGGTCGCCTCCCTGGACAGCACCTCGGGCCTCGAAGAGCTCGCCGCCGCGTTCGCCGGCCCGATGATGCGCGCGCTGGTGGCCGGTGGCCGCGACCTCGCGGTGATGCGGACGGTGGCGCGCGTCGGGATCGACCCTCCCGAGGGCTGGGACCGGCTCGCCGCGAAGTTCCAGCAGTCCCGGGACGACATCGCCGGTCGGCTCTCGGTGACCCTTCCCGGCGTCGGCGCACCGGAGTTGGAGTTCCGGATCCGCTGCGCGGCAGGCATGCTGAACTGGCTCGCGCTCGCTCCCATCGGCACCGAACTGGCCGCCGCGCCGGTGCGGCAGACCGAGCAGTGGCTCGTCTCGGTCCTGGCCGGGGCGTTCCGCGGCACCCCGAGCAGCGGCTGATCCGTACCGTCCAGCGCTGGTCAGCGGCGTGCGGGTGTCGCGCCCGTGGTCACCAGACCTTCATCCCGCCGTCGACGACCACGTCGATGCCGGTGACGTAGGAACTCTCGTCGGAGGCAAGGAAGAGCGCGACGTCGGCCACCTCCTCGGGTCGGCCGAAGCGGCCCAGCAGCGTGCGGGCGGCCATCTGCTGGGCGAACTCGCCTTCCTCCAACTGCCCCTGGGTGGCCTGGCTCTCGATCAGACCGGGCGAGATCGAGTTGACGCGGATCCCGTGTTCGCCTCCTTCCAGGGCGAGTTGGCGGGTCATCCCGATGATCGCGGCCTTGTTGGTGGTGTGGGACAGCGACGGCAGCAGCTTGAAGCTGAGCTGGCCGTTCAGCGAGGCCATGTTGACCACCACGCCTCGGCTGGCCCTGAGGTGGGGCCAGGCGGCGCGGGTGAGGTAGAAGACCAGGTCGACCTCGTCGCGGCGGGCCCCGTCCCAGTCCTCGTCGGTGACCTCCTCGATCCAGGCGAAGCGGTTGCGGGCGGCGAGGTTGAACAGTACGTCGATCCGGCCGAACTCCTTGACCGCGAAGTCGACCAGCCGCGCGCACTCGTCGGGATCGGACAGGACGAGGGGCTGCAGCGACACCATCTCCCCGCCCGCGGCGCGGACCAGCTCGACCGTCTCCTTCGCCGAGTCGACCGCGACGTCGCAGCCGACGATCAGCGCGCCCTCGCGGGCGAACCGCAGGGCGGTCGCCCGTCCCATGCTGCCGCCGGTGCCGGTGATGACACAGACCTTCCCGGCCAGCCGGCCCGGCGTCTCAGCGCCCATCGTCTCTCTCCCTGTGTGCGGTCGTGCTTGGTGTGCGGGTGCGTTCAGGTGGGCGCGTGGGCCCGAGCGTGGTTCAGGCGCCGTAGGCGGGCAGGATCGCGCCGCTGACGGGAGCGGCGCGGTCCCCGGCCAGGAACACGATCAGCTCGGCGACCGCCTCCGGCGTCACCGCGTGCGCCATCGCGTCCGGCGGGAGGAACGACCGGTTCTTCGGGGTGTCGATCAGCTGCGGCGCGACCGCGTTGACCCGGATGCCGTGCGGGCGCAGCTCCAGGTCCAGCACCCGGACCAGGTGGTTCAGCGCCGCCTTGCTCAGCGAGTAGGCCGCCATCCCGGAGGTCGGCTCGGCCGCGGGGCGGGCGGAGACGTGCACGACAGCACCGGATCCGCGCTCGCGCATGTGCGGCGCCACCGCCTGGGTCAGCCACAGCGCGGGACCGAGGTTCACGTCCATCATCAGCCGCAGCTCGTCGGGCGTGGTGGCGAGCGCGTCGCCGAGGACGAACGCGCCGAGCGTGTTCACCAGGACGTCGGGCGCGCCGACCTCGGCGGCGATCCGGTCGACGAGCCCCTTGGGTACCGCCGGGTCGGTGACGTCTCCCGGCACCCGGTGGATGCCGTCGGGCAGCTCGGCCAGCCCGTCCGTGTTGCGGTCGATCCCGACCACCGTGAATCCGGCGTCGGCCAGCTTCACCGCGACCGCACGGCCGAGAACGCCGCCCGCTCCGGCCACCAGGGCCACCCGATCACTCATTGCTCTGCTCCGTTCGTCCCGGCCGTCGCTTTCCGCCCGGCCGTTGGGGTGGGTGCCAGACTCCCGCCGGGGCTGGTGAGCGCTCATCGCCAGAACCTGGTGAATCGCCGTCGTTGACGACGAGCCGACGCTGCTGATATCGACAGGATCATGTCGGCGACCACAGGCAAGCTAGGCAGGCCGGACAAGCCAGGTAGTCCGGACAAGCCAGGCAGGCGAGACGAGCCAGACGGCCCAGCGCACGCGTTACGCCGGGACCCGGGCGGGCGGCCCGGCCGACCGCGGCTCATCGAGCGAGGGGAACTGCTGGCCGCCCTGGACCGCGCCGCCGCCGGACCTGTCACGATCATCACCGCGCCTGCCGGGAGCGGCAAGTCGTCGCTGCTGCGGGCCTGGGCCGACCGGCGCGACCGGAGGGACCGGCTCGCGTTCGTCCAGGTGCAGCGCGACCGGCACGACGCCCAGCTGTTCTGGCTCGCCCTGCTGGCGGCGGTGCGCACCCTGAACGGTGACCCCGTCGTCGCGGACGCGGCGACCGCGTCACCCGATTTCGACGCCGGGCAGGCAGTCGACCGCGTGCTCGACGAGCTGGGCCAGGCGTTACAGCCGGCCGGTCACACCGGCCGGGTCAGCCTGGTGCTCGACGACGTCCACGAGCTGGCCTCCGCGGAGACCTTCGCCGACCTGACCCGGCTGCTGACGAGCCTGCCGCAGGGCGTCCACGTGATCCTGGCGACCCGCAGGGACCTGCCGCTGCGCCTCCACCACCTGCGCCTCGCCGGGGAGTTGGCTGAACTGCGGGCGGCCGAGCTGTCCTTCAGCGAGGACGAGACCCGCGCACTGCTCAAGGCGGCGGACATCGTCCTGTCGGACGGCGCGGTGGCACGGCTGCACGAGCGCTGCGAGGGCTGGGCGGCGGGACTGCGGCTGGCCGTGCTCTCGCTCACCGGCCACCCGGATCCGGAGCGGTTCGTCGCCGACTTCGGCGGCAGCAGCCGCACGGTCGCGGAGTACCTGGTGGCCGAGATGCTGGAGCGGCAGCCGCAGGAGGTGCAGGACCTGCTGCTGCGGACCTCGATCCTCCAACGCGTCAGCGGCGAACTGGCCGACCGGCTCACCGGACGTCCCGGCGCCGAGGCCATCCTGCTCGGGCTTGAGGACGCCAACGCCTTCGTCGTCTCCCTGGACCCCGGACGGAGCTGGTTCCGCTACCACCACCTGCTCGCCGACCTGCTGCGCCTGGAACTGCGCCGCTCCCTGCCCGACGAGGTGCCCGCCCTGCACCGCAGCGCCGCCGCCTGGCTCACCGAACACGGCCTGGCCGTCGAGGCCGTCCGGCACCTGCAAGCCGCGGGCGACTGGCCCGAGGCCGCCGCCCTGCTCGGCAACCACTGCTTCTCCATGATGCTCGACGGCCAGGAGGAGAGCATGCAGTCGCTGCTGGCCGCGTTCCCGCAGCATCTGGCACGGGAGTTCCAGGAACTGAGCGTCGTGCGGGCGACGGTCGACCTCGTCCACGGCCGCCTCGACGACGCCGCCGCGCACCTGGCGGTCACCGACTCCTGCTCGCCGTCCGCGCCAGAGCCGAGCCGGCGGCGACTGCGTACGGCGATCGCGGCGCTGCACCTGTCGCTCGCCAGGCGGCGGGGGAACGTCGAGGGCGTCATGCGGCATGCGCAGTTCCTTTCGGCCCCCAACGGCGGAGAGACCGACGAGGAGGTCGCCCTCGGCAACGACCTGCGCGTGATGGCGTTGATGAACCTCGGCACCGCCGAAGCCTGGGCGCTCCAACGCTCCGACGGCGAACGGCATCTCCAGGAAGGCGCGGACCTGGCCCGCGCCATCGGCCGTCCCTACCTGGAGGTGGCCTGCCTGGCCCAGCTCGGCTTCGCCTCGAAGCTGCCCGACTTCACCGTCGCCCGCGCACGCTGCGAGGAGGCCATCGCCCTTGCGGAGCACCACGGTTGGGGCACCGCGCCGGTCCTCGCGCCGGCGCTCGTCACCCTCGCCTGCTCCTTGGTCTGGTCGGGCGAGTTCGAGGCCGCCGAGAGCCTGCTGTGCCGCGCCGACACGGCCCTGCAGGCCGACAGAGGACCGGGGATCGGCACCCTGCTCCACCTGGTCAAAGGCATGCTCCACGCCGGCCGCGGCCAACGTCCGCAGGCCGCAGAGCACTTCGCCGCGGCGCAGGACCTGCAGTCGCAGCTGTCCGCCCCGCACGCCCTGACCGGCTACGTGACCGGCTGGCTGGCCGGCACCCAGGCCCGCCTCGGCGCGCACGACGAGGCGCGGGCGACACTCGCCGCACTCGTCGACGAGACGTTGGCCGACTCCGGTGAGATCCGCAACGCCCGAGCCGTGATCAGCCTGGCCGAGCGCGATCCGGCCGCTGCGCTGGCCTCGGTCGCGGCGGTGATCGAGGGGACCGCGCCCTCCGTCCACGTCGCCACCCGCGTCGAAGCGCACGTCCTGGCCGCACTCGCCTACCGGGATCTCGCCGAGCCGCAGCGGGCGCGGCAGGCGGTCGAGCACGCCCTGGTCCTGGCCGGGCCGCAGCGGCTGGTGCTGCCCTTCGTGATGGCGGATGCCGGGACACTCGTTGAGGGCATGGGCGAGGGCGTCGCGTGGCGGAGCGGTCCCGGCGCGGCCCGAGCCGCCCATGCCGTGCTGCTCACGGACATCCTCGATGTGGTCCGGGGATCGGCGCCGGTGACGGGTGCTGCCCCGCCGCTGGCGATGGCCCAGGAGCTCAGCCCCTCCGAACTCCGCGTGCTGCGCTACCTACCGACCAACCTCTCCCGGCCGGAGATCGCGGGGGAGCTGTCGGTCTCGGTCAACACGGTCAACACCCACGTCCGGAACATCTACGCCAAGCTCCAGGCCACCGACCGGAGTTCGGCGGTCCAGCGGGCCCGGGAACTGCGGCTGCTGGCGCGCGGCCCGGCGCGGTAGGCGCAACCGCGCGCTCACCGGATCCTGGTGATGGCAGCTCACCAGGGTCGCATCGAGCATCGGGGCATGAGCGCAGAACCGGCCCTGTACACGATCCGCGTCGACGGCCTCCTCGGTGCCACCGTGCTGTCCGCGTTCCCGGGACTGGTGGCGGAGCACCAGGCCGCCCAGACCGTCCTGGTCGGCTACCTGGACCGCTCGGGTCTGTACGGGGTCCTGTCGCAGCTGGAGATGCTGGGACTCGACCTCGTCGCGCTCAGCCGAACCTGCCTTTCCTGAAAGGATGTTGACGCCATGTCTGTACTCGATTCCCTCGGTTCCCTCGGCTCCCCGACGGACCGCCGCTCGTTCCTCGCCCGCTCGGCCAAGGCAGCCGCCGTCCCCGCGCTCGCCGCGGCGCTCGGCGGCAGCGTCCTCGCGCAGCCCGCCTCCGCCGACACGACCGGCCTGCCGGACTACGCCCCGATCCCGCCGTCCGCCCTCGGGCCTGCCGTCAACGCCCAGGGCTACTACGTCGGCAGGGTCGAGCGGAACCTCTACTGGGTCACCGACGGCACCTACCAGGCCGCCTTCCTGACCACCAGCGACGGCGTGGTGCTCTTCGACGCCCCGCCGACCATCGGGCACAACCTGCAGCGCGCCATCGACGAGGTCGCGAGCGCCAACGGCGTGTCCAACCAGGTCACCCACATCGTCTACTCGCACCACCACGCCGACCACCTCGGCGGCTCGTTCCTCTTCGGCAACGACGTCGAGCGCATAGGCCACGTCGAGACCCGCGCACTGCTGCTGCGCGACAACGACCCGTCCCGTCCCGTCCCCGACACGACCTTCACCGACCGCAAGACGCTGCACATCGGCGGAGAGCGCATCGAACTGGCCCACCTGGGCACCAACCACACGCCCGACAACATCTACATCCACTTCCCCGACCACGGCACCCTGATGCTCGTCGACATCAACCTGCCCGGCTGGGTCCCGTTCGACAGCTTCAACCTCAACGAGGACGTCCCCGGCTCCATCGCCGCCCCCGCCACGGCACTGAGCTACCCCTGGACCCACCACATCGGCGGCCACATGGGCCGACTCGGCACCCGCGAGGACATGGCGATCTACCAGCAGTACGTCGCGGACCTGCTGGTCGGCGTCAAGGCGGCCCTGGCCAACGTCGACCCCACGCCGTACTTCGCCAAGTACGGCGACAACGAGTGGGCCGCGGTCAAGGAGTACCAGGCCGCCCAGACCAAGTACGCCGCGGACCCGGTCATCAAGAAGTACACGGGAGTTCTCGCCGCGGCCGACGTCTACACCGAGAGCACGGCCTTCGTGCTCCTCGAATCCGTCCGCCTCGACCTGGGCATCGGCTCCCAGGTCCACGCCTGAGCGGGAGCTCCTGGAGCTTTCTCCACTACTGGCGGGTTCCGCGGGAGTTCGCCTGAGCGTCTCAGCCGCCCGGCGCCTCGATGAATCGGTGCAACGAGGTCGCCATGGCGGCGACGAAGGCGTCGCGGGTCCCGTCCGGGAGGAGGTCGAGGGAGAGGTAGGGGTTGAGGTCTTCGAGCTCGACCAGCAGCAGTTCGCCGTCCTGGTCGCGACAGGCGTCGACGCGCTGGATGCCGTGGTCGAGCGTGTTCCACGCGACGAAGCGGCGGGCGAAGGCGAGGTCGGCCTCGGTCGGCTCGTACGGCTCCAGGGCCCAGCGACGCTCGGGATCGGGGGCGTAGAGGGCGTACTGGCAGGTGTCGTCGACGAAGTAGAACGACACCTCGTAACGGAAGTCGATCCGCGGCTGGACCAGGATCTCGCCGAACGCGAGCCGGCCCAGCTGCTCGGGCGGGACGACCCTCAGCCCTATCGAGTCCGCGCCCGCCTTCGGCTTGACCACGTACGCGCCGACCTCGGGCAGGCTGCCCAGATCCTGGGCCCGTTCGACGGTGGGGATGACCGGATACCCGGCGGCGGTCAGGTCCACCAGGTACTGCTTGCCCGCCATGTCCCCGCGCCCCGTCAGCGGGTTGTAGACGCGAGTCCCTCGCGCTGCGGCCCGCTCCCGGAACTCCTCGTACTCGGCCCGGTAGTGCAGCACCGGGCCGCTGTTGCGGACGACCACCGTGGAGAACGCGTCCAGGAGCGAGGCGGCGTCCAGCGGGTGGCACAGAGCGATGTCGAACTCCTGCCGCAGGCGCGAGGTCAGGAAGATGTCCTCGTCGCAGTAGCGGCGGCCCTGCGCCTGGTAGGCGAGGTCGGTCACGAACAGGACGCGGGGGCGGCGGGCCGACATGCTGCACCTCTCGGGTTCGGTGGCGGCCAACCTACACGGCCGTGGGCGGGCCATCGCGGTCGGCGACCGCGGCTAACTGCCCAGCAGCACGTTCAGGAAGTTCCCGAATTCTCCGTGCAGCCCGGTGAAGCCGGTACCCAGTCGGCTGCGGAGTCGAGCCGCAGCCACTGCAACTGCAGGCTCTTGGTGGGGTTCGGGAGGAAGCTCAGGCACCGGGTGGTGTAGCCGCCACCGGGGAGTATCCAGAGGTTCCCTGCGGCCAGGAAATCGCCATCGACGTTCTCGATCACGGTACTCGTGTTGTTGAGGTTGGCTTCCGGCATCCCGAGACTCAGCGGGTGGCCATCCACGCTGTCACCGAGCCAGTAGTACCAGCCCGTGTACTTGTTGCCGAAACTGTTCCCGTACCCCGGTGGGAGCGGGCCGTTGCCCACCATGATGTCACCAACGCTGGTGTGGATCACGGCCGGTACGGCGCTGAACCCGCCATTGCCGGCCAGCCTTACCGGGGTCGTGTTGCCGTTCCCGGTGAAGAGGTACATGCCGAGCGGGTAGGAGCCGGTCACGACCGGCGGTGCCCCTGAGGAGGGTGTTGCTGAGGAGGGCGCCCCAGACGACGACATTGCTCCGGATGAGGACGCCCCGGATGAGGACGCCCCGGAGGAGGAGGGTGTCGTTGAGGAGGGTGTCCCGGGCGAGGAGGGGGCCGTTGAGGTGGGTGTTCCTGGTGAGGACGGTGTTGTGGAGGACGGTGTTCCTGGCGACGATGGAGCCGTTGAGGTGGGTGTCCGTGGCGAGGACGGTGCCGTTGAGGTGGGTGTCCGTGGCGACGATGGTGTCCCTGAGGTGGGTGCCCGTGAAGCGGGCGGTATCTCTGAGGAGGGCGCCCTTGACGAGGACGGTGCCGTTGAGGTGGGTGTCCCTGGCGACGATGGAGCCGCTGAGGTGGGTGCCCTTGACGAGGCCGGTGCCCCTGGGGAGGACGCCCGGGATGACGGCGGTGTCGCTGAGGAGGGTGAGGAGGGCGCCGCTGACGACGATGCCCCGGAGGCTGTGCCGCTTGCTGCGTTGCTGGTCGGCGGCGAGTTGCTACACGCCGCGAGGCCGACTCCGCCTGCCAGCACAAGTGCCGCATTGATGACTGCGATGCGCTTGGTCAAACGAGCGCGGGTGATGACTGCGAGCCGCTTGGTCATGCGAACGCCTCCTCGGACCGTGCGACCCGGAAGGGCAGCAGCCCATGGATAATTCGCAGTACGCCGCACCGATAGTCGTCAATGACGACGTTCCTGCACCGCCCGGCGCATCTACGGCGATTTAGTCGACGTCGAAACCGCAGGTCCCCTCATTAAGGATCACTCGGCCATATGGGTCGGGCAACTCGGGCAGTCCGTTGCTGACGGTGTGTCGCATCGCTGCGGAGGCGGAGCGGGAAAGGCGGTGGATTCGTCAGCGCGGGGCTCGTTAGTGTCCCTGCCATGACCACGACCCCAGGCACTCCCGACTGGCTCTCGGCCAACCGCGCGAACTGGGACGAGCGCGTCCCGATCCACACCGCCGGGCCGTTCTACGACCTTCCGGGCTTCGTCGCGGGCAGGGACAGCCTCCGGGACTTCGAGCCCGCCGAGGTCGGCGACGTCAACGGTAGGACGCTGCTCCACCTGCAGTGCCACATGGGGCTGGACACCCTGTCCTGGGGCCGGCGTGGAGCCGTCGTCACCGGCCTCGACTTCTCCGAGCCCGCAGTGGAGACGGCTCGCGCCCTCGCCGCGCAGACCGGTGTCACCAGCGCCCGTTTCGTCGCCGCGGACGTGCACGACGCCGTGCAGGCACTCGACGGGCAGACCTTCGACATCGTCTACACCGGCATGGGCGCGCTGTGCTGGCTCCCTGACCTCACGCGTTGGGCGCAGGTGGCAGCCGCCCTCGTCGCACCCGGCGGCTTTCTCTACCTGGCCGAGTACCACCCCTTCGCCGACGTGCTCGGCGAGGACGGCCGCACGGTCGCGGGCGACTACTTCCGCCGCGACGCGAACGTCTACGACGAGCCCGGCACATACGCGGACCCCGACGCGCCGATGACCGCGACCGTGACGGTCGAGTGGCTGCACGGGGTCGGCGACGTCGTCACCGCCCTGGCCGCCGCCGGGCTCCAGGTGGAGTTCCTGCACGAGCACGACCGCGGGCACTTCCGCCTGCCCGCCGAGCAGGGCGTGCCGCTGGTCTACTCGCTGCGAGCGGCCAAGGCCGGTTGAGGGGGAGGGGGTCCGCGCCGGATCGGGGATCGCTCCAGGACGGCGGCGGCGTGGCGCGGACTACCCGGTTTCTGCCGGACCTGCGGGGCGGGGTAGCCTGGGCACTCAGCGCGCCGTTCCCTGGCGTCGCACGGCGGTGGGGCCCGCCGTACCCAACCGTGGCCGTGAGGCTGCCAACGGTCCCTACTTGCGATTCAGCGTGCCCGCGTCCGACCGCGGGCTCCGGGCGAGTAGGAGAGGTACATGGCAGAGGCCGGAACGGGCGTGCACAGCGAGCCCGTCGACCCCGGTAGTGACCTGAGCACCGACCTGAGCACCGACATGGTGGGCAGCGCCGGAACTCAGCTCCCCTCGAAACCCCCACGGCAGGGCCAAGGGCAAGGCCACAGCCCAAGCCAGGGGCCGGTGCTCGCCGTGGTGGCGTTGGGCGGCGCGATCGGTGCCTGCGCCCGCTACGGCGCCGGACTGATCTGGCCCACCGCGGCCGGGCACTTCCCCTGGACCACGTTCGGGATCAACGTCCTCGGCTGCGCGGTCATCGGCGTGTTCATGGTCGTGATCACCGACGTGTGGGCCGCGCATCGCCTGGTCCGACCGTTCTTCGGCACCGGCGTCCTCGGCGGGTTCACCACCTTCTCCACCTACACGGTGGACATCCAGAAACTCGTCGACGGCGGCCACGCCGCCACCGGTCTCGCCTACCTCGCGGCCACAATGGTGGCGGCTCTGGCAGCGGTATGGCTCGCGGCGACGTCGACCCGCCGCGTCATCGGATGGAGGCGGCGATGAGGCTGACCGGTCGGGCCCTCCGGGTGACGATCTTCATCGGCGAGAACGACACCTGGCACCACAAGCCTCTCTACGCCGAGATCGTGCACCGCGCGCACGCCGCCGGCCTGGCCGGTGCCAGCGTCTTCCGCGGCATCGAGGGCTACGGCGCGTCCTCGCTGATTCACACCAGCCGTCTCCTCTCGCTCAGCGAGGACCTGCCGCTCGCGATCGTCATCGTGGACAGCGAGGACCGCGTCCGCGCGTTCCTGCCGCAGTTGGACGAGTTGGTCGCCGAGGGGTTGGTCATCCTCGACGACTGCGAGGTCATCCGGTACGTCGGCCGCGAGAAGCCCGAAAATCCCGAGAAGCCCGAGAAGCCCGGGAAGCCTGAGCGGAAGGAGAAGCGGTGAACTGGCTGATCGTGATCGCGGGCGCCCTGGTCGGGGCGCCGCTGCGCTACCTGACCGACCGCACGGTCCAGAAGCGCCACGACACGGTGTTCCCGTGGGGCACCTTCTCCGCCAACGTCCTGGGCTGCTTCATCCTCGGCCTGCTCACGGTGGCCGTCAGCGACGGCGCCGCCTCGGCGCAGGACCAACTGCTCGTCGGCACCGGCCTGTGCGGGGCGCTGACCACCTACTCGACCTTCTCCTACGAGACCCTGCGGTTGACCGAGGAGGGCGCGGGCTTCTTCGCGCTCGCCAACATCGTCGGCAGCGTCGTCGCCGGCCTCGGCGCGGCCTTCACCGGCGCGGCGTTCGCTCACGCCTTCTGGCACTGACCCGTCGACGCCGTCCGCGAGGACGAGACGGGGCGTCAGCTTCTGGGCGCTCCATGCAGTTGTGCAGTCGTGCAGGCCAGCGGTCGGAGCGGGATTGAGGCTCCTATGGCTCGTCAAGTCGTGAGCCGGAGTGGTGCAAGTCCTGCGTGAGGTCGGCTGATGACCTTGTAGACCTCGCGGGCGACGAAGCGCTTCAGGCAGCGGGATGATGTCCCGTTTCGTGAGGCCTTTGGTGGTCCGGCGGGCAACGTAGTCTCGGGTGCGCGGGTCGCGGCTCATGCGAACGAGCACCGTCTTCTGGAGTCCTTGTATGACGAGATCGCCGCGTCCAGGTCGGCTGGTACGGCCAGGTCCCGCCCGACCGCGCACAGGTAGTGGCCGGCTGAGAGGGCGGCGTCGTAGATGTTGTTCGGGTCGGCCGTGCCGTCGCCGTTGCCGTCGACACCCCAGACGGTCCAGGTGGAGGGAAGAAACTGCATCGGTCCGATGGCACGGACCCAGCCTCCCCTCGGGGCAGGGATCGCGGCGTTGCCGCCCGTTCCGTCCAGCGTCGGTCCCAGGATCGGCGTCCGGGGGGTGCCGTTCGTGGTGACGTTCCCGTTGTCGGCCTGCCCGGATTCGACCTGCCCGATTCCGGCGAGCACCGTCCAGTCCAGGCGGCAGCCCGGATCGCCGACCGCGACGGATCGCTGGGCTGACCGGTAGGCGTTCCAGACAAGCGCGGGAACCCGCGAGCCCTTGGCGGCGCCGGGTGCGGTTGTAGGCGCGGAAGTTGCGGTGCCGGGTGCCGCGGTCGGTGTCGGCGGGAGCCCCCTGTTCAGGGGCTGGCTGCCGCCAGTCGCGGTGGCAGGGCGCGTGGCAGCAGGCGCCGCGGCTGCTGCAGGGGTCGGGCCGGGCTGGCCTGCGAGCGCGGCCAGGACAGTCGCACCGACCATCGCAATCGTGGGGTACCAATAGCGTGCCCGGTCCAGCGGGTTGCCGTGCGGTGTGGGCCGCATAGTTTGGCGGTGCGGTCGGTGGGTGTTCACGCTGCTGTTCTCCGTCGTGCTGGGCGGTGGGGGTTGTCCGATGCCGCGCTCGCCCTTGGGGTTTGGTCCAGGGGCGAGCGCGGCAGTGGTGCCCGACTGGTCAGCCGATGGCGATGACGGGGTTCTGGGCGGGGTCGATCCATCGCATGATGTCGTTCATCGTCGTGGCGGGGACGGCGACGCAGCCGGCGGTGGGGCCGGCTTCGGGACCGAGGTCGTGGAGGAAGATTCCTGCGCCGCGGCCGTGGACGGCGGGGTCCATGTTGAAGTTGATGACGAGTGCGTTGTGATACTGGGTGGGGTAGTTGATGAGGTGTTCGCTGCCGTCGGCACCTTGTTCGGTGAGGTGGAAGCCGCCTTGGGTGTCGGTGCGCATCTGGTTGTAGTAGGCGCTGGTGGGGTCTTCGACCCACCAGTCGTGTGTGGTGACCTGGTGGTAAGGCATCTTGGTGCCGGGATTCACGCCGACGCCGAAGCCCTGGGTGATGGTGTAGGTGCCAGTGGGGGTGGTGTCGGTGCCCTGGACGCGGGTTGCGCCGTTGGTGATGCCGTTGGCGCCGATGCGGGCGTAGATGGTGGTGTAGATGTTGGTCCAGGTGCTGCCGGTCTTCTGCCACAGCTGGACGGTCGCGTCGGCGTCGCTGCGGGCGTGGACGGTGATGACCTGGGTGGCGTTGCCGACGTTCACCGCGACCGGGAACGGTGAGGCGGGGGCGGGGGTGCTCGGGTTGGAGATGTAGGAGCCGGCGGGCAGGACGAGCTTCTCGCCGGGCTTGAGCACGTATGGCGAGGCGATGTGGTTGAGGCTGGCGATGGCCTGGTAGCCGCCGGGGACATGGTCCTTGACCGCGATGCCGGAGAGCGTGTCGCCTGACTGGACGGTGTAGCTGGTCACCGGTGTGGTGCCGGCTGGAGTGGTGGCGGCCTGGGCGGCGGTGGCCGAGCCGATGGCGGAGGCGGCGGCTGCGGCGCCGATTGCGGTGGTGGCTGCGGCACGGCCGATGGTGGACGTGCGGGGCTTGGCGTGCCGGCCGTGGGATGAGGCGGACATGGAGGCTGCTCCTACTGAAGTGCGGTCGCGGTACGTGGCCGGCCTGGGTTTGGGGTGCGGTGGTGGTGGAGCGGGGCACCCGTGTGTGCGGGTGCCCCGCGGTGTGTCATTCGCCGCCGGCGGTGGCGGAGCTGGGGGTCTGGCCGGTGAGTCCGGTTCCGGGCACGGCGGTGTTCACGTCGCCGACCGCGCTCCAGGTCCCGTTGGTGTATCGGATGCCGTGGTAGACCGTGCCGGAGGTGTTGACCAGGGCGTACTCCATCACGTCGCTGGTGGAGCTGTCTCCGGTGGCCGCCATGGCCAGGTTAGTGAGGGTGCCGGGGTTGAATCCGGTCTCGGATTCGACGTTGCCGAAGACGGTCCAGGTGCCGTTGCTGTTGCGGGTGGCGTGGTAGAGGCCGTTGCCGCTGTTGACGGTGACCATGACCTCGAGGGCGCCGTCGACGCCGGCGATGGCGACGTGGGTTGCGGTGCCGGGGTTGCTGGAGTTGGCGAACACGTCGCCCCAGGGCGTCCAGGTGCCGGTGGGTGTGGTGCGGATGCTGTGGTAGAGCTTTCCGCCCACGACTGCGGCGATCTGGAGGTCGCTGCCGTTGGTGGTGGCGACGGACGCGTCGGTGATGGTGCCGATGGCGCCGAGCGCGTTGTTGTTGGCGTCGTACAGGTCGTTCCAGTAGGTCCAGGTGCCGTCCGAGTGACGGATCGTCTCGTACAGGTCGCCGTTGGCGGCGAGCGCGATCAGGTGGAAGTCGCTGCCGAGGACGGCCGAGCCGACCAGTGAGGCGACGGTGGTCTGGCCGGCGCCGACCTGGATGGTGCTGGGCACGGGGGCGGTGGTGCCGGTCGGGCTGGTCCAGGTGCCGGTGGCGTCGCGGGTCAGGAACTGGATCTGGCCGCTGCCTTCGGAGGCGTAGTACAGCTCACCGCCGGACTCGGCCTGGGTCTGCGAGCTGGTTCCGACGGGGTTGGCGTACATGTCCGGAACCTGGTCCCACGCGGTCCAAGTGCCGTCCGCATTGCGGATGGTGTGCAGCGGGGCGGCGTTGGCGGAGGTGTTGATGGTGAGCTGGAACTCGGCTGGGGTGGTCGCGGCTCCGGCAGAAGGGGCGCCGCTGAGGGCCAGGGTGAAGGCGGTGGTGACGGCCGCCGCTATGAAGGCGGTGCGGTGGGCGCGGGAGATGCGCATGCGTGTTTCTCTCCTGTGTCGGGTGCTCTGCGCGGCATCAGGCCGCTCCCATCACGGCCGGGCCGACAGCGCTGCTGCACCGCCGGCCCGGCCGCCAGGTGTTGATGGACCGGCTACTGGATCTGCTGGTACAGGGCGGTGACCTGGTTCGGTGTCAGCGCGTAGTTGTAGGCTTGGACGTTGCTGATCTCACCGGGAAAGTAGTTGCTTCCGCCGGCACTGCCGATGTGCAGCACACCGCTGGCCGCCCAGGGGGTGGTGTTGGTGCCAGTACCCGCCAAGGTGCCGTTGACGTAGAGACTCATGGTCTTCGTCGCGGCGTTGAAGACACCCACCAGGTGCGTCCAGGTGTTGAGGGTAGGCGCCGTGCTGGCGGCGGCGTGGGGGTAGCTGCTGGGGCTGGCGCTGTCGCTTGAGGGCGACACGAAGGCCCAGGCGTTGTACCCCTTGGAGTACTGCAGGTAGAACGCGTCGGAATTGACGCCCGCTTCTCCGACGGCGGTGTTGTAGGTGGTGGTGTTGGTCATCTTCACCCAAGCGGAGATCGAGTAGCTGCCGGTGGTGTTGATGACTCCGGTGTTGGCGGTGGCGGCGTCCCCTGCGGTGCCGTCGAAGGAGAGGACCTCGCCGCGGGTGGCGTCGTTGGTCCAGGTGGCGCCGGTGCCGCTGAGGGTGAGCGGGTTGTTGCCGGTGTTGGGGTTGTTGACGGCGTTCGGCGTCAGGACCTGGTTGACGTCGTCGGTGCTCGCCGTGTCCTGGGCGACGGTGACCGCGGTGCTGGTGTTGCCGTCGTCCAGTTCCCAGGTGTCCTGGGGGGACAGGAGGGAGTTGGCGAGTGCCCCGTAGCCGGCCAGCGAGAGGTTGACATGGTCGCCGCCGTCAGCGCCGACGGCGAGCTTCTCCACCCCGGCGTTGTTCGGGTCGGGGATCGAGACGGCCGCGTCGTAGTCGGCGAAGTACACCGCCGGGGAACTCCACTGCGTGCCAAGGTTGTTGCCGCCGAGGTACGCGTTGACGTCCATCCGGTAGGCGTCGACCCCGGTGTTGGCTGTCAGGGTGCAGGGGTCGTTGGGGGTGGCGCCGTCTCCGGTGAACCCGTCGCAGGGGGTCAGCGAGGTCAGCACCACGTTGATGCCCCAGCCCTGGAGCTGCTGGACGAGGGCGGTGTAGCCGTTGTTCTCCAGGTCCGTGTTGGTGTCTCCGGCGAGGAGGTCTTCCAGGCCTTCGCTGATGACGACGGTGTTGATGCTGGGCTGGTCCAGGATGTCGCGGTCGATCCGGGACAGTGCGGCCGGGCCGCCGATGGTGCTGCCGTTGTACGTCTCCGGGTAGTCCTTCATCAGTTGGTTGGACTCGATGCCCTCCGCGAGTACGCCGAACGGCTGGGCGGTGCTGGGCATCGCGCCCGCGAGTGCGTCGGAGACGCGGTAGCCGTTGGAGTTGGGCAGCGTGGTGCCGGGCTGGAACGGGTCGGTCAGGTTGTCGCCGAGAACCGCTTCGGTGAGGACGTTCGCGGACTGCACGTCCATGCCGGTGACCAGGTCGGTGAAGCTGCCGTAGCTTGCGGCGTTCGTGGTGAACGGTGTGGTGCTGGTGCTTGTAGTCAAGTCACCGGAACCCACGCTGGTGATGTACTCGAACGAGCCATTGCTGTAGGAGTGCTGAACCAGATACGGCACCGAGTTGGTGAGCTGGTAGGAGACCAGCAGGTACTGGCCTGCGGTGACAGTGAAGTTGAGCGGGTCGCTGTAAATCATCGCGCCCTGGGGCACGGTGGTGCTCTGACTGCCGCCAAACGTCAACGTAGTCGGTGTCCCCGACGGCACCGCGCCGATCGCGTTCGGAGTGGAGCTGAGCGCGATCGTGGCGTGCCCGATGCTGAGCGAGCTGGTGCCCAAACCGTTGTCCAGCTTGATGCGAACGGTGGAGCCCGACATGGACGGCTTCAGCGCGATGCGAATGGTCTGGTTGCTGTAGCTGCCGTTGTTCAGGTTGTAGTTGCCCTCGTTCGGGTTGCCCCACGCGCCGGTCCAGGACTGGCCTGAGCCCGCCGCGGCGTAGGTGCCGTTGGCCTCCGGGGTGCCGGCGGTGGTGTTACGGGTGGAGATGCCGTAGACGTGCAGGGCCTGGGTTCCCGCGCCGGTGTTGCTGACGTCCGGCAGGGTGACCGAGGCGATGGTCTTGGTCGGGTCGATCGGTACCGAGAACGAGTAGATCTTCAGACCCTGGCCGGCACCGGCCACGACCTGGCCGGAGGGCCGGTTCCAGTGTGGCAGAGACACTGCGGCGATGGACTGCGGGCCGCTCACCCAGTCGGGGACGGTCAGGGTGTAGGTGGTGCTGGTGTTGTCGGCGTAGGTGATGGTGCCGGTCGCGGGGCAGACGCCCACGGGGGTGGTGCCGGAGAAGCAGTATGAACCGGAGATACCGGTCCCAGCGGGGACGTAAGGGGCGGTGGACTGGCCCTGTACCGCGCCGGGGTCAGCCATGAACGCGTTGGTGGAGTTCGCCAGGAACACAAGCGCGTTGCCCTGGCCGCCCATGGTGACGGTCTGGTTGGCGGCCACCACGTTGTCCTTCTGCCCGCTGCCGTAGGTGGGCAGGGTGAAGGTAGCGCCGTTGACGGTGACCTTGCCGCCACTGGTCCAGCCAGCGTTGGTCAGGTCGGTTGCGGACATGCTGGAGTAGCCGTCTGCGGCCCCCAGGCTCATGTTGCTGTCCGGGCTGATGGCGGTGTTGTCGTAGCAGGCGGTCAGGCTGGTGCAGGTGCTGGCCGCGTGACCGGCGGCCAGGAACGGGTAGGCCTCGTGCCCGGATTCGTCACCGGCGGCGTCCACCGAGTACACGTACAGCGTGTGCGGTCCGGGAGACGGCGGCGTGACCGTGACCGTGGCCGTGTTGTTCGACGCCGTCACGGTCTCGTTTGCGGGCGGGTTGCTGGTGGCCGGGAGCTGGTCGAGGCTGTAGACGAACTTGGTGGCGGTGGTGCCGTTCCCGGTCACCGAGAACTGCCCGGCGGTGCCGGCGGCCGCGCCGACGACCCCGTCGTTCTGGTCGGTGTTCGGGAAGGTGTTGTTCACCGACGAGACGGTCGGGTCGTCCGGCGCGGTCGGCTCGGCGGTGAAGTGGCAGGTCGGCGACTGCGCGTAGCTGGTCGGGTCCATGCCGTCGGTGATCATCACCTGCCAGTCCACGGTCTGACCGTTGGTCAGCGAGGAGATGAAGCTGGAGGGCAGTGACACCGTCGCGAAGGTGCCGGAGGCCAGGTTGTCCGCACTGGTCGCGGTGTACTTGGTCGAGGAGCCGTTGATCCAGTACTGGAATGTGGCCTGCAGCTTGTCGCCGTTGGGGTCGGTGACCTTCGCCTTCAGCACGGGCGGCGTCGAGGCGATGGTCTTGCCCATGTAGGGGCCCGGCGTCACCGTAGAGCACGCGGCGTCGTCCGCACCAGCGACAGCTGACATGGTGTTCGCGGTCGGCGGGTTGGGCGGGTTGTTGAAGAAGATCTGCAGCGTCGGGTTGTTGGCGAAGCGCTTGAAGCCCAGGTCGTTCCAGGAGGACTCGTACGAGTCCTCGCTCAGCGTCACCGTGAACGTGGACGAGTGCGCCGCCGCCTCGCTCTTGATCGGCGAGAGCACGTTGAAGCCGTTGGTCGTCGACCCGTTGCTCGGGCAGTAGGTCTTGTTGTACGCAGGACCGAAGCTCGCCGAGGTGGAGTAGCTGTTGTAGCCGGGCCGGTTACTCCAGTCCGTGCCGGAGCCTATGCCCTTGGACCAGTGCAAGTTCACCGTCGCCGTGGTCGAGCATGACGCCGAGTAGACATCGGTCGCGTTGACGGTGGCACTGTTGACGTCAGCGCCCCAGATCGTCTTGGACAGGTTCCACTGGTAGATCGCGTGCTCGTCACCGGTGTTGCACTCGCCCTCAGACCAGCCGTTGTAGCCAACTCCGAGGTACCCGTTGTCAGCCAGGCTGCCGGTGTTGTTGACGAAGGAGTTGCCCGAGCAGCCCTGCTTGACCTCGTCGAACATCGGGGACCCGTAGCTGACCGGGTGCCAGTTCACCGACGGGTCCGCATACACCGGCCACACCGTCGACCGGCTCGCCAGCATGCCTGCGTCCGGCATCAGCGTCACCGAACCGGAACCCACCCTGGTGCCCACCCGCGCAAGATGGGCAGCCAGCCCGGGCTGCCCGGCAGTCGATGCATCGGCGGCGACCTTGGCTCCGCGGGGTGTGCGCGAGGCGGGCAGGACCATGTTGGAGTCCCACTGCATCGGGGTCGCACCGTCGGCGACAAGCTGCCCCGCAGTGTTGGTCAGCTGCAGTCCGCCGTCCGCTGCGGAGGAGAGGCGGCCACCGTGCACGACCGTGCCCAGACGCAAGGTCCTCAGCGCGGGGTTGGCGGCGGCCTGCGCGGAGTGGATGACCAGAACGTCACTCAGTCCGCCGTCCGGCGTCGCGGACACCTGCAGGTCCACGCCTGGGAGCACGGACGGGTAGGTCGCCGTCGCACCGTTGATCACCGGCGCAGGAAGGGCGGTCGGCCAGGTCAGGGCGAGCGACGTGCCGCCCGACCGGGTCACCGCGAGCGGTCCGGGGCCACCCGCGGAGAACTCGACCGACCCATAGGCGGTCGCCCCCGGCGCCCACATTCCGTCACTCTGCTGCGCCAGCTTCAGGTCCACCGAGACCCAGCCGCCGCCGCGCGCGACGCGCACCGGCTGGGGGTTCGCCGCCAGCTCGAACTTCCCCGACGGCTCCGCGAGGACGGACTCCGTAGGCGTGGTCAGCGAGCCGACAGCGACCGCCTGGCCGGAGTGCCGGGCCTGGGCGCCGGCCTGCTGCATGCGCAGCTGGTCAACCGCCGTGAGCCCGAACCCGCTCGGCAGCGGCGTCAGCGCCTTACCCGAGCCTGCCTGGCGGGCGACAGGCTCGGACGAACCGCTGGCATTCAGTGCCTTCGAGGGGTTCGGGACTGACGCGTGCGCCGGCACCAGCCCGACTGCACTCACCCCCAACGCCACCAGCGCCACCACAGCCCTCTGGCTCCGGCGGCGCATAGCCCCAGTGCGTTGTCTCTGCATCATCTGCTCTCTCTTCGACAACCCGACCATCCCGGTCGGCGATGCCGAACCTACGGGCCCCGCAGCTGAGACCGCCAGTGATCAATAGTCGCAAGATCATCGGAATGTCACTGCAGGTCAGAACATGGACTGATGTGTCCGAATCAATAACTTGGTAAGAGCACGTCCGATTGTGACGATCGGCCATGTCGACAGTTTGGTGCGCATTGGTAGGGTCCGCGCGGAGCTTCAAGATCAACACATTGTCGACAAGGAGCCAAAACATGAGATGGACGACAAGTCCTCTGGCGCCACGAGGGCCGGGTGACGGACCGCCGGGACGCCTGCGACGGGCGGGCACCGCGACTGCCGCTACGGCGGCGCTGATTGTGGGGCTCACTGGCGCCGCGCAACCCGCCTCGGTGCACAAGGCACCCGGCATCGTGCAGACCGCACCGGTTCCGGTCACCCCAGTGGTTTCCCACTACCACCCCGCAAAGCGCCTCGCGAGCTCACCGGCGCCCAAGGTGACCTGGCCGACGGGGCAGGGCACTGTAGCTGCCGATGGCAACGCCGTCCCGACGGCACGCACCGCCAGCCCCAAAGCTTCAGCCGGCGTGCATCAGCAGCAGGCAGGGACCCTCCCCGTTTGGCTGACGCCCTCATCCGGAGTCACCCTGACCGGGACCTCCGTGCGTGTCCTGCCACAGACTTCGGCACGCGCCGCGGGTATCAGCGGCGTGCTCCTGTCGGTGACGGGCCTGCCACGCACCGCGCACGGGAAAGTCCGACTCGACCTCGGCTACAAGGACTTCGCCGGCGCCTTCGGTGCCGACTGGGCATCGCGACTGCGCCTGGTCCAGCTCCCCGCGTGTGCCCTGACCACCCCGCAGCTGGCAGCCTGCCGCACGGAGACACCCCTCGCGGGGGCCGATAGCTCCAAGGCGCAGACGCTCTCCGCGGACCTTGCACTGACGACCGGCCAGGGCCCACACGCGCCGACAGCCACGGCCGGTCTGCGCGCGAACACGGTGTCCGGTACCTCCGCCATGGTCCTGGCGGCCAGCTCCGACTCGGGCGGCGGCGGCGACTTCTCCGCGACTTCTCTCAAGCCGTCGGGCTCCTGGCAGGCCGGTGGCAGCACGGACTCGTTCACCTGGACGTATCCGATCAAGCCCCCGAGCGTTCCGGGTGGCCTGGCTCCCAACATCACGCTGGGCTATGACTCCCAGAGCGTGGATGGCCTGACTTCATCAACGAACAACCAAGCCTCGGTCGTCGGTGACGGTTTCGCGCTGCCGAGCAACTACGTTGAGCGCTCCTACCAGTCTTGCCACCAGAATCCGTCTGGCACCACCCAGACGTGGGACAACTGCTGGTCCAGCGACAATCAGCTCACCCTGTCGCTCAACGGCACCACGACGGCGCTGATCAAGGATGACACCACGGGCACCTATCGGGCCCAGGGCGACTCCAACGAACGGGTCGAGTACCTGACAGGCGCGTCCAACGGCGCGCAGAACGGCGAGTACTTCCGCGTCACCACCAGCGACGGCACCCAGTACACGTTCGGCCTGAACCAGCTGCCCGGCTGGTCCTCGGGCGACACTGCGACGAACTCGGTCCTGACTGAGCCAGTCTACGCGACCACGTCGGGGCAGCCCTGCTACAACTCCACCTGGGCTAACTCATGGTGCCAGCAGGGATACCGGTGGATGCTGGACTACGTCAAGGACACCCACGGCGACGTGATGTCCTACTTCTACACGCCTTCGACCAACTACTACGCGCGGGACCTGGGCACAACGGCTAACACCCCCTACATTCGCGACGCCGCTCTGCAGAAGATCCAGTACGGCCAGCGTGACGGCTCGGTCTACACCACCAGCCCCGCAGGCCAGGTGCTCTTCACCTACAATGGCCGGTGCAACACGTCCTCCACCGGTTGTGCCACCTCGACGCTGACCTCATCGACAGCGTCGAACTGGCCAGATGTCCCGTACGACCTCAACTGCGCCAACGGTGCCTCTTGCACGTCGAACGCGCCGTCCTTCTGGTCCGAGAACGAGCTGGCCAGCATCCAGACCCAGGCCCTCGTTGGAACCACGGAGACCAACGTAGACTCCTGGGCCTTCACCTACTCCTTCCCCGCGACCGGTGACTCCACCTCCCCGTCGCTGTGGCTGAACACGGTAACAAACACAGGCCAGGACACCAGTGCCGGTGGTTCGACCTCGCCGATCGCCATGCCGCCTGTTTCGTTCTCTGGCACGCCGCTGTCGAACCGTGTCAACCTGAGCGACGGCTACCCCCCGATCACCCGCTACCGGCTCAACACCATAACCACCGAGACCGGTGAGGTGATCAGCGTCGGCTACTCCGCTCCGGCCTGCGCCAACGGCACGCCCACTGACCCTAGCCAGAACACCACGCTTTGCTACCCGGACTACTGGACCCCGAGCGGCCAAACCTCCCCGATCGAGGACTGGTTCAACAAGTACATCGTCAAAACGGTCACCGAGCAGGATCCGACAGGCGGCGGCGTCAATGACACGATCATGACCAGCTACACGCCCGTCGGCTCGCCGGCCTGGCACTACAACGACAACCCGTTGACCCCTTCGAGCCAGCGCACCTGGGACCAGTGGCACGGCTACGGCGGCATCAAGGTCTCGACCGGCACCGCGCCGGACCCGGTCACCGAGACCGACTACACCTACTTCCGCGGGATGGATGGCGACACGCTTCCGAACGGTGGCACCCGCTCTGTCACTGTCACCGACTCCCGCGGCGACACGCCGGTCACCGACTTGGCACAGTATGCCGGCAAGACCTACGAAGTGGTCCTTTACAACGGGTGGGGCAGCGGCAAGGTCGTGACCGACACCGTCACGGACCCTTGGTCGAGCAGCGCAACGGCAACTCACACCCTTTCCGGTGGCCTCCCCTCGCAGCAGGCCTTCATCACTGGCACCGCGGACACGAAGGTCTACACACCCCTCGCCTCGGGCAGCACGCGCCAAACCGAGACGGACTACACACACGACGCCTACGGTCGGGTCACCACGATCAACGATCAGGGCGATGTCTCCACTACCGCGGATGACCTCTGCACCACGACGACCTATGCCGACAACACCTCGGCATGGATCCTTGATCTGGTCGCTGAGACCCGCACCGTGTCGGCCAACTGCTCCACCACCCCAACGCTTCCAGCGAACGCAGTTTCCGACAAGCAGGTCTACTACGACGGCTCCGCCACACTCGGCGCAGCCCCGAGCGTCGGTGACCCCACCTCAACCATGCAGGCAACCTCCTACAACGGATCGACGCCTGTCTTTTCAACCATGTCGACTCAGACGGTCGATGAGTATGGTCGCCCTGTCACCAGTGCCGACGCAGATCAGCGCACCACCCACACCGCCTACACGCCTGCCACGGGGGCTGCACCCACCAACATCACCGTCACGGACCCGCTCTCGCACACGCTCACCCAGTCCTTCGACCCGTTGCGTGGGCTGGTTCTGAGCCAGACTGATGCATCCGGCTTCGTGACCAGCGCGCAGTATGACGCCCTTGGGCGCAGGACTGCAGTATTCAAGCCGGGTATCGCCTCGGCGTCTGCCAAGTACTCGTACACAGTGTCCGCAACAGCGCCGAGCTCGGTGACTACGCAGACGCTGAACGATGACGGGACGTACCGCACGAGCGAGCTGCTGCTCGACTCCATGCTGCGCGGACGCGAAACCCAGGTCGCCACCGTGGACGGCGGTCGCACCGTTACGGACACCGTATACAACACCGATGGCTGGGTCGCCAAGACAACGGATCCCTACTACAGCGCAGGGGCACCGAGTGCGACTCTGGTGCAGGCACAGGATGGCAAGATCCCGTCCGAGACAGGTTTCGTCTACGACGGAGCGGGCCGCAAGACCTCGGCCGTCGCTTATGCGCTCGGCACCCAGAAGTGGCTGACCACGACCGTCTACGGCGGCAACTTCGTCACCACGATTCCGCCGACCGGAGGCGTGACCGAGTCCACCCTGACCGATGCGCGCGGCCGCACCACCGATCTCTACCAGTACCACGCCAGCGTCCCCGCGGACCCCGTGAACGACCCGGCATCGGACTACTCAGACACGCACTACACCTATAACCCGGCTGGGCAGAAGGCCTCAGAGCTCGACTCTGCAGGCAACAGCTGGACCTGGCAGTACGACCTGCTCGGGAACCAGATCGCTGCCACCGATCCGGATGCCGGCTCGAACAGCGCAACCTATGACAACGCAGGCCAGGTGCTCACCACCACCGACGCACGAGGCGACAAGACCAGTTTCACCTACGACCTGGACGGTCGCCGGACCGCGGCTTATGACATCACCGGCACGAACGTCACACCGGCCGCCTCGAACCAGATCGCAGCTTGGACCTATGACACCCTCAAAAAGGGTCTGCTGACTTCGTCCACGTCGTACGCGCTCGGCACCACCAGCGCGTCGGTAACCGACAGCGTTCTCAGCTACACCAACCTCGGCAACGTTGCCGCGCAACGAACCACCTTGAGCAACATGCCCAGCAGCGTTGCCGCGCTCACGCCCTCCGGCGGGTACACGACCTCATTTACGTACAAGAGCACGGGGACGCTCGCGACGCAGCAGGATCCAGCAGAGGCAGGGCTCCCTTCGGAAACCCTCTCATATGGGTACGACCAGTTCGGGCAAACCACGAGTCTGGCCAGCACCGGGACAACGGCCTGGACCTACCTGTCCGCACTCGGATACGACGAGTACGGTCAGCCGCTGCAGTACACAATGGGCCCCTCCACCAGCTGGGTTGCGCTAAACCTGAGTTATGACCCCATGACGAGTCAGCCGCTCGATGCCAAGACCTCAGACTCCAGCAGTTCTACGGTGGTGGACGACACCTCCTACGCCTGGAGCAGCTCGAGCCAGTCACAGGGCGCCGGCCTGCTGACCCAGGTGACTGACAGTCAGAACGGCGGCGCAGTCACTGACACGCAGTGCTTCACATACGACTGGGCCGCACGGCTGTCCGCAGCCTGGACCGCCACAGACAACTGCGCGGCGACCCCAGCGTCCGGGAGCAGCAGCACAATCGGCGGACCCAACCCCTACTGGCAGTCCTGGACCTACACAGCAGACGGCCAACGTCAAACGCAGACGGACCACGACACCAGCGGGAACACCGCCAACGACACAACGACCAACTACAACTACCCCACGGCCGGCTCCGCCACGGATCAGCCGCACAGCCTGACGAACACCACGGCGACCGGTCCTGGCGCAGCTGCCAACACAGCCAGCTACACCTACGACGCGTCCGGAAACACGACGTCCATCTCCGGAGGGGCACTCGGAAACCAATCCCTGACCTGGAACCACCAAAACAAGCTGCTCACCGACGCTGCGGGCTCCTCGAGCACCAGCTACGTCTATGACGTCTCAGGCAATCTCGTCATGCGAATCGGCCCGAGCCAGGCGACCCTCTTCCTGGGAGACGCGCAACTAGTTGAGAACCTCGGCACCCAGGCCCTGAGCGGGACTCGCTATTACACGGTCAACAACACGATCATCGCTGCGCGATCCAGCTCTGGGGACATTCAATATCTGATCCCGAACCGGCAGGGCACTGACACCTTGTCGATCGACTACCAAACCCAGGCAGTGACACGGCGCCAGTTCCTCCCGTTCGGGGGTGCCCGAGGGACGGTTCCCAGCAACTGGATCGGCTCCAAGGGGTACGTTGGCGGTCTCTCTGACTCCGTCACCAACCTCGAGAACCTCGGTTCGCGCGAGTACGACGCACAGACCGGCCGATTCATCTCACTCGACCCATACCTCGAACAGTCCGACCCGAACCAGATGTCCGGGTACGACTACAGCTCGAACGACCCGGTAACGGGCAGCGACCCCACGGGTGAGGACTGGTTCGACTCGTTGAGCAACGCCGCGTCCAACTTCGTGGACACCGCTCAGCAGGTCATGTCGCGTACAAGCCTGCCGATGTTCGCCCTCGGTCTTGGCGAGATGGCGCTTGGCGCGGGCGCTGACGCCCTCGCAGGTGGCCTGTGCGCAACGGGCGCGGGTTGTGTGCTGGGAGCGGCAGTCGCGGTCGCAGGAACCGCCGTCATCAACCTCGGTGCAGCCACTGTGGTCACCTCGGTCGCGGCTCCGAATATCGCCTACGCCGTCCAGGAAAGCGGATCAGGCGGTGGCGACTCGAGCGGAAGCGACTCGAGCGGGCAGCCCTCCAGTTCCGGCCTGTCCCAGGAACAACTCGATGGGTACGCCCAGACATTGGTGAAGGAACACCGAGGTGGTGGGGACGGAACAGGCGCATCGCTCACGGAGGTCAACGCCTACAAGGCCCTCGAGGGCGGTCCGGAGGGAACCGATCCCTACGTTGGACCGGTCGGCGACGAAGGGCCCGATGTCGAGTTCCGCGACCGGCAAGGCAACGTCGTGCTCGACCGCGAAGTAAAGGTCGCGAACGGAACCGAGAACTCCTTCCGCCAGCAGCTCAAGTTGGGCTATAAGAAGCTGGACAAGGCGGGCGCGGCCAACGATGGACAGATCTTCATTCAGGTTCCCAAGGGAAGCGATGCTTACCAGATCGAATCCTGGGTTGCACGAACCATGGGCAGGACCGGAGGACGATACGCAGGAAGCACTGCGACCGTTGTCGACGACACCGGCGCCTCGCTCGGGACCTACGATCTTGGAACTGGTTCACCAATCGCGCCTCCCAGCGACGCTAGCGAAGGAACAAATACCGGCGATACTTACACGTCCACGACCGGATTCAGCTACTAGGCCCTGATGGCTCGTCGATAGATATGATGACGAAGTCAGTGTTGTAGCCTGCCCGTAGATCTGTCGTGGGGGGGGGGGGGCGGGGGCGCCCCCCCCACCACCGTAGGCCCGGCGTTTGATGTTTTTTCACCCCGA
>NZ_JADPRT010000005.1:0-202492 GCF_015690355.1 Streptacidiphilus fuscans | reverse complement strand
TTTTTTTTTTTTGACGATGTCTTTGTTTTAGCTGGCCGGTTTTTTTGTCGTTGGGTCGATGCTCCTGTGGCATCGACCCAACGACCTTAGCCCGGCAGTTTCATGTATGAGCAGCCGGACTCGTGTTGCTAGTTTCTAGGAAAGTCCAAGCAAGGGCGTGACTGATGATGGACGAGATGGTTAGTCTCCTATGCAGGACCTGCCACATGATTCTTTCCCTTGGTGCACTTCGGCACTCTGGTTCCACGGACGATTCTTCTCGAAATGTGCTGTCCGCATCGGAAGATGATGACGCAAGCGCGGCACTTTGGCGATTCTTGGCGGACCACGCATGCCACCGAGTAAGCCTACTCGATGAGAATTTTAGTGAGTGGGATTCCGTAAGGATCGACTTTGTTACGATCGGAGGTGATGAAGAAGGAGACCCATCCTTTGGGCAGTATGTGCGTGGATGGAGTGGCTATGACCTGGTGAAGAGTCCGCGGCCTTTGGCGGATGAAATTGTGAAGGTAATTAAGGTTTTTGACGAGGCGTTTCTCGAGGTGCGTTGGCTGCCTTCGATGAAGGAAGCCGAGGCTATCCTCGATGTCGTCGGAAGAATCTCGTGGCCGCCTCGTGCGGATGTGCCCGTTTCCCTGGACATGGCCAGCTCTCGTGCGCACGAAGTCGGTGAACTGACCAAGTCCCTGGTCTGCTGGTCCGTTGCTTTGGAGCGGAGTGAACTGGGGAGGTTCTTCAGGACGGTTGCTGGCATTCTTCAGGACGGCATGATTAGTCTAGGCGATGAAGCGTTGGTTTCTGGCGGAAGGCTGGTGTCTGCCGAGCTCTATGATGCCGAATGGACTTTGGCTCTCATTAAAGACTTTCTCAATGGCTATGTCCCGCGGGCGCGGGGTGTGATTCAAACGAAGGAGTGAGCAGGCAGGGCTCGAGAGACGGCATTAGCCTCGATGTTCGTGACGGTCCGTCGGTTCGGCCCGGTGGGCCGTTCGGCTACTCGGGACGGCGCCGGACATGACTGCCCGACTGTCGTTGGGTGGGCGCTAGGTTCCACTGATCCGGTCGCGGGACGGCTCGTCGGAATGGGATGTCGGTCGGACAGCCTCGTCCCCGTTCCGTCCGCCAGCTCAGAAAATCGGGGGGTGCCTTTGTCGGAGTTGCTGCGGATCAGCGGGTAATGGAGACGTTGGCCGCTGTCGGCGCTGTGTCGATAGGCTGGAACTTGACCCGCATGACCGCCTCGGCGGCGGAGGGCTGCGCGGGTTCGATGGGTTTGCTCGTCGACAATCTTGGAGCCCGCTCGCTTTGCTCGGCGGCAAGGCGGAGCCCGGGGAGGACCTGACCGAGACCGCGGCGCGCGAGATCGGTGAGGAGTCAGGACTCGTCGTCGCACCACGCGACGTGCAGCTTCTCGCGATGCTCGTCGACGAGCGCGGCGACCGTCCGCGCGTCACCGTCGTCGCCTACGTGAGCCGCTTCACCGGCAGCCCGAAGGCCATGGAGCCGCACCTGGTCGAACGCTGGGAGTGGTACCCGATCGGCCCCCTGCCCGCGCCGCTGTTCCAGCCCAGTCTCAACGTGCTCGCCACTGCTTTCCCGCACGCCTACCAGGCCGACGGCCTCGTGCACTCCTATCCGCTGGCCTCGCGAGCGGCTCTGATGCAGACCGCCCGCCGTGACCACGACGCCTACCCGCCCGCCGGTCCGGCCCTGCGCGAGGGCGGGTGCCAGTGCGGCCGGATCCGCTTCCGGGCGAGCGGCGTTCCGGACTTCGGGCACACCTGCTCCTGCGCCCACTGCCGCCGCCTGTCCGGCGCGACCGAGATGACCTGGGTGAGCTTCGACCTCGTCGACTTCGACTGGACTGGCCCCGGTGGGGAACCGGTGTGGCACCACACCTGGCCCGACTCCCGGCGCGGACGCTGCCCTGAATGCGGCAGCCAGATCTGCGCCCTCGACGACGGCGCCACGAGCATCGCGGTCACCCTCGCCGCCCTCGACGACCCGGGCGAGCTCGTCCCCGTCCACCAGTCCTTCCGCGACGACGCCCTGCTGTGGAGGGAGCCCGTCCCGACGGTGACGCGATGACATGTCAGCAGCCCGGCGGTGTCGGGAGCTACCGCAGTGCCAGGGCCGCAGCGCCGACCAGGCCTGCGTGGGTGCCCAGTTGGGCGGGGAGGATTCGGATGCGCCGGGTGAAGGGCAGGGCCGCGTACGTCTGCAGGTGGTGACGCAGGGGGCTGAGTAGCAGGTCGCCCGCCCGGAGGACGCCTCCGCCCAGCACGGCCGCCTCCAGTTCGACCAGGGTCGCGGTGGCGGCGATGCCCGCGGCCAGCGCCTTTGCCGCACGGTCGAAGGCTGCGAGCGCGACCGGGTCACCCGCTCGGGCGGAGGCCGCCACTGCCGCGGCCGACGTGTCGTCAGCCTCCGGGCGCCAGCCGTGCCCCAGCGCCCAGGCTGCGATCGCCGTACCGCTTGCCAGGCGCTCCAGGCAGCCGCGCGAGCCGCAGGGGCAGGGGTCGCCGTCCAGGTCCACGGTGATGTGGCCCAGGTGACCGGCGTTGCCGGTCGGTCCGGCATGGACCTTGCCGTCGAGCACCAGCCCCGCGCCGACGCCTGTCGAGACGACCAGACACAACGCGGTGGAGAAGCCGCGCGCCGCGCCGATCCAGTGCTCCGCCGCCGTCATCGCCACGGCGTCGCCGCCCAGCACCACGGGGAGCCGACCGCTCACGGCCGGATGGGCGGTGAGCTGGTCCACCAGCGGGAAGCCGCGCCAGTTCGGGATGTTGACCGGGCTGACCGTCCCGGCCGTCACGTCGACCGGCCCGGCACTGCCCACCCCGACCCGGTCCACCCGATGCCAACTCGCCTGTGAAGCAAGCAGATCGAGGACGGAGTGCACGGCGCTCAGCACTGCTGCCGCGGACCCCTTGGCGGGAGTGGGCACCTGGACCTCGTGCAGCAGCTCGCCGTCGCGGGACACCAGGCCGCCCGCGATCTTCGTGCCGCCGATGTCCACCGCTGCCACGAGCGCGCCACTGCTCATGCGACGCGGGACAGGTCGGTCCGGCGCACCTCGTGGCGGAGGGGTAGGCCCTCGGCCACCCTTTCCGCCTCGTCGAGCACCGAACGGCCCAACTGCTCCAGCTCGTTGCCGAGCGAGCCGGCGATGTGCGGGGTGAGGAGGACGTTCGGCAGGCCGTGCAGGGGCGAGGAGGCCGGCAGGGGCTCCGGCTCGGTCACGTCCAGGACCGCGCGGAGGCGGCCGGAGACCAGTTCGTCGGTCAGGGCGTCCGGTGCGATCAGCGCCCCGCGCGAGGTGTTGATCAGCGTGGCGCCGTCGGGGATCAGGGCGAGGCGTCGACGGTCCAGCAACCGGTAGGTCTGCGGGATGTCGGGGGCGTGCAGGGTGACGATGTCGCTGCTGCGCAGCAGGTCGTCCAGCGGGAGCAGGGTCACGCCGAGCCGGACGGCCTCGGTCTCCTCGACGTACGGGTCGCTGAGGGAGACCGCGAACCGGAACGGTCGCAGGAGTTCGATCAGCGCACGGCCGACGCGTGAGGCGCCGATGATTCCGAGCCTTCGGCCGTTGTTGCCCAACGCGGATTCCTGTGCCGATCGTTGACCTCCCTGGTGGGCGGAGAGGCGGCTCCGGCGGAACGCGTCCTTGCCCGCGAGGAGGGCGGCAGCCAGGGTGTACTCGGCCACCGGGCGGGCGTTGGCCTCGGCCGCCGTCGAGACGACGACGCCCCGGTCCCAGCATGCGTCGGTGACCAACTTCCGTACGGTGCCCGCCGCGTGCAGCACGATGCGCAGCCTGGGCGCGGCGGCCATGACCTGCTCGTCCAGCGGCGGGCAGCCCCAGCCGGTGATCAGCACCTCGACTCCGGAGAGGGCCGCACGTTCCGCGTCCGAGGTGAAGCCGGACAGGACACGCGGATTGCCGGGCTCGCCCAGGTCGAGGAGAGCAGTGAGGCGCTCCATGAGAGGGGGCGGGAACAGGCGGCTGACGTTGACGGGGTCCATGGCGAACACCGCCGCCGGTCGATCGGCCATGCGTCCTCCGGAGGGCTTGGGCGGAGAGTGGAGAGGGGGTCAGGGGCCTGCGCGGCCTCCGGACACTAAATCCATCGACTGGGTTAAGTCAATGGATGCAGCGGGCCGTCATGGATCCTTCAGAGCAGCGGATCTGACGGGGCGATGGATCGGGATGGTGCGAGGGTGTGGGCTCGGTCCATGGCTTTCCCCAGAAGTGGCGCCCGCGCGGCGCTCACGCGAGAGGCCCCCTCGCGAAGACCGGTCCGCGCCGAGTTCGTCCAATGTATTGACAAACTCTGACGCCCATTCGTAGGTTCACCGGGCAAGCGCCAACCACCCAACTCCGTGCGCTGTCACGCACGGTGCCGAGGGGAGCGTGCAATCTCCGTGACCACTCACACCACCCGTCGGGCGCTGGTCGTCCGCGGCGGCTGGGACGGACACCAACCCGTGGCGATCAGCGACAGCTTCGTCCCCTTCCTGAAGGAGCAGGGGTTCGCGGTCGAGACCGCCGAGGACCTCGCCGTGTACGAGGACGCCGAGCGTCTGGCGGCCACCGACCTGATCGTGCAGTGCTGGACCATGGGCACGATCACCCGCGAGCAGTGCGACAACCTCGCCGCG
This sequence comes from Streptacidiphilus fuscans, assembly GCF_015690355.1. Lineage (GTDB taxonomy): Bacteria > Actinomycetota > Actinomycetes > Streptomycetales > Streptomycetaceae > Streptacidiphilus > Streptacidiphilus fuscans. The sequence continues at coordinate 197,827 of NZ_JADPRT010000005.1, read as the reverse complement.
GCGGTCCGCGGCGGCAGCGGGCTGGCCGGTTGGCACGGCGGCATCGTCGACTCCTTCCTCGACCACGGCTACCACCTGCTCACCGGCGGCCGGTTCGTGATGCACCCGCCCGGCTTCCACGACCACACCGTGCACCTGCTGCCCGAGCAGGCGGAGCACCCGGTCATCGCCGGGCTCCGGGACTTCGACGTGCACACCGAGCAGTACTGGATGCTCACCGACCCGCACATCGAGGTGCTGGCCACCACCACCTTCCCGCCCGACGAGCTGCGCGACCGGCCCGCGGTGACGCCTGCCGTCTGGACCCGGACGTGGGGTGCCGGGCGGGTCTTCGTATCGACCATCGGGCACAAGCCCGACGACTTCGACGTGCCGGAGGTCCGCACGTTGACCGAGAGGGGACTGCTGTGGGCGAGCCGTTGAGGATCGGCATCGTGGGTGCGGGCAAGATCAGCGGCGCGTATCTCGCCACGCTGGACCGCCTGACCTCGGTCCGGCTCACCGCCGTCACCGATCTCGACCGGGAGCGCGCCGCGAGCCTCGCCCGGGAGGCGTCGGCCGGGGGAGCGGGCAACGGGCGGGAGGTCGCGGTCGTCGGGTCCGTCGCCGAGCTGGTCGCCCGGGACGACGTGGACACCGTGCTCAACCTGACCATCCCCGCCGCGCACGCCGAGGTCGCCCTTGCGGCGCTCAGCGCGGGCAAGCACGTCTACGGCGAGAAGCCGCTCGCGGTCGACCGCAAGGAGGCCGAGGCCGTCCTCGCCGCCGCCCGTGCGGCGGGGCTGAGGGTGGCGAGCGCGCCGGACACCGTCCTCGGGACCGGGACACAGACCGCCCGCAAGGCCGTCGACGACGGCCTGATCGGGCGTCCGGTCTCCGCCACCGCCTTCATGACCGGCGCCGGGCACGAGAAGTGGCACCCGGACCCGGAGTTCTACTACCGCCCGGGCGGCGGCCCGCTGCTCGACATGGGCCCCTACTATCTCTCCGCGCTGGTCCATCTGCTCGGTCCCGTGGTGAAGGTGACCGGCGCTTCCTCCAGGCCGCGCGCCGAGCGCACCATCGGCAGCGGCCCCCGCGCCGGGCAGAGCTTCGCGGTGGAGGTGGACACCCACATCACCGGAGTCCTGGAGCACGCCGGGGGAGCGCTGAGCACCCTGGTGATGAGCTTCGACGTCAAGGCCGCGCGCCTGCCGCGGATCGAGGTGCACGGAACCGAGGCATCGCTGTCGCTGCCCGATCCCAACAACTTCGACGGGCCGGTCGAGCTCAACCGCGGTGACGGCTGGGAAGTCCTGGCGCCGAACGCCGGCTACCGGGACGCCGGCCGTGGCACCGGCCTCGCCGACCTGGCCGAGGCGCTGGCGGAGGGTCGGCCGCACCGGGCGTCCGCCGAACTCGCCGCCCACGTCCTGGACGTGATGCTCACCCTGCTGGAGGCGGCGGACCAGGGCCGGACGCTCCCGGTGGCCAGCACCTGCGAACGCCCCGCTCCGGTCGTCTGACCCCGGCTGCCGCACCCACCCCTGACCCCGGCCGCCGAACCCGACGCCGACACCTCACCAGCACTTCGCCGAACACCCAGCACCCCACACGCTCGCAGCAACAGGAGACCCCATCCCATGCACGACGACCGGAAACTGGTCGAAGCACGACTGGAGCGCGTCCTGCGGGAGCGCATCCGTCCCGCCGTCTACCCCGTGACCGCTCCCCTGGACGTCGAGATCTGGTCGACGACGGGTGAACCCGTGCCCGTGGCCGAGGGGTTGGCGGCGACGACCCGGCCCGTCGGCGAAGGCACCCCATGGGGCGCGCCCTGGGGGACCAGCTGGTTCAAGGTCACCGGGACCGTGCCCGCCGAGTGGGCGGGCGCCACCGTCGAGGCGGTGCTCGACCTCGGCTTCACCCCGCGTACCCCGGGGTTCCAGTGCGAGGGCCTCGTCTACCGGCCCGACGGTTCGCCGGTGAAGGGGCTGCACCCGCGCAACAACCACGTCCGGGTGGGTTCCCCGGTGGCCGGTGGCGAGGAGGTGCACTGGCGGATCGAGGCGGCGTCCAACCCGGACCTCGACGCGAACGGCGTGCCCTTCCAACCGACGCCGATGGGCGACCGCGCCACGGCGGGTGACGCGCCGCAGTACGTGCTCGGCCCGATGCGGCTGGCCGTCTTCGACGAGACGGTGTGGAACCTCGTCATGGATCTGGAGGTGCTCGGCGAGCTGATGGCCGAGCTCCCGCTGGAAAGCGCGCGCCGCTGGGAGATCCTGCGCGCGGTCAGCCGGGCGCTGGACGCCGTCGATCTGCAGGACGTCAACGGCACCGCCCAGGCGGCCCGGGACGAACTGGCCGGTGTGCTGGCCGCCCCGGCTGCCCCCGCCGCGCACCGGATCAGCGCGGTCGGCCACGCGCATATCGACTCCGCCTGGCTGTGGCCGCTGCGCGAGACGGTGCGCAAGGTCGCCCGGACCACCTCCAACATGACCGCGCTGCTGGAGGAGGAGCCCGAGTTCGTCTTCGCGATGTCCCAGGCCCAGCAGTTCGCCTGGATCAAGGAGCATCGGCCGGAGGTCTGGGCCCGCGTCAAGAAGGCGGTGGCGGACGGCCGTTTCGTGCCCGTCGGCGGCATGTGGGTGGAGTCCGACACCAACATGCCCGGCTCCGAGGCGATGGCGCGGCAGTTCGTCCACGGCAAGCGCTTCTTCCTGGAGGAGTTCGGCCTGGAGAGCGAGGAGGCGTGGCTGCCGGACACCTTCGGGTTCGCCGCCGGGCTGCCGCAGATCATCAAGGCGGCCGGGGTGCGCAGGCTGCTGACCCAGAAGATCTCCTGGAGCCGGACCAACCGCTTCCCCCACCACACCTTCCTCTGGGAGGGCATCGACGGCTCCCGGATCTTCACCCACTTCCCGCCGGTCGACTCGTACAACTGCGAGATGAGAGGCCGTCAGATCGCCCACGCCGCCAACAACTTCAAGGAGAAGGGCGTCGCCACCCGCTCGCTGGCGCCGACCGGCTACGGCGACGGCGGAGGCGGCACCACCCGCGAGATGGTCGCCAAGGCGGCGCGGCTGCGCGATCTGGAGGGTTCGGCCACGGTGCGCTGGGAGGCGCCGGCGGCGTTCTTCGACAAGGCTGAGGCCGAGTACCCGAACCCGCCGGTCTGGGTCGGCGAGCTCTATCTGGAACTCCACCGCGCCACGCTGACCAGCCAGGCGCAGACCAAGCGCGGCAACCGGCGCAGCGAGTCGCTGCTGACCGAGGCCGAGCTCTGGGCGGCGACGGCGGCCGTGCGGGCCGGAACGCCGTACCCGTACGCCGAGTTGGACCGGATCTGGAAGACGGTGCTGCTGCACCAGTTCCACGACATCCTGCCCGGCTCCTCCATCGCCTGGGTGCACCGCGAGGCACGCGAGACCTACGCCCGGCTGGGCCAGGAGCTGGAGGGCATCATCGCGGACGCCCAGCGGGCGCTGGCCGGTGAGGGATCGGTCGAGCTGCTGTTCAACGGCGCTCCGCACGCGCGCGGCGGCGTGCCCTCAGGCGGTGCCGCGCCCGAGGCCGGGGCGGGATCCGTGGCGCCGACGCCACGCGAGGGCGGCGGCTACGTGCTGGACAACGGCCTGCTGCGGGTCGAGATCGACGCACGAGGGCTGGTGGTCTCGGCCTACGACCTGACGGCCGAGCGCGAGGCGGTCGCACCGAGACAGGCCGTCAACCTGCTCCAGCTCCACCCCGACTTCCCCAACCAGTGGGACGCCTGGGACGTCGACGCCTTCTACCGGAACACCGGCCGCGACCTGGTCGAGGTGACCTCCCTCGGCGTCGAGGGCGAAGCGGTCCGCGTCGAGCGGGCCTTCGGCGAGTCGAAGGTCGTCCAGCTGCTGTCGGTGCCGAACGCCGTGAAGCGGCTGGACATCGACACCGAGGTGGACTGGCACGAGCGCGAGCGGTTCCTCAAGCTGGCCTTCCCGCTGGACGTGAAGGCCGACCGGTACGCCTCGGAGACCCAGTTCGGCCATGCCTACCGGCCCACGCACCAGAACACCAGCTGGGAGTGGGCCAAGTTCGAGGCCTGCAACCACCGCTTCGTCCACGTCGACGAGCCGGGGTGGGGCGTCGCCGTGGTCAATGACGCCACCTACGGCCACGACGTCACCCGCGCGGTGCGCGCTGAGGACGGCGGCACGACGACCACGGTACGGGCGTCGCTGCTCCGCGCGCCGCGCTATCCCGACCCGGAGACGGACCAGGGCGTGCACCGGTTCCGGCACGCGCTGGTGCCGGGCGCGATCGGCGACGCGGTCCGCGAGGGCTACCGGGCCAACCTGCCCGAACGCCGGGTCACCGGAGCCGCCGCAGCCGTGGCGCCGCTGGTGACCGTGGACGGGGACGCCGTGGTGGTGAGCGCGGTCAAGCTCGCCGACGACCGCAGTGGCGACCTGGTCGTCCGTCTCTACGAGGCCCACGGTGGGCGGGCGCGCGCGAGCGTGGCCGTGGCTGCGGCCGACGGGTTCGCCGTCGACCGCGCCGTCCCGACCGATCTGCTGGAGCGGCCCCTCCCGGGCTCCGCACCACTCGCGGGCGAGGACGGAGCCGTCTCGATCGAGCTGCGGCCCTTCCAGCTGGTGACGCTGCGCATCCCGCAGAGCTGACGCCCCGTCACTGCCAAGGTTTCATCGACTGGATGGACGTACGGTCATGCATGGCACTCATGCCGAGGATCGCACTCCCGCCGAGGACCGCGCCCACTGGGAGCAGACGGCGGACCGCCTGCTGCTCGCGGTGCGGCCCTACGCGACCGCCGGGCACGCCCTGATCGGGCTGCCCGGCGTGCCGAGCCTCAACGGCACGCACAGCGACGGCCTCGAAGGCTTCGCCCGCACGTTCCTGCTGGCCGGTTTCCGGCTGGCGGGAGCGGGCGGGGCCGACCCGCACGACCTGGCCGGCTGGTACGCGGCCGGCCTGGCCGCCGGCACCGACGCGAAGCACCCCGAGCGCTGGCCCACCTTCGCCGAGGCGAACCAGGCCAAGGTCGAGGCCGCCTCCATCGCGCTCGCCCTGCACGAGACCAGGACCTGGATCTGGGACCGTCTCGACGACCGGGTCCGGCGGCAGGTGCTTGACTGGCTCGCGCCCATGGTCGGCAACCTGATGCCGGGCAACAACTGGGTCTGGTTCCAGGCGGTCACCGAGGCGTTCGCCCGCACGGTCGGCGGGGAGTGGCTGCAACAGGACCTGGACCGCACCATCGCGCTGACCGACGGCTGGTACGCGGGGGAGGGCTGGTACTCCGACGGGCTGACCGGCGGTGAACGGCGCAACTTCGACCACTACAACGGCTGGGCCATGCACCTGTATCCGCTGTGGTTCTGCCGCATCCTCGGGGACGCCGCACCGGCCGGGCTGCTCGACCGCTACCGGGCCCGACTGCGCCGATTCCTTGAGGACCAGCGGTTGCTGGTTGGGGCCAACGGTTCTCCGCTCGTCCAGGGCCGCTCGCTCACCTACCGGCACGCGGCACTCGCACCCCTGTGGACCGGTGCGTTGTTCGACGCCACGCCGCTGGCGCCGGGGGAGACCCGGGCCGTCGCCACCCGCACGCTGGACCACTTCACCCGGCACGGTGCGACCGACGACCACGGCCTGCTCACCCTGGGCTGGCACCGACCCTTCCGCGGTGTGCTGCAGGGCTACTCCGGGCCCGCGTCCCCGTACTGGGCGAGCAAGGGCTTCATCGGTCTCGCTCTGCCGCCGGACCACCCGGTGTGGACCGAGGAGGGTACGCAACTCCCGGTCGAGCGAGGCGATGTCACCCGCGCTCTGGCCGCGCCGGGCTGGCTGGTCTCCGGCACCGCCGCCGACGGCGTGGTGCGGGTCGTCAACCACGGCGGCGACCACGCCGACCCGGCCCGCCTCCACTCCGACGACCCCTGCTACGCGCGCTTCGCCTACTCCACCCACACCGCACCGGAGACCCCCGGGGACGCAAGTCCCGGGCCCGGATCCTGCCCGGACGTCGAGCCGCTGGACAACGCCGTCGTCCTCCTCGACGTCAACGGCCGCGCCTCCCACCGGCGTCCGGCCACCCGCGTCTCCATCGACGGAGCTGCCGCCGTCTCCCGCTCCCGGGCGCACTGGCCCGAGGACGCCACCTGGGACGTCTTCGGCGGCCCGGACACCGACTACCGGCTCGGCCCCTGGATCACCGTCGGCTCGGCGCTGCGCGGTTCCGTCGAGGTGCGGGCCGTACGCGTCGACGCCGCTGCTGACGTGGCGTCAGATACGGTGGGCCGACTGCGGATCGGGGGCTGGGCCCTGGCCGCTGACCTGCCGTCGGCGCTCGCCGTGACGGCCGAGGGTGCCACCGCCCGACTTGCGGTCGCGGACGGCCTGGTCTCCCAGATCACGGGCCTTCAGGGCCTGCCCCGGGCGTCCGTGGTGCCGGGCAAGGACAGCAACGCCCTCGGCAGCGCCTCCGCGACCCCCGTCGTGGAGAGCGAGGGTCCTGTCGCCCACGGCAGCGTCCACGTAGCCCTCGTCCACCTGGGCGGGGCCGCCCCGACCGCCCTCCCGCTGGTGACCACCCGGGCCGAGGGCACCGACCTGCTGGTGGACATCGCCTGGCCGGACGGCCAGCGCGACACCGTCCGCCTGCCCGCGCCCGACCCCGCACCCGCACCCGACACCGACCGCGACCCTGCGCAGGACCCCTGGAAGGACCCCCGCCGTGCATGACGACCGCCGGATGACCGAGGCCCGGATCCGCAAGCTGCTGGACCGGGTGGTCCGACCCGCCCTCTACAGCGCCACCCGCCCGCTCGCACTCAGCGCGTGGCAGGTCGACGGCGAACCCGTGCCCGTCGCCGAGGCGTTGACGGCCGACTACCAACCGTTCGCACTCGGCTCCAGCTGGGGCGGCCCCTGGTCGACGACCTGGCTCCGGGCGCGCGCGGAGATTCCCGAGGCGTGGGCCGGTCGCCGCGTGGAGGCCGTCTTCGACCTCGGGTTCGACCTCAGCCGCGGCCCCGGCGGCCAGGCCGAGGGCCTGGTCCACGACGCCCACGGCTCGCCGATACAGGGCCTGCACCCCTACCACCGCAGCGTGCTGCTCAGCCCCTCGGCCACCGCCGCAGAGCGGGTCGACCTGCTCGTGGAGCTCGCCGCCAACCCCTGGATCGTCGGCAGCGCGGGCCGCAACACCCACTTCGGCTCGCTGAAGACCGCAGGAACCGAGCACCTCTACCGCCTCGGGCAGGCCGAGATCGCCGTGCGCGAGGAGGACGTCTGGCACCTGATCCACGACATCGAGGTGCTCGACGAGCTGATGCACGAACTGCCCGAGCGCTCCTCCCGGCGGCACGAGATCCTGCACGCGCTGCGCCGTGCCGCCGACGCCGTCGACCCCACCGACGTGGCGGGCACCGCCGCAACGGCCCGTGACCGGCTGGCCGACGTGCTCGCCCGACCCGCGCACGCCTCCGCACACACCGTCGCGGCGGTCGGCCACGCCCATATCGACTCCGCCTGGCTGTGGCCGGTCCGCGAGACGGTGCGCAAGTGCGCCCGGACCTTCACCAACATGACGACCCTCGCCCAGGAGTACCCCGAGCTGGTCTTCGCCTGCTCCTCGGCGCAGCAGTACGCCTGGATCAAGGAGCAGCACCCCGAGGTCTTCGCCCGGATCACCAAGGCCGTCGCCGCGGGCACCTGGGCGCCGGTCGGCGGCATGTGGGTCGAGGCCGACGGCAACCTGCCGGGCGGTGAGGCCCTCGCCCGCCAACTCGTCCACGGCCGCCGCTTCTTCGCCGAGGAGTTCGGCATCGAGCAGCCCGGGGTCTGGCTGCCCGACTCCTTCGGCTACACCGCCGCCTACCCCCAGCTGGCCAAGCTCGCGGGCGCGCAGTGGTTCCTCACCCAGAAGCTCTCCTGGAACGAGACCAACCGGCTGCCGCACCACACCTTCGCTTGGGAGGGCATCGACGGCTCCCGGATCTTCACCCACTTCCCGCCCGTCGACAGCTACAACGCCGAGCTGACCGGGGCCGAACTCGCCCACGCCGAAGCCAACTTCGCGGAGAAGGGGGTCGCCACCCGCTCGCTCGCGCCCTTCGGCCACGGCGACGGCGGCGGCGGTCCCACCCCCTCGATGCTGGAGAAGGCCCGCCGCCTGCGGGACCTGGAGGGCTCGCCCCGGGTGGTGCTCGAGGCGCCGGACGCATTCTTCGCCGCCGCAGCGGCCGAGCACGAGCGGCTCCCGGTCTGGCGCGGCGAGCTCTACCTGGAGAACCACCGCGGCACATACACCAGCCAGGCGCGCACCAAGCGCGGCAACCGCCGCGCCGAGGCGCTGCTGCGCGAGGCCGAGCTGTGGGCGGCGACGGCCGCCGTCCGCACCGGCGCGGCCTACCCCTACGAACGGCTGGAGCGCCTCTGGCAGCGGGTGCTGCTCAACCAGTTCCACGACATTCTGCCGGGCTCGTCCATCGCCTGGGTGCACCAGCAGGCCGAACGCGAATACGGCGAGATCCACCGGGAGTTGGAGGAGATCGTCGGCGAGTCGGCATCCCACCTGCCCGGCGCGCCCGGCTTCCTGAACAGTGGCCCCCTGCCGCGTCGAGAAGTCGCTTTTCTGACATCGGGTCAGGAGGCCGACGAGGCCCAACTCCTGTCGGACGGAAGGCTCGCCGTCCTGGCCGAGACACCTGCCCTGGGCTCCGGGACGGCGACCACTCCCGCACACCCGGTCACCGCGCGCGCCGAGGACGGCGGCTATGTGCTCGACAACGGCCGGCTCCGGGTCGTGGTCGACCACCGGGGCCTGGTGACCTCCGCCTACGACCACGAAGCGGAGCGCGAGGCCATCGCCCCCGGCACGGCGGGCAACCTGCTCCAGGTCCACCCGGACGACCCCACCCTGTGGTCGGCCTGGAACCTCGACTCCTACTACCGCGACACCGTCCACGACCTCGACCGTGCCGACTCCGTCACCCTGGTCGACGCCGGGCCGCTGCTGGCGGTCGTGCGCGTCGAACGCACCCACGGTGCCTCGCGCTTCGTCCAGCACCTCGAACTCGCCGCTGAGGGTGACCGGTTGACGGTGCGCAACGACATCGACTGGCAGGAGCGCGACACCGTGCTCAAGGCGGCCTGGCCCCTCGACGTCCACGCCGAGCACGAGAGCGCCGAGATCCAGTTCGGCCATGTGCGCCGTCCCACCCACGAGAACACCAGCTGGGACGCCGCCCGCTTCGAGCTGTGGGCGCACCGCTGGATCCACGTGGGCGAGCGCGGCTGGGGAGCCGCGCTGCTCACCGACTCCACCTACGGCCACGACCTGCACCGCGACACCCGCGCGGACGGCGGCACCACGACCACCGTGCGACTCTCGCTGCTGCGCGCGCCGCACAGCCCCGACCCGCAGGCCGACCGCGGTCGGCACCGGTTCAGTTACGCCCTGGCCCCCGGCGCCGACATCGCCCAGGCCGTCGCGGGCGGCTACGCGCTGTCGCTGCCGCTGCGTCCCGCCGCCGCGCAGGCCGCTCCCTTGATCGCCCTCGACGACGACGCCGTCGTGGTGGAGTCGGTCAAGCTGGCGGACGACTGCAGCGGCGACGTGGTCGTCCGCCTCTACGAGTCGGGAGGGGGAACGGCCGTGGCCCGCCTGACCACTGGGTTCCCGCTCGCCGCCGCCTGGGACTGCGACCTGCTGGAGCAGCCGTGGCCGCAGCCCTCGCCGGGATCCTCCGAGCGGCGGGCCGCGCTGTGGCCGGAGGGCAAGGACGCGGTGCGGCTGCGGCTGCGGCCCTTCCAGATCCTGACGCTGCGGCTGCGTCCCCAGGCCGCCGGTGGCAGCGGGCAGGGGTGAACGGGACCGATCCAGGCGCGGGGGACGGGTCCGGCCCGACCCCCGTCGCCGGTCGGTGGCATACCATGCCTCCGACCGGACGGCCGTCCACGGAGGCGAAGAGGCGCAGGTTGACGAGTATGAGGGCGAGTTCTGACGCACAGTCGCCCATCCGGCGTGGAACCAATCTGCCGCGGGTGGGGGACTTCAACGAATCCGTGGTCCTGGACGCGATCCGGCGCCAACGCTCCGGCCTCAGCCGTGTCGAACTCGCCCAGGCCACGGGCCTGTCGCCGCAGACGGTCTCCAACATCACCCGCCGGTTGCTGGACCAGGGCCTGATCCGAGAATCCGGTCGCCAGAGCAGCGGCAGCGGCAAACCGCGCACGCTGCTCGAGGTCGTCCCGGACTCGCTGTACGCGGTGGGCGTCCACCTCGACCCGGCCGTGATCACCTGCGTGGTGGTGGACCTGCTCGGCACCGTCGTCGCCCAGCGCAGCCAGAGCACGCCCAGCGGCGGGGACACCGACAAGATCGCCGCGGACATGGCGGCCTCGGTGAACGCCCTGGTGCTGGACTCGGTCGCCGACCGGGACCGGGTACTGGGCCTGGGCATCGCGGCTCCCGGCCCGATCGACGCCGTGGCCGGCTGGGTGGTGGACCCCCCGGAGCTGCCCGGCTGGGGCCGGTACCCGCTGCGCGACCGGCTGAGCGAGGCCACCGGCCTGCCGGCCGTGCTGGACAAGGACGTGACGGCGGCGGTGGTCGCCGAGCGCTGGACGGGCGCCGCGACGGCCAGCCGGAACCTGCTCTTCTTCTACTTCGGCACCGGCACCGGCATGGGCCTGGTCGTGGACGACACCGTGCTGCGCGGGACCTCCGGCAACGCCGGCGAGATCGGCGGCCTCGGGGCCGCCTGCTCCACCCGCACCCTGGTGGAGGAGGCGGTCGCGCTGGGCGTGCTGGGGTCCGAGTACACGGTGGTGAACCCGGCGGACGCGCAGCGGGGACTTACGCGCCTCGCGGAGCTGTCCGCCGCCGGGGACGCCGCGGCCGACGGCATCCTGGACCGGCTGGCGATCCGGATCGGGCGCGGCGTCTGCGCGGCGGCCACGCTGCTGGACGTCGACACGGTGGTCTTCGGCGGCCCCGTCTGGCAGGTGCTGGCGGACCGGGTGCTTGCGACCGTGGAGCCGATGGTGGCCAGCAGCCCGTTCGTCCAGGCGACGCATCCCACGGCGGTCGTCTCGACCACCCTCGGCGAGAACGTCGCCGCCGTGGGTGCGGCGTCCCTGGTCCTCGACGGCGCGCTGTCGGCGCAGCCGGGCGCGCTGCTGCTGAAGTAGCGCGCCCGCGCGCCTCAGGGCGGTCCAGGGACCTTAGTTGGCTCCTACGACCTTGAAGTCCGCAGTGACGAAGACGTGGTGGGGCCAGATGACGCCGATCGTGTGGACCTCGTACTCGCCGTTGCTCAGTTGCACGACCCGGTCGACGACCCCGCCCGGGTAGGCGGCGAGCGCGGCCTCGGTCGCCCGGTCCGCCGTGGTGCCGCTCACGATCGTGCCGGAGCCCTCCGCGTAGGTGGTCGGGACCTGACCGACCTGCTTGGTCACGCCGGCTCCGCCGCGCTGGAAGGGGACCACCTGGGACGCGGTCGAGGGTGTCGAACCGCTGCCGGGTGGCTGCACGACGACCTGTCCCGCGCTGATCGTCGTGCTGTTGACCGTGCCGAGGACCAGAACGGGTTGGCCCGTGGCCACGGCGGACGAGGTGGCCGGGCTCGTGCCCTTCACGAAGCTCGTCGTGGAGGTCTCGGTCACGGTCACCGCCTGACCGGTCGTCGTCTTCAGGGTGAAGCCGGAGGCGGTGACGGCGGTGACCGTCCCCGTCGTTCCGCCCTCGGCCGGTCCGGAGCGCGCGTTCGAGCCGGTTTTGCCTGCCGCGGGCGCCGACGAGGACGACACCGGCGACGCCGCGCTCGACGCCGCGCTCGACGCCGCGCTCGACGCCGCGTTCGACGCCGCGTTCGACGCCGTGCTCGATGCCGACGAGGACGACGACGCGGTCGCCGCGCAACCGGCAACCGCGACGGCCGCGCACGCCAAGCCGGCCACCGCGATCATCACCCTCCGTCTGGGCCGAGACGGCTCTCCGCTCGCACGGTCGTCGTTGTTCGGATGCTGCCTGTCCATGACCATGACCTCTCACCTCGAAAGGGATCGGGCTACCTGGTATCCAGAGCATCGCGCGCGCGTGTGAATCCGCTCTGCAGTCGTCGTGAGTACGCCATGAGACCGTCCCCGAATGCGAAATCAGGTGACCAATGAGCGTGGGACGTCAATTAAGTCGTTGTGCATCGGCGCAATAAGGGCCCATTTTTACGAGATCATTTCGCGTGGATTTCCACATTCTCTCGACACGGACCAGGGCGTGCGCTAGAAAACGGGGGCACCTTGTCGACCGGCTTTGTTCCGCCCCGAGAGTAAGGAGTCCCAGATGCCCTTATCGGGCCGAAGTCTGCGCCGGATTGCCATGTTCTGCGGCGCCGCCGCGCTCGTCAGCACCGGGTTGCCCCTCGCCACGACCGCGGCCGCCGGCACGGCGACCGCCACCGGCGGCGCCGGGGCGAGCCTGCCCTACACCGAGGTCGAGGCGGCACACGAGCCGACGAACGGAACGGTCATCGGCCCGAGTTTCACGCAGGGCCAGCTCGCTGACGAGGCGTCCGGCCGCGTGGCCGTCACGCTGCAGGGCACCGGCAAGTACGTCACGTTCACGACGCCGGTGGCGACGAACTCGATCGACTTCCGCTACAGCATTCCTGATTCCGCGACCGGCTCGGTCTACACCGCGCCACTGTCGCTGTACGTCGACGGAGCCAAGCAGCCCGACTTCACGCTCACCAACGCGTACAGCTGGTACTACGGCATCTATCCGTTCACCAACACCCCGAGCAGCGGAAATCCGCACCACTTCTTCGACGAGGTCCACCGGCTGTTCAACAGCACCTATCCGGCCGGCACCACCTTCACGCTGAAGGTCGACTCGGAGGACACCGCGTCCTCGTACACGATCGACCTGGCCGACTTCGAGAACGTGGCCGCGCCGCTCGCCCAGCCGGCCGGGTCGGTCTCGGTCACGAGCAAGGGAGCCGACCCGACCGGCGCCGCCGATTCCACGAGCGCGTTCGACGCCGCGATCGCCGCGGCCGGTCCCGGCGGCACCGTGTGGATCCCGCAAGGGACGTACGACGTTCCGGGCCACATCAGCGTGAACGACGTCACCGTCGCGGGCGCCGGCATGTGGTACTCGACGATCACCGGCACGGCGCCCGGCTTCTACGGCAACGCCGCGCCGAAGCCGAGCACCAAGGTGCACCTGTCGAACTTCGCCATCGTGGGCAACGTCCAGCAGCGGTGCGACGGCTGCCAGGTCAACGGGATCGGCGGCGCGATGAGCGACTCGACCGTGTCCGACCTCTGGATCGAGCACCTGAAGGTCGGGGCCTGGATGGACGGGCCGATGACGAACCTGACCTTCAGCGGCATGCGCATCCGTGACACCACGGCCGACGGCATCAACCTGCACGGCGGCGTGACCGGCTCGACGATCACCGACAGCAACGTCCGCAACACCGGCGACGACGGAATCGCGCTGTGGGCGGACGCGAGCATCGGCGCGGACTCCCAGGACACCATCTCGAACAACACCGTGCAGCTGCAGCAGTTGGCGAACGGCATCGCCGGCTACGGCGGCGACCACAACACGATCAGCGGGAACCTGGTCGAGGACACCGGGATCACCCAGGGCGGCGGCATCCACATCGGCCAGCGGTTCAAGTCGACCCCGGTGGGCCTGTACACGATCTCGAACAACACGCTGATCCGGGACGGCGACCTCGACCCGAACTGGAAGTTCGGCGTCGGAGCCCTGTGGTTCGACGCCCAACAGGCCACGATCACCGGGCCCGTCGACGTCAGCAACGCCCTGATCGAGCAGAGCCCCTACGAGGCGATCCAGTGGATCCAGGGCACCGTCAACGGCGTCAGTCTCGACACCGTGACCATCAGCGGGACCGGCACCTTCGCCCTCCAGGACCAGACCGGAGCCTCGGTGACGGTCAAGAACGTGACCGCGAGCGGCGTGGCCCAGGCAGACCAAGGCAAGGCCCCGAGCTACAGCTGCGACGTCGGGCACTTCATCCTCACCGACCAGGGCGGCAACTCCGGGATCACCCCGACCCAGTGCGGCCCCTGGCCCGCCCCGGTCTACCCGCCGTACCCGACCACGACGCGCTAGCAGCGGAGGCGGCCTGGTTCGGGTAGCACCTCGGGCTCCGTGGACGACGTCCACGGAGCCCGAGGCGGTGTCGTGCTGCCGACCCGGCCTTTCAGAAGGCTGACAGGCCGTTCGGCGATCCCATGCCCGTCGGGCCGTCATAGCCTGCGACGGCGGTGCACAGGTAGTCCCCGGCACAGGATCCGTTGGCCCCTCCCACCACGTCGTTCAGGCCGGCAGCGGCCGACGGCGAGTAGAACGCCGAGGCGTTCGGGAACTTCGCCGGGTTTCCGGCCTGCGCGACGACGCCGGCGAGGAACGGGGAGGCGGCGCTGGTGCCGCCGACGACGCCCCAGCCGGGGGTGCCGTCGTGGGGGTTGGCGTCGTAGACCGCGGGGCCGGTGTTCGGGTCGGCGTCCGCCGAGACGTCGGCGGTCATGCGTCCCGGACAGTCCTGGTCCCTCTGCCAGGCCGGCTTGTCGATCCAGGCCGAGCAGCCGCTACCGGCCCCACCCCACGCCGTCTCGCTCCAGCCGCGCGCGCTTACGTCCTTGGTCAGCGAGGTGCCGCCGACGGCGATCACCGAGCTGTACGCGGCCGGGACGATCGGGATGCCGTAGCCGCTGTCGCCGGAGGAGGCGAAGATCGCCACTCCGGGGTGGGCGTAGTCGGGGGCGTACGCCTGGATGCCGTTGCCCTCGGTGGCGCCGTAGCTGTTGGACACCTCCGTCGCCCCGAGCCTCACCGCGGTGTCGACGGAGGCGGCCAGGTTCTGCGAGGAGGCGTCGTCGGACTCCACCAGCAGGATGTGGCACTGCGGGCAGGCCGCGGACACCATGTCCACGTCCAGGGCGATCTCGATGCCCCAGCCCTGATCCGCCGGCAGCGGTGCGGAGGCGCCTGTCTGGTTCACCTTCGTGAAGCAGCCGTCGGCCGTGGTGCACGCGGGCAGGCCGTAGGTTGCGCGGTAGACGGCAAGGTCCGCCTCGGCGCTCGCGTCGTCGCCGGCGTCGACGATCGCCACGGTCTGGTTCGCGCCGCCGGTACTCGGCAGCTTGTAAGCCGCCTGCAGGTCGGCCGGGCCGAAGCCGGCCGGCAGCGCCGCCGCATGGCCGGTGACGGCCGCAGCCGCCTTGCCGCGGACGCCCAGGCCCTCGTGCACGTCCGTGCGGACCTCCGCCAGACAGCGGTCGTACCCGGCCTTCGCCGCGCCGCACACGTCCCGCACGGTGGACGCGGCGGTGGACGAGGCGGTGTGCGCGGACGCGGCCGGTCCCGCGTAGGCCGTGGTGGACAGGGCCACCGTCGAGGCGGTCGCCGTCAGGGCCGCCACGCCCACCGCGGCTGCCCCGAGGCGCAGACGGGATCTGGATATCAACCTCATGATGACTCCCCGTCAGCCGATGGTGTAGGCGTGGGTGATGGTCTGCGTGATGGAGCCGCCGATCGAGTCGGTCGCGGTGACCCGCAGCGACGGCATGCTGCCCTTGGCTCCTGTGTCGGGCCAGACGGCCAGGTAGTGGTTCCGGCCGGTCGGGACGGTGGCCGCCGGGGTCCAGGTGGTGCCGCCGTCGAAGGAGACCTCGACCTTCGCCGAGACGGCCGGCGCCTGCGAACCCTGCCCGTCGTAGCTCTCGTGACCGACGGTCAGGTTCAGGACCGACACGGCGTGAGCGGTGTCGCTCCCGTCCGTGCTCAGTTGGTAGTTCAGGTTCAGCATGGGGAGGATCCGGCACGAGGCGGGATCGGCGCCGCCCTCGTAGCAGGAGTCGCCCGGCGGCAGCGTCAAGTGCGGGTCGTCGGCCGGGTTGTAGACGAACGTCAGGTCCGTGTGGGTCTTGGTCGCCTGGGACACCGAGCTGATCCCGCTCGCGTCGACGTCGAACACCGCGCGGTAGGTGTCGACCTGCTGCGGGATGTCGGACAACCACGCGCCCACGCCGGGCTGTTGGGCGATCTGTTGGCCGTCCCGGTAGACCGTGAAGTTCTCCACGGTCGGGTTGGGGTAGCCGAAGGGGACTTCGTAGTAGCCCGACGTCTCGGGTTCGCTGTCGGTGAAGTCGCCGTTGAAGCTGATGCCCATCGACGTGCCGGCCACGCAGGCGAAACAGAGGTTGGGGCCGCTGAACTGCCCGACCTGCGGGGCCAGCGGTCCGTGACCCCACGTGCGCCAGACCTGCTGCCCGGCCGTGAAGCTCGGCAGGTCGCCCGGCTGCAAGCCCGCGAACCCCTCGTCCGGCGCCCTGCCCAGCTCCGCGTAGTAGCTCTGGAGCCAGGAGAAGCCGGTGGGCAGCGGTGCGGTGACGTAGTCGGTGAGGCTTTCGGGCACCGTCACCGGATAGGTGCCGACCAGGCCACCGAGCTGCTGACTGCGCACGCCGATCTCGTACAGGCCCGTGTGGGCGGTGTTGGACGCGTCGGTGTCGAAGGTGTAGTGGAGCGAGGCCAATCCGCTCGCCGACACCGGGATCGTCTCGTTCGCGGGGACATCGGCGGCCGACGGGAGCAGGAGGTCGTAGCGGTACGGCGAGCCGGTACCCGCCGGGCTCACCCCGTCCCACATCGCCTGGGAGCTCAACTTCCCGATCGTCGGCGCGCCCTGCGGGGAGACGAAGACGTTCCCCGACGCGACGGCCTGGACCGGGACCGCGTTGCCGACGGCGTCGGTACGGATCACATCCAGCGTCACGTCGTCCGATGTCGCGGGCCGTGGCGTGGCCGCCGAGACCTGGGCGGTGGCGGCGCGTTCGTCGGCGGTGACCATCGTGACGCCGGAGGAGTTCGGTACCACCAGGTTGTCCTGGAGGACCAGACGCAACCCGGTGGGATTGCCGCTCGCGTCGTACTCGGCGAACCCGGTGTAGATCGCGTAGTTCCCCACCGGCACCGCCACTCGGGCCACCCCGTCGATGTCCGGGATCACCGAGGCGAACTTGCCGGCGGAGTCGACGTTCATCACGAAGCTCAGGGCGTTCTGCGCCGGCGCCGAGGTCAGGTCCTTGGCATTGATCTGGACGACGTGCAGCGGATAGCCCGACGGCGCCTGCCGCGCCCGCGTCGTGGGGAGCGGCCCTGCGGAGTGGGACAGCTGCGGCACGTCGTACTGCGCGGTGTCGAGCGACGCGACGTCGGACAGCGCCGAGGCCGGGATGACGTAGCTGTGTCCGTGGCCCGGATCGAACTTCAGGAACGGCACCGTCCTGCCGTCGCGCCCGACCACGTTGTACGTCCGGCTGCCGCTCGCCCCCTGATACACGACCCGGTCGCCGCCCGGCAGGGTGATGCCTGATGCCGACGCCGAAGCCGCGCCCGGGAGCGGTACTCCGGGCGGCGGCGCGGCGCTCGCCGACGGCGTCGCTTCGGCCGACGCGCTGCCGGCCACCGAGGCCAGCACGAATCCGGCCGCGCAGGCCAGCGCCAGGCAGGCCTTGCCGCGGCCGCTCCTTCCCAGTCGTCGGACCGACGTTGACGGTAGTGCTCTCACCAGCAAGACCTCCTGAAAACGTGCCCGTGGTTCGGCCGCTGTCAGGCTATGAACGCGCCCTTGCCGCCGACCATGACGAGTCGGATGATGCTTTCCGGCGGAATACCAGGCAGATTCCTGAATCGGGCTGATCGCCTCGGGTGCGCCACGAGAGGAGGGACGACGATGACGCCGGAGCTTCTGGGCGGCGAACTCCGTGCCCTCCGCAGGGACCAGGGCCTGTCCATCGAGGAGTTGGCGACGCGCGCCGGGGTGAGCGTGCGTGCGATCAGTGAGATCGAGCGCGGCCGGACCCGGCGACCGCATCCGAGCACGATGCGTCGCATCTCCGGGGCGCTCGGCGTCCAGGAGTTGACGCAGCGTCAGATTGCTACAACCGTCGATGACGGCGGCTCAGCGGCGGTCCCGTACGCCGGTGACGGGCGGTTCCAGTTGCCCGCCGCCACACGGTTGTTCGCCGGCCGTGCGCGCGAGACGGCCGTGTTGGTCGCGGCGGCCACCGCGTCGGAGTCCGTCGGCTGGCTGGTGATCGCCGCGGTGGACGGGATGGCCGGGATCGGCAAGAGCGCGTTGGCGATCCACGCCGCGCACCGACTGAAGGACCGCTACGGCGACGGCCAGCTCTTCGTGGATCTGCACGCCCACTCGGCCGGGCGGGAGCCGATGTCCGCGGCCGACGCCCTGGAGACGCTGCTGCGGTCGTTGGCGGTGCCGGCGCAGGCGATTCCCCCTGGTGTGGAGGCGCGTGCCGCCCTGTACCGGTCCCGGCTGGCCGGTACCCGCACGCTGGTCCTGCTCGACAACGCGGTCGACGCCGCCCAGATCCGACCGCTGCTGCCGGGTGAGGCCGGATGCCTGGTCCTGATCACCTCCCGGACCCGCCTGACCGGGTTGGACGACGCCCACACGCTGACCCTGGACGTGCTCGACGCCGATCAGGCCGCGACGTTGCTGCGTCAGGTCGCCGGGCCGCACCGAATCGACGCCGACGAGGAGGACGCCCTCGCCGAACTGGTGGAGCTGTGCGGACGGCTGCCGTTGGCGCTGCGGATCGCCGGGGCGCGACTGCGTCACCGCCCGGCCCTGCGCGTCCGGGACCTCGTCGCCCAGCTGCGTGAGGCGACCGACCGCCTCGTGCACTTGCGCGACACCGAGCGCGACGTGACAGCGGTCTTCGCCACCTCCTACGACCGGCTGCCCGAGGCGGAGCAGCGCCTGTTCCGCCTGCTCGGTCTGCTCCCGGGTGACGACATCGACGCGTACGCCGCCGCGAACCTGGCCGAGCTGGGCGACGTGCGCACGGCCGAGGAGCTGCTGGAATCCCTGTTCGACCACAACCTGCTGCTGCAGCACCAGGCGGGCCGCTACCGCCTGCACGACCTCCTGCGCGCCTACGCCCGCACGCTGGCCCGAGAGGAGGCGCCGGGCGAACAGGGTCCTGCCGCGGCCCGGTTGCTGAACTACTACTACCAGCACACCGCCTGGTGCGCGCAGGCGCTGGTGACCTCGACTCCACGGCTCCCGGTCGAGGGGCCCGCGCCGACGGTCGCTCCCACGCTGACCGACCGGACCGCAGCCTGGGCCTGGCTGCGCACCGAACGGGCCAACCTGCTGGCCGCGTTCAGCCGCGCCGCCACCGACAACCCGCTCCGGGCCGTGCGGCTCGCGGGCGCGACAGCCTCCCTGCTTGCGGCCGACGGCCCCTGGGACGAAGCGATCACTGTGCACGCCACGGCCGCGGGCCTGGCCGAAAGGCTGCGGCTGCCCGCCGTCCTGGGGGCCGCGCTGACCGACCTGGCCTACCTGCGGGCCCTGACGGGGGACTTCACCGGCGCGGCCGACGCCCTGGAGACCGCGCTGCACCACTGCGAACGGGCCGGCGCGCACCTCGGGCACGCCAACGCGTTGACCCTGCTGGCACAGATCAGCGCGTTCACCGGCGAGCGCGCCGTGGCGGAACGGCACCTTCACCACGCGATCGAGCGGTACGGGCAACTGGACGAGCAGCTCGGACTGGCCAACGCCCACACACAGCGAGGAACGGTGTACCGGCTCGACGGCGACTACCCGGCAGCCGAACGCGACCTCCACACCGCCCTCGCCGCCTACGAGGCGCTCGGCGACCAGGAGGGGCAAGCCACCGCCCTGTCCAACCTCGGTGTGGTCCACGAGACCACCGGCGACTACCCCACCGCCACCCGCTACCAACACCAAGCCCTGCACCTGCACCGCCAGGCCGGCAACCGGATCGGCCAAGCCAGAGCATTCCTCGGGCTGGGACAGGCCTACGCCCACGCCGGTGACCACGTCGCCGCCATCGACGCGGCGCGGCGAGCACTCGAACTCTTCGGCGACCTCGCCGACCCCAACGGCCAAGGCAACGCGCTGGGCAACCTCGGCTACTTCAAGCGTCTCGCCGGTGACCCCGAGGACGGGCTCCCGGATCTCCAGGACGCCCTCGACATCTTCCGCCGCATCGGCGCCCGGGGGAACGAGGCCTGGGCACTGGACCTCTACGCCGGGACCGTCGCCGCGACCGGCGACCACGCCCACGCCCTGCGGCTCTACCGCGACGTCCTGGACCTGGCCCGCCAGACCCAGATGACCGCCGTCGAGGCCGCCGCCCACGAAGGCATCGGAGACTGCTACCAGCACCTCGGACGTATCGAGGACAGCAGCACGCACCTCCGACTTGCCCTCGACATGTTCCAGCAGCTCGGCCTGAAGACCGAAACCGCACGCGTCCAGGCGAACCTGAATGTCCTCAGGGAGTGCGGCGCAGGCGCGGGGTGAAGGTGGAATGGAAGATGGTGGAGGCGGCGCCGACGGCCACGGCCTCACTGCTGTTGACGGACCGTTCGACGCGGACCCGCCGCAGCCGCCGTGCCGTGGGGTAGGCGTTCACCGCGTGCTCGATCTCGGTCAGGTAGACGTCGGCGACGTCCGCGGTGAAGAAGGGGCCGCCGATCACGACCAGTCCGAGGTCGAGCAGGTCGATGACGGACAGCACGCCCTTGCCGATGGCCTTCGCCGCCTGATGGACCGTCAGCCGCGTCCGCTGCCGCCCCACCACGCGGGACGGCTCCGAGCCGAGGTAGCTCCCGGGGTTGCACTCAGGCAGGATCTCCGGCCGTCCGTCGGGGTCGAACCGCCCCAGCGTCACCGCGCAGAGCTGGCCGAACTCGCCCGCGTTGGCGCTCAGTCCGCGATAGAGGTCGCCGTTGAGGAACAGCCCGGACCCCACGCCCGTGCCCAGGTAGAGGTAGACGAAGTCGCAGGCACGGCTCTCCCGGCCGATCCAGCGCTCACCGACGGCCGCCGCCGAGCAGTCCTTCTCGATCACGATGGGGCAGGAGAAGCGCCGCTCCAGCAAGGTGCGCAGCGGGACGTCGCGCAGGGCCGACATGAGCGGCGGGTCCAGCACCGTCCCGGAGACGGTGTCCACCGGGCCGGGGGTGGCCACGCCGATCCCGAGGAAGCCCTCCTCCCAGCGCCCGTGCCCGGCCTGC
This sequence comes from Streptacidiphilus fuscans, assembly GCF_015690355.1. Lineage (GTDB taxonomy): Bacteria > Actinomycetota > Actinomycetes > Streptomycetales > Streptomycetaceae > Streptacidiphilus > Streptacidiphilus fuscans. The sequence goes on along the minus strand of NZ_JADPRT010000005.1, from coordinate 176,715 downwards.
TCCAGCACCGCCTCACCCAGCGCGGCGATCTGGCCCACGACCACGCCCGGACGCGGATCGGCGGTGATCGGCTCGGCGCGACGCGCCACGATCCGGCCGGAGAGGTCGACCAGTACCGCCGTCAGCACGTTGGGGTCGATATGGATGCCGAGCGCGTGCGCCGCTCCGTCGCGCAGCCGGACCGGACTGCTGGGTTTGCCGACCGAGGAGTGGCGCTGCCGCTCCTCGACCAGCAGTCCGCGCTGGATCAGGGACCGGGCGATGCGGGAGACGGACTGCTGGGTCAGCCGGGTGCGTTCGGCGATCTCGCCGCGCGTGACGGTGCCCGCCAGGCGGACCGTCTCGATCACCACGCACTCGTTGAAGGAGCCGAGGTCGATGTGGTTGACCCCGCCTCCGGCCGCCGGACCGGCGCCGGACACCGTGGCCGGAAGCCGGGCACCGGCAGGCGCCGGCAACGGCTCGCGGACCCACTGGACCCGGGAGAGCCCACCGCTGTCGGCCATCCCGGCCAGTGCGGAGGCGAGGTCGAGCAGGACCCGCGTCGAGGACTCGGGATGTCGCGAGGCGTCGAGAGCGAGCACGGCGCGCAGGAAGGAGACCTCGGTCGTCCGCGCGGGGATGCGGTGGACCGTGATCCCTCGCTCGTCGCACAGCCCCGCGACGCGCTCCCCGCCGGTCGCCGACCGCAGCACGACGGCATGCAGGTCCGGGTGCGGGTGGACGCGTCGCACGGAGTCCAGGAAGGAGGCGGCGCCGCCTCGGAGCGGTGCGGCCGCTTCCGGCCCGGACGCCGCGCCCGCCGCGGCTGCCGCCGCGTCCGCCATCGCGGAGCTGACGGCGGACAGCGCGTAGGGGTCGACCCGTCGGCCCGGCGCGGGCGGCACCGGTGACGCGGTGCGGCCCGCCAGCACCAGGACGGTGCACTCAGGATCGAGATGGAGGCCGACCGGCCACAGATCGGCCGGCTCCAGGGACGGGCTCAACGGGAGTGCCGGCAAGGCCAGGTGACTGCCCGTCAGGTTCCAGCGGCGGCGGGTCTCCGCGACGACCGTGTGCGAGCAGCCCAGACGGCGGGCGAGCAGGCGCGAGGTGCGGTCGTCGGCGGGGGACGTCAGGATGCCGACCACGATCTCGGCCTCGTCGATCTCCACCGGCCGCCCGGCGCGTGCGCGGTCCCGCAGGCCGTCGACGCCCTCGACGGCGTACCGCTGGCGCCAGGTGGTCACGGTCTGCCGCGAGACGCCCAGGCGGCGGGCGATGTCGCTGGTGGACAGGCCCTCCGCGGCGAGCAGCACGATCGACGCGCGCAGCGCCGGCGGGCCGCCGCCCTCGGCCCACCGGCGCAGCGCCGCATGCCCGTCGGCATGCGGCGCTGCGCCGGTGGAGGGTGCGTCGGACATCCGCGAGGCGCTTTCCACCAGTTGGCGGTCGTCGTGCACGGTGGGGCGATCCCTTCGAAGCGGAGAAGTGCCGGTGCCGGTGGGTCAGCCGACGGAGAGGGTCACGCTGCTGACGTCGAGCGGCTTGGTCGGATCGGTGACGGACAGCCGCAGATCCGCGGACAGGTTCTGCAACTCGTCGAACTGCGCGCCGGTCAGGGTCACCGTCGCGGTCTGCCAGCTGCCCGTGCCGCTGCCGGCGACGGTCGGCCCGGCGAAGTACGCGTTGCCGGGGGCGTCGTACTGCACCTGGAAGCCCTGTCCGGCCACCGACCAGTAGGTGACGTTCATCGTCACCGTCGCGGCCTGGGCCACCTGGCTGGTCGGGTCGAGCTGGAGGTACATGTTGGCGGGGGTCGCGCCGCTCTGCGCGCTCGTCCAGGTCTGGTACGCGGCGCGTCCGCCCTGGGTGACGGCGGTCAGGTTGCCGTCGGCGCCCTGGCCGGTGGACCCGACGCTGAGGAACTTCACGCCCCCGCCGGTCTGTCCGGCGGTGCCGGAGATGCTGGTCGCTCCGCCGCTGGTGACGGGGCAGCTCGCCGGGACGGGTGTTCCGGCGGGTGCGGCGCCGGGGAGCATCGACCACTGGTCGAGTGCCGCCGAGGCCATGGTGACCGGGACGCAGACGCTGCCGTCGGCGAGCGAGGTCTGCCCGGGCGCCTTGCCCGTGAGCGCGTCGACCACGTGGTAGGTGCCGGGGACGAGGCCCAGCCCGTTCGGGTGCAGCGTGACCGACCCGGTGTAGCCGAAGGACGGGTTGACCTCGGCCAGCGTGAGCTGTGCGCTGCGGTGGTCGGCGGCGGTGGCCGGGACGACCTGCAGCGCGTGCTGGCTGGTCAGCGAGGCGTAGGCCGGCGCGTAGCCGCTCAGCTGGGAACCGCTGGTGAGGAGCTTGCCGCCGCTCTTCTGATAGGCGGTCAGGTTCGCGTCGACGCCGTTCATCGGCAGCACGGCGCGGTAGTGGGACAGGCTGTCGGCGTGGTCGGCGATCTCCTCACTGGTGACCACGGCGAAGCCGGCCTGGTAGCCGGACCACAGCGCGTTGATGCTGTTCTCGACGCCGCTCAGGCTGCCGCCGCCGGTGTTGCCGCGGGCCTGGGAGTAGTCGATGTAGACGGCGACGGGCTGCGTCGGATAGGAGCCGGACAGCTTCTGGAGCACCGGCAGCCAGGAGGTGTAGATCGGGAAGCCGACGACGTCCTTGCTGGTGCCGTCGTGGATGAAGAAGTCCTCGCCGCCGCCGTCGGGCAGGGTCATGGCGTAGTCGGACAGCCACAGCGCGGCCTCCGAGGGCAGCAGGCTGTCGTCAGCGGTGACGGTCCACTCCTGCGCGACCTTGACCCCGTAGGCGCGGCCCAGGCTGCCGAACAGGAGGGAGAGGCCGTTGGAGTTCGCGGCGTCCTCCACCACGGTGACGTCGTACTTCCGGGCCAGCGTGAAGAACACGTCGGGCAGGTTGCCGAGTTGTGGGGCGTTGGAGATGTGACCGCCGAAGTAGTAGTAGAGCGGTGCGGAGGTGATCCTGCGTGCGGCGGCCGTCAGCCGGTCGTAGGTGTCCTGCACGCTCCACTGGCGGAACGCCTGGTAGACGCCGGCCAGCGGAGCGCCGGGGACGGCGGCCGGGACCTGGTCGAAGGAGCCGTACGTGGTGCCGTTCTTCGCGTTGAAGGCCGCGATGCTGCCGTAGGTGGCCGGCAGCCAGCTCGTGCGGAAGTAGGCGATGTCGGCGGGCGCCCAGCCGCCCGAGCCGGAGCTCTCCAGCCACTGCGCGTCGGTGTGGCCGTAGTCCATGAACGCGCCGCCGAACCCCGCGTTGTTCGCGATGTGCGTCAGGGTGCTGGTCACGTAGGTGAAGTAGTCCTGCTGCTGGGCAAGGTCCCACCAGGCCGGGGCGACGCCCTTGGCGCCGGTGTCGGTCACCTCGAAGTCGGTGATCCAGGTCGCGGGGCTGCCGCGCCACCCGGACGACCAGAAGACGGGGACGAGCTTCACGCCCTCGGCGGCCGCGGCGGCGAGCTCCTGGTCCAGCTCGGAGAAGTCGAAGGTGCCGCGGGACGGTTCGATCTTCGACCACGGCATGTTGATCTCGGCGCGGTCGATGCCCTTGGACTTGAGCTCCGCGAAGGTCGCGGTGGTCCACGGCGTGCCGTTGTCGTCGAACTGGAACTGGGTGGCCCAGTAGGTCGACGGGCCGGCGGCTCCGTGCTTCGTGGGCTCGGCCCGCGTGGGCGTCGAGCTGGCGTTCGCCGTGGTGGTGGCGAACACCGTCGTGGCGATGGCGGCGCAGCAGAGCAGGGGGATCGCTCCGCGTCGAACCGTGCGCAACATCGTTTCCCCTTCCCGGGGTTCGAGGGGCGGTTGGTTGACGTGCTCTCCAGGGCGCCGTCAGCGGTGTGAAGGGTACGTAACTCCAAGAGTGTTAGTGCGACAAGAGCTGACGCGGAATTCTCACCCGACATCAACATGACCTGCAACAATGCCAGACCGCCCAGGCCGACTTAGCGATCTCGGCTGTCAGAGAAGTCTTTGGATGTCACCAAGGGTTGACCTGGCCGCAACACAGATCGGAGACTTCGGGCACTCCAGGACCGGACTGCGACCCCCCTCGCATCCCGCGCCGTCGGCTGTGATCTCCCACCTAGCGTCTGAGGAGCCGTCATGGCCAGAACCCCACGTCACCGCCGTCTGCTCGCGGCGGTCGCAGCCTGTCTTCCCCTGACCGCCGGGCTCACCGCCTGTGGCGCAGGCAGTGGCAACCCGTCCGACACCCTGGTGGTGGCCGAGTGGACGAACTCCGCCGCCGTCCAGGAGACCCAGGCCATCGACGCGGCCTTCGAGAAGGCCCACCCCGGCGTCACCGTCAAGCTGGAGACCGCACCGACCACCGCGGGCGCCTGGCCCGCCCTGCAGTCCTCGCTGGAGGCCGCCAAGGGCGTCGACGTGCTGGCCCAGTTCGGGCAGTCGCCGGAGAAGTACGCGCCGCCGAGCTCCGGCGTCAAGGTCGGCGGCACTCCCGCGCTGATCTCCAGCGGGCAGCTGCTCGACCTGAGCAAGCAGCCGTTCATGTCGCGCTTCGACAGCACCACGCAGAAGTTCGCGATGGGCTACCACAACGGCGTCTACGGCGTGACCGTCGCCGAGTACGTCAACAACTCCGGCCTGTTCTACAAGAAGGACCTGCTGGCCAAGTACGGCCTGTCGGTGCCGACCACCTTCGGCGAGTTCGTCGGCGACCTGAGGCTGCTCAAGTCCAAGGGCCTGAACCCGCTGTACGTGGCGGGCAAGGACGGCATCCAGTCCATCGTCTGGTTCGGCGTCATGAACCAGCTGCTGATGCAGGGCAAGCCGGCCTCCGAGGCCAGCAGCACCCTGATCGCCAAGGACGAGGGCTTCCTGAACGGCACCGAGAACTGGAACAGCCCGCTGTTCCAGGACGCCGCCAACCGCTACGAGCAGATCATGCAGTACATCGAGCCGGACGCGGGCGGCGTCTCCTTCGCCAGCGCGTCCGGCACCTGGGCGGCCGACGCGAGCGACTACCCGTTCTTCGTGGACGGCTCCTTCGACGGCAACACCATCGCGTCCGACAACCCGTCGCTGAACTTCGGCTTCATGGCCATCCCCGGCACCGACAACGCCTCCTGGAACCACCCGGACGTGTCCCCCGACCTGAGCTGGACGATCCCGACCTGGTCCCAGCACCAGAAGCTGGCCCTTCAGTACCTGGACTTCTTCACCCAGCAGTCCAACTACGAGTCCTGGCTCAAGGCCACCGGCTCCCTCTCCACCGAGACCGGCGTCGCCGCCCCCACGCTGAAGTGGAACGACTGGCTGGACCAGAACGCCGCCAAGGGCTTCCCCGGCACCACCCTGCCCTGGCTCCCGGCGAACGTCGGCAGTGGCAACCCCGCCGGCGGCCCGACGCTGACCAACACCCAGCCCTTCGGCTCCGAGAGCCTGCTCACCGCCCTCGACAACTCCGCCCAGGCCTACACCGCCGCCGTCAAGAAGTAGGGACGCGCCGTGTCCACCTGTCCCTTCGGCACCCGGAAGACCAGGCGCTGGATCCCCTGGCTCTCCATCTCCGTGCCCTCCGTCGGCTGGCTGATCTTCGGGCTCTACCCCTCGCTGGCCACCGTCTACTACTCGCTCACCGAGTACTCCGGGGTGCCGGGCACCCCGATGAACTTCTGCGGACTGTGCAACTACCGCGACCTGTTCACCAGTAACTACTCGCAGGTCTCCGACGCCGTGGTGGCGACGCTGAAGTACACCGCCGGTGTGACGGTGCTGCAGATCGGGGTCGGCCTCGGCCTGGCCCTGCTGCTGCAGCGCCGACGCTTCGGCTACGGGCTCTACCGCGCCCTGATCTTCATGCCGCAGATCTTCTCGGTCACCATCGTCGGCGTGCTCTTCTCCCTCCTGCTGGACCCGAGCAGCGGTCCGGTGGAGGGGATCCTGCACGCGCTCACCGGCGGGAACAGCGCCTTCCTCGGCGACGCCTCGATCTCGATCTGGCTGATCGTCGCGGTCAACGTCTGGATGTTCTCCGGCTACACCATGCTGGTCTACATCGCCGGACTGCGGCGCATCCCACCGGAGTTGTACGAGGCGGCCTCGCTGGACGGCTGCGGTCCGATCCGCCGCTTCTTCAAGATCACCTGGCCCATGCTGGCCCCGGCCACCACGGTGAACGTCTTCCTCACCGCGATCGGCAGCCTGGGCGAGTACGCCCTGATCCTGGTGATGACCCAGGGCCAGTACAAGACGCAGACCATCGGGATGTTCATGTTCAACTCGGCCTTCGGCGTCAACCCCGACCTCGGGCTCGGTTCCATGCTGGCCATGGTGCAGTTCTTCTTCACCGCGGCCATCGGCGGCGTCCTGCTGTGGCGCCTGCGGCGACGGGAGGTGTCGCTGTGAGCGCGCTCACCGAACGACTGCACCGGCAGCCCGCTCCGGCCGTCGCGATCGACCGCCGTCGCGCGGACCGGCGCCGTCGGCTCTTCACCGGCCTGCGGGTGACCGGCGTCCAGCTGTTCTGCTTCGTGGTCTCGGCCGGGTTCTTCGCCCTGCCGCTGGTCTACCTGGTGCTCCAGGCGTTCAAGCAGAACCTGGACTTCCTCCAGGACCCGACCGGGCTGCCCAGGCACTGGACCTGGAGCAACTTCAGCGCCGCCTGGACGCAGGGCGACTTCTCCACCGAGATGCTCAACTCGCTGATCTACGCCCTGGTCCCGGACGTGATCACGCTGGTCCTGGGCGTGTTCCTGGCCTTCCCCATCTCCCGGGGCTGGTTCAGGCGCTCCAACGTGCTGTACGCCTTCTTCGTCTTCTCCGGCTTCCTCCCGGCGGGTCTGATCCCGCTGTTCATCGAGGCCCAGAAGCTCGGCCTGTACGACAACCGCGTGGGCTATCTGACCCTGACCTCGCTGACCGGCGCCGGTTTCTTCTTCTTCGTGGGCTACATCAAGACCATCCCACGGGAGTTGGACGAGGCGGCGGCGATGGACGGCTGCGGCTATGTCCGCTTCATCCTCACCATCGTCATCCCGCAGATGAAGCCGGCTCTGGCCACCTTCGCCGTGTTCGGCTTCGTGGCCTCCTGGAACAACCTGATCCTGCCGCTGATCATGCTCACCGACTCCAGCCTGTGGCCGGTCACCCGCGGCCTCTACAGCTTCTTCGGCGAGCACGCCAGCCAGTGGCCGTTGATCGCCGCCGCCACGATGATCGTGGCCGCCCCCGTCCTGCTGGTCTTCGCCCTGCTCCAGCGCTTCCTGGTGGAGGGCGTGGCCGGTGGCGCGGCGGCCGGCGCGGGCGGGGTGGGCGCCGCACCCGCGCCCGGCGCCGCCGTGGCCGCGGAGAAGTAGGACCCCTCCGGCTCGCCGGTGCAGCGCCGCGATAATCCCTGAGCGGTTCACGCGGCGCTGCACTAGGGTCCGGAGCCATGACCTCGAAGGCGAACGATCATCCCGCCTGGGCCGCGCCCTACCTGGCCAGGCTCGGCGTCGACGACCCGGAGTCCCTCGGCGCTCCGTCGCTCGACACCCTGCGCCGGCTTCACCGCGCCCACGTCGAGCTCATCGCCTTCGAGAACTTCGACATCCAGCTCGGACGCCCCCAGGGCATCGACCCGGCCGAGTCCATAGCCCGTATCCTGGCCGGCCGGGGCGGCTACTGCTTCAACCTGAACAACGCCTTCGCCGAGCTGCTGACCGTCCTCGGATACGACGTCACCATGCATCGCGGCCAGATCAACGGCTCCGTCGCGACCGCCAAGGCGACCGCCGACGAATACACCACGCACATGGCCCTCACCGTCCTGATCGACGGCGAACGCTGGTCGGTCGACGTCGGCCTGGCCAACTCCCACCACGAGCCCATCCCGCTCCGGGAGGGAGTCCACGTCCAGGGCTCCTTCCGCTTCGAGCTCCGGCCGCTGCCCGAGATCGGCCCGGATGCCTGGCGGTTCTTCACCGATCCGGCGCAGACGACCTTCCACAGCATGGACTTCACCCTGGCGCCGGCCACGTGGGAGGACTTCGAGAGCCGCCACGTCGAGTTCTCGACGTCGCCGCAGTCTCCCTACGTCATGTGGTTCGAACTCTTCCGCCGCGACGCGGGCTGCGCCGAGTTCGTGCTGGACGACGAGTTCACGCGCGACGAGGGAGCCGGACGGCGCACGACACGGCTCCTCCAGTCGGCTGAGGAGCTGTTCGAGGTCGCAACGGACGTGTTCCACCTGGACCTGTCGGACATCGACGACGCCGACCGCGCTGCCCTGTGGGACCGCGTCCAGCGCGCGGGGGCGGAGTGGCGGGCGAAGCAGGAGTCGGCCGAGAAGTAGGCCGTTTCTCACGGATCACTGCTTGAGTCTTGAATCCCTGTGCGGTGGCCGGCCCGTGATTCCTATGGTGCGGCAGGACAGGGCCGGCATGCCCTGGGACGCCGACGAGGGCTGGGAGCGACAACGACGGGCGTGTACGTCACTGTCCGGGGGTGGCCGGAGTGCGACCGCACTCAGCTCGCCAGGATCGAGGAGCTTGTCGCAACGGCCGGGACCGATCAGCCCTACTCGGGCGGCTGGAATTTCAGTGGCCGGCGCTCTGGCCGCCGTCCACGTGCAGGATCTCGCCCGTGACGAAGGACGCCTGCTCGAGGTACACGATGGCCTGGACGACGTCGTCCACCTCTTCCATTCGCCCGAGTGGATGTCGAGCCACGAGCTCGGGCGTCGTCTCCGGGTTCATCGGGGTACGGACGACGCCGAGCGAGACGGCGTTCACGCGGATGCCGTGCCCCGCGAATTCGATCGCCAACTCCTTGGTGACCGCGTTCAGCCCGCCCTTGGTCAGCGACGCGAGCGCGCAGGGGACCTGTGAATCCGGCTGGTCGACCAGGGATGTGGAGATGTTCACCAGGTGACCGCCGCCTTCACCGCGAGAGAGCATCGCACCGATGGCGCTGCGCGAGACGTTGAAGAATCCGCGCAGGTTCACGCCGACGACAAGGTCGAAGTCCTTGTCCGTGTAGTCGGTGAACGGCTTGCCGATGTAGACGCCAGCGCTGTTGACCACGGTGTCGATCCGACCGAACCGATCCATCGCCGCCCCTACGATCCGCTCGCCCGCGCCGGACTCGAGCAGATCGCCGCTGAAGGCGAGCACCTGCGGGTCCCCGGATTCGGGCATCGAACGGCTGGTGGCCACGACCGCGTACCCGAGGCTGCGGTAGGCGGTGACGATGGCAGAACCGATGCCCCCATTGGCACCGGTGATGAGCGCGACCTTCTGGTCAATGTCCGCACCCGTGGCGTCGTTCATGCTCACCCCGTCACTTCCTTCGCCTCGTCGGCATGGCTCAGGCGGGTGACCCGTCCCGGCACTCCCGCCCGGACTCGGGCGGCCACGGCCATGGCCCGGTCAGCAGGAGACCGCTCCCGCACCCGCTGGGCGGATTGCACCTGGGGCCCCGGCGGTGCGGGAAAAACCGCTGCGGGACGGTGTCATGTGAGGATCTCCAGCATCCGGTCGCCCAGGACCGCGGCCGATGCCGGGTTCTGCCCGGTGACGAGGTTGCGATCCTCGACCATGTACGGCTTCCGACCATCTCGGGGCGCAGACTCATCATGTCGACGTTCGGGGTCACGCCGTTCGGCGTCGCGACGACGACCTCGTGGCCGGCGTCCGTCAAGATCTTGTACGGGTTCGCGAACTCCTCGGCCCAGTAGCCCGTCGCGTACCTCGTGCCGTCCTTCAACACCCAGTAAGTGGCTCCGCTCACGATGAAAAGCACTTTGGCCATGACAGTGATTTCCTCTCGGACGCGTACCTGGGGTCGGCGGGGATGACCCATGAAACCGATTCGCTGCCGCAGGGTGTCCCCCTTGGGCCACCCTAGGCACCTCTGCGACCATCTGCACCCGGATGCTGCTGCCGGAGGAGACGAGGTTGTAAACGGTGGGGAGCCACGCCGCCAACGACCCGCAACGGCGGCCGGAGCCTGTGGGGCCGTCACGGTGGGCGAGGTCATCCAGCCGTTACCCGCCTTCTCGGGGGCGTTACCCGCCTTCTCGGGGGAACTGTGTCGCCCGTCTGAAGGCGCCGCACCACGCGATCCTCGCCGAGCGACTCCTGGCCAGTGCCGGCGTTCGGTGACGTGCGGCGGCGGCGCGCGATTCTGCCAGGAAGGTGATGCCGTGAATTATTGGCTGCTTCGAGGGGCACGCTACTCCAACGCTGCATCCCGATCACGGCAACGCCGCCTGCAGGCCTCGTCGTAAACGGGGGATGCGACCGACGTGTGGAGGTACCAGATGGCCGAGCTCCCACCACCGCCAGAAGGAATTGTGCTGGCCCACTTCATCGTCTCGGACGATGTCGAGCGCTCTCGACGCTTCTACACCGAGGTGCTCGGCGGCCGGGTGGTCTACTCCGGCCCCGGAGGGCTGACCTATGTCGCACTAGCCAACAGCTGGATCATCATTAATGTCGGCGGAGGCCCGACCGATGACAAGCCGACGGTCAGCCTGGAGACGCCGCGCGATCCCGACCGGATCAACAGCTTCCTCAATATCCGGGTCAAAGACATCCACGCCTTGTACGCGGAGTGGAGCGCCCGTGGTGCTCAATTCCTGACGCCGCCGAAGCAGCACCAGTACGAGATCCGCTGCTACATCCGCGATCCCGACGGCCATCTGATCGAAGTAGGTCAAACTACCGACCCAGAGGGAGACTGGTCACCCGCTCACTGGCCGTCAAGTAGGCGTGCCGGCGATTCGGAGTGAATTGCTGAGGCCCCGGCCACGCTCGGCAGTCCACCTGCCTGGCAGAGCACGGTGTCGTACGGTGATGGCGTGAATGCAGGGGGTAATGTCCCTCTCCATCCCGGTGGTAGCGGGATCACACGAGCCGGAGGTGTCAGATGGTCGAGCTCCCGCCGCCCCTCGAGGGGATTCTGCTGGGATACTTCATCGTCTCGGACGATGTCGAGCGCTCTCGGCGCTTCTACACCGAGGTGCTCGGCGGTACCACGATCTTCGACGGAGTGCCGACCGTCGTCGCCCTGTCCAACACCTGGATTGTCATCAACGCCGGTGGCGGTCCGACCGATGACAAGCCGACGGTCACCCTGGAGACGCCGCGCGATCCCGACCGAGTCGACAGCTTCCTCAATTTCCGGGTCAAGGACATCGAGGCCGTATACGCCGAGTGGAGCGCCCGTGGTGCTCAGTTCCTGACGCCGCCGAAGCAGCATCAGTACGAGACCCGCTGCTACATCCGCGATCCCGACGGCCACCTGATCGAGGTGGGGCAGACCACCGACCCCAGGGGGGATTGGGCACCTGCTTTCCCCTCGCCGGCCTGACTAGGCCGTTTCTTACGGATCACTGCTTGAGTCTTGAATTCCTTTGCGGTGGCCGGCCCGTGATTCCTATGGCCAAGGCGAGTACTTCCGCGTCGGCCTCGGCCTGCAGCTGGGTGAGGGAGGCCGCTCGGTGCTCCGGAGGGTCCGGAGCGCCGGGCGGCAGGGGTGGGGCAGGAGCGGGGGCTACTTCGCGGCGGTGCCGGTGCCGCAGCCCGCGGGCGTGGGGGTGCCCGCGGGTGCGGCTCCGGCGACGACCGACCACTCGGAGAGTGAGGCCGCCGACAGGGAGGCCGAGGCGCAGATGCCGCCGGAGACCGCGACCTGGGGGATCGCCGTACCGGCGGCGTTGACCAGGTGGTAGGTGCCTGCGGCCAGGCCCAGGCCGGTCGGGTTGACGGTGACCGGGTCGTTGTAGGCGGTGCCCGAGTTGATGTCCGCCAGGGTGAGCTGCGCGCCGGTCCGGGCGGCGTCGACGACCGGGACGACCTGCACGATCCCGCTGTTGGACAGCGAAGCGTAGGCGGGCGCGTACTGCGCGAGCTGCGACCCGGCTGTCAGCAGCTTCCCGCCCGCCTTCTGATAGGCCGTCAGGTTCGCGTCGACGCCGTTGATCGGCAGCACCGCCCGGTACTGCGAGAGCTTGACGATCCCGGTGGCGACCTCCTCGCTGGTGACCACCGAGAACCCGGCCTGGTAGCCGTCCCAGAGCGAGGCGATGGCGTTCTCGGGAGCGCCGAGCGCGCCGCCCGCGGTGTTGCCGTAGGCCAGCGAGTCGTCGAGGTAGACGGCGACCGGCTGCTGCGGGTACGACCCCGACAGGCCCTTGAGGTTCGCCAGCCAGCCGGTGTAGATCGGGAAGGCGACAGTGTCCTTCTGGGTGCCGTCGTGGATGAAGAAGTCCGTGCCCCCGCCCTCGGGCAGCATCATCGGGTAGTTGCCGATCCACTGCACGGCCTGGGCGGCCAGCTGCGTGCTGTCGCTCGGGGCCGTCCACTCGGTGGCGACGGGGACGCCGTAGGCGCGGCCGAGGGCGGCGAAGAGCAGGTCGATGCCTGTGGACTCCGAGCAGTCCTGGATGACGGTGACGTCGTACTTCTTGGCGAGGCCGAAGAACACCTCCGGCACGTTCTCGTAGTTCGCGAAGTTCCCGACATGGCCGCCGAAGTAGTAGTAGAGCGGCGTCGAGGCGGAGACCGCGCGCACGTCGGCGGTCAGCTGCCCGTAGACCTGCTGCACGCTCCAGAGGCGGAAGAGCTGGTAGACGCTCGCCAGCGGCTGACCCGGAGTAGCCGCGGGGACCTGCGAGAACGAGCTGTACGAGGTCTTGTTGGCGCTGTTGAACGCGCCGATGGTGCTGTAGGTCTGCGGCAGGTAGACGTTGTGGAACTCGTTGACGTCGGCCTGTGCCCAGCCGTCGACCTGGCCGCTGACGGTGCTGTCCCAGACCGAGTCGAGCCGCCCGTAGTCGAGGATGCTGCCGCCGTAACCGGCCTCGCCGGCCACGTGCTTGACGGTGTCGGTGACATAGGTGAGGTAGGCCGGTTCGTCGGTGGGGTCCCACCAGGCGGGCGTGGCGCTCTGCGCGCCGCTCGCGGTGGTCTCGTGGCTGGTGACCCAGGACGCGGGGCTGCCGGACCAGCCGGAGTACCAGAAGATGAGGACCAGATGGACGCCGGCGGCGTTCGCGTTGGCGATCTCCTGGTCCAACTCGGCGTAGGTGAAGCTGCCCCGTGCCGGCTCGACGGTGTTCCACGACATGTCGATCTCGGCCTGGCTCAGGCCCTTGGCCTTGAGCGCGGCGAAGCTGGCCTCGGACCAGGCGGTGCCGTTGTCGTCCCACTTGAGCTGCGTGGACCACAGCGTGCTGCCGGCGGTCGCGGCAGACGCCTTCGCGCCGAAGCCGGGGAAGGTGAGCGCGGCGCCGACCACGGCGAGGACCGCCAGCAGCGCGACCGGAATCGGTATCAGGTACTTCCGTGCACGGTGCCTGTGCATGGTGCGTTCCTCTCTCGGGTGGGTTCGGCGGCTCACCGCTGGATCACCGCGTCGATCCGCGCCAGCTCGTCCGGGTCGAAGTCCAGGTTGCGGACGGCGGCGACGTTGTCCTCCAGCTGCTCGGGACTGCTCGCGCCGACGAGGGCGGAGGTGACCCGGCCGCCGCGCAGCACCCAGGCGAGCGCCAGCTGGGCCAGGCTCTGGCCGCGCGACTTGGCGATGTCGTTCAGGTCGCGCAGCGTGGTCACCAACTCCTCGGTGAGTCTTTCGCTGCGCAGCGGGGAGCCGTGGTTGGCCGCCCGGGAGCCCGCGGGGACGCCGTCGAGGTAACGGTCGGTCAGCAGGCCCTGCTCCAGCGGGGAGAAGACGACGGAGCCCACCCCCAGCTCGTCGAGGGTGTCCAGCAGGCCGTGCTCCTGCGGGCCTCGGTCCAGCATCGAGTACTTGGGCTGGTGGATCAGCAGCGGGGTGCCCAGCTCGCCGAGGATCCGTGCGGCCTCGCGGGTCTGCTCGGGCGGGTAGTTGGAGACGCCGACGTACAGCGCCTTGCCCTGCCGCACCGCGCTGTGCAGCGCGCCCATCGTCTCCGCCAGCGGGGTGTCGGGGTCGTAGCGGTGCGAGTAGAAGATGTCGACGTACTCCACGCCCAGCCGTCCCAGGCACTGGTCGAGCGAGGAGAGCATGTGCTTGCGCGAGCCCCACTCCCCGTACGGGCCCGGCCACATGCGGTACCCGGCCTTGGTCGAGATGACGAGCTCGTCGCGGTGATGCGTGAAGTCCGCCCTGAGCGCCTCCCCGAGAGCCGACTCGGCGGCGCCGCCGGGCGGCCCGTAGTTGTCCGCGAGGTCGAAGTGGGTGATGCCGAGGTCGAACGCGCGGCGCAGAACCGCGCGTTGGGCATCGACCGGGCGGCTGGGGCCGAAGTTCTGCCACAGGCCGAGCGAGATCGCGGGCAGGTGCAGGCCACTGCGTCCGACGCGGCGGTAGGTCATGGCTTCGTAGCGGTCGGGATGGGCGAGGTACAACGCGACTCCAAGAACGGTGGACTGACGGTGGGCTCCCGGGGCGGACTCACTCTGTCGCGTCCATGAGGTCTAGTCCAACAGGAGAAAGCGATGGGATTCAGTGGTTACGCTTCTCGGTCATGGAGATGCGCCAGCTGCAGCACTTCGTGTCGGTCGCCGAGGAACAGCACTTCACGCGGGCGGCGGAGCGGCTCATGATCTCCCAGTCGGGTCTGTCCGCCTCCATCCGGGCGCTGGAACGGGAGCTGCAGGCCGCGCTGTTCGTGCGCTCGACCCGCGGCGTCAGGCTCACCGAGGCCGGTCGGGCGCTGCTGGTCGAGGCCGAACGGATCCTGGCGCAGGAGCGGGCCGCGCGCGAGGCGGTGGCCGCGGTGCAGGGCGTGCTGCGCGGCACGCTGACGCTGGGCGCGGAACAGTGCGTCCCGGGGGTGCACGTGGCGGGGCTGCTGGCGGAGTTCCGGCGGCGGTGCCCGCAGGTGGAGATCCGCTTGCGGCAGTCGGGCTCGGCCGCGCTGACGGCTGCGGTCGCGGCAGGCCGGCTCGACGTGGCCTTCGCCTACCGCACGGAGGCCGACCCGGAGCAGCTGCGCTCGGTGTCGCTGACCAGCCAGCCCATGATCGCGCTGTGCCATCCGGACCACAGCCTGGCGAAGGCCGGAACGGCCCCCGCGCTGCGGGACCTCGACGGAGAGGTGTTCGTCGACTTCCACCCGGACTGGGGCCCACGCCGGGTCACCGACGCGGCGTTCGCTTCGCTGGGCATGCGGCGGACCGTCGCCCTGGAGGTCAACGACGTCCACGGCCTCCTCGACCTGGTGGACGAGGGCCTCGGTGTCGCCGTCGTGCCACGGCACTTCGCCTGCAAGCGCCCCCGCCTCGCCGCCCTGCCCCTGCGGGACAACGGCGACGCGGCGTACGAGGCCGCAGCCCTCCTGCCGCTCCCGCCGGCGACCAGCCCGGCGGCCCAGGTGCTGATGGAACTCCTGGAGGCACGCCAGCCGGCCTGAGGCGGCTCGGGCGCGGAGCGCCGGGTCGACCGGGCGCCCGCTTCGTCGAGCGGAGATCTCCTTGGGACTACGACCAGCTGCCGATGAGTCCGCTGCGGTGGTGGTGTCTCGTTGTGGCGCGGTTGTTCCCGGTGGCTTCCTTGGCGATGTTGCGGACCATGCCGCCGAAGACGACGGAGTGGAAGGGGGCCACGGTCCACCAGTACGCGTGCCCCGTCAGTCCGCGGGGGTGGAAGACGGCGCGCTGGAGGTAGCGTGAGCGGCTCGGACCGTCCGGCTGGACGCGCAACTCCAGCCAGGCCAGGCCCGGAAGCCGCATCTCGGCACGCAGCCGCAGGAGTCGCCCCGGCTCGATCTCCTCGACCCGCCAGAAGTCGAGCGAGTCGCCGACGCGGAGCCGGTGCGGGTCGCGCCGCCCGCGTCGCAGTCCGACCCCGCCGACGACGCGGTCCATCAAGCCGCGCAGGGCCCAGGCGTGGGGGAAGGAGTACCACCCGTGCTCGCCGCCGATGCCCTCGACGACGCGCCACAGGGCCGCCGCGTCGGTCGCGACGGCGGCTTGGCGTACGTCCTGGTAGAGGGATCCGCCTGCCCAGCCGGGGTCGGTCGGCAGCGGGTCGCTGGGCGCGCCCGGGACGGACGCCGAGGACCACCGGGTGGCGACCTCGGCGTCCTTGATGCGTACGAGGGCCAGACGGACGGCCTCGTCGAATCCGAGCAGTCCCTCGGGCGGGTCCGGAACGTACCGCTTGATGTCGTCCTCGTGGCAGACCACTTCGTGGCGCAGGGACTCGACGAGCGGCCGTGCGAGGCTTCGCGGGACCGGGGTCACCAGCCCGACCCAGTGGCTGGACAGTGCAGGGGTGAGCACCGGCACGGGGAGGATGACGCGCGCCCGCAGTCCGGCGGCGCTCGCGTAACGCAGCATCATCTCGCGGTAGGTGAGCACGTCGGGGCCGCCGATGTCGAAGCTGCGGTTGACCTCGGGCGGCAGCTGCGCCGCGGCGACGAGGTAGCGCAGCACGTCGCGCACCGCGATGGGCTGGATCCGGGTGCGCACCCAGCGCGGGGTCACCATCACCGGAAGCCGTTCCGTCAGGTAGCGCAGCATCTCGAACGAGGCCGACCCGGAACCCAGCACCACTGCGGCCCGCAGTTCGGCCGTGGGCACAGGTGAGCCGACCAGGATCTCCCCGACCCTCGCCCGGGACCTCAGGTGGGGTGAGAGCCTGTCCCGTGGGACGCCGCGCGGCAGGAGCCCGCCCAGGTACACGATCCGGCGGGTGCCGGCGTCCGCTGCGGCCTTGGCGAAGTGGCGGGCCGCGGCCGCCTCGGTGCGCTCGAACGCGGGGCCGCTGCCGAGGGAGTGGACCAGGTAGTACGCGACGTCGACATCGTCCAGGGCTGCGGCGAGCGAGGCGGGATCGGACAGGTCGGCGCGCACGCAGTCCACTTCGCGGGCCCAGGGCTGATCGCGCAGTTGGCCCGGGTCGCGGCTCAGGCACCGCACCCGCTGCCCGGCGGCCAGCAGCTCGCGCACGAGGCGACCGCCGACGTAGCCGGTGGCGCCGGTGACCAGACACAGGTCGCCCCGTGAACTGTGCTGCTGCGCGCGGCCGGTCACGTGGACCTCGCAGCAGGCCCGGTCCAGGTGCAGACAGCCGTCCGAGCGGCTCTCGGACCGGAGAGGTCACGGAGCACTTCGCTGGCCGCCCGGGCGCCGGACGCGAGGGCGCCCTGCACCGAGGCGGTGGCGCGGTGGTCAAGCCGCACCCTGCGGCGCACCTGCGGGTAAGCGGTGTTGAAGACCTGGGATCCCCGGTCGAGTACGAATCCGTCCCGGTAGTCGGAGACCATCCGGCCTCCCGCACGGTGGCTCGCCTCCACGAGCATGACGTTCAGTCCTGCGGCGCACAGATCGGCCGAGCACGCCGGCCCCGCCAGGCCTGCCCCGACGACTACGGCGTCCACGCGCAGGTTCCGCGCCATCGACATCCACCTCGCTTGCCGTGGGTTACCGGATCACCCCTCGACCTTCTCGCCGTGAGCAGGCTGCGGACGATCCGCAGCGGTCGTGCATCGCTTGCCGGATTCGTCCGCGAACGCCTGGGCTGTGGGGCGCGCTGACCGCCTGCGGGGGAAAACGATGCGCTAGCTGTGCGCTGTGACGTGGCGCCGGCAGGCGGTAAGGCTTGGACCAGGACCGCGCACCTGGAGGTCGCCATGACCGGTCTCGTCCCCCTGCTTCCGCCGGCACAGCCCCTGGTCCGTCCCGAGGAGACTCCGGAGTGCGAGTCCTCCACGTGCCACGGGATCTCGATCCACGACCCGGTCTACCATCACGACATGTGGTGGACCTGGGTCGGCCTGATCGGCCTGACCGTCCTCGTGCTCCCGACCGTGGGCTTCGTGATCGGACGGATCTTCGCCCTGTGAACACCGTCCACGAGCCTCAGCCGTCCGGGGCAGGGACCGTGCCGGGCGACGAGCAGGCGGGTCTGCCGACGGGCGAGGTCGCCCGTCGGCTCGGCGTCTCGCCCGTCACGTTGAGGTCCTGGGAACGCCGCTACGGCATCGGCCCCGCCCACCGCGAACAGGGACGTCACCGTCGCTGGTCAGCGGCCGACATCGCGCTGCTGGAGGCGATGTGCGAACTCACCTCACAGGGGCTCCCCCCGGCGGAAGCCGCCCGGGTCGCCGCCGACCGGCGGGCGTGCCAGGACCCGTCCCCGGCCCGCGGCGAACCCCCGACGGGTGGGGGCGCAAAGCCGTCGGACCTCGCCGGTGACGAGACCCGGCTCCTCGTGCGCGGACTCGTCCGGGCGGCCGACCGCCTCGACGCTCCCACCCTGCAAGAGTCGCTGGCGGACGCGGTGGACCTGTGGGGCGTCGAGGACGCGTGGGAGGCGGTGATCGCCCCGACGTTGCGCGCCGCCGGACGGCGATGGGCCACGGTGGGCGAGCCCTACGTCGAGGTCGAGCACTTCCTCTCCTGGCACATCGCCGCGGAGCTCCGTCGGCGCGCCTACCCCGTTGCCCGCCAAGGGCCCGTAGCGCTGCTCGCAGCGGTTCCCGCCGAAGACCACACGCTGCCCCTGGACGCGCTCGCCGCCGCGCTGACCGGGCGGGGGATCGCCTTCAGAATGCTCGGCGCCTCCGTCCCGCCCCCGGCCCTCGTCCACGCGATGCGGCGCCTGGGTCCGGCGGCTGTCGTCCTGTGGTCGCAGACCAGTGCTACCGCCATGCCGGGCCTCGCCGCCGCAGTCCCCAACCGCATGTTCGGCGTCGCGGGCGCCCGCCGTCGGCCCCTGCTGCTACTCGCCGGCCCAGGCTGGCGCGGCGTCAAGGTCCCGGACTGCGCGGTGCTTCCGCAATCCCTGCGGGCCGCGGTCGACTGCATCGGGGCACGGGCTGGACTGGGCGTCCCGTCCAACGGGGCCGTGACAACGAAGGCCTGAAGGAAACCGAAGAGACAAGGAGTCCGACATGGCGATCACGGTGGAGCGTTCCTTCGTGGTCGGTACCCCCGCGGCGACCGTGACGCTCTATCTGGCGGCCACCGACCAGATCGCAGTGCGCCCGCAGGGAAGCGGCAGCCTGATCACCTACCGCGCCATCCTCCGCTTCAACGGCGTATTCCGGCTCGCCGAGCCGCTGCTGCGAAGCTCGTTCGACGAACTCGCCGACGCCGTCCAGGTCCGGCTCACCCAGGTCCTCCACGCGCTGCCCGCTCGCGGGACGGTCAAGTGAGACCCCTTCAGAGGATGTCATCCGGTTCGACGGGTTGCGGGGAGGGAAGCGGCGAGGCTTCGCCGTCTGCGAGTGCTTCGCTGCGGGCGGTCCTGCGGCGGTCGTGGGCCGTGCAGACGGCGAGGGAAGCGAGGAAGAGCAGGCAGATGGGAACGGCGAGGACGGTCATGGTGAGTGGGTCGCCGGTGGGGACCGCGATCGCGGAGAAGACGAAGATGCCGAAGATGACGGGCCGCCACATCCGGCGCAGCCGGGCCGCGCTGACCGCGCCGATGTGGTTCAGGGCGACGATGAGGACGGGCAGTTCGAAGGAGAGTCCGAAGACCAGGACCATGCGCAGGAAGAAGTCGAGGAACTGGTCGCCTTCGATCACCAACCCGAACGCGCTCGGGTTGAAGGACGCGAGGATGCCCAGGGCCTTGGGGAACACCTTGTAGGCCAGGGCGGCACCGGCCAGGAACAGCGGTACGGCCGCGGCCACGAACGCGAGGCCGAAGCGCTTCTCGCGCCGGTACAGGCCGGGGGCGACGAATGCCCACAGCTGGTAGGACCACACCGGGCAGGACAGGATCACGCCGGCGGCCAGGGCGATCTTGAAGCTGAAGCCGAGCGGCGTCAGCACGCCCTGCAGCACCAGGACGCCGTTCGGGCAGGCCGGGGTGGGGGTTCCGACACCGTGGACGTGATGGAGCAGGCAGGCGGGCCGGGTGAGGGCGTTGATGATGCGGCCGCGCAGCGCCCAGCCGACTCCTGTGCCGGCGAGCAGCGCGAGCAACGCTTTGATCAGGCGGGAGCGCAGCTCGATCAGGTGCTCGCGCAGTGGCATCACCCCGTCCGGCGACGTCGCGGGATTCGCGGTGTCGGGAGGCGCGGACGCGGCGGTCGTGTTCACCTGTGCTCCTCGGCGGGCGGTGCGCGTGGCGCGTCGCTTGAGCGCGGGTCAGGTGGTGTGCGCCGGCTTCTCCCGTGGGGTGTCAGCGTGTTGGGCGACGGGTCCTTCGGGCACGGCCGACCGCAGCGGGGTCGCAGGGTCGGCGGCAGCGGAGGTGTCGGGGGCGGCGGGCTCCGTGGGATCGGCGGGCGGCTCGTCATGCAGGGCGCGGGTCTCGGCCTTGAGAATGCGCAGAGACCTGCCGAGCGCGCGGGCGGAGTCGGGCAGGCGCTTGGCGCCGAACAGGACCAGCACCACCAGCGCGACAATGACGATTTCCAGAGCGCGGTTCTCCAGCATGATGACCTCCCAGGTGCGCCTGGTTGTAAGGGCAGGACGAAGCGTCCGGCCAAGGCACCATGCGTGGCCGCGGTGACCGTCATGAAGGATTCGTCGCCCGGCGCGTCCCGGATGGGTCGAGACGGCACCCTTTTGGGAAGGTTCACCGGTGAGGCCGGTGCTGCGCTGAGCGGCAGCCCCCGGCGCCCAGCGGCAGCCCCCGCCGGTCAGCGGCGGCCGGCGGCGGTCAGCGGCGCGTCGGCCGAAGCAGCGGCGGATCAGTAGCCGTCGCGGTAGTGGCGCTCCTCGACGATCTCGGAGTCCGCAACGCGGTCGCCGAGGAAGCGGCGGCGGTGGAAGAGCGCGCCGTAGGTGATCAGCCCGAGCAGCCCGGCGACCATCAGGATCACCCCGACCACGGGCAGGTCCACGCCCTTGACGTGCCAGTCGACGCCGAAGGCGAGGACCGCACCGGCGGCGAAGACGAGGATGCAGCCTCCTATGCCCATGGTTCAGCGCTCCTTTCCGAGCGTTGCGTGACGCAGCACCGACGCCAGTCCCAGGTACGTGAAGGCAGGCACGCCGTAGACGAGCACGGCCCGCCCGGTCGCGTTCGCCACGCCGTCGAAGAGGCCGCGCGACCAGGTGGCCAGCCAGTCGGCGGCGGTGCGGAAGAACCGCACGGCCGGGTCGCCGGTGTCGGCGCCGACAAGATCCATCAGCAACCAGCCGATCAGGACGATCGCCGCGAGTATCGCGGCGAGTCTGATCAAGTACGGGATGCCGGACATGGTTTCTCACTCCTCGTCCGCCCCCGGCTGTCCCGTGCCGGGGCGGGGGAGCGGCAGCCGCCCGACACATCGTCAGGGCGCGCCTGCCCCGATCCGGTCGGTGGAAACGGCGGTGCGAGGCTTCCCATCGGCCCACCGGCCCCCGAGTCGTTCACGAAGGCCCGTCAAGAGGCTGCTGGGGTGGGGGAGGCACGCATCGCGAGCAGCCGGGCCAAGGAGGGACGCTTTCCTGCTTCGGCGTCGCCGAGGCGCATTGCAGGCAGTCGGGTTCAGGCAGCGGTCACGGCCGGCGGTGGGCCGGGATCCGGGGGTGTGGAAGAGAGTAGGGGACTGTCGGGGTGGTCGGGCCATCGGGCGGCCATCTCCAGCAGGGTCTGCCACAGGGCCTGGGCCCGCTGCTCCTCGATCGACAGGCCCGGCGTCGTCGGCACGCGGGCGGCGAGCTGGAAGAAGGCCTCGAGTCCGAGGACGGCCTGCTCCACGGTGCGCAAGGCGCCCGTGACGGTCTTGGGCGCCGCAGGGTCTGCGGATGTGGGTGCGCCGAGGCGGGCGCGCAGGAACGCGGCGAGGTTGTCGAGTTCGTCGCGTGTCAACCTGGGCACCTCCTGACAAGCGGCGGGCCGCGCGGTAGGGAAGGGGGTTGCGCGGTGGGGTGCCCACAGCTTGAGTCCGCGACCTGATCCTGTCAACCATTGCGTGAAATCTATGTCCACTATCGCGATACGTGAAATAAATGTCGTATGATGACGGGATGGAACCGACACCGGGCTCAAGAACGGGCTGGACCTTTCTGACCAACCACGCCCGGGTCCTGGTGCAGATCGCACGGGATCCCGGCGTGCGAGTGCGCGACATAGCCGCCACGTGTCTGTTGACCGAGCGCGCGGTTCAGCGCATCATCGCCGACCTGGAGGACGGTGGCTACCTCACCCACACCCGGGTCGGGCGCACCAACCGCTACCAGGTCACCGCCGGCAGTCCTCTCCGGCATCCGGCAGACGCCGGACCCACGGTCGCCGACCTGCTGTCCCTGCTGGCCGCCCATGGACCCCTCGGCGACGCCGCCCCGGCCGTCACCACCGACATCGAGCCGAACGGCTTCCGCGCAAGCGCCGTCTGAGTTGCGCCCGCGACGGCTGAGGAACCGCTCAACCTGAAGCCCCGCTCAACCTGAGGAACCGCTCAACAGGAAGAAACAAAGCCCACTTCGAGGAGGGACGACACGTGAACCCGGGAGCTCTTGAGCCGACAGAGCAGCGCCACGCCCACACCCGGACTGCAGCCGACATCCGCGCCCACGACTGCGACCAGGTCCTGCCCTCGATCGCGTGCGACCCGGTCACGCTGGACCTGCTCGAGGTACGCGCCCTCACCGACGTGCTGTTCGTCCGGCTGCGGGAGTTGGAGGAGGGCACGCGCGAGTACTCCTACGTGCGCAACACCCTGGTCGAGCTCAACATGAGCCTGGTGCGCACCGCCGCACAGCGGTTCGCACACCGCCGCGAATCCCAGGAGGACATCCTCCAGGTCGGCGTGGTGGGCCTGATCAAGGCCATCAACGCGTTCGACATCGGACGCGGGGTCGAGTTCGTCACCTACGCGCTGCCCACCATCACCGGCGAGATCAAGCGCCACTTCCGCGACACCAGCTGGTCCGTCCACGTTCCCCGCCGCCTGCAGGAGCTGCGCCTCCACCTCGCCAAGGCCGACGATGCGCTGGAACAGGAACTGGGCCGCGCGCCCACCACCGCGGAACTCGCTGACCATCTCGGTATCAGCGAGGGCGAGGTGACCGAGGGCCGGATCGCCGCTGACGCCTACACCGCCGGAACCCTCTCCACCCCTGCCGGTGACGAGGACCAGGACGACAGCCCGCTGCAGCGCCGCCTTGGCACCTGCGACCATGACCTGGAGCTGGTCGTCGACCTGACTGCGCTGCACCAGATCCTGCCCGGCCTGCCGGAAGCCGACCGCTTCCTGCTCAAGCTGCGGTTCGTCGACGAGCTCACCCAGGCCCAGATCGGCGAGCGGATCGGCTGCTCGCAGATGCACGTCTCCCGCCGGCTGAACCGCACCCTGACCGACCTGCGCGAACAGCTCGAGCGCCAGTAGCCGACGCCCCTGCGGGGCCGGCAACGCCCCGAGCGGTCAGGCGCCGCGCGTGCTCGCCGTACCGTTCGGGGCGGACCGCCGCCGGTGTCAGACCTGTCGCGGGGAAAGGCTCGGCCGTTCGCGGTCTTCGGTCGTGCGGGCCAGTCGCCATGCGACGAGCGCGACGGTCACCGCTGCAGCAGCCCCGAGCGTCGCGGACCAGTGCCGTCCGGCTGTGTGCGGCCTGACTCGGGCGGTGAGGCTGCCTGCGGTGCGCTGCGCGCCCGCGGCCGCGTCCCGGGCCGATCCATGCACCTGCGAGGCGCTGTCCTTGAGGTGGGCCGCGGTGGACCGTGCGGATCCCATCGCATGGCCGGAGTGTGCTCTCGCCGCCTCGACCGCGCCGACGGCAGCGTGCGTGACATCCTGCAGACGACCCTGGGTGATGGTGTGCTTGCGCACGAGATCCCCTTTCATGACGGTTGTGCAGGTATCGGTCAGTGGGCGTCTGTCCCGCAGGGGCGGTCCTACCCAGCCGAGTCGGGGCGGCGAAATCCGCCGGCGCTGACTGGATGCGGACGCAGCCAGCCGCAGCCCCGTCACGGGTCACGGGCGGCCCTCGCGGTGAAGCCGGTGCCAGGCCGCGTGCCTCATGCTGCGATGCGGGCGGGACTACGCCGACGGCGGCGGAGCACAGTGGCGCGCTCGTCCTCGCTCAGGCCACCCCAGACCCCGTAGGGCTCGCGGGCCGCCAGCGCGTACGCGCGGCAGTTCACGAGGACCGGGCAGGTGGCGCAGACGCCCTTCGCGGCCCGCTCCCTGTCCTCGAAGTCCCGGCCCCGTTCGCCGGCCGGGTGGAAGAAGAGCTGAGTGTCGTAGCTCGCGCAAGCGGCCTCCTCCTGCCACACCCATGCCTGTTCCATCGGCCCGGGCAGATCCGGCTTACGTCCCATCAGTTGTCCAACCCCGCTTTCATCGTTGCGTCGCCGCCCCGCCGCCTGTTCGCGCCCGTGCGGCCTGCTCATGTGAAAGGACCAGGGAGCGCTTACAGGAGCCAGGGCGCGTAGTAGGCGCTGATCTGCTGCTGGTACTCGAAATCACCGTCGTGCCGGTCACGGTCGAACTCGGGGGCGTTCTTGATCTCGTCCTTGCTGCGGTCCACGTAGACCACCCGGTCGAGGGGGTCGACCTTGACGATCGTGCCGACCGGCAGAGGCACGTGCTTGCCGAAGATCCATATACCGGTGTCGACGGCGATCCGGCCGGCGTCGGCCTCGTCGCTGTGCTTGTCGACCTTTCCGATCCGGCCGTCGGTTGCCTCCACCTCGAACCCGGCGAGGTTCATGCCGGGTTGGTAGCCGGTGTCCTGACGGTGGGTCCAGAAGTTGCTCTCCATGAGCGCTCCTTCTTCTTCTTCTTCGAGAGAGAAAAGCGAACGCCGTCCTGCGCCTGCGGGCAGCGCCTGCCCCGCGGTTCGGCAGCGGCGGCGGTCGCTGCGGAGTCCTTGGCCACAGGGGGGACGCCAGGGCTCCGCTGTCCGGTCTCGGCCATGGCCGGTCCTTCCGAACGAGAGGCGTCTAACCGCTGATCGGGCGTCAAAACATATCCGCGGAAAGGCTGGATGAGGCACAGGGGGCTCAACGCCCCGGCGACGCGCACGACGGCGGTGTCGTTGAAGTTCTGAGCACCAGCGCCGATGGGTGTTTGGCCCGACGGATCCGGGTCAGGCGCTCACAGGTGTGTTCTGTCCCGAGGTCCTGACGACGGAGGGGAACGACATGATCTTCCTGGCGCTGCTGCTGCCGCCGTTCCTGCTGCTGATGCTGCTCGCTCTGGGGCGCTGGGAGGAGTTCGAGCTCTCCGACGACAAGCTGCGCCGTTCGGAGCACCGACGACGCGCCCACCGCGACTAGGGCCTGTTTTAGAACTCCCGCCGGGCCCGGCCCGCCTGGCACGGTCATCTGCTGCGTTGTCGAATCGCCCAAGTACGGCCCAGTACGAGGGCGATCCTCCGCCTTGCAGCTGACCGCACCAGACGGGCCGGGCTGATCCGACGCGAGTTCTAAAACAGGCCCTAGGACTCGGGACCGCGGCCCGGGCGGGTGTCGACGCTGATCCGTGGCAGCGCGTAGGGGTGCCGGTCGCGCAGGTAGGCGACCAGCTCCTCGCGGACCAGGCAGCGCAGTTCGAAGGCGTCGGAGGCGTTGTCCGCGGTCATCAGAGCCCGGACCACCAGTGTGGTCGGGGTGGTGTCGACCACCTGAAGCGCCTCACCCTTGCCGTTCCACAAGGGAGTTGAGCGCAGCAGCGTGCCGAGCCGTTCACGCAGCTCGCCGATCGGGGCGGAGTGGTCCAGGTGGATCAGCGCTGTCCCGGTGATGGCAGGGTCCTGGCGGGACCAGTTCTCGAAGGGCTTTCCTGCGAAGTAGGAGACCGGCATCACGATCCGGCGCTGGTCCCAGGTGGCGACGACCACGTACGTGAGGGTCAGCTCCTCGACCGTGCCCCATTCACCCGCGACCACGACCTCGTCGCCGATCCGCACCATGTCCGCGAAGGCGAGCTGCATCCCGGCAAAGAGGTTGGCCAGCGTGCTCTGTGCCGCGATGCCTGCCACCACGCCGACCAGTCCCGCCGATGCGAGGATGCTCGCGCCGATGGTCCTGGCCGTGTGAAAGGTCATCAGGATGGCGGCGACCGCGATCACTGCGGACAGCACCCCGGTGATCCGGCGGAGCAGGTCCGCCTGGGTGCGTACCCTGCGGATCCGCGCGGCGTCTCGTGAGCCGATCTCGTAGCGTGCCAGCCCGAGGTCGATGCCGAGCGTCGTCACCCGGTACGCCAGCCATGCCGAGGCCCCGATCACCAGGATGGCCAGCAGGTGGCCGAGGTCCTGGGCGAGCCCCGGACCCGGCGCGGCCCGTTGCTCGCCCAGCAGGGCCAGCCCGAGAGCCAACGTCAGCAGCAACGGGCGCCGGCAGCGGCGCATCAGGAGCACGGAAGTCGTCGCGGCGCGGGCCCGCGTGATCCGCCGGGCCAGACCTTCGGCGCCCCGCACCACGAGCCATGCAGTCAGCAACGCCGACACGCCGACCAGGCCGAGTCGTATGGCTGTTCCCACGAACGCGCTCACCCGGCCGGGTCGTGCCGCTTGTCCAACTCCGTCTGCCGGGTCTTCAGCACTCCGGCCTGCACGGTCCGTTCCGTTCGCATCGGTCCTCCCCGTCGACGCTCCCGCGGCCCCGAGCGGGGCCGGGCGGGGCGCGTCTGCCCGGCGATCCGGGGTCCAAACAGCACGCGTCAGCGTGATCCCTCAGCGCGGGCGCCGCCTCCCGGTCGATGCGACTGCCGGCAGGTGTGACCGGTCAGCGCTGACGCCTCACGCGGCGCGCCGAGGCAGTTCCGCCCAGACGGCCTTTCCCGAGCCACGAGGCTCCCATCCCATGAGGTGGACAGACAGTCGACAATCCCTGAGAGGACGAGCCGCCAGCGGGACCGGGTCCTGGGTGGATCGGTCATCACCATCGATACCAGCGCCTGCGCCCGCCACCCACTCCTTCCCCGGCTCGGAAGACGAAGCCCAGGAGCCAGAGCACGAGGACCGCGAGTGCGACCCACCACAGAATGTGGAGGGCGAACCCGACGCCGCCGAGAATCAATGCGACCAACAGAACCAGAATCACGACACCCATGAGATACCAACCTCCTTGGCCGCGCGCCTGCCCGCTCCGACGGCCCTTATGCATGCGGCTGGACGACCCGAGTGTTGGCAGTGCCGTGTGTTTCTTCCGCGCGGCGCGGGGCAGCCGCCCCGCATGGTGAGAACCGGCCCTGGCCCCGGCGACCGAGGTCGCCGCTGCGAGTGGTCGCCGATTCAGGCAGTCTGGGGAGTATGAGTATGAATCGTCCGGAAGACGTGGAAAACGCCCGCCGTGAAGCCCATGTGACGGTCAGTCCGGTCCACGACGACGGGTCGGGCGAGCCCACCCGTCGGGTGGACGTGGCCGCGATGCCCGTGGGCAACGCCTACAGCGTGGCTGACGTCGCCGAGTTCATGCGGCGTGCGGGTCTGGACGCCGCCCTCATCCAGGATCCGGGCATCGTGGCGTGGCAGGGCGGCGGCCCTGACGTGTGGCGGTGATCGGCGGCGCAGCGTGCCGCCCCGCCCAGCCCCGTCAAGCATTGCACGAATAGGTTGTCGTCCCTCATGAAGCGTGAAACAGCAGTCGTACGATGGTGACTATGGAGCACGTGACTGGTCCCCGAGCCACATGGACCTTCCTGACCAACCACGCGCGGGTGCTGGTGCAGATCTCACGTGATCCAGGGATCCGGGTGCGCGACATTGCCGCACGCTGCCTGCTGACCGAACGCGCGGTGCAGCGGATCATCACGGACCTGGAGGACGAGGGCTACCTGGCCCATACCCGGGTCGGACGCGCCAACAGGTACCAGGTCACCGCCTCCAGCCCCCTGCGGCACCCGGCTGACGCCGGCCCCACCGTCGCCGACCTCCTCGCGTTGCTCACCCCGAGCGGCACGACGAGGGCCGGCGCCTTGGGCGGCACGCCCGTCTCCGAGCGCGGCGTCGAACCTGAGCCTGGACATCCTCGACCCTCGGCCGCAGACACGTCTGTGAGTTAGCGATCGGGAGAAGGGGGCAGGCGCACCTCCACACCGGGAGCGAACCCCTTCGGAAGGGGCCACAACGGACAGCCGAGGTGGAGACGATGCTGCAGCAATCCGGGACCGGGACCGAGACCGAGACCGGGACCGCGATCGACAGGACTGCCCGTCGGGACCGGCTGGGACGTTGGCAGGCCTCCGAACCCGCACATCCGGATCCGGTCCCGCCTGTCCCGACACCCGCGCCGCCCGGAGGCCCGGAACCGGGCCCTGATCCCGGGCCCCGGCCGAGCCCGCTGGGCCCCGATCCGCTGCCGCCTCCGCGGCCCGAGCCGCTGGGCCCGGATCCGGTGCCACCGCCCCCACCGGGCCGCCCGGGTCCCGGCCCCAGTCCGGGGCCCGGGTACGCAGAGCGTCCCCGGCGACGGACCCAAACCGTGGCAACATCCCCGGGAACGAGGCGGTCGAGATGCGGCTGCGTCTGACCTGAGCCCTCCGCGGGCGGGACGCGCGTCCGGAGACAGGCCATCGGACAAGCCCCGTTTGCGCACGGGCGGGCGGGTTAGACGCGTCCCGTCCCCGGGTTCCCCGAGGACGGCGGCGCCCCGATTTCCCCCGGACCAGGGCGCCGCTCCGGACGAAACGCCCGGCGTGTCGGACAAGAAGTTCAGCCCGCCGAATGCTCAGTAGCCGGTCCCTCCCTTGACCCGGGCACGCTCGATGTCGCTGGTCGCACCCTTGTGGTCCAAGGTGGCGCACGCGCGGGCGATGTCCTGGGTCAGGCGCTCGACCTGCTCGCGGCTCATGGTCTCCTTGACCAGGGCCCTCAAGATCTTCACTCGCTCGGCGTTGGGCGGAAGCGTGTACGCCGGCACCATCCAGCCGCGCTCGGCGGACAGTTGCCAGGCGATGTCGGACTCGTCGTAGGCGTGTTTGCCGACAAGGCGGAACGCGGCCAGCGGCAGCTGTTCGAGGTCGCTGCCGATCACTTCGAAGCGGCCGCTGTCACGCAGGTTGTCCGCCAGCGCGCGGGCGTTCGACTGCATCGTCTCCATGACGTAGGTGTAGCCCTGGCGACCCAGCCGTACGAAGTTGTAGTACTGCGCGAGCACCATCGAAGCGCCGGTGGAGAAGTTCAGTGTGAACGTCGCGTCGGTCTTGCCCAGGTAGTTCTCGTAGAACACCAGGTCCTTGGCCAGGTCGGTCTCCTGGCGGAAGATCAGCCAGCCGATGCCGGGGTAGACCAGTCCGTACTTGTGTCCCGAGACGTTGATCGATCGGACCTGTTCGAGCTGGAAGTCCCACTTCGAGTCCGGGTAGAGGAAGGGCCACACGAAGCCGCCGCTTGCGGCGTCGACGTGGATCGGGATGTCGAGGTCCTGTTCCGTGCGGACGTCCCGCAGAAGCTTGTCGATCCCGACGACGTCGTCCTTGTGACCCGTGAACGTGGTGCCGAGGACGGCAACGACGCCGATCGTGTTCTGGTCGAGGTGGGGCTCCACGTCCTGCGGGCCGATCGTGTACTTGTCCTCGGCAAGCGGCACGATCCGCGGCTCGACGTCGAAGTAGCGGCAGAACTTCTCCCACACGACGTGGACGTCCCCGCCGAAGACCAGGTTGGGCCGGTCGACGGACAGGCCGGCCGCCTTGCGGCGCTCCCGCCACTTCCACTTCAGCGACAGCGCGCCGAGCATGATCGCCTCGGAGGAGCCCTGGGTCCGACATCCGGCGGTCTTACCCGGCGCATGGAAGAGATCGGCGAGCATCCGCACACAGCGCTGCTCGATCTCCGCCGAGATGGGGTACTCCGCGTGATCGATGAAGTTCCGGTGGAGGTTCTCGGCGATGATCCGCTGTGCCTCCGGCTCCATCCACGTGGTGACGAACGTGGCGAGGTTGCGCTGCGGGTCGCCCTCCATGACGAGGTCCTCGTCCAGCAGTCGCATCGCGTCCGTCGCGGACATGCCCCTCTCGGGAAACGTCTCCGAGGGAGCGGGCGTGGTCAGGAAGCGGTTACCGAACAGGGCCTCGACGTCACTCTTGCTCATGTCTGCGACTCAACCACTTCCGGGCGGAGAGTCGTGCCCGGGACTCGTGAGCCGGACCTGAAAGCACCTGAACGGCACAGCGCGTTGCAGGCCTCCTATCGGCGGAGCCGGAAGGTGCGCGTTCGATCTGCTCACCATGGAGCTGGGGACGGCGTTCGCGCCGGAACGCGCAGGACGCCTCCTCCACGGGCTGAGGACATGGATCGGCCCGGCAGGCGATGGAACTGCATCGAGTCACCGCGGTGGTCGCCACCCGCCCCTTCTGTGAGACTCGCGGCGGCCCACGCGCCGCCAGATGGCCCGCTGGACCTTGAGCGTGAGTGTGCCGACAACGATCAGCACAACGATGTTGACGAGGAGTTGGATCAACGATCCGCGAGCCTCACTCCAGCTGCCGAACGCGAGGGAGACGCCGATGTCCGCAGCCGCCGGAATGGTGGTGACGGAGATGAAGACGCCGAGCAGTGCGCTCGTCCGGGCTTCCGTGAGCGAGACGATGCCGACGATTCCGGCCAGCGCTGCGACGGCGAAGGAGAAGAAGTTCGGTGTGTCGATCAGGCTGGAGACGGGTCGCAGTCCGGCGCTGTACGCCTTCGACTGAAATCCGAAGCCACGGATCATCAGGCTGAACAGGAACGTGGCGGCGATGGCCAGCAGAAAGCCGACGAGCAGCGCGCACAGTCCTTGGCGGATCCGCGGACCCGTGTGCTGGTCGATGCCGAGGGCGATGCTCACGATGGCCCCGTACTCGGGCCCGACGACCATGGCGGCGACGATCAGGATCTGGGAGTTCGTCACGATGCCGACGGCTCCGAGCAGGCCCGCGACGACGAGGTAGAGGTAGAAGCTCGGCGTGTACGTCCCCTCCGCGCGGATGCGGGCCTCTACCTGGTCCCAGACCGGCGCGTTGCCGAGTCTGCCGAGCTGACGAGTTCTGGCCTCGTCCGCCCGATCGGAGAAGGCCATGTCGACCGGCTCGATGACGATCGAGCCGCGCCGGTCGAGGCGCAGGTCACGCAGGTGCCGCAGGACGTCGTTCGCCCCTCCGGTCAGTACGTCGCACACGATCACGTCGCCGTCCGGGTTGCGCGCGGCATCCCGCTGGGTGACCAGATTGAGCACGCTTGGATCGCTGCCGAGGCGCGCGAGCGCCCGCTCAGTGAGTTCCGCGGGGCTGACGAGGCGGAGGTGAATCATGTCCATGCGGCACCTCCGCGTTCGACCGTCATACTCTCCGCAACCCGCAGTCACCTCCAGTAACGCCACGGCTGCGGAAATCGGCAATCCAAGGTCCGTTGGCCGGTCGGGCGGAATCACCGCTTCTGTCGGATATTGGATCGTGCGGATATTGGATCGTGCCGGCAGTTCGACCGAGAACGGACGGGAAGCAAAGCAGTCCATGGACACCCACGTGCAGCCCGGGTCCTCCGGCGCAGGGCGAATGAGCCAGGATGAATTCCGGGTGCTGTACGAGCAGTTGCGGGGGCGAGCCCCGGGTGGCGCCCGCGGTGCCCTGGACACCGTCACCCCGGAGCGGATCCGGGTGGCGGCCGCCGAAGTCCGTACGGGCCGGACCGTCACCCTGGCCGCACCGGTGGAGACCGAGCCCGGGCCCGACAATCCGCAGCCGGCCGGCCACCGGCTCACCAGTCCGCCCGAGGAGGAAGCGGATCCCCGCGGGCTGCACTTCGCCACGGACCGGTTCAGCATGAACGTGCACGGTGACGCCGACTCACACTTGGACGCGCTGTGCCATGTGGTCTACGACGGCACGCTGTACGGAGGTGTCCCGGCGGCCACGCTGACACCCGCCGGAGCCACCGCCCTGTCCGTCGAGCTCGCGCGAGACGGGATCGTCGGGCGCGGTGTGCTGCTCGACATCCCGCGCCTGCGAGACGTTCCCTGGCTTGAACCCGGTGACCAGGTGACCGCAGCGGAACTCGTGGCTGCCGAGGAGGCCCAGCAGGTGCGGGTCGGCGCGGGCGACCTGCTCTTCGTCCGCGTCGGCCACCGGCGACGGCGAGTCGAGTCCGGAGCCTGGGACGCCGCCCACGCGCGCGCCGGGCTCCATCCCACCGCGATGGAGTTCCTGGCGGATCGTCGCGTGGCGGTGCTCGGTAGTGACAGCAACAACGACAGCGCACCGAGTGCGGTGGACGGCGTCGCCTTTCCGGTGCACGTGCTCGCTGTGCACGCTCTCGGCCTCCATCTCCTCGACTACCTCCAGTTCGAGGACCTGGTGCCGCTCTGCGTGCAGGAGCGCCGTTGGTCGTTCTTCTGCGTCATCGCACCGCTGCGGCTGCCCTCGGCCACCGGCTCTCCGGTCAACCCGATCGCGGTTCTCTGAGGTGCTGGGCGATCGGGTGAACGGCCCGCGCCGCCTCGGGGATCGACGCGCCCGCCGAAGTAACGCCCGATAGCTTGCGTTCTGACCTGGATTGGCCGCGCCGGGGCGAGGCCGACGACCTGAGGACGGAGGCCAGCATGGCCGACGAGCAGCACTACGACGTCATTGTCATCGGAACCGGCGCCGGCGGAGGCACCATCGCGCATCGGCTCGCCAACTCCGGCAAGCGGATCCTGATCCTCGAGCGCGGTGGCTACCTGCCGCGTGAACGCGACAACTGGGAGTCCACGGCCGTCTTCGTCAAGGGGAAGTACCTCGCCCCTGAGTCCTGGTACGACAGACACGGCAACGAGTTCCAGCCCGAGGTCAACTACTACGTCGGCGGCAACACCAAGTTCTACGGTGCCGCCCTCTTCCGCCTGCGTCCCGAGGACTTCGGCGAACTGCGGCACCACGGCGGCATCTCCCCTGCCTGGCCCATCGACTACCAGGATCTCGAGCCCTACTACACCCAGGCCGAGCACCTCTACCTGGTGCACGGCCGGCACGGGGAGGACCCCGGCGAGGGCCCGGTCAGCGCGCAGTACGCCTATCCGCCGGTCGAGCACGAGCCGCGGATCCAGCAGCTCAGCGACGACCTGGAGAAGCAGGGGCTGCACCCCTTCCACCTGCCCATCGGGGTGAACCTCACCCAGGACGAGCACGGCCGCGCCACCCATGAGAGCGTCTGCATCCGGTGCAACCGGGTGGACGGCTTTCCCTGCCTGGTGCGCGGCAAGGCCGACTCGCAGGTCATCTGCGTCGAGCCGGCCCTGGAGCACGACAACGTGCGTATGGTCACCGGCGCCAACGTGCGGCGCCTGGAAACAGACCCGACCGGACGTGTGGTCACCAAGGTGGTGGCCGAACTCGACGACGGGACCACGACCGGCTTCAGCGCCGACATCGTCGTCGTCGCCTGCGGGGCAGTCAACTCCGCAGCGCTGCTGCTGCGGTCGGCGAACGAGTGGCACCCGCTCGGGCTGGCCAACAGTTCGGACGTGGTCGGCCGCCACTACATGCGGCACAACAACCTTGCGCTGATGGCGGTCTCGAAGGAGCCGAACGACACCCAGTTCCAGAAGACCCTCGCACTGAACGACTGGTACCTCGGTGCGGACGACTGGGACTACCCGCTCGGCGGCATCCAGATGCTGGGCAAGTCCGACGCCGACCAGATCCGCGGTGAGGCGCCACGCTGGGCCGGCAAGGCCTCACCGGACATGCCCTTCGAGGTTCTGGCGCACCACGCCGTGGACTTCTGGCTGTGCGGCGAAGACCTGCCCCAGCCGGACAACCGGGTCACCCTGGACGGAGACGGAAACATCCACCTGGCCCTGGACGAGAAGAACAACATCGAGGCGCTCGAGCACCTGCAACGCAAGCTCCAGGGCATGCTGGGACATCTGGGCATGCACCCGCACCACCTCATGCCGCACAGTCTCTATCTGCACAAGGGAATGCCGATCGGCGCCACCGCGCACCAGGCGGGCACCGTCCGCTTCGGAACCGACCCGACCAGTTCGGCTCTCGACGTCAACTGCAAGGCCCACGACCTCGACAACCTCTACGTCGTGGACACGAGTTTCTTCCCGAGCATCGGCGCGGTGAACCCCTCACTGACCGCCATCGCCAACGCCCTGCGGGTGGGTGACCACATCACCGACCGGCTGCGCTGAGGACGGCGTCCTTCCTCCCGGCGCCGCGCCCTTCGCCTACATCGGCGGGGGCGTGGCGGCAGGACTGAGCAGGATGACGACGTCCCCGGCAGCCGGCGTCGCCGGGTGGCTCTCGGTGGCCGGGGTGAACTTGCCGTCCGGGTGGACCAGGAACAACACGTCGTGCCCGGCGGGAATCCCGTCGTCGACCAGGTGTGCAGCGATCCGGGCGCCGGCCTTGTACCGCTGGGCCAGCTCCGCCCGGGTGAGTGCGGCTCCGAAGAGCGGTTCCCCGCCGGTGAACGGGGCAACCACGCCGTGACTGCGGGTGGGTGGCCCGAGGCGCTGGACGGGGCCCTCGACCGTGCCTCGAAGGGTCATCGCAGCCAGTGCGTTGAAGTCGTCCTCCTCGGTGAGCAGCAGGACGCCGGTGACCCCCTCCAGTTCCGCCCCCTCGCCGGTGGCTGCGGCGAAGAGTTCCCCGGGTGCCAACTCCAGCCCGGCCGCGCTGATGTGCTGCCGCTGGCTCTCGACACCCGCCCACATCAGCACGTCGAGACCGGCCGAACGCAGGGCCAGTCCGAGATCGACCGCCCACGGCTCGCCGCCGACGAGCAGCGGCCGGGAGCGGGAGGGCCGCAGCACGTCGAGGCGCCTGGCCACAGGGAAGGCCGTCAGGCCGTAGAGCGTCACCGTGGCGACGATCACCAGGAAAGTGACGGGCAGGATCTTCTCGGCCCCGCCGACGCCCTTGGCAACCAGCGTGGCCGAGAAGGTCGAGGCGGTGGCCGCGGCGACGATGCCGCGCGGGGCCATCCAGCCGATGAACGCGCGCTCGCCGCGCGGAACGTCGGTCCGGGCGGTGGCGAGGGCCGCGACAAGCGGCCTGACCACCAGGACCAGAGCGGCGACCAGGCCCAGCGCGGGCAGCAGCAGGTGCTGGACCGAGGCGGGGGTGACGGTGGCCGAGATGGAGATGAACAGCAGACCGATGATGAGCGACACCAGCGTCTCGAAGAACGGTCGACGCGCCGGCAGGTCGAGGCGGGGAAGGTTGGCGAGCGCCATCCCCATGACGACCGCGGCGATCAGCCCGGTGTCGTCGCGGATGGCGTCGCAGGCCGCCGCCACGCCGACCGCCGCGGCGAGTTGCACCGTTGTGCCGAGGACCTCCCCGAGCTGCAGACGACGAAAGAGCGTCCAGAGCACGGCGGCCCCCACCGCGCCCCCGAGCAGACCGATCGCGGCGCTCGCCGCGAACGCTCCCAGCTGGGCGGCAAGGCCCTTGTGGGTGCTGGAGACGACGGCGTGGAAGACGAGCGCCCCCAGGATGCCGCCGACCGGGTCGATCAGCGACCCCTCCCAGACCAGGATGCGCTGGAGCCGCTCGGTCGGGCGCACGAAGTTGAGCAGGGGCCCGACGACGGTCGGTCCCGAGACGACCAGGATCGCTCCCAGCATCACCGCCGACCGCTTCGGCATGCCCAGGAGCGGGGCGGCGAGAGCAGCGGCGGAGGCCCAGGTGACCAGCGTGCCGATCCAGATCAGCCGGATCACCACGCGCCGCGTGTGCCCTTGGAGTCTGCGCAGGTCGAGTTCGAGTCCGGCGTCGTAGAGGATGACCGCCACCGCCAGCGACACCATCGGCGAGAAGGCCGCGCCCAGCAACCGGTTCGGATTGACGTCACTGGTGAGCGCTCCGGCGGTGAAGCCGACCGGCAGCAGGACGATGAGTGCGGGGATGCGCAGCCGGCGCGCCAGCAGTTGGGATCCGACTGCGAGCACGACGATGAGCCCCAGGCCCGCCAGAATCTGATTCTGCGTCACCACACACCTCGTGAGCGGCTGTTCTGTTCAGCCTCCGGTGGCGAAGCCGGGGAAGAGAGTCATCCCGCCGTCGACGTAGATCGTCGTCCCCACGACGTAGTCCATCAGGTCGGACGCGAGCACGGTCACCGCGTCGGCGATGTCGTCCGGGTCGCCGACCCGACGGTAGGGGATCAGCTTCAGGAGGTTCTGCTCGGCCTCGGGAGTGTCCCACGCGCTGCGGTTGATGGGGGTGCGGATGGCGCCCGGCGCCACGGCGTTGACCCGGATCCCGTGCGGCCCGAGCTCCTGCGCCAGGGTCTGCATCAGCATCAGGACGCCGCCCTTGGAGGCGGCGTAGTTCGCGTGGCCGGACCAGGGGATGATCTGGTGCACCGAGCTCATGCAGACGATCTTCCCCGCGGAACGGGAAACCTCCGGAACGACGCCCCGGCGCAGGAACTCCTTCGCCGCCTCCCTCGCGCACAGGAACTGGCCGGTGAGGTTCACATCGATGACCTTGTGCCACTCCTCGACGGTCATGTCCGTCAGCGCGGCGTCCCGCTGGAGGCCGGCATTGGCCACCAGGACGTCGATGGTGCCGAACTCCTCCAGCATGCGAGCGAACATCCCGACGACCTGGCCTTCGTCGGACACGTCCGCCTCGTGTGCGAACGCCCGGACGCCGAAGCTCTGGATCTTGCTGACCACGTCTTCGGCCGCCTCTCGGCCGAAGACGTAGTTGACGACCACATCCGCCCCCGCGCGGCCCAGTGCGATCGCGGTGGCCAGGCCGATGCCGGAGTTGGCCCCGGTCACCAGCGCCTTCTGCCCCCTGAGAAGCGGCAGTGCCTCGGGCCGCCGTCCGCTGTCCGCCGGTTGGGTCACGGTCGTCTCCCGTCGTTGGTATGCCCGATCGCCTGGACCGGTCGAACCTGCCCTCGCGACACAACCATCCGGAACGGTCGGCCGCACGCAGGCGCATGCTTCGTTCGACCGACGGAGGTATCCGCCGTCCGCCCGATGGCGTATCCGGCGCGGCCGGGGCGCTCCATGGCCGTGCGCTCCCGTGGGGTTTGCGCGTGCGGCCGAGCGTGTCAAGGCTTCGAATGGTCCCATGGAAGATCATCCGGCTGTCACTTACACGTCCGAACTACTGGCCCTCACCAAGGATCTGGACCGCGCGGCTGCCGCGGACTTCGTCCTCCGCGTCTTCGACAGCGGTGCCGACCACGGTTCCCATGAGGCCCTCGCCAACATCGCGGCCGAAGAGACCGAGAAGGACGCCCAGATCCGCCGTCTCGCCGAACGCCTGGTGGCCCTGGGCGAGGACCCACTGGACGTGGCGCGGCTGATGCGGGGTGCGGACTGAACGACGCTTCCGAGGACGGAGCCCGGCCTACGGAGTCTCCAAGGCCCAAGCGCCCCAGGGGGTCAGACCCCAGCGCAGCGGTTCGGCCACGGGGCCGGCACCTGCCCGCGCCGTTCTGCTGGTCGGCGCGCGGGCGAGGCGAAAGCGACACGGGTAAGTCACCCGGTCGAGCGGCCGCCCTCGCCCCCGGACGGCTCACCCTGCGCCGACCCGGAGGGCTCCGACCCTGACGCCTGCGCCCCCGGGGCGCCTCCGGCGGCTGACGGCGGGGTCAGCCTGAGCGTGAGCACGTAGGAGACCACGACGGCCACGATCACCAGCGGCATCACGGTGATCCCCTCTTTGCCCAGCAGCAGGGTGGCCAGGAGCAGGGAGACCATCGGGAACTTGAGCATCGCGGCGGACATCGCGCCCACGCCCATCGCGAGCCCGGCGGTCTCGCCGAGCCCGGGCAGGTGGGAGAACGCGATGCCTGCGGCCGCGCCGACGAACATGGCGGGGAAGATCGGGCCGCCGCGGAAGGCCGACATCGACACGCAGTAGGCGAGCGCCTTGCAGGCGACGAGCACCACCAGGCCGCCCGCCGAATACTGTGCGCTGTTCTCCAGCAGGGAGCCGAGTCCGCTCTGCCCCGAATACAGGACTCCCGATGCCGCGTGGCCGGTCCACTCCGCGTAGACGAGGGCGATCAGACCGACGACGACGCCGGCGAGCACGGTGGCCGGCAGCCGTCGCGGCTGGACCAGTTTCATCAGGTGGACCGCGAGCCACCGGATCCCGTAGCCGAGAAGGGCCGCCGCCACTCCGATCAGCAGCGCCCATCCGAACTCGGCGGCGTCCGGTCGGGCCGCATGGGGGACGTCGGGCAGGACCAGCGAGTAGGTGCCCAGACCCGTCCACGACCCCAGGCCGGTGAAGATGAGCGCGCCGATGCCGGAGGCGAGCAGGCCGGGCACGAGGACGATGCCGAGCATCGGTCCGCCCAGGCCGGACATCTCCATCAGCAGGAACGCCCCGAGCAGGGGCGAGCCCAGCAGGGTGCTGATCGCGGCGAAGCTCCCGGAGGATCCGACGACGGTTCTCGCCTGTTTCGGGAACGGTTTCCGCGCCACCCGCAGTGCGGCGACGGCCAAGCCACTGCCGATGGCGATGAGCGGGGCCTCGGGGCCGACGACAGCACCGAGGCTCAGTGAGACCACGGCGGCGAGTGCGACACCGGGCAGCTCGGCGGTCGGGGTCGGACCGGACGCCACGAAGCCTTTGGCGGGCTCGTGCCCGCCGTTGCCGGGAAGGTACCGGACGATCGGGCCGACGAGGAGCCCGGCCACGGCCAGCAGCGGAATCGGCCACCAGTTGGGCGTGCCGTGGAAGCCCAGAGCCTTGGGCAGGTCCGTGTAGGTCAGCGACTGGAGCTCGTTGACAAGTGCGAGGAAGCCGAAGGCCGCCGCCGAAATCGGGACACCCAGGACTGCGGCGATCAGGAGCACCATCAGGTACCCGCGGCTGCGGACGAGCCTGAGCGGGTCTGTGGTGATTGCCGGGGGCTTCCCCGGGGCGGGGGCCTTCTCCTCGGACATCGCAGGACTCCTGACCGGTCTGGCTGGGGCCCCAGCGCCAGCGGGCCTGACGGCTACCGGGGCGATCAGAGCTTCCCGTGCGAACTCCGCACCGGGCGGAACGGCTGCCGGACGCTCGCTGGTGCCCTCAGGACAGATCATCGCGGGCCGACCCAGATTCGGCATCCGCGTCGCTCGGGACGCGCCGGGCGACGACCGGGACTTACTCCGCTTCGGCCGAGGAGGTGAAGTGGTCGGCCGAGATGCGCAGCCGGAAGACGTGGTACGTCCAGCTCTGGTAGAGCAGCACCAGGGGGAAGAACACGATTGCGACGACCGTCATCACCTTCAGCGCGTAGTTCCCCGACGCGCTGTTGTGCACGGTCAGGTTGTAGGCGGAGTTGGTGCTCGACACCATCAGCCGGGGGTAGAGGTCGACGAACATCGACAGGACGGTCGTCGCGATCGTGACCGTGGTGGCAACGAAGGCCCACCCCTCATGCCGCGAATTGACCAACCAGACCGCGGCGAGAACGGCGATGACGGCGACGAACCCGAGAATGCTGGGCAGCACGCCGTCTCCCGCGGTCGAATGTGTCCAGGGAAGGAAAGCCAGCACGGCCAGGGCGGTGAGCGGTGCGATCCGCCGGGCCAGCAGGGACGCACCGCCCTCTACCGTGCCCGTCGTCTTGAGCGCGATGAACGCCGCGCCGTGCAGGAGGCACAGCAGGACGAGCGTGACGCCGGCGAACACGGAGTACCCGGAGAACAGGTCCCCGACGTTGCCGGTGAACTCCTGGTTCTGATCGATCGGAACGCCGTGCAGCAGGCCGCCCAGGGCGATACCGATCAGCAGGGGGACCAGCAGGCTGCCGCAGGTGAGGGTGGCGTCCCAGGTGCGGCGCCAGCGCGCGCTGTCCACCTTGCCGCGGAACTCGAAGGAGACGCCGCGCAGGATGAGCCCGACCAGCAGCAGGATCATCACCGGGTAGAAGCCGGAGAACATGGTCGCGTACCAGGCCGGGAACGCCGCGAACATCGCCGCTGCCGCGACGATGAGCCAGACCTCGTTGCCGTCCCACAGAGGTCCGATGGTGTTGATGGCCGCCCGCCGCCCTGCTTCGTCCCGGGCCACGAAGCTGTGCAGCATTCCCACGCCCAGGTCGAACCCCTCCAGGACGAAGAAACCGGCCCACAGGACGGCGGTGAGGATGAACCAGAAGGTGGCCAGTGCCATCGGAGACCTCTGCGGTGGGTGGGTGTCAGTAGGACAGGCTCGGGACGGGCTCGTCCTCGTTGGGCGCGGGCGTGAGGTCCTTGCGGGCGAACCGGATCATCAGTACCGCTTCGACGACGGCCAGCGCGGCGTAGAGCAGGAAGAACACCACCAGGCTGGTGGCGACGGTCGCCGTGGTCACCGATGGCGAGACGCCGTTCTTGGTGAGCTGGATGCCCTGCACGATCCACGGCTGTCGGCCGCTCTCGGTCAGCAACCAGCCCGCGGTGTTCATCAGGAAGGGCAGGACGACGACCCACACGGCGATCCGCTGGAACCACCGCGCGGCGCCGAGCCGTCTGCGCCACATCAGCCACAGGCCCCACAGGCCGACCAGCAGCACCACGACGGCGAGGTAGGCCATGACCCGCATCGACCAGTACTGGATGAAGATGTTCGGGACGTAGCTACTGGGGCCGTACTGCGCCTGGTACTGGCTCTGGACGGTGTCGAGGCCCAGGACCTTCCCGTTCCAGTGGTTGGTCGCCAGCAGCGAGAGCAGGTGCGGCACCTCGATGATCTTCGTCGGAGTCTGGTCGTTCTTGCCACCGCCGATCTGGAACAGCGAGAAGGAGCAGGGCTGGCACGTCGTCCACTGGGCCTCGGCGCCGGCGATCTTCATCGGCTGGTACTTTCCCTCGGTCACGCCCAGTTCGCTGCCCACAAGCATCGCCACGAGGATCACGGGGACGAGGACGACCAGGGAAAGCCGCGCGGAGGACTGGAAGGTGCGCGGGGACGCTCCCTTGCGCAGCTGCCACAGCGAGACGGCCAGCATGACGGCCGCCCCGGTCACCACGGACGCCAGGATCACGTGCAGGTAGCCGCGCAGGAACACGGGGTTGGTGAAGAGCTTCCAGACGTCGTTGAGCTGGGGACGTCCGGTCGAGGAGTTGATCGCGTAGCCCACCGGGTGCTGCATCCACGAGTTCGCCGCCATGATGAAGGCCGCCGACAGGGCGCCACCCACCGCCACCATCCAGATGGTCGCCAGGTGTACCCGCCTGGGGAGTCGGTCCCAGCCGAACAGCCACAGGCCGAGGAACGTGGACTCGAGGAAGAAGGCCGCCAGCCCCTCCATCGCCAGAGGCGCACCGAACACGTCCCCTACCGTCCGTGAGTACTGCGACCAGTCCATGCCGAACTGGAACTCCTGGACGAGACCTGTCACCACGCCGACAGCGATGTTGATCACCAGGAGGGTGCCGAAGAACCTGGTCAGCTGCAGGAGCTCGGATCGGCCCGTCCGATGCCAGCCGGTCTGGAGCAGGGCAGTGAGAAAGGCCAGCCCGATGGTGACCGGGACGAACAGGAAATGGTAGATCGACGTCATGGCGAACTGCAGTCTGGCGAGATCGAGTTGACTCATCCCGGCTCTGCTCCTAGGGCCTGTTGTGGAACTCGCTTCGGACCAGCCGGTTTCGTCTGGAGCGCTGCTCCCCGTCATACACATATGCACCAGGCATCACGCGTGGCAGTGGCGCTGTTACGTCCATCGGGCGTCAGCCGAACAGCGCAGCCGGTGCGGCGCTCTCGTCAGTACCGGGGCCCGTCCATGAGGTGGCGCTGCCACGGGTCGAGCAGGACGGGACGCGAACCGGGGCGAGCGTCCTTGCCGCGCCTGGTGCCCTCTCACCAGGCGTGGTGTTTCGTATGCAGCGATAATCCAAGGGGTCGTGCTGCGGCACGTCGGCCGCGGCGCAAAACCCGACGATCACGAAGCCGGAGGGATTGCCATGGCGCTTGTGACATCACCGTCCTCGTCTGTCAGCGTCGCCTTTGGTCCGCCCAAGTCGATCACCCCGCCCCGGCCGCTGTGGTGGGCGGACCAGCGGCAGGCCGTCGGCTATCTGCTGCTGGCCATCGGGGTCTGGTTGTTCATCACCCTCTGGGTGCTCGACTACCCGCAGACCGCGGCGGCCCAGAATGCCCACCTGAACGAGATCATGGTCGGGATCGTGGTCTTCCTCAACGGACTGTCCCGCATGCTCCGCGACCCCTCCCGGCTCAGCGACGGGGTTGTCGCGCTGGCGGGCGCATGGCTCGTCGCCGCCCCGTTTGCTGTGGGGTACACGAGCCATGCCGATGCCGGTGTCGCCGCGGTCACCGACTGGGTGACCGGAGGAGTGCTGATTCTGCTCGCCCTCTACAGCGCATTCGCGCTGAGGTTCTCGGAGCGGCTTTTTCAACGCCAGGCTCGCCGGGCCTGACGGATTCATGGACCAAGGAGCAGTTCCTGGATCAGCACGGCAACCGCCACGGCGGCCAGGCAGCAGCCGAAGAGCCGGGCTCGTAGGGCCGAATAGCGGTCGGTGTACTCCTGCCGCATGACCTTGCTGCGTTCGGCGAGGCGGCAGACGGTGGCACGCGAGACCTCCAGATGATCGGCGGCGTAGACACGGATCACCTCGTCGCGTTCAACGGTGGTCAGCCACGGCAGTCTGTCCGCGAAGCACTGGGCTGCGGACCGCGCTTGCTTGGCCTCCGCCTGCCAGACCAGGAAGCCCTCCAGATGACGGAGCCCCTGTTCCGGGTCTGGAGCCTCCGGGTGATGCGCGGTCACCTCGGCGGCGGAGAATCTGTTGTGGGGTCGCTCGCTCACCCGTGCTGGCCCTTTTCCCGCTCGATCGCGGCAGCCAGGTGCGGGGGCACCTCGCCCGCGTTCTCCATGTAGTCCTGCGCCGCGATCGCCGGGTGGTGCAGCTCGAAGGCGGGAGATTCGGAGCGGATGCGGGGCAGGGTGAGGAAGTTGTGCCGCGGGGGCGGGCAGGAGGTCGCCCACTCCAGGGAGCGGCCGTAACCCCACGGGTCGTCGACCTCGACCTTCTCGCCGTACTTGGCGGTCTTCCAGACGTTGTAGAGGAACGGCAGGAGCGAGGTGCCCAGGAGGTAGGAGCCGATGGTCGAGATCACGTTGAGGGTGGTGAAGTTGTCCTGGGGAAGGTAGGTCGCGTAGCGGCGCGGCATGCCCTCGGCCCCGAGCCAGTGCTGCACCAGGAAGGTGGTGTGGAAGCCGATGAACAGCATCCAGAAGCAGATCTTGCCCAGGCGCTCGTCCAGCATTTTCCCGGTCCACTTCGGCCACCAGAAGTGGAAGCCCGCGAACATGGCGAAGACGACGGTGCCGAAGACCACGTAGTGGAAGTGGGCGACGACGAAGTACGAGTCCGAGACGTGGAAGTCGATCGG
Organism: Streptacidiphilus fuscans; assembly: GCF_015690355.1. GTDB lineage: Bacteria > Actinomycetota > Actinomycetes > Streptomycetales > Streptomycetaceae > Streptacidiphilus > Streptacidiphilus fuscans. The sequence continues at coordinate 133,617 of NZ_JADPRT010000005.1, read as the reverse complement.
CGGGGAGGCGAGCAGAACACCCGTCAGACCACCGAAGACGAAGGTCACCAGGAAGCCGATGGTCCACAGCATCGGGGTCTCGAAGCTCAGCGAGCCGCGCCACATGGTGCCGATCCAGTTGAAGAACTTGACGCCGGTCGGTACGGCGATCAGGAACGTCATGAAGGCGAAGAACGGCAGCAGCACCGCGCCGGTGACGTACATGTGGTGGGCCCAGACCGTGACTGAGAGCCCCGCGATGGCGATGGTGGCCGCGACCAGCGACTGGTAACCGAACATCGGCTTGCGCGAGAAGACCGGCACGATCTCGGAGATGATGCCGAAGAACGGCAGCGCGATGATGTACACCTCGGGGTGCCCGAAGAACCAGAACAGGTGTTGCCACAGGATCGCCCCGCCGTTGGCCGGGTCGTAGACGTGGGCGCCGAACTTGCGGTCCGCCTCCAGCGCCAGCAGCGCGGCCGCCAGCACCGGGAAGGCCAGCAGGACCAGGACCGCGGTGAGCAGCACGTTCCAGACGAAGATCGGCATCCGGAACATCGTCATCCCCGGGGCACGCATGCAGAGGATGGTCGTGATGAAGTTGACGGAGCCGAGGATGGTGCCGAAGCCGGACAAGGTCAGACCCATGATCCACATGTCGCCGCCGATGCCGGGGCTGTGGATCGCGTCCGACAGCGGCGAGTAGGCGAACCAGCCGAAGTCGGCCGCACCGTCGGGCGTGAGGAACCCGGCGACGACGATCAGGGAGCCGAACAGGTACAGCCAGTAGGCGAAGGCGTTGAGGCGGGGGAAGGCGACGTCGGGAGCGCCGATCTGCAGCGGCATGATCCAGTTCGCGAAGCCGGCGAAGAGCGGCGTCGCGAACATCAGCAGCATGATCGTGCCGTGGATGGTGAAGGCCTGGTTGAACTGCTCGTTCGTCAGCAGGTCGTTGTCCGGCCGGATCAGTTGGCTGCGGATCAGCAGCGCCAGGACACCGCCGACGAGAAAGAATCCGAACGACGTGATGATGTAGAGCGACCCGATGGTCTTGTGGTCCGTGGTGGTCATCCACTTGACCATGATCTGGCCGGGGGACGGCGGCTTGCGTTGCGCCGCGATCGCGTCGGTCACGACGGTGGGCTCTGCTGCCTGCATTGTTCTCCTCGTGCGCGGCCCTGCACCGGTCGAGCGCACGGGGGCACGTTGGTGCTGGACAGCCGTCTGTCCGGCTTGTCCGGAACGCTAGTGACTCTCCGTCAAGCCTGAAGGCGACACGCCGGGCCGGCGCTCGTCACGTAGCCGGTCGTGTGCAGGGCCTAGGCCATTCGAGTGTGCCCCGGCCTGCGGTGTCAGCCGTCTGGGTTGTCGAGGGCCTCGTCGAGGGTGGTGGCTGCGGTGATGAGCGAGAGGTGCGTGAAAGCCTGCGGGAAGTTGCCCAGTTGCTCGCCGCTGGGGCCGACCTCTTCGGCGAACAGGCCGACGTGGTTGGCGTAGGTCTGCATCTTCTCGAAGGTGTAGCGGGCCTGGCGCAGGCGGCCGGCGCGGGCGAGTGCGTCCACGTAGAGGAAGGTGCACAGGCTGAAGGTGCCCTCCGAGCCACGCAGGCCGTCGGGGGAGGCGGCCGGGTCGTAGCGGTAGACCAGGCTGTCCGAGACCAACGTGCGGTCCATCGCGTCCAGGGTGGACAGCCACGTGGGGTCGCGGGGCGCCACGAAGCCCACCCGGGGCATCAGCAGCAGCGAGGCGTCCAGGACGGCGCCCGCGCCGTAGTGCTGCACGAAGGCCTTGTCCGTTTCGCTCCAGCCGCGCGACATGACCTGCTCCAGGATGGCGTCCCGGGCCTTGGTCCAGCGCTCCGTGTCGGCGGGCCGGCTGAACTCGGCGGCCATGCGCAGTCCGCGGTCGAAGGCGGCCCAGCACATCACCCGGCTGTAGGTGAAGTCCTTGCGCCCGCCTCGGGTCTCCCAGATGCCCTCGTCGGGACGGTCCCAGGAGTCGGCCAGCCAGTCCAGGCCGTCCCTGACGGCCTTCCAGCCGCGGTAGTCGGCCTGCATGCCGATAGTCCGGCCCTGGGAGAGGCCGTAGAGCGCCTCGCCGTAGATGTCGAGTTGGAGCTGGTCCGCGGCCGCGTTGCCGACCCGAACGGGATAGGAGCCGCGGTATCCCTCGAAGTGTTCGAGGATCTCCTCGGTCAGGATGGGCTCCCCGTCGACCCGGTACATGATCTTGAGCGCTTCTTTGCCGCCCTGCTGCCGCTCGGCGATGAGCCGGTTGCGGATCCAGTGGGCGAACGCGGTCGCCTCCTCGGTGAATCCGAGGTCGAGCAGGGCCCGGATGGAAAGGGAACCGTCGCGGACCCAGGTGTAGCGGTAGTCCCAGTTGCGTTCCCCGCCGACCTGCTCGGGCAGGCCCATCGTTGCCGCGGCGACCGGCGCGCCGGTGGGAGCGTAGGTGAGCAGTTTGAGGGTGATGGCGGACCGGTTGACCATGTCCGGCCAGCGACCGCGGTAACGGGACCCACGCGTCCAGCGCTGCCAGTGGTCGACCACTCCCCAGAGCTTCTCCTCCGCCTCGGCAGTGGTCACGGGCGGCGGCGGGGGCCCGACAGCGCCGCAGACGGTGAAGACGACCACCGCGGTCTCACCCTCGTGGAGGGTCACGGCGCCCACGGCGTCGCTGGCGTCGCGCTCGATGGGGAAGGTGGCCTGCAGGTAAGCGGTGTTCTGAGGAGCGCGGAACACCGCGCCGTCGTTCGTGAGGTCCAGGTCGTGGGTGACGCGGCCGTAGTCGAAGCGCGGACGGCACTCCAGGGTGAACCGGACGGTGCCCCTGACCGAGCGGATCGCGCGCATGAGGGTGTGCCGGTCCGTGACGGTTTCCGAGCCTGCCGGGTCCATGCAGTCGAGGACCTCGCCGACTCCGTCCGGCGACATGAACCGGGTGACCAGGACGGCCGTGTCCGGGTAGTACAGCTGCTTGCGCGAGTCGTCCGGCGCGTCCGGCGCGATACGGAAGTAGCCGCCCTTGTCGTGGTCGAGCAGGGCGGCGAAGATGCTCGGGGAGTCGAACCGCGGAGCGGCGAACCAGTCGACGACTCCCTGCGAGGAGACCAGGGCTGCGGTCTGCAGGTCGCCCACCAGCCCGTGCTCGGCAATCGGAGGGTAGCGGTCCATGACCGTCCAATCGAAGGAGGTCCCCCTCTTCAACTATCCGACGCGTCCCACCCCTTCGCCTCTCCTGACCGCGCCGATCCTCCGGTGCCCTGGCGTTCTGGGCGCTTCGTGGTCGCGCCGGATGTGCGAGGCTCATCGATGGGTGCTGTGATGGTGCCCGACACCCGGCCCTGGGGTGTCAGCTGCCCGCCCAGGAGGGCCTGATGAGCACACCTCGCCTCTGAGGCTCACCGACTGACATGGTTCTCGACCTCGTCCTGATCGGCCTGGCCGTCACGCTGGAGCCGGTGCCGATCGTCGCGTTCATCCTCCTGCTGTCCGTGGAGCGGGGCGTGCGCAAGGGGCTCGCCTTCATCACGGCGTGGCTCGCGTCCCTCGTGCTGGTTCTCGCACTGGTGCTCGTGACGACCGGCGGTACCCCGCCCACGCGCGGGTCCGCTCCGTCGACCGCCGTCCTCGCCGTCAAACTGGCGATCGGTGTCGGACTCGTGACCTATGGCGAGCACCGGCGTCGTCGGCTCGGGCGCCCCCGCAAGCCGCCCGCCTGGGCCACCCGGCTGAACAGCGTCTCCGTCTGGTCCGCGGCCGGATTGGCCTTCCTGGTGCAGCCGTGGGGGCTCATCGCGGCGGGCTGCGCGACCGTGGTCGATGCGGACATGTCCATGGTCACCAGCTACCTGGCCCTGACGGGATTCTGCCTGCTCTCCACGGGGAGCCTGCTGGCGATGCAGATCTACGCCACCTTCTGCCCGATGACCGCCCAGGACCGGCTGACGGGGTTCAGAGCCTGGATCGAGAGGCATGAGGACCAGGCCGTCGTCGTGATCGCCCTGCTCCTCGGTCTCTGGCTCGTCGGCAGGAGCGTCGCGCAGCTCGTCGGCTAGCGCGCGCCGCCTTCCCCGGGGCGGCGCGCTGATGTCTGCAATGCCGTGGGCTGGGCCGTATGTCGGGGATCATGGTGGCCATGAACGAGGCCGTGGGCTGCTCCGTGCTGGACTGCCGGTCAGGCAGTTGCTCGTCCCGCCGGGGACCAGGGCGGGCGAGTGGGTGGTTGGGTCGGTGAGCCCGGTGGAGGAGCCGGCTGAGGGGCTGACGCTGGACGCGATGTTCAGTCAGTCGCCGTTGGGGCTGCAGATCTTCGACGCCGACCTGCGGCTGGTGCGTATCAATCCGGCGACGGCGGCCATGCGGGGTCGCGATGCCGGGGACATGGCCGGACTGCCTCTGCGGGAGCTGTTCGCGCTGGAGGATCCCGACGCGGTGGAGGCTCTGGCGCGTTCGGTGCTCGAGGACGGGCGGCCCGTGCTGGAACGGCGTGTGAGGGCGTTCATCGACCCGCACCCGGCGCCGGCGCGCACCTTCTCGGTGTCGCTGTTCCGGCTGCGGTCAGAGGCGGGGCCGGTCCTCGGGTTGGCGGCGGCCGTGGTGGACGTGACGGAAGAGGCGGCAGCGGAGGCGGGCTCACAGGTCCTGGACGCGGTACGGGCACGGGCAGGCGCCTCACTGGACGCGGTCGACATCTGCCGGGAGCTGGCCGGCGTCCTTGCGGGCGGGACGGCCGATGCGGTGGTCGTGGAGGTCGTCGACGCCGTGATGACGGGCGATGATCCTCCGTTGCTGCCCGCACCGCAGTTCACGGCCCTGCACTGCGCGGCCGTGGGACGTCGCGGCACCGGTCGGGGGAGTGGACCGCTCGGGTCCTCGCATGTGCCCGACGCGGCGTCGCCCGCCGGCCTTGCGCTGGCGCAGGGCAGACCGGTCACGGTCACGGTGGAGGGCGATGCGGCCTGGCTGCATGCCGCCGACCACGTCGCCGCCCTGCGCGGGGCAGCGCCGGTCGCGGTGCTGGTGGCGCCGTTCATCGTGCGCGGCACGCTGCTCGGCCTGGTGAGCCTGTACCGGTGGCAGGGCTCGCCTTCCTTCACCCAGGAGGACACGGCCATGGCCGCGACGGTGACCGACTACGTCGCCCTGTGCCTGGACAACTCGCGCCGCTACACCCGGGAGCACGCGGTGGCCGCCACCGTCGCGCGACGATTCCTGCCGCAGGCACCCCAGCCCACCGTCGGCCTGGAGACCGCCCAAGGGCATCTGGCCACGCATCCGGCCACCGGCGGCTGGTACGACGTCATCCCCATATCCAGCGCCCGCACCGCCCTGGTCATCGGCGAGGTCGACGGCTCCGGCATCCACACCTCCGCGACCATGGGCCAACTGCGCACCGCACTGCGCTGCCTGGCATCACTCGACCTCGAACCCGACGAGCTCCTCGCCCGCCTGGACGAGACCACCCGGCAACTGGCAGCTGAGCGACGCGCTCTGCCCGCGGCCGACCCGCTGCGGGAGCAGTCGCTGACGGCGAGCTGCCTGTGCGCGGTCTACGACCCGGTGGCCGGCACCCTCACCGTGGCCCGCGCGGGACACCCCGGACTGGTCCTCATCCCCCCGGACGGATCCCTCACCGACGTGGACCTCCCCGACGTGGGCCTCCCCGACGGGCCGCGGCTCGGCACCTCCGAGACCGCGCCCTTCGCTGCGGCCCGGATGCCCGTCCCCGACGGCACGGTGGTCGCGCTCGCCACTCCGCAACTGTTCACCGCCCTCGGCACTCAGGGCCTGCGGGACCGCCTCGTGCCCGTCGGCCGCCTGCTGCGCGAGCAGTGCGACCAGGCCCTGCTCGCCGCGGAGGTCGCCGGCGAGGCGGGGGCGGTGGTCCTGCTCCTGGGCCGGGCCACAGGACTGGCCGGCGACGGCGCCGTGGACTGGGTCCTGGACGCCGATGAACGCACCCCGGCACTGGCGCGCAGGCTCGTCCGGGCGCAGCTGGGACGCTGGGGGCTTCCCGAGGAGGTCTCGCACACCACCGAACTCCTGGTGAGCGAGCTGGTGACCAACGTCGTCCGCTACGGCAGACCGCCGTGCCGCCTGGGACTGATCCACGCCGACGACCTGACGCTCGAGGTCAGCGACGGCGCGGCTTCCAGCCCCCACCTGCGCCACGCCCGGACCACGGACGAGGGCGGCCGCGGGCTCTACATCGTGTCGCAATTCGCGGACCGCTGGGGCGTGCGGTTCACGCCGACCGGGAAGACGGTATGGGTCGAGCAACACGTCACGAACGGAACCCACCCGGCCTGACGGACCCCTTGCTGACCACGGAGGGTGCGACACGCCCCTGGGCAGGGAAGAAGCGCCTGGGTTGTGATATGCCCGACTTCTCCGTGGACGATCCGCACGATAGTGCATGGCAGGGACCCGACGTGGGCCCCGCGCCTGCAAGGAGGGCGAGCCCCAACGGGGAACCCCGGGCAAGCACCTCTATGGGACTGCCTGCACTGCCTGTGACCTGCGGGGATTCAGCCTTCTCGGCGGTTCGGGAAAGCGGGGCTGAAGCAACAGGTTCAGAATGCCCCGGTCATGCGACCGCGGGAACCTCGGGGAGCCGAAGGGCTCGTGCCCTTGTCGTGAATCCCATGTGCCGTCTTCTGTTCCAGTCCGAATGCTGACTCAATGCTGACCTAGCTGACGAACTGTCAGGGAACGCTTCAGTCATATGGGCGAAGCGCCGCGGACGTGCTGAGTTGGCTGTGCCGGTTTCTTTGGGAGTCGTTTCGAAGTGAATCCGGGAGTCACTTCCTCGGCTTATGGGTGACAAAGTCGGTGAGTTTTGATGTCGCTCATCCGTTCGAGGACGGGCGTATGGTCGCCTCTGTGACTGACCAGCTCCCGTCTCCGGCCCTCAAGAAGTTCCTGTCGACGCTTCGTCGCGGTGAGGTGCGGTCCGGGGTTGTCGTGTCGGTCGAGCAGTTCGGTGTGTTGGTCGATCTTGATGGGGCGCCGGAGTCGATGGCGGGGATCATTCCGTTGCCCGAGGTGTCGTGGCAGTGGCTCCCCTCGGACGAGGTCCTGGCGGTGGGCCAGCGGGTGACCGCCGAGGTGCTGGATGTGGAGTCCGAGACGCGCGGACAGGCTGTACTTTCCTTGATCGCCCTCCAGTCCAACCCATGGTTGGACCGGGTCGATCGGGTCGGCAGTGTCCTGACCGGTCGCGTCACGAAGGTTGTCCCGTTCGGGGTCTTCGTGGGCGTCGATGACGGCATGAGCGGTCTGGTCCACATATCCGAACTGCCGCGTCCCTGTGAGAGCTTCAGGATCGGGGACGAGTTGACCGTGCAGATCGCCGAGGTGGAACCGGAGCGACGCCGGATCCGTCTCGCTCTCCCGGGCAGCGCCGGTCCAGTCGAGTGAGGCCGGCCGTCATACTGTCCGGGCGGTGATCTTCCAGTTGGGATGAGCAAACATGTGGATCGAGCTGGTCAGCTCGTTGCCGGGGCCGACAGTCTTGCGGTCCCCGGCCTCCGAATCTTCTCTGCAGAGCTGTGCTGACGCTCTTGGTCATGCACTGCCGATAGACCTCGCGGCTCTGCTCCGCGAGAGCGACGGCGTCGAAGGCGAATACGGGGCGGGGCTCGTCTGGTCCGCAGACAGGATCGCCTCGGAGAATCTGACCCTGCGCCAGGATGAGGAGTTCGCGGCTCTGTATATGCCCTTCGACCCCCTGATCTTCTTCGCCGATGCTGGGAACGGGGACTTGTTCGCGCTCCTGTCCGCCGTCCGCCGACCCGACGTGTTCGTGTGGGATCACGAGACTGACAGTCGCACTTGGGTGGCACCGAGCCTCGCCAAGTATCTTGAATGGTGGCAGGCCGGGCATATCGAGCTCTAGCGAAGCGTCCCACCGCGGCTTCGCCGGCGCGTCCAGATCCGCCCGCAGCATGTAAGCGATCAGCTGCTTGTACGGGTCCAGCCGGGACTCGCGCTAGCGTGGCTTCTTCCGAGGCTCGGGCCACTGCCCGTTCAGGGCCCGGCGAACCGTTCGCCAGGTGACGTTGTACTTGTGCTGCAGGGCTCGCTGGGACAGTCCGTTGCGGTCGTGGTCACGGCGAATGGCGGCGTAGAGATCTACCTTCGACTCCGACATCGAGCCCCCCTACGGGAGATGCACACTCCACGCTCCCACCGCAAGAGCCCTACTGACGTCAAAACAAACCGACACGGCAAACTCGGTCAGAAGGTGACTCCCGCAATCAGCTCGGAACGACTCCCGCCCTCAGTTACAAAGCCACTGAGTGGACGTCGTGGGTCGGATGTGGTGAGTTCAGGGTGGTTGACGAAGCGTCTGCCATGCGACGCGCTCGTACTCCGTGCCGCGCAGCCGTGTCAGTCAAAGCGGCCACCGGGCGGTAGCGGGATACCGGTTCTCCATCAACACCTTCGCGCCCTCGACAGCCCGCGGAGGTAGGGCCATGGACGGCAGGCGACCAACAACTTCCTCACCGATCGGATCGAGTCCGTACGGGTGGCCACGTCTTCCCACATGTCCTCTGGCTCGTCGTCGGCTGGGCGGTACGCGGGGTCTGGTCGAGCTCGGTACCGGCTTTGAGGGTTCCCGCGTGCCCCAATGGGCACGCGGGAATGGCGGAACGTCAGGGGCTCTGGCGTGCCGCGACGTCGGTGATCAGGGGGCCGCAGCCGCCGCCGTTGTTCTTGGAGGCGAACTCCAGGGTGGACAGGTAGTCGGTGGGGGTGAAGGTGAAGCTGGCCTTGGTCCAGTGTCCTGCCGTGGTGGGGCTGCCGGGGTTGTACAGCGGGTTGACCCGGTTCCCGAGCGCGCGGGCGGAGTACTCCTGGTTGGCGCCGGCCGGGCAGCCGCTCCAGGTGTCCGGGGATTGCAGCCAGCTGACAGTCGTAGGCCATTTTCTTCAACCGGTGGCGCTCGGAGGCGGTCAAGGCTATGGGGCGAGCGCGGGGCGGTGACATTCTCGACGGACGACCCTTGACGATGAGGCGACGGGCAATGACTGACCGTCCAGTGCCTGAGTGCGCTGCCCGGTGGCAGGCTGGCAATTTTCGTCGGGGTTATGGCGGTGTGGGTCAGCGGAGCAGACGGAGCTTGCGGACCAGTCTGTCGATCTTGTTGCGAGGGCCGACGAGGCTGATGGCGCAGTAGGTCAGATCCTCGTTCTTGGTGCTGGCGAGCTGGTCGAGGTACTCGTCGTAGACGCGTGAGGCCTGCGCGAGTTCAGGCATGTCGATGATCAGCAACTCGTCTCCCTTGGCGGTGGCTTCGGCCCGCAAAGTGTGGAGGGTGTGTGCGTCGGCGGCCAGGACGGAGCAGCCTGCCCAGGGCAGACCGGGGTGGGGGACGTTGGAGGCGTCCTCGCCGTCGCGTCCGACCAGGTCGGGGAGGGCTTTGCCGACGGCTGCGGCCATGCAGGCGGCTGCATTCACCAGGCGTCCGGCGGCCATGGTTTCGTCGACGACGATGACCCACTTGAGTTTCGCCTTCCGGGTCGACAGGTCAGTACGGATGTCCTCGCTGGACAGCTGCGGAGTGGACACGGAAAGGGCTCCTTCGGGCTGTGCGGTCTATCGGGTCGAGGGATTCAGCTGGAGGCGGGCGGCACGGGATCGGGCGTCGCTCGACGCGCGCCCAGGACGGGCGCGGAGCGCGAGTCGAAAGCCCGCCTGGTTTTCCCAGTCGTGGTCGTACGGGACGCCTGCCAGGGATGCGGAAGGGATGCGGCGGCCAGCCCGCCCAGCAGCAGCGCGCAGCCGGCCAAGGCGGTGGACGACAGGTGTTCGCCAAGCACCAGCACACCGAGCAGGGCGGCGGCCAGCGGTTCGGCGAGGCTGAGCGTGCCGACCGCGGCCGCACTCAGGCGGGCCAGGCCGGTGGAGAACAACCAGTAGGCGGCGGCGGTGGTGGCGAGGCCCAGCCACGCGATGAGGGCGAGGGACCTGGCATCGGACAGTCCGGCGGTGTCGGTGGCCATCCAGGGCAGCAGCATCAGCCCGCCGGCGGTCAGGGAGACGGCGGCGACGGTCGGCAGATGCACCGCCGGGTTGTCGGAGGCCAGCCGCTTGGCGAAGACCGTGTACAGGCCGTAGCAGACCCCGGCCACCATCCCCAGCAGCAGGCCGGGGACGTCCACCGCATCGCTGCCTGGGGCCAGCAGCAAGGCGCAGCCGACCACGGCAGCGCCCGTGCTCACCAGCCAGGTGGTCCCGACCCGCTCACCGGTGGCCCAGCGTGCACACAGACCGGTGGCGGCCGGTGCGCTGCCCAGGGCGACCACGGTGGCCAGCGCCGCCCCGGTCCGTGAGACCGAGCAGAGGAAGGCCACTTGGTACAGGCCGGTGGACAGCGCGCACACCAGCAGCGGCCACAAGGCCGAGCGCGCGGTCAGAGCACGCAGCCTGACCGGGCTCCGGGCCGTGAAGACCCCCAGCACCATGCCTCCCAGCAGCAGCCGCCATCCGCCCAGGGCCGCCGGGCCCAGTGATGTGTCGGCCAGCACCTGGGCGGGGCCCACCGTGCCCCACAGCACCGCCGCGCCGAGCACCAGCCCGGCAGCGACGGTCGTCCCGTTCTTCTGCGCATACATAACCCGATACGCTAGACAAACATCCGGGGAAGTTTATGGGCTGCCAAACTTCATGCGGAAGATAGGAAGAATCGTGGAACTTGATTCAGTGGACCGGGTCATTTTGCGGCAACTGCAGCACGATGCACGGCAGACCAACCGCGATCTGGCCGCCAAGGCAGGAGTCTCTCCCTCCACCTCGTTGGAGCGTGTGAGACTGCTGCGCGAGCACGGCATCATCACCGGCTATCACGCGGCCCTGGATCTCGAAGCTGCCGGGCGCCCTGTCCAGGCGCTCATCTCTGTTCGCATCCGGCCACCAGCCCGCCCGATTATCGAGGGATTCCGCGAATGGGCGGCACAACTGCCCGAAACCATCGGCTTGTTCGTCACATCCGGCGCTTATGACTTCCTCATCCACATCGCGGTCCCGGACGTCAACGGGGTATACGCCTTCGTCATCGACCGTCTCACCGACCGCCGCGAGGTCGCGGACGTGCAAACCACACTGGCCTACGAGCACGTCCAGTCCCACTGCATCGAACCCGCTGGCGCCGATCGCTCCCGCACCCTGCGCAACACCCGCTGATCGCAGCAGCGTAACTGTGCGCCGAGCTTGCGCCAACGGACCGTTAGCGCTCCTGCAAAACCCCACGCACAACAGCAGCTACCCGTCAACCCTCGAAGGACTTCCAGCGCGAACCGCTAAGACGCTCCGACCGGGCCCCCGCGATTACCTGATCAGGGGGAGCTCAGCAGTCACGGGAAACTGACGGGACGTAGGTCATGTCCATCGACATACTGAGGGCCAGGTGCCCCGTTGTTGGAGGAGACGCGTCAGTGGAGGATCCAGGATTCACCGTGAACGTGACCGAATCCGGCAGCAGTGGACGGCAGGCCCTGCAGGCTGTCAGAGCGGTGACCGGACTGAGTCTGTGGCACAGCAAGCTTCTCCTGGACAGCACGCCCGTGGCGGTCCTGGAGGAAGCCCCGCTGGACACGGCGATCCTAGCGGCCCGCCGGCTGCAGGAAGCCGGCGTCCCTGCAGCCATCCGCTGCACCTGGTGCGACAGGACAGTGCCTCGCGACGGAACGCTGCTCGCCCCAGAGCCCTGCACATCCCGCTACTGGCCGACCGCCCATTGTCAGGCGAACTCCCTCACCAGCTGTGACTGCACGTTCTGCACTACCTACGGGCCAACCACCCCCACCCGCTGATGTCACGTTATCGGCCGTCGGGGCGTCTCTATGTTCTGCGTGATCAGCGTTGCGCAAATCCGCACCTTCGTGATCGCGGGATTCCCCACGGGACGGCGACCATGGGGGACTGACGAAGGGGTCTGGGCGAGCCATCGAAGCGCCGGTTAGCGATCACTGTCCAGGGGCGAGTGACCGCTTCCCGATAATCCTGGCCTCGGCAGTGGTCCCGGAGCGATCATGTCGGGATGACTCGACCTGGTCCTGTGCGGCAGCCGCAGCAACCCGATGCCGGGCTCTACCCCGACGTTGCGGCCGCCGGGAGCCTCGCCGCCGCCCTCACGCGGTGTGCGGCCGACAACGGCCTGGATGTCGGTGAGATTCATACCTCGCGAAGTGACTCGCCCATCGCTGCGCGGGTCGGGAGCCGGAACCCTCGCCTCGACGGTTTCAACGTGACCCTCGGCTCGGCGACGCGCGTGTTCGTCGTCGCCGCCTGGGGGGAGGGCGTGAACCTCACGAATGGGTCCACCAGCGACCTCACCGAACTCGCTGTTGCGGCGTCAGCCTGGCATGCAGGTGTCTCCTTGGCCAAGCTGGGTGACGTGGCACCCTTCTTGGAGGTCTCGGCCATGGCACTGGCTCACCAGCGCGGCCCCGACCATGCTGTGGCGGAGAAGTGGCGCCGCTATCTGGAGCCGGGGCATCGCCTGGATCTGCAGATGATCCGCGCGGCTCACGCGGAACCCAGGCTTCGCATGCTCTTTCCCTCCACGAGCCATGGCAGTCTGCACTTCAGCCGTTGCACCGGCTGGCCCTTCTCGCGCGACGTCTCTGCCATTTGTCCGCTGGGCGACGGTCGTTACGCGGTGCGGCACCGCGGCGAGGAGTTCAGCCTGGAGCCCTCCTACTCGGCAGAGGAAGCGGCAGCGTCGGTTGTCGCCCGCATGCCGGCGAGCTGGGGGCCGGCCATCGCCGGGACCGACCACGACCTGCGAGACCGCGAGAGCTGATGACCGAGCCCTCGCGCAACGACGCAACAGTCTGGGCTGTTCCGCCGTTGCTCTTCCTGGACGTCGACGGGCCGCTGATTCCCTTTGGGGGACCGACGCCGAGCCATCGCGTCGAACCGGGGGCTGGCGCTGCGACCCCGCTGCTGGCACGGATTGATCCCTGAGTGGGGCGTCGGCTGGCGGTGCTGGGTTTCGAGCTCGTCTGGGCGACGACGTGGGAGGAGGAAGCGAATGAGTGTGTCGCGCCGCGGCTCGGCCTGCCGCGCCTGCCCGTTGTCTCCTGGCCGGGGCCTTCGCAGGATGAGGACCGGGACGTCCGGGCCGGGCGTCACTGGAAGACACGGCCGATTGTCGCGTGGGCCGCGGGGCGGCCGTTCGCTTGGGTCGACGATGAGATCACGCGAGGGGATCGCGAGTGGGTTGCCGCCCATCATGAGGGGCCGGCGCTACTGCACCGCGTCGACCCACGCTTCGGTCTCAGCCAAGAGGACTTCGCGGTTCTGACGGGGTGGGCGGAGAGCCTGGAAGGCTGACGACCTGAGTTCTGACGTAGGGCGTGACAGGGGTCTACTGCTCCGCCACCCTGAGCGGCGCCCCGAGGGAGATACGGTTGATGAGGATTCGTGAAATTGGGTCTGGCCGGAGTTCCGTGAAAGGCCAGGTCAGAGCCCTGCATGCAGGATCGTTTCCATGCGGAATCTTCTCCGCATGGAGACCGGTGCCATCGAGCAGGTGCTGCCCTTCGGAACCGAGGTCGTGCTGGAGCGACTGAGCATCTGCGCTGAGCTGGTCACCGCCGAGATGTCGGCCCGGGGCGATCCGCCGCGATGCTCGGACTGCTCAACCCGCGCGAAGCGCGTCCACTCCCGGTACTGGCGCACCCTCGCTGAACGACCATTGATTGGGCGGCGACTGTCGATACGCCTGCGAGTCCGACGCTTCTTCTGCGACCGACGCCAGTGCCCTCGGCTGACGTTCGTCGAGCAGGTCCGCGGTCTGAGTGAGCGTCATCGGCGCTCCGGCCTGGGGCTGAAGCTCTGGCTGCAGGCCATCGCCGCCGAGCTCGGAGGCCGCCCCGGGGAACGGCTCTGCCAACGGATCAACCTGCGCGCCGGAAGCACTCAGCTCCTCGGCCTCCTGGAGGCCCCCGACGCGCCGGAGCGATCGCCCCGCGTCCTGGGCGTCGACGAGTTCGCATTCCGTAAGGGCAAAACCTACGGCACCCTGCTCGTGGACGTCGAGACCAGCCGAGTCGTCGACGTGCTCCCGGACCGCACCTCGGAGACCTTCGCCAACTGGCTCCGCACCCATCCCGGGGTCGAGATCGTATGTCGGGACCGAGCCATCGCGTACACAAAGGCGATCAAGGAAGCAGCGCCGCACGCGACCGAGGTCGCCGACCGGTGGCATATGTTGCAGAACCTGGCCGCTGCAGTCGAGAAGACGTGCCATCAGCACCGCGCCTGCCTGCGCAAACACATCGAGCAACGCGAGCCCGTCGAACCGCCGGCCATCGACCTGCCACCGCCTCAGCTACCACGCGCCTCGATCGTCGAGCGCACCCGCGATCGCTACGCGGACGTGCACCGACTGCTCGACGAGAAGTGGACGATCAGCGCCATCGCCCGCCAGCTCGGACTGGACCGCAAGACCGTCCGCCACTTCAGGGAGACCAGCCTGGACGAACTCCTGGCCCGAGCCTGCGACCGAAGCCCCAGCGGCGTCCTGGACCCGTTCAAGCCCTACCTCAACAGCCGTTTCGTCGCCGGATGCACCACCAGCCGTCAGCTGTTCAACGAGATCCGGGCCCGCGGCTACCAGGGCGCCTACTCGACAATCACGCCCTACCTGGCCAAGCTCCGTGCCGGCACGGCAGCCCGTCCGAGCCGAGACCCCAAGCCCTCGCCGCATTACCTCGTGGATCATGCGTCCTCGGGAGACGCTCACAGAACGGGAGGTGGAGAGCCTGCTCGACGTCAAGCTCGCCTGCCCCGACAACGCCCGAGCCTGCGATCTGGCCCGATGTTTCCGCGACCTCCTCGTCAACCGCCGCGGCGCCCTGCTGCTGGAGTGGATCCGCCAGGCCGAGCAGAACGGCCCCGCCCCGGTCCGCTCATTCGCCGGCTTCCTTCGTCAGGACCTCGACGCCGTCCCCGCCGGCCTCACCCTCGAATGGAGCTCTGGAAGAGTCGAAGGCAACGTGAATCGAGTCAAGACACTCAAGAGGGCCATGTATGGCCGGGCTTCCTTCCGGCTCCTTCGCATCCGTATCCTCTCCAGCAGCCACTGAAGTGATGTACTGGCACGGGTTCGGAGGAGCGATGGGATGGCCGCTCAGAAGGCGCTTCCTCGCGTGGCGTATGCGAAGGAGCAGCTGGGATCCCGACATCATCAGGGCTCTGCAGCTGCCGGTGCCGCAGGCGGTTCAGGAACGTGCTCAGGAACTCATCCACGAGGGAAAGATCAACACGGCCATCGATGAGATCCGCTCATCGACCGGATACGACCGCCCCGATGCACGGAGCGTCGTCCTCGCCCTGATGTACTCGGTGCCCGTGCCGACCGGACGAGCCGTGCCCACTCGGCAGGGACTGACCGGCACCTCTCATTGATCATTCGCCCAATTCCGGTCAGAGCCGTCAAGTCTCTGGCCGCGACCGCGTGACGGGCGGGCTCGGCATGAGGGTTGGCTCAGCCGCCTAGAATCCCGGCCATGAAGGTGCATCTGACCAGGGACAGCGTCGCAATGGGGGATGACGCCGACGCCCCACATGGCGCGACCAGGGATCTGCCTGCCGAAATGTCAGCTGGTGAAGCGATCACCTCCGTCGTCAAGAGCGACTACCTCGCTTCGATCGCGGGGGGCAAGGCCAGCTGGGTCCTGACCTGTGCAGGCTCCTCGATCGCCGTGGTTGCCCAGCAGTGGGAAAGGCCGCGGTTCATCACACCTCAAGGCGTCTCGCTGTCCTCGCTCGCCGTCGAGGACGGGTCCATCCACTGGCACTTCCGCTACCTGGCACAAAGGGACCCTGGAGTGATCTTCGAAGAGCTGAAGGCTGCATCAGCGACCTGACAGGGCCGCATTCAAGATCATTCACGTCGCGGCCAGACCCGTGATATTCCCCAGGGCTGCTCTTCGCCTCAGTTCGTCCGCTCGGCAACTGAGTGGGGGTCGTGGGGAGCGAAGAGCGCGTCGAGGGCCAGGCGACTGAGAGTGGCCGGGCCCTGACCGTGACGGTGCGTCGGCCCCGCTTGGGGATGGGTTGAAGTGACCCGGCCCCTGCGAGGGTCGGGGTGCCCTGGTTGGATGAGCGCATGACGGAGTGGGCGACGCTCAGCGATGCATGCGGTCCGGCGGAACACGTTCCTGTCCTGCTGGAGCGATTCGCGGGTGATCCGAGTGGCGTGTTGTCCGAGCTGATGGATCACCTTTGTCCGCAGCTCGACACGGCGTTCTCGGCGAGCTTTGCGGCTCTCCCGCGGCTGGCCGAGATCGCCGCGTCGTGCCGCCCGGATGACCTGCCGTCCGTGCTGGAAGCGGCTGGGGCAATCGCGTCCTGCGCGCCGGGACTGTCCGAGGTCGGTGGACCTCTTGACGTCTTCTCGGCTCCGCTCGCGGTGCTGCATCAGCTCACGGACGAGTGCCTAAGCCGGACGACCGCGGTGGACGACTACGTAGTTTTGCTCCAGTCCTTGCTGTCGTTCGAGGGCGTGGAGGTCTGGGACAGGTGCTTGGAAGGCCTGGCGACCGGAGAGTACGAGGTCGACTGCCCGTACTGCGGTGTGAACCTGTGCGTCGTGATCGAGGCGGACGACTGCTTCTGCTGCAGCGACGATTACGCGTCGGGAGACGTCCTTCGGTCTCCGCTGCGTCCGGCAGCAGAAGGTGACCTGGAGGACTTGCCGAGGCGTCTGCATGATCGGGCGACTGCGGACGGACAGACGGACTTGGCTCGTGGGGTGCCTTACCTGTTCGGGCGGGCGACATGCACGGACTGCTCCACCGAGTTCACGGTGGCGGATCGAGTGAAGGCCCGCTGGATTCCCTGACCTCGCGGCAACTTGGCCGGCTCGCCCGTCGCCGTCGCTTGTGGGACAGGGCCCGGCGAGCGTCGAAGCCATCTGCTCGTCAGCGTCAATCTTGGGTTGAGCCAGCCCGGGATGCCCGTTGGCCTCCGCCCAGTCGCAGAAGCTGCGGGAGTCGCGGCTCATGGCGGGAAGGAGGCTCTGGTTGGCCCAGGCCCACATCCATGAGCCCGCTCTCGGGGCGAAGCTTCCGAGGAGCTGAGCCGGCGCGGTCGCGGTCTTGTCGGGGAAGGTCCAGGTGATGATGCCGGTCGCCTGCTCCAGGTCCCAGCGGTCTGCCGAGCCCAGGCCCCACGACATATGAGCCCAGCTCACCTGCTCGATCATGTCCTCGCCCTGCATCAGAAGCACACTCAGGTCGGCCCGTTCCCCGGCCTGACCAGCACTATCCGCCTTGTTGGACTGCGTGAACATTCCCATGCCCGCGGAGTCTGCCAGACACCTCTGACGGGCAAGCGATCACCCTCGCGCCTGTCATCTCGACACCGACAAGGTGGGGAAGCGCTCGTTGCCCTACTTCCGTGCCGGGCGATGCGGAGCCTTGATGAACGGAGTCCCGAGCGTGATCATGCGCTTCATCACAGATTCGGGGACAGCGGGGTTGCGGGCGGCCATTTGGGCGGTGTGTGGGTCGAGTAGGAGCACTACCAGGTCGGACGCGGGGACTACCGGGTTGGTGCATGCTCGCCAGCGAACGCCCTGATCGGGGTCTGCGGCCAGTCTGACCGCTGCTACCGCAGGGAGCCGGTGGTCCTCGGCGGCCGCTCGACGGACGATCGGATCAGGATCCAGGCTGAGCCGGTCAGCGTGGACCGCGCTGGAGTCCGGGTCGTCGAGCGCGAGCGCACGCAGGCGCGGGTTCGGATCTTCCAGGAACCGCAGCAGGCCGTCGCGGGGAAAGTTCGGATGGGTGCGCGGTCTGCCTGGAAACGAAAGACTCCCCTCCCACCACGCGGCCACCTCCAAGAGCATGTCCGCTGGTGCGTCTTCGCAGGATTCGGCCAGGAAGAGACGTACAACACGATCCTGGTCACGAGCGAGGAGGGACACCACATCCGCAGGCAGACGCGGTGCCCTGGCTACGCTGCGTCGGACCAACAGCTTGGGGGAACTGGCGAGTTGACGCATGGCCTCGCCGTTGGCGTGCAGAGCACCGATCCACCACAGGGCCATCGTCGAGCCCTGCGGGTCGATGTCAGGAACCTGAGCGGCCATCGCCGCGATCTCGTCGGGAGTGGCGGGCGGTTCGGCGTCGGGCCGAGGCGCGCGTCCGACGCCCCGGCCGCCGCGTGACATTCGACGTGCTTCCAGGCGTTCCTCGGCAAGCTCGGCAAACTGCTCGCGCAGGTCCGGCTCAGGGGTCGCGGCGACGAGCCGTTCCCACTGGCCCGGCGACAGGCGACGGATCTCGGCGACGCTGGCGCGAACCTGCCGCGTCGGGTGGAGGATGGCGGCCTCGATGACGCTGTCAGGCAGATCCTCGCGGTACAGAAAGGAGGTCTCGCCGACGTCCAGGAGCCTCAGGAGCACCCCCGTGGGTGCGGCACGGTTGAAGCCAAGCGCGGACAGCCATGAGAGGCCTGCTCGGCGGTCGACTTCAGCGGCTCTGGTGAGTCTGTCCCAGGTATGACCGGCTGCGGGCGGCATTTCTGTCATCGGTTGATCATTATGGCCCGGCCGTGCCACTTCAAGGTCTGGTGGCGGCAAGCCCTTCGAGCGGGCAAGGACTCACCGCTTCGGATGCGTATCCGCGCCACCCGGCCGCGCGCCTGCGACCGGGGACCGACCGGTACTGGGACCTACCGCACGAGGTCCTCGCCCTCGCGCCCACTCGGATCCATCGTCAGCAAGTCCTCGTGGAGGCCCGCGAGAGGTCGACCGGTGGGAGAGCCCTCTGTGTCGGACTCCATGACCACCCATCCGACGTCCATGCCGGACACGTTCATGTCCGCACCTGAATCCAGCTCGTCAACCACAGCGGAGACAGCCTCGTAGGCGGCGACCCGCACCAGGAGCACCAGGTCGTCCCTGTCGGCCCCCTCGTCCAACAGCCGCTTGGCCGCAGCCACCCGCTCCAATGCTCCCGGGCTGGCCCAGCCATCTATCGCAGTACGCCACAGCGAACGCAGCAGCACAATGCGCGCCAACTGCGGCTGGTTCTCATCGATCTCCGAACGCGCCCACACTGGCGCGTCCGCCGCGCCGAGCGCTTCGAACTGCGTCCTGAGCAATTCGGCAGCGGCCCGCCCGGACGAATCAAGTCCTGACAGCCACGACTGCCATGCCGCCTCCGTTTCATCCACCGCACCAGCATGCCCTACAGCCGTTGTCCAACACCCCGAGATTCCGTCTCACCCAGGCACCGTCAGAGCCGATATCCGTCGCAGCTCGTAGACGGGATAGGGAACGACGGTGCCATCCTCGGTCCGGACGTTCGAGACGCCGATCCGGATGAATCCGGCCTTGTCGAGGACTCGGCCGGAGGCGACGTTGTCCGGGTGGTGTTTGGCTTCGAGGCGCTCGGCCGTGGCGTGCGCGAAGCAGGTGGGCACGGCCTGCCGCACAGCCTGGGTGGCGTAGCCGTTGCCCCAGGCGTTCTCGCGTAGGACGTAACTGACCGTCACCGTGTCGGCGGAGCGGAGCCGGAAACGAAGGAGGCCGAGGAGGTCACCAGCAACGGTGATCCCGTAGGCCCAGTGGCGACGGGGCAGGGCGCGTGCCTGGGCGAGGTACAAGGCGACGGCGTTGGCGGCCTCCTCGGGCGTCATTTCGCGGCCTCGCGTGTAGTGGGCGGACGCGCCGGCGAAGACCTGCTGGATCGCGGGCGCGTCCTGGGCGGTGAGTTCTCGGAGGGTCACCACCTGGCCGCCTCAGCAGCGGTGGGCCGGTCGGCGGGGTCGGGGCGGAGGCAGGCCCGGATCAGTTCCTCGAACTGGGGGAACGGGTACGGCCTGCCGGCTTCCAGGGGTAGCGTCTCGCCTTTGGCGATGGCGCGGAGCTTGTCGACGCGGGCAACGTCGTCCGCGTAGGCGATGGGTCGCTGTGCGGTCCAGCACCAGTACAACGAGGCTCCCAGGCCCCAGACATCCGCGGGCGATTCGGCCTGGACGTGGACGTCGTCGTGGGTGGAGAGCAGGGCTTCGGCGATCTCGGGTGCGGTGGTGTGAGTGAGGGCACCTCGGTACGGGAGCCAGGGCGTGGCAGTCGGGCCGCAGGCGAGGGCATAGTCGATGACCTCGGCGTCCCCGGCATGGGTGATGAGCGTGTTGGTGGGCTGCACATCTGCGTGCGTCCATCCGGCCGCGTGCAGGGCTGCGAGTTGCCGCGCCCATGTGTGCGCGACGCCTAGGAGCCAGGGCCGTGACGTGCGGAGGTCACCCTCAACGCCACGCACTGTGGCGAACGCACGGTAGACCGGGGTGCCGTCGATCCAACGCACAGCCAGCCATCGACCGCTCTGCCAGGGTTCGGCAGCGACCAGGTAGCGGGGGTTGATCGCGCCCGCCTCGGTCAGCGCAGTCAGAGTCGCATTCTCCTGGGCGAGTTCAGTGACCTTGTCCCGTCCGCTGTCCGCTCCGGGGGTGTTGGCCTTGAGGGCGAGCCGGACGCTGTGGCCGGTGATCTTCCACGCTCGTGAGCCGCGCCGGTCGCTGAGGAGTTCGGCGGTCAGCGGCTGGCCGAACCGGTCCTGGAGGGTCCGCATGGCCTCTGTCGGGGGTGCGCTCAGGTCTGGGTCCGGGCCCACTTCTTGATCTCCGTCCAGTCGCAGGGCAGGGTCTCGAACACGTTGCGGCCGTCGTCATCGGCGGCGGACAGTGCACGGGCCACCTCGGGGGTGCTGTTGAGGAAGCATGGGTCCCGTTGCTTGACGGCTGCCCGCACCGGGATGAACGAGAACGGTGCTGGTGGGATCACGGTGCCGAAGCTGTCGGTCTCGGTGTGTCCGGCGTAGAACTTGCCCAGGAGCACTCCGAGTGGCGCGTACAGGTTCCGCAGCGCCCAGTACGGCCATGCAGTCGCCGCGCGGTGGTCCACGTCAGAGCCCAGGAGGACCACGCACTCGCATGCAAGCGCGCCGCCGGGCTCGCGCATCCGCCTCCGGATCGTCTCGGCCGCCTCGACACCGACGTGGAACACCTCGGACTCCACCGCGTGGAGGTCTGCGGTCGCGGTCTCGTAGACGGTCCACCTGGTCATGCCCCGGTCCACCGACGGCCCCAGGAAGGGGCAGTGCACGGTCATGGCGCTGACATAAGCCGCAACCTCCACCGTCGTGGGCGTGCTGCCGGCGGCTTCCAGGCGGCGGAGCGCCCCGGCCGTGTGCCGGGGCGCTGCGCCTGAGTTGATGACGGTCACCGGGTTGCGGTCTCGGATTCCGGGGCAACGTCGTCGTCTCCGCCGTCGCCCGGGACCGGGGAGCAGTCCCAGCGCGCCCAGACCTTGCCGGTCTCGCGGTAGCGGGCGAGGCCGTCGTGTCGATAGTGCCGTCGGCGTCGGTGAACCACACGTCAGGCAGCGGGCCGTACGCCTCCTCGTAGGCAGTCACCCAGCTGATGAAGCCCTCGCCGTTCGCGGGACGGTGGCCGATCGGGCGGCGGGCGTGCGCGGCGGTGAACTCCTTGTAGGCGTCCGGGTCCTGGAGGAGGTTGTGCCAGGCGGCGTCGACAGCCGCGCTGAACATCTCCGGGCCGGTCTCGCCCGCGTCGAACCTGCGGGCGGTGATGGTCAGGAACCGGCCGAGCTCGACCAGTTCGGTGCTCGTCTCCAACACGTTCGCCATGGTGGTGCTCCTTCCGTTGCTGCGGGTAGTGCGTATGGTGCGGGCCTCCCCGCCGAGGGCTGTCCACGCTGAATGGGCTCGGCAGGGAGGGGGCATTGGGGGCGACGGAGTTGCCACGGGGGAGTAGGCTCCCGCAGCCGGTCTATCGCCTTGCCTGTGGGGAGGGGGTCTGGGCGCACTGGGGGCAGGTGCAGGGAGGCCAGCCGTCGTCGACGGTTCCGGCCTGCACGTCGGTGTAGACCGGGGCGGGGAGCGCCTGGGCGAGCTGGTTGAGGTCTGCCGCCGTGAACTCGCCGGGGTCCGTGGTCACAGCCCGGCCTCCTTGCGGATCTGGACCAGCCGGGCGACCTGGATCAGGAAATGGGCCCGTCTGGCCGCCTGTCCGAAGTCGGGCTCGTGCACCACCCGCCGCTGTGTCGCAGGATCGAAGATCGTCAGACGGATGCCCGCCGACTGGATCGAGCACGGCGCGGGAGCATGGCCGGTGACCTGCGGGGTACGGACGGGCAGGGCGGTGGGCACGGTCAGCTCCTTCGATCGTGTAGGCCTGCCCGACGCTCCCAGGAGAGTGGGGCCAGGCGGCTGACATTCAGTAGAGCCCCAGTAACCGATGGTGAGGAGGACAGATCGCAGGCGGACGACTGTGGCCACCCGGAAATTTCCCGCGCCCGGTTTTTCCGGGTGACTGTCGCTGCGATCGGCACGCGCTACGGTCGAAGTCGTGACGGGGATTCAGGAGCCGAACACAGCGCTGGCAGAGCACATGGCCGATGTCGGCCTCACGCAGCAGGGATTAGCCGACTTGGTCAACGCCGAGCTGCGCGCCTGCGGGCAGCGGGACACCGTCGGAGACCGGACGGTCAGGCACTGGCTGAGCGGCAAGACGCACTGGCCGCAGCCCCCTCAACGGGCTGGCCTGGAGGCAGTATTCGGCTGTTCCGTGACCGACCTCGGCTTTCACCCACCGAGGCGCGCTCCCGTTCCAGCCGTCGCCACCGAGGATGATTCCGTGCTCCGCCGCTCCTTCCTGTTCGCCGTGACCGGCACCGCTGCCGGCACCGTGGCACCACGCTCAACTGCCATAGCATCCAGCCGGATCGGCATGAGCGACGTACGTCGCCTGCAGCGCCAGTTCGCCGAAATCGTCGCCGACGACCACCGACGCGGCGGCAGGACCTCCACGGAGTACCACTCCCTCGCCCTGGCCGAGGAAGCCATCGAGCTGCAGCAGGTCGCCACGGCGACCCCCACTGTGCGCTCCGCCCTCTACGGCACCGCGGCCGCCTTCGTCTCCTCCGCCATGTGGGCCGCCATCGACTCCCGCCGCTTCGACGCCGCCGAGAGCTACCGCGACCGAGCCGCCTGCCTGGCCTCAATGTCCGGAGACATGGGTATCCAGTTCCGCATCTGGTCCCACGCCGGAAGTTTGTTCCGTCTCATGGGACGCCCCGCCGACGCCATCGCCGCCAACGACGTCGCCCGCGGCCTCCCGATCACCCGGCGCGACCCGCTGTTCGCGTCCCTCGGCCACGCCCGCCACGCCGCCATCCTCGGCATGACCGGCGACAACCAGGCCGTCGAGCGCGCGCTCGGCCTCGCCCAGGACGCGCTCGGCCGCACTGACCGCGAGACGCAACGCCCGCTGTGGCTCACTGCCTTCTACGACCAGGCCGAGCTGGACTCCCTCTCCGTGGCCGCGTTCCTCGCCTGCGGCCGATACGACCAGGCCGAGGCACACGCCCACCAGTCCCTCGCCCGGCGACGCACCCATCTGCGCCGCTCCAACGCCATCACCAACGCCCGCCTCGCCCGCGCGCAGCTCGGCCAAGGCGAGGTCGACGCAGCCGTCGGCACCGCTGTCGCACTGCTGGACGGGGAAGGCGGCCGGCACCCGCGCGTCGCCCGCGCCCTGGACCGCTTCACGGTCACCCTCAACAGCACCGCGCCAGGCTCTACCGCCGCCCGCACATGGGACGATCACCGCCACGCAGCCAGGAAGGGGACCGCATGAGCACCGCCGCCGCATCCCGCATCTCGATCGAGCGCTACGCCGACCTCGCCGGCATCCGGCAAGTCATGCTCGACGTGTACGCGGACGTCCGCCACGACCTCATCCACCTGCCCCACTACAGCGTGGACTCCTTCGCCGAACGCCTGGACCGCCACGCCGCCGAGGACGGCTGGGAAGTCGTGATCGGCTACGACGGCGTCGAACCCGTCGGCTACGCTTACGGCAACACCGTCCTGGCCGGGAACCGCTGGTGGACTCGCATGGACGAGCCATTGCCCGAGGGCTTCGACCAAGTGCCCGCCGTCGCCCTCAAGGAACTCGGTGTCCGCCCCGCCTGGCGGAAGACCGGCGCATCTCTCCGCCTCCACGACGCCCTTCTCGCCGGACGTACCGAGCCACGCGTCACGCTCCTGGTCAACCCGAAGGCCGGGGACGGCAAGGTCCAGGCCCTCTACGCGAACTGGGGGTACGCGCCCTTCAACCACCAGACGCCGAGCCCTGGTTCACCGGCCCTTGTGGCCATGGTCCGTGCCATTCGGTCCGAAGCGTTCTGAGCGGGAG
Organism: Streptacidiphilus fuscans; assembly: GCF_015690355.1. Taxonomy (GTDB): domain Bacteria; phylum Actinomycetota; class Actinomycetes; order Streptomycetales; family Streptomycetaceae; genus Streptacidiphilus; species Streptacidiphilus fuscans. The sequence continues at coordinate 109,384 of NZ_JADPRT010000005.1, read as the reverse complement.
GACACAACAAATCCAACCAGCCCCACGAGCGCCCCGGAGCTAAGCACGCGACGAGCAACACCACACAGCACGACGCCGCAGTCGCCGACAAGGCCCGCCGGGCTTCCGGACTGTTCTAGAGATCATGGACGGCGCGCTCGATCGCTCCTAGCTGACGAACTTTCAGGGAACGCTTCAGTCATAGGGGCGAAGCGCCACGGACGTGCTGAGTGGATGTCGTGAGTACGATGATCACCTCGGCGATCTCAGCAGGTTCATCCTTCGATTTCGCCCTGGTCGAACCCGTGGGGGCTCCTTGCGTCGAGCTGGCTGGCATCGGCCTCGGCGCGGGTGTTGACGGGATGTCGGGCGGCGCGCCGCTGGGTGTGAGGGCGTGGTGAGGCGGCCGGTGGCCAGTTTGTGTCGGCGGCGTGCGGGTCGGCCAGTGCGGTGCGCGGGGTCTGGTCGGCATCGTGGGAGGCTCCCACTACGGCGTCGCACGCCAGAGCACCCTGGTCTCCGTCCGTGTGCTGGGTTGCAACGGGAACGGCACCTGGGCCGGGATCCTCGCTGGCCTCGACTGGGTGAGCCAGGACGCGGTGCAGCCGGCGGTGCTGAACGGCTCGCTCGGCGGCCCGCACACGGCCACCTTGGACGCCGCCGTGAACTCGCTCGCCGCCTGGGGCGTGCTGCCGGTGATCGCGGCCGGGAACAGCCATCTGGACGCCTGCGGCATCTCCCCGGCCGGCGCCAAGCTGGCGCTCACGGTCGGGGCCACCGACCGCAACGACAGGCAGGCGAATTTCAGCAACTTCGGCCCGTGCCTGACCATGTTCGCCCCCGGTGTCGGCGTCGTCTCCGCCAAGCTCGGGGGCGGCAGCGTCGCCCTGGACGGCACCTCGATGGCCAGCCCGTACGTGTGCGGCATCGCCGCCCTCCTCAAGCAGGCATACCCGAAGGCGTCCTCCGCTGACATGAAGCGCTGGCTGACAGACCAGGCCACCTCGGACGTGCTCAGCGTCAACTCCACCTCGCCCAACCTGCTGGCCTACGCCGCCGGCTTGTAACCGGCGTGCGTTCCCTCGGCTCTGCCGGGCAACTCCCGCCGGGCCTCGGGGGGAGTCCCAGCAAGGGTGGGCCATTCGTCGCGCCGGGCCCTACGCGACGTCCACTACTAGGTTCTGTCCGGCGGATCACGAGGTCGTAGGCTGCAGCGCATGCACAACACCCTGACCGAGCACGCCCGGTGTCTTTACGGAGATGAGTACCGCCCGACACCGCCGTGCGGTCAGGAACACCGAGAGCACTACTTCGTCGAGGAGCTGACGTTCGCTGATGCGGACGTCATCCTCTCGATGCTGCGGGAGCTTTGCCCGCACCTGGTCGACGGCCAGCTCCCGGTGTGGATTCGCAATCTCGCTTATCGGCTTGTGCTCTTGCAGAAGCCGGATGAACCGGCTCTTCTTCGGGAGGCCGCGCAGAACCTGTGGCTGCACGGCCCGGACTGGGACGACATCGCGGCGGAACTTGAGCGGCGGGCCGAAGAGCTGGAAGCTCGCTGACGGAACCACCGCGTCAGGGCTTGAGCCACAGGCGGATCGAGGCGACTGTGACGGTTCCGGTGAAGACGTAGGCGCGTTTGTCGTACCGCGTGGCCACAGCCCTGAAGTGCTTGAGCTGGTTAATGGTGCGTTCGACCTCGTTGCGCCGCTTGTACATCTCCTTGTCGAAACCGGCTGGCCTGCCGCCTCGGCTGCCTCGGCGTCGGCGGTTGGCTCGCTGGTCCTTCGGTTCGGGGATGGTGTGCTTGATCTGGCGCCTGCGCAGGTAGCGCCGGTTTCTGCGGGAGCTGTAGGCCTTGTCGCCGCCAAGGTGGTCGGGGCGGGTGCGCGGGTGTCCGCCGCCGGGAGGCCTCACCCGGATCCGTTCGAGCACCGGAATCAGCTGTGGGCTGTCGCCCCACTGGCCGGGCGTGATCAGCAGGGCCAGCGGTCGGCGTCCGCCTTCGCCGGCGAGGTGGATTTTGCAGGTCAGGCCGCCCCGGGAGCGTCCGAGTCCTTCGTCGGGACGGTGCTGCCGAGGCGTTGATCTTTTTTCGGGACCCGCGGCGTTCTCCGCGGGGCGCCAGCCGCATGCTGGTGGGCCCGGCAGGAGGTCGAGTCGACGCTGACCATGCTCCAGTCCGCCCGACCGTCGGCATCGGTGTCTGCCAGAACCGCCTGAAGGATCCTGTCCCAGGTCCCGTCCGCCGACCAGCGCCGATGCCGCTCGTAGACGGTCTTCCAGCTTCCGAAGCGCTCGGGCAGGTCACGCCAGGGCACTCCGGTGCGGACCCGGAACAAGATCCCGTTGATCACCAGGCGGTGATCGCATCAGCGCCCACCCCGGGCACCCGACTTCGTCAGATGCGGCGCCAGCCGTATCCACTCGTCATTCGTCAGATCGCCCCGCCGCACGACCAGAACAACGACCCGACAGCCCGACAGTCACAAGATCCGCCGGACAGAACCTAAGCCATGGTCACCTTCGCCTGCCTACGACTGTGGCTCAACGACATTGCCGACACGGTCTAGGCGTCGCTGCTGAGCCGCCCCGCCAGACCGGTCACCGATCTGGCAGGGGGTGGCCGCAGGAGCGGTGGTCAGTTCTGGGCCATCAGGCAGAACCAGGTGCGCGGACCCACGATGCCGTCCACCGGGCCGCAGTAGCCCCGGACGAGGTTGGCCTGCTGGAAGCTGCGGACTGCGGCGTTGGTCTGGGGGCCGAAGCTGCCGTCCTCGGGGATGCCCAGCAGCGCCTGGAGGAACTCCACGCAGTCCGCGGTCCCGTAGGGGTTGCCGTACTGCAGCTGCTCGGTCGGCACCGGAATGGTCCCGCCGTCCACCGTCCAGTTCTGGCTGCCGTGAGCCAAGCAGATCGGGTTCCAGTACTGCGGGCTCTCGTTCCCTGACGCGTGTGCCATCGGAGCGCCGGCGACCGCCATGGCCGCCGTCGCGACCAGGAGCCCGGCACTGACCCGAAGTCGGCGCATCGCATTCTTCACGGGATTCCTCTTTCTGGGAATGAAAATTGACCATATGTCTGGAGCTGTGTGGACAGAACGACCCCTGAAGATGCGCGCGATGGCTGAGCCCCCGCACCGATGGACGCGGTGCGGACGGCCGCTGTCCAGGAGTCGGGCACCGCCTAGATGGCGGGCGAGCAGTGGACGGCCGCGCCGGACCAGGATGTGAACTGGAAGCAGGCGCGGGCGAGGTAGCCCGGTCCGTCGTAGTAGTCGTATGTCTGGACCGTGCTGTCGACGCTGCCGTTGTTGAGGGCGTTGACGCCGGAGACGGTGTACCAGGTCTTCCCGCCGTCCGTGGAGCGCTCCAGCCAGCCGTTGAGTGAGTAGCCGGTGTGGCTGTTCTCGATGTAGGCGTGGGCGAACGCGGGCGCGGTCTTGGTGCCTGTGGTCCAGTCCACCTGGGCGAGGCCGGAGCCGTCGGCGGTGGTCTGGTAGACCCCTGCGTAGTTGACGCCGGTGAAGGTCGTGTCGGCCTGCGCTGCGGTGGTGACGCCGAGCACAGTTGTCAGGCTCACCGCTGCGACCAGGGCAGCCTTGCTCAGGGTGCGCACGTGTTGTTCCTTCCATCGTTGTTTGCGGGGCGGCCGAAGGTGGCCCTTCCCCGAAGCGCTCTTCCGCGCGGTGTCGTCCCTGACTACGGATCCGCTCCTCGGCCAACGGCCGCGGCGTGCCGGCTCTCGTCATGAAGGGCTGGAGCGGGCGGCCGCAATGCAGAGCGCAGGCCGGAAGGTGGACCGGGCCGGAACGTGTGCAGTCCGCCGCCACCGCACGAAGACGTTGGTCGGTCGGCCCGTCGGTGTTCAAGGAGCCTAGCTACAGGGCGACCTGTGCTGCCTGCCGCGGACCTCGAGATGACGGGATCCCGGGACGAGGTGTCTCGCGACCAGGGCGTTCCCTCGTCGATGTGACGCTGCGACGGGACGACTGGCGCTGTCCGCTCCGCTCGCGGACAGACCCTCGCCGCGGCGACGCCTTCCATGGGCGCGTGGAGAGGGGCGGGGGCCGATGTTCCCCCGCCGGCGGGTTGCACGGCGTGCGTCCCGTCGCATCGTCAGTCTGTCAGGAGTTACGGCTGGTCGAGGCCGTCCCGTCCCACGTTTCCGTCATCTGGCCGCCGAACCTGCTGCAGCGCTCCATCCAGGCTGTAGGTTTCGCAATCGCCAAGTGATCGTTTCGTGCGATCCAGGTGGCCGAGTCGTGTCGTCGCACATCAGACGACAGGTTGAGACGCGGCGCCGGACCAGGGAACGAGGCGCGGGAGCGGCGTGCTCCCAGGGGCGCATAGGTAGGGGGACGTCTTGACGGGGGAAACGCGTCGGCGGTGCGTGGGGGTGGCGGATCCGGCGTTGTCAGCCGGAGCCGCCGGATCCCGATTCGGGCCAGAGCGAAACAACTGCCAGCTGCAGCAGGGAAGTTCACTTCTGAGGCGTGCACGCGGCATGGGTGATGCCGCGATCCGACAGCCGTCTGCCGTGGTGGGCCCCGGAGAGAACTGATCCCACTCCTGACGGCAGCGTCTACGAAGCGACCGTTCACGCGGTCCGCATCGTGCGGCCATACCAAGCGAGCGTGCCATCCGGGTGCTCGGTCCCACGTCGGGCCTACTCGCACGGCTGGCGCGCCCCGCCTCGGCTCACGGTCCTGCCCGTACGGCTCCACGGCGCAGAACCGCACCTGCGCCCCACAGCTCCGCAGTCCACGCCGGCGGTTCACTTCCATGAGCTCCAGGCACCACCGACCTCTGAGAAACCGTCACCGAAGGGTCCTCTATGAATGTCCTGAAGCGGCGGCCGCACCGGCTGCTGCGTCGCGTCTTGCTCCCGGTCTCTTTGGGAGCGGTACTGGCCGGTGGGCTGGCCGTGCCGGCGTTCGCCGCGCCCGGCCCGATCGACCTGAACTCCTCCTCCTGTCCGGCGAACATGACGGGTGGCGAGAACGACGGCTGCGTCACCGAACTGCAGACGCTCCTGAACACCCACGGCTTCCGTCTGACGGTGGACGGCGACTTCGGCAACGGCACTCTGGCCGCCGTGCGTACCTTCCAGTCCGAGACCGGGATCGCCGTCGATGGCCAGGTCGGCCCGCAGACCAAGGCCGAGCTGTATGTCAGTTCCACCAGCGTCCCCGATCCGATCGACCTGGAGTCCTCGTCCTGCCCGGCGAACATCACCGGCGGCGAGGTAAGCGGTTGCGTCACCGAGCTGCAGGACCTCCTGAACGCGCAAGGCGCGCACCTGTCCATCGACGGGGACTTCGGCAACGGGACCCTGGCTGCGGTGGAAGCCTTCCAGTCCGCACACAAGCTGAGCGTCGACGGCCAGGTCGGCACCCTGACCAAGGACGCCCTGTACGGGACCTCGAATGTGACTGGTGGGGCGGTGGACCTGCGGTCCGCTTCCTGCCCGGCGAACATGACCCAGGGTGAGGTCGACGGGTGCGTCACGGCCCTGCAGAGCCTGCTGGACGCCCACGGCGCCTCGCTGAGTGTGGACGGCGGGTTCGGCCCGCTCACGTTCTCGGCCGTCGAGTCTTTCCAGAGCGCCAACGGGCTCAGCGTCGACGGCCAGGTCGGCCCGCAGACCAAGGCCGCCCTCTACGACAACGTCAGCACCTCCGTCGGCGCTCCCGCACCGATCGCGCTCAACTCCTCGTCCTGCCCGGCGAACATGACCGAGGGTGAGATCGACGGCTGCGTCACCTCGCTGCAGTCCTTCCTGAACACCCAGGGCCAGCACCTGGCCGTTGACGGCGACTTCGGCGCACACACCTTCGCCGCGGTCGAGGCCTTCCAGGCCGCGAACAGCCTGAGCGTCGACGGCCAGGTCGGGCCGGCGACCAAAGCGAAGATCCTCTACGAGGACGGCGTCTACCACTGCCCGTCCACCGGGTGCCCGGGCCAGAACCAGGCCATCCAGCCCTACGTCGTCCAGTACGCCGCAGCGATGGCGAAGCAAGGGACCATGCCCTACGTCTACGCCGGCGGTCACGGCGCATCCCCGGGCCCGTCCGTGGGCTACTGCAGCGGCACGCCCGGGACGTCCTCGGCGGCCGGATACCTCCAGGACTCCAACGGGACCTGGTACTGCTTCGCCTCCCACCACGTGGGCCTGGACTGCTCCGGCTTCGCACGGCTGATGTACTACGAGGCCGCCGGCTACGACGTTCTCGGCTCCGGCGCCACCAACGACCAGATCAAGCTGGGAAACCAGATCAGTTCGTCCCAGGCGGTCCCCGGTGACCTGATCTTCTTCGGGACCAGCACCTCGTCCACGGACCACGTCGGCATCTACGCGGGCGTCGTCAACGGCGTGCCGATGATGTACAACGCCTTCGACACCGGCACCAACGTACGCGAGGAGCCGGTCTCGGACGCCCAGAGCTCGGACCACCCGAACGCCTACTACACGCACTACGACGCGTACGTGAGCATCTCGGTCTGACCCCGGGACCTCACCGCACCACGTGACGACAGGTCGGATGCTCCCAGGCGGCCTGGTGCCGCGCGTCCGACCCGCCTACCGGACCTCGGGTCGGCCACTCTTCGGCCCGCCCGCCGCAGTCAGCGATGCGCATCTTAACGAAGGATCAGTCATGTCCAAGCTTGTCCGCTACATCGCCCCGATCGTTCTCGCCGCAGGCACGGTCCTGACCACCGGCGCGAGCGCCCACGCCGCAGTCAACAGTTGGTGCACCAGCACCAAGAACGCCTGCGGCGTCGCCGAAACCATGGGCAGCGGCGCCTGCGCCTCCGAACTCGTACGGAACGGCAACTTCGTCTACGGCGTGTACGGCAACGTCAACACCGGGTACGGCTGCATCTTCTGGATCGAGCGCAACGTGAACAACACGGGCTGGTACGACGAGTCCGGCCAGCTCAACATCGCCAACAACGCGCCGCAGTACACCACGGGCAACTACTGGGACGGCGCCGGCTACCAGGCCGAGCTCTGCTTCCAGTTCGACTGGGGCTCCTCCGTCGGGGCGGCGCACTGCACGGAAGCCATGTGATCCGGCCGTGGCGTGCCCGGCGAGAGCCGGCCACGGTTCGCGGCCCCCGGCCAAGTCTCCGGCCATCGCCCCCCACTATCGCGTCTCCCTCGCCCCACTGTTGTCACTCACACAAGGAGCTGAACATGAACAGGCTCACCCGCGCCCTCACCACCGCGGTGGTCGGCGCTGCTGCAGTCGCGATCGTCACCGCCTCCGGCGGCACCGCCTCCGCGCAGGTCGGAGCTCCCCAGTTCACCCAGGGTGCATCCGGGTTCAACGTCTACTGCGCGCAGTTGGCGATCTACGAGGACTTCCAGGGCACCACCCCGCAGCCGGACGGCGACTTCGGGCCGGTGACACTCGGCGACGTCAAGGCGTTCCAGTACAAGAACCACCTCCAGCAGGACGGCGTGGTCGGCCCGCTGACCGGCAGCCAAATGTGGCAGATGATCTCCTGGGACATCCAGAACCCCGCATCCGGCGGCAACTTCATGACCCCCTGGGGCGTCCCGGTCTCCCACTGCTACATGGTGCTTCCCACTACCAGCTGAACCAGGAGCAGTTGGCGGAACGGCCGGCATCCGCACGGACGCGGGCCGCTCTGTTCTCAGGCATCGACGAACACCTGCATGCCCCCGGTACTCAGCCCGACCCCCATGCCGTGGTCGAGCGGTGACGGCACGTAGACCGCCTGGACCCCCATGCTCGACGACGCCAACGTGACCTCGTACGCGGAGGGCCGCCTGATCAACGCGGCCTGGGACGAGGTCTGCGGCTACACCAAACTCCGACTGCGGCAGGCCCGAGCCTTATCACCGGCCAAGGAGGCCGGGCATCCCGGACGACTCCCACTGGTCGATCCGGCCGGGCGGGACCTGAATCGACTCGAGCGCGACAGAAGGGGTATACGTCATGCGAATTCTTCACGGGCGGGCCTGGGCGGCCCGTCTGGCCTTGGTCGCGGCGCTGGGGCTCGCGCCGTTCGGCACCACCGCCTCAGCGTCCGCCTTGCCGACAACTACGGGATCAGTTGCGCCATTTGCCGCTCAGGCAAAGGCCGCCGGCCTGACCGCTGCCCAGGCGGCCAGCCTGCAGGCCCAGGTCGGCCGAATCCTCGCCAAAGACGGCGGGCATCAGGTGGCGGCGAACGAGATCGCGCTCCCGCACGGCGCCTCGGTACTGCTTCCGCTTCCCGGGCAGATGCACGCGCGGGTCCTGCCCGGAGCCGTCAACCTCGGCTTCGCCCCAGCGGGCAGTACTCGAGAGGGTCGCACCCACCCCGAAGGGGCGGTCCAGCCGCAGGACAGCATCAGTCAGTGGCCCCAGGACGGCCAGGCCGCCAACTGGAACGGGAACTGGTGCTACTACGGCTACTTCTGCGCCTGGACCGGCGAAGGAGCCTCGGGCGCGCAGTTCAACGTCAGCCAGTGCAATGTGGACCAGGAGCTTCCCGGAAGCGGATGGGACGGCACCGGCTCCTGGTTCAACAACCAGACCCCGGGCACCCAAGCACTTCTCAAAGACAAGAACCACAGCCTCGTCACCCTGTCGGCCCCACCCAAGTCCGAGGACTTCGACCAGAACTGGGGCCCGATCTGGTACCTGGACGCTTGCCAGCACTGACCCACGCCCCAACGAGCCTCCTATGTGACGTTCCCTGCCGCTGGAACAACGCAGTACATAGGCACAAAGGCGGCCTGACGCGTAGCAGGCCGAGGACGCTGACACGACCTGACAGGTCGAGCCGGTCCACCGAAGCCGACGCGCCGCTTCCATGAACGAACTCGGCAAATCCAAAATGCGCAGCGCGTTGGGCTGGCCATCAACCCAAGGCGCTGGATACCCCTTGCCATGAAGGAGACTCACACGATGCGCAACCTTGCGAAGGCAGCCCTCGTCGCCACGCTCGCTCTGGGCGCCGTGGCCGGCGTCAGCACCGACGCGCTGGCCGACACAACCAACCAGGGAACCGGCTGGGCGAACGTTGACCAGCCCACCGCCGCCGGCGACGGTTTCGCTGCGGTGTACTGGACCACCAGCACCAAGACCGCACCTGCCTCCGCATTCGCTGTTATCGACAACGCTCACAGCGGCTACAACTTGAACGGCTGGTTGGAACGGTCCACTGACGGCGGCAGGACCTGGTACACGGTTTCCGGCGTCGACTCCGTGAACTATCCCAACGCCGACGTCACCATCCAGACCTACAACTACTACGACGGCCCCGGTTACCTCGCCCGCGCCTGCTTCCAGTTCACCTCCTGGTCCGGCGCTGCGGTGCACTGCACCGCAGCCATCTAGCTCGATCAACACGCGGCCGACAAGCCGAGTGCCGCCACCCGCGCATGCGCTTGCATCGCCAGTGAGTTGGACAGCAGCACAGGTCCCGACCGCGTGGACTGAAGCCGCGGCGACGCGTTTTGACGTGCTCAAGGGCTTCCGCCACGGCAGCCGGAGCAACCCTGCGGACTGAACGTTCAGCTCCTTCCGCGATCCATGCACAACGAAATCGATAGAAAGGGTCACGTACCGTGCGCAAGCGATTCAGGGCAGCCATCGGCGCCGCTGCACTGGGCATCGTGCTCGTCTCCGCCGGAACTGCCCAGGCGGACACCACGGACACCAACGGCCGATGGGCCGAAGTCACGCAAACCACCGCCTCGGGCTGGGCAACCGCTGACTTGCAGTTCGTCGACGGGGCCGGCAACCCGATCAACTCCAAGACCACTCCCGCCTTCGCGCAGGCCACCTTCTTCGACACCGAAACCGGCTACACGCTGAATGGCTGGTTGGAGCGATCCACCGACGGCGGCAGGACCTGGTACCAGGAGTCGGGCATCCACGCGCTGAGCAGCACGGGCACGACCGAGTCCACCACGGACCCGTACTACGACGGCCCTGGATACCTCGCCCGCGCCTGCTTCCAGTTCACCTCCTGGTCCGGCGCCGCGGTGCACTGCAGTCCCGCCATCTGACCGACCCCGTGATGGTGGTCACCGCGGTGACCACCATCACGGCACATGACCGGGACGAAGTCCTAGCCGCCTGCGACTTACCGGCGGAGTGGTGTATCCACCTACGGACCACCAGCCTCATCGAGTCGACCTTCTCGACCGTCCGGCCTCGCGCCAAGGTCGCCCGCTGCGTCAGCAGCCGTCCGGCCGCGCTTGCGGTGGTGTTCACGCTGAGCCAGCCTGCGCAGGCCTGAGTCGCTGCTGCCTCTCCAATCTTGAGTGGTGTCCGTCGAACGTGGGCCGCGCGCCGGAGGAACCCGTCGGTGGCATCAGGATCTTGAACGAGGCCTCACCCGTCGGGCGCAGCGGTCGCGAACTCAAACCCTGACTGCCCATCCCATGGGACCGCTCCCCACAGCTCTGTTACGGCGGACCAGATTCGGTTCACCAGGGCCAGTCGGGGGTGCTCCCGCTGAGTGTGACGGTGGCCAGCAGGTCGCATCCCCAGATGCCCTGCTCGTCGTTCGGCGAGACGGCGATCACCGACTCGGCGATCTCGGCGACGCCCAAGTGCACTTCGAGCGTGAGCAGGTCCGCCACCGGCTTGTCACCGGCACTGCATCTTCGTCCCGAGCCTGAACGCGGCCACCCGGTCGACGAACGGGCCGAGCCACTCGCCGACCAGTGGTTCGCCGGTCTCCAGCAGGTGATCGAGCAGGCGGTCGAGCGCGGCGTCCCCGCGCTCTTCCCCGGAGCGGCAGAGGAAGCTGAGTTGGTAAGCCACGATTCCCGTGTAGTTCCTTGCGCCTCAAGCCAGTCACGATCTCTTTCCACGTTCGCTAGCCGACCAACCGTCGGCGCCAGTCCAACGGGCTGACGGTGATCGCCCGACCAGGATCGCCGTCCCACTCAGCGCGGAGGCCTAGCAGCGCCCAGACCACGGAGCCCAGGCAGGGCCACACTGCGCCATTGAACTCGGTGGCCTGGCTGGGGTGCCAGTCCGGGTCGAGGACGAGGACGTACCGCTCACGGTGATCCGGATCCACCGTGGCGAGGGCCGTGGCGAGGGCCGTGGGGATGGCATCGAGCGGGTCTTCGCCATCCAGGGCGACGCGCAGCATGTCGTGGTAGATCGCAGTACCTTCCCAGGCGGCGGAGTCGCCGTGGGTCAGGGCGGCGATTCGCCGTGCCGCTTCCATCGTGGCCTGCCGGCCCTGGCGGGCAAAGTAGACCGCCGACGTCGTGGCGCGCATGAGCGAGCCGTTTCCGGCCGCCCGGTGGGTGGTCTGGAAGTGAATGGCGGCAGCCAGGTCCCATCCCAGTCCGTTGGTCAGCACGTCCTCGGTCTGCAGACCGATGTCCTTGGGCTCGTCGGCCGCCCACCGCTGGAATCGGGCGAAGATGTCCGGGAGGTCGAGACCGCCACGTTCCAGCAGCGACTCCGCCAGGTGCACGGCCATCTGCGTGTCGTCGGTGGCCTCGCCGGGATCCCAGCCGCCGCCTCCGCACATCCCCCCGCCGGCGGCCGGGTCCGGGAAGCGCGAAGAGAAGGTTCCCTCGCGCGTCGACTCGAAGGGTGCGCCCAAGGCGTCGCCTACCGCTGAACCGACGACGGCGCCGGAGATCCGGTCCTCACGAAACATGGCAGCCATCGCCTTCGAGCCGCTGGAGAACCTGCTCGAATTCGCCCTCATCGATCAGGCCGTCAAGCACCCGGACCATGTTGGCGATGCCCGGTTCACGGACGATCAGGCCGTCCGAACACCAGAAGTACCGTCCACCCAGCGCTTCCCCGGTTCGGGACCAACACTGCATCACCCGCTCGAGCTCCGCGATGGTGAACACCGTCGCGCTCCAGCGTGAGCCGTCCGCCGCCAACCGGACTTCGACGTCCACATTGCAGACCGAGTCCAACTCCTCTCCCGCATTCGGCAGGAAGGACGCCTCGAAGCGGTCCGTGCGAACGCGGTACCAAGGTCCATCCCAACCCTGATCATCAGCGACTGACGGCACGGCACTGGTCATCCTCGGAGTATCGCGAGCCAACCCGCCGTACTCAACCCGTTTCCATGGCAAGTCCCACGACGTGCGCAGGCGGCTGCCGGGCTCGACTCCTACGGTCCTCAGTCCCACCAGTTGAAGAGAAGGTCACCCAAAGTCTGCGGCTGCCAGTGACCGACTTGACCCCTCTCCGCAGTCGACAGACCACCGAGGTCCACAGCCGAGATCGGAAGGTCCAGCGTGCGTGGGCCGAGCACTCCAACGCCGCCAGCCTCGAAGACCCCAGCCCACGAGGGCGGCTCCGTGAAGCCATCGACGGGTTGACCTGACGGGGGCGCTACGGCGCAGAAGGCGACAAGTGGCAGGTGGGCATGGAACAACAGCCAATGCGACGTCCCGGCACCGAGGACGTCCACCGTGTGGAAGCTGCACTGCCCCGCCTCATGCCAGGAGCCCACCGCGGCGTGCGCCAGCCGGGCCGCTTCGAAGCACAGGCCCCGCAAGCGCGGGACATCGGCCAGCGGAAGGGGCTCCTCGGTCGAAGCCCAGAAGCCAGTCGCGCCCCGTGACAACTGCATGTCGCCTCGCTTCACTGCGCTCTCACAACTTGTGGACGCGGTACTCCCGCTCTGGCGGGTCGAACGCCAGACCGTTCTCATCCAGCGCATTGTGAATGGTGACTCTGCCATCGCCGAGGACGAAGCTGACCGCAACCATCCCGCTGGCCATGTCAGCACCGGCCCATTCGAGGAGCTCCACTCCTGTCACCTGTCGACCGTGCAGTGCGGCGAGGTCCGCTACGGCGTCGCGGCGCCAGACCAGGTGGAACTCGGGATCCTCTCCAGGCCAGGTGACCGGGGCGAGCGGGTTGATCTCGTTCCAGGTGATCGAGAGGTCGTCGAACTTCTTGTGGTTGACCTCGACCTGCGTCCCGTCGAAGTCGAGCAGGACAGGGCAGTCGGCGAACCACTCATTGTCGTCCAGGTCCCAGACCAGCCACGACGAAGACAGTGTGCGGCCGATCACCGATCCCAATGCGCCGGCATGCGCCGATGTGATGGCACCGATACCGCTCAGCCAACACGGTCGGTAGCCGACCAGCCCGAAGTCGAACATGCCCAGATCATTGCAGCTTCGCCAGGTCCGGCCGACGGCGAAGTCGAAGCAACAGCAGCCGTTCTCTGAAAGCTCAGGACGAGGCCCAGTCCTCCACATGCCGATGACGTCGGAGGCCGACGGTTGTGAACTCATCAGCTCCAGCCGCACACCGAACCCCGAGCGATTGCAGGGCGACAGAGATCGGAGTGCCTTGCGCGGGGGTTTCCTCGTGTTCGTTCTGCGCCAGCGGTCCCAGCGAGAGCACGCCGCATGACCAGACGACGGCGCGTTGCCCGCCGACTCCTCCGAAGTACTCCGCCTCGACGTAGGCCAGGGGCTCAGCCGTGGACCAGCAGGCCAGAACCTCACCGAGGCCTCCCGGCAGAAGGCCCGCTCCAACGTCTCGATCACGGCCCCATGGGGCAGCGCGGGAGGGTTCTCGAAACTCAGATGGGAGTGCATCCCGCGAGACTACGTGCCCCACGATCCGCACTCGACCGACAAGACCGGGGCGAAGGTTGCTTGATGCGGCACTAGCTCTTCTGGGTGCGGAGGATGCGCCTGGTCACGGTGGTCACGCTCTTTCCAGGGTTGTGGGTTTGTGGGTGTTCGCTGGTGTTTTGCCTGTTCAGAGTGGTTGATCACGCTGTTGTGGGGTCGGGGTGAGGCCCTAGAGTGCGCCGCATGAATCTCCGCGCTAAGAAGACGCTGGGTGCCCTGGTCAGGGGTGCGCTCGTCCTCACGTTTTGGACTCTCTACGGCTTGTCGCGGGGTGGCCGGCTTGGGTTCAATCCGGTGTTCTTGGGCTTCGTGGTGTTCTTTGTGCTGATCGCTGGCTACACGTGGTGGTGGTACGGCGATTCCCCGAAGGCCGTTGCGTTGCGGGCCAAGGCTGAGGCGAAGAAGGCCGAGCGGGCATTGCAGTCCCGGAACTGAGGCAGTCCATGCCCGACCGCCCCAGGAGCCTTGCCGTCGTCGTCTTACGGACAGCTGTCGCGACCGCTGCCCTCAGTCCGCTGATGCGACTGGTCGGCATGTCGTGGTCCCACATCGGCTTTGATCTCGCGAACTTCGAGTGGATCGCGGTCGGGGGCGTCACGTACGAGTGGTGGCACAACGGGAACTCCCGGCCGGCTGTGGCGTTGCGGGCGAGGTCCGATGCGAGGAGGGCCGCTCGGGTCGGCCGGTAGTGCTCGAAGGGGTGGTCTGGTGTCGGTGCGCGGGAAGAAGTGGGCGATCGCGGTCGCGTTCATGGTGGCCGCGTGTGTGGTCATTGGGTTGGCCGTCTGGCTTGTGGACTTGTTGTTTGGCTGGCGTGGGGGTTGGGTTGCGTCGTTGAGCATGTCTCCGTGGCTGTTGCTCGTTGGGCGCAGGGCGGCGGAGCGGGTGTCTGCCAGCCGCGGATGGCGTGGGAAGTAGGAGTCTGCGTCGCGGTTGTTGGGCTGGGCCACGGTGTCTTCCTTGGGCCCGGTCGGGGCGTCCCGGCCGGGCGTGGGTGGTCAGATGGGGTCGACCCTTTTGGCTGCGGTAGCGAGGGCGGTGGCGATGCGGCGGGCGTCGGCAGGGGTGAGCCAGTAGGGGGTTCCGTCGATCTCGAAGTGGACGCCGCGTTCGCTGCTGTCGTGCATGCCGACCTCGGCGACCTCGAAGGTGTCGCCGTTGTCGGTGGTGATGCTGGCCATGTTCTTCTCCTGGTGTCGGCGGATCATGCGGGTGCACGCCTGGTGGCGTTGGACCAATCCGGCGTTGCGGTTGGCGGCGAACTCAGCCGGGTGTCTGCCATGGCGGACCTGCGCTGCTTGGCTGCGGCGACCTGGGTGCGGACGCGCTCGTCTGCGGCGGCGCGGAGTTGGGCGGCGAGGGCCGGGCCCTTCGCGGACCGCTCCCGCACCGAGATGACCGAACTCATCACCAGGGCAGGGGGCCGCGCGTCTTCCAGTGTCTCCGCGCGCACCCACCTCGTCGTCGCGGGAGACAGCGCTGGCAGCAAGCTCGACAAGGCCCAAGCCCTGGGCATCGAAATCGTCACTCCCGAAGAATTCGCCCAGCGCCTCGCCGGGCATCTGAACTGAGCGATCAGCGGGGCCGTGACGTCGCTAGGCCGCCCCCCCACAAGGAGCTACGCACGCCGCGAGGCCACACCGGCTTCGGCGCTCACGCTGGCGCGGATCGCTCGAGCACCTGAGTGGGACAAGGAGTTGCGGTTTGACTCGTTGCCGGCTGGTGAAGTCAGGTGTTGCTCGATGCGCCGAGCAGCGGAAACTCTGCATGGCGCCGCCAGCCTTGACTGCCGCTCACGAGCAGACTTACCGACGTGATCGTCGCGGTGGCGGGCAGCCGGTTGGCCGGCTCCGCATCCACCTCGTCGAAGACTGTCAAGATCGCTAGCCTGGCCCGTGTCGGGCAGGGCGAGCCTCGTCATCGGCTATTCCGGTGCGATGCAGTACCTCGTGGGTTGCTTTGTCGTCGACGCGTGCCTGCTGGACGGAGTTCGACAGGCATGCGCGCTACCTCTGCACTGATCGGCGCAGGGGACAGGTAGATTCGCCGACATGACGAAGACCCGGCGCGGCCCCTACGCCAAGGGCATCGCGAGGCGAGCCGAGATCCTCACGATTGCACTCGAGGCGTATCAAGCCTCGGGGCGGCAAGGCCCGACGCTGCGGTCGATCGCGGACGCAGTGGGCGTGTCCGAGGCAGCAGTCCTGTACTACTTCGACAGCAAGGACGACCTTCTTGTCGCGATCCTTGAAGAGCGCGACCGCACCTACGCCGAGATCTACGACCTGACGATCCCGGATGGCGTGTGGGCCTTGATGGAGCACACGATCCAGACGCCTGGTCTGGTCAAGCTGTTCGTCGACATGAGCGCGGCCGCCGCCGATCCGCAACATCCCGCACACCGGTTCATGCAGCGCCGGGCTGAGCAGATGACCCGTCTGGCCGCGCAGATCCTGGGACGGGGCCGCGAGTGGCAGGCCCGCGCCATGATTGCCGCCATGGAAGGGCTGCAGATTCAGTGGTTGCGTGACCCCTCCATCGACATTCTCGGCGACCTCAAGCGCCTGTATACAACGCTCGCAGCCACGCCCGCTGCCGTGTGACGCCGGGTCGGCGGGGGCACGGCGACGTGCTGAACACGGGACAGGCCGGGGGATGTGGCCGGTTCTCACTGCCTCCCGGAAAGGTGGTGTCGCACGGCGGCGACGACATCGTTCCGCCACTGCACGGCCGTTGGCAGGAGCGCCGTCAGGTGGTGGGAGGAGTGCACCATCCCGGGGTAGCAGACGAAGGAGCAGGGAATACCTGCCTCGCGGAGCCGGTCGGCGTACCGGCTTCCGTCGTCGGCGAGGGGGTCGTATTGGGCTGTAGTGATGACGGCGGGCGGCAGCCCGTCGAGAGAGGCGACGTGTAGTGGAGAGGCCAGGGGGTTGATCGCATCCTGGTCGCCCAGGTACTGCTCGACGCACCAGGCGAGATCGGTGGCGGTCAGGAAGTAGCCGTCGCCGAAGGCCCGTACCGAGTCCGAGGAGAGGGTGAGGTCCAGCGCAGGGACCTCCAGGAGCTGCAGTCGCAGGGGTGGCCCTGACTGGTCGCGCGTGAGGATGGCCAGGGCGGCGGCGAGGTTGCCGCCCGCACTCTCGCCGCCCACGCCGATCCGTTGGGGATCGATGCGCAGGCGTCGGGCGTGCTGCACCATCCAGTGCAGGGCGGTGAAGGCATCGTGGAGCGGGATCGGGAAGCGGTGTTCGGGAGCCAGCCGGTAGCCCACCGACACGACGACGATGCCCGCCCCGGTGGCCAGGTGCCGGCAGCGGGTGTCCACGTCGTCCGGGGAGCCGGACCACCACCCGCCGCCGTGCAGGTGCAGGAGGGCGCCGGCAGTGGGCTCCGTCAGCTCGGGCCGGTAGATGCGCACGGTCATCTCGTCGTCGGGCTCATTGATCGCGATGCGCTCCTCCCACACCTCGGCCAGGGCGGGCGGCGGGGTGATCAGCGCGGCATAGTGCTCTGTGAAGGCGGAGTCCTGGACGGCCTTGCGGCGCTGTGCCGCCGTCGTCCATGCGGGCGTCGGGAGGGTGTTGTACAGGTCGAGTAGGGGTTGAAGCTTCGGGTTCAAGGTCATGGTGGGATTCCTTGCGCGGGGCCCGGGGCCCGGGAGCCGTGGGGCGGGCGGGGTCAGTTGGAGCGGGTGGAGGGTTGGTTGCCGGCGTCCTGCGCGGGTGGATGCCAGTTGTGCCGGGTGGGGTCGAATTCGGCGACGGCGAGGGTGGTGTCGCTCTGCCCGTAGTACGCCAGCCAGCGGCCACGGAAGTGCACGAGCCCTTCGACGAAGGTGACGTTGGGCACCAGTCCGTGCGTGTCCTCGTGGCTGGTCGGCCGCAGCCAGGGCTGTGTCATCTTGGCCAGCACGGTGGAGGGATCGCGTGTGGCGACGGCGATCTGCCCGCACCGGTAGTCGACGTGTTCGGGGGAGGTGGCGGTCGCGTTGTTCATCAGGAAGACGAGCAGCCCGTCACCGGACTCGACGGGCGGGGCGCCGATCTCCACCAGCGTGCCGTCCCAACCGCCCGGCGTGGGCGAGTACATGGGGTGTGAGTCGTCGGCGACGGGCGTCCAGTGCACGAGGTCGGTCGAGGTCGCGGCGTGGATCGTGCCTTCGCCGAACCACATCCAGTAGCGGCCGGCGAGGGGGCGCGGATGGATGACCCCGGCCTTGCTCCAGGGTCGGTCGGGGCCGTAGGGAAGGGTCTTCCAGGTGTTGAAGCCGGGGAAGAGCGGGCCGTGGCGTGTCCACTCGTGCAGATCGGTGGAGGTGGCCAGGCACAGTTGGGCGGTACTTCCGTCGAAACCCGTGTAGGTCAAGTAGTAGGTGTCGGCGATGTGGGTGATCCGAGGGTCTTCGCAGCCGGCCTGTTCGTAGGGCTCCTGGGGTTCGAGGACGGGTGTGCCGGCCCGTCGGAAGTGGATGCCGTCGCTGCTGCGGGCGAGCCCGATGCGGGAGATCTTGTCGGCGGCGTGGGCCCGGTAGAGCAGGATGACTTCGTCGTCGACGACCAGGGCGGCGGGGTTGTAGAGGTTGGTCGATTCCCAGCCGGTGCCGTGCGGGCGCAGGATCGGGTTGTGCGGGCTGGGCTCGAACGGGCCGAGGGGGAACGTGGCCTGGTGCATGGAGGTGTCTTTCAGTCGAGGATGGCGTCGGCCATCAGGCGCTGGGTGAGGGCCTGCAGTGGGGGCGCGGTGTACGAGAGCAGTTGGATCAGGCCGATGTAGAGCAGGTCGTGCTCGGGATCGGCCCAGAACCAGGTGCCCGCGGCGCCGTCCCACAGGTAGGTTCCGCGGCCGACGGGGAGGCCGGCTTGCTGCGGGTCGTGCACCACGGCGCCGTTCCAGCCGAATCCGAAGCCGGGCCGGATGTGCATGTGCCCGGCGCGGAAACCCTGCGTGAGCAGGGACTGGGGCAGGTGGTTGGTCATCTGTGCGGTGACGCTGTCGGCGCTGACGATGCGCTGTCCCGCGTACTGGCCGCGATTGAGCAGGAGTTGGGCGAAGCGGGTGTAGTCGTCAAGGGTGGAGACCAGGCCCATGCCGCCCAGGGCGAAGTCCGGCTGGCGGGTGAAGTCCTTGGAGAACACGTTGGGACCCTTCAGCAGGTGGAAGGGGCCGCCGGTGTAATAGAGCCGGGCGCGCCGGGACAGCTTGTGCGGCGGTGTGTGAAAGGCGGTGTCGACCATCCCCAGAGGTTGGAAGATGTGCTGCTGGAAGAAGTCCGGCAGGCTCTGGCCGGTGAGCCGCTCGATGAGCGCACCTTGGATGTCCATCGCCAGGCTGTAGCGCCACTGGGTGCCGGGCTGGTAGGCGAGCGGCAGCCGCCGCAGCCGGTCCAGGAACTCATCCGTGCTGCGGGAGCGCAGCAGCCGGTGGCGGGCGTAGAGGCGGCCGATGCGGTCGGTGCGCTTGCTGCCGTAGACGAACCCCGCGGTGTGCGTGAGGAGTTCGGCCACGGTGGGCGGGTGCGCCGCCGTCTCCAGCGTCGGTCGTCCCTGCCGGTCGAATCCGGTGCACACCTTCAGGTCGGCCAGTTCGGGGAGATGCTGGGCGATCGGATCATTGGGGGACCACAGGCCGCGGTCGGCAAGTATGCCCATTGCGATGCCGGTGACGGGCTTGGTCATGGAGAAGATGCGGACGATGGTGTCGGTGGCCAGCCGCTTTCCGGTGCGCCGGTCGTCTACGCCCATGCTGCTGGTGCGCACGATTTTGCCGTGGCGGGCCACCAGAGTGAGGGCGCCCGCGATGACTTTGCCGTCGATTCTCTTCTGTACCGCAGCGTCGACGCGCTCCAGTGCGACCGTGGAGAGCCCGACGTCCTCGGGAGTGGCCCGGCCGAGCCCGGGGACCGCGGCCCCGCTCATGACCGGGCCGCCGGGGCGAGGGCGCCCAGCCAGGCGAGCGACGGCTTGGGGGTGCGGACGAAGGTCGTAGGGTCGACCGCGACGAGCCCGAAGGTGGGGCCCCAGTGGCCCCACTCCCAGTTGTCGAGCAGGCTCCAGTGGAAGTAGCCGCGTACGTCCGCGCCGTCGTCCATCGCGGCGCGCAGTGAGTGCAGAGCCTGCGTCGTGTAGCGGATCCGCCGGGTGTCGTCGCTGGTGGCGACGCCGTTCTCGGTGACGATCAGGGGGACGCCGTCGGCGATGCGGGCTGCGCGGCGCACGGCGCCGCCCAGGGCGGCCGGGTAGAACTCCCAGCCGGTCTGCGTCCGTTCCGCGTCCGGGTCAAGGACCAGGGCGCCGTTCGCACCCATGACGCCGCGGGTGTAGGTCTGCACCCCGACGAAGTCATCGCCCTTGGAGGCCCTCAGGAACACCTGGTCACGGGGTTCGCAGTACGCCTCGGTCTGGGCCTCGGCTCCGGGCCCGGCCTGGTAGTCCTGTACGGACACGCCCCATCCGACCTCCAGGTGCGGGTGGCGTGCGCGCAGTCGGTCAACGGTCGCGCGGTGTACGGCGATCATGATCTGGGTCAGGGTCGGGTCGGGTACAGGCAGCCCCTGGGCGAGGTCGGCCTCCCCCGACGCGAGCTGCGGGAGCACGGCGACGATGTTCGGCTCGTTGATGGTCTCCACCCGCACCACTCCGGCCGCCTCCAGCACGGGTGCCAGGGCATCGACGTAACCGAGGAAGCGCTCCACGGCATCGGGGTTCAGCCAGCCGCCGGCGGCCGCGAACCACAGCGGCAGCGTGAAGTGGTGGAGCGTCACCATGGGGCGCAGGCCCCGGGCCACGGCCCCCTCGACGATGCGCCGGTAGTGGGCCACGGCTGCATGCGAGAGCGCACCGTCGGCCGGCTCGACGCGGGACCACTCGATGCCGAAGCGGTAGTCGGTGAACCCGGCCTGCGCCGCCAGGTCGAGGTCCTCGGGCCAGCGGTGATAGCTGTCGACGGCGTCACCGCACCGCTCGGCCACCAGGGAGCCGGGCAGGTTCTCCCGGTACCACCAGTCACTGGCGGTGTTGTTGCCCTCGGACTGGTGTGCACCGATGGCGGTGCCCCACAGGAAGCCGGGCGGGAAGGTGGAGGGGGACAGATCGCGGTTCAACGGACGCTCCTGATACGGGTGATGACGGCCGCCGCGGCGACGGCCAGGACGAGCGACGTGAGGAAGACGGTCGTGTAGCCGGCGGCGTCGACCAAGATGCCGCCCAGTACGGGTGCGACGACGCCGGGCAGGGTCGATCCGATGCTCAGCACTCCCAGGTCGCGTGCGGCGTTCTCGGGGTCGGGCAGCACGGCCACCATGAGGGCCTGGTCGACGGCGAGGTAGGTCCCAAGGGTCAGGCCCACGGTGGTGAAGAAGAGGAACACGGTGCTCAGGCTGGGCGCGACGAGCAGGGGGACCAGGCCCGCGGCGAGCAGCAGCGGAGCCCCGCCCACGAAGATTCGCTTGCGGCCCAGGCGGTCGCTGAGGACTCCGGCCGCCACCGTCGTCACTGCCGCGAGCACCCCGACGAGCCCGGTGGCCACCGCGAGGACACCGCCCGCGTCCTTCTTGCTCATGGCGAGATAGTCGGTGAACAGGTACAGCATGAACTGCGTGATCATCACGATGGCGAGGATGAACAGGAACCGCCCGGTGAACGCCAGCCAGAAGTCCCGGGACACGGGCGGCACCAACCCCCGTGGTTCCGCCCGGCGGGCCGCACGGGGCACACCCCGGTTGTCCTGGGCGGGAACGAGCACGGCGATGAGCACCGCGCCGAGCACCAAGAGCCAGGGGACCAGCGTCAGCCCCGGGCTGGGGTGCGTCACGAACACCCCGGCCAGGACGCCACCGACGGTCTGACCGAGCAGGTAGCCCAGCCCCGCGAACGAGGAAGCGCGGCCCACCTGCTCGGCTGCGACGTGATCTGGGACCAGAGCGGAGAGCGCGGCCACCCAAGCGCCGATCGCCAGCTGGAAAGCGGCGTACAGCACACCGATGGCAACCAGCGAGGTCGTCAGACCGCAGGCCGCCAACGCCACAGCGGCAACCAGCGAGGAAGCCAGCAGCCAGGGCGACCTGCGTCCGATCCGGCTGCGCGTCCGGTCCGAGAGCCGGCCCCCCACCACGGTCCCCACGGCACTGGTGACCGCGCCCGAGGCGGCGATCACAGTGATCACCCGGATCTTGTTTGCGGGATCGATGTCGTCGGCCAGCGACTGCAGGAGCGTCCCACCGGCCGTGCCGGGAACCGCCCAGGCCAGCTGCCCGATCAGCAGAAGCGGACCGATCCGGCCCAGCCGCATAGGCGCCTTGGGGCCCTCGGCGACAGCGGCCGGTGCGGTACTTGCGTCGATCATGATCGATCCCTCGGCAGAAGCGGAGCCATCCCAGTGCTAAAACTAAGTATCACTAGAATTTCAGATTGGGAAGACTTGCCCCCACCTGAAGTGGCCCCTGCGCCGCTGCGACACCCCCCGCGCGGGTGGACTGGGAAGGCCGTGCGGGGGGAGCCGGTACTGGATGGGCAGGCGGGGCGTGCCGGGCTGGGGCTACAGGGCGAACCGGGTAGGTGTCAGTTCCTAGGAGAGGCTCAACAGCTGGCGCTGGAGTGACTCCGGGACCGCCCACTCTTCCTGTGGATCGGAAGAACGGCTGGCAGTTGGCCGAGCGAGTCGGTCACCGGACGCCGGACGGGTTCCAGCGACTGTTGAACAGCACTCGCTGGGACGCGGACGCGCTACGGGACGACGTCCGCACCTATGTGGCTCAACAACTTGGCCCGGGCGGTGTGTTGATCCTGGACGACACCGGGTTCATCAAGAAGGGGCTCACCTCGGCCGGGGTGGGACGGCAGTACACCGGCACCTCCGGGAAGATCGACAACTGTCAGATCGGGGTGTTCGCCGCCTACGCGACACCACTGGGCCGCGCTTTGGTGGACCGCGAGCTCTACCTGCCCAAATCCTGGACGAAGGACCGGGACCGCTGCCGAGCCGCGAAGATCCCCGACGACCGCGAGTTCGCGACCAAGGGCGAACTCGCGCGGGCGATCGTGCTCCGCTGCCTGGCCGCAGGCCTCCCGGCCGAGTGGGTCACCGCGGATGAGGCCTACGGGCAGGACTGGTCCTTCCGCCGGATGCTCGAGGAATCCGGCGTCGGCTATGTGGTCGCCGTGCCCAAGTCCCATCAGATCAAGTCCCTGGCCGGGATGTGGCGCATCGACGAACTCATCCACGATGCCCCCGAAGAGGCCTGGCAGCGGCTCTCCTGCGCACACCCCGCATCCCGCACACCCGGGCGCGGGACCTGCCCCACCGGCGCCGCCCCGCACACCGGGCCGCTGCTGTGGCGGCAGGCGATGTGTCGTGCTCCTCGGAACGCGCCCGTTTCGGCGGCTCGTCGCGACCGGCTCGTTTCTACTTGGACCAGGTGACCACCACGTCGGAGTTGTTCGTGTTCCCGATCGAGGTGACCATCACGGTCCCCTTGGCTCCCTGGTAGGCGCCTGTTCCGCCGGTGATCTTGACCGTTTGGGTCGGGGCCTGCGAGGCGAAGTTCAGCTGGGCGTTGTCCGCGACGAGCATGCCCTGGCTTGTGGCGATCTCTGCGGAGCAGGTGGCCGTGGCCGGCGCCTTGGTGACCAGGCAGAAGAGGTGGTCGGTAGCGGAGATGTCCGAGGAATGGTTGGTGTGGTCGCCTGTGTAGAAGTTGTCCGTGCCGACGAGTGAGTCGCCGACGGCCGGCGCGGTGCTCGGGTTCGTGATGAGCTGGCCGCCCGCCGTGTAGAGGTTGGACTCGGTGCTGACGCTGTAGAACTTCCACGTGGTGGTCGCCATGGCACCCGAGGCGCTGGAGGAGCCGCCCGGGGTCGAGCTTGCCGAGGGCATCGTCATCGGCGGCGGGCCAGAGGGGCCGGGCGAGCCGGAGGCTGCGCCTGCCGTGGCGGTGGTCGCGGCCAGCAGCCCGGCGGCCAGCGCGGCCGAGGCGACGAGGAAACGCGCATGTGAACTCATCAGGTCCTCCCGAGTTCGGGGAACGCCTCGCACCATTGTCACGCGCCTCCCCTACGCCCGCCTCTCGCTACGGACGGGGCACGGCCTGCACATCCTGTCCCGGCTGTCCGCCAGGGGCAGCGCCGAGAACGACCTCGGCAAGACGGCCCGGGCCGAAGTCGACATCCGCACACCCCGCTACGGCTGCCTCTCCCGGTGAGGGCTCACATGGACCTGACGGCTGGTTATCACGCATTCACGGCGCGACGAAAACGCGGCACTTCCGGACAGTGGTTGCAAGCGGGCGCCCGTCCGACGGAGCCGGGCATGAGGTGTCGGTAGACGTTGAACGTGATGTCGACGCTCCGGTGACCCATCCATTCGGCCACATCTGTGATCGGGATGCCGTGCGTCAGGCAGTTCGACGCGAAGAAGTGCCGGAAGCCGTAGACCACCATGCCCCCGGGATTGGCGCCAGTCCGGCCTTCTTGATCTTTTGCCAGTGATACGGCAACCAGTGCGGAGGGAGCGGCCTGCTCGGGTACTTCGGGTGTAGCAGGAGGTACCCGGAGTCGGTCGTGCCGTGTTGCTCCGCGAACCGCTCGATGCCCTCCCGAACCATGACCGGAAGCGGTACGTCGCGGTAGTCGCCGACTTTGCGCGCCTTCAACGCGGCGTACCGCTTGGTCGTGTGGTGTACCTGCTCTGTGATGCGGTAGACGTCGTCGGCCACGATGTTGTTGATGTTCACTGCTGCGGCTTCGCCGTTGCGCATCCCGCACCCGGTCATCAGGTCGACCAGTAGACGGAACGTCTCATCTCCGGCATCACGTATGCCTCGCAGCTGGAGAGGTGACGGGATGACGGCTCGACCTGGCCGATACCGAGGCGGCTTCACCCCCTGGATCGGGTGCTCGTCGTAGAGGCCGAGGCGGTGGGCGTCGAGCAGGATCGACTTGAGCCAGTTGAAGGCACTCGCTTGTGCCGCGAGGCCGACCCCGCCCCTCCCCGTCGTCTGCAGAAACCCCTCGACGACCTTGAAGTCGAAGGCGTTCATCCGCCGACTGGCGAGCGCCGGGTAGAGGTGGTTGTTCAGCATCGAGTCCAGGCTCCGCAGAGAGCCGGGAGACAGGTCACGCTGGCCGGCCTTCCACTCCGTGACGTAGTCCTTGAAGCGCATCGAGCCGTACCTGCGGATGCGCTCGGCCTTGCCCGGGTTCTTCGCTGCGAGCTCCCGCTTCTCCCGATAGATCTCCATCAGCCGGCCGATGGCGTTCTCCTGGGTGGTGAACCCCGCCTCCTCGGCCTGCTGCCCCTGAGGGTTGCGGTACCTGATCTTGTAGTCGTGCGGGCACTTCGCCCACGCGACTCGGCGTGGGCACAGTCCTTGAAGAACGTGCCCATGCCGTGGGCCAGGGTCTTTGCTGCCATGCTGGGGGACTCCTCCGCGACCAATGCTGACTTTTTGCTGACCACAGAGGGTGCGACACGCCCCTGAGCAGGGAAGAAGCGCCTGGGTTGTGATATGCCCGACATATTGCCAAGACGGTCCAGGGCGACCATGCTTCTACGCACGTAGAACGACGCTGAAGGCGAGGCCACAGGATGTCGGATTCCGTCAGCAGGTCAGCGAGCGAGAACGGCCCCGCCGGGCCGTCCCGGGTGGTGCGGGCGGCGTTGGTGCAGACGCGGTGGACCGGCGACACCGCGTCCATGGTCGAACTGCACGAGCGCTACGCGCGCGAGGCCGCCGCGCAGGGCGCGCAGGTGATCGGGTTTCAGGAGGTGTTCAACGCACCGTACTTCTGCCAGGTGCAGGAACCCGAGCACTACCGGTGGGCCGAGGCAGTGCCGGACGGGCCGACGGTGAGCCGGATGCGGGAGCTGGCGCGCGAGCTGAACATGGTGATGGTCGTCCCCGTCTACGAGGTCGAGCAGCCCGGCGTCTACTACAACACCGCCGCCGTGATCGACGCCGACGGCAGCTACCTCGGCAAGTACCGCAAGCACCACATTCCGCAGGTCAAGGGCTTCTGGGAGAAGTACTACTTCAAGCCCGGCAACCTCGGCTGGCCCGTCTTCGACACGGCGGTCGGCAGGGTCGGCGTCTACATCTGCTACGACCGCCACTTTCCCGAGGGCTGGCGGGCGCTCGGGCTGGCCGGGGCGGAGATCGTCTACAACCCCTCCGCGACCAGCCGTGGCCTCTCCGCCTACCTGTGGCAGCTGGAGCAGCCGGCCGCGGCGGTGGCGAACGAGTACTTCGTGGCGGCGATCAACCGGGTCGGCGTCGAGGAGTACGGCGACAACGACTTCTACGGCACCAGCTACTTCGTGGACCCGCGCGGGCAGTTCGTCGGCGAGGTCGCCTCCGACAAGGAGGAGGAGCTGGTCGTCCGCGATCTCGATCTGGGGCTGATCGACGAGGTCCGCAACCAGTGGGCCTTCTACCGCGACCGTCGCCCTGACGCCTACGGCCCGCTCGCGGAGGCCTGAGTGACCATGACCTCGAACGCCACGGAGAACACACCCGGCACGGAGCACCCGCCCGGCACGGAGAACCCGACCGGCCAGGACGCCGGCGCGGACAGCGCGTCGCTGCTGGCCAGGCACCGCGCGGTGACCCCGTCCTGGCTCGCGCTCTACTACCGCGAGCCGCTGGAGCTCACCCATGGCGAGGGCCGCCACGTCCACGGCTCCGACGGCCGCCGCTACCTGGACTTCTTCGGCGGCATCCTGACCACCATGACCGCCCACGCGCTGCCCGAGGTCACCCGGGCCGTCGCGGAGCAGGCCGGGCGGATCCTGCACACGTCGACGCTCTACCTCTCCACGCCCATGGTGGAGTTGGCCGAGGAGATCGCCGAACTGTCCGGCATCCCGAACGCCAAGGTCTTCTTCACCACCTCCGGCACCGAGGCCAACGACGCGGCCCTGCTGCTGGCGACCAGCGCGCGCCGCTCCAACCAGGTGCTGGCGATGCGGAACAGCTACCACGGACGCTCGTTCAGCACGGTCGGCATCACCGGCAACCGCGCCTGGTCGCCGACCAGCCTCTCGCCGCTGCAGACGCTCTACGTCCACGGCTCGGTCCGCACCACCGGGCCCTTCGCGCACCTGGACGACAAGGCGTTCATCGAGGCCTGCGTCGCGGACCTGGAGGACATGCTGAGCCAGGTCGGCGGCCCGGTGGCGGCGCTGATCGCCGAGCCGATCCAGGGCGTAGGCGGGTTCACCCACGGCCCCGACGGGCTCTTCGCCGCGTTCAAGCGCGTGCTGGACCGGCACGGCATCCTGTGGATCAGCGACGAGGTGCAGACCGGCTGGGGTCGCACCGGCGACTACTTCTGGGGCTGGCAGGCCCACGCCGAGGCCGGACCGCCCGACGCGCTGACCTTCGCCAAGGGGCTGGGCAACGGCCTCTCCATCGGCGGCGTGGTCGGGCGCGCCGAGCTGATGGACTGTCTGGACGCCAACTCCATCTCGACGTTCGGCGGCAGCCCGGTCACCACCGCCGGTGCGCTGGCCAACCTGCGCTACGCCCTCGACCACGACCTGCAGGGCAACGCCCGCCGCGTCGGCGCGGTGCTGCGCGAGCGCATCGAGGCGGGCGCGAAGCAGTTGCCGATCGTCCGCGAGGTGCGCGGGCGCGGGCTGATGCTCGGCGTCGAGCTCGTCGACCGCGACGGCGAACCGTCCTCGCAGGCCGCGTCGCTGACGCTGGAACACGCCCGCGACCTGGGCCTGCTGATCGGCAAGGGCGGCCCGCTGGGCAACACCCTGCGCATCGCCCCGCCGCTCACGCTCACCCGCGACGAGGCCGAGCACGGCGCGGAACTCCTGGTCCAGGCCCTGGACCGGGCGCAGCGCGACCTCTGGAAGGACTCGAAGGAGGCGTCCCGATGAGCCACGAACGCACCGTCATCCGCGGCGGGTTGGTGATCACCGCCGCCGACGAGGTCCACGCCGACGTGCTGGTCGAGGGCGAGCGCGTGGTCGCCCTCGCCGCCACCGGCAGCCCGGCCGCGCAGGCGTGGGAGGCCGAGCGCGTCATCGACGCCACCGACTGCTACGTGATCCCCGGCGGCGTCGACGCGCACACGCACATGGAGCTGCCCTTCGGCGGCACCGCCGCCTCCGACACCTTCGAGACCGGTACCCGTGCCGCCGCCGTCGGCGGCACCACGACGATCGTCGACTTCGCGGTCCAGAGCGTCGGGCACAGCCTGCGCGAGGGTCTTGACGCCTGGCACGCCAAGGCCCAGGGCAGGTGCGCGATCGACTACGGCTTCCACATGATCATGTCGGACGTCACCGAGCACGTGCTCAAGGAGATGGACGTCCTGGTCGAGGAGGGCGTCACCTCGTTCAAGCTGTTCATGGCCTATCCGGGCGTCTTCTACAGCGACGACGGCCGCATCCTGCGCGCCATGCAGCGTTCCGCGGCCAACGGCGGGCTGATCATGATGCACGCCGAGAACGGGATCGCCATCGACGTGCTGGTCGAGCAGGCGCTGGCGGCCGGGCACACCGACCCGCGCTACCACGGTGAGGTCCGGCGGGAGCTGTTGGAGGCCGAGGCCACCCACCGGGCGATCCAGCTGGCCCGGGTCGCGGGTGCGCCGCTGTACGTGGTGCACGTGTCGTGCGAGCAGGCCGTCAACGAGTTGGCGCAGGCGCGTGACCTGGGGCTGAACGTCTTCGGGGAGACGTGCCCGCAGTACCTGTTCCTGTCGACGGACAACCTGGCCGAGCCGGACTTCGAGGGCGCCAAGTACGTGTGCTCGACGCCGTTGCGGCCGAAGGAGCACCAGGCGGTGCTGTGGCGGGCGTTGCGGACCAACGACCTGTCGGTGGTCTCCACGGACCACTGTCCGTTCTGCTTCGTGGGGCAGAAGGAGCTGGGGCGCGGGGACTTCTCGAAGATCCCCAACGGTCTGCCGGGGGTGGAGAACCGGATGGACCTGCTGCACCAGGCCGTCCTTGACGGCCACATCTCGCGTCGCCGCTGGATCGAGTTGGCCTGCGCCACCCCGGCGCGGATGTTCGGCCTGTATCCGCGCAAGGGGACCATCGCGCCGGGTTCGGACGCGGACATCGTCATCTTCGACCCGCACGAGCGGTATGTGATGTCGGCCGCGACGCACCACATGAACGTCGACTACTCGGCGTACGAGGGACGGCAGATGACCGGGCGGGCGCGCACGGTCCTCTCGCGTGGCACGCCGGTCGTCGACGCGGGCCGGTACGTCGGCCACGCCGGGCACGGCACGTTCCTGCCGCGCAGCACCTCCCAGTACCTGATCTGAACGCAGCCCTGATCTGATGCGGAAAGGCGCCACCATGGACATCGGCCTCGTGCTCCAGACCGACCCTCCGGCCCGTCTGCTCGTCGAGCGGATGCAGCGGGCCGAGGCGGCCGGGTTCACCCACGGGTGGACGTTCGACTCCTGCGTGCTGTGGCAGGAGCCGTTCGTGATCTACAGTCAGATCCTCGCGCAGACCGAGCGGTTGACGGTCGGGCCGATGGTCACCAACCCGGTCACCCGCACCTGGGAGGTCACCGCGTCGCTCTTCGCGACGCTGAACGACATGTTCGGAAACCGCACGGTGTGCGGCATCGGGCGTGGTGACTCCGCGCAGCGGGTCGCGGGGCGTAAGCCGGCGACGCTGGAGCGGCTCTCGCATGCCATGCACGTGATCAAGGAGCTGGCGGAGGGGCGGGAGGCCGAGGTCGACGGGATGGTCATGCAGATCCCGTGGATCACCGGCGATCCGAAGCTGCCGATCTGGATGGGCGCGTACGGGCCGAAGGCGCTGGAGTTGACGGGGCGTCAGGCGGACGGTTTCATCCTGCAGTTGGCGGACCCGTTCCTGACGGAGTGGATGGTCAAGGCCGTCCGCCAGGCGGCGGTCGACGCGGGTCGCGACCCCGACGCGGTCACGGTCTGCGTCGCTGCTCCGGCGTATGTGACGGACGGGAGTGAGGAGCAGTTGGCGCATGCGCGTGAGCAGTGCCGGTGGTTCGGCGGCATGGTCGGCAACCACGTCGCCGACCTGGTCTCCCGGTACGGCGAGCACAGCGGGTTGGTGCCGGAGGCGTTGACGGACTACATCAAGGAGCGCCAGGGCTACGACTACTCCCACCACGGCCGCGCCGGGAACCCGGACACGGCCTTCGTGCCGGACGAGATCGTGGACCGCTTCTGCCTGATCGGCCCGGTGTCCGCGCAGTTGGAGAAGCTGGAGCAGCTGCGCTCCCTGGGCGTGGACCAGTTCGCGATCTACGCCATGCACGACGCCGTCGAATCCACCATCGACGCCTACGGCGAGCACATCATCCCCACCCTGAAAGGCTGACCACGCAGCAGGGGTGGTGGCGGTGCCCGGCGTTCTCATACCAGGCCGCGCTCGCCGGGCGCCCGCGTCGGCGAGCCGGCATCGGGCCTGATGGCGGGGGCGCCCGAGGAGTGTGCTGGTCGGAGCAAGATCGGTTGCGGCCTTCACCTTGGACCCCGAGGCCCCAGAATCGGGCGGGTGGATCTCGTGAGGCGTCCGCCCACAAGATCTGAACCTGGCGCGTGCATCGGCGCTGGAGCGGGTTGTGCCGTGGAGCGTCCCGCTGAGGCAGGCCGAGGTCGAGGATCTCCAGGATTCGCACACCGACTGACACGTCTGGCATGTATCAATGTGCATGGAAGTGCGGCTGGTTGAGCGAAACTGGACGGGGTGGGATGTACGACAGGCGGGCGCAGGAGCAGAAGCTGGACCGGGCCTATGCGGCAGCACGGAGGGCTGTCCAGAGCCGTTGGCTGTCAGTTGCCGCCCTTGAGCAATCCGCCGTCACGCAGCTTCTGACGCTGGCCGGCGCGCAGTGGCATCTCTTGCTGGAGCGGAGCTGGCCCGCCCGGGGCGGCGCCGCCCTGCGCGCTGACGCTCTGCTCGTCGGGGCGGGTGGTGTCTTCGTCGTCGCCATCGGAGGGAAGCCCGATGCGGACGGGAGTCAACTTCACTCGGTCACGCGTTCCGTCGCCAAGGCGACAGGTGAGCTGGGGCTGGCACCCGTCGCCGTGCGCGCACTGCAGATCTGCGAGGCGGCAGAGATGAATGACGCCGGAGAGATGGTTTGGCGACTCGACGTGCGCCGGTTCGCGACCGCACTGCATGCCGAACGCCGTCGTCTGACGTCCACACAAGCACGACTGATCGTGGAACAACTGAGTCGCGCCTTCCCCGCTCACACGTCGGTGCCCCTCTCCGTTGACGATGCCGAGGATGCCGGTAATACCCCCGAGACCCCGGACGACGATCCGGGCGGGCTCTTCGACCTGGGCGAACTTCGGGACCGTTGGATGGACGGCGTCCTGTCCGCGCCCATCGAGAACTGGATGACCTTCCTGGCTCAGGACCAGCTCGCCCTGGTCCGTCGCAACTGGCAGGGGCCCGCCCGTATCAGCGGCCCGGCGGGGACGGGGAAGACCGTCGTCGGCCTGCACCGGGCGGCCTACTTGGCCCAGCGCACCACCAGTCGCGTGCTCTTCATCACCTACGCGCGGAACCTGCCGCGCGTCCAGAGCACGTTTCTGCATGCCATGGCCCCGTACGTAGCGGACCGTATCGACTTCCGCAGCCTGTTCGGCTTCGCCCAGGAGTTTCTCCGGCACGCTGGACAGACGACCCACCTGAATGGCGACCGGGCGCGGCTCATGTTCAATCTCGCCTGGGCGAAGGTCGGCCGCTCCGGACGGCTCGCCGAGCTGGTGCCCGACCCGCGCTACTGGCAGGACGAGATCGAGTACGTGATCAAGGGGCGCGGCATCACGGACTTCTCTGCCTACGCGGCCGTCCCTCGGCGTGGCAGGGGCCGCGGAACCGTGCCGCAGCGCACCGACCGCGAAGCTGTCTGGGAACTTTACGAGGCCTACGAGCGCCTCAAGGCGGAGCGAACCGAGTCCGTTCACGACTTCCCCGACGTCCTGGTCGCCGCGCGTGACGCGATTCTTCGGGATCCGTCGCTCTCCCAGTACAGTTCGGTGATCGTTGATGAAACGCAGGACCTCCCGCAGGTCGCCGTGCAGTTCCTCCACGCCCTCGTCGGGGACGCACCTAACGGGCTCCTCCTGATCGGCGACGGCCAGCAGTCCGTGTACCCCGGGGGATTCCGACTCAGTGACGCCGGTGTGGACATCCGCGGTGACCGAGGGCAAGTGCTCAGGGTGAACTACCGCAACGCACCCGAGATCCTCGCGGCAGCACTCGATGTCGTCGCGGACGTCGCTTACGAAGACCTGGATGACACGGTCGGCCGCGGCCAACGCGAAGTCGAACTCGTCGGCCACGACGGGACTGTCACCGTCCGACGCTTTTCGTCACTCTCGGAGCACGACGACGCCTTGCTCCACGCAGTCAGGACAACGCCCGACCAGCCGGGAACCGCTGTTCTCGCCCCGACCCGCAGGGCCATCGAGCGGTATGCGCAGCTCCTTCGCAGCCGGAACATCCCGGTCTGCCTCCTGGAGGAGTACAACGGTGCTGCTGTCGATGCGGTGAAGATCGGTAGCTACACCCGTGCGAAGGGGCTGGACTTCAAGCACGTCCTCCTGCCCTGCTACGACGACTCACTAGTCACGTCCATGAACGGCTCGCGCGCCGACGCACTGGACGCAGCACTCCGGGAACGCTCCGACCTGGCCCGGCGTCAACTCTTCGTCGCCATGACCCGAGCCAGGGACACGCTCTGGCTCGGCGCCGTCGACCGGTCCGCCACAGCGTCGGGCGATCCGGTCGCATTGCTCGGTGACCGCATGACATGACTCTGCGTCGTCCTGCGGTTCGCCACGGAGAGCGGGGGCGTCAGCAGGGCAGTGCCAAGCATCGGTAGCTCCCCAGCAGCTGAGGCGCCTCACGGCCGTGAATGCGGCCCGTGGCATTCCGGTCAGAAGAGCGAATCCTTTGGCTATCGTTGGCTGCGATAGAGCGGGGAGCGCATGCAGACGGGATTCGTCGACCGGGTTGCGGTGCGGCGCCCGCTCTCGGGCCTGCCCTCCGAGGCGGTTGAGGAGCTGGTGCGCCGGCGGCACCCGCAGGCCCCGGCGGACCTTCCCTCCCGCCTGCAGGACCTGACGCTCGGACGTCCGATGTTCTTGTCCCTGTGCCTGGACGAGTGGCACCCGGACAACGGAGCCCCGTGGGTGCCGTCGGAGAGCCTGCGGAAGACGTCGCCAAGGCGTTAGCGGCCTGACCTGAGACTTTGGCACCCGCTGGAGTCAGTCGTCCCAGTCCCAGCGCAGCCCGAAGCACGACGCCGTCACATCCAGAGCGGCCGCAGTGAGCCGGTTGTGGGGGTCAAGGTGAATGGACCTTTCCGAGGGGCGACCGTCTCCTACGGTCGGCCTGCTGAACTGCACGCACCGGGACGGAAGTCGCGGCCCCGAGAACTGGATCTCGACCACGTACTCGCGCATCGGCCTGTCGAAGTACTTCTCCCATGAGGTGTCCGCCAGGAACGGCGCAGCGAACTCGACTTCGTGCTCCATGACGGCGAACTCACCGCGCCGCAAACCCTGCCCGAACAGCAGCTCGGCGACGACCGCGTTGGCCTTCGGCGATGTGACGACCCTTCCCAGGCGGCAGCCGCGAACCGCTCGGATCCGTGGGGCCGGCGCTCCCTCATCTGTGCGGTAGAGCGTCATGATGCGGTCGGCGCCGTCTTCCAGAGCTCGCATCACGCGGCGGCTCCATATCCCCCGAATTCGGGCGTCCGGCCCCACCTCTATCCGGTCGTGGCGGGACAAGTCGGCCAGGTGCTCGCCCCCGGCCTGGTCGAACGCGCCCTCCTCGAAGGCCCGGGCGAAGCTCACCTCGTCCTGGTAGGCCTCGGCGAAACTCAGGGGATCGTATCTGCGGCCACGGCGGCGCGGAGGCGGGAGAAGACTGACAAGGGCACCGGCCTCGACCTGAAGGACATCCTCAAGCCTGGCCAGGGCCTCCAGCGAACCGGTGCGCTCCGGCTGGCTACGGCCAGACCGCCAGTGGCTGAGTGTCGCCATGCTGACCGGCGTTCCTGCTGCAAGGAGCCTGGCCTGGATCCGCTCCAGACTCAGCCCGCGGGCCTGGATCGCTTCGCGCAGTGCGGCCTGGAACGGCGATGAGGCAAGGGCATTCGTATGCGGCCCTTCTGTCGAGGTTCCCCCCAGGGTCGTCCGTTCCGTGGCCATGGTGCCCTCCCGGCCGAGTCGATCGGCATCCGCGCTGTCATGGGCGGCGACGGCCGGCGCTGACCCCGGATCGACGTCGGTGTGCCCCAGGAACCCGGAGCGGAGACATGGGTGCATGCCTGAAGCGCGCGCACGGTGACTTCTCGGGACGGAGGACGATTGACGGGCGACCGGCGTTCCGCACATTCCCCACCGCCTGCCCGGCGTGGGTAAATCCAGACAATGGGTGACGTTGTGGGGGAAAGTCAAGAGTCGTGCGTCGAGGTACCTCCGCAGACTCCACCCATTCTTAACAGTTAGCACTTTGTTGTGGCCTTGATCGGACGTCAGTAGCTTCCCTGCCATCCGCGCATCCAAGCGGCCTGACGCCGCGACAGTGCAGCGGATCGCACGTCCGTCGAGAACCCGCACGCCGCCTCCCCCCACGACGGGTCCAACTGTCGGGCGCCCGGCGTGTCAACGCTCTCCTCGGATCCCCGTCTACAAGGAAGGCACCCCCCATGCCTGGAAGATCCTGGCGTCGCCGTATCGGCGCCGCCGCCGTGGTGGCGATAGGCCTGTCGGCCGTCGCACTGTCGTCCACCCCCGCTACGGCCGCCGCTGCGCCTGGCGGGCAGAGCCCTGCCGCCCTCGTACAGAAGGTCCACCCCGGAGCAATGCTGTCGTTGGCGACGACCCGGGCGACGCAGGCCTGGCAGAAGACCCACGCGGCGGCCTCCCCAGCGGCGACGACCGTGGGCGCCAACACCCTCGCCTACAACGGCGGCACCAACGGCATGGGCGTGATGAGCGGCGCCAAGACCAAGGTGTACCTGGTCTTCTACGGAAACCAGTGGGGCACCGAGGGAACCGACGCCAACGGCAACGCGACGTTCTCCGGGGACCCCGACGGCGGCGCGCCAGTGGCACAGCAGATGTTCAAGGGCATCGGCACCAACGGCGAGACCTGGTCGGCCGACCTGACACAGTGGTGCGACGGCCCCGGTGTCACAGCCGGCTCGTACTCCTGCCCCGCCAACCTGCCGGCCTCGCAGTTCGTCCCCTACCAGAGCGGCGGCGTGCTGGCCGGCGTGTGGTACGACAACGCGGCGGCCTCCCCGGCATCGGCGACCGAGGCCCAGCTGACGCAGGAGGCGATCAGCGCCGCCGGACACTTCGGCAACACCACCGCTGCCTCGAACCGCAACGCGTACTACGTCATCCTGTCCCCCCACGGCACGGACCCGGACAACTACCAGAGCCCCACCCAGGGCTACTGCGCCTGGCACAGCTGGAACGGCGACACCAGCCTCGCCGGCGGCCCGTTCTCCTCCCCCTACGGCAACATCGCCTTCAGCAACCAGCCCTACAACATGGACATGGGCTCCACCTGCGGTGTCAACTTCCTGAACTCCGGCAGCGCAGGCGAACTCGACGGATACACCATCACCCTCGGCCACGAGTGGCACGAGATGATGTCGGATGCCTACACGACCACCGGGTGGGCCAACCCCGGTACGAACGGCGGCAAGCAGGGCTACGAGAACTCCGACGAGTGCGCGTGGATCAGCCCCGGCCAGGCCGGCGGTGTCGCCAATGTCAGCTTCGGCTCCTACGGCACCTTCGCCGAGCAGGCGAGCTGGTCCAACGACACCAACAACTGCGCCATCTCGCACGCGATCCTCACCCACGGCGGCTCCACCTCCAACACCGTGACCGTGACGAACCCGGGCACCCAGAGCTCCACGGTCGGCGGCTCGGTCTCGCTGCAGGTCCAAGCGAGTGACTCAGCGTCCGGGCAGACCCTGTCGTACAGCGCGACGGGCCTGCCTGCCGGTGTGACCGTCAACTCCTCGACCGGCCTGATCACCGGCAGCCCGACCACCGCCGCCACCTCGTCCGTAACCGTCACGGTCAAGGACAGTACGGGCGCCTCCGGCTCGACCACCTTCAACTGGACCGTCGCCGCCAGTGGCGGCTGCACCGCTGCCCAGCTCATCGGCAACGGCGGTTTCGAAAGCGGCACCGCGCCCTGGACCGGTACCACCGGCTCGATCGTCGACTCGTCCCTGTACGGCATCCCAGCACACTCCGGGACCTACGCGTCGATTCTGGACGACTACGGCTACGCGGCCACCGACACCCTTGCCCAGACCGTGAGCATCCCGGCGACCTGCACGAACGCCACGTTCTCCTTCTGGCGGTACATCACCACCTCTGAGTCCGCCCTGGGCGCCGCCGACACACTGCAGGTACAGGTTCTCAACTCCTCCGGGACCGTCCTGGCCACCCTGCACACCTTCAGCAACCTGGACGCCGACAACAAGTGGGACCAGGCGTCCTACTCACTGAGCCAGTTCGCCGGCCAGAAGGTCACGCTGAAGTTCACCGGCAGCGAGACCGATACGTACGGCGGCTCAACCGCCTTTGCACTGGACGACGTCGCACTCACCGTCTCCTGACCGCCACACCCAGCCTGGCGGCGCCCCGGGGGATCGCCCGGGGCGCCAAGGCCCTCGCGGTGGAGAAGGCGGTCACGCCCGCTCCCATGGAACTGAACCAG
This sequence comes from Streptacidiphilus fuscans, assembly GCF_015690355.1. Classification (GTDB taxonomy): domain Bacteria; phylum Actinomycetota; class Actinomycetes; order Streptomycetales; family Streptomycetaceae; genus Streptacidiphilus; species Streptacidiphilus fuscans. The sequence continues at coordinate 73,060 of NZ_JADPRT010000005.1, read as the reverse complement.
GTGTCCTCGGCGAGCTGAACGGGGCCGCCGGTCCAGAAGAACTTGGCCGACTCGGGGGTGCGGTCACCCGCCTCGGTCCACTGGGACGTCGGGTTGTCCATGGTCCGTGTCCTCTCCGGCCGTTCCGGCCAGGAAGTTGGTTGGGGAGGTCAGTGCGAGTGCGGGGCCGTCACCAGCCCGGTGACGGCGTCGACGAGTCCGGTGGTGAACTCCTCCGGATCCGTCGACCCGGCGGCGTCGGCGCAGCGTTGTTCCAGGTCCGCCAGGCCGGAGATGATCAACTGGCCGGCCCAGCGCAGGCGCAGGCGTCCCTGGGGGGTGTCCAGCAGCGGCAGCCTGGCGTGCACCAGGCGACCGGCCGCGACGGCCTGGTCGAGGCCGCCGATCTCGGCCAGCAGCGCCACGTCGCGTCCGGCGTGCTCGAAGACCCGCTCCAGGAACCGGACGTAGTGACTGCCCGGCAGGACCGCCTGCTCGGCGAGCGGGCGGACCAGTGCCTCCACCAGCCGCCACGGATCAGCTGCCTCACCGCTCTGCTGCAGCGCCGCGAGCAGGTCGCGTCGGCGGAGGTCGATGGCGCCGAGCCGGTGCTCGAAGATCGCCTTGAGCAGCAGTTGCTTGTTCCGGAAGTGGTACTGGGTCGCCGCGGCGTTCCGCTGGCCGGCCGCCTGGCCGATCTGACGCATCGAGGTCGCGTCGATGCCCTGCGTCGCGAACAGGCGTTCAGCGGTGAGCAGGATGAGGGTTTCGGTCGACATGTCAGCTCCAGCTGGTCGCTTCCGCCGTGGCCTCATTTAAAACAGGTGCATTAAATGATGTCAACCAGCAAAACCCTTGACCTCCAAAGTTTTCGTCGCCGAGACTGGGACCGCGGGGCCGGCCCGGCCTGGTGCCTCGGGCCCGGCCGGCCCCGGACCGCTTGTCCCGCTCCCGCGCGTAAGGACCTCCCCGATGCCCGACGCCACTTCCGCAGCCGACCTGACGCTGGCCGAACAGGCCTCCCTCACCTCCGGCGCGACCATGTGGACCACCACGCCCGTCCGCGGCGTGCTGCGTGCGCTGACGCTCTCCGACGGACCGCACGGCATCCGGCGCCAGCGGGGCGACGCGGGCGACCCGCTGGGCCTCACCGGAAGCGTGCCGGCGACCTGCTTCCCGCCCGCCGTCACGCTCGGCTCCTCCTGGGACCCGGAGCTGGTGCGGCGCGTCGGCGCGGCGCTGGCCCGGGAGGCGTCCGTGCTCGGCGTGGACGTGGTGCTCGGGCCCGGGGTCAACCTCAAGCGCAGCCCGCTGTGCGGGCGCAACTTCGAGTACTTCTCCGAGGATCCGCGCGTCAGCGGCGTGATGGGCGCCGCGCTCGTGGACGGGATCCAGTCCCTCGGCGTCGGCGCGTGCGTCAAGCACTTCGCCGTCAACAACCAGGAGACGGACCGGATGCGGGTCAGCGCGGAGGTCGACGAGCAGACCCTGCGCGAGCTCTACCTGCCCGCCTTCGAACACATCGTGCGCGAGGCGAAGCCGTACACCGTGATGTGCGCGTACAACAAGGTCAACGGCGTCTACGCCAGCCAGCACCACTGGCTGCTCACCCAGGTGCTGCGCGAGGAGTGGCAGTTCGACGGCCTGGTGATGTCCGACTGGACCGCCGTCAACGACCGCGTCGCGGCGCTCGCCGCCGGGCTCGACCTGGAGATGCCGCCCACCGGCACCGACGACGAGATCCTCACCGCCGTCGCGGACGGCCGCCTCGACGCGGAGACCGTGGCCACCGCCGCCGACCGGCTGCTGCGCCTGCGCGACCGCGTCGACCGGGCGGAGCGCTTCGAGGACTGGGACGCGGACGCGCACCACGAGCTGGCCCGCGAGGCCGCCCGCTGCGGCGCGGTGCTGCTGAAGAACGACGGTGGCCTGCTCCCGCTCGACCCGACGGCCCGTCAGCACATCGCCGTCATCGGCGAGTTCGCCCGCACGCCGCGCTACCAGGGACACGGCAGCTCGCACGTCGAGCCCACGCGCCTGGACAGCGCCTGGGACGCGCTGCAGGCGGCGTTCGGGTCGGACGCGAGGCTGCGCTTCGCTCCGGGCTTCACTCCGGACGGCTGCCCCGCGCCCGAGCTGGCGGCGCAGGCGGTCGCCGCTGCCGCCGAGGCCGATGTCGTGCTGCTCTTCCTCGGGCTGCCGGAGTCCGCCGAGACCGAGGGCGCCGACCGCAAGGACATCGACCTGCCCGCCGAGCAGGTCGCGCTGCTGCACGCCGTCGCCGACGCGAACCCGCAGGTCGCGGTCGTGCTCGCGAACGGCGGCGTCGTCTCCGTGGCCGAGTGGCAGGACCGCGCGCAGGCCGTCCTGGAGGGCTGGCTCGGCGGCCAGGCTGGGGGCGCGGCCCTGGCCGACCTGCTGCTCGGCGTGCACAGCCCCTCGGGCAAGCTGACCGAGTCCATCCCGCTGCGCCTGGCCGACGTCCCCTCCCACCTGTACTTCCCCGGCGGCGACGGCCGCGTCGTGCACGGCGAGGGCCGCTACGTCGGCTACCGCCACTACGACACCCTCGACCGGCCGGTCGCCTACCCGTTCGGCCACGGTCTGAGCTACACCACCTTCGCCTACGGCGAGTTGACGGTGACGGAGACCGGCCGCAACGCCTGGACGGTCGAGGCGACCATCACCAACACCGGCGACCGGTCCGCCCACGAGACGGCCCAGCTCTACGTCGCCTTCGACGAGCCGCACCCCACCCGGCCCCGGCACGAACTGCGCGGCTTCGCTCGGATCGGCCTGGAGCCGGGGGAGTCCGGCCAGGTCCGGTTCGCGCTCACCGAGCGCGACCTCGCCCACTGGTCCACCGCGCGCGGCGGTTGGCGGGTCGACGCCGGGGCGTTCACCGTCGAGGTCGGCGCCTCCTCGCGCGACATTCGGCTCACCGCCGAACTGTCCACGCCGGGCGACGGGGTGGTCGACGCGCTCGACGCGATGTCCACGGCAGGGGAGTGGCTGAACCACCCGGTCGGATCGGTGCTGCTGCAGAAGGCCTTGGCCGAGTCCCCGGCGGGGGCGTTCCTGGCGCAGGCGGACCCGGTGCAGCTCGCTCTGGGCCTGGGCGTGCCGCTGGTCAAGCTGGCGGCGTTGGGCATGGGCGTGACCCGCGAGGGCATCGAGGCCATGGTCGAGGCCGCGCGGGCGGGCAGCCTCCCGGCGGAGCCAGCATGATCAAGGCAGGACCGGCCCGAGATTAGACTCGCGGCCATGAGCGCAGCACGTGGGCCCTATGCCAAGACCTCGGCGAAGCGGAAGCAGATCCTCGACGCCGCGCTGGCCGCCTACGCGGAGGCCGGCAGCCGCAAGGTCTCGGTGCGGGACATCGCCTCACGCGTCGGGATGACCGACGCGGGGGTGCTGCACCACTTCGGCAACCGCGAGGCGCTGCTTGCCGCCGTGCTCGAAGCCCGGGAGGCCGCCGCGCGCGACGCGTTCGGCGACGCCCGCCTCGACCCCGAGGCGGGCCTGCGGATCGTGGCGGCCAACGCGTCGACCCCGGGCCTGGTCAAGCTCTTCGTGGACGTCGCCGCGGCTGCTGCCGAACCGGAGCACCCCGCCCACGACTGGTTTACCGAGCGGTACGCCACCATCCGCTCCAGCCTCGCCGAGTGGGTCACCGTCGACGCCGCCCGCCCCGAGGGCCGGAAGCCGACGGCGGACAGGCCGGCCCCCTCGCGGGTGGACGCGGACTGGGTGGCCCGGATTCTGCTGGCCGCGACCGACGGACTCCAGCTCCAGTGGCTGCTGGAACCCGGGATCGACATGGCCGCCGACATCGCTGCCCTGCGTGATGTCCTGGTCGCGGGTCTGGTGGCGCGGCAAGGGAAGTGACGGTTCCTCAGGAGGGAGGGCGGCCGGGCTCAGGAGCCCGGGGCCTCTTCCGGCCGACCCCGGTAGGGGGTGCGGCTCGGCGGCAGGCCCGCCTGGACTTCGAGCCGGGCCAGGGTCAGTTGCAGCCAGGCGATGTAGGAGGCCATGGTGCTGTACCCGAACTCGTGGGCGGCCAGGTGCAGCGAGTTGGCCCACGCGGCGTCGACCAGTGAGTCGGGAGAGGTCTCCGTGACGTGGAAGTCCAGCCAGCCCGGACCGCCGACGTGGGCGATCCGGTAGTCGATCTCGGTGCGCAGCAGGTCCAGCGCGAACTCCGGCCCGAGCTGGCCCGTGAAGAGGAACCGCAGTCGGAAGTCGCTGTCGGCCATGGAGGGCGAGGGTTCGTAGGGGGAGCGCGCCCAGGCGAGCAGTTCCTCCCGGCCGGCCTCGGTGATCCGGTAGACCTTGGCGTCCGGCCTTCCCTCGCGCGGGTCCACGTCGAACTCCGCCCAGCCGTTGGCGACCAGCTTGGGGAGCGTGCGGTAGATCTGCGGGAGCTGGACCTCGTAGCCGAGGTACTTGCCCTTGCCTTCCATCCACTTGCGCATGTCGTAGCCCGAGAACGGGCGCACGGCCAGCAGGCCGAGGATGACGTGTTCCAGGCGCATCGGTGGAGGTCCTCAGGGGCGGTCAGCAGGCGGGCGTCGTCGTGGTCGAGCTGGTCGGGGTCACGATAGCGGGTGCCCGGTCGCGGACCACACGGAAGCCGCAGTTGCCGGTGGAGGAATCGGGGGTGTTGGCCGAGCGTGCGGCGAGGCGGTAGCGGTTGCAGTAGCTGTCGTGGCACAGGTAGGAGCCGCCCCGGATCACCCGAGCCTGGCCGCTGCGCGGGCCGAGCGGGTTGTGGCGCGGGGAGCGGCGGTAGTAGGCGGGCGAGAACCAGTCGGCGCACCACTCCCACACGTTGCCCGACATCTCGTACAGGCCGACGTCGTTGGGTGGGAAGGCGCCGACCGGCGCGGTGGTGAGGTAGCCGTCGCTCAGGGTGTTGCGGTGGGGGAAGGCGCCGTGCCAGATGTTGCACAAGTCCCGGCCGTCCGGCGTGAGTTCGTCCCCCCACGGGTAGCGGCGGCCCCGGTGTCCCGCGCGGGCGGCGTACTCCCACTCCGCCTCCGTCGGCAGCCGGGTGCCCGACCAGCGGCAGAAGGCCAGCGCGTCGTCCCAGGAGACGTGCACCACGGGGTGGTCGGGCCGCTCCTGCCAGGAGGAGTCCCGCCCGCCCGGGTGCGCCCAGTCGGCCCCCGCGACCTCCAGCCACCACGGCGTGCGCGGGGCCTGGCCCCGCACGTCCCGTCGCGGGGCGCGCAGGGCCAAGTGGAAGACGGCCGAGGAGCCGTAGCGCTCGGCGTCGGTGCGGTGGCCGGTCGCCGCGACGAACGCGGCGAAGTCGGCGTTGGTCACCGTCGTCGCCGCGAGGGCGAAGGGCGCGAGCACGACCCGGTGGACCGGGCGCTCGCCGTCGTCGGGGTAGCCCTCGTCGAACGGGTCGCCCATCAGGAACTCGCCGCCGGGCAGCTCCACGAAGTCGAGCCCCGGGCCGGGAGTGCGGCGCGGCGGAACCGTGGGCATGGGCAGCAGCTCGACGCCGCCCGCGCCGCTTGTCCCGTCCGCGCCGCCGGCGTGCGGGTGGGCGTGTGGCGCGCGGCCTGGAGTGCAGCAGCTCGGCACGGGGCGCTCCTCAGTTCTGCCCGGCGTGGACGGGTTCGAGCGCGGTGAGCCGGTCTGAGAGCGCGCGCAGCCGCTCGGTGGGCAGCATCCCGACGACGGTGGCGGCCAGGTGCAGCAGGGTGAGCCCGCCGAGGACGGACGCGAAGGGCCCGTCCAGCAGGCCGCCGAACTCGGCACGCAGCACCTGCTCCGCGCCCGGGTCCGCCAGCAGGTCGGCGATCTTCGTGTGCACGCTGCGCGGTCCGGTCGGGAATTCCTCCGGGCGTGGCGCGGGCCGCAGGCCGAGCTCCACCTGCGGCTGCTGGACGCGGGCGAGCAGGTGATCCTCCGTCACCGGTCCGGTCGCGGGCAGGCCGAGGCGCTCGTACTGCGACGCGGGCGCGTCAGAGGCCCGCAGCAGGTCGACCAGCAGTTCGGCCATCCGCAGTTCCACCGCGTCGTCGACCAGCGGACGCTCCTGGCCGGGGTCGGTCTCCAGGTCGAACAGCAGCGTGCCGAACGAGTACGGGTTGCTGATCGAGGCCCCGGGCGTGCGCAGCACGGGCACCTGCTTGGTGAACGCGAACGGCTCCACCAGCTCGGCGTTGCGCAGCTCCGCGGGGGAGAACCGGCCCCGCATATGGGTCGGCATCAGGGTGTGCTCGAACAGCGGGCCGTTCGTCGGTGACGCCGCGGCCCGCATGTAGACGTAGCGGCCGTCGGTGACGCTGACGTGCCCGCCGAAGGACCCGAACAGGCCCGCCTCGCGCACCGGCGCGTCCGTGGCGACGGTCTCCCGCAGCGGCCTGCCCTGCATGTCGGGAGTCGGCGTGAGGCCGAACCAGTCCAGCAGCGTCGGCGCGAGGTCGATCGTCTGCACCAGGGACGAGCGCCGCTCGCCCTGGACGCGGCTGCGCGGGTCCCAGACGAAGAGCGGGGTGTGGATCGTCTCGTCGTACCAGGGCTGGATGTTCTTGCCCCACCAGCCGCGCTCGCCGAGCAGCAGGCCGTGGTCGGTGCAGACGATCAGCATCGTGTCGTCCCACAGCTCCAGCTCGTCCATGGTGTCGAGGACCCGGCCGAGGGACGCGTCGCACATGCTCAGCAGCGCCGAGTACTCCAGCCGCGCGTGCTCGACCTGGTCGGGGGTCTCCAGGACGCGTCGGTAGTCGGGCCAGTCGAAGTGCGGACCGTCGTAGGGGTGCGGGTAGTGGGCCTTGTGGCGCTCGTAGCTGAAGAACGGCTCGTGCGGGTCGAAGGTCTCGATCTGCAGGAACCAGTCGTCCTCGGCGTGGTTGGTGCGCAGGAAGTCCAAGCCCGCGTCGAAGGTGCGGGTCTGCGGATGGTCGGCCTCGTCGGTGAGGTACTGACGGTTGACCCAGTCCTGACGCCAGGCGGGCGCGTGCATCGCGTGCGGGGACTCGGGGATCTCGGGGTCGGCGACCTGCCCCTTCCAGGGGTCGCCCTCCTGCCCCCGGAAGAACTCGTAGCTGCGGAAGCGGTTGTGGTAGGTCGCGCCGCCGTCCTCCCAGTAGTGCTGGTGGTCGGTGACGAGGTGCGTGTAGACGCCGTTCTCGCCGAGCAACTGCGGCGTCGAGTCGTCGAAGGGCTCCAGCGGGCCCCAGCCGCGGTGCAGGAAGTTGTAACGCCCGGAGTGCAGCTCACGGCGGGCCGGCATGCACGGCATGCTGCCCGCGTAGCAGGTGTCGAAGACGGCGGTGCGCTCGGCGAGCCGGGTGAAGTGGGGCGCGTGCACGCCCTCCGCGCCGTACGGCGGCAGATAGCGCCGGTTGAGCGTGTCGAACATGACCATCAGGGCTTTCACGGGATTCCGCCTCCGTCGCGATGCCGGCACAACTGGGGTGATCGCTATAGACGCTAGAACATAGATCGAGGATCCGGAAGCCTGGAAAGTTATGAGCATGGCTTCAGGTATTGACACCTGGATGAGCGGCTGGGAATCCTCTAGCTAACTACGCAGGAACATAATGCAGGAACAACGCAGGAACACACTGCAGGAACGCACGTTCCCGGGAGACCCCGTTGCGCATCATCTATGTGGACGTGGACACCCTGCGGGCCGACCACACGACCCCGTACGGCTACCACCGCCCCACCACCCCGAACCTGCAGAAGCTGGCGGACAGGTCCGTCGTCTTCGACCGCTACTACTGCTCCGACTCACCCTGCCTGCCGTCGCGCACCGCGCTGACCAGCGGCCAGTTCGGCATCACCAACGGCGTCGTCGGACACTTCGGCGCCGCCGCGCAGTTCCGGATGGACGCCGGCCACGGCCCCGAACCCGACCGGCCGCTGCTCGGCCAGACGCTCGGCTGGGGCGGCTACTACACCGCCGCCGTCTCGGTGTTCGCCGAGCGCCACCGCGCCTACTTCTTCCACGGCAACTTCCGCGAGTCCGTCCGGGCCACGGCCAACTTCGGTGACGAGGAGGCCGCGGACGTCAACCGTGCCGCCATCGACTGGATCCGCCGCCACGCGGACCAGGACGACTGGTACCTGCACCTGACCTACTGGGACCCCCACACCGACTACACCCAGCCCGTCGAGTGGACGGAGCGGATGGCCGCATCAGGCCCCGTCCAGGCCTGGCCCGACGAGGAGACCATCGCCGCCCACGCCGAGGTCTACGGCCCGCGCAGCGCGCTCGACCTCCACCACACGGCGCAGGGCGGCGTCAGCCGGTCCCCGGTGCCGCACAACATGCCCGACGCCGTCCGTGACCGTGCCGACTTCGAGCACCTGATCAACGGCTTCGACGGCGCGATCGCCTACTGGGACCACCACTTCGGGCAGCTGATGGCCACCCTGGCGGAGCTCGGCATCGAGCAGGAGACCGCCGTCATCGTCAGCGCCGACCACGGCGAGTCCTTCGGCGAGAACGGCTCCTACGCCGAGCACGGCCTGGCCAACGAGCCCACCCACCGCCTCCCGCTGGTCTTCCACTGGCCCGGCGTCACCGACACCCTGCCGGAGGACGCGCGGCGCAACGACGCGCTGCTCTACAACATCGACCTCGCCCCGACGCTGTGCGAGCTGCTCGGCCTGCCGATCCCGCACGGCTGGCAGGGCACGTCCTTCGCCCCGGCCGTCCGCGGCGAGGAGATAGCCTCGCGCGAGTACCTGGTCCTCGGGCACGGCGCGCACACCTACCAGCGCGCCGTCCGCACCCGCGACCACCTCTACATCCGCACGTACCACCCGGGTTGCTTCCGCGCCGAGTGGGAGCAGCTCTTCGACGTCACCGCCGACCCCCACCTCACCCGCGACCTGCTCGACGCGGAACCGGAGCTGGCCACCCGGATGCGCGCGCACCTGTCCGAGTGGTGGCACACCTACGCCGGACGCCCCGGGGCGCTGCCGGACCCGATGCAGGCCACCCTGCAGACCGGACCGCAGTACAACGACCCCGTCCGGTACGCGCAGCACCTGCGCGACACCGGCCGCGCCCACCTCGCCGAGGACCTCGAAGCCCGCCTCGCGCACCTCACCGTGCCGGTCTCCTGGCACGCCCCCGAGCAGCCCATGCTGCCCCGACTCGTCGGCCGCTGGCAGGAACTGATGGCGCGCTCTGCCGGGAACCCGTCCGCCTGACCCGTTCGCTGACCCGTCCGCTGACCCGAACCACCACAGGAGGTACGCCCATGGCGGACGAGAGAACCGCCCTCGCCGCCGCCCCGGCCACGGCCAAGGCGGCGGCGAGACCCGGCAGTTGGCGTCAGCTCGCGCTGCTCAGCGGGCTGATCAGCATGGACAGCAGCGAGTCCAGCGTCGTCTCGGTGCTCTTCCCGGCCCTGCGCAGCGCGCTCGGACTGCCGCTGTCCGCACTCGGCGCGCTGGTCGCGGCGGGCAAGGTGGCGGGGATGGTGACCGGACCGCTGTGGGTGATGCTCGCGCAGCGGATGAGCCGCAAGACCGTGCTCGTCGTCAGCTCCGGCCTGTGGGGCCTGTGGAGCGTCGCCGCCGGACTCGCGCAGAACTACGTCCAGCTACTGGTCCTCGCGACGGTGGCCTCCGCCGGGTTCGCGGGCGGCAGCGTGCTGGTCAACGGCATCCTCGCCGACATGTTCGACGACACCCGCCGGGGCCGCGCGGCCGGCTACCTGTACGCGGGGGTGGCCGTCCTGCTCGCGGTCGTCAGCCCGGTCCTCGGCCTGCTCTCCCGCGTCCACGACGGCTGGCGCTACGGCTTCTTCACCTCCGGCGGGGTGACCGTCCTGTTCGGCGTGCTGGTGGCCGCGTTCTTCCGCGACCCCGGCGTCGGGGCGGCGGAGCAGGTCGGCGAGGACCGTCGGCGCTTCGGCGGGACCACGCTGACCTGGCCCGTCGTGCGGGAGCTGCTGGGCAGCAGCACGATCCGGCTGATCCTGGTGCAGCGGCTGTTCAACACCCAGCTCGCCCTGCTCAGCTTCGGCGTGGTCTACCTCGTCGACGTCTTCCACTTCAGCAACGCCGAGTCGTCGCTGGTCAGCGCCCCGGCCTCGCTGTGCTACCTCGCCGGGACGGCGATCGGCGGCGTCGTCGTGGACCGGGCCCAGCGTCGGCTGCCCGACACCGGACGGCTGCTGACCTGGCAACTGGCCACGGTCGGTTGGGGGTTGGTCGCACTGCTGGCGACCCAGGTGGCCTGGCCCTCGATCGGCTGGTACGTCCTGCTGTTCTGCGGCGTCGGCGTGCTCCAGGGCTTCAACCCCGGCTGCAACCGTCCGATCCTGATGGCCGTGGCGCGCCCCGAGACGCGCAGTGCGGCCTTCGCGCTCATGCTGTCGGCCGAGTCGGCCGGCTGGGCGCTCAGCACCCTCGCCATCGGCTACGCCGGGTCCGCCTTCGGGCTGCGCACCGCCGTGCTCTGGCTGATCGTCGTGCTCACCTTCGCCAACGGGCTCTTCATGACCACGATCTACCGCCCCCTGCGCCGTGAGGCCCGCGCCATGCGGGCCGCCACGGACGAGACCTGTGCCCCACTCCACTCGACCGCAACGGAACAGCCATGAGCGACCACACCGAGATCCACACCCACCACACGTCCCCCGGCGGAACCGCGCTGCCGCTGCTCGGCTACGCCCCGACGGACGCCCCTGTCCGCGCCGTCGCGGTCCTCTTCCACGGCGGCGGCTGGCGGTCGGGAGGCCCGGAGCAGTTTGCCCCCCAGGGCCGGGTGCTCGCAGCCGCCGGGGTGCTCACGTTCAGCGCCGCGTACCGGCTGCTCGGCGGCGGCGCACAGACGCTGGGCGACTGTGTCGAGGACGCGCGGGCCGCCGTCCGGCACGTCCGCAGGCTCGCCAAGGAGCAGGGCCTCGCCGACGCGCCGTTCTTCCTGGGGGGCGGCTCGTCGGGCGGCCAGCTCGCGCTGACGGTTGCGCACGACTCGCCCGCAGACGGTCAACCGTCGTACTCCGGACTGGTGTTGTTCAACCCGGTGGTCGACCTCCTGGACGAGGTGCTGCGGCCGCTGCTCGGCATGGTCGGCCTCACCGAGGAGACGGCAGCCGCGTACTCGCCCCTGCACCTGGTCCGCCCCCGCACGCCGCCCATGCTCGTCCAGCACGGCACCGCGGACCAGCTCGTCCCCATCGCCGCCGTCCGGCGGTTCCGGGACGCCGAGCAGGAGGCCGGGAACGACTGTCGTCTGGTCGAGTACCCGGACGCGCCGCATGGCTTCTTCAACCCGGGTACGGAGAACGCGAGTTGGGCCAGCGACAGCACGGAGGAGGCCGTCGGGTTCGTGCTGGAGCGCATGGCCGACCCGCGCTGACCCCGTCGGGCCGTCGGCCCGTCGGCCCGAAAGACCTCAAAGCCCCTAAGGAAGCACACCCGTGACCCGTCCCAACTTCGTCGTCTTCATGCCCGACCAACTGTGCGCCGACGCCGTCGGCGCCTTCGGTAACCCGCACGCGCGCACCCCGCACATCGACGCGCTCGCCGCGCGCGGCACGACCTTCACCAACGCCTTCGTGCAGCATCCGGTCTGCTCGCCCAGCCGGGCGTCGCTGCTCACCGGCTGGTACCCGCACACCGCCGGGCACCGCACCCTCACCAACCTCCTCAAACCGCACGAGCCCAACCTGCTGCGCATCCTCAAGGACGCCGGGTACCACGTCACCTGGGCGGGGATGCGGGGCGACACTTTCGCCCCCGGCGCGACCGAGGCCAGCGTCGACGCGTACGGGTTCTCGACCTGGCCCACCGTCGCCTACGGCGGCGACTATCCGGAGGGGGTGTGGTCCCGGCTGTTCTACCGGGGCCTGGTCCCCGACGACGGCCGGGTCGACCCGGACGAGGCGGCCGTGCGCACCGCCGAGCGGTGGCTGGGGAGCCCGCCCGAGGAGCCGTGGGTGCTCTTCCTGCCGCTGGTCGCACCGCACTGCCCGTTCCAGGTCGAGGAGCCCTGGTACTCGATGCACGACCGGGACTCCCTCCCGGCCCCCGCGTCGGTGGGCGGGGACGGGCACCAGCCCGCCTTCATGGCCGCGATCCGGGAGGCGTACGAGATCGGCGAGGTCACCGAGGAGCAGTGGCGCGAGGTGGCCGCCACCTACTACGGCATGGTCTCGCGCCTGGACGACCAACTCGGCCGCGTGATGGCCGCGGTGGACCGCGCCGGAGCCGCTGACAACACCGTCACCCTGTTCTTCGCCGACCACGGCGAGTACCTCGGCGACCACGGCCTGATCGAGAAGTGGCCCTCCGCGATGCACGACTGCATCACCCGCGACCCGCTCGTCATCAGCGGACCGGGCATGGGGGAGGGCGGCACCTGCGCGTCGATGGTGGAACTGGTCGACGTCCTGCCGACCGTGCTGGAGCTGGCGGGTGTCGAGGCTCCGCATCGTCACTTCGGCCGCAGCCTGGTCCCGCTGCTGAAGGACCCGTCCGCCGAGCACCGGCGGTACGCGTTCACCGAGGGTGGCTTCACCGTGGAGGAGGAGTCGCAGCTGGAGCGCCCGGACTTCCCCTACGACCGCAAGGGCGCGCTCCAGCACGAGGACCCGACGCTGGTCGGCCGCGCCGTCGCCGTCCGCGACCGGGACTGGACCTACGTCTGGCGCCTCTACGAGCCGGCGGAGCTCTACCATCGCCACGACGATCCGCACGAGCGCGTCAACCTCGCCGGACGGCCCGAGCACGCGGACGTCCAGCAGCGGATGCACGAGGCGATGCTGCACTGGCTCGTCGCTACCTCCGACGTCATCCCGACGGAGGCCGACCCGAGGCTCCCGCACGTGGACCTCCCGGTGCCCGCCGCCGGTGGCTGAACCCTCCTGGCCTGTAGCGCCCGGGGTCAGCTCGATGCAAGCGAGCTCGCGTCACATCGGCAGTTGAAACGGCCGACCTGCCCATTCTTTCCCTCCGTCTTGCCCAACAGGATCGATACCCGGCCGGGCGAACACTCGTCGCCAGCCGCGGGCACGCCTCACCTGGGGTGCCGGCGCTGCTCCGTATGGCCGGGCTGTAGGGGGTACTGCGGTGTGGATGGTGGCGGCTTGTTCCTGGGACGGGGAGCATCAGGTGCGCGGACATCCGGTGAACCGGGCTGGCGTGGCATCCGCCCCAACACTTTACGGAGCAGGCATGGCTGGGGAGCTTTCGGGCAGGACCGCCGTGGTCACCGGCGCGAGCAAGGGCATCGGCCTGGCCGTGGCCGAGGCGCTGGTCGGGGCGGGTGCCGAGGTGGTGGCCGCCGCACGCACCAGCTCTCCTGGGCTGGAGGTGCTGGTGAAGTCCGGCGCGGCGCGCTGGGTCCCGGTGGACCTCACCGCGGCGGGCAGCGCCGAGCAGTTGGTGGCGGCGACGGGCGGGCGGATCGACATCCTGGTCAACAACGTGGGCTCGGCCCCGGCCAGGCCGGGCGGGTTCCTCAGCGTCACGGACGAGCAATGGCGGCGTACGGTCGACCTGAACCTGTTCGCCGCCGTCTCGGTGACCCGAGCGGTACTGCCGCGCATGCTGGAGGCCGCTCGCGGCGCGATCGTCACCATCGGGTCGGTGAACGCCGAACTCCCCGACCCGACGGTCATCGACTACAGCGCCGCCAAGGCCGCCCTGGTGAACTTCACCAAGGCCCTGTCGAAGGAGTTCGGGCCTCGCGGCATCCGTGTGAACAGCGTCAGCCCCGGACCGGTGGAGACCGACCTGTGGCTGGGAGGCGGCGGTGTCGCCGACACCGTCTCCGCCGCCGCAGGGCTGCGCCCTGAAGAGGTGATGGCCCAGACTGCCTCCGCCACGGTGACGGGCCGCTTCTCCCGTCCCGCGGAGATCGCCGAGCTGGTGGTGTTCCTGGCGAGCGACCGAGCAGCCAACATCGCCGGCAGCGACTTCCGCATCGACGGCGGTCTCGTGCCGACCTGGTGATCCCGGCGCTGCGCCGTGTCTATGGCAGGGCTGCGATGCCGGTCAGGAAGATGTCCACGCCGACGAGGAACTGTTCGCGGTCGTCGTGCTCGCGCATGTCGTCGTGGCCGCCGCCGTCGCCGAGGGGATCCGTTCGGCAGGGAGTCCGGTCGCGTCGCAGATCGGCCCCTACACGGTGGTGATCTTGCCGTCCCATTCGCCGCCGGCCGGGACGGAGGCGTGCTGGTGGATCAGTTCCCAGCCGTTCTCACGCCGTTCGAAGCAGTCGGTCTGCCGGGCCATGACGTGCTTGGCGGAGCCGTTCTTGAACACGATGCTCGTGCTCTGCCGTGCAGACGATGCCCACGTCCCCGTTGACCTTCGCGTCCAGTTCGAGGATCTCGACGTTGCAGGACTCGAAGTTGGCGAAGGTGTCGTCGAACAGCTTGCGCGCCGGGGCGACGCCCCTGCACGCGCGATCTACGCCATGCACGACGCCGTCGAGTCGACCATCGACGCCTACGGCGAGCACATCATCCCCGCCCTGAAAGGCTGACCCGGCATCGCCGCGAGACGGGTCGAGTCCGCGCACCTGCCAACGCGGCAATCCCATACGACGAGGGCCCGGCCGAACGATCGGCCGGGCCCTTAGGCCGGTGGATCAGGCGAAGAACTCGTTGGTGGCGTCGATGTCTTCGACGCATTCGTCAAGGTCGGTGACCTTGTCCCCGACGATCCGGAAGACGATGCTGTCCATCTGGTCGAGCTTCCGGCCCCCGCGTTCGGCGGAGACCCGGGTCACGGAGACCACGTGGCCACGGCCGTCGACGAGCAGATTCTGGAGCTCCACGCGGAGTGTGCCGTTGGTCTGGACGGCCAGTTGCACGTAGTAGTCGAGCACCGCCTTGATGCCCTTGTGGTCGCCGGAGAGCGGGTGGGTGCCGGGGACGTGGTGGGTGACGTCGGAGGTCATCAGATCGGCGAGCGCGTCCAGGTCGCCTGCCGAGAATGCTTCGTAGCCGCGGCGGATCAGTGCGGCGTGCGGGTGTTCAGCCATGGCGTTCGCCGCCTTTCGTGCGTTGCCGGGGTGGCTGATGTTTTTCAGCCTGCCACTGGCGTTCTGTGTCCGCCATCGGGGTTCGCGTGGCTCCTGCGGTCCGCCCCGTAGACGTACGGCCGAACCCGCGAGCGCGTGTAAGAGGCTCAGCGCGCGGCGGGGACGCTGCTGGCGCGGATGATCAGGCTGGGAGGGATCACCACACGCTCACCGGGTCGAGTCGCGTTGGTGTCGAGCAGGCTGACCAGCAGGCCGATGCTGGCCTGGCCCACGGCGGTGAAGTTCTGCCGGATCGTGGTCAGCGGCGGCAGGAAGAACTCCGCCTCAGGGATGTCGTCGAAGCCGACCACGGCCACGTCGTCGGGAACCGACAAGCCGGCCTCGCGCAGCGCACGCAACACGCCCAGCGCCATCTGGTCGTTGGCGACGAACACCGCAGTGGGTCCCTGGGCGTGCGGCTGGGCCGCGTTCGTCGCGACTCTGCCGGCCAGCTCCTGGCCGATGCGGTATCCCGACAACGGTGTCCAGTCGCCTACGAGGGGCTCGGGGACCGGAGCGCCGGCCTCCTTGAGCGCCGCTCGCCAGCCCGAGCAGCGGGCTTCGGCCTCCAGCCAGTCCATCGGTCCGGCGACGTGCCACACGGTGGGGTGCCCGGCGGCAAGCAGGTGGCCGGTCGCCAGCCGCGCGCCGAGTTGCTGGTCCACCGAGACGCTGGGGATCTCCAGGTCGTGGCCGCCTTCGACGGTGACCATCGGGAGCGGGACTTTCAACTCCTTGAGCGCCGAGACGGCCTCGCGCTGCGGGACGATGACGACGATCCCCTCGACGCCCCGGTCGCGAAGGTGGTCGATCGCGTCGGACAGGGCCGACCGCGTGTAGCGGCGCAGGTTCACGGTGGAGACCATGTAACCCTCCTCGCGCGCCGCCTCCTCGAGCCCGAGCAGTGTGCTGGCAGGGCCGAAGAGGGTGGGATGGCAGGCCACCACCCCCAGGGTCAGCGTGCGCCGGGTCACCAGGGCGCGCGCGGAGGAGTTCCGCCGGTAGCCCAGCTCCTCGATCGCGCGGAGCACCTCGATGCGGGTCACTTCGCGCACGTGGGGGTGGTCGCTGAGCACGCGTGAGACGGTCTGGTGCGAGACACCCGCCCGCTGGGCGACGTCCGCCATCGTCGGTGGTCGAGTTCCCGGGGCGCCCGCAGCACTCTCGGGGCCACGCGGCATCGCTTCCTCCTCCGTCGGCACGTATGTGCACGCTCACAGAACTATAGGCCAAGGGCTTCCTGCGGGAGGCGGCCGGTGCGGGTCGTGCCGGCGCGCGGGGGGGGGGGGCCGCCCCCCGGGGGGGGGGGGCCCCCCCGGGGGGGGGGGTGCGCGCGGGGGGGGGGGGCCCCCCCCCCCCGGGGGGGGGCCCCCCCCCGGCCGGTGCCCGGCTCACGCGTGAGCCGGGCAGGGGTGACGGTCCGGGTGAGTCGGTGTCACGGGTGAGGCGGCGTCACGGCGCGATGTCCCACTGCTGGCACGTGTTGTCGAGCTGTGCCCACTGGCGGACGACGGTGCCGTCGGCCGTCCCGCAGTTCTCCGCGTCCAGGACCATCCCGTTGCCGACGTTGCTGAGCGTGAAGTGGCTGCCCACCGCGCTGACGTTCCACTCCTGGCAGACGTTGCCCAGTGCCGACCACAGGTCGACGCGGGTGCCGTTGTCGATGCCGCAGTCGACCGAGTCCAGCACGGTGCCGCTGTGGGAGTTGGTGACGGTGTAGTGGCCGTCGGTGGTGCGGGTGAACGTCCACTGCTGACAGGAGTTGGAGAGGTTGGACCACAGGTCGATCGAGGTGCCGTTGGCCGTACCGCAGTTGACGGCGTCGAGGACCTTGCCGCTGTTGACGTTCGTCAGCCGGTAGGCGGTGCCGGAGGCCGGGAAGGTCTGCGTGGCCTGGCTGTAGCCCACCGAGGCGATATCGGCCTGGACGGCGTTGTCGACGGCGTCACTGGGATATCCCGCGGTGATGACGCCCTCGAAGAAGTACCCGTCGGAGCCGTTGCTGTCGTCGCCGCCGGTGCCCAGCACGATCGCCCCTTCCTGGTGCATCGGGGTGTAGCCGCCGAGGTCGGGCAGCGCGCCGCTGTACTCGGTGGTCAGGCCGCCGGACTGGGCGTCCGCATCCTTGATGGCGTAGGTCGTGGTGCCGTTGTTCTTCAGCATGGCGGTCACGAACGGGCTGGAGTTGCCCTTGTTCGCGGGGTTCGAGCCGTTGCCGCCGGCGAAGAGCCCGTTCTCCAGGTCGGCCTGCACCCACGGTCCCGAGCCGGTGCACGGTGCGAACCAGCACTCGGTGCCGAAGTTGATGGCGTCCATGTGGCCGTTGCCCGTGTCGGTGTTGGACGTCTCGGCGTTGCCGTAGTCGAAGCAGCAACTGCCGTCGACATGCGTGCCGCTGGTGACCATGTACGCGCCCTGTGGCTCGCTGCCGGTCGGCACGCCCTTCGTGGCGTCGTTGCGGTAGCCCACGCCGGCCTGCACGTCCAGGCCGTAGACGTGGTGGCCGGCGACCGTGAGGGGCAGGGCGTTGGCGATCGCACCCTGGTCCGCCGCGCCGTTGCCGCCGGCGCCTTCGACCGTCAGGTCGTTGCCGCCTGGACTCTGGTCGTAGATCCGGGTGATGGTGCAGACCGTGTTCGCGCAGAACGCGTCCTGTGCGGCGGCGTCCGCGTAGCCGCCGGTGGTCAGGACGCCGATGTCGGTCGTTGCGCCGTCCGAGGCGCGCTTCACCTGGTAGAGCGGGCCCTGGTAGGTCTGGTAGAGCGCACGTACGGTGCTGTGCGCGGCGACGCAGGGCGTGTTGCCGGCGGCGTAGGTGTCGCACGGAAGCCCGGTCGACGTCGCGCGCTGTGCCGCGCCCGCTGTGGCGTACGAGCCGAGGACGCATGCGAGGACGAAGGCGACGGTGGTGCCCACGCACCACAGGAGCCTGGTGATTCGGGGGAGTCTGATGCCTGTACTCAAGGTCTTCCCTCCCTGCCGGCCGTTGGAAGTGCGTAGGGGTGGCACCGCGGCTGCCAGGCCGGCTCTGGCGATCGGCATTTGTTAGCGCTAACACGCATCCTTCGGGGAATGGATGCGTGCATGCCGAGCGGTGCCGACATTATGGGCGAGGCGGTTGACGCGGTGTCAAGGATGCGAACAGAGGCAAGTTGCAGGGCGGGTAGCTACCTCCTTTCAGGGGCGGGCCGGACCTGGCGGGAGGGCCGTCCCGGCTGAGTTTCTCCGGTGCCGAAGTGGTTGACGCCCCAACTGTTAGCGTTCACAATCGCTCCAGGCATCGCGCTGTCCTCGCCGGCAGCCGCTGGAGGCACCTGCCGCACGCCGCAAGGATCTGAGATCGCCCCGACTGAAGCGCGTTCGACCGCGGCGACCTCGGGCAGCGTCTTGTTATCGCAAACATCGGCCCTGGCCCCGAGCCAGGCGCGTACCACTGGAGCCCGCTGGTGCGAGAGCACATATCACTCGACGAGGCCGTGACGATCGGCGTGGACTTCGGCACCCTGTCCGGCCGCGCCGTGGTCGTCTCGGTCGCCGACGGCACGCAACTGGGCGAGGCCGTCCACGAATACCGCCACGGGGCGGTCGAGCACCTGCTCCCCGGGACAGGTGAACGGCTTCCGCCCGACTGGGCGTTGCAGGTCCCCGACGACTGGCGTGACGTGCTGCGCCTCGCGGTGCCCAGGGCGGTGGCGCGAGCCGGAGTGACGGTGGATCAGGTGGTGGGTATCGGTACCGACTTCACCGCCTGCACCGTGCTGCCGACCACGCCGGACGGGACGCCCCTGTGCGAACTGCCGCAGTACGAGGCGCGCCCGCACGCGTACCCGAAGCTGTGGAAACACCACGCCGCGCAGGCGCAGGCGGACCGGATCAACGCGCTCGCCGCCGAGCGTGGGGAGAGCTGGCTGCCGCGCTACGGGGGAAGGATCTCCAGCGAGTGGGAGTACGCCAAAGCACTGCAACTCCTCGAGGAGGACCCGGAACTGTACCGGGCGGCCGAGCGTTGGATCGAGGCGGCGGACTGGATCGTCTGGGAGCTGACGGGCGCGGAGAGCCGGAACCTGTGCACCGCCGGGTACAAGGGCATCCACCAGCCCGACCTGCTGGACGGCTCAGGGCGTCCCAGCCCCGGATTCCTGGGTGCGCTCCATCCGGAATTCGGTGACTTCACCGACAAGGTGGACTTCCCCCTGTCGCCGCTCGGAAGCCGCGCCGGAGGCCTCAGCCCCCGGGCGGCGGCGTGGACCGGACTGAACCAGGGCATCCCGGTCAGCGTGGGCAACGTCGACGCCCACGTGACAAGCGCCGCCGCCCGGGCCCTGGAGCCCGGGCACATGCTGGCGATCATGGGCACCAGCACCTGTCACATCATCAACTCCGACCGGCTCGCCGACGTACCGGGGATGTGCGGAGCCGTGAAGGACGGAGTCGTCCCCGGCCTGTGGGGGTACGAGGCCGGGCAGTCGGGTGTCGGTGACATCTTCGCCTGGGCGCTGCGCACGGCGCTTCCCGAGGAGTACGCCCGTGAGGCACGTGAGCGCGGCATCGGACCGCACCAACTGCTCACCGAGAAGGCCGAGGCCCAGCCCGTCGGAGCACACGGCCTGGTGGCACTGGACTGGCACAGCGGCAACCGGTCGGTCCTGGTCGACCACCACCTGTCGGGACTCGTCCTCGGCCTGACCCTGGACACCCGCCCCGAGGAGATCTACCGCGCGCTGCTGGAGGCCACCGCCTTCGGCACCCGCACCATCGTCGACGCCTTCGAGCTCGCCGGGGTCCCGGTTACCGAGTTCACCGTGGCGGGCGGGCTGCCGAAGAACGCCTTCCTCATGCAGATCTACAGCGATGTGCTGCGTCGTCCGGTCAACGTGATCGGCTCCGAGCAGGGCGGCGCCCTGGGCTCCGCGATCCACGCCGCCGTCGCGGCCGGGACCTACCCGGACATCCACGCTGCCTCGGCCGCCATGGGCAGCATCCACCGCGCCGTCTACACCCCGGACCCGGACCGCGCCCGCGTGTACGACCTCCTGCACGCCGAATACAGGGAGCTGCACGACCACTTCGGCCGTGGCGGCTCCCAGGCGATGCACCGGCTGCGCGCGCTGCGCGCCCAGGCCCGCACCACCGATCGCGCCGCCGATCCCACCAGTGATCGCCCCACCGATCGCCCCACCGCTTGCCCCGAACCCGACGGAGTCCGCGCATGAGTACAGCCGAAACCGCCATCGACGCGCTCAAGGCCCAGGTCTGCGCCCTGCACGCGGAGCTCATCCGCTGGGGCCTGGTGGCCTGGACCAGCGGCAACGTCAGCGCCCGCGTTCCCGGCAGGGAGTTGATGGTGATCAAGCCGTCCGGGGTCCCGTACGAGGATCTCACCCCCGACACGATGATCGTCACCGACCTCGAGGGCGAGGTCGTCGACGGCCACCACCAGCCGTCCTCCGACACCGCAGCCCACGCCTACGTCTACCGGAACATGCCCGAGGTCGGGGGAGTGGTGCACACCCACTCGCCCTACGCCACCGCCTGGTCCGCCGCCGGAGAGCCCATCCCGTGCGCGATCACCGCCATGGGCGACGAGTTCGGCGACGACATCCCCGTCGGGCCCTTCGCGCTGATCGGTGACCACTCCATCGGCGAGGGCATCGTGGCAACCCTCAAGGGCCATCGCTCACCCGCGGTCCTCATGCGCGGGCACGGCGTCTTCACCATCGGCAAGGACGCCAAGGCGGCCGTCAAAGCAGCGGTGATGTGCGAGGACGTGGCACGGACCGTGCACCTGGCCCGGCAGTTGGGACCGGTGCCCCGGCTCGGCCAGGACGACATCGACAAGCTCCACGACCGCTATCGAAACGTCTACGGCCAGCAGGACACGACGACGACCGGAGCCGGCGCATGACCACCCCCGACGCCCCGAAGCAGGTCTGGTTCCTGACCGGAAGCCAGCATCTGTACGGAGAAGAGACCCTGCGGCAGGTCGCCGAGCAGTCCCGGGCCATCGCGCAGGAGCTGCAGGCCAGCGCGGAGTTGGCAGCCGAGCTGCTCTGGAAGCCGGTGCTGACCGACGCCGCGGCGATCCGCCGGGTGATGCTGGAGGCCAACGCGGACGACGCCTGCATCGGTGTCGTGGCCTGGATGCACACGTTCTCACCGGCCAAGATGTGGATCTCCGGGCTGGACGCCCTCGCCAAGCCGCTGCTCCACCTGCACACCCAGTCACACGTCGAGATCCCGTGGGCCGGCATCGACATGGACTTCATGAACCTCAACCAGGCAGCCCACGGCGACCGCGAGTTCGGCTACGTCCAGGCCCGTCTGGGCGTGCCCAGGAAGACGGTGGCCGGCCACGTCGGCGACCCGCGAGTCGCCTCCCGGATCGGCGCCTGGACCCGCGCCGCGGCAGGGCGCGCCGAGCTGCGCAGCTTGCGGCTCGCCAGGTTCGGGGACAACATGCGCGACGTCGCCGTGACCGAGGGCGACAAGGTCGAGGCGCAGCTGCGGTTCGGCGTCTCGGTGAACACCTACGGTGTCAACGACCTGGTCGAGGTGGTCGACGCGGTTGCGGATGCCGATGTCGACGCGCTGGTCAAGGAGTACGAGGAGCTGTACGCGGTCGCTCCGCACCTGCGGCAGGGCGGAGAGCGGCATGCCTCGCTGCGCTACGCGGCCCGGATCGAGGCGGGCCTGCGGACCTTCCTGGACGAGGGCGGATTCAGGGCCTTCACCACCAACTTCGAGGACCTGGGCGGCCTGCGGCAGCTGCCCGGGATCGCGGTGCAGCGGCTGATGGCCGACGGCTACGGCTTCGGGGGCGAGGGTGACTGGAAGACCTCGGCGCTGCTGCGCACCCTGAAGACCATGGGACGAGGGCGCCCTGGTGGCACGTCCTTCATGGAGGACTACACCTACAACCTGACGCCCGGTCGCCAGCTGATCCTCGGAGCGCACATGCTCGAGGTCTGCCCCAGCATCACCACGGCCCGGCCGAGCGCGGAGATCCACCCGTTGGGCATCGGCGGCAGGGAGGACCCCGTGCGGCTGGTCTTCGACGCGGACCCCGGCGTCGGCGTGGTGGTCGGCCTCGCGGACATGGGCGACCGGTTCCGCCTGGTGGCCAACGAGATCGACATTGTCGAACCGCCGCAGCCCCTGCCCGCCCTGCCGGTGGCTCGCGCCGTCTGGGCACCGCGCCCGGACCTGCCCACCTCGGCGGAGGCGTGGCTCACCGCGGGCGGACCCCATCACACCGTGCTCTCCACCGCGGTCGACACCGAAGGGCTGCACGACTTCGCCGAGATGACGGGCACGGAACTGGCCCTGATCGACGCGGGCACATCGGTGCGGCGCTTCACCCAGGAACTGCGCTGGAACCAGGCCTATCACCGCCTGGCGCAGGGCTTCTGAGCCCAGGAAGCCCTGTGCGGCACGCTGACGTCCGCCGCCCGCCGACAGTGCGCGGGGCGCTGCCGCATGCCCGTCGGGGGGAGGTCGCGGCGAGGCAGAGGAAACCCAAATCGTGACCTGCACGACCCATTGACGCACCTATTTGTGAACGCTAACAATCGAGTGCCGCGGCCGCTGGGGCTGCCGGGCCGGGGGAGGTCGACAGCCCCAGCTCTTTCGAAACACCAGCCATCGAAACACCCGTTGCCAGGAGTTGCTCATGCCAGCAGTCAGGACCGCCCACGGTGCGCAAGCCGTCATGGCGGACGTCGCGGCACTGGCAGGCGTCTCCCACCAGACGGTCTCCCGAGTCCTCAACGACCGCCCCAACGTCCGCCCGGCGACCCGGGAACGGGTGCTCGCGGCGGTCCGCGAGCTGGACTACCGTCCCAACGCCGCGGCGCGCATGCTGGTGACCCGTCGCTCCCAGACGCTCGGCGTCATCAGCTTCGACAGCACCCTGTACGGGCCTGCGCAGATGCTCCACGGCATCGAGCAGGCGGCGCGCGGCGCCGGCTACTTCGTCAGCATCGCGAGCCTGCGGCACCAGGACGTCCGCTCCGTCCGCGAGGCCGTGGACCGGCTGCGGGACCAGGCCGTCGAGGGCATCGCCGTCATCGCGTCGCAGACGTCGACCGTCGCCGCCCTCGCTCGGCACATCGGCGCCGTCCCCATGGTCACCGTGGGCGCGACGGCTCCCGGCCGGTTGCCGGGAGCGGGAGTGGACAACAACGTCGGCGCCGAAGCGGCCGTCCGTCACCTGCTCGACCTCGGCCACGCGACCGTGCACCACGTCGCAGGGCCCGGGGACTGGCTCGAGGCCAACGCGCGGGAACAGGGATGGCGCACCGCGCTGGAAGCCCGGTCCCGGCCGGTTCCCGACAGCCTTGCCGGTGACTGGTCGTCCCGATCGGGATACGAGGCGGGCCTGCGCCTGCGTCATGACCCCTCGGTGACAGCGATCTTCTGCGCGAACGACCACATGGCGCTCGGAGTTCTGCGCGCCCTCCACGAGATCGGGCGGCGCGTGCCCGAGGACGTGAGCGTCGTGGGGTTCGACGACATCCCCGAGGCCGCGTTCCTCTCGCCGCCGCTCACGACGGTCCGTCAGGACTTCGGCGAGCTGGGCCGACGGGGCCTTGGCCTGCTGGTGCACCACGTCGAGGTGTCCGCTCCCGGGAGGGGACGAACGACCGTGGACCACCGACAGACGGCGATCGTCGCGCCGGAACTCGTCCTGCGGGCCAGCAGTGGGCGCCCACCCGGACGCTGACCACGAATCACCCCGCTCACATGCACAGCTGACGGACAGCCACACATGTTAGCGATAACAGCGATACCAGCGATGACAGTCCTGGCCGTGCGACCCCCGCACGGTCGTTCCTCACCACCCACCCCTGACACACGTCGGAAGAGGACATCATGAGCGCTCCCACAACCCGTCAGGCCAGAGGCCTCCGCATCGCGGTCGCCGTGGCGGTCGCGTCGATGGCACTGACCGCGACCGCCTGCAGCAAGCAGGGCGCCGGAAGCAGCGGCGACGCCGGCAGTTCGGGTGCCACCGCGGTGGCAGCGCCGATACAGGGCGACATCACCTTCAACGACGCCAACCTCGCAAAGGTCGACGCCGCCCTCAAGGCGGCCCTGCAGGGCAAGAACCTGTCCGGCCTGGACCTGGCCATGGTCGTCAACGTCGCCGTGGACTACTGGAACGCAGGAAAGGTCGGCTTCACCAAGGGCATCGCGGACCTCGGGGCCAAGGGCACGTTCCAGGCCCCCGCCAACGGCCGACTCGACCAGCAGCTGTCGATCATCCAAACCCTGCGCGGCCAGAACATCTCCGCCTTCTCCGTCTCGGCGATCGACCCGACCGCGATCAAGTCGCCCATCCAGTCCGCCGATTCGGCCGGTATCCCGGTACTGGCGATCGACTCGCCCCTCCCCGCCGAGGACGGCGCGGCCCTCTACCTGGGCACCCCCAACTACGAGGCGGGCATGAAGGCCGGTCAGGCGATGAAGGCCGCTCTCGGCGGCAAGGGCGAGGTCGTGGTCCTGGTCGGCTCCCTCACCGCATCCAACGCGGTCCAGCGGATCCAGGGATTCGAGGACGCCCTGAAGGGCACCGACATCAAGGTCGTGAACAAGCTCTCGGACAGCATGGACGCCTCCAACGCCCTCACCAACGCGCAGACCGCGATCCAGACGGACCCCAACGTCAACGGCCTGTACGGGGTCTACTCCTACGACGGTCCCTCGGCCGCGCAGGCGGTCCAGGCAGCAGGGAAGACTGGCCAGGTCAAGGTCATCTCCGACGACACGGACGCGCAGACCCTCAGCTTCATCAAGCAGGGCGTCATCCAGGCCAGCATCGTCCAGTCGCCCTACCAACAGGGCTACACCGGCGCCTACCTGCTCGCCGCCCTGAAGGTGCTGGGGACGAACGCCACGATGAGCATCGTCAAGCCCTACCTGGAGTCGGACGGCAGCACCCTCAGCTCCGGCGTGGGCGTGCTCACCCAGGGCAACCTGAGCGCCTTCGAGGCCAAGCAGGCCCAGCTCGGTATCTCGGGGTGAGACAGATGACCACCAACGCTCCCCGCACCGGTACGGGGCAGGCGGCCGACGCGGCCGCGGTCCTGCGCGCGGTGACGAAGAGCTACGGGCCCGTCACCGTGCTGGACATTCCCGAGCTCGAGCTGCGGCGTGGTCAGATCACCTGTGTCGTGGGGGAGAACGGTGCCGGGAAGTCCACCCTCATGGGTGTGCTGTCCGGCACCGTCTCCCCGACGGCCGGGGAGATCCTGATCGCGGGCCAGGTCCTCCAGCCGGGGCGGCCCGACCACGCGAAGGCCCTCGGCGTCAGCATGGTGGCGCAGGAGTTCCCGCTGGTGGGTCGCCTCAGCGTCGCCGAGAACCTGCTGCTGGGCCGCCACACCCACGCCACCCGGAACGCAGGATTGTTGCGGCGGATGCTGTTCGACCGCTCCGGCACCGTCAGGGAGGCCCGCGAGCTGCTCGACGACATCGGCGTCCACGGCCTCGACGTGACGCGGCCGGTGGAGCAACTGCCGGTCCCACTGCGGCAGATGATCGAGATCGCCAAGGCCTGGGGGAACCGGCCCCTGGTCCTCATCCTCGACGAACCCACCTCGTCGCTGGGGCCGGTGGAGGCGGAGAAGGTGCTCGACCTCGCCCGGCGCCACACCGCGGACGGGGGAGCGGTGCTGTTCATCGGCCACCGCCTCGACGAGGTCCGCGGCATCGCCGACCGGGTCGTCGTCCTGCGCAGCGGAAGGCTCGTGGCGGACCTCAGCCCGGCGGAGGCCACCGAGGAGCGCATGATCCGCGACATGGTCGGCAGCGAGCTGGCCCACGGCGACATCGCGCCGCCCACCACCGTGGACTCCCGGATCGTCCTGGCCGCCCGCGGACTGGCCGCCGACGGCCTGGGCCCGGTCGACCTGGAACTGCGCGCCGGAGAGATCGTCGGCGTCGCCGGCCTGATGGGCTCCGGCCGCAGCCGACTGCTCCACACCATCATGGGTGCCCAGCCCCGCACCGGCGGCGAGACCGAACTGAACGGAACGCCCTTCCGCCCGCGGCACCCGGCCGACGCGGTGGCCGCCGGCATCGGGCTCGTGCCCGAGGACCGCAAGGAGCAGTCCCTGCTCCTGCACCACCCGGTCCGCTGGAACGCGACGCTGGCGACCCTGCGCCGCGACTCCACACGCGGCGTGCTCACCCCCAAGGGCGACAAGAAACGCTCCCGGCAGATCGTCAAGGACCTGGGGGTGCGCATGTACTCGCAGGAGCAGCCCATCGGATCCCTGTCCGGCGGCAACCAGCAGAAAGTGGTCTTCGGCCGCTGGCTGCACGCCAAGCCGGATCTCCTGCTCCTGGACGAGCCCACCCGCGGCGTCGACGTCGGCGCGAAGGCGGAGATCTACCACCTCATCGACGAGGCGGCGCAGAACGGACTGGCGGTCCTGGTGGCCTCCTCGGAACTGGAGGAGCTGCTCTGGATCTGCCATCGGATCGTGGTCATGGCCCAGGGACGCATCGTCGCCGACCTGCCGCGTGAGCACTTCACCAAGGAACGGATCATGACAGCGGCCGCAGGCACGCAGCCGCTGGTAGGCACGGAGGAACCGGCATGACCACCCAAACCGCTCCACTCCGCGAGGGAGTCGAGACGCCCTCGCGGCATCGCCTGCGCGCGCTGGTCGAAACACCCGAAGTCGGTGTCGTCGCAGCCTGCGTGGCAGTGTTCGTCGCACTCACGCTCGCCCGCAGCACCTTCGCCGGTGCGGTCAACCTCCAGGGCATGGGGTTCGACCTGGCCCAGTACGGGCTCATCGCGATCGGGGAGTCCCTGGTCATCCTCACCGGCGGCATCGACCTCTCGGTCGGCGCGCTGCTGGGAACCTCGGTGATCCTCATGTCCTGGTTCAACGTCAGGGCCGGCCTGCCGGCCGGGGTCGCCGTGATCGCCACACTCGCCATCACCGGACTGGTCGGCCTCTGGCACGGCCTCGCGGTGACCCGGCTGAAGATGCCGCCCTTCGTCGTGACGCTGGTGACCTACACCGTCGCGCAGGGCGTCACCCTGGCGATCACCTCCGGCACCTCGATCGTGGGGATTTCCGGCTTCTTCGGCGACGTCGGGCAGACCTACATCGCCCAGATCCCGGTGCCCCTGATCCTCTTCGTCATCGTCGCGGTGCTGGCCTGGTTCTTCCTGGAACGCACCTACGCCGGCCGCCAGGTCTACGCGGTCGGCGGCAACCCGGAGGCGGCGCGCCTGGCAGGGATCCGGGGCGACCGACGGGTCGTCACGATGTACGTGGCCAGCTCCCTCCTGTCCGGCCTGGCCTCCATGCTGGTGCTCGGACGCATGGGTGTGGGCTCCGCCAGCGGCGTCGGCGTCGGATGGGAGCTCTCCGCGATCGCCGCAGCGGTCATCGGCGGTGTCAGCCTGGTCGGCGGCCAGGGCCGGATCGTCGGAATCGTCGCGGGCACGATCCTGCTGGAGCTCATCAACAACGGGTTGACGACACTTCAGGTCAACTCCGACTACACCAACATCGTTCTGGGCGGCGTCCTGGGCATCGCCATCCTCGCCGACCGCCTGCGGGCCCAACACCTCGCAAGGCGCACCTGACCGGGGCACCGCGGGCGGGCGGCGGGGATCCTCTGGGTGAGCCGCATGATCTGGTCGGCGCGGAAGGGATGCCGGAGGCGCATCCCGTTCCGTCGTCGAGTGCTCTTGAGGCAGTGAGAACCAGAGCAGGTCGGTCGGCACGCGCAAGGTGCGGGCGCCCCCGTCCCGCGGTCGGAACACCAGCCGTCACGCCGACGTCAGCCGCAGCACTCGCGGAGCGCGGCGATCGCACGGCTGGTGGTCTCGTCGGTCGCGCGACCGACCGGGCGACGGACTCCGGCTCGCGAGGGCGAAGGAAAACCCATGGAGGGCACCTCAGGGAGTGGGTAACGTCCTTTCTTTGATGACTGACTCCTGGGACACCATCGCCGACTGGTACGCGGAACTCCTTCGGACGGGTTCCGCGCTGAACGACTTCAATCGCGACGTTCTGCTCGACCAACTTCCTGACGCGCTGACCGGCCAGCGCGTCCTCGATCTCGGGTGCGGCGAGGGTTTCATCGCCCGTGCGCTGGCCGCCCGTGGGGCTTCGGTCACAGGCATCGACCCGTCAGCCCGATTGATCGAGCACGCGCGGGCCGCCGGAGCGGTAGGGCCGGGCTCGGTGGTCTACGCCGTCGACGACGGATGCCTGCTCGGCACCGTCGCTGACGGTGCGGTGGACTGGGTGACCGCAGGGCTGTCGTTGAATCACGTGCCGGACCTCGACGCCGCGTTCGCGGCCGTTCGCCGGGTCCTGACGGCCGGCGGATCGCTCGTCTTCAGCGTCCCTCACCCGTGCTTCGAGGCACCGGACGCCTCATGGACGCCGGTCGATGAGGCGTCCGGTGCCGTCCGCCGGGTGGTCGGGGACTACCTCGCCGAAGGCTTCTGGCGCTCGGACAACCCCCACGCTGTCCGTCGCGCAGGCAACCAGCATCGGACGCTCTCCACGTACCTGACAGCACTGCTGCGGCATGGCTTCACCCTGCAAGCCATTGCCGAGCCCGCCCCTACCGTCCAGGTGACGGCTCAGCAGCCACAGCGAGCGGGACTGCCGCCGTTCCTTGTCATCCGCGCCGGCCGATGAGCGGGACCGACAGGACAGGGGCGCCAGCGAAGGCCAACATTGAGCCTTTTCCAACCTCATGCTGATGCTTCGAGGTGGAGGCTGAGGATGGCTTTGACGATGTTGGTGACGCGGTTGGTGCTGCAGCGGAGCCTCCGTAGAAGGCGCCAGGACTTCAGGGTTGCGTTGGCATGTTCGCCGACCGCGCGGATCTTGGAATGGGAGGAGTTCACCGCGCGCTTGCCAGTGGAGAGAGTCGCCCAGCGTCCGCGGTAGGGCACTCGAATCGTGCCCTGTGCACCCTGGTGCCCTTGTCAGCCCAGGTACGGATGCCGGCTGTCGTGAGGGCGTCGATGATGCCGTGGGTGCGGGCCGCCTTGATGTCGTGAACGGCTCCGGGCAACGCGGGCGAGGCCCAGAGTAGTCGTCCGAACGGATCGGCGATGACCTGGATGTTCATGCCGTGGCGCTTGTGCTTGCCCGAGTAGTAGGGCCGGTCCGCCACGATCCGGTCGATCGACAACAGCGTCCCATCCAGGATTACGAAGGCCTTCGCTTTTGCGGTCTTGATGGCTTCGTTAAGCGTGGGTACCGCGGAGGCAAGGAGGTCGACGGCTTCACGGATGTAGCGGTAGACGGTGGCGATGCCGATATTGAAGGAGGCCGCCAGCTGGGCAGATGTGTCTCCGTAGCGAAGATGGGCCAGCGCGAGCAAGGCCTGCCGGCCAGCTGAGAGGCGACGCCAACGGCTGCCGATCTCACGTCGATACGCCGCCAGGCGACGGGAGAGGAAGTCCAGGGTCGAGCTGGACAGATCGATCGCCGATCGGTAGACAAGCACGCGGAGCTCCTGGCGGACATGGGTGATCTTGGTCGAGAACTCGTCTACCAGGAGCTCCGTCCTTTCGTGCAGTCCCCAGCGCAGGTCCCCCCGTGCCCGTCGACACCAAGGAGAGCTCCTGCGGCGCTTCGAGATCGTCACGGCGCTGTCGGCCCCACCTGATCAAGTGTTCGATGCCTGCCTCGATGTGGAGGCACACACCCGATCGATGGCCTCCTCCTCCGAACGGGCCGTCGGCGGCACGACCCGGGGCTCCCTGACGCTCGGCCAGTCCGTCACCTTCCAAGCCCGCCACTTCGGCCTAACCTGGCGACTCACTGCACGCATCACCTCTTGGGAGCCATCGCGGCACTTCGTGGACGAGCAAGTCGCAGGCCCGTTCAAGCAGTGGCGCCATGCGCACACCTTCGAGCCTGACGGCAAGGGCGGCACCGTCATGACCGATGCCATCGAGTTCGCCTCCCCACTTGGAGTCCTCGGGCGCATCGCAGACCGTGCTGTCCTGAGCTGGTACATGCCACGGCTGATCAAATCTCGCAACGCCTACCTGGCGACGACCCTCTAACCCACCCTCCGGCACCGAGGAACGCTCCGAGGCCAGATCGAATCCTCATGGTCCGGGTTGGAAAAGGCTCACTGTTTGCGAACACCTGGCAGGGACGCCACAGAGATACCCGCAAAGACGTGGCGGCGCTAAGGGTTGTCCCGTAATTGATCTTGGGTTGGGGCAGGTGTGCTGACGGGGCGTCTCCTCCCTGCCGTTACGCGGGTTGGAGGAGGTTGTGCAAGCGGGCGATGCCGAGGATCGCGTGGCGGACGCCCCGCCTCCACCACGCGCACTACCCGAACCGGCCGCACGACGGCCGGCAACTCCGCTGCCACCACTACGGCGCGCATCCCGGCAGGCCCGGCGTCAACTCACCGGGGAAAGAGACCCGTTGGAGCCCGCCGCGACCCACAACTGCCCGCACTGCAACCAGCAGATCACCATCATCGCGCTGCTGGCCGCCCCGGAAGCCGCCCGCACCAGCATCCCGGCCCGTGGCCCCGACATCGTCCCCATCCGGAGGACCCCGTGACCGAGGTCTTCGCCACCGACCGACCGGACAACATCGCCTGACCGTCACCGATCACCTGGGGCCCGCCGACCTGACGGTCGGCGGGCCCCAGCCATCCGCACTCACAGGACGTCACACCTCCTTGCTGTTCCCGGGTAACGGCTGGCAGGAGGGCGGCTCGAGCCCGCGGACAGTTCCACTGCGACGGGGCCGGTTATGACCAACGGCGGCGGCAGCAGTTCGCTGGTGCTGGTCAGGACGCCGGGCCGCCCGCCCGCGCGCAGGTATATGCTTAGCGCGGTGGTTCCGGTCACCGCTGGGTCCGCAGGCAGAGCTTTAAAGCTCACCGGGTATGCGTGAACTTGTCGACGGTCGTCTTTCCCGCCCGACGTCGCGGACCCCCGGGCATTGGGAGG
The DNA here is from genome assembly GCF_015690355.1 of Streptacidiphilus fuscans. Lineage (GTDB taxonomy): Bacteria > Actinomycetota > Actinomycetes > Streptomycetales > Streptomycetaceae > Streptacidiphilus > Streptacidiphilus fuscans. The sequence continues at coordinate 42,089 of NZ_JADPRT010000005.1, read as the reverse complement.
GACCACCGTGTCCGAATCATCGCGTTCACTTCCGGATCGGCCCAGCCTTCGCTTCCTGAGGCTGGAAGCCCGCCGCCGGCTGGCGGCCGGTGAATTCACCGCCCTGTGGGAGGCGTACCTCGCCATCGCGCGCGAGCACGGCTTTTCGAGCTGGACAGCCCTCAAGCAGCAGGTCGTCGGCGACAGCCGGCCAGACCCGGACGAGGCCGTGCTCGACCATCTCAGCTGGGTCGTCTCCCGGCTGGCGGGCGCCAGCCAGCCGGACTGGGAGCCGCCCGCAGAACAAGAACTGGCCGAGCACTTCGAGCAGTCATTCCTGGACCGGCCAGCGGCCGGGCAGCTGATAGAGGGCCTGTCGACGATGGCACGGACCGGGCGGCTGCGGGACGAGGTTACCGTCATCACCCAGCGCGCGCGGTTCATCCGGGCTCAAGCCGGCGACCTGCGGATCGAGACGGCTGGAACCAACGAACCGCCGCACAGGCTGCGCGGGATATTGGCGCACCGGGTCGGCAAATCGGTCACCGATACCCGGGTCGCCGCGCCGCCCGCCGACGTGGCGGGCAACGTCCCGCAGGCAGTGGTCTCCGTGGCCGAACAGGCCCTGGGTGAGGTTGGCCTGCCCGGGCTGGTGCTGGCCGGCGTCGACGACCATGGCAAGCCGTGGGCGATGGCCCGCGGCTGGGCGCGGCTGGACCCGAAAGAGCCGCTCAGCACGACCCACAGGTTCCCGGTCTACGCGGTCAGCACGCTGATCACCGCCACCGCCGTGCTCCGCCTGGCCGCTGACGGCAGGCTCGACCTGGACCGGCCGGCCAACGACCACCTCCGGGCCATCCGGCTCGCCAACGGCGACATCACCGTCCGGGACCTGCTCACTCGCACCGACGGCCTGGCCCCCCTGCCCGAGGCCCTCGCCGAGACGGTTCCCGGCCTGGCCGAGCTGACCGGGCCGGTACTGGCCTCCAGCGGGGTACGCGGCAGCGTGGCGGGATTCATAAGCGGGTACGCCGCGCTCGGGGCGCTGATCGCTGACATCACTGGGTCGCCCTACCCCCAGGCAGCGGCCCGGCTGGTACTCGACCCGCTGGGCATGACCGGCTCGTCATTCCTCGAGCGCTGGCCAGCAGCGGACGAACGGGCCGTCGGCTGCCACATGCTCGACACCAGCGGAGCGTTCGTCCCGGCGCCCGCCAAGGTCGCCACCGTCCCGGCCGCCCTCGGCTTGTGGACGACAGCGGCCGACCTGGTCCGCTTCGGGCTCGGCTGGTCCAGCCTCCTGCCCGCCCCGCTCGCCGAGGAGGCGACCCGGCCGCTGGCCCGCCCGAGTGCCGGCTGGCAGGTCGGCATCGGGCTCGGCTGGCTGATAAACGAATCCCGCGGCGTGGCGGCGGCATCCGGGGGAGTGCCCCATGGCGCGGCGGCGTCACTGATCGTCAAGCTGGACAACGGCAAGGTCCACATCGCCTTGACCAACCGAGGCATCCCAATCGATGAGGTCAACGGGCGCGTCCTCGACGCGCTCACCGGCTCCTAACACCAGCCGCGGATCACGGTTGCGCCGCCGGGACGTTGGTGTCCCGGCGGCCCACCACGGCAGCAGGCCGACAGGGAGTCAGCACGGCACCTGCACCTCAGAACACAGGACCAGTGTCACCCGTCCCGTAAGCATCATCGCTCCCGAACCGCCCGCCCAGCCATCAGCGCACCCGCCTTCCGGGCCGCCCTTGCCCCGAGGAATCAGGCGCGCCGCCGGGCGGACACACCGGGGATGGACACGCGACTCGGGGGCAAACGTCAAGCCAGGGCCCCCGGAGCCGGCACCGGAACCCCGTCAAGCGGCTACCCACACCGCACCCTGACCCCGAATCCTGTCCGCCATGCGTCCGTGGACACCGCAATTAGACGGTCTACAGCGCTACAAGGTGACACACCATGGGACAGAGAAGAAACGCCCCGCTAAAGGACTGTCCCGTAATCGATCTTGGCGCGTGGTTGGGTGCGGTCTGACGGCAGACGGGCTCGTCTGCTCAGCCGGCCTGGATGAGGTTGTGCAGGCGGGCGACGCCGAGCATGGCGGGGTGGACGCCGTCGCCCTTGAGAAGGCAGTCGCGAAGTATCTTCCACGTCTTCATCCGGGCGAAGACGTGCTCTACTCGGGCTCGGACCTGTTTGTGGGAGCGGTTGTGTTCGCGCTCCCAGTCGCAGAGTTCGCCGCCTGTCGGCCGGCGGTGCGGGATGATCAGTCCGGTGCCCGGGTAGCCGCCGTCGGCGATCGTGGTGGCCTTTCCGACGGCGGCCTTCGCGCCCGACTCGGCCCAGGCCTTGCAGTCGTTGCGGTTGCCTGGCAGTGGGCGCCCGACCACGACGACGAGCTGAGAGTCCGCGTCGATGACGACCTGGTGGTTGGTGGAGTACCGATAATTCTTGGACTGTTCGGCGACGCTGTGGTCCCGTGTCGGCACCAGCGTGCCGTCGACGATGAGCACGGCGTCCCTGCGGAACCGCTGCCGCTGTTTGAGTGCGAGAAGCTGCCCGGTGTGATCGACGATCCGGTCAGCAGCGGACTTCGAGATCCCGAACAAGGGGGCGAGTTGCCTCAGTGAGGCTTTTCCAGTCTCGGCCCGAGGTGGCTGCAGCTACGGGCAGATGACAGTGCCGCTGTCCATGTCGAGGAGCACGCGGTCCAGGTGTCCGGGCTTGGGGGTGACCGTCCAGCGCTGGTAGTAGTGCCCGTTCTCTTGCACGCCGGCGTTGTCGAGGTGGAGGGCATGGACGACCGAGGTCGTGCAGTGTTGCTCGATCCATGGCTTGGGGGCGATGTCATGGTTCAGGTCTGTGATGCCCACCTCGGCGGGATCCCCGACGCTGTCGTGTATCAGCCGGGGCACCCCGAGTCCCACTCCGACCGCCGCCAGGGCAACGAGAAGACCGCGGACCAGTCGCGCGGGCCAGGTTGTCGCCGCGTCGAAAAGCGACGACTTCTTCGGATTGAAGAGTGGGTTGACGCTGCCAGGGTCTACTTCGGCGAGCCGTCGACGCGCCCGCAGCCTCCACATTGCGCTCACGACCAAGCCCATGGGAAGAAGCACGAGGCTGACGACGGTGGCGGCGATCCAGCGTCGGCGATTCAGTCCTGCCGCGGACCAAGCATGCCGCCCCGCCGAGAGGACGTCGGCGAGCGTCAGGATGTTGGCCAGCAAGAGCACCGGCGTAGCAGGGATGAGGAAGACCACTGCGAGAGCGGTCAGATGATCGGTCAAGGCATTCCAGTCGTTGAAGGCGTCGCGGGATCATGCCCACCTGGAGCGCGCTTCCTCAAGACCTTCTGCGTGTCGAGTTGATCACCAGCCCTGCCGCCGGTTCCGCCGCTGGTCGCAGCCCTCGCAGTCGGGCGCTGTGCATGGCCGGGCGCGGAAGTTCGATCGACCTCAAGGACGGTCACCGTGCTTGTCTGCCCGTCCGCGATAGACCTGTCCAGTTCGACCCTGCGCATGCTCACACGCCACCTGGCCGAACGGCAGCGCCGTCTGAATACACGCTGGCGTCGGCTGACACCGGGTCGGCAAGCCCTGCTCGCCCTCGCTCATCTGCGCTGCGGCGACACCTACCAGCGCCCTTGCCGCGGCATTTGAGGTCGGCGTTGCCACCGCCTACCGATACGTGCCGCGAGGCCGTCGATGTCCTCGCCGCCCTGGCCCCGACTCTGAACCAGGCTGTCCAGGCCGCCAGCGAGAAAGCGTTCGTCATCCTGGACGGCACCCTGCTGCCCATCGACCGCGTTGCCGCCGACCGCCCTACTACTCGGGCAAGCACAAGAGGCACGGCATGAACGTGCAGGTCATCACCGATCCGCTCGGCAGGCTGCTGTGGGCCTCGCCCGCCCTACCCGGCGCCGTCCACGACATCAAGGCAGCCCGCACCCACGGCATCATCGACGCCCTCACCAGGGCCCGCATCCGCTGCTGGGCCGACAAGGGCTACCAGGGCGCTCGCGGCACCGTCCGCGTCCCCTTCCGCGGTCGCTGGGACAAGCTCTCCGCCGGCCAGAAGGCCGTCAACCTCTCCCACGCGAAGATCCGCCGGTCGGAGAGCAGGCCATGGCCACCCTCAAGGGCTGGCGACTCCTGCGCAAGCTCCGCTGCAGCCCGAGCCGCATCACCGACATCGTCAAAGCTGTCCTTGCTCTGCACCTCAACGCGTCAGCATGAGGTTGGAAAAGGCTCATTGCCTGGCGATGGCATTCTGGCCGAATTCCTGGCCTCAAGGCGTGGTGCGGGTCGTCAAAGCGCCTGGTCCGAGCATCAATCGCGCCAGCCTCCGCCGCAAGGTACGTCGCTGCTGGAACCACGGCCGTAGGGCCCGACGCTTCCCCTGCGTCGGGCCCTACGGTGTTCTGGTGGTCAGCGTGTCTGACCGGATCTCACTTCATGGCCGCCAACGCGGCGTCAACCCCGGCGGTCGGGGAACCGAGGCCGGTGACGGTGTCGTAGCCGGGCCCTGCGGTGCACTCCGCTCCGCAGAGGCCGTTCGAGCCCGACGTGATGTCGCGGAGGTATCCGCTCCCGAGGGCGTAGACGTCCGCGTGTGCGGTGTCGCCGTCCGGGCCGGCCGAGGCCAGGTGCGGCTTGCCGGCCGCCGCGCGGAGCTGGTCGGTGTCGGTGATGATCGCTCCCCAGATCGGCGCGGCCAGACTGGTCCCGCCGACCTCCATCCACAGCGAGCGGTTGGTGCCGCCGAGTTGGAGCGTGAGGTAGACCGGGACGCCGGTGTTGGGGTCGGCGACCATGCTGACGTCCGGGGTCGCCCGGTAGGGCGATGGCTGGACGCCGTTCTGGTAGGCCGGGCGGGGCTCGAAGAAGCTCAGGCCGCCGCCGGTGGAGCGCCAGGCGGTCTCGCCCAAGGTGTTGCCGTTGGCGTCCAACTGGAGGCTGGTGCCGCCGATGGCCAGGACGTACGGGTTGGTGGCGGAGTAGCCGGACGGGTAGCCGTTGTCGCCGGTGGACTGGACGCAGACCGAGTCGGCGAGCTTGCAGTGGCCGTCGTAGAAGCTCTCCTCGGAGAACTCCGAGGAGCCCCAGCTGTTGCTGACCGCCGCCGGGTGCAGGGCTGCGGCGGCGTCGTCGGCGCGCTCCAGCGCGGCCATTGACGGGTCGTTTGCCTCTACCAGGACGATGGTGGCGTGCGGGGCGACCGAGTGCGCCCACTCGATGTCGAGGGCTTCCTCCTCGTTCCAGCCGGTGTTGCCGGCAGGCCGGCTGCCGTCGGCGTAGCTGACCCGGAAGTTGAAGCAGTCGGTGCCGGAGCTGGCGCTGTCGCAGGTCTGTGGCAGGTTGAAGTGCGCGGAGAAGTGGTTGAGATCCGCCTCGGCGGTCGGGTAGTCGTAAGCGTCGACGATGGCGATCGTCTGGCCGGTGCCGTCGCCCTTGAGGCCCAGGCGGGTTTGGATCTGCTGCGGGGTGTAGCCGCGGGTGATCTCAGTCGCGTTGTCGGCGGGGGAGGAGAGCGGCGTGGCTGTTGGGGTGGAGGACTTGATCTCGATCGGCAGCGCAGCCGTGCCGACCGGCATGCCCTGGTTCGCCAGCGGAGTGGCGCTGGTCTGGCCGGTCACGCCGGAGGTGGACGCCTGGGTGGGGGCGGGGAAGAGCAGCTTCTGCTGTGCCTGCGTGGTCAGTGAGGATGAGCCGGCGGTTCCCGACGCCGCTGCCGTGGTGCTCGGCGGGAGCGGGATGCCGGACGGCATGTTGTCGGTGAACTTGAAGGTGGTGACGCCGTGCGGGTAGTAGTCGGGCTCGAAGGTGTCGCCGCCGATTGCCTGGAGCGAGATGTCCAGGGCTCGCCAGTCGATGGACAGGCCGAGGACGTCGCTGCCGTTGCCGTCGTTCAGGTCGGCCGGCTGCACCTGGCTGGCTGCCAGGGCGAAGGCGGTCGCGCTCTCCCGGAGGGAGTCCTGGCCTTGCGGGAAGGGGGTGTTGTAGGAGAAGAGGCTGGTGTACGCGCCGATGAAGGCGGTCGCGCCGGACGGCGTGGTGGCGAAGGTCCCGGAGTGGAAGCCGAGGAAGGTCGGCACGTCGTAGGGTGCGCTGCCGTCCGCCGGATAGTCCGTCATGTCGAAGGTGCGCATCTCGGCCAGGCCGTCCGCCTTCGAGGCTGCGAAGGCGAGGAAGGTGTTCGATCCCACGGTCTCGTTGGTGCGGATCACCGCTCCGGTGCGGGAGTCGAGGATCTGGACGAGGTGGGCGCTGTTGCTGAAGGTGCCGTTGAACGCGAAGGCCACGCCGTGGCCGTGGCCGCCGGGGACGTTCGGGTCGGCCAGCGCCGGGTTGGTCGGCACGATGGCTGCCGCGCCCGGGTCGTTCGTGGTCTCGGTCCAGACCGGCGTGCCGGTGGCTTCGTCCAGGCTGACCGCGGTCGGGGCCGGGTCGCTGGCGGCGGTGTACAGGGCGGACGACATGGTGCCGCCGTACTCCAGCAGCAGGTGACCACTGTCGTCGGTGGTGACGCTGGAGAAGACGAGACTCTTGCCCGCGGTGCCGGCAGGCTGGAAGGTCCACAGCACGCTGCCGTCGGGCCGGTAGGCGGTCAGGCTGCTGCCGGGGACGACGATCTCGGTGCCGCCGTGGCTGTCACCGGTCACGGTGAGCGAGGCCACGAACCCGCCGGTGCGGACGGTGTGCAGGACTGCTCCCGTCCGGGCGTCCAGCACCGAGAAGCCGTGGTCGGTGCCGACGACGACCTGTCGGCCGCCCGGCAGAGCCTTGACGGCGTGCACCGAGGCGTCGACGGTGGCGTGCCACAGCACCGCCGGCGTCGGGCTCTTGAGCGTGCGCGCGTCGAGGCCGAAGACGCCGCGGCTCTGGCCGCCGGTGATCAGCTCCTGCCGGTCGCCGGTGCCGACGGTCGCGGCGGCGTGGGGGTCGCCGGCCAGTGGCATCGCGTCCGAGCGCCCGCTGTGCGGATCGACCGTGTACGCGGTGTCGTCGTAGCCGACGGTCAGCAGGCCGTTCTGGTACGGCGTCAGGGTGTCGCCGGAGAGTGCGCCCTGGTTCTGCCAGTCGACGTGGCCGTCGCGCGGGTCGAACCCGATCAGCTGGGTGTGCTCGGGGCCGTCCGGCAGGCTCGCGCTCGGGTTGTTCGGGTCGGAGACGGAGGCGACGACCTCACCGCGGCCGTCGGTCGGGTAGGCCAGCGCCATGGTGGGCGCGTTGGGGCCGCTGACCGTCGAGGCGGTGGTGTACGACCACAGGGTGTTCCCCCGCGCGTCCCAGCCGGAGACCGTGCTCTGGCCGTCGCTCAGGTCCGCGTTGATGCCCAGTTCGGCGACGGCGTAGGTGGCCTGGCCGCTGTGTGCGTGCGGGTTGACCGCGAACGCCTCCGGGACCGTGCCGTCGCGCTCGGCGATCACGCTGCGGGCTCCGGTGCGCGGGTCGAAGGCGGTCAGCTCCCAGCGCACGGCGTCGAAGGGGTCGTTCTGCTCGACGACCAGGACCCGGTCACTGGTCGGGTCCTGGGCGACCATGCGCGGGTAGCCGGGGGTCTTGGCGTGCATGGCGACGGAACCGTCGCCGGTGTCGATGAGCAGCACGTTGCCGTCGGCGGGACGCGGGTTGCCGAGTCCGAGCGGAGTGTCGGACCAGGTCGCGGCGATCTCGCCGTGACCTGCCGGCTCGACGTCGCCCCAGTTGGCCCAGGGAGCCTGGGTGGAGTAGGTCCAGTCGGTGGTGGCGGCGAGGGTGCCGCCGCGCTGCGGGCTGAAGCTGTAGGCCGTCAGGTTGCTGCGGCTGTCGCCCTGTTCGGCGACCGGGTCGACGTTCCACTGCGGGCCGGTCGACTCGGCGACGATCAGCTTGCCGTCCTGGACCAGCATGGTGCCGACATAGCCGGGAACGAGCTTGCTCCACAAGGTCTTTCCGGTGCGACCGTCCAGGACGGTCAGGAAGGTGCCGTAGTTGAGCTGCGAGCCGGGCGAGGTGAACGGCCGCGCTGGCTGGTCGCCCACCGCGGAGGCCACCGCCACGTCGTCGACACCGTCGTGACTGAAGTCGCCGGTGGCGTAGGGGTGTTGGCCGGTGGTGGACATCTCGTAGGGGTTGTAGCCGACGTAGAGGTTGGGCGTGTACGGGTACGGCTGGTACCAGTTCTCCGCCGTGACCTGCCAGTCCTTCATCAGCGAGGTGGCGGGCCGGTTCCAGATCTGGTCGCCGTGGGAGTTGTAGCGGCCCACCGTGCCGCCCGAGAAGACGTCGACCCAGTCGTGGGTGCCCGGGAGGGTGGTCGTCTCGGCGAAGCCGCGTGCGGTTTCCCACTGCCCGGTCTGCTGGAAGCCGGGACCGGTGCCGGACGTGCCTGACGCGCCTGCGGTGTCGGCGGTGTGGGTGCCGAGCAGCGGCTTGGTGCCCGGGGTGGCGCTGGGCAGCGCGGGGGCGGCGGAGCTGCTGCCTTCCTCGGCGGCGACCTGCCCGGCGGTGCCGTCGGTCCGGTTCTCGTAGCGCTGACTCAGTTTGGTCAGCGCCGCGGCGTTCAGGCGGATGTCCTTCCCGCTCGGCTGGCTGCCGGCGTGGGCCAGCGGTGTGCTGAGCAAGGCGGCGGCCACTGCCAGCACGGTGGCGACCGTGCCGGAGCGTATGCCCCGTCCAGATGTCATGGGTGCCCGTCACTTCGTCTCAGGAGGCACAGCCTCACGGGGATAGGAACAGCGGATGCGCGAGGTGGACGCGGAGTCTCGTCGTGCAAAGTTGTTGCACTCTCCCAGCAAAATGCCGGGGTGCGGGAGGTCTGGTGGCGGCCGGAACCGGTCAGTCGCCGGTTTCGGCCGTAGGATCACGGCACCCGGTCCGCGAGGGCGGACGCATCGTCAAAGGGGCGGGAACAGTGATGCTTGGTTCGGTGGGCCTGGACGAGCAGGTGGAGGAGGTCTACCGGCATCTGGTGGCGCGCTCGCCGGCCGGTGTCGCGGAGTTGGCCGAGTTGCTCGGTGTCGGTGAGCAGCGGGTCCGCCGTGCGCTCGACTCGCTCCTCGCTCTCGACCTCGCCTACGTCGAGACCGGTCGCCCCGGTCGCTACCACGCGGTCGACCCGCGCGTGGGCCTGACGACGCTGATCCACGCCAAGCGGCTGGAGCTGGAGCGGACCGCGGCGGCCGTGGAGACCTACGCCGCCGAGTACCACGAGCGCATGCTGCGCAGCGACCCGCTGCGCCTGGTCGAGGTCGTCGAGGGACCGGCGGCGATCACGGCCAGCCTGGCCGAGCTGCTCGCAGGGGCGAAGGAGGAGGTCCTCGCCTTCGACACCCCGCCCTACGTCACCCCGGACGCCACCGCCTCGCGCGTCGAGCGAGAGCTGCTGGCCCGTGGAGTCCGGGTGCGTGCGGTGTACGCCAGCGAGGTCCTCGCGATCCCCGAACGCGCGGCGCTGCTGCGCGAGCTGGTCGTCGCCGGTGAACTCTCCCGTGTGGTGCCGCGCGTACCCCTGAAGATGGTCGTCATCGACCGGCGCGACGCCGTCATCCCCCTCAGCACCAGCAGCGCGGGAACGCGCAGCATCGCGGCGCTGGTGCATCGCTCTCGGTTGTGCGACGCCCTCGTCGAACTCTTCGAGGCGAGCTGGCAGCAGGCCACGCCGGTCTTCTCCGCCGACGCGCGGGAGACGACCGAGGCGCACCCCGACCTCACCGACGCCGAGCGCTCGCTGCTGCACCTGCTGCACGCGGGCCTCAAGGACGACGCGATCGGCCGTCAGCTGGGCATCAGCGAGCGCACGTTGCGTCGCCGGATCACGGATCTGCTGACCCGGCTCGGAGCCACCAGCCGCTTTCAGGCCGGCGCCCAGGCCATCCGTCGAGGATGGCTGTAGGGAACCCGGCCTGGGCAGGCAAGCGGTCGGGGTTGCCCCCGGCCCATCAGCCTCTTGGTGACCGCGAATCCGGGCGCGGCGCATGCCGCGTGGTGCTGCCGTATGATCACGGCTTTCGCCGGGGAGCGGGGGTGGGGCGCTGGTGACGAGAAGACGCAGGTATCTGGCGGCTGTCACAGTGGCCGTGGCCGCTGTCATTGTGGGGCTGGGTGTGTGGTGGTTGCTGAAATCCCTCGCGGATTCCTGGGCGCCGCCGGATGATCACGTCGCTGCTTCTGATCGCAGAGTCTGCCCGCAGACATCCATGAACAACGACCCGCTCGCGGACGCGACGAGTCACTTCGAGCTGGTGCTGCCTCGCGGAGCGACGGGCGTCGTGTTCACCGCAACCGTGGGTGGCTTGCAGGGGGATTCAGACCTGAGTCTGCGTTTCACGACGACCGCAGCCGGCCTGGCCTCCTTCCTCACGGCGAGCCGGATTTCTCCCCCGACGCCCACGACCCGAGTGACCGACGGAGATTGGACGATCTTCCCGTCCAGTTCGAAGCCCACGGGCCCCTGCGGGCTGACCCCACCCGTCGGTCCGCACATGGTTTACAGCCAGGACCAACCGGACGGCCCGATGGGGAGCAGCCCCCGATCGGTGGCTGTGGACATGACCGATCCCGCGCACCCCGTGGTCTGGGTGGATGCACTCGACATCTGAGGTCCCGTTCCAGGCAGCGACCCCGCCGGCGCCGCAGCGTTCGCCGCGGTCTCGCTGTGGCTCCCCTGGTCAGGCCCTCGCAGTGTGGACGAAGCCGAGCGTGTCGAGGCCTTCGGCCTGACAGAGCGTGTCCGATGCGCTGCCGAGTTCGGTGAGCAACAGCTGATACTCGGCTCCGCTGGACTGGCCCCAGTGCATCGCCGCGCGCCACAGGCGTCGGCCGTACCCGTTGCCGCGCTGCTCGGGTAGCACGCCGAAATACTGCGGGAGCAGACGGACGTGCCCGGCAGGGTCCTTCATCGTCTCCATCGGGCCGATCGCCCCGACGACCCTGTCGCCGGACACGATCGTGAGGATGGGCCCGGTCAGGGCATCGGCCTGGAACTGGCGCCACAGGAAGGCGAAGCCGTCCGCGGCCATGTGCTCGGCGAACACGGCGAAGCGTGCCCGGACCTGCTCAGGCAGGCGCCGCAGATCCTCGACACCGTCGACTGGCTCGTTCTCGCCGGGACGGAAGGTCTTGAGCTGCACGCGGGTCACGGCGACGCCGGACAGCTGCTCCGGCTCCTGCTCCTGCTCCGGCCGTTCGGGCTGGAACCAGATCGCGCGCGCCCGATCGACGTCCTCCCGCGCGGCCAACTTCCGTGCGAGCTCCAGCAATTCCCCGACGGGAGCGGGGTCGGCGCCGAAGTGGTGGACCGTCACCACCCCGCGCCCCCAGGTGCTGATCGTCGGGATCACGGTCCGCTCCGGGTCCTGCTCGACGTCGTGCGGCATGACGCTCTCGTCCTTGAGCGCCGACCAGCGCTGGTCCGTGTCGTGCGGCAGGAACCGCCCGGTTCCGGCGACCGCCAGCACGTCGGCGAGCAGGTCGGGGCCGAGTGCGTCCGGGTGGATCGGGCCGAGGGTCGGGACGTACGGCACGCGCATCACGGGGCGCAGCAAGTCCCACGAGAGGTCCATGAGCGCACCCTACTCGCGCCGCCCACGCGGAACGAGCCCCCGACGCGGTGAAGCGTCAGGGGCTCCTCGGGGTGGGACTGAGCGTCAGCCTCCCCGTCCACCGCAGGGGGCAGCGTTAGACCGCGTAGCGACGCGGGTCGAACAGGTGCAGATGGTCGGCGACCCAGGCGGAGGTCTGGGACAGGCCCTCGGCGAGGGTCACCTCCGGCCGCCAGCCGGACCAGTCCTGCGCGCGGGAGTTGTCCGACAGCAGCCGGTGGACCTCGCTTCCGGCCGGGCGGAGCCTTGCCGGGTCGACGGTGATCTCGACGTCCGTGCGGCCCGAGGCCTCGATCAGGGAACGGGCGAGGTCGCCGATGGAGATCTCCTGGCCGGTTCCCAGGTTGACGACCTCGCCGACGGCGCGGTCGCAGTCCGCGAGCGCCAGGAAGCCGGCCGCCGTATCCGCGACGTAGGTGAAGTCGCGGGTCGGAGTCAGTGAGCCCATCCTCAGTTCCTTGGCTCCCGCGTGGAGTTGGGCCAGGATCGAGGGGATCACCGCTCGGGCGGACTGGCGTGGACCGTAGGTGTTGAAAGGCCGCACCACGGTCACCGGAAGCTCGAAGGCGTGGTGGAAGCTCAGCGCCGTCATGTCCGCTGCGATCTTGGACGCCGAGTACGGTGACTGCGGCTGGAGCGGGTGGTCCTCGCGGATCGGAGCGGTCAGCGCGGTGCCGTAGACCTCACTGGTGGAGGTGTGCAGCAGGCGCCGCACGCCGTGCCGACGGCAGGCCTCCAGCACGTGTTCGGTGCCGACGACGTTGGTCTGCACGTAGGCGCCCGGCGAGTCGTAGCTGTACGGGATGCCGATCAGCGCGGCGAGGTGGAAGACGGTGTCGCACCCGGCGACCGCGTCGCTGACCCGGCCCGCATCGCGCACGTCGCCCGCCAGCATCTCGACGCGGTCGTGGTCGAGATACCCGGCCAGGTGGCCGCGATCGGCGTAGGGCTTGTAGTGGACGAACGCCCGCACCCGGGCACCGCGGGCGACGAGCAGGTCGACCAGGGTCGAACCGATGAAGCCCTCCGCTCCCGTCACCAGCACGGTCCGCCCGGCCCACCGGCCGCTCCCGGTCGTGGTGGTCGTCGTGTCGCTGATCTTCTCCGACAGGTTCGTGATGCTCATGCTGGGCGCTCCAGGAGATAGGGGTAGGGGTACGGGGCCGAACCGGGGACGCGGCCGGCCAGGCGCTGGACCTGTGCGGCGAGCAGGTCGGCGGCCTGGGCATGGGTGCCGGGGTCAGCGGCGCCGCTCATCGCGGCGAGGCGGGTGGGGTCGGCGAGCAGCGGGTCGAGAAGCCCCGCCAGGGCCTCGGCGGTCGTGTCGGCGTCGCGCAGGATGTGGGCCGCGCCCACGTCGGCGAGCACCTTGGCGTTGTGGAACTGGTGATCCCCGGGTGCGTGCGGGTAAGGGACGAGGATCGCGGGGACACCGGTCGTGGCCAGCTCGGCGACCGTCGCCGACCCGGCGCGGCAGACCACGATGTCCGCCGCCGCGTAGGCGAGGTCCATCCGGTCCAGGTAGGGAACCGCCTGCGCGACGGCCGCGCCGCCGTTGTCCATCAGCGCCGCGCGGGCGTGGTCCACCTGCTGCGGACCCGTCTTGACGAGCAGTCGGATGTCGAGGCGGTGTCGCCAGCGCCGCGCCAGGTCCAGTGCGGCCTCGGTCAGTCGCTGCGCCCCCAGGCTTCCGCCGTTGAACAGGACCAGGCGCGCACCCGCCGGGACGCCCAGCTGGCGGCGCGCCGACGCGCGCAACGCCTGCCGGTCCAAGCGGGCCAACGGCCCCGACAGCGGCATGCCGACCGTGACCGCCCGCTCGCGACTCGCGCCGGGCAGATGGGCCCGGCTCTGCTCGAAGGCGAGCGCGACGTGCGGTGTCAGCCGTGCTGCGAAGGCGTTCGCCCGTCCCGGCACCGCGTTCGACTCGTGGATCAGGCTGGGCAGCCCGGCCAACCGCGCGGCCAGGACCGCCGGAGCGGACGCGTATCCGCCCATCCCGACCACGACCTGGGCGCCCTGACGCTCGATCACCCGTTGCGCCTGGCGCGCCGCACGCAACAGGTCGGCCGGCAGCAGGTAGCGGCGGGCGCCGAGCGAGCGGTCGAAGGGGATCATGTCCACGGTGTGCAGCTGGTAGCCGGCCTGCGGGATCAGCCGCGTCTCCAGGCCACGCTCGGTCCCCACGAAGGAGACCACCGCTGTGGGGTCCGCTCTCCGGAGCGCCTCCGCGAGCGCGAGCCCGGGATAGATGTGTCCGCCGGTTCCTCCGGCGCCGATCACCACCGATAGGGGAGTGTGCATGCCTCCACCGTGGTGACCTGGGCTAAGAGGGTTCTAAGAGCTCTGGCAGCCGCCCGTTCTACAGTGGTTTGCCCGATCCGCTTTGCCATGATGGTCGGCGCGGACCAGCACCGGATGCGGAAGGAGAACCAGCAGGTGACACGGATCCTGGTGGTCGACGACGACCCCGAGGTTCGCGACGCGGTCGCGGACGTCCTCGCCGTCGAGGGGTACGAGGTGCTCCAGGCGGCAGACGGGCACGACGCACTCGGCAAGATCGCCACCGAGGAGCCCGCCGCGGTCGTCCTCGACCTGATGATGCCCGTCCTGGACGGCCTGGCGGTCTGCCGCCGACTGCGCGCGCTCGGCGACCGGACGCCTGTGCTCGTCCTCACCGCACGCGACAGCGTCAGCGACCGCGTCGACGGGCTGGACGCCGGCGCGGACGACTACCTGGTCAAGCCCTTCGCCCTCGACGAGCTGACGGCCCGCGTCCGCGCCCTGCTGCGTCGCACCGCGCCCGAGCTGCCGGACGAGGAACTGCGCTACGCCGACCTGACGCTCGACCCGGCCACCCGCACCGGACGGCGCGGCGCGCGGCTGCTGGAGTTCAGCCGGACCGAGGCGGCGCTGTTGGAGCTTCTGCTGCGCCACCCTGAGCAGGCGCTCACCCGGGAGACCCTGCTGGAGCGCGTCTGGGGTCGCGATTTTGGTCCGGACTCCAACTCCCTGGCCGTCTACGTCGGTTACCTGCGCCGCAAGCTGGAGGCCGACGGCGAGCCGCGACTGGTGCAGACCGTGCACGGGATCGGCTACCGGCTGGCCGCACCGTGAGCCTGCGTTCCGCACGGCCGGCGCGCGGCACCGCCCTGTGGCCGCCGAGGCTGCCCGCCCTCACCTTGCGGGCCCGGCTCGCCTGCACCGCCGCCCTCGCCGTCGCCGCTGTCGCACTCGCTCTGAGCTGGGCCGCCTTCGTCCTGATCCGCTACGAGCTCACCCACCAACTCGACCTGGACCTCACCCAGGCCGCCACCGTCGCCGTGCAGCAGCACGGCGACGACCCGCCCGGCGTCCTGGCGGGGCAGTGCCGCTACCTGGCCGCTCCCGCCTGCACCCAGGTGGTCCCGGCCGATCCCGCCCGCGACCCCCGCGCACCCGCCGACGCGTACGTACTTCCCGTCGGTCCGGCCGTCCGCGAGGTCGCGGCCGGGACACGCGCGCCGTACTACACCGCGACCACCGTCGACGGGCAGCCCGCCCGGATGCTCGTCACCCGGTTCCGTTCCGGGGTAGCCCTCCAAGCCGCGCTGCGTTCCGACGGGGTGCAGCGGGCGGTGAGTCAGTCAGCCGCGATCTTGGCCGCGACCGGTGCCGCCGGTGTCCTGGTCGCCGGACTGCTCGGCTGGTGGGTCTCCCGTACCGGCCTGCGCCCGGTCACCCGCCTGACGGCCACGGTCGAACGCATCACCCGCACCCGCGATCCGCACCACCGCATCGCCTCCCACGCCACGTCCCGGCACCGCCCGGACGAGATCACCCGTCTCGGCGACAGTTTCAACACCATGCTCGACGCCCTCGAACAGTCGGTCACCGCGCAGCGCAGACTCGTCGCCGACGCCTCCCACGAACTGCGCACCCCGCTCACCGCGCTGCGCACCAACGTCGAACTCCTGGCCCGCGCCGACCGGCTGACCGACGCACAGCGCGACCGCGCGTCCGGTGCGCTCGGTCGTCAGCTGCGTGAACTCACCGGCATGGTCAACGATCTCGTCGAACTCGCCCGCGACGAGGAGCCGCAGGCGCTGTTGGAACACGTCCGGGTGTTCCCGCTGATCGAGCACGCTGTCGCCGCAGCCCGCGAGCACTGGCCCGGGCAGGAGTTCTCCCTGACCCGCGGTCCGGGGGTCACCGACGCACTCGTCTCGGGCGTGCCCGCCCGCCTGTCCCGCCTGCTGGCGAACCTTCTCGACAACGCGGCCAAGTTCGGCGCCGGACGCGGGCCGGTCGAGGTCCACGTGGCGCGCGGCCCAGCCGGTGACACGCTGGAGCTCTCCGTCCGCGACCACGGGCCTGGCATCTCCGACGACGACCTGCCCTACCTCTTCGACCGCTTCTACCGCGCGGGCGCCGCCCGCTCCCTCCCCGGTTCCGGCCTCGGCCTCGCCATGGCCCGCCAGATCGCCCGCGCCCACGGCGCGGACCTGACGGCCGAGTCCCTGCATGGGGCGGACGGCGGCGGCGCCTGCTTCCGGCTGACCGGCCTGGTCGTCCTGGCCGCGTGATGCTGCACCGGGCAGCCTCCCGAATGGAGGCTGCCCGGCTGCGTGGATCCCGGGCTGTCATGGGCCGCTATGGGACGCCATGGGCTGTCGGGGGAGTGATGTTGACGGTGTGTCAGCCGAGCTCGGCGCTGAGGAACCCGGCGCCGTTGTAGGAACCCCAGCCGGTGACCTGGTCGTAGCCGGCGTGGGCGCTGTAGGCGCCGTTGCTGCCGGTGGTGATGTCGTGGAAGGCGGAGCTGTAGTGCGTGGACTGGGCCAGGGAGTAGATGGTGGGGTTGGCGAAGCCGAAGGCGGGCTTGCCCTTGGCCTTCGCCTCGTTGTCGTAGATGGCGGTGAAGGCAGCCCAGTTGGGGGCTGCCGCGCTGGTGCCGCCGACCTCGCCCCAGCTTCCCTGGCTGTACACGGCCCAGCCGCTGTTCGGGTCGGCGTCGGCGGCGACGTCCGGGACCGTGCGGTGGCTGCCGCTGTTGACGGGCGTCTGGTAGGCGGGGGTGGCGAACTCGGAGGAGACGCCTCCGCCGCTGCCCGACCACGCGGTCTCCGCGGACCAGGCGCCGCCGGAGGTGAGCGCGAGGGTGGTGCCGCCGGTTCCGGTGACGGACGGGTCGCTGGCGGGGAAGTCGACGGAGGTGCCGCCGTTCCCGGCGTCGTCGGAGCCGTTGTCACCGGAGGCCGCGTAGACGGACTGGCCCTGGGCGGCCGCCTCCTGGAGGTCGGCATGGACGGCGGTGAGGTTGCTGGGCGTCTCGTCGGCCTCGTCGATACCCCAACTGGTGGAGATGATCGGGACGTCGTCACTGACGAGCTGTGCGTAGACCGCCACCTCGCCGGCGTCGCTGTTGGGAGCCTCGTAGACCTTGATCGTGCTGCCCGGCGCGATGGCCTGGACGACCTCGATGTCGAGTTCGTCCTCGACCTCGCCGGACAGGTCGGTGGTGCCGCCGCTGACGTTGACGACGGTCGGTGTGGTCGGCTTGAGCGCGAAGTTGCTGTCGTACTTGGTGATGTCGGTCTGCTTGAACGCGGAGAACTCCAGCAGCGCCACGGTCGAGCCGGTGCCGTTGTAGCCTGCGCCGACGGTGGAGGTGAGGTTGTAGGCGCTGCGGGCCTTGGTCGGGGTGAGACCGGTGACCGCGTGGGACTGCGCCCGGGGCATGGACGCCGGTGCGGCGTAGGAGTCGAACCTTGCGTAGTCGTTCAGGCCGGAGACGTCCAAGACCGCGGAGGCGATCGCGGCAGGGAGCTGCGGCGCGGCGGTGTTGGCGAAGAAGTCACGTCCCGTGCGGGCCTCGTGGAAGGTGGCCAGCCGGGTGCCGAAGGCCTTCTCGATCTGCGCGGCGGTCCCGGTCGCCGACAGGGTGAGGTGGTTGGCGGTGGGCGCGGAGACCTTCAGGCCCTGCGCGGTGAGGTAGGCGGTGACCTTCGCGATGGTCGGGGCGGTGGCTCCGAACCTGGCGGCGAACTGGTGAACCGTCAGGTAGTGCTTGTACTGGGCGGACTTGGGGTCGGCCACCTGGTTCAGGAAGGCGGCGAGTCCTGCCCGGTCCCGCAGCGCGAGGCTGACCTGGACGGATATTCGGCGGTTGGCCGCGATCGCGCCGGTGCGCACGGAGTGGCTGAGAGCCGGCAACACGTCACCGCGCACCGCGGCGGTGCTGGTGGGCGTGTTCGCGGCGATGGCGGGCGTGGCGGCGAGAGCGAGGATCGGGAGCGGTGCGGCGAGCAGACCGACCAGGGTCCTGAGGCGAAGCGTCACGGCTGTGTCCTCCTGGGACGTAAGTGGAGCGTGGCCACCGTGAGCTGACGATCGGTCAGCGCGACGATGTGGTGACCAGGCTAGGAGTCGACATTTGCCGTGATGTGGCGTGTCCATGTCTCCTCATCACGCTTGCGTGAAGCATCCCGGCCGGAGGCCCGGGCTGCCGTCCTGCGAGCGTGCGCGTTCGACGCGGCCGGGGGCCTGGTGACCCAGGCCGATCCCGAGCGCCGTCCGCGCCCTTGCCCGCGCTCTCCCCGCGCTCTCCCGCGCCCTCCCGCGCCTTCGGCGAGAAGCGCGGCGCCGAGCAGGCCGCCGACCGACCAGTATGTGAAACGACATCTCTTCATTAGACGTATGTCTAGTCAGTGACCTCATGGCTGGCTACGCTGACGCCACTCCATCGCCGCTGTCCGGAGGCCGCGCACGCGGCGCGCGGTCCCCCCTCGCTTTTCCCTCTCGCACCGAGGAGCGCTTCGATGCATCCCATGTCCCGCTCAGGGCAGCCGCCAGCCGGATTCGGTGGCGCGTCGCAGCCGCCGCGGCACGTCCGGCCACAGTCGCCGGAGCCGGTCAGGGTCGACGGACTGCGGCACAGTCTCCGCCGGATCGACCGGCGGCTGGTGAGCGTGAACGGCGCCTGTTTTGTCTCGCTCGTGCTGCTGGCCGGAGCCGCGCCCGGAGTGCTGGCGAGGGAGGTGATCGGACGGATCAACCTGGGTCTGCTGCTCTGCGGAGCACTCGGGGTCCTGGCCGTGTGCACGACCTTCGCCTACGACCGCCGCCTCGCCCGGGAACTCGACCCGGAAGCCGACCGGATCAAGGCGCGCCAAGAGCAGCAGGAGGCCGCCGCGACTGCCGCGACCGCTGGTGCACGGAACCGGAACCCGACGCATCGACGGGCCGAGTGGTGAGCCCGACCCTGCTGGCCGCCGCGCCTTCCGCCCCGGTGCCAGGCGCCGGCCAGGGCACGCACACTCCGGTGCTCATCGCGTTCCTCGCCTTCGTCGGGTTGGCGCTGCTGCTCTGCGTCCTGGTCGGGCCGGACCGGGACGAGATCGGGGAGTTCTACACCGGAAACCGCAACCTGACGCCGTTTCAGAACGGCCTCGCACTCTCCGGGGACTACACCTCCGCTGCGACCATGCTCGGCACCACCGGCGTCATCGCGCTGTCCGGCTACGACGGCATCCTGCTCGACGTCAGCACCGCGCTCGCGCTCGGCACGCTGCTGGTCCTCGCTCGTCCACTGCGGAACGCCGGCCGGTACACGCTGGGGGACATCTTCGCGTTGCGCGCCCCCGGCAGCGCGCCGAGGATCGCGGCGACCGTGGCCACGCTCGCCGTGTCACTGCCGTTCCTGGTCGTCCAGCTGAGCGGCGCAGGCGCCGCCACCGCCATGCTGCTCGGCATGAACAGCGCCGGAGCGCAGCAGACCTGCATCGTGCTGATCGGCGCCCTGATGATCGCCTATACGGTCGCCGGCGGCATGAAAGGCACCAGCCTGATGCAGATCGCCAAGGTGCTCCTGGTCACCGTCACCCTGGCCGGGGCGACGGTCTGCCTCCTCGCCCACTTCCACTGGAGCCCCGACGCCCTTCTCTCCGCCGCCGCCCAGGGCAGCGGCCACCCCGCCACCTACCTGCGCTCCACCTCACAGCTCGGCGTCACCGCGAGCAACCCGGTGAACATCGCTGGGCTGCACATCACCGTCGTGTTGGGTGCGGCCTGCATGCCCCACATGATCATGCGGATCAGCGCCATGTCCGACGGTGCCACAGCGCGCCGCGCCACCCGGTACGCGTTCGGCGTGGTGAGCGTCTACAGCCTCGCCCTGGCCGTCCTCGGCATCGGCGCCGCCGCGGTGGTGGGCAGCGCCATGATCTCCGCCGTCAACCCCAACGGCCAAGCGGCACTGCTGCTTCTGGCCGGAAACCTGGCGGGCGGTCCCTCCACCACGGCGGGCGTCACCTTGTTGACGGCGGTCGCCTGCACCGTCTTCGTCACCGTGCTCGCCGTGGTCGCCGGCATCACCCTCACGGCCGCCGCCAGCCTCGCGCACGACGTCCACGCCTACGCCGTCCGCCGCGGACACCTGAGCCAGGCCAAGGAGGTCCGCACGGTCCGGTGGTCGGCGGTGCTGTTCGGCGCTGTGGGCATCCTGCTCTCGATCGCCGCCCAGGGCTACAACGTGCAGTTCCTCTCCATGCTGGCCGTGACGGTTGCCGCGTCCGCGGTGCTGCCCGCCCTCGTCCACAGCCTCTTCTGGCGGGGATACAACCGCACCGGCCTGCTCTGGTCCGTCTACGGCGGCGCCGCGCTGGCCATCGGCCTGCAGGCGATCTCGCCCACCGTCTCCGGGGGACCCGGCACGCTCTTCCCCGCCCTCGACTTCGCCTGGTTCCCGCTGCAGAGCGTCGGCATCGTCTCGATCCCGGCGTCGTTCCTGCTCGGCTGGGCGGGGAGCCGCCACGGCCGCGCTGGCGGCGGCACCGGAGGCGCGTCGGGTGTGGACCAGGACGCGGTGGAGCTGCGCCTGCTCACCGGGGTCGGCGCGGACTGACGCGGCGGGCCTGGGTGGCGGTCAGGTCCCCGGGGGCAGGTCCCCGGGCGGCGGTTCGGCCCCGGGTGGTGGTCAGGTCCTGGGCGCGCGTTCCTCGCCGCCCAGGACCGCCCACCACGCCTCCGTCATCTCGTCCAGCAGCAGTGCGCGGTCAGGCTGCCATGCGCCCTGCACCACCGTGTCCATGGCCACTTGGTGGAACTGCCGCAGCAGCAGCTGCAGGCGCACCCGCGCCCGCGCCGGGTCCCCCCAGCGTTCGAGGTACTCCGGCAGCGCCTCGACCAGCCGCTCCACCGCCGCCGAACGGCGCTCGGCGACCGTACCCTCGACCGCCATCGCCTCGTTGAGCGCCGCCAGCAGTCGAGCCTGCGACTCGTACCAGTCCAAGGACTCCTCCAGCCAGCGGCGCAGCCCGGCTCGCGTCCGGGCCGCCTCGGGCAGGCTGGCATAGGCACCCCGGTCCGAGGGGGTCACCCGGTCCAGCAGCGCTGCGGCCGCTTCCCCCTTGGAGCGGAAGTGCACGTAGAACGTGGCCCGGCTCGCCCCGGCGCGCCGCACGATCTCCTCGACCGTGGCGGCCGCGTAGTCCGTCTCCTCCAGCACTTCACGCACCGCGTCGAGCAGCCGCTTCCGGGTCAGCTCCCGGTACTCGCTGCGCAACGAGCCGCCCCGCGGCGACGCGGGCTCCGCCGGGGACGGAGCCGGGGACGAAGCCGAGGACGAGGACGAGGACGAGGCGGGGGAGGGAGAGGGTGAACCAGACACGCCCTCACCCTATCCACCTCCCCGGCTTCGGAAGGTCCACGGGAGCTGCGGTCTGCGGCACCGGATCCACGTCCCGTCCTGACAGCCTGCCCGCCAGGAGAGGGATGTACCGGCACGTACATCCGTGGTGCCTCGCTCGTCGCCGGGAAGCGCGGTTATCTGGATGCCAGAGCCGTGATCCCCCAACGGAAGGGACTCCCGTCGGGTGGCACCACTGCACCCGCCGCCAACTCAACCCGGCCCCACTCCCGTCAAAGGACAGCAGCCATGCGCGTGAAAGCCTACGCAGCCCCAGCCGCCGGCCTGCCGCTGGCCCCGACCACCGTCGAACGCCGTCCCGTCGGGCCGAACGACGTCCTGATCGCCATTCAGTACGTCGGCATCTGCCACTCCGACATCCACACCGTCCGGGGCGAGTGGGGTCCCCAGCCTTTCCCCGTCGTCCCCGGCCACGAGATCATCGGCACCGTCACCGAGGTCGGTACCGACGTCACCCGGCACCGGATCGGCGACCGCGTCGGGGTCGGCTGCCTGGTCAACTCCTGCGGCCGGTGCGCCCCCTGCCTCGGCGGCGACGAGCAGTACTGCACGGAAGGCCCGGTCTTCACCTACGCCTTCACCGACCACGACGGCACCACCACCCAGGGCGGGTACTCCACCCACATCGTCGTTGACGCCGACTTCGTGCTGTCCGTCCCCGACAGCCTCGATTCGGCCGCCGCCGCTCCGCTGCTGTGCGCGGGCATCACCACCTACGCCCCGCTGCGACACTGGAGCGCGGGCCCCGGTAAGCAGGTTGCGGTCGTCGGACTCGGTGGCCTGGGCCACATGGCCGTCAAGATCGCTCACGCGTTGGGCGCCGAGGTCACCGTGTTGTCCCAGTCGCTCAAGAAGCAGGAGGACGGCCGCCGCCTCGGTGCCGACCACTACCACGCGACCTCCGACCCGGCCACGTTCACCGAGCTCGCCAGGCGGTTCGACCTGATCGTCAACACCGTCAGCGCCGACCTCGACGTCAACGCGTACCTCGGACTGCTCACCGTGGACGGCGTCCTCGTCAACGTCGGCGCCGGCCCCGCACCGATGGTCGTCAACGGCTTCCTGCTCAGCAGCGCTCGTCGGACCCTGACCGGTTCGATGATCGGCGGCATCGCCCTGACCCAGGAGATGCTCGACTTCTGTGCCGAACACGGCATCGGCGCAGACATCGAGGTGATCTCCGCCGACCAGGTCAACGAGGCCTACGAGCGAGTCCTGGCCTCCGACGTCCGCTACCGCTTCGTCATCGACACCGCCACCATCGGCTGACCCACGCCGAGACGAACGGAGGGCAGGCCCGGCGCCGCCCCAGCCGTCAGGATCCGCCGGCGAGCCGCCAGGACTCGATGTCGCGGTAGCGGATCACCCCTGGGCCGCGGCCGATGTTGCTGCCCACCAGGTGGAGACGCTCGGCCTGCCAGGTGCGGCCGGCGAAATCGGTGAGGCTCGCGGCCGCCGACAGGATGTCGGCCTGCTGACCGCGCCGTCCCCGGGCCAACGTCAGGTGGGGGCGCAGCGGGCGCTCCTGGAAGGCGATGCCGCAGGCCCGCACCGAGTTCCGGACGTCCTCGGCAAGGACGTGCAGTCCGTCGAGCTCCCCCTCGATCCCGGTCCACAGCAGCCGCTCGTCGAAGTGGCCGCCGCCATCCAGGCCCAAGCCCAGGGAAGGACGACCCGCAGCCAGACGGGCGAGGGCCGGCCGGAGGAGCGGGATGAGCGTGACCGGGAGCTCGCCGAGGAACGCCAGAGTGATGTGCCAGTCCTCGATCCGATTCCACCGCAGGTGGGCGTATTTCTCGTAGGCGAACTGCAGGGCGCCCGCCAACTCATCCTTGGCGTCGTCGGGCGGGGCCAGCGCAACGAACAGACGCACGGTCGGAGGCTGCTGAGGATGATCGGTCACCAGGGCTTTCTAGCATCCCTGCCGGGCCTGCCACACGAGGGGTCGGCCGGCCCGGCAGGGCCCGGCCTGGGCCGGGCCGATCAGCGGGCCGTGGCGGAACCGGTGCCCGAGCCCGGCGTGATCACGCAGCCGCCGTCGTTGTTGCTCCACAGCGGCTGCATCGCGAAGGTGCCGGTCGAGAGGGTGACGTCCTGGAAGTTGCTCTCGCACAGGTCGCCGATTTCCTCGCCGTTCGCGTCGACCCAGCCGCTGGACGGCTGCGGGTCGGTGACGGATTCGGCGAACTCGTGCCCCTCGACGATGCTGAACGCGTCCAGCTTGCCGCCCAAGGCCGCGTTCGGGCAGCGGCTGCCGCTGGGTGCGTCGAGCTGGTAGGGCATGTTGCTGTACGAGACGCTGCCGGTGTAGTCGTGCCAGGCGCAGAATCCGGACGAGGGCCAGCCGTCGGGGGAGGTTCCGTGCGGGCTCATCACCACGATCTGGGCGTCCGGGTCGCCGGCCACGCCGAAGTGGGAGGCGGCCGCGTCGGCCTCGGCGGCGATGTCGGCCTGCTGCGCGGCGGCCGGGGCGGGCGCGCTGTCGTCGACCCAACTGCCGGCCAGTACCGGTCCGGTGAACGAGGGTCCGGTGCCGCTGGAGTCCGGGTACTGGGTGGTGGTGGCAGACCAGCTGTCCGAGCTGGTGCCGATCCCGTTGAAGAGGTTCGTCATGTAGGGCTGGATGCCGTTGCTGTCGTTGTCCCACTGGGAACCCCAGTAGACCAGGTACACCCTGGGGCTGTGCTGCACGACGCCGCCGTTGTACTGCAGGCCGCCGGAGTTGGCGCGCCGTCTGGCCGGGACGGCCGAAGTGCCGTCGGCGGCGACGATGCCGTAGCGCCCGTGGGTGACGACCCGGACCAGGTGCCCGTGGCTGCGGACGAAGTGGACCACGCCGCCGTCCGCGCTTCGGGCCGCGGTGTCGGCCCCGTGCGACTGGGACGCGCCCGGTGCGGCGGAGGCGGCGGGGGCGGCGGACGCGTGTGGCGCGGCGAGGAGTTGGGATGCCGGGAGCAGCGCTGCCGCTACGGCCACACCGAGCACGGCACGCACCCGGCGTCCGCGGGGGCGGGAGGGTGAGGGGTTCATGTCACTCGCGTTTCTGTGAAGTCCAGGCTGGTGGCCTGCCGGAGCGCCTCGGGCGCTCCGGCAGGTGCTGACGTGTCAGCGGGAAGCGGAAGCGGGGAGCGGCAAGCGGGAAGAACGAGAGGGAGCGGTCAGTACCGGATCACGGACGGCCGGTGCCCGATGGACGACGACGCGGTGTGGCTGCGCGCGGTCCCGGCGGCGGCCCCGGAGGCGGGGACGATTGCGAACGAGCCGTTGTTCAGGGAGGTTTCGGTGTACTGGCCGCTGTCGATCGCCTGCGGCGAGAAGGAGTCGAAGACCTGGCCGTTGACGGTGATGCCGGAGAAGTCCAGCTCGTTGAAGGACGGGTAGCTCTGGCTGGGCGACTCGATGACCGCCTCGGCGCTGACGTCCTGCGCGTCGAGGTACTGGGTGGTGTTCTCGGACCAGCCCTTGGTGGTGTCGGCCAGGGTGAGGGTGTAGTTGCCGGAGCCGTCGGTGGTGACCGAGCCGGTGAAGGAGTCACCGGCCGAGACCGGGTCACTGAAGTACTGCGGCGCCGCCGGGTACATCTCGTACCAGCCGGACAGGACGGGCTGACCGCTGGAGCAGTCCACCTGGACACCGGTCTGTTCGACCGTCTGCGAGCCGTAGCCGTCGATGCCGACCCAGGGCGCGAACAGGTCGTTGCTGGTGTTGCACGTGACCTGGGGCATGGTCCACGACCCGGAGATGCTCTGGAATCCGCTTCCCTGGGCGACGTAGCCGCCCCAGACGCCGCCGGCGAACCGGGCCCGGCCGTGGTGGGCGCCGAACGGGCGGGCGGCGGAGTGGTGGGCGACTGCGGGGCCGGACGCGGTGGTGGGGGTGGTCCGGCTGGTGTGCGGGGTCGCGGCGGTCGCTGTCGCCGGGACGGCGACGATGGTCACGCAGCAGGCGGCGGCGAGTATCGCCCCGGTGGCGCGGGTTCTGGCCACGGACATGGTCGGGCTCCCAGTGGGGTGGGGTGGTCTCGACGGCGACACAGCCGTGCTGACGCGCCGTCCGGTACAGCGCTCAGACTGGATCCTGTGGATTTCCTGGGTATAGACGTGGGACGATGCCGGAACCTGAAATGGCGGGAACATGCCATGCGGCGACCGGCGTGCTCCGGCCCCGTATCGGCCTCGCCGTCCAAGCCGCGGAAAGGGGCCATCCATGCCTGCAAGCCGCACGGACGGTGCAGCGGCGCTGCTCGACTGCCTCGGCCTCTCGGCCGTCGAGGAGTATCTCTATCTCCGGTTGCTGACCGAGCCCCGATTGAGCACGGCCGAGATCGGCCGGCGACTCGACATGGCACACGATCGCGTCCATGCACAGCTGCACTCCCTGGCCGCACTCGGCCTGGTCGTCGCCGCCCGGCACGATGACGCCGGCGCGTGGGACGAGAGCAGCGAGCACACCGGCCGCGGTGACGCGCCCGACGCCTGGTATGCGACCGCACCCGACATCGCCCTGGAGGCGCTCGTGCGGGCGCGGGAGGCCGACCTGACCCGACTGCGCGGGCGCGTCGAGGAGCTCATGCGCAACTACCGGCAGGGCCACCAGGCAGTGGGGCCGGACGAGTTGATCGAGGTGGTGAGCGGCCAGGAGGCCATCGCGGCCTGCTGGCGGGCACTGCAGCACAGCGCCCGAACCAGCCTGCGGGTCCTGGACAAGGCACCCCACATCCTCGTCGCCTCGCCCGCGGACGAGGCGGCGGTGATCAGACGCGGAGTGGCCGTCCAGGTCATCTACGAGCACGCCGCCGTGCGCGATCCGGAGCGGCTGGCGACGATCCGGGAGTTCATGGACATCGGTGAAGACTGCCGGATGCTTGCCACACTGCCGTTCAAGTTGGCCCTGGTGGACGACCGGTGGGCCCTGTTGCCGGTGAGCACCGGGACGGCGCTGCAGACCGCGTTGGTCGTGCGCCCGTGCTCGCTGCTCGACGCGTTGTCCGGCCTGTTCGCGCTCTCCTGGTCCCAGGCGATGCGCGTGCCACGAGCCGAGGCGGAGGGCGAACCGGGTGCAGCGGGGCGCCGCCGGGAACTTCTGACGCTGCTGGCGTCCGGGCTCACCGACGAGAGCATCGCCCGCCAGCTCGGCATCTCCACGCGCACCGTGCAAAGGCTGATCCGGGACTTCATGGACTCCTTCGGCGCACAGACCAGGTTCCAGGCCGGAGTCCAGGCCGCTCGCGCCGAACTTCTCTGAGCCCGGCTCAGCTGGAGCGACCGACACACGCGGCGATGCCGGAATGACTTCCGGCAGGGTGATCCCACCCGACGCGGACAGGTCGAACGGGCCCGTTCGACCTGCTGAACCTCAACCTCCGCTGTTCAGCGCCGGTTCGGTCGCAGGCAGCGGGACTGGAGTCGTTGTCCGGTCGCGTACGTGGTGAATCCGCCGGACGGTCAGTTGGACCCCGAGCGCGCCGAGAGTGGCGGCGGCGAATGCCGCCGGGCCGCCGACGGGGACGGCGAGGACCGCGACCAGGAAGCAGAAAGCAGCGAACCCCCACAGGCCTCGCAGTACCCCGGCCAGCGTCGCATGCGCGGCCGGTGCCCCACCCTGCGCCAGCGCGAAGGTGGCCACGACGCTGGTGCCGATCGGGAACGGCGCGAGCACCCCGGTCAGGTCAGGGCCGAGATGTGCGGCAGCTGTCGTCAGTGCGAGGACGAGCGCGGCGGTGACCGCCGCGCGAGCCGGAAGGTCCCACGCCGGCGGGCGCAGGGCCCTGGGCGCTCCGGGCTGGGTGAGCGCGCTCGCCGCCTTTGTGGCGGGGGCGGTCGCCGCCATCGCGAGGCCCAGTCCGGCCGGTGCCGGAAGGGAGGTCATGGAGAGGAGGAGATCGCAGGCCAGGCAGGCCAGCCAGCCGATGACCAGAGTGGCAGGCCAGGACCGCGTCCGCGCCTGCCTGGCGAAGACGACTGCGAACACCGCGAGCGAGACCAGGCCGAGCAACGACGCCGACGCGGCGTGTGCGGCGAACTGTTGGCCGTGCTCCAGGTACGTGATGAACAAGATGGGCCCCGCCACGATCGGGAGCGCCACAAGCGTGCCGGCGACCGACGGTCCCCACCGCCGCCCCGCCAGGGACGACCCCACCACGAGGAGGGGAGCGAGCACGAGCTTCAATATCAACAGCGTCACCGGCCCACCCTGCCAGAAGCTCTGGGCCCTGCGAGCGCTGGGCGTCTGTCGGGGCGTCAGCGTGTGGCGAGCCGTTCCAGCAGGGCGGCAGTGCGTGCCAGCAATGCCCGCTCCTCGTCGGTGAGTTCGGCCTCGATCGCCTGCGCGAGCCAGCCGGCCCGGCGGTTGCGCTCCGCTTCGAGCGCGGCCCGGCCCGCGTCCGACAGCTCGACCAGCGACTTGCGGCCGTCCGTGGGGTGTGCCCGGCGTGTGATCAGGTTCTGCTCCATCAGCAGCCCCACGGACCGGGCCATCGACTGGGGACGTACGCGCTGATCGGCGGCGAGGTCGCTGGTGGTCATGGCGCCGTTGCGGTCGAGTGCACCGAGCACGGCGGCCTGGCCCAGTGGGATGTGGTCCTCGTGTTTGACCCGGCGGGTGAGCTTGCCCATCGCGGTGCGCAGTTCGGCGGCGATGGCGGCGGCTTCCGAGGTGGGCATACCGCACTTTACCCCGTTGACCAGCAAGGCTGCGCACCTGACCTGTACAGCAATACTGTGCAGCAGAACTGAGCAGCAGAACTGAGCAGCAGAACTGAGCAGCATTGCTGTATTGTTTGCGTTGCCGGGCTCAGCGCCAGCGTCGTCGCAGCCAGGGCCACGGCACACGACAACGGGAAGGAACTCCCATGTCCGCAAGCACAGTCGAGACCGTCCTCGCGCGCCAGATCATCGACAGCCGGGGCAATCCCACGGTCGAGGTCGACATCGTCCTGGCGGACGGGTCCCTGGGGCGCGCGGCTGTCCCGTCCGGTGCCTCCACCGGCGCCCGGGAGGCCGTGGAACTGCGCGACGGCGACTCCGCGCGCTGGCACGGCAAGGGCGTCGACCGTGCGGTGAGCCTCGTCAACGGGGAGATCGCGGCGTCCGTGCGCGGCCGGGACGCGGCGGACCAGGCCGGTCTCGACGCCGCGCTGGTCGCTCTCGACGGCACCGCCACGAAGTCCCGGCTCGGCGCCAACGCGATCCTCGGCGTCTCCCTCGCCGCCGCCAAGGCCGCCGCGGCGGCACATCGCCAGCCCCTCTACCGCTACCTCGGCGGCCCCGACGCCCACCTCCTGCCGCTGCCGATGATGAACATCGTCAACGGCGGCGCCCACGCCGACAATCCGCTGGACTTCCAGGAGTTCATGATCGCGCCGGTGGGAGCGGACACCTTCCTGGACGCGGTCCGCATGGGCAGCGAGGTGTTCCACACGCTGCGCCGCGATCTGCTGGCCGCGGGGCACTCGACGGGTGTCGGCGACGAGGGCGGCTTCGCTCCGGCGCTGCGTACCGCGGAGGAGGCGCTCGACTTCGTGATGACCGCGATCGAGCGCACCGGCTACCGCCCGGGCGCGGACATCGGCCTGGTCATGGACCCGGCCTCGTCGGAGTTCTTCCGCGACGGGGTCTACGACTACGCGGGCGAGGGCGTGCGCCGCACCCCCTCCGAGCACGCCGACTACCTGACCAAGCTCATCGACGCCTACCCGGTCGTCTCCATCGAGGACCCGATGGCGGAGAACGACCTGGACGGGTGGCGCGAGTTGACCGCCCGCGTCGGGGACCGCTGCCAGCTCACCGGTGACGACGTGTTCTGCACCAACGAGACGCTGCTGCGCGAGGGCATCCGCACCGGCGTGGGCAACTCGGTCCTGGTGAAGGTCAACCAGATCGGGACTCTGACCGAGGCGCTGGCCGCGGTGACCACGGCCCACCAGGCGGGCTGGACGGCCGTCATGTCGCACCGCTCGGGTGAGACGGAGGACACCACCATCGCGGATCTGGCAGTGGCGACGGGCTGCGGTCAGATCAAGACGGGTTCGCTCTCCCGCTCCGACCGCACCGCGAAGTACAACCAACTGATCCGGATCGAAGAGGAGTTGGGCGCAACGGCACGCTTCGCGGGCCGTTCCGCACTGAGTCGGAACTGATCAGCAGCCAGAGCCAGCGGTTGCCGCCGGGGCCGAGGACGGCGCGTGTGGGTCCCGGTGGCCTGCGCGCCGGCTCGGGGGTGTCCCTATTTTCCGCTGGTGCCGCTTGCCCAGAGTGCGCCGCCGCTGGTGGGGCTGCCGCCGGGGCGGTAGACGACGAAGTTGCCGTCGTCCTGTACGAGGGCGTACGCGCCGGGGTGGTTGTTGGTGCGGGTGGACCACAGGGCTGCACCGCCCGGGCGGTAGACGACGAGGTTGCCGTCGGGCTGCATCACGGCGTAGGCGCCGGCGTGACCGGCGGTGTGGCTCGCCCACAGGGCCGCGCCGTCGCGGTTGCGGTAGAGGACGAGGTTGCCGTCGGACTGCATGACCAGCTCGGTCAGCTGGGAGTGAGCCCACCAGCCCGGCTTCATGACGGTACCGACGACGATCTGCTGCGGGCGGGCGTTCGTGCCGGCGGCCCACAGGGCGGAGTTGCTCGCCGTGGAGACCACGAGGTCGCCGTCGGCCTGGAGGGTGGCGTGCGCGCCGGGGTGGCCGGCGGTGTGGCTCGCCCACAGGGCGGTGCCGGTGGCGGAGTAGACGACCAGGTTGCCGTCCGTCTGCATGACGGCGTGGGCTCCGGGGTGGCCGGCGGTGTTGCTGGCCCAGACGGCCGGGCCGGGCGTGGTGCCGCCGTTGGCCAGGTAGGCCACCAGGTTTCCGTCGGACTGCATCACCCAGGAGACGGAGGAGTTGGTGATGCTGGTGCCCGGGGTCAGCTGCTCGCCGGCCTGGAGGGTGGTGCTGACGGTCGGCTGGGTCGTGGACGCGGGGATCTGCGGGTTGACGAGGTGGATGGTGCTTTGGGCGTCCACGTAGGCGATGCCGCCACCGCCGGACTTGTCCACGGCCCAGGTGACGTTCCGGTCGTCCGGGACCGCGCCCGCGGGGAGGGCGGCCAGGTCGGAGGTGACGGGGGTGTCGGTGTGGATGTCGGTGAGGACCAGTTCGCCGGCGGTCTCGTCGTGGGTGACCACGTAGCCGTCGCCGAGCTCGGCGTAGCCGGAGGGCACGGTGACGTCCTGATGGGTCGCCAGGTCGTAGACACCGGCCGGGCCGGAGACGCCGCAGGACCAGTAGATCCAGCGGTCCGCGGCGGTCTGCAGCTCGGTGGGGACGCAGGCGGCGCCGGTCTGGACGGTCTGCTGGGTCGCCTTGCGGGCGAGGTCGACCAGGCTGATCGAGCCCGGCGTGGCACCCGCGGCCCACTCGTAGGAGCCGTCGGTGAGGGTCGCAGCCCCGGCCGGACGGGTCCACAGGACGTTCCCGGGCAGACCCGGAACGGTGTCCGTGCCGATGTACTGCGTGCCGTTGGCGCCGTTGTAGACCGTCCACTGGCCGTCGGAGTCGACCAAGGCGCCGCCGCTCGTGCCGGGGTAGACGTCGTAGCCGGCGCCGGTCACCTGGATCGAGTCGTACGGCGCACTGCTGTCCCGCACAAGCTGCGCGACGGCCCCGGGGGAGGCGAGCGGCGGCGCGCACGTGGCCTGGGCGGAGCAGTCGGTGGGCACCGGCGACGCGAAGTATGTCTCGCCCTGGTAGGTGGGCGCGGCACCACCCCACTGGACGGCGCGGCTGTACAGCTTCTCGTCCTGTGCGTCGACGCCCGTGATGTCGTACAGGACGCCATTGGCCAGGGAAAGCCCGCGGACGGCGTAGGTCGCCTGTGCGTCCGCGTACGTCAGCGTCGCCGCCACTGAGCCGTCGGCGGCCGTGGTGAACGTGTGCACTCCCCAGTCGGAATCCGAGGACCCTCCGACCGCCACCGCGCCGTTCGGCAGCGGCACCATTTGGGAGGTCAACATCGGCATCAGCGGCGTCGGCGTACCGCCGGCGAGGGGCATCTGGTAGAGCGCGAACCGGTGGGTCGACGCTGCGCCGACCATGTACGTGTACTGCAGGAGCAGATTGTTGCCCGCGATCGCGACCTTGGTCAGTCCGATCTGGGTCGCTCCCGCGATCTGGGGCGCGGGGAGGGAAACGGTCGTTTCCGGGGCGCTCGGGTCGGAACGGCGGATGAGATGCAGCGTCGAAGTGGCACCGACGGAGTACCAGCCGAGATACTGGTCCGAGAGAACCGTGCTGAACTGGCTGCTGGTCAGGCCGCTGAACACGGGGGTGACCTGACCGCTGTTCAGGTCGATCAGCACCAGGCCCTCTTGCGTGCCCTCCAGGTAGGTCATCAGGGCGGCGTCGGCGTCGCCGCCTACCACCGTGCCGATGCTGGAGCCGCTCGGCCAGCCGGTGGCCGTCGTCATGGTCTGCTGGCCGCCCGCCGAGCTGAAGATCTGCAGCGCTGCCGGGGTGGAGCCGGATCCCGGCGCGATGCTGACGATGCGCGAGCCGAAGGCGGCCTCGTACGCGTCAGCGGTGGGAAGGGTGAACCGCGTGTCGGCCCCGGTGTCCATGTCGTGCAGCAGGTAGCCCTGGTTGGTCGGGTGTGCCACCAGGACGTCCGCACCGTGGGAAACGGTGGTGCTGTTCAGCAGTCCCTGGAGATGGGTGTCCTGGCCCGAGTACGTGGACCACACCAGGTTCTGGTCGCCCTCCGGAGCATGAAGGAAGCCCCCGGGGCCGGCGCCGAAGACAGTGTCCGTGCGCGGACTGTTGGTGGTGCTCGGGGGAATGACGGCGTCGGTCGCTGTCTGTGCGACGGGCGTTGCGGCGATGGCCGCCGGAACGTAGCCGAGCGCGGAGGTGCCGAGGACAGCCAGCGTGGCCGTGAAGCGGAGCAGGGCAGAGCGGTTCACGCACGTCTCCCATAAGGGAAAAAGGGGGTGAGCGCGGGCGGTCACGGCCGACGGGCGGGTGAGGCTCTCCGCGTGCTTTGGAAGCCCCCGGAAACAGCATCCCCATGATCCCCACGAATTGCTGGGGAAGGCTAACGCACTGTCGGCGGCACGCGAAAGCCCTTTCCGCCAGCCGAGCCCTCACCACTCGCGGGACCGACTCGGCCCGGCGGCGGGACCGTCGGACGGGCAGACACGCGGGCCCTTTGTTCCAGGTGCGGCGGTTCAGTCGGTCCAGCGGGGGCCCGTCCGAGTTCCCGGCCGCGAGTGGACCTCAGCGGTGGACGAGTCGCACGTGGGCAATCGGGCGCGGCCCGGGGCAGGTGAAAGGCGATTGGGCAGTTTCGGGTTGGTGCCGTAGAGTCCTGCGTACCGACGCGGGGTGGAGCAGCTCGGTAGCTCGCTGGGCTCATAACCCAGAGGTCGCAGGTTCAAATCCTGTCCCCGCTACTCAGATGGTCAAGGCCCGGTATCTGCCGGGCCTTGACTGCGTTATGGGCTGATACTTCTCACCGATTGCGGTCGTGTGGGTCACGAACAGGTCGCCAGTGGATGGTTGGGGGTCGTAGCATCCGTTCGTGGACTGGAGAGCCTGGCACGACCAGTACGAAGTGGCCGACTCATTGATGGCACGTCGCCTGCAGGCGGTTCAAGGACGGATCCTTGCGGCCTTGTCGGAGGCCCCGGCTGGTGAGGTGAGGGTGGTCAGCCTTTGCGCCGGGGATGGCCGCGATCTGCTGGAGGTTCTGGTCGATCATCCCCGCCGCGACGATGTGAGGGCCAGGCTCGTCGAGCTGGACCCGCGCAACACCGCTGCCGCTCGGGAGAAAGCCGACCAGGCAGGCCTGCGGCAGGTTGAGATCGTGACCGGCGACGCCTCCCTGATCGACCAGTACGAGGACCTGGCCCCGGCCGATCTCGTCCTTGTGTGTGGCGTCTTCGGCAACATCACCGACCCGGACATCGAGCGCACCATCGCGGCCTGCAACCAGCTGTGCACGACCAACGGCACCGTCATCTGGACACGACACCGCGGCGCCCCCGACCGGGTGCCGCAGATCTGCGACTGGTTCGAGGCACAGGGGTTCGAACTGCAGTGGCTGTCAGCGGTGGAGGCGGGTTTCGGCGTCGGTGTGCACCGTTTCGCCGGCGCCCCTCAGCCACTGCGCCACGGCACGCGGATGTTCGAGTTCGCGGGTTACGACGTGCTCCGCCAAGCAGAGGCTGCCGAGGCCTCCGACGCGACGACACCTCGCCGAGCGGACTGAGGCGAGGCGATCAGGCAGCACCGGCCTGCGTCCGCTCGACCAGGACGCCGTTCTCGAACCTGGCCCCGGAGCGGACCAGGGCAACAAGGGACGCTCCGGTGATCGCCCGTCAGCGTTCCTCGGCGGACTCGACGAGCTTGAACACCATCGCGAGGGCGGCTGCCGGGGCTGCCGGCGCCGCGGGTCAAACCCTGTGGAACTGCTACCTGGTCCGGCGCGGAAGTCATGGTGCGGCGTCGGTGGGTGGCGTCAGCATTGCGGCGAGTCGGTCAACGCCGAATCCGCTGATGAGGAGGCGTTCTTTGCGGCTTCCTGTGAGGCGCTGGGTCCAGTCGACAAACCCGCCATCCGCGATCTCCAGCTGCTGACCATGGACGGTTGCGTAGATCTTGTAGCACAGGCCGGTGTAATAGCCGCGTCCGGTCACGCGGTCGGGATCGTCGATGATGTCAACGCCGGGTGTTCCGGCCAGCTCTGCGCGTGTGCGGGCCAGGATCGGAGCGGCGGACTCGTCGAGGCAGGTGATGCGGATCTCGGTCTGGTGCAATCCCGCACGTGCCATCGCCCGGACGGCGAAATGCAGGTGCTCGACCAGGTGCTGTTGCTCGAAGGCCCGGCTGCCGGTGTCCCGGCCGGCGGTCACCAGGGCGAACAGTTGGAAGTGGGCGAGCATGCCGGGCGCGTCGAAGTGCTGGGCGCGCACGACGCGTTGGCTGGCGGCCAGCCGGACCGGCACGGCCGAGCGGGGATCTGCGGCCAGGGCCTGGGATCTCCGCTGGGCTGCCTCCAGGGCCAGGGCATTGGTCGGGTCGGCTGCGACCTCGCTGCCACGAATGGTGGCGACGATCTTGCGCGGGTCGACGGTCGCGACCGCCGTATGCGCTGCCAGGGGGACGAGCGGAGCCAGGCTGAGCATCTGGAAGTCGTCCGGCAGCGCCGAGAGCAGGAAGTCTTCGGCTCGTCGTAGTTGCGCGAACGCTGTCGGGGCCGGGGTCACGAACCGGTCGGTGCGATAGCGCCGCATCACCTCGGCCGGGGTGAGCCTGTCGGCGCGGCGTCGGAAGACTTCCAGGAGCAGTGTGGTCAGGTCGGTCCCGGTCAGCCCCTTGGCCAGCAGGTCCAGCAGCTCCGGTCCGCCTGCCTTGGCCAGAACGCGGCGCAACGTCGGACCGACCGAGTCATGGTCGCTCGTCATGGCGGTCCAGTATCGCGCGGCCGGCATCGGAGAGACCATCGATTTGCACGCATCGCGGCCCGCCAACCGGACCTGGGCCGACTCGACACACTTGAACACCATCGCCCGGCCGGGGGTGCCCGCATCGGCCGAAGGCGCCCTCGCATGGGCCGCTGCGGCCGGCATCCCCGCCCCAGCATGGGCCAGGGTCGAGGACCCCCTACTCTCCAGGGAGATCTGATGCCGGCTGCATTGAGGCAATCGGCTGGCATTTGCCGGTGGGGCCCTGGGGAGACAGCCAAGGGCCCCACCGGACGGGCACTGGAGTGAGGTGGGCAGGGTGGCACATCGGATAACTCGCGCTGGGGTCGTCACACTTACGGCGCTCGGGACAGTCGCCGTGGCCGGCCTGTCAGCCTGGGGAGCAGGCTACTTTGACGGAGCCGCCTCCCCTGCTGCGAACAGCGCAGTAACTGGTGAGGTCTTGGTGGGCACCGACGGGCGCACTCTGACTGCCTCCGTGTTTTGGAGCGGGTGCGAGGATCGGCCCAGTCTCATCGCCCAGGAAACCTCCCGGGCCGTGACACTTGAGGTGGTCCGTCATCGGCACGCTCCGAGCGAGGCAGTATGCGATGGTGGCACGGCCCAGCACCTGTCCGTGTCGCTGAGACAGCCGCTAGGCAGCCGCCAAGTCAACCAGGGGCAGGGCCCAGGAGTTGGCACCGTTCTGGCTGCTGACCTGCGGCAACCCGGCTACCTCCCGGCAGGATATGCACAGACGCCGGACGTTGTCTTCAACGCTGACAGTCCCACCGTGCACGTTGACGGTTCAGGGGCCCACTTCGTGACTTCTCCGACGCCTTCGTGGCAACGAGGCTATGCAGGAGGCATCTCCCACGGCGTCATGTGGATCACGCAAACTGCTGGCGACTCCGTACCGACGGATGGGCAGCCGGTCAGTGTTGGCAGCCATCCGGCCAGGCTCATCGTCGTACGGTCGACTCAGGGTCAACAGTTGGGTGAGACGCTTACCTGGTTCGACGGCTCCTACACTCTGACAGTTCAGGAGCAAGATCCAAGTATGACGGCGGGTGATGTGCTGCACGTCGCCCAGGCACTGCACTGAATTCGCCGTGCGTGGCTCGCCCGCTGGTCTTCCGAGAGTGCGAACATCGCGGGCGAAGTAGCGCAGGTCCACCGGGGTAGCCGCGCGAGCAGGCTTGTGGTGGGTCAGGGCTTCCGCTGGTCGGTGCGGCGGTGGAGCCGTCCGTGGTTGCGCCACCACAGGACCCGTCCATCGGGTCCGCGCAGAAAGTCGCTGCGGGTGCCGATCGGTCGGCCGGAAGGGTCGAGGTCGAGTCCGTAGTCCCGGCGGTAGAAGGCCACGCCGAGCTCGCTGGTCTCGCCCTGGGTGGTCGTCGTTCCCTGGAGGCGGCCCCGCTGGGCGCGGAACTCGACGTGGGTCTCCTCCCACGTGCCGGCCTCATTGATCCGCTGGTTCAGGTAGTGGCCCTCGTAGGGCGCCAGTTCCGCGGCGCTCAGGTGTCGGGGTTCGGCGGGGAGGTTGCTGACCCGGGCGAAGCGTCGCAGTGCCCAGTCGTCGGTGAAGAGCTCGTCGCGCAGGTGCGAGCCGCCGACCGAGTTGGTGAGCAGGGTCAGCGCGAAGCCGCGGTCGGGCACCATCAGGAAGCCGGAGACCTGGCCCGGCCAGGTGCCTCCGTGCTGCACGATCCGTGGTCCCTGGGCCGTGGGCCGCAGCATCCAGGTGACGCCCATCCCGTCGAGTTCCACGACGATGGTTCCGCCAGGTCCCGGCCGTGAGCGCATCCGCTCAAGTGACGCCTTGCTCAGCAGTCTGGTGCCGTTGGGGGCGGTGCCGTCGCCGAGGTGAAAGCGGGCCCAGGCCAGCTGGTCGCGCACGCTCGAGACGAGTCCGCCGGTCGGGGCGAGGCTGCGCGGTTGGTGCCAGAAGGAGGGCTCCACCACCGCTTTGCCGTCGATGACGTTGTGGGGGGCGGCGATGTTGAGCCCGATGATCTCGTCGCTGAAGAAGTGGCTGTGGCGCAGGTCGAGCGGGTCCAGGAGCAGGCTGCGTACGGCGGCCTCGTAGGTAGTTCCGGTGGTGACCTCCAGGATGCGGCCGGCGACGCAGAGTCCGGCGTTGTTGTAGGCGAAGGTCTGTCCGGCCGGAGTGAGTTGGGGCAGGCGGGTCATGGAGTCCACGAAGCGGGTGACCGCGTGGTCGCCGCGGCCGAAGTCCTGGTAGTCGTCACCGAGCCAGCCTGAGCTGTGGTTGAGGAGTTGGCGGACCGTCACCTTGCGGGAGGCGGTCGGGTCGGCCACCGCGAACTCGGGAAGGTACCGGCGGACGGGGGCGTCGAGGTCGATCCTGCCTCGTTCGACCAGTCGCATCAGCGCTGTGCCGGTGAAGGTCTTCGTGGTGGAGCCGACCCTGAAGAGCGTGTCCGGGTCGACGGGTGTCGGGTGGTCGACGTTGGTGACGCCGTATCCCCTGACGTACTCGCGGTCCCCGAGCAGCAGGCCGACCGCCGCCCCGGGGATCGCGTAGGCCCTCATGGCCGCTTCGATCCTGGCGTCGAGCTCCCGCAGCAGCGACTCGAATGCGCGCTCCCCGGGGCTGGGAGGCCGTCGGGCGGCGGCCCAGGCTGGCACGGGCGTGAGCGAGAGAGCCGCGCCACCCGCCGCGATGCCGAGCAGGTTGCGCCGCGAAAGCGGGCGGACGGCGCGGCGCACGCCAGCTGCGGGAGCGGCGTAGACGACGGCGTCAGCGGTGTTGTCGGCTTGGTCCACGGCTGTCGGCGTCACCGCGTTCACCTCGGCCCGATGATGAACCGCACCGGCCGCACCGACGCCACGCAGCGGGTGTCGGGATGGTCGGGGCGGTCGTAGAAGGAGGTGATCACGTGTGAGCCGCAGGGGTTGTCGAACACGCCGTGCGCGACGCCGGCGAGCGTCACCACGAACGAGTTGCGCAGCGTCAACGCGGCGTAGCGGCCCCAGACCGCGCCCGTCTGCGCGTCGAAGCTCCCGGAGACGGCGAGGGTCGGAATGGCACTGCGGGTGACCGCACGGATGGACGGGTCCGCCGCGGGGACGTCCCAGGCGCGGCACGCTTGGCGCAAGAACGCCAGCTGTGGCGCTTGGGCCAGGACAGAGATCGGGAAGGTCGGGAAGGCCCGCAGACCGGCCGTCAGCTGCTCGCGTGCGGTCTCGAAGGGCACCCACTCGCTGCACCACACGCTCAGGGAGAGACCGTGGGCGAAGACTCCCTCACTGCCGGGCAGGCGGGTGCTCGCCCACTGCTCGGCGACCACCCGCGGGTTGCCGTGGGCCAACTCGTCCACCGCCAGCGGGAACTCGGCCGGAGTGTGACTGGCCCGGACCATCCAGTTCACCAGCGCTCCGCCGTCCAGAACGACCTTCACCGGCCCGGCCACCCCCGGCACGGTCACCCGCGTGGTGACCGGGTGTGCCTCCAAACGGCTCACCAGGTCGGTGAACACGGCGGCAAGCTGCGGGTAGCGCCGCACGCAGGCAGGCTGCGCCGCGCACGCACCGGTCATGTTGTCGAACGACTCCTTGACGCTGCTCCAGGTCCAGCCGGGCGTCGCCACCGAGGGCGGCACCACCCCGTCCAGCGTCACCGAGCGGATCCCCTGCGGGTACCTGCGCATGTACGTCAGCGCCAGCTCGGTTCCGTAGGAGTGGGAGAACACGTTCCATTCCCGGATGCCGAGGGCCGTCCGCAGGTCCGCCAGGTCGGCCGCGCTCTCCGAAGAGTTGTACGCGGCGAGGTCGACGCCCTCGCCGGCCAGCCGGTCGCGGCAGGCGGACACCGCCTGCACGTACAGGCGGCCGGTCGACGGCGCGTCATAGCGCAGCCCGATCCGCTGCTGGTAGAACCTGTCGACCTCGGGGCAGGTCAACGCGGGAGGCGAGGACAGCGTCCCGCGCTGCGACATGACGACGAGATCGCGGTCCCGGTTCAGACCGGTCGCGGTGATCTGCGCAATGTCGCTGATGGCGTCCTGCCCCGGTCCTCCGGGCAGGAACACGATCGGGTCACTGTGCTGGTGCCGCGGAGACTGGGCGGGAACGATCGCGACGGCGAGTCGAAGCGTCCGCCCGTCGGGCCGGTCCCGGTTCTCGGGCACCACCAGGTAGCCGCAGGCGGCCTTCACGCCGTGCGGGAGCGTGGCCGGGCACGGGCCCGGCACGAACCGCGACGTGTGCCCCGTCCCCAGCACCGCTGGCCCCTGTGCCACGGCTGCGCTCGGCACGGCAGCCACGGTCGCAGCCAGCAGACCGGCCAGGACGGTCAGCTTCGCGGCTCTCATCACGACACCTCACATCTGCTACGGACAGCCCGAGGCACCCGCCCGCTTCTGCGGACTGATGCGCCATCAGGTACCCGGTTCCACTCACAGCTCACCGAGGTTCACCGTTTAGAAGGACACCGTGTACTGACATTGCACCTAGGGTCCTGCGGTCTGTGGGCGGCTCTACCGTGCGGCCAGCCGCTTTCGGCGGGCGGCGTGACAGATGCAGTCGCAGCCGATCACGCGCCCGTTGATCCGGTACACGCCGACCGGGCAGACGTGATCGTCAGCGGATCCCGCCGGGTTGCAGGTACCGAAGAACGATCGCTCAGGGGCCGTCCAGGTGCGCGCGCCGACCGTCGGCCACACGAACGGGATCTTCGTCTCCGGGTACGTCGGGCGAGGGCGGCTCACCGTCGGCCCCCGAACAGTTGCTCCCGGCTGTCCCGAACGCGCTCGGCCTCAGCGGCGGTCTCGAAGCGCAGCGGCTGCCCCGGCTCGCCTTCGAGTGGCTTCCCGTTGACGACCAGCCGGTACATGCCGTCACGCGGCTCGAACACCACCGTCCCGCCGCTCATGACGCCCCCTGGTGGCAGGCGCAGGCGCAGGCGCAGGAGACCGGAGTCCACCCGAGCGAAGTGTGCTGGTATCCCGGTGCCCTGCACTGCGAGTGCAGGTCCGGCCACCGGTCAGCGCCGACCTTGCACGCAGGGGTCACATGGGCCCGTGGGAGGGGAGCGGAAGAGGCGGGCGCAGCGCCCGCAGCGGTGAAAGATCCTGTGACGGCCATGTCACGGACGGTAGGTACGCCCACTCTCCGGAGGGGGCACAGAATGTGCCCCCTCGTCAGAGGATCAGGCGGCGAGCAGGCCCACCTTCGCGGCCAGGTCCGCAGCCCGTTGCCTGCGTGCCGGAGCAGCAGCCTCGGCTTCTTCGAGGATGATCCGCTTGGCGTAGCCGTTGTACTTGATCGTCTCCGGTGCGGCTTCCCATGCTTGTTCCAGCGTGGCCAGCGCCGCCTCCGCCCGGCCGTCGAGCTGGTAGGCGCGCGCCTGCTCGATGCGGTGCCGTGCGCGTCGGGGACGGGACGGAATCACGGAGGCCTCCGCCCGTGCCGCCTGCCTCACGCTCTCCCCGCCCGCGTGCAGTTCCACTGCCACGGTCACCGCGTGGGCGCCCATGATCGCCCGGGAGAAGCTTGTGATGGGGTCGTAGAAGCTGCTGGGCAGCCGCTGTGCCATCTCGTGTGCCCGATCCCAGTGCGCCCAGGCCACGCCTGTGTCCCCGCGCCTGGCCGCCGTGTACCCGGCTTCGAAGGTCAGCGCCCCGGCGATGGACAGGACGTCATCAGTTGCGTCCGCCAGAAGCGGCTCCAGGTAGGCGAGTGCGTTCGTCGTGACGCTGTCGGCCGCGTCGAAGTGGCCGGGCCCGGAGTCGCGGTGAGCCTGCGCGGCGAGCCAGGCGGAGACGCCGACGGCACGCGGGTCCTCGCTCTCCTGCGCGGCCACCATGCCCCGCTCGGCGACCCGCCACAACAGGGAGCTGTCGGGCTGATAGGCCACGAAGAACTGAGACAGGCAGTACACCTCGGCCAGCGCCGCCTGGGCGGCTCGCCGGTCGGCGGCGGAGTCGGCCTGACGGACCGCAAGTTGGGCGTCCCGGATAAGGTCCGGGAGCAGCGCGCCGACCACGTCCCGGTGGTTCGGAGCCGAGTGGCGAGCCGCCCAGGCCGACGCGAGCCGCGCCCGCAGGTGGGCCACAGACGCTGCCTGACGGTCCCGGGCGGGGCCTGGCAGGGCGTTGACGGCCTCCGCCACGGCAGGGAGGCGGGGGTGGCCGGGACCGATGAACATGCCCGCGTCCAGTTTCCGTCCGCCAGTCAGGTCGGAGAGGTCGCGCACGCGCAGCGCTTCGGCGATCGCCAGCACGGTGTCCAGGCGCGGCATCTGCAACCGGCCGTTCTCGATCTGCTTGACCCAGGACGGCGATTTGCCGAGCAGGCCGGCGAGTACCTCCCGGGTCATCCCCCGCCGGGTGCGCAGCAGTTGCATGCGTTGGCCAAAACGGATGGGCTCTGCGTTCGGATCCGCTCCGCTACTCTCGAAAGCCATGGCTCCGCCCTCCTGGTCCTCTCGTCAAGGTCAGGTTATGGGCGGGGCCTGCTCGCTGTCCGGGGTGTGGACGAGAAGACCCGTCGGCATGGGTGAGGCCGTCAGAACCCGTGCGCGTCCCGTCCGAGGGGTTTGCGGGCGGCCATGATGAAGCGGGCGTGAGCATATGCGTGAAGGTCCCCGGCATTGGACGTGTGTGGAGCCGACGGCGGTAGCAGATCGAACAGCCGCTCAGTGCTTCCTTGGTTGTCCTCGCTGATCCGGACGTACTCAGAGAAGGCGTGAACGCACTCGGCCCCCGGCTTCGGTCACCTGCACACTGAACCCTGGATCCTCCACTGATACCTCTCCTTCGACAACGGGATGCCCGGCCCCAGTATGTCGACGGACAGATCCATCGTCTCGCCCAGTTCTGTGGGGCAGGGCTGTGACGAACCTGCCGGTCAGACAGCGCCACTCCCCTTCTGAGCACGGGGCTGGACCAGGTTGCACCCGGCTGTTCTGCGTCAGATCCGGGAATCAGGGCCGCGTGCGGCTCTGACCGAATCTCTCGGGAGACCCTCCGCGCAGGGCTGTGGCCATCGCCGCGGAGGGTACGGGTGTCCGCCGTGGACACTCCTTGGGTCGGCGCGTAGATCGGTTTGCGCCTTCAGGAGCGGTGGTGGCGCAGGCGGGGAAGGGAATATGGATGACGACGCGCTTGGTGGTCTTGGCGGAGGTGCGTTGCAGGTGGGTCCTTTCTGGCGTTTTGCCCGGTGTTTTGGCTGATCTGGGAGATTACGAGAGATCAGGTGCGCTGTGCCGTGACGACTTCTCAGATGGTTGGAGTGGCCCGTACATTGCCGCCATGCCTTGAACCGCTCCGGGTTCGGTATCGAACGCTGAAGCTTGGAAGGATGCGCTCATGCCAGCGCAGAGGAAGTACCCGGAGGAGCTGATCGAGCGGGCCGTGCGGATGGTCGCCGAGAAGCGCAGGCTGA
>NZ_JADPRT010000004.1:503887-562915 GCF_015690355.1 Streptacidiphilus fuscans | reverse complement strand
GGGGGGGGGGGCCCCCCCCGGCTCAGTGGGCGGAGCTCACTCCGCCGACATGCGGTAGTCGTAGTGGGGCGGGACCGGCTCTCCGGGGTGGACCGCGAGCCAGAGGGCGTCCAGGGACACCTCGCCCTCCCGCATGTTGTCGACCTGGATGCCCTCGGCCAGCAGACGGCGGACCCGGTCGTCGTCGCCGAGGGCGTGGGCCGCCGTCGCCTCCGCCAGCCGGATCCGACCGTGGGCGCGGACGTCGTCGGGGAGCGACTCGACGAGCGCGAGGGCCTCGCGCGGGCGGTCCGCCCGTTGGAGTGCGGCCAGGGTCTCGATCGTCAACTCCCGGAGCTCGGGGAGGAGTCGGTGCGCCTGGACAAGCAGCTCGGCCGCCTCCGCAGGCTCGGCGGCCAGGAAGGCGAGGGCGCGTAGGGCCCAGGGAGTCTCCCGCTCCGCGGCGGAGCGCTTCCACGCCTGCCGGGCGCCCTCCTCGTCGCCGTCGGCGAGGCGCAACAGCCCGAGCTGGTAGCTGGCGTGCCAGTCCGGTGCCTGCCGCTCCAGCCGTTCCAGCCGCTCGCGCCAGTGCGCTCCCGTGACCGGCGCTGCGGGCGGGTCGCACACCGGCAGGACTCCGGC
Source organism: Streptacidiphilus fuscans (assembly GCF_015690355.1). Lineage (GTDB taxonomy): Bacteria > Actinomycetota > Actinomycetes > Streptomycetales > Streptomycetaceae > Streptacidiphilus > Streptacidiphilus fuscans. The sequence goes on along the minus strand of NZ_JADPRT010000004.1, from coordinate 562,294 downwards.
AGTCAGCAGCTTGCGCCAGGGCTCCTGGGCCTCTCCGCACAGCCCGAACGGCAGCAGGGGCGAAGCGGGCAGCTCCCCTGCCGCGATCTCCAGCGCGGCCCAGCCGTCACCGGCCGAAAGCATCTCCTCGGGCTCCGGCAGAGCCGCGCCCCAGGCCAGCGCCTCGGTCAACACGCTCTCCGGGACGAGCCGGGCAAGGGCTTCGCCCGCTGCCGTGCGAGCCTGCTCCCACTCGCCGTGGACGGCGTCCGGGTCGGTCTCCAGCAGGCCGTAGGCCTCGGTCCACTCCCAGGTGGCGCCGCCGGGCATGGGCAGGTGCTCCAGTTGGGTGCGGGCGAGCCCGGCCTGGATCTCCAGGTAGGCGGCGTCCGGTCCGGAGAGCCACTCCTGCCAGTGCTTTCCGCCGGTCGAGGCGCCCCAGCAGAACAGCTTCCGCCCGCGCAGCAGTCGGGTCGACGCCTGCACCAGGCCCGCGCCGTTCGCGTCGAGCGCGGCGATCCAGCGGCGTTGACCGGCCGGAAGGTCGAGGAAGTAGTCGGCGGCCCGCCGCACCCGTCCCGGGTAACTCGCGTCGGCTCCCTCGACGTCAGGGAAGGGGACGTGCCGCAGGTCGCTGACGTAGTCGCAGTGGAAGGCGTGGTCGGCCGGGGCGAGCACGCGGGTGCCCGCGTCCTCGGGCACGGCGATGTTGGACCACCAGTACACCGGCGTCTCGGTGGGCGCGGGGTTGTGGATCGAGACGCGGACGAGGAGCACCGGCGACCCGGCCGGGAGCCAGGTGTCGATCCGCAGCACCAGACGGCGCAGCCGCTCGAAGGCGTACATGCGCAGCACCGGCGTGCCGTCCTCGGCGACGACGCGGGCGGCGTGCAGGGGTTCGCAGGTCAGCGGCCAGTGGCCGGTGGTGCCGAGGTTCCACTCCACTCCCCCGGCCAGCCAGGCGTCGCGCAGGGCGAGGTTGGCGGGCTGGAAGAGCCGGTTGCGGTGCAGGAGTTCACATCCGGAGGGCCGGTGGACGAGCGACCACAGGCGTCCGCCCTGGGAGGGCAGGAACGTGGCGGTCAGCGTCTCGTTCTCCAGCACGACGGTGGGGAGGTCGCGTTCAGCGCGCAGGCGGTCGTAGTCGCTCTGGCGGGTGTAGGGCAGCAGCGAGTGCGGCGCGCCGTAGGCGAGGCCGAAGCGCATCTCCTCGTCGGCGCCGACGCCTTCGGCGGTCTGCTTGGGGATGCCGTGCAGGATCGGCAGGACTCCGGGGGCCGGATGGCCGGTGCCCTCGATCCGCAACACGCCGGTGCGGAGCGTGGAGCCGTGCGTGGAACGGAGGGTGGAGGAGGTCAGAAGGCGTCCGGTGCGGGTCATTTGCCGATCCCTACGGTCATGCCCGAGATGATCCGCGAGCCCATCCAGGAGAAGAGCGCGATCATGGGGGCGAGGATGATGCAGACGCCGGCGAACATCGTTCCGTAGTCCATGCCGTTGTACTGCTGGGAGGCAACGAACTCGGCGAGCGCCACCGGGAGGGTGATCTTGTTCTGACTGTTCGTCAGGACGATGGCGAACAGCGTCTCGTTCCAGTTGGCGATGAACTGCAGCAGGAACGCGGTGATCAACCCGCCCCGCGCGACGGGCAGCACGACCTGCACGAAGCTCCGCAGCGGTCCGGCCCCGTCGAGGACCGCCGCCTCCTCCAACGCGCCTGGCACGGAGGCGAAGAAGCCGGTCAGCAGGAAGACGGTGAACGGCATCGCCAGACCGACGTAGACCAGGGCGAGGCCGAAGTCGTTGTCGGTCAGGTTGAGGTTCGCCATGCCGACGAAGAGCGGCACCACCAGCACCTGGCCGGGAACGCCCAGCCCCAGCGCGAAGGTCATCGTCAGCGCCGACGAGGTGCGCGAACGTCGCCGCGCCAGCGCGTACGCGGCCGGGGCGGCGAGTGCCACCGCGACGGCCGCAGCGGCGACGGAGACGAGCACGCTGTTGAGGGCGGCGCGGCCAAAACCGCCGTAGTCGAGCGCGGTGGTGTAGTTGCCGAGCTTCGGGCTGGTCGGCAGACCGAAGCCGTGCCGGAGGATGTCGGGTCCACTGCGCAGCGAGGTCAGGAAGACCCACAGCAGCAGCAGGAGGTCGGCGGCGACCAGGACCCACACGACGGCCGTGCCGATGCGTGTCGCCGGTCCCGGTGAGCTGCGTCTGCTTCGCACGGGTGATCGCCTTTCTGGTACGGGTAGTACGGGTGGTTCGAGGGCACGGCGGGCGTCGTGACGGTCGGTACGCGGCCGGCACGCGGCCAGTACGCGGTCAGTACTCGATCGGCTCACGGCGCAGCAGGCGGCGCAGCACGAGCGTGACGACGGTGACCATGAGCAGGCTGACCACCGCGGCGGCCGTGGCCATGCCCAGCCGGGGGACGCTCGCCTGCGGGAACGCCTCCGCGTACACGTACAGCGCGGTGTTCCAACTGCTGACCGGCGGATAGGCGTTGGTACTGCCGCCGAAGAGCAGGATCAGTTCGAAGATCTTGACGGAGCTGACCGTCCAGAGCACCGCGCAGACCGAGATCACGTCCCACGCGCACGGCAGGGTGATGTGCCGGAACCGCTGGAAGGCGTTCGCGCCGTCGAGTTCGGCGGCCTCGTAGAGGTAGGGCGGGATCTGGTCGACCGCGGCCATGATGATCGAGGTGTAGTAGCCCGTCGCCGTCCACACCAGGGTGCCGAGGATCATCGGCAGCAGGTTGTCCGTCGACAGCCACTTCGGCGGCGTGGTGACCCCGAGGAACTCCAGGGCGTGGTTGACCGGACCGGAGGGCGAGAAGAGGAATCCGGCCGCGATGCCGAACACCATGCCGTTGACCAGCGAGGGGAAGAACAGCACCGAGCGGGCGAAGAGCCGGGCCCGCATCTCCCGCAGCACCAGGGTCAGCGCGAAGGAGATGACGAAGGTGATCACGCCGCCGACGACCATCAGCTCAAGGGTGTTGACCAGCGAGCTGCGGAAGTCGGGGTCCAGGAACAGCATCTGGTAGTTCGTCAGGCCCCGCCACTGCATCGCGCTCATGCCGTCCCAGCGGTAGAGGCTGGTGTAGAAGGCGAAGGCGACCGGGGCGAGGAAGAGCGTCGCGTAGACGATGAGAGCGGGGGCGGTGAAGGGCCAGAACATCCGTCGGCGCTGACGCTCCATCGGACCGTCGGCCGATCGCTTGCGCTTCGGAACGCGGGGGGCTCCGCCCCGGACGGCGGCGGTCCGGGGCGGGCGCTGAAGGGTGACCATGTTCAGCCCTGCGTCTGCCAGTAGCTGACCTGTGCGGCCTTGCACGCGGCGACGAACTGCTGCGGCGTCAGCTGGCCGTGCCACAGGTTCAGGTAGTTCTCGTCCAGGACCTTGGGCGACCAGTCCCCGGCCATGCCGTCGAACGGAAGCCGGACGCTGGGGGCGCTCAGCAGCTTCTGCGCGTCGGCGAGGTCGGCGGGGGCCGGGATGTCGGTGCGCGGGGTGATGTTCAGCGCGGTCGTCGCGATGCCGGACATCTCCTTCTTCTGCATGAAGAAGTCGATGAACTGCTCAGCGGCGGAGACGTTCTTGGCCTGCCGGGGAATCGCGAAGCCGAACAGGCCCACGTCCGGGGTGGTCGCGGTGGGCGGCAGCATCGCGGACATCTGCCAGGTGGCCGGGACCTCCTTGGACACCTCGGAGGTGACGTAGTCACCGTCCATGTAGAAGGCGGCCTTGCCGGAGGCCCAGTTGGTCTCCTGCGCCGGGTACTTCGTCGCGTCGTAGCCCGGGATCAGGTCGCCGCCCTTGACCAACTGGTCGACCTCCTCGGCGGCCTTCAGCACGGCCGGGTTGTCCCACGCCGCGCCCGACTTGTCGTTCGCCAGCTGGTTGAAGTCGACCCCGGCCCCGTTGAGCAGGTAGTCGAAGTACAGCTCGTTGGTCCAGGGGTCCTCGCCCTCGGAGGCGATGCAGGAGGTGCCCTTGGCCTTGAGCGCGGAGCAGGCCTTGAGCAGGCCGTTCCAGTCGGTCGGCGCGGTCGGCATCGCCGCCTTGACCGCCGGGTCGGCCGAGTTGAAGAACATGCCGTTGACCGCGACCTCGTAGGGGATGAGGTAGTGGTTCGACCCGTTCGGGTCCTTCGGCAGCATGGCGAAGTACTTGGCCGGGATCACGCTGGAGACCGGCACGTTCTCCCCCGGCACCTGCTGGGACAGGACCGGGGAGAGGTCCAGCGCCTGGCCTGCGGAGGCCGTCGAGCCGTAGACCACGTCGTTGGACTCGTCCCACAGGTCCGGAGCCTGGTGCCCGGCGATCGCCGGTCCGATCTTCTTGGCGATGTCGCGGCCGATCCAGTCGACGTTGACCTTGATGCCGGTGGAGGCCGTGAAGTCGGCGATCGCGGCCTTGAGCACCTGCGCCTGCGGCTCGTCCGCACGCCACATCGACCAGTACGTGAAGCTGCTTCCGGCTTTGGCGACGCCTCCCGACGACGTCCCGCCGCCGCTGCCGCAGGCGCTCAGGCCCAGAACGAGCGCGGAAGCGGCGGCGATCCAGGCCGCGCGCCTGGCGGTGTACATGGCTCTACCCATCACGGGACTCCTCGGCTCCGGTGCGACCTGTCTGCCGCTGGCGGTGAACGGTAGTGGGCATTTGACCGCTAAAACAAGAGCAAAGGCGCGGCCAATCCGGAGCGAACCGGCGCGGCTCCGGCCGGATCAGTGGCTCCACCTGCACAGAGGGCCAACCGCCACCCCTCACTCGGACTTGACCCCACCCGGGCAGATGGTTAGCTTGCAGGGCAACTTCATTTGTCCGGTCAAACTCTGGGGCCCCATGGTGACCATGAAGGACGTCGCGGAACGCGCCGGCGTCACGAAGCAGACGGTGTCCAACGTGATCACCGGCAGGGTCCACGTCAGCCCGGCGACGGCGGCGCGCGTCCGCGCGGCCATCGACGAACTCGGCTACACGCCCAACCTGGTGGCCCGTTCCCTGGCGACCGGCAGCACCCGGACGGTCGGGCTGATCGTCCCGACGGTCACCGGATCCTTCTACTCGGAGCTGACCGAGGAGGTCGAGGACGTCCTCGCGGTCCACGGCTACCACCTGCTGCTGGGCACCACCCGGCTCGACGGCGAGCGGGCCAAGCAGCACCTGACCGGCCTGACCAGCCGTCTGGTGGACGCCCTGCTGGTGGCCGGCGACGTCGGCCTGACCGAGCACCTGCCGGTGCTCGCGGACGCGCGCTTCCCGGTCGTGCTGTGCGCGTGGGAGGGCGAGGCCCCCGACACGCTGCCCGTGGTCACCATCGACTACGAGCGGGCCGGCTTCCTCGCGGGCCGCCACCTGCGGGAGCTCGGGCACGAACGGGTGGCCGTCCTCGGACACCCGGCCCACGCGCCCCGCATCGCCGGCTTCCGGCGCGCGTTCGCCAAGGACGGCATCACCGTGCCCGACCGTGCCGTCCACTTCGCCCCCGAGCCGACCCCGGCCGGCGGAATCGCCGCAGCGAACGCCGCCTTCGCGGCCGATCCGGACCTGACGGCCCTCTTCACCACCGAGGACCTGCTGGCCCTCGGCGCCCTTGAGGCGGCGAGAGCCGCCGGTCGCTCGGTACCGGACGACCTCTCCGTCGTCGGGCACGACGACACCATGGAGGCACGGCAGCTCAGCCGCCCCGCACTCACCACGGTGTCCCTGCCCAAGCGGGAGATGGCCCGCCAGGCCATCGAGGTGCTGATGCGCGCGGTCACCACATCCGAGGCCCCGACCAACGCGCTCCAACTGCTGCGCCCGACCCTGATCGTCCGCGCCAGCACCGGCCCCGCGGCCCCGGCGGGGCGCGGCCAGTAGCGGCAGACGTCGAAGCCCAAGACCTGAGCAGCCGTTCATCTGCACCAGGCGATCCCTCATGCTTCCTCGACGCCCCGCCCTCCCGCCCTGGCTTGCGCCCGCCACGAACCCGATGATGTGACCCACGTCACGCCGGAACGATCGAACTTCCCCCGCTTCCTCTCGTCTTGGCGGTGCCGTAGGCCATCGACCAGAGGGAACAGAGGGAGCAGTCATGTCGTCTCCGCTTCGAAGCGAGACTGCCGGGACCGAGACCGGGACCGGGACCGAGACCGTGGAAACCGTGCGAGGGCCGGTTGCGGCCGAGGAGCTCGGCACGGTTCTCGCGCACGAGCACGTCTTCGTCCTCGACGGCGAGGTCCACCGCAACTACCCGGAGCTGTGGGACGAGGAGCAGATCGTCGCTCAGGCGGTCGAGAAGCTCGGTGAGTTGGCCCGGCTGGGAGTGTCGACGATCATGGATCCCACAGTGGTGGGCCTCGGCCGCGACGTCGCGCGTGTGGCCCGGGTCAACGCGCAGGTGGACATCCACGTCGTGGTTGCCACGGGCCTCTACACCCTCAACGATGTACCCAACCTCTTCCGTTACCACGGGCCGGGCACACTGCTGGGGGGCGAGGAGCCGATGGTCGCGATGTTCGTCAAGGACCTCACCGAAGGAATCGCGGGGACCGGCATCCGTGCGGCGTTCCTGAAGTGCGCGATCGAGGAGTCACTGACGCCCGGCGTGGAGCGCGTCATGCGGGCGGTCGCGCGGGCGCACCTGATCACCGGCGCGCCGATCATGGTGCACACCAGCGCCGCCCACCGGACCGGGCTGGTGGCCCAGGACGTCCTGCGCGAGGAGGGCGTCGATCTCGGCGCCGTGGTCCTGGGCCACAGCGGCGACACAGCCGATGTGGACTACGTCCGCAGGCTGGTCGACCGGGGGTCGTACGTGGGCATGGACCGGTTCGGTCTGGATCTGCTGCTGCCGGGCGACGCACGCGTCGCGACGGTCGCGCGGCTCGCGGAGGAGGGCCTGGCGGAGCGGATGATGCTCTCGCACGACGCCTCCTGTCACATCGACTGGTTCCCGCCGGGGGTGCGCGAGGCGATCGCCCCGAACTGGAACTACCGCTACATCCACCAGTCGGTCCTGCCCGCGCTGCGTGCGGCCGGCGTCGGCGAGAAGCAGATCGAGACGATGCTGGTCGACACCCCGCAGCGCTTCCTGACGGCCGGGCGCACGGGCGCGCAGCAGGCACGTGCAGAGGGGCAGGGCCGTGGAGCAGCCGGCCGGTGATCGTAGTTCGGCGGACGCCATGACGCCCCTCGGCTCGACCGCTGTCGGCGCCGAACCCCTTGTCGGCGCCGAACCCCTCTTCGGCCGCGAGCGGGACCTGGCCCGGGTCTTGGGACACCTCGCCCGGGGCCCGCTGCCGGTCGGCCCGCTCGTGCTGTTGGGAGAGCCAGGCCTGGGCAAGACCGCCTTGCTGGCGGAGGTGGGCCGAAAGCAGGCGGCAGCGGGCGGACGAGTGCTGTACACCTCCGGAGTGCCCTACCTGGCCCAGCCCGGCTACTGCGCCCTCGCGCAGTTGCTGCACTCGGTGGGCGGCGGGCAGGCCGACCGCGGCTTCGGCGGCTCTCTCGCGGTGGCGCTCGGTTCGGACACCGGCGCCTCGCCGGAGTACGAGGCGGTCGCCCGTGACGTGGCGTCACTGGTCACGGATCTGGCGCGGGTTCAGCCGGTGCTGCTGGTCGTCGACGACGTGCAGTGGCTGGACCGCGCCAGCGCGGTGGTCCTGGGTCTGGTGGCGCGTCGGCTGGCGGGCACGGAGGTCGGGATGCTCTGTGCGGCCCGGCCGGGCGCGGAGACCTTCTTCGATCACCGTGGCCTGCCTGTCCACGAGTTGGGGCCGCTCGCCGATGCCGCGTCCGAGGAACTGCTGGCGCACCGGTTCCCGGCGCTGGTCCCTCGGGTGCGGCGGCGGCTGATGGCCGAGGCGCAGGGCAATCCGTTGGCGCTGCTGGAGTTGCCGGTCTCCCTGACCGACTCCCAGTGCGCCGCCTCCCGGCCGCTGCCCGAGCGGCTTCCGCTCAGCCGCAGGCTTCAGGACGCGTTCGCCTCCCGCGTCACCGCGCTGCCGGCGGCCACGCGGCACCTGTTGCTGATCGTCGCACTGGAGGGGAGCGGTGATCTTCAGGTCCTTCGGCGAGCGGTCGCGGGGCGTTCCCACCTCAAGCAGCTCGCCCCGGCCGAGAGCGCGCGGCTGGTCCTGGTCGACGATGCCTCCGGGCGGGTGCACTTCCGGCACTCGCTCACCCGTGCCGCCGTGGTGGAGCTGTCCAGCAGTGACCAGCGGCGCAGCGCGCACCGCGCCTTGGCGGACGCGTGGGCGGCGGTCCCGGAGCGTCAGGCGCGCCACCTGGCGCAGGCCGCGACGGCGCCGGACGAGGGCATTGCCGTCCTGCTCGAAGGCGCCGCCGCTTCGGCCGGGCGGCGCGGGGACGGTCAGGAGGCGGTCACGGCGCTGCTGCGTGCCGCCGATCTGAGCCCCGAGCCGGGAGCCAGGGCGCGGCGGCTGGCGGAGGCGGCGTACCTGAGCGCGAACATCACCGGGGACCTTCGCGACGTGCCGCGGCTGCTCGACGATGCGCGCCGGGCCGCGCCCGGAGCGGGCTCGGCGGTCGCGGCGGTGGCCGGCTCCGCGTACCTCCTCAACGGATCCGGCGATCTGGACACCGCGCACCGACTGCTCTCCGGCACCGTCGCGTTGGCGCCCGAGCCGCTGGGACCGGACGGACCGCTAGGACCGCCCGGACCGCCCGGACCGGACGACGCGACGCTCTTCGAGGCCTTGTACACGCTGATGATGGTGTGCTTCTTCAGCGGAAGGCCCGACATGTGGTCGGCGTTCGACGAGGCGCTCGGCAGGTGTGCCGACCCGCCTGCCCTGCTCACGCTCTCGCGGAGCACGTTCGGCGACCCGGCACGCGCACGGCCGGGCGACCTGCGGCAGTTGGACGCGGCGATCGCGGAGCTGTCCGGGGAGGGTGATCCGATGCGGATCGTCAGGGTCGCCACGGCCGCGGCCTACCTCGACCGCCTGGACGGGTGCATGGAGCCGCTCGAACGCGTGGTCCGCTCGGCTCGGAGCGGGGAGGGGGTGGTACCCGCGATCAACGCCCTGTTCCTGGTGGGCAACCATCTGATGCACACCGGGCAGTGGGAGCGGCTGCGTGAGGTCGCGGGCGAGGGGCTGGAGCTGTGCGAGGAATACGACTACCCGATGCTCGCCTGGGTCGGGAGGTTCGTCCTGGCCTTCCCCGCTGCGGCGTGCGGCGACTGGTCGACGGCCCGTCAGCTGACCGATCAGATGGATCAGTGGGCCGGACCCCGGCGGGTCGAGGTGGTGCGCTCCTACGCCGCCCACGTGCGCGCCGTCGCCGCGCTCACCCAAGGGGATCCGGAGGAGGCATACCGGCAGGCGGCTCTCGTCGCGCCGGCCGGAAAGCTGCCGGCTCTGGTACCGCACGCGCTGTGGCTGGTCCTTGACCTGGTCGAGGCGGCGGTGCGCAGCGGACGCCAGCGGGAGGCGCGGGAGCATGTCGCCGCCGCGCAGGAGGCGCGCATCGAACAACTCTCGCCCCGGCTGCGGATGTTGCAGTCGGCTGCCTCCGCGTTTGCCTCCGGTGACGTGGACCACCCCGGCTTCACCGACGCCCTGACTGTCGACGGAGGCGCGCGCTGGCCGTTCGACCTTGCACGCATCCAGCTGTACTACGGCGAGCAGCTGCGCCGGAGCAAGGCCGTCGCCAGGGCACGCGACCAACTGACCGCGGCAGCAGAGGGTTTCGTCCGGTTGGGTGCCCGGCCCTGGGCGGAGCGCGCCCGGCAGGAACTGCGCGCCTGCGGTGGCCGAGGGCTTCCGTCGTCCGATCCGCGCCCGGCGCCGTTGACGCCGTTGACGCCGTTGACGCCGTTGACGCCGCAGCAATGGGAGATCGCGCGCCTCGCCGCAGCCGGCCTGTCCAACAAGCAGATCGGTGCACGGCTCTTCCTCTCGCCGCGCACCGTCTCCACCCATCTCTACCAGCTCTTCCCGAAGCTGGGGGTGACCTCCAGAGCCGCCCTGCGCGACGCACTGCAGGAACTGGAGCTCGGCTGAATGGATCTGGGGCTCGGTCGACGCGGATCGAGACTACGTCGAATGGCTCAATCCCCGGTGCCCGCACGTGTCCTACCGTTGGTCCTCGAGACCGTGCCGTGCAGCCGGCTTCCGGCCCTGGGAAGCAGCGGCAAGGCGGCGAGGAAGAGGGGGTGGCGATGCGCCAGAACTCGGGTGCGGGCACAGCGGATCAGGATTCGGCACTGACACGGGCGGCCCAGGCCGGCGATGTCGTGGCGCTGGGACTGCTCCTGGAGGAGCACCGGGCGGGGATGCGCGCGGTGGCGTTGAGCATCCTCGGTCCCGGCCCGGAGGCAGAGGACGCTCTCCAGGAAGCGGCACTGATCGCGCTGCGCAGCATCGCGACCGTACGCAACCCGGAGGCGGTGGGTGCGTGGCTTCGGGCCGTCGTGCGCAACCGGTGCCGCGACGCGCTCCGCGAGGCGCGACGGCACGTGCCGCTCGACACACTGGCGCCGCCGCCGGACCCCGGCGCGGGCCCGGAGCAACTGCTCGAACACCACGCGATGCGCGACTGGGTGTGGGCGGCCATCGAGGAACTGTCGCCCGCCCTGCGTCTGCCGATGGTCCTACGCTACTTCACCGAGGGCCTGACGGAGTACCAGCACATCGCCCAGGTGTGCGGGGTGCCGCTGGGAACGGTGCGCAGCCGTCTGAGCCAAGGGCGGGCCAAACTCGCCGAAGCCCTGGCGGCGACGGCCGCCACCGCGCACAGCGACGCCCGCATGCGCGCCGGAGCCAGCTGGGACGAGGCGTTCGACATGCTCTCCGCCGCCGAAGCCGGGCACTTCGGCAGAGTGGTCGACACGCACTGGTCCCCCGACGCGTCCCTGATGAGCGGCCTGACCCGGTTGGGCGACCGGGCGCTGGTCCGCGACGCCATGGACGGCTCCCTGGCTGCCGGGGTGCGCCAGAAGCCGGTCGGCGTGGCAGCCGGGAGTTCCGTGGTGGTGTGGGAGATGGACATGATCAACCCCGCCGACGCCCCGGACCACTGCCCGCCCGCCCTGGCCTGGGTCATGTCCCGGAAGGAAGGGCGGGTCGCCGAACTGCGTCTGTACCACCCCCTGCCGCTGGACAGCCCCTTCACGCCCGACCTCTACGCCCAGACCTGGCGCGATGTGGCCCACCCGGCACCGGTCGACTAGAACTCCCGGCCTGGATTAGGTCCGTTCAGCTGATCGCCTCGGCGGCCTCCACGATGAGATCGGCGACGATCCTCGGGTGGCTGATCATCGCGACGTGGGACGAGAGCGGCACCTCGACGACCTTGCGCGCGTTCGCGCGGCTGTACATCCAGCGCTCGCACGCCGGCGGGATCGCCTTGTCCTGTCCGGCGACCAGCCCCCACGACGGGATCGTCTTCCAGGCTGCCGCCGTGGTCGGGTAGACGAACGAGTCGGCGTCGAACGGCCGCTGCGTGGCCTGCAGGACCCGGAAGGCAGCGGTCGTGAGGTCGGCCGCGAAGGCCGCCTGGCCGTCCTTGCTCAGGTACAGATCGGTTCCGGTCGTGCCGTCGGCCTTCGTGTACGGGACCGGCACGCTGACCGGCTCGACCTCGCTGCCGGGGAACTTGGTGATGAGCTCCCCCTGCGTCTCGCCCACGTCGGGCACGAACGCGGCGATGTAGACCAACGCCTTCACGTTGGCCTTCCCTGCGGCGGCGTTCGTGATGACCGTGCCGCCCATGGAGTGTGCGACCAGCACGACCGGCCCGCTGATCGAGTCGAGCAGACTCCCGATGTACGGGGCGTCGGTCGGGATACCCCGCAGCGGATTCGACCCGCAGACCGTGGTGTAGCCCTGGTCCTGCAACTCCTGGATGGTGGCGTTCCAGCAGGACGAATCGGCGTAGCCGCCGTGCACCAGCACGACGGTCGGCTTCGCGGCGGGGCTGCCGCCACCACTGCGGGGTGCCTCGGCGGCGGAGGTGGCGGAGGCGGCAGAAGCCGCAGAAGCAGCGGCGAACTGCCCGATCACGGCGGCCGATCCGGCCAGCGCCGCGCCGGTGGCGAGCACTCTGCGGCGGGTGAGGTCGTCGGCCATCACTTGCCTCCCGCAGCACGGACGATGACCGCGGCCACGGTCGCCGGGTCGGAGACGTAGATCGCGTGGCTGCCGGGGGCCTCGCTGACGGTGGAGCCGGCACGCTCGGCCATGGCGCGCTGCGCGGGCGGCGGGATCATGCGGTCGTCGGCGGCGACCAGGTACCAGGACGGCTTGGTCCGCCAAGCCGGCTCGGAGACCACGCCACCCAGTGCCTCCAGGCCCCACGGCACTTGGGAGTCGGCCATGAACGCGGCCAGCCTCTCGGGGACGTCGGCGGCGAAAGAGGCGGCGAACTTCTCCCGGTCCAGGAAGAGGAAGCCGTCCTGCGGCGGCAGGATGGGCGGCACCGGCGCGCCTGGCGCGGGGTCGGCGATCAGCGTGTTCACCGACTCGCCCTTGTCGGGCGCGAACGCGGTGATGTAGGCGAGGGCGGCCACGTTGGGGTGGTTGCCGGCCTCGGAGATGACGGCCCCGCCGTAGGAGTGGCCGACCAGCACGGCGGGCCCGTCCAGACCGTCCAGCACCTGATGGGTGGCGGCGACGTCCCCGGCCAGCGAGACCGTCGCGTTCTGCACCACCGCCACCCGGTACCCCTGCTCGGCCAGCGCGTCGTAGACGCCCTGCCAGCCCGACCCGTCCACGAACCCGCCGTGCACCAGCACGACGTTCCTGGCTTCCTGACCTGCGCTCACAGCACTTCCTCCATCTGAGTGGGAGTCAGTGCCACGGTAGACAGCGGGACCTCGCCGTCGATTGCGTCAAATGACGTACTTCCAGGGCCGTTCCCGCGAACGTTCTCGACCGGGACGGCCACCGGTGGTGCGAGGCGGGGCGGGGCTTGTGCGGGTGTGGGTGCTACTCGTTGGTGTCCCAGTGGTCGAGGACACGCTGGCGGATGTGGGCGGGGTACGCCTCGGCGAACGAGCTCTGCGGCATGCGTCCCTGTCCGCGGGCGGGTTCGAGCCCGTCGTGGACGACGACGGGGCCGGTCGCGGCCTCCCGTTCGCTGTCGAGGTAGCAGTGCAGCAGCGGAAAGACGAAGCCGTTCCAGGTCTCGGCCCGCTGGGTGGGGTGGATGCGGGTGGCCAGGGCCCACAGCAGGTCGGCGTCGTCGGCCGGGTCGATGTCGTCGTCGAAGACGAAGATCCGCGAGTTGAGCCTTCCGGTGCGCGCCTCCTCGTTGACGACCTTCCCGATCCGGTGGGTGAACTCCTGGGAGTCGACGCCGGGGAGCAGCTCTCGCCAGTTCTCGGGGACGGTGACGACGAGCCAGTGGGTCGCCGCGCGCAGCGGGGACCAGGCGGTGGTGATCGGGAGGCCGGCGGCGCGCAGGTCGTGGAGGACCTCGGCGGCGATGCCGGTGCCGGTGACGGTGTGGTACTCGTCCACCGGGCGGCCCTCGGGGACGATCGGCCAGATCGGGTCGTCGCGGTGGGTGATGCACTCCACGGTGTAGACGGGCTGGAGAGCCGTCTCCAGGGGGATGTAGCCGGCGAACTCCCCGAAGGGGCCCTCGACGGCGGTACGTTCGACGGACAGGTGACCCTCGATCACGATCTCCGCGCTCGCGGGGACCTTGAGGTCGGACAGCTCGCACGTGACGACTTCGAGGGGCTCGCCGTACAGCGCGCCGATGTAGCCGGCATCGTCCATGCCCTCCGGGATCGAGATGCCGCCCACGACGGGGATCGCCGGGTCGCCGCCCTGGACGAGCGCGTACGGCATGGGCTTGCCGATCTTGACCCATTCCTGCCAGACGAGGGCGATGTGCTGGGGCAGCGTGACCATGCCGGTCATGTGCTTGCCGTCGATCATCATGACCCGGGCGATGGACCAGTTGGTCCACCCGCCGTCGGGAGTACGGGCGACCAGGACGCCCCAGGTGTTGGCGTAGCGGCCGCCGTCCTGCTCGTGCACGCGCGGCACGGGGAAGCGGTCCAGCGTGGCGTCGTCACCGGTCAGGACGTTCTGCTTGCACGGGGCCTCGTCCCGCGAGACCAGCTTCGGCGGCACCGGCGGCAGGTCGCGGGTCTCGACGAGGTGGTCCACCAGCTGAGCGGGGGTCAGGTCCGGGGACAGGCCCAGGGACAGGGCGACGCGCGCCAGCGGCTTTCCGGGGACGGAGCTGAGCGCCGCGGGCCCGCCCAACAGGCGGAAGCCCGGCTCGACGCCGGCGACGTTCTCGAACAACGAGGCGGGGGCGGTGCGCTCGCACCCCAGGCGGGTGATGGCGGCGGCCTCCAGGTCCCAACTGACCTCGCGCCGCACGCGCGTGAGGTCGCCGATGGCTTCGAGTGCCGCGATGTACTCGCGGAGATCCTTGTGGCGGTTCACCGTGAAACTTCCTCTCTGACGTTCCTTCCCTGCGCCGTGGGCCGGTGGGTGGCTGCGGAGCGCATGCCCTCCCAACGCCGGGCTCGGGAAGCCTTGATGTCGAACTGGTCCAGGACGCGCGCCACGATGTGGTCGACGATGTCGTCGACTGTCGCGGGGTGGTTGTAGAAGGCGGGCATGGGCGGCACGATCGAGGCGCCCATGCGGGCGAGCGCGAGCATGTTGTCCAGGTGGATCTCGCTGAGAGGGGTCTCGCGGGGCACGAGGACGAGCTTGCGGCGTTCCTTGAGCGTGACGTCCGCGGCGCGGGCGACCAGGCCGTCCGCGTACCCGGTGCGGATCCCGGCGAGCGTCTTCATGCTGCACGGGATGATCACCATCCCGTCCGTGCGGAACGAGCCGGACGAGATGGACGCCCCCTGGTCGTCCGGGGTGTGCACGACGTCGGCCAGTTCGGCCACGTCACGGGTGCTCAGACCCGTCTCCAGCTCGATGGTGGCCCGTGCCCAACGGGACAGCACCAGGTGGGTCTCCACATGGTCCTGGTCGCGCAACTCCTCCAGGAGCCGCACACCCAGCACGGCCCCCGTCGCCCCGGTCATCCCGACGATGAGCCGCATATTAGTCTCCTTCTACAACCTTCAGTGGACTGAGCGTCTGTGTACTGAATATAATCGGTTCATGGCTACGGAGACAACCCCGGACGGGACGAAGAACGAGATGAAGGTGGAGGACGCCCTGCCGCACCAGCTGCGGCGCGGCATGCAGGCGTGGACCACGATGTGGCAGCAGCACTTCCAGGAACTGACCACGCCCCAGTACGCGGTGCTGGCCCTGCTCGACGAGCACGGCTCGCTCGACCAGTCCGCTCTCGGCGCCCTCGCCGCCATGGACCGCTCGACCCTGAGCACCCTGCTCGACCGGCTGGAGACCCAGAAACTCGTCAGCAAGGCCGTCGAGCCGACCAACCGCCGCCGCCGTATCGTCACGCTGACGGACGCCGGGCGGGCACGCCTGAACGAGGCCACCCCCAAGATGGCCCGGCTCATCGAAGACCTTGAGCAACTCTTCGGCCCGGACGACATGCGCCGCCTCGTACTGCTTCTGCGCAGGCTCGGAGACGTGCCTTCGCTGCAGCCCGACTCCTGACGTGCGCCCCCGCGCAGCCGTCCCGCAGCAACGCGCGAGGGCCCCCTTCCGGAGCGGAAGGGGGCCCTCGCGACGAACGCAATCAGATCCGGGTGGTCATGGAGGTGGTGCCTGAGTCGCTACGGTTGAGCCGTGACCGCGAAGCCGGGCCCGCCGCCGCAGGAACCCTCCGGCCACGTCCCTGCACCGGCCACGACCGATCCTGACCACAGCCGAACCGAACAGGGGCCGGACGTGCACATCGAAGACGTCCTCGAATCCGCCGCAGAGCTACTGCCGAGCGGCCGAGCCGAAGTCGCCCGTGCCCTCGTCGCCAAGGGCGACCACGCTGCCGCCCTGAGTGCCCTCGCCGAAGCCGCGGACCAGTACCCCGCACCGTCGCGCTTCTGGGAGTTCCTCACCGACGCCGCCGAACAACTGCCCGGCGAACCCGACGCCGAGTGGTACCGCTGGCGCACCACCGAGGCGCTTCGCGGGCAACTGCGCATCGAGCTCACCCTCGTCACGGACGCCGGCATCGCGCCGATCCCACCGGGACGAGGGCTGCAACCCCAGTGGGACCTGGGCGAGCAGGCCGTCAGCAGCTACCGCGCGGTGCGCGTGGCGGCGCTGTGGCTGGAGGAGGGCGACGAGCCCCTTCGCAGCGGTGGCCGAGCCTTCGGACGGCTGCTCCCCCTGGACGAAGCGGACTGGCACAACCTGATGCCGGGCGATGTGATCACCATGCGCGACGGGGAACGAGCCGTCGGCAGCGCCACCGTGCTCGACGTGACCTGGCCCGATCCCCCCGCCGAGCAGGCACCCGCCCTGTTGCCGCCCGGCCTCGGCGACCTTCCCCTCCCGCCGCCGCCGACCCGTCGGGTCCGCACCAGGTCCCATACCGAGCACACCACCTGGCCCAACCCCGACTGCCCCGTCCAGGTCTCCGCCCTGATCCCGAACCTGCGGTATCGGTACGTCCGCGTCATGCGCGCGAACGGCTCCGTCGGCCAGCCCTACCCGTGCGCCACCCAGGCCGAGTTCGTCCGCCACGTGACCCAGGAGCGCCCCGACGTCGATCCCCAGAACCCGGCCGAGGTCCATTGGGACGACCACCCCGACATCTGGCCCGGGCAAGGTTCTCGGCGTGGTAGCGACTGAGCAGGCGCCCTTCCGGGCTCGGAAGGGCGCCTGTTCGACTGACGCAATCAGGCCACTGACCTGCTCTTTTATCCCTACGGCAGGTTGCGCGCCATGACGATGGGCTGGACCTGGTTGGTGCCCTCGTAGATCTGGGTGGTCTTCGAGGTGGGGTTCCTCGGCCCGGGCTTTTGGCCCAAGCCAAGGCCCTGACCAGCAGAAATGCCTCTCGCGGTCGTCTGTTGCTTCGACCCGCCGGCGAAAGACCCAGTCCTCCTCGTCGTGGCCGTCCCCCACCAGCGTCCAAGTCCCGGGCTACTTTGGCTGGCTCTTGGGTCCGCGACGGCACCTTCTACAAGCCCCGGCCTGCCTAATCAGCTTGATTCATCCAACTGCGGTGTGTGCTGGATGATCTGGCGTGCTGCGCGGATGAGGGCGGCGTTGCCTGAGGCGGAGGTGCCGTCGGGGAGATGGAGGACATCTTCCAAGCCGATACGGGCATCCAGGCGGCGGGAGGCTGCAAGTCGCAGGATCGGCCAGGCGCTGGCGTCTTCACCGTGCAAGAGAATCGGCACGGCAACCGCTTTGAGTTCATCCAGCAGGCCAGTTGCGGCGTGGAGCGCGTCCCGCGGGGGTGGCCTCGGTGCCCCGAGCGCCGCAATCGCCTAGCCGGACGCCGGGCCTGCGGAGATGCTCAGTCGGTCGTGACGCCAGTCGGACTTCATCGTCCAACGGCGCTGTGGGGAGCGCATCGCCCGAACGTTCGGGATCTCGCCTCGTGCGCTCCCGAGCAGAACGTCGACCATACCCATCTCGAACCGATAGGTAGTCACGAGCCCACGCGCCCACATCACCACCGGCCACCGATCGGGATCGCCATCCGAAGTGAGCCAGAAGTACAGGTCGCCCTGCTCGTTCTCGCCCCAGATCAGCAGGCCTTCGCGTTCCGGGAACATCCGGTACGCCGGCTTGGTGTCGTCTTCCTCGTCCAGCTCCGAGCCGAAGAGGTCGTCCATTTCCGAGGCATGCCACTCGACGTAGCCCTTGAAGCCGGTCTCGTGCCGTCCCGGAAGCAGACATGAGGTGGGTGCGTGCACGTGGCAGGCCAGAGAATCAGGCGTGCCGAACCCGCCCGCACCGTAGAGGTCGACGAAGGCCCGGTAGTCCGACGGAAAGTCCATGCCGATCTCTGCCCGGGACCGCTCCCACGGAGGGGAAGCCACCGGCACAGCAGGGGGCGGAAACAGCTTCGCGAGCTGGCTCAGGGCGTTCGGCATGCTGCCCTCCTGCTGGTCGCTCTCGGTCGAGGATGAGGCGACAGCGTACAAGGCCTTGGAAAGGCGAGATTGCCAGCCCAGGCCCGCCACCCATGGCCAACACGACGGACGTGGACATGCTGCGAGCCGCCCGCACCCGGTACGAGCACATGTATCGGTCCGCCGGCGGGGTCGCGACCAAGGGTCGTGTCGTCGGGTTCCTGACCGGGCACACTGCACCGCTGCTGCGTGGCTGCTACAGCGACCAGGTCGGCCGGGAGCTCTACCGCGCGTCCGGCGGGTTAGCCGCGATCGCCGGGATCTGCGCCTACGACAGTGACGCCCAGGGCCTGGCGCAACGCTACTTCCATCACGCGCTACGCCTCGCGAAGGCCTCCGGGGACCGGGCGTTCGGCGGCTACGTCATCGCGCTGCTCGTCAACCAGGCTGTCTTTCTCAAGGACTACCGCCAGGCTGTCGCGTTCGCCGAGGCAGGCCTGCGCACGGCGGGGGCCCACATCAGCCCGGCGCTGGCGACGGACCTACACGCCATGCAGGCGAAGGCGTTCGCCCGGATGGGCGACATCGGCAGCGCTCGCCGGGCCATGGAACGCGCCGAGCAGGCCGCCGCCCGTATCGGCACGCGTGAGGAGCCACCGGAGACGGGGTACGTGCAGCCGGGATTGGTCGAGGCGCAGTTCGCGGAGGCACTCATCAGCATGGAGGACTGGAGTCCCGCGCACACCTACGCCGCTGAGGCCGTCCGCACCCAGGCGCACGCCCGCGGGCGCGTGCACCGCCTCGCGACCCTGACCACGGTGGACCTCGGCCGAGGTGACGCCGAGCAGGCTGCGGCACACGCCGTCGAGGCCCTGGACGCCGCGGCGGGCATGGAGTCGCAGCGGCTCCGGGACCCGTTCCTCGCGCTGCGCCTCAAGCTGGTCCGCAACGGCGGCAGGGCGGCGACAGATGTCGTCGAGCAAATCGACGCTTCCCTGTCCGTACCCATGTAGCCGCAGGCGGCTGCGGTAGCGTCGGGGCCACCAGAACCGGGTGGCAAGGGCGGGAGCACGGGCGTGTCGGTGTGGAAGAACCTCGGCGAACAGACGGTTTACGCGAACCAGTGGTTCAAGATCAACCTTGCTGACGTTGAGCTCCCAGACGGACGCCACCTCGACCACTACCTGATGCGGCTACGCCCCGTCGCCTTGACCGCCGCGGTGAACGCGGACGACGAGGTGCTGCTCCTGTGGCGGCACAGGTTCATCACCGACTCCTGGGGCTGGGAGCTCCCGGCCGGTGTCGTCGACGACGGCGAGACCATCGAGCAGGCCGCCGCGCGTGAGCTCCTGGAAGAGACCGGCTGGCGCATCGGCCCTCTGCACCCGCTGCTCACTGTCGAGCCGTCGAACGGGCTCACCGACGCCCGGCACCACGTGTTCTGGGCCGAGGGCGCGGAGTACGTCGGTCACCCGCAGGACGACTTCGAATCCGAGCGCCGCGAGTGGGTTCCGCTGGCTCGGGTGCCGGAGATGGTCGAGAAGGGCGAGATCCGTTCCGCGAACGCGGTCGCCGCGCTGCTCCTGCTGCACAAGCGGCGGTGCCGCTGACGCTGGATCACGCGGGACTGCTGCCGGGAAACGTCCGGGTAGCACGTCGGCACCGTGATCGGGCCGTCGGCGGGACGAAACGGCAGGGTGGCGGTCCGGTTGGGGCCGCCCTTGCGTGGCAGGCGGCGGGGGCGCCTTGGCTTGCCCGAGCGGGCGCGGTGCCAACGCAGCATTCTGATACGCCGAGGGCCCGGCCGAGAGATCGGCAGGGCCCTCCTACGCATAGCTGCTGACGTGCTGTTACGGCAGGTTGCGCGCCATGACGATGCGCTGGACCTGGTTGGTGCCCTCGTAGATCTGGGTGATCTTCGCGTCGCGCATCATGCGCTCCAGCGGGTAGTCACGGGTGTAGCCGTAGCCGCCGAGGAGCTGGACCGCGTCGGTGGTGATCTCCATGGCGACGTCGGAGGCGAAGCACTTGGCCGCCGCGCCGAAGAAGGTCAGGTCGGAGTCGACGCGCTGGGACTTGGCCGCCGCCGCGTACGTGAGCTGACGGGCCGCCTCCAGCTTCATCGCCATGTCGGCGAGCATGAACTGGATGCCCTGGAACTCGGCGATCGCCTTGCCGAACTGCTTGCGCTCCTGGACGTAGCCCTTGGCGTAGTCCAGCGCGCCCTGGGCGACGCCGAGGGCCTGGGCGGCGATGGTGATGCGGGTGTGGTCGAGGGTCTTCATCGCGGTGGCGAAGCCGGTGCCCTCGGCGCCGATCATGCGGTCGGCCGGGATGCGGACGTTGTCGAAGTAGACCTCGCGGGTCGGCGAACCCTTGATGCCGAGCTTCTTCTCCGGCGCTCCGAAGGAGACGCCCTCGTCGCCCTTCTCGACCACGAAGGCGGAGATGCCCTTGGAGCGCTTCTCGGGGTCGGTGACGGCCATGACGGTGTAGTACTCCGACACGCCGGCGTTGGTGATCCAGCGCTTGACGCCGTTGAGCACCCAGAAGTCGCCGTCGCGCACCGCGCGGGTCTTCATGCCCGCGGCGTCGGAGCCCGCGTCCGGCTCGGAGAGGCAGTAGGAGAACATGCCCTCGCCCGCGGCCAGCGGGGAGAGGTACTTGCGCTTGAGCTCCTCGGAGCCGGACAGCACGACCGGCAGGGAGCCGAGCTTGTTGACGGCCGGGATCAGCGAGGAGGACACGCAGACGCGGGCCACCTCCTCGATCACCAGGACGGTGGCCAGCGCGTCGGCGCCGACGCCGCCGAACTCCTCCGGGACGTGCACGGCGTGCAGCTCGGCGGCGGTGAGCGCGTCGAGCGCCTCCTGCGGGAACCGGGCGTGCTCGTCGACATCCGCCGCGAACGGGGCGATCTTGGCCTCGGCCAGGGACCGGACCGTCTCGCGGAGCATCTGGTGCTCTTCGGAGATCTGGTACAGGTCGAAGTCTGCGCTCACGGTGGCTCCCGAGAAGGTGATGGCACTCAGTACCCTCGATTATGCACACTCAGTACCCCCCATGGGGAGCTCAGTGCCGGGTTCCAGTGTTACGTTCTGCACATGGGTGCAGCAGCAGCGGGAGCAGACGCGACCAAACCGGCTCCGACCATGCGGGATTCGCTGGTCAAGGCCGCCTTCCAGCTCTTCCTCGACCGGGGCTTCGAGCAGACCACCATCGACGACATCGTCGCCCTCGCGGGCGTCGGCCGACGCTCGTTCTTCCGCTACTTCCCCAGCAAGGAGGACGTGGTCTTCCCCGACCACGAGGGCTGCCTGGTCGAGATGACCGAGTACCTGCGCGACGCCCCCGCCGACGGCGATCCGGTGCAGCAAGTCTGCGAGGCGGCCCGGCTGGTGCTGCGGATGTACGCGGCCGACCCGCTCTTCTCGGTGCAGCGCTACCGGCTGACCCGCGAGGTCCCAGGGCTGCGCGCGCACGAACTCTCCGTCGTCTGGCGCTACGAGCTCGCGCTCGCCGAGCACCTGCGCGAGCGCGGCGCGGGACGTGCCGACGGCGCGCTGCGGGCGGACGTGGTGGCGGCGGCCGTGGTCGCCGCGCACAACCACGCCCTGCGCACGTGGCTGCGCGCGGACGGCGAGGGCGACGTGCAGGCGGCGATGAACGAGGCGCTCGGCTACGTCGCGCGCGCCTTCTCCGACACGGCGGAGCCGCGCGACGCGAGCGCTGATGCCGGCGGTGCGGCGAGCGTCAGCGGCGGCGGTGTCAGGGGCGAAAACCCGGACGAGGAGGTCGTGGTGCTGCTGGCCCGCAAGGGCACGCCGCTGTGGCGGGTGGTCCGCGACGTGGAGGATGCGCTCGGCGGCAGTTGAGCGAAGCACCCGAGAGCAAGGGAACGAACCGGGCGAAGCGGGCGAGGGCACTGAGTGCCTTTACGGGAGGCACTCAGTGCCATACAGTCGGCGTGGCATCAGCCGCTGAACGTCCTCCCCTCACCGTTCGCTGGAGCCCTCATGCCCGCAACCCTGACCCTGCCGTCCCTCGCGCCTCTCGCCGACCTGCCGTGCGACGAGCCGGAGCTGCGCTACCACCGCTGCCCCTGGTGCGGTTCGGCCACCGGACGGGCCGCGCTGCTCTGCCCGATCTGCGGCTGCCCGGAGCTGGTCGAGCGCGTCAGCGCCGGAACCGGCACCGTGCACCGGGTGCTGACGCCGCGTCACCGACAGTTCGGCTTCTACGAGACGCACTGCCTGGTCGTCATGGACGAGGGCTTCACCGTCCAGGCCTCCCTGGACGACGCGCTGCCCGGCACCGTGCCCGAGGGCACCCGGGTCCGCCTGGCCGACCCCGCTGACCAGGGACACCTGCCGATCTTCCGCGCCTGCGCCTGACGCGAGCCGCCGCGCCGCCCGGTTAAGCTCCTCACTCAATATCGGCGGAGATATCTGCGAGATATCGACGGAGATACCGGCGAAGCGCCGGCGGAGGCTGACGCGACGTGAGTTTCACGACCCTGGCGGTGATCTCGGCGGTCGCGCTGCTCGGCCCCCTGCTGGCGCTGCCGACGCAGTGGCGGTTGCCGGTGGTGCTGGGCGAACTGGTCGCCGGCGTGGTGCTGGGGCCGACGTTCCTCGGCTACCTGGACGCGAGCAACCCGACCTTCGCCTTCCTCGCCGACATCGGCTTCGCGCTGATCATGTTCGTGGCCGGGGCGCACGTCCCGGTCCGCGACCAGGCGCTGCGCAGCGGCCTGGGCAAGGGCTTCCTTCGGGCCGCGGCGATCGGCGCGATCGCGGTCGGCCCGGCCTTCGCCCTCTCGCGCGGCTTCCACACCGGGCACACCGCGATGTACGCGGTGCTGATCGCCTCGTCGTCGGCCGCGCTGATCCTACCGATCATCGACTCGCTCCGGCTCGGCGGCCCGCAGACGCTGGAGCTGCTGCCGCAGATCGCGCTCGCCGACACGCTCTGCATCGTCGCGCTGCCGCTGGCCGTGGACCCCGCGCACGCCGCACGCGCGGCGGTCGGTGCGGTGGCGGTCCTGGCCTGCGCGCTGGTGGTCTTCCTGATCCTGCGCCAGGGAGAGCGCTCGGGCCTGCGGCGGCGGATCCACCGGCTGTCCCAGCACCGCAAGTTCGCCCTGGAGCTGCGGATCAGCCTGACCATCCTGTTCGCGCTGGCGGCGCTGGCGACCCACACGCATGTGTCGATCATGCTGGCCGGGTTCTCCTTCGGCCTCGCCGTCGCGGGGACCGGCGAACCCCGGCGGCTGGCCAAGCAGTTGTTCGCGCTCTCGGAGGGCTTCCTCGGGCCGCTCTTCTTCGTCTGGCTCGGGGCCTCGCTCGACCTCAGCCAGCTCGTCGACCATCCGTCGGCGATCCTGCTCGGCGTGCTGCTGGGCGTCTCCTCCGTGGTCGCCCACGGACTGATGCGCCTCACCGGGCAGCCGGTGGCCTACGGCGTGCTGGCCTCCGCGCAACTCGGCGTCCCGGTCGCGGCGGCGACGCTCGGCACGCAGCTCCACCTGCTCGCGCCCGGCGAGGCCGCCGCCCTGCTGCTCGGCGCGCTGATCTGCATCGGCGCGGCGACCGTCGCAGGCGCCCTCGCCGCGCGCAAGGCCGGGAGCGCGGGAAGCGCGGCCGACTCGGGCAGCGGCTCAGGCGACCAGCCGAGTGCGCCCGCTCCTGCCTGACGGCCCGTCCGACCGCGAGTCCATCCCGTCCGTCAGTCCGCGTACTCCTCCGGCGTGCTGCGGGCGATGCGGAGCAGCGTGTCCAAGGCTTGCGCCAACACCGGCAGCTCCGGCGACGCGAGGCCGATCCGGACCGCCGCGGGTGCCGCGCGGTCGCCCGCGACGTAGGCCGCCGCGGGCGTGATGCCGATGCCCTCGCGCGCTGCCGCCGCGACGAAGGTCTCGGCCCGCCACAGCGACGGCAGCTCCCACCAGCAGAAGTACGAGCTCGGGTGCGCACGGAGCGTCTGCCCGGCGAGGTGCTCGCGCGCCAGCAGCTGGCGTGCCGTCGCGTCCGCCCGCTTGAGGTCGGCGATGCGGGCGAGCGTGCCGTCCCCGATCCAGCGCACCGCCGCGTCCAGGGCGAAGCCGCTCGGCATCCAGCCGCCCGAGCGGAGCGCGGTCGCCACCGACGGGCGCAACGCGTCCGGCACGACGGCGAAACCGGTGCTCAGGCCGGGGGCGAGGCGCTTGGAGAGGCTGTCGACGAGCACCACCCGCTCCGGCGCGAGCACGGCCAGCGGCGGGACGTCGGGCTCGAGGAAGGACCAGATCCCGTCCTCCACGGCGTACAGGTCCAGGCGGTCCAACTCCCCTGCCAGACACGCCCGTCGCTGCTCCGGCATGGTGACGCCGAGCGGGTTCTGCACGCGCGGCTGCAGGTAGACCGCGCGCAGCGGCGACGAGCGGTGGGTGGCGGACAGCGCCTCCGGCAGGATGCCGTGCTCGTCCATGGCCAGCGGCACCAACACAATGCCGAGCCGCTGCGCGATGGCCCTGACCAGCGGATACGTCTGCGCCTCGACGCCGAGCCGCTGGCCCGGCGCGACCAGCGCGGAGAGCACCGCCGAGATCGCCTGCCGCCCGCCGACCGCGAAGAGCAGCGACTCCGGATCGGGACGCCAACGCGCGCCTGTCCCCAGCAGCGTGGCGAAGGCCTCCCGCGCGGCGGGCGTCCCGGCCGCGCGGGCCGGACGCAGCGCGGCGTCCAGCGCGTCGGCGCGGAGCAGCGGGGTCAGGCCCTCCGCCAGCAACACGGACTGCCCAGGGACGACGGGGTAGTTGAGCTCCAGGTCGATCCGGGCCCGGGACGGCTCGCCGAGCGGAAGGCCCGCGCCCGGCACCGCGGGAGCCGCGCGGACGAAGGTGCCGCGTCCGACCTCACCGACCACCAGGCCGCGCCGGACCAGCTCCGCGTAGACGCGCCCGGCCGTCGAGGCGGCGACGCCGCGCCGCTTCGCGAAGATCCGCTGCGGCGGCAGCCGGTCCCCTGCGCGCAGGCGTCCGTCGGCGATGGCGGCGGCGAACTCGTCGGCGATCAGCCGGTAGTCGTCGCCCGCTCCCCCGTCCGTCATGCTGTGCTCTCCCTTCCCGGCTGAGCGCGGCACACGCGGCACAATCAGCCACTATTGCACCGAGGGCAAGATAATTATTGCACCGAGCTCTCGCCCCACCCTAGCCTCGGGCCATGGACGCAGTCGCCGCCTTGCACGCCGTCACCCTCCACGCCGAACTCGGCATCTCCGCAGTGGCCCTGGGCCTGGTGCTCACCCCCGGACCGAACATGATCTACCTGGTCTCCCGCTCGATCACCCAGGGCCGTCACGCCGCGCTGGTATCGCTGGCCGGGGTCGGCACCGCCTTCTTCGTCTACCTGGCCGCCGTGACGGCAGGGATCGCCACGGTCTTCGCCGTCGTCCCGCTCCTCTACACCGCGATCAAGCTGGCGGGCGCCGCCTATCTGCTCTGGCTGGCCTGGAGCGCGGTCCGTCCGGGCGGCACTGCCGTCTTCGCGCCCCAGGACCTGCCCGCCGACCCGCCGCGCCGCCTCTACGGGATGGGCTTCCTGACCTGCCTGCTCAACCCCAAGCTGGCGATCCTCTACATCTCGCTGCTCCCGCAGTTCGTGGACCCGTCCCGCGGCCACGTCCCCGAGCAGAGCCTGGTGTTGGGCCTGACCCAGATCGCCATCGCGATCACGGTCAACGGCCTGATCGCGCTCGGCGCGGGCGCCATCGCCGCGTTCTTCGTCCGGCGGCCGGCCTGGCTTCGCGTCCAGCGCTACGTGATGGGCACCGTGCTGGCCGCCCTCGCCGTGCACATCGCCGCCGACCGGGCGGGCGCGGCGGTCGCATAGGCGGTGGCGCAGTCGCCGCGCGAGCGGTCACACAGGTGGTCACACAGTCTCCGCACGGCCAGTCAACCCGCCGCCAGGCTCTTACGATCCGCTCTTACGATCTTCAGCTCCCCAGCCTCTGGACATTTGCCTCTCACTGAGAGGTAATTGAAGCGTGACCATCGAAGATCCCATCGCCGAACTGGCAGAGCTGCTGCCCGCGATCCAGCGGCAGGTCCGGCGCAGGCTCCAGTCCCAGACGCCGCACCCGCGGCTGCGCGGGGCGCAGACCGAACTGCTGCGCCTGGTCGTCGCACGTCCTGGCCTGCGCGTGAGCGAGGCCGCCCAGGAGCTGTTCCTCGCGGGCAACTCGGTGTCCACACTCGTCAACCAGCTGGTCAAGGCCGGTCTGCTGCGCCGCGAGCCCGACCCGCAGGACGGGCGCGCGGCACTGCTGCACCCCGAGCCGGAGGCGGTCGTCCGCCTGACCGACTGGGACCGGCGGCGCGGTGCGGTGTTGACCGAGCAGCTGGACCGCCTGGACGACTCGGACCACCAGGCGCTCACGGCGGCGCTGCCCGCGCTGCGCCGCCTGGCCGAGGGACTGCGTGAGGAGAGCGCGCCATGACCGAGACCGCGACCACCCTTCCCGAGCAGGGGCCGATACCCCCGCCCGACCCGGCGGCCGGTGCCGTGCCACCGGCCCTGCGCTGCACGGGACTCGACTACTCCTTCGGCACCACCAAGGCCGTCGACCACATCGACCTGCAGGTCGGCCAGGGCGAGGCCTTCGGGCTGCTCGGTCCGAACGGCGCGGGCAAGACGACGGCGATCCGCGCGATCACCACGCTGCTGCCGGTCCCGGCCGGGAAGATCGAGGTCTTCGGCCTCGACTGCGCGACCCAGAAGATGCGGGTCCGCCGGATGCTCGGCTACGTGCCGCAACAGCTCTCCGCCGACGGCGGCCTGACGGGCCGTGAGAACGTCGAGCTTTTCGCCCGCGTCTTCGACGTCTCCCGCTCCGAGCGCCGCGCCCGCGTCGCCGAGGCGCTGAGCGCCGTCGACCTGCTGGACGTCGCCGACCGGCTGGCCGCCACCTACTCCGGCGGCATGGTCCGTCGCCTCGAACTCGCCCAGGCCCTGGTCAGCGCACCGAAGTTGCTGATCCTGGACGAGCCGACGATCGGCCTTGACCCGCTGGCCCGCGCCAGCGTCTGGGAGTGCATCGGCCAGGTCCGTGCCGCGACCGGCATGACCGTGCTGGTCACCACGCACTACATGGACGAGGCCAACGAGCACTGCGACCGGATCGCCCTGATGCACAAGGGCACGATCCGCGCCGAGGGCACGCCCGAGCAGCTGCGCGCCGACCTGGCCGCCGAGACCGACGCGGACCTGGACCGGGTGAGCCTGGAAGACGTGTTCCGCCACCATGCCGGAGCCGGCCTGGTGGGCGGCGAACGCACCGACGAGGGAGGGAACTTCAAGGATGTCCGTCGCACCCGCGCCGCCGCGAACCGCGTCCGCTGAGCTCAGCCTGCTGCTCACCCCGCCGCCCGCGCGGCGGGCCTGGCGACTGCTGCTCGCCCGGGTGGGGGCGATGTGCATGGTCGAGCTGCAGAAGCTGCGGCACGACCGGAGCGAGCTCTACACCCGCGCCGTCCAGCCGGCCCTCTGGCTGCTGATCTACGGCGAGACCTTCACCCACATCCGGGCGATCCCTACCGGCGGCATCCCCTACCTGGACTACCTGGCACCGGGGATCATCGCCCAGTCGGCGATGTTCATCGCCATCTTCTACGGCATCATGATCATCTGGGAGCGCGACTCCGGCGTGCTCACCAAGCTGCTGGTCACGCCGACGCCACGGGCCGCGCTGGTCACCGGCAAGGCCTTCGCGGCCGGGGTGAAGGCCGTCGTCCAGGCGGTCGTGGTGATCCTGATCGCCGCCGTCCTCGGCGTCGCGCTGACCTGGAACCCGCTGAAGCTGATCGGCGTCGCGGCCGTGGTCATCCTCGGCTCGGCGTTCTTCTCCTGCCTCTCCATGACCATCGCCGGGATCGTCCGCACCCGCGACCGGCTGATGGGCATCGGGCAGGCGATCACCATGCCGCTCTTCTTCAGCTCCAACGCCCTCTACCCGGTCTCGGTGATGCCGGGCTGGCTGCAGCCGATCAGCCGCGCCAACCCGCTCAGCTACGAGGTCGACGCGCTGCGGGGCCTGCTGCTGGGCACGCCCGCCCACCTGCTGACGGACTTCGGAGTGCTGGCACTGGCCACCGCGCTGGGCGTCACCTGTGCCTCGATGCTGATGGGCCGCCTGGCGAAGTAGGCTCCCCTCAACTGTCCCTGCCTCTTCTCTCGGTTGCGGAGTCCTCGGTGACCCTCGTCTGGCGTGAACGACCGGCTCGACCGGGCGCCGTGCTGCTCGCCATGCACGGCGGCGAGGAGCATGACGAGCGTCCGCCGTCGTGGCTGAACCCGCCGATCCAGCGCCTGCGCCCGTTCGAACGCGCGGTGCGGCGGGCGCCGTTCGGCGAGACGATCGCCGTCGCCGAGGTCCGCTACCGGCACCGGGGCTGGAACGGCACACGTGCGGAGGCCGCAGTCGACGCGGAGCGGGCGCTGGAACTGGCAGTCCGCGACGTCGGCGCGGCCACGCCGGTGATCCTGCTCGGCCACTCCATGGGCGGGCGCGCGGCGCTGCGCGTCGGCGGCCATCCGTCGGTGGCGGGGATCGTCGCGCTGGCACCGTGGTGCCCGCACGGCGAGCCGGTCGAACAGCTCGCGGACCGACGGATCGTCATCATCCACTCCGACGTGGACCGCACCACGCCGCCGGACGAGTCGCTCGACCTCGCCCGGCGGGCGCGTGCGGCGGGCGCGTCGGTGGCGCGCTGCGTCATCCCCGGCAGCGACCACGCCATGCTGCGGCGTGCCAACGCCTGGCACCGGCTGACGGCGCTCACGGTCGGCGGACTGCTCGGCCACTGGCCACTGCCCGACCCGGTCGCCAAGGCGCTGGCCCGGACGGGCGACGACGGCGAGGGCCTCGACCTCGCCCTCCCGCTCTGGTCACCGAACCCGGGAAGCACGCGATGAGTGACTCCTCGGGTCCCCGCACTTCTCTCCAACTGCGCATCGAGGGCCACACCCTCCCCGGCCGCTCATGCGGTGTCGGCCCCGACTTCCCGGGCGCGCACGACATCCACGTCGCCGTCCAACGCCGGGACCGCCCGGCCGAACTGCTCGACCTGCAACCGGGTGACGCGCCGTCGGCCTCCTGGACGCTGCCGTGCAAGGTCACGCCGTCTGGCGAGATCTCCGGCCCCTACATCCAGAACCGGCTCGGCGGGCGGTTCGTCTACCTCTCCTGGGTCGACCGAATGCCGGACCCGCAGCCGCCGAAGCTGTTCCGGCGCGCGAAGATCATGCTGAGCGGCGTCCCGGCCGACGTGCTCGCCGATGCACTGCGCCGCGGCGCGTTGGTCGGCCGACTCCCCCTCACCGACCCCAAGGGCAACCCGCTCTGCGCCCGGGTCGTGCCACCGCTGATCGAATGGTCGGCGGCCGACCCGAGCGAGTGATCATCTGATCGCCCCAGCGATCGAACCAAGCGATCGAATCAGATGTCGCGGAAGGTCTCGATCCGCGCGCCGATCGAGTTGAGCCGGTCCGCAAGGTCCTCGTAACCGCGGTTGATCACATAGACGTTGCGCAGCACCGAGGTCCCCTCCGCCGCCAGCATCGCGAGCAGCACGACGACCGCCGGGCGCAGCGCGGGCGGGCACATCATCTCGGACGCGCGCCACCGCGTGGTCGGGCCCTGGACCAGCACCCGGTGCGGGTCGAGCAGCTTGACGTCCGCGCCGAGCCTGCCCAGCTCGGTCAGGTAGATGGCGCGGTTGTCGTAGACCCAGTCGTGGATCAGGGTGTCCCCGTGCGCGACCGCCGCGATCGCGGCGAAGAACGGCACGTTGTCGATGTTGATGCCGGGGAACGGCATCGGGTGGATCTTGTCCGCCGGGGCGGTCAGCTTGGACGGACGGACCGTCAGGTCGGTCAGCCGGGTGCGGCCGTTGCGGGCCAGGTACTCGTCGCCGCGGTCGTAGTCGAGGCCCATCTCCTCCAGGACGGTGAGCTCGATCTCCAGGAACTCGATCGGAACCCGACGGATCGTCAGCTCGGAGGAGGTCACCACGGCGGCGGCAAGCAGGCTCATCGCCTCGACCGGGTCCTCTGCGGGCGCGTAGTCGACGTCGCAGTCGATCCGCTCGACGCCGTGCACGGTCAGCGTCGTGGTGCCGACGCCCTCGACCTTGACGCCGAGGCGCTCCAGGTAGAAGCAGAGGTCCTGGACCATGTAGTTGGGGCTGGCGTTGCGGATCACCGTGACGCCGGGGTGCCGGGCCGCCGCCAGCAGCACGTTCTCGGTGACGGTGTCCCCGCGCTCGGTCAGCACGATGGCCCGGGTCGGCACGACGCCCGCCTCGACGTCGGCGTGGTAGTGCCCGTCGGTGGCGTTGACCCGCAGGCCGAACTGGCGCAGCGCGGCCAGGTGCGGGCCGACGGTCCGGGTGCCGAGGTCGCAGCCGCCCGCGTAGGGAAGCTTGAAGTGCGACTCCAGGTGCATCAGCGGGCCGAGCAGCATCAGCGCGCTGCGGGTGCGGCGGGCGGCGTCGGCGTCCATCGCGTCCAGGTCGAGCCGGGACGGCGGGGTCAGCTCCAGGTCGGTGCCGTCGTTGATCCAGCGGGCCTTGACACCGATGCTGGTGAGCACCTCCAGGATCCGGAAGATCTCCTCGATCCGGGCCACCCGGCGCAGCGTCGTCTTGCCGGTCGTGAGCAGGGACGCGCAGAGCAGCGCGACTCCGGCGTTCTTGCTGGTGCGCACGTCGATGGACCCGGTCAGCCGGCGTCCGCCGGTGACGCGCAGGTGCATCGGCCCGGCGTAGCCGAGCGAGACGATCTCACTGTCCAGGGCGTCGCCGATCCGGGCAATCATCTCAAGACTGAGATTCTGCTGGCCGCGCTCCATCCGCACGACCGCGCTCTGACTGGTGGTCAGTGCTTCTGCCAGCTGCGCCTGGGTCAACCCCTTGTGCTGGCGCGCGGTACGGATGAGCTTGCCGATACGGACGAGGTAGTCATCTGTCACACGGGTCACACTATCTCAGATCTGAGATAGCAACCACGCGCGCCCCGCTTGGGCCGCGTCAGCTGCCGCCACCAGTGTGAACCTTGACGGTCAGTACACGACCAGCTGAGGACGTGTGCGATCGGCCACTCGGGTGACAGGACGTCGAGGACAGCGAGGACGGACGGGTCAGCGGGGTCAGCGCGGCCACCGCTCGGCGAACTCGTGGGCAAGCAGACCCAGCACCACCAGGTCGCCGTGCCGCCCACCCTGGAACACCCGGTCCCGCATACGCCCTTCCTCGACGAAGCCCAGCCGCCGCTGGAGCGCCAGCGAGGCCTCGTTGTGCGCGAACACCCGTGCCTCGCACCGGTGGTAGCGCCGCTCGCCGAACATGAAGCGGAGCAGCAGAACGGCGGCCTCCCCGGCGTAGCCCTTCCCGCGGTGCGCCGCGGCGACGCTGATGCCGTATTCGAACCATCCGGCCCGCGGATCGGCCTGGTGCACCCCGATGACCCCGACCAGTGCTCCACCGTCGACCGCCTCGATCGCGAGCGGGAACCGCTCGGCGTCCGGCGAGGTCGCCGCCTCCTCCCTCGCCCGCCCACGGAAGTGCTCGGCGGAGCGCGGCGGGCCGATCAGATCCCCGAGCCCCTCCTCGTCCTGGGCGATGCGCATCAGTTCGCCCCCGTCCTCGGGCTCGATCCCGCGCAGCCGTACCCGTTCACCGATCCAGATCGAAGTCATCCCGCATTCGATCAAGAACGCGCACCCGACACAAGGGCGCCGCCCGGCCTGGGGAGGGGAGTCAGGCCGGGCGGCGCGGTGCCCTGCTGGTGCGAGCCGGGGCTCCAGCTACCGCAGCAGGGCTGCCTGTTCGAGGCTGCGCCGACGGCGCGCGCCCACGTGGTGGAAGAGCAGGTTGAGCGCGACGGCGGTCAGCGCGCCCGAGCTGATGCCGCTGCCGAGGATGGTCTGCGCCCACGACGGGAAGTCGTGGTAGATCCCCGGGGTGACCAGGTGCCCCTGGGCGTCGTAGACGTCCGGCGCGGCCAAGGGAATGACGCCGACGGCCAGGGAGACCGCGATGATGACGATGTTGGGCGCGTCGTCCAGGTTGATCTTGACGAGCGCACGGATGCCGCTGACCGCGATCGTCCCGAAGAGCACGATCCCCGCACCGCCCAGCACCGGCATCGGCACCAGCGAGACCGCCGCGCCCAGCTTGGGGAACAGCCCGAGCGTGACCAGCACCGCGCCCGCCATGGCGACGACGTAACGGCTGCGCACGCGCGTCAGCGACACGACTCCCACGTTCTGGGCGAACGCACTGGTCGCGCAGGAGCCGAACATCGAGCCGAGGAAGGTGGCCACACCGTCGGTGCGCAGCCCGCGGGTGATGGTGGCGCGGTCGACCGGGCGGTCGCAGATCTCCCCGATGGCGAGCATGCCGGCGGAGCTCTCGGTCATCAGGACCAGCATGACGATGATCATGGAGACGATCGCCGCGGGCTGGAACTCGGGTGTCCCGAAGCGGAACGGCGTCGGCAGCGCGAAGGTGGCGGCCGTGGTGAACGAGTGGGTGTCCACCTTGCCGAGCGGGATCGCGGCGAGCGTGCCGATCACCATGCCGAGCAGCAGCGCGATCTGCTTGAGGAAGCCGGTGAAGAACCGCTGCATGGTGACGATGACGATCAGCGTGAACGCGGCCAGCGCCAGATTGCTCGGCGAGTTGAAGCCGGGCACGCTCGCGCTGCCGCCGCGCGCCCACTCCACCGGGACCGGCATCAGCGTGACGCCGATCAGCGTGATCACCACGCCGATGACCTGGTGCGGGAAGAACCGCATCAGCCGCCCGAAGAACGGTCCGACCAGCAGGCAGAAGACACCCGCGATCATGACCGCGCCCAGGATGCTGGGCAGCCGGTGGGCGCCGTGGTTCTGCTCGGCGATCGCCAGCATCGGCCCGATCCCGGCCGAGGACGCTGCGTTGACGAACGGCAGGCGGTTGCCCACCAGGTTCTTCACCCCGAGCGTCTGCAACAGCGTGGCCGCACCCGCGATCAGCAGACTCGCCGCGATCAGGAAGGTCTCGTCCCGCGCGTTCAGACCGCAGGCCGGGCCGACGATCAGCGGCGGCGCGACAACTCCGGCGTACATGGCCGCGATGTGCTGCAACGCGGCGGGGACCATCTTCCGGAAGGAAAGCCTCTCGTCGACCGGATGGACGGCGATATCGAGGTGAGAATTGTTTTCCTCGGCCTGCCCGTCCTCTTTACCTTGTCCGATTTCCGGACTCTTCCCTGGCTGTGGGTCGTGCGACCGGGGTTGTGCGGGCATGCGGAATTCACCCTCCAGGCTCGGCGTGCCTTCCGGCACACAGGAGCGGAAGGGCGGCGCGGTGCGATGATGGTGGTGCGAAACGGCCTCGGCGGCAGAGGCCGGGCCGAAATGCGGCTGACGGTGCGTCAGTGCCCGCGCAGCAAAAACCGTGTGTGGGTGGCACGACCGGCTTCGCTGCTTTTGCTTGTCGCCTAGCTAAGCCTCCAAAGAACCTTGCGTCAACACTTTGTTTAATATTGCTTCCTCCAATGACGCGCGCCGCCGCGCACGCCCCTCGCCTGCGCCACACTGAGCGACGCCGGGCGTACAGTCGGTGTCCATGACAGACGCAGCGGACGCAGCCACCGACACGCAGCAGGACGCTCCCTCCATGCGTCCGGCGGTACGCGAGACCTACGGCCCCGTCGACCTGGGCAATCTCCCGATCTTCGCGGGAGGCTTCATCAACTTCGGCCACTGGCACGGCATCAACCTCACCCCCGACCGCCCGCTCACCGAGACCGACCGGATCCGCAGCCAGAAAGACCTCTACCGACTCGTCCTCGACGCCGCCGCGCTGCCCAAGGCGCCGACGGTCCTCGAGGTCGGCTGCGGGCTCGGCACGGGCTGCGCGCTGACCGTGCGTGAACACGACGGCGCAACGGTCACCGGGATGGACATCCACCCCGACCAGCTGACCCGCGCCCGCGCCGCACAGGCCGAGCTGCTGCGGGGCGAGCCGCTCGACGGCAATCCCCGGCATGACGGGCCCCGACCGCTGCGGTTCGTCCAGGGAGCAGCGGAGCGCATGCCGCTACCGGACGGCGGGTTCGACGCCGTCGTCAGCGTCGAGGCCGCCCAGCACTTCCCGGACCTCACCGCGTTCGCGCGGGAGACCGCACGGGTGCTTCGACCAGGCGGTCGGATGGCCGTGACCAGCTTCTTCACCACCGACGCCGCCCCCGGCCGCCCGGCGGAGCTCGCCGCGCTGCTGGACACCTTCGCCAACGGCCTGGACATCGCCCACCCGGTCACCGCCCTCACCGACGCCGCCACCGCGGCCGGGCTCACCGACGTGCGCGCCACGTCGATCGGCGCGGACGTCTGGCCCGGCTGGGACCGCTGGCTCTCGCGGTGGTGGGACCCGGGCACCTGGCCGCGCAACTTCCTGGCCGCCTACGAGCAGGGCATTCTCGACTACTACCTGGTCACCGCCGACAAGCGCGGCTGACGCCCCCTGTTACCGCCCTACCGCTCTGTTCGGAGTTCGGAGGGGATGCGCGCGCCAGGCCGCCTCGATCGTCCGCGCCTGCACGCTCAAGGCCTCGCGCAGCGTCTCGGCGGCGTCGGAGACCGTGGCGCGGAGCATCGCCACGCTGACCCGCCTCGCCAGCGCCGGCCCGGCGACGGGGCGGACGGCCAGGTCCAGCGCCGACTCCTGTCCGGTCAGCGCGAGTCGCGGGATCAGGGCGACCGCCGTGCCCGCCGCGACGAAGCCCTTGAGCATGCCGTAGTCGTCGGTGCGCATGACCCGGACGGGCTCGAAGCCCTCCTGCGCACAGGCCCAGCTGAGCACCCGGTCGCACGGATCCCAGTCGCTCGCGCCCATGATCCAGCCCTCGTCCCGCAGCTCCCCCAGCGGGACGCGGTCCAGAGCGGCCAGCGGATGGTCCGCGGGCAGGGCGAGCAGCAGCGGGTCGTCGAGGAGGTGGTGCAGCGCGAACTCCTCGCCCAGGTCGAGCGGTTCGCCCGGCTGGGAGTAGACCAGCGCGATCTGCACGGCCCCGGTGCGCAACGCCTCGACCACCGTGGGCAGTTCCCCCTCCACGAGCTGGACCCTGACGCCCTCCTGGGCCAACTCCCGTACGGCGGGCGGCAGCAGGAGTGCGCCTGCGGTCGGGAACGTGCCGACGTGCAGCGACCTCGCGCCCTGCTCGACCAAGGCCCGCACCTCCCGCTCGACCAACCCCACCCGGCCGAGCACGGCCTCCGCGTGCGGCAGTACCAGCCGTCCGGCCTCGGTGAGCCGCACGCCGCGCGGGCCTCGGTGCACCAGCGGGGCGCCGAAGTGCGACTCGATGGCCGCCAGATGGTGCGCGATCGTCGGCTGGCTGTAGTGCAGCGACCGTGCCGCCGCCGCGAGCGAGCCCTCGCGGGCGATCGCCCGCAGCACCTGGAACTGGCGCAGTTCCAGCACGTCGATCACCATACTCTCTATGGAGGGAGGCAGATCTTTCCAGTATTCCTCTGCCGATGACTCGGTGTCATTCTCGACCCGTGTCCACCGAGAACCGCGCCCGCACCCTGTCCATCGCCCAGCTCCTCGCCCAGCCCCTGGCCCAGTCCGCCGCGCCGTACGCCGACGCGTTGACCGCCCACGCGCGCACGCCCTGGCTCCGGCTCAACGTCCCCGGCCACGCCGCCGACCCGGACGCCTTCGCGCAACTCGCCGCCTTCACCGGCGACGCCCCACTGCGCCTGGACGTCCCACCGCTGCTCGACGGGATCGACAAGGGCGCGGACAACCCGCGCAGCCAGGCGCTGCGGCTCGCCGCCGAGGCCTGGGGCGCGCGACGGACCTGGTTCCTCACCAACGGCGCGTCCCAGGGCAACCGCATCGCCGTGCTCGCCCTCCGCGCGCTGAGCCGCCACACCGAGGACGCGCCGCTGGTCGTGCAGCGCAGCGTGCACTCCAGCGTCGTGGACGGGCTGGTGCTGTCCGGCTTCCGGGCCGCCTTCGTCCAGCCGAGCGTGGACCACGACCTCGGCATCGCCCACGGCGTCACCGCCCACGACCTGGCCGTCGCCCTCGCCGAGCACCCGGACGCGGCTGCGGCCTATGTGGTGACGCCCAGTTACTTCGGCGCGGTGGCCGACGTCCGCGCCCTGGCCGACGCCGCCCACGCGGCCGGCGTGCCGCTGGTGGTGGACGAGGCCTGGGGAGCCCACTTCGGATTCCATCCGTCGCTCCCGCAGAACGCCCTCGCCCTGGGCGCGGATCTGGTGATCTCCAGCACCCACAAGCTCGGCGGCAGCCTGACCCAGTCGGCCATGCTCCACCTCGGCGACGGACCGTTCGCCGACGCCCTCGAACCCGTGCTGGACCGGGCGTTCCACCTCACCCAGTCCACCAGCGAGAGCGCCCTGCTGATCGGCTCCCTGGACCTGACCCGCCGCCGCCTGGCGACCGACCCCGGACTCGTCGAGACGTCGCTGCGGGCGGCCGATCTGATGCGCGATCAGATACGGGCGCGCGGACGCTTCGCCGTGGTCGGCGACGGCTTCGGCCAGTTCCCCGACATCGCCGCCGCCGACCCGCTGCGCGTGGCCGTCGACACCCGCATCGGCGGCATCACCGGTCACGAGGCGCAGCAGCTTCTCATGACGGACCATCAGGTCCTGGTCGAGGTCGCCACCGACTCCGCGATCGTCGCCGTGGTCGGGGCCGGCGCGGCTCCGGACGCGCTCCGCTTCGTCGACGCGTTGCACGCGCTGCCGCCCCAGCCGGCACCCCGCCAGGAGCGTGAGCATCTCAAGCTCCCCGCTCCCGGCGAGATGCGGATGACACCGCGCGAGGCGTTCTTCGCGCCCAGCCGCGCCGTCCCGGCCGACGAGGCCGTCGGGCGGGTCTCGGCGGCCACCCTCGCCGCCTACCCGCCCGGCATCCCCAACGTCCTGCCCGGCGAGGTGGTCACCGCCGAACTGGTCGCCTTCCTGCGGGACACCGCCGCCACGCCGGGCGGCCACGTGCGCGGGGCCGAGGACCCCGGCGTGAGGCGACTGCGCGTCGTCGCTCCCGCCTGAGAGGCCGGCTGATTCAGCGGGTGTAGGGGCGGGTCAGGATCTCCATGTTGTGGCCGTCGGGGTCCTCGAAGTACGCCCCACGGCCGCCGAAGTAGGCGCTGAGCTCGCCCGGCCGGGTGTGCTGGGGGTCGCCGTAGTAGGTCACGTGCGCCGCCTCCAGGCGGGCGATCATGCCGTCGAACGCCTCGTCCGGCACCAGGAAGGCGTAGTGCTGGCTCTGGACGGGCTGGTCGCGCAGCTCGTAGTAGTCGAGCGTGACGCCGTTGCCGAGCTCGATCGGCAGGAACGGGCCGAACGGCGCGCCGACGGTGAGGCCGAGGATCTCGGCCAGGAACTCGGCGGACACCTGCCGGTCCTTGGCCAGGACCGCAGTGTGGTTGAGCTGGACCGTGGTGGTGCCAGTGCTGGTGGTGCCAGGGAATTGATCAGTCATCAGAGTGTGCTCTCCGGATCGAAGTTCGGACGGGCCCGAAGAAAGGGGCCCCGAAGGACGGGATCTCGAAGAAGCGGTGGGCCCCTGGCCCACCCTGCGCTCACGCCCTTGCCGGGCGCCTGTCTCGTGCATGGCCCATGGCCGACCCGGCAGTCACAGAACCGACGTTAGTACACGCCCCACGACTCCGGCAACGCGTTACCGGCCGGCCCCGGCCTGCCCCTCCGGCGGTCCCGACAGCACGCGGACCGCGTACGGCCGCAGGCTGTCCTGCCCGTGCTCACTGCGGTACCCGAGGGCGGCGAGCGTGCGGACCAGCGCCTCGGCCATGACGATCCGGACCGATCCGCCCGCCTCCGTCTCCGCGTCGACGTCCGGGTGCACCCGCCAGTGCAGCCACACGCCACCCACCGCGTCGTCGAACGCGTCGACCTCGACCTCGGCCCCGGCGCGGGTGGAGGGCGTCACCTCGTACGGCTTGGCCTCCAGACCGGCGGCCAACAGATCGCGTTCCACCCGCGCCGCCAGGCGCAGCAACGCGGCGGCTGCGGGCGGGTCGAGGCGCTTCGGCCCGATGCCGTCGACGCCGGGGTCTGCGGTGCTCGCCGGCGTGCCGTGCGCGTGCCCGTGCTCCAAGTCGCGGTCCATGCACGACAGCCTAGGCACAGCGCCCGTGTCGCTGGGCCG
The DNA here is from genome assembly GCF_015690355.1 of Streptacidiphilus fuscans. GTDB lineage: Bacteria > Actinomycetota > Actinomycetes > Streptomycetales > Streptomycetaceae > Streptacidiphilus > Streptacidiphilus fuscans. The sequence goes on along the minus strand of NZ_JADPRT010000004.1, from coordinate 524,135 downwards.
GGACACGTGAGGACGGGCATGATCGGGGAAGAGCACCGACGGAGATCGCGCAACAGAGAGCCTGAAGGAGCCCCAGCGCCGTGCAGATCAGCTACGCCTGCGAGCCGAGCCCGGACACCGCCGCCAACGAGGACTTCGTCATCGCCGGACCACTGTTCGCGCTCGTGCTGGACGGGGCAACCGCCAGTGGCCTGCCGACCGGCTGCGTCCACGACGTGGCGTGGTTCGTCCAGCGGCTGGGCGCGGAGCTGGCGGGCTTCCTGCTGTCGCATCCGGACGAGCCGCTGCCGGAGGTGCTGCGCCAGGCGATCCTGCGCACCCGGGACCTGCATCCGCAGTGCGACCTCGACAACCCTGACAGTCCGTCAGCGACGGTGGCACTGCTCCGCGTCGCCCCGGACGCGGACCGGCTGGACTGCCTGGTGCTGGCCGACTCCCCGATCGTGGTCCGCGGCGTGGACGGCCGCGTCGAGGTCCACGCCGACGACCGGATCGACCATCTGCCCGCCTACGACCGGGAGTCGGTGAGCCGCCTGCGCAACGCCCCCGGCGGCTTCTGGGTCGCCTCGGCCCGCCCCGAGGCGGCGGAGCAGGCGGTCACCGCCTCCCACTCCCTCTCCCGCGTCCGTGACGTGGCCGCGCTCTCCGACGGCATCGGCCGCCTGGTGGACCGCTTCGGCTGGACCTGGCCCGGACTCCTCGACGCGCTCGGCACGGACGGCCCGTCCCATCTCGTCGACGCCGTCCGCAAGCACGAACTCGACCTGGCCGAAGGCTCGTTCCGCGGCAAGCGCCACGACGACGCGACCGTCCTGTACGCGCAGTTCCACCCTTCCAGCGGCGGAGGCACCAGCGGCCGTACCACCGACGCGGCGGCGGCACAGTGAGCCCCAGGAGCGGTCGCTACCAGCGCAGTTCGAGCGTCAGCTCGTCGCGCAGCGGGATGCCGTACTCGCCGGTCACCGGGATGGACGGCTTGAAGCGCCGCGCCGCGTCCACCGCACCCGGCGCAACGCCGACGATCCGCAGGCCACGTCGCTGGTAGAACCGCAGCGCGTCGAGGTTGTCATTGGTGGTCACCAACCACGCACCGAGCAACTCGGCGATCCACGCGCGGTCCCCCGCACCGGCGGCGCGTACGCGGAAGTCCGTCACGGCACTCACTCCTCCGCGACGGCGGCCCGCCAGGTCCAGGAGGTCCGGCGCGGCAAGCCAGGAAGGGTCGTGCGCCCGGTGCACCAGAGCAGCGCCTGCCCCGGCGTGACCGCGCCCTCGGCGGTGCTCGGCGCGTCCGGGAACAGCCTGATCAGGGCCGCTGCGGCGGCATCGGCGGGCGGCTCCCAGACCAGGCCGAGACCGGTGGTGATGTCGTGGGTGTGGACCAGGGTCTCGGTCACGCCCATGGCCGCGAAGCCGGTCGGGTCCGTCGGACCCCAGTGCCAGGCCCGCGCCTCCGGCGGGGCTGCGGCCAACGCGGCGGACAGCAGCCCGCCGCAGGCCGAGACCGCCTGCAACACCTCCGTCAGGGAGGCGGACGGACGGACCGTCAGATCGAGCGGCAGGTAGGCGTCGTCCGGACGAGCCGTCAACTGGCAGGCGTAGGCGAACAGATCATGTGCCACATGCGCGGCCGTCTCGCGGCAGCTCCAGCTGAGCGTGCCCGCCGGGCCGGACCAGTCCTCGGACGTGTGCGGCCCCAGCACACGCAGCATCTCGGCGACCGCAGCGTCGACGTCCCGGTGATCCATCCGGCGCTGATCCATACGCCGATGCTACGGGCTCACCGTCGGGACGGCCGTCAGCTCTGGAAGCGCTTGGCCAGCTTTGGGTCGGCCTGCCACCAGAGGCCGTTCGGAGCCGCCTCGCCCGGATCGACGGCCTCGGCCGCAGCCTGCGACGGAGTTCCCTCGGCCACGACGCCCTGGGCGACGACGCGCATCAGCAGGCCCGGCACGAAGCCGAACACCACATACAGGAACGGCAGGATGCCGACCAGCAGCGACATGCCCGTGCTGGTGACCTGCACCCGGTACGCGCCCTCCTCGGGCATCTCGATCACGACGTCGTTGGACCGACCGCCCTTGGCCGTGACGCGCACGGTGTGCGATCCGGCGTCGAGCGGGAAGCGGGCCAGACTGCCCTGCTTGACCTCGCCCACGCGTTCGCCGTCGACGAGAACCCCGAGCACGCTCGCAGTCCGCAGCGGAGGCGCCTCCGCCCGGATCACCATCTCCCCGGCCACCGGCACATCCTCCTGCTGTACGCCGCGCTGCTGGACACCGCGCTGTCCCAGCGAGCATACGCGCGCTTCCTGGGCGCTCCCCGGGCGGGGGCGACCTACCGGATCGGACGCTTCGCACGCCGACGGCCTCCGACGATCAGCGCCCGAGCCGTTCAGCCCTCCAGCGCGGCGAATCCGGTCCGGAGCAACTCGACCGGGTCGACCGCCTCCCGCTCCGCCTCCGAGAGCCGCCCGTAGGCGAGCCGCACGGCCCGCAGCACCCCCACACCCGCGCGGCTCAGCACGCTCGCCCGAAACGCAGCCCCCTCGACCCCGGTACCCGTTCCCTCCGCTGCCCCCAGCCGCTCCCGGAACGCGGCGGCCACGGCCTCTTCGAGGTCGTAGAGCAGGAACCGGTCGCCACGGCCGGGGACGTCGAGGCGCCCCTGCGCCTCCAACTGCAACGGGCCGGGAACGGCGAGCAGAATCGCCGGATTGGTCTCGTGCCGCCGGGCCAGCTCCAGCAGTGCCTCACGCAGCGCGACCAGCGGGGGCTCGTCCGCCGGGCGGGCGCGGACCCCGGCCCCGAGCAGCGGGATCAGGTCCACGACCTGCTGCAGGACCAGGCTCTCCTTGCTGGGGAAGTAGCGGAAGAAGGTCCGCTCCCCCACCCCGGCCGCCGCCGCGATGTCGCGGACCGTCGTCGCCGCGAAGCCGCGCTCCTGGAACAGCTGCGCAGCGGCCTCGACGAGCGCCTCGTGGGTGCGCCGCTTGTTCTCCTCGCGTCGGCCCAAGGGCTCGGACGTCGCCTCGGTCGTCGCCTCTGTCGTCACTTCGGCCGTCGCTTCGGTCGCCGTCTCCTCCGCCGCGTGCGCGGTCGCTGCCGTGTCCACGGGACGAGTATCCCAGCCTCGGGCATCTCAGCCTCAGGGATGATTCTGGCAGTTCTGCCACTTTGCTATTTTGGCAGGACTGCCACTTCTTCGGCAGCCCAGGTCGGCAGGCCAAGGTGCCCCATGTGCCCTCGCCGCCTGCGCCCACACGCACGCACGCACCACGGAGCACCCTCATGCCCACCTACCTGCACCGTCTCGGCAGGTTCGCCTTCCGGCACCGACGAAGCGTGCTGGCGCTCTGGCTGGCGGCGGTCGCCGCCGTCGTCGCCTGCACCGTGGCCTTCGGCGGGTCCGGGAAGTTCGACAACACCTTCACCATCCCGGGCTCCGAGTCGCAGCAGGCGCTGGACCGGATGAAGACCGACTTCCCGGCCTCCTCGGGCACCAGCGCCCAACTCGTCTTCACCGCGCCGAACGGGCAGAAGGTCACCGACCCCACTGACGCCGCCGCCATCGACGCGGCGGTGACCGCCGCTCAGTCCGCACCGCAGGTCGCCAAGGTGATCAGCCCGTTCGCGGCGCACACGGTCTCGCCGGACGGCAGCACCGCCGTGGCCCAGGTCCAGTACGAGGTGCCCCAGAGCGGCCTCCAGTCGGACGCGCTGACCAGCCTCCAGTCGTCCGTCGACGCCGCGGTCGCACACGCCTCCCCGAACCCGGCCACAGGTGCCAGCAGCGTCGATGTCGTCGTCGGCGGCTCGGCGTTCGGCAACGCGCCGTCGAAGTCGAACTCCGACGTGATCGGCGTCGGCGTCGCGCTGCTCATCCTCACGCTCACCTTCGGCTCGCTGCTGACAGCCGGAGTGCCGATGGTGACCGCGATCTTCGGGGTGGCGACCGCCATCTTCGGGCTGCTCTCGCTGACCGGCGTCGCCTCGATCTCGTCCACCGCGCAGAGCCTGGCCCTGATGATCGGGCTGGCCGTCGGCATCGACTACGCGCTCTTCATCGTCAGCCGTCACCGTGCCCAACTCGCCCACGGCATGGACCCGGAGGAGTCGGCCGCACTGGCCGTCGGCACGGCCGGCAGCGCCGTGGTCTTCGCCGGGCTGACCGTGGTCATCGCCATGGCCGGGCTGACCGTGATCGGCATACCCTTCCTGACCGCGATGGGCCTGGCCGCCGCAGGCGCCGTGCTCACCGCCGTGCTGGTGGCGACGACCCTGCTGCCCGCGATCCTCGGCTTCGCCGGCCGCCGCCTCACCCCGAAGCCTGGCTCGCGCGCGGTCCGCCGCGACCAGGCCATCGCCGCGGCCGAGCGCGACACCGCGTCCGCCAACCTCGGCACCCCCGGCACCCCCGCCAAGTCGGCCAAGTCGGCCAACGCCGCCGAGCGTTGGTTCCGACTGGTCACCCGCAAGCCGCTGTTGACCCTGCTCGTCGTCGTCGCGGCACTTGGCGCGCTGGCCTGGCCCGCGCACAGCATGCGGCTGGCCCTGCCGGACAACTCCACCGCCCCGGCGGGCTCTTCGCAGCGCGTCGCCTACGACGAGATCAGCTCCGCCTTCGGCCCCGGCTTCAACGGCCCACTGCTCGTCCTGGCCGACACCGGCGCGAGCAGCGACCCGACCGCCGCGACCCAGCAGATCGCCACGACGCTGCGCACGCTCCCCGACGTCGCCGCGGTCGGCAAGCCGGTCACGAACCCGGCGACGCACACCTCCCTGATCCAGGTGATCCCCAAGAGCGCGCCCAGCGACGAGGCGACGAAGACGCTGGTCAACACCATCCGCGCGGACAAGGGCACGATCCAGCAGCAGACCGGCGCGAGCATCCAGGTCACCGGCAGCACCGCCGTCAGCATCGACGTCGCCGCCAAGCTCAACGCCGCGCTGGTGCCGTTCACGGCCGTCGTGGTCGGACTCTCGCTGCTCCTGCTGCTGCTCGTGTTCCGCTCGTTGGTGGTGCCGCTCAAGGCCGCGGCGGGCTTCCTGCTGTCGATCGGGGCGACCCTCGGCGCGGTCGTCGGCGTCTTCCAACTCGGCCATCTGGGCGGCCTCTTCGGCCTGGACACGACGGGCCCGGTGAGCAGCTTCCTGCCGATCCTGCTGCTCGCGGTGCTGTTCGGGCTCGCGATGGACTACGAGGTCTTCCTGGTCTCCCGGATGCGCGAGGCCTACGTCCGCAGCCGTGACCCACTCGGTTCGGTGCACAGCGGCGCGCGGCACAGCGGACGAGTCGTCACCGCCGCCGCACTGATCATGATCTCGGTGTTCGCGTCCTTCCTCGGCACCGACAGCATGATCCTCAAGCAGATCGCGTTCGCCCTGGCGGTCGGGGTCCTGATCGACGCCTTCGTGATCCGGATGACCTTCGTCCCAGCGGTCCTTGCCCTGACCGGCCGTGCCGCATGGTGGCTCCCCAAGTGGCTCGCCCGCACCCTGCCCGACCTCGACATCGAGGGCGAGCGCCTCCAACAGCACACCCACCCGTCGGAGCCCGAGGACGCCACCCGCGCGGCTGAACCCGTCGCCTAGCCTGACGGCACGTCAGCGTCAGTCCGCCCTCCCCGTGCCCCCGCCCGGAACATCGGCCGGATCATGTGCCTGGACGCCGTCCAGCACCCCGGCCGCCGGGCTCGGCGACGAGATCGCGATCCGGCACGAAGCGGCGCGCGCGGTCCGGCACGAGCGGCTCTCGGTCGCGGGCCGCGGCCCGCCGCGCCGGTCACCGCTCGCGCCCGCCACGAGGGAGGCGGAGGCTGGAGGAGGGGTCGGCTTCACTGCGTCCCGGGAGGCGCGATGCATCCGGGTTCGGGCGGACGTTCCGACGAAGCGAGGCCCGGCCTGGGCCTCCTCCTGCTGCGGAACTGGAACGCGGCCATCGGCGTGGTGGTCTGCGCGCTGCTTGCCATGGGGGTGCTCGGGGCACTCGGTCTCTGGCTGGCCAAGGCGAACACGCTGCCCGGGGACTCGTTCGGGTCGGTGCTCGCGGCGACCATGCTGATGGCGTTGGGCGCGCCGGCGAGCGTGCAAGGGTCGGCCGGGTTCATCGCGAGCGGCAGCGCGGGCGTGGCGGCGATGCCGCTGTCGCTCAGCCTGGCCGGAGCCCTGGTCGCGGGGTACGCCTTCCTACGGCCGCTGCGCCGGCGTGCCGACCAGAACGGGCAGGACCGGCAGGACCGGCAGGCCGCCGTGCAGGGGCGGGAGCTGCTCGGCCGGGTGCTGTTGACCGCCGCGCTGTGGGCGGGCGCGGTCGCGCTGCTGGCGTGGGCCGCCCGGCACAGCTTCGTGGTCTCGACCGGGAACTCGATCACCGACCAGATCACCGGCGCGCTCGGGGCCTCGCCCACGGTCGGGTTCCGGGTCGACTTCGGGTCGGCCATCGGGTACGGGCTGCTCTGGCTGGCCGTCGTCCTGCTGCTCGCGTTCGCGGTCTCCCGCGCCGCGCCGCTGCCCGCGCGGCTGCTGCGGATCCAGGGCGCGGTGCGTCCGCCGGTGTCGGCGATGGTGGTGCTGCTGGTCGGGTACGTGCTGGTCGCACTGGTCGCGGGGGTCGTGACGGCCGTGGTGCACGGCCCGGCCAGGGACACCTTCGCCGTGATCCTGCTGGCCCTGCCCAACCTCGCCTGGCTGGCCTTCGGCCTGGGCCTCGGGGCGACCTGGCACGGGCACCTGAACGCCACGATCGGGCTGCCGATGCCGAAGGTCCTGTCGGAGGTGCTCCGGTCCGCGGGCACCCAGGACCGGACGGTCAGCCTCGGCACGCTCGCCCAGCAGGACGGCCGCGTCTGGTGGCTACCGGTCCTCGCGGGCCTTGCCCTGCTCTGCTGCGGCATCGCCATGGGCCGGACCGGCGGCAGGACGACGGCGTGGCGGCACGCGGTCGGTCTGGGGCTGACGACGGCGCTGACGATGCTGCTGGTCGGCCTGCTCACCCGGGTCTCGGCCGCCTACGGCCTCTCCCTCCTCGGCGTCGGCGGCACCGGCGGAATCTCCGGCCTGCTCGGCAACCTGATCGGCGGCACCGGCATCCCCAAGGCCCTGACCGGCAGCGTCACCCTGATCCCCGACCTCCTCCGCGGCGTCCTCCTGGGCGCCCTCTGGGGCGCACTGGCAGGCGTGATCGGCGGCTGGATCGGCGCCCACCTGCGCCGCAACCCCGCGCGACCACCCGTGAGCGCCCCCTGACGACGTAGCCGCACCGAACGCTGTCAGTGCGGCCCGCTACGTTGCCGCACATGAGCGACACCTTCGAACTCATCGTCACCGCCGACCTGCGCGACGAACTCTCCGAACCGGAGCTGGCCGAGCTGCGCTGGCATCTCGGCCTCGGCCCGCAACCGGAGCAGCTGACCATCGTCCGCGAGTTCCCCGTCGTGGTCCTCGACGACGCGGGGAACCCCGCCGTCGAGAACGCGCCCGAGCCGCTGCTGGCCGGGCACGGCCCGGCCCAGGACGTGGGCGGCGCGCTCTGCGCGGCGCTGGAGCGTCGCGACGACGACCGACGGCCCAGCTGGGCGCTGACGTCCCGCCGGGAGATACATCCGGACGAGTTCGAGAAGGCCGGCGAGCTGCTCTGCTGGCTGGCCGACCGCCTCGAAGCCCACCACCGCCTCACGGACGGTGCGGTCTGGATGGGCTACTTCCGGTTCCACGAGGAGCTGCTGCCGCACGTGCTCGAGGTCACCGACGGCCACGTCAACTGGGACGACTGACCACCGGGCACCCCTGCCACGGCGGAGTCGCCCGGCTCACCAGCTCCAGCCGTGCCCGCCGGTGTTGTGGAAGAGGGCCAGCCCCAGGGTGAACCACGTCAGCAGCAGGTCCGCGCGGCGGCGCGACGGCAGGACCGCGGCCAGGGGCCAGACCAGCGCGGCGTACCAGGGCATGCACCAGGGCGCGGCCAGCAGCCAGCCCAGGGCCAGCGCGTAGGCGCCGCGCGGCTGTTCCAGGCCGAGCTCGGCCGGGTGGCCGACCGTGCGGCGGTAGAAGATCCAGCCCATCGCCAGCATGGCCACCGGCCAGGCCAGGGTGATGACGGCCTCGGTGACGCCCTGGCCCACGGTCACGCGGCCGAGCAGGTCGACCAGCGCCCAGACCGACGGGGACGAGACGAGCTGTGAGGCCTGGGAGAGCGGGTCCAGCCCGTGGATGCCGATCGGTACGTACATCACCGCCAGCGGCACCAGGCAGCTGACCGTGCGGACGATCAGCCGCTTCCACTCGCGCTCGCGCAGCAGCGGCCAGGAGAGGCCGACGGCGACCAGTGCGGCGCTGATCTTGACGCCGCAGGCCATGCCGAGGAGCGCGCCGACCACCATCTCGTGGCTGGCCGGCGACTCGCGCACCCGCAGCGCGGCGTACGCGGCGCAGGCGCTGAACAGGGCGATGTAGGTGTCCAGGTGTCCGCCGCCGACGAGCAGGCACAGCAGCAGCGGGTTGGCCGCCCAGAGCAGCGCCGCCCGGCTGCGGTCGCGCGCCATCCGGACCAGGACCAGCCCGGTCAGCACATAGGCCGCCGCGTTGGCGAGCATCAGCACGGTGATGGTGAGCGTGAGGCGGCTGCCGCCGATGTCGGCGGCCAGCTGCTGGACGAACGTGGCGAGCGGTCCGTAGACGGACGGCGTGAAGAGCCAGTTGTTGCCGACCAGGTGCGCGTACGAGCCGCCGAGCTCACCCGGCAGCGTGCGGTAGGGGTCCAGCCCGAGGGACGCGATCCGCCCGTACGCCGCGTAACTGGCGGTGTCGGCCGAACCGACCGGGGTCCCGACGGCGAGGAGCAGCGCGCCGAACGCGCCCAGCCCCACCAGCCGCTTCGGCGACGGCGACCAGCCGCGCCTGTTGGCGGCCAGCATCCGTATCAGCCCCGCGCCCTGAGCAGCTATGGCCGCACAGGTCAGGTAGGTCGAGGCGGGACCGGGCAGCTTCGGCAGCCGTAGCGAGCTGACGGCGATGTCGAGGGTGTGGTCGTTGGGGGCGGCGAAGGCCACGAAGGCCATCAGCAGGACACCCGCGACGGAGAGGCTTATGGCCCCCCAGGGTGTCGCTGTGGCCTCGGCGGCCCCGGTACTGCCGGAGCCTCCCGAGCCGTCGGAACCGCTCCGGCTGTCGGCGACGCCGTCCCGCGTCGCCGACTGCTCTCCTGATCTGGGTGACACCACGCGCGCATCCGGCGGCGCGACGGCATCGACTATGGGTGCTGACACGCCCGCTCGCCCTCCCGCGATGGTCTGCGTCGAAGTAGGCCCCCAAAGGGGCCTTGTCTCGGCACGCCAAGGCGACGAGCTGTTGGTGGACCGTCCCCGCCCCGGATAGTGCGCTGGCAGATCATATCCACGCGCGCGCGAACCGTGCTGGGCGGGTCACAGGATCTCCACGTGGTCGAAGCCGATCGGCCCCGATCCGGACAGTGACGGATGGTCACCGTCCATCAACGAGGCGTGTTCGACGACAGTCGACCACCAGGCGCCGCCGCGTCCCTGACTGTGGGTCAGCGGTCAGGGCGTCAGCGATTGGGGCGCAGGGTCCACGTGATGGTCATCTCACCGGTGATTGCGCCGTCGGCGCGTCGGATGGTCACCTCGACCGGGAACTCGGGACGCTGCCCGGCGTCCAGCTCGGCGACGACGTCGGCGGCGGGACGGCCGAGCTCGGCGGTCGCGGTGACCTCGCCCATGGCGAGCTTGCGGTAGGCGATCTTCGCGTCGACCGCGAGCGGCACGGCGCGCGTCAGCTGGTCACCGAAGGCGGACAGGACGATCGCGCCGCTCGCCGACTCGGCGAGGGTGAACATCGCGCCGGCGTGCGGGCCGCCGACGTGGTTGTGGAACTCGGCCTGATCGGGCAGGCGCAGCACCGCGCGGGTCGCGGTGCACTCGTCGAAGGTGAGGTTGAGGGTCCGGACCATGGGAACGGTCTGGGGGAGCAGTTCGGCGATCGACGGCATGGCGTTGGTCATGGACCGGATATTACTCGCCAGTAGCTTCGTTGCCAACGACGGGTCGGTATCAGGCGGAGCCCGCCGTGCCGTCCGGCTCCTGCCGCCCCTGGCCCCGCTCCGCCTCGTCCTTGGCCAGCTGCGCCGCGGCGACCGCCGCCTCGCGCTTGCTGACGACGGCAGCGGCGGCTGCGGCCGCAGCGCCGAAGGCCAGCACGACCATGCCCGGACGGTTCAGGCAGTTGCCGCTGATGTGGTCGAACGAGAAGACTCCCGGCCCGGCGAGACCGAGGCCCGCCGCCACATACCCGAGGTAGGCCGGGTACTCGTAGCCGCCCGACTGGGCGAAGAAACCGGCGGGCCGGTGCACCGCGACCGCGCCCGCCATGGCACCCGCCGCAGCCGCACCGGCGGCCGGAGTGGCCACGCCGAGGGCCAGCAGCACCCCGCCACCGGCCTCACCGAGCCCGGCCGCGAGCGCGCTCTGGCGGCCGGGGTGGAAGCCCATCGCCTCCATCGCCTGCGCGGTCCGGTCCAGACCGGCGCCGCCGAACCACCCGAACAGCTTCTGGGCGCCGTGCGCGAAGAGCACGCCGCCGGTCCCGACGCGCAGCACCAGCAGTCCCAGATCCTTGCGAGGCAGGCACGGCATGAGGAAGTCCTTCCGGCGAGGGAGCGTTCGTCCAGTTCGTCCAGCACCAGTCTTCGCCGAAACCCCTGGCCCGGCCCCTCCTGGTTAGCCCACCCGTGGGAGCGGTGCGGCGCGCGACCTGGGCGAGGCGCGAACTGACCGGCGCGCGACGTCACCGCAGCGCTCCCGGAGGCCTCAGGCCAGGGCCTTGCCCAGGCAGATCGAGGAGTCGTACTCGCGGTAGAAGCCGAACTTCGGGACTGGCTCGTAGCCCTCGGACTTGTACAGCGCCAGGGCCTCCGGCTGCTGGTCACCGGTCTCCAGGATCATCCGGCGGCGTCCCGCCCGCCGGGCGTCCTCCTCCAGGAACCGGAGCATCCGCCGGGCCAGGCCGCGTCCGCGCGCGGCGGCACGCGTGTACATCCGCTTGATCTCGGCGTCCCCGTCGGCCAGGCCGATCTCGCCTGACTCCTGCGCCCGCCACGCGCCGGTCCCCACCGGCGACCCGTCCAGGTCGTAGAGCACGGCGAAGGCCCCCAGCGGCGGCGCGAAATCGTCCTCGACGAGGTCCGTCTCGTCGGGGCCGCCGTAGCGCCGCACGTACTCCTGCTGGACCTCGGCCATCAACAGCTGCGCGTCCGGGTGCCCGTACCCGACGACTCGTATCCGCTCCACGCGTGCTCCGCCTCCGCTCTGACCGATCTGCTCTTCCGAACGCCTCCGCCACCGGCCTGACCTGCGACGGCAGCGGCGACGGCAGCCTTCGAGTCTACGCAGCGCCCGCGCCCTTCCGGACGGGCGCCCGGAGCCACGTCCGCAGCCACCCCCGGACGCGCCTCCGCCGCCGGCGGGAAGACCCGGCCGACGGCGGAGGCATGGGACCAAGGCCGGGCTACTGCCCGAGCAGCTCCGTGCGGCCGAACATCTGGGCCGTCTGGCGGGCCGAGGGCTGGCCCGCGTCGGGGTCGGCGCCGGCGGCGAGGAGGGCGGTGATCACGTCGGCAGAGCCCTTGAAGACCGCGCCCGCCAGCGGGGTCTGACCCCGGTCGTTGGGGCGGTCGGCGTCCGCGCCGCGTTCGACGAGGGTGCGGACGGCCTCGGCGTGGCCGTGGTACGCGGCCAGCATGAGCAGCGTGTCGCCCTTCTCGTTGGTCAGGTTCGCCGGAACGCCCGCGTCGATATAGGCGGCGAGCCCGGCGGCGTCGCCCGCGCGGGCGAGGTCGAAGACCTTGCCCGCGAGCGCGGCGACCTCGGGGTCGACGGCGTCGGCGCCGCCCGTGGCGTCGTTCTGATCAGTCATAGGTGTCTTCGTTCGCTTTCTCGACGGCCGCGCCGACCCGACTGGGGTCGGCGAGCGCGAGCGTACGCCGTCGGGCCACCCGCACGAAGGGTGACGCGGCAGCGTTCCACTCCCCGGACAGGTCCCCGGACAGCTCCCCGGACGGTCCCTCAGGTCGCCCTGACGGGTGCGACACCCGTCCCCGACCGGGTGTCAGCCATCCGGGCGAATCACCCGCGCGCCGCCGCGTGGTGGCGGGCCATCGGAGACACGATCACGGGCGAGGCGGGTGCGCACCCGGCAAAACCACCCATTTGCTGCTATTCATTGGTTATTACTTTTTGTCACGATGGTTCAACATTGCGTGACGAGTAAGTAAGGAAGGCCTGTCCCACCAGGCCCACCACAGCCCGCTGTCCCTACTACGAGGAGACCCTCGTGATCCTCTCCGTCTCCGGAGTCGTCCTGCTGGGAATCATCGTGTTCCTGTTCTTCCGCAAGGACGGCCTGAAGCTCTCCCATGCTCTGGTCTGCGCGCTGTTCGGTTTCTATCTCGCCGGAACCGCGATCGCCCCCAGCATCAAGGCCGGTGGCGCGAGCCTCGCCAGCCTGCTCGGCGGCATCAAGTTCTGACGCCCCCGAACCTGCCCCGGAGCACATCGATGACCTTCACCGAGCACCTGACCCGAGGGCGCGACCTGGCACGTACCGCGAGTGACCACGCGGCCGACATGTTCGGCCCGCTGATCACCATCGGCCGTGGTCTGCGCGCCCACGCACAGTGGACGAAGAACTGGTGGGCGAACACCCCCAAGGACAAGCGCGGGCCCGCGCTCTTCCTGGTGGTGGCCGTCGTGGCCGCCGTGGCCCTGCTGCCCTACGGCCCGCTGCTGGCCCTGCTCGCCCTGATGGGCAGCGCCGCCTGGGCGGGACGTTCGCGCACCGAGCCCGCGCCGCCCGCGCCCGACACCAGCCAGCTCAAACTCGCCGCCGTGTACACCGCGCTGACGCCGTATCTGGTCCACGAGTCGGACCCGAGCCCGCTCTACGCGCACGGCGGCGACTTCAAGGACGCGTTCACCGGCTGGGAGTTCGACGAGGAGGGCCGGCTGACCTCGCTGGACCTGCGCTACCCCGCCTACTTCACCGACACCGAGCCCCACTCGCGGGCCCGGATCGAGCAGGTGATCCACGGCAAGGTCGGCCGCAGCCGCGAGTACCGGTTCACCTGGGACCAGGAGGTCAACCGCCTCCAGGTCAGCGCGCTGCCGCCGCTGCCGGGTGACATCGCCGCACAGACCTTCGTCACCGCCGCAGGCGAACTGGTGCTGGGGTTCACCGACACCACCAGTACCAACCGGATGATCCCGGTCCGTCAGGCCGGCGGTCAGGCGCACCAGCCGCCGGTGCTCTGGCGCACCGGTCCGCGCTCCGCCGAGCCGCACCTGCTGGCTCTGGGCGCGCACGGCTACGGCACCTCGACGCTGCTGCGCTCGCTCGCGCTCCAGGCGCTGCAGTACGGCGACATCGCCGTCATCGACGGCGCGGGCACTGGGGAACACGCCTGCCTGGTGGGCCGTCCGGGCGTGCACACGGTGGAGACCAGCCTGCACGGCGCGCTCGCCGCGCTGGAGTGGGCGGCCAACGAGACGCAGCGCCGTCTCGACGCGCACAACCTGGCCAAGCGCTCCGGCGGCGTCCCACCCGCGGACACCCTGCGTCCGCTCTGGCTGCTGCTCGACCACCCCTCGGAGCTGACCGAGCTGGCCCAGGCGGAGGGACGCACCGACCCGCAGGAGCTGCTGGAGGTGCCACTGCGTCACGGCCGCACCGCGCACGTGACGGTGGTGGTCGTCGACCGACTGGAGGCGCTGGACCGGATCCGGCCCGGGGTCAGGACCGCGTGCCGGGCACGGGTCGTGCTCGGTCCGATCGGCCAGGAGACGGCGCTGGAGGCGCTGGGCGCGCCGCTGGACATCACCCCGTCCAGCCACACCCCGCCCGGCCGCGGCTACGCCCGGCTCGGCAACTCCGCACCGATCCGGCTCCAGGTCCCGGCGACGCCCGACCCGCTGGACGAGGACGCGCCGACCGACCAGCGCGACGCGGTCATCGCCCTGCTCCCCCACGCGGACACCCGCACCGAGACGACGACGGAGCTGAACCTCGGCACGGACCTGCTCGGCAAGGACCTGTTGAGCAAGGACCGCTCCAACAGCCACTCCAGGGACATGGCCCCCGTCGACCTGCCCCCGGTCGAACTGCCGCCGGACCTCCCGCCGATGCCGACGCTGCCCCCGCTGCCGACCGAGGCCCCCCGCTTCTCCTGAGCCCTTCCTTGCTGAGCCCTTGCTTGCTGAACCGTTGCTTCGGGAACCGTCGCCGCGCAAGCCGACCGCACGCCCCCTGTCCGAACAGGCAGGGGGCGTCGTCGTGTCCGCATTCCTGACGACCCCTTGACGGCACCACCGGAACCAGTGCTCAATGGTGCGCCAATGGACTGCCTTCATACCATTGAGCGGTCCGCACCCACACACCAGAGGTGCGCATGTCGTCCCCAGAGCCCTCAGCCCTCGCCCCGGACGCAACCGCTCCGGGATCGACCAGTGACGAGCAACGCCTCCACGAGCTCGGCTATGCACAGGAGTTGGCCCGCACCATGTCGGGCTTCTCCAATTTCGCTGTCTCCTTCACCATCATCTCCATCCTGTCCGGCTGCCTGACGCTCTACGGGACGGGCATGGGCACCGGCGGCCCGGCCGTCATCGTCTGGGGCTGGCCGGTGGTCGGCCTGATGACGCTGCTGGTCGGCCTGGCCATGGCCGAGGTCTGTTCCAGCTATCCGACGGCGGGCGGCCTCTACTACTGGGCGGCCAAGCTCTCCCCGCGCAACGGCCCGCTGTTCTCCTGGTTCACGGGCTGGTTCAACTTCCTCGGCCAGGTCGCCGTGACCGCCGGGATCGACTTCGGCGCGGCGCAGTTCATCAACGCGCTGCTGGACCTGCAGGGTTGGTTCTCGGCGACGCAGGCCCACACCGTGATCATCTTCGGGCTGATCCTGCTGCTCCACGGCGCGCTCAACACCTTCGGCGTGCGGCTGGTCGCGATGCTCAACAACGTCAGCGTCTGGTGGCACGTGCTGGGCGTGGTGGTGATCGTCGCGGTCCTCGGCATCGTGCCGTCCAAGCACGAGTCGGCGGGCTTCGTCTTCGGACACTTCGTCAACACCACCGGCTGGGGCAGCTCCCTCTACGTCGCCGCGCTGGGGCTGCTGCTCGCCCAGTACACCTTCACCGGGTACGACGCCTCCGCGCACATGACGGAGGAGACCCGCGACGCCGCTCGGACCGGGCCGCGCGGGATCATCATCTCGATCCTGGTGTCGCTCGTCGCGGGCTGGGTGCTGCTGATCGGCATCACCTTCGCCATCCAGGACTACAACGGCGAGATGAACACCCCCACCCACGTCGCACCCGCGCAGATCTTCATCGACGCGGTCGGCTCGACCGGCGGCAAGCTGCTGCTGCTCATCGCCATCGGCGCGCAGCTGTTCTGCGGGATGAGCTCCGTCACCGCCAACTCCCGCATGATCTACGCCTTCTCGCGTGACGGCGCGCTGCCGGGCTCGGCCCTGTGGCACCGGATCAACCCGCGGACCAGGACGCCCACCAACGGCGTCTGGCTGGCCGCGGGCGGCGCGTTCGTGCTGGGGCTGCCGGCGCTGTGGAACAACACCGCGTACACGGCGGTGACGTCGATCTCGGTCATCGGGCTCTACATCGCCTACGTCATCCCCACCTTCCTGCGGCTGCGGCTGGGCTCGGCGTTCCGGCCGGGTCCGTGGCAACTCGGGCGCTGGAGCCGCCCGGTGGGGACGGTGGCCGTGGTCTGGGTCGCGATCATCACCGTGCTGTTCATGCTGCCGACCGCCAACCCGATCACCCGGGACACCTTCAACTACGCGCCGATCGCGGTACTGGTGGTGCTGGGCTTCGCGGGCGGCTGGTGGCTGCTGTCCGCGCGCAGGTGGTTCGTCGGGCCCAAGGTCCAGGGCTCGGTGGAGGAACTCGCGGCGGTCGAGCGCGAGCTCGGCGGCGCGTGACCCGACCGGCGGGAGCGGGTACCAACCGCTGCGGGGACACCTCCCCGCGACGCCCGCTCCCGCCGGAAGGACCCGCATGACCCCGCTCCCCACCGGCCTCGCCGCCCCGGCCCGCGAGGCGCTCGACCGGGCCGGCTACCGTTGTCTCGAGGATTTGGACGGCATCCCCGAGGCGTCCCTGCGCCACCTGCCGGGCGTCGGGCCGAAGGCCCTGCGCCTGCTCCGCCTGGCCCTGGCCGGGAAGGGCCTGGCGCTGGGGGCCGACACCCGCTTCTGAGCACGGACGATCAGCGGTAGCGGTGCAGCGCGGCGAGAATCTGACGCAGCAGCGGCTCCCCCACCATCACCGCCGGACGGGCGGCCATGGATCCCGGGAGCTGCTGCCCGGGGAGTCGCTGGGGCAGTAGCTCCGGCTCGACCACGTCGCCCTGCGGCAGGCAGTCCTCCGTCGCGTCCGCGTCCGCCGACTCCCGCGCGGCGGCGGTCCGGCACTCGTGCTCGACGACGCCCGGCAGGCACTCCGCGATCGCGCGCAGGTCCAGCCGGGCCATCGCGAGGTTGGCCAGCGAGCGGTCGAGCGAGACCTGGATGAAGGCGTGCGAGATCCCGCCGGGCGGACGGACGGCCTGGAGCATGCAGAAATATCTCCGGCCGGTGATGATGACCTCTTCGACGGTCTGCCGTTCGCCGGATTCCGCGAATTCCTCCCACGAGCCCGCACCGAGCGCGACCGCCGCTTTTCCGCAGAGCTGCGGAAATTGCGAGGCCAGTGCCGGTCGGGCGGTGGAACCGAGCACGCGACCGGTGACCAGGTCGCCGAATTCCACGGCCACCGCACCGGGAATCCGCATCGCACTCTCCAGTGCCCCGGGCGCCACCACCGCGCCCGACGGAGCGGAACTCATGCGCCGCTCGCGCGCGGAACCCCGCGTGGCATCGACGGGACCACCGGCGGAACAATAGCGTCCGCTTCCCCCGTGGCCGTCGGGCCGCCTCCCGGCTGCCGCGCCGACACCCCCGACGTGCCCGGACTCCCGACGGCGACCGCACTCGCCGGCGCCCGGGATTCATGCTCTCGATCTGACATTTACCTATCATTTTCGATCAGACGATGCGCAGAGCCGTCCTAAAAAACGGCATGCGAAATACGCGTCGACGACAGGACGGAACGCCTGGCCGACAACCCCCTGACGCGGACCAGTGGCATTCATTTCAGCCTTTCGGACTATGCCAGTCAACCGATTGCCGTGAATTGGCGCCACACACGTCCCTTCGCGCCACAGCCGCCACAGGGCATACTTCTCCGCGTGACCCGCAGCCTGACCAGCCGACTCGTCCGCCACCCCTACCTCGACCACCCCGGTCCGCTGGCCTTCGCCCACCGGGGCGGGAGCCTGGGCGGACCGGAGAACTCGCTGGCCGCGTTCGAACGCGCGGTCAGACTCGGGTACCGCTATCTGGAGACCGACGTCCACGTCACGTCCGACAACGTCCTGATCGCCTTTCACGACACCCAGCTGGACCGGGTCACCGACGGCACCGGGGCGGTGGCCCAACTGCCGTGGCGGACCGTCTCCGCAGCCCGGATCGCGGGGCGGGAGCCGATCCCCACGCTGGCCGAACTGCTCGACGCCTTCCCGACCACGCGCTTCAACATCGACGTCAAGGCCCCGGGAGCGATCCGCCCGCTGGTCGACGTGATACGCCGCACCAACGCCTGGGACCGGGTCTGCGTCGGCTCCTTCTCCGACGCGCGGATGCGCGCCCTGCGGCAGGTCGCCGGGCCGCGCCTGGCCACCTCCGCCGGGCCGCGCGGCGTAATGGCGCTGAAGCTGCGCTCGCTGACCGGCGGACACGCGCCGATCGCCCGCGCCGTCCGGCGGCAGGCGGTCTGCGTCCAGGTGCCGGAGACCGTGCCGGGCACCGAACTGCGCCTGGTGGACCGGGCGTTCGTGACCACCGCGCACCGGATGGGCCTCCAGGTGCACGTCTGGACGGTGGACGAACCGTCACGCATTCGTGATCTTCTCGATCTGGGCGTGGATGGCATCATGGCGGATCACATCGATGTCCTTCGCGATGTCCTGATCGAGCGCGGAGCCTGGTTTTGATCTCTTCTCCCACTGCCGCCACCTCTCCGGCGACAGCCGACCCCGCCGCCCTGAAACGCACCCAGTTCGGCTGGTACATGAACGACTGGGCCAACGCGGCCTTCTCGGCCACCGTGCTGACCGTCTTCCTCGGGCCGTACCTCACCGACATCGCCAAGAAGGCCGCCGACGCCCACGGCGACGTGCACCCCTTCGCCATCCCCGTCAAGGCGGGGTCGTTCTTCCCCTACACCGTCTCGTTCTCGGTGTTGATCTCCGTCGCCGTGATGCTGCTGGCCGGCGCGGCGGCCGACCGGACCGGGCGGCACAAGACGCTGCTCGGCACCTTCGCCTACGTGGGCGCCGCCGCGACGCTCGGGATGTTCTTCCTCGGCGGCTCGCACTACCTGCTCGGCGGTGGCCTGCTGGTCGTGGCCAACATCTGCTACGCCGTCTCGGCGGCCCTGGCCAACTCGTTCCTGCCGGGCCTGGCCGCGCCCGACGACCGCGACGCCGTCTCGTCCAAGGGCTGGGCGTTCGGTTACGGGGGCGGCGGGCTGCTGCTGATCGTCAACCTCGGCCTCTTCCTCGGCCACAGCGCGCTCGGCCTGTCGTCCGGTACGGCGGTCCGGCTCTGCCTGGCCTCGGCGGGCGCGTGGTGGGCGACGTTCACCCTCTTCCCGATGCTGCGCCTGCCGCAGCGCCCGGCCACGGCCCCCGTCGCCCGCCCGGTCGACGAGCACGCCGGGGGCACCCTGCGCGAACTGGTCGGCACCCTGCGCTCGATGCGGCGCTACCCGCTGACGCTGCTCTTCCTGATCGCGTTCCTCTGCTACAACGACGGCATCCAGACAGTCATCTCCCAGGCCTCCCTCTACGGCAGCCAGGAGCTGGGCATGAGCCAGACCACGCTGATCGCGGGCGTGCTGCTGGTCCAGATCGTCGCCATCGGCGGCGCACTGCTGCTCGGGCGGATCGCGCGGCGGTACGGGGCGAAGAAGACCATCCTCGGCTCGCTGGTCGCCTGGGTGGTGACGCTCGCCTTCGGCTACGTGATGCCCGGGCACCAGCCTGTCTGGTTCTACGCCCTCGCCGCCGCCATCGGGCTGGTCCTGGGCGGCAGCCAGGCGCTGTCGCGCTCGCTCTTCTCCCACCTGATCCCCGCCGGGCACGAGGCGGAGTACTTCAGCCTCTACAAGATCAGCGACCGCGGCACGAGCTGGATGGGCCCGCTCGTCTTCGGGCTCGCCTACCAGCTGACCGGAAGCTATCGGATCGCCATCATCTCGCTGCTCGTCTTCTTCGCGATCGGTTTCCTGCTGTTGTTGCGCGTTCCGGTACGCCGGGCGATCGAGGCGGTCGGCAATCCGGTGCCGTCAATTTCGTGAGGATGTGACGGCCACCACACGGATGTCGTTGCGGATGTCCTTGCGGATTCGTGACGGATGGGAACTGCGGGCCAACAGAGGGTGATATCTGCCTGCAGATGTGACAAATCGGACGCCGATGGGTACAAACAGGTGCGGTGCGGGTGTGCGGCGAAGGTCGCGCGTTTTGCGCGCTTACCGCGGGAATCTTCGACGATTGCCGCGCGTTGTACGGATCGACGAAGACAGCGACATCCAGTCCTGTGGGCCAAGAGCCCGGGAGGCACGATTCATGAGTGAGCGAGCTCTCCGCGGCACGCGACTCGGGGCGACCAGCTACGAGACCGACCGCGGTATCGATCTGGCGCCCCGCCAGACCGTCGAGTACGCATGCCAGAACGGACACCGCTTCGAGGTGCCGTTCTCCGTGGAGGCCGAGATCCCCCACGTGTGGGAATGCCGGTTCTGCGGCAGCGAGGCGCTGCTGATCGACGGCGAGGAGCCGGAGGAGAAGAAGACCAAGCCGGCCCGTACGCATTGGGACATGCTGATGGAACGGCGTACGCGCGAGGAGCTGGAGGAGGTGCTCGCCGAGCGCCTGGCGGTCCTTCGCTCGGGCGGCATGAACCTCGCGGTGCATCCGCGCGACGCGCGCAAGTCCGCGTAGCCGCGACAGCGGCACGGACCTGACGACGAGGCCACGAAGGCGACGCCGAGGAGCACCGCCAGCATGGTCATCAGGAGGCGCAGCTTGTGCGCCAGTACGTTGCGCAAGGCTGTGCG
>NZ_JADPRT010000004.1:396300-503877 GCF_015690355.1 Streptacidiphilus fuscans | reverse complement strand
CGCGGTGCATCCGCGCGACGCGCGCAAGTCCGCGTAGCCGCGACAGCGGCACGGACCTGACGACGAGGCCCGGGCTCCCCTTCGGGGGAGCCCGGGCCTCGTCGTGCTTTTCCCCTTTTCCGGTAACCGGTCCGGGGTCCTCCGGGGACCGGTCGGGTCAGCGGCGGATCTGGCCGTAGGGGCCGTCGTCGTCGCGGCGGCCGTAGTCGTAGGGACCGGACTTCGGCTCGTCGTCGTGGATCACCTCGCCCTGGACGACCTTGCCGTCCGGCTGGTGGATCCGCATCTGCTCCTGGACCTGCTCCTGGTACCGGACGGCGTCACCCAGCGGTCCGCGCCGCAGCAGCGCCCTCGGGACCCGCTGCAGCGCCTTGGCCACCGGCGGCACCAGGCAGAGCAGCCCGACCACGTCGGAGAGGAAGCCCGGCACCATCAGCAGGACGCCTCCGGCGATGGTCACCGCGGTCCTGGCCTCGCCGTCGGGCATCCGCCCGGTCGTGGTCGCGCGCAGGGCGCGCAACCCGGCCCGCTTGATCACCCACCCGCCCAGCACGAACCCGCCGGCCAGCAGCGCGAGCACGGCGAGCCACCCGATGACTCCGGCGAGCTCTACGACGATCCAGAGCTCCAGCAGCGCGTAGGCCGCGACGAGCAGAGGGAGGAACCGCTTGATGCGTGAGCCGCGCACGGTGGCCGGGACCTTTCGTCGAACGAGGGGTTCCTACCGGAAACGCACGAGGTGAATCCTGTGTTCCACGGAGCCCGCGCCCCCAGCGTGCTGCAACTACTTCGGCTGCCGCCGACGCTGCCACACGGCGAAGCCGCAGGCTGCAAGCCCCAGCAGGGCCAGTGCCCACTCCGGCGTCGCTCCGACGCGGTCCGCGAGGGTGAGACCGTCCCGCAGAGGGACGTTCGCTTCGAGCTCGGCCTGGGTGGCCAGCTGGGTGCGTTCGATCACTGAGCCGTTCGGGGCGATGACCGCGCTGATCCCGCTGGTCGCGGCGATCACGACCGACCGGCCGTGCTCGACCGCGCGCAGGCGCGACATCGCGAACTGCTGGTCCGGCTGGTCGGTGTGCTCGTAGGTCGCGTTGTTGGTCTGGATGACGATGACGCGTCCGCCCTTGGTGACCGCGTCGCGGACGATGCCGTCGTAGGCGACCTCGAAACAGATCACGTCGCCGATCTTGGCCGGGCCCACCTGGAGGACGCCCG
This sequence comes from Streptacidiphilus fuscans, assembly GCF_015690355.1. GTDB lineage: Bacteria > Actinomycetota > Actinomycetes > Streptomycetales > Streptomycetaceae > Streptacidiphilus > Streptacidiphilus fuscans. The sequence continues at coordinate 502,662 of NZ_JADPRT010000004.1, read as the reverse complement.
TCTTGTCGCCCGGGGAGAAGTCGACGGCGACCCGCTTCAGCTCGGAGATGTACTGGCTCAGGAACGACCGGAACGGCACGTACTCGCCGAACGGCACCAGATGCTGCTTGGTGTAGTGCGCGCCGGGGCCCGTCTTCGGGTCCCAGACGATGCCCTCGTTCATCACGTGCGTCGCGTCCGGGCCGTCCACCAGGGCGCCGACCAGGATGGGGACTCCGGCCTGCTTCGCCGCGCCGTCGATCAGCTGGTAGGCCTCAGGCGTGACGTACGGGTCGACGTCGGAGGAGTTCTCCGGCCAGATCACCAGCTGCGGCTGCGGCAGCTTGCCCTCGCCGACCTTGGCCATCAGCGCCTCGGTGGCGGCGACGTGGTTGCCGAGCACCTGCATCGGACGGCCGAGGAAGTCCATGCCCGCGTGCGGCACGTTGCCCTGGATGAGCGCGATCTCGGCCGAGGCCGGGCCACCGGCGGTGTCGCCGCCGGTCGGCAGCGGGACCGCGTACCCGACGACGCCGAGCGCGACCGCGCCCGCCGCGCAGGCCACGCCCGCGCGGCGTCCGCGGGCCCGCAGCGCGAGGATCGCGGCGGCCAGCAGCGCGCCGCTCAGCGCGACGGCGAAGGTGACCAGCGGGGCACCGCCGAGCGCGGCCAGCGGGGTGAAGGGTGACGAGGTGTTGGCGAAGGCGAGCCGGCCCCACGGGAGCCCGCCCAGCGGAACCCGGTCGCGGGCCCACTCCTGGGTGACCCACAGGCACGCCGTCCACAGCGGCCATGCGGGCAGCCGGGAGACGGCCGCCTGGCCCATCGCCATCAGCATCACGAACGCGGCCTCGGCGAGCGCCAGCAGCACCCACGCGTCGTAGCCGATGACGTCGATCCAGATCAGCAGCCAGAACATGAAGACGCCGCCGAAGACGATGCCCGTCCACGCGGCCTGCTTGAGCGTGCGCCGGTAGGTCAGCAGCGCCAGTCCGGTGACGGCGACGATCGACAGCGGCCAGATCCCGAAGGAGGGGAAGGAGAGGGCGAGCAGCGCACCGCAGAGCGCGGCGAGCCCCGTGCGCGGCAACCCGGCGCGGACGCGCGCGAGGCGCGACGGACGCGCGGTGGGCTGGGCCTCCGCGCGGTCGTCGGTTTCCAGAGTCAAGGGCACGCTCGCCGCCTATCCGCAGCCGATCGGGTGATCACGATGATCCATGGCAGTGGGAAGACGGTACATCCTCACGGTAAGCGCAGGTGAGGACGGGAGCGCACAGGTTCGGAAAGAGGCGCGGAAAGGGGCCCGGAACGGGGCTGGAAACGGCGCGGAAACGGGCTCGGCCCGGACGCTCTTCGGGCCGACTCGGGATCCGCTGGCTGCGGGTCGACCAGAAGCCGTTGTCTACTGAGCGTCCGGGCCGAGCCCGGGTCGCACCCGTCGGCGTTGGGCCCGCGGACCCGGTGCCGCCCACGCTCCCCGGTCCGGCAACACTGGACCTGGCTGCCTGCCAGCGGCGATCCCGGGTTTGGCGTGGGTGGTGAGGTGGGGTGGACGACGACGAACCTACTCGCCCGCCGGGGCGGCCTGTCAACCGCCGCTCTACCTGCGCGGACGGCGCGTCGTCGCAGGTCAGCCACGTGTGCTGGGGCTGTGAGCGGCGTGTGGGCAACCCTTCGTTCGGCGGTATCCGGGCGTGTCGGGCCACTCGCGAGGATGATGGGCTCCGCCGGACGGGTGCCCGGCGGAGCCCGTCGCGCCGGTCAGGCGGCGGGCGCGGCTCAGGCGGTTCAGGCGGGAGCCGCTCAGGCAGCGAGGTGGACGGCGCGGCCGCCGACCAGCGTGGCCAGGCAGCGCGGCAGCTCGCGGCCGGGCGTGAGGTCGGGCAGGCCGGGGACGCCGCTGCGCGGGTCGGTGGACCAGTTGGCGACCCGCTGGTCCGGCGCCTGGACGACCAGCTCGCCCGGCTCCCAGACCGCCAGCGACGCGGGCGCACCGGGGACCAGCACGCCGGCGTCGTCGCGTCCGAGGGCGCGCCAGCCGCCGCGGGTGTGCGCGGTGAACGCGGCTCGCACGGAGATCCGGTGCTCGGGCGTGCGGTGGAAGGCGGCGGCGCGGACGGTCCCCCACGGGTCCAGCGGGGTGACCGGGGCGTCGGAGCCGAAGGCGAGCGGGACTCCGGCGCGCAGCATCGCCGCGAAGGGGTTCATCGTCCGCGCGCGCGCAGAGCCGAGCCGCTCGACGTACATGCCGTCCTGGCCGCCCCAGGCCGCGTCGAAGGCGGGCTGGACGGAGGCGGTCAGGCCGAGCTCCGCGAAGGCGGCGATGTGGGCGGGGGTCAGCAGCTCGGCGTGCTCGACCCGGTGGCGCATCGACCGGACCCGGTCCAGGCCGAGCTTCTCGGCCACCGCGCGGACGCCGTCGACCAGCGCGGTCAGCGCGGCGTCCCCGATGGCGTGGAAGCCCGCCTGGAGGCCCGCCTCGGTGCAGGCGGCGACGTGGTCGGCGATCTGCGCGGCGGAGAGGTAGGACGCGCCGGTGTGGGCGGAGTCGGTGTAGTGGTCGTGCAGACAGGCGGTGTGCGAGCCGAGCGCGCCGTCGACGAACAGGTCCCCGCCCGCGCCGACCGCGCCGAGCCGCCGGGCCGTCTCGACCGCGCCGAGCTCGCCCCAGTAGCCGAAGACCTCCGGACCGGGCGTCCCGGCAGCCAGTGCGAGCAGCGCGGAGAGGTCCGCCTCGGAGGAGATGTCCGGGCCCGCGCACTCGTGCAGGGAGCCGATGCCGAGCGTGACCGCGTGCGCGAGGGTCGCCCGTTGGGCCGCGTCCCGCTGAGCGGGCGTCAGATGCGCGAGCGCGGCGCGGCGGACCGCGTGGTGCGCGTCGCGGCTCAGCGGCGCGTCGGGGGCGTGTCCGGGCAGCGCGGCCAACTCCGGCCCGACGAGCGCACGGAGCGCGGTCGAGGCGAGGGCGGAGTGGACGTCGGTGCGGGAGAGGTAGATCGCGGCCCCGCCGGCGGCCTCGTCCAGCTCTGCGCGGGACGGCGCGCGGTGCTCGGGCCACTTGGTCTCGTCCCAGCCGTGGCCGAGCAGGACGCCGTCGCGGGTGTCGCGCGTGGCGACGAAGGCGCGGATGCGGTCCAGGGCTTCGGCCAGGCTCGGGCAGTCGGTGAGGTCCAGCCCGGTCAGCGCGAGGCCGGTGGAGGTCGCGTGCACGTGCGCGTCGACGAACGCCGGGGTGACGAGCGCGCCCTGGAGGTCGACGACCAGCTCGGCGTCCCGGGCGTAGCTCTCGGCCGCGCCCTCCTCGCCGACCCAGGCCACGGTCCCCTCCTGCAACAGGACGGCGGTGGCGAAGGGGTCGGCCGGGCTGTAGACGTCCCCGCCGCGCAGCAGGACGCTGCGCGGGGCTGTCTCGGCAAGGGCGGTGAGGGGTGCGGCGGCGCTCATGCGGTCAAGGTTATGCAAGCGAGAAGGCTGCACTCACCTCAGGGCGCGGGGCACTCATCTGAACCGGGGTGGCCTCGCCTCGTAGGGCGTGCTCAGCACGACCGTCGTGCGGGTCGAGACGCCTGCCGCGGAGCGGATGCGGGCGAGCAGGTCCTCCAGGTCACCCGGTGCGGTGACGCGGACCTTGAGGATGTAGTTCTCGTCGCCCGCCACGCTGTGGCACGCCTCGATCTCCTCGATGCCGGCCAGCCGCTCCGGGGTGTCGTCGGGCGCGCTCGGGTCGAACGGCTTCACCGAGATGAACGCGGTGAGCGGCAGGTTGACGGCGTCGGGGTCGACGATCGCGGCGTATCCGCGGATCACTCCTCGTTGTTCGAGACGTCGCACCCGTTGGTGCACCGCCGAGGTGGACAGGCCCGTGGCCTTGCCCAGGTCTGTGTAGCTCATCCGCCCGTCGGCGACCAGCAGCTGCACAATTTGTCGGTCGAGTTCCTCCACCCGCACAACTTATCCGACGCGAGATGTGAGCAAGGCCACAGTCGCACGACAACCACGCTGCCACGCCCAGGATTATCGGATGCCGCGCGCGGGAAGTGCTCGCTATGGTCGCGACCACCGAGGTCCGCGTGCCTGCTCCAGGGGGAGTTCAGATGACTGTTGCCGAACAGCTTCCTGCTGTCGTCGAGCCTGTCGGGCTCGGCGAGCGCCTCGACTCCGAAAGAACGCCCGGCATGGACCCGGGCGAGGCGGAGACCTGGGAGATCACCCGGTTCCTCTGCCCCGACTGCCACCGCCCGATCGCCGTGCTGGACAACGAGGAGCGCTTCCCGCAGCACGCCGTCGTGAGCAACCCGTGGCACCCCTTCTCGGCCGCCCTCTGCCAGGGCTCGGGCCGCGGGCTGGAGGACGCCGCGGACTACGACGCCGACGAGGACCCGGAGTTCGACTCCGAGCCCTCGCTCGCCGAGTTCCTCACCCTGCCCGCGGAGCTCGACTGGCGTCGGCAGCCGTTCTCGCACGTGGGCGGGGCCGGGTCGACCCCGATACGGCGTCAGGGCCAGTAACGGTCCGTCAGGACCAGTAGCGGCCCTCGACCATGGCCGCGAGCGCGTCGCGGTGCAGGATCAGGCGGTCGGGCTCCTCCGGCAGTTGGGCTTCGCCGAAGTGGATCTGCCGGTGGCCGATCCTGAGCATCACCACCGCGTGGCGCAGCGCCGCGTAGAGCGTGTAGAACTCCAGGTCGGTCGGTGTGTGGCCGCTGGCCTCGGCGTACTGGGCCGTGACCCGGTCGCGGTCCAGGAAGCCGGGCAGTCCGGGCTGACCGAAGGCGACCGTCAGGTCCTGGAAGAACCGGTGCAGGAAGACGAACCAGCCCAGGTCCAGCTCCCGCGGGCCCAGGTCGGCCATCTCCCAGTCCAGCACCGCCGCCGGGGTGAAGCCCTGGTAGATCACGTTGCCGATGCGTGCGTCGCCCCAGCTCAGTACGGTCTCGCCCTCCTCGCTCGGCCAGAGCTGCTCCAGCCGGGCGAAGGCGCGCTCGATCAGCGGCGAGGCGGGGTTTCCGTCCACCACCCAGGCGTAGTAGGCGCGTTGGGCGTCGACGTGCCTGCGTAGGGTACTCCTGCCGTCGCCCTGATCCGGCTGCAGGAAGGCTGCTTCGGCCACCGGGACCGTGTGCAGCTCGGCGAGGAGGGCGACGCTCGCGTGCTCCAACTCGGCGCGTTCGGCGTCGGTCGCCTCGTGCAGCCAGTTGCCGCTGTAGGTGTAGGGCATGACATCGGGCGGGACTCGCCCGTCCACACGTTCCATCAGAATGGCTGCGGTGCCCAGTGGTTCGGGATCGGTCTCCAGTCGCAGCAGGCGTGGCACCGGGGCCTTGGTGTGCGCGGCGACCAGTTCCATGCAGCGGTACTGCCGCTCCATGTCATACCCGGGGAATACGGTGAAACCGGCGGGGTCGGCGGGGTCCGGGGCGCGTCGCAGCACGCAGGGCTGCACGCTGCCGTCGGCGTGCCGCAGATCGAAGAGGACGGTGTCGCTGGACATGCCGTTGGACTGAGGGACGGTCAGATCGGTGACGGAGGCTCCGGGCAGCCAGCCGTCGATCCAGGCTGCGAGCCGGACGCGGAGCTGCTCGGGGTCGCGGGTGCTGGTGCGCGGACGCGGTGCGCTGGGGGTGGCCATGGCGCGGCTGCTCCTCTCGTGAACGGACGGATCAGGGTGCGACGGAGGAGAAGTCGGCAAAGCCTCCCCCGGCCTTCGGCTAGGGGGTACCCCCACGATCGTGGCGGCCGAAGCTGCCGTGTTCGAAGATGCCGTGGCCGGTCTCCCCGTCGAGGGTGAACCGGGCCGCGTGGTCGGTGACGCCGTACGCGGCGAGGCCGAGGTCGTTCGGGTCGGTGAGGTCGTAGCTGCGGCGGTCCACCCAGCCGCGTCCCTGCCAGGTGCCGTGCTGCCAGTCGGCGGCGGGCGGGTAGCCGGCGCCGACGGCGAGCGGGGAACCGCCGAGGAGTTCGGCGCGGATCTCGACCGGCTTGCGCGCGGAGTCGGTGAGGTGCAGCACCGCGCCCTCCGGCACACGCGTGCCGGAGCGGTAGCGGATGTCGACGTGCGGCCAGCCGAGCTGCTCGTCGCGCCGCGTCCCGTCGTGCCTTGCCTCGCCGTGGCCGGTCGCGTCCCGCCCGGTCCCGTCGGCGTGGACGAGAAGTGCCTCGTTGAGGGTGCGGTAGCCGTCGGCGTCCTCCTGGAGGATCACCATGACGAAGCGGTCCCGGAAGCGGATCGGGCACCAGACCCAGTGGAACCCCTCGGGCCGCTGCTCCTCGGCCGCGCGGCCGGGCTGCTCGCCGGGGATCGGTCGGACGCCCCAGCTGCGGTCCCGGGTGCCGGTCCACTCCTCCGGCGTGACCCGGTACTCCACGCCCCCGGCGCGGATCACGCCGGTCGCGCCGCCCGCCTGCACGAAGCGCCGACCTTCGAGGGTGAGCCGGTCACCGGTGCGGCCGACGTGGTGCGGTTCCCACACCGCGGGGAACTCGGACTGCCAGGTGAGGTCGACGGCAAGGCCGTCGGGTGTGCCGTCCCCCTCGCAGACGAGGCGCAGCGTCTGCAGCGGCTCCACCACCTCGATCCGGATCGGCCCGACCTGGAGCTTCATCCGGTCCTCGCCCAGCGCGTCCGAGGCGCGGACGGCATGCAGCGTGTCGCCGACCTTGAGCGTCGCGTAGGCGTCGATGACGCCGGTGTTGGGGTAGACCCCGAGCCCGGCGATGAGGAGGGCGCGGCCGCTGTGGTCGAACACGTGGAAGATGCAGCGGTCGTAGGCGTTGCGGTCGCCGGTGGCGACGTGCCGCATGGACAGCGGCACCTGGTGCACGGGGTACTCGTCCAGAGGGACGGGACGGAGGGTCACGCTGGCCTCCTCGACAGGAAAGGTATCTGACGGTACGTCAGGTAAACTCGGGAGGCCATACCCCGATCGGCCGGTTCGCGGCGACCCTCGACAGCCGGCGGCACGGTGACTACGCTCGCCGACGCAGATACTCAACTAATTGACTATCTTCGAAGTTCGACGAAGCAACAGAGCGACGAAGCGGAGCGTGGCCATGGAGCGCACGGTGCACCCATTCCGGGCAGCGGTCGAGGCCGGTGACCACGCGGCCCTGGAGGCGCTGCTGGCCGAGGACGTCGTCTTCACCAGCCCGGTCGTCTTCAAGCCCTACCCGGGCAAGGCCTTCACGGCGGCGATCCTGCGCGGAGCGGGCCGGGTCTTCCAGGACTTCCGCTACGTCCGCGAGATCGGCGGCGACGACGACCGCGACCGCGCCTTCGTCTTCAAGGCGACCGTCGACGGCCGCGAGGTGCACGGCTGCGACTTCCTGCACTTCGACGAGGACGGCCTGATCGACGAGTTCACGGTGATGGTGCGCCCGCTCTCCGGAGCGCAGGCGCTCGCGGCGGCGATGGGCGCGCAGTTCGAGCGGATCACCGCCGAGGCGCTGGGCTCGTCGGCGGAGTCGGTGACGTCCGGGGAGTCGGCGGAGTGAGCGCCGCGTCCGGCGGGACGGCACGCCGTTCCAGGACGGCGAGCGCCTGCTCGCACCAGCGCAGGTTCTCCCGCTCGAACATCAGGCCGCGCAGCAGCGTGATGTAGGGACCGACGGGTTCGGCGGCGGCCAGGAACTCCTCCTCGCCGCGACCGTCCAGCAGCCGTGCGCGCAGGCGTTCGTAGCGCGTGATCTTCGCCTCCGCCCAGGCCGCACGCTCACGGAGCGCGGCGCGCACCGCGTCCGCCTCGCCCGCGTCCACGGCGTGCACCTGGACCAGGAGTTCGTCCCGGATCGCGGACGGCCGAGGGGCCTCGGCCGTGAAGGCGTGGAGCGCGGCGCGGCCGGCGTCGGTGAGCGAGAAGAGCCGCTTGTTCGGCCGCCGCTCCTGCTCGACGACCCGCGCCTGGACCAGGCCGTCGGCCTCCATCCGGTCCAGCTCGCGGTAGAGCTGCTGCGGCGTGGCCATCCAGAAGTTCGCCACCGAGGCGTCGAAGGCCTTGGCCAGGTCGTAGCCCGAAGCCTCGCCGTCGAGCAGCGCGGACATGATCGCGTTGCGCAGTGCCATGCGCCGAGCGTAACCGGCGCAGGGTGGCTGGATACCCTCACAGCATCATGCTCACCTTGGACTCACTCGCGGCGCGGCTGGCGGCGCTGCCGCCCTCCTGCGGCCCGACCCGGCTGATCGCCGTCGACGGCTTCGCCGGTTCCGGGAAGACGACCTTCGCCGCCCGGCTCTCGGCCGCGCTCTCGCCACGTCCCGGGGACGCGCCGGTCGTGCATCTGGACGACCTGGCGACGCACGAGCAGTTCTTCGACTGGACCGACCGCCTGCGCGACGAGGTGCTGGAGCCGCTCGCCGCCGGGCGGCCGGTGCGGCACCGCGTCTACGACTGGACGCTGCGCCGCTTCGCCGCCACCCGTGAACTGGCCGCCGCCCCTCCGTTTCTCCTGCTGGAGGGGGTCGGCGGCGGACGCCGGGCGGTGCGGCCGTATCTGGTCGCGGTGGTCTGGATGGAACTCGACGCCGCCACCGCCCGCGCGCGTGGCGAGGACCGGGACGGACCGGATCAGGCCGACTTCTGGTCGCACTGGTTCGTGGAGCAGTCGACACACTTTCGGCACGATCCCACCAGACCTTTCGCCAATTTTCTGGTGGACGGGGCGACCGGGGATCCGATCGGCGACGCACCGTAATCATGACTGCGTGTGCCCGGTGTGTTGTCTGCGAGCCAATGAATTGCCACCCCGCAAAGGGAGTTGCACCAGGGACCTGCAGCAGGTGGGGCCTTGACCTGCGGGCCTGGCAGCAACTACGTTCTCATCAGCGCGACAGAGCGTGATCGCGCTCCAGAGACACGAGCTGCCGGCCGTTCCCCCGTGGCCGGCAGCTCGTCCTTTTTTCGGCGGATCCGCCCCTTTGGCCCGACATGCGTCGTGCGGCCTGCGTGACCGTCGGTTACCACCGGAACCCCGCGCGCCGCTTGTGTCCGCCGTTTGTCCGTGTTCCCACCAGCCGATACGGCCGCACGGCACTCTTCCGGATCAGCATCGGGCCGGTACGATGCCCCCATGAGCGCGGTGCCTCGGCCCCGCGCGCTCACGGACCGTCAAAGTGCGGCGTCTGCAGGCCTCCCGGGTCGGTCCAGTAGCTGGGGCCAGCCCAGCAGCTGGGCGGCGGGTCGCGGCACAGCAGGGGGCAGAGCGGTGGGGACAGAGGACAACGGCGACAGGCGTTCCCGTAGCCTGGCCGACCGCGCCTGGCTGCGGGCCATGGACGCCTATGCCGCCGGCGCGTACACCCGCGCCGAGGAGGAGTTCCGCGCCGCTGTCCGCCTTGACCCGGGCATGGCCGACGCGTGGCTGGGCCTGCACGCCCTGCGTTCGGACACCTCCGCCGCGCTGCTCGCCATGTACCGGAACCGGCACCGCTTCGGCGAGCAGCGGGGCAGGCACCGGCGCCCGCTCAGTTCCTGGTACTGGCTGGGCTGGTGGGTGCAGCCACTGCTGGAGGACGAGCGCGACCTGGCGCTCGCGCACGCCTCGCACTGGCTGGACGGCCGCCATCTGCCCGAGCTGGACCAGGCTTTGGCCGACTGCCCGCCGCCCGGGCTGGACCACGCGGTCCGGTTCCTGCACGCCTGCCGCTCCTACCTGACCAAGGACTGGGAGCAGTTGATCCGCGACACGGACGGCCTGCTGGACGATCCGCTGCTCGGGATCGAGGCGGGCCTCTTCGCCGGGATGGCCCGGGTGCGGCTGGACATGGCCGGTCAGGCCGAACTGCCGCTGGCCACCTCTCTGGCCCGCTGCCGTTCCGAGCAGCCGCAGCGCAAGGAGTTGCGCTACTGGCTCGCCCGCGCCTACGAGGGCGTCGGCCGCAGCGCGGCGGCGCTCTCGCTCTACCGTGCGGTGCACCGCGTCGACCCCGGCTTCATGGACACCGCCGCCCGCCTTGCCGCGATCACCGCGGAGGACGGCGTCGACCCGTCCTTGCTGGAGTCCCCGCCGGAGCCCGGTCTGCACCGCCCGCGCCACGTGAGCGGCGGCGCCGGTTTCGCGGGCTCACCGCCCGAGACGGCGTCGGCCTCGCCGTTCGACCCGCTGGACCCTTCGCTGGACTCCTCCCTCGAAGGGGCCTTCGACCCCGCCTACTACGACCCGCTGCCCGGCTTCCCTCTCGCAGACGAGGACGACGACGGTGCGGACGCGGACGCGGCCTCAGGCGCCGTGGACGGCGCGAACGGCGCCGCCGACTCCGCCGACTCCGCGTACTTCGACGCGGCGGGCACGGGTGCCGCGGACGCCGACGAGGACGACGAGCCCGAGGAGAGCGACGACGCCGAACCCCGGATGCCGGGGGCCACCGCGCTGGGCGCGCGCCACCGCGCCGACTCCGCGGCGGTGCCGCCGCTGCCCCCCGGCACGACCGTCCAGCCGGACCAGCAGCGCCTGGACGCCGCGCTCGCCGAGCTGGACCGGATGGTCGGCATGGCACCGGTCAAGCGCCAGGTGCTGGCGCTGTCCGCGCAGTTGCGGATGGCCCGCCTCCGCGCCGACCAAGGCCTCCCGGTGCAGCCGCCGAAGCGGCACTTCGTCTTCTCCGGCCCGTCGGGTACCGGCAAGACCACGGTGGCCCGGATCCTCGGCCGGGTCTTCTACGCCCTCGGCCTGCTCAGCGGCGACCACCTGGTCGAGGCCCAACGAGCCGACCTGGTCGGCGAGTTCCTCGGTCAGACGGCCGTCAAGGCGAACGAGCTGATCGACTCGGCGCTGGACGGCGTGCTCTTCATCGACGAGGCCTACAGCCTGGCCAACTCCGGCTACTCCAAGGGCGACGCGTACGGGGACGAGGCGCTCCAGGTCCTGCTGAAGCGCGCCGAGGACAACCGCGACCGGCTGGTGGTGATCCTCGCCGGCTACCCGGAGGGCATGAACCGCCTGCTGGCAGCGAATCCCGGGCTCAGCTCGCGGTTCACCACCCGCGTCGACTTCCCCAGCTACCGGCCGGACGAACTCTCCGCGATCGGCGAGACGCTGGCCGAGGGCGACGGGGACTTCTGGGACGAGGAGGCGCTGGAGGAACTCCGTTCCATCTGCGCCCACGTCGTCCGCGAGGGCTGGATCGACGACCTCGGCAACGGCCGCTTCATGCGGACGCTGTACGAGAAGTCCTGCGCGTACCGAGACTTGCGTCTCTCCGTCCTGGCTGATCCGCCGTCCCGGCAGGACCTGGCCGCGTTGCGGTTGCCGGATGTGCTCCAGGCCTACGGCGAGCTAATAGACGGACGCTGACTTTTCACTCCCGCAGGTACTTGCACCTTCCTCAGGGGCGCGGGGAACTGCGCGAGCAACCACCCTGTGCGAATGGCCCTGCTCGATCGGCGACTCACCACACAGGGTGGCTTGTCGCGCCCACGCGGCGGAGCCGCAAATCAGCAGAGCCCCGCGCCCCCGAGGCAGTGCAACTACTACGCCGCCTTCAACGCCTCCTTGAGCGGCACCCTGGCCCCGCTCCGCAGGACGGAGTTGCGGTAGATCCGTCCCGCGAAGCGCAGCATCACCGCGCCGCAGGCGAGGGTGAGGGCCAGGGAGACGAGGACCTGCCAGAGCGGGGCCACGCCGAGCGCCCAGCGCATGGGCATGATCTCCGGGGCCGTCAGCGGGACGAAGGAAAGAACCTCGGCGAGCTGGTTCTGCGGGTTGCTCGGCAGGACCGAGATGGCGACGACCCAGCCGACGACCAGCGGCATGATGATCGGCGCCATCACACCGCCGAGGTCCTCCTGGCGGGAGACCATCGCGCCGGCCGAGGCGAAGATCATGGCGAAGAGCCAGAAGCCCGCCAGGAACCAGGCCAGCGTCCAGGCGAAGCTGCCGACCGACGCGCTGAGCGGGAGGTTCAACTGGCCGTCGGCCATGCCGATGGCCAGGCCGATCACGCTCGGCACGACCAGCTGCAGCGCGCCGATCACCGCGATGCCCGCGACCTTGCCCGCCAGCAGCTGCCACGGCTTGATCGTGGCGAGCAGCAGTTCGACGACGCGGCTGCTCTTCTCCTCGACCACGCCCTGGGCCACCATCTGACCGACCGTCATCAGGATCAGGTACATCAGCAGCCCGGCCGCGATCGCGATGGTGATCTTCTGGCCCTGCTGCGGGTCGTTCTTCTCCAGCGCCGTGACCTGGACCTGCTGCGACGCCAGCGTGGGTTGCTGGCCGACCAGGGAGAGGACGGTCTTGAGCGAGTCCGGCAGGGTCTTCTTGACGGTCACCGCCGTTCCGCTGCCGGAAGTGTGGACCGCGAAGGCGTCGACCTTGCCGCTCTGGACCAGGGCCGTGCCCGCCGCCGCGTCCGGGACGACCGTGACCGAGACGTTCTGGTGGAGCGCGTTCGCGATCTGCTCCAGGGAGTTGCCGTAGGCGGCCTCCTGCTGGGTGACCGCGACCTTGGCCGTGCTCGGCGACGAGTGGGCGAACTTGGTGATGATCGGCAGGGCGACGAACGCGAGGGCGGAGATCGCCATCACGATCAGGAACGCCTTGGAGCGGAGCCGGACCCGCAGTTCGCGACCGGCGACCAGCCGGATCGCCTCCCCGCTGCCGACCTCCAGGCGGTTGTGCTGCTCGCTGCTCACTGAACCCTCTCCCCCGTCGTGCCGACAGCAGTGCCGGCGGCAGTGTTGTCCGTGCTGACCACGTGCCGGAAGAGCTCCGTCAGCGTGGAGCGGCGGCGGGCGAACTCGCGGACCGGGCCGGTGGCCAGCGCTGCGGCCAGAACCGCCTGGTCGTCGGCGCCGTCGGCGAGGGCGAGGACCGTGCGTCCGGCGTCATGGCCGCGAACGCTGACGCCGGGCAGGCCGTCCGCCCATCCGTTTGGTGCCTCCGGCGCGTGGACCAGCAGTTCCTCGCCGCCGGAGGCGCGCAGCGCCTCGACGGTGTCGCAAGCGACCATGGTGCCCGCGCGGACGATGCCGACGCGGTCGCAGAGCCGCTCGACCAGGTCGAGCTGGTGGCTGGAGAAGATGACCGGGATGCCCTCGGCGACCTTCTCGCGGAGCACCTCGCTCATCACGTCCACGGCCACCGGGTCCAGGCCGGAGAAGGGCTCGTCGAGGACGAGTATCTCCGGGTGGTGGACCAGCGCGGCGGCCAACTGGACGCGCTGCTGGTTGCCGAGGCTCAGCTTCTGCACCTCGTCACCGAAGCGGGCCTCGACGCCCAGGCGCTCGGACCAGGTCCGGGCGGCGCTGACCGCGTCGGCGCGGGTGAGGCCGTGCAGGCGGGCCAGGTACTCCAGCTGCTCGCCGACCTTCATCCGCGGGTAGAGGCCGCGCTCCTCCGGCATGTAGCCGATGCGGCTGCGGGTCTCCAGCGTCACCGGCGCGCCGTCCCAGCGGACCTCGCCGGAGTCGGCGGCCAGCACGCCCAGGATGATCCGCATGGTGGTGGTCTTGCCGGCGCCGTTGCTTCCGACGAAGCCGAAGATCTCTCCGGCCCGGACGTCGAAAGCCATACCGTCCAGCGCGACGGTGTCGCCGTAACGCTTGGAGACACGATCGACTTCAAGCCTTCGATCGCTCACGTTGCTCATCACTCCCCCGTGAGGCTGTCAATCGGTCAGTCGTTCATTCGACTGACCGGGTGTCACCCTAGCGGGTGGCACGGTGATCAGGATCGTGGACCTCACCGACCAGTTCCTCAAGTACGTCTTCCAGCGCGACCAGGCCCAGAGTGCGTCCCTCGGCGTCCACGACGCCCGCCAGATGCGCGGCGGAGTGGCGCATCTGGCCGAGCGCGTCGTCCAGCGGAAGGTCCCCGCACAGGGTGAGGATCGGCCGCCACAGGCGCTGCGGCACCGTCGCGTCCCGCTCCTCGAGATCCAGCACGTCCTTGACGTGCAGGTAGCCGAGGAACCCCGGGGACGGCTCGTCACCGACCGAGTCACCTACCGGGTCGCCGATCGAGTCGCCGACGACGGGGAAGCGGGAGTAGCCGGTGCGGACGGCCAGTTCCTCCAGGCCCTCGGCGGTCACCGTGCGGTCGACCGTGACCAGACGGTCCATCGGCATGACGACCTCGCGCACCGGCCGCAGCCCCAGCTCCAGCGCGTCCTCCAGCCGCTCCTGCGCGTGTCCGGCCAACAGGCCCGCCGCGTAGGAGTCGTTGATCAGATGCCCGAGCTGCTCGCTGGTGTAGGCGGCGTCGATCTCGTCCTTGGACTCCACGCGGATCAGCCGCAGCAGCAGCTCGGCGCAGGCGTTGAGGAACCCGATGAAGGGCCGCAGTGTGCGGGCGATCGCCGCCAGCGGCGGGCCGAGGACGAGCGCGGCGCGCTCGGGGGTGGCCAGCGCGATGTTCTTCGGGACCATCTCGCCGATCACCATGTGCAGTGCGACGACGACGGCCAGCGCCAGCACGTAGGAGATCGGGTGCACCAGCTGCTCGGGCACGCCGAGCGCGTGGAACGGGCCTGCCAGCAGTCCGGCCAGGGCCGGTTCGGCCAGCGCGCCGAGGAGCAACGAGCAGACGGTGATCCCGAGTTGGGCGGCGGCCATCATCGCGGTGACGTCTTCGAGTGCGCGCACGACTATGGCCGCGCGCCGGTCTCCGGCCTCCGCCAGCGGCTCGACCTGGCTGCGGCGCACCGAGACCAGCGCGAACTCCGCGCCGACGAAGAAGGCGTTGCCGAGCACGAGCAGGATGGCGAGCGCGAGTTCGAGAACGTTCATCGCTCACCCGCCGGGCTCGCCGGACTCGCCGGGCTCGTCGGACTGGCCGGACCCTGCGCGGCACGATCGGAGCGGTGCCCATGGTTCCGGTCGCGGTGGTTTCGGTGATCGCGCTGTTCCGGGTCCACCAGGCGTTCCAGGCGGACCAGTTCGGTGCGGTGCCGCTGCACCTCCAGCGCGGTGAGCCGCCAGCCGGGCAGCTCCGCGCTGTCGCCCTCCGCGGGCAGGCGGCCGAGCAGGTCGGTGAGCAGACCGGCGACCGTCTCGTACGGGCCGTCCGGCGCCCGCAGGCCGACGGACTCCAGTACGTCGACGCGGCAGCGGCCCTCCGCCTCCCACGCCGACCGGCCCTCGACGGCCGCGACCGGCCGCAGTTCGGGCAGGTCGGCGGGGTCGTGCTCGTCCTGGACCTCGCCGACCATCTCCTCGACGATGTCCTCCAGCGTCGCCACCCCGGCCGTCCCGCCGTACTCGTCGACCACCACGGCCAGTTGCTGACGGCTGCGCAGCAGGTCAAGCAACCGGTCGGCGGGCAGCGTCTCCGGCACCAGCAGCGGCGGCGAGGCGAGCGCGCCGACCCGCACCGCGGCGCGGTTCCCTGCCCGCACGGCGAGCGCGTCCTTCAGCGTCACCACGCCGACCACGTCGTCGATCGACTGACGGTAGACGGGGAAGCGGGAGAGCCCGGTCGCCCGGGTCAGGTTGAGCACGTCGGCGGCGGTGGCGTGGTCCTCCAGCGCGGCGACGTCGATGCGCGGGGTCATCACGCTCTCCGCCGTCAGCTCGGCCAGGCCGAGCGTGCGGACGAACAGGTCGGCGGTGTCGCTCTCCAGCGCGCCCTCGCTCGCCGAGTGGCGGGCCAGCGCGACCAGTTCCTCGGCGCTGCGCGCGGAGGCGAGCTCCTCGGCGGGCTCCAGGCCGAACCCGCGGACGATCCGGTTGGCGATCCCGTTGAGCAGCAGGATCAGCGGGCGGCAGAGCGTGGAGAAGATCCGCTGCGGCGCGGCGACCGCGCGGGCCACCTGGAGCGGACGCGAGATCGCCCAGTTCTTCGGGACCAGCTCGCCGATCACCATCTGCAGCACGGTCGCCATCACCAACCCGACCACCGCCGCCACCCCGGTCGCGACCGACCCGGGCAGACCCAGGGACGTCAACGGCGGCGAGAGCAGCCGGGCCAGTGCGGGGTTGGCCAGCACGCCGACGAGCAGCGAGGTGACGGTGATGCCGAGCTGTGCGCCGGAGAGCTCGAAGGAGAGGGTGCGCAGTGCCCGCGCGACCCCGGCGGCCCGCCGGTCCCCCGCCGCCGCGGCCCGGTCCACCTCCCCCCGGTCGACGGTGACGAAGGCGAACTCGGCGGCCACGAAGACGCCGTTGGCCAGGATCAGCAGGACGGCGATGCCGAACAGCAGCCAGGCCGCGGCGATACTGTGAGGGTCCATGGACGGGGCAACTTCTCCAGGTCATCCAAAGTTTTGGCAAAGACGCCTACCGTACCAGGATGCCTGAAAACTCCGGATGAACGACGCAGGTCAGCGATGTGCCGTTCCGGTCGGCGGCATGCTTCCCGGCCCGGTCAGCGCTGTGCCGTCCCGTAGGCGTCGACGCACGCCTGCAACTCGTTGGCCATCCGGGCCGCCTGACGCCGTCCCGCGCCCGGCTGGATCGCGACGACCGCGAGCGTGTCCCCGTCGGCGAGGTCGAGCAGCACCCACGGGTCGCCCTGCCGCAGGTTGACCGAGACGATCTGCGGCCACTCCAGGCGGCGCGTGCGGACGAAGTTGACCACCGTCAGCCCGGTCCGGTCGGCCTTGGCCTTGGGACGGGCCAGCACCACCAGGACGATCGCGAAGACCACGCCGGAGCTGCCGATGCCGATCCGGTCGTGGCGCTGCCAGTCGGGCGCGGAGAGGATCGCGATGGTCGCGAAGAACGCCACGGAGAGCACCGCCAGCCCGAGCAGCACGACGCGGGTCAGCACCGGCCGCCAGGTGTGCGGCAACGTCGGCGGCCCGGTCACCCGGCTCGGGCGGGCGGTCATGTCAGCGCCTCCACAGTGTCTCCCTCGTGGTTCACCAGTGATCCTCCCCCGGTGACCGCCAAGGATGCACGGGTGGGTTGGCCTCTCAGAGACGGCAGGCGTGGATGTTGGTCACCAGGATGGCGCGCGCCCCGATGCCCCACAGGTCGTCCATGATCCGCTGGGCCTCCTTGCGCAGCACCATCGACCGGACCGCCACCCAGCCCTCGCTGTGCAGGGGGGAGACGGTCGGCGACTCCAGGCCGGGAGTCAGCGCGACCGCCTCGGCGACGCGCTCCGCACGGATGTCGTAGTCCATCATCACGTACCGACGGGCCACCAGGACGCCCTGCAGACGCCGCATGAACTGGTCGACGGCGGGGTCCTCGGTCGCGCCGACGGAACGGATCACCACCGCGTCGGAGACCAGGATCGGCTCGCCGAAGACCTCCATACCGGCGTTGCGCAGGCTCGTGCCGGTCTCCACCACGTCGGCGATCACGTCGGCGACGCCGAGCTGCACGGCGGTCTCGACGGCGCCGTCCAGCTTGGTCACGGTGGCGGAGACGCCCGCGTCGGCCAGGTGCTTCTCGACCAGGCCGGTGTAGGAGGTGGCGATCCGGCGGCCCTCCAGGTCCTTGACGCTGGTGGCGACCCCGGGCGGGCCGGCGAAGCGGAAGGTCGAGCCGGCGAAGCCGAGCGAGAGGATCTCCTCCGCGTTGGCCCCGGAGTCCAGCAGCAGGTCGCGGCCGGTGAAGCCGACGTCGAGACGGCCGGAGCCGACGTAGATCGCGATGTCGCGCGGGCGCAGGTAGAAGAACTCGACGTTGTTCTCCGGGTCGACCAGGACCAGCTCCTTGCTGTCCTTGCGCTGGCGGTACCCGGCCTCATGGAGCATGCCGGCCGCCGGTTCGGCGAGGGAGCCCTTGTTGGGGACGGCGATGCGGAGCATGGGTCTTGGCCTTTCGTCCGGTGCTGCGTGGGTGAACTGCGTGAACTGGGTGAACTCGGTGAACTGAGCGGTGGGAAGAGCTGGTTGGTGCAGGTGACGAGACGTCCGCGGAATCAGGCCCCGGACACGAAGAAGCGGGGCACCGAAACGGCTCGGTGCCCCGCTGCGTCATGACACGCGGGGTCTACAGATGGGCGTAGACGTCTTCCAGGCTGAGGCCGCGCGCGACCATCATCACCTGCAGGTGGTACAGCAGCTGGGAGATCTCCTCGGCGGTCCGCTCGTCGGACTCGTGCTCGGCGGCCATCCACACCTCGGCCGCCTCCTCGACGACCTTCTTGCCGATGGCGTGGACGCCCAGGCCGACCAGCTCGGCGGTGCGCGAACCGGTCGCGCCGGAGGTGGCCTTCTGCTGCAGCTCGGTGAAGAGCTCTTCGAATGTCTTCTGCGCCATGATGGGCTCCACCCTACGTGCTTCCCCGGGAACAGGTCGTGTCGTCCCACCGTACGGACGGCGTCATGGACAACAAGCCTGTCGACACCTGGAGAGGGTCAGCCGGCCAGGCCGCGGAGCAGCACGGCCGTGCTGAGCGCCGCGGTGGTCGCCTCGTGGCCCTTGTCCTCCTTGGAGTCGGGCAGTCCCGCCCGGTCCAGCGCCTGCTGCTCGTTGTCGCAGGTGAGCAGGCCGAAACCGACCGGGATCCCGGAGTCCACGGAGACCTGGGTCAGGCCCATGGTCGCGGCCTCGCACACAAAGTCGAAGTGGGGTGTTCCGCCTCGGATGACGACGCCGAGCGCGACGATCGCGTCGTACTCACAGGCCGCGAGCACCTTGGCGGCCACCGGCAGCTCGAAGCTGCCGGGCACGCGCAGCAGCGTGCGGTCGGTGACGCCGTACTCGTCCAGCGCCCGCTCGGCGCCCGCGATCAGACCGTCCATGACCACGGTGTGCCACTGCGCCGCGACAACCGCGACCTTCAGGTCCTTCGCGCCCTGCACGTCGAGCTTGGGGGCTCCCTCGCCGCTCACTTGCCTCGTCCTCTCGGTGGTGATTCTCGGTGTTCTGGGTGGTGTTTCTCGGTGGTCGTTCTTCGGCCGTGCGTGTGGCTGTCAGGCGCTGTGGGCCGGAACGGGCTCGTCCAGCCACGGCAGGTCGTGGCCCATCCGGTCGCGCTTGGTCAGCAGGTAGCGCAGGTTGTGCTCGCCGACGCCGACGCGCACGGCCTCACGGTCCGTCACCTGGACGCCGTGACCGCTGAGCGCCTCGTGCTTGTCGGGGTTGTTGCTCAGCAGCCGCACCGAGCGGACGCCGAGGTCCGCAAGGATCATCGCGGCGGCGCGGTAGTCGCGGGCGTCGGCAGGCAGGCCCAACTCCAGGTTGGCGTCGACCGTGTCGCGGCCGTCCTCCTGCAGCTCGTAGGCGCGCAGCTTGTGCAGCAGGCCGATGCCGCGGCCCTCGTGACCCCGCAGGTACAGGACGACGCCGCGGCCCTCCTGCGCTATCCGGTCGAGCGAGGCGCCCAGCTGCGGCCCGCAGTCGCAGCGCAGCGAGCCGAAGACGTCGCCGGTCAGGCACTCGGAGTGGACCCGGACCAGCACATCCTCGCCGTCCGGCAGCCGTCCGTCCGGGCCGAGACCGCCCGCGACCAGGGCGATGTGCTCGACGCCGTCCGGCTCGCTGCGGTAGCCGAGCGCGGTGAACGAGCCGTGCTCGGTGGGCAGCGAGGTGGTCGCCGCCCGGGTGACGCGCGCCTCGGTGCGACGGCGGTAGGCGATCAGGTCCTCGATGGAGACGATGGCCATGCCGTGGCGGCGCGCGAACGGGACCAGCTCCGGCAGCCGCGCCATGGTGCCGTCGTCGTTGGCGATCTCGCAGATCGCGGCGGCCGGACGCAGCCCGGCCAGGCGGCACAGGTCCGGCCCTGCCTCGGTGTGCCCGTCGCGCTCCAGCACGCCGCCCGCGCGGGAGCGCAGCGGAAAGACGTGGCCGGGGCGGACGAAGTCGCCGGGGACGGTGGTCGGGTCGGCGAGCATACGGATCGTCAGCGCCCGGTCGGCGGCGGAGATCCCGGTGGTGGTGCCCTCGCGGGCGTCGACCGAGACGGTGAAGGCGGTGCGCATCGACTCGGTGTTCTGCTGGACCATCTGGTCCAGCTCCAGCCGGTCCAGGTCCTCGCCGACCATCGGCACGCAGAGCAGGCCGCGGCACTCGCGCATGGCGAAGGCGACCAGCTCGGGCGTGGCGAGCTCGGCGGCGAAGACCAAGTCGCCCTCGTTCTCGCGGTTCTCGTCGTCGACGACCACGATGCCGCGCCCGGCGGCGAGTTCGGCGACGGCGTACTCGATGCTGTCGAGGGTGAGGTCCTCGTAGACCTCGCCGTGCTGCTGGGCCAGGTCCGGAAGGGCAAGCTCCTGCTGAGCGAGATCCTGAACGGCGGTCATGCGACGGCTCCTTCCGCGTTCGCTGCGCGGTCCTGCTGCGCGGGGAGAGTGGGTTGCTGCGGGATGCGGGTGCGCAGCCACCAGGACCGCATGCCCAGCACCACCAGGACGAAGTAGACGACGTAGATCAGGCCGGAGAAGGCGAGTCCGCTGGTGAACGCGAGCGGCACGCCGACCAGGTCGACGGCCAGCCAGGCGAACCAGAACTCGACCCAGCCACGGCCCTGCGCGATCATCGCGGCGAGCGTGCCGACGAAGAGGTACGCGTCCTCCCAGGGCGACCAGGAGAGGTTGTAGGCCTGGAAGAGCAGCGCGACGGCGACCGTGCCGACGGCGGTGCCGAGCACCAGCCAGGCCCGCTCGGCCCAGGTGGCGAAGCGGACGGAGATGCCGCCCTCGCGCTGCCGCCCTCGGCTCCACCGGAGCCAGCCCCAGACCGCGACGACGATGACGACGATCTGCTTGCCGACGCCGCCGCTCAGGTGGGCGGACGCGTAGGCGGAGACCAGCACCAGGCCGGAGAGCAGCTGAACCGGCCAGCTGACGACCGACCGGCGCCAGCCGAGCGCCAGCGCGGCCAGGCCGAGCAGGTTGCCGATCATGTCGGACCACTTGATGTGCTCGCCGAACACCGTGAACGCGGTGCCGTTGAGCTCCGTGAGGAAGCTGCTCATGATGCGTCAGACCCCCGGCCGGGTACGCCCGGTGGCGTCCGCCAGAGCCTGGACGTCACGCGCGTCGGCGCCAGTTCCGGCGCTGCCGCCGTTCAGGTCGAAGGCGCGGTCGGTGAGCATCCGCTCGACGTACTTGGCGATCACGTCGACCTCCAGGTTGACCGGCTGGCCGATCTCCTTGGCGCCCAGCGTGGTGTGGGCGAGCGTGGCCGGGATCAGGCTGACCGTGAACGAGTCACGGGCCGCCTCCACCACCGTCAGGCTGATGCCGTCGACGGTGATCGAGCCCTTCTCGACCAGGTAGCGGGAGAGGTCAGCCGGGAGGCTGAAGCGCAGCACCTCCCACTGCGGGGTGCCGTCCGCGCCGGCCTCGCCAGGGGTGCGGGAGAGCAGTTCGGCGGTGCCGTCGACATGACCCTGCACCAGATGTCCGCCGAGGCGGGCGCCGAGGGCCATCGCCCGCTCCAGGTTGACCCGGGAGCCGACGGCGAGGGCGGCCAGGCTGGACCGCTCCAGCGTCTCGCGCATCACGTCGGCGCTGAACTCGCCGGGCTGGGCCGCCAGTTCGGCGTCGGTGTCGAGGACGGTGAGACAGACGCCGTTCACCGCGATGGACTGGCCCTCGTGGGCGTCAGCGGTGGTGAGGGGGCCGCGCAGGCGGATCCGGGCGGAGTCGCCCAGGTCCTCGATCGAGAGGACCTCGCCAAGCTCTTCGATGATTCCCGTGAACATTCAGCTCTCCGTGACCTCGCGCCTACTGCGCGGTCTCCGGGGCTGTAGCGGGAGCTGACAACGGACGACTAACCACGGGTCACGGGACGACGCGGAGCGCGGCCGGGTAGCCCGAAACGGGACACACCGGACGCCGAACGCATCCGGGGAGGATGCGCGCCTTGCGACGACGCCGCAGCCCGACGTCCGCCGCGCACTGCCTCCCATCCGGACTTTAACCGTCGGTCCAGGAATTTCACCTGGTCAACCGGCCGCTGGAGGCGGACGGGTCGCGGACTGTAACCGCCGGTTCGGAATTTCACCGACCCCGGAGTGCGCAAACGTCGTACTGCTGCAGTCAGTCTGCCACGAACCGGTGTCAAGGGCGCAAGACCCGTCCCCCGCATGCGCCTGTGGGATGGATCACCGCCGGTGTGGGGAATGAATCCACGCCGAGACGCTGAGCTGCCCGGCTGCTGTTCACGGGACCAGCTGCCAACCTGCCGTCGCGCTGCGCCGCGTCACTCCTCCGTGGGCTGCCCGGTGTTCGGCCGGACCAGGCCGCTCTCGTAGGCGAGGACCACCAACTGCGCGCGGTCGCGCGCGCCGAGCTTGAGCAGGGCGCGGCTGACGTGGGTCTTCGCCGTGAGCGGGCTGACTCCGAGTTGCTCACCGATCTCGTCGTTGGAGAGACCGGTGGCGACCAGAGCGACGATCTCGCGCTCGCGGTCGGTCAGCGCCGACAGGCTGGTCGGCGCGGGCACCGGTGCCGCGCGGTCGGGCTGGGAGAGGAACCGGGAGATCAGCTCCTTGGTCGCGGCGGGCGTCAGCAGTGCCTCGCCGCGCGCCACGACCCGGATCGCGTCCAGCAGCGCGTCCGGCTCCGCGCCCTTGCCCAGGAAGCCGCTGGCCCCGGCGCGCAGCGCCTGGAAGACGTAGTCGTCTATCTCGAAGGTCGTCAGCACCAGGACCCGGACGCCCGCCAGGTCCTCGTCCGCGATGATCCGGGCCGTGGCCTCCAGGCCGTCCAGCTCCGGCATCCGGATGTCCATCAGCACCACGTCGGCGCGGGCCGACTTGGCCAGCGCGACCGCCTCGTGCCCGGTGGCGGCCTCGCCGACGACCGTGAGGTCGGGCGCGGAGTCCACCAGCACCTTGAGACCCGCCCTGACCAGTACCTGGTCGTCGGCGAGCAGCACACGGATGGTCATGCGGTTCCCGTCATTCCGGCGACGGCAGGGGCCTCTGCCGCGGAGGTGGTGGGCACGGTCGCGGCAGAGCCCGCGCCCGGCTCGTAGGGCAGCTCCACCACGACGCGGAACCCCCCGTTCGGCCGCGGTCCGGCACGGAAGCTGCCGCCCACGGTGGCCGCGCGCTCGCGCATGCCGATGATCCCGTATCCGCCGGACGTCCGTTGCTCCGCGCGCCCGGCGCGTTCGCCGCGCTCGGCACGGTCGGCCCGCTCGGCCCGCTCACTGCGGTCCGCACGCTCGCTCGGCCCTCCGCCGGGCCCGTCGTCCTCGACCTCGATGTGCAGCGTGCGCGGCCCGTAGTCGAGCCGTACCGCGGCCGACGAGGACCCGGCGTGCTTGCGGACGTTGGTCAGCGACTCCTGGACCACCCGGAAGGCGGTCAGGTCGACGGTGGCCGGAAGCGGCTGCGGCACGCCTTCGACCTGCCGCTCGACCTGGAGGCCCGCCTTCTCGAACTTGGCCAGCAGCGCAGGAAGCTGGTCCAGTCCCGGCGCGGGTTCGCGGGGGCTGGCGCAGTTGTCGTCGCCGTCGCCGGTCTGCCGCAGCACGGCGACGGTCGCGCCGAGCTCGGTCAGCGCCGCGCGTCCGGCCTCGCGGACCTGGGCCAGCGCCTCGCGCGCCGTGTCGGGCTGGGTGGCGAGCACGGTCGAGGCGACCCCGGCCTGGATGTTGATCAGCGCTATGTGGTGGCCGACGATGTCGTGCAGCTCACGGGCGATCCGCAGCCGTTCCTCGGCGACGCGACGGCGGGCCTCCTCCTCGCGGGTGTGCTCCGCCCGGCGGGCCCGCTCCTCTATCGCCGCGACGAAGGCGCGACGGCTGCGCACAGCCTCGCCTATCGCGACGGTCATCGCGGTCCAGGCGAAGGCGTAGCCGTTGACGGCCTGGTCCCACTTCTCCGGGGAGAGCGCCATGCTCGCGATGCCGACGGAGAGGACGGCGACACCGCCGATGGCGAGCGCCAGCCGCCGCTCGACGACGGAGCAGACGGTGTAGATCGCGAGCCCCGCACCGGCCAGGATGGGTCCGCGCACCGGCCCGACGAACATGTAGCCGACGGTCGCGGCCACGACGAGCGCCAGCACCGTCACCGGGTAGCGGCGGCGCAGCGCCAGCGGGGCGTAGACCAGGAACCCGGCGACGACCAGCACCTCGGAGGGGTCGATCGAGGACCAGCTCTTGGTCGGACCGCCGTCGCGCCAGATCAGGGTGAGCCCGTAGAGCCCGAACGCCAGCAGCGTGTCCATCCAGTAGGGATGGGCACGCGCGAAGAGGCGGATGCGGCGGAGCAGGTCCATGGCTTCAACGGTAGAGGCAAAGCGGTCATGGACCGTCATGCCGTGGTACCGATCACCGTGGCCGAACACAGGTGCCACCTCGGATAACCTGGTCCGGTTTGGGCCGAAACACGGCGGAACGCTGCGGAACGCCGCAGAAGACTACGGAACACGACGATTGGGAGGGCTGATGGCAGGCCGGGGCCTCGGCGGCTGGGAACTGCACGGCGACGGTCGGCACATCGAGACCGGCGAGGTCGTCAAGCCCTGGGAGCGGCTCAGCTGGGGCCGGACCATCGGCCTGGGCGCGCAGCACGTCGCGTCGATGATCGGCGCCTGCTACGTCGCGCCGCTGCTGATGGGCCTGGACCCGAACCTCACCGTCATGATGTCGGGCGTCGCCACGATCCTCTTCCTGCTGCTGACCCGCGGCCGGATCCCGAGCTACCTCGGCAGCAGCCTCTCCTTCGTGGGCGCGGCGACGACGATCCGCATGCAGGGCGGGTCGACGTCAGCGATCACCGGCGCGCTGCTGGTGACCGGTGTGGTGCTGGCCGTGTTCGGCCTGGTGGTGAGGTCGGGCGGGGCGCGGATCATCCACGCGGTGCTGCCGCCCGCCGTGACCGGCGCGGTGGTCATGCTGATCGGCTTCAACCTGGCGCCGGTGACCGCGGGCACCTACTGGCCGCAGGACCAGTGGGTGGCGCTGGCCACCATGTGCGCGACCGGCTTCGCCCTGGTGGCGCTGCGCGGCTTCTGGTCCCGGATCGCGATCTTCCTGGGGCTGGTCTTCGGCTACGCGCTCTCCTGGGTGCTGGACCGGACGCTCGGCAAGATCCACTCGCCGGACGGCAGCGGCAAGGTCACCGACCACTGGCGGCTCGACCTCTCCGGCGTCGGCCACGCCCGGTGGGTCGGCCTGCCGCACTTCCACGGGCCCACGTTCAGCGCGTCGGCGATCGTGGTCGCGCTGCCGGTGGTGATCGCGCTGATCGCGGAGAACACCGGTCACGTCAAGGCCGTCAGCGAGATGACCGGCGCGGACCTGGACGACCGGATGGGCGACGCGATCGCCGCCGACGGCCTCGCCACGGTCGTCTCCACCGCGGTCGGCGGCGGCGCGACCACGACGTACGCCGAGAACATCGGCGTGATGGCGGCGACCCGCGTCTACTCCACCGCGGCGTACTGGTGTGCGGCAGTCTTCGCGCTGCTGTTCGGTCTCTGCCCCAAGTTCGGCGCGATCATCGCGGCGATCCCCGGCGGGGTGCTGGGCGGGATCACCGTCGTCCTCTACGGCATGATCGGGCTGCTCGGCGCGCAGATCTGGATCCGCAACAAGGTGGACCTGACCAATCCGATCAACCTGATCCCCTGTGCGGCCGGGATCATCGTCGGCGCGGGCGGCGTCACCATGAAGATCAGCGCGAACTTCTCACTCGGTGGCATCGCGCTCGGCACGATCATCGTCCTGTTCGGGTACCACGCGCTGCGCGCGTTGGCTCCCGCCGCGATGCGGCAGGCGGCGACGGCGGGGTCAGCAACGGGAGGGTCGGAAGAGGCGGAGGTCGACGGGACGCAGTCGACGGAGGGTCAGGCCGGGTCCTGACCGGTGCCCGGCAGCGCCCGGGCCGCGTCGACCAGCGCGGTGGCGGCCTCGTGCGGCAGGCCGAGGTGGGCGGCCAGCCAGCGGGCGTCATGGCCCTCGCGGGCCAGGATCCAGCCGGTCTGGACGCGATGGAGTTCCACCGCGCCCGGACCACGCAGATACGGCTCGACCAGCGCGGCGGGGAAGTCGGCGAGAGCCGACGCGTCGAACCACTCCGGCCGGTCCGGCCTCGTAGTGCCCGGCGTCACCCCGGACGACCTCCGTCGCCTGCGCACACGCACCGCGCCGAGCGTCAGCACCAACGCGGCCACGGCCACCAGCAGCACGCCCGTCGCCAACGCCCGGTCCACGCGCGGGGCCACCGCCAGGACGACGAGCTCCCCGCAGGCCACCGCCAGCACCACCGCTGCGGCAAGGACCTCGCCGTTGACCCGGCTTCGGGTGATCGGCACCGACGCACTCCTCTCCTCGGCTTCTCCGTCTTCTCTTCTCCACCGACAAACTGATGATCCGTCAGACGGCCAGGCAACAGTCAGGCGATGGCCCCGTCGCTGTGCGGCTCCTCCTCCATGTGCCAGTGCAGGTCCAGCACGCCCGGTTCGAGGGAGAGCCGGGTGACCACCGGTTCCAACGCCTTGCCGGCCTCGCCCTCGACCGTCACGGTCGCGCGCAGGCTGGCGATGTCCTCCCCCTCCCGGGTCGCGCGCAAGCCTGCTGGGGTGAGGCCCGCGGCGGTCAGCGCCTGGAGCAGCAGCGCGCGGATATGGGTTTCGTTGCGGCGGCTGCACCGCAGATGGACGATCACACGGCTGCTGCTGTCCGGGTCCGACCCGGCCGCGGGCGCCCGGTCCAGCATCCGCCCGGCCGGGCGCAGCACGAGATGCACGGCGAGCACCGCGAGCGTCCCCAGGAACGCCAACTGCAACCGCCCGGAGGCCGCCAGCACCCCGACCGCCGCCGAACACCACAGCGTGGCGGCCGTGTTGAGCCCTCTCACGCCGCCCCGGTCGCGCAGGATCACCCCACCGCCGAGGAAGCCGATGCCGGAGACGACGTAGGACGCGACGCGGGTGGGACTGCTGGTGTCCCCGGCCGCGACGCTGTAGAGGACGAAGAGCGTCGCGCCGGTGGCGACCAGCGCGTTGGTGCGCAGACCGGCCATCCGGGCGCGCCACTGTCGCTCGATGCCGATCAGCGCGCCGCAGCCGACGCCGGTGCCGAGACGGATCAGGAATTCGGCGGTGGTCAGGGACTGCACAGCCCGGACTCCTTCGGTGGTTCGTGTTCGGTGGTGCGCGTTCGGTGGTGCGCGTTCGGTGGTGCGCATGGGGGGTCGGGCCGAGTATGCGTGGTCGGAGCCGTCCTGCGGGGGAACTCCAGGCGTCGGCACGTCGGCGGGACGTCTCCTACTGCCTGAGCGGCCGTCAGCGACTGATGACGGGCCGTCAGTGGCCGGTGGCCATCTGGACGATCTTGACGACCACCAGGATCACGGCCATCAGCAGGTAGCCGCGCAGCGTCAGCAGGCCCGCCTTGCGAAGCGGCGAGAACGGCGGCCGGGACAGCGTGGAGAGGGCCGGGGTGCGCCACGCATCACGGTCGGCCTCCAGGAGCGCCTTGCGGTCGGCGGAGCTGAGCTTGGCCCGGTCGAGCGACCGCACCTCGCCCGGCTCGACGCCCTCGAACGCCGCCTCGACCGTGGCGGCGGCCGCCGTCCGCGCGGCGTTCCGGGACCGCAGGGCGACCAGCCCGCCGCCGAGCACGCCGATGACCACGCCCACCGCGAAACCCCACACGAGCTGGGAGGTGGTCAGGTTGGGGAAGAACACCGTCGCGGTCAGCGACAGCGACAGCAGCACCAGCGTCCACACGATCACGCCGGCGACGATGTTCTGCTTCACCGTGTTCACCCACGGACCAAGCACCGGACGGTCGTTGCAGAGCAGCACCAGGAAGACCGTGGCCGAGGGCAGCAGCACACCGGCCAGCGCCTGCACGCCCTGGGTGATCAGGCCCTGCACGTGGGCGTCGGAGAACATGGTGATCGCCGCCGCGATCGCAATCAGGATGGCGTAGCCGACGTAGAACAGCGGCGCTTCGGAGATCTTCCAGTGCAGCGAGTGGCGACGCTTGAAGGTGTCGCCGAGCGTGTAGGTGGTGGCCAGGCTGACCGCGTTGGCGCCCACCAGCGCGGCGTCGAGGAGCACGATGGCGAAGAGCGAGCCGAGCGCGTTGCTGCCGTGCTGCTTGAGACCCTGGGCGACGCCGCCCGCGTCGCTGAACTGGCCGAAGAGGTCGGTGCCCTCGAACATCCAGGCGGCGGTGCCCATGATGGCGATCGCGCCGACGATGACGACCGCGATGCCGATCCACAGGTCGGCGCGTTCGTAGCGGATCCAGCGCGGGGTGATCCGCTTGTCGACGATGTTGGACTGCTGGAAGAAGAGCTGCCACGGCGCCACGGTGGTGCCGACGATGGAGACGATGACCAGCAGCAGCGTCGAGTTGAGACCGCCGGGGAACTGCGGGATGAAGCCGGCCGCGGTCTCCCCGACCTTCGGGTGGGACATGAACGCCATCGGCAGCATCACGATGTTCAGCGCGATGAGCGCGAAGAGGAACCGTTCCCAGCGCCGGAACGATCCGCCCGCCACCACGGCGAAGAGCAGCGCCGCGCCGAGCGGGATCGCCACGTCCTTCGGTATCCCGAAGTAGCCCAGCGCGAGCTGGACGCCGATGAACTCGGTCACGATGGTCAGCGCGTTGACGACGAACAGGTCGCCGACGCTGAACGCGCCCCAGAACTTGCCGAAGCGCTCGAAGATCAGCCGGGCGTGACCGACCCCGGAGACCGCGCCGAGACGGACGACCATCTCCTGGTTGACGTAGAGCACGGGGATCAGCAGCGCCAGCGTCCAGGCCAGCTTCATGCCGTAGTTCTGGCCCGCGCCGGCGTAGGTGCCGACGCCGCCGGCGTCGTTGTCGCCGACCATCACGATCAGGCCCGGCCCCATGATGGCCAGCAGCGTGCGGATCCGGTGCCACCAGTTCGTCCGGCGCTCGGTGTCGTCCTGGCGGATCGTACCGAGCGCACCGACGATGTCCCCGACATGGGCGGTGTCCAGCACAGCCGAACCGCCGTCCACGACGGCGTCTCTGGACGGCGGTTCGGGGTGTCCGGCGGGGCGTGCGGTGTCGGAAGCCATGGGAATTCCTCCTCGGAATCGGGCAGCCCGAAGGGACGCACGCCGTGGGTGGAAACGACAGGGGCGAGCGTCGTGCGGGCGGTAGGAAAATGGTTCTGGTGAAGTGGGGTGAATTCGGCGCGCCGAATTCGGGCAGCACGAATTCACGCCCGTGACCGGACCGGCGGAATCACCGGATCAGGCCATGCGTGTGCGTACCCGCGTGCCGGGAACTTCAGGAACTGCCAGGAACTTCAGGAGCTGCCGACTGTGGGACCGGTCGGGCGCGGATGCGGACTACTGCCAGGTTTCATCAGGCCCCACCTCCCCAGGTCAGCGCACTCCCGTGCGGAACACCGACACCTCTCACGTAAGAGCTTCGGCACTGCACGGCGTGTCCCGCCCGAAGAGCGAGCGGGAAGCCACTTGGCCTCGACCCTTAAGCCGGGAGGAGGTGTCCTGACCCTGGGCGTCTCTCGACGTCGTCGGGTCAGTGGCCTGTGTCCGTGCAGACGCCTCACCGAACGAGGTGTCGCAGGAGAAGTGAAGCGAGCCGCACCGGGAAAAGTCAACCCGGCACGTAACAATCGGCCGCGCCGGTAGTTGCGCATCGGTCGCAGGTGGGCGGAGAGATGAAATGACGTCAGCCCCGGAACCGTCGCGACAACAACACGTCAAAGAATCCGGGGACTTGCTTTCCCACCGAATCACTGATCTATGCTGGAGGCGTTGAAACGAAGAGGGCACCTCGTTCGGTGAGGCGTCTTCACGGACACAGGCCACTGATCCCACCCGTCGAGAGACGCTCCGGATCAGGACACCTCCTCCCGACCTAAGGGTTGAGGCCAAGTGGCTTCCCGGTCAGCGCACCAGGGATCACGCCGTGGAGTGCCAAAGCTCTGACGAGTTGGGGTGTTCCGGCTGTGTGCCGCGTGCCGTCGCGGTCTCTCACGCCGGTCCGCTCCTTGCCGCGTCGCATCGGTGCCAGACGCACCACGGCCGGAGGGAGGCGAAGTCATGGACGACTGTCCGAGTCCCAGTCCGGGTCGACCCCTGCCCGGCTGTACGGCCCAAGCCCGTCCAGCCCAGCCCGGTCCGGCCCGCGTCCACCGCTGACCGCACGCACGCGCCGTCCGCCACGTCTCCTACGGCTGTGGCGCGCGCACGCCTGCCCAGAAGGAGCCCCTTCGCCATGACCGTGATGTCCTTCCGCCTGCACACCCCGCACACCCCGACCCCGACGCAGGCGACCGGCCGTCGCCTGCACGACGCCCTGCGCGGCGCGTTCGGCCGGCTCCAGCACACCAGGGCCGCGGCCGAGTCCGCCGAGGTGACGCTCGCCCAGGCCACCGTGACCGCGCTGCGGACCACCGCCGCCGAGTCCTCGACCGCACGCGGGACGCTGCGCCTGGCGCTGCACGACGGCGTCGAGCGGGTCTACCTGCTCGACCCGAACGACTTCGCCGCGACCACCTCCCCGGAGGTCGCCTACGACGCGCGGGTGCACGCCGCGTACATCCTGGCCGCTCAGGGCCACCGCGCGGAGTGGCTGGCGCCCCACCTCGACCTGCCGCTCCCCGCCGCCCGCGCGATCTGCGCCCGTGCGGAACGCCACGGCCCCGACGGTCCGTGCAACGCCGTCGCGCGCCGCTGAGCCGAACTCACCGCCGCCCCCCGCCCGGAAGGACTTCCCCGTGACGGTCACCTACCAGCGCGCGCACCAGCACCGCGAGCTGTCCGCCGCCATCCCGCCGTCCCGCCTGCCTCCGGCGGGCCGTCGGCCACCGGTCCCGGCGGCGGTGCCACCCGGGATCGACATCGACCGGCGTCGCCGCCGGGCCTCCGCCGGTGGCCAGGTCCTGGACCTGACCCGGCGTGAGTTCGACCTGCTGGCCCATCTGGTCCTCAACGCGGAGCTGGTCTTCTCGCGCAGCCAGCTCCTGGAGCTCGTCTGGGACCAGCCGGACGTCGGCGACGGCCGGACCGTCGACGTCCACGTCGCCCGGCTGCGCCGGAAGCTGGGCAATCCGTACCGCTGGATGGTCGCCACCGTGCGCGGCGTCGGCTACAAGTACGACCCCGCGCCGTAGCGACAGCGCGGTAATTGCGACGTTGTCGCAGGTAGAAGCCTCGGGCATCTGTCTTCTCATCTTCACGGATGCGAAGATGAGTGTGTACGGTGGTCCTGTGAACACGCTTCCTGCGCTGCTGCTCGCGGCGGGCGGCGTCGGCTTCGGCCACGCCGTCATGCCGGACCACTGGCTGCCGCTCGCCGTCCTCTCCCGCACCCGGCGCTACCGCACCGGCCGGGTCGTCCGACTGTCCCTGACCGCCGCGCTGACCCACGTGCTCGTCTCGCTGCTGCTGGGCGCGGTGCTGGTGGTCGTCGGCCTCCAGTTCCGTACGACGATCGCCCGCCACACCGACCTCGTCGTCGGCGGCGTGCTGCTGGTGACGGGCGCGGTCTTCCTCGTCCTGGACCTGCTGGGCAAAGGCCACGGCCACAGCCACGACGCCGACGGCGGGCACAGGTACGGGCATGGGCATGGGCATGGGCATGGGCACGACCACGGGCACGGGCACACGCACCACCACGACCACGACGGCCACCACGCCCACGCCGTCGCGACCACGGCCGTACTGGACCGACCGACAACGGAACACGAGCACAGCCACCCGCAGCACAGTCACCCGCAGCGCAGCCCGCGCGGACTGGCCGGGCTGCTGATCCCCTTCGGGGCCGCCGCCTCGCCGGATCTGACGATCCTTCCGGTCTTCCTCGCCGCAGGTGCGCTCGGTGCGACGGCGGCGATCGGCTCGCTGCTCGTCTTCACCCTGGCGACCGTCGGCACGATCGTGGGCCTGACCGTCGCCGCCGCGCTCGGGGCGCGGCTGCTCACGGCCCCCTGGATCGACAAGCGCGCCAACACGCTGACGGCGGTCACGCTGCTGGCGATCGGCGCGCTGGTCGCACTCGGCTGGATCTGACCTGACGGGATCCGACCTGGCTGGATCCGACCAGCGGGTCTGTTACGCGCCTGCTGCAGCCGCCCGGCCGGCACGTCCCGCCGGGCGGGGCAGGTAGGTCGCGGCGTAGACGAGGGTCGCCGCCGCCATGATGCCGAAGCTGGGCGGGCACTGCGGGATCCACGCGGCGGCGGCCAGGCCGGCCCACATCTCCGCGACCGCCAGGCCGCCCGCGAGCGCCAGGCCGACGAACGGCCGCTGGGTCATCCGCAGCGCCGCGCCCGCCGGAGCGGCCAGCAGGCCGAGCAGCAGCAGCGAGCCGACGGCCTGGGTGGCCTCGCCCGCCGTCAGGCCGACCAGGGCCAGAAAGCCCAACCCCAGCGCCTTGACCGGGACTCCGCGCGCGGCGGCGACGTTCTCGTCCAGCGTCGCGAAGAGCAGCGGGCGGGCGATCAGCAGCACCAGTGCCGTCACTACGAGCGCG
Organism: Streptacidiphilus fuscans; assembly: GCF_015690355.1. GTDB lineage: Bacteria > Actinomycetota > Actinomycetes > Streptomycetales > Streptomycetaceae > Streptacidiphilus > Streptacidiphilus fuscans. The sequence continues at coordinate 470,387 of NZ_JADPRT010000004.1, read as the reverse complement.
ATCACGACCGCGACCGTCGTCTGGCCGCCGTCGAGGCCGAAGATGGAGCCGAAGAGCACCGAGGTGCCCGCGCCGCCGTTCCCCATGCCGCTGGCCGAGGCGGTGTAGAGGGTGAGGAAGAACGAGCCGAGGCCGAGGATCCAGGCGAAGGCGCTGCCGATCACCACGTCGTCCGCCTTGCCGCGTCGGCCGATGCCGCCGAGCAGCAGCCCGACCAGGACGCAGGAGACGAAGAGGCCGAGTCGCAGGTCGTATCCGGCGGCGAGCGCGGCCATCGCGCCGGTGAAGGCGACATGGCTCAGCGCGTCACCGGTGAAGACCTGCGCACGCAGCACCAGGAAGAAGCCGACCAGACCGGCCGCCAGCGCGATGAACGTCCCTGCCAGCAGCGCGTTGTGGAAGAACGGCTGGGTCCAGGCCGACACCGCGAGGGACACGGTCGGGTTCACGGTCGGGGCCGTCATGCCGCACCTGCCAGGGTCGGGAGCGCGCGTCGCCGCTCGACGGCCGCGGCCAACGCCCGCGCGCCGTGGGCGAGCAGGAAGAGCGCGAACGCGAACGTGGTGACGAAGAAGCCGAGTGGGTAGTTCCAGTACCAGCCCGCGAACAGGCCGAGCCAGGTCACGCCGAAGCCGATGACGACGGTGAGCAGCAGGCTCAACCCCGGCCGGGCGGTGAGTACCTGGGCGGTCGCGGCGGGCAGCACCATCAGCGCGAAGACCAGCAGCGCGCCGGTGATCTGCGCCGCCTCGGCGGTCGCCGCGCCGAGCAGCACCAGGAACGCCACGGACAGCGCCCGCACCGGAACCCCGCGCGCGGCGGCGACCTGCGGGTCCACCGAGGCGAAGAGCAGCGGGCGGCCGATCACCGCGAGCACGCCCAGCACCACGACTCCGGCGACGGCCAGCGTGGTCACCTGACTGCTGGTGATGCCGGTGAAGCTGCCGAACAGCAGTGCCTGCGGGCCCTCCAACAGGCCCTTGTAGAGCGCCATGAAGAGGTAGCCGCAGGCCAGCAGGAAGGCCTGGACAGTGCCGGTGGCCGCCGACTCCTCCGAGTCGCCGGGCTGACCGGCGCGGTTGCGGCGCAGCAACGCCAGCACCAGCGCTGCGGCGATGCAGAAGCCGAAGTAGCCCAGGCTGAGCGCGAATCCGGCCAGCGTCGCGAACGCCGCACCGGGGAAGGCGACGACGGACAGCGTGTGCGCGGCGAAGGTCTGCCGCCGCAGCACGACGTACCAGCCGACGACGCCCGCGACGACTGCGACGATCGCGCCCGCGCGGAAGGCGTTCAGCATGAACGGGTACGACCACATGATCTGGAAGTCGTAGAGCAGGTTCCAGGAGAACGGAGGGGCGGTTCCCATCTCAGCCACCCGCTCCGGCGTGTGCTCCGGTGTGCTCCCCCGCACGTGCGCCGTGCACTCCGGAGTGCGCTCCGGCACCCTCGGGCTGCCCGACGACGACCAGCCGGCCGTCCTGGGTGGAGAGCACCTCGACGGGGGTGCGGTAGAGGCGGGTCAGCGTCTCGGAGGTGATGACCTCGGTGGGCCGACCGCTGACCGCGCCGCCCTCGGCGATGTACACGACCCGGTCCAGGTGGTGCAGGATCGGGTTGACGTCGTGCGCGACCATGACCACGGCGACCTGCTCCTGGTGGCAGATCCGGCCGATCAGCGCGGCGACGGCGCTCTGGTTGGGGAGGTCGAGGCTGTCCAACGGCTCGTCCAGCAGCAGCACTTCGGGCTTGCGGACGAGGGCCTGCGCGATCAGCAGCCGCTGCTGCTCGCCGCCGGAGCACTGCCCGATCGGCCGGTGCGCGTAGGCGCTCGCGCCGACGAGCTCGATCACCTCGCGGACGCGCTCCTGCTGGGCCCGACGGTTGCGCGCCCAGGGCAGCGGTATGCCCCAGCGGTCGCCGTCCAGGCCCATCCGGACGATGTCGACGCCGCGGATCCGCAGGCTCGGGTCGAAGCTGCGGCGCTGCGGCAGGTAGCCGACCCGGCTGCCCGCCTCTCCGGGCTTGCGGCCGAGCACGCGTATCTCGCCCTCGGCGGCGGGCACGACGCCGAGCAGCACCTTGACCAGCGTGGACTTGCCGACGCCGTTGGGGCCCAGCACGGCGACGAACTCGCCCGCCTGGACGTCCAGGTCGACGCCGGACCACAGCGTCCGCGCGCCCACGCGCACGGCGGCGGCGCGCAGAGCGACGACGGGCGCGGCGGCGGGCGTCGCGCCGGTCGTCGCGCCGGTCGTCGCGCCGGTCGTCGCGGGGGCCGGGACGGCCTTCGGTGCGGCGTCGACGGATGCGCTCACGGGGGGAGGATTCATGGCGTCACTTCCCGGTGGCCTGGTGGAGAGCCTGCTGGAGGCCCTGGAGCTCGGCGACCTGCCACTGCTGGAACGTGTCGTTCGCAGGGGCCAGTGTCTCGGTCACGGTGGTGACCGCAATGCCCTCGGACTTGGCCAGGTTGACCTGCGCGACCACGTCCGGGGTCGAGTTCTGGCTGTTGTAGACGTAGACCTTGATCTGCTTGCTCTTGATCTGCTGGTCGATCAGCGCCTTGTCCGCGGCGGTCGGGTCGGTGCCCTCGCTCATCGCGTCCAGGAAGGTCTCCGGCGTCATCATCTTCAGGCCGAGGCCCTCGGCGAGCGGCGTTACGATCGACTCGGACGCACCGATCGGCGTGCCCGCGTACTTCTGCTTGATCTGGGCGATCAGCTGGTTGTACGGAGCGAGGGTCTGCGTCTCGAAGGTCTGCTGCTGCGCGTCGAAGTAGGCGGCGTCGGCCGGGTCGAGCTTCTTGTACTCGGCGGTGATCGCGGCGATGACCTGCTTGACGTTGTCCGGCGAGTACCAGCGGTGCGGGTTGCCGCCCGGCTTGATGCCGACAAGGTCGCCGACGTTGAGCTCGGCGCGGCCCGTGCCCGGGTTGGTGGCCAGCAGCTTGTCCGCCCAGGCGTCGTAGCCGATGCCGTTGACGATGGCCAGCTGCGCCGTGGTGACGGTGCGCGCGTCGGCGGCGGTCGGGTCGTACGAGTGCGGGTCGGTGTTCGGGTTGGTGATGATGCTGGTCACGTGCACGCGGGAGCCGCCGAGCTGGGTGGCGATGCTGCCCCAGAAGTTCTCGGCGGCCGCAACCTGGATCACCTTGCCGCCGGACGCGCCGGCCGATCCCGTCGTGGTCCCCGCGGGCGCGGTGGTCGCGCAGGCGCTGACCGACGCCACCAGCGCGACGGCTCCGGCGCCCAGTGCCAGCTTGGCGGTACGACGGCGGGAAGCGGCGGCGGGCGCGGGCATGATCAGGGACCCCCTGGGCTGGGACATCGGTGCGGTGATGTCTTCAGGTTAACTTGGAAACGGTTTTCATCGTAGCCCGAATGGGTGTGAGATGAAAACCGTTCCCGCGCTCGCCCGTCCGGGGCGCCCGGTGCCAGGCCCGCGCCAAGAGCGCGTCAGGGTCTGCCGCCCGAGCGCTCGGAGCGCGTCAAGGACCGCCCCACGCGGGCCCGGACGGCGGTGAACTGGTGGCATGACTCAGCCAGTGATGGTTCTCGACGATTTCCCCGCTCTCGACGTCCCCGTCGCCCCGGCCCGCCCGACCCGTCCGGCCCGTCCAGCGAACGCGGCCACCCCGGCGCGCCCGGCCGACGCCGCGCCCGCGGACCATGACGCCGACGAGGACGAGGTGCTCGCCCTCACCGGCCACTGCCGGATGTCCATGCACTTCCAGCTCTAGTCGCCGAACGGACCAGCCGGGCCAGGTCGAGCGTGGTGACGGCGCCGACCAGGAGTCCTCCGTCGAGGACGAGCAGCGGCAGCCGTCCCCGGCTGTCGTCCAGCGCGTCCAGCAGGTCGTCCTGCGTCGACGCCGTCGCCCAGGTCGACAGCGGCACGGCGACGTCCCGCAGCCGCACCGCACCGCGCCGACCGGGCGGGATGCCCAGCACCGTGCGCCAGCGGACCACGCCGCTCGGGTAGCCGTTGAAGTCCACGACCGGGACCGCACCGAGGCTGCGCCAGGTGGTGCTCTCCTCGAAGACGCGGTCGACCGTGGACCAGTCGGGCCGGGTGAACGCGGGCGTGGTCATCGCCTCGCCGACCCGGACGCCCCGCGCGGACGCGGCCAGCGCCGCGTGCCGGACCTCCGCCGAGGCGGCCACCACGAGGAACCCGCCGACCAGCAGCAGCCATACGCCCGCCGAGCCGGTCGCGGTGCGCAGCAGCACGATCCAGCCGCCCAGCACCATCACCCCGCCGAGCGCCTGGCCGCAGCGACCGGCCTGCCGCTCGGCCCGGTCCCGGTCGCCGCCGCGCCACCAGAGCACCGCCTGCAGCACCCGGCCGCCGTCCAGCGGCGCGCCGGGCAGCAGGTTGAAGACGGCGACCAGCAGGTTGATCACGCCGGTCCAGATCAGCACCGCCGCCGGCACGTCCCAGTCCAGCACGTTCAGCGCCACCAGCCCCACGCCCCAGGTGGCCGCCGCGACGAGCAGGCTGACCACCGGGCCCGCGAGCGCCACCAGCAGCTCCCGGCCGGGGCCGTGCAGCCGTCCGATCCGGGTCACGCCACCGAGTCCCCAGACGGTCATGTCGTCGACCCGCGTCCCCGCCCGCCGGGCGACCACGCCGTGGGCGACCTCGTGCAGCACCAGGCTGGCGATCAGCAGCAGCGCCCCGACCAGGCCGCCGAGCAGGTAGACGCCGGAGGAGCGCCCCGGCACCCAGGCGGGTAGGACGTTCGCGGCCAGACCGAGGGTCAGCAGGAAGACGAGCAGCGGCGCACTCCAGTGGACCCGCAGCGGGATCCCGAAGAGCCTGCCCAGGGGCACGGAACCGTTCATGGCCACCGCCTCCCTTCCTACGTCCCTCCCTGGAGAGTCTGCGCCCGGGAGGGGCGCTCAAACAGGCCCCGGCGCCGGGGTCATGCGCTGATGCCGGACCCACCTGGCACACCGGCGCGCGGACCCTCTAGGTTGGGGCCGCGCAAGATCACCCCACGCCTACGCCCACGACTCCCGGAGCCCGCCGTGAACGATCTCTTCTCCGTCGCCGGAAAGACCGCCCTCGTCACCGGAGGCACCCGGGGCATCGGCCTGATGATCGCGCGCGGACTGGTCCAGGCGGGCGCGAAGGTCTACGTCAGCTCGCGCAAGCCGGAGGCCTGTGAGGCAGCCGTCAAGGAGCTCGCCCAGTACGGCGAGGCCGTGGCGCTCCCGGCCGACCTGTCGCAGGTGGAGGAGTGCCACCGCCTCGCCCAGGAGCTCGCCGCCCGTGAGGAGCGGCTGCACATCCTGGTCAACAACGCAGGCGCGACCTGGGGTGCGCCGCTGGACGAGTTCCCGGTCAGCGGCTGGGACAAGGTCATGGACCTGAACCTGCGCAGCCCGTTCCTGCTCACCCAGGCCCTGCTGCCGCAGCTGCGCGCGGCCGCCACGGACGAGGCCCCGGCCCGCGTCATCAACGTCGGCTCCATCGACGGCCTGCACGTCAGCCCACTCCCCGCCTACTCCTACGCGGCCAGCAAGGCCGGGCTGCACCACCTGACCCGCGTGCTGGCGAAGGAGCTCGGGCCGCAGGGCATCACCGTCAACGCGATCGCCCCGGGCCCGTTCGAGTCCAAGATGATGGCCGCGACGCTGGAGTCCTTCGGCGAGGCGATCGCCCAGGCCGCGCCGCTGCGCCGGATCGGCCGCCCGGACGACATGGCGGGGGTCGCGGTCTACCTGTCCAGCCGGGCGGGTTCCTACGTCACCGGCGCGGTCATCCCGGTCGACGGCGGCATCGGCACCACGGTCTGACCCGCGGCACGGCGGAACGGACAACCGAGCACTTCCAAGGGGACGGGACATGGAACGCCGCCAACTGCTGCGCGGGCAAAGAAGGCTGGCGCTCGTCGTGGTCACCGGGACGCTGGTGATCGCGATGATCGGGTTCGTCGGCTCGTACGACGCCGTGATGCGGCTGGCCCAGCGCAACGGCTTCGGCTGGTTCGCCTACGTGCTGCCCGTCGGCATCGACGTCGGCATCACCGTCTTCCTGGCGCTGGACCTGCTGCTGACCTGGATGCGGATCCCGCTGGCGCTGCTGCGCCAGTTGGCGTGGCTGCTGACGGCGGCGACCGTCGTCTTCAACGCCGCCTCGGCCTGGCCGAATCCGCTGGCCACGAGCATGCACGCGGTCGTCCCGCTGCTGTTCGTCGCGGCGATCGAGGCGGCGCGCCACATGGTCGGGCGGATGGCCCAGATCGAGGCCAACCAGTTCATGGAGGGGACGCGGCTGGGCCGTTGGTTCTTCGCCCCCGTCGCCACCTTCCGGCTCTGGCGCCGCCGCCAGCTGTGGGAGCTGCGCAACTACCAGGACGCGCTGGAGATGGAGCGCCGCCGACTGGTCTTCCGGGCCCGACTGCGGTCGCGCTACGGCCTGTTCTGGCGGCAGAAGGCGCCGGTCGACCAGATCCTGCTGCTCAAGCTGGCCAACCTGGGCGAACGGCTGCCCGAGTTCGAGCTGGAGATCGCCCGGATCGAGCCCGAGCCCGCCCCCGCTCCCCCGGTCCGCCCCGCGCTGCCGCCCGCGCCTACCGAGCCCGAGCAGGGCGTGACGGAGCCGGTCGAAGAGCAGCAGGAAGCGGTCCCCGTGACCGTCCCGTCCACGCCGACCGTGTTCGGCGCCGGCACGCCCATCGAGCAGTACCAGCACGGCTTCGACGAGTACACCCGGCAGCACGGCGCCCACCCGAACGCCGAGCAGCTGTCCGCCTGGCTCTTCGAGCAGCACGACATCAAGGGACGTACCGGCGAGCCGCTGCGCGTCGGCTACCTGCTCCGGCTCCTGCCGTCGTTCCAGGCACGCTGGACCGCGGCGCAGCAGGCCGCCCCGCACGTCCCCGCCGACGCCGAGACCGAACCGGTAGCCGACCCCGTCCCCGCAGGCGTCAGTGGAGCCAGTGACGTCAGTGCGGACGCATCCGGTCCCAGCCTCCCGCAGGGGTGAAGAGGTAGCGCAGTTTGCCCGTCGTGGTGCGCTCCGCCGGGCGGTAGTCGTCCGCCGGCGGTTCGATGCCCGGGTGCGGGGCCGGTTCCAGCAGCGGGTGGCGGCGCATCCCGCGCGCCCGGTCGCCGAGCTGGTCCAGCTCCTCCTGGTCCAGCGTGGCGCGCAGCAGCGGGAAGACCTGTGCCTCCTCCCAGTGCATGTGCCCGGTGACGTGGGTTCCCAGCACGCCCATCAGCCGGTCGAAGCCGGGCGCGTGCGCGTCGAGCAGACGGATCCGGCGCAGCAGCACGTCGGTCTGGGCGTGCGCGCCGAGGCACGGGACGGCCATCGCACTGCCGCCCTCGGTCCGCTCGCGGATCATCGGGTAGACCAGCGCCTCCTCGATGGCGTCGTGCGCCACGATCTGGCGGGTGACCTGGTCGGCGATCTCCTTGCGCTCCGGGTGGCCGAAGCCGACGCCCAGGAAGGCGCTGAAGGTCCGGGTGATTTCCTCGTGGTCGGCGATCAGGCCGTCGAGCAGGTCGCCTTGGGCGCGGTCGCGGTCGATGTGGGTCTCGATACTCATCAGAAGCACCTCCGGTCGAAAGAGGTCCCCCGCGTCTCTCTTACCCCGCCCGAGGCAGTTCCGATCTCCCCGCTCAGATCCAGTCGCGGCGCTTGAAGCCGAAGTAGAGCGCGACCGAGATGCCGATCGTCACGCCGGTCGAGACCCAGAAGCCCCACTCGGTGCCGAAGCCCGGGTACGGGACGTTCTGGCCGTAGAAGCCGGTGACGGCGGTCGGGACGGCGACGATCGACGCCCAGCTGGTCACCTTCTTCATGATCATGTTCATCCGGTTGCCCTGGACCGTCAGATTGGTCTCCATGATCGAGCCGACCATGTCGCGCAGCGACTCGGTCCACTCGGTCACCCGCAGCACGTGGTCGTAGACGTCCTGGTAGTACGGCATCATCGGGTCGGCCACGACGTGCACGTCGCGGCGCATCAGGGTGTTGACCATCTCGCGCATCGGCAGCGCCATCCGCCGCAGCCGGACCAGGCTCTTGCGCAGGGCGAAGGACGCGCGCTGGATGTCGCGGGTCTCCTTGGCGTTGGCGTCGAAGAGGATGTCCTCCAGCTCCTCGATCCGGTCGTCCATGTCCTGCACGGCGCGGAAGTGCCCGTCCACGACGTGGTCGAGCAGCCCGTGCAGCAGGAAGCCGACGCCGAACTGGCCGAGCTCCGGCGCGTCGTCCCAGCGGGAGACGACGTCGTCCATGTCGAACCGGTCGTCCGTCCGGACGGTGATCAGCGCGTTCGCGGTGACGAAGACCGACAGCTCGCGGATGACCAGGTCCTCGTGGTCATGGGCGGCGCACACCGCGTACATGGAGAGGAAGCAGTGGTCCTTGTAGCGGTCCAGCTTGGGCCGCTGGTGCTCGTGGCGGGCGTCCTCGACGGCGAGCTCGTGGAGGCCGAACTCCTCGGTGAGCAGCGCGAAGTCGTCCGGGGTCGGTGCGCAGAGGTCGAGCCAGACCACCGAGCCGTCCTCGGCGACGTGGTCCGAGATCTCGGCGGCCGGGAAGTTCTCCAGGGCGAGCTTCCCGTCACGGTAGAGACGGGTGCGGACGGTCGAGGTGGCGGACAAGGTCGCGGTCGAGGTCGCGGTCGAGGTCGCGGTCGGAGCTGCGGTCACGGCGGTGTCGGGCATCGGGACACCATAGCCGCACAACGATCGCGCCCCGGAACCGGGCTTGCCGGTCCGGGGCGCGATGGTGCGATCGGGCGTCGCTCAGCTCTCGCGGCGCGGCAGCTTCCAGCCCGGACGGGGGAAGTGGCAGGTGTAGCCGTTGGGGTAGCGCTCCAGGTAGTCCTGGTGCTCCGGCTCGGCCTCCCAGAACGGCCCGATCGGGGCCACCTCGGTGACGACCTTGCCGGGCCACAGCCCGGACGCCTCCACGTCCGCGATGGTGTCCTCGGCGATCCGCTTCTGCTCGTCGTCCAGGTAGAAGATCGCCGAGCGGTAGCTGGCGCCGATGTCGTTGCCCTGGCGGTCCTTGGTCGTCGGGTCGTGGATCTGGAAGAAGAACTCCAGGATCGCCCGGTAGTCGGTCTCGGCCGGGTCGTAGACGATCTCGATCGACTCCGCGTGGGTGCCGTGATTGCGGTAGGTGGCGTTGGGGACGTCACCTCCGCTGTAGCCGACCCTCGTCGTCAGTACGCCCGGCTGCCGCCGGATCAGCTGCTGCATGCCCCAGAAACAACCGCCCGCCAGGACAGCCTTCTCCGTCTGCGCCACCACGAGATCCTCCTTCGGTCCGTTCCACCCAGCCCAACGCGGCGGACATGGTCATCATTCCGCCGCGCGGGGCCACCGGCAGGTGCAGTTCGTCAGAACTCAGTTCTCAGTTCTTCGGGCCGGGCGCGAAGCCCAGCGCCGTGTTCGGCTGGCCCGACATCGCCGCGATCATCGCGTCGTGCCAGATCGGGCCGGCGGTCTCGTAACCGTAGGCCGGGTCGTAGCTGTGGCCGCCGATGTCCACGCCGTTGAGGGAGTTCAGCGGGTAGTTCGGGTTGGTGACCACGGTCGCGTCCGAGACCTGCGTGGTGTACCCCGCGAACCAGGCCTGGGCCTCGCTGTTGGTGGTACCGGTCTTGCCCGCGTCCGAGTACGGGATGGCCACCGAGGCACCAGTGCCCTGGTCGGAGACGACCGAGTGGAGCAGCGTGTTGACCTGCTGCGCCACGGCGGGCGTGAGCACCTGGTGGCAGTTGCCCGACGGCACCGTGAGGCTCTTGCCGGAGGCGTCGACCACCTGCGTGATCGCCGTCGGGCTGCAGTACGTGCCGTTGGCTGCGAAGGACGCGTAGGCGTTGGCGATCTGCAGCGGGGTGAGGTCGTTGACGCCCAGGGTCAGCGACTGCGCCTGCGCCAGCGGCTCCAGGCCGGTCCCGGCGGCGTTCATCATGCCCTGGTTGCCGAGCCCGAGGCTCTGCGCCATGTGCACGACGTTGCACAGGCCCGCCTGCGCCTCCAGCGGCACGAAGTAGGTGTTCACCGAGTCGGCCATGGCCTTGACCATGTCGATGTTCCCGTACGGGACGGTGGTGTCGTTCTGGTCGCCGGGGACGGCCGGGTGGACCACGCCGTCGCAGTCGGTCATCGCCGGATAGTCCGCGGAGGCGGGCGAGTTGATCGGGTAGCTGAGCGGAATGCCCTGGGAGAGCGCGGTCGCCGCGGTGACGGCCTTGAAGACCGATCCGGTCTGGAAGCCCTCGCCGCCACCGTGCATGGCGTCGACGTTGTAGTTGATCTCGGTCTGGTTGGTGCCGGTGCCGAACGGACGGCTCTGCGCCATCGCCAGGATCTGCCCGCTGCCGGGCTGCACCATGCTGGAGACCGCGACCGCCTTGTCGCTGGAGTAGATGTGGTTCTGCATGGCCTGCTCTTCGGCGGCCTGGTCCTGCGGGTTCAGCGTGGTGTGGATCTTCAACCCACCCTGGTCGAACAGCGCCTGCCGCGCCTCCGACGTCGCGCCGAACGCGGGGTCGTCCAGCAGCACGTGCTCGACGTAGTTGCAGAAGAACTCGTCGCCCGCCTTGGCGGCGATGCAGCCGGTCTTCGGCGTGGTCACCTTCAGGCCGAGCGGCTGGGCCTTGGCCTGGACCGCCTGGGCGGTGGAGATGCTCCCGTAGCTGGCCATCGCGTCCAGCACCTCGTTGCGGCGGGTCAACGCCGACGCCGGGTTCTGCACCGGGTCGTAGGCGGACGGCGACTGCACCAGCCCGGCGAGGAGCGCCGCCTCGGGCAGCGTCAGCTGGCTCGCGTGCTTGCTGAAGTACAGCTCCGCCGCGGCCTCGACGCCGTAGGCGCCGCCACCGAAGTAGGTGATGTTCAGGTAGTTGTCCAGGATCTGCTGCTTGCTGAGCTTCTGCTCCAGCTCGATCGCGTACTTCAGCTCCTGGATCTTGCGCCCGGCGGTCTGCCGGGTCGCCTCGGCGACACCGGCCGCGCTGTCGCCGGCCTCCTCGATGAAGACGTTCTTCACGTACTGCTGGGTCAGCGTCGATCCACCCTGGGAGACGCCGCCGCTGCTGCTGTCCTTGAGGAGCGCGCGGAGCGTGCCCTGGAGGTCGATGGCGCCGTGCTGGTAAAAGCGGTGGTCCTCGATGTCGACCAGCGCGTTCTGCATCACCGGGGCGATCTGGCTGAGCAGCACGGACGTGCGGTCACGCGAGTACACGGTCGCGATGACGCCGCCGTTGGCGTCGTAGATCGTCGACGCCTGCGAGAGCGTCGGGACGACGAGGTCGCCGGGAAGGTTGTTGAAGTCGTTCGCAGCGGCCTTGGCCGACAGCCCCACCCCACCGACGGCGGGCAACGCGATCCCCGCGACGATCGCGCCGGCGAGCGCGGAGGCGCCGACGAGCTGAACACCGAGCAAGGCCTTGTGTCCCGGGCCGCGGGATTCGCGCGGGGACGTACCGGAGAGGGGAGATCGCTTCGCTGCCACGGACCAACCCTAAGGCGCGAGGTCAGGGCCTCAGTCCCGAGTTGGGGGTCACGAGCGTCACAACTCTGCGACAGCCTGCTGAGCGTTGGCTGAGTGGGCTTGCGGCTGCGGACAAGTTGGACATTTCTGTGAGCTACCGCAGGGAGTTGCACCCGCTTCAGGGGCGCGGGGAACTAACGCAACGCGTGGAGCACGTCCTCGTCCGTCAGTTGGTGGAAATCCTGGTACCACTCCCCCACCGCGCCGAAGAAGCGCGGGACTTCGACGCAGATCACCTCGTCGCACACGCGTCCCACGACGCCGATCGCCTCCCGCGCAGCGACCGGGACCGCGACCAGCAGCCGCGCGGGCTTCGCTGCGCGCAGGTGCGTGCACGCCGCGCGAGCGGTGATGCCCGTCGCGAGCCCGTCGTCGACGACGACCACCGCCCGGTCACAGATGACAGGGGCCGGCCGGTCACCGCGATAGCGAAGCGCCCTGCGGTGGAGTTCGGCGCGTTCGCGAGCGACGTCGGGGGCGAGCTCGGCCGGGGTCAGGCCGAGCGTGGCCAGCGAGGCGTCGTCGAACAGGGGAGGGTCGTCGCCCGCCAGCGCGCCGACTCCGACCTCCGGCCAGCCCGGCGCGCCGATCTTGCGGACGACCAGGACGTCCCACGGCCAGTCCAGGGCGACGCCGACCCGCTCGGCGACCGGCACGCCGCCCCGGGCGAGGCCGAGCAGCAGGGGGTCGGGCAGGTCCGCCACGCCACGGTCCAGCAGGCGTTCGGCGAGCTGTCTGCCTGCGTCGATCCGGTCCCTGAATCGCATGGTCAGCCGAGATGTCAGAACAGGTCAGGTCAGGTGAGCAACAGCCGCAACTCCAGCTCGTGCTCGCCGGGTACGACGCCGCGGTCCTGGACGTGGACGGCCTCCTCCAGCGCCTCGCGGACGCGGTGCACCGAGTCCGCCGCGCCGATCAGGTCGGCGGAGACCTCGCCGTCGAGGTGGACCGGGGCGAGGTGCGTACCGTGGCGTCCGCCGGTGTCCAGCAGCAACGACCAGACGTTCGAGGCCGGGCGGGATCCCTCGGGCCGGACGTGGCCGGCGGTGGGCTCAGGCGGGAAGGCCGTTTCCAGCGCGGTCATCACCGCTTCGGCGTCCTCGGGTCGGCATCCGGCGAACTGGACGCAGACCTCCTCCTCGGCGCTCTTCCCAGGGTGCTTCGCAGTCGTGGCAGTCATGGAAACGCTCCGTCGTCCGGAAGCCACACAGGCACTACTGTCCGCGCTACCCGCCCCCAGCCAAGCGAAACGCTTCCCTCCGCTTCTGTTCCTGTTTACCTGTTACAGGCAACTAACTAGCCTGGAGAGTGAGGTGACAGCGCTCGGGTCCCGCCACCAGGAGGTGCGGCATGACCGGGAACACACCTGACCGGCCACGCGGTGGACCAGGTACGCCCACCTCCACACGTCCCCCGGACCCGCACCGCCCCGGCGCACCCGGCGGCCCCGGCGTGCCCGACCCGCGCGCCGAGCACCGCAGGATCCTGATCATCCTCTCCGCCCTGATGATGGGCATGTTCCTGGCCGCCCTCGACCAGACCATCGTCGCCACCGCGCTGCCCACCATCGCGGGCGACCTGCACGGACTCAACCACCTGTCCTGGGTGGTGACGGCGTATCTGCTGACGTCGACCATCTCCACGCCGCTCTGGGGGAAGCTGGGCGACCTCTTCGGGCGTAAACAGCTGTTCCAGGCCGCGATCGTGATCTTCCTGGTCGGCTCGGCTCTGTCCGGGCTCTCGCAGAACATGATCGAGCTGATCATCTTCCGCGCGATCCAGGGCGCGGGCGCGGGCGGGCTGATCGTCGGCGCGCAGGCGATCATCGGCGAGGTGGTCAGCCCGCGCGAACGCGGCCGGTACATGGGGTACTTCGGCGCGGTCTTCGGCGCCTCGTCGGTGATCGGCCCGCTGGCGGGCGGGTTCTTCACCGAGCACCTGAGCTGGCGCTGGGTCTTCTACATCAACCTGCCGATCGGCGCCCTGGCGGTCTTCGTCATCGCCGCCGTGCTGCACCTGCCGCGGACCCGCACCCGGCAGCGGATCGACTACGCGGGCGCGGCCCTGCTGGGCGCGGCGGCCACGGCCGTCATCCTGCTCACCACCTGGGGCGGCACCACCTACGGCTGGACCTCCGGGCCGATCATCGGCCTCGGCGTGGCCGCGATCGTGTCGATCGGGCTCTTCGTGGTCGTGGAGCGGCACGCGGCGCAGCCCGTGCTGCCGCTGGTGCTGTTCCGGACGCCGGTCTTCGCGGTCGCCAACTCGATCGGGTTCCTGATCGGCGCGACCATGTTCGGCGTCATCATCTACATTCCGCTCTACCTCCAGACGGTCCACTCGGCCAGTCCGACCAGCTCCGGTCTCCAACTGCTGCCGTTGATCCTGGGGATGCTGATCACCTTCATCACCAGCGGGCGTCTGGTCACCTCACGAGGGCGCTACAAGATCTTCCCGATCTTCGGCACCGCGATCATGACCTTCGGCGTCTGGCTGCTCTCGCTGATGACGCCGACGACGAGCCTGGCGGTGTCGTCCGCCTACATGTTCGTGGTCGGCTTCGGCATCGGCCTGGTGATGCAGGTGCTGGTCGTCGCGGTGCAGAACGCGGTCCCGCACGAGCAGTTGGGCGCGGCGACCTCTTCGACGACGTTCTTCCGCACCATCGGCGGTTCGTTCGGCGTCTCGGCGCTGGGCGCGGTCTTCAACCGGCAGTTGACCGCCAACCTGCCCAAGTACCTTCCGCCACAGGCGGTCCAGCAGCTCCACGGCAGCACGGTGACGGCCAGCCCGTCCCAGCTCAACGCGTTGCCGCCGCCGATCCGGCACGGCTTCATCCAGGCCTTCGACGCCTCGCTGCACGTGGTGTTCCTGGTCGGCGTGCCGATCGGGCTGCTGGCGTTCGTGCTGAGCTGGTTCCTCAAGGAACTCCCGCTCCGCGACAAGGCCTACGTCTCGGCGTCCGACCCCGTCGACCCGGTGGAACCTGCAGCATCTGCGGCACCCGCACCGCCCGACGAGCCCGTGAAGCCGGACAAGCCCGTGGGGCCGGAGCCGGAGCCGGAGCAGTCCTGAAGCGCGTCGTGGCGTGACCGCAGGAAAGCGGCGGTCGCCGCGTTGTCCGAGCGCGCCAGCGCGGCCTCGTACGCCGCGAGCGCCTCCTCCCGTCGGCCGAGGCGGCGCAGCAGGTCGGCGCGGACGGCGTGGAGCACGTAGAGCCGGTCCAACTCCCCTGCGACCGCGTCCACCTGTGGCAGCGCGACCGCCGGACCGTCCCGCTCCGCCACCGCGACGGCCCGGTTGAGCGCGGTCACCGGGCTCGGCGCGAGGCGCAGCAGGTGGTCGTAGAGGGCGACGATCTGCGCCCAGTCGGTGTCCTGCGCGCACGCCGCGTCGCTGTGGACGGCGGCGATGGCCGCCTGAAGCTGGTAAGGCCCGGGAGCGTTGCGGCGCAGGCAGCGGCGGACCAGGTCCTGGCCCTCGGCGACCAGCGCGGCGTCCCAGCGGGAGCGGTCCTGGTCGGGCAGCAGCACCAGCGAGCCGTCCGGCGCGGTCCTCGCCGGGCGGCGGGACTCGGTGAGCAGCATCAGCGCCAACAGGCCGTGCGCCTCCGGCTCGTCGGGCATCAGCGCGACCAGCAGCCGGGCCAGCCGGATCGCCTCCGCGCACAGGTCCTGACGGACCAACTCCTCGCCGGCGGAGGCGGCGTAGCCCTCGTTGAAGACGAGGTAGAGCACCGCGAGCACCGAGCGGAGCCGGTCCGGCAGGTCCGCCTCGCGCGGGACGCGGTAGGGGATGCGGGCGTCGCGGATCTTCCCCTTCGCGCGGACCAGCCGCTGCGCCATCGTCGGTTCCGGCACCAGGAACGCCCGCGCGATCTCGGCCGTACTGAGCCCGCCCAACAGGCGCAGCGTCAGAGCGACTTGGGACGGGACGGCAAGGGCCGGGTGGCAGCAGGTGAAGATCAGGCGCAGTCGGTCGTCCGACACGGCTCCCTCCTCCTCCCGCTCGTGCGACCCGGCTCCGGCGTCGGCTTCGGCTTCGGCTTCGCCGTGCAGGGCCAGGGCCTCGGCGTGCCGGGCGTCGCGTCCCGCCTCGCGGCGCAGGCGGTCGACGGCGCGGTTGCGGGCGGTGGTGACGATCCAGCCCTCGGGGCTGGGCGGAGGACCGGTCTCGGGCCATCGCTGGACGGCGGCGACGAACGCCTCCTGGACCGCCTCCTCGGCGAGGTCGATGTCGCCGAAGGCCCGGACCAGGACGGCGACGGCCTTGCCGTAGTGGCTGCGGAAGACCCGCTCGATCCCGGCGACGTCAGGGATCTGCGCCACCTCGGGGACCTCCGCGACGTCTGGGATCTCCGCGACGTCAGGGATCTCCCCGATGTCGGGGGTCTCCGCGACCCCCGACACCTCGCCCGGGTCCCCCGGTCCGCCCGGCCCGCCCGGGTCGGCCATCAGCCGTCGGCCTCGCCCGTGAACGGCCGCACCTCGATGGCCAGCGTGGTCGCGCGTGCGGCCTTGCGGCCCCACTCCAACGCCGCGTCCAGGTCCGGCGCCTTCACGATGCAGATGCCGCCGAGGTACTCCTTGCCCTCGGCGTAGGGGCCGTCGGTGACCAGCACCTCGCCGGTCGACGGCTCGGGCCGCAGCAGGGTCGCGGTGCTCGGGTCGTGGAGGCCTCCCGCGAAGACCCACGCGCCCGCGGCGCGCAGTTCCGCGTGGAACACCTCCAGTTCCCGCATGATCCCGGCCAGCACCTCGGGTTCCGGCCGAGTGCCCTCGGTCGGTGTCACCACACTGAGCAGATACTGCTTCATGGTCTCCTCCTCCGGAGTCTCTTCACCCTCTGTACGAACGGGAACCCCGGGGATCGACAGCGGCAGCGACTCTTTTTTCCAGGATGAGCCGGAAACGTGAAGGACGAGCGGCGGAACGCGGCGCTACAGCTCCGGCGCGTCCCCCTTGACCGCCTTCTCCGGCGGGTCGTCGCTGAGGCGGTGCAGCCCGAGCAGCACGCCGATCAGGCCTGCCTGGTCGGGGCTGAGGCGTCCGACCGCGTCCAGCATCGACAACGGCGCGGCAGGCGCTGCGGGGGCGACAGGCTCCTGCTGCCCGGCGTTGTCGGCTTCGGGCGTCTCGGGCCGGTCCGGCTCCATGAAGCTCTCCATTCGATGTCGTGAGGAACCAGGTCGAGGCAGCATTTCAGATCATCAGCCCGGTCCGCTGCACCGGTCCACCCAACGGGTTCCTGTGTCCCGGTGTGTCCCGCCGTGCCCCGTTCGGCTCACCCGGGGCCCGCCCGGCACGCGTCCCGCGAAAGGAACGCGAAAGGATGGAGCCGACGAGTCGGTAGAGCCGCCCGGAGGTGGACCCCGTGGCTTGGGACGCAGGCGAGCAGTTCAAGAAGGACCTCGACGAGGAGCAGCTCGGCACCCCGGAGCAGTGGTACTGGTGCCTTCGCCACAACCGCGTCGAACAGGGCCGCCAGGACCCGGAACGTTTCCTGCTCGGCCCGTTCCCGACCGCGGAGGCGGCGAGCCACGCGCTGGAGTCGATCGACGAGCACAACAAGGCCTGGGACGCCCAGGACGACCCCGCCCGCCCGGACGGCGGCGGTGACGCCAGCGGCGACGACAGCGCCGACGGCACCGGGGAGGACGGCACGGAGAAGGGTGACCGGCCATGAACGAGATGTCCGACGACATGGCCCACGACGACAAGATGCTCTTCCTCGACGTCGCCGACGCCGACGCCGCCGCGGCGGTCTTCGACGAGATCACCCAACTGCCCACCGTCACGAGGGCGGTGCTGCTGGAGCGCGACGCGGACGGCCGGATCAGCGTGCCCAAGGACTACGACCCGCAGGCGGGCGGCGCGATGTTCGGACTCGGCGCGGTCGGAGCGCTGGTCGGCCTGCTGGGCGGCCCGTTGGGCGTCGCGATCGGCCTGACGCTGGGCACCGGCGTGGGCGCGGTCGCCGACGGCCGCGAGGCCGAGGACGAGACCGACGCGCTGATCGGCCTGACCGCGTGGGTGGACCCCGGACACTGCCTGGTCACGGCCGAGATGGTCGAGTCCGACCCCCGCTCCGTCGACGCCATCGCGGCCCGCCACCACGCCGTCCTGCACCGCGTCCCCGCCTCCGACGCGGCCGCCGACCTGGAGAAGCTGCGCGCGGCGGCGTCGCGATCGAACGACTGATATCGAGTAGCGACCGGCCCCCGCCCACGAGGAGTGAGCGGGGGCCGTTGACGTGACGTGCCGGAGGGTCAGCGGCGCGCTGCGGGCAGGCTCAGGCCGTTGAAGACGTCCGGGCCGAAGTCCGAGGCCGTGGCGGCGAAGCCAAGGTGGCCCTGGCCGTCCGCGCCGCCGGTGCGCAGGCCGAGCAGGTCCTCGAAGGTGCGCAGTGCC
Source organism: Streptacidiphilus fuscans (assembly GCF_015690355.1). Classification (GTDB taxonomy): domain Bacteria; phylum Actinomycetota; class Actinomycetes; order Streptomycetales; family Streptomycetaceae; genus Streptacidiphilus; species Streptacidiphilus fuscans. Next base: position 452,451 of record NZ_JADPRT010000004.1, on the reverse strand, counting down.
GAGTAGTGGTTGTAGCTGCCGGTGGTGTCGGTGCTGCCCGCCTTGATCCAGAACGGGTTGAGCAGCAGGGCGCCGACCTGTCCGCCGCCGGGCATGGTTCCGGCGGGCGGTTCCTGACCGGGTGTCAGGCCGTTGAAGCCGAGCAGCTGGTAGTAGGTCTTGCCACCGAGCGACGGGATCGGCGTGTTCAGCAGCGGCGAGTAGCCGGGGTTGGCGCTGCCGGGGCCGGGCTGCTCGTGGTCGCCCGCGGCGACGTCGGCCACCGAGCCCTCGTCGAACGTGATCATCACCAGCATCGACCCGTCCTTGTAGGCGGGCGAGTCGAGGATCAGCGGCATCCATGCCTTGAGAAAGGCGTCCGCGCCGACCAGCCCGCCGGTCGTGGTGCCCGCCGCGTTGACGCCGGCGCAGGTCGCGTCGTGGCCGTCGTCGCAGACGTTCGGGCTGACCATGGCGAAGCGCGGGGTGGTGAACGGGCTGGCCAGGTCCTGGGCCAGGTGGCCCTGGTAGTGGTAGCCGCCGCCCGTCTTCGCCGTCACCGTGCCGAGCGGCACGACGTGCTGCGCGCAGGACGACGCGTCGTCGGTGACCGAGTGGAAGAACGCGAACGGGTTGTGCCGGTCCACGTACTGGTCGGTGGTGCTCGACTTCACCTGCGAGCCGGTCGCGTTGGGGCCCTCGGCGTTCTCGGTGTCGTCCGCCCCGACGCCGTTCGTCTGCGTCGGGTGGGCGCAGTCGGTGCCGCCGCTCGGGTCGGGGGTACCACCGTCGCGGGCGGGGTCGTTGCCCATGTCGCCCGCGTACTCGCGCCAGTCGACGGCGGTGGGGATCCCGGGCAGGCGCCTGGCGTCCTGGAGCTGGCCGCCGATGGTCTGCACGTCCGCCGGGTAGACGCAGCCCTGGCCGTCGGTCTGGCCGGGGTAGCGCGCCTGGTCGGGGTCGGGCGTGCCGGGCAGCACGTCGTCGAAGGCGCCGCCGGCGGCCGTGGTGCAGTCGCTGCTGGTGACCTGGTTGGGCGCCTGGCCGGAGACCTGGGCGAGGTAGTTGTCCAGGCTGACGTGGCCCACCGCGTAGTAGCCGGGCAGCAGTTCGCCCTTGGGCACCAGCGTGCCGTTCAGGTAGGTCGCGGGCGAGCCGGACCCGAAGGTCTCGCCGTAGCTCTCGTTCTCCAGGTCGATCACCAGCACGTGGTCGATCGCCCCGGCGGGCGGCAGGGCGGTCCCGGCCGGGCGCGGCAGCGGGGCGGGGCGGGCCGAGGCGGCGGGTGCGGCGGCGGTGAGCGAGAGGGCCAGCCCGGTGGCGGCTGCTGCGACCAGGGTGGCCTTGTGCGGCGTTCGTCGCGTCATGCGAAAGTCCTTGTGTCTTCGGTCGTTCAGTCAGTAGGACATTGATCAGTCGATCAGTCAGTCGTTCAGTCGGTCGGCCCGCCGGACAGTCGATCAGTCCGTGACGCACAGGTGTCGAACGCCCGTCGAACGCCCTGGCATGGTCGGGCGACAGATCGGAGAACACAAGGCATGCGCAGACGCCGCCGGCCCCGAACCGTGGGACTGGTTCGGGGCCGGCGGCACGCGTAGGGGTCAGCCCCGGCGCGCGGGGTCCCAGATGCCGGTGATCGGCTGGGCGTAGAGGTCGTTCTTGGTCAGGCTGGGCAGGTGGAGCGCGGCCTCGACCGTGCGCAGCATGCTGTAGTGCGTGTAGCGCACGTCGCTCGTCGAGCCCGCGCGGACGCCCTGGGAGCCGAGGACCAGGGTCGGGATGCGCTGGAGCTGCTGCTGGCCGTCGGCCGCGTCCTCGTCCCAGGTGAGGATGAGGAGCGAGCGCTGGGTCTTCCAGGCGGGCGAGTTGAAGATCGGCGTGAGGGTGTTCTTCAGCCAGGTGTCACCGGCGGTGACGCCGCAGCCCTCCATGTCGTCGCAGTCGTCCGCGCTGAGCCAGGAGAACGTCGGGGTGGTGCTGGTCTTCTGCAGGTCCGTCGACATCTGCGTCAGCGGCAGCAGGTGGGACTTGCAGTTGGCCGGGTTGTCCTTGACGTCCTTGAAGAAGTAGAACGGCAGGTCGTCGATGGTGTACGCGCCGTGGGACGTGGTGTCGCAGGGACCGGCCGCGTTCTCCATGTAACCGCGCCAGCTGCCACCGGCCTTGGTGACCAGGTCGCCGATGTTCGGCGCGTCCACCGTGCTGGTGAACGGCGTGTTGTTGTTGACGTCGAAGAGGCTGCCGCCCGCCAGCGCAACGTAGTTGGGGTCGCTGGGGTGGGTCTCGGCGACCGCGTTCGTCAGGTTGGCGGCCTTGGGGACCAGGCTGTTGATGTACGGCGCGGCAGAGGTGTTGCCGATGATGCCGCTGTAGTCCTGGTTCTCCATCATGACCACGAAGACGTGGTCGTACCCGGGCACGTGCGCGACCGGCGGGGTGGCCGGGTGCGGGGCCGGGACCGGCGTGGAGAGGTGCAGGGCGAGGTTGTCGACGTAGCCCTGGGCGTGGCCGAGGCGGTCGTGCGGCTGCGGGCCGGTGACGGTCATCACCGTGCGGATCGAGCGGGTGCCGCGCGGAAGCTTGCCGACGGCCTGCTCGGGCAGCAGCTCGGTGGCGTAGCCGCGCATCTGCGGGGTGACCGCACCGAGGGTGGCGTGGCCGAGCACCCGGCCGTGGGCGTCGAGGAAGTAGCTGGTGACCGTCGAGTCGTCGCTGACCGCGCCCGAACCGCCGAGGTAGCCGGTCAGGTTGTAGGTGACGTCGCCGCGGTCGATGCGGTGCGCCGCCGCCGAGACGTTTGCGGTCTGGGTGCCGGTGCTGACGCCGCCGCCACCGCCGGAGAAGACGTTGTGACCGCGGTTCTTCGGGCCCGGCGTGGTCGCGGTGGGGAAGTCGGTGATGCCCTCGCCGCCCTGCGCACCGTAGGCCACGGAGTTGAGCAGGCCGGTGACCTGCCAGCCGGGGACGGTGTTGGTGTCGACGCCGACCTCGGTGCCGGCGCCCTGCTCGGCGTCGCCGTTGACGATCAGGTTCGGGCCGGACCCGACCTTCGGCGCGGGCGGCTCGGGGGTCGGGTGCGGGGTCGGCGGGGCGCCGACGTTCAGCGTGAGCGGACCGGCCAGCACGGTGTAGCCGTTGTTCGAGAAGAGGTAGACCTTGTAGGCGCCCGCGGCCAGGCCGTAGGTGTCGAAGGTGACGGTGCCGCTGGCGGCCGGGGTGTACTGCCAGGTGGTCGAGCCCTGGGAGCCGGGGGTCGCGCCCGGGGCGTAGAGGCCGACCCAGTTGGTCGAGCTCAGGTCCGACGAGGGAACCGAGTAGGAGAAGTTGACGGCCTCTCCCTTGTAGACCGGGCCGGTCGTGGTCTCGGCGAGGGTCGGGGCCGACGCGGTGGCACCCGCGACGGAGGGGAGTGCGGAGGCCTGGTAGCCACCGGCGGCGACGAGCGCGAGGGAGAGCGCTGCGGCAGCAGCCAGCGTGTGGCGCTTACCGAATCCGCGAAGTTGTTCAGACATGTTGCCGATCCTGAAGGTCTTCGGCGTGGTTTCCGGCAGCCTTCGGGTAACGGACGTCCGTCGCCCCGCGAAACATTTGGATCCTTGGCCCGCACCAGAACTGACTGGTCAGTAGTGCGCGCTGGGACTGGCCATTCACAGCTCGACCACAGGCGTGCCGCGCACCAGCGAATTTGTCCGACATCCGCGAACAGGCCGCCTGGCTGGATCAAAACCCCAGCTCCAAACGGACGTTGATTGTTCTCCAACAGGCTACCCGCGAGTATTGCACTTCGATCTGCGCGCTCCTACGCTCAACACCGCTTTCGAGCTTGTCCGGACAAGTCAACCCGATGGCAATGCCGTGCCCCGTAGGCACGGACCGTCCGAACCCCAGGAGCCCCCGTGCGTCACCCCCTGCTCGCGCGCCGATCCGCCTACCCCCTCGTCGCCGCGCTTGCGCTCACCGGCGCCGTCATCGCCCCCTCCCAGGCGGCCACTGCGGCCACCACCTCCCCGCAGCAGCTGTCTGTCTTCGCGTGGAACGTCGACCTGGGCACCGCGGTCGTCGACTCGGTCGAGAACGAGAACGCGGCCGGTCGCACCCCGACCATCGAGTCGATCATCCGCACGCACGACGCGGACGTCGTCATCCTCGACGAGGCGTTCAACAACACCTCCGACGGCAAGATCCCGTCGGCCCTCAAGGACCTCTACCCGTACGCGACCCCGGTCGTCGGCGAGACCTGCTCGGGCGGCGGCTGGACGGGCATCAGCGGCGACTGCTCCAACTCCCCGTTCGTCATCAACGGCGGGACGATGATCCTGTCGAAGTACCCGATCGAGAAGCAGTACGCGCACATCTTCTCCAACTCCACCTCCGGCACCTGGGACTACGACGCCAACAAGGGCGCCGACCTGGTCGAGCTGAACGTCAACGGGTCCAACGAGTGGGTCGTCGGCACGCACCTGCAGGCCGACCAGTCCGGCACCTCGACCAACACCACCCAGTCGACCCGGCTCGCGCAGCTCGGTGAGATCAAGAACTTCGTCAACGGCATCGTCGGCACCTCCGCGCCGGTGCTGATCGGCGGTGACCTCAACGTCGAGTACTACAACGGCGCCTCGCGCGGCGACTACACCAACGCCCAGAACGCGGTCGGCGGCGTCCTGGGCAGCCCCGCCCTGGACCCGAGCCAGACCATGTACACGATGGACTGCCCGATCTCGTCCTGGTGCCAGTACATGGGCGGGGTCGAGTCCTTCCCGACCAACTACCAGGACGACCTGGACTACATCGGCTACCTGAACGACGGCAGCCGCCCGGTGCCGACCTCGCTGCCCACCGTCGGCATCGCCTTCGACCCGCAGTCCGGCTGGACCAGCGGCCAGCTCGACACCAACGCGCCGAGCGACCACTACCCGGTGACCGCCACCTTCTCCCTGCCGTAGTCCCGCACAGCACCTCACGGCTCGGCGCCCCGTCCGATCGCTCCTGCCCGCGACCGGACGGGACGTCCGTTTTGGCCGTCGGCGGCGCGGAACCCTAGGATCCGGCCGTATGACCGACCGCGCCGCCCGCCCCGCAGAAGCCGCCCACGCCGATACCGCGCCGCTGCTGCTGGACGCGACCGCCTCCGGGCGGCCTGGCAGCATCCTGGCCGACGCCGAGCGCGCCGAGGCCGCGGGCGTCGACCGGCTGGTGGTCGCCGAGACCGCGCACGACCCGTTCGTCCAACTCGCCCGCGCCGCCGACCGGACCCGGTCGATCGAGCTGGCCACCGGCGTCGCCATCGCCTTCGCCCGCACCCCGATGACGCTCGCCTACGAGGCCTGGGGCCTGCACGAGGCCTCCGGCGGACGGGCGGTGGTGGGGCTCGGTTCGCAGATCAAGCCGCACATCGAGCGCCGCTTCGGGATGACGTGGAGTCAGCCCGCCGCGCGGATGCGGGAGTACGTCCACGCCGTCCGCGCGATCTGGAACAGCTGGCAGCACGGCACCCGGCTGACCTTCCGCGGCGACTTCTACCAGCACACGCTGATGACGCCGGTCTTCTCCCCCGAGCCGGTCGCCGCCGGTCTGCCACGGATCCTGCTGGCGGGTGTGGGGCCACTGATGACGGCCGCGGCGGGCGCGGTCGCCGACGGCTTCATCAGCCACCCGTTCACCACCGTCCCCTACCTGACCGAGCACGTCCTGCCCGGCGTCCTCGCCGCCCGCGCCCAGGCGGAGGCGGAGGGAGCGGCCTGGACGGACCGGCCGTTCGAGGTGGTCGGCAACGTCCTCGCCGCGATCGGCCGCACCGAGGAGGAGCTGGCCGCCAACCGCGTCCGGGTGCGCGAGCGGATCGCGTTCTACGCCTCCACGCCCGCCTACCGGGCGGTCCTCGACCGGCACGGCTGGGGCGAACTCCAGGACCAGCTGCACCCGTTGTCGGTTCGCGGACGCTGGCAGGAGATGGGCGCGCTGATCGACGACGCGGTCTTCGACGCCTTCGCGGTCGCCGGCACCCCGGCCGAGGCTGCCGCGGAGGTCCACCGCCGCTACGCGGGCACGGTCACCCGGCTCTCCGTCCACTCCCCCGACGACGCCGACCCGTCGCTCGCCCTCGACACCCTCACGGCGCTGCGACAGCTCGACGCCAGGCAGAACTGACGATCAGTCAACTATGCCTGCGTCCGGCCGGTGTGGTCAGCCACGCCACTGCGCGGGCGCCACGCCCGCCGTCGCGCCGGTCAGGTACGCCGTGATGCCCGCGGCGATGCCCCGGGCCGCAGACTCCCGCCACTCGGGCGAGGTGACGCGGGCTGCGTCGTCCGCGTTGCGCATGTTGGCGCACTCGATGAAGACGGCGGGCACGCGCGACAGGTTGAGCCCGCCGAGGTCGCCGCGGGTGACCAGCGCGGTGCCCTGGCCGAGGTAGCTGGAGTACGGCTCGCCGGTCGCCCGGGCGAAGGCGTCGCGCAGGGCGAGGCCCAACGCGCGGGACGGGCCGACGACGGCGCTGGTGTCCGCCGCGCCCGCGACGACGAGAGCGGGCAGGATCACGTGGAAGCCGTAGCCGTCGGGCCGCGCGCCGTCCGCGTGGATCGCGACGACCGCGTCCGCGTGCTCGCGGTTGCCGACGGCGGCGCGCTCGGTGACGCACGGCCCCCACGGCCGGTCGCCGTCCTGGGTCAGCACCACCCGCGCGCCCTCCGCGTCGAGCAGCGCGCGCACCCGCCGGGCGACGTCCAGCGTGAAAGCGGACTCGGGGTAGCCGCCGTCGGTCGCGGTACCGGTGGTGTTGCAGGCCTTGCGGCCGTTGCCCACGTCGACGAGCTGGTTGATCTCGGCCAGGTGGGCCGGGTTGCCCGGGTTGTGGCCGGGGTCGACGACGACGGTCCGCCCGGCCAGCGGGAGTCCGACCTGTGGAAGTCCCACGTGCGGGAGACCGACGTCAGCCGCCATGCGCGCTCCCGACGTTCCCGCACCGCCGGTCAGCAGCGCGCACAGGGCCAACGCCGCCGCCGTCGGGTACTGCCACATCCACCGCCGTGCCCGCATGCCGTCGCCCTCCGCTCCGGGCGGGCCTCCTGCGCCGCCACCGCTCGCCGCGGTTTCCAGCGGACCACGGGGACGGGCGTCGGCTCGGCGCGACGCACCAGCGCGCGGCGACGGTCCACCCGAACCGAGCAGCGCGCCCGGCACCGGCCCGGGCGCAGGCGCAGCGTCGGACGACCCGTCAACCGGCGCGTCAGCCGAACTCGGCCGCCACCGCCGGAGCAGGGCCGTCGAGGGCGCCGCGTCGGTCGGGCATGTGCAGGCTGACCATCCGGTACCAGCCGCCGACCCGCTCGAAGGCGTAGACGCCCTGGATCCCGGCCGTGATCGCCGCCGTCTTGGCCTTCGGCCAGCGCAGGATCTCGGCCATCCGGGCCATCACCGCGCGGCTGACGTCGCGGTAGACGCGGATCTCCACCTCCGCGGCGCCGTCCAGCAGATCCTTGATCTCGCGTCCCCGGCCCGTCGCGGCCAGCCGCAGGAGTTCCTCATGGCAGTAGGCGAGGTGGTTGTCCTCGTCGTGGCAGATCATCCGGACCGCACGGCCGATGTCCGGGTCCTCGCCGAAGTACCGGACCAGCAGCTGCATCTGCTCGGACGCGCGCTGCTCGGTCACCCGGCTGTGCGCGAGGTAGGCGACCACGTCCCGCTCCTCCAACGGCCGGTCGCCGCGCAGCTTCTGGTGCGAGAGGCCGATGCCGGCCTGCTCCAGCAGCATGGTGTAGTCGGTCTCCGGCGGGACGGGCACGGGCGTCAGCCCCCGCTTGCGCATCAGGGCGTTGAAGATCCGGCCGTGCTTGTCCTCATCCGCCCCGTGCCGGGCGACGCGTGGCGTCAGGTACTCCATGCTGTCGGGCAGCAGCGCGGCGATCCGGCCGTTCTCCCAGCCGCCCTGCGCCTCGCCGCTCGCGGCGACCGAGCAGAAGAGCCGGAACGCTTCGTCGTCGTCCAGGATCTCCTGGAACACGCTCTTGGCCGACAGCACATCCCTCACCCCGTCCGGATGATCGAGTCTTCGCCCCAGGCTCACCCGCCTGCTCGACCCCGGCAACCGGAACGCCACCGCGCGGGTGAGGTCGCGCGGTGCCAGCAGGCCAGCAGGCCAGCGGGCCTGCGTGTTCAGCCCGCCGGGCCGCTGCCGAGGCGGAGCGGCGAGGACTGCGCCTGGCCGTTGGCGTCGGTCCAGCCGATCGTGACCGAGTCGCCCGGGTGGTGCAGGTCCAGCAGCCGGGTGAGCGTGGTCGGGTCACCGACCTGGCTGCCGTTGAGCGAGGTGATGATGTCGCCGGGTGCCAGGCCCAGCCCATCGGCCGGCGATCCCGGGATGACCTGGACGATCTCCGCGCCGCTGGTCCCGGCCACCGACGCGTTGGCCGCGCCCACGCCGACGCCGAGCCAGGCGGTCGGGCCGATGTGGACGGTGCTCGACGAAAGCCCCGCGGCGATCGCCGCGGCCGTCTGCTGTGCCTGCGCTGCCGTGATGGCGAAGCCCTGGGCGGGCGCGGTCTGGAACTGGTAGCTGACGGTGGCCGCGGTGTCGATGCCGATCACCTGCCCCGACGCGTTCAGCAGCGGCCCGCCGGAGTCCCCGGCCTGGATCGGCGCGTCCACCTGGATCAGGCCGTTGAGCTGCTCGGAGCTGCCGCTGCCCTCGTCGCTGGCGATGATCTGCTGGTCGGTCCCGGTCACCGACCCGGTGGCCACCGCCGGGGTGCCGCCCTTGCCGCCCGCGTTGCCGAGCGCGGTGACCGCGTCGCCGACGGCGACCTTGGCGGCGGAGTCGAGCTGGAGGGTCTGCAGGCCGGACGCGCCGTGGAGTTGGACGAGCGCGAGGTCGTGGGTGCGGTCGTAGCCGATCACCGAGGCCGTGTAGGTGCGGCCGTTGCCTATGTCGACCCCGCTCAGCGAGGTGGACCCGGTGATCACGTGGTTGTTGGTGAGCACCTCGCCGTTCGAGGTCAGCACGATGCCGGTCCCTGCGGCGGCCGTTCCGGCCAGGCTCTGCTGACTGACCAGGTCGACCATGCCCGCGTCCACCTGGGATATGGAGAGCTTCGGCGGGGCCGACGGCGGCGAGGTCGCCGACACCGCCGGGACCGAGGAACCCGCGGACGCCGACGAGCCCGACGACGCAGCGCCGGACGATGTGCTGGACGAGCCACCGGACGATGTGCCGGACGAGCCGCCGGGCGACGTACCGGACGCGGCGCCGGAAGACGGCGAGGAGCTCCCGGAGGAACTCGCCGAGGACATCGACAGCGAGCATCCCGTGACTCCCAGGACGACCGCGACCGCGCAGCTCACGACCCCTGCCGCATTCCACCGCATGGCGCCTCCTCCGTGCTCGGCGCCCCCTTGCCCTGACCCGTGCCCCGTTGGCGGGCCCGGCACGCTCGTCAGGAAGGTAGGAACCGGATTTTCATGAACGGGCGGGTCTCATGAACGCGCAATCCCAGAACTCACGGCCAGCTTTTGACGGTCCATGGACAAACACGGTCCGCGATGACATGATCCTTATGCGTTCACGGCTCCCCCCGGCTCGCGAACGCCGGCGACCCCCGACTGGGCGGGGGTCGCCCCCCACACTTCCGGGCTCCTGTTCTGACGGAGTCTGATCCGAAGGTACACGTCTCCACCCCGCTCCACCTGCCGCTCCACCCACGACCCGCCTCGGTCTCCACCCGAGGTCCACCCGGCGCTCCACCCCGGAGCCGATCACGGCGGGCGCGCCGCTCGGCAGGCTTGAGGACATGAGCCTCACCGACTACCTCCTCAACGCCGTACTGGTCCTCCTCGTCGTCCGCCAGATCCGCGGATCCCGGCTCGACCTGGTCAATCTCGTGCTGCCGCTGGCCATCACGGTCGGCGTTGGCTTCAGCTACCTGCACTCCATCCCGACCGCCGGGAACGACCTGGTGCTGATCGGCGGACTGGCCGCACTCGGCGTGGCGCTGGGCGTCGGCGCGGCGGCGACCACCCGGCTCAACCTCGGCAAGGACGGGGTGCCGTTCGCCCGGGCCGGGGTCACCGCCGCCGCGCTCTGGGTCGTCGGCATCGGCCTGCGGATGGCCTTCGCCTTCGCCTCCACGCACGGCATGGGCCCGTCCATCGGCCGGTTCAGCGTCCAGCACTCGATCACCCCGCAGGCCTGGGTCGCGGCGCTGGTGCTGATGGCCCTCGGTGAGGTGGTCTCCCGGATGCTGGTCCTGCGGATCCGCGGCCACCGGCTCACCTCGAACGCCCGCCGCGCCCAGCTGGCCCAGGCGGCCTGAGCCCGGACAGTGCAGCACCCCATCGCACAGCACCGCACCGCGCAGCACCCGACGCCGGATTGACGTCGCCTCAGCGGAGAGGCGACGCCGACCCGGCGTCATCGACGTGCGCGCGCCGGACTCAGCGCGCTCAGCGCACTCAGTGCACGTGCCCGTGGGCGTGCGCTCCGGCGGGCTCCACGTCCTCAGCGTAGGCATGGCCGTCGTCGTCGACGGCGTACAGGTAGCTCACCCGCGCGCCGGGCGTGGCCAGCGCCGGTCGGTGCGGCGGGGTACCGTCCGCCACGGCGAGGGTGAGGTCGAGCAGGCAGTCGATCCCCTGGCCGGAGCGGGCGGAGGTGAAGACCACCGGCACACCCGGGTTGACCCGGTGGACCGCCGCGCGGAAGGCCGTCGGGTCGAAGTCGACCGCCTCGGCGAGGTCGTACCTGGTCACCACGACCGCGTGGGCGAGACCGAAACCCAGCGGGGACCGCAGCGGCCGCTGCTCCCCCTCGGTGACCGAGGTCAGCGCCACGCGCAGCGACTCGCCCAGCTCGTAAGGGGCGGGGCAGCTCGGCTCGCCCACGTTCTCGACGAACAGCAGCCGGGTCGGGTACGGCGGCCAGTCACGCAGGTGGGCGTCGACCATGGCCGGTTCGAGGTGGCAGAGACCGCCCGTGAGCAACCGCTTGACCGGCAGCTCCGCCGTCACCGCCGCCGCCGTCGCTCCCCCTTCCGCTGCCGCTGCCGCTGCCGCCGGGGCGTCCTCCAGCTGCGTCGCCGCGGCGAAGGCGGCGACCGGGAGGGCTCGCTCACGGGCACGGGCCAGCAGCGCCTCCAGCAGTGCGCTGCTGCCGCTGCGGGGGCCGGAGAAGAGGTTCACCAGCGTCGTCCCCCGCGCCGCGAGGTCGGTGCGGAGCCGGTCCGCGCGGACGTCGTACTTGGCGAAGACAGGCTGCGCCGGCCGGGTGACCCGGCACACGGCGTCAGGCCTCCCCGAGGGGTGCGGCGAGCGGCAGCTCGGTCCAGTGGACCTGGGCGATGCCCAGCTCCTGCTCGCACAGCGGGCCGCACGTGTGCCCGTCGTCCTGGAGCGCCGCCAACCACGCGTCACCCACCGGGTCCCACGCCACGGACATCTCCTGCGCCTGCTGCGACTCGTGCACCTGCTGCAATCCGCCCACTCCCGGTCACGTCCCCTGCGGTCGCCCAATGACAGGACCGTCATTACAGGGCCGTCGCACCGCGCTCCCCGCCCGCCACGCCGCGCGGTTCGCCCGCGCGTCCACCGTTCGGACGCGCGCACGCCTCGGATGCGCGGTGCCACCCGTACGCCCGTTCGGCTCTGTGCGCGTGCGGGAACCGGGTGCCGACGGTAGGTCTGTTGGACGGGCGTCACCCGATCGGGGAGGCCAGGAGTGCAGGAGGCGTCGTGTCCAACTATCCGCTGCTGAACGTGTTCTGGACCATGCTGGAGTTCTTCCTCTGGATCCTCTGGTTCTTCCTGCTGTTCAAGGTCCTGGCCGACATCTTCCGCAGCCACGACATGGGCGGTTGGGGCAAGGCCGGCTGGATCATCTTCGTGATCGTGCTGCCCTTCCTCGGCGTCCTGGTCTACGTGATCGTGCGCGGCCGTTCGATGGGCGAACGCGACATGGAGCGGGCGCAGCAGGCGGACGCGGCGTTCAAGCAGTACGTCCGCGACGCGGCCGGGACCTCCGGCGCGGCGGGCGCGGGCGGTGCGGCGGGGACGGCCGGGGCCACGGCCTCGGGCGGCGGTGCGTCGTCCGGCCACGTCGAAGACCTGGCCAAGCTCGTCGACCTCAAGAACAGCGGCGCGCTCACGGAGGACGAGTTCCAGCGGGCCAAGGCGAAGCTGCTCGCCTGACCGGCCCGGTCACCCTCGCGGTCAACCGTCCAGCACCCCGACCTGCCCCGGAGGAGCGCTCCATGCGCCGATATCCCCCGATCGCCGACCACGGCCTCGTCGGCGACCTGCAGAGTTGCGCGCTGGTCTCCTCCGAGGGCGTGGTGGACTGGTTCTGCGCGCCGCGCTTCGACTCGCCCAGCGTCTTCGCCTCCCTGCTCGACCACGACCGGGGCGGCCACTTCTCGATCACGGCCGACGTCCCTGCGGACGAAGTGACGGTACGTCAGCTCTACTTCCCGGACACGGCGATCGTGGTGACCCGGTTCCTGACCGCGGCCGGGATCGGCGAGGTCGTCGACTTCATGCCGCTGGCCGACGACCCGAAGCAGGCGGACGAGGTCCGGCGGCTGGTCCGCGCCGTCCGGGTGGTGCGCGGCAGCGTGCCGTTCCGGCTGGAGTGCCGACCGCGGTTCGACTACGGGCGCGCGCTGCACGTCGCGGAGCGGAACCCCGACGGCGGCATCTCCTTCCGCTCGGCGGACGCCGACGCGTCCGTGTACCTCCAGGCCGTCGGCGCGCTCGGCGCCCTCGATCTGGAGCGGCGCGCGGACGGCGGCCGGGACGACAGCGCGGGCGACGACGCCGACCACGAAGACGTCACCGCGACCTTCACTCTGACGCACGGTCAGTTCGCTGCCTTCCTGCTGACCACCGGCCCGGCCGACGCCGAAGCACCGGTCCCGCTGCAAGGGCCCATGCTGCGCAGTGAGTTCGAGCGGACCCGCCGCTTCTGGCACGACTGGACCGGCCGCTGCCGGTACAAGGGCCGTTGGCAGGCGGTGGTGAACCGGTCGGCGATCACCCTGAAGCTGCTGAGCTACGCCCCGACCGGCGCGCTGCTGGCCGCGGCCACCACGGGGCTGCCCGAGCAGATCGGCGGCGAGCGCAACTGGGACTACCGCTTCACCTGGATCCGCGACGCGTCGCTCTCCGCCAGCGCGCTGATCCGGCTCGGCTACATCGAGGAGGGCGACGCCTTCCGCCGCTGGCTGGGCGGGCGGATCCAGGCGGGACGGACCGCGTCGGGCGAACCGCTGCAGATCATGTACCGGATCGACGGCGACCCGCACCTCACCGAGGAGATCCTGCCGCACTTCGAGGGCTACCGCGGCTCAGCCCCGGTCCGGGTCGGCAACGGCGCGGCGGACCAACTCCAGCTCGACATCTACGGCGAGGCCATCTACGCGCTGTTCCAGCAGGGCCCCGAAGCCCTCCGGCTGGCCCTGGAGGCGGGATACGACGGCTGGGTGACGCTCAGTCAACTCGGCGACTGGCTCTGCGACCACTGGGACCGCGCCGACGAGGGCATCTGGGAGACGCGCGGCGGCCGGCAGAACTTCACCTACAGCCGCCTGATGTGCTGGGTCGCGATCGACCGCGCCATCCGCGTCGCCGTCGAGTTCTCCCGCCCCGCCGACCTCACCCGCTGGACCGCGACCCGTGACGCGATCCTGCGCCAGGTGATGGAGCACGGCTGGAACGAGGAACGCCAGGCCTTCGTCCAGTCCTACGGGAGCACCGTGCTGGACGCCTCGCTGCTGCTGATGCCGCTGAGCGGCTTCGTCTCCTCGCGCGACCGCCGCTGGCTGGCGACGCTCGACGCGATGGGCGAGGAGCTCGTCTCCGACAGCCTCGTCTACCGCTACAACCCCGAGGCTTCCCCCGACGGCCTGCGGGGCAGCGAGGGCACCTTCTCGCTCTGCAGCTTCCTCTACGTCAACGCCCTGGCCCGCGCGGGTCGACTGGACGAAGCCCGGTACGCCTTCGAGAAGATGCTCACCTACGCCAACCACGTCGGCCTCTTCGCCGAGGAGATCGGCCCGACAGGCGAGCAACTCGGCAACTTCCCGCAGGCGTTCACGCACCTGGCGCTGATCGACGCGGCCATGTCGCTGGACGAGGAACTGGACCACGAAGAGCGGCAGCGGTAGCCGGGAGGGAGACCCGCCATGCGCGAGCGCGGGACTGCCGTCGTCAGCGGCGTCGCCCGTGCCGGGCGCGCGACCTGGGCCTACATCCGCCGTGCGCCGGGGACGTTCGTCTGGCTGGCCATCCTCTTCGTCACGACGCTGATCATCCGCCACGTCGCTCCGGCCGCGGCGGACCGGATCCTGGAGCGGCGCTCCACGAACATCCACTACCTGGAGAAGTCCCCGATCCGGGTGCTGATCACCAGCGCGCTGTGGATCGCGGGCAGCGGGTGGTTCTCGTACTTCGTCCTCTACAACATCTTCCACGTCCCGGCCGAACGCTGGCTGGGCACGCTGCGCTGGCTCTGCGTCGCCGCGATCGCGCACGTCGGCGCGACGTACATCAGCGAGGGCGTCCTGTATTGGAGCATCCAACATGGCTACGCGCCCGAGTCGGCGCGCTACACGCTCGACTACGGCGTCAGCTACGCCCTTGCGGGCGTGGAGGCGGTCCTGACGTACCGGATCGCCAAGCCCTGGCGGTACGTCTACGCGGCGGCCGTCGTCCTCTACTACGGCCTCGACCTGATCCAGAGCCGCGACTTCACCAGCGTGGGCCACTTCAGCGCTGCGCTGATCGGCTTCGCCTGCTACCCGCTGACGCGCGGGCGCGGCGAGCCGTGGGACCCGGCGGAGGCGCTCCGCGCTGTCCGTAGGCGGCTTTCCAAGGCCAATTAACTGCGCTGCCGCCCAGTTCGCTGATGGTCAGCCAGTTGGTGGTTCATGTGATCCGTGTCACTCTCGCGAGCATCCCTTCAGCCGCATTTGTGCTCGATGGGGCCATCGGGAATCGGGCAATCCCGTGGCAATGACCCAGCCGGGGAGCCCGGAATGAGTTGGATCGTCGAGAAACTGCTGAGGATGGACACTCAAGTCTTCCTCAAGTTTGTGCTGTGTTCGCGTCAATCTACCTAGTGTCTGCGCAAGCGGTAGCGGTTACCGCACTCGGCAGAGGCCGAAAAGTCCAGGGGGAAAGATGCGTTCCGTTTCACATATCACGAGGGTCGCGCTGAAGGGCGTCACCGTCGCGAGCGTGGTCGCGGGGGCCATGCTCGCGACGGTCGCGCCTGCCAGCGCACACACGGCTGCGCCCCACAGTGTCAACCCCGGTGCGGTCGTCCCGCAGGGTGCCTGCGGCGGCGACCCGGGGCCGTTCGTGGAGGTGCTCACGAACTACGGCACCTACTACAACGTCAAGTCTGGGCCGTTCGTCGACGACAACGGCACGGGGAACAACTCCACCACCAGCTTCTCCAACACATGGAGTGGCACGATCTCGGCAACCATCAACGCCAACTTCCACGTCAGTGAGAGCACGCTTGTGGAGGGGGTGTCCGCAGACCTGGGGCTGTCTCTGACTGCCTCCGCCACAATCGGCGGGAGTCACACCGTCACCTACACGGTCGCCCCGCACAAGGCGCTCCACGCCGAGTATGCGGAGTTCCAGGCTGACACCTACGACGAGACCTACAGCCTCAACAGTGTGTGCGCCAAGACGACCATCGCGGAGGGGGAGACCTACTTCGACGAGGGCGACGGCTGGCACACCTGGCTGACGAACTATTAGGTTTGAGCATGAGCAAACAACAGATGCGCCCCGTGGTACTCGGTATCGCCGGAATGGCATTGGTGTGCGGCGTGGCAACCGCCTGCACCTCTGGAGCTGCGACCCCCGCTCCATCGCACACAAGCTCGGCCACGCCCAGTGCCACGATGCCCGCGTTCCCGACGGTCCCTCAGCAGAACCTGCTGGCGTCGGCCTCCAACCAGGCGGGGCAGAAGAGCTACACAACCCTGACTCTTGCCAGCCGCTCGATCACCATTCAGCTCGGGTGCATCGGCGGTGGGGGAAAGCTGGCCGTGTCGGCACAGATCTATCAGGGGAGCGCCAAGCCGATCTACCAGATCAACAGGCAACCTTGTGAGGGCAGCGTTCAGAAGGTCTCCCTTACCGCCGACAGCACGGCACCCCTCAAGATCGACGTCTCATCTCAGCCGGGCAGCGTCTTTTCGCTCCTGGCGACACAGGGGTAGGCGCATCTGTCAGTCCTGCGGTGGTTGAAGCGAACTCGTATCGTCTCGGCCACCGTGGGTCCTGGTCAGCCACGAACGCCAGCACCAAAGCGGCCCCGGTCGACGTCTCGAACCCCGAGCGTCTGCCGGGGCCGCTGTATACGAGGCGAGGAGACGGCCCATTAGCTCAACGTGGTTAGGCCACTCCTAGGGTCTCCATGTGCGCGCAGACTCATGATTGGACAGGCCGCATGTACTTCCTGCGCGTGCCCGGGACCGACGCGGGCTCAGACGTGAGTGTGTAGGTGTAGCGGGTGGCGTCGGAGGGTGTCGCGGTCGTCTCGGTGATCAGAGGGAGTCCAGAGTCTGCGGCGACGGTGACGCTGTATGACCAGTAGGTATTTGGGCTGGTCGAGTTTGAGCGCTGTGGTTTCGTCGGGCTGCGGCATGCGGGCGCTGATGGATTCCCGCCACTGGAGCGGCCCGTGGGCCTTGGTCAGTGCAGCCTGGGCCTTGGGGTGCGGCATGGCCGGGTTCTTCGCGAGCGGCGCACCATCGGGGCCAGTTGATGCGGGCTGCGGTCGGTCAGTGAGGCGGGGGTGCGCTCGATCTGGGAGCTGAGCGACAAGGCTCGTCCGGTGCCCGTGATCGTGCTGGTGGACGAGGTGGCAGAGCTGTACCTCATGGCCTCCAGCGCTGAGAAGGCGGAGGTGGGCCGGGTCTCGACGGCGTTGCTGCGGCTGGCGCAGCTCGGCGCGGCGCTCGGCGTGCACCTGGTCGTTGCCGGTCAGCGGGTGGGCTCGGACCTCGGAACGGGGGTGACTGCGCTGCGCGCGCAGCTCGGCCGCCGGGTCTGTCACCGCGTGAACGATCCCGCCACGGCGGACATGGTCCTCGGTGACTTCAGCAAGGACGCCGTGATCGCCGCGCAGCAGATCAGCCACACCCAACAGGGCGTCACGGTGACCTACGTCGACGGACAAGTCATGCGCGCCCGCTCGTTCCTGGTCACCCCGGACCAAGCCCGGAAGTCCTCGGGCAGGTACGCCCACATGACGCCGGTTCTGCCGCCGCTGGGTGACCCCCCGGCTCCTGCCATGCCGGAGGCGCTCGGCGTGCACTTGGTGAAGGCAGACCCCATGGTCGACAGCCCGCCGGACGGCATGGCGGACTCGGGCGGGGAAGCGGGCCCGATCGGTGGGGTGATCGACCGATGACGCTCGCCATGCCGTTGGTCGGCTTCCTCGCCGTGGTCGTGTTCCTGCTGATCCGCTCCGGCGAACTGCGCGTCTGGCAGGTGCTCGTGCTGACGATGTTCGGCTTCTACCTCGCCCGCAGCCCGCTCGGGAACCCCCTGGACTTCACCGTCCAGTGGCTCATCAACGGCTTCACCCACCACTCGTAGCACCACCTGACCGAACGGGAGCACCCCATGCCATCCAGCCCAAGTCACCCCCACCCAGCCCACGCCGTGGCCTCCGGTCGTCCTCTGCTACCTGCTGCGGAACAGGGCCACCGCCGCCGCGCCGCAGGCCGTGCCGAGGAGCGCGCCGGCCGCCACGTCGCCGGGGTAGTGGACGCCTGTGTGGACGCGGGAGTAGCCGACGGCGGTGGCGAGGAGGAAGAGGGGGACAGCCGCCGCCGGCAGGCCGGCGCTGACGGCGAAGGCGAAGGCGACCGCGGAGGCGGTGTGACCGGAGGGGAAGGACGCCGAGGCGGGCATCGGGACCTGACGGTCCGCGACGACCTCCGCGGCGGCGCGGTCGGGGCGGGGGCGGCGGACGAGCTCCTTGCCGACGAGGTTCGCGCTCGCCGAGGCCAGGCCGACGGCCGCGACACCCGTCAGCGCCGCACGGCGGCCGCGGCCGGGGCGGAGGGCGAGCAGCGCGGCGATGGTCAGCGAGATCTTGGAGTTGTCCGCCGCGCGGGACAGGCGGCGCAGGCCGGTGTCGAGCGTCGGAGTGTCGGTCGCCGCGACGGCCGCGTAGAGCGCGTGGTCGAGTTGCTGCAGGTCGTGCAGGAGCGACGAGACACGGGACGTGCCCGGGGCAACGGCCGTTTCAGCCATGGGAGTTCTCCTCCGGTGTGCTCGGGTCCTGCGCGTCCTTGGAGTCCCGCGCCTCGGCCGCCGTCCCGGCCGTCCGCGCGGCCGTGCGCGGCTGCGGCAGGGGGCGGCCCAGCGCCAGAGCGACGATGCGCCGCCAGTCCAGCGGCGGGCTGGTCACCGGCGCGCCCGGGCGGTGGCGCGGGACCCGGACCCGCAGCGCGCCCGGACGCACCGTGCAGGTGACCGGCGGCGTCATCCGCAGCGCCTCGCCGTCGACGGCCACGGCGATCGTCGGCGCGTCCGCGTGGACCACGACCTGACGTGCCGTCAGAGTCGAGAGCCCTGAGGCGCGGACGCCGAGCAGCGCGACCTCGGCCGCCTGCGCGGGACCGTCGACGCGGATGCCAAGGACGCCGAGCAGGCCCCGGTCGAGCCGGGAACGCCGCCCTGCGGTCAGCGGATCGCCGCCGGAGTACGGGTTGTTGCTGACCAGCAGCGCCTGCTGCCCGTCCAGACTGCGGTCGTCGGCACGGGCCCGCAGCCGGCCCTCGGGGTCGCCGAGCAGCAGATCGGGCAGGGCCTCCAGAGCGGTGCCCGCCTTGGCGTCCCGGTAGGCGGGGCTCTGCACGATCTCCGCGTACGCGCCGAAGGAGACCGTGTTGACGAACGGGTGCCCGGCGACGGTGCCGAGGTCGACGCGGAGCTCCTCGCCGTCCTCCAGCGCGTCCAGACAGCGGGAGGGGTCGGCGCGGTCCAGACCCAGATCCATGGCGAAGTGGTTGCGGGTCCCGGCGGAGACGACCAGGAAGGGCAGGCCGTGCTCGGCGGCGACCGCCGCGACCAGCGCCTGGGTGCCGTCGCCGCCTGCGACGCCGAGCAGGTCCGCGCCGTCGGCGACCGCCTGCCGGGCCAGCGCCGACACGTCCACCGGCCCGTCGTCCGCCGCCGACGGCTCCAGCAGGAGCACCCGCGCGCCGAGCCGTTCCGCCTTCTCGACCAGCCCGAACCGCGCGACCTTGCCGCCGCCGGAACGCGGGTTCATGATCAGCACCGGCCGCAGCGGCCGGGAGGTCCGGTGCGCGTGCATCCGCCGTGGCCGGCGGACCTGACGCAGCGCCGAGCGCGCACAGGTGAGCGCCGCGCCCCAGAGCAGCAGCGCGCCGAACGCCGCCAGCAGCAGGCCGGTGACGGCGTAGACGACCAGCACGGCGACCGGCGCACCGAGCACCACCAGCGCCCCGGCGAGCCGTCGCACGCCCCGGTGCGCCAGTGCCCACCAGGCGCCGCCCGCCGCGAGCACGAGCCCCAGCAGTCCGACGACTGGCACCAGCACGCCGTGGTGCCCGACCACCACCAGCAGCACCGCCACCGCGCCCGCCGCGCAGAGCAGGGCGAGCCGCGCCAGCGCTCGGGCCCGCGTCAGCCGGCGTCCGTCCGGGTCAGACATCGGCGCGGGCGGTGATCCGGCCGTCGGCGACGGCGGCGAGCAGCGCGGCGTGGTCGGCGGCGGTCTGGTCCGCGTAGCTGAGGGCCCATTCGGCGATCGCGCGGTCGAACGCGTTGCCGTGGCCGAGGTATCCGGCGATCGCCGCGCGGTCCCCGGAGCGCGCGTGGGCGCGGGCGAGGGTGCGACCGCAGACCTCGCCGTAGCGGGCGAGTTCAGACGCGGTCAGCTTGCCGATCTCCACGGAACCCTTCATGTCCCGCAGTTGACGCCAGTAGAAGTGCCGGCCGCCCGGTCCGGTGGCCCAGCCGAGGAAGATGTCCCCGGCCGCCTGCATCAGCCGCTGCCCGTCGACGACGCGGCGGCCCTGGTGCCGGTGGCTGCTGGGCGCGAGGTGGGCGGCGAGCACGGACTGGTCCGCCTCCTTGACCTGGAGGAAGAGCGGGTCGCCGGTCGTCGTCCCCTCCAGCAGGCCGATGAAGCAGCGGGTGCCGACGCTGCCCACGCCGACGACCTTCATCGCCGCGTCGATCAGCCGGAACCGGCCCAGCAGCGCCCGTTTCTCGTCGCTCAGACTGCGCTGGTAGTCCTCGTAGGTCTCCTGGACGAGACCCAGGTCGCGCATGCTGATCGGCTGGAGCAGCGGCGGGTCGTGCTTGATGCGCGGCTCCCCGTCCGGACCGGTCTCGGTGAGCTTCTCCAGCGCCTGGAGGCTGGTGCGGCGCCCGGCCTTGACCAGTTCGGCGCGGGCCTCGGCGCGGTTGGCCTCGCGGACGGTCTCCAGCAGGTCCGCGGTGTCCACCCGCTCGTACCAGACGTCGAGTTCGTCGCGGACGGACAGCTCGCGCATGTGCTCCCGGTAGGCCCGGGCGGCGGCGTGGGCCGCCTCGCCCGCCGCGTGGTCGGAGTCCCCGTTCTCGCGCGCGGCGACGGCGAGGCTGGCGGCGAGGCGCTTGACGTCCCACTCGAAGGGACCGGGCAGTGTCTCGTCGAAGTCGTTGAGGTCGAAGAGCAGGGTGCGCTCGGGCGAGGCGAAGAAGCCGAAGTTGGAGAGGTGCGCGTCGCCGCAGAGCTGCACGGTCAGGCCGGTGTTGGGCGAGGACGCGAGGTCCGCCGCCATGACCGCGGGCGCGCCGCGCAGGAACGCGAAGCAGGAGGAGGCCATTCGGCCGTAGCGGATCGGCACCAACTCCGGTACGCGGGCGGCGCACTGACGCTCCAGGATCGCGAGGGGGTCCGGCCGGTCCGCCGGGGCGTGCCAGGGCCCTTGCGCCGCACGCGCGACGATCTTCCGCGCGGCCCGACCGGCCTCGTGGCCCACCACGGGCTCACGGTGCGGCTCCGCGTGCTGCAGTTCGCCGTCGGTCCTCGTCATGGAGCACTCCTCCGCTGTTCCCTTACCTTGGGGGCTGCCCGGTCGCCGCGCAGGTCGAAGCCCCCCGCTCGGGTGACGGCCAGAACAGGGACCGAAATCTCGCATGCCACTCGGCGCAAACGCCCTCGACTGGACCACCGACGTGATCCGCTGAGCGCGTCCGGACGCGGTTGGGATGCGGGTCGGCCCGCCACGCAGTGAGATGGGTGGCATGTCCGAGAACTCCGTGTCCATCGCCCCGTCCGGGCAGGTCGCCCCATCAGGCAAGGTGGTTCTGGTCACCGGGGCCTCGTCCGGGATCGGCGAGGCCACGGTGCGCAGGTTGCAGGCGCTCGGCTGCACCGTCTACGCCGCCGCGCGGCGGGTGGAGCGGATGAGCGACCTCGCCGAGCTCGACCGCGTTCACGTCGTCGGGATGGACGTGACCGACCCGGAGTCCAACCGGGCCGGGGTGGAGCGGATCCTGGCCGAGGCCGGCCGGATCGACGTGCTGGTCAACAACGCCGGGTACGGCTCCTACGGCGCGGTCGAGGATGTGCCGCTGGCAGAGGCGCGGGCGCAGTTCGAGGTGAACCTGTTCGGCGCGGCCGACCTGATCCGGCGGGTGCTGCCGCAGATGCGGGCGCGGCGCAGCGGACGGATCGTCAACATCAGCTCGATGGGCGGCAGGCTCCACTCCCCGCTGGGCGGGTGGTACCACGCCACCAAGTTCGCGGTCGAGGGACTCAGCGACTGTCTGCGGCTGGAGCTGGAGCCGTTCGGCATCCAGGTGGTCGTGATCGAGCCGGGCGCGATCAAGACCGAGTGGGGTGGCATCGCCGCCGACAACCTGCTCGCGACCTCCGGCTCCGGCCCTTACGCCGGGCAGGCCAAGGCCATGGCCAAGACGTTGCGGGGCGAGCGGATCGGTTCCGGCTTCGGCTCGGGTCCCGGCGTCGTCGCCGAGGCGATCGCGCACGCGGTGCAGTCCGAGAAGCCCCGGACCCGTTACGCGATCGGCCGCGGTGCGAAGCCGCTGATCATGCTGCGCCGCGTGCTGCCCGACCGCGCCTTCGACTCCCTGATGCGCCGGGCCAACCGCCTGCCCGCACCGCCTGCCGTCGCCACCGCCGACGGCGGGGCCTGACCGCCGGTCACCACCGGCTCAGGCGCGCTCCAGCGCCCGCGCAAGCGCCCGCTCCGCGGCCGGGAGCGCGGCGGCGCGCGTCTCCGGGGCGAGGCCGAGGCGCGAGCGACGGTCCAGCAGGTCGGAGACGTCGAGTGCGCCCTCGTGGCGGACCGCGAAGAGCAGCTCGGCCATGGTCGTGTCGGTGCCGGGCGCGATCGGCTCCAGCAGGGACGCGTCGCCCTCCGCCTCGGCGACGACCGCCGCCGCCTCGGTGCCGTAGCGCTGGACCAGGCGCAGCGGGGCGTCGACCCGGGCGAGGGTGTCCCGGTCGGCCGCGCCGACCAGTGGGAGCGAGCGGGTCCGGCAGTTCGCCGCCGCCCGGCCCGACGCCGCGAGCGCCGCGTCCACGGCGTCCTCGGCCATCTGCCGGTAGGTCGTCAGCTTGCCGCCGACGACGGTGACCAGGCCGTCGGGCGCGGTCAGCACCGCGTGCTTGCGCGAGACGTCGGCGGTCCGGCCGGAGCCGGTGTCGAGCAGCGGGCGCAGGCCCGCGAAGCTGCCGATCAGGTCGTCGCGGGTGAGCGGGCGGCGCAGCGCGGTGTTGATGGTCCGCAGCAGGAAGTCGATCTCGTCCTCCGACGGCCGCGGCTCGTCCGGGATCGGGCCGGGGGCCTCCTCGTCGGTCAGGCCGACGTAGACGCGGCCGTCGGGCGCCGGGAGGGCGAAGACAAAGCGGTTGGTCTCGCCCGGGATCGGCACCGTCAGACCGGCCGTCAGTCCGCCGAACGACTCCTGGCGGAAGACCAGGTGCGTGCCGCGACTCGGCCGCAGGGTGATGTCCGGGGCCAGCTCGCCCGCCCAGACGCCCGCCGCGTTGACGACCATCCGGGCGCGCAGCCGGAAGCTCTCCCCCGTCAGCCCGTCCGTCAGCACCGCGCCGTCGCCGCGTGCCTCGCTGACGCCGCAGCGGGTCAGCACCTGCGCGCCGTGGGCGGCGGCGGTCCGCGCCAGCGCGGTCACCAGGCGGGCGTCGTCGGTCAGTTGGCCGTCCCAGAAGACCAGGCCGCCGCGCAGGCCCGCGTCGGCGACGGTCGGGGCGTAACGGAGCACCTCGGCGCGGGAGAGACGACGCGAGCGCGGCAGGCTGGACGACGGCGTGCGGGCGGCGATCCGCAGCGCGTCCCCGGCCAGGAACCCGATGCGGACCAGCGCGCTCTCGGCCGCACCGGTGCCGGGCAGCAGCGGGACGACCTGCGGCAGGGCGCGGACCAGGTGCGGGGCGGTCCGCCGCATCAGGATGCCGCGTTCGACCGCGCTCTCGTGGGCGATGCCGACGGCGCCGGAGGCGAGGTAGCGCAGCCCGCCGTGGACCAGCTTGGAGCTCCAGCGGCTGGTGCCGAAGCCGAGGTCGTGCTTCTCGGCGAGGACGACGGAGAGCCCGCGCGCGGCCGCGTCCAGCGCGACGCCCGCGCCGGTGACACCGCCGCCGACGACCAGCAGGTCGACGGCGGGGCCGGTCGCGTCCGGGCCGCTCGCGGCGCGCAGGGCGGCCAGGTCGCGGGCGCGGCGGTCGGCGTTGAGAGAGGCGTTGGGGGCGATGTTCACGCGATGGTCCTGCCTTCCGGGGCGGGCGGGTGGAACGGCGGGCGTGTGGAACAGGGAGGCGCTACACGTCGAGCGGCGCGAGGTAGCGGTCCAGCATCAGGCGCAGCTCCTCGTCGAGGCGGTCCAGCTGCTCGCCCGTGCCGTCCGCCGCGCCGACCAGGACCGGGCCGGTCAGCGTGAACGACCAGGCGGCCAGCAGCACCGAGCGGGCCAGCAGCGCGGGCTCCTCCTCGCGCACCGAGCCGTCCGCGATGCCGGCGGCCAGGGCCAGTTCCAGCAGCGCGAGCTGGTGGTCGGTGTTGGTACCGCGCCGCTTGAGCAGGTACGGCATCAGGAAGTCGGGGTCGAGCTCGATGATCGTGCGCAGCAGCGGGTGGGTGCGCACCGCGCGGATCAGGGTGACGACGCCGTCGACCAGCCGGGCCCGAGTCACGTCCTCGTGGGTGCCCTGCGGGAACGCCGACTCGGCCAGCTCCACCCAGACGCGCGTGGTCAGCGCGGCCACGACGTCGCGGACCGAGCCCCAGCGCCGGTAGAGCGTGGCGCGCGAGACGCCGGCCTGGCGGGCCAGGTCGGCCATGGTCATGCGCTGCGGACCGATCGTCAGCAGCAGCCGGTAGGCGGCCTCGAGGATGCGCTCCTCGGGGATCGCGTTGGCCGCCCTGAACTCGGGCCCGCTCGCCGGAGCACCGGCCGGACCGCTCGCTGCGCCACTCGGTGTGGGTCCGGTTCCGTCCGGCGTGTTGATTCGCTGCGACATCACATGTAGAAGTGTATCAGCACACGTTACCGCCCAGTATCCGAGGATCGCGCCCGTGACCGAGTCAGACCTTCCCGTCGTGGACTTCCACCCCTACCGCTGGGGCGATCCCGCGCACGCCACCGAACTGCCGACGTCCGCCAAGGACACGCTGGCGCTCTTCGGCGTGAAGACCCCCGAGCACGGCCCGGTCGAGCCCGTGGAGATCACCCTCCCGGCGGTGGCACTGGACGCGGAGGCGCTGGACGCCCTCGCCGCCGTGGTCGGCGCGGAGCACGTGCACACCGACCACGACGCCCGCCTCGGCCACACCCGCGGCTGGTCCACCCCCGACCTGCTGCGCCTGCGCGCGGGCGACGCCACCGACGCGCCCGACGCGGTCGCCAAGCCGGGCACCCACGACGAGGTCGTCGCGCTGCTGGACGCGTGCAGCACCCGCAACATCGCCGTGGTCCCCTACTCCGGCGGCACCTCGGTCGTCGGCGGCCTGGCCCCGCGGCGCGAGGGCTTCGCCGGGGTGGTCGCGATCGACCTCGGCCAACTGGACGCGCTGCTCGACCTCGACCCGGTCTCCCGCACCGCCACCCTGCAGGCGGGCATGCGCGGGCCGCGCGTCGAGGCGCTGCTGGGCGAGAAGGGCTTCACCCTGGGCCACTTCCCGCAGTCCTACGAGGGCGCCAGCATCGGCGGCTACGCGGCGGCCCGCTCCGCCGGGCAGTCCTCGGCGGGCTACGGACGGTTCGACGACATGGTCGTCGGCCTGGTGCTGGCCACCCCGCGCGGCACGGTGACCCTCGGCAGCGCGCCCAAGTCCGCGGCCGGGCCCGACCTGCGGCAGCTCGTGCTCGGCTCCGAGGGCACGCTGGGCGTGATCACCTCGGTCACCGTGCGGGTCCGGCCCGCCCCGGCCGAGCGGGTCTTCGAGTCCTGGCGGTTCGCCAGTTTCGAGGCGGGTGCGGACGCACTGCGCCGGCTGGTCCAGGACGGCCCCGAGCCGACCGTGCTGCGGCTGTCCGACGAGACGGAGACCGGGATCAACCTGGCCGACCCGTCGGCGATGTTCGGCAGCGGCCCCGGCGGCTGCCTGGCCGTCGTCGGCTACGAGGGCTCGGCGGCCGACGTCGCCGCGCGCCGCGCGGGAGCGACCGCCGTGCTGACCGAGGCGGGCGGCGAACTGCTCGGCCCCGACGGCGGCGAGGCCTGGCGCAAGGGCCGCTACCGCGCCCCCTACCTGCGCGACCCGCTGCTCGACGCCGGGGTGCTGATCGAGACCCTGGAGACGGTCACCTTCTGGTCCAACCTGCACGCCCTGCGCGCCGCGGTGACCACCGCGCTGACCGAGTCGCTCACCGCCCAGGGCACGGCGCCGCTGGTGCTCTGCCACATCTCGCACCTCTACGAGACCGGCGCGTCGCTCTACTTCACCGTCGCCTGCGCCCAGGCCGAGGACCCGCTGGCCCAGTGGGCCCAGGCCAAGTCCGCCGCCAACGCCGCGATCCGCGCCGCGGGCGCCGCGATCACCCACCACCACGGCGTCGGCACCGACCACCGCGACACGTACGCGCAGGAGATCGGCCCGCTGGCCGTCGACGCGCTGCGCGCCGTGAAGCAGGCGCTCGACCCGGCCGGGATCCTCAACCCCGGCGTGCTCATCGACCCCACGACGGGCGGCGACTGAGGTGGAGAAGGAGGGCGGGGTGCAATCCGACCGCGAGGCGCGCGAGTTCACCGCGATCATCAATCCGGTCTCCGGCGGCGGCCACGGCTTCGAGCACTGGCAGCCGGTTTCCGACCACCTCCGCGCGGCGGGCGCGACCGTGCGGACGATCCCGAGCCGCAGCCGCGAGCACGCCGTCGAGACGGCGCGGCAGGCCGCCGAGCGCGGCGACGTGGTGGTCGCGGTGGGCGGCGACGGAATGGCCCGCGACGCCGCCGACGGCGTGGTCCGCGGCGGCGGCACGCTCGGCCTGGTCCCGGCCGGGCGCGGCAACGACCTCGCCTGGCGGCTCGGCCTCCCCACCGACCCGGAGGGCCTGGCCCGGCTACTGCTCGACGGGACGGCTCGTCGGATCGACGTGCTGGAGGTCAACGGCGTGATCGCGCCGGGCAACGTCTACATCGGGATCGACTCGCTGGCCACGCAGATCATCAACGCCGGACGGTGGCTTCCGGCCCTGCTGGTCTACCGGGTGGCCCCGGTCCGGGCCATCCTGGGCTGGCGCGCGGCCGAGTACACCCTGGACATCGACGGCGAGCAGCTGCGCACGCGCGGCCACACCGTCGTCGTCGCCAACAGCGGCGCCTACGGCCACGGCCTGCGGATCGTGCCGCCCGCCGAGCTGGACGACGGTGTGGCGCACGTGATGGTGGTCGGCGACGGCCCGCGCAGCCAGGTCGTCTCCTTCATGCGCGAGGCCAAGCGCGGCACGCACATCGAGCGCCCCGAGGTCACCCTCGCCACCGCCCGCACGGTCACCGTCGACGCGGACCGGCCGATCCCGGTCTGCGCGGACGGCGACGAGATCGCCTCCCTCCCGGCCCGGATCGAGGTCCTCCCCGGGGCCCTGTCGCTGCTCGCGCCGTAGGGCCTGTCGTCCGACCCCCGGCCCGATCTGACGCCCTGTTCACCCGTTCGTCGCACAGCGCGGGCCGACCGCCCCCCTTCCGGGTTCTGATGCAAGGGAAGACTCCGTGATCTTGTGATCCCGGAGTCCTCCGCAGTGGCCTCAGCGGTGGGAAGGGACGGTTCTGTGAGCCTGTTGCGCGAGAACGCGGTGCTGGCGGTCTTCGCCTGCCTGACGCTCGGTTACCTGGTCGGCAAACTGCGGGTGGGCCCCATCCAACTGGGCGGGATCTGCGGCACCCTGATCGTGTCGATGCTGATCGGCGCGCAGCACGTGAAGGTCAACGCCGACGTCAAGAACGTGGCGTTCGCCCTGTTCATCTTCTCGCTCGGCTACATCGCCGGGCCGCAGTTCTTCGCCAACCTCAACGCCAAGGGGCTGCGCTTCGGCGTGCTGTCGGTGATGGAGGCCGTGCTCGTCGTCGGCATGGCCCTGGCCATCGGCAAGGGCGCGGGGCTGGACACCGGGACCGCCTCGGGCATCCTGGCCGGTTCCGCGACCGAGTCGGCCGTCGTCGGCACCGCGCAGGACGCGATCTCCAAGCTGCCCGGCATCACCCCGGCGCAGACCCAGGAGCTGCAGGCCCACGTGGCCACCGCCTACTCGGTCTGCTACCTCTTCGGCCTGATCAGCATCGTCCTGCTGACCAGCCAGTTCTTCCCGATGCTGATGCGGATCAACCTGCGTGACGCGAGCCGCCAGCTGTGGGAGAAGATGCGCGGCGGCGACGCGTCCCTGGCCGACGACGAGACGGCGGCGCTGCCCGTGCTGGTGGGGCGCACGTACCTGGTCTCCCAGGGCGAGGGCAGTTCGATCGCCGATCTGGAGGGTGCGGTCGGACAGGACGCGTCCATCGAGGGGGTCAAGCGCAGCGGCCGGGTGCTCGACGTCGCACCCGACCTGCGGC
Source organism: Streptacidiphilus fuscans (assembly GCF_015690355.1). GTDB lineage: Bacteria > Actinomycetota > Actinomycetes > Streptomycetales > Streptomycetaceae > Streptacidiphilus > Streptacidiphilus fuscans. Next base: position 424,400 of record NZ_JADPRT010000004.1, on the reverse strand, counting down.
TGCGTCGCGGGGACCAGGTGCTGGTCGTCGGGCGGCGGCAGTCGGTCATCGACACCGGCCGCGACCTCGGCCCGGAGACGCCCGGGGTGCCCGGCCTGGACAGCCCCCTGACGGTCCGGCAGGTGGTGGTGACCGACAAGTCCGTCGCCGGGCACACCCTCGGGGAGATCCGCGCCCACCACATGGACGCCACCGAGGGCATCTACCTCACCGGGATCCAGCGCGTCGACCAGGACATCCCGGTGCTGCGATCGACCGAGCTGCACCGCGGCGACACCCTCACCGTCGTCGGCACCGGCGCCAAGCTGAGCCGGTTCACCGGCGCTTTCGGCGCCAAGGTCCGCACGTCCAGCGCGGACTGGATCTACATCGGGCTCGGCATCTGCCTGGGCGTGCTGCTGGGCATGGTGACGGTCAAGGTGGGCAGCGCCAACCTGGCGCTCGGCACGGGCGGCGGCTGCCTGATCACCGGCCTGATCTTCGGCTGGTTCCGGGCCACCCGGCCCACCTTCGGCGCGTACCCGCCGGTGGCCGCGCAGACGATGAAGGACCTGGGCCTGTCCATCTTCATCGCCGTGACCGGCCTGGCCGCCGGCCCGGACGCGGGCCCGCTGCTCAAGCAGTATCCGGTGCTGCTGCCGCTGTCCGGCATCGGCATGGTCCTCGTGCCCGCGTTCCTGGGCCTCTTCATCGGCCGCAAGCTGCTGAAGATCGAGCCGCCGATCCTGGTCGGCGCGATCGCGGGCCAGCAGTGCTCGACCCCGGCGATCACCGCGGTCGGCAACGTGGCCCAGTCCAGCGTGCCGATGCTGGGCTACACGATCACCTACACGCTCTCCAACTTCCTGCTGCCGATCACCGGCCCGCTCTTCGTCGGCGTCTTCGGCCTGCACGTCTGACGGCAGCCGACGGCACGGACGGCACGAACCGCACGGGCGGGCCGGGCGGCCCGCTGCCGCGCGGTCAGTCCGCGGCGGGCTTCAGAGCGGCCGGGGTGCCGAGCACCCGGTCGAGCGGGGCGTTCTGCGCCAGCACCGCGCCCGCCGCGATGCTGAAGGTGAGCGCCACGGAGATGACGATCAGCCAGGACAGGCAGGTCAGCACCAGGCCCAGCGCGCCGTACTGGTCGAGTGCGCGGTTCAGCGCGTTGGGCATGTAGACCCGGGCGGTAAGCGAGAGCCCGGTGACGCTGATCGCGCACAGCAGGGCACCCGGCAGCAACGGCAGCCAGGGCACGCGCTTGGCCAGCAGCAGGTGCTGTGTCCACCACCAGAGCGAGACGCTGAGCACGAACGTCAACGGGACACCCAGCCAGAGGCCCACGCCGAAGCCGTTCCGCACCGGGCCCTGGCAGACCAGCATCACCATCATCGCCGCGATCCAGGCCAGCCAGCGCCAGGCCGCGATCCGGGTGGAGGCCTTGCGCAGCCGCCAGGAGTCGTTGCAGATACGGGTCAGCGCCCGGCTGGCGCTGGTCGCCGCGACCACCGCCATCAGGATGCCGATGATGCCCGTGGTCTGCCGCAGCTCGCCCGCCGATCCGCTGGCGTGGAGCACCTCCTGGACCTGCTGCGCGGCGCCGCCGTGGATGCCGAAGACGGCGCGCAGCGAGTCCACCATCGTGTTCCGCACCGAGTCCGAGGCGAACGCCCCGAGCGCGAAGAGCAGCGGCACGGTGGTGATGAAGATCTGGGCGGCGAGCCGGGTCGCCGCGTCCATCAGGCCGACCGTCAGCATCCGCTCGGTCAGCGCGGTGATCACGGGGAACTGCCGCTCCAGCATCGCGAAGCGGACCTGGGCGCGGCCCTTGACCAGCCCCACACGGGCCCGCGCCCGGACCGCTCGGCCGGTGGGATCCTCGGCCGGAGGGTTCTCGTCCTCTTCGGACACGGACCCGCCCCCTTCTCGACCTGGTACCGGTCAGTCAAGATCGGCACGGCCGAGAACGCCACCGTGGCCACCCGTTCGGGTGAACGGGTGGCCACAGAGCTCACTCCGTCTCGGAGTGCTCCACGACGCGGTCGCCCAGCCGGGCACTGAGCTCGGCCAGCGCGTCAAGCCGACGCTGCAGCGGCGGGTGGGTGGAGAAGAACCGGGACACCGAGCCCTCCTCGCCGGTCAGCGCCGGGGCGAAGAGGACGGCGTTGAACGCCTGCGCGGTGCGCAGGTCCTTGCTCGGGATCTTGGCCCCGGCCCCGGTCACCTTGACCAGCGCGGAGGCGAGCGCGGACGGCTGTCCGGTGAGGATCGCCGCCGACCGGTCCGCCGCCAGCTCCCGGTACCGGGAGAGCGCGCGGATCAGCACGAAGCTCAGGGCGTAGACCGCCGCCGAGACGGCGACCACGGCCAGCACGATCATCGTGGTGTTCTGGTCCCGCCGGGCCCGGCCGCCGACCAGTCCGGTGTAGAAGCCGACCCGGACCCCGAGCCCGGCCAGCACGCCGAGGAAGGAGGCGATGGTGATCACCGCGACGTCCTTGTGCGCGATGTGCGAGAGCTCGTGGGCGAGGACACCGTCCAGCTCGTCGGGTTCCAGGCGGCGGAGCAGGCCGGTGGTCACACAGAGCACGGCGTGGTCGGCGTCGCGGCCGGTGGCGAACGCGTTCGGCAGGTCCATCCCGGCGAGCGCGATCCGCGGCTTGGGCATGTCCGCGAGGGCGCAGAGCCGGTCGACGGCGCCGTGCAGCTGCGGCGCCTCCTCCGGCGAGACCTCCTGGGCCTTCATGGCGAAGAGGGCGACGCGGTCGGAGTACCAGTACTGCGCGAAGAGAAGGCCTCCGGCGATGAGCACGACCAGCACGACCGACTTGAGCAGCGCGACGAGAACCGCCGCGAACACCACGTAGAGCAGCCCCAACAGGAACAGCACGGTCACCATGCGGACCGTCAGCTGTCGGTCTGGAGCGAAGCGGGACTTCACCATCATCGCCTCCGTCGGCACACGCGCCGTCGCGCGGTCACCATGCGGGCCACCGCGTCGGCGCTTCCAGCGTAATCCCGGTGTGCGCGCGAAGACAGAAGGTGCTCGTGTCCGTAAGCCTTCCGCAAGGGAGGCGGTCGCCGGACGGGCTCCGGACGGCGCAATCGACGGCCTACGAACGGCCCAGATGGCGCACCGTAACGAGAAGCCAACGGAGCGTCATGTTCGGATGGGCATCAGTCCGTCCGAACCCTCATGGGAGGTCTCATGCCCCGCAGCAGTCGCGGGCTTTCCAAGGTCAGCCGCGCCCGACGGTTCGCCGCCGTCGCCGCCGTCGGCGCGCTGACCGCCGTGCTGCCTTCGTTGTTCTCGCCCGCGTTCTCGCCGGCCGACGCCGCCGTCGCGAACCACCGCGTCAAGGCCGGGACCGAGCACAACGTCCCGTTCAGCACGCGCTGGTCCGCCGACATCCACGGCACGGTGACCAGCGTCGGCAACTCCGTCGTCACGTGCGACCCGCACAAGCCGAAGCGGAACAAGGACGCGCCGGACTGCCTCGTCGCCCGCGACCAGGTGCCGCCCACCACAGGGCAGCGCGCGGGGCGCAACAACGACTACTGGATGAAGTACATCAACATCGACGGACCCGGTCACCGGGACCGGCAGGGCAACCCGATCTACTCCTCCAGCTCCGCCGACTTCAAGCTGCCGCCGGGCGCGGAGGTGAAGTTCGCCAGGCTGTACTGGGGCGGCACGTACGGGATCGTGATCCCCGGCCTGCACATCAACGTGCAGAAGTCGATCAAGCAGGTCGGCTGGGTCGACTTCAGGACCCCGAACAGCCACGGCTACGTCCGGATCGACCACGACGCCGCCTTGGGCTTCGACGGCACCAACCCGGACCACAGCTACGCCACCTCCGCGGACATCACCAACCTGGTGCGCGCCGGCGGGTCCGGCACCTACGAGGTCGCCGACCTGGACGCCGCGCTGGCGGTCGACTCCTGGGGCGGCTGGTCGATGGTGGTCGGCTACCAGGACTGCAACAAGCCACTGCGCCACCTGCAGGTCTGGGACGGATACGAGCACCAGGCGATGAACTCCGGCAGGACCGTCGCGGTCTCCCTGCACGGGCTGCACACCCCCGCGAGCGGCCCGGTCGGCCTGCGACTCGGCGAGATCACCTACGACGGCGACCGCGGCTGGGCGGACCACGCCAACGTGACGCCCAACATCGGCGCCCCCTTCGCGCTGGGCGACAGCCTCAGCCCGCCGGACGACGTGCAGAACTCGGTGCTGGCCAACGACGACCCCAACGACAGCAACTACATGTGGCACCGGACGCCGGACTACCAGAACACGCTCGGCTACGACAACCACCGGTTCCTGCTGGACGGCAAGCTCGCCAACGGCACCACCGACCTGACTGTCGACTACCCGTCGACGGGTGAGGGGATCAACCCCGGCGCGATCTACGCCGTGGTGGACCTGCAGCAGCCATGACGTAACCGGGTTCCTGACGCTACGTCAGTTCGGGGGCGCGGCCGGTGTTTCTGCCGGCCGCGCCCCGACGTCTGCTTACCACATGACCGGGAGCCGCTCCGGCAGGCGCTTCATGTAGCCCGTGCGCCAGACCAGTTGCTCGATCGGCACGGCCAGCCGCAGCTCCGGCGCCATCTCGACCAGGGTCTCGACCGCGATCTCGGCGTGCTTCCTGCCGAGGGCCGTGGCCGGGCAGTAGTGCTGTCCGCCGCCGAAGGAGAGGTGGTCGGTGCTGTTGGGCCGGTCGACGTCGGCCCGGTACGGGTCGGCGAAGTGCGCCTCGTCGAAGTTGGCGCCCTCGACCAGCACCAGCACCAGCTCACCGCGACGCACCAGCACGTCGCCCAACTGCACGTCCTCCAGCGCGATCCGGGGCAGTCCGTCGCCGATGGAGAGGTTGATCCGCAGCAACTCGTCCACGGCCGCCGGGATCCGGGACGGGTCCTCGCGCAACCGCGCCCACAGCTCGGGCCGCTGGAGCAGCGAGACGCAGGCCATGGTGAGGAACCCGGCGGTGGAGACGACGCCCGCGCCGAACAGGGTCACACCGACCGTTGCCAACATCTCGTCCGTCAGGTGCGCGTAGTCCGGGTCGTCGCGCAGGGCGGCGAGCTCGGCCATCAACCCGGTGGTGGCCGGGTCGTCCAGACGCTCCGTCATGTACGCCATGTCGCGGTCCCAGTTGAGCTTGGCGCCGGTGACCGGGCAGGCCGAGTTCATGAACGCGATGTCCAGGCTGGCCGCCAGGCGCGGGCCGTCGGCGAGCGGGATGCCGAGGATGCGGCAGTGCATCGCCTCCGAGTAGGGATTGGCGAACCCCGTACGCAGGTCGACCGGAGCGCCCTCGGCGAGCAGTCCGCCGAGCAGCCAGGCGGCGTGCTCCCGCAGCCAGTCGACCAGGCCGTCGGCCTTGGGGTTGATCGCCTTGAGCACGGCCTTGCGCAGTCCGACGCCGGTGATGTTGCCCATGTTGTTGACGACCTCGGGCGGGATCGTCAGCGCGTACTGCCGCGGCGCGCCCGGTGCGGAGGTGTCCTTGAGGCTGAACCGCCGGTCCTCCAGCACCTGCCGGCACAGCGCGTAGGAGGAGACCAGCCAGGCCGGGGCTCCGGCGATGGTGCGCACCCGGCGGACCGGCTCGGCCCGCAACTCCGCGATCTCGTCGGGCAGTCGGTCACCGCGCCAGGAGAAGGGGAAGGCCGGCAGTGCGTCGACATCCAGGTCGTCGCCAAGGTCGGGGGCAGAGGCGAGGGCGGAGGCGAGGGCGTCCACGGTCATCGGTCGTCTCCTGCGTGAGTAGGGGCAGCGGCGGCAGCGGACGCGTCTGGCGTCGAGGCCGGCTGGACGGAAGGGAGAGGCTGCGCGGACGGGACCGGCTCGACAACGGGCGCGACGGGCGCGACCGGCTCGACCGGCTCGACCGGCGTGACGATCGCGTGGCCCTGGTTGCGGGAGGCGCGCAGGCCGTGGCCGCGCGAGTAGAGCAACTCGGCCAGCGGCAGCAGCTGGTGGTAGCAGTTGAGCGAGGAAGGCACGCCCAGGATCGCGGGGCTGTCCAGGAAGAGCGGGGCCTCCGCGCAGATGTAGCGCAGGCAGATCTCGCGCTGCTCGGGCGTGCCGGTCTGGCCGCCCAGCACCTTGGCCGCAAGGAAGCGGCCGACCAACTCGTCGATCACGCCCCGGAACTCGTCGTCCCGCTCCAGGCGTCCCCAGAGCTGGTCGTGGATCTGACGGTAGGCCGGATTGGCGCGTAAGTCCGACATGGCGTGGGCGCGGATCCGGTCCCCGCCGTCGTCCGCCAGACCGGCCAGACCGGCGCGGGCCTCCTCGACCGCGTTGTGCACCTTCGCTCTCACCCCGCGCAGGTTCTTGACGGCCTTTCGGCGGGCGTCGTCCGGGGTGTAGCCGAGGGCCTCGTACATCTCCGCGACGTACAGGTCCGTGTACACCAGGTCGACCCGGCGGAAGTGGTCCACGCCCCATTGGGCCAGGTCGTTGACGCGCTGGGCTGAGAAGTAGCTGTTCCCCGGGGAGATCCCGATCACCGCATGGTCGCCGTCCGCCTCGATCAGGGCGCAGTGGGGCGTATACGGACTGACGTGGAACAAGGTTCTGGTCGCTGTCTGCAAGTGGAGAGCGTCCTTTGCGTCGCGAGTCCCGATGGAGCCTTGTGCTCCTGGTGTGGCGACAGCACGTGCAGTCAACATCCGAACACGGAGGGTGTCAACGAGGTGTCCCAGCACGCGAGATGAACACGATATGAACCGGGGCGCGAGCGACGGGACGGGCTGGAACCGGCCCGGGCGTCATGGCGGCGTCAAGAGCTCGGCCGGACCCGTCAACATGACGTCAGCGCGAACCCGCAGGTCGGCGACGTGGTGTTGGATCGAGCGGGGGTCGTCGGGGCACCCCCTCGGTACCTCGCACCCTCGGAACCACCGCGCCCCATCCCGGAAGGACACTCGCGTGTCGGTCAGTTACCTGCGCGCACACCGCCTGCAGCAGCACCGAACGGGCCCTGCGGCGATCATTCCGCCGCACCTCGTCCCGCTGCCACCCGCACCGGGACCCCTGCCGTCCGGGCCCGCCCCGAGGATCCAACCCGTCACCGTCGACCCGTTGCGTCGCACGGCAGTTGCGGGCGGAGAGCCGTTGGCGCTGACCAAGGTCGAGTTCGACCTGCTGGCCCATCTGGTCTCCCGCCCCCACCAGGTCTTTACCCGCGACCAGCTCATCGAGGCCGTCTGGCACCAACCCGCCATCGGCGACGGGCGCACGGTCGACGTCCACGTGGTCCGGCTGCGTCGCAAGCTCGGGCAGCGCTTCCGCGCCATGCTGGTCACGGTGCGCGGTGTCGGCTACAAGTACGAGCCGCTGGCCTGCTGACCGACCCGGCCACCGCGATCGCGCGGCCGGCTCCCGTCGCGCCGCCAAGGCCGCGACAAGAGCGGGCCGCGCGCCGTAAGGCGGATGTCAGGAATTGCCACCCGGCGTCGCCCGCCTTCACGTAGTCAGCCGCCCTCCGGCGGGTCGAACCGAGGTACTCCTGGCATCCCGAGCGGTTCGTTCTTCGCCAGCTCCTGCAACGCCCGGTAGCGCCGCATCACGTCCTCGCGGTCGGCGGCCTCGGGGACCGAGGCGTTGCAGGAGGCGACGATCAGGTCCGCCTGCTCCAGCAGCAGGTCGCGGCGGTCCGCAGTGCCGGCGCGCTCCATCAGCTTGGCCAGCGCGTCGAGTTGACGGATCATCACGGCGGGCATGCCGACGCCGCCCTGCCGGATCTTCTCGAAGGCGCGCTGCACCAACCGCTCGTAGGAGGCCTGGTAGGCGATGAGCCGTACGTAGCCCTCGGTGTCGCGGTGCACCCGCTGCTGGTGCCAGCCGGGACCGATCCGGCACAGGGACTCCCCCAGCCAGTCGATGCAGGTCAGCGCGGTGAACGTGTCGTTGACGGCGGCGGACAGCGCCCGGATGGCGATCTCGACCAGTTGGTCGACGCCGAACGAGATGTCCTGCGTCAGCGTCCGGTACGGCCCGGTGACCTGGCCCCGGTCCAGCCCCGCCTCGACCCTGGGCGCCGCCTCCGGCGGCCAGACCAGGGCGAGCGGGCTGCCCTGGACCAGGAAGTGGCCCGGCCGGTTGAGCAGGTGGACGACGGCGTGCGACTCGTGCGCGATGGCGATCAACCGGTCGTGGCGCAGGTACTGGAGGTAGCCGGGCTCGGGGGTGAGCACGGGTGCGCCCTCGGTGGCCATCCGTTCCAGCAGTTCGCGGGGCGAGAGCCCGCGCTCCCGGCCGCCCACGCCGACCGCGTCGCCGGTGCCCTCCTGCTCGATCGCCCGGGCCAGCTCGCGGGCGATGTCCGCGATGACATGCGGCAGTTGGATGACCCGGGCGATGTGGTTGATGAAGTAGATCAGCATGGCCAGGTCGGCCAGGGTGAGCGCCAACGCCACGGTGACGGAGAGGTGCGGGACGAAGTCCCCGTGCGGGCCGGGGCTGATCGCGACCAGGACCAGCATGGTGTAGAGGAAGGTCGCGACGAAGGTACCAAGCGTCAACTGCGTGCCGCGGTCCCGGATGAAGTTGCGCAGCATCCGGGGGCCGAACTGGGTCGACGCCAGCGTCAGCGCCACGATGGTGATGGAGAAGACCAGGCCGGCCACCGTGATGATCGCGGCGGCGATGGTGCTCAGCACCTGCCGCGCGCCGTCGGCGCTGCCGCTCAACACCCAGGAGGGGAAGTGCAGTCCGCCGTTGTAGGCGACCCGGTCCAGCTTGAGCGTGCCCGCGAAGAGCACCGCGGCGACCGCCGCCTCCAGCGCGGGGACCAGCCAGAGGTTGGTGCGCAGCCGCTCTCTGCGCCAGTCGTGGACGCGGAACCGGTAGCGGAACTGCGCGGGCATGTGTCACTCACTCCAGGCCGAATCGTCGCGACGGCCTGTTCCCGTCTCCGGGACGGGACCGCGCGTTGCCGACCAGACTTCCCGGCTCACCTGGCGCGAGCTTAGCCCGTCCGGGTGAGTGCGGCATTTCGGCCATTGACCGCCCAGGTTTCTCCCAGACCTGGCTCCAGGCCTGGCTCCGGATCCGGCTCCGGGCCCGGCTCCAGGGCCTCGCATGATGGGCCTGTTCATGTCTCGATGGGGATCCGCAGGCGGCAGATCACGGCGTCGGTGTTGCGGCGCAGGGCCAGGTCGAGGATCGGCCCGCGCTGGTTCTGCAGCAGGCGTTGCCAGGGGTGCGTCAGCTGCATCTCCGGGATCAGCACCACCAGCCGGTCGTGCGCGTCCTCGCGCTCGACCTCGTGGACGTAGTCGACCACCGGCCGGGTCAGCGACCGCGTCGGGCTGCGCAGGATGATCAGCGGCACGTCCGGCTGCCAGGCGAGCCAGCTCTCGCGCATCCGGGCCTCGGTAGCCTCGATGTCCGAGCCGGTGTCGGTGTCGGTGTGCGGGTCGTCCGGATGGCTGTCGTCGACGTGCACGACGGTGATCGCGCGGACCTCGTCGCCGAGCGAGAGCGCGGCGCTGATCGCCTCCTCGGTGAGCAGGTTGACGGCCCCGACCGGGACCAGCACCAGCGACCGCCGCGCCTCCGGATGCGCGGGCCGCTCGCCCAGATGCAGCGCCGCGCCGATCCGCTGGTAGCTGCGGTGCACCCACTCGAAGATCGCCACCAGCACCGCGACCGCCAGGAAGACCAGCCAGCCGCCCTCGCGGAACTTGGACAGCAGCTCGATCACCGTCGCCGCCGCCGTCAGCACCGCGCCGACGCCGTTGAGCAGCGCCCGCCCCTGCCAGCCCGGCGGGCGTTCCAGCCGCCAGTGCACCACCATCCCCGCCTGGGAGAGGGTGAAGCCGATGAAGACGCCGATCGCGAAGACCGGCACCAGCGTCTGGGTGTTCCCCTGGGCGATCACCAGCAGCACCAGCGCCGCTCCGGCCAGCACCAGGACGCCGTGCCGGTAGACCTGCCGGTCGGCGCGCAGCGCGAAGGCGTGCGGCAGGTGGTTGTCCCTCGCCAGCAGCGAGGTCAGCACCGGCATGCCGCCGAAGGAGGTGTTGGCGGCGAGCGCCAGCAGCACCACCGTGGCGAACTGGACGACGAAGAAGCCGATGTTGTGCCCGAAGGACGCCTCGGTCAGCTGCGCCAGCACGGTCTTGGTCGGGTTGGGTGCGACGTGGAACTTCCGGATCAGCAGCGACAGGCCGATCAGCATGGTGCCCAGCAGCAGGCCCAGCCCGACCTCGGTCCGCTGGGCCCGCTTGACGCGCGGGGTGCGGAAGGTGGGGACGGCGTTGGCGATGGCCTCGACGCCGGTCAGCGCGGAACAGCCGGACGCGAACGCGCGCAGCAGGAGCAGCACGCCGACCGTCCCGGTCGCGGTGGCGGACGGGTGGGTCGGCTCGGTGGCCGGGGTGGAGCGGACGAGGCCGAACAGGATCACGGCGTAGATGGCGACGATGAAGACCACGGTGGGCGCGATCAGCACCCTGGCGGACTCGGCCACGCCGTAGAGGTTGAGCCCGGTGATCAGCGCCAGCACCCCGACGCAGATCCAGACGCGGTCGCCGTACAAGCCGGGGAACGCCGAGGTGAGCGCCGCCACACCGGCCGAGACGGAGACGGCCACGTTGAGCACGTAGTCGATGATCAGCGACGCCGCCGCGACCAGGCTGACCCGGCGCCCCAGATGCCGCCCGGCGACCGCGTACGCGCCACCGCCGTTGGGGAAGGCCGCGATGACCTGGCGGTAGGAGAGGGTCAGCGCGGTCAGCAGCACGACGATGGCCAGCGTCACCGGCAGCGTGTAGTCGAGCGCCTGCGCCCCGGCCGTGGCCAGCACCACCACGATCGCCTCGGGCCCGTACGCCACCGAGGCGAGCGCGTCGAGGGAGAGCGCCGCGATGCCCTGAGAGACGGTCAGCCGGTCCCGCTCACGGCCGCGACCGGCGCTCTTGTCCGTGTCGGCGACAGGACCCTGAGCCACGCGTGCACCTCCCAGGGTCCTTCGGCGGACGTCCTTGGACCAGGATGCGGCGCGGGATGCACCGGCGACAGCCAAGCACGGCGGGAATCGGCCGAACGGACCTCACCAGCGGCGAGCGAGCGGTAGCGGACGGGCGGTGGCCAACGAACGGCGGCGGACGCGCGGTGGCCAGCGGGTGACGGCCAACCCCCGGCAGTGAGTTTCGATCTTCCCGCCCGGCGGCGCCGAACCGCCGGATATCGTCAGGAACATGGCACACATCCTGATCGAGGAGAACTTCCAGCAGATCGACGGCCAGGACATGGAGGGCCTGCTCGAAGCGCTCAACCGGCTCGGCCTCGACGCCGAGCCGACCGGACCCCGGACCAGCCTGCACCGACACGGTTGGGTCCTCGTGCTGCACTGCCTCGACGACCAGGCCCGCACCATCACCGAGCCCGCCAACGCCGCCGCCTTCGGCCTGACTGTCCGTCAGATCTTCGGCACCCCACGGCCCGCCGACCCGGTGGGCGGCACGGCGGGACGGCGGACCCTGCCCGACCGGATCGACGTCCGGGACCGGGACCGGGATCTCATCGCCTCCTTGCCGATCCCACCCCAGGCCTGACCCCCTCCGTGCCCAGCCCCGAGGGGAGCCCCTCGGGGCTTCCTCACGTCCCGCCAGACCTGCCGGTCGCCGACCGGCCGCGAGTTGCTGTCCCGTCAGGGCCTACGGCAGGTGCCCCGGGCGGTGGCGGCCGGACCACTCCGGCTCGAAGCGGGCCCAGGCCTCGCCCCAGGCGCGCTCGTCGCGGCGGTCGTAGCGGCGGCGCAGCGTCCAACCCGCCGTCAGGACCAGTCCGCCGCAGGCCAGGAACGCCATGCCGCCGACGAAGAGTGCCTCCAGTACCAGCTCGGCCCCGGTCGCGGGCGGGACCACCTGGTCGCCGTGCCGGTCGACCCAGACACGGACCGGCGTGCCCGCCGGGCGTCCGACCGGGACCAGGGCGAAGCCCTTGTGGACCGTGCCCGCCGGGTCGTCCCAGCTGACGGCGGTCTCCACCGGGCCGGGGTAGACGCCGCGCAGCGGCTTGCCCGAGGGGTCGAGCGGCTGCGCCGCCACGGCGACCGTACGCGCCGTCAGCGCGTGGTCGGCGCCGCGCGTGTCGGCGGCGGACTGGGCGGTCGTCCGCTCCGCCGAGGCTGCGAGGAAGCAGGCGAGCACGAAGCAGACCGCCATCAGGTAGGGCACCGCTCTCCGCACCCGGGCGCGCGCCCGGTCGGTGTCCCTGAGCAGCGGGTTCGGCCGCGCGGGCAGAGCGGGCAGAGCAGCCAGGGCGGGCAGGACCCCGGACGGCGTCCGCACCGCGCGGCCGGGGCCGCGGAGCGCCCGGTGGACCAGCAGACCCGCCGCGGCCGCGCCCAGCAGCAGTGCGAGCCGCTGCACGTCCGGTCCGCCCTCCCAGGTCAGCCGGGCGTTGCGGTGGACGAAGAACCCGTCGTAGAAGAGCCAGCATGTGGCCGCGACCAGCGGCACCGAGCGCGCCGTCGCGATGGTCCCCAACCACGCCGCCACCACCGCGAACCCGCCCAGGGTCGCGCCCAGATGACGGTCACCGCCCAGCTCCCCCGCGAGCAGCGTGAACACGCCCGCACCGAGGAACGCCCACCCCCAGACGACCCCGTCGTCCTGGGCTCCCCCGCGTCCTGTCGGCCGCACGTCCTGACCTCCGCCCCGATGTGCCGCAACCCCGTCGGAGAGTCCAACGGGGTTGCGGCGGGAGAGGTTTCACCCGGTGGCGTTACCCGGCTCACAGCCGACGTCGTACGTCGCGGGGTTGACGGCTCACAACCCGACGTCACGGCTCCGGACGTCGGCCAGCGACTCGCGGCGTACCAGCAGCCGTGCGGAGCCGCCGGTCACCGCGACCACCGGCGGGCGGCCCACCAGGTTGTAGCCGGAGGCCATCGACACCTGGTAGGCCCCGGACGCCGGCACCGCCAGCAGGTCCCCGGGACGGATGTCCGCGGGTAGCGGCACGCCGGAGGCGATGATGTCGCCGGCCTCGCAGTGCCGCCCGACCACGTGCGCGGGGCGCAACTCCGCGCTCGCCTCGCGCCCGATCAGCCGCGGCGAGTAGCGGACGCCGTAGAGCGCGGGGCGCGGGTTGTCGCTCATCCCGCCGTCGACGGCGACGAAGGTGTGCCGCGCAGCAGCACCGGTTGCGCCGGAACCCTCACCGCCGTGCTTGACCGAGAGCACCCGGTAGACCGCCACCCCGGCCGGTCCGACGATCGCGCGTCCGGGCTCCAGCAGCAGCTTCGGCACCGGCAGGTCCACGGTCGCGCACGAGGCCCGCAGCTCCGCCTGGACGCGGACGGCCAGCGTCCGCAGGTCGAGTGCCTCCTCGCCGGGGCGGTAGGCGATGCCGTGGCCGCCGCCGAGGTCCAGCTCGGGCAGGACGACGCCGTGCGCCTGCCGTGCCCAGGACATCATGCCGACCATCCGCCGCACGGCCTGCACGAACGGCTTGACGCTGGTGATCTGGGAGCCGAGGTGGCAGTGCAGCCCGACCAGCTCCAGGCGCGGCTGCTCCAGCACCCGGGCGACCGCGAGCTGCGCGGTGCCGTCGGTGCTGGCCAGGCCGAACTTCTGGTCGACGGTGCCGGTCCGGATCGCCGGGTGCGCGCCGGCGGCGATGCCGGGCGCGATCCGCAGCAGCACCTTCTGCCGGCTGCCGTGCGGGACCAGCGCGGCGATCCGGGCGATCTCGGCGGGCGAGTCGATGACGATCCGCCCGACGCCCAGCCGCAGCGCGGCCTCCAGCTCGTCGGGGCTCTTGGCGTTGCCGTGCAGGATCATGTGCTCGGTCGGGAAGCCGGTGGTCACGGCCAGTTCCAGCTCGCCGCGCGAGCAGACGTCCAGGCCCAGGCCCTCCTCCGCGGCCCAGTGGGCCATGGCCCGGCAGAGGAACGCCTTGGCGGCGTAGTGGATCTCCGCCTCCGGGAAGGCCTCCCGGTAGGCGTGGCAGCGGGCCCGGATCTCGTCCTCGTCCAGCAGGTAGACCGGGGTGCCGAAGCGGTCGGCGGCCTCGGTGAGCGAGACGCCGCCGACGGTCAGGTCCCCGTGCGGCGCGGGCCGCGTGGAGGCGGGCCACGGGCCGAGCCACGAGTCGTCCGGGGCCACCGCGACGCTGGGCGGGAGAACGGTGGCGGGTGGGAGAGCGGTGCCGGTCGGGAGAACGGTGGTGGTCATGGCGGTGGTCCTCCTCAGGCGATCCGCAGGTGCGTCGAGCCCTCGAGCGAGGACTCCCAGTGCGCCCAGGAAGCATCGGACGCGTTGGACGCGTCGGACGCGCTGTGGTGCAGGCGGCCCGCCGGGAGCGCGGCCAGCTGCGGGTCCACCACCAGCCGGGTCACGCCGAGCGGCTCGGTCATCGCGCGCACCACGTCCTCGGCGAGGGCGACGCACCGTTGCGTCTCCCCCAGCACCGCCGCGAGCTGCCGCCGGGTCGTGAAGCCGACCGCGGTCCGCTCGCCCAGCGGCGTGCGGAACAGGCGGACGACCGATCCTGCGGGACCCGACCGGACGGGGATGAGGAGCAGTCCGGCCGGGACGCGTTCCGACGGTTCCGGATCGCTCCCACACAGCATCTGGACCATGGGTGTCACCCTTCGAGCGTTCAGTGAGAAAGCGTCAACCCGTGTCCGCAGTACGGTGAACCGTCGCGGATCACGGCTTCACGACCACACTGTTCCCCCAGCTCGCAGCCCTGCGTCCGCCCCTGACGCGTTCCTGACGCCCACCGCGCGAATGTTGTCGACCTGCTGCCGCCCGCGTGACCGGCGTCACTGCCGGTAGTGGCTCACTCCCCGGCGGTGGCGGAGGGGCGCGCCTTCGGCGTGATCAGCGAGAAGAGGCCGCCCTCGACATCGGCGAGCTCCGTCGTCCTGCCGTACGGGGTGTCCATAGGACGCCGGACCACCCTGCCGCCCAGCTCGACGGCGCGGGCCGCGGCCCGGTCGACGTCCGGCGCGGCGAAGGAGATCTGCCAGCGCGGCGTCTCGACCGGCGCGTCCTCGGACGCGGGGCGGTCCAGGCCGCGCAGCGCGGCCACGCTGCGCCCGTCCACACGCAGGACGACGCGCTCGTGCTCGTAGAAGACCTCGCAGCGCTCCGCCGCGTCCCAGTCCAGGACCTCGCCGTAGAAGAGCGCGGCCTTGAACGCGTCGGCGGTGCGCAGCTCGATCCAGTCCGGGACGCCGGTCTGCCGGGGCGGATCGCCCACGCCCGCGGCACGGCCCTGCCAGAGCCCGAAGGAGGCGCCGTCCGGGTCGCGGGCGATCACGATGCGTCCGGCGTCGATGGACACCGGCCCGACGCCGATCGTGCCGCCCCGGTCCACGCCCCGGCGCGCGGCCTCGTGGGCGTCCTTGACGCCGAAGAACGGGGTCCAGCCGACGCCCGTCCCGGCCGAGATCGCGACGCCGCTGATCCCGGCCACGGGGACGCCGTCGGCCAGCACCGACACGTACGGGCCGAGCCGCTCCGGCCCGTGCTCGAAGTCCCAGCCGAGCAGCTCGCCGTAGAAGCGCTGGGCGACGTCCAGGTCGCCCGCGATCAGGCTCACCCAGGAGGGTGCGCCCAGCACGGGACGGACCACCCGCATGCTGCCGCCGGTGCCGCGCTGGTCGCTCACGACGCGCTCCGGCGGGGTTCGGGGGACGTCAGCCGGACATGCTCGGTCATCGTGTGCCTTTCGGCCTCAGGGGCAGGGGATCTCGTGGTCGAGTACCCCTCGCCTACACCGCCAAACTATCGCAAATCCGCCGGTCTCGACCTGGGCCGCACCCACGCGGAGCCCACGCCGTTCCATCACTTTTCAACCACTTTTCAACCACTTTCAGCCGCCGTGCCGACGATGGCGGCCGACGACGGCGAGGCTCGGCGGCGACGTCCGCGCGGACGTGCGGGCTCGGGGAAGCCGCGAGACCGTGGACGCATGAGCGAACACACCTACCGCGTCACCGAGATCGTCGGCACCTCCGGGGAGGGGATCGACGCCGCCATCCGCAGCGCGCTGACCCGTGCCTCACAGACCCTCCACGGCCTGGACTGGTTCGAGGTCACCCAGATCCGCGGCAGCATCAGCGACGGACGGGTCGAGCAGTTCCAGGTCGGCCTGAAGGTCGGCTTCCGCCTGGACGAGTAGGCCGCGGCCGTTCAGTCCCCCACAGCGCCGTCACGGCGCGGGCTCAGGCACGTGCTCGGGCTCGGGCGCGAGCACGACCGCCGTGGTTGCGCCTGCCGTCAACGAGCACCACGATCAGTCCGGCGCCGACCAGCACCTGCTGCGACGTCATGACGGCCCGCGCTCCCTCCACCCGGCTCTGTCCTGCTCAGCCTTGCGGGGGTCGACGCGGGCCGCCTGACGGCGCGTCCGTTCAGATGAACGGCGCGGTCACCTCTTCACGAGTTGGGGCGCTTGCCGTGCGATCCAGCCTTCTTGCGGCGGTCGTGCTTCTTGCGGGCGCGCTTGGACATCTCGGGGTTCCTCAGGTTCTGGTCGGGGTGGAAGGCGGCGTGCCGCATCGTCAGAGGGCGGGCTCAAGCTGGGCGGTGAGCTTCTCGCTCAGCTTGAGCAGCCGGTCCACCGAGCGGCGCTCGGTGACCTGCGGGCCGGCGGCGGTCACGGTCAAGCCCTCGTAGTAGGCGCCGTTGACGACCGGGGTGGTCGGGTCGCAGAGCGCCACGACCGTCGCGGCGACCTCACCGGCGGGACGGCCGGTGGTGCCGTAGAGCGGACGGGTCGCGGTCTCGGCGATGCCCGGGTGGACGCTGATCGCGGTGTGACCCTCGGGCAGCCACTTGGCGAGCGCGGTCACGAAGGTGGTCAGCGCGAGCTTGGACTGCCCGTAGGCGGCGATCCGCGAGTACCGCTTGGCGCGGGTCAGGTCGGTCCAGTCGATGTTGGCGGTGCGGTGCAGGGTCGAGCCGACGGCCACGATCCGCGTGTCCGTGCCGCGCGCCAGCGGACGCTCCAGCAGGCGGGTGAGCAGGTAGGGCGCCAAGTAGTTGACCTGGAAGCTGAGCTCGTTGCCCTCGTCGCTGAGGGTGCGCCGCTCCGGCGCGGCGATGCCCGCGTTGAGGACGAGCAGGTCGAGCGTCTCGTGACGCTCGACGAGGTTCTCGGCCAGGCTGCGGACCTCGTCCAGGTGGCGGAAGTCGGCGGGAGCCTGTTCCAGCCGCCCGGTCGGCGCGCCGAGCTCGACCAGGGCCTCTACGGCGACGGCGGTGTTCTGCTCGGTCTGGCCGTGCACGATCACGCGAGCGCCGCCGAGGGCGAGTCGCAGTGCGGCCTGCAGGCCCAGACCGTTGGTGGCGCCGGTGACCAGGGCGGTGCGACCGGCAAAGGCAAAGGTGTCAGCGGACACGGCGATCCATTCGAGAATTTTCGAAAATCGGGAAAAGGGGACATCACAGGGCTCACCCCGGGAGGGAAGTTCCCGGGAGGCGGCGTCAGCAGCTCAGCGGTGAGCGCGATGAGGCGGACGATCCTCATGCCGCGAGTGCGCGGCTGCGCAGCCCGGCGCGGTGACCGCGCGGACATGGCTGCGAACGAGGAGGTCCATACCGCCCATCCCAGCCGACGCCGACTCCCTTCCGCAAGCGTCCTGACGGACCCTGACGCGGCCGATATGTCCGCGATGCGGTTCTTGTTGACGGCTTAGCGCCAGGACGTGACGACGTGCTCCCGCAGGCAGTTGCACCTCCAGGGGCGCGAGGCTCCGCTGATGTGCGGCTCCGCCGCGTGGGCGCGACGGGTCACCGACGCTCCCGCAGGCGGTTGCACTACCAGGGGCGCGGGGAACTGCGCGACAAGCCACCGGCATGCGGATGGTCCTCAACGCTCAGGGCCATCCGCACATCAGTGATTGTTCGCGCCCACGCGGCGGAGCCGCATATCAGCAGAGCCTCGCGCCCCTGGTGAGTGCAACGTCCCACCTGCCCACGGAACCGTCCGCTCACGGCTCGAAGCGGTACCCCATCCCCGGCTCCGTCAGGAGATGCCGTGGTCGTGACGGGTCCGCCTCCAACTTGCGTCGCAGGCCCGCGAAGTAGACGCGGAGGTAGTTGGTCTTCTGCTCGTGGCCGGGCCCCCACACCTGTTGGAGGATCTGAGCACCCGTCACCAGCTTGCCCGGATGCGTCAACAGCACAGCAAGGATGCGCCACTCCGTCGGCGTCAGCCGAACCTGCGGGCCGTCGCCCCGCGACGGGCGGACCACCGCGCCGGCGAGGTCGACGGTGAAGGCGCCGATCTCGACCGTGGGTGCGGGCGCCTCCGCCCGCGTCGGGCGGCGCAGCGCGGCGCGGAGTCGGGCCAGTAGCTCGTTCATGGCGAAGGGCTTGGTGACGTAGTCGTCCGCGCCCGCGTCCAGCGCCGCGACCTTCTCGGCGAACTCCGACCGCCCGGACAGCACGATGACCGGGACCGCGCTCCACGCGCGCAGCGCCTGGATCACCTGCAGCCCGCCGATCTGCGGCAGGCCGAGGTCGAGGATGACCGCGTCCGGGGGGTTCTGCGTGGCTTCCAACAGGGCTCGTCTGCCGTCGGCGGCGGTTGCGACCGTGTAGTGCCGGGCCTGGAGGTTGATCTGCAGGGCCTTCAGCATCTGGGGTTCGTCGTCGACGATGAGGATACGGGTCACAGCGAGGCCATTCCGTCGGTCACGGGGCTGGTTGGGGCTGGGGAGGTCAGGGGTTCCGGCATGCCGTCGACGGCATCCGGCTCGGGCGGCGCCGTGCCCGGGGAGGGCGACGCCGCAGGAAGGGCGAGGGACATGGTGAGTCCGCCGCCGGGGGTGTCCTCCGGCGTCAGCGTGCCGCCCATCGCCTCGGCCAGGCCGCGCGAGAGGGCCAGGCCCAGGCCGACGCCGGTGGTGTTGTCGTGGTCGCCGAGGCGCTGGAACGGCTGGAAGATCCGCTCCCGGTCAGCTGCGGGCAGGCCGGGGCCGCGGTCGACGACGCGCAGTTCGACCCGGTCGTCGAGCGCGCTGGCGGCCAGGACCACCGAGCGTCCCTCGCCGTGCCGCAGCGCGTTGGCGGTCAGGTTGGCGATGGCGCGCTCCAGCAGCGGCGGGTCGACGAGCACCGGCGGTACCGTGTCGAGCCCGGTGGTGCGCACCGCAGGGTGGTCGTCGGGCAGGGAGTCGAGGGCGCTCGCGACGACCTCGGCCAGCGGTGTCGGCTGGAGGTGCAGGGTGAGCGCGCCTGCCTGGAGCCGGCTCATGTCGAGCAGGTTGTCGACCAGGCGGTTGAGCTTGAGCAGCGAACTCTGCGCGGTGCCGAGGAGTTCGTCGCGGTCGTCCGCGCTGAACTCGACCTCGCGGCTGCGCAGCGAGGTGACGGACGCCAGCGCGACGGCCATGGGCGTGCGCAGGTCGTGGCTGACGGCGGCGAGCAGCGCGGTGCGGAGCCGGTCGGCGGCCTTGACGGGTTCGACTTCGGCGGCGGCCTCGGCCAACCTGGCGCGCTCCAACGCGACGGCGACGTGTGCGGCGAAGGCGGCGAGGACGCGGCGGTCGGAGGCGGGCAGCGGACGGCCGCGCAGCACCAGTGAGGAGTCCGTCCCGACCGGGACCGTCTCCGCTCCGTGCTGCTGCGCCAACTCCTCCGGCAGCAGCGCGTTCTCGACCAGCTCGACGCTGTCCATGGCGAACGTCTCGCGCAGTCGGGCAAGGAGCGCGGGCACCGCCTGGTCCCCGCGCAGCACCGCACCCGCGAGTGCGGACAGCGTCTCCGCCTCCGCCGCAGCGCGAGCCGCTCGCCGCGAGAACCGCGTGCCGGCGTCCACCACGGCTGCGACGACGGTGGCGGCGACTGCGAAGACCACCAGCGCAAGCGCGTTGTTGGGCTCGTTGATGTTCAGCGAGTGGATCGGCGGCATGAAGTAGTAGTTGAGCAGCAGCGACGCCACCACCGAGGCCACCAGCGCCGACGTGATCCCGCCCAGCAGGGCGACGCCGACGACCACGGTCAGGTAGAGCAGCGTGTCGCTGGTCAGGTTGACCGTCTCGCGCGTCTGGCACAGCACCGCCGTCAACAACGCTGGCAGCACCAGTCCGGAGACCAGCCCGGTCACCCGCCGTCCGGTGGAGTGCAGTTGCCCGGCGGCCCGCAACACCCGTCCCCGGCCTGCCCGTTCGTGGGTGACCATGTGGACGTCGATGTCGCCGGAGAGTTCGACAGTGGTCTCGCCGATGCCGCGTCCGGCGGTGAGCGCCCGGCGGAGCGGGCCGCGGCGGCTGGTGCCGAGGACGAGTTGGGTGGCGTTGGAGGCGCGGGCGAAGTCCAGGAGTGCCTGGGGGATGTTGTCGCCGACGACGGAGTGGAAGCTGCCGCCGAGGGATTCGACCAGGTGGCGTTGGGTGGCCAGGGCGGCGGGGTTGGCGTCGGCGAGGCCGTGGCTGCGGGCGACGTGGACGGCGAGCAGGGCGCCGCTGCCCGCGCGGTCGGCGATGCGGGCGGCGCGGCGGATCAGGGTCTCGCCCTCGGGTCCGCCGGTGAGGGCGACGACGACGCGTTCGCGGGTCTCCCAGACCTTGCTGATCTCGTGCTCGGCGCGGTAGCGCTGCATGCCCTCGTCGACGCGTCCGGCCAGCCAGAGCAGGGCGAGTTCGCGCAGGGCGGTCAGGTTGCCGACGCGGAAGTAGTTGGAGAGGGCGGCGTCGACCTTCTCGGCGGTGTAGACGTTGCCGTGGGCCATGCGGCGGCGCAGGCCTTCGGGGGCCATGTCGACCAGTTCGATCTGGTCCGCCCGGCGCACGACCTCGTCCGGGACGGTCTCGCGCTGCGGCACGCCCGTGATCTTCTGCACCACGTCGTTCAGCGATTCGAGATGCTGCACGTTGACGGCCGTGAGGACGTCGATGCCCGCGTCGAGGAGTTGCTGGATGTCCTGCCAGCGCTTGGCGTTGCGCCCGCCGGGCACGTTGGTGTGGGCGAGCTCGTCCACCACGGCGACGCGGGGCGCCCTGGCGATCACCGCGTCCACGTCCATCTCGGTGAACCGGCCGCCGCGGTAGTCGCGTTCGAGCCGCGGCACGGTCTCCAGACCGGTCAGCAGCGCCTCGGTATTCGGGCGTTTGTGGCACTCGACATAGCCGACCACCACGTCCTGCCCTCGGGCCAGTCTGCGCTGTGCCTCGTCGAGCATCTTGTAGGTCTTTCCCACACCCGGCGCCGAACCGAGGAAGACCTTCAACTTGCCCGGCGGGACCGACCCGTTCCGCGCTGACACCACGAACTCCCTTGCGAGTTACGAGTGACGAGTGACGAGTGACGACCTGTGCGGCCCGGCCGTGCGGAGCAGATCGGCTCCGCGCGGCCGGACCGGTGATGGTCATACTACGAACTACCTGTCTGACGCCAGCTCAGCCGAGCTTGGCCAGAGCGATGTTGAGCTCCAGCACGTTCACGCGGGGCTCGCCCAGGAAGCCGAGGTCACGGCCCTGGGTGTACTTCGCGACCAGCGCCTGAACGGTACCGACCGACAGACCACGCGCCTTGGCGACACGGTCGACCTGGATGGCCGCGTAGGCCGGGCTGATGTCCGGGTCCAGACCCGAGCCGGACGACGTGAGCGCGTCGGCCGGGACGGCGCTCTGCGACACCCCGTTGAACGAGGCGATGGCCGCCTTGAGCTGGGTGTAGGTGGAGGCCAGACCGGCGTCGTTGGTGCCCTTGTTGGTGGCGCCGGACGCGGTCGGGTCGTAGCCGAGCGCGCCTGCCGCGGACGGCCGGGACTGGAAGAACTTCGGGTCCGGCGTCTGGGACTTGCCGTCCTTGGAGACAACGGTGAAGTTCTGGCCGATCAGCGAGGAGCCGACGACCTGTCCCTGCGCGTTCTTGACCATGGAGCCGTTGGCCTGGTCACTGAACGCCACCTGGGAGATCCCGGTGATCGCCAGCGGGTAGGCGAGGCCGCAGAGCACCGTGAAGAGCAGCAGGATCCGCAGACCCGTCAGGTGGTTCCGCACCGAGGTGGGAAGAGGCTTAGCCATGACGATTCATCACTTCTCTTAATCTCCTTACGGAGTGCTCAGTGCAGGCCGGGGATGAACATGACGATCAGGTCGATCGCCTTGATGCCGACGAACGGCAGGATCAGACCGCCGATGCCGTAGATCCCCAGGTTGCGGCGGAGCAGCGACTGCGAGGACGAGGGCCGGTAGCGGACGCCGCGCAGGGCCAGCGGGATCAGGCCGATGATGATCAGCGCGTTGAAGATGATCGCCGAGGCGATCGCCGACGTCGGGCTGTGCAGCTGCATGATGTTCAGCTTGCCGAGGCCGGGGTACACGCTGGCGAACATGGCCGGGATGATCGCGAAGTACTTCGCGACGTCGTTGGCGATGGAGAAGGTGGTCAGCGCGCCGCGAGTGATCAGGAGCTGCTTGCCGATCTCGACGATCTCGATCAGCTTGGTGGGGTTGGAGTCGAGGTCCACCATGTTCCCGGCCTCCTTGGCGGCCGAGGTACCGGTGTTCATCGCGACACCCACGTCAGCCTGGGCCAGGGCCGGGGCGTCGTTGGTGCCGTCACCGGTCATGGCGACAAGGCGGCCGCCCTCCTGCTCCTTCTTGATCAGGGCCATCTTGTCCTCGGGAGTGGCCTCCGCGAGGAAGTCGTCCACGCCCGCCTCCTCGGCGATCGCGGCGGCCGTCAGCGGGTTGTCACCCGTGATCATGACGGTCTTGATGCCCATGGTGCGCATCTCCGCGAAGCGCTCCTTGATGCCAGGCTTGACGACGTCCTTCAGGTAGATGACACCGAGCACGCGGGCCGGGGCGTCGCCCTTCTTCTCCGCGACCACCAGCGGCGTGCCACCGAGGTTGGAGATGCGCTCGACCGCCACGTCCAGCTCGTTGGACGTCTGACCGCCGTTCTCCTGGACCCAGGTCGCGACGGCGGCGGCGGCACCCTTGCGGATGGCGTGGACGCCGGCGGGCTCGTCCAGGTCCACACCCGACATCCGGGTCTGCGCGGTGAACTCGATCCACTCCGCGTGGGCCAACTCGCCCTGGGCCCGCTCGCGCAGGCCGTACTTCTCCTTGGCCAGCACCACGATGGAACGGCCCTCGGGCGTCTCGTCCGCGAGGGACGAGAGCTGCGCGGCACTCGCGACCTCGTTCGCGTCGGCACCGCCGACGGTCACGAACTCGGCGGCCTGGCGGTTGCCGAAGGTGATGGTGCCGGTCTTGTCGAGCAGCAGCGTGGAGACGTCACCGGCGGCCTCGACCGCGCGGCCCGACATCGCGAGCACGTTGCGCTGCACCAGCCGGTCCATACCCGCGATGCCGATCGCGGAGAGCAGCGCACCGATCGTGGTCGGGATCAGCGCGACCAGCAGGGACACCAGGACGACGATCGTCTGCGGCGCACCGGCGTACTTGGCCATCGGCTGCAGCGTGACAACTGCCAGCAGGAAGACGATGGTGAGGGACGCCAGCAGGATGTTGAGGGCGATCTCGTTCGGCGTCTTCTGCCGAGCGGCGCCCTCGACCAGGGCGATCATCCGATCGATGAAGGTCTTGCCCGGCTCGGACGTGATCTTCACGACGACCCGGTCCGACAGCACCTTCGTGCCACCAGTCACCGCCGAGCGGTCACCACCGGACTCACGGATGACCGGAGCGGACTCGCCGGTGATGGCCGACTCGTCCACCGACGCGACACCCTCGACAACGTCACCGTCACCGGGGATGACCTGACCGGCCTCGACTATGACGAAGTCACCGAGCTTGAGCTGGGTTGCGGAGATCTCCTCCTCGGCGACCTCCGTGGTACCCGGGGCCCAGGCACCGACGACACGGCGTGCCAGGGTGTCCGTACGGGTCTTGCGCAGGGTGTCTGCCTGCGCCTTGCCGCGGCCCTCGGCCACGGCCTCGGCCAGGTTGGCGAAGACAACGGTCAGCCAGAGCCAGACCGTGATCACCCACGCGAAGACGCTGGGCTTCTCGATCGCGGACAGCGTGGTGAGCAGCGAGCCCACCTCGACCACGAACATCACCGGGTTCTTGAACATCACCCGGGGGTCGAGCTTCTTGCAGGCGTCCGGGAAGGACTTGAGCAGCTGCTTGGGGTCGAGCAGGCCCCCGCCGATCCGGCGCTCAGCCGGGAGCTCGGGCTGCGGGGACTCCGGCGCGACCTCCGGAGAGTGCAGGGTGGGAGTGGACATCAGTGGAGGCCTTCCGCGAGCGGCCCGAGCGCCAGGGCCGGGAAGTAGGTGAGCCCGACGACGATCAGGATCACGCCGGACAACATGCCGACGAAGAGCGGGCTGTGGGTCTTGAGCGTGCCGGTCGACGCCGGCACGTGCTGCTGCTTGGCCAGCGAACCGGCGAGCGCCAGCACGAACACCATCGGCAGGAACCGGCCGAACAGCATCGTCAGACTGAGCGCCTCCTGCCAGTGGTTACTGGTCACCGTGATACCGGCGAACGCGGAACCGTTGTTGTTGGCGGCCGAGGTGAACGCGTAGAGGACCTCGGAGAAGCCGTGCGGCCCGGTGTTGTTCATACCGCCGCCGTGACCGGCCTTCAGCGACATCGCAAGGCCCGTGCCGACCAGGACGATCGAGGGCGTGGTCAGGATGTAGAGGGAGGCGAACTTCATCTCACGGGCGCCGAGCTTCTTGCCCAGGTACTCCGGCGTGCGGCCGACCATCAGACCCGCCACGAAGACGGTGACGATCGCGAGCATCAGGATGCCGTAGAGGCCCGAGCCGGTACCGCCGGGCGCGATCTCACCGAACATCATGTTCAGGATCGTCACGCCGCCGCCGAGCGGCGTCAGCGAGTCGTGCGCGGCGTTGACCGCACCGGTCGAGGTCAGCGTGGTCGAAGCAGCGAACAGGGAGCTGCCCGGGATGCCGAAGCGAACTTCCTTGCCCTCCATCGCCGCACCGGCGATGTGGGCGGCGATGCCCGAGTGCTGGTTCTCGAAGAACGAGATCAGCGCGGCGGACGCGGCCCAGTACAGGCCCATCACCGAGACGATCGCGTAGCCCTGCTTCTGCGACTTCACCATCGTGCCGAAGGTGCGGCACAGCGCGAACGAGATCACCAGCAGGAGGTAGATCTCCAGCAGGTTGGTGAAGGGGTTCGGGTTCTCGAACGGGTGCGCCGAGTTGGCGTTGTAGAAGCCACCACCGTTGGTGCCCAGCTCCTTGATGACCTCCTGCGAGGCCACCGGACCACCAGGGATCGACTGCGCGGTGCCGTTCAGCGTGTGCACGATCTGCGCGGCGTGCAGGTTCTCCACCACGCCGCTCGCGACCAGCACGATCGCGAAGACGACCGAGATCGGCAGCAGCACCCGCAGGGTCAGGCGGGTGAGGTCCACCCAGAAGTTGCCCAGCAGGTCGGTCTTCTGACGGATGAAGCCGCGGATGAGCGCCGTGACCACGGCGATGCCGACGGCCGCGGAGAGGAAGTTCTGCACCGCGAGACCGGCCATCTGCACCAGGTGGCCCATCGTCGCCTCACCCGAGTACGACTGCCAGTTGGTGTTGGTGACGAACGACGCCGCGGTGTTCCAGGCCATCGCCGGCGAGACCGCCGGGAAGCCGAGCGACAGCCACAGGTGCTCCTGCAGCCGCTGGAATCCGTAGAGGAAGAGAACCGAGATGAACGAGAAAGCCAATACGGAGCGCAGGTAGGCGGCCCAGGTCTGCTCCGCGTCACCGTCGACGCCGATCAGCTTGTAGATGCCGCGCTCGAAGCGCAGGTGCTTACGGGTCGTCAGCACGTAGGCCATGTAGTCGCCCAACGGCCGGTAGGAGAGCGCCAGCGCTCCCACCAGGGCGAGGGCCTGCAGAAAGCCCGCGAGGGTAGGGTTCACTAGAACTTCTCCGGACGGATCAGGGCCGCGATGAGGTAGGCGACAAGGCCGATCGACACGATCAGGCCGATGATGTTGTCGGCGTTCACAGCCGCTCAACCCCCTTGACAATCAAGGCGAGGACCGCGAACACCACGATCGTCACCCCGACGAAGAACAGGTCCTGCATGGGAATGCCACCCCAGAAGAACGAAGGTGTGATCCGGCCGGGGGAGTTCCCGGGCGGCGCCGCCCTGAGGGCGGCAACCGAAAGGAAAGCGCACGTGCAGATGCCGTCAGCACATCCTTGACGCCCTCCTTGCGCGGCCCCCGGGAACCGATACGCGCTCTTATCGGTCCTTTATCCGGCTGAGACCCGAGGGTCGCCCGGGCGTTGCGAAACAAGCGGGGTTTCGGTCAACCCTGCTCCACGCGAGGGGACACAGGTGGGCGCAGACGAGAGCAGCCGACGCAGGCAAAGGAAAAGGGGCGCGCGGCTCTCCCTCGGGCCGCACGCCCCTCGCTGTTGCTCTCCCACCTGTACCGGTCGCCGCCCTGCAAGGCATGACCGGTGGAAAGCAAACCCCGGCCCGATGCTCCCCCACGGAACTGCGGGCCTGGTTCCCCCTGACCAGAGAACCTAGCCGGATCCCGCGCCCCGACCCGACCGCCCTGACGCCTCCTTCACGCCCTTGGCCGATCTCCTGACGAACCCTTGACGCGGACGCCTTTCCGCAGCTCAGCACGGGCGCCGGGGACGTCGCCCTCAGCCGGGCGCGACCAGCAGCGCGAGCGCCGCCAGCACGGCCACCACCCCGAGCGCGACGAAGACCCGTTCGCGCCCCTGGCCCTCTCGGCCCTCGACGACCACTTCGCGCGGATCGGCCGGGTCGTAGCGGAGCCAGACCTCACTGCCGTCGCGCAGCCCGGCCGGCCCGTAGACCTCCATCACCAGCTCGCGCTCGTCGTCGGTGGTGAACTGCAGCAACGGCCGGGTGGCGCCGGGCCGGAGCCGGACCAGGGCGCGGACCCGACGGCCATAGTGACGGATCCGGCGCGTCTGCCCCAGACCGACGATCCCCGCCAGATACGCGACGACCCCGCCGACACCCAGGAAGACGCCGGTGACGACCCCGCCGGCATCGCTCATCGCACCCTCTCCTTGTCCACCGCCGCCGCTGCCCCTCGCGTCCACCCGCGCCCACCCGCGTCCGCTCCCTGCCCAGTTTGCGCGTCGGTCGAACACCCGGCACAGGGACGGGTCAGGGAGGCGTAAAGGAGCGGCCCGCGCGCGTATGGAGCGCGTCAATGCCCCTGGTCGCACCCCTTCTCAGGCCGTCCAATGGAGTCGGGCGGTCCGGACGGGCCGCCGTAGTGCTGTTCGGCAGTTCAGAAAGTCAGTTCAGAAGTCAGAGAGTTCGGAAAGAAGCGTGTGCCATGACTGAGACCTCACGAGTGATCGTCGGCGTGAGCGACGAGGTCGGCGACATCGCCCTGCTGCGTCGCGCGGCGGAGGAGGCGCGGCGCCAGCACGCCGTGCTGGTCCCCGTGCTGGCCTGGTACCCGGTCGGCGGCGAGCAGCTCTACCGGGCGCACCCGTGCCCGGAACTGGCACGCGACTGGGAGCGCCGCGCCTGCGACCAGCTCGACGAGCTCGTTGTGGACGCGATCGGTCCCGAGGAGCCGGTGCGGGTCCAGCCGACCGTAGTCCGGTCGGAAACCCTGCGGCAGGCCGTCGAGTCCGTGGCGGTGCGGCCCGGCGACGTCACCTTCCTGCCCACTCCCCGAGCCGGCGTGCTGGCCCGGCTGGGCCTGCGCCATCACCACAACCACGGCCACGGCGTGGCCCTGGCCAGCTGAGCGTCTGATCGCGGCCGAGCCGCTGAACCGAAGTCGGAGGAGAGCACCCCGTGGGCCTGATCGAACTCGCCGCGCTGCCCTGCATCATCACCTTCACCCTGCTCGCCGTCGGCGGCACCCTGCTGCTGGCCCCGACCCGGGCGATGCGCACCCTCGGCGACGGCTTCGGCTTCGACGGCGCGGCAGCGACCCGTACGGCGGCCCGCCGCGTGCCGGCCCGGATTGCCGGGCTGCTGCTGTGCGCGTACGCGGTCTTCCTGATGGCGAACACGCTCGGGCTGTTCCGGGCACTGCACCTTTAGCCTTCGCTCCCGCAGGCGATTGCACTGCCTCAGGGGCGGGGGGGGGGGGCCCCCCCCCCCGGGGGGGGGGGGGGCGGCCCCCCGGCCAAACACTCGAACGGGCCCCCCGGGGCGCCG
>NZ_JADPRT010000004.1:188329-396290 GCF_015690355.1 Streptacidiphilus fuscans | reverse complement strand
GGGCACTGCACCTTTAGCCTCCGCTCCCGCTGGCTTTTGCACTCCCTCGGGGGGGGGGGGCTGAGCCCCGCGCCCCTGAGGTAGTGCAACCGGCCCTCGCTGCAAACCTGTCTACGTCGCCGACGGGATCGCCGGGCCCGCGGACAGCGGGAGGGTCACCGTCTGCGCCGAGTGCGCGGGCCGCGCGCCCGGGTAGAACAGGGTCACCTTGGTGTACCGCGTCTGGCCCGCGTGGCCCTGCCACGGGACCGGGTCGGTGAGGGTGACGTCGACCGGGAAGTTGTGGAAGTGCCCCGCCGCGCAGTACGGCTGGCAGTCGTTGGCCACGTCCGTCGCCGTCGCGTACGCCGAAACGCCGTCCCAGCGGGTCCAGTGCGCGGAGGTGAGGTAGTTGTTGCCGTCACCGCAGGCCAGCACGTACTCGCTCGGCTGCGACTGGGGCTTGCCGGTGCAGTCCAGGAGCACCGGCGCGCTCGTCTGACCGGTGCTGCTGCCGGACGACGTCGTTTTCGCTGTTGTCGCCGCATGCCCGGGCGAAGCCGCCGCAGGAAGAAGTGCACCGGCGCCCAACACCAGTACCGCCGCGAGTTTGATGACTGCCAACATGAGCTGCTCCCGAGGTCCGCTCGCCCGTCCGCCGCTCCCCCGGCCCCCCACGCTACGTGCTGAAAGCCGACCATGCCACGGTTAAAAGGGAGAAAATTGGGACACACGGGATGGACCGGGCGATCCCGCATCCCCCACCCACACCAACGACGCACTCTGACGTGACGTCACTGTCCGTACCGGGCAAGGTGAAACGGCCCGAACAGCCGCTCAGTTGAGGAACAGCAGTCGGTCCGCCAGCTCCACCGCAAGTTCGTCCGGAAGCTCGGCGAAGACCTCCAGCTCCTCGATGCAGGTGAAACTGCCGCGCGACTCCCGGGTCTCCACGATCTGCCGGGCCAGGTCCGGCGTCATGCCGGGCAGGGTCTCCAGGACCGGTGCGGGGACGTGGTTGACGTCGGCCAGACCGCCGTCGTCGTACGCGCGGGGCAGGTCGGGGCGGCCGATCCGGAGTTCGCGGGCGAGCCCGGGATCGTGGGCCAGCAGCTCGCGCGCGTGGACCCGGAGCTCACGACGCGACCTCGTGTCCGCCAGGACCGCGTCGTTCGCGGCCGCCTCCGCGGACGGCAGCGCGTCCGGCACGGGCGGCGTGCCGACCAGGCTCCGGCGCACCGAGAAGGTCGCGCCGAGGCCGCCGCCGACCAGCACCACCGCGATCAGACCACCGGCCGCCGTGCTCTCGACCGAGTCGGCCGGTGCGTCCGCCATCACCACCGCGACGATCGTGACGGCCAGCGCGATCCCCGACAGCACCGCCAGCGCCCGTTGCTGCAGCCGCCAGGCGGCCCAGCCCAGCACGGCGAAGGTGCCGAGACCGATCGTGAACAGAGGCAGCAGCGCCCACAGGACGCTCCCCGCCGGGCTCATCTGCCCCGCTGGGCGCCCTCCGTCACCTCTGTACGCCTCTGTCACGCTCTACACGGTAAGACTGATCTTGGTCCCGGGCACCCGCAGACGGGCTGGAGGGCGAACGCAGAGGCCGAACGCAGACGCCTGGCCTGCGGCGGACTACCGTGGCGGCATGGGCGACGAGCAGCCGGAGCAGCGCGACGCGCGCACGGACGAGGAGTTCACCGAGGAGGGCGGCGACCCCGCCTGCTGGCTGAACCGTCTCTGCCCGCAGTGCGACGCCGTCCCGGACGACCCGAAGGACGCCACCTGCTGGCGCTGCGGCGCCGAACTCCACCCGCGCGACTGACCGTCGCATGCGCGACGCACAGAGCGACCGTAGGCTGAGCGCATGGCCCGGCTCAACGACGAGGTCGCGGCGCTCCTGGACGAGTACGCCGACCTGTTGACCCTCACCGGCGGAGACGCTTTCCGGGCCCGCGCGTACACCAAGGCGGCGCGGGCGATCGCCGGTCACGGCGCCGATCTGGCCGGACTGGACGGCAAGGGGCTGCGCGAGATCCCCGGCGTGGGCAAGTCCGTGGCGGAAAAGGTCGACGAGTTCCGCCGCACCGGCGCGATCCAGGCGCTTACGGCGCTCCGCGCGCAGATCCCGCCCGGCGTACGGGAGATGACCGCGGTCCCGGGCCTCGGCCCGCGCAAGGCGCTCACTCTCCACCGCGAACTGGGCATCTCCACCCCCGCCGAACTGCGCAAGGCCGCCGAGGCCGGGCGGCTGCACGACCTGCCGGGCTTCGGCGGCCGGACCGAGCAGAACATCCTGCACGGGCTGGACCTGCTCCAGCAGTCCTCCGAACGCACCACGCTCGACGTGGCCTTCGACGTCGCGGACGAGATCGTCGCCGCCCTGGCGAAGGTCCGCGGCTGCCGCGACTGCGCCTACGCGGGCTCGCTGCGCCGGTTCCGGGAGACGGTCGGCGACCTCGACATCCTCGCCGCCGCCGAGGAATCGGGCCCGCTGATGGACGCCTTCGTCGCGCTCCCGCTGGTCACGGACGGCGGCGAGGTCATCGTCAGCGGCCCGACCAAGACCTCGATCCGGACCGCGCGCGGTCTCCAGGTCGACCTGCGCGTGGTCCCGCCGGACGCGTGGGGTGCGGCGCTGCTGTACTTCACCGGCTCGAAGGCGCACAACATCCGGCTCCGGACGATGGCGGTCAAGGCGGGGCTCAAGCTCTCCGAGTACGGCCTCTTCGACGCCTCGACGGACGCGGCGACGGAGGAGCGGATCGCCTCCGCCACCGAGGACGAGGTCTACGCCGCGCTCGGACTGCCGTGGATCCCGCCGCCGCTGCGCGAGGACCGGGGCGAGATCGAGGCGGCGCTGGAGGACCGGCTGCCCACCCTGGTCACCGTCGACGACCTGCGCGGCGACCTGCACCTGCACACCGACCTGACCGACGGCATCGCCACGCTGGAGGAGATGCTGGCCACCTGCCACGCGCGGCACTACTCCTACGTCGCGGTCACCGACCACGCGCCCGACCTGGTCATGCAGCGGATGACGGACGAGAAGATGCTCGCCCAGCGCGAGCGACTGCGCGAACTCGCCGGACGGTACGGCCGGATGCGGCTGCTGCACGGCACCGAGCTCAACATCGGCCCGGACGGCGGCGTCGACTGGCCCGCCGAGTTCCTGGACGGCTTCGACCTCTGCGTGGCCTCGATCCACTCCCACTTCGGCGCGAGCCGCGACGCGCAGACCCGCCGCCTGATCAGGGCGTGCGAGAACCCGCACGTCAACATCATCGGGCACCTCACCACGCGCCGTCTCGGCCGTCGCGGCGGCATCGACGCGGACCTGGACGCGGTCTTCGCGGCCTGTGCCCGCACGGGGACGGCGCTGGAGATCAACGCCTCGCCGCAGCGGCTCGACGTCAACGACGAGCTGATCCGCCGTGCCCACCAGGCGGGCGTCCACTTCTCGATCGACAGCGACGCCCACTCGACGGTCCAGCTGGACAACCCGCGCTACGGCGTGGGCCAGGCGCAGCGCGCCTGGCTGACCCCGGACGCGGTGATCAACACCTGGCCGTGGCAGCGGCTCAAGCGGTTCCTGGACAAGGACGCCAAGAACGCCAAGGGTTCGGAAAAGGCGGGCAGCAAGCCCAAGTAGCCGCCGAGCGGCCGAGCCGCCCCGTCACCGGTGCTCTCGCGCCGGTCGACCCGTGCTCGCCGCATGGGCGTTGAGCGCGGCGCGAGCGGCGAGGGCGGCGTGGGTCGCGGCGGCGGCCCGGGCCCTGTGCACCGCTCGGGACTGGTCACGGGTCTGGGGATGCGCATGGCCGTGCGCGTGCCCGTGCCAGCAGCGGCGGGTCGCCGCGTCCGCGAGCAGGCCCAGGCCGATGGCGAACATCCACGAGTCCTTGGCCAGCGCGATGCCCTGGTGCGTCGGCCAGATGCTGCCGGGCTGGCGCATGCCGGGCGTGCGGAAGTAGACGCCCAGCAGCGCTCCGGAGAAGCCGGTCAGCCCGGCGCCCGCGACCGCTGTCGGCACGAACGGTGTCAACAACGCGGTGCCTACCGCCATCTCGGCGACGGAGAGCACCTTGGTGAACTTGTCCGCGGGCAGTGGATCGAGTGGTGGATAGGCGCCGGCGGCCATGCTGTGCAGCGCGTCGGCGGTCTCCTGGTCGGCGTTCCACTTGCTCCACCCGGAGTGGAACACGAACGCGCCGACCACCAGACGGGTCGGCACTTCCCGTAGCCGCATGACGCCCTCCTCCGAGACCGGTGCGACCCCCTCACTCCGGGGTACACCAGCTCACCCGTCCGCGCGCGCCGAGCCGGTCGGATCGGCGCGCGCGGGACGTCAGCCGCGCGCCAGGCCGACCCAGCCGCCCGTCATGCCCTGCACGGCGGAGCCGTCGGCGTCCGCGAGCTTGGTCGCGACGAACTCCCGTGCCGCGGCGGAGGTCTGGACGCGGAACGGCGGTGCCGGGTCCTCCAGCACCGCGACCACGGCCTGTGCGGCGTCGACGGACGACTGCGCGTTGCCGAACGCGGCCAGCGTCCGTTCGACGTACGCGCCGAGCGCGGGGGCGTAGGGGCCGGCGGCGGCGAGCAGCGCCGGGACGTCGAGGTTCTGGCTGGCGACGAACTCGCTGGCCACCGCGCCCGGTTCGATCACCGAGACGTGCACCCCGACCGTGGCCGCGACCGGCGCGAGCGACTCCAGGAAGCCCTCGGCGGCGAACTTGGCGGCGCAGTAGGCCTCGTTGAACGGCTGGCCGACGACGCCACCGACGCTGGTGACCGTGACCACCCGCCCGCCGACCGCGCGCAGCAGCGGCATCGCCGCGCCCGTCGCCTCCACGACGCCGAAGAAGTTGACCTCCATCGCCGAGCGGAACGGCTCGACGCCGGTCTGCTCGACGGTGCCGACGATGCCCGCGCCCGCGTTGTTGACCAGCGCGTCCAGCCGGCCGTGGGCCGCGATGACCTCGGCCAGGCAGGCGTCGACGGAGGCGCGGTCGGTGACGTCCAGGCGGCGGACCTCGACCCGCTCCCCCACCCCGGCGGCCTCGGCGGCCGTCCGCAGCGGCTCGGACTTGGCGGTGTCGCGCATGGTGGCGACCACGCGCCACCCAGCCTGAGCAGCGGCGACGGCCACGGCCAGGCCGATCCCGGAGGAGGTTCCGGTGATCAGCACGATGCGCTCGGCGGGCGCGCTGCCCGTGGCGGTGGTGGACTCGGACACGGTGGTCTCCTCAGCAGAACTGTTCTGTGCGTGCGCACACACTCTAGAACTCCGTGCGCGTACACGCAAACAGCTAGGCTGGCTCCATGACGCGCGCCGACCTCACCCTGGGCGACCTGGCCACCCGCGACCACGCCTTCTACGGCCTCGTCTGGGCGGGCACCACCCTCTCCGCCCATGTGGACCGGGCACTGATGCGCGAGCACGACCTGCCGCTCTCCTGGTTCGAGGTGATGCTCTGGCTCAACGCCCAGAGCGAGCCGGTCGCCGCCTCCGACCTGGGTGCGAAGACGCTGCTCAGCCGGACCCAGGTCTCCCGCGTCGTCGACGCGCTCCAGGCACGCGGGCTGGTGGCCCGCTCGCAGTCGACCACGGACGCGCGTTCGGTGCGGATCGCCCTGACCCAGGCCGGTCGTGACGCCTTCGCCGCCGCCGACGCGACCCGTCGGGCGGCGCTGGCCGGGGTCTTCGACGACCTGCTGGACGACGAGGACGTGGCGGCGCTGGAGCGCGCCTGGCTCAAACTGAAGGCGGGGAGAGCATCAGGAAGCGCCTCCGCCTGACCGACGGAAAACAACTCCGCCGGGCGCGAACGACGCGGGCAGAGCGGGCACATGTGCAACAGGCAACAGAGTTCCGAACACGGGTGCGTTTGCCCGAAACCTGCGTGATCATGGGGTAAGTTCTGTCGGCCGGGTCCTAGCCCGGCGATGAGGAGGGAGCGGTGGGCGCGGAGGTCCCCGCACGGGACGCCGTCGGCGCATCGATGGACGCTGCGGCCGTCGCCATGGGCGTGAACCGGGATGCCCTGCTCTCCGCCCTTGTCACGGACCTGCCGTTCGGCGTCGCCCTGCTCGACCAGGACCTCGCCTGCCAGTACGTCAACGACACCTTCGTCAGCCTGACCGGCACCGACGACCCGCGCACGATCGAGGCCGTCGCCGACGCCGCGCGTGACGTGCTGCTCGACGGGGTCCCCCGGGTCGGCGACTACGGCACCGCCCGGCTGCGCGTACAACGCCTCGATCTGGAGCCGGAGGACGCGGTCTCCGCCGGCGCTTCGGAGTCCGGATCAGCGGGGTCGGAAGGAGTGGGGTCCGGAGCAGCGAGGTCGGGAGCGGCGGGGTCCGGTTCAGCGGGGTCCGGACCGCCTGCCCGAACCGGCGTGCTGGTGCTGGCGAAAGCCGACGACGAGGAAGCCGTCCAGAACCGCGCCCGGCTGTCGCTGCTGACCTCGGCGGGTGCGCGTATCGGCACCACGCTGGACATCGACACCACCTGCACCGAACTCGCCCGCTTCACCGTGCCGACGCTGGCCGACCTCGCGGCCGTGGACATCCTGCCGCCCGGCGTCCCCGACCACCGGCTCGGCGTCCCGCTCGGGTCCGCACGGCTGTTGCGCGCCGCCGTCGCGGGCACGCCGGAGCTGCACCCGCAGCTGGCGACGCTGGCGCACCCAGGCGAAACGGTTCGCCACCGGGACGGCTCAGCCGTGGCCCGCAGCCTGGCGGCGGCCAAGCCCGTCGCCGTCACGCTGCGCACGGAGGAGGACCTCGCCGTCGCGCTCTCGGACGAGCACAGCCGCACCGTCTTCCGCGCCGCCGGGATCGGCGCGATGCTCGCCCTCCCGCTGACCGCGCGCGGACACCTGCTGGGCGCGCTGGTGCTCGCGCGCTCCGGCGACCGGGAGTTCTCCGACGCCGAGATCGCGATGATCGAGGACCTCGCCGACCGCGCAGCCCTCAGCATCGACAACGCCCGCCGCTACATGCGCTCCCAGGGCATCGCCCTGGAACTCCAGCGGGCACTGCTGGCCGAACCGGCCAACCCGCACCCGAACCTGGAGATCGCCTGCCGCTACCTGCCCTCCGGCACCAGCACCGTGGTCGGCGGCGACTGGTACGAGACGGTGCGGCTCCCCTTCGGCCGGACGCTACTGGTGATCGGCGACGTCATGGGCCACGGTGTCGAAGCCGCCGTCGACATGTCGACGTATCGCTCGATGCTGCGCTACGTCGCCGGAGCCGACCTCCCCCCGCACCGGATCCTGCGCCAGCTCGACTCGCTGATCTCCGAGAACGAGGCCGCACGACCGGCCACCTGCCTGCTCGCCCTGCTGGAGCCGAGCCGCAACCGGGTCACGTTCTCCAGCGCGGGCCATCTGCCCCCGGCGCTGATCACCCCGGGCCGGCCCACCGAACTGCTGGCCTTGCCGAGCGGACCGCCCCTGGGCACCGGTGTCGGCGGCTACGAGCACCTGGTCCGCGAGCTGGTCCCCGGCCAGGTGCTGCTCCTCTACACCGACGGCCTGGTCGAGCGGCGCCACGAGGACATCGACGTCTCCCTGGAACGCCTCGCCGCCCTCCCTCTCCCCGCCGCGGGCGAGCTGGACGACCTCCTCGACGCCGTGCTGCACAGCTCCGACCCGGCCCAGGCGGAGGACGACATCGCGCTGCTCGCCGCGCGCGTCGTGCAGCGGGGCTAGCACCGGCTGGCGCCAGCTCGCACTACGAGTCCGCGAAGGGCCCTTCCGCGACGAAGCGGCGCAGCGCGCGGGCGAAGGTCTCGGCCTCCCCCGGCGGCCAGTCGGCCAGCGAGCGCTCGATGTGCTCGGCCAGCCGTTCCCGGGTGGCCCGGATCGTCCGCTCGCCCGCCTCGGTCAGGGCCAGCAGCGTGGCGCGGCGATCCGCGGGATCGGGCTCCCGACGCAGCAGTCCCGCGACCTCCAGCCGGTCGGCGCGTCGGGTCACGCCGGAACGGTCGAGGCCGATCCGCCCCGCGAGATCGGCGGCGCTGCACGGGCCGGTCCGGGCCAGCCCGCTCAGCACCGGATAGGTGACCTCGTCGAGCGCGTCGTCCAGCCCCTCGGTCAGCCGTCGGTGCAGTTGCGCACGGGTGCCGCGTTGCAACAGGACGCCCAGGGCGTCGGCGATCTCAGGTCCCACGTCGGTTGCCACGACAGACAGCTTAGCGTGCGCGACGCACGCATCATGGGCTACGGTGTGGATGCGTGCTCGACGCACGCATTAACACCGCCGTTCCGGCCTGCTCCAAGGGGATCACCATGACCGCAACCCGCACCGACATCGCCCGCGCCCTCACCGATCTGCTGTTCACGCCCGGGCTCGACCTCGACGAGGCCGTCGACCGGCACTTCGCACCGGACTACCGCCA
The DNA here is from genome assembly GCF_015690355.1 of Streptacidiphilus fuscans. Taxonomy (GTDB): domain Bacteria; phylum Actinomycetota; class Actinomycetes; order Streptomycetales; family Streptomycetaceae; genus Streptacidiphilus; species Streptacidiphilus fuscans. The sequence continues at coordinate 387,901 of NZ_JADPRT010000004.1, read as the reverse complement.
GCGCACCGACGGCCGTTGGGCCGACCGGGCGGACTTCACCACCCACATCGCCCACCTGCGCACCGTCGTGGCCGACGGATCGGTCGAGGTGCTCGACGAGCTGGCGCGGGGCGACCGCTACGCGGACCGGCATGTGGTGAACGTGCGCAAGACCGACGGCTCGACGGTCCGGATGGAGGTGTACCTCTTCGGCGAGTTCGCCCCGGACGGGCGCTTCCGCAGGATCGAGGAGACCACCCTGCTGCTCGACGGCCGCGAGACAGACCGGGGGCTCGGCAGCGCCCGCTGAAGATTTTTTCCGAGATTCCGACGAGGAGTGTCGATCCGGCGGGATCCCGTTCGTAGTGGTTGTATCGGGCCGGCAGGACGCCGGTCCCCGAGATCGAACGAGGAGAACGTCATGAAGCAGTACCTGCTGTCGGTGCACATGGTCGAAGGCCAGGAGCCCCCCGCTCCGGAGACCATGCAGAAGATGTTCGCCGACGTCGACGCCTTCAACAAGCGGCTGCAGGACAGCGGCGCATGGGTCTTCGCGGGCGGGCTCTACCCGGCCGACGTCGCCACCGTGGTGCGGATCCAGGAGGACGGCAAGGCGCTGACCACCGACGGGCCGTTCGCCGAGACCAAGGAGCACCTGGGCGGCTTCTGGATCGTCCAGGCCCCCGACCTGGACGCGGCGCTGGCTATCGCCGAGGAGGGCAGCCGGGCCTGCCAGGGCCCCGTCGAGGTCCGGCCCTTCCAGGAGATCCCGGAGTAGGCGGGCCATCCGCGGTAGGCGGGCTGGACGGATCACGCGGAACAACCGCGACACAGAAGGACGGTGACGGTGGATCAGCGCCCGCCGGGCGGCGGCGACACGGCCACGGAAGAGGTCTTCCGCAACGAGTACGGCCGCTGCGTCGCCACCCTGATCCGCTTCCTCGGCGACATCGATCTCGCCGAGGAAGCGGTGCAGGACGCCTTCACGGTGGCGCTGGAGCGCTGGCCGGAGACCGGCGTGCCGCCCAACCCGGGTGCCTGGATCACCACCACCGCCCGCAACCGCGCCATCGACCGGCTGCGCCGGGACTCCTCCCGGCACGCCCGGCACGTCGAGGCGCAGCAACTGCTGGAACTCCGGACCGCGAGTGACAGCGGCAACGACGCTGAGGAGGTGGGGGCGGTGCGCGACGACCGGCTGCGGCTGATCTTCACCTGCTGCCACCCGGCATTGGCCCGCAACGCTCAAGTCGCCCTGACGCTTCGGCTGTTGGGTGGACTGGAGACCGGAGAGATCGCCCGCGCCTTTCTGGTGCCCGAGGCCACCATGGCGCAGCGCCTGGTGCGCGCCAAGCGCAAGATCCGGGACGCGGGCATCCCGTACCGCGTCCCCGCCGAGGCCGAACTGCCCGACCGGCTACGGGCCGTACTCGACACGGTCTACCTGGTCTTCAACGAGGGCTACGCCGCCTCGGGCGGCGAGGCGCTGCTCCGCGAGGACCTCTGCGCCGAGGCGCTCCGACTCGCCCGCGTCCTGGTCGAGTTGATGCCCGACGAACCCGAAGCCGTGGGCCTGCTCGCGCTGTTGCTGCTCACCCACGCCCGCCGCGCCGCGCGCACCGACGCGGACGGGACGCTGGTCCTGCTCGACGACCAGGACCGGTCGCTGTGGGACCAGGCGATGGTGACGGAGGGTCAGCGTCTCGTCCGCGCCTGCCTGCGGCGCGGCAGTCCGGGCCCGTACCAGATCCAGGCCGCCGTCAACGCCGTCCACAGCGACGACTCACTGACGCCGCAGGACCGTTGGGAGCAGGTGCTGGCGCTCTACGACCTCCAGCTGCGGATCGCCCCCACCCCCGTCGTCGCGCTGAATCGCGCCGTCGCCCTGGCCGAGGTGGCCGGCCCGCAGGCCGCTCTCGACGCCGTCGACGCCCTCCCGGCGGACGCCCTCGCGGGCTACCTCCCCTTCCACGCCACCCGCGCCGACCTGCTCCGCCGCCTCGGCCGCCGCGCCGAGGCAGCCACCGCCTACGACGCGGCTCTGGCGGTCGCGACCAACGCGGCGGAGAGGGATTTCCTCCAGCGGCGACGGAACGAACTCGACGCGGCGTCAGACTGACTGCGGCGTCACTTCTCCGCAGTGACGCCGAGCGAACTCAACGCCGTCGTCCAGTTCGACGCGACGGCCCGCTGCGCGGCCTGGAGGGAGACCTGTCCCGAGCACACCGCGTCGTGCAGCGCCGACTCGACGTCGTCCTTGGGGTTCGCCGTGCCGGAGCCGGACACGTGGCCGGGGGACGGCGGCTCGACCCACAGATTGCGCGGGTCGTTCGGGTCGCCGCCGACACCGAGCGGGACCAGGTGGTCGTACTCGGCGTCGGACAGCCGTCCGGTGTAGCCGTAGGACCGGGCGTTGAGCCGCTTCTCGGCGTCGGTCACCTGACGCGGCGGCCGGACCCCGGCGGTGTAACCACCCCTGCGGCACAGCGTCTGCCGCAGATTCGACTGCGTGACGGCCGGGTTGACCGCCCCCGGAGTGCAGCGCGGGTCCGGGAGCGGCTGCCCGTCGCTGCTGCCGTAGCGGCAACTGCCCGCCGCCGGCTGGGCGGCGACCCGGTACTCCTGCTGCGGACCGGGCCCGACGGCCAGCGCCGCACCGCCTCCGGCCGAACCGGGCGCCGCCGGAGTCACCGAAGTCCCGCTGCCGCACGCCGCGCAGAGCAGCAACGGGACCGCCAGCAACACCCCACGCAGGCGGGCGGGCGCGGTCCTACGGCGGTCGACTCTCGGCACGTTCACCATCCTTCGGCGCGGGCGCCCGTCGGATACGGGCGCCTCTCGGATACGGGCATCCCTCGGGCACGGACATCTCTCGGGCGGCCCTCAGCGTAGGCGGAGGCAAGCGCCTCAGGCGCGGGACACGCGGCGCGACTTCACCCTGACGGGTATCGCGACACGGCCGTGACCTGCGGGCACATCTGGAAAGCTGGTGCGTCACCAACCGTGACCATCCGTCACGGATTGTGCATATCGCCTCGGCGCTGACCGCGCGCTCGGCGACCGCATCGCCGTCGCGCTGCCGCAGGTGCATCTCGGTGTGCAGCAGCAACGCGCGGTGCTGCGACGGGTGGTGGACCACCTGGTCCGCGAGGTCGGGCTGCGGCAGTTGGTCGACATCGGCTCCGGCCTGCCCACGGCGGAGAACGTGCACCAGGTCGCCCAGCGGATCGCCCCCGACACCCGCGTCGTCTACGTCGACAACGACCCGGTCGTGCTGGCCCATGCCCGCGCGCTGCTGGCCGACACCAAGGAGACCGTGGTCGTCGACGGCGACCTGCGGCAGCCCGACGACCTGTTGGCCGACCCGGTGCTGCGCGCGCACATCGACCTCGGGCGACCGGTCGGGCTGCTGCTCTGCGGCATCCTCCACTACGTGCTGGACGACGAGGACCCCTACGCCCTGGTCCAGACGCTGGTCGACGCGCTGCCGTCGGGCAGTTACGTCTTCGTGCACCACCTGATCACCGCGGGCCCCGAGGTCGACGCCGACACGGCGGAGGCGGAGGAGGCACTGCGCCAGGGCGTCGGCCGGGGCCAGTTCCGCACCCGGGAGCAGGTCGCGGAGTTCCTCTCCGGTCTCAACCTGATCGACCCGGGCGTGGTCACCGTCGCGGAGTGGCGTCCCGACGCCACCACACCCTGCCCGGTCGAGCACCCCGTGCTCCGCCTCGCCGCGGTCGGCGTGGCCCGCAAGCCCTGACCACCGGCAAGCCCTGACCGCCGCCAAGTGCTGACCGCCGGCGCGTCCTGACCGTCGCACGCCCGCTCGCACACCCGATCGATCCGCGTTCACCCTTCGGGGCTAATCAGCCGCAAGCCCGAACACCGCCCGCTCGCAGCGCCGTAACGTTTCTTCTCGGCCGGTGACAGCCCCCTGCATCCCGGCCGGGAGCGGCTGCGCGGTTTGGTCGATCGACGGCAGCCCACCCGGGGAGCGGAGCCGCCTGACACGCCCGCTTCGCTCCCCACCCTTCGCACGGCCGTGCCGTCGGTGCCCTGTGTTATACCGAGAAGCGTTGCACCCGGAAGCAGCGACGCACGCGGACGACGGGAGACCCCCATGACGACGGAGCCGACGCACCAGCGCCCGCTCGGCCCGCGACCGAGCTCGGTCGTGCTCTTCGTCCACGAGCTGGACGAGTCCATCGCCTTCTACCGCGAGCTGCTCAACCTGGAGACCAGCATCCGGACCGACACCGCCACGCTGCTGTGCCGTGACGACGGGCTCCAGGTCTACCTGCGGGCCACCGGCGCGGGCGGCGCCCGCCAGGCCGGGACGGTCGGGCTGCAGTACGTGTTCTGGACGGCGGTCGACCGCGCCGACCTGGACCGCTGCGAGCAGCTGCTCAAGGACCGCAAGGTCCTGGTCTCCGCGTGGGAGGGCGAGGGATTCCGCGTCGTCGAGGGCCGCGACCCGAGCGACTCGCCGGTCATGATTTCCTTTCCGGGACCGGAGTCGGTGCCGCGTCACGACATCATGGACCGGATCTACGCCTGGTAGGTCCGGCCCGTGCCGCGCGGCACCGCCACCAACTCCCGAGGGACAGGCGGAACAGGATGCGTCATCAGGTCACCGATGCGGACACGGCCATCGCGCTGGGCAGCGGCGACGTCCCCGTGCTCGGCACACCCCGGCTGATCGCGTGGCTGGAGGCGGCCACCGTCGAGGCTGCTGCGCCTTTTCTCGCGGAGGGGCAGACCAGCGTCGGGACCGCGATCCGCGTCGAGCACGTCCGCGCGACTCGCGTGGGCGACCACGTCGAGGTTTCGGCCTTCGCGCCGCTGGAGGCGGAGGGCCGTCGGCTGACCTTCCTGGTCAAGGCCGTCGACGGCACGGACACGCTGGTGGCCTCCGGCGAGATCGACCGGGTGCTCGTCGACCGCGAGCGGTTCCTGGCCTGAGGCCTGGCAGGTCCCGGCGTCAGCGTCAGTGGTGGTAGCTCGACCGGGGCGCGTCCGGCAGCGGCTCGGTCAGCTTGTCGAAGTACCGGACGCTCTCCTCGATGTCGTCCAGCAGGCTGCGTGCCATGTCCCGGCTCAAGCCGTTGCGCACCACGATGCGCTGCACCGTCATGTCGGCGAGGTCGTCGGGCATCGGGTAGGCGGGCACCAGCCAACCCTTCTGCCGCAGCCGGTCGGAGAGGTCGTAGAGCGTCCAGTTGCGGCTGTGTCCGGGCGTCTGCCGCCAGGCGAAGACGGAGATGTCCGAGGCGTCGTTCCACAGTTCGAACGCGTCCAGCCGACCGATCCCGGCCGCCAGGAACTTCGCCACGTCCTGCGAGGCCTGCTGGACCTCGCGGTAGCCCTCGCGGCCGAGCCGCAGGAACTGGAAGTACTGGAGCAGGACCTGCGCGCCCGGCCGGGAGAAGTTGAGCGCGAACGTCGGCATCGCGCCGCCGAAGTAGCTGACCGTGAACACCAGGCTCTCCGGCAGCAGGCTCCGCTCGCGCCAGACCACCCAGCCCAGGCCGGGGTAGACCAGCCCGTACTTGTGGCCCGAGGTGTTGATCGACGCCACCCGGGGCACCCGGAAGTCCCAGGCCAACTCCGGTTGCAGGAACGGCGCGACCATCGCTCCTGACGCGCCGTCGACATGGATCCGGATGTCGAGCCCGGTCTCCTTCTGGATCTCGTCGAGCGCCGCGCTCACCTGCGCCACCGGCTCGTACATCCCGGTGTAGGTGACGCCGAGGATCGAGACCACGCCGATGGTGTTCTCGTCCACGTGCTCCCGCAGCCCGTGGCCGTCCAGCGTCCGGTGCTCCTCGGTGATCGGCACGTAGCGAGGCTCCACGTCCCAGTAGTCGCAGAACTTCTCCCAGACCACCTGGACCGCCGAGCTCATCACCAGGTTGGGCCGCTCGACCGGCTTGCCCTGCGCGCGACGGGACTCCTGCCAGCGCCGTTTCAGCGCCAGGCCGCCCAGCATGCAGGCCTCGGAGGAGCCGATCGTGGAGCAGCCGATCGTGGTCTCCGGATCGGGCGCGTGCCAGAGGTCGGCGACCATCCGCCAGCAGCGCTCCTCGATCGCCGCCGTCTGCGGGTACTCGTCCTTGTCGATCATGTTCTTGTCGAAGGCCTCGGCGTAGAGGCGGCGCGCCTCGTCGTCCATCCAGGTGCCGACGAAGGTCGCCAGGTTGAGCCGCGCGTTGCCGTCGAGCATCGCCTCGTCGTGGACGATCTGGTACGCGGTCTCGGGCAGCATCGGCTGCTCGCCGATCCGGAAGCGCGGCAGGCTGCGCGCCTCCCCGGGCCGCGCGAAGAGCGGGTTGAGGGTGACGTCGGCGGGATCCCTCGGATCGGGACGGTTCGCCATGGTGCTCACCTCGCAAGGCCTCGGGCGGCAGGGCAGGCAACCCTCTGACCAGTTAAGGCCATCCGGCCCCCGGCTGCGCGTCGACCGCCTGCCTGCCTGCCTGCCTGCCGCGGGCCTGGACGAGGCCCGAGCAGCGGGAGCGCGCCTACCTGCTGCTCGGCCTGCTGTGACTCACAGCGCCCTGGTCACCGTCACCTTCAGGTGCTTCATGATCGGCTGGTCGCTCTGCGTGCTGTAGTCGCCGATCGCGCAGAGCACGTTCATCTCCGGCATGTACCCGGCCGCGCAGCCACGCGGGATGTCGTACGGGATGGCCAGGTAGCCCTGGACCGAGCGCTTGGAGCCGTCCCGCGCGGTCGCGACGATGTCGACCGCGTCGAACTCGGTGATGCCGCGCTCGCGCATGTCGTCCGCGTTCATGAAGACCAGCGTGCGGAGGTTCTTGACGCCCCGGTAACGGTCGTTGTCCGAGTAGATCGTGGTGTTCCACTGGTCGTGCGAGCGCATGGTGCCCAGCGCCAACATCCCCGGCTCGGGGACGACGTCGGGCAGCGGCGCGGCGGAGAACTCGGCGCGGCCGGAGGGCGTGAGGAAGACCAGCTCGCGCGCGGGCTGCTTGATCCGGAAGCCGAGCGGCAGCCGGACCCGGCGGTTGAAGTCCTCGAAGCCGTCCAGCACCTTGGCCATGGTGTCGCGGACACGGTCGTAGTCCTCGACGTACCACTCCCACGGCGTCCTGCTCTCCGGCAGCGCCGCCCGCGCGATGCCCGCGATGATGGCGGGTTCCGAGAGCAGGTGCGGCGAGGCCGGGCGCTTCATGCCGCGGGACAGGTGCACCATGCTCATCGAGTCCTCGACGGAGGTGCTCTGCTCGCCGCCGCGCTGCTGGTCCTTCTCGGTCCGGCCGAGGCAGGGCAGGATCAACGCCTGGCGTCCGTGCACGATATGACTGCGGTTCAGCTTGGTGCTGACGTGCACCGTCAACTCGCAGGACTGCAGGCCCGCGTAGGTGTAGGGGGTGTCCGGCGCGGCGAGCGCGAAGTTACCGCCCATCCCGACGAAGACCTTGACGTCGCCACGGTGCATCGCCTCGATGGTGGTGACGGTGTCCTTGCCGTGCGCACGCGGCGGCTCGATCCCGCAGACCTCGCCCAGCCGGGTGAGGAACTCCTCGCTGGGCCGGTGGTCGATGCCGCAGGTGCGGTTGCCCTGCACGTTGCTGTGCCCGCGCACCGGCGAAGGGCCCGCGCCCTCGCGTCCCAGATTGCCGCGCAGCAGCAGCAGGTTGACGATCTCCCGCACGGTGTCGACGCCGTGCTCGTGCTGGGTCACGCCCAGGCACCAGCTGATGATGCTGCGGTCGGCGTCCCCGTAGATCCGGGCCACCCGCAGGATCTCGGCGCGGGAGACGCCGGCCTGGCGCTCGATCTCCTCCCACGAGGTGGCCTCGCAGGCCTCCCGGTACTTCTCGAAGCCCTCGGTGTACCGGTCGACGAACTCCTGGTCCAGCGCCTTGGGGTCCCTCTTCGCCTGCTCCAGCACCGCCTTGGCCACGCCGCGCAGCAGCGCCATGTCCCCGCCGATGCGCACCTGGACGTTGAGCGTGCTGGTCTTCGTCGACTTGTTGAGCGCCATGTCGACGAAGTCGTGCGGGATGATCGTGCGCGTGGCCGCGGCCTCGACCAGCGGGTTGATGTGCACGATCTGAGCGCCGCGCTTGTACGCCTCGGCCAGGGCGGTGAGCATCCGAGGCGCGTTGGAGGCGGCGTTGACGCCCATGATGAAGAGCGCGTCCGTGGCCTCCCAGTCCTTGAGGTCCACGGTGCCCTTGCCGGTGCCGAGCGACGCCTGCATCGCGCGTCCACTGGCCTCGTGGCACATGTTGGAGCAGTCCGGCAGGTTGTTGGTGCCGAGCTCGCGGGCCATCAGCTGGTAGAGGAAGGTGGCCTCGTTGCCGAGCCGTCCGGAGGTGTAGTACGCGGCCTGGTTAGGGTCGGGGAGCTCACGCAGGGTGCGGCCGACGAGTTCGAAGGCGTCCTTCCAACTGATCGGCACGTAGTGGTCGGTGGCGGCCTCGTAGACCATCGGCTCGGTGAGGCGGCCCTGGTCCTCGAGCGCGAAGTCGCTCCACTCCGCAAGCTCCGTGACCGTGTGCGCGGCGAAGAAGTGGCGGTCGACCCGCTTGCGGGTCATCTCCCAGGTGACGTGCTTGATGCCGTTCTCGCACAGGTCCAGCTTCAGGCCCTTGACGTCGTCGGGCCAGGCGCAGCCGGGGCAGTCGAAGCCGCCGTTCTCGTGGTTCATCTTCATGATCGCGCGCGGGCCGTCGACGTACTCGCCCTCGCGCGTCAGGAACTTGGTGACGCTCTTGGCCGCTCCCCAGCCGGCGGCGGGGTGGTGGTAGGGGTGGAACTCCGGACGTTCCGCGGGAACGGCGCCCACGCTGGGCTCCAGCTCGACCTTCGGTTCCTCGGGGGCGCTCACAGGACTCACCTTCCACCGTGCGGGGTTACGAGCCGATGATCGGTCCGTGCGCTCAGGCTAGTGCTGTCGATCACCGCCTGCCAGGCAATCGCGCCTGCGGTCAACTCCCCTCCCGAAGCCCCGCCCCACCTCCCGGGCGGGCTACCCGACGCGTCGCCTGAGCGCGCGGGAAGGCGCAGGTCAGACGGGCGAGTTCGGCCTCCGGCCAGGGCTTTCCGCTGCGTTTGCGGGCATGCACGTCTCGGGTTTGAGTGGTGGGTAGTCCCCTCCGTACCTGGAGCTGTCATGTCGATGTCGTTTGGTTCAGCTTTCGGCTCGTCCGATCCGTTCAGCGATCTGCTGAACCGCTTCTTCGGAATGTCGCCCGCGTCCTCGCCTCCGAACGTGCAGCGGGTGCCCATCGGACGGCTCCTGACCGAGTCCTCCCAGGAACTGATCAACCTGGCCGCGAACCGCGCCGAACAGGACGGAGAGACCGAACTCGACACCGAGCACCTGCTCTGGGCCGCCACGCAGGTCGATCCGTCGCGTTCGCTGATCGCCCGCGCCGGGATCGACCCCGACGCGCTGGCGTCCAAGCTCTCCGAGGTGCTGCCGCGCGGCTCCGGCGAGACGGGCGAGCCGGGGCTGACGCCCGGCGCCAAGCGCACCCTGGCCACCGCCTACGAGCACGCCCAGGCCAGCGGCGCCTCCTACATCGGCCCCGAGCACATCCTCGGCGCGCTGCTCGCCGACGCCGACCCAGACGCGCTGCGGGCCTTGCGCTCCACCGGCGTGGACGTCAACAACCTGCGCGGCATGACCGACCGCGCGGGCCGCGCCGAGGGCGCCGCGCCCGCCGACCAGAAGCCCGCCACCACCCTCGACGAGTTCGGCCGCGACCTGACCGAGGAGGCCAAGGCGGGCAAGCTCGACCCCGTCGTCGGCCGCGCCGAGGAGATCGAGCAGACCGTCGAGATCCTCTCCCGTCGCTCCAAGAACAACCCGGTCCTGATCGGCGAACCGGGCGTCGGCAAGACCGCCATCGTCGAGGGCCTGGCCCAGCGGATCGTGGCGGGCGACGTCCCGAAGACGCTGAAGGGCAAGCGCGTCGTCTCCCTCGACCTGTCCGGCATGGTCGCGGGCACCCAGTACCGAGGGCAGTTCGAGGAGCGCCTGAAGAAGGTCATCCAGGACGTCCAGGACTCGGCGGGCAACATCATCCTCTTCATCGACGAGCTGCACACCGTCGTAGGCGCCGGTTCGGCGGGCGAGGGGTCGATGGACGCGGGCAACATGCTCAAGCCCGCCCTGGCCCGCGGCGAACTGCACGTGGTCGGCGCGACCACCATCGACGAGTACCGCAAGCACATCGAGAAGGACGCGGCGCTCGAACGCCGGTTCCAGCCGGTGCTGGTCCCGGAGCCGACCGTCGAGGAGACCGTGCAGATCCTTGAGGGCCTGCGCGACGCGTACGAGGCCCACCACGGTGTCCGCTTCACCGACGAGGCCCTGGCGGCCTCCGCCGAACTCTCCGACCGCTACATCAGCGACCGGTTCCTGCCCGACAAGGCCATCGACGTGATGGACCAGGCCGGCGCCCGAGTCCGGCTGCGCTCGTCCGGCCCGTCCACCGACGTCACCGACCGCGAGGAGCGGATCGCCCAGCTCAAGCGGGAGAAGGACCAGGCGGTCGCGGGCGAGGACTTCGAGAAGGCCGCCGAGATCAAGGGCCGGATCGACGTCGAGGAGGACCAGCTCGCGAACCTCACGGAGGGCCGCCCCGGCGTCATCACCGTGACCCCCAACGACATCGCCGACGTCATCTCGCGGCGCACCGGCATCCCCGTCTCGCAGCTCACCGCCAGCGAGAAGGAGAAGCTGCTCAACCTGGAGGACGCGATGCACGACCGCGTCGTCGGCCAGGACGAGGCGGTCACCGCGGTCTCCGAGGCGGTGCGCCGCAACCGGTCCGGCATGGGCGACCCGAACCGCCCGGTGGGCTCGTTCATGTTCCTCGGCCCGACCGGCGTCGGCAAGACGGAGCTGGCCAAGACCCTTGCCGAGCAGCTCTTCGGCGACTCGGACCGCATGATCCGCTTCGACATGAGCGAGTTCCAGGAGAAGCACACCGTCGCCCGCCTGGTCGGCGCCCCTCCCGGATACGTCGGCTACGAGGAGGCGGGCCAGCTCACCGAGAAGGTGCGCCGCCAGCCCTACAGCGTGGTCCTCTTCGACGAGGTGGAGAAGGCCCACCCGGACATCTTCAACGCGCTGCTCCAGGTCCTCGACGACGGACGGCTGACCGACGCCCAGGGCCGGACCGTCAACTTCCGGCACTGCGTGGTCATCATGACTTCCAACGTCGGCGCGCACCGGATCATCGAGCACGAGGGCGACGTCTCCGAGATCAAGGACGAGCTGATGGAGGACCTGCGGCGGCGGTTCCTGCCGGAGTTCCTCAACCGGATCGACGACATCATCATCTTCCACGCCCTCTCGGAGAAGGACCTGTCGCAGATCCTCGACCACCTGCTGGACGAGAGCCAGCGCCGGGTCGCGGCCCAGGGCATGACGCTGGAGGTCACCGAGGCCGCCAAGAAGCTGCTGCTCGCCCACGGTTACCAGCCCGAGTTCGGCGCGCGCCCGCTGCGCCGCACGATCCAGTCCGAGCTCGACAACCGGATCGCGTCGCTGCTGCTCGGCGGGGTCGCGGGGCCGGGCGACACGATCGTCGCCGACGTCGAGAAGGACTCGCTGCACTGCACCATCCGCGAGGGCGAGAAGAAGGACGAGTCGGACGGCACGGAGGATCGGGCGGCGGACGCGGCGGACAAGGCGAAGGCGTAAGGAGAGAGACATGGCGCACCACCACAAGTCCAACAAGACCGTCGAAGGCAATCCCGACACGGGCCACGGAGGCGGCCTTCCGCGCCGCCCCGACGAGGACGAGCTCGAGGAGCGCACCGAGGTCGACCGCGAGGAGGTCGGCCTGGACCCCGAGGCGGAGCCCAGCTCCGAGGCGCAGTACAGCGGCGAGGAGTCCGAGGTCGACCGCGAGGTCGCCGAGGGCGAACTCGCCCCCGACAAGGGCGTCCACCGCAAGGACCGCGAGGACTTCCCGCCGTCCAGCTACACCTGACAGCTACCCGGGCACCTCACCCGAGCACCTCATGAGTCAGGACCGGGCCGAAGCGGCCCGGTCCTGTTCGTGTGGGCTGGTCAGGGACGCAGCACCACGACAGCCTCGTCCGTGTAGGTGAGGTAGGTGAGCGTCTCCTGGAAGTACAGCTCGATGTTCTCCCGGTCGTGCGTGCTGTAGCCGATCGACAGGTCCTGGCCGAGCCGGAGTTCGAAGTCGCCGCCGCGCGTGGTCAGCACGTACGCGCCGGTCAGCGCGGGCGCCCAGATCACCTCGCCGTCGATCATGTTGGCGACGTGCTTGGCGATCGGGTAGCCGTGGTCGGAGGTCTCGCTGACCGCGCGGTACTCGTCCGCGCCCAGCAGCACCGAGTACGGGCCGTCGACGCCCGCCAGCCGCAGCGCGGTGAGGGCGCTGCTGATGGCGTCCGGGTAGCCGTCGGGCTCCGCGGGCAGCGTCTGCACCGAGTTGGAGCTGTGGGCGCGCATACCCTCGATGCCGGCGGCCCGGTAGCCGTCGAAGACGGCGCGGTCCTCGGTGAAGGCCATGACCCGCGCGGCGTCCTTGACCGGCTGCCAGTCGGAGTCCTGGGAGCCGCGCTCGACGTCGTCAACGGCCGCACGGCTGACGGTGAACGGCACCCGCAGCTCGACCAGCGGCCGGACCTCGCGGAGCCGGGCACGGACATCGCTGGTCGGGGGCTCGATGTCCTTGAGGTGTCCGGTGCCGACGGCCGCCAACTCGGGGCCCTGCGGGCCCGTCACGTCGACGACCCGGCGGCCCGCCAGATGGCGTTTGAACGACCTGCGGGCCTCCTCCTCGATCTGGGACCAGGCGGACGGGGTGATCGGGGCCAACTCCCGGTGCAGATTGTTCATACCGGTATCTCCTAGCTCCTTCACACTGGTTCAGGTGTCCTTCAGACTGCCGACACCCAGCGAGCCGGCGTCGCTGCCGCCGACGGTGACGGCGTTCAGGAAGTCCACGCTCGGCACGAAGAACAGGCAGCCGGTGACGGCCGTCGAGAAGTCGAGAATGCGGTCGGTGTTGCCCGGCGGATCCCCCAGGAACATCTTGTCCAGCATCCGCTCGGTCACCGCCGGGGTGCGCGCGTAGCCGATGAAGTAGGTCCCGAACTCGCCGCTCCCCACAGCGCCGAACGGCATGTTCTCGCGCACGATCTGACGCTGCACGCCGTTCTCGACGACGGTGTTGACGGCGATGTGCGCGTTCGGCGCCTTGACGTCGTCGGGGAACTCGACGTTGCTGAACTTGTGGCGGCCGATCGCCTTCTCCTGCTCCGGGGTGGGCAGTGCCGTCCACGCGGCCAGGTCGTGCAGGTACTTCTGCACGATCACGTAACTGCCGCCCTGGAACAGCGGATCCTCGTCGCCGATGTAGACGGCGGCGTCAGCGGTCGGCCCGGTCGGGTTCTCGCTGCCGTCGACGAAGCCGAGCAGGTCGCGCTCGTCGAAGTACTTGAAGCCGTGCACCTCGTCGACCACGGTGACGGCGTCGCCCAGGTGGTCCGTCACCTGGCGGGCCAACTCGAAGCATAGGTCCATGCGTTGGGCGCGGATGTGGAAGAGGAGGTCGCCCGGGGTGGCCGGGGCGCGGTGCCCGGCGGGGCCGTCCAACTCCTTGAACGGGTGCAGTTCCCGCGGCCGCGGGCCGCCGGGGAAGAGCCGTCCCCAGGCTTCGGAGCCAACGCCCGCGACACAGACGAGCCCGTCGCCCGGGGCGCGGAACGCCACCGTGCGGATGACGCCGGCCAGGTTCTGGAGCAGGTCGCGGACGGTCCGTTCGCCCCCCTCGGCGATCGTGCCGACGAGAAATACCGCCGCGCGGGTAGGCGGCACGACGACGGACTGCGGAATAGCCATAAGGCTCCCTCGGCGCGGGTCTACTGCTGCGATGCTACGTGCCGGACCACGCCCGTGCCCGGCAGCGACTCGGACGGCGTGGTCCGGGACGCGGTCCTAGACTGGTGGGGATTTCTCACGTGTCCGCCGTCCGCGCCACCTGGGAGGCGATCCCGATGCAGGCTGCCAAAGGGGACTGGCTGCTGATGCACGGCCCGGCCGGATCCAACGACCGGATCGCCAAGGTCAAGGAGGTCCTCAGCGGCGGCGCCGCCCCGCTCTACCGGGTCGAGTACGAGGACGGGCACGAGGCCGTCGTCGTCGCCAGCCCGGCCACGTACATCCGGGTCAGGAAGCCGCGCGTGGTGACGGTGTCGCCCAAGTCCTGTTATCTGTGAGCGGCTGAGCGGCTGACTACTCCGCGACGGCGATGTCGATGCTGCGGCGGGCCGGTTGGCCGGACTTGGGCAGAGTGACCGTCAGCACCCCGTCGGTGAGCCGGGCTTGGATGCCCGCGCTGTCGACGTCGCCGGGCACGCGGATGCCGTAGGCGAAGGAGCCGGTCCGGCGGCGGAGGGCGCTGCCCCCGGAGGTCTCGTCCACGGTGCCGGAGATGTGCAGCTCCTTGCCGTCCAGCTCCACGCTGACCCGCTCGCGCGGCACGCCGGGGAGTTCGGCGCGGACCACGTACGCATCGCCGGTGTCCTCCTCCTCGGCCACCGGCATCCAGTGGCGGGGCGCCTCCGAGGTGTCCTGCGCGGCGCGTTCGAACAGGCGGCTCACCTCGCCCCAGAGGTGCTGGAGTTCGAGGGCCGGGTCGTGCGCCGCCCACCACGCCTGGCGCGCGGGGACGGATGCGGGGACGGAACTGCCGGTGCGGCGGGTGGGGTCGCTCGCCATGGGGTGGCTCCTCTGCCTGTACTGCCGAACTGCTGCTTCTCGTACTGCTGCTTCTGCTGCGGCGTCAGGGGCGAACCCGCCGGGATGCCCAGCGACACGCGGCGGTCGAACCGGACCGTGGGGGCACGCCTCCGATGCTGGCACGCACGGCAGCCCCCGGCGCGGTCCGCTGCTGCAACCGGGTCACCGGGATTTCCCTGGGTCCGGGCACCGGCGAGCGGGCTGCGGCCGACGAGCAGAGGATGGCTGTGAGGAGGTCTGCTCATGCGCGCAGTGACATACGAAGCCTTTGCCGTGGACAACTCCCGGCTCCGGTACGGCGAGGTGCCCGATCCCAAGCTCGGGCCCGGCCAGGTGCTGATCAAGGTCCGGGCCGCCGGGGTGAATCCCGTGGACTGGAAGGTCATGGCCGGCGGCCTGGAGCCGATGATGGACACCGTCTTCCCGGTGATCCCGGGCTGGGACGTGGCCGGAACGGTCGTCGCCGTCGGCCCGGACACGCCCGAGTTCGCACCGGGCGACCCGGTCATGTCCTACGCCCGCAAGGACGACATCCACGCGGGCACCTTCGCCGAGCTGGTCACGGTCTCCGCCCAGCACGTCGCCCGCAAGCCGGCCTCGCTGGACTGGGCCCAGGCGGGCGGCCTGCCGCTGGCGGGCCTGACCGCGCTGCGCACCCTGGATCGGATGGGCGTCGGCCCGGACGACGTGCTGCTGGTGTACGGCGCGGCGGGCGGCGTGGGCAGCATGGCCGTGCAGCTGGGCGTCGACCGCGGGGCCAAGGTGATCGGCACGGCGTCGGAGCGGAACCACGGTTACGTGCGCAAGCTGGGAGCCGAGCCGGTGGCCTACGGCGACGGCGTGGCCGAGCGGGTCCGCGCCCTGGCTCCGGACGGCGTCACCGCCGTCGCGGACTTCGTCGGCGGACAGCTGGAGGTCACCCTGGCCGTGCTCGCGCCGGGCGGGCGGAACGCGTCCGTCGCCGACCCGACCGTCGAGCAGCACGGCGGCATGTGGATCTGGGTCCGCCCGGACGGCGTGAAGCTGGCCGAACTGGCCACCGTGATCGACCGGGGCGCGCTGACCGTGGAGGTCGCGCAGACCTTCCCGCTCGACCGGGTCGCCGCCGCCTTCGACGCCAGCCGGACCGGTCACACCCGGGGCAAGCTGGTGATCGTGCCCTGATCTCTCCGGACGGATCCCTGGACGGGATCTCCCGGCGGCCCTGCTGAGGGCTACTCCTCGCGGTCGAAGTCGGCCTCCGCCTGCTCCTTGTCCAGCTCACGCTGGGCCGCGTAGAACAGGTCCCGCACGAAGAGGCGCGCCCGCTCGGGCGAGAGGCCGGGAGCCTGCATCCGCAGGCGTTCCGTCCAGGCGGTGATGATGTCGTCGTCGCTCATACCTCAAGCGCACGCCCATCCCGCACAACCCGCCACTTAACCCGCTCACGTGCCCGGCAGCGCCCAGAGCGGCTGGTGCCAGCCCTCGCCCGGCACGAGCCGCCGAGCGGCATCCGGCCCCCAACTGCCCTGCTCGTACGGGATCGGGCGGCTGCCGGTGTCGATCACGTCCGCCACGATCCGCCAGGCCTCCTCGATGCAGGGGAACGTGGCGAAGGGGATCGGGTCGCCGACGATCGCCGCGTTCATCACGGTCTCGTAGGGCAGCGGCTCACGGCCGAGCACCGTCTCGAAGTCGACGCCGGCCGCGCCGGTCACCCGCTCGTGCGGCGGTTCCGGGCGCTCCAGGGTGACGGCGAACGTCAGGCCGGGGTTCGGCTTGACCCGGAACCGGATCAGGTCGGGCGGCGTGCCGTGGCTGCCGCCGCCTCCCCGCTGGGTACCGGCGATCAACGACGGTGCGCGCAGTTGGACGACCACTTCGGTGGCCGTGGCGGCAAGGCACTTTCCGCTGCGGATGTAGAAGGGCACCCCGGACCAGCGCTCGTTGTCGATGGAGAGGCGCAGCGCCGCGTAGGTCTCGGTGGTCGAGTCGGGTCGGACCCCGGTCACCTGCTGATATCCCTGGTACTGGCCGAGGACGGCGTCCTCGGGCCGGATCGTGCGTACCGCCTGGAGCAGACGCAGGGCCTCGGCCGCGCGGGCCTTTGCCTTGGCCTGGGCGTCGGGCTGTCCCTTGGTCCGCAGCGCCTCGGTGCCGATCGGTTCCATGGCCAGGTAGGCGAGGAGTTGCAGCAGGTGGTTCTGGATCACGTCGCGGATGCAGCCGACCGCGTCGTAGAAGGAGCCGCGGTCCTCGACGCCGAAGTCCTCGGCCAGGGTGATCTGCACGTTGTCGATCCAGTCGCGGCTCCAGACCGGGGTCAGCAGCGTGTTGGCGGTGCGCAGGCCCGGCAGGCCGCGCACGGCCTCCTCCCCGAGGAAGTGGTCGACGTGCAGCAGGTGGTCGTCGTCGAAGTACCGCTCCAGATCGGTCTGCAGCTCGCGGCAGGAGGCGAGGTCGTGACCGAACGGCTTCTCCACGACCAGCCGCGCACTGCGGTTGAGCCCGGCCTCGGCCAGTGCCTTGGCCAAGGGAAGGAAGAGCGACGGCGGGACGGCCAGGTAGACGGCGGCGAATCCGTGGATCGCCTCGGCGAGGGGCTTCATCGTGTTCGGGTCGGCGTGGACCCCGGCGACGACGGACAGCTGCGCGGCGAAGCGCTGGAACACGGCTTCGTCGAAGTCGGTGACCGCCTCTGTCACCGCGTCCCGGGCGTGCGCGCGCAGCATGCCGTCGTCCCAGGCGCGGGTGGTGACACCCACGACGGGCACAGTCAGCAGGCCGCTCTCGCAGAGGCGGTAGAGGGCGGGCAGGATCATCTTCCTGGCCAGGTCGCCGGTGATGCCGAAGAGCACCAGCACGTCGGCGCCCTCCAGCGCGGCGGCGGTGTCGGACGCAGCCGAGGCGGCCGAAGCGGGGACCTGGGACGGAGCTGCTGCTGCACACATGGGCGCAGCCGTACCCGTCCGCTGCCCCAGACGTGCCGCGCGGCCGGAATTCCATTGCTTCCGGCGACGCAGTTGGGCCGTTCGGAGGTCGGGTGCGCGCGCCCGAGGCGCGGCCCCGGTCCGGTCTCCCCAGAGATCTCGGCGATCCGGCAGCCCCGAACCGGCGTTCACTCGAATGGCGTAGCCCCGCGCGGCTGCGCGGGGCTACGGCTCGTCTTCTCGGCTCTCTGCGGTCTACGCGGCGCTGTGATGGGCACCCGCGTGTTCGAGTTCGCAGTCGGTCCCGGGGAAGACCTCGGCCCGGTGCCCGTCGTCGAACTCGACCAGGTACGGCGGATCGCCTTCCTTGCCCATCACCTCGACCACCCGACCGAAGTGGTCGGGCGCGCCCACCTGGTGTCCCAGGAAGCGCAACCGGTCACCTACTTTCGCCTTCATCCCGTCGTCACCCGCTTCCCCACGCTGCTCTGCCGGTTCTGGGCTCCCCTCAAGCTCACCACCGCACCGGACCACCGGCAACCGGCGTAGAGGTGGGCCTAACCGGGACCGAAAGTGTCCGACTGGGGTACCCGAGGGCCGATTCGGGCGGATACTCCTCCTGTCGGGCGCACACGGGGGATCGGGGGAGCGCCGTGGACGTGATGCAACGGGCTGTCATATCCCGTTTTCAGTACCGGGTCACAGTGTTCTGGAGGCGACTCGGCAGGAACCTGCTGACCGCCGGGCCGGCGCTGGCCGCAGCGGTCTGCGTCGCCGTCGGAGCCGACCATCACGCCGCCGCCGTCCGGGACCTGTGGCTGGCCACCGCCCTGCCGTTGCTGGTCACGGCCGTGGGGTGGCGGGCCTGGACGGCACCGGAGGAGGGTCAGGCGGACGCGCTCCGCCTGCGGCGGCTGAGCCGGAGGATCGCCCTGCGGGTGACCACAGTTCTGGCGACGGCAGCGTCGGTCGGCCTGCCGCTCTGGCTCGCGACTCGGGGCGTGCTCGCGCACGACGTCGGCGTCGCGGCAGTGTGGTCGGCACTGCTGGCACCGGTTCCGGTGCTGGTGGAAACGGTGCTGTGGCTGTTCGCGCCGTCCGGGCTGCGGTGGGCAGTGCGCAGCGGTCGCCTGCTGGAGGAGACCCAGGCGCTGGCCGCCAGGGTGCATCAGGTCAGGCCGCTGGTCTTCGATCCGGCCCGCGGGAGGTACGGCCGACCGGTACCTCGCCGCTTCACTCCGGCGCGCGGCGAGTTCGGCGAGCCCTGCACCGCCCGACCCAACCGGGGCCGGATCCGTCTGGTGCGCGGCCGTCACGACCTCGGCTGGGTGGACGAACAGTGGATCGGCAGCGCCGCGGTCAGCTGGACCGGGACGGCCCTGGCCCTCTCGTACGCACCCGGCCGCACCCTGGAGCTCCCCCTGGGCCCGGACGCGCCGCCGCCCACGCCCAGCGCGCCCTTGCCCGCGGTACCGGTCGAGCTGATCTGGCTGCGCGAACACCGGGACCAACGAACGGAGGTCAGGATCCTGCTCCTCGACGCGGTCGGCCGACGCCTGCTGACCATGTCGGCACTCGGCATGCGCGACACCGAGGTCGCCCGGGTCGCCCAGGCCGCCGGTCTCTCCTACAGCTGTTACGAGCTGCGACTGCCTGCGGACGAGCCGGCGTGGCGGAGTCTTCCCGCCCGGCTCTTCCCCCGGCGGTTCCGCCACGTGCAGCTGCCCTAGACCGACTCCCGCCGCAAGGCGCACACGGGGAAGTGGGGACGCGTCGTGGACATGGTCAAGCGGAATGTCACATCCCTTCTGCGGTACCGCTGCAGAGCGTTCTGGATGCGCCGCCGCAGGTATGTGCGGACTGCCGCTCCGGCCGTGGCCGGAGCTGTGTGTCTCGCCGTCGGCTTTCTGCAGGGCACCGGTTCCGGACGGGAGGTGTGGTGGGCCGCAGGCCTGCCGTGCCTGCTCACCGCGGTCGGGTGGCGGGTCTGGACCGCCCCCGAGGAGGGTCTCGCGGACGCGCTGCGGCTGCGACGTCTGAGCCGCCGTATCGCGCTGCGGCTCGGCACCGTGCCGGCACTGGTCGCGGCCGTGGCCCTGCCACTCGGGTCGGGCGCCTGGGCCGTGTGGGCCGCACTGCTGACACCGGTCCCGCTGCTGGTGGAGACGGCGCTCTGGCAGTTCGCCCCGGCC
The DNA here is from genome assembly GCF_015690355.1 of Streptacidiphilus fuscans. GTDB lineage: Bacteria > Actinomycetota > Actinomycetes > Streptomycetales > Streptomycetaceae > Streptacidiphilus > Streptacidiphilus fuscans. Next base: position 368,057 of record NZ_JADPRT010000004.1, on the reverse strand, counting down.
GCCCTGCGGCGGAACGTGCGCGCCGGGCGGGTGCTGGAGGAGGCGCAGGTCCTGGCCGCGCGGGCGGGGCAGGACCAGCCGCAGGAGTTCGATCCGACCGGCGGACGGTCCGGCCGCCTGGTTCCCGACCGGTTCCTGCCCGCACCCGGCGGCTTCAGGGCCGCGTGCAGCGCCCGTCCCTCTCGGCGCCGGATCCAGGAGACGCAAGGCGTGAAGGAACTCATTCCCGAGGACGAGCTGTGGCTCCGCAGCGCCTACGTCCAGTGGAGCTCCAGCCGCCGGGTCCTGGTGCTCTGCTGCGGCCCCGCCGGGACCGTCAGGGTTCCGCTCGATCCGGCCACGTCGCCGTCGCTCCTCGGCGGGCCGCTGGCCGACGTGCCCGTGGAACTGGTCTGGCTGAAGGAGCGCTACCGGTACGCCGAAGAGGTGCGGATCCTGCTGCTGAACGCCAGGAGCCAGCGGCTGCTCACCATGCCGGGGCTCGGGATGCGTCAGACCGAGGTCGCCCGGGTCGCCCAGGCGGCCGGACTCGCCTACAGCGCATACGAGTTGCGCCAGCCCGACGTGCTGCCCGCCGTCGAACTGCCCTGGCACAACCTTCCCAATCTGATGTTCCCTCGCCATCGGCGACATGTGCAGCCGAAGCTGACTCGCCATCAGCTCAAGCTGCTGGACACGGCGGTGGAAATGAAGCTGCCGCCCGCTCGGTGGCCGGCGATGGTCGGGCAGGCCGGACGCTCCTGAGCCCGCCCGTCCCATCGGATGCCGATCAGCAGATGCGCGGCAACTGCTCGCCGAGCGGCGTGTCGACGACGCGGGTGCCGCCGAGGCCGGTGCGGGCGACGACCATGCCCGGGTGGTCGTCCGTGCACTCGCCGACGATCGCCGCCTGCGCGCCCAGCGGGTGGGCGTGCATCGCCGCGAGGACGGCGTCCGCGTCGGCGCGCGGGACGAAGGCGACGAGCTTGCCCTCGTTGGCCACGTACCAGGGGTCGAGGCCGAGGATCGCGCAGGCGTTGGCGACCTCGGGCGGGACCGGGACCGCGCGCTCCTGGACGACCACGCCGACCGACGAGGCCTGCGCGATCTCGTTGAGCGCCGCGGCGAGGCCGCCGCGGGTGGGGTCGCGGAGCACGTGCAGGTCCTGGCACGCGCCGAGCATGGACTGCACCAGGCCGCCGAGGGAGGCGCAGTCGCTCTGGATCTCGACGCCGAACTCCAGACCCTCGCGGACGCTCATGATGGCCACGCCGTGCACGCCGACCGGCCCGCTGACGATGACCACGTCCCCCGGCACCGCACGCTGCGGCCGGATGTCGACGCCGGTCGGGACCACACCGATGCCCGCCGTGTTGATGTAGAGGCCGTCGCCGTGGCCGGCCTCGACCACCTTGGTGTCGCCGGTGACCACCTCGACGCCCGCGCTGCGGGCCGCCGCGCCGAGGGCCTGGGCGACGCGGGCGACGGTGGCCGTCTCGACGCCCTCCTCCAGGATGAACCCGCAGGAGAGGTAGAGCGGTCGGGCGCCGCTCATGGCCAGGTCGTTGACGGTGCCGTTGACCGCCAGGTCACCGATGCTGCCGCCGGGGAAGAAGAGCGGCCGGACCACGAACGAGTCGGTGGAGAAGGCGAGGCGGGCGCCGCCGATGTCGAGCAGCGCGGAGTCGCCGAGCGCCGCAAGGTGCTCCCCGCCGAACGCCGGGGCGAAGACGTGCTGGACCAGCTCGCCGGAGAGCGTTCCTCCGCCGCCGTGGCCCATCACGATGCGCGGCAGGTCGCGCAGCGGAGCGGGACAGGTCCAGCCGGAGAAGTCCGGCGCGGGAGTCGCGGACGGTGCGGACGTTGCGGACGGTGCGGACGGTGCCGCGACGTCGAGGGTGTCAGCCAACGGAGGTCCCCTCCAGGGTCTGCTGGTTCTGCTCGGGCCTGGTGGGCGTGCCGCCCAGACGCCGGTAGAGGTAGTACGCGGCGCAGGCCCCCTCGCTGGAGACCATGGTCGCGCCGAGCGGTGTGCGCGGGGTGCAGGCGGTGCCGAAGGCCTCGCACTCGTGCGGCTTGATCAGCCCCTGGAGCACCTCGCCGGCGCGGCAGGCGGCCGGCTCCTGGGTGGCGATCTCGCCGACCTGGAACCGGTGTTCGGCGTCGAACTCGCGGTACTTCTCGGCAAGTCGCCAGCCGCTGTGCGGGATCATCCCGATGCCGCGCCAGGCGCGGTCGGTGACCTCGAACAGGTCGGCGAGCATCGCCTTGGCCGCCAGGTTGCCCTCGGGCCGGACGGCGCGCTCGTAGGCGTTGTCCACCGTGTGCTCGCCGCGCTCCAGTTGGCGCACCGCGCGGCGGACGCCCTCCAGGATGTCGAGCGGCTCGAACCCGGTGACCACGATCGGCACCCGGAACCGCTCGGCCAGCTCGGGGTACTCCTCGATCCCCATCACGCTGCAGACGTGCCCGGCGGCCAGGAACGCCTGGACCCGGCAGTCGGCCGAGCTCATGATCGCCTCGATCGCGGGCGGCACCCGGACGTGCGAGACCAGCAGGCTGAAGTTGCGGATGCCGAGCTTGCGCGCCTGATGCACCGTCATCGCGTTGGGCGGGGCCGTGGTCTCGAAGCCGATGCCGAAGAAGACGACCTGCTTGTCGGGGTTCTGCTGCGCGATCCGCAGTGCGTCCAGCGGCGAGTAGACCACGCGTACGTCGCCGCCCTCGCTGCGCACCTGGAACAGGTCGCGGCCGGTGCCGGGGACGCGCAGCATGTCGCCGAAGGAGCAGAAGATCACGTCCGGACGGGAGGCGATCTCCAGTGCCTTGTCGATCACGTCGAGCGGGGTCACGCACACCGGGCAACCGGGCCCGTGGATCAACTCGATCTGCTCGGGCAGCAGTTGGTCGATCCCGTGGCGGATGATGGAGTGGGTCTGTCCGCCGCAGACCTCCATCAGCGCCCACGGGCGGGTCACCGTGGCGTGGATCTCGTCGAGCAACCGCCGGGCGAGGTCGGGGTTCTGGAACTCCTCGAGGTACTTCACCGCTGCGCCTCCCGCTGCGCGTCGACGTCGCCGGCTCCGTCGGCTCCGTCGGTGCCGTCGGACCCGGCGGCGGCGCGGGCGGCGATCTCCCACTGGTCGCCGAACTCCTCCTCCATCAGCCCGAGTCCCTCGAAGAGCGCGAGGGTGCGCCGTGCCGACTCCTCGTCGAGTCGCTGCAGGGCGAAGCCGACGTGGACGATGGTGTACTCGCCGACCTGGAGGTCGGGCAGGTACTCCAGACACACGTCCTTGATCACACCGCCGAAGTCGACGGTGGCCATCTTGGTTCCGTCCCGTTCCTCGATCTCGAGGACTCTGCCGGGTACCGCAAGGCACATGGGCGCTCTCTCCTTGTCAGTCGTGTCGTTCCACGTGGGCGGCGACGGCGAGTTGGCCCAGCGCCAGGCCGCCGTCGTTGGGCGGGACCAGGCGGTGGCGCAGTACGGTGAAGCCGTCGTCCCGCAGCCCGCGGGCGCATCCGGCGGCCAGCAGCGCGTTGGCGAAGACGCCGCCGCTCAGGGCGACGGTCGCGACGCCGGTGCGCTCCCGGAGGGTCGCGCAGACGTGGCGGACCGCGTCGGCCAGGCCGGTGTGGAAGCGGGCGGCGACCAGGCCGGCCGGCGCACCCGCGAGCACGTCCGCCGCGACGGCGGCCAGCACCGGCCCGGGGTCGAGCCGCAACGGTGCGTCGCCGCCCCCGCTGGGAGACACGAGCCCGAAGCGGTAGCCACGGCCGGACGCGCCGTCGTCGCGGAGCCAGGCGTAGGCCGCCGCCTCCCACTCGATGGCGGCCTGCCCCTCGTAGCGTGCCTGGTGGCAGACGCCCGCGAGGGACGAGACGGCGTCGAAGAGGCGGCCCGCGCTCGACGTCGGCACAGAGGCCAAGCCCCGCTGCAACTGCCGTTCCAGCACTGAGCGTTCGTCGTCCGGGCAGGCGGCGACGCAGGGCAGGCGATCGTCCCATGGCAGTCCGGCGGCGAAGAGGTGGGCCAGGGCCATCCGGTAGGGGCGGCGCACCGCCGCGTCGCCGCCCGGCAGCGGGACGTAGGCGAGATGGGCGAGCCGTCGGTAGCCGTCGTAGTCGGCGAGCAGGAACTCGCCGCCCCAGACCGCCGCGTCGTCGCCGTAGCCGGTCCCGTCGAAGGCGACGCCGAGCACCGGGGCGGTCCCGTCGAGGCCGTTCTCGGCCATCACCGCGGCCACGTGCGCGTGGTGGTGCTGCACCGACCGCACCGACCGCTCCCCCGCGTGGCGGCGCGCCCAGCCCGAGGCGCGGTAGCCGGGGTGAGCGTCGGCGGCGAGCAGGGTCGGGGTGACGCCGGTGATGCTCTCCAACTGCCGCTCGGCGCGCCCGAACGCGGTGAGCGTGGCGAGGTCGTCCATGTCGCCGATGTGCGCGGAGAGCCAGGCGTGCCGCTCCTGCCCGAGACAGAAGGCGTTCTTCAGGTCCCCGCCGACCGCCAGCGTGGGACGGACCGGGAACGCCAGCGTGACCGGCAACGGCGCATAGCCGCGCGAGCGCCGGACCAGCAGCTCCTCGCCGTCCACGACCCGGACGACGGAGTCGTCGCACGGCACATGGATCGGCCGGTCGTGCGTCAGCCACGCGTCGACCAGCGGCGCGAGCGTGGTCAGTACCTCCTCGTCGTCGGTGACGATCGGCTCACCGCCGAGGTTTCCGCTGGTCATCACCAGCAGCCGCGGGCCGGGCGGGTCGCCGGGAAGGCCGAGCAGCAGATGGTGCAGCGGCGTGTAGGGCAGCATCACGCCCAGATCGGGGCTGCCGGGAGCGACCTCGGCCGCGATCGATTCTGACGCTGCGTCACTGCGACGACGTAGCAGCACGATCGGACGCCGGTTGCCGGTGAGCAGTCGGCGCTCGCTGTCGTCGATGCGCACCAGCGGCTCGACGTCGGCGAGTTGGGCCGCCATCAGCGCAAAGGGCTTGTCGCCACGGTTCTTTCGGCGGCGCAGCAGGGCGACGCTCGCCGCGTTGCGAGCGTCGCACGCGAGGTGGTAGCCACCGAGGCCCTTGACCGCCAGGATCCGGCCTTCGGCCAACAGGCGTCGGGCGGCGGCGACCGGGTCGCGGTCGGGGGCCACGACCGGTCTGCCGTCCTCGGCGGCGAGTAGCAGTCGCAGCGTCGGGCCGCAGTCGTGGCAGGCCACCGGCTGGGCGTGGAAGCGCCGGTCGGCCGGGTCGGTGTACTCGCGCTCGCAGCGTGCGCACATCGGGAACCGGGCCATGGTGGTGTTGGCACGGTCGTAGGGCAGGCCGGCGACGATGGTGAAGCGCGGGCCGCAGTGTGTGCAGGTGATGAACGGGTGCCGGTGGCGGCGGTCGCCCGGGTCGGTCATCTCGGCCAGGCAGGAGGCGCAGGTGGCCGTGTCCGGCGAGACCAGCGTGCGTCGCGGGCCCTGTGACCGGGAGGCCTCGATCCGGAAGCCCGTCTCACCGGCGGCGGCGACGCTCTCGTGGCTGACGGACTCGACGACGGCCAACGGGGGCGCGTCGGCGGCGATCCGGACGCAGAACGCGGCCACGGCCTCGCGAGCGCCCTCCACTTCGGTGACCACGCCCTCACCGGTGTTGGTGACGTACCCGGCCAGCCGGAGCTCGTTGGCCAGGCCGAAGACGAACGGCCGGAAGCCGACGCCCTGGACCACGCCACGGACCGTCACACGGCGGCGTTCCCCAGCGACGACGCCACTCCCGGCGTCCACACCGTCGACGCCGTCCCCACTGCCCTCGCGGCCGGGGCGCTCGGGACTGGTCGTCGGCGCGGTCATCGGTCGCGGCCCTCAGTGCGCGTGCGCGTCGTGGTGGGGATGCGTGTGCTCGGGCCCGTTCCCGTGGCTGTGAGCGTGACCGTGCGTGTGGCCGTGCGTGTGCCCGTGCGCATGGCCGTCCGCGCCTGCTTCGGCGGCCATCAGCGGGCGGTGGACCGGGGCTCCGTCCGCGACCGCGAGCGCCCGGTCGAGCAGCAGGCCGACGCCCTCGCCGCCGCGCCGCGTCGAGGTGAAGACCACCTCGACGCCCGGGTTCACCCGCTGGATGTTGGCCAGCAGCGTCTCGCGGTCGAACTCGACGGCCTCCGCCAGGTCGTTCTTGGTCACCACGACGAGCTGGGCCAGGCCGAACGCGGTCGGGTACTTGAGCGGCTTGTCCTCACCCTCGGTGACCGAGGCCAGCACCACGCGGAGTGACTCGCCGAGGTCGTAGGAGGCGGGGCAGACCAGGTTGCCGACGTTCTCGACGAAGAGAAGCCGGGTCGGCTCCGGCAGCCAGCCGTCCAGATGCGCGTCGAGCATCTCGGACTCCAGGTGGCACAGCCCGTCGGTCAGCACCTGCTTCACCGGCACGCCCGAACGGGCCAGCCGGGTGGCGTCGTTCTCGGTGGCCAGGTCAGCGGTGAGCGCCGCGACCGGGACACCGCGCTGCCGTGCCAGGGTCAACTCCGCCTCCAGCAGCGCGGTCTTGCCGCTGCCCGGGCTGGAGAGCAGATTGACCAGGCCGGTGCCGCGAGCGGCAAGCGCCGCGCGGAGGCCGTCGGCATGGTGGTCGTTCTTGGCGAGGATCGCCTGTTGCAGCTGGGTCACCCGGCACACGGTCCTCAGGCCTCCTCGACGACGAAGATGTCCGCAGGCTTGCACGTCTCGCCGCGATCGCCCGGCTCGGTCCAGTGGACCTCGGCGATCTCCAGTTCGCGTCCCGCCAGCAGGCCGCTCGCGCCGGAGCCGCAGCGCGGGCAGCAGAGGTCCGGCGGCATTCCGGTGGGCCAGCGGACGTCGCACGGGGTGCAGTGGGCGCGGCCCTCGACGCTCTCCGTGAGCAGCCGGGCGCCCTCCAGCAGCGTGCCCTCGCAGGCGAGTTGGAAGCAGAAGTGGAGCGCGTCGGGCACCACGCCCGCCAACTCGCCGATCCGCAGCGTGACCTGGTCGGGAACCATGCCTTCCAGGCCCTGCCGAGCGCCGCCTTGCCGGTCCGCGCGTGCGGCGTCCTGCACCTGGTCGACGACGGCCAGCGCGATGGACATCTCGTGCATACGGACTCCCTGGGCCTCGGGCTCGGTGCGCCCCGACGGCCGCTCCATTACACGGCTGCCGCACATGCCGACGGACGCGCCACGCCGACGCGTCCGTCCCGGCTCCACCGTTCGGTCGCAGCTCACATGTTGCGGATCTGCAGATAGCGCTTGATGTCGGGCAGGTTGACGACGACCGCACCGGCCGCGGCGACCAGCACCGCCCCGAAGAGAAGCTTGAACATGGGCGAACCTCCTCCCTACCTCTGAGACCTCTGAGACCTCTGAGCGAATATGACTGTCTGTCAGTCTGTTTCGGGCAGTTGGACAGTGGCGATCGGAAGCTGGTCGAGCACCACGGCCACGGCCCGCTCCAGGGACGCCGCGACGGCGTCGCTGAGCCCGATGCCCTCGGCGACGTTCGCCGGTTCGCAGCCGACAACCACGACCCGCTGCGGCTTGCTGCCGCCCGTCCCGACGCTCAGGTGGTCGAGCAGGGCGAGCACGGCGTCGGGCGACATCCGGTGCCCGTCCAGCACGGGCCCGTCCGCCCCGGCGTCGGCCTGGGTACCGCCGACGTCCGCGTTGTCGACCAGGTACACCGTGCCGGGGTCGCCGCCCCTGGCCATCGCGTCCAGCAGCACCACCGTGTGGTAGCCGTCCAGGAGTTGGTAGGCGAGATGGACGCCACGGACGCCGATGTCGACGGTTTCGACGCCCTCCGGCAACGGCTGCTCGGCCAGGCGGCGGACCGCCTCGACACCGAAGCCGTCGTCGCCGAGGAAGATGTTGCCGATCCCGGCGATCAGGGTGCGCGGCGGCGTCGGAGCCGCGTAGGTGTCGGTCACGACGCCTCCACCGGGGCGAGCTCGTCGGGCTGGAAGTAGCGGAAGCGGCCCTGCTCGCGCTGGATCTCCGCGCCGGGGTCGTCCTCGACGGTGACCGCGACGTGCACGCCGCCGTCCACGTCGTGCAGCACCGCCTCGACCAGGGCGGTCCGGCCGTGCAGGAAGATGTCCTGCGCGTCCGTCCGCCTGCGTCCAGGACGCAGCACCACCCGGCTGCCCGCGCGCACGGGGACGCCGTCGACGAGCACGTGGTCGCGGCCAGGATCGACGCTCGCGTCGGCCGCCGGGTCCCACCAGGGGGTGTCGGTGCGGAACGGGTCGAACTCCTGATAGACGAGGTCGGCGTCCGGCGGCGTGTCGAACGGCGCGGCGGCAGCCGTCGGGGCTGACGCGGCCGGGCCGCCGCCGACCTCGCGCAGCGAGCGGATCGCGCCGTGGAGGCGGTCGAGGATCTCCGGCGGCATGTTGTCCGCCAGATCGATCACGGCAGCGGCGCGCGCGTCCGTGCCGCGCGCCTCACGCTTCTCCTGGTCGGTCAGCGTGGCGGTGCGCAGCGCGAGGATCTCGTCGATCTCGGTGGCGTCGTACAGCGTCCCGAGGCTCTCCGGAGCGATGCGCGGATGGTCCTCCAGGATGATCGGCGAGGAGAGCAGCACGTCGGCCGCGCCGTCCACGCCCGCCAGGACCGGCCAGGTGTGCTCGTTGCGGCACTCCGCCACGGCCGGCTTGGCCCACTCGGGCGGGTCGGTCATGGAGACGAACGAACCCGCCGTCAGACCGAGCATCAGATGCGCGGAGACCAGCGCGTGCGAAAGCGCCGTGTCCCGGTCGGCCGCCTCGCCGGAGAGCGGACTCCAGTCACCGGCGTTCGCCACCTCGGCCGTCAGCCGCAACACCCGGTAGGGGCCGGGGAGTTCGGTGGCGACCAGCCGCAGCACGCCGTCCACGCGCTCGCGGCGGCGCACCAACCTGCCGATCCGCGCGCCGCCCGCCGCGTCGTAGAGCTCCTCGGTCTCCTCGGCCGCGGGCCGGGAGAACGGCAACTCCACACCACCGTCGACGAGTTCGGCGAGGTCGACGTCGAGGCGGAGCTCCTCCTCGACGCCCTCGTCCCAGGGCACCAGCACCCGGTCCGGCAGCTCCAGGGCCGCGACGGGCCGGTGGCTGCCGTCGGGCGCGACCTCGTGGACGGTACGGCGCTGGGTGCGCAGGAAGCGCAGCAGCACGTGCATCCGGCCGCCCTCGCGAGGCTCCAGCAGGCACTCGGTCCGCTGGTGCGCATGCTCGCCGCTGTCGTGACCCCAGGACGGCGGCGCGAGCACGCCGAACTGCCAGCGCATCCGGTTCTTGGCGGAGGAGGCGCGGTAGGGGTAGAGGACGTAGCCCTCGTAGAGGACGGCGTCGGCGACCTGACGGGCCGTCGCGAAGAGCGCGTCGGCGGGCGCCTCCGTCCGCGCCGGGCTCGTGGTCATCGCAGGCTCCCCTCGGCGGTTCGGACGGCGGCGGTAGCCGTGACGGTGGGCACGGTCGGGAACGCACTGACGGCACGGACTGCGGCAACGGCGACCGGATCAGGTTCGGCCTCCTCCTCCGCGTCGTGCAGCAGCCGCTCCACGGTGGCCTCCCAGGAAGGGAGGGCATGGCGGGAGCGGTAGGCCTGGAGGGCGGCCATGGTGTCGCGCGGCAGTCGGATCCAGCCGCAGCCGGGGAAGTGACCGTCGATCGCCTCGCGCCAGACGGCGACCGGCATCCGGCAGACCGCCTCCTTGTCCCACGGCACCGGCTCGACCTGGAACCCGCCTGCGCCACGGAAGGCCGTGCCGGAGAAGAGCAGCAGCAGCGGCACCTCGCCCTCGGCCAGCGCGTCGCTGTAGCGGGTCGCGGCGATGTCGAGGTCGTAGCTGACCGGGACCGGCAGCTCCACCTCGGTGCTGCCGGTGAACCCGGGCACCACCACGCCGACCTGGGCGAACTGCAGCGGATGCAGCGTGCTGCCCCAGCGCGAGCGCTCGCCGAAGAGGTCGCCGAGGCGCTGCGCCTCGGGCTCGGAGTAGTGCCGCCGGGCGGGTTCGATCCGGAACTGGCAGCGCAGCGCCAGCGCGTGGACCCGCTGCGGCTCGCCCTGCGCGGTGATCCTGACCCGGAACAGCAGTGTCGGCCCGGCCGCGTACGGCTCGGCCCGGACCTCGGTGCAGGCGAAGTCGAGCCCGGTCATGCGCGTCCCTTCGACGGCTCGTGCGCGTGGTGTGCCCGTTGCGCCCGGCGGGTGACGTGGTCGAAGAACAGCTCCAGTTCGGCGTGCGCCTCCGCGCCGCCGTCGAAGCCCTGCCAGCGGCGTCGCATCCGGCCGACCAGCTCGTAGGCGGCGTCGACCGGGACCAGGAAGCAGGCGCTGCGGTGCTGGTGGTGACGGAGCAGCAACGCCTCGACGTCCGGGGCGAGTTCGTCGGCGAGCGGGGTGGCCGCCCGGACCGCCTCCCAAGCCTGCGGCTCCAGCTCGCTCTCGGTGGCCCCGGCCGGGCTCGGGTAGAACGCCGTCACCTGGCCGCTCGCACCGTCGCGCAGGAAGAAGACCATGCCGACGGGGATCTGCAGGCCGGCCCAACTGCCGTCGTCCAACGCGGCGTCGGGGTCGGAGAGGTAGCGGTCGGGGACGGTGCGGAACCGGCCCGCGTCCGTTCCCGGCTGCGCGCCCGCTCCGCCCGGCCGGTCGAAGAGCATCGCGCACGCGGTGCAGGCGCAGGCCAGCGCCCGGCGCTCGGTGTCGACGAGGTGCCGGTGGCCTGCGCCGACCTCGGCCGCGCACAGCTCGCAGCGCTCGACGGCGGGCGGGCGCGGACCGGTGAAGCGCCGCAGGCCCGTCCGGAGACGGGCCGCAGGCGTGGACGGGAGCGCCGTCATCGTGCCTCCACCGGCGCGGCGGCACCGGGCCGCAGGCCGATCTGCAGCAACGGCGGCTCCCGGCGGGCGGGTTCGGCGGCGAGCAGGTCGACCTGCGTCACCTCGGGCGCGAACCCGGCCAGCGCCGCCCGCACCCGGACGCGCACGCCGTCCGTCGTGCTGCTCCCGCAGCCGCAGCCGCCGCCCGAGCCGCCGGAGGCACTGTCGGACGCCTTCTGACGCAGCGTCAGCGCGCCTGTCTCCGCGTCGAGGGAGTCGATCTCCCACTCCCCCGCGTCCGCCGCGCGCAGGGCGCGGCGGACGCGGGCGGGGACGTCGTCCGGGTGCAGGTCGTGCAGGACCAGCAGACCGGCGGTGACCTCGTCGTCGAGCAGCGCGTCGAGGGGGCTGCCGCTGCGTCCGGACAGCAGCTCCACGGCCCGGGCCAGGCCCGCGCCGTAGAGGTCCATCAGCGCGCGGACCAGCTGCTCGGCGGTGGCCGCCGCAGTCCGGTCGGCGCTGGACGCGAGGCGGTCCAGCAGCTCCTCGATCCGGGCCGCGGTGACGTCCGGCGTCGGCGGGGTGACCGCCTGTTCGGCTGCGCCCTTCTGATCCACCGTCATCCGGCCATTCCGCTCAGGCCGGTGGGGACGTGCATCTTCTGGACGGTCTTGCCGCCGCCGACGTACATGTGCACGCCGCAGGGCAGACAGGGGTCGAAGCTGCGGACGGCCCGCATGATGTCGATGCCCTTGAAGTTGTCCGGCGGGTTCTCCTCGAAGATCGGGGTGTTCTGCACCGCGTCCTCGTAGGGGCCGGGCGTGCCGTAGGAGTCGCGCACGCTGGCGTTCCACGGCGTCGGCGGGTAGGGGTGGTAGTTGGCAATCTTGCCGTCGCGGACCACCATGTGGTGCGAGAGCACGCCGCGCACGGCCTCGGTGAAGCCGCAGCTGATCGCCTCGTCCGGGACCTCGAACTTCTCCCACGTCTGGGTGCGTCCGGCGCGGACCTCGGCCAGCGCCATGTCGATGCTGTGCAGCGCGACACCGGCGGCGTAGGCCTGGAAGTAGGTGCGGGCGCGGTTGCGCTCCAGCGCGTTGCTCCACTGCGGGATCTTCCACTCGAAGGTGGTCTCCGGCTTGGTGAGCGACTTGGGCAGGTTGATGACCACGCTGTGGCCGGTGGCCTTGACGTAGCCGATGTCGACCAGCCCGGACAGCGCGGTGGACCACAGGCGCGCGATCGGGCCGCCGCCGGTGTCCAGGGCGAGGTAGTCCTGGCCGTCGAACCAGCGCGGCGACATGACCCAGCTGTACTTGTCGTCGAAGTCGCGCTTCTGCGGGGCCGGGATGGTGTGCTGGTTCCACGGGTGGCGGGCGTCGACCGGGTTGCCCAGCGGGTCGTGGGTGACGAACTTCTCCTGGCCCTCCCAGTCCTGGTAGTAGGAGCTGCCCAGGAGGATGCGGATGCCCAGGTTGATCCGGGTCAGGTCGTTGGTGACCAGCTTGCCGTCCACGACCACGCCCGGGGTGACGAACATCCGCCGGCCCCAGTCGGTCATGTTGCGGTAGGTGAAGTCGCAGAACTCCGGGTCGTTGAGTGCGCCCCAGCAGCCCAGCAGGACCCGGCGGCGGCCGACCTCCTCGTAGCCGGGGAGAGCCTCGTAGAAGAAGTCGAAGAGGTCGTCGTGGAGCGGCACGACCTTCTTCATGAACTCGACGTAGCGCATCAGCCGGCTGAGGTAGTCGGTGAGCAGCTGCACCGAGGCGACCGTGCCGGTGCCGCCCGGGTAGAGCGTGGAGGGGTGCACGTGGCGACCCTCCATCAGGCAGAACATCTCCCGGGTGTAGCGGCTGACCTGCAGTGCCTCCCGGTAGAACTCGCCCTCCAGCGGGTTGAGCGAGCGCATGATGTCGGCGATGGTCTTGTAGCCGTGCTCGCCGGCGTGCGGGGCCTCGGTGCGCTCGGCGAGTTCGAGCACGCCCGGGTTGGTCTCCTTGACCATCTTCTCGCAGTAGTCGACCCCGACCAGGTTCTCCTGGAAGATGTTGTGGTCGAACATGTACTCGGCGGACTCGCCGAGGTTGATCAGCCACTCGCCCAGGTGCGGCGGCTTGACGCCGTACGCCATGTTCTGCGCGTACACCGAGCACGTCGCGTGGTTGTCACCGCAGATGCCGCAGATGCGGCTGGTGATGAAGTGCGCGTCGCGCGGGTCCTTGCCGCGCATGAAGACGCTGTAGCCGCGGAAGACGGACGAGGTGCTGTAGCACTCGGCGACCCGCTTCTGCTTGAAGTCGATCTTCGTGTGGATGCCGAGGCTGCCCACGATCCGTGTGATCGGATCCCAGGACATCTCCAACAATCCGGTACCGTCTCCCGCTGCCATCGTCGTGTGCCGTGCCCTTCTGCTTGCGCTGCTCTTCCTGAGGTCTGGGACGAGATGTGACGGAACGTCACCAGGGCTTGCGATAGCCCGTGGTGAGCTCGCGGCCGGTGTGGCGCCACTTGGGCTCCTGGTCCACCGTGTGCGCGGTGATCGCGCGCAGGCGGCGGATGGCCGCGCCGTAGATCTCGCTGGCCGTGCTGGACACCTTGCCGCCGGGCGGCTCGTCCATGAACGGCATGAACTTGTCCGGGAAGCCGGGCATGGTGCAGGCGATGCAGATGCCGCCCACGTTCGGGCAGCCCCCGATGCCGTTGATCCACCCGCGCTTCGGAACGTTGCACTTGACGACCGGGCCCCAACAGCCGAGCTTCACCAGGCACTTGGGCGAGTCGTAACTGGTCGCGAACTCGCCCTGCTCGTAGTAGCCGGCACGGTCGCAGCCCTCGTGGACGGTCGCACCGAACAGCCAGGTCGGCCGCAGCTTGTCGTCCAGCGGGATCATCGGCGCGGAACCTGCCGCCTGGTAGAGCAGGTAGGTCAGCGTCTCCGCGAAGTTGTCCGGCTGGATCGGGCAGCCCGGCACGCAGACGATCGGGATCCCGGCCTTGGACTTCCAGTTCCAGCCGAGGTAGTCCGGCACGCCCATGGCGCCGGTCGGGTTGCCGGCCATGGCGTGCATGCCGCCGTAGGTCGCGCAGGTGCCGATGGCCACGACCGCCAGCGCCTTGGGCGCCAGTCGGTCCAGCCACTCGCTGGTGGTGATGGGTTGGCCGGTCGCGGGGTCGTCGCCGAAGCCGCACCAGTAGCCCTCGGGCTTGATCGACTCGTTGGGGATGGACCCCTCGATCACCAGCACGAACGGCTCGAGTTCGCCGCGATCGGCCTTGAAGAACCATTCGATGAACGCGTCCGCGCCCTGGACGGGGCCGCATTCGAAGTCGATCAACGGCCAGTGGACGGCGATCTTGGGCAGACCGGGGAGCGCGCGCAGCGCGATCTCCTCGATGCTCGGCTGGGTGGCGGCGGTCAGCGCCACCGAGTCACCGTCACAGCTCAGTCCGGCGTTGATCCACAGAATATGGATCGGCGCCTCGTCGTCCTCGGCGCTCAGAGCGGTGGCCCCTGCGGTCATGGTGGAAGGCTTCGCATCCGACATGGATGCCTCCTGGGGGAAGGAATCAACGGACCCGGACGTCAGTGGATCCAGACAACGGCGTCCTGGTTACTGGATACCGCGCGCCACGCCGCAGCGGCCCGCCAAGCGCGGCTGTCAGAGTGACGTGTGCACAGCCGACCGGGCGACCGACTGGCCCGGAGGCCGTCCCTGAGGCGTGCGGGGAAGCGGTGGCCGCAGGTGCTCCGGCGTGGCGAGGACGGCGTGCTTGTGCACGAAGGCCCGACGCAGCGCGTGGTAGGGCTGTTCGGGGTCGAAGAAGATGGTGTGCATGCGCTCCAGCTCCGCCTCGCGGAAGACGCGCAGCGGACGCTCCGCCTCCTGACGCTCCAGCGCGGCCTTCTTCCTGGCGATCCGGGCGGGCGTGCCGGGCATGGCGGCCAGGTGCTCCGCCAGATGGGCGGCGTGCGCGCCGAACTCGTCCGCCGGGCAGACGATCGCCCGCTCCACCAGACCCAGCGCGACCGCGCGCTCGACGCTGACCGGCAGTGCCTGGGTGACCAACGCGTGGGTGGCCTGCAGGCCGACGCGTCGGGGCAGGGTCAGGGTCCAGAACTCCGAGCCGGTCAGGCCCATCAGCCGGTAGTGCGGGTTGAGCACGACGCCGTCCCGGCACCAGACCTCGTCGGCCGCCAGCGCCAGCATCGCCCCGCCCGCTGCGGCGTTGCCGCCGAGCGCGGCGACCACGAGTCGGTCGGTGGTGGTGAGCACGGCCTCGACCAGGTCGTCGATGGCGTTGATGTTGGCCCAGGACTCCAGCCCGGGGTCGGCCGCGGCCTCGATGACGTTGAGGTGGATGCCGTTGCCGAAGAAGTCCCGCTGCCCGCCCAGCACCAGCACCGAGGTGGGCCGACTGCACGCCTCGCGGTAGGCGTCGAGGAGCCGACGGCACTGGCTCGTGCCCATCGCGCCGCCCGCGAACGAGAACGACAGCATGCCGACCTCGCCGTGCTCGCGGTAGCGGATGTCCGTCCAGGTCCGGCGGTCGGCCGGAAGCTCCAGTTCGACCGGCTCCTCGTGCAGTTGGGGCAGTCGTGCCCCGAGCGCGAGGGTCGCGGGCAGCGCGAAGGTGCTCTGCGCGCCGGGCGTACGGCGCGGGCGCAGCTGCGGGATCCACACCGCGCCGTCCACGGTGGCGCGGCAGACAGCGCCGTGACGGGTCGCCAGTAGCTCCCCCGGACGGCCGCGCAGCCGGTCCTCCTCGTGCCCGCCGTGCAGGAACCACTCCCCGTCCAGCAGGTCGTCGAGCACGCCCGGCTGCGAGTCCGCCGCGCGGAGCTTGCGCAGCACGTCGGCGGTGGAGTCGGCGGACCAGTCGATGCGCCGCTCGGGCTGGCGCAGGAAAGGCCTGGTGACGACCCGTCGGCGGATCTCGGGGAGATGCTGCGACAGCGGCCCGCGGTCACCGTGCTCGTGGGCACCGGGCTCGCGGGCAGCGGGCTCGTGGGCCCTGGAGGCGAAGCGTTCGACGGCGAGGAGGACCGCCTCCAGTGCGGCGTCGGCGATCTCGTTGCGGTAGAGGTCGCTCTTCCCGCGCGGTGGCAGCGGGCAGTCGACGGTGGCCCAGACCGGGCCCGCGTCCATCTCCGCCTCGGCCTGAAGGACCGTCACTCCCCAGGTGCTGCACCCGTCCTGGACGGCGCGATCCAGCGAGGAGGGGCCGCGGTCGCCGAGCGGCCCCGGGTGGACGATCAGGCAGGGGACGGTCGTCCACACCTCGTCGGGCACCGCCGTCTTCAGCATCGGTGCGACGATCAGCTCCGGCGACCGCTCCCGCACCGCCGCTACCAGCGCTGCCCCGCTCGCGAGCTCCACCCCGACCGTGTGGCCCCGGTCGCGCAGGGCGGCGAAGACGCGCTGCGTCAGGCTGTTGAAGGCGGACGCAACGAGCAGGATCTCCATCACAACCTCCCGGCCCCCGCGGCGGAAGCGCGGGACTCGGCCACCACCGAGCGTCCTGCGCCACCGGACCCTCGTGAAGCCGCCGCACCGCAGGGTCACCCGATTCGCCCCACCCGCGCAACGGAAACGACAGAACCGTCAGTCCCGGCCGGGGACGGGAGCGCCGGAGGGGAAGCCGGCCGCGAGGTAGGCGGCGTAGCGGTCCTCCCAGGCGGCGGTCGGCCCGGCGTGAGGTCCGGCGTTCGCACCGCCGTCGAGGTGGACCCCGAGGGCCGCGAGGCAGAGTTCCCAGCCTGCGGCGTTACGGGCGGCGGCGTCGCGGGATTCGAGGACGTCGGTGAGCGCGAACCGCGTGCCGCCGCCGGGGAGCGGTGCCAGGTCGAGGTGCAACTCCTCGCCGCCCCAGGTGAAGTGGAGTCGACGGGAGGGTTCGGCGGCGAGGACCCGGCCGGTGGTGACGAGGTCCGGCGCGTTCGGGTCACCGCCGAAGGTGACCTCGGCGCCGGGGACCAGGTCGAGGGTGACCTCCGGCGCGGGGAACCACCGCGCGAGCTGGGCGGGATCGCTGACGGCCGCCCAGACGGCCGCGACCGGGCGGGCGTAGACACGTTCGAAGCGGACGGCCGGGCGGCCACCCTCGGGGTCGAGGAAGTGGCCTGCGTCGTCGGTACTGGTCATGACCGTTCGTTCCCTTCGTTCCTGCTCGTGCCTGCCTGTCCCTGCTCACCCCGGTCGGGGGTGACCACCCCAGTAGGTCACACACGGGACGCCTCGCGCATCGGCCGGCTGAGCGGGTGTCACCCGCTCGGACCGGTCGGCGCGCGAGCAGTGGTGCGGGCACAGAGGCTGGGAGACCAACAGGGATGCAGGCACGCGCCCCTCGGGGCGGCACAGCACGGAAGGTCCACCGTGTCCAACCCACTCACCAGTCAGGCCCAACAGGTCCATCTGGCCCTCAACGTGGACATCAGTGGCGGTATCTCCAACGCCTGGTCCAAGTTCGCGGCCTTCGTCCCCAAGTTCATCGCCTTCCTGGCGATCCTGGTCGTCGGTTGGATCGTGGCCCGGTTCATCGCCAAGATCCTCGACCGGCTGCTGCGACGCGTCGGCTCGGAGCGGGTCGCCGAGCGGGCCGGTATCGGACGGGCGCTCCAGGGCTCCTCGTACGACATGACCGGCATCATCGCCAAGATCGTGTACTACGCGATCATGCTGATGGCGCTGCAGCTGGCCTTCGGTGTCTTCGGGCCCAACCCGATCAGCGTGATGATCAACGCGATCGTCTCCTGGCTGCCCAAGGGCATCGTCGCCGTGGTCATCGTGGTCATCGCCATGGCCATCGCCAACGCGGTCAGGGACATTGTCGGGAACGCGCTCGCCAACGCCTCGTACGGCAAGGTCGTGGCGACCGTCTGCTGGGCGGCCATCGTGGTGCTCGGCGTGTTCGCCGCGCTCGGACAGACGGGGATCGCGACCTCGGTCACCGGTCCGGTGCTGTGGGCGATTCTCGCCTCGATCGCGGGCGTGATCGTCGTGGGCATCGGCGGCGGCCTGATCCAGCCGATGCGGGCCCGCTGGGACCGTTGGCTGGACACCGCCGAGCGGGAGAGCACGAAGCTGCGCCCCGGCGCGTCCGGCACGGCCTACCAGCTGGGCCGCGAGGACGCCATGACCAACCAGCCCGTCCGGGACATCGAGCAGACCGGCGAGCGCCGGGACCGCGGCGAGGGACGGAGCGAGGGGCAGGGCGACAACCCGCCCACGACGAGCTGAAGAGTTCGGCGCCTCAGGTCCGGGCGTCCGGGTCCAGCAGGCGGTGCTTGTGCACCAGCCAGCTGACGGCGGTGAGTCGGCAGACCGCGTAGTCGTGGCCGACCGGCTCCCGCCAGCCGATCTCGGCGAGGGCGTCCTGGAAGCCCAACGCGTAGTCCGCCAGATCCACGGGGTCCGGCGCCTTGGCCGTAAGGCCGGGCTCCGGGCCCCACAGGCGTTCCCGCAGCTCGGCGACGTGCTGGTCCACGGCCGCGACGAAGCCCGGCTCGAACGCGAACTCGGCGAAACGCGGCGCGAAGGCGTGGGCGACCCGGGCCAGGGGATCGGCGTGGAGCTCGGACATGCGCTCCACCGTACGGACGGTCCGGTCGCGTAGCGGCAGGTCGAGGGCCGGCTCACATGAGACCTTCGGCACAGTCGGCCGCGGGCGTCCGCGCACCCGCCGGTCCGGATCAGTCGGCCAGCGCTGCCGCCAGGAACGCCCGCAGCTCGTCGTCGGACATGCCTGCGGCGTCCTCCGGACGCAGTCGCAGGGTCGCCTTACCGTGGAGCAGATCCGGGTGGCGGGCGACGAAGCCGGTGGCGTCGGGGCGTCGCCAGCCGTAGAGCGAGACGCCGTGCTGCCACACGCCGACGTGGAGGCGGCGCCCGCCGACCCGGTAGGTCGGCATGTCGTAGGAGAGGGCGACCTCGGCGTCGGGGTGGTCGGCGAGGATCAGCCCGTGGATCCGGTCGAAGAGCGGGCGGTGCTCCGCCCGGATCGCGTCGACGTAGTCACGCACTGCCTGGTCCATGTGGCCCTGACCTTCTACGGCGGCGGTTCGGACGTGGCTCAGGACCAGGTCGACCGGTCGCCGCCGATCCAGGTGACGGTCTTGGGATCGTCGAGGTTCACGTCGTGGAACCCACGGTCGCGGCAGAGGCGCAGCACGTCCTCCTGCCGGAAGGCCGGGCCCGCGTCGTAGCCCTGGATCTCGACCCGGCGGAACGGACGCGCGCCGGGGACGACGGAGTGCACGGTGACCAGGGTGCTGGTGCTCATGTTTCCAGCGTGCCTCAGGCGGCGGCTGCGGGCATCCCGCGCGGTCACGCCCGGTCGGCGGCGGCCGTCCGCCGGTGGCGCACGTGTTCGAGCTCCAGGCAGGAGACCACCACGACCAGGGGCCACAACGCCTGCAAGCCGGTCACCACCCGCTCGGCGACACCCGCCTCGCCGTGTCCCCACGTCTCCAGCAGGAACCAGCCCGCTCCGATCAGCGACACCAGCGTGACCATCGCCCCCAGCATCGGACGCAGGCCCCACGCCGGCGCGCGCCGCCGGTACGCCGCCAGCACCGGCCAGACGGCGAGGAACGAGTAGCCGACCACCGCGGCGGCGCTGTGCTGCATCGACCCGCCGCTGGGCGGCACCGGGGAGAAGGCGACCAGGATCGACGCCACTCCCCCGGCCGCCAGCGCGAGCCTCCCCGCGGCCCCCGCGACGCGCAGGCCGATCGCCGTGACCAGATGGCACGCGCCGAGCCCGCCGATGGCCCCGGCCATCAGCCAGGAGTCCGCCGCGCCTCCGCCCGCCAAGGCGCTGATGGTCTCGGTCACCGGGTCGTATCCCGGCCCTTGGAGCGAGGCCGAGACCAACCACCCGCCGACAAGCAACAGAGGCGCTGTCCCCGACGACACCAGCGCCCACCAGGGAACAGGTCGCATCAGTCCACGGTAGGTCGCACCCGTCCGACGCGCGCTCCGAGCCGGAGGCGGGCCGGAGGCGGGGGCGGGCGTCAGCGCCGCGCTCAGGACCAGCGCTCAGGACCAGCGCTCAGGACCCGCCGAGCTCCTGGCACAGGTTCTCGGTGGACCCGTCGTGCCGGGTGACGTACGGGTAGTGGTCGGCGGTGATCTGCACGGTCAGGCTGCCGCTCAGGATCGAGTAGCCCTGCGCCGCGTAGGGGTTGCCGGCCCGGATGCCCAGGCCGAGGTGGCCGGAGACCACCCAGGTCTGGCTGCCGTCGGCGTGGTAGTACAACCACGCCGTGCCGGTCAGGTTCTCGTCCGTCCAGGCCCCGGTGGCGTCGTCGGTGTAGCGGAACACGAGCTGACCGGTGATCTCCTGCTCCGTGGGCTCCCCCGAGCTGTCCACGGCCAAGGTCCGGATCTTCTCCTGGTCCGCCACCGAGTGGCCGCTCAGCGGGAACGAGCAGACCTCGCCCGCCGCGTCGCTGAACGGCCCGCTGCGGTAGCTCTGCCACGGACCGGGCGCGTCGGCCGCCGCCGTCCCCGGCAGGGCGAACGCGAGGCCGACGCCCGCGCTCAGCAGCAGTCCGACGGCGGTGCGGGTTCTTCGGGCAGGTCTGCGCTCGTGTCTCTGCGCTCGGTACATCGGGCCTCCGTCAAGGGGGTTGGAGAAGGTGCGCACCAAGCCTGCCCCGCAGCCGAATTGACGTGCGATCATTTCGTGCCCGCCCGAAGCGTGGCAGGCTGGGGAGCGTGCCGGACGGGCGCGATCGGAGGCGGGGGCGGTCATGCTGTGCGTGCGGTTCTCGCCGGAGGACCTGCTCAGGGTGCGCCTCGCCGCCGCGCCCGCGCCGCTGGTCGAGGCGGGGTTGGCGCTGACACTGCTGCGCGCGGGCAGTACCGATCCGGCGCTGGCCCGGTGGCGGCGCGGTGCGCTGCCCTCGCTCACTCCGCCGGTGCGGTCCCTGCTGGAGCTGCTGCGGCCGGACACCGGGCTCGGCCCGCTCTTCCTCGATCCGCCGCTGGCGGACGCCGACGAGGCGGTCGCCCTGGTCGCCGCCACGCCGCGTGAGGAGGCCGCACGCGAGCTGCGCCGCGTTCTGGGCGACCAACGCGCCGTCCCGGCAAGGGCGGTGGCGCTTTCGCGCGGAGAGGCGCGTGCCTGGCGGGAGTTGGAGACCGCGCTGACCGCCGCGCACCGCGACTTCCTGCGACCGTGGTGGCCGCAGGTACAGGCGGGGTTCGCCGCGGACGTGACCTGGCGCAGCCAGGTGCTGGCGACCGACGGGCTGCGGGCACTGCTCTCCGGGCTGGTCACGGGGGCGAGTTGGTCGGGCAGCGTGCTGAGGCTGCCCAGCGCCCGCGACCGCGACCAGGAGCTCCGGCTCAGCGGGGCGGGCGTGACCCTGATGCCGTCGCTGCTCTGGCGCGGCGCGCCACTGTGGACCTGGGCGCCGGACGGCTCGTTGCTGCTCGTCTACCCCGCGTTGCGGGCGCTGTCGCTGGTCCCGCCGCAGGACGCGTCCACGGATCCGCTGGCGGCGCTGCTCGGTCCGACCAGGGCGCAGGTGCTGCAGCTGCTGGCGCGGCCGCAGACCACCGGCGGGCTGGCCCAGCAGCTGGGGATCAGCCCGGCCAGCGCCTCCGGCCATGCGAAGACGCTGCGGGCGGCCGGGCTGGTGACGACCTCCAGGGACGGCAAGTTCGTGCACCACGCCTGCACCCCGCTGGGGGCGCGGCTCCTGGGCGGCGGCTAGGGGCCGTTTTGGACCTCCCGTCAGGCGCGGCGGGCCACCATGACGATCTCCCTGCTGCGCTCGTCCAACGGGCCGCCGGACCAGTCGCCGTAGCGGGCGGTGACGGTGAAGCCCGCCTCGGCGAGGAAGGCGTCCAGGGCGTCGACCTCCAGGAAGCGCAGGCTGTCCCGGCCGACCCGGAGCACGGTGCCGTCGGGCGCGGACGTCGTCTCGGTCACGGTGACGACGCCGTCGGTCACCGACTCCACCGCGTTCGAGACGAGCAGCGTCCGCCCGGTGCCGTCGACGAGGGTCGAGGGGCTCTCCGAGGTCCAGCTCTCCCAGGCGCGCGCCTGCGGGTGACGCGTCTCGAAGGCGAAGACGCCGTCGTCGCGCAGGGCCGCGCGGATCGCCGTGAGCGAGCTGCGCAGCTCCTCGTCGGTCACCAGGCACTGGAACGCGTGGCTGACCATGGTCGCCAGGGCGAACTCGCCCTGCCAACGGGCCTCCGCCGCACGGCCCTCGACCCACTCGACGTCGTCGCGACGACGCGCCCGCGCGAGCGAGGCGACGTCCGGATCGAGCCCGACCAGACGACCGCCATGGCCGTGCGCGCGGGCATGACGCAGCATCAGACCCGTGCCGCAGCCCACGTCGAGGACCGAGTCCGCCGCCATGACCAGGTCGGTGTAGAAGGCGTCGCCGCTCGGACGCACCTCCGGCTCCCAGGGGTTGAGCAGGTCGTAGAGCGCGGCGTCGTCCGCGTCGGAGTATCCGGCTGCGTGGTGCCCGGGTTCGGAGTCCATCCCGGCAGTGTCGCGCCGCCGAATCGCTTGCGGCAAAGGGGTTTTCCGACGGCGGCTCCGCCCGCCCCGGTCAGTTCGGCCGGGTCGGACGGAGCCGCTCGTTCAGGTCGTCGACTGTCAGTCGACGTTGATCGCCGTGTCGTCGATCACGAAGTCCGTCGTGCCGCCGTTCTTGTCGGTCTCGGCGCCGGTGAACTTCAGCGTCACCGTCTGGCCGAGGTACGGAGTCAGGCTGAAGGAGTGCTGAGCGTAGCCGGTGTTCTTGTTGAGGTTGGAGAAGGAGCCGAGCGTCCCCAGCACCGTCCCTGCGGAGTTGAGCACCTGGACCGAGAAGGTGTCCGGCGTGGCCGTGGTCGTGTTCTCGGTGGTGTCGATGTGCTGCCAGTAACTCAGGGTTGCCGTGGTGCAGTTGCTCGGGAGGGACACCGTCTGCGCGATGGTGTCGGTGTCGGCCGTTCCGTTGCCGTCGAACCACGCGATCCAACTGCCCGAGTGCGCGGGCTCAGCACTCGTCGCCTGCGTGATCGGGTTGAACCCCAGCGTCGACGACGCCGTCCACGGTGCGGTCGTGGCACCGTTCTCGAAACCCGGGTTGCCCAGCAACTGCGCCGCCGTGCACGAGCCACCGCCGCTGGACGCGGTCACGGTCAGGCTGTAGGTGGCGGTGTGGCTGCCGGAGGCGGCGGTGCCGGTGACGGTGATCGGGTACGTTCCGGCGGGCGTCGTCGCGGACGTCGAGACGGTGAGCGTGCTCGATCCGCCCGAGGTCACCGAGGCCGGGCTGAACGACGCCGTCGCCCCCGAGGGCAGGCCGGAGGCGGCCAACGAGACCGACTCCGCCGAGCCGGACGCCACCGCCGTCCCGACGGTCACCGTCGCGGCCGAACCCGCGGCGACCGAGCCGGAGGCCGGGGACGTGGAGAGTGAGAAGTCGCTGGAGGTGCCGGTGCCGACCGTGGCCGGGTTCCAGTAGTCGCCGGCCATCACCAGGTAGACCAGCATCTTGATGGACTCGCCGTAGTAGCCGTCCCCGAACGGGTTGGTCGCCAGCTGGTTCCAGATCGCGTCGGTCCAGGACTGGTCGCCCGAGGCCATGGCCGCCGGTCCGACCGCGTCACCGGCCTCCTCCGCCTGGTCGCTGGTCGAGTACGGGGTGCAGTTGAGGTTGGTGTGCGGGTACACGTTCTGCGGGTTGCCGCCCGACTCGGCCTTCAGACAGGCGGATTCGAGCTTGGCGAGGCTGTATTCCGTCGCGGCCACTGTGGTGCCGTTCTCCAGCGCGTCGGTGCCCATGTGCCAGGGGACGCGGATGGAGTTGTAGCCGACGATGTTGTCCGGCTGGTCCTCCTGGTAGTTGGCCGGGGCCGGGGAGGGCGAGGTGGTGTTCGCGTTCACCACGAAGTCGGAGAGCAGGCCGTCGTTGGGCGAGTACGCCTGGGTGTACTCGGTGTCGAGCTGCTGGGTCCGGGTGATGACCTTGTTCCAGTCGTGCGTGGTGTCGTACGCCGCGAACGCCCGCAGGTGGTCGAGCATCTGGTCGGACGGGCGGGTGTCCGTGTTCGGTCCGTCGTCCTCGCACTTGAGGTGACCGTCCGGCGCGACGTCGTGGTTCCAGAAGCTGGTGAGCCAGGTCATCGCGTCGCTGGTGTAGCCGCCCCACTGCTTGTCGGCGAGGATCAGCCCGTAGCCGATGTCCAGGTCACCGTCGGTGGCCGCGTCAGGCGTGCCGGAGCTGTAGTACTTGCAGGTCTTGCCGTCCAACTGCCACTGCATCAGGCCCCACTGGTCCTCGTGGTCCTTGACCAGCTGCCAGAGGCCGTTGAACTCGGTCTGGGCGTTGGCGTCGTAACCCGCCATCAGCGGCACGATGTTCATCCCGTAGCCCTGACCCTCGGAGACCGGGCCGTTGTTGGTCGCGTCGCTGTCGCCCTTGGTCGAGACGTAGTACTCGTTCGACGCGCAGCCGTGGACCAGGTAGGTGGCCTTCCACGAGTCGTACTGCTTCTCCACCGCGGCGTCGCGGGCCGACTGCGACGCGGACGGCATCACCCCGACCTTGTACGTCTGGTGCTGCGGGAACGGCATCGCCGGTCCCGTCGCCGCATGCGCCGGAACCGCGGCCAGCGCGGTGAGCGCGGTCATTGACGCCCCGATCAGGGCGCCGCTGACGCCGACGGCTAGAGATCTCTTCCCAGGATGGCGCACACGGACTCCTTCGCTCGGGTCCGGCCGGGTGTCGACCGCCGGACCGACGGAACGTCAAGTGGCGTACAGAGCAGCTGTGGTGGCGTTCGGGCGCGCGTGGGATCGACTGCGCGTCGGGAGCGGGCGCAGCTGCGGTCGTGCAATGGTTAGGAAACTTTCCTTACGAGAATTCGTCAAGATGGCGGACGCAAAGTCCGTACACAGCTTGTGTCGTGCGCAGGTCACGCCCAGGTCAGCGGCTCGCCCACCATGGACCGGTATCCGGGCGGCCGGTAGCGTCCCCGCATGCGCTTCGCCTTCAAGACCTCGCCGCAGAACACCTCGTGGGACAACCTGCTGGCCGTCTGGCGGGAGGCCGACACGATCCCGCTGTACGAGTCCGGTTGGACCTCGGACCACTTCCACCCGACCCACAGCGCGGACCCGGCCGTGCCCCGGTTCGAGGGCTGGATCACCCTGGCCGCGCTGGCGCAGGCGACGGCCCGGCTGCGCTTCGGCACGCTGGTCACCGGCGTCCACTACCGGCATCCGGCGGTGCTGGCCAACATGGCCGCCACGCTGGACGTCATCTCCGGCGGGCGGCTGGAGATCGGCATCGGCGCCGGGTGGAACGCCGAGGAGTCGGACGCCTACGGCATCGAGCTCGGGACGCCGCGCGAGCGCAGCGACCGGCTCGAAGAGGCCTGCGCGGTGCTGGTCGGCCTGCTCTCGCCGCAGCCGACGCTGACCTTCACGGGCCGTCACTACCGGCTGGCCGACGCCCGGTGCGAGCCCAAGCCGGTGCAGCGGCCCCATCCGCCGCTCTGCATCGGCGGCAGCGGAGCGGCCCGGACCCTCCGCACCGCGGCCCGCTTCGCGCAGCACTGGAACTTCGACACCGGCCCGCTCGCCGACTTCCGCAAGGCCCGGGACATCCTGCACGGGCACTGCGCTGACCTCGGCCGCGATCCGGCCGAGATCCGCGTCTCGGCCCAACTCCGGTACGCCGGAGACCCGTCGGCGACGGCGGCCGAGGCCGCGGCGTTCGCGGAGGCGGGTGCGGACCTCGGCATCGTCTACCTGCCGACGCCCTACACGCCGTCCGTGCTGGAGCCGCTGGCCTCGGCGCTGGAGCAGGTGGGCTGAGCCCTGGGGCCAGCCCCAAGGTCGCTCAGTGCCGGAGCACCCGGCTCTCCCCCGCAGCGACGGCGACCGTGAGCCGGTTGCCGGACGGCGGGAAGGGACAGAGGAAGTGGTCCGAGAAGGCACAGGGCGGGAGGTAGGCACGGTTGAGGTCGAGGACCGTGCTCCCATCCTCCGCCGGGGCGGGGAGGTCGACGAAGCGGAAGCGGTAGTTCTGTTCGTCCGCGTCGGCGAAGACCGCGTGCAGCGCGCCGCTGTCCGCCCGGCCGACGGCGAGACGGAGCGGGCTGCCGTCCAGCTCGAAGGCGACCTCACCCGCCAGGGCCAGGCCGCGCGGGCGGCCGTCCGCGTTGTCGACCTGGACGACCTGCGGGTCCGGGTACGCCGTGAACCGCGCCGGGAGCGTCCACGCCGCGTCGTAGGGGTGCGCGGCGATCCCCGCGAACGCCGCACGCGCCGGGGCTGCCGGGTCGTAGACACGGACCGCGTACTCGCCCTCGCGCAGGATCAGCAGCAACCGCCGTCCGCCGTAGGTGATTCGGGAGGGCTTGGCCGCCGTGTCCGGGCAGAGCCGCACGGTGCGGTCCAGCGGTTCGTCGTCGACCGCCAGGCCGTCGTGGCGCGCGGCGGTGAGGGTGACGCAGCCGCCCTCGGCGTCGAGCTCCCAACGGCCGGGCACGCCGGGGACGCCCGGGCCGAGGTCGCGCAGCCAGTGCGTCCCGGTGAGCGCGAGGGGGCCGTGCGGCGCGCGGGCGGTGATGACGCGCTGGTCGATCCAGTGCTTCCAGTCGTCCTGGGCCGTGGACATGGGACTCCTCAGGTCGTTCGGCAGGTACCAAGCGGAGGTACGAAGAGGGTGACGCGATCCGCGGGCGCGGTCGGGCGGGCACGGGTGCCTGCGCGCACGCGCGTCGGCGAGGCGGCAGGACGGCAGCCGGGTCCGCGCGGGAGGCGGGGACGGGCGGGAATCAGAGGTCGGGCGTCAGGCGCGACACGCCGCGGACCACACCCGACCGAAGTCGATGTGGCCCCGGATCACCAAGCGCTGCCCGGTCCTCATATCGGACAGTTGACCAGCGGAACTGCGTTTTCGTCAACCGCGTTCCGCGCTCTGGCGCAGAACCGCGTTCTGACGCAGGCGACGGCCTTCCCGACCACGTCTCAGACGCGGAGCCAGCGTCGCGGCGCCGAGGGCGGCCAGGGCCGCCAGCGAGAGCCAGGTGCCGAGCGGGCTGGGCGCGGAGGCGGTCGCACCGGCCAGGACCAGCACGGCCGTTCCCGGCAGCACGCCGACGGCGGTCGCGGCGGCGAACGGCCGGATGCGCGTTCCGCCCAGCGCCGTCGCGCAGTTGACGACGGCGAAGGGCAGCACCGGGATCAGACGCATCGTCAGCACGGACCGGAACCCGTGACCGGTCAACTCCCGGTCCAGCGCGCGCCAGGCGCGGGCACGTAGCCAGGGGCGCAGCGCCTCGCGGCCGAGCCGGCGGGCGAGCGTGAAGGACGCCAGCGCGCCGAGGGAGGTCGCGACGACGGCCAACCCCAGCCCTTCGGCCAGCCCGAACCACGCCCCGGCGGCCAGGTTGAGCAGCGGCTTGGGCACGAACGCGACCGTCGCGGCGGCGTAGAGCGCGACGAACGCCGCCGCGGCCACGGGTGCGGGCATCCCGGCGAAGGGGTCGGCTCCGGAGAGCAGGCGCTCGCCGCCGAGCACCGCGACGGCGACGGCGACAGCCGCAAGCGCCCCGACGAGCACCAGCGGCCCGGCGATCCGGCGCGGCCCGGGCGCCCGGGACGGCCGGGACGGCACAGCAGTCCGGGCGGGTACGCGGGCCGGTGCGTCCTGCTCCGGCGCGTCCTGCTCCAGAGCGTCCTGCTCCGCTGCGTCCTGCTCGGTCAGACCGGCCAACGCTCCCCGATCCAGGCCGCGTTCCAGAACATCCACTCGTAGCGCGACGCGACGGTGAAGCGTTCCCGCATCCGCTGCCGCTCCGCCGGGGAGACCTGCTCGGCCAGCTCGTCGGTGAGTGCGACCACCCGGCGGACGATCTCCTGGAACGACTCGTCGCCGTAGACGGCGATCCAGCGGGCGTAGAGCGGGTCCGGGGACGACTTGGCGAGCAGCTGCTCCCCGACCCGGGCGTAGATCCAGTAGCAGGGCAGCACCGCCGCCACGGCCTCGGCGTAGCTGCCCCCGTAGGCGGCGGCCAGCAGGTAGCTCGTGTAGGCGCGCGTGGTCGGCAGCACCTCCTGGCTGAGCGGCTCCTCGCCCAGCTCCTCGCCGAACCCGGCCAGCATCTCCTGCTCGGCGGCGATCGCACCGGCGGCGTCGCTCAGGAACGCCTGCACCGACTCCGTCTCCGGGGCGCGGGCGCCGCAGAGGGCCAGGGCCCGCGCGTAGTCGCGCAGGTAGAGGGAGTCCTGCTCGACGAAGTGCCGGAAGGCGGTCCGCGGCAGGCTCCCGTCGGTCAGGCCGCGGAGGAAGGGGTGCTCCAGGATCTCGGCGTAGATCGGCTCGATGTCCGACCACAGTTCGTCGGTGAAACGGCGCAGGCTCATGCCCATGACCTTGCCATACCCGGTCCGACGGACGAGCGGCCGGTCGACGGGTGGACGTCAGCGTCCGGCGGCGGAGCTGGGCTGGTCGACGGTGGTCGTGTTGTTGCCGTTGCTGTTCTCGTAGGAGGTCGAGACGCTGCCGAGCAGGCCCAGCAGCAGGAAGAGGACGACCAGCGCCCTCCCTCCCCCGGACAGCAGCAGTGGCCGGGACGCCGAGCGGCGTTCGGTCAGGGTCAGCGAGTCGTCGCCGAAGAGGCGCTTGGGATAGGCCGGGGTGAGCATCGACGCGTAGGCCTGGAACCGCAGTGAGAACCGGACGGTCGCAGCGGTCGCCTCGAAGGCCGGACGCGGCAGCCGGCCGAGGACCAGGGTGATCAGCCAGAGGAAGAACCCGACGACGTACCAGCCCTGGGTCACCAGGCCCTGGACGATCCCGGCGGGGATCATCAGGAGGAGTCGGAAGAACACGGCCAGCCGGTTGAGCGAGGTGGCCGGACGGAGCTCCACCTGGACCGGGTGCTCGGGCGCGTCGAAGGCGAACGGCGGATACCGGTCGACCAGCAGCATCGCGTAGGACTGGACCCGGGTCTGGTAGACGAGCAGCCCAGCCAGATAGCTGTGGATCGGTCCTGGCAGCCGCCCCAGGACGAGGGCCGCGAACCAGCCGACCACGACGGCCAGAAAGCCGAGGATGCCGAGGATCGTAAGCACGATCCACTGCGGGATCAGCAGCAGCCAGCGCAGCAGCACGGTCCAGCGGCGCTGCGCTCCCGGCTCGGGAACGTCCAGCTCCGGCACGGCCTCGGCGTTCGGCAACGGCGGCGGGCTCGACCACGTCTGATACGCCATCCCGGCCTCCTGGGTCCCCTTGTCCTCTTGTACGCGGCAGCCGTACGCGGCAAACCTGTGCGCGGCCAGGCCAGCTTCACCGACGTGGCACCGTTACGCGCGCCGGATGGGCCATGCGGGCGGACAGTGTGCGCGCCACCCCGGACGATCGAAAGACGACCTCACTCGATCACCTTCCGACCGCATCATGCGATCTTGATCAGATTCCGCTTCTGCCTCGGAACAGCACATCACCCCAGGTCCATCGATACGTTCTGATAAACCCTCATGTTCCACAAATCTTGTTGTCATGTGCAGCACGCGCATATGCCAGTGCGCCGGGCCATGCAACCGTGCGCCGACGCAGGCGCGCATCGGCGGGCGCTGCGCGGTCCATGACCTAAGCGGGCGTCCGATTGTCGGACGCCGGACACCGAACGATGGAGGACCGCACGGCCATGGCGCGACGCGAAGCCAACGTCCGTCTGCGAGCACTCGCCCAGGAGGCCGGCTGGACCGGCGCCGAGCTGGCCAGGGCGGTGAACCGGGCCGGAGCGGAGAGCGGGGTCGAGCTGCGCTACGACCGCACCTCCGTCGCGCACTGGATGGCCGGGACCAGACCCCCGACGGTCGTCGCCGCCCTCGTCGCCGAGGCGCTCGCCCGTGGCCTGGGCCGCCGCGTCACCCTCGCCGACACCGGCTTCGCGCCGCCGGACTCCCCCGCGGCCGGAGCGCCCGGAGCGACCGGAGCCCTCGGCGTCCCCGGAACGCCCGGCGCTCCCGGGACCACGCCGGACCACGCGCGAGCCCCCGCAGATACGTTCAGCCAGGCGGCGACGCTCACCGCGCTCGACCGGTCCCGGGCCCTGCCGTACCAGCGCGAGTTCGAGGCGGACCCGGTGCACACACGGCCGTACAACCCGGCCGACGCGCCGCCCGCCCGTCGGGTCGAGGCCGCCCATGTCCGCTCGGCGCAGGCGATGCTGCGCTCCTTCGCCGCCGTGGACACCTCCTTCGGCGGCGGCCACTCCCGCAGCGCGCTGACCGGCTACCTGCGCTGCAGCGTGGCGGAGTGGCTGGAAAGCCCCGCCGCGCCGAAGGTGCGACGCGACCTGCTCGTCGTCGCCTCCCAACTCGCCTCGCTCGCCGGGTTCATGTGCTACGACGTGGAACACCAGGGCACCGCGCAGGCCTACTACCGCACCGCCGCCCGACTTGCCGCCGAGGCGGACGACGCGTGCGGACAGGCCGCCGCGTTACGGGCGTTGAGCATGCAGGCGCATCATCTCGGCCATCGGCCGCAGGCGTTGGAGCTGGCCGAGGCAGCCGCCGTGCACGCGCCGCGACTGCCTCCCGCCCGCGCCGCCGCCGTGATGGGCCAACTGGCCGTCGCCGCAGCCGGACGGGGTGACCAGCGGCGCGCGCTGGACTCCCTGGCCCGCTCCTCCGATCTGCTCTCCCAGGCCGAGAGCGCCGAGGACGCGGACGGGAGCGGCTACCACGAGGCGGCCCACGAGAGTCACCAGGCGCACGTCTTCGCCGCGTTGGGCGACGTCCGGGCCGCCATCGGCGCGCTGCGCCGGTCGCTGCAACAACGCCCTCCCGGTGAGCGCCGCACCCGCGCCGTGACCACCGACCGACTGGGCACGCTGCTGCTGGAGGCGGGCAACCTGGAACAGGCGTGCGCCTCCTGGCACGACTTCCTCGACGACTACCCGCTGCTCCACTCCGGCCGCGTCGACCGTGCACTGCGATCGTTGCGCGGGCGGCTGCGCCCTTTCCGCACCAGCGTCGCCGGACGGACCGTGCTGGCCCGCAGCGAGCCGTTGATGTCGCGCTCGTCCCGGGCGGCCCTGGCGTACTGACGCGCAGACTCGGACACGCGTTCTGACACCACCTCGGCCGCACTCTCAACTCCCCTGCCGCACAGGGCATTCGAATCGCACCGCGTTCAACGCCCGCCAACTTTCAACATGCCCGGCCCCGGAACCACCCCCCACGCCACCCCCCGGTCCCGCTTACTGGAATCCGTGCGCACCCACGCGCCCCAGAGGAGGAATCCACCATGTCCATCGAGGCCCCGGAGAGCTCGGCCGGCGTCAACGGCAGCGCTTCCGACCAGCAGAGCCTCAGTACCAAGGCCGCGCGCAATCTCGCCACCACCACCAAGTCGACCCCGCAGATGCAGGGCATCAGCTCCCGGTGGCTGCTGCGGTCGCTGCCCTGGGTCGACGTCAAGGGCGGCACCTACCGGGTGAACCGCCGACTGACCCTGGCGGTCGGGCGCGGTCGCGTCGGCTTCGTGCAGAACGGCGCGGACGACGTCCGGATCATCCCGGAGACGCTGCGCGAGATCCCCGCGCTGCGGGACTTCACGGACGACGCGGTGCTGGCCGAGCTCGCCTCCCGGTTCCGGCCGCGCGAGTTCCGCGCCGGAGAGGTCCTGGTGGAGGAGGGGACGCCGATCGAAGAGGTCTTCATCGTCGCCCACGGCCGGATCAACCAGCTGAGCACCGGCAAGTACGGCAGCACCAACGTGCTGGGCACCGTCGCCGACGGCGACCACCTCGGCGACGAGGCGGTGCTGACCAGCGACCCGCTCTGGCTGCACACCGCCCAGGCGGCCACGTCCGGCACGGTCATGGTGCTGCCGTGGTCGGGGGTGCAGGACCTCTTCGACCGCGCGCCCCAACTGGCCTCCCACATCGACGGGTTCGTCTCCGACTCGCAACGGGCCACCAACCGGTCCGGCGAGGCGCAGATCGAGCTCAGCGCCGGCCACGAGGGCGAGCACCTCCTGCCGGGCACCTTCGCCGACTACGAACTCGAGCCGCGCGAGTACGAGCTGAGCGTCACTCAGACGGTGCTGCGGATCCACAGCCGCGTCGCCGACCTCTACAACAGCCCGATGAACCAGACGGAGCAGCAGCTCAAGCTCACGATCGAGGAGATCCGCGAGCGCGAGGAGTGGGAGCTGCTCAACAACCGCGACTTCGGTCTGCTCCACAACACCGCGTACGACCAGCGGATCAACACCTGGTCCGGTCCGCCCACCCCGGACGACCTGGACGAGCTGCTGAGCATGCGCCGCAACACCGAGTTCTTCCTGGCGCACCCGAAGGCGATCGCCGCCTTCTTCCGCGAGTGCAACAAGCGCGGCATCTACCCGGACACGGTGACCCGACGCGGCCACCAGGTCCCCGCCTGGCGCGGCGTGCCGCTGCTGCCGTGCGGCAAGATCCCGGTCGAGGGCCACAGCAGCTCGATCCTGGCCATGCGTGTCGGCGAGGACAACCAGGGCGTCATCGGCCTGCACCAGACCGGCCTGCCGGACGAGGTCGACCCGAGCCTCAACGTGCGGTTCATGGGCATCGACGAGAAGGCGATCCTGTCCTACCTGGTCAGCGCCTACTACTCGGTGGCCGTGCTGGTCCCGGACGCGATCGGCATCCTGGAGAACGTCGACGTCGCCGCGCCGCGCTCCTAGCAGGCGCGGGAAGCCAGAAGCGAGGGAACCATGCTGCGCCTCGACGCCGACGTACTGAACCGCCTGCTCTCCGGCCCTGAGGGGCCCGGAACCACGGCGATCCGACTCTTCCGCCCGCCGCCCACGTCGACCGAAGCGTCCGACGCCTCCGACACGTCCGACACGTCGGACGCGGCTCCCGCGCCCGGTCTGCCCGCACCGGCAGTGGCGCCCGGCGAGGGCAAACCGGTCCGGATGGGCAGTGTCACCGTTCCGCCGCTCTACTGCCCGAAGGCGAGCCGGGACGACCGGGCGCTCGGCGACCTGGTCAACGACCGGCTGGTCGCCTGGGCCGAGCAGGTGGGCCTGTTCAAGGGACGGTTGGAGCGGCTGCGGTCGCACAACTTCGGCCGTCTCTTCATGCTCGCCCACCCCGACACCGACGACCCCGACCGGCTGCTCGCCGCGGCCCGCTGCGGGCTGTCGGAGTGGGCGGTGGACGACCACTGGGTGGACGAGGGCGACGACGCCCGCCCCGAACTGATCGGCCCGCGCATTGCGTTGGCCCACGCCGTGGTCGACCCGGTCCGGCTGCCGGGCGCGTACGGGGTGCAGTTCGAGGACGTGGTGCGGCAGGAGCCGGTGCTGCGCGCGTTCCGCTCGGCGCTGGCCGGGCTGTCCTCGATCGCCAACCCGACCCAGGTGGCGCGGCTGCGGCACGAGTTGGCGGTCATGTTCGTCGGCTACGGCCAGGAGGCCGAGTGGCGTACCTCCGGGCGGCGTCCCGCCGTCTGGGAGTACCTGCTGCACCGCTACGAGAACGCCTTCTTCCCGTGCATGGTGCTGATCGACCCGGTCGGCGGCTACGAGCTGCCGATCCACGAGTTCGCCGACCATCGGGTGCGCCGGACGTACCTCTACGCGGGGGTTGCCAACGTCCTGCTCAACGACCTGTACTCGATGGCCAAGGAGGACCCCTCCGACACCAACCTGCCCAACCTGATCGCCGCCGAGGAGGGTTGCTCGCTCCAGGAGGCGGTCGACCGGGCGGCGGCCATCCACGACGAGATCATGCACACCATCGAGGCGGAGTCCGCCGTGCTGAGCGCGGCCGGATCGCCGGAGCTCAAGCGCTTCCTCACCGGTGTCTGGGCCTGGATGGGCGGCAGCCACGAGTGGCACGCCACCAGCGCCCGTTACCACGGCACGCCCTCCTCTGAGGACGCGGAAGCCGCTGCTTGAGCCATCGGTGACGGCTCGTCACTTCACTGATCCCAGCTGAACTCTCAACGCCCGGCCGTGGCGCGCGGCCGAGCGGTCTCACCCTGCTCATCGTGCTCACCCTGCTCATCGTGCGAAAAACCCGCACAGCATCAGAGAACATCAGAGAACCGGAGTACATCAGTGATCCTCAGCGAGAAGTCCGCCATCCCGGGCCAGTCCATGCACGGCCAGTCCTACGCCGACCGGACCAGCCCCTACCAGGACTCCGTCGCCGACTACTGGAACGCCGAGCGCAACCCGGTCAACCTGCGCCTCGGCGAGGTCGACGGCTTCTACCACCACCACTACGGCATCGGTGAGCCCGACTGGTCCGTGCTGGAAGGCCCGGAGGCGACCCGAGAAGAACGGATCGTGCAGGAGCTGCACCGGCTGGAGTCCGCGCAGGCGCAGCTGCTCGCCGACCGGCTCGGGCCGATCACGGCCGACAGCCGTCTGCTGGACGCCGGTTGCGGTCGCGGCGGCGGCAGCATGGTGGCCAACGCCCGGTTCGGCTGCCAGGTGGACGGCGTGTCGATCTCCCGTACCCAGGTCGACTTCGCCAACGAGCAGGCGCAGTTGCGCGGGGTCTCCGACAAGGTCCGGTTCCACCTGCGGAACATGCTGGACACCGGCTTCGAGTCCGGTGCCTTCGACGCGAGTTGGAACAACGAGAGCACCATGTACGTCGAGCTGGGCCTGCTCTTCGCCGAGCACGCACGGCAACTCCGGCGCGGCGGTCGGTACGTCACGATCACCGGCTGCTACAACGACACCTACGGGCTGCCCTCGCGCGCGGTCAGTGAGATCAACGCGCACTACATCTGCGACATCCACCCGCGCAGCACGTACTTCAAGGAGATGGCCGCCAACCGCCTGGTCCCGGTCAGCGTGATCGACCTGACCGCGGCAACCATCCCCTACTGGGAGCTGCGCGCCAAGTCGCACCTGGTGACCGGGATCGAGAAGAGCTTCCTGAACGCCTACAAGGACGGCAGCTTCCAGTATCTGCTGATCGCCGCCGACCGCGTCTGAGCCGGCACCGACCGACGCTGAACGCATACTGATCCGATG
Organism: Streptacidiphilus fuscans; assembly: GCF_015690355.1. Classification (GTDB taxonomy): domain Bacteria; phylum Actinomycetota; class Actinomycetes; order Streptomycetales; family Streptomycetaceae; genus Streptacidiphilus; species Streptacidiphilus fuscans. The sequence goes on along the minus strand of NZ_JADPRT010000004.1, from coordinate 333,256 downwards.
TCGACCGGGCCCACGCGGCCCGGTCGAACGGCGCGCCGCATTGCGGGCCGGGGCACAGTCGTCATAATCGTGCTGACAATCGACGGTGCCCCGGCTCCCCGGTTTCCCGGCGTGGATCGCCGGGCCGGACCGGCGCAGGAGCGGGGACGAAAACGTGGACGAGGGACCATCGCCGAGCACGGCTGCGGCGGACACGACGTCGTCCACGCCCGCTCGTACGACGTTCCCCGAGCCTCCGACCGTGACCTTCCCCGAGGCCCTCGACGCTGCCCGCGCAGGGCTGTTCGCGTGGGACGTCGCCTCCGGCGCGGTCCACTGGGACGACTTCGTCTGCTCGCTGGTCGGCGTCGCCCCCGAGGAGTTCGACGGGCGCGCGGACGCCTTCTTCGACGCCCTCCACGCCGCCGACGCGGCCCGGTTGGCGGCGGCCACCGCCAAGGCGCTTGAGCGCGGCGGCCGTTACCGCAACCACTACCGGATCGTCCATCCCGACGGGCGGATACGCCGGATCGAGGAGCGCGGCGAGGTACTGCTCGACGCCGACGGACGGCCCGAACGCGTCCTCGGCCTGCTGCTGGACCGCAGTTCCGACGGCCCCGATCCGGGCTACCCGGAGGTGCCGACCGCAGCCCTCGACGCCACGTCGGGCTACGGCCACGGCTACGGACCGTACGCCGACTCCTCGGACGCCTTCCTGCTCACCATCACCCGCGCCCTGTCGAGGGCGACCACGGCCGACGACGTGATGCAGGTGCTCACCGACATGGCCCGCCCGTCCCTCGGCGCCGAGACGCTGCTTGTCTCGCTGACGCCGACCGGCGACCCGCACGAGATCGGCACCGTCACGCTGCACGAGCCGCTCCCCGAGGAGCTGCATCCGCTGCGTCCGGCCGCGGCGGCCGCCATGCGGCGGGCGCTGGTGCAGGAGAAACCCGTCTTCGTCGAGGGCATCTCGGCTCCCCCGCCACCCGGCCGCCGGCCCGTCGTGCGGACCTGGGCGGTGCTGCCGCTCGCCTCCTCCGACCAGCGGCACGGCAGTTGCCTCTTCGGCTATCCCGGCGCTCGCCGGTTCGACGAGGCGCAGCGCTCCCTGTTCACCGCCCTCAGCGGCATCATCGCGCACGCGCTCGGCCGTGCCCTGCTCTACGACGCCGAGCACCAGCGCGCCACCGAGCTGCAACGCGCGATGCTGCCGCGCCGCGTCCCGCACGTCCCGCACCACACCGTGGCCGTGCGCTACCGGCCCGGTACGGCCGGGATGGAGGTCGGCGGCGACTGGTACGAGGTGCTGGAGCTGGACGGGGACCGGGTCGGGCTGGTCATCGGCGACGTGCAGGGCCACAGCGCCCGCGCCTCGGCCGTGATGGGCCAACTCCGGATCGCCCTGCGCGCGTTCGCCCGCGAGGGCCACGACCCGGCCGGGACGCTGGCCCGCACCAGCCGACTCCTCTCGGACCTGGACACCGACCTCTTCGCGACCTGCTGCTACCTGACCTTGGAACCCGCAACCGGGCGACTGTCGGCCGCGCGTGCCGGTCACCCGCTGCCGGTCCGACTCGAATCCTCCGGCGCGGCACGGGAGTTGGACCTTCCTGGGGGTCCGCCGCTGGGCGTCGACCCGGCGGCCGAGTATCCGCTGGCCGAGCACCGACTGGGCGTCGGTGAGGGGCTGTTGCTCTACACCGACGGCCTGATCGAGGACCGCGAGGAGTCCTACGACGAGTCGGTCGACCGGCTCCTGGCCGCCCTCGCGGAGGGCGGACGCCCGCCCGCGCGGACCGGCTGGGAGAGCCTGGCGGACCGCCTGGTCCGCCCCCGGGACACGGCCGCCACGCAGCGCGACGACCTGGCCCTGCTGCTGCTCCGCCGGGACGCGTGAGGCCTGCGCGGCCGCACACTCGACTCAGTGGTTCAGCCGCGCCCGAAGAGGCGCCAGCCGCGCTTGGGCTTCGGCGGGCAGGAGCAGCGGCGCGAGGCCGGGACACCAGAGAGGACCTGCTCGACGTGGCGACCGCAACCGGAGTAGGTGTACTTGCCGCAGTCGCGGCAGGTGACGCGCTGACACATGGTGACGCTCCCCGCCCCGTCAGGCGACCAGCGCGGCGAGCGCCGCGTCGAGACGGGCGGTGGCCTCGTCGGCGACCTCGCGCAGCGCGTCCACGCCGGAGACGGTGACCATCAGGCCGGGGTCGACAGCCTGGACCAGGACGTGGTCGCCCTCGGTGCGGACCACGACGTTGCACGGCAGCAGCAGACCGATGTTCCGGTCGGCGGCGAGCGCGCGGTGCGCCAGCGGCGGGTTGCAGGCGCCGAGGATGAGGTAGTCCTCCATCTCCTCGCCCAGCTTGGCCTTCATGGTCGCGGCGACGTCGATCTCGGTCAGCACGCCGAAGCCCTGGGCGGCGAGCGCGTCGCGGACGGCCGCGACGGCGGCGGGGAAGTCGGTGTCCATGCGGACGGTGCGGTCGTAGCTCATGCTCCCCACAATACCCCCTGGGGTACAGCGGAAGCCGCCGACAGGCCCCGAGGTGGCGGACGTCACCATACCCACGGGGGTATCATGGGACCCCGACCGACCATTCCCCCTCACATCCGCCCCACGTCAGCCCCGTCCGCCCCGCGCCACACCGAGGAGCACGCCATGCAGGTCGAAGAATCCGCGGCCGTCCCGGTCCTGAACCGGCTGCGGCGCGCCCAGGGCCAGCTGGCCGGGGTGATCGCGATGATCGAAGCCGGTCGCGACTGCAAGGACGTGGTGACCCAGTTGGCCGCCGTGTCCCGCGCGCTGGACCGGGCCGGATTCAAGATCATCGCCAGCGGGATGCGCCAGTGCCTGGCCGACGCCGAGACGAACGGCGAGGCCTCGCCGATGAGCGAGGAGGAGCTGGAGAAGCTCTTCCTGAGCCTTGCCTGACCGTTGGCCCGAGCGTTGCCGTAACCTGCTGCGCCCCGCGTCGCCCGTGGGCTACCGTCGGCCCATGACGGACAAGATCGCGAACGACCCGCGGGCGTCCATCCGTAACGCCTTCGCGGACGCCAGGGAGTTCACCACCTCCCCGCTCTACCGCTCGCTCGCACGCGTCGTCGCCGAGGACGACGCCCTGTTGGACCTGGCCGCGCGCGGGCGCGCCGGTCAGTACCCGACGTTCCTCTTCTTCGGTGCGGTGCACCACGTGCTGCTGTCCGGGGTCGACCATCCGCTCGCGGCCTTCTTCCCGTCCCGCGTCGCCGACCCGGCGCCCGCCGAGGGCCAGGCGGCCGGCGCCGCGCTGCGGTCGTTCTGCGCCGCGTACGAGTGGGAGCTGACCTCGCTGATCAGCTCCCGGCTCGTGCAGACCAACCAGGTGCAGCGCTCGCTGGCGCTGCGCTACGGCCTGGCCACGCTGCTGCCCGAGACCGACGGCACCCCGGTCCACCTGATCGAGGTCGGCGCGAGCGCGGGTCTCAACCTCGGCTACGACCGCTACGGCTACACCGTGGGCGCCCAGCGCTTCGGCAACCCGGACTCGCCGGTCCAGCTCGCGGCCGAGCTGCTCGGCGACGGCCCGCTGCCGGACCTGGACACGCTGCCCAAGGTGGCCAGCGTCCTCGGCGTGGACCTCAACCCGATCGACATCCGCGACGTGGAGGACCGGCGCTGGCTGGAGGCGCTGATCTGGCCGGAGAACCACGACCAGCGCCGTCTGTTCAGCGCCGCGTCCGAGCTGATCGCCGCCGACGCGCCGCCGATCCGGGCCGGTGACGCCGCCGTGGTCCTGCCGGAGCTGGCCGCGTCCCTTCCGGCCGGCGAGCCGCGCGTGGTCTACCACTCGGGCACCCGGATGCACGTCCCGGCGCACCATCTGGACGCCTTCGACGCCGGGATCGAGTCGCTCGGCGCGGACGGTCCGCTGTGGTGGCTCTCCCTGGAGGACGCGCCGGATCCCGCACTGCCCCGCTCCTCGGACCGGTTCGGCGCGGCGCTCAACCTCCGTGGCCCGGACGGCGAGCGGCGCACGCTGGCCGTCGTGGACGGCCACCTGCGCTGGGTCGAGCCGATGCCGTGGTGAAGCAGCCGCACGGGGCCGACGGGTTGGCGATCCGTGCTCCTCGGCCGGAGGAGGCCGCGGAGTTGACGGAGATGGTGCTCCGCTCCAAGGCACACTGGGGCTACGACGCGGCCTTCATCGACGCCTGCCGCGACGAACTGACGCTCAGCGCCGATGATCTGACCCGTCGTCATGTCATGGTGGCCGAGCGCGGCGGGCACGCCGTCGGGATCGCCGCATTGGGCGAGGGCGAGCCGCCCGAGGGAGCGCTGGACCTGCTGTACGTCGACCCGTCGGCGATCGGGCAGGGCGTCGGCGGGCTGCTCTTCGCCCAGGCCTGCGCGGTCGCCCGCGCCGCGGGCTTCTCCCGGCTCACCATCGACGCGGATCCGCACGCCGAGGCGTTCTACCTGTCGCGCGGCGCGGTACGGATCGGCGAGTCGCCCTCCGGATCGATCCCGGGCCGGATGCTCCCGCTGCTCGCCGTGGAGTTGGACGGCAGGCGCTGAGCGACGAACTGAACCAGCAACCGAACCAGGAAGGGGCGGCGGCCGGTGGACGGAGGCCCGAACAGGGCCGTTGAACGAGCCGACCAGCCCGATCGGCAGCCACCCCTTCGCGCCGCACCGGCGTGTGCATGCCATGCCGGGCGACGACCTTGATCGTAGTACGCGGGGGGCGCTCGCGCACCGTTCGTGCACCGTTCACGCCCTCCGGATTCGCGCCGGACGTGTGAATCCGGGCCGACATGCCAGAGCAAAAACGGCAATCGGCTCTCATCTGCAAAGGCACAGGAAATCGGACATCCCTGAGTGGATACGGTGAAACCGTCGTCACCTCCGTTCACTCCGATCCCGCGAGGTTTCCACCATGGCCCAGAGCACCCTGAGCATCCGCAACCAGCTGCCCGGCACCGTCACCTCCGTCACCAAGGGCCCGGCAATGGCCTCGGTGAAGGCACGCCTCACCGGCGGTCAGGTCATCACCGCCGCGATCACGTCGGACGCCGCCGACGAGTTGAAGCTGGCCGAGGGCACCGCCGTCCAGGCCGTGATCAAGGCGACCGAGGTCTCCCTGGCGACGGGTTCGGTCTCCGGCCTCAGCATCCGCAACCAGCTGCCCGGCACGGTCACCGCCATCGCCGTCGGCGCGGCGATGGCCTCGGTCAGGGTCGCCGTCGAGGGCGGCGAACTGACCGCCGCGATCACCACGGACGCCGTCACCGATCTCGGCCTGACGCAGGGCAGTTCGGTCGTCGCGCTGGTCAAGTCCACGGACGTCTCACTCGCGACGGCCTGACGCCCACGCTGTCAGCCACGGCTCACCAGAGCCCGACTCACCAAAGCTCGGCTCACCAGAGCTCGGCTCACCAGAGCTCGAACTCGTTGCCCTCCGGGTCGACGAGTTCGGCTCCCGGCCCGTGGCTCGGGGCGGCGGCTGTCGCGGACACCGCGAGCCGCAGCCGGTTCGGCGCGGACTTCGGCGCTGCCGGCGGGCCCATGACCAACGTCGGCCCGCTGCCGGACGGATGACGCAGTCGGACGCCCCACGCGCCCCGGTCGACCAGCTCCCACCCGGTCCGCCGCTGCCAGAAGGCGAGTTGGGCCACCGGGTCGGCGGCGTCCAGCGCGATCGCCGCGAGCCCGTCGTCCGCCGAGGCGTGCGGCAGCACGCAGAACTCGTTCCCCTCGGGATCGGCCAACACCGCCCAGGGCACCGCACCCTGCCCGATGTCGACCGGCTCCGCCCCGAGGGCCCGCACCCGCGCGACCTCGTCCGGGCCGCCCGCCAGGTCGAGGTGCAGCCGGTTCTTGCCGCGCTTGGGCCCGCCCGCCGCCGCGACGAACCGCACCACCGGGCGGCCCGGACGCGGCGAGTACAACTCGCTGCCGTCCGGCGAGGGCCGCCACCCAAGCGCCTCGCCCCAGAACGCGCGCAGCGCGGGCACGTCCGAAGCCTCGATCACGACGCCGAGCAACGCTGCCATGGCTCCCCCGACTTCTGACGTCTTCGGATCGACCGACCTCGGCAGCGTACCCGGGCGGGGAGAGCGGGTATCTTCTGCTGCGATCCGGTGTTCGGGTGCGCCGGGAGGCAGTCGGAGGGGGCGCGGTGGACGCGGATGCGGTGGACACGAACGACGCGGTGCGCGCGAAGCGCGACAAGGCGCTGGTCCTGGGCGGCGGCGGACTGACCGGCATCGGTTGGGAGTGCGGGATCCTGCACGGCCTCGCGGAGGCGGGCATCGACCTGGCCGGGACGACGGACGTGATCATCGGCACCTCCGCCGGGTCCGTCGTCGGCGCACAGCTCACCTCCGGTCTGCTCGACGTGCGCGAGCTGTACGAGCGCCAGATCGCGGCCGTGGAGGCCGAGGAGGCGCGCGGCTCGTTCGGCAGGTCGGCCATGCTGCGCTTCGTCTGGGAGGTCGCCCGCTCGCGCGACGCCCGGTCCTTCGGCGTCCGGATGGGCGCGCTGGCGATGGCGGGCGCGGCCGCGTCCGCCGGCTCGGGGACCGTGCCCTCCCCGCAGCGCGCGAGCATCGAGCGACGGCTGCTCAGCCACGAGTGGCCGGGTCCGGAGCGCCGGTTGGTGGTCACCGCCGTGGACGCGGAGACGGGCGAGTTCGCGGCTCTCGACCGCGACGGCGAGCTCGGCCTGGTCGACGCGGTCGCCGCGAGCTGCTCGGTGCCGGGCGTCTGGCCCCCAACCCGCGCGGCGGGCCGCACCTGGATCGACGGCGGCATCCGCTCCTCCGCCAACGCGGACCTGGCGCAGGGGTACCGCAGCGTCGTCGTCATCGCGCCCCTGCCCGTCGGCGCGGGGCCGATCGCCAGCCCGCGCTCCCAGGTCGAACGCCTCACCGCGTCCGGCTCCCGGGTCGCGCTGATCACCCCGGACCGCGCCGCACGCCGCGCCTTCGGCCGCAACATGCTCGACCCCTCCCGCCGCGCCTCCGCCGCCCGCGCGGGCTTCGCCCAGGCATCCGCCCACGTCGAGGCCGTGGCCGCGGCGTGGTGCTCGGGCGGGCGCTGATATTGGCAGGTGGTCGCGCGGGGACGCGTGCCAGGATGACTGGATGCCGAACCAACTGCCCTTCGGGGAGCGGCTCCAGGCTGAACTCGGCCCCGCGCGCAAGGTTCACCGCTTGGAGAGCAGTCCGCGCTCGCGCGTCTGGCGGGCCGAGCTCTCCGGCACGCCGATGGTGGTCAAGCACCTTGTCGACGCCCCGGAGGCCGACGAGCGGTACGACCGCGAGGTGACTGGGCTGCGGCTCGCCGCCCGGGTCGACCCGCCCGTGGTGCCACGGCTGCTGGGCACCGACTCCGCGAACCGGGTCGTCGTCCTGGAGCTGCTGGAGCACCGCAGGCCGCGCGAGGACTGGCTAATCGACTACGCCGCCGCGCTGGCCCGCCTCCACGCGGCGACCGGGCCTGATGACGTCGGCGCGCTGCCGTCTTGGTCCGATCCGACAACGGGTGACATCGACTCCTTCCTCGGGCTCGCCGGGACGTTGGGCGTGCCCGTCGCGCCGGGTGTGCGCACCGAGTTGGAGGGCTTGGTGGACCGGCTGGCCGCCACCACGGCGGACCACGCGAGCTCCCATGCCCTGCTGCACGGCGACCCCTGCCCCGGCAACGACCTGCACACCGTCGACGGCGTGCGGTTCATCGACTTCGAACAGGCCTCGCTCGGCAGTGGCCTGGTCGAACTCGCCTATCTGCGTATCGGTTTCCCCACCTGCTGGTGCGCGACCGCGCCACCCGCGCCCGTGTTGGACGCGGCGGAAGCCGCCTACCGCACGGCCTGGCGCGATCTGACGGGCCGCCAGGTTCCGGATGACCTCACCGACGCCTGCGCCGGGTGGCTGCTCCGCGGCGACGCCCTCGTCCAGCGCGCCCAGCGCGGCACGGTCGACCAGCTGGCCCGGCTCCCGCGCCGCGACTGGACCTGGGGAACGGCGACGGCCCGCCAGCGCCTGGCCCACCGCCTCGGCGTGGTCAGCGAGCTGGCCGCAACCGGCAACGAGCTCAGAGGATTCGGCCAACTCGCTGCTGCCGTCCGCGAGTCGATGCTCCGGCGCTGGCCCGCGCTCCAGCCGCTGCCTGCGAAGCGGCCTTAGGGCCTGAGCAGGACCTGCCGAACGCCGCGCCGACGTCAACCGTCAGACGGCGTCGATGTGTTGCAGCCACAGGTAGGCGACCCATCCCGGCAGGGCGGGCAGCCAGAGCGTCAGCATCCGGTAGAGCAGGACCTGCAGCAGTGCGACGTCGTAGGGCATCCCGGTGGTCGTCTGCAGGGCGTAGGCGAGCACCGCCTCCACGCCGCCCACCCCACCGGGGGTGGGGACCGCCTGGCCGAGGGTGCCGCCGATGAGGTTGGCGATGGTCACCTCGGCGAAGCCGGGGTGCTGTCCGAAGGCGAGGGCGCAGGCGTAGAGGCAGGCCGCCGAGAACAGCGAGACCAGAAGCTGGCCGAGGACGCCGACGGCCACCTTGCCCGGCTGCTGCAACAGGTCGAGCATCCGCGGCAGGATGCCGCTGATCATCGGCCGCAGCCGGGAGACCACCCAGCGGCGCAGCGGCGGGACGGCGGCCACGAGCAGCGCGAGGGCGCCCGCCGCGAGCAGCGCGACCACGAGGTCCGTCGAGTCGGTGAACGGCGTCCGGTACTGGCCGCTGGCCAGGAAGCCGAAGATGAAGATCAGCAGGATGTGCAGCACCAGTCCGACGGCCTGGGTGACGCCGACGCTGGCCACCGCCTGCCGCGTCGGGAGGCCCTGCTTGTGCAGGAACCGGGTGCCCAGCGCCATTCCGCCCAGCCCGCTGGGCGCGACGATGTTGACGAACCCTCCGGCGACCTGCGCCAGCAGACTCCGCCAGAGGTTCAGCCGCTCCGGGACGAAGCCGACGAAGCTCATGGTCGCGGCCACGAATCCGCCCGCCGAGAGCACGGCCGCGACGGCGATCCAGCCGGGTCGCGCCTGGGTGAGCGCGTCGAAGGGGTTGGTGTTCCTGCTGGAGAGCTGGAGGACGAGCAGGTAGCCGGCGATGGCCAGCCCCAGGACGGCGATCAGGGTGCGCGGGCGCAGTCGCTCCAGCCGGACGGCCTCGACGGGCGCCTCGGGGATGGCGCGGGTGATCTCGTCACGGATCCGCGCGAGCAGGGGCGCGCCCTGGCTCGTGTCCTGCTCGGGGGCCGAGTCCTGCTGCTGGTCCTTGGCCTGCTCCTTCTCCTGCGCCTTCACCCGGGCCCGGGTGCTGCGCGGCAGGGCGAGCGGCTGGAGCACCGGCACCGCCGTCCCGAGCCGGTCCGGACCGAGGACGTCGAGCGCGGCGGCGACCGCCCGCTCGGGCCCCACCCGCAGGGAGAGCGTGGTGAGCAGCTGTGCGAGGTCCGTCCGCAGCACGAGGTCACCGGCCGCGATGTCGCCGTCCTGGAGGTTCACCAGGCCCGCGTCACCGTCCTCGTCACCGTCCTCGTCCACCCACACCGAGTCGGCCGTCAGGGCGCGGTGGGCGATCCGACGGGTGTGCAGGAGGTGGACCTGCTGCCAGATCCGGAGCAGCAGCGGATCGGTCAGTTCCGCGTCGTCGAGCTGGTCCAGCGTGCGCCCGGGAAGCGGCTCGTAGACCGCGAGCGACGCGTCGGGGCCCAGGTCGGCGGTGGCGAGCAGCCGCCGGGTGCGGACGCCGGCCGCCTCGGCGGCGTACGCGAGCAGCGCTTCCTGTCGCAGGGCGTCGCTGGGCGAGAGCAGGCTGCGGCGCTCGGGGGCGGAACGCAGGCGCAGCCGCTGTCCGAGCCGGTGCAGGAAGCCGACGGCCGACTGCCCCCGGTCCAGCACCATCACGTCAAGGGCCTGGCGCGGAACCGGGCCGTCGTCCGCCTGTCGTACCAGGTAGCGCTGCGGTTCCTGCGGCGGTTGGTCCGGCCTGCGGAACGCCGCGGTGGGGGCGAATCCGACCTGGCGCAGCGCCCGGAAGAGCAGCTCCACGTTCGGACGGACGTTCGGCGACCCCACCGCGTACGCCGTCCCGTGCGCGGTGGTCCAGCCGAGCAGCAGCGACAGCAGCACCGACAGCGCGTCCGCGTAGCCGCTGACCAGCGCGGTCAGCACGTCCAGGGCGACCACGACGGCGAGGCCGATCCGCCACTGCGGACGGCGGGCCACCCCGGCTGCCGTCATGAACGCGATGGCCGGGACGGAGAGCGCGAGGAGCGGCCCGTCGAACGGCGAGGCCGCCTCGGGCGGGGTCAGCACGGACACGATCGCCTGCGGCAACAGCTCCGGGTACCAGAGGTTCAGCGCCATGCTGAGCCCGAAGGCGATCGTGGCGGCGATCAGCCCGTCCTGGACGCGCCGACGCCCGTGCCGCAGCAGCTGCGACACGGCGAACGCCGCAGGCACCAGCAGGACGGCGGTGCTGGCGAAGGATCCGGCCAGCGCCAACAGCAGGCGCGGTGCCTGTCCTGCCCCGCGGGTCGCGTCCAGTTCGAGGCCGCCCATGGTGTCGTGCGCCGCGTCGGCCACCAGCAGCGTCAACACGGTGAGCAGCAGGCCCAGCACGAACCGGACCAGCGTCTCCGGACGCCGGGCCCGGGCGGGCAGCAGCAGTTCGGCCCGCCCCACGCTCACCAGCTGCGGCGGTGTCTCCTCGGCGTCGGACCGGCTGGGTCCGCGCAGCACCACATCATCCACGAGGAGCGCCCCCACTGGTCACGGCTGGCTCGGCAGGCAGCACCGACTACCTTAATCGCCGCATCCGCCGCCTCGGCCCAGTCGCTGTGCGGGGGGCACAGGCACCCGAGCCGGGGCGACGAGGTGCACAGCCGAACGGGTGGTGTCACGGGCGGCCGTTTTCGGGACGGATAAATCTGACAATCCTTCACATGCACGTCCCTGTACAACCCCGCACGCCCCCGCACGCCCCCGCACGCCCGTGCACGCGCGCAGCGAAAGCGATCACCCCATGAAGTTCTACGACGACCCGCTGGACCACGACGATCTTCAACCCGCCGAGCCCGCTGACTCCACCGACCCCACCGACCCCGCTCCCGGTGCGGGCTCCCGACGCAGCCGCCGGACGTTGGTCGCGCTGCTGCTCCCCTTCCTGCTCGGCGCGTGGATGATGTGGGACGGCACCCGCACCCCGCATCCGCCCACGCCGGTCGCCGCTCAGGCAGCCCCCAGCGCCGGGCACGCCCCGGTGTCCACCTCGCTCGCGCCCATCCGTCCGCCGGCGCCCGTGCTGCTGCCGCTCGCCTGGAGCCCACCGACCCGGATCACGATCCCGGCGATCGGGCTCGCCGCCCCCGTCACGCCGCTGGGGCTGGACCGCACCGGCGAACTGTCCGCGCCGAACGCCAAGTACACCGGCGTGGCCAAGAACGCGGGCACGGCCAAGAACGCGGGCATGGCCGGCTGGTACCAGGACGGAGTCGCACCAGGCCAGCCCGGAAACGCCCTGATGGTCATCCCCCAGCTGAGCTCCCTGCACCCGGGCGACCGGATCGAGGTGCTCCGCCAGGACGGACACACCGCCGCCTTCTCCGTGGACGCCGTCGGGCCCTACGCCAAGAACGCCGGCAGCGGCGGCAGCAGCAGCAGCGCGACCGTCCCCGAACTCCGCCTGGTCACCCCGCCCGCCTCCGGCATCTCTGCCGGTTCCGACATCGTCGTCGACGCCCACCTCGTCTCCGTGCGCTGAGCGCTGAGCGCCGCCCTCGGCGCTGGACCCACCCGTTCAGAGCGACAACTGGTCCAGCAGCGGGCCGCCGAAGACGCCGTTCGGGTCCAGCGCGGCGAAGGTCGCCGCCGCCGCGGCCCAACCGTCCCCTGCCGCTTGGCCGTCGGTGAAGGAGGCCGGGATCGCGCCGCTCATCGCGGTCGTGTCGGTCCACGCGCCGGAGGGGGTGTTGGCCCACTCCTTGGGCCACTCGTTGTGGACCGCCCCGTACGAGCCGGTGAAGTGGCCGCGGAACCACTGCTCCATCTCGCCCATGAACTGGTGGCAGCCGGGCGTGACCGGCACCGTCGTCATGTCGAACCAGACCGCCGTGTCCCACTCGGGGTGGTCGGGCCGGGTCCGCAGCGGCGAGAGCTGTGCGCCGAGCGCGCCGGGGACGCCGCAGTCGGCGGCCTGGTCGAGGCCGGTGACCCGGATCTCCAGCGGCGCGTTCATCGGGTAGAGGCCCTGTGCCGCGTACGACGCCAGCTTGGCGCTGTACTCGGCGTAGAAGTCGCTCACCACCTGCTGCACGTTGGCCCGCGTGGTCACCACGTTGCAGCAGGTCGAGGTGATCCGCAGCGTGGTGGGCCGGACGTAGAGCAGGACGTCGCTGGACCAGCCCCAGATGTCCCAGGTGTCGGTGGCGACCAGGCCCGCGCTGATCGCGTCCATCTGCGCGGCCGTGAAGGTCGGGGTCGCCGACGCGTCGCCCGCGACGATCTCCGAGAGCAGGTCCGAGACGTTCTTCGGCACGATGTCGTTGAAGGTGAAGTCGTACGGACCGGTCACCGCGCGGGAGACCCACGGCTGGCTCGGGGTCGGCGTGAAGATCCGCAGCCACGGCGAGGAGGTGAACGGGAACCAGATGCACACCACCCGCCCCGACTGCGCGACGTACGAGGCCAGCGACTGCGACCCCGCCGAGGCGGGCGGCGCGAAGAGGTCGGCGGCCGTGACATTGAACCAGCTCTGGCAGCGCAGCCGTTGGTCCTCCCCGACGCGCAGCGTCGCCTCGGTGACGAAGATCCGTCCCAGGTTGACCAACAGCGCCTGGATCTCCGGGTCGGTCCGCTGGAAGGTCTTCAGCACGTACGCGCCCTGCCCGGCGTCCCAGACCACGGCCGTCAGGCTGGTGATCAGGTTGCTGACCGACCCGTAGGTGTGCCCGGACGGCGGTGTCTCCCCCACCGCGGGCACGCCGGTGCCGCGTCCGCCGCTGGCCAGCACGCCGCCGACCGTGCACGCGCCGAGGACCGGGAAGCCGGTGAGGCCCAGGCCCGCGTTCTTGAGCGTGCCGAGGACGTTGTCCATGGTCGCGCCCGGCTGCACGGTGACGCTGGCGGGGCTGCCGGAATTCACGGTGATGCCGGTCAACGAGGTCGTGGTGTCGACGAGCAGCTCGTTGGCGGGCGTGCCCGGTGAGGCGACCAGCGGCGACCAGCTGTAGCCGCCGCCCCGCGCGCGCAGCCGCCAGCCGTTGGTGTGCGCCCAGTTGGCGAGGGTCAGCACGTCTGCGGCGCTGCGCGGGGACGCCGTCCAGAGGTTCTCGACCGTGATCTCCTCGGACCAGTTCTGGAACGTCTGCTGGTACAGCGGGATCCCGGCCGGGAACTGCGGCGGCGCGGTGATCGTGGTCGCCGCGCTCGCCGCCGGGATCCGGCTGAACGGGGTCCACTGCACCGCCGTCGCCAACGCCGCTGCGGCGCCTGCTCCGAGCAGCATCCGGCGACTGAAGACGGGCGCGTGCGACTCTTCCTCTTCCATCGGTTCCCCTCCTGACGGGCCGCGCTCGGCTGCGTGCGGTCAGCGGGCAACGGGTTCTGATGGAGCGTCAGGCGGTACGGTGGCGGCCGGGGATGGAGAAGTCAAGCACGAAGGCGCGGCGGTCTGTTCGCTCGGACGGGCTCCCGCTCAGACGGTCTTCCACTCCCGGGCCAGCAACGACCAGACCTGGGTGTCGTGGCGGACGCCGTTGTAGAGGAACTCCTCGCGCAGCGTTCCGTCCAGGGACATGCCGACGCGCTGCGCGACCGCCTGGCTGCGGAGGTTCTCCGGCGAGGTGTACCAGCAGATGCGGTGCATCCCGCGCTCCTCGAAGGCGTACGCGAGCAGATGCCGCACCGCCGCCGTGATCAGCCCGGCGCCCTGTCCGGCGGGCTCGGTCCACACGCCGATCTCGCAGACGCCCGTCGCGGCGTCGAAGCGCACGAACATCACGCCGCCGACCAGCACCCCGGCCCGCCAGATCCCGTAGATCCGGCCGCTGTCGGCGGCCTGCTTATCGGCGTAGCTCTGGAGCGTGGCGCGGGCCGACGCCAGGTCGGTGGAGCGGGTCGCCCAGGGGATCCACGGGTCCGTGTTGTCGCGGGCGCGGTCCATGTGCGCCAGGAACTCCTCGGCCTGCCACGGCTCCAGCGGGCGCAGCTCGGCATCGGGGGCGAGGGTCACGGCGTACACGGGCGTTCGTCCTGTCGTTCGCGGGCGGGATCAGTCCGGATCTCTTCCTGGATCTCTTCCTGGATCTCTTCGCAGCCGAGCCTATCCCGCAGGGTTCGACCGTGCGCCAGGCCCTACGCCTCCGGTCCGGGGAGCGCAGGCAGCGGCGGGAGCGGCAGCGGCAGTCCCGGCAGACCGTCGATGCTCTGCTCGATGTGCTCCTTCTTGTGGAAGTACGCGTCCAGGCTCTCGTCCGTCTCGCGCTCGAAGCGCGACGCGTGCAGCGTCCGGTCCTCGTCGTAGCTCATGAACGGCACGGCGTAGCCGCAGGTGTCCCGGACCAGCTCGGCGTGGACGACGACGATCGCGCGCAGCCCGTGCCGCGTCGGGTCGATGGACGGGAAGTGGCCCAGCAGCTCCGCCCAGCGCGGGTCGTCGCGGAAGACCGGCTCGCCGCGCCCGTGGACGCGGACGATGTTCGGCGGCCCGTGGAAGGCGCACCACATCAGCGTGATCCGGCCGTTCTCGCGCAGGTGCGCGACGGTCTCGGCGTTGCTGCCCGCGAAGTCGAGGTAGGCGACCGTCCGTTCGTCGATCACGGTGAACGAACCGGTCAGCCCCTTGGGCGACAGGTTGATCGTGCCGTCCCCGGAGAGCGGCGCGGTCGCGGTGAAGAAGATGTGCTGCGCCTCGATGAAGTCACGCAGCCTGCCGTCGATACGCTCATAGATTTTTCCCACGGGCCCATTCTCGCTCCGCCCTTCGCCTGCGGAACGGCAATTCGGTCGTCGCGGCCTCGCTGGTCCGCCAGACTGCCGTACGTGAGCCGTGATCAGCCCAACGTCCCTGCCGACGTGTTCGCCACGGTGGCGCAGCTCCGGCGCCATCCGGTCAAGTCCCTGCTCGGCGAGACCGTCCGGCAGGCGCGACTCTCCCCGTCCGGCCTGGAGGGCGACCGCCGACTGGCGCTGCTCGACCGGGAGAGCGGCAAGGTCGTCAGCGCCAAACACCCGCGACTGTGGCGCGCGGCGCTGACACTCGCCGCGTCCACCGCCGCCGACGGAGTGCTCGTCGGCTTCCCCGACGGCTCACACCTGCCCAGCACCGCACGGGAGTTGAACGACCGGCTCTCCACCGTCCTGGGCCGGGCGGTCACCTTGACCGACGCTCCCCCGGCTGACGCGAGCCTGGACCGTGCCCGCCCGGACGAGGTCCTCACGGGCGGCGTCGACGCCGACGTCGCGGTCGACCTCAGCCGTCTCGGCGCGGGCCTGCCGCCGGGCGCGCCCCGCACCTTCGTGGACTTCGCACCGCTGCACCTGATCACCACCGCGACCCTGGACCGGATCGCCGCGCTGAGCCCGCGCGGCACGGTCGAGGCCGCGCGTTACCGGCCGAACCTGGTCCTCCGGACGCTCCCCGCGGCGCTCTCCATGTCCGACGGCGCGCCGGGCGGGTTCGTGGAGAACGACTGGCTCGGCCGCGACCTCCGCATCGGGGACCGTCCGGACTCCCCGCTCCTGCGCGTCATCGCCCGCACCCCTCGCTGCGCCGTCCCCACCCTCGCCCACGGCGACCTGCCCCGCGACACCTCCGCACTGCGCGTCCTCGCCGCGCACAACCGCGTCGTCCCCCTCGACGCGATGGGCCCCGAACCGTGCGCGGGCGTGTACGCGCAGGTCGTCCGGCCGGGTCAGGTCCGCGTCGGCGACGCGGTGCGGTTCGCGACCTGATCACCCTCCCCGCCGGCCGCGTCGACGAGCAGGACCATCTTGCCGCGGGTACGGCCGCTCCGTCCCTCAGTGGCTCTGTCCCTCAGTGGCTCTGTCCCTCAGCCGCTCTGTCCCTCAGCCCGCTTCCGCCGCAAGCCGCTCCCGCACCTCCGCGACCAGAACCTCCGCCGCTGCGACCGTCTCCGCCAGGTGCTCCCCCGTCGTGCCCGCCGCACCGAGCAGTCGGGCGACGCGGTCCGCGAAGTCCGGCGGCGCGGCGGGCAGTGTCGCGGCCACCGCGAGGGCGCCCTTCTCGTTGAGGTACCAGCGCCTGGCGTGGGCGAAGAGCGACTGGGTCAGCACGCCGACCGCACGGCTCAGGCAGAGGGAGGTGTGCAGCACGTCGCCACGTGCCGCGGACTTGCGGGCGTTGGCGCAGAGGAACGCAGGCTCCCACGCCGCGTCGAGCAGGGCCTGCCGCAGGGGCTCCGGGTAGTCGCGGGTCTCGGCCCGCAGCGCGGCCAACTCGCCGGAGGGGTCGGCCAGTACGCGTCCCAGCGCGACCTCGCCCGGGTGGCAGGGCGACCAGAAACCGAGGGGGTGGCCCGGCTGGATGCCCACCTCGTACCGGCCTGCCCGGCACTCGTCCCAGACCCGGCGGACCCGGTCCACGTCGCGCAGGATCCAGTCCACCGGGACGCCGTCCACGGACAGCCAGGCGCCGCCGTTCACCCACGGACCCCAGCCGCCCGGGCCGGCCACCTCGACGCCCGGCACCTCCGCGCGTGGCTCGGCCACCGCCGCGAGCGCGCGCAGCGCGTCCAGGTCGAGCGTGCCGCGGTAGTAGACGCCGAGATCCCAGTCCGATTCGGGCCGCTCCTCGCCACGCGCCCGGCTGCCGCCGAGCATCACCCCGACGACTCCGTGAACCTCCGTCAGTTGCTGCGCCATGCGCGCGATCCGCGCCTCGATCGTCGTCTCAACCGCACCTGTCACCACGGGAGTCTCGCACCGGCAGACCGGCGCAGCCACGCATTTACCCGCGTCCGCCGGACGTCGGCTCCGGGCGGCTGAGGTCCTGGAGGCCGATGACGCGCAGCAGGTCAAG
Source organism: Streptacidiphilus fuscans (assembly GCF_015690355.1). Taxonomy (GTDB): domain Bacteria; phylum Actinomycetota; class Actinomycetes; order Streptomycetales; family Streptomycetaceae; genus Streptacidiphilus; species Streptacidiphilus fuscans. The sequence continues at coordinate 316,242 of NZ_JADPRT010000004.1, read as the reverse complement.
GCGCTCTTGCGTGACGCTGCCCGGCTTCGCCGTGTGGACGAGGAGGCGCTGGTCGCCGCCGTCGTCCACCAGGATCTCGCAGCAGAGCTCCAACGCACCGACGACCGGGTGCAGGACGGTCTTGACGTCGCTCCGCCGGACCGCCACGTCGTGGTCGGCCCAGAGCCGGGCGAACTCGGGCGAGGCCGCCAGCAGCCGCCTCACCAGCCGCTGGGCGCGCGGGTCGTCCGGGCGGGCGGTGGCGACCGCGCGCAGGTGCGCGACGTGGGAACGCGACAACCGCTCGTGCTCGTCCTCGGGGCTCCGGTCCCGGAAGCCGGGCTCGGTGAACCAGCGCCAGAAGAGATTGCGCGTCTCCGGATCGTTCGTGTCGATGTCGCCCCAGACGGCCTTGGCCATGGGGTTCTGCACCAGCACGTCGCCGAGCGCCGAGTGCACGGCCGCCGGGACGTCCCAGAGCCGGTCCAGGATCAGCAGCAGCCCCGGCCGGACGTGGTCGGCGACCGTCGTGGTGCGCGGCGGCGCGTGGCCGACGAGGTGGAAAAGGTGGTCCCGCTCGTCGTCGCTGAGCCGCAGCGCGCGGGCCAGCGAGGCGAGCAACTGCGGGGACGGCTGCGGACCGCGTTGCTGCTCCAGCCGCGTGTAGTAGTCGACCGACATCCCCGCCAGCGAGGCGACCTCCTCGCGCCGCAGGCCGGGCGTACGCCGACGCGCGCCGTCGGGCAGACCGACGTCGGCCGGCGCCAGCCGGGTGCGCGCATGGCGCAGGAAGTCGGCGAGCGCGGCCCGGTCCGTGCGTTCTCTACGGTCCATACCTCCATCGTCGCCGTTCCGCGTCGACGTAACCAGGGATCGCCGATCCCCCGATCAGCAGGTCTCTCCCGCATCCGTTCCGCAGGTCGCAGGCTGGAACCCGCAACGGAAAGCGAGCAGGGAAGAACAGGGGAAGGTGACGACGATGACCACGATTCTGGTGACTGGCGCGACGGGGCAGGTCGGACGGCGGTTCGTGCCACGGCTGGTGCAGTGGGCGAGTGCTGAGGAGACCGTGCGCGTCCTGGTGCGGGACGAGCAGCGCGGCGCGGCGTTCGCCGCGATGGGCGCAGAGGTGGTCCTGGGGGATCTGCGCGAGGAGGCCGACCGGGCCAAGGCGCTGGCCGGGGCCGACCAGGTGGTCAACGTGGCCGCGGCGTTCCGCGGCGTGCCCGACGAGGAAGCCTGGGCGGTGAACCGGGACGCCGCGATCGCCCTCGGCCGCGAGGCCCGTGACGCCGGTGTGCGGCGCTTCGTGCAGACGAGCACCAACCTGGTCTACGGCCCCGGCCACGGCCGCCCGGCGCACCCGGAGGACGTCCCCGCGCCCCACGCGGCCTGGGGCGTCTACCCGACCTCCAAGGCGGAGGCGGAGGCGGGGCTGCGCGCGCTGGACGGACTGCCGCTGGTGACCGTCCGCCTCGCCTTCGTCTACGGCGAGGGCGACCCGCACCTGGAGAACGTCGGCCGCTTCATCGCGGACTGGCCCGCCCACCGGCTCCTGCAGATGGTGCACCACGCCGACGTGGGCCAGGCCCTCTACCGCGCGCTGCGCACCCCGGGCGTCGAGGGCCGCAACTACAACGCCGCCGACGACGCCCCGACCACCGCCTGGGACCTGCACCGGCTCAACGGCACCACCTTCCCGCCCGCCAACGCGGACCTCCCGGTCACCGACCCGTGGGACGGGATCGCCGACAACCTGTCGCTGCGCGAGGAGCTCGGCTGGCGTCCGATCTACCCGTCCGTCTGGACCGCCCGCGACGCCGGAGCACTGTGACACTCCCTCATCGGGCTCAGCTGGACCGGCCCGGAGGGAACGAGCTCGGGCGACGCAGCGGTGATGCGTCGTCAGCCGCCCGTCGTCGCCGATGACCTGGACCACCCGCCTGGCGGATCCCCTGCGCCCCACCTGCTTGGCACAGTTGCGCCATGGACTCCACCGACACCACGGAAACCACGGACGCCGTCGCGCTGAGCACCGCGCCCGCCGACGCCGTCACCGTCGTGGCGGCCCGGATCGGCGAGGCCACCGGCGGCCTTCCGCCCGGGGACGGGGTGGGCGTGTTCGGCGGGGTGTACCTGCAGGTGACCGACGCGGTCACCGACCGCCTCGGCGACGCGGGCTGGTTCCGCTCACCCGTCGATGTGGCACGCCTCTCCACGCTCTTCGCCGACCGCTTCCTCGGCGCGCTCACCGCCGACACACCGCCGGCCTGCTGGCGTCCGCTCCTGGAGCTGCGACGCCACCCCGGCATCCGGCCCGTTCAGTTCGCGCTGGCCGGAATCAACAGCCATATCCAGCACGACCTGCCGCTGTCCGTCGTCGACTCCTGCCGCAGCCTCGGCATCCCGCCGCAGGCGCTGGAGGCGGACTTCCACCGTGTCAACGACGTCCTGGCCTGCGTCGAGGACCAGGTCCGGGAGGAACTGCTCACGCTCCCAGCCGAGTTGGACGTGGCCGACCCGCTCCTGCATCTGCTCGGCTCGTGGAGCATCGACGCCGCACGCGACGCCGCCTGGGCCTCCGCCCGCATGCTGTGGGAACTCCGCGACCTGCCCGACGCCTACTCGGCAGCCGCGGCAGCGCTCGACCGCACCACGGGCATGACCAGCCGCTGCCTCCTCACACCCCTGGGCTGACGCGCACTCGGCGTCGGCGTCGGCCTCCGCCTCGGCCTCGGCTGTACGGATACGTACGGGAAACGGGACTGCCTCGGCCCGCTGCAGCAGGCTGGCCGTGCCGCTTGGAGCGCAGGACCGTTCCCAAGCGGTGCAGTCAGCGCTGCGGCCCGACGGGACGCAGGGTTCTCCCGACATGTCCGGACGAAGGATGCGTTTGATGATGACTCGCCGTACGTCCCTGCGATCCGCCGCCGCCGTCATCGGTGCCAGCGCCGCGATCGCCTTCGCCGCGTCCACGCCCGCCTTCGCGGCGAACGAGGGTACCTACTACGGAAACTGGGGCGGCTGCGCCGCTACCGAGGAGATCCAGCTGCATTACGTCAACGGCGGGTACCACGACCAGATGGAGTTCTTCCCGACCGGAACCGGCGTCAACTGCCTGTTCTCCATCGACGACGCCAACGACAACGCGATCTGGACGTCCACCGGCGCCGGATCCGGCTGGATCGACGACGGCCCGGGCAAGTACCTCTGCCCCCAGATCCATGACAAGGCCACCGGCGTGATGGAGTGGCAGGGCGTGTGCAACTGAGGTCGTCACGCTGAACGACTGATGCGCAGGGAGCCGCTGTCTGCTCAACCCCTGGCGGGGGTCAGCAGACAGCGGCTCCGAGGTACTGCGGCATTGCGGCGCTGCGGTGCTGCGGTGCTGCGGTGCTGCGGTCGTCAACGACCGGGCGTCACCAGCTGGCGTGCAGCGGCTTGCCCTCCGCGTAACCGGCGGCGCTCTGGACGCCGATGATGGCCTTCTGGTGGAAGTCCTCCAGCGAGTCCGCACCGGCGTAGGTGCAGGACGAGCGGACGCCCGCGATGATCGAGTCGATCAGGTCCTCGACGCCCGGACGCGCCGGGTCGAGGAACATCCGCGAAGTGGAGATGCCCTCCTCGAACAGCGCCTTGCGGGCCCGGTCGTAGTTGGACTCCTCGGCGGTCCGGTTCCGCACGGCGCGCGCGGAGGCCATGCCGAAGCTCTCCTTGTACTGGCGACCGTCGGCCGAGGTCTGCAGGTCACCCGGGGACTCGTAGGTCCCCGCGAACCAGGAGCCGATCATCACGTTGGACGCACCGGCGGCCAGCGCCATCGCCACGTCACGCGGGTGGCGGACGCCGCCGTCGGCCCAGACGTGCTTGCCGAGACGGCGCGCCTCGTCGGCGCACTCCAGGACGGCGGAGAACTGCGGGCGACCGACACCGGTCATCATCCGGGTGGTGCACATGGCACCGGGGCCGACGCCGACCTTGAGAATGTCCGCGCCCGCCTCGACCAGGTCGCGCACGCCCGCCGCCGAGACGACGTTGCCCGCGACGATCGGCACCTGCGGGTCGAGACCGCGCACTGCCTGCAGCGCGTTGATCATGGACTCCTGGTGACCGTGCGCGGTGTCGACCACCAGCACGTCGGCCCCGGCCTCCAGCAGCGACTTGGCCTTGCCGGCCACGTCGCCGTTGATGCCGACGGTGGCGGCGATCCGCAGCTTGCCTGCGGCGTCGACGGCGGGGCGGTAGAGGGTGGCCCGCAGCGCGCCCTTGCGGGTGAGGATGCCGACCAGGTCACCCTGGGAGTCGACGACCGGAGCCAGCTTGCGGTGGGCGCCGGAGAGGCGCTCGAACGCGTCGCGCGGGTCGATGCCCTCCTCCAGGAGCAGCAGCTCCTTGGTCATCACGGCGGAGAGGCTGGTGAAACGGTCCACGCCCTTGCAGTCGGCCTCGGTGACCACACCGACCGGCTTGCCGTCCTCGACCACGACGAGCGCGCCGTGGGCACGCTTGTGCAGCAGCGACATCGCCTCGCCGACGGTCGCGCCGGGCGCGAGCGTCACGGCAGTGTCGTGGACCAGGTGGCGCCGCTTGACCCAGGCGATGACGTCGGAGACGACGTCGATCGGGATGTCCTGCGGGATGGCGACGATACCGCCGCGGCGGGCCACGGTCTCGGCCATGCGGCGACCGGCCACCGCGGTCATGTTGGCCACGACCAGCGGGATCGTGGTCCCCGTCCCGTCGTGGCTGGACAGGTCCACCGCCTGGCGGGAACCGACCGCCGAGCGGCTGGGGACCATGAAGACGTCGTCGTACGTGAGGTCGTAGGGGACGGAGGGACGATCGTCCAGCGCACCCGTGCCGGGATTCAAGAACCGCATGTCTCCAGCGTACGGATCTGCGAACTCCGGTTCATGGCAGAACGCTCCAAGGCGGCGACCGAAATATCGGACACGCCTTGGAGGATCCTCCATATGCGGTTGTAGCTAGCTACAAGCCTACGCCGATCAGAGCGCGCGAACCCAGGGCGCGCTCTCCGTTGCGGTCTTCGCCTGCGCCCGCAGCGCGGCGACGGCCGCCGCCGGGTCGTCCGCGCCGTAGACCGCGGACCCGGCGACGAAGACGTCCGCCCCCGCGTCGGCGCAGCGCTCGATGGTGGACGCGGAGACGCCGCCGTCCACCTGGAGCCAGAGCTGCAGCCCGTGACGGTCGATCAGCTGCCGGGTCCGACGGATCTTGGGCAGCATGATGTCGAGGAAGGACTGCCCGCCGAAGCCCGGCTCGACGGTCATGAGCAGCACCATGTCCAGCTCGGGCAGCAGGTCCTCGTACGGCTCGATCGGCGTCGCCGGCCGCAGCGCCATCGAGGCGCGCGAACCGAGGGCGCGCAGGTCGCGCGCGAGCCGGATCGGCGCGCTGGCGGCCTCGACGTGGAACGTGACCGACCCCGCGCCCGCCTCCGCGTACTGCGGCGCCCAGCGGTCCGGGTCCTCGATCATCAGGTGGCAGTCGAGCGGGATGTCCGTGGCCTTCCGCAGGGACTCCACAACGGGCAGGCCCAGGGTCAGGTTCGGCACGAAGTGGTTGTCCATGACGTCCACGTGCAGCCAGTCGGCCCCGCGTACGGCCTCCGCCTCCGCCGCGAGGCGCGCGAAGTCGGCGGACAGGATGCTGGGACAGATCTGGGGCATCTCACGCACTCTCCGGTAGACGATCTCCTCCGGCCATCATGCCGCATGGCCTGGGACGAGGGGACGTTGCAACCACCCCAGGGACGCGACCAGCCGAGCGCGTGCTCCCGCAGGCGGTTGCACTATCTGGGGGCGCGGGGAACTGCGCGACAAGCCACCCATGGAGGTAGAGCACCGAACGCGCAGGGCCATCCGCACAGGGTGGTTACTCGCGCAGTTCCCCGCGCCCCTGAATAGTGCAACTACCTGCAGCAGCAAACTTCTGTCCGTCTACTTCTTCCTGAGCAGCGCCAGATACATGGCATCGGTGCCATGAAGGTGCGGCCAGAGCTGCACGTCCGGCCCGTCCCCCAGGTCCGGGACCCCCGGCATCAGCGGGCGAGCGTCGATCCACTCCACGTCGTCACGTCCCTTGAGCACGTCGTTGACCACGACCCGCGTCTCAGCGAGATGCGGCGAGCACGTCGCGTACCCGACCACACCGCCGGGCCGGGTCGCGTCGATCGCGGAGCGGAGCAGCGCGCGCTGCAGGGGGTTGAAGTTCGCGACGTCGGACGGGCGCCGCCGCCACCGCGACTCCGGGCGGCGCCGCAGCGCGCCGAGGCCGGAGCAGGGGACGTCGACCAGGACGCGGTCGAAGCTGGCGGGCTGCCACGCCGGGCGGGTGCCGTCGGCGGTGATCACCGCGTACGGGCCGGGGTTGCCCTCCAGCGCCCGCGCGACCAGGCGCGCGCGGTGCGGCTGGGCCTCGGAGGCGACCAGCGCGGCGCCCCGCTCCGCAGCGAGCGCGGCGAGGAGCGCGGCCTTGCCGCCGGGGCCCGCACAGCCGTCCAGCCAGACGCGGTCCGAGCCGCCCTCCAGCGGCGCGGCCGCGAGCGCCGACGCGACCAGCTGGCTGCCCTCGTCCTGGACACCGGCGCGGTTCTCGCGCACCGCCTTGAGGTCGGCCGGGTCGCCGCCCTCGGCCAGCCGGACCGCGTAGGGGGACCAGCGTCCGGGCTCGGTCGCGTCCTCGTCGAGCGCCTCGCGCAGCTCGGTGACGGTGGAGCGGCCGGGGCGCGCGACCAGGGTGACGGCGGGGCGGTCGTTGTCGGCGGCGAGCAGCTGCTCCATCGCCGTGCGTCCGGCGGAGTCCGGCTGCCAGACGCCGAGCGCGTCCCAGAGCGCGGAGACCACCCAGCGCGGGTGCGAGTGGAGCACGCCGAGGTGCTCCTCCGCGTCGTCCTCGTAGGGCGGGGCGACCTGCTCCAGCCAGGTGTCGAGGTCGTGCTGGGAGATCTTGCGCAGCACCGCGTTGACGAACTTGGCCGGGCCGTCCGTCAGCACCGTCCGGGCCAGGTCCACGGTGGCAGAGACGGCGGCGTGGGTCGGGATCCGGGTGGCGAGCAGCTGGTGCGCGCCGAGCGAGATGACGTCGAGGACCGGCGGGTCGATCCGGCTGAGCGGGCGGTCCACGCAGGCGGCGATGATCGCGTCGTAGCTGCCGCGCATCCGGAGCGTGCCGTAGACGAGCTCGGTGGCGAAGGCCGCGTCCCGGCGGGTGAAGTTCACGTCCTGCTCGGCCTTGCGCAGCAGCGCGGGGAGGACCAGGTTGGCGTAGGCGTCGCGCTCGTCGACGGCGCGCAGGGCGTCGAAGGCCAGCCGTCGGGCCGGGTCCTGCGCGGGCTTGCGGTACGGGCGCTTCTTCGCAGGATTCGCGGGGCGGGGCGAGGTGCTCATGTGCGTCGGCCTTACGTGACGGTGCTGAAAGTGCTGCGGTCGTTATCCGGTTCCGCGCCGTCGGCTGACGTCACCAGGGCGAGGAATCCGTTCCATCATGCCGCATGACGGGTCTCGGCCCCGAGCCAGGACATGGCTGAGGGAATGTCAGATCTGTGCCGCTCCTGCACCAGCGGTCGTACGCGCTTCACCCTGACGACATCGGACGGCCCCGTTCCGGCTGCCCGCCCTTGTCATCTTCGTGCCCACAAGAGAAAAGCGGTGCCGGCACCGGGCGGGGGCGGGGAACGACATGGGGTGGCTGAACTCCTTCATCGACAGCAAGGCGGTGCTCGGCGCGCTCCTGGTCGCGGCGATCACCACCGCGGCGGGGCTGCTCTGGCGCAACTGGCATCCGCCGCGCGAGCTGTCCTGGTCGGTGCTGTACGACGAGGAGATCAACAAGGGTGCCGACAAGTGGGAGATCACCTACCAGGGCACCGACATCAGCGACGGCAGCCTGGTGATCCTCGACGTGAGCAACCCCAGCCGGCAGTCGTTCCTCAAGGAGTACTGGGAGACGCCGCTCTCCTTCACCTTCGCCAACCGGAAGATCAAGGGCTACAAGATCCGGGACCACGACCGCCTCCACGAGGACGTCAAGGCCCAGGGCGCCGACAGCACGGTGGACCCGCTCACCCAGAACCGGATCCAGCTGCCGCCGTTCTCGCTCAACCCGGGCACCGGGTTCAAGCTGACCCTGCTGCTCTCCGGTGACCGCGCCAAGGACATGGAGGTCAAGCCCGCCTTCGGCATCCGCGAGGGCGGACTGGTCCGCCACGACCGGCGGCCCACCCGCTTCTGGTACGTCGCGCTGCCGGTGGCGCTCGCGGTGCTGGCGGCCGGCGTGGTGATCGGGGTCCGGCTCGCCAACGACGCGCTGACGCCGAGCGCGGCGTGCGCGAGCGAGACCGTCGAGTTCCAGGGATCCACCGCCTTCGCACCTGTGGTCAACCAGGCCCGCAACAGCTACCGGCAACTCTGCCCCAACGCCACCGTCCTGATCACCGCCGACGGCAGCGGCAAGGGGCTGGCCGACCTGGAGAAGTCGGGCAGCGGCAGCAGCGTCGCCATGTCGGACGGCCTGCCCGCCTCGCAGCACAGCTACGCGGGGCTGACCGCGCGTCCGGTCGGGGTGGTCACCTACGCCCTGGTCGCCAACACCGCGCTGATCAGCACCTATCCCAATCTCTTCGGCCAGAACGGCATCAGCGCGGACGACCTGCGGCAGCTGTTCAGCGGCGCGGGCGACCCCAGCCATCCCTCCCTCGTCGCGGTGGGCCGCAGCGACGTGTCCGGCACCCGGACCGCGTTCGCGCACGCGTTCTTCGGCGGCGTCGACCCCGAGCCCGCGGGCGACCGCCCCTGCGGCGTGCAGAACCCGAGCAGGGCCGGCAGCTACTGCACCGAGGACTCGACGATGGACCTGCTCGGATACGTCGAGTCGCACCCTTACGCGATCGGCTACGCCGAGGCAGACGCGCTGCCGTTCTTCCCCGCCGTCCAGGTCATCGGGGTGGACGGCCACACCCCCAGCACCGCGTCCGTCAAGGACGGCAGCTATCCGTTCGTCGCGACCGAGTACCTCTTCACCGACGGCGCGCCCACCGGGCTGACCGCCGACTTCCTCGACTTCCTCACCAGCGGCCCCGAGGTCGCCGCCCTGCGCGGCCACGGCTTCATCGCCTGCCAGGACCTGAGCGGCACCAGACTGGACGGTGCCTGCAACGGCTGACGCCGTGTCGCCCTGACGCCGTGCCATCCTGACGCGGCGTCAGCCCAGGCGCTCTCGCCCGGGCGTCAGCTCAGTCGCTCGCCCGCCTCGACCCGGGCGCCTCGCGCCCAGTCGCCCGCCGTCATCCGCTTCTTGCCCTGCGGCTGGACCTCGCCCAGCTCGATCTCGTACGAGCCCGTGCCGACCCGCACCGTGTTCTTCTGCACCAGCACCTCGCCCGGGCCCAACTCGGAGCGCCCCGCCGCCAGCCGCACCGAGGCGACCTTCAGCCGCTCGCCCCGGAACTCCGTCCACGCGCCCGGCGCGGGCGAGCAGCCCCGCACCACGCGGTCCACCCGCAGCGCCGGCGCCCGCCAGTCGATCCTGGCGTCCTCCACCGTGATCTTCGGTGCCAGGGTGACGCCGTCCGCAGGCTGCGGACGCGCCTCCAGCGCACCGTCCTCGATTCCGTCCATCGTCGCGACCAACAGCTTGGCACCCGACACTGACAGCCGGCCCAGCAGATCCCCACTGGTGTCACCCAGACGGATTTCCTCCGTCACCGTCCCGTAGACGGGGCCGGAGTCGAGGCCCCGCTCGATCAGGAACGTCGACGCCCCCGTCACCTCGTCGCCCGCCAGCACCGCGTGCTGCACCGGGGCCGCGCCGCGCCAGGCGGGCAGCAGCGAGAAGTGCAGGTTGACCCAGCCCCGCGCCGGAACGTCCAGGGCGACCTGCGGCAGCAGCGCGCCGTAGGCGACCACCGGGCAGCAGTCCGGGGCGATCTCGGCCAGCCGCTCCAGGAACTCCGGGTCGCGCGGCTTGGCCGGCCGCAGCACCTCGATCCCCGCCTCCTCGGCGCGCTGCGCGACCGGGCTGGCCACCAGCTTGCGCCCACGCCCCGCGGGGGCGTCCGGCCGGGTCACCACGGCGGCGACCTCGTGCCGGGAGGCGATCAGCGCGTCCAGCGACGGGACGGCGACCTCGGGGGTGCCTGCGAAGACGAGCTTCATGGGGTGGTGCCTTTCTCGGAGCGCTTTCTCGGAGCGGGCTGGGCGGCAGGGGGCGGACGGCGTCAGAACGCCCGGCCGAAGGTGCTGTGCGGCGAGACCCGGACCTGCGGCGCGTTCTCCGCCGACCACTCGGCGTCGCGGATCGCCCGCAGCGCCGCCTTGCGCTGCTCCCGGTCGAGCCGGTCGATGAAGATGATGCCGTCGAGGTGGTCCGTCTCGTGCTGGATGCAGCGCGCCAGCAGCTGGGTGCCCTCGATGGTCACCGGGTCACCGTGCATGTTGAACCCCTTGGCCACCACGCCGTAGGCACGCGGGGTGTCGAAGGTGAGCCCCGGCAGCGAGAGGCAGCCCTCGTCGCCGTCCTGCCGCTCCTCGGTCAGGTCCAGCACGGGGTTGACCAGATGACCCAGCTCGCCGCCCACGTGGTAGGTGAACACCCGCAGCGAGACGCCGATCTGAGGGGCGGCCAGGCCGGATCCCGGCGCGTCCTTCATCGTCTCGGTGAGGTCACTGACGAGGGTGCGCAGTTCCTTGTCGAAAGTGGTCACTGGCTGCGCCTTCATGCGCAGGACCGGATCACCGAAGATGCGGATCGGCTGGACGGACACGTACGGACTCCCGTCGTCTGGGTGGAGGCGTGCAGGGGCGATCCCCGTCCCTTTCGCGTCGTGGACGCGGTCGGGGCGCGGTCGTGCACAGGAGCACAAGTCTAGAGGTCGACGTCAGGGGGCTCACGCCCGAGTTGCACGACCGGGACGCAAGCCGCGCGCGCCCTCGAACGCGCCCCCGATCGTGACCGATTCGACACTTCGCCCGTTGGTCAAAGGAGATTGACCGCCGGAACCTCCCCCTCGCGGTCCGCCCACCGCCGTCCGAGAGGCCACACACACGTCATGGTCGACCACGCCACGCACGACGCCCGCGCCAGGGCCAGTCTCCATCTGCTCGTCCGGGACATCGAACGAGTACGCCGCCAGGTGGATGCGCTGCGCACCCTCACCGCTCAGCTGGGCAACGTCTACCGGCCGCGCCGCCCCACCACCGCCGCGGGCTTCGTCGTCTACGGCCGCGCCCCCGCGCCGACCGTCCGCCTGGCGCAGGAGCTGCGCGACAGCGTGGAGGGCCTGGTCGCGGCGGCGGTCGAGTTCGACCGCTCGCTCGGTTTCTCCTGGGACGCGGTGGGCTCCGCGCTCGGGGTCACCAAGCAGGCGGTCCACCGCAGGTACGGCGTCCGCCGCGGTTCACCCGACGGCACGGCGTTGCAGCCGGGCGCGCAACGATCACCCATGGACGACGAACCATCCGAGGTGGTCGCCGAGTCACCGTCAGCGCTGCCCGCCGCCGCGGAGATCCCCCTGCCTGCGCAGGGCCTCTCCCGCGCGCCCATCCCCTCCGCGAGGCGCGGCCCCGCGCTCCAATCCGGCGGCCCCCGCTACCAGGGCTGACGCCCTGACCCTTGGGCAGACGGGGAGTTGCACCGCCTCGGGACGCGACAAGCCTGCGGCTTCGCTCCCGCAGGAAGTTGCAATCACCTCAGGGGCGCGGGGCTCTGCTGATATGCGGCTCCGCCGCGCGGGCGCGACAAGCCCGGGGCTTCGCTCCCACAGGAAGTTGCACTACCCAGGGGCGCGGGGAACTGCGCGACAAGCCACCCACGCAGCTGGCAGGCCGAACGAGCAGGGCCATCCGCACCGGGTGGTTTCTCGCGCAGTTCCCCGCGCCCCTGGGTAGTGCAACGTCCCTCAGTCTCAAAACCTGAGAGCTGCGTCAGCCGATGTCCGGGGGATCCACGCGGACGCGCACGGGTTCCGCGCGCCCCCGGGCGAGCCTCGCTGCCTGGGCAGCCTTGAGCGCCGTGGCGAGCGCAGCGCCCTTGCCCGGGGCGACGCGGAGGAGGACACGGTCCACGCGCTCGGCGCGGGCCGCGCCGGGGGGTGGGGGGACGGTGACCGGGCCCAGCAGGTCCGTGCCTTCCGGGAGGCGGGTGAGGGACAGCAGGTCGGCGACCGCCTCCGGTGAGCCGGTGACCGAGGCCATCCGGGAAACCGGAGGGAAGCCGAGTTCCGCTCGCTCCGCGAGCTCCGTCGCCGCGTGGCCCGCAGGGTCCCAGCGGACCAGCGCCTGTACCGGACGGAGCGACGGCTCCGCGACGACCACCACCGTGCCGCCCTGCTCCGCGCCGCGGACCAGCGCGCTCGCGGCGAGCCAGCGCCGGAGCGCCTCCTCGCCCGCGCGCAGGTCGGGACGGCCCAGCAGGACCCAGGCGTCGAGCAGCAGCGCCGCCGCGTAGCCGCCGCCCTCGGCGACCGGCTCCGCGCCGGGGGTGGAGACGACGATCGCGGGTGTGCCCGGCACCGTCGCCAACACACCGTCACGTCCCGACGTCCGCACGGGGACTGACGGGAAGGCCCGGCCCAACTCGTCGGCCGTGCGTCGCGCGCCGAAGACCTGGGCGCGGAGCTTGAAGCCTCCGCACTCGCGGCAGTGCCAGTCGGCCTCGGGTCGCCCGCACCAGGTGCAGGTGAGCGGGCCGCTGGCGTCGCGGGCCTCCAGTGGGCCCGCGCAGTGGGCGCACCGGGCCTGCTCGCGGCAGCGGGCGCAGGCGAGTTTGGGGACGTAACCGCGGCGCGGCACCTGGACCAGCACCGGGCCGTGGGCGAGCGCGTCCCGGGCGACCCGCCAGGCGAGCGTCGGGAGGCGGGCGGCGAGCGCCGCCGCGTCGGCGGCCTGGTCGTGGTCGCCGACGGTGCGGACCAGCGGGGCTGCTGCCCGTAGCTCCGTGCGCGGCGCGGCGAGCGGGCGGGCCCAGCCGGTGCGGAGCAGCTGCGCGCCCTCGACGGTGACGGCGAAGCCGCCGACCAGCGCGGCCGCACCGGCCTCGACGGCGCGCAGCAGCAGCACGTCGCGGGCGTGCGGCTGGGGCGCGTGCGGCTCGCTGTGCGAGCTGTCACCGTCGTCCCAGACGGCGACGAGACCCAGGTCGGCGACCGGCGCGAACATCGCGGCCCGGGTGCCGACGACGGCACGCACCACGCCCCGGCTGACGGAGAGCCAGCGACGGTACCGCTCCTCCGCGCCCAACTCGGCTGTCAGCGCCACATGCTGATCCTCACCGAGCAGCTCCCTGAGCGCCGCGTCGACGCGTGCGACGGCGCGGCCGTCCGGCAGCAGCACGAGCGCGCCACGTCCGGAGGCCAGTGTCGCCGCGACGGCGCGGGCCAGCTCGTCGGGCCAGGTCGGGCCGGGCAGCGCGGACCAGACGGCGCGCGGCGACTCGCCCTCGGCCAGGGCCTGCAGGAACGATGCGCCGTCCTGGTAACGCGACCAGCTGCCCGGCTCCGGCGCGTCCGGGCGCGGCGGGGGTTCGGGCGCGGGCTCGGCCTCGGGTCGGTTGTGCTTGGGCGGCACGGCGAGTTGGAGGACGTCGGCGAGGGTGCCCGCGTATCGGTCCGCGACCGCGCGGCAGAGGGCGAGCAGTTCGGGCGTGAGCACCCGCTCCTCGGACAGCACCTGGGCCAGGGGCGCGAGCGGACCTGCGAAGTCGCTCTCCGCAAGCCGCGCGACGATGTATCCGTCGACGAGCTTGCCGCCCTCGCGCCGGCCCTGCCCCTTGACCACCCGTCCACCGAACCGGACCCGGACCCGGACGCCCGGCTGCGCGGTGGCGTCCAGACGGGCGGGAACGGAGTAGTCGAAGAACTGGTCGAGGTGCGACAGGCCCTTGTCCACAACGACCCGCGCCACCGGCAGCGTCTCCGCCGTCGGCTTGGGCTTCGGACGCGACTTGGCGCGCCGCAGCTCGGTCCTGATCAGTTCGAGCTGCTCGCCGGAGTCGGCGGCGTCACCGGCATCCGGTGGGGGCGGGGAAGGGTCGGAGTGGGTCATCGCTCCACCAGTCCTACCAGATGACACCGACAGCTCCGAGCCGCTCGCCGGTCGGCACCGCTGTGCGGTGTCAGCCCAGGTCGCGCACCGCTTGGGCGACCGGCGTCGGTCCGGACGTCAGCTCCAACGTCCGCCCCGCACCGGCTCCGGTGACGAGCAGCTCGGCGAGGACCAGCGCGACGTCCGCGCGCGGAACGGAGCCACGCTGAAGCGGCGGCACGGCCAGGGTGACGTCGCCGATCGACGGGGTGTCGAGCAGGCGGCCGGGGCGCAGGACGGTCCAGTCGAGGTCGCGGGCGCGCAGGTCGTCCTCGGCCTGGGTCTTGGCCTCGATGTAGGCGGCCCAGATGTCGTCCGAGCCCGCGGCCGGAGGCTGGCCGGCGCCCATCGTGGAGATCTGCAGGAAGCGGCGGACGCCCGCCAGCTCGGCCGCGCCCGCGAGCAGCACGGAACCGTCCCGGTCCACGGTGTACTTCCGCTCCGCGCTGCTGCCCGGCCCGGCGCCTGCGGCGAACAGCGCCGCGTCGGCCCGCTGTTCGCGCAGCACGGCGGCGACCTGCTCGACGGTGGACCGCTCCAGGTCGAGCACGACGGGCTCCGCGCCCGCGGCCTTCAGGTCGTCCGCCTGCTCCGGCTTGCGGATCAGGCCGACCGCGGTGTCCCCACGTCGGGCCAGCTCGCGGGCCAGTTGCAGGGCGATCTGGCCGTGGCCTCCGGCGATGACGACGCGCACGGGCGCTCCTCCGGTCGTTTCGGGCAAGGACGGGCCGGACTCAGGTGGACTCGGTGGAGTTCGGTCGAGTCAGGCGGGCAGTTCGCACGATATCGCCGGTGCGAGGGCCCGCCCGTCACCCGGTGCCCCGGCGCCGCAGCGTGTCGGAGGGGCAGGCCAGGGTGCGGGGCGGCGGATCGGCCAACACCCCGCAACGGACCTAGTACAACCAGGGGCGGCGGTCGGCGTGGACGTCGTTGCGCTCGCTGATCTGCTTGTCGCGGGAGTCCGCGAGGTCTATGTCCGCGATGAGGATCTGGGTCGCGTCCGTGCCCGCCTCGGCCATGACGAGGGGCCAGCCGTCGGCGTTCACGACGACCGAGCCGCCGATCCAGTCGACGCCGCGCTCGCGGCCCGCGCGGTCGGCAACGGCGATCGGCAGGCGGTTGGCCATCGCGCCCGCCTGTACGCGGATGTGAGCACCCCAGGCCGGACGCTCCGCCTCGGGCACCGGCTCGACGGGCCAGTTGACCGGCGCGCAGAGCAGTTCCGCGCCGGCCAGCGCGGACTTGCGCACCCACTCGGGGAACTCGAGGTCGTAGCAGATCATCATGCCGATCCGGCCGTGCGGCGTGTCGACGACCGGCGGGGCGGCGTCGCCGGGGGTGAAGAACAGCTTCTCCGCGTCCCACAGGTGCGCCTTGCGGTAGACCGCCCGCAGGCCCGAACGGTCCAGCAGGACCGACGAGTTGCGCAGTGTCCCGTCCGGGGCCGCCTCGCAGAGGCCGCCGACCACGACGATGTCGTGGCGCGCGGCGGCCTCCGCCCACGCGGTGACGGTCGGGCCGTCTACGGGCTCGGCCAGCGCGAGGGCCTCCACCGGGTCGGCGAAGACGTAGCCGCTGACCGGGAGTTCGGGCAGCATCACGATCCGCGCCCCGGCCTCGACCGCGGACTCGATCGCCGCCAGGGTGGCGGCGCGATTGGCCGCCGACTCGCCCAGCACTGGAGCGAGCTGACAGCAGGCGACCCGCGTGGTCGCCGAACTGCCGTCATCTGTCACACGCTTCACCGATTCGGTCACCGGTTCATCCTCCCCGCCGTCCAGTTCCTGAACCCGCTCAGCGCGGGGCCAGCAGCGAGATCAGCTCGTACGCGGTGTGCGAGGCCGCGACGGCGGTGATCTCGGCGTGGTCGTAGGCCGGGGCGACCTCGACGACGTCCGCGCCGACCAGGTTGAGACCGGCCAGGCCGCGCAGGATCGCCAGCAGCTCACGGCTCGTAAGACCGCCCGCCTCGGGCGTGCCGGTGCCCGGGGCGTGCGCGGGGTCGAGCACGTCGATGTCGACGGACACGTAGAGCGGCCGGTCACCGATCCGCTCGCGGACGCCCGCGACGATCTCGGGCACGCCGCGGTCGGCGACGTCGATCGTCGACACGATGCCGAAGCCCAGCTTGGCGTCGGCGATCAGGTCCTCCTCGCCGTAGAGCGGGCCGCGGATGCCGATGTGGGTGAGCGCGTCGGTGTCGAGCAGGCCCTCCTCGACGGCGCGGCGGAAGGGGGTGCCGTGCGTCGTCGGGGTGCCGAAGTAGGTGTCCCAGGTGTCCAGGTGGGCGTCGAAGTGGATCAGCGCGACCGGGCCGTGCACCCGCGAGACGGCGCGGAGCAGCGGCAGGGCGATGGTGTGGTCGCCGCCGATGGTGATCGGCTTCGCACCCTCGGCCAGCAGCTCGCTGACGGCGGCGTCGACGGTGGCCAGCGCGTCGGTGATGTCGAACGGGTTGACCGCGATGTCGCCGCAGTCCGCGACCTGCTGCTTGGCGAACGGCGCGACCTGCTGGGCCGGGTTGTACGGGCGCAGCAGCCGGCTGGCCTCACGCACGGCGGTCGGCCCGAAGCGCGCGCCGGGCCGGTAGGACACACCGGAGTCGAACGGCACGCCGACCACGGCGACGTCGACCCGCTCGACCTGGTCCCGGCGCGGCAGCCGGGCGAAGGTGGCGGGCCCGGCGTAGCGGGGGGTGGTCGAGGAGTCCACGGGACCGACGGGCACGGGGCCGGTCGGCGGGGTTGCGGACGAGGGCGACGAGGGCATGCGCTGCACTCCTTCGGACGATCACGTTACGGCCGAACCACGCCCCGCCGCGCGACGGCGGACGGGGAGCCTCGGCCTCGTGGGAACGATAGGCAGGGACAGGACCCCCTGCGCCTGTCCATTACGGACATGGGCGTGGGGGCGGGCTTCCATTTCGTACAGCGTGAGGCCGCGGGCGTCAGGCATCAGCCCAGAACCGGCGCACCTGCTCCAGCCGGTCGAGGTGCTCCTGGACCCAGTCCCCCTTTGGCCGGAAGCCCAGGCCGAGGGTTATCCGGTCCGGATCGTGCAGCGACACGGAGACCCATCCGTTCTCGTGCCGGCGCAGCTCGAAGCTGAGGCCGCGCCCCGAGTCGATGCCCGCGGACCGTCCCGGAACGAGGTCGCTCAGCGCCTCCTCCCACAGGTCCAGGTAGCGGGGAAGGAGGAAGAAGAGGTCCAGCCGGGCGTCGACGAAGCTCGCCGAGGCGAGCACCTCCGCGCGCAGGGAGCCGTGTTCGGTCAGCGGCGACGGCTCGCCGACGATACGGACGATGAAATGCCCGCCCTCGTCGGCGAGATGGACCAGGTCGACCGGGGCGGATGCGGGGTGCGTCATGGCGTCGCTCGCTCTCATGCGATGTCCTCGTGCGATGTACGGCGATGTCCTCGTGCGCTGTGCCGGCGGGCACGTGCGCGCTTGTGACGGCATCCTGGCACCCCGGTCTGACAGCTCGCGCCGGCTCCCTCCTCACTCCCCCGCGAGGTCGCGGGCGAGGAACGCCAGGGCCAGGTCCATCCGCTCGGTCGCCGACTCCAGGTCCCGGCCGCTGGCCTGGGCGATGCGGCGGATCCGGTGCCGCAGCGTGTGGCGGTGGACGCCGAGGTCGGCCGCGGCGGTCTCCCAGGCGCCGTTGGCGTCGAGGAAGGCGCGCAGGGTCGGGAGGGTCTGACCGCCGTCGAGGATGTCCTCCAGCGGGTCGAGCACCGCCGAGGCGAAGCCCGCCAGCACCGTCGGGCCGCCGAGCGACAGCAGCAGGCCCGAACTGCCCGCGCCCGCAGCGTCCGTGACGCGGCTTCCGGTACGCCGGCCGACGCCGAGCGCGTAGCGGGCCTGCCGCAGCGCGGCCGGTGCCTCCTCGGGCCGGACGCCCGCGCTGACGCCGACGCGGATGTCGCCGAGCTCGCCGAGCGGCAGCGCCGCCTCGATGTCGCCGTCCTCCGGCAGCAGTGCCACCGCGACGCGCTCAGCCGCCGAGCTGCCACCCGTTCCCACGTTCGCCTCCACCAGGTCGAACGCCGCGACGCCGGGCGCGACCAGGGCGATCCGGTCGAGCAGCGGTGCCGTGTCGCCCGCCTCGTCCTCCGCGCGCAGCGCGCCGATCCGCAGCCGCCGACCGGGTGGACCGCCCGCCTCCGGCGCAGCGCCGCCGCGCGCAGCTCGCAGCAGGCCGCCCGCCAGCTCGGCGGAGAGCTCCTCGGTCACCAGCCGACGCAGCGCCGCGCCGCGTGCCTCCCGGGCGAGGCGCTCCGCCGCGGCCGTCCGTTCGGCGTCGAGGGAGAGCAGACAGGCCGCCGTGGCGGCGAGCGCGCGCTCGTAGGTCCCGGGCGCGGTCACGCCGCCGACCAGCAGAAAGCCGAGCAGCCGGTCCACCCCGAGCGGCATCGCCCGCACCTCGCCCTCCGGCCCGGAGACGACCGCGCCGCCCCGGAGGCCCGCCGCGCGCAGCCGCTCCAACTCGGGGTCGATCAGTCCGGCCCGCTCCGCCGCCGCAGTCGGCTCGGCGACCAGCGGATGCCCGAGCGGATCGGTCACCACCGCCCAGCGCTCGGTGGAGCGCGCCAGCGCCGCCAGCAAGGGCGCGGGGCCGCCGCCGCGCGCCGCCGCGGCGGTGAGCGCGCGCTGGGCGTCGTGCGCCTTGGCCAACTCGGCGTACTGGTCCTCGGCGAGCCGGGCGAAGACGGCCTTGGTGACCGCGATGAACGGGGTCTGCTGCGGCACCTCGAGCAGCGGCAGGTCCAGCCGGTCGGCGGCCTCGGCCAGCCACTGCGGGGCCTCGTGGAACGTCAGCTCCACGCCCAGGCCGAGCGCCACGGCGCTGGCCCCGGCCTCCGCGATCCGGCCGAGGTAACCCTCCGCATGCTCGGGGCTGAGCAGCATGCCGGTGGTCATCATCAGCTCGCCGCCCTGCAGCCACGGCGCGGGGTCCGGCACCTCGCTGACGTGCGCGGACGCGAGCGGCCTGTCAAGGCCCGCCAGGCCCGCCACCGCGCGCAGTCCGAGCCCCGGTTCGGCCAGCAGGCCACGTACAGTAAGCATGGATTCATTCTTACGCGCCGCTGTCCATCATGGAACGCCTCCATGGCCAGGCGCTCCCAAACGGAGCGGAACCACGACCCGCCACGAGTGACAAGGTGTGCCAACCGGCGGATTTCCGACCGGGATGTCCATCCTGGCCGCACCCACAGGCGGCCACCGTCCCGAGGGGCTGCACATGGCCGTCTCCGATGAGACCCGAGCGCCGGGCGGACGCCCGTCCGGCAACGCGGCGCACGCGGCCGGCGCCGCGCACGAGTCCCGCGCGCAGCGCGCCGCAGGCGGTGGCGGAGGCCTGATCGAGGTCCGCTCCATCGACTACGTCCCGCCGGAGGAGCGCCACGGCAAGGTCTGGCACCAGGGCCCGTTCTGGTTCACCGGCAACTTCGTGCTGACCACCATGGTCACCGGATTCCTCGGCCCGACGCTGGGCCTGCCGGTCGGCTGGTCGATCCTCGCCGTGGTCCTCGGCGCGTGCTTCGGCACGTTCTTCATGGCGTTCCACGCCAACCAGGGGCCGCGGATGGGCCTGCCGCAGATGATCCAGTCCCGCGCGCAGTTCGGTCTGCGCGGCGCGGTGCTGCCGTTCGCCGCGGTGGTCTTCGTCTACGTCGGCTTCAACGTCTTCAACGTGGTGCTGGCGACCGAGGGGCTGCGGACTGTCCTGCCGGGCGGCACCTGGCTCTGGTACCCGCTGCTGATCGCGCTGGCCGTGGTGCTGGCGGTGGTCGGGCACGACCTGATCCACCTGGTCGAGCGCTGGCTGACGTACCTCCTGATCGTGGTCTTCGGCGTGCTCACCGTCTACGCGGTCTTCGGCCACTGGGCGCACGGCCACGCGGGCGGCTCGGGCGGCGGGTTCTCCTGGACGACGTTCCTGGTCGTCTTCTCCGCCGCGGCCGGCTACCAGATCAGCTACGCCGTCTACGTCTCCGACTACTCCCGCTACCTGCCGGAGGACGTCCCCGCCCGCAAGGTGATCTGGTGGACCTACCTCGGCGCGGCCGGGTCGGCGGTCTGGCTGATGTCGCTGGGCGCGCTGCTCGGCTCCCGCCTGCCCGGCGCGGACGCGGTCGCGGCGGTCCGCACCGTCGGCAACGCGCTGCTGCCAGGCTTCGGCACCTTCGCCGTACTGGTCTCGGTCGTGGCCATCATCGGCATCATGGGCGTCAACGCCTACGGAGCGATGCTCACCTCGACGAGCGCGGTCGACGCGTTCAAGAAGGTCCGGCCGACCATCCGGACGCGTGTCGTGGGCATCGTCGCGATCGAGCTGATCGTTCTGGTCGTCGCGCTGTCGCTGCCGTCGAACTACCTGGCGAGCTTCAACAACTTCCTGCTGCTGATGCTCTACTTCCTGGTCCCGTGGACGGCCGTCAACCTGGTCGACTTCTACGCGGTCCGGCGCGGGCACTACGACATCCAGGCCATCTTCGACCCGGACGGCGAGTACGGCCGCTGGTCCCCGGCAGGTCTGACCTCGTACGTGGTCGGCATCGTGGCGATGGTCCCGTTCATGGCGCTGTCGTTCTACACCGGCCCGGTCGCCAAGGCCCTCGGCGGCGCGGACATCTCCTTCGGCGTCGGACTGATCGTCGCCGGCGGGCTCTACTACGCCCTCACCGGCTCCGTCCGCCGCACGCTGGCCCTCGCGGCCTGACACCGCCTCAGGGGGCGCGGGCGATGGACGCCCGCGCCCCCTGACTGCTCGTCACCCCCACCAGCCGGCCGTGTCCGTGGAGTGCCTCCTCCTCTCGGGCACGGCCTCCAGGGGTCGGCGCGCGTGCTGTCAGTGGGAGGGTCTAGCGTCCAGCCATGACCTCCACCGAAGCAGACCTCACCCTCCCCGCCGCGCTGGCCACGGCCCTGGCCCTCCCCTTCGCGTACGTCGAGGGCAACGGCGTCGATTTTGAGCCCTACCCTGCCTTCCTGACCGCCGAGGACGCCACGGACTGGTTCCGCGCCTGGACGGGCAACCCCGAGGTGGACGGCGACGCCTTCCGCATCTTCGGCCAGGACGGCTCCGGCGGATACGCGGCGTTCTGGCTGGTCCGCCCGGGCCTCCCGCTCGCCGACCAGCCGGTCGTCTTCATGGGTTCGGAGGGCGAGACCGGCGTCGTGGCGCGCGATCTCGCCGACCTGCTCTGGCTGTTCGCCGGGGGCTTCGGCCCCAAGGAGGCCATCGGCACCCCGGCCGCCGACTGGATACCCGGCCCCGGCGAGGAGTTCACGAGGGTCGCGCGGCGCTTCGCTCCCGACCGGGAGCGGTCGGCGGCAGCGGTGATCGAGCAGGCTGCCCAGGCGTTCCCGGATTTCGAGGACACCGTCTTCGAGCTCTGCCTCTGACCGCTGCCCCCACCGACCGCACCCGTCCTGTCAGTTGGGCGGGTTGCCGGTGACGCCCGGGCCGAACGGGGTGACCGAGAAGAGGTTGTCGCAGTTGGTCACCTGGCCGGGGAAGACGAGCGAGGCGCGGCTGCCGGGCGGGTAGATCCGCAGCGAGGTGGAGGTGGGGAGGCACTCCGAGGGGCTGTTGGTCTGCCGGTTGACGGTGTGGATGGTGTCGCTCGCTGACGCGCCCGGCATGAGGACGACGGGGCTGTACGCGATGTGCTCGTAGGTCGCCGGCGCGCCGATCTGGGTGCCATGCGCGTCCAGCATGGACAGGCCGGGGTAGCCGGTGACGTGGCAGGCCGTTGAGCTGCGGTTGGTGACGACGAGATAGGTGTAGATCTGGCCCGCGCCCGCGTTCCCGCTGCCCAGCGCCGCGCCGAGCTGCGCGGCCGTGCAGAGTGGTGTCGTCGCCCCGCCGCCGGAACCGGAGCTCGTGGGTCCGACCCCTGGTGTCGCCGAGGCACTCACCTGCGGTGTGGGCACGGAGGTGCTGGGGCTCGCGCTGGGGCTGGGCGCAGTGGTGGGTGTGGCGCTGGGCGTCGCGCTTTGGATGGGGGACGTGGCGACCGGGGAGGGCGTGGGAGCGGCCTGGGTCGCGGAGGCTGGAGGGGTGACCACCTCTCCCGGCCCCTGCGGGGCGGGTACGCCGACGAAGTAGAGGGAGACGCCGAGCACGGCGACGCACGCGGTCGCACCGACGAGCGCCCGCTTGCGCTTCCGCCGCACGGCGCGCCGCCGGATCTGCGCGAACGCGCCGTCGGGGATGGGCATCGGCTCGATCGGCAGCCCCAGCAGGTCGCCGAGATCACCGAGGTCGCCGAGGTCGGTTATGTCCCCGAGGTCGGTGATGTCGCCAGGATCACCGAGGTCACCCAGCGGCTCCGGTCCGTCGGACTCAGGGATGCCGGCCTCAGGGCCGTCGGACTCAGGCATGCCGGGCCCGGGCAGGTCGGACTCGGGCCCGACAGGATCGCGCTCGGGAAGGTCGCGCTCGTCGGGGTCGCCCGCGTGGCCGCGTGGGTCAGCGGGTCCGTTCATGGAGTCCCCCAAGGGTCGCGCGGAGCAGTTCGCGGGCGGCGTGCAGGTCGGACTTGACGGTGCCCTCGTTGCGGCCGAGTCGTACCGCGACTTCCCGCACCGGAAGGTCCGCGAAGTAGTACAGCAGCACCGGGTCACGCAGTCGCTCGGGGAGGGACTCCACCATGATGCGGACGGACGGGTCGTCCGCCGCGTCCGGCTGCTGTTTCACGGCTTCCTCCCTTCCGGCATGCCGAAGTGCCCGCCGCTCGCGCTCAAGTCTGCGCCAATGGTCGCGGACCAGGTTGGCCGCGGTCACATAGAGGAAGCCGGTCGGCTCCTCCACCTTGGTCCAGCGGGCCCACAGCCGGGTGAACGCCTCCGCGGCGATCTCGTGGGCAGTGCCGTCGTCGTCGACCAGACGACGGCACCAGCCCGCGAGCCGCGGGTAGAGGCTGCGGAACAGGTCGGCTGCGTCCTCCTCGGAGTGTGACGCGATGACCGCTCTCCTTACATCGAGCCGGGCGGCGGTCGGGTGTCAGGATCCGCTGAGAGAGGCGTAGACGATCACGTTGTCCGGATAGCCGCCGCCACTCAGGTGCGGTCCGCCGCACGTGATGAGACGCAGCGCGGGGTGGTCGACGTTCCCGTACACGGCATTTGTAGGGAAGTTGGACTTCCCCACGGTCTGCACGGAATCGACTCGGAAGACGGCGGTCACACCGTCCTGCAGCGTCACCTCCACCTGGTCGCCCGCATGCAGCCGGCCGAGGTGCAGGAAGATGCCGTCCCCGTAGCTGCCGACCGTCACATGCCCGAGGATCACGGACGGGCCGGTCTGCCCCGGTGTCGGAGAGCCGTTGTACCAGGCGGCGGGCGCGTTCGCCTCGATCGGCGGCACGCCCACCGTGCCGTCGGGGTTCAGCCCGACCTGCATGACGGACGTGTCGACGCCGATCGCGGGAATCCGCAGCCGGGCCGGGACGGACCGCGCGAGCGGAGCGGCGGAGGCAGGCGCGGTCGACGACGCCATGGTGCTGCCTCCGGGATCACTCGGCGTGGCCCCGGCCACGCCGCCGGACGAGCCAGAGCCGCAGCCGGCCAGCACGAGGGCGGCCGCCGCGACCAGCGCCGCGACCGCTCCCCGCACCCCGTACTGCCGCAACTGAGCCGCCATCAGCCCCGCGCCCGGGAGCGCGACCGGCGACGCGCCGCCGCACCCGCGCCGCCCAGCACCAGCACGCCGGCAGCACCGGCGACGATCAGCCCGGTGTCGCCACTCCCGGACGACGTCGACGCCAAGCCGGTGTCCGGGGCGCCACTCGGCACCGCGGTGACCTCGGCACTCGCCGACGCCGAAGGGGTCGGGGTGCCGGTACCGCCGCCGTTGCCGCCCGAGGCGCCCTGGGTCGGCGTGGCGGACGGGACTCCCGTCGGGGTCTGCGTGGGCTGCGGCCCGTTCGACGGGTTTCCGGTGTTGCCGGGGCCGAACGGGGTGACCGAGAACGTGTGGTCGCAGTCGGTGATCTTGCCCGCGAAGGTCAGCGCGACCTTGCTGCCCGGCGCGTACATCCGCAGGTCGGTCGAGGTCGGCAGGCACTCGCCCGGGTTGTTCGTCTGCCGGTTGACGGTGTGGATGGTGTCGCTCGCCGACGCGCCCGGCGCGAGCACGACGGAGTTGTAGGTCATGCTCTCGCGCGTCGCGGGCACGCCGATCTGGGCGCCGTGGGCGTCCAGCATGGACAGGCCCGGGTACCCGGTGACCTGACAGGCCGACGAGCTGTGGTTGGTGACAACCAGGTAGGTGTAGATCTGACCGGCTCCGGCGTCGCCGCCCCCGAGCGCGGCGGTGAGCTGCGAGGCCGAGCAGAGCGGCGTGGCCGTCGCGGCCTCCGCGGTCGCGGCGTTCGCCTGCGGCGCGAACGCCACCGCGGCGGCGGCGAGGGCTATCGCGGCGGACGCGATTCCAGCGGGTGTCCTGCTGCGCATGTCGTGCGTCTCCTTCTCATTCGGGATGAGCGACGAGAGAGACGACCCAGCGAGAGGCGGGGTTGTAAAGAGATGTCAAAATCGGTCGGCGCAGGTCGACACCCCCCCTGCACGACCCCGCTGCCGACGGTCAGCCCGGCTGATCCCCCTCCCCAGCGGCCTCGGGCGCCGCGACGGGCAGACTGCGCCCCTCCCGCACCGCCCAGACGAACACCCCCAGCGAGACCACGGCGACCGTGATCGAGTCGTACGGCGCGGGGAGCCGGTCCGAGCCCTTGAACGAGCCCAGCCAGGACAGCAGTGTCAGTGCCAACAGGTAGAACACAAGCCAGACGCCACGCAGCAGTTCCGCACGCAGGGGTTCCTCGCGGTGCTCCGGCCGCAGCAGCAGGAAGATCGGCAGGCCGATGAGCACCATCGGCAACGCCAGACGCAGATCGTGCCATCCGGACCAGTACACGAACTCGCTGGAGACGATGAAGCTGAGCGGCGCGATCCAGGCGAGCCCGGGAATCCAGCCGCGCAGTCGCCCGTCGGGACGACCTCGGAAGACCGCCACGGCGACCGCGGAGGCGGCGTAGATCAGCAGATACATGTCGCCCATCACACTGACGATCTGCTGCCACCCGTTGAACGGGAGCAGGAAGACGGCGATCACGGCGAGGTTGAGGAGCAGTGCCCGGTGCGGGACGCCTTCGCGTCCGCTGACGCGCATGAAGAAGCGCGGCAGGGTGCCGTTCTTCGCCAGGGCGTAGGTGTGGCGGGCGTCGATCCCGACCCCGACGTAGGCCGACCCGCCCGGCGAGACGACCGCGTCCGCGTAGAGCAGGCTGGACAGCCATTGCAGGTTGAGGATCAGCGCGAGCTCGCCGAACGGCGAGTCGAAGCTGACGCCCGACCAGCCGTGGCCCAGCAGGCGCTCGGGGACGGTGTAGAGGAACGCCAACTGCAGCGCCAGGTACAGCACCAGCGCCAACCCGATCCCAGCGAGGACCGAACCCGGCATGGTGCGCCGGGGGTTGCGCGCCTCGCCGGAGAAGTCCAGCGGGGCCTGGAAGCCGTTGAGCGAGTAGACGATGCCGCCGGCCGCGAGCGCGCTGAGCACGGACGCGTACCCGTAGGGGGCAAACCCTCCGTGCGCCGGGGCGGTCAACCTGCCGGAGTGGAAACCGGACGCGAAGAGCGCGGTCACGGTGATCACCGGCACGAGGATCTTGAAGATCGACACCAGGTTGTTGAACCGCGCGAAGAGCCGGACCGCGAACCAGTTCAGCGCGGTGAGCAGCACGCTCAGCCCCAGCGCCACGGCCAGCCCCCGCCCGGTGAGGCTGCCGTTGCTGTACAGCCAGGGCAGGTAGTGCCCGGCGTACCGCATGATCGCGCTGATCTCGGCGGCGGTCCCGCCCACCGACAGCAGCGTCGACCAGCCGATGAGCGTCCCGACCAGCCGCCCGCTGGCGAAGAGCGGCCAGCGCACGGTCCCCCCGCCCTCCGGCCGGGACACGCCGAGCTCCACCATCACGAGCGCGACCAGCCCGCAGAGCACCCCGGCTCCGAGCCAGGCCAGAAGCGAGGCCGGACCAGCCGTCTGCGCCGCGTACATCGCGGCAAAGAGCCATCCGGACCCGACGATATTGGAGAACCCGATGGACGTGAGCCCCCAGAACCCCAGGTCCTTTCGGAGCCTGCGCTCCTCGGTCCCCACCTCACCGGCGGCGGCCTCCGCCGGTTCCTGACCGTCCGACATGCAGCCCTCGTCCCCTCGACACTGTGGTCCCGTGGTCCCGTCGAGGCCCAAGCCTCCCATCTCGCCCGCTCCATCGAGGCCGGTCGTTCCGTCGGTCGTGTCGCAGATCCACTGCGATTCCGGGCCTGCCCCCGGAGTTGGTGGGCTGTCAGATACTTCGGCTACGCTCGACGCCATGGCAGCCGACGGGGAAGTCGTGACGCGCATCGGGCCGTACGAGCTGCTCGAACTGCTCGGCGAGGGCGGCATGGGGCAGGTGTATCTGGCGCGTTCGCCTGACGCGCGGCTGGTGGCGCTGAAGGTGATCCGCCCCGAGCACACCGAGACTCCGGACTTCCGTGCCCGGTTCCAGCGTGAGATCGCGGCTGCGCAGCGCGTGAACGGGTTCCGGACGCCGCCGTTGCTGGACGCCGACGCCCAGGGGGTGCCGCCCTGGCTGGCCACGGCGTACGTGCCCGCGCCCACCCTGCACGAGGTGGTGCGCGATTTCGGCGTGCTCGCCGAGCCGGCTCTGCGCGCGCTCGGCGCGGGCCTCGCCGAGGCGTTGGCGGCGATCCATGGCGCAGGCCTGGTGCACCGGGACCTCAAGCCGGGCAACGTGCTGATCGCGGCGGAGGGGCCGCAGGTGATCGACTTCGGCATCAGCCGGGCCGTCGACGGCTCCGGGGGCACCCAGATCACCCGTACCGGCGCGGCGGTCGGCACCCCCGGCTATCTCGCCCCCGAACAGCTCACGGCAGGTCACACCGCCGGGGCTCCGGCGGACGTCTTCTCGCTCGGCTGCGTGCTGGTCCACGCGGCCACCAGTGCGCACCCCTTCGGCGCGGGCCAGACCCCGGCGGTGCTCTACCGGGTCGTCCACGAGCCACCCCAACTGGAGGGCGTACCAGCAGCTTTGGCCCCACTCCTGGCCGCCTGCCTGGACAAGGACCCGAGCCGCCGCCCAACCGTCCCGCAGCTGCTGGAGGCTCTCGGCCCCATCGACTCCGGCGCGCTCGTGGTCCCCGCCCTGCAGCGGCAACTGACCGAGCGTCGGCAGTATGCCG
The DNA here is from genome assembly GCF_015690355.1 of Streptacidiphilus fuscans. Taxonomy (GTDB): domain Bacteria; phylum Actinomycetota; class Actinomycetes; order Streptomycetales; family Streptomycetaceae; genus Streptacidiphilus; species Streptacidiphilus fuscans. Next base: position 288,906 of record NZ_JADPRT010000004.1, on the reverse strand, counting down.
AGCGGATGCTGTCCGCGCCGCCGGTGCCCGTCGCCTCACTGCCCACCTCGACCCTGGCCCCGAGCTCCGTACCGGTCCCCGCCCAGGCTCACGCCCCCGGCCCTGGTCCCGCCCCCGCCCCCGCCCCCGGTCCAGATCGGCGGCGCGTGCTCAGGATGGCCGCAGCCGGTGGCGGCGCGGCGCTGCTCGCGGTCGGCGGCGGAGTGGCGTACGCGCTGAACACCGGCTGGGGCGACAGGCTGCTCGGAACGCTCGGGATTCACGCCAACTCCGGCCCCACGGTCTCGACCGGGCCCGCGCCGCTGTGGCAGCAACCCGCCTCCGTGAGCAACACCGCCGCCCTGCAACTCCTCGGTGACGTGCTGGTCTGCTGGGACGATTCGAAGGCGCAGGCCTTCCACTCCGCCACCGGCGCCCCCGCCTGGACCGGAAAGATCAACGCGCCCCCGAGTTCCTTCAACCCCGCAATGAGCTGGCTCGGCGTGACGGGCAGCCTGCTGCTCGGCACGGTCAATACGGACACCCTCCGTCTGGCCGCGCTCGACGCCGGTGGCAGGCAGCTCTACTGCAGCCCCGTCGTCCCCTCGAACGGCGCCACCATCGACCGCCTGGAGGCGAGCGCGGGAGGTGTTGCCCTGCTGTCGGGCCTGGACACCACCCTCACTTTCACCCTGGTCGCCGTGGAGCTGGCGAGCGGTCGGGTGCTGTGGTCGAGTACGACCGTCTCCGACAAAAGGAAGGTCGTCTCCGACGGCACCCGGTTCCTGCTCTACGACTCCGGCACTGTCTCCGCCCTCGACGCACGCACCGGCCGTCAACTGTGGGCCGTGCCGAACCTGCTGGCCGCAGGGCCATCCCTGAATCTCACGGCGTCCACCGGGGTGCTGCTCGTCGGCGACACCAAGATGATCGCGCTGAACCCTGCCACCGGTGCCCGGCTGTGGACCGCGTTGGACGCGCCCGAGGGCATTGAGACCACCTGGGTCGTGGGCAGCAAGGTCATCGTCTCGTCCGGCGACAGCTCCCTGTTCGCGCTCGACCTGCAGACCGGAAGGCAGCTGTGGCACAGCACGCCTACGGTCGAGTATTTCGGGCTCGGCGGGACGACCGGCCCGGCGATGGTCGTGGATGCAGACCTGATCGCGGCACCCATGTCCTCCTCGGGCGGCGTCTCCGTGTTCAACACCTCCGACGGCAGCACCCGTTGGAGCCGCTCGTCCGGTCCCGGCACGCAGTCCTGGACTCTCGCACTCTCCGGGTCCACCCTCTACACGGCGTCGAGCACCACGATTTCCGCGTTCCGCGGCCTGAGCTGACGCGCGCTCAGTCTCCGGCCGACTGCAACGGCCGCCTGCCACGCCCGTAACAGTCCAGCACGGTCCCCGTCGTGCCTGCTGCCACAGCGGCGTGGACCGGGGAAGAATGCGGCACATGGCGAACATCGACGAGTACGGCGGCGGACAGCACACCCCCGATGTCCTGGTGGTCACCACCAACGACATCCCCGGCTACAAGGTGGAGCGCATCATCGGCGAGGTCTTCGGCCTCACCGTCCGCTCCCGCAACATCGGCACCCAGATCGGCGCCGGGCTCAAGTCCCTGGCCGGAGGCGAGCTTCGCGGGCTGACCAAGACGCTGGTCGAGAGCCGCAACCAGGCCATGGACCGACTCATCGAACAGGCCCGCGCACGCGGCGGCAACGCCATCCTGATGATGCGGTTCGACGTCTCGGACGCCGCCGGGAACGGGACCGAGGTCTGCGCCTACGGCACGGCCGCCGTCATCGCCCCGATCAACGGCTGACCCCGACACGTCCGCTCGTCCCACGGGCTGCTCGTCCCACGGGCCGTCCGTCCCACGGGCCGTCCGTCCTACAGGCCGTTCGTCACCAGCCCGTCGCCGTCCCCGCCTGCGGGGGTCTCCGTCGGGCCGGTGACCCAGTGGGGCAGTTCCAGTTCGATCCAGACCACCTTGCCGTTCGCGAGCGCTCGGCTGCCCCAGCGCCGGGCCAGCTCGTTGACCAGGTGCATGCCCCGGCCGCCCTCGTCCTCCATGGACGCGTGGCGCAGGCGCGGGGCGCGGGCGTCCGTGTCCGTGACCGCGATGGTGAGCACCCGGTCGCGGATCAGGCGCAGTTGGGTCGGCTGGTCCGCGTGCAGCAGGGCGTTGCTGACGACCTCGCTGACCAGCAGCTCCGCCACGTCGGAGAGCGAGTCCAGGCCCCACCCGGCCAGGGTGGCGCGGACGAAGTGCCGGGCCTTGCCGACGACCTCGGGGTCGCCGGAGAGTTCGAGCGTGGCGATCCAGTCGGTCTGCCGGCGCAGCGCCTGGGCCATGATGACGGCGATGTCGTCCTCGCTGCTGCGCGCGGTGAGCGCGTCGAGGACGGCGTCGCAGCGCTCCTCCAGCGAGGCGCGCTTCTCGGCGACGGTCCGGCACAGCAGGTCCAGGCCGACGTCCAGGTCCCGGCCGCGCCGTTCGACCAGGCCGTCGGTGTAGAGGCAGAGCACCGCGTCCCCGGCCAGGGTGAACTCGACGCTGCGGAACGGCACGCCGCCCACCCCGAGCGGGGCGCCCGTCGGCAGTTCGAGCAGCCTGGCAGTGCCGTCCGGGTCGACCAGCACCGGCGGAAGGTGACCGGCGCAGGCGATGGAGACGCTGCCGTCAACCGGGTCGAAGACCGCCACGACGCAGGTGGCGAACTGGCCCTCGCCGACCGCCGCCGCCGTCTCGTCCAGGCGGCGCAGCACCCGGTCAGGAGCCAGGTCCATGGCGATCAACGTGCGTGCCGCTGTGCGCAGTTGGCCCATGCTGGCGGCGGCCTGCATGCCGTGGCCCATCACGTCGCCGACGACCAGGGCGACCCGGCCGCAGGTCAGCGGGACCACGTCGAACCAGTCGCCGCCGACCTCGCTCATCACGCTGGCGGGCAGGTAGCGGTAGGCGATGTCGAGGCCGGGGGTGGTCCGGATCTCCTGCGGCAGCAGCGCGTGTTGGAGCATCAGCGCGGTGTTGCGCTCGCGCCGGTAAAGGCGGGCGTTGTCGATGGCGATCGCCGCCCGCGCGGCCAACTCCTCGGCGAGCGCGACGTCCTCCGGCGAGAACGGGACGGGGTTGACCATCCGGATGAACTCGGCCCCGCCCAGCACCGCGCCGCGGGCCAGCAGCGGGACCATCAGATACGAGTGGACGCCCGCCTTCAACGCGGGCTCCACCCGGTCCGGGTGGGCCGTGATCCGGTGCAGCGCGCTCTCGTCGACCTGGTCGATCAGGATGGAGCGGCCGGTGCGCAGGCTCTCGGCGTAGACGGCGGCGGATTGGGACGCCTGGCCGACCTGGTCGGCGGCCCCGACCATGTCGATGCCGTTGACCTCGCCGACGGCCACGGCGCGCAACAGCACACGCCCGTCCTCGGGGATGTGCGGCTCGTCGTCGCCGAAACCGTTCTCCACGACCGAGTCGAGCAGGTCGACGGTGACGAAGTCGGCGAACCGCGGGATGACCAGCTCGACCAGCTCCTCGGCGGTCCGCTGCAGGTCCAGCGTGGTGCCGATGCGGGTGGAGGCGTCGTTGAGCAGGGCCAGCCTGGCCTGAGCCTCGTGCGCCTCGACAAGCGCCTGCTCGCGCGCCAGGGACGCGTCCCGCTCGCGGGTGAAGAGCCGGGCGTTGTCGATGGAGACGGCCGCGCGGGCCGCCAACTCCCCTGCCAGCGCCAGGTCTTCGGCGTCGAAGGGGCGGTCGGTGACGGTCCGGTAGAACGCCGCGACGCCGAGCGCCATGCCGCGCGCGATCAGCGGCACCACCATGAAGGTGCGGATGCCGTCGTCCAGGACGGCCTGCGCGCGGGCGGGATCGGCGTCGAACCAGCGCAGCGCCTGCTCGTCCACCTGCGGCACCAGCACCGGACGCCGGTGCGCCAGGCACCAGGCGTAGGGCGTGGCGGGGTGGAACCGGTGCACGTCGCCGACCGGGGCCACCGGGTTCATGCCCGCGCCGGGGCGGGTGTGGAACGCCAGGCGACGCAGCAACGCGGAGCGGTCGGCCGGTCCACGCGGCCCGGCGGCCTCCCCGGTGTCGCTGACCAGCTCCTCCAGCACCTCGACCACGACCGCGTCGGCGAGGCCCTGGGTGCCGACCTCGCCCAGCTCCAGGGCGGTGCGCTGCAGGTCGAGAGTGGTGCCGATGCGCTTGGTCGCCTCGTTGACCAGGGCCAGCCGCTCGCGGGCGGCGTTGGCCTGGGCGAGCGTCTGCTGCCGCTCCAGCAGGGTCTGGTGCTCGCGCAGGTAGAGCCGGGCGTTGTCGATGGCGACTGCGGCGCGGGCAGCGAGCTCGTCGCCGAGGGTCACGTCCTCGCTCTCGAACGCCTCAGGGCCCGGGCGGCGCAGATAGACGACCATCCCGAGCACGGAGCCCCGGGCCACCAGCGGCGTGATCCGGACCGGCCCCAGTTCGTCCCCGTCCTGCGCTGCCGACGCCGAACCTGCTGCGTGGTCCGCGAACTGACGGACCATCTGCTCGACGGTCGGCTCCGCACTCCCGAACACCGGGCTGCCGAACGCTGTGCTGCCGAACGCGGTACTGCTGGACGCCGGGCCGGCGCCGGTCGGAGCGGCGGCGCTGTGCTGGCCGTTCGCGCCGAGCAGTGTCGCCAGCAGGCGGCCGGGCTGGTCGGGCGGCAGGGTGACGGTCCGTCCGGTGGCCATCGCGACGGCGTAGGCCGAGTCGGGCGGGATGTCGAAGACGGCGATGTCGGCCGAGCCCGCCTGCCTGGCCGGTCCGGTGCCCGCGGAGGCGACGGCCAGTCTGCGTACCCGGTCGATCGGCGGGGAGGATCCGATCGATCCGACCGCCGCGTCGTCCCCGTCGCCGTCGCCGCCGTGGACGTGGTGATGCGCGTGCGGGTGGGCCCGCCCCGCGCCGCCGGGCTCGTGGCCCTCCTCGTCCGCGTCCGGATCGCCGGAGACGAGGCGCTCCAGGACGAAGACGGCGGCCAGGTCGGCGACCTTCGGCACCATCGTGTCGGCCAGCTCGCGTGCCGTCCGCACCAGGTCGAGCGTGGTGCCGATCCGGGAGTTGGCGTCGAAGAGGATCTGCAGCCGCTCGCGCGCCCGCCCCGCCCGCGACTCGGCCAGGTACCGCTCGGTCACGTCCACGATGGTCGAGCTGACCCCGAGCACCCGGCCCGACGTCGGCTCCTCCAGCCGGAAGTACGCCGCCGACCAAGCGTGTTCGTGCTCGGGATCACCAGGGGTGGTGCCGTGCGAGCGCGCATCGACGACGGGTTCGCCGCTGGTCAGCACGCTGCGCATCACCGCCTCGATCTCCTCGCCGTTCAGACCCGGCAGCACCTCGGAGATGGTGCGGCCCAGGTGCTGCTCGATGGTGAGGCCGTTGATCTCGGCCAGCGCGTGGTTGAGCCGAACGAAGCGCATCTTGTCGTCGTAGACGGCCATGCCGACCGGCGACTGGGTGAAGAAGCTGTCGAGCACCGCCAGGTTCGACTGGAGCCGGCGCAGCGAGCGCACGTCGGACGCGACGGCGAGGACGAGCGGGTGCCCGTTCGGGCCGGTCAGCGGATGAGTGCGGAACTCCAGGTTGACCAGATGCCCGTCCCGGTGCCGGACCGGGAAGACGCCGGACCAGCTCCGTCCGGCGACTATCGACTCGAAGAGCTGCACCACTTCAGGACGGCTCTCGGGGGTGGTCAGCAGGTCGGCCGCGTAGCGACCGACGGCGTCGGTAGCGGTGTAGCCGAGCAGCAGCTCGGCGTCGGCGCTCCAGTGCAGGATCCGGCCGTCGTCCTCGATCAGCGCGGTGGCGATCGGGATGGTCAGCAGTCCACCGGGACGCGCCTGCCCGCCCGCCGCCGCGCGGCGGGCACCGGGACCGCCGCCCTGCTCGTCTGATCGCATGGTCAGGTAACCGCCCGGAGCCCGAGGGGAGATCGCTCCTGCTCCCCAATCTTCCCACCTTCCCCGCACGCCGCTCGCGGAGCGCCCGCCGATCGGGGTAGCACGGAAACCGGCAGGTACCAGTGCGAACACGCGTCGCACGGGCACGGAAGAACACAGGGAATCACAGCTGACGGTCCAAGGAAACCCGTTCGGACAAGATCGCACGGGCAAGATCGCACGGACGGGTTCCCGGCCGGTGACCACAGGATTTCCCGTCGGGCCGTCGGGACGCGCCGCACGACGGCCCGGCCCGGAGACGGCGTCGTCTCCGGGCCGAGCGCGCGCTCAGGTCCGCACGGGTGAACCGGGCCGCGGCGAGACCTCAGGCCTGGCCGGGGTGCCAGGTCGGCCACTCCCAGGGCCGATCGGCCCAATGGACCATCTCGGCGTCGTCGAGGTCGAGCTGCGGGTAGAGCTGGTGGATCCGCGGGACGAACTCCTCGCGGGCCAGCGGTTCGGTGTGGTCGCCCAGCCGGACCAGCCGGTAACGCCCGTCGCTGGCGTAGGGCGCCACGTCAACCATCGGCTGCCGTGCGGCGTGGTGGAAGCCGCCGCCCTCGGAGTCGACGATGTCGTCGACACGGGGCTTGGCTGCGGGCGTCTTGTGTCGGTGGAGCAGGCTCATCGCGGGCCGCCTTCCGTGGTGCCAAGGTGGCGTACCCCCCGGGAACATCTCCACGGTACGCGCGCCGGTCAGCTCGGCACACCTGGTCAGCCGAGCACACCCAGGACGAACGCCGCCACCAGCATCGCGCCGAGCACGCCGAACCAGCCCAGCGTGACCCGGCGCGTGATCCGCCGGAACTGCCCCAGCCACTGGCGCGCCAGCGCGAGCCGCCTGGGGGCGAACATGTTCCCGGTCAGCAGCACCCAGCTGAGCAACCCCATCGACGCGAAGAAGAGCGCGACGGCCAGCCCGGCCAGGTCCTCGGCGAAGCCGCCCATGCTGATCACTGTGCAGTCGCCCGAAGGGGTGCACCGGACGTCGAGGCGCGTGCCGAAACGGTAGTCGGCGTCCGCGTCGTCGATCTTCCACAGGCCGGAGGTGACGCCGCTGCGGCCCGGATCTCCCGAGCCCTCGCAGTTGGTGGTCGTCGACTTGCCGCTCGGGACGACCACGCAGTCCATGATCGTCATCTGCAGCACCGGGCTCTCGCGCAGGCCGAGCTGCGTGCCGATGCCCTCGACGGCGATCACCACGCCGACGCAGGCGCCGATGGTGAGTGCCAGCACCGCGAAGAACGCGATGACTCCGCTGCAGCTGAACCCCTCACGCGCGGCGGACCGGCTCGGGATCCTGCTCCGCCCGCGCGCGGGGCCGTCCCACTCCAGCCCGCGGCGCTCGGGCTGCCCGTTCTTCTGCTTCTTCTGCGACGTCCGCCCAGGCTTGGTCCGTGCCACCACTCGTCCCCCGTTTCGTGTTCCGCTCCGTGCGCGAGGCCGCTCCCGGCGACGCGCACGGTCGGACAACCTACCGCGTGCCGGATCGGCCCCTGCGAACCCGCCTGGCCTCGCGGTACTCGCGCAGCAGCAGCGCCAGCGCCGAGGGCACGGACGGACGGGCCGAACCCTGAAGCAGCGCAGGGCCCTTGCGGGCGGCGGCGACCGCGGTGAGCTCCTCGAGACCGATCAGCGCGCGGATCATCGGCCGGTTCTCGGGCGGGACCAGCGCGACCAGCGCGTGGCTCTGCGCCAGGGTCGTACGGGCCAGCCCCAGCAGGTGCGCGATCAGCGCCGCAGTCCCGGAGGACGCTCCCCCGGCCAGATCCGCACGCGTGACGCCGAAGTCGTCCATCAGCTGGGTCGGCACGGTCAACCGGCCCGAGGCCAGGTCCTCGGCGAGGTCGTTGACGAAGTCGAGCCGCTGGCTGCCGTCGATGAACGTGCGGCAGGCGTCCCGGAACCGCCCGTCCGGCGGGGCCGGGGCGGGACCGAGCAGACAGGCGATCACCATCAGCGCGGGCAACGCGTACGCGTCGAGGTAACCCTGGTAGTCGGACTCGGTGGTGAAGCCGTCGAAGTCCAGGTCGACGGGCTCCTTCCGGAGCAACTCCTCGACGGCCTCGCGCAGTTCGGGCCGGACGGACGCGGTGTGCGCGAGCGCGCGCAGCAGCTGTGCCTCCGGTCCGGCCGGAGTGCCGCCCGCGAGCGCGTCCAGCACGGACGCGGCGAATTTCCCGTACTCCGCGCGGCGGACCTCCCGGTCCGCCGACCCGTCCTCCGAGTCGAGCACGTCGTCGTTGCGGTGCATGAACGCGGTCGCCACAACAACATGCGGTACCAGCGCGGCGGGCACGAGCAGCCGGACCGCGAGGTACGCCTCAGGCCGGTACCGGGAGATCGCGCGGCGCTGCGCGGTGTAGTCGGCCCGGAGGGCGGGCTCGTGCACCCCGGCCGCGTCCAGGGTCCTGTTCCAGGTGGTCACGGGTGCACAGCTTGTCAGATCCCGCTTGCCGGCTCCCCGCCGCCGGCCGGCCACCGCCAGGCCCCGGTCGCCAAAGGGCCCTCAGGCCTCAGCCACCCAGACCGGTCGGCGTCCGCTCGATCACGGCCGCGAGGTCCAGCCCGGTCGGCAGTGCGCCGAAGACCAGCGAGCGGTCCGCGCCGAGCCGCGAGGCGCAGAACGCGTCGGCGACGGCCGCCGGCGCGTGCCGGACCAGTAGCGAGGCCTGGAGCGTCAGTGCCAGGCGCTCGACCAGGCGGCGGGCGCGCAGTTCGGCCTGCTCCGGATCGGCGAGCTCCGCGCGGACCGCGTCCCAGGACGCGTCGAGGCGGGCGTCGGCGCCCTTGGCGGCCTCGATCTCGGCGGCGAAGGCGTGCAGCGACTCCGGCTCGCGGGCCAGCGCGCGGAGCACGTCGAGGGCCTGGACGTTGCCGGAGCCCTCCCAGATCCCGTTGAGCGGGGCCTCGCGATACAGCCGGGGCATTCCCGACGTCTCGTCATAACCGTTGCCACCGAGGCACTCCAGCGCCTCCACCACGGCTGCGGGCTGACGCTTGCAGACCCAGAACTTGCCGACGGCGGTGGCGAGCCGCAGGAAGGCCCGCTCTCCCGCGTCGCCACGCTGGGCCCGGTCGGCCGCGCCCGCGACGCGCAGCGCGAGCGTGGTGGCCGCCTCGGACTCCAGCGCCAGGTCGGCGACGACGTTGCGCATCAACGCCTGGTCGATCAGCTTGGCGCCGAAGACCGACCGGTACCGGACGTGGTGCGCCGCCTGGGCCAGCGCGGCGCGGGTGCCGGAGGCGGAACCCAGGATGCAGTCGAGCCGTGTCATGGTGACCATGTCGATGATGGTCCGCACGCCCTGCCCCTGCGGGCCGACGAGCCAGGCGACGGTGTCGTCGAACTCCGGCTCGCTGCTGGCGTTCGAGCGGTTGCCGAGCTTGTCCTTGAGCCGCTGGATCCGGAAGGTGTTCCGACTGCCGTCCGGCAGCACGCGCGGCACCAGGAAGCAGGAGAGCCCGCCGGGCGCCTGCGCCAGGACCAGGAACACGTCGTTCATCGGCGCGCTGGTGAACCACTTGTGGCCGCGCAGCCGCCAGGTGCCGTCCGGGCGCTCGACGGCGGTGGTGGTGTTGGCGCGGACGTCGGTCCCGCCCTGCTTCTCCGTCATGCCCATCCCGGCCAGCAGCCCGCGCTTGCCGAGCGGGGCGCGCAGCCCGGGGTCGTAGACCCGGCTGGCCAGCAACGGCTCGTACTGGGCGGCGAGTTCGGGCTGCGCCCGGAGCGCGGGGACGACGGCGTAGGTCATCGAGATCGGGCAGCCGTGCCCGGCCTCGGCGGTGCTCCAGGTCATGAAGGCGGCGGCGCGGGCGACATGGACGCCGGGACGGGCGTCGACCCACGGCGCGCCCGCCATGCCCTCGCGGACGGCGACGTCCATCAGCTGGTGGTAGGCGGGGTGGAACTCCACCTCGTCGATGCGGTTGCCGTACCGGTCATGGGTGCGCAGTTCGGGCTCGTGGCGGTTGGCCTGGTCGGCCCAGTGCTGGACCTCCTCGCTGCCGGCCAGCCGCCCGACCCGGTGCAGGTCCTCCTCGTACCAGCCCGCGCCCTCGCGGCGCAGGCCCTCGATCAGCACCGGGTCCGCGGCGACGTCATGGCCCGCAAGCGGCGGGACCTGGTTGGTCACCTCGTGCGTACGGGCGCTCGGCTCGCTGCGCAGCGGCAGGTCAGCGGCGGTGCTCATCGGATCCTCCGTCGGTCGAGATCAGGCAGGGGCGGGCGAGGCGCCCGCACAGCGCAGGGACAGGGCACGCAGTTCGGCGACCAGGCGCTCGGCGGCGTCCGACGGGTCGACGAGCGGATCGACGAGGATCTCGCCGATCGCGCCGGTGAGCGCGGCGGCGGTGATCCCGGGGTCCTGCTCCGGCAGCAGCCCAGCTGCGACGCCCTCGCGGACCACCTCCGCGAAGAGCGCACGGTAGCGGCGGCGGTACTCCAGCCGTTCCGCGCCGACGGCCGGGTCGGCCGGCGCGGCGAGCAGCGCGTACGCCAGCCCGCGACGCTCCATCGCGCGCCGCGCGAAGACCTCGACCCCGTGCGCGAGCCGCTCGACCGGATCCCCGCCGCCGTCCCGCAGCACCTCGCCGAGCACCTCCACCTCACGCCCGGAGGCGCGCCGGAAGACCTCGACGGCCAGCGCCGCCTTGGACGAGAAGTGCTGGTAGACGGAGCCCGCCGACATCCCGGCGGCAGCGGCCACCGCCGTCACCGACGCCCCGGCCCAGCCCACCTCGGCCACGACGTCCGTGGCCTCGGCGACCAGCCGGTCGCGTGCGGCGTCGAGGCGACGTCGCACGGCGGGGGTCTCGCGGTAGGCCATGAAAGAAGTGAACCACCATTCAGACCTTTGATCCAGCCCTCGGCACCGCCTGGAGCGGCCGTGCGCGCGGACACGACGGGACCGGCCCGCGTGCGCGGACCGGCCCCTGGGGTGATGCAGTGTCAGCTCTTGGGCTGGGTCAGGTCGTAGACGGTCTGGCCGCCCACCGTGATCGCCTTGTAGTGGGCCTTCACCCACGACTCGATCTGGCTGATCTGGTTGCTGCTGGTCCCGCCGAACATGCCTCCTGCGCCGCCTCCCGCGCCGCCCGCTGCGCCGCCGGGCAATCCGCCCGACCCACCGCGCGTCTCGCCGAAACCGCCCTCGCCGCCGGGGAACCCACCCGGCCCGCCGGGGAACTCCCCACTGGCCGTCCGGGACGGTGCGCCGCTCGTTGCGCCGCCCGGAGCGTTCGAACCGCCGGACCCGGGCAAGCCGGTCGAGCCGGCGGTTCCGGTCGAGCCGCCGGTGCTCCGGCCACCGCCGGACGTGCCCCCGGTCGCGCTGCCCGACGTCCCGCCGGACATCCCGCCTCCGGCGATCAGGTAGTGGATCTCGCCTTGGGCCACGTACTGCTCGAACTGGGCCAGCGTCGGCGAGTTGTCGCTACCGCTGAAGCCGCCCATCGCCATCACGGCCTTGTAGCTGGTGAGCTCCAGGCTCGCCGCCTGCTGCGAGCCGACCGTGGCCGCCGCCCAGCGGGTGTTCGTGCTCTTCAGCAGCTTGACCAGCGCGGAGTTGGCGGTGCCGCCGTCCGGACCGCCCATGCCGCCGCCGAACGAGGAGGCGCCGCCCGAGCCACCCGTCCCGCCCGCGCGGCCGCCGAACGTCTCCTGGATGTACTTCCGCATCTCCGCCGACGCGCCGCCCTGACCGCCGCCGGGCATACCGCCGCCGAACCCGCCCGCCCCTCCGGCGCCGCTGGGCCCGGAGGTGGGAATGGAGCCGCTGTGCGGCTGGGACGCGGTGGCCACGGCCCACGCGGCTCCGCCGCCGAGGCCGCCGACCAGCGAGACCACGACAGCGGTGACCGCCATCGCGCGCCGCGCCTGGGCGACCGCCACCAGCGCCGCCGCACCGGCCAGGGCCAGGACGAGCACCGCCCACCGCAACCACGGCAGCCAGGACGCGTCCCGGTCCAGCAGGACGAACGCCCAGACCCCGGCCGCCGCCGTCATCAGCGCCAGCACCGTCCGGGCCCGGACGTCGTCCCTGCGACGCCACATCTCGGCCGCGCCGATGCCGACCAGCGCCGCGATCGGCGGGGCGATCGCCACCGTGTAGTAGGGGTGGATGATCCCGCTCATAAAGCTGAAGAGGACGCCGTTGACGACCAGCCAGCCGCCCCACAGCAGCGCCGCCGCCCGCACCCGGTCGGTGCGCGGGGCACGCCAGGCGAAGACCAGCAGCGCGACCAGCGCGATCAGGGCGGTCGGCAGCAGCCAGGAGATCTCGCCGCCGAAGGTGGAGCTGAACATCCGGGTGATCCCGGTGGCGCCGCCGAACATGCCGCTCGCGCCGCCTCCGCCGCCGGGGCCCGCGCCCCCGCCGCCGCTGCTGGGGTTGCCGTCACCGCCGAAGACGCGGCCGAGGCCGTTGTAACCGATGGCCAACTGCCACTCGCTGTTGTTGCTGGACCCGCCGATGAACGGGCGCGACGAGGCCGGCCACAGCGCGACCGCGAGGACGAACCAGCCGGTCGACACGACGATCGCCAGCGCTCCCCAGAGCATGTGCAGGAACCGCTTGCCCAACGAGACCGGCGCCGCCCAGAGGTAGGCCAGCGCCAGCGCCGGGATGATCACGTAGCCCTGCATCATCTTCGCCAGGAAGGCGAAGCCCACGGCGGCGCCGGCAAGCACCACCCAGCGCACCCGTCCGTTCTCGACCGCCCGGACCATCGCCCAGCAGGCCAGCACCATCAGCAGCACCAGCATCGCGTCGGGGTTGTTGAACCGGAACATCAGCGCCGCGACCGGTGTGAAGGCCAGCACGAATCCGCCGATCAGTCCGGCTGCCGGGCCGAACCAGCGGCGTACCGCCGAGTAGAGCAGCCCGACCGCGAGGACGCCTTCCAGCGCCTGCGGAACCAGCATGCTCCAGCTGTTGAAGCCGAAGATCCGCCCGGAGAGCGCCATCACCCACAGGGCCGCCGGAGGCTTGTCCACGGTGATCGCGTTGCTCGGGTCGAGGGCCGCGAAGAACAGCGCCTTCCAGCTCTTGGTACCGGCCCAGACCGACGCCGCATAGAAGGAGTTGGCGTTGCCGGACGCGCCCAGTCCCCAGAGGTAGAGGACCGCGGTGACCAGCAGCAGCCCCCAGAACGCCGGTCGTACCCAGCGCGGCTGCGAGCCGGAGCCGAACAGGAGCCGACGCCATCCGCGCACGGGTCGGCCCGGTTCATCGGCCTTCCCGGGGTCATGGCTCGGGGCACCCGAGGGGAGCGGCTCCGAGAGTGAGGTGGACATGCAGTGGTCTCCTGGAGTCAGGGGGTGGTTCGTTCCCTGACGCTAGGAGTCCCACCTGTCAGCCCACGCCGGAGAGCCTGTCATCAGGCTGTGCATCCGGCCCGCCGACCCCTCAGCCGCCCGCGCCGCTCAGTTGCCGGCCCCGCCGGGGAACGCGTCGCTCGGGAAGCCGTTGCTGCCGCCGGCCGAGACCACCGTCAGCTCGACCTTCTGGCCCAGGCTGACGCCACTGGTGATCTGCACCGCGGTGTCACTCTCGACGCCCAGCGTGACCGGCTCCCTGGTGGTGCTGCCGTCGGCGCGGACGAGGGTCACCATGCTGCCGCTGGTACCGCCGGCACCGGTCACCGCCGTGGTCGGCACATAGAGGGCGTCCGCGGCGCTGCTGGTGACCACCTGGACGCTGGCGCTGAGGCCTGTCTGCAGGTTGCTGGTGTCACCGGTGACGACCATCGTCGCGGCATACCGCACCGCGGTCGAGGAACCGCCGCCACCGCCGCCGCCTCCGCCCCCGGAGCCGGAGGAGCTGCTGCTCACGGGGATCGAGCTGATCGACAGCACCTTGGCCTGAAGCGTGGCGCCGGACGCGTTCAGGGTCACCGTGGCGGACTGTCCCGCTTGCAACTTCAGCGAGTCGGCCTCCGAGAAGTCGGCGCTCACCTCCATCCCGGTGGGGTTGGTGATGACCACGAACCCGGAGGGTGAGCTCGAAGCGGAGCCGGAACCGGAGCTCGACGAGGAGCCGCCGCCGGAGCCGGAGACGGTCTGGCCGACCTTGCCGGCCACCGAGGCAACCGTGCCGCTCAGCGGCGCGGTGATGACCGTGCCGGCCACCTCCGCCTTCGCGGCGGTCACGGCGTTCTGAGCCGAGGTCACCTGCTCCTCGGCGTCGGCCAACTGCACCGGGTTCACGGTGGGCGTGGCGCTGGCGGCGGTCACCGCCAGCACGTCGGACATGGCGGCGGCCTGGACCACGCCACCGGCCGCGCCCGACTGCGAGACCGCCTGCGAGACCGCCTGCGAGACCGCCTGCGAGGCCGACTGTGAGGCGCTTGGAGAGGCCGACGCGGACGGGGAGGAGGACGCGGGCGCGGTCGGCCTCGTGGACGGGCCGGCCGACGGCGTGCCGCTGGGCTTCGGCGGACGCGGCCTCGGTGAGCCGGAGCGGCCGGACGACGGGGTGCCACCGGGGCGGGAGCCTGTAGAACCGCCGGAACCACCTGCCCCGCCACCCTGCCCACCGCCCGAACGTGCCCCCGCGCCGCCACCGGATCCGGTCGCGCCCGAACCCGTGGCCGGGGTGGAGTTGTTGCCCGCCTCCACACTGGCCAGGTTCGCCTGAGCCGAGGTCAGCGCGGTCTGCGCGGCGCTGAGCGCCTCGTCCGCGGTGGTCGGATCGACCTTCGCCAGGACTTCTCCCTGGGTGACCTTCTCGCCGGGGGCCACCGCGACCTCGGTCAGCGTGCCACCGGTGACGAAGTTGACCCCCGCGTCGGAGGGTGAGACCAGCGAACCGGAGCCGTCGACCGTCGACTCCACCGTGCCCTGGGCGACGGTCGCGGTCTTGGTCTGGGTCTTCGCGGTGGAACTGCCGTCGTCCACGGCCGCGTAGGCGCCGCCCGCGCCCGCCACCAGCACAACGCCCACTACGGCATACGACAGGGCGGCCCTACGCCGCCGGGGAAGCACCTTCATGTCGCGACAGCGTGGCCCGCCGACCTGTCGGGGCCTGGGACAAGCCTGGGAGTTCCCCGAGCTCGCGACCCATCAGAAAGGCGAACCTACCGGGACATTCGCCCCAAGTCCTGCCCGCTTTGGCAGGTCCGTCACCTCTGTCCCTGCCAATTCACAGGGAGTCAGCAGTCTTCGTCCAGTGGTCAGCGTGCGCCGTTCACTCGCGCCCTGCTCATGCCAGGAGGTGGACACCTCGTCCTTCGGTGTCCACCTCCTGGGTGCTGTGAAAGCCGAGGCGCGCGGCCAGGCGCAGCGACGGCGTGTTGTCGTTCCGGATCAGCGCGTACACCGGCACGTCCGGATGGAGAGGGCGCGCGTACTCCAGCGCCGCGCCCGCCGCCTCGGCGGCGAAGCCGCGCCCCCACGCGGTGGGCCGGAAGCGGTAGTAGAGGTTGAAGGCGGTGAACTCGTCGCGTCCGGCGATCCGGATCGGCGCGAACTTCACCCCGGCGAAGCCGACGATCTCGTCGGACGCGTCGGCGAGGCCGACCGAGAAATAGCCGATCCCCCGCTGCTCCCACTGCTCGATCCAGGCGTGCAGCCACTGCTCGCAGGCGTTCGGCGGGGTGGGGCCGTGGGGGTTGTGGCGGTTGGTCTCGGGATCGGAGTGGACCGCGACGACGGCCGCCAGGTCGTCCGCCGTCGGGCGGAACAGCTGCAGACGTTCGGTCCGGACGACGGGGGTACGAGTGATCACCCGGCCGAGCCTAGCCAGCCTACGATGAGAAGTGCGGGGAGGAACCGAAGTACGGGGGAACCGGAGGAGAGTGCTGCAGGCCACGCGACACAGGAGGCCGCATCATGACCACAGCAGACCAGATCATGCACGCAGGCGCCCAGTGCGTCACCGAGGACGAGTCGCTCGCCGTGGCGGCCAAGCTCATGCGGGACCGCGGGGTGGGCGCGCTGCCCATCTGCGGGGAGAACGACCGCCTCATGGGCATCATCACCGACCGCGACATCGTCGTGAGGTGCATCGCGGCCGGTCTCGACCCGGCCGTCACCACGGCCGGGGAGCTGGCCCGGGGTCGCCCGCTGACCATCGAGGGCAGCGACGACATCGAGCAGGTGCTACGGGTGATGGAGCAGCACCGGGTCCGCAGGCTTCCGGTGATCAATCATCCGGAGCACAAGCTGATCGGGATGATCAGCGAGGCGGACGTGGCGCGGCATCTGCCGCAGGCGCGCGTCGCGGAGTTCGTCTCCGCCATCTGCGCCGAGGAGGAGTGAGTCACTCCTCCGAAGGCCCCGGGAAGGGACCGGGAGGAACCGTCGGCAAGGGCCGATCAGTACCAGTTGTGGGCCTGCCAGAAGGACCAGGCGGCGTTCGGGCTGCCGTAGGTGGAGTTCATGTAGCTCAGCGCCCACTTGATCTGGGTCGCCGGGTTGGTCTGCCAGTCGGCGCCGGCGGAGGCCATCTTGGAGGCCGGCAGGGCCTGGCCCAGGCCGTAGGCACCGGAGGAGGCGTTGGTCGCGTTCACGTTCCAGCCACTCTCGTGGGAGATGATCGCGTCGAAGGAAGCGAGCTGGTCCGCGGGAACGATCGAGGCCGCGACGGACTGTGCGTCGGTCGGAGCGGCAGCGGAGGCCATGCCGGAGGCGCCGATGACGGCGACGGAGGCGAGGGCGGCGGTGCCGGCGAGGGAGACGGACAGGGTACGCAGCGACGGGATGCGGATAGCCATACTGAAGCAAATCTCCTTGCTAGGGGGTAGGTCTCTCGCGTCCCGCAGCAGGCAAGGGAGTGCCTACGGTCGCGGTTCTGCGAGATGGTCGGTCCGACGTTCCCGGGGGCTGTGCCCGTCCGGCGCGGCCCGACGTCCACCACTGTGCAGGGGCTGCCGAGGGGTGGGCAACCCCCCTATCTACGACGCACGATCGTTTGCAAATCGGACATTTTGGGATGTCGGTGCAGCAACCAGCCCATAGGGTCTCCTATCGGCGGTAGTACACCCCCTACGGCGTGTGGTGGGGCTCACCCCTCGGCTTGCGCACCGTCAGCGCCGCACTACGCTCCGTCTGCCGAAATCCGGCTCTCCAACCCGTCGAGCAGGGCGCGCAGACCGAAGACGAACGCGTCGTCCGGCCCCGATCCGTAGTCGGCCGACGACGTGTCGAGACGGGCGCGCAGCCTCGGGAACTGGGCCGCGACCTCCTTCGCGTCCTTCATCGCCTCGGCCATCCGCGCCTCGCCGTCCCCCGCCTGGGCCAGCCTGCGGGCGAGCGACGCCGCGGCGGCGAGGCCCAGGGCGTTGCCGAGCACGTAGGTGAAGACGGACGCGGATGCCTGGTCGACCTCGACGCCGGTGAGCCCGGCCGCCTCGTAGATGCCCAGGTTGTGGTCGTCGTGGCGCGCCTTGCCCGGGCCGAACATCGGCTGCGCGCCGAAGGCCTGCACCATCCAGCCGTGCCGGGCCAGCATGGTGTGCAGCCCGCTCGCCATCTCCTCCGCCGCCCGGCGCCAGCCGACGGCCTCGACGTCGGGCAGCGCGATCTCGTGCCAGACCCGGTCGCCGGCCAGCGCGATCAGGTTCTCCTTGCTGCCGACGTGCCAGTACACGGCGGTCGCGGCCGAACCGAGGCGCGCGCCGAGGGCGCGCATGTTGAGACCCTCCAGCCCTTCGGCGTCGAGCAGTTCAACGGCGGCCTGGACGATCTGATCGCGGGTCAATGTGTCGCGGGGCATGGGGTCATGTTACTTGCACGATGTTCAAGCTGCGCTCCCCGCATCACTTGCACAATGTTCAAGAGCGGCGTAGCGTCCTACTTGAACACAGTGCAAGTCCCACGAAGCAGCATCCACGACCGCAAGGGGCGGACCACCATGAGCGAGCAGCAGCTGACCGCATTCGTCGAGGAGACGGCCGAGAAGTTCGGCGTTCCGGGCCTCGCCGTCGGGGTCTGGGCGGACGGCCTGGAGATCCACGCCTGCCACGGCGTGACCAGCCTGGAGAACCCTCTCACCGTCGACGGCCACACCCTCTTCCAGATCGCGTCCATCTCCAAGAGCGTCACGGCCACCGCGCTGATGCGCCTCGCGGAGCAGGGCCGGGTCGACCTGGACGCGCCGGTCCGCACCTACGTCCCCGAGCTCGCCCTGGCGGACGAGGCCGCGACCGCGCGGATCACCGTGATGCACCTGCTCAACCACACCTCCGGCCTGGACTGGAACCTGGTCATCGACACCGGCGAGGGCGACGACGCGCTGGCCGCCTTCGTGGCCCGGCTGGCCGAGCTGTCCATGATCGCCGAGCCGGGCACCCGCGCCTCCTACAGCCAGGGCGGCTACAACCTCCTCGGCCACGTCATCGAGCGCGTCACCGGCCAGACCTTCGAACAGGCCGTCACCGAGCTGGTCCTGGAGCCGGTGGGCATGACCGAGAGCTTCTACCTGGTCGGCGACGTGATCACCCGACGCTTCGTCGTCGGCCACGAACCGGACGCGGACGGCGCGGTCGCGGTCTCCCGGATGTGGAAGGGCCCGCGCTACAACAACCCCGGCGGCGGCCTGCTGACCACGGTGGCCGACCTGCTCCGCTGGTCGCGCTTCCACCTGGGCGACGGCCGCACCGAGAGCGGCGAGCGGATCCTCACCGCCGAGAGCCTGCGGCGGATGCAGCAGCCGACCGTCGAGCTGAAGGCCAGCTCCCTCGGCGACGCGTTCGGCATCTGCTGGTTCCTGCGCGAGGTGGGCGGGGTGCGGGCCTTCGGGCACGGCGGCTCGGCCAGCGGGCAGATGTCCGAACTGCTGATCGTCCCGGAGCGCGACTTCGCGGTGGTCTCGCTGGCGAACGCGACGGACGGCATGAACGCCAACCAGGAGATCCTGCGCTGGACCCTGGAGCACCACCTCGGCCTGGTCGACCGCGACCCCGAGCCGATCCCCCACGATCCGGCCCGCGCCGCCGAACTGGTGGGCCGCTACGACAGCGACGCGATGACCCTCACCCTCGACGCGGACGACCAGGGCATGACCCTGGCGGCGGCCATCAAGCCGGAACTCCGCGCCGCGCTCGGCGGCGAGGCGCCCGCGGACTACCCGCCGGAGTCGATGGGCCTGCTCCCGGGCGACGGCGACGAGTACATCGTCACCGGCGGCGGACTCAAGGGACAGCGCGGCTGCTTCACTCGCGACGCCGACGGCAGGGTCATCGCGCTCGACCTGGCCGGTCGGGCCTTCTCCCGGGTCTGAGCACGCAAAAGGAGAGGGTGCGGGGCATCAGCCCGCACCCTCTCCTTGCGTTCAAGCGTTGCCTTACTCGGCCACGGCCTTCTTCAGCGCGTCGACGCGGTCGGTGCGCTCCCAGGTGAAGTCCGGCAGCTCGCGGCCGAAGTGGCCGTAGGCGGCGGTCTGGGAGTAGATCGGGCGGAGCAGGTCCAGGTCGCGGATGATCGCGGCCGGGCGCAGGTCGAAGACCTTGGTGACGGCCTCCTGGATCTTCAGCACCGGGACGGTCTCGGTGCCGAAGGTCTCCACGAAGAGACCGACCGGCTCGGCCTTGCCGATCGCGTAGGCGACCTGGACCTCGGCGCGCGTGGCCAGGCCCGCCGCGACGATGTTCTTGGCCACCCAGCGCATCGCGTACGCGGCGGAGCGGTCGACCTTGGACGGGTCCTTGCCCGAGAACGCGCCGCCACCGTGACGGGCCATGCCGCCGTAGGTGTCGATGATGATCTTGCGGCCGGTCAGGCCGGCGTCGCCCATCGGGCCGCCGATCTCGAAGCGACCGGTCGGGTTGACCAGCAGCCGGTAGCCGTCGACGTTCAGCGCGATGCCGCGCTCGGCCAGCGCCTTGAGCTCCGGCTCCACGACGAACTCGCGGATGTCCGGGGTCAGCAGCGACTCCAGGTCGATGTCCGAGGCGTGCTGCGAGGAGACGACCACGGTGTCGAGGCGGACGGCCTTGTCACCGTCGTACTCGATGGTGACCTGGGTCTTGCCGTCCGGACGCAGGTACGGAATGGTCCCGTTCTTGCGCACCTCGGACAGGCGGGCCGACAGGCGGTGGGCCAGGTAGATCGGCAGCGGCATCAGCTCGGGCGTGTCGTCGCACGCGTAACCGAACATCAGGCCCTGGTCGCCCGCGCCCTGCTTGTCGAGCTCGTCCTCGTCGCCCTCGACCCGGTTCTCGTAGGCCGTGTCGACACCCTGGGCGATGTCCGGCGACTGGGCGCCGATGGAGACGGAGACACCGCAGGAGGCTCCGTCGAAGCCCTTCTTCGAGGAGTCGTAACCGATCTCCAGGATCTTGTCGCGCACCAGCTGTGCGATCGGGGCGTAAGCCGCGGTGGTCACCTCCCCCGCGACATGGACCTGGCCGGTGGTGATCAGCGTCTCGACAGCGACCCGCGAGGTGGGGTCGTCCTTGAGCAGGGCGTCGAGGATGGTGTCGCTGATCTGGTCAGCGATCTTGTCCGGGTGACCTTCGGTCACGGACTCGGAGGTGAACAGGCGGCGAGACACAGCGCTCCCTGGGTTGCAGCGGCTGCTGACTAAACCGCTCGGGCCGAATTGCCCGGGCGGTCCGGAAAGACTTGGAGACTACTGTCCGGAGTGTAACGAACTGAGCGCGGCTTGGGTCCAACCGATCTCATTTTCTGGATCACACGCGGACACTCGAATGCCGAAACCGTACGACAAAGGGACGGTTCGACCGCGGAGGACCGGCCCGCTCCGAGGTGGACGAGCGGGACCCGGCCCGGATCAGCCGCCGATCACGCGAACCGGGCCGCCACGAGATCCCACAGCGTGTCCGCCAGCGCCGCCTTCGGGCCGTAAGGGACCGGCGTCTCCGAGCCGTCCGCGCCGAGCACCACGGCCTCGTTGTTGGCGCTGCCGAAGGCGCGGTCCTCGCCGACCTCGTTGACCACCAGCAGGTCGCAGCCCTTGCGGGCGAGCTTGGCGCGGCCGTGGTCGAGCGCGTCGTTGGTCTCGGCGGCGAAGCCGACCACGATCTGGCCCGGCCGGGCGCGCTCGGCGGAGATCTCGGCCAGCACGTCCGGGTTGCGGACCAGGGCGACCGGGGCCGGTTCGACGCCCTCCACCTTCTTGATCTTCTGGGCGGCGAACTCGGCCGGGCGGAAGTCGGCGACCGCCGCGGCCATCACCACCGCGTCGGCCGTCGCGGCGGCCGTCAGCACCGCCTGCCGCAGCTCCAGCGCCGTGCCGACGCGGACGACGTCAACGCCCGCAGGGTCGGCCAGCTCGGTGTTGGCGGCGACCAGCGTCACCTTGGCTCCGCGCGCGGCGGCGACCGCGGCGATCGCGTAGCCCTGGCGGCCGGAGGAGATGTTGCCGAGGAACCGGACCGGGTCCAGCGGCTCACGGGTGCCCCCGGCGGAGACCACGACATGACGGTCCGCCAGGTCGGGCCGCACCGCGTCCGCGCCACGGGCCAGCACCCGCTGGCAGAGCTCGAAGATCGCCTCCGGGTCGGGGAAGCGGCCCTTGCCGGTGTCGACGCCGGTCAGGCGGCCGACGGCGGGCTCGATCACCACCGCGCCACGCCGGCGCAGGGTGGCGACGTTCTCCTGGGTGGCGGGGTGCTCCCACATCTCGGTGTGCATCGCGGGCGCGAAGACGACCGGGCAGCGTGCCGTGAGCAGCGTGTTGGTCAGCAGGTCGTCGGCGATGCCGTGCGCGGCTTTGGCCAGCATGTCGGCGGTGGCGGGCGCGACAACGAGCAGGTCGGCGTGCTGGCCGATCCGCACGTGCGGGACCTCGTGGACGCTTTCCCACACCTCGGTCGAGGCGGGCTGCCCGGACAGCGCGGACCAGGTCGCCTCGCCGACGAAGTGCAGCGCCGAGGCGGTCGGCACCACCCGCACCGAGTGCCCCGACTCGGTGAAGCGCCGCAGCAGCTCGCACGCCTTGTAGGCGGCGATCCCACCGCTGACCCCGAGGACCACGTTCTTACCGGACACCCCGACCCACTCCGATCAACGACTTCCAGAACCGCCATCACAGCACAGAAAACGCCGCGGAACATCGGGGGTGATCCGACGTTCCGCGGCGTTCCGAGCTTTGGGCCTGCCCAAGGGCCAGGCTCCGACTACTGCGGCGCCTCGACGGCCTCGGCGGTGAGCATACCGGCGTTGATCTCGCGCAGCGCGATCGACAGCGGCTTCTCGTGCACGTGGGTGTCGACGAGCGGGCCGACGTACTCCAGCAGGCCCTCGCCGAGCTGCGAGTAGTAGGCGTTGATCTGACGGGCGCGCTTGGCCGCGTAGATCACCAGGCTGTACTTGGAGTCGGTGGCCTCGAGCAGCTCATCGATCGGCGGGTTGATGATGCCTTCGGGCGCTGTCATCGAAGAGGACACGCGGGAACCTTCCGAACTGAAGAAAAGGAGAGTCTCAAAAAAATCAGACTACGCGCATCAAGGCTAGCAGCTCGGCCGCTACATCCTCGACGGAGGTGTTGACAAGGGTCGTGTCGAACTCGCTCTCGGCGGCGAGCTCCACCCGGGCGGCGGCGAGACGCTGCTCGACCACCTCGGGCGCCTCGGTGCCACGGCCGGTCAGCCGGCGGACCAGCTCGTCCCAGGACGGCGGCGCGAGGAAGACCAGCTGGGCCTCCGGCATGGACTCCCGGACCTGGCGAGCGCCCTGCAGGTCGATCTCCAGCAGCACGGGCTCACCGGACCCCAGACGGCGCAGGACCTCCTGGCGCGGCGTGCCGTAACGGTTGCCCGCGAAGACGGCCCATTCCAGCAGCTCGCCGTTGGCGACCAGCTTGTCGAACTGGTCGTCGTCCACGAAGTGGTACTGGACGCCGTCCTTCTCCCCCGGCCGCGGCTTGCGGGTGGTGGCGGAGACGGAGAGCCAGACCTCCGGGTGTGCCTTGCGCATATGAGCGACGACCGTGCTCTTGCCGACCCCAGAGGGGCCGGAGAGCACGGTCAGCCGCGGACGTTCACTCATGCACCGATTATCCAGGAATCGAGGAGGTTCTCGAACCACTCGGACCCGACGGACCGGCGCACGGGCGTGACTCGGAAGCGCCCTCAGGCGTTGGCGCCGCCGAACTCACGCTCCAGCGACGCGATCTGGTTCGTACCCAGGCCGCGGACGCGACGCGACTCGGAGATGCCGAGACGCTCCATGATCTGCTTGGCCCGGACCTTGCCGACTCCGGGGAGCGACTCGAGCAGGGCGGAGACCTTCATCTTGCCGATGACGTCGTTCTCCTGGCCCGCCTTGATGACCTCGTGCAGGGAGGCGCCGCTGTGCTTGAGCCGGTTCTTGATCTCGGCGCGCTCCCGGCGAGCCTCAGCTGCCTTGGCGAGCGCAGCCGTGCGCTGCTCAGGGGTAAGGGGCGGAAGTGCCACGCCGTTCACCTCAGTACTTCGAATGAATGGAACAGGACTTGTGCAGGACCGACGAGGAACCTAGCGGCTCTGACCTGCGAGAGCAACGAGACCCGCGCTTGGTGCGGAGGCTCCTCGACGACCTATGGCCGGACACTACCCCTGTTGCGGCCTTCCGTCAGGGAAAAGAGCAGAAAAGTCCTGCTCAGGACCGCTTCTGCTCCGAACCGGGCGGAAATTTCGCCACAAAACGGAACGAGCGGCGAACGCGCAGCTCAGCGCCCTCACCGCTCATTCACGACATCTTCACGAGTCCTGCGGCGCGCGCGACGCGATTCGCCACCATTCGGTGGTCGCACGCACACGCTCCGTCGCCGATCTACCGCTGTTTCTCTCTGTTCCACTGCCGAATATTTGTTTTCCAGCGGTGATCACCCGACAAACATCCGGGAGCCGACGCACCGACAGAAGCCTTTCAGGCGACGGCCGTACGGACCTCGTCCACGAAACGCTGGGCCGCGTCGCGCAGCCCCTGGACCGACGGGCCGTGCTTGAGCACGTCCCGGGAGACGCTCGGCACGACGTTGCGCGCCGACCGCCCGAAGACGCGCGGGATGTCGGCCATGGTCGCTCCCTGCGCGCCCACACCGGGAGCGAGCAACGGGCCGTTGATGGCCAGGTCGGCCTCGTCGACGTCGGTCAGCGTCGCGCCGACCACCGCGCCGAAGGAGCCGAGCGGCTGCACTCCCGCGTTCTCGGCCGCGAGCTGGGCCAGGACCGACTGCGCGACGGTCCGTCCCTCGGCGCCGACGGCACGCTGCACGGACGCGCCCTCCGGGTTGGAGGTCAGCGCCAGCGCGAACAGGCCGCAGCCGTTCTTGCGGGCCAGGTCCACGGCGGGCTTCAGGGCGCCGAAGCCCAGGTAGGGCGAGACGGTGAGCGCGTCCGAGAAGAGCGGGCTGCCCCCGTCCAGGAACGCCTCGGCGTAGGCGGCCATGGTCGAGCCGATGTCGCCCCGCTTGGCGTCCATCACGACCAGCGCACCGGCGGCGCGGGCGTCGGCGACGCACTGCTCCAGCACGGCGACGCCCTTGCTGCCGAACCGCTCGAAGAAGGCCGCCTGCGGCTTCAGCACCGCGACGCGGTCGGCCAGCGCCTCGACGACGGTGCGGGAGAAGGTCGTCAGGCCGGCGATGTCGTCGCCCAGGCCCCAGGCGCTGAGCAGCGAGGCGTGCGGGTCGATGCCGACGCAGAGCTGTCCGCGGTCGTCCATGGCCTGGCGCAGCCGGGCGCCGAAGGGGGCGGTCACGATGTTCTCCCTAGGTGATCTGTGGTGCGGTGGACTACTGGTGCGCGTGACCGACGGCGTCGGTCAGCTTGGCGAAGCCGCGGGCGGCGAGCGCCTCGCGCAGTTCCGCGAGGACGCGCAGCGGCGCGCCCGGGTCGTGGAAGATCGCCGTGCCGACGGCCACGCCCGAGGCCCCCGCCAGCACGAACTCCAGGGCGTCCAGGCCGGCGCGGATCCCGCCCATGCCCGTGATCGGCACGGTGGTGATCTCCCCCGCCCGCATCGCCGCGTGGACCTCGTAGACGCAGCGGACCGCGATCGGTCGGATCGCCGGGCCGGAGAGGCCTCCGGCGGTCGTGGACAGCCGCGGCCGGAGAGTGTCGGTGTCGATCACCATGCCGAGCGGCGTGTTGATCATCGACAGTCCGTCCGCCCCGGCCCGGACGCAGGCCTTGGCGATGTCGGTGACCGACGCGACGTCCGGCGTCAGCTTGGCGTAGACGGGCAGCGCCGGGTCGGCGACCTCGCGTACGGCCTGGATCACGTCGTGGGCGGTGGCGGGGTTGCGGGCAAAGGCAAGGCCCTGGTTGTCGGCGTCCGGGCAGGCCAGGTTGACCTCCAGACCGACCACGGCCGGGCCGTCGTTCAACCACTGGGCGCACTCGGCGAACTGGTCGACCCGCTCCCCCGCGATCGAGACGACCACCCGCGCGCCGCGCTCGGCCAGCCAGGCCAGCTCGTTCTCGACGAAGTGCGCGATGCCCACGCCCGGGAGACCGATCCCGTTCAGAAGGCCACTGGGCGTCTCCGCCATCCGCGGCGTGGCGCGGCCGGAGCGGGGTTGCGGCGTGACCGTCCTGGTGGTGATCGAGCCGAGCTCGGCGAGCGGCTGGAACTTGGCGAGCTCGCGGCCGTAGCCCGCGCAGCCGGAGGCCGTGGTCACCGGGTTGGGCAGCGTGCCGCCGCCCCCGAACGGCGCGGTCATGTCGACCGAACCGCCCTCCAGCGGCGCCACGAAGGTGGTCGCGTCGGTCATCTCAGTAGGCTCCCGTCACGCCGAGGTCCATCGCCGCGGCGCCCTCGACGTCCGGCGGGACGGTCCCGATGTCGTCCCAGCGGACCCGCGTCCCGTCGAAGCAGGGCCCCTCGACGCAGGCCCGCGCGAAGCGGCTCACGCCGTCGTCGCCGACCACCGGCAGCACGCAGGCCAGGCAGGTCCCGACGCCGCAGATGCCGACGCCGCAGGCCATGGTCTCCTCGACGGCGGTGAAGCAGCGCACGTCCAGCTTGGTGGCCGTCTCGGTGACGGCTCGGAGCACGGACGTCGGCCCGGAGGCGTAGACGACTCCGGCGTCGATCGCCTTCATCGCCTCGGCCAGCGGGAGCGTCACGTGACCGCGTATCCCGTAGGAGCCGTCCTCGGTGGTGACCAGCACGTCCGGGGTCAGCTCCTTGGCCCGGTCGACGCCGAAGAGCCGGCCCGCGTCGGGCGCGCCCAGGATGAAGCTGACCGAGCCGCCGTGCTCGCGGATCAGGTCCGCCAGCCCGAACAGCGGCACGCTGCCGTGGCCGCCGGCCACCAGCAGCGCCGAGACCGGCCCGTTCGGGACGGGGAACGCGTTGCCGAGCGGCGCGACGATGTCCAGCGTCCCGCCGACCCGGGCCTGGGCCAGCTCGCGCGTGCCACGCCCCTGGTCGGAGCCGCCCTGCTCGGAGAAGACGATCTCCAGGGTCTGCTCGTCCGGGTCGGCCCGGTGGACGAAGAAGGCGCGCCGCATCAGCATCGCCGAGTCCGGCCCGCCGACCGCGACGGCGACGACGTGTCCGGGCAGGACGCGCTCCGCGATGTCCTCGGCCCGCAGCACCAGCCGGTGGTAGGCACCTACGGGCGACAGTTCGACAATCTCGGCCTGTCGTTGCAGCGGGTGTGCCATCGCGCCTGCTCGCCTTTCCTGAGGACCCTCGGGACGCAGGGTCAGCTGCGGACGGCAGCGCCGACCGCGTCCCCCAGCGTCGCATAGGGGCTGGCGGCGAGTCGGGCCGAGAGGCCCTTGTGGATCCGAC
Organism: Streptacidiphilus fuscans; assembly: GCF_015690355.1. Lineage (GTDB taxonomy): Bacteria > Actinomycetota > Actinomycetes > Streptomycetales > Streptomycetaceae > Streptacidiphilus > Streptacidiphilus fuscans. Next base: position 262,263 of record NZ_JADPRT010000004.1, on the reverse strand, counting down.
GGCACCAGAACGGGCCCTCGTAGATGAAGGCCGAGTAGCCCTGCACCAGGCTGGCCCCGGCCAGGATCCGCTGCCAGGCGTCCTCGGCGGTCTCGATGCCGCCGACGGCCACCAGCGTGATCCGGCCCTCGGTGCGCGCGTGCAGACGCGTCAGCACCTCGTTGGCACGGGCCTTGAGCGGCGCGCCGGAGAGGCCGCCCGCGCCGATGGACTCGACCTTCGCCGCGTCGGTCCGCAGACCGCCGCGGCCGATGGTGGTGTTGGTGGCGATGATCCCGTCGAGGCTCAGTTCGAGCGCGAGGTCCGCGACGGCGTCGACGTCGGCGTCCGCGAGGTCCGGCGCGATCTTCACCAGCAGCGGGACGTGGGCGTCGGTGTTCGCGTCCAGCGTCTCCCGCACGGCGCTGAGCAGCGGCCGCAGCTGGTCCACGGCCTGCAGGTTGCGCAGGCCGGGCGTGTTCGGGGAGCTGACGTTGACGACGAAGTAGTCGGCGTGACGCGCGAGCCGCTCGGTGCTGGTCACGTAGTCGCCGACGGCCTCGGCCTCCGGCACGACCTTGGTCTTGCCGATGTTGACGCCGACGACGGCCTTCGCGCTCTTCGGCCGCGCGGCGAGCCGCGCCGCGACGGCGGCGGAGCCCTCGTTGTTGAACCCCATCCGGTTGATCAGCGCGCGGTCCTCGATGAGGCGGAAGAGGCGGGGCGTGGGGTTCCCCGGCTGCGCCTGCGCGGTGACCGTGCCGATCTCGACGTAGTCGAACCCGAGCATGGTCAGCCCGTCGATCCCGACGGCGTTCTTGTCGAACCCGGCGGCGAGCCCGAAGGGACCGGGAAGGTCCAGCCCCAGCGCCCGGGTCCGCAGCGCGGGGTCGCGCGGAGCGAGAACGGCCGCGACGAGGTTGCGGAGCCCGGGGATCGACGAGGCGAGCCGGATCCAGAAGAAGGCCATGTGGTGGGCCTTCTCCGGGTCCAGTCGCTTGAAGACGAGATTGAAAAAGAGCTTGTACACGAAAGCCTGGCCTTAGGTTGCACCTCAGGGGCGCGGGGCTGTGCGGACTTGCGGCTACGCCGCGTGGGCGCGGCCAGCCATAGCTGAGCCGCACAGTCCCCCGCGCGGATGTTGCACTATCGAGAAGCGTTCAGCTGGGCCGCGTGCTCCTGCAGGCTGCGCACACCCACATCCCCGCTCCGCAGAGCGTCGATGCCCTGGACCGCCGCGCCCATCGCCTGGACGGTGGTGAGGCACGGAACCGACCGCGACACCGCGGCCGTGCGGATCTCGTAGCCGTCCAGCCGGGAGCCCGTCCCGAACGGGGTGTTGATGATCAGGTCGATCTCCCCGTCGTGGATCATCTGGACGATCGTCTTCTCACCCTCGGGGCCCTGCCCCTCGCTGTGCTTGCGCACGACCGTCGCGTCAATGCCGTTGCGGCGCAGCACCTCCGCCGTACCGCTGGTGGCCAGGATCTCGAAGCCGAGGCCGACCAGGGCGCGCGCCGGGAAGACCAGGTTGCGCTTGTCGCGGTTGGCCACCGAGACGAAGACCCGACCGCTCAGCGGCAGCGCGCCGTACGCACCCGCCTGCGACTTCGCGTACGCGGTGCCGAAGACGGAGTCGATGCCCATGACCTCACCGGTCGAGCGCATCTCCGGGCCGAGCACCGTGTCGACGCCGCGACCGTGGATGTCGCGGAAGCGCGACCACGGCATCACGGCCTCCTTGACCGCGACCGGGGCGTCCAGCGGCAGCGTGCCGCCGTCACCCTCCTTCGGCAGCAGACCCTCGGCGCGCAGCTCGGCGACCGACGCACCCAGCGAGATCCGCGCGGCGGCCTTCGCCAGCGGCACCGCCGTCGCCTTGGACGTGAACGGCACGGTCCGGGACGCGCGCGGGTTGGCCTCCAGCACGTAGAGGATGTCCCCGGCCATGGCGAACTGGATGTTGATCAGGCCGCGGACGCCCACGCCGCGGGCGATGCCCTCGGTCGCGGCGCGCAGGCGCTTGATGTCGTGGCCGCCCAGCGTGATCGGCGGCAGCGCGCAGGCGCTGTCGCCGGAGTGGATACCGGCCTCCTCGATGTGCTCCATCACGCCGCCGAGGTAGAGCTCCTCGCCGTCGTAGAGGGCGTCGACGTCGATCTCGATCGCGTCGTCGAGGAACCGGTCGATCAGCACCGGGTGATCGGAGATCAGACCGGCGTGGCGCTTGAGGTAGTCCGCCAGCGAGGCCTCGTCGTAGACGATCTCCATGCCGCGTCCGCCCAGCACGTAGGACGGGCGGGCCAGGACCGGGTAGCCGATCTCGTCGGCGATGGCCTTGGCCTCGTCGAAGGAGAAGGCGGTGCCGTGCTTGGGCGCGGGCAGACCGGCCTCGGCCAGCACCCGGCCGAACGCGCCGCGCTCCTCGGCGAGGTGGATCGCCTCGGGCGAGGTGCCGACGACCGGGACGCCGTTGTCCTTGAGCGCCTGGGCGAGGCCGAGCGGGGTCTGCCCGCCCAGCTGGACCAGGACGCCCGCGACCGGACCGGCCTGCTGCTCGGCGTGGACGATCTCCAGCACGTCCTCGAGCGTCAGCGGCTCGAAGTACAGGCGGTCGGAGGTGTCGTAGTCCGTCGAGACGGTCTCCGGGTTGCAGTTGACCATCACGGTCTCGTAGCCCGCGTCGCTGAGCGCGAAGGAGGCGTGGACGCAGGAGTAGTCGAACTCGATGCCCTGGCCGATGCGGTTCGGGCCGGAGCCCAGGATGATCACCGCGGGCTTGGTGCGCGACGCGACCTCGGACTCCTCGTCGTAGGACGAGTAGAAGTACGGGGTCTTGGCGGCGAACTCGGCGGCGCAGGTGTCGACGGTCTTGAAGACCGGGCGGATCCCCAGCGCGTGCCGGACCTCGCGGACCACGTCGGCGTTCAGGCCGCGGATCTCGCCGATCTGCTGGTCGGAGAAGCCGTGGCGCTTGGCGTGACGCAGCAGCTCCGGGTCGAGCTCGGCGGCCTCGGCCAGCTCCTCGGCGATCTCGTGGATCAGGAAGAGCTGGTCGACGAACCACGGGTCGATCTTCGTGGACTCGAAGACCTCCTCCGGCGTCGCGCCGGCGCGGATCGCGTCCATGACCGTGTTGATCCGGCCGTCGGTCGGGATCGCGGCCTTGGCCAGCAGCTCCGCCTTGTCGCCCAACTCACTGACGTCGGTGGCGAAGTCACTGTGCTTGCCGAAAAAGAACTGCGAGCCCTTCTTCTCCAGCGAGCGCAGAGCCTTTTGGAGCGCCTCGGGGAAGTTGCGGCCCAGTGCCATCGCCTCGCCGACCGACTTCATGGTCGTGGTCAGCGTGGCGTCGGCGGACGGGAACTTCTCGAAGGCGAAGCGCGGGACCTTGACGACCACGTAGTCGAGCGACGGCTCGAAGGAGGCCGGGGTCTGCTCGGTGATGTCGTTCGGGATCTCGTCGAGGGTGTAGCCGACGGCGAGCTTGGCCGCGATCTTGGCGATCGGGAAGCCGGTCGCCTTGGACGCCAGCGCCGAGGAGCGCGAGACGCGCGGGTTCATCTCGATGACGATGACCCGGCCGTCGTCGGGGTTGACCGCGAACTGGATGTTGCAGCCGCCGGTGTCGACGCCGACCTCGCGGATGACGGCGATGCCGATGTCGCGCAGGATCTGGTACTCGCGGTCGGTCAGCGTCATCGACGGGGCGACGGTGATCGAGTCACCGGTGTGCACGCCCATCGGGTCGAAGTTCTCGATGGAGCAGACGACCACGACGTTGTCGTTCTTGTCGCGCATCAGCTCCAGCTCGTACTCCTTCCAACCGAGGATGGACTCCTCCAGGAGCACCTCGGTGGTCGGCGAGAGCGTCAGGCCCTGCCCGGCGATGCGGCGCAGGTCCTCCTCGTCGTGCGCGAAGCCGGAGCCGGCGCCGCCCATGGTGAAGGAGGGGCGGACGACGACGGGGTAGCCGCCGAGCGTCTCGACGCCCGCCAGGACGTCCTCCATCGAGTGGCAGATGACCGAGCGGGCGGACTCGCCGTGGCCGATCTTGGCCTTGACGGCCTCGACGACGCCCTTGAACAGCTCGCGGTCCTCGCCCTTGTTGATCGCCTCAACGTTGGCGCCGATCAGCTCGACGCCGTACTTCTCCAGCGTGCCCGCCTCGTGCAGCGAGATCGCGGTGTTGAGCGCGGTCTGGCCGCCCAGGGTCGGCAGGAGGGCGTCGGGGCGCTCCTTGGCGATGATCTTCTCGACCATCTCCGGGGTGATCGGCTCGACGTAGGTCGCGTCGGCGATCTCCGGGTCGGTCATGATCGTGGCCGGGTTGGAGTTGACCAGGATCACCCGCAGGCCCTCGGCCTTGAGGACGCGGCAGGCCTGGGTGCCGGAGTAGTCGAACTCGGCCGCCTGACCGATGACGATCGGGCCGGAACCGATGACCAGAACGGACTGGATGTCGGTGCGCTTAGGCACGCTGGCCCTCCATCAGAGCGAAGAAGCGGTCGAACAGGTAGGCGGCGTCGTGCGGACCGGCCGCCGCCTCCGGGTGGTACTGGACGCTGAACGCGGGCTGGTCGAAGCACTGCAGGCCCTCGACCACGTCGTCGTTCAGGCAGACGTGGGAGACCTCGACGCGGCCGAAGGGCGTCTCGGAGACCTTGTCGAGCGGGGCGTCCACGGCGAAGCCGTGGTTGTGCGCGGTGACCTCGACCTTGCCGGTGGTGCGGTCCTGGACCGGCTGGTTGATGCCGCGGTGGCCGTACTTGAGCTTGTAGGTGCCGAAGCCGAGCGCGCGGCCGAGCAGCTGGTTGCCGAAGCAGATGCCGAAGAACGGCGTCTTGCGGCCCAGCACCTCCCGCAGCACGGCCACCTGGCCGTCGGCGGTGGCCGGGTCGCCCGGGCCGTTGGAGAAGAAGACGCCGTCCGGCCCGTTCCCGTTGTCACCGACCGCGTAGACGTCCTCGGCGGTGGCGTTGGCGGGCAGCACGTGCACCTCGATGCCGCGCTCGGCCATCCGGTGCGGGGTCATGCCCTTGATGCCCAGGTCCAGGGCGGCCACGGTGAACTTCTTCTCACCAACGGCCGGGACGACGTAGACCTCGTCGGTGGCGACCTCGCCGCACAAGTCCGCGCCCTCCATCTGCGGGGCCTGGCGGACACGCTCCAGCATGGTCGCGTCGTCGGCCAGCGCCTCGCCGGAGAAGATCCCGGCGCGCATCGCGCCCACCTCACGCAGGTGGCGGGTGAGGGCGCGGGTGTCGATCCCGCTGATACCGACGATGCCCTGGGCCTTGAGCTCCTCGTCCAGCGAGCGCTTGGCACGCCAGTTGGAGGAGACCCGGCTGGGGTCACGCACGACGTAGCCGGCGACCCAGATGCGGGCGCTCTCCGGGTCCTCGTCGTTGACACCGGTGTTGCCGATCTGCGGGGCGGTCATCGCCACGATCTGGCGGTGGTACGAGGGGTCGGTCAGGGTCTCCTGATAGCCCGTCATGCCGGTGTTGAAGACGGCCTCGCCGAAGGTCTCGCCGATGGCGCCGTACGCCTGGCCGCGGAAGATCCGCCCGTCCTCGAGGACGTATGCGGCAGGGACGCGCGCCGCGCGTCGTGCCGTGGTGGGGGATGCCGGTGCGGTCATCATGCGCCTTCCACGTGTTCGTCGTTCTCGTTCAAGTCGTGTGTGCGGGTGACCTTCTCGTGTGCCTTGATCAGCACCTCGATCGCGGTGACCCAGTTCTCGTGGTCCGCGGACCGGTCGGCGCGGAACCCGGAGTCGAGCTCCTTGTCGCCCAGCCGCCAGGTGACGACCAGCAGGCCGCCCTCCGGAAACACCTTGCCCGCCAGGCCCTTGTCCAGGCGCGCGCCACGCAGGTCGTCGACGGGGACGAAGAAGTCCTGCGAGGCCGGGCGGACCACCTTCAGGCCCTCGGCGCTCAGGGTGAGCTCGACCAGGCTGCGGTCGCCCAGGTGGTGGGCGACGACCCGGTCCAGCCAGTTGCCGGCGGTGGTGGTGCCGACGTACCGGCCCTCGGACTCCAGGATGGTCTCGGTCGTCCTGGCCGGGATGGCGGTGAGGTCCGGGAGTCCGGACTGCACGGTCTTGCGCCACTGCCAGCCCTGGCGCATCAGCCAGTAGACGAGGGCGATGACCAGCAGGATGCCGATGACCCAACCGACCAGGTCGCCCGCGTGGGTGACCGGCGCGGAGTGCGGGGTCTCCGCTATCTGCAAGGACGGGACGACACGTTCTGTCAGGTTCATACGAGCTCACCGTCGAGCACTGTGGCGTTGCCGCGCAGGAAGGTGGCGACGACGCGGCCGGGCAGGTCCATGCCGCGGAAGGGGGTGTTGCGGCTGCGGGTGGCGAAGGCGTCCGGGTTCACCTCGCCACGGTAGTCCGCGTCGAAGAGCACCAGGTTGGCCGGCTCGCCCACCGAGACGGGACGTCCGTGTCCCGGGATGCCGCTGATCGCGGCGGGCTTGGCGGACATCCGCTCGGCGACCTCGGCCCAGCCCATCAGGCCGGTGTCGACCATCGCGGACTGGACCACGCAGAGCGCGGTCTCCAGGCCGACCATGCCCATCGCCGCGGCGGCCCACTCGCACGCCTTGTCCTCGGCGGGGTGCGGCGCGTGGTCGGTGGCGACGATGTCGATCGTGCCGTCGGCCAGCGCCTCGCGCAGGGCCATCACGTCGGCCTCGGTGCGCAGCGGCGGGTTGACCTTGTAGACGGCGTCGTAGGAGCGGACCAGCTCGTCGGTCAGCAGCAGGTGATGCGGGGTCACCTCGGCGGTGACGTCCCAGCCCTTCGACTTGGCCCAGCGGATGATCTCGACCGAACCCGCCGTGGAGAGGTGGCAGATGTGCAGGCGCGAGCCGACGTGCGCGGCGAGCAGCACGTCGCGGGCGATGATCGACTCCTCGGCGACGGCCGGCCAGCCGGCCAGGCCCAGCTCGCCGGAGACGACGCCCTCGTTCATCTGCGCGCCCTGGGTCAGCCGCGGCTCCTGCGCGTGCTGGGCGACGACGCCGCCGAAGGCCTTCACGTACTCCAGCGCGCGGCGCATGATCACCGCGTCGTCCACGCACTTGCCGTCGTCGGAGAAGACGCGGACCTGCGCGGCCGAGTCGGCCATCGCGCCGAGCTCGGCGAGCTGCTTGCCCTCCAGGCCGACGGTGACGGCGCCGATCGGCTGCACGTCGCAGTAGCCGGACTCGCGGCCGAGCCGCCAGACCTGCTCGACGACACCGGCGGTGTCGGCGACCGGGAAGGTGTTGGCCATCGCGTGGACGGCGGTGAAGCCGCCCTTGGCGGCGGCCTGGGTGCCGGTGAGGACGGTCTCGGCGTCCTCACGGCCCGGCTCGCGCAGGTGGGTGTGCAGGTCGACCAGGCCGGGCAGGGCGATCAGGCCGTCGGCCGCGATCTCCCGCTCGCCCTTGGCCTCCAGGCTCGCGCCGATCTCGGCGATCACGCCGTCGGTGATGCGGATGTCCTGCGGGTCGCCGCCGAGGATGCGGGCATTGCGGATCAGGTAGTTCGTGGTGCTCACTTGCCGGTCTCCTCGGGGGTGTTCGCAGACGAAGTCGTGATGGCTGGCTCGGAGCCGCCGAGCAGCAGGTAGAGGACGGCCATGCGGACGCTGACGCCGTTGGCGACCTGCTCCACGATGACCGCGCGGTCGGAGTCGGCGATGGTCGACTCGATCTCCATCCCGCGCACCATCGGGCCGGGGTGCATGACGAGCGCGTGCTCCGGCATCAGCGCCAGGCGGCGGGCGTCCAGACCGTACCGGCGCGTGTACTCGCGCTGGGTGGGGAAGAAGGCCGCGTTCATCCGCTCCCGCTGGACGCGCAGCATCATCACCGCGTCGGCCTTGCCGAGCGCGGCGTCCAGGTCGTAACTGACCTGGCAGGGCCAGGTCTCGACACCGAAGGGCATCAGCGTCGGCGGCGCGACGAGGGTGACCTCGGCGCCGAGGGTGTGCAGCAGGCGCACGTTGGAGCGGGCGACCCGGCTGTGCAGCACATCGCCGACGATCGTCACGCGGCGGCCGGCCAGGTCGTGGCCGACGCCCGGGTTGAGGTGGCGGCGCATGGTGAAGGCGTCGAGCAGTGCCTGGGTGGGGTGCTCGTGGGTGCCGTCACCGGCGTTGACCACGCTGCCGTGCAGCCAGTCGGAGTCGGCCAGCAGCTTGGGCGCGCCGGACGCGCCGTGGCGGATGACCACCGCGTCGGCGCCCATGGCCTGCAGGGTGAGCGCGGTGTCCTTCAGGCTCTCGCCCTTGGAGACCGAGGAGCCCTTGGCGGAGAAGTTGATGACGTCCGCGGAGAGGCGCTTCTCGGCGACCTCGAAGGAGGTGCGGGTGCGGGTGGAGTCCTCGAAGAAGAGGTTCACCACCGTCCGGCCGCGCAGCGTCGGCAGCTTCTTGACGGAGCGCGCGGAGACCTGGGCCATCTGCTCGGCCGTGTCCAGGATCAACAGCGCGTCCTCGCGGGTCAGGTCCGCGGTGGAGATGAGGTGACGCTTCACTTGGCAGTGCCCTCCAGCTCGCCGAGCAGGACGGCGTCGATCCCGTCGGTCTCGTCCAGCTTCACTTTCACGGACTCGCGCAGCGAGGTGGGCAGGTTCTTGCCCACGTAGTCGGCGCGGATCGGGAGCTCGCGGTGGCCGCGGTCGACCAGGACGGCGAGCTGGACCGCGCGGGGGCGGCCGTGGTCGGCCAGCGCGTCGAGCGCGGCACGGATGGTGCGACCGGAGAAGAGCACGTCGTCGACGAGGACGACGAGCTTGCCGTCGATGCCGTCGGCGGGGATCTCGGTGTGCTCCAGGGCGCGTGCGGGCTTGAGCCGCAGGTCGTCCCGGTACATGGTGATGTCGAGTGTGCCGACCGGGAGCTCGGTGCCGGTGATCTCGGCGAGCTTGCGGTGCAGGCGGCGGGCCAGGTGGGCACCGCGGGTGGGAATGCCGAGCAGGACGACGTCGTCGGCGCCCTTGGCGCGTTCGACGATCTCGTGTGCGATCCGGGTCAGGGATCGGGCGATGTCGCCCTGGTCCAGAACCTGTCGCTGGGCAGCTGTGGTCATGCCGAAGCCGACCTCCTTCCCCGCCTCACGGGACGGGCCTTAAAGGATGTCTACGGGTGGGGCTCCCGTGGCGTCGGCCGGGGCTGACACGCACGTGGGGAACCGTCGTCAACCCTACCAGGGCGATCACCGAGCGCTCCCACGCACCCCCTCCGACCTGCGTCTCCCGCTGCGCCGAACGGGGGTTCGCACGGGTGCCCCGTTCGGCTTGACGAACGCTTATCACTCTGCGTAACCTCACACTCAGTTACGGCCAGGCGACGAAGCGCCCGAAGATCTTGAGGATGTGCCGGGTTCGCGCCGTCCGGGCCGTGGAGACCAGACGAAGCACGTGTTCACAGCTTCAACGCTTCACAGCACTCGTCTTTGCACCTGAGTCCGGGGAGACACATTGTCCAGCGACTACGCGAAACAGCTTGGCGGCAAGCTGCGCGCGATCCGCACCCAGCAGGGGCTCTCCCTGCACGGCGTAGAGGAGAAGTCCCAGGGCCGCTGGAAGGCCGTGGTTGTCGGCTCCTACGAGCGTGGTGACCGTGCGGTGACGGTCCAGCGCCTGGCCGAGCTGGCCGAGTTCTACGGCGTCCCGGTCCAGGAGCTGCTGCCCGGCAGCACCCCTGGTGGCGCGGCCGAGCCGCCGCCGCGCCTGGTCCTCGACCTGGAGCGCCTCGCCCAGGTCCCGTCGGAGAAGGCCGGCCCGCTGCAGCGCTACGCGGCCACCATCCAGAGCCAGCGCGGTGACTACAACGGCAAGGTCCTCTCGATCCGCCAGGACGACCTGCGCACCCTCGCCGTCATCTACGACCAGCCGGCCTCGCTGCTGGTCGACCAGCTGATCAGCTGGGGCGTCCTCGACCCGGACGCGCGCCGCGCGGTCCGCGAGGACGACGCGGTCTGAGCCGTCCGGCTCGCACCGCCCCACGCCTCAGCAGAAACGTTGCGGCAGGCGTTGCGGCAGGCACTTCTCCCGGTGGGTTCACCGGGAGAAGTGCCTGGCGCGTCTGCGCTGGGCGCCGGCCCCTGCCGGGGGGGGGTCCCGGGCGTGTGGTGCCCCCCGCTTCTGCGTTGCCCGCCCCGTCGCGCGGCGGGGCGGGCGGGGCGCGGGGCTGCGGGCGTCAGCGCCCGGTGCGGCGGCGGCCCATGCGGTTGGAGAAGCCGCCGAGGGCGCCCAGCGGGGCCTTGCGGGAGAGCGCGACCGCGGCCTGGTAGCGGCGGGACGGGATGCAGACGCTCTTGCCCCGGGCCAGGTCGCGCAGGGACTGGTCGACCACGTAGTCCGCGTCGAGCCAGAGCCACCGGCCCACACGGGACATGTCCATCTCCGCGCGCTGGTGGAACTCGGTGTGGGTGAACCCCGGACAGAGCGCCTGGAGGCGCACGCCCGTGCCGGCCAGGTCGCGGTCCGCGCCCGCGGTGAACTGGACCACCCACGACTTGCTCGCCCCGTACGTCCCGCGCGGCACGAAGGCGGCGACCGACGCCACGTTGACGACGTACCCCTTGCCGCGGTCGCGCATCCCGGGGACGGCGGCACGGGTCAGCCGGAGCACGGCCTCGATGTGGACCTTGAGCATGGTCAGCTCGTCCTCGATCGGTACGTCGAGGAAGCCCTTCTTGAAGCCGAAGCCCGCGTTGTTGACCAGCAGGTCGACCGGGCGGTCTCCGTCGGCCAGGCGTGCCTCGACGGCGCTGATGCCCGCGTCCGTGGCCAGGTCCGCCGGGAGGACCTCGGTGGGGACGCCGTGCGCCTTGGCGAGCTCCTCCGCGAGGGAGGTCAGCCGTGACGCGTCGCGGGCGACCAGGACCAGGCCATGGCCGTCCTTGGCGAGACGTCGCGCGAAGGCCGCGCCGATTCCGGCGCTCGCGCCGGTGATGAGTGCTGTCCGCATGCGCTCACGCTACTGGTCAGTTCGCGTCCTCCGCGCCCGTGCGCTCGAAGAGCAGGTGCGCGACGCTGGGCGAGCTGACGAACTCCACGCACTCGTACCCGTCCGCAGTACCGGTGCCCAGATTGTCGAAGAGTCGCTCGCCGCCCCCGAGCAGGACCGGGACCAGCGCGACGTGCAGCAGGTCCAACCGCCCGTTGCGCATGCACTGTTGGAGCGTCGACGCGCCGCCGCCCACCCGGACGTCCGCGCCGTCGGCGGCCTCGAAGGCCCGGTCCAGCGCGGCGTCGAGCCCGTCGGTGACGAAGTGGAAGACCGTGCCCTTCATCTCCAGCGACGGGCGCGGATGGTGCGTCAGCACGAAGACGGGATGGTGGAACGGCGGCTCCTCGCCCCACCAGCCGCGCCACGACTCGTCCGGCCAGCCCCCGCGCACCGGCCCGAACATGTTGCGTCCCATCACCGTCGCGCCGATGTTCTCGTCGGCGCGCAGCAGGAAGGCGTTGTCGACGCCCTCGGTGCCGCCCTTCTGACCGATCATCCGCCGCCCGCGTTCGGTCTCGAAGACCCACGTGTGCAGCCGCTGGGCGCCGACCCCGAGGGGGGCGTCCACGCTCTGGTCGGGACCGGCCATGAAGCCGTCCGCGGAGACGGAGATGTTGTGGGCCCTCAACTTCGCCATGCGTGCCTCCGGAGTGGGAGAGTGACAGCACCCATCAAAGCACCGGGGTACGACAACGCCCGGACGACGCGAGGCGTCACGGCGTGGCGCGCGACGAGGGCGGCGAGCGGCCGCAGCCACTCGCCGCCCTGGGCAGTCCTGACGGACAGACCGGGCCGCCTCAGCCGACGAGGCCGGTCAGCTTCTCCAGGGACTCGTTGAGCGCCTTGGTGGTGGCGTCCTTGATCCGGGCGGCCATCATGTTGACGGCCGCGCCCTTGAACTCGCTGTCGACGGTGACGCTGGTGCCGTTCCCGTCGGCCGCCGCGCCGAGCGCGTAGTGCTGGTGCAGGCTGATGCCCATCGGTCCCTTGCCGTCCATGGTGAGGGAGCTGCCGGCGGCGACCTCGGTGATGGTCCAGCTGACCTCGGCGGGCATGCCCATCAGGGTCATCTTCTCGCCGTAGACGGCGCCGACCGCGAGCTCCGCGGGACCGCCGTTGGGGAAGGCGACGTGGATGGTGTTCCACTCGCCGAAGCGTTCGAAGTCGGTGAGCACCGCCCAGACCTTGTCCGCCGGAGCGGGAATCGTGGCGCTGACGGATACCTCGGGCATGGCCGATCCTCCTCGCAGAGCAGTGCAGCACAACGCGGAAGCAGCGCACCACCGAGCACGCTGCGTGGAGCTCCCAGCGGAGGTTAGTCAGAATCTGACGAACCATCAATAACTGTGAAGGTCCCGCCTTCCTGCCAGACGCGCAGCGGTGCGAGTCGGGTGAAGCCGACCCGCTCGGCGGCGGCCAGGTCCGCGCCGCGCTCGTAGCCGACGACGGGCAGGCCAGGGCAGTGGACCGAGGCCGCGGCGAGGCAGTCGTGCCAGGCGCGGAACAGCATGGCCTCGCGGCCGGCCTCGCCCAGGTCCGCGGCGACGAAGAGGTTCGAGACGCCGACGACGCCCGCGCCGAGGCTGAGCAGGGCCCCGGCGGAAAGGTCCGGGGCAGCCATGACCAGCACCGACGGGTCCTCCAGCAGCGGAGGCAGGAAGAGGTCCGCCACCTCGCCGCACCAGGCGATCTCCCACGCCGCCAACTCCCCCGCCGTGCGCAGCCGCTGCCACGGCGAGGTGGCGGCGGGAAGCTCCGGCTCGCGGGCGATCCAGTACGCGTCGAGCAGCGGCTGGAAGCCGTGTCCGGCCAGGTCGAGGGCGGCGAAGCTGTCCTTGACCGAGACTCCGGGCGCCGTGCGGTCGACGCGGGCGAGCAGGTCGTCGACGTCGAGCCGGTCGGTGAGGGTGACGGCGTCCGGGTAGTAGCGCGGGGTGCGCTCCCGGCTGGTCCAGGCGTCGAGTCGGTACTCACCGCGCAGGCCGTGGGCACGGCACATCGCCTCGCACCAGTCGGCGTTGTTGCGGGCGGCGGCGCGGACGAGGGACTGCTGCACGGTCTGGTCCATCACCTGTGGATGATCAAACATGAGGCGGCCTCGGGCCAAGCGATTTTGTGCGGCGGCTGTGAGCAGCGGGTCGCTCAGTGGGCCATCTTCAGACCGACGACACCGCCGATGATCATGGCGAGGAAGGCAACCCGGGCCACGGTCACCGGATCGCCGAGCGCCACCATCCCGTAGATCGCGGTGCCGAGCGTGCCGATGGCCACCCAGACCGCGTAGCCGGTCCCGAGCGGGACGGAACGGAGGGCGTAGGCGAGTCCGCACATGCTCAACACGACGGTGACGCCGAAGACGGCGGTCGGGAGGGGGCGGGAGAAACCCTTGGACGCCTGCATCGCGACCGCCCAGACGGTCTCGAGGACGCCGGAGACGACGAGCACCAGCCAGGCCACGGCAGAACACCTCTCGCAGTAGGGGGCGGTGCTCGGTGCACCGCTCTTGCTGCGTCGTCTTGTCCTTGCCGGGTACGACGCCCTCGTCCGGAACGGAGTATCCCTCCGTCTCTTCGACGCTAACACAGTCGCCGACACGGTCGCCGCCGACGGCGACTGTCAGAGGCGGGCCGTACTGTGCTGACCATGGCGACCGCTGAGATCGACACGGGCGAACGGCGACGACGGATCCAGGCGCGGCAACTCGTCCGGTGGGACACGCCGTTGGAGGCTGCGGACGCGGTCGTCGGGCTCCATGCCACCGACGCGGCGACGGTCTTCCTCTCGCTCGCCGCACGGCTGCGGGAGCCCAGCGTCGGGCTGGTCGAGCAGGCTCTGTACGACGACGTCACGCTGGTCCGGCTGTTGTCGATGCGCCGCACGCTCTTCGTCGTCCCCGTGGACGTCGCGCCCGTCGTCGACTCCTCGACCGCACGCGACATCGCCGCCAAGGAGCGGAAGAAGCTGCTGGAGTTCCTGCGCGAGGGCGGCGGTTGGGACGCCGCCTGGCTCGCGGGGGCCGAGAAGTCGACGCTGGCGGCGCTGGAGCGGCTCGGGGCCGCGACCGGCCAGCAACTGGGCGCGGCCGTGCCCGCGTTGCAGGAGCGGGTGACGGTGGGCGTGGGCAAGCCGTACGAGGCGGTGCAGACCGTGGCCTCGCGCGTGCTGCGGGTGCTCGCCGCCGAGAACCGGATCCGGCGCGACCGGCCGCGCGGAAGCTGGACGTCGAGCGCCTACCGCTGGGTCCCCGCCACGCCGCTGCCGCTCCTGCCCGTCGAGGAGGCGCGCGCCGAACTGGTCCGCCGTTGGCTGGCCGCGTACGGGCCGGGCACCGAGGACGACCTGAAGTGGTGGACGGGCTGGACGCTCGGCGCTGTCCGCAAGGCGCTCGCCGGGGTCGGCGCGGAGCAGGTCGCCCTGACGGAGGGCCATGACGCGTCCGGCGGGCCCGGCGGGTCCGTCGAGGGGTGGGTGCTGCCCGGCGACGCGAAGCCCACCCCCGCTCCGGAGCCCCGCGCGGCGCTGCTGCCCGCGCTCGACCCGACCGCCATGGGGTGGCGCGAGCGGGGCTGGTACACCGATCCCGACCATGCCGCACAGCTCTTCGACCGGACGGGCAACATCGGCCCGACCGTCTGGTGGGACGGTCGCGTCGTCGGTGGCTGGGCACAGGATCCGGACGGAGCCGTCGTCTGGCGACTCCTGGAGGACGTCGGCCGGGAGGCGGAGGCGGCCGTCACCACGGAGGCCGACCGTATGGGCGCGTTCCTGGCCGGGACCACGGTCACGCCCCGCTTCCGCACCCCACTCGAACGCGAACTCTCCGCAGGGACGCGGGGCTAAGGGCCTGACCGTCCGGGCCTAGCCGGCGCCGAGCGCCTCGGCGTAGGCGGCGCGGAGCGGCTCCCACTCCGTGGCCTGGTCCCAGGCCTGCCAGTCGACCTCGCCGCCCGCCAGCGCCTGGGCAAGGTAGTCGAGGTGGAGGTGCCAGCCCGCGAGGACCTGCGCCGGTTCGTCGATGGGCGCGGGCAGGCTCGCGCTGAAGGCGAGCGCCGTGCCGCCGCCCTCGTCGGTGAGCTCGAAGCGGACCCGGCCGTGCGGGTCGAGGTCGAGTTGCAGCAGCGACGGCGGGTCGAAGGCGGTGACCGTTCCGGTGGCGATGACGGTGCGCCCCTCGGGGTCCGTGTTCAGCCAGCGGAGCACCACCGAGCCGCCCTCGGCCGGGTCCAGCCGGTCGGCCGCGGCGAGCCAGTGCCGGAGCAGCGACGGGCGCGACAGCTGGAGCCAGACCTCGGCCACGGGGTGCGGGTAGTGACGGTAGAAGCACACGGCCTGGTGACCCGCGTCGATCGCGACGACGCTGCCGTCGAGCCGAGGGTCGCTGGAGGGGGCGGACACCCTCCGATCATCGCCCGCCGTCCCCGTTCCGGCACGCCATTGCATCGTCCCGGTCGTGTCGCACGGTCACGCGAGTCCAGGCGCGAGCGTCTTGCTCAGGAGCGTGCCGCGCGGGCCGAAACCGGCGGCGCTGTAGAAGCGGGTGGCAGCGGCGTTAGGCGTGAAGATGCCCGCGTAGAGGATCTCGATCCCGTACTCGGCGGCCAGCCGCTCGGTCGCGGCGACCAGCGCGGCTCCCACGCCGTTGCCGCGGTGCCCGTCCAGGACCACGGTGTGGATCTCTGCCGCCCGGCGCGGGATCAGGATCTGATGGTCCGGCGGGTCGGGCAGCAGGACCAGCTCGGTCATCCCGACCACCTGACCGGCGGGCTTGGCGATTTCGGCGAGCTCAGCGATTTCAGCGAGCTCGGCGACGAATATCAGAATCCTGCGCGGCGACTCGGGCGCGGAATCCGGCGCGGCCGCCAGCAGCTCCTCGAAGTGCGCGCGCACCAGCTCCTCGCGCGGGAGCCGGTAGATCTCCGGCGCCAGCGCGACGTGCCGCTCGGCGTTGGCCAGCCGGAGGCGGACCAGGGCCGGGACGTCGTCCGGGCGGGCAGGGCGAACCGTCACGCTCGCGTCGTCCATCCGTCGATGCTCCTGTCAGACGAGCAGTCAGACCCGTGGTCAGCCCGGCAGTCAGACCAGCGCGGCGAGCTCGCCCCGGGAGGCGACGCCCAGCTTGGGATAGGCCTTGTAGAGGTGGTAGCCGACCGTCCGGGAGCTCAGGAAGAGCTGGGCGGCGATGTCCCGGTTGGAGAGCCCCTGCGCGGCGAGGCGGACGATCTGGGTCTCCTGCGGCGTCAGACCGGACAAGGGCCCGACCGTCCGCGGCTCCGCCGACGCCGCGCCGGAGGCGTCGAGCTCGGTGCGGGCGCGGTCGGCCCACGGCGTCGCGCCCAGGGCGTCGAAGGCGCGGGCGGCGGCGCGGAGCGGCGTTCGGGCCTCGGATTTGCGTCGGGCACGCCGCAGCCACTCGCCGTAGAGCAGCGCGGTGCGGGCCTCCTCCCAGGGACGGCCGGAGCCGCCGTGGAGCGACAAGGCGTCGAGGAAGAGCTGCTCGGCGAACTCCTCCGGGGCCAGCAGGGCGTGACAACGCAGCACCAGCGCACGCGCCCAGGGCTGCCGGGAGCGCTCGGCCCAGCGTTCGAAGCGGCTCAGCGGCTCGGCCAGCGCCTCACCCTCGCGCAGGCGCACGGCGGCCTCCAGCGCGTCCGGGACGGCGCGCAGCGCGCTGACGTGGCCCCGGTCTGGGCCGCGCACCAGTGCGCCCAGGGAGGCGAGCGCCTCCTCCGCACGGCCCTGGCCGAGATCGAGCAGGCCCTCGGCCCACTGCTGCCACGGCACGCCGACCTGCGCGGAGGCGCCGCCGCGTGCCTCTGCCGACGCCGCGTGCAGGGCCGCCCGGCAGGCCGCCTCGTCGCCGCGCTGCGCGGCCAGGTAGGCGAGCAGGCTGTGCGCGGGCGCGACCCACTGGACCTGGCGGATGTCCGTCGCCAGCGCCAGCGCCTCCTCCGCGTGGGCCTGCGCCTGGTCGGCGCGGCCGTGGAACAGCTCGCTCTCGGCGAGCGTGATCAGGAGTGGCGGCAGCGCGGCCAGCACGCCCGCGGCGCGGGCCTCGGCGACGACCTGCTCGGTCACGGCGAGCGCGTCCGCGTCCTGCCCGACGGTCAGTGCGGCGGCGCAGGCCTGGATCAGGTCGATAGGAACGATCGCACCGGCGGACCGCGCCCGTGCGAGCGTCGCGGGCAGGCTGCGGCCGTCCTTCACCTCGTCGGCGGCGGTGTCGGGGGTGGGTACGTCGGGCATCGGCGAGGCGGGCGCGGGCGCGTCGGACGCCACCGCGTCGAGCAGGTAGGCGACGGTGGGGGCCAGCGGATCGTCGTCAGGGAGCGGCAGCGCGGCCAGGTGGTGCTCGGTCGTGCGCATAGCCTCGGCGTCCAGGCAGCGCGCGACGTCGTAGGCCTGGAGCAGCACCCGGGCCGCCGGGCCGGGATGGCTGGCAGCGACCAACTCGGCGGTGTCGAGCAGCAATTGGTGGGCGGGCTCGTGCGCACCGCGCCAGAACTGGGCGAGGCCCTCGATGAACATGAGGTGCGCCAGCAGCACCGGCTCCTCGGGGCGACGGGCGCGGGCGCGCCCGGCCAGCGCCTCGGCCCGCTCGATCTCGCCCGCCTCCGTGGCCGACTCGGCGGCCTGGACCAGTCGGCGCGTCGCCTCTGCCGGGTCCGGACTGAGCTGCGAGGCGCGCTCCCAGGCCGACGCCGCGCCCGCGTGGCCGCCGCGACGGGCCGCCAGCTCGGCGGCCCGTTCCAGCTCGGCCGCGACCGGCTCGTCGGGCCCGGTGGCCGCCTGGGCCAGATGCCAGGCGCGCCGCACCGGCGTGCCGTGGTCGGCGAGCGCCTCCGCGAGCGCCGCATGCACCGCGAGCCGCTGGGCCAGTGGCGCGCGACTGAGCGCCGCCGCCCGCAGCAGTGGGTGGCGGAAGGCCAGCCGTCCGCCCGTCTCCCCCGGCTCGACCCGGACCAGCGCTGACTCCTCCGCCGCCTGCAGGTCCTCGACGTGGGCGCCCAGGCGCTCGGCGGCGGCCAGGACCGTGGGCAGCTCGCCCGTCTCCTCGGCGGCGGCGACCAGCAGCATCGTCTGCGCGGCGGCGGGCAAGCGGCTCAGCTGGCCGTGGTACGCAAGCTGGAGCCGCCCGGCGAGCGGCAGCGGCTCGCTGCCGGACCGCTCGGCGGCGGGGAGTTCGTGCAGGGCCAGCGGGTTGCCGTGGGCGAGTTCAAGAAGTTGACGTCGTGTCAGGGAGTCGGTCTCCGGGGCGCTGTGCTGGAGCAGCTGCGCCGCCGCCGCGTCGTCCAGGCCCGAAAGGCGCAGTTCGGCCAGGCCCGGTGCGACTCCTGACGTGCCGTCGGGCGACTGGGCCTCTCCCTCGCGCGCCGCCAGCAGCAGGACCACACCTTCTGCCGCGAGGCGTCGCGCGGCGAAGAACAGCGCGTCGGCGGAGGCCGCGTCGCACCACTGGACGTCGTCGACCAGGCAGAGCACCGGCCCGGCCTCGGCCAGTTCGGCCAACAGCCCGAGCACGCCGAGGCCGACCAGCAGCCGACTGCCCGGCGTGGACGCGTCCGCCGCAGGCTCCGCCAGGCCCAACGCCCGCTCCAACGCGGAACGTTGAGGCGCGGGCAGGGCCTCAAGGCCACCCAGCGCGGGCGCGAGCAGCAGTTGCAGCGCGGCGAAGGGAAGCTCGGACTCGGCCTCGACTCCGGCCGTGCGCAGCACGGTGAAGCCCTCGGCCGCGCCTCGGGCGTACTCCAGCAGCGCCGTCTTGCCGATACCCGGTTCGCCACGCAGCACGAGTGCTCCGCTGGTCCGCCCCTGGGCGGCGCGCAGCAGTTCGTCGATGGCGGCCTGTTCGGCCCCCCGTCCGTACAGCATGCAAGCACCCTACCGACACCGACTGACACACCCACCGGCATGTCCGTGCGACAAGTACCTAAGCGCGACTGATTCGGCGCCCTCGTCTTCTCCGTAACGTCTTGACCTGCAAGAACGCAGCGAGACACACCGGAACACCGAACGGACGAAGGAGCACCACCATGGACGCCATCGCGAACACCACCGCCCAGGAGCTCGCCGAGCGCTACATCGCCGCCTGGAACGAGACCGACCCCGCCGCCCGCCGCAAGCTGGTCGACGAGACCTGGGCGGAGGACGGCAGCTACACCGACCCGCTGGTCGTCGCCGAGGGCCGGGACGCGATCGACGCGACGCTGGCTGCGGTCCAGACCCAGTTCCCCGGCCTGCGCTTCCGCCTCGGCGGCCCGGTCGACGCGCACCACACCATCGCCCGCTTCACCTGGGAGCTCGGCCCGGCCGACGCCGCCGAGCCGCTGGTGATCGGTTTCGACGTGATGGTCGTGGACGCGGAGGGCCGGATCGCCCAGGTCCTGGGCTTCCTCGACAAGGTCCCCTCGGTCTGAACCGTCCCCCTCGGCCCCGCGCGGGGTTGCTCCCACACCCCCGCGCGGTCCACCCCTTGCCATGAACCTCTCGCACCGACCCACTGGAGCAGGGCAGATGACCGCCATCCGGGTCCCGGCCGACCGGGACGAACGCCTCCCGCACAAGAACCCCGCCGCTACGGCTGCACCCACCGAGCCCGCGGCACCCGTCGCCCGCAAGGGCCTGCTGCCGGTGGTGCTGACCGCGACCTTCATGTCCGCGCTGGACTTCTTCATCGTCAACGTGGCCATCCCGTCGATGCAGCGGCATCTCGGTGCCTCCCCGGCCGCGATCCAGTGGATCGTGGCGGGCTACTCGCTCGCGCTCGCCGCCGGACTGATCACGGCCGGACGGGTCGGCGACATCGTGGGACGCCGTCGCCTCTTCGCGCTGGGGCTCGGCCTGTTCACGCTGGCCTCCGCCGCCTGTGGGCTGGCCCCCGACGTCGCGTTCCTGATCGGCGGACGCATCGCGCAGGGACTCGCCGCCGCGCTGATGGGGCCGCAGGTGCTGGGCATCATCCGTACCTCGTTCCACGGCAAGGCGCAGGCGCGCGCCATCACGATGTACGCGCTGACCATGGGCCTGGGCGCGGTGCTCGGGCAGCTGATCGGCGGCGTGCTGATCAAGGCCGACCTGTTCGGCACCGACTGGCGGGCCTGCTTCCTGATCAACCTTCCGATCGGCGCGGTCACCGTCGCGCTGGTGAACCGCTGCGTCCCCGAGTCGCGCGCCCCGGAGCGCCCGCGCCTGGACAACGTCGGCGTCGTGCTTGTCACCGCCGCCCTGGTCACGCTCGCACTGCCGCTGATCCAGGGACGCAGCGCCGGCTGGCCGGTGTGGACGTGGCTGTCGCTGGCCGCCTCCGCGGTGCTGTTCGCCGTCTTCACCGCACACCAGCGGCACTTGGGCGCGCGGCAGGGCTCGCCCCTGGTCCCGCCGGAGCTGTTCCGAGGCCGCGCGTTCACCGTCGGCGCCGTCGCGCAACTGCTGTTCTGGAGCGGGCAGGGGTCGTTCTTCCTGATCCTCGCGCTCTATCTGCAGGTCGGCCGCGGGCTGGACGCGCTCACCTCCGGGGTCGTCTTCACCGCGCTGGGCCTGGGCTACTTCGCCACCTCGCTCCGTGCCGACCTGGTCGCGGCGCGGCTCGGCCGCCAGACGGTGGCGCTCGGCGCGGTCGTGATGGCCCTCGGACTGGCGCTGCTGTGGGCGGGCACCGAACAGATCGGGACCACGGGCGGGACGCTGCGGGTGGTGTGGCTGGTCCCCGGGCTGGTGGTCGACGGCGTGGGCATGGGCCTGGTGATCGGGCCGATCACGGCGGCGGTGCTGACCCGCGTGACGCCGCAGCTGGTCGGCGCGGCGTCCGGGGTGATCACGACGCTGCAGCAGGTCGGCGGCGCGGTGGGCATCGCGCTCCTCGGGATCGTCTTCTACGACGCGCTCGGCAGCGCCGGCCCCGCCGGATACGGCCACGCGTTCCAGGCGGGACTGGCGGTCCTGGTCGTGGTGGAACTGGTCCTGGCCGGACTGATCCAGCTGCTGCCGCACGACTCATGACGACGACGACATGACGATGACGCATCGTCAGTTGAACTGAACGGGACGCCTCCCGGAGCCATCCGCTCCCGGAGGCGTCCTCGCGCGTGGAGTGTCAGCGGTGCAGCTGCTCCGCCGCCTCGGCGGCGACGGCCTCCGCCACGACCGCCAGCGCCGGGGAGTCGAGTCGCCACTGCTGCCAGAAGAGCGGGACGTCCCGCGACAGGCCCGGCACGATCCGCCTCAACGTACCGTCGCGCAGCCGGGGTTGCGCCTGCGCCTCGGGCAGCAGACCCCAGCCCAGCCCGGTGCAGACCGCCTCCGCGTAGCCGTCGCTGGAGGGGATCCAGTGGCGGGGCCCGTCCGCGCCGGCCATGCCTCCGGTCAGCTCGCGGGCGAAGGCCTCCTGGAGCTGGTCGCGGCGGTCGAAGAAGACGACCGGCGCGCGCGGGAGCAGCTCGGCCGGGTCGCCGCGCAGCCAGGTGTCGACGAACTCGGCGGTGGCGACGGGCAGATAGCGCATCCGCCCGAGCGCGCGCACCGAACAGCCCGCGACCGGCTCGGGTGTGGAGGTGACGGCGGCCATCACCTCGCCGTCCCGCAGCAGCGCGGTGGTGTGCGCCTCGTCCTCCCGGCGCACGTCGAACGTGACCCCCGGCTCGCCTGGGGTCTGGTCGAGGCGGCCCAGCGCGGGCACGAACCAGGTGGCCAGCGAGTCCGCGTTGACGGCGATCGCGAGCCGCGGCGGCGCGTCCCCCGTGTCCAGACCGAGCGCGCTGCGCGCGTCCCCTTCGAGCTGGGCCAGCTGCCTGCCGAAGCGGACCACCACCTGCCCGGACTCGGTGACCCGCACCGGCTTGGTCCGGGTGAGCAGGACCCGGCCGGTGCGCTGCTCCAGCGCCTTGATCCGCTGGCTCACGGCGGAGGGCGTGAGGTGGAGCGCGGCTGCGGCGGCATCGAAAGTCCCTTCGTCGACCACGGCAAGCAGCGTCCGGACGAGATCGTGCGGCAGGCGGCTCTGCGACGGGGCAAGGGGCGGAACGTCCGACTTCATGAACGCTAATGCTACGTAAAAATCTTTAGCTGGCCTGCAGCGACTCATCCCCCTAGCGTGATCGTCATGGGAACACCGCTCACCGCTCTCGCCGCAGGCTTCGGCACCGGCCTCTCGTTGATCGTCGCCATCGGCGCGCAGAACGCGTTCGTCCTGCGTCAAGGAATCCGACGCGAGGCGGTGCTGCCCGTCGTGGCGATCTGCGCGGCCTCCGACGCGGTGCTGATCGCCTGCGGCGTGGGCGGGCTGGGCGTCGTGGTCGCGGCGCTGCCGGGGACGATGACGGCGGTCCGGGTAGTCGGCGTGGCGTTCCTGCTCTGCTACGGCGCCCTGGCGGCGCGGCGCGCCTTCCGCGCTGCCGACGCGTCCGGCCTGGAGGGCAACGGTCCCACCGTCCGCTCGGGCCGCCGGGCCGTGCTCACCTGCCTGGCGATGACCTGGCTCAATCCGCACGTCTACCTGGACACGGTGCTGCTCCTCGGCGCGGTCGCGGCCACGCACGGCGCGCTGCGCTGGCAGTTCGGACTGGGCGCGGTCGTCGCCAGCCTCTGCTGGTTCGCCGCCCTCGGCTTCGGCGCCCGCCTGCTGGAGGGCTTCTTCCGCCGCCCCGCCTCCTGGCGCGCACTCGACGGCCTCGTCGCCGCGACCATGCTCGCGGTCGCGGCAACGCTGGCCACCGGATCCTGACGCATCGTCAGTTGCCTTCCGCCCAGAGCCTGCGGACGTGTCCGAGGTGGGAGGTGATCAACTCCTCGACGCCCTTCACCTCGCCCGCGATCATCGCGTCGAGCAGCCGCTCGTGCTCCTCCGCCGACTCGACCAGCCGCCCTGCCGAGACCAGGGCTTGCAGCCCGTAGAGGCGCGAACGGCTGCGCAGGTCGCGGACGGTGTCGACGAGGTGGCGGTTGCCGTGCAGGGCCAGCAGGCCGAGGTGGAACCGGCGGTCGGCGTCCACGTAGGCGATCAGGTCGCCCTGGCGGGCGGCCGTGACGATGTCGCGGGCGTGGGCGCGGAGGGGTTCGAGCTGCGCCCGGGTCGCGGTCTGGGCGACGCGGACGGTGGCCGGGATCTCGATCAGCTCGCGGATCTCGGTGAAGTCGTCCAGGTCCTGCTCGGTCAGGCCGACGATGCGGAAGCCCTTGTTGCGGACGACCTCGACCAGGCCCTCCTTGGCCAGGTCGAGCATCGCCTCACGGACCGGCGTGGCGGAGACGCCGAACTCGGCGGCCAGCACGGGCGCCGAGTAGACGATCCCGGGACGGAGCTCCCCGGCCACCAGCGCGGCGCGCAGCGCGTGGGTCACCTGCTCGCGCAGGCTGCGCCGCTCCTGCACCGCAGGGAGGTTGAGCAGCCCGCCGCCCGGGCTGTCGAAGGGCTCCGTCGTCACCGTCGTACCTCTCACGCGAATTCCTGTGCAACATCATCCTGCACCATCACGTGACACCTGCCACGCGTGCGTCACACAGGTGGTTCTGCCCGCATGCGTCAGAGCAGGAACCCGGCGGGGAAGGGGTCTGCGGGGTCCAGGAAGTACTGTGCCGTGCCCGTGATCCAGGCCCGCCCGGTGACCGTCGGCACCACCGCCGGTCGCCCGGCCACCGTCGTCTCCCCCACCAGCCGGCCGACGAACTGCGTCCCGATGAAGGACTCGTTGCGGAACTCCGCCCCCACCGCGAGTTCCCCGCGCGCGTGCAGCTGGGCCATCCGCGCGGACGTCCCGGTGCCGCAGGGCGAGCGGTCGAACCAGCCGGGGTGGATGGCCATCGCGTGGCGCGAGTGGCCCGCGTCGGACCCGGGCGCGGCGAGGTAGACGTGGTGCACGCCGTGGATGCGCTTGTCCTCCGGATGGACGGGCTCGTCCGCCGCGTTGACGGCAGCCATGGTGGCCAGCCCCGCGCGCAGGATCTCCTCCTTGGCCGCCCGGTCGAACGGCAGCCCGTAGGCGTCGAGTTCGACGATCGCATAGAAGTTGCCGCCGAAGGCGAGGTCGTAGCGGATCTCCCCGAAGCCGGGGACCACGACGGTGGCGTCCAGCCGCTCCGCGAACGCGGGCACGTTGCGCAGCGTCACCGAGGTCACCGAGCCGTCCTCGACGGCCACGTCCACCACGACCAGCCCGGCGGGCGTGTCCAGCCGGACGGTCGTCACCGGCTCCACGACGGGCACCATCCCCGTCTCCACCAGCACGGTCGCCACCCCGATGGTCCCGTGCCCGCACATCGGCAGCAGGCCGGACACCTCGATGAACAGCACTCCGTAGTCGGCGTCCGCCCGCGTCGGCGGCTGCAGGATCGCCCCGCTCATCGCGGAGTGCCCGCGCGGTTCGTACATGAGCAGGGTCCGCACGTGGTCCAGATGCTCGGCGAAGTACGCCCTGCGCTCGGCCATCGTCGCACCCGGGATCACGCCGACGCCGCCGGTGACGACGCGGGTGGGCATGCCCTCGGTGTGGGAGTCGACGGCGTGGTAGATCTGACGGGTTTTCACGGGCCTTCCCTTCTACCGCAGTCCCTCGGCGAGGACCTTCTCCGTGGCGCGGGTCACCGCGTCCCGCGTCGTGCCGGTCAGCGGGGCGCGCGGGGCGCGGCACGGGCCGCCGTTTCGACCGGCCAGGTCCATGGAGAGCTTGATGGCCTGGACGAACTCGGTCTTCGAGTCCCAGCGCAGCAACGGGTGCAGCGTGCGGTAGCGCGGCAGGGCGACGGCCAGGTCCCCGGCCACCGCCGCGCGGTACAGCTCCGCGCAGGCGCGCGGCAGCGCGTTCGGGTAACCGGCGATCCAGCCGACGGCACCGGCCAGGGCCAGCTCCAGCAGGACGTCGTCCGCACCGACCAACAGGTCGAGGCCGGGGGCCAGTTCGGCGATCTCGTAGGCACGCCGGACGTCGCCGCTGAACTCCTTGACCGCCACGATGCTCCCTGCGGCGTGCAACTCGGCCAGCAGCGAAGGGACGAGGTCGACACGGGTGTCGTGCGGGTTGTTGTAGGCGACGACGGGCAGGCCGGCCCGGGCGACCTCGGCGTAGTGCGCGAGCACGGCCTCACGGTCCGCGCGGTAGGCGTTCGGGGGCAGTTGGAGCACCGATCCGGCGCCTGCCGCTGCCGCCTGCTCCGCCCAGCGGCGCGACTCGGCGCCGCCGTACGCGGCGGTGCCGGGCATCACCCGGCGGCCGTCCCCGGCGGCCTCGACGGCGACCCGGACCACCTGGGCCCGCTCCTCGTCGGTCAGCGTCTGGTACTCGCCGAGCGATCCGTTGGGGACGACGCCGTCGCAGCCGTTGTCGAGCAGGAAGCACACGTGCCGGGCGTAGGCGTCGTAGTCGACGGACCCGTCCTCGCGGAAGGGGAGCGCGGTGGCGACCATGATGCCGTGCCAGGGCGCCCGGCGGTCGTCGGAGGCGGCAGCAGGGGCCGCATCAGGGGCGGGGGTCATTCGTCAGCTCCTCGGGTGGGCGGCTCTGTGGCGGACTCGGCCAACAGACCGAGCGGGACGGGGACGGCGAGCGGGCGGGTCAACAGCCCGTCGGCGTAGGACGGTTCGGCGGCCTCGGACCCACCGCCACCGGCGTACGACGCGCAGAGCCGGGAGACGGCGGGTCCGCACATCCGTCCCTGGCACCAGCCCATTCCGGCCCGCGTCAGCAGTTTCACGGTCCGCTGGTCCCCTGCGCCCAGCTCGGCGACCGACGAACGGATCTGACCTGCCGTCACTTCCTCGCAACGGCAGACCTCGGTGTCGTCGTCGAGCCAGGCGGGCCAACCGGGGCCCGGGGCATGGCGGACGGCCATCAGCTCGGCGAACTCCCGCAGCCGGGCGCGGCGGCGGAGCAGCGCGGCGGGCACAGCGCTGTCGCCCGCGACGGCCCGGCCCGCCAACCCGCCTTCGACGAGCGCCAACTGCACGCCGCCGACGCCGGTGGTCTCACCGGCGGCCCAGATGCCGGGGACGCTGGTGCGCTGCCGGGCGTCGACCTCCAGTGCGGCGGCGCCGTCCGGCGACCGGACCGTGCGGCAGCCGAGTTCGAGCGGAAGCTCCAGCTGCGGAACCAGCCCGTGCCCGACCGCCACGGCATCGCACGCGACACGCCGCTCCGTGCCCGGGATCGGCCGCCAGTCGCGGTCGAGCCGCGCCAGCGTCACCGACTCCACGCGGTCGCCGCCGTGCGCGGCGACGACCGCCGTGCGGGTGCGCAGCGCCACCCGGTGTCGGGCCAGCACGGCGGCATGCTGCCCTCCCTCAAGCAGCTTGCCGGGGTTGGCGGCCAGAACCCGGGCCCCGGAGGCGTAGCCGAGGTAGTCGGCCGCCTCGGCCACCAGCGGCACCCGTGCCCCGGCCTTGACCAGCGACGCGGCCACGGCCAGCAGCAGCGGCCCGCTTCCGGCGACCACGACGCGGCGCCCCGGCAGCACCAGGGCGGACTTGAGCATCGCCTGCGCTCCCCCGGCCGCGACGACGCCGGGCAGCGTCCAGCCCGGGAAGGGCAACTGACGTTCGTGCGCGCCGGTGGCGAAGAGAAGATGACGGGCGGTCAGAGCCCGCGCCCGGCGCTGGTCAGGGCCGGTGAGCACATGGATCCGCCATCGTCCGTCCGGTGTCGGGACGACGGACCAGACATGGTGGTCCGCGAACCGCCCGACTGGCTCCGCAACCAGTTCGAGTCGTCGCAGCAACGCCGCGAAGGCAGCCCACCCGTGGTGCAGGGCCTGTGGCCGTTCGGCGTGGAGTTCGGCGGCGGGCTGGCGGTAGAACTGCCCGCCCGGCTGCGGCGCGGCGTCCACCAGCGCGACGCGAAGCCCGCGTTCGGCCGCCGCCACGGCTCCGGCCAACCCGGCCGGACCCGCACCGATCACGGCGAGATCGAACTCGGCGGCAGCACGGTCGGCGTGTTCGGCACGCTCAGACGAGGTCGGCATGACCGTCCCGTCGCTGCGTCCGCACTTGCGCGCCGGGGCGGGCCGGAGCCAGGCAGGCGCGGACGTTCGGCACGCCGTCCAGTTCGACCAGGCAGTCGAAGCAGACGCCCATGCCGCAGAACGCACCACGCGGGCGCTCGCCGTCGCGGGTCGACCGCCAGGCCAGGCGGCCGGACTGCCACAGCGCCGCCGCCACGGTCTGCCCGGGCCGGGCGGAGACGGGCTCGCCGTCGAAGCTGAAGTCGAAGGCAGCCTCGGGCCTGGCCCGGACGAGGTCGAAGGGGCCGGGTGGGGTACGGCTCACGGCTGCTCCTCGTGCTGCGGCTCGGCGAACTGAGGGAACTGAGGGAACTTCGCGAACCTGGCGGGGTCGAAGGGCGACGGGTCGAGGAACGGGGTCTCGCCACGGACGAGTTGGGCGATCAGCAGGCCGGTCGCGGGGGCGAGCCCGATGCCCGCGCCCTCGTGACCGCAGGCGTGGAAGAGCCAGGGATGGACCGCGTCGCGCCCGATGGCGGGAAGATGGTCGGGGAGGTACGGCCGGAAGCCCCGGTAGGCGCGGATCGCCCGCACCGAGGCGAGGGCTGGGAAGAGCGCGGTCGCCTGCGCGGCCAGGCGAGCCAGCGCGGGCACGGAGAGCAGTCGGTCGAAGCCGACCCGCTCCCGGGTCGCGCCGATCAGCACCGGGCCCGCCGCCGTGCCCTCGACGACCGCCGAACTCTCCAGCCCGGCCGATCCGCTGGCCACGTCCGCGACGTAGTCCGCCGCGTAGACCTTGTGCCGCACCAGCGGCGGCAGCGGCTCGGTGACCAGGACGAATCCGCGTCGCGGCCGGACGGGCAGCACGGATCCTGCCAACGCCGCGACCTCGCCGCCCCACGTCCCTGCGGCGTTGACCACCGCGTCGCAGTGCAGCGTGCCATGACGGTCCGTCAGCACGCGTCCCGTACTCAGGCCGAGCACCTCGGTTCCCGTCAGCAGGTCGACCCTGCCGGTGTGGCGTGCGCGGCGGAGCAGCGTCGCCGCCGCGAGGGCGGGCTGCACCTGGGCGTCCTGCGGATAGTGGACGCCTCCGGCCAGCTCCGGCGCTAGCTGCGGTTCGAGCTCGCGCAGGCGTTCGGCGGGGACCGACTCGGCCGCCACACCCGCCTTCCGCTGCCCCTCGGCCAACTCCCGCAGCGCGCCGAGCGCCTGGGCGTCCGAGGCGACCACCAGGCCGCCCTTGGGCTCGTACTCCACTGCTCGTGCCCCGAGCTGGTCGGCGAGCCCACGCCACAGGCGGGCACTGGCGAGCGCGAGATCGAGCTCCGGACCGGGCGTCTTGTCCGAGACCAGCAGGTTGCCCTCACCAGCTCCGGTCGTCCCCCCGGCGACCGGCCCGCGATCCACCACCGCGACGCGCATGCGGGGATCCGCAGCCAGCGCGTCCGCGCACGCGGCGCCGATCATCCCGGCGCCGATCACGACCACGTCGTAGCGAAGGCCTGTAGGCACGTCAATACTATGTCACACGGCATTGAGCCCGACAATGGTCCACGCAATGCGCGCTTTCAGCCGCTCAGCTCAGGTCCGGCAGTAGGCCTGCCCGTCGAAGGTCCACTCCCAGCCGACTTCGCCCCGCTGCGCGCTCACACCGGAGAGGGTGACCACGCCGGGCAGGTTCAGCGCGTGGCCGACACAGAGGACCTCGCAGAGCAGGTCCAGATCCTCCTCCTCGATCCGCAGCACACCGTCCGGCTCCATCCACAGATCGGCCCACGCGGTCACCGGCTCCTCCTGGGCGAACAGACCGCAGGCAACGGTGAACGCCCCCTCCC
Source organism: Streptacidiphilus fuscans (assembly GCF_015690355.1). GTDB lineage: Bacteria > Actinomycetota > Actinomycetes > Streptomycetales > Streptomycetaceae > Streptacidiphilus > Streptacidiphilus fuscans. The sequence continues at coordinate 233,507 of NZ_JADPRT010000004.1, read as the reverse complement.
CCGCGGCGAGCAGGAACCCGCGCAACGCCTCCGCGCCGTGGGCGTAGGCGATCCGCAGCAACTGCTCGGGAAAGACGCCAGTCAGCGCGGCCTCCGCGGTCTCCCCGAGCATCCGCTCCAGCATCCGCCGGACCTGGCCACGCTCGTGGGCGCGCTCGACGCGCAGCAGGAACTCCGCGAGCGGCTCGCCGGTCCAGCGGACCCACTCCTCCTCGCCCGCCGGGTCGGCGATGTAGGCCAGGTGACTGTCGCCCTCCCCGGCCGGCAGACCCTCGCGCGTGCAGTACGCCTCGAAGTCCTCCGGCGAGAAGGCCCGCGCGTGCGTCTCGACGCAGTCAACCTTCAACTCGGCCATGAGCCCCTCGATGTCGTGCAGGTACTCGCCGAAGGTCTCGTAGGCGGTGCGCCCCTCGACCCGCAGCTCCTCGAAGTCGCCCCGATTGGTGACCAGTCCGAGCATCGTCGGCCGGTCCGTTGGTGCCTGCGCCTGCATCTGGGACGCAGTCGGCGTCGGCAGCGCCGAGTCCGCGGCCGAACCGCAACGGCGGCGGTCGCGCGGGGTCACCACCCGGACGGGCGGGCACTGCACAGGTCGGGGGCCGCTGGGACGAGCCTGCCGGACGGGACGAGCATGCCTGGCCATGGGAGCCTCCGAGGGTGAACGAGGGGTGGTACTGCTCCTCGTCCTCCCCGCCGGCGATCTTCCTATGCGCACCCTCTGTAACAGAACTGTCACTGCTGGTGACACAGTGCAAATGGCAGAACGCGCCAAAACAGACGAAAGCGCCCTGCCGCTCCCCGTTTCCGGGGCGGCAGGGCGCCGACGTCTTCGCGAAGCCGCCTGGCTCCGAGCGCTCGGTGCGCTCAGTCGCGCTGCTGGGCGCGGAGCGAGGGCTTCAGCTCCATCAGCCGGGCCAGCAGCCCGTTGACGAAGGAGGGGGACTCGTCCGTGGAGAAGTCCTTGGCGATCTCGACGAACTCGTCCAGGACCACCGGGTCCGGGACCGAGTCCTCCCAGATGAGCTCGTACGCGCCGAGGCGGAGCACGTTGCGGTCCACGATCGGCATCCGGTCGAGCGTCCAGCCCACCGCATAGGTGGACAGCAGGTCGTCGATCCGGGCCGCGTGGCGGCCGTAGCCCTCGACCAGGTCCCGGGTGTACTCCGGAACCTGCGGCACGCCCTCCTCCCCGGTGCGGGCGCGCGCCACCCACTCGGCGAGGACCAGCGTGGGCATGACGCCCCGGTGGTCAGCCTCGAAGATGATCTGGAAGGCCTTGGTCCGGGCCTTGTTACGCGCGGTGGCCACGGTTAGGAGTTCACCCGGCCGAGGTAGTCACCGGTGCGGGTGTCGACCTTGATCTTCTCACCCTGGTTGATGAAGAGCGGGACGCCGACCTCGGCGCCCGTCTCCAGCGTCGCGGGCTTGGTGCCACCGGTGGAGCGGTCGCCCTGGAGGCCCGGCTCGGTGAAGGTGACGACCAGCTCGACGGCGGCCGGGAGCTCGATGTAGAGCGGGGCGCCGTCGTGGATCGCGACGACCGCGTCGAAGCCCTCGAGCAGGAACTTGGAGGCGTCGCCGACGACCTTGGGGTCGACGTGCGTCTGCTCGTAGGTGTCCATGTCCATGAACACGAACTGCTCGCCGTCCTTGTAGGAGAACTGCATCGTGCGCTTGTCGACGTTGGCCGTCTCGACCTTCACGCCGGCGTTGAAGGTCTTGTCGACGACCTTGCCGGACAGCACGTGCTTGAGCTTGGTGCGCACGAACGCCGGGCCCTTGCCGGGCTTGACGTGCTGGAACTCGACGACGGACCACAGCTGGTCGTTGTCGAGCTTGAGCACCATGCCGTTCTTGAGGTCGTTGGTGGAAGCCACAGTCGCCCTAACTTCTGGATTTCGCTTGTCAGCGTTGTCAAGGAACCAAGTCACCGTGTCCACGGACCCCCGAAGGGATCACAGGGCGAGGAGCTCCTTGGTCGTGATGGTGAGCAGCTCGGCGCCCCCGTCCTCGGAAGGACGGACGACGAGCGTGTCCTCGATCCGGACACCGCCGCGACCCGGGAGTGTCACTCCCAGTCCGACCGTGACCGGCACACGGTTCTCAAGTTTACCGAACTCGCCAGGCCACAGATCCAATGACCCCAGGCGTGGCTCCTCCTCGACGTCAAGACCCACCCCGTGACCGACTCCCTCGGCCAGCACCTCCGGGTGACCGGACGCCTCCAGCACGCGGCGCGCGGCCTGCGCGCAGTCGTCCAGCGAGCCCCCGAGCACCAACGCCTCGCGCGCGGCGCGCTGAGCGGTGAAGACCAGCCCGTGCAGTTCTATCTGCCACTCCTGCGGGGCGAGGCCGACCACGAAGGTCCGTGCGGCGGACGCGCGGTAGCCGCGGTAGCAGGCGCCGAGCGAGACGGTGATGAAGTCGCCCTCCTCGACCCGCCGGTCGCCCGGCAGATGCCGCAGCCGTCCGGCGTGGTCGCCGGTCCCGACGCGGACCGGGAACGCCGGTCCGTCCGCGCCGTGGTCGACCATCCGCCGCTCCAGCTCCATCGCCAGGTGGCGCTCGCTGCGGCCGACCAGGATCGACTCCAGCAGCTCGCCGAGGGCCTGGTCGGCGATCTCACCCGCGACCCGCAGGCAGTTCAGCTCCTGCTCGTCCTTGACCACCCGCAGCTGCTCCACGCTGTGGTGCAGGTCGCGCAGTTGCGCGCGGGGCGCGGCGTCGGCGACGGCGCGGTGGCGGGTGACGGTGAGGTCGTGCTCCTCCACGCCCAGCGCCTCCACCTGCGCGGTGGACGCGACGACGACGGCGGGGTCCTGTCCGGGCGGCACGAGCAGCTCGTCGCACGCGTCGTCCCGGTCCCGGAGCGGATGCGCCACCGCGAGGAGCGCGTGGTCGCGCGTCAACAGCAGGGCCTCCGCCGACGGCACCCCGGTCAGCCACCGGACGTTCGACGGCGCGGTCACCAACGCGGCGTCCACACCAGCGGCGCTGCAGCGCGCCCGCAGGCGCTCCCGTCGCTCTCCGTACACGTCAGCCATGCTCCGAGGCTATGTTCGCCGACGGCACCCCGCTCGTTGGAAGAGCGCTTCGCTACCGCAGGTAGCTGCACCTTCAGGGGCGCGGGGCTGTGCTGATTTGCGGCTCTGCCGCGTGGGCGCGACAGGTCACCGACGCTCCCGCAAGTGGTTGCACCTCCAGGGGCGCGGGGAACTGCGCGACAATCCCCCAACCTCCGGCCGGGGGGACCCCCATCCCACGTGGGTAAGCACCAAGCGCGCAGGGCCATCCGCACAGGGTGGTTGCTCGCGCAGTTCCCCGCGCCCCTGGGGTGAGTGCAACGTCCTTTATGCCGAAAGATCTACCGCCCGCCGCGGAGCGCGCTCTGGACTGCGTGGTCCAAGGCGGCAGCCGTCTGCGCAATGTCCATGCGGGAGTTGTCGATGATCGGCAGGCCGCTGCCGTACCACCCGGACATGCGGCCGTGGATCACGGCCACCTGCTCGTCGGGCAGGCGACGGTGCCCGCTCCGCTGCGCGTTGCGGGCCAGGACGACGTCCAGGCCCGGCAGCAGGACGACGGCGAGGAGTTGGGGGCCGACATGGCGGCGCCAGCCGCCGAGGCCGACGGCGGGTTGGTCGGGGAAGACCGCGTCGTCGATGACGACGGAGAAGCCGTTGGCGAGATAGTTCCGCGCGGCGAAGCCGCACGTGCGGCGGGCCAGGCGGTACTGCGCCTCCGCCTGGTCGTTCCAACCGGCCGTCGGGCTGGCGAAGCCCGCGCGGACCCACTCGCGGACGTCGTCCAGGCTGATGTGCGCGGTCGGGGTGGCCCGCCGTTCCGCCCAGTAGCGGGCGACGGAGGTCTTGCCCGCGCCCGCCGGGCCGATCAGCAGCAGCGAGAGCGGCCCTCCCGCCGACGCCGCCACCGGCGGTGGCGAGGGCACCACGAACTGCCCGGTCTGGCCGATCGCCGCGGACTCCGGCAGCGCGCGCAACTGCAGCGTGGCCCGGGGCGGGCCGGAGTCCGAGGACGGCGGCAGACTGCCCGGGTAGTACCCCTGGCTCTCTGACATCCGGTCACCTCCCGGGGGACGACGATACAACGCGCCGACCCCCGGTACAGTGCCTGATCAGCTGATTGACCTGTTCAGTAGTCTGCCGCGAGCGCGCGCAGCGCCAGTTCGTACGAGCCGATGCCGAAGCCGGCGATGGTCCCGCTGGCGACCGCGGAGATCACCGAGGTGTGCCGGAACTCCTCCCGCGCATGCGGGTTGGAGATGTGGACCTCGATCAACGGCGCGGTGCGCTGCGCCGCCGCGTCCCGCATGCCGTACGAATAGTGCGTGAACGCACCGGGGTTGATGACGACGGGCAGCTTGCCGTCGGCCGCCTCGTGCAGCCAGCGGATCATCTCGCCCTCGTCGTTGGTCTCCCGCACCTCGACGTCGAAGCCCAGCTCCGCGCCGAGCTCGGTGCAGCGCCCGACCAGTCCCGTGTACGAGGTGGACCCGTAGACGTCCGGCTCACGTGAGCCCAACCGGCCCAGGTTCGGGCCGTTCAGGACCAGAACTCGCTGCATCAGACGCCGACCTCCGCGTACGCGGCGACCAGCAGCGTCGGGTCCGGGGCCTCCAGCACGGTCGGCTTGCCCAGGCCGTCGAGGACGATGAACCGCAGCCGGTCCGCGCGGGACTTCTTGTCGACCTTCATCGCGTCGAGCAACTTGGGCCAGGCGTCCGCCCGGTAAGTCAGCGGCAGGCCGACCGAGGCCAGCACCGCCTTGTGGCGGTCGGCCGTGGCGTCGTCCAACCGGCCCGCGAGGCGGCCGAGTTCGGCAGCGAAGACCATGCCGACGCTGACCGCGGCGCCGTGACGCCACTTGTAGCGCTCGTTGCGCTCGATGGCGTGGCCCAGCGTGTGGCCGTAGTTGAGGATCTCCCGCAGCCCGGACTCGCGCAGATCGCCCGAGACGACCTCGGCCTTGACCTTGACGGACCGCTCGATCAGCTCGGCCGTGTGCGGCCCGGCAGGCGTTTTGGCGCCCTCCGGGTCGGCCTCGATCAGGTCGAGGATGACCGGGTCGGCGATGAAGCCGGTCTTGATGACCTCGGCCAGCCCGCTGATGTAGTCGTGCTTGGGCAGGCTCTCCAGCGTGTCCAGGTCCGCCAGCACGCCCGCCGGGGGGTGGAAGGAGCCGACGAGGTTCTTGCCCTCGGCGATGTTGATGCCGGTCTTGCCGCCGACCGCCGCGTCGACCATGCCCAGCAGCGTGGTCGGCATGGCGACCCAGCGCACACCGCGCAGCCAGGTCGCGGCCACGAATCCGGCCAGGTCGGTGGTCGCGCCGCCGCCGATGCCGACGACGACGTCGGTGCGGGTGAAGCCGGTCTGCGCGAGCACGGACCAGCAGTACGCGGCGACCTCGGCCGACTTGGCCTCCTCCGCGTTCGGGACCTGGAGCGCGATGGCCTCGTAGCCCTGCTCGGCCAGGTCGTCGCGGATGGCCTCGCCGGTCGCCGCCAGCGCCTCGGGGTGGATCACGGCGACGCGTTGCGCGGCGGTGCCGATCAACCCGGGCAGCTCGCCCAGCAGTTGACGGCCGATCAGCACGTCGTAGGCCTCACTGCCCCCGCTCGCGCCGACACGGATGCGGGTGACGTCCTGGCGGGAACCGCCCTCAGATGTCCCAGTCTGACGCTCGCTCATGCCTGTCCCTCCGCGCTCCGCTTCGGCTCCGCTTCGCTGCTCCTCAGCTCGCCGCTCATGGCCCTCTTCAACTCCAGTGCGTCCACAACCGCGTCCGCGACCTGATCCGGCGTCAACCCGGCCGTGTCGACCACGACCCGGGCCACGCGCGTGTACACGGGGCGGCGCTGTTCCATCAGTTCACGCCAGCGCGCACGCGGACTGCCGACCAGCAGCGGACGCGGCGCGTCGAGGCCGACCCGCTTGACGGCGTCCGTCAGCGCCACGTCGAGGAAGACCACGGGCAGGCCGTGCAGCAGTTCCTCGGTCTCCGGGCGCATCACCGCGCCGCCGCCGAGGGCCAGCACGCCCGTGTGGTCGGCGACGGCGGTGCGGACCGCCTCCGCCTCCAGCTCGCGGAAGCGCGGCTCGCCCTCGTCGACGAAGATGTCCGCGATCGGCCTGCCCGCTGTCGCGACGACGTCCGCGTCCGTGTCCCGGAAGCCGACGCCGAGGCGCGCGGCCAGCAGCTCGCCGACCGAGGACTTCCCCGCGCCGGGCGGGCCGACCAGGATGGCTACCGGTTGGCTCACTTGACGACCAGGTGGTCGAGGTAGCCCTGGACGTTGCGGCGGGTCTCGCTGACGTTGTCGCCGCCGAACTTCTCGTTGACCGCGTCCGCCAGGACCAGCGCGACCATCGCCTCGGCGACGATGCCCGCCGCCGGGACGGCGCAGACGTCGGAGCGCTGGTGGTGCGCCTTGGCCGCCTCGCCGGTGCGGGTGTCGATGGTGGCCAGCGCGCGCGGCACGGTGGCGATCGGCTTCATCGCGGCGCGGACGCGCAGCAGCTCGCCGGTGCTGAGCCCGCCCTCGGTGCCGCCGGAGCGGCCGGACGCGCGCCGCACGCCGTCGGGGGTTGCCAGGATCTCGTCGTGGGCCTGCGAGCCGGGGATCCGGGCCAGCTCGAAGCCGTCGCCGACCTCGACGCCCTTGATCGCCTGAATGCCCATCAGGGCCGCGGCCAGCCGCGCGTCGAGGCGACGGTCCCAGTGCACGTGCGAGCCCAGGCCGACCGGGACGCCGTAGGCCAGCACCTCGACCACGCCGCCGAGCGTGTCGCCGTCCTTGTGGGCCTGGTCGATCTCCGCGACCATCCGCTTCGACGCGTCCGCGTCCAGGCAGCGCACCGGGTCCTCGTCCAGCCGCGCCTCGTCGGCGGGGAGCGGGACCACACCGGCCGGGGCCTTGGCCGCGCCCAGCTCGACGACGTGCGAGACAATCTCGATCCCGCAGGTCTCCTTCAGGTACGAGCGGGCGACCGCGCCGAGCGCGACCCGGGCCGCGGTCTCACGGGCGCTGGCGCGCTCCAGGATCGGCCGGGCCTCGTCCAGCGAGTACTTCTGCATGCCCGCCAGGTCGGCGTGACCGGGACGCGGGCGGGTCAGCGGCTCGTTGCGGGCCAGACCGGCGAGGATCTCCGGGTCGACCGGGTCGGCCGACATGACCTGCTCCCACTTCGGCCACTCGGTGTTGCCGACCATGACGGCGACCGGCGAGCCGAGCGTCTGACCGTGGCGGACACCACCGAGGAAGGTCACCACGTCCTGCTCGAACTTCATCCGCGCACCGCGGCCGTAACCGAGACGGCGACGCGCGAGGGCGTCGGCGACGATCTCGGTGGTGACGGGGACTCCGGCGGGCAGACCCTCCAGCGTCGCGACAAGTGCGGGGCCGTGCGACTCCCCGGCCGTCAGCCAGCGCAGCGTTCCCAAGGGTGTGCTCCTTCAGATCCCGAAACTGCCTCTGTCGCGATCCTCCCATGTCGGACACGCTGGAGCAGAATCCGTCCCACGAACTGACCAGTCCGTGGGACGGCTCATGGGACGGTCCACGGGACGGACGTTGACGCCGGCCCGCGCCGCGGTCGGACGGCGGGGTCGGACGGCGGGGTCAGACGCCGGCCGAGAGTGCGGCCTCCCCGGCGACGCGCATCGCGCCGACCACGTCGGCGTCCGCGAGGCCGGTGAACATCCGGAACTGCAGCACCGCCTGGTGCACCAGCAGGTCGAGCCCGCCGAGCACCACGCCGCCCTGCTGCTGCCAGGCGGCGGCCAGCGCCGTCGGCCACGGGTGGTAGAGCACGTCGAACAACGCGCCGAGACCCTCCCGGGGAGCCGCCGACAGCGCCTCGGCCAGGGAGTCGGTCGCGCCGACCGGCGTGGTGGAGACGACCAGCTCCGCGTCGAAGGCCTCGGCCGCCCGGTCCCACTCCTGTGGGACCACGTCGACGCCGAGCCGCTCGCCGAGCGCCCGCATCTGCGCCGCCCGCTCGGGACCGCGCACGAAGGCGAGCACCGGGCCGTCGCACACCTGTGCAAGCGCGGCCAGCGCCGAGGACGCCGTGGCCCCGGCACCGAGTACGGCCGCGCTGCGGACCCGGGTGACGTCGCGCTCGCGCAGCGCGGCGACCAGCCCGGGGACGTCCGTGTTGTCGCCGGTGCGACGGCCGTCCGGATGGAAGACGAGGGTGTTGACCGCGTCGACCGCCAACGCGACCTGGCCGACCTCGTCCAGCAGCGGGATGACCGCCCGCTTGAGCGGCATGGTCAGCGAGAGACCGGCCCACCCCTCGCCCGCCACGTCGAGCGTGCCGAGGAAGTCGGGCAGGCCCGCCTCGTCGACCTCGAACCGGTCGTAGTGCCACCGCTCCGCCAGCCCCAGCGCCTCGTACCCGGCGTTGTGCAGCACCGGCGAGAGTGAGTGCGCGATTGGGCTGCCGAGCACGGCGGCCCGCCTGCTGTCGGTCACTGGCACTGTCCCGTCGAGCGGTTGACGTTCTGCCCGTGGTTGGCGCAGTAGAGCTGGACGTCGTTCAGGAAGTCGCTCCAGGTGACCGCGAACTTGGTGTCGGTCGAGTCGACGGCCACGAAGTACACCCACTGACCCGGCGTCGGGCTCAGTACCGAGTTGATCGCCGCCTCGCCCGGGTTGCTGATCGGCGTGGGCGGCAGGCCCTTGGACTTGTAGGTGTTGTAGCCGTTGGTGATGCCGTCCTTCTGGGCGTTGGTGAAGGTGGTGCTGCCCAGGAAGTACTGCAGCGGGGTGTCGAGCTCCAGATAGCCGTTGGTCGCGTTGGTGTTCAGGCGGTTGTAGAGGACCCGGGCAATCTTGCCGAAGTCCCCGACGTTGTTGCCCTCGGCCTGCAGGATGCTGGCCTCGGTCAGCACCGCGTAGGCGTCGTTGAGGTTCTGCGACTTGCCCGCCGTGTCGAGCGAGAGCTTCTGGATCTCGCTGTTGGTGTTGGCCACCATCTGCTTGAGCAGGTCCAGCGGCTTCATACCGGTGGCGATCGAGTAGCGGGTCGGCCAGAGGAAGCCCTCGGGGTTGTTGTGCGCCTCCGACGGCAGGCCGAGCTGGCTGGCGTCCGCCTTGGCGACGCCCGCCGTGGTCCCCGGCGTGAGCTTGAGGGCCTGGTCGATCCTGGCGTAGATGTACTTGGAGGTCTTGCCCTCGGGGATCACCAGCGAGTTGCCGCCCGCCTGGTCGATCAGCAGCTGCACGGCCGCGGCGGCGGACATGTGCGATTTCAGCTCGTAGTAGCCGGGCTGGATGGAGACCGACTTGTTGTTGGCGTTGTACGCGTTGGTGAACGCCTTGCTGCTCTCCACCACACCGGCCTGGACCAGCACCTGCGCCATGACGTCGCCGGTGGCGCCGTCCGGGATCTGCACCTGGACCTGGGTGCTGGTGCCGTTGCCGGCGTAGTCCGGCGGCGGGCCGAAGTGCGACTCGTAGTACTGGTAGCCGAAGTAACCACCGGCGCCGAGGCAGGCGACCAGCACCACGGACAGGCCGAGGCAGGTCATGCCGCTGCGCTTGCGCTCGCTGCGGCCCCGCTCCGCGTCCTTGCGGCGACCGCTGCGGCTGTCGTCGGACTCGGAGAGGAACGGGACGTACCCCTCCTCGCCCTCCTCCGTCTCCTCGACGAAGACGTCCTCGTCGCTGCGTCGACCGCGGTGACCGTCGTCCCCGCCGTAGCCGTCGCCGTGGTCGTCCGCGTAGCCGTCCTCGTGCCCGTACAGGTCGAGATCCCCGTCGGCCTCCAGCCGGGCGGCCTCGGCCACCCAGTCGATCCCGTCCGGGCCGGGACCCGACGGCTGCGGGCCCTGCGGGCTGGGCGGAACGCTCGGGACCTGCTGCGCCTGCGGACGCGGCCGGTACTGCGGCTGCCCGGGCTGCATCGGCTGCTGCCCCGGCTGCTGCGGCTGGCCGATCTGTTGGCCGGACTGCTGCTGGCCGTACGGGTACGGATGCTGCTGCGGCTGCTGGGGGTACGGCGCCTGCGGCGGGTGGTTGTAGACCGGCTGCTGGCCGGTGCCGTAAGGATCCTGCGGCCAGCCCTGCTGCGGGTGCTGGGCCTGCGGAGCCTGCGGCGGCATCTGCTGCTGCGGGTACGGCTGTTGGCCGTGCTGCTGACCGTGCTGACCGTGCTGGCCCTGGTACTGCTGGCCCTGTGGTTGACCGTGCTGCTGCTGACCGTAGGGATACGGCTGCTGGGGGTGCTGTGGCTGCCCGGTCTGCTGTCCGTACGGATACGGCGCCTGCGGCGGATAGCCGCCCTGGTCCCCGTAGGGGCCACCCTGGCCCCACGGTTCGGAGCCGTAGCCCCGGCCCTGGTCGGTCATGCATCCCCTCGGATTCAGCGACGCCCGGTCCAGAAGGCGTCAGCGGCGAATCGAACCAGCGTGCCCATCGGCGGCGCCGTGGACGGAACGTTACCCGACCGAGTCCGACAACTCGGTTTGACCACGTCCGCGCCACGCTGAGCCGCACCACCGGTCGCTCAGTGTGACGAAAGGGGTCCGCCACCAGGCGGACCCCCATTCAGCCGGGCGTCACTCTACAACGGCTGGACCGTCTCGCCTGGCGGTCTTCCGCTCGTTTTCTCGGTCTCCAGCGCGCTCTGCAGGATGACCACGGCCGCCGCCTGGTCGATCCGCGAGCGCCCCTGCTTCGACTTCACTCCTGCGGCGCGCATGCCCGCCGCCGCGCTGACGGTGGTCATCCGCTCGTCGACCAGCCGCACCGGCACCGGGTACACCCGGGTGGCCAGCTGACCCGCGTACTCGCGGACCTTGGCCGCGGCCGGGCCCTCCCGCCCGCTGAGCGAGCGCGGGAGCCCCACGACGACCTCGATCGCCTCGTACTCCTCGACGATGGCCGTCAGTCTTCCGAGTGATTTCTTACCGGCCGGGACCGTCTCCACCGGGGTCGCCAGCAGCCCGTCGGGGTCGCAGCTGGCGACCCCGATCCGGGCGTCGCCGACGTCCACGGCGATCCGGCGGCCTCGGCGCATGGACGTACCGTCCTCCACGCGCCTCAGGCCTTCTCGGCGACGAGGGTGCGCACCGCCTCGACGGCCCGGCCGACCGCGGAGGCGTCCTGGCCGCCGCCCTGGGCGACGTCGTCCTTGCCGCCACCGCCGCCGCCGAGCGTCTTGGCCGCGGTGCGGACCAGCTCGCCGGCCTTGATGCCGCGCTCGCGGGCGGCCTCGTTGGTGGCGATCACGGTCAGCGGACGGCCGTTGGCCACGGTGAAGAGCGCGACCACGGCAGCCCGGCCGCCCTGGCCGACGCGGGCGCGGACGTCGAGGACCAGCTTGCGCAGGTCGTCGGCGCCGGTGCCGTCCGGGACCTGACCGGTGACCAGAGCCGCGCCGCGCACGTCCTCGGCGCCCTCGGCCAGCCCGGCGGCGGCCTGGAGCACCTTCTCGGCGCGGAACTTCTCGATCTCCTTCTCGGCGTCCTTGAGCTTGGCGAGCATGCCGGAGATCTTCTCCGGCAGCTCCTCCGGGCGGCCCTTGACCAGCTCGGTCAGCTGGGCCACCACGGTGTGCTCGCGGGCCAGGAAGTTGTACGCGTCCACCCCGACCAGCGCCTCGACGCGACGCACGCCGGAGCCGATCGAGGACTCGCCGAGCAGCTTCACCAGGCCCAGCTGGGCGGTGTTCTGCACGTGGGTGCCGCCGCACAGCTCCTTGGAGAAGTCGCCGATGGTGACGACGCGGACCTTCTCACCGTACTTCTCACCGAACTCGGCGATGGCGCCCTGCTTCTTGGCCTCGTCGATGCCCATGATCTCGGCGGTGACGTCGAGTTCGCGCGAGAGCACCTCGTTGATCTTCTGCTCGACGTCGGTCAGCACCGTGCCGGGGACGGCGGTCGGCGAGCCGAAGTCGAAGCGGAAGCGGCCCGGGGAGTTCTCCGAACCGGCCTGGGCGGCGGTCGGGCCGAGCGCGTCGCGCAGCGCCTGGTGGGTCAGGTGGGTGGCGCTGTGGGCACGGGCGATGGCCCGGCGACGGCGCACGTCGATGGTCGCCTGCACGGCGGAGCCGACGGTGATCTCACCGACCTGGACGACGCCCTTGTGCACGATCACGCCGGGGACCGGCTTCTGCACGTCGTGGATGTCGATGACAGCGCCCGACTCGGTGCGGATCCGGCCGTGGTCGGCCAGCTGACCGCCGCCCTCGGCGTAGAACGGGGTGCGGTCGAGCACGACCTCGACCTCGTCGCCCTCGGAGGCGGCCGGCGCGGAGACGCCGTCCACCAGCAGGCCGACGACGGTGGCCTCGCTCTCGTTGTGGGCGTAGCCGGTGAACTGGTTCTCACCGGAGGCGTCCGCGATGGAGCGGTAGGCGGCGACGTCCGCGTGGCCGGTCTTCTTGGCGCGCGCGTCGGCCTTGGCCTTGTCCTTCTGCTCCTTCATCAGACGGCGGAAGCCGTCCTCGTCCACGGAGAGGCCCTGCTCGGCGGCGATCTCCAGGGTGAGGTCGATCGGGAAGCCGTAGGTGTCGTGGAGCTGGAAGGCGTTGTCGCCGGAGAGCACCGCGCCGCCCGCGGTGCGGGTCTCGCTGATGGCGCTGTCCAGGATGTTGGTGCCGGCCTTCAGCGTCTTGAGGAAGCGGGTCTCCTCGGCCAGCGCGACCGTCTCGATGCGCTTACGGTCCGTCAGCAGCTCCGGGTACTGCTGGCCCATGGTGGTGATCACGACGTCGAGCAGCTGCTCGACGACCTCGCCCTGGGCGCCCAGCAGGCGCATGTTGCGGATGGCGCGGCGCATGATGCGACGCAGCACGTAGCCGCGGCCCTCGTTTCCGGGGGTGACGCCGTCGCCGATCAGCATGGCGGAGGTGCGCATGTGGTCGGCGACCACGCGCAGCGACACTTCCGAGGCGTGGTCCGCGCCGTAGCGGACGCCGGTCAGCTCGGTGGCCTTGTCGATGACGACGCGCAGGGTGTCCGTCTCGTACATGTTCTGGACGCCCTGGAGGATCATCGCCAGGCGCTCCAGGCCGAGCCCGGTGTCGATGTTCTTGGCCGGGAGGTCGCCCAGGATCGGGAAGTCCTCCTTGCCGGTGCCGGCGCCGCGCTCGTACTGCATGAAGACCAGGTTCCAGATCTCCACGTAGCGCTCGTCGTTGACGGCCGGGCCGCCCTCGACGCCGAACTCCGGGCCGCGGTCGTAGTTGATCTCCGAGCACGGACCGCAGGGGCCGGGGACGCCCATGGACCAGAAGTTCTCCTTCTTGCCCAGACGCTGGATCCGCTCGGCGGGGACGCCGACGACGTCACGCCAGATCTGCTCGGCCTCGTCGTCGTCCAGGTAGACGGTGATCCACAGCTTCTCGGGGTCGAGGCCGTAGCCGCCGTCGGCGACGGAGCTGGTCAGCAGCTCCCAGGCGAACTTGATCGCCCCTTCCTTGAAGTAGTCGCCGAAGGAGAAGTTGCCGCACATCTGGAAGAAGGTGCCGTGGCGGGTGGTCTTGCCGACCTCTTCGATGTCCGGGGTGCGGACGCACTTCTGCACGCTGGTGGCCCGGGAGAAGTCCGGCTTGGTCTCGCCCAGGAAGTAGGGCTTGAAGGGCACCATGCCGGCGTTGACCAGCAGCAGCGTGGGGTCGTCCGCGATCAGCGACGCCGAGGGGACGACGGTGTGGCCGCGCTCCTCGAAGAAGCGCAGCCAGCGGCGGCGGATCTCAGCCGACTCCATTACAGGTCCTCATTCCGGTCGAGCTTGCTGGTGATGATGCTGGGCTGTTGCGGGTTCTGCAGTGCCAGGGGTTGTTGCCATGCGTCCTGCTGTGCGTCAGCACGGCCGCGGGGAAGTGCGGAGCGCTGCGGTGCCGCACGCAGCACCGGCGCGCCTTCCGGGCCGGGTGCGGCGAGCACGCTGCCGTCCAGGCCGAGTTCGCGGTTGAGCTGGAGCTCGCGCTGGAGCATGCCGGCGCGCACCTCGTCCCTGAAGTTGCGGACGGCGCGGCCGACTTCGAGCGAGCCGACGGCCGCGCCCTCGGCCAGGCTGCCCGGGGTGAGCGAACGGGCCAGCCGGTTCGCCTTGTTGAAGGTCCAGACGGTGGCGCCCGCGCCTACCGCCATCCAGAAGATCCGGCGCATCGGTCAGGCCTTCCTTCCCAGGCCCAGCAGGCGCAGCAGTCCGTTGCGACGCACCGTCGCCCGCTGCACCTCGGCCTTCACCATCCGCTCGATGATCTCGCGTTCCGTCTGGTGCGGCACGTACTTGTCGGGCCGCCCGGCCGACCGCTGCTTGGCCACCGCACTGCGGACGCCGTAGCTGAACGCGGAGAGCTTGACCAGCGGGCCACCCAGGGTGGCCGCCATCGTCGACGACAGCGCGTGCGCGTTGGCGGCGGCGTCCTGGACGTCCGCGGTGATCGCGTCGACGCGGACCAGCTGGTCGTTGGCGGCGCGCAGGGTGTCGGCCGCCTCGTCGAGCAGCGGGACCGCACGTTCGGTCACCGCCTCGACCAGCTCGGTCGCCTGGCGCAGGGCGCGGGCGAGCCGCACCAGCACCACGGCGAGGAGGGTGACCAGCACCGCCCAGAACACGGCGACGACGAGGCCCGCGACCTCTCCACCCGACACCTTGGCGCTCCCTCGCAACGGCTGACCTGCGTCAGCCGACCGGTACAAGCTTGAAACCTTCTGCGAAACCCTATCGCGCCGATGGGACGATCCCGACCGCATTACGGCCTGGCGGGCCAGGCCTTTACCACCCGGCCCGGCGGCGCGCGCCGCAACGGCGACATCCTGGGAGGATCCGCCACGGGAACGTAACCTACCGATTGGTCACCTCGTTGGGCCGTCCAGGGGACCGGACCCCGTGCCCGTCCGGCCACGGCACCGACCTCCGAACCTCCGAAGGGGGACCCGTGCAGAGAGGCTCGTCCGGCAACCTGCCCGCCGAGTTCACCGGATTCGTCGGCCGACGGACCGAGTTGGCCGAGGCGCAGCGCCTGCTGCGGATGTCCCGGCTGGTCACCGTGGTCGGCCCCGGCGGCGTCGGCAAGTCCCGGGTCGGCCTGCGCGCCGCCGCGATGACCGCGCACCGGTTCCCCGACGGCGTCTGGCACATCGACTGCGCCACGGTCACCGACCCGGCGGTGCTCTGCCACACGGTCGCCGAGGCGCTGCGGCTGACGGACGGCACGGCCCGGCCGGTCCGCGAGGTGCTGCTCGACTTCCTGCGCTCCCGTCGGCTGCTGCTGGTCCTCGACGGCTGCGAGCACCTGGTGGAGCAGCTCGCCCCCACCGTGGGCATGATGCTGGCCGCCGCTCCCGGCCTGCACGTGCTGGCCACCAGCCGCCAGCCGCTGGAGGTCGCCGGGGAGCACCTGCTCCCGCTCGCCCCGCTCCCGGCCGACGGACCCCACTCGGACGCCGTCGCACTCTTCGCGCAGCGGGCCGCGGCCGTGCTGCCCACCTTCCGGCTGACGGAGGGTTCGTCGGCAGCGATCGCCACGCTCTGCCAGCGGCTGGACGGCATCCCGCTGGCGCTGGAGCTGGCCGCCGGGCGGCTCCGCGTGCTGTCCGTCGAGCAGATCACCCAGCGGTTGGACGACCGGTTCCGGGTGCTGACCGGCGGCTGCCGCACGGCGCTCCCCCGGCACCAGACGCTGCGCACCGCGATCGGCTGGAGCCACGAACTGTGCACGCCGCACGAGCGGTTGCTCTGGGCCCGGCTCTCGGTCTTCGTCGGCGCGTTCGACCTGGAGGCCGTGGAGTACGTCTGCGCCGGCCCCGACCTGCCCGCCGAGGACGTGCTCGACCTGCTGTCGGAGCTGGTCGCCAAGTCGATCGTGCTGCGTGAGGACGACCCGGGCGCCGCCGACGGCGCGCTGCGCTACCGGCTGCTCGACACCCTGCGCGAGTACGGCGCGCAGTGGCTCCACGACTCCGCCACCGAGCTGCAGCTGCAACGCCGCCACCGCGACTGGTACCTGGGCCTGGCCACCTGGGGCGAGGTCGAGTGGTTCAGCCCGCGCCAGCTGGAGACCTCCGTCCGCACCGAGCGCGCCCACAGCAATCTGCGTGCCGCGCTGGAGTACTGCCTGGTCGAGCCGGGCGAGGAGCAGTTGGCGCTCTTCCTCGCGGGCACGCTCTGGTACTTCTGGATCGGCTGCGGCCACCTGGCCGAGGGCCGGATGTGGCTGGACCGCGCGCTGGCGCTGGCTCCCGAGCCCACCGACGCGCGTGCCAAGGCCCTCTGGGTGACCGGATACCTGGCCACCCTCCAGGGCGATCTCCCCCGCGCGCTGCCGGTGTTGGAGGAGTGCCGCCAGCAGGCGCTGGAGACGGGTGACGACCGGGCCCTGGCGTACGCCGTGCACCGCCAGGGCTGCGCGGCGCTGATCGGCGACGAGTTGGACCGCGCGGTCGAGCTCTTCGACGAAGCCCTGTGGCACTACGACCAGTTGGGCGAGCTCAACAGCAACGTGCTGATGGGGATGTTCGAGCTGGGCCTGGCCCACTCGTTCCGGGGCGAGAAGGCCACGGCCGCGACCTGGATGGCCAAGGTGCGCGGCGAGTGCGAACGCTTCGGCGAGCAGTGGGCCTACGCGTACGGCCTGTTCGCCAGCGCGCTCTCGGCGTGGACCGACGACGACCCGGCGCTCGCCCTCTCGCACGCGCGGGAGTGCGTCCGCCTCAACCACGCCTTCCGGGACCTGGTCGGCCTGGTGCTCGGGCTGGAGCTGGTCGCGCTGATCGCCGCCACCCCCGGCGCCGACGGCGAGCCGGGCGACCTGCACGAGGCCGCGCTGCTGCAGGGTGCGGCGAGCGCGGTCTGGCGCTCGGTCGGCACGCCGCTCTTCGGGTCGAGCAACTTCACCGCCGTCCACGACGAGTGCGCGCGACGCATCCGCGCGGGCCTCACCGAGGAGGAGAGCGCGGCGTCCTTCGCCCGTGGCGCGGAGCTCGACCTCGACACGGTCGTCGCCCGCGTCCTCGCCGGGGCGGACGCGGCTTCCGCCGCACGGTACGGGAAAGCACAGCGCCCCCACGACCGTGAGGCCGTGGGGGCGCTGCGAGGACCTCTCGCGGGTCAGCGCGAGTAGTACTCGACGACGAGCTGCTCGTCGCAGATGACCGGAACCTCACGCCGCTGCGGCAGGCGGTCCAGACGGAAGGCCAGGGCCTTCAGGTTGACCTCGAGGTACTTCGGGGTCTGACCCTCACCCGCGTTGCCACCCTCACGGGCGACGACGAACGGGGTCTTCTCCTTGGACCGGTCGCGGACCGTCACGACGAAGCCGGGCTTCATCTGGAACGACGGGCGGTTGACCTTGTGGCCGTTGACCTCGATGTGGCCGTGGACGACCATCTGACGGGCCTGGTAGATGGTGCGGGCGATGCCCGAACGCAGGACCAGGGCGTCGAGACGGGTCTCCAGCAGGGCGACGAGCGCCTCACCGGTCTTGCCCTCGACCTTGCGGGCGCGGTCGAACGCGCGCGCCATCTGGGTCTCGGACAGGTCGTACTGGGCGCGCAGACGCTGCTTCTCGACCAGACGGACCTTGTAGTCCGAGTTCTGCTTGCGGCCACGGCCGTGCTGCCCCGGCGGGTACGGGCGGGCCTCGAAGTACTTGACGGACTTCGGGGTCAGCGGAATGCCCAGTGCACGGGCAATCTTGACCTTGGGGCGCTTCTGGTTCGCCATGAACCAATACCTCTTTCGGTGTGTAACTGGCTCACCGCTGTTGAAGGAGGTCGCTTCTCGCGGTCCGGGAAGCCGTCCCACCACGCGGGTGAGTCGGCAGCCGCTCCCGGAACCGGGCACATAGTGCTGCACGCGAGTGGCCCACCGACCCGTACGGGTGGTGGGCTGCACGCGACACCCGAAGGTGCGCAGACGCTCCTGCCGCCGCCCTCACGAACGCCGGCCTGTATGACGCCCCGCCGGTGACGCCGCGCCCTACCGGGCGCGAACACGGGGAGTCTCGCTGGGGAAAGTCTACATGGGGGATCAGTGGCAACTTTCCCCCGGGGCGCGGGCGGCCCAATGACTCAGGCAGCCAGTTGCACTACCCAGGGGCGCGAGGCTCTGTTGATGTGCGGCTCCGCCGCGCGGGCGCGACAAGCCACGCACGCAGCTGGCAGGCCGAACGCACAGGGCCATCCGCACAGGGTGGTTACTCGCGCAGTTCCTCGCGCCCCTGGGGGGCTTCGCCCCCCAGCCGCCCGCGTACCCACTCCGCGACGTCGGCGTACCGCGCCTCGCCGCCGTGCCGCGTCGGGCGGTAGTACCGCTTGCCGTGGATCGCGTCCGGCGCGTACTGCTGGGCCGCGATGCCTTCCGGCAGGTCGTGGGGATAGACGTACCCCTGCGCATGGCCCAGCTTCTTCGCACCGGCGTAGTGCCCGTCACGAAGGTGCGCCGGAACCGGCCCCGCCAGCCCCGCGCGGACGTCGGCCAGCGCCTCCCCGATCGCCGTCGTCGCGGAGTTGGACTTCGGCGCCAGAGCGAGAGCGATCACCGTGTGCGAGAGGGTCAGCGCCGCCTCCGGGAAGCCGATCATCGCGACGGCCTGCGCCGCTGCGACGGCCAGCGGCAACGCGTTCGGGTCGGCGACGCCGATGTCCTCGCTCGCGGAGATCATCAGCCGGCGGGCGATGAACCGCGGGTCCTCGCCCGCCTCGATCATGCGGGCGAGATAGTGCAGCGCAGCGTCCACATCGCTGCCCCGGATGGACTTGATCAGCGCGCTCGCGACGTCGTAGTGCTGGTCGCCGTCGCGGTCGTAGCGGACCGCCGCGCGGTTGACGGCCGTCTCGGTCAGCTCCAGCGTGACCGTCTCCGCGTGCTGCTCGATGGCCGCGCCCGCCGCCGCCTCCAGCGAGGTCAGCGCCTTGCGCGCGTCGCCGCCCGCGATCCGGACCAGGTGGTCCTCTGCGTCCTCGGCCAGCTCGACCGCGCCGTCGAGCCCGCGCTCGTCCGCGACGGCGCGGCGCAGCAGCGCGCGGATGTCGTCGTCGGTGAGGGACTCCAGCGTCAGCAGCAGCGAGCGGGAGAGCAGCGGCGAGATCACCGAGAAGTACGGGTTCTCGGTGGTCGCCGCGATCAGCGTCACCCAGCGGTTCTCGACGGCCGGCAGCAGGCTGTCCTGCTGGGCCTTGGAGAAGCGGTGGATCTCGTCGAGGAAGAGGACGGTCTCCTTGCCGCTGGTCCCGACCGCGCGGCGGGCGCCCTCGATGACGGCGCGGACCTCCTTGACGCCGGCCGTGATCGCCGAGAGCTCGACGAAACGGCTGTCGGTGGCCTGGCTGATCACGTAAGCCAGCGTGGTCTTGCCGGTGCCGGGCGGTCCCCAGAGGATCACCGACGACGTCGCCGCAGGCCCGTTCGTCGCCGCGACCAGCCGACGCAGCGGCGAGCCGGACTTGAGCAGGTGCTGCTGCCCGGCGACCTCGTCGAGCGACCGAGGCCGCATCCGGACCGCGAGCGGCGAACGACCGGGCTCCTTGGTCTGCAGGTCCTCGGCTGCGGCGGTGAACAGGTCTGGCTCCACGTCTCGACCCTACCGGCGCGCACCGACAGTTCCGCCCGCCCGACGTTCGATGGCATGAAGCCATTTGCCTATAGCCTGTAGGTAAATGCATGATGGATGTAGGCGAAGCCGACGGAACGGACGAAGGGACGGCCATGGCCCGGGCAGGACTCACCCCCGAACGACTGACCTGGGCGGGAGCCGAGCTGGCGGACGAGGTCGGCTTCGACCAGGTCAGCGTCTCGGCGTTGGCCCGGCGCTTCGACGTCAAGGCCGCCAGCCTGTACGCGCACGTCAGGAGCACCCACGACCTGCGGACGCGGATTGCGCTGCTCGCCCTGGAGGAGCTCGCGGACCGCGTCGCCGACGCGATCGCGGGACGCGCCGGGCGGGACGCGCTGGCGGCGTTCGCCGACGCCTACCGCGGGTACGCCCGCGAGCACCCCGGCCGCTACCAGGCCGCGCGGTTCCGGCTCGACACGGAGACGGCGGCGGCGAGCGCGGGCGTGCGGCATGCGCAGATGACCCGCGCCCTGCTGCGCGGCTACCACCTCACCGAGCCGGACCAGACGCACGCCGTGCGGATGCTGGGCGGCCTGGTCCACGGCTTCCTCGAACTGGAGACGGCGGGCGGCTTCAGCCACACCCCCGTCGCCGCGGAGGAGTCGTGGGCCTGGACCGTCGACTCACTCGACGCCATGCTCCGCGCCCGTGGCGCCGCCCCCGAGAGCGACCGCGCTTCCTGAGTTGCAGCAGATGCAGCAGATCCAGCGAGGACCGAAGAGACCATGAGCAACCCGACCCTGATCACCACCCCCGTCACCGAGGACCTGCTGCGCGGCCATCTCGACGTCGAGACCACCGCGCAGGGCGGGCTCCTGCCGCACCGGCTCCCGGCGTGGGCCCGACGACGGCTGCCCGACGCGCAGTTCGCCATGGTCGAGGCCCAACCCTCCGGTGTGCGGCTGACGTTCCGCACCGCCGCGACCACCGTCGAGCTGGAGACCGTCCCCACCAAACGCGCCTACCCGGGCCTGCCCGCTCCGGTCGACGGCGTCTACGACCTGCTCGTCGACGGCGCGTTGACCGCGCAGGCCGTCGTCACGGGCGGCCGGACGCTCCTTGTCGACATGGCGACCGGCAGCGTCGAGCTCCAGGACGGCCCTTCCGGTGTCGCGCGCTTCGCAGACCTGCCGGCGCGCGAGAAGGCCGTCGAGATCTGGCTGCCGCACAACGAGACGGCCGAGCTGCTCACTCTGCGCACCGACGCGCCCGTCGCGCCCGAGCCGGTGAGCGACCGCAAGCGCTGGCTGCACCACGGCAGTTCGATCAGCCACGGTTCGAACGCGGCGAGCCCCACCGCCATCTGGCCCGCCCTGGCCGCCGCCACCGGCCAGGTGGAGCTGGTCAACCTGGGCTTCGGCGGGAGCGCGCTGCTCGATCCGTTCGTCGCCAGGACGATGCGCGACACCCCGGCCGACCTGGTCAGCCTGAAGATCGGCATCAACGTGGTCAACGCCGACGTGATGCGGCTGCGCGCGTTCGGTCCGGCCGTGCACGGGTTCCTCGACACCATCCGCGACGGCCATCCGACCACGCCGTTGCTGGTGGTCTCGCCGATCTTCTGCCCGGTGCAGGAGGACACGCCGGGGCCGCTCGCGCCCGACTTCTCCACCGGCACGCTGCGCTTCAAGGCGACCGGCGACCCCGCCGAGCGCGCCGCCGGGCGGCTGACGCTGGCGACGATCCGCGCGGAGCTGGCCCGGATCGTCGCCGAGCGGGCCGCCGACGACCCGAACCTGCACCACCTGGACGGTCGCTCGCTCTACGGCCCGGCGGACTACGACGCGTTCCCACTGCCCGACGCGATCCACCCAGATCCGGCCGGGCACCGACGCATCGCCGAGAACTTCGCCCGCTCGGCGTTCGGCAGCGGAGGGCCGTTCGCGGCAATCTGACGGTGCTGACGGTGCATCAACACCGTCAGCACCAGCGGTAGACCAACTCCGGCCGCCCGACCTGGCCGTACTGCGGTTCGCGTCGGGCCCGGCCGGTCTCGACCAGGTGTTCCAGATACCGCCGGGCGGTGATCCGCGAGACGCCCGCCGCCGTGCCGACGGCCGCCGCCGACAGGCCCGCGTCGGCCGCGCGGATCACCGAGGCGACGGCCTCCAGCGTGGGCGTGGTCAGGCCCTTCGGCAGCGTCGTCCCACGTGGCGAGCGGAGTTCGGCGAAGGCCTGGTCCACCTCGTCCTGGCCCAGCGCCTCTCCCCCGCGCTCCAGGCTGGCGCGGTAGCGGGCGTAACGGGCCAGCCGGTCCTGGAGCGTGGCGGCCGCGAAGGGCTTCAGCAGATACTGCACCACCCCGATCGACACCGCGCGCCGCACGGTCGCCAGGTCGCGCGCCGAGGTGACCGCGATGATGTCGGCACCGTGCCCGGCCGCGCGGATGCCACGGACCAGCTCCAGCCCGTGCCCGTCCGGGAGATACAGGTCGAGAAGCATCAGCGTGACGGGCGCATCCGTCCCCCGCCCGCGTTCCAGGAAGCGCAGCGCCTCCGCCACGCTGTGCGCGACGCCCGCGCAGCGGAAGCCGGGGGCGCGCTCGACGTAGCGGGCATGCGCCCCGGCCGCGACCGGGTCGTCCTCGACGACCAGCACGTCGATCACCGCGCACCCACTCCCTCGCGCGCTACCTCGTTTTCGGCGGCCCGCTGCAACGGGATCCGCACGGTCAGCACCGCGCCGCGCCCGCTTCCGACCTCGACGCTGCCGCCGTTGCGCCGCGCGGCCTGGGCGACCAGCGCCAGGCCGATCCCCCGACCGACCAACTGCCCGGACTCGCCCGGCTCGCCGGAAGGCTTCGTCGACCAGCCGCGTTCGAAGATCCGGTCCACGGCGTCCGGCGCGATGCCGCGTCCGGTGTCGGCGACGCGCAGCAGCATCTCGCGGGCGTCGGTGCGGGCGGTGACCGTGACCGTGGGCGGGCCGTCGTGGTCGGCTGTGCCCTCGATCGCGGCGTCCATTGCGTTGTCGATCAGGTTGCCGAGCAGCGTGACCAGGTCCCGGGCGCTGAGCTGTGCGGGGAGCGCGTCGTCGATCCGGCTCTCCTCCGTGAGCACCAGGTCGACGCCGCGCTCGGCGGCCTGGGCGGCCTTGCCCAGCAGCAGCGCCGCCAGCACCGGCTCGTCGATCGCGCCGACAACCCGGTCGGTGAGCTGCTGGGCCAACTCCAGCTCGGCGGTGGCGAAGTCGACCGCCTGGCGGTGCCTTCCCGTCTCGATCAGCGACACGACGGCGTGGAGCCGGTTGGCGGCCTCGTGCGCCTGCGCGCTGAGCGCCTCGGCGAAGCCGCGCACCGAGTCCAACTCGCCGCTGAGCGCCTGGAGTTCGGTGTGGTCCCGGAAGGTCACCACGGTGCCGAGGCCCGACCCGTCGCCGATCGGCGAGGTGTTGACCACCACGACGCGGTCGGCGGTCAGGTGCAGTTGGTCCCGGACCGGTTCCGGCCCGGCCACCGCCGCCCGCAGCGGCTCCGGCAGGGCGAGTTCGGCGAACGCACGCCCTTCCGCCGGGCCGGTGAGGCCCAGCAGCTCGCGCGCGGCGTCGTTGCAGAGCACGACCGTCCCGGCGCGGTCGAGCAGGACCAGTCCCTCGCGCACGGAGTGCAGCGTGGCCTGGTGGTACTCGTAGAGGTGGCTGAGCTCGGCCGCGCCCATGCCGTGGGTGTGGCGGCGCAGGCGACGGTTGGCCAGCCAGGTGCCCAGGCCGCCGAGCGCCAGCGCGGCGAGGGCGACCAGCACCAGCCCGGTGATCGCCCCGCGCAGGCGACTGGTCAGGTTCTCGATGGTGATGCCCACGCTGACCAGCGCGACGATCCGGCCATTCGCGTCCCGCACCGGCGTCACCGCGCGGACGGAGGGGCCGAGCGTGCCGGTGTACGTCTCGGTGAAGGTGCGCCCGGCCAGTGCGGGCGCGATGTGCCCGAGGAAGTGCTTGCCGATCTCGGCCGGGTCCGGGTGGGTCCAGCGGACGCCGTGGATGTCCATGATCGTCACGAAGTCGACGCCCGCGTCCTTGCCGACCCGCACCGCGTACGGCTGGAGCGCTGCGGTGGGATCAGGGCCGACGACCGCCTGCGCGACGCTGGGCGCGTCCGCGACGGCGCGCGCCGTCGCGACGACCTGCCGCTCGGCGGCCTGCTGCGCGCGGTCGCTGGTCCACACGTAGGCGAGCACGGCTCCCCCGGCGACCACGACGGCCACGATCAGCACCTGCACCGCGAAGAGCTGCCCGGCCAGGCTGTGCGCGACGCGGCGACGGCGGCGCAGCGCGGGCGGTTCGGCCAGGTCGTGGTGCGTGGTCCGGTGCGGCATGGTGGCCAGTCTGCCTGGCGACGCGCTAGGTGAGTACCGCGCGTGCCGTGAACGATATGAACGCAAGCGTGACGCTCCCCGAGCCCGCCCCCATAGTCGTCGCAACCGGCCCGACCACCACCCCGGCCGGACACCGACGTTCTGGGACGACGACCGGCGAGGGAGCCGCACTCATGGCAACAGACGCAGCAGCAGTCAGACGCGAACGGACCCACTACCTCTACCTGGCCGTGATCGGCGCGGTGCTCCTCGGCATCGCGGTGGGCCTGGCCGCGCCGTCGTTCGCGCTGCAACTCAAGCCTGTGGGCACGGGTTTCGTGAACCTGATCAAGATGATGATCAGCCCGGTCATCTTCACCACCATCGTGCTGGGCATCGGCTCGGTGACCAAGGCGGCCAAGGTCGGCAAGGTCGGCGGGCTGGCGCTCGGCTACTTCCTGGTGATGTCGACGGTCGCGCTGGCGATCGGCCTGGTCGTCGGCAACCTGGTCAACCCGGGCGCGGGCCTCCACCTGACCGACTCCCTGGCCAAGGCGGGCCACGCCCAGGTCGCCGCGGGCGGCGGCGAGGGCACCGGCGACTTCCTGCTCTCCGTCATCCCGACCACCCTGGTCTCGGCATTGACGGGCGGTCAGGTACTGCAGACCCTGCTGGTCGCGCTGCTGGTCGGCTTCGCGCTGCAGTCGATGGGCACGGCGGGCGCGCCGATCCTGCGCGGCGTGGAGCACCTGCAGAAGCTGGTCTTCCGCGTGCTGTCGATGATCATGTGGGCGGCGCCGGTGGGCGCGTTCGGCGCGATCGCGGCGGTGGTCGGCGCGTCCGGCTGGGCGGCGCTGAAGTCGCTGCTGATGGTCATGCTGGGCTTCTACCTGACCTGCGCGATCTTCGTCTTCCTCGTGCTGGGCCTGGTGCTGCGGCTGGTCGCGGGCGTCAACGTGTTCTCGCTGCTGCGCTACCTGGGCCGCGAGTTCCTGCTGATCCTCTCCACCTCGTCGAGCGAGAGCGCGCTGCCGCGCGTCATCGCCAAGTTGGAGCACCTGGGTGTGAGCCGCCCGGTCACCGGCATCACCATCCCGACCGGCTACAGCTTCAACCTGGACGGCACCGCCATCTACCTGACCATGGCCTCGCTCTTCATCGCCCAGGCGATGGACCGGCCGATGTCGATCGGATCGCAGATCTCACTGCTGCTCTTCATGGTGATCGCCAGCAAGGGCGCCGCCGGCGTCAGCGGCGCCGGCCTGGCCACCCTCGCGGGCGGCCTCCAGTCCCACGCCCCGGCCCTGGTCGACGGCGTCGGCCTCATCGTCGGCATCGACCGCTTCATGTCCGAGGCCCGCGCCCTCACCAACTTCGCGGGCAACGCGATCGCCACCGTCGTCATCGGCCACTGGACGCACGAACTCGACCACGACCGCATGCGCCTCGTCCTCAGCGGCCGCCTCCCCTTCGACGAGACCGCGCTGGCACCGGCGCAGGAGCCGCCGCTGCCGAGTCAGCTGCAACACGCATAAGGGGCGTGGGGGGGGGGGGGGGGGGGGGCCCGCGGGCAGGGGGCCGGGCCCCGCGGCGCCCCCCCCCCCCCCCCCCCCCCGGGGGGGGGGGGGGGGCGGCCCCCCCCCCCCCCACGCCCCTGGAAGTACGAGTTACGCCTCGGCCTGCTTCGGCTTGGCGTCCACGCCCGCTTCCTTGCGCTGCGCGGCGGTGATCTCCGTCGGCGCGCCGGTCAGCGGGTCGCCGCCGTTGGAGGTCTTCGGGAAGGCGATGACGTCGCGGATCGTCTCGTAGCCGCCCAGCAGCGCGACGAGGCGGTCCAGGCCGAGGGCGATGCCGCCGTGCGGCGGCGGGCCGAAGTCGAAGGCGTTCAGCAGGAAGCCGAACTGCGACTGGGCCTCCTCGGGCGACAGGCCGATCGCGTCGAAGGCGCGCTTCTGCACGTCCTTCTGGTGGATACGGATCGAACCGCCGCCGATCTCCGAACCGTTGAGGACCAGGTCGTACGCGTTGGAGAGCGCGTTGCCCGGGTCGGTGTCGAAGGTGTCCATGGACTCGGCGGTCGGGGCGGTGAACGGGTGGTGCACCGCGTGCCAGCCCTGGAACTCGCCCTTGTCGTCCTCGATCGGCTCGAACATCGGGAAGTCGACGACCCAGAGGAACGCCCACTTGGACTCGTCGATCAGGCCGCAGCGCTTGCCGATCTCCAGACGGGCGGCACCCAGCAGCTCCTGCGACGCGGTCTTCTTGCCCGCCGCGAAGAAGACGCAGTCGCCCGGCTTGGCGCCGACCGCGTCGGCCAGACCGGCGAGGTGCTCCTCGCTGAGGTTCTTGGCGACCGGGCCGCGCAGCTCGCCGGTCTCCTCGTCGATCAGGACGTACGCGAGGCCGCGCGCGCCGCGCGCCTTCGCCCAGTCCTGCCAGGCGTCCAGCTGCTTGCGCGGCTGGGACGCGCCGCCCGGCATCACCACGGCGCCGACGTACGGGGCCTGGAAGACGCGGAACTCGGTGCCCGCGAAGTACTCGGTGAGCTCGGTGAGTTCGTTGTCGAAGCGGACGTCCGGCTTGTCCGAGCCGTAGCGGGACATCGCGTCGGCGTAGGTCATCCGCGGCAGCGGCAGCGGCACCTCGTAGCCCAGGACCTCGCCCCAGACCCGGGAGACGACCTCCTCGCCCAGCTTGAGGATGTCCTCCTGGTCGACGAACGAGGCCTCGACGTCGAGCTGGGTGAACTCCGGCTGGCGGTCGGCGCGGAAGTCCTCGTCACGGAAGCAGCGCGCGATCTGGTAGTAGCGCTCCATACCGGCGACCATCAGCAGCTGCTTGAACAGCTGCGGCGACTGCGGCAGCGCGTACCAGTGGCCCGGCTGCAGGCGGACCGGCACCAGGAAGTCGCGGGCGCCTTCCGGCGTCGAACGCGTCAGGTACGGCGTCTCGATGTCGAGGAAGCCGTTCTCCTCCATCACCGTGCGGATGATGTGCGAGGCCTTGGAACGCAGGCGCAGCGCGCGGGCCGGGCCCTCGCGGCGCAGGTCCAGGTAGCGGTACTTGAGGCGGACCTCCTCGTTGACCGAACCGGGCTCGTACTCGGCGACCTGGAACGGCAGCGCGGCAGCCTCGGACAGCACGGTCAGCTCGGAGACGACGACCTCGACCTGACCGGTCGGGATGTCCGGGTTCTCGTTGCCCTCGGGACGGACGCGGACCTCGCCGACGATCTTGACGCACCACTCGGAGCGCAGCTCGCCCACGGCCTCCAGGTCGCGGAAGACGACCTGGACGGTGCCGGAGGTGTCCCGCACGTCGACGAAGGCCACGCCGCCGTGGTCGCGGCGGCGGGCGACCCAGCCGGCGAGGGTGACGGTGGTGCCGGCGTGCTCCGGGCGGAGCGTGCCGGCCTCGTGGGTGCGGATCACTGGAGCTTCTCCTTCAGGGTGGTGACGAGAACGTCGAGGGCGACCGGGGTCTGGTCACCGGTACTGAGGTCCTTCAACTGCACGTTGCCTTCGGCGAGATCGCGATCGCCGGCGACGATCGCCCAGCGCGCGCCGGAGCGGTCCGCCGCCTTCATCGCGGCCTTGATGCCCTTGCCGCCGTAGACGATGTCCGCGGAGACGCCCTCGCGGCGCAGCTGCGTCACCGTCCCGAACAGGACGCGACGCGCCTGCTCGCCGAGCGGCACGGCGAAGACGTCGGTGGTGGCGGGGGCGTCGAGGGTGATGCCCTCGGCCTCCAGCGCCAGCACGGTGCGGTCCACGCCGAGCGCCCAGCCCACGGACGGCAGCGCCGGGCCGCCGATCATCTCGGACAGGCCGTCGTAGCGACCGCCGCCGCCCACCGCGGACTGCGAGCCGAGGCCGTCGTGGACGAACTCGAAGGTGGTGCGAGTGTAGTAGTCGAGACCGCGGACCAGCTTGGGGTCGTCCTCGAAGGCGACGCCCGCGGCGGTCAGCAGCTCGCGGACCTGCTCGTGGTAGGCCTTGCAGCCCTCGCACAGGTAGTCGACCAGCATCGGCGCGCCGACCAGCTGCGCCTGCACGTCCGGACGCTTGTCGTCCAGCACGCGCAGCGGGTTGATCTCGGCGCGGCGGCGGGTGTCCTCGTCCAGGTCCAGGCCGCGCAGGAAGTCCTGGAGCGCGGCGCGGTAGACCGGACGGCACTCGCGGTCGCCCAGACTGTTGAGCAGGATGCGGAAGTTGCGCAGCCCGAGCGAGCGGTAGGCGTCGTCGGCCAGGATGATCAACTCGGCGTCGAGCGCCGGGTCCTCCGCGCCGATGGCCTCCGCGCCGACCTGCCAGAACTGGCGGTAGCGGCCCTTCTGCGGCTTCTCGTAGCGGTACTGCGAGCCGCTGTACCAGAGCTTGACCGGCAGGTTGCCGACCCGGTGCAGGTTGGCCTCCAGCGTCGCGCGCAGCACGGACGCGGTGCCCTCGGGCCGCAGCGCGATGCGCTCGCCGCCCAGGGTGGTGAAGGCGAACATCTCCTTGGTGACGATGTCGGTGGACTCGCCGACACCACGCGAGAAGAGGTTGATGTCCTCGAAGACCGGCGTCTCGATGTAGCCGTAACCGGCGCGGCGCAGCGGCGCGGCGAAGGCCTCGCGTACGGCCAGCACCGTCGGCGCGTCGGCGGGGAGGATGTCGTAGGTGCCCTTGATGGCCTGGAAAGCCTGGGAGTTGCTGCTCACGTCTCGTCTCAATCAGATTCCGCGGCGCGGGGCGCCGGTCGGCGCGGCGCTGCCGGCGACCTGCAGCAGGTACGGGTTGGCGGCGCGCTCGCGACCGATGGTCGTCTGGGGGCCATGACCGGAGAGGACCACGGTCTCGTCCGGCAGCGGCAGGCACACGCGGGCCAGCGACTGCAGGAGGGCGTCGTGGTCGCCTCCGGGAAGATCGGTGCGTCCGACGGAGCCGGCGAAGAGCAGGTCACCCGAGAACAGCACCGGCGGAAGCTCCGGTGCGGCGGGCGTCCTGAACGTCACCGACCCCTTGGTATGGCCGGGCGCGTGCTCGACCGTCATGCTCAGCCCGGCCAACTCCAGGACGCTGCCGTCGGTCAGCACCCGGACGTCGTCCGGCTCGCCGACCGTGATCTCGCCCATCAGCTGCGCGCCGAAGGAGCGGCCGAGGGCCTTCTCCGGATCGGAGAGCATGTAGCGGTCGTCGGGGTGGATCCAGGCCGGGATCCCGCGCGCCCCGCAGACCGGGACGACCGACGCGACGTGGTCGATGTGCCCGTGCGTCAGCACCACCGCGACCGGCTTCAGCCCGTGCTCGCGCACCGTGTTCTGGACTCCGGCGGTCGCCTCGTGGCCGGGATCGACGATGACGCACTCCTCACCGGCGGCAGGGGCCACGAGGTAGCAGTTGGTGCCCCAGGCTCCAGCGGGAAAGCCGGCGATGAACACGTGGGTCCTTTGCGCGTCGGTGGTGGCTGCGACAGTGGTGGCATGCGGATGCTGCATGCAGCCTACCGGCGGCACGGGAGGGATCGCGAACCCGTATCCGGCGCGTCAACGGCTCCGCGTCGCGACCTCGACGTCGCCCGTCCGGCGGCTCGTAGCGGCATCTCACCTCGCGTTTACAGGTTCGCTCCCTACACTAGGCCGCCGTCGGGTGGGAGGATCCCCGCGACCGGGCTCCGACGAGCCCGTCCGCGCACCGACGAACCGCGATCTGACGCATCTGACCGACCCCGACCGCAGACCCGAGGAGTGTGGGCCGTGGCCCCCAACGACACGCGCAGGCCTCAGCAGCTTCCCAAGGACAAGGAGAAGCGCCGCCGCGAGTTGCAGCGGATGAAGCTGGAGCGCCAGACGAAGGCGCGCGCCGAGCGGATCGCCAAGGCCCGCCGCCACACCGCGATCATCGGCGGCGCGGTCGTGGCCGTCGCGGCGGTCGCCGTCGGCGCCGTCGCACTCTGGCCGAGCGGGTCGACGAAGTCCTCCTCGGACACGGCGTCCGCGGCCAGCGCCAAGGCCTCCCCGTCGGCGTCGACGACGGGCTACACGATCCCGGCGAAGAAGGACGGCTCCTGGAAGACCGAGCCGCCGATGACGATCGACACCTCGGCCACCTACACCGCGAAGATCCAGCTCGGCCAGGGCGAGGTGGACCTCAAGCTGGACGCCGCCGCGGCGCCGCACACGGTCAACTCCTTCGTGTTCCTTGCGGGCCAGCACTTCTTCGACGGCGTCTACTGCCACCGTCTGACGACGAACGGCATCTACGTGCTGCAGTGCGGCGACCCGACCGGCACCGGCTCCGGCGGCCCGGGCTACCAGTTCAAGGACGAGAACCTGAGCGACCCGGCCGTCAAGGGCGGCACCTACCCGGCCGGGACGGTGGCCATGGCCAACTCCGGTGCGAACACGAACGGCTCGCAGTTCTTCCTGGTCTACAAGGACAGCCAGCTGCCCGCGAACTACACGCCGTTCGGCACCATCACGGGCGGCCTGAACGTGCTCAACTCCATCGCCGCCAAGGGCAGTGACAACAGCAACGGCGCGGGCGACGGCAAGCCGCTCCAGCCGGTCATCATGAACAGCGTCACCGCGACGAAGAGCTGACGCGAAACTGACGCGAACGGAAGCGCGCGCGTGCGCGTACGCCCCCGCGCGTGCGCGCAACGCTTACGGGCGACGACCCACCGGAGCGGTTTGACGGCGCAGGCAACAATCCGGGCGGGGATACGGACAGCGCCGGTGGTCGTCGCCTATGTTGGCGTCTTGTAGGGTGCGCTTCTGCGCTTCCGGCGGCGCGGATGTGAACCGGCCGGACAATCGAACGTGGGCGGCGTCCGCCCCTTCTGCGACACCGGTCCAGAAGAACGGTCGCCATATGGAGGAGGCGCTGTGAGCAGCGAGCCGTGGGGCCGGGTCGACGACGAGGGAACCGTCTACGTGCGGACGGCCGACGGCGAGCGCGTCGTCGGTTCGTGGCAGGCGGGGTCTCCCGAGGAGGCGCTGGCTTACTTCACGCGCAAGTACGAGGGCATCGCTGTGGAGATCGGCCTTCTGGAGCGCCGCGTGCGCACCACCGACCTTGCGGCGAAGG
The DNA here is from genome assembly GCF_015690355.1 of Streptacidiphilus fuscans. Classification (GTDB taxonomy): domain Bacteria; phylum Actinomycetota; class Actinomycetes; order Streptomycetales; family Streptomycetaceae; genus Streptacidiphilus; species Streptacidiphilus fuscans. The sequence continues at coordinate 202,544 of NZ_JADPRT010000004.1, read as the reverse complement.
ACGCTCTCACGGCCATCGAACACCTGCAGGCGCAGGTGACCGAGGGCCACGCGGTCGGCGACCTTGACGCCCTGGCCAAGCGCCTGCAGGCGCTGGTCGCGGAGGTCGAGTCGCGTCGCGAGGAGCGCAAGGCGGCCCGCGCCAAGGCCCAGGAGGATGCCCGCGCCGCCAAGGAGGCGCTGGTCGCCGAGGCGGAGCAGCTCGTCGAGTCGACCCAGTGGCGCGAGGCGGGCGACCGGCTCCGCGCCCTGGTGGACACCTGGAAGGGCCTGCCGCGCCTGGACCGCAAGTCCGACGACGAGCTGTGGCACCGCTTCTCGCACGCGCGCTCGGCGTTCTCCAAGCGCCGCAAGGGACACTTCGCGCAGCTGGACCAGCAGCGCGAGGAGGCCAGGCTCACGAAGGAGAAGCTGGTCGTCGAGGCCGAGTCGCTCTCCGACTCGCAGGACTGGGGCGACACGGCGGCCCGCTACCGCGAGCTGATGGCGGAGTGGAAGTCGGCGGGTCGCGCGCAGCGCGAGGCCGAGGACGAGCTGTGGACCCGGTTCCGGGGCGCGCAGGACGTCTTCTTCCAGGCCCGCTCGGCGGTCTTCGACGAGCGTGACGCGGGTGAGCGCGACAACGCCCACGCCAAGGAGGCCCTGCTGGTCGAGGCGGAGGCGCTGCTCCCGATCGGCGACCTGAAGGCCGCGAAGGCGTCCTACCGCGATATCGCCGAGCGCTGGGAGGCCATCGGCCACGTCCCGCGGGATGCGCGTCCGCGCCTGGAGGGTCGCCTCCGCACGGTCGAGCAGGCCATCCGCGAGGCGGAGGAGGCCGAGTGGCAGCGCAGCAACCCTGAGGCGCGGGCGCGCGCCGCGGGCATGACGGGCCTGCTGCAGGCGGCGGTCGACAAGCTGGAGCGGCAGATCGCTGCGGCCGAGGCGAAGGGTGACTCCCGTCAGGTGGCCAAGCTCCAGTCCGAGCTCGACGGCCGCCGCGAGCTCCTCGCCCAGGCCCAGAAGGGCCTGGAGGAGTTCAGCGGCTGAGCCTTTTCGCTCCCGCAGGTAGTTGCACTCAGGCCTGTGCTCCCGCAGGTAGTTGCACTCAGGCCTGTGCTCCCGCAGGTAGTTGCACTATTCAGGGGCGCGAGGAACTGCGCGACAAGCCACCGAAGTGGTGAGTCGCTCAGCGAGCAGGGCCAACCCGACAGGGTGGTTGCTCGCGCAGGTCCTCGCGCCCCTGAGGTCTCAGCGGGCCTTCGCTGAGGTCACCCGGTAGACGTCGTAGACGCCCTCCACGCCCCGCACAGCCTTGAGCACATGACCCAAGTGCTTCGGGTCGCCCATCTCGAAGGTGAAGCGGCTCATCGCGACCCGGTCGCGGGACGTCTGGACCGCCGCCGACAGGATGTTGACGTGCTGGTCCGACAGCACCCGCGTCACGTCCGACAGCAAGCGCGAGCGATCCAGCGCCTCGACCTGGATCGCGACGAGGAAGACCGACGACTGCGTCGGGGCCCACTCGACCTCGACCATCCGCTCCGCCTGCTGGGACAGCGAGTCCACGTTGACGCAGTCCGCCCGGTGCACGGAGATGCCGTTGCCGCGGGTGATGAAGCCGACGATCGGGTCGCCCGGAACGGGCGTGCAGCAACGCGAGAGCTTGACCCAGACGTCGTCGACGCCCTTGACGACCACGCCCGGATCCTGCGTGGCCCGCCGCTGCCTGCGGTTCCGCGCTGGCGACGGAGTCGTCAGCTCGACGATGTCCTCGGTCGCGCTGTCCTCGCCGCCCAGGGACTGGACCAGCTTCTGCACGATCGTCTGCGCCGCGACATGGCCCTCGCCGATCGCCGCGTACAGGGACGAGATGTCCGGGTAGCGCATCTCGTGCGCGAGCGTCACCAGTGAGTCGCCGGTGAGGATCCGCTGCAGCGGCAGGCCCTGCTTGCGCATGGCGCGGGTGATCGCGTCCTTGCCCTGCTCGATGGCCTCCTCGCGGCGCTCCTTGGAGAACCATGCGCGGATCTTGTTACGCGCCCGCGGCGACTTGACGAAGGAGAGCCAGTCACGGGACGGGCCCGCGGACTCCGCCTTGGAGGTGAAGACCTCGACCGTGTCGCCGTTCTCCAGCGCGCTCTCCAGCGGCACCAGGCGGCCGTTGACGCGGGCGCCGATGGTGCGGTGGCCGACCTCGGTGTGGACGGCGTAGGAGAAGTCGACCGGGGTGGCCCCGGCGGGCAGCGCTATCACGTCGCCCTTGGGGGTGAAGACGAAGACCTCGTTGTTGGAGAGGTCGAAGCGGAGCGACTCCAGGAACTCGCTCGGGTCCTCGGTCTCCTTCTGCCAGTCGAGCAGCTGGCGCAGCCACGCCATCTCGTTGACGGTCTCGCCCTTGCCCGCGGGCGTGTCGGTGCGGACCTTGGACGCGCCCGCGACGGCCTGCTGCTTGTACTTCCAGTGCGCGGCGATGCCGTACTCCGCGCGGCGGTGCATGTCGAAGGTGCGGATCTGCAGCTCGACCGGCTTGCCCTCGGGTCCGATGACCGTCGTGTGGAGCGACTGGTACATGTTGAACTTGGGCATGGCGATGTAGTCCTTGAACCGCCCCGGAACCGGGTTCCACCGCGCGTGGATGGTGCCCAGCGCCGCGTAGCAGTCGCGGACGGAGTCGACCAAGACCCGGACGCCGACCAGGTCGTAGATCTCGGCGAAGTCCCGGCCCCGCACGATCATCTTCTGGTAGACGCTGTAGTAGTGCTTCGGGCGGCCCTTGACCTCGGCCTTGATCCGGGCGGTCTTCAGGTCCCCCATGACCTGCTCGGTGACCGTGCCCAGGTACTCGTCACGCTTGGGCGCGCGCTCGGCGACCAGGCGGACGATCTCGTCGTACATCTTGGGGTAGAGGATCGCGAAGGCGAGGTCCTCCAGCTCCCACTTGATGGTGTTCATGCCCAGCCGGTGCGCCAGCGGGGCGTAGATCTCCAGGGTCTCGCGGGCCTTCTTCTCCTGCTTCTCCCGCTTGAGGTAGCGCATGGTGCGCATGTTGTGCAGGCGGTCGGCCAGCTTGATGACCAGGACGCGCGGGTCCTTGGCCATGGCGACGACCATCTTGCGGACTGTCTCGGCCTGCGCGGCCTCGCCGAACTTGACCTTGTCCAGCTTGGTGACGCCGTCGACCAGCATGGCGACCGTGTCGCCGAAGTCGCGGCGCAGCGTGTCGAGGCCGTAGTCGGTGTCCTCGACCGTGTCGTGGAGCAGGCCCGCCATCAGCGTGGGGGCGTCCATGCCCAGCTCGGCCAGGATGGTGGCCACGGCGAGCGGGTGCGTGATGTACGGGTCGCCGCTCTTGCGCTTCTGGCCGCGGTGCCACTTCTCGGCGATCTGGTACGCGCGCTCCAGCGTGTGCAGGTCGGCCTTGGGGTCGTTGCTGCGCACTATCCGGAAGAGCGGCTCCAGCACCGGGTTGAACGTGCTGGCGCGCTGTCCGCCGAGGCGGGCCAGCCGGGCCCGGACGCGGGAGGGCGAGGGCGCGACCGTTCGCGGCGCGACGGCGTGCGCACCGGCGGCGGCCTGGAACGTCGCCGGAACGTTCGGGGCGGCGGGCTTCGGCTGCACGGCCGGTGCGGCCGGCGCGGTCGAGGCCGCCGGGCCCTTCTCCTTCGCGTCGGAAGCTGTGGGCACGACCTCTTCGGGCAAGTGCACTCCTCTGGAGCGGGACCGGAACCTCAATGGTACCGAGGGTCACTGTCACGTGCCGCCACCGGACCGGCCCGTGGACGCCTCGTCCTGCTCGGAGAGCCAGCGAGGGCGGGCCCGGTACCGGACCCGCCCTCCAAAGCCGCGAGTGGCGGCTCAGACCGCGATGACGGTCTCCAGCGGAGCGTCGCCCAGCAGCGGGGCCAGCCGGGCACGACCGCCCAGGAAGCCGAGCTCCATCATGACCTCGACGCCGGCCACCTCCGCGCCGCAGCGCTGGATCAGCTCCAGCGCGGCCTCGACGGTGCCGCCGGTGGCGAGGACGTCGTCGACGACCAGGACCCGCTCGCCGGGGGCGAAGGCGTCGGTCTGCACCTCGATCACGGCCGAGCCGTACTCCAGCTCGTACGCCTGGCGGTGCAGCTCGCCCGGAAGCTTGCCCTCCTTGCGGACCGGGACGAAGCCCGCGCCGGCGGCGTAGGCGGCCGGGGCCGCCAGGATGAAGCCGCGGGCCTCCAGGCCGACGATCTTGGTCGCGCCCAGTTCCCTGGAACGCGCGGCCAGGTGGTCGACGAGAGCGGCGAAGGCCTCGGCGTCACCGAGCAGCGGCGCGATGTCCTTGAAGACCACGCCCGGCTTGGGGTAGTCCGGGACGTCACGGATCTTGGCGGCCAGTAGGGCTGCCAGGTCGGTGCTGCTGCTCATGGGTGGGGTTCTCCTGCTTCTTCTGCATCGCTTCGTGACTGTGCGCGGCAGTGCATCGCACTGCCGCGCACAGGGTCGTGCTTCCCGCTACGCGTCTCAGCGACGCCCGGTTCGGCGATCGCTGCGGCTGCGGTTGACGGGCTGGTTGCGCGGACCGCCGGTCTGCGCGGCCGGGATGGTGACGGCGTCGGCCGCCGCGTCCTCCGGCACGTCCCGACCCTCGGCCTTGGCCTTGGCGTCGGCGGCCTTGCGGGCCTTCACCCGGCGGGCCAGCTCCTTGTACTCCGGGCGCTTCTCCTGGAGCCAGGCGACCGTCGGGGTGGCCACGCAGATCGAGGAGTAGGCACCGGCGGTCAGACCGACGAACAGCGCCAGCGAGATGTCGTTGAGGACACCCGCGCCGAGCAGACCGCCACCGATGAACAGCAGCGCGGCGACCGGCAGCAGGGCCAGCACCGTGGTGTTGATCGACCGGACCAGGGTGCTGTTCAGCGAGGCGTTGGCGGCGTCGCTGTAGGTCAGCTTGTTCTGCTTGGTCAGGTCCTTGGTCGCGGACTTCAGACCGTCGAAGACGACGACCGTGTCGTAGAGGGAGTACCCGAGGATCGTCAGGAAGCCGATGACCGTGCCCGAGGTGACCTCGAACCCGACCAGGGCGTAGACGCCGATGGTGATCACCAGGTCGTGCAGCAACGCGACCAACGCGCCGACCGCGAGCCGCCACTCGAACGCGAAGGCCAGGTAGAGCGTCACCAGCACCATGAAGACGACCAGGCCTTCGAGGGCCTTGGTGCTGATGTCACTTCCCCAGCTGGCGCTGAGGTACTGGGTGCTGATCTGGTCCGGTGTCAGGTCGAGCGACTTCTCCAGCGCCTGCTGGCCGGCCGTGGCATGGACGTTCTCGGACGAGCTGATCTGGACAGTGATCTGCTGGCCCTTGGAGCTGTTCGTCGTCTGGACCAGTGCCGAGCTGTCGTGGGTCAGCTCATTGGCGGCCTTCTGCGCCTGCGAGATCGTCACCCCGGGCTTGGAGATGGTGTAGATGTCACCACCCTTGAACTCGATGCCGAGGTTCAGACCGCGTACCGACAGGCCGAGGATGGCCGCCAGCAGGATGACGCCGGAGAGGATCGACCACAACTTCCGCCGCCCGACGAAGTCGAAGCTGACCTCACCGGTGTAGAGGCGGTGGCCGATATTGCCGAAGCGTGACATCGGGTCAGGCCTCCTTGCTGGCGGTCGGGCGGGCCGGACGACGCGGACGGCCGTCGCGGAGCGGGGAACGAACCCCGAGGCGCTCAGGCGAGAGCCCGGACCACGGGTGCCCGGAGGCGAAGAACTTCTTCCGGGCCAGCAGGCTGATCAGCGGCTTGGTGAAGAGGAAGATCACCACGACGTCGAGCAGGGTGGTCAGACCCAGCGTGAACGCGAAGCCCTGAACCTTGCCGACGGTGAAGAAGTACAGCACCGCAGCGGCGAGGAAGGAGACCGCGTCCGACACCAGGATCGTACGACGGGCACGCGGCCAGGCGTTGCGAACCGCCGGACGCAGCGAGGCGCCCTCGCGGAGCTCGTCTCGGATGCGTTCGAAGTAGACGACGAACGAGTCCGCGGTGATACCGATGGCGACGATGGCGCCACAGACCGCGGGCAGGTTGAGCGCGAAGCCGATCGCCCCACCGAGGAGAGCCATGATCGACCAGGTCAGGACGCCGGAGACGGCCAGCGAGGCGACCGCCACCAGGCCGAGGCCGCGGTAGTAGAGCAGCGAGTAGAGGACGACCAGCGCCAGACCGATCGCGCCGGCCACCAGACCGGCAGTCAGCTGGCTACCACCGAGCTCGGGCGAGACGGTGACGACGTTGAGCTGGGTGAAGTTCAGCGGCAGCGAGCCGTAGCTGAGCACGTTGGCCAGCGACTGCGCGTCGGACTGCGAGAAGCTACCGGTGATCTGCGCCTGTCCGCCGGTGATGGCCTGCTGGACGGACGGCGCGGACTGGATCTGACCGTCGAGCTCGATCGCGAACTGGTTCATCGGCTGCTGCTGCGACGCCAGCTGGCCGGTGATCTTGCCGAACGCGGACGAGCCGGCGCCGTTGAAGTTCAGGTTGACCTGCCACTGACCGGTCTGCGAGCTCAGGCCTGCCGACGCACCGCTGATGTCCGTACCGGGCACGGCCACGGAGCCGAGCGCGTACTTGATCCAGCCGCCCGTGTTGGGGTCCTGGGTCTGGGCGCACGCGACGATCTGGGCCGTGTCCTTGCTGGCGTTCGCTGCCGTCGCGGCGTCGAGACGACCCTGGTTGGTGGCACAGTTCGTGGCGTTGAAGACGCTCTGCAGCGCGGCCGGAACCGTGCCGGCCGTCTGGCCGGAGACGGTGGACGCGGAGGCGCTCGGGGTGGCACTCGGCTTGGCGCTGGAGCTCGCCGGGTCGCTGGCCTTGGCCGAGGCGGTGCCGGACGGGTGCGCGGAGGCGGACGCGCTGGCACTGGACTTCAGGCCGGACGCGAGAGCGTCACCCTGCGTCTTGCTGGCGCTCGGCGAGGCCACCGGCTTGTTGGTGGCGGACCCGCTCGGCTTGGCACTGGGGCTGCCGCTTGGAGCCGCGCTCGGGCCGGCCTGCTCCTGCTCCGCGAGAACCGGACGGAAGAAGAGCTTGGCCGTCGTGGAGAGCTCGTCCGCCAGCTGAGTGGAGCTGGTGCCCTTCGGCGCGTTCACGAGGATCTCGTCGGTGCCCTGCACCTGGACCGTCGCCTCGGTCACGCCGGTGCCGTTGACGCGCTCCTGCATGATCTGCGCCGCGACGTTCATGTTGGCGGGATTGACCGCCTGGGGGTCGCCGGGTGCATACGCCTGCAGGGTGACGCTGGTGCCGCCCGCGAGGTCGATGCCGAGCCGCGGCTTGGTGTTCCCGGTGCCGAACATGATGGCCACCAGAGCCACCATGATCACCAGGATCAGGCTCAGCGCACGCCCCGGGTAACCGTCACGGGGACGGGACTTGGGTGATGCCACCTTCTCGATTCTCTCTGTCCATGCCGTGGGCAGGTCAAGTCGCCGACGCCGGGGTACCGGCGGACAGGGGGCGGCTCGGCCACGACGCAGCGGTCGGCGGTTCCGCGCGGGGGCTTTCGCCCCCGTCGGACTCCGTAGCGGGCAAGGCTACTTGGCGGAGGCGTCCTTGTCGCCACCCACCTGCGCCGGGGTCTTCTCGGCGTCGGCGTCCGCAGCGGCGTCCGCGTCGGCGGAGGCCTCGGCGTCCTTCACGTCGTCCTTGGCGAGGTCCTTCGCCAGGGCGACGGGGGCTTCCTCGACGGACGCGGCCTCGGCGGTGGTGTCCGCCTCGTCCGACTCCTCGGGCTCGTCGCCGTGGACGATCCGGTTGTACTCGATCGGGTCCAGCACCTGGGCGATGGCCTGCTTGGAGTACAGCGCGTACACGCCCGGAGCGACCTCGAGCTCGACGGTGTCGTCATTGACGGCCTTGACCAGCGCGTACATGCCACCGATGGTGCGGATGCCGCTGCCCGGCTCCATCTGGTTGCGCATCTCCGAGGCCTGCTGCTGCTTCTTCTTGGCAGAGCGGGTCATCAGGAACATCGCGCCGAACATCACCACGGCGACGAGGAGAAATGAGGAGGAACCCACGACTACAGTCCTTTGCGGGGCCGCAGGGGGAAACGCGGCCGATCCGATTCTCGGGCCGCCCGGGGTGGACGGCAGCGGGCGGAGTCTAGGGGACTCCTGCAGGTACAACAACGTCCAGCATTGCATCCGGGTGAGCCGAATGGCGAGTTCCCTGCGCAGATCACATTGCGCAATCCTGAATTTCAGGCTTCCGGGGCCCCGAAGAGCTCCGTCTGGGCGGGCAGACCGGCCGCCGCGGAGTGGTTCGGGGGCGTAAGACCCAGATGCTGCCACGCCGCCGCGGTGGCGATCCGACCACGCGGGGTGCGGGCCAGCAGGCCCTCGCGGACCAGGAACGGCTCGGCGACCTCCTCGACGGTCTCGGACTCCTCCCCCACCGCGACGGCCAGCGTCGACAGCCCGACCGGGCCGCCGTTGAACAGCTTGAGGAGCGCCCGCAGGACCGCCCGGTCCAGCCGGTCCAGGCCCTTGGCGTCGACCTCGTAGACGGTGAGCGCGGCTCCGGCGATCTCCTCGGTGATCAGGCCGTCGTGCCTGACCTGCGCGAAGTCGCGGACGCGGCGGAGCAGCCGGTTGGCGATGCGCGGCGTGCCACGCGAACGACGGGCGATCTCGGCGGCGCCCTTGGGGTCTATCTCGACGTCCAGCAGCCGGGCGGAGCGGTGGATCACCCGTTCGAGCTCCTCGGGAGCGTAGAACTCCATGTGGCCGGTGAAGCCGAAGCGGTCGCGCAGCGGCGGCGGCAGCAGACCGGCCCGGGTGGTCGCGCCGACCAGCGTGAACGGCGGCAGGTCGAGCGGGATGGCGGTGGCGCCCGGCCCCTTGCCGACGATCACGTCGACGCGGAAGTCCTCCATCGCCATGTAGAGCATCTCCTCGGCGGGCCGGGACATCCGGTGGATCTCGTCGAGGAAGAGCACCTCGCCCTCGGTCAGGGAGGAGAGGATGGCCGCCAGGTCGCCCGCGTGCTGGATGGCCGGGCCGGAGGTGATCCGGATCGGCGCGTTCATCTCGGCGGCGATGATCATCGACAGCGTCGTCTTACCGAGCCCGGGAGGGCCGCTGAGCAGCACGTGGTCGGGCGTGGCCTCGCGACGCCTGGCCGCCTGGAGAACGAGCGAGAGCTGCTCGCGGACGCGCTCCTGACCGATGAACTCGTCCAGGTCACGCGGGCGCAGCGCCGCCTCGACGGCCCGGTCCTCACCGTCCGCAGCGGCGGTGACCAGGCGGTCGCCGGTGGCGTCGTCGTACATGCGCTCTTCGCTCCGTTCTCGGTGGATCTGCGTTTCTCTGCACGGGCACGTGCCGCTGCGTCCCACTTCTCGGTGATTTCCGCCGAGCGAATTTCTCAGCGAATTCTCGTGTCAGCGGGTGCGGTTGCGGCTCTGCAGCGCGCTGCGGAGAAGCGCGGAGACGTTCGGCTTCTCCATCGCCTCGGCCTCGGGCGTGACTGCGGCGACCGCCTCGTCCGCCTCGCGCGGGGCGAATCCGAGGCCGACCAGGGCGGCGTGCAGTTGGTCGTTCCAGGGCGCGGGCCCGACTGCGACCGCGGCGTGCGGCTGCGCGGGGACGGCGCCCGTCGGCGCGCCGAGCCGGTCCTTGAGCTCGATCAGCAGCTTCTGCGCGCCCTTCGGCCCGATGCCGGGCACGGCCGTCAGCGCCTTGGCGTCGCCCCTGGCCACGGCGAGCCGCAGCCCGTCCGGGCTGTGCACGGCGAGCATCGCCTGCGCGACCTTGGGCCCGACGCCGCTGGCCGTCTGCAGCAGCTCGAAGGTCTGCCGCTCGTCGTCGTCGGCGAAGCCGTAGAGGGTGAGGGAATCCTCGCGGACCACCAGCGAGGTGGCGATGGTGGCCTCCTGCCCCATACGGAGAGCAGCGAGCGTGTTCGGCGCGCACTGGACCAGCATCCCGACGCCGCCGACCTGGATCACGGCGCTGCTCGGCGTGAGCGCGGCCACCGGGCCACTGACGAAGGCGATCATGCGCGGGGCTCCCTGGCTCGGCTGAGGGCGGCGGCGATCCTGTTGTTGGCGGTGCCGCGCCAGATATGGCAGATGGCGAGCGCGAGCGCGTCGGCGGCGTCCGCCGGCTTGGGCGGCGCGTCGAGCCGCAGGATGCGGGTGACCATGGCCCCTACCTGCGCCTTCTCGGCGCGCCCGCTGCCGGAGACGGCGGCTTTGACCTCGCTGGGCGTGTGCAGGGTGACCGGTATGCCGCGCCGCGTCGCACAGAGCATGGCGACTGCGCTGGCCTGGGCGGTGCCCATGACGGTGCGCACGTTGTGCTGCGCGAAGACGCGCTCGACGGCGACAAGCTCCGGCTGGTGCGTGTCGAACCACGCGTCGAGCCCGCGCTCGATCTCCAGCAGACGCAGCGGGATGTCCATCTCGGCGGGGGTTCTGACGACCCCACAGGCCACCATGTGCAGCGGCCTTCCCGGCGCGCCGTCGACCACGCCGACACCACAGCGGGTCAAACCTGGATCCACCCCGAGAACACGCATGCCCGCAGGCTATCTGTTCGCACTGACAGAACCCTGCAACTGGTCAGGGGCACGGGGATTCTGCAGGCGAGCGGCCGTGCACTGTCTCAGGGGCGCGGGGAACTACGCGAGCAGAGCCCCGCGCCCCTGAGATAGTGCAACTACCTGCGGGAGCACAAAAGTGCTCAGTCGTCCGCGTCGAGCTCCGCCTCGACCTCGGGAGAGAGGTCGAAGTTGGCGAAGACGTTCTGGACGTCGTCGCTGTCCTCCAGTGCGTCGATCAGCTTGAAGATCTTGCGCGCGCCGTCCGCGTCCAGCTCGACCTGGACCGACGGCACGAAGTTTGCCTCCGCCGAGTCGTAGTCGATGCCCGCATCGACCAGCGCGGTGCGCACCGCGACCATGTCCGTGGCCTCGGTCTGGATCTCGAACGCGTCGCCGATGTCGTTGACCTCCTCGGCGCCGGCCTCCAGGGTCGCCTCCATGACCGTGTCCTCGTCGACCTTGTCGGCCTTCGGCACGATGATGACGCCCTTGCGGCTGAACATGTAGGAGACCGACCCCGGGTCGGCCATGTTGCCGCCGTTGCGGGTCATCGCGACGCGGACGTCGGACGCGGCGCGGTTGCGGTTGTCGGTGAGGCACTCGATCAGCACGGCCACACCGTTGGGGCCGTAGCCCTCGTACATGATGGTGGCGTAGTCGGCGCCACCGGCCTCCGCGCCGGAGCCGCGCTTGACGGCGCGGTTGATGTTGTCGATCGGGACCGAGCTCTTCTTCGCCTTCTGGATGGCGTCGTAGAGCGTCGGGTTACCGGCGGGGTCACCACCGCCGGTACGGGCCGCCACCTCGATGTTCTTGATCATCTTGGCGAAGAGCTTGCCGCGCTTCGCGTCGATGACGGCCTTCTTGTGCTTGGTGGTAGCCCACTTGGAGTGGCCGGACATCGAGTTGCTCCTTAAAACAGCACCGGACTGGAGTGAACGAACGGAGAGATCCTACCGTCACCGGCCAGGTCACTTATTGTGCGAGCCGGCGGCGCGGACCATCTCCACGAAGTAGGCGTGCACGCGGTGGTCGCCGGTGAGCTCCGGGTGGAACGAGGTGGCCAGCAGGTTGCCCTGACGGACCGCCACGATGTGCTCGGCGTCGGTTCCCTCGTGCAGCGAGGCCAGGACCTCGACGCCGGCGCCCACGGACTCGACCCACGGGGCGCGGATGAACACACCGTGCACCGGACCGCCCTCGGCCAGGCCCTTGAAGTCGACGCCCTGCTCGAAGGACTCGTTCTGACGGCCGAAGGCGTTGCGACGGACGACCATGTCGATACCGCCGACGGTCTCCTGGTCGTCGCGGCCGTCGAGGATCTTGTCGGCCAGCATGATCATGCCCGCGCAGGTGCCGTAGACGGGCATCCCGGCGGCGACCCGTGCGCGCAGCGGCTCCATCACGCCGAAGAGCAGGGCCAGCTTGGACATGGTGGTGGACTCGCCGCCGGGGATCACGATCGCGTCGACCTCGGCCAGCTCCTCGGGGCGGCGAACCGGACGGGCGAGCGCATCGGCCTCGGCGAGGGCGACGAGGTGCTCGCGCACGTCGCCCTGGAGGGCGAGCACACCGACGACGGGGGTGGAGCTGGACGACGACACGGGGAGGACCTCTTCTGGATGTTCTCGGACGAACGGACGAACGGGAGGAGCCCCGGCCCCCTACGCGTGGCGCGTTGGCAGGGGCCGGGGCTACCGAGGACGACTGCGGAGTCGATTACCAGCCGCGGTTGGCGTAGCGCTCGGTCTCGGGCAGGGTGTCGCAGTTGATGCCGACCATGGCCTCGCCCAGGTTGCGGGACGCGTCGGCGATGATCTTCGGGTCGTCGTAGAAGGTGGTGGCCTTGACGATGGCAGCGGCGCGCTTGGCCGGGTCGCCCGACTTGAAGATGCCGGAGCCGACGAAGACGCCCTCGGCGCCCAGCTGGCGCATCAGCGCGGCGTCGGCCGGGGTGGCCACGCCACCGGCGGAGAAGAGCACGACCGGGAGCTTGCCCAGCTCGGCGACCTCGGCGACCAGCTCGTACGGGGCGCGCAGCTCCTTGGCGGCGGCGTACAGCTCGTTGTTGTCGCAGCCGCGCAGCTTGGCGATCTCGCCCTTGATCTGGCGCAGGTGGCGGACGGCCTCGACGACGTTGCCGGTGCCGGCCTCGCCCTTGGAGCGGATCATGGCCGCGCCCTCGGCGATGCGGCGCAGTGCCTCACCGAGGTTGGTGGCACCGCAGACGAAGGGGGTGGTGAAGGCGAACTTGTCGGAGTGGTTGACCTCGTCGGCCGGGGTCAGCACCTCGGACTCGTCGATGTAGTCGACGCCGAGCGCCTGCAGCACCTGGGCCTCGACGAAGTGGCCGATGCGGGACTTCGCCATGACCGGGATGGACACGGCGTTGATGATGCCCTCGATCATGTCCGGGTCGGACATACGGGCCACGCCGCCGTCCTTGCGGATGTCGGCCGGAACGCGCTCCAGCGCCATGACGGCCACGGCGCCCGCATCCTCGGCGATCTTGGCCTGCTCGGGGGTGACCACGTCCATGATCACACCACCCTTGAGCTGCTCGGCCATGCCACGCTTGACGCGGGCGGTACCGACGGCAGGCTGGTCGGAGGTGGCGGGGGTGTTGGTGGACACGAATGACCTCACTGAAGACGCGGATTCGGTGCGATAAGCCCATGGTAGGCCCGCTCCGACCATAGCCGATGCTCCATGCGGTCCAGCCAGGACCATCCGAGTACGACGTTCCGTAGCAGGCGCGACGCCTGACGGTCGTTACGCGTTACGCGTCGTGTGTTACGCCGGGACGCGCTCCAGCGTACGCGGCGCCTCGTCGTCCATCTCGAAGGCGAGCGGGAACGGCGCGTGTCCGGCGAGCCGGAACAGCCGCACCAGCCGGTGCCGGCGGACGGCTCGCGCCGCGCGCACGGAGTCGTTGTGGAACCGCCGGGCCATCGGCACGCGGCGGACGGACTCACCGAGGTCGGCGAGGGCCTCGGCCCCACCGGGCAGGGCCGCGAGCTCGGCGACCTGCTCCGGCTCGGCGAAGACGGCGCGCAGGGCTTGCGAGAGCTCGCTCTCCGCGACCTCCCGCGCGTCGGGCTGCGCGGTGCGGGCGGCGTGGGACGCCTGGTAGAGCAGGATCGACGCGGCGGGATCGAGCAGCGTCGAGGTCGCCAACTCCTGCGCTGTGGACGCGCGTCGAAGCAGTTGCGCGTCGAGCGCGGCGCGGGCGGCGTCGATCCGCGCGTGCAGGCGGTCGAGCCGACCGGCCGTCCAGGAGAGGTAGAGGCCGAAGGCGACGACAGCGAGGGCGACCCAGATCCAGATGCTCACGGGGTGTGACCCTATCCGCTCCCGCGGGGACGAATCGGTGAATGACTTTCGCTACCGCCGGTGGTTGCAGTTGCCAGGGGCGCGAGGCTCTGCTGATGTGCGGCTCCGCCGCGTGGGCGCGACAAAGCCGGGCCGATGCTCCCGCAGGTAGTTGCACTATTCAGGGGCGCGGGGAACTGCGCGACAAGCCACCCGAGGTCGCCCAGCTGCGCAGCCGCTCGCTCCACGGCCGCTCGGCCTGGCTGCTCCACCGCGCCGTGCATCTGCGGCGCGTACCGACGTGGGAGCGCAAGGCGAGGGTGATGTCCGACTGGCTGCTCG
>NZ_JADPRT010000004.1:0-188319 GCF_015690355.1 Streptacidiphilus fuscans | reverse complement strand
AGGGGCGCGGGGAACTGCGCGACAAGCCACCCGAGGTGGTGAGTCCCCGAACGAGCAGGGCCATCCGCACGGGGTGGCTTCTCGCGCAGTTCCCCGCGCCCCTGAGGGAGTTGCAACGCACCCGTCTGCAAAGAGGCTCAGTCGCGGGCCAGGCGCAGGCGCGAGCGCCAGGTCGTGGCGGGTTCGCCGTCGGTGACCGCTGCCGCGCCCGTCGTGACTGTCTCGTAGACGGCGAGGATGTCCGCGCCCACCGTGGACCAGTCGAAACGGCGGACATGGCGCGACCCCGTGTCGCTCAGCGCCTCGCGGCGCTCGGGGTCGCCGAGGAGGCGGATGACGGCCTGGGCCAGGGCCTCCCCGTCCTCGACGGGGAAGAGCTCGCCGCTGGAGCCGCCGTCCAGGACCTGCCGGAAGGCGTCCAGATCGCTGGCGACGACCGGCGCGCCCGCGCTCAGCGCCTCGACCAGGATGATGCCGAAGCTCTCGCCGCCCGTGTTCGGCGCGATGTACAGGTCGACGCTGCGCAGCAGCCGCGCCTTGTCCTGGTCGGAGACCATGCCGAGGAAGGTGATCCGGTCCCGGATCTCGCGGGGGAGGTCCTTGACCGCCTCCTCCTCGTCGCCCTTGCCGGCGACGATGAGCCGGACCGCGGGCCGCTCCGCGAGGATCTTCGGGAGAGCCTCCAGCAGCGTCGGCAGGCCCTTGCGGGGCTCGTTGATGCGGCCGACGAAGCCGATCGTCTCGCCCTGCCACTCGGGCTTGGGCTCCGCGCTCGCGAAGAAGTCGACGTCGACGCCGTTGGGGATGACCACCGCGTCGCCGCCGAGGTGCTCGACCAGCGTCGTGCGGGCGTACTCGCTGACGGCGATCCGCGCGGAGATCTTCTCCAGCGCGGGCTGGAGGATCGGCTCGGCCGCGATCATCGCGCGGGAACGCGGGTTCGAGGTGTGGAAGGTGGCCACGATCGGGCCGCTCGCGGCCCAACAGGCGAGCAGCGAGAGGCTCGGCGTCGCGGGCTCGTGGATGTGCAGCACCTCGAACCGGCCCTCGTGCAGCCACCGGCGCACCCGCGCGGCCGAGAGGAAGCCGAAGTTGAGCCGCGCCACCGAGCCGTTGTACGGCACCGGGACGGCGCGGCCCGCGGAGGTGACGTAGGGCGGGAGCGGCGTGTCGTCGTCGGCCGGGGCGAGCACCGAGACCTCGTGGCCGAGGCCGATCAGGTGCTCGGCAAGGTCGCGGACGTGGAACTGGACGCCCCCGGGGACGTCCCAGGCGTAGGGGCAGACGACGCCGATCCTCATGCCTGGGCCTCCACCGGGTCCGTGTCGCCGTCGGTCGACGGTGTTGTCGGCGCTGACGGCGTTGACGGCGTCGACTGTGTGTCAGTTGACGGTGCGTCAGTTGCCGCAGGAGGCGCCTTGTCCGGATCCAGGTCGGCGAGCCAGAAGCGCTGCAACATGTGCCAGTCCTTGGCGTGGGCGCGGACGCCCTCCGCCCAGACGTCGGCCATGGCCTGCGTCATCGCCGCCGTCTTCTCACGTCGGGTGCCCGTCTCGGGGACCTGGACCTCCTCGTGCACGCAGCCCTTCATTACCTTGGTGCCGTCGTACCAGAGGGTGACCGGGAGCAGCGCCGCGCCCGTCTGCTGGGCCAGGGCCGCCGGACCGGCGGGCATCCGGGTCTTCTCGCCCATGAAGTCGACCTCGACGCCGGACGCGGAGAGGTCGCGGTCGCCGACCAGGCAGACCAGGTTGCCCGCGCGCAGGCGCTTGGCCAGCGTGGCCATGGTGTGCGCACCGCCGGTCAGCGGCAGCACCTCCATGCCGAGACCCTCGCGGTAGGCGACGAAGGCGTCGAAGAGCTTCTCCGGCTTGAGCCGCTCGGCGACGGTGCTGAACGGGTAGCCGCGGACGACGACCCAGGCTCCGGCCAGGTCCCAGTTGCCCATGTGCGGCAGGGCGAGGATGACGCCGCGACCGGCGGCGAGCGTGTCGTCCAGCCGCTCGATGTGCTCGGGCTCGAAGGAGGCGGTGATCCGCTCCCGGCTCCAGACCGGCATCCGGAACGACTCGCACCAGTAGCGCAGGTAGGACCGCATGCCCTCGCGGCTGAGCGCGCGGATCCCCGCGTCGTCCAGCTCGGGGTGGACCCGGCGCAGGTTCGTCTCCAGCCGGAGCACGCTCTTGCCGCGGCCCTTCCAGGTGCGGTCGGCGATCCGCCGGAACAGCGCGTCGGCCCAGGGCTCGGGAAGGCGCTTGACCAGGGCCCAGCCGGACGCGTACGCGGTGTAGGTCAGCTGGTCCTTGACGCGGTTCAGGTCCGTCATCGGGCCTCCCCCTCGGTGGACTCCGTGGGCTCCGTGGGCGTGGTGGGCTCCGTCAGCGTAGTGGGCTCGGCGGGCTGCGCCGCCGCCAGCGCGGCGAACTCCATGGCCTCGCGGCGCACGGTCAGCACCCGCTGGAAGACGGTGACCAGGCTTCCCGCCGCCACCGCCCACAGCGCGATCGGCAGCAGCCACTGGATCCCCGGCACGCCGAACTCGTGCAGGCCGGAGAATCCGGCCGCGACCAGGGTGCCGACCAGCCGCTCGGCGCGCTCGACCACGCCGTTGACGTTGCACGGGAGCCCCAGGCTCTCCGCGCGCGCCTTGGTGTACGAGACGACCTGGCCGCTGGCCAGGCAGAACAGCGTCACCGCGCAGAGCAGCAGGTTGTCGCCCTTGCCCGCGTACCACATGGCGATGCCGCCGAAGATCGCGCCGTCGGCCACCCGGTCCAGCGTCGAGTCGAGGAAGGCGCCCCAGGGACCCGAGCGGCCCGCCTGGCGGGCCATGTTGCCGTCGACCAGGTCGGAGAAGACGAACAGGGTGATGACGACCGTGCCCCAGAAGAAGCTGCCGCGCGGGTAGAAGACCAGCGCACCCGCCACCACCCCGGCGGTGCCGACCAGGGTCACCGCGTCCGGGCTGACCCCCTTGCGCAGCAGGAAGGCCGCGAGAGGCGTGAAGACGCGGGTGAAGAAGGCTCGGGCGTATTTGTTGAGCATGGGTCTGCCGACCGCTCCGTTCCAGGCTGGAGAAGAGTGCGCACTGACTCTGGGAACCAGATCCTCCGGCTCCTGGGACCGGATTGTCTGGGCGTGCGCCATGCTATCGGGGGCCTGCGCATGGCCCGCGTATGGACCTGCGGCGAACTCGGTGAGAGGCTCCAAAGTACCGCGGGTGACCGTCGTCACAATCCCCACCCGTTCCCTCACGGAGCGATTCACCCGGCGCGGTCCCCGTGGCGTTTCTCTGGCGCGCGAGCGGGAGGAGACACCGATCATGGGTGACAAGCACAATGCACCAGCGGGAGCCGCCGGCAGGGCACCGTCGGCCGACCGGCCCGAGCAGATCAGGAACGTGGTGCTGGTCGGCCACAGCGGAGCAGGAAAGACCACCATCGCCGAGACCCTCGCCCTGGCCACGGGGGCGATCAACCGGGCCGGACGTGTCCAGGACGGCACGACCGTCTCCGACTACGACGAGATCGAGCACCGCCAGCAGCGCTCGGTCCAGCTCTCCCTCGTCCCGATCGAGTTCGACGGGTACAAGATCAACCTGCTGGACACGCCCGGCTACGCCGACTTCACCGGCGAACTGCGGGCCGGACTGCGGGCCGCCGACGCGGCCCTCTTCGTGGTCCCGGCAAACGAGGACATCGACGGCGCGACCCGCTCGCTCTGGGACGAGTGCGCCGCGGTCGACATGCCGCGCGCCCTGCTCGTCACCAAGCTCGACGCGCCCCAGGCCGACTTCGACGCGACCATCGAGCGCTGCCGCGAGGCGTTCGCGCCGGACTCCCCCGAGTCCGTGCTGCCGATCTACCTGCCGCTGCGCGAGGGCGAACCCGGCTCGGACGGCGTCCCGCACGTCTCCGGCCTGCTCGGGCTGCTCAGCCGGCACCGCTACGACTACGCCGACGGCAAGCGCGTCGAGAGCGAGGTCGACGACGCGCTCGCGGCGGAGATCGACGCGCCCAGGGAGCGGCTGATCGAGGCGGTCATCACCGAGAGCGAGGACGAGACGTTGATGGACCGCTACCTCGGCGGCGAGACCATCGACACGAAGACCGTCATCGACGACCTCGAACGCGCGGTGGCCCGCGGCCACTTCCACCCCGTGCTGGCCGCGCTCCCGGCCCCCGACGGCTCCCGCGAGGGCGTCGGCACGACGGAGCTGCTGGAACTGGTCACCGCGGCGTTCCCCTCCCCCGTCGAGCACGTCTGCCCGGTGCACCCCGGCGATGAGGCCGTCGCCTGCGACCCCGACGGCCCGCTGGCCGCGCAGGTGCTGAAGGTCACCAGCGACCCCTACGTCGGACGGCTCACCCTCTGCCGCGTCTTCTCCGGCACGCTGCGGCCCGACGTCCAGGTCCACGTCGGCGAGAGCGACGAGCGCGTCGGCGCACTGACGTCGCCGTTCGGCAGGACGCAGCGCCCGGTCCCGCAGGCGGTGGCGGGCGACATCGTCTGCGTCGCCAAGCTCGGCCATGGCGCGACCGAGGAGACCCTGAGCCAGCCCGGCCACCTGGTCGACCTCGACCACTGGGCGCTGCCCGAGCCGCTGCTGCCGATCGCCATCCACGCCCACAGCAAGGCGGACGAGGACAAGCTCTCCCAGGCGCTGGCCCGCCTCGGCGGCGAGGACCCGACGCTGCGGCTGGAGCAGAATCCGGAGACCCGGCAACTGGTCCTGTGGTGCCTCGGCGAGGCCCACGCGGACGTGATGCTGGAGCGGCTGCGCGGCCGGTTCGGCGTGCAGATCGACACCGAGGACTACGTGGTGCCGTTCCGCGAGACCCTTGCGGGCCCGGCGACGGGCCGTGGCCGGCACGTCAAGCAGTCCGGCGGGCACGGGCAGTACGCCATCTGCGAGATCGAGGCCGAGCCGCTGCCGACCGGCAGCGGGTTCGAGTTCGTCGACAAGGTGGTGGGCGGCTCGGTCCCGCGCCAGTTCATCACCTCGGTCGAGAAGGGCGTCCGCGCGCAGCTGGCACGCGGCGTGGCGGCGGGCTTTCCGCTGGTCGACGTCCGGGTCACGCTCATCGACGGCAAGGCCCACTCCGTGGACTCCTCGGACGCCGCGTTCCAGACGGCGGGCGCGCTGGCGCTGCGCGAGGCGGCAGCGGACAACGTCCGGCTGCTGGAGCCGGTGGCGGAGGTCCATGTGCTCGTCCCGGACGAGTTCGTGGGCGCGGTGCTGAGCGATCTGTCCAGCAGGCGCGGACGGGTCCTCGGCACGGAGCCTGTCGGCTCGGGCGGTAGGACCGCGATCCACGCGGACGTCCCGGAGCTGGAGATCATCCGCTACGCGGTCGACCTCCGCTCGCTGAGCCACGGCTCCGGCAGCTTTACGCGTGCGTACGCGCGGCACGAGGCGTTGCCGGAGGCGATGGCGTCGCGGGTGCTCAAGACAGCGGAGGCTGCGAGGTAGATCTAGTTACACAGGGGCGCGCTGCACTACCCCAGGGGCGCGGGGAACTGCGCGAGCAACCACCCGGTGTGGATGGCCCTGTTCGTTCGGCGTGCCACCTGCGTGGGTGGCTTGTCGCGCAGTTCCCCGCGCCCCCAAGTAGTGCAACCGCGCGCGGGAGCGAAGCAACTGCTGGTCGCGCCCCCGCGGCGGAGCCGCACATCAGCAGAGCCCCGCGCCCCTGGGGAGAGTGCAACTACCGATCCGAGATTGAGCAAGCCGGCGTGCCGCCGGGGAGGCGGTGGCGGTTGGCGGCGATCCAGACGTACAGCTCCGAGAGGAGGAACCGGGTGCCCGGCAGGAACGCCAGAGCGCCGAGCACCGTCCACGGGAACCGCCTGGTGCGCAGCAGCAGCTTTCCCGCCGCGTCCGACCCGCCGTAGACCGCGCCCGTCGGCGTGATCCAGAGGACCTCCCGCTCGGCGCGGGCCTCGGAGACCCCGCCGTCGGTGAACGCGGCAAGCGCCGCGAGGTCCGCGCGTTGGAAGGGCACCGCCGTCCAGCCGGTCCGGCCGAGGACCCGTTCCGCCGTCCGCACGGACGTCGTGCAGAAGGCGCAGTCGCCGTCGTAGAGCAGGACCGGCGTGCCCGCAGTGAGCTCCATAATGGCCATTCTCGCAGGTGCGGGAGGAACCCCTGACACCGGGTGATCGGCAGCGATACCCTGACCACGCAGGCCCGTTGACACACGCTCAGAGAGGATTCGCCGTGACGATGAGCGACATCGGGCCGCAGGTTCTGCGGACCGATCCGTCACCGAGCTCGGGGGCCACCACCTCCCTCTCCTCCCTTGCCTACCGCGACGGCGACTTCACGAAGCTGCTCGACCTCTCCGAGGGCGCCAAGCACAAGACCGGCCGGATCAAGCTGCTCTCCCCCAACCTCGGCGAGGCCTTCTGCGAGGCCGTGCTCGCCCGCACGCTGGGCGCGACGCGCAAGCCGATGGTGCCGTCGTACGGCGCGGCGCCGCGCATCGTCGTGGAGCACTGCCTGGAGGCGGAGGACGTCCGCCACCAGCGGGACAAGCGGCTGACGTTGGTGGCCGTGGTCTTCGGCCTGCTGTTCCTGCCCGGGGCGTTGCTCTGGCTGCTGGTCTTCGAGATCGCCCGCCGGTCAGGCGAGAAGCGGCGCGATGTGGTGCAGAACTTCGGCGTGCTGGTGGCCGTGGTGATCGCGGGCGTGCTGGCGTGGCGGCCGGGCACCGTCACCGGGTTCTGGGGCGACTACCTGCGCATCATGTGCATCGTGCCGGTGGCCGGCTGGTTCGTGGCGCGGCAGATCTGCGTGCGGACCTCCGAGCAACTGCGGTCGCGCTGGCGCTCGCTGCTGGAGGGCGGTGCGGTCGGGCCGACCGTGCCGGGCGCGGTGCCCAAGGGGCCGGACGACCACAAGGCCGAGAACCAGCGCAAGCAGCTGGCCAAGCTCTCCGCCGAGCAGGACACCAACGTCGTCCACTACGCCGGGGCCAAGGGGATACTCGGCCTGGGTCCCCGCTGGGCGTCCTGGCAGCTCGCCGAACAGCTCAAGCCCGCGCCCGGGTTCGAGGAGATCCGCCCGTTCCACGCCTTCGACCTGGTGCGGAAGATGGACGAGCGCCTCGGTCGCCTCAAGCGCTCGCCGCTGGCGGACGGCGGCGTCCCCGGCGTCGACGTGCGGCACTGGGTGGTGCTGCCGCTGGGCGAGGGCGCGGACGAGTTCAGCCGTCCGTCGGGGCCGGAGATGGACGGCTTCCTGATGCGGGCGTCCGCCGTGGCCGACGTCGCCAACAAGCAGTCCTTCGGCAGCAGCCCCCGGCACTACCTGGGCACCCAGTTCGTACTCTGGAACGGCCAGTTGGTCATCACGATGATGACCAGGGTGAGCGTGCTCTCGGAGACGCTGCGGATCGAGGTCTCCGGTCACGCGCTCGGCCCGCTGCCGGGCTGGTTCGGCGACAAGCCGAAGGCGCCCGAGAAGCAGGTGCAGAAGACCGGCAAGTTCTGGGAGGAGCGGACGGTCACGCTGCCCGTCGTCACCAACGCCGAGGTGGTCCGGCTGGCCACCCGGGCGCCGTTCACCTGGAACCAGGGGCTGTTGAACTGGCTGGGCGGCTCGGTCAAGCTCCCGGAGCCGTTCGGCATCCGCTCGGCCTGGGCGGCGCGTCCGTGGAGCAACCGCTTCATGGCGGACGACGCGATAAACATCGCCGTCCCGGTGCTGCGCGCGGTCCACGACGCGACGCTGGACGTGCTGCGGGACCACGACATCGACGTCGAGCGCTTCCAGAACCGCTCGCAGCTGCTGGGCTCGGAGGCCCAGGGCATCCGGCCGTTCAAGGCCGACGTCTACGACGCGTAAGCGCTCCGGACGGACTCATGGCGAAGGGCCCGGACTTTCCGTCCGGGCCCTTCGCCGTACGGCAAACGCGTCAGCCCTCCGGCCAGGCCTCGGCGACCAGCTTGCGGGTCTCGCTCAGCATCTGCGGCAGCACCTTGACCCGGCCGACGACCGGCATGAAGTTCGTGTCCCCGCCCCAGCGCGGCACGATGTGCTGGTGCAGGTGGGCCGCGATACCGGCGCCGCCCGCCGAGCCCTGGTTGATACCGATGTTGAAGCCGTGCGCGCCGGACGCCGTGCGCAGCGCGGTCATCGCCTGCTTGGTCAGCTCGGCGATCTCGACCGTCTCCTCCGCCGTCAGATCCGTGTAGTCGGCGACGTGGCGGTACGGCACGGCCATCAAGTGGCCACCGTTGTAGGGGTACTTGTTGAGGACGGCGTAGGCGTGCACGCCACGCCGGACGATCAGACCGTCCTCGTCGCTCATCGACGGGATGGCGCAGAACGGGCAGCCGTCGTCCGGCTCGGGGCCGGTCGGCTTGTCCTCGCCCTGGATGTAGGCCATCCGATGCGGGGTCCAGAGGCGGCCGAACCCGTCAGGGATGCTCTGCTCCTCGTACTGCTCGTACGGCTCCGTCGTCATGCTGATCAGCATAGGCGGAGGGCGGCCCCGGCCGGGACCGCCCTCACCACACCCATACCCGCTGCTCCAGCGGTCCTCAGACCTGGACGCGGCGCTCGACGACGTCGAGCAGTTCGGCCAGCGCCTCCTCGCGGGAGATGCCGTTCTTCTGCGAGCCGTCGCGGTACCGGAAGGAGACGGTGCCGGCGGCCATGTCCTCGTCGCCGACGATGACCATGAACGGGACCTTCTGCTTCTGGTGGTTGCGGATCTTCTTCTGCATCCGGTCGCCGGAGGCGTCCACCTCGAAGCGCAGGCCCTTGGCCTTGGCCTCCTTGGCGAACTCCTGCAGGTACTCGACGTGGCCGTCGCCGATCGGGATGCCGACCGCCTGGACCGGGGCCAGCCACGGCGGCATGGCGCCCGCGTAGTGCTCCAGCAGGACCGCGAAGAAACGCTCGATCGAGCCGAAGAGCGCGCGGTGGATCATGACCGGGCGCTGACGCGTGCCGTCGGCCGAGGTGTACTCCAGGTCGAACCGCTCGGGCAGGTTGAAGTCGACCTGGATGGTCGACATCTGCCAGGTGCGGCCGATGGCGTCCTTGGCCTGGACGGAGATCTTCGGGCCGTAGAAGGCCGCGCCGCCCGGGTCCGGGACCAGCGGGAGACCCTGCTTCTCAGCGGCCTTGCGCAGCGTCTCGGTCGCCTCCTCCCAGACCTCGTCCGACCCGATGTACTTCTCCGGGTCCTTGGTGGAGAGCTCCAGGTAGAAGTCGTTCAGGCCGTAGTCGCGCAGCAGGTCCAGCACGAAGGTCAGCAGCGAGTCGAGCTCGTCCGCCATCTGCTCCTTGGTGCAGTAGATGTGCGCGTCGTCCTGCGTGAAACCGCGGGCGCGGGTCAGGCCGTGGACCACGCCGGACTTCTCGTACCGGTACACCGTGCCGAACTCGAACAGGCGCAGCGGCAGCTCCCGGTAGGAGCGCCCGCGGGCGTCGAAGATCAGGTTGTGCATCGGGCAGTTCATGGGCTTGAGGTAGTAGTCCACGCCCTCGTCGAGCTGCATGGGCGGGTACATGCCGTCGGCGTACCAGTCCAGGTGGCCCGACTGCTCGAACAGGGTGCCCTTGGTGGCGTGCGGCGTGTAGACGAACTCGTAGCCCGCCTGCTCGTGCCGCTTGCGCGAGTAGTCCTCCATGGCGCGGCGGATGATGCCGCCCTTGGGGTGGAAGACCGCGAGGCCGGAGCCGATCTGCTCCGGGATGGAGAAGAGGTCCAGCTCGGAGCCGAGCTTGCGGTGGTCGCGCTTCTCGGCCTCCTCCAGGAAGTCGAGGTACGCCTTCAGCTCGTCCTTGGACGGCCAGGCGGTGCCGTAGATGCGCTGCAGCATCGGGTTCTTCTCGCTGCCGCGCCAGTACGCCGCGGCGTTGCGCATCAGCTTGAAGGCCGGGATCAGCCGGGTGCTGGGCAGGTGCGGACCGCGGCAGAGGTCCTTCCAGCACAGGTCGCCGGTCTTGGCGTCCAGGTTGTCGTAGATGGTCAGCTCGCCGCCGCCCACCTCGACGTCCGCGCCGTCCTCGGAGGAGGCGGAGCCCTTGAGGCCGATCAGCTCCAGCTTGTACGGCTCGCTCGCGAGCTCCTCGCGGGCGGCGTCCTCGGTCACCACGCGGCGCTGGAAGCGCTGGCCGCGCTTCTGGATCTCCTGCATCTTCTTCTCGATGACCTTGAGGTCCTCGGGAGTGAACGGCTTCTCGACGTCGAAGTCGTAGTAGAAGCCGTCCTTGATGGGCGGGCCGATGCCGAGCTTGGCGTCCGGGAAGACCTCCTGGACGGCCTGGGCCATGACGTGCGCGGTGGAGTGGCGCAGGATGTTGAGGCCGTCCTCGCTGGTGATCTCCACCGGCTCGACCTCGTCGCCGTCGACCAGCACGTAGGTGAGGTCCTTGAGCTCCCCGCCGACCTTGGCGGCGATGACGGCGCGCTCCCCCGGGAAGAGCTCGGCGGCCGTCGTGCCCGTCGTCACCACGCGGTCTTCCCGGTCGGGTTCGCGATTGATGATCACACGGACGTCCGACACCGGACTCTCCTGACTCTCGGTTCCTCGTGGAAGGGCAGCGGTGTGCGCTGCGATCACGATGGTACCGACCCGGTGGACGCCCTCGTGCAGGGATCAGCCCCGGCTCATCCCGCGTCGCCGTCCGAGCTGTCGTCCGTGCCCTCGTCCGAGCTGTCGTCGGCTCCGTCGTCCGAGCCGTCCTCGGCCGCGCCGCCCAGGCGCAGCGTCTTCGCCAGGCGGTCACGTTCGGCCTCGTCGAGTTCGACGATGGCGACGTCACGGGCGCCCGTGATCTTGCGGAAGCCGCCCTTGCGCTCCAACAGGCCGCGCAACCGGACGGGAGCGCCCTCCAGATGGGCGGTCACGGCGGTGCGGTAGTCGCGGTCGCCGAGGCGGACCCGGACCTCCTCGACGTCCGCGCCGCTCAGCACCCGCAGCCGGACCACGCCCTCCGCTCCCGGCACCGCCCGCTTGAGCCGGACCACGGCGCCGGTCAGGGCGACGTCGACGGCCGGCTCGCTGCGTTCGAGCCGGGCCGCCGCCGCCTCCAGGGCCGGCAGGTCGCCCGGCGAGAAGTCGACGACGAGACGCCGGTTGCCGAATCCGTGCGGCACGCCGACCTGCGCCGACCAGTGCAGGCCGACCTGCGCGCCCTCGCTGCCGCGCACCAGGTGGGCGACCGAGCCGACCAACTCCCGGCTGAGCCCGAGCCGGACGCCGTTGTCGAACGCGTCGGTCTGGCCGGTGGCCCGCTGCAGGTCGATCGCGTCCCGCAGCGTCTCCAGCGCGCGGACCAGGGTGGTCGTGGTGAGCCGGTCGGCGGGCGCGGGGCTGTAGGCGGTGAGCAGCCCGGCGCCGGTGCCGGGCGCGACGACCAGGACCCGGTCGACGTACTCGGCGGCGTAGGCGTCCAGTCGCGCGCCGAAGTACGCCGCGCGCGCCTGCCCGGCCTTGGCCGCCGCCGCGAGCATGGCGGCGGCGGCCGAGCGCAGTTCGGCCTCTGCGCCCCAGGCCACCGCTCCGCCGACGCCGGGGACCTCGCGTCGCCAGTGGATCTCGTCGCCGGGAACCAGCAGCGCGGCCAGGATGGCGCGGGCCGACGGGACGCCGGAGCGGGCGAGGGTGAGCACGGCCTCCTCGATCAGGTCGAGGCTGTCGTCGAAGTGACGGTCGCCGGGGACCAGCAGGCTGGTGTCCGGCTCCAGGTCGTCGGGCGCGGCCCAGCGGCTGTAGCGGCCCTGCGCGCCGCCCTTGCGGATCCAACCGTGCCGGGCGAGCAGGGTGGTGAGCACGGCGGGGTCGACCCGTCCGGGGTCGGGCAGATCGGGTTCGGCAGGAGGCAGCAGGGTGCGTCCGCCCCGGGCTCGCACGGCGGCGCGGGCCACGGGAGTCACGGAATCTGCCTGGGTGTCCTGCCGCCTGGCTGTCACGCGTGCCCTCCCGAGCCGGTGGAGTGCCCGTGAATCGGGATGATCACGGCCGGTCGCCCGCCCCCACACGCGCCATGATGGCGCACAGCGCGCGGTCGTCGAAGACCTGCTCCGTCGGTATCCGGACATTCGTCCGCCGCCTGCCGGTGATCGGATGTCCCGCCAGGTTGACCCAGTAGCAGCAGTGCCGCAGCTCCAGCCGGTCCGGGCGGGCGAGCAGCCACTGGTCGACCTGACGGGGCGCCAGCATCACCACCAGGATCTTGTGCACGGCGACCCGGGGGTGGGCGAGTTTGCGCAGGTGGTCGTTGTCGAGGGTGAAGCTGAAGTGCGGTCCGGCCGGGTTCGGCGGGATCTGCGCGGTGCATTTGAGCTGGACCTTGATGGTGACCTCGTCGTCGACCAGGTGGGCGGAACTGCCGTGGCTGAGATGCCAGTCGATCCCGTTGTCCGGGAAGGGTGAGGCGAGGGCACAGCCCGCAGCGGCGGCCACGGCATGGAGATACCCCACCTGCAGCGTCTCCATGCAGGAGGTGACGGCGAGTTGGCCGCGAAGAGATCGCCCGTCCGGCGCGGCCGGTTCGGGCCAGGTAGTTGCCATCGGTACCGCTCCGGTCCAGACGACGGGCGGATCCGCCCCGTTTCGGACACCCCGTCAACTTCGGTCTTTCCCGGACCGGATGGCGCGAAACAAGGGAGTAGCTGAACATCTGCGACAAGAGGATTGAATGCGGAAAGTGACCGGGTATCACCCAGGTGTGAACCGTTTCTGCCATCCGTCGAGATCACAGTGACGGAGCGGTGACGGAGAGAGGGAAGACAGGGGGACGGTGATGACGCTCTGGCACGAAGGCCCACTCGCATCCTTCGACACCGAGACCACTGGCGTCGACGTCGAACGCGACCGGATCGTGACAGCCTCCCTGGTGCTGCAGGACGCACCGGGCGGCGAACTACGGCGGCTGGACTGGGCCGTCGACCCGGGTCTGCCGATTCCCGCGCAGGCCACGGCGGTGCACGGACTGACCGACTCCTGGGCGCGCGAGCACGGCCGGGCGCCGGGAGTCGTGGTGGAGGAGATCGCGCGCGCCCTGGCCGAAAGCACGCGCGCCGCACGGCCGTTGGTGGTGATGAACGCCCCCTACGACCTCACCCTCCTCGACCGCGAGCTGCGCCGCCACCGCAGTCTGACGATCAGTCACTACTTCTCCGGCACACCGCTGTTGGTGCTGGACCCGTGGGTGCTGGACAAGCATCTCGACCGCTACCGCAAGGGCCGCCGGACGCTGACCGCACTGTGCGCGAGCTACGACGTCCCGCTGACCGACGCCCACGACGCCGGCGCCGACGCCACCGCGGCGATGGAGCTGACCAGGGCCATAGCGCGTCGCCACCACGGCCGCCTGGAGGGGCTGACGACGGCGGAGCTGCATCTGCGCCAGGCCGTCTGGCACGCGGCACAGGCACGCGGACTCGAACAGTGGTTCTCGCGCAGCGGCACGCCCGCCTCGGTGGACCCGGCCTGGCCGCTGCGCCTCCCACTGGAGCAGGCGGCGTGAGCTTGACGAACGTGAGCCTGACGAAGAGGAGCGGAAACGACTGAAGGCCCCTCAACTGAGGGGCCTTCAAGTCCTGCACGGGTGGGCGATACTGGGTTCGAACCAGTGACCTCTTCGGTGTGAACGAAGCGCTCTCCCACTGAGCTAATCGCCCGGGCACGCAGAGAACATTAGCACTGCCTGGGCCGATGCCAGAAATGCATACCCCGTACCCTCGCCGTTCGACTCGAACGATTCGAACACCAGTGCTAACTTGGTCGTATGGCCACCGCACTGCTGCTCATCGACGTCCAACGCGACATGCTGCTCACCCCCTCCGTCGCCGCGTCCCTGCGCGCACTGCTCAGTCGGGCCAGAAACGCGGGCGCGCCCGTCGTCCACGTACGCAGCGACGACCAGCAGTTGCTGTTCGGCTCCTGGCGCGGGGAGGCGGTGGTCGACCGCACCGACGAGAACGCCTTCCTCGGCAGCGCCCTCACCGAGGCGTTGCCTCCGGGCACGCGGCTGGTGGTCGCCGGAGTCTGGAGCGAGCACGCCGTCTCGGCCACGGTGACGGCGGCGCTCGGACGCGGCTACCGCGTGGTGCTCGCCTCGGGCGCCCATGAGGGGTTCAAGCCCGAGGCGGCGCGGCAGACGGAGGACGAGCTGGCGGCGGCCGGCGCGGTGATCGCCGACGCGGACGCGGTCCCGTTCAGCTGACGGCCCTCGTCTTCCCTGACATCGGGCTCCCCGACACAGCACTGCTCTGACCGGGACACGCCGAAGGCCCGCAGGTCGTCGACCTGCGGGCCTTCGGTCCGGGGTGGGCGATACTGGGTTCGAACCAGTGGCCTCTTCGGTGTGAACGAAGCGCTCTCCCACTGAGCTAATCGCCCGGGTGCAGGGAAAACACTACCGCATGCCGACCCCTGCTCCGGCACCGCTCCGGCCCGTTGCGCCGGGGCGCGGCCACAGCTGTGCCCGTCGGCCGAAAGCTGGCCGAAAACTGTCCCTGGACGAACCGCGAAACGGCTCCCACCAGCCGCTTCGTGTGACTCCTGTGACGCCTGTGACAACTGCGCCAGATGGGGTATCCGGAGCGCACTAATCCGGACAGAGGGGTTTACACCGGGCCTAACGGTGGGATGGTCCGTTCGCCGACGTGCGATCCCCGAGCGCACACTGAGCGAAAGGCCTTGGCGCTTATGAACACCACGGTCAGCTGCGAGCTGCACCTGCGCCTCATCGTGTCGAGCGAGTCTTCTCTCCCCGTTCCGGCGGGGCTTCGCTACGACACGGCCGACCCCTATGCCGTGCACGCCACCTTCCACACGGGCGCCGACGAGACCGTCGACTGGGTGTTCGCCCGCGACCTCCTCGCGGAGGGGCTGCACCGGCCGACCGGGACCGGCGATGTCCGTGTCTGGCCCTCACGCAGCCACGGACAAGGAGTCGTCTGCATCGCGTTGAGCTCTCCCGAGGGAGAAGCCCTGCTGGAAGCCCCGGCGCGTGCGCTGGAGTCCTTCCTCAAGCGAACCGACGCCGCGGTCCCCCCCGGGGACCGAGCACCGGCACTTCGACCTCGACAGGGAGTTGAGCCACATCCTGGCCGAGAGCTAGACCATGCGCTGACCTCGCACAGCGCAGCACCTACAAGCGCAAGCGTGCTACTCGGGGGCACGCGGCGCAGCACGGCACGTCGCTGCGGCCCGGTGATGGAGACCCCATCGCCGGGCCGCTGCGGCTTTTCCAGGTCCTGTACCCGCCGGTCGTCCCTTGTGTCGACGCGCGTCACCAGCCCGTCCGGGCATGTCAGCACCGGCAATGGTGTCGTCATGACCTTGACGCGTCACGAACGGTAGAGTCCTCGCCAACCAGTCGGCCCCAACCACGCGGCCGAACCGTCGGGCCACGGAGAGCCAGGAGCCCCGCCGTGCTGATCACCCACGACACCGAATGCGCGCTCGACGCACTGGTCGAGCTGCTCAACACTTCCCCCGAGGCCTGCGGCCAGGAGGCACTGCCGGACCTCCCCGCCCTGCGCGGCTTCGTGGCCAATCGTGAACTGAGCGACGTGGGACGGCTGACCGCCGCCGACCTCGACGCGATCCGCCTGCTGCGCGCACGCTTCTGGGAGGTGCTGGGTGCCGCGACCGTCCAGGAGGCGGCCGAGCTGCTCAACGGCCTGATCGCCCGGGCCGGCACCACCCCCCGACTGACCGACCACGACGGTCACGACTGGCACATGCACTACTTCGCCCCCGGCGCGGCGCTGGCCGACCGCGTGGCCGCCGAGTCCGGGATCGCGCTGTCGCTGGTCCTCGTCGCGGGCGAACGCGAGCGGCTGCGCCGCTGCGAGGCCCCCGACTGCGTCCGGGTCTTCGTCGACCTCTCCCGCAACCGCTCGCGCCGCTACTGCGACAGCCGCACCTGCGGCAACCGCCTGCACGTGGCCGCCTACCGCGCACGGCAGCGCGTCGCTCCCCCGCCGGAGGCAGAACTCGGCTCCGCACGGGACGCGGCTTCGGCCTCGGCCTCGGCCGTGACGACGCAGGAGACGCCCGGCGTCGGCGTCAGGACGTGAGCGACGGCTCCACCGGGAGGGCGCGCGAGGGAACAGCGGCCCCGGCGGAGTCGGTGCGTCCGCTGGAGCTCTTCTTCGACCTGGTCTTCGTCTTCACCATCACCCAGATCGCCGGGCTGCTCGCCGCCCACCCCGACCTCCTCGGGCTGGCCCGCTCGGCGCTGCTGCTGGCGCTGATCTGGTGGATGTACGGAGGCTACGCCTGGCTGACCAACGCGCTCGACCTGGAGCGGACCGGCCCGCGCCTGCTGCTCCTGCTCGGCACGGCCGGGTTCTTCGTGATGTCCATGGCCGTGCCGCGCGCGGCCGAACCGGGCCCGTGGGGGCTGGTCTTCGGCGCGGCGTACCTCGTCGTGGTGCTGGTGCACACCTTCGGCTTCCTGGGCACCTCCGGGCATGTCGGAATCACCAGGATCGGACCGATCAACGTCGTCAGCGCGCTGGTGGTGCTCGCCGCCGGAGCGGTGCCCGCGCACGAGCGCGCGTGGGTGTGGGCGGTCGCCGTGGCGATCGAGTGGATGACCCCGTTCCACAGCGGCGTCGGCGGGTTCAGCGTGGGTGTCGGGCACTTCGTGGAACGGCACGGGCTGGCCGTGATCATCGTGCTCGGCGAGTCGGTCGCCGAGGTCGGCGCGGCGGCGACGCACGAGGACCGGCTGACGGCGGTGCTGGTGGGCGCGCTGCTGGCGCTGGCCGCCAGCGCGGCGATGTGGTGGCTCTACTTCGACCGCGAGGAGGAGGACAGCCTGGCCCTGCTGGAACGGGTCCCGGCGCAGCGGCGCCCCCGGGTGGCGGTCCTCTCCTTCGGTTACGCGTACCTGTTCGTCGTCTTCGGCATCGCCGTCTCGGCGGTCGGCATGCAGGAGGCGATCGACGCGTTCACTGAGCCGCTGCACGGCCTGCCCGCCGCGATGCTGCCGCTCGGGACCGCCCTGTACCTCGGTGGACTGGCCTACTTCCACTGGACCTTGGCCGGACGCTGGCCGGTGCCGCGCCTGGCGGCCGCGGTCGTGGTGCTCGCGGCGGGCGTGCCCGCGCTGCGCTGGTCCGGGGGCTGCGCGGGCCTGGCGGTGACGGCCGCCCTGCTCGTCGGCCTGATCCTGTGGGAGCGGACGCACCAGAGCCAGCAGGCGTGAGCCTGGTCAGATGCCCCGGCGCTTGAGGATCTCCTCGATGTCGGAGAAGTCGCCCAGGTCCGTGCCGGTGGACGCGCCCGACTTGCCGGAGGACTTGGCCGGAAGCGCCTGGTTGCCACCCGCCGGGCGTCCGGCGGTGGCCGCCGGGGCGGACTGCTTGGCGGCGACCGACGACGCCCCCGTGCCCTTCGCCTTGCCCCGCCGCAGCCGCCAGCCGGTGCTGAACAGCAGCACGACCGCCATGCCGAGCATCACGACGCCCACCCAGACCCGGGGGTCGAAGACCAGGTGCGTGGCCCAGCTCGCCAGCGAGTGGCCGATCTGCCGGAAGACCGTGATCAGGCCGGTCAGCCAGAGCCCGGTCGGGATCAGGGCGACGGCGAGCCAGCGGATCCCCGACCGGAACCGGCCGCGCGTCGCGGTGAGCACCGCGAGCACGACGCCCACGGCCGAGAGTGCCATGCAGATGATGCCGGTCATGATCGGGCTCTCCTTCTGCCGCCGGGATGCCGTCGGTGATGCCCCCGGGCTACGGGCGTCATAACCATCGTGCCCATAAATGGGAGACTTGCGAGCATGACCGAAAGTTCCTCGGGCGCGTCCGCGTCCCCCGCCCAGCCCGTCAAGACCGTCGAGTTCTGGTGCGAGCTCCAGTGCCCGGACTGCGCCACCGCGCTCGACGACGTCCGCGCGCTGCGCGCCGCCTACGGCGACCGCGTGGAGATTGTGCTGCGCCACTTCCCGCTGGAGAAGCACAAGTTCTCCTTCCAGGCGGCCGAGGCCGCCGAGGAGGCCTTCGCGCAGGGCAAGGGCTGGCCGTTCGTGGAGGCGGTGCTGGCCCGCACCGAGGAGCTGGACCGCAACGGGCTCAAGCTGCTGCTCGCCGTCGCGACGGAGCTCGGCCTGGACGCCGAGGAGATGGACACCGCGCTGATCGACGGCCGCCACAGCTTCACCGTCGAGGCGGACCACGCCGAGGGCAAGGCCATCGGCGTCAAGGGCACCCCGAACTGGGTCGTCGGCCGCGAGCGCCTCGACGGCAGCAAGAGCCAGGACGGCCTGCGCGATCGGCTCCTCGCCCTGCTGGGCGAGTAGCAGCCTTCGGCCCGCAGGCCGGACCGGGACGCGTCCGGTCAGCCTGCGGGTCGGGTCCAGCTTGCGGGCCGAAAGCCCGAACGCCGACAGACTGAGCGGCTTCAGAGCAGTGGCTTGCCCAGCACCCAGCGGGTGGTGCGGTAGCCCAGCGACTCGTAGAGCCGCTCGGCCGGGGTGTTCCCGGCATGGACGTTGAGGCCGAGGCGGTGCTGGCCGGCAGCGAGGGTGAGGCCCTCGGCGAGCAGCATCAGCGACCGACCGTGGCCGCGACCCCGGTACGCCTCGTCCACCAGCACGTCGTAGACCCACGGCGGTCGGCGGTCCGTCTCGGAGGTGTTGATCCAGAGCGCCCCGACCGGGACGCCGTCGACGGTCAGGCGGCTGATCACGGTGTCCGGGGTGTCGAGGCCCCGGCCGAGCATGGCCGCGTGGTCGGCCGCGCTCTTGGCCCGCGCCTCGTCCGGCGTCATCCCCGCGCCGACCAGCAGGGCGACGTACCCGGCCGACTCCTCCGCCAGCCAGACCGGGTACTCCTCCGCGGTCATCGCCCTGCCCACCGTTCCGGCGGGCAACTGCGGTGCGGTGTCCGGGAGTTGCTTGACCATGTTGCGGGCGGCCGGGACGTAGCCGAGGCCCGCGATCCAGCGGATGGCACGCTCGGGCTGCGGCGAGCGCTCCGGCAGCACCGAGAGCTCCGCGCGGCGGCAGCCCCAGGAGCGCAGGATCTCCTCGGCGGCCAGGACGGCGATCGTCCCTCGCCCCCGGCCGCGATCCGGCTCGTCCACCGCCAGGTTGATCAGCACGCCCACGTCACCAGGCGCCACGCGCAGTCCGACGCCGCCGACCGACCGTCCGTTGACGCAGATCGCGTAGTCACGCCCGCGCCCGCCGAGCGGCGACCGCGTCTCGGGGCCGGTCGGGCGCAGCGTCGTCGTCATCACGGCTCCAGGTCGGCGGCGGCGCGGGCGGCGAAGATCTCGCTCACCTTGGCGGTCACCGGGCCCGGCGCGCCGGGCAGTTCGCGCTCGTCGACCCGGGAGACGCCCTGGACGTCGCGGAGCGTTCCGGTCAGGAAGACCTCCTCCGCCTCCTGCAGCACCTCGTACGGGAGGTCGGCCTCCTCGGCGTCGGTCCACTCCAGCACCAGCGCGCGGGTGATCCCGGCCAGGCAGCCGGAGGAGAGCGGCGGGGTGAGCAGCCGACCGCCGACGACCACGAAGACGTTCGAGGCCGTGCCCTCGCAGAGCCTGCCCGCCGTGTTGGCGAGCAGGGCCTCACCGGCGTCGTGCTGGTGGGCCCGGGCCAGGGCGACGACGTTCTCGGCGTAGGAGGTCGTCTTGAGTCCGGCCGTCGCACCGTGTTCGTTGCGCCGCCACGGGACGGTGACCACGGCGGTGGCGCCGGTCCGCCGGACGGTCGGGCCGAGCGCGACGACGAGGGTGGACGCCGCCTCGCCGCGCTCCGAGCCGAGCGGCGCGAGGCCGCCGGTGTAGGTGATCCGGAGCCGCCCGAGCTCCGTCGGGTTGGCCTCCAGCACGGCCGCGCAGGCGCGTTCGACCTCGGCGCGGTCGGGGGCGGGCAGTCCGAGGCCGCGTGCGGAGCGCTCAAGCCGGTCGATGTGGCGGCGCAGCGCGAAGGGGCGGCCGTCGGTCGTCTTCACCGTCTCGAAGACGCCGTCGCCGACGGTCATGCCGTGGTCGAGGACCGAGACCGTCGCCTCCTCGGCGTCCTGGAGCCGGCCGTTGACCCAGATCTGCACGGTGGCACTCCTCACGCTTCACGCTCAACTCGTCACTGCCGCATGCACTGCGACCGCTCCGGGCGCACCCGTCCCTGCATGCTCTCAGTTCGGCACCTGCGCCGACTCCGTTTCCGACGCTATCGCGACCAGGCGGGACGCCTTGAGTTCCGTCTCGTCCCACTCGCGGTCCGGATCGGAGCCCCAGGTGATCCCGGCTCCGGTGCCGAACCGCACGCAGGGCCCGTCCGGATCCGCCCGGTCGACCCAGAACGTACGGATGCCGACGGCGAGTTCGCCGATGCCTCGGTCCGCGTCGACCCAGCCGACCGCGCCGCAGTAGGGCCCGCGCGGCGCCGTCTCCAGCGCGTCGATGATGCGCAGCGCGCTGCTCTTGGGCGCTCCGGTGACCGAGCCGGGCGGGAAGGTCGCCGCCAGCAGCTCCGGCCAGCCCGCACCGGGACGCAGCCGCCCCTCGACCAGCGACACCAGATGCACCAGGCCCGGGTGCTTCTCCACCACGCACAGCTCCGGCACGGTGACGCTGCCGGTGACGCAGACCCGGCCCAGGTCGTTGCGGACCAGGTCGACGATCATCACGTTCTCGGCGAAGTCCTTCTCCAGCAGATCGGCCTCGGTGCGGCCGGTGCCCTTGATCGGACCGGAGCGGACGACGTCGCCCTCCCGGTGCAGGAAGAGCTCGGGTGAGGCGGTCGCCACCTCGACGCCGTGGTCGGGCAGCCGCACGGTGCCCGCGTAGGGGGCGGGGTTGCCGTGGGCCAGGCGCGCGGTCAACGCGTCCACGTCGGCGCGGGACGGGTCCGGCAGCGGCGCGGTCAGCACGCGGCAGAGGTTGGCCTGGTAGACCTCGCCCGCGGCGATGTACTCACGGATCCGGCGGACGCCCGAGGTGTAGGCGTCCCGGTCGAGCGAACTGTGCCAGTCCTGGGGAGCCGGGCCGAGCCAGCCGCCGGGTTCCGACGGCGGGATGTCGGGGCGGACGTCCGCGAAACGGGCGCAGGTGATCCGCCCCTCGAAATCGGCGACCACGGCCCAGAAACCGGACCCGTCCAGCACCGCCGGATCATTGCTGACCTCGCACAATCCGGTGGCGACCCGGCCGGCGAACCGGGCCATCGGAACGGACGACGGAAGCGAGTGGATCACGGGCGCTCTCTGCCTTCTGCGGGACGTACGGCAGGCGGAAGTCTAGGTCTCCGCAGGCTGGAGCGCCTGTGGGGAGGACCGCCGACTACGGCACGCAGGTGGATACGGAATTTGAGCTGGGCCCGGAATCCGCTAGAGTTCAACACGTCGCCGGGACGCGGACCGCAGAAAGTAAGCGGAAAGCCGACCGGAGATCACGCGGACGTGGCTCAGTTGGTAGAGCATCACCTTGCCAAGGTGAGGGTCGCGGGTTCGAATCCCGTCGTCCGCTCGGAAGGAAGATCGCTTGTCGGTCTTTTCCTGGTGGAGTGGCCGAGAGGCGAGGCAACGGCCTGCAAAGCCGTGTACACGGGTTCAAATCCCGTCTCCACCTCCATGCGCGATTAGCTCAGCGGGAGAGCGCTTCCCTGACACGGAAGAGGTCACTGGTTCAATCCCAGTATCGCGCACTGCCCCTTCGGGGGTGTGCAGCACGGCACGACCTGGCAGTACCGCAGTACCAGCACCACCGGCAGTACCCCCGCGCGATTAGCTCAGCGGGAGAGCGCTTCCCTGACACGGAAGAGGTCACTGGTTCAATCCCAGTATCGCGCACTGCTCCTCCGGGAGCGGGCACCACAGCATGATCCGGAGCAGTACCCCCGCGCGATTAGCTCAGCGGGAGAGCGCTTCCCTGACACGGAAGAGGTCACTGGTTCAATCCCAGTATCGCGCACCGAAGAAGGCCCCCAGGCTGAGCCTGGGGGCCTTCGCGTTGCCCGTCTCGGAGGTCGCCGAAGGGGCAGCGTGCGAGCACCGCGCCCGGGCTGCCCTCACCGACAGACCGGACACGGCACCCGCCGTTCTCGGGGACGGCACAGGGCCGTCGGGACGGGCCTCAGTGGCCCATCAGCTGCACCACGGTGTTCGCCTGCAGGGCGAACTGGTGCCAGGCGCCGAACGCGTAGGCGAGCAGCGCCGCGACCGGCAGGGCGATGGCAAGCGCGACAAGCGGGTTCCTCGTGCCCTCGGGCGACCTGCGCCGCCGCGCCGGGCCCTCCGTCTGCATCGCCATCGCCAACTCCCCCATCCGCCTCTTCGTCGTCATGCCCGTCACCGTCGTCGTCCTTACTCGTGTAACCCCAGCGCGCGGACGGAGCCGGTCTGCTGAGGGCGGCAGGCGGAGAACCTCGGGGGACGAGCGTCCCGCCCACCGCACACAACCACCGTATGACTCCCCGCATTCCCGGTCGTCATGCCGACGCAGGGTCCTCGGTGCATCCCCGAGGAGGACCCGCCCGCCGTGGATCTCGTCCCCGAGGTGGAGAAGGCCCCGGCCGAACCCTCAGGGAGAACCCTGAGTCCGCCTCTCGGGTGCGGCTGCGTTGCGTATCAGCACACCGGCGGCGCGAGTCCGTAAGCTGTGCCCTGGCAGACGGCGCGAACCGACCGGACGGGCGGACCGGACGACCGTAGGACGAACGACAGACACACGACAGACGCACGAGACACAGATCAGCACCCGCCTCACGGCGGCGATCTGACGGTGGGACGGGACGGCAAGGTGGCGATGATGCGGCTCCGACGGGAGGACCCGCGGCTCGTCGGCCCCTACCGGCTGCACCGCCGTCTCGGCAGCGGCGGGATGGGCGACGTCTACCTCGGCGCCGACCGCAAGGGCCAGAAGGTCGCCCTCAAGCTGATCCGGGCCGAGTTGGCCGAGGACCAGGAGTTCCGCACCCGCTTCGCGCGTGAGGTCGCCGCCGCCTCCCGGATCCGCGGCGGCTGCATCGCCCGGCTCGTCGCCTCCGACATCGACGCCGAACGTCCGTGGCTGGCAACGGTCTACGTCCCCGGGCCCTCCCTCTACAAGCGGGTCGGGGACGACGGTCCGCTGCCCTGGCCCGAACTCGCGGCGGTGGGCGCGGCGCTGGCCGACGGCCTGTCCCAGGTCCACGACGCGGGTGTGGTGCACCGCGACCTCAAGCCGTCCAACATCCTGCTCTCGCCCAAGGGCCCGCGGATCATCGACTTCGGCATCGCCTGGTCCAGCGGCGCGAGCACACTGACGCACGTGGGCACGGCCGTCGGCTCCCCCGGCTTCCTCGCGCCGGAGCAGGTGCGCGGCGTCGGTGTGACGGGCGCCACGGACGTCTTCTCGCTCGGCAGCACGCTGGCCTACGCGGCCACCGGGGACACCCCGTTCGGCTCCGGCAGCTCGGAAGTGATGCTCTATCGGGTCGTCCACGAGGAGCCGGATCTGACGGAGGTTCCGGCGGCGCTGGCTCCGCTGATCCGCGCCTGCCTGGCCAAGGATCCGGCGGACCGGCCGACCCCGGCCCAGGTCCACGACAAGCTGCGGGAACTGGCCGCGCGCGGAGCCGCGATCGGCCGCAGCATCGCGACGCCGGCGCAGCACCCCGCGCGCCCGCAGCGCGACGGGCACGAGGCGCAGCAGGACACCCTCCCGGACACACAGCGCGACTCGCGCGCCCGCCCGCACGACCCGCACCGCGATCCGCAGCGGGACCAGCACCGGGACCCTCAGCGTGAGGCGCAGCGGCAGGCCCAGCGCGAGGCGCAACGTGAGGCCCAGCGGGACGCCCAGCGGATGGCGGGGTCGCCGCGCGACGCCCGGCGTCCCGGCGTGCGGGAGGGGCGTCCGCAGGGGGCACGTCCCGGCGCGCAGGCTCCGCGTGCGGGCGCGGAGTCGGGCGCGGGCGCCGCGTCCGGCGCGAGTGCGGGAGCTGGAGCCGCGGCGGCGACGGGATCCGCCTCCGGAGCGGCGTCCGGAAAGGCGTCCGGATCCGCGTCCGCCGCTGCCCGCCCGTCCGGGGCCCGGCGTCCGGCGTCCGCGACGGCACGTGAGCCGCAGCCCACGCCCGCGCGCCGTCCCGCGCCCCCGCGTGGAGCGCAGCGCACGCCCCCGCCGAACCGTCCGGCCAACCGGCCCGCCAACCGTCCCGGCGGTCCTGCCGCGCGGCGGCGGTTGCTGCGGCAGCGCCTGATCGTCTTCATCACCGTCACCGTCGGCGTGGCGCTGGCGATCGCCACCGCCCAGGGCTGCGAGAGCCGTTCGCCCAAGGGCTCCGCCCCGGCGAGCCCGGTGGCCGCGCAGGCGACGGCCTCCGCCGGATCCGTCGCCCAGGACGCGTCCCAGGGGCTGGTCGCGATGTCGGCCGGTGACCCGTCGACCCAGACGGTCACCGCGATCGACTGGGGCGGGCGTTCGTACCAGGACCCCGCCGACGGCTCCCGGATCGACCTGCGCGCAGGCCACGGCACCGGGCCCGGCTCCCCGGTCACCCTGACCACGGTGCTGCCCGCCCGCTATCTGGGCCGGCCCGCGGCCGTGGTCGTGCTGACCCGCCGGGTCCAGGCGGTGCCCGAGGACATGATCGAGCTGTACCAGGTCACGTCGAGCGGCGACCCGGTGCTGCTGGCCGCGCACGCCTCGACCGGCAACCCCAACGGCAACAGCAGCTGGCAGATCCAGAACGGCGCGGTGGTCCGCGCGGAGAGCACCCCGGCGACCGGCACCCGCACGGTCAGCACCACCCGCTACACGGTCGCCGCCAAGGGCACCATGACGGAGACCTGGCCGGGAAGCACGGCGGCGTCCGCGCCCGGCGTCGCCTCGCCCACCACCTCGGCGTCCGGCTCCGCCACCACCACTGCCGCTGCCACGGCGACCGGCACCGCCCTGGCCGCCGACGGCTCGCCCTCCGCCTCCGCGACGCGGGGCTGAGCGGCGGGACGGGCGTGGTCCCGGGCGAACTCCCCTGGCAGGGCGGGCTTTCCGCGCTGCTGCCGGACGAGCTGGTCGACGTGCCGTACGTCGGCTCCTGCTACCCCGGCTCCCCCGCCGTCGCCGACCGGCCTGAACTCGCCGAAGGCGCGAACTGCCAGCTCTACGCCTATGCCGTGCTGGCCCATTTCGGGCTGCGGGTACCGCCGTTGCGCTCCAGCGACCTGTGGTCGGACGACACGGCCACGACCGTCGTCGCGACCGCCCGACCGCTGGACCTGCTCCTCTTCGGCCCGACCGCCGACCCCTACGGCGCCCACGTCGGCGTCTGCCTCGCCCCGGACCGCGTCCTCCACCTCTGCCGCGAGATCGGCCGACCGGCCGTCTGGTCCCTTGCCGACTTCCGGGCGCGCGAGCGCTACCGGGTGCTGATCGGCGTCAAACGCGTGGCCGAGCCGGGCGGACGGAGAGAGACTCGGAGGACGGCCCAGCACGAGGAGACCCACCCATGACCACGCCGGTTGCAGGACCCCACCCCGCGGACCCCGTCGACTTCCGCCCCGCGACGACGCTGGTCGGCCACGTCGTCCGAGGTGTGCGCGACGAGCAGCTCGACGCGCCGACGCCCTGCGGCGGGATCACCGTCGCCGCGCTGCTCGACCATATCGACGGCCTCTGCCTCGCCTTCGCCGCGGCGGCCCGGAAGGAGCAGCTGCCCGACGGGGGCCGGGCCAGGACGCCGGACGCGTCACGGCTCGGCGACGACTGGCGCGACCGCCTGCCGGAGCGGCTCGACGCCTTGGCGGCGGCCTGGGAGCCGACCGAGGCCTGGACGGGCGTCACCACGGTCGGCGGGCTGGACCTGCCCGCGGAGATCGCGGGCGCAGCCGGGCTGGACGAGGTGCTCGTCCACGGCTGGGACCTGGCCGCCGCCACCGGGCAGCCCTTCCCCGCGCACGACGGCACCGACGACCCGGCGATCAACGCCGCCTACGCCTGGGCCTGGTCCATCGCCGAGCAGAACCCGGCAGGACTGCCGGGCCTGTTCGGCCCGCCGGTCACCGTGCCGAACGACGCGCCACCGCTGCACCGCCTGCTCGGCGTGACCGGCCGCGACCCTGGCTGGGCTGCGGCCGACCGTTAGCGCCCAAGCGGACGTGTCCTACCGTCGCGTGGCGTAGAAGGCGACGGCGGAGGCCGCCGCCACGTTGAGCGAGTCGACGCCGTTGGCCATCGGGATGGTGACCCACTCGTCGGCCGCACGCAGAGCCGCCGTGGAGAGGCCGCTGCCCTCCGTGCCGAAGACCAGCGCCAGGCGCTCGTGCCTGCGGGCGACGAACTCGTCCAGCGGGATCGCCCGGTCGGCGAGGCAGAGGGCGGCGATGGTGAAGCCCTCGTCGCGCAGCAGCGTGAGCCCGTCCGGCCACGGGTCGAGGACCGCGTAGGGGAGGCTGAGCACCGCGCCCATCGACACCTTGACGGAGCGTCGGTAGAGCGGGTCCGCGCAGCGCGGGCTGAGCAGGACCGCGTCGACGCCGAGCGCCGCCGCGTTGCGGAAGGCCGCACCGGTGTTGGCGTGGTCGACCAGGTCCTCGAAGACCGCGACCCGCCGCGCCCCGGCCAGCACGTCCTTGACCGACGCGGCGGGCTTGCGCTGCATCGACGCGAGCGCGCCGCGGTGCACGTGGTAGCCGGTGACCTGCTCGGCGACGGCCGGGGTGACCGCGTAGACCGGGGCCGGGACCTCGTCGATGACGTCCTTCATCTGGTCGATCCACTTGGCCGACAGCAGCATCGACCGCATCCGGTACCCGGCCAGCCGGGCACGCCGGATCACCTTCTCGCCCTCGGCGATGAACAGGCCCTCCGCCGGCTCGCGGCGGCGGCGCAGTTCGACGTCGGTCAGGGCGACGTAGTCGTGGAGGCGCGGGTCCTCCGGGTCCTTGATGGTGATGAGCTCGGCCACGGGTCGATCCTGCCCGCTACGGCTCACGGTGCCAAGGCGACGACGTCACCGATCACGACGACGGCGGGCGGCCGGATGCCCTCGGCCTCGACGACGGCGGCGACGTCGGCCAGCGTGGCCCGGACGACGCGCTGCGCGGCGGTGGTCCCCTCCTGAACCACAGCCACCGGCGTCTCCGGCGCGCGGCCGCCCGCGACCAGCGCGGCGGAGATGGCGCCGATCCGCTCGACGGCCATCAGCAGCACCAGGGTGCCGCGCATCTTGGCGGCGGCGTCCCAGTCGACCAGCGAGCGCTCGTCCTCGGGCGCGACGTGGCCGGAGATGACGGAGAACTCGTGCGTCACGCCCCGGTGCGTCACCGGGATCCCGGCCGCAGCAGGCACGCTGATGGAGCTGGAGATGCCGGGCACCTCGACGACCGGCACGCCCGCCTCGGTGCAGGCGATCAGCTCCTCCATGCCGCGCCCGAAGACGTAGGGGTCGCCGCCCTTGAGCCGGACCACGAACTTGCCCGCCTTGGCAAGCTCGATCAGCGCGTTGTTGATCGCCTCCTGGGCCATGTACCGGCCGTAGGGGATCTTGGACGCGTCGATCACCTCGACGTGCGGCGGCAGCTCCTCAAGCAGCTCGCG
Organism: Streptacidiphilus fuscans; assembly: GCF_015690355.1. Classification (GTDB taxonomy): domain Bacteria; phylum Actinomycetota; class Actinomycetes; order Streptomycetales; family Streptomycetaceae; genus Streptacidiphilus; species Streptacidiphilus fuscans. Next base: position 160,803 of record NZ_JADPRT010000004.1, on the reverse strand, counting down.
CGGGGCGAGCCGGTCCGCGACGACGACGTCGGCCTCGGCGAGCAGGCGGCGGCCCTTCACGGTGATCAGGTCCGGGTCGCCCGGTCCCCCGCCGACGAGCGCGACCCCGGCCGTGCGGCCGCGGTGGTGTGCGGCGGCGAGGCTGCCGTCGCGCAGCCCGCCGATGATCGCGTCCCGCAGCCCCGCGGACCGGCGTGGGTCGCCGGAGAGCACGGCCACGACCGTCCCCTCCTGCCGCCCGCTGGCGGGCGTCCACGCCGAGGCGGCGGACGCGTCGTCAGCACGCGAGCAGAAGACGCGGAGCGTCTCGGCGTGCGCCGCGGCGGTGGCGTTGGTCTCCGGGTCGGAGGTGGCGATCAGCGCGTACCACGCGTCCGCGAGATCACCGGGCAGGTAGCCGCGCTGCTCCCAGCGCAGCTCACCGGCGTCGGCCATCGCCTGCACGGCGGGCGTCGTCTCCGGCGCGATCACGACCACGTCGGCGCCCGCGTTCAGCAGGGCCGGCAGCCGCCTCTGGGCCACCTGTCCCCCGCCGAGCACGACGACCCTGCGGCCGGCCAGTCGCAATCCGACGGGGTACGGCGGGGTGGTGTCGTCGTCGAGCGGGGCGGTGGGCATCAGTTGCACTCCGGAGAACGTGAGAACGGCGAAGGGAACAATCAGGGGCGCGGGGAACTGCGCGAGAAACCCACCCGATGCGGATGGCCCTGCTCGATCAGCGACTCACCACACAGGGTGGCTTGTCACGCAGTTCCTCGCGCCCCTAGCGTGCTGCAACCACATGCGGCAGCAAAAGGTGACCCACCGCACGTTCCCATGCAGAAGCGATTCTGCCGCCCGTCAGGGCGTCAGTGCTTCTCGGTGACCCCGGCCGAGTCGAACGTGGCGACGTCGTGCATCGCCCGCGCCGCCGACTGGACCAGCGGCAGCGCCAGCAGCGCACCCGTGCCCTCGCCGAGACGGAGGTCGAGGTCGATCAGCGGACGCAGACCCAGTTTCGCCAGCGCCGCCTTGTGACCCGGCTCCGCCGAGCGGTGGCCCGCGATGCACGCGGCGAGCACCTCGGGGGCGATCGCCTTGGCGACCAGCGCCGCCGAACCGGCGATCACGCCGTCCAGGATCACCGGCGTGCGCAGCGACGCCGCGCCCAGCAGGAAGCCCGCGATGGCCGCGTGCTCCAAGCCGCCGACCGCCGCGAGGACACCGATCGGGTCGGCCGGGTCCGGACGGTGCAGCTCCAGGGCCTGACGGATGACGGCGACCTTGCGGGCGTGCGTCTCGTCGTCGATGCCCGTGCCGCGACCGGTGACGACCGCCGGGTCCTCGCCGGTGAAGACGCAGATCAGCGCCGCCGCCGCGGTGGTGTTGGCGATCCCCATGTCGCCGGTGACCAGCGCCTTGTTGCCCGCCGCGACCAGGTCGCGGGCGGTCTCGATGCCGACCTCCAGCGCGCGCATGGCCTCCTCGCGGGACATCGCGGGGCCCTGCGTCATGTCGGCCGTGCCCGGACGGACCTTGCGCGGCAGCAGGCCGGTGGTGCGGCCGGACTCGATCGCCGGGGGCAGCTCGGAGGCGACGCCCACGTCGACCACGCAGACCTCGGCGCCCAGCTGGGTGGCGAACGCGTTGACGACCGCGCCGCCCGCCAGGAAGTTGCCGACCATCTGCGCCGTGACCTCCTGCGGCCACGGGGTGACGCCCTGGGCGTGCACGCCGTGGTCGCCCGCGAAGACCGCGACGCACGCGGGCTCGGGGATCGGCGGCGGGCACTTGCGGGAGAGGCCGCAGAGCTGAGCGGAGATTATCTCCAGCATGCCCAGCGAGCCGGCCGGCTTGGTCATCCGCTTCTGCCGGTCCCACGCCTCGCCGAGCGCCTTGGCGTCCAGCGGGCGGATGCCGCGCAGGGTCTCCTGCAGCACACTGTGCGGCTCCTCGCCCGGCAGGGCGCGGCGGCCGTAGGTCTCCTCGTGCACCACCCAGGAGAGCGGACGCTTCTTCGCCCAGCCCGCCTGCGCGAGCTCCGGCTCGTCGGGGAACTCGTTGACGTAGCCGACGCAGAGGTAGGCGACGACCTCCAGGTGGTCCGGCAGGCCGAGCTCGCGGACGAGCTCCTCCTCGTCGAAGAAGCTGACCCAACCCACACCGAGGCCCTCGGCACGCGCGGCGAGCCAGAGGTTCTCCACCGCGAGCGCGGCCGAGTACGGCGCCATCTGCGGCTGGGTGTGACGGCCGAGGGTGTGGCGACCACCGCGGGTACGGTCGGCGGTGACGACGATGTTGACCGGGGTCTCCCGGATCGCCTCGATCTTCAGTTCCTTGAACTGCTTGGCGCGGCTCTTGGGGAGGGAGTCGGCGTAGACGTCGCGCTGACGCTCCGCCAGCTCGTGCATCCGGGCCCGGGTCTTCGCGGAGCGGATGACCACGAAGTCCCAGGGCTGCGAGTATCCGACGCTGGGCGCGGTGTGGGCGGCCTCCAGGACGCGGATCAGCACCTCGTGCGGGATCGGGTCGGTGCGGAAGCCGTTGCGGATGTCGCGACGCTCACGCATGACGCGGTGGACCGCCTCGCGCATGTCCTCGTTGTAGGCCGGTGCTGCTTCGCCGTCCACCTCTTCGTCCTCCGCTTCGTCGGCGTCCTCGGCATCCTCGACCGCCTCAGGCTTCGCGTCCGCCTCGACGGCGGCCACGGGCTGCTGCGCCTCGGGCTGGGTCTCGGCGTCGGCAGCGACCGTGACGGCGTCCGGCTCAGGCGCGGCGGCGGGCTGCGCGGCCTCCACCGGCTGCTCCGGCTGCGCGGCCTGCTCGGCGGCGGCCTGGGTGTCGGGCTCCGGGGTCGCGTCCTCGGCCGGTTCCGGCTTCGCCTCGGCGGGCTGCTCGGGCGCGGTGACGGCCTCGGGCTGGGCGGCGTCAGCGGGGGCCTCGGCGGCAGCGGGCTCGATCACGATCGGGGCGCCGACAGGCGCCTCGACGGCAGCAGCGGACTCGACGGGGGTTTCGGCGACGGTTTCGACGGCGGGCTCCACAACGTTCTCGACGGCCGGCGACTCGGTCGGGACGTCGTTCTGGTTCACGATCTCGTTCACGTGCTCGTTCGCCTGCTCGGCGACAGCAGCCTGCGGCTGCGTCTCGGCCGGGGCCTCGGACGTGGCGTCAGGCTGCACGGCGACCGGCTCCGGGTCGACGGTGAGCACACCGGTGCCCTGCGCGGTGACCTCCGGCTCGACCGGGACGGCCGGAACCTCCACCGGTGCACCGGACGGCGGCGCGATGAAGCTGGCGATCCGGCTCTGCGGACCGTCAACGCGCGCGCCCTGCGCCGGAATCACCGCCTCCGCGACGGGAGCCTCGGCGACGGGCATGGCCGTCGGCTCGTCCCTCGCCGGCACCTGGGCGGGCTGCTCGACCTGCTCCGGCTGCTCCGGCTGGTGCACCACGGGTGCCTCAGGCGCGACCGGTGCCGCGACGGCCTCGGCGTGCTGCTGCGCGGACGCGGCGTTGCCGCCCAGCGTGCTCTCCGGGGACGGCATCTGCGGCGGGACGATGGGCGTGGGCATGGCGGTCGCCACGGCGATCGGCGCGCCTGCCTGAGCCTGCGTCGGGTCGACCAGGGCCTGAGCGTGGTCCTGGACCTGGACCTGGACCTGGACCTGAGCGTGGGCGGGCTCCGCTGCGGCGGTCTGGTCGAGGTACTCGGGCGCACCGTTGGTGGCACCGGCGGGAACCGGAACCACCGGCACCGGGATGCCGTGCGGCGGCGTACCGGACGGAAGACCGGAGTTCGCGCCGCTGGGCCCACGGTCGGCCAGCGAGCGGACCGGGACCTGGCCCGTCATCAGGGACGGGTCGGGGATGGGCGGACCGGCGTGCAGCGGACGGCGCTGCGCCTGCTGCTCCGCGACGCCCGGACCCGACGCCTGCGCCTGCTCGACGCCGGGCTGGGCCTCGGCCGCGTACGCCGCCTGGGCGTCGGGCTGAACGTCCGGCTGGAACTCCGGCTGCGCCTGCACAGGTGCCTGCGCCATCGCCTCGGCCGGGACGCCGTTGAGCACGTCCGGGATGGCCTCGGCGTGCAGCACGGGCGGCGCGACCGGCGGCCAGGACGGCGCGGGCGCACCGGCGTGCTCCTGCGCGTACGCGACGTCACCCGTAGGCGTGGGCTCGGGCACGACGGGCACGACCGGGGCGACGGGCGCGACCGGCTCCACGGCGTACGGCACCGGATCGGCGTGAGGACCGGTCAGCGGCTCGTTGAACAGCTGCGGCAGCGGGTCCGTCAGCGGGTCGATCATCTGGCCGGGGCTCGGAACCTGCGCCGCGTGGGCCGCGAGCCCGGACGGCTCAGCGAGCACCGGCTGCTGGAGGTACATCTCCTGACCGGGCACGCCGCCCTGGAAGTGCGCCGCCTGCATCGGCTGCGCGGCGTGCGGGATCTGGGCGGACGGCGGGACCGGCGCGGCGTGCGGTGCGGGCATCGGCGCGCCCTGACCCCTCACCGTGGCCTCGTTCCAGGCGTCCTGCGGACCGGGCATGAGCAGCTCCTCCTCGTCGTCCACTTCGTCGAGGAAGGTGTACGCAGGGCGGCTGTCCGCCTGCGGCACCTGCTCCGGCTCGGCGCCCGAGACCTGCCCCCCGTTCGGGACGTTGCCGGATTCGCTCATGTCACTGGCTCCTTCCAGGGCCGCCTGGCGTGCGCGGCGACGCGGTCCACGACCGCGACACCCACCGTTCCGGTCCTCGCCTCGCTGCGGTGGGCCGGAGAGCACCGGCCTGCCGCAACAAGAACGACAGAACCGGGGCAACCGGCACGATCGCCCCGGACTCAACCGGCATTCTTCCGTCCCATCAGGGGCGATGGCCAACGAGCACGCCCGCCCGCGCTGTGGCTTCCGCCACGTTGCGCTCGCCCCGTAAGAACAGAGCGTCAGCCTACCTGCCGTCAGTGACGGGCAGTGCCACGGTCTTGCCTCATGGACGCACAGACGTTCGACCGGCGCTAGCGGTCCCCCCACAGCACATACCTCGGCACCGCCGCGCCCAGCTCGCCGGAGGCGTCCAGCGGTGAGGACTGCAGCAGCGTGCCCGCGACCGAGTACCCGGCCGCCGCGAAGGCGTGTCGGAGCTCCTCGGCCTGAGTGAGGGTGCGCGGGACCGCGACGACGCGTTCCGGACGGCGGGTCAGGCAGGCGCGCAGGATGTCCGCGCCGTGGCGGACCAGGACCACGTCCGGCTCGGGGAGGTCGGCGAGGGCCTCCGGCGCGCTGCCCGGGACGGTCTGCACCTCGATGCCCGCGCGGCGCGCGTTGACGTCGAGGCGGGCGCAGGCGTCCGCGTCGCGGTCGACGGCGATGACCGCCGCGCCGCTGCGGGCCGCTTCGACGGCGACCGCGCCGTCGCCCGCGCCGATGTCCCACAGCAGGTCACCGGGGCGCGGGCCGAGCCGGGCGAGCACCAATGCCCGCACCGGGGCCGGGAGTTCACGCTCGTACCCGGCCTGCTCGGAGGGGAGCGCCCAGCCGCGCGCGGGGCCGGGGAAGTCGACCGGGCGACCGGCGAGCCAGCCGGAGGGCGGCAGCGACTCGGTGCGCGCGGGCCCGCCGACGACCAGCACCACGTTCGGGTCCCGCCACAGGTGGTTGGGGACCCGGTCGGAGGTGAGGACGGTGACGTTCTCCTCGGGCGTGCCGAGCGCCTCGCAGATCACGAAGGTGCGGTGCACGTCACGCAGCATCAGCGCGAGCTCGGAGGGGCCGGCGCCGGGCGCGGTCAGCACCGCGACCTTCGGGTGGGCGCGGCAGATGTTGACCGCGCGGCGCAGTCCCCGGTTGTGGGTGCTGACGATCTGCGCGTCGTCCCACGGCATCCCGGCCCGCGCGAAGGCGGCGGCGACGGCGGAGACGGCCGGCATGACCTCGATCTCCAGCCCGAACTCGGGACGGCGCAGCGTGCGCACCACGCCGAAGAACCCGGGGTCGCCCTCGGCCACCACGACGGCCGCACCTCGGTGCTCGGCGATCCTGCGGGCCACCAGTTCGACGCTGCCCAGCACCATCCGCTCGACGCCCTTGCCGAGGTCGAGCTGTTGCAGCTGGTTGCCGCCCGCGGCCACCAGCGTGGCCGCGTCGAGCGCGGCGCGCGCGGACTGACTGAGCGGCGAGCCGTCCCAGCCGATGACGGTGACGCGGTCAGCCACGGCGGTTCCGCCTCTCCATGCTCTCCGCGAGTCCCCCCAGCCGGCGTCAGCGCGGTCGATGTGTCGGTGTGTCGGTTCTGTGCGGGTTCGGCGTCGACGCGCAGCCCGGGCGTGTCGTCCGGGTCGGGCGTCGCGTGCGTCGGGCGGGCATGCGAACAGCGCGCGACGGCGCGAGCGAGCTCCCGGCGTCCGCGACGGACAGGCTAACGGTTTCGGGGGCGGCGATCACCCCGGGAAAGCTGTGAGCTCCGCCGGGGGCCGAGGAGAGGGACTCAGGACCAGTCGGGTTCGAGGTCGTCCACCGACAGGTCCTCCGGCAGCAGGCTCCAGACGATCAGCTCGGAGCGGGTCTCGCGGTCGGGCGTCGCGTCGGCGCCGCGTACCAGCCAGGAGCTGCGCAGCACGCCCTCGCTGATCGCGCCCAGCTTCTGGGCCACCTGCTGGGCGGAGATGTTGCCGGCGGCGGTGCGGAGCTCCAGCCGCTCGAACTTCTGGTCCTCGAAGAGCCACTGCGCGACCGCGTGGACGATCTCTCCGGCGTAGCCCTCGCCGCGGGCCCAGGGGGCGACCACGACCTGGGCCTCGGTGCTGCGCAGACGCCAGTCGGTGGCGCGGAGCCGGACGGTGCCGATCAGACGCTGGGTCAGGAACTCGACCGCCGCCAGCACCAGTCCCCGGCAGGTGTCGCGCTCGCGGGCGGCGCGGCCGTGGACCCAGGCGTGGGCGTCGGCGGCGGTGTAGGGGTGGGGCACGGTGGTCCACTGGTGGACCAGTTCGTCGTTCATCATCTCGGCCAGAGCCGGGGCGTCCTCGGGCTCGAAGGCGCGCAGCACCAGGCGATCGGTGTTGATGGTGATGTCCGGGAACCCGCACGCGGACCCCGCGGTCTCCGCGGACCCGGACCCGGACGGACCGGTCGCCGTATCGCTGCTGCTCATGGAACGATCATGCTCCAGGGTGGGGGCCGCCGTCACCTGTTTGCCCCGGCGCGCCGAACGGCTCCGGGGCGAACAGGCACTGACGGCTGTGGGAGATCGAGGCTACTCGCTCCGTCAGAAGGCCGGAATCACCGCCCCGCCGAAGGTCTGCTCGATGTACTGCTTGACCTGCGGCGAGTGCAGCAGCTCGGCGAGCTTCTTGACGCGCGGGTCGTTCTGGTTCCCGGCCTTGACGGCGAGGATGTTGGCGTAGGGGTTGCCCTGGGCCTTCTCCAGCAGCAGCGCGTCCTTCGTCGGGCTGAGGTGGGCGTCGAGCGCGTAGTTGCCGTTGATGACGGCCGCGTCGACGTCGCTCAGGGTGCGCGGCAGCTGGGCCGCGTCGATCTCCTGGAACTTGAGGTGCTTCGGGTTGCTCGCGATGTCGTCCGGCGTCGCAGTGATGCCCGCGTCGGGCTTCAGGGTGATCAGGCCGTTGTCGGCGAGCAGCTTGAGGGCGCGGCCCTCGTTGGTGGCGTCGTTCGGCACCGCGATGGTCGCCCCGTCGGCGAGCGCCTTCGCCGACTTCACCTTGTTCGAGTACAGGCCCAGCGGCTCCAGGTGGACGGCCTCGACGGAGACGAGGTCGGTGCCGTGGCTCTTGTTGAAGTCCTGGAGGTACGGCAGGTGCTGGAAGTAGTCCGCGTCGGCGGAGCCGTCCTGCACGGCGAGGTTCGGGGTGACGTAGTCGGTCACCACCTGGACCTGGAGCTTCAGACCGACCTTGGGCGCGAGGTTCTTCGCGATGAAGTCGAGGATCTGCGCGTGCGGCGTCGGCGAGGCGGCGACGATCAACGGCTTGTTCGCGTCCGCGGCCGAGCCGGAGGCGCTGCCGGAGGTCGAACCGGAACCGCAGGCGGCCAGCGAGAGGGCCAGGGCGCCGGTGGCGAGGACGGTGGTGGTGAGCTTCACGGAGGTACGCACGAAAAGTGCCCTTCCTTGGTTGTGCTTGCGGTGCGGGTGGGTCAGCGCGTGGTGCCGGTGGGAACCGGCTCCTGCGCGGGGGTGTCCGTGGCTGTCGCGTCGTCGTCGGACGCCGGGACCACGGAAGTCGTGGGAGTGGTGACGGACCGTCGGAGCGAGCCTCCGAGGGTGAACCGCCGGGAGGTGGTGCCGCGCTTGTGGTCGAGGCTGCGGGCGAGGCCCTCGCCGACCAGCTGGACCAGGGTCACCAGGACGACCAGCTCGGCCGCGATGACCCACATGAAGGTGGTCTCGAAGCGCATGTAGCCGTAGTTGATGGCCAGCGTGCCAAGTCCGCCGCCGCCGACCGTTCCGGCCATGGCCGAGTAGCCGATCAGCGCGATGACGGTGGTGGTCAGCGCCGAGATCAGGCCCGGCAGCGACTCGGGCAACAGCGCCTTGCGGACGACCGTCCAGGTCGAACCGCCCATCGCCTGCACGGCCTCGACCAGCCCGCCGTCCACGTCGCCGACGGCCGTCTCGACCAGCCGGGCGAAGAACGGGATCGCACCGACGGCCAGCGGCACGGTCGCCGCCTGCCATCCCAGCGTGGTGCCGGTCACCCAGCGGGTGAACGGGATGATGGCCACGATCAGGATCACGAACGGCAGCGAGCGGCCGATGTTGACGATCGCTCCGATCAGCTTGTTGGCCGCCGCGTTCTGGAGCAGCCCGCCCCGGCGGGTCAGCACCAGCAGCAGTCCGAGCGGCAGGCCGACCACGACGGTGGCAAGAGTCGCCCAGCCGACCATCCAGAAGGTCTCCTGCGTCGACTGCACCAGCAGCGGCTGCATGTCCGACCAGTTCACGCTGCCACCTCAACCTGCAGGCCCTGCTCACGCAGGTAGCCGATCGGCACGACGTTCTCCTCGAAGCTGCCGGGCAGCGCTACGCGCATCCGGCCGACCTGGCGACCGCCGATCGTCTCGACCGCCGCGCCGACGATGTTGACGTCGACGTTGTAGGTGCGGGCCAGCTGCGAGATGAACGGCTGGACGGCCGCGTCGCCCTGGAAGGTGATGTCGACCAGGGTGCTGCCCTGCAACGGCTCGTCACCGGCGACCGGCGTGCCGCCGCCGAGCGGGAACAGCTCGCGGGCCAGCTCCGAGCCGGGACGGGCGAGCAGCTCGTTCAGCGTGCCGGACTCGACGACCTTGCCCGCCCGCATCAGCGCGGCGGAGTCGCAGACGGACTTGATGACGTCCATCTCATGCGTGATCAGCAGGACGGTCAGGCCCAGCTGTTGGTTGAGCTCGCGCAGCAGCTGGAGGACGGAGCGGGTGGTCTCCGGGTCGAGCGCGGAGGTCGCCTCGTCGGAGAGCAGCACCTTCGGGTCCCCGGCCAGCGCGCGGGCGATGCCGACGCGCTGCTTCTGCCCGCCGGACAGCTGCGCCGGGTAGGCGCGGGCCTTGTCGGCGAGGCCGACCAGGTCGAGCAGCTCGGCCGCCTTGGCGGCGCGCTCGCGCCGGGTCAGCCCGGTCAGCTCCAGCGGCAGCTGGACGTTCTCGGCGACCGTGCGGCGGGCCAGCAGGTTGAAGTGCTGGAAGACCATCCCGATGGAGCGGCGGGTGGCCCGCAGCTCGCTTGCGGAGAGCGAGGTCAGCTCGCGTCCGTCCACCTGGACGCTGCCCGAGGAGGGCCGCTCCAGCAGGTTGACGCAGCGGATGAGGGTGCTCTTCCCGGCGCCGCTGGTACCGACGACGCCGTAGACCTCGCCGGTGCGGACGTGGAGATCGACGCCGTCGAGCGCGACGGTGTCCCGGCCATGGGCACGGTAGACCTTACGCAGGTCAGATGTGGTGATCACAGGTGTTTCCGTGGGTCGGCGCGAGGACGTTCGCACTCGCGCGAGGGCAGCCCGGAGCGTGGCTCTACAGGCAGGAAGGGGACTGAGCGGCAGGGCTCAGCAGCCGAAGCACATTCGACAACACATGCGCGTCATCGCGCGCATGCCACGACCACCTGCCGGCATCGCGCCGGTGAGGAGGAAGGTCGTGTTCGAAGTCATGGACCTAGTTAAGCAGATGATCCCTGGATCATCCAAAACGGATTCTTTGACAAGAAAGAAGTTGTACTTATCCCCTAGGGGCGCGAGGACCACCTGTCGCGGGTGGCTTGTCGCGCCCCTGAGGTGTTGCCGCTAAGCCGTCGCGGCCAAGTTCTGCGCCTCCACGGACTTCTCCAGGCCGACGAAGCTCAGGCGGCTGTTGACCTCCTCCACGTCCACGCGGCGGTAGCCCAGCCGTTGGTACAGCCGCAGGTTGCCCACGCTGCGGTGGCCGGTGGAGAGGCGGAAGGAGCGCGGGCTCGGGTCCTCCGCTGTGAGGAGGGTCTCCATGGCGCGTACCAGGCGGGTGCCGAGGCCGTGGCGCTGCATCCGTGGGTGGACGCAGAGCCGCTCTATCCTGCCGATGCCGTCCGCGTCGACCCAGCCGCGGACCGCGCCCACGACCTCGTCGCCGAGGCGGGCGACCAGCATGTGACGGTTCTTCAGCTCGGCGCGCACGCTCTCCAGGCTCTCCGTCAGCGGGTCGATGGCCCAGTCGCCGTAGAGCTCGGCCTCGCCCTGGTAGCAGAGGTACTGGAGCTTCAGGATCCGCTCGGCGTCGTCCTCGGTGGCGACCGAGGTGGTCACGCTCATGCCCATGTGCGCTTCCTCCCTTTCTCGTGAGCCCGGCCGCGCGGAACTGAGGGGAAGCGACCGGGATGCCCTGACCGGAGGTGTGGTCCGCCCGACGATCATGCGGTGCCACCGGCGAACGTTCCAGAGCCCTTTACCCCGCGGTACTCCGATTGCAACCTGCGCGGTCGCCGGACCTGTTCCCCCGCTGGAGCGGCTTTCCTTGCGACACAGCCGAGTTAGGGCCAGAGTGACACTCCTCACGCCACACTCGAACGGAGCGCCCTGACTGCGGCGCCGCCGAACCGCCTCACCACGTCTTCGGGGGAGCAACGAGCGATGAGCACGAGCACACGCAAGAGCGAGGGCGAGAGCCAGGGCCACAGCACCGGGACCGACTACGACCTCGTCGTCGTCGGCGCCGGGCCGACCGGCCTGCTGCTGGCCGGGGACGTCGCCGCGGCGGGACTGCGCGTGGCGCTGCTGGAGAAGCGGAAGGACGAGTCCAACCTCTCCCGCGCCTTCGCCGTCCACGCGCGGACGCTGGAGCAGCTGGACGCCCGCGGTCTGGCGGAGGAGCTGCTGGAGACCGGGGCTCAGATCGACAACCTGCAGATCTTCGGCAGGCTCAAGGTGGAGATGCGCCAGCTGCCCAGCCGCTTCCCGCTGGTGCTGATCACCCCTCAGTACAACACCGAGGCCGTGCTCCAGCGCCGCGCCCTGGACGCCGGGGTCACCCTGGTGCGCGGAGCGCAGGTCACCGCGCTGCGCCAGGACGCCCTCGGCGTGGAGGTGGACGCCACGGTGGACGGGGACACCGTCACCTTCCGTAGCACGTACGCCGTCGGTACCGACGGCGTCCACAGCACCGTGCGCGAGTTGCTGGGCGTTCCGTACCCGGGCGAGTCCGCGATCCAGTCGGTGATGCTCGCCGACGTCCGGCTCCAGCGGGAGCCGGACAGCCTGCTGAACGTCGGCGCGAGCGAGGACGGCTTCACCTTCATGGCGCCCTACGGGGACGGCTGGTACCGGATCCTCACCTGGGACCGGCACGACCAGCAGCCGGACCGCGCCCCCGTCGACTTCGACCGGCTCTGCCAGGTGACCACCAAGATCCTCGGCGAGGACTTCGGCCCGCACGAGCCGCGCGCGCTCTCCCGGTTCCACAGCGACGAGCGGCAGGCACCGACCTACCGGGTCGGCCGGGTCTTCCTCGCGGGCGACGCGGCGCACTGCCACTCCCCCGCCGGCGGCCAGGGCATGAACACCGGCCTGCAGGACGCCGCCAACCTGGGCTGGAAGCTGGCCGCCGCGTTGCGCGGCTGGGCCAGGCGGGACCTGCTCGACAGCTACCAGGCCGAGCGGCACCCGGTCGGGGCGCACGTCCTGCGCACCTCCGGCGGACTGCTGCGGCTGTCGATCGGTGACGAACCGGCACCCCGGCTGGCGCGCACGCTGATGAAGGGCGTCGGCAGCCGGCTGCGTCCGCTGACCCGACGCGGCGGGCTGGAGATCTCCGGCATCGGCATCTCGTACCGCAAGCAGGCTCCGACCGGCTCCAATCGGTACGTCGGCACGCGCGCCCCCGATCTGGAGCTGTCCCGCGACGCGGAGCCGGACGGCAAGGGCCCGTCGCGGCTCTACGAGGCGCTGCGGGAAGGGAAATTCGTCCTGGTCAGCGGGGACGGTCACGCCCCCGAAGACGGCTGGTCGGACCGGCTGCTGCACGTCACCTCGCCGAGGCTGAGGCGCCGGGTGGTGCTGGTGCGCCCGGACGCGTACGTGGCCTGGGCGGCTGACGGCCCGACGGCGCAGCAGGTGAGCGCGGGCATCGGCGGGTGGCTGGGCGAGCCGGCCGCGGCGGGTGAGCTACAGGGCTGACAGCGGCGCGAGACGCCGTCTCAGGCAACTGAGACAGCGTGAGCGCGTCGGTCCGATGCTGCCGCGCGGCATCCGCAGCCGCGCGGCCAGTTCGCCGTAGTCGGTGGTGGGCTCGTCGAGGAGCGCGCCCACCAGCTCCGCGCACCGGGCAGGCAGCAGCGCGACGGCGGCGCGCACCTCCGCGGCACGCTCCCGCGCGAGGACGCGCGCCTCCGGGCAGGTGGCGCGTCGCGGCAGCCGCAGTCCGGCCGGGACCTCGAACTCAGGGATCGCATACGCACTGTCCATGCCTGGGACAACGGCCTTTGACGCCGCCTCGGCAGCACGCCGGCCCGACCGCCACCCGAACGAGGGCAAACCCACAGGAACGGCTGGGACACTCAGCTGTAATCAAGCGATCAACGGAATGTAACCGAGAGCACGTCGCCCGGTGTACCCGTCGGTAACGGGAGGCGACTAGGATCCTGCGCATCGCGCCCGCGCCAGGCACAGATGACGGAGGAACGGTGTTCTACTGGCTGCTCAAGAAGATCGTGGTCGGCCCCGTGGTCCGCACGGTCTACCGGCCCCGGGTGACCGGGGTCGAGAACATCCCCCTCGACGGCCCCGCGATCATCGCGCCGAACCACCTGTCGTTCTGCGACTCGGTCTTCCTCCCGCTGGCCGCGCCGCGTCAGGTGCACTACGTCGCCAAGGAGGAGTACTTCACCGGCCGCGGCGTCAAGGGCCGACTGATGGCCTCCTTCTTCCGCGGCGTCGGCGCGGTCCCGGTCGACCGCAGCGGTGGCCGCGCCTCCACGGCCGCGATCGACACGGGCATGCGCGAGCTGGCGGCGGGCCGCCTCTTCGGCATCTACCCGGAGGGCACCCGCAGCCCCGACGGCCGCCTCCACCGCGGACGCACCGGCGTCGCCCACCTCGCGCTGGCCAGCGGCGCGCCGGTCATCCCCGTCGGCCTGGTGGCCACAGACGAGGTCCAGGCCAACGGCAGCATGCGCTGGCGCCGGCCGTTCCGGGTCCGCCCGGAGATCCACTTCGGCAAGCCGCTGACGTTCGACCGCTACGAGGGCATGCAGCGCGACCGCTTCGTGCTCCGGGCAGTGACGGACGAGATCGTCTCCGCGATCCTCGACCTCTCCGGTCAGGAGTACGTGGACATCTACGCCACCAAGGCGAAGCTGCTGGCCGCGAAGGCGGCCAAGGCCGCCGAGAGCGAGAGCACTGTCGGCAAGGCGGCCTGACGGTCAGCTGATGCCGGCGAGGTAGCTGCAGCGCCAGAAGCCACCCGGGGCAGATGGTCCTCAATGGACAGGGCCGTCCGCACAGGGTGGCCTCTCGCGCAGTTCCCTGCGCCCCTACAGGTGGCGATGTATGCGACAGCCGTGCCGAGCCGGTCACATGACCGGCCTGGCACGGCTGTCGGGACTGCCGACGCGTCAGCGCTTCGCGTCGAGCCACTCCTGCTGGAGGGTCAGGTTGCTCTTGACCTCGGCGAGTTGGACCGCGACCGCGTCCGGCGCGGTGCCGCCGCGCCCGTTGCGGGCGGCGATCGCGCCGTGGACGGAGAGGACCTCGCGGACGTCCGGGGTCAACTCCGGGCTGATCTCCGCGAACTGTTCGTCCGTCAGGTCCCACAGCTCCATGCCGCGCGGCTCGCAGAACTTCACGCACGCGCCCGCGACCTCGTGCGCCACCCGGAAGGGGACGCCGCGCTTGACCAGCCACTCGGCGATGTCCGTGGCCAGCGAGAACCCGGCCGGGGCCAGCTCCTCCAGGCGCTCCTCGTGGACCGTCAGCGTCGCCATCATCCCGGTGAACGCCGGGAGCAGCACCTTAAGGGTGTCGCAGGAGTCGAAGACCGGCTCCTTGTCCTCCTGGAGGTCCCGGTTGTACGCCAGCGGCAGCGCCTTGAGGGTGGCCAGCAGGCCGGTCAGGTTGCCGATCAGGCGGCCGGACTTGCCCCGGGCCAGCTCCGCGATGTCCGGGTTCTTCTTCTGCGGCATGATCGAGGAGCCCGTGGAGAAGGCGTCGTGCAGCGTGATGAAGCCGAACTCCTTGGTGTTCCAGATGATCACCTCCTCCGCGATGCGGGAGAGGTTGATGCCGATCATCGCCGTGATGAAGGCGAACTCGGCGACATAGTCACGGGACGCCGTCCCGTCGATCGAGTTGCCCGCCGAGCCGCCCTCGAAGCCCAGCTCCGCCGCGACGTACTGCGGGTCGAGGCCGAGCGAGGAGCCCGCCAGCGCGCCCGAGCCGTACGCCGAGACCGACGTCCGCGCGTCCCACTGGCGCAGCCGCTCCGCGTCCCGGCCGAGGGCCTGGACGTGGGCGAGCACGTGGTGGGCGAAGAGGACGGGCTGGGCGTGCTGGAGGTGGGTGCGGCCGGGCATGGCCACGCCCGGGTGGGCCTCGGCGAGGCCGACCAGCGCCTGCTGGAGGTCCAGGATCAGGCCGCCGATGATCCGCGCGTGGTCGCGCAGGTACATCTTGCCGAGCGTGGCGATCTGGTCGTTACGGGACCGGCCCGCGCGCAGCTTGCCGCCGAGCTCGGGGCCGAGCCGCTCCAGCAGGCCGCGCTCCAGCGCGGTGTGCACGTCCTCGTCGGCGACGGTGCCGGTGAAGGCACCCGACTCGACGTCGGCGAGCAGGGCGGTGAGCCCGTCCAGCATCCGGGTCAGCTCGTCGTCGGTGAGCAGCCCGGCCCGGTGCAGGACCTTGGCGTGGGCCCTGGAACCGGCGATGTCGTAGGGCGCGAGCCGCCAGTCGAAGTGCACACTCGCCGAAAGCGCGGCCAGCGCCTCCGACGGGCCGTCGGCGAACCGCGCGCCCCAGAGCCGGACGTCTTCCTTCTCAGCCTTTTCAGCCATCGTGCTCAGCCCTGGAGGTCACGCTTGGCGGCGATCTTCGAGGACATGCCGAAGATCTCGATGAAGCCCTTGGACATCGACTGGTCGAAGGTGTCGCCGGTGTCGTAGGTGGCCAGGTTGAAGTCGTAGAGCGACTCGCCGGACTTGCGGCCGTCGACGACGGCCCGGCCGCCGTGCAGGACCATCCGGATGTCGCCGGTGACGGACTGGTTGGCCTCGTCGACGAAGCCGTCCAGGGCGCGCTTGAGCGGGGAGAACCACAGGCCGTCGTAGACCAGCTCGCTCCAGCGCTGCTCCACCTGCCGCTTGTAGCGGGCCAGTTCGCGCTCGACGGTGACGTTCTCCAGCGCCTGGTGCGCGGTGATCAGCGCGATCGCGCCCGGAGCCTCGTAGATCTCACGGGACTTGATGCCGACGAGGCGGTCCTCGACCATGTCGAGGCGGCCCACGCCCTGGGCGCCGGCCCGCTTGTTGAGCTCCTCGATCGCCTGAAGGACCGTCACCTTCCGTCCGTCGATGGCGACCGGGACGCCCGCCTCGAAGGAGATGACGACGGTGTCGGCCTCGCGCGGCGTCGCCGGGTTCTGGGTGTAGTCGTAGACGTCCTCGATCGGGGCGTTCCAGATGTCCTCCAGGAAGCCCGTCTCGACGGCGCGACCGAAGACGTTCTGGTCGATCGAGTAGGGGGACTTCTTGGTGGTCACGATCGGGAGGTTCTTGGCCTCGGCGAAGGCGATCGCCTTGTCGCGGGTCATCGCGTAGTCGCGGACCGGGGCGATGCAGGTGAGCTCGGGGGCCAGGTTGGAGATGCCGACCTCGAAGCGGACCTGGTCGTTGCCCTTGCCGGTGCAGCCGTGGGCGACCGTGGTGGCGCCGTGCTTCTTGGCGGCGGCGACCAGGTGCTTGACGATCACCGGACGGGAGAGCGCCGAGACGAGCGGGTACTCGCCCTGGTAGAGCGCGTTGGCCTTGATGGCCGGCAGGCAGTACTCGTCGGCGAACTCGTCGCGGGCGTCCGCGACCTCGGCCTCGACGGCGCCGCAGGCGAGGGCGCGCTCGCGGATGACGTTCAGGTCCTCGCCGCCCTGGCCGACGTCGACGGCGACGGCGATCACCTCGGCGCCGGTCTCCTCGGCGATCCAGCCGATGCAGACGGACGTGTCCAGACCGCCCGAGTAGGCAAGTACGACGCGCTCGGTCACGGCTATCTCCAATCACTCACAGGGCAGACGGGGGTATGCATCCGGGGCCGCCGGGGCGACCACGGAAGGCACATGGCGACTGCGGGCGTAGCCTCGCGGCGCTAGGCATAATTATGCATGCCCCCGTATGAAATTCAAAGCCGCTGCGCAGTGATCCACTCCGCGATCTCCGCGACCACGCCGCCGTCGACGTGTCCGGGGACCGCGTAATCCGCGGGCGTGGCCGGGCCGTCCCCCATGAAGAAGAGGTGGTCGGCCCGCTCGTGGACGCTGACGGTCACCCCGGGCCGCCCGTCGAGACCGGCACGCCAGAGGGCGAGGTCGTCGGCGACCGTCACCTGGTAGTCGCGCCCACCCTGGAGCAGCAACGCGGGCATGTCCAGTGCCGCGAGGGTGGCGACGGGGTCGTAGCCGCGCAGATCGAGCCAGTACGCGCCGGAGAGGCCGAGCGGAAGTTCCGCGCCGGGGGTGTCGGCGGCCAGGTCGGGGCTGTCCACCCGGGCCGCCTGGCGCTCCAGCTCGGCGATGGCCGCCTCCGCCTCCGCCCCCAGCCCCGGGGTGAGCGCGGCGATGTGCCGGAAGACGCGCACCGCGGCGTGGTTCATCGGAGCCGCGTCGGCGGCGAACAGGACCAGCCCTGCCACGGAGGGCTCCGCGGCGGCGACACGCGGCGCGACCTTGCCTCCCGCGCTGTGGCCGAGCACGAAGACGCGCGCGGGATCGACTCCGGGGGCGCCCTGCAGCGCGCGGACGGCGGCGACGGCGTGCGGGACGTACTCGTCGGCCAGGGTGAATCCAGGGGTGGCGGCGACACGGTCGGCGTGGACACCGGTCACCTTGTCGAAGCGCAGCGACGCGACGCCGCGGCTCGCCAGCCCCCAGGCGAGGTCCTTGAGCGGCTTGAGCGGCCCGGCGGTCCCGTCCCGGTCGAAGGGCCCCGCGCCGGAGAGCAGCACCACGCCCGGCGCGGGCCCGGCAGTCGCGGCGGACGGGGCCGACGCGGCCGACGCGCTGGGCGCGGCCTCCGCGCCGACGCGCGGCAGCGTGAGGACTCCCGTCACGGGGCCGAGGCCGGCGTCGAGAACGACCTCGCGCTCCTCGAAGCGGCCCGGGTCGGCGTAGGCGGGCGCGGCCCACGCGGATCCGCCGCCGCCCGCGCCGTCGAGCCGCAGGCCCTGCAACGCGCCCTCGGCGTCGATGCCCATCAGCACCGTCAGCCCGCCGTGCCGACCGGTCAGCGGGACCCTGACGCGGACCAGGCCCGGTGCGATGTCCTCAGCCGTCGGCTCGCCGCGCCGCAGCTCCGCCCCGATCACGCCGATCTCGGTCTCCCACGCCTTGCGCAACCCGCCGGCGGGGAGAGCCACCCGCAGCCTCGGCGCGAACCGCGCCTCGATCGCGGCGAACTCGCCTCGCATCGCCAGGTCCACGACCGCCAGCCCGACGGCCATCGCTGCTTGCTGGGCCGCTTGCTGTGCTGTCTCCATAAGGTGCCCCCTTCGATTGTTCTCACCTTTGAGAAAGGTAGCACGCATGAGAGCATTCGACGATGGACTCCCTGGAACTCTTCGCGCACCCGGTCCGCCTGCGCATCATCCACGCCCTGCGCGGCGGACGGACGCTGACGACCAGTCAGCTGTGCGAGCGGATCCCCGACACCAGCAAGGCCACGGTCTACCGGCACGTGGACCAGCTCGCGGGCGCGGGCGTACTGGAGGTCGCCGAGGAGCGCCGCGTCCGCGGCGCGGTCGAACGCGGCTACCGCCTGCGCCAGGAGAAGGCCTCCGTGGACGCCGAGACCCTCGCGTCACTCACCGCGGACGACCACCGGCACGCGTTCACGGCGGCGATGGCGACCCTGATCGCCGAGTTCAGCGGCTACCTGGACCAGCCCGCCGCCGACCCCCTCGCCGACCTGGTCGGCTACCGCCAGCACGGGATCTGGCTGAGCCGGGAGGAACTGACCACGCTCATCGGCGCGCTGCAGCAGGCGATCGTGCCACTCCTCGCCAACGAGCCCACCCCGGAACGCGCCCGCTATCTGCTCAGCCCGATCCTCTTCCCGGTCGAGCAGCCCGAGAGCCCCAGTTAGGGCCTCGCCGAGCCCCGCTGGCCAGCGGCGGGGCTCGGCGTCGGACCGTCCGGCGGAGACGTCAGGCCAGCGCCCGGGCGAGGTCGTCGCAGAGGTCCTCGATGTCCTCCAGGCCGACGGAGAGGCGGAGTACCGACGCGTGCGGGCGGGCCTCCGGGGCGACCGGGCGGTGGGTGAGGGAGGCCGGGTGCTGGATCAGCGAGTCGACGCCGCCGAGTGAGACCGCGTGGGTGACCAGCTCGCAGCGCTCGGCCGCCGAGGCCGCCGCCGCGTAGCCGCCGCGTAGCGAGAAGGCCAGCACCGAGCCCGGCGCGGACATCTGGGTGCCGACCAGCCCCAGCGGGTCGCAGTCCGGGAGGCCGGGGTAGAAGACGCGCTCGACGGCGGGCTGCTCGGCCAGCCACAGGGCGAGCTTGCCCGCGCTGTCGCTCTGGTGGCGGACGCGCAGCGGCAGCGTCTGCAGGCCGCGGTGCAGCAGGTAGGAGGCGAGCGGGTGCAGGATCCCGCCGGTGACCGCGCGGACCGGGCGGAGCTTCTGGGCCCACTCCGCCGAGGTCGCCACCACGCCCGCCAGCACGTCGCCGTGGCCGCCGAGGTACTTGGTCGCACTGTGGACGACGAGGGTCGCGCCCAGCCGGATCGGCTGCTGGAGCACCGGGGTGGCGAAGGTGTTGTCGACCATCAGCGGCACATCGCCGCAGCGGGCCGCGAGCGCGGCCAGGTCGACGAGTTCGAGGGTCGGGTTGGCCGGCGTCTCGACGACGACCAGGCCGGTATCGGGCCGGATCGCGGCGTCGACCTCGTCGGCGTCGGCATAAGTGACCTCGGTGCCGAGCAGGCCGGTGGCGAGCAGGTGGTCCGTGCCGCCGTAGAGGGGACGGACGGCGACGACGTGCCCGCGGCCCTCGGCGCGCGCGGCCAGCAGGCAGGCGGTGATCGCGGCCATGCCGGAGCTGAACGCGACCGCCTGCTCGGCGCCCTCCAGCTCGGCCAGCGCCTCCTCGAACCGGCCGGTGGTCGGGTTCCAGAGTCTCTGGTAGACGGCGGTGCCTCCCTCCGGCAGCAGTCCGCCGGTGGCCAGCGCCTCGTAGCTGTCGCCGCCGATCTCGACGCTGGGCAGCGGGTTGGTGGAGGAGAGGTCGATCGACGGGACGTGCACGCCGAGGGCGCGCAGGTCGGCGCGTCCGGCGTGCACGGCCCGGGTGTCGGGGTGGCCGGCAGAGCGGGCGGCGGAGCGGGTGGGGAGGGGCGGCACGGGGGGCATGGGTGGGGACCTCCTCGTCCAGGCTGTGGGGTGGTCCCAGGGTGAAGATTCACCGAGTCCAAGGCCACTGTTCCGAAGGAAATTCGCAAGCAGCCGTGCACAGCATGTACTTGTTCGGCCGGGAGGGGCAGCATGGGCCGCATGCCGAAGAATCCGCAGCCCGAACTCGTCCCCGTCGACCGCGCGATCCTGCGGCTGCTGGCCGAGAACGCGCGGATGCCCAACAACGCGATCGCCGAGGAGGTCGGCATCGCCCCGTCGACCTGCCTGGCCCGGATCCGGGCGCTGCGTGAGCGCGGGGTCATCCGCGGCTACCACGCGGACGTGGACCCGGCGGCGCTCGGGCTCGGGATCCAGGCGATGATCTCGGTCCGGCTGCACGCGCACACCAAGGAGCGGATCTCCAGCTTCACCGCGGAGATCCCGCTGCTGCCCGGCGTGCTCACCGCCTTCCACCTGGCCGGTGCGGACGACTACCTGCTGCACGTGGCCGTCCCGGACACCGACGCGCTGCGCGACTTCGTGCTGGACCACCTGACGGCGCATCCGGCCGTCGCCCACACCGAGACCAGCCTGATCTTCGGCCATATGCGCGGCCATATGACCGCGTGACCGTCTGACCGTCTGAGACGGCGACATCCCGCGAGAATTTTTGGATCCCTATGGATCCAAAGTGCCCCATGCGAGACTGGCACGGGCCCGGAGCGCCGTCAATGGCTCCCGCAGATCCGAAGACAGATCCGAAGACCGAAGACCATCACCGTGACGCCCACGGAGCCGGGGAGGCCGTAGCCATGGGAACGGACCAACCGTCCGACGCGCTGGACACTCCGACCGCGTGGGAGCCGACGGAGGTCGAGCTCGGCCCCGCGGAGCAGCGTGCTCCCTCGCACGCCGTGGTCGCCGACGCGCTGCGGACGCGGATCACCCTCGGCGGGTTCGCGCCCGGCGCGCGGCTGCCCACCGAGCGGGACTTGGCCGCCGCGCTCGGCGTCGGTCGGAACACCGTCCGCCAGGCGCTGCGCCAACTGGCCGACGAGGGGCTGGTGGTGACCACGCCGGGACGCGCCGGCGGGACCCGGGTCCGCGCGGCGGAGGACGCCGAAGCGGCGCCGTCCGTCCAGGCCGAGGCCCTCGCCGAGCTGCGGGCCTCGCTGCGCGACTACATGGAGTACCGGGCCGCGATCGAACCACTGGCGGCCCGGCTCGCGGCCGAGCGGGGCCCGACCGCCGCCCGGCGGGCGCTGGTGCGCATGCTCGACGAGGAGGTCACCGACCTCGCCGGCTACCACCGGATGGACTCGCGGTTCCATCTGGCCGTCGCCGCGGCGGCGGGGAACGAGGTGCTGCGCGAGGCCGTGACCCGGGCCCGGACGGAGATGTTCGTCGGCGGCAACTCCCTCTGGTTGCAGACCGACTGGGGCGTGGTCTACCCCGAGGGCCGTGATCTCGCCCAGGTCTTCCGCGAGGAGCATCTGGCCACCGCGCTGGCCGTGCTCGCCGGGGACGGAGCCGCAGCAGAGGCGTCGATGCGACGCCATCTGCTGGAGAGCGCTGCCCAGTTCACGGCGCTGCTGGACCGCCTCACCCCGGGAGGCGGTTCCGGCACGGCTGCGGCGAGCGGCGGAGAACCCAATCTCGACGCAGGGGATTGACCCCGTCGAGCAGCCCCCTTAACCTCCCGGCATTGGGTCTGAGCCAGATCCAAAAGTGAGACCGGCACCGAACGGCTTTCCCGCGAAGGCTCCCCCAAGGGATCCCCGCACAGGGCACGCCCCGCTTCGGCCGCCGGTAGTTCCGCCGGGAGGACCGACCCTTTGCACGCCTTCGACCCCACCCTCACCGACACGATCGTCCGGCACCTGGTCGACCGCCTGAGTCTGGATCCGGCCCCGCTGGGCCGGATCGGCGCGGCGGCCGAGCTGGAGGTCCAGCTCAAGGGCGCGATCGGCGCCCGGGGCGCGGATCCGGCCGACGTCCTGCGCCGCTACACCGAGGCCGTCGAGCCGACCGTCGTCTCCTGCGACAGCCCGCGCTTCCTGGCCTTCATACCCGGCGCGCCGACCAAAGCCGCCGCCCTCTTCGACATGGTGGTCTCCGCCGCCTCCCTGCACGGCGTCTCCTGGCTGGAGGCGTCCGGGGCGATCGCCGCCGAGAACCAGGTGCTGCGGCTCCTGGCCGACCTGGCCGGACTGCCCGCGGAGGCGGGCGGCTGCTTCGTCAGCGGCGGCTCCGCGGGCAACCTGTCCGCGCTGGTCGTCGCCCGGGACACCGCGCGCCGCCGACTCGGCCTGGACCGCCGCGCGCCGCTGCGGATCGCGGTCAGCGACCAGACCCACTCCTCCGTCGCCAACACGCTCTCGATCATCGGCGTCGACCCGCTGGTGGTCCCCACCGAGGACCACCGGCTCACCGGCCGCGCGCTGGCGGCGGCCCTCGCCGAGGCCGAGCGCACCGCCGCAGCGGACGGTCGGGTGATCGGCGTGGTCGCCACCGCAGGAACCACCAACGCGGGCATCATCGACGACCTGGCGGGAATCGCGGACCAGGCCACGGCGCACGGGCTCTGGCTCCACGTCGACGCCGCGTACGGCGGCGCCGGGCTGTTCGCACCGGAGATCCGCGCGGCCATGACGGGCATCGAGCGCGCCGACTCCGTCGTCATCGACCCGCACAAGTGGCTCTTCGCGCCCTTCGACTGCGGCGCGCTGCTCTACCGCGACCCGCGCCTCGCCCGCGCCGTGCACACCCAGGACGCCTCCTACCTGGACGCGATCCACGGCGACGGCGCCGAGGACCACGACGAGTGGAACCCCAGCGACTACGCCTACCACCTCACCCGCCGCCCGCGCGGGCTGCCGCTCTGGTTCTCGCTCGCCGTCCACGGCACCGACGCCTACCGCGCGGCGGTGGAGCACGGGCTGCGGATCGCCCGGTTCACGGCCGAGTTGGTGCGGCGCACCGAGGGGCTGGAGCTGGTCCGCGAGCCGGAGCTCTCGGTCGTGGTGCTGCGCCGCGTCGGCTGGAGCGGCGACGACTACCGGGCCTGGTGCGACGACTTGATGCAGCGTCAGATCGCCTTCGTCGCACCGACCGTGTGGGAGGGCGAGACGGTCGCCCGGCTCGCCTACGTCCACCCCGACATCACCGAGCAGATGGTCGAGGAGATCATCGCCACCCTGGTCGCGCCCGCGCCCGCGCCCGCACTCGCGCCCGCCGCCGTCTCCGCCGCTGCCGCCGCCGAAGGTCGTGCATAGCAAAGAGGAGCACCACCATGAGCAGAACCTCCGCACCGTCCACTGGCTCCACGGATTCCGGGCAGGCCGACCCCGACGGCAGAGGCCACGGCCGAACGCTGCGGCGCGAGGTCGGGCTGATCGGCCTGTTGTGGGCCTCGGTTGGCTCGATCATCGGCTCGGGCTGGCTCTTCAGCGCGAAGAACGCGGTCACCGCCGCCGGTCCGGCGGCGCTGGTCGCCTGGGGCATCGGCGCCGTGGCGATGATCATCCTGGCCCTCGTCCACGCCGAACTCGGCGGCATGTTCCCCATATCCGGCGGCACGGCCCGCTATCCGCACCTGGCCTTCGGCGGCGCGGCCGGTGCGTCGTTCGGTTGGTTCGCCTGGCTCTCGGTGGCGACCACCGCGCCGATCGAGGTCATGGCGATGATCGGCTACGCGAACCACTACAGCTGGGCCAGGGGCTTCGAGAACAGCCAGGGCCTGCTGACCGCGTCCGGCCTGGTGGTCGCGGTGCTGCTGATGGCCGTCTTCTGCGGCATCAACCTGATGGGCATCAAGACGTTGGCCCGCGCCAACAACGCCGCGACCTGGTGGAAGGTCGGCGTGCCGATGCTGGTCGTGCTGCTGCTGGCGATCGCCGGCTTCCACCCCGCCAACTTCACGGCCGGCGGCGGGTTCGCGCCGTTCGGCGCCAAGGGCGTGCTGCTGGCCGTCCCGGGCAGCGGGATCATCTTCGCGCTGATGGGCTTCGAACAGGCCATCCAGATCGGCGGGGAGAGCAGGCGCCCCGGCAGGGACATCCCGCGTGCCGTGGTCGGCTCGATGGTGCTGGGCGTGCTGCTCTACGTCCTGCTCCAGATCGTCTACATCGGCGCGCTGCCGAGCGGCGCCATCCACCACTGGGCGGACCTGGCATACGCGGGGATCTCCGGGCCCTTCGCCGGTCTGGTCTCGGTGGTGGGCATGGGCTGGCTGGCCGCCGTCCTCTACCTCGACGCCGTCATCTCCCCCGCCGGGACCGGCCTGATCTACACCACCGCCGCCTCCCGGATCTCCTACGGGCTCAGCCGCAACGGCTATGTGCCGTCCGCCTTCGAGAAGTTGGACCGGCGTGGGGTGCCGTGGGTCGGCATCGTGGCGGCGTTCGTGGTCGGCTGCGTGGCCTTCCTGCCCTTCCCGAGCTGGAACTCGCTGGTCAACCTGGTGACGTCGGCGAGTGTGCTGATGTACGCGGGCGCGCCGCTGGCGTTCGGGGTGTTCCGGTCCCGACTGCCGCACCTGGCACGGCCGTTCAGGCTGAAGGCGGGCGGGGTGCTGGCCCCTGCGGCTTTCGTGGTGGCCAACCTGATCATCTTCTGGAGCGGCTGGGACACCGTCTGGAAGCTGGGCGTCGCCGTCGGCATCGGCTACGTGCTGCTCGCGCTCGCCCGGGTGCTGCACACCAATCCGGTCGAGGTGCGGCTGGACTTCCGCGCCGCGCAGTGGCTGCCGGTCTACCTGGTCGGCATGGGCCTGATCACCTGGGTCAGCGACTTCGGGCCCTGGGCCCACCCGTGGCTACCGTTCGGCTGGGACATGGTGGCGGTCGCGGTCTTCAGCGTCGCCGTCTACGCCTGGGCCGTCGCGGTGGCCCTGCCGGGTGAGCGGATCGAGGAACTCACCCGCGAGACGCAGGACTTGGCGGCGGAGACCCCCGCTGAATCCCCCACTGAGGCCCCCGCCTGAGACCCCCCGAAGTGCCTCTGGTGCCCTGACGCGAGCCAGGGCACCATGGCCGCGTGACGTCAACTCACGCTCCTGCCAACGGAATCCACGCCTCCGTCACTGCGGGCCCGCGCGGTCTGCCGCTGCTCGGCAACCTGCCCGCGTTCGCGCGGGACCCGCTCGCGTTCTTCTGCCACCTACGCGACGACTACGGCGACTGGGTCCCGTGGTCGCTGGGCCCGAAGCCCAGCCTGCTGGTCTCCCGGCCCGAGGACGTCGGCGAGTTGCTGGCCGGGGTCGAGGTCACCTTCAGCCCCGTCGACCTGGGCTGGGCGATGCACCAGGTGCTCGGCGAAGGCGTGGTGACCAGCACGGGCGCGGACTGGCGTCGCAAGCGCGCCCTGGTCCAGCCCTCCGTCCGCCCCCGTCAGGTGCGCAGCTACGCGGCGACCATGGTCGAGTGCGCGGACGCGACGGCGTCGTCCTGGACGGACGGTCAGGCCGTCGACGTGCAGCAGGAGATGACCCGGCTGACGCAACGGATCGCCGTGCGCACGCTGTTCGGCGTGGAGACCGCCGGACGCGAGGAGGTCGTCGCCGGCGCGATGGCGGTGGCACAGGAGGCGATCGGCGCGGAGCTGCGCGGCGTCACGGTCTTCCTGCCGTCGTGGGTCCCGACCCCGGGCCGACGGCGCCTGCGCGCGGCCGTGGCCCGGCTCGACGAGGAGATCCACCGCATCATCGACGAGCACCAGGCCGCGTCAGCAGCGGGCCGGGAACGCGACGACCTGCTCAGCCGCCTGCTCACCGCCCGGGACGAGCACGGCGCGCCCCTGTCGCAGCAGGAGCTGCGGGACGAGGCCGTCACCCTCTACATCGGCGGCCACGAGACCACGTCGACCACCCTGACCTGGGCCTGGCACCTCCTCTCCGGCTCCCCGGAGGCGCGTGCGCGCCTGGACGCGGAGCTGACCGAGGTGCTGGACGGGCGGCTGCCCGGCTTCGACGACTACGCCCGGCTGCCGTTCACCCAGGCGATCGTCAAGGAGTCACTGCGCCTCTACCCGCCGATCTGGCTGATCACGGCCGTCCCACGCCCCGGAGCGACGCTGGGCGGCCGTCCCGTCCCCGAGGGCACGACGGTCTGGGCGAGCCAGTGGTCCGTCCAGCGCGACCCCCGGAACTTCCCGCAGCCGGACGCGTTCCGCCCCGAACGCTGGGCCCCGGACGCCCCCGACGTCATCCCCGACCACGCCTGGTTCCCCTTCGGCGGCGGCCAACGCACGTGCCTCGGCGCGAGGTTCGCGCTGGTGGAGGCCGTGCTCGTGCTTGCCGTGCTGGCACGGAAGTGGCGCGTCGAGACCGAGCCGGGCGAGGTGAAGCCACACACGGGTCTGACCCTGCAACCGTCCCGTCCGATTCCTGCGACCGTTCGTGGCAACGCCTAAGGGGCGCGAGGCTCTGCTGATATGCGGCTCCGCCGCGTGGGCGCGACAAGCCACTGATGAGCAGATGATCCTCAACGCGCGGGGCCATCCGCACAGGGTGGTTGCTCGCGCAGTTCCCCGCGCCCCTCAGGTAAGCGCAACCTCCTCGTCCTGCAAATGGATCAGGACTGCGCAAGCCTGAGCAAATACTCCGCCAGGTCCGCCCCGCCTTGCGGGTCGCGGCTGATGACCAGGACCGTGTCGTCCCCCGCGATCGTGCCGATGATCTCCTCCACGCCCGACTGGTCGATCGAGGAGGCGAAGAACTGCGCCGCCCCCGGCGGCGTCCGCAGGACGACGAGGTTGCCCGAGGACGTCGCGGAGACGAGCAGCTCCGCGGCCAGCCGTGCCATCCGGCTCTCCGACGCGGACTCGCCCATCGGGGCGAGCGGAGTGCGGTCGCCGCCCTCCGCCGGGACGGCGTAGATGAGCGCGCCGTCGGAGTTGCGGATCTTGACCGCACCCAGTTCGTCCAGGTCGCGCGAGAGCGTCGCCTGAGTGACCAGCAACCCGTCGTCGGCGAGCAGCTTGGCCAGCTGGCTCTGGGAGCGGACGGGCTGACGGGTCAGCAGCTCCACGATCCGTCGGTGCCGCGCCGTGCGCGTCTGCGGCAGCTGCACCGCAGGTGCGTCGCGATGGGGTTCGGTCATGGAGCAATTGTTCCTTACTTGACGGAGCGGAGCACACCCGGGAGCACGGCCAGGAAGGCGTCGACGTCACGCTCGGTGAGGATCAGCGGCGGCGCGAGCCGGACCGTGTCGGGGGTGGCGGCGTTCACCAGGAAGCCCGCCCGCTGCAGTGCCGCCTGCACCTCGCCCGCCACCGGGCGGGTCAGCACGACGCCGAGCAGCAGTCCCGCGCCGCGGACGTGGTCGACCAAGGGGTCGCCCAGCGCCTCGACGCCGGTGCGGAGCCGCTCCCCCACCTTGGTGACCTGGTCGAGCAGGCCGTCGTACTCGATGGTGTCGAGCACCGCGTTGGCCGCCGCGCAGACGACCGGGTTGCCGGAGAAGGTGCTGCCGTGGTGGCCCGGCTGGAACAGCTGCGCCGCCTCGCCGAAGGCCAGCGTCGCGCCGATCGGCAGTCCGCCGCCGAGGCCCTTGGCCAGGGTGACCACGTCGGGGTCCACGCCCTCGAACGCCTGGTAGGCGAACCAGTGGCCGCAGCGGCCGATACCGGTCTGGATCTCGTCCAGGATCAGCAGCGTGCCGGTGGCCCGGGTGATCTCGCGGGCCGCGAGCAGGTAGTCGGCGGGCGGCACGACCACGCCGTTCTCGCCCTGGATCGGCTCCAGGAAGACGGCCGCGGTCTCCTCCGTCACCGCCGCCCGCAGCGCGTCCACGTCGCCGTAGGGGGCGTTGGTGACGTCGCCCGGCAGCGGGTGGAAGCCGTCCTGCTTCTTGGGCTGCGCGGTGAGCGAGAGCGCGCCCATGGTCCGGCCGTGGAAAGCGCCGGTCGCGGAGACCAGGTGCGTCCGGCCGGTGAGCCGGCTCAGCTTGAACGCGGCCTCGTTGGCCTCGGCGCCGGAGTTGGAGAAGTAGACCCGGGTGTCCTGACGACCACTCAGGGCGACCAGCCGCTCGGCCAGCCGGACCGTCGGCTCGGCGACGAAGAGGTTGGAGACGTGGCCCAGCGTGCCGACCTGCTGGGTGACCGCGGCGACGATCGCCGGGTGGGCGTGGCCCAGGGAGTTGACCGCGATGCCGCCGAGGAAGTCGGTGTAGCGCTTGCCGTCCGCGTCCCAGACGTGCACGCCCTCGCCGCGGACCAACGGGATCCGCGGGGTGCCGAAGTTGTCCATCAGCGCGTGCTGCCAACGGGCGGTCAGTTCCTCGTTCCCGGTGCCGGTCATGCCAGTCCTCCGTTCATGACGGTCTCGTCCGTCTCGGCGGCGTCCGGCACGACCATGGTGCCGATGCCCTCGTCGGTGAAGATCTCCAGCAGCAGGCTGTGCTGGACCCGGCCGTCCAGCACGCGCGCGGTGCCGACGCCCTCGCGGACCGCGCGCATGCAGCCCTCCATCTTCGGCAGCATGCCGCTGGCCAGCGTCGGCAGCAGCTTCTCCAGCTCGCTCACGGTGAGCAGGCTGATCACGTCGTCGGAGGCGGGCCAGTCGACGTAGAGGCCCTCGACATCGGTCAGCACGACGAGCATCTCCGCCTTGAGCGCCACGGCCATGGCGCTGGCGGCGGTGTCCGCGTTGACGTTGTAGACGTGGCCGTCCGCGCCGCGCGCCACCGAGGAGATGACCGGGATCCGGCCGTCGTCCAGCAGCGCCCGGACCGCGCCCACCTCGACATGGGCGATGTCCCCGACCAGGCCGATGTCGACCTGCTCGCCGTCCACGTCGGCGAACCGCTTGACCGCGGTCATGGTGTGGGCGTCCTCGCCGGTCATGCCGACGGCGAAGGGGCCGTGCGCGTTGAGCAGCCCCACCAGCTCGCGCTGGACCTGTCCGGCCAGGACCATCCGGACCACGTCCATGGTCTCCGGCGTGGTCACCCGCAGCCCGGCGGTGAAGGTGGACTCCAGCCCCAGCTTGGCGAGTTGGGCGCTGATCTGCGGTCCGCCGCCGTGCACGACGACCGGGCGCAGCCCGGCGTAGCGGAGGAAGACGACGTCCTGGGCGAAGGCCGCCTTGAGGGAGTCGTCGACCATGGCGTTGCCGCCGAACTTGATCACGACGGTCTTGCCGTGGAAGCGCTCCAGCCACGGCAGCGCTTCCACGAGCGTCATCGCCTTGGGCAACGCGGTGTTGTTGCGGGCCTGTTCGCCCTTGGGTGCGATCTGCACGACTGTTCTCAGTCCTCGCCTTGTCTGCGGTCGCTCAGCTGTCTGCGGTCGCTCAGCTGGAGTAGGCGCTGTTCTCGTGGACGTACTCGGCCGTCAGGTCGTTGGTCCAGACGGTGGCCGACTGGTCCCCGGCCTTGAGGTCGGCGGTGATGACGACCTCACGGTCCTTCATGCTCACCAGCTCGCGGTCCTCGCCGACGCCGCCGTCGCGGCAGACCCAGACGCCGTTGATGGCGACGTCGAGCTGGTCCGGCTCGAACGCTGCGGAGGTGGTCCCGATCGCGGAGAGCACGCGACCCCAGTTCGGGTCCTCGCCGTGGATCGCGCACTTGAGCAGGTTGTTGCGGGCGATGGAGCGGGCCACCTCGACGGCGTCGGCCTCGGTGGCGGCGTTGACGATGTCGATCCGGATGTCCTTGCTGGCGCCCTCGGCGTCGCCGATCAGCTGGCGGGCCAGATCGGCGCTGACCTCGCGCACGGCGGCGGCGAACTCGTCGGCGTCCGGGACGATGCCGCTGGCGCCGGAGGCGAGCAGCAGCACGGTGTCGTTGGTGGACATGCAGCCGTCGGAGTCGACCCGGTCGAAGGTCTTCGCCGTCGCGCCGCGCAGCACGGCGTCCAACTCCGGTGCCTCGACCAGGGCGTCGGTGGTGAGCACGACGAGCATGGTGGCCAGTCCGGGGGCGAGCATGCCCGCTCCCTTGGCCATGCCGCCGACGGTCCAGCCGGTGCCGTGGACGACGGCGGTCTTGTGGACGGTGTCGGTGGTCTTGATCGCGATCGCGGCCTGCTCGCCGCCGTCCTCGCTGAGCGAGGCGGCGGCCGTCTCGACTCCGGGCAGCAGCTTGTCCATCGGCAGCCGGACGCCGATCAGGCCGGTGGAGGCGACGGCGACCTCGCCCGCGTTAAGGCCCAGCACCTCGGCGACCTTCTCGGCGGTGGCGTGGGTGTCCTGGAACCCGAGCGGACCCGTACAGGCGTTGGCTCCACCGGAGTTGAGGATGACGGCGCTGATCGTGCCGCCCTTTGTGACCTGCTCCGACCAGTACACGGGAGCGGCCTTGACCCGGTTGGAGGTGAAGACGCCCGCGGCGGCGAGCGACGGGCCGTCGTTGACGACCAGCGCCAGGTCCGGCGCGCCGGAGGCCTTGATCCCGGCGGTGACGCCCGACGCGCGGAAACCGCGAGCCGCCGTGACGCCGATGCTTTCGTGGGTCACGTTCTGGCTCACGGTGCGACTCCTGTCTGCGGAAGGCCGAGCTCCTCGGGCAGGCCGAGGGCGATGTTCATGCTCTGGACTGCGCCGCCCGCGGTGCCCTTGACCAGGTTGTCGATGGCGGCGATGGCGATGATCCGGCCGACGTTCTCGTCGAACGCGACCTGGATCAGCGCGTTGTTGGACCCCTGGACGGAGGAGGTGGCGGGCCACTGCCCCTCCGGGAGCAGATGGACGAAGGGCTCCCCGTCGAGCGCCTCGGCGTAGGCGGCGCGGACCTGCGCGGCGGTGACGCCGGGCTTGGCCTTGACGTTGCAGGTGGCCAGGATGCCGCGCGACATCGGCGCGAGGGTGGGCGTGAAGGACACGGCCACGCGCTCACCCGCGACGGCGGAGAGGTTCTGCGTCATCTCGGGGGTGTGCCGGTGGACGCCGCCGACGCCGTAGGGGCTCATCGAGCCCATCACCTCGCTGCCGAGCAGGTGCGGCTTGGGCGCCTTACCCGCGCCGGACGTCCCGGACGCGGCGACGACCACGGCCTCCGGCTCGGCGATTCCGGCCGCGTAGGCGGGGAAGAGCGCGAGCGAGACGGAGGTGGGGTAGCAGCCGGGGACGGCGATCCGCTTGCTGCCCTCCAGGGCCTTGCGCCCGCCGGGCAGTTCGGGGAGGCCGTAGGGCCAGGTGCCGGCGTGCGGCGAGCCGTAGAAGTTCTCCCAGTCCTCGGCGCTGTGCAGCCGGAAGTCCGCGCCGCAGTCGACGACCAGCACGTCCGGGCCGAGCTGCTCGGCCACGGCGGCGGACTGGCCGTGCGGCAGCCCGAGGAAGACGACGTCGTGCCCGGCCAGCGTCTCCGGCGTGGTCGGCTCCAGCACCCTGTCGGCCAACGGCCACAGGTGCGGCTGCAGTTCACCGAGCGTCGCCCCGGCGTTGGACCCGCCGGTCAGCGCGCCGATCTCGATCGCGGGGTGAGCGAGCAACAGTCGCAGCACCTCGCCCCCGGCGTACCCGCTCGCGCCGGCTACCGCCGCGCGGAATGTCGCCTGGGATGCCATCAGCCTGCCTCCTCGAACCCGACCAGCTTCCGTCGGGATAACTATACGGAGGATGGCACATTCATGCAATGAAGGGCATGCATATACAGCGAGGTCGCCAGACGTGGCTCAAAGGGGGTGGACGGTCGTTGAGGTCGCGGCGAGGCAGCGGACGTCTTTCGACCGTCACCGACAGTGCTCACGCGTACGCAGCGAGCGGATCCTCCTCGCCGTAGGTGCGCAGGCGCAAGGTGCGGGCGTCGGACTCGCGGATCGTCTCCGCGTCGCGCAGCAGGTCCTCCAGGTTGTCCTGGCCGAGGTGCAGGAAGCGGCCGTGGAGCGGGTCGAAGCGGCCGCGGGCGGCGTCGACGACGGTGCTGACCAGGTACGGGATGCTGCCCCAGTGCACCATGCCGTCGAACATCGGCATGCTCGCCGTCATCTCGGTGGCCACCGCGCCGGGTGAGATGTCCAACACCGTCACGCCGTGCGGGCGCAGCGACTCCGCGATGTTGTCGCTCAGCCGCAGCAGGGCCGCCTTGGAGGTGGCGTACGCGGTGTAGCGGCCGTCGGGGCGCAGCGCGAAACCGGAGTTGAGGTTGACCACCCGGCCTCTTCCGCGCTGGACCATGCCGGGCAGTACGGAGCGGAGCAGGTTGAACGGGCCGCGCAGGTTGGTCTCCATCACCTGCCACCACTGGGTCTGGTCCGCCTCCCAGAGCGGCACCTCGGCGCGGTCGACCTGGCCCGCGTTGTTGACCAGCAGGTCGATCCGGCCCAGGTCGCGCTGCATGCTGGTGACCGCGGACTTGACCTGCCCGGGGTGGGAGACGTCCGCGGCGAGTGCGATGCATTTCACGCCGTGGCGGGCGCAGAGCCGCAGCGTCTCGGTCAAGCTGTCCCGATGGCGTCCGAGCAGGCCGAGGTTCATGCCCTCCTCGGCGAGCCCGAGCGCGATCTCCCGTCCGATCCCGCGTCCCGCACCGGTGACCAGCGCCGACTGTCCCTGAAGGCTCCGGAGTCCCATGGCGGCTCCCTCCCGTCCGTCGTGTCCGTCGTATCCGTAATCAGGTTGTTCGATCAGCCCATCCTGAGGCGGTCCCGGCCCTACCGGCGGCGGACACGCGGAGGGGACAGGAGGTAACGTCGGGCCGTTGCGTGGATTGCACCGACGAACCGACTAACTGAGGAAGCCACGAGTGAGCGACATCGCGCGTGTAGGAGTGGTGGGCTGCGGCCTGATGGGGTCCGGGATCGCGGAGGTGTTCGCCCGTTCCGGCCTGGACGTCAAGGTCTCCGAGGCCAACGGTGAGGCGCTGGAGCTGGGCCGCACCCGGATCACCACCTCCTTCGACACCGCCGTCAAGCGCGGCAAGCTCACCCAGGAGGAGCGCGACACCGCGCTGGCGCGCATCTCCTTCACCACCGACCTCGCCGAGTTCGCCGACCGCGACCTCACCGTCGAGGCCGTCGCGGAGCGCGAGGACATCAAGATCGCCATCTTCGAGACCCTGGACCGGGTCGTCGAGCGCCGCGACGCGATCCTCGCCTCGAACACCTCGTCGATCCCGATCGTCAAGCTGGCCTCCGCAACCAGCCGCCCGGAGCAGGTCCTGGGCGTGCACTTCTTCAACCCCGCGCCGGTCCAGAAGCTGGTCGAGATCATCCCGACGCTGACCACCTCGGCCGAGACCGTGGCCCGCGCCGAGGCCTTCACCCGCGACGCCCTCGGCAAGGAGCCGATCCGCGCCCGCGACCGCGCGGGCTTCGTGGTCAACGCGCTGCTGGTGCCCTACCTGCTGTCCGCCGTCCGCATGTTCGAGTCCGGCATCGCCACCGCCGAGGACATCGACAAGGGCATGGAGGCCGGCTGCGCCCACCCGATGGGCCCGCTGCGCCTGTGCGACCTGATCGGCCTGGACACCATCGTCTCCATCGCCGAGTCGATGTACGACGAGTTCAAGGAGCCGCTGTACGCGGCCCCGCCGCTGCTCCAGCGCATGGTCGACGCGGGCCTGCTGGGCCGCAAGTCCGGCCGCGGCTTCTACCAGTACTGACAGTTGTGAGCCGTCCTCCCCGGCCACGGCCGGCCGGGGAGGGTGTGCGGACGGCGGAAACTGACGGAGTATCGTCGCTGCCATGGCTTCGACGATCCGGATCGTGTCCCGCTCCTCCCCCATGGCCCTCGCCCAGGTCGAGCGGGTCCGTGGGCTCCTGCACCGAGAGCATCCGGGCCTGGTGACGCAGGTCGTTCCCGTCACCACCAGCGGCGACCGCTGGCAGGGCGCGCTGTCGCAGCTCGGCGGCAAGGGCGCGTTCACCAAGGAGGTCGACGCCGCCCTGCTCTCCGGCGAGGCGGACCTGGCCGTCCACTGCCTCAAGGACATGCCCGGCGACCGGCCGCTGCCCGAGGGCACCACCGTGGCCGCCTATCTGGAGCGTGACGACATCCGCGACGCCGTCGTCCTGCCCGAGGGGCACACCCCGCTCACCCTCGACGAGCTGCCGCACGGCGCCAAGGTCGGCACCAGCTCGGTCCGCCGGGTCGCCCAACTCGCCGACTCCCACCCGTGGCTGGAGTGCACGCCGATCCGCGGCAACGCCAACTCCCGCCTGGCCAAGCTGGACGCGGGCGAGTTCGACGCGCTGATCCTCGCCGTCTCCGGTCTGCACCGGATCGGGCTGGAGGAGCGCATCAGCCAGATCCTCGACGTGGACGCCATGTGCCCGCCGATCGGCGCGGGCATCCTCGCCCTGCAGTGCCGCGTCGACGACACCGACACCATCGACGCCATCGGGCCGCTCAACCACGTCCCGACCTGGCGCGAGGCCCACGCGGAGCGGATGATGCTGCACGCGCTCCAGGGCCACTGCAACTCCCCGATCGCGGGCTACGCCGCCTGCGCCGCCGACGGCAGCCTCTCGCTGCGCGCCAAGGTCTTCACCCCGGACGGCAAGAAGGTCGTCAACGCCCACGAGTGGGCGGGCGCGCTCACCCCGGACGAGCTGGGCATGGCCACCGCCCTCGCCCTGCTCCGCCAGGGCGCCCGCGAGCTGATCGACCAGATCCCGCACTGAGCGGCGGCGTTCAGTCCGCGGGCGGGACGCGTCACCCGGCCTTCGTCACGCGGAGGTTGCTCAGTTCGACGAGGTTGCCGTCGGGGTCGCGCACGTAGACGCTCTCGATCGGCCCGGTCGCGCCGGTGCGCTCGACCGGGCCCTGTTCGACCGGGACGCCCTGCGCGGCGAGCTCGGCGAGGACCTGGTCGAGCGGCTCGCCGACGATGAAGCAGAGGTCGGCGCTGCCAGATGTCGGGCGGGCGGCCTTCGGCTCGAACTCCGCGCCCGCCTGGTGCAGGTTGATCTTGCTGCTGCCGAAGACCAGCGCGCGGCGGCCCTCGCGGAAGGTCACCTCCGCCATGCCGAGGACGCGCGTGTAGAAGTCGACAGTGGCGTCGATGTCCTGCACGGTGAGCACGAGGTGGTCGAGTCGGTCGATGCGCATGGGTTCCCTTGTGGCGACTGCGGCTGGTGGGGTGGTGCCGTCCCTGTCCTGCCCGCTCGGCGCCGCCTCCGAACCAGGCCACCGGGAGCCTGAAAACCGTTCGCCGCGCGAATTCCCCGTCCGTAGAGTCGATATCAGCACCGCAGCAGCGGCCCGTCACCGGGCGGCCTCTCGGATGTCATGGCGTCGTACCCCAACGGCAGAGGGATCCGGTTCAGGACCGGAACAGTGTGCGTTCGAATCGCACCGACGCTACGCACGACAGCCCGCCGACACGGTGGCAAGGCAGCACGGCGCTGTGGCCCAACGGAAGAGGCAGCGGTCTGAGGGACCGCACGGTGCAGGTTCGAATCCTGTCAGCGTCACCAGCGCGTGGGGTCCGGGGGTACGACGAGCCCCCGGGCCCCACGCGCGTCGCCCGCCGTGGGCCGACCCGGGCGTCAACCGGCGGCCGTCAACGGCAGACGCGGGCCCAGCACTGGACCATGGTGAACGACGTGCCCCATCGCTCCGGATCGGCCAACTCCCCCGTCGCAGCGGCGATCAGCGCGTCGAGCGCCTCCTCGTCGACGGAGGCGAGCAGCCGGGGACGGAGCGTCTCCGCGAGCTGGAGCGGCGACCTCAGGTACGGGTGACCCGGTTCGAGGGCCAGGACCTCGGTGCGCAGATGCGGGGTGAGGCCCAGCCTCCGGAACAGGGCGGGGAGTTGACGTCCCGCGTCCAGATCGCCGCCCGTCGCCGCCGCGGCTTCACGGACCAGGCCGATCAACCGCTCCGCTGCCGGGGCCGGAGTCGGGGCGTTGAAGCGCCAGGAGCAGGTGTCGGGCTCCTCCAGCACCAACACGCCGCCCGGCGCCACCAGCCCCAGGAGGCCGGCCAGTTGTTCCTCCGCGCGGCCGAGCGAGGCGAGCGCCAACCGCGCGTGGACGAGGTCGAAGCCGCGCGGCTCCAGCTCCGAGGCGAACGGATCGTCCACAATCAGGCGGACGTTGACCAGGCTCTCCTCCTCGACCAGGCCGGCCGCATGCTCCAGCCGCCTCCGGTCGGCGTCCGCCCCGAGCACCGCGCCGGACTCACCGGTCCAGTCGCTGAGCAGCCGCAGCCAGCCGAGGCTGCCGCAGCCGACGTCGAGCGCGCGCCTGCCGCGCCCGTCCCCGATCAGCTCCAGCAGCCGCCTTCCGGCGGGCTCCCAGACGGTCGACTCCAGCCGGATCCGCTCCAGTTCTGCTTCTTGACCTGTCGTCAGATACTGATGCCAGCCGAGCAACGCGTGTCCCCCCTCCACCTCAACGTCGAGAACGGCCACCGAATCCGAGGCCCATCGCCAGCCCGAAGAGCAGTGCCAGCACGAGTCCGGCGATGAACGCGTCCAGCGTGCTGACCGTGCCAATGCCGTGGTTGAGCACGGTGACGTGGTACTTGGGACTGTCACCTCTGTTGTCCGCGATCAGCAACCCTGCGAACGCCGCAGCAGCGGCGGCGATGATCAGTCGTATCGCCTTCATGTACCGAGCACCCCTCACGTGAGCCGAACGTTCGCACTCCCGTACGCATACGCATACGGGAAGTGATCCTTGGTCAAGAGTGGTGCCTGAGCGCCCGCTAGGCCAGAGGCCGACAGGACGCGGCCAGCCGGGTCAGCCCGAGGACGGCGTCGACGGAGGGCGTCGGCACGCCCACGACCAGCCCGATCTCCCGTACCGCGCCCACCAGCGCGTCGAGTTCGAGCGGGCGACCGGCCTCCATGTCCTGCAGCATCGAGGTGCGGAAGGCGCCAAGCTTGCGGGTGACCACGGTCCGGTCGGCGGGCGTCTCAGCGATCGGGCAGCCGATCCTCGCGCCGATCTCGGCGGCCTCGCGCATCGCCGCATGGCAGAAGGCGAGCACGAGTTCGTCGTCGAGGATCCGGTCGGCGGTGGCGCGGGTGAGGGCGGAGACCGGGTTGGTGGTCATGTTGCCCCAGAGCTTGTACCAGACGTCGGTGTGGATCGACGACGACGCGGTGGCGTCCAGCCCGGCCGCGCGGAACAGGTCGACCAGCTGCCGCAGCCGCTCGGAGTCGCGGTGGTCCGGCTCGCCCAGGATCAGCCCGGTCCCGGCGACATGGCGAACCAGGCCCGGTTCGGGCGTCGCGCAGCTCATGTGCACGACGCTGCCGACGACATGACGCGTCGGGATCGCCGCGGCGACCGCGCCGCCCGGATCGACGCTCTCCAACTGCCGCCCCTCGCACGGGCCGCCGAAGCCGTCGAAGAACCACCACGGCACCCCGTTCAGCGCCGGGACGACGACCGTCTCGCGGCCGAGCAAGGGAGTGATCGCCGGAAGAACCGCCGGAAGCGACTGCGCCTTCACCGCGACCAGCACCACGTCCTGCGTCCCCAGCGCGGCGGCCTCGCCGGGATCGACGGCGTGCACGGGAGCGGTCAGCAGGCCGTCCCGGTGCTCGACCCGCCAGCCATGCTGCCGCAGCGCGGCGAGCGTCCCACCCCGCGCGACGGCGTTGACCGGCACGCCCGAGGCGGCGACCCGCGCGCCGACGAACCCGCCTATCGCACCTGCCCCGACCACCGTGATCCGCATGGGCTGAACCTACCCAATACCGCGCGCGTAGTGCCTGGCAAAGCACACATCGATCGGATCGATCCGATCGAGCGATCAGATGGCTCGTCCGAGGGAGCGGGCCAGGCTGCGGCGCGGCCTCAGCGCACGTGCTGGAGCCAGGCGGGCCGTCCGGCCAGTGTCTCGCGGCGCTTGGCCTCCTCGCGGTCCGCGAGTTCCTGCGGAGTCGCGAAGCAGCGCGGGATCCACTCGTCCGAGCGCGCCACGCGCCCGGCGAGGTGGGCGACGTAGGCGTCGCGCAGCGCGTCCGGCGTCGCCAGGCCGAGCTCGGGGTCGAGTTCGGGCTCCATCCACGCGTCCGGGACCTCGGCCAGCACCTCGCGCAGCAGCGCCTCCGTGACCAGCGGCGCGAGCGCGGCGTCGGCGGCCAGGACGTCGGGGGCGTAGCCGCCGAGCGCGTGCGCGGACATGTCGTAGGCCTTCGCCACGCCGTCCTCGGCGGTCTCCCAGCGGTGGTGGAAGATCAGCCCGGCGCCGTGGTCGATCAGCCAGAGCCGGCGGTGCCAGACCATCAGGTTGGGGTTGCGGACGGTCCGGTCGACATTGCCCACCAGGGCGTCGAACCAGACCACACGACCGGCCTCCTCGGCGGAGACGTCGACCCCGGCGTCGGTCCCGTCCCGGCCGGGCCGGAAGTCCCGCGCGCCGGGCAGGTAGTCGAGCCCGAGGTTGAGCCCCTCGCTGGCCCGGTGCAGGTCCTGCACCTCCTGGTCCGGCTCGGCGGCGGAGACGGCCGGATCGAACCGCACCAGCACCAGCTCCGGCACCCGCAGGCCGAGCCTGCGGCCCAGCTCCCCCACGATCACCTCGGCGACCAGCGCCTTCCGCCCCTGCGCGGCGGCGTGGAACTTCACCACATAGGTGCCGCAGTCGTCCGTCTCGACGATCGCGGGCAGCGAACCGCCCGCACGCAGCGGGGCGACATAGCCGAGCGCCGTGACCTCGGCGAGCCCACCGTGTCCGGTCACCGTCGCTTCCGCCCTTCGTCGTCGCCCTGCTCGTCCAGTGAACCACCCGCCGCCCTCCCGGGCTGCGGCCGCCCACCCCCGCCGAGCGCGCCGAGCAGCGCGGACAGCGTGGCCACCTCGGCGGTGGAACAGTTCGGCGTGAACCAGTCGGCGGCGACCTCCTCCGCGCTCACGGTCATCTCGACAAGCAGCGCGCGCCCGGTCTCGGTCAGCGCGGCGTACGCGACCCGGGCGTCGCGCGGGTCCTTCTCCCGGTCCACCAACCCGATCCGCTCCAGGGGCCCGAGGCCCCTCGTCACCCCTGACGCCGTCAGCCCCAACGCCTCGGCGAGGTCCACACGGCGCAGGCGCGCGTTCGGCGCGGCACCGAGGTGCAGCAGGATCTGGAAGTCGGCGTAGCTGACACCGTGCCGGTTGGCAAGGGCCGCGTCGAGCTGCTTGGCCATGGCGTTGTGCGCGCGGGTGAGGCGGAGCGCGGTGTCGAGCGAGTCAGTCGCCGGGCGGACGGGCATGCGCCCACGCTAGCAGATACTTGAGCACTCAAGGATCATTTAACTACTGGGGACGTTGCACTATTCAGGGGCGCGGGGAACTGCGCGAGCAACCACCCAGTGCAGATGGCCCTGCACGTTCGGCCTGCTACCTGTGCGGGTGGCTTGTCGCGCAGTTCCCCGCGCCCCGGGCAGGCAAAGTGCAACGAAAGGCCCGCCCCTCCCCCGCGGAGCGGGAAAAGGGCGGGCCTCACGGCAAAGCGTCAGCCGCGGAGCGTCGCTCCGACGCGCGCGCTCGCCTCGGCGACCGCCGCCTCGCGGGCCGCGGACGCCTCGTCCGCGGTCAGCGTGCGGTCCGAAGCGCGGAATCGCAGCGCGTACGCAAGGGACTTGCGCCCCGCGCCCACGCTCTCGCCCCGGTAGACGTCGAACAGCCGCAGCGACTCCAGCAGCGAACCCGCACCGTCCCGCAGCGCCGCCTCGACGTCACCCGCCGGGACCGCGTCGTCGACGATCAGGGCCACGTCCTGGGTCGCCACCGGGAAGGTGGAGATCTTCGGACCCTCCGGCTTGACCGCGCCGTCCTCGACGAGGACGTCGAGGTCCAGCTCCATCGCGCAGGTGCGCTCCGGCAGGTTCAGCGCCTTGATGACGCGCGGGTGCAGCTCACCCGCGTGGCCGACCAGGCGCTCGCCCGCGTACAGCGCGGCGCAGCGGCCCGGGTGCCAGGGGCTGTGCTGGTCCTGACGGACCGTCAGCTTCACGCCCGCCGCGTCCGCGACCGTGCGCGCGGCCTCGACGGCGTCGGCCCAGGTCCAGGCCTGGGCCTTGCCCCACCAGCCCTGCGGGTCGCGGCTGCCCGCGAGCACCACGCCGACCCGGTACGGCTGACGCGGCAGGGCCGCGTCCAGCTGCGCGATCTCGTCCTGGGTGGGACGACGGTCGACCGGCAGGCGCGGCGCGCTGTAGAGCGTGTCGGCGGTGCCGTCGACGCGGAAGACCCGGCCCAGCTCGAAGAGCGCGACGTCCGTCGTGCCACGGCCGATGTTGCGGTGCAGCGCACCCAGCAGGCCCGGCAGGATCGTCGTGCGGAGCGAGGGCTCCTCGTGCGAGATCGGGTTGGCGATCTTCACCGTCTCGCGGCGCGGGTCGCCCGCCTCGATGCCGAGGTGGTCGAGGACCGCCTCGCCGATGAACGGGTAGTTCTGCACCTCGACGTACCCGGCAGCGGCCAGCGCCAGGCCGATCCGGCGGCGCAGCCGCTGAATCTCCGTCAGGCCGGTGCCCGCGGGGACGTTCGGCAGCGTGGAGGGCAGGTTCTCGTAGCCCTCCAGGCGGATGACCTCCTCCGCCAGGTCGTTCGGGTCGGTGAGGTCCGGACGCCAGCTCGGCGGGGTGACCGTCAGCACGTCCGAGCCGACGACCGTGCAGCCGACCTCCTGGAGGCGGCGGACGACGGTCTCGCGCCCGTACTCCTGGCCCGCGACGCGGTCCGGGTGGTCGGCGGCGATGGTGATCGCGTGGACCGGGTGCGGGGCGACGACGTCGGTGACGCCCGCCTCGGCGGTGCCGCCCGCGACCAGGACCAGCAGGTCCACGGCACGCTGCGCGGCGGCCTTGGCGGCCTCCGGGTCGACGCCGCGCTCAAAACGCTTGGCCGCCTCGGAGGGCAGCTTGTGGCGCCGGGCGCTGCGGGCGATGGAGACCGGCGCGAAGTGCGCGGCCTCGATGACGACCTCGGTGGTGCCGGTGACCTGGCCGGTCTCCGGGTCCACGACCGGGTCGGCGATCTCGGTGCCCGCGCCGCCCATGACGCCGGCGATGCCGATCGGGCCGCTGTTGTCCGTGATCAGCAGGTCCTCGGGGTCGAGGGTGCGCTCCACGCCGTCCAGCGTGCGCAGGTTCTCCCCCGCCACGGCGCGGCGGACCGTGATGCCGCCCTCGACGCGGTGCTTGTCGTAGGCGTGCAGCGGCTGACCCATTTCGAGCATCACGTAGTTGGTGATGTCGACGGCCAGCGAGATCGGGCGCATGCCCGCCTTCTGCACCCGGCGCTGCATCCAGATCGGCGACTTGGCCGCCGGGTCCAGGCCGATGACGCTGCGCGCGACGAAGCGGTCGCAGGCCGCCTGGTCCTCGACCTTGACCAGCGGGCCGTAGGAGTTGGCCGGCGGCACGTCGATCAGGGCCGGGTCGCGCAGCGGCAGGTCGTAGGCGATCGCGGTCTCGCGCGCCACGCCGCGGACCGAGAGGCAGTAGCCGCGGTCGGCGGTGACGGCGATGTCCAGCACCTCGTCGACCAGCTCCAGCAGCTCGATCGCGTCGGTGCCGGGCTCGTACTCCGGCGGCAGCACGATGATGCCGTCGTGGTCGTCGCCCATGCCCAGCTCGCGGGCGGAGCAGATCATGCCCTCGGAGGTCTTGCCGTAGGTCTGCCGCGCCGCGATCGGGAACGGACCGGGCAGCACCGCGCCGGGAAGCACCACGACGACCTTGTCGCCGACGGCGAAGTTCCGCGCGCCGCAGACGATGTTCTGCGGCTCACCAGTGCCGTTGGCGTTGCCGACGTCCACCTGGCAGTAGCGGATCGGCTTCTTGAAGCCTTCCAGCTCCTCGATGGCCAGGACCTTGCCGACCACCAGCGGGCCCTTGAGGTCGCCGCCGAGCTGCTCGACGGTCTCGACCTCCAGGCCGGACCGGATCAGCTTGGTCTGGATGTCTCGGCCGGTCTCACCGGCGGGGAGGTCGACGTACTCCCGCAGCCAGGAAAGCGGGACGCGCATCAGATCTCCATCCCGAACGGGAGGGTGAACCGCACGTCACCCTCGACGATGTCTCGCATGTCCTCGACGTTGTGCCGGAACATGAGCATGCGCTCGATGCCGAAGCCGAACGCGAAGCCGCTGTACTTGTTGGGGTCGACGCCACAGGCGACCAGCACCCGCGGGTTGACCATGCCGCAGCCGCCGAGCTCGATCCAGCCCTCGGAGGAGCAGGTCCGGCAGGGACGGTCCGGGTTGCCGACGGACTCGCCACGGCAGACGAAGCAGACCATGTCCATCTCGGCGGACGGCTCGGTGAAGGGGAAGTAGTTCGGGCGCAGGCGGGTGGTGATGCCCTCGCCGAACAGCGCCTGGACCATGTGGTCCAGGGTGCCCTTGAGGTCCGCCATGGTCAGGCCCTCGTCCACGGCCAGCAGCTCGATCTGGCTGAAGACGGGCGTGTGCGTGGCGTCCAGCTCGTCGCTGCGGAAGACGCGACCCGGGCAGATCACGTAGACCGGCGGCTCGGCGGCGGCCAGCAGCGAGCGGATCTGCACGCCGGAGGTGTGCGTCCGCAGGACGACGGAGTCGGCGTCCTTGAGGAAGAAGGTGTCCTGGGTGGAGCGCGCCGGGTGGTCCGGGCCCATGTTGAGAGCGTCGAAGTTGAGCCACTCGGCCTCGACCTCGGGGCCCTCGGCGACGGAGTAGCCCATGGCCGTGAAGACGTCCATCAGCCGCTCGGCGAAGGTCGTCAGCGGGTGCCGGCCGCCGCGCGGGGCGCGGTCGTAGGGCAGCGTGACGTCGACGGCCTCCTCGACCAGCACGCGCGCGTCGCGCTCGGCCTCCAGCGCCGTGCGGCGCTCAGCGAGGGCCTTGTTGACCGCGCCACGGGCGGCGCCGACGCGCTTGCCCGCGTCCGCCTTGGCCGCCGGCGGCAGTGCGCCGATCTCGCGGTTGGCGAGCGCGAGCGGGGAACGGTCACCGGTGTGGGCGACCTTCGCCTCGTGCAGGGCGTCGAGATCGGTCGCAGCGGCGAAGGCGGCGATCGCCTCGTCGCGCAGGCGCTCGATCTCCTCCGGCTTCAAGGCCTCGACCTCCACCGGGTCGTACGACTTGTTGGGTGCGGACATCTCTCTCTTCCCGTTTGCGGCAAAGCGCGGCCAAAAGTTGAGTCTAATGGGTTGGGGTGGGCAGACGGTTCGCCGCCTCGGACCTCAGGGGCGCGAGGAACTGCGCGAGAAACCACTGATCCTGGGAGGGTGGCTTGTCGCGCCCGCGCTGGGGGTCCCCCCGCCGAAGGCAGGGGGAGGAACCGCATATCAGCAGAGCCCCGCGCCCCTGGATAGTGCAACGAACCCAAAGTGCCTTCAGGCAAGAACCTCTGGAATGCCCGCAGGCAAAATAAATCGGAAACTCGCCCCACCCTCGGGCCCACGGTCGACGCGGATCGTTCCGCCGTGCGCTTCGACGATGCCCTTGACGATGTAGAGCCCCAGCCCCGTGCCGCCGCGCTTGCTGCCGCGCCAGAAGCGGGTGAAGACGCGCGGGATCGACTCCTCGGGGATGCCGGGCCCCTGGTCGCTCACCGTCACCGCCGTCCCTTCGCGCACACGGCCCGAGGCCTCCTCGGACTTCGCCGGTTCCACCTCGATGGTGACAGTGCCCTCACCGTGTCGCACCGCATTTTCCAGCAGGTTGCCCAGCACCTGGTCCAGCTTGTCGGAGTCGGCCCACAACTGCGGCAGCGGCTCCGCGAAACGCACCGCGAAACGTTCCTCCGGCACGCCCGCCGCGACCAGTCCGTCGACATGTCGCCGCACCGCGACGTCCAGTCGGACCGGCTGGCGGCGCACCTCCAGCCGACCCGAGTCGATCCGGGAGATGTCGAGCAGTTCGGCGATCAGCCGGGTGACCCGGTTGGCGTCGGCGTCGACCGTCTCCAGCATCAGCTTCTTCTGCGGCTCGGTGAACCGCTCCCACTTCTGCAGCAGGGTCGCTGTGAAGCCCTTGACGCTGGTCAGCGGCGAGCGCAACTCGTGGGCGACGGTGGCGATCAGCTCCGCGTGGCTGCGCTCCGTGCGCCGTCGCGCCTCCGTGCCGCGCAGCGCGACCACCACCCGTCGCACCGGGCCGGTGCGGCCGTCGGCGCGGAGGTAGCGGGCGGAGACCAGGATCTCGCGTCCGCCGGGGCCGGGCAGCAGCAGATTGCGTTCGGGCTGGCGGGTGCGGATGGCGAGGCCGCCGTACGGGTCGGTCACCTGCCACCAGCGGCGGCCTTCGAGGTCTTCAAGCGGGAGCGCCTCGGCCAGCGGACGGCCGAGGACGGCGTCGCGCGGCAGGCCGGTGATCCGGGCGGCGGCGCGGTTGAAGACCACGACGACGCCGTGCTCGTCGGCGACCAACAGCCCGTCGGGCAGGTCCTCGGGGTCGAGGGTCGACTCGCAGGGGGCATCAACCGCGGGAACGACGACGGCTGCGTCAACCCCGGGAGCGGTGCGGGCTGTGGGAACGCGGACACCGCGCTGTCCCGGTATCGGACTCCCCATGGCCGCGCCTCCCCTCCAGGCCCCGTGATCCAGGCCCTGCACCCGGGGCGCGTGCATGCGCGGCCCCGCGACCGTGTTTTCGACAGCACGGTCGCCCTCGGCTCAGAGCCTAGCGACTTCCGCCCTACCCACGGCAGTCAGGAACGACACCCTCCGGGTGCACGCTGGGCGCGCGCCGAGGCGTAGAGGCAGACGGCGGCGGCCGTGGCGAGGTTGAGGCTCTCGGCGTGCCCGTGGATCGGGACCCGGACGACCGCGTCGGCCAGCGCCCGGGTCTCCTCCGGCAGGCCCCAGGCCTCGTTGCCGAAGAGCCAGGCGGTGGGCGCGCCGAGGGTGCCCTCGTCCAGTTCGGCGTCGAGGTCGCGGTCGCCCGCGCCGTCCGCGGCGAGCACCCGGATCCCGGCCTCGCGCAGTCCGGCCACGGCCTCCTCCACCGGGACGCCGACGGCCACCGGCAGGTGGTAGAGGCTGCCGACGGAGGCGCGCACGGCTTTGG
This sequence comes from Streptacidiphilus fuscans, assembly GCF_015690355.1. GTDB lineage: Bacteria > Actinomycetota > Actinomycetes > Streptomycetales > Streptomycetaceae > Streptacidiphilus > Streptacidiphilus fuscans. The sequence goes on along the minus strand of NZ_JADPRT010000004.1, from coordinate 115,885 downwards.
GGTTGTACAGGTCGACGGAGGCGTCGGTCAGCACGACCGCGTCCGCGCCGGCGGCGTCGGCGGTGCGCAGGACGGTGCCGGCGTTGCCGGGGTCGCGGACGTTGGCCAGCAGCGCGACCAGGCGCGGCTTGGCGGCCAGCACCGAGGCGAACGTGGCGTCGACAAAGCGACAAACCGCCACGATCCCCTGCGGGGTGACCGTCTGGCAGACGGCCGCGATGACCTCGTCCGTCGCGGTCAGCACGGGGACCCGCTCGGCCCGGGCCCGGGCGATCAGGTCCGCGTGACGCTCGGCGGCCTCGAAGGTGGTGTAGATCTCGACGACCGAGTGGCTGCCGTCGGGCAGCGTCCCGAAGTCGACCGCCTCGCGCACGGCCTGCGGCCCCTCGGCGATGAAGCGCCGCTCCTTGCCGCGCTGGGCGCGCCGGGAGAGCCGCCTTGCGGCGTTGACTCGGGGCGAGCGCAGCGAGGTGAGCTCGGGCTGGGACTGCGAGAACGGCAGGGACATCGCGGTGATCACTCCACAGAAGACGGCCGTGCGGGGGGCGAAGGACGCCACCGCCGCAGCCACAGAACGGGCCCGCAGGGGGTTACCCCCTGCGGGCCCACAGCACTACAGACGTGCGATGCCTGTCACTCAGGCGGCGTCAGCGGCGACCTTCGGCGCGTTGACGTCGGCCGGCAGGGCCTTGCGAGCGGCCTCGACGAGCGCCTCGAACGCGGCGGAGTCGTTGACGGCGAGCTCGGCCAGCATCTTGCGGTCGATCTCGATGTTGGCAGCCTTCAGGCCCTGGATCAGGCGGTTGTAGGTCATGCCGTTCGCGCGGGCAGCGGCGTTGATGCGCTGGATCCACAGCTGACGGAAGTCGCCCTTGCGCTTCTTCCGGTCGTTGTAGTTGTAGACGAACGAGTGGGTGACCTGCTCCTTCGCCTTGCGGTACAGGCGCGAGCGCTGGCCACGGTAACCGCTGGCCAGCTCGAGGACGACCCGGCGCTTCTTGTGGGCGTTGACTGCCCGCTTGACGCGTGCCACGTTTTTACTCCTTCAAAGGGACCGTGGTCGTTGTCACACGGTCCGGTTACTGATGTGGTCGAAAAGGATCGGCGTGCCCTGGTCGGGCAGCGATCACTTGCCGAGAAGCTTCTTGATCTTCTTCGCGTCGGCGGGGGCAGCCTCGACGGTGCCGGCCAGACGGCGGGTCAGCGTCGACGACTTGTGCTCGAGCAGGTGGCGGCGACCGGCGCGCTGGCGCAGCACCTTGCCGGAGCCGGTGAGCTTGAAGCGCTTGCTGGCACCGGAGTGCGTCTTGTTCTTCGGCATGTCGCCGTACTCTCCTCGTCGGTCCGCTCCCGCCCGCGACCGCCTCACGGCGGGACGAGCGGGAGCGCTTCGTGATTACTGGGGCCCTCGGGCGGGTGCCCGGGGGCCGATGCGGTCGGGGCGCACCGGCGTCAGCCGGCCGCGGCCTCCGAACCACCCTCGGTCGAGGTCTCCTCGGCGGCGTCAGCCTGGGGCTGCTCCTCCGCCTCGACGACCTCGTCGACCTCGGTGACCTCGCCGGCCTCGTCGTCGACCTCGGTGGCCTCGTCGGTCGCAGTGCGACCAACCCGCCCGCCCAGCGCCGCCTTGCGGGCGGCCTGAGCCTCACGGGCCTCGGCCATGGCCTCGGTCTTCTTCTTGTGCGGACCGAGGACCATGATCATGTTGCGGCCGTCCTGCTTCGGGTTCGACTCGACGAACCCGAGGTCCTGGACGTCCTCCGCCAGACGCTGCAGCAGTCGGAAGCCCAGCTCGGGGCGGGACTGCTCACGGCCACGGAACATGATCGTGATCTTGACCTTGTCGCCCTGCTTGAGGAACCGAACGACGTGACCCTTCTTGGTGTCATAGTCGTGCGGATCGATCTTCGGCCGGAGCTTCATTTCCTTGATGACCGTGTGCGCCTGGTTCTTGCGCGCCTCACGAGCCTTCATGGCGGACTCGTACTTGAACTTGCCGTAGTCCATGAGCTTGCACACGGGCGGACGCGCGGTCGCGGCGACCTCGACCAGATCGAGGTCGTATTCCTGCGCGAGCTCGAGGGCCTTGGCAAGCGGAACAATGCCTACCTGCTCGCCGCTGGGACCGACGAGTCGCACCTCTGGGACGCGAATCCGGTCGTTGATGCGGGGCTCGGTGCTGATGGATCCTCCTCGGTTGCGTCTCGCGACTGCCGGGCGGCAGTCACGACAGCTGGCTTGGTACCGCCACGCAGAGCTTCATTCGCATCCGCGGTGTCTGCACTCACATGCACCGCGGGCACGAAAAAAGCCCCGCATGACGCGCAGGCGGGGCTCCGAGGCACAACGACGATCACGCACCGCGGGTAACACGCCACTGACGGCATGGCGGCGCGGAACGCCTCGTCGGACCGTTGACCCGACGACCCGGAGGTCGGTGCGGGTGGGAGCCTGGAGCCTCCACTTGCGGGCCGGGACTGCTGGAGCCGTAATGGCATAGCGGTACCTGGCCGGTCTCAGTCTGCAAGCATAGCAGCGTCCGTCGATACCGCAGAATTCCCGCTCATGCGGGTGATTCCGGCAGACTGCGGGTGCGACACCTGAAGCACCTGAGACACCGACCAGCGTAGACGAAGTGAGACCTGAGCCATGAGCGGCGAGACTCCCGAATTCGACGACCTGACCCGTGACATCGCGGACGTCCCTGCCGTGGAGGTCATCACGACCGTCGCGGTCCACCTCATGAGCGCGGCGGCGGTCAACCTCGGCCTCGCGGAAGGCGGCGAGGGCCACAAGGACCTCGACGAGGCCCGCAAGCTGATCACCGCCCTGGCCGGGCTGGTGACGGCGGGGGCGCCCGAGATCAGCAACTTTCACGCGGCGCCGCTGCGGGACGGCCTGAAGTCCCTCCAGCTGGCCTTCCGCGAAGCCTCCCTCGTCCCGGACGCCCCGGGCACGGGCCCGGGCGAGAAGTTCACCGGGCCGGTGTACAGCTGACCTGAACTTTGGGCAGCGGGACTTCTGCACCAAGGGCACGTTGCACTACTCAGGGGCGCGGGGAACTGCGCGACAAGCCACCCTGCGAGGTGGAGCCCCGATCGTTCAGGGCCATCCGCATGTCAGTGGTTTCTCGCGCAGTTCCTCGCGCCCCCAAGTGGTGCAACTGACTCACCGCTGATACAGCGGAGCCTTCGGCTCCGAGGGGCTGGGGGCGAGGACCGCGAGGTCGAGTCCACGGTCCAGGCGGATGCGCAGAAGCTGACTGTCCGCCAGGTCCGTGGCCACCGCCTGGAACGCCTCCGCCGGAGCGCCCGGCTCGGCGATGAGGACGAGTTGGGCGTCCGTCTGCTCGCTTGCGAGCAGGTGCGCGCGCAGAACGGCGGGATGCTTCGCCAGGAGCGCGCGGAGTTCGTCCGCGATCTCCGGATCGTCCAGCGGACGACGATGCGCGCGGCCCTCGGCGACAGCCCGGAGCGCCGCTCCGGACAGCTCGTAGGGGACCGGACCGGCCAGGTCGATCAGCAGGGCGTCCGCCTGCTCACTCCACGCCGCCTGCACCGCCTGCGGAGCCGGCACCGGCGCCGGGCGGGCGTCGGCGCGCCAGCGGGCCAGGGCGTCGAGGGAGGTGAAGGCCGGCAGGCCCTTGCGGCCGTCGGGGGCCTGGAGGGTGGGGACGGCCATGTCGCTGGTCTTCTCGTGGCGGTGACCGTGCTCGTCCGTCTCGACCTCGCCGAGGATCGCCACGATCGGCACCATCAGCCGGGCCTTGGCGAGCAGGGCGAGGACCCGCGTCTCCGTCTCGGGGCCGGGATCGGCCGCGTACGCGGCGAACGCCGCCGCCAACTCGGGGTCTGCTGAACCGTCGTCACCCGAGAACCCCGGGTCAGGGATGTTCTTGCGCTCCACCCCGCGAGCGTAGTCCAGTCCGCCGCCAGCGGAATCCCAGGCCCCGGCCAGGCTCGTTCTCTACCGTCGACAGGATGGTCCGTCTTGGTGCATGGCGTGTGCTCCTCGGGGTGGGGACGGTGCTCACAGCCGTCGTTCTGTGTGCGGTTCTGCTGCACGCATCGGCCGCACGGCGACCGGAGGCGAGGCCCTCGGCCGCTCCGTCCCGGATCCGGGCGAGGAGGGTGAGATCGTTACCTGTGCCTCGTCACTCCCCCTCCGCGACCCCGACACCCCGTCCCACTCCTACACCTTCACCGACTCCGACTCCCACGCCGACTCCGACCCTCCGCGCCGACGGCGTCGACGCCGCGCTCGCGAGCGCGGACGGCCATGCGGCCGTCGCGGCTGTCGACCTGAGCACCGGCCTCGCGCTCGATCGCGGCGACACCGGGCACGCGTTCGTCACCGCGAGCATCGTCAAGGTCGACATCCTGGCCACCCTGTTGCTCCAGCACCAGGACAACGGCACCTCGCTCGACTCTGACGAGCGCGCGCTCGCCCAGCAGATGATCGAGAACAGCGACAACGACGCGGCGACAAGCCTCTTCGACGCGGTGGGCGGCGCGTCCGGCGTGGACGCGGCCAACCAGCGCTTCGGCCTCACCGACACCAGCGCGGGGACCGGCGGCTACTGGGGTCTCACCACGACCACCGCACGCGACCAACTGACGTTGCTGCGACAGGTGTTCACCTCGCACTCGCACCTGGACAGCGACTCCAGGGAGTATCTGGACTCGCTGATGTCCTCCGTCGAGCCGGACCAGACCTGGGGCGTCAGCGCGGCGGCGGACGGCGGCTCGTACGCGCTGAAGAACGGGTGGCTGCCGCGCTCCGCCACCGGTCTGTGGGTGATCAACAGCATCGGCGAGGTGCGGCGGGACGGCCACACGCTGCTGATCGCCGCGCTCTCCGACGACAACCCGAGCATGGACGGCGGCGTCAGCCTGGTCCAGCGCGTCGCCTCGGCCGTCGGATCCGCCTTCGACTGACGCGGCCTGGCCCGGGTGAGGATCGGCCCGCGTGGGGATCGGCCCGCGTCGGGATCGGCGCGGTCCGGACGAGTCGCGCCGACCCCTACCCGCAGGTAATTCCGTGTGGCAGGCTTCGCCCATGGTGCCCCGTTCCGCTGGTTCCCTCGCTGCCGACCGCGCACGTTACGACCGTGCCACCGCGCATCTCGACGCCCCGTTGGCGATCGTCGACCTGGAGGCGTTCGACGCCAACGCCGCCGACCTGGTGCGCCGCGCGAGCGGCAAGCCGATCCGGGTGGCGAGCAAGTCGGTGCGCTGCCGGACCCTGCTGGAACGGGTGCTGGCCAAGGACGGCTTCCAGGGGATCATGAGCTTCACCCTGGAGGAGTCGATCTGGCTGGCCCGCGAGGGCTTCGACGACATCCTGCTCGCCTACCCCTCGGCCGACCGCGCCCGGTTCGGCGAGCTCGCGGCCGACCCGAAGCTGGCCGGGGCGATCAGCGTCCTGGTCGACGACCCGGCCCAGCTGGACCTGATCGACGCGGCGCGCGAAGGCGGTGCGGAGGAGATCCGGGTCTGTCTGGAGCTGGACACCGCGCTGCACCTGCTGGGCGGGCGCATCCGGGTCGGCGCGCGCCGCTCGCCGCTGCGTACACCTGAAGCGCTGCGCGGGCTGGCGGACCTGATCGGCCGTCGGCCGGGATTCCGGGTGGTCGGGCTGATGGCCTACGAGGGCCATGTGGCCGGGGTGGGCGACAGCATCCCCGGGCGGCCGTTCCGGTCCCGGGCGGTCCAGCTGATGCAGCGGACCGCGCGGCAGGAGCTGGCGGTGCGACGCGACGCCGTGGTCCGGGCCGTCCGCGAGGTCGCCGACCTGGAGTTCGTCAACGGCGGCGGCACCGGCAGTGTGGAGAGCACGGTCGCCGAGAGCTGCGTGACCGAGGTGGCTGCCGGCTCCGGGCTGTACGTCCCGCGCCTCTTCGACAACTACCGCGCCTTCAGCGGCCGACCGGCCGCGCTCTTCGCCCAGCCCGTCGTGCGCCGTCCCGGCGTGGGCGTGGTGACGGTCCTCGGCGGCGGCTACCCCGCCTCCGGCGCGGCGGGCGCGGACCGTTCGCCGGTCCCCTATCTTCCGGAGGGCCTGCGCTACGACCCGCAGGAGGGCGCGGGCGAGGTGCAGACGCCGCTGCTCGGCTCCCCCGCCGACGACCTGCGGATCGGCGACCGGGTCTGGTTCCGGCACGCCAAGGCGGGCGAACTGTGCGAGCGCTTCGCCACGCTGCACCTGGTCGAGGGTGATCGAGTGATCGAATCCGTACCGACCTACCGAGGCGAGGGAAAGACTTTCCTCTGACGACCGGTCAACTGATCACTTGATTCACTTGATCAACGGACGGTGGCCACGATCGATGATTCGATCGTGGCCACCGTTTCGTATGAGCAGTACGAGACCAAACGCGCAGTACGCGCTGGGTCAGCTGCTGCCCGGCGCGCCGCTCGACGACCCGGACGAGCCCGCGCTGCCGCCGCCGGTGAGCGAGCCGCCGGAGAAGTCGGCGATGCCGGAGACGATCTGGTCCATCTGGGAGACGTTGGGGGCCTTGCTCGCGATGTCGAAGCCCATCCGCACAGCGACGAGCTTGTCCCCCGCCGTGTCCGGGAAGACGACGGTCTCCACCGTCCCGTTGTTGCCGACCTTGGCGTCCACCTGCCAGCGGACCAGGTAGCCGGAGCGGCCCGCGACGGTGACGGCCTTCTGCTCCAGGACCTGGTGGCCGGTGATGGCGCCGTAGGACTCCTTGGCCGCGGCGGCGATGTCCGTCTGGGCAGCGGCCTGCACGCCGCTGCTGACGGGAGTGGTCAGGGTCACACTGTCGACGCCCGCGAGGGAGCAGGAGTTGCTCGACCCCGAACAGGTGTAGCTGCCGAAGTACGCCGAGGCGTGGCCGTCCTGCGTCGTACCACCGGTCCAGCCGCTCGGAACCGGGAAGCTGATGCCGTCGACGACGTCGACCGCCGTGTTCGAACCGCTGCCCCCGCCGGAGCCGCCGGTACCGCCCGAACCGCCCGTGCTGCCCGAAGCGCCACCGGAGCCACCGCCGTTGCCGAACGGGTTCTGGCCACCGAGCCCGCCGTTTCCGCCACCGTTACCACCGCCGCCACCGTTGCCGCCCTGGGCGAACGGGCTGCTCGACGCGGTGGTCGACGTGCCGTCGTTGTGCATCACCAGGTACGTGCTGAGCGTGCCGAGGCCCGCGCCGACCAGCGCTGCCGCGACGCCGACGATCACCAACGGGCGCCGACGTCCGCGCGTGGGCGCGGCCGGGGGCTCACCCGAGATGAACACCGTGGTCTCGTCGCTGCGGGTACTGACGGTCCATTCGGAACCGTTCCACCATCGTTCGCCGATGTGGTCGGGATCGGCCGGCTTGGGGTCCGGGTACCAGCCGGCTGGTGGGGGCGTCGTATCACTCACGTGGGCAACGTACCGTGCCGCCGATAAGCATCCGATCAGCTCCGCCTGTCCGGCCGCCCGGGCTCTCCCGGGCCGGAACCGTGGGACGGGTCTTGACGTGCGCGGACATCGCCCGCACATTGTGGCGCGAACGTTCGAGTCATGGGATTCGCGTCGTGGGAGGGGCAGCACCGTGAACGGAACCGGATCGGATCGGATCGGGCGCTGGGGTCGCGTCCTGCTGGGCGTGAGCGTCGGCGTGTTCCTCGGCGCGGGACTTCCGATCTTCGAGTTCGCCTCACAGGACGGCGGGTTCGGGACGCCCATGGCGCGGGCACAGGAGGAGCTGGTCGTCGTCGAGGTGGTCGCCGTCCTCGTGGTGCTGGCGCTGCGTCCGCTGGTGGCACGGGTGCCACGGGCCCGGCTCCCGTACGGCTCACTGCCCGTGCTGGCCTTGGCCTTCGCGCTGGTCTGCGCGGCGGTGGAGTGGCACGAGTTCGGCTTCGCCGACGCGTCGGCGCTCGACGCGCTGCTCGGCGTCAGCGACCGGGCCAAGGAGATGCTGCCGGGCCTGCTCGCGGGCTGGTGGCTGCTGCGCGAGAGCCGTCGCGGGGACCGTGGTGCGAGCGTCCTCGCGACGGTCCCCGCACAGACGGCTCCCGCGCCGACGATCCCCGCGCAGCGGGACGAGCCGGTGGTCGAGCTCACCCTCGAACCCTTCGAGGTGCTGACCGAGCGCGGCTGAGCCGACTGTGCCGGCCGTGCCGGCCGTGCCGGCTGAGCGTGACTCCGCAGCGCTCCCGCGTGGCTAGAGCGGAGTGACGTACGCGCCGGAGATCCCGCCGTCGACCAGGAACTCACTGGCGGTGATGAAGGTGGAGTCGTCGCTGGCGAGGAAGGCGACCGCGGCGGCGATCTCCTCGGCGTGCGCGAACCGTCCGACCGGGATGTGGACCAGGCGGCGCGCGGCGCGCTCCGGGTCACTGGCGAACAGCTCCTGCAGCAGCGGCGTGTTCACCGGCCCCGGGCAGAGCGCGTTGACGCGGATCCCCTCGCGGGCGAACTGGACGCCCAACTCGCGGGACATCGCCAACACCCCGCCCTTGGAGGCGGTGTAGGAGATCTGCGAGGTCGCCGCGCCCATCTTGGCCACGAAGCTGGCCGTGTTGATGATCGAGCCCTTGCCCTGCCGCTGCATGTACGGCAGGGCCGCCTTGCAGCACAGGTAGACGGAGGTCAGGTTGACCTCCTGGACCCGGCGCCAGGCGTCGATGCCGGTGGTGAGGATGGAGTCGTCGTCGGGCGGCGAGATGCCCGCGTTGTTGAAGGCGACGTCGACGCTGCCGTAGGTGTCGAAGGCGGCCTTGAACAGCGCCTCGACCTGCTCGGCGTCGGTGACGTCGACCTTGACGAAGAGTCCGCCGACCTCCTCGGCGGCGGCCTTTCCGGCCGTCTCGTCGATGTCCGCGCAGACGACGTTCGCGCCCTCGGACGCCAGTCGGCGGGCGGTGGCCAGGCCGATCCCGGAGCCCGCGCCGGTGACGACGGCGGTCCGGCCGACCAGACGACGGCAGACCGGGGCGGCCTGCTGCTCCTCGTGCTGAGTGGTGGTCACTTCTCTCCTGTCCTCTTAATCCTCGGTGCTGATGAAGACGTTCTTGGTCTCGGTGAAGTGCGCCAGCGCGTCCGGGCCGAGCTCGCGGCCGAGACCGGACTCGCCGAAGCCGCCGAAAGGCGTCCAGTAGCGGACCGAGCTGTGCGAGTTGACGGACAGATTGCCCGCGTTGACGCCGCGCGCCATCCGCACCGCGCGGCCGATGTCGCGGGTCCAGAGCGAGCCGGAGAGGCCGTAGCGGGTGGCGTTGGCCAGCCGCAGCGCGTCGGCCTCGTCGTCGAAGGGGAGCACGACGGCGACGGGGCCGAAGATCTCCTCGGTGGCGGCGCGGCAGCCCGCGTCCTCGGGCGCGAGCAGCATCGGCGCCTGCCAGAAGCCGGGGCCCTCCGGGGCCTTGCCACGGGCCAGCACCGGGACGTCGTCGGTGAGGTAGGAGCGGACCCGGTCGCGCTGGACGGCGGAGATCAGCGGGCCCATCTCGGTCGCCGCGTCGCGCGGGTCGCCGACGCGGACCGCCTCGATCGCGGGCGCGACCAGCGCGAGGAAGTCGTCGTAGACCTCGCGCTGGACCAGGATCCGGGTGCGGGCGCAGCAGTCCTGGCCGCTGTTGTCGAGGAACGCCATGGGCGCGGAGGCGGCGGCGCGCTGCAGGTCGGCGTCGGCGAAGACGATGTTGGGGCTCTTGCCGCCGAGTTCGAGGGTGACCCGCTTCAGGCCCGAGGCGCAGCGGGACATGATCTCCTTGCCGACCGGCGTGGAGCCGGTGAAGACGATCTTCCGCACGCCCGGGTGGTCGACGATCGCCTGCCCCGTGATCCGCCCGTGGCCGGGCAGCACCTGGAACAGCCCTTCGGGCAGACCGGCCGCCAGCGCGATGTCCTGCAGCAGCAGCGCGGTGAGCGGGGTGGTCTCGGCGGGCTTGAGCAGCACCGCGTTCCCGGCCGCCAGCGCGGGCGCGAAGCCCCAGGCGGCGATGGGCATCGGGAAGTTCCACGGCGCGATCACGCCGACGACGCCCAGCGGCTCGTGGAAGGTGACGTCGAGGCCGCCGGCGACCGGGATCTGACGCCCTATCAGCCGCTCCACGCCGCCTGCCGCGTATTCCAACAGGTCACGGGCGTTGCCCGCCTCCCAGCGGGCGTTGCCGAGGGTGTGCCCGGCCTCGGTGACCTCCAGGTCGGCCAGCTCGTCGATCCGCGCGTCGACGCCGTCGGCGAAGCGGCGCAGCAGGCGCGCGCGGTCGCCGGGGGCGAGCGCGGCCCACGCCTGCTGGGCCTTCGCCGCGCGTTCGACGGCGACGGCCACCTGTTCGGGTGAAACGGTCGGGATCTCCGCGACAACCTCTTCGGTCGCGGGGTTCAATACCGTCAGGGATTCGGGGAGAGAAGTAGTTTCGAAGTCACGGGGAGACGTGGTCACGGGGCGGCTCACATGCGCTCGAAGGAGCGGTAACGCTCCCAGTCGGTGACGGCGGTGTCGAAGGCGTCCTGCTCGACCTGGGCCATGGTCAGGTAGTGCTGGACGACGTCAGGGCCGAAGGCGGCCTTGGCGAGTTCGCTTCCGGCCCAGAGCTCGGCGGCCTCGCGCAGGGTCGTCGGCAGGTGGGCGTAGTCGGCGGAGTAGGCGTTGCCGGTGCAGGGTTCGGGCAGTTCCAGGCGCTGTTCGATGCCGTGCAGTCCGGCTGCGATCATGCCCGCGATGGCGAGATAGGGGTTGACGTCGCCGCCGGGCGCGCGGTTCTCGAAGCGCAGCGAGGGCCCGTGACCGACGACGCGGAGCGAACAGGTGCGGTTGTCGGGGCCCCACGCCACGGCGGTCGGCGCGAAGGAGCCCGGCCGGTACCGCTTGTACGAGTTGATGTTGGGTGCGTAGAGGAGGGTCAGCTCGCGCATGGCCGCCAGCTGACCGGCGAGGAAGTGCCGCATCAGCGAGGACATGTGCCCGTTGTCGTCGGCGAAGGCGGGGCTGCCGTCGGCGTCGCGCAGCGAGAGGTGGATGTGGCAGCTGTTGCCCTCGCGCTCGTCGTACTTGGCCATGAAGGTGAGCGCCATGCCCTCCTGGGAGGCGATCTCCTTGGCGCCGGTCTTGTAGACGCTGTGCTGGTCACAGGTGGTCAGCGCGCGGTCGTACCGGAAGGCGATCTCGTGCTGCCCAAGGTTGCACTCGCCCTTGGCGGATTCGACGACGAGCCCCGCGGCGCCCATCTCGTTGCGGATCCGGGCCAGCAGCGGCTCGATCCGGGCGGTGGCGAGGAGGGAGTAGTCGGCGTTGTACTGGTTGGCCGGGGTCAGCGTGCGGTAGCCGCGCTCCCAGGCCTGCTCGTAGGTGTCGCGGAAGACGATGAACTCGAGCTCGGTGCCCGCCCAGGCGGTCAGGCCGCGCTCGGCGAGGCGGTCCAGCTGCCGCTTGAGGATCTGCCGGGGTGAGGCGGCGACGGGCGTGCCGTCCTCCCAGGCCAGGTCGGCGGTGACCAACGCGGTCCCCGGCTGCCAGGGCACCCGGCGCAGCGTGTCCAGGTCGGGACGGAAGACGAAGTCGCCGTAGCCGGTCTCCCAGGAGGCCATGGTGTACCCGGGCACGGTGTTGAGCTCGACGTCCACGGCGAGCAGGTAGGCGCAGCCCTCGCTGCCGTGGGCGACCACCTCGTCCAGGAAGTGGCCGGCCGCGAAGCGCTTGCCCTGAAGCCTGCCCTGCATGTCGGTGAAGGCCAGGGCTACGGTGTGGATCTCGCCTGACGCGACGAGGCCGCGCAGTGCCTCAAGCGTCAGGGGCGCTTGCAGGGGCGCCTGAGAAGTCATGGGTGGTGCCTCCGGGTGCATGGGGACATGTGGACCGGGTCGGGCGCTTTAAAGGTATGGCCTTGTACCATTGAAAGGGAAGGGGGTGCCATGATCGAAAATGACGTGTCCGCCGACGCCGCCGTCGGGAGCGCTGCCGGCGCATCCGTCGTCGACGCCTACGCGGCCGTGCTGCGTCCGGTTCGCTCCGGCAACACCTTTGAGGAGACGGTCCAGAAGGTGTTGCAGCTGGTCCGGTTGGGCCTGGTGCCGGTCGGTGAGCGGCTGCCGCCCGAGCGTGAGCTCGCGGAACGGCTCCAGATCAGCCGGGTGACGCTGCGCGAGGCGCTCAAGGTGCTGCAGGACGCGGGCGTGCTCGAGGTCCGCCGCGGCCGGTACGGGGGCGCGTTCGTCCGCCAGCCGGTCGCCGCGTCCGCCGCCGAGGGCGACGGCGAGCAACTGCGCCGCCGTGCGGAGGAGTTGGGCGACCAGCTGGAGGACACCCTGCTCTTCCGCGAGGTCCTGGAGGTCGGCGCGGCCGAGCTGTGCGCCGCACGCCGCCCCACCGGCGCCGAGGCCGAGCTGCTGCGCGAGCTGCTCACCGCCACCGGCGCGGCCTCACTCGACGAGTACCGGCGGATCGACACCCGGCTGCACCTGGCCGTCGCCGAGCTCAGCGGCTCGCCCTCGGTGGCCGCGCACTACGCGACAGTGCGCGCCACCGTCAACGAGCTGCTCGACTGCATACCGCTGCTGCCGCCCAACCTGGACCACTCCCAACGCCAGCACGAGCAGCTGGTCGAGGCGATCCTGGCGGGCGACCAGGACGGTGCGCGTGCCGCGATGCGCGAACACCTCGCCGGCACGGCCGCGCTGCTGCGCGGCTTCCTGGCCTGACCCGCTGCGCTGCCTGCTCGTCCGGCCCTTCCACCTTCCGTTCGTTCAGCTCTGTCCCGTTCAGCTCTGTCCCGTTCAGCTTCCGTCCCTGCGCCCCACCCGGAGGTTTCCGTGCCCCGCCCGCTGATCGGCATCTCCACCTATCTGAACTCCGCCAGTTGGGGAGTCTGGCGGGACACCCCCGCCGATCTGCTGCCCCGGCGCTACGCCGAGTTCATCCAGGCAGGCGGCGGCCTGGTGGCCATGCTTCCGCCCGACGACCACCCGGACGCGGCAGCCGAGGCGGTCGCCCGGCTGGACGGCCTGATCATCGCCGGTGGGCCCGACGTCGCCCCCGCCCGCTACGGCGCCGTCGCCGACCCGCACACGCAGACCCCCACCCCCGACTCCCTTGCCCGGGACGCCTGGGAACTCGCCCTGATCCACGCGGCCCTCGACCGCGAGCGGCCGCTGCTGGGCATCTGCCGCGGCATGCAGTTGCTCAACGTCGCCCTCGGCGGGGATCTGACGCAGCATCTGCCGGACCTGATCGGCGGCAGCCTGGAGCACTCCCCCACTCCCGGCCACTACGCCCGGCACAGTGTCAGCGCCGTCGACGGCACCCGCACCGCGGCCATCCTCGGCACCGACATGCTGTCCGTGCCCACCTACCACCACCAGGCCGTCGCCGCCCTCGGGCGCGGCCTCCGTCCCTCGGCCCACGCCGACGACGGCACGGTCGAGGCGGTGGAGGGCGACGGCCCGTCCTTCCTCCTCGCCGTCCAGTGGCATCCGGAGCAGGGCGACGACGCCCGCCTCACCTCCGCCCTCGTCCACGCGGCGAGCTGACGGTCCGTCGGCGCGCCGATGTGGCGATCTGATGGCACGAACCCCTGGCCGAAAGGCTCGCCCCCGACAAGACTGTCCGCATGCCGACGAACCCGCAGCAGCCCGAGGGCGCAACGCCGTTCCATGACCTCGACGCGTTCCTCGCGATCCCGCGCATCGGCGGGCTCGCACTCTCACCCGACGGATCGCGCCTGGTCACGACCGTGTCGGAGCTCTCCTCCGACCGGACCAGGTTCATCACCGCGCTGTGGGAGCTCGACCCGGAGGGCGAACGGCCCGCCAGGCGGCTGACCCGGTCCGACAAGGGTGAGTCCGCGCCCGCGTTCCGGGCGGACGGCGCGCTGCTGTTCCTCTCCGGCCGCCCGCAGCCCGACGCGCCGAAGGGCGAGCCGGAGTCCAAGGCGGCCACGCTGTGGGCGCTTCCGGCCGACGGCGGCGAGGCCGAGCGGATCCTGCATCCGGCCGCCGGGGTCGACTCGTTCGCGGTGGCGCGGTCGGGCGGTCGGATCGCCTACCTCTCCCCCCGGCTCCCCGGTGCGGTCGACGCCGAGTCGGACGCCGCGCTGCGCAAGGCGCGTGACGAGGCGAAGGTCAGCGCGGTGCTGCACGAGGACGCGATCGTCCGCTACTGGGACCACGACCTCGGCCCCGGCCGTCCGCATGTCATCACGGCCTCGGACGCCGCCCCCGCCGACGCGTCGGTGGACTGCGGACCCTCGAACGCCTTCGAGCCCAACGTGGTGATGTCCCCCGACGGCTCGCTCGTCGCCTGGGCCGCACTCAGCGCCGGCCACCCGGACACCACGACCGAGGTGATCGTCGTCTCCGACGCGGTGACCGGCAAGGAGCTGCGGCGGATCCAGCTCGACAACGTCTCCTTCGGGTCGGCGTTCTTCACCCCCGACTCGCGCGGGCTGGTCTGCCGACGCTCCGTCAACTCCACCTGGGAGAAGAGCCACGACTCCACCCTGTGGTTCTTCCCCGACGCCACCGACCCGCTCGACGCGGGCCGCGACCTGCTCCCCGACTTCCCGCACTGGCCGAGCAACCTCGCCGTCTCCCCGGTCCCCGGACCGGACGGAGCGCCCGTCGTCTTCTTCGCCGCCGACACGGAGGGCCGTTCGCCGGTCTACCGGCTCGACACCGGCGACGGAACCCTGACCCGCCTGACCCTGTCGGGCGCCTACACCAACCTGACCGTCTCCCCGGACGGCACGGCGCTGTACGCGCTGCGCGCCGCGGTCGACAGCCCGCCGACCGCCGTCCGCCTGGACGCACGCCGCGCCGACCAGGACGATCCGACGGTCCTGCCCGCGCCCGGCCGGATCGCCTCGGTGCCGGGCTCGCTGACCGAGGTCAGCACCACCGCCGAGGACGGCACCGCGCTGCGCGCCTGGCTGGTCCTGCCGGAGGGCGCGTCGGCGGAGCGTCCGGCGCCGCTGCTGCTCTGGGTGCACGGCGGGCCGCAGATGAGCTGGAACTCCTGGACCTGGCGCTGGAATCCGTGGATCGCGGCCGCGGCCGGCTACGCCGTGCTGCTCCCCGACCCGGCGCTCTCCACCGGCTACGGCCAGGAGATGCACGCCCGCGGCTGGGGCGACTGGGGCGGCAACCCGTTCACGGACGTGCTCGCCCTCACCGACGCCGCACTGGAGCGCGACGACCTCGACGCGGAGCGGACCGCCATGATGGGCGGCTCGTTCGGCGGCTACATGGCCAACTGGATCGCGGGCCACACCGACCGGTTCAAGGCCATCGTCACCCACGCCGCCCTCTGGAACCTGTACTCGTTCAACGGCACCACCGACGCCACCGCCTGGTGGCGCAAGCACTTCGGCGACCCGCTGACCCGGCCGGAGCGGCTGGACGCCTCCTCCCCGCACTTCCACGCGCCGTCCATCCGCACCCCGATGCTGGTGGTCCACGGCGACAAGGACTACCGCGTCCCGATCGGCGAGGCGCTGGCCCTCTGGTCGGACCTGGCCCGGTTCGAGGTCCCGGCCAAGTTCCTCTACTTCCCGGACGAGGGCCACTGGGTGACCAAGCCCAACAACGCCAAGCTCTGGTACACCACCGTGCTGGCGTTCCTCGCCCACCACGTGCTGGGCGAGGAGTGGCGCCGTCCCGACCACGTCTGAGGCCTGATCAGCCTGATCAGATCGAGTAGGTGACCCCGGTCAGCTCCTCCGACACCGACCACAGCCGTCGCTGTGCGTCGGTGTCGTGGGAGGCCCGGGTGGAGTTGACCCGCTTCGGCGCGCCGCGCAGCTCCTGGAAGCCGTCGGGGCCGTAGTACTCGCCGCCCCGCGCCTGCGGGTCGGTCGCGGCGAGCAGCGAGGGCAGCGCACCGGCCACAGCGGGCTGGGCCAGCAGCGGCTCGACCAGCACCCGGTTGGCGGGCTGCAGGAACTGCGGCAGATGACGCGTCAGCTCGGTGCTGGAGTAGCCGGGGTGGGCGGCCAGCGCGACGGTCCGGACGTCCTCGGCGGCGGCCAGACGGCGCTGCAACTCGTAGGCGAAGAGCAGGTTGGCCAGCTTGGACTGCCCGTAGGCCGCCACCCGCTTGTAGCCGCGCTCGGACTGCAGGTCGTCGAAGTTGACGCCGCGTCGGGCGAACTGGTGGGCCAGGCTGGCCACGACCACGATCCGCGAGTCGGGCACCTCGCGCAGCAGGTCGAGCACGAGCCCGGTGAAGGCGAAGTGCCCGAGGTGGTTGGTGCCGAGCTGCATCTCGAAGCCGTCGGCGGTCCGGCCGTACGGGGTGAACATCACCCCGGCGTTGTTGACCAGCAGGTCGACGCGCGGGTGTCGTCCGCGCAGCTCCTCGGCCGCCGAACGGACGGAGTCCAGCGACGCCAGGTCCAGCCGGAGCACCTCGGCCTTGCCGTCGCCCTGCCGCCCGACCTCGGCCGCGGCCTGCTCGGCGCGCCGCGGATCGCGGCAGGCCATCACGACGGTCGCGCCGCGCGCGGCGAGGACCTTCGCGGTCTCCAGCCCCAGGCCGCTGTTGGCGCCGGTGACGACGGCCACCCGGCCGCTCTGATCGGGTACGTCGGCTGCGCTCCAGGCCACGACGGCCCTCCGAATCCAAGAAGTGAACGCTGTAAACAATGATCTCGACCCGATCGTCCGCCTCCAGCACAGGGGCTGTCAAGCGCCGGGTCGTGGTGTCCGACCACAGCTGTCGGTGCCGTACGGCAAGATGAGCGCATGAGTCGAACCGCCCCCCGGCTGATGCTGCTGGACTCCGCGAGCCTCTACTTCCGCGCCTACTTCGGCGTGCCCGACTCCGTGCGGTCCCCGCAGGGCGAGCCCGTCAACGCGGTGCGCGGGCTGCTCGACTTCATCGCCCGCCTGGTCGCGGACCACGCCCCGGAAGAGCTGGTCGCCTGCATGGACGCCGACTGGCGTCCGCAGTGGCGCGTCGACCTGATCCCGAGCTACAAGACCCACCGCCTCGCCCAGCCGACGGAGGACACCACCCCGGCCCCGGGCGAGGAGGAGATCCCGGACACGCTCTCCCCGCAGGTCCCGGTCATCACCGCCGTCCTCGACGCCCTCGGCATCGCCCGGCTCGGCGTCCCCGACTACGAGGCCGACGACGTCATCGGCACCCTCACGACGCGCGCCACCGGCCCCGTCGACGTGGTGACGGGCGACCGGGACCTCTTCCAGCTCGTCGACGACGCCCGGGGCGTCCGCGTGCTCTACCCGATCAAGGGCGTCGGCACCCTCCAACTCACCGACGACGCCCTGCTGATGGAGAAGTACGCCGTCACCGGCGCCCAGTACGCCGACATGGCCGCCCTCCGCGGCGACCCGAGCGACGGCCTCCCCGGCGTCCCCGGCATCGGCGAGAAGACCGCCGCCAAGCTGATCACCCAGTTCGGCGACCTCGCCGCCATCCAGGCCGCAGCCCTCGACCCCTCCGCCAAGCTCACCCCCACCCAGCGCAAGCGCATCGCCGACGCCACCGGCTACCTCGCCGTCGCTCCCAAGGTCGTCCAGGTCGCCACCGACGTCCCCATCCCCGCCGACCTCGACCCCACCCTCCCCCGCGAACCCCGCGACCCCCAGGCCCTGCACGACCTCGCCGCCCGCTGGGGCCTCGGCAGCTCCCTCACCCGCGTCCTCGACGCCCTCGCGCAGAACGGCAAGAACGGCAAGAACGCCTGACGCATCGCCTCCGCTGCATGCGTGCGCGACGAACCGCGAGGAGCGGGACGACAGGCCCTGGATCACCCGCGGTGGGTGAACCGGCCCTCCGGCCTGTTCAGGAAGGTTGAGGGTATGGGCAAGCGCCCGCGCAGGTGACGAGTTCCGAGCAGCCGCCAGGGACGCGCTCGTCCGCGCCGTCGTTGCATGAGAGGAACCGTGATGGTGACTTCAGCACCCACCGCGGGGCGATCGTCAGGGGCCTCGCGCACGGTTCTCGCGCCGCTCGCCCTGGCGCAGTTCATCTGCAGTTTCGCGGGCTCGAACATGAACGTCATGATCAACGACATCAGCAAGGATCTGCACACCACCGTCCACGGCGTGCAGATCTCGATCACCGTCTTTCTGCTGGTGATGGCCGCGCTCATGATCCCCGGCGGCAAGCTGACCGACCGGTACGGCCGCAAGCGGTGCTTCACCACGGGGCTGGCGATCTACGGGGTCGGCGCGGTGATCGCCGCGGTCTCCCCGAACCTCGGGGTACTCATCGTGGGCAACTCGATCCTTGAAGGAATCGGCACGGCACTGCTCATCCCTCCCGTCTACATCCTGACGACGCTGCTCTTCCCCGACCTCACGGCCCGCGCCCGCGCCTTCGGGGTCGTCATGGCCATGGGTGGCGTCGGTGCGGCGGCCGGGCCGCTGATCGGTGGGCTCATCACCTCGGTGCTGAGCTGGCGGGCGGCCTTCGGTTTCCAGGCCCTGGTCGTCACCGTCATCCTGCTGCTGAGCCTGCGGTTGACCGACCCGATCAAGCCCGACCCGAGCCGTTCCTTCGACATCGGCGGCGCGGCGATCTCCGCGGTCGGGCTGCTCCTCGTCGTCATGGGCATCCTGGCCGCCAGCACCAACCTGTGGCTGACCCTCGGCCTCATGCTGGCCGGAGCGCTCGTCCTGGCCTGGTTCTTCCTGCGGGTGCGCGCCCAGGAGAGAGCCGGCAAGGAGCCGCTGATCTCCAGCTCCCTCTTCCACGTCCGCGCCTCCAACCTCGGCCTGGTCACGCAGAACCTCCAGTGGCTGATCCTCATGGGCACCTCCTTCACCGTGGCCGCCTACCTGCAGGTGGTGCGCGGCTACGACGCGGTCCAGACCGGTGTGATCTTTACCGCCGCCACGGTCGGCCTGCTGGCCGCATCGCTCCGCGCCGAGCCCCTGTCCCGGCGCTGGCCGCAACGCCGGCTCATCATGGCCGGGTTCGCCATCACCGCCGTCGGTATCGGTCTGCTGATCGCCCTGGTCGGCGGCTCCCCGACACCTTGGGCCTTCGCACCGGGACTGCTCCTGATCGGGACAGGCGTCGGGCTGATGCTCACGCCGTCGGTCAACCTCGTGCAGTCCGCGTTCCCCGAAGCACGGCAGGGCGAGATCTCCGGCCTGTCCCGGAGCGTGTCCAACCTCGGTTCCTCCTTCGGTACCGCCATCGCCGGCACCATCCTGGTCGCCGATCTCACCCGAGGCTCGTACGCCGCCGCCATGGCCGTGCTGGCGGTCGTCAGCATCGGCGGACTGCTCACGGCCATGCGTCTGCCCAGGAGCCAGGAGCCCGCCCAACACGGGTCGACGGTCCCGGATGCGGCCGCACCACCGGGCGGGTGAGTCCGGCGGATTCCGCCCTGCGACCGGCCCCCGCCCGCTCGCGAAAGTCACCCACGCTGGGTGATCCGACCACGCGACCGGCGTTTCTACGCTGTGGGCGCAGGCAGTTCCTCGCCTCCCACGGAGCACCCCATGGACCCGTACCCTCCGATCGCGGAGCATGGCATCGTCGGCGACCTGCAGACCGCCGCACTCGTCTCCACCGGTGGTGACATCGACTGGTGGTGCGCTCCCCGATTCGACTCGCCCAGCCTGTTCGCCTCCCTCCTGGACCACGACAAGGGCGGCAACTGTCGGCTTGCCGTCGACGCCGACGCCGTCCCCGGCGTCCAGATCAAGCAGCTCTACCTGCCCGACACCGCCATCCTGATGACCCGCTTCCTGGCCCCTGACGGCGTGGCCGAGGTCATCGACTTCATGCTCCCGGACGTCTCCGCTTCCGCTGCCGACACGCATCGGATCTTTCGGGCGGCCCGGGTCGTGCGCGGCAGGGTGCCCTTCGTCCTGGAGTGTCGGCCGCGCTTCGACTACGGCCGGGCCGCCCACCACGTGACCCTGCTGGACGAGCGCTCGGCGCTGTTCCAGGGGCCCACACAGGAGCTGTACCTGCAGGCCACCGGTCCGGTGGAGCTGCGACCGTCGGACCAGGACATCACCGCGCGGTTCACCCTGGACGCGGGCGAGCTGGCCACGGTGGTCCTGACCTCGCAGTCCAGCGGCGGCACCCGCCCCGCCCCGCTCCGGGACCAGGACACCCGCGCCGACTTCGACGCCTGCCGCGACTTCTGGTACCGATGGCTCGCCGTCTCCACCTACGCCGGCCGCTGGCAGCAGATCGTGCATCGATCGGCGATCACCCTCAAGCTCCTCACCTACCACCCCAGCGGTGCGCCGATCGCCGCGGCCACCATGGGCCTGCCCGAGCAGATCGGCGGAGAGCGCAACTGGGACTACCGCTACACCTGGATCCGCGACGGGTCGCTCTCGGTGCACGCCCTGATGGGCCTCGGCTTCGAGGAGGAGGCTCTGGCCTTCCGGCACTGGGTGCGCGACCGCATCCAGGCCGCCGATGACGACGACCAGAGCGAGCCGCTGCAGATCATGTACCGGATCGACGGCGACTCCCTCCTGACCGAGGAGGTGCTGCCCCACTGGGAGGGCTACCTCCGCTCCGCACCGGTGCGCGCCGGCAACGCCGCCGCCGACCAGCTCCAGCTCGACATCTACGGTGAGGCCGCGTACGCGTTCGCCACCGGTGGCGGTGACATCGGCACGCTGGCCGGCTGGCGGGCCTTCAGCGACATGATCGACTGGCTCGCGGGCCACTGGGATCGCCCCGACGAGGGGATCTGGGAGACCCGTGGGGGACGCCAGGACTTCACCTACAGCCGGCTGATGTGCTGGGTCGCCTTCGACCGCGCGGTCCGCATCGCCCGTGCCTTCGCCCGCCCCGCGGACCTCGACCGCTGGGAGGACGTCCGCGACGACATCCTCCGGCAGATCGTGCGCCGTGGCTGGAGCCAGAAGCGGGAGGCCTTCACCCAGCACTACGCGACCGACGTGCTCGACGCCTCGCTGCTGCTGATGCCCAAGGTCGGCTTCCTGTCCCCCACCGACCCGGCCTGGCTCTCCACCCTGGACGCGATGGACGAGGAACTCGTCAGCGACAGCCTGGTCTACCGCTACGACCCGGCCGCCTCCCCCGACGGGCTGCGCGGCTCCGAGGGCACCTTCAACCTCTGCAGTTTCTTCTACGTGGAGGCGCTCGCCCGGGCGGGTCGACTGCAGCAGGCACGGTACGCGTTCGACAAGATGCTCACCTACTCCAACCATGTCGGCCTGTTCGCCGAGGAGATCGGACCCTCCGGTGAGCAACTGGGCAACTTCCCGCAGGCGTTCACCCACCTCGCCCTGATCGACGCGGCACTCGCGCTGGACGACGAACTCGACCACCTTGCCACCGGTTGACCCGGGACATCGTCCGGGAGGGTGGGCCGGTCGGTCCTTCCTTTTGCGCTCGCGGAAGCCGATCCTGGAGATGCCAGCGGCGGAGCTCGCCGGGCGCCCGCCCAAGGAGCACGGACGGTCGAGTCTCCGAGGTGCTCTGCGAGACACGTCCGCCACGGGTCATGGCCAGCCTCAGGCGGTGTCTGATGCCCGATCCACGCAGGAGAGCGAAGGCACTCGATGCCGTCGCGCCGACGGACGACCTGCCGAACGGCGACCCGGTGCTCGCCACGCGCTTGCAGCCGCCCGAGGCCCCGGAGGCGTTTCTGCCTCGCGACCGGCTCGTGCGGCAGCTCGACGACGCCGTCCACCTCCCGGTGACCTTGGTGAACGGTCCTGCGGGAGCCGGGAAGACGCTGCTGGTGGCCGACTGGCTCCGGCGCGGCAGGCATCCGGGCCCCGTCGGCTGGCTGACGTTGGAAGCCGGAGACAACCTGCCCGGCAACTTCTGGGCCTACGTCCGCGAGACCCTGCGTCGCGTCCTGCCCGGAATGCCGGCGGACATCGGTGTACCGGCCAAGGCCGAGCACATCGAACCGTCCGTACTGGTACGGCTCGCCGCGTGGATCAACCGCCAGCCCGAGCCGGTCGTGCTGGTGCTGGACGAGTTCGAACACAGCGACGAGCTGGTCGTGGCCGGACAACTGCACGACCTGGTCCGGCACACCGCCGGACAGCTGCGGCTCGTCCTGATCAGCCGGGACGAGCCGCTCCTGCCGCTGCACCGCTACCGCCTCGCCGGCCAACTCGCGGAGATCCGCGCGACCGACCTGGCCATGCGGCTTTCCGAGACCGCGCACATGCTGGACCTTCAGGGGCTGCACCTGAGCAGGTCCGCCGTCGAAGCCGTCCACCACCGGCTCTCCGGCTGGACCGCAGGACTGCGGCTGCTGGCCATCGCCGCGCAGGACGCGGACGACGCCGACGCCTACCTCAAGCAGATCGACGTCGAACAGTCCGCCCTGTCGGACTTCCTGCTCACCGAGGTCCTGCACTCCCAACCCGCCGCCAGACAGGACCTGCTGCTGCGCTGCAGCATCCTGACCCGCATCCATCCCGAACTGGCCGACGCACTCACAGGGCGGCGGGACGGCCACCCGATGCTGGCCGAGCTCCACCGGGCGAACACCTTCACCGAAGCGCTGCCGGACGGCTGGTACCGGCTGCACCCGATGTTCGCCGGCATCCTTCGCCTGCATCTGCAGGCCACCACCACCGACCAGGTGGAGGATCTGCACCTGCGCGCCGCGAAGTGGCTCGCAGACCACGACCAGTTCCGCGCCGCGCGCGACCACGCCGTCGAAGCCGGTGCCTGGGGACTGGCCGCGCAGCTTCTGGTCAGCCAGTTCGCGATCGGGCAGTTGCTCACCGGCCGGGACGCCGCTCGGCTGCAGGCACAGTTCTCGCGGATGCCGCCGTCCGTGGTGTCCCCTGAGGCCGAACTGGTCCGAGCCGCGATGCACCTGGCGCGGGACGACGTCGACGCCGCGCTGCAGGTCCTCGATCGCGTCGAAGAAGACCGGTCACCGACCCCGGAGACCCCGGACGCCTGTCTGCGCATGGCGTCCGCCTTCCTGCGCGCGGGGGCCGGCCGACTGCTCGGCTCGGTGTCGATCGCCGCCACCGCTGCCCGCCAGGCCCACAGCCTGGAACACGCCGCCCTCGCCGAACCCCTCGCCCAGCACCCGGAACTGCTCACCCAGGTGGACGCCGAACTCGGCTCCGTGCTGCTGTGGCAGGGCCGGCTGAGCGACGCCGGGCGGGCTCTGGAGGCCGCAGCCCAGGCGCCGCTCACACCGACGACCGCCCAGCTGCGCCACGAGTCCCAGTGCCGACTGGCGCTGATCGACTACCTCCGCGGGTGGCCGGGACGCGCGGAGCGGCGGATCCACCACGCCGACGAGGAGGCGGAGCACTTCAGCGTCCCACCGGAGACAAGGACCCAGGTGCGCGACCTGGTCCTGGCCGCCACCGCCTTGGAACGCGACGAAGTGGGGGCGGTCCAGGCAGCGCTCGCCAGAGCCTCTGCGCCCGACTCGCCCGGACCCGACCCCGTGGTCGCGCTGGGCACCAGTGCCATCCGCGCCGCCCTGCATGTGGCACAGGGCAACCCCGACGTGGCGTTGGAGGAACTCGCGCAGGCCCGCCGCGACGATCTCGCCGACCACCCTTCGGACTGGGGCCGGGAGCGCCTTGCCGTCACCGCCTCTGCGGCGCACCTCGCGGCCGGGCGACCTGAGGCGGCCATGGCCGCCCTCACCGAGGTGCCCCGGAACGCGCCCGACTCCATGATGGCCGAGGCGCGCGCTCGTCTCGCCGTGGACCCGGACGACGAGCGGGCGATGGCGCAGCTCCAGGCCCTGCGCCGCGATCCCTGCCTCGGCAGCGCCACCCGCACGCGTGCCCTGCTGCTTCTGGGCCAGGCCGGCTCGTCCCGCAGCGACGCCTCCTGCGAACGCCTGCTGGTCCAGGCCCTCGCCACGGCGAAGGGCGAGCGACTGCGACGCCCGTTCTGTGAGTCGGCCGGATGGGTGCGCCGTCAGCTGCGGATGCATCCCCAGCTGGCCCAGGCCCATCCGTGGCTCCCCAGCGACCTGTGCCCACCCGAATCCCCGTGCTCCGACGCCGGCGGCGCCGCTCCGCTCACCAAGCCGCTGACCAGGCGCGAACGTGCGGTGCTCGCCCGTGTCTGCCGGATGATGTCGACCGAGGAGATCGCCGAGGACCTCTTCGTGTCGCCGAACACCGTCAAGACGCATCTGAAGAGCATCAACCGGAAACTGGGCACGACCAGCCGCCGCGAAGCGGCGCAACGGGCCGACCGGCTGCACCTGCTGGACCCGGGCTGACCGGACCCGCGGACCCGCGTACTGCGGACCGACGGACCGGCGGGTGCTCAGTCGGGCATCTGGCGCACGTCGGTCACCGTCAGTCCGAGCGCGTGGAGACGGTTCAGCAGTCCGTACAGGTGGGCCTCGTCGACGACGTCCCCGAACATCAAGGTCTGCCCGGACACGACCACGCTCTGCAGCTCCGGAAAGCCCTCTCGGCGCGTCGTCTCCTGAAGCACACCGGCGACACGGATCTCGTAGCGCACTGGGCCGCTCCCCTTCTCCTCCCGAAGGCGGCGTCCTGGGACTCAGCCTCCGAGGATGTTCTGCTTCTGCGCGGCGAACTCCGCCTCGGTGAGCACCCCC
This sequence comes from Streptacidiphilus fuscans, assembly GCF_015690355.1. Taxonomy (GTDB): domain Bacteria; phylum Actinomycetota; class Actinomycetes; order Streptomycetales; family Streptomycetaceae; genus Streptacidiphilus; species Streptacidiphilus fuscans. The sequence goes on along the minus strand of NZ_JADPRT010000004.1, from coordinate 91,379 downwards.
TGGTCCCTGAGCTGGCCCAACCGCTGCAGCTGGGAGATCTTGTCGTCCATGGTCGGGGCCGCGGCAGCCGGGGCCGGGGCCACCGGTGCCGGGGCGGGTGCGGGCGCGGGGGCTTCCTGCTCCGCCCAACGGCCCGCCTGGCGGCGGGAGACACGGTTGGACACGGCCGTGGCCGTGCCCGCGACGACGGCGGTGCGCGCGACCCCGCGCAGCAGTCCAGGCATGTCGGTTCCTCTCTCGACGTTCGGCGGTTCCAGCCGGCGCGCTAGCCCAGCTCTTCCAGTCCTTCCAGCTCTTCCAGCTCTTCCAGGGAGCGCACCAGGTCCTGCACCGGCACCCGGCCGCTGGCGACCACCTGGGCCCCACCTCTGCGCAGCGCGGCGGCGAACGGACCCGCCCAGGTGTTCTCGTAGATGAGCACGCCGGCGGAGTTCCCTGGCTCCAGCACCCCGGCCGCCTCGCCCAGGTCGTCCGCGCCCAGCAGTCCGGAGGAGACGCCCTCGAAGACCGCCAGGTCCAGCGTTCCGTCACCGTCGAAGTCGGCGAGTTCCATGGCTGTGACCACCCCGTCGGCGTCCTTGCGCACGAACGCGAAGTCCAGGATGCGGATGATGCCGCGATCCACCAGGTCGACCAGCAGGGGCAGGCCCTCCCCGGTCATCCGGTTGCCGGGGAACTCGACCACCAGGTAGTCGATGGGGCCGCTCTCGATCAACGCATCTTCAGCCATGCCCCGCTCCTTTCACACGCGGCGGTGGGCGCGCGACGCGACACGGCCGGGCGCAAGTCCGACGTTACGAGCACCGTCCCGGTCGCAGATCACCTGCACCGGGTGATACGCAGCCTGGGCGTGCCGGTCAGCCGTCGTTCCGTGCCGGGCGGACCGCTCCGGGCCTAACCTGAGGTTCTGATGCGTATCAGCCGCCCGGCGTCGCCGAGGATCGTGCTGCCGTCAGTGCTGGCGGTGCTGGTCCTGGCCAACCTTGCCGAGAACGGGCGCCTCCCCGCCCTCGGTCCGGCCGACCCCGTCCTGGCGATCGCGCTGCTCACCGCCGTCGTGTGGTGGGCCGGTGGCACCCGGGACGACGTGGGCCTGGGCGCGGGCACGCTGCGCCGCGGGGCCGGGTGGGCGCTGGCGCTGATCGGCCTGGTCGCGTCGGTGTACCTGGTCGGGGCGTTGCTGCCGTTCACCAGGGAGCTCTTCTCCGACACGCGCACCGAGCACCTCAGCGGCGGCGAGGTGGCGCTTCGGGTGTTCGTGACGGTGCCGCTGGGCACCGTGCTGCTGGAGGAGTACGCCTTCCGTGGCGTGCTGTACGGGCTAGTCCGGCGTTATCGCGGCACCGTGGCCGCCACCGCGGTCTCCTCCGGCCTGTTCGGGCTCTGGCACGTGCTGCCCTCCCTGCACCTGGCCACCCAGAAGCCCGCGCTCACCGCGGTCTTCGGTCACACCCCGGTCGGCGCCGTCGTCGCCGATCTCGGCGCGGTGCTCTTCACCTCGGCCGCCGGCGTGCTCTTCTGCGAGCTGCGCCGCCGCAGCGACAGCCTGCTCGCCCCGATCGGACTCCACTGGGCGACGAACGCGCTGGGCTACCTGACCGCGTTCTCCCTGGCGCGGACGCGGTAACACCCGGGTCGGCTGGCACCGCGTAGGCGCGCGGGTGAGGATGAAGGAGCACCGAAACCGGTCGCCGCCGAGACCGCCCGCCCTGCCGCTCGCAGCCTCACGTCCCTCTACCTGATGGGTCGCCGTGGTGAACCCGCTGGACGAGGCCCAGGACCCGGACGAAGGGCCCGACGGGCCGAAGAAGCCCGAGAAGCCGGAGGAGCCGGAGCAGCCCGGGCCGTCGAAGCCGGCACGGCGCTGGAGAGAGCACCGGAAGCTCAACTCGCTGACCCTTCCCGGCTGCTGGGGCGCGCTCGTCGCCTCGTGCCTGTCCTTCACACCGTCACTGCTGCCACGCGGTGGCGTGATCCAGGGCGTGGTCTGGGGCATCAGCGCGGTCATCGGCTACGGCGTAGGGGTGCTGCTGGCGTCGATCTGGCGGGCCTTCGCCGACCGGGACCCGCGCCCGCCCAGGTCGTGGGCCTGGCGCGCCTTCCTGATCAGCGCGGCCGTGCTCCTCGTCGTCTTCTTCGGTCTCGGGCAGTACTGGCAGTACCTGATCCGCCACATGATGGGCGTCAGCGAGTACGACGTCTGGCTGGTCGTGCTCTCGCCGCTGATCGCGGCAGCGGTGTTCTGGATCCTGCTGCTGATCGGCCGCGGGATCCGGGGTGTGTTCCGCTGGACGGCGGAGCGGCTCGGCCGCAGGATCGGACGGCGCGCGGCGAGGACAGTCGGCTGGATCCTGGTGGCCGGCGTGACCTACCTGGTCATCACCGGCCTGCTGCTGCAGGGTCTTGTCGGCCTGGCCAACGACATCTTCTCGGTCCGCGACGGCGCGACCCCCGAGGGCGTGCACCAGCCGACCACCGCCCTGCGGTCAGGCGGACCCGGCTCGCTCGTGCCGTGGGACACGCTGGGCCGGCAGGGGCGCGGCTTCGTCGGCAGCGGCCCGTCCCAGGCGAACATCGCCACGCTCTCCCACCGCCCGGCGATGGAGCCGATCCGCACCTACGCCGGGCTGGGATCGGCGGACGACACCGAGTCCCGCGCGGCCCTCGCGGTCCAGGACCTGGAACGGGCCGGCGGCTTCCATCGCAAGAACCTGCTGGTGGTGACCACGACCGGAAGCGGCTGGGTGGACCCGGCCTCTGTGGACTCGTTCGACTACCTGTCCGGCGGGGACGACGCGACCGTGGCGATCCAGTACTCCTACCTGCCGTCGTGGATCTCCTACCTGGTGGACCAGTCCAAGGCGAGGGAGGCTGGCCGCGACCTCTTCGACGCGGTCTACGGCGTCTGGTCGCAGCTGCCCCAGGCGAGCCGGCCCAAGCTCTACGTGGCCGGAGAGAGCCTCGGCTCCTTCGGCGGTGAGACGGCGTTCAGCGGCGAGAACGACCTGGCCAACCGCACGTCCGGCACGCTGTTCGTGGGGCCGCCCAACTTCAACACGCTGTTCCGCGAGTTCAGCGACCACCGCGACCCGGGCAGCCCGGAGATCCAGCCGGTCTACCGGGACGGGCGGATCGTCCGCTTCGCCAGCGACCCGAGTGCCGCGATCCCGCCCTCGGGCCAACCCTGGAACGGCACCCGGGTCCTGTACCTGATGCATCCGTCCGATCCGATCGTCTGGTGGAGCCCGCACCTCGTCTTCAGCGAACCCGACTGGATCGCCGAGACGCCCGGACAGGACGTCCTCAAGGGCACCGTCTGGATCCCGTTCGTGACGTTCTGGCAGGTCACCGCGGATCTGCCGTTCTCCACCGGGGTACCGGCCGGGCACGGCCACAAGTACACCGCCGAGTACGTGGACGCCTGGAACACGGTCCTGCGGCCGTCCGGCTTCTCCCCCCAGGACCTGGACCACCTGCGGCAGATCATCGCGAAGGACGCCTGACCCCACGCTGGCGCCGCCGTCCTCGGCGTGTTCTTCCTGGCTGCGCGCCGTGCCTCTGCCACCGTGAGGACGCGGGCGTCGGCCCGGCGCGTACTCGGGAGGAACGCATGGGTGGTGACCCCGAGGGTCCGGACCGTCCGGGCGAGCAGCAGCCCTCCGACGGCGTTCACAGAAGTGGCGGAACGTCATGGGGACAGCGCTGGCGTGCGAGCGCCCCGGGACGCGCCTGGCGGCAGGCGGCGGAGCTCGACCTGATGCGCCGGTCCATGGGCTTCGCGACCCAGGGGTTGGTCACGCTGGCGCCGCTGCTGATCGTGGTGGCGGCGATCGACCCCTTCCACGAGAACGGGTTCGCGCAGTGGGTGACCGACGGCATGAGCCTGCCCCCGCGCGAGTCGATGCCGGTGGTCCGGCTCTTCGCGACCGAGCGTGAGGCGGCCCGTGCGGGCGGCGCCGTCAGTCTCGCCCTGCTGGCCCTGTTCGGCCTGAGCTTCGTGGCGGACGTGCAGTCGGGCTTCGAGAAGATCTGGCGGCTGCCCGCTCCGTCCTGGCGAGCGCTGTGGCGCCAGACCGTCTGGCTGGCGGCCCTGACCGCCTATGTCGGACTCTCCGTGGAATCCGGCGCCCTGCTCCGGCACGGTCTGGGGGACTCCGTCGAGCGGATCGCCCTGTTGGGGGTCTCCGGCCTGCTGTTCTTCTGGTGGGGCCAGCACTTCCTGCTCGGTGGGCGGGTCGGGTGGCTCGCCCTGCTGCCGGGAGGGATCGCGACCATCATCGGCCTGGGCGGCCTGCGGGTCTTCTCCTGGCTGGTGTTCGACCCGATGGTCGTGAGCAACGCCGAGGCCTACGGCGCGGTCGGCATCGTGGTCGTGGTGGAGAGCTGGCTGATCGGCGTCGGGTTCATCTTCTTCGGCGGTGCGCTGGTGGGCCGGATGCTCTCCGACGCACGACGGCGGCGGCTCGAAGAGCCCGGTACGGAAGGACCCGGTACGGACTGAAGGACCTCGGTTCAGTGGCCCACGACGACCTTGGCTGCCACGATGATCAGGCCCAGGGCGAGGCTGACCGCAGCCTCCAGAGCCGCCTGCTTCCTCGACGCCCCGGACCGCACCGCCCCGAGGGCGGTCCAGAACACCTGCTGACCGACGGCGACGCCGATCGCCAGCCAGGCGTTCTCACCCGCTTCGGGCAGGGGACTGATCACCACCGCGAGCGCGGGGATCATCGCGGCCTCGACGATGGGCCACTCGTGTCGGCCGACGCGTCGCGTCTCCTGCCAGGTGACCGTCTTCCCGGCCTCCCGCTCCCCGGCCAGGTGGGCGTAGGCGTGCGCGATCCAGAAGACGACTCCCGTGACGACGAGCAGCACGATCAGGGAGAACTTCGGGTGCGCCCCGTGCGGGTCGAATGCCGCGATCACCGATGCTGCCAGCAGTGAGCCGTAGACCGCGCCCGCGTAGTCCGTTCGGCCGGCGCGGCCGACGGGACCGGCATCCGACGGGTCGGGCGAACGGGTCGACGAGGGTCCAGGGACAGTCACGGTGCTCCTTCTCCACCAGCTTCCGGCGCTCCACCGACGAGCTCCGGTCGACCGGGCCCGTCACGGCCATGCTGTCCCGCGTCCGCGCGTCGCCGACTCACCCGGACCGGGTGAACCGCCCGACGCCACGCGTCGCCCGATGGGACGAGTGCTGCACCCGGCCGGTCCAGTACCTTTCGCGCTCCTGTCATATGACGGCTTTCCTGGGACCAGCGGCCGCATCGGCCAGGACGGAGCACCACATGTCGTCGACGGACAACGGGACCGAGCCTGAGCCGGGACCCTCCGACTCACGCGAGCTGGAGGATCTGCGGCGGCGGATCGCCCAGTTGGAGGCAGGTGGCGCCGCCGGGCAGCGCGAACACCACCGGGTGCGGGCCACGGGGTCGGCGGTGCTGATCGTGGTGGCCGCGGTGCTCTCGCTGCTGGCGGTGATCTCCGTCTGGGCGAACGACCAGGTGACCGACACGAACCGGTTCGTCGCGACAATGGCCCCGCTGGCGAGCGACCCGCAGGTGCAGGACGCGCTCACCACCCGGGTGACCAACGTGGTGGTGCAGCAGATCAACGTGCCCTCCCTGGTCGGCCAGCTCTCCCAGGCCGCCTCGCAGAAGGGCGTCCCGCCGAAGGCGGCCAACCTGATCGGCTCGCTGAGCGGGCCGATCGGCAGCGGCATCACCAGCCTGGTCGGCAACGTCGTCAACAAGGTCGTCACCAGTCCCGCCTTCGCGACGGTCTGGACGAATGCGATGCGTACCGCGCACGCCTCCATGGTCAAGGCGCTGACCGGTCAGGGCGGCGGTGCTGTCTCACTGGCCAACAACCAGGTCACCATCGACCTCGCGCCGATCATCGAGCAGGTCAAGACGCAGCTGGTGGGCGCCGGGCTCGGGCTGGCGTCCAAGATCCCGACCGTGCACGCGACCTTCACCGTCTACTCCTCGAAGTCCATCGGGAAGCTCAAGTCCTATCTCCGGCTGCTGCAGATCCTCGGCAACTGGATGCCGGTGATCGCCGTGCTGGTCGCCGCTGCGGGCGTGTACCTGGCGCGGGACCGCAGACGGGCGCTGATCGGGGCGGCGATCGGGGTCGCGGCGGCCATGCTGCTGCTGGGCGTCACGCTGGCCGTCTTCCGCAGCTACTTCCTCGACCAGCTCCCACCGGGCGTCAACGCCGGTGCGGCGGGCTCGGTCTACGACGCGCTGATCCACTTCCTGCGGGTCACGGTGCGGGCGGTCGGAGCCCTGGCGGTCCTGGTGGCCCTGGGCGCGTTCTTCATCGGCCCCTCCCGGACCGCGACGTTCATCCGCGCCGCGTGCAGCACGGGGATCGGCGGCGTGCGGCAGGCGGCGGACCAGATCGGATTCCGCGCGGGACCGGTCGAGCCCTTCGTGCGCCGGTGGAAGCGCTGGATCGGGATCGCGATCCTGCTGATCACCGCAGTCGTCTTCGTCTTCTGGGACCACCCCACCGGCCTGGTCGTCTTCTGGTTCGCCCTGGTGGTCCTCGCCGCCTTCGGCATCCGCGAGTTCCTGGCGCCCGGCCCCGGCCTCGCCGAACTCCGCGGCACAGCCCCGCAGGGGCCCGGCGGCCCGGGCGGGACGCCGCCCGGAACGCCTGCAACGGCCGACGGCGCCTGACCCCCGCCGGCGCGTCACTCGTCCGGTTCGGACGGTTCGGACGGTTCGGGCTGGGACGCGGTTGCCCGGGCCGAAGCCGTGGCCCAGGACAGCTCGATCTCCAGCTCGATCTCTCCGTCCTCGACCTCCACCTCGACCTCGCTCCTGACGGTGTCGGGCACCTGCATGGTCAGCACGCCTGGGCCCAGCTCCAGCTCCACCTTTTCGCCACCTTCAAGCGCCGTGGCGAGCGCCTTCACCAGTGCGGCTGCCTCAGCGCGGGAGAGCGTGCGCTTCTGCTCGAATTTCAGGTCCTCCATGGTCTCTTCCCTTGGGTGCTCCTTGGGTGCGGCGCCGTACGGACAGTCGCTCAGGCGGCCTTCGGCCGGGGGGCCTGTGGGACATCGGCCGGAGCCGCTTCGCCGCCGCCTGACGGTGTGACCCCGCGGTCGAGGCTGCCGTAGGCGGTCAGGCCGTAGATGCCGAGCACGTCGATCGCGATGATGGTCAGCGACCAGAACGGGTACGAGGGGATGAACGCCATCTGGGCGAACACGTTGAGCCCGAGCACGACGACTCCGGTCCAGCGGGCCCACTCCGCGCGGGCGACCAGGACGCCGTAGGCGGCGGCCAACTGGACGACGGCAAGGACCAGCATCACCCAACCCCAGGCGCGCAGGTCGCCGAAGACGTAGTGGGCGTTGCCGAAGAAGACGTGCGAGCGGGCGATGGCGGCGATCCCGTCCAGGCCGTTGAGGAATCCCAGCAGGGCCAGCAGCACGCCCGCGAAGGTCACCAGGCCGGGGGTGGCGAGGCCGGTGCGTGGCGATCGGCCTGCCGCCCACTCGGATTGGTGTCGGGCAGCGGTACTCACGGTTGCCTCCAAGTCTCGTGCGTAGGGCGGCCGCGCCGTCGACGCGGGCACGGCCGGCCAGGGTCAGGCGGCCAGGACCTTCGACTTGGCCTGCTGGTACTCCTCGTCGGTCAGATCGCCGTGGTCCTTCAGCTCCACCAGCCGGGCGAGCTGCTCGCTCGTGCCGGGCGCAGGGCTCTCCTTCGCCGCGTCCTGCACGTAGGCACGGAACCGGGAGTCCGCCGCCGCGGCCTCCTCGGCCTGGCGGTCCGCCATGCCTCTGCCCCGGGCGATCAGATAGACGAAGACACCGAGGAAGGGCAGCACGATCAGGAACACCGACCAGCCGGCCTTCCCCCAGCCGCTGACGGTCTTGTCGCGGAACAGGTCCATGAACACCCGCACCAGCAGGAAGATCCACAGAACCCAAAGGAAGAACCACATCGTGGTGAAGAAAATGTCGAGCAGAGGGTAGTTCACCGCGCTCACCTTCCCGCGCCTTCCGCAGGCCCGGCCAGGACGGTACGCCCGGCAAGCGGAGCCGCGGACTCATCACCATGAGTAGCAGCCCCGGAATCACGCCCGCACCACCCGTCCCGGGTGATTCGGCGCGGCCGCTCTGCGACGGCCGCCCAACGGCGGCTGCCGGGTGACGTCCGACCGGCGACCCGGTCCGCGGGCCGCATCACCCCCAGGAGGTGAATTCCGTGCGGCGGGCCGGCTCACGTCACTGCTGTCGGCAGCTCGGCATCTCGGCGTCTCGGCGTCTCGGCAAACCTGTCAGATCCCGGCGAGCGCTTTGGTCTTGCCACCCTTCACGGCGGCCTGGAGAGCCGCGAAGTCGTCCTCGTTCTGGTCGGCGTAGACCTCGGCGAAGTCCGCGACGGCTTGGTCGAACCGGTCCGAGCCACCCAGGTAGGCAGCGAGCGCGACGCGATCGCCGGATCGGGCGTGCGCGCGGGCCAAGGTCCACCCGCACAACGTGCCGTACACCTTCATGCCCGACGGGATCATCATCTCGATGGGCGCGGAGAACTTCCAGTCGCGCAACTGGCGCACGTAGAAGTCGCGGTCGACCCCGTCCGGGGCGGCGGCGCGGGTCCAGCCGAGGAAGATGTCGCTCTGGGCCTGCATGAGGTGCTGACCGGCGACGACGCGCTCACCCTCGTTGCCGAACCGGCTGCGCCCCGCGTACTCCGCCAAGACCGACGGCTGGGCCTCCTTGGCCTGCAGGAACAACGGGTCGACGCCTTCCTCGGCGTCCATCAGCACGATCCAGGCGCGGGTGCCGACGCTGCCGACCCCGACGACCTTGCGCGCCATCTGGACCAGGGTGAACTGGTCGAGCAGGTGTCGCCGGTCGGACTGCAGCGTGTCCCGGTAGGTCGTCAGCACGGTGCGGATGAGCTCGTAGATCGCGTCGGCCTGCATGTCGCTGTAGAGCTCCTCGACGGGGACGATCGTCGGGGGCACGCTGACGATCTGCCGCCGACCGTCGACCAGGGAGGTGAGCTTGCCCAGTGCCTGCGTGCTGTCCCGGGTGCGGGCCTTGGCCAGCAGCGCCTCAGCCGCCCTGAACCCCTTCGCCTTGACCTGGGACCTGAACTCCCCGATGGCCTCCTCGATGTCCAGGTGGGCGTACCAGACAGCCAGGACGGACTGCTTCGCGAAGCGCCGCGTCGCCTTGCGATATGCCTTGACCGCGGCCAGGATCACCGCGCGGCGGGCCTTGTCGGAGAAGCCGTTGTCACGCCCCGCCACCGCGAGGCTCGCTGCCAGCCGCTTGACATCCCATTCGAACGGCCCGGGCAGTGTCTCGTCGAAGTCGTTGACGTCGAACACCAGCCGCCGCTCCGGCGAGGCGAACGCACCGAAGTTGGACAGGTGCGCGTCTCCGCACAGCTGCACCCGGAGTCCCGAGGTGGGCGTGGCCGCGAGGTCCGCCGCCATCGGCAGTGCGGCGCCGCGGTAGTACGTGAACGGTGACACCAGCATGCGTCCGTGCCGTACCGGCACCAGCTCGGGCACCCGCGAACCCGCCTGGCTCAGCAGCAGCCCGACCGGGTCCCGCCCGCTGTCCGGCCGGAACTCGCCGTGCGCCTCCAACGGCGCGGCCTTACGGGCTTCCTTGCCCAGCGCGACCCGCTCCGCACGGCTCAGCTCCGCACGGCTCAGCGCCGCACAGCTCACCGGCTGCGCCTCCTCCCCCGCTCCCTCCGCCAGGCCCTCTTTCCGCTCGGTCATGACCGCTCCCTTCGGGCCGGGGCCACGCGTGCCGTCGGCCGGTCGTGCGCCGCAGCCGGCTGCACGCCTCTTTCCAGTAAGCGCGCGCGTGGCTGCGGGCGCGAGCCCCCGTCGACCGCACCCCTGCGGCACCGGCGGCCCGGACGTACCGTCGAATCATGAGCGGTGACGGGCCGACCCTCCGCAGGCCAGGGCCCGGGGACGCGGACGACTCGGGAACCGCGTACCTCGACGAGCCGCTGGCTCGGTGCGTCCGCGAGCTCGGCGCCAACGTGGGGGCGATCTACCTCTGCGATCTCGAACCGGAGATGTTCCGGCTGGCCCTCCTCATCGGCGCGCCGGTCGACTTCTTCACCCCGTGGCTCCGGGTCCCGCTCGCCACACCGACTCCCGGGACCGACGCCATCCGTCAGCAGCAGCTGGTGTGGGTGGGCAATCAGCAGCAGATGGTGGACGCCTACCCCGGCGTGGCCGTCGCCGTGCCGTATCCGTTCGTCCTGGCCGCAGCCCCGATCTCCGGCACGCGTCGCTGGGGGGCGCTGCTGCTCCTGTGGCCTCCGACGCACTCCGAACGGGCCACCCGTCGGGAGCGCAGGAACGTCATGTCCACCTGCGCCCGACTGGCGCGACTGGTCGACGAGCACACCCGCACGCGGCGCTACGTGCCTCCCCCGGCGCCTCGCGTACTGTCGTCCGTCACGCTGCGCCCGGCGGCGGCCCCACAGGGGCCGGCTGCCGCCGACTTCGCGGCACGGCTGCCCGACGGCGCACTCGCGCTCGACCTGCAAGGGCGCGTGACCTACGTCAGTCCCCTGGCGGCGGAGCTGCTGGGCCGCTCCGAAGACGATCTGGCGGGCACCCTGCCCTGGCAGTCGCTCCCCTGGCTCGACGATCCGGTCTACGAGGACCGGTACCGGGCCGCGGTGTTCACCCGGCAGCCCGTCGCCTTCGCGGCGCTGCGCCCGCCGAACGCGTCCCTGCATTTCCGGCTCTACCCCGATTCCAGCGGCATCAGCGTCCTGGTCCGACCGGCCGGGGAAGCCGACGGCTCCGGGTCCGTCCAGCGGGACCGCCTTTCGCCGGTTCCGGCGCGGGTCGGACGGCTGTACCAGCTCATGCACCTGGCCACGGCGCTGACCGAGGCCGCGTCGGTGCGCGATGTCGTGGACCTGGTCGCCGACCAGATCGTGCCCGCCTTCGACGCCCACGCACTGGTCCTCTACCTGGTCGAGGCAGGCCGCCTCCGCGTCGCCGGTCACCGGGGCTACCCGGCCGAGGCCCTGGCCAGGTTGGACGGCTCTCCGCTCAACACCGGCCTGGCCCCCTCCGCCCAGGCCACCACCACCGGCGCACCGCTCTTCCTCGGTTCCCGCGCCGAGTTCGACATGCTCTACCCCGGGGTCGTGCGGCCCGCCGGGCAGCAGGCCTGGGCCGTCCTCCCCCTGACCACCCATCACGAGCCGGTCGGCTGCTGTGTCATGGCCTACGAGCGGCCCCATGCCTTCGACGCGGACGAACGGGCCGTGCTCACGTCGCTCGCAGGACTGATCGCCCAGGCCCTGGAACGCGCCCGCCTCTACGACGTCCAGTACGAGCTCGCCCACGGGCTCCAGCAAGCGCTGTTGCCCGACGCCCTCCCCGACCTCCCCGGCCTGGAGACCGCGGCGTCGTACCTGCCGGGCACCAGCGGGATGGAGATCGGCGGCGACTTCTACGATCTGATCCGGCTCTCCTGCGGCTCGGCCGCGGCGGTCATCGGCGACGTCCAGGGCCACAACGTGGCGGCGGCCGCCCTCATGGGACAGATCCGCACCGCCATCCGGGCCCACGCGACCGCGACGACCAGCCCCGCGGAGGTCCTCAGTCGCACGAACCGTCTGCTCCTCGATCTCGACTCCGACCTGATCGCCAGCTGCATGTACGTCGAGCTCGACCTGGACCGGCGGCAGGCGAGGCTGGCCAGTGCGGGGCACCTGCCCCCACTGCTCGGGTTCCCCGGGCAGCCCGCACAGCCACTCGACATCGCACCGGGCCCTCTCCTCGGGGTGGACCCGGGCGCCGACTACCCCATGACCCACTTCCCGCTGGATGCCGGCACGTTGCTGGCCCTCTACACCGACGGACTCGTCGAGTCCCCTGACACCGACCTGGACCAGGCACTCGCGTCGCACGCCCGCCAACTCGACCGGAACGACCCCGGGCAGCCCACGGATCTCGACGCGCTGATCGACGCCCTGCTGAGAGCTGTTCCACCGACCGGACCGCGCACGGACGACATCGCGGTCCTCCTGCTCCACACGCTCGCCTGAGTGCGGGCCGGGCCGGGCGGGGCCGGAACGGCGGGACGTCCACCCGGTGTGCCGTCCACCCGGTGTGCCGGTGGACGGCAGCTCAGTCATGTACCTGCCGAGACGTCAATTTCTGCTTATGCTTCCAAGAGTGCTGGACTCACGTCATCTCGCCACCTTCCACGAGGTCGTCCGGGCGGGCACGCTGTCCGCGGCGGCGCGGACCATGGGGTGCACGCAGCCGGCGATCACGCAGCAGATGAAGGCGCTGGAGCGCAGCGTCGGGATGCCGCTCTTCGTCCGGGCCGGGAGGCGGCTGCGGCTGACCGAGGCGGGTGAGACGCTCGCCCGGCACACCGGCCTGATCCTCGGGCAGCTGTCGGCCGCGGAGCAGCAGCTCGACGCGCTGGCCAGGCTGCACGGCGGACGGGTGCGGATCTGCTCCTTCCCCAGCGCGAACGCCACGCTGGTGCCGGAGGCGATCGCGCGCCTGCTGGCCGAACATCCGGGCGTCCGGATCGAGTTGCAGGAGGACGAGCCGCCAGGGTCGCTGCGGCGCGTGCCGCAGGGCACCTGCGACGTCGCACTCGCGTTCAGCTACCCGGAGTTCGGGATGACCGACTCGTCCGAGCTGGTCGAGTACCCGCTGATGGAGGACCCGGTGACCGCGCTGCTGCCGGTGGGCCATCCGACCGCGCGGCGGCACCTGGTCCGGCTGTCCGACCTGGCCTCGGAGCGCTGGATCGCGGGCTGTCCGCGCTGCCAGGCGCATCTGCTGCACACCTGCGCCGAGCAGGGATTCGCCCCGGACATCGTCTTCGCGACCGACGACAACCTGGCGGTGCAGAACCTCGTCTCCGTCGGGGCCGGAGTCGCGTTGGTGCCCGCGCTGGTACTGGGCTTCCTCCGCCACGACCGGGTGACGGCGCGCCCGGTGGAACCGCACTCCCGGCGACGGATCGCGGCGTACGTGCTGCGCGACCACGCGCACGTCCCGGCGATCGGCCTGGTGCTCGACGTGCTCAAGCAGGTCGCCTCGGCCCACAACGACGTCCACAACGATTGTTGACGGTCGATAAGCAACGCTGTTCGACACCCAACAATCCGTTCTTGGACGCCATCCGTCGCGCCCTGCACCGTGAGGCGCATGACTTCCTCCACCGCACGTGACACAGTCGCCGTCGCAACGCTGCCGTGGATCGACGACCTGGCCTCCGGCATCCGGCGCGTGCTCCGACGCGACCTCCCGCCGCTCACCACCGCGCGCCACGTGGCCGACCTGCTCGGGCCGTTGCTCGGCCGTCCGGGTCTGCTCACCGCCGAGCAGGAGGCGGGCGATCCCCGGTCCTACCGTCAGCACCTGCTGCACGCCTGCCCTGACAGTGGGTTCTCGATCGTCGCGCTGGTCTGGCTGCCGGGCCAGCACACCGCCGTCCACGACCACGTCTGCTGGTGCGTCGCGGGCGTCCACCAGGGCGTGGAGACCGAGCAGACCTTCCGGCCGATGCCCGGCGCCGGGACGGGCCAGGCGGGGCAAGCCGGGCAAACTGTGCAGCCCGGCCGGTTGATCCCGGACCGGAGCGTGGTGAACCCGACGGGCGCGCTCTCCGCACTCGCGCCGCCCGGCGACATCCACCGCGTGGGCAACACCGGTCCCGGCAAGGCGATCTCGCTCCACATCTACGGGGCGGACCTCTCCCGGCTCGGCTCCAGCATCCGCCGCGTCTACCCGGACCCGACCGCGGCCGCAACAACCACGACCACGACCACGACCACGACGCCGGAACCGCACGGCGAATCGTGATGGCTCGGTATGCGCGGCCCCGTCATTCGTTCGAGTGGCAGTGTGCCGAACCCGAGTGCGATCACTGCCCGCTCTCCGCACGCTGGACGGCATGAGCGAGCCACACGCCGAGGGCGCCGGGGACATCACGGACACCGGACACGCCACGCACGTCGTCGTGCACCCCGTCGAAACGGATCCGTCGACCGGTCCGTTCCGGCGGGTCGACATCCTCACCGCCCACGTCGGCAAGGCCTACGGGCTCGGGGACGTGCTGGAGTTCCTGCGCCGCGCGGGCCTGGACGAGGACGCCGCCGACGCGCCCGGGCTGATCGAGTGGCAGGGCGGCGACGCCGGGGTGTGGGAGTGACCGCCTACGAGCTGCGCGCGCAGCACGAGCCCGCCGATCCGGTCGGCCGGAGCACCACCCGCTGGCACATCCTGCGCCACGGCGCGTTCGTGGCGATGTGCGGCTACCGGATCGATCCGGTGGCCGACACCCGGCCGATCGCGGACGTCGAGGCGATCGACCCCGAGTGCCGCTGCCCGGAGTGCTGGGAGTGGTGGGCCGCCGTCGAGCAGGTCTGGGCGGAAGGCAGCCCCCGCGAACCGGAGCCGTGACCCACCACGCTAGCGCTGCTTCAGGACGATCCACCGCTCGGGCAGCACCAGGGCCATCAGCATGAGCGGCCAGATCGGCTGGGAGTGGCAGCGGAACTCGACCGTGGACTCGTCCGGCGCGCTGAACGTCCGGACGGCGCTGCGGCGCTTGCCGGTCGAGGTCAGCTGGAGCGTGTGCGAGCCGGGTGACAGCTGCGCCTCGAAGACCTGGTCCGAGGCGATGTGCCCGACCTCCTGGCCGTCGAGCAGGATCGCCCAGCTGGCATGGCGGTCCTGCACCGACATCGTCGCCCCTGGCATCGAACGCTCCAGCTGCAGCGTCGTGGCCATGTCCTTCTCCTTGCTGCCGATCCGCCCTCTCAATAAAGTGATATCACTTACTCGCCGGATTGGTAAGACCCATCGAGGTGCGAGAGGACCGCGCGCATCCCGTCGAGGACGGCCGCGCGGGACTCGTCCGTCCGGTCGGCGTGCTCGAAGGCGTGGTGACCGTTGGGGACCTCGACGATGTCGACCCCGACGCCCGCGTCCTTCGCCGCCGTGAGGAAGTCGGCGACGGTGGCGGCGATGTCGGCGCCCTCCAGACCGGCGCGGGTCAGCACGATCGGCAGCTCGGTGGCACCCGTGAGGGCGTCCGCCGGACGGAAGTGTGGGTCGACCACGCGCCAGTGCGGAAGCGGGGCGAGCACGGGATAGCTGACGGCCAGGCAGCGGAGCCAACTCGGCGGCGCGGCAAGCCAGTCGGTGGTGAGCAGGCCACCGCCGGAGAAGAACCAGAGCGCGACGCGGTCGGCGTCGACGCGCGGGTCGTTGCGGACGGCCTCCACCGCCTCGGCGACGTCCGCAGCGGCGGTCGGGAAGTCCGTCAGGGCGTGCAGGCGGTGGGCGACCACCGCGCCGACCGCGCCAAAGCTCGCGGCGAGACGGGCGTAGCCGAGGTAGAGCGGCGTGTCACGCATCCCCGGCTCCAGGTCGCGGGGCACCGGACCGCCGTGGACGAAGACGATCGCGGGACGCGGCCCGTCCGGCGTGACCGGCCCGTCCGGCGCGCCCGCCGCGCCCGTCTCCGGCAGATGCAGGTCCAGCCGGCCGATGCGCTCGCGCGGGCACTCCGGGACGTCCAGCAGGAACCCCTCGGGGCGGTCCGCCGCGCCGTCCACCACACCGCCGGACGCCTTCTTCGGCGGGTCCAGCCGCTGCCCCTCCCCCGCGGCGGCGCGGAGCAGCACGTCGGCGAGCGCCTCGGGTTCGGAGAGCATCGGCCAGTGGCCGGTCGCCAGCTCGAAGAAGCCGATCTGCGGGCCCGCGAAGCGCCGGAACTGCGGCGGGCCGTAGGAGACGAGGTTCTGCAACGCCGCGATGGTGGTGCCGCCCGCCGTACAGAGAATCCCGCTGCTCGGCACCGCGTCGATGCTGCCGGTCAGCCGCAGCGGCTGGGTCAGCACGCGGCCGGGCAGCGGCGCGGCGAGCGCGGTGAGGCGGTCCAGCTGCTCTGCGGAGAGTCCGGCGATGCTGCCCCAGCGCTGCCACCCCTCCCCCTCGGGCGCGGGGACCAGCGCGTCGGGCTGCTCACTCAGCAGCGCGTGGACGCCCGGATCGGGCACCGACGCGAGCGGTGCGTCACCGTCCTGCGGGACACCCGTGTCCAGGTACACGATCCGGGCCACCCGCCCCGCCCGCCGCGCCACCGCGCCGACCACGGGGTGGATGCCGTAGTCGTGGCCGACCAGCACCACGGGCGACGCGTCGGGAGCGTCAGCCGCGTCGAGCGAGTCGATCAGCCGGACCACCTCCTCGATGTGCGCGTCCAGGTCACCCGCCGCCACGGTCAGCGCAGCGGGCAGCACCCGCGCACCGGCCGCCCGCAGCCGGGCGGCCACCTCGTCCCACACCGCAGCACCGGTGAACGGGCCGGAGGCAAGGATGAATGCCGTCATAGTGAGACCTCCACGTCTCTTGTCCGTAGCCGTACGGTAGGAACTCCCCCTGATGGAGGTTCAAGCCCCAGAGGCGGATTGGCTGCACAGCAGGTCAGGTCAGGTCAGAGGTCACACACGCGTCTACCGGCCGGACAGCCGTGCCCGCCGACGGGCGTGGCACCGGCAGTCGCAGCCGAGCACCCGTCCGTTGATGCGGTAGACGCCGACGGGGCAGACATGGTCGTCAGCCATCCCCGCCGCGTTGCACGTGCCGAAGTACGACCGCTCCGGAGCCGTCCAGGTGCGCACGCCGACCGTCGGCCACACGAACGGGACCTTCGTCTCGGGGTATGCCGGACGCGGCACGACCGGCCCTTTCCCGTCCGTTTGGGCAGATCGCCGGCTCATGCGTCGTCACCCCCGTGACCTGCGACTTCGGCGGCACGCTGGTGGTCCTCGAACCCGAGCGGACGCCCGTCGGGATCGGTGAGCGGCTCGCCGTCTTCAGCGACCCGGTACAGGCCGCTGCGGGCGTCGAACTCCACGCTCCGGCTCACTGGGCGTCACCTCCCGTGCCCTGGTGACAGGAGCAGGCGCAGGCCACGGGTACCCACCCGAGGGAGCGATGCTGATACCCGGGCGCGTGGCACTGCTGGTGCAGGTCGGGCCAGCGGGTACCGCCGACCTTGCACGGCGGAGTCAGGTAGGCCCGTGGAAGCGGCCCGAGAGAGGCAGACGGAGCGGGTGCAGCGCCCGCGGCGGTGGAAGCTGTGACGGCCATGTGACTGACCGTAGGGAGCCGCGATTCCCGTTCTGGGCGGTGATTCTCCGTGATTCTCCAAGGTCACCAGGAGATGCGCGAGGATGCGCCGGGAGTCATCTCCGGCCGAGGGTGGCCCGCACTTCCGCGAAGATCCGTTGCGCCCGGTGATCGAAGACGGCGGTCTCACGCAGCCACGCGAAGGCCTTCTCGTACCGGGCGATGTCAGCCGGGTCGTCCAGCCAGAGCTCCGCATGGATCATCTCTACAACCACCTTGGCCGTGTCGTAGATCCAGAATGCGTGGGCCGGGGTCCGGCGGAGAGGCGCGGACAGCGGGATCACGCCGATCCGGATGGAGTCGAGTCCGATCAGTCCGGTCAGGCGGTCGAGCTGGGCGGCCATGACCGGCGGAGATGCCACGCGGGTGTGAAGTGCGCCTTCCCAGATGAGGAACTCGAAGGTCTTGCCGGGCTCGTAGAGGACTTCCTGGCGGCGCATGCGGGCGCGCACGGCCTCGTCCGTGTCTTTGGGGATCTCGGCGAAGTCCGCGGCCATGGCGAGCAGCGCCCTGGCGTAGTCGGGCGTCTGGAGCAGTCCGGGAATACGGGCCGACTCGAAGGCCCTGGTCAGGGAGGTCTTCCGGGACTGCTCGATGCCCTCGTCCTGGCGAGGCCGGTGCCCTGCGGCAAGTTGCCTGCGCCAGGAGCGGTACGAGCTCTCCGCGCCCAGCAGACGGGCCTTCAGCTCAGGGGCCGCGCCGGGCTTGCCGACGCCTTCGGCCCACGCCTGGAGATCCTCGACCGTGGCCGTCTGCTTCCCGGATTCCAGCTTGCTGATCTTGCTCTGGGTCCAGCCGAGCCGGGCAGCCAACTGCCTCCCCGTCAGGCCGCCCTCGGTGCGCAGCTCCTGGAGCCGGGTACCGAGGGCGGTCCTCGCACGCTGGAAGTCGGTGGTCACGCCTCCGACGGTAGCGCCGCTGCGAACTCCCGCGCAGGCACTGCGAAGTGCCGGGCGGCATCACGGATCTGGCACACCCGCAGCACTTCGGCCGCGTTCTCGGTGATCTCAACACCCAGGGTTCGGTCCTGATCATCGAAGACCAGGCGGGCGATGGTCTTCGAGTCGAAGATCCACACGTCCTCGTCCGGCAGCTCCAGGCCCTTGGCCTTGGACCTGGTCAGGACGCGGATGTCCTCGGGGCTTTCCAGGGAGCTGGCCAGGAGGAACCGCTGGTTGTCGGTCAGCGGCTCGTCCAGGATCCGCACGCGGCCGAAGGTCTTGCCCTGGTCGAGCTGGCGGAGCACGTTCGCAACCCACGCGTGGTGGCCCGGCTGGTCAGGGAGTCGGCCGGTCTCCCGGAACGCCGCGAACCTCGGCGATTCCAGGTCGGTGGCGTACTGCTTCCGGCTTTCGAGACGCCACGCGGTGTGCTCGAAGTCGGTGAACCGGTTGCTGATCTCGGCGAACGGAACGAGCATGTCACGCCCTCGGGGCGAAGCGGACGAGCAGTTCGCGCGGTACGAGCACGAACCCCTCCTGCGCCTTGACGTGCCGCGCCTGGCCGACGACGTCGGGGTCGGTGACCAGGTCGCCCTGGATCACCAGGTCGCCGGTCTCGGTTTCGTACACCGACGGGCAATCCCCGTCCTCCGACGTCGATCCGATGAACGTGAGCTTCTCGATCTTCTGCACAGCGATCACCCTTCGCTCGTCCCGGTGCTGTCACCGGGCTGATGCGCACCGTAGCGAGAATCACGCACGCGGGGGTAGGGCGTGTGAGCGGGTAACGTCCCGTCTAGGCTCTGCCCTGCCCGAGCTCCCCTGATGGAGGTTCAAGTCGTGCCACCAGCCGAGTTGCTGACCATCGGCGAACTCGCCGCGCGCGCCGGGGTGAGCGTGAAGACGGTGCGCTTCTGGTCCGACCGGGGGTTGCTGCCCGAGGCGGACCGGAGCAGCGGCGGGCACCGCCGGTACGGGCCGGAGGCCGTCGAGCGGTTGCAGCTGATCCGCTCGCTGCGCGGACTGGGCGTGCCGCTGCCGGACGTCAGCCGGGTGCTGGACCGCGACGAGGCCGGCGACGCCGCAGACGGACCCGTGGACGACTCCGCACTCGCGGACGTCGTCGAGCGGCAGCTGGACGAGCTCGGTGGTCAACTGACCGCGCTGCGCTGGCGGGAGGCGGGGCTGCGGTTGCTGCACGAGTCCGCGCCCGAACAGCGGGCCGAGCGGTTGCGGCTGGTCGGCGGGCTCGCCTCACCGCCGGACACGGACGGCGTGGTCCGGTACTGGCGACGGTTGCTGCCCTACCCGCTCGCGGCCCGGCTGGTGGCCTCGATCACCGACATGGCCGTGCCGCAGCTCCCCGAAGCGCCCACCCCGGCGCAGGTGCTGGCCTTCGCCCGACTGCACGCGCTGACCGGCTCCGCCTCCGACGCGTGCCTGGCCGCGCACCGGCCGGTCGTGCCGCGCGCCGACGTGCTCTACGACGGCCTGTTCGAGGCCTACCTGCTGGCCCTCGACCCACTGCTCGCCCAGCGCGCACCCCACTCCGGCGCGGCACTGGACTGCTTCGTCGACGCGCACGCCCGCGCACAGGACGCGCGCGACACCCCGGCCTTCCGCCGCACGCTCGGCCGCGCGCTCGCCGCCGGCGCGGAGCCGGTGATGGACCGGTACTGGCAGCTGGCGGACGAGCTGTCGACGGCGCCGACGCTGGGAGCCGCCTACGCCTGGCTGCAGTCCGCGCTCGATGCCGAGCTCGCGGACGCGGACGCGTACGCGAGCTGACGCCCGCGTCCCCGCGCCCGCTACGCGACTCTCGCCGTCATGGCGACACTCGCGGGGACGAACCAGGAGCCGCGCTGACGGCTGCGCCGGGGGAAGAACTGACGGACGCACGGACCGTCGCACCCGCCGACGCACCGACGGACGAGGTCGTCGACCCCGTGCCGGCCGGCGGGATGTCCTTCGTCAGGTGGGCGAAGACGACGACGTTGCCGTTGTAGCCGCCGGCGCTGCTGTACGAGCCACCGCAGGTGATCAGCCGGAGCTCCGGGCGGAGCGTGTTGTCGTAGACGGTGCTCGGGAAGTTGCTCTTCGCGTAGACGTTGATCCCGTCGATGGTGAACTCGGCGGTGTGCCGGTCCGCTCGCAGGACGTCGATGACCTCGCCCTTGTGCAGCACGCTCAGGCCGTAGAAGACGGCGGGGCCGGTCTTGGTGTCGACGTGGCCGACGATGACCGCCGTGCCGATGCTGCCCGGGGTGACGCCCTGGCTGTCCCAGCCAGCCAGATTGCGGTTGTCGTCCGGCGGGACGGCCAGGCTCTGCCCGGTGGAGTCGGTGGTGAGCGACATCAGCGGCGCGTCGACGGCGATCTCCGGGATGCGGATCCGCGTCGGGGCCGAGTCGCCCATGTCGGGGAAGCCCAGCGCCGCTTCTTCGGCGGCGGTGCCGGACGAGGAGGTGGACGGGAGCGCGTCGGCCGCGGAGGGTTGCGCAGGCGGCGCGGAACCGGGGGCGGCAGCGGCGAGCATGACGCCGCCGAGCACGGCGGACGCGGCAACCAGCGTCCAGCCGATCCGTTGGCTACGAGGAGAGATTCCGCTGCGCGGGTGAGCCATGGTGGTCTCCGGACTTCAGCAAGCATGTCGAGCAATCAAGCGGTCAGGCAGTCGACCCTTCGACCCGTCGAGTCTTCGATCAGTCGGTCTGTCGATGAGTCGATCAGTCGATGCCTGTGTCACGCAGTTTTGCCGCCACGCGCACGTCAGACGTCGTGTCCGAGGTCCGTGCGCGCGGCGGCAAGCAAACTGCACCTTCAGGAACTGCTATCGCAGTGACTTCAGCGGCCGAGGTTGCGACGGCGCAGCAGCGCCGTGCCACCCACGCCGGCCGCGGCCACGGCAGCGGCGCCGCCCGCCAGGGCACCGTTGTCGGTGCCACTCTGGGTGCCACCGAGACCGGCCTCGACGTGACCGCGGTGGTCGCGGTGGCCCAGGCAGCAGGCGTCCTCGACGCGGTCCCAGGCGCGGGCGACCTCCCGCTTGGCCTTGGCAATGGCCCAGTCCTTGTCGGACTTGAGGGCCTTCTTCAGGTCGTCCTTCGCCTTGTCGAGCTCCTTGACGGCCTTGATGCAGGCCGCGGCGGGGTGGTGGTGCGCCGGCGCCGTGGTGGTGGCGGCGAAGGCAGAGGAGACGGGCAGCGCGACCAGACCGGCCGTCAGACCGGCCGCGGCGAGAACGCGAACAGAACGCATTTTTGATGGACCTCCGAGACGGTGCGGCCACGGTGCACTGTGCACCGTGCGAACGGGCCGGAAGACCCGCGCCGCATAATCAGAAAATCTGATGGTTCGTCGAATGTCGCGCTGAGCGACTGGTCCGTCACCGTGATGGACGATCAAGGTCCCGCTTTCGGACGCAGCAGAACCCGGAACAGACCCATCGTCAGCCCCTCCGACCTGGGGATTCGCTGGCCGCCTCAAAAAAGTCTGAACGAAGGCTGATTGTCTGCTGAAAGGGTGTCGGATCCGGTTCCGGGCCGTCCGAGGTCACGCAACGCAGTCGCCCGAGGCCCCTCGCACGGCCCGATCCGAGCGCCTGCGCGCAGGTTCATCACTGTTCGGTAACGAGTCTGGTCCAACCGTTCGCTTTGATTCACCGGCCTGCCACTTTGTTACCCGCCAGTTGACATCCGAGCGCTGGATCCTCCTCGGCGTCGGTTTGCATCTCTCGTTCCGGAGGCCTCCCGTGGCGCCCGTCACCCGTCGTACGTTCCTCGGATCCGCAGCCGCGCTCGGCGCGGTGCTGGGGCTGGACGCCCTGCCCGGCACCGCGTCCCGCGCGGAAGCCGCGACCACAGGCACCATCACCGACGTCAAGCACGTCGTCGTGCTGATGCAGGAGAACCGCAGCTTCGACCACTACTTCGGCACCCTGCAGGGCGTGCGCGGCTTCGACGACCGCTCGGCCATCCAGATCTCCGGCGGCAACAGCGTCTTCAACCAGCCCAACGGCAGCGGCCGGCAGTACCCGTGGCAGCTGAGCGACACCTCCACCTGGTGGTGGGGCGTGAGCAAGGAGCAACTCGCCCAGTGCGACGGCTCGTTGGACCACTCCTGGTCGACGCAGCACTCCGCCTGGAACAACGGCAAGATGGACTCCTGGATCTCGGCCAAGGGCTCCAACCGGACCATGGGCTTCATGACCCGGTCCGACATCCCGTTCCACTACGCGCTGGCGGACAACTACACCATCTGCGACGCCTACCACTGCTCGATCCTGTCGGCGACGGGCCCGAACCGGACCTACCTGTGGTCCGGCATGATCGACCCCTCCGGCACCGCGGGCGGCCCGGCCTACGACGGCGGCTCCGAGTCCGGCCTGTCCTGGCAGACCTACGCCGAGGCGCTTCAGAACGCGGGCGTCAGCTGGAAGGTCTACCAGAACGCCAGTGACAACTTCGGCGACAACGCCCTCGCCTACTTCAAGCAGTTCACCAGCGCACCGAGTTCGAGCCCGCTGGCCACGCAGGGCATGGGCTCGGTGCCGAGCACCGGATCGACGCCGGACGACATCGCCGCCGCCATCAAGGCCGACGCGCTCGCGGGCACCCTGCCGCAGGTCTCCTGGGTGGTCTCCAACCAGCTCTTCTCCGAGCACCCGGACGGTCCGCCGGAGAACGGCGCGCACTTCGTGAACCTGGTGATCCAGGCGCTCGCCGCCGACCAGGACACCTTCAACTCGACCGTTCTCTTCCTCAACTACGACGAGAACGACGGCTTCTTCGACCACGTCCCGCCGCCCGCCGCACCCTCCGGTACCTCCGGCGAGTTCTACTCCGGCACCAACATCGGCCTCGGCTTCCGCGTCCCGATGGTCATCGTCTCCCCGTGGACCCGCGGCGGCTGGGTCGACTCCCAGGTCTACGACCACACCAGCGTCATCCAGTTCCTGGAGACCTGGACCGCAGCGCTCGGCACCCCCGCCACCTGCTCCAACATCTCTGCCTGGCGCCGCCAGGTCTGCGGCGACCTCACCGGCGCCTTCGACTTCGCCAACCCCGTCTACGGCCTGCCCTCCCTGCCCGACACCAGCGCCACCATCAGCCAGGCCACGGCCAACCTGCAGATCAACCCGGCTCCCGGCACCAACTCCATGCCCACGCAGGAGTCCGGCACCCGCCCCGCCCGCGCGCTGCCCTACCAGCCCAACGCGTGGATCGACAGCGTCACCTACGGCGCCAACGGCCAGGTCCAGGTCTGGATCACCATGGCCAACCAGGGCCAGGAGGCCACCGCGTACGCCCACTACGCGGTCTACGCCAACGCCTTCCGCAGCGGCGGACCGTGGCAGTACACCGTCGCGCCCTACGCCAACGGCGCCGACGGCAGCACCCGGGACTTCTACAACGTCGGCGCCAACTACGGCAACGGCGACTACGACCTGTCCTGCGTCGGCCCGAACCGCTTCCTGCGCCGCTTCACCGGCAACGCCAACGGCGCGGCCAAGGGTTGCGAGGCGACGACCCGCTACGCCGCGGCGCCGGACACCGGCAAGGCCGCCGTCTGGTTCGACATGACCAACACCGGCAGCAGCACGGTCACCTACACCATCACCTCGAACTACTACCGCGGCGGCACCTGGACCTACCAGGTCGCGCCGGGCGCGACGGTCTCGGACTTCTTCAACGCCGAGACGATCGCCAACGGCTGGTACGACTTCACGGTCACGGTCGACGCCGACTCCAGTTGGAGCCGCCGGGCCATGGGCCACATCGAGACCGGCGCGGCCAGCATCACCGGCTGACGCGGCTGCCGCCGCCGGCTGAGCCGAGGCTCGGCCGGCACCACCGGCTGAGCCGAAGCGCTATACCTCCAGCGCGAAACTCGCGGAATCCGCCGGGTCCGACGGGCCCGGCGGGCTACGCTGCGATCATGGGCACGCCTTCCCCGGCATCGCCGCCGGCGCAACCCGCTGACAACGCCGCACCCGCGCTGCGGTTCTCCACCGGCCCCGGCCGGTGGGTGCTGGCGGCCACCGTGATGGGCTCCGCGCTGGCGTCCATCGACGCCACCGTAGTCGGCATCGCCCTGCCCGCGATCGGGCGGGACTTCGGCGTCGGCTTGGCCGGGCTCCAGTGGGTGGTCACGGCCTACACCCTCACCCTGGCAGGCCTGTTGCTGGTCGCCGGCTCGCTCGGCGACCGCTACGGGCGCAAGCGGTTCTTCGTGATCGGCGTGATCTGGTTCGCCTGCGCCTCGCTGCTCTGCGGACTGGCCCCGAACGTGTCGGTGCTGATCGCCTCGCGCGCGCTGCAGGGCGTCGGCGCGGCGCTGCTGACGCCCGGCAGTCTGGCGATCATCGAGGCCTCGTTCGTCCCCGAGGACCGGGGCCGGGCCATCGGCGCGTGGTCCGGGCTGAGCGGGGTCGCCACCGCCATCGGACCTTTCCTCGGCGGCTGGCTGGTGCAGGCGGTGTCCTGGCGGCTGATCTTCGCGATCAACCTGCCGCTCGCCGTCGCCGTGGTGGCGGTGGCGCTGCGCCATGTCCCGGAGTCCCGCGACCCGGCGACGCGCGGCTCGCGGATCGACGTGACCGGCGGGGCGCTGATCACGCTCGGCCTGGTCGGCGTCACCTACGGGCTGATCGAGGGGCCGTCCAGCGGCTTCGGGAGCCCGGCCGTGCTCACCTCGCTGTTCGGCGGGGTGCTGCTGCTGGCGGCGTTCATCTGGTGGGAGGGCCGCACGCCCGCGCCGATGCTGCCGCTCTCGCTCTTCTCCTCGCGCCAGTTCACCGCGACCAACGTGGTGACCTTCGTGATGTACGGGGCGCTCGGCGGCGTGCTCTTCCTGCTGCCGATCCAGTTGCAGCAGGTCTCCGGCTACACGGCGCTGGAGGCCGGGGTCTCGCTGCTGCCGCTGACGCTGATCATGCTGACGCTCTCGGCCCGCTCGGGCGCGCTGGCCGGGCGGATCGGGCCACGACTGCAGATGAGCGTGGGACCGTGCCTGGTCGGCGTGGGCATCGCGATGATGGTCCGCATCACGGGCTCGGGGACGTACTGGGCCGAGGTGCTGCCGGCCGTGCTGGTCCTCGGCTTCGGCCTGGCGACGGTGGTGGCGCCGCTGACGTCGACCGCGCTCTCCTCCGCGCCCGCGCAGCACGCGGGCATGGCGTCGGCGGTCAACAACGACGTGGCGCGCGCCGCGTCACTGGTCGCGGTCGCGGTGCTGCCGGCCGTCGCCGGGATCACCGGCGACGCCTATCTGCACCCGGCCACGTTCTCGTCCGGCTTCCACAAGGCCTCGCTGGTCTCGGCCTCGCTGTGCGTGCTGAGCGGCGTGCTGGCCGCCGCGATGATCCGCAACCCGGCCCGCGCCGCCACCGGGGCGGAGCAGCCCGAGCCGCAGCACAGCTGCGGCCTGGACGCCCCGCCCCGGCACGGGACCTGACGGTGGATCGGCCCGTGGATCCACCGTCGGGTCAGCCACCCGGTCGGCCGTCGGATCAGCCACCCGGTCGGCCGTCGGATCAGCCGGTGACGCTGGCCGCGCCGGTCTCGATGTGGCCGGTGACGCGGCGGCTCCAGCTGGAGTCGCTGCTGACGGTGACCGTGAAGTCGTACCAGCCGCCCTGGTTGGCGACCGCGTTGAAGTAGTCCGACGTGGTCTGCCCGGCCGCGACCTGGTAGGTCCACGGGCCGTCGGTGCGGTAGTTGTTCGACGTGACGGTGAAGGTGACGGCGCTCGTCCCGGTGTTGCTCATGTGGACGTAGAGCGCCTCCTTGCCGGTGTCCGGCGCGGTCGCGTAGGTCGTCGTGGCCTCGCAGCTCTTGCCCGCGGCGGTGGTGTTGCCGGTGAAGCGGCGCAGGAAGCGGTTGGGGCCGACGCAGGTGAGGTCGTACTTGCCGCTGCCGTAGTTGGTGCCGACGTTGAAGTAGTCGATCGTCGTGCCGTCGGTGCCGTTGGCGTAGGGCGCGACGGTGTACTGCCACGGTCCGCCGGTGCGGTAGGCGTTGGCGTAGATGGAGTAGTGCGCGTAACTGGTGGCCTGCGCGCCCTGGTTGGCCATCCGGATCCAGACCAGCGTCTTGCCGCCCGAGTCGAACTCGATGTGGTCGACCCAAGCGTTCGGCTGGTAGGGCAGCGCGCGGGCGGACCGGGTGCCGGACTCCTGCGCCGGCAGCGCGTTGTTGGTCGGGGCCGGGTTGGGCAGCGGGTCGCAGTTAGCCTGGCCGAAGACCGCGCTGGTGCTGGGCAGCGACGGCGCGCCGTAGACGGGGTTGGCGAAGTCGAAGGCGCCGGTGAGGTCGCCGCAGACCTGGCGGCGCCAGGCGGAGATGTTGGAGCAGGTGGCGGGGGTGCCCAGCGCCGCCGTCCAGGTCTCCAGGAACTGGATGACGCTGGTGTGGTCGTAGACCTGCGAGTCGACCCAGCCGCCGCGGGTCCACGGGGAGACGATCAGCATCGGGACGCGGAAGCCGAGGCCGATGTTGGTGCCGGAGTAGAACTCGCCGGAGGTGCCCGACGGCGCGGCGGGCGGCGGGACGTGGTCGAAGAAGCCGTCGTTCTCGTCGTAGTTGAGGAAGAGAACGGTCGAGTCGAAGGTGGTCTCGTCGGCGGCCAGCGCCTGGATCACCAGGTTGAGGAAGTGCGCGCCGTCGTTGGGCGGGCAGTCGGGGTGCTCGGAGAAGGCCTGGTTGGCGACGACCCAGCTCACCTGCGGCAGCGTCCCGGCCTGGGCGTCGGCCTTGATGGCGGCGGCGATGTCGTCCGGCGTCGAGCCGGTGACGGACGGGACCGAGGCCATGCCCTTGGTGTAGAGGTCGCTGCCGGTCGAGGCGTTGGCGAACTGCTTGAAGTACGCCAGGCCGTTGTCGCCGTAGTTGTCGTTGGCGTTCTGGTAGACCTTCCAGCTGACGCCCGCGTTCTCCAGCGCCTCGGCGTAGGTCTGCCACGACAGGCCCGACTCGGAGCCGCCGTCGTACGCCGGGCCCCCGGCCGAACCGGAGGGGTCGATCATGCCGGACCACAGGTAGGTGCGGTTCGGGCCCGTCGCCGACAGGATCGAGCAGTGGTACGCGTCGCAGATGGTGTAGTTGTCCGCCAGCGCGTAGTGGAACGGGATGTCCGAGCGGGACAGGTAGCCCAGCGTGCGGTCGGTGCCCTTGGCGGAGACCCACGAGTCCATCTTGCCGTTGTTCCACGCGGAGTGCTGCGTCGACCACGAGTGGTCCAACGAGCCGTCGCACTGCGCCAGTTGCTCAGGGGTCTTGCCGTCGGCCGCAGCCGTGGTGCTCATCTGCCACGGGTACTGCCGCGCACTGCCGTTGGGCTGGCTGAAGACGCTGTGGCCGCCGGACAGCTGGATGGTGGCCTTGTCGCCGAAGCCACGCACGCCCTGGAGCGTGCCGAAGTAGTGGTCGAAGCTGCGGTTCTCCTGCATCAGCACGACGACGTGCTTGACGTCGGTGATCGTGCCTGTGGTCGCCGCCGCCGCACGCGGCGCGACTCCTGGCAGGGCGTCCAGTCCGAGCACCGCGCCGAGCGCGGCTGCGGAACCGAGGAAGGTTCGACGAGTTACGGGAGCCACGTGAGTCCTCCGGAGGGAGAGGGGTCGACGTGGGGACTATGGAGCGCGCGAGTGACCTGAGCCCCCGTCCAAAGTGACAGGGGCATGAAGCGCAGCCTACGTCTGGCCCAGACTCGTTGCCGATCCGTTATCTCTGTGCACACACTGCCGAGCGGTGGCAGGCACATTGACCGACCGTCAGCTCCTCGTCCGAGCGCAGCGCTCCCCCGGACGCCCTCAGCCTGGAGATGCCTTCCAAGGAAGGTACTCTTGTCGGGTAAGCAGACCACAGCCCGCCCCGAGGAGCCGCACCCGTGGACGCCACACAGGCACCCGCCCCGACCAGCCGCGCCGCAGGCCTGCGGTTGCTGCTGATCCTCGGCGCGCTCTCCGCCTTCGGGCCGCTCAGCCTGGACATGTACCTCCCCGGACTCCCGCAGCTGGCGGCCGACTTCCGGGTCTCGGACAGCGCGGTGCAGCTCACGCTGACCAGCTGCCTGATCGGACTGGCGCTCGGCCAGCTGATCGCCGGGCCCATCGCGGACAGCTGGGGACGACGCCGACCGCTGCTGATCGGGCTCGCCGCCTACGCCGCCGCGTCGGTGCTGTGCGCGCTGGCGCCCTCGGTGGCGATGCTCACCGCGCTGCGGATCGTGCAGGGGCTGGCGGGCGGGGTCGGCATCGTCATCTCCCGCGCCGTGGTCCGCGACCTGCACGAGGGCACCGCTGCGGCGCGCTTCTTCTCGACGCTGATGCTGGTCAACGGGACCGCGCCGATCCTCGCGCCGCTGCTGGGCGGGCAGTTGCTGCGGTTCACCGACTGGCGCGGGATCTTCGTGACGCTGTCGGTCATCGGCTGCGTGCTGCTGGCCGCCGCTGCCTTCGGTCTGCGCGAGACCCTGCCGCCCGAGCGCCGACGTCGCGGCGGCCTGGGCGAGACCCTGCACGGGATGCGCGGGCTGCTGCGCGACCGCGCCTTCGTCGGTTACGCGCTCTCCGGCGGCTTCTCGC
The DNA here is from genome assembly GCF_015690355.1 of Streptacidiphilus fuscans. Taxonomy (GTDB): domain Bacteria; phylum Actinomycetota; class Actinomycetes; order Streptomycetales; family Streptomycetaceae; genus Streptacidiphilus; species Streptacidiphilus fuscans. The sequence goes on along the minus strand of NZ_JADPRT010000004.1, from coordinate 62,663 downwards.
TCGCGGCGATGTTCGCCTACATATCCGGCTCGTCCTTCGTGCTCCAGAACATCTATGGCCTGGACGCGCAGACGTTCAGCCTCGTCTTCGGCGGCAACGCGCTCGGCATCGTGGCGCTGGGGCAGCTCAACGGCGTCCTGCTGCGCAGGTTCCCGGTCGAGGCGCTGCTGCGGGCCGGGCTGGTGCTGAGCGGCGCGGGCGGGATCGGTCTGCTGGTGTCGGTACTGGCCGGGCTCGGGCTGCCCGGGGTGCTGGTCAGCCTGTTCGCGCTGGTCTCCAGCGTCGGCCTGATCAGCCCCAACGGCACCGCCCGGGCCATGGACGGCCATGCCGGGCAGATCGGCGCGGCGTCGGCGCTGGTCGGGCTGCTCCAGTACGGCGTCGGGGGCTTCGCGGCGCCGCTGGTCGGGCTCGGCGGCAGCGGGACGGCGCTGCCCATGGCGATCGTCGCCTGCACCTTCGCGCTGGCCGCGGTCGCGGTCTACGCGGCGCTGGTCGGCCGCGACCGCGCCGCCGCGCCGGTGCGTGTCGTCGCCGACCACCCCGCCGAGGACACGCTCACCCGGTGAGGCCGCGTTCGAGCACGTCCAGGGTCGACCCCAGCACCTGCTCGAACTGCTCCGCGCCGCACCCGGAGAGCGGGCCGTCGATCCAGAGCAGCGCGAGCCCGTGCAGGGCGGCCCAGGCGGGGAACTCCGCGCCCGCCCGGCGCTCGGGCCGCATCAACCCGGCCGCGGCGACGGCGTCGAGCGCCTCGCCCACGATCCGGAAGGCCCGGTAGTCCGCGAGCGCCTCCGGCCGGACGTCCAGCTCGCTCAGGCCGTGACAGAACGCGGTGCGGAACAGCCCGGGTTCGGCCTGGGCGAAGCCGACGTACGCCGCCCCGAGCGCGCGCAGCCGGGCCAGCGGACCGGCGTCGTCGGGCACCGACGCCAGCGCGGTGTCCAGCGCCTCGGCCAGCAGCTCCAGTCCGCGCTCCTTGGCGGCCCGCACCAGCTCCTCGTGGGACGAGAAGTGCCGGTAGGCGGCGGGGGCGGAGACCCCGACGCGGCGGGCCGCCTCGCGCAGCACCACCGCCTCGGGGCCGCCCTCGCGGGCGAGCGCCACGGCCTCCTGGGCCAGGGCGTTGGCCAGGTCGCCGTGGTGGTAACGGGAACGGGCTCGGGCGGAAGGCGGTGTGTGCGACACACCCCGATTCTGCCGCCCGCGCCACGTGAATGGCCAAAGTCCGGCAGCGCGGCCCGAAAGACGCGCTGCCTGAAGGACTGGGTCAGACCGACTTCTGGTACGAGCGGAAGGTCCGCATCGACAGCCAGACCGCGCCGGCCGCCAGCAGGACCAGCCAGCCGCCGTGGCTGAGCACCGACCACCAGTCCGGGTGCTCCGCCATCGCCGCGCGGCCCGCCTCCAGCGCCCAGTTGACCGGGTTGAACCGGGCCACCACCTGCATCCAGTGCGGCATCAGCGACGCCGCCATGAACGCCGAGGAGAGGAAGGTCATCGGCAGCAGCAGGAAGGTGTTGATGCCGATGATCGACTCCCGCTCGCGGACCAGCATGCCGAGCGCGTTGGAGAAGGCCCCGAAGACCGTCCCCAGCACCGAGGCGGCGACGATCAGCACCAGCAGCCCGAGCGCGCCGCCCGGGTAGTGCGCGCCGCCCAGCCAGCCGAGCAGCACGATGATCACCGACTGGAAGGCCGTGGTCAGCGCCTGCATCACCACATTGGCGTTCATCAGCGCGCTGCGGTGGACCGGCGTGATCAGGAACCGGTTGAGCGTGCCGCGCTCGATCTCCTCCAGCGTGCCCATCCCGGCCCACATGTTGGAGGAGACGGCGCTCATCACGATGACGCCGGGGACCAGGTAGTCGAGGTAGCTGCCGGAGCCGAAGCCGGGCAGCTCGACGACCTTGTGGAAGAGCGCGCCGAAGAGGAAGAGCCAGATCACCGGCTGGATCAGCGTGATGATCAGGTATGCGGGCTGCCGCACGAACGCCATGAACTGACGCTGCGTCATGAACCAGGTCTCGCGCACGGCAGCCGAGGGGGCGAAGGCCGGTGCGGGGCTCGAGGATGCGGTGGCGCTCATCGGGAGGCTCCTTCCAGAACCGAGCTGTGGCCCGCCTCGGCGGAGGAGAAGCTGCGGCCCGCGTAGCGGAGGTAGACGTCGTCCAGCGAGGGACGGGAGACGGTCACGGCGGCGACCGGCAGGCCGATCCGCTCCAGCGCGGCGAGCACGGCCGGCACGGCAGCCGCTCCGTCGTCCGCGCGGGCTGCCACCCGGCGGCCGTCGACGGTGATGTCCCGGACACCCGGCACCGCGCCGATCGCGCCGACCACCGGCAGGTGGTCCTGCGCCGCGGCGGCCAGCTCCACCACGACGGCGTCGCCGCGCAGTTCGCCCTTGAGCGCGTCGGGCGTGCCCTCGGCGACGATCCGGCCGCGGTCGACGATGGCCAGGCGCGCGGCCAGCTTGTCGGCCTCCTCCAGGTAGTGCGTGGTCAGCAGGATGGTCAGGCCCTCGGAGCCGGCCAGCCGCTCGACCTCCTCCCACATCGCGGTGCGCGCCTCGGGGTCCAGGCCGGTGGTGGGCTCGTCGAGGAAGAGCACCTGCGGGCGGTGGACCAGCCCGATGGCCACGTCCAGGCGGCGCAGCATGCCGCCGGAGTAGGTCTTCACCTGCCGCTTGGCGGCGTCGACCAGGTCGAAGCGCGTCAGCAGCTCGTCGACGCGGCGGGTCAGCTCGACGCCGCGCATGCCGTAGAGGCGTCCCTGGAGCAGCAGGTTGTCGCGGCCGGTGGCGACCGGGTCGGCGCCGGACCGCTGGGCGACCACGCCGATCGCGCGCCGCACCCGGCCCGGCTCACGGGCCACGTCGAACCCGGCGACGACGGCGCTGCCGGAGTCGGCGGAGGCCAGCGTGGTCAGGATCTTGACGGTGGTGGACTTTCCGGCGCCGTTCGGCCCGAGCAGGCCGAAGACGATGCCGGGCTCGACGCTGATGCCGAGCCCGTCGAGCGCGCGTACTCCCCCGGGCACGGCCTTGCCGCGGCCCTTGGGGTGGTAGGTCTTGACGAGGTCGGTGGCGTGGACGGCGTAACCGCCGCCCGCGCTGCCGGTGCCCGGGACGGCCGTTGCCGCGGCCGCCCCGGGGACGACGCCGAGCGTCGTCCGGGGTTGGGTGTTCATGACGGGGATTCCCTCCGGTCGTGACGGCGGACTGCTGCCGATCTACGACGGGGGATCCGGGCTACGATGGAGCTGCGTGTTCCTCGTATGGTCCGGATCACCTGTTGCCGCAGGCCGGTCGCGAGGTCCCTGCCCCCGCCCGGTGTTGCCGCACCGTGCGGGGGCGCTTTCATGTGGTCGTTCGGTGCTGTCGGTTGTTCGGTGGTGTCGGTGGTCGCTGACCCCCGGCGTCCTGCTGACGCCTGTTCAGGCGGAGCCGAAGCCGGGATCCTCCTCCCACAGCGCGCGGGCGCGCTCCTCGACGTCGATCCACTGCTGCGGCGGGCGTCCGGTGGCGTAGAACTCGCGCCAGCCGTCCATGCCGCTCAGCGTGCCGTCCTCCATCTCGGCCACCAGGCCGCGCAGCCAGGCCGCCTCCGCGCGCCGCATCGCGAGCGCGTACTCGGCCTCGACCAGGAAGATCCTGGGCAGCAGCGCCACGCAGGTGGCATACATCTGCTCCTGCGCGGCGATGCCCTCGTCCAGCGCGTCGAGCCGCTTGCGCAGCAGCGCGAGGACCTCGTCCGGGGGCAGGCTGCCGGCAAGCGACAGGCCCGCCTCGAACTGCGGGTACTCCTTGGCCGGGACGCTGAGCAGCTCCGACAGCCAGTCGCGCAACTCGGCGCGGCCGGCCTCGGTGACGCCGTAGACCGTGCGCTCGGGCCTGCGGCCGTCGCGCTCGCTGCCCACGGCCTCGATGAAGCCGTGGCGCTCCAGGTTCTGGACCACGGTGTAGAGCGAGCCGAAGTTGATCTTGATGCTGAAGTGCTTGCCACGCTGCTTCAGCACCTGGGCGATCTCATAGGGGTGACGCGGCTGCTCGGCACAGGCCGAGAGCACGGCCAGGGCGAGCGGGTTGCTGAGCTTGCGCTTGGCCACCGGGCCACCTCCCATCGACAGCGCAGCACCGAGATGCTCACTTACTCGTCTACGAGTATATGAGCACGGGTATAGCGCGTGTCAATACGCTATATCGCGATAGCCTTCCCGGCCTTGGCCCAGTTGGAGTTCAGCGTGTCGAGATACTGCTGCGCCTGTGGCCCGACCGTGACGCCGTGCGCGAAAGCCAGCATGTTGCCGGGACCGGTGTTGTAGCCGAGGGCCAGCAGCTGATCCTCGGTCAGGGAGCCGGTGCGCTGCGCGGGCAGGTCGGTGGCCAGGTCGTGCAGGCACCAGGCCTCCGCCTCGATGGCGAGGTCCGGGTCGTCCGGCAGGCTCGTCCACGGCCGGTCGGCGAAGGAGTGGCCCTGCTTGACCTGGTCGTAGGTGGCCTCGTGCATGTTGGCGATGCCGAGCGCGGCGGTCGGCTTGATCTTCAGCCAGGCGCGTTCGAAAGCCGGGTCGTGCGGCTTGTAGTCCTCGTTGTAGAGGATCGCCATCACCAACTGCGGGTCGACACCCGCCTCCTTGGCCCGCTGCCGCACCTGGGCGGCGAACTGGGACGGGTCGTAGCTGCCCGTGTACCAGCTGCCGCCCGTCCCCGAAGGACTCGGCGACGCGCCACCCGCACCCGACCCCCCGCCGTGCCCGGACGCGGAGCCGGAGGGGGTCGACGAGGCATCGGTCGCCCCCTTCTGACCGTGCGTCACCCCCCAGAGCAGCAGCGCCGCCACCGGCAGCACGATCCACCACAGCCGCGACGAACGCCCACCGGCCACGCCCCTGCTCACCCCACCGACGAGTACGCGATGATGCCGCGCCGGATCTGGTCGACGGCCTTGCGCGCGGCCGTGCGCACCGCGCCGTCGTCCGGGGCCGCGTTCGTGATCTGGCCCAGCACGTCGATCAGTTGGCGGGTCCAGCGGACGAAGTCACCGGCGGGCATGTCGGCCTCGCGCAGCACCTTGTCCAGCGGGTCGCCGGACGCCCAGCGGAAGGCCGTCCAGGCGAAGCCGAGATCCGGCTCGCGCTGGCCCCAGTTCTCCATGGTGGAGAGCTTGTGCTGCTCCTCCAGCGCGTCCAGGTGGCCCCAGATCCGGACCATCTCGCCGAGCGCGTCGCGGGCCTTGCCGTCCGGCAGCTTGACCGCGCCGCCCTCGTCGTCGCCGCGCCGGGACTCGTAGACCAGCGCCGAGGCGCAGGCCGCGAGCTCCGCCGGGCTGAGGCCGTCCCAGACGCCCTCGCGCAGGCACTCGGAGGCGAGCAGGTCCAGGTCGCCGTAGAGGCGGCCGAGACGGCGGCCCTGGTCGGTGACGGTGTCGCCCTCCAGGTAGTCCAGGTCGGCCAGCAGGGCGCAGACCCGGTCGAAGGTGCGGGCGATGGTGTGGGTGCGCGACTTCATCCGGCGTTCGAGCTGCTCGGTGTCGCGCTTGAGCCGGTCGTAGCGCTCGGCCCAGCGGGCGTGGTCCTCGCGCTCGTTGCAGCCGTGGCACGGGTGCTGCCGGATCTCGGCGCGGAGCCGGGCGATGTCCGGGTCGTCCGCCGCCGCGGCCCGGCCCTTGCGGACGCGGCCCGGATCGATGTGCCCGGCCTTGCTGCGCAGCGCCGAGGCGAGATCGCGCCGGGACTGCGGGCTGCGCGGGTTGAAGCTCTTGGGGATCCGCAGCCGCTCGATCGCCTCGACCGGCGTCGGGAAGTCGATCATCGCCAGCCGCTTGACCTGCCGCTCGGCGGTCAGCACCACCGGGCGCGGGCCGTCGCTGTACTCGCGGCTGTTGCCGTAGCCGCGGGTGCCGTGGCGGCCGACCGGCGGGATGCCCGGGTCCAGCACCACGGCCAGCCCGGCGAAGCGGCCGGTCGGGACGTGGATGACGTCGCCGGGACGCAGCTTCTCCAGCGAGTCGGCCGCGCTGGCCCGACGCTGCGCGGCGCCCTCGCGGGCCAGCAGCGTCTCGCGGTCCTTGAGGGCCCGGCGCAGGCCCATGTACTCCTCGAAGTCGCCGAGGTGGCACTCGACCGCCTCGCGGTAACCGGCCAGGCCCTCCTCGTTGCGCTGCACCTGCCGGGCGATGCCGACCACGCTGCGGTCCGCCTGGAACTGCGCGAACGAGGTCTCCAGCAGCTCACGCGCGGTGTGCCGCCCGAACTGGCCGACGAGGTTGACGGCCATGTTGTACGACGGCTTGAAGGAGGATCGCAGCGGGTACGTGCGCGTGCCGGCCAGACCGGCCAGCGCGGCCGGGTCGAGCGTCGGCTGCCAGAGCACCACGGCGTGGCCCTCGACGTCGATACCGCGCCGCCCGGCACGGCCGGTCAGCTGGGTGTACTCGCCCGGGGTGACGTCGGCGTGGGTCTCGCCGTTCCACTTGACCAGCTTCTCCATGACGACCGAGCGGGCCGGCATGTTGATGCCCAGCGCCAGCGTCTCGGTCGCGAAGACCGCCTTGACCAGGCCCTTCTGGAAGAGCTCCTCGACGACCTCCTTGAAGGTCGGCAGCATGCCCGCGTGGTGGGCCGCGATGCCGCGCTCCAGGCCGTCCAGCCACTCGTAGTAGCCAAGGACGTGCAGGTCCTCGGCGGGGATCGCGGAGGTGCGCGACTCGACGATCTCGCGCACCTCGGCCCGCTCGGCGTCGTTGTTGAGCCGCAGGCCCGCGTGGAGGCACTGCTGGACGGCGGCCTCGCAGCCGGCCCGGCTGAAGATGAAGGTGATCGCGGGCAGCAGGCCCTCGGCGTCCAGCCGGTCGATCACATCGACCCGGCTCGGCGTCCAGGCCCGGCCCGGACGGCCGTTGGACATCGACCGGCCCCGGCCGCGCCGGTCGAACCGGTCCCGCCCGCCGCGGCGATCCTGCTCGGCGCGGGCCAGCCGGACCAGCTCCGGGTTGACGTCGGCCTCTCCCCCGCGCGCGCCGTCGCGCTTGCGCCCGGAGGCGCGCTCCTCGGCGACCCGGTTGGTGAACAGGTCGTACATCCGGTGGCCCGCCAGCACGTGCTGCCATAGCGGGACCGGGCGGTGCTCGGAGACGATGACCTTGGTGCCACCGCGGACGGTGTCCAGCCAGTCGCCGAACTCCTCGGCGTTGGAGACGGTGGCCGAGAGCGAGACCAGGGTGACCGACTCGGGGAGGTGGATGATGACCTCCTCCCACACCGCGCCGCGGAAGCGGTCGGCGAGGTAGTGCACCTCGTCCATGACCACGTAGCCCAGGCCCGAGAGGGTGCTGGAGCCCGCGTAGAGCATGTTGCGGAGCACCTCGGTCGTCATGACGACGACCGGCGCGTCGCTGTTGACCGTGTTGTCGCCGGTCAGCAGGCCGACCTTGTCCGCGCCGTAGCGCTTCACCAGGTCCTGGAACTTCTGGTTCGACAGCGCCTTGATGGGCGTCGTGTAGAAGCACTTGCGGCCCTCGGCCAGCGCGAGGTGCACGGCGAACTCGCCGACGATGGTCTTGCCGGAGCCCGTCGGCGCGGCCACGAGCACGCCCTCGCCGCCCTCCAGCGCCTGGCACGCCTCCACCTGGAAGGGGTCCAGCGGGAAGTCGTACAGCTGCCGGAAGGCGTGCAGGGAACTCGCCTCTTCCTTCGCGCGGCGCCGGGACGCGGCGTAGCGCTCGGAGGGGCTGAGGCTCTCCTCGGACGCACCGGAGGAGTCGGACGCGTGCGACGGATCGGACGCGTCGGGCGAGCGCAGGTTCTGGTCAGTCATCTCGCTAGGAGAGTACCCGTCGGGACCGACACTCCACCTCAAGATTGTTTACTGTGTGCGGCCCACTCGTTCGGGTTGCCTGATCGGCGCTCAGGTGACGTCGTCCGGGTGGTACGTCATCGGCTCACCGGCGGCCAGTTCGGTGGCGTTGACCGGCTCCGGGATGGGCAGGTCGTCCGCGCCGAGGGAGGACGGGCGCAGGTCGATGTCGGAGGCCTGGTCCGGGTCGAGCTGGTGGTCGGGGTTCTCGGCGTAGCGCCGGGCCACGGCCTTGTCCCGCAGCGTCGCCACGCCGACGGCGGCGAAGTAGAGCAGACACATCGGGACGGCGAGCACCGTCATGGTCACCGGGTCACCGGTCGGGACGGCGATCGCCGAGAAGACGAAGATCCCGAAGACCGCGCCGCGCCACCAGCCGCGCAGCCGGGCGGCGCTGACGATGCCCAGGAAGTTCAGCATCACCAGCAGCAGCGGGACCTCGAAGGAGAGCCCGAAGACCAGCACCATCCGGATGAAGAAGTCCAGGAACTCGGCGCCGGAGAAGGCCAGCGAGAAGTTGGCCGGGTTGAAGCTGGCCAGGATCTGCAGGGCCTTGGGGAAGATCTCGTACGCCAGGTACGCGCCGCCGAGGAAGAGGGGGACTGCGGCGGCGACGAACCCGAGACCGTACTTCTTCTCCTTCTTGTACAGACCCGGCGCGACGAAGGCCCAGAGCTGGTAGCTCCACACGGGGCTGGCCAGGATGAAGCCGATCATCATCGCGATCTTGAAGGTGAAGGTCAGCGGCGAGAGCACGCCGTTGTTCACCAGCAGACCGTTCGGGCACGCCGCGGTCTTCTCGCCGTAACCGTGCACGCCGGTGATGTGACAGGCCGGGCTGACCAGCTGGTTGATCGCCCAGTCGTGCATCAGCCAGCCGATGACCGTGGTCACGAGCAGGGCGAGGATCGAGACGATGAGCCGGTAGCGCAGCTCGCGGAGATGGTCCGCCAGCGGCATCCGGCCGTCATCGTTCTTCGGAGGCCGCTGCTGCTTCTGCCTCTGTTGGGTGTCGCTCACCGTGCGGCTACGTCCCTGCGAGAAAAAGGTGGGGGTGAGGAAGTGCGCCTTGCTCAGACCTGGGTGGTCGGCTGCTTGTCCTCAGTGACGGGACGCGCCGAGGCGGTGTCCCCCGGAGCGGACTGGATGGTCCGGGGCGCGGCAGGCGCCTGAGCCTGCTCCTCGGAGGTGGTGACGTTGGAGACCTCTGCGTCGGTCTTCTTGCCGTCGTCCTTCATGGCGCCGACCTCGGACTTGAGGATGCGCAGCGACTTGCCGAGCGCACGCGCGGAGTCCGGGAGCCGCTTCGCCCCGAAGAGCAGCAGCACGATGACCGCAATGATGATGATTTCCAGAGCGCGGTTCTCGAGCATCGGGTTTCCCTCTTCGTCGTCGTGTCTGCGCCGATGATACGCACCGTGAAGGCACGGCCCATAGCGTCGCGACAGAATGCTGCCCCAACGCATCTTCGATACTACGCGGATCCGTTTGGCGCTTGAATAGACGGTGCGCGCGTGGCCACGAGCGCGGCGCCGCCGCTCCGCGCCACGCCGTCGGCGGCGCGCTCGACGTCGGCGCCGGCCTGGGCGAGTCGCTCCGCGCTGCGGGCCAGCGCCTTGGCCAGGACGACCACCTCACGGTAGGCGAGCACGGCGAGCCCACCGAGCACGAGCAGACCTGCGGTCGTCAGTCCCACGATGATCCACACCACGGGACAAGCATGCACCATCGCGACAAGGGCCAGTTGCACTTCCCTCAGGGGCGCGGGGAACTGCGCGACAAGCCACCCACGCAGGGAGAGCCCCGAACGAACAGGGCCATCCGCATGTCAGTGGTTGTTCGCGCAGTTCCCCGCGCCCCTGGGAAGCTAGGTGCCTACGTGCAGCTTCATCGTCGGGACGCCCGCCCCCGTCAGTGCGTCGATGATCCGCGCGCCGGCGTGCTTGCGCACCGCGGACCCGCACGCCGGGCAGGTGAAGCTGTAGAAGGTCCGTTCCGCCGTGCGGCCCAGCGCCAGGCGGAAGGCGAGAGCGTCCAGCTCCGCGGTGACGCGGCAGTCGGGGCAGGAGGCGCGGAACCGCGTGACGCTCATCCGGTGCGCTCCTCGCGACCGGCGTCGTAGCCGGCCAGCGCGCGGGAGGCGACCTCGCGGGCCTGCGCCGCGAGGGACTCCGGAGCGAGGACGCGGCCGTCGGGGCCGAGCCGGAGGGCGAGCCGCAGCAGGCTGGACGGGTCCGGCGTGCGCAGCACGATGCGGAGGCCGCCGTCGGGCTGCTCCTCCGCCGCCTCGTGCGGGTAGTACTCGGCCACCCAGCGACCCGCCGGGCCGACCTCGAGGACGACCTGGGGGTCGTCGGTGGAGGGGCGCATCATGCCCTCGGAGAGGTCGCGCAGCTCCAGCTTGGGCGGGTCCGCGGGCGTGTCGAGGACCTTGATCTCGGCGATCCGGTCCAGCCGGAAGATCCGGCGGTCCTCGGAGAGGCGACACCACGCCTCGAGGTAGGTGTGGCCCTCGGTGACCAGCCGGATCGGGTCTACCTCGCGCTCGGTGAGCTCGCCGCGCGCGGAGGACCAGTACTGCAGCCAGAGCCGCTTGCGCTCGGTGAACGCGCGGTCGATCTCGGCGAAGACGTCACCCTCGGCCTCGAAGGAGACGCCGACGCGCGTGCTGCCCTCGGCGACGTCACCGGCGGCGGCCTCCAGCTTGGCGACAGCGCGGGTGAGTGCCTCGCGGTCGCGCTCGCGCAGGCCCGGCAGGCCGGCGACCGCGCGGGCGGCGACCAGCAGCGAGGTGGCCTCGTCGGCGGCGAGCCGCAGCGGCTGGGCGACGTCGTCCGGGTTGTGCCACCAGATCTGCTCGCCGTCGGTGTCGATGTCGAGCAGGTCGCCGCCGCGGAAGCTGGTGCCGCACATCGGCAGCACGCTGAGGTCGCGGATCAGCTCGCGCTCGGTGACGCCGAAGGCGCGGGCGACCTCGCCGACCCGGGCGCCGGGGCGCTCGCGCAGGTAGGTGACCAGCGACAGCATCCGCCGGGTCTGGTCGATCGCGCTGCTCACTCGCCCACCTCGTTCTCTGACGTGCTGGAAGCGCTGGAAGCACCGGCCACCGCCCGCAGTCGTGCGATGACGTCGGCGCGCAGCTCGGCGGGCTCGATCACGACCACGTCCGGGCCGAACTCGACCAGGTCCGCGGCCAGTCCGTGCCCGTAGGGGATGGTCAGCTCATCCCATTCTGCGTCGTCCGGCGCGGGCGACGCGGAGAGTGCCTTGGCCCGCACCGGGAAGGCGGCCTTGCGGCGGACGCGGACGCGGGCCTGCTCGGTGGCGCCCTCCCCGGCGAAGCGGGCGACGGTCTCGCGGACGCCGACGTGGTCCGGGACGGGCGCGCTGAACTGGCCGCCCTTGCTGCGGACCCGGCCGACAATCCGGCTCAGCCGGAAGACCCGGACGTCGGCGCGGTCGCGGTCCCAGCCCGCGAGGTACCAGTGGCCGTGCCAGAACTCCAGCGCCCACGGCTCGACCGTGCGCGGCTCGGCCTGGGCGGCGCCGCTCTTGCGGTAGTCGAAGGCGACCGGGCGGCGGTCGCGCGCGGCGACCAGCAGCGGCTCGAACGCGGCGTCGCGCGCGGGGACGCGGGGCTGGAGCGTGGTGCGGCCCTCACCGCTCTCCTCGGCCAGCGAACCGGCGGCGCGCAGCTTCTGCAGGGCGCCGCTGGCGGCTCCGGCGAGGCGGGCCTGCTCCCAGACTCCGGCGGCCAGGCTCAGCGCGGCGGCCTCCTCCGCGTCCAGGTGAATCTCGGGCAGGCGGTTGACGTCGCGCCGGGCGAGATAGCCGAGTTCGCCGTCGAGCGGGTTCTCCACCACGTCGATGACCAGGCCGAGTTCGCGCAGATCGTCCTTGTCGCGCTCGAACATCCGGTTGAACGCGTCCTCGCTGACCTGCTCCCCCGCGGACCCCGCCTCACGGTAGGCCTCGATGGACGCCCGCAACTCCCGCTTGCTCAGCGGGCGTTTGGTGTTCATCAGGCACAGCGCGAGGTTCATCAGGCGCTCGGACTTGGCGATGGGCATCGCTCACCCTTCTTCTACGCGCGGCACCGACCGCGACCCGGAACTCGGCACCCGGTATCAACTGACCGTACCGCTAGGCCTCTCGACCACGAAGCGCACCCCCGTCCAAAGGGACAGGGGTGCGCTTGAGTGACTCACGCGTCGCGTGTGACTCGCGTGCGACGGGGCGTCAGACGATCGGCCGCTCAGACGCCGAGCAGGTCGACGACGAAGATCAGCGTCTCGCCGGGCTTGATCGCGTTGCCCGCGCCACGGTCGCCGTAGGCGAGGTGGGCCGGGATGATCAGCTCGCGACGGCCGCCGACCTTCATGCCCTGGACGCCCTGGTCCCAGCCGGGGATGACCTGGCCGACGCCGAGCTTGAAGCGGAGCGGGGCGCCACGGTTCCAGCTCGCGTCGAACTCCTCGCCGGAGCTGAAGGCCACGCCGACGTAGTGGACGCTGACGTTGTCCTTGGCCTTCGCCTCGGCGCCGTCGCCCACCCAGATGTCGCGGATCTGCAGCGTGGTGGGGGCCTCGCCGCCCGGGAAGTCGATCTCCGGCTTCTCGATGCTCACGGTCGTGGTTCTCCTCAGAAGGACGAAAGATGGTGCAGAGCTGGTGCTGTGCGCCCCTACGTTACGCGGCGCCGAGGATGTCCACGACGAAGACCAGGGGTGCGTTGGCCGGAATGCCCGACCCCTGCGGCGGCTGCGCCCCGTACGCGTCGGCCGCCGGGATGGTCAGCAGCACGCGGGAGCCGACCGTCTGCCCGACCAGGCCCTTGTCCCAGCCGGGGATGACCTGACCCTTGCCGATGACGAAGTTGGTCGCCCCGCCGTGGTTCCACGACGAGTCGAAGACCTTGCCGTTGGCCAGCACCGCGCCGGTGTACTGGGCGATCAGGTTCTGACCGGGCTGGACCACCGGGCCGCTGCCCTTGATCAGCACCGTGGCGCCCAGGGTCTTCGGGTCGCGCTGGGAGGCGCTGATGCTGAAGGAGGCCGCGGCCTTGTCGTTCATCTGCACCTTGGGCACGTCGGCCGTCGGCGTCTGCGGGGTGCCGCTGGCCGAACCGTCGACCGGGGTCGCGGCGGTGACGTCGAAGACCATCACCAGCGTGTCGTGGCAGGTGACCTGGAGCTGCGGGTAGCCCGCGTTGCCGAAGCCCGCCGCCGGCGGGGCGACGACCTCGACCCGGCTGCCGACCTTCTGGCCCACCACGGCCTTGCTGAACATCGGCAGCATCGGCGTGGTCTTCAGGTTGTCGACCGCGGCGCCGCCGCCGTCCTTGTAGGAGTCCTGGAAGGTCTTGCCGGTCCAGGTCTGGCCGACGATGTTGAAGCCGACCACGTCGTTGTTGGTGACCACCGGGCCGTTGCCCTCGGAGATCTGCTTGACGACGAAATTGCCGGTCGGGTCGCCCTTGGGGACGGTGATGCTCGCGCTCTTGCCGAACTCGCCCGAGACGGTCGGCAGCTGGCTGTCGGTGTTGGTCACCGGCGGCACCGGCAGCGGCGACTGGGCGGCGGAACCGGACGGGCACGGCGCCGCGGTGTCGGCGGCCGTGGCTGTCTTGGCGCTGCTCCCGCAACCGGTGAGCAGCAGCGTGGGCGCAAGAAGCAGCGCGGCGGCGAGTCGGCGCACGGTGATCCTTAGGTGGTGAGCGGTTCAGCGGTCCGCGCCACTCTATGGCCTTGCACCGGATCTGCGCAGAGACCCCGCGCACAACTCAGGTCACAAGTCGGTCATGTTCACTCCAAAAGCAGGCGGGGTTCGACGGCACTTTGTCGGACCCCGCCCGTTCCGGATCGGGCTCACATGCCCGCGATCAGCTTCTCCACGCGCTCGTCGACCGAACGGAACGGGTCCTTGCACAGGACGGTCCGCTGCGCCTGGTCGTTGAGCTTGAGGTGGACCCAGTCGACGGTGAAGTCGCGACGCTGCTCCTGGGCCCGGCGGATGAAGTCGCCGCGCAGCCGCGCCCGGGTGGTCTGCGGCGGCACCGACTTGGCCTCGAAGATCTTGAGGTCGTTGCTGACCCGCTCGGCCTGCCCGCGGTTCTCCAGCAGGTAGTACAGGCCCCGGCGGCGGTGGATGTCGTGGTACGCGAGGTCGATCTGGGCGACCCGCGGGTGCGACATCGAGATGCCGTTCTTGGCCCGGTAACGCTCGATCAGCTGGTACTTCATCACCCAGTCGATCTCGCGGTCGACCTTGGAGTAGTCCTGGGTTCGGACCGCCTCCAGCGTGCGGCCCCACAGGTCCAGCACCCGCGCGATCGTGCCGGTGCGGATGCCCCGGTGGTCGGCGAAGTCGCTGGCCTTCTGGAAGTACTCCTGCTGGATCTCCAGCGCGCTGGCCTCACGGCCGTTGGCCAGCCGGACCAGGCGCTGGCCGGTCAGGTCGTGGGAGACCTCGCGGATGGCCCGGATCGGGTTCTCCAGGGTGAGGTCGCGCAGCACCGTGCCGGCCTCGATCATCCGCAGCACCAGGTCGGTCGCGCCGACCTTGAGCAGCGTGGTGGTCTCCGACATGTTGGAGTCGCCCACGATGACGTGCAGCCGGCGGTAGCGCTCGGCGTCCGCGTGCGGCTCGTCGCGGGTGTTGATGATCGGACGGGACCGGGTGGTCGCCGAGCTGACGCCCTCCCAGATGTGCTCGGCGCGCTGGCTGACGCAGTAGACCGCGCCGCGCGGCGTCTGCAGCACCTTGCCCGCGCCGCAGATCAGCTGACGGGTGACCAGGAACGGGATCAGTATGTCCGCCAGGCGGGAGAACTCCCCGTGCCGCGCCACCAGGTAGTTCTCGTGACAGCCGTAGGAGTTGCCGGCGGAGTCGGTGTTGTTCTTGAACAGGTAGACGTCCCCGGCGATGCCCTCCTCGTGGAGCCGGCGCTCGGCGTCCACCAGCAGGCCCTCGAGGATGCGCTCCCCGGCCTTGTCGTGCGTCACCAGCTCGGCGACGTCGTCGCACTCGGGGGTGGCGTACTCGGGGTGCGAACCCACGTCCAGGTAGAGGCGGGCACCGTTGCGCAGGAACACGTTGCTGCTGCGGCCCCATGACACGACGCGGCGGAAGAGGTACCTGGCCACCTCGTCCGGTGACAGGCGACGCTGCCCCCGGAACGTGCAGGTGACGCCGTACTCGTTCTCCAACCCGAAGATTCGGCGGTCCATGCCTACTAGTTCACCTTCCCGCCCTGATCGAAACCATGGGAAAAGCGGCTGTTGCTACTCCCCCTCGGCCGCGGCGGCCGAACCGGCCGGCGGCTCCTCGTCGTCGGACGCCGCACTGGCGTCTCCCTCCAGCAGCCGGCTCAGCTGGGTGCCGAGCAGCCGCTTGAACTTGCGCTGCTGCCAACGAGCCCGGTCCAGCACCGCGACCTCGAGCTGATCCGGGGTCAGGGTGCGGGGGGCTCCGCCGTTCGGGTCCCTGGCCAGGCTCTCCACGGCGAGCTTGAGGGCGTCCGGGAGGGACGTGCCCTCCTCGTGGCGCTGCTCCAGGTAGGTGGCGATGGATTCGGAGTTGCCGCCGACGGCGACCGAGCCGTGCTCGTCCACGACCGAGCCGTCGGGGGTGAGGCGGTAGATCTGGTCGTCGCCCGGGTTCTTGCCGACCTCGGCGACGATCAGCTCGACCTCGTAGGGCTTCTCCCCGGTGGAGGAGAAGATCGTGCCCAGGGTCTGGGCGTAGACGTTGGCCAGGCCGCGGGCGTTGACGTCGGCCCGGTCGTAGGAGTAGCCGCGCAGGTCGGCGTAGCGGACGCCGCCGATCCGCAGGTTCTCGAACTCGTTGTAGCGGCCCACCGCGGCGAAGGCGATGCGGTCGTAGATCTCGGAGACCTTGTGCAGCGCGCGCGAGGTGTTCTCCGCGACGAAGAGGATGCCGTCGGCGTAGGTGAGCACCACCACCGACCGGCCGCGCGCGATGCCCTTGCGGGCGTACTCGGCGCGGTCGGCCATGGCCTGCTGAGGTGAGACGTAGAACGGCGTCGACACCGGTCGCCCCTTCTTCTTTGTCGAGCGGTCAGATGATTGGGGGTCAGGAACGGCCCGGAACGGCTACAGCAGGGGCGCCTGGGGGCCGTCCGGCTGCTCCAGGCGGTGGCCGAGGACGGCCTTGGCGAGCTCGCCGACCTCCTGGTCGCCGAGGCGGCGGAAGCCCTCGTCGGTGATGACGGAGACGATCGGGAAGATCTGCCGGGTGAGGTCCGGACCGCCGGTCGCGGAGTCGTCGTCGGCGGCGTCGTAGAGCGCCTGGATGACCGCGGTGGCGGCCTGCTCGGCGGAGAGGTCGGCCCGGTAGAGCTTCTTCAGCGAGCCCTTGGCGAAGAGCGAGCCGGAGCCGGTGGCGGCGAAGCCCGTCTCCTCGGAGCGTCCGCCGGTGACGTCGTAGGTGAAGATCCGACCGCGGCCCTGGTCGAGGTCGTAGCCGGCGAAGAGCGGGACGACGGCCAGGCCCTGCATGGCCATGCCGAGGTTGCCGCGGATCATCGTGGTCAGGCGGTTGGCCTTGCCCTCCAGCGAGAGCGAGGTGCCCTCGATCTTCTCGTAGTGCTCCAGCTCCAGCTGGAACAGCCGCACCATCTCGACCGCGAGGCCGGCGGTGCCGGCGATGCCCACGGCGGAGTACTCGTCGGCCGGGAAGACCTTCTCGATGTCGCGCTGCGCGATGATGTTGCCCATGGTGGCGCGCCGGTCACCGGCGAGGACGACCCCGCCGTCGAACGTCGCCGCGACGATGGTGGTGCCGTGCGGCGCCTGGAGCGGCTGCGCGCCGGCCGGCAGCTCACGCCGGCCGGGCAGCAGCTCGGGCTGGTGGTCGCCCAGGAACTCGATGAACGAGGACGACCCCGGCTTGAGGAAGGCAGCCGGCAGACGCCCGGTGCCAGAGAGATAGGCTTCCACAGCTTTCCTTCCGGTTCGTTAAGTCGATCAAGGAGAGAATCTACTCTCCACCCTTCTGGACGAAGCCCCGCACGAAGTCCTCGGCGTTCGACTCCAGCACCTCGTCGATCTCGTCGAGGACCGCGTCGACGTCGTCGTCGAGCTTCTCCTTGCGCTCCTTGAGGTCCGAGGCCTCGGTCGCCTCTTCCTGGGTCTCCTCGACCTCCTCGGAGGTGCGGTTCGCCCGCTGCTGTCCGCCGCCGGTGTCCTTGGTCGCCATTTCCCTCACCCCGCTCTTGAGTGGATCAGCTGATCTCTGACCCTACGGCTTGTAGTCGAAGAACGTCGATCGTTGCCCGGATGATGCCCAAAGGCGTGCACTTCACCCATGGTGAACGACCACCCTCGTACAGTTACGCTCTGCGCGGACAGGCGTTCACACGTTCACCTGCGTGCCCGCCCGGACCGTGCGCCCCGGCTCAGCCTCCGCTGAGCACGCGTACCAGCTCCTCCGCCGTGCGACAGCGGTCCAGCAGGGCCTTGACGTGGTTCCTGGTGCCGCGCAGGGGCTCCAGGGTGGGCACCCGCTGCAGGGAGTCGCGTCCGGGGATGTCGAAGATGACCGAGTCCCACGAGGCCGCCGCGACATGGTCGGCGTACTGCTCCAGGCAGCGGCCGCGGAAGTAGGCGCGGGTGTCCTCGGGCGGCTCGTGGGCGGCGCGCAGCACCTCGGCGTCGTCGAGCAGCCGCTCCATCCGGCCCCGGGCCACCAGCCGGTTGTAGAGGCCCTTCTCCCGGCGGACGTCCGCGTACTGGAGGTCGACCAGGTGTAGGCGGGCGTCGTCCCAGTCCAGGTCGTCGCGGCGGCGGTAGCCCTCCAGGATCTCCTTCTTGGCCACCCAGTCCAGCTGCCGGGAGAGCGACATCGGGTCGCGCTCCAGCTTGCCCAGCACGTCCTCCCAGCGGTCCAGGATGTCGCGGGTCTGCTCGTCGGCGTCCTGGCCGTAGCGGTCCTCGACGTACTTCCTGGCCAGCTCGCAGTACTCCATCTGGAGCTGCACGCCGGTGAGCTTGCGCCCGCTGCGCAGCTGGATCAGGTGTTGCAGCGACGGGTCGTGGGAGACCTGGTGCAGTGTGCGGACGGGCTGGTCGACGACCAGGTCGACGGTGATGAAGGAGTCCTCGATCATGGACAGCACCAGCGCGGTGGTGCCGAGCTTGAGGTAGGTCGAGATCTCGGACAGGTTGGCGTCGCCGATGATCACGTGCAGCCGCCGGTACTTCTCGGCGTCGGCGTGCGGTTCGTCGCGGGTGTTGATGATCGGGCGCTTGAGCGTGGTCTCCAGGCCGACCTCGACCTCGAAGTAGTCGGCGCGCTGGCTGAGCTGGAAGCCCTGGGCGGAGCCGTCCTGGTTGATGCCGACCCGGCCCGCGCCGGTGACCACCTGGCGCGAGACGAAGAACGGGGTGAGGTGCCTGACGATGTCGGCGAACGGCGTGGCCCGCTTCATCAGGTAGTTCTCGTGGGTGCCGTAGGAGGCGCCCTTGTTGTCGGTGTTGTTCTTGTACAGGTGGATCGGCTGCGCGCCGGGCAGCTGCAGGGCGCGGTTGGCCGCCTCCTCCATGACCCGCTCGCCGGCCTTGTCCCAGAGCACGGCGTCGCGCGGGTTGGTGACCTCCGGCGAGGAGTACTCGGGGTGGGCGTGGTCCACGTAGAAGCGCGCGCCGTTGGTCAGGATGATGTTGGCCAGGCCGATGTCCTCGTCGGTCAGCTGGCTGGCGTCGGCCGCGTCCCTGGCCAGGTCGAAGCCGCGCGCGTCGCGCAGCGGGTTCTCCTCCTCGAAGTCCCAGCGGGCCCTGCGGGCCCGGTGCATCGCCGCCGCGTAGGCATTGACGATCTGGGACGAGGTGAGCATGGCATTGGCGTTGGGATGACCCGGAACGGAGATCCCGTACTCCGTCTCGATGCCCATGACGCGCCGTACAGACATACGGCCCTCCTTCGCGCTGCCGCGGACGAACCCGTGCGGTAACCCGAGACTAAGACTGCGGACTGACAACCGGGAGATCGCTGACACGAACGTCCGGCTGTGAGCGCCCACGGGCTCCCGCAGCCGGACGATTCGAAGGTACTGCTTCTACAGGTACTGACCCGTGTTGGCCACGGTGTCGATGGAGCGGCCGGACTCCGCGCCCTGCTTGCCGGTGACCAGCGTGCGGATGAAGACGATCCGCTCGCCCTTCTTGCCGGAGATGCGGGCCCAGTCGTCCGGGTTGGTGGTGTTGGGCAGGTCCTCGTTCTCCTTGAACTCGTCCACGCAGGCGGCGAGCAGGTGGGAGACGCGGAGACCGCGCTGGCCGTGGTCGAGGAAGTCCTTGATGGCCATCTTCTTGGCCCGGTCCACGATGTTCTGGATCATGGCGCCGGAGTTGAAGTCCTTGAAGTACAGGACCTCCTTGTCACCGTTGGCGTAGGTGACCTCCAGGAAGCGGTTCTCCTCGGACTCGGTGTACATCCGCTCCACCACGGCCTGGATCATCGCGGCCACGGCGGCGTCGGTCGAGTCGCCGTGCTCCTTGACGTCGTCCGGGTGCAGCGGCAGCGAGGTCTTCAGGTACTTGGAGAAGATGTCCTTGGCGCCCTCGGCGTCCGGCCGCTCGATCTTGATCTTGACGTCCAGACGGCCGGGCCGCAGGATCGCCGGGTCGATCATGTCCTCGCGGTTGGAGGCGCCGATGACGATGACGTTCTCCAGCCCCTCCACGCCGTCGATCTCGGCGAGCAGCTGCGGGACGATGGTGTTCTCCACGTCCGAGCTGACGCCGGATCCGCGGGTGCGGAACAGGGACTCCATCTCGTCGAAGAAGACGATGACGGGGGTGCCCTCGCTCGCCTTCTCCCGTGCGCGCTGGAAGACCAGGCGGATCTGGCGCTCGGTCTCACCGACGTACTTGTTGAGCAGCTCCGGCCCCTTGATGTTGAGGAAGTAGCTCTTCCCCTGGGGCTGGCCGGTCACCTCGGCGACCTTCTTGGCAAGCGAGTTGGCGACCGCCTTGGCGATCATCGTCTTGCCGCATCCGGGCGGGCCGTAGAGCAGCACGCCCTTGGGCGGGCGCAGCTCGAACTCCTTGAAGAGGTCGGCGTGCAGGTACGGCAGCTCGACCGCGTCGCGGATCTGCTCGATCTGCTGGCCGAGGCCGCCGATCCGGTCGTAGTCGGTGTCCGGGACCTCTTCGAGGACCAGCTCCTCGACCTCGCTCTTGGGCACGACCTCGTAGACGTAGCCGGAGCGCGGTTCGAGCAGCAGCGCGTCGCCGGCCCGCAGCACGATGTCGCGCAGCGGCTCGGCGAGGCGGACCACCCGCTCCTCGTCGGTGTGCCCGATGACCAGCGCGCGTTCGCCGTCCTCCAGGACCTCCTTGAGCGTGACGATGTCGCCGATGCTCTCGAACTCCATGGCGTCGACGATGTTCAGCGCCTCGTTGAGCATGACCTCCTGGCCACGCCGCAGGTCGTCGAGCGGGATGCTCGGGCTGACGTTCACCCGGAGCTTCCGGCCGCCGGTGAAGATGTCGGCGGTGCCGTCCTCGTTGGCGGCGAGAAAGGTGCCGAAGCCGGCCGGGGGTTGTGCCAGCCGGTCGACCTCCTCCTTGAGCGCCACGATCTGGTCGCGGGCCTCGCGCAAGGTCGACGCCAGCCGCTCGTTCTGGGCGGTGACCCCGTTCAGGTTGGTCTGCAGCTCGACGATCCGCTCTTCGAGGATCCTCGTGTGCCGCGTGGGCTCGGCGATCTTGCGACGCAGTGCTGCGATCTCCTGCTCCAGCATCGAGATCTGGGCCTGTGTCTCTTCAGAACCCCGTGCGGGCCTGCCGCCTCGGGCGTAGTCGTCATCGTGGGCTGCCACGGTCCTCACCTCCTCCGGGGGGAGCTGACGCTTCCAGACCCTACCTGCGCCTGGGAGTGTTGAAACCCCTTGATCGAAAGTCCGAAGGGGTGTGTCCGATCTTCACCCTTGCGTACGTCCCCTCTGGTAAGGCACATACCCACCTCGGCATTGGTCGAAAGCGGTCGGAGGTAGGCTGACGAGGTCAGCACCATCGAGACCATCACCAACGCAGAAACGGACGGCCCGGGATGTCCACCAGCACCGAGAGCGGGGCCGCGGAGGCCCTGGAAGTCTGGATCGACCAGGACCTGTGCACGGGCGACGGCATCTGCGTGCAGTACGCGCCCGAGGTCTTCGAGCTCGACATCGACGGGCTCGCCTACGTGAAGGGCGACGACGAGGAGCTGCTGACGGAGCCAGGCGCATGTGTGCCGGTCCCGTTGACGCTGCTTCAGGACGTGGCGGATTCGGCCAAGGACTGCCCGGGCGACTGCATCCACGTCCGGCGCGTCCGCGACCGCGTCGAGGTGCACGGACCCGACGCGGAGTAGCCCGCGCCCAGCGCAAACACCCCTCGCCACGTGATGGAGATCACATGACGAGGGGTGAGCTGTCTCTGCGTCAGTTCCCGTGGCCGGGAGGGGCGCTGGACCCTCGCTCCCGGCCGGGCCGACGGGTGCGTCAGACGGAGGCCCCGTTGGCGACCACCACGGGCTGGGCCCAAGAACCGGCCTTGGTGAGCGCCCAACTGAGGGTCTCGTTGATGTCGGGGCAACAGTTGGGCACGTTGGCCGAGGAGTAGCCGCTGACCACGGCACGGACGCTGCCGTCCGACCGCATGGTGACGCTCTGTACGGTCATCCGCTTGAGCGGGTCGATCAGCGTGGCCGCCACCACCGGCGCGGCGGCTGCGCCCTTGCCGGGCTCCAGCACGTAGAGGCCGTCCGGCGGCGTGCCGGCGGCCGCGTCGCAGCGGGCCGAGGCGACGGTGACCGGGGTGCCGCTGCCGGGCAGGGCCGCGGCGAACTGCTGGTCGATCTTGACCGGCTGGCCCGCGCAGTCGATCGGCAGCTTGGCCTTGGCCGGATTCGGCGCGGAGGCGGCCGGGATCGGGTGCGCGGCCTGGCCTGTCGCGGCACCCGCGCCCGGTCCCGTGCCTGCTGCCGTGCCTGCCCCCGAGCCGGGGAGGTCCCCGGCGACGCGCTGGGCGGCGCCGGCGGGTCCGACCACCAGCACCAGGCCGACCACGGAGGCGACACCGGCGGCGGTGGCGATCCAGTGCAGCGGTTTGCTGCGCGCGTGGGCGGGAAGTCTTGCGGTCAGAACCTTCGCTGTGAGGGCCTCCGCCGGCCCGTTCGTCTCGACGGACTCATCGGACCTCGCCACCACCTGCACCACCAGGGGACACCCCATTTCCCGCAGTCACCGCGCGATTGTGCGCGTCATCGTCCCACAGTCCGGACGCGGGCAGAACAACGGGGAAGCGACGATTCCGTCGCCTCCCCGTGGAGGTTGTGCAGAGGGCTGTGCGGTCAGTCCTGGTCGCGGTCGAAGTCCTCGACGTAGTCCTCGCCGGAGGCATCCGCACGGTTCTCGGCCAGCTTCAGGAAGCGGCCCGGCTTGGCCTTCTCCGGCGCCTCCACCTCGCCGTAGGCGCCCTTGGCCGGGCGACGACGACGCAGCGGCGGCTCGACGCCGTCCGCGAGGCGGCGGGAGGTGAGCAGGAAGCCGGTGTGACCGATCATCCGGTGGTCCGGACGCACGGCCAGGCCCTCGACGTGCCAGTTGCGCACCATCGACTCCCAGGCCTGCGGCTCGGTGAAGGTGCCGTGCTCACGCAGCGCCTCGACCGTGCGGGAGAGCTGGGTGGTGGTCGCGACGTAGCAGCAGATCACACCGCCGGGAACCAGCGCCTTGGACACCACGTCCAGGCACTCCCAGGGCGCGAGCATGTCCAGCACGACCCGGTCGATCTCGGTCTCGACCAGGTTGTCCTGCAGGTCGCCCAGGGTGAGCTTCCACGCCGGGTGCGGACCGCCGAAGTAGCGCTCCACGTTGCTGCGCGCGATGTCGGCGAAGTCCTCGCGGCGCTCGTAGGAGAAGAGCGAACCGCTGTCCCCCACCGCGCGCAGCAGCGACATGCTGAGCGCGCCGGAGCCGACACCGGCCTCCACGACGCGCGCGCCGGGGAAGATGTCGGCCATGGTGACGATCTGCCCCGCGTCCTTCGGGTACACGACGGCGGCGCCGCGCGGCATGGAGAGGACGTAGTCGGGGAGCAGGGGGCGCAGCGCGAGGTACTGGGTGTTCCCGGTGGTGCGCACGACAGTGCCCTCGAGGGCGCCGATCAGCTCGTCGTGGGAGAAGGCACCCTTGTGGGTGTGGAACGCCTTCCCGGCTTCGAGCGTGATGGTGTGGTGGCGGCCCTTGGGGTCGGTGAGCTGGACCTGGTCCCCGACCTGGAAGGGCCCGCGACGGCGGGCGGCGCCGGTCGGTTGAGTCATGGGGGTAAGTCTACGGGCGCGGCAGGGGCCGACCGACCACGTCGCACGGCGGCTGTTCGAGGTCCCGCGGGCCGCTCAGGCGGCGGGCGGAGGCGCGGCGACCAGGATCTCCTCGCCCGACATCGCGCGGGAGAAGGCGCGTTCCACGTCGACGGCCGCGAGGACGCCGACGGGCTCGTCGTCCGGGCCGACGACCAGGTACTCCGCCGAGGGCACGGCGCGCAGCGCGTCCAGCAGTTCCTCGCCCGCGAGCGCGGTCGGGACCCGGCTGCCGGGGGCGAGCGGCACCGAGACCTCGCTGACCTGCATCCACGGACGCCGGTGTTCCGGCACCGCCCGCACCGCGCGCTCGCGGACCAGGGCGATCGGCGTGCCCGCGCTGTCGGTGACGATGATGCCGAGCGCACCGGCCTCGTCCAGGCGGCGCAGCGCCTCCGCGAGCGGGGTGTCCGCGGTGACGCTGACGGCGGGTCGGGTCAGCACGCCCGCGCTCAGCTCCGGCAGCCGTTCGCGCAGCCGTGCGTTGCGCAGGCTGGTGTTCGCCCCGTTCCAGATGATCGCGGCCAGGATCGCGCCCAGCACAGCGTCGGTCAGCAGCTCGCCGGTGCCGATCTGCGCGGCCTGGGCGGCGGACAGGGCGGGCATGCCGACCAGCACCGCCAGCGCCAGGGCGCGTCCGGCCCAGGCCGCCGCGACCGTCCCGGTCATCGGACGGCCGGTGAGCTTCCAGACCACCGCGCGCAGCATCCGGCCGCCGTCGAGCGGCAGCCCGGGGAGCAGGTTGAAGGCCGCGACGACGAAATTGCTGAGCATCAACGCCGTCAGCAGCACGCCGGGCACCGTGGCCGGCGTCACCAACTGCATCGCGCCGAGGAAGACCCCGCCCAGCACCAGGGAGAGCAGCGGTCCGGCGAAGGCCAGCCAGAACTCGCGTCCGGCCGTCTCCGCCTCCTTGGTGATCTCGGAGACGCCGCCGAAGAACTGGAGCTGGATCCGGAGCACCGGCAGCTTGAAGCGCAGGGCCAGCACGGTGTGGGCCAGTTCGTGGATCAGCACCGAGCCGTAGAAGGCGATCGCGAAGAAGAGCGAGACCAGGTAGCGGGCGTTGCCGAGGCCCGGCAGCACGTTGTCGATCTGGCCGCCGAAGAGCCAGGTGATCAGCGCCGCGACCAGGAACCAGCTGGGCGTGACGTAGACCGGCACCCCGAACGGGCGGCCCATGCGCAGCGCGCCGGGCGGACGCTCGGGATCGGGAGCGCCCGCTGTGGTCTCGCCCTTGCCGCTGTCGCCGCTGCTCACGTCCGCCCCTCAGTGCCCGTGTCCGCGGCACACGCTACGCGATCTCCCGCGCTTGCGGCGCGCGGCGGGCCGTCCGGTCCGTCGTGCCCCGCACCGTCCTGCTTACCCACTTACCCACGCGGTGTCGGTGCCAGGCCATAGGGTCGACCCCATGCACGCCGCCGACCCCACCGTCGACACCCCTGTCAGCCCCGCGCCCGACGCCGCTCCGGACCCGACGCCGGACCTCGCGCCGGACGCCGCGCCGGACGTCGCTCTGCCGTCGGTCCCCACCTCGCTCTCACCTTCGCGGGCGGGCGACTTCATGACCTGTCCGCTGCTCTACCGGCTGCGGGTGATCGACAGGGTGCCCGAGCCGCCGAGTCCTGCGGCCACCAGGGGAACGCTGGTGCACGCCGTGCTGGAGCGGCTCTTCGACGCCCCGCTCGGCGAGCGCACGCCCGAGGCGGCGCGGGCGCTGCTGCGGCCCGAGTGGGAGAAGCTGCTGCTGGAGCGCCCGGAGGTGGCCGAGCTCTTCCCCGAGGAGACGGGCACAGAGGAGCTGGCGGGCTGGCTGGCCGACGCCGAGAAGCTGCTCGACGCCTACTTCCGCGTCGAGGACCCGAACCGCCTCCAGCCCGCCGAGCGCGAGCTGCTGGTTACGACCACGCTGGAGTCCGGGCTGCGGCTGCGTGGCTATGTGGACCGGGTCGACGTCGCCCCCACCGGCGAGGTCCGAGTGGTCGACTACAAGACCGGCCGGGCGCCCTCGCGGGACTTCGAGGGCAAGGCCATGTTCCAGATGAAGTTCTACGCGCTGGTGATCTGGCGCGAGCGCGGGGTGATCCCCAAGCGCCTCCAGCTGATGTACCTGGGCGGCGGCGGCCAGGTGGTCACCTACGACCCCGACGAGACCGACCTGCGGGCCGTGGAGCGCAAGCTGCAGGCGCTGTGGCAGGCCGTCCAGCGAGCCCTTGAGAGCGGCGACTGGCCGGCCAGTCCGAACCGGCTCTGCGACTGGTGCGCGCACAAGTCGCTGTGCCCCGCGTGGGGCGGAACTCCCCCTGCGTACCCTTTGAGTGTCCCGTCCTGATCAACGTGATCGACTTGATCACCGAGTGGAGCGTGCTGTGACGATCCGAGTGCTGCTGGTCGACGACCAGCCGCTACTGCGCACCGGTTTCCGGATGATTCTGGAGGCCGAGTCCGACATCGCCGTGGTCGGCGAGGCCGGGGACGGGCAGCAGGCGCTCGACCAGGTCCGGGCGCTGCAGCCTGACGTGGTCCTGATGGACATCCGGATGCCGCGGATGGACGGGGTCGAGGCCACCCGCCGCATCGCCGGCCCCGGCCGCGACGGCCCGGCCAAGGTGCTGGTGCTGACCACCTTCGACCTGGACGAGTACGTGGTGGAGGCGCTGCGCGCCGGAGCCAGCGGCTTCCTGCTCAAGGACGTCCCGGCGGAGGAGCTGGTCCAGGCGATCCGCGTGGTCGCCGAGGGCGCGGCCATGCTGGCCCCCAGCGTCACCCGCCGTCTGCTGGACATGTACGCCGGTCGGCTCCCGTCCGGCGACGAGGCCCCGCCACCGTCCCTGGGCACGCTGACCGACCGCGAGGTGGAGGTGCTGAAGCTGGTCGCCAAGGGCCTCTCCAACGCCGAGGTCGCGGGCGAGCTGTTCGTCAGCGAGACGACCGTGAAGACGCATGTCGGCCATGTGCTGACCAAGCTCGGCCTGCGCGACCGGGTCCAGGCGGCGGTCTTCGCCTACGAGAGCGGTCTGGTGCGCCCCGGCGGCAGCTGAGGCTGCGTCAGCGGCACGCGACAGAGGCCATCAGAGGCGAGCAACGCAA
The DNA here is from genome assembly GCF_015690355.1 of Streptacidiphilus fuscans. GTDB lineage: Bacteria > Actinomycetota > Actinomycetes > Streptomycetales > Streptomycetaceae > Streptacidiphilus > Streptacidiphilus fuscans. The sequence continues at coordinate 36,350 of NZ_JADPRT010000004.1, read as the reverse complement.
AGGCCCGGCTCCCCCGCGCTGCGGAGGGCCGGGCCTGTTGCTGTCGGCGTCAGTTGCTGGTCTTGCCGATCAGCCACCAGCGCGGGGTGCCCGAGGCGTCCAGGGTCAGCGGGACGCCGGTGATGTCCGCCTGCGAGGCCGCGTACTGGGAGTTGGCCCAGATCGGGATGACCGGGACGTCCTGGGCGATGGTGTTCTGAATCTGCTTGTACGCCTTCTCGGCGGAGGTGCGCGGCGTGATGGCCAGCGCCTGCGAGATCTCCTGGTTGAGCGACGGGTTGTTGTAGTTGTTGTAGAGGGCGTCGCCCTCGGCGATCGGCGAGATGTAGTCGTCGGCGTCCAGGTAGTCGGCCTCCCAGGCGATCATGAAGGCCTGGAAGTTGCCGGGGGTCAGGGCCTGCGACTGCAGCTGGCCGACGCCGCCGGGGTAGTCCTGGAGCGCGACCTGGAAGGCGCCCGAGCTGTTCAGCTGCTGGGCGATCTGCTTGACCTCGGCCTCCTTGGCCGCGTCGCCGCCGCCATAGGAGAGCGTGAACCTGATCGGGAGGGAGACCCCGGCGTCCCGCAGCTGCTGCCTGACCGCGGCGTCCGAGCGGTGCGGCGTGGTCCACATGCTGAAGGACTGCGAGGCGTTGGCGATACCGGCGGGCATCAGCGAGTAGGCCGGCGTCACGGTGTGCTGGTACGACTGGGCTGCAATCGCGTCGCGGTCGATCAACTCGGCCACCGCCTGGCGCACGTGGACGTCGTTGAACGGCGCCTTCTTGGTGTTGAACGACATCATCCGGACCGAGCCGCCGGGGCCCTGCGCGACCTGCAGACCGGTGCCCAACTGCTGGTTGTTCTGCATGGCGATGACGTCGCTGGCGTTGAGGTCCTGGATGACGACGTCGACGTCGTTGGAGTCCAGCGCCTTCTTCGTCCCGTTCTGGTCCGCGTAGTACTTGACGTTGACGTAGGAGTTCTGCGGAGCTCCGGCCGCGCCGTGGTAGTTCGGGTTGAGCGCCAGCTTGAGCTCGACCGGCTGGTTGCCCGAGCCCAGGTTGCCCCACTGGACCGACTGGACCGTGTAGCGGCCGGAGCCCACCACGCCGGTGAAGGTGGTGGGTTCGGCCTGGGTGGCGCTGTAGACCTTGGGGTCGACGATGGACGCCACACCGGAGGCGAGACGGTCCTCGATGGTCGCGTCCGGCTCGTTCAGGTGGAGCACGAGGCGGGTGGGGCTGACCACCTCGACCGACTTGATGGTGCTGAGCAGGCCGGAGACGCCGGTCTTGGACTTGATCGCGATGACGCGGTCCAGGGAGTACTTGACGGCGTTGGCGTCCAGCGGGTCGCCGTTGGAGAACTCCAGGCCCGACTGGAGGTCACAGGTCACCGTCACACCGGAGTTGGTGCAGTCCTTGGCGGCGTCCGGAGTCGGCAGGTTGGAGCCCGGCATGTAGGTGAAGAGCTGCTGGTAGACGTTGTAGTACACGTTCCAGGAGCCCGAGTCGTACGCGTTGGCCGGGTCGAGCGTGGTGAACGGCGTCGCCGAGCCGACGTTGATCGTCACATTGGGAGCACCGTCGACAGGGCCGGTCGACTTTGACGAGCCGCACGCGGTGGTCGTGGCTATGAGGCCGACGCAGCTGAGCGCCGCCAGCCGCTTGAGTGCTGCCATGTGGTCCTTCTTCTCCTCGCCGGCGCTGGGTTTCGGCACCGCGCTGCGGCGCGCTATACCACGCAAGTGTGGTGCGCAGAATCCGCGACAGGGTCGATAGAGCGGTAGCCTGCCATACGATCGCATGATCCCCCAGCCACCCTTTACCCAGGGTTTGATCAAGGCGTTGAATTCGCACCGGAATTGACGTCACATGTGCCGATACGTCCGTTTTGGCGTTAGCAGGTAGTTACTTTTCGACACATTCACAGGCCCCTCACAAGATTACGTAACGGGGCATAACCTGCTAGATCGTCACTTCTCGACCACGAGAGCCCGGAGGAACGCGGTGGTGACACCCTCCAGCGTGGTGCGCACGGTCGTCCGCGGCCCCTCCTCGATCGCCGTGACCGAGGGCACCGCCAGCACATGGCAGCCCGCCGCCTGACCGGCCCGGACCCCCGTCGGGGCGTCCTCGATCACGACGCAGCGCGCCGGGTCCGCGCCGAGGCGGGCTGCGGCCAGCAGGTACGGGTCCGGGTGCGGCTTGGTCCGCTCCACCTCGTCGCCCGCGACCGTGAAGGCGAAGTTGTGCGCGCCGAGGGTGCGCAGCACCTGGTCGATGATCCGGCGGTGCGACGCGGAGACCAGCGCCGTCGGGACGCCGTGCGCGGCCAGATCCGCGAGCAGCGCCTTGGCGCCCGGCCGGACCGGGACGCCCTGGCCGATCAGCTCGACGAACCGCTCGTTGATCAGGTCGCCCAGCCGCTCCGGGGTCAGCGCGGCGCCGGAGACCGCCAGCAGGTGGTCGACCACCCGCGACATCGGGCCGCCGACCACGATCTCGCGCTCCTCGGGCCCGATCGGGTGACCGAGGTCGGCCAGCAGTGTGCTCTCCGCCTCCCACCAGAAGTCCTCGGTGTCGACCAGCGTGCCGTCCATGTCGAGCAGGACGGCCTGCAGGGTGCGGGAGGCGACTGTGGTCACGGGCGGTTCCGGCTTTCTTGCGGCCCGGGTTCCCGGGCGAGACGGCTCGGGCCGACCACCACAGGGGTGACCGGCCCGGCTCCCTCGGCCGGAGGCCGAGGCAGGGTCCTACATGGTAATCCCGTCGAGCTCAACGCGCGTTGACGAACACCTCAACGCGCGTTGAAGTACTTCGCCTCCGGGTGGTGGATCACGATGGCGTCGGTGGACTGCTCCGGGTGCAGCTGGAACTCCTCGGAGAGCTCGACGCCGATCCGCTCCGGGCGGAGCAGCGCGGCGATCTTGGCGCGGTCCTCCAGGTCGGGGCAGGCGCCGTAGCCGAGGGAGAAGCGCGCGCCCCGGTACTTCAGGGCGAACATGTCCTTCATGTCCTTCGGGTCCTCGGACGAGAAGCCCAGCTCGGCACGGACGCGGGCGTGCCAGTACTCGGCCAGGGCCTCGGCCAGCTGGACGGAGAGGCCGTGCAGCTCCATGTAGTCGCGGTAGGAGTTCTCGGCGAAGAGCTTGTTGGCCGCCTCGGAGATCCTGCTGCCCATCGTGACGACCTGGAAGGCGACGACGTCCTTCTCGCCGGAGTCCTCCGGGCGGAAGAAGTCCGCCAGGCAGAGCCGACGCCCGCGGCGCTGGCGCGGGAAGGCGAACGCGGTGCGCTCGTTGCCGTCCTCGCCGAGCACCACCAGGGAGTTCTCCCGGGAGACCGCCGGGTAGTAGCCGTAGACCACGGCGGCCTCCAGCAGGCCCTCGGTCTGCAGCCGGTCCAGCCACCCGCGCAGCCGCGGCCGACCCTCGGTCTCCACCAGCTCCTCGTAGGAAGGGCCCCCCCGTCGCCCCCCACCACCCATGCTCGTGGCGCTGCGCGCCGCACCTCCCTCTGCGCGCCCGGCCTTCAGGCCCCACTGGCCCTTGAACAGGGCGTCCTCGTCCAGCCAGGAGACGTAGTCGGCCAGCGCGATGCCCTTGACGATCCGGTCGCCCCAGAACGGCGGGGACGGCACCGGGTTGTCGGCGGCCACGTCCGAGCGCGTCGTGGTCTCCTCCGGCTCGTCGACCTCGACCTTGGCGTGACGGCGCTGCCGCAGCTCCGGCAGGGCCGCGCCGGGGACGCCGCGCTTGACCGCGACCAGCGCGTCCATCAGCCGCAGGCCCTCGAACGCGTCGCGGGCGTAGCGGACCTCGCCGGCGTAGATCTCGTACAGGTCCTGCTCGACGTAGGCGCGGGTCAGCGCCGCGCCGCCGAGGATCACCGGGAAGTCGGCGGCCAGGCCGCGCTGGTTGAGCTCCTCCAGGTTCTCCTTCATGATCACCGTGGACTTGACCAGCAGGCCGGACATGCCGATCACGTCCGCCTTGTGCTCCTGCGCGGCCTCGACGATCGCGGACACCGGCTGCTTGATGCCGATGTTGACCACGTTGTAGCCGTTGTTGGACAAGATGATGTCGACCAGGTTCTTGCCGATGTCGTGGACGTCGCCCTTCACGGTGGCCAGCACGATGGTGCCCTTGCCCTCCGAGTCGGACTTCTCCATGTGCGGCTCCAGATGGGCCACCGCCGCCTTCATCACCTCGGCGGACTGGAGCACGAACGGCAGCTGCATCTGCCCGGAGCCGAACAGCTCGCCGACCGTCTTCATGCCCTCCAGCAGCACCTCGTTGACGATCTCCAGCGCGGGCCGGACAGTCAGCGCCTCGTCGAGGTCCGCCTCCAGACCGCCCCGCTCACCGTCCACGATCCGCGCCTGCAACCGCTCCTCCAGCGGCAGCGCGGCCAGCTCCTCCGCCTTCCCCGCGCGCACGGAGGCGGCACTGACCCCCTCGAACAGCTCCAGGAACCGGCTCAGCGGGTCGTAGGCGGGCTCCTCGCCCTGCGCGGGCCGGCGGCGGTCGTAGACCAGGTCGAGCGCGACCTCGCGCTGCTCGTCCGGGATCCGGCTCATCGGCACGATCTTTGCCGCGTGCACGATCGCCGAGTCCAGACCGGCCTCGACGCACTCGTTGAGGAAGACCGAGTTCAGCACCATCCGGGCGGCCGGGTTGAGGCCGAAGGAGATGTTGGACAGGCCCAGCGTGGTCTGCACCGCCGGGTGACGGCGCTTCAACTCCCGGATGGCCTCGATGGTCTCCATACCGTCGCGGCGCGACTCCTCCTGCCCGGTGGCCAGGGTGAACGCGAGACAGTCGACCAGGATGTCGTGCTCGGCGATCCCGAACCGGGTGCCCAGGTCCTCGATCAGGCGCTCGGCGATGGCGACCTTCGTCTCGGCCGTGCGGGCCTGGCCCGCCTCGTCGATGGTCAGCGCGATCAGCGCCGCGCCGTGCTCGGCCGCCAGCGCAGCGATCCGGCCGTAGCGGGAGTCGTCCGCGTCGCCGTCCTCGAAGTTGACCGAGTTGAGCACCGCGCGACCGCCCAGCAGCTCCAGACCGGCCCGCAGCACCTGCGGCTCGGTGGAGTCCAGCACGATCGGCAGCGTGGAGGCGGTGGCCAGCCGACCGGCCAGCTCCTTCATGTCGGCGACGCCGTCGCGGCCGACGTAGTCCACGCAGAGGTCCAGCAGGTGGGCACCCTCGCGGATCTGCTCGCGGGCGATGTCGACACAGGCCTGCCAGTCCCCCGCGACCATCGCCTCGCGGAACTTCTTCGACCCGTTGGCGTTGGTCCGCTCACCGATCGCCAGATAGGAGGTGTCCTGCCGGAACGGCACCGACTGGTACAGCGAGGACGCGGCCGCCTCCGGCTGCGGGGTGCGCGCGGCGACCGGCCGCCCCTGGACCCGCTCCACGACCTGGCGCAGGTGCTCCGGCGTGGTGCCGCAGCAGCCGCCGACCAGGGAGAGCCCGTACTCGCGGGTGAACACGTCGTGCGCGTCGGCCAGCTCCTCCGGGGAGAGCGGGTACTGCGCACCGTCCTTCCCCAGCACCGGCAGGCCGGCGTTCGGCATGCAGGACAGCCCGACCTTGGCGTGCCGGGCCAGGTAGCGCAGGTGCTCGCTCATCTCGGCCGGGCCGGTCGCGCAGTTCATGCCGATGAAGTCGACGCCCAGCGGCTCAAGCGCGGTCAGCGCCGCACCGATCTCCGTCCCGACCAGCATGGTGCCGGTCGTCTCGACCGTCACGTGGACCAGCACCGGCAGCGTCACCCCGGCCTCGGCCAGCGCCGCCTTCGACCCGAGGACCGCGGCCTTGGCCTGCAACGGGTCCTGACTGGTCTCGATCAGCAGCGCGTCCGCACCGCCCGCGACCAGACCGGCGGCGTTCTGCCGGAAGCCCTCGCGCAGCGCCTCGAAGGCGACGTGACCCAGGGTCGGCAGCTTGGTACCGGGACCGATCGAGCCCAGCACCCAGCGCTGGCGGCCGTCCTTCGCCGCGAACTCGTCCGCGACCTCACGCGCGATCCGCGCGCCGGACTCGGCCAGCTCGAAGATCCGGTCGGCGATGTCGTACTCGGCCATCGCGGAGAGGTTGGTACCGAAGGTGTTGGTCTCCACGCAGTCCACGCCGACGGCGAAGTAGGCCTCGTGCACCGAGCGGACGACGTCCGGGCGGGACACGTTCAGCACCTCGTTGCAGCCGTCATGCCCCTGGAAGTCCTCCAGGGTGGGGTTCTGCGCCTGGAGCATGGTCCCCATGGCCCCGTCGGCCACCACGACCCTGGTGGCGAGCGCCTCGCGCAGCGCGTCGGCGCGCTCTTGGGCGGCAGGAGGGACGAAAACGGCCATGGTGAGCTCCCTGTGTGCGACGGCTGTCGACTTTGCGCCCACACGGACGCGGGCGCACGCGCCCAGCCTATTGCAGGGACACATCGTGAGCTCGGGGATTCCGCCAGCTGGGACGCGGGCGACCGACGCGGCGCTGGTCAGCGGTGTCCGGAAAGCGACGGGACACCGGCCGGAGCAAGCACATCGGGTAAAAGGAATGGTTGCCCGTACGCTGGGCACTTACAGTCCGTGGGACGAGCTGCATCGAGCTTGTACCAGGCAAGTGGAGGGAGGCCCCGGGGTGATCGAGCTTGAGGACATGCCCGAGCTCATCGACCCGGTCATGGTGGCCGCGTTCGAGGGCTGGAACGACGCGGGGGACGCCGCCTCCACCGCCGTCGCGCATCTGGACGACATCTGGGGTGGGAAGGTCTTCGCGGAGCTGGACGCGGAGGACTACTACGACTTCCAGGTGAACCGTCCCACCATCTGGATGGACGGCGGAATCCGCCGGATCACCTGGCCCACGACCCGGCTCTCGGTGGTCCGGGTGACCGAGCCCAAGACCCGCGACCTGGTGATCGTCCGCGGCATCGAGCCGAGCATGCGCTGGCGCAGCTTCTGCCAGGAGCTGCTGGGCGTCGCCCACGAGCTGGGCGTGGAGATGGTCGTCATCCTCGGCGCGCTCCTCGGCGACACCCCGCACACCCGGCCGGTGCCGGTCAGCGGCGTCACCTCCGACCCGGACGTGGCCTCCTCGCTGGAGCTGGAGGAGAGCCGCTACGAGGGTCCGACGGGCATCGTCGGCGTCCTCCAGGAGGCGTGCGCGCACGCGGGCCTCCCGGTGGCGACGTTCTGGGCGGCGGTCCCGCACTATGTGGCTCAGCCGCCGAACCCGAAGGCGACGCTGGCCCTGCTGAACAAGCTGGAGGACCTGCTGGACATCCGGGTCCCGCTCGGCGAACTCCCGGACGACGCACGGGCGTGGCAGCTGGGCGTCGACCAGCTGGCCGCGGAGGACAGCGAGGTCGCGGAGTACGTCCAGCAGCTGGAGGAGGCCAGGGACACGGTCGACCTCCCCGAGGCCTCGGGCGACGCGATCGCCCGCGAGTTCGAACGCTACCTCCGCCGCCGCGACAACCAGCCGCCGAAGGCGGGCGAGTAGAACTTTTTGCAGACGGGGCGGTTGCACTACCTAGGGGCGCGGGGAACTGCGCGAGCAACCACCGGCATGCGGATGGCCCTGCGCGTTCGGGTTTCTACCTCGCAGGGTGGCTTGTCGCGCAGTTCCCCGCGCCCCTGGATAGTGCAACCACCTGCGGGAGCCAACGCCTCGCCCTGTCGCCGCCGAGGAAAGTGCAACTTCCCCTCGCCGCCGAACAAGGCGTCGCCCGTCGTGGTGACATCAGCCAACGCTGGGTTGACGCCTGGTTGCCGCCGCGCGGACAGCGCGCGGCGCGGTGTGGAGAGCGACCGTCCGGTAAATATTGGCTCAACAATCCCTCTGCCTGCGGGTGCACCGGGCAGGCGATCTGACCGATTTTCACACTTTCGACCGGGCCTGTGAGGGCAGCACCGCGCAATCCCCACAACTACCTGCCGTGACACTCTCCTCAGCAGGCACGTTGTGGGCTTACCGTATGCGTCATGACCTCCCGCTCCTACGACGGAGTCGGTTACTACGCTCCGTCCTTCTCCTCGGACACCCCGATCTACGACAGCCTCGTTGCTGAGCGGGGCGTCCCCCAGATCGCGCCGATCAACGTGCCTGCGGCGCTGCCGCCGGCGAGCTACGACAGCTTCGGCTCGTCGTCCTACGGGTCCTCGTTCGGGCAGGGCAGCAACCTGCCTGCCCTCGCCTCGCCGCGCCTCGCTCTGGGGCCGGGGCCGAGCAGTCCCTCCTATGCACCGCCCACTCCTACGCCCGCGCACTACCCGGCCCCGCAGCCGTACATCCCGCAGCAGCCGCAGTACGCGGGTGGGCAGACGTACGGCGGGAACCAGCCGCAGTACGGCGGGCAGCAGATGCCGCACATGACGCCGACGCACGGCACTCCCGTCGCGCCGGTGACGCCGCTGCGTTCCGCGTACCCGCAGGCCCAGCCCCAGCCGGGTCAGCCGCAGTACGCGCAGCCGCAGGCCAACGGCGGTTACGGCTACCCGCAGCAGCAGAGCGCCGCCGGTTACGGCTACCCGCCGCAACGCGGCCGCTGAGCCCAGCGCGGCATCACCGCGCAGCACAGCACCACCGCACCGCACAGCACCACCACAAGGCGAAGGACGGGAGCGACACTCGGGGTCCGGGCGACCGGAACCCCGGGTGGACGTCAGAAGCTGGCACCATTGGGGGCATGGCCCAGCTCACCGCCTTGCGAATACATCCGGTCAAGTCGTTCCACGCCGTTTCGGTCGACGCGTGCCAGGTCGAGCCCTGGGGGCTGGCCGGCGACCGTCGTTGGATGCTGGTCGCCGAGGACGGCGAGACGCTGACGCAGCGCCAGGATCCGCGGCTGGCACGCTTTCACGCGTCCGTCGCCGAGGACGGCACGCTGACCGTGGAGCACCCGGACGCCGACGCGCCGCTGCGCGTTGCCGCGCCCACGCCCGGCTCCGCGGCCGACCCCAAGGCCGACTCCACGCTGACGCACGTCTCGATCTTCGGCAACGGCTTCAGCACGCCGGTCGTCGACTCCGCCGAGGTCGCCGCCTTCTTCCGCAAGCTGCTCGACCGCGAGCTGCGGCTCGCCCGCCTCGACCTGCCGGAGCGCCGCCCGCGCCCGGCGACCACGAGCTTCGCGGACCAGTACCCGCTGCTGCTGACCACCACCGGCTCGCTCGGCGCCCTCGACGAGCTGATCGCGCAGGACCATCCCGACGCGGCGGGGACCACACCCGTCCCGATGGAGCGGTTCCGCCCCAACCTGGTGCTGGACGGCTGCGCGCCCTGGGCGGAGACCGGATGGCGCCGGATCCGCATCGGCGAGGTCGAGTTCGAGGTCGTCCAGCAGTGCGGACGGTGTGTGATGACCACCGTCGACCAGGAGGCCGGGGTCTTCACCGGCCAGCAGCCGCTGCGCACGCTGCGCAAGCGCCGCCGCTTCGGTAAGGAAGCCGCCTTCGGCGTCCACATGGTGCCACTCGCGCCCTACGGCACGCTGCGACTCGGTGACGAACTCACCGTGCTCGACGCCGGGCCGCTGCCGCAGCCCGACTGACCGCGCGACGCACACCCCGGCGACCCGGGATCCCCTCCGAACGGCGGAAACTGACGCCGCGTCGGGATCATCATCCCTACGAGCGACCACCGTTCGTCACCTCGCTCGTTGTCATCGTTGTCACAGGAAGAGGGCCAGGACCAGGTGCCGGACGCAGTACCGTGGGCGGACGCGGCAGTACGGAAGAGCTGGGGGCAGCGGATCGTCATGGGAGCAGGCGTGGTGCGGGTGACCCTGGACGGCGCCTCGCGCTGGCGTCGCCGCTCGGGTGAGTACACCACCGTGGCCGACGCGTTGGCGGCGGCCGAGCCCGGGGACACGGTCGCCCTGGGTGCCGGTGTCTACCGCGAGACCGTCGTGCTCGACAAGGCCGTGACGCTGCGCAGCGCCGAGGGCCCGGGGACGGTGCGGATCGAGCCGCCGACCGGCAGCGCGCTGGTGGTGGCGGCCTCCGCTGCTGTGCACGGGCTGGTGCTGGAGGGCCAGGACGGCTCCGCGCCGGCGGTCCTGCTGGCAGCGGGCGAACCGGAGTTGGCGGAGTGCCGGATCTCGACCCGCTCCTCGGTGGGCATCGAGGTGCTGGGCGACGCCCGGCCGGTGGTCCGGCAGACCACCGTGGAGAACCCCGGCGGCCTGGGCCTGCGGGTCTCGGACGCCGCCGAGGCGGTCGTCGAGGACTGCGTGGTGGACACCACCGGCCAGTCCGGCGTGGTGGTCCGCAGCGGCGGCAGGCTGCGGTTGATCCGGTCCCGGATCCGCCAGTGCACCGGCGCGGGCCTGGTGCTGACCGGCGAGGGCAGCCGGGCGCGACTGGACGAGTGCGAGATCTCCGAGGTCAACGGCAACGGCGTGCAGGCCGACAGCCTGGCCGAGGGCCTGCTGGCCGACTGCACCGTCTCCCGGGTGAGCGACAACGGCCTCACCCTGGACGGGCAGGCGACGCTGACGCTGGAACGCTGCCGGATCCACGAGGTCCCGGAGAACGCCGCCGACCTGCGCGGACGCTCCCACCTCTCGCTGACCGACTGTCAACTCCGTGCCTTCGGCCGCAATGGCCTCTCGGTCTGGGACGCGGGCACCACGGTCGCGGCGACCAGCTGCGAGCTGCGCGACAGCACCGGCGACTACCCGGCGGTCTGGGTCATCGACGGCGCGGGCGCGACGCTGACCGACTGCCGGATCCACGACGTGCCGGACGCGCTCTTCGTGCTGGACCGGGGCTCGGCGGCGGAGGCGGTCGGCTGCTCGATCGCCCAGGTCCGCAGCACGGCCGTCTCGGTCAGCGCGGGCGGCCAGGTGCGGATCGACGCGCTGCGGGTGCAGGACGCGACGACCGGCATCTGGTTCCGCGACCACGGCAGCGGCGGGCTGCTGACGGGCTGTGAGATCGCCGACGTGGCCACGGCCGTGATCGTCACCAAGGGCGCGGACCCGGTGTTCCGCAACACCGTGCTGCGCGGCAGCGGGGAGGCCGGGGTCTACGTCTCGGCGGGCGGCCGGGGCACCTTCGAGGAGTGCACGGCCGTGCACGGCAAGGGCTTCGGCTTCCACGTGATCGACGGCTGCGCGACCGTGCTGACGCGTTGCCGTGCGGAGCAGAACGCCCGTGGCGGCTTCGAGTTCAGCGAACCCGGCCCGGTGGTGGAGGCGTGTGTCTCCGACGACGCGAAGCCGCTCGCCCCACTCCCGGCGCTGGTCCCCGCGGCCACTGCCACCCCACCGGTCCTGAGTCCCCCGTCAGCCGCTCCGCCGGGGACTCTCGCCCTGCCGACGCAGGCGCGGCTGACGGCCCAGCAGACCACGCGGCAGCGCGCGGAGGCGCTCGGCCAGATCGCGCCGATCCCGGACTGCCGCCCGGCCGACGAGGCGCTGGCGGAGTTGGACTCGCTGGTCGGTCTGGCGACGGTCAAGCAGGAGGTCAGGACGCTGATCGACCTGATCTCGGTCGGCCGTCGCCGCCGCCAGGCCGGGCTCAAGGCGCCCTCGCTCCGCCGCCATCTGGTCTTCACCGGCTCCCCCGGCACCGGCAAGACCACGGTCGCCCGGCTCTACGGCGAGATCCTCGCCTCCCTGGGCGTGCTCCAGCGCGGCCACCTGGTCGAGGTGGCTCGGATGGACCTGGTCGGCGAACACATCGGCTCGACCGCGCTGCGCACGGCGGAGGCGTTCGACCGCGCCCGCGGCGGCGTTCTCTTCATCGACGAGGCCTACGCGCTGGCGCCCGAGGACGGCGGGCGCGACTTCGGCCGCGAGGCGATCGACACGCTGGTCAAGCTGATGGAGGACCACCGCGACGAGGTCGTCGTCATCGTGGCCGGCTACACCACGGAGATGGAGCGGTTCCTCGGTGCGAACCCGGGCGTCGCGTCCCGGTTCTCACGGACCATCACCTTCCCGGACTACTCCGCGGAGGAACTGCTGCAGATCGCCCGCGCCCAGGCCGAGGAGCACGAGTACGCCCTCACGGACGCGACGGCGGAGGCGCTGCTCGCGCACTTCGGCGCGCTCCCGAAGGGCCCCGGCTTCGGCAACGGCCGCACGGCCCGCCAGGTCTTCGAGACGATGATCGAACGCCACGCGGTCCGCGTCGCACAGCTCCCTGATGCGACGACGGAACAGTTGCAACTGCTCCTGCCGGAGGATCTGCCCTAGGCACGAAGTTGCACTATCTGGGGGCGCGGGGCTCTGCTGATATGCGGCTCCGCCGCGTGGGCGCGAGCAGGTCGGGCTGTGCTGCCACAGGCGGTTGCACTACCTGGGGGCGCGGGGCTCTGCTGATATGCGGCTCCGCCGCGTGGGCGCGAGCAGGTCGGGCTGTGCTGCCACAGGCGGTTGCACTACCTGGGGGCGCGGGGAACTGCGCGAGCAACCACCCTGTGCGGATGGCCCTGCGCATTGAGGACCATCCGCATGCCGGATGGGGGCACCTCCCGGCCGAAGGCCAGGGGGATTGTCGCGCCCACGCGGCGGGAGCCGCACATCAGCAGAGCCCCGCGCCCCCAGATAGTGCAACTTCCCCGCTGCCTACGGCGCGCTCATCGCGCGCAGGAGCGCGTCGCGCGCAGCGATGAAGCGGGGGTCGAGGCGGTAGTCGAAGTGGGCGCGGATCGGGACCAGGATCGGGTCGTCCTGGGTACGGCCGAAGGCCACAGGGTCCGGGAACGGGGGCAGGTCCGGGCCGGTCTGCGGCCCCGACGCCTGAGCCGGCACGCGGACCGGGCCGCCGATCGGGTCGGTGAGCCGGAACAGGTTGTCCCAGCGCGGCACGTCCCGCTCCAGCCGGGCCAGCTTCTCGGGGCCCATGTAGGCCGGGAAGAACCGGCCGTACAGGCGGCGCAGCGGCGAACCGTAGGTCAGCAGGGCGACCCGAGAGCGCGTCTCCGGGTCGAGCTGCCACAGCGCCGCCGCCGCCAGCACCGTGCCCTGGGAGTGCGCGGACAGCACCAGCCGCCGTCCCGGATCGCCCTTGAGCCAGGCGCGGATCCGTGCCTCGATGTCCGGGACCGCGCGCTCCGCGTAGCACGGCGGTGCCAGCGGATGTGCGGCGCGCGGCCAGAACGTGCCGATGTCCCAGATGATGCCGACGCTGCGCCGGGTGGTGAGCGAGTCGTACGCCTTGAGCCCGAGCACCAGCAGGCCGAGGACCAGCACGGTGGTCAGCCAACCGCCCAGGTTCTGCAGCACGGTGGTGAAGTGGGAGAGGACCATGCCGTCCTTCGCGGTCACCGCCTCCGGCGAGCGTCCGACCGCGAGCGAGCCGACCAATGCGACCACCGACAGCACCCCGGCCAGCGCGGCGAAGGCCGCGAGCAGGCCCGCGGCGGACTCGGTGAGTCGGGCGCCGGAGAGCGCCTTGGCGATCTGGCCGGTGCGCGCCGAGTCGGTCGACGTGCCCGGCTCGTCGTAGGCGGCCAGGACCTGGGGGCGCAGCGACGCGGCGGTGCGCACCAGCCGTCGGCCGAGCCGGGCGCCGACCACCAGCAGCACCGGGAGCAGCAGCGTGGCCCCGCTCGCGGCCCAGACGAGCAGCGGCGCGGCCTGCAGCCCACTGCCCAGCCGCTGCCCGGTGAAGAGCGCGGCGCCCGCCGTGAAGAGACCGCCGACCCCGCAGCCCAGCATCGCCGTGACCGGCCCGGTCAGGTTGCGCAGCGCCGCGCCGTTGGGGCCGCCGAAGCCGCTGTCCGGGACGGTCGAGCCGTCCGGTGCGGGGATGGTGAGCTCAGGATCGACCGGCGAGGGCGAAGGCTGACGGTGCGTCATCCGCCAGGCGACGACGCCGAGCGCCAGCACCAGGACCACCTGGGCGGCGACCAGCGCGGCCAACCCGCGCTGCACGCCGGGCAGTTCGCCCGTCGGCAGCCAACCGTGCCGCGACCAGGCCGCGTAGAGGAAGACGGCGGCCAGCACCCCGAGCACCGGGCGGAGTTGGGCGCGCGGCGACAGCAGCTCGCGCCCGGGGCCGGCCGCCAGGGCGACCAGCAGGACCGCGCCGAGGGCGACCAGCGCGGCCAGCAGCACCACACCGGTCCAGGCGGCCACGCCGAGCCCCGCCGAGCCGTCCGCGCCGAGGTCGTGGGCGAGGACCGGAACCAGCACGGCCCAGGCGACGGTGAGCAGCCCGGCCGCCAGGTGCAGCAGGCGCAGGCGGCCGACGGCGGCCTCCCCGTACCAGAAGCCGTCCCGCTCCATCTCGATGGGCTCCGGGCCGTTGCCGCGCTCCGCGTCCATCGGACGGACAGCCTCGTAGCTGCTCCAGGTCATCCGGGACAGCCGCCCGAGGACGCCGAGCATGGCCAGCGGGACCAGCGCGGCCACCACCAGGCGGCGACCCGGCATGCCCCACCAGCCGCCGTGCCCGCCGAGGACGAAGACCAGCCAGGAGTGCTGCGCCACGCAGCGCCCGTCGGCGGCGCACTGCCACGCCAGCAGATCCAGCGCGATCTCGCAGGCGGCGGCCGTGAGCAGCACGGTGAGGGATCCGGCGATCACCCGGACCAGCGCCTCGTAGAGCGCCCGGTCGCGGCGATCCGGTGAGTTCTCCGAACCGTCGGCCGACCCCGGTTCCGCCGACTCCGGTTCCGCCGACTCCGGTTCCGCCGACTCCGACTCGAACGGCTCCGGCTCCGACGGCTCCGGCTCGGCCGGGCGCATCCAGTGGGCGAGGTTGACGAGCATGAAGGGCAGGAGCAGCAGCCAGAACGCGCGGCTGGCCGCGCCCGAGGTGAGCCTGGCCCAGGAGTACGCCTCCAGCACCGCGTTGCCGCGGTAGTCGGCGGGACGGCGTTCGGCGTCCTGGTCCTGCCAGCGGCGGTAGGTGCCGGAGACGGTGTCGCCGGTCATCTGCTTCAGGTGCGGGTCGTCGAGCATGGTCTCCGGCGTGGTGCCGCCGACGCCGTGCACCAGCAGCTCCATCCGCAGCGCGGGCACACGAAACCCCGGCCCCGGCTCGTCCGTGCGCTGTCTGGGCAGGATCACGCCGCCGCGCTCGGCCGCGCGACCGGCCGCCTCGTCGTCCATCGGTCCCCTCCCGGGCCCACTCCCGTCCCCCACCATCCGGTCCCCCGTTCCACTCGATGCCGACTCCGCCGGATATGCTGCCGCTTTCCGTCGATCCGTACAGCACTTTCACGCCGTGTACCTCACGGCCGTGAAAGGATTCAACCGCAGGACACCGACAGGCACCGACACGGGCCTGGAACGAGCCGGAGGGGGCAGCAGCGGGGTGGTCGAGAACAGCAGTCTGCTCGCCGAGCAGCGGCGCGCGCTGATCCTGGACGAGGTGCGGCGCCGCGGCGGGGTGAGGGTCAACGAGCTGACCCGCAGGCTGAACGTCTCGGACATGACGGTCCGCCGCGACCTCGACGCACTGGCCCGGCAGGGCATGCTGGAGAAGGTCCACGGCGGTGCGGTGCCGGTGCTTGACGCGAGCACCCACGAGCCGGGTTTCGAGGCCAAGTCGACGCTCGAACTCAGCGCCAAGGAGGAGATCGCCGAGGCTGCGGCCGGGCTGGTCGCCCCCGGCAGCGCGGTCGCGCTCTCCGGCGGCACCACGACCTTCGCGCTCGCCCACCAGCTGGTCCGGATCGACGGCCTGACGGTGGTGACCAACTCGGTGCGCGTGGCCGACGTCTTCGAACACGCCGCCCGAACCGGTGGCGCGGCGACGCAGCCCGCCACGGTGGTGCTGACGGGCGGGGTGCGGACGCCGTCCGACGCGCTGGTCGGGCCGATCGCGGACCGGGCGATCCGCTCGCTCCACTTCGACCTGCTCTTCCTCGGCTGCCACGGCATCTCGCTGGAGGCGGGCCTCTCCACGCCCAACCTGGCGGAGGCGGAGACCAACCGGAACTTCGTCGCGGCGGCGCGGCGGGTGGTCGCGGTGGCCGACCACACCAAGTGGGGCACGGTGGGGCTCTCCACCTTCGCCTCGCTGGCCGAGGTGGACACCCTGGTCACCGACTCGGGCCTGCCGCCGGAGATCCGTAGCGCGGTCGCCGAGCAGGTGCGCGAAGTGGTCGTCGCCGGGTGAGCGCCGTGGTGACCAGCACCACGCCACCCGCACCCTGGAACGCTTGACGCAGCGTCAACTAGACTGCGCTGCTGTACTTCTGAACAACGATCAACCGGACGCACCGCCGATCCGAGAGGGGAACCGTGATGGGAATCAGGCTTCGTCCGGTGACGACGGAGTTCCTGGAGTCCGCGCCGGTACGGGTCGTGGCCGAGGAACGGCTGACGTCCGGCCCCGACGCCCTCTTCCGCGAGCTGACGGACGACGCGTCCACCTGGCCGAGCTGGTTCGGTGCGATCAGGCGCGCCTCCTACACCGGCCCGCCGCCGTACGGGGTGGGAGCGGGCCGCGCGGTCAAGCTCGTCGGCGGGATCCGTTTCGTGGAGAGCGTCCTGGTCTGGGAGGAGCCGCGGCGCTTCGTCTACCGGATCGAGGAGACCAACCTGCTGGGCGCGCACGCCTGGCTGGAGGAGTGGCTGCTCACCCCCGACGGCGACGGCACCTCGGTGCGCTTCACCATGGCGATCGAGGGCCACGCCATGATCGAGCTCCCGACGCACGCCGCCCGCTCCCTGGTCGAGCGTTCCTGCCGCACCGCGATGCACAAGCTCGACGCCCGCGCGGGCAGGAGAGCCCAGGTCTCCTGACGGCCCGGCCCGCCGGGACGGCAATGTCGGAGATGCACGGGACGCCGGGATGCAGGGACGTCGGGATATCGGGAATGTGACGCGACGTCACTCCCCGGTCCAGGTCCCCGTCTTCAGCAGGGTGTCCAGGACCTCGACGTACGGTGCGATGTCGAGGCCCTGCTCGGCCAACCAGGCGTCGGAGTAGTACTTGTCGAGGTAGCGGTCGCCCGGGTCGCAGATCAGCGTGACGACGCTGCCCTGCTCCCCCGCGGCGCGCATCTCGGCCACGATGCGCAGCGCGCTCCACAGCCCGGTGCCCGTGGAGCCGCCGGGCTTGCGGCCCATGACCCGTTCGAGCATGCGGACGGCCGCGACCGTGGCCGCGTCGGGGACCTTCATCATCCGGTCGATCGCGCCCGGCACGAAGCTCGGTTCGACGCGCGGGCGGCCGATGCCCTCGATCCGGGAGCCGCAGTCGCAGGTGACGGTCATGTCGCCGCTGACCCAGCCGTCGAAGAAGGACGAGTTCTCCGGGTCGGCCACGCAGACCCGGGTATCGGCCAGGATGTAGTGGACGTAGCGGGCGAGAGTGGCCGAGGTGCCGCCGGTCCCGGCGGTGGCGACGATCCAACTCGGCTCGGGGAAGCGCTCCTCGGCCATCTGGTGATAGATCGACTCGGCGATGTTGTTGTTGCCGCGCCAGTCGGTGGCGCGCTCCGCGTAGGTGAACTGGTCCATGTAGTGGCCGCCGGACTCGGCGGCCAGCTTGGCGGAGACCTCGTACAAGGTCCGGGTGTCGTCGACCAGATGACAGGAGCCGCCCTGGGCCTCGATCAGACTGATCTTCTCCTGGCTGGTGGTGCGCGGCATGACCGCGATGAACGGCACCCCGATCAGCTTCGAGAAGTACGCCTC
Organism: Streptacidiphilus fuscans; assembly: GCF_015690355.1. Classification (GTDB taxonomy): domain Bacteria; phylum Actinomycetota; class Actinomycetes; order Streptomycetales; family Streptomycetaceae; genus Streptacidiphilus; species Streptacidiphilus fuscans. The sequence continues at coordinate 18,759 of NZ_JADPRT010000004.1, read as the reverse complement.
CGAGACGGCGGTCGAGCCGCTGGACGCCTCGACCACCGGACGGCCGGGCCGGATCCAGCCGTTGCAGAGCGCGTGCAGGAAGAGCGAGCGCGCCAGGCGGTGCTTGAGGCTGCCGGTCGGATGCGTCGACTCGTCCTTGAGGTAGAGGTCGATGCCCCACTCCTCCGGGAGCGGGAAGCGCAGCAGATGGGTGTCGGCGGAGCGGTTGGCGTCGGCCTTGACCTTGCGGACGGCCTCCTTGAGCCAGGAGCGGTACTCGGCGTCGCTACGGTCCACATCCAGGGTCTTCACGACGGCCCACCTCTGCCTTGCGCTTGCGCGTTGCTGCTCGGAACGACTGCTCTGAGGCTGAACGGCGCAATGACACCGCCGCCTCGTCTGCATCGTAACGTGTCGCACATCACAACTTTTCCTTGGATCTCCCCCTACCCACCCGCATGATCCGTCACGTTCCGCGTCCGATCACTTACCCACGGACAACTTCCGGGGCAGGATGGACGCGTCTCCCGAGTTGCGCCACCCGGCGATTCGGGAAACTCTTGGTTCATCACTGACTGCTTCGCATTGCTCACTCTTCGAAGTCGGCACGTCGGCCGCGTTCGTCGGCCGCCTGTGCGGAAGGAGTCGAAAGCGCGATGGAGGACCTCGACCGCCACTACGAACTGCGCCTCACCGCCGAACCCTGCCGGTTCGGGGTGGTGCGCAGGATCGTTACAGCGCATCTGCGTCACTGGAACCTCGCGTCGGTCACCGACCAGACCCTGCTCGGCCTGACCGAGCTGCTCGCCAACGTCCACCAGCACGTCGGCTCCACCGCGCCGTGCATCCTGCGGATGCACGCGGACGTCAACGCCGACGCGCTGACCGTCGAGGTGCGCGACGACTCCCCCGACCTGCCGCAGGCCAGAACGCCCGACCCGCTGGACGCGGGCGGGCGTGGGCTGGCGATCGTGGCGGCGCTCTGCAAGGAGTGGGGCGCACAGGCGGACGAGAGCGGCAAGACCGTGTGGTTCACCGTCGCCACCGCTCCCGTCCCGACCCCCGCCCTGCTCCAGCCCGTCGAGCTGGCGCTCGACGTCGACCCGCTGGAGCTGGAGGCCGTGCTCGCGGACTGACCCCGCGTGCGCGAGCAGGGCTCCAAGGCCGCAGCTCCATGTGCCGGGCAGCCTGACTACGGCTGCGGCGTGCTGTCCTCGCCGTTGAGGACGTCCAGTCGCTGGCGGTACTCGAACTCGTCGATCTCACCGTCCGCGTAGCGGCGGTTCAGGGTCTCCAGCGGCGAGGGGGCCGGGCCCTGGCGGGTGTCCGCCCAGCCCTGCGGGCGGCCGGGCCGGCCGGGGCCGCCCTGCCATCCCGCGCGCGGCCCACCGGCCGCGAACCAGGGCGCTCCGCCGCGCCCACGGAAGAAGATCCGGCGCACCAGCACGATGGCGCCGATCCAGATGAGCGGCATCAGCAGGATCCACGGGCCGGGTCCGCCGTGCCAACCGTCGGCCAGCAAGGTGTTCATCACGCGCTCCTCGGACTCGTCGTCGACAGGCGGACTGGCACTGCCGATCTACTGACGAGACTCCTCCGCGGAGCGCCGCGAGGCGTCGTACGGCGGCGGGCAGTTGTGCTGCTACCCAGGGAGTACGCGGGAGGGGACCGGGGTCATCCTCGCGGCTTCACCCCGCGACCAGCTGCGGGTCGGCGAGCACCGGCTCCCACGCCAGTTCGGCGGCTCCGGCCAGCTCCGGGCGGGGCAGTTCGGCGGGGCTGAGCGGGACCGGCCCGTAGGCGCCCCAGTGCGCGCGGGCCGCGACGGTCGCCGGGAGCAGCTCCGGCGCACCGGCCAACAGCGCGCTGTGGAAGGCGCCGAGGACGACCCGGTCGGGGTTGAGCACGTCCACGACCGCCGCGATACCGCGTCCGAGCCGCACCGCGACGTGCTCGACGGCCTCGCGCGCGGCCCGGTCGCCCGCGCGGGAGCCGGTCAGGATCGCGTCGACCTCGGTGAGCGGCGCGGCCGCCGGCAGCCCGTAGGCGGCGAGCAGCGCGGGCGGGCCCGCCTCGACGTCCAGACAGCCGCGTCGGCCGCAGCGGCACAGCAGTCCGTCCGGGTCGACCGTCAACTGTCCGATCTCCAGGGCGAGTCCGGCGCTGCCGGTGTGCAGGCGGCCGTCGACGACCAGCGCGCCGCCGACGCCCTGGTGGCCGGAGGTGACGTAGAGCAGGTGGCGCGCGTCGCGGCCCGCGCCGTGGCGGTGCTCGGCCAGGGCGGCCAGGTTGGCGTCGTTGGCGACGGCCGGGACGACGCCGGGCGGCAGCTCGATCCCGGCGGCGCGGAGCTCCTCCTCCCAGAGCGCGCCGATCGGCGTGCCGGTGGGCCAGCCCAGGCAGGCGGAGATGACGGCGAGCCGGTCGGGCTCGGTGACGGGGGTCGGCGCGGCCAGGCCCGCGCCGACGCAGCGGCGGGGGCTGGCGGCGATCAGCCGGGCGGCCTCTTCCGCCATGGTGCGCAGCGTTCCGCGCGGGTCGTCGTTCGCGCGGAGCGGCAGGTCCAGCGGCTGCCCGATCCGGCCGCCCAGACCAGCGAGGGCGAGGGTGAAGCCGTCGGTGTGCAGTTGGGCGGCGAGGACGACGGGGCCCTGCGGGTCGACGTCCAGCCGGTGCGAGGGACGGCCGCGCGCACCGCCCGCCGGGCGGGCGTCGACCGTGATCAGGCGCAGCGCCTCCAACTCGGCGGTGATCGCTCCCACCGTGGTCCGGGTGACGCCGAGCGCTCCGGTCAGCACGGATCTGGTGGGTGCGCCGCCGGTGTGGATCAGGGTCAGCGCGGGACCGAGCACGGCCCGGCCGCGCTCCAGGCTTGTCTGCGTCTGCGTCACCCTCCTATTATGAATTTGTGCCGCTGATGAACAAAATAGAGTCGGCTTCTCTCCCTCCTATACCCCCGGCCTCCCGCTGGCCCGCCGCCCGTACGGCGCTGACCGGCTTCTTCGCCCTGGACGGCTTCCTCTTCGCCGGCTGGGTCGTGCGCATCCCCGAGATCAAGGCCCAGGTCCACGCCTCCCCCGGGCTGCTGGGCCTGGCACTGCTCTGCGTGTCGGCCGGCGCCGTCGCCGTCATGGGGCCGATCGGACGCCTCTGCGTCCGCTTCGGCAACCACGCGATGACGGTGGCTGCGTCCGTGCTGCTCTGCGTGGCCGTCGTACTGCCGCCGTTGACGCACTCCGTGCTGGCGCTGGGGCTCGTGCTGCTGGTCTTTGGCGCCGGGTACGGCGCGATGAACGTCGGGATCAACAGCGCGGCCGTGGACTTCGTGGCCGCCGCACGGCGACCCGTGATGCCCGCGTTCCACGCCGCCTACAGCCTGGGCGGGTTGGTCGGCGCGACCGTCGGCGGGCTGTTGACCTCGGTCATGACGGCCACTCAGTACCTGGGCCTGCTCGCGGTCGGCGGCTTGGCGGCCACGGCGTGGGCCGCGGTCCCGTTGCTGCGCCACCCGGTCCCGCACGCCGACCGATCCGGCGACGGTCACACCGAGCGGTCGGGCACGGCGAGCGCCGCTGTCGCGCCGGGCGTGGCGCTGCTGGTCGTGCTGCTCGGCGTGGTCGCGCTCTGCGACGCCTACGGCGAGGGCGCCATGGCCGACTGGGGCGCGCTGCACCTGCGCCAGGACCTGCACGCGACTTCCGGCGTCGCCGCCGCCGGATTCGCGCTCTACTCGGCCACGATGACCATCGGCCGCCTCAGCGGCACCCGCCTGGTCGAGCGGTTCGGACCGATCCGGCTGCTGGTCGGCGGCGCGGCGCTCGCCACCGTCGGGATGACCGCGGCCGCGCTGAGCCCGACGCTGCCGCTGGCGCTGGCCGGATTCCTGCTGGTGGGGCTGGGGTTGTCCAACATCTTCCCGCTGGCCATCGACCGCGCGGGCGCCCTGCGCGGACCGCGCGGCGTGGCCACCGCGTCGATGCTCGGCTACGGCGGCATGGTCGCCGGACCGCCCGTCATCGGGTTCCTGGCGCAGGGGTTGGGGCTTCCGGTGGCACTGCTCTCGGTCGCCCTGCTGGTCGCCCTCTCTGGCGTGGCGTCCCTGGCGGTGCGGCGGAAGACCGCGTCCTGACCTGCGGCCCACCCGGGCACCCCGCCCGACCAAATGCCTTGCCGGGCAACCGTCGTGCGGCGATGCTGGGGCGGTGCCCGGGCAACAGAAGCGGAAGCGGCAACGTGAGGCGGAGATACGTCGGTCCGTTGCTCTCACGGCACCCGGCACGGGGCACTGGGAACTGGTGCTGACGACCCTGGACAAGGCGGAGCTGCGAGCGGAGGTGCGCCGGCTCTGGGCGGAGGAGGGAGTCGAGCCCTCCCGGATGCGGATCGACTCGCCGTGCACGCGACTGACGGAGGCGCAGACCACCTACCGGCTGAGCCGGTTCGTGCCTGACCTCTCAGACTGACGCGGCCGCCGAGGTCGAGATGCCGAGCACGTCCTGTGCCTTGGAGACGGCGATCTGGTAGTACGCGTAGGCGGACTCGGACGAGGTGTTGCTGACCTGGATGTAGAGGTAGATCATTGCGACGTTCGAGTCGAGCCGGTCCACCACGAAGTAGCCGTTGACGGTGACGCCTTGGACCGTCCCGTCCATCCGCCGCGCGACCGAGCCCGGGCTGCCGAAGTCGACCGGCGAGAGCCTGAAGTCGACCGTGGTGCCGCCGGTGGACAGGTTGAGGTTCTTGCAGGACGCGAGCGCGTTCTTGACCTGCGGATACGTCGTGTCGAGCACGCTCTGGGGCCGCGCCGTGAGGAACTCGCCGACGAACGGGCCGACCTGGCCGCCGTTCAGCAGCACCTGGGCCTCGCCGCCTTGGTTCGCGCCCCGGTTCGCGCCCGGCGGGCTGGAGCTCGGCGCGGGAGTCCCGTTCTGCGGTGAGCCGTTGATCAGGTCGCTGAGCTGTTCGCAGCCCGTGGCGCTCTTGCCCGAGCCGGAGCCCTTGCCCGTGGGGAGGCTCGGCGACGAGGAGCCGCTGGGCTCGACGGAGAAGTTCGCCCCGAGGTCGTCGGGGCTCAGCAGCGCCGCCTGCAACGAGTCCGCGCCGGGCAGGGACTGGGAGGGGCTGGGGGTGGCCGCGGCGGCGGCGTCGCCGAGGCCGAGCGCGCCCTGTGAGGAGGCCGAGCACCCGGCGAGCGCGGCGACGACCGTCGAGACGGCGAGCGCGAGGCCGCAGATCCGGACCCGCGTGGGCCGGCTGCGGCTGGAGGGGATTCGTCCGGGCTGGGTGCGCGTGGGCTGGATACGCATGGGGTGCCTCCTCGAATCCTCGAAAGGCGGGACTCATACGAATCCGTTCCACTGTGCCATCGCCACGCGCACGGCGCAGGTCGCGCGACGGTGCGTGACCAGCGCTTTCGGAGCGTGACCGCGCCCCCGGCATGGAGGGCTGCCGAGGCTAGGAAACCGGGTCCGGGTCGGCGTCCCTGGGGCCGTCGGCCTCGACCGCGTCCCGCCCGTCGACGGGCCCGACGGACCCGGCAGACTCGCCGGACTCGGTCGGGAGCCGCAGATCCCAGCCGATCAGGGCGACCAGCTGCTCGTGCGTGATGCCCTCGGGGATCGCGCGCGGCGGCGCGGTACGGATCGGCGGCTGCCAGCCCTCCGCCTCGGTCCACCGCCGGACGGGCTTGGCGGGCGCGCCCGCCACCACGCTGTGGTCAGGCACCGTGCCGCGCACCACGGAGTTGGCCGCGACCACGACGTTGCGGCCGATGTCGGCGCCGGGGAGGATCACCGCACCCGTGCCGATCCAGCTGCCCGCGCCGATCCGGACCGGCTCGTTGCGCGGCCACTGCTTGCCGATGGGCAGCGCCGGGTCGTCGTAGGAGTGGTTCTGGTCGCTGATGTAGACGCTCGGCCCGGTCCACACGTTGTCCTCGATCACGATGGACTGGTGGCCGACGATGTTGCTGTCCCGGCCGATCACGCAGCCGTCGCCGATCCGCACGATCGGTTCCGGACCCAACTGCAGGCCGGGCGCGAAACCCGCCGAGACGGAGACCCGTTCGCCGATGATGCAGTAGCAACCGACCGCGATCGCCTGCTCGTTGAAGATCGTCCCCTGCGGGAAGGCGAGCTTGGTGAACGCCCCGAGCTCGGCGAACCGCAGCGGGCCGGGCCGCTCGGCGCTGATCGCGCCCGCCTCGCGTACGAAGCCCCACCCCCGGTGGACCAGCTGCGACGCGGCGCGGCGCGCCCGCTCCCGGGCGGCGCGGCGTATCTTCTCGGCGAACGGCATGGGCCTACGTTAACCGGTGGGTAACCGCCGGAGTCACATGGCCTGCGTCACTCGTCCCCAGGACCTCTCGCGTCCTGTCATGACCAGTCGTGTCCTGTCGAGGCCAGTCGTGTCCCGTCGTGGCGCCTCACTCGGCCGCCCACGCGGGCGGACGGCGCTCCAGGAAGGAGAGCATGCCCTCGCGGGCCTCCTCGGAGCCGAAGAGCAGCGCCGACTGCGCGACCATCGACTCGCCGTCGCGCTCGAACGTGCGCAGCACCTCGGCGGTGACCAGGCGCTTGGTCTCGGCCAGGCCCTGCGGGCTGGCCTTGCGGAAGGCGTCCAGGATCTCGGTCAGCGCCTCGGCCGGGTCCGCGGCGGCCTCGGTGATCAGGCCGATCCGCTGGGCCTCGGCGGAGTCGAAGACCGAACCGGTCAGGTACCAGCGGGACGCGCCGCGCGGGTCCAGGCGCGGCAGCAGCGGCAGCGAGATGACGGCCGGGGCGAGCCCGAGCCTGACCTCGGTGAAGGCGAAGGTGGACTTCGGTCCGGCCAGCACGATGTCACAGGCGCCCAGCAGCCCCAGGCCGCCCGCCCGGACGTGTCCGTCGACCAGCGCGACGACCGGCTTGGGCGACTCCACCAGCGACCGCATCGCGGTCACCAGGCGGCGCGGGTTGGCGGTCGGGTCGCCGCCGGTGGCCTCGGACAGGTCCGCACCGGCACAGAAGGTGCCGCCGGTGTGGGTGAGCACGATCGCGCGGACCGCCGGGTCCTTGCCCGCGTCCAGCAGACCCTGCTCCAACTCCGCCACCAGACGGGAGGAGAGGGCGTTGCGGTTGGCGGGCGAGTCGAGGGTCAGCGTGGCGACGCCTCGGTCGACGGCGTAGCGGACCAGCGGCTCAAGCGGCTGTTCGGCGGACATCGGGCGATCCCTTCCGGCAGGTCGACGCCACCACCCTGTGGCGCGCATGCCCAGCCTATGCACCAGGTCAACCCCCGTGCGGCGGCCGGGGCCTCCCGCTCGGATCAGACGCCCATGGCTTTGAGCTCCCGGCGGCGGACCCGGGACCAGAGCAGCCGCTGCACCAGCAACGTCAGCGTGCCCGCGACGGCGATCCCGGCCAGGTTGACGCCGAGTTGGACGAACGAGCCCCAGGCCTGCGCGTAGTCCTGGTAGGTCACGGCCAGCGCGGCGTAGCCCGCCGCCGGGACGGTGGTGACGGAGATGGCGACACCGATCAACGTGGCCGACTTGGCCGACGTCAGCGACAGCACCCCGGCGATGCCCGCCAGCATCGCGACCACCACCGACATCGAGTCCGGCTGGTAGATGAACGAGGTGGCCGGGCGTGGCGCGTCGAAGCGCGTGTCGCTGAAGAGTCCCAGCTGGTCCATCACCGCGCTGAACAGGACGGTCAGCAGCATCGCCACCACGAAGCCCATCACCAGCGTCACCAACGACCGCCAGGCCTGCCGTGGTTGACGCCGCACCAGGGCGACGCAGAGCCCGGCCAGCGGGCCGAACTCGGGGCCGACGACCATCGCGCCGACGATCAGGATCGCGTTGTCCAGCATCACCCCGCAGGCCGCCAGCATGGTGGCGACGCTGAGGAAGGCGACGTAGACGGCGCTGAAGACCGACTCCTCCTGCGTGATGCCGCTGACGGCCTCCCAGACCACCGCGTCCGCGCCCTCGCCCGGGGCCTCGGCCAGCGCGCGGTCGGCGGCGTCGGACGCGGTGAACTCGTCGGTGGTCATGGTGATCGCGCCGTGGTGCGGCAGGCCGATCCGGCGCAGCGCGGCCACCAGCTCGTCCGCCGACTCGCGCGCCACGTCGCACTCGACCAGCGCCCCCGCCGGACGCAGCGCGGCCCCCGGGACCACCACCAGATGGGTGACCCCGAGGGCCTCGTCGAGCACCGCGCGGACCTCGGACTCCAGCGACGACGGGACGATGAGCCGGATGTGCATCACCCGGCTGAGGCTATGTCACCTTTCGCCCGGTTCCTCCGACCTCGCCCGGCTCATCCCACGTCGCGTCGCCGCCATCCGGCGAGCCCGGAGCCCGCCAGCACGACGGAGAGCAGCACCATCCAGAGCAGCGGCTGCGCCTGGAACGCGCTGCCGGGCAGCTTGGGCACGTGGGTGAACGGGCTCAGGTCGAGCAGCCACTGACCCGCGTTCACGGCCGGGCCGAGGTAGGCGATGAAGAGCAGCACGCCCAGCACGCCCCAGGCCGCGGTGGACCACTGCGGCAGCAGCCCGAACAGCGCGACCGTCACCGCCGCGAAGATCCACACCGCCGGGAGCTGGACCAGCGCGGCGACCAGCAACTTGCCCGTCCAGCCCGCCGCGTCGCCGAGCACCACACCCGTGCCGAGGCCCGCGGTGATGCCACCGACCAGCAGCAGTACGGCAGATCCGAGCAGCGGGTAGAGCAGATGGCTCGCCGCCCAGCCGAGCCGGCTGACGCCGGTGGCCAGCACCGGTTCGGCGCGGCCCGAGGTCTCCTCGCCGCGCAGCCGCAGCGCGGTCTGGACCGCGTAGACGGCGGCGACCATGGCCAGCAGGTTCATCGCCGTCGCCAGGTAGGCGTCGACCATGCCGGACGTGCCGCCCATCCGCTCCATGATCTGCTCGACGTTGGAGCTGGTGGAGATCAACTGCTTGACGCCCTCGGTGATGCCGCCCAGCATCGACCCGCCGACCGCGAACCCGACCGCCCAGCCGAGCAGTCCGCCTCGCTGGAGCCGCCAGGCCAGGCCGCCCGCCCCGCGCAGCGACGGCTCGGCGACCGCCGGTCCAGGACGCTGCGGCAACAGTCCCGCGCCCAGGTCGCGGCGACCGGCGAGCAGGTAGCCGATGGAAATCTGCACCGCTCCGGCGACGACCAACAGCGCCACCAGCCACCAGGCGTCGTCCGTGTAGGGCCGGACGCGTTCGGCCCAGCCGAGCGGGGAGAGCCAGAGCAGCCAGCCCGGCCCGGTCGGTCCGGCGGCGTCACCGCAGGCGCGCAGCAGGAAGGCGAGCCCGAGCACCGCGCCGCCGATCCCGTTGGCGGCCCGGCTGGTCCCGCTGAGCTGCGCGGTCACGGCCCCGACCCCGGCGAAGCAGACCCCGCACCCGAACAGCGCGCCGCCGAAGGCGAGCGAACCGCCCAGCGGCTGCCCGGTCGCGCCCAGGACGGCGGCCGTCAGCACGCCGACCAGCGCGGAGGCGATCACGGCCGTGCCGAGCCCGGCGGCCAGCGGCGCGCCGCGTCCGACCGCGCCCGCGCCGATCAGCTCCAGCCGACCCGACTCCTCCTCGGCCCGGGTGTGCCGGACCACCAGCAGGACGCAGAGCAGCCCGAGCATCAATCCGCCGTAGGGCAGCATCCGCCAGGCCGTCAACGCGCCGTTGCTGGTGGCGTCGTAGACCGGCCCGTAGAGCGCGCGCAGGGAGCCGTTGCTGTTGATGCTCTGCGCGAGGGAGACGCGGGACGCCGTGGTCGGGTAGAGCTTGCCGATCGAGGCAGCGGTGGCCCCGGTCGACCCGACCAGGGCGTAGAGCCAGACGGGCAGCATGATCCGGTCGCGGCGCAGCGCGAAGCGGAGCAGTTCGCCGGTCCCGGCGGTGCTGCCGCCGCCAGCCACTGCCCAGCGCGCGGTCATGCCTGCTCCCCGGCGGGGACGGCCACGGGTGCGGACTCGTAGTGACGCAGGAACAGCTCCTCCAGCGTGGGCGGACGGCTCGTCAGGGAGCGCACTCCGGCGTCGGTCAGCGCCCGGAGCAGGCCGTCGAGCCGGTCCGTGTCGACCTGGCAGTGCAGCCGGGCGCCGGACGGTCCGTCGTCCAACTCCACGTCGTGCAGGCCCGGCAGCGCGTCCAGCCCGGTCGGCCGCGCGGCGAGTTCGGCGGTGACGGAGGTGCGCGTCAGGTGGCGCAGCTCGGAAAGCGTTCCGGTCTCGACGGTGCGGCCCGCGCGGATGATGCTGACGCGGTCGCAGAGCGCCTCGACCTCGGAGAGGATGTGGCTGCTCAGCAGCACCGTCCGACCGCGTTCGCGCTCCTCGGCGACGCAGGAGCGGAAGACCTCCTCCATCAGCGGGTCCAGCCCGGAGGTCGGCTCGTCCAGGATCAGCAGCTCCGCGTCCGAGCAGAACGCCGCGACCAGGGCGACCTTCTGACGGTTGCCCTTGGAGTAGGTCTGGCCCTTCTTGGTCGGGTCCAGCTCGAACCGCTCCAGCAGCTCGGCGCGCCGCTTGGCCCGCTGCTCGGCGGTGCTGCCGCCGTTGCCGCGCAGCCGCCCGAGCAGGTCGATCACCTCGCCGCCGCTCAGCCCACGCCACAGGGTCACGTCCCCGGGCACGTAGGCGATCCGGCGGTGCAGCGCGACCGACTCGCGCCACGGATCCCCGCCGAGCAGGCGGGCGGTGCCCGCGTCCGCCCGGATCAGGCCCAGCAGCACCCGGATGGTCGTCGACTTTCCGGCACCGTTGGGGCCGAGGAACCCGTGCACCTCACCCCGCTCGACGCGCAGGTCGAGACCGTCCAGGGCCCGGGTCCGCCCGAAGGTCTTGACCAGGCCGGACACGTCGATCGCCGGGTCGTTCCCGGCCATGCTTGCAGCGCTTTCCGTCACGGTTCGACGCTACACTGATTTCACGAATTCGTGAATCTTCTGAACTCGGTGATGTGCGGGATAGGGTGAACCCCATGGCGACGAAGCGGACGGATCAGGCATCGGCCGATCCCCAGACACCCGAACCGGCGGCCAGCCAAGCAGCCGGCCAGGCGGCTGATCAGGTAGCCGACCAAGCGGCCGACGTAGCCGATCAGGAAGAGCTGCGCGCCTACATCGAGCGCTTCGCCGACGTCCTCACCGACACTGGCTTCCCGCGAATGCCGGCCCGCGTCTTCGTCGCCCTGATCACCTCCCCCGCCGGCCGCCTGACCTCCGCGGAGCTGGCGTCCCTGCTCCGGATCAGCCCGGCCGCCGTCTCCGGCGCGGTCCGCTACCTCTCGACCGTCCAACTCGTCGGCCGCGAACGGGAGCCCGGCTCCCGCCGCGACCGCTACCGCGTCTTCGACGACGTCTGGCGTGACGCCCTCCTCAAGCGCGACGCGATGCTCTCCCGCTGGGAGACCTCCCTCACCGAGGGCATCCACATGCTCGGCCCGGACTCCCCGGCCGCCGCCCGCCTCGGCGAGTCGCTGCACTTCTTCAGCTTCGTACGACGGGAGTTGCCACTGCTGCTGGAGCGCTACTACCGCGAGCGGGAGGCGTTGGCGGCGCATCAGCGCTGACTGCCGAGCTGCCTGTCAGAGGCCCGAGGAAGGCGACGGGACAGCGGTAGCCGTCGCCTAGCCCAGCCAACCGGGTCGGACCAGGCCGGATTCGTAGGCCAGGACGACGAGTTGGGCGCGGTCGCGGGCGCCGAGCTTGACCATGGTGCGGCTGACGTGGGTCTTCGCCGTCAGTGGGCTGACGACCAGTCGGCCCGCGATCTCCTCGTTGGTGAGGCCGAGGCCGACCAACGCCAGGACCTCGCGTTCGCGGTCGGTGAGGCGGGAGAGGGTGGCGGGCTGGTCGGGTTCCTTGGAGCGAGCGGCGAACTCGGCGATCAGGCGGCGGGTGACGCCCGGTGAGAGCAGGCCGTCGCCCGCGTGGGCGGCGCGGACGGCGCGGACGAGTTCGGCCGGTTCGGTGTCCTTGACCAGGAAGCCCGCCGCGCCCGAGCGCAGCGCCTCGAAGACGTACTCGTCCATCTCGAAGGTGGTCAGCACCACCACCTTGACGTCGCTCAGCTTCGGGTCCGAGCAGATCTGACGGGTCGCCGCGAGGCCGTCCAGCCGCGGCATGCGGATGTCCATCAGCACCACGTCCGGCACCAGCGCCTGGGCGTGTTCGACGGCCTCGACGCCGTCGTCGGCCTCCGCGACGACGGTGATGTCGGACTGGGCGTCGAGCAGCGCCTTGAAACCGGCCCGGACCAACTGCTGGTCGTCGGCGAGCAGCACGCGGATCATGTCGTCTCCAGGGTGAGGGTGCGTCATCGGTGCGCCGTCCATCCGTTCGCGCCGTTCGCGCCGCTCCCGCCGTTCGCGAGCGGCAGCTCGGCGCGGACGGTGAAGCCGCCGTCGGGTGCCGGGCCTGCCTCGACGCTGCCGCCCAGCGCGCCGACGCGTTCGCGCATGCCCGCCAGCCCGCTGCCGCTGCCGCCCGCGCGGGCGCCCCCGGCGGCGGAGGTGGGGCCGGGGTCGTGGACAGTGACCGTGAGGCGCTCCGAGGTGTCGTCCAGCGCCACGGCCGCCGTCCGCGCGGAGGAGTGGCGGATGACGTTCGTCAGCGCCTCCTGGACGATCCGGAACGCCGCCAGCTCGATCCCGGCGGGCAGCGGGCGGCGCAGCCCGGTGCGGGTGACGGTGACCGTCAGGCCGGCCACGCCCGCTTGCCGGACCAGCTCGTCCAGGCGGGCCAGGTCCGGCGCGGGGCTGCGGTCGGCGGGCCCGCCTGCGCGGAGCGTGCCGAGGACCTGGCGTACCTCGCCGAGCGCCTGCTTACTGGTGTCCCGGATCGTGGTCAGCGCGGTGCGGGCCTGCTCCGGGTCGTCGTCGATCAGCTCCAGCGCCACCCCGGCCTGGACGTTGATCAGCGAGATGCTGTGCGCGAGCACGTCGTGCAGCTCGCGGGCGATGCCGAGGCGCTGCTCGTCGGCGATCCGCGCCTCCCGTTCGGCGCGGGCCGCGCGCCAGTGCTGGCGTTGCTCGATCCGGGTGCGCATCAGCTCCGCCCCGGCGACCAGCACCAGGAGCCAGGCGAGCACGCCGAGCTCGACCGGCCAGCGCAGCGATCCGGTCGCGGCGCTGACGACGACGTGGGCGAGGTAGAGCGCGCCCAGACTGATCCACGCAGCCCGGCGCCGCCCGGCCAGCACGGCGCTGACGTAGCCGACGGCGACGCTGAGCACGATCGGCCCGTACGGGTAGCCGAGCAGCAGGTACAGCCCGGCCACCGCCGCCGTCCCGGCGCAGACCTGCAACGGCCAACGCCGCCGCAGCAGGAGCAGCGCAGGCCCGGCCAGCAGCAGCACGGTGGCCAGCGGCGGCAGGCCCGCATGCCAGTTCCCGCCGTGCTGGTGCCCGGCCACGGCGCGGGTGCCGAACTCCTGGATGAACGCGACGACCAGCGCGAGGGCGACGACCGGCCGCGCGCCGCGGTCGCGCCTGCCACGCCACGCGGGCCACCCGGCCCACCCGGGTCCACCGGCCCACTGCGACCCGTCGTCGGGCGTGCCGGGATCAGCCCTCTCGCGCCAACCGGATCTCATACGTGCACCGTAGGCCAGAACACCGGGCCGGTGCGTCACCTCGCTGAGGTGCCGGGACGTACTCCCCGTGCAGTACGTCCAAGCGCCCGCGACCTGCCTGCCTCCGGCTACGTCTGGCTGACTACCTCCGCGTCAGGAAGTCGATGGTGCGCCGGGAGACACCGAGCTCGCGGGTGAGGCGGGCGAAGGTGGTGTGGCCCTGGGTGACCCGGGCGAAGGCGCGCCAGGCCGGGCGGAAGGTGAGGACGGCGGCGTGGAAGGCCTGCGGGCGGCGCTCGAAAGCCGACAGCATGCGACGGCCGACGCGCATCTCCTGGCCCAGGTCCGCGCGGATGTCGAAGGTGTAGCCCAGACCCTCGCGGCGGACCTCGACCCCGTTCGTCGCGCCCGCGAGCTTCGCCGCCCACTTGCCGGCCAGACGGCCGGAGCGGAGCGCGTAGGAGATTCCCTCGCGGGTCCACGGCTCCAGCAGGCCCGCCGCGTCACCGGCGACCAGGACGCGCCCGCGCACGAGCGGCGACTCGTCGGAGCGGCAGCGGGTCAGGTGGCCCGACTCGACGCTCGGGGTGAACCGGGCGAGGTCCAACTGGTCGATGAAGGACTTGAGGTAGGCGCGGGTCTCCGCGCCCTTGCCCCGGGCCGCGATGACGCCGACCGTCAGGCTGTCGCCCTTGGGGAAGACCCAGCCGTACGAGCCGGGCAGGGGCCCCCAGTCCAGCAGCACCCGGCCGCGCCACTGCGCCGCGACGTCCGCCGGGACCGGGATCTCGGCCTCCAGGCCCAGGTCGACCTGGTCGAAGACGACGCCGACGTGAGCGCCGACCCGGCCCGCGCTGCCGTCCGCGCCCACCACGGCACGGGCCTTGACGGTCCGTCCGTCCTGGAGCGCGACCAGGGCGAGGCCTGCCTCGCCCTCCTCGGGCTGGGTGACGCCGGTGACGGTGACCCCGGTGACCAGCGTCGCGCCCGCCTTCTCGGCGGCCTGGACCAGGCCGTGGTCGAACTCGTCGCGGTTGATCAGCCCGAAGAGCATCCGCTTGGAGCGTCGGGTGCGCTCGTAGCGGCCACCGAGCGTGAACGTGATCGCGTGGACGCGGTCCTTGAGCGGGAGGGTGAAGCCGGGCGGAAGCGCGTCGCGCGAGGGGCCGATGATGCCGCCGCCGCAGGTCTTGTAGCGGGGCGGAGCGGCCTTGTCGAGCAGCAGCACCCGGGTCGCCCCGGCCTCGGCCGCGCCGTACGCGGCGGACGAGCCGGCCGGGCCCGCGCCGACCACGACGACGTCCCAGACACCGCCCAGGTCGTCGGCGAGCGCCTCCAGAGCGTCCGCGACGCCCACGGCGTCGGTGACCGCCTCGACCTCCATGGCTGGGAGGACTGAGAGGGCTGGATCACCGCCGTCGAGCAGCTCGGTCGCTCCGGTGGTCAGATTCTCGTCGTTCTCGACGTTCTCATCGGCGCCGAGGCCCTGGTTCTCGCTCACGATCGGTCATATTACTTGCGCGTCCCCACCCGGCGCGTGCCCGGTGAGCCGCCGGTGAGCAGACGCGGGTGGGCGGAGGCGAGAGAGCGCGGAGCGAGCGCACGCAGTCCGGAGCCGACCGCCGCGGCGGCCACGGCCCCCACGGCCGCACCCGCGCCACCGCCGAAGCTGACCGACGCGACCAGGTCGTTCCCGCTGAACGGCTCCGGCCGACGGGCGCGGTCCCGGCGCGCACGGTGCACCGCGCCGACCACCGTGGCCGCGCCGACCAGCGCCGTCGCCGCCGGGGACACCGCGGACGCCACCTCGCGGACCACGTCCCGCGCCCGCGGCGTGCGGCTCGCGGCACGGCCGAGCACGGCCAGGCCCGCCATCGACGAGGCCCACTGCAGCGCTTGGTAGACGGGCATCCGGCCGCCGATCCGGTGGCCGAGCGCCGGGATGTGCCGCTCCCCGAAGCGCCCGTGATGGGTGAACTCGTCCCAGGCCACATGGGTGAACGCGCCCACCGCCGCCGAGGCGGCGAACCAGGCCGCGTCCTGCGCCCAGTCGGCGGCACACGGCTCCGCGATCCGCCCTGCGGGCTCGCGCCCGAGGCCGTGTCCCAGTCCCTGTTCCAGTCCGCGTTCCACCCCGGGTCCGAGGCGCGGTCCGAGCCCGTACCAGACCGCCGCGACCCCGGCGGCGATCGCCACGTTCAGCGTGGGCACCGCCCACGCACGGTGCGTCAGTCTCCCCACCGCGTACGCGCCGGGCAGCAGGCTGTCGACGAAGTACGGGACGTCGGGGGCGAGCGAGCCCGCGACCAACCCGGAGGCGATCAACGGCCCCTGCGGCCGGGCGGCGCGCAGCAGCGGGAGGACGGCGGCGGGATGGCTGAAGGTGAACGGCACAGGATCATCCTGCCTGGTTCAACCCGCCTTGCGGCTCGTCCACCCCGTCCGGCCGGTCTCGCTCCCGGTCGGCTGCTGCCCACCGGTCCCCGGCCGTATTGCCCCCGGCCGCAGTGGTTCCGGCCTTGCCGTCCCCGGCCGCGCGCCCGGCCTCCAGGTAGAGCACCTCGCCCGACTCCCGGGCGGCGAGCGCGCCGCGCAGCCGGGCGAGCTTGTTGGGCGCGAGGTGGTCGGAGGCGTCCGCCGGGCTGACGAAGCGCCACTGACGCAGCTCCGCGGCCGGAAGGGTGAGTCGGGCGCGGTCGACGGCGGCAAGCCGCCCCGCGTCGAACATCAGTCGCAGGCCGCCGGATCTCGGGCCCCGGTGCGGTTCCCAGTCGACGGCGAGCAGGCGCAGGCTCTCCTCGGCCAGCTCCAGGCCAAGCTCCTCGAACGCCTCCCGGACGGCGGCGGCCGTCGGCGCCTCGCCGACCTCGACGACGCCGCCGGGGAACTCCCATCCGGCCTTGTAGACCGGGTCGACCAGCAGCACCCGGTCCTCCTCGTCGAAGAGCAGCACCGCCGCGGCGACCGTGTCCCCGACCGCGACCGGGTCCTGCACGATCGGCACCCGCGCGTCGCCCGCGCGGAGCACGGCGAGGACCTGCTCGGCGGCCTGAGCGGGCGTCAGTCCGGCGGTGTCCACGACCGACGCGTCGCGCCTCAGCCAGGTCAGCGCCTCCGCGTAGGCGTCGAGGTGGGCCAGTCGCCAGCCCCGGGCACGCGCGTCGTCCTGGTCGGCCTCGATCCGGCTCCGCAGAACCGTTTCTTCGGCGTGGAGCACGACGTGGTGCACCTCGATCCGGCAGGAGGCCAGCGCGCCGAAGATCTCGTCGCGGTAGTCCTGTCGGTGCAGCGCCATGGGCACCAGCAGCGGGACGTCCTCGCCGAGCTGCGCCCGGAGCGCGGTCAGGGTGTCCGGCACCAGGCGTCGCCAGGCGACCAGGTCCTGGAAGTCGGTGTGGGCGCTCCGCGCGTCCGGCGGCAGCAGGCGGCGCAGCAGCGCGCCGACGTCCTCGGGGTCGACGATGTGCGATCCGGGCAGCAGACGGTGCAGTTCGCGCACGGTCGTGGACTTGCCGGCGCCGAACGCGCCGTTGAGCCAGACGATCACAGGTCCCCCAGCGGAGAGGCAGCTGACCAGCCCGCATCGTACGACGGCCCCCGCCTCACCGGGTGGTGACGCGGGGGCCGTTCGTTTGTTTCAGCAACCGTGGAGACCGGTTGAAGATCAGCCCTTGCGGGTCTTGATCTCGTCGGTGAGCTGGGGCAGGACCTGGAAGAGGTCGCCGACGACGCCGTAGTCGGCGAGTTCGAAGATCGGGGCCTCGGGGTCCTTGTTGACCGCGACGATGGTCTTGGAGGTCTGCATGCCCGCGCGGTGCTGGATGGCGCCGGAGATGCCGTTGGCGATGTACAGCTGCGGGGAGACCTGCTTGCCGGTCTGGCCGACCTGGTTGGAGTGCGGGTACCAGCCCGCGTCGACCGCGGCGCGGGAGGCGCCCACGGCCGCGCCGAGGGAGTCGGCCAGCGCCTCGACGACGCCGAAGCCCTCGGCCGCGCCCACGCCGCGTCCGCCGGAGACCACGATCGCGGCCTCGGTCAGCTCCGGGCGGCCCGAGGAGACGCGCGGGGTGCGGGAGGTGACCTTGGTGCCGGTCGCCGCGTCGCTGAAGGCGACGGTGACGGTCTCGACCGTGCCGGCGGCCGCGGCGGCCTCGGGGGCGGTCGCGTTCGGCTTGACGGTGATCACCGGGGTGCCGTGCGAGACACGGGACTGGACGGTGAACGAGGCGGCGAACGCGGACTGGGTCGCGACGGGGCCCTGCTCGCCGGCGGTGAGGTCGACGGCGTCGGTGATGACGCCGGAGCCCAGGCGCAGCGCCAGGCGCGCGGCGATCTCCTTGCCCTCGCCCGAGGAGGTGACCAGCACCGCCGCCGGGTTGACGGATCCGGCGATCTGCGCGAGCGCGTCGACCTTCGGCACGACCAGGTAGTCGGCGAACTCGCTCGCGTCGGCGGTGATCACGCGCTCCGCGCCGTACTCGCCCGCCTTCGCGGCCACCGCGGCGGCGGCGTCGCCCGCGCCCAGCACCACCGCGACCGGCGTGCCGATCCGACGGGCCAGGGTCAGCAGCTCCAACGCGGGCTTACGCACCGCACCGTCCACATGGTCCACCAGGACCAGAATCTCAGCCATGATTCATTGCTCCAGAACGAAGAAGAAGAGGGGTGACAGCCGGACTGCCAGGCAGTCGGACTAGATGAACTTCTGCGACGCCAGGTACTCGGCGAGCTGCTTGCCGCCCTCGCCCTCGTCCTTGACGATCGTCCCCTTCGTGCGCGCCGGACGCGCCGTCGCGGAGTCCACGGCGGTCCAGGCGCCGGCGAGGCCGACGTGCTCGGCGTCGACGCCGAGGTCGTCCAGGTCCAGCTCCTCGACCGGCTTCTTCTTCGCGGCCATGATGCCCTTGAACGACGGGTACCGGGCCTCACCCGACTGGTCCGTCACGCTGACCACGGCCGGGAGGGACGCCTCGACCAGCTCCGTCGCCGTGTCGCCGTCGCGACGACCCGACACCGTGCCACCCGCCACCGCGACCTCGGACAGCAGCGTCACCTGCGGCACACCCAGCCGCTCCGCCAGCAGCGCCGGCAACACCGCCATCGTCCCGTCCGTGGACGCCATGCCACACACGACCAGGTCGAACCCGGTCTTCTCCACGGCCTTCGCCAGCACCAGCGAGGTCGCCATCACATCCGACCCGTGCACATC
>NZ_JADPRT010000037.1 GCF_015690355.1 Streptacidiphilus fuscans | reverse complement strand
CCTTCTGGTCGTTGTTTGAGAACTGCACAGTGGACGCGAGCATCTGTGGCCAAGTTTTTAAGGGCGCACGGTGGATGCCTTGGCACCAGGAACCGATGAAGGACGTGGGAGGCCGCGATAGGCCCCGGGGAGCTGTCAACCGAGCTTTGATCCGGGGGTGTCCGAATGGGGAAACCCGGCAGTCGTCATGGGCTGTCACCCATACCTGAACACATAGGGTATGTGGAGGGAACGCGGGGAAGTGAAACATCTCAGTACCCGCAGGAAGAGAAAACAACCGTGATTCCGGGAGTAGTGGCGAGCGAAACCGGATGAGGCTAAACCATGGTGGTGTGAGACCCGGCAGGGGTTGCCATTGTGGGGTCGTGGGATTGTGTTTCAGTCGTCTGCCGGCGGCTGGGCGAGTCAGAAACCGTATGGGTAGTCGAAGGACATGCGAAAGGTCCGGCGTAGAGGGTAAGACCCCCGTAGACGAAATCTGTACGGCTCGCTTATGCAACTCCCAAGTAGCACGGGGCCCGAGAAATCCCGTGTGAATCTGGCGGGACCACCCGCTAAGCCTAAATATTCCCTGGTGACCGATAGCGGATAGTACCGTGAGGGAATGGTGAAAAGTACCGCGGGAGCGGAGTGAAATAGTACCTGAAACCGTGTGCCTACAAGCCGTGGGAGCCCTTTGGGGTGACTGCGTGCCTTTTGAAGAATGAGCCTGCGAGTTTGCGGTGTGTGGCGAGGTTAACCCGTGTGGGGTAGCCGTAGCGAAAGCGAGTCCGAATAGGGCGATTCAGTCGCGCGCCCAAGACCCGAAGCGGAGTGATCTAGCCATGGGCAGGTTGAAGCGCGGGTAAGACCGTGTGGAGGACCGAACCCACCAGGGTTGAAAACCTGGGGGATGACCTGTGGTTAGGGGTGAAAGGCCAATCAAACTCCGTGATAGCTGGTTCTCCCCGAAATGCATTTAGGTGCAGCGTCGTGTGTTTCTTGCCGGAGGTAGAGCACTGGATAGGCGATGGGCCCCACCGGGTTACTGACCTTAGCCAAACTCCGAATGCCGGTAAGTGAGAGCGCGGCAGTGAGACTGTGGGGGATAAGCTCCATGGTCGAGAGGGAAACAGCCCAGAACACCGGCTAAGGCCCCTAAGCGTGTGCTAAGTGGGAAAGGATGTGGAGTCGCAGAGACAACCAGGAGGTTGGCTTAGAAGCAGCCACCCTTTAAAGAGTGCGTAATAGCTCACTGGTCAAGTGATTCCGCGCCGACAATGTAGCGGGGCTCAAGTACACCGCCGAAGCCGTGTCATT
>NZ_JADPRT010000036.1 GCF_015690355.1 Streptacidiphilus fuscans | reverse complement strand
TGAACCGCTCCGGGTTCGGTATCGAACGCTGAAGCTTGGAAGGATGCGCTCATGCCAGCGCAGAGGAAGTACCCGGAGGAGCTGATCGAGCGGGCCGTGCGGATGGTCGCCGAGAAGCGCAGGCTGACGCCGGGACGGCCCGGGATCATCCGCGAGGTCGGCGACCTGCTCGGGATCCACCCTGAGGCCCTGCGGCACTGGGTCAAGAAGGCGGACGCCGCCGCGGACCCGCAGGCCGTGGCCGCGAAGGCGGAATCCGACCGGATCCGGCGGTTGGAGCGGGAGAACGCCGAGCTGCGGCGAGCGAACGGCATCCTCAAGGCGGCGGCCGCTTTTTTCGCCGCGGAACTGGACCCGAGGCCACCGCGCTGATCCGCTTCATCGACACCCACCGCGACGAGTTCGGCGCCGAGGCCATCTGCCGCACCCTGAGCTGGGCTGGCACCCCGGCGGCAGCCTCGACCTACTACGCGGCCAAGCGCCGGTCGCCATCGCCGCGGTCCCTGCGTGACGCGGAACTGACCGAGCAGATCCGTCGGATCCACCGGGACAACTACGCGGTCTACGGGGCAAGGAAGGTCTGGCACCAGTTACAACGCGAGGGCGTCGACGTGGCCCGCTGCACGGTCGAGCGCCTCATGCGCCAGGCCGGTCTGTCAGGTGCGGTGCGCGGGAAGCGAGTGCGGACCACGATTCCGGGTGCCGACGGGCGCCGGGCCGGGGACCTGGTCAACCGCGACTTCGCCGCGGCCGGGCCGGACCGGTTGTGGGTCGCGGACTTCACCTACGTCCCGGGCTGGGCCGGGACCGTGTACGTCGCGTTCTGCGTGGATGCGTACTCGCGCCGGATTCTGGGCTGGAAGGCGGCGACCAACAAGCAGACCTGCCTGGTCCTGGACGTGGTCGAGCAAGCCCTGTGGCAACGCGGCTACGGCCGGAACAGCCAGGTCACCGACTTGATTCACCACTCGGACGCGGGGAGTCAGTACACCTCGATCGCCTTCACCGAGCGGCTGGCCCAGGCCGGCATAGCGCCCTCGATCGGCAGCGTCGCCGACGCCTACGACAACGCACTCGCCGAGTCCACCATCGGCCTGTTCAAGACCGAGCTGATCACACGTCACGGACCCTGGAAGACCTTCACGGACGTCGAGTTCGCCACCGCCGAGTGGGTCGACTGGTACAACCACCGACGACTCCACGGTGCCCTTGGCCACACCACCCCGGCCGAACACGAAACCGCCTACCATCACCAAAGAACCCGCGCCGACGAACCCGTCAGCGCGTGACATCAAGCTCGATACCGAACCCGGAGCGGTTCA
>NZ_JADPRT010000035.1 GCF_015690355.1 Streptacidiphilus fuscans | reverse complement strand
TCCTTACGTTGTTGATGGGTTGATTCCGGTCACTCGTAGGATCGGGAGGCCCAGGGGCATCGGGTGTGGCTGTCAAGTTCATGCCGTAGAAGTGGCTTCTACTGATTGGCCGCCCGGTGCCCCGCGACGACTCGGCCACTGATTGGGATGCGCGCGACACGATCGCTTGGTAAGGACACGCTGGCGAGGTCGTCTGCTGGGACCGGTACAGGACCGACTTCGGAGGTGGCCGTGCCCCAACTGTGGGCCGGAATGGACGCGGGCAAGGCCGAGCATCACTGCATGGTGCTCGACTCGGACGGCCAGCGCAGACTGTCGCAGCGAGTGGCCAACGACGAGGCTTCGCTGCTCAAACTGATCGCCGACGTCCTCGCGCTGAGTGAGGGCGAGCTGGTGACGTGGGCAATCGACCTCAACTCCGGTGGAGCCGCGCTGATGATCGCGCTGCTGACCGACAACGGGCAGAAGGTCCTCTACATCCCCGGCCGCACCGTCCACCACGCATCCGGTTCCTATCGGGGTGACGGGAAGACTGACGCGAAGGACGCGTTCGTCATCGCCGACCAGGCCCGCATGCGCCGCGACCTCCAGACGATGCACCGCGGCGACGACATCGCCGTGGACCTGCGAATCCTCACCTCGCGCCGCCTGGACCTGGCGGCCGACCGCACGAGAGCGATTAACCGGCTGCGGGCCCAGATGCTGGAGTACTTTCCGGCTTTGGAGCGGGCCTTCGATTACAGCAGCTCAAAGGCCTCGCTGGTGCTGCTGGCCGGCTACCAAACCCCGGCCGCCCTGCGTCGGATCGGCACGAACCGCCTGGCGGAGTGGCTGAAGAACCGGAAAGTCCGCAACTCCCGGCTCGTCGCAGCCACCGCGGTCGAGGCTGCCCAGGCCCAGCACACTGCCGTTCCCGGGGAGAAGCTGGCCGCCGTCTTGGTGGCCAGGCTGGCGAGGGAGGTGACCGCCCTTGATGAAGAGATCGCTGAAACTGACGCCCTGATCGAGTGCCGGTTTCGCGAGCACCCGCATGCCGAGGTCATCTTGAGCATGCCCGGCATAGGCAGCGTCCTGGGTGCCGAGTTCATCGCCCATACCGGCGGAGACATGAGCGTCTTCGGTAGCCCCGACCGTCTCGCCGGGGTCGCCGGCCTGGCCCCGGTCCCGAAGGACTCAGGACGCATCAGCGGCAACATGCGCCGACCCCGCCGCTACTGCCGTCGACTGCTCCGTGTCTTCTACATGTCCGCGCAGGTCGCCTCCCGATGTTGCCCCACCTCGAAGGCCTACTACGACCGCAAGAGAGCCGAGAACAAGTCCCATAAGCAGGCCGTCATCGCCCTCGCTCGACGCCGCCTAAACGTCCTGTGGGCCCTCATGCGCGACGGCCGTACCTTCGAGATCACCCCGCCAGGCAACCCCATCAGACTGAGCTGACACGCTCACAGTCAGTCACTAATCGGGCTTGACACCTTCATTGGGAATC
>NZ_JADPRT010000034.1 GCF_015690355.1 Streptacidiphilus fuscans | reverse complement strand
GCCATGGCCCGCGACCGCATCCGCGCCGGAACCATGGGCGCCGAAGACGTCCTGCACGACCTCGGCGTCATCGGCATCACCAGCAGCGACGCGCAAGGCATGGGCCGCGCCGGAGAAACCGTCCGCCGCACCTTCGCCATGGCCGGAAAAATGAAACACGAACTCGGCCCCCTCGACGGCGACGGCTCCTACGGCACCACGGAGTCCGGCGACGACAACGAACGCGTCCTGCGCTACATCGCCAAACTCACCATCAACCCCGCCATCGCCCACGGCCTCGCCCACGAGATCGGCTCCATCGAACCCGGCAAACTCGCCGACATCGTCCTATGGCGCCCCGACCACTTCGGCGCCAAGCCGCAACTCGTGCTCAAGTCCGGGTTCCCCGCCTACGGCGTCACCGGCGACCCCAACGCCTCCACCGACCGCTGCGAACCCCTCGTCCTCGGGCCCCAGTTCGGCGCCCACGGCGCCACCGCCGCCGACATCTCCGTCGCGTTCGTCGCGGGCGCGGCCGTCGCCAACGGCGACCAGATGCCCACCCGCCGCCGACGCGTCCCGGTCCGACACACCCGCGGCATCGGCCCCGCCGACATGCTCCGCAACCACCGCCTCGGCACCGTCGACGTCAACCCCACCACCGGCACCGTCACCCTCGACGGAGACCCCCTCCACAGCCACCCCGCCGACAGCGTCACCCTCAGCCGCCTCTACTTCCTGTAGAGGCATGCTCGTCCTGGTCCGTGACTACCGACTTCGATCAGAAGTCGGCGCACACGATGTTTGCGACATCGCCGATTCCCGCGCACACCGGATCCGAGTTGGCGGGAAATGCCCCCTCCTCGGAGAATCCCCGCCAGCTGTGCGCCGGAATATCAATTCCCTGGCTGAAGACCTGGCCGTTGTGGAATTCGTAGTACAGCGATTCGGTCTGGTCGTAGGAGTACCCGTTGAGGGCGTTCACTGCGGTCGTTTCGGTGGTGTAGTCGAACGATATGCACTCGGTCCAGCTGTGGTAGGTCCCGCAGTGCTGAACGTAGTCGTCAGCGTGTGCCGACGGTGCGACGACCACGGTACTCACGCCGATTGCGGCCACGGCGCCGAGTGTGGCCGAGAGCCTGCGCAGCCGCCGAGCCTTGACGAATCCGAACATGGATGTGCCCCCTGTGTTTCAGCCTATTCAGCGGTGGCCCGTGCGAGCCCGTACGCCAGCGAATCTAGGGCCGACGGACGCATGCTGTGGAGTGTCGGTATGCACAGTGAAGGACGGCCTCCGGTGCCACCGTGCACAGCGTCCCGTCGCGAGAAGGGGCAGGCAGAGTTCAGCTACGGGTGACGGCCCCGCCCAGCCGGGACAGTTCGACGTCGATGGCCTCGGACATCAGCGCGCGGGCATGCGCGAGGGGGAGGCTGCCGCTGAGCCAGCGGGTGCTGAGGCCCTCCAGGAGGGCGGTGAGCCGCTCGGCGGCCTGGGCCAGAGCACCTGCGCCCGCCATCGGGTGGACCTTGCCCAGGAGTTCGGCGACCTCCTGGTCCCAGACGAGGGTGGCGCGGGCCAGGTCCTCGCGCAGGTCCGGGTCGAAGACGGCGCTGGCGCGCAGCTCGCCCCAGGCGGTGCTGTTCTCGCGCACCGTGGCGGTGTCCTGGAACTCCAGCAGGAGCGTCTGCTCCAGCTCGCCGCGCGCGTCCAGGGGCGGGGCGTCCGGGTCGCGGGAGGTGGTGTAGCTCTCGGCGCGGTCGTTGATGAAGTCGAGCGTGGCCCGCAGAATGCCCTGGCGGTTCTTGAAGTGGTAGTAGATCAGCGCCGTGGAGACCCCTGCCTCCGCCGCCAGCTCCTCGACCCGCAGCCCGCGCACCCCGCGCCGGGCGATGACCCTGGCTGCTGCTTCCAGCATCGTCGTTCTACGGTCGCTACGGTCCGCCATAATCCCGCACCCTACATGCGGGGACGGACTGACTGAAAATGTAGTCCGCGCCGAGTCTCTGCCGAGTCCGCGCCGCGCTACCGGTCCACGCCCGGCCAGGCGTCCGGCGCGGCCGTGAACGCGGGCACCGGCGGGGCGGTGAAGTACTGCTGGTCGCGGGGGCGCTTCGTCTCGGGGGACGCGGTGCGCACGGCGGGTTCGAGGTGCGGGATGTGCTTGGAGCAGTGGATGTACGCCTCGTCGACCGTGACGTGGACCCAGAGCTCCGGGCGGCGGCCGGGGGCGGAGTCCACCGGCAGCTGCGGGTAGTGCGTGCGTATCTGGGCGTCGGGGACCAGCAGGGCGCTGCCGTTGACGTGCAGCCCTATGTGGTCCCGGGTGAAGTCCATGAAGAGCATGCCGACTTGGGGGTTCTCGGTGATGTTGCCCGCGCTGGCCATGACCCCGTTGCCGCGGTACTCCGGGTAGGCGAGGGTGCGGTCGTCGAGGATCTGCACGAACCCGGGAGGCCCCGCGCGGAAGCTGGCGTCGCAGGCACCCCGCGCGTCCGAGGTGGAGAGGAAGACCATTGACATCCGCGCGACGAACTCACACATCGCCGGCGTGAGGTACGGGTGCACCTGACGGTCGTAGAACTCGGCGGCGCGCTCGACGGTGCCGTGCCGCTGCTGCAGCATGCGCTCGCCTGCTGAGCCGAAGCTGTGGTCGGGCGTGGTCACGGAAGAAGTGCTCCTGGGTCGGGAGGAGTGGAGTCTAAGGGAGCGACCAGTGAGGGTGGTGGGGAGACCGTCGAAGTTGTGCGGGTGAGTTGTGGTCAGGGGGAGGCGGCTGTCAGTTCAGGGCCAGGGACGGCACCCCGAACGGGTCGTGGCGGATGCGCGCCGGGGGGACGCCGGTCCGGCGCAGCACGTCGGCCGCGGCGGTGACCATCGGGGCGGGGCCGCTGAGGTAGGCGTCGTGCCGGTACCAGGGCCCGAACTCCGCGAGCACGCTCGGCAGCGAGCCGTTGAGGCCGACGATGTCCTGGTGGGAGACCGCGGCCCGGACCCGCAGCCAGTGGTTGCGCTGCGCGAAGCGGAGCATGTCGTCCATCCCGTACAGCTCGTCGGAGGTGCGGGCGCCCATGAAGACGTCCATCCGGCGTCCGCCGCCGTGGCGGGCGCTCTCCTCGACCAGGGCGCGGATCGGGGCCAGGCCGGTGCCTCCGGCCACGCAGAGGATGTCGCGGCCGGACGAGTGGTCGAGCACCATGTCGCCCAGCGGCGGCCCGAGTTTGACGTGGTCGCCGACCGCCGCGCGGCGGACCAGGGCGTTGCTCACCCAGCCGCCCGGCACGGCCCGCACGTGGAAGGTGAGCGTCCCGTCCTCACGCGGGGCGTTGGCGGGGGAGTAGTAGCGCCACTCGCGGGGCCACCAGGGCGTCTCCATGCTGACGTACTGACCGGCGGCGTAGCGGTAGGGCTGGTCGGGCATCACGGTGATCGCCGCGATGCCGAAGACGAACTCCTCGCGGTGCACGATCCGGGCCATCCAGGACGCGGGCCGCACCATCGAGTCCGCGTCGGCCGCGCTCATCATGACCTGCGCGACCGTGGTGTACGCGAGCGTCCACGCGCGCGCCGCGTCGGCGGTCCAGGCGGGACCGGCGAAGCGGGCCAGGGAGGCGAGCAGGCACTCGCCGACGGCGTCGTAGTGCGCGTTCTCGGTGCCGAACTTACGGTGGTCGCGGCCGAGATGGGCGCAGAAGCGCGCCAGCTGCTCCGGGTCGTCGACGAGGTCGACGATGTGCAGCAGGGCCCGCAGCAGGCGTCCGCGCTGGGTGTCCATCCCCGGCGGGAACATCTCCCTGACCTGGGGGTAGCGCGTGAACAGGATGGAGTAGAAGTACACCGCCAGATCGGCCGCGTAGGGCTCGACCACGGCCAAGCTGGCACGTACCAGCGCGATGTCACGCGGCGTCAGACCGCCCTCGGGCGCCCCACCCGGAGCCGCCTCGCGTCCCTCAGGAGCGTCCGCACCCTCGGGGGTGTCGGATCGCGGCGCGCCGGACTTTCGGGGTTGGAACCACAAGGCGGGATGCTCCAGGTAGGCAGTAACGTCGCACGACATCCCCCGTAGGAGCCAAGCGTCGCTTGGGCCCAAGATCTGACCACATTCTTTTCACAGCCCACATCGGCGGCCAAGTGTCCACTCGATATGCCGATGAAATCAACACATGTCGCACACATTTGTGAAGACCACATCGGTGTTCGTGACGACGGTTCGGCGGCGCGGCCCGGCTTACGGTTCTCTGACGAGCTGTGGTGCTGACCCCTGGTGCGGCGACCGCGCGCCTAGCGTCGCAGTCATGAAGATTCTGCTCACCGGCGGCGCCGGGTTCATCGGATCGGCGGTGGCGCGGCGACTGGTCGCCGCCGGGCACGAGGTCCGGGTGCTGGACGCCCTGCTCCCCGCCGTCCACCCCGACCGCGGCGCGGCGGACGCGCTGCCCGCCGAGGTCGAGTTCGTGCACGGCGACGTCCGCGACCCGCAGACGGTCGAACGCGCACTGCGCGGCACGGACGCGGTCTGCCACCAGGCCGCGATGGTCGGGCTCGGGCTCGACCTCGCCGACGCGCCGGACTACGTCGGCTGCAACGACCTCGGCACCTCGGTCCTGCTCGCCGCGATGGCCCGGACCGGCCCGCGTCACCTGGTCCTGGCCGGTTCGATGGTGGTCTACGGCGAGGGACGCTACGACTGCGCGGAGCACGGCCGGGTCGCCCCCGGGCCGCGCCGGGCCGCCGACCTGGACGCCGGGCGGTTCGAACCGCCCTGCCCGCACTGCGGCACC
>NZ_JADPRT010000033.1 GCF_015690355.1 Streptacidiphilus fuscans | reverse complement strand
CAGGGCAGATTGCCCACGTGTTACTCACCCGTTCGCCACTGATCCACCCCGAAGGGCTTCACCGTTCGACTTGCATGTGTTAAGCACGCCGCCAGCGTTCGTCCTGAGCCAGGATCAAACTCTCCGTGAATGCTTTCCCGTAATCGGGACATCCAACGTAGAGCGGCACAGCATCCGCCGGAATGAGCGGACCCGTGCACAGCGTCCTCGCTGAAAATTTTTTCTCAAAAGTAACTGGCGTTGACTTTTGGCACGCTGTTGAGTTCTCAAGGAACGGACGCTTCCTTCGGCCCCGTTTCACCGGGCCCTCCGGGCGCTTCCTTCGTTTTCTAGCTTATCAGAACTTCCGGCCTTCGCTTTTCGCTCCGGCCCGTTCCGACGAGTGAAACTCTAGCTGATTTCTTCGGTAACAACCAAATCCACCAGCCGTCCCCGAAAAATGGCAGCACGAATAAAGCACCGTGCAGTCAGATTTGAGGGGGTTGGTTGTCCACAGGCCTGCACCGCAGGCGGGACAACTCGCAGGACTCTACGCACCCGGACAGACCGTGTCAACCTCCGGATGGAGCCCCTCCATGCGGTACCAACGCCGGTGCACCACAGGTTCGACGCACAGCACCGCCACACCCGCGATCGTGCCGACCAGCAAGGCGGGCCAGCCGCCGCCGTTGATGAGCGCGCCAACGCAGGCAGAGACAACGGCGACAGGGCGCAGCAGTGTCAGTGGGCCCAGGCCGATGACCATCGCGAGCGTGCCGGCACGGAAGGGCAGGAAGAAGTAGGCGGCCAGTGAAAGCAGGACTGCCGCGGCATAGGCGGTGAGCGGGATCAGATAGCCGACGCCTCCAGCTGCCAAGGCGTTGTACGTGCGGGAGGGGTCTGCTGCCGTCAGAAGCACAACGGCCGCGGTCAGTGCAGGAACGAGTAGCAGGGCCGCCCCCACGGCCAACCCGCGCAAGGCGGCCCGGACGTTGGTCCGGTGCTTCCGGATACGGGCGTCACTGCCGGCGTAGGCACGGAAGCCGCTGAACGCCGCGTCGACCAGGCCGAGCAGCACCAACGGAGCGGCGGGCGTCACCGGGCGGGCTCGGTCAGCTGGTCCTGGCCGACCAGTCGACGGCCGGATCGCCCGAAGGCCTGGCGGAACGAGCCTTCAAGAGGCGGGCGCAGGCCGATGATCGGGCGCACGGTCGTGCAGAACGGGTTCGCCGTGCCGCGGGGGTCGTAGAGGAGTGCCCGGATGCCGGGCACCGTGGCGGCGCGGAGAAGTGCTTCGTCGCTGTGTGCCCGCAGCGCGGAGACGACGCCGTCGTGGCGGCCGAGCGGGTGGCGCATCCGAGCACGGTGGAACATCCAGGCGCCTATGGGCGCAAGGGGAGTCGCGGCGATGTCGAAATGGCAGAAGGCCTGCGCGGGTGAAGCGGCCTGGGCCTGGAAGAACTCGGCGAGCGCGGGATCGCTGAAGTGGTGCAGCACGCCGGTGGAGACGTAGACGGTCGCGGCCTGCGGCAGGTCGAACGCGTTTCCGTGGACGAAACGGCAGTTGAGGCCCTCTGCGCGGGCTAGACGGTCGGCTTCTCCCACAAGCGCGGCGCTGAGGTCGACCCCGACCAGTTCGACGTCAGGGCCCAGAGCATCGGTGGCCGCCAGCCAGCGGAGCAGGTAGCCCAGGCCGCAGCCGACATCGACCAGGCGGTACGGCCCCCGCTCCGCGCCGGCGGCACGGATCGCGGCGAAAAGCGGCCCGAGCAGGTGGACCAGGCGTTCCCCGACGCGCAGTTCCTCGCTCAGCCGCTGGAGTTCGGTGTGCACGCCGATGAGCAGACGGTCGACGGCGCAGGGGTCAAGTACCCCGTCCGCGTCCACGGGGAGCCGGGCGACGATCCTGGCCGCGCGCTCGTCCCCGCTCTCCCGCAGTCGCCCGATCACCTCGGCACGCCGGACCGGGAGCCGGTGGCCGCTGTCCGGCTCCACCGCGGTGATCAGATCGGAAATCTCAAGCACG
The DNA here is from genome assembly GCF_015690355.1 of Streptacidiphilus fuscans. Classification (GTDB taxonomy): domain Bacteria; phylum Actinomycetota; class Actinomycetes; order Streptomycetales; family Streptomycetaceae; genus Streptacidiphilus; species Streptacidiphilus fuscans. The sequence continues at coordinate 2,902 of NZ_JADPRT010000033.1, read as the reverse complement.
GACACGAGGCAGCACCCTACGACCTCTTCCGCCCAGCCGGACCCGTTCAGGCCGCACATGATTCAGGGCAGCTCTAGCCGCTTCCCGCATCGGTCCACAGCTGTGCTGCCTGGGATGTGTTGCAGGGCTGCTGCTCGGCGGCGCTGGTGATCTGGAGGCACTGCCAGTAGGTCGTGCTCTCGATGGTACTGCCGGACGACGTCCTGGTGCCGATCTGCCAGTACTGGGCGGAGTTGGAACCGCAGGGGTCCATGTTGCTCCAGCCGTTTGCCATGAACGCGGTGAGGCAGTCTCCGCTTCCCTTGTTGACCACCTTGAAGGTGCCGTTGGACGCGGGGACGAAAGTCCACTCCGCGTAGGGGGTCGGCCCCGAGGCGCAGGAGCTGCTCACTGCGTAGGCACCGGGAGCGCCGCTGCTCGTGTCCTGTGCGAGGCAGCCGCCGTCGGCTGCGTCCGTGATGCGGTACGTGCCCGCCGAACCGATCTGGCTCGCTCCGCCGCTGGATCCGCCCGACGTTCCTCTGCTGCCGCCGGAAGTGCCGCCTGTACTCGTACCCTTACCGCCGGTCGTACCGCCGTTGGTGCCGTTGTTCGACCCCGTCCCTCCGGTCGCACCACCGGTCGGAGGCGGCACTGCGCCGCCAACGGTGCCTCCCGAGCTGCCCCCGGTCACCTTCCCCGGAGGCGCCGACGCCGAAGCGGACGCGGTGGTCGGGTGCGGCGAGGGGCTGGCCGTCGGGGTGCTGCTCGCGCTGCTCCGCGGGCTGACGCTCGTCGTCACGGTCGGGCCCGCCGGTCCGCCCGCCTGGGCGTTACCGTGCCAGGGCGCCAGCAGCAGGGTGCCGACCGTCGACGCCACAACGACGGGGATCACCAGGGGCAGGATGAAACCCGGGCGCCGCCAACGGGACTCCTGCTTCTGCTTCTCCGCGGTCTTGCCCACCACGACCGCGTCGTTGACCGCCGCCGTGCTCTCCATGCTCTTGGCGCTCTCCGGGCCCACCGCCGCGTGGAGCAGCACGGTGCCGCTGTCTGCGTCGGCCGCGCGCTGACCGGCGGCCGCGCGGCGCGTCGCTTCGGCCATCGCCGCAGCGCTCGGGAACCGGTCCTCCGGGCGCTTCTCCAGCGCGCGTGCGACGAGTTCGCGCACCGGACCCGGGAATCCCTCCGGGAGTGCGGGCGCCGGCTCGCGGATGTGCTTGAGCAGAATCGCCAGCAACGCCTCGTCGGTGAACGGGCATTCGCCCGTGAGCATCTCGTAGATCACGATGCCCACCGAGTAGAGGTCCGAGGCGGGAACGGTCGCGATGCCCTCCGCCGACTCGGGCGCGATGTAGTGGGCGGTGCCGAGGACCTCGTGTGCGGACGTCAGTTTGGTGGCGGTCAGCGCGCGGGCGATGCCGAAGTCGGTGACGGTGACCCGACCGTCCTCGCCCACCATCAGGTTGGCCGGCTTGACGTCCCGGTGGACGACCTTGCGGCGGTGTGCACCGTGCAGGGCGTCCAGCGTCTGCGCGGCGATGGCCAGTGCCTCGGTCGGCGGCAGGGTTCCACGCTCCCGCAGGAGGACGTCCAGCGGTCGGCCCGCGACGAACTCCATGACGATGTACGCGACCTCGGTCCCGGTGTCGACCTCCTCCTCGCCGTAGTCGTAGACGTCGACAATGCCGGGGTGGTCAAGGTTGGCCAGGACCTTGGCCTCACGCCGGAACCGCGCCGCGAACGCCTCGTCCTCCATCAGGGACGGCAGCAGGATCTTGACTGCCACCTGGCGCTCCAGCACCCGGTCGTCCGCGCGCCAGACGTCTCCCATCGCGCCGCCGCCCACGCGCTCCGTCAGTGTGTAGCGGCCGCCGAGAACCGTCCCCCGGGTCCACATCGTTACGCCCCCCTATGCGATATGAAGCACCGTCAGCGTCGAGTCTGGCATGACCCGTCACAGGGAGTCGATCTCGTCGATCTCGTCAGCCGGGCAAGTGCCCAGCCACGCGGGTGAGTTGGCGCCTCGATCAAGGGCCGGCACAAACCGGTCCGCTGGACCGCGAGAAACGCGACCTGGTGGCCGCAGAGGCGGCTGAGGTCGTCGGCGTCCGAGGTGAGAACGGCGACGGGAGGCTGCTGGCGCAGGGCGGCCTCGGCCACGGTCGCGTCGATCGCGTACTTGTGGCCGTGCAGGCCGACCTGCTTGAGGAGGAACGAGGCCGCGCGGGCGGCCTGTTCCGTGACGGGCTCGACCCGGGTCTGGGAGAGCACCCAGTTCAGGCGGGCCTGGTTGGTGCGCTCGTGGGACGCCTCGATGATGGTGTTGGCGCACACCACCAGGTCCGCGTCGGACTCACGGAGTAGGGCGAGCTTCTCCATCATCCGGCGGTCCTGGCCGACCCAGGACGAGAGCGCCTCGCAGTCCAGGACGACGGAGGCGGACGCGACACTCACGCGGCATCGGCTCCGCGGCGGGTCCCGCCGGCAGCGAGCTCGGCGCGGGCCTGGGCCAGCTCCTCCTCGGTGAACGTGCCGAAGTCCCGCTGATAGTCCTCCAGCTCGGACGCCAGAAGCTCCCGACGGATCTGCCGGGCGACGGCCTCGGCCACGTAGCCGGAGACGTTGTCGGTGTGGCGCCTGATCTCCTCGACCTGGTCGGTCGGAAGAGTGACCGTGATGCGCGTCGTGGAAGCCATGGAGCGGGCATACTGCGGTATGCAGCTGTGCGCACCCTGTGTACCCGTAACGCAGTGAAGCCCCCTGACACGAGGTCAGGGGGCTTCACTGGAAAGATTGTTCGGCGGCGTCCTACTCTCCCACAGGGTCCCCCCTGCAGTACCATCGGCGCTGTGAGGCTTAGCTTCCGGGTTCGGAATGTAACCGGGCGTTTCCCTCACGCTATGACCACCGAAACACGATG
>NZ_JADPRT010000032.1 GCF_015690355.1 Streptacidiphilus fuscans | reverse complement strand
GGGGGGGGGGCACCACCCCCCCCCGCCCCTCAGCTTGTTCACGCGTCAGCTGTGCCCACGCGTCAGCCCATCCGGCCCCAGAGGAACGAGTCCAGGTAGGCCGCGGTCGGCGAGCCGACGCCGGTGGCGTCGTCGTAGCCGCGGGTGGCCTGCAGGCTGGTGTCCTCGCCGAAGGCGACCAGACGGACCCGGAGCGATCCGCCGACCATGCCGAAGTCGACGACGTTGCTCAGCGGCGCCTTGTGCTCGGCCGCAGCGCGGTTGACCACGTCACGGAAGAGGCCCAGGCTCGCCCGGGCGTAGATCTCCGGGTTGGCGAAGCCGATCGGGCCGCCCTGGGCCTCGATCGCGTCGGCCTGGACCGCGGAGAACTCCGGCGCCGAGACGCTGGTGCCGCCGTAGCCGCCCTCGCTGTACGTGCCGCCGGAGGTCATGCCGACCAGGACGGAGGTGTACAGGTCGCCGTTCATGGCGACGTCCGGGGTGACACGCTGCGCGGTGGCGCTGTGGGCGCCGGTCATCAGCGTGTGCGACAGCGAGTTGGGGACGGTGCCGCGCTGGTACCACGGCTGCGCGAAGTCCTCGCTGGTGCCGCCGCCACCGCCGAAGTAGAACGAACCCGGAAGCGGCGTCCACGAGTTGCCGTCCGCCGACAGCGACGAGCGCAGGGTGCCCATCGAGGTCTCGAAGCCGTACTTGCCGCTCTTGTCGGCCAGGCCCAGGGCGGTGCCGCCGACGTCGGTGACCCACGGGTCCGAGGACGGGAAGCCGACCTGCGCACGGGGCGTGTCCGTCTGGCAGTTGACGCCCGTCGCGGCGGCGGTGGGCGACTGGTCGCCACAGTCGCCCGCGGAGAAGTCGAAGCCCATGCCCTCGATGGCGCCCTGCTGGAAGACCTGCTCGTAGGCCTGGATGGTGGCCTGCGTCATGTCGCCCTGGTCGGTGGTGTGCATGATCTCGCTCCAGGAGTTGGAGACGACATCAGCCAGGTGGTTGTCGACGATGTTGCTCAGCGCCGCGATCAGGTCGTTGTCGTTGCAGGAGTTCGCACCGACGTAGACGACCTTGGCGTCGGGGGCCAGGCCGTGGACCATCTCGACGTCCAGCGACTCCTCGCCCTGCCATCCGGCCGGACCGCCGCAGGAGGCCTGCGAGTTCCACTGCGAGGGGGTGACCACCTCGGTGTACTGGCCGGACGTGAACGGCTTGTCGCCGTGCGCGGCGGAGAAGGTGTTCGCGTCCTGGAGCATCGTCGAGGACGCGTAGGCGTCGACGATGGCCACGGTGGCGCCCTTGCCGGTCAGGCCGGAGGCGGTGATGCCGTAGGCCTTCCGCAGCTGGCTCGGCTGGAAGGAGCACTGGTCGAACGGGACCGCGCCCTTGACGTAGCCGGCCGGAGCACCGGTGGCCGTCTTCTGGCCCCAGTAGTCGGAGCAGGTCGAGACGGTCGGCAGACCGTCGCCCGGCTTGCTGCCGGGGCCCGCGACCGAGCTGCTGACCTTGACGGACTGCGGCTTGGCGACCGTACCCAGCTCGGAGCTGAGCCCGGCGACGCCGAGCACGGTGTTCGCCACCGCGGCCGGGACGGTCAGCCCGGCGGCCGGCGCGTGGACGTTCTGCCCGGCGACGGCGTAGCTGTGCACGGAGGTGCCGAACGCCTTGGTGACGGCGGCGTTGTCACCGCGGAAGGCGATCTCGTGCTGGCTGCTGCTCAGCACGGTCAGGCCCGCGCCCTTCAGCCACGACTGGACCGCGCCCAGCTGGGCGTCGGTGACGCCGAAGCGGGAGCGGAACGCGCCCGGGCTGAGGAAGTGACGGTAGTTCGGGTCGTTCTTGTTGGACACGGCCTGCGCGTAGGCAGCCTCACCGGCCGGGTTCTGGCCCTGCAGGTAGACCGTGCCGGTGAACTGGGCGGACGCCGCTTCGGCACCGCGGTCGGCCTTGCTGGTGGCCCACTGCGGCTGGCTGTCGGCGATCGTCTTGGCGGCCGGGCGCGGCGCCTGAGCCTGCGACGGCGCGGCCAGAGCCAGCGAGCCGGAGGCCAGCGCCAGGGAGGCGGCTGCAATGGTGGCTATCCGGGCGCGGCTGGCACGGGAGCTCTGGTTCTGGGAGATGACGACTCCAAGGTGAAGGTCCGTCAGAGAGATCGATGGAGGCGCACATGTTCGACACGACTCCGTGAGGTTGTCTACACGGGCCGTGTTTTGGGACGCAAGAGTCCAGGCGGGAGAGATTCGCGGGATGACACCACGACAAGGGGGTGCAGATGAGGATTCGGCGACCGGCCGACGAACGGCCGACTGACCGTCCGACAAAAGAGAAGGATGAACCGGATTCCGGACAGTTTCGACGTCGCCCGACGTCAGCCGAGGTCGGCGGCACACGGAACGCCTACGACATGCGAGGCATACCCAGACATTCGGACGGCCACGACTCGGCCGGGATCACGCACCGTTGCACGGCGCAATAGGGCGGCCCGCACTCCCCCCGATCGGGGGCCCCCGACCGGCTGGACTTTTCGGGCATGGGGACGCTACGCCCGTAGCGTCACTTCTGTCACACCGTCAGCTTTTGCGAAATCATGGCTTGCGCGACGCGTGGGTTCCGCAGGACCGGGTCACACCACCTGGTGCAGCCAGCGCACCGGGGCGCCCTCACCCGCGTGCCGGAACGGCTCCAGCTCGTCGTCCCAGGGCTTGCCCAGCAGCCGGGAGATCTCCGCCTCCAGCCCGCTCTCCCCGAGCCGGGCCCGCAGCAGCGCGGCACGGAGCCGGTCCTCGGGGATCATGATGTCGCCGTGCACGCCGATGACGGCATGGAAGATGCCCAGGTCCGGCGTGCTGCTGAACCGTTCACCCTCGGCCCCGGTGACGGGCTCGGCGGTCACCTCGAACCGCAGCAGGTGCCAGCCGCGCAGCGCGGACGCCAGCCGGGAGGCGGTGTCGGGCTCACCCTGCCAGGAGAACTCGGCACGCCAGGTACCGGGCGCGGCGGGCTGCCTGATCCAGTCCAACCCCACCCGCTGCCCGAGCACACCGGCCACGGCCCACTCGACATGCGGGCAGAGCGCGCGCGGCGCGGAGTGCAGATAGAGAACTCCACGTGTCGTCACCGGACCTCCAGTGTGGTGCGAGGGGCGCCTTCCCCAGCGGTCTCGTGCCACGTCCTGCGGAATGTCCGGTTGTTCCGGGTTGTTGCGCTTGATCCGTTTCTGGCCTGACGAATACCCAGATATCAGGTGGCTGCAAACACGGGACCAGATAGAGACGGTACCGCCGAAGCGTGCCCTGCGGGCCCCTGTCGAGCGGAACCACCCGGACGGCACGCGCGACGCCCCCGAGTGGGCGCACGGGGGGTGACAGATCATCAGATGAGATCGTTGCACTACCCAGGGGCGCGAGGCTCTGCTGATGTGCGGCTCCGCCGCGTGGGCGCGACACCTGGGTCTGCGCTGCCGCGTCCAGTTGCAAACGTCAGGGGCGCGGGGAACTGCGCGACAAGCCACCCCGTGTGGTGACTCGCCGAACGAGCAGGGCCATCCGCTCATGGGTGGTTACTCGCGCAGTTCCTCGCGCCCCTGGATAGTGCAACTTCCCCACTGCCCAAGCGGAGCGTCAGACGCGGACGAGCATCTTGCCCACGTTCTCCCCGCGCAGCATGCCCAGGAACGCGTCGACCGCGTGGTCGAAGCCCTCGACCACCGTCTCGTCGAAGCGCAGGCGCCCCTCGCGGAGCCAGCCGCCGACCTCGGCGAGGAACTCGGGCTGGAGGTCCGCGTGGTCGCGGACCAGCATGCCAGCGAGGGTCAGCCGCTTGCCGATCGTCAGCGCGAGGTTGCGCGGCGCGGCCGGCGGCGTGGTGTCGTTGTACTGCGCGATCGCACCGCACAGCACCGCGTGGCCGTGGACGTTGAGCGCGCCGATCGCGGCCTCCAGGTGCTCGCCGCCGACGTTGTCGAAGTAGACGTCGATGCCGTCCGGAGCGACGGCCGCAAGCTGCTCGGCGACCGGGCCGTTCTTGTAGTTGAAGGCGGCGTCGAAGCCGAAGTCCTCGACGAGACGGCGCACCTTCTCGTCCGAGCCCGCGCTGCCGACCACGCGCGAGGCGCCGCGCAGCCGCGCGACCTGCCCGACGATGCTGCCGACCGCGCCCGCCGCGCCGGAGACGAAGACCGCGTCGCCCTCCTTGAAGCTGCCGACCCGCAGCAGGCCCGCGTAGGCGGTCAGGCCGGGCATGCCCAGCACGCCGAGGAAGGACTCGATCGGCGCGACCTTCGGGTCGACCTTGACCGCGTGCTCGGCCGGGACGTCGGCGTACTCGCGCCAGCCGAGACCGTGCAGGACGGCGTCGCCGACCTCGAAGCCCTCGGCCGCCGAGGCCACCACCCGGCCGACGGCCCCGCCGTCCATGGCCTGGCCCAGCTGGAACGGCGGGACGTAGGACTTCGTGTCGTTCATCCGGCCGCGCATGTAGGGGTCGACGGAGAGGTACTCGTTGCGGACCAGGATCCGGCCCGGGGCCGGCTCGGTGACCGGGACCTCGACCAGGGCGAAGTCGGCGGGGGTCGGCCAGCCCTTGGGGCGGGCGGCCAGCTGCCACTCACGGGCGACGGCGGGGAAGGTCTGCTCGGCCATGGGGGATGCGCCTTTCGGTTCCAGAGGCTGAAACATTGACTACCTCAAGCAATGCTTGGCCAAAAGGTTAAGGAAGTCAAATATTCAGGCTCTTCAGGTAACCTGGATGCATGCACCCGCAGCCAGAGTCCCAGCCGCAGATCGACGCCACCCCGGCTTCTCCGGAAACGCCGGCCGACCCGCTGACCCCCGAGGTCGTCGACCTGATGGCCGCCCTGGTGGGCGTCTTCCACAAGGAGTACGACGAGGCCGCCTCCGCGCGTGCGCTCACCGGCGCCCAGGCCAAGGTGCTGGCCCTCCTGCGCCGGGGGCCGATGCCGATGCGGCAGATCGCGCAGACGCTCAGCTGCGAGCCGTCCAACATCACCGGCATCGTCGACCGGCTTGAGGTCCGCGGCCTGGTCGCGCGGCAGGCCGACCCGGAGGACCGCCGGGTCAAGCGCGTCGCCGTGACCGAGTCCGGCGCCGCCGCCGCGGCCGACCTCCGCGCCTCGCTCAACTTCGCCCGCGAGCCGCTGGCCGCGCTCACACCCGAGGAGCGACTCCAGCTCCGCGATCTTCTCCAACGGATGCTCGCCGGGGCACAGCGTCAGGACTGATCTCACTCCTGAAGGATGGAACCCCGCGCGCACGGGCAGCGTCTCACCAGCTATGCTGCGGCGAGCGGCCCAAATACAGGGCCGCTCGTGCTGATGTACGACAGTCACACGCGAGGGTGACGTACGACAGCGGCACGGATGCAGTGATGGGGCTGTAGCTCAGCCGGTTAGAGCAGGGGACTCATAATCCCTTGGTCGTGGGTTCGAGTCCCACCGGCCCCACCTCTCCAGGAGAAGCGCCGCCAGGTGCAAGGGCTGACCTGGCAGTACGTTAGCGAAAAGGCTCCGCGGTGCATGCACCGCGGAGCCTTTTTTCACCCGAACGGGCGCGTACCTGCCATGCCTCCTGTCACACCGTCAGGCTGACGCCGCCTCACATGCCGTGCGGGATCGCCTTGGCCCTGCTGCGCACCTGGAAGCCGGTGACGATCTCCAGCACGCCCATCACCAGCAGCCACGCTCCGGCGAAGGCGGTCAGCACCGCGATCGACCCGAACGGCGCCACCAGCACCACCACACCGCCCAGCGCGGTCAGCACGCCCATGAAGATCTGCCAGCCACGGGCCGGCATGGACGGGTCGGAGACCGCCGCCATGGTGTGGGTGATCCCGCGGAAGAGCCAGCCGATGCCGATCCAGAGCGCCAGCAGCAGGATCGACTCCAGCGCGCCGCGGAAACAGAAGAGTCCCAGCAGGATCGAGAGCGCGCCGCTGATGAAGGCCATCACCCGCAGCGCCGTCGAGACGTGCGTACCGAACGCCGCGACCAGCTGGAACACACCGACGATCAGCAGATAGAGCCCGAAGAGCACGCCGACGACCCGCAGCGACTCCTTGGGCCAGACCAGAACGACGACCCCGAGCGCCAGCGTCAGCACGCCCAGGACCATGACGATCTGCCACGCGCTGCGGGCGAGCTGCTGCAAGGGCCCGGGAAGGATGTCCCCCGACAGGGGTTCCGAAGGTTGGTCCATGCCGACCATGGTCGGATCAATCGTCCCGAAGCGCGCGGCGAGAACACGCGCGCTGGACCGACGAGGAGAGGCTCCCCCAATTGGACTCGAACCAATAACCTGCCGATTAACAGTCGGCTGCTCTGCCAATTGAGCTATGGGGGACTGCACACTGCAACACCACCGCGGGACACCGCAGTGGTTGCGCTCCCCCAATTGGACTCGAACCAATAACCTGCCGATTAACAGTCGGCTGCTCTGCCAATTGAGCTATGGGGGATCGTTCGTCGCGCCCGCTCCGCTCCCGGAAACCGTCGGCGGCGCTTGCTGCGGGTCATACATTAGCGCACGTGGGGGGGTGCTCCGCCAATCCGTTGCGGTTCAGGGCCGCTGACCACGGGTAGTCGCCTGTGACGGGGCTCTCGCCGGGCGTCGGCGGCGTGCCGGACAGGCGGGCCCGACCACCCAACGCCTAGGCTCCATGGGGACCGGCGCAGGCACAGGCCGGAGAGCGCAGCAGAGCTGCAGAGCTGCAAGGAGGGCGGAGGGTATGCGCAAGCTCACTTTCATCGCGGGGTTGGCCGTCGGCTACGTGCTGGGCACCCGCGCGGGGCGGGAGCGCTACGAGCAGATGCGCAAGACGGCGCGGGACCTCTCCCAGACGCAGGCGGTCCAGTCGGCCGGCCGCAACGCCAAGGTCGCCGCGAACAACGCGGCGAACAAGGCCGGGCAGGCCGTCGCGGACCGGTTCGGCGACCGGATCCCCGCGATGGTGGCGGACCGGATCCCGTACCTGAACAACCACAACACCACGCTCGACGACTGGGACACCCGCCGGGCCTGAACGCGGCGGCCTGAACCTGGCGGGCCGCGCGCGGGGCCCGGCGTGGGGCCCGGCGTCCGGCCCTGGGCGCGGCGGCCCTGAACTGCCGCCCGGCGACGGCCCGATGAGGCATGATCTCGGCATGGCCATCGCCGCGGGAATCGACTGCTCCGCCCAGTTCACCAAGATCGTTGTCTGTGACACCGACACGGGTGCGGTGCTGCGGGAGAACCGTGCGCCGCACCCCGGCGTCCCCGCCGGTTCCGCCCCCACCGAGATCGACCCCCAGGCCTGGCTCCACTCCCTCGGCGCCGCAGCCGAGGGCGGTCTGCTGGAGGGCATCTCCGCGATCGGCGTCTCCGCCCAGCAGCAGGGCCTGATCGGCCTGGACGCGGGCGGCGTGCTGGTCCGTCCGGCGATACTGCGCAACGACCCCCGCCCGGCCACCGCCGCCCTCGCCCTGGTCGACGAGTTCGGCGGCGCGGTCGCCTGGGCCCAGGCGACCGGCGCGGTACCGCCCGTCTCCTCCACCGTCGCCAAGCTGCGCTGGCTCGCGGAGAACGAGCCCGCCGCGGCCAAACGGATCGCCGAGGTGCTGCTCCCCCACGACTGGCTGGTCTGGCAGCTCCTCGGCCAGGCCGCCCGCCGCACCACCGACCGCGGCGACGCCTCCGGCACGGGCTACTGGTCCTCGGTCGAGGAGCGCTGGCGTCCGGACCTGGCCGCGCTGGCGCTCGGCCACGAGCTGCACCAGTTCCCGCAGGTCCTCGGCCCCGCCGAGGCCGCCGGGCAGAGCCCCGAGGGGCTGCTGATCTCGGCCGGCACGGGCACCACGATGGCCACCGCGCTCGGCCTCGACCTCGGTCCGGGCGACGTGATGATCTCCCTCGGCAGCAACGGCACGCTCCACGCGGTGCACACGGAGGCCCTGCAGGACCCCGCCGTCGCCACCTACGCCGACGCCACCGGACGCTTCCTGGCCCAGGTGGTCACCCTGAACGCGGCCCGCGTCCTGCGTGCGGCAGCACTGATGCTGGGCACCGACCTCCAGGGCCTCAGCGAGCTGGCCCTGCGCTCCACCCCCGGCTCCTACGGCCTGGTGCTGCTCCCCTTCCTGGAGGGCGAGCGCACGCCGTCCCTGCCGCACGCGGCCGGGACGCTCTCCGGGCTGCGGGTCGACTCGATGAAGCCGGAGCACTTCGCCCGCGCGGCGGTCGAGGGCATGCTGTGCGGCCTCGCCGATGCGGTGGACGTGCTGCGCGGGGCCGGGATCCCGGTCCACCGGGTCTTCCTCACCGGCCTCGCCAGCCGCTTGGCCGCGGTCCAGGCCGCGGCTCCGGGCATCTTCGGTGTCCCCGTCGTCGTCCCGGCCCAGGCCGAGTACGCCGCGATCGGCGCTGCGCGCCAGGCCGCGTGGGCCCTGGCGGGCA
>NZ_JADPRT010000031.1 GCF_015690355.1 Streptacidiphilus fuscans | reverse complement strand
TCGCGGGGCACCGGGCGGCCAATCAGTAGAAGCCACTTCTACGGCATGAACTTGACAGCCACACCCGATGCCCCTGGGCCTCCCGATCCTACGAGTGACCGGAATCAACCCATCAACAACGTAAGGAACTTGATTGCGGTGATGTAGGCGTCGTTTGCCTGACGGTCGACGTTGGCCTCTGGTAGCGCCTTCCGCGGCACCAGGCGTGGTCGCTTCGCCTTCCCAGGGCCACCATCGACCTGAGCTGAAGCGGATATGTGTCAAGGTCCGCACCAGGTTCAGGGCCGGTGTCTCTCCGGAGGGCGCGCACCCTTTGGTCGAGCAGTTGCGTGAGGCTGTGATCGACCAAGCTCGGCGTGCCGATGCCGATTGCCCCATGCGGAGGCGCGGATGATTCCTCACCTGGACGATGTCACGGTGGTCGCGGACCACCACTACAACAGCGCCGCCTTCGACGTGCTGCCAGCCGGCGCCCGCACGCCTGTGATGCGCGTGCACAAGGACCACGTGTTCACCTCCAGGCATCCCTAATCCGTCTTCGTCGGTCCTGAACTTGAGCAACTCGTCGGCTGGGTCACGCACTTCGAGGCCATGGGAGTCGACCGGGTCAAGCTCGGCACGGTCGAGCACCAGGAGAGCGCCGTGTTCTCCGAGCAGACGTGGACCTTTGCTCAGCACGGCCTGCCTCCGTTGACCGGCACGGTGCAGGGGATCAGCGGCAGACTGCGTTATGGCACTCCGCTCGGGATCTTGAACGTTGGCCGACTGCTGGATCCGGGGCTCGGGTATCGCATCGCCTTCCACGGTCCCGACAGCGCGGGCTTCGAGTTCGCCCGCCTGAAGGGCCTGGGTTCTCGTTACTCGCTGCGCATCCACGATGAGCGGATCAGCCCCATGCTCGCCCTCGCCGCGATCATCCGCTACAACCGGCGGATGGATCTGAACCCCAAGGCGGCGGCCATCGAGCACTTTCGCCTGCACAGCCTGGACTGACGCCGCTAGGCGGAGGCCAGGTCGGTGATGGCCAGTGCGCAGAAGGGCTTGATAGCCAGTGCTCTGACGAGCTTCTCCGCCTTGAAGCCTGAGCAGAGTACGTGCACTTGCGCTGTGCGGAACGGGTGCTTCGGTTGGTTTCGAGACTGTGGCAAAAGTGTGATGTGAAGCTGCTGACCCTCCGTCCTGGTGTCAGCGACGATGAGTAAAGTTAGGGCGAGTTGTCAGAGCCACACGGAAGGGGGACACCGTGGCTGGAGGTATGACGAGCGCTCAGGCCTCGGCTGAGCTGGAGACGCTCGGAAACTTCCGCTCCAGGGTCGATCAAGTGCTTCAGGACCTTGAAGCTGGCAAGGGGTCGGCGAAGAGCATCTCGGCTCAGATTCTGAGTGCAGGTCACCTCGGCACGGGGTTCGGGGAAGCGGATGCGCTGAACGCCCGTTACCAGGAGACGTACAACAAGCTGGTGCAGCTGTCGCAGACGCTGAGCAACATGATCGACGCCATCGTCATCAGTGTTCAGTGCGCTCAGGAGGGCTACCAGAACGTCGAGGCCACGCAGATCGCACTGCTGTGGAAGATCCACGACCAGGCAGCCGCTGCGGCTCAGCCGCCGGCGGTCACGACGACCGGTACCAACACGGGCACGACCGGTACAACGGGCAACAACGGCGGCGGAGCACACCATGCGCTCTGACGCGGCAGTCCCAGGCGCAGAGGGGAGCGCTCATCATGCGGGTTGAGGATCCAGGTGGCGGCTGGAGCGCGACAACGAACTTCGAGACCATGTCGCACCAGCAGCTGCACGACATGGTCGCCAATTCGGACCCAAGCAGCGTGCAGTCGATCGGCGACACACTCAGCACCGCCAGCACGCAGGTGTCGTCGGTGGCCGACGACCTCAACACCCATCTCTCCAAGCTGGAGTGGAGCGGCACGGCGGCGGCGGCATTCCAGACCTGGGCGCGTCAGGTCGTCCAGGCGGCGGACGACCTCTCGATCTTCCACAACAACGCGGGCCTGGCCGTCCAGACGGCCGGATCCACGCTGTCCTCCGTCAAGGCCGCGATGCCGCCGGTGCCGCAAAAGGAGATGGACCTGGTCGCGGCCTACAAGCGGCAGCAGTTGATCAGCGCGAGCCCTGGCCAGCTGCCCACGGTCGTCGGCGGCCGAGTCCAGCCACCGTCCGCTGTCAGCACGACGCCGCAAATCGGCGGCGGCATCACCCAGGCCCAGGCCTATGCCGCGCAGACTGCCGTGGACCAGGCGCATCAGGAAGCCATCACGCAGATGGAGCGCCTTGGCGGCGCGTACGTCGGCGCGACGCAGACGATGGACCTCAACGCGGAGCCGGTCTTCCCGCCGCCGCCAGCAAATGTGATGCCGCCTCAGGGAGGCGGTTACACCGACACGAACACGTACGTTCAGGGGCCGACCGGAGGCGGGACGACCACCACGAGGCGAGTCACTGGAACTGGCTCCGTGACGGGGACGACTTCTGTCACCAGCTCCACGAACAACGGCAACAACGGCGGCGGCCAGGTCGTCCGTCAGCCGACAGGACCCGGACGCGGCCCCGGCAGCACCCTTCAGGGGGCGAATCCGCCCACCACAGGATCCGGCACCGGCACCGTTCACACGCCCGGTGGCGGACCTACGGGTGGTTCTGGTGGCGGCGGTAAGTCCGGAGGTGGTGGCGTCATCACGCCGCCGCCCGGCACGGGCGGGACAGGACGGATCGGTGGAGGGTCGGGTACAGGGCGTCCTGGCTCGCCCGGCGGCTCCGGCGAGGGCGGCGGCAGCTTCGGCTCCGGCGGTGAGGGCGGCGGCTCGGCAGGTGAGTCCGGGATCAGCGGCGGCCTGAAGGGCGAGACCGGGATCTCCGGGGGCATGGCTGAGTCCGGACTCGGTGGCGGCGGTGGCAGCGTCGGTGGCGGAATCGGCGGGCGGGGCCTGGGTGGCTCGGTCGGCGGTTCGGTTGGTGGCTCGTCCGAGTCCGGAGTCGTCGGCGAGGGCGCCACAGGATCGACCACCGCGCGAGCCGGGTACTCGTCCGAAGGGAGCGGCACCGCTGCGGGTGGAGCTACGGCAGGCGAGTCGTCGACGTCCGGCGGAATGATGGGCGGCGGCGGAATGGGTGGTCTGGCCAACGCGGCGGGGCGTGGACGTAAGCGCGGAGGGCGGGCAGGCTATCTTGCCGAGGACGAGGAGACCTGGAACGCGGCCAAGGGACAGTCCAACCCGGCCGTGATCGAGTAGTCCTCCAACCGATCGCTCGGCGAAAGGGAGCAAGTCGATGGCACGGGGTTGGGTCGCTGCGCTGGCTGCAGCTGGCGCTTTGGCACTTGGGCTGAGCACAGCGGCCCAACCGGCGTTCGCTACGAGCATCAAGGCCCAGGAGTGGTGGCTCGGCCCTATGCAGGCAACCACCATGTGGCAGAAGACCACGGGATCCGGAATCACCGTCGCCTTGATCGACAGTGGCGTGCAGGCGGACCTTCCTGACCTCGTGGGCCAGGTTCTTCCGGGGAAGAATTTCTCGGCGCTGCCGGGTGGTGCTGATACAGACGTCGACAAAGATGGCCACGGCAGTCAGATGGCTTCGCTCATCGCTGGGACAGCGAAGAACGGCGGTGGCCAGGGCGCGCAAGGGTTGGCCCCCGGGGTCAAGATCTTGCCCCTCCGTGTCGTGGGGCAAGGCGACAATGAAGCGGCCTTCACGGCGAGCTATTCGTCGCAGCTCGCCGCTGCGATCAACTACGCGGCGGATTCCAACGCGCAAGTCATCAATCTTTCCCAGGGCCAGCCGGTGGACGCGCCTGCCGTCAAGGCTGCGGTCGCCTATGCCGAGTCGAAGGGGAAGTTGGTGGTTGCCGCGGTCGGCAACGACGGCGCTACAGGTAACCCCGTCAACTACCCTGCCGCGTACCCCGGGGTGCTGGGCGTCGCCTCGATCAATGAGCAAGCGCAGGTCACTCAGGATTCGGAGTACGGCCCGCAGGTGGCGATCACTGCTCCGGGCTCGAACATGTACGACGCCTGCCCAGGCCCGACTGGTTACTGCGAATCCAGCGGGACCAGTGACGCCACCGCGATCGTCTCTGCCTCAGCTGCGCTCGTGTGGTCCCTGCACCCCACCTGGACCGCAAACCAGGTCATGCGTGTGCTGATCAACACCGCTGACGGCAACGGGAAATGGGACCCGCACTTCGGCTGGGGCGTTGTCCGCCCCCGCGTCGCGCTGACCAATCCCGGCGACCCCGGACCGGCGGACGTGAACCCGCTGATCCCCGCATCCGCGTCCACCCCGCCCTCGGCCAAGCCGTCCGCGCCTGCCTCCGCCAAGCCCAGTAGCTCGCCCGTCTCGTCGAGCGGAAGCAGCAGCGGTGGGAGTAACACCGGCCTGTACATCGGCATCGGCGTGGCTGTGGTCGTGCTCGGAGGCGGTGGCGCCGCCTTCGCGCTGATGCGGCGTGGGAAGAAGGACGACCGGAACGGCCCGCCTCCGCCGCCTCCGGGCGCGGGACCGGGCGCGGGACCTGTCGGCTACGGTGGGTACCAGCCGCAGGCCCAGGCCCAGCCTCAGGGCCCGGTCGGCTACCCGCCCCAGGGCGCGCCCGACGCGCAGGCCCCCAACGCTCCGTACGGGAACCTTCCGAATCCCTACGGCAACAACCCGCGCCAGTGACGGCTTCCTGGCGGGGCGTCGGTTTGTTCGCGACTGTTCCTGTCGAGGCCGCCGTCGTAGGTCGAAGGCTGGGCCATGGATCACACCTGCGCCGCATTCTGCGGCGGGTGGGCTGTCGGCGCGTGCTTCGAACGGCTTGATTTCGCGAGGTGATCCTGGGCCGTAGAAATCTGATAATTCGATCGGTCGCCTGGACCTCCACAATAGGCTGGCAAATGCCAGGATCAATTCCGCTCCTCTGGGGAACCGCTGATGTGTAAGGGATGACAGCACATCGAGGGAGATCAGAATGGCCGGCATTGGATCGACGCTGCGACAAAGGATCGGTGGACAGCGGACTGCGAACGGCTCGTCCAGGTCGACGACGGACAGCGCGACGATCACTGACGATGGCGTTGATGTCACACTTCCTGTCGAGTCCTTCGATCTGATCGTTCGTGTTTCGATCTCCACGTTCCGGGAGAATGCTTCCTGGGTACGGAAGGCGTTCACGCAACGCGGTTGGCACTGCGAGTCGGACGCTACCGTCGGGCCCGAGGTATTGGGGCCCGCGGAGCAGGAGTTGGATTCCCACTGGCTGGTTGATGTACCCGTCCGGGGCTCCCGGGCGGGGGCGGAAAGCGAAGCGCTGCTGAGGGTCCAACGCGCAGTCAAGCCGTCGGGACGTCTGGTCGACATCCGCGGAGCTTGGGCCCTGAGCCCCAATGGAGTCAGCGCCTTCGACTACCGGGTCTACGAGTTGCCGCCTGCCGGGCGCTCCCGGATGATGCGGTTGATCACTGGGTGGGAGACATGGGCAGGCCTGCGGGACAACGGGGAGGTGCTTCACTCCTACTCCGACCAGCACGCGCTGCTTGAGGCACGTCGCCGGGCTCTCATGAGGAACGGGCCGGAACGGCCTGAGCGTTGGGGCGTGCGTCGCAGCGCGCTCTCGTCGAAGAACCTGCTCTACCCCCACAAGAGCCTCTATCGGATCCGTAAGTCCGAAGCCGATGTGGTCCGCCTGACTGCTGCCGCGTCGGTCGAGTTCCTGTGCGTCAGCGCTGCAGCTCCCTGGTGGCGCCACCATGCCCTGGGTGTAGTCGGCCTGTTGGCCTTTGCAGTGCTCTACTGCCTCCCGGTCATGCCGCTGGTGACCCTCACGTTTCCCGATTCGTCGCGCAACTCCAACATTCGGTTCGCATGTGCGGGATCTGCATTGGCCACCTTGTTGGGTGTGATGTTCGGACTCTCCGAACGTCAGGCGGGCCCGCGTTACACCCTGGTGATGGCTGGGTTCATGGTGGTCGGCTACGGCCTCTATCAACTCGTCCGCACGAGTTCGGTCGGCAAGGTCGTGCTCTGGGCCACACCCGTGCTGATCTCCCTGGCTCCACCGCTGGCGGAGCAGATCGGCAGACTGTCCAACTGGTCCTACCTGGGCCAGTTCGGGATGAGTCCGAACGACGTGGAGTTGTCGTCCTATGCACAGTTGCAGCCTGTGGGTCTGCCTCTTCTCGCCGGCGTCGGGGCGTGCCTGGTCACGGCCGCTGCCGTAGGACTCGCCAAGCGCTTCCATATCGACTTGGGCTGGCCGTTCCTGATCTTCTTCCTGGTTATCTACAGCCTGGTTGTTGTTGAGGTTGCGCTGAACGACGGGCAGCATGCGGGGGAGAAGGCGTTGCAACAAGCCACAGCCCAGCAGCTTCCGCACGACTACCACGGGATCGCCGCGGAAGCGGTGTGCGTCTACCCGATGACCGGTTCCCTGCCCATCCACGGGGCGCCGCTGCAACTGCGCACGCCGATGTTGACGTTCGACTCCCAGGCCGCGCAGGTTGCCCTCTGGAACCCGCGATCGTCCCAGGTGACTCGCGTTCTGGGCAATGAGGTCTCCTTGATCGCGACGCGCGGACTGGCCGGAGAATGTCCGATCAACCCGGGGGGCTCCTCCGCACGCTGAGGCTCGTTACCGGCACCTATGGCTGCAGGCGGGGGAAGGTCCATCCCCCGACAGCGCTGGCCATGTTCCCCAACCGGGCCGAGGTGGAACGGAGCCTCGGGCCCGCGCTGGGCCCTGGCGCTCGCGACTGGGGAAGAGGCCCCTCAGCGGTCGGTGCCGTAGATCATGTCGCGCTGGCCGATGCGAAGGACCCAGACGATCAGAACACCGTTCTCCACGGTGTAGAGGACCCGGCGGTCACCGACGCGGAGCCGGCGTACCGCCGGGTCGCCGACGAGGCTGGTGGTGCCGTAGCCGTAGGGATCCTTCTCCAGCTCGGTGAGCTTGCGGAGGATCACCATGGCCTGATCCTTGGGGATCTTGCGCAGATCCTCTTGTGCCCGAGGCTTGAACTCGGTGCGGTACTTGCCGTGTTGCTCGTCGCTCATTTGCGGGTCAGGGTCTCCGCCATCATCTCGGCGAGGCTCTTGCTGGGTCCGTCGTCCTTCATGGCCTCGCGGACCAGGCGCAGGTCTTCCTGCTCTTCCCAGATGCGGTACTGGCGCAGGAGCTCTATCGGGACCACGGCGGCCACCTCTTTGCCGTGTCGGGTGATGATGATCGATTCGTCGTGTGTGGCGCGATCGATCACCTCGCCGAAGTGGGCGCGTGCTTCGCGGATGGGCAGGGTGGCTGCAGCTTCCATGTGGCAAGCGTAGCAATGCTGCATTGTGTACACAACTGCGCTGGGTGGCGTGCTCGCCGTGACGCTGCGCGCATGCATAGCTACTCGCTCTGCCGGATTTCCTATCGGGGTCCCTGACCAGGTATGGTCTTCCTCGTTCGCCCCTATAGCTCAGTCGGTAGAGCGTCTCCATGGTAAGGAGAAGGTCTGCGGTTCGATTCCGCATGGGGGCTCTGCAAAGAAGGCCCGTGTCCCTATGGTGGACGCGGGCCTTCGGCGTTTCCGCAGCGGATGCGAAGGACTGTGGGGGCGCGCGGACCGGAAACGTCCGCCGATCCCCAGAATGAGCGCGATCGCGGGCTGCCGTATGGCGCTCCGTAGGCGGAATGCGCTGTGATGGTGCGTCACAAGACGGGCCTGGGGGAGGCGGAGGCGCTGTGGGTGTTCGGCTGGTGGTCGTCGACGACCACAGGTTGCTGGCCGAGGCGCTCGCGGCTGCGCTGCAACTGCGTGGGCACCGAGTGCTGGCCGTGGGGACGCCGACGAGCGTCGCCGCCGACCTGGTGGTGAACCGGAGGCCGGAGGCCTGTCTGCTCGGCGTCTCGCAGCCGGAGGATCCGGCCGCGTTCGACGTCGTGCGGCGGATCAGGCGGGAGCGGCCCGAGGTGGCTGTGGTCGTGATGGGCACGGTGGACCACCTGGCCGGCGTGGCTGCCGCCTTCGCCGCGGGCGCGGCCGGGTATGTGCGGCAGGACGAGCGGATCGACGTCGTGGAACGGGCGTTGAGTCGCGTCCGTGCGGGGGAGGCGGCGGTGTCGCCGGAGCTGCTCCGGGCGTCCTTCGACCAACTGCTGCGTCCTGCCGTCGAGTCGGACGACGAGGCGGTCCGGCTGCTGCGGCTGCTGACCCGGCGCGAGGCCGAGGTGCTGGCGCGGATCGCCGAGGGGCAGGACACGCAGCAGATCGCAGACAGCATGCAGATCGCGCCCAGCACGGCCCGTACGCACGTGCAGCGGGTCCTGGTGAAGCTGGGTGCGCGGACGCGTCTGGAGGCCGCTGCGGTGGCTGCCCGGACGGGGCTGCTGGAGCGGGTCGGTCGCGCCACGCGCTGAGCGGACACGACAAGCACTCTCCGCCCGACCTGCCCAACCCGCCGATTCCCCAGAGAGACCGTAACCAAACAGATCCGAACACACTCCCCGCCTCTCGCGACTCCCGCCGTCGCCTGCTGTTCACCGGCACGCCCTGCCTCGCCACCCCCTGTTGACTGCTGCGGGTTTATGTTTGAATATGTTCAACCGAACGCGCGGCGCAGCAGCAGTCAGCGGCAGTGGGGAGATCCCGGCAGTGAAGAAGACCAGCACGCGACTGGCCGACGGCCGTGAGTTGATCTACTACGACTCCCGCGACGACGTGTCCCGCACCGCGCAGGACCGGCGCCCGCTGCCGAGCACCGAGACGCTGTCCGAGCTGCGCTACGACCCCGTGCTCGACGAGTGGGTGGTCATCGCCGCGCACCGGCAGGGGCGGACGTACCACCCACCGGCGGACGAGTGCCCGCTCTGCCCGTCCCGCGACGGGCGGTTGAGCGAGATCCCGGACACGGACTACGAGGTCGCCGTCTTCGAGAACCGCTTTCCCTCGCTGGCCGCGCATCCGCACCCCGAAGACGTGAAGGCGCCCGCGCCGCACGTGATCCGGCCCGGCGCGGGCCGCTGCGAGGTGGTCTGCTTCACCTCCGACCACGACGCCTCGTTCGCCGATCTGACACCCGCTCAGGTGGGCACCGTGCTGGAGGCGTGGACCGACCGCACCGCCGAGCTCTCCGCCCTCCCCGGCGTCGAGCAGGTCTTCTGCTTCGAGAACCGCGGCGCCGAGATCGGCGTGACGCTGGCGCACCCGCACGGGCAGATCTACGGGTACCCGATCGTCACCCCGCGCACGGAGCGGATGATCGCCAGCGCGGCGGCGCACCGTCGCCGGACCGGGCGCAACCTCTTCGAGGACCAGCTCGACGCCGAACGCGCCGACGGGCGACGCGTCGTGCTGTCCGGCGAGCACTGGACGGCCTTCGTGCCGTTCGCCGCGCACTGGCCCTATGAGGTTCATCTGTATCCCAACCGGCGCGTGGCCGATCTGCGCGCCCTGAACGACGCCGAGCGCGCCGAGTTCGCGACGCTCTACCTCGACCTGCTGAATCGCTTCGATCTGCTCTTCGCGCCTGAAGAACCCGTCCCCACGCGGGAGTCGACCCGTCCGGACCGCCGGGCGGCCCGTCGCGCGAACCGCACCCCGTACATCGCCGCCTGGCACCAGGCGCCCGTCCGGCACACGTCCGGAAGCACGCCGGGGAACGGCGGCGAGCTCGCTCTCCATATGGAGCTGTTCACCATTCGTCGTACGGTGGGGAAGCTCAAGTTCCTCGCCGGGTCGGAATCCGGCATGGACGTGTTCATCAATGACGTCGCGCCGGAGGATGCCGCGCGACGCCTGCGGGAGGTCAAGCGATGAGTCAGTACCTGGTCACCGGCGGCGCCGGCTACGTCGGCGGTGTGGTCGCGGCCCACCTGCTGGAGGCCGGCCACCAGGTCGTGGTGCTGGACGACCTGTCCACCGGCTTCCGGGAGTCCGTCCCGGCCGGGGCCGAGTTCGTCCACGGCCGGATCCAGGACGCGGGTGAGGTGCTGGAGGGCGGGTCGTTCGACGGCGTGCTGCACTTCGCCGCCAGCTCGCAGGTGGGCGAGTCCGTCGCCGACCCGGAGAAGTACTGGCGCAACAACGTCGCCGGTTCGCTCGAACTGCTGGCGTCGATGCGCAAGACCGGCGTGCGCCGCCTGGTCTTCTCCTCCACCGCCGCCGTCTACGGCGAGCCGAAGAGCACGCCGATCGAGGAGACCGCGCCGACCGCGCCGACCAACCCGTACGGCGCGACCAAGCTGGCCATGGACCACATGATCACCAGCGAGGCCAACGCCCACGGGCTGGCCGCCGTCTCGCTGCGCTACTTCAACGTGGCCGGCGCGTACGGCAAGCAGGGCGAGCGGCACGACCCCGAGTCGCACCTGATCCCGCTGGTCATCCAGGCCGCGCTGGGCAAGCGCCCGCACATCTCCGTCTTCGGCGAGGACTACCCGACGCCGGACGGCACCTGCATCCGCGACTACATCCACGTCGCCGACCTGGCCGAGGCGCACCTGCTGGCCGTGGACGCGGCGCGTCCGGGCGAGCACCTGATCTGCAACCTCGGCAACGGCGAGGGCTTCTCGGTCCGCGAGGTCATCGAGGCGGTCCGCCGGGTGACGGGCCGTGAGATCCCGGCGGTCATGGCCGAGCGCCGTCCGGGCGACCCGGCTGTGCTGGTCGCCTCCGCGGCACGCGCCCACGAGACGCTGGGCTGGCGTCCGCGCCGCGCCGACCTGGACGGGATCGTCCGCGACGCGTGGAACTTCGCCCTCTCCCTCTCCGACGAAAAGGACCAGGTGAAGTAGTGACCCGACCGGACCAGGCCGTCGACGCCGCCACCCCGGCGAGCGCCGCCCCGGAAAGCGCCGCCTCGGCGAGCGTCACCTCGGTGAGCGCCACCTCGTACGCGGACGCCTTCGCGGCCCTCTACGGCCGCAGGCCCGAGGGCGTGTGGCAGGCGCCGGGGCGCGTGAACCTGATCGGTGAGCACACCGACTACAACGACGGTTTCGTGCTGCCGATGGCGCTGCCCAGCGCCGCGCGGATCGCGGTGGCGCGGCGCGACGACGACCTGGTCCGGGTCCACAGTGCGCAGGGCGACGGTGGTGTGACCGAGTTCACGATCGCCTCGCTGAAGCCGGGATCGGTCCCGGGCTGGGCCGCCTACCCGGCGGGCGCGCTGTGGGTGCTGCGCGAGGAGGGGCACCCGCTGCCCGGGTTCGACCTGCACCTCGACAGCGACGTGCCGTTCGGTGCGGGGCTGTCCTCCTCCGCCGCGTTGCAGTGCGCGGTGCTGCTGGCCTGCGACGAGCTGCTGGGTCTGGGCATCCCGCGCCCGACGCTGGCCCGGCTGGCACAGCGGGCGGAGAACGACTACGTGGGCGCGCCGGTGGGCGTGATGGACCAGACCGCGTCGCTCTGCTGCACCGAGGGTGCCGCGCTCTTCCTGGACACCCGGGACATGGCGCAGCGCCAGGTGCCGCTGGACCTGCTGGCGGCCGGGCTGCGGCTGTTGATCGTCGACACCCGCGTCGAGCACGGCCACGCCGACGGTGCCTACCGGAACCGCCGTGAGGGCTGCGAGCGCTCGGCCGCCCTGCTCGGCGTCCGTGCCCTGCGCGACGTCGACGCGGACAAGCTGGACGAGGCGTTGGCCCAGCTGCCGGACGAGGAGCTGCGCCGGCTGACCCGCCACGTCGTCACCGAGAACGCCCGGGTGCTGCGCGCGACCGAGCTGCTCACCGCGGGCGATTTCGCCGCGCTCGGACGGATCCTGACGGAAGGTCATGCCTCGCAGCGGGACGACTTCGCCATCTCCTGCCCGCAGTCCGACGCGGCGGTCGAACTGGCCCTGGCCGGTGGCGCGCTGGGGGCGCGGCAGACCGGCGGCGGCTTCGGCGGGTGCGTGATCGTGCTCACCGAGCCGGACCGGATCGAGACGATCGCGTCCACGATCAAGAGCCACTACGCTGCCCAGGGCTGGAACGCTCCGGCCTGCTTCACGGCGACGCCTGCGGCCGGTGCGCGTCGCCTGCTCTGACGTGCCTGTCTGAGTACAGACACATAAGCACCTCTTATGAGGTCATAAAGCCAAGCCGACTACTGTGACAGTCGGACGCGGGTGAGGCTCGCCTTACCCGCGTTTTGCTGCGTGCTGCCGCCCGTGCTCGCGCCCGTCCGAGGAAGGACCTCGCTGCCATGACACGCCCTCTCCGGGTCGCCATCGTCGGATCCGGCCCTGCCGGTATCTACGCCGCCGACGCGCTGCTCAAGTCCGACGCCGCGCAGGACCCCGGTGTGTCCATCGACATCTTCGAGCGGATGCCCGCGCCCTTCGGCCTGATCCGCTACGGCGTCGCGCCCGACCACCCCCGGATCAAGGGCATCATCACCGCGCTGCACCAGGTCCTCGACAAGCCGCAGATCCGCCTCTTCGGCAACGTCGACTACCCGAACGACCTCACTCTCGACGACCTGCACCAGTTCTACGACGCGGTCGTCTTCGCCACCGGCGCCAATGCCGACCGCGCGCTCGACATCCCGGGCGTCGACCTCGACGGCTCCTACGGCGCGGCCGACTTCGTCTTCTGGTACGACGGCCACCCCGACGTGCCGCGCACCTGGCCGCTGACGGCCCGCAAGGTCGCCGTCCTCGGCGTCGGCAACGTGGCGCTCGATGTGGCCCGCATCCTCGCCAAGACGGCGGACGAGCTGCTGCCCACCGAGATCCCGGACAACGTCTACCAGGGCCTCAAGCAGAACGAGGCCGTCGAGGTCCACGTCTTCGGCCGCCGCGGCCCGGCGCAAGCCAAGTTCAGCCCGATGGAGCTGCGCGAGCTGGACCACTCGCCCAACATCGAGGTCATCGTCGACCCCGAGGACATCGACTACGACGAGGGCTCCATCGCCACCCGTCGCGCCAACAAGCAGGCGGACATGGTGGCTTCGACGCTGGAGAAGTGGGCGATCCGCGACGTCGGCGACCGCCCGCACCGGCTGCACCTGCACCTGTTCGAGTCCCCGGTGGAGATCCTCGGCGAGGACGGCCAGGTCGTCGGCCTGCGCACCGAGCGCACGGAGCTGGACGGCACCGGCAACGTGCGGGGGACGGGCGTCTTCCGCGACTGGGACGTGCAGTCCGTCTACCGCGCGGTCGGCTACTACTCGGAGGAGCTGGCCAAGCTCCCCTTCGACGTCGAGTCCGGGACGGTCCCGCACGAGGCGGGCCGCGTCGAGCCCGCGACGTACGTGACCGGCTGGATCAAGCGCGGCCCGGTCGGCCTGATCGGCCACACCAAGGGCGACGCGAACGAGACCGTCGCCTCCCTCCTCGCCGACCACGCGGCGGGCCTCCTCCCGGCCCCGACGCAGCCGGAGCCCGAGGCGGTCGACGCGTTCCTCGCGGAGCGCGGCGTCCGCTACACCACCCGCGACGGGTGGTACCGCCTGGACGCGCACGAGCGGGCTCTCGGCGAGCCACAGGGACGCGAGCGCGTGAAGGTCGTCCCGCGCGAGGGGATGCTGGACGCCTCCGGCGCCTGACCTTTGCTGCCGCAGGTAGTTGCACTACCTGGGGCGCGGGGCTACCGATATGCGGCGGAGCCGCATATCGGTA
>NZ_JADPRT010000030.1 GCF_015690355.1 Streptacidiphilus fuscans | reverse complement strand
GGCGCCCTTCTCGTCGTCGCGGCTGAGCCGTCACTGCTGAGGGGCCGTCAGACCACCGAGGATCACGCGCTCAACGCCGCTGCCGCGAGTACGCCTGCGCCTGCGCCGGCAGCCAGGACCACCGCACCGGCCGCAGCGGTCCGCAGCGCTATCGACGCCTGTAGCGTCGAGGTCGGCGTTCCCATGCGGCGCAGCGGGAGATAGGCGGCGCGGTGGGCACCGGCGAGCTCGGCCAGGCGGGTGAGGAGGGCGCCGAGGACGCAGAGGGCAAGGAGGCTTCCCTCGATCGCAGGGAGTGGCCCGACCGGCTTGTGGGTGCCGGAGGTGTAGTGGAGCACCGCGGCCGTGCCGACGGCGCCCGCGACCGCGAGGACGGCGAGGGGGGTGCCCAGCCGCCACGCCTGCGCCTGCAGACCGCGGCCCGCCAGCAGTCGCGAGGCACGCGGGCGGTGCCAGGCCAGGGCCAGGCCCGCGCCGTAGAGGAGGACCGGGACGGCGATGGCGATGCCGACCACCGCGATCACCCAGCCGACCGCCGCGGCCTGGAGGGCGTTCACCCGGACGGCGGTCACCACGACGAGTGTCCCCAGCGCCGGAAGACCTGCCGCAAGCGCGATGTGCCGGGAAGTCGGACGCCGCTGCGGCTGGTCGGAGCCGTCGACCGGAACCACGTCCGAGGGGCGCACCGCAGCCGCCGCCGCCACGCCGCCGAGCAGGGGGATCAGCGCCAGCAGCGTCAGCGTCCCCGCGATCGGCAGGCTGCCGTCCACGCCCAGCGCGGCGTTGAGCTTGCCCTCCGGCATCAGCTGCACCACGTTGCCGCGCAGCAGCAGGAAGCCGAAGAGCGCGAGCAGCGCACCGAAGGCGCAGGCCAACGCCATCTCCCCGGCCAGCAGCAGCCGCAGCCGCACCGGACCGACGCCTGCCGCGACCAGTCCGGCGACGCGCTCGGGCTGCTGCAACGGGAGGGCCCGCGCCCAGGCGGCGGCCAGGTAGGCGACGCCTGCCAGCGGCGGGAGGCACCACAGCAGCCGGTCCAGCGCGGGACCGGCGGGGCTCGGTGCGCTTGTGGAGAGCGCGCGTCCGAGTGCACGCAGCAGCAGCGCGGCGACGACGGCCGAGGCCACGCTGGTGAGGAACCAGCGCAGCAGGTCGAGCGCGCGATAGCCGCGCGCTACACGGAGGTAGAACACGTGCGGGCGTCCTCTTCCAGCTCGCTCAGCGCGACGGCGTCCCGGGCGTCGACAGGTTGGGCGAGCCGTCCGTCGGCCATCACCGCCACCCGGTTGGCGTACCTGGCCACGCTCGCGTCGTGTGTGGCCAGAATAAGGGTGATCTTGTGCGACCGCGACGCGGCAAGCAGTATCCGCAGCACCTGGTCCTGGGACTCGCGGTGCAGCGGCGCGGTCGGCTCGTCGGCGAAGACCACGGCGGGGGAGGGCGCGAGGGCGCGGGCCACCGCGATCCGCTGGCGCTGGTCCTGCAGCAGCTCGGCGGGGCGGCGCTTGGCGCAGTCGGCGACGTCGAGGCGCTCCAGCCACTCGCTCGCCGCGGTGGCCGCGACCTTGCGGGGCTGCCCGGCCAGCAGCATGGGCAGGGCGACGTTCTCGCGCGCGTTCAGCTCGGGCACCAGCTGCGGCTCGGGGCCGACCCAGCCGAAGCGCTCCCGACGCAGCCGTTCGCGTCCGGCGCGGGTGAGGGTGTGCACGGGGGAGCTGTTGAACCAGATCTCGCCCTCGTCGACGGGCTGCATCCCGCTCAGGCAGTCGAGCAGCGTGGACTTGCCGCAGCCGCGCGGGCCGGCGACGGCCAGCACCTCGGCCTCGCGCACGCCGAGGCTGACGCTGCGCAGGGCGGGCGTGCCGTGGTGCGACTTGACCAGCGCCCGTGCCCACAGCACGTCGTTGTCCGGTGGGGCGACGCTCACGACTTCCTCCGCTGCGAGTTGGTGGCTCACAGACTAGAACGAGACAGGCCGACACCGGTTGCGTGGCGTTTCTGACGCCGTGTCGCGATGATCACTCGATCGAGCGTGCGCATGTTCGCGCAAACGCCGCAGGGCGGCTCCGACCGGAGTAGTCGGAGCCGCCCTGGGCGGAGGGTGCGACAGGAAAGTCCCACCTGCTGGGCCGAACGGCTTACAGCTTCAGAGCTTTACAGCTTGGTCCACGCCTCGGTGAGCACGCCGCGCAGGATCTGCTCGATCTCGTCGAAGGTCGACTGGTCGGCGGTCAGCGGCGGCGAGAGCTGGATGACCGGGTCGCCACGGTCGTCGGCGCGGCAGTACAGGCCGTTGTCGAAGAGCGCCTTCGACAGGAAGCCGTAGAGCACGCGCTCGCACTGCTCGTCGGTGAACGAGGCCTTGGTGGCCTTGTCGGTCACCAGCTCGATGCCGTAGAAGTAGCCGTTGCCGCGGACGTCGCCGACGATCGGCAGGTCGTGCAGCTTCTGCAGCGTGGTGAGGAACGCGTTCTCGTTCTCGAGGACGTGCTTGTTCAGGCCCTCGCGCTCGAACAGGTCGAGGTTGGCCAGGCCCACCGCGGCGGAGACCGGGTGACCACCGAAGGTGTAGCCGTGCAGGAAGGTGTTGTCCTGCTTGTAGAACGGCTCGGCCAGGCGGTCGGAGATGATGCAGGCGCCGATCGGGGAGTAACCCGAGGTCATGCCCTTGGCGCAGGTGATCATGTCCGGCACGTAGTCGAACTTGTCACAGGCGAACATCGTGCCGAGGCGGCCGAAGGCGCAGATCGTCTCGTCCGAGACCAGCAGCACGTTGTACTGGTCGCAGATCTCGCGCACGCGCTGGAAGTACCCGGGCGGCGGCGGGAAGCAGCCACCGGCGTTCTGCACCGGCTCCAGGAAGACGGCGGCGACGGTCTCCGGGCCCTCGAACAGGATCTGCTGCTCGATCTGGTCGGCGCACCAGCGGCCGAAGGCCTCCGGGTCGTCGCCGAAGAGCGGGGCGCGGTAGATGTTGGTGTTCGGGACCTTGTGGGCGCCCGGGACCAGCGGCTCGAAGGGGGCCTTCAGGGCCGGCAGGCCGGTGATGGACAGGGCGCCCTGCGGGGTGCCGTGG
Organism: Streptacidiphilus fuscans; assembly: GCF_015690355.1. GTDB lineage: Bacteria > Actinomycetota > Actinomycetes > Streptomycetales > Streptomycetaceae > Streptacidiphilus > Streptacidiphilus fuscans. The sequence goes on along the minus strand of NZ_JADPRT010000030.1, from coordinate 10,524 downwards.
TAGGCCACCGCGCGGGAGATCACCTTGTACTTGGTGGGCTCACCGGTGAGCTTGAAGTACTGCTTGGCCAGCTTCCACGCGGTCTCGACGGCCTCGCCGCCACCGGTGGTGAAGAAGACCTTGTTCAGGTCGCCCGGGGCGTAGTTGGCCAGACGCTCGGCCAGCTCGACGGCGGCCGGGTGGGCGTAGCTCCAGATCGGGAAGAAGGCGAGCTGCTCAGCCTGCTTCCGGGCGACCTCGGCCAGCTCCTTGCGGCCGTGACCGGCCTGGACCACGAACAGGCCGGCGAGGCCGTCGAGGTACTTGCGACCGTTGGAGTCGAAGATGTACTCGCCCTCGCCGCGCACGATGGTCGGCACAGGGTTCTTCTCGTACGACGACATGCGGGTGAAGTGCATCCACAGGTGGTCGTAGGCGGACTTGGACAGGTCCTTGGCGACCGGGTCGGCGCTCATCGGGTACCCCAGGTGTAGGTCTGTTTCCGGAGTTTCAGGTAAACGAAGCTCTCGGTTCTCCGCACGCCGGGAAGCGCGCGGATGCGCTTGTTGATGAGGTCGAGGAGGTGTTCGTCGTCCTCGCAGATCAGTTCGGCCATCAGGTCGAACGAGCCTGCGGTGACCACGACGTAGTCCACCTCGTCCATGGCGGCCAACGCGTCCGCGACGGGATCGATGTCACCCTCCACGGTGATGCCGAGCATCGCCTGTCGGGAGAAACCGACGGTCAGCGGATCCGTCACCGCGACGATCTGCATGACACCCTGGTCGAGCAGCTTCTGGACGCGCTGCCGCACAGCAGCCTCCGACAGGCCGACGGCCTTGCCGATGGTCGCGTACGCGCGGCGGCCGTCCTCCTGCAGCTGTTCGATGATCGCCTTGGAGACGGAGTCGAGTGGAACGCTGGCGTTCCGGTCACGGTTGGCCACGACGCTCACCTTGCCTGATCGTTCGCTCGTTCGCAAGTGATTCCGTCGCGAAAGCTTGATATCGATACTGAATCCATCGTTGTCATCGCCCGGGTCTGTCGATAACCGCAGCACAGAGCTACTCTGGGCGGCACGGCGACGCCAAGGACGATGTCGCCCCCGTCAGAAGTCGAGGAGAGTCCGAAGTGAGCGAGCTTCTGAAGCTGCGCAACTACATCAACGGCGCGTTCACCGATGCGGCCGACGGCCGCACCACCGAGGTCATCGACCCGACGACGGGTGAGGTCTACGCCACCGCCCCGCTGTCGGCGCAGGCCGACGTCGACGCCGCCATGGACGCCGCCGCCGCGGCGTTCGAGGCCTGGCGCGACACGACCCCGTCGCAGCGCCAGCTGGCCCTGCTGAAGATCGCCGACGCGGTCGAGGCGCGGGCCGAGGAGCTCATCGCGGCCGAGTCCAAGAACACCGGCAAGCCGCTCGGGCTGACCGCCTCGGAGGAGATTCCCCCGATGGTGGACCAGATCCGCTTCTTCGCGGGCGCCGCGCGCATGCTGGAGGGCAAGTCCGCGGGCGAGTACATGGACGGGATGACCTCGATCATCCGCCGCGAGCCGGTCGGCGTCTGCGCCCAGGTCGCGCCGTGGAACTACCCGATGATGATGGCCGTGTGGAAGTTCGCCCCGGCCATCGCCGCGGGCAACACGGTCGTGCTCAAGCCGTCCGACACCACCCCGGCCTCCACCGTCCTGCTCGCCGAGATCATCGGGGAGATCCTGCCCGCCGGTGTCTTCAACGTCATCTGTGGTGACCGCGAGACCGGCCGGATGATGGTCGAGCACGAGACCCCGGCGATGGCCTCCATCACCGGCTCGGTCCGAGCGGGCATGCAGGTCGCGGCCTCCGCGGCCAAGGACGTCAAGCGCGTGCACCTGGAGCTGGGCGGCAAGGCCCCGGTCGTCGTCTTCGCGGACGCCGACATCCCGGCCGCTGTCGAGGGCATCTCGGTCGCCGGTTACTTCAACGCCGGCCAGGACTGCACCGCCGCCACCCGCGTGCTCGTGCACGAGTCGATCCACGACGAGTTCGTGGCCCAGCTGGCCAAGGCCGCGGCCGAGACCAAGACGGGCCAGCCGGACGACGAGGACGTGCTCTACGGCCCGCTGAACAACGCCAACCAGCTCGCGCAGGTCACCGGCTTCATCGACCGCCTGCCGGCCCACGCCAAGGTCGAGGCCGGTGGCCACCGCGTCGGCGAGAAGGGCTACTTCTACGCCCCGACCGTCGTTTCGGGCCTCAAGCAGGACGACGAGATCATCCAGAACGAGGTCTTCGGCCCGGTCATCACGGTCCAGAAGTTCACCGACGAGGCCGAGGCCGTCCGCAACGCCAACGGCGTCGAGTTCGCCCTCGCGTCGTCGGTGTGGACCAAGGACCACGCGACCGCGATGCGCATGGCCAAGCGCCTCGACTTCGGCGCGGTGTGGATCAACACCCACATCCCGCTGGTCGCCGAGATGCCCCACGGTGGCTTCAAGAAGTCCGGCTACGGCAAGGACCTCTCCGCCTACGGCTTCGAGGACTACACCCGCATCAAGCACGTGATGACGTCCATCGAGGGCTGATCACCTGACACACCGTGAGGGGCGTGGGGCTTCGGCTCCGCGCCCCTCACGCGTCAGCGCCGGACCGCGTCCAGGGCCAGCAGCGCCACGTGCAGGGAGAGGCAGGACTCGACCTGGTCGAGGTCCACGCCGAGGACCTTCTCGACCTTGTGGAGCCGGTCGTAGAAGGACGGGCGGGAGAGGTGGGCGGCGTCCGCGGCGGCGGACTTGTTGCGGCCCTGTTCGAGGTAGATGCGGAGCATCGCGATCAACTGGCTGTTGTGCTCCGCGTCGTAGGCCAGCAGCGGGCCCAACTCTCGCTCCACGTACGTCTGCAGGCGCGCGTCGTCGCGCAGCAGGTGGAGCAGGCCGCGCAGGCGGACGTCCGGGAGGCGGTAGTAGGACGCGGAGCGGGCGCCCGAGGTGCCGGGGGAGTCGTGCAGGGCGGCGTCGGCGACCTGGGTCGCCTCGACCAGGGTGCGGCGGGCGTCGCGGACCGAGCCCACCGAGGAGCCGACGGCGATCACCGGCTCGGCGCCGTCCTCCTGCTCCTTGACCAGGCGGCGCAGCGCGCTCGCGAAGCCGTCCAGGGCGGTGTGCTCGTCGTCCTTCGCGCCGAGCGAGACCAGCAGCCCGACCGCCTCGTCGTCCAGCGCGCCGACCAGCGCGGTCAGTCGGCGCTCGCGCACGGCAGCAGCGGCCGTCTCGGTGAAGTCCCGCAGCCGCGCCTGCGCCTCCAGCGCGGCGGCGAGCTGCCCGCGACGTTGTCTCAGCACCACGCCGACCAGCCGTCTGCCCTCCAGCGGGACGCCCAGCGCGGAGGCGCGCAGCGCCACGTCGGAGACGGTGAGCGCGTGCGTCAGGATGCCGGAGAGGAGCGTGCGGTGGGTCTGCCGCTCCAGGGTCTCGCGGTCGCGGACCATCAGCCGGTTCAGCGCCAGCGTCGCCGCCGCGCGCTCCAGCAGCATGGTGTGCCGGTGCGAGGCCGCCTCCGGGGGAGCGTCCTCCGCCGCCGAGCCTGGGGAGCCGATCAGCACCAGCCGACCCCAGTCGTGGCCGCGCGCGCCGACGGAGGTGACCAGCCAGCCCGTTCGCGGGTCGTGGCCGGTGCGCCCGTTCGTGCGGACCCCGCGTGAGCGCGACTCCCAGCCGGCGAGCACCACCTGGGCGCTCTGACCGGCGGTGTCGTAGGTGAGGACCTGGTGCGAGAGGTTCTCCAGTACCACCGGCTCGCCCGCCATCCGGGCCACCTCGCGGACCACCTCGACGGGCTCCGCGCCTTCCACCGCAAGCTCGTTGAAGGTCTGGTGGATCTCCTCGGACGCCCGCAGCTCCTCCAACTGCGCGTTGACGACCAGGGCGTGGACCGCCTCGGTGACCGCGACGAAGCGCAGCTCACGCCGGAGCACGACCAGCGGCAGCCCGCGCTGCTCGGCGGCGTGGACCAGGGCGCGCGGCAGGTTGTCGAAGTAGCGCCGCCCGAACTCGACGACCAGGCCCGCCGCGCCGATGTCGGCGAGCTCGCGGACGTAGCGGGCCAGACCCTCGCGGTCCTCGGGCAGCGCGATGCCCGTGGTCAGGATCAGCTCGCCGCCCTGCAGCACCCCGGCCACGTCGGCCAGCTCGCTGACGTGCACCCAGCGCACCGGGCGCTCCAGATGCTCCCGCCCGGCCACGACCTCGGGCAGACCGCGGCTGACCACGTCCAGTTCCAGGACCCGGGCGACGGTGGGGAACATGCGCATCCTTGGGGGGAAAGAGGCGGCGGGAAAGGGCGGCGTGACGCCTTCATAGTGTCAGGCGAGGACAGGATTCCGGCAACGAGGTGTCACTGCCGGGCTTTCGCCCGCGGCCTTGTCATCATGTCATCGGGGAGGCGATCCGCCTTGCACACTGTCGCTTGCCCGGCCCCTTGCGGACGCGGCATCGTCGCAGGACGGGCACGCCGCCCCTTGCTCCCGAGGAGAGATACCCATGGACCGGACCATCGTCGGCGCACGCTTCGACGCCGGAGCCCAGTACATCGACGGAGCCCTGCGCCCGGGCACCTCCGGAGAGACCTTCGAGGTCACCAGCCCCGCTGACGGCAGCCTGGTGCAGCGCGTCGACCTCGCCTCGGACGACGACGTCGACGCGGCCGTCGCCGCCGCCAAGCGCGCGTTCCCCGAGTGGTCCGGCGCCACGCCGGGCGCCCGCAGCGAGGCGCTGACCAAGCTCGCGGCGATCCTGACGGAGCGCGCGGACGACTTCGCCCGCGTCGAGTCCGCCCAGTCCGGCAAGCCGATCAAGCTCACCACCGAGTTCGACGTACCCGGCACCATCGACAACACGTCCTTCTTCGCCGGCGCGGCCCGCAACCTGGAGGGCAAGGCCGCCGGCGAGTGGTCCGGCCTGCACACCTCCTCGATCCGCCGCGAGGCGATCGGCGTCGTCGGCTCGATCGCGCCGTGGAACTACCCGCTGCAGATGGCCGCCTGGAAGATCCTCCCGGCCATCGCCGCAGGCAACACCATCGTGCTCAAGCCGGCCGAGCTGACCCCGCTCACCTCGCTGATGTTCGCCCAGGCCGCGACCGACGCGGGCATCCCCGACGGCGTGGTCAACGTGATCACCGGCAAGGGCCGCAGCGCGGGCGAGCGCCTGATCGGCCACGCCGACGTCTCGATGGTCTCCTTCACCGGCTCGACCGGCGTCGGCAAGCGCGTCGGCGAGGTCGCCATGCAGACCGTCAAGCGCACCCACCTGGAGCTCGGCGGCAAGGCCCCCTTCGTGGTCTTCGACGACGCCGACCTGGAGGCCGCCGTCCACGGCGCGGTCGCCGCCTCGCTGATCAACACCGGCCAGGACTGCACCGCCGCCACCCGCGCCTACGTGCAGCGCGCGCTCTTCGACGACTTCGTCGCGGGTGTCGCGGAGCTCTTCGAGGCGGTCCGCCTCGGCGACCCGTTCAACCCGCAGACCGACCTCGGCCCGCTCGTCTCGCTGCGCCAGCGCGACTCCGTCGCCGGATTCGTCGACCGCGCCCGCGGCTACGGCGCGAACATCGTCGCCGGCGGCTTCACCCCGGAGAAGGGCCACGACGGCACCGACCTGACCCTCGGCGCGTACTACCGCCCGACGCTGATCACCGGCGTCGCCCAGGACGCCGAAGTGGTCCAGCAGGAGATCTTCGGCCCTGTCCTGGTCGTGCTGCCCTTCGACAGCGACGAGGAGGGTCTGCGGCTCGCCAACGACACCCCCTACGGGCTGGCCGCCTCCGCCTGGACCCGCGACACCTACCGCGCCCTGCGCGCCACCCGCGAGATCCAGGCCGGCTGCGTGTGGGTCAACGACCACATCCCCATCATCAGCGAGATGCCGCACGGCGGTTACAAGGCCTCCGGCTACGGCAAGGACATGTCGCAGTACTCGCTCGACGAGTACACGCAGGTCAAGCACGTGATGCAGGACATCACCGCACTCGCGCGCAAGGACTGGCACCGCACCATCTTCGGTGACCGGTAGTCACTTCTCCGCTCTCTCCCACCCTCTACGTCCCGGCGGCACGACAGACCGTCGGGGCAAAGAAAGCAGTGAGAACATGGATCCGGCCCATTCGCTCGCCGACGTCCAGTACACCCCCTTCTGGCTCGCGGACCCCGCGAAGCCCGAGCCCCTGCCGGCCCTGGTCGGCGACACCCACTGCGACCTGCTGGTTGTCGGCGGTGGTTACACCGGCCTGTGGACCGCGCTGATCGCCAAGGAGCGCGACCCCTCCCTGGACGTGGTCCTGGTGGAGGGCAAGGAGATCGGCTGGGCCGCCTCCGGCCGCAACGGCGGCTTCTGCGCGTCCAGCCTCACCCACGGCTTCTTCAACGGCCTGGAGCGCTGGCCGAACGAACTGCGCACGCTGGAGCGCCTGGGCGGCGAGAACCTCGACGCGATCGAGGCCGCCGTCAAGCGCTACGGCATCGACTGCGACTTCGAGCGCACCGGCGAACTGGACGTGGCGACCGAGCCGCACCAGGTCGAGGAGCTGCGCGAGGGAACCGAGCAGATGCGCGAGTACGGCGTCGAGGCCGAGTTCCTCGACACCGACGCGGTCCGCGCGCAGGTGAACTCGCCGACCTTCCTGGCCGGCGTCTGGCACCGCGACGACGTGGCCATGGTCCACCCGGCCAAGCTGGCATGGGGGTTGAAGAAGGTCTGCACCGATCTCGGCGTGCGGATCCACGAGCACACCCCGGCCACCGACCTCGCCCCGCAGGGCGCGGGCATGGCCGCCCGCACCCCCTACGGCCGCGTCTTCGCCCGGCACGTGGCGCTCGGCACCAACATCTTCCCGAACCTGGTCAAGCGGCTGCGCACCTTCCTCGCGCCGGTCTACGACTACGCGTTGATGACCGAGCCGCTCTCGGCCGAGCAGCTCGACGCGATCGGCTGGAAGAACCGCCAGGGCCTGGGCGACTCCAACAACCAGTTCCACTACTTCCGGATCTCCGCCGACAACCGCATCCTCTGGGGCGGTTACGACGCGGTCTACCACTACGGCAGCAAGGTGCGGGACGAGTACGACCACCGCCCCGAGACCTACCGCAAGCTGGCCGGTCACTTCTTCACCGCCTTCCCGCAGTTGGAGGGCCTGAAGTTCAGCCACGCCTGGGGTGGCGCGATCGACACCTGCAGCCGGTTCTCCGCGTTCTTCGGCACCGCCCACAAAGGCCGCGTCTCCTACGCGCTCGGCTACACCGGCCTCGGCGTCGGCGCGACCCGGTTCGGCGCGGAGGTGATGCTCGACCTGCTCGCGGGGGAGCGGACCGAGCGCACCGAACTGGAGATGGTCAAGAGCAAGCCGCTTCCGTTCCCACCCGAACCGGTGAAGTGGCTCGGCATCGAGATGACCCGCTGGTCGCTCGACCGTGCCGACCACAACGAGGGCAAGCGGAACCTGTGGCTGAAGACGATGGACGCCGTCGGGCTCGGCTTCGACAGCTGACAGTTTCGACAGCCGAGTCGGCTTCCGACCTTCGATAGGCATGTCCATGGCGGCGCACACCTTATAGCGGGTGTGCGCCGCTTTCGCGCTCTTACACGCCTTCTCGTCCCTGTGAGCCGGTCGCCCTCAACGATTGTGCGAAACCGCTGTAAGAGCCGGACCACGACCCGCTCTCTCTAGGTGACACCGGGCCAGCCATGCCCGGGTGCCAGCCGGCGGACGTGGAGGGCGAGGGTGATGGGAAGTCTCGAAGCCAGAGGCGCGGTCGAATGGTTGGCCGCCGCCGCACCGGATCCGGAAGCCACCCGCTGGGAGTGGGAACGCAGCGCCCTCGGCATCGCGCTGCTGCCCGCCGGGCGGTTCTGGGACGTACTGATCGTGCCCGGCGAACTCGGGCGACTGACCGTCGACGTACTGCTCCGCCTGGACAGCAACCCCGGACCGGTCCTCGTCGACTTCGGCGACTACCGGTTCGGCTTCTTCGTCCCGCCGGGCACCGCCGCGCGCTGGGTCGGCACCGGCGTACGCAGCGCCGGACCCGGCACCTGGCTCGCCGTCCCGCACCCCTCCCGAGCAGGTCGCGGCCTGCGCTGGCTGGTGCCCCCGGACGGCAGCGGCCTGCTCAACAATCCGGTGCTGCTGGAACTCGCCATGCACGAGGCGGCGGCGCTGCTGGTGGCCGGTGAAGGGGCCGACCGGGGGAACGGCGGCGACGGGGTGTAAGGCAGACCGGGGATTGTCCGACAACGTGCCGATTGAGGGTCGGGGAAGGGGAAAACAGAATGTAGAGAGAGCGGGACGACACCGCACGGAGCAAGTCTTCTGTGTGCCTTCTGTGTGCCCCGCCTGAACCCGGAGGCAGACGTTGAGCAAGCACATCACCCACTGGATCGGCGGCGAGGCCGTGGCAACGGCCGGTGCTGCGCCGCGCCGCGGTGACATCTACGACCCCGCCACCGGCAGGGTCACCGGCCAGGTCGACTTCGCCACCCTCACCGAGGTGGACGCGGCGGTCGGTGCTGCCGTCTCGGCGTTCTCCGAATGGCGCCACGCGTCCCTGGCCAAGCGCTCCACCGTGCTGTTCAAGTTCCGCGAGCTGCTCAACGACCGCAAGGACGAGCTCGCCTCGATCATCGTCTCCGAGCACGGCAAGGTGCACTCGGACGCCCTCGGCGAGATCGCGCGCGGCCTGGAGGTCGTCGAGTTCGCCTGCGGTATCCCGCAGTTGCTCAAGGGCGGCTTCACCGAGCAGGCCTCCACCGGCATCGACGTCTACTCGATCCGCCAGCCGCTCGGCCCCGTCGCGATCATCTCGCCGTTCAACTTCCCGGCCATGGTGCCGATGTGGTTCTTTCCCATCGCCATCGCGGCGGGCAACACCGTCATCCTCAAGCCCTCGGAGAAGGACCCGTCGGCCGCACAGTTCCTCGCGGAGCTGTGGAAGGAGGCCGGCCTGCCCGACGGCGTCTTCAACGTCGTCCACGGCGACAAGGTCGCGGTGGACCGCCTGCTGGAGCACCCCGACGTCAAGTCGGTCTCCTTCGTCGGCTCCACGCCGATCGCCCGCTACGTCTACGAGAACGGCACGCGCTACGGCAAGCGCGTCCAGGCGCTGGGCGGCGCCAAGAACCACATGCTGGTCCTCCCCGACTCGGACCTGGACCTGGCCGCCGACGCCGCGATCAACGCCGGCTTCGGCGCGGCGGGGGAGCGCTGCATGGCGATCTCCGTCCTGGTCGCGGTCGAGCCCATTGCGGACGAGCTGATCGAGAAGATCAAGTCCCGGATGGCCACCCTCAAGGTCGGCCCGGGCTGCAACGGCGACTCCGACATGGGCCCGCTGGTGACAGGAGTCCACCGGGACAAGGTCACCTCCTACCTGGAGTCCGGCGTCGCCGACGGCGCGGAGCTGGTGGTCGACGGCCGCAAGCACGCGATCGCCGGCGAGGACGTCAACGGTGAGGACACCGTCGACGGCTTCTGGCTCGGCCCGACGCTGTTCGACCGCGTCAAGCCCGGCATGTCCGTCTACAACGACGAGATCTTCGGCCCGGTGCTCTCGGTCGTGCGGGTGGACTCCTACGAGGCGGGCCTGCAGCTGATCAACAACAACCCGTACGGCAACGGCACGGCCATCTTCACCAACGACGGCGGCGCGGCCCGGCGCTTCCAGAACGAGGTCGAGGTCGGCATGGTCGGCATCAACGTGCCGATCCCGGTCCCGGTGGCCTACTACTCCTTCGGCGGCTGGAAGGCCTCGCTCTTCGGCGACCTGCACGCCTACGGCCCGGACGGCATCAACTTCTTCACCCGCAGCAAGGCCGTGACCCAGCGCTGGCTGGACCCGAGCCACGGCGGCATCAACCTGGGCTTCCCGACCAACGCCTGATCGGACGACCACCCATCGGGTGAACTCCGGCCCACGGGGCCCGGAACGCGGACTTGCATCCGCGTTCCGGGCCCTGTAGCGTTCTCCGGGTTGCCTCTCTCGCAGCGCGAGTCGCGCGGGACGCATGGCGACGATCCCCTGAATCCGATGATCGTACGAACTGTTTGTTTTGTGCTGTCATTTTTCAGGTCTGGTTGACGGATTTGGTTGACACCGAGGAAATCAGCTAGAGTTTCACTCGTCGGAACGGGCCGGAGCGAAAAGCGAAGGCCGGAAGTTCTGATAAGCTAGAAAACGAAGGAAGCGCCCGGAGGGCCCGGCCAACTTAAATGTTGGAGTCGGGGCCGAAGGAAGCGTCCGTTCCTTGAGAACTCAACAGCGTGCCAAAAGTCAACGCCAGTTACTTTTGAGAACAAATTTTCAGCGAGGACGCTGTGCACGGGTCCGCTCATTCCGGCGGATGCTGTGCCGCTCTACGTTGGATGTCCCGATTACGGGAAAGCATTCACGGAGAGTTTGATCCTGGCTCAGGACGAACGCTGGCGGCGTGCTTAACACATGCAAGTCGAACGGTGAAGCCCTTCGGGGTGGATCAGTGGCGAACGGGTGAGTAACACGTGGGCAATCTGCCCTG
>NZ_JADPRT010000003.1:400473-758793 GCF_015690355.1 Streptacidiphilus fuscans | reverse complement strand
CAGGGCAGATTGCCCACGTGTTACTCACCCGTTCGCCACTGATCCACCCCGAAGGGCTTCACCGTTCGACTTGCATGTGTTAAGCACGCCGCCAGCGTTCGTCCTGAGCCAGGATCAAACTCTCCGTGAATGCTTTCCCGTAATCGGGACATCCAACGCAGAGCGGCACAGCATCCACCGGAATGAGCGGACCCGTGCACAGCGTCCTCGCTGAAAATTTGTTCTCAAAAGTAACTGGCGTTGACTTTTGGCACGCTGTTGAGTTCTCAAGGAACGGACGCTTCCTTCGGTCCCGTTTCACCGGGCCCTCCGGGCGCTTCCTTCGTTTTCTAGCTTATCAGAACTTCCGGCCTTCGCTTTTCGCTCCGGCCCGTTCCGACGAGTGAAACTCTAGCTGGTTTCTCCGGTCGGAACCAAATCCACCAGCCGGTCCTGAAAAATGGCAGCACGAAAACAAATTCGTACGATCATCGGTTTCAGGGGGTTGGCTGCCTCCGAACCCACGCGGTGTCCGCTGCAGGGGAGACAACTCGAAGAACCCTACGCGTCCCCGTGGACCGGGTCAACCCCTCCTGCCGAAGATCTTTTGAGGAGGAACTCGCACCACACCGCCTTGCCCCCGTCCGGCGTGCGACGGGTGCCCCAGTTCGAGGCGATGGTCGCCACGATCTCCAGGCCGCGGCCCGACTCGTCAGCCGGGAGGGCGCGCTTGCGGCGTGGGAGGTGGTCGTCGGCGTCGGTGACCTCGATGGTGAGGCGGCGGTCGGTGCGGCGCAGGCGGAGGCGCATCGGGGGGTGGCCGTGGGTGAGGGAGTTGGAGACCAGTTCGCTCACGGCCAGTACGCCGAGGTCCTGCAGTTCCTCGCCCACACGCCAGCTGGTGAGGACGCCCTGGGTGAAGGCTCGGGCGCTGGACGCCGCCTCCGCGCCGCCGAGCAGGTCGAGGGAGGCGCTGCGGAACAGTTCGGCGGTGTCGTTGTCGCGCTGCGGGAGCTGGAAGACCAGCGCCGCCACGTCGTCGTCGTGCTCGGGGGTGACGCCCATGGCGCGGAGCAGGCGCGAGCAGATCACGTCGGGCGCGCCCGTGGCGCCCGCGAGGGTGCCGGCCAGGGTGTCCAGGCAGTGGTCGATGTCCTGGTCGCGGCGTTCGACGAGACCGTCCGTATAGAGGACGCCCGTCGAGCCGGCCGTGAAGGGGAGGTTGCTGGAGGTGTGCATCCAGCCGCCGGTGCCGAGCGGCGGGCCGCCGGGTTCCTCCGGACGGGTGATGGTGCCGTCCGCCTGCCGGACCATGAGGGGCAGGTGTCCGGCCGACGCGTAGCTGAGGCACTGCTCGCTCGGGTCGAAGACCGCGTAGACGCAGGTGGCGATCTGGGAGGCGTCGATCTCCGAGGCAAGACCATCCAGGAGCTGCAGCACCTCGTGCGGCGGCAGGTCGAGCCGGGCGTAGGCGCGTACGGCCGTGCGGAGCTGACCCATGACCGCTGCGGCACGCATCCCGCGGCCCATGACGTCGCCGATGACCAGCGCGGTGCGCCCGCCGCCGAGGGTGATCACGTCGTACCAGTCGCCGCCGACGGCGGTGTCCGCGCCGCCGGGCTGGTAGGTCGCGGCGACGCGGAGGTCGTCGGGCTGCTCCAGCTTCTGCGGGAGCAGGCTGCGCTGGAGGGTGACGGCTGCCTCGCGCTGTCGGCGTTCGCTCTCCCGGAGCCGTTCGGTGACGCGGACCTGGTCGGTGACCTCGGCGCCGAAGACGAGCACCCCGCAGACGTCGGACGCCCCCGTACTGCGGCGCAGCGAGGCGAAGCTGCCGAGGCCGAGCGAGGACAGTCCGAGCGCAGTGCGCGCGGACGGCGAGGCAGCCAGGTCAGCGGCCGTGCCGACAGCTCCGGTGTCGACAGGGGCGGTCCCGACAGGGGAATCCGCACCGGTGTCGGCACCGCCGTCGCCCAGGTCGATGCTCGGGCCGGATCCCGCGCCGCCGTCCGCGGACGTCGTGACCGTGGCTGCCTTCCCCACACCCTCCGTCAGCTGGGCCAGTTGCCGGCCCAGGTCCTCGGTCTCGCGGACCGGGGCGCAGACGAAGGTGTAGTAGCGGGGTGGCTCGACGCCCACGAGGGCGGGGAGCTGGACCTTGCGGGCCTTGACGGTGCGCGGCCTGCCGGTTCGGTAGACCTGGTCCATCAGCGGCAGCAGGCCGAGTTCCTCCAGCTCGGGCATCACCTGGTGGGCGGGGACGCCGGTCGGGCGCGGGCCGAAGACCTCGGTGTAGGCGCGGCTGAGGTAGCCGAGCCGGTGGCCGGGCCCGTAGCTGATGGCGACCAGCGCGGGCAGGTGCCCGAGGACGTCGTGGACGGCGAGGTGTTGGTGGCCGGCGTGCTCGTGGGCGATCCGTGCCTCGGGCAGTTCCCGGGTGGCGGGGACGCTGGGCGTGGGGCCGGGAGGACGGTCCTGCGGCGCGGAGGCGCGTCGCTGTCCGCCGGGGAGCCGGGCGCTCCAGCGTGTGAGGTTCAACGGAGTCCTTCGGGCTGCTTGTGCTTCGGGCTGCGGGTACGTCGGGGACGGGGCTGCGAGGCAGGCTTCAGGTCGCGGAGTCGGGGTCCAGTGTGGCCGAAACCGCGCTCACGGGGAATCAGCTGCCCTGGGGTGTCTTGAAGATCGGCATATCCGGCGAGTCCGGACACATCGCTTCTGCAAAGCCGTCCGAGTCGGGGCATTCCGGAACAGCGCATCACGGCACAAGCTGGGCGTCCGCGACACATCAGACGGCACAAGAGGCGAACCGATTCGGCTAGATCGGCCCCCCTTCGCCCACGCCTTCGTCCAACAGGTGCTCGAAGCCCGCACGGGGTTCTTCGAGCTCCCCGAGCGAAACGATTTCGCGTCCGGTCAGACTGGCGAGCAGCCAGTCGGACATCACCCTCGCCTTGCGCTCCCACGTCGGTACGCGCCGCAGATGCACGGCGCGGTGGAGCAGCCAGGCCGAGCGGCCGTGGAGCGAGCGGCTGCGCAGCTGGGCGACCCCCTGGTGCAGGCCGAGCGAGGTGATGGTGCCCTTGAGTTCGCGTCGGTAGGCGGTGGTCGGCTGGCCGCGCAGGCAGGCGACCAGGTTGTCGGCGAGCACCATGGCCTGGTGGACCGCGTGTTGGGCGTTGGCCCGGCAGGTCTCGCCGGGGCGGGCCAGATCGGGGACGGCGGCGGAGTCGCCGGCGGCGAAGACGCGCTCGGTGCCGAGGACGCGCAGGTGGGAGTCGCAGCGCAGGCGGCCCTGCGCGTCTACGGCCAGGCCGGTCTGCTTGAGCACGGGGTTGGCGCGCACTCCGGCCGTCCACACCAGGGTCCGGGCCGCGAAGCGGCTGCCGTCGGTGAGTTGGACGGTCCCGTCCGCTCCGACCGCGGCGAGGCGCGTGCCGAGGCGGACGTCGATGGCGCGGTCGCGCAGTTCGGCGGTGGTGCGCTCGGCGGCCTGCGGCTCGGTCTCGGGGAGGATCCGCTTGCCCGCCTCGACCAGCACCCAGCGCAGGTCCTCCGGGCGGAGGTTGTGGTAGTGGCTGGTCGCGTGCCGGGCCATGTCCTCCAGTTCGGCGAGGGCGCCGGTGCCCGCGTAGCCGCCGCCGACGAAGACGAAGGTCAGCGCGGCCTGACGCAGTTCGGGATCGCGGGTGGAGGACGCCACGTCGAGTTGGGACAGGACGTGGTTGCGCAGTTTGACGGCCTCCTCGACGCTGCGGAAGCCGATTCCGTGCTCGGCGAGCCCGGGTACCGGCAGGATCCGCGAGACCGAACCGGGCGCGAGCACCAACAGGTCATAAGGGAGTGTCAGTTCGATGGGTGATGCGCCGTGAACGGGTGCCGGGAGCAGCAGATGGGCACGCGCGTTGGGCTGGTCCAAGGACGTCAGCCGGCCCTGCATCACCTTCACCCCGCGCAGCGCGCGACGCAGCGGCACGACGACGTGGCGCGGGTCGATCGCGCCCGACGCGGCCTCCGCGAGGAACGGTTGGTACGTCATGTACGAGGTGGGGTCGACCAGGGTGAGCTCGGCCTCTCCCGGTTTCAGGCGTGCCCGCAGCCGCAGGGCGGCGTTGACGCCGACCTGCCCGCCACCGATCAGCAGGATGCGCGCGGCCGAGGACGGCCCGGCCGATTCCGGTGAGGACGCGTGTGGGGACGCAGGTGGGATCACTCAACCATTCCGCACCCGTGAGTGGGTGCACGTCCATACTCCGTACCTGAATGAGTGGATGCGGATCTGACGAAGATGTGACGCACATCGCGACGGCGACCGCGGCGACGGCCCGCCGTCGAACACGGACACGGCGGCACGGAATTGGCACTTCGACTCCATTGATCAGCGCAGATGCCCTACGCTGCGCAACGACCGTCGTGTGCGCACGGTCGGTGCGGACGGTGGGATTCCTGCCCGAGTCCCCTGGTCCCGTCGATGTGCCGTCAACTATGGTCGTTGAATCTGTCCGTACGGGGGAGGACGAACCTCATGGTTCAGCAGGAGCAGGTACTGCAGCGTGCAGTCGAGGGGACGATTCCGGTGCAGCGGGGGCTGGCGGCGAAGGGGCTGACGACGAACGGCAGCGGACGGCTTCGCGTCGACGCGCGCCGCAACCTGGAGTCGGTGCTGCGCGCCGCGCGCGAGGTCTTCGGTGAACTCGGCTACGGCGCGCCGATGGAGGAGGTCGCCCGCCGCGCGGGCGTCGGCGTGGGCACGGTCTACCGGCGCTTCCCGAGCAAGGAGGTGCTGGTGCGCCGGATCGCCTCGGAGGAGGTGGTCTGGCTGACCACGCAGGCGCGCGAGGCGCTCAGTTCGGACTCCGCGGGGGCGTGGGAGTCGCTGGCGGACTTCCTCGCGCGCGCGGCGACGAGCGGCGCGGGCCGGCTGCTGCCGCCCGAGACGTTCCGCCAGGCGGAGGCGATGGTGCGGGTTCCCGCGCCGCGGTCGGCGACGTCGGAGGAGTCGCTGTCCCCGACGGGCGCGGCGGCGACGTCGACTGCGGTTGGCGGCACCGGTGTCGGCGTCGCTGTCGGCGCAGTTGACGAGGAGTTCGGGGAGGACGCGGACCCGGCCCGGCTGCTGGCGCTGCTGGCCCAGCTGGTCGACCGTGCGGCGGGCTGCGGGGAGCTGCGGGGCGGTGTCAGCGTGGCCGACGTGGTGCTGGTGCTGACGGCGTCGGTGCCCGCGCATGCGTCTGCCGACGGCAGCGCGGCAGGGCGGCTGCTGCAGCTGTTGCTGCAGGGGCTGCGGGCGGGCTGACGCGCAGCTCCGCTGCGAGAGGTACTTGCAGACGTCAGGGGCGCGAGGCTCTGTTGATCTGCGGCTCCGCCGCGTGGGCGCGACAAGCCACCCGAGGTGGTGAGTCGCTCAGCGGGCAGGGCCATCCGTACAGGGTGGTTGCTCGCGCCCACGCGGCGGAGCCGCATATCGGCAGAGCCCCGCGCCCCTGATGCTGCAACTTGCTGCCGTGCGCATCACCGCTCCGCTCGAAAGACTGGTACTAGGCCCCCGAAGGGGTGGTGCTGAATCGTTCACCCTCGTTGGCGGGGCCGATCTGTGGGAACCTGACCCGGTTGAGTGAGGGAAGCGGGGGTCGGGTCATGCCCACTGAGGAACCGGACGCGTCTGCGGCGCACGTGCCGCCGCAGGGTGTCGGCGGTGCCGAGGGACTGCCGCGGCAGCGCGGCGACAGCGCGGAGGGCCCGCACGAACACGGCGCGGCCGACCGCGTCGAGACCGCCGCGACGCCCAGCGTGCCGCCGCCCGGCGGGCCCGTCGACGACGAGCCGCTGAGCACGTCCGACGCCGATCTCACCGCTGCCGTACGGGCCGGGGACGACGCCGCGTACGAGGAGCTGTACCGGCGCCACGTTGCCGCCGTCCGCCGCTACGCCCGTACCTGCTGCCGGGATTCGTTCACGGCCGAGGACCTCGCGGGGGAGGTCTTCGCCCGCACGCTGCAGGCGCTGCGCGCCGGCAAGGGGCCGGACGTCGCGGTCCGCGCGTACCTGCTGACCGCCGTCCGGAACATCGCCGCCTCGTGGACGCGTGGCGACCGGCGTGAGCAACTGATCGACGACTTCCAGCTGTTCGCCACGAACAACGCCGTGGTCGCCACCGTCGACGTGACCGACCCCGGCGCGGACGCGCAGGCGATGACCGGCGTGGACCAGTCGCTGATCGTCCGCGCGTTTTTGAACCTGGACGCGGACGACCGGCTGCTGCTCTGGCACACCGAGGTCGAGCAGGAGCCGCCGCGCGAGGTCGCGGTGCTGCTGGGCAAGACCGCCAACGCGACCGCCGTGCAGGCGCACCGCGCACGCGAGCGGCTGGCGACGGCGTTCCTGCAGGCGCACATCTCGGACACCCAGGCGTCCGACTGCGAGCAGCACGCGAAGAAGCTGGGCGGCTTCGCGCGCGGGCAGTTGGGCAAGCGGGCGTCGACGGACGTGCGGGCGCACCTGCAGGAGTGCGACCGCTGCTCGGCTGCCTACCTGGAGCTGGTCGACCTCAACCACAGCCTGCGTGAGCTGCTGCCCTCCGGCCTGCTGGTCTGGCTCGGATCGGGCTACTTCACCGTGCTGGCGGCCGGGTTGGCCGGTGCGGCCACTGCCGGTGCGGCGGTCGGCGTCACGGCGGCTGCGGGCGGTGGCGGTGCCACGGCCACGACCGGAGCTGCCGGGGCCGCGGGCGCGGCGGGTTCGTCGGGCGGTGCCGCGGGTGGCGCTGCCGGTGGTGGCGCCGCGTCGGAGGGTGTGGGGCTGCCGGTCAAGATCGGCATCGCCACGGCCGTCGCCGTCGCCGCTGCCGCCGGGCTGGCGTTCGCGCTGACCGGGAGCGACGTCCAGCCGAAGCCCGCGCCGGCGGCCAAGCCGAAGCCGACTCCGGTGGCAACGGTCCCGGCCAGACCGACCCCGAAGCCGACACCCAAGCCGACGCCTCCGCCGCCCGCGCCGCCGGTGGTCAAGCCGAGCCCGACTCCGACGCCGACACCCACGCCCAAGCCGACTCCGCGTCCGACCCCGCCGCCGCCGAGACCGACGCCCAAGCCGACCCCGACTCCGACCCCGCCGCCTCCCGTCACCAGCTACTACGTCGACACGCTGCCCTACCAGGGCAGCGGCCCCGCCGACGGGCCCGCGCTGGCCCCGCCGAGTGTCTTCAACTGGGTGTGGCAGCGGCCCGACGGCGTCAGCATCGGCAAGAAGTCCTATACGCGCGGCATCACCGTGATGACCCCGTCGAGCGCGGTGGTCGACCTGAACCGGGCCTGCACGAACTTCTCCGCGTGGGTGGGCATCGACGACATGGCCTTGGGCCTCGGTTCGGCGCAGTTCAGCGTCGAGAACGGGACGACGGGTGCGGTGCTGTGGCAGTCCGGGGTCATCCATGGCGGTGACCCGGCCGAGAAGGTCAGCGTGTCGCTGAAGGGGCTGACCGAGATCAAGCTGGTGGCCCGGGGAGCGCACGGCTTCATCGGCGGTCAGATCGCCGACTGGGCCGACGCGCGCTTCACCTGCTGACGCGACGGCCCTTGCGGCGCCTGCGGGTCACTTGCCCTGCATCTGTTTGATCTGCTCCAGGGCCTGGAGGAACGTCTCCGTCTCCTGCGCGCCCTGGACGGCGTACTTGCCCTCGAAGACGAAGGTCGGGACGGAGCTGACGCCGATCGAGCGGGCGTGCTCCAACTCGCTCGCGGTCTCGGCGCGGCCCTCGTCGGACGGGAGGAAGGCCTCGACGCGGGCCCGGTCCATCCCGGCGGCCACGGCGATCTCGGTCAGCGCGGCGAAGTCGGCGACGTCGATGCCCTCGGAGAAGTGCGCGGCGAGCAGGCGCTCCTTGAGGTCGGCCTGCGTCTTCGGGCCGTACTCGTGCTCGGCGAGCCAGAGCAGGCGGTGGCCGTGGACGGTGTTGACGTGCTGGGCGGCGTCGAAGTCGTAGTCGATGCCCTCGCCCTTGCCGATCGCCGCGACGCGGTCGTCCATGGCGCGGGACTGCGGACCGTAGCGCTCCTCAAGCCAGGCGCGGTGCGGGCTCGGCTCCATAGGGGCGTCAGGCACCAGCTGGAACGGGCGGTAGACGACCTCGACGTCCTCAGCCCCGGCGAAGGCCTCAAGGGCGCGGTCGAACCGGCGCTTGCCGATGAAGCACCACGGGCAGGCGATGTCGCTGTAGATCTCCACCTTCATGAGAGCACGGCTCCTCTCGATCGTCTGCGCGCTCAGACAACCCCAACGCGGACCCGTGCCCCGGAATTCCGGACCCGGCACGACTTCGACGAGACCGCAGTCACACCCGTCCGGCGGGGGACGCGGCCGCTTCCGCTCCGGTCACCCCCGCTTGGGCCCCGGGACCAGCAGCACCGGGCAGAGCGCGTGGAAGGTCAGCGCCGAGGCGACCGACCCGAGCAGCAGGCGCGGGAAGCCGCCGTTGCCGCGAGTGCCGAGGACCAGCGTGTGCTGGCCTTGGGACGCGCGGAGCAGGAGCGCGACCGGGTCGCCCGCGACCACGAACAGCTCCGGGGTCGGGACGGGTGCTTCCTCGTCGGCCGGATCGGCCTGCCCTGTCTCCAAGCGGGCCGTCACCGCCGCGACCGCGCGCCCGACCACCTCGGTCATGCCCGCCAGCAGGCGGCCGACGCTGTCCTGGACCACGTCGTCCAGGCCCACCGCCGTGTCGGCCAGCGGCGTCGGATTGACCGCCGCGAGCACCCGCACCGGCACCGCGTGGGCCCGCGCCTCCTGGAGCGCCCGCTCCAACGCCCACAGCGACCCGTCCGAACCGTCGACGCCGACCAGGACGCCGGGTTGGGCGTGGGCCGACGGGGGCTCGTGGGAGACGGGCAGTGGCTGCATGCGTCCCATCATCGGGGCGCATGCGGCCGACCCACCGTCAAGACACGTGTGACGCCGACACGGTGGCCGACCGGCCCGTCGGAGGGACTGCGGGGGTGGGCCGCCCCGTGGGCACGGCGCCGGAGGAGCTGAAGGCGGTGGCGGCGTTGGAGACGTTGGATGAGCTGGACGAGTTGGGGACGCCAGACGTGACGGCGGGGCGGGGCAGCGGCGGCAGGCCGGTCCAGCAGGAACCGCGCCGGGCCCGGAGGCGGCGCAGCCACAGCTCCATGGCCACCACGTCCGCAAGCCCGTCCAGCGGGACCGGCGCGTCCGACGCCGCAGCGCGCAGTGCCGCGCGCACGCCTTCGGCGTCGATCAGGCCCCAGTCGCCCAGCAGGGATGCGGCGAAGAGGCGGTCCAGGGCGTCGGCGGAGCGGCGCAGCCCGGCACGGACGCTGTCCGCAGCCGCGTAGGGGTCGGGCGGGAGGCCGTTGCCCCAGCCGTCGGGGACCTCCTGGACCCCTGCGCCCGCCAGGACCGCGCGGAGGATGCCGTGGCGTGCGCCGGGCTGGATCCGCGCCCGGTCGGGGACCTGGCGGCAGGCGCGGACCACCTGGTTGTCCAGGAACGGCGCGTGCAGACGCTGCCCGCGTGCGTCCGGCGCGCTCTCGACGACCTGGGCCAGCACCCGGAACTCCGCCGCGCGCCGCTGCAGTGCCAACCGCGCGCGCCGGGCTCCCGGCCGCTCGTCGGGAGCACCGGCGCGGGCGGCCAGGTGGAGGCGTTGAGCGACGGCGCTGCGGGCGTCGGCGGTGAGCCAGGCCGCGGCCGGGCCGGGCGTGCACCAGGCGAGCGCACGGGTGGACGCCTCACCGGCGGTTCCGGGCGGCGCACCGGTGGTGCGACCGGCGACCAGGGCCGCGGCGGCGTCCAGGAGTCCGTCGGTGTAGGCGGTGCGGGCGAGCCGCCGGGCCGCGCGCACCACCGCGACGGGTGTGCCGACCATCGCGCTGTCAGCGCGGGCGAGAGCGGCAACCGGTCGCAGCAGCGGGCTGCGCCGGCGTTCCAGCAACAGGTCGGCGAGGCGGGCCGGGTGACCGTCCAGGACCTGGCGGGCGCCGTGGCCGCTGATGTGGTCGGTGCCTGCCGCGGCCAGCCGGGCGCGGTGGCGCAGCGCGGCGACCAGGGCCGGGCCGGGCTCGTCGGTCAGCGGTCCGGCCAGCGGGTCGTCGCCGAGGTCCGCGTACGGGAGCGCGTCCTCGCCGCCGGGCACGACGACGTGGTCGAGCCGGTCGGCGGCGGCTTCGGCGACGGAGCGGGCGCGCAGCAACTCCGCCTCGCGGGCGGGGCTGAGGGGCGACCCGGTGGCTCCCTCGGCGTCGGTCCAGGTGATCGCGAGCAGACCGGTCGGCTCGGGTTCGGGCACGGTGACGCGGCGCGCCCAGGAGCCGCGCACCGCGCCTGTGCGGCGGGCGGACTCCGCTTCGGCCGCAGGCGAGGTCGGCGGCGGGCCGTGGTGGAGGGTGCGGTAGCTGCGGGGGTCGCCCCAGCGCTCCTCGCTGAAGGTGCCGAGGGCCGGGTGGCGGACCGGCGGGACGCCGCCGTTGGCCGCCGTGCCGTTTGCCGCGGCGCGCTCCGTACGCCGGGTGGGCTGGGTGGTCCGCGCGCTGCCCGGCTCGGGTTCCGGGGTGACGCCGGGATTCACGCCGGCGCTCGCACTGGCGCTCGCGTCGAAGTGTGCGGCAGGCCGCGCGGCGGGCACCTTGGCGGCCCGGGGGATTGTCGCCGCCAGCAGCGCCAGCACCGTCGAGGCGCTGCCGCCGGACAGGTCGACGCTGACGTCCCGTCGGCGGACAACCTGCTCGCCCGCCTCGTCCGGGCCGTCGTAGCCGATGCCGCTCTCGATCAGCGTCTCGTCCGGCAAGTCGCCGCCGGACGGTGCCTGGGCTCCCCGGTGGTGCGGCCTGCCGACGAACATGCCAAGGCCGTGGCCAAGGCTGGGGCCGGACCCCAGGCCGAGGTCGAACCCTGGCTCAACTCCCGTTCCCCACCCAGATCCCAGGTCCCGGCTCCCCGGGCCTGCGGCGAAGACGGTCGAGGACAGCTGAGCCGACACGTCTCCCGGCGCGACCGGCTGGCCGGCGGCCACTGCGCCGAGGCCGAAGGCGGTCTGCACCGTCTGCTGCGACGTGCGGACCCGCAGCCGCACGGACTCCAGCAGGGACCGGGTCACCTCGGCGGTGGCCGACGCCTCGCTGTTCTCGTAGCTCCCCACGCCGCCGGGCACCGGCTCGTAGGCGCCGACGGCGGAGACGCCGCCGCGCACGGTCAGTGCCTGCCCCGGCGGGACCCGGCGCACCCCGGCAAAGGGGCTGCCGTCGCCGACGCCCTCGGGCGCGTCCGGCAGGGCCAGCCGTGCCGCGAGGTGGATCCGGTCGAGGGGCGCATCGACGAGGTCGGCCAGCGGCAACGCGGCGGTGGCGTAGGCGGTCCCGCCTCCGAACGGCGTGTGGTAGACGGGGTGGACCCCGGCCAGATCGCCCAGGATCGAGACGCGCGCGCCCAGTTGGAGCACGACGACATAGCTGCCGGACCAGGTGGTCAGGTGCCGCAGTGCGCCGCCGGACGTCGCGAGCAGGGCGGTGCGCAGCGCCGCGTCCGCCGCTCCGCAGCGGCCGAGGACGAGCAGGCGCGCCGAGGCGCCGTCGTCGGGCGGGAGTTCATCGGCGGCCGGATCGTCGCCAGGGTCGGGGAGGGCGGGAAAGCCGTGCTGGACGACGGCGCTGGAGTGACGCCGCCACCGGTGCAGCGTGACACTGCGGATCTCGTCCGGACGCCAGTCCCCCACCGCCCACAGCGGATCGGAGCCTGGCCAGAGCAGGCGTCCGCCGACCGGTCGGAGCGCGCGCACGTCAGCGAGGGCGGCCGCGCCGTCCCGGGTCTTGCTGCCCAGGCCGCTCCAGCCCACCAACCAACGCATCGTCGCCTCCACGCCAAAGGCACGGTGCCGCACCGTCAACTCCCCATCGTGCCAGCCCACGGCGTGTTCGGCTGTGGCATCGAGGCAGGCAAATTCCGGAAGTTGACGCAAAGTTGACGGACAAACAGGGCTGACCACCACAAACAAGGCACGGACGAGGGCACGGACCGGACAAGGCGGAGCACGGACACGGACAACGGGCAACACAGGCGAACGGCAAGGACGGCAACAGAGACGGACGGGCGTGGAGCGCGGGGCCGGACCCTCCCCTCCCGGGACCGGACCCCGACCCCCGAGGTCCGGCCCGGGCACGGTCGCCGCGAGACCCGTCCGACCGACCGCCCGGGCAGAACGAACGGACGAACGGAACAGCGCGGCGAGCGGACGGACCACAGCTCGGGGGGTGTCCGCACACCCCCCGAGCCGGTCCGCCGCCGCGCGGGGATGTACGGCGGCGGCGTCCCCCGACCCGCCGGGTCCTCGACGGCAGGCCGACCCACGCCACCATGCAAACGCCGGAACGCGGAACGAGGGAGGGGGCACACCGGGGCGCACCGCCGCACGCGCCAGGGGCATAACCACACCGGAACTGCCATCTCCGCTACCGGATCCCGCCATCTGGAACAAGACCCCTTAACCGTGGGCAGGCAGGGAACTACTCTGGGTTCAACAGGGCGAGGTGCGTGAACCGTGAGGGGGTGACAGGAGGGCATGACGACCACTGGCAGTCGCGGACCGAACGACAAGCTCGGCACCCTGCTGACCCTTGCCGGGATGAGCAACGCCGGGCTGGCCCGCCGGGTCAACGACCTCGGCGCACAACGCGGGCTGACCTTCCGTTATGACAAGACCTCGGTGGCCCGTTGGGTCACCAAGGGAATGGTCCCGCAGGGTCCGGTTCCGCATCTGATCGCGACGGCGATCGGCGGCAAGCTCGGCCGGGCGGTCCCGCTGGAGGAGATCGGCCTGGGCAGTACCGATCCGACCCCCGAGATCGGCCTGACCTTCCCCCGCGCGGTTCCGGCGGCGGTGCAGAGCGCGACCGACCTCTGGCGGCTCGACCCGGGGCGCACGCGCAAACCCGGTGCGCCGGGCAGCGGCTGGTGGGACACCCTGGCCGGATCCTTCTCCGTCGCGGCCTACACCACCCCCGTCGCGCGCTGGCTGATCACGCCCGTCGACGGCTCGGTCGCGCGGGAGGCGCCGAGCGCCGACGCCAGGACGGCCGGCTACCAGGCGGCCGACGACAAGGACCACGCGGCGGACGCGGCGGCGGACACCCATGCCCCGGCGCGGCGGTCCGCGCCGACGGTTCCCGGCCCGCGGGCAGGTGAGCGGGCAGGCGCGCAGGGAGGGTCCCTGGAGCTTCCGGACCCGGGCGATCTCGGGGACGCGGAGTCCCAGCCGACCGGCCACGACGGCCGGTTCGGACACGTCGGCGCGCCGCTGGGCCTCGCCGACGGCGCGCGCGGCAGCTACCGGGTCGGCCACGCGGACGCGGCCAAGCTGCGTCAGGCCGCCGAGGAGGCACGCCGCTGGGACTCCCGCTACGGCGGCGGCGACTGGCGCTCGTCCATGGTCCCCGAGTGCCTGCGGCGGGACGCCACACCGCTGTTGCTCGCCAGCTACAGCGACGAGGTGGGCCGCGCGCTGTTCGGCGCGACGGCCGAACTGACCCGGCTCGCCGGGTGGATGGCGTTCGACACCGGCCAGCAGGAGGCCGCGCAGCGCTACTACATCCAGGCGCTCCGCCTGGCCCGCGCGGCGGCGGACGTGCCGCTCGGCGGCTACGTGCTCGCGTCGATGAGCCTCCAGGCGACCTACCGGGGCGCGGCCGACGAGGGCGTCGACCTCGCCCAGGCCGCCGTGGAGCGCAATCGCGGGCTGGCGACGGCGCGGACGATGAGCTTCTTCCGACTGGTCGAGTCCCGCGCCCACGCCCGCGCCGGGGACGCCGCAGCCTGCGCCTCCGCCCTTGCCGCGGCGGAGAGTTGGCTGGAGCGGTCACGTCCTGGCGACAGCGATCCGGCCTGGATCGACTTCTACACCTGGGACCGGCTGGCCGCGGACGCGGCCGAGGGCTTCCGCGATCTCGGCATGCCGGGCAAGGTCCGCGAGTTCACCGAGCGCGCGCTGGCCACGCCCACGGAGGAGTACGTCCGCTCGCACGGCCTGCGCCTGATCGTCTCGGCCATGGCCGAGCTGGACCAGGGCGAGCTGGAACGCGCGGTGGCGGCGGGCAACCGCGCGCTCGACGTGGCCGGGCGGATCTCCTCGCAGCGCACCCGCGAGTACCTGGCGGAGATGCTGAAGCGGCTGGACCGCTACAAGGGCGAGCGGATCGCCCAGGAGCTGGTGGAACGCGCCCGCCTGACGCTGGCCGCTCCGGCCTGACGGGCGCGACAAGCCGGGCGTGTGCTGCCGCAGGTAGTTGCACTATCAGGGGCGCGGGGCTCTGCTGATATGCGGCTCCGCCGCGCGGGCGCGACAAGCCACCCACCCACGTGGCCGGCCGAACGCGCAGGGCCATCCGCACAGGTTGGTTTCTTGCGCAGTTCCCCGCGCCCCTGGGGGTGCAACTACCTGCGGGAGCGAACGGTAGGGCCGCGCGCCCCTGGGTAGTGCAACTGGACGCCGCACCGTCTCTGACCTCGGACGCGCCCTGCTGTGGGCGGTCATGGACGCGTAAGGTGACCGGCAGAACCCTCGTCGAACCGTCGGAAGGGCTTGCGTGCGGGGCTTTGACTGCGACGTCGTGATTATCGGTGCGGGCATCGTCGGGCTCAGCGCAGCGTACGCGCTGGCCCAGCAGGCGCCCGAGCTGGACGTGGTCGTGCTGGAGAAGGAGCCGCGGCTCGCGGCCCACCAGACGGGCCGCAACAGCGGGGTGATCCACAGCGGCCTCTACTACCGACCGGGCTCGCTCAAGGCGAAGTTCGCCCTGGCCGGGGCCGCGGAGATGGTCGAGTTCTGCAAGGAGCAGGGCCTCCCCCACCAGGTCACCGGCAAGCTCGTGGTCGCCGTCGACCGCAGCGAACTGCCGCGCCTGCACGCGCTGGCCCAGCGCGGACGCGAACACGGCCTGCCCACGCGCGAGTTGGGCGCAGCCCAGATCGCCGAGCACGAACCGCACATCAGCGGCGTGGCCGCGCTGCACGTCGGTACCACCGGCCTCGCCGACTACCCGGCCGTGGCCGCCCGGTACGCGGAGCTGTCCGGGGCGCGGATCCGCACCGGCAACGCGGTCACCGCGATCGACCGGCGCGGCGACGGCGTCACCGTGACCACGACGCTGGGCGAGGTCCGGACCCGGGTGCTGGTCAACTGCGCCGGCCTGCAGAGCGACCGGATCGCACGGCTGGCGGGCGACGACCCCGGGCTGCGGATCGTCCCCTTCCGCGGCGAGTACTTCGAGCTGGCCCCGGAGGCGGCGTCGCTGGTGCGCGGGCTGGTCTACCCGGTGCCGGACCCGGCGTTCCCCTTCCTCGGCGTGCACCTGACCCGGGACCTGCACGGCGGCGTCCACGTCGGCCCCAACGCCGTCCCCGCTCTGGCCCGCGAGGGCTACGACTGGCGCACGATCAGCCCGCGCGACCTGCTCGAAACCGCGAGCTGGCCGGGCACCTGGTCGCTCGCCTCGCGTCACTGGCGCGCGGAGGCGGTCGAGCTGCGGCGCTCGCTCAGCACCCGGGCGTTCACCCACGCACTCCAGCGCCTGCTGCCCGCAGTCACCGAGCAGGACCTGCTGCCCGCCCCGGCGGGCGTCCGCGCCCAGGCGGTCGACCGGCACGGCGTGCTGGTCGACGACTTCGCCTTCGCCGAGGGCCCGCGGACCGTCCACGTGCTCAACGCCCCCTCCCCCGCGGCCACGGCGTCCCTCGCGATCGGCCGCGAGATCGCCGGGCGCGCCCGGGCCGCGCTCGACCACAGCGGCTGAGCCCTCCGGCACTCGCCCTTCGGCGACCACCTGCCCCTGCTGGCACCGGACGCAGGCCAGGCCTACCGGGCCGAGGGCGGCGGGCGAACGGCCCGCAGACTGAACGGTTCCGTAGACTGGGGCGCATTGTGACCAGCCAGCCCACCACCCTCGTCCCCCCGGCCGCCGCACGCCCCGAGGCCTCCGGCGCCCTCCCCGGCAGCGGTGCCAGCGCCCGCGCCGACGTGCCGCGTCCCGGCGATCCCGTGTCGCCTGAGCTGCACACCGAGCGCCGGATCCGCAGCTTCCACCCGCGCAAGGGCCGGATGAGCACCGCGCAGCACGACGCGCTGGCGCGCTCCTGGGACGCGTGGGGCATCAGGATCGACGGCGAGCGGCTGCTGGACCTGGACGCCTGGTTCGGGCGGACCGACGCCGAGGTGGTGCTGGAGATCGGCTTCGGGATGGGCGACGCCACCGCGACCATGGCCGCCGCCGAGCCGGAGCGCTGCATACTCGCGGCCGACGTGCACACCCCCGGCCACGGCAACCTGCTGCGCCGGATCGAGTCCGACGGCCTGGACAACGTGCGCCTGGCCGAGGGCGACGCCGTCGTGCTGCTCCGCGACCAGCTCGCGCCCGCGTCCCTCGCCGGGCTGCGGATCTACTTCCCTGACCCGTGGCCCAAAGCCCGCCACCACAAGCGGCGGCTGATCCAGCCCGAGTTCGTGGCCCTGGCCGCGTCCCGGCTCCGCCCCGGCGCTACGGTGCACTGCGCGACCGACTGGGAGCCCTACGCGGAGCAGATGCTGGAGGTGCTGAGCGCCTCCCCCGACCTGGTCAACCTGCACGCCGACTTCGCGCCGCGCCCGGACTGGCGGCCGGTGACCAAGTTCGAACGCCAGGGCCTGGCCAAGGGCCACGTGGTCCACGACCTGCTCTTCCGTCGCCGCTGAACCGCCGCCGAACCGCCGCTGGGCCGGCGTTGGGCCGCACGCGCGTGCGGTGCACGCGGGGTGACCGTGCGGGCACAAGTCCTTACCCCCTGATCCACCGCCCCGCTAAGGTCATGGGGTGAGCAGCGCGCAGCACGAACCCCCGGCGAACAGCACCGCCGAGGACGCGACCGGGCCGATATCCGGAGCCGAGTCCCCCGTCCCCGCCACCGACTCCGCCGATCCGGGCCTGCCCGTGATCGCGGATCTGGTCGACCCCGCCGACGTGCCGCTGCCCGAGGGCCTGCCGACGGCTCCCCAGCCGGGGACGGCCGCGCTGCCGTTCGAGCCGCCGCGCACCCTCCGCTACAAGGTCCGCCGCAACCTGCTGGAGAACCGCTGGCTGCGGGTCGCGCTGGTGGTGATCGCCTTCGCCGCGTGCGGGGCGGCGATCCTCAACATGGTCCACACCCAGACCGGGACCGCCGGTTTCGTCGTCGGCGTCGCGCTCGCGGTGCTGCCGGTGCCGCTGGTGCTGGGCGCCTACCACTGGCTGGACCGGGTCGAGCCGAAGCCCGCCCGGCTGCTGCTCTTCTGCTTCGGCTGGGGCGCGTGCGCGGCCACCCTCGTAGCGATCCTGGCCAACGACTGGGCCACCTCACTGCTCATCAGCCACCAGGTGGGCGGCGGCGAGACGCTGGGCGCGAGCCTGGTCGCGCCGCTGGTCGAGGAGTCCTCCAAGGCCGCGCCGCTGCTGCTGATCTTCCTCTTCCGCCGCCGGGACTTCACCGGCATCGTCGACGGCGCGGTCTACGCCGGGTTCACCGCGACCGGCTTCGCCTTCACCGAGAACATCCTCTACATCGGCCGCTCCGTGATGGACGGCAGCAACGACGGCGGCACCGGCATAGCGGCGACCGTGATGACCTTCGTGATGCGCGAGGTGATGTCGCCGTTCGCGCACCCGCTCTTCACCTCGATGACGGCGGTCGGCTTCGGGCTCGCGGCGATCAGCCGCAAGCGCTGGCAGCGGATCTGCGCCCCGATCGCGGGCTGGATCTTCGCGATGCTGATGCACGGCACCTGGAACAGCGCGCCGGTGCTGGGCCCGCTGGGCTTCTTCGGCGTCTACTTCCTCTTCATGATGCCGGTCTTCGCGCTGATGGTCTGGCTGGTGATCTGGTCGCGCGGCAACGAGCTGCGGGTGGTCGGCAAGCAGCTGGCCGTGTACGTGGCGGCGGGGTGGATCGCCCGTCCGGTGCCGCTGGTGCTGGCGTCGATGCGGACCCGCAAGCAGGCGCGGGCGCTGGCCCGGTTCCAGGGCGGTCCGGCCGCCGACAAGGCGATGCGCGAGTACCAGGGCTTCGCGACCTCGCTGGCGCTGCTGCGCGAGCGGGTGGCCCGCGGCCTCGCGGTGCAGGACTTCGCGGAGCGCGAGCAGGAACTGCTGCACCACCTGTGGGAGCGCAAGGAGGCGGTCGAGCCCGTCTTCAACCGCGTCGGCGAGCAGGAGTGGTACCGCACCCACCCGCCGCTGGCCACGGCCTGGGCCGGTCCCCCGGCGCCGGGCTTCGGTTACCCGTACCCGCAGCGTCCGGGATACGGACCGGGCTACGGGCCCTATCCGCAGCGCCCCGGTTACGGGCCCTACCCGCACACCCAGCCGCCGGGATACGGGCAGGCGTTCGTGCCGCAGCAGCAGACGCCCCCGCAGTACGGCGGCCGACCGCCGTACGGGGGACAGCCGTACGCCCCGCGGGCGTACGCGCCGCAGCAGGCCTATCCGCAGCAGCCCTACCCCTACGCACACCAGCAGCCGGTGGCGCCGTCCCCGGTGCAGCCGAGCCCCGCGCAGGCGAGCCCCGCGCAGGCGAACCCTGCGTCCGAGCAGCCGCCGGCCGAGAGCTGAAAGCTGGGCCTGCCGAGGCCTGACGTCGGGCGGGAGCTGACGCCGACGTCGAACGCACACGTCCGGCTCATCCGCCGTACACCCCGACATCGCCTGTCCTTCGGCCGTACCGGAACCATCCGCCACCCCTGTCGCGTTGTCCAAATATCCGCACACTGACGTGCGGCGACGCCGACACAGCGTCAGGAGGCAGCGCCAGTGACCGATGGCATCTATCGGATGGCCGTGACCAGTGGGCACGGCCACCAGGAGACTGTGGCCTTGGCCGAGCAGCAGCTGCGGCAGTGGCTCAAGGCGCTGCACTACGACGAGCCCGGTTCGGGCAACGGTCGTCGGCTCGTCGGGCCGCAGGCCGTGCTGGACCAGGTGGCCCGGGGCAAGGCGGTCCAGGGCCGGCTCGCCCGGTGGCGACTACGTGAGTTCACCGTGCAGGGCATCTGGCAGACATCCCTCACCGTGGCCTCGGCCCGCGACGGCCGCACCTGGGTGCAGCTCGACGCGGAACAGCTGCCGGTCCGCGGCGAGGAACCCGCGAAGGCCCCCGTCCCCGCCCTGGCCCGCGGCCTGCTGGACGTGATGGACGCCGTCGAGGGCGAGCAGAGCGGCGCGGCCCGCGTCCACGCGCTGCCCGGCATCATCGAGAAGCAGGACGTCGACGAGATCCTCGACGAGCTGTGCGACCCGGACCGGCGGCTGCCGATCGTGGTCGCCAGCACTCCCCTGCACACCGACTTCGAGGACTGGCTCAACGACACCGTCGACCCGCTGCTCCGCAGTTGCAGCGGCCTGGCCGTCCTCTACGCGCTGGCACCGGGCGCCGAACGCACCTTCAACGCCGCGCTGGAACACCACCGCGTCTACGGCGGCGCGGTCCGCACGTACCTCCCCGGCCTCGACCCGGCATGGGCGCCGGAGGCGGCCCGGCACCGGGTGATGTCCCGGTCCACCATCGAGGACAACCTGCGCCGGGCCTCCGGCCTGCTGGCCTGGCTGCCGCGCCGGCTGGCCGTGCAGACCCCCTTGCCGGACCAGCTGGTCGGCCTGCCGCCGCTGCGTCCCGAGGGCCTGCCGGAGGCCGACACGATCGCGCCCGGCGGGCTGCTGGTCGACCACGACGAGGAGGAGCTCCACGAGCAGCGCGCCCGTGCCGAGGAGCTCCAGGAGGTCCGCCGCTGGCTCCGCGCGGCGGAGGAGCGCGAGTCGCAGCTGGCAGCGGAGTACGACGAGCAGTACAGCGAGCTGCGCGCGGCGCGGACGGAGCTGCGCTCCCTCTCCGGCCGCCCGGCCCGTCCGCAGGACTCCGAGCCCGGCACCTTCGCCGAACTGCTGGAGCGCTGGGACGAGTTCCCGCTGCTGGAGTTCACCGGCGACCCGCGCCTGACCAAGGAGCTGGACGAGCAGACGGACCACCCCACCTGGGTGCGGATGACCTGGGACGCGCTGCTGGCCCTCCAGGACTACGCGGAGGCGGCGAAGGAGGGCGCGTCCGGCGGCGACTTCCGCAGCTGGTGCGAGAACACCCCGCCGGACTGCCACCCCTTCCCGCCCCGCAAGGTGATTCGCGGCGAGTCACGCACCGTCAGCACCAACGCGAAGTGGAAGCGCGAACGCCTGCTCCCGGTCCCGGCGACGGTCGACCCCTCGGGCCGCGTCTTCATGGGCGCCCACCTGCGGATAGGCGGCGGCGGAACGGCTCCGCGCCTGCACTACCACGATGACTGCTCGAACACGGGCAAGGTCTATGTCGGATACATAGGCCTGCATCTGCACAACACACGCACGAACTGACGGAGGTTCACGGTCATGGCTCAGGTCCCTTCCTCGCTGATTGCCGCGAGCGGACTGGTCGGCGGTTTCGCGATCGCCCGCGCGACGAAGCGGAGGGAACTCGGCGGCGTCGCTCTCGCCGCGGCGGGCGGCGCGGCGGCGTTGCAGTGGCGCAAGGCGGCGGGGCCGCGGACGGCTGCGGTGCTCGGCGGCCTCTACACCGCGGCGTTCGCGGGCTCCCACCCGCTGGCGAAGAAGATCGGCGCGTGGCCGTCCGTTCTGACGGTCGCCACGGGCATGGCTGCGGCGTCCTGGGCCCTGGCGGACCGCAAGTAAGCCGAGGCCAACCGGCGCTCCCGCAGGTAGTTGCACGACTTAGGGGCGCGGGGAACTGCGCGACAAGCCACCGGCATGCAGATCGTCCTCAACGAGCAGGGCCATCCGCACAGAGTGGTTGCTCGCGCAGTTCCCCGCGCCCCCAAAAGTGCAACTACCTCGGCTGCAGAAAGTTTCTAGAGGTTCACGCCTCGTGAGGCGAGCCACGCCGTGGGGTCGACCAGGTCGCCGCCGTCCGGGCGGATCTCCAGGTGAAGGTGCGGGCCCGTGGAACTGCTGGTCGCGCCCACGCGACCCAGCGGCTGGCCCGGGGCGGCCGCAGCGCCGTTGGCGACCGTGATCGCCGAGAGGTGGCAGTACCAGATCTCCGTGCCGTCCGGCAGGGTCTGGACGACGCGGTAGCCGTAGCTGCCCGCCCAACCCGCCTCGGTGATCACGCCGGTGCCCATCGCGCGGACCGCCGTGCCCGCCGGGGCCGCGAGGTCGAGGCCGGCGTGCAGGTGGGCCCAGTACGAGCCCACGGCGCCGCGCGCCGCACTGCTCTGGACGGCGGTGAGGGGGGCGACCAACGGCTCCGCCAGGCGGGCACGTTCGACGGCCTGCGCCTTCGCGGTGGCCGCGCTCGCGGCCTCCCTGCGAGCGGTGTTCTCGGCGGCGCGCTGCGGGGCGGCCTGGGCGAGGATGCGGTCCGCGAGGGCCACACCGGCGTCCGAGCCATGGGTTGCCGGAACCTGCTCGTCGTCCTGGAGTCGCATCGTGCCGGTGGCACCGGCGTGCTCGGAGTGGTCTGCCGCGAGGGCGGGACCGGCCAGGCCGATGACGCTGCTGGCACCGACCGCCATGGCCGCGAGGCCCAGTGCGGCACCGCGCTGGCGCGGCAGCATGGCCGTGGGCTCGGCGACGGTCTCGACCGGGTATGACGCCATGACTGGCGTGCTCCTTTCCGTCCCTTCGCCGACCGGGTTAGCTGACGGGTTCGGAGAGGGCGGTCTCCTACGGCCCTGAGGCCGATTCACCCCGGGGTAAGTGGGTCCCCGGCTCCGTGAGGATTAGGCGATCCGCGCGACGGCCGCGCGTACTGTTATTGAAAGTTAATACTAAAGCCGTCTGAATCCAAGTGCTTCCCGGGGTGCAGTTGGGGCGGTAGGGCCTGCAGCTGAGCCTTCGTCATCGATTCGGGCATTTCGGACAAGTGTGCCGACGGAGCCCGCCAGCACCTTCTGGAGCAGGCTGTATGCCAGGATCGGCAGCAGCACCGCCGGGTTGCCGGGCATCCTGGTGGCAGCGACGACCGCACTCGCGCTGCTGTTGTTCATGCCCGACGCGTACGTCAACGCGATGGCGTCCGCACGCGGCACCCCGAGCCGGACGGCCAGCACCCACCCGACCAGGAACGAGCCCGCGCACATCGCCGCCGCCGCGAGGACCACCAGCAGCAGGAAGTCCGGATCGGGCCGCTCGATCACCTGACGCAGCGCACCGCAGGCATTGGTGTAGCTGAGGGTCACCACGACCAGCAGGTTGACCGCCTTCACCGCCGGCAGCCAGCGCTCCCGCGCCGCCCCGGAGAGCAGCAGGCGGCCCGTCAGCAACCCCGCAGCGCAGGGCAGCACCACCGCCAGCACGGCGAACGCGCTGCACGCGTGCTCGGCCACCCGGTGCAGGTCCGACGCGTACGGACCGGAGGCGAGGAATCCGCCGAGGTGCAGACCGAGCGGGATGGTGAGCGGGCTCAGCAGCGTGCTGCCCACGACCAGGCCCAGCGTCAGCGTCGCGTTGCCCTCGCTGCCCTGGGCGAAGACGGTGGCCCCGGCGGCGACCGGCATCGCCCCGACCAGGGCCAACCCGACCAGCAGGCTCTGCGCCTCACGCGGGTTGTGCCAACCGTCGGCCGCGAGCGCGCCGACGCCCAGCAGCAGCGTCGGCAGCAGAGCGTTGGAGGCGATCCCGACCAGCAGCGCGCGGGGACGCCGCAGCAGTGAGGGCAGCGTCTCAGCACGCGCCGTGAGGCCCGCGTTGAAGACCATCAGCGCCAACAGCCCGGCCTGGAGCGGGAAGTCGGCCTCGCCGACATGCCCCAGGCTCACCCCGCGCAACGCGATCCCCGGCCCCGGCCACACCGCGGCGAGGACGTAGGCGAGCAGCATGATCCAGAGCAGGCGTCGCTGTACGGCGGCGAGGAATGTGGAGAGCGGACGCATGAGGGGCACCGCCTTTCGTGCTTGTGGCGGCATCAGATCAG
Source organism: Streptacidiphilus fuscans (assembly GCF_015690355.1). GTDB lineage: Bacteria > Actinomycetota > Actinomycetes > Streptomycetales > Streptomycetaceae > Streptacidiphilus > Streptacidiphilus fuscans. The sequence continues at coordinate 735,861 of NZ_JADPRT010000003.1, read as the reverse complement.
GTTCGCATCCGCACTGTCCCGATGAGCTGGGGCGATTCATGACATCGAGTGGATTCCGTCATGATCGGGAAGCGGGATAGAGCCAGTCGACAAGTCGATTCGCGACATCGTCGGAGGAGAGGGTGCGCGCGTTGGCGAACGATCCGTCCTGGGTCGTGGCGCGGACGCTGCCGTTCGGATTGAGCACGACCATGGCCGGGATCCCGCTCTTCTGGAGGTTGATCCAGCGGGCCGCCAGAGCGGTGTTGTGGTCGTAGTGCCCGATGTCGACGGTGACGAGGTGGTAGTCGCGCGACAGGATCAGCCATGCACCGGCGCTGAGCGAACGCTGCGCCAGCACCTGGCAGTCGGCGCACCAGTCGGCCCCGAACTCGACGATGACGGGCCGCCCGTCCCTGCGGGAGGCGGCCTGAGCCGCGGCGAGCTCGGCCGTGGCGTCGGCGGCGGGGTTGTACCCGGTCGGCACGGGCGCGGGCGAGACGCTCGGCAGCGCGACGAACGGCGTCGCATAGTGCGGGCCGGGCTGCCGCCCGGAGACCTGCACGCAGGCGGCGAGCAGCGCGAGCGGCAGGACGCCGAGGAGCAACGCACGGAGTGAACGCACGTCACCCAGTGCAACACTCACTCTCCGAGGGAGAGCATCCGACGCGCCGGTTCCACCATCAGGGGCGCGGGGCTCTACTCATGTGCGGCTCCGCCGCGTGGGCGCGACAAGCCACCCTGCGAGGTACAGCCCCGAACGCGCAGGGCCATCCGCTCATCAGTGGTTTCTCGCGCCCATGCGGCGGAGCCGCAGATCAGCAGAGCCCCGCGCCCCTAAGCGCTGCAACTAACTCATCGACAGATAGGCCAAGCTTCCCGCGCCCGCGATGAAGCAGTAAATCGCGAACGGGGTCAGCGTCTTCGTCTCGAAGTACTTGGTCAGGAATCGCACCGCGACATAGCTCGCGACGAACGCGCAGACCGCGCCGACGAGGAGCTGGCCGTGGATGCCGTTGCCCGCCGGGCCCATGAGGGACGGGACCTTCAGCAGGGCCGCGCCGCCGATCACCGGGGTGGCCAGGAGGAAGGCGAAGCGGGCGGAGTCCTCGTGGCGGAGGCCCTTGAAGATGCCCGCGCTCATGGTCACGCCGGAGCGGGAGATGCCGGGCAACAGGGCGAGGATCTGCGCCGCGCCCACGATGATCGCGCTGCTCCAGCCGAGCTTGACGATGCGTCGGTCGGAGAGGATGTCCGGGTGCAGGTGCTCGTCGCCGGGCAGCACCGCCGCGTCGTTGGCGCGTCGTCGTCCCGTGCCGCCGCGCTTGAGGCGCTCGGCGCCGAAGAGGACCAGGCCGTTCAGCATGAGGAAGAGCGCGGCCACGGTCGGCTTGCCGAGGATCTCGCGGAAGACCTTGTCCAGGGCGATGCCCGCGACGCCGACCGGGATCGTCGCCACGATCAGCAGCCAGGCCAGCTTCTGGTTGACCGTCTCGATCCGGCGCTCCTTGATGGAGCTGAACAGGCCCTGAAGGATCCGCGCCCAGTCCCGCCAGAAGAAGACGACCAGCGCCAGCGCGGTCGCGACGTGCAGGGCCACCAGGACGTTCAGGTAGGTGGACCCGGGCGCCGAGACGTTGAGGTCGTTCGAGTAGGGCGGCCCCAGCAGGGCGGGAACCAGGAGGCTGTGCCCGAGGCTGGAGACCGGGAACAGCTCGGAGACGCCCTGGAGCAGGCCGACGCCGATCGCTTCGGGATAGGTGAGCACGGACGACATGACGACCCTGGCTGCTGGGAGGGATACGGGCAGCCCGAAAGTACTACAGGGGTGTAGACGGATAGGGCGGATATGACGGCTGTTCATCGACGCGATGTGCGAAGTTCACCGTCAATCCGCCCTACAGATTTCCCGACCCCCAGGCAACCGCGGCCCTCAGGCCGCGGTGCTGAGCTCCTCGACGCGCGGCACCGAGCCGGTGACCACCGTCGACGCGATCGGGGCCGCGTTGTCGGCGGCCTTCGGCAGGACCCGGCGCAGGCGCAGCGCCGCGACCGTGATGCCGACGCAGCAGAGCGCCAGGGTGGCCAGGTAGACCGTCGACATCCCGGCACCGACCAGCAGCACGCCGACGGCCGGGCCGATCGCGATGGCAACCTGCTTCACCAGCGAGAACGCGGCGTTGTAGGTGCCGAGCAGTCGCGTCGGGGCGAGGTCGGCCACGATCGGGCCGAGGGTCGGGGCCAGCAGGGCCTCGCCCGCGCCGAAGAGGACGTAGGTCATCATCATCGAGCCGACCGCCAGGCCGGACCCGCCGTGGAAGAGGCCCGCGACGCCCGCGAAGATCCACGCCGCCAGCCACACCAGGCCGGTCGCCGCGATCGCGGTGGTCCGGCGGCGACGCGAGGTCATCCGGACCACGAACATCTGCAGCACGACGATGGCGAAGGTGTTCGCCCCGAGGCCGAAGCCCAGCGCGGACGGGGAGATCCCGACCGTGCCCGTCGCGTAGGCGGCGACGCCGCTCTCGAACTGGCCGTAGCAGGCGAAGAAGATCAGCCCGGCGAGGACGCAGAGCTTCACCATCGCGCGGTCGCCCAGCAGCGTGCGGAAGTCGGACTTCCCCTTGCCGGCCTTCATGCCCTTCGCCGCGTCCGCGACCGCCGAAGCGGCCTCGGCCACCGGCGCGGGCAGCTTGACCGTGCCGGTCACGGCGGCCAGCACCAGGAACATCAGCGCCTCGATGGCGAACAGCAGCGTCAGGCTGGCCGGACGCGACACGTCGACGATCTGGCCGCCGATCATCGCGCCGATGCCCATGCCCAGGTTGACCAGTGTGAACTGCAGCGCGAACGCGTGCGCGCGGGTCGCCCTGGTCGAGCAGCGGACCACCATGGTGGCCAGCGCGGGCTGGCAGGTGGTGACGCCGGCCCCGAAGAGGAAGGCGGCGACCAGGATCGTCCACTGCGTCGTCGCCAGCCCGAAGGACAGCGCGCCGAGCGCGGTCAGCACCGCGCCCCCGACCAGCACGGGACGCGGCCCGTACCGGTCGATGCCGCGCCCGCCCACCGGCAGCACGGCCAGCGCGGCCGCGGCGAACAGCGTGAAGACCAGCCATGCGGTCATCGAACCGAGACCGCGCACGGTCTCCACGTACACAAACATGTACGGCAGCGTGAACCCGCTGCCGAACGCGCTGAGCGCGTTCCCCACCTGGACGCGGCGCAGCGCCCCCTGCATCGTCGTCGTCTCCCCAGCCATCGCCTTCGCCATCACGCGCACCGCCTTTCCGCTCCCCGCGGTCACCCCGGTCGTCTGCCGCCGTGGTCCGTCGTCTCTCTTACGTTTCGATGGAAAGAGTACACTACTAAAGTCTTCCGAGCGAAACTTTTAATCCCGGTAGGCTTGAGCATGAGATACTGACGGTATGACCGAGTCGTCCCAGGAGCCACCGGAAGAGCTCGCGATCAGTGAGCAGGTGGCCGTCTACCAGCGCGAGTTCCCGAACGTGGACCCGCAGGTCGAGACCATCGTCTCGACGCTCAACCGGCTGACCCGACGGATGTCCGTCGCGTACGGCCGTCACCTCAACGACCTGGGGATCTCCTCCGCCGACTGGGAGGTGCTGAAGGCCCTGATCGTCGCGGGCGCGCCGTACCGGCTGGGGCCGGGCGAGCTGGCCAAGCGGATCGGGCTGACCCCGGCGGCGATGACGCACCGCGTGGACCGCATGGCGGCGGCCGGACTGGTCACCCGCAGCCGGGACGAGAGCAATCGCGTGCGCGTGAACATCGAGCTGACGGAGCTCGGCCGCGAGAAGTGGCTGGACTCGATGCGGATGGCAGCGGTCTTCGAGGAGAGCCTGCTACAGGATGCCGCGCCGGAGGAACGCGCGGAGCTGGCCGGCGCGCTGGGCCGGATGCTCCGGCGGGTGGAGGAGGACCAGCCCGACGGGGTCGGGCGGGTGGAGGACCTGGAAGAGAGCTGAATGCTGCGCTGCCGCAGGTAGTTGCACCATCAGGGGCGCGGGGAACTGCGCGAGCAACCACCCTGTGCGGATGGCCCTGCTCGATCAGCGACTCACCACACGGGGTGGCTTGTCGCGCCCACGCGGCGGAGCCGCACATCAGCAGAGCCTCGCGCCCCTTGGGGAGTTGCAACTACCTCATCGTGGCAAAGGCTCAGCCCAGGCCGTTGGACTTCAGCCACGCCTGCGCAGCAGCAAGCGGGTCCTGGCCGCCGCCGTTGACCGCTGCGTCGAGGCTCATCAGGGAGGCCGTCGTCAGCTTGGCCTGGACCGCGTCGACGGCGGCTGCCGCGCCCGCCGGGAGGGACTTCGCGGCCAGCGGGATCACGTTCTGGAAGCCGAAGAGGTGCTTGTCGTCGACCAGGGTGGTCCAGCCGTTCTTCTGGATCGACGCGTCCGTGGTGAAGATGTCCGCGACCTGGACGTCGTTGTTCTTCAGCGCCGCCTCGGTGAGCGAGCCGCCCGCGTCCAGGGCCTTGAAGCTCTTGAACTTCAGGCCGTAGACCGACTGCAGGCCGGCCAGGCCCTGCTGCCGGGTCTGGAACTCCGACGAGCCGCCGATCGCGATGCCGCCCGCGATCGACTTCAGCGAGCTGATGGTCGAGGCGCCCGTCAGGCTGTACTGCTTGGCCGTCGCGCCGTTGACCGTGAGCGAGTCCTTGTCCTCGGCCGCCGACGGCGTCAGCAGCTGAAGGTTCGGGGCGAGCTTCGCGGCGGCCTGGGTGTCCGTGTCGGCCTCGGTCGTGGGCGCGGCGGTGCTGTCCAGGTAGGAGAGGAGCGCGCCGTTGTACTCCGGCATCAGCGTGATCTGGCCGTTCTTGACCAGGCCGTAGGAGATCTCGCGGCTGCCGATGTTCGGGTGGTACGAGACCTTGAAGCCCTTGGCCGTCAGCGCCGCGCCGTACAGGTCCGCGAGGATCGTGCTCTCCGCGAAGTTGTTGCTGCCGATCACGATCGTGCCGCCGGACGCGGCGGACGACGGAGCCAGCGGGTTGCCGCCGGAGCCGCCGGAGTTGCTGCTCGACGAGCCGCACGCCGACAGGGCGACGGCGGCGGCCACGGCGACCAGCGCGGCGGCCGTCCGGGCGCGGCCCCGCGAGCGCGTCGCGCCGGTCCGGCCGGCGTGGGTGGAGGAGTCGGTGGAGAAGGCGGTTGAGTTCACGGTTCCAATCCAGCATCTGAGACGCGTTCGCTGACGCGCGTGGCGTATTCGCTGTCGGTCGGGTTGTTCTCTCGTCTTCCTCGTCTTCCTCTTCCTCGGGTTCCTCGGGTTCCTCGGGACCCCTCTGGATCCTCTGGATTCCCAACATTCTCACGGCGACCGACCGATCCTGATCCATCAAGGAGAGAAATCGGAAGGTCACGACGGGATTTGTCGTGAGATGTTCACAACCGCCTCTGACAAATCGTGGGCCGACCCGGTAGTCTCGCCGCGCGGTCACGGGTTCGGGGGGCGGACTCACATTCGATCTCGGGTCGTCGCACCATCAACTAAGTTGTCTCGCAGGGAACTAGGAGTTCCTGTTGTCCTCCCTGGACACCTTGGCCGATCGGCTCGGACGGCGCCTGACCCGGCTGCCCCTCCGACGCAAGCTGAACGTGCTGATCGCGGTTCCGCTCGCGCTGATCTGTCTGCTGATCTCCGTCTACGCATACGGCGAGGTGGCCCAGGCCACGAGCGCGTGGCGGCAGGCGCACCAACTGCGGGCCGGACTACAGGTCGCGGAGCTGGTCAACGACGTCCAGCGGGAGCAGGGCCAGGCGCTGCTCTACTTCGAGAGCTACTTCGACGAGCCCTACGCGAAGACCCGCGTCCACCCCGACGAGACCGCGTATCTCGCCGCCCAGAGCGACACCGACGCCCAGGTGGAGAGGGTCCGGCAGTCCTTCGGCCGCTTCATCCCTGACGCCGAGTCGGCGGCGCTGGACAACATGTCCGTGCTGCAGACGCCGCGCGCCGCCGTCGCCGACGGCAAGCTGCCGCCGAGCGAGATCGACTCCGCCTACGGGCCGCTCAGCGAGGCGCTGATCGACGGCCTCGGGCTGAGCGCGCCGCAGCAGACGGCGGAGGCGTCCGGGCTGGAGCAGCAGCTGGACGCGTTGCTGCGGACCGAGGTCGCGCACGCGTCCTTTGAGACAGCGGTGCTGTCGGCGGAGACCGGTGACGCCAACGCGATGCTGGAGTTCGACGACGCCGTCGGCTCGCTCCAGCTCTACCAGTTCGAGCTGCAGCGCTACACCGCGATCGCGCCCGCCGCGGACTCCTCGCGGCTCGCCGAGATCGGCTTCAACCAGTACCAGGTGGAGCTGACCGACGCGCTTCAGGGATTGGCACTCAGCACGAACGAGCTGATCATCCCGACCAACGACGTCAAGCGCCGCCAGATCGCGCACCAGTCGGCGCTCGACCTGCAACCGGCGGTCGACAGCGAGTCGACGGTCCGGCTGGCCATCGCGCAGCAGCTGATCACCGGGATCGCCGACCAGTCCAACGCCGCGTCGGTCCAGTCCTGGTGGCGGGCCGGGCTGCTGCTCGGGGCGGCCGTGGTGCTGCTCCTGCTCTGGGTGGGCGTGCTGGCGCTGATCCGGCGGTCGATCCTGCGGCCGCTGCGCCGGGTCACCCAGGCCGCGCGCCGCGTCTCGGAGTTGTCGGCGGCCGAGCTCGCCCGCGTCGCCGACGAGGACACCCCCGTCGGCATCGACGGCCCGCCGCGCCTGGAGGATCTGCCGATCCTGGCGGACGACGAGATCGGCGAGCTGGCCAAGGCGTTCAACCAGGTCCAGCGCACGGCGGGCGACCTGCTGGAACGTCAGGCGATGAGCCGCCACAACACCGCCGAGATGTTCGGCAACATCGGCCGCCGCGTGGCCAACCTGACCGGGCGCCAACTGGCCCTGATCGACTCGGTCGAGCGCGGCGAGACCGACCCCGAGCTGCTGGACCAGCTCTACCGGATCGACCACATCGCCGTCCGGCTCCAGCGCAACGCCGACTCGCTGATGCTGCTGGCCGGGATCCGCGACACCGAACTGGACGGCCGTCCGGCCGAGCTGACCCATGTGGTGCGTGCGGCACTGGGCCAGATCGAGGGCTTCGAACGGGTCCGGCTGACCGCCGACGTGGACGCCACCGTCGCCCCCGACGTGGTCAACGACCTGGTGCTGATGCTGGCCGAACTGCTGGAGAACGCGGTCTCGTTCTCGCCCGCGCACAGCGAGGTCCAGGTGAGCGTCCGCGAGCACGCCGGGCAGGCAGTGCTGGAGATCGTCGACCACGGTCTGGGCATGAGCTCGGAGCGGCTGGCGGAGGAGAACGCGCGGCTGGTCCGCCGCGAACGCCTGGACCTGGCGCCCACCCGGGTGCTCGGCCTCTTCGTGGTCGGCGCGCTGGCTCGGCGCTGGGGCATCCAGGTCACCCTCGCCCGCACGCCCGGCGGCGGTGTCACCAGCCGCGTGGCCATCCCGGCGGACTGGGTCTCGCCCTCGCTGCCGCGCTCGGGCCGCAGTTGGTCGCCGTCGGCGCCGCAGCCGGTTCCGGCGGTTCCGGCGGCGGTTCCCGCTGCTGTCACGGCCGCTGTTGCGGCTGCTTTTCCTGCCGCCACGCCTGCGGCTCGTGCGGTGTCCGCCACGCCCGTGCGGGCGGCGCTGCCGACGCGGTCGCCGGGGGCGACGGGCGGCCCGCGCGAGCCGGAGTTCGAGACCGGCGCCGACTTCTTCACCCCGCGCGGTGCCGGTTCGGGCTCGCGGTCCGGCTTCGACGAACCGGCTCACCAGGGCCGTGGCGAGCGGGAGACGGGCGCGCAGGAGACGGGCGCTCCGACCGCCGACTCCCGGCTGCCCCGGCGGCGGCGCACCGGTCCGGACGAGGACGCGCTCTCACGCCCCGTCGTCGACACCCGCCCGACGCCGACTCCGAAGCCGACGCCGACGGCTGCCGCTACGGACACCCAGGCGTCGCCGGACGAACGTCCCGGCGCGCTGAAGCGCCGGGTTCGCGGCGCGACGCTGCGGGAGAACCTCGTCGGCGCCGAGCGGATCGCGGTCCGCCCGCCCGATCCCGACGAAGTCCGCTCCTCCCTGGAGGAGTTCGAGGACGCCGTCAGTCGGGCCGAGCGCGACAGCGCGACGCCCACCACGCTGGCGTCCGCCGTCGCGTCCCTTCGTGAACGTCAGCGCTCCACCAGCAATCCCAAGGAAACGGAAGGAGTGGGACAGTGACCACCGAGCCCACCGTGCAGGACCTGCAGAGTGCCGCGGCGGACTTCACCTGGCTGCTGCGCCGCTTCGCCACCGACACCGCCGGGGTCGTGGACGCGATCGCCGTCTCCTCGGACGGCCTGCTCATCGCCGTCTCCCGGCTGCGCGACCACGCCGACTCGGAGCGGCTGGCCGCGATCGTCTCCGGCATCACCAGCCTGGCCGCCGGGGCCTCCGGCAACTACGGCCTGGGCGGCCTGAACAAGGTCATCATCGACCTGGAGGGCGGCCACCTGCTCGTCTGCGCCATCGGCAGCGGCTGCGTGCTGGGCGTGGTGGCTTCCAAGGAGGCCAAACTCGGCAACATCGCCTACGAGATGACGCTCTTCGCCAACCGGTCCGGAGCGGCGCTCAGCCCGCAGCTGATCATGGAACTCAAGAACGGCGTGGGCGCGTGAACGCCAGCGACACGGGAAGCCACGCGATGACGCGTCCGCTGCGCCCGTACGTCATGCCGGAGTCGGACGACGACCCTCCGAGACCCGGCTCCGCCGCGCCCACGGCGGAGCCACCGCGCCGGAGCCTGTCCGTGCGCCCGTTCCTGGTCACCGCCGGGCGGGTCAGCGACGACACCTACCTCCCGCTGGAGACGCAGGTCGTCGCGACGCCGCAGGGTCTGGCCGACCTGCCCACGCTGACGTTCGAACAGCACGACATCATCGCCGCCTGCCAGGACCCGCTGTCGCTCGCGGAGCTCGCGGCCCGACTCCACCTCCACCTCAACGTGGTACGGGTGGTCGCAGGAGACCTGCGCTCCGCCAACCATCTGACAGTCCACGCACCCCAGGTCGGCACCGCCAACGATCTCTCCGTGCTCCGCCGGGTGATCGACGGTCTGCGCGCCGTCCCCGACTCACGAGGCTTCAAGCGTGACAACAACAGTCCTGCCTAACCCCTCCGCGTCCGGCGCGCACCGCCCTCCGCTGCCGGTCAAAATGGTGATCGCGGGCGGCTTCGGCGTGGGCAAGACCACGACCGTGGCGTCCATCTCGGAGATCGAGCCGCTGACGACGGAGGCGTCCATCACCGAGGTCGCCGCCGGCGTCGACGACCTTTCGCACACTCCGCACAAGACCACCACCACGGTGGCGATGGACTTCGGGGTCATCACGCTCGACCCGACCCTGAAGCTCTACCTCTTCGGCACGCCCGGCCAGGACCGCTTCGGTTTCATGTGGGACGACCTGGTCGCGGGCGCGCTGGGCGGGCTGGTCATCGTGGACACGCGACGACTGGACGACTGCTTCGCCGCGGTGGACTACTTCGAGAACAAGGGCCTGCCGTTCGCGGTCGGGATCAACGTCTTCGACGGCAACCTCGACCACGACCTCGACGAGGTCCGCTGGGCGCTGGACATTCCGGACTCGGTGCCGCTGGTCCTCTTCGACGCGAGGGAACGCGGCAGCGTGCGGGACGCGTTGCTGGTGGTTCTGGAACTGGCGCTGGAGCGCGCAGAGAGCTGACCTCAGGGGCGCGGGGAACTGCGCGAGACACCACCCCGTGCGGATGGCCCTGCTCGTTCGGCCTGCCAGCTGCGTGGGTGGTTACTCGCGCCCACGCGGCGGAGCCGCATATCAGCAGAGCCCCGCGCCCCTGGGTGTTGCACCGAGCCTCAGCGCGAACGGCGGACGCCCGGGGAGACCAGCACTCGGCCCAACGCCCAGAACACCCCCAGGGTGACCAACGCCAGCGCAGCGACCAGCGCAGCGCCGCCGACGACCTTCTCGTAGCGCAGTTGGGCGAGGCCGTCGACAATGTAGCGGCCCAGGCCGCCGAAGGAGACGTACGCCGCGATCGTCGCCGTCGAGACGATCTGGATCGCCGCCGAGCGGATCCCGCTCAGGATCAGCGGCAGTGCCACCGGCAGCTCCACCTGCCACAGCACGCGGGACCGGGGCATCCCCATGCCCTTCGCCGCGTCCACCAGTGACGGGTCGACACCCCGCATCGCCTCGTACGTGGTGACCAGGATCGGCGGGACGGCCAGCGCCACCAGCGGGACCATCACCGGCGTGAGACCCAACCCCATCAGGATGGTGAGCAGCACCAGCAGGCCGAAGCTGGGCAGCGCACGCGCCGCCGTCGCCAGCGCGGCGAGCGCGTTGCCGCCGCGGCCGGTGTGGCCGGTGATCAGGCCGATCGGGAGGGCGATCAGCATCGCGATGGCGAGGGCCAGCAGCGAGTACTCGACGTGCTCTGCGAGCCGCGTCGGGATGCCGTCCGGGCCGGACCAGCGGGTCGGGTCGTCGAAGAACTGCTGTGCGAAGCCGAAGAGGTTCACGCGGAGGCCGCCTTCCTCGCCCAGGGCGTGAGGATCCGTCGGGCCAGCACCAACAGGCCGTCCAGCACGACGCCGAGGACGGCGATGCTCAGCACCGCGTCCCAGGCGAGCAGCGGCCGTTGGTAGTTGAGGGCGTCGGAGAGCAGGTTGCCGAGCGCGCCCTCGTTGCCGATCAGCATGCCGACGCTGACCAGGCTGACGCTGGAGACCGTGGCGACCCGGAGGCCCGCGATGATGGCCGGGACCGCGATCGGCAGTTCCACCTGCAGGTAGCGGCGCAGCGTGCCGAAGCCCATGGCCGTGGCGGCGGCGCGGACGTCCTCGGAGACCGAGCGCATGCCGTCGACGATGGCCGGGACCAGCACCACCAGTGTGTAGACGGTGAGTGGTATCTCGACGGTGAGGCTGCTCTCGCCGGTGTAGTCGATGAGGAAGACGAAGAAGGCCAGCGAGGGGATCGCGTAGAAGACCGTGGACACGCCCAGAACCGGCGGGTAGAACCAGCGGAACCTGGCGCAGAGCATGCCCAGCGGCAGGGCAACCGCGAGGCCGACGGCGACCGGGACGAGAGTGAGCTGGAGCTGCCAGAGAACCAGCCCCCACCAGGTGTTCTGCAGGTCGCTGGGGACCTCGAAGAACCGTTGGGCGAAGTTCACGACCGCCCGCCCTTGTCCATGGCCACCTCGTCCGTGACCACCTTTCCCGTGCCCGCCTGGCCCGTGACCACCTTTTCCGTACCCGCCTGGCCCGTGACCACCTTGTCCGTGACCACGCTTCGTGCCGCGTGCGCGGTCCGGATCGCCTCGGCGATGGTCTCCTGCGCGGCCACTCCGGCCGCCCGGCCCTCGTCGTCGACGGCCACGGCCCACCCCGTCGGCGACAGCACCGCGGAGTCGAGCGCCGCGCGGAGCGAGTCGCGGCCGAGGTGGAACGCGTGGCCGTAAGGGAGCCGCTCGGCGTCCGCGCCTGCGGCCAGATCGGCCGCGCGGGACCAGCCGAGCGGTCGGCCCTCCGTGTCGGTGACCAGCAGGTACGGGGTCTGCGGCGCGGTCCGCGCGCTCAGGGCGCGGATCTGCTCCGGTGTGGCGTCCTCGGCGACGATCGGCTCAGAGGTGAGCTCCAGGCCGGAGGCGTCGAAGAAGGAGAGATGGCGGATGCCTCGGTCCGCGCCGAGGAAGTCCTCGACGAACTCGTCGGCGGGCGCGGAGAGCAGCTGGTTCGGCGGCGCGTACTGGGCCAGGTACCCGCCCTCGCGCAGCACCGCGACCATGTCGCCCAACTTGATGGCCTCGTCGATGTCGTGGGTGACGAAGACGATGGTCTTGCCCAGGTCTGCCTGGATCCGCAGGAGCTCGTCCTGGAGGCCCTTGCGGACGATCGGGTCGACGGCCGAGAACGGCTCGTCCATCAGCAGCACCGGCGGGTCCGCGGCCAACGCGCGTGCCACGCCGACGCGTTGCTGCTGACCGCCGGAGAGCTGGTACGGGTAGCGCTTGGCCAGCGACTGGTCCAGGCCGACCCGCTCCATCAGCTCCAACGCGCGGCTGCGGCTGCGCTGCCGGTCCCAGCCGAGCAGGCGCGGCACCGTGCCGATGTTCTCGACGATGGTGCGGTGCGGGAAGAGTCCGGCGTGCTGGATCACATAACCCATGGACCGCCGCAGCGCGTTGACCGGTCGTTCGCGGATGTCCTGACCGTCCAGCAGGATCCGGCCGTCGGTCGGCTCGATCATGCGGTTGATCATGCGGAGCGTGGTCGTCTTGCCGCAGCCGGACGGCCCGACCAGCACCGTGATCGACCTGTCGGGGATCTCCAGGGTCAACCGGTCGACCGCGGTGGTCCCGTCCGGGTAGCGCTTGCTGACGGCGTCGATCTCTATCACGAGTGCGTGCGCCCTTCGGGCTTCGTACCTCTCGTCTCCCCCGCCCCGCAGGTCTCTCCCGGGTGTTGACGGGACAACGACCACTCATCTTTCAGTGGCCTCCGGGAGGCGTCAACGATCTGTCACCGGGCGTGCCGCGACAAAACCGCCTTATCCAACCGTTTCTGCACCCTGTGATGTGACCCTCGCCGCATCGGAGCGGTCCATACCTGTGGCAGAGTCGCCGTCTACCCGAAAACGACAAGAAAACGACAGGAACTGAGCGTGACCGAGATGCGGACCGAGGGCCAGGACGAGGCCGACAGCCTGAACGGGGCCGTCGCAGTCGGTGGCCGGTCGGCGGGACGACACGGTCGCGCCAAGGACCGTGGGCTGCCCGGTCGCGTCGGCCGCGTGGGCCGCTTCGGCCGACTGGTCCGCCGGGGACCGGCCCGCAGGAACCTGCGGATCGCCGGGGCTGTCGGGCTGTCACTGGCGCTGATCGGCGGCGTCGGCGCGGTCTGGGCCTACCAGAAGCTCAACGGCAACATCAGCTCCTCGGACCTGTTCTCCGGCACCGGCAGCGGCGGCGCGGAGAAGGTCGACGCGTTCGGCCGCAGCCCGATCAACATCCTGCTGATCGGCTCGGACGAGCGCAGCAGCTCCGCCGACTGCAGTCTGGGCGGCGACTGCAACTCCCCCGGCGCCCGCGCCGACGTGGAGATGGTGCTGCACGTCTCGGCGGACCGCAGCAACGCGACGGTGATGAGCGTCCCGCGCGACCTGGAGACGGCCGTCCCGCAGTGCAAGGCCGCCCCGAACCAGCCGAGTGAGCCCGCGCACACCGACATGATCAACAGCGCCCTTAACTGGGGCCCCGGTTGCAGCGTCGCGGCGGTGCAGCAGCTCACCGGCATCCACATCGACCACTTCATGAAGGTCGACTTCGGCGGCGTGGTGAACATGTCGGACGCCGTCGGCGGCGTCCAGATCTGCGTCGACAAGAACGTCTACGACCCCTACTCCCACCTCAAGCTCTCCGCCGGGACGCACACCCTCAAGGGCGTGGCCGCGCTGGAGTTCGTCCGCACCCGCCACGGCTTCGGCGACGGCAGCGACCTGGGCCGCACCTACGCGCAGCACCTGTTCCTGTCGCAGCTGGTCAACAAGCTCAAGGACGCCGGGACGCTGACCAACGTCGGCGACATGTGGAACCTGGCCAACGCCGCGACCAAGGCGCTGACCGTCGACAACGGGCTCGGCAGCATCACCAGCCTGCTCGGGCTGGGCGACGAGCTGAACAAGGTCCCGACGGGCAACATCACGTTCGCCACCATGCAGACGACGGCCGACCCGACGGACAACTCACGGGTCGTCATCGCGCCCGGGGCACGGGACATGTTCGACGCCATCGCCAACGACGAGTCGCTCAGCGCGGTCGCCGGCAAGGGCGGCGGGACGGGCAGCGCGAAGCCGAGCGCGCCCGCTGCCCCTTCTTCTGTGCCAGTGGACAAGAGCGGTGTCGCGGTCAAGGTCGAGAACGGCACCACCGTCACGGGACGGGCCGGTGCGGTTGCCCAGGCCCTGCTCGACGACGGCTACAGCCAGCAGACGGCGGCTCTGACCGGCCCGTCCGCCGCCACCACGTCGCTGCGCTACCCGGCCGCTCACGCCGCGCAGGCCCAGGCCGTCGCGAAGTCACTCGGTCTCCCCGCGAGCGCGGTCAAGCAGGACAGCGCGGTCGGCTCGATCGTGCTGCTGATCGGCGCGGACTGGCCCTCCGGCGCGACCTTCCCCGCCGGCAGCGGCACGGCGCCCGCGCCCGCCGACACCAAGGCGGCCCTCGACAACGCCCACGCGCAGACCGCCGCGCAGCGCGACGGCTGCGCCCAGGTCAGCACCTTCGCCACGGTCAGCCTGCCCGGCTACGGCCCGATGACCCCGACCCGCGCGTACGAGCTCAGCTCGACCGTGCCGAACTCGGCTCCCTGACGCCGGACGATCTAGCATGCTTGGCGTGACCGCGCGGAAGGGACCCAGGGACCTCGACGTCCTGGCCGTGATCGCGCTCGGCGGCGGGATCGGCAGCATCGCCCGGTACGGGCTGAGCCGCGCGATGCCGACCCCGGCCGGGGGCTTCCCGTGGGCCACCTTCGTGACCAACGTGGTCGGCTGCGCGGTGCTGGGCGCGCTGATGTACCTGGTCCTGGAGGTCTGGCCGCCGTCCCGCTACCGCAGGCCGTTCCTCGGCGTCGGCATCTGCGGCGGCTTCACCACCTTCTCCACGGCCGTGGTCGAGAGCCGTGGCCTGCTGGCGGGCGGCCACGCGGGGACCGCGTTCGCGTACCTGGCCGGGAGCCTCTTCGCCGGACTCGCGGCAGTCGCGGCGGGCGCGGCGCTGGCCCGGCTGTCGGGCCGGGCGCGGCGTCCACGGGGACATGAGGAACCGGGACCCGGGGCGGAGCCAGTGCCCGCGACAGGACCGACGGAGGGCCGACAGTGAGCGCCACCGGACATCTGCGCCTGACAGTCCACCTGCGCGAGGACGCGCAGTGGCACCACCACCCCGCCGCCACCGAGATCGTCCACCGCGCCCACCTCGCGGGCCTGGCCGGCGGCAGCGTCTTCCGCGGCGTCGAGGGCTTCGGCCACGGCGGCCGCGTCCACACCGCCCGCCTGCTGGACCTGGCGGGCGACCTGCCGCTGATGGTCGTCATCGTCGACGAGGAACGGAAGGTACGGGCCTTCGTCCCGTCCGTCCAGGAGGTCCTGGGCGCGGGGAACGGGCTGATCACGCTGGAACGCGTGGAGGTCGTCGAGGATGTCCAGGACGCCGAGGATGTCGACGACGGGGACGCGGACGGGGAGGGCGGGGGCTGATGGCGGTTCTGCTCGTCTTCGTCGGCGGCATGCTGGGCGCGCCCCTGCGTTACCTGACCGACCGTGCGGTCCAGTCCCGCCACGACAGCGTGTTCCCGTGGGGGACGTTCACCGTGAACGTCGTGGGGTCCTTTGTCCTCGGCGGGATCGCCTCCGGTGTGGCCCACCACGGCTGGTCCCCGGACATCTCGCTCTTCGCGGGCACGGGGATCTGCGGCGGCCTGACGACGTTCTCGACCTTCGGCTACGAGACGTTGCGGCTGCTGACCGCTGGGGCGCGGGCGGAGGCCGCGCTCAACGCCTGCGGCTCGCTGGTCGCCGGGTTGGCCTCAGCGGCGGCGGGGTTCGCCTTGGTCTCGACGCTGTAGGTGCAGTCGCCTGATCAGTTCCTTCTGCGCCGCTGCAACAGCACCGGGAGGAACGAGACCACGACCACCAGGGCGACCAGCGGGAGCAGGTAGTTGTCCACACCCGGGACCTCCGCGCCGAGCCAGTAGCCCAACAGCACCAGGCTCTGCGACCACGCGATCCCCGCGACCACCTGCCACAGCGTGTACGTCTTCGCGGGGACCTCCAGGACACCGGCCACCGGGCCGAGGACCGTGCGGACCATCGGAATGAACCTGCCGATGAGGATCGCCTTGCGCTGCCCGTAGCGGGCGAGCAGTTCCTCCCCGCGGGTGACGACCTCCTTGAGCCGGACGGAGTGCGACCGGGCCAGCATCGCGCGTCCGCCGCGGCGGCCGATGTAGTAGCCGACCTGCGCGCCCACGCACGCGCCGACCGCCGCGCAGACCATCACCTGCCACAGCGACAGACCGCTCCCGCCGTGCGCGGCCCCCGTCGCGCACAGGACTCCTGCGGGGAACAGCAGGGTGTCGCCCGGCAGGAAGAAGCCCACGATGAGCAGGCCGGATTCGGCGAAGGTCACGACCAGCACGGCGAGCGCACCGAACGCGGACAGCAGCGAGGACCCGTTCATCGGGTTCACCGCTGCGAGCAGGTTCGTCAACACTTCTGAACCGTAGCCCGAACGGCGGCAGGGTTCATCAGCCCCTGGTGCTGATCTCGCCCGCCGAGGCCTCCTCCGGAGGGTGGAGACACCCCGGTCGGGTATGGCCGCAGCCTGACGATGCGGCCGTTCGAGTTATCCACAGGGCTGGGAATCGTTTTGTGGATATCTCCACTCGCCCCGTTCGGCCGAGCCGAGCCTGGTTGCCGCCCCACACCTCCCCTCGACCGTTCACAGGAGCGCGCCCACAGCCCGCGCGGGACCGCGAAGACATTCAACTGGCGTTACTGACATGAGAATTGACGTCTCGTCATGAGATCTATCCATGGGTGCCCGCTGGCCCTCTCCCTCCCGGCCAGGCCCGGGATCGCGCTTTTCCCCAGGACTGGACGACGCCGCGCGGCCTGTGGATCACTGGCCGTCGCGACGCCGCCACAGATGGCTCTACAGCCGTTCCGGCGCCTCGATGCCCAGCAGGTCCATGCCCTGTGCCAGGGTCCGCGCGCTGAGCGCGCAGAGCAGCAACCGGGTGTCCCGGACCGCCCCGTCCTCCGCCTTCAGCACCGGGCACTGCTCCCAGAACGTCGAGAACGCCGAAGCCAGGGCCGAGAGGTAGGAGCAGAGCCGGTGCGGCTCGCAGCTCTCGGCGACGGCGTCGACCGCCGCGCCGAACTCGTCCAGCAGCAGCCCGAGCGCCCGCTCGGCGGGTTCAAGCGCGACGGAAGCTCCGGCCGCCGGGACGCCCGCGACCGCCGTGACACCCGTGACACCCGCCTTCCGCAGCACCGAGCGCATCCGGGCGTGCGCGTACTGGAGGTAGGTCGCGGTGTCACCGGTCAGCGACACCATCCGGGCCGGGTCGAAGACGTAGTCCTTGACCCGGTTGTTGGACAGGTCCGCGTACTTGAGCGCGCCGATGCCGACCTGCCGGGACCGCGCCTCCAGCTCCTCCGGGGCGAGGTCCGGGTTCTTCTCGGCGACGACGGTCCGGGCGGCGGCGACAGCCTGGTCAATCAGGTCCTGGAGCCGGACGGTGTCGCCGGACCGCGTCTTGAACGGGCGTCCGTCCGGGCCGAGGATCGTGCCGAAGGCCAGGTGGCTGGCCGTCACCTCCGGCGGCAGCCAGCCTGCCCGCCGGGCGGTGTCGAAAACCTGGGCGAAGTGCCGGGCCTGCCGGGCGTCGACCAGGTAGAGCAGCCGGGTCGCTCCCAGACCGTCGACCCGGTCCCGGACGGCGGCCAGGTCGGTCGCGGCATAGCCGTAGCCGCCGTCACCCTTCCGGACGATCAGCGGCGCACTGCCCAGGCCCTCCGGACCGGCCGCACCGCCTGCGCCGTCAGGGCCGTGAGAGCCGTCAGGGCCGTCAGCGCCGTCCGACGGGAAGACGCAGAGCGCGCCGTCGGAGGGAACCGCGATCCCTGCCCGCTCCAGGTCCGCGCAGACCTGCGCCAGCATCGGGTTGTAGTGGCTCTCGCCGAGCGCGTCGGCGTCCTCGAGCAGGACACCCAGTTCGGCGTAGACCCGGGCGAAGTAGCGCCGCGAGGCGGCGACCAGCCGCTGCCAGGCTGCCACTGTCTCGGTGTCCCCGCTCTGGAGGGCCACGACCCGCAGCCGTGCCCGCTCCGCGAAGTCCGGATCGGCGTCGAACCGCGCCCGTGCCTGCTGGTACACGTCGGAGAGCTCGGGCACCTGCATGTCGCCTGCGAGGCCCGTCGTCTCGGCCAACTGCTGGATCAGCATGCCGAAGGAGGTACCCCAGTCGCCCAGATGGTTCCGCCGGACCACCGTCTCGCCGGTGAAGGCCAGCACCCGGGCGAGGGCGTCGCCGATCACCGTCGACCGGATGTGGCCGACGTGCATCTCCTTGGCGATGTTCGGTGAGCTGTAGTCGATGACGGTCACGCCGGGTGCGCTCTTCGGCGCGACGCCGAGCCGGGCGTCGGCCGCCCGGGCGGCGAGGTTCCGCAGCAGGGCGCCGTCGCTGACGGTGATGTTGAGGAACCCCGGACCGGAGGGCCGGCAGACGAGGACGACGTCGTCCACCGGAATCCGCGCCGCGATCTCGGCTGCGAGCGCGGCGGGCTGCCGCCGCTCCGCCTTGGCCAGCGGCAGGACGCCGTTGGCCTGGAAGTCGGCCCGGTTGCTCCGCCGCAGCAGCGGTGACGCCCCTCCCATCGCGGCCGCGACGCGTCGCTCGACCACGACCGCGAGAGGCTCGACGGGGGTGGACGCGGCGTGCGCCGTCACGACAGGCGCGAAGGAGGAGGGACTCATGCCGGGCATTGTGGCGAGCCGCCGGCACACACAGCATCTGCTTTTCGCCGGCGGACTCCGGATGGCAGGACCGATCCGGCGCGCACACACTGATCACATGCACGAACTTCCGCTCGTTGCCGCGACGCAGCTGCAGCAGGCGCGGTCGTCCAGTCACGGCCGGGCCTCACGCCTGCTGCTGCACATGAACATGCTGCGGACCTCGCTGATCGCGCTGACCAAGGGTTCGGTGCTGGACGAGCACGAGGCTCCGCACGCCGGGACGCTCCAGGTGCTGGAGGGGAAGATCCGGCTCAGCGCGGAGTCGGGCGCCACGCTGGAGCTTGCCGCAGGCGAGCTCGCGGAGGTGCCGCAGGAGCGGCACGACCTGCTGGCGATCAGCGACGCCGTGGTGCTGCTGACCACCGTCACCGGCGTGTCCGGGCCGGAGTTCTGAGGCAGGCCTCAGAGCCCCAGCGCGCGCTGCAGGAAGTCGAGCTGGTGCAGGAGCATGCCCTCCGCCAGGGCCTCGTCCGTGACGCGGTGGCCCGTGCGGGCCAGCGGCAGGAACTCGTACGGGCGACCGGCCGCCAGCAGCGCGTTGGACAGGCGCAGGGTGTTGGCCGGGTACACGTTGTCGTCCGCGAGGCCGTGCATCAGCAGCAGCGGGCGACGCAGTGAGGGGGCGTCCCGGAGCAGGTCGCAGGCCTCGTACGCGGCGGGCTGGGCGTCCGGGTGGCCGAGGAAGCGCTCGCGCCAGTGGGTGTCGTAGAGGTGCTGGTCGGTCACGCCTGCCCCGGCCGCCGCCGCGTGGAAGACGTCCGGGCGCCGCAGCACCGCCGCCTCGGCCAGCGAGCCGCCGAAGGACCAGCCGCGGATGGCGACCCGGTCCAGGTCCAGCCCGAACTCCGGGTGCTCGGCGGCGACCGCGTGGAGCGCGTCGATCTGGTCCTGGAGCGCCGGGCCGAAGGAGTCGAGATGGACCTCGCGCTCCCAGCGCGGGCCCCGCCCCGGCACGCCGCGCCCGTCGATCGCCAGCACGACGAAGCCCTGCTCGGCGAACCACTGCGAGACGTCGTCGACCCAGAACCGCCCCTCCGTCACCCGCTGGATCGCCGGGCCCGCGTACGGGTCGAGCAGTACCGGCAGCCGCTCGCCGCTGCCCGGCTCGTACCAGGACGGCAGGAAGACCGCCGTGCAGAGCGACCGCTCGCCGACCCGCAGCAGGGTCCGGCGCAGCTCGCCGATCGGCTGCTCCGCGCACGACGGCACGTCCGCCGGGCGCAGCAGCGTCCCGGCGCGCAGCACACCGTCCTCGTGCACGTCGGGCTCGTGGGTCAGCTGCTCCGTCGCGCCGGTGGTGAGGTCGAGGCGGTAGAGGTGGGCCGAGAAGACGTCGTCCGCGGGGACGGCGGTGATGAGGACCGACTCGCCGTCCACGGACAGGACCGCACCGAGGTTGATCCCGGCCGGGGTGCCCGCGACGCCGTCGACCGCCAGGTGGCGGGTGTCGCCCTGGTCGAGGTGGGTGAGCAGGGCGCCGGATGCCGTCCGGGCGGGCAGGCCGGGGACGAGCTGGACCCAGGCGTCGTCGCGTTGCTCGGCGAGGCGGCTCGTGGTCCCGTCCGCCGGGTCGACGGCCAGGACGCGCACGGTGCGCTGGTCCCGGCTCTGGACGGAGGCGAAGGGGCCGTGCTCGTCCCATCCGGCCTCGGTGACGTACTCGAATGCCGCGCGGTCCCAGGCGACTTGATGCCTCTTCGGTGAATCCGCGTCGACCAGCCAGAGGCTCACGTCCGCGTTGGGCGTGCCCGCCGCCGGGTAGCGGGCCGCGCGGGGCCGGACGGTCGGGTCGGTCGGGTCGGCGATCCACCGGCGCTGCACGCTGGAGACGTCGACCCGGGCGACCAGCAGCCGCTCCCCGTCCGGCGACCACCAGTAGCCACGGGTGCGGTGCATGGACGCGGTGGCGACGTACTCGGGCGCGCCGAAGCTGACGTCGGCGCCGAACTCGCCGCCCAGTTCCGCCGGTTCGGGCGCGGCGACGACCCGGTCGGCGGTGCCGTCCCACTCCACGACGCGCAGGGTCGGCCCGCTGCGGTAGGCAATCCGCCGCCCGGTCGGGTCGGGACGCGGCTCGACCGGCGGCGCGGCGGCGGGGTCGAGGGTCAGCGGGCGGGGGGTGGCATGACCATCGCCGTCGCCGTCCTTGTCGCCGAGGTCCAGCGTCCACAGGCGTCCGGCGAGGGCGAAGGCGATGCGCCGGCCGCTCGCGTCGGTCGCATAGGCGCCGATCCCACCCTGCTCGGGCGCCAGCGCGGCCGGGTCGGCGAGCAGGCGCTCGGTGCCGTCGGCCACGTCGCGTGCCCAGAGGCAGTCCACCGGATCGCTGCCGCCCCGGCTGCGCAGGAACAGCACCGTCGAACCGTCGGAGGTGAGCGTGAACTGCCCGGGCACGCCGAGCGAGAAGCGATGCGTCCGGGCGAGCTGACGCGGCAGGGAGGGCGAGTCGGGAGCCATGCGAGGCACACTCGCACACCCCCGTACAGGCCCGCCCGCCATTTTCCGGGCTGCGGCTGCGCGGCCCGGCGCTACCGGCTCACTCCGGCGCTTCCTGTTCTTCCGGCGCTCCGCGCAGGGGCAGGCCCGCCGCCCGGTAGACGTCGTCCAGCAGGCCCATCGTCACCACCGCGTCGCGCGGCGGTGTGAGCACCGGACCGCCGTCGAGCACCGCCGCGGTGAAGGCCGCCAACTGGCAGGCGTAGCTGCTCGGTGCGCTGATCCGCTCGCGGCGGACTACGGAACTGCCGCCCGCCGCCCGGCGGCTGCGCACCGTGAGTCGGTGGAAGACCTGCGGTGCCACGAAGTTGAAGACGCTGAGCTCGCCCTCCGTGCCGACCACGCGGGCCCGCATGGACAGCACCCGCCGCGACCACAACGAGGCCCGCACCCGCCCGGTCGCGCCGCCTTCGAAGGCCAGTTCCGCCTCCATCGCCCGGTCGATCCGCGGATCCTGGCGGAGCGTCGACGCGCGTGCCGAGACGACGCGCGGATCGCCGACGCCGCCGCCGTCGCCCAGCAGCCGTGCGACGTGGAGCGCGTAGCAGCCCGCGTCCATCATCGCGCCGCCCGCGAGAGCGTAGGAGTACCGGATGTCCTGGAACTTCGGCAGCGGGAAGCAGAGCTGCGCCTCGATCCGGCGGATCTCGCCGAGCTCGCCGGAGGCCGTGATCTCGCGCATCCGCTCCGCCAGCGGGTGGTAGCGGTAGTGGAAGGCCTCCATCACCACCAACCCGCGCTCCGCGTACGCCGCGTCGGCGGCCTTCGCGACCAGTTCGGCTTCGGCGCGGTTGGCCGTGAACGGCTTCTCGCAGAGCACGTGCTTGCCGGCGTCGAGCGCCTTCAGCATCCACTCGGCGTGCAGGCCGTTGGGCAGCGGGATGTAGACCGCGTCGATCGACGGATCGGCCAGCAGCGCGTCGTAGTCGTCGTGGATGACAGGCACCCCGTGCTTGCGCGCGAAGATCTCCGCCCGGCTCCGGTCGCGTGCGGCGACCGCGGCGACGGTCACCCGGGGCGTCTGCGCGGCGGGCTTGATCAGCGCGGTGGGCGCGATGGCCGCCGCGCCGAGCACGCCGATCCGCAGCTCGGTGTCGGGCCCGGAGACAGGCGCGGAAGTGGGGGCGGTTTCGGCGGTATCGGCCGTGACGGCGGCGACGGTGGAGGCTGAAGGGGGAGCAGGGTGACCCATGCACCCACTGTGACAGGGAGTGGGGACACACGGAACTGCCGTGCGTCCCCGTCGAGATGCGCCACCACCGCGACCCGTCCTGCCGCCGCTACTGCTGGGTGGGGTCGTTCGCCGCGTCCGAGTCCGCCGCGTTGGCGGCCGACTGGGCGGCGTTGACCTTCGCCTGCTCCTGCTGGAGCGTTGCGGTCTGGCCCGCGTTCGGCGTCGCGCCGGCCGACGCGGCCGTGCCCGACGCGGGCGCGGATCCGGCCGAACTGCCGGAGCCGCCACCGCAGGCGGTCGCGCCCAGCAGGACCGCCGCCGCCAGCAGTGAGCCGACTGCGGCACGCGTCAGCGTGGTGCGCGTGGAGGCCGGGCCGACCATGTCCGTCGGCACGTCAGCACGACGGGATCGTCCGGGTCGCAGGGATCGCATGCTCAGCTGGCTCCCTTGCCGTTGTCGTTCGCGGAGCACCAGGTCTGGACGCCCTGGAGGTCGCTCTCACGCTGCTGGAGCGTGGTGACGAGCGACTTGCGGAAGTTCAGCCGGTCCTGGAGGTAGGTGGCGATGGCGGTGTGCCCGGCCTTCTTCGCGTTGTCGACGCGCTGCTCCAGGCGGGCGACCGAGCCGACGACGTTGACGCCGCCGTTCAGGCGGTGCAGCTCGCGCTGGATGCGCTTGTCCAGCTTGGGCACGCGGACGCAGAGCGCGTGGGCGCCGTCGCCCTTCGGTCCGTGCGCGGCGGGAGCGGTGGCGGCGGTGGAGCCGCCGGTGGAGCTGGTGGTCGCGCTGCCGCTCGCGGCGAACGCGGGCCCGCCCGCGAGCAGGGCCCCGGTGAGGGCCACTCCGGCCACGGCGACGCGTGCACTCTTCTTGAAACGGATCATGAGACCTACTCCTTCGAACTCCGTGGGCGGCTGGATGACCCGAACTGTCGTCCAGCCGCTCGCGGAGCGTAGGAGGGCACTTTGTGGAATCTCTGTGGTCCGCGGTGAACTTCGCCGAAGAGGACGTCGGAACCGGGCAGTGCCGGGCAGAGCCGGTCGGAGCCGGGCAGAGCCAGGTGGGCGGCTACGCGGGATACGAGGCGACCTCGCCGGTCGGCTCCCCCAACTCGTGCGTCACATGCGCGGCTTCGGGAAAGCGCCAGCGGGTCATCGACTCGGGGAAAGCGCCCTCGAACCACGAGAACCCGAGGTGCGGAGTGACGGCGAAGACCGGTGAGTCGCCGATCACGATCGTGCCCGGGTCCCCGGTTCTGGGCATCGCGTACTTCGCGGCGTACGCCGCGTCCACCTCCGGCGGTCGGTCGGCCGAGGGGACGGGCTCGGCGGTGCCCTGGAGGGAGACCAGTTCGGCAGCGCTCTCCAGATGGACGCTGACCCGGCAATCGACCGCAAGATTGCGCGCCTTGCGCGTGCGTGCGCCGGTGCTGAACCAGAGGCGTCCGCCGACCCAGACTCCCCAGACGGGCATCGCATGCGGGCCGGTGTCCGGCGAGGCGGTGCAGATCCAGTAGTTGCGGGCCCCAGCCAACCGGGTGCGCACCTCCGGCCAGGCCATCGGGATCCGCACCGGCTGCGGCGCCGGCTCCGCCAGTGCCTCTGTCTCCGCGTCTGCTGTCTCCGCGTCCGTCTCTGTCTCTGCCATGGCTCCAGTCTGCGTCTGGTGGCCCTGACCTGCCCGTTCGCAATTAATAATGGCCAGCATTACCGTGGATGCATGGCACGCACCCCGACCAACGGCCCGAGCACCCGCGAACGCCTGATCCTCGCGGCCGAGCAGCTCTTCGCCACGCGCGGCGTCGACGGAGCGCAGCTGCGCGACATCGTCGCGCTCGCCGGGCAGGCCAACCCCTCCGCCGTGCAGTACCACTTCGGCTCGCGCGAGCACCTGCTGCTCGCGCTGATGGCCGAGCGGCAGCAGCGCGTCGAGGCCGTGCTCGCCCAGCAGCAGCCGGACCCGACCGGCCTGCCGCTCGTCGAGCTGCTCGACGCGCTGGTCACCGCCGAGGGCACGGAGCTGCGCACCGAGCGCGGACGCCACTGCCTGCGGATCTCCGCCCAGATCAGCCACCGCAGCGGCATCCGCACCCGTGAGCCCCATCCCGGCCTCGCCGGCACCGGCTACTGGCGGCTGATCTGCGAGCTGGAACGCCCGCTCGGCGCGCTGCCGGAGCCCGTCCGGCTGGAGCGCCTCGACCTGGCGCTCACCCTGATCGGCGCCGCCCTCGCCGAGCGCGCCCGCCAACTGGCCGACCGCGAGCCCCCCTTGACCGACGAGACGGTCTTCCTGGCCGACCTCGTCTCCATGACCGCGGCGCTGCTCACCGCACCGCATCCGCCGTCCGCCACGGCGGGTTCGTAACTCCGGCACCAGCCACACCGACGTGCCACCTCACCGAAGTGGTACGCCACGGACGTGCCACACCGCTGACGTGCCACACCTGAAGTGCTACACCTCGAAGGAGCGCACCATGTTCGACCTCAACGGCAAGACCGTCATCATCACCGGCGGCGCCCGCGGCCTCGGCGCCGAGACCGCGCGGCAGGCGGTCGCGGCGGGCGCCAACGTCGTGATCACGGACGTCCTCGACGAGGACGGCACGGCCACCGCCGCCGAGCTCGGCGACCGCGCCCGCTACCACCACCACGACGTGACCTCCGAGCAGGACTGGGCCGACGTCCTGACCTTCACGCTGGACACCTTCGGCGGCGTGAACGGCCTGGTCAACAACGCGGGCATCTCCACCGGCAGCTTCCTCGCCGACGAGTCGGTCGAGCACTTCCGCCGCGTCCTCGACATCAACCTGACCGGCGTCTTCATCGGCATGAAGACCGTGATCCCCGCCCTGCGCGAGGCGGGCGGCGGCTCGATCGTCAACATCTCCTCGGCGGCCGGCCTGATGGGCCTGGCGCTCACCGCCGGGTACGGCGCGTCCAAGTGGGGCGTCCGCGGCCTCTCCAAGATCGGCGCGGTCGAGCTCGGTACGGACCGCATCCGGGTCAACTCGGTGCACCCGGGCATGACCTACACCCCGATGACGGCCGGCGTCGGCATCCAGCGCGGCGAGGGCAACTACCCCAACACCCCGATGGGCCGGGTCGGCGAGGCCGCCGAGATCGCCGCGGCCAGCTGCTTCCTGCTCTCCGACGCCGCGTCCTACATCACCGGCGCGGAGCTGGCCGTCGACGGCGGCTGGACCACGGGCCCGACGGTCAAGTACGTGATGGGCCAGTAGGTTTCGCCTTGCTTCACTCCTGACTCACTCCTCCCCGACCCACACGGCGGGGACGGCTCAGACGGTCGCAATTCGCCCCGGGTCCGGCCGGGATGCGGGCCCCCGTGACACGGGTGATCGTGGAGACATGGGTGTCATCGTGATGATCGAGCCGCAGGCCGAACACACCCCCGACGTCGAGGGCAAGAGCTGGGTGGTCGGCGGCCTGCGCGCGGTCCACGCCGCCCGCGCCGCCGACGACGTCGCAGGCGATCCGGCCGACACCACCCTCTGCGGCCTGGCCACGGCGGGGATGGAGAAGCACAGCTACCACCCGTCGGGGCCGGGCGCGAGCTGGTACCCGCCGAACCTCACTCCGTGGGAGTGCAAGGCCTGTTCGCGGGCCCTCCACGAGAGCTGATCCGTTCGCCACGGGGCGGGCGCAGAGCATATGCCCAGAAGCGGTATGAACTGGGCTTTCTGTGCTGTACCACTTTTGTGATCCGATACCGGGACGGCGCGCCGGGTAGCCGTGTCCGACGCGTTTCGCCGGGGTGGTTGCCGGGGTAGAGCCGATTTCGTAGTTCGCTGTCCGCGGTACCGCTTCACCTGCTGTTCGAGGACGCGACCGACCCCAGGGGGGCTCAGCAGCGAGCGCCCCGCGTCCCGACAGGGAGAATGCCATGGCTCAGGGCACCGTGAAGTGGTTCAACGCCGAGAAGGGCTTCGGCTTCATCGCGCAGGAGGGCGGCGGCCCGGACGTCTTCGTCCACTACTCCGCGATCAACTCGACCGGCTACCGCGAGCTCAACGAGGGCGAGACGGTCACCTTCGACGTCGAGCAGGGCCCGAAGGGCCCGCAGGCCGCGAACGTCGTCCGCGGCTGACGCGAACCAGCGCCAACCCAAACAGCGACGCCCGGCCGGGAGGTCCTCCTCCCGGCCGGGCGTCGTGTTCCGCGCCCGCCAGCCCTGCCGGGACGGGTCGCACCGGGGTGTCAGGTGGGTGGGACGCCGCTACTCAACGAAGGGTCGTCGAAGGGCAGGATGGTGAACGCGGGACCGTTGGCCAAGGGGCGCATCACCCGGAAATGGCGCTGGTCCAGCGTCATGATGCGCGTGGTGGCGTAGCGAGCTGCCAGGCCGACGTTGACGGCGTCAGTCAGGCCCGGAGCAAGCTCACGGTAACGCGTCATGACAGCCATGGCGTGGGCGAGAAGTTCGGCGTCGAGAACACCGAGGATGAAACGTCCGCTGGCTTCCCGCTGCGCGATCCCGCGCAGCATGGCCAGTGATGCGTCGGGGCCGAGCGTCTTGGTGGAGCCGATCAGGTAGTCGAGCTCAGCCATGACCAGTGGCGAGATCACTACCGTTCCGGCCACCGCCCCACTGAGAACGGCACGGCATTGCCGATGGAGGGGGTCGGCCCGGTCAGCCGAGGCGAGCAGGACGGATGTGTCCGCAATGGTGATCAACGGCCGAACCCACGAGCGAGCATTTCGTCGCTGCGCGACGCCAGAGTCGGATCACCGCTGTCGAAGGTGGGCCAGTCCTCCAGGTCGTCCTGCCACGCGCGTTCGGAGAGGATGAACCGCTCGATGCTGGCGCGGATCAGCTCCGCCTCGCTCCGGCCGGTTCGGGCGGCGATCTCCTTCAGCTGCGCGTCGTGCGCTTCGTCGATGTACACGTTCGTCCGCTTCATACACCTCAGACTAGTACATGTGACGGTACATATCCACATTCCCCACCGAAGGAAGCCACTCCAAACTCGGTAGGAGTGCTCGGCCCTTGCGGACGATCGACCCTCCTGACCACGGACCGCACGAGGGCGGCTCCGACATGTTCGTGGACGGGGGTGGATGACGTGAGCGCTCCGTCGGAGGACCATGTGCTTGTTCACGCGGAGGGGAGGCGCGATGTTGCAGAGCGAGAACATCCCGAGAGGCGACTTCGCGAGGCGTCAGTGGGCGGGGCTGTCCAAGACCGTCCGTCACCGTGTGATGGAGGATGCCGCCCGCGGCCAGTCCTGCGGTGACGTACGGGTCGCTCGGGCAGCTGTCGGCTGGGCGTGGGAGGTGCTGGGGCCGCCAGATGCACGCCGAAGGGTGGGTATGTGGGAGGCGATCGGCTTCGTGGTCGACCTGATCACCAGCACATCCCCGGGTCTGGCTCTGAACGTGGACATCTACGACGGGTCGACGCAGCACGACGTCAATCCCGTCGTCCGCCGGAACGCGAGGCGTGTCGAGTCAGCGAATCCTGTCGGGCCAGCTGCCTCCCCGGAGCCGTAGGTGGGCGAGGGCAACCGCCTCGTCTGCCGGACGTAGACAATCCGAGGTCGCGCGCCCCGACCTGGCACAACAGTGCAGTCAGGAAGCCGAACGCGTACCCGGATTACCTCGCTACGCCTGTCGCCTCCGAGGCTCGCAAATCCGCATACTGAGAGCTGACGAAAGGACGGCCTGTGAACACTCCTTCCGGCCCTGCCGCCATGAGTTGGAGCGCACTCAAGGATGAGCTCTTCGACGTCGAAGACCAGGCCGACATCGCTGTCCGTGCGGACGCGCTCCGGGCCGAGGTCCGAGCCCACCGTCTGGCCGAGATCCGGCAGCGCCGGCATGCGACGCAGACCGAACTCGCAGCCCGGATGGGTGTGTCGAGGGAAGCTCGGCCGCTGTGAGGTCGACACGCTTGCGGCTTACGTGGCCGCGCTGGGCGGCAAGTTGAAGATCGTGGCCGACTTCGGCGATGAATCGCTCGTGCTCGGTTAGGGCTTCGCCACGGGAAGGCGCCCACATCGCGCTCACGGCGACGGCCGACGAGCACCCATTGGGGACCGCTGACAGAGAATCCCAGGTCGATCGCTCTGACCTGGGAGGGAGGTTGTGGGGCGCGTGGGGCTCGAACCCACAACCTACGGATTAAAAGTCCGCAGCTCTGCCAATTGAGCTAGCGCCCCGTGCGCGGTCCGGAGAAGGCTGGACCGGCCAGAGCGTAGCCTACCCGGTCGGGCTTGGGCTCCTGGGTTGTGGCGGGGTGCGGCGGGTCAGGGGGTCGGGGTGTGGAGGGCTCGGCGGACCGCGAGGAGGGCGCGGGGGTCGAGGGAGGTGGAGAGGTCCACGTCGGTGGGGTGGCCGGGCGTGCCGGGGTCGGCGGGGTTGGCGAGGGTGCGGTCGTGGAGGGCGAGGGCGCCGACGTGGGATGGGCCGACGGAGAGCGTGCGGAAGTGCCAGGAGCGGCCCGGGACCGGGGAGCCGTCGGCGGTCAGCAAGCGGGGCAGCTCCGCGTCGAGGTCGAAGCCGAAGCCGTTGAAGGGGTAGGCCAGGCCGAGGCCCAGCGCCTTGGTGTAGGCCTCCTTGAGCGTCCAGCGCCGGACCAGGCGGTCGTTGCGCGCCGGTTCGGGCAGGTCGGCGACCTCCGCCAGCTCCGGAGCGGTGGACATCTGCCGTTCGACGCCGCTGCCGCTGAGCGGGCGGTCGAACGGTTCGACGTCGACGCCGATCCGGCCGAGGGAGGTGATGCCGACCAGCATCACGTCGCCGGTGTGGCTGAGGCTGAGGTCGATCTGGTCGCAACCCCGCACATACAGACGCCCGGTGAGGGCCTGGCCGAGCTCGACCGTGCCGGGGAGGGTGCCGAGCAGCCGTGCGACCAGGTGCTTGACCAGCAGTCGGGTGGCCACGAACTGCGCGCCGCCGGGGCCGCTCCGGCGCTCGCGGTCGAAGTCGCGGCCGAGGAGGCCGCGCAGGCTCTCGCCGTCCTGCTGCTGCCACTGCACCGTCGAGCCGTGGACCAGGCCGACGCCGGTGCGGGCGAAGTCGCGGCGGACCGCGCCCCACGGACCGTCCGGGCCGGTGACCAGGTGGACGGCGGCGGGGACGACCAGCCGGGTCATCCGGCGAGCTCCAGATCGTAGAGGTCGAGGCTGCGCGCCTCGCGGTCACGGCGCAGCACCTCGGCGCAGAGGCGCTCCGTCACCTCCCTCGGGACCGGCGGGGTGGACCGGCCTGCCCGGCGCAGCAGCCGGTCGAGGGCCGTGACGATCCAGTCGAGGGAGGAGAGGAAAGGGTCGCCTCCGGCCTGCCGGTGCACGCCGAGGCAGCAGACGGCGGCGAGGGCCAGCGCGTAGCGGTCCACCAGCGGGAGGGCGAGGACGTGGGCGTCGTCGCCCGGGAGCGCTGCCGCCTCCGCGAAGATCTCGTCGAACTCGGCACGGAGTTCGGTGAGTTGGCGGGAGAGGAGATCGGCGAGCGGAGCGTCCTCGGCGGGGAGGGCGAAGAGGTCGGGGAGCGCCAGGAACCATGCGGCCAGGCCGTCGTGGCCGCCGCCGGCGGAGAGGCGCTGCGGGTCCAGCGGCGGGAGCGCTCCGTAGCGGTGGAACAGCTCCTCGGGCGCGAGGCCGGAGCGAGCCGGGTCGGCGGCGATGCCGGGCAGGCAGGGCGCGATCGCGACCTGGCAGACGGCGCGGCTGACATGGCAGAAGCTGACCGCGTCCATGTCGCGCAGGTGCTTGGCGAAGATGCCGTACGCCTCCCCGTCATGACCGTGGTCCCGGCCCTGGTCCTGGCCGTGGTCCTGGCCGTGGAGGGCTTCGCCCATCACCACCGCGAGGTGGCGCAGCGCCTCCTCCAGCATCGGCGGGACCAGGTACGTCGCCACGGCGGCCAGCGCGTTGCACTGCCCCGGCAGCAGGTGCAGCGCCCGACCGGCGACCAGGCTGACGCAGTCGCCGACCAGCAGGTCGACGAAGGTGGCCGCCAGCGCGTGGCGGGCGTTGCGGACGCGCGCCAGCGGGCGTCCGGCGACGCCGACCTGGACCGCGAACCGGGCGGCCGTGCGCAACGCCGTGTCGGCCACGCCGATCAGCATGCCGGGCGCGGCGGCGTGGACGACGGGGTAGGCGCGCAGGCCCTCCTCGACGCCCCGCCCCCAGGTGCCGAGCAGCGCGGCAGCGGGCAGCGCACAGTCGTCGAAGGCGAGGCCGCGTAGTTCGAGGCCCGGGACGGCCTCGGTGGGGACGCGGTCGAGCAGGCGCGCGCTGCCGTGGTGCAGCTCGCGAAGAGGGACGAGGACGGCGGTGCAGGCGTCGGCACCCACGTCGGAGCCCTCGGATGCCTCAGGTGCCTCGGGTGCGTCGGAAGACCCCTCAGGCGCGACGCCGACGCGGGCGAAGGCGACAAAGAGGTCGGCGTCCGCGCCGTTGCAGACGACCTGCCGGCCGCTGCCGAGCAGCAGGCCGCCGTCGGCGGTGCGGGCGACCGTGAGCTCGTCGCCCGCGAGGTCGGCGGCGTGGACGAAGTGCTGGAAGGCGACGGCCATCGTGCCGCCCGCGCGCAACGTGTCGGCGGTGAGCCGCTGTTGCTGCTCGTCGCCGTTGATCCACACGTGCGTGGCCGCCAGGAAGGAGCTCAGCGTGGAGCGGACGGCCAGGGCCACGTCGCGGCGGAAGACCGGGCGCAGCAGCAGGCCCAGCACGTCGACGCCGTCGAGGTTGCCGCCGAGCGCGGTGGGTACGAACTCCGCGGCCAGACCGAGGTCCCGGGTGAGGGCGAGGGCGGCCTGCGGGACCGTCGACGCGCTGTCGGCGGCCAGTAGGGCGCGGAATCCGAGCGGGGCGGCCGGGTCCCAGGGGTCGCCGAACGCCGTCTCGATCTCGGCGAAGCGGGCCTGCGCGGCGCGGCGTCGTGCGTGCGGCGCGGTGCCGGTCACTGGGCGCGTCGCTGTGCCGATCGCTCTCCGCATGGCTGGGCCGCTCGCGCTGTCGCTCGCACTGCCGCTCGATGCGCCGCTCGCGGTCCAGGTGGGCTGAAGTGTCACGGCTGTCCCTCACTCCCTGGTGCAGGCCCTGCCTCCCGACACGGATGATGATCCGTTCGGGGGCCGGCAGGCGCGAGTCTGTGGGCGGGACATCGCGCTCCGCTGGGGCGGGGCTGGAGTTCGGCTCGTACACGACTCGCCCGGTTCCAGGGCGGGCGGCCACCGGCGGAACGGCCTACGCGGTTGCGATGAACTCCGGTATGTCGCAACGAAGTTGCTCGGTGCACTCGGCGTGGAGCGCCCGCAGCTCACCGCGCAGGAAGTTCTCCCGCAGCACCGAGCGGCGGACCTTGCCGCTGGTGGTGCGGCGGACCGTGCCCGGCCGGACCAGCACCACGCCGTCCGCGACCGCGCCGAACTCCTCGGCCAGGCAGCGGCGGACCTTGGCCACCAGCTCCGCGTGGCCACCGTGGGACCGCACGGTGCCGCGGACCTCCTGCACCACGATCAACTGCTCGCTGCCGCCGCCGACGGCGAAGACCACGGCCGATGCCAGCATGGCGCCGCAGTCCAGCAGTTGGCGCTCGATCTCCTGGGGATGGAGGGAGCGACCGTCGACCTTGAGCAACTCGCGTTGGCGGCCGAGCACATGGAGCTGCCCGTCGAGCAGCGCCCCGAGGTCGCCGGTGGCGAGGAGGCCGCTGCCTCCGGAGTTGCCGCTCCCGGAGGAGCCACGGCGGCCGAAGACCTCGCCGGTTTCCAGCGGGCGTCCCCAGTAGCCGGGGGCCACGGACGGGCCGCCGACCAGGATCTCCCCCACGGCACCGTCCGGGAGTTCGGCGCCGGTGCGCGGGTCGACCACCACGAGCTCCATGCCCGGCGCGGGCATCCCGCTCGCCACCACGGCCCGGCCGTCGGCCGCGACCTCGGCGGGCCGGAGCAGCCCGCGTCCCAGTTGGAGGCGGTCCGCCGAGAAGACCGTGCCTTCCGCGCCCCGACTGCCCAGCTGCCGACCACCCAGCTCCCGACCGGCCGCCTGCCAACCGCCCGGCTCCCGGCCGGCCGCGACCAGCAGCGTGGCCTCGGCCAGGCCGTAGGCGGGACGTTGGGCGCCCTCCGGCAGCCCGGCCGCGGCGAAGCGGCGGCGGAACGCCGCGAGCGTGGTCGCCTGGACCGTCTCGGCAGCGTTGACGGCGGTGTGCCAGCGGGACAGGTCCAGCGAGGCCAGCTGGTCGTCCGTCACCTCCGCCGCACAGCGTGCGTACGCGGAGTCGGGCGCGGCGGCGGTCGTCACTCCGTACCGGCCGATGGCGTGCAGCCAGGCGGCAGGGTCGGCGAGGTAGAGCTCGGGCGGCATCAGCACGGCGGTCGCGCCCAGCCAGAGCGGGTGCAGCAACTGCCCGATCAGGCCGAGGTCGTGGTAGTACGGCAGCCAGCCGCCGATGCGCGACTGCGGGCCGGTGTCGAAGACCGTGCGGACCGCGTCCATGGCCGCGCACAGGTTGGCCTGGGTGATCCGGACACCGCGCGGGAGCGCCGTGGTCCCGGAGGTGTACTGGATCAGCGCGAGGTCGCCGCCGGAGAGCCGGGGCGGTGTCCACTCGCCCGGATCGCGTCGGGTCGCCACCGCGTCGACGACCAGGCACGGGACGTCGTGGCGTCCGGCGGCGGCGAGCAGGCGGGAGATCTCGGCGGCCGACTCGGCCCGGGTGAGGACCAGGCAGGCCGCGCAGTCCTTGACGATCGCGGTGGTCCGCTCGCCCGCCGCACGGGAGACGCCGGGCAGCGGCGCGGGGACGGCCACAGATCCGGCGTAGAGGCAGGCGAGCAGGGCGACGACGAGGTCCCGTCCGGGGCTCATGGCCACCAGGACCTGGCGTCCGGTCGCGCGGCGGGCCTGGAGTTCTGCGGCCACCGCCCGGGCGTCGCGGTCGAGTTCGGCTGCGCTGACGCGCTCGTCACGGCCGTCGGGGTGGACCACGACGAGGGCCTCCCGGTCCGGTCGTGTCCGCAGTGCCGCGATGACGTCGCCGGTGAGAGTTCGCTCCGCGTGCATGCCCTACCCCCATTGCAGGCCGTGCGAATGATTCTGTGAAGTCTGCGCGCCCCGCCTCGGAAGGGCCTCGAACGCGGCCGTGATTGCGGCTGGACGCGCGCTCGTCGAGCCGTGGACCGCGCAATCGTCGGCAATGCGGCGACAACGGCGGTAAAGGGCCGCACATCCGAAGCAAGAACCGGCACGAGGCCCGAGCAGGAACCCCGCGCCACGAACCCACGGCGACCCCGTCCGGTCACCCGCGCGCAACCTGTCCGCAGCCAACTGCGAAACCCGGCGCGACCTGCCGGAAATCCGTTCGCACGCCGCCGAGCCGGGCTCAAGGAGCGTTCGAGCGCCTGGATGCACCGTAGACATCAACCATGCCCGACAAGTCAGGAGACGCCCGATGAGAACCAGACCCGTCCTGCTCGCGGCGGCGGCCACCGTGCTCGCCGCGGCCACCACGACCGCAGCCGTCACCACGGCCTCTGCCGCGACCACCCGGGTGACCGACACCGGCTGCCACACGCTGGACGGGCACACCTTCCAGGCGACGACCGACGTGGGCTTCAACGAGAAGATGGCCTACAACGCCGCCGGAACCCAGCTGACCGCCACCGTCACCTCCGGTGGCCCGTTCGGGATCCCGGTCGGCACCGTGCTGACCGAGAACGTGTCGACGGCCAAGGTCGCCGACGGCATCTACACCGTCAGCTGGATCGAGCCCGGCAACTTCACCGTCACCGAGGCGCAGGACCTCAACTCCGGCACCATGCAGCTGTTCTGGAGCTACCCGGACAGCTCCGGCAACCAGGTCGGCGAGCAGCACAAGGGAACCGTCACCTGCCTGGCCGGCTGACATCCCGCGCACGCGATCACGCAACACGGTCCGGCCGGGCGCTGCCACCAGGGTTCCTCCCCCAGCGGGAGCGGACCACCGCCGGGCCGGCGGCCCTGCGACGACGGTGACTGCCCGGTCGACCCGACTACGACCGCAGGGGCGTGCCCGGTGAGGGCACTGGCGGACCGATCCCCCTTGCGGACCCATTCCCAAGGAGGCTCCTCCCATGTCCAACAGGTCCCGGCTCACGGTCGCCGTAGGCGACTGGAGCGCCCGGCACCGCAAGACCGCCGTCTTCGGCTGGCTGCTCTTCGTGGTCCTCGCGACCACGCTCGGCAGCATGGCCGGAACGAAGAACACCACCGACGCCGACAACGGCGTCGGTGAGTCGGGGCGTGCCGTGCACGCCCTGGCCGCGGCGGGGCTGGCCCAGCCCGCCGCCGAGTCGGTCTTCATCCAGTCCCAGGGCTTCACCGCCACCGACCCGCGCTTCCACGCCATCGTCGACGCCTCCGTCGCCGCCGTGGAGTCCACCGGGCGCGTCGCGCAGGTGCAGAGCCCGTACACCAGCGGCGCCCTCTCGGCCGACGGCCACTCCGCGCTGGTCGAGTTCGTGATGAGCGGCGACCCCGACACCGCCGCCGACCGGGTGCAGCCCGTGCTCGACGCGGTCGCCAAGGTGCAGAAGCAGCACCCGGAGGCGACCGTCGTCGAGTACGGGACCGCTGGTGCGACGAAGGAGTTCAACGACACCTTCAACAGCGACTTCGCGGGCGCCGAGTGGACGGCGGTGCCGCTGGCGCTGGGCATCCTGCTGATCGTCTTCGGCGCGCTGGTCGCCGCCGTGCTGCCGGTGGTGCTCGCGGTCACCGCGTTCACCGGCGCTTTCGGGCTGGTCGCGCTGACCACCAAGCTGGTGCCGACCAGCTCCGACGCCTCCTCGGTGATGCTGCTGGTGGGTCTGGCCGTCGGCGTGGACTACTGCCTCTTCTACCTCAGCCGGGAGCGCGAGGAGCGGGCTGCGGGCAAGGACCCGGAGACCGCGCTGCGGATCGCGGCGGAGACCTCCGGCCACTCGGTGCTGGTCTCCGGCCTGACCGTGATGGTCGCCATGGCGGGCATGTTCCTCACCGGGATCGCCGACTTCCGGGCCATGGGCGTGGCGACCATCGTGGTCGTGCTGGTCGCGGTGCTGGGCTCGCTGACGGTGCTTCCGGCGCTGCTGTCGATGCTCGGCGACAAGGTGGACCGGCTGCGCATCCCGTTCCTCGGCCGTCGTCGTCCCTCCCCCGAGGGTGGTCGCCTGCTGGCGCCGGTGCTGCGCACCGTCCTGGCCCGGCCGTTGATCTCCGCCCTGGTCGCCACGCTGGCGCTACTGGGCCTCGCGGTGCCCGTGCTGGGCATGCACACCGCGCAGTTGACGGCCTCCCAGGAGCTGCCGAGCAGCAACTCGGTGGTGCGCACCGGCGAGTTGATCGCCAAGGCCTTCCCCGGCAGCCCGCTGCCGGCCACCGTGGTGGTGCGCTCCTCCGCCGTCGGTGACCCCGCCCAGACGCAGGCCTTCGCCGCCTTCAAGCAGGCCGCGCTGGCGACCGGCAAGCTGCACGAGCCGATCACCGAGACCGTCCACGCCGACAAGGACATCGCGGTCATCACCGTCACCCTGGACGGCACCGGCACCGACGCGCCCAGCGTCGCCGCGCTCAACGTGCTGCGCGGCCAGGTCATCCCGGCCACGCTCGGCAAGCTGCCGGGCGCGGAGGTCGACGTCGCGGGCGACACCGCCGCGTCGGTGGACTTCAGCAAGCAGCTCTCGAACAGCGCGCTGCCGGTCTTTGCCTTCGTCATCGCGCTGGCCTTCGCACTGATGCTGATCTCGTTCCGCTCCATCGTCATCGCGATCACGGCGGCGCTGCTCAACCTGCTCTCGGTCGGAGCGGCGTACGGCGCGCTGACGCTGGTCTTCCAGCACGGCTTCGCGGCCTCGCTGATCGGGGCGCGGACGGTCGGCGCGATCACGTCCTGGCTGCCGCTCTTCCTCTTCGTCATCCTCTTCGGTCTGAGCATGGACTACCACGTCTTCGTGGTGTCCCGGATCAAGGAGGGCCACGACCAGGGCCTGGACACCAAGACCGCGGTCGCCCGCGGCATCGGCAGCACGGCGGGCGTGGTCAGCAGCGCCGCGCTGATCATGGTGGGCGTGTTCGCCATCTTCGGCACGCTGTCGGTGACCTCGATGAAGGAGGTCGGCGTGGGCCTCGCCGTCGCGGTGCTGGTCGACGCGACCGTCATCCGCGGGGTGCTGCTGCCCTCGGTGATGACGCTGTTGGGCGAGCGCAACTGGCGCCGCTCGGAGCGCCACACGGGCGCCACGGCCGCCTCAGCGGCCTCGCCGGCCACGCCTGCGGTGGCCGACGAGGACAGCCCGGAGGACGCGGGAGAGCCCGTGGCCGCGGGCTGAGCGCCCTTCTGTCAGCACTGGTTACGCACGCCGCGCCGCCCCCGTCGACCTGTCCGCGACGGGGGCGGTTGCGCGCAACCGAACGATCGGTCGTGAATATTTCACGACTCGGACGTTGGGAACTCACGGCCGACTGCGGTACCTGACACTGTCGCCGCACATCCTCGGAATGTGACAGTCGTGACGTCGGGAATCTCGACACGACGTCAAGCCCGCATCAACAGCGGGTCGGCTCACCACGGAGGAACCATGGAGATCGGGATTCTGGGACCCCTGTCCGCGGAGGCCGGCGGCAGATCCATCGTCCCTAGCGCGGGCAAGCCGCGCCAGGTGCTGGCCCTGCTGGCGGTCTACGCCAACCAGGTCGTCCCCGTCCCCACGCTCATCGAGGAGATCTGGGGCAGCAACATGCCGCGCAGCTCCCTCACCACGCTGCAGACCTACATCCTGCAGCTGCGGCGGCTGTTGGCGGCCTCCCTGGGCGAACTGAACCCGGGCGCGGCCAAGGGCATCCTCTCCACCCGCCACCGCGGCTACCTGCTGGAGGTCCAGCCGGGCGCGGTGGACGTGCACGAGTACGACCGTCTGGCCACCGAGGGCCACGCCGAGTTCCAGGCCGGCGACGACGCGGAGGCCGTCCGCCTCTACACCCGCGCGCTGGAGCTGTGGCGCGGTCCGGGCCTGGTCGACGTGCCTGTCGGCCCGGTCCTGGAGATCGAGCTGGCCCGCCTGGAGGAGAGCCGGCTGGGCGTCCTCGAGTGCCGGGTGGAGGCCGAGCTGCGGCTCGGGCACCACTCCGAAATGCTCACCGAGCTCATCGAGCTGACGGCACGTCACCCGCTCAACGAGCGGCTGCACGCGCAGTGCATGACCGCGTTCTACCGCTCGGGGAAGCAGTGGCGGGCGCTGGAGGTCTACCAGCGGCTCCGTCGCCGCATCGTCGAGGAGCTGGGCATCGAGCCGTGCATGGGGCTTCAGCGCCTGCACCAGGCGATGCTGTCCGCGGATCCCGCGCTGGACACCCTGGACACCCGGGAGCGACCGCTGCTGGAGCTCTTCGCCGCGTAGGCGGTGCCGTGGCGCGAAGCGCCACCCAGGGGCGCGGGACTCTGCTGATATGCGGCTCCGCCGCGTGGGCGCGAGAGGTCACGGCGTTCGCTGCCGCAGGTAGTTGCACCATCAGGGGCGCGGGGAACTGCGCGACAAGCCACCCAGACAGGTAGAGCCCCGAACGATCAGGGCCATCCGGACAGCGTGGTTTCTCGCGCAGTTCCTCGCGCCCCTGGTGGTGCAACGTCCCCCGCGCGATGGGGAGTCGAGCATCGTTCGAGGGTGCGCACGCACCATGACGGAGCTGCCTCGAACGTACGCGATCGGTATGCAGCAGAGCGAGGAAAGGACGGAACGCCGAGGCGTCGCTCTCCCCTCCCCACCCACCCTCAGCACCGTCACCGGCCGGCGCCCCGGGGAGAAGCGAACGCCGGCCTCCGAAGGGACTCCTACTACCATGCCGGACACAAGGCGACTCACCACCGCGAACGGGGTCGACCTCCTCATGGACGCCACCAGCGTCTTCGGTCTGCTCGCCGATCTCGCCACCTGGCCGCAGCTGTTCGACGAGGTGGTGCACACCGAGGTGCTGGAGGACGAGAGCACCCGTCAGCTCGGCCGGATCTGGTCAGTGAGCGAGGGCAGGCCGTATGCCTGGACCTCCACCCGGCGGCTGGACTGGGAGCGCCGCAGCATCACGTTCCAGCGGGTGGAGCCCGCCGACCCGCTCGCGTTCACCTGCGGTGAGTGGCACGTCGTGGACCGCGGCAGTGGACGCTGCCGGGTGCTGCTGCGGCAGGACTTCACCGCGGAGGTGCGCGACGACGCGCAGTACGAGCAGTTGCAGGAGCAGCTCGGGGCCGCCGCCGTCGGCCAGTTGCACGCGCTGCGGTCGTCGGTGCACACCGGGTCCGGCCATGCGGACCTGCAGTTCGAGGTCCGCGCCACCACCGTGCTGCCGGTCGGCCCCGACCATCCGGAGGCGATCGCGCAGCTGGACCGGCCGGAGCTGTGGACACGGCTCCCGCAGGTCCGCTCGGCGGAGGCGCACGGCACGCACGGGTTGTGGAACGGCGGCGGGCACCGGGTGACCGTGCTCCAGCTCGTCCGGGTCGCCCCGGACGGCGAGACCGCCCGGCGTCGGCAGATGCAGATCGCGCTGCCCCCGACCACGTTCCGCCTGGACAAGCCGGAGACCCCGGAGCCGCACCATCCGGAGGACGCCGAGGCAGCCGCAGCGGACCCCGGCGCCGAACGGGCCACCCACGAGCTGGTGTTCAAGGAGCTGGACCCGCCGCCCTCGGTCGCCGCGCACACCGGCCGCTGGTCGGTCCGGGCGATCGCCGCCGACAAGGCGCTGATCACGGTGCGGCACACGGTCACGCTCGACGCGGTCGGCGTCTTCGCCCAGTTCGGCGCGGATGTGACGCTCACCCAGGCCAGGCAGCAGGTGCGCGACGCGGTCCTCGTCGAGGACGAACTGCTGCTGGCCGGCCTGCGCGACCTGGTCGCCCCCGATGTCCAAGGCCCGACGTGAGAGCGACCAGACCGACGAGACGGGCAGGACGGCAGCAGCCGACGGCGCTGCTGCTGGTACGCGGGGCGCTGCTGCACGTCCTGAAGGCGCTCACGGTCTTCGGATCGATCGGCCTCTGCATGCTGGCCCCGCCCTGCGCGGAGTGGGACGGCCGCTGGTCCCCGCACGACGCCCCCGTGCGGCGCCGCCGTCTGTGCGGGCCCTCCGCCGGGCATCCGGAGCGGCTCTGCGGGGACGTGCCGCTCACCGCCGCCGAGTCGGTGCTCGCCGAGCAGTTGGCCGAACTGGCCGAGCTCTGGCCCGAATCCACGCACTGAGCACACCTTCACCACGCGAATCCCGACGCGAGTCCCCACGCGAGTCCACGGCGCGAGTCCGGCTCTAGCGCGCTGCCGCAGTCTGTGGCGGTCCGGGCTGCACCGATTCTGCGCGCGCCCACGCCCTTGCTCATTCCCGTTGTTCACTCCCGCCCTCCGGAGAGGTCCGCATGATCACCGAGAGCACCTTCATCCGTATCGTCCGCGACGACCTGAAGCTGCCGCTCAACGGCATCGACCTGACCGACGGCCTGCCCGCCGACGGCGGCCCGGTGGCCTGGGACTCCCTGCACGTGCTGCGTCTGGTCGCCGCCGTCGAGAAGGAGACCGGGCACCGGATGCCGGTCGGCCCGCTGCTGGCGGACAAGCGCCTCGGCGCCATCTTCAGCGCCATCCAGGGTGCCGTCCCCGCCGCCTGACGATTAATCAGAGACACCGCGCCGCCTCGCGCCCCCAGACGAAGGATGCTGACATGACCGACCTGTTGACGGCCCCGGCGGAGTCCGGCGGGGCCGAGGCGAACCCGGGCGCCGGGTTCCCGACCATCCACGCGGCCGTGGCCGCCCAGGCCGCCGAACGTCCCGACGCGGCCGCCGTCGTCTTCCGCGGCAACGCCGTCGACTACCGGACCCTGGACGCCGCGGCCGGCGCGTACGCCGTCCGGCTCGCCGAGTTCGGGATCGGCCCCGGGGACGTCGTCCCGGTCCGGATGCCGCGTTCGCCGCAGCAGTTCGCCGTGCTGCTGGGCGTGTTGAGCACCGGAGCCGCCTACGCCGCGTTCGACCACCGCTGGCCCGCCGACCGGGTGGCCGGGCTGCTGGGACAGCTCCAGCCCAAGGTGTTCGTCTCCGACGCCGCCGAGGTGGCCGACGCCGCCGTCGCGAGCCTGGAGGCCGACGTCCGCGAGGCCATGGCCCGCTGGGAGCCGCCGGTCGAGCCGCTGACGGAGGCCGCCGAGCGCGGCGGTCGTCCCGGCCAGGTGGAGGTCGACGCGACCGACGCCGCCTGCGTCTTCTTCACCTCCGGCACCACCGGCACGCCCAAGGGCGTCGTCTCCACGCACCAGGCCACCACCCGCCTCTTCGGCGGCCCCGACGGCCTCCCCGGCTACCGTCCCGGCGGCGGCACGCTGCAGGCCGCGCCGTGCGCGTGGGACGCGTTCAGCCTGGAGGTCTGGGGCATGCTGACCACCGGCGGCACGGTGGTGATCAGCGAGGACGACTACCTGCTCCCCGGCGTGCTGCGGGACGCGGTCGCCGACCACGGCGTGGACACCGTCTTCCTCACCTCCTCGCTGTTCAACCTCTTCGTGGACATGGACCTGGAGTGCTTCCAGGGCGTCGACGCCGTCTACACCGGCGGCGAGCGGCTGTCGGTGGCGCACATCGAGCGGTTCCTGACGGAGCTGCCGCAGGTCCGCCTCTTCAACGCCTACGGCCCGGTGGAGAGCTGCATCTACGCCACCACGCACGAGCTGGGCGTCGCCGACCTGGGGACCCCCGGCGGCCTGCCGATCGGCGTCCCGGTCGCCGCCACGGACGTGCTGGTCGTGGTCGACGGCCGGACGGCCGCGCCGCGCGAGGAGGGCGAGATCTGCATCGGCGGCGCCGGCCTCGCCCAGGGCTACCTGGGCCTGCCCGAGCTGACGGTGGAGAAGTTCCCGACGCTGCTGCTCGACGGCACGCCGATCCGCGTCTACAAGACCGGTGACCTGGGCTTCAAGGACGAGAACGGCGTGCTGCACTTCCGCGGCCGGTCCGACCGCCAGGTCAAGGTGCGCGGCTACCGGATCGAGCCCGGCGAGATCGAGAGCGCGGCGACGCGTGTGCCGGGCGTCCGCCGTGCCGTGGTGGTCCCGGTCCCGGGCAAGACGGCGGCCTGGGAGCAGATCGCGCTCTTCTACGTGCCGGGCGAGACGGAGAACCGGGTGGACGGTGACGACCCGGTCGGCCTCGGCGCGGCCCTGGCGACCGGCCTGCCGCCGTACCTGGTGCCCGACGTGATCCGGGGCGTGGCGGAGTTCCCGATGACGCCCAACGGCAAGGTCGACGAGAAGGCGCTGCTCGCCCTGCTCGGCTGAGCCACCGGCAACGGAACGAAGGCGCCGCCCGGATCAACTCCGGGCGGCGCCTTCGTGGTTCGGCTGGGTGTTCGGCAGGGGCTCTCAGTGCTCCTGGCCCCAGACGCGGGCGAGGACGCCGCTGAGCACGACGAGGAAGGCGAAGACCGCGGCGGGCGCGGCCTTCCACCAGGCTGCGAGCGCCGCGGTGCCGAGGCCGTACCAGACGATCTCGAACCCGATGCGCGGCACGCCGTGCAGCGGGTACGGCGCGCCGTTGGGTGCGCCGAACAGCGCCCACAGCACGATCATCAGGATCGGCCCACCGAGGCCGAAGAGCAGACGGAGCAGCAGTTTGGGGCTGGCGGTGAACCCCCAGCCGCAGACGGACACGTACACCACGAGCTCCAGCAGGAACGCCAGGCCGGCGTTGGCGTTCTTGGCCAGGTCAAGCACGGAAGGTCACCCTCCAGGCAGGCCGACCGGCCGGTCCCGACAAGGTTCTGCGGGGACCGGCCGGTCGACGGGTCATTGGTACAAGGCTACTGACGGAACAGGGTCACCAGGAGGGAGTTTCCAGCACCTCGAGCACGGCGACGGTCCACATGAAGCCGATGCCCGCGCCCGCGGTGACGATCAGGTCGCCGGGCTTGGGCCGACCGGTCTCGACGAGCCGGTTCAGGCCGATGATCTGGTCGCCGCCGCCCATGTGGGCGTAGTCGAGGCCCCAGTCGTAGACGGTGCTGTCGGGGTCCAGGCCGAGGGCGCCGTGGAAGCCCCACTCGACGATGGTCTTGGACATGTTGGCGTGGATGAACCACTGGGTGTCGCCGAGCTCGGTGTCGGCATCGGCGAGGGCCTGGGTGAGGACCGCGCCGAAGTTCTTGTTGATACGGGCGATCGCCTCGTCGTAGCCGCCCTCGTTACGGGTCAGCCAGGCCTTCTTGCGGCCCGCCAGGTCGACGGCCTCGCCGTTGTAGAACGGCGCCGGGGTCCACGCGTCGCTGCCGCGGTAGAGCGGCTCCAGGGACGGGTCGCCGTGGCTCGCGGTGGAGCGGACCTTCAGGAAGCCGCCCTCGGTCGAGAGGACGACCGCGCCCGCGCCGTCACCGTAGACGACCTGGTCGTCGGCCTTCCAGCGGTCCCAGTAGGGCAGCTTGAACGCGTCGCCGGTGGTGACCAGGGCGGCCTTGTGCTCCGGGCGGGCGGCGATCCAGGAGGCCGCGACCTCGGTGGCGGCCAGGCCGCTGTTGGAGCCCTGACGCACCTCGAAGGCCGCGCCGTGGCCGCCGACCGTCTCGTTCTGCACGTAGTGGGCGGGCGTCCAGACGTCCTGGCCCTGGTGGCCGACGCTGGCGTGGACGGTCACCGCGAAGTCCTCGGCGGCGATGCCCGAGCGCTCGACGGCCTGGCGGCCGGCGGCGGCGGCCATGACCGGGCCGGTCTCCTCGTCGGAGGCGACCCGGACGGCGCGGTAGCCGTTGGCCTCGCGCTCGCCCTCGCCGTAGAGGCCGTCCGCCACCGCCTGCTCGGCGGTGAAGACCTGCTCCGGCAGGTAGGCGCCGAGACCGGCGATGTACAGGTTCTGCCAGCGCATGGCGTGCTCCTCTGGTGGTGGGGACGAACTGTCCGGGGATCGTGCTGCGGGTCGGCCTGCGCCAGCCGACGGTCCCAGCATCGGCCTCCGTCCTCGAACGCCCCTTGAACTGCGGTGGCACGCACGACGGCGCCGACCGATCACGCGGATCGGTCGGCGCCGTCGTCCTGCGTACCTTAGGCAGCCACCAGTGCCAGCTCCCGTGCGTCCGTGACCAGTTGGCGGGTGAAGTGGGCGAACGGCTCGCCCAGGAAGTAGAAGTGACCGCCGGGGAAGAAGCGGGTGTGGAAGTCCCCGCTGGTCTCCTCCTCCCAGGCCAGGACCATGTCCAGCGGCGCCCAGGCGTCGCCCATCCCGCCGAAGGCGAGGATCGGGCAACGCAGCGGCGCCCGGTCGGCCGAGGGCTTGTAGGAGTCGACGGCCTTCAGGTCGGCCCGGCTGATCCGCAGGAACCGCTCGACGAAGCCCGGCACCTCGCGGATCCGGTC
Organism: Streptacidiphilus fuscans; assembly: GCF_015690355.1. Classification (GTDB taxonomy): domain Bacteria; phylum Actinomycetota; class Actinomycetes; order Streptomycetales; family Streptomycetaceae; genus Streptacidiphilus; species Streptacidiphilus fuscans. The sequence goes on along the minus strand of NZ_JADPRT010000003.1, from coordinate 692,218 downwards.
CGGCGTGCCGCCCAGCGCGAGCAGCTCGGCGAGCAGCTCGTCGTCCTCCAGCTCGTGCAGGCCGCGCGAGACCTGCGCCTGGTAGGCCGGGGCGGCCCGGCCGGAGACGACGACGAAGGACGGCGCGTTGCCGCTCGCCTGGAGCCGACGCGAGACCTCGACCGCCAGGATCGCGCCGAGGCTGTGCCCGAAGATCGCGAACGGCGCGTCCAGCCACGGCTGGACGTCCGCGACGGCCAGGTCGACCAGCTCCTCCATGTCGTGGAGCGGCTGCTGGCCGTGGCGCTTGCCGCGGCCGGGCAGGTCGAGCAGGACCAGGTCCCAGTCATCGGGCAGCGCCCGGCTCATGGGGTAGTAGACGGACGCGGAACCGCCCGCGTGGTGGAAGCCGATCAGGCGCAGTCGCGGCTTCTCCACCGGACGCGGCCGCACAAAGGGGGTCATGCGCTCTGCTCCATGTCTTCGGTGAGCCCAGCTTTGAGGGTGCTGCTGACGACGAAGGTGCTGAGGCGCAGGAAGAGTTCGTCCAGCGGGATCTCCTCAAGGAAGTGGTCCAGCGGGACGTCCTCGACGCCGTACTCCTCCTCGATGGCGATGGTGAGCTGCATGGCGCAGAACGAGTCGCCGCCCACCTCCGCGAACGGGCGGGTGCCGTCGAGCTCGTCGGCGCGCAGCACCTCGGCGAGCTTGGTGCGCAGGAACTGCTCGACCTCGTGGACGCCCTCCGCCGCCGAGCCGGACTCCTCGTCCGGCGTGCCTTGGTCCTGCGCCACAGTGCCGCCCGCGCCGGCGTGCACCACCTCGTCGACCCAGCAGCGGCGACGGCGGAAGGCGTAGGTCGGCAGGTCGCCGAGCAGCTCGGCCCCGGCCGGACGCAGGGCGTCCAGGCGGAGTTCGGCGCCGGCGTCGTGCAGCGCGGCGAGCGCGGTCAGCAGCAGCGACGGCGTCTGCGCCGGGTCCGCGCCGACCAGCGCGAGGAGCGTGCCGCCCTCCAGCTCCAGCGCGGCGTGGACGCCGCCGGGCAGCGTCACCTCGCCGGACTGGACGCGGACGCCGAGCCCGGCCAGCAGCTCGCGCAGGCCGCCACCCGCAGGGACCAGGCCCGGGTACGCCGCATCCAAGGCCTCAAGCGCGGCGGCGAGTTGCGGACCTTCGGCCACGCCGATCCGGACGGCGGGCGCCTCGCCGACCGGCGCGGCGGTGTGCTGCTCGACGGCCGTGCGCAGCGCCTGCGCCAGCTCGACCCCGGTGGCGCCGGTGACGGCGATCCGGTACTCGAAGGCGGTGCGGCCGACGCGCAGCGTGTGGCAGGCCGAGTGGAGCCGAGCCGCGTCCGCCTGCTCCAGTACCTCGGCGGTGCCGACGGCCAACTGGTAGAGGCTGTCGGGGTGCCGCGCGGAGAGCACGACCAACTCCGCTTCCGACCCCGCACTTTCCGCAGCGACCTCGGACGCCGGCTGGTACGCCTCAAGCACCGCATGGGCGTTGGTGCCGCTCATGCCGAAGGCGCTGATCCCGGCCACCCGGCGCGCGAACGCGTCCGGCCACGGCGCGGACTCGCGCGGGACGGTGAGGCGGGTGCGCTGCCACGGGATGAAGCTGTTCAGCTCGCCGTCCGCCTCCGACAGCGCGGCCGGGATGATGCCGTGACGGAGCATCAGCACGACCTTGATCAGCCCGGCCAGTCCGGCGGCGGCCTCCAGGTGGCCGATGCGGGACTTGACGCTGCCGATCGCGAGCGGCGCGGTCCGGCCCTTGGCGCCGGAGCCGACCACCGCGTCCAGCGCCCCGGCCTCGATCGGGTCGCCGAGCGAGGTGCCGGTGCCGTGCGCCTCCACCCAGCCGACCTCGGCCGGGTCGATCCGCGCGTCCCGGTAGGCGGCCCGGATGACCTGCTGCTGGGCAGGTCCGTTGGGCACGGTCAGGCCGGAGGAGGCGCCGTCGTGGTTGACGGCGGTGCCGCGCAGCACGGCCAGCACCGGGCGGCCCTCCGCCTCGGCGTCGGCGAGCCGCATCAGCACCATCGTGCCGATGCCCTCGCCACGGCCGTAGCCGTCGGCGGCGGCCGTGAAGGACTTGGACCGGCCGTCAGGGGACAGCGCCCGGCTCTGGCACAGGGAGACCATCAGGTCCGCCGAGATCAGCAGGTTGGACCCCGCCACCAGGGCGTAGCGGCACTCCTCGCGGCGCAGGCTCTGCGTCGCCTGGTGCAGCGCGACCAGCGAGGACGAGCAGGCCGTGTCGACGCTGAGCGCCGGACCGGAGAAGCCCATCACGTAGCTGATCCGCCCGGCGGCCATCGAGTGGCCCGCGCCGATCCCGTAGTAGGGGTCGATGCCGGACTTGTCCTCGCGGCCCGCGAACCGCTCCGCGTACTCCGAGGTCATGATGCCGAGGAAGACCCCGGCGTCGAGGCGCTCCTGGCGGCGCACCGCGATGCCGGCGCGCTCGAAGGCCTCCCAGGAGGTCTCCAGCAGCAGGCGCTGCTGCGGGTCGATCGCCTCGGCCTCGCGCTGCGAGATGCCGAAGAACGCGGGGTCGAACTCGGCGATCTCGTCCAGGAATCCGGCGCGGTCGACGTAGGAGCGGCCGGGCCGCCCGGGCTGCGGGTCGTGGACGGCGCGCAGCCCGGGACGGTCGGCGGGGATCGGGCCGAGGCCGTCCGCGTCGGAGGTCAGGAAGTTCCAGTACTGCTCGGGGGTGGTCACGCCGCCCGGCAGCCGCAGCGCGACGGACACCACGGCCAGTGGCGAGTGGCGGGCGTCCTCCAGCTCGCGCACCCGGTTCCTGAGGGTGCGGGAGAGCCGGAGTTGGTCCTCCATCAGGGCGCGGATCTCTTCGAGTTGCATGGTCGTCCTCAATTCGACAGGTCGTGTCGCACGGCTTCGAGCAGCTCGTCCAGGCTGAGTCCACCGAGGTCGGCGTCGGCAGCCTGCTCCGACTCGGCGTTCGGCGCGTTCGGCGCGGGGAGGGACGTGACGGGCGCGGCGAGCGCGGGCTCGTCCGCCTGCTCCTCTTCGGAGAGCAGTTCGGCGAGGCAGCGGGTCAGCGCGGAGACGGTCGGGTGGTCGATGGCCACCGTCGCGGGCAGGTCCAGGTCGAGGGCGTGCTCCAACTCGGACCGCAGGTCGATCACCATGATCGAGTCCAGGCCCAGGTCGGCGAAGCCCACCGAGTCGCGGACCGCGCCGGGGTCGCCCAGCAGCCGGCCGACCAGCTCGCGGACCGACTCCAGCAGCAGCTCCTCGCGGACCGCGCCGGGCACCTCCGCCAGGCGGCGGCGCAGCCCACCCCGGTCACCCGCCGCGGGTGCGGCGGCCGGGGAGTGGGCGTCGGGGGCGTCGGTCGGGATCAGCCGCTCGACCAGCGCGGACGCCGGGGATCCGGCGAGCCGCTCCGCGTAGCGGGCGGGGTCCAGCGCCACGGCCGCCATCCGCGTCAGTCCACCGGCCACGGCCAGCGCCAGCAGCGGACGCGCCTCCTCGTCGCCGAGGGGCTTGACGCCCATCCGCTCCGCCGCGCGGCTCACCACCGCGTTGCCCGCCAGACCGGGACGGTCCTGCGGCACCCACGGACCCCAGTTGACGGCCGTCGCCGGCACACCGGACGCCCGCAGGCGCTGCGCCAGTCCGTCCAGATATCCGTTGGCCGCCGCGTAGTTGACCTGCCCGGCGGAGCCGAGCAGGGCCGAGACGGAGGAGAACAGGACGAAGGCGTCCAGCTCCTGTCCGGCCTCGCTCGCCGCCTGCGCCAGGTTCTCCGCGCCGAAGACCTTGGCCGCGAAGACGCGGTCGAAGGACTCCGGGGTCAGCTGGTCGAAGGGCCGGTCGTCGGTGCCGCCCGCGAGGTGGAAGATCCCGCGCAGCGGCGTCGTGGCGCTGGCCTTGGCTACCGCCAGGGCGCAGTCCTCGGCCCGGGTGACGTCGCCTGCGACGACGCTCACCGCGACGCCGGACTGCTCCAGCTCGGCGATGACCGCGCGGGCCACCTCGTCGGGCTGGGAGCGGCCCATCAGTGTCACCGCCGGAGCACCCTGGGCGGCGACCGTGCGGGCCACGCTGAGGCCGAGGGCGCCGAGGCCACCGGTGATCAGCACGCCGCCGTTCCAGTGCGGCTCCTCCGGCGCGTCCTCGGTCGCCTCCAGCCGGGCCACCCGGATCCCGTCCGCGCCGAGCGCGAACCGGGACTCGGCGACGTCGGCGGCAGCCGCGCGGCCCAGCAGCCCGGCGAGGTCCGAGGCCTGCCAGTCCGGCTCCAACGCGACGCGCAGCAGACGGCGTTGGGCGTCCTCGACCTCCAGGGCGGCGAGCATGCCCCAGACGCTCTCGCGGGCCGGAGCGGTCGCCGCGTCGGCGCCCGCCAGCACCACGTAGGGGGCGCGCTTGCTGTTCTCGTCGGTCAGTTCGGCCAGTTGGACGGCGAGGCCGGTCGTGGCGGCGAGCGCCTCGGCCGCACCGGCGGGAGCGTCGTCGCCGAAGGCCAGCAGCCGGGCGTCGAGCACCAGGTCGGCGCTGCCCTTGGCGCTGGTCGTCAGCGTGTGGCCCTGGCCGCGCAGCGCCTTGGTCAGCGCCTTGGCACGGGAGTTGGTCCCGCCGACCAGGCGGATCCGCAGCGAGGCCTGCTCGGCCTGGTCTGCGTCCTGCGCGAGCGGGTACCAGCCGAGCGTGTAGGCGTGCGCGACGCCGCCGCGCAGGCTGTGCTCCAGCACCGCGCGCGGCGCGTGCCGGACCCGGAAGCCGTCGGCGACCATCACACTGGCACCGTCGGCACGGAACATGTGCAGGTCGGCGGTCTCCACCCGGCTGCGGCCGTTCGGCAGCGGCTCGGCGCGGGTCACGCTGACGTGGCCCCACAGCTCCTCGCCCGTCTCGGGACGGCCCGGGAAGGAGATCCTGGTCGCGGCGAACGGGATCGCCAGCGAGGGTGCCTCCTCCGCCACGTCGTCGACCATGAAGCCGGCGATGGACTGGAAGCTGGAGTCGATCAGGCCCGGGTAGATCTCGTAGTTGCCCACCGGGTCCGGCAGTTCGGGCTGCGCGTAGCGGACCAGCGCCTCGGTGCCGCGGATCCACACGTCGGCGATCCAGCGGAAGGACGGGCCGAGCGTGTAGCCCAGCTCCCGGAAGTACTGGTAGAACTCCGCACCGCTGATGTGCCTCTCCGCCGAGGCCTGGAAGGCCGCGCGGTCCGGCGTCGAGTGCAGGGCCGGGCGGGGTTCGCCGACGCGACCGCTGATGTGGCGCTGCCAGACGCCTCGCTCCGGGTCGAGCAGCGAGTGGACGCTCAGCTCACGCGAGTCGACCAGGATCTGCGTCTCGTACCGCTCGCCGTCCTTGATGACCAGCGCGCGCGGGCAGACCAGGTCCTCGACCGCGAACGGCCGTCCGTCGCCCGCGAGTGCGGAGAGCACGGTGGCCAGGTGCGAGGCGGCCGGGGTGACCACGGTGCCGTAGAGGCGGTGGTCGGTCAGGTAGGCGGGGAAGTCCGAGCGGCGCTCGAACGAGAAGGCGCGACCGGACAGGGCGGGCGAGTGAAGCTCGCTCCCCCAGTGCCGGGTGCTGCGCGGAGCGGCCTCCGCAGCGGCGCTCGACCCTTCGTCAGCGGTCGCGGACGTGGTGGTCCAGTAGCGGGTCGCCGCGAACGGGTAGCGCGGGGCCTCGGCGCGGTCCGCGCCGGTCGCCGCCTGGACGGCTCCCCAGTTCAGCTCCGTGCCCTGCTGGTAGAGGGCCTGGGCGGCGGCCAGCATGGTCGTCCGCTCGTCACCGCCGCGTCGCAGCGACGGCGCCACCCCGCCCGCCGGAGCGAGACCGGCGGCTGCGACCAGGTTGCCGAGCGTGCGGTCCGGGCCGATCTCCAGGCAGAAGTCGATGTCCAACTCGGCCAGCTGCGAGGCTCCCTGGTGGAACATGACGGGACGGCGGACGTGACGGCCCCAGTAGGCCGGGTCGTACTCGTCCGGCCGGGCGAGCTTGCCCGTGACGTTGCTGACGATCGGGATGCGCGGCGCGGCGAAGGAGAACGGCGCCATCACCGCCTCCAGCTGCGGCAGGATCGGCTCCATCAGCCGCGAGTGGAAGGCGTGCGAGACGACCAGGTTGCGCGCCTGGACCTTCCGCTCCTTCATCCGCGCGGCGAACTCGGCCAGCAGCTCGGGCGCACCGGCGACGACCACGGCCGACGGGCCGTTGACGGCGGCGATGTCGATACCGAGACCGCTTTCGGCCACCCACTCGGTGACCTGCTCCAGCGTCGCCGCGACGGCCAGCATGCCGCCGTGCTCGGTGCCCTGCATCAGCCGGGCCCGCTCGGTGATCAGCGCGAGGCCCGCCTCCAGGCTCAGCACCCCGGCGTGGATCGCCGCGGCGACCTCACCGACGCTGTGCCCGATCACGGCGGACGCGGTCACGCCCCACGAGCGCCACAGCTCGGCCAGCGCCAACTCCAGCGAGACCAGCGCGGGCTGGGTGTAGCGGGTCTGGTTGACCAGGTCCTTCTCCACACCGTGGAAGAGGAGTTGGTGCAGCGAGATGCCCAGCGCCGGGGCCGCGATCCGGTCGCAGGCGTCGAAGGTCTCGCGGAAGACCGGCTCGCTCTCGTAGAGCCTGCGGCCCATGCCGAAGTACTGGCTGCCCTGGCCGGAGAAGAGGAACGCCACCTTGGGCGCCCGCTCCGCCGGGCCGTGCGCCTCCTGCTTGTCCAGCGCGGAGACCAGCTCGTCACGGCTGCGGCCGACGACGGCGCGTCGCACGCCCAGGTGCGCCCTGCCCCGACCGGCGGTCACGGCCAGCCCGGCCACCTGCGCGTCCGTGGCCTGCGCGAGACGGTCCCGCCAGGTGGCGGCGACCCGCGTCAGTCCCTCCGCGTCGGGCGCGGAGAGCGGCAGCAGGAACGGTCCCTCGGCCTGCTCCTCGCCGGAGCCTGCGTGGGTGGCCGGACGCGGCGCGGCCTCGCCCACGATCACATGGGCGTTGGTGCCGGAGAAGCCGAAGCCGGAGACGCCCGCCAGGCGCGGCTTTCCGCCGTTCGCACCGGCCCGCCACGGGATCGCCTCGTCGACGACCCGCAGGTTCATCTCCCGCCACGGCACCCGCGGGTTGCGGGAGTCCGCGTGCAGGTTGGCCGGCAGCACGCCGTGACGCAGCGCCAGCACCGTCTTGATGACGGCGGCGACGCCGGAGGCGGACTCGCAGTGGCCGATGTTGCTCTTGACCGAGCCGATCAGCAGCGGCCGACCCGGCTCGCGACCGCCGCCGAAGGCGGACCAGGCGGCGTTCAGCTCGATCGGGTCGCCGAGGGCGGTCCCGGTGCCGTGCGCCTCCAGGTAGTCGATGTCCGCGCCGGTGACGTTCGCGTCGGCCAACGCGGCGGCGATGACGGCCTGCTGGGCCTTGCCGCTCGGCGCGGTGAGCCCGGAGGACGCGCCGTCCTGGTTGACCGCGCTGCCGTGCAGCACGGCCAGCACCCGGTCACCGTCGCGCTCGGCGTCGCTGAGCCGCTTCAGCACCAGCACGCCGCAGCCCTCCGCGCGGACGAAGCCGTCGGCCTCGGCGGAGAAGGTCTTGCAGCGGCCCTCGGGCGACAGCATGTGCGCCCGGCTGACCGCGACCGAGCACTCGGGCGAGGCGATCACGTTCACGCCGGCCGTCAGCGCGGTGTCCGTCTCGCCGGAGCGCAGCGAGCGCATCGCCAGGTGCAGCGCGACGAGGGACGAGGAGCAGGCGGTGTCGATCGCCAGCGCGGGACCGTTGAGGCCCAGCAGGAAGGCGAGGCGACCGGCGGCGGCGTTGAGCGCGGTGCCGGTGGAGTAGTACGCGTCGAGCTGGTCCAGCCCGTCGCGCTCCAGCAGGCGGGCGTAGTCGGAGTTGGAGATGCCGAGCCAGACGCCGGTGCGGCTGCCCTTGAGGCCGTGCGGGTCGGTGCCGCTGTCCTCCAGGGCGTGCCAGGCGACCTCCAGCAGCAGCCGGTGCTGCGGGTCGAGGCTGCGCGCCTCACGGGCGGGGATCCCGAAGAACCCGGCGTCGAACCGGGCCCGGTCGGTGAGGAACCCGCCCTGGTCGGTGGTGATCCGCCCGGCCTTGACCGGGTCGGGGTCGGTCAGCCGCTCGCGGTCCCACAGGTCCGTGGTGACCGCGCCGACGCCGTCCCGGCCCTCGCGCAGCAGCGTCCAGAGCTCCTCGGTGGAGTCCGCGCCGGGGAAGCGACCGGCCATGCCGACGATGGCGATGGGCTCGTGGGCGGCGGGAGTTGCGGGTGTCGCGGGTTCGAGCACCGTCACTCGCTCGACGGGAACAGGCACGGTCGCGGCGGGCGTAACGGGAGCAACGACCGGGGCCGGTGCCGCAACGGGCGCGGGTGCGGGTGCAGTCACGGGAGCTGCCGCCACGGGAGCAACCGGCGTCACCGGAACGATCAACTCCAGCAGCCGGTCCGTCAGTTCGGCGACCGTCGGGTGGTCGAAGACGTCCGTGACCGAGAGCGGCACGGCGTACTCGTCGGCGAGGCCGGTGGCCAGGTCGGAGGCCATGATCGAGTCGAGGCCGAGGTCCAGGAAGCCCCGGTCCTCCTCGATCGTCCGGCCCTCGGCGTGGCCGAGGATCGCGGCGACCGCGCGGCCGACGCGCGTGCGCAGGCCCGCCGCGCGGACCGCCTCCGGCAGCGCAAGCACCTCCGCCGCGCCCGTGCCGACGGCGGTCGGCTGGGCCGTCGGGGTGCCCGAAGCCGCAGCGGTGGCAGCGGACTTCGGCGCCACCTCGTCGAAGAGTGGGCGGGCCCGGCGCGAGGACATCACCGGGACGAAGCGCGGCCAGTCCACCTCGCACGCCAGCAGCAGCGGGTCGTTGCCCGAGGCGGGCAGCGCCAGCGCCGCCGCGCCGGTCTCCGGGGTGAGCGAGACGACGCCCATCCGGGCCAGGTCGGCGCGGCTGTCCGCGTCGGCCATGCCGTCCAGGGCCCAGGGGCCGAAGGCGACGACGCTGGAGGGCAGTCCGGCGGCCGCGCGGATCGCGCCGATCGCGTCCAGGCCGCCGTTGGCCGCCGCGTAGGCGCCGTATCCGTCGGTGCCCCACAGCGCGGAGACCGACGAGGTCTGGACGAAGAAGTCGAGCGGCCACTGACCGCTGACGCTCTGCAGGTGCAGCCACCACGCGCCGTCGAACTTGCCGCGCAGGGCGGCGAGGTAGGCGTCCGTGTCGGCGTCGGCCAGCGCGCCGCGCGGGAGGGTGCCGGCGGCGTGGACGACGCCGCGGATCTCCGGCAGCCCCGGTGCCTCGGCTGTGGCCGAGGCGAGGGCCTCCGCCAGCGCGACCGGGTCGGCGACGTCGGCGGCGGCGTAGCGCGCCTGGACGCCGTCGGCGCGCAGCGAGGCGAGCAGCTCCCGTGCGGGCTCGGCGAGTTCGGCCTCCGAGCGGCGGCCGAGCAGCAGCAGATGACGCGCGCCGCGTCGGACGAAGTCGGCGATCAGGGCGCGGCCGACGCCGCCGAGGCCGCCGGTCAGCAGGTAGGTGGCGTCCGGACGGATCGTCAGCGGCTCGACGTTCGACGACTCGGAGGTGGTCACTCGGGCGACCAGGACCTCGCCGTCGCGGACGGCCGCCAGGTCCTCGCCGTTCGGGGCGGCCAGCAGGCGCAGCAGCGCGTCGGCGTCCGCCTCGGTCGGCTCGGCCGGGAGGTCGACCACGCCGCCCCAGCTGCGCGGCGACTCCAAGCCCAGCACCGGCGCGAGGCCGTGCAGCAGACCGTGGTCGGTGGCGCTGATCGCGTCCCCGTCGCGCACCGGGCGGCTGCCCAGGGTGAGCGCGAAGGCGCGGCCGTCGGCGGCACCGAGGGCGAGCACGGCGTCCGTGGTCGCCGCGCAGAGCGCGGCTCCGGCGGCGGCGGGGTCGGCGTCACCGGCGGCGTCGGGCAGCGCAGTCGCGCGGAACGCGAGCGCCAGCGTGGCGGGCCCGGCCGGACGTGCGGCCCAGAACTGCTCCCACTCCGCGCGGGTGCGCGGGAGTTCGGCGCGGTCCCAGCCGCCCGCCAGCGCGAGGTCCGCGACACCGGCCGGGGCGAGCACCGTCCCGGCAGCGGCACGGGACGCGAGCAGGGAGAGCATCGCCGCATCGTCACCGGCCAGCACCAGCTGGTCAGTTGCACTGCCCTCGACCGGTGCGCTCCAGGGCCGCCAGGCGAGGGCCTGACGGGCCAGCGAGGCCGTGTCGGCGACGGGCGTCTCGACCGCCGTCTCGACCGCCGACTCCTCCGGCGCGTGGCGCTGGCGCTGCCACGGGTAGGCGGGCAGCGTGAGGACCTGGCGCGGCAGCGACGTCAGCGCCTCGGGCGTGGCGTCGTCGACCAGGGTGACCGAGGCGTCCGGAGTCCCGGCCGCCAGGGCGGCGAGGGCCTTCAGCGCGGCGGCCCGGTCGCTCGCGGCGACCCGGGCGCGGACCGCCTGGCGGGAGCGGCCCAGCGTCACGGTGTAGGCGTAGGCCGCGTAGTCGGCGTCCGTCGCCGCCCGCAGCGCCTCCTCGTGACGGCGGGCGAGCTGACGCAGCGCGCCGGGCGTCGCGGCGGAGAGCTCGAAGCCGGTCGGCTCGGCGTTGTCCATGCCGTCGATGTTGTCCACAGCCTGTGCATCAACGGCAGCGGCCTCCGGAGCGGCCCCCAGCACGATGTGCGCGTTGGTGCCGCTCATGCCGAACGAGCTGACGCCCGCGTAGCGACCGCCGGAACCCTTCGGGTTCCACTCCGTCAGCTCCTGCGCGAAAGTGATGCCGGTGCCGTCCAGCTCGATCCGCGGGTTGAGCGTGCGGAAGTGGACCAGCGGCGGAACAGCCTTCTCCTTGAGGCAGAGCACGGCCTTGATCAGACCCGCGATGCCCGCCGCCGCCTCCAGGTGGCCGACGTTGGCCTTGACCGAGCCGACGTGCACCGGCGCACCGCTGTTGCGGCGGCCGAGCGCGCCCGCCAGGCCCTCCATCTCGATCGGGTCGCCGAGCGAGGTGCCGGTGCCGTGGGCCTCGACCAGGCCGATGTCGGCGGGCTCCAGCCCTGCGTCCTTGAGCGCCTCGCCGATGAGCGCCGTCTGGGCGAGGACGTTGGGCGCGGTGAAGCCGCTGGAGCGACCGTCCTGGTTGACGGCCGAGCCCTGGATCACCGCGTGGATGCGGTCCCCGTCGCGGACGGCGTCGTCCAGGCGCTTGAGGACGAGCACGCCCGCGCCCTCGCCGCGCGTGAAGCCGTTGGCCCGCGCGTCGAACGGCTTGCACAGCCCGTCCGGCGCGAGCGAGCGGGTCTGCTCGACCAGCCGTGTCGAGCGCGGCGACAGCACCAGGTTGACGCCGCCGACCAGCGCGGTGTCGCACTCGCCGCGGCGCAGCGCCTGCCGGGCCAGGTGGACGGCGACCAGCGAGGAGGAGCAGGCGGTGTCGACGGCCATCGCGGGGCCGGTCAGACCCAGGGTGTAGGAGAGGCGGCCGGCCGCGAAGCAGTGGCCGTTGCCGGTGGCCCAGTAGGCGTCCGGCTCGCCCTGCATCCAGTCGCGGTAGTCCTGGCCGGTGATGCCGACGTAGAGGCCGGTACGCGCGTCGGCCAGGCTCTCGGGGGTGATCGCGGCGTCGTCCAGCGCCTCGGCGGCGACCTCCAGCAGCAGCCGGTGCTGCGGGTCCAGGCCGCGGGCCTCGCGGGGGCTGATGCCGAAGTAGTCGGCGTCGAACTCCAGGACCTCGTCCAGGAATCCGCCGCGGTGCGGCAGCGTCTCCCACTCCGGGGCGAAGCGGCCCATCCGCGAGCGCGGCATCTGGCGGACCAGGTCCGCGCCGCCGGAGAGGGCCTGCCAGAAGCCGTCGAGATCGTCGATGCCGCCGGGCAACCTCAGCCCGATGCCGACCACGGCGAGTGGCTGCGGGCCGCTCGCGGCGTCGAGTTGGGCCCGGAGGCGGCGGATCGTGTCCATCGCCCGGGTCAGCGGCGTCGTCGCCGGTGCGGCGGAAGAAGGAGCAGCGGTGTCGTGGCTCGGTTGCATGGGTCTGCACGTCCTCACAGGAAGGGTTCGGGTCTCCCGGGCGCGGGGGTGCCCGGCACCCCACCGGCCTGCCTCAGGGCCGGAAAGGGTGCCGGGCCGGCTCAGCTCAGCTGTCGGCGGTGGCCGACTCGGCGAGCCGTTCGCAGAGCACTCCGGACAGGGCCTTGGTGTTGCCGTACGTCCACAGCAGCGTCGGCGAGAGCTTGAGGCCGAACGCGGCCTCCAGGCGGTTGCGCAGCTCCAGGCTCATCAGCGAGTCCAGGCCGAGCGCCTTGAACGGGGTCTCCCGGTCGATGGCGGTGGTCTCCAGCCGCAGCACGCGCCCGGCCAGCTCCCGCACCTTCGACTCGACCGACTCCGGCCAGCTGCCCACCGGCGCGGCCAGCAGCCCGGCCAGGAACTCGCTGCCGGCGCTCTGCCCGCCACCCTGCTCGGCGGCCTGGCGCAGCACCTGCCAGCTGCGCAGCGCGGCCGTGTCCGGGTAGGCGTCGAACCACTGACGCAGGTTCAGCGGGACGAAGCCGAGCACCCGCTCGTCCTCCTCCAGGAACTGGCCCAGCGCCCGCCAGGCGTCCTCCGCGACGAAGCCGCCCATGCCGCGCTCCTCGAGGCGCGCACCACGGTTGGCGTCGGAGGCGGCCAGACCGATGTCCTCGAACGGGCCCCACTGGACGCTCAGTCCGGGGACGCCGCGCCGACGCCGGGCGTCGGCCAGCGAGTCCAGGTAGGCGTTGCCCGCCGCGTACGCGGCCTGACCGGCGTTGCCGAAGAGGGCAGCCGCCGAGGAGAAGAGCACGAACAGGTCGAGGTCGTCGTCCCCGGTCAGCTCGTTGAGGTTCCGGGCGCCGTCGATCTTCGGCGAGATGACCCGCTCGATCTGCTCCGCCTTGACGTTGAGCACGGTGGCGTCGTCGAGCAGACCGGCCGCGTGGAACACCCCGCGCAGCGGCGGGAGTTCGGCCCGGACCCGGTCCAGCACCGCGGCCAGCCCGGCACGGTCGGCCACGTCCACCGAGTAGCTCTCGACCTTGACGCCCTCCGCCCGCAGCGCCTCGATCCGCTGCGCGGCCTCGGCGTCCGGGGTGCGGCGGCCGAGCAGGGCGAGCCCGCCCGCGCCGTTGGCGGCCAGGTGCTCGGCCAGGGAGAGGCCGAGCGCGCCGAGACCACCGGTGATCAGGTAGCTGCCGTCGGCGCGGAACCGTCCGCCGGGCAGCGGCTCGGGCCGGATCCCGGTCACCTGGCCGGGGCCGACCAGGACGAACTTGCCGGTGTGGCTGCCGTGCGACATCTCACGCAGTGCCTCGGCGGCCTCCGCGAAGGTGTGCACCAGGACCGGCAGCGGCTTGATCTCGCCGGTCAGCACCCGCGCCCAGACGTCCGCGAAGAGGCGGGCGAAGCGCTCGGGGCGACGGTCCATCAGACCGGCCAGGTCGACCGAGGCGAAGGTCAGGCTCTTGCGGAAGTCGCCGAGGCCGATGCCGCGGTCCGCGTAGATGTCCTTCTTGCCGACCTCGATGAACCGGCCGTCCTCGGCCAGCACCATCAGGCCCAGCGGGATCGCCGCGCCGGTCAGCGAGTTGAGCACCACGTCGACGCCGTGCCCACCGGTGACGGCGAGCACCTCGTCGGCCCAGGTCAGCTCGCGGGAGTTGAAGACGTGCTCGACGCCGAGCGAGCGCAGGTACGCGCGCTTGCTCTCGCTGCCCGCCGTCGCGATGACGTGCGCGCCGAGGGACTTGGCGACCGCGATCGCGGCGAGGCCGAGACCGCCGGCGGCCGAGTGGACCAGCACGGTCTCGCCCTCGGTCAGCCGGCCCAGGTCGACCAGGCCGTGCCAGGCGGTGGCGAGCACCAGCGGCAGACCGGCGGCGTCCTGGTCGGCCAGGCCCTCCGGGATCGGCCGGGTGTGGTCGGCGCGGACCGTGACGTGCGAGGCGAGCGAGCCGAAGACGCAGGCCACCACCCGGTCGTCGACCTTGACGCCGGTGACGCCCTCGCCGACCGCGACGACGCGTCCGGCGCACTCGCCGCCGAGCAGGTCGGCGCCGGCGGTACCGTCGGGGTAGGTGCCCATCGCCTTCATCACGTCGATGAAGTTGAGCGCGGACGCGGTGACCGCGACCTCCACCTCGCCCGGACCGGGGGTCCGGCGGCTGAGCGGGCGGAACTCCAGGCTGTCCCAGAAGCCGGGCTTGGCGGCGGCGAGCCGGAACGGCTGAAGGCGGCTGTGCCAGGGGTAGGCGTGCTCCTCGCCGGGCGCGGCACCGCGGGTGAGGCGGGCCACCAGGCGGCCGGTGGGACGCAGCGCGAGCTGGTCCTCCTCGTCGCCGGAGAGCAGCTCGGCGGCGGCCTCCGCGGACCAGTCGGTCCAGTCGGTCGCGACGTCGAGCAACTGCGGGCGCAGCTCGGGGTGTTCGCGGCGCAGCACCCGGGTGAAGCCCCAGAACAGGGCCGCACCGGGGTCCGGCCGGTCCTCGTCGTCGGCGGCCTGGGCGTCCACGGTGAGCACGGTCAGCCGGGGCGACTCGGGCAGCGTCAGCGTGGCGCGGACGACGCAGGCCAGGGTGTGCAGCGCGGCACGCTGGGCCGGCTCGCCCCCCTCGGCGGCCGGGACCAGGTGGACCAGACCGGTGAGGCCCTCCAACGCGCGCAGAGAGGCGGCCAGCGCGGTCTCGTCCGGCGCGGCGTCGACGGCCAGCGCGGTGGCGGTGGATCCGGCCTCGGCCAGCGCGGCGACCAGCGCCTCAGCCCGGTCGGCGTCAGCGGCGGCGTGGACGACGGCCCACGTGCCGGTGGCCGTGTCCTGCGCGCCCGCCGGAGCGTCCGCAGCCTCCGGGCGGGAGACGGCGCGGAAGCGGAGCCGGTGCAGCAGCTCGGTGTCGGACTCGTCGATCTCCTCGGCGGCCAGCACCTGGAGGGTCAGGCCCGTAAGCGTCACCAGCGGTTCGCGCTCGGCGCCGAAGAGCACCACGTCGAAGGTGGTGGCCCCGGTGCGGACCGCGTGCGACCAGCCGGCGACGACCGGCTCGGCCAGCTCGCTGTGGAGCAGCACCCGCTCCACCGCGACCGGAACGACCGTCTCGTCGCCGCCGACCATCGCCAGCGAGACCTGGAGCGCCGCGTCCAGCAGCGCGGGGTGCAGCGCGGACGGGCGGGCTCCGGCGCGGCAGCGGGCCGGGAGCTCCAGCGCGCCCAGCGCCTGGCCGCCCTCGGCGTGCAGGGCGGTGACGCCCTGGAAGGCCGCACCGTAGTTGAGGCCGCGTGCGGTGCAGGCGGCGTAGAAGTCAGCGGGCTGCTCGGCCTCGGTCGCAAGCAGCGCCTCGGGGAACACCGGGAGTTCGCGCTGCTGGGCGCGGCGGGTGAGCCGGCCGGTGGCGTGCCGGGTCCAGCCGGTGGTGCCGGTGGCCAGCGAGAGCAGCGTGAAGCTGCCGCCCTCGGTGACGTCGTCGCGCCACAGCGCGGAGAGCCGGACCGGGTCCGCACCCAGCGTCAGGTTGTCGCGGAAGACGAAGTTGTCGACCGTGCGCGGCAGTTCGCCGGTCCGGGAGCGGGCGGCCGTCAGCGCCAGGGACAGCATCCCCGCGCCGGGCAGCACCACGGCCTCGTGGACCTGGTGGTCCCGCAGCCACGGGTACTCGGCCAGGTCGAGCTCCAGCTCGCCCTGCCAGGCGTCCTCCTCGCCCGGACGCGGGGCCAGCTCGAACTCCAGCGTCCCGCCCGCCGACTGGCGACGGCGGCCCTGGGTGGTCCAGTGGCTGGTGCGGTTCCACGGGTAGCCGGGGACGGCGGCGTGGGCGGCGCGCGGCAGCAGGCCGAAGGGCTCGAGACCGGCGACGTAGCCGCGGGCCAGCGCCAGCGTCAGGTCGACGGGGGTGCCGTGGCCGCGACGCAGCGTGGAGAGCACCTTGGCGGGCTCCTCGCGCTCCTCGGCGAGCTGCTCGATCGCCGGGGCCAGCACCGGGTGCGGGCTGATCTCGACGACGTGGGTGACGCCGTCGTCCAGCAGCTTGCCCAGGGTGTCGGCGAAGAGGACCGGGCTGCGCAGGTTCTCGACCCAGTACGCGCAGTCCATCTCGGGGCCGTCGAGCAGGGCGGTGCGCACGGTCGACATCAGCGCGATCTCGCCGTGCTTGGGAGCGACGTCGGCGAGGGCGACCATCAGGTCGTCGCGCAGCTCGTCCATCTGCGGGCTGTGCGAGGCGTAGTCCACCTTGACCAGGCGGCAGTAGACGCCGTCGGCCTCCAGGATCTCGCGCAGCATCAGCACGGCGTCGCTGTAGCCGGACAGCACGCAGGAGGAGGGGCCGTTGTTGACGGCCAGGGCGACCTGGTCCTCGAAGCCCTCCAGCGCGGCGCGGGCCTGCTCGACGCTGAGGTCGACGGCGAGCATCAGGCCGCGGCCCGAGGTGCGGCGGGCGATGGCGCTGCGGCGGGCCATCACCATCGCGCCGTCCTCGTAGGAGAGGATCCCGGCGAGGGTGGCGGCGGTGATCTCGCCCTGGCTGTGGCCGATCACGACGTCGGGCTCGACGCCCGCCGCGCGCCAGACCTCGGCCAGGCCGAGCGACATGGCCCACAGCGCGGGCTGGAGCATGTCGATCCGCTCCAGCCACTCCTCGCCCGCCGCGCCGGAGACGACGTCGGCGACGTTCCAGTCCACGTACGGGGAGAGGGCCTTGGCGCAGCGGTCGATGACGGCGGCGAAGACGGGGCTGCTCGAATAGAGCTCCTTGCCCATCTCGCTCCACTGGGAGCCCTGGCCGGGGAAGACGAACGCGGTGCGGCCGGTGGTCCGGGCGCGGCCGGTGACCACACCGGCCGCCTCGGTCTCCGGGTCGGCGGCGAAGGCCCGCAGCCCCTCGGCGAGTTCGGCGGCGTCGGCGCCGACCACGGCGAGCCGGGCCGGGAACTGGTCGCGCTGGTGGCCGAGGGTGCCAGCGATCGCGCGCAGCGTCTCCGCGTCCGCGTCGGCGCCGTCGGCGGTCAGCGCGTCGGCCAGCTCGGTGGCGCGGGCGCGCAACGCCTCGTCGCCCTGCGCGGAGAGCGGCAGCAGCACCGGCAGGCCGGAGTCGGCGACCGGGTGGGACGCGGCGGTCTCCGGCGCGCGGCCGATCACCACGTGGGCGTTGGTGCCGCCCCAGCCGAAGGAGTTGACGCCGACGTAGAGCGGCCCGTCCTTGGGCAGCTCCAGCGGCTCGCGGACCACCTTCAGGTTGAGCTCGTCGAAGGGGATCTCCGGGTTGAGCTCGGCGCTGTGCAGGCTCGGCGGGACCACACCGTGCTCCAGCGAGAGCAGCGCCTTGGCCATGCCGCCCATACCGGCGGCGGCCTCCAGGTGGCCGATGTTGGTCTTGACCGAGCCGATGCCGAGGGGACCGAGCGCCCGGTCGCGGCGCTGGCCGAGGACCCGGCCGATGCCGCGCGCCTCGATCGGGTCGCCACGGTAGGTGCCGGTGCCGTGCGCCTCGATGTAGCCGACGCGGTCCAGCGGGATCGCGCCGTCGCCGTAGACCTGGCGCAGCAGGTCCTCCTGGCCGTCCGGGTTGGGCGTGACCAGGCTCTCGCCGCCGCCATCGTTGTTGACGGCGGTGCGGACGATGACGCCGCGGACGTGGTCGCCGTCCTCGATGGCCTTGCGCAGCGTCTTCAGGTAGACCGTCACCACGCCCTCGCCGCGGACGAAGCCGTCCGCCTGGGCGGAGAAGGCCTGGCAGCGGCCGGTCGGCGACAGTCCGCCGAAGTGGGTCAGGCCGATCGACACGTCCGGCGCGGTGATCAGGTTGACGCCGCCGACCAGCGCGCCGTCGATGTCGCCGCCGCGCAGCGCCTGGACGGCCAGGTGCATCGCGACCAGCGAGGAGGAGCAGCCGGTCTCGACGGCCAGGCTGGGGCCGGTCAGGCCGAGGTAGTAGGAGACGCGGGCGGCGACGACGTCCAGCGCGTTGCCGACGGCGCTGTGCTGGGTGGCGCCGAGACCGTTCTCCTTGCGGCGGATCTCGTAGTCGTGCCAGGAGACGCCGACGTAGACCCCGGTACGGCTGCCGCGCAGCTCGGCGGCGGAGCGGCCGGCGTCCTCCAGGGTGCGCCAGGCGGACTCCATCATCAGCCGCTGCTGCGGGTCCATGCTCTCGGCCTCGCGCGGCGAGATGCCGAAGAAGGTCGCGTCGAAGAGGTCCACGCCGTCGAGGAAGCCGCCGACGGACTGGATCTCACGCTCCGGGTCGAGCTGCGCGGAGGTGTCCCAGCGGTCGCCGGGAATCGGACGCACGGCGTCGCCGCGCTCGGTGAGCAGCTGCCAGAACGAGTCGGCGTCGGGCGCGCCGGGAAGCCGGGCGGCCATGCCGACGATGGCGATCAGCTGGTCCGGGTCGTCGGCCGCACCCGAACGGTCAAGGGACTGGGTGTTCTTGGACATGGTGGATGACCTCACGTCACGAAGGGCGGGAGTACGGGTAGCGGGGAGCGGGCTCGGCCTGGCTCAGCCTTGCTCGGTCTGGCTCGGCCTGGCCTGGCTTCAGGCCGCGGTGGTGGGCGGCTGGACGGGAGCGGTCGAGGAGTCGATCCGCGCCAGGCGCAGGTCCTCCGCGTCGATCGGGTGCGGGGCGTTGATGACCTTGCCGAAGATCTTGTACTTGATCGGCAGGGCGTTGAGCAGCCGGAACCGGGTCCGGCGCAGCAGCACCGCCAGCGGCTTGGACTGGGCGAGCGCGCCCTCCTGCATCCGCTGGTAGCGCGTGACGAACGACTTGTGCTTCTTGCGGGACGCGGCGAACTCGTCGAAGGCGGCGGCGGGGACCGGCTGACGGGACTGCTGGTCCTTCGTCAGCGCCCGGGCCACGACCGGGACCAGGCAGACCGCGTCCTGGATGGCCAGGTTGACGCCCTGGCCCAGGATCGGGGTGCAGGTGTGGGAGGCGTCGCCGATCAGCACCAGGCCGTCCTTGGCCCACTGCTCCACCTCGGCGGTGAAGATCTCCAGGAAGCCGGTGTTCTCCCAGTCGGTCAGGTGCTCGTCCAGCAGCGGGCGCAGGCGCGGGTCGATCTCCGCGATGCTGTCGCGGAACGCGGCGATGCCCTCGCTGCGCAGGTCGCCGAGGCCGCGCTTGGGCAGGTTGTGGCCGATGCGCAGCAGGTCCGGGAAGGTCGGCAGGATCACCAACTGCCGGTCGCCGCGCACGACCAGGTCCGCGTCGTCGCCCCAGCCGGCCGGGCGGGGCAGCCGGATCCAGAGGAAGTCGCGCTCCATCGGGGTGACGTCGGCGTCGATCCCGGCCGCCTTGCGCACCTTGGAGAACCGGCCGTCGGCGCCGACGACCAGGCGTGCCTGGACGCGGGTGCGCGAACCGTCGCGGTGACGCAGCATGGCGCCGCGCACCACGCCGTCCTCCTCAATGAGCGAGGTGAACGAAGTCCCCGGCAGGTAGCTGTGGTTGGGCAGCGCCGCCGCGGCCTCGTGGAAGATCCCGATCAGCGAGGGCTGCGGGATGTCGATGGGCAGCACGCCGACGTCGAAGCGGTTGTAGTCGACCTGGAAGACGTCGTGGCCCTCCATCCGCATCTTGACGCCGCTGGTGGACAGGTAGCCGTGCTCGCGCAGCGCCGGTCCGAAGCCGAGGCGCTCCAGGGTGACCACGGACGGCGCGGCGATGGTCTCGCCGCGGAACTCGCGGTCCAGCGTCTCCTGCTTCTCGGCGACGACGACGTCGATGCCGCGCCGGGCCAGCAGGCAGCCCAGCAGCGCTCCCGCCGGACCGCCGCCGACGATCAGGACGTCCGTGGTGAGCTCGCGCTCGCCCCGGTCAGTGCTGTCACTCATGGCATCTCCAGGGTCTCGAGACGGTTCTTGGTCCGGGCCAGGACGTCCGAGGCCACGGCTCCGTCGACCACGCGGTGGTCGAAGGCGAGGGAGACGGTGCAGACCGGTCCGATCCGGACCTGGCCGTCCACCGCCACCGGGACGTCCCGGATCCGGCCGATGCCGAAGCCGAGCGTGCCCGAGATCATCGGGTAGATCACGCGGACCTGCTCCTGGCCGACCGAGGTCACCGAGAACACGCCCTGAAGTGCCGCGCGGCGACCGGGATCGCGCATCGCGGCCCGGTAGATCAGCCGGGCCAGCGGCAGCGGCAGCCCGCGCATCTTCTTCTGCGCCGCGAACGGGCCCTGCGGGTCCTCGGGGTCGGCGTCCTTGAACGCGTCGACGGCCTCCTGCACCTGGAGCGCGGAGAGCTCCGGCACCGACTCGACCACGCCGGACAGCACACAGCGCGTCCCGGCCACGGTCCGGTCGAAGAGGACCTTGGCGTGGATCTGCTGCGCCTCGGCGATCTTGGGCCGCAGCCATCCGGCGCGCAGCACCGAACGGGCCTCGGGCACCTCGGCGACGACCTCGGCCGCCGCCTTCACCAGCAGGCTGACATAGCCGACCTTGCCGTCGGCGGCCGTGCGCACCTCGCGCATCCGGGTCGCGTCGACCTCGGTGTCCAGGTAGACGTGGCAGGTGCTGCGGGCGTCGTGGAGGAAGGTCCAGGTGCCGCGTCGTCCGACCGGCAGCGGCTGGAGAGTGGTCATCCGCCGCTCACCCCCGAGACCTCGGCGACCGCCTCGACCATGTCGGCGACGGTGTGCGCGGAGGCGAAGGAGTCGTAGTCGACCGGCTCGCCCAACTCGCGCTCCAGCAGGACGAGCACGCGCATGGCGTTGACGGAGTCCCAGCCGGGCAGGTCGGCGAAGTTCGCGTCGACGGCGACCTCGTCCTCGTCCAGGTCCAGCACCTGGGCCACGACCTCGATCACCAGAGCCTCGGCGGCATCGGTTGCGGCATCAGAAGACATCGAGGGGCTCCTTCGTGGAGACGACCGAGATCGAGCTCGGCAGGTCGGGAAGTGCGTCGGGGTCGGAGAGTTCGCGCAGGTCACGGATGTAGACCTGCCGCTCGGGGGTGGACGCGGCCGCGTCGACCGCGAAGCCGAGTCCGGTCCAGAACTCGGCGAAGGCGCCGTTCTTGGCGGTGCGCGCGTAGGAGGCGCGGACCTCGGGCGCGCCGGCGGCGAGCGCCGCGCGCAGCACCAGTCCGACCACCGCCTGCTCGACGTACCGGGAGAAGACCCGGCAGCTGAGCACGAAGTTCTCGACCTCCCAGACGCCCTGCGCGTCCCGGCCGACGGCGAGCGCGGCGATCAGGCCGTTGTCGCCGAACCGGTCGCGCAGCCGCGCGCTGAGGAAGACCGCCTCGCCCGCGTCCGAGCGCGAGACGACCTCGTCGTCGGCGTAGCGGCGGCCGGTCAGGTTGAACTGGTTGGTCTTGCCGAAGAGTTGGACGATCCGGGCACGGCTGAGCTCGTTCATCGGCTCGACCGTCAGCTCGGAGCCGAGACCGGCCAGGTACTCGTCCAGGCTGCCGGTGCTGCGCTGCAGCTCGGCGCGGTCCGCCTCGGCCCGGTAGAGCTGGGTGCGGACCCGGTCCTCCTCAGTGAGGGTGAGGAGGTTGAAGTCGCCGCGTGCGGCGACGGTGGCCGCGTAGCGGGCCGGGTCGCCCGGCAGCTCCACCGTGGCCACCTCGGGCCGCAGTTCGCGCATCAGGCCGCGCTCGACGGGGTTGTCGTCGACGAAGACCATCGCGTCGGAGCCGATGTTGAGCGTCCGGGCCAGCCCGGCCACGGCCTGGGGCTTGGGGTCCCAGGAGGCGGCGATGGCCACGAAGCTGTCCGGGCGCAGCAGCATCTCCGGGTGGGTGGCCATGGCCTCGCGGGCCACCGCGTCCTCGTTCTTGGAGCAGACCGCGAGCATCACGCCCTGCGCCTTGAGGTCGGCGGCCAGCGCCTGGAGCTCCAGGTGGGCCGAGCCGGGGAACGCCCCACCGATCCGCAGCGCGGCCACGCCGTCGTCGCCGACGACGCCGCCCCACAGCGTGTGGTCCAGGTCCAGCACCAGGCACTTGCGGGCCTTGCCCTGGTCCGCGCGGACCACCCGGGCCAGCTCGGCGGCGTAGGCGTGCAGGAACTCGGGCGAGAAGGCGTGCCCGGCCGCGTGCCGCATCCGGTCACCGGCCGCGAAGCCGCCGGCGGCGCCGCCCGCGTGCTGCGCCAGGGTCTCCCAGGCCAGCACCACCGTGCGCTCCGACGTGGTGGCCAGGCCCAGGATCTCGGCGTTCATCCGCTGCCAGGCGGCGGCCAGCCGGGCCTTGGAGCGGTAGTCGACCAGCCGGTCCGAACGCAGCGCGGTCAGCGGGACGGTGGCCAGCACCAGCAGTCCGCCCAGTGTGCCGCGGCACTGCTCGGCCCAGTCGGCCAACTCCTGCGGGAAGGCCGCGCAGCGACGCTCGACCTCGTCGAGGTCGAGCGGGTCGGCGACGGACTCGAAGACGGCGGCGTCGTCCAGCAGCAGCGCGACCAGCTGCGGCTGAAGCGAGGCCAGCGCGGGCGCGCCGGAGAGGATCTCCAGCCGCCACTGGTTGAACCCGGCGGAGCGGATCTCCGGCAGGACACGTCGGCGCACCAGCTCGGCGGTGAGCAGGTGCGGCAGCGAGTCGAGGGTGGACGAGCCGAGCAGCGCGATCCGGTAGTCGGAGAAACGGTTCTCCTGGTGCAGCGCCGCACGCTGGCCCGCGTCGAGCAGCGCCCCCGCGGACTCCAGCACGAGCGGGTCGCCCTGCGCCTCCAACTCGTCGAGCAGCGCGACGACCGCGTCGCCCGCGCCGCCGAGTCCGGCCTTCTTCATCGCGCGTAGCTCACGCAGCGCGCTCCGCCGGGCCTGGCCCGTTCCGGCCTCGGTCGTGACGCTCATTTCTTTCCCTCCGCCTGGTAGCGCATGGCCAGACCGGAGACGATCCACTTGGACGACTCGATCGCGGTCGCCAGCATCCGTGCGCCGTCCACGCCGTTCTCCTCCGCGCGGCGGAAGGCCCGGTAAAGCTGGATCAGCGGCAGCGCGTTGCCGCTGTTGCCGGTCAGCTCCACGCAGTGCACCGCCTGCTCCGGACGGACGCCGAGGTGCTCGCGGATCTTCTCCGCCATCACGCCGTTGAGCTGCGGGGTCAGCACGTGCTCGACCTCCTCGACCGGCCAGCCGACCGAGGCGGAGAGCTCGCGCAGCAGGCCGTCGGCCAGCTCGGGGACGTGGCGCTCGATCGCCTTGTAGTCCTCCTGGCCCATCGCCTCGCGGCGCTCCTTGCCGTCCGGGCCGGTGACGAACGGCGCACCGTCCGCGCCGTACCAGCGCACGGTCTGCGCCGGGGCGCGGCCCTTGCCGACCGAGCGCAGCACGATCCGCTCGACGCGCAGCCCGGGACCGTCCTCCTCGGCCTCGACCACGGCCGCGCCGGCGCCGTCGCCGAAGAGCGCGAAGTTGGCCAGCTCGGCCGGGCTGATCTTGCCCAACTGCCGGTCGGCGGGCCACAGCTTGACGACGCTGTCCGCGCCGATGACCAGCCCGCGCCTGGCGCCCGCGGTCAGCAGCGCCTGGGCGGTGTAGAGCCCCTGCACCGCGCCCGCGCACCCGGCGGAGAGCTGGAGCGTCGGCAGGTCGTTCAGCCCGAGCCGGTCGGCGACGGTGTTCACCGTGGCCGGCATCAGGAAGTCCGGCGAACCGGTGGACAGGATCAGGAAGTCGACCGAGCCCGGGTCGACGCCTGCGGACTGCAGCGCCTGCTCGCCCGCGGCGGCGGCGAGGTCGCCGGTGTTCTTGGGCACACCGTCGGGGCTTTCGGGATCACAGAAGTAGCGCGCGCGGTTTCCGGTCATCCGGTCGAGCCAGCGCTCGTGCAGACCGAAGCGCTCGGCCATGTCGGCGTTGCTGACCGGCTCGCCCGGAAGTACCTCACTGAGAGCGGAGATTCTCAAGGGAGTCACCTCATTCGACTCAAGGTGGATACGGACTGTTCGGTCGGCGCCACCGGCCGTCCCGGGGCCTGTCCTTGCGCGCACGACCCGTGTCGGGCCCGGTCGAACACCAGGCCACTGGCGGCGTGCTCGACGCTAAGGCGGGCTTCTCGACGGCAACTTGAGGCACTTTCGAGCCTCTGACCTGCGGTTTTCACCATTCGTCCACCGTTGTTCCCGCCGATGACCACAGGGTGGTGTGACGCATGCCACGCGCGTAGCTACGGGTCACGGCGCGCCCCACCCGCCGGGCTGACGCATGCCCGAGGGCTTCCACCCGGCCCGGACGCGACCCGGACGCTCGGCGTCCACGTCCGCGTCGCACGGTGTTTGACGTCGCGTCAGTACAGCCGCCAGCACCGCGACTTCCTCCGGCGAGGGCCGCCCGCGCTCGATCCGCAGGCTCTCCACGGGACCGGCCTCGGCGCTCACTGCGGCTGGTTCCCGTGCTTGCGGGCCGGCAGGACGGTGTCCTTGGTCCGCAGCATGGCCAGGGCGCTGATCAGGCGGCTGCGGGTCTCGGCCGGGTCGATCACGTCGTCCACCAGCCCGCGCTCGGCCGCGTAGTAGGGGTGCATCAGGTCCTCGCGGTACTGCGCGATCAGCTCCGCGCGCGTCGCGTCCGGGTCCTTGGAGGCGGCGATCTCGCGGCGGAAGACCACGTTGGCCGCGCCCTCCGCGCCCATCACCGCGATCTCGTTGGTCGGCCAGGCCAGCGCAAGGTCGGTCCCGATCGAGCGGGAGTCCATCACGATGTACGCGCCGCCGTAGGCCTTGCGCAGGATCAGCGAGATCCGCGGGACTGTCGCGTTGCAGTACGCGTACAGCAGCTTGGCCCCGTGCCGGATCACCCCGCCGTGCTCCTGCACCACGCCGGGCAGGAAACCGGGCACGTCCACCAGGGTCACCAGCGGGATGTTGAACGAGTCGCAGAACTGCACGAACCGCGCCGCCTTCTCGCTGGCGCTGATGTCCAACACACCCGCCAGCACCATCGGTTGGTTGGCGACGATGCCCACCACCTGGCCGCCGAGCCGGGTCAGCACGCAGAGCACGTTGCCCGCCCACTGCTGGTGCACCTCGTAGAACTCGCCGTCGTCGGCGATCTCCCGGATCACCGCGCGCATGTCGTAGGAGCGCACCGGATCGGCGGGCACCAGGTCCAGCAGCGCCGGGCAGGACCGGTCGACCGGGTCCGCGACCGGCTCGGCGGGCGGCAGTTCACGGTTGTTGGCGGGCAGCAGCGAGAGCAGGTAGCGGACCTCAAGCAGGCAGGTCTCCTCGTCGTCGAAGACGGCGTGGGCGACCCCGGTGGTGCCGGCGTGCACGTCCGCGCCGCCCAGCCCGTTCTGGCTGATCTCCTCACCGGTCACGGCCCGGACCACGTCCGGTCCAGTGATGAACATCTGCGCGATGTCGCGGACCATGAAGACGAAGTCGGTGAGCGCCGGTGAGTACGCAGCGCCGCCCGCGCACGGGCCCAACATCACGCTGATCTGCGGGATCACCCCGGAGTTGCGGACGTTGCGCCGGAAGATCTCGCCATAGCCGGTGAGCGCGGTGACGCCCTCCTGGATCCGCGCGCCCGCCCCGTCGCAGAGGCCGACCAGCGGGGAGCCGGTCGTGGCGGCCATGTCCATCACCTTCTGGATCTTCTGCGCGTGGGCCTCGCCCAGCGCGCCGCCGAAGATCCGGAAGTCGTGGGCGAAGACGAAGACCTGGCGTCCGTCGACCAGGCCCCAGCCCGCCACCACACCGTCCGTGTAGGGGCGCTTGTGCTCCAACCCGAAGCCGGTGGCGCGGTGCCGCCGCAGGCCCTCCACCTCCACGAAGGTGTCCGGGTCCAGCAGCAGGTCGATCCGCTCACGGGCGGTCAGCTTGCCCTTGGCGTGCTGGGCCGCGGTGGCCTGCTCGCTCGGCCCCGCCTCCAACTGCACCTTGCGCGCAGCCAACTCGGCGGCCAGCGCGGCGGAGTTCGGCCGCGCGGACGGCTGCTCCCAGTCTTCCCGCGTCTCCTGCTGTTTCTGCTGCTCGTGCAGCCCCTGCCTCTCCTGTTGTTCGCGAGTCTCCCGTGCGCCGTGGTGCGGATCGGACTCGACCGGATCCGGTGCGACGTGCAGTCCGACCGGACGCTCAGCCGCCAGTGCCGTACGGCCTTCGTCGATCACAGTCATGCCAGGCCCTTCCCGTAAGCAGACGGGCGCCTCCTCGCGTACCGCCCGTGGGGCCCGCGAGCATCGCCGCCGCCGCTCGTGCCGTCCTCGACTCCGGCCTCGGCACTGTCCGGACCAGGGCGGACAGCCCAGAGCCGCCCTAAAGGTGACGGACCGTACGCACGAGGTCACCGCAATTGTCGGATCCGTGAGTTCGTCACATGGGACCGGTGACCCGGGCACTGGCCCCGGATCCGCGCCGAGCGGCACAGTGGTCTCGCCACACAGCAGTACGAGCTTTGAGCAGCAGTACGAGAAGCGCTCTCGGGTTCCTCCGGTGCAGCCAGGCGCCAGGCCGCACCCCGTTCCCCGCCGCACGTGCACACCCAGAACCGCACGGGCACCCAGAAGTCCTTCCCCGCCCCCAGAGACACACAGGCAGACACAAGGAGTTCGCCATGCTGAACGAGACGCTGCTGTGCACCGAGACCACGGACCTCGTCATCGAGAACCTGCAGTACATCCCCGCTGAGGTCACCCCCCTGGGCATGTGCTTCTGCTTCAACGCCGGCTCCGAGACCGAGTGACACACCGGTGAGGAGACTGGAGCACCGGACGCTCTCCCTCCCTTCGGCCGCCGCCGGAGTCGGCTTCAAGCCGCACCTCCGCGTCGAGACCGTCCCCGGCGAGGGGGTCTACCTGATCTCCGCCCACGGCGTGACCGTGCTGCGCGGAACGCTGATCGCGACCCTCGCCCCGCTGCTCGACGGCTCCCGGGACCGGGAACGGCTGCTGGCCGACGCCGCCGCGCTGCGTCCGGCACTGGATCCGGAACGGACCGACGAGGTCCTCACCCGGCTCTCCCGCGCCGGTCTCCTCACCGACACCGCTCCTCCCCGTCGCCCCCTCTCCAGCACCTCCAGCACCTGCGACGCCGCGGAGTTGGCCTACTGGGAGCTGGCCGGGCTCGACGGACCCAAGGCCGCCCGCACGGTGGCCGCCGCCTCGGTCCGCCTGCTCTGCCTCGGCTCGACCCGTCGGGACGAGGTCCTCACCGCCCTCCTCGCGGCCGGCCTGACCGTGCTCGCGGAGGACGCGAGCGGAGAGCAGTCCGGCACGGCGGCCGCCGCCGGTGCCGCCGCCGCTGCCGCTGCCGAACTCACCGTCGTCGCCTGCGACGACTACCTCGACGCCGGACTCGCCCGGATCGACGCCGAACAGCGCGCCGCCGGTCGCCCCTGGCTGCTCTTCAAGCCCAGCGGCCCGTCCTGCTGGATCGGGCCCGTCCTGGTCCCGCAGCAGAACGCCTGCTGGCACTGCATGGCCCACCGGCTGCGGCTCAACCGCCAGCCGGAGACCCGGCTCCAGCAACTCCTCGGCCGCAGCGGCCCGGTGCCGCACCCGCCGAGCGCCCACCCCGCCGGAGCGGCGGCGGCCGTCCACCTCGCCGCCCTGGAGGCGGCCAAGTGGCTCGGCGGCGTCCGCACCCCGCACCAGGCCGACCTGGTCACCCTGGACACGACGACCCTGGAGAGCCGCCGCCACACCGTCGTCCGCCGCCCGCAGTGCCCCTGCTGCGGCAACCCGACGCTGGTCGCCGACCGGGTCACCGCCCCGGTGGTCCCGCTCTCCCGGCCCAAGGTCACGCTCGACGGGGGCGACCACCGCTCCGCCTCGCCCCAGCAGGTGTTGGACGCGTACGGGCACCTGGTCAGCCCGGTCACCGGCGCGGTCCGCGAACTGCGCCGCGACAGCCGCGGACCCGCCTTCCTCAACTGCTACCGCGCGGGCGATAATCCGGCGTCCGTCGCCCGCGACCACGCCGCCGTCCGCGCCGGGCTGCGCACCTGGAGCTCGGGCAAGGGCGCCACGCCCCTGCACGCCAAGGTCAGCGCGCTCTGCGAGGCGCTGGAGCGGCACAGCGGCCACTACCAGGGCGACGAGCCCGTCGTCCGCGCCTCCCTGCGCGAACTCGGCCCCGACGCCCTCCACCCGGACGTGGTCCAGTTGTTCCACCCGCGCCAGGTCGTCGAGTGGTACGCCGAGCGGAACAGACCCGGCGCGGCGGCCCGCGGCGTCTTCAACCAACTCTGCGACCCCGTGGACGAGGAGGAGCAGCTCGACTGGACGCCGGTCTGGTCGCTGACCGAGCAGCGTCGCCGGCTGCTGCCCACCGCCCTCCTCTACTACCGCGCGCCCCAGCCGCCCGGCCGCGTCGTCTGCCAGGCCACGTCCAACGGCACCGCCGCCGGCAGCAGCCTGGAGGACGCGATCCTCCAGGGCTTCCTGGAGCTGGTCGAGCGGGACAGCGTCGCCCTGTGGTGGTACAACCGGCTGCGCCGACCGGCCGTGGACCTCGCCGCCTACACCGATCCGTGGATCGCCGAGCACCTGACGGTCCATCGGGACATGGGTCGCACCGTCTGGGTGCTCGACCTCACCGCCGACCTCGGCATCCCCGTCTTCGCCGCCTTCTCGGCCCGTGCCGACCGCACCGGGGACTCCGCACAGGCCGCGTCGCCTCAGGCTGCCTCCCCGCAGGACATCGTGATGGGCTTCGGCGCCCACTTCGACTCCCGGGTCGCGCTGCGCCGCGCGCTGTCCGAGAGCAACCAGATGCTCCCGGCCGTCCTGGACGCGAAGGACGGCAGCGGCTACGGCTGCGACGACCCGGTCACCCTCGACTGGTTCCGCAACGCCACCACGGAGAACCAGCCCTACCTGCTGCCCGACCCGGCCGCGCCCACCCGCGCACCCGCCGACTTCCCCTACCGGCCCCGGGCCGACCTGCGCGACGACGTGCTGGACGTGGTAGAGCTGCTCCGCGGCCACGGCCTGGAACTGCTGGTCCTCGACCAGACCCGGCCCGACCTCGGCATCCCGGTGGCCAAGGTGATCGTCCCCGGACTGCGCCCGTTCTGGGCCCGGTTCGCCGCCGGTCGGCTCTACGACGTACCGGTCCGGCTCGGCTGGCTGAAGGCCCCGACCCGCTACGAGGACCTCAACCCCATCCCGTTCTTCCTCTGACCATGCGCTGCTCCACCGCAGTCAACTCCCCATATGCCATTGGTTCCAGCAACAGTGATCCGGTAACAGAAAGGGCTGAAAGCACATACTTCGGCAACACACTTACGACGTTGTTTCTCCTAGGATGACCTCGTCGCGCACACCGCTGGCCTGAGTTGGTGGGGGGTAGTCGTGGGGGAGTTCCACAAGAGCGGTTCCGTTACGCCCGGATCCGGTAAACCGGCGATGGGACTTGCGAACTTCGCCCCACGAACGGCGCAGGTGATCACCGGCGTCGTGATCGTCGGATTTTTCCTGATCGCCCTCAGCTACGCGGTGAGCAACCGGCTTTCGGCCATCGGGCTGCTGGGATTCGTCGCGATCCTGAGCGTGCTGCTGGCCCTGCAGACGATCCACTCCTTCCCGGCGATCGCCCCGCGCCTGGCGCCGTACCGCCGCGAGAGCCTGGCGCTGCAGGGGGTGCTGACCTATGTGCCGTTCTTCTTCTACGGGGACGCCTGGCTCGGCATGCCGGGGTTCCTCGCGTCCTCGGCGCTGCTGGTGCTGCCCGCGGCTGCGGGCTGGACGGTCTTCGGCCTGGTCGTCGCCGCCGCCGCTCCCGTGCAGCTGCTGGTCGGCTACCCGGTCGGCGACATGCTCTACAACATCGTGGCCGTCGCGCTGACCGCCGCCATCGTCACCGGGCTGAGCCGGATGTCCGACCTGGTCTCCGAACTGCAGCTGGCCCGCATCGAGCTGGCCCGCGTCGCGGTGATGCAGGAACGGCTGCGCTTCGCCCGCGACCTGCACGACCTGCTCGGCTACAGCATCTCCACGGTCACCCTGAAGTGCGAGTTCGCGCACCGGATCGTCACCAGCCAGCCCGACCGCGCCCAGCACGAGCTGGAGGAGATCCTGCAGATCTCCCGGCAGGCGCTCTCCGACGTGCGGACGCTGGCCAGCAACTACCGCTCCAAGACGGTGCTTCCCGAGGCGCTGGCGGTGCAGTCGATGCTCAGCTCCGTCGGCATCGACGCCGAGGTGGACATCCCGGACGGCCTGCAACTGCCGAACGAGGTCGACGCCACCCTGGTCGCGGTGCTGCGCGAGGGCGTCACCAACATGCTCCGCCACAGCAAGGCGGGCCACTGCCGGATCGCGCTCCGCCTCACCCCGCCGATGGTCACGCTGACGCTGTGGAACGACGGCGCGTCGGCCCTGCCGGTCATTCCGCACGGTCACGGCCATGGGCACGGGCACGGGAGCGGCGCCCATGTCTCGGACAGCGGCTCGGGCGCGCCCGGCGGCAGCGGGATCGTCAACCTGACCCAGCGACTGGTCGAGCTCGGCGGTTCCCTGAGCGCGGGCACGGCCGACGACGGCTACCTGCTGCGGGCCGTCGTCCAGCTCCCCGCGGAGCCCGCCGACCCGGCGTCGGACGCGGACGCGGATACGGACTCCGACTCGACGCCCTCCTCGGCCGACCTGGCGGTCTGCTGACCCACGCCAGGCGGGCCGGCACCAGGCGGCAGGCATCCGGCAGCCGGCGCTCGGCGGCAGAGCGACCGCTCAGAGCCAGCCGGACTCCTTCGCGATCCGCACCGCGTCCAGGCGGTTGCGCGCGTTGAGCTTGGTCACGATGTTGGTCAGGTAGTTCCGGACCGTCCCTGAGGCCAGGAAGAGCCGGGCGGCGATCTGCCCGACGTCCTCCCCCTCGGCGGTCAGCCGCAGCACCTCAATGTCGCGCGGCGTCAGCGGGCTGGTCTCGGCCTCCAGGGCCGCCAGCGCCAGCTTGGGGTCGATGGCGTGGCCGCCCGCGGCGACCGAGCGGATGGCGTTCGCCAGCACGTCCGGCTCGGCGTCCTTGAGCATGAAACCGACCGCGTGCGCGGCGAGCGCGCGTCGCAGGTTCCCCGGACGCCCGAGGCTGGTGAGGATCATCGTCCGGCAGGAGGGGAGCTGCTTGTGCAGGCACTCGCTCGCGGTGATGCCGTCCATGCCGGGCAGTTCGATGTCGAGGACCGCGACGTCGGGTCTGAGTTTCAGCGCCAGGGGCAGGATCTCGTCGCCCCGCGCGGTCTCGCCGACGATCTCCAGGTCGTCTTCCAGGCTCAGGAGTGAAACCAGGGCCTTCCGAAGCATGAGCATGTCCTCAGCGATCAGGATGCTGATCACGCTCCACCACCGCCTTCCTCAACGCGCATGCGCAGGAGGAATTCCCCCTGTTGATGCCATGTCAGCATACGGTGAGTTCCTGTGTCTGACGGAGGCCCTAACACCGGCGAACATTCCTTCGCGGTAACGGACTTGGGGTTCCGCTTGGCCTTGCGGGATTCCACCTGTGACCCCGCTCTGCAATTCCTCTGAATCCGTCCACGAAGCACCCGCTAACCACCGGTGGAACGCCCGCGAAGTGGCCCGCAACGGGACTACTGGCTGCGGGCCAATGCCTCTTCTGCCGTTCCGCCCGGGGCGCACCGCCACCCGTCCAACACTGTAAGGCGCACCCGGACCAGCCACGCCTCCGCCGGGCGCTCGTCCGGCGCGGCGGGCAGTACACCGGGAGAGGAGAACGCCTCCTCCGCCGCCGCAAGGAGCGCCTCCGCCTCGCCCGGGCGGGCCGCGATCCGCTCCCCGTCGGCCCGCAGTCGTGCGGGGTCATCGACGCGTACCCGCAGCTCGCCGGTGCGGTGCAGGTGGACTCCCTGTTCCAGCAGCCGCAGCAGGTGCCGGGCGTGCTTGGCCAGCCGCGCGGGCGGGACCGCGCCTGGGCCGTCGTCCCGCGCCTCCTTGGCGACCAGCTTGCGGAACTGCTGCGTCGCGTAGCCGAGGTACGCGTTGCGCACCGCCCGCGCGCTCAGGAACGAGCGGCGGATGCCGATCAGCTCCTCCCCCAGTGCCGTCCGCGTCAGGTAGCCGTCCTCCGGCAGCCAGACCAGCTCCGACGCGGTCGGGTTGGCGCTCAGCGCCAAGCGGCACCACTTGGCCGCCTCGTGCAGCGTCCGGTCCGGCGCGGTGGTCACCACCGACTCCCCGGGCCGGTGCAGGCCGAACAGCCGCTCCGTCGGCGCCGCGTAGACGCCCAGCCGGTCCACGTCCGACCCGGCGTGCGCCAGCCCGTACGCGGTGGACCCGACCACGCCCTCCAGCAGCACCCGCCCCTGTTCCTCGGCCACGACCCACCACTCCCCCGCCTGCCCCGGCTCGCTCTCCGGATTGCTCTCCGGTTCGCTCTGTGGGGAGTCTGCCGTGCCGCCCGGGGCCGGGCCCACCGGATTACCGACCGACCGCTCAGCCGATTGCCGACAGAAAAACCGTTGCGATCGCCGAGGCGGCCTGCCTACCGTGGCAGCACACAGAAGGGAGGTGATCCTGTAGTGAGTACATTCAGGACGCGTGAGGTGGCTGCGCGCTAGCGCCGCCCCGCCCGCAGCGGCTGGTGCAGCGGGCACTTCCACAGCGCGCAAGCGCAATCCATAGCAGTCACCCGGCCCGCAGGCCCACCGGATCGTCCTCCGGTGCCCACGTCCCCGTTCCTAGGTCGGGGATGGGAGCAAGCCTGCGGGCCGTCTGCGTTTCGCGTGCCCTTCGCCGGCCATTCGCCGGCCTTTCGACGCCGGCTCTATCGGTCGCGGCGCGGCCAGAGACCTCCGCCGCCGCAGCCGGTCAGGACGGGTCCGGCGGCCACGCAGGTCGGCGGCGGCGCCGGGTGGGTCGGGATCGGGAAGGTCGGGACCGGGTGGACCGGCCGGGCGGTCGTCGTCGGGCGGGTGACGCTTCCGCCCCCGTTCGCCGAGGGGCCCTGGAGACTGCCCGTCGCCTGCACCGCCGCGCCGCAGGCGAGCAGCACCGCGGCCAGCACCGTCAGTCCGACGGATGCGCGCAGGGCCCGGGTCGCCGAGAGTCCTGAGTCGACGTCCGTCATCAGTCGATGTATTCCTGGGCGACCTGCACGTACTCGAAGCCCTTGACCTCGGTGGCGATCCGCATCTCACCGGTGTTCGACGAGGCGATCAGGGAGTTGAGCAGACCGGAGATCGCCGAGCTCAGCGCCGACTCGGTGTCCGAACCGTCGGCGATGAACAGGGCCTTGGTCGCCACCTTCTCCAGCACCTCGCGCTGGGCGGAGCCGAAGCCGTAGGCGATCACGTGCGGGTGGCGTGCCCAGCCCTTGTCGACCAGCCTGCGGAATGAGTCCTGCCACCGCGAGTCGGTCGGAGCGCCGTCGGTCAGGAAGAACACCGCCGGGCGCAGCACGCTGAGGTTCTGCATCCGCAGGTCCCTGACGTCCTCCTCGATGCACTCGCGCAGCCGGTCGAAGGTCTTGCCGTACTCCGTGCCGCCACCGCAGATCACCTCCGGCAGGGCCGGGACCTGCTCCATGTCGGACATCGGGATCACCACGTGCACCTCGGTGGAGAAGGCGATCACGCTGACCCGGGCGAACTCCGAGACGCGCGGGTTCGTCGCCAGGTTGTAGTGCAGCCGGGACAGGGTGGCGTTGAGTACCGCCTCGTGCGGCTTCATCGACGAGGACGCGTCGATCACGACGTAGGTGGGCAGGCAGACGGACATGAGGCACCTCTGATCTGGATCTAGTGGTGGGAGGCGATCAGCGCGAAGAGCAGGATCACGGCGAGGACGACCAGGAACGCCCATCCGCCGCTTCCGCTGTTCGCAGGCTGCGGCTTCTTCACCTCGGGTGCCGCAGACGCCTGGACCTTCTTGGTGAACGCCGATTCAGGCCCCCGCACGGCCCCGGCGGCGACGGCGACGGTGACGGCTGTGGACTGCGGAGCGGTGCGAGGCTGCGGGACCGCCCGGGGCAGCTTCGGCAGCTCGTCGCGCGTGGCGCGTGGCACGGTCCTGAGGTAGGGCCCGCCGTTCAGTGCCAGGTTCAGCTGGCCCGCCGAGGGCCGCCGCTCGCGGTCGGTCGCGAGCAGCATGTCCAACAGCACCTCCGTGGCGGCGGACCGGTTCGGCCAGGGTGACGCGGCGACGGTGTGGAAGGCGTGCGCGTCACGCTGCCCCGTCAGGCACTTGGCGACCAGCAGTCCGATCCGGTACCGGTCGGTGTACGTGTCCGCGTCGGTCCCGGGCGGTGTGCGCGGGTCCTCCCAGTTCGGCTGGTGGACGTCGATCATCTTCTTCGGCTGGCAGCCGTCGACGTCGATCAGGTAGACCGAACGCCGGTCCGGGCTCCAAAAGGCGTTGGAGAACGACCAGTCGGAGTAGACAAGGCCCAACCCCTCCAGGATCGCCGCGAGTTCCGTCAGCCCACGACAGGCGGCCAGCCTGCCCTCGAAGCCGGGCCTGGGCAGTCCGATCCGCTGGATCGACTCGTCGGACTTCGCCAGCCAGTCGATCTCCACGAAGCGGCGCTCGCTGAACGCGCCGCGCCGCAGCTCGTGCCGGTAGTGCTCGGGCGCCATCGGGATCACGCAGCCGGCGACGGGGTTGTCGGGTTCCTCGATCCGGGCGGCGGGCCAGCAGGTCCCCGCGTACAGGGCCGCACGGTCCGCGCTCGACAGCGTGCCCGGAGCGGAGATGAGCTGGTCGAGCCGGCGGGCGTCCTCCACGTGCTGGCCCTGGCGGTAGAGCTTGGCCAGCCACCCCGGATGGTCCGCCAGCGGCTTCACCGCGACGGCCTGGCCGTTGTGTTCGGAGATCGCCTCGGCGAGCGGTCCGAGATCGCTGAGGCTCACGGTCCGCGCCAACGGCCAACCCCGCGGATCGTCGCTGTCGGTCACCTCGGTCACGGCGGTCACGGCGGTCACATCGGTCACGGCGGTCACCGGCTCGGTCTCGGTCTCGGGGTCGGTCATGACCGCCCCCCGTTCCACACCACGACCGCGGTGCGGTCGTCCAGGCACTGCGGCGCGTCGAAGCCGACGTCGGCGGTGAACCGCGTGGCAGGGACCGGAGCGCGCCAGGCGTTCGCGAAGTACGCGTTGACGTTGCCCTCCTGGTCCGCCCACGCGTCGCCGATCCCGTCGGTCACGAGGGCGAGCGCGGCGCCGGGAGCCAGCCGGACGTAGTGACCCCGGGCCAGGTGCGCCGTGTCAGGAAGCCGTCCGGCGACCTCGTTCGAAACCACCGCCGCCGCACGGTCCTTGGCCTCCCCCGAGGAGAAGAGCCACAGCGGTCGCTGCGGGTCGAGCAGCCAGGCCGAGCTGTCGCCCAGCCACCCGATCCAGGCCTCCGCGACGCCGTTCGCGTCCGGCTCCGCGACCACCGCGGTGATCAGTACGGTGGACACCTGCGAGGAGTCGACCCCGCGTGCGGCAGCCTGCCCGGCGACGGACTCCGCGATCCGCCCGAACACCTCCTCGGCGTCGAGCTTGTCGAAGCCGACCGCGTCGATCCGCTCGCGCAGCAGGGTGACGGCCCGGCTGGAGGCCGTGGTGGACCCGACGTCGGACCAGGCCGCGCTGGACACGCCGTCGGCCACGGCCACGATCGCGTACCGGCTGTCCCGGCTCCGCCCGATCCGGTAGGAGTCCTGCCGTGGCTCGGCAGGCTGGGCGCAACGGTGGCCGGGCCCGATGACGGAGGCCGCCCGGATGGTGAAGGCGCCGACCGTGGCCTCGTCGGCCGCGATCCCGTTCTGGACCGTGCGCTCCGGCAACTGCCAGGGGTAGCCCTGGGCGCGGGCGCCCTCGCCGAAGCGGGGAACGCTCAGATCGGTCGGCCGCTCCCGCAGGAACGGCTTGGGCTTCGGGGGCTGAGGTCGGGGCTGCTGCACCGCGGGCCCGTTGACGAAGCGGCAGACCGGGGCCTCCGCGGAGGACGGAGGCTGCGGCTGGGGCTGTTGTTCGAGCCGCTCTCGCTGCCGCGCGAGCGTCTCGGCGGCCTCGGACCCCAGCACGGCCGACGCCCCGACGACGCCCACAGCCGCGAGCGCAAACAGGTCCACCAGGAGTCCGTACTGCCGGTGCGGCAGGCTGACCTCGACAAAGGACCCGGCGACGACGACCACGAGCACCACCGCCCGCAGCCAGCCGTCCATGAGGCCGGGCCGGCTGTCGTCCGCGTTCACGGCGCTTCCTCGGAGTCGTGGGACTTCGGTCCGGAGGCGAAGTGCTGACTACCGTGCTGCACGGCGAATACCTCCCCTGAATGGGTGGCGGAATTGACCTGGAGCGCGATGCCCGGCCTTTCCGGGTTCCGCAACGAGGCCAGGGCCATGACGTCCTGGGCGAGCGCCGGATTCCGGTCGAGCAGCCGGGACAGGGCCTCGGTCCAGTAGTCCAGGACCGTGGCGTCGACCGCTCCCCTCGTGGCGGTCGACGCACGGTCCAGCGCTACGGACAGCTCCCTGCGATGGCTGCGGCGGGCGTGCGCGATGACGCCGCTCATCAGGTTCTTGGCCTCGTCCCAGAGGTCGGTGCCCATGGCGGCGACCAGCGCGGTGGCACCGCTCGCGGCCAGCTCGGCGAGTTCCTCGTTCATGGGCCCGAATCAACTCCGCTTGCTCTCATGGATGTTCTGGACGCCGTGGGTGCCGACAGCAAAGACCGTGCTGCGCCCCTCCGCTCGGACGAGCTGCTCCACGGTCCCCGGCTCACGCGCCGCCGCCCGCATTCCGGAGCCTTGGCCGGAACCCGTGCAGGAGCCCGAACCCGAACCCGCGTCGGTCCCCCGACCGGCGTCGACACGCGGCCCGACGGGGCTGCCCGGGTACCAGAGCCAGGCCGTGGCCGCGTACTCCTTGACCTGGACCGCGGCCTCACTGAAGGCGTCCGCGTCGAGCCCCTCGTGGCCGTGCCCGACCGCGTCCTCGTGGAAGTGATGCGACAGGATCGCGGCCACCGGCGTACCGCTGGTGCCGGTCAGTGCCGCCTGCCGCAGCGCGGCCGAGTCGAGCAGCCGCGCCAAGGCCTCGAACGGGGCGCCGGAGACGCCGCCCTCCGGGTCGACCCGGATCTCCCCCGCGTGCGCCGCGACCCGCACGCGCATCCGGACCTCCGGGGCCGCGCGCCGATTGTGCGCGTGGATCCGCGAGTTGAGCTCCGGCAGCAACGGGACCAGCAGCCTGGCCTTGGGCAACCCGGCCGGGGCCACCAGCTGGCAGCCGTCTCCGGTGTCGACGTACGCGAAGTCCCGCTCGTCCAGTTCCGCGCCGCCCATGGCCCCGGACAGCGCCGAGCGCAGGACGCTGCGGATCTCCTGCAGCCGCTGCTCGCCACGCCCCGCGGAACCCGCGATGTCGCACGCCAGCAGCGCTCGGTATTCGTACCTCGGATTCACAATCCCTCCGCGATGACGACGAGGGCCGGCCATTCGAAGATCGAATTGCCGTGGGCACCGGTTCTCCGGTGTCGAGTACATGATTGACGGGATCGTAGGGGAGGGGTCCCCCGGCAGAACGGCTACAAATACGGCTTGTACGGCTTCGGCCGAACAACGAAGAGGGGTAAGGCCGATGAGCAACACACGGGTGCGCGGGTCGGCGACGTACTGGCCGCCCACCGGGCTGCTCGGCCGGGTCGACGAGCGCGACCGTGAGGTCCTGCTGGCGCTCGGCCACGGCGTGGTCTACCCGGCCGGCCAGGTCACCATCCGCGAGGCGGACACCTCGGACTTCGCGCTGCTCCTGCTCGGCGGCACGGTGAAGGTCACCGCGCATGCCCAGGACGGCCGCGAGGCGCTGCTGGCCGTACGGATGGCCGGGGACCTGGTCGGCGAACTCGCCGGGATCGACGGTGAGCCCCGCGTCGGCACCGTGACCACCTGCGGCAAGGTGCTGGCCCGCTACATCCTGCGCTCGGAACTGATGGAGTGCACAAAGCAGCACCCCGCCATAGGACTTGCCCTGAACGCCAGCGTGGTGGCCAAGCTCCGCACGGCGACCGGCCGGATCGTCGACTTCACCGGTTGCGACGTGCTCGGACGCCTGGCGCGGATCCTGCACCACCTCGCCGTCACCTACGGCCGCCCCGGCCGCAGGGATGCCCAACTGCCGCTGTCACAACCGGAGATGGCCACCCTGGTCGGCGCGGCCGAGTCCTCGGTCCACAAGGCCCTGCGGGCGCTGCGCGAGTCGGGCGCGGTTGCGACCGGCTACCGCTGGATCACGATCCTCGACCTGGACCTCCTCGCCCGCATCGCCGCCGAGGCCGGACCCGGCGGGCCTGCCGGGCCGGGCGGCCCGCCGGAAACGAATCTCTCCAAACACGTATAAACGTCGGGTCTGCACCTCGGTCGCGCTGCCAACATGACCGGGCGCCGGAACCCGGGCGTGGAAGAACGGGGAAAGCAGATGCCAGAGAACCCTGAGCAAGTGGCGCTCCGAGCGAACACCGAAACGCGGGACAGGTCCGGGTACGTGCAGGTCGGTGACGTGACCGGCGGCACGGTGATCGTCGGTGACAACAACACCGTGCACCTCGTGAAGATCACCGCCCGTCCGGTCAGGCGCAGTCCGATCTCCCAGCTGCCGCGCCCGGTGGCCGATCCGCTGATCGGCCGCGAGCGGGACGTCCAGGTGCTCCGGACGGCCGTCGAGACGCGCCAGTTGGTGCAGGTCTGGGGCGCGTCCGGGGTCGGCAAGAGCGCTCTGCTGCGCCACCTGGCGCGCACGCTGCCACGCGGCCCCGAGGGCGTCGCCTACATCGAGGCCGGCGGACGCACCGCGGACGACATCGCGCAGGCCATCTTCGACATCAGCTTCGACGCGCCGAAGTACAAGCCGTCGCCGGAGGTGCTCAAGGAGCACCTCAAAACGCTGAAGCTGCGGATCTACCTGGACGACGCCGGGCTCGACGAGAGGAACCTGCGCCGGCTCCTGGACATGGCCGAGCAGTCCACCTTCGTCCTCACCTCGCAGCAACCGACCGCGCTCAGCGGCGTCCACGCGGTCCAGCTCGCCGGACTCACGGCCCCCGCCGCCGCGGAGCTGGTGCACACCCTGCTGGGCCGCGAGTTACGGCAGGACGAGACCCGGATCGTCAAGGCGCTGTGCGCGGCGGTGGAGGGCAACCCGCTCAAGCTCCGGCGCATCGCCATGTCGGCCCAGACCGGCAAGGGCCTGCCAGGCATCACCGACCTCCCCGAACTGCTCCCCGCACTGGTGAGGCAGCTCGCACCGGAGGAGCGCGACCTGCTCCACCTGCTCGGCTCGCTCTCCGGCGCGGAGTTGGCCGCACGACACCTGAACGACCTGCTCGGCCGGACGGACGCCGCCACGCTCGCGGGCGGCCTGGTCCGACACGGCCTGCTGATCGCCTCCGAGACCGGCTACGGCTGCCCGCCGGACGTCGCCGCCTGCGTGCTCGGCACCCGCAAGACGGAGTTCCCGGCCGATCCACTGTGCCGAACGCTCACCGCCTGGGTGGAGGACACCGCCACCACCCCCGACGACGTCGCGGCACACTTCCAAGCCCTCGACCTCGCGGTCCTGCGCGCCGAGACGCGCGGAAGCGCCCAACTCGGCGTCGCCCTGGCCCGTGCCGCCTCACCGAAGCTGGCCCTGTCCCGGCAGTTCGACGCCTGGGGCAGCCTGCTGGGCGCCGGTTGGACCGTCGCGCGGACCGCGGGCGACAAGAAGGCCGAGGAGTTCTTCCTCCACGAGGCGCGCACCCGGCGCCGGGCGATCGGCCGTGCCGCGCAGACCACGGCCCTGGTGCTGGAGGCGGAGGTCCTGTTCAAGGAGCTCGCCACCTTGCACGCGCACGCGCTTGCCGCCCCGCACCTCTCCACCGCCGCAGCCGCCCTGACCCCGCCGCCGATCCACCTTCTCCCCGCACCACACGTCGTGGCCAACCCACCGACCTTCACGCCGCCGCCCACCACCCCGCCGCCCGTGCATGTAACCCCGCCGGTGCACATGGCAAGGCCGGTCTTCGACCTGACCAAGGCCACCCAACAGCCCCCCGCCGCCGCCCACGCGACCGGCACACACCCCTCGGCCGTGCACGTACCCAAGAAGATCGATCTCTCCAAGCCACACGCATCGCACACCGGCCACGCCCCGCACAGCTCGCACGCCTCGCATGCCGCACACGCGTCGCACGCGCCCCACAGTGGCCACACCGGCCACGCCGCGCACGCGACCCACCACGCGGCGCACCACACGGCCCACGCCGCCGCCCACGCTTCGCACGCCGCCGCGAGCGCGGGCGGCCACACCGCAGTCGCCACCGGCGTGGCCGCGACGGGCAAGGCGGGAGGCATGTCGGCGCTCGCCCTCACCTGCACGATCGGCGCCGTGGCCGTCGTGGGCGTGGGAGCCACGATCTACGCGACCAACCAGTCCTCCGTCGATCCCGCCTGCACGGCCATGGCCTCCACCTGGTCGTCGGAGGTCAGCCAGTACAACTCCGACTTCACCGCCTTCCAGAGTGCGTCCGACAACAGCACGCAGAGCTCCGACGCCCAGAACGAGATCAACGACCTGCAAGCGATCGCGTCCACGGTGCAGCAGGCCCAGTCCCAGGCCAAGTCCAGCTCCGTGCAGTCGGACCTCAACACCATCCTGACTCTTGATCAGCAACTGGTGCAGCAGTTCCAGACCTTCGCGAACGGCCCGCAGAACAGCACGTTCGACGACACGAGCCAGGTCAACTCCCTCAACTCGGCCGTCCAGAGCCTCCAGAGCGACTGCGGCTCCTGATCCGCCCCCGAGACCGAGACCGACACCGATGACGACGAAAGGCCACCATGTCCGCAAAGCCCGAGCGCCAGAGCGTCCGCATCGGCGATGTCTCCGGCACCGCGATCGTCGGCGACAACAACCACGTCACGACCACGAAGCACGAACCGGACCAGCCCCAGCCCCAACT
Organism: Streptacidiphilus fuscans; assembly: GCF_015690355.1. Taxonomy (GTDB): domain Bacteria; phylum Actinomycetota; class Actinomycetes; order Streptomycetales; family Streptomycetaceae; genus Streptacidiphilus; species Streptacidiphilus fuscans. Next base: position 651,396 of record NZ_JADPRT010000003.1, on the reverse strand, counting down.
CCGCCAGCAGAACTCCGCGGAGGGGCACGCCACCGTCTTCGCCGTCGAGCACGGCGTCATGCACGTCACGCAGAACACCGCAGCCGCCCCTGAAGCAGAAGGCGACGAAGGGTGATCGCCGCCACCCAGCACTGAGCAACACGTAAATCACGCGAACCGGAAGCAACCCCAGCCCACTTGGAGGCCTGATCCATGTCCCGTCCCCTGCGGCCCAACCGCCGATCCGTGCTCAAGGCCGGTATGGGCCTCGCCCTGGCCGGCGCCGGTGCCTACGCCACCGGGCTGTCCGCCGCCACTCCGGCCGCCGCCGCGCAGAGCGGCACCCCGCTGTGCGACAACCCCGGCGACTCCGCGAGCGCGGTGGGCCTGGGCTCCGGCGACCTCGGCATTCCGTACTTCAGGGAGCACGACGGGAGTTGGGGCTATGTCTTCGGCGACTCGTGGCGGGGCATGCAGCAGGGCGTCCCCTACCTCGGCTCACCGGTGATGCTGAACCAGGCCAGCTTCGACTCCTCCGGCGCGACCCCGATCTCCTTCACCTGGGCGGAGCCGAACGGCACGGCCGCCCAGCTGTTCGACTACAACCACAACGCGGACAACGGGTACGGCTTCGAGGTCAGCCGCATCCCCAACGACTGCATCGAGTTCGGCGGCCGGACCTACATCCAGTACACGTCCGTCGCCACCTGGTCCCCGCCCGCCGGGTACGACGGCTCGCTCATGTCGGGCGTCGCCTACTCCGACGACTACGGCGCGACCTGGACCGACTTCCCCTACCACTGGGACGGTGACACCCGCGGGGTGAACCAGTCCCTGTACGGCATGTGGTCGTTCGCGGGCATCGACCCCGACGGCTGGCTCTACATCTTCTCGAAGCGCTGGAACGGGACCCACAACAACACCGCCGACGCCGGAGCGATCCAGCTCTTCCGTATCCAGCCGGGCGACTTCCACGACGGGAACTTCGGGGCCCAGCAGAACTGGGCCTACCTCGACGGCTCCTGGCAGTGGACCACGGCGGCTCCGCCGTCAGTCATCCTCTCCGGCAACAACACCGGCGAGTTCTCGGTGAAGCTGATCGGCGGAACCTACTGCATGAGCTACTTCGACACGGTCCTCGGCACCATCTTCACGCGCACCGCGTCCCGCCCGGACGCCGTATGGAGCACCCCGAACCCGCAGGTCACCGCGCTGACCGTGCCCAACCTCTACGGCGGCTACATCCACCCCGGCAGCGCCGGTGCCAACTCGCTGACCCTCATCGTGTCCCAGTGGGACGGCACCGTGGGCCAGCCGCCCTACTGGGTCCGGCAGTTCGACGGGATCAACCCCTGACGTGACGACAGGGCCCCCTGGCAGCTCGAAGGGTGGGTACGCCCTCCAAGCCGTCCACGGGGCCCTGTCGATGTCCGGGAGCCCAACGCCTGCTCAGTCCTGCCAACGCCCGCTCAGTCCTGCTCCGCCAGCAGCTCCAGGTCCTGCGCGCTCAGCGTCGCGGTCTTCAGCAGTTCCCTGATCAGGTTGACGCTGAGCGTCGCGCCGACCGGCTCGCCGACCTCGTCCCGCAGCAGGCCCCGCACGCCCCGGCGGTGCAGGCGCTCGCGGACGTCCTCGACGGTGTTCGCCACCGACTTGTACGTCCAGGACTTGGTCACGTACGGCGAGGCGTTGACCAGACGCGCGGTGTCCTCCCACGGCAGCGGGAGCGGGAACGCGTCGTGGCCCTCCAGATAGCGCCTGGAGAGCGCGGTGAGCACCAGCCGCTCCTGCGGCGAGAGTTCGTAGACCGTCTCCGGGTCCACGGTCTCCGCGCTGCTCGTGGAACGGGGGTGCCGGTCGTCCTCGTCCACCAGACGGACCTCCACCAGATGGGAGCGCTGCTTGGACGAGTTGATCACCAGCGGGGTGTACCCGGCCGTCAGGATCCGCTTGTGCCCGGTGAGCATCAGCACGCCGTCGGGCAGTTCGATCGGGAGGTTTCCGGTGTTGACCAGCCACCAGTCGCCGTCCGCGCCCGTGCAGGTGAAGACGCCGTGCCGACGGCTGACCGTCGGGTCGTCGACGCCGACGGGCACGTGCACGTCATCGCGGTCGCGTCCGAACAGCAACGTGTACCGGCGCGGCGGCACCGCGTACCCGCCCTCCGGACCCAGTACGAAGATCGTTCCCGGCGGCGCCGTCGGCACTCGGTCGGCGGGACTCCCGGGTGGCAACATCTGGGGTGGAAAGGTTCCTGACGCCATGTCACATCCTCCGGCTCGGCTCGCGCCAGTGTACGAAGGCACGATGGGGACCGGTCCTCACACAGTGTGCGAAGCACTGGTATCCAAGATGTGCGAAGTCCCGCATACCCGCACGCCAAGCCTGTCAACACGCCATGCTGGCCGTGGACTTGTTGATAGCCTGTCAACCTTGAGTGCACGCAGTCGGGGGACCTGCCGATGATGGACAGCACGATCGCCGAACCGCTCGGCCCGGACGATCCGCAGGAGATCGGCAGCTTCACCGTCATCGGTGTGCTCGGCACCGGCGGCATGGGCGAGGTCTACCTCGGCGTGTCGGACCGGGGCTACGCCGCCGTCAAACGCGTCCGGGCACGACTGGTCTCCAGCGAGCGCTTCGAGCGCGAGGTCGGCATCCTCTACCGGGTGCCGGTCGGGGTCGGGCCGAGGATGCTGGCGAGCGACGGCACCGCGGACCGGCCCTGGTTCGCCGCCGAGTACGTGCCGGGGCTGACCGTCGACGAGGCCGTCCGGCTGCGCGGCCCGCTGCCCGCCGAGGCGCTGTGGCTGCTGCTGGCCGAGACCGCCGCCCAACTGCACGCCGTGCACGCGTCCGGCATCGTGCACCGGGACGTGAAGCCCGGCAACGTGATGCTGGTCCGCGACGGCGTGAAGCTGATCGACTTCGGCATCGCGCGCGCCGCCGACCAGGCAAGGCTCACCAAGAGCGGTGGCAGCTACGGAACCCAGGGCTTCTCGGCACCGGAGCAGCAGTCCGGCGACGAGAACGTGGGCGCACCCGCGGACGTCTACGGGCTCGGAGCGCTCCTGCTCTACGCGGCCTCGGGCCGCACGCCCGGCGTCGTCCCCGACGTCGAACCGCTGCGTGCCGTGGACGCGGACCTCGCCGCCCTCGTCGCGTCGTGCCTCGCCACCGACCCCGAAGCCCGCCGCACCGCCCACGAGTTGGCCGAGGCCGCGCGCGGGCACCTGCCGGACCCGTGCCCGTCCTGGCCGTCCGAGGTCATGGCCCGCATCGCCGCACGACGCGACTTCGCCGCTACGCCGGTCAGCAAGATGGACACCGTTCCGCCACCGGATGCGGAGCCCCAGCCCGGGCCCGACTCCGAGGCCCCGACCGTCCGCACACCCAGCCGGCGCGCGCGCCTGATCCTGCTGCCGACCGCCGTTGTGGTCGCGCTGGCCGCGATCGCCGCGTTCGCGTTCTTCCCCGGGTCCACGCAGCCCGGCGCCCAAGGGACGTCCGGCGGCGCGACGTACACCCTCCAGCCCGTGGGCCGGACGACGCAGTCGTCCTCCGCGAGCCCGAGTGGTTCCACCGCCTCCCCCACCAGGTCCGGCTCCGCGTCGCCGGGGGTCCCGACGGTCACGGCCGGACCGAGCGGCGGCACGGGCGGTACCGGCGGCAACGGCGTAGGCGGCGGTAACGGCGTGGGCGGTGCCACCGGCGGCGGTGCGGCCACCCCGCCGGGCGGGCCCGGCACGACCTCGAACCCCGGTCCCGGTCCGGGCCCGTCCAGCGCTCCTCCCGCGCCCGGCCCCAGCCCCACCGCGTCGTCGATCAGCGGCATCAACGGCAGCGACGACACCGCACAGGTCCGCGGCTCCGAGGCGGACACCGACTGGTACGCCAACGACGCCGCCTGCTCCGCCTGGCTGGACAGCGACGGCGCGGGCAACCTCGCGGGCGTGGTCAACACCTCGATGGGCGACAGCTGCCAGGCCGTGCTCTACCGCAGCCCCGGCGGCATGGCCTTCGGCTTCTGGGCCTCCTACGGCGCCGCGAAGACCAACTTCCTCCCGGACACCGGCTACGCGATGTGGATCTGCGTCTGGAAGATCGGCGACCAGTCCGACGAGAAGTGCTCGCCCCGCTTCGGCATGAACGGCCACACCCCGGTCATGCAGTAAGCCCCCGAAACGCGGACAGGCCGCCCCCGGAAGGGGACGGCCTGTCGGTGAAGCTGTCTGTCGGTGAAGCTGCCTGTCGGTGAACCCGACCGAGGTCAGTTCTTCCAGCGCGGCTTGCGGTCGGCGGAGCCACCGGCGCGGAAGCCGGAGGAGCCACGGTCGTCACGGCGCTGGAAGCCGCCACGGTCGTCACGGCGGTCGTCCCGACGGAAGTTGCCGGACGCCGGACGGTGGTCGTCGCGACGGGCGCCGAAGGACGGACGACGGTCACGGTCGCCACCGAAGGAGCGACCCGCGCCGTAGGACGGACGGTCCTCGCGACGCTGGAAGCCACCACGCTCGCCGCCACGGTCGCCGCCGCGGTCACCGCGGTCGTCACGACGGTCGTCACGGCGGAAGCCCTCACGGTCGTCACGACGCTGGAAACCACCACGCTCGCCACCGCGGTCATCCCGACGCTGGAAACCACCACGGTCATCGCGACGGTCATCGCGGCGGAAGCCCTCACGGTCGTCACGACGCTGGAAGCCACCACGCTCGCCACCGCGGTCATCCCGACGCTGGAAACCACCACGGTCGTCGCGACGGTCGTCCCGGCGGAAGCCGCCACGGTCGTCACGACGCTGGAAGCCGCCACGGTCACCACGGTCGTCGCGGCCGCGCTCCTCGCGGGACGAGAAGCCACGGTCCGCACGCGGCGCGCGGGCCTCGACCTCGACCGGGGCGTCGGCAGCGTCGCGGGCCTCGGCAACCGCGACCGCGGTGCCCTCGGCCGCCTCGGCACCGTCCGTCGCGTCCGCGACCGGCTCGTCCTCCAGGCCCAGCTCGGCACGCTCGTTGGCGGCGCGGCTGGCCAGACGGTCGGCCTCGTCGCGGAGGCTGGCGGCGTGGCGGGTGGCCCGCTCCAACTCCTTGGTCAGCGAGGCGACATCGCGCTCGGCCTGCTTGGCCTGGGTCGCGGCCGACTCGGCCTGAACCTCCGTCAGCGAACGGGCGCCGGTGATGCGGACCAGGTCCGCGTCGAAGGAGCCGCCGACGATGTGGCGGGTCGCCTCGACACCGGCGTCCTCCAGCAGACGGAAGGTGCTGCGGCGCTGGTGCGGCAGGATCAGCGTGACGACCGTGCCGGAGCGACCGGCACGCGCCGTGCGGCCGGAGCGGTGCAGGTAGTCCTTGTGGTCACCGGCCGGGTCCACGTTGAGCACCAGGTCGATGCCGTCGACGTGGATACCGCGAGCGGCGACGTCGGTGGCGACGAGGACGTTGACGTAGCCGTCCTTGAAGTCGCCGAGGGTGCGGGTACGCGCGCCCTGGGTCATGCCGCCGTGCAGCGCGTCGGCCTTGACGCCCGCGTCACGCAGCTGGTCGGCGACGCGGTCGCAGCCCATCTGGGTGCGGACGAAGATGATCGTGCGGCCCTTGCGGGCGGCGATCGCGTTGGTGACCGGCGCCTTGTCCTTGGGCTTCACGACCAGGACGTGGTGGGTCATGGTGGTGACCGCACCGGCGGACGGGTCGACCTCGTGGGTGACCGGGTTGACCAGGTAGCGCTTGACCAGGGTCCCGATCTCGTTCTCCAGCGTCGCGGAGAACAGCATCCGCTGGCCGCCGGCCGGGACCTTGTCGAGGAGCTCGGTGACCTCGGGCAGGAAGCCCATGTCGGCCATCTGGTCGGCCTCGTCGAGGACGACGATCTCGGTCTCTTCGAGCGAGCAGGCGTTGCGGTCGATCAGGTCGCGCAGACGACCGGGGGTGGCGACGAGGATGTCGACGCCGCGCTCCAGGGCCCAGATCTGCTTCGGCATCGAGGTGCCACCGCAGACGACCTTGAGGTTCAGGCCGAGGACCGAGCCGTACGGCTCCAGCGCGTCGGAGACCTGCATGGCCAGCTCGCGGGTCGGCACCAGGATCAGGCCGCGCGGACGCTTGGCACGGGTGCGGCCCTCGGTCAGGCGGGTCAGCAGCGGCAGGCCGAAGCTCAGCGTCTTGCCGGAGCCGGTACGGCCACGGCCGAGGACGTCCTTACCGGCGAGCGCGTCCGGGATGGTCGCGGCCTGGATCGGGAACGGGGTGGTCACACCGCGCTTGGCCAGCGTGCGGACGATCTCGTCCGGCAGGCCCAGGTCGCCGAAGGTGACCGTCTTCTCGTCGGAGTCAGTGGAGTTGGCGTCGGTGGTGTCGACGGAGTCAGTGGTGTCGGCGGCGTCAGCCGGGGTCTCGATGAGGGCCTCGTGCTCCGCAGCCTCGACGTTTTCGGGCATGGCGAAGCGGGCGTCGTCAACGATGGACATGAAAAACCTTCCGGATATTGGCACGCGCCAAGGTCCGCAGGTTTCCAAACCGCCTCTATGCGGTCAGCCACGGAGTGCCGGAACGCGCCAAGGGCGCCTTATCTTCCAGCGCCGGGCAAATTGAACACAACGATCTACCAAGATAGCCCAGGCCTCGCACTCGGGGCAAACAAGGCACCGGAGACCCGAGTCACACGCCCCTCACCCCCAATTCGCGCCCCGGATCACGCCCCGAATCACGCCCGGAGTGCCGCTCCGGACGCGGTGGCGGAGGGGCTCGGGGGGCTCGGCGAGGGCGTCGGCGGAGGCGAGGTGGTCGGGGGCGGCGTGGACGGCTGCACCCGGGAAGGGCTGGGGCTTGGCTGCGAGGGCGGCGTCAGCGTCGGCCGGACACCGCTGGTACTGGGCAGCGGGGTGACCACGACCGGCTGGCCGCCGAGCTGAGGCGAGGGCGTGCCGCTGGGGCGTGCCCCCGGCGTAGGACTACCGGCGGGGGCGCTCACGCCCGGCCCCGCGCTGGGGCGGTCACCGCCCCGGTGCCGCGGCTGCTCCGTCGGCGTGGCCACACCGTCCTGCGAGCCACCCACACCCGCCGGCGCGGCCGTCGGCACACCGGCCCCCGTGGGCGCCGTCGCCGGACCCACCTCCATGCACCCGGCCAGCGTCGGCAGCGCACCGACCACGGCCCCGGCCACCACCACGAACGCGAGCGCCCGGCGCGCCCGCACTTCGACCTTTGCCACCGCGTCCGGCCCCGCTTCCTCTACTGCGCGTCCTGTCCCGCCGATCCCCTTCCCCTCTCCAACGCGCCCACCGGCCAAAGGACACGCACGCGTCAACCCGCCCGCGCGACTCGCGCCCCTCCGCTCACCCGTACCCCAACTGGTGCAACCGCTGGTCGTCAATCCCGAAGTGATGCCCGATCTCATGCACGACCGTCACCCCGACCTCCCGCACCACCTCGTCCTCGCTGCGGCACATCCGCAACGTCGGATTCCGGTAGACGGTGATCCGGTCCGGCAGCACCCCGGCGTACCAGTCCCCGCGCTCGGTCAGCGGCGTCCCCTCGTACAGCCCGAGCAGGTCCGACCGGCCCGGCGCGGGGTCGTCCTCGACGAAGATCACCACGTTGTCCATCAAACGGGTGAGCTCCACCGGGATCCGGTCCAGCGCCTCCCCGACCAGCTCCTCGAACCGCTCCCGTCCCATCTCCAGCACGCCCTAAGCCCCTGACCTCGTAATCGATTTTGGCGTTCCCGCTCGGATCCCATATGCTTCTGAACGTCCCCGACGGCCGCAAGGAAGCCGGGAGGGTCCAAACGCCCTCATCGTCTAGTGGCCCAGGACGCCGCCCTTTCAAGGCGGTAGCACGGGTTCGAATCCCGTTGGGGGCACGGCATTGCCCGTGCATGTACGTTGTGCACATGGCTCCGTGGAGCAGTTGGTTAGCTCGCCACCCTGTCAAGGTGGAGGTCGCGGGTTCAAGTCCCGTCGGAGTCGCGCAGGCTCTCTCGCAAGAGAGAACCTGGCCAGGTAGCTCAGTTGGTACGAGCGTCCGCCTGAAAAGCGGAAGGTCGCCGGTTCGACCCCGGCCCTGGCCACCTTGTTTGACCAGCAGAAATGCCCCCGCTCGATCATCGAGCAGGGGCATTTTTCGTATCCCCGGGCAACCGCTACGACAACGGCTCGGCCTGGCTGAGTACGCTAAGTACTTGACGTACTTCCTGGCTGGAGCGACTCTGGTTCTCGGACGAGGAGGCTTGCCATGACAGCAGTCCACTACGAGAGCTACACCGAAGCCCGAGCACACCTGAAGGACCTGCTGGACGCAGCAGGGCAAGGCCGGGTCGCGACCGTCCGCAGGGACACCGAGTACGCGGCGGTCGTCGACGCGGGACGCCTGCGCCACGCCCTCACCCTGCTGTGCCCCTCGACCGCCGAGGTCGTGGCCGAGGACGGAGGCTGGTCGATGTTCTTCCCCGGCCTGCCGGTCGCAGCAGACGGCAGTACCTTCGACGAGGCTGTCGACGAGATGGTTGTCGCCCTGCGCGAGTACGCGGATGACTGGCAGGACCGACTCCTCAACGCGCCAAACCACCGCGACAACTGGGGAGTCGTCCAACTGATCGGGCTGAGCGACGACACGCAGCTACGCGACTGGCTGCTCGGGAGCGCCAAGTGATCTGGCCTCAGCCGACACGCGAACGGCATGAGCAGTTCTGCAAAGTCGAGCGCTGGGAGCGCGTACGCGATGCCCGTGGCCGCACCGGCACCCACCACGTGACATATGAACTCGGACTCGCCGACGGGCGCATCCTGCGCACCCGGGTCTCTCACCCCGTGGACCGCACAACGTACGGGCCCGGCATGTGGGCACACATCCTCCGCGACCAACTGGATGTGACGGAAGACGTGTTCTGGCCCTGCGTCCTGGACGGCATCCTGCCTGGCCGAGGCGCACCCGAACCCCCGCGCCAGGCGCTCCCCGCAGACCTGGTCTTCCTGCTGATCAACCGTGTCGGGCTCACCGAGGACGAGATCGCGAAGCTAACCAAATCCGAAGCTATTGAGCGCCTCCAACGGTTCTGGACCGAAGGCCCGTAGACCTGGAGAAGCGCCGGATACCCCGAACATGAGGCTGCGCAGACCGAGTTCACATGTCGGCCCGCAGCGCCAACCGGGCGCAAAACGCCGCGATCGGCAGCTCGATCGCCAGCGCCAGCACCCACGCCAGGGCGAGGGACGGGCCATGGGAGGTGGTGATGTCGAACCAGGCGTCCGTCACCAGGAGGACGAACGTCGCGCTCGCCGTCAGCGCGTAGCGGCGGTCGCCGCGGCGGAGGAGCGCGCCCGTGGCGGCGAGGCCCGCGAGCTCCATCACGTCCAGCCCGACCCAGGACCACTCCCCCAGCGTGCCCAGCAGCACCACCCACGGAATCAGCGCGATGCTCATCCCCACCAGCACCGCCGGCACGGACAACCCCCGCCGCCTGCCCGCGCTTCGCGCCGCCGCGCCCGCACCGAACTGCGACTGCGACTGCGCTGTCACCGTGCTCATGGCTCCCCCTCGGGCTGTGCGACCACCGGCCCGACGCCTGTCGGGCACAGTGATCAGCCTGCTCGGTTCGCCGCGCCAAGTCGGTAGCCCCTACAGCCCAGTTGGGGGTGGTGCCAGGTACACCCCAGGCCGGAAGCCAGGTACTCGAACCCACCCCGGCAGCACCTCAGGCCGCCATCCAAGGGGTCGACCCACGGGGAGGATTCGATACGTTCGCGCCATGACCAACGCCAACTCCCCACGGCACTGGACCGTTCGCCACTTCTCGCAGGCCAACCCCTTCGGCCCGGGGTGCGACAACGTCCCAGCCCTGCTGAGGAGGCTGGCCGACTCCATCGAGGCACTGGGCCCGGTGGAGATCCAGAACGTCGTCATCGAGTCGGAGATGACCGAGCACGGCCCCTGGCAGTCCGGCACGGTCTACTTCCACTTGCCTGACGACGCAGCCACCGACTAGACGGAAGTACGCCACGTACTGCCGCCGACTACGCCTCCCCGGCGTCCGCGCCGCCGTCCGCCCCAATCCGTGCCAGCAGCGCCGGCCGCAGCCTGTCGACGTCGACGTCGAGCGCGGTGAGCACGTCGAGCGCGTCCACCTCCGAGTCGCTCGCGCCGACGGCGAGCAGGCCGAGCAGCATGTGCTCGGTGCCGAACTGCTCGTGGCCCAGGGCCTTGGCCTCGCGCAGCGTCTGCTCCAGGGACTTCTTGGCGTGCGGGGTGTACGCGGGGCGCGGGAACTGGAAAGCACCCGCGCCGAAGTTGTCGTCGGCGCGGCGCTGGATCTCCGCGACGTCGATGCCGATCGACGCCAGCGCGTCGCGCGCGTCCTGGCGGCCGTTGGTGGGGACGCCCGCCTCGGCCAGCAGCCGGACCATCGCCTCCCGGGCGGGGTCCAGTCGGGCGCCCTGGTCGGCCAGGACCGCACCGGCGTCGGCGTCCTGGACGGCGATCAGCCCGAGCAGCATGTGCCCGGTGCCGATGAAGTCGTGGCCGCACGCGATCGCCTCGTCCTGGGACACGACGATCGCCCGCTTCGCACGGTCGGTGAAGTACTCGAACACGTCAGCTCTCCTTGCCCGTCGCCTTGCGCCTGCCTGCGTGCTTCTCGTGCACGGACTGCCGACTCACCTGCAGCGCCGTTGCGATGGCCTGCCACGTCCAGCCGCTGTCGCGGGCGTTGTCGACGTGCAGGCGCTCCAGTTCCTCCAGCAGCCGCCGCAGCGCGACGACCGCGGCCAACCCCTGGGCCGGATCCCTGCCGGTGACCTGGCCGAGCAGGTCGGCGGCCGGACCGCTTTCCTCCGAAGCTTCCATGTCTGTCAGGGTAGCCTGACAGACATGCCCGATGTCAAGGAATCCTGACAACGCGCACACGCAAAAGCGGGCGGGGGCACCGTCGTGCCCCCGCCCGCTTCAGCCCAGCGCAGCGAAACTCAGCTCAGCTCAGCTCAGCCAGCCCAGCCCGGCTCAGCCGCCGGCGTTCAACTCACCCGCGCCGACAGCCACACCAGCGCGTCCGGCAGCATCGCCCGCCACACGTCAGTGGTGTGACCGCCGTGGGTGACCGTCAGGAGCTGGTTCGGACCGGTCGTGTGCAGGACCGAGAGAATCGCCTTGGCCGCCGGGACCGTGCCAGGGTCCTGCGTGCTGCCCGCCATCAGCAGCGCGATGTCCGGCTGCTGCTTGGCGTGCAGCAGCACCGAGTACGGGTTGTTGGCCCGGGTCAGGGCCGGGTCCTTGAGGACCAGCGGCGCCTCGGGCGCGTTGTAGCCGGAGAGGCTGACCGCCGAGTGGAAGGTGCCGGGGTGCTGGACCGTCAGGTTGACGGAGCAGTAGGCGCCCGCCGAGTAGCCCATCAGCGCCCAGTGCTGCGGGCCGCGCTCGGTACGGAAGTTGGCCGCGATCAGCTGCGGCACGTCGTGGTCCAGCCAGGTCGCCGTCCGCGGCCCGCCCGGGATGTCGGCGCAACCGGGATCCACACCGCCGGGAAGGACGTTGAGCTTGGCCGCGACCAGGATCATCGGCTTGACCTTGCCCTCCGCCATCAGCGGCGCGACGGCGTCCTGGACCTTCATCGACCCGAACCACGCCTGCGGCGTCCCGGGCGTCCCCGGCAGCAGCTCGACGACGGGGAAGTCGGTGTGGGCGTACGCGGGATCGTTGTACTGCGGCGGCAGCCAGACGTAGAGGCTGCCGGTGATGCCGGAGGCCGGACCGTGGGCGTTCGTCGTCTGCACGCCCGGCAGGTAGTCCGTGAACCGCAGCTTCAACGCGGCGTCCGCGGACGTCGAACCGCCCTGACCGGACTGTCCCCCGGAGACGTTGGTCGCGGTGGCCGCCTGGTCGCCGTCGTCGCCGAAGAGGTCCTGCCAACTGTCGTAGAACGGGCCCATCGAGTTGTTCACATAGACCAGCACGACCACCACGGCCGCGATCTGGCTGAACATCGTGGCGCCCAGCCGCCCGGCGTACCGGACCGGGCGCGGCCCGGGTATGCGGTTCCAGACGAAGGCCAACAGCACCATCGCCACCACCATCACTGCGATGGTGGCGACGAAGAACGGAGTGCCGGTCAGGCTCATGATCGACCCCTGCGAGAACGTACGGCGCGGCGTGCACCTGCCGTGTTCACGCCCAGCTGATCAGCTTATCTGCACGGACGCTGGGAGTTTGCCGGGAGGTTCCCGATATCGGCCGGCGGGATCCGGGCGACCACGAACGACCGCGCCTCAGACGTGGCAGCCGTGGGCCCGGAGGTACGGGAGCGGGTCGATCACCGCGCCGTAGACGTTGCGCGGACGGATCTCGAAGTGCAGGTGCGGCCCACGCGCGTTGCCGCTCTCCCCGGAGAGGCCGATCTGCTGCCCACCCGCGACGTGGTCGCCGGTCCGCACGTCCAGCCGGGACATGTGGGCGTAGAGGGCGTAGAAGCCGTCGGGCAGTCGCAGCACGATCCAGTTGCCGTAGGCGCCGCCCCATCCGGCGGTCACCACGGTGGCGTCCGCGACGGCGAAGAGCGGGGTGCCGGTGAACACCGCGAAGTCCACGCCCGTGTGGTACCCGGCCGCGTACTCCGGGTCGGGGACTCCGAAGGGCTGGCTGATCGCGGCCCCGGGCGCGGGGCTGAACCACCCGGTCACGGGCGCGGGCGCGACGGTCGCCCCGGCGAGCGGCACCGAGACCGGCATGGAGAGCGACATGGAGAGCGGCACAGTCCATTCCGGGCGCCGCATCGGTGCGAACTCAGCCGCGCCAAGGCCGAACCGCGACGAGGACCGCGCCCAGGACCGCGCCGCCACGCGGACGTGCGGATGCGCCCACAGCCCGTCCGAGGAGGGCAAGGAGGAAAAGGAGGACCAGGAAGAGGAGCCGGTCCGCGGCTTCACCGACGGCCCGGCCAGGGCCGCCACCGGGTGCGGGCCGAAAGGTGCGAGCGCGGCGGGCAGCAGCGTGCCGAAACCGACGGTCAGCACCGTCCCCCAGGCCGCGCGGGAGGGTCTCACGAGAAGTGCCACGCCACACGTGTACCGGGGTGCGCCGAAGCACGCCAGGCTGAGTCACCCGGTTGGCAGCGGGCGCGAATTCGGCGGGTTTCCGCCTGCGCGCCCGCACCGGACGCCAGACTGCGGGATGTGACCCACGACAGTCCGAGGGACGACCAACCCGACCAGCCCCCAACTCCCCCGTCGCGCCCGACGCCACGGCACCCGGACGAGCCGCACCACGGCAACGGCATGGGCAGTCGGCTGAACTGGCTGCGCGCCGGAGTCCTGGGCGCCAACGACGGCGTCGTCTCCACGGCCGGACTGGTCGTCGGCGTCGCGGGAGCCGCCGCGACGTCCCACGAGCTGCTGACGGCGGGGCTCGCGGGGCTGTTGGCCGGCTCGCTGTCGATGGCGACCGGCGAGTACGTCTCGGTGAGCACCCAGCGGGACACCGAGCTGGCCATGCTCGACCTGGAACGCCTCGAACTGGCACGGACCCCGGAGGCCGAGCTGGAGGAGCTGACCGGCCTCTACGTGGCCAAGGGCCTGACCCCGGAGCTGGCCCAGGAGGTCGCCGTCCAGCTGACCGCGCACGACGCCCTCGCGGCCCACGCCGAGACGGAGCTGGGCATCGACCCGGAGGAGCTGACCAACCCCTGGCACGCCGCCGGAGCGAGCTTCCTCGCCTTCACCGTCGGGGCCCTGCTGCCGCTGCTGGCCATCGTGCTGCCGCCGGAGTCGGTACGGATCCCGATCACGGTGGCGGCGGTGATCGCCGCGCTGGCGGTCGCCGGCTGGATCAGCGCCAGGATGGGCGGAGCCCCGGCCGGGCCCGCAGTGGTCCGCAACATGGCGGGCGGCGCCCTCGCCATGGCGGTCACCTACGCGGCGGGCGTCCTGCTCCACGCGGCGACCTGACCGCTGCCACGTCCCCCGACACCGCCCTCCGGACCCCGCTCGCCCGGCCGTGCGCAGGCGGGGCGAGCACGGATTCGACCCTGACCACCAGGATCTAGTACAGTCTGTCTCGCGCAAGGCTCCGTGGAGCAGTTGGTTAGCTCGCCACCCTGTCAAGGTGGAGGTCGCGGGTTCAAGTCCCGTCGGAGTCGCACAGAAGATCAGCCCGGATCCACTCGGATCCGGGCTGATCTGTTTTCCGTCGTTTTCCGCTAAGCTCTACGCGCGTCACTCGGCACACCGCATCGCGAGCGGCCCCAGTGACGGGTGTGACCGGCGTCACTTAAGTTTTCTTGATCCCTGCTCATGTTCCATGCTTCACAGGGTCTACTCATTTTATATGTACAATTGCACAGGCGATAAAGCGAATTCCAGCCATCCGACGTTTCAGCCCATAAAAAAGGGCTGTACCGGACCCGGCGGAGTCCGGTACAGCCATAAAGCGCGTCTACTCGACCCGCCCTCAGGCCTCAGTGCGCTGCTGCGGAATGCCTGCGAGCAGGGCACGCACCTCCGCCTCGCGGTAGCGGCGGTGCCCCCCGAGCGTACGGATCGACGTGAGCTTGCCAGCCTTGGCCCAGCGAGTGACCGTCTTCGGGTCAACGCGGAACATGGTGGCGACCTCAGCCGGCGTCAGCAGGGGTTCGGCATCAGGGGTACGAGCGGTCATGAGCGGCCTCCTCGGGAGAACCGAACCAACACGGTTCTTTCCTAGAAATTCTGCACCTTGGCATGCGATGCCCGAAATGGCCACCGCTTACCAAGTCGGTAATAGGACGAACGGCTTGTCCTTGGCACTACAACTACACCATCCGTCCAGTCCAATCAGCCAAACCGGCGGAATTGACCCCTCAGGGGCCAAGGTCGACGGATGACGATGGACCATGCCATAACGGACAGTCACCACAAAGCGACCATCTGTCACAGCACCCAGACCCCCGCTTCCCCCGCGAAGGACCTCAAGCTCCGCAGAACCACTCTTACGTGGGCACAGGTGGTCTGCGGTGAGGCTGGTTGTCCTATTTTGACACTCAGCGCGGCCTTCGCGTCAACGGTGAGTCGCGTCACGTTGATGGGGGATTGACCCGTTCCGGGACGAAGGTCCCATGTGGAGACGGGATAAGCACCCCTGTGACGTCTGAGGAGATGGTGCCACGCATGTCCGACAGCTCCCCGGGCCACCAGGTGGCGTGATCGGTCGTGGCGGAAGCCCGCCACTTGTGACCGATGTTGTCAGGGATCCAGCAGGTTCTGTGGGTTGTCGTGTCGATTGCGTGAAAACCGGGGCAGGAAAGGGCTTTCGGGCCCGCCTGAGGGGCGCCAGAAGGCCTCAGGGGCGTGTTTCCCGACACTACGCGCTCCCAGGCTCCCCGCCCAGGGGTGGCGAGCTCTGGAGCGCCTCAGAACACCCGTGGGGGGCTCAGCCGGCCTCGGGCGCTCAGGGGGCGCTCAGTTGGCGAACTGCAGGTCCTGGACCCGGCGCCAGCGCTCGGTGACCGACCGATAGCAGCGGCCCGCCCGGACCGGGTCCCCCTCGCGCAGCGCGGCCACGCCCTCCGCGACGTCCTCCGCCGAGCGGTCGTCCGCCAGGCCCTCCTCGGGGATGGCGTGAACCAGCCCCCCGTAGTCCAGCTCGACCAGGGAGCGCGGGTGGAACTCCTCCAGCCAGCGCCCGACCTCCTCGACGCCGGCCACCAGCGGGCCCTCGTCCAGCGTCTCGCGCAGCACCCGGTAGCCGCGGGCGACCCGGCGCCGGGCCTGGGCCATCGGCGTGCGGTAGCGCAGCACCGGCGCGGTGCGGCGCTTCGCTCCGGCCGCGTCCTCCTGTGCGCCTGCGGACGACACCCCGTCGGCCGACGCGTCCCGCGCCTGCGCGCCCCCGTCCGCCGTCGGAGCGCCGTCCTCCGCCCCGGACGAATCCACCGCGCCGGAGCCGCCGCGCTCCGGACCTGCGGCGTCCTCCAGGGCGGACGGGACGAACTCGCGCTCCTCCTCGCCGAAGAGCAGGAACCAGCGCACCGGGATGTTCCAGGTGCTGGTGAGGATCCACGGCCGCCCGTCGGGGTGCCGGGTCCGCCAGCGGTCCCAGTCAGCCTCGGCCTGGGCCCGGACGACCGGCGGCACGGCCGCGTCCAGCAGCGGCAGTGGCAGTTCCTCGCGCAGCTCGGACAGCGCCAGCCAGCTGCGCAGCCTGGTCCGCCACGGGCAGAGGTAGAGGACGCCGTCGGCCTCGTGCACGAAGGCGTCCCGGCTCTCCCGCTCGGGGATCGCGACCGGCGGCATGGCGATCAGGTCGGCCAGCCGACCGCGCCGCTCGTCCACCGCGGAGGGATGCGGTCGACCGGCGGCATAGCCCTGCCAGTACGAGCGCTCCGGCTCCGCGAAGGCCGCCAGCGGCTCGTAGACGCGCAAGTAGGCGGCGTAGGGAGGATGCACCGAGGTCCGCAGCATAGGCACCCTGGCATCGTCGCACGCCCACCCCGCCCAGCGGCCCGGAAGACCAGGGTCCGTTCCGGCCCCGCCCGCCCCGCCACCGGGCGTCGGCCCCGCACCCGGCCCCTCCGACGTCCGCAGTACGTGAGTTCGGTCCAAGCTGTGGACCACGTACCGCACCGCCCTCCGGCAGTCCTACGCTTCTGGGAGAACGTCCGCACCACCGCAAGCGGACGCGAGTCGACAATGGAGTCACCACCGTGACTGATGTCAGTGAGCGATCCGGCGTACTCAGCCGAATCTTCTCGAGCGACGCCACCTCGGCGCCCGGCGACAGCCATGAGCAGGTCGTCCTGTGCCACGACCGCGACACCGGCCTGAAGGCCGTCATCGCGATCCACTCCACCGCCCTGGGCCCCGCCCTCGGCGGCACGCGCTTCCACGCGTACGCCACGGAGGAGGAGGCCGTCCAGGACGCCCTCAACCTCTCCCGGGGCATGTCCTACAAGAACGCCCTGGCCGGGCTCGACCTCGGCGGCGGCAAGGCCGTCATCATCGGGGACCCGACCAAGATCAAGACCGAGGCCCTGCTGCGCGCCTACGGCCGCTTCGTGCAGTCCCTCGGCGGCCGCTACGTCACCGCCTGCGACGTCGGCACCTATGTGGCCGACATGGACGTCATCGCCCGCGAGTGCGACTACGTCACCGGCCGCTCCCCCGAGTACGGCGGCGCGGGCGACTCGTCCGTGCTGACCTCCTTCGGCGTCTTCCAGGGCATGCGCGCCGCCGCGCAGCACCGCTGGGGCTCCCCCTCGCTCGAGGGCCGCCGCGTCGGCGTGGCCGGCATCGGCAAGGTCGGCCACTACCTGGTCGAGCACCTGGTCAACGACGGCGCGCAGGTCGTCGTGACCGACGTGCGCGAGGACGCGGTCAATCGCGTCCGTGCCGCGCACCCGGGCGTCGAGGTCGCCGCCGACACCGAGTCGCTGATCCGCGCCAACCTGGACGTCTACGCCCCGTGCGCGCTGGGCGGCGCTCTCAACGACGAGACCGTGCCCGCGCTGACCGCGACGATCGTCTGCGGTGCGGCCAACAACCAGCTCGCCCACCCGGGCGTCGAGAAGGACCTCGCCGACCGCGGGATCCTCTACGCGCCCGACTACCTGGTCAACGCCGGTGGCGTGATCCAGGTCGCGGACGAGATCGAGGGCTTCTCCTTCGACCGCGCCAAGACCAAGGCCGCCAAGATCTTCGACACCACCCTCGAGATCTTCGCCCTGGCCGAGTCCGAGGGCGTCCCGCCGGCGGTCGCCGCGGACCGCCTCGCCGAGCGCCGGATGGCCGAGGTCGGCCGCCTCCGCACGATCCTGCTGCCGCGCTCGCGCTGAGCCCGGCACGCCGACAGCACGTCGGCAGCACGGCGGCAGCACGGCGACGGATACCCCCGGACGGGAACGGCGTTCTCACCTGACGCCCCCGTCCGGGGGATACCCCTTGCCCGTACGGGGGATAATCGTGTCGGATCGGTCACTGCGGACGCGCTGTCCACGGTCGGTCCTTCGCCCCTTCTTGCGGCCCTGACCTGCATCAATATGGTCACAACCGGGGGTGGCGTGCGCCACGTCGCACAGGCGGCGTACCGTACGGCGCTGGAAGCAGGTACCGTTGTTGCTCTAAGGACCGGCTCTCTCATCTCAACGAGGAGCCGTTCCCAATCATGAACGCGTGACAAGACTCGGAGCCGTGAGCTCCGTCGTTGAGGGGGTCGAGCCATGGGGCGCGGCCGGGCCAAGGCCAAGCAGACAAAGGTCGCCCGCCAGCTGAAGTACAACAGCGGCGGTTTCGACGCGTCGCGCCTGGCCAATGAGCTGGGCGTTGCGTCGACGAACGAGACGGTCAATCCGGAGCCGTTCGACGACGACGAGGACGACGACGATCCGTACGCCTCGTACTACAGCGACGAGGAAGACGAGGACGTGGACGAAAGTCCCCCTCGCAAACGGGCCTGACGTCCCGCAGCAAACGACGGAGCCGGTTCGGCGCACCATGCCGAACCGGCACTTCGTCGTTTCTGCACGGGGTACGTGTGCTGCCGCCGTTAGTTGCACGACGTAGGGGCGCGAGGAACTGCGCGAGCAACCACCCTGTACGGATGGCCCTGCTCGCTCGGCGACCCACCACCCATGGTGGCTGTCGCGCAGTTCCCCGCGCCCCTGGACGTGTGCAACGTCCCGTCTGCCAAATGTCAGGCGTACTCGCCGTACAGCGACGCGCCCTCCGCCGTCGCGTACTCGCCCTCGCGGGCCACGATGTCGCCCAGGAGCCAGGACTCGACGTCACGGTCCTCCAGGACCGCCATGACGGCGTCCACGGACTCCGGCGGCACGACCGCCACCATGCCGATGCCCATGTTGAGCGTCTTCTCGATCTCCAGCGTCTGCATCTTGCCGACCTCGGCCACCGTCTGGAAGACCGGCATCGGCGTCCACGTGCCGCGGTCCAGCCGCGCGTGCAGGCCCTCGGGGATGACGCGGGCCAGGTTCGCCGCCAGGCCGCCGCCCGTGACGTGGGAGAAGGCGTGGATCTCGGTCGCCCGCGCCAGCGCCAAGCAGTCCAGGGAGTAGATCCGCGTCGGCTCCAGCAGCTCCTCGCCGAGCGTCCGGCCGAACTCCGGGACCTCCCGGTCCAGCTGCCAGCCGGCTTCCTTCAGCAGGACGTGGCGGACCAGCGAGTAGCCGTTGCTGTGCAGGCCGGAGGCCGCCATCGCGATGACCACGTCGCCCGCGCGCACCCGGTGCGCGCCGAGCAGGGCGTCGGCCTCGACCACGCCGGTGCCCGCACCGGCCACGTCGTACTCGTTGGGGCCGAGCAGGCCCGGGTGCTCCGCGGTCTCGCCTCCGACCAGCGAGCAGCCCGCCAGGACGCAGCCCTCGGCGATGCCCTTGACGATCTGCGCGACCCGCTCCGGGTGGACCTTGCCGACGCAGATGTAGTCGGTCATGAACAGCGGCTCGGCGCCACACACGACCAGGTCGTCGACGACCATGCCGACGAGGTCGTGGCCGATGGTGTCGTGCTTGTCCATCGCCGCGGCCAGCGCGACCTTGGTGCCGACGCCGTCCGTCGCGGTGGCCAGCAGCGGGCGCTCGTAGCGCTTGAAGGCGCTGGCGTCGAAGAGCCCGGCGAAGCCGCCCAGGCCGCCGACGACCTCGGGGCGGGTGGTCTTGCCGACCCACTCCTTCATCAGCTCGACGGCCAGGTCCCCGGCCTCGATGGAGACGCCTGCGGCGGCGTAGGTCGCACCACTGGACTGCTGGTCACTCACGGGACGGCCCTTTCGGGTCAGATCTTGCGTATAGGAAAACCTGGGGGTGGGACGGGCGCCTGCGCCCGTCCCACCGTCGCCGACTACGGGCGCCGCAGCGCGTCGGCCGCGCCGGGGCCGCCGATCAGCGTCTGCACGCCGTCGACGTCCGAGCGGTTGCCACCGCGCGTCGGCGGGGCCTGCTTGGCGGCGGAGATCTCCGCCTCCAGCAGGTGCTTGCCGAGCAGCTCGGGGTCGGGCAGTTCGACCGGGTAGACGCCGTCGAAGCAGGCCCGGCAGAGCCGGTCCTTCGGCTGGTCGGTCGCGGAGATCATGCCGTCGATCGAGATGTACGCCAGCGAGTCCGCGCCGAGCGAGGCGGCGATCTCGTCCACGGACAGGCCGTTGGCGATCAGCTCGGCCCGGGTGGCGAAGTCGATGCCGTAGAAGCAGGGCCACTTGACCGGCGGCGAGGAGATCCGGATGTGGACCTCGGCCGCGCCCGCCTCGCGGAGCATCCGGACCAGGGCGCGCTGGGTGTTGCCGCGGACGATCGAGTCGTCCACGACGACCAGCCGCTTGCCGCGGATGACGTCCTTCAGCGGGTTCAGCTTGAGCCGGATGCCGAGCTGACGGATGGTCTGGTTGGGCTGGATGAAGGTCCGGCCCACATAGGCGTTCTTGACCAGCCCGGAGCCGAACGGGATGCCGCTCTGCTCGGCGTAGCCGATGGCGGCCGGGGTGCCGGACTCGGGGGTCGCTATCACCAGGTCGGCCTCGACCGGGGCCTCCTTGGCCAGCGTCCGGCCCATCTCCACGCGGGAGAGGTGGACGTTGCGGCCGGAGATGGTGGTGTCCGGGCGGGCCAGGTAGACGTACTCGAAGACGCAGCCCTTGGGCGCGGCCTCGGCGAAGCGCGAGGTGCGCAGGCCGTTCTCGTCGACGGCGATCAGCTCGCCGGGCTCGACCTCACGGATGAAGGACGCGCCGACGATGTCGAGCGCGGCCGTCTCGGAGGCGACGACCCAGCCGCGCTCCAGCCGGCCCAGCACCAGCGGGCGGATGCCCTGCGGGTCGCGGGCGGCGTAGAGGGTCTGCTCGTCCATGAAGACCAGCGAGAACGCGCCCTTGACCTTCGGCAGGACCTGACGGGCGGTCTCCTCGATGGAGAGGTCCGGCTGGCCCGCGAGGAGGGCGGTGAGCAGGTCGGTGTCGTTGGTGACCACCGGGCGGCCGGAGCGCGAGACGTGCTCCTCACCGGGCAGCTCGGCGACCAGCTTGGCCAGCTCGGCGGTGTTGACCAGGTTGCCGTTGTGACCGAGCGCGAGGCTGCCGTGCGCGGTCGCACGGAAGGTCGGCTGGGCGTTCTCCCACACCGAGGAACCGGTGGTGGAGTAGCGGCAGTGGCCCACCGCCATGTGGCCCTGGAGGGAGTTGAGCGAGGTCTCGTCGAAGACCTGGGAGACAAGGCCCATGTCCTTGTAGACCAGGATCTGCGAGCCGTTGCTCACGGCGATGCCCGCGGACTCCTGTCCGCGGTGCTGCAAGGCATAGAGAGCGAAGTAAGTGAGCTTGGATACCTCTTCGCCGGGGGCCCAGACTCCGAAGACGCCGCAGGCGTCCTGCGGGCCCTTCTCGCCGGGGAGGAGGTCATGGCTGAGTCGTCCGTCACCACGTGGCACGTCACCGAGTCTAGGGCAGGTGGACACGCCGGGCCGACGACGCAAGATCCATTCGATTTCGGAGGGCAGCGTAAGGGGCTCCGGACGCGCGTAGACCGCCCTCAGCCCATCACGGGGAGTAGTGAGGACAGATCGCTGCGCTCACCGCTGGCCGTGAGTTCCGCCACGTCCAGCGCCTGCGCCCAGGTGGTCCGGCCCGTCGCCAGGCGGATCCACGGCAGCGGCGCGGTCTCGACGACGTTGGGCGGCGTGCCGCGCGTGTGCCGCGGCCCCTCGACGCACTGGACGACGGCGAACGGCGGGATCCGCAGCTCCACCGCCCCGCCCGGCGCGCGCGTGGCGAGCGCGTCGGCGAGCAGGCGGCAGGCGGACGCGAGCGCGTGCCGGTCGTGCGGGAAAGCGTCGATCCCGAGCGCGTCCGCGAGGTCGTCGGCGTGGACGACGGTCTCGACCAGGCGGGTCACCAGGTAGTCGTCGAACAGCATCGCGCCCCGCCGGTGGACGACCCGCGTCTCCGGCCCGTGCCGCTCGGGATCGAGCTCGACGAGCGCGCCGTCGATCGCCGTACGGAGCGCGGCCCGCACGTCGTCGGCCTTCGCCGCGCCCTCCGCGGCGGCGTCCGCGATCGCCGCGGCGGAGGTCCGGGTGCCCGCGGCCCAGTCGGCGAGGGTGCCGGCGGCCTGCGCCCCGTCGTCGGGCGCGGCGAGAAAGCGCGGCAGCGCGTCGAAGGCGGTGGCCAGATGCGCGAGCAGCTCGCGCACGCGCCAGCTGCCGAGTCGGGTGGGCAGCTCCAACCGCGCCTCGTCGAGCCCTTCGACGACCCCCCACAACGCCTCCGCCTGCGCGCGAAGCGCGGCACGGGACTTGAGGCGGTCGTAGGTACGCGCACGGGGACGCGAGGCGGGCGACATGCTCGGCACTCTAAACGTTCGCTGCGGCGCACGGTGGCACCACCAGGGGCGCGGGGCTCTGACGGCCTGCGGCTACGCCGCGTCGGCGCAGCAGGCTCTCGCTCCCGCAGGTAGTTGCAACCCCCAGGGGCGCGGGGAACTGCGCGACAAGCCACCCACGCAGGCAAAGCCCCGAACGCGCAGGGCCATCCGCACAGGATGGTTGATCGCGCCCACGCGGCGAAGCCGCACATCAGCAGAGCCCCGCGCCCCTGGAGTGCAACGTCCCGTTTGCCCAAAGCGGAGCTTGGCGGGATGTCAGTAGTGCCGTGTCCGTATACCGCTTGCAGCGTCCTCCGCACGTCGGAACCCTTGAGGCGTGACCACGGAAAGCACCACCGCACCTCTCCTCCCCGAATCCGACCCCGCCGCCTCCCCCGACTCCCCGCGCCGAACGGCGCGCCTCGCCGCGCTCGCCGCAGGCGTGACCGTGGTGCTGTGGGCGTCCGCCTTCGTCGGGATCCGGTCCGCCGGGCACGACCTGGCCGCGGGGCCGCTCGCGCTGCTCCGGCTCGCGGTCGGGGCCGCCGCGCTGGGTGCGATGACGTTGGTCCGGCGCGAAGCGTGGCCGTCGCGGCGGGATCTGCCGCGCATCCTGCTCATCGGCGTGCTGTGGTTCGGCGCCTACAACCTGATGCTCAACACCGCCGAGCAGCGGGTCGACGCCGGGACGGCGTCGATGCTGGTCAACGTGAGTCCGATCCTGATCGCCGTGATCGCGGGGATCGCGCTCAAGGAGGGTCTGCCGAAGTCACTGCTGCTCGGCGTCGCCGTCTCCTTCTCCGGCGTGCTGGTCATCGGGTTCGGCTCGGCACAGCACGGGCGCACGGACTGGCTCGGCGCGGCCTTCTGCGTCGGCTCCGCCGTGGTCTACGCGGTGTCGGTGATCCTGCAGAAGCCCCTGCTCAGCCGGGTCGCCCCGCTGCCGCTGACCTTCCTCGCCTGCTGCGTCGGCCTGGTCGTGTGCCTGCCGTTCGGCCCGCAGCTGGTCGACGAGCTGCCCAAGGCGCACACCTCCGCGATCGTCTGGACCGTCTACCTGGGCCTGATGCCGACCGCTGTCGCCTTCACCACCTGGGGCTACGCCCTGGCCCGCACGAAGGCGGGCAAGCTCGGCGCCACCACCTACCTGGTCCCGCCGATCTCGATCCTGCTCGGCTGGCTGATGCTGGGCGAGACGCCCACCTGGGTCGCCGTCGGCGGCGGCGTGCTCTGCCTCGGCGGTGTGGCCGTCGCCCGGTTCACCAGCCGGTAGTTCGCCAGCAGGTAGTTAGCCAGCAGGCAGTTCACTCGCCGGTAGGCGCCTCCGGCACGGTGACGTGCCGGAGCTTGTCCGGGTTACGGATCAGCCGGACCTCCGAGATCAGGCCGTTCTCGTCCAGCTCGGCGGTCAGCACGTCGTCGGCGACCCCGTCGGCGGTGATCAGGACGCCGAACTTGCCGTTGACGTTGACCGGGTGGACCCCGAGCTGCCCCGGGAGGTAGCGCGCCAGCACGCCCAGCGTCCAGCGGACCACGTTGTCCGGACCGTGCAGCGGACGCAGCGCCGCGCGGATCTTGCCGCCGCCGTCGGACCAGACGGTGACGTCGGGGGCGAGCAGCTCCATCATCCGGTTCATGTCCCCGCCGAGGCACGCGGCGAGGAACTCCTCCGTCGCCGCCCGCCGCGTCTCCGCCGGGGCGTCGTAGCGGGGACGCCGCGCCTGCACGTGGGAGCGGGCGCGGCTGCCGACCTGACGGACCGCCGCCTCGGAGCGGTCCAGCATGCCGCCGATCTCGGCGAAGGAGAACCCGAAGACCTCCTTGAGCAGGAAGACCGCCCGCTCCAGCGGCGAGAGCGTCTCCAGGACCACCAGCATGGCCAGCGAGACGCTCTCCGCCTGCTCCACGACGTCGCCGGCGTCGGCTGCCACCGGCGCGTCCGGCGCGGTCACCAACGGCTCGGGCAGCCACGGTCCGACATAGGACTCGCGCTGGGCCGTGGCGGACTGAAGCTTGTTCAGCGACAGGTTGGTGACCGTCCGGGCGAGGTACGCACGCGGCTGGGTGATCCGGTCGACGTCGAGCGCGCTCCACTTCAGCCAGGCGTCCTGCACGATGTCCTCGGCGTCGGCCACGCTGCTCAGCATGCGGTAGGCGATGCCGAAGAGCGTGGAACGGTGCTCCTCGAAGGTCGTCAGAACGGCGCTGTCGGTCACATCTTCGACGTTACCCCGCGCACCTCGCAGCGGTCCTTGAAACCCTGTCCGACGAGCCCCACGGCGGAGTTGACGCGGGATCGGAGGTTCTCCACGGCGACGAGCGCGGTCAGCTCGACGAACGCCGGCTCCCCGAGCTGCTTGAGCAATCCGGCGACCATCTCGTCGGTGACGGTCGGCTCGGTCTCGGTCATCGCCTCGGCGTACTCCAGCACGGAGAGCTCCAGCGGCGAGAACAGTTCCCTCCGCTCGCGCCACATCGGTACGGCCCGCAACTTCTCCTGCGGAATGCCCGAGGTGTGCGCCTCCCAGTACCCGAAGTCCATGCACCACGAGCAGCCGATCCGCGCGGCCGAGGCCATCACGGCCAGCCTGCCGAGCCGCTGGTCGAGGGCGTTCCACTTGGCGACCTTCCGCTCGAACCCGGCGTAGGCCAGCAGCACCTTGGTGTTGTGCCCGTAGACCTTCCCGGGGTCCAGCACGTCGCCGTAGACGCGCTTGGAGTACCACTCCGCGATCCGGTAGACGAGCGTGCGGGGAGGGGTGAGCGAGATGCGGGCCATGGTCGTTGCCGCCTTCCTGAGTCCCGGCTTCCAGGCTTCCGGAGAGAAGACAGGCGGGCGACCGCAAACGTGACACGGGCCCGACCGCGCAGTGCGGTCGGGCCCGTGCCGGGGACTGCGGGTACTACGCGAGCAGCGCCTCGATCACGCCCGTGTTCGCCTCGCGGAGCTCGGCGAGCGGGAGGGTGAACTGGCCCTGGAGCTCGACCGTGTCGCCGTCGACGACGCCGATGCGGGTGGCCGGGAGGCCCCGGACGCCGCACATCTCGGTGAAGCGGAGCTCCTCGCTGCGCGGGACGGCGACGATCGCGCGACCGGCCGACTCCGAGAAGAGGAAGACGAACGGGTCCAGCCCCTCCGGGACGATCAGCCGGACGCCCTGGTCGCCCTTGAGCGCGCTCTCGACCAGGGCCTGGATCAGGCCGCCGTCGGAGAGGTCGTGCGCCGCGTCGACCATGCCGTCGCGCGAGGCGGCGATCAGGATCTCTGCGAGCAGCTTCTCGCGGTCGAGGTCCAACTTCGGCGGCAGGCCGCCGAGGTGACCGTGGGCCACCTGCGCCCACGCCGAACCGCCCAGCTCGTCACGGGTGTCGCCGAGGAGGTAGACCAGCTGGCCCTCCTCCGCGAACGCCATCGGCGTACGGCGGGTCACGTCGTCGATCACGCCCAGCACGGCCACGACCGGCGTCGGGTGGATCGCCTCGGTGCCCGTCTGGTTGTAGAGCGAGACGTTGCCGCCGGTCACCGGGGTGCCGAGGGTGAGGCAGCCGTCCGCCAGGCCACGGGTGGCCTCGGCGAACTGCCACATGACCTCCGGGTCCTCCGGGGAGCCGAAGTTGAGGCAGTCGGAGACGGCCAGCGGCTTGGCGCCGGTCGCGGCGACGTTGCGGTAGGCCTCGGCCAGCGCCAGCTGCGAGCCGATGTACGGGTCGAGCTTGGTGTAGCGGCCGTTGCCGTCCGTGGCGATCGCGACGCCGAGGTTGGTCGACTCGTCGACGCGGATCATGCCGGAGTCCTCCGGCTGCGCCAGCACGGTGTTGCCGAGCACGAACCGGTCGTACTGCGAGGTGATCCAGCTCTTGTCGGCCTGGTTGGCCGAGCCGACCAGCTGCAGCACGGCCGCGCGCAGCTCGTCGCCGTTGGCCGGACGCGCCAGGCGCTCGGCGGTCGGGGCGTCGGCCTGCAGGGCGTCCTGCCAGCTCGGGCGGTGGTACGGGCGCTCGTAGACCGGGCCGTCGTGGGCGACGGTGCGCGGGTCCACGTCGACGATCTTCTCGCCGTGCCAGAAGATCTCCAGGCGGTCGCCGTCGGTGACCTCACCGATGACGGTCGCCGTGACGTCCCACTTCTCGCAGATGGCGAGGAAGGCGTCGATCTTCTCCGGCTCGACGACGGCGCACATGCGCTCCTGCGACTCACTCATGAGGATCTCCTCGGGAGTGAGCGTGTTGTCGCGCAGCGGGACGTCGTCCAGGTCGCAGCGCATGCCGCCGGAGCCGTTGGACGCCAGCTCGCTGGTCGCGCAGGAGAGACCGGCCGCGCCGAGGTCCTGGATGCCGACGACGAGCTGCGCCCGGAAGGCCTCCAGGGTGCACTCGATCAGCAGCTTCTCCTGGAACGGGTCGCCGACCTGGACCGCGGGGCGCTTGGACGGCTTGGTGCCGTCGAAGGTCTCCGAGGCCAGGATCGAGGCGCCGCCGATGCCGTCGCCGCCGGTGCGGGCGCCGTAGAGGACGACCTTGTTGCCCGCGCCGGACGCCTTGGCCAGGTGGATGTCCTCGTGCTTCATGACGCCCACGGCCAGCGCGTTGACCAGCGGGTTGCCCTGGTAGCAGGCGTCGAAGACGACCTCGCCACCGATGTTCGGCAGGCCCAGGCAGTTGCCGTAGCCGCCGATGCCGGCGACGACGCCGGGCAGCACGCGCTTGGTGTCCGGGTGGTCCGGCGCGCCGAAGCGCAGCGGGTCCATCACGGCGACCGGGCGGGCGCCCATGGAGATGATGTCGCGCACGATGCCGCCGACGCCGGTGGCCGCGCCCTGGTAGGGCTCGACGTACGACGGGTGGTTGTGCGAC
The DNA here is from genome assembly GCF_015690355.1 of Streptacidiphilus fuscans. Lineage (GTDB taxonomy): Bacteria > Actinomycetota > Actinomycetes > Streptomycetales > Streptomycetaceae > Streptacidiphilus > Streptacidiphilus fuscans. Next base: position 624,246 of record NZ_JADPRT010000003.1, on the reverse strand, counting down.
TCGATCTTGAAGGTGACCGCGTAGCCCTGGCCCACGTCGACGACGCCGGCGTTCTCGCCGATGCCGACGAGCATCGCGTCGGACTGCGGGGCCTTCTCGCCGAACTGGCGCAGGTGCACCTTGCTCGACTTGTAGGAGCAGTGCTCGGACCACATCACCGAGTACATGGCCAGCTCGGCGCCGGTGGGACGACGGCCCAGGATCTCGCGGACCTTGAGGTACTCGTCCTCCTTGAGACCCAGCGCGGCCCAGGGAAGCTCGACGTCGGGCGTCTCGCTCGCGTTCTTGACGGTGTCGAGGGTCATGCGTTCACCAGCCGCTTGATGATCGAGGTGAAGAAGCCGGTGCCGTCCGTGCCGCCGGTACCGACGATCGGCTCGACCGCGTGCTCCGGGTGCGGCATCAGGCCGACGACGTTGCCCGCGGCGTTGGTGATGCCGGCGATGTCGTCGATCGAGCCGTTCGGGTTGCCGTCCAGGTAGCGGAAGACGACCCGTCCCTCGGCCTCCAGCTCGTCGATGGTGCGGCGGTCCGCGGTGAACCGTCCGTCCATGTTCTTGAGCGGGATCATGATCTCCTGGTCCTGCGCGTAGTCGCTGGTCCAGGCGGTCGTGTTGTTCTCGACCCGCAGCTTCTGGTCCTTGCAGACGAAGTGCAGGTGGTTGTTGCGGAGCATGGCCCCCGGCAGCAGGTGCGACTCGGTCAGCACCTGGAAGCCGTTGCAGATGCCGAGGACCGGCATGCCGCCCTTGGCCTGCTCGATGATCGTCTCCATCACCGGCGAGAACCGCGAGATGGCGCCGGCGCGCAGGTAGTCGCCGTAGGAGAAGCCGCCCGGCAGGACCACGGCGTCGACCTGGTGCAGGTCCTTCTCACGGTGCCAGAGCGCGACCGGCTCGGCGCCGGCCAGCTTGACCGCGCGCAGCGCGTCGCGGTCGTCGAGGCTCCCGGGGAAGGTGACTACGCCGATCCGCGTGGTCACTGCCCCTCCTCGACGCGGACGGTGAAGTCCTCGATGACGGTGTTGGCGAGGAAGGTCTCGGCTGCCTGGTGGATGCGGGCCAGCGCGGCGTCGTCGACCGGGCCCTCCACCTCCAGCTCGAAGCGCTTGCCCTGGCGGACGTCGGCGATCCCCTCGAAGCCCAGGCGCGGCAGCGCGCGCTGCACCGCCTGGCCCTGCGGGTCGAGGATCTCCGGCTTCAGCATGACGTCGACAACGACGCGTGCCACAGGTACTCCCGGTGATGAGTGGTGCGGGGACTTCCCAGCCTACCGGGGTGAAAATGCGATCTTGGAGACTCATCCAGTGCGACGCGCGTAGAACGCCCAATCGCGCGGAGGTTCACACAAAGCACGCCGCGGCGCCGGGCTCCCTCCCGGCTGTCTTGACGCCCGCAGCGAACAGCGCGCCTCGGCTACCAAAATTGCCGGTACCAGAGGTTTCGCACCGGTATCGGCGCGGTACCGAAACGACACGAAAATAACGCGGAAAAATCCTGCCTCTTCGATTTCTGGGGTCATTGGGGGCAGAATGGCATCGCCGGTCGCGGCCAGCACCTGCGGTCGCACGGCAAAGCCCGAGAGGATTGGCTTCCATGGCTCAGCGCGTTGTGGTCACGCTCTCCGACGACCTGGACGGAGGGGTTGCCGAAGAAACGGTTCAGTTCGGACTCGACGGAAAGTCGTACGAGATCGACCTGTCCACCAAGAACGCGGAAAAACTCCGTTCCGCGCTTGCGCCGTATGTACAGGCAGGCCGGAAGCAGGGCCGCGCAGCAGCGGCCAAGACCCCCCGGCGGACCGAGGTCGCCCCCGATCCGGCGACGGTCCGGGCCTGGGCACAGTCCCGCGGCATCGACCTGCCGGCCCGTGGCCGACTTCCGAAGCACGTCTATGAGGCCTTCGCACAGGCGAGCTGAGAAGTCGCCCGTCGGACTTTCTAGACAATACGGACATACCGCCCCGCCGTGGTGATCACGGCCCGCGAGATGGGCTAATGTTCTTCTCAGCGGAACGCACCGCAGACAACGGCCGAAAGGCCAGGTCGGCGGGGCGGCTCTCGCAGGTGTAGCTCAGTAGTAGAGCGTCCCTCTTCCAGAGGGAAGGCACAGTGTGCGATCCCTGTCACCTGCTCTCATCCGCTCGACCTCATCATTAGGGTGGCGAAAGCTCCCTCTGGGATGGGGTAGAGTGGAGGGCACGCCGAGGCCTACGGGTCCCGGAGTACTGCGGACGTGGCTCAGTTGGTAGAGCATCACCTTGCCAAGGTGAGGGTCGCGAGTTCGAATCTCGTCGTCCGCTCTCAATCTCATAACCCCATATCGTGCGGACGTGGCTCAGTTGGTAGAGCATCACCTTGCCAAGGTGAGGGTCGCGAGTTCGAATCTCGTCGTCCGCTCCAGCAAAGGGCGCCTCTTCGGAGGCGCCCTTTCGCATCTCCGGCATTCATGCCGGCATCCAGATCCTGGCACCCGGAGCACCCGCGTGCGGACGGCCGCTCGATGACGACCGTCCGCAACGCGGGCAGGGAGATCAGCTCCAGGCCAGGCCGGTGATGCGCTCGTAGGCCTCGACGTAACGGGCGCGGCTCTGCGCCACGACCTCCTCCGGCAGCACCGGCGGCGCTTCCTCCCCACGAGGGTTCCAGCCCGAGGCGGGCGAGGAGAGCCAGTCGCGGATGAACTGCTTGTCGAAGGAGGGCTGCGACCGGCCCGGCTCCCACTGGTCGGCAGGCCAGAAACGCGACGAGTCCGGCGTCAGCACCTCGTCGGCGAGGACCAGGGACTCGCCGTCCTCGTCCAGGCCGAACTCGAACTTGGTGTCCGCCAGGATGATCCCGCGCTCACGCGCGATGTCCCGGGCGCGGCTGTAGATCGCGACGGTGGCCTGCCGCAGCTGCGCCGCGACGTCCGCGCCGACGCGACGGGCGACCTCCTCGTAGGGGACGTTCTCGTCGTGCTCGCCCACCTCGGCCTTGAGCGCCGGGGTGAAGATCGGCGCGGGCAGCTCGGAGCCGTCGACCAGGCCCTCGGGCAGCGTGATCCCGCACACCGTGCGGGACTCCTTGTACTCGACCAGGCCGGAGCCGGTCAGGTAGCCGCGGGCGACGCACTCCACCGGCAGCATGTCCAGGCTGCGGCAGATCAGCGTCCGGCCCTCCCAGTCGGCGGGCGCGCCGGCCGGGACCTCGGCCTGGATCACGTGGTTGGGGACCAGGTCCTGAAGTCGCTCGAACCACCACAGCGAGAGCTGGGTCAGGATCCGTCCCTTGTCGGGAATCAGCGAGGGAAGCACCCAGTCGAAGGCGGACTGACGGTCACTGGCGACCATCACCAGTTGTCCGGCTTCATTACGGTAGAGGTCGCGGACCTTTCCCGTGTGGAGGTGGATCAAGCCGGGCACCTGCACCGGCTCGGGCTTCTCGACGAATCCGCTCAAGGTGGTCCCCTCGGGACTTCAAGACATGGGTCTGCTGGGTGGGTGGCCGGTCCTCAGTCTTTCATGCGGCACTTTCACGCCGCGAAATCGGGCTCAGTGCACCTTGCAGATACGATCCAGCAGGTTTGCGGTGGCCCGCTGAACGCGTTCGTCGGTGTGTCCGGGACGGTCCAGCGCGGGTGACCAGGCGAAGGTGCCGCTGGCAAAGACGTGGGCGCCGCTCGCCGCCCGGTAGAGCGAGGTCTCCTGATGGCGGCCGACCCCTCGGACGTCCTTGTAGGGCGAGTGCGCCAGCAGCACCCGTTCCGTCGACTCCGGCAACGGGACGCGCGGGAAGTACCGGTCCGACTCCCCGGCGACCAGCGCCGGGATCTCGTCACCGTCGTGCAGGCCGGTGCCCTCCCACACCCAGTGGTCGGTGTTGTGGACGACCATCGGGACCGGCTCCGGGACGCGGCCGGAGTACTGGATGCCCAGCAGCTGCTGTTCCGGCTCGCCCAGATCACGCCAGAGCACGCTGGGCGGCGTCTCCGCCTGGCGCTTGCTGCAGGTCAGCAGCCGGTCCGGCTCGCCCGCCGGGCCCTGGTGCAGTTGGACCTGCCAGTACATGGTGTTGGCGGAGAGGAAGACCAGCGAGGTGCCGCCGTCCCTGGCCCGCTCCACGGCACGCCGCATCGGCGCGGACCAGTACTCGTCGTGACCGGGGAAGATCAGCCCCCGGTAGCGGGTCGGATCGACGCGCCCGGCGTGCAGGTCGGTCGCGTTGGCGTAGGCGAGGTCGTAGCCGTAGCGCTCGGCCCAGCGGATGAAGTCGTAGGCGTGGCCGATGTGCAGCGGCAGCCCGGCACCGGCGTAGGGGCGGTCGAAGGAGACCGTGGTCGCCGCCGCCGGCTCGCCCAGCAGCTCGCCCTTCTCGTTCCACGCGTGGTAGAGGCTCGCCCCGGTCCGGCCGTCCTCGGGGAAGAGGTTGTACGCCTGCCAGGTGACATCGGGCAGGAGCAGCAGCAGGTCGGCGGCCCGCCCGGCGCGGACGGTGAACGGGATGTGGCTGCGGTGCCGGTGGTCGGCCGTGGTCAGCACCGCGACGTAAGCACCGGGCGTCCAGTGCAGCGGCACCTGGAGCCGCCAGGACATCCACCAGTGGTGGCAGGAGACCGTCCGCCCGGCCACCAGCGGCGCGGGCTGCACCAGGCCGGAGACGCGCGGGCTGGCCGCCATATGACGCGCCCCCGCTCCGCCGTAGTGGCCGATCCGGTAGACGTCGACGGTGAACTCCTGCGGCGGGTTGACGCTGACGCGCAGGTCGAGCGAGCCGCCGAGGTCCGTCGCCCCCGCGGCGAAGCCCTTGATCTGCCCGCCGACGTCGTCCGAGGTGCGCGGTCTGCCGAGCGCGGGCTTGGGGTCGTAGTCGGGCGACCGCCGCGCGGCGGGCAGCAGCGCCGGATCCACGTACCAGGGGACCATCAGGCCGGTGTCGTCGAAGTACTGGTCCGCGCCGCGCAGCCACGGGAGCGGGCCCTGGCCGAACGGGTCGGTCACCCCGTGCGCGAGCGCCCCGGACTCCCAGCGGCGGGTCTGCTCTGCACCCACTGCCCCCGACCCCCTCCTGCGCCCTGCCGGCTCCGGCACTCTTGCCGGACCGGTGTCGCCCACCGGGCCTCGCGGTCCTGTCGGGCCTGCGCGACCGGACTTTGACGAACTGTTAGAGGAACTCCGTTGTTACCGTGCGCTGCCGACGTCTCACCGGCAGTACATCCATCCTAATCACAGAGACGACATCTGAGCAGGGGCGCTGCCAGAGTTGACGCTCCGTCATTGCCACCCGGTGACGGACCGTCACCACAGCAGGGTGCGGCCGGCGTTCAACGCAGCCTCGCCGGACGGTCCATGGATATGCCCGCCCCCTCCAACCAGACCCGCAGCGGCTCGTCGTCACCGTGCTCCACCGCCAGCGCGATCGGAGCGCCGAGGTCGGCGCAGCGACGGCCGTCGACCAGCAGCACCGGGCCGTCCAGCCAGTCCATCCCCGGCACCGCCCGCCCCGCGTCCACCGCCGCCCGGCAGACCAGCGCGTAGAGGCCGTCGGAGACCGCGTCCCGGCCGCTGCGCGACGCCGGCAGCCCGTTGCGCTGGGCCTCCAGCTGCGCCGCCAACTGCTCCCCCGTCCCGGCGCGCAGGGCGCGCAACGCCGTCGCCAGCGCCCCTGCGGGCGAGGCTATCTCCGCTCCCAGCGCCGCCAGCAGCGACGCGGACTGGTTGCCCCACTGCCGCAGCACGACCTCGCGCGGGTAGTCCGCCCAGTCCAGCCGGGACTCGCCGCTACCGGGCGCTGGCAGCGCGTTCGGCCCGACGTAGAAGAGACTCGCGGCCAGCAGCGAGGTGGCCTCGTCGATCCGGCCCGGCTCCTCCAGCAGATCGCAGGCCGGGCGCTCCCCCAGACGGCTCTCGAAGCCCTCGGCCAGCCGGTCCCGACGGGACAGCTCGGTCAGGGCGGACACCACCCCCGCGTTGAGCCGCGTCGGACACCGCCCGAGCCGCCAGGCGGGCAGCGCGACCCGGGTCAGCAGCCGGTCCCAGCCCGCATAGGCGAGGCCGACCTGCTCCTGGGCGGCGATGCGCATTCCGTAGTCGACCTGGCGGGCCTGCTCCGACGCCCACCCCGCGACGGCCCGCTCCATCTCCGCCGCGTGGACGCGCGAGCGTCGCAGCAGCGAGCGCGCGGGTATGGAGGCCCAGAAGCCGCCACGGCCGTGGTGCGCGCCGAGCAGCGCGTCCAGCCCGTGGGTGAACCGGCGGGCGGCGGCGATCTCCGGATCAAGCGCGCAGGCCGCTCCGGCGACCACCGGCGCGAGCAGCGCCCGCAGCTCGGCCACCCGCATCCACCACAGGAACGGCGAGCCGACGACCAGCGTCGGCGGCGCCGGACTGCGCCCGCCGGGGGCGGTCTCGTCCTCCAGCCAGCTGTCGCAGTCGGGCGTCAGCGCGATCGCTCCGGGCGCGGGCACCTCCATCCGCTCGGCCAGCTCGCGCACCAGCCGGTGCAGCTCCGGAGCCTCGCGCTCGGTGAGCCGCACGGACGGCGTCCGGTGCGGCCGGGCCCGCCGCAGCGCGACGGCGAAGGCCGCCGCCCAGCCCAGCGTCAGCAGCGCCACCGCGACCACGGCGTACCGCGCCGCGTCCCACGCAGTGACATCCGCGCTGCCGGGCGCGCCCAGATGACCCGTGAACCGCCCTGCCACAAGCACGGCCGCAAGCGCGGCAGGCATTGCGGCGAGAGCGACCGCGAGCCCGCGCAACCGCAGGATCGCTGCCGCCCGGGCGGTGGCCCCATTCGCGCTGACACCCATGGCTCGGTTCACCCCCTACCGCCTGCCGCCGACCGTCGACTCCTGACAGGAGCCCACGGGAGTCGACGGGCGTTCTGGCTTTCGCACGTCATACGCCCCTGTCCGATCCGACGCACGAGCCCCGCCCGGTGTTCCTGAAGCGGTCCCGAACCACTCGGATCAGTGATTCCCTGTGGACCGCAGCTTCCCCCCGGCCGGGATGGTGTACCCGCGCAGCCCCGGAGCGCGTGGTCGCGGTGTCGCCGGCCCTGGGCACGATACGGCCGGGGGCGGCCGTACGTCCGGCGTATGCGCTTCCCATCACCCGAAGGAATGTTCGCGTGGGCTAATCGCCTCGCGCGGAGATTTTTTCTGCTTCGGTCGGAAGCGTTGCCCCAAACAGGGAGCGCAAGCCCTGCGGGCGGCGACCTATCGCTCCCGCAGGGAGTTGCACTGCCAAGGGGCGCGGGGCTCCGCACATCGGCAGAGCCCCGCGCCCCTGGTAGTGCAACTGCCTGCGGGAGCAGAAAGGTGCTGCTACTCCCCCGCCGCGGCCTTGGCCGCGATGTCGGAGCGGTGGTGGCTGCCCTGGAGGGTGATCTTCGCGACGGAGTCGTACGCACGGGCGCGGGCCTCGGTGAGGTCCTTGCCCATCGCGGTCACCGAGAGGACGCGGCCGCCCGCGCTCAGCACCGTCTCGCCGTCCTCAGCCAGCCGCGTGCCCGCGTGCAGGACGTAGGCCGTGCCGTCCTCGGTCTCGGCCTCGGCGAGGCCGCCGATCGGGTCGCCGCTGCGCGGGGACGCCGGGTAGCCCTCGGACGCGACCACGACCGTCACCGCCGCGCCGTCACGCCACCGCAGCTCGGGGAAGTCGGCCAGGTGGCCCGTCGCCGCCGCGTACAGCAGCCCGCAGAGCGGCGTCTTCAGCCGCGCCAGCACGACTTGCGTCTCCGGGTCGCCGAAGCGCGCGTTGAACTCGATCACCCGCACGCCGCGCGACGTGATCGCCAGGCCGGCGTAGAGCAGGCCGGAGAAGGGCGTGCCCCGGCGGCGCAGCTCGTCGACGGTGGGCTGGAGGACGGTCTCCTGGACCTCCTCGACCAGCTTCGGGTCCGCCCACGGCAGCGGCGAGTACGCGCCCATGCCGCCGGTGTTGGGACCCGCGTCGCCGTCGCCCACGCGCTTGAAGTCCTGTGCGGGCTGGAGCGGGACGACGGTGGTGCCGTCGGTGACGGCGAAGAGGGAGACCTCGGGGCCGTCGAGGAACTCCTCGATGACCACCCGGTCGCAGCCCGCGGCGTGGTCCTTGGCGACCTGGAGGTCGTCCGTGACCACGACGCCCTTGCCGGCGGCCAGGCCGTCGTCCTTGACCACGTAGGGCGCGCCGAAGGCGTCCAGCGCCTCGGCGACCTCCTCGGCGGTCGTGCAGACGTAGGAGCGCGCGGTGGGAACGTTGGCGGCGGCCATGACGTCCTTGGCGAACGCCTTGCTCCCCTCCAGCTGCGCGGCCTCGCCGCTGGGGCCGAAGACGGGGATGCCGCGCTCGCGGACGGCGTCGGCGACGCCCGCGACCAGCGGGGCCTCCGGGCCGACGACGACGAACTCGGCGCCGAGCTCGACGGCGAGGTCGGCTACCGCCCGGCCGTCCATCTGGTCCACGGCGTGGACCTGGGCGACCTGGGCGATGCCGGCGTTGCCGGGCGCGCAGTGCAGGGAGGTGACTTCGGGATCGAGCGAGAGCGCGCGGCACAGGGCGTGTTCGCGGGCGCCGCCGCCGATGACAAGGACCTTCACACCCCCAGAGCCTAGTGCCTAGCAGGAGGGCCGGGTTCCGGCCGGGTGCCGGGCACGCCGCGCGCCTCGTCCATCTCCGCTTCATCACAACCAAAGAGACAATTCGCAACAATCCGGCAACCGGTCAGATCCGTGCCAACGAAACACCCACTCGTAGGGGTGAGATATGCACGGGCCGCAGAGAGCCGGATCCCTGCGCCGACCATGCGAAACCTGCACGATTTCGCACAACAATCCGACCTGAACCGCCACCACGGTCAGCCATTTGGCGGTAAGAAGTAGCTCTTGGAAGCCGAGCAGGCCGAAGGACAGGGAGTTCCACGGTGAGCCAGCCGGAGATGCAGCCCGAGGAGTCCTCCTGGGGCAAGGAGGCCGGGGCTGAGGACACGTCAGCCACGGCGGCTCCAGCCGTGCCCGCGCCGCGCTCGGCAGGTGGTGGACGTGACCTGAGCGTGCGCCAGTTCCCCCTGGGCGACTGGGGCGAGCCCGCGGAGCGTCTGGAGGAGCTGTACCGCTGGTCGGAGGAGCGCGCGGTCGAGGCGATCGACTGGTACCACCGCGACCGCCGCTGGAAGCGCGGCGGCGCGCGGCTGCTGCGCGGGATGGCGGCGCTGCTCGCCGTGGGCGGCGCGGTCATGCCGATGATCGCCCTGACGGGCGTCTGGCGGCCGGGCCAGGACTGGGGCTACGTGCTGCTCCTGCTCGCGGGGTGCAGCCTGCTGGCCGACCGCGTCTTCGGTCTGACCAGCGGCTGGATGCGGGACGTCAGCACCGCGCATGCGCTGCAGCGACGGCTGGAGGCGTTCCAGTTCGACTGGGCGTCGGAGTGCGTCCGCGAGGTGCTCGGCCCGACCGAGGGCACCGCGAGCGAGGCCGCGGAGCGGTGTCTCGGCGTGCTGCGCCGGTTCTGTGAGGACGTGTCGGACATGGTCCGCGCCGAGACCTCGGAGTGGATGCTGGAGTTCCGCGCCTCCATGACCCAGCTGCCGACGCAGACGGCGGGTACCTGGGGCGGCCGCGTCGAGGGCGCGAACGCGCAGGTCCGCGTCCTCCCCACGATCGGCAACCGCCCCACGATGCCCCGGCAGCGGCCCCCGGAGTCCCCGCTGCGTTGACCTTCCGCAGAGGGGACGTTGCACTCTGCTCAGGGGCGCGGCGAACTGCGCGAACAACCACCCCGTGCGGATGGCCTCAACGTTCGGGGCTCTACCTCGCAGGGTGGCTTTCGCGCAGTTCCCCCCGCCCCTTGTGTGCTGCAACTACCTGCGAGAGCGAAAGGGCTCCCTCAGGCGAAGACGATCATCGACCCCTGCGCGAGGGCGCGCGTCGCCGCGGCGTGGAGGCCGGTCCAGGCGTGGCGTTCGCGGGAGTAGGGGCCGTCCTGCCCCGGAGGGGGAAACGCGGGGCCTTCGAGCGTCGTCGGCGCGACCGGGCGGACCGGGACGGGCGGGAGCGCCGGGTCGATCCCGATGTGCGGGGCCACTGCCTCCAGCTCCTTGAGGAGCCGCTGCACCGAACCCAGCGGGCCGCCGGTGGCGAGCAGCGCGTCGTCGACGACCGGGAGGTCGAAGTCCAGCGGGACGTACGCCCCGGCGTGGTCGAAGTGCCAGACCAGGTGACTCTGCTCGGCCGTCGACTCGAACATCTCCAGCAACTGCTCGTAGTCGCCGCCCAGCTCGTCCACCGGCGTGACGTCGAGGCCGGTCAGCTGGAGCAGGTACGCGCGGCGCAGGAAGTGCAGCGAGTCGTAGTCGAACGCCGCGACCGGCTCGACGTCGCCGCTCAGGCCCGGCATGTACTGGAAGACCGGCACCTGCGGCAGCCCGGCGGCCGTCAGGGACCCGTTGTAGATCTCCAGGTCCTCGGCGAACGGGTTGTCAGGGCTGAGCACCAGCAGGTCGACCAGTGGGACGAGCCAGACGTCACAGGCCAACACGCTCTCCTGACGGTGTCGACGGGGTTCTCGGACAACGATCACAGACTGCCGATCGCAGCGGCGATCCGGGGCTGTCCACCCTACTGCGTTGCCCGCGGTCACGGACCCGGTTCGGGGACGGGCGCGCGCTGCCCCGGGACCTGCGGGAGCGGCTCGCCGCAGAGCATGGACATCTGGCGGAGGGACTCGTCGTTGTAGTCGACCAGCATCCGGTGGACGCCGGGGATGTCGCGGGCCTCGATCCGCTCGACCAGCTCCAGATGGCGGGACCAGCAGAACGCGGCCAGGTCCTCGCGGCCCCGCAGGTACGCGGAGGCGAAGATCCAGTACTGGACCCGGAGCTGGTCCAGGTAGTCGCTGATGCGCCGGTTCCCGGCGAACCTGCCGAGCTCCGCCCAGAAGCGGCGGTCGCAGCCGACCAGGACGTCCAGCTGTCCGGTGCGCGCCGCCCGGACCGCCGCGTCCGCGCGACGGCGCAGGGACGGGACGGCCGTGCCGTCGAGAAAGGCCATGCGTGGGCGCCCGCGGCGGAAGATGCCGTCGATCACCAGCGACCTGGCCTCGACGATGTCGATGAAGTCGTCCCAGGTGTAGCGCGGCACGGCGAACCCGCGGCCCTGCTCGACCACAAGCAGGCCCTGGGCCGCCAGGTCGACGAGGGCCTCGCGGACCGGGGTGGCGGAGACGCCGTAGAGCTCGGCGATCTCCTTGACGGTGAAGTGGCGGCCGGCGGCGAGGCGACCGGCCATCAGCTCCTCACGGAGCGCCCCGGCGACCTGCTCGCGCAGTGAACTGCGCTGGACCACGGCCGGGAAAGGGCGCTCGGGGGCTCTGCCACTCGGCATGACCGTTGCCTCCGCCTTCTTCCCGACTGATCTACTTGCCCGCTTCCACCTGGTTGGTCCCCTGTCATCCGCATACTGCCGGTCCAGGCCTCCCAATGGTAAGGCCCCGCATCCCCCGTTCGGAGGGGTTGCGGGGCCAATGTGATTCAGGAGAAGTCACGACCTGGTGAAGTCATCCGACCAATAAACCTGCAGGTCAGGGCATGTACACGTCGACAGTGCCCGGACTCAGACCGTGTGCGCGTCGGTCAGCGTGAGGACCTCGTCGAGGATCGCGAGACCCTCCTTGACCTCGGACTCGCTGACGTTGCACGGCGGCACGACGTGGAAGCGGTTCATGTTGGTGAACGGCCACAGCCCGCGCTTCTTGCACTCCGCCGCCAGCTCGGCGATCGGCGCGTTGGCGGCGCCCGCCGCGTTGTAGGGGGTGATCGGCTCGCGGGTCTCGCGGTTCTTCACCAGCTCGACCGCCCAGAAGACGCCCAGGCCGCGGACCTCGCCCACGGACGGGTGACGCTCGGCCATGGCCCGGAGCTCGGGGCCGATGACGGTCTCGCCGATGTGCTTGGCGTTCTCGACGATGCCCTCCTCGGCCATGGCGTTGATCGTCGCCACAGCGGAGGCGCAGGCCAGCGGGTGGCCCGAGTAGGTCAGGCCGCCGGGGAACGGGCGCTCGGCGAAGGTCGCGGCGATCTCGCCGCTGATCGCGACGCCGCCCAGCGGGACGTAACCGGAGTTGACGCCCTTGGCGAAGGTCAGCAGGTCGGGGGTGACGCCCCAGTGGTCGGCGGCGAACCACTCGCCGGTGCGGCCGAAGCCGGCCATGACCTCGTCCAGGATGAAGACGATCCCGTAGCGGTCGCAGATCTCACGGACGCCCGCGAGGTAGCCCGCCGGGGGGATAAGGATGCCGGCGGTGCCGACGACGGTCTCCAGGATGATCGCGGCGACGGTCTGCGGACCCTCGAACGCGATGACCTGCTCCAGGTGCGCAAGCGCGCGCTCGCACTCCTGCGCCTCGTTCCCGGCGTGGAAGTTGGAGCGGTACGGGTACGGACCCCAGAAGTGCACGACGCCCGAGACGCCGATCTCGTTCTGCCAGCGACGCGGGTCGCCGGTCAGGGCGATCGCGTTGGCCGTGGCGCCGTGGTACGAGCGGTAGGTGGAGAGCACCTTCTGGCGGCCGGTGTGCAGGCGCGCCATGCGGATGGCGTTCTCGTTGGCCTCGGCGCCGCCGTTGGTGAAGAAGATCTTGTCGAGGTCGCCCGGGGTGCGCTCGGCGATCAGCCGAGCCGCCTCGGAGCGGGCCTCGATCGCGAAGGCCGGCGCGAAGGTGCAGAGCTTGGCGGCCTGCTCCTGGATCGCGGCGACGACCTTCGGGTGCTGGTGGCCGATGTTGGTGTTGACCAGCTGGGAGGAGAAGTCGAGGTAGCGCTTTCCCTCGAAGTCCCAGAAGTACGAGCCCTCGGCCCCGGCCACGGCGAGGGGGTCGATCACGGACTGCGCGGACCACGAGTGGAAGACGTGGGCACGGTCGGCAGCCTTGACCGCCTGGCCGAGCGCCGGGTCTGCGTCAACAGAGGGGCCTGGGGAGATCGTCATGCCCACCAGCGTATTTTTCGCCTTACCGCCCCCGGTACCGACATCCTGTCTGATGATCCGGGGGCAGGGCGACAAGCTGTCAGCCGATCCTCCAAGCCACCAGGGGTGATGCGGCATGCGGCCCCGCGGGCCTCAGCCGAACCGCCTCACTCGGCGGGCATCACGTAGAGCAGGAACGGGGTCTTCTCGCCATGCCGGTCGTAGACCGCGCGGGCGCGGTAGTTGTCGTCGGCGGTGTTCCAGCGGATCTGGTACCAGCCCCGCTCGCGGGCGATCCGGCGCAGCTCGCCGAGGAGGGCGTCCACGGCACCGCTGCCGCGTCGGGCCGGGTCCACGAAGAGGTCGTGCAGGAAGCCGCGGGTGCCGCGCAGCGGGGAGTGGTCGGGGGCGAAGTGCGCCAGCCCGATCGCGGTTCCGTCAGCGTCGCGCGCCAGCAGGCACTCGACGGGGTGGTTTACGTCGTGGATCCAGGCCCAGGACTCCGCGAGCCGTTCCTCCGTCAGTTCGACGTGGTAGAACGTGGCATAGCCGATGAAGAGCTCGCGCCAGCGCGGGTAGTCCTCGGCGGTGGGGGCGGAGACGGTCGGGGCGCTGATGGTCGTGTCAGCCATGATGATGAGATTCAGCCCTTTGCGAGTCGTTCGGTGAGCCTGGCCTTGGCCGCCGGCCACTCGTCGATGTTCATGCCGAAGTAGACGCTGTCGCGCCAGGTCCCGTCCGCGCGCTGCACCTGGCGCCGCAGCACTCCCTCGCGCTGCGCTCCGAGGCGGGCGATGGCGTTCTGGGAGCGCTCGTTGCGGATGTCGGTCTTCCACTGGACCCGGCCGTAGCCGAGATCCTCGAAGGCGTGGGTGAGCAGCAGCAGCTTGGCCTCGGTGTTGGTGGCGGTGCGCCAGTGCGAGCGGGCGTACCAGGTCCAGCCGATCTCCAGGCGTTCGTGCTGCTCCTGGATGTCCAGATAGGTGGTCCAACCCACGGGCCGCCCAGTCGTCAGGTCGACGACGGCGAAGCCGAGGCAGCGGTCCGGGCCGTTCAGCAGCGCTTCGATGACCTCGGCCAGCTCCTCGCCGCTGCGCGGGGTCGCCCGGAGCCAACGGAACACGTCGTCCACCGACGGGCGCAGCGACTCCCAGAGGGCGGGGGCGTGGTCGACGGTGAGCGGCTCAAGGCGGATGTGCCGGCCGGTCAGCGCGACGGGAAGGGGCGTCTTCGCGGTCATGCTCGAAACATAATGCCCATTTGAACTAGATGCAATCAGTATCTGCATTAGTGCAAACAAAGGGAGGTGGGTCGTGGGGTTGCGGGTGGGCGCGAAAAGGCCCCCGCCCGAAGGGGCGGGGGCCTGATCAGCCGGATCGGCTGCTGCTACAGCAGCGAGTGCACCTGGATCGTCTCGGTGCGGCCGGGGCCGACGCCGATGGCGGAGATGCGGCAGCGGGAGAGCTCCTCCAGCGCCTTGACGTAGTCCTGGGCGTTCTTCGGCAGGTCGTCGAAGGTCTTCGCCTTGGTGATGTCCTCGGACCAGCCCGGCAGCATCTCGTAGATCGGCTTCGCGTGGTGGAAGTCGGTCTGCGAGTAGGGCACCTCGTCGAAGCGCTGGCCGTCGATGTCGTACGCGACGCAGACCGGGATCTGCTCCCAACCGGTCAGCACGTCGAGCTTGGTCAGGAAGATGTCGGTCAGACCGTTGATCCGGGTCGCGTAGCGGGCGATCGGCGCGTCGAACCAACCGCAGCGGCGGTCACGGCCGGTGGTCACGCCACGCTCGCCGCCGATCCGGCGCAGCGCCTCGCCGTCCTCGTCGAAGAGCTCGGTCGGGAACGGGCCGGAGCCGACGCGGGTGGTGTAGGCCTTGAGGATGCCGATCACGCGGTCGATCTTGGTCGGACCGATGCCGGTGCCGGTGCAGGCGCCGCCCGAGGTCGGGTTGGACGAGGTGACGAAGGGGTACGTCCCGTGGTCCACGTCGAGCAGGGTGCCCTGGCCGCCCTCCATCAGGACGACCTTGCCGTCCTCCAGCGCCTGGTTGAGGAGCAGCGCGGTGTCGGCGACGAACGGGCGGAGCTTGTCCGCGTAGCCGAGGTACTCCTCGACGACCAGGTCGGCCGGCATGGCGCGGCGGTTGTAAAGCTTGACCAGGATCTGGTTCTTGTCGCTGAGTGCCGCCTCGACCTTCTGGCGCAGGATGCTCTCGTCGAAGAGGTCCTGCACCCGGATGCCGATGCGGTTGATCTTGTCGGCGTAGGAGGGGCCGATGCCGCGCCCGGTGGTGCCGATCTTCCGCTTGCCCAGGAACCGCTCGGAGACCTTGTCCATGGTCCGGTGGTACGGGGTGATCAGGTGGGCGTTGCCGGAGATCAGCAGCTTCGAGGTGTCCACACCGCGGTCCTGCAGGCCGGCCAGCTCGGAGAGCAGCACCGCCGGGTCGATGACGACGCCGTTCCCGATGACCGGGACGCAGTTCGGGCTGAGGATGCCGGACGGGAGGAGATGCAGTGCGTACTTCTGATCGCCTACGACCACCGTGTGACCGGCGTTGTTGCCGCCCTGATAGCGGACCACATAGTCGACAGAGCCGCCGAGAAGGTCGGTTGCCTTCCCCTTGCCCTCGTCTCCCCACTGAGCGCCGACCAGCACGAGTGCGGGCACAGGCGTACACCCCTTTCGGGCGGGGCACAACTCACGGCGAAAGGTCGCCGCACTGGCCCCGGATAGACCAAGCCCCTGGCGCAAAAGCGCAAGGGGCTCTTACACCGAGAGATTACCCGAGGAAGGACCGCGGTGTCGGCTGAGCGTTCGGTGGGTGAGCCCGTGTTGGTCCTGGTCTCACCGGCGGCGCTGTCGCACGACGGCGAGTCGGTGCGGGTTGCCAGGGACGTGCTGGGCGCGGCGCTGCCGATGAAGGCGGTGGTGCCGGAGAGCCTGCTCGATCTTGAGCGAGTGCTGGCCAGACGGGGTCGGCGGCGACCGGTGGTGATCGGCGACGACCGCTACCTCCAGCAGGTCGTCCAACTCCTCCACCAGCAGGCGACGCTGGGCGCGGCCCCGGTCGGGGTGATCCCGGTGGGCCGAGGGCACCGGGTCGAGGTGGCGCGAGCGCTGGGCGCGGCGACGCATCCGGTCCGGGCCGCGCGGGCCGTGGTGGGCGGCGCGGACCGGTCGCTCGACCTGCTGGTCGACGAGCACGGCGGCGTGGTGTTGGACGCAGTCCGGATCCCGGGGGCCTGTTCGCCCAGGGCGAACACGGTAGCGTCCGCCTGGTGGACAACTGTGGGTCGCAGGGTGGTCCAGGCCCTGGCATCGCCCTCCGCGCGGGAGCCCGCCGAGCCGCCGCTGCGCGTCGAGGCCGACGGCAGGCTGCTGGCCGACCCGGCCCACCCGATGCGCGGTCTCGCCCTGCGCAGCAGTGAGGGCAGCGCGGAGGTGCGGATCAGCGCCCGGAACGGCCGCGGCGCGATACCCCTCACCGTCCAGGCCCGGCAGGTCACGGTGGCCGGTGGCGCGGGCGGACTCTTCACCTACGAGGCCGACCACGCGCTGAGCCCGCCGGTCCACGAGCGCACCTGGACCGTCGAGCCGTCAGCCTGGACGCTGCGCGTCCCGGCCTGACGCGTCGGCTGTGCGCGCAGGCCTGACGCGTGAGCCCGACGCGTCGGCCCGATCGGCCGTGCACGATGGACCGGGCACGATGCACCGGATCGATGCGAACGACGGGGCTTGGGGCCCAAGGCGGAGTGGCAGACTGACTGCCATGACCATTCACGAGAACCTGCTCGGCGGACCTGAGCCGACCCTCCTGCCCGAGGACGAGCAGCCCTACAAGCAGATGGCCGAAGAGTCCGCCTCGCCCGCGCAGATCGCGGCGGCGTTCCCCACCTTCTCCCTGGCCTGGGCGCAGCTGGCGGACGAGTCCTTCGCGGCCGGCCGAGTGGTCGAGTCCTACGCCTACGCCCGCACCGGCTACCACCGCGGCCTCGACCAGCTGCGCCGTGCCGGCTGGAAGGGCCACGGGCCGGTCCCGTGGGAGCACCGCGCCAACCGCGGCTTCCTGCGCTGCCTGGCCGCGCTGGCCCGCGCCGCCGACTCCATCGGCGAGACCGACGAGGCCGCCCGCTGCTGGAAGTTCCTCGAGGACAGCAGCGCCGAGGCGTACGCCGAGCTCAAGCAGTAGGCCCGTAGGAACAGAGACCGCGCGAAGGCCCCGGAACCACCAGGTTCCGGGGCCTTCTGCACAGCTTGCGGACCAAGCCCTACTTGAGCTTGTTGCCCGCCGAACGCAGCTGGTTGGCAGCCTCGCCGACGCGGGCGGCCATGCCCGCCTCGGCGAGCTTGCCCCAGGTGCGCGGGTCGTAGGCGGACTTCTTGCCGACCTCGCCGTCGACCTTCAGCACACCGTCGTAGTTCCGGAACATGTGGTCCACGACGGGGCGGGTGAAGGCGTACTGGGTGTCGGTGTCGAGGTTCATCTTGACGACGCCGTTCTCCAGCGCGGTCTCGATCTCCTCGGCGGAGGAGCCGGAGCCGCCGTGGAAGACGAAGTCGAACGGGTCGGTCTTGCCGTACTGCTTGCCGATCGCGTCCTGCAGCTCGCGCAGCAGCTCCGGCTTGAGCACGACGTTGCCCGGCTTGTAGACGCCGTGGACGTTGCCGAAGGAGGCGGCCAGCAGGTAGCGGCCCTTCTCGCCCAGACCCAGGGCCTCGGCGGTGCGCACCGCGTCGTTGACCGTGGTGTAGAGGGAGTCGTTGATCTCGTGGGAGACGCCGTCCTCCTCGCCGCCGGTCGGGGTGATCTCGACCTCAAGGATGATCTTGGCGGCGCGGGCCTGGGCCAGCAGTTCCTCGGCGATGGCCAGATTGTCGCCCAGGGTCTCGGCGGAGCCGTCCCACATGTGCGACTGGAAGAGCGGGTTCTCGCCACGGGCCACGCGCTCGGCGGAGATCGCCAGCAGCGGGCGGACGTAGCCGTCCAGCTTGTCCTTGGGGCAGTGGTCGGTGTGCAGCGCGACCGTGACCGGGTACTTCTTGGCGATGATGTGCGCGTACTCGGCCAGGGCGACCGCGCCGGTCACCATGTCCTTGCTGTACTGGCCGCCCAGGAACTCCGCCCCACCGGTGGAGATCTGGATGATGCCGTCGCTCTCCGCCTCGGCGAAGCCACGCAGGGCCGCGTTGAGGGTCTGCGAGGAGGTGACGTTGATCGCCGGGTAGGCGAACTTGCCTGCCTTGGCCCGGTCCAGCATCTCGTTGTAGACCTCGGGCGTTGCGATAGGCATTCGGATCCGCTCCTGTCGGTGGGCGTCTACGCGGGGGAAGGGCGCACGCCGGACGTCGTCGACCGGGCACCGGCGCCATTCTCGCACCCCGGCGCAAGGGGTTCATCCCGCCCGAGGGCAGGTCACAGGGTGACCTGCAGCAGGTGCGACACCTTGCGTGACCCGGCGGCACAGCGTACGGACACCCTCGCCCGATACTCTGCGCGGGTGACCCAGAATCTCGCGCTCAACCTGCTCGACGCCAAGGCGCTCATCGCCCAGGTCGGCACGGTGGGACTGCTCGCGATCATCTTCGCCGAGACGGGCCTGCTCATCGGCTTCTTCCTGCCCGGCGACTCGCTGCTGATCCTGGCGGGCGTGGCCGCGTCGGGGGCGGGCAAGGCGCTGCTCGGTACCCAGATGTCCGTCGGGACGCTGCTGATCGCCGCACCGCTGTGCGCGATCGCCGGGGCGCAGCTCGGCCACCTGCTCGGCGCGAAGATCGGCACCCGGATGTTCGACCGGCCGAACTCGCGGCTCTTCAAGCGGTCGCACGTGGACAAGGCCGAGGAGTACTTCAACCGCTTCGGCCCGGCCAAGGCGGTGGTGATGGCCCGCTTCATCCCCGTGGTGCGGACCTTCCTCAACCCGGTCGCCGGAACGCTGGAGATGCCCGCGCGGACGTTCTTCGTCTGGAACGCGCTCGGCGGCGTGGTGTGGACCGAGGTCATGCTGCTGATCGGCTACAAGTTCGGCGACTCGATGGCGCCGGTGATCGACAAGTACCTGGTTCCGGCGGTGCTGGTGATCGTGCTGCTGTCGCTGACGCCGATCCTGATCGAGGTGCTGAAGGGCCGGCGGGGCGGGGGCGCTCCGGCGGCAACGGCGTCGGGCGCGGGGGCCGAGGAGAGCGCGGATTCCGCGCGGGTGCCGGTCACCAGCGGCGGTCGCCACCGCAAGCGGTGACCGCCTGACGACGTCGACACCGAATACGACAACGACTACGGCTGCGGCCCCCGGACCAGGTCCGGGGGCCGCAGCCGTAGTCGTTCTGCCGGGACGAGCCGACTCAGAGGCCCAGGTCGGCCAGCTGGTACGCGGCCAGGTAGGGCAGGCCGGCCTCGGCGATGGCCGGGGCGGCGCCGCGCTCGACGATCACGGCGACGGCGACGACCTCGCCACCCGCCTCGCGGACGGCCTCGACAGCCGTCAGCGGCGAGCCGCCGGTGGTGGAGGTGTCCTCGACGACCAGGACCCGGCGGCCCTTGACCTCGGTGCCCTCGATCCGGCGCTGCATGCCGTGCGCCTTCTGGGCCTTGCGGACCACGAAGGCGTCCAGGCGCTCGCCTCGCGCGGCGGACGCGTGCAGCATCGAGGTCGCGACCGGGTCGGCGCCGAGCGTGAGCCCGCCGACCGCGTCGAAGTCGAGGTCCTTGGTGAGGTCCAGCATGACCTGGCCGACGAGCGGTGCGGCGGTGCCGTCCAGCGTGATGCGGCGAAGGTCGATGTAGTAGTCGGACTCCAGCCCGGAGGACAGGGTCACCTTGCCGTGGACAACGGCCTTGTTCTTGATCTCTTCGAGAAGCGCGTCACGCGAGGTACTCATGAGGCTCCAGCTTAGGGCCTGTCCGGTGCCCTTCCCGCTCAGCCGCGCTGCCAGCTCCAGGTGGTGGTCACTTCGAGCGGCTCGATCGGGGTGACCAGGTGCGGCGCGGTGTTGAGGCCGTTCGGCGGGCCGGACTGCGGTTCGACCGCCACGGCGTCGTCCTGCTCGTCGAAGACGACCAGCCAGGTGCAGTCGCTCTCCACGGCCAGCGTCAGCTCGTCACCCCAGCGCAGCGAGGCGCGGACGCCGTCCGGCAGGGCGAAGCAGTCGTCCCACGGACCCGGGAGGGGGTCGATCCGCCGCCCGGTCGGGAGGTGGTCGGCGCCGCGTTCCTCCTGCCACGCCGGGGAGAAGTCGAGGACGGCGGACGGTCCGTCCGCCCGCAGCTGCTTGCGGAACCAGGGGTGCCACCCGGCCTGCGCCGGGAACGAGTCCCGCAGCGCCTCGACGGACAGGGTGATGCGCAGTTGGTCCTGGGTCAGTTCGAACAGCTGGGAGACCCGGCCCGGGTAGGGCCACGGGTCGGTGAGGTCGCAGACAAAGGCGGCGGACACGGTGCCCTCGGGGATCTCCCGGCCGGAGAACTCCGTGCCGTCCGCACCGGTGACGACAGGCCCGACGGCGCGCCAGGCACGGCGGACCACGGTGCCGTGGGCGGCGTGCGGGGGCAGGTCGAGCGGAAGGTGGTGCCGGATCGGCCCGTTGTTGAAGAGCCCCCGGTCCACCCGACCCGCATAGGGAGCCATCGGGAACGAACCGTGGCCGAAGGCTTCCCACGCCTCCGCTTGCTCGCCGTGCTTCCCTTGCTCCGCCTTCTCCGCCTTCTCTGTCGCCGGTTCCGGCGCGGTGCGCAGCAGTTCGACGTCGCCTAGCCGCAGGCTGCCCACCCGGCAGCCGTCGCCGGGCAGCACGGTCACAGCGACGTCGCCCACGGCGAGCAGGACGGGGGCGGGGTGGTGCACGGGTGGTTCCCTTCGGATCGGTGGGTTTGCCGCTGCGGCGAGCCGGCGTTCCGGACGTGCGGCGCGGCAGTCGGTCAGCGCGAGTGGCGGCGGAGGGCGCGGACCAGGACGAACGCGCCGCCGAGCAGGGCGACGCCGCCGCCGACCAGCCAGGGTGTGCGCGGCCGCTCCAGCTCGGCGACCGGGGGCTCGCCCATCCGGCGCTCCGTGGTGCCCCAGCGCGCGGACGCGCGGGAGCGGGCGCTGCGGGGCGCCAGGACCGGGGCGTACCGTCCGCGCGGCGGCGCGTGGTCGACCTCCTCGGCCGAGCGGCCGACCATGCTGCGGCGTGCCGACTCGACCGTGGCGGGCTCACCGAGTTCGCCGAGGTCACCCAGCTCGCTCAGGTCCCCGAGGTCGCTCAGGTCGTTCAACTCGCCGAAGCCCTGGACCAGGAAGAGTTCGGCGTCGTCGTCGAACCCTTCCTCCAGCGGATCGGACGTTTCTGCGGCGTCAGTTTCGTCGGTTGCGTCGGCCTCGTCAGGGGCGTCAGCTTCGTCTGCCTCCGCCGCCAGGTCCTCCATCCGCTCCGCACGCGTGGACAGTTCGGCACAGAATCGGTCCAGCAGACGGCGTCCCGCCGTCGCCAGTGTCGAGGACGAGAATTCCTCGATCCGGCCCTTGCCCTGAAGCGTCGTCAGGAAGACCACCCGGGTCGTGAACGCGTCCTCCGCCAGCGGCTCCAGCCGCACCCGGACCGTGCCGGTGATGCTGCCACTGCCGACCGACTGCTCGCCGTCGACTTCGAATGCTTGGCCACCTGCGCTGTCGGCGTCGTTGTCGTCGAGACGTCGCAGTCGCCCGCGGTAGGTGATGGAGGAGGAGCCGACGCGCAGCTTGAGCCGTCCGGCCAGCAGCGGAGTCCCCGAGGCGTGCGCGGCGTCGGAGCCGTCGCCCTGGGCCGGCACTTCGGGCACGGCGCCGTCGGTGGCGGGCTGGTCCGGGGTGAATCCCGGCAGGCAGACCGCGAGCAGCTCGGATCGGCCCAGGGATCGCTGGAGGGCCCGCGGCGACAGTGGTACCAGAACCTCATGCTCCATGCCTGGTGAGCCTACCCACCCGTCGCGCGGGAAGAGCCGGTTCAGCGCGGATCGAGCAGCGTGGTGACCCGGTCGGCGTGCCCGCGCGGCTCGGTGAGGACGTGGAGCGAGGGCACTCCCTGCAGGTCGTGGGACGGGCCGTACGGCAGGGCGAGGGGCTGTCCGCCGTGCGCCGGAGCGGCCGCCGCCAGGACGAAACTCCAGGTGGGTGTGGCGACCGGACCGCAGCCGCCACGGCCGTCGGCGTCGTAGGCGAGGACCGAGAGGCCGACCGAGCGGACGGTGTCGGCCACCGACCAGAGGCGGCTGCCCGCGTGCACCACCAGCCGTCCGCCGGGCGCCAGCATCCGGCGGACCAGGCCGTAGAACTCGCTGGTGTAGAGCTTGTCGGCGTCGTCGAGCTGGGGGCCTGGCAGGTCGGCGACGATCACGTCGTAGGGGTGTTCCTGGCGCGGCGCGGTGCGCAGCCAGCCGAAGGCGTCGGCGGTGACGGTGTCCACGCGGGGGTCGTCCAGGACGTGCCGGTTGAGGGTGGAGAGGACCGGATCGGTCCGGGCCAGCTGGAGCAGGTCGGGGTCCTGCTCGACCAGGGTCACCTTGCGGACGCCGGGGGTGTCCAGCACCTGACGGGCCGCCAGCCCGTCGCCGCCGCCGAGGACGAGCACCCGGGCGTGTGGGCCGACCAGCGCGGGTCCGGTCAGCGCCGCGTGGTAGGCGGCCTGGTCCCGGCCGCAGACGGCGATCCGGGAGTCGAGGTAGACGCGGACGGAGGTCAGCGCGGCGGCGTCCACCAGCCGGCCGGGACCGCCGAGCGCGCCGGCTGCCGCGATGTCGGACTGCCGAGCGGCACCGCCCGGCACTGCCTGCGCGTCCTGCGCGTCCGGGCCGTAGGCCCCGGCCTGTCCGGACGAGCCGCCCGACCCCAGCTGCCCGGTGACCACGATCTGCTGGTACCGGCTCTGTTCGCTGACCCGTACCGGGCCGCCGTAGAGCCGCCGTTGGGCCGCCCGCTCGAACGCGCCGCTGCCCGCCCACGCCAGCAGCAGGATCGCGACCACCGCGCCGCTGAGCAGCCAGAGCAGCAGCCTGGCCCGGGGCGCGGGCTCCCTACGGAAGATCCAGAGCGCGATCAGGCCGCCCGCAACGGTGTTGACCACGCCGGTCACCAGCGCGCCGGTGAGCTGGCCGAGGGTCGGCAGCAGCAGGAAGGGGAAGGCCAACCCGCCTATCAGCGCGCCCACGTAGTCGGCCGCGAACAGGTCAGCGACGGCCCGCCCGGCCTCCTGGCGGCGGACCCGCTGCATCAGCGTCATCAGCAGCGGGATCTCCGCGCCGATCAGCAGGCCGATCAGCGAGGCGACCGCGACCAACGCGACCTGGTAGTGGCCGAACCAGACGAAGCAGCCGTAGAGCGCGAGCACCGAAAGCCCGCCGATCAGCGCCAACGCGCTCTCGACCAGTGCGAACGAGGACGCCGGACGTCTGGTGAACCGCTTCGCCAGCAGTGACCCGGCGCCCATCGCGCAGACCATCACGGACAGGACGACGGACGCCTGGGTGACGGAGTCGCCCAACAGGTAGCTGCCGAGGGCGACCAGGTCCAGCTCGTAGACCAACCCGCATGCGGCGCAGACGAAGGCTGCGAGCAGCACCAGCAGCCGGGCGGCGCGGGGGGAAGGGTTGATCACGCAGAAACGCTAGGCGACGGGAGCGGGCAACCACGTCGCCCACGGGAGTGGCGGTTCATCGTGTCGCCTTGACGTCTCGCACGCCTGTTCACACAACTCGCCTGCTCAGCCACGGCCTTCGAGCAGGTCGCTAGCACTTTCTTCCAGTTCCTACAGCCGTATTTGATGGATTGTCAGCCGAATGCGCGCAATGTTGACCGAGTACACACCAATTGACCCTCCTGCGGATATGCATGCCAGGTGCGCCACAGGATGCCACTCTCGTCACCGCCGGCCAGCAATGCGGTGAACGCATTCGGGTCGCCGGGGAACACCCCGGCAAGGCCGTGCGGATGGTTCTCCACCAGGGCAAGCAACTCCTGCGCCCGGCCTGCGAACTCGTGCGAGGAGAGGGTTTCGACCCGGGCCGCGAATTCGTACTCCCAGCCCCGGACGCGCTCGGCCACCCGGGCGGGCAAGGGGGTGCGGCGGCCCGGCAGACAAGCCACCGTCTCCACGCACTCCTCCTCCCCCGCACCCAGGATGACCTGGTGCGATGCGCCGAGCAGGCGGAGTTGGATGCTGTTCGGGCCGAGGTCCAGGTCCAATACGGCAAGTGCCGGAAGCAGGCTGCTGCCCAGGCACCAGGCCAGGTCACCAGCACGGGTGTCGGTGTAGTGGGTGTGGAGGGTGGTGAGCATTCTCGGCTCCGCGTACTCGGGTCCTTCGATGACGCCGTGACAGCCCTTGCGGCCTGTGGGCACGATGCTGCCGCGACGGAGGGACATTCGGGGGACTCAGGAAGCAGCGAAGCACGAATACTCCGTGTCCGTAGGGGATTTACCCATTTTCGCCGCGCCCCCATCACCAGTCCGTAGATTCTCGTCTGTGACCGGTCTGTGCCCGTGACGTGCCATGATCCGAGGAAGAGTTCCGGACATGTGCGTGCCGCCCATTCCCACGGCATATACATCCATATCTACGCCCGCCGTCTTCACCCTTCCGTGTGCCACCCGAACGGGGCGTTCCGCCGTCATCCGCACGCCCGGCATTCACCCGTACGCGTGAGCGCGGCGCGGTGCCTGGCGGGGCCTGGGCGTCGCCCAGGGTCAACTCCCAGCCCGCCGCAGCGGGCGGTGGGCGCCGCGCAGTGGCAGCGGGACGGGTCCGGGGCCCTTGACGTTGCGCATGACCGGGGCGGTCTCGACCTGACGGACCGCCGGCAACGCGGCGATCCGGGTGGTCAGGTAGGTGTAGAAGCCCTGGACGTCCGAGGTCAGCACCACTGCGTGCAGGTTGGTCGGACCGGTGGTCGCGCAGGCGTAGGCGACCTCGTAGTGCTCGGCCAACGCGGCGCCGGTGACGTCCAGTTCGGCGGGGGCGACGGAGAGCCAGAGCAGCGTGGCGTTGCGGATGCCGAAGATCCGCCAGTCCATGTCGAGGTCGAAGTAGAGCACGCCGGCCGCCTCCAGCTCGGCCATCCGACGGCGCACGGTGCTCGCCGACCAGCCGGTGGCGGCGGCGAGTTCGGTCAGCCCGGCCCGCCCGTCCACGGCCAGGACCTCGAAGAGCCGCCGGTCCGCGTCGTCGACGCTCACCGGGCCGGTCGCCGAACCCGTCCCCGAACCCGTCCCCCGACCCGTCCCCGGACCGGCCGCCGAGCCGGTGGGCGGCGGGAAGCCGCCCGGGCTCAGCTTCGCGACCTGTTCCGGGCTGAGCGCACCGGACTTGAGGGCGATGCTGTGCGCGCCGCCGAAGTACGTGTGCATCACGCAGTGCGCGCTCACCCCGACGACGCTCGGCGTGCGCGGCAGCCGTTGCAGCAGCAGGTTGTCGTGCTGCGCGTCCGGATGGGCCCGTGTGGTGCAGTTGATCTCCGCGCCGCCCGAACCGAGGCTGACCCAGGTGGTGTCCTCCCGCCTGGCCAGCGCGTCGGCCACGGCGGGCGCCGCACCCGGGATGCACTGCACCCGAACGTGCCAGCGCACCTCACCGAGCGCGGTCGCCTCGCTCAGGCCGAGCACGCGGACGCTGCCCCGGTCACGCAGCCGCGCGTACCGACGGGCGACGGTCTGGTCCGAGACGCCGAGCACCTCAGCGATCCGGCTGAACGGGGCGCGGGAGTCGAGCTGCAGCGCCTGCACCAGCTGCCGGTCCAGCTCGTCGTAGCCGTCCTCGGCGGCCCGGGCGGCGGCACGTGCGGAGATGTCGGTTTCCATGCTGCCAGCGTACGACGATGTCGGAATCTGTCAGCAGAGACGGATCGGCGTGGAGGTCGGGCAGCACGGCGCCGACACTGGAACACGCGACATCGCCCGATCACCCTGTCCTTCGCCCGTCCTGTCCTTCGTCCCTCCTGTCCGTCCCGGAGTCCTCCATGCGTAAGTGGATACCCCTGGCTGCCGTCTGCCTCGGCGCGTTCATGCTGCTGGTCGACGTCAGCATCGTGAACGTCGCCCTGCCGAAGATGGCGGCCGACCTCAACTCCTCGTTCACCTCGCTGCAGTGGGTCGTGGACATCTACGCCCTGACGCTGGCCGCCCTGCTGATGGCGCTCGGCTCGCTCGGCGACCGTGTCGGCCACCGCCGCCTCTACCTCACCGGCCTCGTCGTCTTCGCCGCCGCCTCGCTCGCGTGCGGGCTGGCGCCGAACGCGGCCACGCTGATCACCGCACGTGCCGTGCAGGGCATCGGCGGCGCGGCGATGATGACCTCGACCACCGCGCTGCTCGCCTCCGCCTACCACGGCCGGGACCGCGGCACCGCGTTCGGCGTCTGGGGCGCGGTCAACGGCGCGGCTGCGGCCGTCGGTCCGGTCCTGGGCGGGCTGCTGCTCTCGGCCGCCGCCTTCGCCGAACTGACCTACACCTCCCTGTGGTTGCAGGAGGCGCTGCGACTGAGCCCGCTCTCGGCGGGTCTCGCGGTGTCGCCGATGGCGCTCTCCGCCTTCGTGGTCGCCCTGGTCAGCGGCAAGGCGCTGCACAAGGTCACGCCGCAACTGCCCATCGGCATCGGGCTGCTGCTGATCGGCGGCGGAACGATGATGCTGGCCGCGGTCACCGCGTCCTCCGGCTGGACCGCGCTGCTTCCCGGACTGCTGATCACCGGCGTCGGCGTCGGCCTCTCCACACCGACGCTGATGTCGACGGCGCTGGCGGCGGTCCCGCCGGCCCGCGCGGGCATGGCCAGCGGCGCGCTCAACACGGCGCGGCAGCTGGGCTACGCGCTCGGCATCGCCGTGCTGGGCACGATCTTCCAGGGCCACTTCCACGGGTCCTCGCTGCGCGCGTCGTACGCCTCGGGCCTCGACCTGGTCTACCTGACGGCGGGCGGCACCGGCATCGTCGCCGGCCTCCTGGTCCTCGCCCTGGTCCGCCGCCACGTCGCCTCCGGCGCGGCAGCTGTGCACCTCCCCGAGCCCCGCTCGGAGGAGCAGGCCGTGCAGGTCTGACAGACAGCCAGTTGCAGGGGCGCGGGGCTCTGAGGCAGTGCAACGCCCCTTGGTGGGCAAAGTCAGGCGCGCAGGCGCTGCAACCGCTCCGCCGCGTCCTCCAGGACGGAGTCCTGCTTGCAGAAGGTGAAGCGGACCTGGCTGCGGCCCGCCTCCTTGTCGTCGTAGAAGACCGAGTTGGGGATCGCGACGACGCCGCAACGTTCCGGCAGGGCGCGGCAGAACGCGTACGCGTCCTTCTCGCCGAACGACGCGACGTCGGTGGTGATGAAGTACGTGCCCTGCGGCTCGTAGACCTCGAACCCGGCCGTGCGCAGGCCCGCGTCCAGCAGGTCGCGCTTGCGCTCCAACTCGGAGCGGAAGGTGGCGAAGTACGTGTCGGGCAGCCGCAGGGCCTCGGCGACCGCGTACTGGAACGGGCCTGCGGAGACGTACGTCAGGTACTGCTTGGCGGTGCGGACCGCCGCGACCAGTTCCGGTGCGGCGGTGACCCAGCCGACCTTCCAGCCGGTGAAGGAGAAGGTCTTCCCGGCCGAGGAGATCGAGACCGTGCGCTCGCGCATGCCCGGGAGCGCGGCGATCGGGCGGTGAACGGACGCGCCGAAGACCAGGTGCTCGTAGACCTCGTCGGTGACGACCAGCAGGTCGTGCTCGACGGCGAGGGCCGCGATCGCGGAGAGCTCGTCCGCGGTGAGGACGGTGCCGGTCGGGTTGTGCGGGGTGTTGAGCAGCAGCAGGCGGGTGCGCGGGGTGATCAGCGCGCTGAGCTCGTCCAGGTCCGGGCGGAAGTCGGGCGCGCGCAGCGTGAGCGGGACACGGGTGGCACCGGCCATGGCGATGCACGCCGCGTAGGAGTCGTAGAACGGCTCGAAGGCGATGACCTCGTCGCCCGGCTCCAGCAGGGCCAGCAGCGAGGCGGCGATCGCCTCCGTGGCACCGGCGGTGACCAGGACCTCCGTGTCCGGGTCGTAGCCGAGGCCGTAGAACCGCTGCTGGTGCTCGACGATCGCCTGCCGCAGCTCGGGGACGCCGGGGCCGGGCGGGTACTGGTTGCCCCGGCCCTCCCGCAGCGCGCGGACCGCCGCCTCGCGGACCTCCTCCGGACCGTCGGTGTCCGGGAAGCCCTGCCCGAGGTTGATCGAGCCGGTCGCGGTGGCCAGCGCCGACATCTCGGCGAAGATCGTCGTCCCCATGCCCGCCAGACGGCGGTTCAACAGCGGCCTGTTGCTCATGAGCGCAGCATAGGGCCTGCCTGTGACTGCTGGGCGGCCCCGGCGAAAGGTCCCAGCCGAGATCGGTCCGACGACCGAGGCCGTCACCGTCCTGGGCGCGTAGCGTCCGAAGCGACGGAAGTTCGACGGGACGAAGGGACGGCGCGATGCTGGCGAGCGTGGTGCGGGAGTACGGCGGGCCGGAGCAACTGCGGCTGGAGAGCGTGCCGGACCTCGTCCCGGGGCCGGGCGAGCTGCTGGTGCGGGTCGAGGCGGCCGGGGTGCAGTTCGTGGAGACGCAGGTGCGGGCGGGCCTGATGGCCGGGACGCCGCTCGCGCCGCCCGTGCTGCCCTGGGTGCCGGGAAACGAGGTCGCGGGGACGGTGGCGGCGACCGGCGAGGGCGTCGATCCGTCGCTGGTCGGCGCACGGGTCGCCGGACGGACCCAACAGGGCGGCGGCTACGCCGAGTCGGCGCTCCTGCGCGAGCAGGACATTCATCGGATCCCGGAGTCGCTCGGCGCGGCCGCGGCCGTCTCCCTGCTCGGCACCGGGCGGACGGCGGTCGGCCTGACCGAACTGGCCGAGCTGGGCCCGGACGACGTGGTGCTGGTGGAGTCGGCCGCGAGCGCCGTCGGCACGCTGCTGCTGCAGCTGGCCCGGCAGGCCAGCGTCCGCCAGGTGGTCGGACTGGCCCGCGGCGAGCGGAAGTTGGCGCTGGCCGAGGAGTTCGGCGCGGACACCGTCCTGGACTACGCCGAGCCCGGCTGGTCGTCCGCGCTGCACGAGGCGGGAGTCAGCGTGGTCTTCGACGGCGTTGGGGGCGCCATCGGCCGGGAGGCGTTCGAACTGCTGCGTCCCGGAGGCCGGTTCGTCGCCTTCGGGTTCAGCAGCGGCGTGGGCACGGCGATCGCGCCGGGCGAGGCCGAGCAGCGCGGCGTCACCAGCCTCGCCTACTGGGGCCCGCCGACCGGCGCACGCAGCCCGGAGGTCCAGTTCCGCCAGACCCGCGACCTGCTCGCCGCCGTCGCGGCCGGACGCATCCGGACGCTGGTCGGCCAGACCTTCCCGCTGCGGGACGCGGCAGCCGCCCATGCGGCGATCGAACGCCGGGAGACCGTCGGCAAGACCGTGCTGCTGCCCTGAACAAAAAGGAGACGGGCGGGGGGGGAAACCCCCCCGCCGGGGACCGGGATCAAACCCCAACAGTTAAGCTGTTGTAGGGCCGGTGCGTCAAGCGCACCGGCCGTCTCCGTGGATCAACCCTCAGCTGTTCAGCTGTTCTCGTGTTCAGCTCGTGGTCGTGGTGACCTGACCGGCCGCGCTGCCCGACAGCCAGTCGCTCCAGCTGAGGTTGAACGCCGCGTAGCCGTTGTCGCCGGCGGCCTTGCCGCGCGGGGAGCCGGAGATGGTGACCGGGTCGCCGACCTCGACGTAGTTGTAGTACCACTCGGCGTCGCTCAGCGACAGGTGGACGCAGCCGTGCGAGCCGTAGCTGTGGCCCGGGTACGGGTCGCCCGTCGAGTAGTGGACGTAGGTGCCGGAGAACGTCAGGTGGACGTCCCAGGGCAGCGTCAGGTCGTAGAAGTTCGGGTTGCTCTTGTCGCACGTGATGCCGACGCTGCAGGAGGTCATCCGGACCTCGGGCTGCTTGTCGATCACGGCCATGGTGCCGTCCCAGGACGGGAAGTCCGGGCTGCCCGCGTCGATCGGCATGGTCTTCACCAGCTGACCGTTGCGGTAGACCTTCATCGAGTGGCCGGGAACGCTGACCTGGGTCTCGGTGTCCGGGCCGATGGTGAAGCTGTGGTGGTAGTTGTGGGTGCCCCAACGACCGTTGCCGTCACCGACGTTGTCGAGATTGGCGTTGATCGAGACCTTGGTGCCCGACGGCCAGTAGCTCTGCGGCCGGAAGTCCACGCGGGTGTCGCTGTACCAGTGCCAGGCGCCGACGACCGGCGTCGACGAGGTCACCTTCAGCGCCTGCTCGACGGCCTTGCGGGCGGAGCTGGCGACCGGATTGGAGAAGACCACGGATATCGGCATCGCGACGCCGACCTGGGCCCCGTCCACCGGGGATATGGAATCCAGTTCGAGCGGCGGACCGGCCGGATGCGTCGGCGAGGGGCTGGCAGTCGGCTTGGCCGGCTGGCTCGCACTCGCACTCGCGCCGGCCACCGGCGAGGCCGACGTCCCCTTGGACGCCGCGGCGGAGGCGTTGCCCCCGCAGCCGCTCGCCCCGGCCAGCACAGCGCCGGCCAGCAGCGCCATCCCTATGGTGTTCTTGATCCGCCCCACGCGTCCCACGCCACCTGCTCCGCTCACGCCACATCGTCACCAGACGTCCCGACACGTCTACAGACTTCGAACCCTACGCAAGCGGTTGCAGGCAGCATGTAAAGCAAAGGTCAAGATTAGGACTCGGTGCTGTTTCCATCGTCATCGCCGGGCTGGTCACCGTCGGCGCCGTCCCCGTCGACCTCCTTGACCAGACCCAGGCGCTCGCTGATCCACTGGTTGAAGGTGACCGAGGCCTGGACCCAGTTGACGACCATGGCCGCGAAGTAGTTGATGTTCACGCCCATGCCGACGATCATCTGCGCCTCGCCGACCACGCGGAGCACACCGTCGTCCTGGGTGGCCGTGTAGACCTTCGGCCACAGCGTCTCGCGGTTCCACTCGTCCAGCGCCTCCAGCAGCTCCGGCTTGGCGCCGAGGTCGTGGGCGTGGTTGTAGAACGCACGGACCGCGAAGAGCTCCTTCTGCTCGCCGCGGAACATGAAGTAGACCTGGAACTCCTCCCAGGGGGCGACGACGTCGCCCTCGCCGTCCACGCCGTGCTTGAGCTCCATCTGGTTCAGCAGCTGCTTGACCAGCTCGGCGTCGGGGACGACGACCGGCGGCGGCCCCTGCTGCGGCTGCGGCTGCGGGTTCGGCCCGCCGAAGTTGGGGATGGCGGACGGGTCGATGCTCACGAGAGAGGTTCCCTTCGGGATTACGGCTTGCCGGTCTTCATCCTGCCTCACCCAGGGGTGCATCGCCCAGTGTCACCACCCCCTCGGAAGGGGCCGGAACGGGGTTGACGC
This sequence comes from Streptacidiphilus fuscans, assembly GCF_015690355.1. Lineage (GTDB taxonomy): Bacteria > Actinomycetota > Actinomycetes > Streptomycetales > Streptomycetaceae > Streptacidiphilus > Streptacidiphilus fuscans. The sequence continues at coordinate 592,992 of NZ_JADPRT010000003.1, read as the reverse complement.
TGCCGCTATGCTCCCGTTGCTCCGTGCGCGGACACAGGGAGAACCCGCCGGAGCAGGGGAGGGTGGGGATCTTTATGCGTATGCCCGGAAGACGGCGTTTGAGCCTCGCGATCGCTGTGGCGGCGCTGACGACGGCGACGTCGTTGTCGGGGACCGTCAGCGCGTCGGCGGACAGTGCGCCTCCACCGTCGGCGACGGTCAAGGACCTGATGGACATCGCACCTGTGGACGGCGCGCCGTCCGTCGGCACGCAGGGATTCGCGGCCGGAGCGACCGGCACGCTTTTCTCCGTGTCCGGGCAGTCCGGCTACAGCTGGCTGGACTACGCCTCCGGGGCGGTGACTCCGGTGACGGGGATGCCGACTCCGGCGAGTCAGGACGACGTCTTCCCGGTGGACGGCGACCAGGTCGCGGTCTGGGACGGCACGGCGGTGCACGTGGGCAACCCCGTCACGGGGCCCTGGACCTCGTGGACGCTCCCCGCTGGCACCGCACCCGTCTCGGTGCACGGATCCGAGGTGTTGACCCTGACGCCTGCCACCGGGGCCTACAACCTGTACTCGTTCGACGCGAACGGCACCGCGACAGCGATCCCGCTGCCGGTGCTGCCGACGGGTACGACCGCCGTGTACATGTACGGCGGCCCCGCCGGGATCGTCAGCGGCTTCGTCACGCCCGACGGCATCACGCATTGGGGCGTGATGGACTGGGCCACGGCCACGTACCACGAGCTCCGCTCGGCTGCGAACGGGTGGAACACCGCCGTCGAGATCGTCGGCAACGACGTCATCGTCCTCGCGCCGAACCCGGCTCCCAAGTCCACCGGGATGAAGGCCTACGTCTACCCCGCTGACCAAGTGCTCTCGGGTGCCACCGTCGTCCCGCAGAGCCCGAGTGCGGTGTTCCCGTACATCGTGAACTTCCGGGCGGTGGGCGACCACCTGGTCTACCTCAACTACCAGCAGCTGACGGACGTCCCGCTCAACGGCGGGGCACCGGTCGTGCTGGACAGCCACGCCGGTGCCTGGTCGTACGGCGACTCTGTCTCGCTGCTGACGACCGACCCCGCGCCGAACGACCCGACCCAGAACCACTACGTCGTGCGTCGCTGGACCCAGGCTGCCGACGGCAGCCTGACGAGCAGTCAGGTCTACGCTCCCGCGATCCCCCAGTCGCACATCTCGGTGATGTGGATGCAGAGCGGCGTGCTCGGCTACAGCCGCGACTGGCAGTCGTACTACTCCACCACGAACGTCCCCGTGACGCCCGGCCCAGGCAGTGCCTTCGTCACCGCTCCCGCCTCCCTGGCCCCGAACTGGGAGGTGCCCTCCGCCACGTCCGGGCTGCCCGCCGGATCGCTGGTCCAGGTCGACCGTTTCGGCCACACCCTCCGGACGATCAACACCGGCGGCGACTGCGTCCCCGCGGACTTCCAGCTCGCACAGCACTGGCTCTACTGGGATTGCGGCACGAACGCCGCGTCCGGGGTCTACGACCTGAACACCGGGCACAGCATCCCGCTGCCGTCCGGCGCTCCCGGCCTCTCCCGGGTCGGCGACGGCTACCTGCTGAACCAGGATCCGAGCACCGGCAACCTGCTGCTCACGGACTTCCACACCGGAACGGCCGCAGCGCCGGTCGTCGTCGGCACGGCGCGGCTCGCGTACGGCACCCCCGCCCCGGGCGCCAGCTGGACCGTCGACCCGACCACCGGCTACCTCGCCTACGAAGGAGCGTCCGACCGCACGATCCACGTGGTCGATCCGGGGATCCCGCACAGCCCGGTGACCGTGTCGCTCACCGGCTCCTCCGGAAGCACCCAAGCCGCGCTGACGCTGGACGGCGCCCTCTCGGAGCCGATCGGGGGCTGGCAGGCCTCGCTGGTGCGGAAGGCCACCGGCCAGACTGTCGCCCGCCTCAGCGGCGGAGGGGCGCACACGTCGTTCACCGGCACCTGGAACGGCCGCCTGTCGAACGGTCAGATCGCCTACAACGGCGCGTACACGTGGTCGGTGAGTGTGCTGCCGCTCGGGAGTTCCACCTACCAACCCGTGGGGACGCTCCCGGTCACCGTCTACGACGCGACCGTCGACAGGCACGTGTACAACGACGGTGCCGGCCCCGACCTGCTGGCGATGGCCAACTCGTCGGGCGGCAGCGTGTGGTGGACCACGTACAACGGCCGGATGTACCGCGAGAAGACCGCCTTCTGCGGGATCCCCGGGCGGACGAACGCTGACCTGCCGTACCGGACGATCATCCCGATCACCCATCAGACGGCCAACTGGGGCAACGACCTCCTCGCTGTCGGGGCGCAGGGAGGCCTGTACCTCTACTCGGAGATCCAGTCCACGGTGGACTGCCCGGAGAAGGACGCAGCCACGCTTGTCGGCACCGGCTGGGGCCAGTACACCAGCATCACCTCCCCCGGCGACCTGAACGGCGACGGCCACGACGACCTGGTGGCGCGGGACGCGAGCGGGACGCTCTGGTTCTTTGCGGGCTCGGGCGGCGGCAAGTTCCGTCCGAGGGTGCGCCTCGGAACCGGATGGAACATGTTCACCCACCTGATCGGCGCCGGTGACCTCACGGGCTCGGGAAGCGGCAGCCTGCTCGGAATCGACCGCTACGGGCGGATGTGGCGCTACGACGGCAACGGGCACGGCGGCCTGAAATCGGCGGTGTACCTCGGCTCCGGCTTCGGCTCGTACAACGCCGTGGTCTCCATCGGCGACTGGGACCAGAACGGCACCTACGACCTGCTGGCGCGGGACACCAAGGGCGTCCTGTGGTTCTACGACGGCACCGGCCATGGCACGTTCGCGGCGCGCAAGGAGATCGGCACCGGCTTCGGCGGCTACTGGGGTCTGTTCTGATCCACCAGCGCTGATCCAGCAGCGCTGACGGGCTGATGCCAGAGGGCCCGCACACAGGATGTGTGCGGGCCCTCGTCGTCGGTCGGGGACGACAGGCGGGGACGTCAGTCGGCCTTGCGGGTGACCGTCAGCTGGTCCGCGTCCTCGGCGGCGTCGACCAGGACGGTGTCACCGTCGCGGACGTCGCCCGAGAGGATCGCGCGGGCCAGCTTGTCGCCGATCGCCGACTGGACCAGGCGGCGCAGCGGGCGGGCGCCGTAGGCCGGGTCGTAGCCGGTGACCGCCAGCCAGTCGCGGGCGGCGGCGGAGACGTCGAGCGTGAGCCTGCGCTCCTCCAGACGGCGGCTGAGCGCCGCGACCTGGAGGGCGACGATCCGGCCCAACTCCTCGGTGGAGAGCGGGTCGAAGACCACGATGTCGTCGAGCCGGTTGAGGAACTCCGGCTTGAACGCGGTCCGCACCGTCTCCAGCACCCGGTCCTTCTTGGCCGCGTCGTCGAGCGACGGGTCGACCAGGTACTGCGAACCGAGGTTGGAGGTCAGGATCAGGATGGTGTTGCGGAAGTCCACCGTCCGTCCCTGACCGTCCGTCAGACGTCCGTCGTCCAGCACCTGGAGGAGGATGTCGAAGACCTCGGGGTGGGCCTTCTCGACCTCGTCCAGCAGCACCACCGCGTACGGACGGCGGCGGACCGCCTCGGTGAGCTGGCCGCCCTCCTCGTAGCCGACGTAGCCGGGAGGCGCGCCGACCAGGCGGGCGACGCTGTGCTTCTCGCTGTACTCGCTCATGTCGATGCGGACCATGGCCCGCTCGTCGTCGAAGAGGAAGTCGGCGAGCGCCTTGGCCAGTTCGGTCTTGCCGACGCCGGTCGGGCCGAGGAAGAGGAAAGAGCCGGTGGGCCGGTCCGGGTCGGCGATGCCGGAGCGGGAGCGCCGGACCGCGTCGGAGACCGCCCGGACGGCGGCGGACTGGCCGACCAGCCGTCGGCCGAGCTCGTCCTCCATCCGCAGCAGCTTCGCCGTCTCGCCCTCCAGCAGCCGTCCGGCCGGGATGCCCGTCCAGGACGCCACGACGTCGGCGACGTCGTCCTGGCCGACCTCCTCCTTGACCATGGACGAGGTGGTGGACTCGGTGCGCGCGGCGTCCTGCGCCTCGGCCAGCTCCTGCTCGGCGGCCGGGATGTCCGCGTACATCAGCCGGGAGGCCGTCGTGAAGTCGCCGTCACGCTGGGCGCGTTCGGCCTGGCCGCGCAGGCCGTCGAGGCGCTCCTTGAGCTCGCCGACCTTGTTGAGGCTGCCCTTCTCCTGCTGCCAGCGGGCGGTCAGCGCGCCCAACTGCTCCTGCTTGTCCGCGAGATCGCGGCGCAGTCGCTCCAGCCGGGTGACGGAGGCGGCGTCGGACTCCTTGGAGAGCGCCATCTCCTCCATCCGCAACCGGTCGACGGCGCGCTGGAGTTCGTCGATCTCGACCGGGGACGAGTCGATCTCCATCCGCAGCCGGGACGCGGCCTCGTCGACCAGGTCGATGGCCTTGTCCGGCAGGAAGCGGGAGGTGATGTAGCGGTTGGACAGCGACGCGGCGGCGACCAGGGCCGCGTCCGCGATCTGCACCTTGTGGTGCGCCTCGTAGCGGCCCTTGAGCCCGCGGAGGATCGCGATGGTGTCCTCCACGCTCGGCTCGCCGACCAGCACCTGCTGGAACCGGCGCTCCAGCGCGGCGTCCTTCTCGATCCGCTCGCGGTACTCGTCCAGCGTGGTCGCGCCGACCATGCGCAGCTCGCCGCGGGCCAGCATCGGCTTGAGCATGTTGCCCGCGTCCATCGCGGAGTCGCCGCCGGCGCCCGCGCCGACGAGCGTGTGCAACTCGTCGATGAAGGTGATGACCTGGCCCTCGCTGGCCTTGATGTCGTTCAGGACGGCCTTGAGCCGCTCCTCGAACTCACCGCGGTACTTGGCGCCGGCGACCATCGCACCCAGGTCGAGCGAGACCAGGCGCTTGCCGCGCAGCGACTCGGGCACGTCGCCCGCGACGATGCGCTGGGCCAGCCCCTCGACGACGGCGGTCTTGCCGACGCCGGGCTCGCCGATCAGCACCGGGTTGTTCTTGGTCCGGCGGGACAGCACCTGGACGACGCGGCGGATCTCCTGGTCCCGGCCGATGACCGGGTCCAGCTTGCCGTCACGGGCGGCCTGGGTGAGGTCGGTGCCGTACTTCTCCAGCGCCTTGTAGCTGCCCTCCGGGTCCGCGGAGGTGACCCGGGCACTGCCGCGGACCTCCTTGAACGCCTCCAGCAGCGCCTTGGCGGTCGCGCCCTCGGCCTTGAGCGCGTCGGCGGCCGGGCCACCCTCGGCGGCGAGGCCGACCATCAGGTGCTCGGTCGAGACGTACTGGTCGTCCAGCTCGGCGGCGCGGGCCGCGGCGTCGTTGAGCACCGCGACCGTCGGCCGGCCGAGCTGCGGCGCGGCGACCGTCGACCCCTGGGCGCTGGGCAGCGCCTGCACGAGCCGCTCGGTCGCCGCGCGCAGCCGCACCGGGTCGGCCCCGACGGCCTCCAGCAGCGGGCGGGCGATGCCTTCCGGCTGCTCCAGCAGGGCCAGCAGGACGTGGACGGGCATCACGTCCGGATTGCCCGCGCCCGACGCCTGCCGGATCGCCGCGGAGAGTGCCTCCTGGGCCTTGGTGGTGAGCTTGCTGGCGTCCACGTGTGTTCGGTCCTCCTCCGAGCCTTCACCTCATGTCTGCTCACTCAAGCATGACATAAGTTGAGTCTATTCCACTCAAGGTTATGGAAGGCGATGCTGTCAGCTGCTGCCAGTTGTCTCCGCTGGGACGATGCCGCCTTCAGTGGTGCTCCTCGGCGTCCAGGTGCTCGACGCAGACCGCGATGCTGAGCAGCAGCGGGACGTCCTCGCCGTCGGCGACGTCGATCGCGTAGTGGTCGCGAACGCTGAACCAGCTCTTGCTGACGACCGCGATCCGGCGGCCGTCCCGCTCCAGGTGGAACTCGTGGTCGGTGAAGTTGCCGACGATCTCGATCTCGCCGCCGCCGACCGAGCCGTCCAGCTCGGCGAGGTACTTGTCGTGGAAGACGGTGATCAGCTTCTTCTTCACCGTGGCGAGGTGCCCGCCGTGGTGCTGCTCGACGACCATGGCGTCGCGGACCGAGAGCAGCTTCTTCTTGATCACGGCCACCACCTCACCCGTGTGATGGTCCTTCAGCTCGAAGGTCTCGCGGACGCGGAGCGCCTTCCCGTCGACGAGGAAGGCCTTCTCGCCGTGCTCGGTGGTGATCCAGTGGTCGTCGCCGAAGCCGAAGATCCGCTCGCGCATCAGGAACTTCATGGTGCGTTTCCCCTCACTGGTACTCAGATCGGCGTCCCGGTCGGCAATCCGACCGGCGTCCCGGCCGACCGGGCGTCAGCGCCCATGCTTCCATCCGTCCGCAAACGACGCGCCCAGCATGAATCTGCGATCGACGATCGCAGTAATAGAATGCAAGGCGACCACACAGAGCCATGACGGCGCGCAGACCGAGCCATGGCGGCGGGGAGACGGAGTCATGGTTGTGGGGACAGGGGTCATGATGGCGCGGAGGAGGACAACCTGATGTCGGACAAGCCCGCCCGCCCGGCCGTCTGGCAACGTCCCGAACGCGGCGCACGCGGCCCCGCCCCCGAGCGCAGCCGCCCCCAGATCACCGCCGAGGCCGTGGAGTTGGCCGACGCCGAGGGTCTCGCCGCGGTCTCGATGCGCGCCGTCGCCCAGCGCCTGGGCACCGGCCCGGCCTCGCTCTACCGCTACGTCGCGAGCCGCGACGACCTGCTGGACCTGATGGCCGACACGGTCGCCGGTGAGATCGACCTCTCCGTCGCGCCGACCGGCGACTGGATCGAGGATCTGAGCGGGCTCGCCGTCCAGTCCAAGGCCGCCTACCTGCGGCATCCCTGGATGCTCGACCTGGCTGCCCAGCGGGGCCCGGTCCTCGGCCCGCGCGCGATCGACTACCTGGACCACGCGTTGGCCGTCCTCGCCCCCGCACCCGGCGACGGCCGCGCCAAGCTGGAGGCGATCGGCCTGGTCGGCGGCCTCGCCTCACTCTTCGCCCGGCAGGAACTCCTCGCCGCCTCCCCGGGCTCCGGCGCGGCTCCTGCGCCGCCGGCGCAGGGCGCCTACCTCGCCTCCGTCGCGGCGGAGGGCCGCCACCCGCACCTGCTCGCCGCCCTGACGGCGGCCGGCCCGCCTCCCGTCGACAGCCTCGCCGACGGCCCTGTCGACGGCCCGGCCGAGCGCGACGCGCTCTTCCGCAGGATGCTGCGGCGGGTGCTGCCGGGGCTGCTGGCGTGAGCTGGGCCCGCTGCTGAGGAGGCGACGGGGCCGGGGGTCAGCCGGAGACCCGGCCGACCTGCTGCTTGATCAGCGCCTCAGCCGCCGCCTTGTCCGGCGTGGCAGGCGCGAAGGTGATGACGTAGACGAGCGTTCGGCCGACCCGGGCGGCCTCCTTGGCCCAGGCGTTGCCCTGGGCGTCCAGCGTCGGGTTGGTCATGCCCATCCCGTTCACCCCGGGGTCCTGGTAGCCGGCCCCGGACGAGGTCTCTTCCTTCCAACTGTTGCTCAGCTCCAGGAGCATGCTCTGCGCGCCGGTGTCGGTGGCGAAGTCGACCAGCCACACCTCGTCCTGGGAGCCGTCCGCGGTGAACCAACCGTGCCGGGCCGCGCCGGTGAAGCCACGGCGCTGCACGCTCGGGGTCTCCTGCGCCCGGGCATCCGGCACGTAGAAGTTGTTGATGAAGTCGCTCAGGCCGAACGCGCCGGTCTTGCTCTGCGCCCACGGCCGCGCTCCGGCGGGGTAGGGGACCATCTCGCCGAGCAGCGCCTGCGCGTCCGCGGTCCCGGAGGCCGAGGAGGACGAGGAGGTCGAGGAGGTGGTCGACGAGGTCACAGAAGCTCCGCCCGTGGTGTTGCCGGTCGCGGACGTGGTGGGCGTTGCGGTGCTGCCGGCGCCCACGCTGATCACGCCGCATCCCGTCAACGAGCCCACCAGCGCGAGGCCGGCGACGGCACGGAGAAGACGGCTGCTGTTCATGAGGCCCCCCACGGACGAAGTCGGTCGATCGTTGATCAGGCCGATCAGGTCGATCAGGTCGATCAGGTCGATCCGCGGGCCATCATGGTCGACCGCACGCCGCTGACCTCGGGATCCCCGTCCTTCACACCCTTTCGCAACGGAACCGAGAGCAGTCGGCGACTGTTCCGACACCTGCCCCCACCAGCCCTCACCTGCCACGTCGCCCCGTCCGCCACCCGGGAGTACGTTCAACCCTGTGCCGACCCGGAGCCGGAGCGGAAAGGACCGACCTCACCCATGCGCAGCCTCGACCTGCACCCGATCTTCCGCAACAACCGCGACATCGAACTGATGCTCCGTCAGTTCCTCTTCTCCGCCGCCCAGTCCGGCGACCCGGTCGCCGAGATCATCCCGGGCAAGGGCTCCGGCCAGCTCAAGCGCCGCGTCCTGGCCTTCCTCGACCAGAAGCACATCCGCAAGCTCTACGCCCGCCACGAGCCCGACCCGAAGAACCCGGGCCGGATCCTCGTCCACTTCCGGGACTGAGGGGTCGTCCGATCGCTCCCCCTTCGACCGGTCTGCTCCCCACAGGCGCGACCGTCCGCACCTGCACCCAGCGCAGCAACTCCTCCAGTGAATCGCTCGCGTGAGCCTCCCAGCTGAGGCTCGTCGCGTTTCGCTGTTGCATTTACTGCGTTTGTTGCGAATAATTCAGTTGGGTGACTGGGGGGAGTGAACGTTATGGCCACCACCGCACAGAGCCGGAAGCTGGAACCCGGCGTCATCAACACGCAGGACGCCGAGCGCGCGCTGCGCCGGGTCAACGATTACCTCGCCTGCACCGAAGGCAGCGACGACGACATCCGCGTACACCTTGAGGTCGGCGCGCAGGACGAAACCCTGGTGCTGCCGCGACCCGTCGCCGAGATGTTCGCCGCGATGCTGGCGTCGCTGGCGAGCGGCAAGGGCGTACAGGTCCTGCCCGTGGACGCCGAGCTGACGACTCAGCAGGCCGCAGAGCTGCTCAACGTCTCACGGCCATACCTCATCGGGCTCCTGGACGAGGGCCAGATCCCCTACCGCCGGGTCGGACGGCACCGCCGCATCCGGTTCGAGGACCTCATGAGCTACAAGCGTGTGGACGACCAACGCCGTCACGACGCAGCGAACGCCCTGGCCCAGCTCGGCCAGGAGCTGGGGCTGGACTGAGACCATGGCCTTCGTCGTTGGCGCCGCTGGTGAGCGCATGCGAGTGCCCCGGCAGTTCCGCCACGGGGAGCGGAGTGCCGGGGTCGTATGGGCCCGTCAGGCTAAAAGGGCAGCCCTCAGGCTGTTCTCGGGTGCGTCGAACCAGACTTGCTGGCCAGTGTGGTCAACGGTCACACCGAAGCGGGACACCTCAGGCGTACCGAGGCTGTGCCACCAACTCAGGGCGTGCTCCACTTCGTTCCACAGACGACGGTTCCCGGACTGGTAGACCTCACCGGTTGCCGCGTCGGATCGGAAGACGGTGGCCGCCCACGAGTGGTCGTTGAGCGAGTAGAACCACGCCACCGTGGTCCCGTCGTCCTGCCGATGGACGAGGTGGGTGCAGTTCGGGATGCACAGGCCGGTGACGAACTGGGCGGTGTCGAACTTCCCTCCGAGCTCAGCGACAGACAACGGTGTCGTTGACCTCTCAGCGTCTCCGGGGAAGTTGGGCACGTACTCCTCGTGCCGGGGCCAGGCGAGACGCTGGGCGCGGATCTTCATGAACTCCACGAAGTCGGTGAAACGACCCGATGCGCTGCCGTCCTCCGCCTTGACGAGACGCAGAACCGCGTCTTGGGGCGCGTAGTCGGTGCCCCAAGGCGCGAGGATGATTCCTCCTGTCCGGGTTTGGTCGAGCCACGTTGGCGGGATCTGGCGTACTCCCGCGGTCGCGATGATGCGGTCGTAGGGGGCACCGCTGACCCAGCCGTCGCGGCCGTCGGCGCAGATGAGTTCTGGGTCGTATCCGGCCGCAGACAGGGCGAGTCGTGCAGCGGTGGCCACGCCGGGGTCAATCTCGACGGACACTACATTCGCGCTGCCTAGACGCTGGCACAGGAGCGCGGCGTTCCAGCCGGTGCCGGTGCCGATCTCCAAGACCCTCATCCCGGATTCGACGTTCAGGTCTCGCAGCATCGAGGCCACCACCGAGGGCATTGACGCCGAGCTGGTGGGAACTGACCCGGCTTTCATTCCGCGGTGCTTACCGTCGTCCCACTGCGTTACCAGCGGCACGTTCGCGTGGGCCTCCCGCATCCAGGCGTTGGGGTCCTTGACGCGGTCCACGGCGGTGCTCTGGCCGGTCGCCATGTCGTGTGACCAAAACAGCGGGGGCAGGAACAGGGCACGGGGCACGGCTTGAAAGATGTCGCTCCAGTCCTCTGTCAGAACGCCGGCGTTGAGGAGGAACCGCCCCAGTGCGTCACCGGGGCGGCTCTCCGACTTACGGTCGTGCGTCACTTGCGGTGGCCTCCATCGCCAGGCGGCGAGCTGCCGTCAGGGGACGGCGGCGGGGGTGGCGGGGGCGGTGTGATCGGCGCGGGGTTACCCCCGTGCCCTCCGTTGTCGGCCATAAGCCCTCCAGGGCATCTGATGGTTCCCAGACTCACGAGCGTGAGCCGGGTCTTGCAACCCGCTTCGGTCCGCTGTGGGGGACTTAGCGGCCGTCGCGGGAGTCAGGGGGTGGTTCGGCGGTGAGGAGGTGCGGGGCGGTGTCAGGCGCAGTGCGAGGAGGACGCGGGCGCGGGCTGGATGAACTCCAGGTGCTGGCGGGGTCGAACCATGACAGAGCTTCCGCTGGGAGCTGACGCTTGGCCTCAGCTCGAACGAGTTGGAGCGCTTCCCTGCTGCGTCGCGCCGTCATGACGCCGATGCGCATTCGTTCCGCCCGACTCCAGAGTTGAAGGCGTCGTTGTCTGGAGTGGTCCGAGGTCACAACCACATCCCTGCCTCTGACCGGATCACCCTGCGTGTGATCTGCTCGAAGATCTCGTGACCCGTCCGGGCCTGATGTGTGGCGATCCACCGGACCAGTTCGTCAGTGCTGAGCACATCACCGGAAGCGGCACCGCAGTCCGCCTCGGCCCCGGTGACGCACTCTGCACTGGAGATCGTCGCGCTCAACTCTTCACCCTGAGTGAGTGTTTGAGCGCCGGGGACGGGCACGGTGTATTCCCGGAAGCGCAGACGTGTGGTCGCGCCCATCACAGCCCCCAGCGGCTCTGTCGGTTGGCCGCCTGGACCCTGGCTCTTAGCTCCTCGTAGCGCTCGGCCGGGTGGAGGCTTTCGAGCCGGGCGCTCCACTCGTGCCCGCCACCAACGGGCCGAAGCCAGTAGCGATCGTCATGTTGCGTCATCGACCGGAACTCGCCGACCTTGTCCTTGACCGCGTCATAAAGCAGCGCGCCCGCCTGTGGCGGCTCCGACCACTCGTGCGCCGGGAGTGCGGCTGTGTTGCTGCGAGTCATCGGGATGACCGCCCTCCGAATCCGCCGGGTTCCTCCGGGCCTGTCCTCGGAGTAACCCCAGGATTGCTGGCAGGGAGGTGGCGGGCTAAGGGCCACATGTATACCCACCATGGGTAAACTCGCGGTCGGTTAGGCTATGTGACACCGCGTTACTACTGTGCTGGTGCTGGGGGTACCGGACATGACCGAATCCATGCCTACGCCGGGCCTGCCGAGTCGACTGCTGGCCGATCCCGAGATGATCGCCGCGTGCAAGGTTCGGGACTTCGCGGACATCTTCCGATTGGCCAAGGTCAAGGCCGGTTTCTACCCTTCACGGATTGCCCGACTCTGCGAGCTGACCCCAAGCCGCGTCGGGGAGGTCATCGCGGGCTCCCGGAAGATCACCAATATGACCGTCATCGAGCGGATCGCGGACGGTCTCCGTATCCCCGGCCACATGGTCGGCCTCACGCCGCGAGACTGGGAGCAGCCCACCCCCAGCCGGGCCACCGAGTCGAGCACTCCAACCACGGTAGTGGCGGCCACGGTAGTGGCGGCCACGGATCCCACGCCGCCCAGCCGAGAGCTGGATGACATCCTCGCCATTGCGGCCGGCACTCGTGCTACACCAGCGGTGCTCCGGTCCCTTCAATCCTCCATCGAGGACTACTGGCGTCGCGACGATGAGCACGGCGGAGAAGCTCTCCGTCCGGCCGTGCTCGGGCAACTGGGCTACGTGCTGGAGATACTTCGCGACGCCACAGATCCCAACTTCCGGCGGAGCCTGCACGGCATCGCGGCCGAGCTTGCTCGCCTCGCGGGCTGGACCTACTTCGATGCTCGGCAGTACAGCGCGGCACGGGGCTACTTCACCGATGCTCTTCGTCTTGCGCGTGAGATCAACGATCGGCCGTTCATTGCCAACGTGCTCTCCTGCCTCAGCCTCCAAGCCACTTACGAGGACAAGGACCAGGACGCCATCACCCTTGCCCAGGCAGCACAGGACAGCGCGCGACTCTACGGCGGCACTCCGAGGCTGATGGCGATGCTGTCCATGCGCGAGGCGTTCGGCCACGCCAGCGCCCGGGACCAGGCGGCCACCCACCTGGCCATTGAGGACGCCCATCACCACTTCAGCAGGATCAACCCCGGGGACGACGATCCTGCCTGGGTCCAGTACTTCGATCAGACGAAGCTCACGGTAGACACCGGCATCGCTCTGAGTCAGCTGGGCGACGCGACAGCGGCGCAACCTCTGATCGAGCAGGCGCTACGAAGCGAACCGGTCACGAACCTACGAGGGCGCGCGTTCCACTCCTTCTGGCTCGCGCGAACACAGCTGCAAGCCCAGGAACTTGAGCTCGCATGCACCACGGCGGGGGCGGCGCTGGACCTAGCCGCAGAAGCCGCCTCTCCCCGAGTGTTCGCCCACCTCCAGGAGTTCCGCCAGTCGCTCGCGCCTTACCGATCAGCTCAGCCGGTCGCCGAGCTCTCGGCGCGCATCCGAGACATCGTCCGTTGACTACAGCCCAGCCTCATCGAGCAGGAGGTACAGCACGCCGACGAGCGATCCACTGCTGACGATCTCTCGGCGGTCGATCATCCCGCGCAACGCGGACAAGGGAATCCACTCGATCCGGTCCGACTCGTTCTTCTCGCTCGGCGGCCCGACGTATTCAGCGGCGTCAGCCCGGAAGACGAAGTGCTCTGAGTCGGTGATCCCGTTCGCGGGCTGCGCGTAGATCAGGGGCTTGACCTCAGCGGTCCGCCAACCCGTCTCCTCCAGGACCTCGCGGGCCGCGGCCTCGGCCGGGCTCTCGTCCGCCTCGATCAAGCCCATGGGAAGCTCCCAGGCCCACGAGTCGGTGATGAACCGGTGCCGCCACATCATCAGCACCTCACGCCGGTCATTCACCACGGCAGCCACCGCCAGGTGGCGCAGCTTCAGCACGTGGTGCTCCCACCGGTGCCCGTCCGGCTGCTCGACGTCGACCAACCACACGTTCACCCAAGGGTTCTCGTAGATCGGACGTTCCCCGTGGATCTTCCACTGCATCGCTAGCGACCCCTCTCACTGGACCCTCAGCATGTCAGACCCAAGGGCCCACCCCGTCGCCACCAGATGAATTCGCGTCAGAGTGACGAATGCCAGCGGGTGGGTGGGCTAGATGACTCGAACCAGTCAGCGATGTGCTCCGCCACACTAGAGCCCGCCAGGCATTGAGTACCGCCATAGCAGTCTGGCGGTCATTCCCCTGTCATGGACGAGGCGACGGCGACCGGATGGGACCGACTCGGTTGCAGCTTGAGTGTCCTGGGCTGATCGGTACGCCGCGGGTCAAGCTGGTGGTATCTCCCGCGAAGCAATGTGCTGATCTCGCGGGCGCCGCTACCGGGCCACTTCGGTGGGAGCTTTGAGTGCGCGGGCGAGTCGCTGGCGCAAGTAGCGACCGAGGGGCTTCTCGACGAGTCGGTGGATCAGGTAGGAGAGCAGCAGCATCGAACCGACGGTGACCAAGATCCGGCCCCAGACGCCGAGCCAGCCGACGTGCAGGGTGAGTTCCTCGCCCATGGGGACACCGATGGCCTGGTGGACGAGGTAGAACGGGTACGTGAGCGCCCCGGCGGTGACGAGCCAGCGCCACTGGACCCGCGCGAGGGGGCCGATGGTGGCCAGCATCAGCAGGACGAGGAAGCCGGTCAGCAGCGCGGCGGCGACGGTCCACGAGCAGAGCACGTTGGTGCCCCAGTCAGCAGGGTGCCCGTTGAGCCGGTCCTGCAACATGACCAACTCGTAGGCCCAGGCTGAGCCAAGCAGCGTCCACAGCATCAGGTTCTGGCCGAAGCGGTACATCAGGTAGACGGCCATGCCCGCGACGAAGAGCCCGGTGTAGTCGCTGAGGACGAAGTCGTCGAGGAAGGTACTGTGGGTCTCCTGGACGACATAACCGGCGACGAGCCAGACGGCACAGAAGCCCATCATGCGCTGGTAGGTGGTGCCGAAGGCGAGCACGGCGGCCATCAGCAGGTAGAAGTGCGCCTCCACATTCAGCGTCCAAGCGACCCCGTCGAGCAGGTTGATGTGCAGGGAGCCTGGGAACATGGTGAGGTTCGCCAGCACGATCCGCGGGTGGATCACGGACGCGATGTTGTGCGTCTGCATGGGGATCAGCGCGATCCGGGCCACGATCAGCACAATTGCGCACCAGTACGCCGGATAGAGCCGGGATATCCGGGAGACAGCGAATTGCCCCGGAGTGCGACCCCAACTGCTCATGCAGATTACGAATCCACTGATTACGAAGAATGCCTCGACTCCGAGCCACCCGTACATCAGCGCGTGATGCAGCGGATAAGCGAAATCCAAGGGAGAAACGCCCCATTGGGCCGGGGTCTTGATCCCGAGGTAGTGGTAGCCGGCGACCGCAAGGGCGGCAATCAGCCGCATGCCGTCCACCACTGCGAGGCGGGGCGCGCGCTGGCGGGTAGTCAGAGGGTTAGGGGTGTCCTGAGCAGGCGTCGGGCCGGGTGCTTCGACCGGCGACAGAGCCTCAGCTATGTGGTTGGACAAGTCTCCCCCTGGACCGCTTGCTCGGGCGCTTCCGCCCCTCCCCAGGCACGGCCGTGGGCCTCCGGAACGCGCGAGCAACTCGTTGCGCGGCATCCTTTTTGTACGGAGCGGAATTATGACAGGGGCAGCTTGCCTGTTGCTGCAGAGACTGTCAATTCGCCCCTGATCTGTGGCGAAATTGCCAGAAAGGCCACTTAGCGTTGATTTGCCCGGTGTATCTATTGAGTGCTGATTTCCTTGCATAAGGATGGTCTATGGGCGCGGCGCGGCCTCGGCCGGAAGGCCGGATCGAGACGGGATAGCAGGGCAGCCAGTCACCCACAGTGTCCCGAGCACCAATCCGGCGGGTGTCAGGGCCAGCCTTTACGCTGCGCGCGAAGCAGACAGCGAAGCAAGGGAGCAGTTCATGACCGACCTGTCATCGATTGCGGCTTTCCTAGGGCAGCCAGCTCCCGCAGATGCCCTCGACTCTTACGACGAGTTGGAAAGAAAGTGGGGGCTGCGACTGCCCGAAGACTTCAAGGACCTCACCCTCGCCTACGGGGACCAGTCAATTGCTGGCTACCTCACGATTTTCGGCCCGGAGCTCTACCGCGACGGTCACCCCGAGAGCATGCGAGACAGCCTTGAGCAGTCGCGATACATCCCCCACCCCATCCTCCCCAGCGATGGGGGCATGCTGCATTGGGGCCACACTCCCTACTCCGACCAGCTGTTTCTCGTGCCCCGGCCGGACGGTAGGTGGACAGTCTCCGCATGGGTGCTCAGTCACGCCGAGTGGATCGACTATGAGCTGACCTGCGTCGAGTGGCTGCGCGGTGCCCTGGCCGAGGAGGTCGCTGCTGAGTGGCTTCCCGCCTGGGATGGCAACTTCGATCTCGAATAGCCTGCCGCCCCGACTGGCGAGGCGACCAGGTCACTCGATGATCGGGCCATTGCGCGACACCTGTCGGAATGCGTCCGCACCCCGATGCGGTTGGATGCAGGTATGGCTTCACGTGCACGCGTACGCGCCCCCGAGCTGGTCGGCAAGGGCGGATGGATCAACACCGGTGGCAAGGACCTCACCCTCGCGGACCTGCGAGGTAAGTGCGTCATCGTAGACTTCTGGACCTTCTGCTGTATCAACTGCCTCCACGTCCTCGACGAGCTGCGGGAGTTGGAGGAGGCACACCGGGACACGCTGGTCATCGTCGGGGTGCACTCGCCGAAGTTCGTGCACGAGGCCGAGCATCAGGCCGTCGTCGACGCTGTGGCGCGGTACGAGGTGGAGCACCCCGTGCTGGACGATCCCGAGCTGGCGACGTGGAAGCAGTACGCCGTGCGGGCGTGGCCGACGCTGGTGGTGATCGATCCCGAGGGGTACGTCGTCGCGCAGCATGCCGGGGAGGGGCACGCGCACGCCATCGGCGCGCTGGTCGCCGAGCTGGAGGCGGAGCACGAGGCGAAGGGGACGCTGCGGCGCGGGGACGGACCGTACGTCGCGCCCGAGCCGGTGGCCGGGGCGCTGAAGTTCCCCGGGAAGGCCGTGCGGCTGCCCGGAGGCGGGTTCCTGGTGGCGGACTCCGGGCACCACTCGCTGGTCGAGTTCGCCGAGGACGGGGAGACCGTCGTCCGGCGGATCGGCAGCGGGGAGCGCGGCTTCGTCGACGGGAAGGCGGAGGACGCGCGGTTCAGCGAGCCGCAGGGGCTCGCCCTGGTGGAGGGCGGGGTCGAGGGCCGGTCCTACGACGTCGTGGTGGCCGACACGGTCAACCACGCGCTGCGCGGCGTGAACCTCACCACCGGTGAGGTCAGCACGCTCGCCGGGACCGGGCGACAGTGGTGGCAGAACTCCGCGACCAGCGGTCCCGCACGTGAGGTGGATCTCTCCTCGCCGTGGGACGTGGCCTTGTTCGACAGCCGGGTGTGGATCGCGATGGCGGGCACGCACCAGCTGTGGAGCTACGACCCCGCCGCCGACACCGTCCAGGTCGAGGCAGGGACCACCAACGAGGGGCTGGTCGACGGCCCCGCCGCCGAGGCGTGGTTCGCGCAGCCGTCCGGGTTGGCCGTGGCGGCGGACGGGAGCCGGCTCTGGGTCGCGGACTCGGAGACCTCCGCCGTGCGCTGGGTCGACGCGGGGACGCACGAGGTGCACACTGCCGTCGGCACCGGCCTGTTCGACTTCGGGCACCGGGACGGGGCCGCCGACCAGGCGCTGCTGCAGCACCCGCTGGGGGTGACCGTGCTGCCCGACGGCTCAGTCGCCGTCGCCGACACGTACAACCACGCGCTGCGCCGCTTCGACCCCGAGTCCGGCCAGGTCAGCACGCTCGCGACCGACCTGCGCGAGCCGTCGGGCACGGTCGTGGACGGGGACGAGATCGTGGTGATCGAGTCGGCCCGGCACCGGCTGACCCGGCTGCGGCTACCCGAGGAGGCGGTCCGGGTCGAGGCCGCCGCGCACCGGACGCAGCGCCCAGCCACGGAGGTCGCGCCCGGGACGCTGACGCTGGACGTCGTCTTCACGCCGCCGACCGGCCAGAAGCTGGACGAGACCTACGGCCCGGCCACCCGACTGCTCGTCAGTTCCACTCCCCCGGAGCTGATCAGCACAGGTGCGGGCGCGGATACAGGGCTGCGCCGCGAGCTGACGCTCGACCCCGAAGTCACCAAGGGCGTGCTGCACGTCTCGGCGATGGCGGCGTCGTGCGACGCGGACCCGGCGATCGAGTTCCCGACCTGCCACGTGCACCAGCAGGACTGGGGCGTGCCGGTCAAGGTCACCGAAGCAGGGACCGCGCGCCTCGCGCTGGTGCTCGCCGGGATGGACGACTAGCCGGAATGGACAAGCAATAGGGCTTGTCGCACGAGAAGGGGCCGGGCAGGTGCTGCCCGGCCCCTTCCGCGCGCGGCGGCGCCGTCGGCGCCTGCACGTGCGGGCTCAGCTCTCCAGGAACGCCCGGAGCGCCGCCGCCAGCAGGAACGGGTCGTCCGCGCCGCAGAGCTCACGGGCGGAGTGCATGGACAGCGCCGCGATGCCGCAGTCGACGGTCGAGATGCCCAGCCGGGCGGCCGTGATCGGGCCGATGGTCGTCCCGCAGGCCACGGCGTTGTTGGAGACGAAGGTCTGCCACGGCACGCCCGCCTTCTCGCACGCGGCGGCGAAGACCTGACGGCCGACCGCGTTGGTGGCGTAGCGGTTGTTGACGTTGACCTTGAGGATCGGGCCCTTGTTGGGCATCGGGTGGTGACCCGGCTCGTGGCGCTCGCTGTAGTTGGGATGGACGGCGTGGCCCATGTCCGAGGAGAGGCAGACAGTGCCGGCCAGCGCGCGGGCGCGGTCCTCGACGCTGCCGCCACGGGAGAAGACGAGCCGCTCCAGCACGGTGCCGAGCAGCGGGCCCTGTGCGCCGGTGTCGGACTCGCTGCCGGTCTCCTCGTGGTCGAACGCGGCCAGCACCGGGATGTGGGGCAGGTTCTCGCCCTCCGCGACGGCAGCGGCGAGCGCGGCGGTGCCGGCGTGGACGGAGAGCAGGTTGTCCAGGCGCGGCGCGGCCAGCAGCTCGCGGTCGCGGCCCAGGTAGGAGGGCGGCTGCACGTCGTGGACCATCAGGTCCCAGCCGACCACGTCGTCCGCCGCGACCCCGGCCGCCGCCGCGACGTAGGCGATCAGCGAGCCCTCGTCGACCTCGCCGAGGCCCCAGATCGGGGTGAGGTGCCGCTGCCGGTCCAGCGTCATCGAGTCGTTGACGCTGCGGTCCAGGTGGATGGCGAGCTGCGGGACGCGCAGCAGCGGCTCGTCCAGCTGGACCAGGACGACGCTGCCGTCGCGCAGCGCGAGGCGGCCGGAGAGGCCGAGGTCGCGGTCGAGCCAGGTGTTCAGCGGGACGCCGCCGTAGATCTCGACGGCGACCTGACGCCAGCCGTGGGTGCCGGTGTCCGGGATCGGCTTGACGCGGAGGTTGGGCGAGTCCGTGTGCGCGCCGACGATCCGGAACGGGGTGTCCGGAGTCGCACCCTCCGGGACGTACCAGGCGACGAGCGCGCCACCGCGGATCAGGTACCGGCCGCCGGGCGCGTCGTCCCAGGCTGCGGTCTCGTCGACCTGCCGGAACCCGGCCTTCTCCAGCCGGGTCGCCGCGCTCGCCACCGCGTGGAAAGGGGAGGGGCTGGACTGCAGGTAGGCGATGAGGTCGTCGGTGTGGCCTCGGTCGAAGCCATGGGCACCGACTGCTGCGGCGGGGGTCAAAGCTGCTCCAGAAGTGCTGGGTGCTGAGGGTTGGGCGCTCGGGGTACGAGCAGGGCGGCGGCTCGTGGGGAGCCACCGGACGACGTGACACGGTTCTCGGTCGTGGTCTCTCGGGTCTTTCGGTCTCGGGTCGAGCATAGGCCGGGAACAGGAAAGGCCCGGACCCAAAGGGTCCGGGCCTGTTCCGGGCTCGCTCCGGCCGACCGGTGATCGGACGACGGTCGGACGACGATCGGCCGACCGTCAGCCGACGATCAGAACGCCTCCTCCGGGAGGTCCATGATCGCGTTGTCGATGCCCTCGGCGATCTGCCGCTGGGTGTGGACGCCCGGCAGGACGTTGCGGGTGAAGAAGCGCGCCGCGGCGATCTTGCCCTGGTAGAACGGCACGTCCTTCTCGGAGGCGCCCGCCGCCAGCTTGGCCTGGGCCACCGAGGCCTGGCGCATGAGCAGCCAGCCGACGACCACGTCGCCGGAGGCGAGCAGCAGGCGGGTGGTGTTCTGGCCGACCTTGTACATGTTGCGGGTGTCCTGCTCGACCGAGCCGAGCTGGGCCAGCATGGTGCCGACGATGGCCTCCAGGTCGCCCGCGGCGGCGGCCAGCAGGTCGCGCTCGGCGGCCAGCTCCTCGCCGCCGATGCCGCCCGCGATCGCCTTGGAGATCTGCTCGGAGAGCGCGGTCAGCGCCTGGCCCTGGTCCTTGACGATCTTCCGGAAGAAGAAGTCCTGGCCCTGGATGGCGGTGGTGCCCTCGTAGAGGGTGTCGATCTTGGCGTCCCGGATGTACTGCTCGATCGGGTACTCCTGCAGGAAGCCGGAGCCGCCGAAGGTCTGCAGCGACTGGGCCAGCTGCTCGTAGGACTTCTCCGAGCCGTAGCCCTTGACGATCGGCAGCAGCAGGTCGTTCAGGCGCTCGGCGGCCGAGGCGTCCTCGCCGCGGGCCTTGAGCAGCTGCACCTCGTCCTGGACGGTCGCGGTGTAGAGCACCAGCGCGCGCATGCCCTCGGCGTACGCCTTCTGGGTCAGCAGCGAGCGGCGCACGTCCGGGTGGTGCGTGATGGTGACGCGCGGCGCGGCCTTGTCCAGGAACTCGGCCAGGTCCGGGCCCTGCACGCGCTCCTTGGCGTACTCCAGCGCGTTCAGGTAGCCGGTGGAGAGGGTGGCGATCGCCTTCGTGCCGACCATCATGCGGGCGAACTCGATGATGCGGAACATCTGGCGGATGCCGTCGTGCTTCTCGCCGACCAGCCAGCCCTTGGCGGGGTGCTTGGCACCGAAGGTCATCTCGCACGTGTTGGAAGCCTTCAGGCCCATCTTGTGCTCGACGTTGGTGGCGTAGGCGCCGTTGCGCTCGCCCAGCTCGCCGGTCTCCCAGTCGAAGTCGTACTTCGGCACGATGAAGAGCGAGAGGCCCTTGGTGCCGGGGCCGGCGCCCTCGGGGCGGGCCAGCACCAGGTGGATGATGTTCTCGGACATGTCGTGCTCGCCCGAGGTGATGAAGCGCTTCACGCCCTCGATGTGCCAGCTGCCGTCGGCCTGCTGGATCGCCTTGGTGCGGCCGGCGCCGACGTCGGAGCCCGCGTCGGGCTCGGTCAGCACCATGGTGGCGCCCCAGCCCTTGTCGGCCATGAGCTTGGCGATCTTGTGCTGCTCCTCGGTGCCCTCCTCGAAGACGACGCCGGCGAAGGCCGGGCCGGAGGAGTACATCCAGATGGCCGGGTTGGCGCCCAGCACCATCTCGGCGTAGGACCAGATCAGGGAGTTCGGGGTGGGCGTGCCGCCGATGGCCTCCGGGATGCCCAGACGCCACCACTCGGCGTCCATGTACGCCTGGTAGCTCTTCTTGAAGGTCTCGGGTATCGGCGCGGTGTTGGTCTCCGGGTCGAAGACCGGCGGGTTGCGGTCCGCGTCCGTGAAGGAGGCGGCCAGCTCGTTCTCGGCGAGGCGGGAGATCTCGGCCAGGATCGACTTCGCCGTGTCGACATCCATGTCGGCGAACGGACCGGTGCCGTAGACCTCGTCACGACCGAGCACCTCGAAGAGGTTGAACTCCAGGTCGCGGAGATTGGACTTGTAGTGACCCATAGTCGTGAACCCTCATACTCGATCGACGCGATCCACCGGGGAGATCCTGCAGGATCCAGGGGGGATCCGGCATCCACCAGCGCGATCTACCGACTACCAGCAAGTAGCCTCCATGATGCTACCCAAGGGTAACTTAGATCAACCCCTCCCGGCGGATCAGCTGCCGATCTCAGGCGGATATCGGGCGGGATCTGCGTCACACCAGGCGCCGAAGTCTCGCTAGCCTGGACCCGTGTACGGCTATGAGCAGCCCCAGCAAGGGCCGAACCCCGGCTACCAACAGCCCTATCCGGAGCCCACTCCGCCCTCGCTGGCGGACGCGATCCGGATGTTCACCTCGGGCGGGATGTCGGTCGAGGACTTCCAGTCGATCTTCATCACCTCCAAGGTCTACTGCCCGCGCGGGGAACGGCCCGGCTTCCTGGCCCTGCACAACACCCCGCAGCCGGTGATCCCGATGTTCAGCTCCCTCAAGGAGCTGCGCCGCTACGCCGGCAAGGACTCCAAGTACTTCACCGTGACCGGCGCGGAGGTCCTGGACCTGCTGCCGACGGGCTACGGCTTCGCGATGGACATGGAGGGGGAGCACCGGATGGTCTTCGACGCCAAGGCGGTCGAACAGATGGTCGACTTCACCATGCGGCGGATGTACGGCTGAGGGCGGACCATCGACTGAGGCGGCGGGCTCAGGCCGGGGGTGGGCCTCAGGCCGGCGGCAGGCCTCAGGCGGCGGCCCTCAGGACAACTGAACACCGGGGCGGGAATTAGTTGACGCTTCAACTTGCTAAGAGGTTCAACGTTCAACTACCTTGGACGTGTCGAGAGGCAAGAAGTCGAGGAGGCTGCCATGCCCGCTGTGACCGTTGAGAACCCGTTGGTCCTGCCGCGGGTGCAGACACCGGACCCGGCTACGACGCAGGCGCGCCCGGTCCTGACCGTGGTGACCGCACCGGAGGGCTTCGAGGGCGAGGGCTTCCCGGTCCGCCGCGCCTTCGCGAAGATCAACACCAAGTACCTGGACCCGTTCATCATGATGGACCAGATGGGCGAGGTGGAGTACGGAGCGGGCGAGCCCAAGGGCACCCCCTGGCACCCGCACCGTGGCTTCGAGACCGTCACCTACATGATCGACGGTGAGTTCATCCACCAGGACTCCACCGGCGGCGGCGGCTACCTGAGCGGCGGCGACACCCAGTGGATGACGGCCGGCTCCGGCATCCTCCACATCGAGACCCCGCCGGAGTCGCTGGTGGCCAGCGGCGGCCTGTTCCACGGCCTCCAGCTGTGGGTGAACCTGCCCGCCTCGGACAAGATGATCACGCCGAAGTACCAGGACATCCACGGCGGCGAGGTCAAGCTGCTGACCACGCCCGACGGCGGCGCGATCCTCCGGCTGATCGCCGGCGAGATCGACGGCCACCAGGGACCTGGCTCGACCTTCACCCCGATCACCATGATCCACGCCACCATCAGCCCGGGCGCGCGGATCACCCTGCCGTGGCGGCGCGACTTCAACGCGCTGGCCTACGTGCTCAACGGCGAGGGCACGGTCGGCGAGGAGAACCGTCCGATCCACATGGGTCAGGCGACCGTCTTCGGAGAGGGCGACAGCATCGCCATCCAGGCATCGGCGATGCAGGAGTCCCGCTCCCCCAACATGGACGTCGTCATCCTCGGCGGCCAGCCGATCAAGGAGCCGGTGGCACACTACGGGCCGTTCGTGATGAACAGTCACCAGGAGCTGCAGCAGGCGATCGAGGACTTCAACTCCGGTCGTTTCGGCGTGATCCCGCCGTCGCACGCCTGAGCACGCCGTCGCGCGCGGGAGCGCGCGTAGGCGCGCGAGACATGACGGAGCCCCGTCCACCGATGTGGTGGACGGGGCTCCGTCGTATCTGTCACACCCATGCACTACCGTTCACACCATTCACATTTCCTGCACACATGGCAGGGCGACTGCAGCGCCGCGCCCGTGTGCAGGGGGTTTGTCAGGCGTGCCCAGAAACACGCCTTTCTCTGGGGGTAGTTGCAACATGAAGCTCCGCACCACCGTGGCCACCGCTGTGGCCACCGCCGCCGCCGTCCTCGCCCTCGGCGCGGCTCCCGCCACCGCGGCCACCGCCGCTCCGGCCACCCTGGCGAACACCGCGCTGAGCATCAGCGCGAACACCACCCACGCGAGCTACAACCAGTGGGTCGAGGTCAACGCCCACCTGGGCCGCACCGCCAGCAACCGCACGGTCGAGATCGACCTGGGCGGCTCGGTCCTCAAGAAGGGCACGGTCGACCGCAACGGCAACCTGACCGCCTGGGCCAAGCTCACCCACGACGCCACCTTCACCGCGAAGTTCGCGGGCGACTCGCGCGACACCGCCGCCAGCCGCCGCGTGTCCGTCCAGGACGCGGCCCAGGTCTCCAGCAGGATGGTCCAGGGCGCCTACACCTCCGGCGGCTACACGTACTACCACCACACCCAGAACCCGACCATCGCCGCCCAGGTCTCGCCGAACAAGACCGGCGAGTGGGTGGCGATGCACGTCCAGGTGTGGACGGGCAGCTCGTGGCAGAACGTCTCGCTCGGCACGACCTGGTTCAAGCTGGTCTCGCCCAGCGCCGTCGCGGTCTACCTGACGGGCGTTCCGGCCGGCACCACGCTCCGCGAGGCGATCACCTTCGGCGGCGACTCGACCAACTCCGCGTCCAACTGGACCTGGCAGTACGTCAAGGTCGTCAACTGAGCCGTAGCGGCGACGCCGCTCAGCGCAGCCGCGCGTAGAGGACCGTGGCGTCGTCACGGCCCTTGCTGCGCGGCCAGCGGGCACACGTCGGGTCCTGGCCCTCGGCCTCACGGACCCGGCGTATCACCTCGGCCGCGCCGCGCTGGTCCATCAGGCGCATCGCGTCGGGCCAGCCGCCGAGGTCGAAGCGGTCGACGAACCGGGCCGCCCCGTCGGTGAGTGCCGCGAACGCGCGGAGCTCACCGAGCGGGGCGGAGCCGGTCTCCGCGTGCTCGGCCGCACGCGGCAACGCCGCCGCGACCCACGGGCCGTGGCCGGTGTTGCGTGCGGCGCGCACCGCCAGCGCGTAGCGCATGTGCAGCGAGGCGCGCTCCGGGCTGCCGTGGGTGGCCGCGTGGACCTGACGCCGCAACGGCTCACCGGCCGGGAACGGCTGGTTGTCGCCGATGACGGCGAAGCTGCCGTCCCGGTCCAGCACCAACTGCGAGTCCCCCAGCACGAGGTACTGCAGCGCCGACCCGTGCCCGCGCGCCGCGACCACCATCGCGGCAGGGGTGTTGGGGTGCGACAGGTCGCACCGCGCGCCGTGCAGCGAGGCCGTCTCGGCGATGGCGTCGCTCAGACACTGCGCCATCGTCCGGTCCGGCCGGTCGACCAGGCGGGCCAGCAGGTGGACGCCGAGCCGGCGCACGTACCAGGCCGTGCCGTGCTCGCAGCCGTTCTCCATCGCCACGGGTGCGCTGCATCCGTCGAGCAGCACGAAGGCGTCGCCTGACGACGCGACAAAGTCCTCGGTGGGCCGATCTCCTCGCTGCGGTTCCCCCGCTATCTCCACACGCATGCCTGCCAGTGTGCGGCGCGCTGTGCGAGGTTGGCAGGACTTTGCCGGACGATCACTCTCATTCCGGCCGGTTCGCACACCTGTCCCGATAAGCCTCGAACTCCCCTACCGTCTCGGCCGCCAGCATCGCGTGGCCGATCGCCCGGGTGACCGCGTCCGCGCCCGCCGCGAAGAGTTCGTTGAGCGCGGCGGCCTCCGTGTGGACGGCGAAGGCGGGATCCCCCTCGGGCACCGGCAGCGGACGCGTGCCGGAGGCGAGGGCGAAGACGGTGTCCCCGTCCGAGAGCAGGTGCACCGGGCGCAGCGCCCGGGCCAGGCCGTCGTGCGCGGTACCCGCGAACTTGGCGGCCTGCGCCTTGGTGAGCGTGACGTCGGTGGCGACGACGGCGAGGGTGGTGTTGAGCGGACGGGCGTCCGGCGCCTGGGTGGGCTCCGCGCGCAGGGCCGGGAACTCGCCGGGCTCGCCGAACCGGGCCGCGTAGAGCTCGCCCGTCGACGGGTCCACCGGCGAGCCGACGGCGTTCACCGCGACCAGCGCGGCCACGGTGGCCCCGGACGGCAGCCGCACCGACGCCGACCCGATCCCGCCCTTGAGCCCTCCGGCGACGGCGCCCGTCCCCGCACCGACATTGCCCTGCGCGACCGGCCCGTCGTGGCAGGCGGCAGCGGCCTCGCGGCCCAACGCCGCGTCCGGACGCGCCTTCCAGTCGCCACCGCGCCCGAGGTCGAACAGCGCGGCGGCCGGCACCACGGGCACGACCTGCGACGCCTCCGGCCCGACCCGGAACCCGCGCCCCTGCTCCTCCAGCCACGCGACCACCCCGCCCGCCGCGTCCAGCCCGAACGCGGAACCGCCGGTCAGCGTGACCGCGTCGACGCGCTGGACGAGGTTGCGCGGATCCAGTGCGTCCGTCTCCCGCGTCCCGGGCCCGCCACCGCGCACATCCACGCCCGCGACCGCGCCGCCCTCGGGCGCGAGCACGACGGTGACGCCGGTCAGCCACCCGCCCCCGACGCGCTGCGCGTGCCCGACGCGGAAGCCGGGGACGTCGGTGAGGGTGTTGGTGAGGACGTTGTCTGTCACACCGTCAGTCTTGCATTCCCCGCCGAAGGGACGAGCGGAACGCCTAGGGTCACGGTCATGGAGCTGACGCAGATACGCCTGCTGGTCACCGACTTTCCCGCCGTCTACCGGTTCTACCGGGACGTCCTCGGGCTCACGCCGCAGTTCGACAACGAGGAGGGCCCCTACGCCAAGCTCAGTCCCGCGCGCGGCGCAGCCGCGATCGCGCTGCAGGCGCGCGAGCAGGTCGCGGTGCTGCTGCCGGACGTCGCGCAGGGGCCCGCGACGGAGGTGCGCGCGCTGGTCGCGCTGCGGGTCGACGACCTGGACAAGGCCGTGGCCGGGATCCGTCAGCGCGGCGGCACGGTCGACGCGGGGCCCGCTCCCATGGGTGACCGGCTGAACGTCGCGTACGTGCGGGACCCGGAGGGCAACGTGGTCGAGCTGCAGGAGTGGCTCACGCCGCGCTGACGGCGCTGAGGGCTCTGACCGCACCGCCCACACCGGCCGCGCCGACCGTTCGGACCCAGGTGGCGAGCCCGCGCCCTGTGCCCCGGCGTGCGCGGGCTGAGTACGATGAAAACCATGGTCCCCAGAGCAGTCGACGCCGCGTCTCCGGCTGACGCCGCGCCCCAGGCGGCCCAGCCGCCCCACGCGGCGCACGCCGCCGACGCGCCGCCTGCCGCCACCGCGTTGGACGCCGCCGCGGCCGAGCGGGTCGCCGCGACGCTGCAGGCGCTGGCCACGCCGTCCCGGCTGCTGATCCTCTCCCGGCTGCGGCAGGGGCCCTGCACGCCGAAGGAGCTGGCCGCCGACATCGGCATGGAACAGTCGTCCTGCTCCCACCAGCTACGGCTGCTGCGCAACCTCGGGCTGGTGGCCAGGGCCCGGCAGGGCCGCTCCGTCGAGTACGCGCTCTACGACGAGCACGTCTCCGCGCTGCTGGACCAGGCCGTCTACCACGTCGCGCACCTGCGGGTCACTTCCGCAACTGCCGAGGAGTGACCGGCGGCAACCCGCGTCGGACCGCGCCCGGGGCGCGGCGCGACGGGCGCATCGCCGCCCGGGACGAGTCCAGCTGCCACGGGACGCTGATCACCATCACGCCCGGCATGAACAGCAGGCGGCTCTTGAGCCAGAGCGCCGACTGGTTGTGCAGTGGCTGCTCCCACCAGTGCCCGACCACGTACTCCGGGATGAAGACCGCGACCGCGTCCCTCGGCGCGGACTTCCGCAGCCCGCGCACGTAGGCGATGACCGGCCGGGTGATCTCCCGGTACGGCGAGTCCAGCACCTTGAGCGGGATGTCGAGGTCGTACTCGCGCCAGTCCCGCTCCAACTCGCCCGCCTCGCCGCGCTCGACGGAGACGGTGACCGCCTCAAGCGTGTCCGGGCGCAGCGCCTCCGCGTAGCCGATGGCGCGCAGGGTGGCCTTGTGGAGCTTGGAAACCAGCACCACGCCGTGCACCTTGGCCGGACGGGACAGCTCCTCGACCGGGTCGGTCACCTCCAGTTCCTCGGCGACGTCGTCGTAGTGGCGGCGGATCGCCTTCATGTTGACGAAGAGGAAGACCGCCGCGACCACGGCCAGCCAGGCGCCCTGGGTGAACTTGGTGATCATCACGATCACCAGCACCAGCCCGGTGGTCACCGCGCCGAAGGCGTTGATCACCCGCGAACGTCTGGCCGCCGCCCTGGCCTTCGCCTCGGCCCCGGGATTGCGCAACAGCTCGTTCCAGTGCCGGACCATGCCGATCTGGGAGAGCGTGAAGGAGGTGAAGACGCCCAGGATGTAGAGGTGGATCAGGTTGGTGACGTTGGCCTTGTACGCCACCAGCAGCGCGATGTTGACCAGGGCCAGCGCCAGAATGCCGTTGGAGAAGGCGAGCCGGTCGCCCCGGGTGTGGAACTGGCGTGGCACATAACGGTGCTGGGCCAGGATCGAGGCGAGCAGCGGGAAGCCGTTGAAGGCGGTGTTCGCCGCCAGCACCAGGACCAGCGCGGTGACGGCCTGGATGTAGTAGAAGAGCACGCTGTGCTCGCCGCCGAAGATCGCCGCCGCGAGCTGCGCGATGACGGTCTCCTGCGGCGCGGTGCTGCAGTTGGCGAAGCCGACGAGCTGGCAGCCGTCGTTGGTGAGGTGGATCTTCGACGTCATCGCCAGGATGGTGATGCCGGAGAACATCACCACGGCCGTGGTACCCATCGCCACCATGGTCTGGGCGGCGTTCCTGCTCTTGGGCTTGCGGAAGGCGGGCACGCCGTTGGAGATCGCCTCGACTCCGGTCAACGCGGTGCAGCCGGAGGCGAAGGCGCGCAGCGCGAGCATCACCAGGGCGAAGCCGGCCAGCGTGTTCTGGTGGTCCTCCGGCGTGATCGGGTACTTGGCGCTCTCGGCGACCGGCCCGTGCCCGAACGCCATCTTGACGAACCCGGTGACCACCATCAGCACGATGCCCGCGATGAAGAGGTACGTCGGCGCGGCGAAGGCCTTCCCCGACTCGCGCACCCCGCGCAGGTTGATCGCGGCCAGCAGCGCGACGAAGAGGACCGCCATCAGGACGCGGTAGCCGGCCAGGCCGTTGAACGCGGAGATGATGTTGTCCACGCCGGACGCGACGGAGACGGCGACGGTCATCACGTAGTCGACGAGCAGTGAGGCCGCGACGACGAGACCGGCGTTGGGGCCGAGGTTGGTGGTGACGACCTCGAAGGACCCGCCGCCGCTGGGGTAGGCGTAGACGACCTGCCGGTACGACGTCACCACGACGGCCATCAGCACGACGACGGCGAGGCCGATCCAGGGCGTGAGGTAGAGGAAGGCGGTCCCGCCGATGGTGAGCACCAACAGGATCTCCTGCGTGGCGTAGGCCACGGAGGAGAGCGGGTCGGAGGCGAAGATCGGCAGTGCGACACGCTTCGGAAGGAGCGTCTCGCCGAGCTCTTCGCTGCGCATGGCCCGGCCGATGACCAAGCGCTTCAGCATCTGAGGGATGTTCACCACAGGTCGAGACTAGGTTGAAACGGATATTTCTACTGATCTCGCCGCGCGGACGGCCCACTCTGCGGGCGTGCGACGGTGCAACCCCTCGTCTGCCGTATCGACCGCGTATGGACCGCGTCAAAGCGCGTTACGAGCGCGTCAGGATGGCGCGGTTTCCGTGCCTGCCGCGGCCAGCATGGGGACGCACTCAGACGAACCGCACCACGCCCCGGGAGGGGAAATGTCGGCACCCGCAGCCACCGACGAGTCCGCGTCGCATCCGATACCCGAGGCCGGTGACGTCCTCCCGAAGGAGTCGGAGGAGGAGTCGGAGGAGAGCGAGAAGCACCGGCTCTCGGCCATGGGCGGCCTCGCCGCCCTCTCGCTGGACGCGATGGCCTCCGTCGCGTACGGGCCGGAGGCCATCGTGCTGGTGCTGGCCGCGGCCGGTGCGCACGGGCTCGGGTACACGCTTCCCGTCACTCTCGCGATCGCCGCGCTGCTGGGGTTCCTGACCTTCTCCTACCGGCAGGTCATCGCCGCGTTCCCGGACGGCGGCGGTTCCTACGCCGTGGCCAAGGCGCACCTCGGGCACCGGACCGCGCTGGTCGCGGCCGCCTCGCTGGTCATCGACTACGTGCTGAACGTCGCCGTCTCGGTGACCGCCGGAGTCGCCGCGCTGACCTCCGCGTTCCCCGGGCTCTACGGGGACCGGGTGTGGATCTGCCTCGCCGTGCTGGCGCTGGTGACCGGGGTCAACCTGCGCGGGATCGCCGAGTCGGCGCGCGCGTTCATGATCCCCACCATCGTCTTCATCGCGTCGATCCTCGGCGTGGTCGTCGTCGGTCTGCTGCGCAGCCACCCGGTCGCGCTGCTCGCCACCGGGCACGCGTCCGACGTGGCCGCGAACGCGAGCTCGGTCGGGGTGCTGCTCCTGCTCAAGGCGTTCGCGTCGGGCTGTTCCGCGCTGACCGGCGTGGAGGCGATCGCCAACGCCGTGCCGTCGTTCCGGACGCCGCGCGTCAAGCGGGCCCAGCACACCGAGATCGCGCTGGGCGCGCTGCTCGGGATCATGCTGATCGGGCTGGCGGTGCTGATCGGGCGGTTCCACCTGCAGCCGGTCGAGGGCGTGACCGTGCTGGCGCAGCTGACCGACGCGTCGTTCGGGCACGGGTTCCTCTTCTACCTGGTCCAGTTCGCCACCATGGTGCTGCTCGCGCTGGCCGCCAACACCTCCTTCGGCGGACTGCCGGTGCTGCTGCGGCTGCTGGCCCGGGACCACCACCTGCCGCACGTCTTCGCGCTCCGCGCCGACCACCAGGTGTACCGGCACGGCGTGCTGGCGCTGGCGGGCGCGTCGGCGGTGCTGCTCGTCGCCTCCGGCGGGGACGTGGACAGCCTGGTGCCGCTCTTCGCCATCGGGGTCTTCGTCGGCTTCACCATCTGCCAGGTGGGCATGGTGCGGCACTGGTGGCTGGTGCGCTGCCCGGGGTGGAAGGGCAAGGCGCTGATCAACGGGTTCGGCGCGGTGCTGACCGCCTGCGCGACCGTCGTCGAGACGCTGACCAAGTTCACCGAGGGCGCCTGGGTCGTCGTGGTGCTGCTGCCGCTGCTGGTCCTGCTCTTCACCGCGGTGCGGCGCGGCTACCGGAACATCGGCGACAAGCTGGAGCTCGGCGTGGTCCCGGCCGCGCCGGAGCCCCGGCACTCGCTAGTCGTCGTGCCCGTCGGCACGCTGTCGCGGCTGACCAGGGAGGCGCTGTCGGCGGCGATCTCGCTCGGCGACGAGGTGGTCGCGGTCACCGTCGTCCCCGCCGAGGCCGACGCGGAGGAGCGGGCCGCGGCCGAGAACCTGCGCCGTGACTGGGAGCAGTGGCAGCCGGGCGTCCCGCTGGTCGAGATCCCGGCCGCGCGCCGCGAGTTGGCCCGGCCGCTGGTCGGCTACCTGCGGACGCTCCGCGCCGAGCACGCCTACGACCGCGTCACCGTGCTGGTCCCTGAGGTCGAGCCGGAGCACTGGTGGACCTGGCCGCTGCACAACCAGCGCGGCGCGCTGATCTCCCGCGCGGTGCGACGCCGCACTGACGCGACGGTCTGCCGACTGCGCCTGCGGCTCAGCGAGGCGCGTTGAAGCAGCACCGAGTGAGGCCGATCACCCGGCCGGTAAGGGTGCGTCAATACCGGCGGCCCTGGCGTATGGAGGCAGTCAGGGCCCACCGTCCCGTGCTCCGAGCGGGTGTCCAATCGAGGCGAAGCAGAAGAGAGACTTCCCTCAGAGAAGGCAGTGCAGGGCCATGGACACGGTGGACGAGCGGGACGACGCCCCGCGCGGCGGACGGGTCGTCGTCGGCGTCAGCGGAACGATCAGCAGCCTCGAAGCACTGCGGGTCGGCACCGAGGAGGCGCGCCGGACCGGGCGCGAGCTCCTGGTGGTGCTGGCCTGGACGCCGCCGGGCGGCGAGCTCGGCTACCGCCGGATGCCCGTGCCCGACCTGCTGAAGCTCTGGGAGCGCGACGCCGTGGGCCGGTTGGAGGACACCTTCGACGACGCCTTCGGCGGGCTCGCGGCGATGCCGCCGCTGACCGGCGGCCTGACCCGGCTGGTGGTGCGCGGTGAGCCCGGTCGGGCCCTGGTGGAGCTGGCCGACCGGCCGGACGACCTGCTGGTGCTGGGCGCGGGCGAGCGCGGCTGGCCGGCGCGGTGGCTGCACGGCACGGTGTCCCGCTACTGCGTCAAGCGGGCTGGCTGCCGGGTGCTGGCCGTGCCGCCGCCCGCGCTGCTCACCGCGTTGCCCGCCTGGCAGCGGCATCAGGTGGCGACAAGAACCCGTATGGATGCGCCGCCCGCGCGTATGGAACGCGTCAAGACTGACCGGCACGACCGTCCGGCCCGGTTCTGATGGGCAGGTGTTCCAGGATTCCCCGCCCGACGTCTCGGCCGCCCTCTCCACCCCGCTGCCGACGCCGCTCCTTTTCGTGCTCGCCTTCGGCGTCGCGGCCGTGGTGGCGCTGTTCGCCGGAGCGGTGACCTCGCCGAAGCACGCGGTGGTCGGGCTGGTCATGGTCGGACTGGCCGCCGCAGGGGTGACCCGACGCGGCACCGGGCTCCGGGCCGCGCTGGTGGTGGTCCCCGTCTTCTGGCTCTTCTTCGACGGCTTCGTGGAGCACCACGACGGGACGCTCGGCTGGGCGGGCTGGACGGACGCCTGGCGGCTGGCCGCGCTCGTCGCGATGGCCGCTCTGCCCGCGCTGGTCCGCGGGGCGGTAGGGCTGTGGACGGCACGGTCGCGGTTCCGGCGCGCCTCGCTGGAATGGTTCGAGCCGGAGATGCCGAGCCGCCAGGACCCGTCCGCCTGGAACTGACCCGGCGGCACGCGAGTCACCACTGAGTCCGGACCAGGGAAAATCCGGCACCCGCGAAATTCCTTTGTCAGGGCGGCGGCCAAGGTATCTGATGGTCCGCCATGAGTGGATTCGCAGACCCGTCCTTCTTCGGTGACCACTACGCCCACGAGTACGACGCACGACACCCCCTCGACCCCACCCCCGCCGTCGACTTCCTCGCCGACCTCGTCCCGGCCGACTCCCGCGTCCTCGAACTGGCCGTCGGGACCGGCCGCGTGGCGATTCCGCTGGCCGCGCGCGGCCTGGCCGTGGAGGGCGTCGAAGGCTCCGCCGCGATGGTGGAGCGTCTGCACGCCAAGCCCGGCGGCGCCGCGATCCCGGCCGCCGTCGGCGACATGGCCGACGCCGCCGACGTGGTGAAGGGCCCCTTCCCGCTGGCCTACCTCGTCTACAACACCCTCTTCAACCTGCCCAGCCAGGAGCGGCAGCTCGACTGCTTCCGCGACGTGGCCGGGCTGCTGGAGCCGGGCGGCCTGTTCGTCATCGAGTGCTACGTCCAGGACGTCAGCGAGTTCGACCGCGGCCAGCGCACCCAGACCCAGGCGATCACCGAGGACTCGGTCTACCTCGAGTTCCAACTGCACGACCCGGTCGAGCAGACCGTCACCTACCAGCGGATCGCCGTCGACGCGGACGGCCGCACCAAGCTCCGTCCGCTGCGCATGCGGTACTGCTGGCCCAGCGAGCTGGACCTGATGGCCCGTCTGGCCGGACTGCGGCTGCGCGACCGCTACGAGTCGTGGCAGCGCACGCCGTTCACCGCCGCCAGCCGCAACCACATCTCCGTCTACGAGAAGCCGGCGGAGTAAGAAGCTCTCACGGCTCGAAGCGGTAGCCCATCCCCGGCTCGGTGAGCAGGTACCGGGGGTGGGCCGGGTCCGGCTCCAACTTGCGTCGCAGGCCTGCGAAGTAGACGCGCAGGTAGTTGGTCTTGTCGTCCCGGCCAGGCCCCCAGACGCGCTGGAGGATGGTCCGGCCGGTGACCAGCCGTCCCGGGTTCTGCACCAGGACGGACAGGATCCGCCACTCGGTCGGCGTCAGCCGGACCGGCGAGCCGTCGCCGCTCGCCGGGCGGACCACGCAGCTGTCCAGGTCGATCACGTAGTCGCCCAGCCGGATCGGTGCGGTGACCATGTCCTCGCTGGTCGGGCGGCGCAGCGCGGCGCGCAGCCGGGCCAGCAGCTCGTTCATGGCGAAGGGCTTGGTGACGTAGTCGTCCGCGCCCGCGTCCAGCGCGCTGACCTTCTCGGTGGAGTCCGCGCGGCCGGAGAGCACGATCACCGGGACCGCGCTCCAGGCGCGCAGCGCGTGGATGACCTGGATGCCGTCGATCTCCGGCAGGCCGAGGTCGAGGATGATCGCGTCCGGCGGGTTGCGGGTCGCCTCCGTCAGCGCGCGGCGCCCGTCGGTCGCGGTGGCGACCGTGTAGCGGCGGGCCTGGAGATTGATCTGCAGGGCCTTCAGCATCTGGGGCTCGTCGTCGACGACGAGGACTCGGGTCATGCCGACAGTTCCCCCTGTTCGGTGACGTGGTGTGCTTCGGCGTCCGGTTCGGGATCGTCGTGGTGGTGCTGGTCGTGGTGGTCGAGTTCGTGGCCGTCGAGCTCGTGGTCGTGCTCGTCGTGGTCGTGCTCGGTGGTGTCCGCCGGGATGGAGAGGACCATGGTCAGGCCGCCGCCGGGGGTGTCCTCAGGGGTCAGCGTGCCGCCCATGGCCTCGGTGAGGCCGCGGGCCAGCGCCAGGCCCAGGCCGACGCCGGTCTCGTTGTCGTTGTCGCCGAGGCGCTGGAACGGCTGGAAGATCCGGTCCCGGTCCTCCTCGGGCAGGCCCACGCCGCGGTCCACGACGCGCAGTTCGACCCGGTCGCCCAGGCTGCTCGCGCTCAGCAGCACCGGCTTGCCGTCGGCGTGACGCAGCGCGTTGCCGACCAGGTTGGCCACCACGCGTTCCAGCAGCGGGCCGTCGACGACGACGGCCGGGGTCTCGGTCAGGCCCTGGGTGTCGACCGCGACGTCGGCCATGGAGCTGGTCATGGAGGTGAGCGAGTCCAGGGCCAGCGACACCACGTCCTCCAGCGGCGTCGGATGCAGTTGCAGCGAGAGCGCGCCGGCTTGGAGGCGGCTCATG
The DNA here is from genome assembly GCF_015690355.1 of Streptacidiphilus fuscans. Classification (GTDB taxonomy): domain Bacteria; phylum Actinomycetota; class Actinomycetes; order Streptomycetales; family Streptomycetaceae; genus Streptacidiphilus; species Streptacidiphilus fuscans. The sequence goes on along the minus strand of NZ_JADPRT010000003.1, from coordinate 558,526 downwards.
TCGAGCAGGTTCTCCACCAACCGGGTCAGCTTCTCCAGCGAGACCTCGGCGGTGGCGCGCCGCTCCCGCGGGTCCTCGGGCGTGACCTCGACGGCGGCGCCCCCCCCCCCCGACACCGAGGCCAACGCGACGGCCAGCGGCGTGCGCAGGTCGTGGCTGACGGCGGCGAGCAGCGCCGTGCGGAGCCGGTCGGCGGCCTTGACGGGTTCGACCTCGGCCGCGGCCTCCGCCAGCCGGGTCCGTTCCAGGGCGACGGCGACGTGCGCGGCGAAGGCGGCGAGGACGCGGCGGTCGGAGGCGGGCAGCGGACGGCCGCGCAGCACCAGCGAGGCGCCGGTGCCGACCGGGACCGCCTCCGTGCCCGGCACGGCCGCCAACTCGTCCGGCTCGACGACGCGTTCGACCAGCTCGACGCTGTCCATGGCGAAGGTCTCGCGCAGCCGGTCCAGCAGCGCGGGCACCGCCTGGTCGCCGCGGAGCACGCTTCCGGCGAGGCCGGAGAGCGTCTCGGCCTCGGCCGTGGCGCGGGCGGCGCGGCCGGAGAGTTTGGTCGCGGTGTCGACGATCCCGGCCACCACGATGCCGACCAGCGCGAAGACGGCCAGCGCCAGCACGTTGTTGGGCTCGGCGATGGTCAGCGAGTGGACCGGCGGGATGAAGTAGTAGTTGAGCAGCAGCGACGCCACCACCGAGGCGACCAGCGCGGAGACGATCCCGCCGAGGCAGGAGATGCCGACCACCACGGCCAGGAAGAGCAGGGTGTCGCTGGTCAGGTTGATGGCGTGCCGGGTCTGACACAGGATCAGGGTGAGCAGCGGCGGCAGCACCAGCCCGCAGGCGATCCCCGCCCAGCGGCGGGCGGTCGACCGCGCCACGCGGCGTCCGGGTGCGGCGGGCATGTGGCGTCCGCGCCCGGCCTCCTCGTGGGTGACCATGTGGACGTCGATGTCGCCGGAGAGTTCGACGGTGGTCTCGCCGATGCCGCGTCCGGCGGTGAGCGCCCGGCGCAGGGTGCCGCGGCGGCTGGTGCCGAGGACGAGTTGGGTGGCGTTGGAGGCGCGGGCGAAGTCCAGGAGTGCCTGGGGGATGTTGTCGCCGACGACGGAGTGGAAGCTGCCGCCGAGGGATTCGACCAGGTGGCGTTGGGTGGCGAGGGCGGCGGGGTTGGCGTCGGCGAGGCCGTCGCTGCGGGCGACGTGGACGGCGAGCAGGGCGCCGCTGCCCGCGCGGTCGGCGATGCGGGCGGCGCGGCGGATCAGGGTCTCGCCCTCGGATCCGCCGGTCAGGGCGACGACGACGCGTTCGCGGGTCTCCCAGACCTTGCTGATCTCGTGCTCGGCGCGGTAGCGCTGCATGCCCTCGTCGACGCGTCCGGCCAGCCAGAGCAGGGCCAGTTCGCGCAGGGCGGTGAGGTTGCCGACGCGGAAGTAGTTGGAGAGGGCGGCGTCGACCTTCTCTGCGGTGTAGACGTTGCCGTGAGCCATCCGGCGGCGCAGGCCCTCGGGGGCCATGTCGACCAGCTCGATCTGGTCCGCCCGGCGCACCACCTCGTCCGGGACGGTCTCGCGCTGCGGCACGCCCGTGATCTTCTGCACCACGTCGTTCAGCGATTCGAGATGCTGCACGTTGACCGTGGTCAGCACGTCGATACCGGCGTCCAGCAGCTCCTGGACGTCCTGCCAGCGCTTGGCGTGCCTACCGCCGGGGATGTTGGAGTGGGCGAGCTCGTCCACCAGCGCCACCTGCGGGCGGCGGGCGATCACGGCGTCGGTGTCGAGCTCGGTGAACCGGCCGCCGCGGTACTCGCGTTCGAGCCGCGGCATGACGTCGAGACCCTCCAGCAGGGTCTCGGTGTGCGGCCGTTTGTGGCACTCGACGAACGCCACGACCACGTCCTGGCCACGCTGGAAACGGCGATGGGCCTCGTCCAGCATCTTGTAGGTCTTGCCCACGCCTGGCGCCGACCCGAGGAAGACCTTCAGCCTTCCCCTACCGGTGCCGGTGGTTGCCGCCATTGTCGCCGTGCCTCCTTCGCCGCCCGCTCGACGACTGCCGCTGACCGACCGCAGCGCGGTCGGTCAGCGGATCGATGGATCAACCGAGCTGGTTCAGGGCCAGGTTGAGCTGGAGGACGTCGACGCGGGGCTCACCCAGGAAGCCCAGCGTACGGTCCTGGGTGTACTTCTTGACGAGCGCCTCGACCTGGGAGGCCGAGACTCCGCGCGCCTTGGCGACACGGTTGACCTGGATGGCCGCGTAGGCCGGGCTGATGTCCGGGTCCAGACCGGAGCCGGACGAGGTGACCGCGTCCGCCGGGACCGCGCTCTCCGGAACGCCGTCGAACTTCGCGATCTGGGCCTTGAGCGCGGTGTAGGTCGCGGCCAGACCGGCGTCGTTGGTGCCCTTGTTGGTGGCGCCGGAAGCGGTCGGGTCGTAGCCCTTGCCTGCGGCGGAGGGCCGGGACTGGAGGTACTTCGGGTTGTTGCCGAAGTCCTGGCCGATCAGCGAGGAGCCGACGACCTGGCCCTTGGTGTTCTTGACCATCGAGCCGTTGGCCTGGCTGCTGAACGCGGTCTGCGAGATCCCGGTGATCACCAGGGGGTAGAGCAGGCCGCAGAGCACGGTGAACAGGAGCAGGATCCGCAGGCCGGTGAGGTGGTTCCGCACCGAGGTGGGGAGGGGCTTAGCCATGATGATTCACGCCACTTCTGGTCAGTGCAGGCCGGGGATGAACTGGACGACCAGGTCGATCGCCTTGATGCCGACGAACGGCAGGATCAGTCCGCCGACGCCGTAGATGCCCAGGTTGCGGCGGAGCAGCGACTGGGACGAGGACGGCTTGTACGTCACGCCGCGCAGCGCCAGCGGGATCAGGCCGATGATGATCAGCGCGTTGAAGATGATCGCCGAGGTGATCGCCGACATCGGGCTGTGCAGGTGCATGATGTTGAGCTTGTTCAGCCCCGGGTAGACCACCGCGAACATGGCCGGGATGATCGCGAAGTACTTCGCGACGTCGTTGGCGATGGAGAAGGTGGTCAGCGCACCGCGAGTGATCAGGAGCTGCTTGCCGATCTCGACGATCTCGATCAGCTTGGTCGGGTTGGAGTCGAGATCCACCATGTTCCCGGCCTCCTTGGCGGCCGAGGTACCGGTGTTCATGGCCACGCCGACATCAGCCTGGGCCAGGGCCGGGGCGTCGTTGGTGCCGTCACCGGTCATGGCGACCAGGCGGCCGCCCTCCTGCTCCTTCTTGATCAGGGCCATCTTGTCCTCGGGAGTCGCCTCCGCGAGGAAGTCGTCCACGCCCGCCTCCTCGGCGATCGCGGCGGCCGTCAGCGGGTTGTCACCCGTGATCATGACCGTCTTGATGCCCATGGCGCGCATCTCCGCGAAGCGCTCCTTGATACCGGGCTTGACGACGTCCTTCAGGTAGATGACACCCAAGACCCGAGCGGGCTCCGAGCCCTGCTTCTCCGCCACCACCAGCGGCGTGCCACCGAGGTTGGAGATGCGCTCGACCGCGACGTCCAGCTCGTTGCTGGTCCGGCCGCCGTTCTCGACCACCCAGGAGGCGACGGAAGCCGCCGCGCCCTTGCGGACCGACTCGCCGTCGACGTCGACGCCGGACATGCGGGTCTGGGCGGTGAACTCGATCCACTCGGCCCCCGCAAGCACAGACAACTCGCCCTGCGCACGCTCGCGCAGACCGTACTTCTCCTTGGCCAGCACCACGATGGAACGGCCCTCGGGGGTCTCGTCCGCCAGGGACGAGAGCTGCGCGGCGTTGGCCAGCGCCTGCTGGTCCACGTCGCCGACGGTCACGAACTCGGCGGCCTGGCGGTTGCCGAAGGTGATGGTGCCGGTCTTGTCGAGCAGCAGCGTGGAGACGTCACCGGCGGCCTCGACCGCGCGGCCCGACATCGCGAGCACGTTGCGCTGCACCAGCCGGTCCATGCCGGCGATGCCGATCGCGGAGAGCAGCGCGCCGATCGTGGTCGGGATCAGTGCCACCAGCAGGGACACCAGAACGACGATCGTCTGCGGCGCACCGGCGTACTTCGCCATCGGCTGCAGCGTGACAACTGCCAGCAGGAAGACGATGGTGAGGGACGCCAGCAGGATGTTGAGCGCGATCTCGTTCGGCGTCTTCTGCCGAGCGGCACCCTCGACCAGCGCGATCATGCGGTCGATGAAGGTCTTGCCCGGCTCGGACGTGATCTTCACGACGACCCGGTCCGACAGCACCTTCGTGCCACCGGTCACCGCGCTGCGGTCACCACCCGACTCACGGATCACGGGCGCGGACTCACCGGTGATCGCCGACTCGTCCACGCTCGCAACGCCCTCGACGACGTCGCCGTCACCGGGGATGACCTGACCGGCCTCGACCAACACGTGGTCGCCGAGGCGCAGTTCGGTGGCCGCGACCTCCTCCTCGCGCACCTCGGAGGCGGGCATGCCCGGCGTCCAGTCGCCGACGACGCGGCGGGCGACCGTGTCGGTCTTGGTCTTGCGCAGGGTGTCGGCCTGCGCCTTGCCGCGGCCCTCGGCCACGGCCTCGGCCAGGTTGGCGAAGACGACGGTCAGCCACAGCCAGACGGTGATCACCCACGCGAAGACGCTGGGCTTCTCGATCGCGGACAGCGTGGTGAGCAGCGAGCCGACCTCGACCACGAACATGACCGGGTTCTTGAACATCACCCGGGGGTCGAGCTTCTTACAGGCGTCCGGGAAGGACTTGAGCAGCTGCTTGGGGTCGAGCAGGCCTCCGCCTATGCGGCGTTCGGTCTCCGCGGCCGGTGCGGCGGTCTCGTCGGCCGCAGCCACGGGCTGGATCTCTTCCTGGGTAGTGGGAGTGGACATCAGTGGAGGCCTTCCGCGAGCGGCCCGAGCGCCAGGGCCGGGAAGTAGGTGAGCCCGACGACGATGAGGATCACGCCGGACAACATGCCGACGAAGAGCGGGCTGTGGGTCTTGAGGGTGCCGGTCGACTCCGGCACGTGCTGCTGCTTGGCCAGCGAACCGGCGAGCGCCAGGACGAACACCATCGGCAGGAACCGGCCGAAGACCATGGCGAGGCCCAGCGCCTCCTGCCAGTGCGTGCTGGTGACGGTCAGTCCGGCAAAGGCCGAGCCGTTGTTGTTGGCGGCCGAGGTGAACGCGTAGAGGACCTCGGAGAAGCCGTGCGGCCCGGTGTTGTTCATGCCGCCGCTGTGACCGGCCTTCAGCGACATCGCAAGGCCGGTGCCGACCAGGACGATGGCCGGGGTCGCCAGGATGTAGAGCGAGGCGAACTTCATCTCGCGGGCGCCGAGCTTCTTGCCCAGGTACTCCGGCGTGCGGCCGACCATCAGACCGGCCACGAAGACGGTGACGATCGCGAGCATCAGGATGCCGTAGAGGCCCGAACCCGTACCGCCGGGCGCGATCTCACCGAACATCATGTTCAGGATCGTCACGCCGCCGCCGAGCGGAGTCAGCGAGTCGTGCGCGGCGTTGACCGCACCGGTCGAGGTGAGCGTGGTCGAAGCAGCGAACAGGGAGCTGCCCGGGATACCGAAGCGAACTTCCTTGCCCTCCATCGCCGCACCGGCGATGTGCGCGGCGATGCCCGAGTGCTGGTTCTCGAAGAACGTGATCAGCGCGGCGGACGCGGCCCAGTACAGGCCCATCACCGAGACGATCGCGTAGCCCTGCTTCTGCGACTTGACCATCGTGCCGAAGGTGCGGCACAGCGCGAACGAGATCACCAGCAGGAGGTAGATCTCCAACAGGTTGGTGAAGGGGTTCGGGTTCTCGAACGGGTGCGCCGAGTTGGCGTTGTAGAAGCCGCCACCGTTGGTGCCCAGCTCCTTGATGACCTCCTGCGAGGCCACCGGACCACCGGGGATCGACTGCGCGGTGCCGTTCAGCGTGTGCACGATCTGCGCGGCGTGCAGGTTCTCCACCACGCCGCTCGCGACCAGCACGATCGCGAAGACGATGGAGATGGGGAGCAGCACGCGGAGCACGATGCGGGTCAGGTCGACCCAGAAGTTGCCCAGCAGGTCGGTCTTCTGGCGAGTGAAGCCCCGGATCAGCGCGGCCACGACGGCGATGCCGACTGCGGCGGAGAGGAAGTTCTGGACCGCGAGGCCGCCCATCTGCACCAGGTGGCCCATGGTCGACTCACCCGAGTACGACTGCCAGTTGGTGTTGGTGACGAAGGAGATCGCGGTGTTCCAGGCCATCGCCGGCGAGACCGCGGGGAAGCCGAGCGACAGCCACAGGTGCTCCTGCAGCCGCTGGAACGCGTAGAGGAAGAGGACGGAGACGGCGGAGAACGCGAGCACCGAGCGCAGGTAGGACGCCCAGGTCTGCTCCGCGTCGCCGTCGACGCCGATCAGCTTGTAGATGCCGCGCTCGATCCGCAGATGCTTGCGGGTGGTGAGCACGTAGGCCAGGTAGTCGCCGAGCGGCCGGTAGGAGAGGGCGAGCGCGGCGACGAGCGCGAGGGCTTGCAGGAAGCCGGCGAGGGTCGGGTTCATCGGTTAGAACTTCTCCGGACGGATCAGGGCCGCGACAAGGTAGGCGACAAGGGCGATCGACACGACCAGCCCGATGATGTTGTCGGCGTTCACAGCCGCTCGACCCCCTTGACGATCAGGGCGAGGATCACGAACACCGCGACCGTCAGCCCTACGAAGAGCACGTCGGACATGTGGATGCACCTTCTGACGCGAGATCTGTTCCGCCGGTCGGATGACCCGGCGACCCGACCCAGGTAAGCGCACGTATGTGCGGTGTCAGCGAGCCTTAATGCCTCCCTTGCGGCCGTCAGCGCTTCCCATACGGCTTCTTTACGCCCAGGCGTCCGCTTCGTGACCTTCGACCCACTCGACTGTTACGTCCGTCGATCCTTAGGTGAACAGCGCATGGATCCCGTTAAAAACGAACCAGTGGGCGATATTGATCAGGTAATCTGAAGGCAGACAGGCCGCCAGGGCCTGTGATTCACGGAAAGAACCGATACGCCATGTCCGAGACCGCCGCCGCAGCAGTGACCGCCCGCGTCATCGTCGGTGTCCGCGACTCCGCCAAGGGACGCGCGCAGCTGCGCCGCGCCGCCGCGGAGGCCCGTCGGCAGCAGGCGGTCCTGGTCCCGGTCCTCGCCTGGTCCCCGGCGGGCGGCGAGCACCTCTACCGCACGCGCCCCTGCCCCGAGCTGGCCCGCGAGTGGGAGCAGCGCGCCTGCGCCAAGCTGGACGACGTCGTGGCGCAGACCCTGACCGGCGAGTCCGTCGCCGACGAGCAGCTGCCGGTCAGCGTCACCCCGGTCACCGTCCGCGCCGAGAGCCTGGCCGACGCCGTGGCCGCGATCGCCACCGGCGCGCACGACGAGGTCTTCACCGCCCCGGCCCGCGCGGGCGTCCTCACCCGCCTCGGGATGTACCGCCACGACCGCGGTCGCGGCGTCGCCCTGGCGCTCTGAGACCGCCCCGGGTCAGTTCCGCCCGTCGGCCGTTTCCAGCGTGAAGCGGCCGTCGTCGCGGTCGTACTCGTAGAGCTCGCCGTAGCGGCCCCAGTCGATCGCCGTCTCCAGCTGGCTGCGCGCGTCCTCCGCGGAGAAGCCGCGGCGGAGCAGGTCGAGGAAGAAGCCCTCGCGCAGGGTGTGGTCGTCGGTGCGGCCCAGCGCGGTGACGATGGTGCGGACCAGCGGTGCGTTCTCCTCCGCGTAGCGGGCGAAGAGCTGCTTGCTGGTGAGGATGTCCGCCGCGGTGAACTCACGGCCCGCGTCGGTGACCGCGATCCGCGGGCCGATGGTGCGGGCCAGGCCCAGCATCGTCGCCGCGTCGACCAGCGGGAGCAGGTCGTCGACCTCGAAGGTCAGCTCGTCGGCGATCTCGGCCAGACCGTCCTCGCCGCCGCGCGCGATCAGGATCTCGAGCAGACCGGCCATCCCTCCGACGCTCACGTCCGGCAGCGGGGCGGTGACCGGCGTCGGCGTGGGGGCCGGGCGCTCCGACGTCGACGGCGTGGCCGGGGGTTCGTCCCGGCCGGTGAGGATGCCGTAGACGGTGTCGACCAGCTCCTCGAACCCGGCGGTCTGCCGGTCGCGCGGACGCGCCAGGTCGACGTGCAGCTCGGCCTTGATCCGGCCGGGGTTGGAGGAGAGCACCAGGATGCGGTCGGCCAGCAGCACCGCCTCCTCGATGTTGTGGGTGACGATGAGGATCGCCTTGACCGGCGCCTCACGCCCGACCCACAGCCCGACCAGCTCGCCGCGCAGGTTCTCCGCCGTCAGCACGTCCAGCGCGGAGAACGGCTCGTCCATGAAGAGCGCGTCCGGCTCGACCACCAGCGCGCGGGCAAAGCCGACGCGCTGGCGCATGCCGCCACTGAGCTCCTTCGGGTACGCCCCCTCGAAGCCGTCCAGGCCGATCAGGTCGATCGCCTTGAGCGCCCGGTCGGCGCGCTCCTCCTCCGGGACGCCGCGCGCCTGCAGGCTGAGCTCGACGTTCTGCTGCACCGTCAGCCAGGGCAGCAGCGCGAAGGACTGGAACACCATGGCCACACCGGGATTGGCGCCGTTGAGCAGCTCGCCCCGGTAGCGGACGGTCCCCTGCGACGGCGCGATCAGCCCCGCCAGGCAGCGCAGCAGCGTCGACTTGCCCGAGCCGGACTTCCCGAGCAGCGCCACGATCTCGCCCTCGACCAGGGTCAGCCCGACGCCCTCCAGCACCGGCAGGGCACGGCCGTCGGGCGTGGTGAAGGTCTTGGTGACGTCCTCCGCCTCGACGATGACGGGGCGCGTGCCGGTGGGGGTCATCGCCTGTCTCCTTTCCCGGCTCTCACGGTTTCCCAGGTCTCACGTTTCCCGGCTCTCACAGCGCGTAGCGGGTCTCGGCCAGGCGGTACATCCGCCGCCAGAACAGCCGGTTGACGCCGACGACGTAGATGCTCATCACGCAGATACCCACCAGGATCTTGGGGAAGTCCCCGTCGCCCGTCGCCTGCGCGATGTACGCGCCGAGGCCGGTGGCCTCCAGGTGGTGGTTGCCGTAGTCGACGACCTCCGCGACGATCGACGCGTTCCACGCCCCGCCCGCCGCGGTGATCCCGCCGGTCACGTAGTAGGGGAAGATCGCCGGCAGGATGAACCTGCTCCAGCGCAGCCAGCCGTGGACCCCGAAGCCGGTCATCGCCTCGCGCAGGTCGGACGGGATCGCGGACGCCCCGGCGATCACGTTGAAGAGGATGTACCACTGCGCGCCCAGCGCCATCAGCAGGATCGACCCGATGTTGAGGGAGATCCCGAGGGCGACGAACGCGGCGGTCGCGAACGGGAAGAGGAAGTTCGCCGGAAAGCTGGCCAGCACCTGCACGACCGGCTGCGCGAACCGGATGACCTTGGGGTTCATCCCGATCCACACGCCGATCGGCACCCAGATCAGCGTGGCGAACACCAGCAGCACCACGACGCGCCCGAAGGTCGCCGCGCCCAGCCAGAACGCGTGCCAGAACTCCGCGAGCCCGACCGTCGAGTTCACGTAGCTGAGCGCCTGCCACGCGCCCCAGGCGACCAGCGCGGTGACCGCCCCCGCGAAGAAGACGTCACCGGTCCGCTCCCGGGCGACGGGCCGCGCCAGCGGGTGCTCGGCCAGGCCGAAGGGCCGGGCGGCCCGGTCGAGCGCCCGCCCGACCGGCTTGAGCGGCCTCCCGACCAGCTCCGGCACGCTGCTGCGACGCAGCAGGTCCAGCATCAGGCTCCGGGGCCGCTCCGCCGCGCCCGACTCCTCCACCCGGAACCGCTCCGACCAGGCGGTCATCGGCCGCCAGAAGAAGGCGTTGACGCCGATCACCATCACGACCATCACGGCGATGGCGATGCAGACCTGGCTCAGGTTCCCGTTGGCGATCGCGGCGGCGGCGTAGGAGCCGATCCCCGGCAGTGCGTAGTGGTGGTTGAGCACGCTGATCGACTCGGAGGCGGCCAGGAAGAACCAGGCGCCGCCGAAGCTCATCATCCCGTTCCAGATCAGCGGGATCATCCCCGACGGCACGTCCAGCCGCCAGAACCGCTGCCACTTGGTCAGCCGCATCACGCGCGCGGCCTCGTCCAGCTCGCGGGGCTGGGAGACGAGGGCGTAGTAGAAGGCGAAGGTCATGTTCCAGGCCATCGCGGTGAAGATCGCGAAGATCGACGCGCATTCGAGGCCGAGCTCGGAGCCCGGGAAGAGGTTGATGAACGCGGTCACGGTGACCGAGAGGAAGCCCAGGACGGGCACGGACTGGAGGATGTCCAGGATCGGCAGCAGCACCTTCTCGACCCGGCGCATCCGCGCTGCGGCGGTGGCGTAGACGAAGGTGAAGAGCACCGAGAGGATCAGCGCGATGAACATCCGCAGCAGCGAACGCACCGCGTAGTAGGGGAGGTTCGCGGGATCGGTCGACACCTGCGTGGGAGCGGTGCTCGGCAGGAACGGCGCGTTGAGACCGGGCGCGAGGCGCAGCAGGCCGTAGAGCAGGGCGACGATCGCGGCGGCGACGACCAGGTCCACCCACCGGTCCCCCACCCGCCACCACGAACCGGACCCGGGCTCCTCCCCGTTCGACGGGAACCCTCCCTGACCCGCCACCGCGTGTCTCCCTTGAGCGCGTGCCCCGTTCCCCTAGCCACTCAAACAGGCGGGTCCAGGAAGCGCAGCCGGGACAAGACGAACGGGTGACCAAAACCTGGTGACGGTCCGTGGCAACACCTCAGCGGAATTCCTTCAGGCGGGGCCAAGCGCCTGCGCCGAGCAGGAGTACCACCACCGCCATCCCCCCGACCAGCACCCACTCGTCCCCGCCCGCGCTGTTCGCGCCCGTCGCCGCGGCGGACTCGTACGCGTTCTCGTTGATCCCGATCAACGCCTGCAGCGCGGCGTCCTGCGCGTTGAAGTCCGCGTTGGAGCCGCCGGGGGCCAGGCTCGTGCCGTAGGCGATGGCCTGTTCCAGGTGGCCGGACTGGACCAGAGCGCGGATCTTGCGGTCGTCACGTTCGTACGCCTGGTACGCGAGCAGCGTCTTCTCCGCCGCCGCCCGCTCGCCGGGGAAGGTGATGTTGCGGAACTCGTCGCCGAAGTACCCGGTGAACCCGACGTTCGCGTTGTTCTGCTGGTACGCGCTGATCGCGGACGCCAGCGCCCCGTCGTACTGGAAGATCCCGGCGTTGCCGACATCGGCTATGTCGTCCGAGTCCTGCTGGAAGGCCTGCTGGTACTGGGCGGCCCGGCCCTGGTCCAGCAGGTAGCGGCTCTCGTCGGCGTTCGCGTCGTAGATGACCGCGCGGGCGTGGGTGAGGGCGACGACCGAGTCGTACGCGGAGATCCGGGCGGTGGTCAGGTCGTTCCGCTCGGTCGAGAAGAGCGAACCGGCCAGGCCCAGCAGCACCGCGGTCAGGACCGTCGCCGCCGCCATGGCCACGTTGACGACCCGGCGGAAGCTGCGGGTCAGCCAGATCTGGGTGGCCAGCATGGCCACCAGCAGCGCTCCGCCGAGCAGCACCAGCCACAGTCCGGCCGTGCCGAGCGCGGAGCTCTCGGAGCGGTAACTCTGCTCGAACCCGCTGTCGTTGGCCTGGATCAGCTGCTCCGCCGCAGGCATCAGCTGAGTCCGCATCAGGTCGGTGGCCTGGCGGTACTCGGTGAGCGCCGCCGGGTCCGGGTGGCCGGCCGGGGCGTCGGCGTGGGCGTTGAGGGCCAGCGCGCGGGCTGCCAGGTCCTGGTAGTTGCCCATGTTGTCGAGGACCTGGCTGAGCGCCTTCTGCGCGGCGGCGTTGCCCGCCGCGTCGAGGGTGGCGGCCTGGAGGTCGTGGTCGGCGGTGACCCGGTCCTGGGCGTACCCGGTTCGGGCGGTGACCAGGTTCTTTGACAGCTGCGGGTCGTTGCCGAACGCCAGCTGGTTGGCCGCCTGGGCGTCCATGTCGGTCAGCGCCTGGTAGAGCCCGCCCGCGTCGGTGACCTGCGGCGCCTCGTGGCCGGTGATGTCGCTCCAGGTGCTCGCCGCGCCGGAGACCGACCCGAGCAGCACCGCGCCGAGCAGGACGGCCAGCGTCGCGCAGCCTGCGGCGGCCCAGCGCAGACGCGCCGGGACCGTCAGCTGCCTGCCACCTCCGCCCTGACCGCCGCGCCCGCGTCGGGACAGCCGGGCGGCTCGGCCGGCCGCTCCGGGCGTCGCGGGTCCCCCCGGTCCCGGCGATCCCCCTGGTTCCCCCGATCCCCCCGTCCCCCCGGCGCTTGTCGCGCCGCTGGATGCGGCCTCCGGAGCCCGTTCCCCGACCGTAGTCATCCCCGCCTGAGCCTTCTTCCCGATTCGGCCTCTCGACCTCGGGCCTCACTCTCCTGCGGGGCGGCGCACGGAAGCGGCTGTCCTGACGCGCTTTTGACGCTCGGACAGGTGTTCTTGACGGGTTGTTGACGCCCCTGACCGGGGCTGGCGGGCGGTCCCCGGATCAGGCAGGCACGCTCTCCGGCATCGGCAGCCGGCGGCCCTCGATCAGCAGGGTGCAGATGGGCGTGTGCGGACGGTGGCCGCCGTGGTGCGGGTGGTCGATCCGGACGCTGATCGGCGTCGGCGGTTCGCCCGAGAGCTCGGCCTCCAGGACCGTGGTGGCCGGGTGGCGCTCGTGGCGGTAGCCGAGCTCCTTGCCGTCGACCAGGAGGAGGATGTCCTCGGTGCGCCAGGTGTAGCCGGTGCGCAGGTCGAGCGAGACGGAGTGGCCGTCGATGTCGAGGTGGTAGTGGTGCCGAGTGGCCATGCGGACCTCCGGAGGGCGTCCCCCCTCAGCTATCCACCATAGTCGCGCGGCTGCCTCAGCCGTCGTGCTCGCGGCCGTCGCGCTCGGGGCCGTCGCCCGCGTCGCCCTCGCGGCCGGCGTGGTCTCGGGCTTCGCCTTCGCTTTCGCTTTCGCCTTCGCGCTGGGGGCCTTCGCCCTCGCCCTCGCCCTCGCTCTCGCTCTCGCGCTCGGTCTCGCGCTCGCGGCGGTGGCGGCGCCAGGCGAAGACCCCGATCACGGCCACCACGATCACCGCGATCGCGATCGCCACCCACTTGCCCGCCTGCGCCTCGACCCGCTTGTACGCCTGCCCGGCGAAGTAGCCGAGCAGCGTGTAGCCGACCCCCCAGACCAGCCCGCCCAACGCGTTGAACAGCAGGAACGTGCGGTAGCGCATGTGCGAGATCCCGGCCAGGGCGGGCATCACGGCACGGAAGAAGGCGATGAACCGTCCGAAGAAGACGGCGGCGGCGCCGCGCTCCCGGATCATGTCCTTGGCCTTGCCGAGGTTCTCCTGGTGCCTGCGCAGCGGCCGGACGTCGAGAATCCGGTCGCCGAAGTGGTCGCCGATCAGGTACCCGACGCTGTCACCGAGGATCGCCGCGAAGACCACCACGGCCATCACGCCCCAGACGGAGACGTGGCCCTGGTTCGCCAGCACGCCCGCCAGCACCACCGCCGTCTCGCCGGGCAGGACGAAGCCGACGAAGAGCGCGTCCTCGCAGAAGACCAGGGCGCCGACCACCGCGTAGACCAGCGGGCCGGACAGGCCGCCCAGCCAGTCGACGATCGCTCCCATCCCGAGGTCTCTCCCTTCGTCCGTTCGCACGCACCGCGTCCGACCAGTCTGCGTGCCCGGCGTCTCCCCCGCCCGGAGGCACGGCAGACCAGGCGGGCCCTAGGCTCGGCATGATCGATATTCGTCGGCGGATGATCGGGGGGCAAGACGGTGCGTGTGTTTCTTGCGGGGGCGACCGGGGCGCTGGGACGGCGGCTGGTGCCGCTGCTGGTGGACGCCGGACACCAGGTGGTGGGCGCCTCGCGCAGCGAGGAGGGCGTCGCCCGGCTGCGGGCGGTCGGCGGGGACGCCGTGCGGGCGGTGCGGGTGGACGTCATGGACGCCGGGGCGCTGCGGGACGCCGTGGTCGACGCCGCGCCGGACGCGGTGCTGCACCAGCTGACCGACCTCTCCGGTGCCGACGGCGCGGCCAACAGCCGGCTGCGCCGGGAGGGGACCCGCAATCTGGTGGACGCGGCGAAGGCCGCCGGGGTCACCCGGATCGTCGCCCAGTCGATCTGCTGGGCCTACGCGGGCGGGGAGGGCTCGGCGGACGAGAGCGTGCCGCTGGACCTGGACGCGCCGCTGCCGCGCGGCGGCATGGTCGGCGCGGTCGCCGAGCTGGAGCGGATCGCGGCCGAGCTCCAGGACTCGGTCGTGCTGCGCAACGGCCTCTTCTACGGCCCCGGCACCTGGTACGCGCCGGGCGGCCCGATCGCCGCGGCACTGGCGGGTGACCAGGCCGGGCCCTTCCTCGGAACGCTGACAACGAGCGCGGGCGTGAGCTCCTTCGTCCACGTGGACGACGCTGCCAGGGCGGTGATCGCGGCCCTGGACTGGCCCGCCGGGCCGGTCAACATCGTCGACGACGAGCCGGCGGCTGCGGCCCAGTGGCTTCCGGTGCTGGCGTCCGCCCTCGGTGTGGACGCGACGCCGCAGGCCTCGGGCTCGGAGCCCGCGACGTGGGAGCGCGGGGCGTCCAACGCCCTCGCCCGCAGCCGTGGCTGGCGTCCGGCGCACGCGTCCTGGCGGACCGGCTTCGGCGACCAGCTGGGCTGATCCGACCGGGCCGCAGTCGCCCAAGGAAAGCCGGGCAAGCCCGAGGCAGGCCCGAGGAAAGGCCGAGGAAAAGCGACAGGGCGCGAGGGGTACCGTCTCACCCTCGCGCCCCGTCAGTTCAGCGGTGCAGCGGACATCTCTGACTGTTCATTTCTGACTGTGCATCAATATCCGTGCTGCACGGTGTGTTTCACCGACCGGCGAGCGCATCCACGAAGAGCGTGCCGTTGATGGTGCCCCAGCCGGAGGCCAGGTCGTAGCCCTTGGTGGCGTTGTAGCCGGTGACGCCCCCGAACGAGTTGTTTCCCTTGGTCACGTCGACGATGCCGTGGGCGGTCGCGTCGTGCTCGGCCAGGGCGTACAGCTTGTTGTTGAGGAAGCCGATGCGGTGGCCCGCCTTCTGGTCGGCGAGCGCGACTATGCCGGAGAAGATCGGGGTGGCCTCGCTGGTGCCGCCCACCAGGCCCCAGCCGTTGTTCTTCGGGTTGGAGTCGAAGGTGGAGTAGACCCAGGCGGCGCCGTTGACCGCGGCGGTCATCGAGATGTCCGGGGTGCCGCGGTGGGCGCCGGTGACGTTCGCGACGCCCTGCTGGTAGCCGGGGCGGGCGAAGATGCCGGAGATACCGCCGCCGCCCGCGCCGTAACCGTCGTTCCAGACCTGGTCGGGAGCGGTGCGGACGCCCTGGTTGTTCAGGGTCAGCTGGGTGCCACCGATCGAGGTGACCAGCGGGTCGGTGGACGGCCAGGAGTCCACCTTGTACGGGTAGGTGGCGGTGCCGGTCGCCTCGGAGTCGGTCGCGCCGTTGTCACCGGCGGCGGCGAGCACGGTGACGCGCTTCCAGTACGCGTCGGCGTAGGCGTAGCGCAGCTGCTGCACCGACGCGGTGTCGCCCTTGCCGTAGCCAGGGAAGGTCTGCTCGGTCGCGCCGAAGCTCTGGGAGATGACGTCGCCCCAGTTGTGGTCGACCGCGTACTTCTCGGCGGCGACCATCTGCGGGAAGCCGGTGGTGCCCTCGGTCTCGGCGACGCCGGTCTCGATCAGGACGATCCGGGCGCCGGGCGCGATGGAGTGCGCGTACTCGACGTCGAGGGTGGTCTCACCGGCCCAGCTGAGCTGCGTCGGGTCGGTGTTGTTGAACTTCGGGACGTTGCCCCACCTGACCACGTTGACGTGGGTGTCCGGCAGGCCGAACTGCTTGTCGAAGGTGTTCAGGTCGCTCTGGATGGTCGGCGATCCGAAGGAGTCGACGATCACGATCGTGCGGCCCTTGCCGGTGACGCCGCTCTTGTAGAGCGGGGCCAGGTTGTACGCCTTCTGGTACTGGAGCGGGGTGTAGCAGCGGATCTTCATCTGGGTGAGGCACTGGCTGGTCGGCAGCACCGAGTGCATGCCCGAGGCCATGACGTGGCCGGTGATCGCGGGCACGGGCGCGGGCAGCGCGGAGGCGGTGGCGGTCGCCGGGGCGCCGGCCGAGAAGGCCAGCAGCGCTGCGGCGCCTGCGGTCACCGTGGCCGCAGCCTTGACGGAGCGGGAACGGGCGAGGGAGCGACCCATGGTTCTCCTCATGCTCATGCATGCGCGGGCGCGCACGGACTGACGGACGGAAGACTTCGGCCGTGCGGTCGTCTGTCGGCGCGCACACGCGGAGAACCCGCAGAAAGGGTGCGGCTGGGCATGGCTGAGCTGTCCCCCCGACCCCCGGGTCCCGCGCGACGCGGCATCGCCAGGACCGCAACAGGTGTCGATGATGCTCGCGTATGACGCACAGGTTTCGCTACCCCCAACCGGAGGTGCAGCACCCCTGATCGGGGTGGCGATCACAGGACAGAGTCGGCGTTTCCGTCGATATCCGGAGGACGTTTTTCTGTCTACCCGTCAGACCGGCGAATACCACCACAAACGCGACGCGGTCCCTCCATCGATGCACACCCCAGAGAGTGAGCCTTTGGGCTGTGAGTTGACGTTGATCTTCCCGTTGCCGTGGTGTCGCATTTCCCGTGGCAGTTTCCGTGGACTACTCCTCGCGCACGGCGAGCAAGGAGCAGAGAGCGAGCAGGACGAGTGACCCGAGCAACGGGAGCCACGGAAGCGAGGCCGCTGCGTAGGCGCTGTCGGAGGTGAAGGTCTGTCGGATCGCCGCGTTGACCGGTGAGACGGGGAGGACCAGGAGCAGCAGCGAGGTCGCGGTCAGCGTCAGCGTGCCCGCTGCCCGGCCCGGGACGGGCAGCGCGCCGACGGCCGTCCCCGCCAGTACGCCCACCAGCACCGCGACCAGTCCGTCCGCGACGATCGACGCCAACGGCGCGTGCGGTCCCGTCGGCGCGGAACTGGTCACCACCTCGAAGAGCCCGCCCAGCGCGCCCAGCACCAGCCCGCTTCCGAGCGCGACCGCGAGGGCCGTCGCCCGCACCCTTCGCACGCCCCCTGCGGTGGCGGCTGCCGCCACGGCGCGTGCGGAGCCGGGCTCCACGGCGAGCGTCGTGCGGGTCAGCCAGCCGCAGGTCGGCACCAGCATGCCCGCGCACCAGCCGAGCGAGTCGCCGTACTGCTGCCCGCCGAACCACCCGGTGACCAGCAGGAACGCGTAGAGCAGCACCGGCGGCAGCCAGCGCTGCGAGCGGAGCAGGAAGGAGAGTTGGTACCGCAGCAGCGGCAGCACGCCGCTCACCAGCACCGCGCTCATACCGGCCGCACCTCCTCGACATGGACGCTGGGCTCGCCGAGCAGCGACCGCAGCACGTCGTCGGACGCGTCCTGATCGACCGTCACCACGACGTCTCCACCGGCTCCGCCGCCTGCGCCGCCTCCGCCCTCGTGCCCGGCCTCGCGTTCCCGCGCCTCCTGGACGCCGGGGAGCTCGGTCAGGCCCTTCGCGCCCGCCGCCCGGCCGCGCACGGTGATCCGGACCTGCCGCCGACGCGTCCGGCCGAGGCGCTCGTCCACCACCCGGCCGTCGGTGAAGGTCCAGTGGGCGTCCGCCCGTCCGGCCAGCCGGACCGGGTCGTGGTCGACGAAGACCACCGTGGTCCCGGCGGCCGACCGCTCCTCGACCAACGTGTCCAAGGTGGCCCGCGCGGCCTGGTCCAGGCCCGTCCATGCCTCGTCCAGCACCAGCAGTCCGGGGTCGCCGAGGAACGCCTGCGCGACCGCGACCTTCTGGCAGCTGCCCTTCGACAGCTCCTCCACCGGCCGGTCGGCGAAACCTCCCGCGCCGAGGCGCTCCAGCAACTGCGAGGCCCGACGGGCCGGTTCGGGGCCGCGCAGGCCGTGCAGGCGTCCCAGGTGCTCCAGGTAGCCGCGCGCGGTGAAGGGCAGCTCCGCGGCGAACCGTTCCGGCACGTAGGCGCGGCGCTCGGGCGCGTCGACCACGCGTCCCCGGGTGGGCCGGGCGGCGCCCACGACGATCCGCAGCAGGGTCGACTTCCCGCTGCCGTTGCCGCCGACGGCCCGGATCAGGGCCCCTTCGGGCAGCTCCACGCCGACGTCACGGACCACCCAGGGCCCGCGCAGCCCGTACCGCTTCCCCACTCCGTCGAGTCGCACCCGAACCAGGGTAGTCGCGGCCCCAACACCGGCTCAGGGGAACGCCGGTGGCGCGTCCGACGAGGCGGTCCCCCAGGTCGTCGGCGTCGGGGACAGGTAGAAGGCGAGCCGGGAGGCGGTCCCGTCCGTCCCGTCGACCCAGGTCGCGGAGGACGGAACGCCGTCGCGGAGCAGCGCCCGGACGTAAGGCCCGGTCCCGGCCGCGGTGATGGTGAGGTCGTGGCCCGACGGCCGGTGCACGGCCGCGTAGGGGAAGAGCGGACTGCCCAGCGCCAGGACGGGCGTGCCCGGGGTCTCCGGGTAGAGCCCCAGCGCGGCCCACACGTACCAGGAGCTCATCGCGCCGAGGTCGTCGTTGCCCGGTTCCCCGCCCGGGCTCAGCCCGTAGAGCTGGTCGACGATGGACCGGACCACGGCCTCGGTCCTGTCCGGGCGGCCGGTGCTGTCGTAGAGCCACGGGACGTCGAAGGACGGCTCGTTGCCCTGCCAGTCGTACGGTGCGCCCGGTCCGGCGTTGAGCTCGGTGAAGAAGCGGTCCAGCCGCGGGTTGACCGCGTCCGGGCCGCCGAGCGTGGAGACCAGCGCAGGCAGGTCCTGCGGCACCATCCACGTGTACTGCGCCGCGTTGCCCTCCTGGAAGCCGTCCTGGTCGCTGCCGTCCCGCACCGCCCCCGGCGGTCCGGGCGGGAACGTCCCGTCCGCCTCGCGCGGTCGGAGATAGCCGGTGGCCGGGTCGAAGAGGTGCTGCCACCCGTGCGACCGCGCCCGGAACCGGCTCGCCACGTCGTCCTGCCCCAGCGCCGCCGCCAGCCGGGAGACGGCGAAGTCGGCCACGCCGTACTCCAGCGTCTCCGAAGCGCCGTTGTTCACATGGGCGGTGGAGTCGTGATGGGCGTTGGGCACGTAGCCGTGGCTCAGGTACTCGGCCAGCCACGGGCGTTCGACGTACCAGCCCTGCGCGGGCGGATCGGTCTCGCTGGGACTGTCCTCCGCGCCGTGCACCGCCAACCGCAACGCCCGTGCGACGTCGAAGCCGTGGTCCCCGAAGGCATAGACGTCGGCCAGGATCGGGTCCGCCGGATCGCCGTTCATCACGTCGGTGTCCCCGGCGGCCACCGGCCACTTGGGGAGCCAGCCGCCGCTCTGGTCGGCGTCGTCGAGCAGCGAGGTGGCCATGTCGTCGGCGCTCCCCGGCGCGATCAGCGCCACCAGCGGGACCTGGCAGCGGTAGATGTCCCAGCCGGAGAAGTCCGCGTAGTGCGGATGGCCGGGCACGATCCGGTGCACCTGGTCGTCGAAGCCGCGGTAGCGACCGTCGGCGTCGCTGAAGACGCTGGGGTGCAGCAGCGAGTGGTAGAGCGCGGTGTAGAAGATCGCCCGCTGCTCCTGGCTGCCGCCCGCGACGGTGATCGATCCCAACTGCCGTGACCACACGTCGTAGGCGCGGGCGGCGACCTGGCCGACGTTCCAACTCTGGCCCTCGGCGGCCAGGTTGGCCTCGGCACCGGCGGGGTCGACGTACGAGACGGCGACCTGGGCGCCGAGCCGGTGGTCGGGTCCGAGGTCGAAGCCCAGGGTCGCGCCGGGCGCGGATCCGTGCGCGTCGGCGGCCCACACCTGTGCGATGGTGAACGGCCGGTCGAAGCGGGCGGCGAAGTAGAGGGTGTAGTGGTTGTGACTGGAGCAGAAGCGCCCGCTGCTCACCTGGCCGACGATCTCGCGGTCGCCAAGGACGCTGACGCTCGTGTCGGTGGTGGCCGTCTGGCTGCGCTCGGCCCTGACCAGCAGCGTGCCGGTCGCCGGGCCGTCGGGCGGGAAGGTGAAGTCGGCGACGCCGGTGCGGAGCGTGGTGCTGAGCTCGGTCCGGACGCCGCCCGCGGTCACCGCGTAGTAGCCGGGCCGGGCCACCTCGCCGTCGTGGCTGAACGGCACCGACCTGCCGGTTTCCCCGGCCGCCAGCGGCAGGAACGGCACGTCCCCGGCGACCCGGCAGCCGGGGCCGGAGAGGTGGGTGAGGCTGAACCCGGTGAGCGCGCTGTCCGCGTAGGCGTACCCGCCGCCGTCCGGGCGCGAGGTCGTGTCCGGGCTCCACTGCAGCATCCCGAAGGGCAGGCTGGGCCCGGGGAAGGTGTCCACCCGCCCGACCCACCGCCCGCCGTTCCCCGTCCCGACGAAGGGGTCCACCAGGCCCGCCGGATCCCCCCACGCGAGCGCGTCGGCGGCGCGGGCGGTCCGAGCGGTGCGGGCGGTCTCAGCGGAGCGGGCAGAGGCGATGTCGGCGGACACGCTCCTGCCCGGCCCTCCGCCCGTGGCCGCCCCGGCTCCGCTACCGGCGCCGGTCCCGGTCCCGATCAGCACCGCGACCACGGTGCCCAGCAGGGCCACGGCTCGCCCCGCCCGCCACGCCCTCAGTCCGAGCCTGCTCACCGGCACCTCACCGACCCTCAGGCGCCCGCCTCCGGGGCGAAGTTCCCGCAGGTTACGTCGCCGCCGGGGCCCGGCCGCCCCACCGCACCGCCTGCGATCCCGCGCGTCGCCCGTCCGGCCGAGCCAGGTCCACCGACGCACGCGCGCGTAGGCTCGGCGCATGCTCCTGTGGATCAACGGGCCCTTCGGCGGCGGCAAGACGCAGACCGCGTACGAGCTGGCCCGCCGCCTGCCCGGCAGCGTCGTCTGCGACCCGGAGCACGTCGGCTTCGGCCTGCGCCGGATGACCCCGCCCGCGCTGCGCGGCAACTTCCAGGACCTGGCCGCCTGGCGCGAGGGCGTCGTCGAGGTGCTCGACCTGGCCCTGAGCAGGCAGGACGGCGTCGTCATCGCCCCGATGACGGTCGTCGAGCCGGCCTACGTCGCCGGGATCCTCGGCCGACTGCGCGACGAACACGGCCACGACGTCCGGCACTTCGCGCTGCTCGCGCGGCGGGAGACGGTGCTGCGCCGGCTGCGCGAGCGCGGCTTCGGCCACGTCGTTCAGTTCGTCGCGGGCAAGGACGCTCCGCTGCGCCGGGAGAGCTTCGCGGTGGCGCAGCTCGACCTCTGCCTGGACCGCCTGCGCGGCACGGAGTTCGTCGTCCCGGCGGAGCGGATCGAGACCGACGACCTGACGGTCCACCAGGTCGCCGACCGCATCGCCGCGTCGGCAGGTCTGACCCTCACGCCCGACCACGACTCCGCCGTGCGTGGGCTGCTGCGCCGAAGCGCGATCGGGCTGCGGCACATCCGGTTCGACTGAGCGGACCGACGCCCTGTCAGCTCGGCGGTGCAGTCAGCTCGGCGGTGCGGTGGTCGCCCAGGTGCTGCCGTTGTAGAAGTACGTCGGATCCCCGGCGAGACCGACCGTACGGAACGGCTGCCCGTGGTCGTCGACACGCAGCACGCCCTGGCGGTCGCCGGAGCTCCAGAGCAGGTCGAGGTACCAGCTGACGTCCTGGTCGGCGGTGTGCGCGTCGACGTCCAGGACCTGCGGGTCGCTCGCCGAGGTCTGGAACGGGAAGTCCATGACCGGTGTCGGGATGTTCCCCTGGTAGCCGGGGACGGCACGGGCGTGCGGGTCGGGCGAGTCGAGGTCGACGGCGAAGGACGCGGGTGTGAGGCCACCCCCGCAGCCCGACCCTGCGGTGTAGCCGTTCCCCTTCGGCGCCGGTCGACTGCTGACCACATGGACGTAGAGGGCGTGCAGGACCACGGACTGCGCCGAGTCGCCCTGCGCGGTCAGCTGCAGCCGCAGATGCGCGGCCGGGACGGCGCCGAGCCGGGACGCCCAACGGGCCGTCCCCTCGATCGCCGGCGGGGTGGGGACGTTCGACGGTGCCTGCGACGTCAGGAACCACTGGTCGCACTGGGTGTCCCAGTTGTCCGACATGACGCTGACCTGGAAGGGCGCGGTGGTCGAGTCCTCCATGGGCCCGGCCGGTCCGGACGGGGACGCCGGGAGCGACAGCGACGACGACGAGCCGGACGGCGGCAGGTCGGACGGTGACGAGGACGACGAGGAGGAGAGGGACGTGGGGGATGACGAGCCGGATGCCCGGGGCGTGGCAGGAACCGCAGCGCCGGAGTGCGAAGCAGCGCCCCCGCCCGGCGCGGTGACCGACGCGGCGGTGTCACTGTCGTGCTGCGCCGTGACCAACCCCACCGGCACCGCGATGGCCAGCACCGCCAAGGCCGCCCACAGCGCCCGCGTCCCCCGCAGCCGCCTTGGGCGACGCGGGCGGCCCGGGAGCGGCAGCTCCGGGGAGGCAGCGGCCACCACCGGTTCGTCCGGCGCGGGCGCGAGCGCAGGCCCCGGCACGGGAGACGGCACCGCCTCTACCGCCTCTGGCTCCGCGGCCTCCTGGTCCTCGACCGCCGCCGGCTCCCGGCCCGCCGCGCGGGCGGGCTCGCGGCGGCGTTCCGCGTCCGCCAGGAGCCAGCGCCGGTGCAGCTCGACCAGCTCCTCCGGCGTCGCGCCGCAGACGCGGGCGAACCGCTCGACCGGGGCGTAGTCGGCGGGCACGGCGGCGCCGTTGCAGTAGCGGTGCAGTGTGGACGTGCTGACGTGCAGTCGCTTGGCGAGCATGCCGTAGCTCCGACCGGACCGGTCCTTGAGCTCCCGCAGCTGCGCGGCGAATTCGTTGACGTGCATGGTCGTCGCACCCTCCCCCGTGTCCCGGAGCGGCGTTCCAGGAGGCTTCATCATTGCAGGTCAGAGGGGGTGGAATCGTTCCAGCGTCCCCAGCTGTGGCGAGACTGTGGCATTCGGGACAGGACGGGGGCGACGGTGATGCCGTCCAGTCGATCCCGATCACAGCAGAGGCCGATCACCATGACCAGCACCTCCTCGACGTCCGTCCGCCGCCCGTCCTTCAAGCGCTCCCTCTCCACCGCCGCCGTGCTGGCGCTCGGCGCGCTCGCCCTCACCGCCTGCCAGGGGTCCGGCACCGCCGCGGCGAGCGGGACCAGCACGTCCCAGGCGTCCACCGGAACCACCGCCGCGCCCATCGCCGCACCGACGGGCACGTCCGGCTCGACCGGGGGCAGCACCGGCGGCTCCAGCTCAACCGGTAGCACCTCGGGCTCGTCCGGAGGTTCGTCCAGCTCGACCGGCGGGAGCGGCGGCAGCACCGGCGGCAGCGGCTCCGGGAGCAACAGCGACAGCTACGCCTGGACCCACCCCTGCGACGCGTCCCAGCTCTCGGTGCACGTGATCGGCGGGAACACCGCGAGCCGACGCGTGATCGAGGTGCGCAACAACGGCTCGCACGCCTGCGGGTTGAGCTACTTCCCGCTGGTCTACCTGGACAACTCGGCCTCCGCCGACCAGAGCCACGCCGTCAAGCCGCTGGTCCCGAGCGGCCTCGGCGGCGCTCCCGCCTACCCGGTCCACGTCGGCGAGACCGCGTACGCGGTCATCGACCTCGACCCCAGCGGTGCGACCAGCGGCGCTCCGGGCGTCAACGAGCTCAACGTCCTGGCGGACGGGAACCACATGCCCGACGCCGACACCGTCAACTTCCCGCTCACCGGCGGGACTCCGGTCCGGGCGCCGAAGCTCGGCCTGTACGAGGACACCGTCTCCGCCGCGGTCGCGTCCATGACCCAGGCCGACACCCAGTCCTGAAGGCCCGACGCACGAGAAAGGGCCGCGGACAGATGGTCCGCGGCCCTTCAATTATTGAGCGGGCGACGAGAATCGAACTCGCGCTCTAAGCTTGGGAAGCTTATGTTCTACCATTAAACTACGCCCGCCTGATCAGCCGTCAGTGACGGCCTCTCCACCTTCACTCTACCCCATCCCACGCCTCACGTGCAGCGGTGGTGTCCCCGCGCACCGCGGGCGTACTGTGACGCACACGGATGGCCGGAGGCCCAGTCGGCGAGCCTGAGGGCGATATGTCCGGAAGATCCCCTAATGTGGCACCGCTGGCCTACGGCGTTGGGGAGAGGAAGCAATGGAGCGCACTGTCGTCCGTTGTGCCGAAGGGCACCTGTTCAGCACCGCGAGTTTCCCGATGCAGCATCTGCGTGACGGACGGATCGGCCCAGGGAGGCTGATGCGCTGCCCGCAGTGTGCGCGGCTTCGGAGCGCCGTTCCCGCAGATCTGGCGGCGCTCTCGACGGAGCAGATCAGCAAGGCGCTGCGGCGCGAGGCCATGGAGTTCCTGGCCTGACCGCAGAGCCGGACGTACGGAAATACGGAAATGCAGCACAGACCCCCGCGCCGATTGGGCGGGGGTCTGTTCATGCACGTAACCTCGACGCGTGCTGCTCTCAGACAAGGACATCCGGAACGAGATCGAATCCGGTCGCGTGGTCATCGACCCCTACGACCAGGAGATGATCCAGCCGTCAAGCATCGACGTGCGCCTCGACCGGTTCTTCCGGGTCTTCGAGAACCACAGGTACCCGCACATCGACCCCGCGGTCGAGCAGCCCGACCTGACCCGCCTGGTCGAGCCGGACGGGGACGACCCGTTCATCCTGCACCCCGGTGAGTTCGCCCTGGCGTCCACCTACGAGGTGGTCACGCTGCCGGACGACATCGCGTCGCGGCTGGAGGGCAAGTCCTCGCTCGGCCGGCTCGGACTGCTGACCCACTCGACCGCCGGGTTCATCGACCCCGGCTTCAGCGGCCACGTGACGTTGGAGCTGTCGAACGTCGCCACGCTGCCGATCAAGCTCTACCCGGGCATGAAGATCGGCCAGTTGTGCATGTTCCGGCTGACCTCGCCGGCCGAGTTCCCGTACGGGTCCGAGAAGTACGGCTCCCGCTACCTCGGCCAGCGCGGCCCGACGCCGTCCCGGTCCTACATGAACTTCCACCGGACCAAGATCTGACAGCCCAAGCGGCGCGTAGCGCCGTCTAAGCTGGCCGCCGTGGTCACACCTTCGGACCGGCCGGACCGGCAGCAGCACTGGTGGGTTGTGCTGATAGCACTCACCGTGAGTGTCGCGGCGATCGCTTCCGCGGCGTTCACGCAGTCCGGTTCGCCCCACGGACGCCCCTCCGCCCAGGCCGGCTCGACCGCCTCGCCCCAGGCAACCACGTCACGCGCGCTGGACATCGGTGTCGCGTACGGGGACACGTTGCCGTTCATGTCCGACCAGAAGCTCGCGTCGGCGCTGGACGACGCGGTGACCCTGGGAGCCAAGTGGGTCCGGGCGGACCTGTCCTGGGAGGACATCCAGCCCGACTCGCCCGACCGCTACCAGTGGGACCGCTTCGACCGGGTCGCCGAAGCCGCCCAGAAGCGCGGCCTGCACATCCTCGCCGTGATCAGTTTCACCCCGCCCTGGGCCCGGCCCTCCAGCTGCGCGCACAGCCAGGCCTGCGCCCCGGCCGACCCGGCCACCTTCGCCGCCTTCGCCCACAAGGCCGCCGCCCGCTACTCCGCCATGGGCGTGCACACCTGGGAGATCTGGAACGAGGAGAACATCCAGTTCTGGCAACCGAAGCCGGACCCAGCCGGCTACACCCGGCTGCTGAAGCTGACCACCAAGGCCATGAGGTCGGCGGACCCGAAGGCGACCCTGCTGATGGGCGGTCTTGCCGCGGTCCCCACCAACCCCTCGCAGAACCACGTGTCGCAGAGCGACTACCTCACCGCGGTGGCCAAGCTCGGTGCGACGCACCTGGTCGACGGGATCGCCTACCACCCGTACACGTTCCCCTATCTGCCCAGCGCGCGGACCACCTTCGGCACGGCTTTCGAGAAGATCAGCAGCACCTCGGTCAATCTGGTGTCCATCCTGGCCGCATACGGGTCCGCCAAGCTGCCCATCTGGATCACCGAGACCGGCGCCCCCACCAACGGTCCCGGCGCGGTCTCCGACGGCGTGCACATCCCACCGGAGACCACCCACGTCACCGAGGCCTTCCAAGCCGCCATCGCCGCCGACACCGTGTCCGCCGCCGCGGCCAACCCCCATGTCGCCGCCGTGTTCTGGTTCGCGGACCAGGACACGGGAACCGACCGGACGAACCGCGCCGCGTTCTTCGGACTGCGCCGGATCGACGGCACCGCCAAACCGTCCTTCGCCGCACTGAAGAACGCGATCACCACCTACGAGGAGTCCCTCAACGCGGCTCCATGAGGTTGATCTTCGAGCCTTCTCCGAAGGCAGGGAGCAGGGAGGCGGGAGTCAGCGGCACCCGACACCGCCGGCCTCTGCTGACGGGCCCTCTAAGCTGTCGGCGTGGTCATACAACCCGAACTCCGGCGGCACTGGTGGGTCGCGCTGGTCGCGTTCGCGGTGGCCGCCGCGGTGACGGTCACCATCGCCCTGTCCCAGTCGCCCTCCGTGGCCAAGCCCTTGGACTGGCCCGCCTCCAGACCGACCGTCGCGGCCTCCCAGCCGGGACTGAAGATCGGCGTCGCGTACGGGGACACGTTGCCGTTCCTCTCCGACCAGGCGCTGGCGTCGGCGCTGGACGACGCGGTGGCCCTGGGGGCCAAGTGGGTCCGGGTGGACCTGTCCTGGGAGGACATCCAGCCCGACTCGCCCGACCGCTACCAGTGGCAGCGCTTCGACCGGGTCGCCGAAGCCGCGCAGAAGCGCGGCCTGCAGATCCTCGCCGTCGTCGGCTACACCCCGCCGTGGGCCCGGCCCTCCACCTGCCGGAACGACCAGGCCTGCGCCCCGGCCGACCCGGCGGCCTTCGCCGCCTTCGCCCACAAGGCCGCCGCCCGGTACTCCGCCATGGGCGTGCACACCTGGGAGATCTGGAACGAGGAGAACATCCTCTTCTGGAAGCCGAAGCCGGACCCGGTCGGCTACACCCGGCTGCTGAAGCTGACCGCCGCAGCCGTGCGGTCCGCCGACGGGCAGGCGACGGTGGTGATGGGCGGTCTCGCCGCAGTCTCTGCCGACAGCAAGGCCCCCCGGATTCCGCAGGACCGGTTCCTCGCCGCGGTCGCCCGGCTGGGAGGCACCAAGGTGGTGGATGCCGTCGCCTACCACCCGTACACCTACCCCTACCTGCCCAGCGCACGGACCACCTTCGGCACGGCTTTCGAGAAGATCAGCAGCACGAGCGACAGCCTGGTCTCGGTCCTGACCGAGTACGGAACCCCGGACCTGCCGATCTGGCTGACCGAGACCGGCGCCCCCACCAACGGTCCCGGCGCGGCCTCCGACGGCGTGCACATCCCACCGGACACCACCCACGTCACCGAGGCCTTCCAAGCCGCCATCGCAGCCGACACCGTACCCGCCGCCGCAGCCAACCCCCATGTCGCCGCCGTGTTCTGGTTCGCGGACCAGGACACGGGAACCGACCGGACAGACCCCGCCGCGTTCTTCGGACTGCGCCGGATCGACGGCACCGCCAAACCGTCCTTCGCCGCACTGAAGAACGCGATCACCACCTACGAGGAGTCCCTCACCGGACGCTCCTGGGTCAAGTGACCCGGCGCGGCCCCGCCCCACTGTGAGCGACTCGGCGCTATGACGAGCGAAACAGCTCGACATAACGGTCCGTCAGGACCGGCCACGAGTAACGCTTCCGGGCCACCTCCAGCCCGCGCGCGGCCAGCCGGTCGGCCAGGGCCCCGTCCGTGAGCACGGTGCGGCAGGCCGTGGCCAGAGCGGCGACGTCTCCCGCGGGCACCAGCAGCCCGTTCTCGCCGTCGGTGACGACGCAGGGGATGCCTCCGACCGCAGAGCCGACCACCGGGGTACCGCAGGCCATCGCCTCGACCAGGACCATGCCGAAGGACTCTGCCTCGCTGCGCGACGGGAGCACCAGCACTGCCGCGCCGCGCAACGCCTCGGCGAGCCGATCACCCGTCAGTTCGCCGGTCGCCTCGACGCGGTCCGCCACGCCGAGCCGCTTGGCGAGCTCCACGTGGTCGGCCACCGCGTCCCCGCCACCGACCAGTCGCAGCCGGGCCTCGGGGAGTTCAGCGGCCACCTCGGCGAAGGCCCGCACCAGGACGTCCACGCCCTTCCAGGCGGAGGAGCGGTCCATCCGGCCCAGGTAGACGACGCTGCGCGGGCGCGCGGAGGCGGGACCGCCCGGTGTGAAGCGGGCCAGGTCGACACCGGGACTGATCTCCTCGCAGTGCGGTTGCCCGCTGGCGAGTGACACCGGGGAGACGGCGACCAGTCTGGCTGCCCGAGAAAAGACGCGCGGCAGCACCCGGCGCTCGTACAGCCCGATGAGCCGGTCCGCCAGCCCGCTGCCGGGCTCGCCCTTGTGCATGGAGCCGGCGTGGTAGGTGAGCACTGTCGGCCGGCGGCCGGCGAGCAGCACGGCCAGGTCGGGCAGGCCGGGGACCGGGGCGTGCGCGTTGACCACCTCGGCGCCGGTACGGCGGAGCCAGCGGCGCAGTTGCAGCGGCCAGAGCGGACTGAGCGGCGTGTTGGACAGCCGCAGCCAGGTACCGAGCCGGACCACCAGCACGCCGTCCTCGGTGGCGACGCGGGTGCGCAGGCGCGTGGCACCGGTGGTGATCACGACCGGGCGCAGGTCGGGGGCGTCCGCGATCGCGCGGGCGACCTGCGCGGCGTAGTTCTCCACGCCACCGACCTTGGGCGGGTAGTAGGGGGCCACCACAGCCACCGTGCGCGGCGTCACCTGGGGCATCACCTTTGCGTTCACCGTCACCGTTCCCGTCTCAGCGGCGGTGCGACGCGAGCGCCGCGCGGTAGTGCCGCTCGTGCTCGTCGAGCACCGCCTCCAGGCGGTACTGCTCGGCGCGTTCGGCCGCGGCCTTGCCCAGGCGCTGCAGCAGTTCCTGGTCGCCCAGCAGGCCGGACAGGGCTTCGGCCAGCGCCACCGCGTCGCCCGGCGGGACCAGCACCCCGTTGTCCGGCCCGACCAGTTCGGAGAGGCCGCCGGTACGGGAGGCCACCACCGCGCGTCCGGTCTGCAGCGCCTCCAGCGCCACCCGGCCGAAGACCTCGGGCCACAGGGAGGGGACCACCACGACCGCCGACTCCCGCAGGCATTCGGCCACCTGGTCCCGTCCCAGCCAGCCGCGGAAGCTCACCCGGCCGTCCGCCACCAGATCGGCGACGCTCTGCTCCAGCCGCTCGCGGTCGGAGCCCTCCCCGATGACGGTGAGCCGGGCCTGAGGATGGACCGTCAGTACCCGGCGGAACGCGTCCAGCAGGACCTCGGCGCCCTTGACCCGTTCGAGTCGACCGGTGAACAGGATGCTCAGGGGATCGGTGACAGGTTCCGGCGAGAAGCCCTCCTCGCCGCCGTTCGGTGCGACGAAGACCGGGACCTGGCCGACATCGGCGCGCACGGCATCGGCCATGTACTGGCTGAGGGCCAGCACCCGGTCGAGTCGGCGCAACCAGGGCAGGTAGGCGGGCCGTTGGAGGAAGCGCAGATAGAGGTAGCGCAGCCGGTCGGCGGGACTGAGCCGTCCCTCGCCGTCAGAGGCGCTGGCCAGGTTCCAGCGCAGCAGCGCGAGCGTCCAGTCCTCCGGTCCCCGGGCGGTGAGCAGCCTGGGCAGCCCCCGGGTCGCGGCGAGCACCGACGGGCTGAACTCGCCGATGGTGTGCAGGTGCACGATGTCGGGCCGGAACTCCGCGAGGATCTGCCGCATCCGGCGGTAGCCGCGCCGGTACCAGAAGTAGCCGAACAGTCGTCGCAGCGGACCGCCGTCGATCGCGGGGACGAGGTGGTCGGCGAAGACCGTCCGTCCGTCCGCGAGGCGGTCGGTGGCGACCACCGTCACGGTGTGACCGCGCTCGGCCAGACCCTGGGAGATCAGCCGGACGCTCTTCTCCGCCCCGCCGGCCTCGAAGCCGATGTTGACGACCTGCAGGATCCTCATGCCTGTACCTCCACGGCGCGGGGCTGACCCGGCCCCGGGAGCGGTCCCCGTCCCGGGGTGCGGTGACGGACGAAGACCAGCGGGATCAGGCCCACCAGGCCGGAGGCCACGTTGCCGACGCCCCACGCCCAGCCGACCCAGACCAGGCCGCGGTGCGCCCAGAGCAGGGCCAGGGCGATGGCCACGACCGCGTAGACGATGTTGCTCAACACCAGGGCCCGCATCTGCTGGGTGAGTTTGAGGCCGAAGCTGGTCCAGCTGTTGAGCGCGACGCCGAGCGCGCCGACGGCGAGGACCTGCAGCGCCGGCCCGGCATGACTCGCGTAGGTCCCGCCGAAGAGCCGGAGCACCAGGCCGCTGCCGAACACCACCGCGGCGGCGGCCGGCAGCTGGATCGCCGTGATGATCGCGGCGGACCGGCGCAGCAGCGCGCCGAAGCGCGACGGGTCGTAGGAGGCCTCCGCGAACAGTGCCTCTCCGGTGGAGTAGGCAACGGAGTTGAGCATCCCGGCGATCTGGAAGGCGACGTAGTAGTAGCCGGCCGCCGCGGCGCCGAGGTACTGCAGCACGATCAGCGGGAACGCCAGCAGCGGCGCGAGGTTGAGCAGGCTGGAGATGTAGTTGGCCACCGAGTACGTCAGTTGCTCGCGCAGCCGGGTGCCGCGCACCCGGAAGTCGAAGCGGAAGCCGAGCCGGCGGTGCATCAGCAGCAGCGAGGCGAGCACGGCGACCACGTAGCCGCCGCCCGCCGCGCCCACGATGCCCACCGCGCCCAGGCCGACCAGCAGCACCGGGAGGGCGAGTTTGGTCAGCCCCTGGATCAGGCCGTCGACGATCACGTTGTACTCGGGCTGGCGCGCGCTGATGAAGACCGAGTCGGTCAGCTGGTTCAGCGCGGCGCAGGCGCAGCAGAGCACGAAGGCCGCCGCCAGCAGCGGGTGGTCCCGCATGAACAGCAGCTTGGCCCCGTACAGCGGCAGGCCGGCCAGATAGGCCGCGCCGACGCCGCAGGAGGTGACGGTGACCAGGGCCAGCGCCTGGGAGATCTGCCCGTTGCGGGCGAGGTCGGACGCCGGGAACCGGATCAGCGTGCTGTTCAGGCCGAACAGGCTGAGGTAGGAGATCAGCGAGGTGGCCGAGATCAGCGAGGTGGCCAGGCCGACCTGGGAGGGGCTGTAGTAGCGCGCGACGAGCACCCAGAAGAGAAAGCCCAGCCCGGCGGTGGTCACCGTGGACGCCATCAGGAAGAAGGAGCTGCGCAGGATCTGGTCGCCCGGGCGCCGATGCCTGCCCTTGCCGCCGCCCCCGCGGGCGGCGGTCATCTGCCGCCCCTGTGCGGCTGCGCGTCCCGGTAGTGTTCCAGCAGCTCGGCGACGTGCGCGTCCCAGGCGAACCGGGTCTCGGCGTACCGCCGCGCGGCGGAGCCCATGTCGGCTCGGCGCTCACGGTCGCGGACCAGTTCCCGTAGCGCGGCCCGCAGCTCCGGGACGCGGCGCGGCACCAGGACCGCCTGGGACCCGTCCAGCCGGTAGGGCGCGTAGCCGGGGTCGTCCGTGGTCACCACGGGCAGGCCGGAGGACATCGCCTCCTGGACGGTGAGCGGAAAGCCCTCGGCGGTCGACGGCAGAGCGAACACGTCGCAGGCCCGGTAGACCCGGGCCAGGTCCTGCGGTGCCAGGCTGCCCAGATGGTGCACATCGTCACGGCCGGCGAACCCCGTCGTGTCCCCGTCACCGGCGAAGACCAGGTCGAACGAGCCGTCAGCGGCCTCGAGCAGCAGGTCGTAGCCCTTCTTCGGGACCAGCCGACCGACGAACAGCACCAGCGGGCGGTGTCCGGGCAGCCCCAGCGCGGCGCGCGTCCGGCGGCTCTCCTCCTCGGACGCCGCAGGGCGGAACAGCCCGGTGTCCACCCCGTTGGGCAGGTGCCGCACCCGCTCCGGCCGGGCCCCGAGCCGGATCACGAACTCGGTGACGGCGGAGTTGAGGGTGTGCACGCTGCGGGCACGGCCCAGCAGGAACCGGCCGGCCACCGCGTACACCGCCTGCTGGACCAGGCGCACCAAGACGGACGGGTGCTGCACCAGCGCGACGTGCTGGTGCAGCACCAGGGGTGTGCGGGTCGCGGCCGCGGCCAGACCGGCCGCCCACGAGGTCAGGTACAGGCAGTCGTGGACGTGCACCACGTCCGCCCAGCGCGCCCAGCGCAGCGCCCGGGTGAGCAGACGCGGCGACAGCACCGGAAAGGGCACCCCGGCCCGGCGCTCCGCGCCGTTCCAGGCCGCGACGCGGACCACCCGGACCCCGTCCTCGACATCCGAGGCACTGCGCCGCCCGCTGGTGAGCACGACGACCTCGACACCGGCCGCCGCGAGCCGGACCGCCTCCTGACGCACCACCATCTCGATCCCGCCCACGTGCGGCGGGTAGTAGTGGGAGACGAGCAGGACGCGCAGCGGACGCGACGGCTGCGGCGAGTGCGACGGGCCCGGCGGCTGCGGCGGACGAGCGGTCATCGGTAGATCTCCGCCCCTTCGCTGCTGTAGATCTCGTTCTTGTAGGTGTTGAGCAGTGCCACCGGGTAACGGTAGGTGATCCGGTCACCCTGGTAGGAGACGGAGACCTGGCCGGTGCGCACGGTGGTGGCGCCGAGGAAGACGTACGTGTCGGTCCCGATCACGGTGGGGTAGATGTTGCCGACGACCGGGCCGGTGAGCACGGTCTGCAGCCGGTTGAAGGTGAAGCTCTCGGCCTGCACCACGGGCATGCCGCCGTTCGGTGTGCGCGTCGTCTCCAGTTGCTGCATCAGCCGGGACGCGGCCACCCGCTCGCTCTCGTTCGAGTAGTAGAGGTCGTAGTACTGGCCGGAGTTGCTGAGTTGGAGCTGCGCCGGGTATCCGCCCAGCACCGTGGGCACCACCCCGGTCAGGTCCAGGAAGAGCGTCGCGATCAGGGCGCAGGTCAGCGGCACGGTGCGCCGGCCGGCCCAGCGCAGCGCCCACAGCGTGCCGGCCGCGAGGAAGGGTGCGAAGAACAGCAGGCCCTGTTGGAAGGCCCGAAGCACGCTGTAGTCCACGGACAGCTGGGGCACGATCGTGACGAGCACCAGTCCGCCGACTGCGCCCACCGTGAGGGTGACCTGGTCGCGGGAGGGGCGGAAAACCCGGCGCCTGGCCCGCACCGTGACCACGAGCCCGACCAGGAGCAGGATCTGCATCAGAGCGGCGGCGCCTTGGCGCAACAGCCCGTTCACCGTCGACACGTTGATCCCGACCGCGTCCAGGAGCCGCCCGAGGGAGGTCGGCGGCAGCTCCTGCTGAGCCACCACCGGGGTGGCGTACTGCTGCACGACCCGCAGCGGAAGGTAGTCACCGGCCGCGCGCTTGGCGGCGGTCTGCTGCTCGATCTGGCCCTGGAACTGGTCCATCCGTTGCTGCGGGCTGACTTGGGCGCCGCCGAACAGACTGTAGGCGGTGTCCGAGGAACCGCTCTGGCCCTGGCCGAAGTGCAGCACCTGCTGCACCGCGTCGCTGAGCGTGGTCCGCAACTGCCCGCTGGTGTGCGTGACCGGGCCCGCCCATCCCAGCGCGAGCACCGCCGTCGCCGCGACCATCCACCAGGAGACGAAGCTTGGTCCGTGGTCGGAGCGCGTCCGCCTGCGGGGCCGTCGCCTCCCTCTCAGTGCGAGCAGCCGCCAGACCAGATCCGCGCCGAAGCCCACCGCGAGGGTGGCCACCACCATGTAGCCGGTGGAGTAGTGCGACAGCACAATGCCCACAGCCAGGGCGAGGAACATCAACCGCCGGCGGCCGAGGGCGCGCCCGGAGTCGGTCAGCACCACCATCGCGCAGCCGAGCAGCAGGAAGGCGATCTCTTGGCGGCCCAGGAAGGTCATGTCGGTGAAGAAGGTCGGGAAGGCCAGGAAGAACATCGCCGACAGCAGGGCCACCAGCTGGGGGGCCACGTTCCGGACGGAGCGGTACACCAGCACCGGGGTGGCCGCG
Source organism: Streptacidiphilus fuscans (assembly GCF_015690355.1). Lineage (GTDB taxonomy): Bacteria > Actinomycetota > Actinomycetes > Streptomycetales > Streptomycetaceae > Streptacidiphilus > Streptacidiphilus fuscans. The sequence continues at coordinate 524,569 of NZ_JADPRT010000003.1, read as the reverse complement.
AACAGCAGCGGCAGCACTGCCTTGAACACGTACAGGTCCGGGATGGCCGTCAGCCGGTACAGGTCCACCGGGAACAGCGTGATGCTCAGGCAGGCGTTGTACGGGTTGGGGTAGGCGTGCACGTTCCACAGCGAACCGCCGAGGGTGAGCCGGAAGTACTCGTACTCGCGCTGGATGTCGTGTCCGGTGATGAACCAGCCGCGCAGCGAGTTCAACAGCAGCAGGCCGGCCGCCGCGATGTACAGCCCGGTCTGGAGCACCGCTTCGGGGTACTGACGGCGCCGGACCAGCAGCAGCACCAGCAGACCGGCGATGGCGACCAGGGCGGCGCAGCTGACCGCGCCGCTGAAGCCGTTGTTGAGCCGGATCGGGCCCGCCACCGAGAGCAGCAGACACAGCGCCCCGAGCGAGCCGACCGGGGCCAGTCCGCGAGGCCGTCTTCCGGCCGCGCCGCGCCACGGCTGGTCCCAGCCGGCCTGCGGCAGGAAAGCCCCGAGGGCGATCAGCACCAGCGCGGCGCCGCCGCCGAGGGCGATCGTGGTCAACGGGTGCGCCTGGCCGAACCAGGGCAGCACCGTGTTCACCCCAAGGGCCACCACCATGTCGGTGATCACGGCCAGGCCGAGCGAGAGCAGCAGCGCCGAGTCGCGGCGCGAGACCGCCCTGGCAGCGGTGCCGTACCAGACCGCCACGGGCGCCCCGATCAGCAGCCACAGCCCGGCGGCAGTGGTGAGCAGGCCCGGAACACCCGGCACCATCTCCACCACACAGGCGGCGGAGATGCCGAGCAGCACGATCTGACGGGGCTTCAGCTGCGGTATCACGGACAGACCTCCGCGTAGACCTGCTCGACCCTGCGGGCCACGGCCTCCCAGGAGTAGCCGACGGCGGCGGCGGCCGCGCGGCCCGACAACCGCTCACGCAGCTCCGGGTCTCCGGCCAGCAGGTCGATCGCGGCGGCCAGGGCGGTCGGCTCCGCATCGGCCAACAGGCCGGTCCCGCCGATCAGTTCGGTGTTGCCCGGCACCCGGGTGGCGAGCACTGGCAGCGCCGCCGCCATCGCCTCCAGGACCACCAGCGGCATGCCCTCCTTGTCCGACGGCAGCACGAAGGCGTCCGCCTCGGCGTAGGCGCGGATCAGGTCGGTGCCGAGCAGCCCGCCGGAGAACTCGACGCGGTCCGTGAGACCGAGCCGTTCGACCTGGGCCCGCAGCTGCGTGCGCAGCTCCCCGTCACCCACCACCCGCAGCCGGACGGGCTGCTGGACCAGGCTCATCGCGTCCAGCAGTCGGCCCACGTTCTTCTGCGGGCTCAGCCGGCCGACGAAGAGCAGCCGCAGCGGCTGCGGCGTGGCCTGCCGGACCGGCATGTAGAACTCGTCGCCGACACCGTTGGGCACGGTGAACACCCGCTCGGCGGGCACCCGGTAGCGGGTGCGGACGAAGTCCGCCTGCGCCTCGGTGAGCACGATCACTCCGGCGGCGGCCCGCAGCACCCGGCCGAACACGTGCTTCTTGTACGCGGGCAACAGGCCGCCCAGTCGCCCGGAGGCGTCCACGTCCAGGTGGAAGTGGACCAGGAACCGCTGTCGGCGCACGGCCGCGACCAGGGCGACCAGTTCCGGCAGCAGGGCGTGCGCGCAGTGCAGGTGCAGGACCGCATCACGCGGCGCCCGGAGCAGGGACACCGGCAGCCCGGGGGCGATCGCGGTGTGCGCCAGCTCGACCGCGCGGTGGCGGCGTACGGTCACGCCACCGCCCCGCTCGGTGCGCCGGGCGCCCGCGGCCCCCAGGTCGGTGGTGACGACGCGGACCTCGCGGCGCTCGCCCAGGCACTCGGCCAGGTGCTGCACGACCCGCTCCAACCCGCCGAGGTGGGGCGGGTAGTAGGGGGTGATCTGGAACACGGGGGAGGTTCCCGGCCGGGTGCCGCTCATGGGGTCCCCGTAGTCGTCGGCAGGTTCGAACCCGCGATCCGGTAGTGCAGCGTCTGCGGGTGGCCGGGCAGGGTCACCCACACCGTGGTGGCGCCGGTCACCAACGGAAGGTGCAGCACCAGGGGTACGGCGGCGCCGTCGCGCGGCACCAACCCCGCCTCGGTGGCGGCCAGCACCTTGCCCCGGTCGTCGCGCAGTTCCACGTGCACCTGGTACAGCCGGATGCCGGTGCTGTGGTCGACCACGGTCACCGGCACGTCCACGGCGGGGCCGTCGACCGTCGGGGAGCTGGTGAAGTACAGCTCGGTGTACCTGGTCGGGAGTTTGGTGAAGGACTGCAGCAGCACGGTGCGCAAGGACGCCACGGTGGGGGTCGCCAGCGATCCCAGCCCGGCCACCAGGGCGAGCACGGCGACGGCCAGCACCACCGCCTCGCGCCACCGCCCGGCCTCCGCCGCACGCCGGCGCAGGGCCCGTCGGGCCCCGAGGCGACGGCCCGGGGTCGTGTCGGCGCGGTCGTGCTCCCGGGGTGGACCGGGATCGTCGAGCAATGTCATACCGCTTCGAACTGCTCCTGCTGCGTGAGGACTCCGGTACCGGGGTCCGCCACGTCGTTTCCGCCGTCGGCGCGGCGGAAGCGGTGCTCGAACAGCTGGCGGAGATTGCCGAAACCGTCGGAGAAGGCGTTGAGCTTCACGTCGCCTCCCCGGGGGCGGTACTCGATCGGGACTTCGAGTACACGGTAACCCGCGCAGCCTGCCGCGTTCTTGATCTCCTGGGAGAAGGCCATGCCCGGGGAACGGACGTCCAGGCCCTTCCAGACCTCGCGCCGGAAGACCCACATCCCCGACTGGGAGTCGCGCAGCTCGTTGCGGAACAGCATCCGGCTGACCGCGCTCAGGGCGTGGTTGGCGACGGTGTGCGAGCGTTTCATCGCGCCGTGGTTCTCCCGCAGCAGGCGATTGGTGGTCAGGAAGTCGGCGTCCTGCTCGTCCAGGGCCGAGAGCAGGTGCGGCAGCGCGTCGAAGGGATAGGTGCGGTCGGCGTCGCCGGTGGCGATCACATCCCCGGACACCGCGTCGAACCCCGCCTGGTAGGCGTTGCCGTATCCGCGCCTCGGCTGCTCCACCACCCGGGCCCCGAGCGAGCGGGCCACCTGCCCGGTGCCGTCGGTGGAGGCGTTGTCGACGATCACCACCTCGGTGTCCCAACCCGCCTGCGAGAGTTCGGCGAACGGGATCGTCTCCATCACCGCTGCCAGGTTCCCGGCCTCGTTGAGTGCCGGAATCACCACCGACAAGGTCTTCAACCCACGCCCCCCTACTCTGTGGGCGGGCGCACCGGTGCCACCCCGCACCCCCCGAGAACGCGACCTGATCACCCAGAACTCGCGCTGCGTCCAAACGCTCTGAGACCTTACGTGAAGCCGGTACCACTGGTACGCGGCGGCCGTCATGACGTTGTGTTTCCGTTACGGAAGGGTGATGTACATGACGGGCATTCAGTACTAATAGGGACCGCGCTGCAGGGACGCCCGCAGTCACCGACAGGGCGTCAGCGGCCTTCGATTCTCCGGTCCGACGAAATCTTGTACGATCGCCCACTCGGGCGTGGACGCAGCCGACGCGGCCGCAGCCACGCCGAGCCCGACCGGCGCGAGGTCCGCACCGCGGAACCGAGAGCGTCCCGTTTCTTCGTGAGGAACAGTGACCGCAACCACGCGCGCCAGCTCACGGTCCTCCCGACGGTCCTCCTCTAAACGGGTCGGCTCCCGCTGGACAGGTCCCGGCAGTGCGCTGCGGGCGGCCGCGCCGGCCCTCCTCCTCTACGCCGCCGTCCGACTGGTCTACCTGCTTCTGGTCCTGGCCGCCTCACCGCACGGACCGGGCGAGAGTCTGCACCTTCTCGGCACCCACTGGGACGCCAACCAGTACCTGAACATCGCGCGCTACGGCTACAACCCCGCGACAAGCCCGGGACGGGCCGGCGCCGGGATGAGCGACCTCGCCTTCTTCCCGCTCTTCCCCGCGCTGATGGCGGCCCTGCACGCGGTCCTGCCCTTCCTCCCCTGGAGCGCTGTTGGGCCCGTCGTCGCGACGCTGGCCTCGCTCGCCGCCGCCTGGGGCATCTTCGCCGCGCTGGCACCCGGCTACGGGCGGCGCACCGCGACGCTGACCGTGGTGATGTGGGGTCTGGTCCCGGCCGCGGTGGTGGAGAACGCCGGCTACAGCGAGTCGCTCTTCACCGCCTTGGCCGCCTGGTCGCTGTGGGCGGTGGTGACCCGCCGCTGGCTCACGGCCGGGATGCTCTGCCTGCTCGCCGGGCTGACCCGCCCCACCGCCGTGGCCCTGGCCGCCGCGGTGATCGCGGCCGCCGCCGTCGAACTGCACCGCCGTCGCCGGGACGGACGCGGCGCCGCTGCCGGGTCGCCGGTGCGCCCGATCGCTGCCGCACTGCTGGCCCCGCTGGGCTGGCTCGGCTACGTCGCCTGGACCGCCCAGGCCCTGCACAACTGGTCCGCCTACTTCCAGATCCAGGCCCAGTGGCACTCCCGCTTCGACTTCGGTGCGAGCACGCTGCACGACGTCTGGCTGGTGTTCACCAGCGGATCGTCACTCAACACCTACTACCCGATCGTGGCCTGCGTCCTCGCGGCCGCCGTCGTGCTGGCGCTCTGCCTCGTGGTGCGGCGCGACCCACCCGCACTGGTGGTCTACGGCCTGCTCACCCTCGCGATCACGCTGGGCGACTCCGCCTACCTCTCCTCCAGGCCCCGGTTCCTGCTGCCGGCCTTCCCGCTGCTGCTGCCACTCGCCGCGCTGGTGAACCGGCTCGGCAACCGGGTGATCGCCAACACCGCGCTGGCGTGCGCGCTGGTCGGATCCGCCTGCTTCGGCGCCTACGTCTTCTTCCTCTCGCCCGGCGCGCCCTGACGGTCGGTCCGCCCTGACGGTCCGTCCGCCCTGAGCAAGCCCGGTCAGGCGCGCTTCGGCGTGGTGACCGCAGTGAGCTGTGTTCCGTCCTCGCTCAGCCGCAGTTCCGCGCTCAGCGCGGCCAACTCGCCCAGGTGTGCCAGGTGGGTACCACCACACGCGATGTGGGCGTGGCCCTCGGGCAGATCCGCGTGCCACTGACGGCGGGCGGTGAGCTCAGGCCCCGGGGCCTCGATCCGTACCGGGGCGTCGGCGGCGACCCAGCGCGCCAGTGCGGCGTTGACCGCATCGGTGATCACCGGCAGCTCGTCGGCCAGACCCTCCGCGACGAAGCCCTTCTTCTTCAGGGACTTGCCGATCCGGTACACGTCGTAGCTGGCGGCGGTGTCCATCCGGGAGGAGTCCATCGCCAGGGCGTCGAAGTCCGGGTGGTCCAGGGCGTCGCTGCGGCCCGGGTCCTTGCGCCAGCGGTCGGCCAGCGCGGCGTTCAGGGCCAGCGCCAGCAGGTGGCAGCCGGTGTGCGCGGCGCTGAGCGCGGCACGGCGGTCGGCGTCCACCACCAGGTCGACCTCGGTACCCACCGCCACCGGTTCCGCGAGGACGTGCACCACCAGCCAGGCCCAGGCCTCGTCCCCGCGCCGCACCGGGATGTCCGCGCCCACGGCGAACTGCCCATCAGGACCGACCGCGCCGGTGACGCAGTCGAGCACCGGCAGGCCACCCAGGGTCCCCGTGTCGGCGGGCTGGTCGGGCCAGGTGTGGTCGAGCGGGTGGAACGGGGTACTCCCGGTGACCACACCGAAGCGCCCCTCCGGCAGCTCCACGCAGGCAAGCACGGCGGACCGGTCGGCCACGGCTCCTTCGGGGAAGCCGACCCGGGTGGAGGCGGTGGGGAGGGACATCGTTGGCGCTCCTGTGCAGGCGGGGACGAGAGTGTGCCGACTCATCCTGCCCCACCACGGCCTCGTCCCCGAAAAACGCGCCGACGCCGGGCAACGGCCGGGGATCGGATCCAGGCCCTCAGCCCGGTCCCCGGGCCCCCGAGCCCTCAGCCCTCAGCCCAGAGTCGGCAGCTTGATCAGCACCAGCAGCACGATCAGCTGCAGGGACGCCGCTGCGGCGGCCTTGCCCCAGGGCAGGTCGTGCAGTTGCCGCAGCATCGCGCTGAGCAGCCACGCGCACAGCCCCCAGGTCGCCCAACCCAGTAGTTGGACAACGGCGTTGCCGGCGGGCAGGAACAGCGCGAGCAGCAGCCTCGGCGCATCCGTGGTCCAGCAGACCAGCAAGGACAGGCCGACGGTGGGGGCAAAGGCGCCGTCGCCGCCGAGCCGACGGGCCAGGCCGTACGTGACCGATCCCAGCATCAAGCCCGCCAGCACGAAGCCGACCGCGCTGAGCAGCAGGATGGCGACGGCCGATCCGAAGGTGGAGTTGAAGATCTGGTCCCTGGTGCTGCCGACCCCGAGGGCGGCCAGCATTCCGTAGAGCGCGGAGACGGTCAGCGCGGGGGCCCACACCTGGTGGTGCCGCATCTGCGCGAAGGTGCGCGTCGGCTGTCGGAAGATGCCGCGCAGCAACTCCCGCCACGGCAGCCGGGCGGAACCGACCTCCGGGTGCGGCTGACCCGCTCGGTAGATCGTGACATGTTCTTCCCCGCCCGGCGCCGCCGGCATCTCCGGAACGGTGAACGTCCGGGTGCCGCCGGGACGGTCGTCCTGGTCAGCCGGCTCCACGGCCGGTCCGTCACCGTTGTTCCGTCCGAATCGCAATCCTCTGGCACGCACACTGCGACCGTACCCGGACCCGGCGCGCGATCACCGGGAAGAACGCCCCGGTGGCGGAATCGGGGCACGACCGTGACAACCCGCAGCCGCCCGGTCAGCCGACCAACCAGGAGTCGAGCGGCTTGGCGCTCAACCCGCCCTTGTTGTCCGCAAGTGCGGCGGCGTCGGTCGCGCTCAGCGCCGAGTCCCAGACCTGCATATGGCCGATCACGCCGTTCCAGTACTCGTCCCACATGCCGTGATGGCGGGTGCGGCCCACCTGGAACGGACCCGGTCCGCTCCAGATGCCGGGCACCGCGGTGCTGCCGACGGACGCACCGTCGACGAACAGGGTGATCGTGTGCTTGGACGCGTCGTAGGTGGCGGTGAGGAACGACCACTTGCCCACGGTGTGTGTCGGCTGGGAGACCACCTGGCGCGTGGTGCTGTCCGCGCCCCCGTCCGCCGTCTGCACCGAGAAGAACCAATACTTGGTGCCGGTGCCGGTGACCCCGCACCCGATGTCGAAGGAGAAGGAGGTGCCGTCCCCCTGGCTGAACGCGGTCCTGGTCCCGGTCCCCGCCTGGTTGTACACCCACGCGGAGATGCTGAAGCTCTTGGTGACGTCGACGAGAGGGTCCGCGGACTGGGCGTACGAGTTCCCGTCGCTGCGCAGCCGCAGCACGTAGCCGCCGCTGACGGGTCCGATGCCGGCGTCCGGCCCCATGGCCAGGGCGGCCTGACCGGACTGGTCCGCGAGCAGGCCAGGCTGCCCGGGGACGGTGGGCGAGTCGCTGGGCCTGTGGGAAGGACTGCTGCTGGGGCTGACGGCGCTCGGCGAGCCGGAGGCCTTCGGCGTGGACTTCCCGTGCAGGGCGTCGACCGCGAGCAGGCCGACCCCGGCACCCAGCACGCACGCGGCCAGGACGATGCCGATCGTCCTGGAGCGGCGTGAGCGGCGCGACTGCGCCTCGTGCTGGTCGGCCAGCGCGGCCCAGTCCGGCTGGGCCATGGGCTGGGCCGCGGGCTGGCCGGGCTGGCCGGGCTGGCCGGGCTGGCCGGGCTGGCCGGGCTGGCCGGGCTGGCCGGGCTGGCCGGGCTGCGGATAGCCGTAGCCACCGGGCGCCGGATAGCCGTAGCCGCCCGGCTGAGCCGGAGCCGCGGGCGGGGCGTCGTGAGCCGGCTGCTGCATCGGCACGCGCGGGTCCGGATAGTTCGGGGCTTGCCGCTCCGGTCCCTGGTTCTGCCACGGGCCGGAAGAGCCCTGCGGATTGGGCGTGCCGTCAGTCATGTGTCAGATGGTATGAGGACGCAACGGCGGACACCATAACGGCCCCGCCCCGAATCGCTCCGGGATTGCCTGTGAGGACTGTGTGTGAGTATTCACGCAGCTAGCCAGGGGTAAGAGAGTCGATTGCACTATGACCTGGTTTACACCCCGTCGATCGCTACCGGCCCGATATCCTCCGAACCCCGGACGGCCCGTCTGAACAGGCACGCAGCAGGCGTTCCACACCGTTCCCGGCCGTGTCGCCGCTGATCCGGGCGGCCACCCCCCGGCAACCTGACGGCCGATTTGCCGTGGTATCAACAAGGTCCGTCCGGGACGACGCCGGCGGAGACTCGATTTGGCACAAGGGGATTCACATGACCCAGGCGCTTCTGCTCGTCGGCGGAAAGGGCACCCGGCTCCACCCGCTGACGCTCACGCGCCCGAAGCCGATGGTGCCCGCCGGTGGCGTGCCCATCATGGAGCACCTGGTCCGCCGCGCCGCCGAGGCCGGCGTCACGCGGCTGGTGCTGGCCACCTCCTACCTGCCGGACGCCTTCCGCGCGCACTTCGGCGACGGCTCGGCCTACGGGATCGAGCTCTGCTACATCACCGAGGAGACGCCGCTGGGCACCGGCGGCGCCATCCGCAACGCCGCCGAGATGCTGACCAGCGGCCCGGACGAGCCCGTCCTGGTCTTCAACGGCGACATCCTCTCCGGCCTGGACATCGCCGACCTGGTGCGGCGTCACCGCGACGCGAAGGCGGACGTGACGCTGCACCTCACCCGCGTCGCCGACCCGCGCGCGTTCGGCCTGGTGCCGACCGACGAGGACAACTGGGTGCTCGACTTCCGCGAGAAGCCGACCACGCCGGAGGAGATCGTCACCGACCAGATCAACGCGGGGTGTTACGTCTTCACCCGCTCGGTCATCGACCGCATCCCGGCCGGGCGCGAGGTCTCCGTGGAGCGCGAGGTCTTCCCCGGGCTGCTGGCCGACGGCGGCCGGGTGCTGGGCGTGGTCGACACCTCCTACTGGCTCGACCTCGGCACGCCGCAGGCCTTCGTCAAGGGCTCCACGGACCTGGTCCGCGGCCTGGTCCCCAGCCCCGCCCTGCCGGGCCCCCGGGGCGAGGCCCTGGTCCTCGACGACGCCGAGGTGGCCGACAGCGCGACGCTGTCCGGCGGAACGACCATCGGCCGCAAGGCGGTTGTCCGCGAGGACACGCGCGTGCACGGCAGCGTGGTCATGGACGGCGTGGTGATCGGCGCGGGCGCGGACATCGAGTCCTGCGTGCTGGGCGAGAACGCCACGGTCGCCGACGGCGTGGTCCTGCGCGACGCGGTCATCGCGGACGGCGACCACGTCTCCGCGGTCCCGGCCGAACTCGCACGCTGACCCTCGTCAACGCTGACCCTCGTCAACGCTGACCCTCGTCAACGCTGACGGCCCGCCGGATCGTCGCCTGCACCACGCAGGCAGCGATCCGACGGGCCGTCAGTCGTTCATCACGCGGCTCGCACCGCGCGGCGGCTCAGGACGAGACCGGCTCCGGCTCCTCGGCCGGGGCCTGCGGCTCGGCCGGGTCGGCCTTGACCGACTCCAGCAGCAGCTGGGCCACGTCCACGACGCGCAGGCTCTCCTTGGCCGCGCCGTCGTTCTTCTTGCCGTTGACCGAGTCGGAGAGCATCACCAGGCAGAACGGGCAGGCGGTGGAGACGATGTCGGGGTTGAGCGACAGCGCCTCGTCCACGCGCTCGGTGTTGATGCGCTTGCCGATCCGCTCCTCCATCCACATCCGCGCGCCACCGGCGCCACAGCAGAAGCCGCGCTCCTTGTGACGGTGCATCTCCTCGTTGCGCAGACCGGGGACCTTCTCGATGATCTCGCGCGGCGGGGTGTAGACCTTGTTGTGACGGCCCAGGTAGCACGGGTCGTGGTAGGTGATGAGCCCCTCGACCGGGTTGACCGGCAGCAGCTTGCCCTCGTCGATCAGGTGCTGCAGCAGCTGGGTGTGGTGGATGACCTCGAAGTGGCCGCCCAGCTGCGGGTACTCGTTCGCCAGGGTGTTGAAGCAGTGCGGGCAGGTGGCGACGATCCGCTTGGTGGGAGCGTCCTCCAGGGCCGCGTTCAGCGTCTCGACGTTCTGCGCGCCGAGCATCTGGAAGAGGAACTCGTTGCCGAGGCGGCGCGGGGAGTCACCGGTGCAGGTCTCCTCCTTGCCGAGGATCGCGAACTTGACGCCCGCGGTGTGCAGCAGCTCGGCGAAGGCCTTGGTGGTCTTCTTGGCCCGGTCCTCCAGGGCCCCGGCGCAGCCGACCCAGTACAGGTACTCGACCTCGGTGGGCTCGATGTCCTGACCGATCACCGGCACCTCGATGCCGGTCTCCTTCTTGAGCTCCTTGACCCAGTCCAGCCTGGCCTTGGTGGCCAGACCCCACGGGTTGCCCTTGTTCTCCAGGTTCTTGAGCATCGTCCCGGCCTCGGTCGGGAAGCTGCTCTCGATCATCACCTGGTAGCGGCGCATGTCGACGATGTGGTCGATGTGCTCGATGTCCACCGGGCACTGCTCGACGCAGGCGCCGCAGGTGGTGCAGGACCACAGCACGTCCGGGTCGATGACGCCGTTCTCTTCCGCGGTGCCGATCAGCGGGCGCTCGGCCTCGGCGGCAGCGGCGGCAGGGACGCCGGACTTGTCCTCACCCGCGAGCAGGTAGGGGGCCTTGGCGTAGGCGTGGTCGCGCAGGCTCATGATCAGCAGCTTGGGCGACAGCGGCTTGCCGGTGTTCCAGGCCGGGCACTGCGACTGGCAGCGACCGCACTCGGTGCAGGTGGAGAAGTCCAGGATGCCCTTCCAGGCGAACTCCTCGACCTTGGAGACGCCGAACACCGCGTCGTCGGCCGGGTCCTCGAAGTCGATCGGCTGGCCGTTGCTGTGCATCGGCAGCAGCGCGCCCAGCGCGACCTCGCCCTTGGCGTTGCGCTTGAACCAGATGTTCGGGAAGCCGAGGAACCGGTGCCAGGCGACGCCCATGTCGGTGCGCAGCGAGACCGTGATCATCCAGATGAACGAGGTGGCGATCTTGATCATCGCGACCAGGTAGACCAGGTTCTTCACCGTGTCGATCGACAGCCCGCGGAAGGCGACCGTCAGCGGGTAGGAGAAGAGGAAGTTGACCTCGTACGAGTGCACCCCGCGCAGCACGCCCTCAAGGCCGCGCAGGACCATGATGGCGATGCCGATGATCAGGACGACGGCCTCGACGAAGTAGGCGAAGCCGGTGTTCGACCCGGCGAAGCGCGACTTGCGGCCCGGCTTGTTCGCCTTGCTCAGCTGCCGGATCACGATCAGCACCACGATGCCGAGCGTGGTCAGCACGCCGATCAGCTCGGTGAAGACCTCGTACGGCGCCCACTTGCCGATGATCGGCAGGGTGAAGTCGGCGTCGAAGAGCTGACCGAAGGCGTTCACCAGGGTGAGCACCAGGGTGTAGAAGCCGACGGCGACGAACCAGTGGGCGACACCGACGATGCCCCACTTGTTCATCCGGGTGTGACCGAGGAACTCGCGGACGACGGTGACCGTCCGGTCCTTCCAGTCGTTGGTGCGCGCGCCGGCGGGCATGTTCTGGCCGAGCCGCACGAAGCCGTAGATCTGGAGGAACGCGCGCAGGAAGAGCGCGGTGCCGACCACGGCCAGGACCAGCGACACGATGATCGCGGCGATTTGCATGGGGGGCTCCTCTAGCACCTACGGAGCGAAGGACTCTGCTGCCGGACTGGGTGTACTCAGCAGTAACTTATCGCAGTTCATGCCGAGCGTAGCGATTCCTGTACCCAAACCACAGCGGAAGCAGAGGTGACATGCGTCATCCGGGGGGTTGCGGCGTCAAGGCGACATAAACTTGAGCCGACTCCACTCAGTTCTGTTGACGAACGCGATCCGATACGGCACTCTTGAGTCTGTTCAGCTCAACTTCCTCTCTGGGAGGGTTTCACGATGGCTCGTGCGGTCGGAATCGACCTCGGTACGACGAACTCTGTCGTCAGCGTCCTCGAAGGCGGTGAGCCCACCGTCATCACCAACGCCGAGGGCGCCCGGACCACACCGTCCGTCGTCGCCTTCGCGAAGAACGGCGAGGTGCTGGTCGGCGAGGTCGCCAAGCGTCAGGCGGTCACCAACGTGGACCGGACCATCCGGTCCGTGAAGCGTCACATGGGGACCGACTGGAAGATCAACCTCGACGGCAAGGACTTCAACCCCCAGCAGATCTCCGCCTTCATCCTGCAGAAGCTGAAGCGGGACGCGGAGTCCTACCTGGGCGAGAAGGTCGCCGACGCGGTGATCACCGTCCCTGCCTACTTCAACGACTCCGAGCGTCAGGCGACGAAGGAGGCCGGTGAGATCGCGGGCCTCAACGTCCTGCGCATCGTCAACGAGCCGACCGCGGCCGCCCTGGCCTACGGACTCGACAAGGACGACCAGACCATTCTGGTCTTCGACCTCGGTGGCGGCACCTTCGACGTCTCGCTGCTGGAGATCGGCGACGGCGTTGTCGAGGTGAAGGCCACCAACGGTGACAACCACCTCGGTGGTGACGACTGGGACCAGCGCGTCGTCGACCACCTGGTCAAGCAGTTCCAGAACGGCCACGGCGTCGACCTGTCCAAGGACAAGATGGCGCTGCAGCGTCTGCGCGAGGCTGCCGAGAAGGCCAAGATCGAGCTGTCCTCGGCCGCCGAGACCTCGATCAACCTGCCCTACATCACGGCTTCCGCCGAGGGCCCGCTGCACCTGGACGAGAAGCTCACCCGCGCCCAGTTCCAGCAGCTGACCGCGGACCTGCTGGAGCGCTGCAAGAACCCGTTCCACAACGTCATCAAGGACGCCGGCATCCAGCTGTCCGAGATCGACCACGTGGTCATGGTCGGTGGCTCCACCCGTATGCCCGCCGTGGCCGAGCTCGTCCGCGAGCTGACCGGCGGCAAGGAGCCCAACAAGGGCGTCAACCCGGACGAGGTCGTCGCCATCGGCGCGTCCCTCCAGGCCGGTGTCCTCAAGGGTGAGGTCAAGGACGTCCTGCTGCTCGACGTCACCCCGCTGTCCCTCGGCATCGAGACCAAGGGCGGCATCATGACCAAGCTGATCGAGCGCAACACGACGATCCCGACCAAGCGCTCCGAGATCTTCACGACGGCCGAGGACAACCAGCCGTCCGTGCAGATCCAGGTCTACCAGGGCGAGCGCGAGATCGCGGCGTACAACAAGAAGCTCGGCATGTTCGAGCTGACCGGCCTGCCGCCGGCGCCGCGTGGCCTGCCGCAGATCGAGGTCACCTTCGACATCGACGCCAACGGCATCATGCACGTCTCCGCCAAGGACCTCGGTACCGGCAAGGAGCAGCGCATGGCCGTCACCGGCGGCTCGGCGCTGCCGAAGGACGACATCGAGCGGATGATGCGCGAGGCCGAGCAGTTCGCGGAGGAGGACCACCGCCGCCGCGAGTCCGCCGAGACCCGCAACACCGCCGAGCAGCTCGTCTACACGACCGAGAAGTTCGTCAAGGACAACGAGGACAAGGTCCCGGGCGACGTCAAGGACGAGGTCAACGCGGCTGTCGCCGACCTCAAGGAGAAGCTGAAGGGGGAGGACAGCGCGGCCATCCGCGAGGCCTCCGAGAAGCTCTCCACCGTCTCCCAGAAGCTGGGCCAGGCCCTCTACGCCAACGCCGGTGACGGCGCGGCCGCCACGGACGCCCCCTCGGGCGCCCCGAACGACGCCGCTGCTGAGGACGACGTGGTCGACGCCGAGATCGTCGACGACGAGAAGCGCGAGGGCGGTGCGCAGTGACGACGGAGGAGACGCAGGGCAACTCTGAGGAGCCCGGCGCCGCTTCCGGCAAGGCCGCCAAGGGTCAGGGCGTCACGGGCAAGAAGCCCGCTGACGCCAAGGCCCCGGCGGAGGAGGCCGGGGGCGAGTCCGCCGCCGAGCTGCGCAAGCAGTTGGCGGAGCGCACCGCCGACCTCCAGCGGCTCCAGGCCGAGTACCAGAACTACCGCAAGCGCGTCGAGCGCGACCGGGTGACGGTGCGTGAGATCGCGGTCGCCGCGATCCTGGAGAACCTGCTGCCGGTGCTGGACGACATCGGTCGTGCCCGGGACCACGACGAGCTGGTGGGCGGCTTCAAGTCCGTCGGCGAGTCGCTGGAGACGGTCGTGGCCAAGCTCGGCCTGCAGCAGTTCGGCAAGCAGGGCGAGGCGTTCGACCCGCAGCTGCACGAGGCGCTGATGCACAGCTACTCGGCGGACGTGGAGGAGACCACCTGCGTCCAGATCCTGCAGCCCGGCTACAAGATCGGCGACCGGATCATCCGTCCGGCGCGGGTCGCCGTGGCCGAGCCGGAGCCGGGCGGCGCGGCCTCCGGCGGCGAGTCCGCCGAGGACGCCGCAGAGGACTCCTCCGACTCGTCGAAGGACGCCAAGGGCAAGGCTGCCAAGGGCAAGAGTGACGCCGACGAGTAGCAGCCCGGGAGTGGGGGGCCCCCCAACACGCCGCGAACCCCCACCCCCCTACGACCGCACCAACACACCCCCCCCCGGCGCGCCCGCCCCCCCCCCCCCCGGGGGGCGCCCCCCCCCCCCCCCCCCCCCCACCCCCGCTACCGCTGATCAGTGCAGTGATCGCAGTGGTCAGGGCGTCGTTGGTCAGAGCGTGAGGAGGGAGAGCTTTGAGCGGCAAGGACTACGTGGAGAAGGACTACTACAAGGTCCTGGGCGTGCCCAAGGACGCCTCCATCGCTGAGATCAAGAAGGCGTACCGCAAGCTGGCCCGGGAGTTCCACCCGGACGCCAACAAGGGTGACAAGGCCGCCGAGGAGCGCTTCAAGGAGATCTCCGAGGCCAACGACGTCCTGTCCGACCCGAAGCGCCGCAAGGACTACGACGAGGCGCGCACGCTCTTCGCCAACGGCGGCTTCCGCGGCGGGGCGGGCCAGGGCGGGTTCAACTTCGACCTGGGCGACCTGTTCGGCGGCGCCGGACAGCCCGGCCAGGGCGGTCAGGGCGGGGGCTTCGGCGGCGGGGTCGGCGACCTCTTCGGCGGTCTCTTCGGCGGCCGTGGTCGGACCACCTCCACCCAGCCGAGGCGCGGCGCGGACGTCGAGTCCGAGGTCACCCTCAGCTTCGTCGAGGCGGTCGAGGGCGCCACGGTCCCGATCCGGATGACCAGCCAGTCCCCGTGCAAGGCCTGTGCGGGCACCGGCGCCAAGGCCGGCACCACCCCCCGGGTCTGCCCGACCTGCGTCGGCACCGGCCATGTCAGCCGGGGCCAGGGCAGCTTCGCGCTGAGCGAGCCCTGCCGCGACTGCAAGGGCCGCGGCCTGCTGGTCGACGACCCGTGCGAGGTCTGCCACGGCAGCGGCCGCGCCACGTCGGCCCGGACCATGCAGGTCCGGATCCCCGCCGGAGTCGGCGAGGACCAGCGGATCCGGCTCAAGGGCAAGGGCGCCCAGGGCGAGCGCGGCGGCCCGGCGGGCGACCTGTACGTGACGGTCCACGTCACCCCGCACCCGGTCTTCGGCCGACGCGGCGACAATCTGACGGTGACCGTGCCGGTCTCCTTCCCCGAGGCGGCGTTGGGTGGCACGATCCGGGTGCCGACCCTCGGCGGCCCGGCGGTCACCATGAAGATCCCGGCGGGCACCGCCAACGGTCGCACCATGCGGGCCCGCGGCAAGGGCGCGGTCCGCAAGGACGGCACCCGCGGCGACCTGCTGGTCACCGTCGAGGTCACGGTCCCTCTGGAGACGGAGGGCGAGGCCAGGGCGGCCCTGACGAAGTACCGCGAGGCAACGGCCGCGGAGGACCCGCGGGCGGCGCTGTTCAAGGCAGCGGAGGAGGCGTGAGATGCCCGGCACCAACGACGGCGGACCCCAGGGCATGGGCGGGCCCGGCAACCCGGTCGGCGGCGGAGCGGTCGGCGGCGGAGCGGCGCGCGGCCCCCGGGTCACGTACCAGCTGACCGAGTACACCCCGGTCTACGTCATCTCCGTCGCGGCGGAGCTGAGCGGTCTGCACCCGCAGACGCTGCGTCAGTACGACCGGCTCGGCCTGGTCTCCCCCGACCGCACGGCCGGGCGCGGCCGGCGGTACTCGTCCCGCGACATCGAACAGCTCCGCGAGGTCCAGCGGCTCTCCCAGGAGGAGGGCATCAACCTCGCGGGCATCAAGCGGATCATCGAGCTGGAGAACCAGGTCGCCGCGCTCCAGGCCCGCGTCGCCGAACTCCAGGGCGCGGCGGAGGCCGCGGCAGCGGCGGTCCACGCGTCGTACCGCCGCGATCTGGTCCCGTACCAGCAGAGCTCGGCCCTGGTCGTCTGGCGCCCCAAGGGCCGCGGCGAGGGCAACAACCGCTGAGGGCAACGCCCGCTGACGCGGGCATGTCACACACATAGCGTCAACTGAGGGGCCGTGTCCGGGGAGGCACGGCCCCTCAGTTTTCGCTTACCCCGGTCGCCGAGGAGGATCGGCCGGGGAGCTTTATCAGGGTTGCGCGGCCACCGCGTTGGACCCTGCACCGTTCCAGATCGTGTCCGCCGAGGCAGCCCCGGCCCCCGCAAGGAGGACCACTGCGCTGAGCGACAGCGCCAGGACAGCCAGACGTACACGGCGGGCGGAACGCATGAGACCACTTCCTTTCGAGCATGGGTCACTGGACAACGTTGACCCTAGGCCAATGTGCTTGCTTCGAGTCGGTTCCCCCGTGACCGTCATGCATCACAATGAAGCACGTACGCAAAGCCACCTGGTGTTCGATACTGGCAACAAGTGGCCGGTCTTGAAGTGGCCAGAGAAGATTTCGGGGTCAATGTGGACGATTCGACGACAACGGGTTCGCTGCTCCCTCCCGAGCTGACCCCGTCAGCGGTCACCGTCTACCGCAGGGCTCTGGTGGACGGGGAGTTCAGATACGACAGCGCAGCCAAGGCCACCGGGCTCGAACACGATGAGCTCACGGAGTGCCGAGACACCTTGGTGGCCTGTCGCCTTCTCCAGGTCTCGGCCGAGGATTCCAACGTCCTGATACCCGTCAACCCGGAGTTGGCGGCCGCCCGGCTCGCCGAGCCGCTGGAGTCGACGATACGGACCTACCGCGACGCCATGGAGATCACTCGGGAGCGCCTGCTCCAGCTGATGCCCGCATATCTGGGGCGCACGGTTTCCAACCCGGTGGAGGGTGGTCTGGAAATCGTCTCCGAGGCGGCCGAAGTGCAGTTCCTGGTCAACCAGGCGCTCGACACCTGCTCCAAGGAAATGTTGATCGTACAGCCCGGCGGATTCCGGGACCCGGCACTGTTGCAGACCGCGCTCCCCACCAACTTGGCGGCGGTCAATCGCGGAGTTCGTGTTCGAGTCCTTTACCAGCACACCACACGCACGCAGTTGAGCATGCGCTCCTACGTGTCGACCATGGTCGAGGCCGGTGCCCAGATCCGCACCGCCGACCAGCTTGCCGAGCGGATGTTCATCTTCGACCGTGAGGTCGCCTTCATCCCCAAGCGCAGCAACCCGCACCAGGCTCCGGGTGCGGTCATCGTCCGCGAGCCGGTGCTCATTTCCTTTCTCTGCACCCTCTTCGACCAGTTCTGGGTCAGCGCCGTCCCGTTCATCACCGAGGGCCCCGGCTACCAGGGTGTGTCCGGTGACCTCCGGCTGGCGGTCCTCGACCTGCTGGCCCAGGGCCTCAAGGACGAGGTGGTCGCCAAGCGGTTGGGCATGTCGGTCCGGACCTGCCGCCGTCACATCGCCTCCATCATGCAGGAGCTCGGTGCGGAGAGCCGCTTCGAAGCAGGCGTCAAAGCAGCCCAGATGGGCCTGCTGACCAGCACCGCCGTCGACAGCTGACGCATGGTCGTGCCACTGGGAGGCAACTTGCTGTCACAGGGGCCGCGTAGACGCTCACTCGTGGCCCCCGGCACCATCGATACATCCCCCAAGGGCCGCCGGCCGGCGCCTGATCCTCCACACCAGACCGATGAGACAAGTATCCGGCAACGTACGGGATTTGACTCGCTCTGGTCAACTTTTCAATCGGAGCTGATCATGACTGAGCTGTCCGACGTCGAGATCGCCGCAGACGCACGCCGCACCGTGCGCGTGTTCCTCGCCGCGCCGTCCCTGCGCCTGACCGGACCGGCCGACGGCGTCTTCAGCCTGGCCCTGCGCGGCCGGATAAACGCCGTGCGCGAGGCCCTTCTGGACTGCGGTGTCAGCGTGTTCAGCACGCACCACGACGACGTCTGGACGACCCGCGGTGTCGGAACCGGCATGCGCGTCCCGTCCGCGTTCCGTGCCATGCAGTCGGCGGACCTGGCCATCGCCTACGTCGGCTCGCCGCTCTCCGCGGGCGTCGGCATGGAGCTGGGCTGGGCCACCGCGCTGCGCAAGCCGGTGGTGCTGCTGGTGGACAAGGCCGTCGCGCACAGCCCGATGATCAGCACCCTCGAAGAGGTCTCGCCGGTGCTTCCGCTGGAGTTCGACACCAGCTGGACCGACCAGCAGCTGCGCCACACCATCCTGACCGCGCTGGACTGGGCCGACACCTCGGTCGCCTACCCCGAGGCGTCCTGACCTCAGCCGCGCAGGAACGTCGGCAGCGCTCGGGCCGTGCGCACCGCCGCCACGGCCCAGGCCGACACCAGGAGCACGTACAGCGCCACCTGTACGACCGCGAAGGCGGTGAGCCCGGTGCGGGCGTAGAGCCCTGCGGCGCCGGTGACGCAGGTGCCCACCGGGAAGGTGTACGCCCACCAGGTCATGGCGAACGGCATCCCCTTGCGCAGGCCGTGGACCGTCGCCGCGCCCGCCACCGCCAGCCAGAGCAGCGCGAAGCCGAACACCGGCACGCCGTACAGCAGCGCGAAGCCGCCGAGCGGAGCGCCGAGCGCCGCCGGGCCGTGCGCGGCGAACTGGGTCACGGCGGTGACCGACTGGCCGAGCGGGCCGAGCACCAGGAACAGCGTGGGGATCAACGCGGGCGGCAGCGGCCCGTCGTGGGCGAGCCGGGCGAAGAGCGTCGGCAGCAGCATCAGCACCGCGACCAGGCTGAGGCCGAACATCGCGATACAGGCGAAGAGCATCGTCAACTGCGCCTGCCCGACCGGCAGATGCGGGATCAGCGCCGGGCCGAGCGCCGCGGAGACCATCGGCGCGACCACCGGCAGCAGCCAGGTCGGCGCAGCGTCCGCCCGGGCCACGTCGTAGTGCATGGCCAGCCGGTAGAGGACCGTCCCGGCCGCCCAGAGCCCGTAGACCGTCCCCAGCGTCCACAGCACGGCGTCCAGCGCCAGTGCCAGGCCGTGTCCGAGCAGGGGCTCGCCCGCGCCCAGGGCGCCGAAGCCGACGGCCATGAGCGCCATCGGCGGGCAGCCGAGGAAGACCGCGACGGACGGGTCGTCCAGGGGCCGGACCCGAGCGTGGTGCAGTCGGCCCACGAGCCGCGTCCCGGCCAACACCACCAGCCCGGCGAAGCCCAGCGCCCAGAACGCCTGCGCCCACACCTGCGCCCACGCCGTCGAGGCGACGCCCGGCAGGACGTGTGCGCCGTTGGCGACGATGGCGGTGCCCATCACCGCCGCGTACCAGTTCGGTCCGAAGCGGCCGGCCGCCGCGACGAAGGGGTGACGGGTGACAGGGTGCGGCGCGTCGGGCCGTCTGGTGAATCGGCTGGTGAGCGGCTGGGTGAGCGTGGTGGTCATGTCTCCACCGTCGTTCCTGCGCGTCGCCGCCGGTAGGGATCAATCCCCGATGGGGACATAAGCTGACGCTATGAGCTCGACCCCAGCCACGGCCCCGACCCCAGCCCTGGCCAACATCCCGCTCTCCCCACACGTGCCGGAGCTCGGCGCGCTGGCGCTGCTGCTGGCCGTGGTCCGGCTCGGCAGCCTCGGCCGGGCGGCGGCCGAGCTGGGCATCACCCAGCCTGCCGCCTCGGCCCGGATCGCGGCCATGGAGCGGCAGATCGGCGTCACCCTGCTGGAGCGCTCCCCGCGGGGCTCCCGGCCCACCGAGGCCGGGGCGCTCGTCGCCGAGTGGGCGGCGCAGGTGGTGGGCGCGGCCCAGGCCCTCGACGCCGGGATCTCGGCACTGCGTGAACGCCGGGACGCACGGCTGCGGGTCTCGGCGAGCCTGACCGTCGCGGAGTACCTGATGCCCGGCTGGCTGCTGGCCCTGCACGCGGCGCTGCCCGGAACGGCCGTGACCCTGCGCGCGGCGAACTCGACCGAGGTGGCCGCGCACATCCTCGACGGCGAGGCCGACCTCGGCTTCGTCGAGGGCGTGCGGATCCCGACGGGCCTGGACGGCGTGGTCGTCGCACGCGACCGCCTGCTGGTGCTCGTCTCCCCCACGCACCGGTGGGCGCGGCGGCGCACCCCGCTCTCCCCGGCCGAGGTCGCCTCCACCCCGCTGATCCTGCGCGAGCAGGGAAGCGGCACCCGGGAGGTGCTGGACGCGGCTCTCGCTCCCGCCGGCGGACTGGCCGAGCCACTGCTCACGCTCGCGTCGACGACGGCGCTCAAGTCGGCCGCCACCAGCGGCGCGGGGCCGGCCGTGGTCAGCGAACTCGCGGTGGCCGACGATCTGGCCGCAGGGCGGCTGGTCGCCGTGCCCGTGGCCGACCTGGTGCTGGAACGCCCGCTGCGCGCGGTCTGGCCCAAGGGCGCGAAGCCCAAGGGGCCCGCCCGCGAGCTGCTCTCACTGATCCGGTCGACGCACAACCAGCGCAACGCCCGTACGGATCAGCGGGCCTGACGCTCGGCTCAGCCGGCCTGACTCTCCGGAATGTCCCGCCAGCCGCGCAGCGGCGAGGCGAGCAGCCACAGACCGGTCACAGCGAGGAAGCCGGTAGCGACCCAGAGCGCGGTGCGGAGCCCGAGCCAGGTGCCCACCACACCGCCGAGCAGCGCGCCGAGCGGCATCGTGCTCCAGACCACCCAGCGGATACCGGCGTTGACCCGGCCGAGGATCTCCTTGGGGATGCTCGACTGCCGGTAGGCCATCTGCGCGGTCTGGTAGACGGCGCCGCCCGCGTTGAAGACGCCCCATCCGAGCGAGTACAGGATCAGTCCCACGCCGGGGCCCGCCAACGGCATCAGCAGCGCGAAGGGGGCACAGACGATCAACGACACCCACATCAGCCGGGCGTTGCCCACCCGCGCGGCCAACGGCTTGGCCAGCAGACTGCCGGCGAACCCGCCGAGCACGCCGGTGCCGATCACCACACCCACGAGCGGCCCCGAGGTGTTCAGGCCGCGGACGAGGTAGACCACCTCCAGGCTCCCCACGGCGATGATGCCCAGGTTCGCCGTCGCGGTGCAGCAGATGATCGCCCGCAGCACGGGGTTGCGCCACGCGAAGCGCAGGCCCTCGGTCATCGCCACGCGAAAGCTGACGGGCGCGGTCCGGGTCCGGTCCGGCTCCGGACGCGGGTCCGGCGCTCGCATCAGCACCAGCGTGACGGCGGAGATCACGTAGGAGACCGCGTCCACGGCGACGGCCCGTCCGGCCGTCACCACGCCGGCGAGCAGCGCGCCGAGCGCCGGGCCCGCCGAGTCGGAGGCGGTCTCGGTGGCGTTCAGTTTGCCGTTGCCGTCGACCAGTTGGTCACGCGTCAGCACGTGGGGCAGGTAGCTGAGGTCGGCGATGCCGAAGAAGACGGTGATGCTGCCCACCACCGCGGTGACGACGTAGAGCTGCCAGAGGTGGACGTGCCCGAGGAAGGCGACGACGGGCACCGAACCGATGGCCAGCGCGCACAGGATCTGACACCAGAGCATCAGCCGGCGCTTGCGCAACCGGTCCACCAGGACCCCCGCCGGCAGTGAGAAGACCGCCGCGGGGAGTCGGCGGGCCAGGCTCAGCATGGCGACCTGGAACGTGGTCGCGCCAACACTCTGAACAGCCATCAGCGGTATGAGCAACGTGGAAACGGCCGAACCGAGGTCGCTGGCCGCACCGCCGCCCCAGAGCAGCATGAAGTCACGATGGCGCCACAGCGACGAGCGCGCCTGTGAGGGGAGAGGCGTCGCGAGGGACGCTGTTTTGTCAGGCACTCATCACATTTACCGCAATGTCGTCCGCAGGCCAACCAGAATCCGGTGAGAGCGCGGCTGATCAGTGCGACGTCAGAGGATCATGCGCCAATCTGCCACCACTGGCGTCAGTGGCAATGGTGAACACAGTGACAGCTTCCTGCCACTTCCCACGGTTCCGGTACCGGTCACCACTTCTGACGGTCCCGCAGCACCGGGAACTCCTCGCGCGTGCGGGCGACGACCGACGGGTCGAGGTCGACCGTCAGCACCTCCTCCGAGCTGCCCGACTCACCACCGTTCGCCTCCGCCAGGACCGCGCCCCACGGATCGACCACGACGCTGCGGCCCGCCTGCGGGACGCCCCCGTGGGTGCCCGCGGTGTTGCAGGCCAGGACGAGGGCCTGCTCCTCCACCGCGCGGGCGCGGGCCAGCAGCGCCCAGTGCTCGGCCCGCCGGGCCGGCCACGCCGCCGGGACGACGAACAGCTCCGCGCCTCGGTCCAGCATCGCCCGGAACAGCTCAGGGAAGCGCAGGTCGTAGCAGGTCGCCAGCCCCATCCGCCCGAACGGCGTGTCGACGACGCAGACCTCCTGCCCGGCCGCCATCAGCGCCGCCTCTCCGCTGTCGAAGCCGAAGCGGTGGATCTTGCGGTAGACGGCATGCAGTTCGCCGTCCGGTGCGAAGAGCAGCGAGGTGTTGAACAGCGGCCCGTCGGGGTCGCGTTCCACCATCGACCCGGCGTGCAGCCAGACGTTCGCTTCCTTTGCCGCGGCGGACATCGCCTCCGCGGTCGGCCCGTCCAGCGGCTCCGCGCCCGGCTGCCACGCGTCGTAGGCGAATCCGCCGAGGTTCCACAGCTCCGGCAGCACCACCAGGTCCGCCCCGCGCTGGGCCCGCACCAGCGCGGCCACGCGCGCCCTGCGGTCGTCCACGGACTCCGCTTCGTTGACATCGATCTGGACAAGAGAAGCGCGCACCGTACCACCCACTCCGTCAGGGGCCCTACGATCAAGACCGATCAACACCGGAAAGCGCTGACCTGGGGACAGCAGGCAGCGTAACGTGCCGATAGCGCAATTGGCTGCACCGCCCGAGGGGTCGTGAACGTGACCGACAAGCAGACGGTTCAGGCATACGCCGATGCCTGGACCCAGTCCATCGAGGCCATATCCGAGCTGGTCACCCCGCTCAGTGAGGGAGAGTGGAACCGCCCCACCGAGTGCCCCGGCTGGTCCGTCCGCGACGTGGTCTCCCACGTCATAGGCATGGAGCTGGAGCTGCTGGGCGACCCCCGACCGATCCACACCCTGCCCCGCGACCTGCGGCACGTGGTCGACGAGTTCACCCGCTACTGCGAGGTGCCGGTCGACAAGCGGCGCTGCCACACGGCCCCGGAGATGACCGCGGAGCTGGAGTACACGATCATCCGCAGGTCCCGCGCGCTGCGCGGCACGCGCTACGAGCCGACGGACGAGGTCCGCTGGCCGATGGGCCCGTACAGCCGGGAGATCCCCTACCACCAGCTGCTCCGCACCCGCGTCTTCGACGTCTGGACCCACGAGCAGGACATCCGCAGGGCGCTCCGCGCTCCCGGCGACCTGGACAGCGCGGCAGCGGGCATCACCCGCGACTACCTGGTCGAGCTGCTGCCCCGCGCCGTCGCGAAGCTGGCGGGCGCGCCCGCGGGCTCCACGGTCGTCTTCGACGTCCACGGCGCGCAGGAGTTCATGACCTCCGTCCACGTCGACGAGTCCGGCCGCGGCAGTGTCGACGCCATGGTGCCGCTGGCGCCTGCGGCGCGGTTCAGCATGGACTGGGAGACGTACGCCCGCCTCGCGTGCGGCCGGATCTCCCCGTCGACGGCGGACGTGAAGTCCGAGGGCGACGAGGTGCTGGCGCACCGCATCCTGGACAACTTCTCGGTCACACCCTGAGGACACTTCGACACGGGGGACGTTGCACTCTGCCTGGGGGCGCGGGGCTCCGCTGAATTGCGGCTCCGCCGCGTGGGCGCGAGCAACCACTCACGAGCGGATGGCCCTGCGCGTTCGGGGCTCTACCTCGCAGGGTGGCTTGTCGCGCAGTTCCTCGCGCCCCCAGACAGTGCAACTTCCCGTTCGCGGGCCAGCGCGCGAGCGCGGAGGCGGAGGATCTGGAAGAGCCCCAGCGCCATCGGCGCGTACAGCGTGGCGAACGCCGCGCGGAACGCCGCAGGCGTGTAGTCCGTGCCGCCGCCCGGTGTGGCTAGGTCGAGGACGAAGCCGATCAGGAACAGCGCGATGACCGCGGCGATGAAGCCGCCCATGTTGACGATGCCGGAGGCCGTGCCGACCCGCTCCGGCGGGTTGACCGGGCGGGCGTAGTCGAGGCCGATCAGGGACGCGGGGCCGTTGCTGCCCATCACCACGACCAGGAGCAGCAGCAGCCACAGCGGCACGTGCCCACCGCCGCCCGGCCACAGCAGCACCGCGGCCCAGACCGAACCCGTGCCCAGCACCACCGCGAAGACCGTCGGCGTCCGCAGACCCGGCCTGCGGGACATCAGCTGGCCGAAGAGGACCGCGAAGCCCATGCCGCTGAGGATCACCAGGCTGAGCATCCCGCCCGCCTCCGCGCGGGTCATGCCCTGACTGTTCATCAGGAACGGCATCCCCCACAACAGCAGGAAGCTCGACGCCGGGAACGCCGTGGTGAAGTGCACCCACATGCCCAGCCGGGTGCCCGGCTCCCGCCAGCTCACCCGGATCTGGTCGCGCAGCGAGAAACCCGCCGGACGCGCCGCGCCCCCAGCGCCCCCCGCCGGGCCCCCGCCCGCACGCCGCGCGAACAGCGACTCGCGAGGCGCGCTGTCCGGCGTCTCACGCAGACCGAGGACGACCACGGCCAACACGACCACGCCGAAGAGCGCGGTGGTGCCGAAGGTCGGCGTCCAGCCCGCGCTGTGCAGGACCTGCGAGAGCACCAGCGTGGTGACCAGGTTGCCGATCGTGCCAACCAGGCCGGTCAGCTGGGCGATGAAGGGGTTGCGGAAGGCAGGGAACCAGCGCGCGCCGATCCGCAGCACGCTGACGAAGGTCATCGCGTCGCCGCAGCCCAGCACGCCGCGCGCGAGCAGCGCCGGGGTGAACGAGGTGGCCAGCGCGAAGCCCAGCTGACCGGCCGTGAGCAGCACCAGACCCGCGCTGAGGATCCGGCGCGGGCCGTAGCGGTCGACCAGCAGGCCGACCGGTATCTGCATGCCCGCGTAGACGAGCACCTGCAGGATGGAGAAGGTCGACAGCGCCGACGCGTTGATGCCGAAGCGGGCAGCCGCGTCCAGACCGGCGACGCCGAGGCTGGTCCGGTGCACCACCGCCAGGACGTAGACGGTGACGCCGATGCCCCACGCGGTCCACGCGCCCCGCCCGCCCGGCGGCTCCCGCCGGACGACGACCGGCGCGTCGGCGGCGGTGGTCGCGGTGGCAGGAGGACCGGACGCGGCGGCAGGCTCGGCAGCAGACATGATGCCGACAGCTTAAAGGTAGGACCTTTGGACCTGTTCCTGCCGTCTGGAAAGTGAGACGTACTCCTCAGCCCCGGGATCAACCGGGGATCAGCCGGGCAGGCGACCGTGGGCTCAGTGCGTCTGCGCGTAGGCGAACAGCGAGAAGATCCGGCTGTCGAAGATCGGGCTGTAGCTGATCCAGCTGTTCGGGCCGCCCTCCTCGTAACCGCCGGTCAGGCCGATCAGGTTGCCCGTCGTCCCGTTGAAGTAGGTGATCCACGGACCGCCCGAGGTGCCGCCGTAGAAGCCGGTGCAGTACAGCACCATCTGCCGGTAGCCGGCCAGCTTGCCGGTCCGGTAGTTCGGGCTGCATCGGATGGCCTCGTCGGCCGGGTCCGAGGAAATAGCCGGGTAGCCGAGGGCGGTGACGTAGAGGTAGTAGCTCGACGTGTAGGCGAGGTGGTAGCCGCCGGTCACGTTCTGGATCAGCTGCCCCAGGGAGTTCGGCGCGACCTGGGCGAAGGCGTAGTCGTAGTCGCTCGCGTCGGACTCGCCGCTGCTGTAGTGCGCGTCCTTGAAGACCTTGGTGACCGCCCAGATCCCGTACGGCTGGGTGACCGCGCCGTGCTGGTACTCGGGCACGTAGGCCATCCAGCTGCCGGGGTTGCAGTGGGCGGCCATCACGATCATGTTGTGCCCGGCGCTGTTGACCACGCTGGCGGTGCAGTAGTGCGTGGTGAGGTTGCTCGACCGGTAGACGATGATGCCCGTCTCCGGCGTCCCGCCGAAGTGGTACGAGTGCGCGATCGTGGCCGGGGCCACCACGTTCGGCGTCGAGGTGACCGCGTGGGACGTGGTCGTGGTCGTGGCCGCGGCGTGGACGCCGGAACCGCTGACCTTGGCCGCGACCGCCTCGTCCGGCAGAGCCGCCGCGATGCGCGCTGGAGTCCAGAACTGCGCCGCAGCGGCGGAGTTCCAGGTGGTGGAGGCCACTGCGGCGACGCGCGGCGCAACGGACATACTGCCCGAACCGGGCGCACCGGGCGTCGCGGCAGCGCCGACACCGGCACTGGCGCCTGCGCTCGCACCGGTGCTCGAACTCGCCGCCGGGGTCGACCCGTTGGCGCTGGCGCCGAACGCGGTCGGCGCGACGAACGCACCGGCCACACCCAGCGTGACCAGTCCCGCAAGTGCGGCCTTGATCGCCACGCCCCGACCGCGCTTACGCTCGCCCACTCGGTGTCTCCCCACCCCAGTGCTTACCTGTTCTCACACACTCTCATATGCCTCCCTGTCACCCCCAAGGGTGACTGCAGCCCGTTAGCAGAACTTGACCTTGCCCAGCTCAGGCCTCCACAACCGCCACAACCCTCGCTACGCCGCCACGACCCAGCTGAACGTCCTGCTCATCCGCTGCTGCCGGAAGCCCTCGTCGCGGACCCACGGCGTACGGTCGGTGACGGTGACTCGGACCGTCGCCCGCGCCCCCGACGGCAGCTCCAGCCCCCTGGTGTCGAACGCCAGCCCGCCCTCACCCAGCAGACTCCCGGGCGCCGGCCCGCCGTCGACGGTCCAGCTGACCGTCAGCCGGTTGCCGTCGGCGGGGAGCACGGGCGCGACGCGGAGCGTCGTCCCGACGTCGACCGCGCTGCCGTCGGCGGCGGGTGAGACCGTGTCGACGGGGCTGACGCGACGGTAGAGCGACTCGATGATCGCCTCGCGGGAGGGCAGGTTGTAGGTGGTACCCAGGGTCCGCATGATCGAGTCCTGGGTCGGCCGGTACAGCCCGTTGGCGCTCCGGTACGCGCCGACCACGCCGCCGGTGGGATCCTCCGCGCCCAGCCAGCGCCACCACTTGGCGTGCGTGGCCGCGAGCGTGTCGGCGTCGACGGAGGAGACGTTGGGGAAGTCGCTGTCCCCTCCGGGAGCGGCGTCGTACTCGTCGCCGAGACCGCCGACGGTGTGTCCCATCTCGTGCTGGATGATCAGCCCGGCCCCGCTCGCCCCGGCGGCCAGCGTGGTCACCCCGGTCCCTCCGCCCCCGCCGTACCGGTCGGAGTCGGCCAGCGCGACGACGTACTCGGGCCCGTCCGGCGCCCCGGTGTACCGGGCGACGGCGTCGTCGTCCGCGCAGAGCAGCCGCGGCATGCCCTGGCACCCGAAGTGCATGCCGAGCGGCGAACCGCCGCCGATCCCCGACCGGGGCGACACGAGATCGATCCGCCGCACGTCGAACAGCCCCGCGTAACTCCGGAACGGCTCCACGGAACTGAGTGCCCGCCAGGTGTCCGCGGCCTGCGCGCGGAAGCGCGGGAGCTCGTCGGCGGTGTAGCCGTCCCCGATGAGCACCAACGTGATCCGGTTCGCCGCAGGCCCGTTGTCGACGAGCAGGGCGTCGTCGACGACGCGCGGCTCGGACGCCAACGCGGGCGGCGGAGCGGCGCCCGCGAGGAGAAGGGCGAGGAGCAGCAGGAACACACTCAGGTGACGACGCACGGGGCGGATCGTTTCCGCATGCCGCTCGGCGCTATACGGCTACCCACCAACTTCACCCCCGCGAGTGAGCAACCATGGGCAGATGAGCAAGCACAACAGGGGCGGGGGGGGGGGGGGCGGGGGCGCCCCCCCGGGGGGGGGGGGGCCCGCCCCCCCGCGCCACCCCCCCCGGGGGGGGCGGGGAACTGCGCGAGAAACCACCCTGGGTGGATGGCCCTGCACGCTCGGCGACTCACCACCCTGGGTGGCTTGTCGCGCAGTTCCCCGCGCCCCTAAGTAGTGCAACTACCTGCGGGAGCGTCTGCTCGCCTCACTGCCAGCTGATCAGCCTCTTCGGCTGTTCCAGCACTGCCGCCGTGTCCGCCAGGACCTTGCTGCCCAGTTCGCCGTCGACCATCCGGTGGTCGAACGACAGGGCCAGCGTGGTGACCAGGCGCGGGACGACGCGCCCCTTGTGGACCCACGGGAGTTCCCGGACCTGGCCGAAGGCCAGGATCGCGGCCTCGCCAGGGTTCAGGATCGGGGTGCCGGAGTCGACGCCGAAGACGCCGACGTTGGTGATCGTGACCGTCCCGCCCTGCATCGCCGCAGGCGAGGTCTTGCCCTCGCGGGCCACCTCGATCAGCGAGGTCAGCGCGCCCGCCAGCTCGGGAAGAGCCATGCTGCCAGCGTCCTTGATGTTCGGGACGATCAGGCCGCGCGGCGTCGCCGCGGCGATGCCGAGGTTGATCCGGCGCTTGTGGACGATCTCCTGGTTGGCCTCGTCCCAGCTGGCGTTGACCTCCGGGTGGCGCCGGATGGCGATCAGCAGGGCCTTGGCGACCAGCAGCAGCGGGCTGACCCGGACGCCCGCACCCAGCTCGCCGGTCTCCTTGAGCTCGCGCACCAGCTTCATCGTGCGGGTGACGTCGACCTGGACCCACTCGGTCACGTGCGGCGCGGTGAACGCGGAGCTGACCATCGCCGCCGCGGTCGCCTTGCGCACGCCCTTGATCGGGACCCGGACGTCCTCCTCACCCGAGACGACCGCGACCGGCTCGGCCGCCGCAGCCACCGGGGCCGCAGCAGCAACCGGCGCAGCCGCGGGCGTGGTCGCCGCGCTGACGTGCGCGTGCACGTCCTCGCGGGTGACGTTGCCGTGCGGGCCCGTCGGAGTGACCGCGGCCAGGTCGACGCCCAGGTCCTTGGCCAGCTTCCGCACCGGCGGCTTCGCCAGCGGACGCTCACCGGAGGCAGGGGCGGCCGAAACGGCCGGGGACGCGGGAACAGCCGGGGCCGCCGGAGCAACCGGCGCGGGCGCGGGCGCCGCCGCAGGCGTCGGCTTCGGCGCGTAGTACGTCGCCTCCCCGCCCGCCTGGACCACCGTCGGAGCCGCCGCAGCCGCGGGCTTGCGCGCGCGCCGCTTCGACGAACCCGAGCGCGGGCCGTAGCCGACCAGCACCTCGCGCCGCTCCGGCTCGGCCTCCTCCTCGGCTGCGCCGGCGGCAGCCGCAGGGGCCGCCTCCGCCGGAGCCGCCGCGCCGCCCGCGACGGCGACGCTGATGATCGCCGTGCCGACGTCGACGGTCGTGCCCTCGCCGAAGTACAGCTCCTTCACCACCCCGTCGAACGGGATCGGCAGCTCGACGGCCGCCTTCGCCGTCTCCACCTCGCAGACGACCTGGCCGTCGGTGACCGTGTCACCGGGCTGGACGAACCACTTGAGGATCTCGGCCTCGGTCAGTCCCTCGCCGACATCCGGCATCTTGAACTGACGAACGTTCTCCACCGCAGTGCTCATCGTGCTCTCCATCCCCCGTCAGAAGGCGAGGGCGCGGTCGACGGCGTCGAGCACCCGGTCGAGGTCCGGCAGGTACGTCTCCTCCACCCGGCTCGGCGGGTACGGCGAGAAGTAACCGCCGACCCGGAGCACGGGGGCCTCCAGGGAGTAGAAGCAGCGCTCGGTGATCCGGGCGGCCAGCTCCGAGCCCATGCCCATGAAGACGGGGGCCTCGTGGACCACCACGGCGCGGCCGGTCCGCTGGACCGAGGCCGTGACGGTGTCCATGTCCAGCGGGGACAGCGTCCGCAGGTCGACGACCTCGATCTGGTGGCCGTCCTCGGCGGCGGCCTCGGCCGCCTCCAGGCAGACCTTGACCATCGGACCGTAGGCGATCAGGGTCAGGTCGCGGCCCGGACGCGTCACGCGGGCGGCGTGCAGCGGGGCCGGGGCCTCGCCGAGCGGGTCCACGGATCCCT
This sequence comes from Streptacidiphilus fuscans, assembly GCF_015690355.1. Taxonomy (GTDB): domain Bacteria; phylum Actinomycetota; class Actinomycetes; order Streptomycetales; family Streptomycetaceae; genus Streptacidiphilus; species Streptacidiphilus fuscans. Next base: position 494,354 of record NZ_JADPRT010000003.1, on the reverse strand, counting down.
TGTCCCAGTAGCGGCGCTTCGGCTCCAGGAAGATCACCGGGTCGTCCGAGGCGATCGCCTGACGCAGCATCCAGTGCGCGTCCAGCGGGTTGGACGGCGAGACGACCTTGAGGCCGGCCGTGTGCGCGAAGTACGCCTCGTGCGACTCGCTGTGGTGCTCGACCGCGCCGATGCCGCCGCCGAACGGGATGCGCACGGTGATCGGCAGCTTGATGTGGCCCAGCGCACGGGCGTGCATCTTGGCCAGCTGGGTGACGATCTGGTCGAACGCCGGGTAGACGAAGCCGTCGAACTGGATCTCCACCACCGGGCGGTAACCGCGCAGCGCCAGGCCGATCGCGGTGCCCATGATGCCGGACTCGGCCAGCGGGGTGTCGATGACGCGGCTGTCGCCGAAGTCCTTGTGCAGTCCGTCGGTGACCCGGAAGACGCCGCCGAGACGGCCCACGTCCTCGCCCATGATCAGGGTCTTCGGGTCGGCCTCCAACGAGCGCCGCAGCGCCTCGTTGAGGGCCTTCACCATCGAGTAGTTCTCAGCGGCCATCTCAGCGGCCCTCCCCAACCTCTTCGGAGCCGTCGAACGACGCCGCGTATGCCACGTACTCAGCACGCTCCTCGTCGACGAGCGCGTGGCCCTCGGCGTAGACGTGCTCGAAGATCGAGGTCGGGTCGGGGTCGGGCATGTTGCGGACACCCTCGCGGACGCGGCGGGCCAGCTGCTCGCTCTCCGCCTCGACCGCGTCGAAGAACTCCTGGTCCGCCCAGTCCTCACGGACCAGGTAGGCCTTGACCCGCTCGATCGGGTCCTTGAGCTTCCACTCCTCCAACTCGTCCGCGATCCGGTAGCGGGTCGGGTCGTCGGAGGTGGTGTGGGCGCCCATGCGGTAGGTGAACGCCTCGATCAGCGTCGGACCCTCACCCGCGCGGGCGCGGTCCAGGGCCCAACGGGTGACCGCGAGGCAGGCCAGCACGTCGTTGCCGTCCACCCGGACGCCCGGGAAGCCGAAGCCCGCCGCGCGCTGGTAGAGCGGGACGCGGGTCTGCCGCTCGGTGGGCTCGGAGATGGCCCACTGGTTGTTCTGGCAGAAGAAGACCACCGGGGCGTTGTAGACCGAGGCGAAGGTGAAGGCCTCGCTGACGTCACCCTGGCTGGACGCGCCGTCGCCGAAGTAGGCGACCACGGCGTCGTCGGAGCCGTCCTTGGTGATGCCCATGGCGTAGCCGGTCGCGTGCAGCGTCTGCGAGCCGATGACGATGGTGTAGAGCTGGAAGTTCTTCTCGTTCGGGTCCCAGCCGCCGTGGTTCACGCCACGGAACATCCCGAGCAGGTTCAGCGGGTCGACGCCCTTGCACCAGGCGACGCCGTGCTCGCGGTAGGTCGGGAAGGCGTAGTCGCCCGGACGCTGGGCGCGGCCGGAGCCGACCTGAGCGGCTTCCTGTCCCAGCAGAGAGGCCCAGAGGCCCAGCTCGCCCTGGCGCTGAAGCGCGGTGGCCTCGCCGTCGAAGCGGCGTACCAGGACCAGGTCACGATAGATGGAGCGCAGCTCTTCCGGAGTCGTCTCCAGGGAGAAGCGCGGGTGCGAAACTCGCTCCCCTTCGGGGGTGAGCAGCTGCACCAGCTCCGGGACGGCAGCGGTCGCCGTCCCCGCCGTGCTCTCGACGGTCACGTTCACTCCTCGGTATTTCCGGCCTCCGGGGTTGCCGGCAACCGGTCCGGTCGCCTGCTCCGTGCGTCTTCGCTTGGGGTGGGCGACGACATCGGATCGGCGGAAAGGTGTGCCCTGATCCTCGTTGAGAACGTTACCCAGGGGAAGACCCAATTTCTTCTGTCCTAGGACGTCCAACTACCATGCTCACCCCGAAACCGGGACACAACCCCCTCGGCACGGGCCAACTCGGGGGGCCGTATGCAAGGCTGTGACCATGAGCGAACCCGGACAAATCCGAGTATTCCTCCTCGATGACCACGAAGTGGTGCGCCGTGGTGTCCATGAACTGCTCTCACTCGAATCAGACATCGAGGTCGTCGGCGAGGCCGGCACGGCCGCCGAGGCGTTGGCCCGGATCCCGGCCACTCGTCCGGACGTGGCGGTGCTCGACGTCCGGCTGCCCGACGGCAGCGGCGTGGAGGTCTGCCGGGAGGTCCGCTCCGAGCTTCCGGAGCTCCGCTGCCTGATGCTCACCTCCTTCTCCGACGACGAGGCGCTCTTCGACGCGATCATGGCCGGGGCCAGCGGGTACGTCCTCAAGGCGATCCGCGGGACCGATCTGGTCTCGGCGGTACGCGACGTGGCGGCCGGAAAGTCGCTGCTGGACCCGGTCGCCACCTCCCGCGTACTCGAACGGCTGCGCGACGGGGGCGAGAAGGAGGACGAACGGCTCACCGGTCTGACCAAGCAGGAGCGCCGGATCCTCGACCTGATCGGCGAGGGCATGACCAACCGGCAGATCGGCGGCGAGCTGCACCTGGCGGAGAAGACGGTCAAGAACTACGTGTCCAGCCTGCTGGCAAAACTGGGCATGGAACGGCGCACACAGGCCGCCGCCTACGTCGCGAAGATGCACGCGTCCGAAGGCTGACGATCAGACCCGGTCAGGCAAGATCACGATCGGCCGTCACGCCCAACGCGGCAGTACCATCTGCCGCGTGACGCAGGGTCAGGCATTCGCTCCGACAAGTGCATTATCAGCCGTTCCGGGTCGTGCACCTGGATTCGTGCCGCGGTCGGTACCGGGGTCCGTACCGGGGTCCGTACCGGGGTGGCTGGTGGGGGTGGTCGCCCGGTTCGGGGTGGGCCGACCGGTCGCGGTGGAGCGCACCCGGCACGGGCTGCTGAACCGCGTCTGGCTGGTCACCCTCGAACGGGACCGCGGCGAACAGGACAGCGACGAACAGGACGGCGGCGGCCGGGCGACCTGGGTGCTCAAGCAGTACCTCGACGACGGCGGCCACGCCTCCAGCGGCGCGCTCGCCGCCCAGCACCGCACCATCGCCGCGCTGGCGGCGGCCGGACTGCCGACGGTCCCGCCCGTGACGGCGGTGGACGGACGCACCCTGGTGCTGCTGCGGGGCCGCCGCTACGCGCTCTTCCCGTTCGTCGAGGGCACACCACCGCCCACCGGGCGGGCCCTCCCCGTCGCCGCGGCGGCCGATCTCGGCACGCTGCTGGGCCGGATACACACGGAGCTGCAACGGATCCAGCCGCCCGTCCTCGACCCCGGCCCCTGGCCGAGCGCCGACCCCCTCGACACCCTGCGCACCATCGCCGACCTGCTCGCCGCGGCCCGCTCCCGCGCCCGCCGCGACCCCGCCGACCCCTTCGACGCGCTGGCGGAACGGCGCCTGCTCGAACGCCGCGTCCTGCTCGCCACCAACGCCCACCGCCGCCCCGACGCGCGCAGCGCGCCCCCGGCCGGCTGGGTACACGGCGACTTCCACCCGCTCAACCTGCTCCGGCGCGACGGCCGCGTCGCGGCGGTGCTGGACTGGGACCGCCTCGGCATCAAGCCCCTCGCGGAGGAGGCGGTCCGGGCGGCGACGCAGTTCTTCTGCGACGAGACGAGCGGCGTCATGGACCTGCCCCGGATCACCGCCTACGCCCGCGCGTACCGCGCCGCGTCGGGCGCGACGGCCGAGGAGTTGGCAGCCGCCGTCCACCGCGTCTGGTGGGAACGGCTCAACGACTTCTGGATGCTCCGCTGGCGCTACGCGCGGCGGGACGACCGCGCAAGCGTGCTGTTTCCCGCTGCGGCGGGCCAGATCGTCTGGTGGACGGACCACTACCAGCTCGTCGCGGAGGCGTACACCCGCTGACCGGCGGCAGGGGCGCGGGGAACTGCGCGAGAAACCACCCAGTGCGGATGGCCCTGCTCGCTGAGCGACTCACCACCCAGGGTGGCTTGTCGCGCCCGCGCGGCGGAGCCGCACATGAGCCGAGCCCCGCGCCCCTGGATGGTGCAACGAACCGCGGGAGCGAGTCGTCAGGGCGTCGAACCCGCCGATGGCGAACCCGACGGGGAACCGTGGTCGGTCGACGGCGCTCCGGACGGCGTGGACGGGGACGTCGCCGGCGCCGAAGGCGACGTGCTCGCGGTGTCCGAGGGGGTCGTGGACGGGGTCGTGCTCGGCGTGGTCGACGGCGAGAACGAGGGCGAGTACGACGGCGTGTAGCTCGGCGTGTACGACGGCGTGTAGCTGGGCGTGTCGCTCTGCGACGGCGTGAGGCTCGGGCTCGGGGTCTGCGACGGCGAGGACGTCTGGGTGACCGTCGGCGACAGCGACGACCCGGGCGCGCCGCCGCTGCCGCTGCCGTTGCCGCTGTTCATCGCGAGCGCGACACCGACCGCCACCGCGGCCACGACCACCAGCGTCGCGATCACCGCGAAGAGTCCGCGTCGGCTGCGGCCCGCGCCCTCGTCGTCGTACTGGTCGTCGTAGGTCGGCGGCAGCGCGCTGCCCACGCCGCCTCCGCCCGCCGCCGGCATCGGCTGCGGCGGGGTCGCCGCGCCCAGCACGGTCGTCGGGAGGTAGTCGTCGCCGCCCGTGGCGGACGGCACCATCGCCGTGGGGGCCGTCGGCGAGACCCGGCCGACGGCGCCGAGGATCTGGGTCGGGCCCGTGCCGCCGTGCATCTGGCGCAGCGCGTGCTGGATGTGGGCGCGGAACTCGTCCGCGGACTGGAAGCGGTCGTCCGGCTCCTTGGCCAGCGCGCGCATCACCAGCGCGTCCAGCACCGCAGGGACGCGCGGGTTCGCCTGGGACGGCGGCACCGGCATGTCCTGGACGTGCTGGTAGACGACGGAGAGAGGGGTGTCGCCGGTGAAGGGCGGGCGCAGCGTGAGCAGCTCGTAGAGCATGCAGCCGGTGGCGTACAGGTCCGAGCGGTGGTCGACCGCCTTGCCCAGAGCCTGCTCGGGGGAGAGGTACTGCGGGGTGCCCATGACCATGCCGGTCTGGGTCATCGTCGCGGTGGCCCCGGTCAGCGCGCGGGCGATGCCGAAGTCCATCACCTTGACCGCACCGGAGTTGGTGATGATGACGTTGGCCGGCTTGATGTCGCGGTGGACGATGCCGTGCTTGTGGCTGTAGGCGAGCGCCTCCAGGATCCCGGCGGTGATGATCAGCGCCTGGTCGACCGGCGGCGGCTCCTCGCTCTGCAGCAGCTCGCGGACCGTGTGGCCCTCGACGAGCTCCATCACGATGTACGGGACGGTCTCGTGGCCGCGCGCTTCCTCGCCGGTGTCGTAGACGGCGACGACGGCGTGGTGGTTCAGCGCGGCGACGGAGTGGGCCTCGCGCGTGAAGCGGGCGCGGGCGATGGAGTCCTCGGCCAGCTCGGACCGCAGCACCTTGATCGCGACGGTGCGGCCGAGCCGCTGGTCCTCGGCGGCGTAGACCTCCGCCATCCCGCCCCGGCCCAGCCGGCGGGTCAGCCGGTAACGGCCCTCCCCGACGACGCTCAGGCCGCTGGTCGTGACGAAGGCACCGGCCTGGTCGGCTGCTCCCGCAGCTTCGTACCCGGACCCGGAATCCATGGCGTCCTCGTCCCCGGGGTGCTGCGTGTCTGCCATCGTTCTCCGCCGTCGTTCCGTGCCGTCGTCGATCCGTACTGCCCCGTTGTCCCGTACTGCGCTCGCCGACCGCGCCTCTCAGCCGCCCCCGAGGGGGACGAACCATCTCCGCACGCTACCGGTTTCCGCGCGGCGATGCGGAGCCGCGCAGGTCGGAAGGCCGGAACCGGCCCTAGACGCCACGGTCCACCTGAACCGCCCCGACGACCGGCGTACGGCCGAGCCCGCCGGTGTTGTCACTGGACGAATTGCTGGCCGCGATCACCGCGATCACGATGATCAACCCGACGAAGAGCACACCGACGATGGCCAGGATCAGCACCAGCCGACCGCAGCCCCGGGCGGCGTCGGTCTGCGGCGCACCCGACGGCACGTACGGAGCCTGGGTGGGCGCCGGGGGCCGCGGCTGGGCGAAGGGCGGCGGCGTCGGACGCTGCGGCACCGGGGTCGGCCGGGCCTGGTTGAACGGCGGCGGCGTCGGACGCTGCTGCGCGAACGGGGGCGGGGTCGGCGCGGGGCGCTGCTGCGCGAAGGGCGGCGGCGTGGGCTGCGGCTGCTGGGCGAACGGCGGCGGCGTCGGACGCTGCGGGTAGGGCGGCGGCGTCTGGCCCATGTGCTGCGGGCCCATGTTCTGGCCCATGTGCTGCGGGCCCATGTTCTGGCCCATGTGCTGCGGGGCCATCTGCTGCGGGTACGGCGTCTGCACCGGCGGCATCGGGGTGTTCAGCGGACCCTGGGCCTGCGGGAAGACGGCGTTCTGGCCGGAGCCGCCGACCTGGCTCTGGTGCGGGCCGTCGACCAGCATCTGCGGCTGGTTCGCCGCCGTGCCCGCACTCTGGGCGACGCGCTGGCACTCCTCGCGCATCGCGTCGGCGGTCGGGAACCGGTGCGAGGGGTCCTTGCGCAGCGCCCGCGCGACGAGCGCGTCCACCGCGGGCGGGATCGCCGCGTTCATGCTGGACGGCGCCGGGGGCGTCTCCTGGACGTGCTGGTAGGCCATGCCCAGCGCGGACTCGGACTCGAACGGCAGGCGACCCGTGAGCAGCTCGAAGAGCATGCAGCCGACCGAGTAGAGGTCGGAGCGGGCGTCCACGCTCTTGCCGAGCGCCTGCTCGGGGGAGAGGTACTGCGGGGTGCCGACGACCATGCCGGTCTGGGTCATCGAGGTGACGCCCGACTGCATCGCGCGGGCGATGCCGAAGTCCATCACCTTGACCACGCCGCGCTTGGTCAGCATCACGTTGGCGGGCTTGATGTCGCGGTGGACCAGGCCCTCCTCGTGCGAGGCGCTCAGCGCCGCCAGCACGTCGGCGGTGATCTTCAGCGCCTTCTCGGTGGGCATCGCGCCGAGCTCGGTGATGTCCTTGCGCAGCACGGAGCTGAGCGAGGAGCCCTCGACGTACTCCATGACGATGAACGGCACCGGGGTGCCGTCGGTGTCGTCCTCACCACTGTCGTAGACGGCGACGATGTTCGTGTGGTTGAGCCGGGCGACCGCCTGGGCCTCGCGGCGGAACCGCTCGCGGAACGACGGCTCGCGGCTCATCTCGCCGAGCATCGTCTTCACGGCGACCGGCCGGTCGAGCACCGTGTCGTCCGCGAGATGGACCGTGGCCATGCCGCCCTGGCCGAGCAAGTCCCGCAGCACATAACGGCCGTGGCCGACCGTACGCCCCGCGCCGTCCGCGCCGCCCTGCTCGCTCATGCGCTCGTCTCCCCCAACCGGCCCACCCCTTGGCGCGCCGTCAGGGCCCAACGTTAGCGGTACGGGCAGGGGCTCTCACAGCCGGGTTTTCCGTCCGGCTCAACCCCGAACCGGACGGAACCTGAGCCTCCGCAGGCAGTCGGCAGTGCGTCCGCCCTGAACCGCTGCGAACTTCTGTATGCAGAGCTCGTACGCAGAGCTAGAGGTACGGACCGGAGCGGATACCGCCGTGACCCGGCTCGCCCTCGTCGTGGCCCGGCGAACCCGGCGGCAGCGCGCGCCGCATCTGCTCCAACTGCGCCCTGGCCGCCATCTGCTGGGCGAAGAGCGCGGTCTGGATGCCGTGGAAGAGGCCCTCCAGCCAACCGACCAACTGCGCCTGCGCGATGCGGAGTTCCGCCTCGCTGGGCACCACGTCCTCGGTGAACGGGAGCGACAGCCGCTCCAACTCCTCGACGAGCTCGGGCGCGAGACCCTGCTCCAGCTCCTTGACCGAGCTGGCGTGGATCTCCCGCAGCCGCACCCGGCTGGCCTCGTCCAGAGGCGCCGCGCGGACCTCTTCGAGCAGCTGCTTGATCATGCTCCCGATCCGCATGACCTTGGCGGGCTGCTCCACCATCTCCGTTATCGGCAGCTCCCTCGCCTCACCGTCGGCGGAGGAGCCGGTGCCGACGGGCATGCCGTCGGGGCCGACGATCAGGACCTGGGGGCCTTCTTCTTCAGGCCGCGAGCTCGGGCTGTTCATGAACGTCATTCTGTCCCACGAGGGTGTCAAGAGAGCGTGATATTCGACAGAACACGTGTGCGGTCCGCGCCGCGTGCGGCCTACAGCCGACGGATCCGCCAGCCGAACAGGGCCGCGCCGATCCCGATCAGGGCCAGGCCGACGCCGAGCAGCCGGGCGTGCGGGCCGAGATCGAGGCCGGTGTCCCTGGCCGCCAGCCGCGTGCGCGGGGCCGCCTGCTGCAGCGAGTCCGGAGGCAGGACCGCCTGCGGCCCGAGCGGCGGCGGAACGCTGGCGGCCGGTCGCGGCTGCTGGTCGATCGGCTGGACCGCGTCCTGACCGACGGGCACGGAGACCGCCTGCGGCGCGGGGCTCCCACCCCTGGAGCCGCCGCCCTCGCCCGGCGTACGGGACGGCGTGCCCTCCGCCGACGGGCGCCCCGACGGCGTGCCGGGACGGGGCTTCGTCGACGCCCCGCTCGGTGACGACGGCTTGCCGCTCGCGGGCGGCGACGGGAACAGCGAGCTGACCACGGGGAACGGCAGCGCGGTCACGGACGGGTCCGCGCTCGGCGGCCCGCCAGGTGCGGAGCCGACGGGCGGGCCGCTGGCCACCCCTCCGGGCGGCCGGTGGCCGGGCGCGTGCGACGGCCGGTGCGCGGGGGTGCGGCCGGCGGTGCGGGCGGGTGTACGGGCGGACCTCACCCGGACGAAGTGGAGTGGACGTCCGTCGGGCAGTCGCAGCGTGACCACGGACGACGCGGAACCGGGACCTGCCTCGTGCGCCCAGGCCAGCGGAGTACCGAGCGCCAGCACGGCCGCGACCGCGAGCCCCACCACGCTCGCCGCAACCGGCATCGACCCACCCGACAACACGCTCATATAGGGCAATTAGGACATCGCCATGAACCCTGGGCAAGCAGGCTTACGCCGTTCAGGCCGCCCCTCCCCCGAACGCCCCACGGGACTCCCCGCCGAGGCGGCCCGAGTCCGAGCCAAGGCCGCAAGCGCCGCCTGAATCCGCCCACTGTGTCCTGGATCACAGGCAATCGGAGCTCCTCGGAGAAATCTTCCGTCCGGCACAACAGTTGACCCCTTCAAGCATTTGCTGCACACGCACCCCCTGTCCGGCACCCCAGAGGAAACCCATGACCACCTCCACCGAGTCCTCCGCGTCCCGCGCCGCCGAGATCCTCGACCGACCCGTCACGCTGAACGGCCTGACCGTCCGCAACCGCATCGCCATGGCGCCGATGACGCGCATGTTCTCCCCCGGCGGCGTCCCCGGCGAGAACGTGCAGTCGTACTACTCGCGCCGCGCCGCCGCCGGCGTGGGCCTGATCGTCACCGAGGGCACCTACGTGGGCCACGAGTCGGCCGGTCAGAGCGACCGGGTGCCGCGCTTCCACGGCGAGGAGCAGCTGGCCGGGTGGGCCAAGGTCGTCGAGGGCGTCCACGCGGCGGGCGGCGCGATCGTGCCGCAGCTGTGGCACATCGGCATGGTGCGCAACCAGGGCGAGCCGCCCTTCGCCGACGCCCCGGCGGTCGGCCCGTCCGGGCTGCGCATCAACGGGACCGAGGGCACCGGCAAGGCGATGACCCAGCGCGACCTGGACGACGTCATCGGCGCCTTCGCCGACGCCGCCGCCGCGGCCGAGCGGATCGGCTTCGACGGCGTCGAGCTGCACGGTGCCCACGGCTACCTGGTGGACCAGTTCCTGTGGGCGGGCACCAACCGCCGCACCGACGCCTACGGCGGCGACCCGGTCTCCCGGGCCCGCTTCGCCGCGGAGATCGCGGCCGCCGTCCGCGAGCGGGTCTCGCCCGACTTCCCGGTGATCTTCCGCTACTCGCAGTGGAAGCAGGAGGCCTACGACGCGCGTCTCGCCGAGACCCCGGAGGAGCTGGAGGCGATCCTCGCCCCGATCGCCGCGGCAGGCGTCGACGCCTTCCACGCGTCCACGCGCCGCTACTGGATCCCGGAGTTCGAGGGCTCGGACCTCAACCTGGCCGGCTGGACGAAGAAGCTGACCGGCAAACCGGCCATCACCGTCGGCTCGGTCGGCCTGGACGGCGACTTCATCCACGCCTTCGCGGGCGAGGGCTCCCCGGTCCAGGGCATCGACAACCTGCTCGACCGCATGGAGCGCGACGAGTTCGACATGGTCGCCGTCGGCCGCGCCCTGCTCCAGGACCCGGAGTGGGCCGCGAAGGTCCTCGCCGGCCGCTTCGACGAGCTGACGCCGTACGACGCCGCCGCGGTCAAGACCCTGAGCTGACAGGCCTTTTGCGCGACACAGCGCAACGCATGACGTGCCGTCCGGACCCGTCCGGACGGCACGACGCGTCCGGGGCGGCTCACTGGTCCCGCGCCCCCGGCGCCGGGCGCCACTCACGCAGGACGGGGACGGTCCCGCAGGCCCGGTCGCCGATGGACCGCGCCGCCCGGTCGGCCTCGCGACGGTTCTCCGCGTGGACGTAGAAGCCCAGTTCGATGACGTCCGCTGAGACCGCGGTGCTGATGTGCTCGATCCGGTCGGTCGGTGTCACCCGGGTCCACAGGACGTCGACGAGCACCTGCTCATCAATGGGTTGCCGAGGCGTTGCGGCGCCGGGAACCAGGGTGACGATGGCGAGGTACACCGCCGTACTTCCTCCGTCGGTGAAGCTGGGGTCAGCCCCAGGACAGGTCGTTCGGCGAGGTGGTGGACGCGGCGGACGAAGCCGCGTCGACGATCCCCGCGCGGTGGAGAGCGCCCACCGGGACGGCGGCGGCGCCGAGGCCGAGGGTCAGGGCCAGCGCCACGAGAAGGTTGCGAGCGGTTTTCGACATGGGTCCGCCTTGGGTCATGGGCTCGGGAGAGCAGATTCCTCACGGCGGCCGAATCGTCGGGGACTTTCGGTCCCGGAATCGGCCGCAAGGAGAAACTATCTGCGGCGGCCCACCCCAAACAGGTTTCGACCCTGGACGGAACCGGAATGTCCGGAGCCGGACATCTGCCCGCGTGAGCCAGATCGGCCGATTCCGCTGCTCAGTGCCCCAGGAATTCCTCGGCATACTGCCTGATGGGCCTCAGGTATTCCTCGACCGACGGGTCGGAACTCGTGTCCGCCAGCAGGTTCAGCATGATTCCGAGCGCCTTCTCCTGCGAACCCGCGGAGAAATAGGAGATCGCCAGGAACGCACGCAGGGCGGGGAAGTCGGGGAATTCCTTCACGGCCCGTTCCAGGGTCGCCACGGACTCGTCGTGCCGCCCCAGCACGCGGTAGGTGCTGCCCAGTCCGAGCAGGGCGCCCTGGAGGTCCTCCCGGGACAGGCCGGGGAGCTGCAGCGCCCGCTCGTAGTAACCGCAGGCCTCCTCCTCGCGTCCGGCCCGGTCGTGCGACCACGCGGCCTGGAAGCTCACCTCGGCACTGTCGGGAAAACGGCGGGCGAGATCCTGGAATGCGGCGCACGACTGCTCGAACTGCCCGCCGTCCCGAAGTCCGATCGCCTCGCGCATTTCGCGGTCCAGCTCGACCGGAGCATTCATGGCAACTCCCTGGAGAATTGGCTGTGTGGCAGACAAAGGTATCAGACGGATTGGCCTGGTTGGCGCATGTCCTTCAGGTCGCCAAACTCGGCTCTGGCTGTTCGTCCAGGGTTTTTCCGGTGTTTTCTGTTCCGGTCCGCGCCAGCGGGAGGTCGCGCATCCGGCGCAACGGGGAGAAGAACAGCCACAGACCGGCGAGGAAGCAGCCGACCACCGCGATCGAGATCCCGGCCCGCAGACCCGCGAGGGTGCCCAGCAGGCCGCCGAGGAGTGCTCCGGCCGGCATCGAGCACCAGGAGATCCAGCGCAGGCAGGAGGTCACCCGGCTCAGGAGGTGCGGCGGGCACGTCGCCTGACGGTAGCTCACCGCGCCGGTCGCGTAGATGACGATGGAGGCGACGTTGCCGGCCGTCCCGAGGCCCACCAGGACGAAGCCCCACCCGGGCTGGGCCAGGGGGACCAGCAGGACGAGCCAGCCGAGCGCGAGGAGCGGCAGCCATGTGGCACGTGCGGAACCGATGCGCCGCCCGAGTGCCGCCGCGGCCAGACCGCCGAGCACGCCTCCGGTGCTGCCGATCGCCGCGGCGGCTCCGATCATCCAGGCCTGGGCGTGCAGGTCGCGGTTGAGGAACACGATCTCCAGCGAGCCGTACGCCGAGCCGAAGAGGTTGACGGTCACCGCGAACTGCGCCAGCCTGCGCAGGATCCGATCGCGTCCGACATACGCGGCGCCTTCGGCCACGTCGCGGACGAGCTGCCGCGGTGTGGGCACGGGTCGCTTCTCGATGACCTCGTCCGGTGTCCTGATCAGGACGAGGGACAGGCAACTGAGCGCATAGGTGGCGACGTCGAAGAGGATCGCGCCCGCCCTGCCGAGCACTGTGATCAGCACGCCCGCCAGGCCGGGGCCCACCGCCTCGGCGACGGACTCGGTCGTGGACAGCTTTCCGTTGCCGTCGATCAGTTGCTCGTTCTCGACCAGACCGGGCAGGTAGCTCTGGTACGCGACGTCGAAGAAGACCGTCATGACCCCCACCAGCACGGCGACCGCGAGCAGTTGACCGATCGGCGGCGTCCCGGACAGCAGCATGGTGAGTGGGATCGAGGCGAGCGCCAGCGCGCGCGTCAGGTCGCACCAGAACATGAGCCGACGCCGGGGGAACCGGTCGACGACGGCTCCCGCCATCAGCCCGACCAGCATGTAGGGGACGGAACCGGCGGCGGCCAGCAGGCCCATCTCGAACGTGGAGACGTGCAGCACGAGCACCGCGTAGAGAGGGATGATGATCCCTGACACGGTCGATCCCAGGACGCTGACCGACTGGCCTCCCCACAGGAAAAGGAACGCCCGGTTGCGCCACAGGCTGGTACTCCGACCGAGGTCCGGGGGCGGTGCTTCCATCTCTCCTCCGCGATTGCTCAAGGGTGGTGACGGCTGGTCAGGATCGACCGCCGTGGGCGCGCACAGCCGCCCGGGTGGCCAGCTGCCTGGCCACCCGGGCGGGGTGGGGCTCAGGCCGCGGCGACCTTTCTCCGCAGCGCCACCCGGATCTCCCGGCCGTTCTCGTCCCGCGTCAGCAGCACCGCGGGGGTGGACTGCACGGTCTGGTTCTTCCGCAGCTGCTTCTGCTCGGCGACCCTGGCCTCGTAGTAGTCGCGTCCGGCGGGAACGGAGTTCACCTCGAGCCGCGGGATCGGACGCTTCTCGACGGGCCAGTCGATCACGTCGTTACCCGGCAGGTACTCCGTGCCGTCCACCGGCAGCAGCGTGCGGGGACGGTTGATCGTGTAGACCTTCTCGATGTGCTCGAAGGCGTGCCCGACACCCGGGGGCAGCAGCAGGTACCGCTCGGGGTCCGGGGTGAAGCTGAAGCTGGTGTCCGCGCCGTAGGTGGGCGAGTCGGGCCGGGTGTCGATCAGCCGGAGCGTCACGGTCTGGTCCTTGGGACCGACGAAGGTCAGCCGGTCCTCCTGCCCGAGGTGGATCCCGTAGGCGTCGTGGGTGTACCCGGTCTCGCCGTGGTCGATGAAGTAGAGCGGGTACCGGTCGACCAGGACCGAGAATCCCGACTCCTCCCCGCTCGGGATCACCGGATGGCGCACCCAGCCGACCCCGAACACGCCGGCGAAGGGCTCCCAGGCCGGCTTCGCCGCCCGCGTCAGCCGACGTCGCAGCTCGACGCGTCGGACGGTGCCGTCGGCCAGCCGCATCTGGCGGGTCATCGGGTACTCGAGCGGCGCCGTCTGCGGGATGGACGCGCGCTGCCGCGCGGCGACCAGGTCGTACCAGGCCTCGCCTGCCGGGTGGCTGTTCGGGACGAAGTAGGGCAGGTCCTCGTCCGCGACGTCCAGCGGGAGGTTGATGATGTCGGCGTCGGGCTGCCAGTCCAGGTCGCCGTGGACCCACTCCTCCGGCGACGGGAGGAACAGCTCGTAGCTGTTGATGGTGTTGACGCGCTCGAGCCCGTCGAAGGTGTGCGCCACCCCGTTCGGGATGTACAACGCCCGGGCCGAGGAAGGAGACCAGGTCACGCTCTCGCGCATCCCGGCGGTCGGCGAGCCGACCCGGCAGTCGATGAAGTAGCCGGTGACGGTGCCGTCGCTGGGCCCCAGGAAGGTCAGGACGTCGGCCTGCCCGAGGTGGATCCCGTAGTGGCCGTAGCTGAACTCGGTCTCCCCGTGGAACACCAGGGTGGCCGGACGCAGAGTCGGAAACGGCACGACGTAGGAGTCGTTCCCATTCTCAATCCGCCAGTTGGCCCGCCACTCGAGCCCCTGGATCGCAAATGAATCGTTCATTGATCCGCCTCCTCCTTCTTCGTGCGTCCGATGCGTCGTGTCCGATGCGTCGTGTCCGATGCGTGCGTCCGATGCGTCGCGCCCGATCCGGGGCACCGGGCCGAGACGGCTCGGTGACCCGGATCAATGCGCGTGCGCCTGCCTCAGACCGTGGCCTCAGGCCAGGACCTCGACCTCGTAGCCCGCGGCCTCGGCGGCGGCACGCAGGTCGTCGATCGAGGTGGTCGGCAGCTCGTCGAAGATGCTGGCGGTCACGGCCTGCTTGATGCCGGCCAGGGACGCGGCGAGGCGGCGCGCCTGGTCGGCGTCCTCGAACTTCGAGAAGGCCAGGTTGGTGAGGACGGCCTGCACCGCGGCGTCGCCCGACTCGGACGCCTCACGCAGACGCGTCAGCGCCTCGTCGCTGACACCGCTCCAGTCGGCGTCGAACTCGGCACCGTTGGCGTACAGGTTCGCCATCATCTGCTTTGCGTCGTTGCCCATGTGGATCTCCTCCGTAGAGACTTTTCCGGCCGGTCCACCGAGGGTTCCGGAACCGATGTTCCGGAGCGGTGAGCCGCTGACAGGAATGACTCTGCCCGGCGACCCCGAGCACCGACCAGGGCTTTGACCTGTACGGAAGCGGACTGGCCGGACCCGGACACACCCCCTCGGCGACCTCACGGTTCGTCACACGGCTGTCACACGCCAGCACTTGCTTGTACACCGATAACCAGGGAGGATCTCGGCCAAGGACGACGAGGGGGGCCGCGCTCGTGCTGGACGCGTTGGGACTGGACGGCACCGCCGAGAGCGTCTACCGGACCTTGCTCGCCGAGAAGACGTTCGGCGTGGACGAACTCTGCCTGGCCCTGGGCCTGACCGAGGACCAGGTGCGAGACGCACTGGACCAGATGTTCGCGCTCGCCCTGATCCGCCGTTCCTCGGACCGCAGCGGCGGCTGGCGGGCGGTCGACCCGCAGACCGGCCTGCAGACGCTGCTGGCCAGACAGAACGCAGACCTGGAACGGAAGCGGGCCCGGATCGCCGCCTCCCAGGCGGAGATCGCCGCGATGATCGCCGAACGGACCGCGGCGCAGCCGAGAGACTCCGGCACCGAGCGCCTGACCGGCATCGACGTGGTCATCGCCCGCATCGAACAGCAGGTGGAGACCGCTGGTTACGAGGTGCTGGGCATCACCCCGGGATCAGCACGCAAACCGGCGGACCTAGAGGCGGCGCGACGCAACGACGCCCGCGCGCTGGAACGCGGGCTGACCATCCGCGAGATCATGCAGGACTCCTGCCGAAACGATCCGGCGACCGCGGCGCACGCCCAGTGGCTCACCGAGTCGGGCAGCGAGGTCCGCACCTCCCCGACGCTGCCCCACCGTCTGATCGTCATCGACCGGGCCACGGCCTTCGTCCCCATCGACGCCCGCGCCACGGGCAAGGGCGCCCTCCTGGTGACCGACGCCAGCCTGGTGCAGGCACTGGCGGCCATGTTCGAGAGCATCTGGAACACCTCGACTCCGCTCGGCGCCAGCGCCGCGCCCGGTCGCCACGGCCTGACCCAGCGGGAGCGCGAGGTACTGAAGCTCCTCGCCTCGGGCATGACCGACGAGGCCGCGGCGGCCCGCCTGGCGGTCAGCGACCGCACGGTCCGCCGGGTGATGAACGACCTGTGCGAACGGCTCGACGCCAGCAGCCGGTTCGAGGCGGGGATCAAGGCCGCGCAGGCCGGCTGGCTGGACACGCCCTGAGCCACCGTGCGGCCCGGGTGAGTCCGGGTGCGGCCCGGGTGCGGCCCGGGTGCGCCTGGGTGCGGCCCGGGTGCGGGACCGCTGAGGTCAGCGGCCCCGCGTCAGGAGCGGTCAGGCACGGAGCAGGATCTTGCCGACGTGGGTGGAGGACTCCATCAGCCGGTGGGCCTCCGCCGCGTCGGCCAGCGGCAGGGTCCGGTCGACGACCGGCTTGACCACGCCGGACTCGATCAACGGCCAGACGTGCTCGCGCACCGACGCCACCACGGCCGCCTTCTCGTCCAGCGGGCGGGCACGCAGCGAGGTCGCGGCGATCGCGGCGCGCTTGGACATCAGCTTGGCGATGTTCAGCTCGGCCTGGACGCCGCCCTGCATGCCGATGATGACCAGGCGTCCGTTCAGGGCCAGCGCGTCGACGTTGCGGTCCAGGTACTTCGCGCCGACCACGTCCAGGATCACGTCCGCGCCGCCGAGCTTCGCCAGCTCCGCGACGAAGTCCTGCTCGCGGTAGTTGATCAGCACCTCCGCGCCCAGCTCACGACAGGCCGCGAGCTTCTCCGCCGAACCGGCCGTCACCGCGACCTTCGCGCCGATCGCCCGGCCCAGCTGGATCGCCATCGTGCCGATGCCCGACGAACCGCCGTGCACCAGCAGCGTCTCGCCGGGCCGCAGGTGGCAGATCTGGAAGACGTTGGACCAGACCGTGCAGACCACCTCGGGCAGGCAGGCCGCCGTCACCAGGTCGACGCCCTTGGGGACCGGCAGCAGCTGCCCCGCCGGGACGGCGACCTTCTCCGCGTAGCCGCCGCCCGCCAGCAGGGCGCAGACCTCGTCGCCGACGGCCCAGCCGGTGACGCCCTCGCCGAGCGCGGCGACGACGCCCGAGCACTCAAGGCCGGGATAGGGGGACGTACCCGGAGGGGGGTTGTAGAAGCCCTGACGCTGCAGCACATCCGCGCGGTTGACGGCGGTGGCCGCGACGTCGACCAGCACCTCGCCGGGACCGGGGACCGGATCGGGCACCTCGTTCAGCACCAGTGCGTCGGGCCCGCCGGGGGTCTCAATCGTGATCGCTCGCATGGTGAGGACGCTACTCCTCGGTACGCGTCAGCACTGCTCAGTACTCGTCGGTCTGCACTCCCAGGCAACGGCTGAGCGGCACGTCCGGCCCAACGGCGACGGCTCATACGACTACGCATCGTGATCGAAACAGCCCGGCTCCGGAAGCCCGCCCGGCGGAGGTGAGAACCGTGTGAGCTGGAGCTTGGTGATTCCTGGGAGCCCCCGGGGAAGGTGCACGGAACCTCGCCCGAGGTGCTGACACTACGCGGCGTGAGGACGACCGTGGGTCGGCAGGAGGCACACAGGGAACGGGCGTACGCTTGCTGAATTGCGCAACCGTGCAACCCGCTGGACCTGCCCGATGTCCCCGAAGGTGTCACCCGACACCTGACGCGAGTGAAACCCGAGGAAACCGAGCATGACCGACGAGGTGGACGGCCACAAGGCACCGCGGGGTAACCGGCGGAAGCCGAAGTCCCGCGCGTACCGCATCGCCAAGATCGCCGGCATCGTCCTCTCGGTCCTCGTGCTGATCGTCGCGGGCCTGGGCACCTGGCTCTACAACAAGTTCAGCGGCAACCTGCACACGGTCTCCATCGGCGGCTCCATGGGCGCGGAGAAGGCCGACCCCTACGGCCGGACGCCCATCGACTTCCTGGTCATCGGCACCGACGCGCGCAACAACGCCCAGGACTGCCAGCTCGGCGGCGACTGCGGCTCCAGCGGTTACGGCAACGCCGACGTGGAGATGGTCGTCCACATATCGGCGGACCGGTCGAACGCCACGGTGATGAGCATCCCGCGCGACACCATGGTCAACGTCCCGGCCTGCACGGACCCCAACGACCCTAAGAACACCACCACGGGTTACTACGGGATGATCAACAGCGCCCTGTCCTACGGGCCGCAGTGCCAGATGCAGACGATCCACGACCTGACGAACATCCCGCTCCAGCACTTCATGATGATCGACTTCAGCGGCGTGGTGAACATGTCCGACGCCGTCGGCGGGGTCAACGTCTGCGTGGACAACAACGTCTACGACACCTACTCGCACCTCAAGCTGGCCAAGGGCACCCACACCCTCAAGGGTGTCTCGGCGCTGGAGTTCCTCCGCTCCCGGCACGGCTTCGGCGACGGCAGCGACCTGGGCCGCACCTACGCCCAGCACATGTACCTCAGCGCGCTGATGCGCCAGGTCAAGAGCGCCGGCACGCTGACCAGCCCGACCGCGCTCTACAGCCTGGCGGACTCCGCGACCAAGGCGCTGACCGTCGACAACGGCATCGGCAGCGTCGGCTCGCTGCTTAACCTGGCCGCCGAGGCGGCCAAGGTGCCGACCAGCCACATCACCTTCACCACGATGCAGACCATGCCGGACCCCTCCAACCAGAACCGGTTGGTCCCGGCGCCGGGCGCGCAGTCGCTGTTCGGCGCGATCGTCAACGACCAGTCGCTCTCCGGCGGCAAGTCCGGCAGCAGCGACGCGTCCTCGACCTCCGCCTCCGCCGCGCCGACGCCCTCCGCCAGCGCGTCGCCGACGACGGCTTCCTTCCCGGCGGCACAGATCGACGTGCAGGTGGAGAACGGCAGCGGCGTCAACGGCCGTGGCAGTGACCTGGCCAACTACCTGACCGGCAAGGGCTACGGCTCCGGCACCACCGCCGTGACCGCGCCCCAGAACGTCAGCACCACCGAGCTGCACTACGGCAACTACAGCACCGACAAGGCCGAGGCCGAGACGGTCGCCGCGTCGCTGGGAATCCCGGCCTCGCACATCTCGTCCGACCCCTCGATGCAGGGCGTGGTGCTGATCGTCGGCACCGACTGGACCAGCGGCGACACCTACCCCGGCGGCACCGCCAAGCCCGCGCCGGTCGACACCAAGACCGCACTCCAGGACTCGCACTCGCAGACCGCCAACGACGGCAACGTCTGCGCACCGGTGAGCACGCAGCAGACGGTGGAGCTCAACGGCGTGCCGATGAGCCCGATCCAGGCCTACGCGGCGGCCGCGAACGTGCCGAACTCCGCGCCATGATCATGCCCAGAAGGCGGGCGGCTACCGGGCCCGTGCGGTGAGAGGGCCTAGTCTGTTGGAGCGACCGGAGCCGGAGCGCGCGATGATCCGGACACAGCGGGAGGGCGAGGGAGCAGGCGGATGAATGACAGCGCTGCCACGGGGGCTGTGGCAGGCAGCGCGGCGGCAGACCGGTACGAGGGGCCCGACCAGGGCGTGCTGGAGCAGGCCGCGGCGGCCTTCGGGTTGCTCGCGTCGCCGACCCGGCTGCAGATCGTGTGGATCCTCGCGGCGGGCGAATGCGACGTCAGCAGCCTGGCCGAGCAGGTCGGCGGGACGCTGCCTGCGGTCAGTCAGCATCTGGCGAAGCTGCGCCTGGCCGGGCTGGTCCGCTCGCGCCGCGAGGGGAGACGGCAGGTCTACCTGGTCGACGACCCGTATCTCGCGGCGGTGGTCCGGCTGATCGTCGGCCAGCTCGCGGCGGAGAACGCGGGCACGGGGGCGGTCGGAACCGGGGACGTCGGAACGGGGAGTGCCGGGGCAACCGACGCAGGCCTCGGGCTCGCCTTCGGGACACAGACACTGCCCCGCGTGATCGAGGCGCTGGCACGGAGCGGGGCGCGTCCCCCCGGCGCGACGGTGGGCCGTCAGGCCGCCGAGGAGCTGGCACGTGGACACGCCGTCTGACCTGTCGGTGCCCGAGTTCGACCGACAGCAGGACCGCTTGACTCGCACCACCGGCACCATGCGCACAGAACCTCTCACCGGCACGGAACCCGTGACCGGCCCGAAGCGCGCCGCCGCGCGCGGCCTGCTCCGCCGGGCCGCACCGGCGCTCGCGCTGTTCGCGGGCATCCGCGTCCTGGGCCTGGTCGTGCTCGCCGTCTGGGCGGGCGCGGAGGGTCGCAGCCCGCACCAGGTGCTCTCGGCCCGCTGGGACGCGCTCTGGTACACCGACATCGCCGCGCACGGCTACCACTGGGCCGGATACCAGGCGACCGCGCACACGCGGGGCGCGGGCGTCCGCTCCCACCTGGCCTTCTTCCCGCTGCTGCCCTGGCTGGAGCGCGGGCTGCACGAGGCCGTCGGCCTCTCCTACGCGGACGCCGGACTGGCCGTCAGCGCGGTCGCCTCGTTGGTCGCCGCGCTCGGGATCTTCGCCGTCGGCGAGCGGATCGCCGGGCTCGGCGGGGGGTTGCCGGCAAGCCCGGTGACCGGGCGGCGGGTCGCGCTCGTGCTGGTGGTGCTCTGGGCGGCGCTACCGATCGGTGTGCTGGAGTCGATGGCCTACACCGAGGCGCTGTTCACCGCGCTGGCCGCCTGGTCGCTCTGGTGCGTGCTGCGCGGCAACTGGATCACCGCCGGACTGCTCTCCGCGCTGGCCGGACTGACCCGGCCGAGCGCGGCGGCGATCATCGCGGCGGTCTGGGCCGGAGCCCTGCTCGATCTGTGGCGACGCGAGGCCCCGCTGCTGCGGGCGGTGGCGGGGATGCTGCTCGCGCCCGCGGGCCTACTCGCCTACGCGGGGTGGGTCGGCGGCATCCCGGCCTACTTCCGGATCCAGAACGGCTGGGGCAACGGCTTCGACTTCGGCGCCGCCTACGGGCGGTTCGTCGGGCACCAGCTGACGACCAGCCCGGCCGCGGGCGTCGGGCTGCTGGTCTTCGTCGGCCTGGTGCTCTGGGCGCTCATCGCCTGCGTCCGGCAGCGGCAACCGGTGGCCACCGTGGTCTACGCGGCGGTGATCGTCGTGCTGGCGCTGGGCGCGCAGGCCT
Source organism: Streptacidiphilus fuscans (assembly GCF_015690355.1). Lineage (GTDB taxonomy): Bacteria > Actinomycetota > Actinomycetes > Streptomycetales > Streptomycetaceae > Streptacidiphilus > Streptacidiphilus fuscans. Next base: position 473,424 of record NZ_JADPRT010000003.1, on the reverse strand, counting down.
ACTTCAACTCCAAGCCCCGGCTGCTGCTGCCGGGCTTCCCGCTGCTGCTCCCGCTCGCCGCCTGGCTGGCCCGGATCCGGACCTCACGCGCGGCGGCGACGCTGGGCGTGCTGACCGCCGTCTCGGCGGTCTACGGGGCGATCTGGCTGCTGGGCCCGGGACCGCCGTAGCCACGCGGCGGCCCCGCCACCAGCTCGCGATCTGGTGTGCCCTACCTGCGGCACTGTGCCCTACCTGCGATGGACGGCGATGACGCGGTCCTCCGGCTGCAGCGCCGCCGCCTCCGGATCGGAGTAGCTGAGCCGACGTCTGCCGCGCACCACGGCGATGACCAGGTCGCCGCAGTCGCGCGGGGCCCGGCCCACCTCGTCACGGGTCACCGGGCGGTCGATGACGTCCAGCCCGTGCCCGACGCTCAGCAGGTCGTCCAGCACCGCGCCGGAGTTCGGGCTCAGCGTGGAGACGCCGAGGAGGCGGCCGACCGAACTGGAGCCGGAGACGACCACCGTCGCTCCGCTCTCCCGCAGCAACGGCGCGTTCTCGTCCTCGCGGACCGCGGCGGCGACCACCGCGCCCTTGTTGAGCTGGCGGACCGTCAGGGTGACCAGCACCGCGGTGTCGTCCCGCTGCGGCGCGACGATCACCTGCGCCGCCCGGTCGACCTGCGCGCGGAGCAGCACGTCGGTCCGCGTCGCGTCGCCGACGACGCCGGCCAGGCCGTCCGCGTTGGCCGCCTCGATCACGCGCCGCTGCGGGTCGACGACCACGATGTCGGTCTTGGGCGTGCCCTTGAGCAGCAGCGTCTCCACGGCGTGGCGGCCCTTGGTGCCGTAGCCGACCACGACGGTGTGCCGGTCCAAGTCCTGCCTCCAGCGGTTGATGCGCCAGATCTGGCGGGTCCGGGTGGTCAGCACCTCCAGCGTGGTGCCGACCAGGATGATCAGGAACAGCACGCGCAGCGGCGTGATCAGCAGGATGTTGGTCAGCCGCGCGGCGTCGCTGACCGGCGTGATGTCGCCGTAGCCGGTCGTGGAGAGGCTGACCGTGGCGTAGTAGAAGGAGCCGAGCAGGTCGAGGTGGGCGTGGGCGCTGTCGTGGTAGCCCGCCCGGCCGAGCCAGACGATGAAGGTGGTCACCAGCAGCACCGACAGGGCCAGCGCCAGCCGACGCCGGACCGCGCGCAGCGGCGGCTCGGCGACCAACCGGGCGGGCAGCATGATCTGCTGCAGCTCCGCCAACTCCTCCGGGCCGCCGACCCGGCGAGGGGCCCGGAGGAACTGCCCGACGGATCGCGTTCGTCCGACGGATCGGGTCGGTCCGTCGGGTCGCGTCGTACGGGAGGCGGGCCTCAGCCGCACGGGACGTCCAGCACCTCGACCGGCTCCCCCTCCGCAACCCCGCCCGGCGGGACCACGGCCAGGCCCTCGGCCAGCGCCAACCCGCGCAGCATCGCGGGCCCGTCGTGCCGCAGCGGCACGGCGCCGCGTTCCGGCAGCGTGACCGGGACCAGTCGGGTGTGCCCGGGGTGTCCCGCCAGCGCGGCCGCGGCCCGGACGCGGTAGGGCTCCGCCTGCGGGCATCCGCCGAGCCCGCGCAGCAGCGGCTCGGCCAGCGTCGCGGCAGCGACGGCGGCGGCGAACGGGTTGCCGGGCAGGCCGACCAGGTACCGCCTCTTCTCTCCGGCTGTTTCAGGGAGTTCAGCGGTCGGTAGTTCGGCCAACAGCATCGGGTGGCCAGGGCGCACCAGGACACCGTCGACCAGCAGCGTCGCGCCGATCTCGACGAGCGCGGGATGGAGGAAGTCGCGCGGCCCGGCGGCCGTCGCTCCCGTGGTGACCACGACGTCGGCGCGGCTGGAGCGCAGCGCAGCGACCAGCGCGTCACGGTCGTCGCCAACCCGGCGCAGACCGGTCAACCGCGCTCCGTAGGAGGCCAACCAGCCCGGCAGCATCGGGCCGAGCGCGTCACGGATCCGCCCGTCGCGGGACGGACCCTCCGTCAGCAGCTCGTCGCCGAGCACCAGAAGCTCGACGGTGGGACGCCGATGGACCGTCAGTTCGTCGTGACCGATCGCGGCGGCCAGGCCGAGGACCGCGGGCGTGACGAGCGTGCCTGCGGCCAGCAGCGCCTCACCGGCGCGGCACTCCTGCCCGCGCGGCCGGATGTCCCGCCCGAGCGGCGGCGCGGTCACACCGGGGCGCAGGCGAAGCGTGGTCGTCGTGACCGGCTTCGCACCCGCCTTCGTTCCCGGCTTTGTTCCCGCCCCTGTTCCCGCCTGCGGGGCAGCGGGCTCCGCCGCGCCGTCCTCGCGGCGCAACACGGCCGTGGCCCCGGCCGGGACGGGCGCTCCGGTCGCGATCCGACACGCCTCGCCGTCGTCCAACGCCTCGGCGACCGGCTGCCCGGCCAGCCCCTCGCCGTCGGCCGGCTCGCGCAGCCGCCACGGCGGCGGTCCGGCGACGGCCCAGCCGTCCATGGCGGAGGTGTCGAACGCGGGCACGTGGGTGGTCGCCGCCAACGGCTCGGCCAGCGCGGCGCCGAGGGCATCCGTCAGCGGGCAGCGCTCCACACCGAGCGGACGACGTCCGGCCCTGACGGCAACGACTCGCGCCTTCGGCCAGCTCAGCTCGGCGGCGGCTCCGACGGGGGACGGGACGGAAGCGTACATTTCGTCTGACCCGCGCATACCGTGCACGCGGTCCGAGCTGGGCGTTCCATGATCGTCAACTGTCACGCGTGTGACATTTTGCGATCTTGGTCGGGAGGGGTGGGTGATGCTCAGCACGTCGTCCAGGGCCTGGTCGAAGTCGGTCGCCCGCGACGCATCGCGCCTCGGCTCGCGACCCGACTGCGCGGGCTCCTCGCTCGTGCGATCGGCGACCTCGTAGTCGAACGGGCGCTCCGGCTCCGGCTGTTGTTCCGGCTCGGGCGAGCGTGGCAGCAGGTACGGGTACGCGGCCAGCAGATCGGCCTCGGCGTCAGCCGCGCTGCTCATCGCTCCGCGCCTTGCCGTCGCCCGTGTCCTGTCCGTTGCCATGCTCCCCACTCTGCTCCGCGGCCCAGCGCACGGCCAGCGCGACGGCCTTGCGGTTGGCCTCCGCCACGGCCTCCGGGCCGCCTCCGGCGGAGGCCGCGGCATAGCCGACCAGAAACGCGGTCAGCGGCGCGGCCGGGCGGGCCACACCATGGGCCACGTCCCTGGTCATGTCGAGCAGTCCGGTCACATCGACGTCGAGGTCGATGCCCAGTTCGGTCTTCACAGCGGCGATCCAGTCATGCAGCACGACACCATCGTCGCCGATGATCAGGCCGACTTCCTGCAACGGGCGGTATCGAGTGCGTGTCCGCGCGCTCACCGGGGTGACGGAGGGGTGTGCGGAGCGCCGTCCATGCGGTCTGCGCGGAGTCGCGCTTCGTGTACGTCGTCCCAGGTGTCGCAGTCGACGGCGGCGTGGCGGGTGTCGGGCAGCCGGAGCAGGTGCAGGTCGCGGGTCAGCGCACGGAGCGGAGCGCCCTCCGGCGAAGGGAGTTGGGCAAGCTTGGCCCGCAGCACGGCGGTGCGGTAGGCGGCGGCCAACGGCTGATCCCGGCCGTCGGCGTCGACGAGCACGACCCCGTCGAGCAGCACGCCGTCGGCACCGGCACCGGCACCGGCACCGACGTCACGGTCGGCATCAACGTGCGGGTCCAGCGCGGCGACGAGTGCGTGGACCGTGGGTGCGTCCAGGAACGGCAGATCGGCCGCGAGCAGCACGACAACCTCCGCCGTCACCGACTCCATCCCGGCCGCCAACCCGGCGACCGGGCCACCTCCCGGCGGTGTCTCCCGCGTCCAGCGCACCGGACGCGCCGTCGGGCGCTCGGGCCCGACCACGACGGTCCGCTGCGCGGCGGCGCAGGCGGCGAGCACCCGGTCCAGCAGCGAGGCGCCGCCGACCACCAGTCCGGGCTTGTCCTCACCGCCGAGTCGCCGGGCCGCGCCGCCGGCGAGAACGACCGCGTCGAAGAGAGGAAGAGCAGGAGAGGCCACCCCCTCACTCTGCCTCATCCGCTGAGGTGGCTGCCGCGGGCGCTCTACAGCTGGTGCACGGCCAGCAGGTCGCCCAGCTCCTGCTCGAACGCCGCCGCCGGGCCGAGGAAGAGTTCCAGGTGCTTGGCCCAGGCGTGGTAGCGGTGCAGGGGGTAGTCGAGGTCCGCGCCGATGCCGCCGTGCAGGTGCTGCGCGGTCGAGGCGATCGCGCGGACACCTTCCGCCGACCAGATCTTGGCCGTGGCCAGGTCCGCGTCCAGTGGCAGCCGGTCGGTGAGTTCACCACCCGCAGCGATCCGCCAGGCCGCCTGCCAGAGGGTCACCTCCATCGACCGCAGGTCGATGTACCGGTCCGCCGACTGCATGGCCACGGCCTGGAACGTCGCGATCGGATGGCCGAACTGCTCACGCTTGGACGCGTACTCGGACGTCATCCGCACCACCGCCTCGCCCAGGCCCAGGCAGAGCGCGGCGCAGCCGACGATCAGCAACCCGCGCACCGCACGCCAGTTGGACCCGTCGGCCGCCACCGGACCCACCTGCCAGCCGGCCTCGACGACCGCGCCGTCGAAGACCAGCTCGCCTGCCAACTCGCCGTGGGTCGACACCTGCCGGTTGAGGGTGACGCCCGCTCCACGCGGGTCGACCAGGAGCAGCAGAGTCCCCTCCGGACCTCGGGCCGGGACCAGGACGAGATCCATCGCCGACGCCCAGGACACGCCGGTCTGTGAGCCGCGCAGCGACCAGCCGCCGCCCGGAGCCGGTTCGGCCGTGACCGCCTCGTCGGCGGGTTCGTGCCCGGTGCGGCCGTGCGGCGCGACGCCGACCAGCAGGCGGCCGGCCGCGATCTCCGGCAGCAGCCGTTGCCGCAGCTCGGGTGCGCCGAAGGCCTGGATCGCCAGCGCCGCCGCGCCCGTCTCCAGCAGCGGCACCCGGGCCAGCACGCGGGCCGCCTCGCGCAGCACCAGGCACCAGGCGATCTCGTCCTGCCCACCGCCGCCGTGCTCCTCGGCCAGCGCGATGCCGATCAGGTCGGACTTGGCCAGGCGCTGCCACAGCTCCCGGTCGATGTCGGTCGCGACCGGCTCGATGCCGAGGGCGGGACTGGGAACGCCGCCGTCCGGCGGCACGTCGGCGAAGACCGCCTTGGCCGCCTCGGCCGCGGCCTGCTGCTCCTCGGTGAAGGTGAAATCCACGGCTCGTCCCTTCCCAGCCTGCCTCGCTCTGACGATTCGTCAGATTAGAACAAGTTCTAAGTCGGGGGAAGGGTCGCGCGGAACCGCCGCGGGTCAGTACCGTGCTCAGGACTTCACCGGAGTGGCAGGGCAGGTACCAGTGGCAGACGAGCCGAGCAGCGAGGCCCCGCGGGCGGCCGAGTCCATACCCGCCGCTCCACCCCAGCCGGGCCTGCCCGGTCCACCCCCGCCGGACGTGCCCGGTCCGCGCCCACCCGGCGACGACGCCGACGAGGCGGAGCACGAGACCGCCGCGCCGGAGCCGCCGGAACGCCGCTGGTCGACGCCGTCGCTCGCGGTCCTCGGGGCCGCGGCCGTGGTGCTGGTCCTCGCCGTGGCCTACCACCTCGGCACGATCTTCCTCGCCATAGCGCCCAGCAACCCCATCTCGCAGCGGGAGTCGGCCGCCGTCACCGCGCACGTGATGCCCGAGTTCGAGCAGAACTGGCAGCTCTTCGCGCCGAACCCGCTGCAGGACGACATCGCCGTCGAGGCCCGCGTACAGACCCTCGCCGCCGACGGCAGTCGCACCATCTCCCCCTGGATCGACCTGACCGCCGCCGACATCGCCGCGATCCGCGGCAACGTCGCCCCCAGCCACATCAACCAGAACCTGCTCCGCCGCGCCTGGGACTACTACACGGCCTGGCACAACCAGACGGACGACTCCACCGGCTTCGGCGGGCCGCTCTCGGTCGAGTACCTCAAGCGGATCGCGCTCCAGCGGATCGGCCGCGACTGGGGCGGCCTGCCGGTCATCCAGATCCAGATCCGCTCCGCGACCACCTCCGTCACCGGCCCCGCCTGGACGGGCGCGCCCGCGACCACCACGCCCAGCTACCGCACGCTGGGCTGGTGGCCGGCCGACGACGAGGACTACCAGGGCCTGGGGGTCGGCCGATGAGCGACAACACGCAGTCGGCCCGCCCGGGTTGGGAGGCCGTCGTCTCGGCCGCCCTGCTGCGGGGCTGGGTGGCGTTCACCCGCCGCACCATCGCCCCGTACCAGGCAGCGATCGTCCGGATCGGCATCTCCCTCTGCTTCGGCGGCTTCCTGCTCCGCGAGTGGCCGAACCGCCGGGTCCTCTACGGCGATCTCGCGCCGTGGAGCACGGGCCTGGCCCGGCAGATGCTGGCGTCCAACCACGCCTTCACCATCCTGGCCTGGTCGGACAACCGCTGGTGGTTCGAGGCCGTCTACGCGGCGGCGATCGTGGTCAGCGCGCTGCTGCTGGTGGGCTGGCGGACGCGGACCATGTCGGTCCTCTTCATGGTGCTGGTGCTGTCGATCCAGAACCGCAGCGTCCTGGTCGGCGACGGCGGCGACAACGTCGTCCACCTGATGGCGATCTACCTGGCCTTCACCCGCTGCGGCACCGTCTGGTCCCTCGACGCGCGGGCCGCGCGCCTCGGCCGCCTCGTGGAGCGCGACGTCACGGGGGTGGCGCTGTGGCTGCTGCTGGGCGCGGCGCTGGCGTACTGCCAGCTCTCCGGCTTCGCCACGCTGGGGATGCTCGACATGGGCGCCTACGACTGGGGCACGGTCTTCTGGCTGTTCTGGCTCTTCGTCGGCGCGCGTGAGTGGCTGAGGCGCCGTCAGCCGGACGGCGAGGGCGCGGACCTGCTGGACGCGCTGACGACGATGGTGCACAACTCGGCGATGCTGGTGATCGCGGTCGAGGTCTGCTTCATCTACGCCACGGCGGGCTGGTACAAGATCCAGGGCTCCCTCTGGGAGGGCGGCACGGCGCTCTACTTCCCGCTGCACCTGGCCTACTTCGACCCCTGGCCGGGGCTCTCCGCGCTGCTGGGCGGCAACAGCATCCTGGTCTGCCTGATCACCTACGGCACGGTCATGGTGCAGGTGTCCTTCCCGTTCCTGGTCTTCAACCGCCGGATCAAGAACGTGCTGCTGGTCCTGATGATGATCGAACACGCCGCGATCGCGGTGACGTTGGGCCTGCCGTTCTTCTCGCTGGCGATGATCGCCGCGGACGCCGTCTTCCTGCCCACGGGGTTCCTCACCCGCCTCGGGGAGGGGGTGGCGAAAGGGGTGGCGCGGGCGACTCACTCGCCAGTCTTGCGCCAATCGATCAAGCGCCCCCGGCGTGCAACCGAAAGCGAGCAGGAGACCGTGTCACTGATCCGATAAACGGGGTTGTGCAGGGCGCACTGTCACCCACCGAGAGGGCGCGCCATGCACACGCGAACGATGAACGCGGAGTTCCCGCACACCGGGCAACTGGTCCGCGTCGTCACGATCGACGGCGAACCGTGGTTCGCCACCGCCGACGTCTGCCGGATCCTCGGCACCACCAGCCCGTCCCGGGCCAACCGCCTGCTCCGCCCCGGGGACCACCGGGTGGTGAACCTCCGGGCGATCCCCGACCTCGACGTCGTCAGCGAGAGCGGTCTCTACCGGCTGATCATGCGCTGCGACAACCCCACCGCCCGGCCCTTCCAGGACTGGGTCACCGGCGAACTCCTCCCCGCCGTCCGCCGCGGCCAGAACGACCTCGACCTCGACCTCGGCGAACCGCCTGTCGGCCGCATCGAGCTGCAGGGCCACGCGTTCGAGCTCTACGCGGACGGCTCGCTGCACTGCCAGCACGGCCCGATGGATCCCGTCCTCCCCACCCCCGACGAGGACGACGGCCCGCCCTACGGTCCCGGCTTCCGCTGCAGCGAGGTGGAGCGCGTCGGCCTCCTGGGCGGCCGACTCATCCGGCCCTGCCCGACGGTCCGCCTCATCGACCTGGCCCGCCAGTTCCTCAACCCTCCCGGTCCACGTCCCGAAAGCGCGGCGCCACGACGATCGCTGCTGGTCTTCGGCATCTCCGGCGAACCACGGGAGGTCCTCGAAGTCCTCAACGGGGTCCGGGTTCCGTCGTAGCGCAGGACGCACGAGGGGCGGCCACAGTTCGGGTGGCCGCCCCTGCCTTCCCATCATCCTTCACAGCGAGCCGCTCTGTGGGGAAGTCGCGCAGAGTGGCGTCAGGCGAGAGGCAATAAATCATGGACATGCGAATGATGAACGCGGCGTTCCCCGTGACGGGGCAACCGATCCGCGTCGTGATGATCGACGGCGAGCCGTGGTTCGCCGTCGCGGACGTCTGCAAGATCCTCGGGCACGGCAGCCCGAGCAAGGCGATCCGAGTTCTCCACAAGTCGGAGGTCCGCCGGGTCAACACCCGGACGATTACCCTGACCTCACGTCAGGGTAATCACGTTTCCGCTGGTGGTAATACCCACCAGCGCGGCAACCCGGAGCTCAACGTCATCAGCGAGAGCGGTCTCTACCGGCTGATCATGCGCTCCGACATGCCGGCGGCCCGGCCCTTCCAGGACTGGGTCACCCGCGAACTCCTCCCCGCCATCAGGCGCGGCGACGCGGACCTCGGCGCGCAGCGCGAGCGCATGGCGGAGACCTTCGCAGAGGCGATGGAGCTCGGCGAGCCGACCGTCTCCACCGTGCTCGTCGACGACCAGGGCTTCGAGATCCGCACCGACGGCTCCGTGCACTGCCTGCACGGACCCATGGAACCGGTGCTCCCGACCCCGTACCCGGAGACCGGGCCGCCGTTCGGCCTGCACTTCAGCTGCCGCGAGATCGAGCGCGTCGGCATCCGAGGCAGCATCGCCCACCGGCCGTGCCGGAGGCTCCACTTCGTGGACATCGTCCGGCAGCTGCGACGGACGGCCGACCAGCCGGCTGCGCCCGTTGCAACGGTCGGGCTCGTGCTGACGATGGGTTCGGCTCAGGTTCGCGGGAACGCGGAGCACCTCGCGGAACTTCTCCACAGGCTGGGGATGACGGGGGATGTAAACGGCCGTATGCCGGACTAGCGGTTAGACAATCGCCCGCCCTGCCAGTGGAAGAGCGCCATCCCCACGCTCGTGGCGAGGTTGAAGCTGGACACCAGGGGGCGCATGGGGATGGCCACGGTTCGGGTGGCCATCCCCTTCGCGTCGTCCGTCACGCCGTGGCGTTCCGAGCCGAAGACGAGCAGGGCGTCGTCCGGGAATTCCACGTCGTGGATGTTCTCGCCGTCCGGGTCGAGGGCGAAGATCGGCCCAACGGGCAAGGTCTGCAAGGATGTTCGGGCGACCGAGGTGGCGAAGTGGAGGCCGGCCGCGCCGCGGACGACGGTCGGGTGCCAGGGGTCGACGTCGCCGGTGGTGAGGACGCCCGCCGCGCCGAAGCCAGCGGCCAGGCGGACGACGGCGCCGATGTTGCCGAGGTTGCGCGGGTTCTCCAGGACGACGTACGGGGCAGCGGTTCGCCGACTGTCACCACTGTCCACAGGTTGTGGACGAAGGGCCAGCGCTGCCACGCCCGTGGGATGCGGCCGCGGGACCAGTCGCCGCAGTGCCTCGGCCGAGACGGCCTCGACGGGGGCCCGATCCTCCACCGACCCGAGGTCCGGGGCCAGCTCCGCCGCCAGGCGGCGGAGCTCGGCCGGGTCCGTGGTCACCACGAGCGGCACCGTCGCGCCGAATCGGAGCGCGTGCTTGAGCGCGTGGAAGCCGTCCAGCAGCACCGCGTCCGGGGAGGACAGCAGCGTGGACCAGCGGTCGTCGAGGTCGTTCGTCGTCACCGGCTCAGCCTAGGACGCCGAACGCCGCTGAACCGGCTCAGCCCATCCTGATCAGCCGAGCCTTCTCAGCCGAGCGGCGGGTTGGCGGGCGAGAACTCCGGCTCGCTCCAGCGCATGGGCAGTGCGCCCGGGAGCTCGACCGCCTCCGTCAGCGTGAAGGTCACCGCCTGCTCCTGCCAGTCCGTGTGCGCCTCACCCGTGAGCAGGAGCAGGTCACCGGATTCCCAGTCCGGGAGGACGAGACCCGCACACGGGTTCACTTCGACGTTGCCCAGCGTCATGTAGGCGCCGTTGCCCGGGTATTCGCGCCAGCGCAGCGTCGTCGGCGACAGCGTCTCGACGAAGCCGGGGAAGCCGCCGCGGTGAGAGGCGTCGGCGCGGCCGTCCGGGCCTGCCGTCGCGACGAAGAAGGTGTCCGCCGTGCCGACGCGGAGCCGCTGCGCCGTCGTCAGCTCGGCGGACCGACGCGCCGGGCCCGGCCGGGTGGTCGGGGAGGCCGGGACCGGGCGCCGCTTCTGGATGTACTTCGGGCAGTTGGAGAAGACCTGCTCCGCGCGGAGCACCCAGCCGTCCGACGTCCGCCCGTCCAACAGGCCGTTGAGGCGCATCCGGCGGCGGGTGGCGGGCTCCAGCGCGATCGTGCCGACCTGCGTCGGTCCGCCTTCCGAGCCGTCCAGCACCGCCCGCAGCGGGTCCTCGGGATGCGGGACGGCCGCCACGGTCACCGTGTGCTCGTCCGGCACGGCCAGAAAGCCGGGCTCGCCCGCGAGCACCGTCGTCCACATCCGACCGGACCGGTCTTCCGCGCCCACCACGAACAACTGACGCTGCGCCAGGAAGTCGGCCGCGACCGGCGGGATCGTGTCGCGGATGCTGCGGCCCAGATGCTCGGCCCGGTGCGTCTCCCCGGCGAACGCCTGCGCGGCGCGCTCGCCCGGGTGGTAGCCGATGGCAGCCATCGCCGTCATCCCTCCCGTCGGCCTAGAAGAAACCGCAGGTCGGAGCGTCCGTGAAGGGAGCCGTGCCCTCAGCTGCGACGCCGCTGGCGGTGAAGATCTCCAGCCGGGTGCCGTCCGGGTCGGCGAAGAAGATCCCGCCGGAGTCGCGTCCCTCGCCGTGCAGGGCCAGGCCGTCGTAGTGGAAGGTCGCGCCGCGCTCCTTGAGCGACCACTCCGCCGCGCGGACCTCGTCGACCGTGTCGACCTCGAAGGAGAGGTGGTGCAGCCCGGCCCGGTCGCGCTCGTGCGGGCCGGCGGCCTGCTGCCACAGCGTGAGCACCAGCGCTCCGTCCTTGCCGAGGAAGGCGGCACGCCGCTCCGGCGGGGCGTCGGGGGCGGAGGTGCTGAGCAGCTCCAGACCCAGGACGTCGCGGTAGAACGCGACCGAGCGGTCGAGGTCGGTGACGTTGATGCCGACGTGTCCGGTGCGGAGCGAGGTGAGCGGGGCGGCGGCGGTCGTCATGGCGGACTCCTGTCCGGGAGGGAGTGAGGGCGTGAGGGCGGGCGTGGCATGTCTAACCGTTCACAACGACAATAGGAGTTAGAACCCGGAGCCGCAACCGCTATGAACGATCTGAACGGTTAGACTCGACGCCATGGAGGCACTCGTCGATCCCCGACCGCTGCGCGGCGAGCCGATCTCGCTGGACCTGCTCAACACCCGCTGGCGGGGTGACCAGCTCTTCCACGACCCCGACGGCCTGGCCATCTGGCTCGCGTCCAACGGCCTGACCGACCGCGCGCCCGACTCCGAGGCGACCCTGGGCGCGCTGCTCCGGACCCGGGACGCCCTCCTCGCGCTGCGCACCGACCCGGACAACCCCGACGCCGCCGACGCGCTCAACGCCGTGCTCGCCCACGGCCGGATCCGTCGCGTCCTCGGTCCGGACGGTCTGCCGCACGACGAGCCGGACGTCACCGACCCGACCTGGCTGCCCGCCTGGCTCGCCGCCGACGACTACCTGCGGCTGCTCGCCCGCGACCCGGGCCGGATCCGCGAGTGCGTGCACGAGAACTGCATCCTGACCTTCTTCGACACCTCCCAGAACGGCCGTCGCCGCTGGTGCGACATGGCCCGCTGCGGCAACCGTGCCAAGGCCGCCCGCCACTACGCGCAGCAGACCAAGGAAGCGCAGAAAGGCTGAGTCCCGCCCGGTGGAACCGGACGGGACTCAGCCTTTCTGGTGGGAAACCCAGCTCAGTGGCAGCAGCTCACTTGGCGCGGTTCGCGGTCCGCATCCGGTTGAGGATCTGCGACACCGCGATGACCGCCATGGTGCCGAGCAGCATCAGCGAGCCGATCACGTCGATCTGCGCCGGGTAGGCGCGCTGCACCGAACCGAAGATGTACATCGGGAAGGTCTCCGAGTTGCCCGCGGTGAAGACCGTGATGATGTAGTCGTCGATCGAGATCGCGAAGGCCAGCAGCGCGGCGGCGCCGATGCCCGGGGCGACCAGGGGCAGGGTGACCTTCATGAAGGTCTGCGTCGGCGTCGCGTAGAGGTCCTGCGCGGCGCGCTCCAGCGTCGGGTCCATGCCCGCCAGCCGGGACTTGACCGTCACCACCACGTACGAGATGCAGAACATCACGTGGGCGATGGTGATCGTCCAGAAGCCCATCCCGCCGGGGCCGATGGTGTTGAAGAAGAGCGCGGCCAGCGTCGCACCCATGACCACCTCGGGGGCGGCCATCGGCAGGAAGAGCAGCGCGTTGATGCCGGAGCGCATCTTGAAGCGGTAGCGGACCATCGCGAAGGCGATCATCGTGCCGAGGGCCGTGGCGATGACCGTCGCCAGCAAGCCGATCTTGAGCGACAGCCCGAGGCTGTTGCACATCGTGCTGTTGCTGCACATGTTGGTCCATGCAGCAGTGGAGAACTTGTTCCAGGTGTAGTTGAACTTCCCCACCGGCTGGTTGAACGACATCCACAGGATGACGGCGTTCGGCAGCAGCATGAAGACGAAGACCAGCAGCGTGACCACCAGCAGCACGTGCTGCTTGGCCCACGCCCACGGGCTCTTGCGCCGCACCTTCAGCTCGTCGTCACGGACCGCGCCGGTCGAGCCGGTGGGGGTCAGGGTCTGAGTAGCCATCAGAGCAGGTCCTCCGTCCCGGCCTTGTAGATGTAGCTCATGACAATGATCAGCGTGCCGACCATCATCACCACCGACATCGCGGAGCCGACCGGGTAGCCGTTGGTCTGGCGCAGGAACAGGTCCTCGATGCGCTGACCGACCACCGTGGTGTTCGGGTTGCCCAGCAACTGGGCGTTGATGTAGTCACCGACCGCCGGAATGAAGGTCAGCAGGGTGCCGCCGATCACGCCGGGCATCGACAGCGGCAGGGTGACCCGACGCCAGGTCTGGTAGCCGCTGCAGTACAGGTCGGCGCCGGCCTCGTGGAGGCGCGGGTCGATCTTCTCCAGCGAGGTGTAGAGCGGGAGGATGGTGAACGGCAGGAAGTTGTAGACCATGCCGCAGACCACCGCGACCGGGCTGGCCAGCACGTGGTTGCCGACGGTCCAGCCGAGCGCCGTGGTCAGCTTCAGCACGTGCAGGTCGTTCAGGACCCGGACCACGCTGCCGTTGTCGGCGAGGATCGTCTTCCAGGCGATGGTGCGGATCAGGAAGCTGGTGAAGGACGGCACGATGACCAGGGCCATCAGCAGCGTCTTCCACTTGCCGCCCTTGAAGGCGATGAAGTACGCCACCGGGTAGGCCAGCGCCAGGCAGGCCACCGTGGTGATGATCGAGTACAGGAACGAGTGCCAGTACTGCGTCCCGTAGTTGAGCAGCGCGTCGTGGTAGTTGGCCCAGTGCCAGGTGAGCTTGAAGCCGTCGTCGTAGTCACCGGTCTGCACCGACGCCGAGACCGAGGTCAGGATCGGGACCAGGAAGAAGACGATCAGCCACAGCAGACCGGGGATCAGCAGCACCCACGGCGTCAGATTCCGCCTGGGCTTCCGTTCGGGCGCCCGCTCCTTCGCCGGAGCGGGCGCCTCGGTGAGGACGGTCATGCGGCGGCCTCCTCGTCCACGGCCGCCCCGGCCTCGATGTCCTGCGTGCCGTCGAGGCCGAAGCCCTGGCTCGGGTCCCAGTAGACGACGACCTCGGCGCCCGGACGCTGGATCTCCTTGCCGGTGTTCTGCTCGAAGACCGAGAGCTCCTCGCCGGAGGCCAGCTTGATCAGGTACTGGGTGGAGACGCCGATGAAGCTGGTGTCGACGACGGTGCCGCCGGTGAGCGAGTTGAAGCCGGCCGGGACCTCGTCCGCGGTCTTGGCGACCTGGACCTTCTCCGGACGGACGCCCAGGATGACCTTGCCGGTGGTGCTGCGGCAGCGCTTGGTGTCGAGCTTGAGCGACTGGCCGTGGGCGGAGACGGTGAGCACGCCGTCCGACTCGTCCTCGACCACGGCCGGGATCAGGTTGGACTGGCCCAGGAAGTTGGCGACGAACGTGGTCTGCGGGTTCTCGTAGAGCTCGGCGGGGGAGCCGAGCTGCTCGATCCGGCCGTGGTTCATCACCGCGATGGTGTCGGCCATGGTCATGGCCTCCTCCTGGTCGTGGGTGACGTGCACGAAGGTCAGGCCGACCTCGGTCTGGATCCGCTTGAGCTCGATCTGCATCTGGCGGCGGAGCTTGAGGTCCAGCGCGCCCAGCGGCTCGTCGAGCAGCAGCACCTGCGGCTGGTTGATCAGCGCGCGGGCCAGCGCGATGCGCTGCTGCTGACCGCCGGAGAGCTGGGTCGGCTTGCGCTTGGCCAGGTGGCCCAGCTCGACCAGGTCCAGCATGTCGGTCACGGACGTCTTGACGTCCTTGACGCCGCGACGGCGCAGGCCGAACGCGACGTTCTCGAAGATGTCCAGGTGCGGGAAGAGCGCGTAGTTCTGGAACACCGTGTTGACCGGGCGGCGGTACGGCTTGAGGTCGGTCACCTCCTTCTCGCCCAGGAAGATCTGACCCATCGTCGGGTCCTCGAGACCCGAGATCATGCGCAGCGTCGTCGTCTTGCCACAGCCGGAGGCGCCCAGCAGCGCGAAGAAGGAGCCCTGCGGAATGGTCAGGCTCAGGTTGTCCACGGCGGTGAAGGAGCCGTAGCGCTTGGTCAGGCCGGCCAGGCGGAGATCCCCGCCCTGGGTCTGGCCGAGTACGTCGTTCGAACTCATCGGAACTCTTCTCTCCGTGGGCGTTACTGGCCGGTGACCTGCTGGAAGCGGGACGTGTAGTCGTTCAACTGGGCGACGCTGAGCGACATGAAGCCGCGCGCCTTGGACACCATCTGCGGGGTCGGCACGATCAGCGGCACCCCGGCCGCGGTCGGGTCGAGCTGCTGCAGGGCGGCGACCGCGCCGTCGACCACCGGGATGTAGTCGATGTAGTCGTCCAACTGGGCGGCGACCGAGGGCTCGAGGTAGTAGTTGAGCAGCTTCTCGGCGTTGGTCTTGTGCCGGGCGAAGTTGGGGATCACGCAGTTGTCCGACCAGGCGAGCATGCCCTCCTTGGGCAGGTCGACGGTGACCAGGTTGGGCTTGCCCAGCTGCGCGACGTCACCGGAGTAGGCCATGGTGACGGCGGTGTTGCCCTGCTGGAAGTCGCTCAGGTAGTCGTTGCCCGCGAACGCACGCACCTGGCCCGCGTTCTTGGCGCGGCGGATGTAGTCCAGCGCCTGGTTGAACTGCGCGTCGGTGAAGTGCTCCGGGTCGAGCCCCTGGGCCAGCATCGCCAGCGCGACGGTGTCCTCCATCTCCGAGAAGAGGGAGACCTTGCCCTTGAGGTCGGGGCGGGTGAAGACCTCGGCGATCGAGGTGATCGGCTGCTTCACCAGGTTGGAGTTGTACGCGAGGGTCGTGTAGCCGTAGGCCCACGGGATCGAGTGCATGCGACCGGGGTCGGTCGGGTCGTGCAGGACGTTCGGCAGCAGCTTGCCGTGGTTGGGGATGTTGGCCAGGTTCAGTTCCTGGATGTAGTCGTACGTCCGGTACTTGGCCACCATGTAGTCGGAGACGACCATGATGTCGTAGCCGGTGTCCTGCCCCTTGATCAACGACGGGTCGACGTGGGTGTACCAGTCGTTGTTGTCGTTGATGATCTCCAGGTACTGGACGGAGATCCCGGTCTGCTTGGTGAACGCGTCCAGCGTCGGCCGGTCGTTGGAGTTCTTCGGGTTGATGTCGATGTACGCCGGCCAGTTGGCGAAGACGACGGTCTTCTCCACGTCCGAGTAGTCCTTGCCGGCCTGGCCGTTGTCCTTGGAACCGGGCGGAACGACATGGCCTTGAACGCCGCACGCGGAGAGCGCGCCCGCGCCCGCCACGGCGAGCCCGCCGGCCGTCGCGCCTCGCAGCAGCGAGCGACGACTCACGGCGCGAGTCGTCGCAGCCAACCTGGTGCGGTTCACATAGCGCGAGAGCTCGGTGAAAGAGCTGGAACCCGTCATGTTGGGGGGAGTGCCTTTCTCAAAGACGCGGGGGCTGGCCGAGGTCCTTTCCAGCAACGGTCGTGCGGGCGTGCAACGGAGGACGAAGCAGCTCCGTTTGTGGCGATGGGGACCGAGATTAAGGCCCGGGAGCTGCGCTTTCCATGCCCTCAAGACCATCTGGCGGCGGAATCGTTATCAACCGTTCGCATTCGCGACGTGATCCGCATCACCGCTTACCCTGCGTGATTCCCGGCCTCTCCGGCTACCTACAGCCTGTAAAAGGCGCAACAAACTGCCTACACCCCTGTCAATGGAAAGCAGCATGGGCCGCCGGGGAAAATCTCCCCGACGGCCCATGTCAGTGTGCAGAGCGTGTCAGTGTGCAGAGCGCTGATTCTCCGCGGACCACTTGTCCGCGGACCACGCGTCAGCTGTGACGGCGGACCTCCATCACGCGGAACCGCGAGGCGACGAACGCCGCGTCGCAGTAGGCCGCGTTGGCGGCCGGGTTGGCGCCGGTGCCGTGCAGGTCGGAGAAGGCCGCGGTCTGGTTCACGTAGACGCCGCCGGTCAGGTTGAGCGACAGCGAGACGCCCGCGTCCACCGCCGCCTCGACGACCTTGGCCTCGACCTCGGGCGAGGTCGTGTAGGCCGCGGCGGTCATCGCGCCCCGGGTGCGGACGGTCTCGCGCAGCAGCTCCACGCCGTGGTCGGCGGAGTCGACCGCGATGGCGAAGGCCACCGGCCCGAAGCACTCGCCCGGCAGGGCGTCCTTGGCCGCGTCCAGGGTGACCAGGGCGGGCGTGCGGATCACCGCGTCCGGGAACTCCGGGCTCGTGACGGTACGCGGCGCCAGCGCCAGCTCGCCGTACTCGCCCTTCTCGGCCCGCTCGATCCGTTGCCGGACACCCGGGTTGACGACGGCTCCGAGCAACTGCGCGGCCTTCGCGTCGTCGCCCAGCAGCTTGCCGAGCGCGTCGGCCAAATCGGCGACGACCTCGGCGAAGGACTTGCTGCCCTGGTCGGTGGCGATGCCGCCGCGCGGGATCAGCAGGTTCTGCGGCGTGGTGCACATCTGGCCGCTGTAGAGGGAGAGGCTGAACGCCAGATTGGCCAGCGCGTGGCCGTAGTCGTCGGTCGACTCGATGAGGACGGTGTTAACGCCGGCCTTCTCGGTGTAGACGAGCGCCTGGCGGGCGTTCTCCTCCAGCCAGTCGCCGAAGGCGGTCGAGCCGGTGTAGTCGATGATCGCGACCTCGGGCCGGGTCGCCAGCGTCTTGGCGAGGCCCTCACCGGGCTTCTCCGGCGCGAGCTGCACCAGGTCCGGGTCGAACCCGGCCTCCGCCAGGACCTCGCGGGCGATCTCGACGGTCAGCGCCAGCGGCAGCACGGCGCGCGGGTGCGGCTTGACGACGACGGGGTTGCCGGTCGCCAGGGACGCGAAGAAGCCCGGGAAGCCGTTCCAGGTCGGGAAGGTGTTGCAGCCGATCAGGAGCGCGACGCCGCGCGGGCGGACGAGGAACTCCTTCTCCATCGTCAGCGGGTCGCGCTTGCCCTGCGGCTTGGTCCAGTTGGCCTTGGCCGGGATCCGGGTCTGCTCCGCGTAGGCGCAGGCGACGGCCTCGAGACCACGGTCCTGCGCGTGCGGCCCACCGGCCTGGAAGGCCATGCCGAAGGCCTGCCCGGTGGTGTGCTGGACGGCGAAGCCGAACTCGACGGAGCGGGCGTTGATCCGCGCCAGGATCTCCGCGCAGACCGCTGCGCGCAGCAGCGGGCTCGCCTGCGCCCACGCCGGCTGGGCGGCGGTGGCCGCGGCGATCAGCGCGTCCGGGCTGCGGTAGCCGTAGGCGATGTTCAGCGCCTCCCCGAACGGCGAGGTCTCGCCTCCGGCGTCGGCGTCCGGGCCGACGAGCTCGTCGCCTTCGGCGGCGAGTCGGGTGGTGCCCTTCAGCCCGGCGAAGGCGGCTCCACCGACGGCGAGGGCGTCCTCGCCGTAGGCCTTCGGGAACTCCGGGTAGGGCGTCCAGTAGTCCCGCTCGGCGAGGGCGCTCACCGCGCGCTGCAGGGTCTCCTGATGACGGTCGATCAGCGGGTGGTCCGTGGTTGCGGACATGGCAACGCACTCCTCGTGGGTCCTGGCGACTGTGCCAGCACCTACGGTAACCGAATGATCGGTCGGGAGAAACGGTCACTTTCTCGCAGGGGCCCGACCAGCAGCTGCTTCGCTCCCGCGCGCGGTTGCACTACCCCGGGGCGCGGGGAACTGCGCGACAAGCCACCCATGGGGAACTGCGCGACAAGCCACCCACGCAGCTGGCAGGCCGAACGAGCAGGGCCATCCGCACGCCGGTGGTTTCTCGCGCAGTTCCCCGCGCCCCTAGGAGTGCAACTTCCCCAGGATGCGATCCAGAGCATCAAGCTCTTCCGGCGGCAACGCCGCAAGCTCCCGTGGCGGCGTTTCGAGTATCTCCGTCGCCTGCCGGGCGGCCACCCGCCCGCTCTCGGTCAGCTCCACCACCCGGCAGCGCCGGTCCGCAGGATCAGCAGTACGGGCGACCAGCCCACGACGTTCCAGGTCGTCGACGACCACCGTGGTGAACGGCTTGTCCGTCAGCAGCACGCCCGCGAGCGCGCTCATCCGCATCGGGCCGCCCGCCAGGGCACGCAGCGCCTTGGCGCGGCTGAAGCTCATGCCCAGCGCGTCGGCGACCCGCTGGCGTCGGTCGTCCGACTCCAGGACCAGCCGCCGCATCACCGCGTAGACCCGTTCCGCGCTCACTTCGCACTCACCGTTCCCCCTACGCGCTCCGTCCTCGCCGGGGCGAAGACCTGTTCCGCCGTGCCGCGTGCCCACGCGCCCGTCGTGGCCAGGCCCAGGACCAGCACCGCGAGGGCGCAGCCCAGGATGATCCACCAACCGATGTGACTGGCCTCGGCGAAGCCGGTCTTGAACGGCAGGACGACGGCCGAGGTCACCGCCGAGCCGATCACCGCGACGCCCAGCGCCGAGCCGACCTGTCGGCTCGTCGAGGCTACCGCCGCCGCGACGCCCGCCTGGCTGCGCGGCATGCCGGAGACCGCCGTGTTGGTGATCGGCGCGTTCAGCATGCCGAAGCCGACGCCGAAGAGCAGGTACGACAGCAGCAGCACCCACAGCGGGGTGCTCGCGCTCAGGTCGAGCAGCAGCAGCGCGCTCGCGGCCATGGCGACGCCCGCGACGATCAGCGGCAGCCGGGGTCCGCGCGAGCCGACGATGCGACCGCTGAGCGGCGCGAAGGCGACCGTGGCCGCGGCCATCGGCAGCGTGCAGAGGCCCGCGACCAGCGCGCTGTAACCGCGCACGTCCTGCAGGAACAGGGTGTTGAGGAAGAGGAAGCCGCCGAGCGCCGCGAACCCGCAGACGGCGATGACGGTCGCGCCCGCGAACGGGGCGCTGCGGAAGAAGCGCAGCTCGATCAGCGGCTCGTCGCGGTGCGTCTCGACGACCAGCAGTGCCACCAGCGCGGCCGCCGCCAGTCCGAAGCAGGCCAGCGACTGCGCGGATCCCCAACCCGCCTTCGGCGCCTCGATGATGCCGTAGGTCAGCGAGCCCAGCAGCACGATGACGGCCAGCTGTCCCCACGGGTCGACGCGACGCGCCCGCGGCGCCTTGGACTCTGGGATGAAGATCCCGGCCAGGACCATCGCGGCCAGGCCGACGGGGATGTTGATCCAGAAGATCGACTGCCACCCCACCGAGCCGACCAGCAGGCCGCCGACGACCGGGCCGAGCGCCATGCTGAAGCCGACCGTCGCGCCCCAGACGCCTATCGCGCGGGCGCGCTCCTTGGCGTCGATGAAGGTGTTGGTGATGATCGACATCGCCACCGGGTTGAGCATCGAGCCGCCGACCGCCTGCAGCATGCGCGCGGCGATCAGCCAGCTCAGGCTGGGCGCGAGGCTGCACGCGAGCGAGCCGAGGGTGAACAGGGTCAGCCCCGTCTGGAAGACCCGTCGCCGACCGAGCCGGTCGCCCGTGGAGCCGGCCAGCATCAACAGACTGGCCAGCACGACCACGTAGGCGTCCACGACCCACTGCAGGCCGGACACGTCGGAGTGCAGGTCACGCGCGATGGACGGCAGTGCGACGTTCACGATCGTGCTGTCGAGCCCGACGATGAACAGGCTCATGCAACAGATGGCCAGGACCAGGAGTCGCCTTCTCGACGAGAGTTCCACTGTGTCCATCCCTCACCCCGGCAAGTAGTTGTACGTCTACAACAGTTATAGCACCACAATCATCGGGCGGCCCTACCCTGGTCCCGTGATCGCCATCTCCCCGATGCGGGCCGAGCACGCGGACGCGGTGCTCGACGTCTACCGGCAGGGCATCGAGACCGGGAACGCCACCTTCGAGACGGAGGTGCCGACTTGGGAGGCCTTCGACCGCGGTCGGTTGCCCGCCCACCGCCTGGTCGCCGTCGACGACGACCCGAAGGCCGCAGCGACCGTCCTCGGCTGGGCCGCGACCAGCGCCGTCTCCTCCCGGCCCGTCTACGCGGGCGTGCTGGAGGTCGGCATCTACGTCCGTGCGGACGCGCGCGGACGCGGCGTCGGCCGGGCGCTGCTGGCGGCGCTGATCGCGTCCACCGAGGCGGCCGGCGTCTGGACGCTGCAGGCCGGGATCTTCCCGGAGAACACCGCCAGCCTGGCGCTCCACACCGCCGCGGGCTTCCGCGTCGTCGGCACCCGGGAGCGGATCGGCCGCACGCCCGAGGGCCGCTGGCGTGATGTGACCATGCTGGAGCGACGGAGCAGACAGGTGATGTGATACTCGACCCCATGGTCGAGACCTCCCGCCCCGCCCGCGCCGCCGCGCGCCGAGACAGCTACACGGTCGACACGTTGCTCGCCGTCACCGTCGGCGTCTTCAACGAGCGTGGCTACGACGGCACCTCGATGGAGGACCTGTCGCGGGCGGCCGGGATCTCCAAGTCCTCGATCTACCACCACGTCAAGGGCAAGGAGGAGCTGCTCCGGCTGGCCGTGGGCCGCGCGCTGGACGGCCTCTTCGGCATCCTCGACGAGCCCGAGGCGCAGGGAGGCACGGCGCTCTCGCGCCTTGAGCACGTGGTGCACCGCACCACCGAGGTGCTGCTGGCCGAACTCCCGTACGTGACGCTGCTGCTGCGGGTGCGCGGCAACACCGCGGCCGAGCAGTGGGCGCTGCAGCGCCGCCGCGAGTTCGACCACCGGGTCGCCGAGTTGGTGGCCGAGGCGGTCGCCGAGGGCCAGCTGCGCGCGGACGTGGAGCCGAGGCTGGCCACCCGCCTGCTCTTCGGCATGATCAACTCGCTGGTCGAGTGGTACCGCCCGGACGCGGACGGCCGTGCCGCCGCCCGCGTGGTGGACGCCGTCACCGAGCTCGCCTTCCACGGCCTGCGCGCGCCCTGACAGCCTCGGAGGCCGAACGTCCAGGCGCGCCGCCGCGCTCGGGCTACTTGTCCAGCTCCGGCATGACCGGTATCCGTTCCGTCTCCTCGAAGACCAGCAGCGTCTGGGTGGCCAGCACGCCCGGGATCGACTGGATCCGGTTGAGCACCAGCTCGCGCAGCGCCCGGTTGTCGACCGTGTGCACCAGCATCAGCACGTCGAACTCCCCGCCCACCAGCGCGATGTGCTCCACCCCCGGCAGCTCCAGCAGCGCGCTGCGCACGCTCCGCCAGGAGTTCTGCACCACCTTCAGCGTGACGTACGCGGACGCGCCCTGACCTGCGCGTTCGTGGTCGACCCTGGCGGTGAAGCCGCGGATCACGCCGTCCTGCATCAGCCGCGCGATCCGCGCGTACGCGTTGGCCCGGGAGACGTGCACCCGCTCCGCGACCGAGCGGATCGAGGCACGCCCGTCCTGCTGCAACAGGCGCAGGATCGCCTTGTCGATCCGGTCCAGCGGACGCTGCTCCGCCCCCGTGGCCATCTGTTCAGCGGTCATGGCCCCCTGCCCTCCCGTGGTGGACGACCTGATTCCAATGAAGCGCCGATGGAACCGTTTGTCCATCACTGCGGCGCAAGAGTAGTCAGTTAGATCTCTCGACCGAACAATCGGTAGGGAGAGACACCCTCTCCACGGCCCTCTCGGCACTCCCGAGTGGACCTCTGCTGCCCGCTCCACCCCACCCTCACGGGCCAACCCAGCGTCACCCCCAACCCCACCCCCTGGAGGTGCCGAGATGACCCTTCTCGACCAACCCTCGGGCGCGCCGATCGGCTCCGTCTGGCCGCCCGACGCCCACGGCCCGCGCCGCGACCCGGCGCCGCTGCTGCCCGACCCCGAGCCGTTCCGCGTCCTCGGCACGGACGCCGCGGCCAAGCTGGACCCGGAGCTGCTCCGGGACCTCTACCGCCGCCTGGTCGCCGGCCGCCGCTACAACCAGCAGGCCACCACCCTGACCAAGCAGGGTCGTCTCGCCGTCTACCCCGCCTCCACCGGCCAGGAGGCCTGCCAGATCGCTGCCGCGACCACGCTGCGCGACAGCGACTGGCTCTTCCCCAGCTACCGCGACACCCTCGCGGTCGTCTCGCGCGGCGTCCGCCCGCTCGACGCGCTGACCCTGCTGCGCGGCAACGCCCACAGCGGCTACGACCCGTACGAGCACAACGTCGCCCCCCTCTCCACCCCGCTGGCCACCCAGGCCCCGCACGCGGTCGGCCTGGCGCACGCGGCCCGGCTGCGCGGCGACATCGAGCGGCGCAGGCGAGCTGAAGCGCAGGGTGCGGGCTCCGACCGAGGAACGAGGGCGGGGCACGCGGCCGGAGCGGAGGCGAGCCGGAGCGCGACAGACGACACCGTGGTGGCGACCGTGCTGGTCGGCGACGGCGGCACCAGCGAGGGTGACTTCCACGAGGCGCTGAACTTCGCCGGTGTGCTCAACGCGCCGGTGGTCTTCCTGGTGCAGAACAACGGCTACGCGATCTCGGTCCCGCTGGCCAAGCAGTCCGCCGCGCCGACGCTGGCGCACAAGGCCGTCGGTTACGGCATCAGCGGCCGTCTGGTCGACGGCAACGACGCCGCCGCGATGCACACCGTCCTGTCCGAGGCCGTCGAGCACGCCCGCTCCGGCCGCGGCCCGGTGCTGGTCGAGGCGGTCACCTACCGCCTGGAGGCGCACACCAACGCCGATGACGCGACGCGCTACCGCACCCCGGACGAGGTCTCCGCCTGGCAGGCCCGCGACCCGCTGGCGATGCTGGAGGCGCACCTGCGCGACCACGGCCTGATCGACGACGCGGGCGTCGCCGAGGCGACCGAGGCGGCCGAGGCCCTGGCCGCCGAGATGCGCACCCAGTTCCACGCCGACCCGGAGCTGGACCCGATGTCGCTCTTCGCCCACGTCTACGCCGAACCCACCCCCCAACTGCGCGAACAGGCGGCCCTGTTGGCGGCGGAACTCGCTGCGGAGGCCGAGTCCAAGTGACGACAGCAACGCTTGCCCAGGCGCTCAACACCGCGCTGCGCGACTCGCTGCGCGAGGACCCTGACGTGCACGTCCTCGGTGAGGACGTCGGCACGCTCGGCGGGGTCTTCCGAATCACCGACGGCCTGGCCGCCGAGTTCGGCGCGCAGCGCTGCCTGGACACCCCGCTGGCCGAGGCCGGCATTCTCGGCACCGCCGTCGGCATGGCCATGTACGGCCTGCGGCCGGTCGTGGAGATGCAGTTCGACGCGTTCGCCTACCCGGCGTTCGAGCAACTCGTCTCGCACGTCGCCAAGATGCGCAACCGCACCGCGGGGAAGATGCCCCTGCCGATCACCATCCGCATCCCGTACGGCGGCGGCATCGGCGGCGTCGAGCACCACAGCGACTCCAGCGAGGCGTACTACACGCACACCCCCGGCCTGCACGTGGTCACCCCGGCGACGGTCGGCGACGCGTACGGGCTGCTGCGGGCGTCGATCGCCTCGGACGACCCGGTCGTCTTCCTGGAGCCCAAGCGGCTCTACTGGTCCAAGGACGAGTTCACCCCCGCGCCGGTCGAGCCGATCGGCCGCGCGATCGTCCGCCGCCAGGGCACCTCGGCGACGCTGCTGACCTACGGCCCCTCCGTGCCCGTCTGTCTGGAGGCCGCCGAGGCGGCCAAGGCCGAGGGCTGGGACCTGTCCGTGGTCGACCTGCGCTCGCTGGTCCCCTTCGACGACGAAACCGTCTGCGCGGCGGTCCGGGCGACCGGGCGCGCGGTGGTCGTGCACGAGGCCTCCGGCTTCGGCGGCATGGGCGCCGAGATCGCGGCGCGGGTCATGGAGCGCTGCTTCCACCACCTGGCCGCGCCGGTGCTGCGGGTGACGGGCTTCGACATCCCCTTCCCGCCGCCGATGCTGGAACGGCACCACCTGCCCGGCGTCGACCGCATCCTCGACGCCGTGGCCCGACTCCAGTGGGAGCAGTGACGCCCATGGCCTCGGTACGCGAATTCGCCCTGCCCGACCTCGGCGAGGGCCTCACCTCGGGCGAGATCGTCCGCTGGCTGGTCGCGGTCGGCGACGTCATCGCCGTCGACCAGCCGGTCGCGGAGGTGGAGACGGCCAAGGCGGTCGTCGAGGTGCCCTGCCCGTACGGCGGCGTGGTGACCACGCTGGCCGGGCCGGAGGGCACCGAAGTCCCGGTCGGCGCAGCGCTGATCACCGTCGCGGTGAGCGATCCGACTACGGGCACACCCACCGGTTCGGAGGACTCCGGGTCCGGCAACGTACTGGTCGGCTACGGCACCAGCCACTCGACCGGGCCGCGCCGCAGGCGGGTTGCGCACCCGACAGCGGCAACCGCCCCGGCACAGCCGGTCGTTGCCGCAGCACCCGTGGTGGCGCCGCCGGTTGCAGCCAAGCCGGTTGCGACGGCCGCCGGTGCGGTCGCCGTCATCTCCCCGCTCGTGCGCCGGTTCGCCCGCGAGAGCGGGGTGGACCTGACCACCGTCGTCGGCACGGGCCGGGACGGGCTGATCATGCGGGAGGACGTCAACAAGGCCGCCCAGGCTGTGCAGGCTGCGACCGCGGCCCACGCTCCGGCCCAACCCACGGCCGCTGGGGACGAGTTCATTCCCTTCCGCGCGGCCACGCGGGTCGCGGCCGAGCGCTTCGCCCGCAGCCGGAGCGAGATCCCGGACGCCACCTGCTGGGTGGACGCGGACGCGACCGCGCTGCTGGAGGCCAAGGCCGCCGTCGGTGTCGGCGTGCTGCCGCTCTTCGCCCGGATCTGCGTGGCCGCGCTCGCCCAGTACCCGGCGCTGAACGCCAGCGTCGAGCTGGGACCGGACGGCAAGCCCACCGGCGTGCGCCGGCACGGCGCGGTCCACCTCGGCTTCGCCGCCTCGACCGACCGCGGCCTCGTCGTCCCGGTCGTCCGCGACGCGCATCTGCGCACCACGGCGGGCCTGGCGGAGGAGATGGCGCGGCTGACCGAGTCGGCCCGCGCCGGAACGCTCACCCCGGCCGAACTGACCGGCGGGACGTTCACCCTCAACAACTACGGCGTCTTCGGCGTCGACGGCTCGACGCCGATCATCAACCACCCCGAGGCGGCGATGCTCGGGGTGGGCCGGATCGCGCGCAAGCCGTGGGTGGGCGGTGACGACCAGTTGGTGGTGCGCAGCGTGACGCAGCTGTCGTTCACCTTCGACCACCGGGTCTGCGACGGCGCGACGGCGGGCGGCTTCCTCCGCTTCGTCGCCGACGCGGTCGAGTCCCCAGCCCGGCTGCTGCGCTTCGTCTGATCCGTCCGATCAGAAGTGGGCGGTAGGGGACAAAACCCCTACCGCCCGCGTCTGTTGTCCCGTCGCGTCAGCGACGCGGATGCACGAAGCGGTACAGGTCGCCGTCCGCGCCGTCGCGGGTGAAGCCGATCCGGGTCAGCACCGCCTGGGAGGCCGTGTTGGCGGGCTCGGTGTGGGCGACGACCAGATCCACGTCGTCGTGGGACAGCGCGTACGCGGTGACCAGGCGGGCGGCGGCGCTGGCGAAGCCCTGGCCGCGCGCGGAGGCCGCGAGGTCGTAGCCGATCTCCACCACGCCGTCGAGCGGCGCGCCGTGGAAGCCGCAGCCGCCGATCGCCAGGCCGTCGGCCAGGCGGATCACCGCCCAGGCGCCCCAGGCCTGCTGGTAGACCCCCGCGGCGTCCGCCTTGAGCAGCGCACCGCAGGCGTCCAGGGTTCCCCCGAACGGGCCGTCGTGGACCCAGGCGAAGCCGCCCTTGCCACCGGACCGCAGGTCCGCCGCCGCGGGGATGGTGATCGGACGCAGCTCGACGCGGTCGTCGCGGAGCTGCCGGGCCTCAGTCTCAGCGGTGCTGTCGGTCATGTGAGCCTTTCCAACGATCCGGCCGTCGGGGCGGGAGTCACCCGTCCGGCCTCATCATTGCCGATCAGCCCTGCTCGGGCACCTGCTTTCGCTCGACGGCGTTGCGCGCGCCGAGGTCTCGCCTGATCACGTCCGCGCGGCCGTGCTCGGCGAAGAGCGCGGCCACCTTCTCCCGGTCGGAGGGCTCGAACCGGCGGTAGACCGGGGCGGCGTCGGCGGTTTGGCGCTCGTAGGGCCGCCACAGCACCAGGTCCGCGCCGACCGCGTCCCAACGCTCGGCGCGCAGGCCGGTCTTGGCGGTCTTGTGGGTCGCCGTCACCGGCATCCGGGACACGAAGCGGACGAAGCGCGGCGGCATCTTGGTCCCGAGGTCGGGCTGCGCGGCGAGGAACCGGGCGAACGACGCGGCCAGCTGCTCCTGCCCCGTGCCGAGGAAGACGTCCGGGCGGAGCTCGACGGCGGCCATCACCTGGTCCCCCGCCACCGGGTCCGGCACGGCGTAGACGGCGACGGCGACGGCCGGGTCCCAGCGGGCCAGGATGTTCTCGATGTCGGCGACGGCCAGGTTCTCGCTGTCGACCCGCAGCCAGTCGGCGCTGCGGCCCGCGAAGTGGAACCAGCCGTCGGCGTCCCGGTGGAAGAGGTCGCCCGTCCAGTACCAGCCGTTGCGCAGCCGGGCCGAGCCCGCCTCCTCGTTGCGCCAGTAACCTTCGAAGCCCGCACGGGCGTTGCGGTTGACCAGCTCGCCGATCGCCTCGTCGCCGTTGAGCAGCCGACCGGCCGCGTCGGTGCGGGACGGCGGGCACTCCGCGCCGGTCTCGGGGTCGACGACGGCGAGGTCGTCGTTCGGACCGGAGCCCGTCCTGCCGACCGCTCCGGGCGGCGCGGCCGGGTCCTGCCGCAGGTTGCAGCCGCCCTCGGAGGAGCCGTACCCCTCCACCAGGCGGCAGCCGAAGCGCTGCTCGAACCGCCGCGCGTCGACCGCGCCCGCCTCGGTGCCGAAGCCCAGCCGCAGCGGGTTGTCCCCGTCGTCGGCACGCGTGTCGGTGGCCAGCACGTAGGAGACCGCGCGGCCCACGTAGGTGAAGTAGCAGGCGCCGAACTCCCGTACGTCGTCCAGGAAGTGGGAGGCGGAGAAGCGGCGGCGCAGCGCGATCGTGCCGCCCGCCAGCAGCAGTGGCGACCACAAGCCCATCAGCGCGTTGCCGTGAAAGAGCGGCATGCAGGCGTAGCCGGTGTCGGCGTCGGTGAGCCCGTACTGCGCCCGCAGCTTGTCGCCCGCGCGGGCGAGCCGCCCCTGGCTGCACATCACCGCCTTGGGCGCGCCGGTCGAGCCGGAGGTGAAGGTCAGCAGCAGCCGGGTGTCGGGCGCGGGCAGGGGGCGCGGCGGCTCGGCGTCGGCGTAGGGGAGCAGCGTCGCGGCGAAGTCCGGGCCGTCGACCACGAGGACGGTACGGCCGGCCAGGTCCAGTCCGGCCAGCAGCGGCAGCAGCCGCTGTTCGGTGACCAGCAGCGCGCAGTCGGTGTGCCGGATGTCGCGCAGCAGGTCAGGGCCGCGCCGGGTCGGGTTGATACCGACCACGGTCGCCCCGGCCAGCGCGGCGGCCTCCAGCCAGCAGACGTACTCGGGCGTGTTCTCCAGCAGCAGCCCGACGTGCGGGTAGGCCGCACCCGCCAGCCGCTCGCCGAGCAGCGCGGCGCGGGCGCAGGCCATCCGCAGCACGGCGTCCTGCGAGTGCCGGAACCCCTCCCCGACCAGCGCGGACCGCTCCCCACCGCGCTGTGCCAGCACCGCGTCCACGAGTGCGTTCATCCCGGCAGCCTCCATCCATATCTGACGCTCCGTCAGCTGATGTGCCTAGGCGTTGATACCCCGGCTGCCGCCGCACGACAAGAGGGCCACCGCGCTGGCATGTTCCGTCCCGGACGGTTTGTGCCAGCTCCCCAGGCCCCGCGAGGCCGCCCGCGCCGACCAGACTGGCGACCATGAGCCAGACCGCCCTCGCCCCGACCGCGTCCCCGAACCCGGCCCCGAACCCGTCCCCGACCTCCTCGTCCGCCGCGCGTTCGCGGCCGCTTCGACGGCTCCGGCCCCTGGTCCAGCTCAACGTCGGCCTCGTCCTCTACGGCGCGAGCACCGCGCTGCTGCTCCGCGCGGGGTTCGGGGTGGACCCGTGGACCGTCCTGCACCAGGGCCTGCACCAGCTAACCGGCCTCTCCGTCGGCACGGCGGCGGTACTCACCAGCCTTCTGGTGCTCGCCCTCTGGGTGCCGCTGCGCCAGCGGCCCGGCATCGGCACGATCCTCGACGGCCTGCTCGTCGGCCCGTTCACCGACGCGACGCTGGCCCTCTGCCCGACTCCGCACGCGCTGCCGCTCCGGGTGGCGCTGCTGGCCGGGTCGATCCTGCTCAACGGAGTGGCCACCGCCTGCTACATCGGCGCGGGCCTGGGCGCGGGCCCCCGGGACGGCCTGATGACCGGGCTCGCCGCACGCGGACTCTCGCTGCGCGGCACCCGCACCCTGATCGAGCTCGGCGCGCTCGGCGGCGGCTGGCTGCTGGGCGGCCCGGTCGGCATCGGGACCATCGCCTACGCGGTCTCCATCGGCCCGCTGGCCCAGCGCCTGCTGCCGCTGTTCACGCTGCGGACCACGGGTTCCTCCGATTCCCGTCAGTTGGCAGACTGACCGTCCGACCGGACGAAGGGGGACGTCATGCTGACCGCGCTGGGTCTCGAACCCGAGCAGGAAAGGCTCTACCGCCTCCTGGTCACCAGGCCGGGCACCCCGGTCGACGGGCTCCCCGCCGCCCTCGGCCTTCCCCGTCCACAGATCGACGCGATCGTCGAGCGGCTGGTGGAGCTGTCCCTGCTCTCCTGGTCGGGCGCGTCGGGCGGGGAACTGCGCCCGGTCAGCCCCGGCCCCGCCCTGCACGCGCTGCTCGCCGAGCGGCAGGCGCAGGCGGCCCGCGACCAGCGCGACCTGGCCCAGGCCCGGGACGCCATCGAGGAGTTGGTCGCCGACGTCTCGGCCGCCGCCACGGAACGCGGCCCCGCTGGACCGGCCGAGTACGTGCTCGGCGCGGACTCCGTCCGGGTCCGGGTCGAGCAACTGGCCGCCCAGGCGCGACGGGAGGTGCTGACCCTGGCACCGCGCGTCCGGCTGGGCCCGACGGTCGACGGCCTGCTGCGGCGCGGGGTGACGGTCCGCACCGTCTACCTGGACAGCGTCGTCAACGACCCGACGAAGCGCGCCCACGCCGAGCACCTGGTCTCCCTCGGCGCCCAGGTACGCACCGCGCCCGTGCTGCCGCTGCAGCTGCAACTGCTGGACGGCGAGATCGCCGTGGTCCCGGCGGACCCGGCCGAGCCGGGCCGCGGCGCGGCCCTGGTCCGCGAGCCCGGCGCGGTCGCCGGCCTACGGGAGCTGTTCCAGACCGTCTGGCGCGCGGCGCTCCCCTTCGGCGCGGACGTGCCGGTGCGCGACGACGACCTCGTCACGCCGGAGGAGCGGGCCCTGCTCGACCTGCTCGCGCAGGGCCTCACCGACGAGGCGGCGGCCCGCCGCCTCGGAGTCTCGCTCCGCACCGAACGCCGCCTGATCACCGAGCTGATGCGCCGCCTCGACGTCAGCAGCCGCTTCCAACTCGGCCTGCGCGCAGCGCGGCTCGACCCTGCCGGGTCACCGTAGGCACATGGCCTAGAGAACGAACGCGTCACCCTGCTCGCTGACGAGCGCACGCCCGGCGGCGTCCCACGCCAGCATCCCGCCGTCGACGTTGACGGCCTGGCGCCCCTGCCCGACCAGGTACTGCACGACCTGCGCGGAGCGCCCGCCGACCCGGCACACGACGTAAAGCGGCTCGGCCTCCGGCAGCTCGCCGATCCGCGCGACGAACTCGCTCATCGGGATGTGCAGGGCGCTTGCCGCGTGCCCCGCGTCCCACTCGTCCTGCTCCCGCACATCCAGCAGCACGGCGTCCGCCGGGACGGATGCGATGTCGACGGTGGGGACGGACTGCTGGAACATGGGGACTCCTGAAGGGATACGCAGCGGACCTTTTCATTGTGACGCAAGGTTCAGTTGCACCCCCAGGGGCGCGGAGAACTGCGCGACAATCCCCCAACCTCCGGCCGGGGGGACCCCCATCCCACGCAGGTAGAGCACCGAACGCGCAGGGCCATCCGCACCGGGTGGTTACTCGCGCAGTTCCCCGCGCCCCCAGATAGTGCAACCTCCCCAGCGCCCGAAGAGTTGCCGTCCACCTCGGCTAGAGCAGAGCCTCAAGCTCCGCCTGTCGTTGCGCGACGGAGGCAAGAAGTTGCTCCGCGAGAACTTCCAGCAGCGCGTCCGGCTCGTCCGGCAGCAGCATCAGCAGCTGGCCCATCGGCCCTTCCGCCAGTTCCGCCCGCATCTGTTCGAGCCGACGGAGCCGGCTCTCCAGCCAGTCCAGCCGCTGGCGCAGCCACGCCGCACGCTCCGGCGTTCCGGAGGCCGGGACGCCGGACGGGTCGCCCTCGGCCCACTCGCGGGCCAGCGCTTCGAGGGTGAGGACATCGCCGGCCGCGTAGGCCTCGTTGACGCGGGCGATGAACTCGCCGCGGCGGGTGACCTCGTCCGGGTCCTGGGCCAGGTCAGGGTGCGCGCGGCGCGCCAGATCACGGAAGAGGCGCTGGGCCTCGCGGTCCGGGCGGATGCGTTCCGGGGCCTGCGGCATGGCCACCCCCGGCTGCTCCTCGCCCTCCGCGCCCTCGGACGCCGAGCCGTTGAAGAAGGACTCCAGATCCGGCATCGGGTCCAGCACGCTGCGCGCCTCGTACGCGCGGCGCAGGTCGTCCGCGTCGCCGCTGCGAGCGGCCCGCGCCTCGGCGATCAGCGCGTCCAGCTCGTCGAGGCGGACGTACATCGGGCCGAGCCGCTGGTGGTGCACCAGGGCGAAGTTGTCGAGCTCGATCCGGAGGGTCTCGACGGCGACCTCCGCGTCGACCCACTCGGCCTCGGCGTGCGCGACGCGCGCCTCCAGTTCGGCCTCCTCCGGGTCGGTCCACGGCACGGGGGCCTGGGAGGTCGGCTGGCCGACACGGTCGGTAGTCATCAGGAACCTCACTGGTCGTTCTTTGACGCGGGCATCCGTCGCGTCACCCTACTGTCCCCGTCTCCGGCACGAAGGGCGCACACTAGGGCGTGCGCGCCCGCGCACACAACGGGACACGGCAAATGTTCTCCAATATCGGGTTAGCCCCGCAGGAATCGTGCTTGCCTGGGGTACTCGAACCTATGGAGCCATCGGAGCCGCGGACGAGCCTCGGAGAGAGGGTGAGATGACGGAGGAGACCTTCGCAGCGGCGTCGCAGCAGGCGACAGGCGCCGAGGAGGGCGTGCCCGGGGTGGTCGTGCTGGCCCGGCTGGCCGCACTGACAGTCGACTCCGACGGTCGGCTCACCCACTGGAACCTCGGTGCGGAGGAGCTCTTCGGGCACCGCCGCAACGACGTGCTGGACCGCACCACGACCGGTCTTCTCCCCTTGTCGGGCACGTCCGCGGGCGACGCGCTCGACCGTCTCGACGACCTGGTCAGCGTGGCCACGCCCTGGGCGGGCGAGTTGGCGGTGACGGACCGTGACGGACGGCTGGTGGAGATCCACTGCTGGGCCTGGCGCACGGTCGAGCCGAGCGGGCGCGGCATGCTCGTCCTCGCCGCCGACGCACGGCAGTTGCGCGGCCCTGGGCTGCGGATCGCGGTCGGGGAGCAGCTGCTCCCGTTCGCCGCGGCGATGCCCGGCGGTCCGGGCGGCGGCACGCTGCGTGCCGAACCGGTTCATATGCCGTGCGGGAGCCGCGCCGCGTGCGAGGCCACGGTCCGGCGCCTGCTGCCGCTGCTGCCCCGCGCCGCGGATGAACGCCGCCGGGCGCTGCTGGCACAGCTGGTCGAGGCGGGCGCCCCGGCGCTGCGCCTGGACGGTCTGACGCTGCCGCTCAGCCCCGTGCCCGACCAGGAGCCGCCGGCCCCGCCGAAGGCGCGCGGCGCGGCGAGGACGAAGGCCAAGGAAGCCACGCCCAAGGGCGCGAAGAAGACGGTGCCCTCCCTGCGTCGCCCCGAGCGTGCGGACCTTGCGGAGCTGACCGACCTGACGGACCTCACCGACCGGACGGACCTGGTCGAGGACGACGGCCTGCTCGCGGACGCCCTCACCGAGCAGACCGAGCACGCCGGCGAGCTGCGCAACCACGTGCCCGTCCCCGCCCAGGCACGCCCCCGCGCGGAATCCGCTGAGCTCGCAGAACGCGCCGATCTCACCCAATACGCCGGGGACGAGGGCCCGTTCACCGGGCCGCCCTCCCGACCCAGCGTCAGCCTGACCGGCGGTGAAGCCCCCGGCACGAACCGTCCGGACGACGGCGACGGCAGCGGCGGCGGCAGCCGCGAACAGCCCGTCAACCCGCAACTGCGCCTGCTCACCGACGTCGGCTCCCGCATCGGCACCACCCTCGACCTGGACCGGACGGTCCACGAGCTCTGCGACGTCGTGGTCCCCGGCATCGCCGACTTCGCGTCGGTGGAGCTGAGCGACCGGCTGATCAGCGACAGCGAGTCCCCGCGCGACCGGGCGGACGACGACGCCCCGTTGCGCCGGGTGGCCTGCGCGTTCGGGCCCACCACGCTGCCGTGGAAGCACCTGGTCGTCGAGGGGAGCCTGGTCAGCCTGGCCGACGACACCCCGTCCGGCTACGCGCTGGAGCACGGCCAGCCGGTGCTGGTGCCCCGGGTCGACCCGGCCACCGCCCGGTCCTGCGCGGCGGGTCGGGGCGGGCCGGCGCTGGACGCGCTCTTCGAGGGCCGGTCCATGCTGACGCTGCCGCTGGCCGCGCGCGGCACGGTGCTCGGCGTGCTGGTGCTGCTGCGGGACGCCTCCCGTCCCGCCTTCGACGAGGCGGACGCCTCCTACCTGCGCGAACTGGCCGTCCGGGCCGCGCTCTCGATCGACAACGCGCGGCTGCACCGGATGGAGGCGCGCACCGCGCTCACCCTCCAGCGCAGCATGCTGCCGACCCGCCCGCCCCGTATCCCCGGCGTCCAGGTGGCGCACCGCTACTTGCCCGGCGACCGCCGCGCGGAGGTCGGCGGCGACTGGTTCGACGCGGTGCAACTGCCCGGCAGCCGGGTCGCGTTGGTGGTCGGCGACGTGATGGGTCACGGTCTCCACTCCGCCGTCGCGATGGGCCGGTTCCGCACCGCGCTGCAGACGCTGGCCGCGCTCGACCTGCCGCCGGGTCAGATCCTGCGCCACCTCGACAACCTGTCGCAGCGTCTGGGCGACGACCATCTGGCCACCTGCCTCTACGCGGTCTACGACCCGATCGCCCGCACCTGCACGCTGGCCAGCGCGGGCCACGTGCCGCCGGTGCTGGTCCATCCCGACGGCCGCGGCGAGCTGCTGGAGATCCCGTCCGGCGCGCCGATCGGTGTCGGCGGGGTGCCGTTCGCCTCGCGCGAGGTCAAGGTCACCGACGGCTCGATGCTGGTGCTCTGCACGGACGGCCTGGTGGAGATGCGCGGCGGCGACATAGGGGACGGCCTGGCCGCCCTCTGCGGCGACATCGTCGACCCGCGCCGCAGCCCGGACGAGGTCTGCGACACCGTGTTGGAGCGGCTGCACACGGAGGACCGCAGCGACGACCTGGCCCTGCTGATCGCCCGGTTCGACGGCATCCCGCCGCAGGACGTGATCTCCTGGTCGCTGCGGCTGGACACCAGCGAGGTGCGCCGCTCGCGCAGCCTGGTCCAGGACCAGCTGGCCCGCTGGGGGCTCACGGAGCTGTCGGAGGTCACCCAGCTGCTGGTCAGCGAGCTGGTGACGAACGCCCTGCGGGTAGCCAAGGGCAGCGTGGAGCTCCAACTGATGCGGGTGGGCAAACTGTTGGTGGAGGTCAGCGACGACGACCACAACCTGCCGTCGCTGGAGCCCTCCGAGCTGCTGGACGAGGAGGGGCGCGGGCTGGGCCTGGTCAGCCAGATGTCGGCGCGCTGGGGGACCAGCCGCAAGGCGGTCGGCAAGGTGGTCTGGTTCGAATTGCCGCTGCCGGTGCGGCCCTGAACCCCGAGGTGCGCAGCGCGAGCCTTGGTTGTATAGTGCAACCATGAGCTCCGCTACTCCCCTGCAGTCGCAGCAGTCGCGCTCCCGTACCGAGGGCATCGACAGCATCCAGCGCGAACTGACGGCCTTCTCCCGCCGCGCCCGGGCCATGGCCTCGCAGATCCACCCCGGGCTGACCCTGGTCAGCTACGCCATCCTGGACCACCTGCGCGAGTGCGGCGGCTGCCGTGGCACGGACCTGGCCACGCACTTCCTGCTGGACAAGTCCACGGTGAGCCGCCAGATCGCCACCCTGGAGAAGCTCGGCCTGGTCGAGCGCAGCCCCGACCCCGAGGACCAGCGCGGCCAGATCATCCGCCCCTCCGACCACGGCGCGGAACTGCTGCGCGCCGCCGCCGAACAGCGCCGCCAGGCCTTCCTCGGCCGCCTCGCCGACTGGTCCGACGAGGACGTCGAGCACTTCGCGGTGCTGCTGGAGCGCTACAACGCCGAGCGCTGACCCACCGCGCTCACCGCGCTCACCGCGCCGAAACGATCTCCGCGCCCTATCGTGGTCCGATGACGAAGAAGGGCAAGACCGGGAAGCGTCCCGACGACAGCGTCAAGCTGCCCAAGAAGGTGTACGAGAACGAGCTGTTCCGCCTCCAGGCCGAGCTGGTGACGCTCCAGGAGTGGGTCAGGGTCGCCGGCGCCCGAGTAGTCGTCATCTTCGAGGGCCGCGACGCCGCGGGCAAGGGCGGCGCGATCAAGCGCGTCACCCAGTACCTCAACCCGCGCATCGCCCGGATCGTCGCCCTGCCCGCGCCGACCGAGCGCGAGCGCGGCCAGTGGTACTTCCAGCGCTACGTCGAGCACCTGCCCGCAGCGGGCCAGATCGTCCTCTTCGACCGCAGCTGGTACAACCGCGCCGGGGTCGAGCGGGTCATGGGCTTCTGCACCCAGGACGAGTACCACCGGTTCCTGCACCAGTGCCCGATCTTCGAGCGGATGCTGGTCGAGGACGGGATCATCCTGCTCAAGTACTGGTTCTCCGTCAGCGACCGCGAGCAGGAACGCCGGTTCCGGGCGCGGAGGGACGACCCGATGCGGCGCTGGAAGCTCTCCCCGATGGACCTGGAGTCGATCACCCGCTGGGAGGACTACTCCCGGGCCAAGGACGAGATGTTCGTCCACACCGACATCCCGGAGGCCCGCTGGCACGTGGTCGAGAGCGAGGACAAGAAGCGGGCGCGGCTGAACATGATCGCCCACCTGCTCTCGGCCGTCCCCTATACCGAGCAGCCGGCGCGCACCATCGCGTTCCCCGACCGCCCGAAGCCGTCCGGCTACGTCCGGCCGCCGCGTGACGAGCAGCACTACGTCCCCGACCACGCGGCCGAGCTGCTGGAAATCTCGGAGAAATAGCACGGGCGGTAAAACTGACGAGCGGTAAAACTGGCGGGCGGCAAAACTGAAAGTGGGCCTCGGTAGTGACTTCCGTCACTACCGAGGCCCACTCTCGTGGTGCGCGAGGGGGGAGTTGAACCCCCACGCCCTTTCGGGCACTGGAACCTGAATCCAGCGCGTCTGCCTATTCCGCCACCCGCGCATCTGGGTGATGTCTTCGACTCTACCGAAGTCCCCCGGAGCTTCCAAACCGGCTTTTCCCGGTCGTTTCCGCTCCGCGTTTTCTGCGGTGTCGCCTTCCGACGAGAAGAACAGTAGCACGTCGGAGGGGGTCCGCTCACACTCGCTTCACCCGCCCGCCACCAGGCACGGAACCGCAACCCGGCCCGGCCGAACGAGTGAGACGCGGATGCCCCCTACCGGCGAGGGGTACCAGTCCACTGGCATCCTGCTGTGGGCCGGACGAGCGAGGACCCACGAGGAACCACACGTGGGTCCCGGGCGTAGATACGATCAGTAAGGCAGACAAGCAGCAGCCGCCCGCACGCCGCCGCAGTGACGCGACACGGCGGGCGGGACGACGACACCCGAGGGAAGGGGGTGCCCCGTGGGAGCCCTGAAGAAGTTCGAGCAGCGACTCGAGGGCTTCGTCAACGGCGCCTTCGCCAAGGTGTTCAAGTCCGAGGTGCAGCCCGTCGAGATCGCAGGAGCGCTGCAGCGCGAGTGCGACAACAACGCCAGCATCTGGAACCGGGACCGCACCGTCGTGCCCAACGACTTCATCGTCGAGCTGAGCCCGCACGACCACGAGCGTCTGAGCCCGTACTCCGGGCAGCTCGGGAGCGAGCTCGCCGGCATGGTCCGCGAGTACGCCCAGGCACAGCGGTACTCCTTCATGGGACCGCTCAAGGTCCAGCTGGAGCGCGCCGAGGACCTGGACACCGGCCTCTACCGCGTGCGCAGCCGGATCGAGGCCTCCCCCGACGCCGCCGCCCAGGGCCACCA
The DNA here is from genome assembly GCF_015690355.1 of Streptacidiphilus fuscans. GTDB lineage: Bacteria > Actinomycetota > Actinomycetes > Streptomycetales > Streptomycetaceae > Streptacidiphilus > Streptacidiphilus fuscans. The sequence continues at coordinate 436,329 of NZ_JADPRT010000003.1, read as the reverse complement.
GGCGCAGCAGGGCTACCGCCAGCCGCCGCCCGCGCCCTACGGCGGTCAGCAGGCCCAGAGCTGGCAGCCGCCGCAGCGTCCCGCGCAGCCGCCCCAGCGCGCCGAGGAGCCGCCGTTGCCGCCGACCGCGCCCGCCTTCCCCGCCGTCAACCCGCTGGCCGGTCCTCCCGGTGCGGGCGGCCCCGGCGGCGCGGGCGGCCGGAGTGATTTCGGCAACAGTCCCGCCGGCCCGCCGCCGGCGCACCCGCCGACAGTCGGCATGAGCGGCCCCGGCGCGCCCGGCTCCGGCACCGCGGTGCGCCGCTGGCTGGAGATGAACGGCCAGCGCCACCAGCTCGACCGCCCGGTCACGGTGCTCGGTCGCAGCACCGAGGCCGACCTCCGCGTCGACGACCCGGGCGTCTCCCGCAAGCACGCGGAAATCCGCGTCGGAAACCCGTCGATGGTGCTCGACCTCGGCTCGACCAACGGCATCGTGGTCGACGGCCAGCACACCACCCGCGCTACGCTCCGGGACGGCTCACGGATCGTCGTGGGCAGTACCACCATCGTCTACCGGCAAGCCGAAGGGTGACGCGGGACACATGTCAGAGCTGACCCTCACGGTCATGCGGCTCGGCTTCCTGGCCGTCCTGTGGCTGTTCGTCATCGTCGCGGTCCAGGTGATCCGCTCGGACCTGTTCGGGACCAAGGTCACACAGCGCGCCGCCACGGCCCGCCGCGGCGGCAACCCGAACACGGCCCGCCAGCAGGCCGCGCCGCCCGCCGCGCCGCAGCGCCAGCAGGCGCAGCAGCAGAGCGGCGGTCGGCAGCGCCGCGGTATGCCGACCCACCTGGTGATCACCCAGGGCTCGCTCTCCGGCACCACCGTCGCGCTGCAGGGCCAGACCATCTCACTGGGCCGGGCCCACGACTCCACGATCGTGCTGGACGACGACTACGCGTCCTCCCGCCACGCGCGGATCTACCCGGACCAGGCGACCGGTTCCTGGTTCGTCGAGGACCTCGGCTCGACCAACGGAACCTTCCTCGACCAGATGCGGCTGACCAGCCCGATGCCGCTCCAGCCCGGGTCGGCCATCCGCATCGGCCGCACCGTGATCGAGCTCCGGAAGTGACCGACGCAGTGACCGACGCGACGACGACGCCCCGTCCGCCCGGGAGGAACGGGCACGCCCCGGTTCCGCCGCCCCGGCCCGGTGGGCCGTACGATGCAGCAACGCACGCTGCACCGGGGCATCGCGCAGGGGACCGAGGGAAGGGGGCGGACAGGGCATGAGCCTCGTGCTGCGATTCGCCGCCGGTTCGCACAAGGGCATGATCCGCGAGGGCAACGAGGACTCCGGCTACGCCGGTCCCCGCCTGCTCGCGGTCGCGGACGGCATGGGCGGCCAGGCCGCCGGCGAGGTGGCCTCGTCCGAGGTGCTCTCCAGCATCGTCGACCTCGACGAGGACGTCCCCGGCACCGACCCGATGACGGCCCTCCGCGACGCCGCCGACCGCGCCAACGAGCGCCTGCGCGTCCTGGTCGAGGCCGACCCGAGCCTCGAGGGCATGGGCACCACGCTCACCGCCCTGCTGTGGACCGGTCAGAGCGCCGCCATGATCCACATCGGCGACTCCCGCGCCTACCTGCTGCGCGACGGTTCGCTGACGCAGATCACCACCGACCACACCTGGGTGCAGCGCCTGGTCGACGAGGGCCGGATCACCGAGGAGGAGGCCTCCACCCACCCGCAGCGCTCGCTGATCATGCGTGCGCTGATGGGCACCGGTGAGGTCGAGTCCGACCTGTCGATCCGCGACGTCCGGGCCGGCGACCGCTACCTGCTCTGCTCCGACGGCCTCTCCGGCGTGGTCAGCCACCAGACGATCGAGGAGACCCTCGGGAGCTACTACTCGCCCGAGGACACCATCGCCGAGCTGATCCAGCTCGCGCTGCGCGGCGGCGGCCCCGACAACATCACCTGCGTCGTCGCCGACGTGCTGGAGGTCGACGACGCGGACCCGGCCGCGACCCACTTCGACCACGCCCCGATGGTGGTCGGCGCGGTCGCCGACGGCCCGCCCACCGTGGCCCACCCCACCGTCGCCAACACCCCCGCCTCGCGCGCCGCCTCGCTGGGCCGCAAGCCCGAGCAGGGCGAGCAGCCCGAGGGCGCGGCCGAGGACGGGGACGCCGAGGGCGGCTACCAGGAGTACGACGAGTTCGAGGGCGGCTTCGACGACGACTACGAGCCGGACACCCGTCGCGGCCGCCGTCGCGCCAAGGAGCGCAAGCGACGCGGCTGGGTGCTGCCCACCTCGCTGGCGGTCGCCCTGGTGGTGCTGCTGGGCGGCGGCGCGTACTTCGGCTACCAGTGGACGCAGACCCAGTACTACGTCGGCGCCAACGGCGACCACGTGGCGATCTACAAGGGCGTCTCGCAGAACCTGGCCGGGCTCAAGCTGTCCTCGGTCTACGCCGACCAGCCGCAGGTGGCGCTCAAGTACCTGCCGCCGTACGAGCAGACCAACCTCAAGGACTCCATCTCCGCGAGCAGCCTGAGCGACGCCCAGGACCGGGTGAACCAGCTGGCCCACCAGGCGCAGGTCTGCCAGATCGTGGCCCAGCAGAAGTCCACCCCGGTCACCTCGCCCACCCCCAAGCCGACGCCGAAGTCGACCGTGAAGCCGGACGCCACGTCCAAGGCGACGCCGCGTCCGAGCTCCTCGCCCAGCACCAGCCCGTCGCCGAGCCCCTCGCCGACGCTGAGCACGGCCGACCAGACCCTGGCGCAGCAGTGCGTGACCTCCTGAGGCCGCTCGCCGATCTGAGCCTCCCGGGCGGGCGCCGCCCGGTCAGGCCGACCCGGAACGCTCCCGGGAGGCCCTGACGGTGAGCGGCACGGGGAGCTGGACCGCCACGTTCGCCCCGCAAGGGGCGCCTGACCGTCGCAACACCGAGCTCTCCCTGCTCGCCTTCGCCGTGCTCGTCCCGGTCCTCGCCTACGCGGAGACCGGGATCGCCATGGACGGCCGGCTCCCCGCCGGCATGCTCGGCTACACGCTGGGCCTCGGTTTCTTCGTGCTGCTGGCGCACCTCTCGGTGCGGCGCTTCGCCCCGCACGCCGACCCGCTGCTGCTGCCGCTGGCGGCGCTGCTCAACGGCCTCGGCCTGGTCTTCATCTGGCGGCTCGACAAGTCCGTGCAGCTGCATCCCAACTTCCCGGCCGCGCAGCTCCAGCTGCTCTGGTCCGGGCTCGGCATCGCGCTGTTCATCGCGGTGATAGGGCTGCTGAAGGACCATCGGATGCTGCAGCGCTACACCTACCTGTCCGGCTTCGCCGCGCTGGTGCTGCTGGCGCTGCCGGCGTTCTTCCCGTCCCGGGCCGCCGACTTCGGCGCGAAGATCTGGATCCACTTCGGCAGCTTCTCGATCCAGCCGGGGGAGTTCGTCAAGATCCTGCTGCCGGTCTTCTTCTCCGGCTTCCTGATGGTCAAGCGGGACGCCCTGGCGCTGGCCAGCCGCCGGCTGCTGGGCGTCTACCTGCCGCGCGGACGCGACCTCGGGCCGATCGTGGTGGTCTGGGCGCTCAGCGTGCTGATCCTGGTCTTCGAGACCGACCTCGGCACCTCGGTGCTCTTCTTCGGCATGTTCGTGGTGATGCTCTACGTCGCCACCGAGCGCACCAGCTGGATCCTGTTCGGCCTGCTGATGGCCGGGCTGGGCTTCTGGGCGGTGGCCCGTGCCGAAGGTCACGTCCAGGCCCGGATCCAGGAGTGGCTGCACCCGCTGCTGACGACGGGCGGAGGCGGCGTCGGCCAGATCGGGCAGGCGCTGTTCGCGCTGGGCGCGGGCGGCACCATCGGCACAGGCCTGGGGGAGGGCCACTCCTGGCTGATCGGCTTCGCCGCCAAGAGCGACTTCATCCTCGGCACCATCGGCGAGGAGATCGGCCTGGCCGGGGTGATGGCGGTGCTGGTGCTCTACGCGCTGATCGCCGAACGCGGGCTGCGCACTGCCCTGGCCGCCCGCGACCCCTTCGGCAAGCTGCTGGCCGTGGGCCTCTCGGCGGCCTTCGCCCTCCAGGTCTTCATCGTCGCCGGAGGAGTCACCGGTACCATCCCCCTGACCGGCATGACGCTGCCCTTCGTCGCCCAGGGCGGATCCTCCGTGATCACCAACTGGGCGCTGGTGGCGATCCTGCTGAAGGTCAGCGACGTCGCCCGCCGTCCGGCACCCGACGCGGCACCCGTCACACCGGGTCGGCAAACGGAACCGGAAAAGGCCGCTTAGCCGTCGTTGTATCGTGCCGTAACTGTCGACGACCGGAGTGAGCGCACCGTGAACAAGCCGATCCGCAGGGTCTCCGTGTTCTGCCTGCTCCTGGTGCTGGCACTGATGATCCGGGCCAACTGGGTCCAGGGCCTGGACGCGAGCGCGCTGAACGCCAACGTCCACAACAAGCGGACGATCATCGAGGAGTACAGCTACCCGCGCGGCGACATCATCGTCGGCGGCCAGCCGATCACCAAGAACCTGCTGGTCAACGGCAACTACTACAAGTACCGCCGGGCCTACGTGAACGGCCCGATGTACGCGCCGGTCACCGGCTTCGACTCGCAGGCGTACGGCAGCAACCTGCTGGAGAACGTCGAGAACCCGATCCTGTCCGGGACGGACTCGCGCCTCTTCATCGGCAACACGCTGGACATGCTGACGGGCAAGCAGAAGCAGGGCGGCGACGTGGTCACCACGATCGACCCCAAGGTGCAGCAGGCGGCCTGGAACGGCCTCCAGGGCAAGACGGGCGCCGCGGTCGCCCTCGACCCGACCACCGGCGCGATCCTCGGCCTGGTCAGCGTCCCGTCCTACGACCCGACCAGCATCGCCGGGGTCACCAGCGACTTCGCCAAGAACTGGACGAACCTGCAGAACGACCCGAACCAGCCGATGCTGAACCGGGCGCTGCGCCAGACCTACCCGCCGGGCTCGACCTTCAAGCTGGTCACCGCCGCCGCGGCGCTGGAGACCGGCCAGATCACCAACATCGACGCGTCCACCGACTCGCCGAACCCGTACATGCTGCCGGGCACCACGACTCCGCTGCCCAACGAGGCCGGGGACACGGGCTGCACCAACGCCTCGCTCAACACGGCGCTGGCACTGTCCTGCAACACGGTCTTCGGCAAGCTGGGCGCGGAGATCGGCCCCTCGCGGATGCTCCAGGAAGCGCAGAAGTTCGGCTTCAACAACTCCAACCTGACCATCCCGGTCGGTGTCTCCGGCAGCAACTTCGACTCGAACATGAACCAGGCGCAGACCGCGCTGTCCTCCATCGGCCAGTACGACACCCGCGCCACGCCGCTGCAGATGGCCATGGTCTCCGCCGCGATCGCCAACAACGGCTCGCTGATGCAGCCGTACCTGGTCTCCGAGGAGCGCGCCGCCAACAACTCGGTGGTCTCGCAGTGGCAGCCCAAGCAGCTGTCCCAGGCGACGACGCCGGACGTGGCGCAGCAGGTCCAGAACATGATGATCAACGTGGTCCAGAACGGCACCGGCACCACGGCCCAGATCCCCGGCGTCACCGTCGGCGGCAAGACCGGTACCGCCCAGCACGGCATGAACAACTCGGACAACCCCTACGCCTGGTTCGTCTCCTGGGCCAAGGGCTCGAACGGCAAGGAGATCGCCGTCGCGGTCGTCGTCGAGAACAGCGACACGCAGCGCGGCGACATCTCCGGCATGATGCTGGGCGGCCCGATCGCCAAGGCGATGATGCAGGCGTACGTGCAGTAAAGCCCCCGAGAGCACACCCCGGGTGGGTATCCTCCGACCGGGTCCGGATGATGCGGGTGACCGACGACACGTTTGCCGCATTCGTCCAGCGCAGACGTATTCCAGTCTTGTATCAGGTCGCTCGGTGGGCCCGCTTTGACTTCCGAGCCCGGTAGCGTATCCGCCAGCAGCGGTCTGTCCGACTGCGCCATCGATACGAAGCCGGGCTGGGCAGACTGGAGAGGGAGAGGGCTCGAACCATGGAAGAACCGCGTCGCCTCGGCGGCCGGTACGAGCTGGGCGGCGTTCTCGGACGCGGCGGCATGGCCGAGGTCTACATCGGCCACGACATCCGGCTCGGACGCGCCGTCGCTGTCAAGACGCTGCGGACCGACATGGCCCGCGACCCGTCGTTCCAGGCCCGGTTCCGCCGCGAGGCCCAGTCTGCGGCCTCGTTGAACCACCCTTCGATCGTGGCGGTCTACGACACGGGCGAGGACTACATCGACGGCATCTCCATCCCGTACATCGTGATGGAGTACGTCGACGGCTCCACGCTGCGCGAGCTGCTCCACAGCGGCCGCCGGCTGCTGCCGGAGCGGGCCATGGAGATGTGCATCGGCATCCTCCAGGCGCTGGAGTACTCGCACCGCAACGGCATCGTCCACCGCGACATCAAGCCCGCGAACGTCATGCTGACGCGCACGGGCCAGGTCAAGGTGATGGACTTCGGCATCGCCCGCGCCATGGGCGACGCCGGGATGACCATGACCCAGACCGCAGCGGTGATCGGAACCGCCCAGTACCTCTCCCCGGAGCAGGCCAAGGGCGAGCAGGTGGACGCGCGGACCGACCTGTACTCGACCGGCTGTCTGCTCTACGAGCTGCTGACGCTGCGCCCGCCGTTCGTCGGCGACTCGCCGGTCGCGGTGGCGTACCAGCACGTCCGTGAGGAGGCCCAGCCGCCCTCGGTCTTCGACCCGGAGCTCCGGCCCGAGTACGACGCCATCGTGATGAAGGCGCTCGCCAAGGACCGCGACGTCCGCTACCAGTCGGCCGACGAGATGCGCGCGGACATCGAGCGCGCCCTCGACGGCCTGCCGGTGGCGGCTGCCTCGGCGCCGACCATGGCACTCGGCATGGGCGGCTACGGCGCCGCCGACGGCCGGACCATGGCCATGCCGGCCCAGCCGGGCGGCTCCGGCGGCCAGGCGGGTGCGACCAGCATCCTGCCCGGCGTCGGCGGCGGTTACGACGCGGGCGGCGACGGCTACGAGCCCGGCGGCTACGACGACGACGGCTACAGCAGCCGCTCGGACCGCAGGCGCGCCGGGAACGGCAACGGCAGGAGCCGCAACACCTCGGTGATCATGCTGGTCGTGGCGGCGGTGCTGGTGCTGCTCGGCTCGTTCTTCGTGGCGAAGTCGATGTTCGGCACCGGATCCAACAACACCACCGCCAGCGTGCCCTCATTGGTCGGCGAGGACTACGCGACGGCCCAGGGCCAGATCACCAACCTCGGCAACAACATCAAGCTGGTCAAGGGCCCTGCCATCGCCTGCGACACGGGCACCGCGGACACGAACAAGATCTGCAAGCAGAACCCGGCCGCCGGTCAGACCGTCCAGTCCGGCGGGACCATCACGGTCCAGCTGAGCAGCGGACCGATCACCGACGGCGTGCCGAACGTCGCGAACATGACGGTCCAGCAGGCGACCACCGCGCTGCAGAACGCCGGTTTCCAGATCGGACAGCAGAGCTCCGCGGCCAGCGCGACGGTTCCGAGCGGCAGCGTGATCTCCTACTCGCCGACCGGAGCACAGGCCAAGGGCACCGTCATCAACCTGGTGGTCTCCTCCGGCCAGCCGCAGGCGCAGGTCCCGAGCCTGCTCGGGCTCGCCCCGGCGGACGCCCAGGCGGCGCTCACCAAGCTGGGCCTGGTCCCGGCCCCGCAGGGCGACGACACGCAGCCGACTCAGTACGCGCCCGGCACGGTCTCGCGCCAGTCGGTCGCGGCGGGAACCCCCGTGGCTCCCGGCACCCAGGTCCAGTACTGGACCGCCCCGGCGTCGCAGAGCCCGTCCGGAGCGCCGTCGCCAAACCCTACCGACACCGGAAACCCCACGGGGGGACCGGGTAACAACGGAAACGGCAACGGCAACACCGGCAACCCCTTCGGCGGGTGGCCGGGCGGCTGACGCCACGCAGAGCGACACCGAAGGAGCGCCCGGGGACCGTCTGGTCCCCGGGCGCTCCTTCGTCCCGCCTTCCGCTGTGCCGCCGCCTTGCCGCCGGCTCACCGCCGCCTTGTCACTGCCTTGCCTACGGCTTGTCACCGCCTTGACGGATCACCAGACTTGGCGCCGTGAGCGTGAGCCTGAGCACCATGGCGGACCTGATCCGGACCCACACCCGACTGTCGGCCAACCCCTTCGTCCCCGAGGTGCGGCTGCACCTCGCCGACCAGGTCTTCGACCTGTGGTCGGAGACCGAGTCCGCCGGCGGGACCAGCAATCCCCCACCGCCCTTCTGGGCCCAGGCCTGGGCCGGCGGACTGGCGCTGGCCCGGCACGTCCTGGACCACCCGGACACCGTCGCGGGCCGCCGGGTGCTCGACCTCGCCTCCGGCTCCGGCCTCGTCGCCGTCGCCGCTCTGCGCGCGGGCGCGGCGAGCGTGGCGGTCAGCGAGATCGACCCGCTGGCCCTGACCGCCCTGGCCCTCAACGCGGCCGCCAACGACGTGGCCGTCGGCCCGACCCTGGGTGACGTCCTGGACGCCGACCCGGCGGCGCTGGCCGCACAGCTCGGCGGGCTCGACGTGATCCTGGTGGGCGACGCGTTCTACGAACGCACCATGGCCACACGGGTGTTGGCCTTCCTCCAGCGGGCCCGGCCGCTGGGCACGACCGCCCTGGTCGGCGACCCGGGCCGCGCCTACCTGCCGCGTACCGAGTTCGACGCGCTGGCCGACTACCCGGTGCCGGTCCAACGCGAACTGGAGGACGCGGACGTCAAGCACACGACCGTGTGGCGGCTCCGCTCCGCCTGAACGACCCCACCTGCGGGTGCGGCTCAACCGCCGTTCAGGGCAGCGGGCTTGACGCCCTCGCTCTTGGGCAGGTCCTGGATCATCCGTCCCCAGACCGCCATCCGGTAGGTGGAGGTGAACTCCGGCGTGCACGTCGTCAGCGTGATGTAGCGGCCCGGCTTGGTGAAGCCGCTCTGCGGCGGGACCGGGGCGATGACACCGACGTTGTCCGGCGAGGTCTGCGGCAGCTGGCTGGTGACCTCGTAGGTGTACCAGTCGTACGCGGTCTCGACGACGATCTTGTCCCCCGGGACCAGCCTCGGGATGTAGCGGAACGGCTCACCGTGCGTGTTGCGGTGACCGGCCAGGGCGAAGTTGCCGGTGGCGTCCCACGGGAACGCCGTCTCCTGAGCGCCGGTGTAGTGGCCGACCATGCCGTTGTCGAGGATCGACTGCTTGTCGGTGCCCTCCGCGATCGGCGTCTCCACGTCCAGCTTGGGGATGTAGATGATCGCGAACTTGGTCCCGAACGGGAACGACGACGGATACGCCGGATGCGTGCCGGAGCCGGACTGTCCGCCCCACTGCTGCTGCAGCGTCGACTCCTGCGCGTGGGCGTAGTCGTCCGCCCGCACGTTGGTCCACCACAGCTGGTAGACCACGAAGAGGATCATCACCGCGCCGAAGGTGATCATCATCTCGCCGAAGACGCGGACCGCGATGATGCCCGGTCCGTCCTTGCGCCGCTTCTCCGCGCGCCGCCGGGCCGCCCTGCCGCCGGAGCGCGACCCCGTCCTGCCCCCGGGACCTGCTCCGAGACCTCCTGTGGGGCTTCCTGCGGGTGCCGCAGGCGGGACGCGCAGTTGCAGGGTCGACTCGTCGAGCGCCCAACTCTCCACGTCCGCCGGGTCGTACGCGGGCACGGCGGGATCCGCACCGGGCTCGTCGCCGTACTCGTTCTGCGCCCCGAACTCCGGGCGCAGCGCGGTCACGCGACCGCCGCCCGGCCGATCACCGGGGCCAGCCCGGCCGATCGGGCCACGGCCTCGGCGTCGCCGCAGGCCGCCAGCCAGTTGGCGAGCATCCGGTGGCCGCCCTCGGTGAGCACCGACTCCGGGTGGAACTGGACGCCCTCGACCGGGAGTTCACGGTGCTTCAGGCCCATGATGATGCCGCTGTCGGTCCACGCGGTGACGTGCAGCTCCGCCGGAACGGTGTCCCGGTCGACGGCCAGCGAGTGGTAGCGGGTCGCCGTCAGCGGCGAGGCGAGCCCGGCAAAGACGCCGCCGTCCTCGTGGCTGACCGGCGAGGTCTTGCCGTGCAGCAGCTCCGGCGCCCGGCCGACCACCGCGCCGTAGGCGACCGCGATCGACTGGAGCCCGAGGCAGACGCCGAACACCGGCAGGCCGATCCCGGCGCAGTGGTGCACCATCTCGACGCAGACCCCGGCCTCCTCCGGCGTGCCGGGGCCGGGGGAGAGCAGCACACCGTCGTAGGCCTCGCGGGTCACCGAGGCGACGTCGACCTCGTCGTTGCGCAGCACCTCGCACTCCGCGCCCAGCTGGTACAGGTACTGGACCAGGTTGAAGACGAAGCTGTCGTAGTTGTCGACGACCAGGATCCGGGCGGGACGGTCGAGCGGGGAGATCCGGGCGGCGGTCATCAGGCTGCGACTCCGTGCTTCTGGTGCTGGTTCAGGGCCGGGCCCACGACCGGGATGCGGGGCGCGCCGTTGAGGGTGGACGCGGACGGGCCGGGGGAGGGCGGCGCGGTACTGCTCGTGCCCGTCCCGGATCCGGTGCCGTTGACTGTCACGTCACCGAAGGGGAGCAGCGGCTCCAGCTTCGGGAAGACGAACTGGAACAGCACGAAGACAGCCGCGAGGAAGAGCAGCAGGCACTGCAGTGCGCGCAGGGGTGTGCTGCCGGGCAGCTTGCGCCACAGAAAGCCGTACATCGACCGACCTCACTCCCGTCCGCTGTGCCTGTCCGTCACTGTTCGCTCCGTCCGCACCAGATTATCCGTCGGCCTTCCCGCAGCCGGTCGGATCGCTCCAAGCCTCGGACGATTCACAGCCGAGGTGGTAGAGCGGCCCCGCTCACCCGCAGCGGTCCCCAACACCTGTACGAACTCCCCGTTCACGCGTCCACGCCATTCAGGTGCCCGCTTCACGCGTCCACTCCGTTCACGGGTCCGCGCCGTTCACGCGTTCACCCCGGGCGGCGGGCCCTGGGAGACCGGGGTGGTGGAGACCAGGTGCCCCCACTCGATCAGCCGGTGGCTGTGGCCCCACGCCGGGTCACAGGTGGTGAGCGTCAGATACGAGCCCGGCGTGGTGTATCCGGACTCCGGCGGGACCGGGTCCAGCACGTGGATGTCGGTCGGCAGGGTCCGGAACGGCTCCCGGTCCAGGACGTAGACGTACCAGTAGTGGCCGTCGTCGATGAAGATCTTGTCCCCCGGCCGCAGCAGCGGGAAGTCGTTGAACGGGTTGCCCCACGTCCGCCGGTGCCCGGCCAGCGCGAAGTTGCCCGGCTGGCCCGGCTCCGCGGTGCCGGTGTAGTGGCCGATGCCCTTCTGCAGGTCGGTCTCGGCCACACCCTCGATGATCGGCTTCTTCCAGTCCGCGCCCATCCGCGGGATGTAGAGGACGGCGAAGGCCTGGCCCGGCGGATAGGCCGTCAGCGACGGGGAGGGCGCGGGGCTCGGCGTCGTCCCCGACGCCGCCACCGTCGGCTGGTCCGTCGGCTGCCCCGACCCCTGACCGGACGACGCGGCCTGCGCCGAACTCCACTGCTGCTGGAGCTGGCTGAGCTCACCGGCCATGGCGTTGTTCGCGGAGATGTCGGTCCAGAACAGCAGATAGCAGGTGAGCAGCACGATGAGCGCGCCCACGGTGATGCACAGTTCGACCAGCGTCCGGCCGATGACGCGTCCCACGTCCAGGCCCTCCCCTACGGCACCCCTCCGGCCGCAGCGGGCACAGGGCCTGTTCCCTACTTCCCCGCCGTGGCGTTTTGGAGGTCCACTGTGCCCGAGTAGGCGGGAAGAGTCATCGCCTTCGACTGATCGACTTTCCACCCGAGCCCGTACGCGGCCACGTACTGCAGGTACGTCTGGATATAGGTGTCCCCGTTCAGCGCGGTGAGCAGCGCCTGCGGCGATCCGACCGCCTTGATCACGTACGGCGGGGAGTAGACCCGGCCCTGCAGGATCAGCTGGTTGCCGACGCAGCGCACCGCGCTGGTGGAGATCAGCCGCTGGTCCTGGACCTGGACCCCGGTCGCGCCGCCCCGCCACAGCGCGTTGACCACGGCCTGCAGGTCCTGCTGGTGGATGACCAGGTCGTCGGGCTGCGGCTGGGGAACCCCGGGGATCCGCGCGGTGGCGTCCGGCGGTGCGTCGTCGAGCGTGACGGTGAGCCCGGCGCCGGCGAGCGGGTCGAGACCGGCGGCCTTCTCCAGCGCCGCCAGCTTGGCGGCGTCGGCGGGGTTCTGGGCGTGCTGCTGGGCGAGCTGGTCGATCTGGGCGCGCAGCGCCGCGAGCGAGGCGTCCGCCTGCGCGTTCTGCTGGCTGCGCTGCTCTATCAGGTCGGACAGGCGCAGGAGGGTGTTGTCGTTGCGGAGGTCGGTGCCGTGCGAGGCGTGGGCACCGGCGTAGCAGAGAAAGCCGGCCAGGCCGAAGACCAGACAGCTCAGGGCACGCCCGACATATCGCTTCCGGCGCGGCTTCGGGGCGGCTACCGCCTCGGTTCCCTCTTCGGAAGGATTTTGCGGCAGCGGCGGAACTTCTCGGGAATCAGACACGTACCCTTATCTCCTTCTGACTCCTGGAGCCACTACGCTAACGGACGCTGGCGTAGTGTGCGGTGCCCGGTCCAGCTCGATCCGGCCGGGTGCCTGCTCGAAGCTGCCGCACCTGCTGTTGGCCCACAGTCTCCGGGAGCCCTTCTCGTGCCGAAGTCACGCATCCGCAAGAAGTCGGACTACACCCCGCCGACCCAGACCGCGACACCGGTCAAGCTGAAGTCCGGTCGCGGCTACATCGCACCGCTGATGCTGGGGCTTTTCCTGGTCGGGCTGGTGTGGATCGTCCTCTACTACGTGACCAGTGCCGCGTACCCGATCAGTGCGCTGGGCAACTGGAACATCGTCGTCGGCTTCGGCTTCATCGCCGGGGGATTCGCCGTCTCGACCCAGTGGAAGTAGCGGCGCAGCCGCCGTCATCCACGTCTCCTGCGGCATTATCCACAGGGCTGTCCACACTGGGGAAAAACCCTGACTATCTGTGGATAACTTGATCCGGCACACCGCTCCCCCACTCGGCGGTTGCGGAACGGTCCGCAGGTGGACACGCGTAGCGAAGGTCACACGAAAGAGGCCCGCACAGGTGTGCGGGCCTCTTCGTTCTGCCTGTGGAAAACCCGGTGAAAACCCGGTGCGACGAGGTGGCTTCAGCCGGTGATCTGGCTCATCCAGTGATCTGCGTGACTGCGACCAGGCTGACCCCGGCCACCAGCAGCGCGGCGGCCACCACCACGGCGGCCTGCACGGCGTTGCGGCGGACCGCCGGGGCGTAGGCGTAGCCCGCGGCGATCAGGCCGCCGACGACCAGGCCGCCGATGTGCGCCTGCCAGGCGATGCCGCTGATCGTGAACGTGGCGACCAGGTTGACCAGCAGCACCGCCATGATCGGCCCGAGCTGGTAGCCCCGGTGCCGGTGGATCACGATCACCGCGCCGAACAGACCGAAGATCGCCCCGGACGCCCCCAGCACCGGCTCCGCCGGCGCCAGCAGCATCACCAGCGCCGAGCCGCCGAGCCCGGCCAGCAGGTAGAGCGTGAGGTAGCGCAGACGCCCCAGCGCCTGCTCCACGTACGGCCCGAGCACCCACAGCGACCACATGTTCAGGGCGATGTGCAGGATCTGCTGGTGCAGGAAGATCGAGGTGATCACCCGGTACCACTCGCCGCTGGTGGCCACGGCGTCGCCCTGCAGGATCCAACGCGAGACGAAGGCGTCCCCGCCGGTGAAGGCGAGCAGCCAGACCACCACGTTGACGGCGATGATCAGCTTGGTGACGAGCGCGCCGTCCCGGGCGACCCGGCCGCCGTACTGGGTGCGCGGCGCGGTGGTCCGTACCGAGGCACGGGACTGGTTCGCGCAGTCGAGACAGTGGAATCCGACCGCCGCGTCCACCCGGCACTCGGGGCAGACCGGCTTCTCGCAGCGCGAGCAGTGCACACCGGTCTCGCGCCCGGGATGCCGATAGCAGTCCGGCAGCATGACCGTCGACTCTCCTCCGGGATAAGCGCTCACGACTGAAGGTCCTCGCTGGGATTGGGCCACAGACTGGGCACCTGCTGTGGACGACGAACGCGACAAGGCCCAGTCTCCCTCACGCGGGGACTGGGCCATGAGAGCCGACCCTGTGAATCCCGTTAATCCGGATCCCGGGCTGGACGTCAGTGGTGGACGCCGGCGGTGGGCGTCAGCTGCGGGTGATCTCCACCGACTCGATGACGACGTCCTCGGCCGGGCGGTCGTTGCGGCCGGTCGGCAGTGCGGCGACGGCGTCCACGACCCGCTTGGAGGCGTCGTCCGCGACCTCGCCGAAGATGGTGTGCTTGCGGTTCAGCCAGGTGGTCGGGGCGACCGTGACGAAGAACTGCGAGCCGTTGGTGCCCGGACCGGCGTTGGCCATGGCCAGCAGGTAGGGACGGTCGAAGCTCAGCTCGGGGTGGATCTCGTCGCCGAACTCGTAGCCCGGGCCGCCCACGCCGATCCCCAGCGGGTCGCCGCCCTGGATCATGAAGCCGGAGATCACCCGGTGGAAGATCGTCCCGTCGTAGAGCTTGTCGGTGGTCTTGGCGCCGGTGCCCGGGTGGGTCCACTCGCGGCTGCCCTCGGCCAGCTCGACGAAGTTCGCCACCGTCTTGGGGGCATGGAACTGGAAGAGCTTGACCACGATGTCCCCGTGGTTGGTGTGGAGGGTGGCGAACAGTTCCTGGGCCACGATGTGCCTTCCGTGCTTCCGACTTCTGACGGGACGAATCCTCGCACGGGCTGTGCACGACCTCCCAAAGCGGGACCGGCAGGGGGCAGGCCGGGGGCCGCCCGAGGAGATTGCCACGGCTTTTCCCGCCGTTCAGCGCGCCTGGGCGCGATTCGCGGGGCATGCTCTTTGATTGGGTGGATACGCGGCAGATGTGACAAACGCGATGAACCTGATGAACGTGATGAACGCGAGGAACAGGACGCCCCAGCAGGACGCCCCAGGAGGAGGTTCCGGTGAGCCGGATCGACGCAGCTCGCGAGGCAGCCAGTCGCACTCGTGAGCAGCTCACGCCATACGCCGTGAGCGCCAAGGACACCGCAGCGCAGTACGCCGACGAGGCCCGGCACAGGCTCGCTCCGGTCATCGGCTCAGCGGTCGAGCACGCCCGCCTGGCGGCCCAGGGCACCGTGCAGGGACAGGTGGTCCCGCTGTGGGAGCAGGCACGGGCCAACGTCCCCGCACCCGTGGTGGACGCCGGCAACACCGTCGGCAAGGCCGCAGGGCGGGCTCGTGCCGCCGCACGGCAGGCACGGGCCGTGGCCCTCGACCAGATCCTTCCGGCGGCCCAGACGGCCGTCCACGAGGTCCACGACCGTTCCGCCGCCGCGCTGCCGGTGGTGCGTGGCGAGGTGTCGCTGGCGGAGATCGAGGCGCTGACCGCCGCCCACGCCCGCGCGAACGCGCGCCGGGGCCGCTGGCTTCGCCGCGGAATCACCCTCCTGGCCCTGGGCGCCATGGCCGGTGGCGGTCTGGCGGCCTGGAAGTGGTACCAGAAGCAGAGCAACCCGGATTGGCTGGTGGAACCGCCCACCACCCCGATCCCGCTCCGGGAGACCGGCCCGCAGCCCGGCGGCTCCAGCGCCAGCTCGACGGTCGACGGCTCGCTGCCGCTCGACCCGGAGGTCGCCGCCAAGGAGGCCGAGGGTGGCGAGAAGGGCGACCAGGGCGACGAGGCGGGCGCGGCGAAGGGCAGCAAGGACCAGCGCCCCAAGCACTGACGCCGCCGGCGGCCGACTGCCGAACAAGATCGCCAACTGTCACGCGTGTGACAGTTGGCGATCTTGGCACCGGCGCGCACAAGACACATGGCTCCCGCCCGTGTCACCACGGGCGGGAGCCATGTCGTCGTCTGTGGAGCCTAGGGGAGTCGAACCCCTGACATCCGCCATGCAAAGACGGCGCTCTACCAACTGAGCTAAGGCCCCGCGAACTGCCGCGCACAAGCGTACCCGCTCCGCGCGGCAGCACGGACCACCACGATCACTCCCAGCGGGCCGACCGCGCCGGGCCGACCAGGCTGAATGCTCGGCTCAGCGGGAGCCGGCCGGGATCGGGTCGGTGGCCTCGGTCCACAGGTCCTGCTCGGCGCGGTCCGCCTGCACCTGGCGGTAAACGAAGTACCCGCCCAGAGCGGCCAGAACAACCAGCAGAAGCTTCTTCACCGCGAGACCTCGACTTCCTCGATGACGTCCTTGCCGCGATGCTACACCCCGCCGTACAAAGCCAGGCATGACTATGGCCTCGTCGGCCGACTGCGGGTCATATCCGGGCCCCGGTCGGCCCGTTTAGCCCTGCTCCCCACGCCGCTCCCGTCCTCCCGAGAGGGGCGGCCCGGATCACCGGTGCAGCCGCAGGACCTCTCCGGGCCTGATCCGGTCGGGGTTGCCGCCGACCGTGTGCCGGTTGAGGTCGAAGAGCGCGGGCCAGCCGCCGGCGATGTGGGTCGCCGCAGCGATGCCGGCCAGGGTCTGGCCGGACCGAACCGTCCACACTCCACCCGTCCACGCTCCGCCGTGCTGGGCGCCCTGGATGTTCTGGACTCCTGGCAAGCCCTGGTCGCCGTGGGTCCCGTGGTAGCCCTGGTCGCCCTGGTCGCCCTGCACCGTGTGGTGCGGTCGGCCCGCGTGTCCGCCAAGGGGGCCGCAGACGGGCCACGGCTCCAGGCCGCGCCGAACCGCGAGGTGGTTGGCGATGGTGATCTGCTGGTCCTTGGCCGCGAGGTCGGCGCGGGGCGCGTAGGCGAGGCCGCCGTTGGCCCGCCAGGTCGCCTGGTTGAACTGCAGCCCGCCGTAGTACCCGTTGCCGGTGTTGGTCGCCCAGTCACCGCCGCTCTCGCACCGCGCGATCCTGTCCCAGTCCACTGCGGTCCTGCTCTCCTGCGCGGTGACCGCCCGCACGGACTCGGCATGAGCCTGCGGCACGAACGTCGCCAGCAGGGCCAGCGAGCACAGCGTGAGCAGGAGCAGTTTCAGGGCCTTCAGCGGCAGAGAAGCAGACGGCAGCACAGGCACTCCAGACCTCGACAACAGGGACTGCAGCACCGGAGCGCCGCTATCCCAGCGACGCACTCCACACCCGGAACCGGCGGCCGACACGAGCGCGAGTCCCCCGTCCGGACGCATGACACCACCCCGTCGCTCCGGTACCACGTGCACGAAGCGATCCCGAGGGGCCCCTGCCCGAAACAGCACGATGCCCCGGACGGGAATCCCGTCCGGGGCATCTACGCGGTGGGCCTAACAGGACTTGAACCTGTGGCCTCTTCCTTATCAGGTGATCTCTGGGGCGACTCGCCCCAGATGAAGCGCCTGGATATAGGGGTCACCCGTGCGCTGGGCACCGCCGCCGTTCGTCATCGTTCGCCACTGTTGGCGTGGAGGTTGGGCGTACGCCAGTGCCGGTCAGGCAACGACTGCCAGCCTCGGGCTGGTCACGACGGCTCGGTACGCGCGACGACGCCCACGAACTCCGCACCCTTGTGGTTCCCGATGATGAAGGCGAAGCCATGGCCCTGAGTACATTCGAGGTCCACCCGCACGTAGCCCCCGCGCGTACCGATGGGACTGTCGTACTCGTCTCGATCGGGGTGGACCGTCGCGACCTCATGGTCCGGCTTGTAGTCCATGTTCTCGACCCCGTCTGACCCACAGGCAGGGCACATGAGCTGCCATCGAGTGCTCCAAACGGAGCTGATCGGATCCCTGGGAACGAGGATTTGCTCAGGCGGTACGGGCACCACTGCCTCCTCTTTGACGAGCGTCCTTCAATCTCATCTCATGCCAAGCTCGGGTGGGGAGCGATCGGCAATGTTGATCACGCTGTTTCTGCGTACCCAGGGACAAGGCGACGGGTGAAGCCCTCGCGGCAGAGTCTCTGGTAGGCAGCGACGACGTCATCCGGGACCGGCATGCGGATCATGAAGCCCTGATCCGGATAGATCCGCAAGCGCTGGAGCGCTCCGACCAGCATGTCGATGACCATGCGCGCGTCGCCGATCGAGTTCGCGTAGCTCTCCAGGGTCATCGACGTGGACGCGCAGAAGAACTCGACCTCTGGCCATTCCTTGCAGGCAGTCGCGTAGGCGCGCTTCTCCTCATACGGCTTGGTTACCAGCAGGGCAGACGACACCTTGACCCCGGCCTCCTCAAGCACGGCCCGAGAGAAGCGGAAGTTCTCGGCGGTGTTCGCGGCATGCGGCTCCACCAGCACGGCGCCTCGCGGGACGCCAAGCTCAAGAGCCCGCTCCAGGTAGTGCGTGGCTTCCCCTCTCGGCATGCGCTCCCGCGTCGTGGGGCTGTTGCCGCCAGTGAAGACGATGAGCGGAGCCATTCCGCGCTCAAAGAGATCCGCTGCCGTATCCGCCACGCCCAGATCGTGACTGCCCAAGCCGATCACGACGTCACAAGGGCGGACCTCGTGGTGCATCTGGTGGAAGTCCCAGATCAGTTGAGCGTCCGCCCAGGACTGCTCCGAGATCACACGGACTCCTCTTCGTTGCTCGCCGTGTCGGGGACCTTGAAGTCGTAGACCCATGCGAAGCGCGTGGCGGCATGCACGCCAATCGCAACCTCCACCAGGGTCCCATCAGCCGTGTACGTAAACCTGTGCAGCTCCACTACCGGCTCGCCCGCAGGCAGCTGGAGCGTCTTCGCCTCTTCCGGCGTGGGTGTGCGCGCGAAGATCTCCTCTCGCATGTGGTCGATCTCGTACCCGGCATCGAAGAGAACGCGGAACCCTCCGCCTCGGCCGGCCGGACCGGGCGTCGGGTCGACGATGCGTGTGCCCTCAACGATCTCGGGGCGGTAGTAGCTGGTCAGGGTGTGCGTCGGCTGCTTGCCTTCCTTGACCAGCCGGGCCCGGGCGTAGACCTGAGCTTCGGCAGGAAGCCCGTAAGCCTCCGCCACGAGCGGCGGGGCAGCAACGCGGCTGACCGTCTGCGTCTGCTCGTCTCGGCGATAGGGCCGCCCGGACGAGACGCGGTCGGCGATGAATGCGACCTCATCCCCATCACGCCACTTCGCCTTGTCGTAGCGCTCGATGCCGATGCGCTTCAGGGGCGTCCTCGGGCGAACGACAGTCCCATGGCCACGGGACGAGACGACCAGCCCTTCGCGCTCCAGGGCCTTATAGGCCTCGTGAACAGTGCTCTTGGAGCCCTCGCCTGCTTCAACGAGTTCTCGGATGGTCGGCAGGGGGTCACCCGGCGCGTATTCACCGCGCCGGATGCGTGCGGCCAGCTTGTCGGCCAAGTCCCGCCACTTCGGTGCCATGTGTATGGGCTCCTCTCGCCAGCAACAAGTGAAGCACAGTCCCAGGACTGTTGACAGTCCTGGGACTGCGGGTGCATTGTCTTCTCAGAGCGCGGCGCAGTCCTAGGACAGCGGCGAATGGCCCTGCATGGGGCTGCTCTGACCTGCACGAATGCACGATCAGGAGCCCGGGACAGAGCGGGCTGAGGTTCCGGCGCCTTGTCAGTCCGAGGGATCGTCGTCCGCCTTGATGGACGACGCGCCGACTCCACTCACGTGGGGTCGGCTTGATCAAACGAGTGTCTTTGGTCCTCGATGTGCCCCGCTTCGGCGGGGGCATCGGGGGTCATGGCTACTCGGTTGGCGAGTGGTCACGACACATGCGTCGGGGCGACTGCTGCTTCCTTGGCCGGACAGCAGTCGCCCCTGCACGTGTCGCCTCCCTGCTACGAAGCGAGGCAGACCCGTGAAGTACATGGTTGCAGGCCACGAGGCCTTCGACACGTTCGAGTTCACCGAGCTCGCGCTCGGTGTCGAGCACCAGCTCTTCGCCGGTGTCCCGGGCGAGAGCGAGACCGAGCGTGCCGCCCGGCTGGACGCGGCGCGCGACATGCTGCCGGACCTGGCCGACGAGGACCCGGAGTTGGCCGCGTACGCGCAGTTGCTGATGCGGCAGGCCCCGATCCCGCTGCGCCACCCGATTCCGGTCCGCCGTCGGGCCTTCCGAACGGGGGTCGCGGCATGAAGCGCCGTCAGCAGATCTACGTCATCCCCCAGCGCGGGCGGACTCCGGGGGACCGGCCGTTCGCCAAGCTCGCCGCCTGGACCGCTGCGGGCGCGGTGCTGTGGGAGTTCCACCGCTTCGGCATCCCCGCTTTGGCGGGGGCGGCGGGTGCGTACCTGCTGGTGCTGGTCGTGCTCCACGCGTTGATCGGGGGGCCGCGCGGATGAACCGGTGGCCCAAGGTCACGCTGGTGCTCGGCCTGCTGGCCGTGGTCGGCATGGCGTTCCGCGTCTCGTGGCACGCACTGCGGGACGTGGCCCACGCGATCGGCGCGGACACGGTCGCCGCCGATGTCTATCCACTGGTGGTGGACGGGCTGATGGCGCTGGCACTGATCGCCGCGCTGATCCTGCCCGAGGGCAGGGATCGCAAGTTCTCGCTTCGGGTGCTGGCCGGGTACACGGTCGCCTCGCTGGTGCTGAACTACGTGCACGGGTTGGTGCCCGCGATCCAGTCGGGCGGCCGGGTCGGGTTGGCCGACTGGGCCCCCGCCAACTGGGCGCTGGTGCTCCTGGCCACGTCGCTGCCGGTCGGCTCCATCTTCTTCGGGTCGGATCTGGTCGCGAAGGTGCTGCACCACAAGCCCGAATCTGCTGCATCGGCACAGACACTGACAAATCGGTCGGGGTCTGACCTGGGCAAGTTGGCCGACCCCGACCCACTTCCCTCGGTCGACACCGCGCCCGCTACGGCGCGGCCCGAGCCGACTCCGGAGCCGACCGAGGCACCGGAGCCATCGACTCCTGCGTCCCGTCCGCGTCGGTCGACCGGAGCGGTTCCGGTCGCCGCTAGGGCCAAGCGCCCGACCCGCACACCGGACGAACTCCTCACCGAAGCCCGGGAGCTGTCGGCCGACTGGTCGGACGACCAGCTCACTGCCGACCGGCTGCGGGCCGGGCTGCACACGTCGGCCGCGAAGGCACGGACGCTGCGGGACGCACTCAAGGCAGAGCGCGCCGCCCGCCCCCAGCTCCACTCCGTCCCCGAGCCCGCCGACGACCCGGACGCGGATGAGGGCGCGGCGTGAGGTTCTACGACCCGACCGGGGCCCGGTTCGGTATCCCTACGTATCCGTTCCGGCTCGCCCCGGAGGGGTACGCGACGCGCCGTCAGCTCCGGGCCTGTGACCTGCGTCCGGCAGGTCAGCCCGTGGCCGCGCAGATCCTGTGGCGCTCCCGCAAGACCCGGGGCGGCGTCCGGTGCGCGTACCTGTACCGCGTGGACCTGGCCAAGCCGGTCCGGCCGATGACCCCGGCCAAGCGCACGGCTCTTGCTGCCGCGATGCGGGCCCGGCGCACCTGCCCCACCTGCCGACGGGATGTCGGCTACGTGATCCCGCTCTCGCTCGGCACCTGCGTGGCCTGCCACGACACAGCGACTCTCGCCGCCTGAGCACGTCAGCCCGGGGCGCACCCGCCTGGACAGCATCCGGTGCGCCCTGGGTCCTCCCGATGAGCTTGGAAGGACTTGAAGTGAACCACGATCCGCTGAACGACCAGCACGGCACGACGGTTGTCGAAGACGCCGTGCCCGACACCGTCGGGGGTGCGGTCCTGCCGTTCCCCGACCTGCTCACCAAGACCACCCTCCCCGCCCCGGACGCTCCGACCGAGGCCAGCACGCGGGCGACGATTCGGCCGGCACGAATCCGGGGCACCCTGCCCCCGCGCCTGCTGCGGGCTGCTCAACTGACGCGCCGGGTCGCGACGCATGAGCGCACCGCGGCTGCTGCCCGGTTCACCGTGCGGCACGGAATGTTCGCCACCGCTGGTGCTGGCATCCTGGCCCGGCGCGGGTGGGAGTCCCGCACCACGGCCCGCTACGAACGGATGATGCGCGCCGCCGAAGCGGCCGGTCAGCCGGAAGTCGCGATGGAGTGGGAGCAGCGCGCCGCCGCGTTCCGCTCCGCCCGCCACCAGCGCCGCATGGACCTGATCACCGCACCCGTCCGGCTCGCGAAGAGCCTGCTGGTCGGCACGCTCGCCACCGCCGCAGGGCTGCTCGCGCTCGGCATCGCGATGGCCATCAGCACCCACCACGTCGGCGAGACCATCGCCCCGGCCATGTTCGCGATCCACCTGGCCACCATGGTCGTGTACATCGCCTCCGTCGTGTGGAGCCCGATGCTCACCGTGGCACCCGCAATAGCGCTGCTGGCCTGCTGGAACGCCGGGCGCAAGCGGCAGGCCGCCCCCTCCTGGGCCCTGCCCACCAACAACGGCGGCGACGGTGAGCCGATCACCCCGTCCTCCGTGGTCCTGGCGCTGCGGGACCTGGGCATCGCCCCGCTGCGGAAGGCCATCTTGGAGATGGGCGACGCCGGGGCAGGCATGCTCGGACCGATCACCATCGCCGGGTGCGGCGTCGAAGTCGACGTCCAGCTCCCCACCGGGGTGACGACGGTGGAGGTGCAGAACAAGCGCCGCAAGCTCGCGGAGAACCTGAACCGGCACGAGCACGAGGTGTTCATCACGATCCCGCAGGCCGCCCGCACGGTGCGGCTGTGGATCGCCGACTCCGGCGCGCTGGACCAACCGATCGGCCCGTCCCCGCTGGTCACCGACGCCACCGCGACCGCGAACTACAAGACCGGCCGCGCGCCGTGGGGTCAGGACCTGCGCGGCGACGCCGCCCTGATCAGCCTGTTCCAGCGGCACCTGCTGGTCACGGGCCTGTCCAACCAGGGCAAGACCGTGTCCCTGCGGTCACTGGCCTTGTGGCTGGCGCTCGACCCCACGGTCGAGTTCCGGATCGCCGACCTGAAGGGTGTGGGCGACTGGGGCATGTTCGACGGCCTGGCCACCGTGCTCATCCAGGGGCCGACCGATGACCACGTCATCGACGCGACCGAGATGCTCGAAGAGCTGGTCGAAGAGATGGAGCGCCGCATCCAGGCCCCGGCCGGAACCGTGTTCCCGCCGCTGATCGGCATCGTGGACGAAGCACAGGTCGCGTTCATGTGCCCGGTCGTCGGTGCGGACAAGCGCCCCTACGGCGGGACCAAGGCCACGTCCCGGTACTTCATGGCCGCCCGGAAGATCCACAATCAGGGCCGTGTGGTGAACGTGCTGCTGTGGCAGGGCACCCAAGACCCCACCGACCAGAACCTGCCCAAGCTGGTCCGCGAGGGCGCGCACATCCGCGCCTCCCTCGTGGTCGGCACGGAGGCACAGGCCCGCATGGCGCTGGGCGACAAGGCCGTGAACGGCGGCGCCGCCCCGCACCTGCTGCGCCAGGGGCTGGACAAGGGCACGCTGGTCGTCACGGGTGACGGGATCAAGCTGGCACCGGGGCAGTCCTCGATCACGGTGCGGACGCACTACATCCCCGACGCGGAAGCGATCGAGATCACCGACCGGGCCAAGGCCGAGCGCACCGCCGTCACCACCCGCGCCGCGACGGAGAAGGACACCGAAGAGGTGGACCCGCTCGCCGACGTCGCCCAGGTGCTCGGCGACGCACCCCGGATGCTGACCCGCGAGGTGCTCCAGCGGCTCGCCGACCTGAACCCCGGCTTCTACCGGGCGTGGTCTCCCCAGGACTTGAAGCAGCTCCTGGAGAGCGTCGGCGCGGCCCCGCACAAGAGCGACGGACAGATGGTCGTCACCCGCGCCAAGGTCCTCGCAGCGCTCGCACGACGGGACGACGACGCCCCGGAAAGTGACGCTGAGTAGAGGGAGGCACGCAGGGAGGCAGGGAGTTTTCCCTCCCCGCCTCCCTGAACCCCCCTCCCTGCCCTGAACTGTGACAACACGTCACAGGGAGGCTCTCAGGGACGGGCTTCCGACCTGCCGGAACACCCCGAAAACACGTGTTCCAGCGCGGACGCGCCTCCCTCCCTGTCACACACCGTGAACAAACCCGCATGCTTCGGAGGCACACACCATGAACGCCCCGATCATCCGCCCCCTGGCCGCCGCGCACTTCCGCGACGCCCTCACCGCCGCCCAGAGCGGCGACCTGCCCGCCACGCTGGGCGCGCTGCTCGCGATCGACAACGAGTCGTGGGAGGGCATCCGCACCCGCCTGGACGAACTGGGCCCCACCGTCGCCGCCCTCGCACTGAACACCCTGGGAGGTGCGGCATGAACGCCGAGACCATCGCCGCCGTGGTCGTGTTCGGCCCGAGCATCCTGCTCGGCGGAGCGCTCGGCGTCGGCATCCTGACCGGGCAGTCCCGCCGCCGCTACCTGCGCGGCGCGCTGGCCGTCTGCCGCGAGATGAACGCCGCCGACCACCACCAGCCGACGCCGCCCCAGCCCGAGGGCGGTGAGGCCGCCCCGGAGCAGCTGGCCGACGTGATCCCCTTCCGCGTCCGTCGCGCGGCCTGAGCAGGACCACCACCGTTCGTTGCGGCCCGCACCTCGTGGGTGTGGGCCGCCTGCTCCCTGGATCGGAGCCTGCTTTGACCGCACAGCACGACCTCGCCCCCGTCTCGAATGTGATCCCGTTCAACCCCGAGCCCGCAGAGGTCATCACCGCCGAACAGGCCGTCATCGGCGCGGCCCTGCTCGACCCCACCCGCATCCCCGCCCTCGCCGAGATCCTCGGTAGCCCCGGGGTGTTCCACCGGCCCGCCCACGAGACCATCTGGCGCACCATCACCCGCATGGCTGGAGCAGGGCAGCCCATCGACCCCCTGCTCCTGACCGGCGCGCTTCGGGCGGGCGGCGACCTGAACCGTGTCGGCGGGGCCGCCTACCTCCACACCTGCGTGGAAGCCACGCCCACGGCCGCGAACGGCGACTACTACGCCGAACTGGTCCGCGCCGCCGCCGAGCGCCGCCGCATCAGCAACGCGGCGGGCCGTGTCGCGCACCTCGCGGGCGACGGGCACGCGAACCTCGCCGACATCCGCAGCGCCGCACTCGCCGCCTTGCAGGAGCTCGCCAGCGGGGACGCGTGGGCCGAGCCGACGCCGCTGGGCGCCCATGCCCAGCTCCCGCCGTTCCCCACCCATGCCTTGCCGGGCTGGGTGCGCGAACAGGTCGAGGCCGTAGCCGAGTTCACTCAGACCCCCGCCGACATGGCCGCG
Source organism: Streptacidiphilus fuscans (assembly GCF_015690355.1). GTDB lineage: Bacteria > Actinomycetota > Actinomycetes > Streptomycetales > Streptomycetaceae > Streptacidiphilus > Streptacidiphilus fuscans. Next base: position 411,131 of record NZ_JADPRT010000003.1, on the reverse strand, counting down.
ACCATGGCACTCGCCGCCCTGGCTACCGGTGCGGGCGGCAGGGTGCATGTCCAGATCCGGCCCGGCTGGAGCGAGCAGACGAACCTGTTCCTGGTCTGCGCGATGCCCCCGGCCAGCCGGAAGTCCGACGTCTTCGCGTTCATGACCGCTCCCATCTACCAGCTCGAAGACGAGCTCAAGCAGGAGGCCAAGAGCCGGATCATCGAGGCGGAGACCGAGAAGGAGGCCGCCGAAGCCGAAGTGGAAGCGCTCATGGCGCAGGCTCGGAAGAACCCGGACGCGGACCGGGCCTACCTGGTGACCGAGATCGCCTCCGCCCGGATGCTCGCCGAGCAGATCCACGTCCCGCCCACGCCCCGGCTCACGGTCTCCGGCGACATCACCCCCGAGCCGCTCTCCCACCAGCTCTCCGTCCACCGCTGCCTCGCCGCCCTGTCGCCCGAGGGGGACCTGTTCGACATCATCGCGGGCCGGTACTCGGCGAAGCCGAACCTGGGCGTGTTTCTCAAGGCCCACAAGGGCGAGCGGCTCCAGACCGACCGGATGACGCGCGAGCAGCCCACGATGGACAAGCCCGCGCTCACCATCGGCGTGACGCCGCAGCCCGCCGTTCTCCAGGAACTCGGCAGCGTGCAGGGTGCCCGCGACCGTGGCCTGTTGGCCCGCTTCCTGTACGCGCTGCCCGCGTCGAACGTCGGCTACCGGAAGATCCGCACCACCCCTATCCCGGAGCAGGTGGCCAACCGCTACGACGGCAGGCTCTCCCAGCTCATCCGGACCCTGGTGGACCTTCCCGAGCCCGTCACGGTCCCCCTCGACGCAGCCGCGGACCTCGCCGTCGAACGTCTGCAAGAGCAGTTGGAGTATCAGCTCCGCCCGGATGAGCCGCTGGCCCACATCAAGGACTGGGCGGGGAAGCTGGTCGGCCACACCGTCCGCATCGCGGGCCTGCTCCACCTCGCCGACCACATCAACTCGGGCTGGGGCAAGCCCGTGCCGGCCGATTGCGTGGACCGGGCCGCCGAGATCGCCGCGTACTACACCACCCACACCTTGGCCGTGTTCGACCTGATCGCCGCCGACCCGGCCACCGACGACGCCCACGCCATCCTTCAATGGCTCCAGCGCCCCAGGCAGGACGGCACGTTCCGGACGCTCATCAAGGCCCACGACGCCGTGGCCAGCAGCCGACGGTTCAAGAAGGTCGCCGACGTCGAACCGGCCCTGAGCCTCCTGGAGCAGCACGGCTTCCTGCGCGCCGACCAGCCCCCGACGACCGGGCAGCGGGGCCGCCAACCGGCGACTACGTACCGTGTCCACCCCTCCCTGTGCACGGCCCCGGACGGGCTCGGAGGGCTGTAACCGTCAGGGATGTCAGGGAAAAAGCCTGACCAGCAAAAACACGCCCTGACCGGCTGTCAGGGAACGTCAGGGATGTCAAGGAAAACCCGATTTTCCCTGACATCCCTGACAATCCCTGACGCCCCGCCAGGGACCAAAACCCCAGGTCAGCGATTTTCCCTGACATCCCTGACACTTTCCGGCCCACGACGCCGCCCGCGCCCAAGCGCCATCACGCTCCGCAACACCCTTCCTGCCCTCGCCTGCCCGCAAGGAAGTGACCCTTGACCACCGCGACGCCCGAAGCTCTGACCGTCCCCGAGGTCATGGCCGCCCTCAAGGTCGGCCGGAGCACCGTCTACGACCTCATCCGGACCCGCCAGTTGGCCAGTTTCACGATCGGCCGCTGCCGCCGTATCGCCACTGACAGCCTCGCCGCCTACATGCGGCACCGAATCACCGAGGAGAACTGAGTTGGCAAAGCGCAGGCCCAACGGGTCCGGCAGCATCACCCGGCGCGCTGACGGGACCTACGAGGCGCGGACCTACGTCACTACGACGGAGGGCCTCCGCAAGCGCGTGTCCGCCTACGGGAAGACGTACGACGAGGCAGACGAGAAGCTGTCCAAGCTCAAGGAGCAGGAGTCCAAAGGAGTCCCCACACCGGACAAGGCATGGACCGTGGCCGACTTCCTGAACTACTGGCTAGAGCAGGTCATCCGCCCGAACCTTCGGTTCAACACGACGAGCAAGTACGAGATCATGATCCGGCTCTACCTCATCCCCAGGCTGGGGAAGAAGAAGCTGGTCAAGCTGAGCGTCAAGGACATCCGCGTCTTCCTCGCGCAGCTTCGCCATGACGAGGTGGGCGACTCGACGCGCCAGGAGTGCATGAAGGTGCTCCGGAACGCGCTCAACGCCGCGATGCGAGAAGAGCTGCTTCTCCGCAACGTCGCCGTGCTGGTCGGCATCCCGTCGGCTGAGTCCAAGGAGATCATCCCGTGGAGCGCCGAAGAGGCGATCGGCTTCCTGCGGTCCGCCCGCCCTCACCGGCTCTACGCGGCGTTCGTGCTGGCGCTCGTGCTGGGCCTTCGACGGGGCGAGCTGCTGGGCCTGCGCTGGATCGACCTGGACATCGGCCAGGGAGTCGCGCACCCGCGCAAGCAGGTGCAGCGGAAGACGGGGGTGGGGCTCGTTCACGTGGACCTCAAGACGGATTCGTCCAAGGCCGCCTTGCCCCTCCCGCTGCTCTGCGTCGAGGCGCTGGGCGAGCGGCGTCGACTCCAGGAGTTGGAGCGTGCCCGGGCAGGTATGGACTGGTCCGAACTGGATCTCGTGTTCAGCACGGAGACCGGGGGACTGCTTGACCCGGATCACTTCTCCCAGACCTTTCAGCGGCGCGTGAAGCGGTCGAAGCTGCGGCGCGTCCGCTTGCATGACACTCGTCACACCTGCGGGAGCCTGCTCGCCTGGTTGGGCGTCCACCCGAGTGACGCTCAGAAGATTCTGCGCCACAGTCAGATCACCACGACCCTGGAGATCTACACCCACGTCACTACGGAGACACAGCGCGCCGCCGCGGCGAAGGTCAGCGCCAAGCTGCGCGACGGCCTGAACGGGCGCTAGGTGATGAAGGTTGAGGGCCCGGCCGTCGGGTAACGGCCGGGCCCTGGGCTGGACGAGAACGGGCTTACTGAGCGGCGGGGCGGCGCATGACGCGCTGGATCGGAGCGGTCAACGGGTTGAGGTAGGCGCTGTAGGCCGCTGCCAACTCGTCAATCTGCGGCTTGAGCATGGCCTGGTCCTCCGGGCCATGCGGGCTGAGGCTCAGCACACGGCCGACAGCCCCGACCAGGTCAGGGCCCTGGAAGTGGACGAGGAGTGCGGCTGCCTCCGCCATGGCCGGACCGTAATCGGCTCGGGTCTGCACGCCGATCTTGGTGTCGGGATTGAAGGCCATGGCCATCTGGGCCACAGCCTTAACCAATCGGGTCAGCCGTGGATCGTAATCCTTGTTCGAGTAGTCGATACCTGCGGCACGCAGGTCGGAGTACACGGTGTCGCGGGTAACACCCGCAGCGCGGGCAAGTTCAGCGATCGTCCGGGCCCCGACGTTCCAGGCGTTGACTACCAGCTGCTGGCGCTCGGGCTCCATGTTGGCCCTGCGGTCGGCCCAGTCCTTCAGGGCGTCGAGGGCAGCAGCACGAGCAGAGGGGGAATCAGTGTTGTTCATACCCCCAGTTTACCATATTGTGTCGAGTCAGTCGACATCGTCGAGTCAGTCGACATCGTCGAGTCAGTCGACACTCCGCTCGCCAGTGAGCCCAGGGTCGATCACGGTGTCGGGAAAGCTGGAGTACTCAGCGGCGCATCAGCTCCGAGCCACCGCAACAGTGCGCTGTGGCGTCTATTGGCGTACGCAATGGGCGTACGAGAATGCAAAACGCCCCGGATGGAGAACCATCCGGGGCGTTGACGCTGGTGGGCCTAACAGGACTTGAACCTGTGGCCTCTTCCTTATCAGGGAAGCGCTCTAACCGTCTGAGCTATAGGCCCGCGCTGCGTTGCGTTAGAAGATTAGCGCACCTGCAGCGGTCTGCCCAAATCCGTTCCTGGAGGTCACCGGGCGGGGCCCGGTCAGTCCTCCTCGGCGAGGGTCAGCTCGACCCCGCCGGTCATGCCCGCGGCCGTGTTGTAGATGAACGAACCCAGCGTGCACAGCGCCGTCAGCAGCACCACGTCGATCACCGCGACCAGCAGCGTGAACATGAAGACGTTGCCGAACGACAGGTACGACTGCAGGTTGAACCCGCTGCTGGCGTCCGCGCCGGTGGTGGCCTGCTGGAGCGTGCCGCCGACCGAGCTGAAGACGCCGGCCGCGTCCAGGACCATCCACAGCAACGAGACGCCGACGACGGTCACCACGCCGAGCGCCACCGACAGCAGGAAGCTGACCTTCATGACCGTCCACGGGTCCGTGCGGACCACCCGGAGGCGGGCACGACGGGTCCGGCCGGACGGCGGGGCGGCCGGGGCCGGACGGCGCGCGGCATCGCCGCCACCTACAGCGCCACCGCTGCCCGGGCGCGGCGCCTTGCCCGACGGGCGGCCACCCGGCACCGGAGTGCCACGCGGCGGGGTCGGCTGCCCCTTGGAGTACGTCGTAGGCGTCGAGTAGCCGCCGCCGGCCGCCGTGGTGTCACCGGCACCGCCCGAGGCCTCCGCGGCGGCACGCTGCTGCGCCTGCTCGCCGTTGGCGCCGCCCTGACGGCGGCGGGGGGTCTGGGCCGAGCCGTCCGGTCCGACCGGGGGCATCACCGACGTCGAGCCCGCGTCACGGCCGGGCGTGCCGCCGCCCGTACCGGCGGCGTCCTGCGCACGCCCTGCGGCACCGGCCGCTCCCGTGGGTCCACTCACCCTGGTCCTCCCGCAATTCCCGCACGTTGTTCACATCGCAAGCACTGATCTGGGCAGCATCCTGGCACGGGCCCCGGCGGATCGCATCGGAGCCCGTGCCAGAAAGCAAGATCACTCCGCTGCGGGAGCCGCCTCGTCGCCGGTCGCGCCGTCGGTGCCGGCCGACTCGGCCGACTCCTCCGACGCAGCCGTCGAAGCCGCGTCCGCAGACTCATCGGCCTCGGCGTCGTCCACCTCGTCCGCGCCCTCCGCATTGCGGGCGATGCCGACGACGGCGTCCTTCTTACCCAGGTTGATGAGTTGGACGCCCATCGTGTCACGCCCGGTTTCACGGACCTCGGAGACCCGCGTACGGATCACTCCTCCGCCGAGGGTGATCGCCAGGATCTCGTCGGACTCCTCGACGACCAGCGCACCCACCAGCGAGCCGCGGTCCTCGACGATCTTCGCCGCCTTGATGCCCAGGCCACCACGCCCTTGGACGCGGTACTCGTCCACCTTGGTGCGCTTGGCGTAACCGCCGTCGGTGGCCGTGAAGACGAACGTACCCGGCCGGATGACGGACATCGACAGAAGTTCGTCGTCCTCGCGGAAACTCATCCCCTTCACACCCGAGGTGGCGCGGCCCATCGGACGCAGCGCCTCGTCGGTGGCGGTGAAGCGGATGGCCTGCGCCTTCTTCGAGATCAGCAGCAGGTCGTCGTCGGCCGAGACCAGCTCGGCGCCGATCAGCTCGTCGTCCGTGCCCTCCTCGTCCTGGCGCAGGTTGATCGCGATCAGCCCGCCCGAGCGCGGCGAGTCGTAGTCCTTCAGCGAGGTCTTCTTGACCAGGCCCGAACGGGTCGCCAGCACCAGGTACGGCGCGGCCTCGTACGTGCGCACCGCCATCACCTGGGCGATCTGCTCGTCCGGCTGGAACGCCAGCAGGTTGGCCACGTGCTGGCCACGGGCGTCACGACCGGCGTCCGGCAGTTCGTAGCCCTTGGCGCGGTAGACCCGGCCCTTGTTGGTGAAGAAGAGGATCCAGTTGTGCGTGGTCGTCACGAAGAAGTGGTCGACGATGTCGTCCTGCTTCAGCTGTGCGCCGCGCACGCCCTTGCCGCCGCGCTTCTGCGAGCGGTAGAGGTCGGACCGGGTGCGCTTGACGTAGCCGCCACGGGTGATGGTGACGACGATGTCCTCTTCGGCGATCAGGTCCTCGACGGACATGTCGCCCTCGTAGGCGATCAGCGTCGAGCGCCGGTCGTCGCCGAACTTGTCGACGATCGCGGTCAGCTCCTCGGAGATGATCTCGCGCTGCCGCGCCGGCGAGTCCAGGATCGCGTTGTACTCGCGGATCTTGGCCATCAGCTCGTCGTACTCGGCCGTGATCTTCTGGCGCTCCAGCGCGGCCAGACGGCGCAGCTGCATCTCCAGGATCGCGTTGGCCTGGATCTCGTCGATCGCCAGCAGCGACATCAGGCCCTGGCGGGCGACGTCGACCGTGTCCGAGCGGCGGATCGTCGCGATGACCTCGTCGATCGCGTCCAGCGCCTTGAGCAGGCCGCGCAGGATGTGCGCGCGCTCCTCGGCCTTGCGCAGCCGGAAGCGGGTCCGACGCACGATCACGTCGATCTGGTGGTTGACCCAGTGACGGATGAACGCGTCCACCGACAGGGTGCGCGGCACGCCGTCGACCAGGGCCAGCATGTTGGCGCCGAAGTTGGTCTGCAGGTCGGTGTGCTTGTACAGGTTGTTCAGCACGACCTTGGCGACCGCGTCGCGCTTGAGCACGACCACCAGACGGGTGCCGGTCCGGGACGAGGACTCGTCGCGGACGTCGGCGATGCCGCCGATCCGGGCGTCCTTGACCAGGTCGGCGATCTTCAGCGCCAGGTTGTCCGGGTTGACCTGGAACGGCAGCTCGCTGACGACCAGGCACTGACGGCCGTGGATCTCCTCGACCTCGACCACCGCGCGCATGGTGATCGAGCCGCGGCCGGTCCGGTAGGCGTCCTCGATGCCGCGGCGGCCCACGATCAGCGCGCCGGTCGGGAAGTCCGGGCCCTTGATCCGCTCGATCAGGGCCTCCAGCAGCTCCTCGTTGGAGGCTTCCGGGTTGGCCAGGTACCAGAGCGCACCCGAGGCCACCTCGCGCAGGTTGTGCGGCGGGATGTTGGTCGCCATGCCGACCGCGATGCCGGTGGCACCGTTGACCAGCAGGTTGGGGAAACGGGCCGGCAGGACGTTCGGCTCCTGCGAGCGGCCGTCGTAGTTCGGCGAGAAGTCGACGGTCTCCTCGTCGATGTCCCGCATCATCTCCATGGCCAGCGGCATCATGCGGCACTCGGTGTACCGCATGGCGGCGGCCGGGTCGTTGCCCGGAGAGCCGAAGTTGCCGTTGCCGTCCACCAGCGGCATCCGCATCGACCACGGCTGGGCGAGACGCACCAGGGTGTCGTAGATCGAGGTGTCGCCGTGCGGGTGGTAGTTACCCATCACGTCGCCGACGACGCGGGCGCACTTGTAGTAGCCCTTCTCGGGGCGGTAGCCGCCGTCGTACATGGCGTACAGGACGCGGCGGTGGACGGGCTTCAGGCCGTCGCGGACCTCGGGCAGGGCACGCGAGACGATGACGCTCATCGCGTAGTCGAGGTACGAGCGCTGCATCTCCGTCTCGAGCTCGACCTGCTCGATCCGGGTGTCGAGGCCGTTCGCCTCGGCCGGGAGGTCCTCCGGCTGCGCGCCCTCAGGGCTGTTGTCGTCGACCACGGGTGGTCAGTTTCCTTTCGCTGCTGGCTTGCTGCCGGGCTGCTGCTTCGCTGCGACTGCGCAGCTTCTTCGCGGCTGCCGGAGGACTTACACGTCGAGGAAGCGGACGTCCTTGGCGTTGCGCTGGATGAAGGAGCGGCGTGCCTCGACGTCCTCGCCCATGAGGATGGAGAAGAGGTCGTCGGCGCGGGCGGCGTCCTCCAGGGTGACCTGGGAGAGCAGGCGCAGGTCGCGGTCCATGGTGGTGACCCGCAGCTCCTCGGCGTTCATCTCGCCCAGACCCTTGAAGCGCTGGATCGCGTCGTCCTTGGGGAGCTTGCGCCCTGCCTGGCGCCCCGCCTCGATGGAGGCGTCGCGCTCGCGGTCGGAGTAGACGTACTCGATGTCGTCCCGGCCCCACTTGATCTTGTACAGCGGCGGGCGGGCCAGGAAGACGTGGCCGCCCTCGATCAGCGGACGCATGAAGCGGAACAGCAGGGTCAGCAGCAGCGTGGAGATGTGCTGGCCGTCGACGTCGGCGTCCGCCATCAGGATGATCTTGTGATACCGGAGCTTGGTCAGGTCGAAGTCGTCGTGGACGCCGGTGCCGAATGCCGAGATCAGCGCCTGGACCTCGGTGTTCTGCAACACCTTGTCGATGCGCGCCTTCTCGACGTTGAGGATCTTGCCTCGGATCGGCAGGATCGCCTGCACCCGCGGGTCACGGCCCTGCTTGGCCGAGCCGCCGGCGGAGTCACCCTCGACGATGAAGATCTCGCACTCGGTCGGGTCCTTGGACTGGCAGTCCGACAGCTTGCCCGGCAGCGAGGCCGACTCCAGCAGGCCCTTACGACGCGTCAGGTCGCGGACCTTGCGGGCGGCGACACGGGCCGTCGCGGCCGTGATCGCCTTGCGGATGATGTCCGCGGCCTCGTTCGGGTTCCGGTCCAGCCAGTCGTTGAAGTGCTCGTGCACGATCTTCTGCACGAAGGTCTTGGCCTCGGTGTTGCCCAGCTTGGTCTTGGTCTGGCCCTCGAACTGCGGCTCGCCCAGCTTGACCGAGATGATCGCGGTCAGACCCTCGCGGATGTCCTCACCGGTGAGGTTGTCGTCCTTCTCGCGCAGCAGCTTCTTGTCGCGCGCGTACCGGTTGACCAGACCCGTGAGCGCGGCCCGGAAGCCCTCCTCGTGGGTACCGCCCTCGTGGGTGTGGATGGTGTTCGCGAAGGAGTAGACGCCCTCGTTGTACGAGGTGTTCCACTGCATCGCGATCTCCGCGGAGATCTTCTTCTCCTTGTCCTCCGCCTCGAAGTCGATGATCGTCGGGTGGACCACCTCGCCCTTGCGGGAGTTGAGGTAGCTCACGTAGTCCGAGATACCGCCCTCGTAGTGGTACCGCACCGAGTTGGGCTTGCCCTCGTCGTCGGTGTGATCCGGACGCTCGTCGGTCAGCGAGATGGCCAGGCCCTTGTTGAGGAAGGCCATCTCCTGGAACCGGCGGGAGAGGGTGTCGAACGAGTACTCGGTGGTCTCGAAGATGTCCGGGTCGGCCCAGAAGGTGACCGTGGTCCCGGTCTCCGAGGTCTCCTCGTGACGGGCCAGCTCGGCCACGGGCACGCCGGTCTTGTACTCCTGCGTCCACCGGTAGCCGTCGGTCTTCACCTCGACGGCGAGCCGGGTCGACAGCGCGTTGACGACGGAGACGCCGACACCGTGCAGACCGCCGGAGACGGCGTACCCGCCGCCGCCGAACTTGCCGCCCGCGTGCAGGACGGTGAGGACGACCTCGACGGCCGGCTTGCCGGTGGTCTTCTCCACACCGACCGGGATGCCACGACCGTTGTCGACGACGCGGACCGCGCCGTCCGGAAGGATCGTCACCTCGATGCTGTCGGCGTGGCCGGCCATGGCCTCGTCGACGGAGTTGTCCACGATCTCCTGCACCAGGTGGTGCAGGCCACGCTCGCCGGTCGAACCGATGTACATGCCGGGGCGCTTGCGTACGGCTTCAAGCCCCTCCAGCACCTGGATGGCGCTGGCGTCGTACGACTTCTCGAGCTCGTCGTTCTCGTCAGGTGACTGGTTGGGGTTGCCGGACTCGGCCACGAAACGCCCTCTCTGGCACAGCGCGGGCCGCTCCCTCGCCCAACGGGCAGGCTGGAGGCGGCCACGGCGTTCGACTCAGTACCGCTTCTTACCGCAAGCGGCAGTGTTTGGGTTCCAGTCTACCCGTACGACTGACAGAGATGGGGCTTTGCCGCCCTCTGAACGGCCCGTGCCGGACGTCAACCACCGTCCGACATGTCCCCACACCGGACCAGGGGGCCTACGGCGCTCTGACGGCCGTTTCTCGGATCCGTCGCCTACGGCGGGTCACCACCCCTGCTGTAAGCGTCAGCCAGGGGTTCGGCGGGAGGCGCGGAGAGGGCTCGACGAGGCCTCTGGTGGGCCCCTGGGAGACCTCGGGAAGGGCTCAGCCCCAGGTGTCCCCGGGCCCCTTGCTGCCCGGAGCGCGCAGCCGTCCGCGGTAGCGGGCCGGGCCCGTGGAGGGGCCGTTGACCTTGATGAAACGGACCGTCCCGTCCCCCAGGGAGGTGTTCAAGGTACGCAGCAACTGCGGTGCCATCAGGCGCAGTTGGGTAGCCCAGGCGGTCGAGCTGCAGCGCACGGAGAGGACCCGGCCCTCGTCGTCGAAGTGTTCTGGCTCACAGTGCGCGGCGATGTCCTTCCCCACGATCTCCGGCCACCGCCCCATCACCCCGCCGACAGCCGCGGGCGCCTCCCACCCGCGCTCCGCGAGCAGCCGCGTGATCGCCTTGCCCAGCGGCTGCGGGTCACGCCCGTCCGCGCGAGCGCCGGACCGCAGTCCCGTCCGGCGGGCCTGCTTCCGCTGCGAGGCGGCTTCGCCGCGAGCCCGGGCCTGGTCCTTCGCCGCGCGCAGCGCGACGCGAGCGAGGTCGACGCCACTGAGCTCAGGAGTTTCCTCCGACACGTCGCGCCTCGCTTTCCCCAGGGTGTGGACAAGCGTCCAGAGTACGCGGGAAGCAAACCGGGACGGGCGCCATGCAACACCTCAGGGGCGGGGGGGGGGGGGGGGGCCCCCCCCCCCCCGGGGGGGGGACCCCAAACGCGCCCCCCCCCCCCCCCCGTCGCCCCCAGGCCCCACCCCC
>NZ_JADPRT010000003.1:0-400463 GCF_015690355.1 Streptacidiphilus fuscans | reverse complement strand
CACCATCGCAGGGGCCCCCCCGCGGGGGGGGCCCCCCCCCCCCCCCCGGGGGGGGGGGGCCCCCCCCCCCCCCCCCCGCCCCTCGGATGGTGCAACCACATGCGGCAGCACACGCCCACCTTGTCCCGCCTTGCCCACAGGCAGGTCAGAGTCGGGTGACTTCGCCGTCCATGACCGCGTAGCGCGTTCCCTTGAGCGCCTCCGGGACGTCCTCGGGGACCGCCGCGGTCACCAGCACCTGCTCGCCTGTCGCCACGCGCTCCGCGAGCCTCTCGCGGCGTCGCGCGTCCAGCTCGGCGAAGACGTCGTCCAGGATCAGGACTGGCTCACCGCCGTCCGCGCGGAGCAGGTCGTAGGAGGCCAGACGCAGCGCCAGCGCGTACGACCAGCACTCGCCGTGCGAGGCGTACCCCTTCGCGGGCAGCTCGCCGAGCCGCAGGCCCAGCTCGTCGCGGTGCGGGCCCACCAGGGTCAGGCCGCGCTCGATCTCCTGCTTGCGGGCCGCGCCCAACGCGGCGAGCAACGCCGCGTGCAGCGCCTCACGGCCGCCGCCCAGCGGCACCCCCTCGCCCATCGACGAGCGGTACTCCAGCACCGTCCCGCCGCCGCCCGGTGCCAGCTCCTCGTACGCGCGCGCCACCAGCGGCTGCAGCGCGGCGACCAGATCCAGCCGCTGTGCCAGCAACTCCGCGCCCGCACGGGCCAGATGGTCGTCCCAGACGTCCAGCGTCGACAGCTCCACCCGGCCCGAAGAACGCCGGGCCATCGCCGCCGACTTCAGCAGCGCGTTGCGCTGCTTGAGCACCCGCTCGTAGTCCTGCCGGACGCCCGCCAACCGCGGCGCACGCAGCGTCAGCAGCTCGTCCAGGAAGCGACGGCGCTCGCCCGGGTCGCCCTTCACCAGGGCCAGGTCCTCGGGCGCGAACAGGACCGTCCGCAGCAGGCCCAGCACGTCACGCGGGCGCACGTTGTCGCTGCGGTTGATCCGCGCCCGGTTCGCCCGGCCGGGGTTCAGCTCCAGCTCGATCAGCGTCTGGCGCTCGTCCCTGACCACCATCCCGCGCACGATCGCCCGCTCCGCGCCCTGACGGACCAGCGGGGCATCGCCCGCGACCCGGTGGCTACCGAGCGTGGCCAGATAGCCGACCGCCTCGACCAGGTTGGTCTTCCCCTGGCCGTTGGGCCCGGTGAACGCGGTGACGCCCGGGTCGAGCGGAACCTCGACCCGGGCGTAACAGCGGAAGTCGGCCAGCGACAGATGCGCGACGTGCACAGCTTCCTTCGCAGGTTGTGGATGAACTACCGGCTCGCTACTTGCTCTCGACCGCGTGGCCGCCGAACTCGTTGCGCAGCGCCGCGATCATCTTCATCTGCGGCGAGTCGTCCTGGCGGGACGCGAAGCGGGCGAAGAGCGAGGCGGTGATCGCCGGCAGCGGCACGGCGTGGTCGATGGCCGCCTCGACCGTCCAGCGGCCCTCGCCGGAGTCGGCGGCGTAGCCCTTGAGCTTGTCGAGGTGCTCGTCCTTGTCGAGGGCGTCCACGGCCAGGTCCAGCAGCCAGGAGCGGATGACCGTGCCCTCCTTCCAGGAGCGGAAGATCTCGCGGACGTCGGTGACGCTGTCCACGGCCTCCAGCAGCTCCCAGCCCTCGGCGTAGGCCTGCATGATCGCGTACTCGATGCCGTTGTGGACCATCTTCGCGAAGTGGCCCGCGCCGACCTTGCCGGCGTGCACGGAGCCGTACTCGCCCTCGGGCTTCAGCGCGTCGAAGATCGGCTGCACCTTGGCGATGTCGGCGTCGGAGCCGCCGTACATCAGGGCGTAGCCGTTCTGCAGGCCCCAGACGCCGCCGGAGACGCCGCAGTCGACGAAGCCGATGCCCTTCTTCGCCAGGTCCGCGGCGTGCTTCTCGTCGTCGGTCCAGCGGGAGTTGCCGCCGTCGACGACGACGTCGCCCGGCTCGAGCAGCTCGGCCAGCTCGTCGACGGTCGACTGCGTCGGCCCACCGGCCGGCACCATCACCCACACCACGCGCGGCGCGGCGAGGGAGCCGACCAGCTCCTTCAGGCTCGCCACGTCGGACAGGGCGGGATCGCGGTCGTAACCGATGACGGTGTGACCCGCGCGGCGGATGCGCTCGCGCATGTTGCCGCCCATCTTGCCGAGACCGATGAGTCCGAGCTGCATGATCAGTCCTTCGTTGTGTGCTGACTGTCCGCGGCCCCGTTGCCGCACCAATCCCCGAGCCTATCCCCGCAGGGCGGGAAGGGGCGCGGGGAACTGCGCGAGCAACCACCCACCGCGCCCCAGGTGGTGCAACCGTGGGCTGGGGCAGGTCGAACCGTCAGCCGGACAGGCGAACGGGCATGATCAGGTACTTGTACGCCTCGTCGGCCTCGCTCTCCTGCGAGGCCTTGCCACTCAGCAGCGCCGGCTTCGTCGCCGTGGTGAAGCTGAGCTGGGCGATCGGGGAGTCGATGGCCGACAGGCCGTCCAGCAGGTAGGCCGGGTTGAACGCGATCGAGATGTCGTCGCCCTCGAGGTCCGCGTCCAGCCGCTCCGTGGCCTGCGCGTCGTCGCCGGAGCCGGCCTCCAGGATCAGCACGCCCTGCTCGAAGTTGAGCCGCACCGGGGTGTTCCGCTCGGCGACCAGGGAGACACGCTTGACGGCGTCCACAAAGGCCTGGGTGCCCACCGTGCCGACCGCGGAGAACTCCGTCGGGAAGAGCGAGCGGAACTTCGGGAACTCGCCCTCCAGCAGCCGCGTGGTGGTCCGGCGCCCGGCGCCCTCGAAACCGATCAGGCCCTCGCCCTTGCCACTGCCGGCCAGCGCGATGGAGACGCTGTCGCCCGCGCTGAGCGACTTCGCGGTGTCGAGCAGGGTCTTGGCGGGGACCAGGGCCACCGCCGACAGGCCGGGCTGCTCCGGCTTCCACAGCAGGTCGCGGACGGCGAAGCGGTAGCGGTCCGTCGCAGCCAGGGTGACCCGGTCGTCCTCGATCTCGACGCGGACACCGGTCAGCACCGGCAGCGTGTCGTCGCGACCGGCGGCGACGGCCACCTGGGCGACCGCGGCGGCGAAGGCGTCACCGGGGACCATGCCGGAGACCGTCGGCATCTGCGGCAGAGCCGGGTACTCCTCCACAGGCAGGGTGGGGAGTGTGAATCGCGAGCTGCCGCAGACGACCAGCACGCGCACGCCGTCGGTGGAGATCTCCACAGGCCTGTTGGGAAGCGAGCGGGAGATGTCCGCGAGCAGACGACCGGAGACCAGGACCGTGCCCGCCTCCTCGACGTCCGCCTCGGTCTCGACGCGGGCCGAGACCTCGTAGTCGAAGCCGGACAGGCTCAGCGTGCCCGTACCGCCCTCGCTCTCCGCCGTCAGCAGCAGCCCGGCGAGCACCGGCACCGGGGGCCGGGCCGGGAGGCTGCGCGCGGCCCAGGCCACGGCCTCCGCGAGGACGTCACGCTCGACCCGGAACTTCACCGGTAACCGCCTCCTGAGGTGGATGTCGCTCTGCGCGTCGGTGCGCGCACGCGCTCTCTCTGTTCATCTGCACTGCATCTACGCGGCATCTGGACGGGCGGTTGAGGGCCCGCGACGGAGGGGATGCTCCATGCGTCCGCTCCTGTTGCCGAGGAACAGTCTGACGCATACCACGGACAGCTGAGGCAGATGGGCCGAAGTCGGTCTCGAACGCGTGGCCAGTCCGCGTTCTCCACAGATCCACCGCCCACCTTCTTTTGGATCAAGACCGAGCTATCTCTAGTGGGTAGTAGTAGTAGGCCTTGTGGAAACCGTGGATAACCCCTTCCTGCGCAGGTCGAGGCCGCTTTTTCATCCACATTCCCTGGGGACGGCCACGGTGGAAAAACTAGCGGCCCTGTGGACGTAACCCCCGCTGTGCACAGGGTTCCTGGCTTGTGCACAGGTTGTCCACCACACCGTCCCCAGCTTTTCCCCCGGTTACCCACAGCCCCGATGGCAACATCACGGGGACCAATTCGCTCGACCCAGTGAAATGGCCCACGATGTTGCCGTTCTGTGGACATTCTTGTGGAGAAACGAGCCGATGCTGGGGATAACCGGGCCAAGCCTGGGGACAGCGCGTGGATAACCTCGGTGGCCGGTTGACGGCCGCTCAGTTCTCCACAGGCTGTGGATGACTGGTTCCCACATACCCACAGGCAGGTGACCTGCGACGATCCTTCCAGAGCGGCAGTGCCTGTGGAGCGATTCTGGATAACTCGCTTCTCCCCAGGGTGTGGACGGGCAAAGGTACCCATGACTGTGGGCAGCCGCGCCGTCCACCCACAGCCGGCGCCCCGGGAAACGACTGAGGGGCGCCCGTGGGCGCCCCTCAGCTCCGTTCCGGTGCGGGTGTCAGCTCTTGATGCGGTTGGTCAGCTCGGTGACCTGGTTGTAGATGGCCCGCCGCTCGGCCATCATCGTGCGGATCTTGCGGTCCGCGTGCATGACCGTGGTGTGGTCGCGGCCGCCGAAGGCCGCACCGATCTTCGGCAGCGACAGGTCGGTCAGCTCCCGGCACAGGTACATGGCGATCTGGCGGGCCGTCACCAGCACCCGGCTGCGCGAGGACCCGCACAGGTCGTCCACCGACAGTCCGAAGTACGCGGCGGTCTGCTGCATGATCACGCCGACTGTGATCTCCGGCCCGTCGTCCTCGCCACCCGGGACCAGGTCCTTGAGCACGACCTCCGCCAACTGCAGGTCCACCGGCGCCCGGTTGAGGCTGGCGAAGGCGGTGACGCGGATCAGCGCGCCCTCCAGCTCACGGATGTTGCGCGAGATCCGCGAGGCGATGAACTCCAACACCTCGGCAGGAGCGTTGAGTTGCTCCTGGAGCGCCTTCTTGCGCAGGATCGCGATCCGGGTCTCCAGCTCGGGCGGCTGGACGTCGGTGGTCAGGCCCCACTCGAAGCGGTTGCGCAGCCGGTCCTCCAGCGTGACCAGCTGCTTGGGCGGCCGGTCGGAGGAGATCACGATCTGCTTGTTGGCGTTGTGCAGGGTGTTGAAGGTGTGGAAGAACTCCTCCTGGGTCGACTCCTTGTTCTGCAGGAACTGGATGTCGTCGACCAGCAGGATGTCCATGTCGCGGTAGCGCTGCCGGAAGCCGTCGCCCTTGTCGTCGCGGATCGAGTTGATGAACTCGTTGGTGAACTCCTCGGAGCTCACGTACCGGACCCGGGTGCCCGGGTAGAGACTGCGGGCGTAGTGGCCGATGGCGTGCAGCAGGTGCGTCTTGCCGAGGCCGGATTCGCCGTAGATGAAGAGCGGGTTGTAGGCCTTGGCCGGGCTCTCGGCGACGGCGACCGCGGCCGCGTGGGCGAAGCGGTTGCTCGCGCCGATGACGAAGGTGTCGAAGAGGTACTTGGGGTTCAGCCGCGCCGCGGGCTCGTCCTTGCCGCCTCCGGGGAGCGAGGAGCTCCCGCTGGATCCGGTGCCGGGCCGGGGCATCGGCGAGACGGCCGGTACCGCCGGGGGCCGGCTCGCGGCAGGCGGTGCGGGCATGTTGGACGACGCCGGCGGTTCGGGCTCCGGCCGGGGGGCGAGCTCGGTGGACGACGACTCGGGAACGGCGGGCAGCTGGGCGCGCGGCTGCCGGTCCTCACCGGAGGGCGAGCCGTGCTGGCCGTGTGGGCCCTGCTGGCTGTGCTGCCCGTGCTGAACGGACTGGGGCGGCAGCTGCACCGGCAGCTGCGGCACGCTCCACTCGTCGTGGTACGCCTGGGGCTCGGCGGGCTGCTGCGGGTAGGGCGCGGGCTCCGGGTACTGCCTCGGCTGCGGTTGGGCCTGCTCCCCGTGCTGCTGGTGCTGCTGGTACCCGTGGGATTCCTGGTATCCGTGGGACTGCGGGGAATCCTGGTACGACCGGGGATTCTCCCCAGGCTGGGGATATCCGTAGCCGGTCTGCCACGACGTGGGCTGCGGCTGGTGACCCTGCTGCCCCTGGTGCTGCTGAGGCTGGTGTTGCTGGTGCGACTGGGGCTGCGGCTGGTGGGACTGCGGGGCCGGGGCCGAGGCCTGGGGCAGCGTGCCCGCGTTGGCGTCGACCACGACGGCGATCAGGATCGACCGCTGGAACTCGGCGCCGAGCAGCTCGGTGATCTGCCCGACCAGGCGGCCCTCCAGCACGCTCTTGGCGTACTCGTTGGGGGTGGCCAGCAGCGCGGTGTTGTGCATCATCCCCATGGGGTGGGTGCGCTGCAGCCACTTCTTGTCCATGGACTCGACGCTGGGGTCGCTGGCCAGTCGCTCGACGACCCGCGCCCATGCGGAAGCGAGATCGTTTGTCGGTTCAGCCACTGGTGCACGCCTTCACTGTGGGCAGGGAGGTCCATGGAAAGTCTGTCAACGGTAGGCGGGTGGCATGCCCCGATTCAAGTTGTTGTCCACAGGGTGTGGGTAGCGTGTCGCCGCTGGTCCGTGGCCGAAAGCGTGCGGCGGCTTCCGCCCGGTGTCTGCCGAGGTCAGGTCGGCTGGTTTGACCCATGGACGCCGTTCCACGTACCGTAACGAGGTCGAGTTGTCGATGGCCGCTGCCGCCTGCCCGCGGAGTCTCCTCAGTCGAGGCGCGCAGCTATCTGGCGTCGTGGATCACCGTACAGAACGGGTTATGGGGATCACGCGGACGCACGGTGACGGCCAAGCGATGTCCCGCCGCCCCTTCGATTGACCTGGAGTTACCCCCGTGAGCAAGCGCACCTTCCAGCCGAACAACCGTCGTCGTGCCAAGACCCACGGCTTCCGTCTGCGGATGCGTACGCGTGCCGGTCGTGCGATCCTCGCCGCCCGCCGCGGCAAGGGCCGCACCACCCTGTCGGCCTGATCATCTTCCGAATCACCAAGGTCGTCATGTCGTGCTGCCCTCCGAGAATCGGCTGAGGCGGCGCGAGGACTTCGCGACCGCGGTGCGGCGTGGCCGGCGAGCCGGCCGCCCGCTGCTTGTCGCGCACCTCTTCACCGGTGGTACCGGTGTTTCGCCGGAGACGGCAGGGGTGCCGATGACGGAGCCTGCAAACCCGCACGGCGCCGGGGGGAACTTTCTCCCGGCACGTGCGGGTTTTGTTGTCAGCAAGGCTGTCGGGGTCGCCGTGGTCCGGAATCGTGTCAAGCGTCGGCTACGTCACCTCATGGCCGAGCGTATCGGCCGCCTGCCCGCAGGTAGCCTGATAGTGGTACGCGCGCTGCCCTCGGCTGCCGAGGCGGAGTACGCGGACCTGGCACGCGATCTGGACTCCGCGCTGCGCAAACTGAGCGCTTCGTTGCCGACGGGAGCAGGGCAGTGACGTACCTGCTGTGGGTGGGGGTGGCACTTGCCGGGCTGTTCGCCGGCAAGTACGTGCTGCTGGGGCTGATCAAGCTCTATCAGCTCACCGTCAGCCCGCTGCTGGGACCGGTGTGCCGCTACCACCCGTCCTGCTCGCGTTACGGCTTCGAAGCAATCAAGGTCCACGGCGCGATCAAGGGCACAGCCCTGACCGCCTGGCGGATTCTGCGGTGCAACCCGTGGACTCCCGGCGGCTTCGACTACGTCCCGGAACGAAAGCACCCGGTCTGGTACCGGCGGCTTCGGAAGCCGGCCCCCCCGACCACTGCCCAAGGAGTCTGACCCGTGGGGTTCCTCGATACGATTCTCAAACCCCTGTACTACGCCGTCTCCTGGGTTGTGGTCCAGTTCCATGCCGTCCTGGGGTCGATCTTCGGCCCGAACTCGGGCTGGGCCTGGGGCCTCTCGATCGTGCTGCTGACGGTCTGCGTGCGCGCGGCGATGATTCCGCTGTTCGTCAAGCAGATCAAGTCCATGCGGACCATGCAGGCGCTCCAGCCGAAGATGAAGGTCATCCAGGAGCGCTACAAGAACGACCGCCAGAAGCAGTCCGAAGAGATGATGAAGCTCTACAAGGAGGCGGGTACCAACCCGGCTGCGAGCTGTCTTCCTCTTCTGATCCAGTCGCCGTTCTTCATGTCGCTGTACGGCGTGCTGCGTAACGTTGCCGACAAGAAGCCGTCCGGGGTCATCACCGGTTCGCTGCTGGTGAGCGCCTACAGTGCGCACATCTTCGGTGCCCCGATCTCGGCCACCTTCATCGGTTCCAGCTCGACCAGTGTGAAGGTCGTCACCGCGATCTTCATCCTGACCATGTGCTTCTCGCAGTTCCTCACCACGCGCCAGCTCATGACGAAGAACGTCGACCTCACGGTCAAGACGCCGTACATGCAGCAGCAGAAGATGATGATGTACGTCCTCCCGGTCATCTACATCTTCTTCGGTATCAACATGCCGATCGGTGTCCTGGTCTACATGGTCACCTCCAACGCGTGGACGCTGGGCCAGCAGCTGGTCGTCATCCGCCGTAACCCGACTCCGGGCTCGATTGCCTGGAAGGAGCGCCAGGCGCGCCTCAAGGCCCAGGGCAAGCTGAACGCGGACGGCACCGAGATCAAGACCTCGATCGCCTCCCTGGTGAAGGGCGGCACTGAGGCTCCCGAGGATGTGGAGCCGGAGCCGACCCCGGTGCGGGTGCAGCCGAAGCGCCAGTCCAAGTCGCAGCGTTCGTCCGGCGGCGGTCACCAGCAGTCCGGCGGTGCCGCCAAGTCCGGCGGGGCCAAGACGGGCGGCGGCACCAAGACCGCTCCGGCCCGTGGCCGGGCCACGGCCGGTGGCAGCGGGGGCAACCGCGGCGGCCAGGGCGGCGGTCAGTCGTCCAAGAAGAAGTCCTGAACCCGATCAGCCCCACCCCCACCTTCATCCGATCCACCCCCGTGCACCGAAGGAGTCGATCCGTGACGGACGGCACCGTGGCCCCCGCCGAGGGCACCACGTCCAAGAGCGAGCTGCTGGCCAACCTCGAGCAGGAAGGCGAGATCGCTGCGGACTACCTTGAGGCCCTGCTCGACATCGCCGATCTCGACGGCGACATCGACATGGACGTCGAGGGCGATCGTGCCTCCGTCTCGATCATCGGTGAGGCCCCGGGTGCGCAGCGTTCGCTGCAGCGCCTGGTGGGTCAGGACGGTGAGGTCCTGGAGGCCCTGCAGGAGCTGACCCGTCTGGCCGTGCACCGGGAGACCGGGGAGCGCAGCCGGTTGATGCTGGACATTGCCGGGTTCCGTGCCGACAAGCGGGCCGAGCTGACGACGCTGGGCGAGCAGGCTGCCAAGGACGTCAAGGAGAGCGGCGAGCCGGTCCGCCTGCGTCCGATGACGCCGTTCGAGCGCAAGGTGGTGCACGATGCCGTGGCCGCCTCGGGTCTGCGCAGCGAGTCGGAGGGCGAGGAGCCCCAGCGTCGCGTGGTCGTGCTCCCGGCCTGACCGGCCGGGCAGGTGCAGTACGTGAGTGGAACGGACCGGCCCCGTTCGCGGTGATCATCGTGATCGCTGCGAACGGGGCCGTCGTGAGTAATGGCACACAACAGCACAGGTGCGAGTAGAGGAGAGGTGCGGCGTGGAGGAGCCCCAGCCCGAGGAGTTCTCGACTGAGCTCGGGGAGACCCCGGCGGTCGCGGCTGAGATCTTCGGCGACCGGCTGGAGCTGGCCGTGCGCTACGCGGAGCTGCTGGCGGATGCCGGTGTCACGCGTGGCCTGATCGGTCCCCGTGAGGTGCCCCGGCTGTGGGAGCGGCACATCCTCAACTGCGCGGTGCTGGGCGAGGCGCTTCCGGAGAAGCACTCGCTCTCGCTGTGCGACGTCGGCTCCGGTGCCGGACTTCCCGGCATCCCGGTGGCACTGGCCCGACCGGACGTCCAGATCACACTGCTGGAGCCGCTGCTGCGGCGGACGACCTTCCTGGAGGAGGTGGTCCGCGAGCTGCGTCTGGACAATGTGACGGTGCTGCGCGGTCGCGCCGAGGAGATGGTCGGCAAGGTCCAGGTGGATGTGGTGACGGCGCGTGCCGTGGCGCCGCTGGACCGGCTCGCGGGGTGGGGGCTGCCGCTGCTCCGGCCGTACGGGCAGATGCTGGCGCTCAAGGGCGACTCGGCCGAGCAGGAGGTCGCGGAGCACAAGGCGGCTCTGCTGAAGCTGGGCGCGGAGGAGTGGTCGGTCGAGGTGATCGGCGCGGACGTGGTTTCGACGCCGACGCACGTGGTGCGGGTCAAGGCGGGCGAGAGCCCGGGCGGCGTGAAGGCTGCGGCGCGCAGGGCCAAGGCGGCCCGCGCTTCCCGAGGCGGCGTGAGGCGCCGGCGCTGAGCCGTCGGCACTGAGGCGCCGGTGCCGAGGCGTCGAGCAGGCGCATTTCAAGATCGTCAAGTGTCACACGCGTGACACTTGACGATCATGAAACGAGGACCAAGATCGTTAACTGTCACACGTGTGACATTTGATGATCTTGGTCCTCGTTGCTTCTCCCGGTCCCTCTCCCATGTGCGTCCAGGAGGCCCGCACAAACCGTCGGAGTGTCGAACCGTCAGATTCCGTATAAAACGGGCATCGTGTTGCTCGTGAAACGTCGCTCCCTGCTCAGCGGCATCCTGAGCCGAAGCCGCGAGGCCGCCCAACGCACCCGACCCGCCCGTCCTTCGAGTGAAGATCTGGCACCCAGGGGGCTGGAACGTCCCCAACTGCCCCCCGTGCCCCGCAAGCTGCGCGATGATTCTGGCGACAGCCCGGAAACAGAGGGGGGCGGACCCGTGTCAGCCGAACTTCCTGCCGTCGTCGAGCCGGTTCCTGGTCCCAGGACGACATCACGTGTTGTCCATCCCACACCGTCGCATGAAACACTGACGGACATGCAGGACTCCGACACCCCTCCGCTTGCGGACGACACCCCGATCGGTCGCGCGGCCCAGGCCGCGGTCACCGTCATGGCCCGCGTGGGCGAGCCGCTGCCGCGTCCTGCGCAGACGCGCGTGATGGTCGTCGCCAACCAGAAGGGCGGCGTCGGCAAGACCACCACCACGGTGAACCTGGCCGCCTCACTGGCGATGCACGGTGCCCGCGTCCTGGTCATCGACCTGGACCCGCAGGGCAACGCGTCGACCGCGCTCGGCATCGACCACCACGCCGAAGTCCCCTCCATCTACGACGTGTTGGTCGAGGGCAAGCCGCTGGCGGATGTCGTCCAGCCGGTGCTGGACGTCGAGGGCCTCTTCTGCTGCCCGGCCACCATCGACCTGGCCGGCGCCGAGATCGAGCTGGTCTCGTTGGTGGCCCGCGAGAGCAGGCTGCAGCGGGCGATCGCGGCCTACGAGCAGCCGCTCGACTACATCCTGATCGACTGCCCGCCCTCGCTGGGCCTGTTGACGGTCAATGCGATGGTCGCCGGTCGCGAGGTGCTGATCCCGATCCAGTGCGAGTACTACGCGCTGGAGGGTCTGGGGCAGCTGCTGCGCAACGTGGACCTGGTCCGGGCGCACCTCAACCCGGAGCTGCACGTCTCCACCATCCTGCTGACCATGTACGATGCGCGCACCCGGCTGGCCTCCCAGGTCGCCGAGGAGGTGCGCAACCACTTCACCTCGGAGGTGCTGCGCACCAGCATCCCGCGTTCGGTCCGCGTCTCCGAGGCGCCCAGCTACGGCCAGACCGTACTGACCTACGACCCGGGTTCCACCGGTGCGCTGTCCTATCTGGAGGCCGCCAAGGAGATCGCCCTGCGCGGCGCCCAGGCGGATGCCGCTGCCGCTGACGCGACCTACGTTGCGGACGGGGTACCGGGCGTCTACGCCCAGCAGGCCCGCACGATCGAAGACCACAGCACGATGGAGGGGCAGAGCACGATGGAGGGCCACCGGTGAGTGAGCGTCGTAGGGGTCTTGGCCGTGGGCTGGGAGCGCTGATCCCGGCTGCGGCGTCACCGGCCACCGCGCCGGTTCCGGGGGCGGCCTCGCCGTCGTCCCCGTCCGCTGTGCCGGCGTTGGGTTCGGAGCGCGGGGTGGCCGCGGTCAAGGTGGCCGGGCTCGGCGGACCTGGTGGTCCCGCGTCGATCCCCGTCGGCACTGGGTCAGGGGGCGGAACGAGCACCCTGGAGCGCGATCCGGCGCCGGTCGTCACCACGGTGGTCGAGGACGATTCCACCGAGCTTCGCCCGGTCGAGGGTGCCTACTTCGCCGAGGTACCGCTCGACTCGATCACGCCCAACCCGCGGCAGCCGCGTGAGGTCTTCGACGACGAGGCGCTGCAGGAACTGGTCACCTCCATCAAGGAGGTCGGCCTACTCCAGCCGGTCGTGGTGCGTCAGGTCGGCCCGGAGCGCTATGAGCTGATCATGGGTGAGCGCCGCTGGCGTGCCTCCCGTGAGGCGGGCCTGGACGCGATCCCGGCGATCGTCCGCTCCACCGACGACGAGAAGATGCTTCTCGACGCGCTGCTGGAGAACCTGCACCGGGCACAGCTCAACCCGCTGGAAGAGGCTGCCGCCTACGAGCAGCTGATGTACGACTTCTCCTGCAGCCAGGGAGAGCTGGCCGACCGGATCGGCCGGTCCCGTACTCACGTCAACAACACGCTGCGGCTGCTCAAGCTCTCGCCGTTCATCCAGCGGCGGGTGGCGGCGGGCGAGTTCGCCGCCGGGCACGCGCGGGTGCTCTTCCTCATCGACGACGAGGAGACGCGGGAGAAGCTCGCCGCCCGGATCTCCCCCGAAGGCCTGTCCGTGCGTCAGCTGGAGGAGATCGTCACGCTGATCAACTCCGAGCAGCCGACAGCGTCGCGCAAGCCGCACGTGCCGCGCGCGGGTCGTCGCGTGTCGCCGGCGTTCGCGAGTCTGGCCAGTCGGCTCTCGGACCGTCTCGACACCCGGGTGAAGGTGGAGCTCGGTCAGAAGCGCGGCAAGATCGTGGTCGAGTTCGCCTCGGTGGAGGACTTGGACCGGATCCTCGGCTCGTTCGCCCCGGGCGAGGGCGCGCTGCTCCGCCAGGGGCTGGAGGGGGACGGCGGCCACGCCGAGCCCATCGAGGAGGAGCAGGACTGAGCAAGATCGCCAAGTGTCACACGTGTGACACTTGGCGATCTTGAAAAGTGCAGGCGCTGTCGGCGCCGTCGAGGCCCCCGTGTTTCATCGGAAACGCGGGGGCTTCTGCATGCGTGGGCGGCGGGCTCGGAGGATCCGTCTCCGGGCTGCTCCGTGATCATGCTGTCAGTGAGTCGACTCTGCGCTTATCGTGGAGCTATGGGACGCAGGCTGGTACCGCTCACGCTCGACTCGCTCGCCGATCTCCCACTGCCGTGCCGCTCGTGCGTCTTCTGGGAGTTGGACCCCGTCAGCGGTGAGGCGGCCGTCAAGGACGGGCGGGCGGAGCAGGAGAAGGAGTCCTGGATCTCCGCGGTGCTGCTGGAGTGGGGCTCCTGCGGGAGGATCGCCTATGTGGACGACGTCCCGGTCGGCTTCGTGCTCTATGCGCCGCCCGCGTACGTGCCCCGTGCCTTGGCCTTTCCGACCAGCCCGATCTCCCAGGATGCCGTGCAGTTGATGACAGCTCGGGTCCTGCCCGGGTATCAGGGCCAGGGCATCGGCCGGACCTTGGTGCAGACGGTGGCCAAGGATCTGGTGCGCCGCGGCTTCAAGGCGATCGAGGCCTTCGGCGACGCGCGCTGGGCGGAGCCGGGGTGTGTGCTGCCGGCTGACCATCTGCTCGCCGTCGGCTTCAAGACGGTGCGTCCGCATCACCGCTATCCGCGACTGCGGCTGGAGGTCCGTTCGGCGATCTCCTGGAAGGGCGAGGTGGAGGTCGCGCTGGAGCGGTTGCTCGGTGCGGTGCAGAAGGAACCCTCGCTCCGGCCGCTCTGATGCGGGGTCTGCATAGGTGAGGGCGGTGGCGCAACAAAGACCAAGATCGTTAACTGTCACACGTGTGACAGTTAACGATCTTGTTTGTTCTGGTCGGTGCTTCTTCAGGCGAGGGCGTGCGGCAGGTGCAGCATGCCCGTCGGGGAGTCGTCCTCCGGCGGCAGGTAGACCCGCTGGACGGCCACGGCGATCGCCTCGACGGCCTGCGCCCGGATCTCCGGGGAGCGCAGCCGCGCCGCGTCGTCCGCGTTGGTCAGATAGCCGAGCTCCAGGCGCACGCAGGGCATCCGGGTCGAGCGCAGCAGCGTCCAGGAACGGGCGTGGCTACGGAGGTCGCCCAGGCCGCAGCGGGCCACCAGCTCGCGTTGGACCAGGCCGGCGAACTGCTTGCCCGTGTGGGACCAGCGGCCCCGGGACTCGTCGCCGAAGTAGTAGCTGGCGACGCCGCCGATCTCGGGGTTGGCGTGGCCCTCCAGATGGAGCGAGATCATCAGGTCGGCGCCCGTCTGGTTGGCGAAGCGGGCCCGCTCGGTCTCGTCGGGGTCGCTGTCCAGCGTGCGGGTGAGATAGGTCCGGACGCCCAGCGCGGTGAGGCGTCCTTCCAGGCGGCCGGTGATGTCCCATACGAGTGCGGCTTCGGAAAGACCGTCCGCCGACAGCACGCCGTGGTCGTCGGCGCCGTGGCCCGGGTCGATGACGATGACCTTGCCGCTGAGCGCCGGGCCGGAGTGGCGCAGCATCTCGGTCTCCCGCATCACGTGCGGTGCGCCGCCGACGACGGTCCGGGAGAGGCGCTCCAGGACGACGAAGGTGGTCGGTCCGAGCGTGCCGTCCGGATGCAGGCCCATGTTGCGCTGGAACTCGCTGACCGCCTGTGCGGTGACGGCGCCGTAGATGCCGTCGACCCGGCCGGGGGTGAACCCCATGTCGAGCAGTCGCTGTTGCAGGTGGGCGACGTCGTCGCCGACGACCATGTTGCTGGGGATGTAGGTGAGGACCCGGTCGCCGAGCCGCCAGCGGGCCTCGTTGAGGTGACGGTAGGTCTCCGGCCCGACGATGCCGTCGGTCGTCAGGCCGCGCTGCTGCTGGAAGTGACGGATCGCCGCGTCGACCTCGACGTCGAAGAGTGCCTCGGCGGAGGGGATGACCCGGCCCCCGGGGCGGGTCGGCGGGGTTTCCGGCAGGAGGCCGAGCAGGGTGAGCTTGAACCGGATCTCGGCGACCGCGGGACCGGTGTCCCCGAGCTTCCAGTGGTACGCGTGGGAAGGGCGCTGCTGGGACATAGCCAAGATCGTACGCCGAGGCCCCCATGATTCACGGGAAACATGGGGGCCTCGGGTGAAGATCCGTCCGGATCTCCTGCTGTCAGGCCAGCCGTGCGAACGAGCGGCGGACTCAGCCGATGAACTCGGCCAGGTCGCGCAGCAGCGCGCTCTTCGGCTTGGCGCCGACGATGGTCTTCACGACCTCGCCGTTCTGGTAGACGTTCATCGTCGGGATGGAGAGCACGCCGTACTTGGCCGGGGTGCCCGGGTTCGCGTCGATGTCGATCTTGGCGATGGTGAGCTTGTCAGCGTAGTCGCGGGCGATCTCCTCCAGCGCCGGGGCGACCTGGCGGCACGGGCCGCACCAGGTGGCCCAGAAGTCGACCAGAACGGGCTTGTCGCTCTTGAGGACCTCGGACTCGAAGGTGTCGTCGGTGACGGTGATGGTGGCGCCGGCCACGGGATCTCCTCAGGGGTAGCGGGTGAGTCGGTGAAGTACGGGCGGTCGAGCAGGCGGTCGGACCTTGGACCAGTCAGACCTCGTGCGGTCAGACCTGGCGCGGTCAGACTGCGGCGGTGACGGCCGTGTCGGCGTGCGCCTGCGCGGCCAGGAAGCGCTCGGCGTCCAGCGCGGCGGAGCAGCCGGTGCCCGCAGCGGTGATCGCCTGACGGTAGGTGTGGTCGACGACGTCACCGGCGCCGAAGACGCCGGCCACGTTGGTGCGGGTGGACGGCGCGTCCACGCGGAGGTAGCCCTCGTCGTCCAGCTCCAGCTGGCCCTTGAAGAGCTCCGTGCGCGGGTCGTGGCCGACCGCGATGAAGAGCCCGGTGACGGGGAGCTCGCGGGACTCGCCGGTCTGGGTGTCCTTGAGCGTGACCGAGCTGAGCTTGCCGCCCTCGCTGTGCAGCTCGGCGACCTCGCTGTTCCAGGCGAAGGAGATCTTCGGGTCGTTGAAGGCGCGCTCCTGCATCGTCTTGCTGGCGCGCAGCGCGTCACGACGGTGGATCACGGTGACCGACTTGGCGAAGCGCGACAGGAAGGTCGCCTCCTCCATGGCGGTGTCGCCGCCACCGACCACGGCGATGTCCTGGTCGCGGAAGAAGAAGCCGTCACAGGTGGCACACCAGGAGACGCCACGACCGGAGAGCTGGTCCTCGTGCTCCAGGCCGAGCTTGCGGTGCTGCGAACCGGTGGCGACGATCACCGCGCGGGCGCGGTGGACGTTGCCCTCGGTGTCGGTGACGGTCTTGATCTCGCCGGAGAGGTCGACGGCCACGATGTCGTCAGGGACCAGCTCGGCGCCGAAGCGCTCGGCCTGCGCGCGCATGTTGTCCATCAGCTCCGGGCCCATGATGCCGTCACGGAAGCCGGGGAAGTTCTCGACCTCGGTGGTGTTCATCAGCGCACCGCCGGAGGACACCGAGCCCTCGAAGACCAGCGGATTGAGGGAGGCACGCGCCGTGTACAGGGCGGCCGTGTAGCCGGCCGGGCCTGAGCCGATGATGATCACGTTGCGGACGTCGCTCACTGAATCTCCTGAATGCATCGCACCGGGTTGCCGGACTCTCGGGTGGCCGCGTGTTCCACCCGGCTCAACGGTTCCCCAGTGTCTCGCATTCCCGGGGCTTCATGTGCGCGGCACGGTGCGCTGGAGCAGGACCAGCGGTGAGGAGCAGGAGTCCTGCACCAGGAAGACGTCCCAGGTGTGCGCAGGATCAGCGGTGTCGGGGTAGATCAGCGCGAAGACCTGGACGCCGAGGTACTCGCCCACCGCCTCGTGGACCGGGACGCCGGGCTGCTTCGCGGCGGCCAGCACGCAGGCGGCCGCGCTGGGCGAGGCGGACGGCTCTGCGGCCGCACCCGTTCCGGAGGGAGTCGGCTGCGCCGTGCCGGAGCCGGTCCCGGTCCCGTTCCCGTTCGGCGAGGCGTGCGTCCCGGCGGTGGCTGCGCCGGAGGCGGTGGCCAGCCCTGGGGAGAGGGACGCCATGGGCGCCTTGGTGTGGTTCTGGCCCGCCGCGTCCTGGCGCACGATCCCCTGGATCTGCGTGTCGAGGCCCGCGTCGGTGAAGACGAGCTGGCCGGTGTCGGGGCGCGTGGCGCTGGTCTGCGGGGCGGTGGGAGCGGTGCCGATGGCCGGACCGGCGCTGCTGGTCCCGGCGTCGATGTCGCCGCCGCTGGACACCGCGACCCCGATGCCTCCGGCGGCCACGAGGACGGCGAACGTGACCAGCGCCTGCCGCAGGCGTCGCCGTCCGCGCGAGGTCGCGCCAGGGCGGGCCCCGGGGCGGTTGTCGGCAGGACCTCGCCCGGCTCCGGGAGAGGGCGTCGGCACGGGCCCGGAAGGCTCGTCCGAGCCTGCGGCGGCCTCGGCGTCGGGCTCATGCCCGGCCGGTACTGCCTCGGCCTCGGCCGGGACCGCTGCGGCGTCGGTCGGGGTTGCCGCCGCGGTGGCGAGAGCGGCGTCGATGCGGGCGGCGACGTCGTCCGGGATCGGAGCGTCCGCGGCGGAGCGCTCGGCCTGGAGCAGCTCCTGGAGCTCCAGCAGCGCGTCGTGGGTCTCCCGGCAGTCGGCGCAGCTCGCCAGGTGGTCCTCAAGCTCTGCTGTCGCCTCGGGCGAGAGCAGGCCCTCGATGTGGTCGGCCAGGGCATCGGTGTCCGGATGCGCCGAAGGGGACGGCAGATCGGGGTGAACGGTCGACTCGTTCATGCGGTCCGCTCACCTCCTCGGGTCTGGCGGCCTCGGGTCGGGCGCGCTTCCGGTGCTGTCGATGGGACGTCCTGCGCCGGATCCGGGTTCCCTGGGGGCTTGGTTTCCTGACCAAGATCGTTAACTGTCACACGTGTGACACTTAGCGATCTTGATGCGCTGGGCGGCGTCTCCGCCTTCGGCTCGTGTGCTCCGCCGGTCCGCAGATGGCTCAGCTGCGGCAGCAGCTTGGCCCGCCCACGGGCGCAGCGGCTCTTCACCGTCCCCGACGGTACGCCAAGAATCTGTGCGGCCTCGGCGACCCCGTAGCCCTGGAGGTCCACCAGGACCAGTGCAGCCCGCTGGTCCCCGGGCAGGGTGGCGAGGGCGGAGGCGAGCTCACGCCGAAGTTCGCCCCGCTCGACCGAGACGTCGGCGCCCTCGTCCTGGCCGACGGCCGTCTCCAGCGCCGTCTCGTCGTCGACGAGACGGGCGCGACGGGTGGACGCGCGGCGGGCGCGGTCCAGGCAGGCGTTGACGACGATCCGGTGCAGCCAGGTGGTGACGGCGGAGCGGCCCTGGAACGTGTGCGCGGACCGAAAGGCCGACACGAGCGCGTCCTGGAGCGCGTCGGCGGCCTCCTCGCGGTCCCCGAGGGTGCGCAGCGCCACCGCCCAGAGACGGTCCCGGTGGCGCCGCACGAGCTCACCGAAGGCGTCCGGGTCGCCCTCCACATGGCGACGCAGCAGCTCCGCGTCGTCGGCGACCGGTTCGGTCGTCACCTGCACTACACCCCCTCGATGGCCGGGAAAGTCGGGACAAGACTGCCATCTCGGAGGTGTTCGCGTCAGCCCAGGACCGTGATCTCCGAGATCCCGCCCCGGTAGTTGCCCGCCTGACTGGGGTCCGGCGGCAGCGCGGTGATCCGCACCAGCACGAATCGGGTGCGCACCGGCTGGGCCAGCACGCCGCTGTCCAGGCTGGTGCCGGAGACGGCCGCGCTGTTGCTGATGCGCTGGGTGAATCCACTGGTGTCGGCCGGGATCGCGGTGGCGTCCGCGGGCGCGGCCAGGATCTCCATCGTCTGGCCGCCGGTGATCGGGATGACCACCTTGACCTCGGAGACCGACTGCACACTGCCCAGGTCGACCACGATGCCGCTGCCGTCCTTGCGGGTGGGCAGGTTGCCGAAGTTGGCGTAGCCGTTGTAGGTCGAGGTGATCCAGGCGGTGCTGGTGTCGCCGTCGATCGCCAACGGAGCCTTGTCACCCGCTATCGGCTGCGGGTCCAGCGGTGAGAACTCGGTCGCGCTGAAGAGCTTCAGCTTGTTCAGGGTGCGGTGGTTCGCGTTGCCGCCCTGGGTGTTGGAGGCGTCCGGGCCGAGCTGGCTGCTGGTCGAGCCGGTGTTGTTGTGCGACAGCAGCTCCTCGGCCGTGCCCCAGCTGCCCAGCCCGATCGCGCCCAGGACGACCAGCGAGACGACCCACTTGAGCGCCTTGCTCGATCGGCTCGACGGAACGGGACCCGCCGGTGAACCGGCGCGCGTCGGCACCCCTGGACGGCCTCCTCGGCCGTTGTTCCCCCGTTGCCCTGCCTGGGGACCCGGAGCGTTGCCGCGCGCTGCCGCGCCTGCGGCCTGACCCGGGCCGGGCGCTCCGGCTCCGGCGCGCGCAGCCGGCGCGGCGGGCTGGGAAGGGGCCGCCGTGGCCCGACGTGACGGGTAGTCGGGCAGCACCAGCGGCTCGGGAGCGGGCTGGCGGACCTTGGGCAGGGCCACGACCGCCTTGACGAGCTCGTCCGGCGTGGTGATCGGCTCCAGCTTGCTGCCCGTGGTGGCGCAGAGCGTGCGCGCGGTCAGGTCGGACAGGCCCCGGTTGACGCCCGCCCGCACCTGCTCGGCGGGCACGATGCCGACGTTGCGCGGCAGCCCGCGCAGCCCGTGGTGACCCTCGGGGAAGGGCCAGCGGTTGGTGAGGGCGGCGAAGAGCAGCGCGCTGATGGCCTGGGTGTCCTGAAGGGCGGCGTCAGCCTTGTCCTCGGCCTTGATGCCGCGCAGCGCGGCGTTCACGGCGAGACCGTCGATCCGGTACTGGCCGCTGTCGGTGCGCAGCACGGCGGCGGGCGTCAGCCGCAGGTGCGACAGCCCCCGGCGATGGGCGGCGGACAGCGCCTCGGAGAGCTGACGCACCAGCTGGTACGCCTCGTAGGGCTCCAGCGGCTCCGGCAGCAGCAGCTTGTCCAGGCCGGTGGCGTCCGGCAGCCACTCGCGGACGATGTAGACGATCTCGCCGTCCTCGACGGCGTCCAGGACCTGGACGAAGCGCGGGTCGCTCATCAGCGCGGCCTGCCGGGCGGCGGCGAGCACGGCCTTGGCGCGCGGGTGGTGGGTGGAGAGGAGGTGGATCCCGACGGCGCGGCGCAGCTTCTCGTCCATGGCACGCCAGGAGCTGAACGCGTCCGCCTGGGTGATGCACTCTTCGAGGCGGTAGCGGGAGGCGATCCGGTCCCCGCTGTGGCGCTCCGGCGCGGGCGGCGCGGGCACCTCGGCGACGGGTGCGTCGGCGGCCGGCTCTTCGGGCGTAGCGGTCGCGTCCTCGGAGAGGTCCGCGGCGGCGTCCTCGTCGGCCGGGGTGTCAGCCGGGGTGTCGGCCGGCGTGGCGTCAGTCGGCTTGTCGGACGGCTCGTCAGACGTCTCAGGGACGGCCTCGTCGGTCTCGGCGGCCTTGTTCGTCTCGGCGTCGCCGTCGACATCGCCGTCGGCGTCGTCAGCGCTGTCGACGACCTCGTCCGCCGCCGCGTCGTCCGCCTCGCCCTGCGAGGACGTATCCGTCGATGCGTCAGCAGGCCTGTCCGGACCGGCCAGTTCCTCGGCCAGCGCTTCTGCGGACAGCGGCGCAGTCGACTCCGTCGCGTGCTCCGACTTCTCCCGGTCCGCCCGAGGGCCGCCCGTGGTCGCGCCCACGGCCGTCTCGCTGCGCTCTGCCACCGTTGTCCTGCCTCCCCAAACCGCGCGGCCCGTGATGAGGTTCCGGGCCCACGGTCAATTGTGCCAACTCGCCCACCCAGGTACGACCGCCGGAGGGGATTGTTGGTTGCCCGGCAGGGTCGAATTCAGGTCTCCCGTCAACGTCCGATTTTCGCCCGTACCATGCCGAGCAGCGAGTTGAGTTCCTCGATCCGCATCCGCTGGGCGATCACCACGAAAAGTCCCAATTGCACAACGCCTCCCACGGCGAACGCGGCCAGGCCGCCGACACGGCCGGATCCCAGGGCCTGGAGGACGACCATGCAGATCCCGGCGCCCACGATCGCGGGCACGATGCTCGCACCGACCAGTCGGGCGTAGGTGCGCTTGATCCTGGCCCCGTCCAGGTCGCCGATGCGGCGGCGCAGTCGGGGGACGGCCACCATCAGGCCGACCACGTAGGCGACGCCGTAGACGGCGGCCATGCCGGTGACCGCCCAGGCGGCGGGCAGGGCGACGTAGCAGATGGCGGAGAGCAGCGCCTGGCTGACGGCCACCCAGACGGTGTTGTAGAACGGCGTCCTGGTGTCCTCGTAGGCGTAGAAACCGCGCAGCAGCACGTACTGGGCGGAGTACGGAATCAGGCCGAGAGCGAAGGCCGAGACCATGTACCCGATCGAGACCTCGCCGTAGATGACGGCGCCGATCGCGGGGCCGAGGGCAAGGAAGGCGAAGGCGGCCGGGATGATCGCCACAGCGGAGGTGCGCAGGCCGTAGGAGATGTCGTCGCGGACGGCGGTGCCGTCGCCGTCGGCGGCGGCGCGGGAGATCCGCGGCAGCACCGCGCTCATGATCGAGACGGTGATCACGGCCTGCGGCAGCTGCCAGATCAGCAGCGCGTTCTGGTAGGCGACCAGGCCCTTTCCGGCGTCGTGCGAGGCGTCACCGGCGGCGGTGGCCAGCTGGGTGACGACCAGGAAGCCGACCTGGTTGGCCAGCACGAAGAGGAAGGTCCACCTGGCCAGCTTGGCGGCGTGTCCCAGACCGTGTCCGCGCCAGTCGAAGCGCGGCCGGAATCGCAGGCCCGCCTTGCGCAGGTACGGCAGCATCGCCAGCGACTGGACCACCAGACCGAGCAGGGTGCCGATGCCGAGCAGGCGGACGCCCGCGGAGGGGATGGTGTCGGTGTTCATCTGGGTGCTGGACCAGGGCCCGTAGACCCAGATGAACATGCCGAAGGTGAAGATGATGACGATGTTGTTGAGGACCGGGGTCCACATCATCGGCCCGAACTTGCCGCGCGCGTTGAGGATCTGGCCCATCACCACGTGCACGCCCATGAAGAAGATGGTGGGCAGGCAGTAGCGGGTCAGCGCCACGGTGACGCTGGCGGAGGACGCCGAGTCGGTCATCGCGGTGTTGGAGACCATCCGCACCAGCAGCGGCGCGGCCAGGACGGCGAGCAGGACGACGAAGCCGAGACCGACGATGACCAGTGTCAGCAGCCGGTTGGCGTAGGACTCGCCCTCGTCCTCGTCGTTCTTCATGCTGCGGACCAGCTGCGGGACGAAGACCGCGTTGAGCGCGCCGCCGCCGACGAGGATGTAGAGCATGGTCGGCAGCGTGTTGGCGACGCTGTACCGGTCGCCGAGGGCGGCGGTGCCGATGGCCGCGGCGATGATCATCGTCCGCAGGAAGCCGGTGGCGCGGGAGACCAGGGTGCCGGCCGCCATGATCGCGCTGGAGTTGAGGACGCTGGCGACCTTGCCCTTCGGCGCGGCCTTGCCGTCGCCGTCCTCCGCTTCGCCCGGCTCGCGGCCGGGGAGGTCGGCGGGGACCAGCAGCGGGATGGTGCTGGTGGTCTCCGCGACGGCGTCGCCGCCGGCCTCGCCGTAGAGGCTCGGGCCGCTGTCACGGAAGAGGAAGTCGTAGTTCTGGTCCGGCCGCTGTTGCTGCTGCTCGTGCCGGGCCTGTTCGTGCGCCTGCTGGCGTCTGCCCGCACCGCTGATCAGCTCGTCGACGCCGACGTACGGCTGCTGGGGCTGCTGCGGCTGGTTCGGGTCGACATAGGCCTGGCTGAAGCCCTGCGGCGGGTACTGCTGGCCGGGGTAGGGAGGCTGCGGCTGTCCAGGCTGTTGCACCTGGCCGGGCTGTTGCACCTGGCCGGGGTAGGGCTGCTGGCCCTGGAACGGCTGCTGCCCCTCGTACTGCTGCCCCTGGTACTGCTGCCCCTGGTACTGCTGATCCGGATAGGGCTGTCCGGGGTACGGCTGCTGGGCCTGCTGCGCGGGGTCGAAGTGGGCGGGCTGCTGCGGGTAGCCCTGGGGCGCGGCGCCTTGGCCCGGCTGCTGCGGGTATCCGCCCGCACCGGCGTACCCGTCGGTGGCCGGGTAGCCCTGGCCGGGTTGGCCCTGGGCGGGGTAACCCTCTGCCGGATAGCCCTCCGGTACGTAACCCTCGGCGGTGTAGCCGTCCGTTGCGTATGCGTCCGTCGCGTACGGGTCGTGGGCATAGGTCTGATCCAGGTACGGATCAGGCGCGTGCCCGCCCGGGCCCTGCGGGGTCCTGCCGTCGCGCGGCGCGCTCATGCGTCTCTCTCCGGATCGTCACGTTCTGGCCCGAAAAGGCCCGTCAACCGTTTACCGAATGCCTAGCCTCTCATCTGAGGGACGCTACTCGGCGTTGTCCGGCTCCGGGCCCTCGGCGGACGCGGCGGCGAGCGCCGCGTTCTTCTTGCGCTTCCAGTAGAGCCGCAGACCGGCGAGTACCAGCAGCAACCCGCCGCTGGCGATGACCGCGATCACTCCGGCGGAGACCGAGGTCACATTGACCTGGAAGCTCATGGTGTCGAACGGCGTGTCGGGGTTCTGGGCCGTGGCCAGCTCCGCCTTCATGTCGACCGTTCCGTTGGCGAGCGCGGTGACGCGGAATCGGTAGGTCGTCTTGGTGCGGCCACCTGCGATGGTGACGTCCTGCACCGGGTCCGAGTCGATGCGCAGGCGCGGCGACCCCCCCACGATCAGCTTCAGCTGCATCTTGCTGACCGTCTGCTCCAGGTCGTTCTCCACGCTGACGGCGACCGTCGCGGAGGAGTTGTCGCCCGGCACGACCACGTCGGTGGTCTTGGGGATCAGTTGGACCGAGCCCTGCAGGACGCTCAGATATTGGCCCATGTCCGTGCGATAGCTGTCACCGGCGATGGGGTTGTCGCGCCAGGCGGTGGAGACCGAGCGGACCATGGCCGCACTGAACGGGTCGCGGAGGCGGTCCGGGCGGGTCAGGATCTGCTGCAGCTGGGACAGCTGCCCCTGGTAGGTGCCGAGCTGGTTGACGGTCGTGTCGCCGAGCTCGCTGCCGCGCGCCGAGGACGGGTAGGCGTGCGGCGACGGCACCGAGGTGTTGGCGCCCGGGGTGGCACCGGCCTTGACGACGTCGTCGAGGTTGGCGCTCTGCACCCACTTGCCGTCCTGGGCCTCGCTCAAAGCCTTGACCAGCGTCTGCGCGGTCGCGGTGGACATCTCCCGCGGCGGCTGGACGAGGATGTCGCGCTGCTGGTCCGGGTGTTCGAGGGTGATCTCCAGCGTCTCGGCGAGGAACCGCTGGGTGGCCGCGGTCTGCTCGCTCTGCGTGGACAGGTCGCCGGAGAAGATGTCGGTCAGCTGGTTGTCGGCCACGACGGCGGTCATGCCGTCGCCCATCGGGCGGGCCGCGTTGGGCGTGAAGTTGAGGTTGCCGCTGTCGGGCATGCTCGCGCCGTTGACGACGACCTCGTCCGCGCCCATCGACTTGGCCAGTGAGGCGATGGAGGTGTCCACATAGCCCTGGTAGGGCCAGGCCACGTTGTGCTCGCCGTCCACCTGCAGCCGGTCCAGGCCGAGGGAGGTGTTGGCAAGCGGCAGCAGCGCGCTCAGCTGCTGACGGCCGTTGGCGCTGTGGGCGAGCGAGGCCAGGTCCGGGTCGGCGTAGGGCAGCGAGACCACCTCCGGCTTGCCTGCCGCGAGCGCCTGCTGCATGGCCGTGAGCCAGGCCTTGGCGGCGTCCTGGCCGCTGCCCTTGCGCACGCAGTTGCAGGTGGCGTTGGCGCCGGAGGTGTCGCTGCCGGTGAGGACCTGGTAGTCGCCCGTCATCGCGTAGACGGTGTCGATCAGGTCCGGGTTCACCACCCAGGTCAGGTGCAGATTGGTGTTCTGCGCGCCGATCGAGGCGAGCTGGCCCAGCCGGCCGTCGGGGCCGAGCGAGGTCGCCAGGTCGTTGGTGAGGACCGGCTGCTCGACGCCGTTGCTGTCGACGTAGGTCTGCGCCTGGATCGTCGGCGCGTCCGTCACCGGCCAGAGCGTCGCGACCTGGGTGGCCTTGGCGGTGTCGCTGGACGGGTGGATCGGCAGGAAGGTTCGGGCGATGCCGAGCGGCAGGGTGCCGAGCGCGACGCCGTTCGCGGTCTGCGCGTCCACACCGACGAAGTAGACGCCGTCGGGGCTCGACCCGAGGGCGAGCTTGCTGACCGGGACCTTGAGCGAGAACGACGCGCTCGCGCCGGGCGCCAGCGTGCCGATCTGGTCCTGCAGGCTCTGGTCGTCGATCTCGTTCGGGTCGCTCTGCTGCGGGCCGCCCGCGGAGGCGACCGCCTCGATGTCGGAACGGCTGGACATCTGCCTGCCGTAGGTGACACCGACGTGCAGTCCGTTGACCGCGTTCGAGGCGCGGTTGGTGGCCACGCCGCTGAGCGTGACGTCGCCGTCGGGTGCGGGTGCGGCCGGGCTGACCGTGTTCAAGGTCACCTGCACCGAGGCGTGCGCGTCAGCCGGTGCCTCGGTCGTCGCCTGCGGGGCGCGGGCGGCGTTCTGCGTGACGGTGGGCACACCGGTGACGGTGATCCGTGGCGCGGCCTGTGCGGCCGGGGCCAGGGTGGGGCCTGCCAGCAGCACCAGGCCCGAGGCCAGTGAGAGGCGACTCAGTCGTGCGAGC
Organism: Streptacidiphilus fuscans; assembly: GCF_015690355.1. Lineage (GTDB taxonomy): Bacteria > Actinomycetota > Actinomycetes > Streptomycetales > Streptomycetaceae > Streptacidiphilus > Streptacidiphilus fuscans. The sequence goes on along the minus strand of NZ_JADPRT010000003.1, from coordinate 374,830 downwards.
CGTTGCAGTCGTGGTGAGCGTCGCCGCACCACCCGGCTGTTCCTGGGCGCATCGCTCGCCCGCCACCTCCCCGTCGCCGCCTCGCCCACGCGCCCTCGCCGTCCTGATTGCTGCCCCAGCTGCCCGCGCGTTCCGCGCCCTGGCATGGTAACGACGCTGGGCCGTTCGGTGTGCCGGTGGGCAGGACCGGATGGGGGGAAGATCGGATCTGCGGACCGCTTGATCGTCCTGCCGGTTACTCGCAGCGCGGCGGGCCCGTCGGCCCGTACCCTTGTCTGTCGTGTCCAACGCTATGCCGTCCGGCTTCCCCACACCCGAAACCGCACCCGCCGATCCAGCTGTCCAGGCCGCTGTGTCGCACAGCGGCTCGCTGAGCGAGCAACAGGCTGATCGCGTGCGTGAGATCCTGCGCGCCTACCCGGTGGCGGAGGAGCTCGGGCGCCGGTTCCAGCAGGCCGGATTCACGTTGGCGCTGGTCGGCGGCTCGGTGCGGGACGCACTGCTGGGCCGGCTCGGCAACGACCTGGACTTCACCACGGACGCCAGGCCCGAGCAGATCCTCAAGCTGGTCAAGGGCTGGGGCGAGGCGATCTGGGACGTCGGCATCGCCTTCGGCACCGTCGGCGTGCGCAAGAACGACCTGCAGATCGAGATCACCACCTACCGCTCCGAGCTCTACGACCGGAACTCGCGCAAGCCCGAGGTCTCCTTCGGTGACACCATCGAGGAGGACCTGGTCCGCCGCGACTTCACGGTCAACGCGATGGCGGTGCGGCTGCCCGAGGTCGAGTTCATCGACCCGCACCACGGGCTGTCCGACCTGGCCGAGCGGGTGCTGCGCACCCCGGGCACGCCGGAGGCGTCCTTCTCCGACGATCCGCTGCGGATGCTGCGCGCGGCCCGGTTCGCCGCGCAGCTCGACTTCGAGGTCGCGCCCGAGGTCGTCACCGCGATGACGGAGATGGCCGACCGTATCGAGATTGTCTCCGCCGAGCGGATCCAGGGCGAACTCAACAAGCTGGTGCTGTCGCAGCACCCGCGCAAGGGCCTGTCCCTGCTGGTCGACACCGGCCTGGCCGAGCGCGTGCTGCCGGAGCTGCCCGCGCTGCGCCTGGAGCGCGACGAGCACCACCGCCACAAGGACGTCTACGAGCACAGCTTGACCGTGCTGGAGCAGGCCATCGCGCTGGAGGAGACCGGCGAGGGCGACGGAAAGCCGGACCTGACGCTGCGTCTGGCCGCGCTGCTGCACGACATCGGCAAGCCGCGGACCCGCCGCTTCGAGCCGGGCGGCGGCGTCTCCTTCCACCACCACGAGCTGGTCGGCGCGAAGATGACCAAGAAGCGGCTGCGTGACCTCAAGTACTCGAACGAGCTGATCGCGGACGTCTCCCGGCTGGTCGAGCTGCACCTGCGCTTCCACGGCTACGGCAGCGGCGAGTGGACCGACTCGGCAGTGCGCCGCTACGTGCGCGACGCCGGGCCGCTGCTGGACCGGCTGCACAAGCTGACCCGCTCGGACTGCACCACCCGCAACAAGAAGAAGGCCCAGGCGCTCTCCCGTACCTACGACAGCTTGGAGCGGCGCATCGCCGAGCTGAAGGACCAGGAGGAGCTCGACGCGATCCGCCCGGACCTGAACGGCGACCAGATCATGGCGCTGCTCGACATCAAGCCGGGTCGCGAGGTCGGCGAGGCGTACAAGTTCCTGCTGGAACTGCGCCTGGAGCAGGGCCCGTTGGGTGAGGAGGCGGCGACGGCCGCACTCAGGCAGTGGTGGACGGAGCGGTCGGCTTAGCGGGCCCCGCCGCGGTGGCACCCGTCCGCCAGGGCCGGGTGCTCCCGTACACGACGGCGGCGGCGCCGTAGAGCGCCGCTGCCGTCAGCACCACGGTCGCCGAGCGCCCCGAGGTCGGCAGCAGCGCCACGCAGAGCGCGGCTGCGGCCACCAGGGCCCCGTTGAAGAGGACGTCGTAGAGGGCGAAGACGCGTCCCCGGTAGGCGTCGTCGACGTTGCTCTGGACGAGGGTGTCGGTGCTGATCTTCGCGGCCTGGGTGACCAGCCCCAGCGCGTAGGCGGCGACCATGGTCGGCCAGGGGGTGAAGAAGAGGCCCAGCGCGACGACCACTACCGCGCCCAGGGCGCAGCAGGTGGTCAGCCAGCCCGGCACGGTCAGCCGTCGACCTGCCCAGGGCGTCAGGGCGGCGGCGGAGAAGTAGCCCGCGGCCGAGGCGCCCAGCGCCAGGCCCAGCCAACGCAGGCCCGCCGTCTGGTCGCTGGGTGCGGCGAAGGTGTTGCGGCAGAGCATCAGCAGGAGCACAAGCAGCAGTCCGTAGCAGAACCGGCAGACGGTGATCGCGCCGAGGGCGCGGGCGGCGGGCTTGCCCTCGTGGATCAGGTGGCGGAAACCGTCGAGCAGTCCGCGTGCGGTGTCGGCGACGGCGGTCCGGACGGTAGTCTCGTGGGCGTGGTCCAGATCCGAGCGGTCCGGGCCGAGGGAGTCCTTGCCCATGGTCGCGGCGACCAGCGCCGACGACGCGTAGCCGAACCCGGCCAGACAGACCAGCAGGGCGTTGCTGCCCGCGCTGGCCGGCAACGCCAGCCGCACCACGAAGGCCGCGCCGCCGCCGAGAGTGGCGGCCAAGGTACCGGCCGTCGGTGCGAGTGCGTTGGCGCCGATCAGCAGTTGCTCGCTGACGACATGCGGCAGCGCGGCGGAGAGGCCCGCCAGTACGAAGCGGTTGACCCCGGTGACCACCAGGGCCGCGGTGAAGAAAACCCAGGTCGGGGCCTGGATCGCGACCAGTGCGCCGGTGGCCAGGCAGCAGACCAGACGCAGCAGGTTGCCGTAGACGAGCACCTGGCGTCGTCGCCACCGGTCGAGAAGTACTCCGGCGAAGGGTCCGACCAGGCAGAACGGCATCAGCAGGACGGCGAACGCGGAGGCGATGGCAGCCGGCGTCGGCTGCCGCTCCGGGGAGAAGACGACATAGGCCGCCAGCGCGGCCTGAAAGACACCGTCGGAGAGCTGGGAGAGCAGTCGCGTGGCCAGCAGTCGGCGGAAGCCGCGGAGCGTGAGCAGCTCACGCAGGGAGGGATTGCTCGCGGTCGTCGCCACCGGCCAAGCGTGGCACGCCACACGGCAGGAATCACGCGAAAACGCGACCAAGATCGCGAAATGTCACACGCGTGACAGTTGGCGATCATGAAAAAGCGCCCCGCAGGCCAGGTGCGGCCTGCAGGGCGCTTCTCTCACGCCGGAAGGATCACATCCCCGCTCAGCGCTCAGCGTTTCGGCTGAGTGCTCAGCGCTCGACCTCGCCGCGGATGAACTTCTCGACGTTCTCCTTGGCCTCGTCGTCGAAGTACTGCACCGGCGGGGACTTCATGAAGTAGGAGGAGGCCGACAGGATCGGGCCACCGATGCCGCGGTCCTTGGCGATCTTCGCCGCGCGCACCGCGTCGATGATGACACCGGCCGAGTTCGGGGAGTCCCAGACCTCGAGCTTGTACTCCAGGTTCAGCGGAACGTCACCGAAGGCGCGACCCTCGAGGCGGACGTAGGCCCACTTGCGGTCGTCGAGCCACGCGACGTAGTCGGACGGGCCGATGTGGACGTTCTTGGCGCCCAGCTCACGGTCGCGGATCTGGGAGGTGACGGCCTGCGTCTTGGAGATCTTCTTGGACTCCAGGCGCTCGCGCTCGAGCATGTTCTTGAAGTCCATGTTGCCGCCGACGTTCAGCTGCATGGTGCGCTCGAGGATGACACCGCGGTCCTCGAAGAGCTTCGCCATCACGCGGTGCGTGATGGTGGCGCCCACCTGGGACTTGATGTCGTCACCGACGATCGGGACACCGGCCTCGGTGAACTTGTCCGCCCACTCCTTGGTGCCGGCGATGAAGACCGGGAGGGCGTTGACGAAGGCGACCTTGGCGTCGATGGCGCACTGGGCGTAGAACTTCGCCGCCTTCTCGGAACCGACGGGCAGGTAGCAGACCAGAACGTCGACCTGGCGGTCCTTGAGGATCTGGACGACGTCGACCGGCTCCTCGGAGGACTCCTCGATGGTCTCCAGGTAGTACTTGCCGAGGCCGTCGAGCGTGTGGCCGCGCTGCACCTGGACGCCGGTGGAGGGCACGTCGCAGATCTTGATGGTGTTGTTCTCGGACGCGCCGATCGCGTCCGCGAGGTCGAGGCCGACCTTCTTCGAGTCCACGTCGAACGCGGCGACGAACTCGACGTCACGGACGTGGTAGTCACCGAACTGCACGTGCATGAGGCCCGGCACGCGGCTGTTCGGGTCGGCGTCCTTGTAGTACTCGACACCCTGCACCAGCGAGGCGGCGCAGTTGCCGACACCCACGATGGCTACGCGAACCGAACTCATTCCGGTTGCTCCCTGTTGATCGTGAGAGTCGCGCCGAAGCGCGAAGCTCTCTGTCTTCATTCCCTGCGGTACGTCAAGCGGTACGTCAGTACCTGATGCCGGCAGTCCCCCTGCCGCCCGCATGCGCCTTCGGTCTCCTGGTTCGACGGCGCCGCCAATGTCACGGCGTCGTACAAGACCTCGGTGTGTGGAACACCTCGGTGGAGAGGCGCGGTTTCAGCGCGTCAGCGCTCCGGGCGGTCGGGGGGACCGGGCGGGGCGCTGCCTGCCGATCCGAGGCCGTCCGAAATCAGTGGGTCGCCGCCCGGTGGGGCGGCTCCGGGACCACGGCCGTTGCGGTTGGCACGCTCGGTCTCGATCAGCTCGTTGAGCCAACGGACCTCACGCTCGACCGACTCCAGGCCGTGGCGTTGCAGTTCGAGGGTGTAGGCGTCCAGGCGTTCCCTGGTGCGTGCGAGCGAGGCCCGCATGCGCTCCAGTCGCTCCTCCAGGCGGTTCCGGCGTCCCTCCAGCACGCGCATGCGCACGGCTCTGTCGGTCTGGCCGAAGAAGGCGAAGTGCACGCCGAAGTGCTCGTCCTCCCAGGCGTCCGGGCCGGAGTCGGCCAGCAGCTCCTCGAAGCGCTGCTTGCCCTCGGGCGTCAGCCGGTAGACGATCTTCGACCGCTTGCCGTTGAGCGCGGTGGCCGGGATGTACTCGGTGTCCGGGTTGTCCTCGACCAGGTAGCCCTGGGCCACCAGGCCCTTGAGGCAGGGGTAGAGGGTGCCGTAGGAGAAGGCGCGGAAGGAACCCAGCAACACGTTGAGTCGTTTGCGCAGCTCATAGCCGTGCATGGGCGAATCGTGCAGCAGGCCGAGGACGGCGAACTCCAGGATTCCTGAGCGTCTGCTCATGGACGGGCCCGCCTCCCTTCACTCCGCGTGGTCCGTGTAGCGTGCGGTCCGACACTCGCAAGTATGCCACTGCGATGTATCGAGCCGATACATCGAGACGATATGCCGCGGCCGTGCCTCGGGCAAGAGGCGGCTCGGTGGTGGCGCTCACAGTTGTCAGTTGCGCATAAGCGACCTGTGGTGGCGGTGTGCCCAAAGGCCGGTGTGCACGCGAGTTTGGCCGCCCTTTGATAAGGATCTGCAGCCGTTTTGCCCGAATTGACAGTTGACGCCCGGTTAGGGGCCTTCCCGGGCTGCGTACTCTGTCGCCTATGCAGAAAGCCGCCGGGACCGACGGGAACCAGGGATGCCCCTGTGGCGTCCCCGTCCACGGCGCAGTCTGGTCTCTTCGGCTTGCGCCTTGGGGGATCAGGATCACCGCCTTCAGGCAGTACCGCCTGCAGTCCGAGGAGCAGCTGGAAGCAGCATGAGCGAACATCGGCGCAAACCGCCGCAGAACGGTCGCCGCCCCGACGGTCCCACGTCTGCCGGTCGCGGCTCGGTCGGGTCCAACGCCAGCGGCGGCCTGCCGCCGCGCCGGACCACGGCCCGTCCGCAGCCGGGCGGCGCGCCCGGGCAGACCGCGGCCCAGCCGCGGATGACCCGTGCCGAGATGCGCCGTGCCGCGCAGGGCAAGGGCGGGGGCGGAGGCAGCGCAGGACCGGGTCGCGGCTCCCGCGGCGCCGGCAAGCAGCCGCCGAGCGGGCCGAAGCCCAAGCGGCTCATCGACTATCCGCGCTGGGGCAAGAGCGGCGTCCGCCGCTGGCTGCCCTCGTGGAAGCTGGTGCTCAGCACCTTCCTGGTGATCTTCGGTGGTCTGACCGGCGTGGTCGGCTACGCGTACGCGTCGGTGAGCATTCCCTCCGCGAACGCGGCCAGCCAGCTGCAGGGCAACGTCTACTACTGGGACGACGGCAAGACCGTCATGGCGACCACCGGTTACAACCGGCAGAACGTGTCGCTGGCGGACGTCCCGCAGGACATCCAGCACGACTTCATGGCCGCCGAGGACGAGACGTTCGAGACCAACAGCGGTGTCGACCCGATGTCCATCCTGCGCGCCGTGCGCAACATGGCGACGGGTGGCAGCGTCCAGTCGGGTTCGACGATCACCCAGCAGTACGTCAAGAACGTCTACCTCAACAGCCAGCAGACCGCGTCCCGCAAGCTCAAGGAAATCCTGATCTCGATAAAGATCGGGAACGGCGGCATGTCCAAGGACCAGGTGCTCGAGGGCTACCTCAACACCAACTACTACGGACGCGGCGCCTACGGCATCGAGGCTGCGGCGGAGGCCTACTACGGCGTCCACGCCAACCAGCTGACCCTCAGTGAGGGTGCCTTCATCGCTGCGACGGTCAACCAGCCGTCCACCTTCCAGAACGTGGACACGGACAAGACGGCGCTGTCCATTGCGACCGGACGTTGGCAGTACGTGCTCAGCCGCATGGTCGTCAACAACTGGATGACCCAGGCCGACGAGCAGGAGGCTCTGGCCAAGGGCTTCCCGAGCCCGCAGAAGTGGAAGCACAACCCCGGTCTGACCGGCCAGGTGGGTTACCTGGTCGACCTGGCGACCACCTACGCCGAGTCGCACTCGAGCGGTCAGCTGACCGATGCTCTGCTGGCGCGAGGCGGTTACAAGATCTACACCACCTTCAACAAGGCCGATGTCGACGCGCTCTCGTCTTCCGTGCAGAAGATGGAGTCGCAGCACATTAACCCGAAGGTGCGTACTGCCGACCAGAACGTCCAGGTGGGCGCTGCCTCCGTCAACCCGGCGAACGGTGAGCTCAAGGCGATCTACGGCGGCGTGGGCATGGACAAGGGCTACTATGTCGACAACGCCAACACCCTTGGTGTCCCGGTCGGTTCGACCTTCAAGCCGATCGACCTCGCGGCGGCGATGACGAACGGCGCGGTCCAGACGCCCAACGGAACGGCGAATCCGATCACGCCGGACAGCAAGTACAACGCCGACGACTGCCTGAAGATCCACAGGCAGGACGGCAGCTTTATTCAGGACAACTCCGGTACCTCGGCCTGTCCCGAGCCGGACGGCCTGCTGCACCAGGCCAACGACAGCACAGCCATGCCGGGTTACCAGACGCTCCGGTACGCGATGGAGAACTCCATCAACACGCCGTACGTGCAGCTGGGCGAGGACGTCGGGTACAGCAATGTCGAGAAGATGGCCCTCGGCGTCGGGCTGAACGAGTCCTCGCTGCAGACCGACACCGCCGGTTTCTACATCGGCACGTCAACTCCCAGCGCTATCCGCATGGCCGACGCCTACGCGACCTTCGCCGACCAGGGCATGGAGCACGAGCCGGTCTCGGTCAAGCAGGTGACGTACGAAGGGACTACGGAGAGTTGGCTGCCTGCGGAGACGGCGAAGTACGCCATGTCCCAGCAGGTCGCCAACACCGTCACCAACGTCCTCCAGTCCGTGGTCCAGAAGGGCACCGGTACCAATGCGCAGGCCCTTGGCCGTCCGGCAGCCGGTAAGACGGGTACCACCGACGACTACAAGTCGGCCTGGTTCATCGGCTACACGCCGCAGCTCTCCACCTCGGTGGTGCTCTACAAGGAAGACCCGGTGAAGGGCCAGCTGGAGTCGATGGCCGGCGTCGGTGGCTACCCGAAGGTCTTCGGCGCCGACATGCCGACGCAGGTGTGGACCGACTACATGTCGGCCGCACTGAACACTCTCCCGACCGTGCAGTTCCCGACTCCGCAGCCCTTCACCCAGCTGGGCTCCAACGAGCCGGGTATGCCGGCGCCGTCGCCGACCACGCAGCCCACTCCGACGGCCAGCGCGACCGCGTCGGCAAGCAGCACCGCGTCGACCAACCCGTCGGGCCAGCCGAGCGACACCTCGTCGCCCTCTCCCAGCAACACCGGGTGCTCGATCTCGGACATCTTCTCCGGCAACTGCAACACCAGCAGCCCGAGCGGTGGCCCGTCGACCAACCCGTCTCCGACGGGACGCCATCACGGCGGCGGTAACCCGTCCGGACCGGCGACAGCCGGAACCAACAACGTTCCGGGCGGCTGACGGAGCTGATCCGGCCGGTTCCGGCCGGGACGGCTGAGCCGTCCCCCGGACCCAGCTGAGGCAGGTACGCTGCGGCCCCGACCCCCCTACGGGTCGGGGCCGCAGCGCGTTGTCCACAACCTGAGGAAAGGATCGTGCGGCAGGATGAGCGGTATGACGTCGAGTGACCACCAGGCCGACGAGGCCGACGCCCCCGTCGGGGACGCCGCGTCCGGCTCGCCCGCGCCCGAGGGCCCGTCGCACGCCTCGGAGGTGGCGGACGACGCTGCCGCCCACCGGCGCCCGCAGCCCCGCCTGCCGGTCCCGCCGCCGGAGGACACCGTGGTGGTGCCCGCCGACGAGGACCCGGTCGCGGCGGTGGGCAGCGAGCTGTTCGGTGGGCCGCCGGGACGCCGCGCCCTGCTGGGCGTGGGCTGGTGGTCGGCGGCGCGGATGCTGGCCGTGCTCACCATCGTGATCTTCGCGCTCGGCATGATCCAGAAGGTGCCGTGCTACGACAGCGGCTGGTTCTTCGGCGCCACCGCGCAGTACGACCACGCCTGCTACAGCGACATTCCGCATCTGTTCTCGCTGCGCGGCTTCAACCTGCCCGGCAACATCCCCTACGTCGACAAGATCCCCGGCTCGACCGACCCGAGCATGCAGTACCTGGAGTACCCGGTGCTGACCGGCGTCTTCATGTGGGCCGCTGCGGCACTGACGCCGGGCACGGGCGCGGAGATGTACCGCGAGCAGATGTTCTGGCTGGTCAACGCGGGCATGCTGATGATCTGCGCGGTCGTCGCGGTTGTCGCTGTCTCGCGCACGCACCGCCGGCGTCCTTGGGACGCGCTGCTCTTCGCGTTGGCGCCGGTGCTGGCCCTGGACTCGACGATCAACTGGGACCTGCTCGCCGTGGCGCTGACCGCGGTCGGCATGGCGCTCTGGTCACGCCGCTATCCCGTCTGGGCGGGCGTGCTGCTGGGCCTGGCGACGGCGGCCAAGCTCTACCCGGTGTTCCTGCTCGGCCCGCTGCTGCTGCTCTGCCTGCGGGCGGGCCGGATGCAGGAGTTCTGGCGGGCCTTCGCGGGCGCGGCGGTGGCCTGGCTGGTGGTCGACATCCCGTTCATGGTGGCCAACTTCAGCGGCTGGGCCACCTTCTACACGTTCAGTGAGAGCCGTGGCGTGGACTTCGGCTCGTTTTGGCTGATCCTGTCGCAGAACGGCTGGCTCAACGTCTCGACTGGCACGGTCAACGCGCTGACGGCCGTGCTGCTGGGGCTCTGCTGTCTGGGCATCGCCTGGCTGGCGCTCGGTGCGCAGCGGCGTCCGCGCTTCGCGCAGCTGGCGTTCCTGGTGATCGCGGCGTTCGTGCTGACCAACAAGGTCTACTCGCCGCAGTACGTGCTCTGGCTGGTGCCGCTGGCGGTGCTGGCCCGGCCGAGGTGGCGTGACTTCCTGATCTGGCAGTCCTGCGAGGTGCTCTACTTCCTCGGGATCTGGTACTACCTCGCGTACACCTCCAGCACGGTCCAGAAGGGCCTGCCGATGGACTGGTACCACGCTGCGGTGGCGGTCCACATCATGGGGACGCTCTTCATGTGCGTGATGATCGTCCGCGACATCCTGCTGCCGTCCTGGGACCCGGTGCGGGCGGACGGCAGTGATGACCCGTCAGGCGGCGTGCTGGACGGCGCGGGCGACGTCTTCACGCTGAGCGGCGTCAAGGTGCAGCCCGCCGCTGTGGAGCGGCGCTCGACGAGCCCGGCGGGACCGACCAGCTTCGCGGCGGGGACGGCGGCCGATCCGGGGGCGTAGCTTCTGGCGGCTCCGAGAGACGCGACAACGAAAACGGACCAAGATCACCAAATGTCACGCGTGTGACAGTTGTCGATCTTGGTCCGTTTTCGTCTTCGTTGGTTCAGTGCCGGTCGACGACCCGGTCGAAGAGCGTGGTGGTGTGCCGCAGCGTGGCCTTCAGCTCCTCGCCCACCGCGGGCGGGGCGACCTCGCCCGGGACCCAGAGCAGCGAGACCTGCATGTGCGGGGGCTCGGCGAAGGCGAGCTTGGCGCCGTTCCAGCTGAAGGGCGAGGTGTTGCGGCCCAGGGTGGCCAGGCCCGCGCGGGCCAGGTTCTTGGCGCGCGGGGTGAGGCCGCTCATGTTCTTCGGGGCCTCCAGGCCCACGCCGTGCGCGGTGCCGCCCGCGACCACCAGCAGGTGTCCGTCGCCGGAGACCCGGTGCTGGCGGTAGCCGAAGCGCTCGCCCTTGGCCAGGCGGTGGACGTCCATGACCGTGCCGCGGGAGTCGATCGCCTCGTGGTCGCCCAGCCAGAGCTGGGTGCCGATCCGCGCCCGGAACCGGACCTCCGGGTACCAGCCCTGGAGCTGCTCCATCTCCGAGGCGCTCAGGTGGCTGACGAAGAGGGTTCGCAGCGGCAGCCCGGCGGTGCGCAGCTGGTCCACCCAGCGCGCGGTCTCGGCCAGCGGGTCGACGCCGTCCGGGCGGTCCATCGGCAGGTGCACCGCGAAGCCTTCGAGGCGCACGTCGTCGACTGCCATCCGGAGCTTGGCCAGGTCCTCGGGCGCGACGCCGTGGCGGCGCATGCTGGTCATGCACTCCACGATCACCCGGCCGCCGACCAGGGCGCGGACGCCCTCGACCGTGCCGACCGTGCGGATCACCCGGTGCGGCAGCGGGACCGGGTCCTCGCCGATCCGGTAGGGGGTCAGCACGATGATGTCGCGGCCGAACATGTCCTTGAGCTCGGCCGCCTCGTAGGCGGTGCCGACGGCCAGCATGTCGGCGCCCAGCCGGGCGGCCTCCTCCGCCAGACGCGTGTTGCGGAAGCCGTAGCCGTTGCCCTTGGCGACCGGAACCAGGCCGGGGAAGGCCCCCAGCACCTTGCGCTGGTGGTCACGCCAGCGAGGGGTGTCCACGTAGAGACTGAGCGCCATGGGAGGGGCCTTCCGGGATCGTTGCGAGCGAGCGAGCGTGAGGTGAGCGTGGGCGTCGGCTGCCGCGGGTGCGGGGCGTCAGCGACGCTGCATGTACATGTCGAGCGCCTTGTGCAGCAGCTTGTTGAGCGGGAAGTCCCACTCGCCCAGGTACTCCGCCGCCTGGCCGCCGGTGCCCACCTTGAACCGGATCAGGCCGAACAGGTGGTCCGACTCGTCGAGCGTGTCGCTGATGCCGCGCAGATCGTAGACCGTCGCACCGAGCGCGTACGCGTCGCGCATCATCCGCCACTGGATCGCGTTGTTCGGCTGCACCTCGCGCTTGTGCACGGTGGAGGCGCCGTAGGAGTACCAGACGTGCTGCCCGACCGTGATCATGGTGGTCCCGGCCAGCGCGTCCCCGTCGTGGTACGCCAGGTAGAGGCGCATCCGGTTGGGGTCCTCGGCGGCCAGCGCGGTCCACTGGCGCTGGAAGTAGGACAGCGGGCGCGGGATGAACTGGTCGCGCTCGGCGGTCTCCAGGTAGAGCTGGTGGAAGACCGGCAGGTCGTCGTAGCCGCCCTGGACGATCTCGACCCCGGACTTCTCCGCCTTCTTGATGTTGCGGCGCCAGAGCTGGTTGAAGCCCTTGAGCACGTCGTCCAGGGAGCGGTTGGCCAGCGGCACCTGGAACACGTAGCGCGGCTGGACGTCGCCGAAGCCGGCCCCGCCGTCCTCGCCCTGCTGCCAGCCCATCCGGCGCAGCCGGTCCGCGGTGTCGATCGCGCGCGGCTCGTACCAGTCCGCCTCGACGTCACGCAGCCGCTTGGCCTCGCCCGCGGCGATGGCGTTCTTGATGGTCTCGGCCTGCCAGCGGCGGATGATCACCGGCGGGCCCATCTTCACCGTGAAGGCGCCCTTGCCCTTCAGGTGGTCCAGCATCGGGCGCAGCCAGCCCTCGAGATTCGGGTCGAACCAGTCGATGACGGGGCCCTCGGGCAGGTAGGCGAGGTACCGCTTGACCTTGGGCAGCTGCCGGTAGAGCACCAGGCCCGCGCCGACGATCTGACCGCGGTCGTCGAACCAGCCGATGCTCTCGTTGCGCCACTCCGCCTTGACGTCTGCCCACGAGGGCACCTGCATGTGACTCGCGGAGGGCAGGCTACGGATGAAGGCCAGGTGCTCCTCGCGGCTGATGGTCCTCAGGCGCAGGCTCATGTGGGGGTGCTCCTCGGGCATGGATCGCGTCAAGTGCGCAGCCTACTGCCCAGCCGGAGCACCCCATAGAGCCGACATGGCGCCGACGGGTGGTGCGGGTGGCGTCCCCGCCGTCGGCTCGGGCGGTTTCCGTGACCGGCGGGTAACCGCCGGTCGTCCGCCCTCAGGGAACGAGGCCGCCATGGGCCAGGCCGATACCGAGGCCGACCGCCGCCGCGCCGCCGAAGACCACGATGATGAACCGCTCCGCCGTGGTCGCGGACTTGTACTGCGCGACACCTGCCGTGATCACACCGATCAGACCGGCCCAGGACGCCAGCACGTGCAGGCTCCGGAAGGCGCAGGTGGCGATGGCGATGATGCCCAGGACCGCGGTCACCGCGGTGAGGGTGTTCTCCAGGGGATGCGCTTTGCCGTCGGTGTTCAGCAGCGTTGCCAGGGGGTTCCGATGGGCGAGCTGCTGCTGGCCGGTTGACTGAGCCATGGGACCAGCCTCCTTCGGGAGGTCATGCTCGGGAGCGGTTTGACTACGCACAGTAGTGCGGTCCATACCCGATGTGTACAGATTGCGGCGATACGGGGGTGGATTTCAAGCCCCCGATCGGGTGCCTGTAGGCTGGACCGTCTGCACCGGTGTGGTCGTATCGGGCATTGTCATCCCTGGCACAGTTTTTGTCGCCGTCACGGGACGGCGTTGTCAGTGGCGGCCACTACTGTTGCCGACGTGTATTGAAGACCCTCCTGCCACGGAAAGACCGTGGCCGCATGAGTCCAGAGGAGGTGGGTTCCACAATGCGTCACTACGAAGTCATGGTGATCCTCGACCCTTCGGTCGAAGAGCGCGCTGTCTCCCCGCTGATCGAGTCCTTCGCCAACGTCGTCCGCACCGGCGGCGGCTCGGTGGAGAAGGTCGACACCTGGGGACGCCGTCGCCTGGCGTACGAGATCAAGAAGCAGTCCGAGGGCATCTACTCCGTGCTCGACATCAAGGCTGAGCCTGCTGTCGTCAAGGAGCTGGACCGTCAGCTCAACCTGAGCGAGCAGGTGCTGCGCACCAAGGTCCTGCGCCCGGACACCCACTGAGCATCACTGCTTTCCACGGGCCCGCACCTGCTTTCTGAAGGGCCCCGGAGGCACGTTCCGGTAGCACCGCACCACCCGTAATCCCCCCCCACGACTCTCCGAGAGGTCGAACATGGCAGGCGAGACCGTCATCACCCTTGTCGGCAACCTTGTCGACGACCCCGAGCTGCGGTTCACCCCGTCGGGTGCGGCCGTCGCGAAGTTCCGCATCGCGTCGACCCCCCGCACCTTCGACCGCCAGACCAACGAGTGGAAGGACGGCGAGAGCCTCTTCCTCACGTGCAACGTCTGGCGGCAGCCCGCGGAGAACGTGGCCGAGTCGCTGCAGCGCGGCATGCGCGTCATTGTGCAGGGCCGTCTGCGTCAGCGCTCGTACGAGACCAAGGAAGGCGAGAAGCGGACCGTCTTCGAGGTCGAGGTCGACGAGGTCGGTCCGAGCCTGCGCTCGGCCACCGCGAAGGTCACCCGGGCCCAGCGCTCCGGTGGCGGCGGCGGTGGCGGCTTCGGCGGTCAGCAGGGCGGTAATTACGGCGGCGGCGGTGGCCAGCAGGGCGGCGGCAGCTGGGGCGGAGGCGCCCCGCAGTCCGGCCCGGCCGACGACCCCTGGGCGTCCAGCGCCCCGGCGGGCGGCGGTCAGCAGGGTGGCAGCGGCGGCGGCTGGGGTGCCCCGGCCGGCGGCGGCTTCTCGGACGAGCCTCCTTTCTAAGCAGCGCTCAGTACCGCAGCGCCCCGATGCTCGGGCGCGCTGCACCACGACTTGATCACGAACACTGGAGTACACGATGGCGAAGCCGCCCGTGCGCAAGCCCAAGAAGAAGGTTTGCGTCTTCTGCAAGGACAAGATCACCTACGTCGACTACAAGGACACGAACCTGCTTCGCAAGTTCATCTCCGACCGTGGGAAGATCCGCGCCCGCCGGGTCACCGGCAACTGCACCCAGCACCAGCGCGACGTGGCCACGGCTGTGAAGAACAGCCGCGAGGTCGCTCTGCTGCCCTACACCTCGACCGCTCGCTGAATAGGAGGGTGACCGAATCATGAAGATCATCCTCACCAACGAGGTCTCGGGTCTCGGCAACGCCGGCGACATCGTCGAGGTCAAGGACGGGTACGCCCGCAACTACCTGGTCCCGCGTGGCTTCGCCATCCGCTGGACCAAGGGTGGCCAGAAGGACGTGGACGCGATCCGTCGCGCCCGCAAGATCCACGAGATCCAGACTCTGGAGCAGGCCAACGAGGTCAAGGCCAAGCTGGAGGCGCTCAGCGTCAAGCTGGCCGTCCGTGCGGGCGACGCCGGTCGTCTGTTCGGCTCGGTGACCCCGGGCGACGTCGTCGAGGCCATCAAGGCCGTCGACGGCCCGCTGGTCGACAAGCGCCGCGTCGAGATCGGCTCGCCGATCAAGACCACCGGTGCCCACCAGGTCACCGTCAAGCTGCACCCCGAGGTTGCCGCTGCCATCAGCGTCAACGTCGTCGCCGCCTGACGATTGCTCAATTGAGCTGAAAGGGGCGCGGGGTTTCCACCCCGCGCCCCTTTTGCATGCGCTCCTGCGTCAGCGTCTTCGCACCGACGCTCCTGCACCGGCGCTCTTGTGGTCAGCGCTCTTGCGTCAGCGGCCCCGCGCGTCAGGCGCGGACCGCTCCGGTGACCAGCCAGGCGCCGGTGCGGGCGCGGAGGGCCATGGAGACCATCCGGACCACCATGGCGAAGCCGATCGCGCCCCAGAGGCCGACCAGCCCCCGCGTGCCGAAAGCGAGCGCCACCGGGGCGTACAGGGCCAGCGTCGCCAGCATCGCCCAGGCCAGGTACGGGCCGTCGCCCGCGCCCATCAGGACGCCGTCCAGCACGAACACCACGCCGCAGACCGGCTGCATCACCCCCGCCACCACGAGCACCGGCAGCAACTGCCGCTGCACCCCCGGATCGGAGGTGAACAGCGGCAGGTAGAGCGGCTGAGCGACGATCAGCAGGGCGCCCAGCACCGCGCCGGTGCCGACGCCCCACTGCACCATCCGCCGGGTCGCCGCCCGCGCGCCCGCCACGTCGCCCGCGCCCAGGCAGCGGCCGATCAGGGCCTGCCCGGCGATGGCGATCGCGTCCAGGGCGAAGGCCAGGAAGCTCCACAGCGACATGGCGACCTGGTGCGAGGCGATGGCGGTGTTGCCGAGCCGGGCGGCGACCGCCGTGGCGATCAGCAGGATCGCGCGCAGGCTCAACGTCCGTACCAGCAACGGCACTCCGGCGGTGGCACTGGCGCGTATCCCGGACACGTCCGGGGTCAGGCTGGCGCCGGTGCGGCGGGCGCCGCGCAGGACCACCGTCAGGTAGGCGGCGGCCATGCCCCACTGGGCGACGACCGTGCCGAGCGCCGAGCCCCGGATGCCCAGGCCCGCGCCGTAGACCAGGGTCAGGTTGAGCAGCAGGTTGGCGGAGAAACCGGCCACGGCCACGACCAGCGGGGTGCGGGTGTCCTGCAGGCCGCGCAGCACGCCCGTGGCGGCCAGCACGATCAGCATGGCCGGGATGCCGAAGCTGCTGACCCGCAGGTAGTCGACGGCGTAGGGCGCGGCGCTGGAGGAGGCGCCGAACAGGTCGACGATCGGGCGGGCGAGCGGCACGGCCGCGGCGACCACCACGACGGAGATCAACAGCGCCAGCCAGATGCCGTCGATGCCCTGCTGGACGGCGGCCCGACGGTCACCCGAGCCGATCCGCCGGGCCACGGCCGAGGTGGTGGCGTAGGCGAGGAAGACGAAGACGTTGACCAGCGTGGCCAGCAGTGCCGCGGAGACCCCGAGACCGGCCAGCTGGGCCGTGCCGAGGTGGCCGACGATGGCGGAGTCGGCCATCAGGAAGAGCGGTTCGGCGATGAGTGCGCCGAAGGCCGGGACGGCGAGGGTGAGGATCTCCCGGTCGTGGGGGCGCAGTCGCATGGTCCTACCGTAGTCATCCACAGGTAATAGGTTCAATGTGCTTTTGCTCATTACGGCGAGCAGGGTTCCGCTGCGTGGAGCAGCCACCTGTACACCGTTTGTCATGATCTTCGGGCGTGTTGTGAAGTTTTTCTCCTGCACGGGCGGCGGGGATAATCATCGCAGGTCAGTGCGGGTGGCAACAGATGTCGGCAGCGTTGTCCACAGGTTGTCCCCCGCGTCGTGCACAGGATCCGGGCAGTTGTCCACAGTTGATGCGCCTTCATCCACATGCCCTGTGGATAACCGTCTTGGCCATTGTCAGACCGGTGCCGTTGAATGGAGCGCTACAGCAAGGTTCGGAGGCTCGGCCCACGGTGGGTCGGGCACGGGAGGGCGGCACCGATGAGCGGGGCACCGTACGACGACGGAGGCTTTGACGACGTGCCTCCGCCGCCGGACGACGACTGGTCCCCGTCCCCCTCCGGGACCGCCGCGCAGGGCTCCGGCGGTGCGGGCGACCGGCTGCCGTTCTCGCGCCGACGGGACGACGGGCCAGGCGGTGGCGGCGGCGACCGCGACCGTGACGGGCGGGGCGGCCGTGACAGCGGCTCGTCCTTCGGTTCCGGTGCTGGTTCCGGCTCGGGCTCCGGCAGGAGCGCGGACGAGGCCGCCTACGAGCGCGTCCCGCCGCAGGACATCGCCGCCGAGCAGTCCGTTCTGGGCGGCATGCTGCTCTCCAAGGACGCCATCGCCGACGTGGTCGAGGTCCTCAAGCCCGGCGACTACTACCGCCCCGCCCACGAGCTGATCCACGGCGCCATCCTCGACCTCTACGCCCGCGGCGAGCCGGCCGACCCGATCACGGTCGCCAGCGAGCTGGTCAAGCGCGGCGAGATCACCCGCGTCGGCGGCCCGTCCTACCTGCACACCCTGGTCAACTCCGTCCCGACGGCCGCCAACGCCGAGTACTACGCCGAGATCGTCCACGAGCGCGCGGTCCTCCGCCGCCTGGTCGAGGCCGGCACCCGCATCGCCGGCATGGGCTACGCGGCGGAGGGCGACGTCGACGAGATCGTCAACCGCGCCCAGTCGGAGATCTACGCGGTCACCGAGCAGCGCACGAACGAGGACTACGCCCCCCTCGGCGACATCATGGAGGGCGCCCTCGACGAGATCGAGTCCATCGGCTCCCGCAGCGGCCAGATGTCGGGCGTCCCGACCGGCTTCGCCGACCTCGACTCGCTGACCAATGGACTCCACCCGGGCCAGATGATCGTGGTCGCGGCGAGGCCCGCCATGGGTAAATGTTTGGCGGGTGCATGTCAAGTAGTCAACTCCCTGACGGGCGAGCGGATCAGCATCGCCGAGTTCGTTGCACGGGGGCGGGCGGGCGAGCGACTCGAGATCCACACTCTTGGTGAGAACGGGCGCTTCCAGACGGTCACGCCGTCCGACTACATCCCCAACGGCATCAGGCCGGTGTTCCGGCTCCGCACCCAGCTCGGCCGAGAGACGACGGCCACCGGCAACCATCCGTTCCGAACCTTCCGAGGGTGGGTTCCGCTGGAGGAACTGCGTGTTGGCGACCGGATCGCCGTTCCTCGCACCCTTCCGGGAGAGCCTTCCCTCGAATTGCCCAGTGCATTGATCGCCCTGACGGGTTATCTGTTGGGTGACGGTTCGCTCTGTCGGGCCACACCGGAGCTGACGGCCTGTTCCGAGACCATTCGACAGGACGCCTCCGCGTGGGCACGAGAGCTGTTGGTCCGGCCCGTTCTGTCCGTCGACCGGCCTTGTAGTGATGCCGACTGCCCCCGCAGCGGGGTGAAGGACCACGTTCATCCGTGCCGGGTGAATTTCACCTCCGCGGTACCGGGCGCCAACCAGCTGACCTTGCGGCTGAAGGCATGGGGGCTGATGGGGACGAACAGCCACACCAAGTTCATCCCCGGCGACATCTTTCGCCTCCCCGAGGCGCAGATCGCGCTCTTCCTCTCGCGTCTCTACGCGACCGACGGCTGGGCGTCGGTCTCCGAGCCAGGCAACCAGCCCCAGATCGGGTACTGCTCGGTCAGCGAGCGGCTCGCTCGCGATGTCGCGCACCTGTTGCTGCGGCTCGGGATCGTGGCGAAGGTCGTCGAGCGGACCGTGGCGTACCAGGGCGAGCGGCGGCCCGCGTTCCAGGTGCTGATCCATGACATCGACCAGATCCGCACGTTCGCCGCGCGGGTCGGGATCTTCTCCAAGGAGCGGCAGGTCGAGGAGGTGCTGGCGGCCTGTGGCGAGCGGGTCGGTCAGCCGAACCTCGACCTGATCCCCGGAGAGGTCTGGGAGCTGATCAAGGCCGAGAAGGGCGACCGCAGTTGGGCCGAGATCAGCGCCAGGACGGGACGCCCGCGCAACCACAACTGGCATGTCGGCCAGCAGCTCAGCCGTCACCGGTTGCTGGAGCTGGCAAAGGCGTTGGAGTCGCAGACGCTCGCCGACATCGCCACGTCCGACGTGCAGTGGGACCGGATCGAGTCGGTGACCCCGGCGGGTGAGGCAGAGGTCTTCGACCTCACGGTGGACGGCACGCACAACTTCGTCGCGGACGACATCGTCGTCCACAACTCCACGCTGGCGCTGGACTTCGCGCGTTCCGCCTCGATCAAGCACAAGATCCCGAGCGTCTTCTTCTCCCTGGAGATGGGGCGCAACGAGATCGCCATGCGTCTGCTCTCCGCGGAGGCGAGGGTCGCGCTGCACCACATGCGTACGGGCGCCATGACGGACGAGGACTGGACGCGTCTGGCGCGCCGGATGCAGGACCTGAACGACTCGCCGCTCTACATCGACGATTCGCCGAACCTGTCGATGATGGAGATCCGGGCCAAGTGCCGTCGCCTCAAGCAGCGCAACGACCTGCGGTTGGTGGTCATCGACTACCTCCAGCTGATGCAGAACGGCGGCTCGCGGCGGGCCGAGAGCCGGCAGCAGGAGGTCTCGGAGATGTCCCGAAACCTCAAGCTGCTGGCCAAGGAGCTGGAGCTGCCGGTCATCGCGCTGTCGCAGCTGAACCGTGGTCCCGAGCAGCGCACCGACAAGCGGCCGATGGTCTCCGACCTGCGTGAGTCGGGCTGTGTTCCCGCGTCCACGCGGCTGCTGCGGGCCGACACCGGGGCCGAGGTGACCATCGGGGAGCTGCTGGCCACCGGTGCCCGGGACATCCCGGTGTGGTCGGTGGACGAGCGGCTGTGCCTGGTGCCGAGGACCTTGACGCACGCGTTCCCGAGCGGCACCAAGGAGGTCTTCCGGGTGCGGCTCGCCTCGGGCCGGGTGGTGGAGGCGACGGCCAACCACCCGTTCCTCACGTATGACGGGTGGAAGCCACTGGGTGAGCTGGCCGTGGACACCCGTGTGGCGACGCCCCGCAAGATGCCCGCTCCGTCATCGGTCGTGGCGTGGGCCGACGCCGAGGTGGTCATGCTGGCGCACCTGCTGGGTGACGGGTGCGTAGCGCCCAGGCAGCCGATCCACTACACCAGCGCGGATCCGGCCAACCTGGCCGCCGTGGAGCAGGCTGCCGCGCACTTCGGCATCACCCCGCGCCGCGTTGCGCAGGGCACCTGGTCGCATGTCTACCTGCCGTCCCCGCACCACCTGACGCACGGTCGCCGCAATCCGATCGCGGCGTGGCTGGACCGGTTCGGTCTGTACGGCAAGCGTGCGCACGAGAAGTTCCTTCCGGCGGAGGTGTTCGGGCTTCCCGACGAGCAGATCCGTCTGTTCCTGCGCCACCTGTGGGCGACGGACGGGTCGGTCACGGTCTCCAACTCCGGCGCGGTGCGTGTCTACTACACGACCACGTCGGAGCGTTTGGCGCGGGATCTGCAGCAGTTGCTGCTCCGCGTCGATGTGCAGGCCCGACTCAGGGCGGTCGGCAACACCAAGGGTCGGCCAGGGTGGACGGTCGACGTCTCCGGCGTGACGGACCAGCGCCTCTTCCTTCACGACGTCGGGGTGCACGGCGCGCGCGGCGAGCGCGTCGGGGCTGCCCTGTACCGGCTTGCCGCAGTGGCCGCCAACACCAATCTGGACACCATTCCGGTCCAGGTCTGGGACCGTGTGCGTGAGGCCATGGTGGAACGATCTGTCACCACGCGCGCCTTCCAGCAGCAGTTGGGCACGGCGTACTGCGGCAGTTCGCTGTACAAGTCAGCGCCGAGCAGGCAGCGTCTTGCCCGGGTGGCGAGCATCCTGCAGGACGCCGAGCTGGACCTGCTGGCCACCAGCGATGTGGCCTGGGACCGGATCGTCGAGATCGAGTCGCTGGGTGAACAGCCCGTCTTCGATGCGACGGTGCTCGGGACGCACAACTTCATCGCGGACGGGGTCATCCTGCACAACAGCATTGAGCAGGACGCGGACATGGTCATCCTGCTGCACCGCGAGGACGCGTACGAGAAGGAGTCCCCACGTGCGGGTGAGGCGGACCTGATCGTGGCCAAGCACCGTAACGGTCCGACGGCCACGATCACGGTGGCGTTCCAGGGGCACTACTCGCGGTTTGTGGACATGGCGCAGAGCTGAGTGCCGCGCGCGGACCTGTGTGGTTCGCGCCTGGGCAAGTTCGGTGCGCAAGGGGAAATGCGCTGCTCGTGGACGTGGCTGCGCGATAGCGTCGCAGGATGACGACGAACGAGACCGTGGTGCCGATCCGGCAGCGGCTGCGGGATGCTCTGACGGTGGCGCTCAAGGGGCGGGACCGGGTGGCCGCGTCTGTGCTGCGGGCGACGTTGGGGGCGATCGAGAACGCGGAGGCGGTCGAGCGGCCCGAGCCCGGGCGGGCGGAGGGTGAGCGGCCCGGGTCGTTGGCGATCGAGGCGACCCCGCTCGGGGTTGGCGCTGCGGAGGTCGACAGGCGGGTGCTGACGGAGGCGGACGTGCGTGCGATCGTGCGGGCCGAGGTCGCCGAGCGGGAGGCCGCTGTCGAGGCATGTGAGCGGGCCGGGCGCGGTGAGCAGGCCGAGCGGTTGCGGGCCGAGCTCAATGTGCTGGTGGCGTTCGGCGATTGAGGGATCAAGATCGTCAAGTGTCACGCGTGTGACAGTTGGTGATCTTGGTCCGCGGTCGCGGCAATTCGTTTCCGGTGGTCACCCCCAGGGCGTTAGCGTCGGCGCATGCCCACGTCGAAGACTCACTCTCGCCATGTCGTCGGTGACGACGACTTCACCGACCTGCTGCCGGAGACCCGGCGTGCCCTTGCCCATCGGATCTCGGTGGCCCAGCGCGACGCGCGGCTGCCCGGCGTCGTCGCGGGCGTGCTGCGGGACGGGGAGCCGCTCTGGTGGGGCGCGCGCAGCATGGTCGACGGCCATGTGCCCACCACGGACGTGCAGTTCCGGATCGGCTCGATCACCAAGACCTTTGTGGCGGTGCTGGTGCTGCGCCTCCGGGACGAGGGCTTGCTCCGCCTGTCGGACCGGCTCGGTGAGCACGTGCCGGACGTCGGCCCGGGCGCCGGGGAGCTGACCGTTCGCCAGTTGCTGTCGCACACGTCCGGGTTGTCGGCGGAGCCGCCGGGGCCGTGGTGGGAGCGGACCGACGGATCGCTGCGTCCCGAGCTCGCGGACCTGCTGCAGGACCCGCCGCTTCGGCATGAGTCCGGGCGGGTGTTCCACTACTCCAACGTCGGATTCGGCCTGCTGGGCGCGCTGGTGGAGCGGTTGCGGGGCGACGACTGGTACACCGTGCTGCACCGCGAGGTGCTGAGCCCTCTCGGGATGCGACGGACCTCGGCCCTCCCGGAGGCGCCGCACGCGGGTGGCTGGGCCGTGCATCCGTGGGCGGACGTGATCCTCGCCGAGCCGTTGCAGCAGACCGGGCGGATGGCTCCGGCCGGGCAACTCTGGTCCACCGTCGACGACTTGCTCCGCTGGGCAGGGTTCCTTGCGGCGGGGGACGACCGGGTGCTGTCGGCGGCCACGCTCGCCGAGATGCGCGAGCCGCAGGCCCCGGGCGAGGACGGTTACGGCCTCGGTCTGGCCCTGAACCGCACCGGCACGCTGGCGTTGGCTGGGCACACCGGTTCCATGCCCGGCTTCCTGGCCGCGCTGTGGATCGCTCCGGAGGAGCGGTTGGGCGCGGTGGTGCTGACCAACACCACCTCGGCCGCGAACTTCAGCGTCAGCGACCTCGCCGCCGACCTGGTCGGCATCGTCGCCGAGCGGGAGCCGGACTTCCCCGAGCCGTGGCGCCCGCTGAGCTCCTGCGATCCGGCGGTGCTGGCGCTGACCGGCCCCTGGTACTGGGGACCGACCGCGTGCGGGCTGCGCCTGGTCGGCGAGAACGAGCTGGAGCTGGTCCAGTTGGCAGCCCCGCGCGAGCGGGTCTCGCTGCTGCGTCCGGCCGACGGTGAGGCATGGGACGGCGATACCTGGACGGTGACGGGCGGCTACTGGCACGGCGAGACGATGCGCGTGGTGCGCAGCGCCGACATGGCGGCCGAGGCGGGACGGGAAGCCGGGATCAGCCACCTGGACATGGGCACCTTCGTGCTGACCCGGGAGCCGTACCCCCTCGACGGGCCCACCCCCGGCGCGGTCGACCCGGCTGGCTGGCGCGCCGAGAAGTGGTGAAATCCCTGACGAACCGGTGGAATTTGCCATGATGCCGATGGACCTGTGTCCGCGGCGGTAGGTGCCGGACGCCGGTGAGCCGGGACGAGCCGGCTGGACGAGCTGGAAGAGGCTGGGCGATGGCGAAGGACACCGACGGCAACGAGGGCACGGCCGGCGTTCAAGGAGCGATCGAGGTCGAGGTCGAGGTGTTCACCGGGCCCGAGGGGGCGTACTTCGCCACCTCCTCGCTGATCCTCGGTCCGGAGCACGCCGTGCTCGTCGACACCCAGCTGACCCGGAGCGCCGGCCGTGAGCTGGCCGAATGGATCGCCGGTCGGGCGCGGTCGCTCAGCGCGATCGTGATCACCCACCCGCATCCGGAGCACTACTTCGGCACCGAGGAGGTGCTCCGCCTCTTCCCGGGCACGCCCGTCTACGCGGACCCGGTGGTGATCGATGCGATCACCCGGACCGGGCTGGCCAAGGTCGCCCAGTGGCGGCAGGTCTTCGGGGACGACGTGACCTCCGCGCCGATCGTCCCCGGCCCGCTGCCGGCGGGCACGCTCCGGGTCGACGGCGCGGAGGTGCACGTGCTGGACATCGGTCAGGGCGACTGCGACGCCTCCACCGTCGTCCATGTCCCGGGGGCGAAGACGGTGATCGCGGGCGACGTGGTCTTCAACGGCACCCATGTCTGGACCGCTGACACCACGCCCGAGGAGCGCTCGGACTGGCTCGCCGGTCTGGAGACGGTGCGCGGCCTCGGCCCGGAGCGGCTGGTCGCCGGTCACCGTGCGCCCGGCCAGGACGACGACGCCCGCCGGGTGCTCGCCTTCACCGGCGACTACCTGCGGGAGTTCGACACGCAGTTGGCCGCCCACCCGGACGACGCCGACGCGCTGGTCGCGGCGATGAACGCCACGTACGCGGAGCTGACCCTCCCGGCCATCCTGCGGCAGAGTGCGCAGGCGAACACTTCGCGCGCCTGAGTCGACGCCGGGCGTCGGCCCTCGGGCCTCGGACATCGAGCCTCGACCTGCTCGGGACAGCGTGCTGGCGTTGACGTCAGGGGCAAGGTCTAACGTCGAAGACATGCGCATCGGTGAGCTGGCGCGGCGGGCCGGAACGACGACCCGGACGCTGCGGTACTACGAGACGCGCGGTCTGCTGACCGCGCGACGCGGCGGCAACGGCTACCGCAGTTACGACGAGGACGACCTTCGGCTGCTGCGGCAGATCCGGCTGCTCCAGGACTTCGGGTTCGAGCTGGAGGAGACCCGGCCCTTCGTCGAGTGTCTGCGTGCGGGGCACCCGAGCGGTGACTCCTGCCCGGCTTCGCTCGACGTCTACCGCCGCAAGCTGGCCGAGTTGGACTCCTGCATCGAGCGGCTGCGCGAGGTGCGGGACCAGGTCGGGGCCCAGCTGGCCCGTGCCGAGGTCGCGGTGACGGCCGACGAGCCGCCGCCGGCCCGGTGCGAGCTCGACGCGGAGTGAGGCGGGTACGGCCGCGAGGCCGGTAGCCACGAAGTCGCGAGGCCGTGCAGCCGTGCAGCCGTTCTACCGATATGGGCGACGAGGACGAGCGAGAGGGAGTGGACCGATGGCGGGGACGAGTGAGCTGGTCGCCGAGGTGACCGACGCGGACTTCGCGGCCGAGGTGCTGGCGAGCGAGAAGCCGGTGCTGGTGGAGTTCACGGCGGCGTGGTGCCCGCCGTGCCGGATGATGGCGCCGGTGCTGGCGCAGCTGGCCGAAGAGCGACGCGAGGAGCTGCGGGTGGTGACGATCGACGTCGACGCGAACGGCGGCACGCAGTCGGCCTACGGGGTGCTGTCGATGCCGACCATGATGCTCTTTCAGCAGGGCGAACCCATCTGGACCGTGGTGGGCGCGCGGCCCAAGCGTCGCCTGGGACAGGAGGTGACGGAGGCGTTGGAGCGGGCGCGCGCGGCAGCGTAGCGCGCAGGGGGCGGATGCGCCCCCTTCTTGCCGCTATTTGTCGGATCAACTGTGCACCCGTGCCACTCTGCGGAGAGCAGCACGGATCCGACGGGAGAACCCCCAGGTGTCGATCGGAAGCGCTCTCAATCGAAACGGTCGTCCTCGCCGACAGCTCCGGGCGGAGAGGCGGGTGGACGCGGCCAAGGCCGCTCCCGGGCCGTCCACGGCGGCTCTGGAGCTGACCCGCCCGCCGACCGCGGACGTCTCCGAACTGCTGTTCCGGGAGCCGGCGCTCCTGGAGCAGGAAGCGGAGTCGGGTCCGCACGAGGAGCCCGACTCCGGGCCCGGGGCGGCTCCTGAACGCGAGTCCGAGGCGCCCGCCTCGCAGCTTCAGGACCAGCAGGACCACGGCGCGCGGGACGCGGAGGCGTCCGGGCCTGGGCAGGCTTTGGCGCTACGGCCGGACTACAGTCCGATGTTCACCGATGCTCCCGCGCTGAACTGGGCCGGGCCCGACGATGCGTGGAGTCGGGCGTGGACAGTGCCCGTGGCTCCCGCGCAACCGGTACCGCCGATGCCGATCGTCCCTGCCCCGGTGCCGGTCCCGTCCGGGATCTCGACGGCCCCGTTGCCGCCGCCTCCGCTGCCGTTGCCCGGATCGGTGGTCGCGGTCGTGCCGCTGGCGTCCCGTCAGCGCCAGTCCACGGTGGGACGCGGGGCGGAGACAGCAGCCTCGGCCGGTGCCAGGACCGCAGCTGGAAGCGGAACCCCGGCCGCTCAGGCGGGCAGCGCGGGGGTCATGCCGAGAGGGCCTGTCGGGCCGACACCGCAGGACATCGTGCTGATCCGACGGAGCCTCAGCCAGATCGAGCCGATCGCGGACCGGGCCACGGCGCACTTCTACGCCGTGCTTTTCCTGGAGCGTCCGGAGTTGCGGGCGCTCTTCCCGGCCGCGATGGACGTGCACCGCGACCGGCTGTTCCGTGCGCTGCTGGAGGCCGGTCGCGCGGCGGACGATCCGCCGCAGCTGGTCGAGTACCTGGAGGGGCTGGCCCGCAGCCACCGCAAGTACGGGGTGCGGGACGAGCACTACGCACCCGTCTGCTCCGCGCTGCTGGCGGCGCTGGAACGTTACTGCGGACGGGAGTGGACCGCAGCGACCGGGCGGGCCTGGTCCAAGGTCTTCGCGGTGATCTCGCAGGTGATGATGGCCGCGGCGGCCAGGGAGGCGCAGAGTTCACCGGCCTGGTGGCAGGGGGAGGTGCGCTCCGTCGAGCGGGTCGGCCGGGACGTGGCCGTGGTGACGCTCAGCACGGACCAGCCCTACCCGTACCAGGCCGGGCAGTACGCGGACGTCGAGGTGCCGTGGTGGCCGCGGGTGTGGCGTCGGTTCTCCATGGCGTCCGCTCCCGAGGGCGAGAACGGGCTGCTGCGCTTCCACGTCAAGGCGGTTCCGGCGGGCTGGGTGAGCAACGCGCTGGTGCACCGGGCGCAGCCGGGCGACGTGGTGCGGCTGGGTCCGCCGAGCGGCTCGATGGTGGTCGATCCCGCCGCGCCCGAGCCGCTGCTGCTGGTCGGCGGTGGCACGGGGATCGGCGCGATCATCGCCATCGTGGAGGAGCTGGCCAAGGCGGGGACGCGCCGCCGCGTCGAGGTCTTCTACGGCGCGCGCCGCGCCGAGGACTGCTACGCGGACGCCGGGCTACGGGAGTTGGACCGGGCGCTGCCGTGGCTGACGGTGCGGACGTCGTTGTCGGAGCCCGAGTTCGCCGACTTCCCCGGAGCCGCGTCGACTTCGGCCGCCACGCTGCGAGCGCTTCCGGCGGGCACGGCAGCGGCGGCTGCGGACGCCGCTGACCCTGCTGGTCCTGCTGACCCTGCGGATCTTGTCGACGGGAAGCCGGAACGCGGGATGGTGTCCGAGGTGCTGGCCCGGTTCGGTCCGTGGGAGGGGTACGAGGCCTGCCTCAGCGGGCCGTCGGCGATGATCCGGCGGGTGCGCGCGATGCTGCTCAGCGCGGGCGTTCCGGCCGAGCGGATCCACGACGACCTCGACTCGTCCGGGACGGAGTCCGGGGCCGAGGCCGGGTCCGGCACCTGAGCCTCCGTCAGGCGCTCAGGGTCATCGGGTGACCAGGCGACCAGGCGCTCAGGCGCCGAGGTCGTCCGCGAGGAGGGCGGTCACGCCTTCGATGTTGGCCGCCAGATAGGCCCGCAGCGACGGCGGCACCACGTTGACGGAGGTGACGCCCTCGCGGGTGAAGGGCAGCCGGACAATCTCGTACTCGCCGTTGGGCTCGTCCACCTCGGGTCCGTGCCGGCGCGAGAGGTCCATCGAGGCCAGACGGCAGACGAAGAAGTGCTGGATCTTCACGCCGTGCGGGTGCAGTTCGCGGCCGTCCTCGTGGTGCGTGTGGGAGACGGTGTCGACGAAGGCGGGGACGATGTCCCGCGCCTTGCCGCCCAGTTCCTCGGAGAGCTCACGGTGGAGGGCGGCGACCACGGAGGCGTCGGTCGGCTCCATCCCGCCGCCCGGGGTGATCCAGTAGGGCTGCTTGCCGGGCTTGGTCCGTTTGATCATGACCAGCTCCAGGCCGTCGGGCCCCTGGTCCAGCAGGATCGCGCGGGCGGTGCGCTTGACCACCGGGCGGACGCCGTGCCGGGCGGGCGAGCGTTCCGCGCGGCCCTGGCCGGGCGGGCGGTGCGGCTCGGAGGACGCGGCCTCGAGCGAATCCGCGAGGGGATTCGCGGGCGCTTCCGTGGGCGTTTGCGCGGGCCGGTCCCCGCGTCGCTCGGCGTGTCGTACCGCGTGTCGCGTTGCTCCTGCAGCGTGCTGTGCCACCACGACTGGAGTGTGCCGCAGGTGACATCCAGCCAAACCCGAACCTGCTTCCGTTGTGCGCAGGTTAAGTCCTGGTCAAATTTCCACCCCCGCCGATTGGCGGGGGTGGTGCTCCGTCTGGGGTGCGAGACATTACTGTGATCTGAAGGGCATTATGTGGAGGAGTTGCGTCCAAATGGCATATGTCCGGCGGTTGGAGGGGTAGCGATGGCGACGGAGAAGGCCGCGCCGACCTTGATCGGGTCGGTCCAGCGCGCGCTCCGTCTGCTGGAGGCCGTGGGCCTCCAGGGCGACGGCGCGACCGCCAAACAGCTCGCCCGTCAGGCCGGACTCCCCCTTGCCACCACGTACCACCTGCTCAGGACGCTGACCCACGAGGGCTATCTGCGCCGCGTCGACGGCGAGTACGTCCTCGGCGAGGCGGTCGGCTCGCTCGGCCGCAACCACCAGGTCTCCCAGGGACGGGACGCGATCGCGTCCGCCCTGGACCGGCTGCGCGACGAACTCGGCGCGGCCACCTACTTCGCCACCTACCGCGACGGCGAGATCGAGGTCGTCGACGTCTCCGAGGCGCCGGGCGTTCCGGCCGTCGAGGAGTGGGCCGACTTTCGCGTCACCGGCAACGCCCACGCCGTCGGGCAGTGCCTTCTCGGCCAACTCGATCGGGAGGGCCGCCTTGACTACCTCTCGCGTCACCGTCCGCAGTCGTTGACCCGGCGCACGGTGACCGACTCGACCGTCCTGCTGCGCAGACTCGACGCCCGCCATCCGGCGCGTCCGGTGCTGGAGCAGCAGGAATACCTGCCAGGAGTGGTCTGCGCGGCCGTACCGATCATGGTCGGCGCCGCGCTGTGCACCATCGGTCTGTCACTGCCGGTCGCTCAGGCGCATCGGCTCTCCGCAGCTGCCGACCGGCTCGCCATGCGGGTCGGGGCGGTGATGGACCGGCTGTCGTTCACCATCTGAAAACTTCGCCCTTGGTAGCGAATGGGGACGAAGAGAGCATGGTTCCCATACGCAGTACCGTACGGACGTCGGGGATCGAGAGGTACCGCAATGAAGATGCAGAGCCTGGTCAAGGGCCAGCTGGTGATGAGTCTGGTGGTGTCGGAGGACCTCGCCTTCGACACCCATGTCGAGCTCGTCTACGACCCCGCCGACCCCTTTGCGGTCCGGCTCACCTTCCACCTGCCCGGCGACCCGCCGGTGACCTGGGTCTTCGGTCGCGAACTCCTGCTGGACGGGATCACCCGCCCGACCGGCGAGGGTGACGTCCGGGTGCTGCCGGTGCCGGGGGAGGACGAGGACTTCATGGACGTCCGCATCGAACTGCACTCCCCCGACGGCACGGCGGTGCTGCTCTCCGCGGCGATTCCGTTGATCGCCTTCCTCGGCCGCACCGACCGTGTGCTCCCGATGGGTCAGGAGCACACGGCCGCAGACCTGGATCGTCAGTTGGAGCTGATCCTCGGGCAGTCCTAGTGCTGGTCCTGGTGCCGGCCGGTTCTGGTGCCGGCCGGTCTTGGTGCCGGCCGGTCCTAGTCGTCGTCGCGGACGACCAGGTGCAGCGCCCAGGCGACGATGCTGATGATCAGCGAGCCGAGCAGGGCCGGGACGAAGCCGTCGACGTGGAAGTCGAGGTTGAGCTTGCCCGAGGTCCAGGAGGTCAGCCAGAGCATCAGCGCGTTGATCACGAAGGTGATCAGGCCGAGGGTGAGAATGAACAGCGGGAACGAGAAGAGCTTGACCAGCGGCTTGATGAAGAAGTTCACCACGCCGAAGACGAGGGCCACGAGGACCACGGTCAAGGCCTGGTGCTGCCAGTCGGCCGCGGTCAGGTGAATGCCTGTGACGAGCGCGGCGGCCACCCAGATGGCCGCCGCGTTGATCAGGATCTTGAGAGCGAACTTCATCATGGTGCGATCGTCGCAGTCCGTCGCGGGCGACGGTAGTCCCGGACGGTCATGTCGGTGTCACAGCTTGGAACGCGTCGACACGTGCGAACACGGGGCGATCACCGGACTGCCATCATGGCTCCATGAAGGTCTTCCGGATGGACGAGCTCGATGCCGAGCGTGCCGCCAACGAGGGCGCCTACCTGCAGTTCCTGCGGGAACGCAACATGTCGGCCGGGCTGTACGCCCTGGGTGCCGGCGAGTTGGACACGCAGAATCCGCACCGTGAGGACGAGCTCTACGTGATCGTCAGCGGACGGGGTGCGATCACGGTGGGTGAGGAGACCACGACTGTGGGGCGTGGCAGCGTCGTCTACGTTCCGGCCGGGGTGCCGCACCGCTTCCACCACATCAGTGAGGACCTGCGGGTTCTGGTGGTCTTCGCCCCTCCGGAGGGCTGAATCCCCGAGTCCCGACCCTGGTGCGCGGGACGGCCTGATCAGGGTCTTATCCGGGTCTTCTCAGGGGCAGGAACCCTTCGGGAGCGGGCGATCCGCCCGTACGATCGGAGACGTAACGAGGACACCCGAGGGGGAGGACGGACATCATGACTGAACTGTGGAAGGCACTCCCCAGCTGGGTGCGCAACATCGTGGTCCCGATTCTGGCGATCATCGTGGCCTGGTGGGTGCTCTCCGCCATCGTGGGCCTGGTCTTCGGACTGATGACCTTCGTCATCAAGGCGCTGCTGGTGGTGGCGCTGGCGGCCGTGGTGGTCATCCTGGTGAAGAAGGCGTCCAAGAGCTGACGTCCGAGACGTCCGAGAGCTGACGTCCCAGAGAAACGTGACGAAGGGCCGACCCTGACGGGTCGGCCCTTCGGCTTGGCAGGTGTCAGCTGCTGCTCGACGGCGATCTGCTACTCGACGGTGATCTGCTGCGGGACGGTCGGCGGCTCGCTGCCGCCCTTGCCGTCGCCCTTGCCGTCGCCCTCGCCGTCGCCCTTCATCTGGGACAGCAACTGGCGGGCCAGGCCCAGTCCGGTGCCGCCCATGGTGAGCGCCTTGGCGAACATCTCGCCCATGCCCTCGGCGCCGTTGAGCAGCACCATGTGCTCGACGTTGCCGAAGGCGGACGCGCCCGCCTGCACGATCTCCGGCCACTTCTCGGCCAACTGCTGGGCCACGACCGCCTCCTGGTTCTCGGCCAGGGCCGCGGCGCGGGCCTTGATGGCCTCCGCTTCGGCCAGACCGAGGGCGCGGGCCGACTCGGCGTCGGCCAGGCCCTTGGCCTGCACCGCCTCGGCCTCGGCGATGCCGCGGGCGCGGGTCGCGGATGCGTCCGCCTCACCGCGGACCCGGGTGGACTCGGCCTCGGCGCCGGCCGCCGTCTTGAGCCGGGTGGCCTCGGCGGCGGCACGGAGCTCGGTCTCCTTGGCCTGCGCCTGTGCGGCGGAGATCCGGGCGTCGCGATCGGCCTCGGCGATGGTGCGGGTCTGGTAGGCGGCGGCGTCGGCGGGCTTGCGCACGTCGATCTGCAGCTGCTGCTCGCGGCGCTGGGCTTCGAGCTCGGCGACGCGGGTCTCCTGGACCACGACCTCCTGCTTGGCGGCGGCCTCGGCCAGCGGACCGGCCTGGCGTGCGGAGGCGGCGGCCTTCTCCATCTCCGCGCGGTAACCGGCCTGCAGGATCTCGCTGTTACGGGTCGACTCGGCCTTGCGGGCGGCGGCCTCCTGCTCGGCCTGGGTGGCCGCGCGGTCCGCCTCCGCCTGGGCGATGCGCGCGTCGCGGTGGACCGCGGCGGCGTGCGGGGCGGCCAGGTTCTTGATGTAGCCGGTCGGGTCGTCGATCTCCTGGATCTGCAGCGAGTCGATGATCAGGCCGAGCTTCTCCATCTCCGAACCGGACGCGGAGCGGGTCTCGCCGGTGAGCCGCTCGCGGTCGCGGATCATCTCCTCGACGGTCAACCCGCCGACGATGGACCGCAGATGACCGGCGAAGACGTTGTGCACCCGGTCGCCCATGTGGTCCTGGCGGTCCAGGAAGCGGCGGGCCGCGTTGGCGATGGAGACGTGGTCGTCGCCGACCTTGAAGATCACCACGCCCTTGACCCGGACCGGGATGCCCTGGCTGGTGACGCACTCGACGTCGAGGTCGGCCTCGTTGAGGTCGAGGTAGAGCTTGCGGACCACCTGGATGCCCGGGGTGACCAGGGTTCCGCGCCCGGTGACGATCCGGAAACCGAGCCCCTCGTCGAGGCCCTCGGTCCGGTGCTTGGAACCCGAGATGATCAGCGCCTCGTTGGGTTCGGCGACCCGCCACATGAGCTTGAACAGCACGATCACGATCAGCAGGGCGACAACAATGCCCCCCGCGATAACACCGATGAACATCGGCGCATGCCCCCTTCTGCGCCGCCGGCCCGTGGCTGCGTCGAACTGGTGGCGCAGGAGGAACGCGGGCTTTTAATGGCGGCCGGCGGAGAGTGTGCACCCTCCGGCCGCGGTGTTAACGCGCGGGGGCTTCTCTTGACGAGAATTTGACGCTGTGACTGGTCAGGGGGCCGCCGTCGGCGGTCGGCGGTCGGCGGTCGTCGGTCAGGACGGTGACGGCAGCAGCGCGGCGACGTAGACGGTGCGCGGCGGCTGGTACTCCTGCACCACCACCGCCGTCCCGACGGTCAACCGCTCGCCGGGCACGGCGGGATGGGCGAGGAACGCCTCGGTCCCGCCGCGCGCCGGCACGTACACCATCACCTCACCGACCAGGCCCGGCCCGACCGTTCCCGTCACCCGGCCCTGAAGGCCGACCATGCGTGCGTTGGCAGTCATGGTGAGGACGATAGCCAGCTCAGGGCTTGACGGTCAGGCAGACCGGCGCGCTGGTGGCGGGGATCAGGTCCGTCCCGTAGGAGGTGGTGAGCGGGAACTCCTCGGTGTAGACGGCACGGAAGCAGGCGTTGCTGCCGGCCTTGATCCAGGTGGTCGGCAGCGGCGCGGTGGTCGGGCCGACCGGGTAGGCCGAGCCGTTGTGCCAGACCCCGCTGCCCGGGACGCTCCACTGGTACTGGACGTGGGCCTGTACCCCGGGGTTGATCCACTTGCCGTTGACCTTCGCCCAGGCGGAGGAGGACAGCTTGACCCAGGTCCCCTTGACGGCGGAGGTTGCGGAGAGTCCTGCGAACGCGGCGGTCTGCCAGCCGGTCTGGTAGGTGAAGCTCTGCGTGGTGGTGAGCCCTGCGCTGGATACCAGGTTCAGCGTGAGGCGACCGCCGGTCTCCTGAGCCGCCGGAGTGGCCAGGGACAGCGCGGGCGGGGTCGCGCCGGTGCCGGAGGCGAGCGTGTTGCCGTTCTGGTCGGTGACGGTCCATGACTGCAGCGTGCTGAAGCCGTCGGGCGACGAGACGGTCGGGGCCACGTGGATGGTGCTGCCCGTGACGAGGGTCTCGGAGCCGGTCGGCCAGGTGGCCGTCAGCGGCGCTGCCACGGTGACCGGCTGGTCGACGCTCTCCTGAACCCCGTTGCTGTCGGTGACCACCCAGGTGAGGGTGTGCTTGCCGTAAGGCAGGGGTTTTGGGTTGTAGGACGAACCGCCCAGCACGGGTAGGAGGCACGTGCCCGACGGTGTTCTGCCGAACGCCCCGATGTTGTAGACGGGCAAGTACTGCCAGACCGCGCCGTCGACCTGGAGCTCGATGTGCGAGGGCCCGACGTAGCCTGCGCCCGTGTACCCGTTGCAGGCGGCCCAGTTGCCCGGGTAGCTGTAGGACAGGTCGAGGTTGCTCCAGTCCGGTGTGACCACGGTCTGCGTGGGCGCGGTCAGCGTGAAGCTCCGGTCGATCACCATGTTCGCTGTCAGCGGGGAGCTGACCACGCCGTTGCTGTCCATCGCGACGGCGGCGATCGCGTACACCCCGTCGTCCAGGGCGCTGGTGTCGACGGACACCGTCCAGGTGCCGTCGGCGTTCTTGACGAAGTGAGTGACCGGGAGTGCGGGCCCGGGCGAGTCCAGCTCCACGTCGGTGACCGTGGTGCCGCTCGGGGCCGTTGGGGAGACGGTGGGGGTGACCGTCCAGGTCAGCTGGTTGGTGGCGTGCACCACCGGGGTGCCCGAGGACGCGGCCTGACCTGCGTTCGGACGGTGGTTGTCGACGTCGACGGGGGTGCCGAGCGACGCGCCCGTGGTCCCCAGGCTGTCCGCCGCCACGAAGAGCTGGTGGATGCCGTCGGTGACGGCCGGCTCCTCGAAGCCGCCAGTGGCGTAGGGCAGGAGGGTGGTGGTGTCGATCGACGCCTGGACCGTGCAGGTGGTCTCGCACTGACCGGGCTGGATCGGGATCGAGCCGTGCAGGCCCGTGCCTGCGAGGTTGTAGGCGACCTGCTGGATCGCGAAACCCGGTGAATGGGGTCACCGTCATGGCGATGTTCATCGTTCCGGTCACCGGGACCGCGGTGGAGCCGGGCGTGGTGCCGTTCACCGAGACCACGAGCGTGGGCGCGGTCGTCGTGGCGTGGGCGGCGCTGATGCTGGGGAGAGTGGCGCAGAGGGCGGTGCCGACGAGCACGGCCATGGATCTGACGCGCCGCCGGGGCGTGGACATGAAGCTCCTGAAGGAAGGTCTGGGGAACGCCGAAGGGCGGACGGCCGGGGGCAGCTGCCTGGTCACGGCTTGACCGTGATGCAGACAGGCGCGCTGATGCCTGGGACGTCGTCCCAGCCGTAGGGGGTCTCGTTCCCGGCGGTGGTGTAGAAGGCGCGGAAGCAGGCGCTCCCTCCGGGGTGGACCCAGAACGCCTGGGGCTGCGGTGAGTAGGTCGTGGTGGGGACCCCGGACCCGTTGTGCCAGACGTTGCTGCCGGGCGTGGCCCACTCCCAGGTCACCTGGCCGTACTGGGCGGGGTCGTGGACCCAGGTGCCGGCGATGCGCTCCCAGATGTCGGCGGTGAGCTTGACCCACCCTCCCGCGGTGATGGTTGTCGAACTGTATCGCCCGGGCTTTCCGCCGGGCCGGGGTGCCTCGCCCCCGCGGCCCGGGGGCCCGCCGGCGGGCGGGCCGCGGGGCCGGTCGTTTCATCGAGCGTGGCGCTGTTCAGCGCGGTGCTGTTGAGCGCGGCGTGGTCGGCTCACGGCTTGACGGTGAGGCAGACCGGCGCGCCGGTGGCCGTGATGTTCAGGCCGCCGTAGGAGCTCGCTGGGACGGTCTCCAGGTAGGAGGCGCGGAAGCAGGCGCTGCCGCCCGGGTGCACCCAGACCCCGGCGGGGGTTGCGCCCGCACCGGTCCCGGTGATCATCACCGTGCTGCCGAGGTGCCAGTTGCTGCTGCCCGGGGTGCTCCACTCGTAGCTGAGCGCGCCGGGCTTGCCCGGGTCCTTCACCCAGGTTCCGGCCACGCGCTCCCAGACATCGGAGGTGAGCTCGGCCCAGCCGCCGCTGGTGATCGTCGAAGCGGACAGGTGCGTGAAGACGGCCGTCTGCCAGGCGGTCTCCCAGGCAACAGTCTGCTGGGTGGTGATCCCCAAGCTGGAGACCAGTGTCAGGGTGAGCCGGCCGCCCGTCTCCTGAGTCACCGAGGTCGGCAGGGTCACCGAGGGGGACGTGCTGCCCGAACCGGAGGCCACCATCTTGCCGTTCTGGTCGGTGATCGTCCAGGACTGCAGGGTGCTGTAGCCGTCCGGAGAGGTGACCGTCGGGGCCAGGTGGAGCGGGCTGCCTGCGGTCAGCAGGATCGGGTTGGTGGGCCAGTTGGAGGTCAGCGCCTGACCCACCGTCACCGACTCGGTGGCGCTCTCCTGGACCCCGTGGTTGTCGGTGACGACCCAGGTGAGGGTGTGCGCTCCGTAGGGCAGGGGCTTCGCCGCCGTCCCCTCGTTGCCGACGGCCGGGAGCACACACTGGCCCGCGGCGTTGGTCATGTAGAAGGTGTTGGGGTTGACGGGCGAGTCCTGCCAGACCTTGCCGTCGACCTGGAGCTCGACGTTGCTCGGAGCGCTGACGCGGGAGGAGCCGACGGACTCGTTGCAGCTGGCCCAGTTGCCGGGAAAGGAGATGCCGAGCTGGAGCGCGCTCCAGTCCGGGGTGTTGAGCTGGGTGGCGGACGGCGCGGTCACGGCGAAGCCGTTGTTGTCCGCGATCAGCCTGTTCACCAGCGGAAGACTGCTGACGCCGTTGCTGTCGGTGGCGATCGCCGCGATGTTGTAGATGCCGGTGAGCGCGCTGGTGTCGACGGTCACCGTCCAGCTGCCGTCGGCGTTCTTGGTGAAGTGGCTGATCGGCAGCGATGTGCCGGGAGCCTCGAACTCCACGTCGGAGATGGTGCTGCCGGCCGGAGCGGTCGCGGACACGTTGGGCGTGACCGTCCAGGTGAGCGCCTTGGTCGCGCTGACAACCATTTTCTCGTCAGTCAGCGCCCCGGCCGTGGGCCGGTGGTTGTCGACCTGGACGGCGGTCGACGCGTACCCGTACGGGGTCGTCGCCGACAGCGCGCGAACGTAGACGGTGTGGGCGCCGTCGGGGGTCGAGGGCGTGCCCACCCCGCCGACCGCGTAGCCCAGCAGTGAGCTCGTGTCGAACGAGGCGGTGACGCTGCAGGACGTGTCGCATTGTCCCGGCTGGAACGTCTCGACTTGGGAGTAGGGCGAGTTGGTCAGCCCGATCTGCACGGTCTGAACCGGGTTGTTGGCGCCGGGCGTGACGGTCGCGGCGATGTCGACGACACCGGAGACGGGGATCGGGGCGGTCCCCGGTGCCTGGCCGTTGACGGTGAAGGCGACTGTCGCCGCAGGGGTCGCGGCGTGGGCCGCGGTGATGGTCGGAACGGTGGCGCACATGGCGGTGGCGGCGAGCACAGCCATGGATCTGAGGCGCCGGCGGGATATGCGCACGGAGCTCCTCGTGGAAGCAAAAAGAAGAGGGATCACCCGATGGTGATCAGCAGACGGACTTTAGCCGTTGGTGTGGCGTCGTAGTACAGGAGATGCGTAAGAGCCGTGAACTCAGAGGATATTCAGCGTCGTCGCCGGTGAGAGGCGTGTGCCCGTGTGCGTACGGATGGGCGTTGGCTGGGGATTTGGGGGCTTTCGTGTGCGTCCCGGCTGGCGATGAACGCCGCCAGCGCCGTGGTCAGCGGGACGGAGGCGATCAGGCCGAGGCTGCCGACGAGGGTGCGGACGACCTCCTCGGCCACGATCTCGCTGGTCGCCACCTGCCAGACGCCGCGGTGGGAGAGGGCGAAGAGCAGCATCAGCGGCAGCGCCGCGCCCGCGTAGGCCATCACCAGGGTGTTGACCGTGGACGCGATGTGGTCGCGGCCGATGCGGATGCCCGAGCGGTAGAGCGCGCGGGCGCTCATCTGCGGGTCGGCGGCGTGGAGTTCCCAGACCGAGCTGGCCTGGGTGACCGTCACGTCGTTGAGCACGCCCAGCGAGCCGATCACGACACCGGCCAGGAGCAGGCCGGGCAGTTGGATCCCTGGGAAGAGCGAGTGCACGAAGGCGGTCTCGTCCGAGGTGTTGCCGGTGAGGCGGGCCAGCCCGATGAACAGTTCGCCCAGCGCGCCGATCAGCGCGAGCGAGACGACCGTTCCCAGCACGGCCACCGAGGTGCGGGCGGATACGCCGTGGCAGAGGTAGAGCGCCAGCAGCATGATCAGCCCGCCGCCGACGACCGCGACGGCCAACGGGTCCTCGCCGCCGAGGATCGCCGGGAGGACGAAGAGGCCCAGCACCAGGAAGCTGATCGCCAGCGCGCCGAGCGCGGCGAGCCCGCGCAGGCGGCCGACCAGGACGACGGCGACGGCGAAGAGCGCGGCCAGCAGCGCGACGGGCGTGCTGCGGTCGGCGTCCTCGACGGTGTACTGGAGGGAGGCCGGGGCGGAGGGCGAGTAGTCCATCACGACCTGCTCGCCGGCGACGTAGACGGCGGTCTGGTCGGGCGTCAGGTTCTGCTCGACCGAGCGGCCCGCGTCCTTGCCGCCGGTGAGGCGGACGGTGATGGCGGTGCAGCTGCCGACAGCTCCGGAGCCGGGGGCGGCGGTACCGGTGACTGGTGCACCGCCGTCGCAGGGGACGGCGCGGGTAGCCGTCACCGTGCCCGTAACCGTCAGTTGGTCGAAGCCGACGCCGGTCACCGCGTGCGGCGGGATCGGCGCGGGCCAGAGGAACCACAGCCCGCACAGCACCGCCAGCGCGAACGGCACCAGCACGGCCGCCAGCAGCACCCGTAGCCGCGCGGACGCGGGGCTGGCCGGGCCGTGGTCGTGCGAGTGGCCGTGCCCGCCCGCGTGCCCGCCCGCGTGCCCCTCCCCACGCGCGGGTCGGTGCTCGTGCGCGTGCCCATGCGTCTGCTCGTGCGCGCGGGTTCGGGGGCTGGGCGGCACTGCCACTTCGCGAAGCTACCGCGGTGACCGGTCCGCGGACGCGCCCTCGCCAAACGCGACACCCGTCGATACTGTGTGCCCATCTCATCTGTAGACGCGGGAGCTCGGAGCACCGGGCTGAGAGGGCGCTGACCGCCGTCCCGACATGGGGACGTCGAACGCTTGCGCCGACCGCAGGAACCTGACCGGGTAATGCCGGCGTAGGGAGTAGTGGGTCTGATGACCACGCACGACGACGCACAGCAGAAGTCTGTCTCCGAGCAGGCCGTCACGGCCTCCAGCACGGCGGGCGGTTACCCGACGCCGGCCTGGCGCAAGGCGTACCACCAGGGCAGCCGCCCCGATCTGCGCGTCCCCTTCCGCGAGGTGCTGCTGAGCAACGGCGCGACCGTGCCGCTGTACGACACCTCCGGTCCGTACACCGATCCCGCCTACGAACCGGACGTCCGACGCGGCCTGCCGCCGCTGCGCGACGCCTGGATCAGCCAGCGCGGGGACGTCGAGGACTACCACGGCCGCGAGTCGCGTCCCGAGGACGACGGCCTTCGGCACACCTCGCCGCGCGGCGGGGCCGGGCTGGCCAACCTCGACGCGGTCTTCCCCGGCCGTCCCCGCCGTCCCAGGCGCGGACGGGACGGCGCGGCGGTGACCCAACTCGCGTACGCGCGACGGGGGATCGTCACCGAGGAGATGGAGTTCGCGGCGCTGCGCGAGGGCATGTCGCCGGAGACCGTGCGCGAGGAGCTTGCGGCGGGCCGCGCGGTGCTGCCCGCCAACGTCAACCACCCGGAGTCGGAGCCGATGCTGATCGGCTCGAAGTTCCTGGTGAAGATCAACGCCAATATCGGCAACTCGGCGGTCACCTCCTCGATCGAGGAGGAGGTCGAGAAGATGTCCTGGGCGAGCCGTTGGGGCGCGGACACCGTGATGGACCTGTCCACCGGCCGCAACATCCACACCACCCGCGAGTGGATCCTGCGCAACTCGCCCGTCCCGATCGGCACCGTGCCGCTCTACCAGGCGCTGGAGAAGGTGGACGGCAGGGCGGAGGAGCTGAGCTGGGACGTCTACCGCGACACCGTCATCGAGCAGTGCGAGCAGGGCGTCGACTACATGACCGTCCACGCGGGCGTGCTGCTGCGCTACGTGCCGATGACGGCCCGGCGCAAGACCGGCATCGTCTCGCGCGGCGGCTCGATCATGGCGGCGTGGTGTCTGGCGCACCACCAGGAGAACTTCCTCTACACGCACTTCGACGAGCTCTGCGAGATCCTGCGCGCCTACGACGTCACTTACTCGCTGGGTGACGGGCTGCGTCCGGGGTCGATCGCGGACGCCAACGACGAGGCGCAGTTCGCCGAGCTGCAGACGCTGGGCGAGCTCGGCCGGATCGCGCGGTCGCACGACGTGCAGGTGATGATCGAGGGCCCGGGGCACGTTCCGATGCACAAGATCAAGGAGAACATGGATCTCCAGAAGGAGATCTGCGACGAGGCGCCGTTCTACACGCTCGGCCCGCTGACCACGGACGTCGCCCCCGGCTACGACCACATCACCTCGGGAATCGGCGCGGCGATGATCGCCTGGTGGGGCACGGCGATGCTCTGCTACGTCACGCCCAAGGAGCACCTGGGCCTGCCCAATCGGGACGACGTCAAGACGGGCGTGATCACCTACAAGATCGCTGCCCACGCGGCGGACGTGGCCAAGGGCCACCCGTCCGCCCAGGCGTGGGACGACGCACTGTCGGACGCGCGGTTCGAGTTCCGTTGGGAGGACCAGTTCAACCTGGCCCTGGACCCGGAGACGGCGCGCGAGTTCCACGACGAGACGCTTCCGGCCGAGCCGGCCAAGACGGCGCACTTCTGCTCGATGTGCGGGCCGAAGTTCTGCTCGATGAAGATCAGCAAGACGGTCATGGACATGTATGGAAGTGGCGGCAGCGCGGGCGGCGAGGACGGCGACGACGACACGGTCGTGGCCGGGATGCGGGCGAAGTCGGAGGAGTTCAAGGCCCAGGGCGCGAAGGTGTACCTGCCGGTGGTCGACTGACGCCGGTTGGGCATCGCCGGACCAGCGCCGGACCAGCGCCGCACCGTCGCCGCACCAGCGCCTGACCTGCGCCTGACATCCACAGCCCCGGGAGGACGAAAAGCCACCCGGGGCTGTGGGATGTCAGTGCGGCCTGGTAGAAATTGTCGATCGGTGCGCGGATATTCGATTGCTGGCCGCTTGATGGGCTGCTTGATTGACTGCGCATCGCATGACATTTGGGACTTTCCGTCAAATCTGACCAGGGGGCGGACTTTCGCTGCGCGGCCGACTGTGCCTCAGCGCGCGATTTCCTGGCGCCCTGTCAGTAAGGAGTACTGTATGGCCAGAAAGATCGGCCGTGCCCGAATAACGACCGATTCGGTCGTTGCGGGGAAGAACGGCCGATTCTCGGGTTCCCGGGCGCGCGCCGCAGGCGTCGCCGTGGTGACGGCCTTCGGTGTCGTCACCGCGCTTGCCGGGACCGCCGACGCCGCGACCGCCACCGCCGACAACGCCGCGCAGAAGGCGCCCGTCCGGATCGGCGCGACCCCGCGGGTGCCCGCCGGGGCAGTGCGCACCGGCACCACCCCGTCCAGCAGCACGACGCTGCACCTGGCGGTCAACCTCCAGCCGCGCGACCCCAGCGCGCTGAGCGCGTTCGTGTCCGCGGTGTCGGACAAGAGCTCGCCGCTCTACCACCACTACCTCGGCACCGGTCAGTTCGCGCAGGACTTCGGTCCGACGCAGAGCACGATCGACGCTGTCGAGCAGGCGCTGCGCAGCCAGGGCCTGACGCCCGGCACGGTCTCGCAGGACGGGCTCTCCATCCCGGTCACCGCGTCGATCGCGACCGCGTCCAACGCGCTGAGCACGAGCTTCACCAACGTGAAGCTGGCGAACGGTTCGTCGGCGTACCTCAACACCGCCGCGCCAGTGCTGCCGAGCAGCGTGGCCGCGCAGGTGTCGAGCATCAGCGGTCTGACCGACGTCAGCTCCGTGACCAGCCACTTCACCAAGCCGCGTCTGGTCGGCAGCGCGCCGACCTCCGGTTCCACCGGCGTGGCCCCGCACGCGGCTACGGCGACCAGCCCGACTGTCTGCTCCGGTCTCACGAGCAACCTGCAGAAGATCGGCCTGAACGACACCAAGCAGTACTACAGCCCGAGTTCGCTGGCTTCGGCCTACGGGCTGGGCAAGAGCTTCACGGCGGGTGCCGGGGTCAAGGTCGGCGTCTTCGAGCTGGAGAACGTCAACACCTCTGACATCGCCGACTACCAGTCGTGCCTCGGCACCCACACGTCGGTCAGCTTCGTCAGCGTGGACGGCGGCCCGACCGTGGCTCCGAACGCCGACAACGGCGTCGGCATCGAGGCGGGTCTCGACATCGACGACCTGATCGGCCTGGTGCCGGGCGCGTCGATCATCGACTACCAGGGCCCCGACGCGCAGAACGCGACGGACCAGAACGTCCTGGACGTCTACCAGAAGATGGTGACGGACAACCAGGTCAAGGTCATCTCGACCAGCTGGGGCGTCTGCGAGGCGCCGGTCATCAGCTCCGACCCGGGTTTCTTCGCCAGCCAGCACAACATCTTCGCCGAGGCCGCAGCCCAGGGCCAGAGCCTGGTTGCGGCTGCCGGTGACGGCGGCTCGACCGACTGCTACCGCCAGGCGGGCGACTCCAACGCCCTGGCTGTCGACAACCCGGCGAGCGACCCGTACGTCACCGGTGTCGGTGGCACCTGGATGAACGGCTTGGGCTCCACGCTCAAGCAGGCCGTCTGGAACTACAACGGCACCGTCAACGCGCCCGGCGCGGGCGGCGGTGGCGTCTCCACGGAGTGGAACAGCGGCAGCAGCAGCGCCAACGGTTCCTTCCTCTACCAGAGCGGCTTCACCGGCCCCGGCTACAGCAACGCGTGCAACGCGGCCTCCGGTGAGACCTGCCGTCAGGTTCCCGACGTGTCGGCCCTGGCCGACCAGGGCTCCGGCTACCTGGTCTCCCTGGACCACAACGGCAGCAGCGACGCGTGGTACGTCATCGGTGGCACCAGCGGCGCCACGCCGACCTGGGCCGCCATGCTGGCGCAGGCCGACGCCTCGTCGGGCTGCAAGGCCAACGGTCCGGTCGGCCAGGTCAACCCGATCGTCTACGCCGCCGCGCGCAGCACCTACAGCTCGTCGTTCACCGACATCACCGCCGGTAACAACGACTGGACGGTCTCCGGTTACAAGGGCGGCAACTACGCGGCCAGCACCGGCTACGACCTGGCCTCGGGCCTCGGCACGCCGAAGTTCCCGGGCCTGCTCGGCGCTCTCTGCGGCACCAAGACCGGTACCGCGCACGGCGACTTCTTCCCGGTGTCGCCGACCCGCATCCTGGACACCCGTGACGGCACCGGCGGCTTCAAGACCCCGCTCGGCGCCAACGCCACGGACTCCCTTCAGGTCGCGGGCGTCGCGGGCGTGCCGAACGACGGTTCGGTCACCGCGGTCATGCTGAGCGTCACGGCCGTCGGCCCGACCGCCAGCAGCTTCCTGAGCGTCTACGGCGACGGCACCGGCAACGGCAGCACCACGCTCGCCTACACGCCGGGCCAGATCGTGCCGAACTCGGTGGTCGTTCCGGTCAAGGACGGCAAGGTCGACTTCTACAACCACAGCGGTAGCGTCAACGTCGTTGCGGTCGTGTCGGGTTACTACGGCACGGCGGCCACCAACGGCAGCACCTTCGTCGGCATCTCGCCGGCGCACCTGCTGGACACCCGCAGCGGCACCGGCACCGGTGGCACGATCGCGCCGCTGGGTGCGAACGCGACCATCACCGTCCCGACCACCGGCCAGGCCGGTGTCCCGAACGACGGCACGGTCACGGCCGTGGCGCTGGACGTCACCGCGATCGCCGGTACCGCCAACAGCTACATCGGCGTCTACCCGGGCACCTCGGGTCCGAGCACGGCAAGCAGCCTCAGCTTCGCGCCCGGCCAGATCATCGCGAACACGATCATCGTCCCGGTCGGCACGGACGGCACGGTCAAGTTCTACAACCACTCCGGCAGCGTCAACGTGACCGCGGACGTGACGGGTTACTACACCACCGCGACCACGGGCTCCGGCTTCAGCGCGGTCGTCCCGTCGCACCTGCTGGACACCCGCAACGCCGCCAAGGGGTTCACGGCGCTCGGCTCGGGCGGGACCCTGTCCTTCCCGGTGACCGGTGTCGGCGGTGTGGCGACCAACGCCAACGCCGTGGTGCTGAACGTGACCGCCATCGGCGGCACGGCCAACAGCTACCTGAGCATCTACCCGGACTCGCTGGGCCACTCGGCATCCACCAGCATCGATTTCTCCACCGGGCAGACGATCTCCAGCCTGGTCATCGTTCCGGTGATCGACGGCAAGATCGCGATCTACAACCACGCGGGCGCGGTCAACGTGGCAGCCGATGTTCTCGGCTACTACGCGCCGTGAACGGTCGCGTGAGCAGTGAGCAGTTGAGGGGTAGGCCGTAGCGCCAACTCCTGTGCAGGGCCCCGTCGGTGAATTTCACCGGCGGGACCCTGCCGCGTTCGTCGGGCTGGCCCGGGACCTTCGGTCAAGATGGCGTAACGCTTCCTTCCCCGAATCGGACGTATGCGTCAGAAGCCGTGGCCCGTACGAGCCGGGTTGCTAATCTCGCCGGATTGCGACCATGCGCCCCTTGTGTCTCCCGCACCTCGTAGGCGACGCACTGTGCGCGGCGCGCGGATCGCACCACAGCAGAACCGACCCACAGGGGTGGACAGGTGAGTGGTAGACGCGGCCGAAGACGGTCACGGAAGTGGATGGGAGCCACCGGCGCGCTGATCGTCGCCGCACTGGTGGCCGGAGCGGTGGCCGAGGCGTCGACCGGAGGTGGGTCGAGCGCGGCAGCGGCGACGCCCAGCGTCCCGGTGACGGCGTTGCAGAGCCAGTTCGCTTCAGCGGCGGCGGAGTTCCACGTGCCGCAGCAGGTGTTGATGGCGCTCGGTTACGAGGAGTCCCTGTGGGACACCCACCAGGGCTCGCCCAGCACCACAGGGAACTACAACGTGATGGGTCTGACCAAGGTCGACCCGGGTGACCTCGCGACGCCGACGGGCAACTCCGCCAGTCCGGAGACCGACGGCGCGGGCGACGGTCACAAGCGGTCGGCATCGCACGCCGCCGCACCGCGGGTGGCGGCCTCCGCACTCGCGGTGGACACCAACTCCCCCGCGCTGCACACGCTGGACACGGCGGCCAGGCTGATCGGCCAGTCGACGTCCGCGCTGAAGACGGACTCCGCGCAGAGCATCCGGGGCGGGGCCGCGCTCCTGGCGTCCTACGAGCAGAAGCTGACCGGCTCGCTCCCCGGCGACCCGGGCGGTTGGTACCCGGCGATCGCCGAGTACGCGCACGCGGACGACGCGGCGTCGGCGAAGCAGTTCGCGGACCGGGTCTTCCAGAGCATCCGGACCGGTCTGCGGGTGACGACCGACGAGGGCCAGGTGGTCACGCTCACCGCCGACCCGCAGGTGACGGTCTCCAGCAGCATGTCGAGCGGCACGTTGGCCGCCAAGGGCATCGCCCCCAAGGTCGAGGCGGCGGCCACGCTCGGAGGGACCGCTGCGACGACCGCGACGCCGTCGAC
The DNA here is from genome assembly GCF_015690355.1 of Streptacidiphilus fuscans. Lineage (GTDB taxonomy): Bacteria > Actinomycetota > Actinomycetes > Streptomycetales > Streptomycetaceae > Streptacidiphilus > Streptacidiphilus fuscans. The sequence continues at coordinate 329,984 of NZ_JADPRT010000003.1, read as the reverse complement.
GAGCGCGACGCAGTCGGGCGCGACGACGCACGCGGCAACCACGGCAACCACGGCAACCACGGCAACCAGGGCAAGCACGGCCGCCACCACGGCGACCACGCCCGCGCCCGAGTGCCCGACGGGCCTGAGCTGCGACTTCGTCCCCGCGGACTACTCGCTGGACTCGACCACCGACAACACCGACTACGGCAACTACGCTCTGGCGAACCGCAGCACCACCGACGGCAGCATCCGGTACATCGTCATCCACGACACGGAGAGCACGAAGTCCGCCGCCATCAACGGGTTCCAGGACCCGACCAGTTTCGTCAGCGCCCACTACGTCATCGGCCAGGACGGCTCGGTCACGCAGATGGTGCCGACGGCCGACATGGCCTGGCACTCCGACAACAAGACCTTCAACACCCACTCGATCGGCGTCGAGCACGAGGGCTGGGCCGCGCAGGCCGGCTCCTGGTACACGCCCTCCGAGTACCAGTCCTCCGCGACGCTGGTGAAGTACCTGGCGGCCCGGTTCAACATCCCGCTGGACCGGCAGCACATCATCGGTCACGACGAGGTCCCCGGCATCGAGGACTCGTACCTGCTGTCCCAGCACTGGGACCCGGGCCCGTACTGGGACTGGAGCTACTACATGTCGCTCCTCGGCGCCCCGCTGCACGGTGACGGCGACGCCGTCGTCGGCGGCACGGTGACCATCGCCCCGCCGGACTCGACCTCCTACGAGCCGACGGTGCTGGGCTGCGGCAGCAGCACCACCGCCTGCCCGGCGCACCCGGTCAACTTCGTCTACCTCTACCAGCAGCCGAGCTCCTCGTCCGCGCTGATCACCGACCCGATCTTCACGGCCAACAAGCAGCCGACCGGCAACCAGACGGCCTGGGACTGGACCGACCGCGCCACCTACGGCGAGACCTTCGTCGTGGCCGCCGTCCAGGGGGACTGGACCGCGATCTGGTACGGCGGACAGAAGGCGTGGTTCTACAACCCCGGTGGCACGTACGCGTATGCGGACTCCAACCCGTCGGCGCAGCTGGTCACCCCCACCGGGTCGACCGCGGTGCAGATCTGGGGCCGGGCCTACCCCGACGCCTCCGCGTACACCTCGAACGAGAGCGTCGCCCAGACGCTGGTCCCGCTGAGCTACACGCTTCCGGCGGGCCAGAGCTATCCGCTGGCCGGCCCGGCGGTGCTCGGGGACTACTACGACTCGAACACCTACTACGCCGACTACAACAGCTGTGTCGCGGGCGGGGGTTGCAAGTACTACACCGGGTCGCTGCAGTACTACCCGATCTCGTTCAACCACCGGCTGGTCTTCGTCCGGACCACGGACGTGCAGCTCACCTCCGTGGCCACCCCGGCGAAGAGCACCTTCTTCCCGGTCACGCCGACCCGGGTCCTGGACACCCGTGACGGCACCGGCGGCGTCGCCAAGGCTCCCGTCGGCGCGAACAGCGCGGTCTCGCTCAAGGTGGCCGGGCTCAGCAGCGGTGGCGTGACGATCCCCAGCAGCGGCGTCAGCGCGGTCGTGCTCAACGTGACCGCGGTGAACCCGACGGCGTCCGGCTACGTCAGCGTCTACGGCGACCAGGACGCCCCCGGGTCGGTCACCCTGATGTTCGGGCCCAAGCAGATCATCTCCAACCTGGTGACGGTCCCGGTCGTCAACGGCGTGGTCGACTTCTACAACCGCACCGGGACGGTCGACGTCTCCGTGGTGATCACCGGCTACTACAGCTCGTCGCTGTCCGGCGGTGGCACCTTCACCGGCATCCCCGGGGCGCACCTGCTCGACACCCGCAACGGGACCGGCCTCTCCGCGCCCGGCAAGTTGGGTCCGGGCGCGGTCGACACGATCAAGGTCATCGGCGGCACGAGCGGCGTCCCCAGTGATGGCTCGGTCACCGCGGTGGCGCTGAACGTCACGGCGATCAGCGGCACGGCCAACAGCTACCTGGCCCTCTACCCGGGCGGCTCGCCGGCCACCTCCTCGACCAGCATGAGCTTCGCGCCCGGTCAGATCGTCGCCAACACCATGATCGTCCCGGTGGACTCGACCGGCACGATCAAGTTCTACAACCACTCCGGCTCGGTGGACGCCACCGCGGACGTGACGGGCTACTACAGCTCCAGCACCAGCGGCGCGAGCTACGTGCCGATCACCACACGGCACCTCCTCGACACCCGCTACGGCCTCGGCGCGAGCGGTGCGATCGGCGCGGGTGCGACGCTCACCCTCCCGGTGTCGGGAGTGGGCGCGGTCCCGGCGAACGCCACCGGCGTGGTGCTGAACGTGACGGTGGTCAGCCCGACCGCCTACAGCTACGTGGGTGTCTACCCGGACAGCGCCAAGACGGGCGCCTCGACCGGGCTCGACTTCTCGACGGGGCAGTCGATCAGCAACATGGTCGTCGTCCCGGTGGTCGACGGGAAGATCGACTTCTACAACCACGCGGGATCGGTCCAGGTGCTCGCCGACGTGCTCGGCTTCTACGTTCCCTGACCCCTGCCGCACAACCGGGACGGGCCCGGCGGTCGACTCGACCGCCGGGCCCGTCCGTGCCTGTGGACAAGCGCTGATGCGTAGGACCCTGTTTGAGTCCTATGCAGGTCAGCGGTGTCGCTCGGCCCTGTGGATATCTCCGCGCAGGGCGTTGATGTCCTTGCGCATCCGGCGGACGTCCTGGCCGACGTCATCGAGCTTGTGGCTCATCGCGCTGGACACGCGCCCCATGGCGTCGAGCCGCCGGTCGACGCTCTCGGGCCAGCCCGGCGGCAGGGTGTCCTCACCGTCGGAGCTGGGGTCGTCGGCGACCTCGCCGTCGATGACTCGACGCCAGGCCTCCAAGTCGGCGTTGCTGGAGGTCTTTTCGTACTCGTCCCAGTGCGGCCCGGGACCGAGCTGCGGGCCGGGGGACGGGCGGTACGCGCGGGGCTGTGGAACGTCGGCCGGCCTGTGGACAACCTGCTCCTCGACGTCGAGGAGGTAGCTGCGCACGCGCTGGGCGACGGGGCTGTCGCGCAGCAGCATGCCGACGTTCAGCACGGCCCTGCGGGGGAACAGGGTGAGGTTCGAGCGGAGCTGTGGATAACTCTCGTTCGAGAGGGACAAGATGTCCCTCTCGAAGGTGACCAGGGCGGATCCCCTGAGCACGGTCATTCCGTTCGATTCCAGCTCGGCGCGGTGCCGTTGGACGATCTTCTTGATCGCCTCGGGGTCGACCTCGAAATACGTGGCGACCATCTTGGTCGTCACGTAGGTGCCGTCGGGCAACATGACCAGGATCTTGACCTTGTCGAGCGCCTCGACCCGGTGGGTGAGGGTGGCGCGCAGGGAGCGCGACTCGACGAGAGCGAGTTCGGGTGGCATGGGTGTGCCGTCCCTTCGTGAATCCGTATGTGAACAAAGGACAGAGGTCCTGCACCGCACCACCCAGCGGCTAGGGGCGTAGGTCGCATACGGCCACGGATTCATCCCGCCGGGTCCTACCCGGACTGCTCACAGATTCACAGAAGTTTCGAGTCGTCTCACCCTGGTTTGCCTACGCGCACCTTGGCCAACGATTCGTATGCCTCCCGGTTACGCCTTCTGTCGTACTTGTCCGATGGTCTGTCCGGCTCCCGTGTACTCCCTGGGTGGTAGCCCAACTGCCTTCTCCTGCGCGACGCGCGGCCGGAGCGGGAAGCGGAGGCTGAGGGCATGGTGACGAACAGGACCGAAGACGCGCGGAGCGCGCGGGTGGTGGCGTTGGCGGGTGGGGTGGGGGTGTCGCTGCTGGTGATGGCGGCGCTGCATCTGACCCACGTGATCTCGGGTGGAGGGCCGCCCTACGACCCGGACTCGGCGGGGGTCGCCGAGGCAGTCATCGGGGTGGTGCTGCTCGCCGCCGTCTACCGGATGCGGCGTTCGCCCGACCGGAGTTGGGGGCTCATGCTCGGCTCGCTGGCGTTCGCCGTCGCCGGGTTCGTCGTGGGGATGACGTTCACGGTGAAGTCCGGGACGGCCGTGGACGTGGCCTACCACGCGATCGGTCTGCCGCTCCTGCTGCTGACGCTGGCCATGCACCTGAAGCGCGAGCGCGAGCGCGCCTAGCAGCGGCTGCGCGCTCCGGGTCAGCGTTGCTTGCGGAGGGCGGCGACGCGTTGGTCGACGTCGGCGGTGAACCAGTCGGGGACCTCGCCCGTCGCGCGGAGGTGGAGGCGTTGGGTCAGCTGCTCGGAGGCGGCGTCCACGGCCAGGGCGTAGTCGAGCTTCTTGCCGGACATCGACTCGCGACGCATGTCGCCGCCCAGGCCCGTGGCACCACGGGCACCGGCGCCTCGGCCGATTCCGCCACCTCCGGCGAAGGCCGGGAGCACGCCTCAGAAGGCGACCCGGGATCCACGTGTGACCAGGAATCCGGGAGGTTTTCGTACGGGTTCCTGACGCCGCCCCCGGACGCTTTGCGGCACAGACGCGGCCCGGCCCGCAAGGCTTCCTGTCGTCGCAGCTCAGGGGCTGTCCGGCCCTCGGATATCCGCTCGCGCCGCCGCGCGGGGCGCTTACTGTAGAGGGCATGAGGATTGGAATCGTGGGTGCCACTGGTCAGGTCGGCGGCGTCATGCGCCGGATTCTGGAGGAGCGCGAGTTCCCGGTGACGGAGCTGCGGCTGTTCGCCTCCGCGCGTTCGGCCGGGTCCACGCTGCCGTGGAAGGGCGGCGAGGTCGTCGTCGAGGACGCCGCCACGGCCGACTGGAGCGGCCTGGACATCGTGCTCTTCTCCGCGGGCGGCTCGACGTCCAAGGCGCTGGCCGAGAAGGTCGCCGCCGCGGGTGCCGTCGTGATCGACAACTCCTCCGCCTGGCGCCGCGACCCGGAGGTCCCGCTGGTCGTCTCCGAGGTGAACCCGCACGCGATCGCGGACCGTCCCAAGGGCATCATCGCCAACCCGAACTGCACCACCATGGCCTTCATGCCGGTGCTCAGGCCGCTGCACCAGGAGGCCGGGCTGGAGGCGATGGTCGTCGCCACCTACCAGGCCGTCTCCGGCGGTGGCCTGGCGGGCGTCGCCGAGCTGCACGAGCAGGTGACGAAGGTCGCCGACGTCGCGGACCAGCTCACCCACGACGGCGACGCCGTCGAGTTCCCCGAGCCGCAGAAGTTCGCCAAGCCGATCGCGTTCAACGTGCTGCCGCTGGCCGGTTCGGTCGTCGACGACGGCACCAACGAGACCGACGAGGAGCAGAAGCTCCGCAACGAGAGCCGGAAGATCCTGGAGATCCCCGAGCTGAAGGTCTCCGGCACCTGCGTCCGCGTGCCCGTCTTCACCGGTCACAGCCTGCAGATCAACGCCCGCTTCGCCCGCCCGCTCAGCCCGCAGCGCGCGTACGAGCTGCTGGCCGACGCGCCTGGCGTGGTCGTCTCCGAGGTCCCGACGCCGCTGGAGGCGGCGGGCAAGGACCCGTCCTTCGTCGGCCGCATCCGTGGCGACGAGACCGTCGACAACGGCCTGGCGCTGTTCGTCTCCAACGACAACCTCCGCAAGGGCGCGGCGCTGAACGCCGTGCAGATCGCGGAGCTCGTCGCTGCGGAGCTGCAGGCCTGACGCGCGGGCGGCAGAGGAACCGGGGCCGTCTGAGCCCTCCGGTCACTCCTCCGGGTTGGGGAGGAAGCGGCCGAGCTGCTCCGGCCCGCTGCGGCCCGGCGAGGTGAAGTCGGGGGAGCTGAACCCCGGGGACGAGAAGTAGATCTCGTCCTCGCGTTCCTTCTCCGGCTTCTCCTCACCCTGGCGGTCGGTGATCCCCTCGCAGCCCGGGCTGGTGAAACCCGGGCTGCTGAAGCCCAGCCGAGGGCTCTGGCGGATCAGGTCGACGCGGCTGCGCGCAGGCGGTTTGGGTATGTGGTTCGCGGCGGCGCGGGAGGCGAGTTCGCGCTCCAGGTAGGGCACGACGGCGCGGTCGCGCAGCGTGCTGCGCCACACCTCGCGGGCCTTGGAGATGTCGGCGGCCAGCTCCGGTTGGGGACGGAGCGGCGGAGCCGCCGCGTCCCGCCGGGCGGTCATCAGCAGGCCGACCGTGGCGACGACCAGCGCCGCGCCGCCCGCGATCGCGAGCACGCCCGCGGCGGTGACCAGTTGGTGGCCGAGCGCGAGACTTGGCGACCCCGCGTGGACCGCGACACCGGTCAGCCAGAGGACCAGCGCGCTCAGCCAGGCCAGGACCGGCGCCAGCACCGCTGCCATCGCGGTGAAGCCGGCCCGGTTGGCGGCCTCCAGCGGGGTGTCCGGCGCGACCCACATGGCCGGGTCGACGCTGCCGAGCCGGTCGGTGTCCGGACCTGCGGCGAGCTCGGCGAACTGCTCGCGCAGGGACCGGTAGTGCTCGTACTCCGGTGCGGCCCCGGCGGCGACCTCGTCGAGGTCGCGCAGGGCGCGGTCGTGCAGTTGGGCGGCGGTCACGTCGCCCCGGGCCGCGCGCAGGGACTCGCGGATGTGCGGGCTCTGCAGGGCCTCGTCCAGGATCCGCACGTAGTCGGGCTTGTCCTCGGGCTGCATGTGCGGAGCGATGTCCATCGTTCTGCTCCCCCGTGGAAATATCGCGACCTGCCGTGAGGCAGGCCGTCAGGGCTGCTCAGCTGGGGGTTGTTCGTCAGTGGTGGGTGACTGACCCTCATGCTAGGCGCGGGCACTGACACAGTGACAGTCGCTTTCCAGAATTTCCCGCGCCGGGAGGGACAGGAGTTGCTTCTGGCAATTGCCGCATGCAAGCCGCTCGCGCGCGTGTGCGGTGCGCGAAGAGGCGAACAGGTGGTCACGCCAACAGACGGACCGTCAGCTCGGCTCAGCCCAGCTCGGCTCAGCCCAGCGGCAGGCGCGCGATGAGGAGCCGGCCCTCGCCCTCCATGGTGACGCCGCCGTCCATCGCCACGGCCAGCTCGTCCGCGTAGACGTGCGGACCGGTGACCTGGATGCCCGAGTGGCCGTCCTCGCTGGGCGCGTCACCGAGCAGGTACGGGATCGGACTGTGGCCGTGGACCACCCGGTGGCCGCCGTAGACGTCGAGCAGCTCACGCGCAGACTGCGCGCCGTTGTCGCCGCGGAAGGCGAAGCGCTTGGTCAGTCGTCGGAAGCAGTCCCACCACTCGTCCGCGTCACCGTGGTTCAGCACCTCGTGGACGGCGTCGTTGACCGCGTCCACCGAGTCGCCGTACTCCAGGTACGCGGTGGTGTCGGAGTGGACCAGCAGGTGGCCGTCCTCGACGGACATCGCGGGGAGCCGGGAGAGCCAGGCGACGTGGTGGTCCTCCAGGCGCTCCATGTCGGTGGGCTGGCCGCCGTTGAGCCGCCAGGCGGCGAGGAACGACGCGGTGCCCGCGCTCGACTGCACCGGTTCGTCGCCGTAGCGGTCCGCGCCGAGCAGCAGCAGTTCGTGATTCCCCATCAGGGCACGGCAGTAGCCCCCGACCGCCGCAGCCTCGGCCGCGAGCCGCATCACCGTTTCGATGACACCGATGCCGTCCGGGCCACGGTCGGTGAAGTCGCCCAGGAACCAGAGCCGGGAACGCCCGGCGCTCCACCGGCCCTCGGAGTCGATCAGACCCTGCGCGTGCAGGCCGTCGAGCAACTCCTGCAGGTAGCCGTGCACGTCGCCGACCACGTAGAGCGGGCCCTCGGGGGCGGACTGGAAGCCGTCGACGAGCGTGGCGTCGGCCGGGACGGGCACCGCGGGGGCGGGGATCACCCGGGCGTTGGGCTGGATCGGCGCGCCCAGCTCCAGCGTCGGCGGGTCCTGCGGCGCGGCGGCGGCCATGTTGACCAGCTGAGGTCCGCCCAGCTGTGCGGCGACGGCCACGTGCGCGGAGAGGTCGAGGTTGAGCTCCGGCTCCAGGGCGGCGCGAATCCCCGAGTGCGTCCCCACGGGAGCCGCCGCCGACATCCCCGGGTGGCCCACGGCGGGTACGCCGAACTCCGCGGGTACGCCGAACTCCGCGGGTACGCCGAACTCCGCGGGTGCGCCGAACTCCGTGGGGGCGGCGGAGGGCAGGGCCTCCGACGGCTCCGGCTGCGGCGTCTCCAGGGGCGCGCGCTGCGCCTGCTGGGGGGTCGCGGGCGCGAAGAAGTCGAACGCCGTGGACCCGTCCGCTGCCTGCGCGGCGTGCGGGCCTGGGTCCGGCTGGTCAGGCCAGGCGGGACGGTCCACGGGTGTCATGCCGCCCATCGTATAAAGCCGTCCTTCCCGGCGTCCGCACCTGGGAGGGATCAGGCTGCTGAAATCGTTCGCTCTGCGCGGATCGGCCGCCGGTCGGCGGTGGAGCAATGAGTGACAAAAAGGGGCAGGTCAGGCGGTTGGTGACGGACGGCGACCGAACCGGATTCCAGCCGACCGGCTGGAGTCGCCGGACGCCACCGAGGCTCCGCGAATTCCGCCGGAACAACTCGGGGGCCGACGGACTCCGGCGGACACCGACTGGCTCCCCAGACTTCGACCGGCTCCGACCGGCTCCCGCGGGGGCTGGCGGGGGCCGGCGAGCTCCGTGGAACTTCGTCAACTCACCTGGCCCGGCTGCCGGTCACGTCTCGCCGGGCGGGCGCGGGGCGGCCACTGTGGTGCGGTGGGCCCGCCGTTGCGACGAGCGTCGGACGATCAGTTCCGTCGGCATCAGCTGTCCGGAGGCGTCCTGTGTGGCCGGGCTGAGGCCCTCGATCGCGTCGATCAGCAGGTTGACCACGGTCGTGCCGATCCGGCGGGGCTTGAGCGAGAGGGTGGTGATCGGCGGCTCGGTGGTGGCGTAGACGTCGCTCTCGCTGCAGCAGACCAGCAGCAGGTCCTCGGGGACGCGCAGGCTGTAGCGGCGCGCGGCGGCCAGCAGGTCGGTGCCGTTGGGGTCGAACAGCCCGTAGACCGCGTCCGGCCGGTCCGGGCGGGCGAGCAGGCGGTCGGCCGCGACCGCGCCCGCGCACGGGTCGTGCGCCGGATACGCCTCGTAAAGCGGCTGTTGGCCGACGCTGCGACACCAGCCCAGGTACGCCTCGGTGCTGAGGCGGGTGTAGGTGTCGGTGCTGGTGCCGGTGAGCAGACCGATCCGGCGCGCGCCCGCCTGGGCCAGGTGGTCCAGGATGCCGAGCACGGCGGCGTGGTGGTCGTTGTCCACCCAGGCGGTGACAGGGCAGTTGCCCGGTTTGCCGTCGCTGACCACCGGCAGGCCCTGGCGGTAGAGGTCGACGACCATGGGGTCGTGGTCGGCCGGGTCGATGACGACCGTGCCGTCGAGCGCGACGTTGCTCCAGACGTCGTGCCGGGACGACGCCGGGAGGACGACCAGGGCGTAGCCGCGGTTGAGCGCGGCCGATGTCGCCGCCCTGGCCATCTCGGCGAAGTAGGCGAACTCGGTGAAGGTGAACGGTTCTTGCCCGTACGTCGTCACCGTCAGGCCGATCAGGCCGGAGCGCCCCGTGCGCAGGGTGCGCGCCGCGGCGGAGGGGCGGTAGCCCAGCCGCTCGGCGACCTCGCGCACCTTGCTGCGGGTCTCGTCCGGCAGGCGCCCCTTGCCGTTGAGCGCGTCGGACACGGTGGTGATCGAGACGCCGGCCGCCGCCGCGACGTCCCTGATCCCGGCGCGTTCCAGCCGACGCGTGCGGGTGGTCGCCCGACGGCCGTGGTGATTCGCTGCTGCTGTCATGTCTGGCCGATCGTATGGCGCGGAACTGTCAGAAGGGGATGGTCTGTCCGGGTTGGTCGGAGATACGTTTCTCCATGACCATCGGTGCGTTTTCTCCTTGCACCAACGACCGATTCGGGGCAGATCGCCTGCGTTTTGGCCATGTACGTACGGTGTCGCCCCCTGAGTCTGCGCGGAGCCATACCGGCACATGTCACTCGCACGGGTGAGGTTCCGGCTATCGGCTCGTATGGTGATCTCGACCGGATACGGCGGCGCGGGTCACGACGAAGAAGACGTGGCGGGCGACGCGACTAATGGAGGAAGACAACGGTGAGCAGCGAAACCACTCCCAGCCCCCGGCTGCGCGCGGCCCTCGCGGGCATCCCCGCGTACAAGCCGGGCAAGCCGGCGCAGGGCGCGGACGGCACGCCCGCATTCAAGCTCTCCTCCAACGAGAACCCCTACCCGCCGCTGCCGGGCGTCCTTGAGGCGGCGGTCGAGGCGGCGCAGAGCTTCAACCGCTACCCGGACATGTCCTGCGCGGGCCTGATCGCCGAGCTGGCACAGCGGTTCGACGTCCCGGAGGCGCATGTCGCCACCGGCACGGGCTCGGTGGGCGTCGCGCAGTCGCTGCTGCAGTCGACCTCCGGTCCGGGCGACGAGGTGATCTTCGCCTGGCGCTCGTTCGAGGCGTACCCGATCATCACCCAGATCAGCGGCGCCACCAGCGTCCGGGTCCCGCTCAAGGCGGACGAGACGCACGACCTCGACGCGATGCTGGCCGCGGTGACGGACCGCACCCGGCTGATCTTCGTCTGCAACCCCAACAACCCGACCGGGACGGTCGCCCACCGCGAGGAGCTGGAGCGCTTCCTGGACGCGGTGCCGCGCGACGTGCTGATCGTCCTCGACGAGGCGTACAACGAGTTCGTCCGCGACGAGGAGGTGCCGAACGGCATCGACCTCTACCGCGACCGCCCCAACGTCTGCGTGCTGCGCACCTTCTCCAAGGCGTACGGCCTGGCCGGCCTCCGGGTCGGCTTCTGCATCGCGCACGAGCCTGTCGCTCAGGCGCTGCGGCAGACAGCGGTGCCGTTCGGCGTCAGCCAGCTCGCGCAGGACGCGGCGGTGGCCTCGCTGCGGTCGGAGGAGGCCCTGCTGGAGCGCGTGGCCGCGCTGGTCGCTGAGCGCGAGCGGGTCGTGGCGGCGCTGGTCGCCCAGGGCTGGACGGTGGCGACGACCCAGGCGAACTTCGTCTGGCTGCGGCTGGGTGAGCGGACGACGGAGTTCGCGGCGGCGTGCGAGGCGGCGGGCGTCGTGGTCCGCCCCTTCGCGGGCGAGGGCGCCCGCGTGACCATCGGCGAGACGGAGGCCAACGACCTCTTCCTGCAGACTGCGGAAGTGTTCCGCAAGCAGCTGTAGGCAGCGGCCTCAGCGTTCGGGCGCTGGGACGTTGCACTGCCTAGGGGCGCGGGGCTCTGCTGATGTGCGGCTCCGCCGCGTGGGCGCGAGCAGGTGGGTGCTTTGCTGCCGCAGGTAGTTGCAAATGTCAGGGGCGCGGGGAACTGCGCGACAAGCCACCGTGTGTGGTGTGTCGCTGAACGAGCAGGGCCATCCCGACAGGGTGGTTGCTCGCGCAGTTCCCCGCGCCCCTAAGTAGTGCAACTACCTCGCTTGCAGAGGCTCTGCGTCTCAGCCCGGGAGAAGGTTCGCCGCGCCGCCGACCAGCGGCAAGCTGGCGAGGCCGCCACCGTGGCTGAGGCCGTTGGTGACCGGCTTGGTGGAGAGCGGGGCCGCGCCCGGCGAGTCGGGGAGGAAGGCGACGCCGTTGTTGAGCGGGTCCGCGGAGGAGTTGGCCAGCGGGTCGAGGCGGAAGTCCTTCGCCGGGGCGAGGACGTAGGGGACCGCGCCGGTCAGGCCCGCCATCGCCGGGCCGACCGACGTCGGCTGCAGCTCGGCGGAGGGGCGTGCGCCGCTCGCCGTGGTGAGGGCGGCAGCGGGGGTCGCCGCCGCGATGCCCGCGGCGCCGAGCAGGATCGTGGTCAGTGCCGCAGTACGAGCGGTCTTACGCATCGGGCTCTCCGAGGTTGTTCACACACACAAGAAATGGGCTGGAACGGACACCGCCGTCCCCCCGCGCGCGTGGCGCAGGGGGACGGCGGCAGCGGTCTGCTGGGTGAGGGTCAGCAGCCGGGCTGGTTCACGCACGTGTTGCCGAAAGCCGGGTTCAGCGCACCGATCACGTTGATCGAGTTGCCGCACAGGTTGATCGGAATGTGCACCGGGACCTGGATCAGGTTGCCGGACAGGAAGCCGGGGGAGTTGGCGGCGATGCCGTTCGCGTTGGCGTCGGCAGCGGCGGCGCCGGCGGCGCCCATCAGCAGGCCCACCGTCGCGAGAGACACAGCAGCGGCGGTCTTGAACTTGCGCACGATCAATCTCCTACGGGTAAGGCTGATCGGTGGTGATCAGCAGGTCAGCTGTTGTTCACGCACGTGTTGCCGAAGGCCGGGTTCAGCAGGGCGATCACGTTGACGGTGTTGCCGCACAGGTTGATCGGGATGTGCACCGGGACCTGGACCAGGTTGCCGGACAGGAAACCGGGAGAGTTGGCGGCGACGCCGTTCGCGGTCGAGTCGGCGGAGGCGGCACCGGCGCCGGCCAGCGTGAGGGCCGCGGCGGCGGCGGACAGCGCGATGGCCTTGGAGACCTTGTTCATGTCCATTCCTTTGCGTGAGTCGCCCCTCCGGGATGGAGGGGACGCAAGACGAAACGAGCGCCCGGGCGGCGGGACACGGGGCATGTCGAACGACCACTCGGACAGCCGATACGACTTTCGTCTCCGTGGTCGAGGCGTGACGGGCCCCGGGCCGAACGGCGAAGGGCCCGACCGCGTCCCGCGGCCGGGCCCTGGGACTGCCTGACGGAGCAGGATCAGTCGACGTTCGCGCACTTGTTGCCGAAGGCCGGGTTCAGCAGGCCGATGACGCTGACGGTGTTGCCGCAGACGTTGACCGGAACGTGAACCGGGACCTGGACCAGGTTGCCGGAAAGGAAGCCCGGGGAGTTGGCGGCCGTGCCATTGGCGGTGCTGCTGGCCGCGGCGACGCCAGCACCGGCGGCGAGCAGACCGGCCGCCGCGACGGTGACCGCAAGGCCGCGCTTGGTGTTGACCATGGGGGTGTCCCCTCTCGTGAGGATCTCGGAAGTCGGCGGGCTCCGTCCGGTCCCGGGCGAACGGTGGAACGGAGATCCGTCCACGCCCTGGACTCGGCGGTGCGCCGCACTGGGTAATCCGGTCTCTCCAACGAAGCGGTGAGGTCGAGGACATGGGCCCGCGGCAATGCCACCCGAATGGAGGCATGTTCGGTGTAATCCAACTTCCGGGTGATTGTCCGGGGAGCCCGGTGACGGGACGGCAGAGGTCTCGTTGGGCCGGGTACCTGCTGCGACCCGGACGTCGGGCCCGTGGCGGGTGTCCATCGTGATCAATCCGGTGCGTGTTTCAATCCGGTGAGGAAAGAAGAATCATGACGAACGTTCTCAAGGGCGCCCTCGTGGCCTCCGCTGCTGTCGGTGTCGTTGCTGCGGGTGCCGGCGCGGCCTTCGCCAGCTCGCACGCCTGCGGCGACGCGACCAACTCGCCGGGCGCGATCAGCGGCAACAACGTGCAGCTCCCGGTGCACATCCCGGCCAACGTGACCGGCAACTCGATCAACGTGATCGGCCTGCTGAACCCGGCGTTCGGCAACCACTCCGCGAACGTCGGCTGACCAGCCACGCCGACTGATCACTGACTGATCCGTCACGCGGACACGCGGCGGCCCTGCTCCATGCTCGGGAGCAGGGCCGCTGCGTATTATCGAAGGTGACGGCGCGTCAGAGCGCGTCACCGTGTGTCGTGCGACTCTCCGGGCTCTGCTCAATCGCAGTCCCCGTCGTGGTCGTGGTTCCAGCCGGTGGCGTCGTCGTCATGGTGCCACCACATGTGGTGCATCCAGACGCCGTGGTCGCCGGCGTGCTCGTCGCCGCCGTTGGCGCAGTAGTTGCCGTACGCCGGGTTCGCCGCACCGACCACGTTGATCGAGTTCCCGCACACGTTGATCGGAATGTGCACCGGGATCTGGATCAGGTTGCCGGACAGGAAGCCGGGGGAGTTGGCGGCGATGCCGTTCGCGGTCGCGTCCGCGCTGGCCGCACCGGCCCCGGCGAGGATCAGGCCCGCCGCGATCGTTCCGATTGCAGCCAGCCGGGAGGACTTCCGCATGGTTGCTCCTTGCTGTGTCGGGGGCGTCCGTGCGGGAGGCGTCGCCGCCCGACGGTGTCGCCCGTCGTGTTCACAGCAACACTCTGCGTTGTGATGAGCGGACCGGGCCGACGGCGCGACGTCAAGTCGCCCGCCCGGGTGAGCGCCGAGTGGGCGCCGAGTGAGCGGTGGGTGGGCGCGAGGTGAGCGGCACCCGGGTGCCGAGGCATGTCGGCGGGGCGGCGATAATGCAGACATGCGCCTCCGTCTCGCCCCTGCCGTCCGGGTTCCCGCCGTCGCGGCTGCCGTCGCCGTCTCCGCAGCGCTGGCCCTGTCCGGGTGCGCCGGGAGCGGCGTGCAGCGGGAGGCTCCGGGGGCCGCGCAGTCGTCCGTCCGGACCAGTGCGGACGGGACGGACCTGTCGCTGCAGGGTCGCAACGTCGACCTGCAGATCGCCAAGGCCGCGGTCCACCTCGCCGCAGCGGGCGGGGCCCAGGTGGAGATGACCGTGACCAACGCCGGTCCGGTGACCGAGCACCTGGCGGTGGCCTCGGTGGGTCCGCACGTGGCGAACATCACGGGTTCGTCGGCCAACCCGCTGTCCGTGGCCGGGGTGCTGATCGAGGGCTACAACGGGACCGCGCAGTTCGGCGCGGCCGACGGCCCGAAGATCACCCTGCCGGCCGGGGACGCGCCCAAGGCCGGCTCGAAGGTGACCGTCATGCTGCAGTTCGGTGTGGCGGGGATGATCCGCCTGGACGTTCCCGTCCTGGCGAGCTGACCACCCCCGCCGTACGTCCGGCCCGGCTACGACAGCGAGAAGTCGTCGGCGTAGACGTTGCCCTGGGCGTACCAGCCGTGGACGTAGACGGTGACCGTCCCGCTGGAGCCGGTGGTGAACGGCACGGTCAGCTGGTTCCAGCCGCTGTTGCTGGACCAGGTCGACCCGCTGGCCCCACCGCTCACGCCGACGTAGGCGTAGTTGCCCTGGACCCAACCGGACAGGGTGTAGCTGGTGTTGGGCTTCAGCGTCACCGTCTGGTCGCACTCGCCGGTGGCCGACGAGGTCGGCGTGACCTGCAGGGCGTAGGAGCCGCTGTGCGTGGGCGAGGTCACCACCTTGCTGCCGGACTGGCAGGTCCACGGGCTCAGGCTGCCGCTCTCGAACCCGCCGTTGCTGAGGCTGCCACTGCCACCGCCGCCACCGCTGGTGCCGGTGACCGTCAGCGTGTACGTCGCCGAGTGGCTGCCCGAGGCGGCCGTCCCGGTGACCGTGATCGGGTAGCTGCCCGCCGCTACCGAGGATCCGACCGTGGCCGTCAGCGTGCTGCTGCCGCCTGCCGTCACCGACGTCGGGCTGAACGCGACCGAGACCCCGGACGGCGCACCGCTCGCGCTCAGGCTGACGCTCTGCGCGCTGCCGGAGGTGACCGCCGTGCTGACCGTCGCGGTCGCCGAGGCGCCCTGTTGGACCGAGGCCGAGCCGGGGCTGACGGCGAGTGAGAAGTCGTTCGTGGTCTGGCCGCCGCTGCCGCTGGTGAAGGGCTCCATGGCGTGGCTGAAGTCCCAGGTGTTCTGGGTGATCCCGGAGCAGGTGTCGGAGCCCCCGGTGCCGGGGCAGCCGCCGTTGTCGCGCTCCAGCGCCCAGAAGGAGAGCTCGGCCAGGCCCTTGCCGGTGGCCCAGCTCTCGACGTTGCTCGCGTCGGCGACGGTGGTGGTCTCGGCCGCGCCGTAGTCGTCGATGCCGGGCATCATGGTGATGCCGACCATCCCCCAGAGCTGCGCGGCGGTCTTGGACGGGTAGAGGGTGGCGAGTTGGCCCTCCAGCCCGGTCGCCGCGTGCTCGGCGTCGGTGCCCATCTCGTGCGTCGCGCCGTCGTAGTAATCGAAGGTCATGATGTTGACGACGTCGATCCGCGCGTTGTTCTGGACCGCGTTCTGCAGCACCGCGAGGCCGCTGGAGTCGAGGCCGCTGGTCGTCGTCGGCAGGGTGTACGAGAACTGGACCGTACGGCCGTTGGCGGCGGCCCAGGACTCGACCTGGGCGATGGCCTTGTTGCGGCGGTCGATACCGGCGCTGTTGGTCAGCGAGTTGTCCTCGGTGTCGAGGTCGATCCGGGTGACGCCGTAGGTGGTGACGACGCTCTCGTACGCGGCGGCGATGGAGTTGACGTTGGTGCAGCTGTCGGCGATCTCGGTGCCGCCGTGGTCGGCGCTGTAGCCGCCGAAGGACGGGACGACGTCGCCGCCGTTCGCCTGGATGGTGGAGATGGCGCTGCCGAAGGTCGACGAGCTGATCGGCTGGCTGGTGTCGCCGTTCCAGTCGACGGTGCAGGAGCCCGCCGAGGGGGCCTGGACGAACGCCATGGACAGGTACTTGGCGCCGGACTCCGAGGACAGGGTCGCGGGGTTGTCGCCGCTGTACGCCTCGAAGTAGGGCGAGAAGACGTGGGCGGGCAGCGGTGTGTTGGCCGCGTGTGCCGTGGGGGCGCCCACAACGGCCAGGCCGGCGCCGAGCAGCGCGGCGGTGAGCACGGAACGTACGGATCTCATGCAGGACTCCCGTGGGGGTGGAGCGGTGCAGGAAGGCCGTCGGCCGTCGTCGTGTCGGAGCGGCCGGGGCAGGTGACCGGACGCTGACAATGATTGGACTAGACCAAATAACTGTCAAGAGTCTTAACAGTTACGGCTGCGAGGGCCCTCATGCCCTGGACGCGACGCCCTGACCCACCGGCGCCTTCGTGGTCGAGACCAGCGTGCCGAAGACGACGAACCGACCCGAGGAGCCGTAGCGCGGCGTGCAGGTGGTGACGGTGACCAGGCCGGGCGCCGGATCCGCGTGGCGTCCCTGGTCCGGACGCAGCACGGCGACGTCGGACGGGCCGGTCTGCTCGGTGCCGGTGATCCGGTACACGTACTGGGCGGCAGCCGTCTCCACCACGATCGGGTCGCCGACCCGGACGCTGTCCGGCAGGTCGGCCAGCGGCTCGAACCCGCTGCCGGACGAACGGTGCCCGGCCACCGCGAAGTTGCCCCGCCCACCGGGCCCCGCGGTCCCGGTGTAGTGGGCCAGGCCCCGGCTCAACGCCGTGGTCCCGGTGCCCTCGTAGACCGGGTACTGCCAGCCCGCACCCAACGCCGGGATCCGGATCAGCGCCACCACGCCCGGCGGCACCGCCGTTCCGGCGCGGAACGCGTGCTGGATCGCACGGACGGTCTGCCGCTGCTCGGCCGTGGGCTGCGGGCTCTGTCCGAAGGACAGCCAGGCGGCGAAGAGCCCGACCACCGCGCCGCCGGTCAGGAGCAGTTCGCCCAGCAGGGCGAGGACGAAGCGCAGGCCGGACCACATGCCGGAGACGCGTGTGGTGGGCATGAATCCCATCAGACCGTACGAAAGCACCGCAACGCCCCAGGCGCGCCCGCCTGCCGCCCGGTTCGCTGCTTGAACCTGACGCTGCTTGCCTCTGACGCTGCTTGACCCTGACACAGTGGGAGGCTCTGGACTGGAGGGGTCATGTTCACCATCGGAGACTTCGCCGCCTACGGTCAGGTGTCGGTCCGGATGCTGCGTCACTACGACGCGCTCGGGCTGCTGCGCCCGGCCCGGGTCGACCCGTACACCGGCTACCGCTACTACGACGCCGCCCAGTTGGCCCGGCTCAACCGGATCATCGCGCTCAAGGACCTCGGCTTCAGCCTCCAGCAGGTGGGCCAGGTGCTCGACGAGACGGTCGGCGTCGAGGAGCTGCGCGGCATGCTGCGCCTGCGGCGGGCCGAGCTGGCCGAGACGGTCGCGAGCGCGACCGCGCGCCTGGCCCAGGTCGAGACGAGGCTCCGAACCATCGAGAGCGAGGGCACCATGCCTACCCGTGAAGTCGTCGTCAAGCCCCTCCCCGCCGTCCGCGTCGCCGTGCTCACCGACACTGCGGAGAGCTTCGACCCCCGCCACATCGGCCCCGTCATCCAGCCCCTCTACCAGCGCCTCTTCGAGCAGCTCCGGGCCGCCGGGGTCGCGCCGAGCGGGCCGGAGCTGGCCTGGTACGAGCGGTCAGGGACGGAGCTGGGCGACCCCGTCGTGGTCCACGCGGGCGTCACCGTCTCCGCCGAGCCCGGCTCGGTGCCGGGCGTGGAGATCGTCGACCTGCCGCCGGTCGCGGAGGCCGCGACCATCGTCCACCGCGGGTCCATGGACCGGGTGCTGACGACCATTCAGTCCCTGGCTCGCTGGATCGAGTCCTCCGGCCTCCGGGCCGACGTCCTCGGCCGCGAGCTCTACCTGGACTCCTGCGGCCCGCAGGAGCAGTGGGTCACCGAGATCCAGTGGCCGCTGGTGGCGGCGGACGCGTAGGGCCCGGACGGGCACGGGCCTGGCTTCCTGCACAGAGCTGGATAGTCAGTGGTGGATTGTCAGTCCCAGGTGCTCGAATGGAACGTGGACAGCGACCGGTGGTACCCGCCGACGAGTTCGCGGTGCCACCACGCCCCGGTGGCCCGCCGCTCGGCACGGGTGGTGAAGCGGTAGCGGTAGAGCGTGGCTCGGACGTGCGCGGGGGGCATGTCCGGGAACGGGTTGCCGTCGCGGCGCAGCAGCCGCAGGGTCTCCCGGTCGCCGTCCAGCAGTTTGCGCAGCAGCGGAGTGAGCCAGGGGCGGGCGTAGCCCGGGTTGAGCGCGGCGAACCACATCAGCCAGTCCAGGCGCAGGTGGTACGGCGCGAACTGCCGGGGTCTGCGCCGGGGATCCCCTGGCTTGCCCTTGAACTCGTAGGCCAGCCAGGTGTGCCCGTCGGCGCTGCCCTCCAGCACCACCTCGTGGCGCAGCCTGGTGACGCTGCCGAAGGCACCGTAGGTGTTGACCAGGTGGAGCGAGTCGAAGGAGCGGTTCATCACCTGACGTGAGGAGAGGAGGTTCCTGGCCGGGCGGTAGCTGAGCACCAGCACCAGCGCGCCGTAGGCGAGGACGAGGACGGCGAACCAGGTCGGCGTGGCCGGGTAGGCCCGGTCGCCCCCGGTGCTGACCGCGCTCAGCGCGAGGGTGATCGTCACCCAGTTCAGCCAGGCGAAGTTGCCGGAGAGCACCAGCCACAGCTGCGTCGTGACGATCAGCCCCGCCGCGACCGTCGCGCCCGGCTGCGGCAGGAACAGCGCGACGGGCGCGCCCAGTTGCACCACGTGGTTGGCGCCCGCCTCCACCCGGTGCAGCGGCTTCGGAAGCCGGTGGAACCACCAGCTGAACGGGCCCGGCATCGGCTGGGTCTCGTGGTGGTAGTAGAGGCAGGTCAGCTCGCGCCAGCAGCGGTCCCCGCGCAGCTTGATCAGTCCCGCGCCCACCTCGACCCGGAACAGGATCCAGCGGATCAGCAGCAGCGTGGTGATCGGCGGCGCGACGGTCCCGTTGCCGAGGAAGACGGCCAGCGCGCCCGACTCCAGCAGCAGAGACTCCCACCCGAACGAGTACCAGGTCTGCCCGACGTTGACGATGGACAGGTACAGCAACCAGAGCACGGCCCAGCAGAGCATCCCCGCCCAGAGCGGCACGGCGTCCGCCGCACCGGCCGCGACGGCGACCGCAAGCGCGGCCCCGCCCCAGGACACGGCCGCGAAGCGCCGGTCCGAGTAGCCGAACTGGAACAGGCTCGGCGCCTCCCGCCACGTCCTGCGCGCCAGGAAGCGCGGCACGGGCAGCAGCCCGTGCTCGCCGATCAGCGCCTTGCCCTGCCGTGCGGCGACCAGGAACCCGACCAGGTACACCCCGGCCAGCGCGCGCTGGAACAGCAGCCGACCCAGCCAGTACCCGGGGGCGTTCAGCCAGTCCAGCGCGTGCAGACCGTGCATGACACCACTCTGCCGCAGTCCGCCGGTGCGGGCGCTCGCGGCGTTGTCGGCAGAAGTGTGGTCGGCAAAGGTGCGGTCGGCAAAGGTGTGGCCACGGACGGTCCGACGCCGCTACGCTCGCGCCATGCATCTCTCCGGGCCGCACTGACAGGACCTCGCCGCCGCGAGCCGACCGCGCTGACGCTTTGACGCGCAGTCCTCGGCCGCGTGCCGCTGCGCGACGCGTGCCGCATCGCCATGCCGTGCGCCATTGAGCGCCGTGCCGCATGGCAACGCCGCGTCGCTCCGACGTCCTGTCCCGTAGTGCCTCACCGGAGACCTTCCATGTCACGCCCTGTCCAGGGCGGCGCGTCGTACCGTGCCGTCCTTGCGCTGCCGCATGCCCGCGGCCTGGCGCTCGCCGGAGCACTCGCCCGGCTTCCCTACGGACTCATCTCCCTTCCGCTGCTCCTCGCACTGCGTGAGGCCGTCGGCTCCTTCGGGGCCGCCGGAACCTCCGTCGGCGTCTACGGGCTGCTCAGCGCCGTGCTCGGCCCCTGGCGGGCCCGGCTGGCCGAGCGCAGGCCCGCCACTCTGCGGCTGCTGGCCGTGGCGTTCGCCGTCGTCCTCGCGCTGATCGCCGCGCTCGCCCTGCTGGCGGCGGGCGGCGCTCGCGGGCCGGTGACGGAGGCCGCCGCGCCCGTGCTCGCCGTCGTCGCCGGGATCCTGCCGCCCCCGGTCGGCCCGCTGCTGCGGGCCCGTTGGGGCGCCCTCGCCGACGGCGAGGCTCAGCGGCAGGCCGCACTGAGCCTGGACGCCGTCGCCGAGTCGACGGTCTTCTCCGTCGGCCCGCTGCTCGGTGGCGCGTTGATCGCGGTGACCTCGCCGGGTGTGGCGCTGGCCGTCGTCGCCGCGATCGTCGTGCTCGGCTTCAGCTCCCTGGCCCCGGTCCTGGCCCGCACGGCCGCGCCCGCGCCGACGCCGCCCGCGTTGCCGACACCGTCGGACGCCGCGCGCACGGAGGCGAGGAGCAGCGGAGCGAAGCGCCGCTCGCCGCTCCGGTCCGGCGGGTTCCTGGTGCTGCTCGGCGCGGTCGCGGCGGTCGGCGCGGCCGGGTCGATGGCCGAGTTGGCGGCCGTGGCCGGCTGGGGCGCGTCCGTGGCCGGGCCGCTGCTGGCGGGCTTCTCCGTCGGTGGCGTGCTGGGCGGCCTGGTCTACGGCCGCCTTACCTGGCGTCGTTCGCCGCGCACCCGAATGGCCGTGCTGGGAGCGGTCGGTGGCGTGGTGTACCTGCTCCCGCTGCTCTGGTTCGCCCCGGCCTCGGCCGCGCCGACGCTGCTGGCCGCCGGCGCGGTCACCGACGCGACGCTGATCACCGCCTATCTACTGGTCGACACGGCCGAGAGCAGCGCCTGGATCAACACCGCCTTCAACCTTGGTGTCGCCCTCGGCACGAGCGCGGCAGGCATGGTGATCGGCCAGGACGGCCCGCGTGCCGTCTTCGCCGTGGCGGCGCTGGTCCCGCTGCTCGCGTGCGCGGCTTGCGCCGTGTCGACCCTCATCGGGGCCCGGCGGTCGGCGGCTCGTCCCACACAGGAGCGGGGGATGACTGACCGTCAGCTCGACGCAATGTCAGCCGACCTCAGCTGACCTGCCGCATAGCTGACCTGTCACGCAGCAGCTCCAGCAGGCGGGCGTGCAAGGCGGGCGGTGCGACCAGGATGCCGTTCGCGCCCGCCCGCCACGGCGCGCCGAGCGCGTCGGTGACCAGCGCGCCCGCCTCGCGGGCGAGCAGTGCGCCGCCGAGCAGGTTGGCGTCGTCGCGGCCCAACTGCCAGAAGGCGTCCAGTCGTCCGGCGGCCGTGTCCGCCACCTGCCAGGCAGTCGGCCCGAGGTTGCGCACCGCGAGGACCTCGGACAGCACGGCGGCCAGCGCCGCACCGATCGCCGTGGCCAACCCCGGCTGTGACGCGCAGAGGAGGGGCGGATGGCTGGAAGCGACGACGCACGCCGCCAACTCCGCCTTGGCGGAAGGACGGATCGCCGTTCCGTTGCGCGTCGCCCCCGCGCCGCGCGCGGCCATGTAGGTCTCGCCCAGCACGGGCGCGTGCAGCGCGGTGGCCACCGGCTCCCGGTCCCTGACCAGGGTCAGCGAGACGCAGAACTGCGGCAGGTCCTGGAGCAATTGCACCGCGCCGTCGACCGCGTCGACCACCCAGATCGCGCCGCGTTCGGGCAGTTCGGTGTCCATCTCGTCCGCCCAGGGGGTGCCGGGCAGCAGGTCGTCGAGGCGTCGGCGCAGCAGCTCGACAGCCGGTTCCTCCACGGCCTCGAAGGCCCGGCGGAGTGCGTCCGGGTCGGCGGCGATGGGCGGACGCGGTGTGCGCAGCAGCAGCGCACCGACCTCCTGCGCGGCGTCGGCCAGGCCGGGGAGCAGGGCGGACTGCGGGGTGGTGGTCGCGGTCACGGGTGGCTCCGATCGTTGGGGAGAGGGGAGAGGTCGTCGCTGGTCCCCATCCTGGGGAGCGGGGGCGGGTCGGAGCCGCTGCCGGGAGCACTGATGAGCGAAACTGGCGCTCATGGCAGTAGATGTTGCTGATCCCGACACCACGGCCCTTGACCTGCGCGATCAGCGACTCGTCGCCGCGTTGCAGTGCGACGGTCGGCTCGCCGCCGAGCGTGCGGCGGAGGTGCTGGGGCTCGGCGTCCGCACGGTCCAGCGCCGCTGGCGCGCGCTGACGGCGGACGGCACGGTGCGGGTGGTCGTGCTGCCGCCGCGTCCGGCCGCCGTCGGGGCCACGCTGCTGCGGATCCGCGTGCTGCGCGGCAAGCTCGACACCATCACCGCCGCGCTGGCGGCCCGGGAGGACATCCCCTTCGTCGACCTCTCCGCCTCCGGCGACGAGATCAGCGCCATCAGCCTGACCCGCCCCGGCGCCCGGGACAGCCTCCTCTTTCGCCAACTCCCGCTGACGCAGGCGGTGACGTCGGTCACGGCCGCCACGGTGCTGCACGTCTTCAGCGAGGCGGCCGACTGGCGTCTCGACGTCCTGAGCGAGGCGGAACGCATGACCCTGACGCCGCCGGCCGCCGAGCCCCCGGCCGCCGAGACGCTCGATGCCACCGACACGGCGCTGATCGGCTGCCTGGACGAGGACGCCCGCCTGCCCGCCGCTGCCGTTGCCGCGCGGACCGGGCTGCCGGAGTCCACCGTCCGCCGCCGACTGGCTCGACTCGCCGCGTCCGGAGGGCTGCGCACCCACGTCGTGGTGGACGCGCGGCGGCTCGGGCTGGAGATCGACGCCAACGTGATGATGCGGGTCGCTCCCGGCCGTCTGGACACGGTCGGCCGCGCCCTGGCCGCGCATCCGGCCGTCCACGGCGCGCTGGCGACCACGGGGGAGGCGAACCTCACGGTGGCGGTCTGGTTCCGTGACCTGGCGGAGCTCTACGCCTTCGTCACCCGCGATCTCGGCGCGCTCGGCGTCGACTCCGCCGAGACCGTGATCGTCGGCGAGGTGGTCAAGCGCCCCGGTGTGAACCGGCTCACCGCGCGCCCGGCGTATTCCGCGCGTTCTGTGGCGCGCGCCACGTCGCCGACCCCGTCGCGAGGGCAGTGACGCGCCTCACCGGACGGTGCCGTCCGGCGGGTCCGCGAGACCGGTCCGGGGAGGCCGCTCGCGGCTCAACAGAGCCGATCCGGCCGGGTTCGGGGGCGTCTCCGAATACCCAAGTGGATTGTCCGAGTTGTTGTGGTCTGAACCACTTGGGGCCGAACTTCCTTGCCCGGGCCGTGGACGTCGTGTGAACGTGGAGGACGTTCAGGAACGAGTGCGGTCGATGTCGTCGAAGCCACGACCGCCTAAGGCGCGAATCCCCTTGCGGAGTGCGCCCGGGCGAGAAGTCCCGCAACGTCCCTGAACTGCTCGACAGCAAAGCCTGAGGCGCGGTGTGTGCGCCAGGTGTGTCGAGACAACCGCCAGACCCAGTTCCCAGTGCGGTACCGCCCTGCCCTGCCCGGCAGGTGTTGAGTGCTGCCCGTGTTTCCAGGAGTGACATGCGTCTCGCCACCCGTACGCCCGCCCGTCTGACCGCCGACCTGATCATGGCCTCGGCAGTTGCCGGGATGGTCGTCGTGACGAACTTCGTCCCGGCCCTCGCCGCCGACCACTCGAGCCCGGCCCCGTCCGCCTCCGCCTCCGCGAAGGCCGACGCGAAGGCCGGCGCCAAGACCGATGCCAAGCCGGACGCGAAGACCGGCGCGAAGACCGGCGCCAAGGCCGACGCCAAGCCGGACACGAAGACCGACGCGAAGGCCGCCCCGAAGAAGGACGCCAAGCCCGCCCCCGCGAAGCCGGCCGCGCCCGCCAAGAAGACCTACCCGAACAACCTCAACGGCTGGATCGCCGAGGCGCAGGACGTCCTCCGCTCCCACGGCGACCAGGTCCCCCCGGCGTCCGCCATCTACGCCCGGGCCATGACCGAGTCCTCCGGCAACCCGGACGCGCAGAACCACTGGGACGGGAACCAGGCCCTCTACGGCGGCACCTACGGCCTGCTCCAGACCATCAAGCCGACCTTCGCCGAGTGGTCCCTGCCCGGCCACAAGGACATCCTCAACCCGGTCGACTCGATCATCGCCGGCGTCCGCTACGCCAACGACCGCTACGGCTCCTTCACCACCATCGCCTACACCAAGGCCGGCTACTGACAGTCGGGTCACAGGCCGCTCAGAGCCCGGCCAGGTTCTCCACCAGGTCGTCGAGCCCGAACGAGCCCTGCCGCAGCGCCTTCATGTGCCACGCCTTGAGGTCGAACTCCGCGCCCAGTCGGCGCCGGGCCGCGTCCCGTCCGGCCAGCCAGGCGCGTTCGCCCAGCTTGTAGCCGATGGCCTGGCCCGGACGGCCCAGGTAGCGGACGATCTCGCTGTCCCGGGCGGCGGGCGGCAGGCCGACGTAGTCGGACATGAACGCGGTGGCCAGCTCCGGCGTCCACCGCTCGCCCGGGTGGAACGGCGAGTCGGCGGGGATGGCGAGGCGCAGGTGCATGCCGATGTCGACGATCACGCGAACGATGCGCATCATCTGCTTGCCCAGGTAGCCGAGTCGGCGTCCCGGGTCGGTCAGGAAGCCGAGCTCGTCCATCAGCCGCTCCGCGTAGAGGGCCCAACCCTCCACGTTGGCACTGATCTTGCCCAGGGTGACCTGGTAGCGCGACAGCTGGTCCGCCGCCATGACCCAGGAGGCGAGCTGCAGGTGGTGTCCCGGAACGCCCTCGTGGTACCAGGTGCTGACGAGCCGCCAGGTGCGGAACCGGCCCTCGGCGTCACCGTTGGCAAGCGGCAGGTGGGTCCGTCCCGGGCGGCTGAAGTCGAGGCTCGGGCCGCTGTAGTAGGGCGCGGCGGCGGTGCCCGCCGGGGCGATACGGGTCTCCACCTGCCGTAGCGGTCCGGACAGGTCGAAGTGCGTGCCGTCGAGCGCCTCGATGGCCTCCTCGGTGATCCCCTGGAGCCAGGCCCGCATCGCCTCGGCGCCCTGCACCATGTGCCCGTGCTCGTTCAGGTGGGCCCGCGCCTGCTCCACGTCCGCACCGGGCAGCACCCGCTCCGCCTCCGCGCGCAGCTCCGCCCAGACGCGGTGGAACTCCTCCCAGCCCCACGCGTACGTCTGCTCCGGGTCCAGCGTCGCGCCGAGGAACGCACGGGCGCAGAGCAGGTAGCGCTCGCGCCCGACCCCGTCCGGCGTCCCGGCCGCGGCGGGCGCGTAGCTCTCGCGCAGCCAGTCGCTCAGCCCGGAGACGGCCTCGCCCGCCTTCGCCGCCGCCGCGTCCGCCTCGTCCCGGAACCGCTCCGGCGCGGGCGCGACCAACTGCGCGAGCCAGCCGCCGATTCCGTTGCCGTTGGCGTTCCCTCGGCCGCTGCCGCCCTGCCCGCTGCTCGCGCCGGTCCAGGCGTCCAGCTGCGTGGCCAGCACCTCCGCCTGCCGTGGTGCGGCGAACAGCCTGCGGGCGACGCCCTCGGCCAGGGTGGTCCGGTAACCCGCCACCGCCTCGGGCATCTTGCGCAGCCGCGCGAGCAGCGGGACCCAGTCCTCCTCGGTGGCGGTCGGCATCATGCCGAAGAGACTCTGCAACGCGTGCATCGGCGTGTGCAGGTTCGCCACCGAGCGGTAGTGCTCGCCCGCCTCGTGCCGCTCCAGCGTCGACCCGAGCCGCTCCCGCAGCAGCCGGGCGCAGGCCTGCTCCGCCGGGTCCCCGCTCTCCGGGAAGGCGTTCAGCCGTGCCAGGGTCTCGCGGGCCAGCCGGGCCTCCGCCGCGGACCCCTCGGGGGAGAAGTCCGGCAGCCGCTCGTCCTTGGGATCCAGCCCCAACCACGTGGTGACGGAGGGGTCCTGCGCGGCCATCCGCTCCACGTAGTCGTCGGCGATTTGGCGGGGCGTGGCCGCCTCCGACATCCGCGTCACCTCGTTCACCTGGGGCACCCCGTTCAGCTCGGTCAGCTCGTTCAGCTTGTGCGGCTCGGTCGTCTCGTCGGGCATGCCAGCATCCTCGCCCGGCCGTGGCCGTCCCGTCAGCCGATCAGGACCTTCCCCCGCCTGCGACTTCGTCGCCGCACGGCGTCATCGGTCCGGGCGATCGGGCCCATCGGTGGTTACCCGTAGCAGCTCGTGGACCGACCCGCTCGCCGGGCCGTAGCTTCGAGGTATCAAATCCACCGACCGCACCTGGATGCGATATGACGACGCTGCAGAGCACCCATTACTCCGAACCTCTTGTCCGTCCGAAGAAATTCATTGTCTCGAGCGTCTCCTCCGACGCCCACATGTGGAACCTCGTCTTCTTGCAACTCGTGCTGGAGGAGCAGGGGCACGAGGTGGTCAACCTCGGCGCCTGCGTGCCGGACGACGTGATCGCCGAGGAGTGCCGACGCGTCAAACCTGACGCGCTGGTGGTCAGCACGGTGAACGGCCACGGCCACATCGACGGGCTCCGGCTGATACAGAAGTTGCGCGCGGAATCCGACCTCGCGGACCTGCGCGTGGTCATCGGCGGAAAGCTGGGAATTCGCGGCCACGACAACGTCGCATTCCAGGAGCAGCTCGTCTCCGCGGGATATGACGGGGTGTTCGAGTCCGAGGCCGGGCTCGACGAGTTCGAGCGGTTCGTGCGCATTCTCGAACCGCGCCGGACGCTTGCCGAGGTGGCGGCATGACCAGGGGACGCTTCTCCCGCATGGTGCACGGCGCCGCTGCCGAGGGCCGGCTGGTCGTCCAGCCGCGGATGGGCTTCGGCGAGGTCGCCCGGATGAAGGAGGGCCTGGCCGCGGTTCGCGGAGCGCGGGCGACTTCGGTCGGGACGATCACTGTGGACAGCTACACCCGCGTCAACGACCACGACTCGGCCCGCCGTGCGCTGGCCTCCGGCAACGGGGCGGACCTGAACGGGTTCCCCGTCGTGGCCCACGGGGTGGACACCACCCGGGCCATGCTGGCGGACCTCACCGGTCCCGACTTCCCGGTGCAGGCGCGACACGGCTCGGCCGAGCCCTACGAGCTGTTCGAGGCGCTGGCCGAGGCCGGGATGGACGCCACCGAGGGCGGTCCGGTCTCGTACTGCCTGCCCTACAGCCGGGTGCCGCTGTCACAGGCGGTGTCGGCGTGGGCGAGCTGCTGCCAGTTGCTGGCCGGGCTCGACGAGCCGGTGCACCTGGAGAGCTTCGGCGGCTGCATGCTCGGCCAACTCTGCCCGCCCAGCCTGCTGGTGGCGCTGAGCGTGCTGGAGGGACTCTTCTTCCGCGAGCACGGCCTGACCGACATCTCCCTGAGCTACGCCCAGCAGACCAACCAGGAACAGGACTTGGAGGCCCTGGCAGCTCTCCGCACGCTGGCCACCCAGTGGTTGGGCGACACCGACTGGCACGTCGTGCTCTACACCTACATGGGGGTGTTCCCGCGCACGCCGATCGGCGCGCTGCGGATCCTCGAGGAGAGCGCGCGGCTGGCGGTGCTGAGCGGCACCGAGCGGCTGATCGTGAAGACCTCGGCGGAGGCGTACCGGATCCCGACGATCCCGGAGAACGTCGACGCCCTGGAGTTCGCCGGCGCCGTGGCGGACTCGGTCACCGCGGAGCAGGTCGAGGCCGCAGCCGGAGGGTTCCGGGACACCGGGATCCTGGAGGAGGCGGAGATGCTGATCCGCACCACGCTCGGCTTCGGTGACACCGTCGGCGCCGCCCTGGTCGGGGCCTTCGCCCGGGGCCACCTGGACGTGCCGTACTGCCTGCACCGCGACAACGCCAACCGGGCCCGCGCCGAGCTGGACCCGTACGGACGACTGCGCTGGTCGCAGTCCGGACTGATGCCGGTGCCCGTGCCGGTGGCCGTGCCCGCGTCGGACGGCGACGCCGGGCGTCCGCGGGTGACCGCCCGCGGTCTGGTCTCCATGTTGGGCTACAACGAACGCCGCTTTGACCTCGAACAGTTGGTCGGCAGCGGGACGAGGAGGATCGGATGAGCACGCAGACGATCGCGGCACCGGCCGCCACCTTCGACCGGGTGCGGGCGAACGGCGCCCTGAGAGTCGTCGTCAGCCAGGGCATCGCCGGCCTGTCCCAGCAGGGACCCGACGGCTCCTGGAGCGGCCTGGACGTCGACATCGCCCGAGCCGTGGCCGCGGCGGTGACCGGACGGGCGGACGCGGTGGAGTGGCTGCCGACCGATCCCGCCGACCGGCTCGACCGGCTGGTCTCCGGCGAGGCGGACCTGGTCACCTGCAACTTGACCTGGACGCTGGGCCGCGAGGCGACCGCGCCGGTGCTGTTCACCGGCGTCACCTGCTACGACGGCGAGGGCTTCCTGGTCCGCGCGGCCGACGGGATCACCGGTGCCGAGCAGCTCGCGGGCCGGCGGCTCGCGGTGCAGGCGGGCACGACCAGCGCCGCCAACCTGGCCGCCTGGTTCGGCAGCCGAGGACTCGCGGTCGAACCGGTCGCCTGTCCGACGCCTGCGGCGACCCTGGCCGCGTTCGTCTCGGGCGAGTGCAGCGCCTACGTGCTGGACCGGGTCGCGCTGGCGGGCATCCGTGCCTCGCTGCCGGACCCGGAGGCACATCTGATCCTGGCGGACACCATCTCCCGTGAGCCCATGGCGATGGCGGTCCGCGACGACGACCCGGCCTGGTTCCGGGCCTGCCGGTGGGTGCTCCAGTTCCTGACGGCGGCCGAGCACGCGGCGGCCGAGGCCCCCGAGGGCGGCCGGGAGCAGGCACTCGCGGCAGTCGCCCAGGCCGCCGACAGCCGCGGCGCCGCGCTGGGCCTGATGTCCGGATGGGCGTTCGCCGTGCTGGACGCGGTCGGCACCTACGGCGACATCTACGCCCGCAACCTCGGGCCGGCGTCGGGTCTCGACGTGCCCCGAGGACTGAACGCCCTGTGGACCGACGGCGGGCTGCACTACCCGATCCCGTTCGGCTGAGACCCGGTCCAGCTCCACCCTCTGACGTTCCATCACCAATCACCTCCGCCACCCAATCACCTCCGCAACCCAATCACCCCCAGGCACCGCACAAGGGAAGGTATGTCATGTTCAAATCACTAGGGTCCGCCTCCAGTGAGACGAGGGGATCGCTCGAGCTCACGCTCGCGATGGTCATCTCCGGCAGCATCGGCGTCTTCGTCGTCCAGTCCGGCGCCTCCGCGTTCAACGTCGTCTTCTTCCGCTGCGTCTTCGGGGCCATCGCGCTGGGGCTCTACTGCCTGGTCCGGGGCTTCTTCAAGGACACGGGCTTCACCCCGAAGAAGCTGGGGCTGGCCGCGCTCGGCGGCGTGTTCATCGTCTTCAACTGGGCGTTCCTGTTCTCGGCCTACGGGAACACCTCCATCTCGGTGGCGACCGTCGTCTACCACACCCAGCCGTTCTACGTGATGCTGCTCGGCGCCGTGCTGTTCCGGGACAGGCTCACCAAGACCAAGCTCGGCTGGCTGGTCGTCGCCTTCATCGGCCTGGTGCTGGTGGCCGGGGTCTCGGTCTCCGACTTCACCGGGAGCGGGCACGGCAGCTACCTCTTCGGCCTCGGTGAGGCCCTGCTGGCCGCCCTCTTCTACGCCTTCGCCACCGTCATCGCCAAGCAGCTCAAGGGCATCCGTCCGCACCTCATCGCGCTGGTCCAGGTCGTCGTCGGCATCCCGCTGCTGCTGCCCTTCACCCACCTCAGCGAGGCCGCCCACTTCAGCGCCGGCGCTTGGGGCTGGCTGGCGGGCCTGGGTCTGCTCCACACCTGCGTGATGTACATCCTGATGTACTCGTCCTACCAGAAGCTGCCCACGGCCAAGATCGCCGTGCTGGCCTTCATCTACCCCGCCGTGGCCATGTTCTTCGACTGGTCGGTCTACGGACACCACGTCAGCATCCTTCAGGCGCTGGGCATCCCGCTGATCGTCGTGGCCAGCCTCGGCAACAACCTCGGCTGGAGCCTCGGCCGCAAGGCAGCCGCGTCGGCCGACTCCGCCGCCACGCCCGCCACGGCCGCGAAGCCCGCCACCGCGACCCCGGCCGCCACCCCGTCCGCCGCGCTCCAGGGAGAGACCCGATGACCCTCGTGACCGACACCGACGCCCCCCGCATAGCCCTGGTCGGCGCCACCGGCGCCGTGGGCAACACCCTGATCCAGCTGATCGAGGAGCGCGGCTTCCGCTACCGCGACATCAACCTGGTCGCCTCGGCCCGCTCCGCCGGGCGGGAGCTCACCGTGGACGGACGCAGCCACCGCGTCCACGCCCTGGAGGACTTCGACTTCTCCGAGACCGACATCGCCTTCTTCTCCGCCGGCGGCTCCGTCAGCGAGCAGTGGGTGCCGAAGGCGGTGGCCCAGGGAGCCCTGGTCATCGACAACACCAGCGCCTTCCGGATGGACCCGGACACGCCCCTGGTCGTCCCCCAGGTCAACAGCCACGAGCTCGACCAGCGTCCGGCCAGCGGCATCATCGCCAACCCCAACTGCTCCACCATTCCGCTGGTCCGCCTGCTCCGGCCGATCGAGGACCGCTGGGGCATCCGCCAGGCGGTGGTGAGCACCTATCAGGCCGCCTCCGGCCGTGGCCACTCGGGCGTCACCGAGCTCCAGAAGGCGTCCGCGATCACGCTGGAGGACCCCGCGGCCGAGAACCCGACGGAGGAATTCAGCCCCACGCTGGCCTTCAACGTCATCCCCAGCATCGACCGCATGCTGGAGGACGGCTTCACCTTCGAGGAGCTGAAGATGCTCCAGGAGTCCCGCAAGATCCTCGGGATTCCGCACCTCGACGTGACCACCACCTGCGTGCGCGTCCCCGTCGTCAACTGCCACTCCGAGGCCGCCTGGATCGAGTGCCACAACCCGGTGGACCGCCAGGAGCTGGTCGACCTGCTGGCGGAGCAGTCCGAGGTCACCGTCCACGACCGCGAGGTCGTCGGCGCCTTCCCCACCCCCCGCACCGCCGTGGACCAGCCCGACCACGTGCACGTGGGCCGGGTCCGCGTCTCCCCGCACAACCCGAGGGGATTCTGGCTCTGGCTGGTCGCCGACAACCTGCGCATCGGCGCCGCGCTCAACGCGATCCAGATCGCGGAGGCCCTGCTGCTCAAGGGGACCCTGCAGGCCGAGGGCACACCACAAGCTGAGGAGGCCAGGTGACCACCGCGTCCGTCCTCAAGTTCGGCGGCTCCAGCTTCCGCACCCCGGAGGCGTACGGACAGCTCGCGCAGGCCCTCGGCCTGCGGCTGGACCAGGAGCAGCGCCCCATGGTCGTCGTGGTGAGCGCGATGCCGGGGGAGACCGAGCAGTTCCGCGAGCGGCTGCGGGAGGTCGACCCGCACCCGGCCGACGACCGCGTGGCCGGCCTGCTGACGCTGGCGGACACGGTCGGCGCCCACCTGCTGGCCGCCGCGCTGCACCGGCTGGGCCGAAAGGTCACGGTCATGGCGGGGCACCAGATCGGCGTCACCACCGACCGGACCGCCATGTGGGCCCGGATCGACGACATCGACCCCGAGCCGATGGCCAGGGCACTCGGCGAGTACGAGGTGGTGATCGTCCCCGGCGGCCAGGCCGCGGACGACCTGGGGCGGCCGACCTGGCTCGGGAAGAACAGCTCCGACCTGTCCGCGGTGGCGCTGGCCGCCGCCGTGGGCGCGGACCGCTGCGAGATCCACTCCGACGTGGACGGCATCTACAGCAGCGACCCGAACCGGGTCGAGGGCACCCGGCTGATGCGCTCGGTCTCCTACGACGCCGCCGCCATGATGTCGCTCTACGGCGCCAAGGTGCTGCACCGCCGCTCGATCCAACTCGCCAGGCGGCACGGCATCTCCATCGTCTGTCGGCTGAACCGGGCGCCGTTCACCACCGGCACCGTCATCGGTGCGGTGGGCGCGGGGGAGTCGGCCGTGGTGCTCAACGACCGGTCGCTGGTGCTGGAGTACGCGTCAGACGCCGAGGCCGACCACGTGCACAGCGTCTTCCACGCGGAGGGGGTCGACTCGGTGCGGCTCGCCACCGGGGCCCAGGTCGCCGTCATCGGCGGCTACCTGGACCTGGCGGAGTTCCAGCGCCGCAACCGGCTTCCGGACGGGCAGGTCAGGGGGATCCCGGTCACCGAGGTCCACGGCGCCCACCCGATCACTCACGTCGCCCCGGACGTCGACGCCGCGGAGCGGCTCGCCCAGAGCCTGCACGACGCCCTGCCCGCCCCGGCGCAGGCGGCGCCGACCCTGGTCGCCGTCTGACCGAGCGCCGCCGCGTCCGGGCCGCGCCTCCTCCGGACACCCCGAAGACAGAAGACGTCCGACCGCAGAGACGCCCGACAGCAGAGACATCCGACAAAGCGATATCTGACAAGGAGTCAGGAGTATGACCATGCTCGACACCGCCCCCGCCCGGACCGACGCCCCCGCCACCCTCGCCCGGATCACGCTGGACAACGCGGTGCGCGACGCCATCGGCGCCCTGCTGGTGGCCGAGTCCGATCCGAGCCTCGACCCGGACTGGTCGACTGCCCGCTACCGCCAGATCTTCTCGCAGCTCCCCACCGAGCAGCTGCAGCAGATCCTGGACTTCGGGCGGCACTCCGACACGGCCGGCGTCGGCTACGTCCGCAACCTGCCGGTCGACCCCGAGCTGCCGCCGACCCCGGTCGACGGCGGGCCGAGCCGCCTGAAGAAGACCTTCGTCTCCGAGGGCGTGCTGCTGGGCCTGACCGGAATGCTCGGGGAGCCGGTCGGCTTCACCACCGAGAAGGACGGCCAGCTGGTCCACGACGTGATACCGGTGTCCGGCGGTGAGACGACCCAGACCAACATGGGGTCGTCGACCTTCCTCAACTTCCACAACGACATCGTCTACGACGAGATCGGCCGCTACGACGTCAGCAACCCGGACTTCCTGGTGCTCCACTGCGTCCGGGCGGACCACGACGGCATCGCGGCCACCCACTACGCGGACGCCCGCGACATCATCCGCGCGGTGGACGAGCGGACCGCCGAGATCCTGCGCAGCCCGCAGTTCCGGCTCAACGCGCCCGGCAGTTACGTGCGCAACTTCGCGGCCGGCGAGGACGTGCTGTCCGACCCGGTCCCGCTGATCAGCGGCCCGGAGGAGTTCCCGGAGATCGCCTCCTCGGCCAACGGCGTGGTGCCGATGACCACGTCGGCCCAGGCGGCGCTGGATCGGATGCGCGAGGCGTGCCGCGAGGTCGCGCACGAGGTCTTCCTGCGCCCCGGTGACGCGCTGCTGATCAACAACCGCAAGGGCGTTCACGCCCGCTCGCAGTTCCAGGCCCGCTACGACGGGCAGGACCGCTGGCTGCAGCGCTCCTACGTGCGCCGCAGCCAGTGGACGATCCGCTACCGCGCCGTCGCGGGCCGCCGCGTGCACAACTGACGAAGCACCACACACACCCCGAGGGGGGAGCGTCACCGGATGGTGACGCTCCCCCCTTCGAGGTCGTGCGCGAGTTGTGGTGCGAGTTGTGGTGCGCGTGCTGTGTCCGGCGGGCCGGTTCAGGCCGGCTCAGGCCGTTTCGGCCTGGGCGGACTGCTCCTCCTGGATCAGGGTGAGCGTCTGGTCGATGAAGAGTTGGAGCTCGCGCGGCAGCCGTCGGCCATGGCGCCAGGCCAGTTGGGTGAAGAGCTCGAACGGCGGCTCCCACGCCACCTGTCGCAGCGTGCCCTGGGAGAGCTCGTCCTCGACGGTGATCCGCGGCAGCAGACTGATGCCGAGACCGGCCGTCACACCCCGCTTGATCGCCTCGATCGTGCCGAACTCCAGGAACTGCTGGGGTTCTCCCGAACCCTTGGTGAGCTCGGTCTCAAAGGCTTCCCGGTACGCGCAGCCCACCTCGGTGGCCAGCACCTGGGCCTGGTTCAGGTCCGCCACGGTCACCTCCTGGGCGGAGGCGAGCGGGTGCGTGGGCGCGGCGACCAGGGCCATCGGCTCGGCCGCCAGCACCACCGTGTTGAGACCCTCGTACTCGGTCCGGGTGTCCATCAGGAAGCCCACGTCGAACACTCCCTGACGGAGCGCTTGGTACGTCTCGGCGCACAGACTGGGCCGCAGCCGCAGCTGGACGCGGGGGTAGCGGTGGTGGAACAGCTCCAGCAGCGGGGGCAGACGGTAGGAGGTGATGCTCTCCATCGTGCCGATGGCCAGCGTTCCCGACGGTTCCGTACTGCCCTTGGCCTCGGCCTGCGCCTCGTCGATCAGCGCGATGATCTGCCCGGCGTAGGGCAGCAGCCGCTGGCCGGCGCCGGTCAGTTGGATCTTGCTGCCCAGGCGCTCGAAGAGCTCCGTCTGGAGTTCTGTCTCCAGGCTTCTGATCTGGGCAGTGACGCTCGACTGTGCGTAGTTCAGCTCCGCTGCCGCGCGGGTGAAACTCAGCACCGTAGCCACTTTGTGGAATGTCACCAGATGACGAAGCTCCATGATCACCTCTCGAGCACCTGTCGTGCGGTCGTCCGCAGGCTAAGCCGGTGCTGACGCGCAAGTCATGCGGCACGGTTGCACTGCTCACCGGTCAGGCCCCGCACGCGGGAGGCGGTGCGCGGGAGTCGGTGAACAACTGTGGAGCTCGCGCCAGTTGAACGTTGGCTACCCGGTTCCCGCGCTGGTTAGCCCCCGCCGCTCGGTCTCGACGCGGGCGGCGGCCCGCGAGCCGATGCGGTGTGCAACTGCGTCCCGGGTCGCAGTTGCACACCGTATCGGCATGCCACCTGCTTCTGTCGCCTACTTCTGCCGTTTCGGCCGTCGCGTCTCTAGTAAATATACCAACTAGGCGGTATGTTATTGGGAGTCCTCTGATGGAAGCGCCGTTCCCGTGACCCGAGGAGCCCGTCCATGAGCGTCGAAGCTCTGCTCACGCGCCCTGTCGCGACGGGGCCCGCTGCAGCCGACACACCCCCGTCCGACTGGCAGTCCCCTGTGCTCTCACCCGTCGAACTGCTGCCCATAGCCTCGCTGCTGCCGCGACTGGTCCCGCTCCGCTGTGACGGCGAGAGTGCCGAACACGCCCGCGTGCTGGCCGACTGCGGCGGCGTGCTGCCGCCGATCACGGTCCACCGCGCGACGCTGCGGGTCATCGACGGGACGCACCGCGTCCGGGCCGCGCTGCTGCGCGGTGAGACCGTCATCCCGGCGCGCTTCTTCGAGGGCTCCGAGTCCGACGCCTTCGTGCTGGGCGTCGAGTCGAACATCACGCACGGACGCGCGCTCTCGGCGGACGACCGCTCGGCGGCCGTGCAGCGCATCCTGGCGTCGCACCCGAACTGGTCGGACCGGGCCATCTCGGCGGTGGCCGGCCTGTCGCCCAAGACGGTCGGCTCCATCCGGCGCAGCGTCGGGGCCTCGCTGCCCCTGCCGACAGTCCGGGTCGGTCGCGACGGCCGGTCCCGCCCGGTGGACGCGGCGGCGGGGCGGCTCAAGGCGAGCGAGCTGATCGCGGAGAACCCGGAGGCCTCGCTGCGGGAGATCGCCAAGGCGGCCGGCATCTCCCCGGGCACGGTCCGCGACGTGCGCGATCGCCTCCGGCGCGGGGAGGACCCGGTCCCGCTCCGGCAGCGCTTCACCCCGCCCCACCCGGAGCAACCGGTGTCCCCGGCGGTCCCGGCGCCCCCAATGCCCTCGGCACCCCCGGCGTCACCGGCATCACCGGCTCCCAGGCAGCCCGTGGACCGACCGACGGTCCCGCCGGTGCGGACGGAGCCGCCGACGCGGCCCGAGTCCGTGCCCAGCCCGCGCCCGGTCGCCGGACCGCCCCAGCAGAGGGAGTTGGGACCAGCGGACCGCGCCCGGCTGATGGACGCGCTCGGCAAGGACCCCTCGCTGCGCTACACCGAGAGCGGGCGCTACCTCCTCCGGCTGTTCTCGACGCACCTGATCCCGGCGCGCCGACAGCAGGAACTCGCCGAGAGCGTCCCGGCACACTGCGCGTCCGCGGTCTCGGTGATGGCCCGCGAGTGCGCCGCCGCCTGGGCGTCACTCGCCGAGGTGCTCGACCAGGCGGCCGCGCCCGCGCGGCGGTGAGTCCGGGCAGCATCGTGGCACATGCCCTTGCACGCAGGCCCGTTGTGCAAGGTGCGCCATCTCGCTCGCACAGTTGAAACGTGTGGTGGATCCGCCGTTGATCGTCGATGCTCGGGTGCATGTTCGATGAGCAGGACGCCACTGACGCCACAGACGCACGGTACGACCGGTCCACCCGCAGCTTCGCGTGGTCGAACATGTTCGTGACCCCTGATCAGGATCCGCGCGCCGACGGTGGGTTCGACGGTGAGCGGGCCATCCTCGCCGGGTACCTGCGGGACCAGCGGCTGACCTTGGAGCTGAAGTGCGCCGGCCTCGACGCCGAAGCCCTGGCGCGTCGCTCGGTGGAGCCCTCCTCCCTGTCGCTGCTGGGGCTGGTCCGGCACATGGCCGGGGTGGAGCAGAAGTGGTTCAGGTCCGTGATGGCGGGCCAGGAGATCACCCGCCACTACCGCACCGCCGAGGACCCCGACGGCGACTTCAACGGTGCCCTGCCCGATCCGCACGTCGTCGAGCACGCGTGGGCCACCTGGCGGGCGGAGGTCGCCTTCGCGGAACGGTTCACCGCCGAGGCGGACGACCTCGGCGTCACCGGCAGCACCGGCCAGGCGTTGCGCGAGGTCCTCGTCCACCTGATCGAGGAGTACGCACGCCACAACGGCCACGCCGACCTGCTGCGCGAACGGATCGACGGCCGGGTGGGCCAGTGAAGCCGGAGGAGTGCCCAAGGCGCCTGTCCGGTACGGGTGTTGCAGTACGACCGGCCACTGTGGAGGAGTAGTTCGGGCCTCGACGCCGAGATCGGTCATGATTCGAGAAGCGCGGGGCACAGGGTCGCTCTAGCCTGCCCTCATGGACATCACCATTCACACGAGCTCCCTTCCCCACGAGGACCCGGACGCCTCGGTGGCGTTCTACCGCGACGTGCTCGGCTTCGAGGTGCGCAGCGACGTCGGGCAGGGCAGGATGCGCTGGATCACGGTCGGTCCGGTCGGTCAGCCCGACACCTCCATCCTCCTCGCGCCGCCGGCCACCGACCCGGGGATCACCGACGCCGAGCGCCGCACCATCCACGAGATGATGGCCAAGGGCACCTACGGCTGGATCCTGCTGGCCACCCCGGACCTCGACGCCACGTTCGAGAAGGTGCAGGCCGGTGACACCGAGATCGTCCAGGAGCCGACCCAGCAGCCGTACGGCATCCGCGACTGCGCCCTGCGCGACCCCGCGGGCAACCTGATCCGCATCCAGGAACTCCGCTGAGCCTGCGCGCATCCACAGGGTTGGTCGGGGCAGGGCTGAATCGTGGCGGAGCTGAATCGGGTCGGAGCGAAAGGGGAGTGCAGCGATGTGTCCGGACGAGTGGAGACGTGCACGTGTCGAGGCGCAGCGCCTGGCTGATCTCGCGCTGCTACGGCGCGTCCGTGACCGGATCGACAGGGAGTACGCGCAGCCGCTGAACGTGGAGGCGCTCGCGCAGGGGGTGCACATGTCCGCCGGCCACCTCAGCCGGCAGTTCCGGGCGGCGTACGGCGAGTCGCCCTACGCGTATTTGATGACGCGTCGGATCGAGCGCGCGACGGCGCTGCTGCGGCGCGGCGACCTCAGCGTCACCGAGGTCTGCTTCGAGGTCGGCTGCGCGTCGCTCGGCACCTTCACCACCCGCTTCACCGAGCTGGTCGGCATGTCGCCCGGCGTCTTCCGCCGCCGCGCGGCGGAGGCCTCGGAGGCAGCGGCGTCGGCGGCTGAACTCGACAAAACTCCAGTTCAGAGCGGTGAGATGGGCGCTGCGATCAACGTCGAGGGGATGCCCGCCTGCGTCGCGAAGCAGGTGACGAGACCGGTCAGGAATCGAGAAGCCCCGGCAGCCCGGCCGCCCGTAGCGTGAATGTCATGACGACAACCACCGCACCCACCGCATCCCTCGCCTCCGTCACCCTCGAGGTGGCCGACCCCGAGGCCACCAACCGTTTCCTCACCGCCCTCGGCGTGGACGCGTACGTCGACGCTCGGGCGTCCGAGGCCCCGTCCACCGGGTTCCGTGGCTTCAGCCTGGCGCTCACCGTCTCCCAGCCCGCCACCGTCGACGCTTTCCTGGCCTCCGCCGTGGACGCCGGCGCGACGGTGCTGAAGCCCGGCACCAAGTCGCTGTGGGGCTACGGCGGCGTCGTGCAGGCACCGGACGGCACCATCTGGAAGGTCGCCACCTCGGCGAAGAAGAACACCGGCCCGGCCACCCGCGAGATCGACGACGTGGTCCTGCTGATCGGCGTCGAGGACGTCAAGGCCACCAAGCAGTTCTACGTCGACCACGGCCTGACCGTGGGCAAGAGCTTCGGCGGCAAGTACGCCGAGTTCTCCTCCCCGGCCGGCTCGGTCAAGCTCGCGCTCTACAAGCGCCGCGCCCTGGCCAAGGAGGTCGGCGTCCCCGCCGACGGCACCGGCTCCCACCGCATCGTCCTCGTCGGCCTCGCCGACTCCCTCACCGACCCCGACGGCTTCACCTGGGAGGCCGCCACCCCGCCCACCGCGTCGTAACCCTGTCAGTTGGGCTCAGCGCTTGAAGTGGACCTCACCTGGGCGGCGCATCCAGCGGAAGACCAGGGTCGAGGCCGCCAGCAGCAGCACGGCCGAGTAGGAGAGCGGCACCACGACGAGTGAGGCCGCCGGGGAGAGGCCCCCGCGCGTGGAGACGAGGACGACGAAGCCCACGAAGAGGGGAAGCGCTCCGGCGTACAACGCGCGGGCCGCAAGCACCAGCGCGGGCGGGGCCGGGATCGCGGCGCAGCGCTCGGTGCGGCGCAGGTACCAGAACGAGAGGTAGCCGAGCCAGGCGGCGGCGCCGAGTGCCGCAATGCCGAGGGCCAGGGTCAGTTGCATATCGCCCGAGGGGTCGCCGTCCGTGTCGGTGCTGCCGAAGGCGTCGTCGAGCCGGACGAACCGTTGTCGCCAGACAGTGACTCCGATCGACTCGCCCACCGTCAGCCGGGAGTAGAAGGCACGGGAGCCGAAGCTGATCTCCGCAGGCGAAGGGGTGCCCACGTCGACGCTGACGTATTCGCGGGCGCCCTTGCCGGTGGTCTCGCGCTTGGACACGATCACGTCGGTGCTCCGGGACAGGCAGTCCGTGAAACTCGCCGGGGCGTCCGGCGCGCACGGCACCGCCCGGTCGAACGCCGTCTCCTCGACGTAGGCCGAGTGCACCCCGAACGGCATGCACAGCGAGACGAACCCGGTCAGGACAGCAAAGGCCAGGCACCACCGCCCACGCGTGCGTATCCGCGCACGCCGACGGACCAGCCCTTGCAGCCGGTACCTCTCGGCCCTGCGCTCGTGGGCACCGCTTCGGCGGCCGGAGGACCCGGTCCTCGTCCTGCTCATGGCTGCTTTCCCTGCTGATCTGCTCTCGACGCGGGGTGCAGCCTACGACCCTCGCCGACCACCGCGGCAGGGGTGGTCACCGCTCAGTTCAGTGCGTGTCGTGACTCTCGGCCTGCTTGGTCACCGCGCTGAAGAGCGGAGTCAACTGATCCTCCAGCTTCTGGTAGTCACCGGCATGCCCGTCCGACCACAGGGCCAGGCCGATGATCACCAGATGCCCGCCGC
Source organism: Streptacidiphilus fuscans (assembly GCF_015690355.1). Classification (GTDB taxonomy): domain Bacteria; phylum Actinomycetota; class Actinomycetes; order Streptomycetales; family Streptomycetaceae; genus Streptacidiphilus; species Streptacidiphilus fuscans. The sequence continues at coordinate 290,130 of NZ_JADPRT010000003.1, read as the reverse complement.
TGGCGAACTGCTGTACTGCGCCGCTGTCTTCGGGCAGGTGGGTGAGCCCCGAGGACGAGGGCGGGATGACGCGGCCGATCTGGAACGAGGTGGGGTCGGCCGACAGTGTGGTCAGGACCGTGACGGCGTCGGCCGGGTCCTTCATTGTCAGCACGGCCACCGTGTACTCGTCCTTGGCCGGGTCCGAGTACAGGGCGAAGGAGATGCCGAGGCAGCCGTGGCTCTGGGTCACCAGACCCGCGAGGGTGGCCTGGACCGCGGGTTGCTGCGTGCAGAGCGGCAGGGAGAACTGGCGCACCTTGAGGTAGTTGCCCACTGCGGCCGGGAAGGCCTGGTCGGGCGTGATCGCCGTCAGCGCCGTCGCGGATCCGGCAGGGTTGGTCGCCTTGATCGCCGCGACGGCGGGGGCCGACGCGGTCGATGCGTTGCCTGTCGGTCGGGCGGCCGGGTGAGCGTCAGCGTGCCGCCAGGGGCCGAACCAGTAGCCGGCGCCCGCGAGACCCGCCAGTACGACTGCCGTCGCGACGAGCCTCCGGCCCCGACGCCGCTTCGGCTTCGTTGATGCCTGCGCAGCGTCGGCCCGGGTCTGGGTCTGCGTCCGGGATGCCGTCGCGGGTATCGATCGGGATGCCTCGAAGTCCTTGACGAACCTGTCCCAGTGTTCGTCGCCACCTCTGTGCTCTGCGGTCACGCGCGAACCCTAGTGATCGTCCGTGCCTCCCGCAATGCCCGCCCGTGCTGCACCTCCGCACGGGCGTCCGCTCCGACGCTCAGTCAAAGCCCCCAGCTCACGGCCACATCAGGCAGTACAGCTGGTGCCCCGCGTCGTGGAGCCGGTTCGCGAAGTCCTGCCACTCGTGCAGCATCTTGTAGATCACGAACGCGTCGCGTGGCCCGCGGCGGTCCGGGACGGTGGACCAGATGAACGCCGCCGTGCCCAGTTCCGCCTCGTCCGCCTTCAGCAGCGGTTCGACGACCGTCTGCGGGAGTTGGACCACGGCGTAGTCGGGATGCAGGACGACGAGTTCGAGTGGGGGGACTTCGGTCAGCGGGATGCCGAGAATGCCGGTGAGGACCATCGCGCTCATGGTCTCCGGCTTGATCTTGGTGGAGAGGCTGCCGCTGATCGACTCCTCGGACCCGTCGTGACCGAAGAGTTCGCCGAGGCGGCCGAGTGTGCCGAGTTCGCCTGCGTCCAAGCCCAGACCGTCGCGACCGAGGGCGGTGGGAACGCGCGCGGCTGTGGCACGGTCCGGCGCGCCGAAGTACTTGTAGGTCACCCCCACGCGGCCAGCACCTCCACCTCCGTCACGACGACGTGACGCTTCTGCGAACTCTCGGACCTCGTGGGACTCGTGCCCTCTACCCGAATGGCCCCGACCTGAACCCGCCGCGGCACCCGTGGCATACGGATCACGCATGCCGCCCGTGTCGTGGCCGGAATTGTCGCGCTGCTCGGACACCCCGGACCATCCTTACCGTCCGTCGTTGATTTGCCAACAGGCCACCCCCGTCGGGCCCAGTTGTGCCGGACCTGCCGGGGGCGTACCGGATCGCCCGATCATCGTCCCAGATGATCGGCGCGGACATGCCGCATCGCGGGCTGCGATTTTGAAACGACACCGATTTGAGAGCATGTCCCTGTGAGCGATCCCGTGAGCACCCAGTCCTTCGGCACTCCGTACCCGTACGAGGCCCCCGCCTCCCAGGCGTTGTTCGAACGCGCCTCCGTCGTCACGCCGGGCGGGGTGAACTCCCCGGTGCGCGCCTTCCGCGCCGTCGGCGGGACCCCGCGCTTCATGGTGTCCGGCACCGGTCCCTACCTCACCGACGCGGACGGCCGCGAGTACGTCGACCTGGTCTGCAGCTGGGGTCCGATGATCCTGGGCCATGCCCACCCCGAGGTCATCGCCGCAGTTCAGGACGCTGTCGCGCGCGGCACGTCCTTCGGTACGCCCGGTCAGGGCGAGGTCGAGCTGGCCGAGGAGATCGTCGATCGGATCGCGCCGGTCGAGCAGGTCCGCCTGGTCTCCTCCGGCACCGAGGCGACCATGTCCGCGATCCGGCTGGCGCGCGGATTCACCGGTCGGGCCAAGGTCGTGAAGTTCGCCGGGTGTTACCACGGTCACGTCGACGCGTTGCTGGCCGCCGCCGGTTCCGGCGTCGCCACCTTCGCGCTGCCCGACACGCCCGGCGTGACCGGCGCGCAGGCCGGGGACACCATCGTGCTGCCCTACAACGACCTGGACGCGGTCCGCGCCGCCTTCGCCGCGCACCCCGGCGAGATCGCCTGCGTGATCACCGAGGCCTCGCCCGGCAACATGGGCGTGGTCCCGCCGAAGCCCGGCTTCAACAAGGGCCTGCTCGAGCTCTGCCGCAGCAACGGCGCACTGTTCGTCTCCGACGAGGTGATGACCGGTTTCCGCGTCTCGAAGGCCGGTTGGTACGGCTTCGAATCCGCGAACGAAGGGTGGTCGGCCGACGTCAAGCCGGACCTGATGACCTTCGGCAAGGTCATGGGCGGCGGCTTCCCTGCCGCGGCCTTCGGCGGTCGCGCCGACGTGATGGCCCACCTCGCCCCGGCCGGCCCGGTCTACCAGGCGGGCACGCTCTCCGGTAACCCGGTCGCCACCGCCGCCGGCCTGGCCCAGCTGCGCGCCTGCACCGACGCGGTCTACGCGACCGTGGACCAGGTCGCCGCCGAGGTCGCCTCGCTGGTCAGCGACTCGCTCGCCAAGGAGGGCGTGGCGCACCGGCTGCAGACCGCCGGGAACATGTTCTCGGTCTTCTTCACCGACCAGCCGGTCACCAACTACGACGAGGCGCGGGCGCAGGAGTCCTTCCGCTTCACGGCGTTCTTCCACGCCATGCTGGCCCAGGGCGTCTACCTGCCGCCCTCCGCCTTCGAGTCCTGGTTCGTCTCGTCCGCGCACGACGAGCGCGCGCTCGAGCGGATCGCCGCCGCGCTCCCGTCCGCCGCCCGCGCGGCCGCGGAAGCCACCGCGTAGTCCGCCCGAGTAGCAGAGGAGCAACTGACGTGAGCAAGAACGACATCACCGTCGTCCATCTGATGCGCCACGGCGAGGTGCACAACCCGGAGGGCATCCTCTACGGGCGCCTGCCCGACTACCACCTCTCCGAGCTGGGCCGGAAGATGGCCGACCGGGTCGCCGACCACCTCGCCGGACGTGACATCACCCACGTCGTCGCGTCCCCGCTGGACCGCGCCCAGGAGACCGCCGCGCCGATCGCCTCCGCGCACGGGCTGGCCGTCGAGAAGGACGAGCGGCTGATCGAGGCCGCCAACATCTTCGAGGGCAAGACCTTCGGGGTCGGCGACGGCGCGCTCAGCAACCCGAGCCACTGGAAGTACCTGACCAACCCGTTCAAGCCGTCCTGGGGCGAGCCGTACATCGAGCAGGTGGTGCGGATGATGGGCGCGCTCAACGCCGCCCGTGACGCCGCCCGCGGGCACGAGGCGGTCTGCGTCAGCCACCAGTTGCCGATCTGGGTGACCCGCTGCTTCGCCGAGCACCGCCGCCTCTGGCACGACCCGCGCCGTCGGCAGTGCTCGCTGGCCAGCTTGACCAGCTTCACCTACGAGGGCGACAAGATCGTCTCCATCGGCTACAGCGAGCCCGCCAGGGACCTGCTCCCGGCCCATCTGACCGGCAAGAAGGGCCCGCTGACCAACAAGTCCTTCGGCGCGTGACGCGCGCGTGACGCACGCGTGAGGCAGCACTACCCGCGAACGTGCGGATAAAGATCGACTAAATATCCGTTACACGAAGCGTCGTGGCAGGTCAAGGGCTTGCCACGACGTTGTCGTGGGGGCGGTGAAATCGACTTAAACGCCCATGCGAAACTCTTCACATGAGTCGCCGCCCCGCTCGCCGTTCCGCACGCCCCGCGTACCGCGTCGCCGCCGCCGCTGCCGCCGCGCTGACGGGCGTGCTGGCACTCACCTCCTGCAGCTCCACCAACCCTGCGGAGACCGGCGGAAGCAGCGACAGCGGCTATGTGGCCGGGACCGGCGAGTCCGTCTCCGTCCCCGCCGCGCAGCGTGGCGCCGCGATCAACCTCAAGGGCAGCGACCTCAACGGCAAGCCCCTCGACCTGGCCTCCTACCGCGGCAAGGTCGTCGTGCTCAACGTCTGGGGCTCCTGGTGCGGCCCGTGCCGCGCCGAGGCGGACGACTTCGAGAGTGTCTTCCAGGCCGACCAGTCCAAGGGCGTCCAGTTCGTCGGGATCAACACCCGCGACACCCAGATCGACCAGGCCCAGCAATTCGTCAAGTCGCACGGCCTGACCTACCCCAGCTTCTACGACGAGGACGGCTCGCTGCTGCTGCAGTTCCCGGCCGGCAGCCTCAACCCGCAGGCGATCCCGTCCACCCTGATCCTGGACCGCGACGGCCGGATCGCGGTGCGCGCCCTGCAGCCGCTCACCAGTGACCAGCTCAGCAAGCTCGTCGCGCCGGTGATCGCGGAGAAGTCGTGAGCGGCGAGCTGAGGCGCAGCGCAGCGGAGCCGAAGCGGAGCGCGGGGGAACAGGCATGAGCGGGGAAGTTCTCCACGGCGCGCTGCTGCTGGCCATCCCGGTCGCGATGCTGGCCGGGCTGGTGTCGTTCTTCTCGCCGTGCGTCCTCCCGCTGGTCCCCGGCTACCTCTCCTACGTCACCGGCTTCTCCGCCGCCGACCTCGCCGACGCCGACGGCCGCCGCCGCGGCCGGATGGCGCTCGGCGCACTGCTCTTCGTGCTCGGCTTCTCCGCCGTCTTCGTCTCCTTCGGTGCCCTCTTCGGCTACTTCGGGGTGACCCTCCAGGCCCACGAGAAGCTGATCAGCGAGATCTCCGGCGGTCTGATCATCCTGCTGGGCCTCGCCTTCATGGGCCTGCTGCCCGGCTTCACGCAGCGCGAACTGCGCAGCCACCGCAAGCCGGTGGTGGGCCTGATCGGCGCGCCGCTGCTCGGCGTCGTCTTCGGTATCGGCTGGACGCCCTGTGTCGGTCCCACGCTCGGCGCGGTCAACCTGCTCTCCTCGAACGAGGCCAGCGCAGGGCGGGGCGCGCTGCTGACTGTGGCGTACTGTCTCGGCCTCGGGGTGCCGTTCATCGTGGCGGCGCTCGCCTTCCGCAAGACCATCGGCGCGTTCGGCTGGATCAAGCGCCACTACCAGTGGGTCATGCGTGTCGGCGGCGGCATGTTGGTCCTGGTCGGCGCGCTGCTGATCTCCGGCCTCTGGACCGATCTGGTCAACCAGCTGCAGTACTGGACCGCGAACTACCAGGTAGGACTCTGATGACGGCCGAAGAGCGCACCGCCGACGAGCGGGCCGCCGAACGCCTCAGCTCCGCGCCCGTCGACGACAGCGAGCTCGACGCCGGAAGCGGCGCGGGCGGCGCTGGCACGGGCGGCGAGGTCGGCATCGGCTTCCTCGGCTGGCTCCGCTGGGGCTGGCGGCAGTTGACGTCGATGCGCACCGCGCTGATCCTGCTCTTCCTGCTCTCCCTCGCGGCCGTCCCCGGCTCGCTGGTGCCGCAGACCTCCGCGTCGCCGACCAACGTCGCCGCGTTCGTCACCAAGCACCACACGCTGGCGCCGATCTACCAGAAGCTCGGGCTGTTCCACGTCTACAGCTCGTTCTGGTTCTCCGCGATCTACATCCTGCTCTTCGTCTCGCTCGCGGGCTGCATCGTCCCGCGCACCTGGCAGTTCGTCGGCGTGCTACGCTCCGCGCCGCCCGCCGCGCCGCGTCACCTGGTGCGGCTGCCCGTCTACGCGACCTGGCGCAGCAAGGGCTCGGACGCCGAGAAGACCCTGGCCGCGGCCGAGACGCTGCTGCGCCGCCGCCGCTTCCGGGTGGCCCGCAGCGGTGACGCGATCACCTCGGAGAAGGGCTACCTGCGCGAGGTCGGCAACCTGCTCTTCCACATCTCGCTCTTCGGCATGCTGCTCGCCTTTGCGTTCAGCAAGCTGTTCGGCGGCATGGGCACCGTGGTCGTGATCGAGGGCAAGGCGTTCAGCAACAACGTCTCGCAGTACGACGACTTCATGCCGAGCACCTTCTACACCGGCGACGACCTGACGCCCTTCGGCTTCAAGCTGGACAAGTTCGAGGCCGCGTACCAGTCGAGCGGGCCGCAGATCGGCAACCCGACGATGTACCAGGCCAACGTCTCGTACTGGGTCGGCTCCGACCCGACGAAGACGAAGACGGCGTCCATCCAGGAGAACCACCCGCTGGAGGTGGACGGCAGCAACGTCTACCTGACCGCGCACGGCTACGCGCCCGCCTTCCAGGTCACCGACGCCAAGGGCGACGTGATCTTCAACGGCCCGACGCCCTGCCTGCCGCAGGACGCCAACCTGAGCTCCACCTGCGCCATCAAGGTCAACGACGGCTACGTCGACAACACCGGCACCGCCACCCAGCTCGGCTTCTCCGGCATCTTCACGCCGACCGCGGCCACCGACCCGACCTCGATCAAGACGATGGGCCCGCACTCGGTCTTCCCCGACCTGGCCGACCCGGAGATCTACGTCAACGCGTACCACGGTGACCTGGGCGACAACTCCGGTGTGCCGCAGAGCATCTACGAGCTCGACACCAAGCACATGACCCAGTACACGCTCAGCGGTCAGCCGCTGACCTTCGCGCTCAAGCCGGGCCAGGGCTTCAAGCTGCCGAGTGGCGGCACGGTCACCTTCACCGGCGTCCAGCAGTGGGCCAACTTCACCGTGGCCACCAACCCCGGCAGCAGCTGGGCGCTGATCAGCGCGCTGGCGGCGGTGCTGGGCCTGATCGGCTCGCTGTTCGTGCAGCGCCGCCGGATCTGGGTCCGCGCGGTCACCGGCGAGGACGGCACCACCGTCGTCGAGCTGGCGGGCCTGGCCCGCAGCGAGTCCGCCCGGATCGCCGAGGAGCTCGCCGCACTCGCCCTCGACCTGCAGGACACCGCGCCCGCCGACGCACCGTCAGCCGACGCCGCGGAGCCCGCCGAAGCAGCCGAAGAAGCCGAAGAAGTCGAACCCACAGACGAGCCGGACACGGTCGCGGCCGGCACCACGCCCAAGGAGTGAACGTGTTCCTCGCTGACGCGGCGATCGACACCCGGTTCGCCAGCATCTCCAACGACCTCATCTACTCGGCCATGGCGGTCTTCCTGCTCGCCTTCCTGGCCTACGCCTGCGAGTGGACCTTCGGCGGTCGCAGCCGGATCGCCCGGCAGTCCGCCGCGCTGGCCGGCAAGGCGGGCTCGTCGGTCGCCGAGACCGTGGCCGAGGCCGAGCGCTCGGCGGCCGACGCGGGCAAGGCGCCGACCGTCGCGGTCACCGTCACCCGCGCCGGTGGCGGCACCACGACGCTGACCCGCACCGTGGCGGCCAAGGCCGGCTCGGTCGACGTGGTCACCCGCGGCGACGCGGCCCCGCCGGTCGACGGCGTCGGCGCGTCCGGCGGCGACGAGCGCGCCGACCGCCTCGGCCGGATCGCGGTCTCGCTCACCACGCTGGCCGTGCTGCTCGACCTGGGCGCGGTGATCGCCCGTGGCATCTCGGCGGGCCGCCCGCCGTGGGGCAACCTCTACGAGTTCACCTGCGCGATGACGGTCGTCGCCGGGCTGCTCTTCGTCGGTCTGCTGGCGGCCGGCAAGAACGTCCGCTGGATGGGCCTGCCGCTGACCTTCGGCGCGCTGGTCGGCCTGGGCATCGCGGTCACCGAGTTCTACACCGCCTCCGAACAGCTGGTTCCGGCGCTGCACTCGTACTGGTTGTGGATCCACGTCTCCGGCGCGATGGTCTGCGGCGGCGCGCTCTACGCGGGCGGGATCGCCGCGGTGCTCTTCTACGTCAAGGACGTCCACGAGAGCCGCAAGGCACAGGATCCGGCCAAGGCCGTCGGCTGGTGGGCCGACGTGATGGACCGCCTTCCGGCCGCCGCCACGCTGGACAAGTGGTCCTACCGGATCAACGCCTTCGTCTTCCCGCTGTGGACGTTCACCATCATCGCGGGCGCGATCTGGGCCGAGGCCGCCTGGGGCCACTACTGGGAGTGGGACCCCACCGAGACCTGGGCGTTCATCACCTGGGTCGCCTACGCCTGCTACCTCCACGCGCGCGCCACGGCGGGCTGGAAGGGCCGCAAGGCGGCGGTGCTGGTCTTCATTGCCTTCGCCTGCTACCTGTTCAACGCCTACGGCGTGAGCATCTTCATCAACGGCAAGCACTCCTACGCCGGCGTCTGACCCGCAGGCTCAAGCAGCAGGGCTCGGGGCCCCCTCCTGATCGGAGGAGAGGCCCCGAGCCCTGTTTTCGTCGTTGTCACCCGCAGCAGGCAGAATGCGCCCTACGGCAAGCACACACGTGCAGCGTTACGGGAGGACGGCGATGACCGGCTTGGATGCGTTCGCTTCGGATGGGTTCGCCACCGACGCGTTCGGTACCGGCGCGCTGCGCCGACGCGTGCTGGACGCCTGGGCCGCCGCGCCCGCCCGGTTCCGCGAGGACGCCAACGCCGAGGAGGAGCTGGCCCTCGGCGGCTACCGCGACCGGCTCGTCGTCGAGCTGGCCCAGAACGCCGCCGACGCCGCCCGTCGCGCGGGCGCCGCCGGTTCAGGTGCCGCTGGTTCGGGTGGTTCCGGCCGCCTCCGGTTGACGTTGCGCGACGGCGTGCTGGCCGCCGCCAACACCGGTGCGCCGCTGGACGCGGAGGGCGTCGAGTCGCTCTCCACGCTGCGTGCCTCCTCCAAGCGCGACGAGCGCGACGCGGGGGCCGTCGGCCGGTTCGGCGTCGGCTTCGCCGCCGTGCTCGCGGTCACCGACGAGCCCACGGTGATCAGCGTTCCCGGCGGCGTCCGCTGGTCGCTCGCGGAGGCCCGCGCGCTGGCCGACCAGGCGGCCTCCGCTGCCTCCGCCGACCCCGCGCTGGCCGAGGAGCTGCGCCGCCGCGACGGCCATGTCCCCCTGCTGCGCCTGCCGTTGCCCGCCGAGGGCACCCCGCCGGAGGGCTACGACACCGTCGTGCTCCTGCCGCTGCGCGATGCCGCCGCCGAGGACCTGGCCCGCCGGCTCCTGGACGACACCGACGACGCGCTGCTGCTCGCCCTGCCCGGCCTCGCCGAGGTGGTCATCGAGACCGACGCCGGTGTCCGCATGCTGGAGCGCCGTGAGGGGCAGGCCGAGGGCGAGGCGTCGGACCAGGCGACCGACGAGGTCGTGATCCTCGACGACGGTGCCGAGACCCGCTGGCAGGTCGTCAGCGCGGGCGGCCCGCTGGACCCGTCCCTGCTGGCCGACCGCACGGTCGAGGAGCGCCACCGCCCGCACTGGTCGCTGACCTGGGCCGTCCCCGTCGACGCGGGCGGCGACCCGCTGCGCGTCCGCACCGCCGCGTACCTGCACGCGCCCACGCCCAGCGACGAGCCGCTCGGCCTGCCCGCGCTGCTGATCGCCAGCTTCCCGCTGGACTCGACGCGTCGTCATGTCGCGCCGGGCCCGCTGACCGACTTCCTGGTCGAGCAGGCCGCCGACGCCTACGTCGAGCTGGTCCGCCGTCGCGGCGCGAGCCTCGGTTCGCTGCGCCTGGTCCCGGCGCCGCTCGGCAAGGGCGAGTTGGACGCTCGGCTGCGCCGCGCCATCCTGGACCGCCTGCCCGAGACGCCTTTCTTGCCCGTCGCTGTCGCCGACTCCGAGGACGGGATCGCGCTGCGCCCGCGTGACGCGGTGCTGCTGGAGGGCGCCGACGACGGCATCGTCCGCGCCCTGGCCGCCGTCCTGCCCGGCCTGCTGCCCGCCGGTCTGGAGCGCCGTCAGGAGCTGCGCGCGCTGGAGGTCCGCCGGGTCGCCCTGGCCGAGACCGTCGACCAACTCGCCAACCTGGACCGCGAGCCGGAGTGGTGGCGCAACCTCTACGGCGCGCTGGCCGCCGCCGACCGGGACGCGCTCGGCGCGCTCCCGGTCCCGCTGGCCGACGGCCGCATGGTCCGCGGCCCGCGCCGGGTGCTGGTGCCGGTGGGGGCTCCGGGCAGCGAGCCCGAGGTCACCGCCGAGGACCTGGCCGTGCTCGGCCTGCGCCTGGCGCACCCCGACGCCGCCCACCCGCTGCTGGAGAAGCTCGGCGCGGGCCTGGCGACCCCCGCGGGCGTGCTGGAGTCCCCGGAGGTCCGCGCCGCCGTCGAGCGCTCCGCCGACCTGGACGACGAGGACGAGGCCGAGGAGCTGGCCGAGGCGGTCCTGCGCGTGGTCCAGGCCGCCGTCGGTGACGGCTCGGTGACGGAGGAACAGTATCCCTGGCTGGCCCGCCTCGCGCTGCCGGACGAGGACGGCGGGCTCACGGCCGCCGGTGAACTCGTGCTCCCCGGCAGCCCGTTGGCGGCCATTGTGCAGGAGGAGGACGCGCTCTTCCTCGACGACGAGTGCGCCGAGCGCTGGGGCCCGGAGGTGCTGCGGGCCGTCGGCGTCGCCCACAGCCTGGGCCTGCTCCGCGCCGAGGAGGCCGTTCTCGACCCGGACGACCTGGAGCGCTTCGACCCGACCGCCCCCGCCGACCGCTCCCTCGGCGGCGAGCCGCTGGCGCTGCTCGACGAGGCCCCCGACGGCCTGGCGGAGTGGGCCGAGGAGGTCGCCGAGTCGTTCGCCAACGGCGACCTCCCGATGGACGTCCCCGCCGTCCCTCCGGTCGCCGCCGAGCTGCTCGCCGTCCGCGACCTCGACCTGGTCGACGACGACGCCTGGCCGCAGGCGCTCGCCCTGCTCTCCGCGCCCCCTCTGCGCTCCGCCGTGGTCGACAAGGTCCGGCTGCTGCTCCCCGACGGCGGCACCGCCGAGGTCGTTCCCTACGCGGCCTGGTGGCTGCGCGACCACCCGGTCCTGGACGGCCGCGCCCCCGCCGGTCTCCGCGCCGCCGGGGGAGACCGGCTGCTGCGCGGCCTCTACGACGAGGCCCGCACCGACCTGGACGAGGTCTTCCTGCACGCCCTCGGCGTCCGCACCACGCTCGCGGCGCTGCTCACCGAGCCCGACGGCCCCGACGACGTGCTGGAGCGCCTCACCGACGCCGAACGCCCGGTGACGCACCGTCAGCTGCACGGCATCTACACCGCGCTGTCGGGCGTCCCGCTGGAGCGGATCCCGCTCCCCGACGAGGTCCGCGCCCTGCCGCCGCTCGACCCGGACACCCACCGCCGTCCGGCGCACACCGTCATCGTCGACGTGGCGGACGCGGTCGTGGTGGACGCGCCCGACCTGGTCCCGCTGCTGGACGACTTCCCGCTGATCACCGTCGCGCCCGCGCTGGCCCCCGCGTTGGCCGAGCGGCTGCACGTCTCGCTGGCCAGCGAGGTCGCGGGCGGCCGGGTGCTGAGCGAGGGCACGGTCCGCCGCGTCCCCGCCGAGATCCGCGAGCTGCTCCCCGGCTGTCCCGCCGTCTACGAGGAGCACGAGGAGCTGCTGGTCGTCGGCACCGAGGGCGAGGAGGCCGCCGTCGCGTGGCGCTGGGACGCGGGCAGCGAGGCCCCCGAACTCCCCGAGGAGGAGCGGGAGTCGGAGGAGGGGTCGGACGAGTTCGCGCCGGTCGTCCCGTTCGGCACCCTCCACGCCGCCACCCCCGAGGGCCTGGCCGCGGGCCTGGCCTGGTCGGCAGGCCAGTGGGTGCGCCGCTTCGAGGTGCTGGCCCTGCTCGGCGACCCGGACCGGGCCTACGAGCTCTCCGCCGCACGGGACTTCGAGGGCTAGTCCGGCATCGGACGCCGGTTCAGGGCGCCCACTGCCAGGCCGTCCACGGTCAGGTGACCAGCTGCAGCACCGCGAACTGCTGCTGGTCGAAGAGGATCCGGTAGGTCGCGCCCGGGTGCAGCTGCGCCGCGTACCCGGGCAGGTCCGACGGCGGCGACGGCGCCCACCCGTAGGAGAGGTCCAGCACGATGTACTGCGGCGGGCTCGGCTGGCTCCCGCCCAGCCAGTAGACGTCCGTGCGCGCCGCCAGATGCCCCATCGGCGTGATGTTGCACTCGACCGTCGCCCCGTTCGGCACCTCGGCCAGCGCCCGGCCGATGAGGTCGGTGTGGTCGGTCGAGCTGTACGTCGACGGCATGAAGACCTGCTTGGCGGGCAGCGTCATCGTCGCGCAGAACGCGATCGAGACCGCCGTCACCGCAGGGACCACCCCGCGCGCCGCATACCCGCTCAGCCACTCCGGCGACGCGACGCCCCGCTTGTCGCCCCGCGCCTCGATCCGCCGGATCGCGTCGACCAGCGCCAGGAACAGGATCGGCATCAGCACCGCGTTGTAGTGCCAGCTCTGCCCCCAGTAGTCGGGGTTGACCGAGACGAACCGCCAGCCGAGCGTCGGCACCGCGATCAGCGCCAACGGCGACCGCAGCGCCAGGAACCCGGTCACCCCGAGCAGGAACGCCAGCGTCGTCAGCTTGACGTCGGCCGGGCTGAGGAAGCCGGTGACCCAGCCCGTCCACGACCCGCTCGGCAGCTTGTCGTCGTAGCCGTAGCTGCCGGTCGCGCTGAAGTGCGGGATCACCGCGTAGACCGTCAGCAGCGCCATCCCCGCGCCGAAGACCGCCAGCAGCGCGCCGAGCGCCCGCTGCCGCAGCAGGAACAGCACGATGCCGATCGCCACGACGGTGAAGCCGAGGTCCTCCTTGACCAGCGTCAGCGGCAGCGCCCAGAACGCCGCCCGGTGCCACCGCTTCAGCAGCATGTTGCGCAGCACGACCGCCAGGATCGGCACCGCGAACGCGATCTCGTGGAAGTCGAAGTCGACGGCCCGCTGCATCCCCCAGGACAGCCCGTACGCGAGGCCCAGGCAGAGCGCCTTGGTCCGGGAGACGAACCGCCCCGCCGTCGCCGCCACGATCGTCACCGAGCTCGCGAACAGCGCCGACTGCGCCAGCAGCAGCATCACCCCGGACGGCCAGATCCACCACAGCGGCGCCAACACCGCCATGATCGGGCTGAAGTGGTCGCCCAGGATGTTCGCGTGCGCGCCCTTGATGTGCACGATCGGCGCCTGGAAGTGCGCGTACTGCTTCACTTCCTCCTCGAAGATCGCGAGGTCCCAGGACATCGACTCGAAGTGCGCGTACCGGCTGATCTCGATGACCGAGTAGCCGACGAGGAAGACCAGCCCGAGCAGCAGGTACGGCCAGGTGGACCGTTTCGGCACCATCCGGCGGTGTCTGCGCTGTGCGGGCACGCCGATCGGGGCCGTACCGGTGGCGGAGGCATCCGTGACTGACGCATCCGTGCCTGACACACCTGTGTGGGGCGCACCCGTGCTCATCTGCCGAACGCTACCGGCCCCGGCGCGGACCGACCAGAGGTCTGGACCAATCGCCCCGACCGGTCACCCGCTACGGCTGCGGCAGCGCGTTCCTGACGAACCGCCAGACGATCTCCAGCAGCACGCCCGCCCCCACGCCGATCAGCGCGCCCGTCAACGGGTCCCGCACACCGACCAGTTGCAGCTGGAAGAAGTTCTGCGCCCACGGCACCGTCATCACCAGCACGAAGCCGAGCGCCATCGCCGCCACCAGCACGACCTTCCACAGCGCGTACGGCCGCGCGATGATCGCCAGCACCCACAGCGCCACGATGAACAGCGTCAGCGTCGCCGTACTGGTGTCGGCCACCTGGCCGGTGGCGGGGTCGGACCGCGCCAGCATGTAGGAGGTGAACGCCGCCGCGCCCGCGATGATCCCCGCCGGGACGGCGAAGCGCAGCACCCGCTTGACGAACCCCGGCCGCGCCCGCTCGTTGTTGGGCGCCAGCGCAAGGAAGAAGGCCGGCGTGCCGATCGTCAGCGCGCTCAGCACGGTCGAGTGTCGCGGCAGGAACGGGTACGGCACCTGGCAGATGATCGTGGCCAGCGCCAGCAGCATCGCGTACACCGTCTTGACCAGGAAAAGGTTGGCGACCCGCTCGATGTTGCCGATCACCCGGCGTCCCTCGGCCACCACCAGCGGCAGCGTGGAGAACCGGTTGTCCAGCAGCACGATCTGGGCCACCGCCCGGGTCGCCTCGCTGCCCGAGCCCATCGCCACGCCGATGTCCGCGTCCTTCAGCGCCAGCACGTCGTTGACGCCGTCGCCGGTCATCGCGACATGGTGCCCGCGCGACTGCAACGCGCCGACCATGTCCCGCTTCTGCTGCGGCGTGACCCGGCCGAAGACGGAGTGGCGCTCGACGGCGTCGGCGAGGGCCGGGGTCTTCTCCTCCGGCAACCGCCGGGCGTCCATCGGGTCGTCCGCGCCCGGCAGCCCGAGGGATCCGGCCACCGCGCCGACCGACAGCGCGTTGTCGCCGGAGATCACCTTGGCGGAGACGTTCTGCCGCTCGAAGTAGCGCAGCGTCTCCGCCGCGTCGGGCCGGACCCGCTGCCGCAGCACCACCAGCGCCTGCGGCATCAGGCCGCGCGCCGGATCCGGGTCGTCCAGTGAGGTGGGGGTGCGACCCAGCAGCAGCACCCGCAGTCCCTGCGCGCCGAGCTCGTCCGCCTCGGCCAGCGCCGGATGCCCGGCGGGCAGCAGCACGTCCGGCGCGCCCAGCAGCCAGGTGGCGACCTGCCCGTCCGGCTCGGCCAGCTCGGCCCCCGACCACTTGCGCGCCGAGGAGAACGCCGCCGCCTCCCGCACCGCCCAGCCGTCCGGCGCCGCGTAGACGTCCATGATCGCCTGCATGCTGGCGTTGGGCCGCGCGTCGGCCGTGCCGAGCGCGCCGAGCGCCCGCTCCGCCGTCTCGGGCCGCGCGCCGTCCAAGGGCGTCAGCCGCTCCACGTCCATGCCGCCCTCGGTGAGGGTGCCGGTCTTGTCCAGACAGACGGTGTCCACCCGGGCCAGCCCCTCGATCGCAGGCAGCTCCTGCACCAGGCACTGCCTGCGCCCGAGCCGCACCACGCCGATCGCGAAGGCGACCGAGGTCAGCAGCACCAGCCCCTCGGGCACCATCGGCACGATCCCGGCCACCATCCGCCGGATCGCCTCGCGCCAGTCGCTGCCGTTGACGTAGAGCTGGCTGAGCGCGAGCCCGATCGCGGTCGGGATCAGCAGGTAGGTGACGTACCGCAGGATGGTGTTGATGCCGCTGCGCAGCTCCGACTCGACCAGCGTGAACCGGCTCGCCTCCTCGGCCAGCTGCGCGGCGTAGGCCGCCCGTCCGACCTTGGTGGTGGTGAACGCGCCGCCCCCGGCCACCACGAAGCTGCCGGAGAGCACCGGGTCGCCCGGATGCTTGAGCACCGGGTCCGCCTCACCGGTCAGCAGCGACTCGTCGACCTCCAGCCCCTCGGCCTCGGCCACCTCGCCGTCCACCGTGATCTTGTCGCCGGACCCCAGCTCGACCAGGTCGCCCAGCACGATCTCGGCGTTGCTCAGCTCCCGGGTGGCCCCGTCGCGGCGGACCCGCGGCTTGGCCTCGCCGATTACCGCCAGGTTGTCCAGGGTCTGCTTGGCCCGCAGCTCCTGGACAATCCCGATGCCGGTGTTGGCGACGATGATGAAGCCGAAGAGCCCGTCCTGGATCGGCCCGACGATCATGATGACGACGAACAGCGTCCCGATGATCGCGTTGAACCGGGTGAAGACGTTGGATCGGACGATCTCGCCGGTCGACCGGCTGGAGCGCAGCGGTACGTCGTTGACCTCGCCTCTGGCGACACGCTCCGCGACCTCGGCCGTGCTGAGTCCGGTGCGGGTGGGAAGCGTGCTGGTCATAGCGCCGACCCTAGGCGGGGGGTTCCTCCGTCGCCTGCTGGGCGCGCCGCGCGGCGGCGTCGCGACGGATCGCGTCGCGCCGCCTGCGGCAGTACCAGATCCCTAGCAGCCCGAGCGCGAATCCGGCCAGGCAGATCCACGGCCAGTTGCCCTTGCCGTGCGCCGAAAGCGAGCTGTGGAACGGGATCAGCACGAGGAAGCCGAGCAGCCACAGCACCGTCCCGCCGGTGACGATGGCGACGTCGTTGGCCTCCATCGGCGGCGCGGCGGGCAGCTTTGCGGTCTTCTTCACGAGCCCGGGCATCTTCACAGTCCTGAGCGTACCGCTTTGTGTTTTCCTCCAATCTACGCGCGCAGATGGCCAAAACATTTTGTTTATTTGATACTGGACGAGATCGAACGACAGAGCGGTCCGCCGTGCCCGTGTGACCTCGCCCGCCGAGGCGAGGCGCTGACCGGGCCGCGCAGACTGAATGCGCTAGGAACCTGCTCCATGACCTCGTCGGCCTCTGCCACGACCGCGCCCGCTGACCCGGGATCTCAGCCACCGCGCAACGCGCTGGACGCCTGGTTCAAGATCTCCGAGCGGGGGTCGAACTTCGCCCGGGAGATCCGCGGCGGTGCCGCCACGTTCTTCGCGATGGCGTACATCATCGTGCTCAACCCGATCATCCTGTCCTCCGCGACGGACAAGTTCGGCCACCACCTCAGCAGCGGCCAGCTGGTCACCGCCACGGTGGTCACCGGCGGGTTCACCACGCTGCTGATGGGCGTCTTCGCCAACGTCCCGATCGCGCTCGCCGCGGGCCTGGGCGTCAACAGCGTCGTCGCGCTCCAGCTCGCGCCCAAGATGACCTGGCCCGACGCCATGGGCATGGTGGTGCTGGCCGGCATCGCGATCATGCTCCTGGTCGCCACCGGCCTGCGCGAACGCGTCATGGCCGCGGTCCCGCTCAGCCTGCGCAAGGCCATCGCCATCGGCATCGGCCTCTTCATCGCCCTGATCGGCATGGTCGACGGCGGCTTCGTCACCCGCATCCCCGACGCCGCCCACACCACGGTCCCGCTCCAGCTCGGCGGCAACGGCCACCTGAACGGCTGGCCGACCTTCGTCTTCGTCGTGGGCACGCTGCTGACGCTGATCCTGATCGTCCGCAAGGTCCCGGGCGCGATCCTGATCTCCATCGTGGTCGCCACGGTGCTGGCCATGATCATCGACAAGACGGCGCACGTCCCCGCCGACAGCTGGGGCCTGACCGTCCCGGCCCTCCCGCACAACCTGGTGGCGACGCCCGACTTCGGCCTGATCGGCAAGGTCAGCCTCTTCGGCGGCTTCAGTCAGGTCGGCGTGCTGACCGGGGTCCTCTTCGTCTTCACCGTGCTGCTGTCCTGCTTCTTCGACGCCATGGGCACGGTCCTGGGCGTGGCCGAGGAGGCCCACCTCCTCGACAAGCAGGGCAACCTGCCGGGCATGAACAAGGTGCTGATGATCGACGGCATCGCCACCCTGACCGGCGGCGCCACCTCCAGCTCCGCGGGCACCTGCTTCGCCGAGTCCACGACGGGCGTCGGCGAGGGCGCCCGCACGGGCCTGGCCAGTGTCGTCACCGGCCTCTTCTTCGTCGCGGCCCTCTTCCTCACCCCGCTGGCCACCATGGTCCCGACCCAGGCCGCCACCCCGGCACTGCTGGTCGTCGGCTTCCTGATCATGTCCAGCGGCATCGGCCAGATCAACTGGTCCGACTTCACCATCGCCATCCCGTCGTTCCTGACGATGGTGATCATGCCGTTCACGTACTCGATCACTAACGGTATTGGGATCGGATTCGTCGTCTTCTGCATCCTGCGCATCGCCACGGGGCGCTGGCGCGAGGTGCCGGCCGCGCTGTACGTGGTCGCTGCGGTGTTCACGTTCTACTACCTGATGCCGGCGCTGGGGATCGGGCAGTGACCTGCGCTTGAGCACGACAAGGGCCCGTCCGTCAGTGTTGAACCTGGCGGACGGGCCCTTGGCTTTGCCGATGTCGGGCAGCGGACTTGCTGAGCACGCGTCGCCCGCGTCCGCCTTGGGGCGTTCCTATTGGAACGAGGTGCCCAGGTAGATGCCGCCCAGTGACCACGGACCGCAGTTGGTGGAGGTCCACCACAGGTTTCCGTTGTACCCGCCGTGGATGGCGGTGTTCGGGGCTGGTCCGAGCCCAACTGCGATGTGCTGTTGGCGGTTCCGTGACACCCGCAGAGGTCGCAGGCCAGGTCTGGCAGGGGCTGAAGACGGCGCGAACTCCAGCTGAGCGGGACTTCCTCCAGGCCGTCGGAGAGGAGTACCACGTGGACTACATCTCTGTTGCGGCACCCGAGTCTGTTGCGGCACCCGAGGCGTTCGGTGCCTGGGAAGCCGACCTGCGGGCCGCTGCGGTTCGGCTCGTTCGGATCCCTCTGCCTGAATATCCATCAGGAGAATCAGGGATGCCGGTTCACCGCCGCAGTCACTAGATCGTCCCTGTTCAGCGGCCGAATGATCGCTGGCTGAGGTCTGTGCGTGCTGCTAGGTTGCACCGACTTGATCGAACTGATGGAACTGAGGATGTCTGGTGCGGACCTGCATGGCTGCCAGGCTGCTGGTCACGCTGGCGGCGGGGGGTCTTGTCGTCTCCTGCGGTGGCCCGGCCAAGCCGACTTCGGACTCGTCAGCCGAGTCACCGCCCATGCCGGTCACGCAACTCGGGGCGCGTCTCCTTC
The DNA here is from genome assembly GCF_015690355.1 of Streptacidiphilus fuscans. Taxonomy (GTDB): domain Bacteria; phylum Actinomycetota; class Actinomycetes; order Streptomycetales; family Streptomycetaceae; genus Streptacidiphilus; species Streptacidiphilus fuscans. The sequence goes on along the minus strand of NZ_JADPRT010000003.1, from coordinate 271,669 downwards.
CCGGGGCGCTGCCTGACGGCTGGACCTCGCACCCGGATCCGTCCATGACGCAGACCGGCCCCGCGGATCCCTCTGGTCTGCCGCAGGGGTGCGACGTCATGTACGGGGAAGACATCGTGGCCGAGGCCACGGCGTCGGCGGTTTCCTCGGTGGGTGCGGACTTTCAAGGTGGACGTAGTCCCGAGGGCGGCGTCATCCCTGGAGGGGAGACGCTGTACGCCTTCTCCGGCGGTGGAGCAGTTCGGGCGATGCAGGCGATCCGGACCCTGGTCAGCACGTGCAGGACGGTCTCGGTGAAGAGCGGCGTGGCGATCAGCACCTGCAGCTTTGCCAACGGCTCAGGACCGCGCCTCGGCGACGAAAGTCTTGTGGTTCGGGCCGATGTCGCGTACAGCAACTTTCCAGGAGTCGTCCAGTACGCGGATGCGACCGTGGTGCGGGTCGGTAGCACGCTGGTCGAACTCCACTCCATCGCCATGAGCCGTTCGGAAGTCGATGCGATCGAGTCGCTGATGCCGATCGCTGTGGCGCAGTTGACGTCGGCCCACCCCAAGCCGGTCGGCGCACCGGAAGCAGGTGGCCTGGGGTGAGTCCGGGCTGCCACGCCCCCGGACAGTGTCATGAAACTCGCGGCGAGCCGGGAAGCCTACGCGTTTCATCGCTACGGGTCTCATCGCCTCTGTGGTCGCTGTTTCGGCAGCGGAGCCCAAAGCTCACGTCATGCCATTCCGCGGCGTAAGTGATCTGAGCGTCCGGCCGCCCGTCAGTGGGCGGTGACCACGGCGACGACCACCAGCCCGGCCAGGCCGAGGAGGCAGGCCAGGCCGGCTGTCTGGGCATGGGTGTGGCCCAGCGGCTCGTGGCGGCGCATGTGGATCTGCCGCGCGCGCCAGAGCAGGTAGCCGACCACCATGGCGGCGACGGACAGCAGGATCAGATAGCTCGTCAGCGCCAGCCGGAGCGCCTGAGGGGGTCACCCCGCTCAGCCGCAGCACCGCGAGAGCCCCGGCGAGCAGCGCCAGCGAGGTGCGGGACCAGGACAGGAACGTGCGCTCGTTCGCCAGCGTCGCCCGGTAGTCGGGCTCTTCGCCCTCCTCCCACCAGCGCCGCCCGGCGGGAGGAGGCGTCGCGGACTCGCCCTCGTCCGGCCGGGGTGTCTGCTCGGGCACCGCCCACTCCTCGCTCGTCGATCGGCTCGGTTCAGTTCTCGGGTTGCCGGATCGGGCCGACTCTGCGGCTGCGCGCGGTGACCGGCGTGACGGCGCTCTCGCGCAGGCCGCGCGTCGCCGTGGCGGCCGCCTTCGCCCGCTCGTACCACCGCCCGTAGCGGCCCGCGAGCGTCGCCGCGGAAGCCCCGTGAAGCAGCACGCTCAACCCGACAGTGATCGCCACAACCTGGCTGATCAGCTCCACCCCGTGGACCGGCTCCTCCGCGACGAGCAGCCCGAACGCGACCGACGCGAGGCCCCGCGGGCCGAACCAGCCCACGTACGCCACCGTCGGCGGCCTGAGTCCGCTGCCGGTCAGGGCGAGCGCGACCGGAACCATCCTGACCACGGTGAGGCTGAGCACGGAGTAGCCGACGATCCGCCAGCTGAGGTGCTGCAGGGCCGGACCGAGCAGTACGGCGCCGAAGAACATCAGGCTCAGGACGGCCAGCAGGCCGGCCAGGTCCTCGGCCGTCTCGGTCGTCCGGGACACTTGCAGGGGCCCGGCTTCTGCTCCGGCTTTCCCGGTGCCGGGGACGGGGACGGGGCTGCGCAGGGACCGTGCGAAGGCGAAGCCCGCCACCCAGGCCGCGATGAAGCCGCTCCCTTGGGTGACCACGGCCACCGTGTACGCGCCGAAGGCCACCGCGAGCACGTAGATCTGGCGCCATTCGGCGGTGACCCAGCCGTGCTCGTGCGACAGCGTCAGGAGTCGCCCGCCGACACCACCGATCACCAGACCGACGACGGGACTGAGCAGCAGAGTGCTCGTAATGGTCCTCGCCATGCCCTCGTGCGCGTACGAGGTGCCGGGGGTGGCGGCCAGAAAGAGCACGAAGAACGGCAGTACCAGCCCGTCGTTCAGTCCGCTCTCCACGTTCAGCGTCTGCCGCACCAGGCTCGGCACACGGGGATCGGATATGGCGCTCTTGCCCAGGGCCGCGTCGGTCGGGGCGAGGATCGCGGCGACCAGCGCGAACTCCCAGACGGTCAGCCCCGGAAGGAGCGGCCAGGCCAGCAGCCATCCCGCTCCGATGGTGAGGACCAGCCCGATCGACAGCAGCCGGCCCGCCAACGAGCCCTCGCTGCGCAGCTCCGCCGGGCGCACGGTGGTGGCGTCGGTGAAGAGCACCAGCGTCAGAGCACCTTCGACCAGCGTGCGCAGCTCCGCGCTGTCCTGGCGCAGACTCACCAGGTCCAGGCCGACCGGGCCGAGCAGGATTCCGAAGCCGACGAACACCATCGCGGCGGACACCGGCGTGGACGCCAGCCGTCGCGACGTGAGCGCGTAGGCGGCGGCGATCCCCGCGACCGCGACTCCGGTCCAGGCGGTGTCACTCACCGAACCCCGCCCGACGGCGCAGGCGACTGCTTCTGTACGGCTGGCTGCTTATGCCGGTCACTACACCGATCCCCACGCGCACTGCGGGAACAATCCTGTCCGCCAACTCTGCGGCAGCCGACGACGCCGCGCCCGTACCGACACGTCCTCCCGGCCGGTTGGGAGTGCAGCGGGTCCGAGCCGCAGGCGGACAGCGGGTCCGAGCCGCAGGTCAGGCCGCCAGGACGTGGTCCTTCGCCCGCCGGTACTCCTCCTCGGTGATGTCGCCGTGCTGACGAAGCTCCGCGAGCTTGCTCAGCTCGTCCGCCGGGCTCGTGCCTGCCGGCGTGGTTCCGGCGGCGGCTTCCTGGACGTAGGCGCGGAAGTTCGCCTCGGCGTCCTCGGACGCCTTGACCTCGCGCTTGCCCATGCTCTTGCCGCGCGCGATCAGGTAGACGAGCACGCCCACGAACGGCAGGACCAGGACGAACACCGACCAGCCGGCCTTCCCCCAGCCGCTGACCGAGTCGTCCCGGAACAGGTCGGTGAAGACCCGGAAGAGCAGGAAGAACCACATGATCCACAAGAAGACCCACATGGTGGTGAAGAAAACATTCAGCAGCGGATAGTTCATGGCCGTCTCCTCACAACCGCCTGCTCACCACCGCCTGTTCTCCGGGCGCGCAGACGTCGCCGACTTGCTCTCCCTCCATTGGCGCACGCGAGGCGGTACCCCGCACGCCCGAACGGGTGACACAGGTGACATGGGGCGCGCACGGAGCGTCCTACGGACGGACGAATGCCCCACCCGCGCGGATCAGCACCTGTCGCCGACCCGTCGCGGGGCGGCTTTGCTGGCCACGAAGACGTAGACGAAGACGAGACGAAGAAGAACTCGACGAAGACGGTTGATCTGATCACGGCCGCTGACTCGCATCGCCCGACGCCCCAGAAACGGAAGCCGACCCCGAAGGGCAGATCATGACCAGCCGCCCCAACATCCTCCTGATCGTCACCGACGAGGAGCGCGTCTCCCTGCCACGGCCGGAGGGCTACTCCCTCCCCGCCAGGGAGCGGATCGCCGCCCGAGGCACCACCTTCGACAACTACTACACCGCCTCGGCCATGTGCAGCTCCGCCCGCTCCGTCATCTACACCGGGCAGCACCTGCCCGTCACCGAGATCTACGACAACGACAACATGCCGTACATCCGCTCGCTCAACCCCGAGTTGGGCACCCTCGGCACGATGCTGCGCTCGGCCGGCTACTACTGCACCTACCAGGGCAAATGGCACCTCTCCAACGCCTACGTCACGCCCGAGAACCCCGGACCCACGACGGACGCGCTGGAGCCCTACGGGTTCAGCGAGTTCAACGACTGGGGCGACATCGACGGCGGCGCCTGGGCCGGACTCAAGCTGGACCCGGTCATCGCCGGCCAGGCGGTCCGCTGGCTGCGCAACCGCGCGCCCGTCGTCAGCCAGGACCAGCCCTGGTTCATGGCCGTCAACTTCGTCAATCCGCACGACATCATGAGCTTCGACTACGGCGGACGGCCGCAGGTCCAGCTCCCGTTCGGGCTCGCCCACGCGGTGGTGGCGCGCGCGGCGGCCAATATCCCCGTCTACCAGCGCCGTTGGGACTTCGACCTGCCGGACAGCCTGAACGACGACCTCTCCGGTGCGGCCCCGGCCGTCGCGGAGTACGCCCGGATGCTCGACACCGTCTTCGGCCCCGTCGCCGACGAGCGGCACTGGCGAGACGGCCTGAACTTCTACCTCAACGCCATCCGCGACGTGGACCGCAGCATCGAGTTCGTCCTGGACGCGCTGGAGGCATCGGGCCAGGCGGAGCGCACCGTCGTCGTCTTCACCTCCGACCACGGCGAGATGGCCGGCTCCCACGGCCTGCGCCAGAAGGGCAACCTGGTCTACGACGAGAACTTCCACGTCCCGTTCATCCTGACCCACCCGGACGTGCCCGGCGGGGTCCGCACGGAAGCCCTCGCGTCCGCCGTCGACCTGGCCCCGACGCTCCTTGAAGCCGCCGGTCTCGACGCGGCCGCGGTCTCCGGCCGCCATCCGGCGCTCAAGGGCAGTTCGCTGCTGCCGACCCTGCACGGGCAGTCGGTGCGCGACGGGGTGCTGACCGCCGTGGAGTCGATCACCACGCTGGACGCCTCCTTCTGGTTCGAGTTCGCCGACCCGGAGGCTCCCAAGCGCATCGCCTCCGGAGACCTGCGCCCGGACTGGGACAAGCGCGGCTTCCTGCGCGGCTACACCGACCGGCGCTACACCTTCGGCCGCTACTTCTCCCCGCTGCGCCCCAACCGCCCGTCCGACACCGAAGCGCTCCTGGCCGACAACGACGTCGTCCTCTACGACCGGCAGCAGGACCCGGCGGAGCTGCACAACCTGGCGCTGGACCCGGCGCACCGGGACCTCGTCGACCGCTACCGGGCCCTGCTGGAGAACCTCATCGACGCCGAGATCGGCGCGGACACCCGGGCCTGGGTCACCGAACGCCCCCGCCTGCTGGGCTGGCCCACCTGGCACGGCGACACCGACCGCCCCGACGCGCTCGCGGCGGGACAGGCGGGGTAGGTGGGGTAGGCGGGCAGGCGGTAGGCGGGCTAGACGGGACAAGCGACCCCCCAGCTTCCGAAGGCTCATTCCTAGCTATGTTCTGACTCCAGGCCGTGTTCGCGTCGGTGGGTACGCCGGGCGGAGTTGCCTCGGTCACAGCGGGCGCAATCGCGTTTCGTTAGCAAAGGTAATGAGCTAAGGTAATCAATATGCCTGAGTTGCGGGAGTCGAACGGTGCCAGTGGTGCCGACGACGCTGGAGCCGATGCGGTCGCAGTGGCAACGCTGCGCTCCGCTGTGATGCGGCTTGCCCGACGGTTGCGCAATCAACGGGTGGAGGAGTCCCTCACGCCCACCGAGATGCAGGTCCTCGCCACGCTCGCGCGGTGCGGGAGTGCCACCCCGGGGGAGCTCGCCAAGCGCGAGCATGTGCAACCGCCGTCGATGACGCGGATCATCGCGATGCTGGAGGAGAAGGGCCTGGTGCGGCGGGAACCGCATCCCCAGGACCGCCGACAGGTCGTCGTGAGCAGTACCGAGCAGGCCGAGAGCATTCTCGACCAGAGTCGGGCCAAGCGTGACGCCTGGCTCGCCGATCTCGCGTCCGGCCTGACCGAGGAGGAGTGGGCGGTGCTGCGCGCAGCCGCGCCCGTCCTCGAACGTCTCGCGCAGCTCTGAGGCATCGGAGGAGAGAAGAGAAGGACAATCGCACAGGGGACGCACGCTTTGATTTCGTCGCACGGAGAGACTGAGAACACCCAAGCCAAGACGAACGACAACACCCGCAGCACCCGCGCCGCAACCAGCACTGCCAGCACGGACGGCGCCAGTAGTACCAGCAGCAACGGCAGTACCAGCAGTAACGGCAGTACCAGCAGTAACGGCAGCAACAGCACGACCTGCACCATCAGCAGCACCACCGACGAGGTCGGCGACGGAGCCGACAGCGCCGGCGACCCAGCCAACGCCGCCAGCAGGAGTGCTGCCGGCGGCGCACAGGGGAAGCGCGGCGGGATGTTCTCCGCCCTGAGCAACCGCAACTACCGCTACTTTTTCGCTGGTCAGGTCGTCTCCAACTCGGGGACCTGGATCCAGCGCGTCGCGCAGGACTGGCTGGTGCTCAGCCTCACCGGCAGCACCTTCGCGGTCGGCATCACCACGGCCATGCAGTTCCTTCCCGTGCTGCTCTTCGGCCTCTTCGGCGGTGTGATCTCGGACCGCTTCCCGAAGCGGCAGCTGCTGATGTTCACCCAGGGTGCGATGGGCTTCCTGGCCGCCGCCCTCGCCGTACTGACCCTCGCCGGAGTCGTCCGCGCCGAGCAGATCTACGTCTTCGCCTTCCTGTTGGGCCTGGTGACGGTTGTGGACAACCCGGCCCGGCAGACCTTCGTGGTCGAGATGGTCGGCAAGCGCGACCTCGCCAACGCGGTCAGCCTCAACTCGGCCAACTTCCAGACGGCCCGGCTGATCGGCCCCGCCATCGCGGGTGCGCTGATGGCCGCGGTCGGTCCGGGCTACGCGTTCGCCGTCAACGCCGCGTCGTTCGGCGCGGTCATCCTCGGCCTGATGGCGATGCGCAGCAGCGAGCTGGTCCGCACGCCGCGACTCCCTCGAGAGAAGGGCCAGTTGAGGGAGGGCCTGCACTTTGTGGCGGAGCGTCCCGACCTGATCTGGCCGATCGTGCTGGTGGGCTTCATCGGTACCTTCGGCTTCAACTTTCCGACCGTGCTGTCCGGTTTCGCCTACTCGGTCTTCCATGTCGGTCCCGGCCTGTACGGTCTCCTCAACACCGCTCTGGCGGTGGGCTCGTTGGTCGGCGCCCTGCTGGCGGCGCGCCGCTCCCGTCCGCGCCTGCGCCTGCTGGTGGGTGCGGCCCTCGGGTTCGGCCTGCTGGAGGCACTGGCCGGATTCGCCCCGGACTACTGGACGTTCGCTGTCCTGCTGACGGTCGTCGGCCTGCTCGGCCTGACCTTCAACACCGCTGCGAACGCCATGGTCCAGCTGCGCACCGCCCCTGAGATGCGCGGCCGCGTGATGAGTCTGTTCATGATGGTGTTCGCGGGCGGCACGCCGCTGGGCGCACCGGCCGTCGGCTGGCTGACCCAGCAGTACGGCCCCCGAATCGGGCTGCTGGCCTGCGGGTTGGTCTCGGCGGCGGCAGCCGGCGTGATCGGGCTGGTGCTCGCCCGCGTGGGCAACCTCCGGCTTCGGCTGGACCTGCTCCACGGGTTCGGACACGAGGGTCGGGTCGTCGCGCTCGTGCCGCGGTAGAGGTCACAAACCGGGTCTGAGCTGGGGTTTTTCACTCGTGTGAGTGATGGCTTCAGCTTGGTCCCGGAGTGGCGCGGTGCCATAATTGTTCTATGGACGCCTCGATGTTCGGGGGCGGGTGTGATGACGGTGATGGCGTCCATGGGTGGGGTGGTTCCCCGGAGTCCCAGGGTTCGTCGTCTGGTTCGGATTCCCGGCTCCCTTCAATTCCCCCTTCTGTTCCTTCTCCCTCGCCTGCTGGTGATGACTGGCTGGGTTTGCCGCAGGACGCGGCTGGCTCCCGGTTCGTCGCGGGCACGCCGTTGTCTTCGCGTCAGGCGCGGTTCACCGATCCCCTTCGGACTCTTCCCGGGTGCGCGCGTCAGTTGTTGACCGCCCTGGACGACGAGGGTGATGGCGCGCTGTTGGACGCGGGTGTGGATTTCCTCGCGGAGCAGTTCCTGGCGCTTGAGCGGTTGTCGGAGATGCTGGATGCGCAGAAGTTGCGTCGTCTGGCGGTGTTCGACCGCGTGGGCGGCGCTACTGCGGTGCGGTGTCGTTCGACCAAGGGGTTCCTGCGCACGCATGCGCAGATGGGCCAGGGTCACGCGAACCGGCTCGTGAACCTGGCGCGGGACTTGGACAAGCTTCCGACGATCCGTCAGGCCCAAGCCGAAGGCACGCTGTCGACGGACCAGGTCGAGATCCTCGCGAAGGAGCTCGCCCCGATCGAGGACACCTCAGCCCGCCATCAGGCGGAGGTGTTGATGGTGCAGCAGACCCCGAAGCTCCACCTTGCCCACGTCCGTCAGGCGGCGAAGCAGATCCACGCCCACCTCGTCCCCGAGCAGGATGTGGACGCGGCGGTGGTTCCGGCGGTGTTCCAGTCCTGGGTCAAGCTGTCCGCGACGGGTACCTCGGATCGGCCGTTCTGGGTCCTGTCCGGTGAACTGTCGCCGGTGGCGGGGGAGAAGCTGCGGGTCGCCTTGGAGGCGGCGATGGGTACCCCGGTCGAGGGTGAGACCCGAACCCACTCCGAGCGTATGGGCGACGCGATGGAGAGTGTCGCGGATCTGGCGTTGGGTTCGGACAGGCTGCCGACGACGGGTGGGCAGCGTCCGCACCTGACCCTGATCGCCGACCTCGACGCCCTGCGGGAGTCCTGCCCCACCCACCCCGCCCTCGCCACCGACGACGGCGATGAGCTCTCCGGGCTTCTCCGGCCGAAGGCGGCGGCGACCACGACGCGTGGTTACCAGCTCCCCGCCTGGCAGGCCCGCAAGGAGGCGTGTGACTGCCAGCTCCGCGTCATCCTCACGCGCGGGCAGGACAAGCCGGTCTCCATCGGCCGCGCGACCCGCACCGTCCCCGCCCATCTGCGGGATGCGGTCGTCGCCCGGGACCGGCACTGCGTGTGGCCCGGCTGCGACCGACCATCCACCTGGTGCGAAGCCCACCACGTGACCCACTGGGCCGACGGCGGCGAAACCAGCTTGGGCAACCTCGCCCTGCTCTGCAACGAGCACCACACCGATCTCCACCAGACCGGCTGGGAACTCGAAATGAGGAACGGCCGACCCCACGCCGTCCCACCGCCGGACACCCCACCCCCACCCAACACCCGCTACCCCCACCGCAACTAGACAACGAGCCCGCCGACCAGCCGCCACCCACCCCGGGAAGCGGCCCATCGGCACGCCCGCACGTCTATGCCACGTGCATCGCGAAGAGCATCCCCGGCCAGTCCGGGCCGGTCTCCCTCTGGACCGTGAACGGCTCGACCTCCTTGAAGCCCTGGCTGGCGTACCAGCGCTTCAACCGGCCGTCGTCGCCCGCGAAGCAGTCCACGCGCATCAGCCCGTGACCGCGTCGGCGCGCCTCCTCCTTCGCGGTGGCGATGAGCAGACCGCCGACGTTCTGGCCCTTGAACTCACGCGAGGTGGCCAGCAGGTTGATGAAGAGCTCGGGCTCCTCGGCCGGGCGGATGTAGGCGCCGGGGGTCTCCGAGACCGAGAGGATTCCGGCGATCTCGCCGCCCTCGGTCTCCGCGACGCGCAGCTCGCGGCGGGCGATGCGGTCGGTGATCAGGTTCACCCGCGCCGGGACGGCGGACCAGTACGTGGTTCCCCACTGAGCGGTACGGCCCAGGGAGAGCAGCCAGTCCATGATGCCGTCCATCATCGCGAGCACGCCCGTGGCGTCCTCGGGACCGGCCAATCGGATCCGCAGCGACGGTTCGGACGTAGCCATGGATTCTGCTGACGAGACGTTCATCCCACTGGTCATGCGCTTCGTTCTACCACTGACGACCAGTTCCGCGCGGGTGTCTCCCGTCCGGCTGGTGGGCGCTGGCGTGGACGGGTGTTTCGCATGGGGCGGGGTTCGGCGAGACTGCGGGAATGAGACTCTTCCTGGCCGTCGTGCCGCCCGATTCGGTGCTGCAGGAGCTGGACGCTGCCGTGCGTCCGCTGCGTCGGCTGCCGCAGGGAGCGGGGTTGCGGTGGACGGCCCTGGAGACGTGGCATCTGACGCTCGCGTTTCTCGGGCACGTGGACACCGAGCAGCTCGCGGCGCTGGAGCCGCGCCTCGCGCACGTGGCGCACGAGCACCCGGCGCACACCCTGCGGATCACCGGCGGGGGCCGGTTCGGGGACCGGGCGTTGTGGGCCGGAGTGGGCGGCGAGACCAAGGTGCTGCACCGTGTGGCCGAGGAGGTCGGCGACGCGGCCCGGCGCAGTGGGATCGCGGTGGACGACCGCCCGTTCCGCGGGCATCTGACCCTGGCCCGCAGCGGCTCGGCGCGCGCGGATCTGCGTCCGTTCGCGCGTGAGCTGGAGGAGTACGAGGGCACGCAGTGGACGGCCGGGTCGATCCACCTGATCCGTAGTTACCTGGGTGCCGGTCCGGTCCGGTACGAGACGCTTCAGGAGTGGACGCTCACGGCCGACAGCTCGGTCGGGTAGCCGTCGCCGACCGGTTCCACCATCGCGGCGGGACCCGCCGGACGCAGCCACCGGCGGCAGAGGAGCAGCAGTACCGCTCCCGCAGTGATTCCGGCGCAGGCGACCAGTGCCGCCGCGCGCAGCGAGCCGCCCACGACCGTTCCCGAAGCGGCGGAGCCGAGTGCGTTGCCGGTGGCGAAGACCGTGACCAGCCAGGCGAACGCCTCCGTCGTGGTCCCTGCCGGGGCGAGCTCGGCTATCAGGACGAAGGCGGCGGCCAGCAGCGGAGCCAGACCGAGGCCGGAGAGGGCGGCGGCCAGGCTCATGCCCAGCGGGCCCGGAACGGTGAGCAGCGGGAGGTAGCAGACGGCCATGCCCGCGGCCAGCGCCCAGGTCCGGGTGGAGGTGGGCCACTTCCAACGGACCGCGCCGTAGGCGAGCGCACCGAGCAGACCGGCGAAGGCGGCCAGGGCGAGCAGCAGTCCGGTGCCGCCCGGCAGGCCGTGGTGCTCCTGGGCGTAGGCGACGAAGAGGATGTTCTGTCCGCCGACGGACCAGCCCGTCCCGGCGAAGGCGAGCAGGAGCAGCACCAGGCCGCGGGACCGCAGCGGTCCGAGCCAGTGGTGGCGTGAACCCTCGCCCCCGGGTGTGCCGTCGGCCGAGGAATGCGCCGCACGCTCAGCCGGACGCCAGGCGCGGGCGGGGCCGGAGGTGGCCACGATCAGCGTCCCGGCCAGGCCCAGGCCGGCCGCGAGCCAGAGCGCGGCGCGTGCGGGGCCGAACGCGGCGATGCCCGCGACCAGCAGCGGACCGGCGACGTAGAGGAGTTGCTGCGAGGCGGAGTCCAGCGCGTAGGCGGTCTCCAACTGGTCCTCGTCGACGATGTCGGGCCACAGCGCGCGCAGGCAGGGCTCCAGCGGCGGCATGGCGAGACCGGCCAGCGCGGCTCCGGCCATGGCCAGCGCTGCCGAGCCGGGGGCCAGCGCGAGCAGGACATAGCCGCAGGCGGCGACCACGGCCGAGGAGAGCAGCACCCGTGGCTGGCCGAGCCGGTCGACGGCGCGGCCGAGGACCGGACCGCCGATGGCCGCGGCGATCGCGTAGCAGGCGGTGGTCAGCCCGATCTGGGCGTACCCGGCTCCGGCGGCGCGCAGGGCCAGCGCGATGGCCACGACGGTCATGCCCGCGGGCAGGCGTCCGGTGAGGGTACCGGCGAGCAGGCGGGTGACGAGCGGGGCGCGGAGCACGGAGAGATAGCCCATGGTGATTGAAGTTATACGTATAACCTACAGCTGTCCAGCGGGCGAACCGTGGGTGGCCCTGCTGCTGGCGCTGTCCGACGGACGCTGACCCTGTCGACTGGGGCTGCCTGGACGCGACCGAGAACGGCGAATTTGCGACCGCGCCTGTTCCGGAAATGGTCGGCCGAGTCGGCGGCTGACTCGGGGGGACTGGATCGGCGGCTGAGTCCGGGGCTGGATCGGCGGCTGAGTCAGCAGTCGGCAGGACCTCGGCCCCGAGGAGCCGCAAAAGGCAGAGGGCCTCGCCCCGCGCAATGCGGGGCAGGCCCTCTTGGGTACTGCTTAGGCGTGAATGACTCTCGGGAAGTCAGTCAGTCCGGGCTGATCAGACCGGCGTGACGTTCTCCGCCTGCGGGCCCTTCGGGCCCTGGGTGACGTCGAACTCGACGGGCTGGTTCTCCTCCAGCGAGCGGAAGCCGCTCGAGTTAATGGCGGAGTAGTGGACGAAGACATCGGGGCCGCCGCCGTCCTGGGCGATGAAGCCGAAGCCCTTCTCGGCGTTGAACCACTTGACGGTTCCGGTCGCCATACCGTTCTCCTTGCGAGGGACGTAAAGGACGCCACACCTCGTGGCATCCGGTCCGCTGCGCTGATTGCCCCGAGTGCCTTCGTGCCTTCAGCTACTTCTTTGCAAAAGCCCTGAAAACCACAGAAGCCCGCGGTCACATGTGCTCCGCAGGCTTCAGTACTGCATGGGAAATCAAACTGCAACTGAAGAAACCCTAGCACGCAGGCCCGGCCCCGACCAGGGTGATCCACGCCGCGGGTCTACTGTTCTTCGGGTGGACACCGAACAGCAGGACACCGCACCGGGGGACAAGACTCACGCACAGCGGCCGCGGGTGGGACACATCCAGTTCCTGAACTGCCTGCCGCTCTACTGGGGGCTCGCCCGTACGGGCAGCCTTCTCGATCTGGACCTGACCAAGGACAATCCGGACAACCTCAACGATGCGCTCGTCGCCGGGCAGCTCGACATCGGGCCGATCTCCTGCGTCGAGTACCTGCGTCACGCCGACCAGTTGACGGTGCTGCCGGACATCGCCGTCGGCAGCGACGGGCCCGTCATGTCGTGCCTGATCGTCACCGAGCTGCCGCTGGAGGAGCTGGACGGCCGCCGGGTCGCCCTGGGCTCGACCAGCAGGACGTCGGTGCGGCTCGCGCAGCTGCTGTTGGCCGAGCGGTTCGGCGTCCAGCCCGAGTACTACACCTGCCCGCCGGACCTCAGTTCGATGATGCAGGAGGCAGACGCGGCGGTGCTGATCGGTGACGCCGCGCTGCGGGCGTCGCTGCACGACGCGCCCCGGCTCGGCCTCCAGGTCCACGACCTCGGCGCGATGTGGAAGGAGTGGACGGGGCTCCCGTTCGTCTTCGCCGTCTTCGCGGCCCGGCGCGACTACCTCGCCAAGAACCCCGAGGTGGTGGGTGAGGTGCACCGGATGTTCCTGGAGTCGCGGGACCTCTCCATGGAGGAGATCGACAAGGTCTGCGAGCAGACCGCCCGTTGGGAGGCGTTCGACGCGGCGACGCTGCGGCGCTACTACACCGGCGCGCTGGACTTCAGCTTCGGCGAGCGCCAGCTGACGGGTATGCGCGAGTTCGCCTCCCGGGTCGGCCTCGGCACGGAGCACGTGGAGCTGTTCGCTCCGTGATCTGAGGGCTGACGGCTGCTGACCTGAGGCCGGCCGGCTGTCCGACGGGGGTGCGCGTCCGACCGGGTGTGCCCCACCGGATCCGAAAAGGCGCTGGCGTAGGCTGGCGGGGTGACCACGCCCGCAGCAGACACCAGCGCCACCCTCCAGGAAGTCCTCGACCGCGCCGCGGTCGGCGGGCGCATCAGCGCCGAGGAGGCGCTGGAGCTCTACCGCCACGCGCCGTTGCACGCGCTCGGCGCGGCGGCGGACGCCGCACGTCGGCGGCGGTACGCCGGGACCGAGCACATCGCGACGTACATCATCGAGCGCAACATCAACTACACCAACGTCTGTGTGACGGCGTGCAAGTTCTGCGCCTTCTACGCCGCGCCCAAGGACACCGAGAAGGGCTGGTCCCGCGACCTCGACGAGATCCTGCGCCGCTGCGCGGAGACGGTCGAGCTCGGCGGCACCCAGATCATGTTCCAGGGCGGCCACCACCCGGACTACGGCGTCGAGTACTACGAGCGCGCCTTCGCCGCCATCAAGAAGGACTTCCCGCAGCTGGTGATCCACTCCCTCGGCGCGTCCGAGGTCGATCACATGGCGCGGATCTCCGGTGTCTCCGCCGAGGAGGCGATCAAGCGGATCCACGCCGCCGGTCTCGACTCCTTCGCCGGTGCGGGCGCCGAGTTGCTGCCGGAGCGTCCGCGCAAGGCGATCGCGCCGCTCAAGGAGTCCGGCGAGCGCTGGCTGGAGATCATGGAGCTGGCCCACACCCTGGGCGTCGAGTCCACCTCCACCATGCTGATGGGCACCGGCGAGACGAACGCCGAGCGGATCGAGCACCTGCGGATGATCCGCGAGGTGCAGGACCGCACCGGCGGCTTCCGCGCGTTCATCCCGTACACCTACCAGCCGGAGAACAACCACCTGAAGGGCCGCACTCAGGCGACGCTCTTCGAGTACCTGCGGCTGATCGCGGTGGCCAGGCTCTACCTGGACAACGTCGCGCACATCCAGGGTTCCTGGCTGACAGTCGGCAAGGAGATGGGCCAGCTCTCGCTGCACTACGGCGCCGACGACCTCGGCTCCGTGATGCTGGAGGAGAACGTCGTCTCCTCGGCGGGCGCCAAGCACCGCTCCAACCGGACGGAGCTGATCCAGCTCATCCGCTCGGCGGGCCGCGTCCCGGCGCAGCGGGCGACCACCTACGAGCACCTGGTCGTCCACGACGACCCGGCCAACGACCCGGTGGACGACCACGTCTTCTCGCACATCGCCTCGACGGCGATCGAGGGCGGCACGGCGCACCCCGAGCTGAAGCTGCTGAACAGCAACTGACGTCGTCTGTGAGCTGACCTGTGTTCACGATTCATACGGGGGCGGACGGCAGCGCCGTGGCGGTCGAGCGCGAGCGCGTTGTCGCCCTGGCTGACGTCGACGCGCTGCGCGCCGCGTACCCCGGTGCGCGTGTGCGCGAATGGCCGGGCGAGGTGCGTGCGGGGGAGGCCTGGGACGGGCCGCTGCCGGACGCGCCCAGCCCGCGTGAGCGGGTGCACACGCTGCTGTTGCGTGGGGTGACGGCGGTGGCGGGCCGATCGCTGGACGAGGACCCGGCGTTGGCCCCGGCCGCCGCCCGGGTCGGGCTGCCGGTCGGGTCGCCCGCCCGGCTCGCGCCCGGCGCCCGCGCCGACTTCGCCGTCTTCGCCGAGGACGGCAGCTGCCTGGCCACCGTCCTCGGCGGACGCCTCGTCCACCGGCGGGCCTGAACACGTGCCGACCTGAACGCGTGCCGACCTGAACACGTGCTGACCTGAAGGCGTGCAGAACTGAACGGGCGCTGACCTGAACGCGTGCCGACCGGCGCGCCCGAAGACCCCGCTCTGCGGCAGTACCTGTGAGCAAGAGGAGAATGACCGCGTGACCCGAGCCTCCCTGGACAAGCAGCCGCACGAGGTCGCGTCGATGTTCGACGACGTCGCGGCGAAGTACGACCTCACCAACGACGTGCTGTCGCTGGGCCAGACGCGCCTGTGGCGCCGTGCCGTCGCCCGCGCCGTGGACGCGCGCCCGGGGCAGCGGGTGCTCGACCTGGCCGCCGGGACCGCGACCTCCTCGGTGCCGTTCGCCGAGGCGGGCGCGACCGTGGTGCCGTGCGACTTCTCGATCGGCATGCTGCGCGAGGGCAAGCGCCGGCACCCCGAACTCCCGCTGACCGCAGGGGACGCGACCCGGCTGCCGTTCGCCGACGACGTCTTCGACGCGGTGACCATCTCGTTCGGGTTGCGCAACGTGCAGGACACCGACACGGCGCTGCGCGAGATGCTGCGCGTGACCAAGCCCGGTGGGCGGGTGGTGATCTGCGAGTTCAGCCACCCGACGTTCGCGCCGTTCCGGACGGTCTACACCGAGTACCTGATGCGTGCGCTGCCGCAGGTGGCCACCGCGGTGAGCAGCAACCCGGACGCGTACGTCTACCTCGCCGACTCGATCCGCGCCTGGCCCGACCAGCCGGCGTTGGCCGTGCTGTTGCAGCAGGCCGGGTGGGAGCGGGTGGCCTGGCGGAACCTCACCGGCGGAATCGTCGCCCTGCACCGGGGGATCAAGCCCGGTGCGAAGCCTGGCGCCAAGGTTGGTGCGAAGCCTGGTGCCGAGCCCGGTGCCGAGCCCACCGCTCATTAGACTCAAGCCGATCCCCAGCCTCCCCAGCCGAAGTCAGGAGTCCAGGTTGAGCACGACCAGCATCCAGGAGACGACCAGCTCGCAGCAGATGCCGGCCGTCGAGGCCCACGCCGACGTCATCGTCGTCGGGGCGGGACCGGCGGGGTCCGCGGCGGCGTACCACCTGGCCCGGTCGGGCCTGGAGGTGCTGCTGCTGGAGAAGTCCCGCTTCCCGCGCGAGAAGGTCTGCGGCGACGGCCTGACCCCGCGTGCGGTCAAGCAGTTGGTCGACATGGGGATCGACGTCTCCGAGGAGAACGGCTGGCTGCACAACAAGGGCCTGCGCATCATCGGCGGCGGCGTCCGGCTGGAGCTGGACTGGCCCGAGCTGGCGGCGTTCCCGGACTACGGGCTGGTGCGCAAGCGCGCGGACTTCGACGAACTGCTGGCCCGCCAGGCCGAGAAGGCCGGGGCCAAGCTGCACGAGGGCTGCAACGTCACCGGCCCGGTACTGGACGAGCGCACCGGCCGCGTCGTCGGTGTGACGGCGCGGTTGGAGGACACGGGTTCCGACGAGAAGGGCGCGGCGAAGCGCGAGGTCGAGTTCCGGGCGCCGCTGGTGGTCGCGGCGGACGGCAACTCGACGCGGCTGTCGCTCGCGCTCGGGCTGCACCGGCGTGAGGACCGGCCGATGGGCGTCGCCTACCGGACCTACTTCACCTCGCCGCGTGCGGACGACGACTACCTGGAGTCCTGGCTGGAGCTCTGGGACCGCCGCGACGGCCAGGACAAGCTGCTGCCGGGCTACGGCTGGATCTTCGGCATGGGCGACGGGACCAGCAACGTCGGTCTCGGGCTGCTCAACACCACCAAGGCGTTCAAGGACATCGACTACCGCGAGCTGCTCAAGGTCTGGTGCGCCGGCATGCCCGAGGAGTGGGGCTACACGCCGGAGAACATGACCGAGCCGATCCGCGGTGCGGCGCTGCCGATGGCGTTCAACCGGCAGCCGCACTACAGCCGGGGCTTCCTGCTCGTCGGCGACGCGGGCGGGATGGTCAACCCCTTCAACGGCGAGGGCATCGCCTATGCGATGGAGTCCGGCCAGATCGCGGCGGGCGTCATCGTCCAGGCGCTGGCCCGGACCACCGACCTCGCCCGGGAGCGGGCGCTGGAGGCGTACCCGCGGATCCTCAAGGACGTCTACGGCGGTTACTACTCCCTCGGTCGCGCGTTCGTGAAGGCGATCGGTAACCCGCTGGTGATGCGGATGGCCGCGCAGCACGGGCTGACCCACCCGGTGCTGATGAAGTTCGTGCTGAAGCTGCTGGCCAACCTGACCGACCCGCAGGGCGGCGACGCCATGGACCGCGTGATCAACGGCCTTGCGAAGGTGGCCCCCAAGGCCTGACCCACCTCCACTCAACAACAGCCCCACCAGGCTTGTCCTGGTGGGGCTGTTGCGTTGTGTAGCCACTTGAATACCCAACGTCAGCATGACGCCTGGAAGTTCACTAACACGTGGAGCTCGGCAAAGCAAAACTTGCCATGGATCAGGAGCGGGTGATAGGCAACACCGCTCCGAGCTGCGCAAATGCGCTTCAGTGCCACTGCTTGTGAATGAATGCACACGTAAAGTGGCTGAATTTGCTTGCCCGTTACCTCATGATCATCCGTCAGGTGGCGTAGATCACAATCTTGGTCCGTGACCGCGTGTCGCAGATCACACGCGAAGAGGCATAGGATGCAGCCGTCTTGGGGGCTTGTGAACTGCCTCACAAATGGGGATGACAGTCATAGGAACTGCTCACGGGAGACCGAGAGGCTCGCGGGAGACGGAGACGACAGAGACGTCGGCTTGGACTGACGCCTGGAGAGGTCGTTCGGCATGAACGCTTATGCGCCGATTCTGGTACTTGGCGCCATCGCGGCTGCGTTCGCGATCGGGTCGGTGGCGATGGCCGCGTTGACCGGCCCCAAGCGCTACAACCGGGCCAAGCTCGATGCCTACGAGTGCGGCATCGAGCCGACCCCGCAGCCCGCCGGGGGCGGCAGGTTCCCGATCAAGTACTACCTGACGGCGATGCTCTTCATCGTCTTCGACATCGAGATCGTCTTCCTCTACCCGTGGGCCGTGACCTTCGACGCTCTGGGGATCTTCGGGCTCGTCGAGATGGTGCTCTTCATCGCCACCGTGTTCGTCGCCTACGCCTACGTCTGGCGTCGCGGCGGCTTGGAGTGGGACTGAGCGGCGTGGGACTGAGCGGCCTGGGACTGACTGGCGTGGCACTGACTGACGCGTCGAGAGAGGACTGACGAATGGGTATCGAGGAGAAGCTGCCCAGCGGCTTCCTGCTCACGACGGTCGAGCAGGCCGCGGGGTGGGTGCGCAAGAGCTCCCTCTTCCCGGCGACCTTCGGGCTCGCCTGCTGCGCCATCGAGATGATGACCACCGGCGCGGGCCGGTACGACCTGGCCCGGTTCGGGATGGAGGTCTTCCGCGGCTCGCCGCGACAGGCCGACCTGATGATCGTGGCCGGTCGGGTGAGCCAGAAGATGGCGCCGGTGGTGCGGCAGGTCTACGACCAGATGGCCAACCCGAAGTGGGTCATCTCCATGGGCGTCTGCGCCTCGTCCGGCGGGATGTTCAACAACTACGCGATCGTCCAGGGCGTCGACCACATCATCCCGGTCGACATCTACCTGCCCGGCTGCCCGCCGCGGCCGGAGATGCTGATGGACGCCATCCTCAAGCTCCACGACCAGATCCGCCACGAGAAGCTCGGCGTCAACAAGCGTCGCGCCCAGCAGGAGGCGGAGGAGCAGGCGCTGCAGGCGGTCCCGACCATCGAGATGAAGGGGCTGCTGCGATGAGCGAGCAGAATCCCGAGCAGAATCCCGAGCGGAGCGCCGAGTCCGGCGACGTCCCGGTGCCGCGCGAGGGGCAGACCGAGCTGGAGGTCATCGGCGTCCGGCACGGGATGTTCGGAGGCAGCGGGAGCGGTGACACCTCCGGCTACGGTCGGCTGGTCCGGCCGATCGTGCTGCCGGCGGCGAGCAGCCGACCGTACGGGGGCGTCTGGTTCGACGAGGTGGCCGACGAGTTCGAGGGCGCGCTGGAGGAGCAGGGGATCAGCCCGGAGGCCGCGATCGAGAAGACCGTGGTGGACCGGGACGAGATCACCTTCCACGTCCGCCGCGAGCACCTGGTGCAGGCGATGCGGACGCTGCGCGACGACCCGGCGCTGCGGTTCGAACTGTGCACCGGCGTCAGCGGCGTGCACTACCCGGGCGACGCGGGACGCGAACTGCACGCGGTCTACCACCTGCGGTCGATCACCCACGGGCGGCTGATCCGGGTCGAGGTGTCCGCGCCGGACGCGGACCCGCACATCCCGTCGACAGTCGCCGTCTACCCGACCAACGACTGGCACGAGCGCGAGACGTACGACTTCTTCGGCATCGTCTTCGACGACCACCCGGCGTTGATGCGGATCATGATGCCGGACGACTGGCTGGGCCACCCGCAGCGCAAGGACTACCCGCTCGGCGGCATCCCCGTCGAGTACAAGGGCGCGCAGATCCCGGCTCCCGACCAGCGGAGGTCGTACACCTGATGAGTACTCAACCGCACGCTCCTCAGCAGGCGGAGGCGCCCGGTCGCGAGACCACCGAGGGACGCGTCTACACCGTCACCGGCGGCGACTGGGACGAGATCGTCAGCGCGGCCGCGAAGGCGGACGACGAGCGGATCATCGTCAACATGGGTCCGCAGCACCCGTCCACCCACGGCGTGCTGCGGCTGATCCTGGAGATCGACGGCGAGACGGTGCGCGAGGCCCGCTGCGGCATCGGCTACCTGCACACCGGCATCGAGAAGAACATGGAGTTCAGGAACTGGACCCAGGGCACGACCTTCGTGACGCGGATGGACTACCTGACCCCGCTGTTCAACGAGACCGCCTACTGCCTGGCCGTCGAGAAGCTGCTCGGGATCACCGACGACATCCCCGAACGGGCCTCCGTCATCCGGGTGTTGATGATGGAGCTGAACCGGATCGCCTCGCACCTGGTCTGTCTGGCCACGGGCGGGATGGAGATCGGCTCCACCACGCTGATGATCTACGGCTTCCGTGACCGCGAGATCATCCTCGACATCTTCGAGCTGGTCACCGGCCTGCGCATGAACCACGCCTACGTCCGCCCCGGCGGGCTGGCGCAGGACCTGCCGCCCGGTGCGCTCGACCAGATCCGCGAGGGCGTCAAGCTGCTCCGCTCGCGGATGCCCGAGTACGACAAGCTGGCCACCAACAACCCGGTCTTCAAGGCCCGGTTGGTCGACGTCGGCTACCTGGACCTGGCCGGCTGCATGGCGCTCGGCGCCACGGGGCCGATCCTGCGCGCCACCGGCCTGCCGCACGACCTGCGCAAGACGGACCCGTACTGCGGCTACGAGCAGTACGAGTTCGAGGTGGAGACCACCGACACCGCCGACTCCTACGGCCGGTTCCTGATCCGGCTGCGCGAGATGGAGCAGTCGCTGCGGATCGTCGACCAGTGCCTGGACCTGCTCAAGGGGCACGGCGGCAACGGTTCGGGCAAGGGCGGCGGGATCGGCGGGCCGGTCATGGTCGCCGACAAGAAGATCGCCTGGCCGGCGCAACTGGCGCTCGGGCCGGACGGGATGGGCAACTCGCTCGACCACATCCGCACCATCATGGGCGAGTCCATGGAGGCGCTGATCCACCACTTCAAGCTGGTGACCGAGGGCTTCCACGTCCCGGCGGGTCAGGCCTACGCGGCGGTCGAGTCGCCCAAGGGCGAGCTCGGCGTCCACGTCGTCTCCGACGGCGGCACGCGCCCGTACCGGGTGCACTTCCGCGACCCGAGCTTCACCAACCTGCAGACGATGGCCGCGATGTGCGAGGGCGGGCAGGTCGCCGACGTGATCGTCGCCGTGGCCGGCATCGACCCGGTGATGGGAGGCGTGGACCGGTGAGTACCACCGAACCGCGGGAGAAGGCAGAACAGCGCACCACGGATCTGGGCCTGCCGGAGCTTCCGGCGGCGCCGTACCCGGCGGAGGTGCGGGAGCGGCTGGACCCGGACGCGGCGGAGATCATCGCCCGCTACCCGCAGTCGCGCTCCGCGCTGCTGCCGCTGCTGCACCTGGTGCAGGCGGAGGAGGGGTTCGTCTCGCGGACCGGGATCCGTTACTGCGCCGAGCAGTTGGGCCTGACCACGGCCGAGGTCACGGCCGTCGCCACCTTCTACACCATGTACCGGCGGCGTCCGGCGGGTGAGTACCACGTCGGGGTGTGCACCAACACGCTCTGCGCGGTGCTGGGCGGCGACCAGATCTTCGCCGAGCTGCAGGACCACCTGGGCATCGGCAACAACGAGACCACCGAGGACGGGCAGATCTCGCTGGAGCACATCGAGTGCAACGCGGCCTGCGACTACGCGCCGGTGGTGATGGTCAACTGGGAGTTCTTCGACAACCAGACCCCGGAAAGCGCACGGGAGTTGGTCGACCAGCTCCGGGCCGGCACGGACGTCGCCCCGACGCGCGGCGCGCGGCTGTGCAGCTTCCGGGAGACCGCGCGGATCCTGGCCGGGTTCCCCGACGAGCGGCCCGGCGCGGTGGACGAGTCCGGCGCGGGCGGCGCGCCCAGCCTGGCCGGGCTGCGCCTCGCGCGCGGCGAGACCCTCCCGGGCACCGGCGGTACCCACATCGTGGCGCCGCGTCAGGAGGACAGCCGCGAGACCGAGGACGTCCGCGAAGCCGAAGACGCCCGCACAGCCGAAGACGCCCAGCAGGCCGGGGCAGAGCAGGACGGCACGGGCACGGAAGGGGACGAGGCATGACCGCGACGCACCCGGAGAAGCTGCTCTCCCCGGTCCTGTCGGCGACCTGGGACGACGAGAAGCCCTGGACGCTTGCGACCTACCGCGCGCACGACGGCTACAAGGGCCTGCACGAGGCGCTGCGGATGGACCCGGACGCCGTCATCGCCCTGGTCAAGGACGCGGGCCTGCGCGGTCGCGGCGGCGCGGGCTTCCCGACGGGCATGAAGTGGCAGTTCATCCCGCAGGGCGACGGCAAGCCGCACTACCTGGTGGTCAACGCGGACGAGTCCGAGCCGGGCACCTGCAAGGACATCCCGCTGCTCTTCGCCAACCCGCACTCGCTGATCGAGGGCATGATCATCGCCAGCTGGGCGATCCGCTGCAGCCACGCCTTCATCTACCTGCGCGGCGAGACCGTGCCGGTGCTGCGCCGCCTGCACGCGGCGGTGGCCGAGGCGTACGAGGCGGGCTACCTCGGGCAGAACGTGCTCGGCAGCGGCTTCGACCTGGACATCACCGTCCACGCGGGCGCGGGCGCGTACATCTGCGGCGAGGAGACGGCGCTGCTCGACTCGCTCGAAGGCCGTCGCGGCCAGCCGAGGCTCCGGCCGCCGTTCCCGGCCGTCGCCGGTCTCTACGCCTGCCCGACGGTGGTCAACAACGTGGAGTCGATCGCGTCGGTCCCGGCGATCCTGCACAAGGGCAAGGACTGGTTCCGTTCGATGGGCAGCGAGAAGTCGCCCGGCTTCACGCTCTACTCGCTCTCCGGACACGTGACCAACCCCGGCCAGTACGAGGCGCCGCTCGGCGTCACGCTGCGGCAGCTGCTGGAGATCAGCGGCGGCGTCCGCGAGGGTCACCGGCTCAAGTTCTGGACGCCGGGCGGGTCGTCGACGCCGATGTTCACCGACCAGCACCTGGACGTGCCGCTCGACTACGAGGGTGTCGGCGCGGCGGGTTCGATGCTGGGCACCAAGGCGCTGCAGGTCTTCGACGAGACGACCTGCGTGGTCCGGGCGGTGACCCGGTGGACCGAGTTCTACGCCCACGAGTCCTGCGGCAAGTGCACGCCCTGCCGTGAAGGCACCTACTGGCTGGTCCAGTTGCTGCGCCGGATCGAGGCGGGCGAGGGCGAGCCGGGCGACCTGGAGAAGCTGCAGGACATCGCCGACAACATCAACGGCAAGTCCTTCTGCGCGCTCGGCGACGGCGCGGCCAGCCCGATCTTCTCCTCGCTGCAGTACTTCCGGGACGAGTACGAGCAGCACCTGCGCGAGCGCCGCTGCCCGTTCGACCCGGCGGCCTCGACGGTCTGGGCGGGGACGCGGGGACGGCGGTCCTCGGCTTCCGGCAGGCAGAGCCCTGACGACCCACCGGGAGACCGAGCAGCGCACGGCGACCTTGACCCGAGCGAGAACGGAGTGCTGGCGTGACCGCAACGGTCCCCGAAAAGGACGGTACGAAGGGCGGCGCGGAGGCGCGGCCCGACCTCCTGACCGTCACCATCGACGGCGTCGAGGTGAAGGTGCCCAAGGGCACCCTGGTCATCCGCGCCGCCGAGATGATCGGCGTCGAGATCCCGCGCTTCTGCGACCACCCGCTGCTGGCCCCGGTCGGCGCCTGCCGTCAGTGCATCGTCGAGGTGGAGGGCCAGCGCAAGCCGGTGGCCTCGTGCACCATCGAGTGCACCGACGGGATGGTGGTGAAGTCCCAACTCACCTCACCCGTCGCGGAGAAGTCCCAGCGCGGTGTGATGGAGCTGTTGCTGATCAACCACCCGCTTGACTGTCCGGTCTGCGACAAGGGCGGCGAGTGCCCGCTGCAGAACCAGGCGCTCTCGCACGGTCAGAGCGACAGCCGGTTCGACGGCGTCAAGCGGACCTACGAGAAGCCGATGCCGATCAGCACCCAGGTGCTGCTGGACCGCGAGCGCTGCGTGCTCTGCGCCCGCTGCACCCGGTTCAGTGAGCAGATCGCCGGTGACCCGTTCATCGACCTGGTGGAGCGTGGAGCGCTCCAGCAGGTCGGCATCGGGGCGGGGGACGACTTCCGGTCGTACTTCTCCGGCAACACCATCCAGATCTGCCCGGTCGGCGCGCTGACCTCGGCGGCGTACCGGTTCCGGTCGCGGCCGTTCGACCTCAGCTCCTCGGCGAGCGTCTGCGAGCACTGCGCGAGCGGCTGCGCGACGCGGACCGACCACCGGCGCGGCAAGGTGATGCGGCGTCAGGCCGGGGACGACCCGGCGGTGAACGAGGAGTGGAGCTGCGACAAGGGCCGCTTCGCGTTCCGCTACGCGCAGCTGCCGGACCGGATCCGGACCCCGCTGCTGCGCAACGCCGAGACGGGCGAGCTGGAACCCGCGTCCTGGCCGGAGGCGCTGGCCGCCGCCGCACGCGGGCTGGCCCAGAAGCGTCCGGGAGCGGCGCGCGCGGGTGTGTCGAGGGCGGGTGTACTCGTGGGTGGCCGGGCGACGGTCGAGGACGCGTACGCCTACGCCAAGTTCGCCCGGGTCGCGCTCGGCACCAACGACGTCGACTTCCGGGCACGCGTGCACAGCGCGGAGGAGGCCGAGTTCCTGGCCGCCGCCGTCGCCGGGCACGGCGTGGACCTGGACGGCAGGTCCACAGGCGGGAAGGCCGCCGTCGACTACGCGGCGCTGGAGAACGCGAAAACGGTCCTGCTGGTGGGCTTCGAGCCCGAGGAGGAGTCGCCGATCGTCTTCCTGCGGCTGCGCAAGGCAGCGCGGAAGCAGGGCCTGAAGGTCTACGCGATCGCGACCCACGCCTCGCGCGGGCTGACCAAGCTGGACGGGACGCTGCTCCCGGCCGCGCCGGGCACCGAGGCCGAGTGGCTGGAGGCGCTCGCCGAGGGCGAGCCCCTGGACGGCGACGCGGGCGAGGCGGCGCGCAGGCTACGCGAGCCGGGTGCGGTGGTGCTGGTCGGCGAGCGGCTGGCAGGCAGCGCGGGCGGATACAGCGCCGCACTGCGGCTGGCCCGGCTGGCCGGAGCCCAGTTGGCCTGGATCCCGCGTCGGGCGGGTGAGCGCGGCGCGGTCGAGGCGGGAGCCCTGCCCGGCCTGCTGCCCGGCGGCCGTCCGGCCACCGACCCGGAGGCGCGCCGAGAGGTCGCCGCCGCCTGGGGCCTGGCCGAACTGCCGCCCCGCCACGGACGCGACACCACCGGCATCCTCGCGGCCGCGGCCGGGGGCGAGCTCGACGCGCTGCTGGTCGGCGGCGTCGAGACGGACGACCTGCCCGACCCGGCCGCCGCCGAGGCGGCGCTGGAGAGGGTCGGCTTCGTGGTCAGCCTGGAGCTGCGGCCCAGCGCGGTCACCGAACGGGCGGACGTGGTGCTGCCGGTGGCGGCGGTCGCCGAGAAGGCGGGCACCTTCCTGGACTGGGAGGGCCGCGCCCGCTTCTTCGAAGTGGCGCTCAAGCCCGACCAGATGACGCAACGTCACCTGGAGGACGACCTCCGGGTGCTGCACATGCTGGCCGACGCCATGGACAAGCACCTCGGCTTGCCGGACCTGACGGCCGCCCGGCGCGAGCTGGACGCCCTCGGGCCCTGGCGCGGCGAGCGCGCCGACGCCCCGGTCGAGCTGGCCCGGCCGCTGCCGCGTCCCAGCGCGGGCGAGGCGGTGCTGGCCGGCTGGCGGCAGCTGCTCGACAACGGCGTGCTGCAGCAGGGCGACACCGCCCTGGCCGGCACCCGGCACCCGGCGGTGGCCCGGCTCTCGCCCGCCACGGCGGCCGAGGTCGGCGTCGCCGACGGCGCGCCGCTCACCGTCACCGGCCCGGCGGGCAGCGTCACGCTGCCACTGGCGATCACGGCCGAGCTGCCGGACCGGGTGGTCTGGATCCCGCTCAACTCCACCGCGGGCGCCGGCAAGGCGGACAACGGCACTGCGCGCTCCGCGGCGCGGGCGCTCGGCGCCGTCCCGGGACGGATCGTCGCGCTGGGGTCGGCCAACAACGACGGCACCGAAGTCAACGAAGCCAACGAAGGCACGGAAGGCATGGACACGGACGGCATGGAGGAGCAGCGATGATGCCTCACTCGGTGCAACTCGCGGCCGAGGACCTCTCCTTCTTCGGCCTGGACCCCTGGTGGCTGGTGCTGCTGAAGGCGGTGTTCTGCTTCGCGTTCCTGGTGCTGACGGTGCTGATCGCCATCGTCTGGGAGCGCAAGGTCGTCGCCTGGATGCAGCTGCGCATCGGCCCCAACCGGCACGGCCCCTGGGGCATGCTGCAGAGCCTGGCCGACGGCGTGAAGCTGGCGCTCAAGGAGGACCTGGTCGTCAGCGCCGCCGACAAGGCGGTCTTCATCCTGGCCCCGGTGCTCTCCGCGATGCCGGCCTTCATGGCCTTCGCGGTGATCCCGTTCGGCCCGGCCGACCACGAGATCTCCATCTTCGGCACCCGGACCACGATGCAGCTGACCGACCTGCCCGTCGGTATCCTGTTCATCCTGGCCACCGCCTCGATCGGCATCTACGGCATCGTGCTGGCCGGTTGGGCCTCCGGCTCGACCTACCCGCTGCTCGGCGGGCTCCGCTCGGCGGCGCAGATGGTGTCGTACGAGATCGCGATGGGTCTGAGCTTCGCGGCCGTCTTCCTCTACTCCGGGTCGATGTCGACCTCGGCGATCGTGGACGCGCAGTCGAAGACCTGGTTCGCCTGCCTGCTGCCGGTGAGCTTCCTGGTCTACCTGGTGTCGATGGTCGGTGAGACCAACCGCGCGCCGTTCGACCTCCCGGAGGCCGAGGGCGAGCTGGTCGGCGGCTTCAACACCGAGTACTCCTCGCTGAAGTTCGCGATGTTCATGCTGGCCGAGTACATCAACATGGTGACGGTCTCGGCCGTGGCCAGCGTGATGTTCCTGGGCGGCTGGCGCGCGCCGTGGCCGATCACCGCCTTCTGGGCGGGGGCCAACCACGGTTGGTGGCCGATGCTCTGGCTGATCGTCAAGATCCAGCTGCTGCTCTTCGTCTTCATCTGGCTGCGCGGCACGCTGCCCCGGCTGCGCTACGACCAGTTCATGAAGCTGGGCTGGAAGGTGCTGATCCCGGTCTCGCTCGTGTGGCTGGTCATGGTCGCCACCGTCCGGGCGCTGCGCGACCAGGGCTACAACTTCTCCCACATCGTCCTCTACGTCGGCGGCGGGGTGATCGCGCTGCTGCTGCTCTCGCTGCTGGTCGACATGCTGCGGCCGAAGAAGGGCGCGGAGCCCGCGGCGTCCGGCGTGGGAGTCGGCGGACCCGAGGCGTTCGACCCGATGGCGGGCGGCTTCCCGGTCCCGCCGATGCCGGGCCAGCAGCTTCCGGCCGTGCCCAGGCGGCCCTCGCGCAGCGGTGAGCAAGCCGTTCCGACCGTTCCCGCACTGAAGGGAGACGACGGTGCCTGACATGTTGGGACCCGCCGCAGGCTTCGGCGTGACCTTCAAGGCCATGTTCAAGAAGCGCCTGACCGAGCAGTATCCGGAGTACAAGAAGCCCACCGCGCCCAGGTTCCACGGCCGGCACCAGCTCAACCGGCACCCGGACGGGCTGGAGAAGTGCGTCGGCTGCGAGCTCTGCGCGTGGGCCTGCCCGGCGGACGCCATCTACGTCGAGGGCGCGGACAACACCGACGAGGAGCGCTACTCGCCGGGCGAGCGGTACGGGCGGGTCTACCAGATCAACTACGCCCGCTGCATCCTCTGCGGACTCTGCATCGAGGCCTGCCCGACCAGGGCGCTCACCATGACCAACGAGTACGAACTGGCCGACAGTTCCCGCGAGTCGCTCATCTACACCAAGGAGGAGCTGCTCGCCGGACTCACCGAGGGCATGGTCGACTCGCCCCACTCGATCTTCCCGGGCATGGACGAGCGCGACTACTACCAGGGCCACGTCACCGAGGCGGCCCCGGGCACGGTGCGCCAGGTCGCCGTCAGCAAGGGCGAGCAGCCGGACCAGGCCGACGAGGCCGACGAGGCCGACCATGCCGACCGGGCTGACCAGGCTGAGGAACAGAGCGAGGTGACGGCATGACCTCCACCGGAGAGGCCGTCCAGTTCTGGGTGCTGGCGGTGATCGCGGTCGGCGGCGCGCTGGGCATGGTGCTGATGCGCAAGGCGGTGCACTCCGCGCTCTGCCTGGCAGCGACGATGATCGCGCTGGCGATCTGTTACATGGCCGAGGGCGCGGTCTTCCTCGGCATCGTCCAGATCGTCGTCTACACCGGCGCGATCATGATGCTCTTCCTCTTCGTCGTGATGCTGGTCGGCGTCACCTCGGCCGACTCGGTCAAGGAGACGCTCAGGGGCCAGCGGGTCGCGGCGGTGGTCGGCGGGATCGGCTTCGGCGTGCTGCTGATGGCGGGCATCGCCAACGCGCACCTGCGGAACTTCACCGGCGTCGGCGCGGCCAACCAGGCCTCGGGCGGCAACGTCCAGGGCCTGGCCCGGCTGATCTTCACCCAGTACGTCTGGGCCTTCGAGGTCACCGGCGCACTGCTGATCACGGCGGCGGTCGGCGCGATGGTGCTGACGCACCGCGAGGCCACCGAGGTCCGCCAGAGCCAGCGTGACCTGGCCGAGCAGCGGGTCCGGTTGGGCCAGCAGGTCACGCCGCTGCCCGCGCCCGGCGTCTACGCCCGGCACAACGCGGTGGACGTGCCCGGCCTGCTGCCGGACGGCAGCCCGGCCGAGATCAGCGTCAACCCGACGCTGCGTCAGCGCGGCCAGATGCGCCGCGTCGGCACGGACCTGCTGCGCCGGATGGGCGAGCTGGAGACCGGCACCGCCGCCCGGCTGGGCCGGAAGACGCCCAAGTCGCGCTCCGGCACCGAACTGGCCCAGCTGGACCGGGCCCAGGACGAGCTGGAAGCGAACGAAGAGGGGCAGGAGGAGCAGCAGTGAACCCCGTCAACTACCTGTACCTCGCGGCCCTGCTCTTCACCATTGGCGCCGTCGGCGTGCTGGTGCGGCGCAACGCGATCGTGCTGTTCATGTGCGTGGAGCTGATGCTCAACGCCTGCAACCTGGCCCTGGTCACCTTCTCCCGGCTGCACGGCAACCTGGACGGGCAGATCATCGCCTTCTTCACGATGGTGGTCGCGGCGGCCGAGGTGGTCGTCGGTCTCGCCATCATCGTGAGTGTCTTCCGCACCCGTCACTCGGCCTCGGTCGACGACACCAACCTCATGAAGCTGTAGCGGCGGAGGCTGACTGACCGTGGACAATCTCATCCCCGTACTGGTCGCGGTGCCGCTGCTGGGAGCTGCCCTGCTGCTCCTCGGCGGACGCCGCCTCGACGGAGTCGGGCACCTGCTCGGTACCGTCGCCGCCTTCGCCTCCTTCGGCGTCGGGCTGGCGCTCTTCTTCCAGATGTTGGGCCGTCCTGTGTCCGGGCGTACCGTCACGGACCATCTGTTCACCTGGATTCCCGTCAACGGCTTCCAGGCCGAGGTCGGGTTCCAGCTGGACCAGCTGTCGATGACCTTCGTGCTGCTGATCACGGGCGTCGGCTCGCTGATCCACCTGTACTCGATCGGGTACATGGCGCACGACGAGAAGCGCCGGCGGTTCTTCGGCTTTCTCAACCTCTTCCTCGCGGCCATGCTGCTGCTGGTGCTGGCCGACAACTACCTGCTGCTCTACGTCGGTTGGGAGGGCGTCGGCCTGGCGTCCTACCTGCTGATCGGTTTCTGGCAGCACAAGCCCAGCGCGGCGACGGCCGCCAAGAAGGCGTTCCTGGTCAACCGCGTCGGTGACGTCGGCCTGTCCATCGCGGTCATGCTGATGTTCACCACCTTCGGCACCTTCGCCTTCACCCCTGTCTTCGCGCACGCCTCGCAGGCCACCCAGGCGACGCTCACCGGCATCGGGCTGATGCTGCTGCTGGCCGCGTGCGGCAAGTCCGCTCAGGTGCCGCTGCAGTCCTGGCTCGGGGACGCGATGGAGGGCCCGACCCCGGTCTCGGCCCTGATCCACGCGGCGACCATGGTGACCGCCGGCGTCTACCTGATCGTCCGCTCCTCGGCCATCTTCAACCTGGCGCCCACGGCCCAGCTGGCGACGGTCGTGGTCGGCACGGTGACGCTGCTCTTCGGTGCCATCGTCGGTTGTGCCAAGGACGACATCAAGAAGGCGCTCGCCGGTTCCACCATGTCGCAGATCGGCTACATGGTGCTGGCCGCCGGGCTGGGGCCGATCGGCTACGTCTTCGCGATCATGCACCTGGTCACCCACGGCTTCTTCAAGGCCGGGCTCTTCCTCGGCGCCGGATCGGTCATGCACGGCATGAACGACGAGGTGGACATGCGGAAGTACGGCGGGCTGCGGAAATACATGCCGCTGACCTTCGTCACCTTCGGCCTCGGCTACCTGGCCATCATCGGCTTCCCCGGTCTGTCCGGCTTCTTCTCCAAGGACAAGATCATCGAGGCGGCCTACGGCCACGGCGGCACCGAGGGCTGGATCCTTGGCACCTGCGCGCTCATCGGCGCGGCCGTGACCGCGTTCTACATGACCCGCGTGATGCTGATGACCTTCTTCGGCGAGAAGCGCTGGCAGCCGGACGCTGAGGGCCACGAGCCGCACCCGCACGAGTCGCCGATGGTGATGGGCATCCCGATGGCGGTCCTGGCGGTCGGTTCGGTTCTGGCCGGCTTCCTCTTCAACCTGAACTCCTCGTTCCTCCACTGGCTCTCGCCGGTCACGGGTTACCAGGAGGGCCACTCGCCGCTGAGCACCACCGAGGTGACGATCGGGACGATGGTGGTGCTGGTCCTCGGCGTCACCGTCGCCTGGATGATGTACGGGCGCAAGCCGGTCCCGGCCGTTCCGCCGCTGGGCTCGGCGCTCACCCGGGCGGCCCGGCGCGACCTGCTGCAGGACGACTTCAACCACGTGGTCCTGGTCAGCGGCGGCTCGCACCTGACCCGCTTCCTGGTCTACCTGGAGGGCAAGGGCCTGGACGGGCTGGTCAACGGCATCGCCGCGCTGGTCGGCGGCACCTCCGGCCGCGTGCGCAAGCTCCAGAACGGTTATGTCCGCTCCTACGCCCTGTCGATGTTCGGCGGCGCGCTGGTGCTGGTCGCCACGACGCTTTTGATGAGGGCCGTCGCATGAGTTCATTCCCTTGGTTGACCGTTACGGCGGCTCTCCCGGCCGTCGGTGCGATCGTCACGGCTGCCCTGCCCGCGGCGACGAACTCCCGCAGCAGGGACCGCAACAAGGTCGTGCCGCTGGTCTTCTCCGTCGCCACGCTGGCGATCGCGTCGATCGTCACCGCCCGGTTCGTGCCGGGCGGGGCGCGCTTCCAGATGACCGAGAACCACAGCTGGATCTCGCAGTTCGGCATCTCCTACAGCCTCGGCGTCGACGGTATCGCGGTGGTGCTGGTCCTGCTGACGGCCGTGCTGGTGCCGTTCGTGATGCTGGCGTCCTGGCACGAGGCCGACCCGATCACCGACGACTCGGGCACCTTCGAGCGCAACCGCCGCACCCAGGGCTTCTTCGCCCTGATCCTGGCGGTCGAGGCGATGGTGGTGCTCTCCTTCGAGGCCACCGACGTCTTCCTCTTCTACGTCTTCTTCGAAGCCATGCTGATCCCGATGTACTTCCTGATCGGCGGCTTCGGCGACCGGACGGCGGGGGAGGACGCGAAGCAGCGCAGCTACGCGGCCGTCAAGTTCCTGCTCTACAACCTGCTCGGCGGCCTGGTGATGCTGGCGGCGGTGGTCGGGCTCTACACGATCACCCACACCTTCGACCTGGTCGCCATCACCGACGCGCTGCAGAACGGCACGCTGCACTTCTCGCCGGTCGCGGAGAACGCGCTGTTCCTCGGCTTCATGTTCGCCTTCGCGGTCAAGGCGCCGCTCTGGCCGCTGCACACCTGGCTGCCCAACGCCATGGGCGAGGCGACGCCGGGCGTGGCGGTGCTGATCACGGCCGTGGTCGACAAGGTCGGCACCTTCGCGATGCTCCGCTTCTGCCTGCAGCTCTTCCCACAGGCGAGCAAGACCTTCGCGCCGACGATCCTGGTGCTGGCCGTGATCAGCATCATCTACGGCGCGCTGCTGGCGGTGGGTCAGAAGGACATCAAGCGGCTGGTCGCCTACGCGTCCATCTCGCACTTCGGCTTCATCATCCTGGGCATCTTCGCGCTGACCAGTCAGGGCCAGTCCGGAGCCACCCTCTACATGGTCAACCACGGTGTCTCCACGGCCGCGTGGCTGCTGGTGGCGGGCTTCCTGATGTCGCGGCGCGGCAGTCGGCTCATCTCCGACTACGGCGGGGTGCAGAAGGTCGCACCGGTGCTGGCGGGGACGTTCCTGGTCGGCGGACTGGCGATCCTGTCGCTGCCCGGCCTCGGCCCGTTCGTCAGCGAGTTCCTGGTCCTGGTCGGCACCTTCGAGCGGTACCCGGCGCTGGGCATCGTCGCCACGGCGGGCATCGTCCTGGCCGCGCTCTACGTGCTGGTGCTCTACCAGCGCACCATGACCGGTCCGGTCAAGCCCGGCAACGAGAAGGTGGCCGACCTGAAGGCCCGTGAACTCGTGGTCGTGGCACCGCTGATCGCGATGCTGCTGGTGCTGGGCATCTACCCGAAGCCCATCGCCGACATCGTCAACCCGTCGGTCAACACCACGCTCTCCCAGGTCGGCCGCACCGACCCGGCCCCGCACGTCAACGTCGCCATCACCAACACGGCTGGTTCCACCAACTCGGGAGGCGGCCAGTGAGCGCGCATTTCACCACCCTGGCGGCGGTCACCACCGTGCCGCCCATCCCCGCGCCGCACATCGAGTACTGGCAGTTGTCGCCGATGCTCGCCGTCTTCGCGGCCGCGCTGGTCGGCGTGCTGGCGGAGGCCTTCGTTCCGCGTCGGCACCGGTACCGGGTGCAGGTCGGCATCGCGCTGGTCGGCCTGGCCACCGCCTTCGGGCTGATCGTGACACTGGCCGCGCAGGGCTACGCCACCAACAAGGCGGACCTGGCCGCCATGGGCGCGGTCGCCGTCGACGGTCCGTCACTCTTCCTCCAGGGCGTGATCGCGCTGGTCGCGGTGGTCGCCGTGCTGGGATTCGCGGAGCGGCGGCTGGAGCCGAGGTCGTCGACCGGAGCGCCGGTCGACTCCTTCGCCCCGCAGGCGGCGGCCGTCCCCGGCAGCGACCCGGAGAAGCGCGCGGCGAACTCCGGCTTCGCCACCACCGAGGTGTACCCGCTGACCATGTTCGCGGTGGGCGGGATGCTGCTCTTCCCGGCCGCCTCGGACCTGCTGACCATGTTCGTGGCGCTGGAGGTCTTCTCCCTCCCGCTCTACCTGCTCTGCGCGCTGGCACGCCGTCGCCGGCTGCTGTCGCAGGAGGCGGCGGTCAAGTACTTCCTCCTCGGCGCGTTCTCGTCGGCGTTCTTCCTCTTCGGCCTGGCGCTGCTCTACGGCTACGCGGGGACGGTCCAGCTGGGCGGGATCGCCGCGGTGGTCGAGGGCCGGGCGCCGGTCACCCCGGCGCTGGCGGTGAGCACCGGCAACGACGCGCTGCTGCTGATCGGTCTGGCCATGCTGGGCGTCGGCCTGCTCTTCAAGGTCGGCGCGGTCCCGTTCCACATGTGGACCCCGGACGTCTACCAGGGCGCGCCGACGCCTGTCACCGGCTTCATGGCCGCCGCGACCAAGGTGGCCGCCTTCGGCGCGCTGCTGCGGCTGCTCTACGTGGCCTTCCCCGGCCTGGTCTGGGACTGGCGGCCGGTCATGTGGGGCGTGGCGATCCTCACCATGGTGGCCGGTGCGGTCATCGCGGTGACCCAGACCGACGTCAAGCGCCTGCTGGCGTACTCGTCCGTCGCGCACGCGGGGTTCATCCTCACCGGCGTCATCGCGACGGACCGGGCGGGGCTGTCGGCGGTGCTCTTCTACCTGGCCGCCTACTCCTTCGTCACCCTGGGCGCCTTCGCGGTGGTCACCCTGGTCCGGGACGCGGACGGGGAGGCGACGCACCTGTCGCGCTGGGCCGGTCTCGGGCGGCGCTCGCCGCTGCTGGCGGCGGTCTTCGCGCTCTTCCTGCTGGCCTTCGCGGGCATCCCGCTGACGTCCGGCTTCACCGGGAAGTTCGCGGTGTTCCAGGCCGCGGCGGGCAGCGGCGCCACGCCGCTGGTCATCGTCGGTGTGCTGTCCTCGGCGGTGGCGGCGTTCTTCTACATCCGGGTCATCGTGCTGATGTTCTTCTCGGACCCGCGTCCTGACGGACCGACCGTGGCCGTGCCGAGCGCGCTGACCGGGACCGCGATCGCCCTGGGTGCGGTGGTCACCGTGGTCCTCGGCGTGCTGCCTGAGTACTTCCTGCATCTTGCGAACCAGGCGTCCCTGTTCGTACGGTGACGCATCCGTTGATCACTTCGCGCGCCCGGCCTGCACCTTCGTAGGCCGGGCGCGCGCAGTGATCGACTCCCGACCGGATACGCTGCCCTTGATGGCTTCTCTCCGCCAGCCACCCGACCAGCGACAGGAGTGTTCCCGGTGACCGTCGTGGGGCCCTTCGGGCTGAGCGTGCAGGACCAGGCACTGGAGGCCGATGTCCGCGAGGGCATGGCGGCCGTCGAACAGGCCCTCGCCGACGCCACCAAGAGCGATGTGCCGTTCATCACAGTCGGCGCACAGCATCTGCTGCACGCCGGGGGCAAGCGCTTCCGTCCGCTGCTGACGCTGCTCGCCGCACAGTTCGGCGACGCCAACGCGCCCGGCATCGTCCCGGCCGCCGTCGTGGTCGAGCTGACCCACCTGGCGACGCTGTACCACGACGACGTCATGGACGAGGCGTCGATGCGCCGCGGCGCGGTCAGCGCCAACGCCCGCTGGGACAACTCGGTCGCCATCCTCACCGGCGACTTCCTCTTCTCCCGCGCCTCGCAGATCCTGGCCGACCTCGGGCCCAAGGCGGTCCGGCTCCAGGCCCAGGCGTTCGAGCGGCTGGTCACCGGCCAGATCCTGGAGACCGCCGGTCCCGGCCCTGACGACGACCCGGTCCGCCACTACCTGGACGTGCTCTCCGGCAAGACCAGCTCGCTGATCGCGGTCTCCTGCCACCTGGGCGCGCTGCTGGCCGGGGCGGACGAGCGGGTCGTCGACATACTGACCCAGTACGGCGAGCGCATCGGCACCGCGTTCCAGCTGGCCGACGACATCCTGGACGTGGCCAGCGAGAGCCGCGAGTCCGGCAAGACGCCCGGCACCGACCTGCGCGAGGGCGTCCCCACGCTGCCGGTCCTGCTGCTGCGCGCCACCGAGCCGGACCCGTCCGTCCCGGGCGACCTGCGGCTGCGCGAGCTGACGGCCGGGCCGATCGAGGACGACGAGCTGCACGCGGAGGCGCTGGAGCTGATGCGCGCCCACCCGGCCCTGGCGCAGGCCCGCGAGGACACGCTGCGCTGGGCGGAGGAGGCCCGCGAGCTGCTCGGCCCGCTCCCGCCCTGCCCGGCCAAGTCCGCGCTGGAAGGCCTGTGCGACGCGGTGGCCCTGCGCACGATGTAAAGCTGTGCGCGAGTACATCGCGCAACGGCCCCGGAGGGGCTTGGGTTTTCATACGATGCAGCCATGCCTGCTACCTCCGGCGCTCTGCGCGTGGTCATCGCTGAAGACTCGGTCCTGCTCCGTGACGGCCTGACCCGGTTGCTGACCGACCGGGGGATGGAGGTCGTCGGCGCGGTCGGCGACGGCGAGGCGCTGCTGGCGCTGGTCGACCAGCTGGCCGGCGCGAGCACCGAGTCGGGCGGTGAATCGGGCGGCGGCGTCCCCGACGTGGTCGTGGCGGACGTGCGGATGCCGCCGACCCACACCGACGAGGGCGTCCGGGCCTGCATCGAACTGCGGGCCCGCCACCCGGAGGTCGGCACGCTGGTGCTCTCCCAGTACGTGGAGGAGCGCTACGCCTCCGAGCTGCTCGCGAGCACCACGCGTGGGGTCGGCTACCTGCTCAAGGACCGGGTCGCCGAGGTGCGGGAGTTCGTCGACGCGGTCAGCCGGGTCGCCGCGGGCGGCACCGCGCTGGACCCGGAGGTGGTGGCCCAGCTGCTCGGCCGCAGCCGCCGCCACGACACGCTGGAGGCGCTCACCCCGCGCGAGCGCGAGGTCCTCGGGCTGATGGCGGAGGGCCGCAGCAACACGGCGGTGGCCCGGCAGCTGGTGGTCTCCGACGGCGCGGTGGAGAAGCACGTCAGCAACATCTTCCTGAAGCTCGGCCTGACCCAGAGCCCCGAGGACCACCGCCGCGTGCTGGCCGTGCTGCGCTACCTGAACTCCTGAACCGTCCCTGAGGCTGAACTGACCCTGACGCGTCCAGTCCGCCGCTCGTGCGCGAGTCGAGCGCGGCCCGGCAGGGTGCGGCTCGGAGGGAAGAAATTCCTGACGGTGTGTCAGATATCCTAGTGCCATGATCCCCCGCCCGGCGGGTGCGGCGACATAGGATTTCAGCGGAGCACCACCACCACTATCGGTGACGAGGGAGGCCCAAGGTCGTGACCAGCAGGGTCGAGGAGACGGGTTCTGCGTTCGACGATTCCCATGACGCCGGGAAACGGGTCAAGCGGCTCGACCGGGTCGTGATCCGGTTCGCCGGGGACTCGGGCGACGGTATGCAGTTGACCGGTGACCGGTTCACGTCGGAGACGGCGGGATTCGGGAACGACCTGTCGACGCTGCCGAACTTCCCGGCGGAGATCCGGGCGCCTGCCGGGACGCTGCCTGGCGTGTCCAGTTTCCAGTTGCATTTCGCGGATCACGACATCCTGACGCCGGGTGACGCTCCGGACGTGCTGGTGGCGATGAACCCGGCCGCGCTCAAGGCCAACCTGGCCGACGTGCCGCACGGCGCGGAGATCATCGTCAACACCGACGAGTTCACCAAGCGCGCGCTGGCCAAGGTCGGCTGGCAGAGCGACCCGCTGGACGACGGGACGCTCGCGGCCTACCAGGTGCATCCGGTGCCGCTGACCACGCTGACGGTGGAGGCCCTGAAGGAGACCCCGCTGGCGCGTAAGGACGCGGAGCGGGCGAAGAACATGTTCGCGTTGGGGTTGTTGTCGTGGATGTATCACCGTCCGACGGAGGGGACGGAGGGGTTCCTGCGGGCGAAGTTCGCGAAGCGTCCGGAGATCGCCGAGGCGAATGTGTTGGCGTTCCGGGCGGGGTGGAACTACGGGGAGACGACGGAGTCGTTCGCGGTCTCGTATGAGGTGGCTCCGGCGTCGAAGGCGTTTGCTGCGGGCCGGTATCGGAACATCTCGGGGAACCTGGCGCTGGCCTATGGGTTGGTGGCGGCGTCGCGGCGGTCGGGGTTGTCGTTGTTCCTGGGTTCGTATCCGATCACGCCGGCGTCGGACATTCTGCATGAGTTGTCGAAGCACAAGAATTTTGGGGTGCGGACGTTCCAGGCGGAGGATGAGATCGCTGGGATCGGTGCGGCGTTGGGTGCGGCGTTCGGCGGCGCGTTGGGGGTGACGACGACGTCGGGTCCGGGGGTGGCGCTGAAGTCGGAGACGATCGGGCTGGCCGTCTCCCTTGAACTTCCACTCGTCGTGGTGGACATCCAGCGGGGTGGTCCGTCGACGGGGTTGCCGACGAAGACGGAGCAGGCGGACTTGTTGCAGGCGATGTTCGGCCGCAATGGGGAGGCGCCGGTGCCGATCGTGGCTCCTGCGTCGCCGGGGGAGTGTTTCACGGCGGCGTTGGAGGCGGCGCGGATCGCGTTGACGTATCGGACGCCGGTGTTCCTGCTCTCGGACGGGTATCTGGCCAACGGGTCGGAGCCGTGGCGGATTCCGGAGGTGGACGAGTTGCCCGACTTGCGGGTGGAGTTCGCGTCGGGGCCGAACCGGGAGGACGGTTCGTTCTGGCCGTATCTGCGGGATCCGGAGACGTTGGCGCGGCCGTGGGCGGTGCCGGGGACGCCGGGGTTGGAGCACCGGATCGGTGGGATCGAGAAGCAGGACGGGACGGGGAACATCTCCTACGATCCGGCGAACCACGACCTGATGGTCCGGACCCGGCAGGCGAAGATCGACGGCATCGCGGTGCCGGATCTGGTGGTGGATGATCCGGGCGGGGACGCGCAGTTGCTGGTGTTGGGCTGGGGGTCGACGTTCGGGCCGATCGCGGCCGGGGTCCGCCGGGTGCGGACCGCGGGCGGCAAGGTGGCCCACGCGCAGTTGCGGCACCTGAACCCGTTCCCGGCGAACCTGGGCGAGGTGTTGGGTCGCTATGAGCGGGTGTTGGTGCCGGAGATGAACCTGGGGCAGCTGGCGCTGTTGCTGCGGGCCAAATATTTGGTCGATGCGCGTTCGTTCACGCAGGTCAGTGGCATGCCGTTCAAGGCCG
Source organism: Streptacidiphilus fuscans (assembly GCF_015690355.1). Taxonomy (GTDB): domain Bacteria; phylum Actinomycetota; class Actinomycetes; order Streptomycetales; family Streptomycetaceae; genus Streptacidiphilus; species Streptacidiphilus fuscans. Next base: position 233,548 of record NZ_JADPRT010000003.1, on the reverse strand, counting down.
AGCAGCTCGCCGCCCGGATCAAGGAGGCACTCGATGACTGAGCAGACCGAGCTCACCCTGACGGATGTGTCGAGGCTGACCGCGAAGGACTTCAAGTCCGACCAGGAGGTCCGCTGGTGCCCGGGCTGCGGGGACTACGCGATCCTGGCCGCGGTCCAGGGCTTCCTGCCGGAGCTGGGCATCGCGCGGGAGAACATCGTCTTCGTCTCCGGGATCGGCTGCTCCTCCCGCTTCCCCTACTACCTCAACACCTACGGGATGCACTCCATCCACGGCCGCGCCCCGGCGATCGCCACCGGGCTGGCGTCCTCGCGCCCGGACCTGTCGGTCTGGGTGATCACCGGCGACGGGGACGCGCTGTCCATCGGCGGCAACCACCTCATCCACGCCCTGCGCCGCAACGTCAACCTGAAGATCCTGCTGTTCAACAACCGGATCTACGGCCTGACCAAGGGCCAGTACTCACCCACCAGCGAACAAGGCAAGATCACCAAGTCCACCCCCATGGGCTCCCTCGACGAGCCGTTCCGGCCGCTCTCGCTCGCGCTGGGAGCGGAGGCGTCCTTCGTCGCCCGGACCATCGACTCGGACCGCAAGCACCTCACCGAGGTGCTGCGCGCCGCCGCCCAGCACCGGGGCACCGCGCTGGTCGAGATCTACCAGAACTGCAACATCTTCAATGACGGAGCGTTCGAGATCCTCAAGGATCCGGGCACCCGCGACACCGCGCTGCTGCGGCTGGAGCAGGGTCAGCCGTACCGGCTGCCGGGCAAGGACGGCGACGACGGCGAGGACGGTCCGGAGATCGTCCACGACGCCCACGACCCCGACCCCACCCGGGCGTTCGCGCTCTCCCGGCTCAGTCTGCCGACGCCGATCGGCATCCTGCGGGACGTCCAGCGGCCCGCCTACGACCGCCAGCTGAACGAGCAGCTCGACCAGGCCGTCGCCACGCAGGGCCCCGGTGACCTGGGCGCTCTTCTCGCCGGGGGCGACACCTGGACGGTGAACTGAATCGATCTTGACGGTTTCTCCACGTGGTCCTGGGTTTGAATGTGGCCCGGACCACGTGGAAACCCACGAATTGCGATCGAAGAGATAACGAGGTTGTTAGAGACGCGCTAAGATCCCAGCTTCCGTTAAGGGATGTCCGATTTGTCTTATCGGGCCGGAGTATGCATGTGACGTCAACTCCCGCCCGGATCGGAACCCATCATGGCCGGCACCATCAGCCCCTCTGGCGAGGTAGAACTCCCGGAGAGCCTCGGCTACCGAGTGAAGAAACGTTTGCTCGGCAAGCCCCTGGTCACGGAGCAGCTCTCCCACGAGAAGCTCTCGAACTCGGTCGCCCTCGGCGTCCTGGCCTCGGACTGCATCTCCTCCATGGCCTACGGCTCCGAGCAGATGCTGGTGATCCTGATCCCGGCGATCGGCATCGCCGCCTTCACCGCGCTGATCCCGCTGACCTTCGTCATCCTGGGTCTGCTGGTGCTGCTGACGTTCTCCTACCGCGAGGTCGTCAGCGTCTACACCCGCGCCGGCGGTTCCTACGTCGTCGCGCGTGAGAACTTCGGTCCGCGGGTCGCGCAGATCGCGGCCGTCGCGCTGCTGATCGACTACATCGTCACTGTGGCCGTCCAGGCGGCCGCCGGTACCGACGCGATCGTCTCGCTCGGCCAGTTCCTCTGGGGGAACGCGGGCTTCATCACCTTCCTGTCCGCCCACAAGCTGTGGCTGACGGTCGCCGTGGTGCTGCTGCTCTGTTACGGAAACCTGCGCGGCATCCGCGAGGCCGGTCGGGCCTTCGCGCTGCCGGCGTACCTGTTCATGGTGGGCATGGGCCTGCTGGTCGTCGTCGGACTGATCCGGGTGATCCTCGGCGACCACACCCAGCTCAACACCCACCAGGCGGGGATGTACACGCTGGGCACCGGCCACAGCGGATTCTTCTACGGCGCGGGCCTGCTGGTCATGCTGCGCGCCTTCGCCAACGGCGGTTCCTCGCTGACCGGCCTGGAGGCCATCTCCAACGGCGTCAGCACCTTCCGCAACCCGCAGGGCGCCAACGCCCGCAAGACCATGGTCGTGATGTCGGCCGTGCTGGGCACCGGCGTCCTCGGCGTCTCGCTGCTGGCGCACGTCACCCACGCCACGCCGTTCGTCAGCGGTACGCCGACCGTCGTCTCGCAGGAGGCCAGCTGGGCCTTCGGCAACAGCTGGTTCGGCTACGCGGCGCTGGTCTTCGTCCAGCTGGTCACCGCGCTGGTCCTCTACACCGGTGCCAACACCTCCTTCAACGGCTTCCCGTTCCTGGCCAGCTTCGTCGCCGAGGACTCGTTCCTGCCGCGCCAGCTGACCCGACGCGGCCACCGGCTGGCGTTCTCCAGCGGCATCATCGTGCTGACCGCCGTCTCGCTGGTGCTGCTGATCGCCACCAACGGCGACCTCACCCACCTGGTCAGCCTCTACGCGATCGGCGTCTTCACCGGCTTCACCATGGCCGGCGCGGGCATGGTCAAGCACCACTGGGACCGGAGGGGGACGCCCAAGCGCGGGATCAAGATCGCCGTCAACGGTGCGGCGGCGGTCGCCTCGTTCCTGGTCGTCGGGATCTTCGCGGTCACCAAGTTCACCGAGGGCGCCTGGGTGGTCGTGGTGATCTTCCCGATCGGCGTCTGGTCGCTGATCAAGGTCAACAAGCGCTACCGCGAGGAGGCGGAGGCGCTGGCCACCGCCCCGGTCGACACCACCAACCCGGTGGTGCGCCGCCAGGTGATGTACATCCTGGTCGACCGCGTCGACCTGGCCGTGCTCAAGGCGATCCGCTACGCCCGCTCGCTGCGGCCGTCCGAGATACGCGCGGTCCACTTCATGATCGACGACCGCGAGGCCGAGCGCCTGAAGGTCCAGTGGGCCAACGCCGAGGTCGGCGACCTGCCGCTGGAGATCGTCGAGTGCCCGGACCGGCGGATCACCCGCTCCCTGGTCGAGCTGATCGCGCGCACCTCCAAGCGCGAGAAGAGCCAGATCACGCTGCTGATCCCGGAGCGCAACTACTCGCCGGTCCTGGGCCGGCTGCTGCACCGCCGCACGGCCGACCAGGTCGCCCGCGCGGTCGGCAAGCTGCCCAACGTGGTGGCGACCATCGTCCCGTTCGACGTGGTCAGCGCACACGACGAGCTGGAGGACGCCGCGGCCTCGGGTGTGAAGCTGGAGACGCTCGAGCACATGGACCCGATGGACCACCTGGACGCTTCGTCCAACTGACGCCCACTTTTGGGACCCCTGCCCGATTTCCGGGCAGGGGTCCTGTCGTTTACCGTCCTGTCCGGGATGTGTAGGGGACGACGGATGGGTTGAGGTGTTACGGGTGGGACAGAAAACTGCGGGGCAGGAGCGCAGCGGCCTGCTGCTGGGCGTGGCTGCGTACACCTTGTGGGGCTTCTTCCCGCTCTACTGGCCGCTGCTGGAGCCGGCGGGCGCGGGGGAGATCCTCGCCAACCGGATGGTCTGGTCGCTGGTCGTGGCGCTGGTCCTGCTCACCGTGACGCGCAAGTGGGCCTGGATCCGCCCGCTGCTGCGGCAGCCGAAGCGGCTCGCGCTGATCGGCCTGGCCGCCGCGTTCGTCAGCGTCAACTGGGGCATGTACATCTGGGGCGTCAACACCGGCCACGTCGTGGAGACCTCGCTCGGCTACTTCATCAACCCGCTTGTCACCATTGCCTTCGGCGTTTTCATCATGCGGGAACGCCTGCGCCCGTCGCAGTGGGCCGCGGTCGCGATCGGCGCGGTGGCCGTGATCGTGCTGACCGTCGGCTACGGGCAACTGCCGTGGATCGCGCTGACGCTGGCGTTCTCGTTCGCGATCTACGGGCTGATCAAGAAGCAGGTCGGGCTGGGCGGGCTGGAGAGCTTCGCCGTCGAGACCGCTTTCCTCTTCCTGCCCGCGCTCGGCTACCTGCTCTTCCTGGGCGGCGAGGGCCGCTCCAGCTTCACCACGCACGGGCCCGGCCACGCGCTGCTGCTGGTGCTGTGCGGGGTGGTGACGGCCGTCCCGCTGGTGGCCTTCGGTGCGGCGGCGGTGCGGGTGCCGCTGACCACGATCGGGCTGCTCCAGTACCTGGCGCCGGTCTTCCAGTTCCTGCTGGGCATCGCCGTCTTCCACGAGCAGATGCCGGTGACCCGGTGGATCGGCTTCGGGCTGGTCTGGGCGGCGCTGGTGCTGCTGACCGTCGACGGCCTGCGTCAGGCCCGACGGGGTCGTCGGGCGGCGGCAGTTGCCGACCCGGTGCGGGAGCGGCTGCTGGTCACGGAGGAGCAGCAGCCGCTCGCCTAGCGCTGGTTGGGTGTTGGGCGTGATTACTGCAGCTGGAACGTCGCCTGGACCGGGTAGTGGTCGCTGGGCGCGTTGGTGTCCTGCTGGCCCTGGGTCCAACCCGCCTGCGGGTCGAAGTCGGTGGCGACGGAGGGCAGGGAGACCGGGGTGGGGCGGCCCGGCGCGTTGAGGTAGCCGATGTAGTCCAGGCTGTCCTGGTAGTCGACCGGGAACGACTCGACGCCGGACATGTACTGGCACCAGGCCGAGACCGGGCAGTCCATCGTCCACAGCTGCGACGGGTCGGTGGCCGGGGTGCCCAGGACGCCGCCGACCGCGTTCTCCGCGTTGGTGTAGTCGCCGCGCGAAGCGCCGTGGGAGTACTCGACGTTGAGGTCGCCGCCGATCAGCACCGGGGCGGAGGAGCCGACGATGCCGTTGACCCAGCTCTGGATCTCGCCCAGCTGCGCGAGCCGGGTGGCCTGGGTGGTGTCGGTGGAGGTGCCCGACTGGTCGGCCTGGAGGTGGGTGCCGACGACCCAGGTCTTGGCGCCGTTCTTGTCGATCTCGGCCAGCGCCGCGCCCTTGTTGGCGTTGTAGTCCCAGGTGCCGGAGGTCGAGTTGGTGAAGACGTGCGCGTACTGGGCGTCGATCGGGTACTTGGAGAAGATCATCGTGCCGCCGTTGATGACGAACCACGAGTTGGAGCAGTTGCCGTCGACGCCGTTCCAGCCGGAGCCGGAGCAGTCCGCGCCCACCACCGGCGTGTGGTACGGGTAGAGGTCCGCCAGGTCGTTCTCCAGCGTGGTGGTCGAGCTGTCGTTGAAGAGCTCGTCCAGCACCACCACGTCGGCGTCGTGCTTGCGGACGATCGACGCGACGGTCGGGGTGCGTCCGGCGGCGTTCTCGTTCTGCGAACTGTCGACGACCGAGGTGGCCAGGTCGACGTTCCAGGCGAAGACGGAGAGGGTCGAGCCGGAGGTGCCGCCGGTCGCGGCTGCCGCGGTGGCGGCGTGGGCGGTTCCGGTCAGACCGCCGCTGAACACTGCAAGGACGGCTGCCGTGGTGGTGGCGAGAGCGGCGGCGAGCTGGTGGCGCGTGCGCACGTGGTCTCCTCGATGGAGGCGGGCCTGGTGTTTCAGCCCTGGGCATGACAGCCCTGCACGCTACGCAGCGCCGGGGAAGCTCCGGCGAACGGCTTATGGGCAGTGGTGATCCGCCGACCGACGAGTCGGTCGGCGGATCACTTGTCTGAACTAGTGGGCGAGTTGAGGAAGGAATCCTTACTGGCCCTGCCCTACTGCGGCGCTGGTGGTGCCCTACCGCGTCACTGCCCGGCGAGGTTCTCCAGGTACGACGGGGTCACCGCGCCTGCGTACACCGTGCCGTTGGGGGTGAGCAGGACGTTCACCACCTTGGTGGAGAAGAGGGTGCCGCCGTTCACCGGCTTGCCGACCTCCTTGAGGGCGCCCAGCGCGCTGAGTGCGCCCTGGCCGCTCTTGCCGTTCTTGTTCGCGGCCTGCTGCGGGTTGATCTTCCAGACCGTCTGCCAGCCGGAGCCGAGGACCGTCTCGCCGTTGGCGCCCGGCTTCTGGCTCTGCTGGGTCGGGGCCGTCGGTACGCCGTGGTCGGCCTTGCCGTGCATCGTGCCGGCCTGGCCGTGGTCGGCGGTCTGCGCGTTCTTGGTGGTGACCTTGGCGCCCGCCGGAGTGCTGAACTGGAACGCCGAGGCGGCCGGGGTGCCGTAGGAGATGTTCGCGAAGCGGATGTCCGCGATCGCGTCGCTGCCGTCCGCGGGAAGGACCTTGACCTCCAGCGGCAGGTACGTCTTGGCGTCCACCGAGATGTCGACCAGGCCGATGGTGGAGCCGGTGCCCTTGGGCGTGATCTGCAGCGTGTAGACCTGGCGGCCCGCCACCTCGGAGGAGCCGCTGACGGTCACGTTGCTGTAGGGGGTGATCTGGTCCAGGAGCTTGGTCGCGTCCTGCGGCGTGGCGGCGGACGAGGAGGCGTCCGGAGCCTGGCTCTTCTCGCCCTGGCCGACGCCGGTCCAGTGGGTGACCTGGTTGCCCTGGCTGTCGTACGCCCAGGCGTCCGAGCCGTTGCGGACCACCTCGACCGTGCGGCCGGAGTTGGACGCGGTGAAGCTCTGCTTGGTGTCGCCGTCCTTGGCGACCTGCGCGGTGCTCGTGCCGGAGAGCAGGGAGAGCAGCTCCTGCTGCGCCACCTTGCCCTGACCGAACTCCGAGGACTGGCCGGACCCGCCGGACTGCTGCCCGGAGGGGACGCCCGCCGCGCCCGCGGCCGACGCCGCCGCCGACGGCAGGGCGTTCAGCAGCTGCGAGGGTACGCCGAGGTCGACGCTGGACTCGACCGTGCCGGAGAAGGTCTGCACGTTGCTGTTCATGGCGTGGACCAGCAGCTGCTGGGCGGTTATCGGTGGCAGCGTAGGCCCGGCCGCCAGCGCAGTTCCCGCGGCCACGGAGCCCGCGACGGCCGCGACCGCGGCCGACACCGTCAGGACCCGCTTGCGGCTCCAGGCCGCGGTGCTGTTCGACATCCCTCGTCCTTCCGTCCCGTGCGTCGCCGTACTGGCAGTGTTGCCGTTCTTTTCCACGGTGCCATTCAACGCCCTCCGCCAGCCTCGCTGCATCGGCCCGTGGGCGCAATCACGTTTCCACCCGTCGACGTACGTGACCCTGAGGCGGTCTCAGGGTTCCGTGGGATGGTTCCCCGCGCCGGTTCCCGTTTTGGGTTCCGTCTTGCGCTGCACTGCGGGAACCTTCAGGCCCGACAAGTCCGACGCGTAAGGTTTCGTGCATGAAGGATCAGCGGACCAGCACCGTGACCGGCACCGCGTCCAGCGGCGTTACCAGCACCGCCATGCGCCGCGCGCTGCACCGGGCCCGTCAGGGCGTCGCCCTGGACACCGCCGAGGCCGCGGTGCTGCTGCACGCGCGGGGCGAGGATCTGCGCGAACTGTGCGCGGTCGCGGCACGCGTGCGGGACGCGGGGCTCGAAGCCGTCGGGCGGCCCGGCGTGATCACCTACTCGAAGAAGGTCTTCATCCCGCTGACCCGGCTGTGCCGGGACCGCTGTCACTACTGCACCTTCGTCACCGTCCCCGGCAAGCTGCGCCGTGAGGGCCACGGCCTCTACCTCTCGCCGGACGAGGTGCTGGCGATCGCCCGTCAGGGGGCCGCGCTGGCCTGCAAGGAGGCGCTGTTCACCCTCGGCGACCGTCCCGAGGACCGCTGGCCCGAGGCTCGCGAGTGGCTGGACGCGCACGGCTACGACGACACCCTCGCCTACGTCCGGGCCATGTCGATCCGGGTGCTGGAGGAAACCGGCCTGCTGCCGCACCTCAACCCCGGGGTGCTGAGCTGGACCGACTTCCAGCGGCTCAAGCCGGTCGCGCCGTCGATGGGCATGATGCTGGAGACCACCGCCACCCGGCTCTGGTCCGAGCCCGGCGGTCCCCACCACGGCTCCCCGGACAAGGAACCGGCTGTCCGGCTGCGGGTGTTGGAGGACGCGGGCCGCTCGGCGGTGCCGTTCACCAGCGGCATCCTGATCGGCATCGGCGAGACGCGCGAGGAGCGCGCCGACGCCCTCTTCGCGCTGCGCCGGGTGGCCCGGCAGTACCACGGGCTGCAGGAAGTGATCGTGCAGAACTTCCGCGCCAAGCCGGACACGGCGATGCGCGCCATGCCCGACGCCGAGCTGGAGGAGCTGGCCGCGACCATCGCCGTCGCCCGGCTGGTCCTCGGCCCCTCCGCCCGGATCCAGGCCCCGCCGAACCTGGTCGACGAGGAGTACGCGCTGATCATCGACGCGGGCATCGACGACTGGGGCGGCGTCTCGCCGCTCACCCCCGACCACGTCAACCCCGAGCGCCCGTGGCCGCAGATCGACGACCTGGCGGCGCGGACGGCCCGGTCCGGCTTCACGCTGCGCGAGCGGCTGACGGTCTATCCGGAGTACGTGCGACCGGCGCTGCGGGACGGCCACGACGAACCGTGGCTCGACCCGCGCGTGCTCCCGCACGTCCGCGCGCTCGCGGACCCGGAGACCGGGCTGGCCCGGGAGAACGCACTGCCGATCGGACTGCCGTGGCAGGAGCCCGAGGAGGTGTTCGTCGCCTCGGGCCGCACCGAGCTCCACGTCGAGATCGACGCGGACGGACCGGGCGGAGGCAGGACCGGCGACCGCCGCAGCGACTTCGACGAGGTCTACGGCGACTGGGAGGCGCTGCGCGAGGCCGCCGCCGCGTCCGGGGCGCCCGAGCGCCTGGACGGCGACGTGCGCGAGGCCCTCGCCGTCGCCGCCGACGACCCGCGCAGGCTGACGGACGATCAGGCCCTGGCGCTCCTCCACGCCGACGGCCCGGCCCTCGACGCGCTCTGCTCCGTCGCCGACGCCGTCCGCCGCGACACGGTCGGCGACACCGTCACCTACTGCGTGACCCGGAACATCAACTTCACCAACGTCTGCTACACCGGCTGCCGCTTCTGCGCCTTCGCGCAGCGCCGCACCGACGCCGACGCCTACACCCTCTCCCTGGAGCAGGTCGCCGACCGCGCCGAGCAGGCCTGGGAGGTCGGCGCGACCGAGGTCTGCATGCAGGGCGGGATCCACCCGGACCTCCCCGGCACCGCGTACTTCGACATCGCCCGGACGGTCAAGCAGCGCGTGCCCGGCATGCACGTGCACGCCTTCTCGCCGATGGAGGTCGTCAACGGCGCGACGCGGACGGGACTGTCCCTCAGGGACTGGCTCCAGCAGGCCAAGGAGGCCGGTCTGGACACCATCCCCGGCACCGCCGCCGAGATCCTCGACGACGAGGTGCGCTGGGTGCTGACCAAGGGCAAGCTGCCCGCCGCGACCTGGGTCGAGGTCGTGTCCACCGCGCACGAGCTGGACATCCGCTCCTCGTCCACGATGATGTACGGCCACGTCGACCAGCCCCGGCACTGGCTCGGTCATCTGCGGGTGCTCGCCGACATGCAGGACCGCGCGCTCGAACGCGGCAAGGGCGGCTTCACCGAGTTCGTGACCCTGCCGTTCGTGCACACCAACGCGCCGGTCTACCTGGCCGGCATCTCCCGGCCCGGCCCGACCATGCGCGACAACCGCGCGGTGACGGCGATGGCCCGGCTGCTGCTGCACGGGCGGATCCCCAACATCCAGACCAGCTGGGTCAAGCTCGGCACCGAGGGCGCGGCGGAGATGCTCCGCAGCGGCGCCAACGACCTGGGCGGCACGCTGATGGAGGAGACCATCTCCCGGATGGCCGGCTCCTCCTACGGCAGCTACAAGTCCGTCCGGGACCTGGAGGCGGTCGCCGAGGCGGCCGGACGTCCGGCCGCGCAGCGCACCACCCTCTACGGCGAGGTGTCGGCGGAGCGTCGGGCGGCGGCCCTGGCCTCCGACGGCCACCTTCCGGAGCTGCTGCCGGTGCTGGACCAGTAGCGCTCAGAGGTAGCGGTTGGCCAGCATGTCGCGCTGGTCCTCCAGCACCTGCTCCAGCGTCAGGTCGGGCAGGTCCAGTTGGGAGAGGGTGACCTGGGCCGAGGTCGGCTGGGCGTCGGCGGGCAGCCAGTTCTCCGGCTTCCAGGCGTTGCCGCGCATCAGCGACTTCGGGCAGTGCGGGTAGACCTCCTCGATCGCCACCACCAGCGCGCTGACCGGGGGTTTGCCGACGGAGGTCAGCTGGTCCAGCAGCTCGGGCCGGGTGGAGACGCAGGCGCGCCCGTTGATCCGCAGGGTCGTGTCGCGGCCGGGGATGACGAAGAGCAGTCCGATCCGCCCGGTCTCGATGACGTTCTGCAGGGTGTCCAGCCGCTTGTTCCCGGTCGCGTCGGGGATGGCCAGCGTGACGTCGTCCAGCACCGAGACGAATCCGGCCGGGCCGCCCCGCGGGCTGACGTCGGGGTGCCCGGCGGAGTCGGCGCTGCCGACGAAGACCAGTGAGGCGCAGCCGACCAGCGCCCGGGTGTCCTCGGTCAGCCGGTCCCGCACCTTGCGGAACGCGTTCGCGCCCGGCGCGGGGTAGTGGCCGCGCAGCTGCTCGATGCTGGTCACGGCGTCCGCCCGGAGCGCGTCGAACAGGGGGTGAGAGCCGGCGGGCGGTCTGGACCCGGGGGGTGTCGTCATACGAACGACGATATGGGCGCAGTCAAGATCCGTGCAGGTCCACGCCTCAGCAGCGCGCGCGACAGCGGCAGCTCGCGCGTCAGCGCATGAGCTCCCCGGCGTTGACGAGCAGCGACTGGCCGGTGATGGCGCGGGCGCGATCGGAGGCGAGGAAGATCGCGGCCTCGGCGACGTCGCCGTCGGTGGCCAGCTCCGGCAGGACCATCCGCTCGGCCAGGCGTCCGCGCACCTCGTCCTCGGGGACGTTCTCGGAGGCGGACGTCCAGGTCACGTAGGACTCCACCTGCGGGCCCCACATCCAGCCGGGCAGGACGGTGTTGACCCGGATCCGGTCCGGCCCCAGCTCGCGGGCCATCGAGTACATCGCGCTGGTCAGCGCGCCCTTGGACGCCGCGTACGCGGCCTGCCGCACCTGGCTGGGCGCGGCCACCGCGGACTGGGTGCCGATGATGACGACGGCACCGCCGCGTTCGCGCAGCGCGGGGAGGCAGGAGCGCGTCAGCTGAAGGGTGCCGATCAGGTTGACGTCCAGCACGCGGCGCCACTCGTCGAAGTCGGCGTCCGCGATGCCGCCGAAGTGCTGGTCCATGGCGGCGACGTGGACGACCGCGTCGATCCGGCCGAAACGCTCCACGGCGAGGGCGGCGAGCGCGTCGCAGCGGTCCGGGTCGGCGATGTCGGTGCGCTTCCAGGCCGCGCGGCCGGGGTGGTCGGCCTCGATCTGCTCGGCCGCCTTGACCAGGTTCGCCTCGGTCCGGGCGCCGAGCACCACGTTGGCGCCGTCGCGGGCCGCGGCGAGCGCGACCCGCTGACCGAGCCCCGGGCCGACCCCGGAGACCACGACGGTGCGTCCTTCGAGCAGCATGGGTCCGTCCTCCCGCATCCTCGCCCGGTGAACCGACGAGTGAACTGACGATGCGTCAGAGTAGGGCCGCGACGCGGGGAAGGCCAGAGCCGCGCTCTGTCAGATGTCCATCAGGGCCCAGAAGCGCTCGGAGAGTTCGGCGTCGGGCGACTCCTGCCGTCCCGCTTCGGAGGCGGCACTGCTCGCGCTGCTGCCGGCCGCACCGCTGCCGACCGCGCTGCTGTTGCTCGCACTGGTGCTGCCCCACAGCGCGCTGGACGTCGCCCGCTCGCCCGCCAGCGACTTGAGCGCGTGGGTGATCCACTCCTCCGAGAGGGTCGGCACCAGCTCCCTGGCCGGTTCCACCTGGGACTGCCACCGGCCGTCGACCGCCCGGCGCAGCACCTCGTCCAGGCGCTCCTCCCGGCCGCAGGCGCGGACCAGGGCGCGCGGGGAGAGCTGCAGCACCCGGGCCAGGTCCAGGGTCTCGTTGCGGTCGCCGTCCCAGCGCGTCTCCATGGCGGTGTAGTCGCGCACCGAGAGGCGGAGGCGGCGGGCCACCTCCTCCAGCGGCAGGTCGAGAGCGAGACGATAGTCGCGCAGGGTCGTCGCCCGGCCGCCCATCAGCTGCCCCGGCAGGCACCACAGCACCCGCGCCAGGGCGACGAGTTCGCGCTCGGTGGGATGGGTGGCCCCGGTCTCCCAGGCGATGACCAGGGCCGGCGGCACCCGCATGGCATAGGAGTCGGACAGGGCGCGGGCCACCATGGCAGGGCTCAGTCCCAGGGCGCTGCGCACCGCACGGGCGGCGGCGGGGTCGAACGGAACGGGGGAGGCGGGCGCAGAGCCCGCGCGTCTCGACATGTCGGGAGGCTAATCGGGACAAACATGGACCGGACAGCCCAGAAACGTCCAGCGCATCCGGCATGTCGGGTGTTCACACCTGGAGGATCCACCAGGCCCTCGCAGCCCGGTCGTCGTGAAGCGCTTGCCTCGTCCGGACTCTGGGAAGTTGTCAGTATCTGACTTACCGTCAGCTCATGACGGACGATCTGGAGCAGTACACGCAGCTGGCCGCGAGCGGGCCTTATGGCGTCGCCATCGGCAGTGCGCTGATCACCATGGTCGAGCCCTTGCCGGGCCACGAGTACGGCTACAACCGTTGGTACGAGGACGACCACTTCTACGCCGGGGCCATGGCCATGCCCTGGATGTTCGCGGGACGACGCTGGGTCGCCACCCGCGAGCTGCAACTGCTGCGCTATCCGGAGAAGTCGGCCGTGGCCGAGCCCGTCACCGCAGGCTGCTACCTGTCCGTCTACTGGGTCACCGAGGGGCGGCACGACGCCCATATGCGGTGGACCGTGCAGATCAACAAGCGGCTCAACCGGGACGGCCGCGTCTACCGCGACCGCACCCACGTCTTCACCGCGTTCCAGCAGCACGTCAGCACCTACTACCGCGACGGCGCGGCCGGGCCGCGCGACGTCCACGCGCTGGACTTCCCGTACCAGGGACTGGTGTTGCAGGTGATCGACACCGAGAACGCCGAGCAGCGACGCCAGTTGACCGACTGGCTGATGGACCGGCACCTGCCGGCCCGACTGCGCAGCGGCTCACCGGCCGCGATGTGCACGCTCTTCGAGCCGCTGCCGCTGCCGGTGGACAGGATGTCGTACGTGAAGCCGGTGGACGGGACGGACACCCGCCTCACCCTGATCTGGTTCCTGCAACAGGACCCGCGCACCTGCTGGGACGCCTTCACCGGCCTGGACGGGGAGGTGGCCGGTGCGGTTCCCGGTGCGCGGGTGGAGCTGGTGGCGCCGTTCATCCCGACCCTGCCGGGTACGGACACCTATGTGGACGAGCTGCGGTAGCCAACGGTTCCCGGGCGGACGGGAGTTGGCCGAATCTCGCTTGGCCTGTGCATGAGCTGTGCCGGGCATGACAGGCATGAGGGCGCCGGACGGGGACGATCCGTTCCGGCGCCCGGGGGTGGGCCGGCCGAGTCGGGGCTGGTGGGGGAGTCGCTCAGGTCAGGTCGAGGGAACCTGTGGCGACCTCGGCCAGGAAGGACGTCCAGGCCTCGCGACTGAACTCCAGCGAGGGGCCGCTCAGATCCTTGGAGTCGCGGACGTGGACGGCCGCGGCGGGTCGGGCGACCTCGACGCAGGCATTCGCGCCCGAGTAGCTGGACTTGCGCCAGTTGAGGGCCTCAGTGATCATTTCCATCTCCGTTCCGGAAGAGGTGACCGACACACAATCGGCGACTCCCGCGGACGCCGGATCCGGCGCGTTGGATCCAGCACGCCGGATCCGACAAGCGGGTGATCGTGATTGCTGGTGTCAGTCTGCCCACCGGGTCCGGTATCTGGAAACTGTCACCAGTTTCTGTTCACCCGTTGGATAGCTTTTGGAGAAGGCTCGCACTGAGAGCTATGCCCGTGGTGTATGATCGCGCCCCCAGCGATCGTGCGCGCCGGTTTTGCGGACTATCCGTCACTGGGTGTGGTGTTTCGCCACTTTGTCCACAAGCTCCCGGGTCTGCTCCGGCCCGAGGGCCTGCGCCTGGAGATGCTGGTAGAGGCTGGCGTACGCCCGCACATCCGTCTCCTTCTCCAGATACAGGTCGCTCGTCACGCCCTCGAGATAGACGACGGTGGCGTCCGACGCGTCCCGGTACTCCAGGATCGAGAAGTTGGCGGTCATCCCGGGGTGCGCGCCGATGCCGAACGGCAGCACCTGGACGGTGACGTGCGGCAGCGTGCTGGCCTCGATCAGGTACTCCAGCTGTGCCCGCATCGTCTCCGGGCTGCCGACCACCCGGTGCAGGGCGGCCTCGTCGACGACGGCCCAGAGCCGCAGCGGCTCGTCGCTGTTGCGCAACAGCTCCTGGCGGACCATCCGGACGTCCGTCCGCTTGTCGATCTGTCCGGGCTGCGCCTCCGGCTGGATGCCCGAGACGACGGCGTGCGCATAGTCCCGGGTCTGCAGCAGACCAGGGATGAAGAGCGACTCGTACGTCCGGATGCCCACCGCCTCGGCTTCGAGACCGATGTAGACGCTGTACGGGACGTCGCCGAAGGCGTGCCACCAGCCGCGCTGGCGGGACTCCTTGGCCATGGTCATCAGACCGTCGATCATCGACTGGTCGTTGACCCCGTAGACCTCGCAGAGGTCGCGGACGTCACGCTGGCTGATGCTGCGTCGGCCGTTCTCGAGGCGGCTGATCTTCGACTGGGAGACCAGCAGCTGCTGTGCGACCTCCTCCGCGGTGAGGCCCCGTTGCTCGCGGAGCCGTCGCAGCTCTGCGCCGAGACGGCGGCGGCGGACGGTGGGATTGACGCTGCTGGCGGTGGACACGGTCTCTCCTGGGCATCGGTGGTGAGGCACGCCCCTGTGCCAGCAGAATGCCACCTCGACACGCCCTCATGTGGTCCAATCGCCGGGGATGTTGACTAATCCGTTCAAAGACGGAACGATTCTGCGCCCGCGTGCGTCGTTGTGAGCGTGGGCCGTTCTCCCCTGACACTTGGCAGTTCGGTGAAGCTGCGCCTTTCGTTGAGGCCGCGCGTGTCGGCGAGGCCGCATGTGTTGGTGAAGCCGCATGTATTGGTGATGCCGCGCGTGTCGGGCACGCGGGAGAGCGGCGGCGAAGGGTGGTTCGCCGCCGCTCCAGCGCGTGCCGTGCTAGCGCACGCCGGCGCGCACCATCCCGGTGGACACCGACGGTCGGGTGGCGGCCGGTCGTGCCGGGGCGGGTCGGGTGTTGTTCGCCCGGACCTGCGTCGTCGGCAGACCGTTCTGCACGTCCATGACCGCGTGAGCGACCATGCCGCCGAGGGGGTCGTAACGAATCAGATCGCGCAGGCGTGACCGGCACGAGCGGCCTTCGTTACCCGGATAGAGGTGCTTGCCGAGGCCGACCGAGTGGGCCAGCGCGGCCAGTGCGGCGGTACGCGGGTCCGGGGGGACCCCGGTCCGGATCGCCGTGTCGAGCCGTTCCTTGATGGCGCTGTTCGTGCACTCGTCCGACGCCTGGTACCGGGTCGTCGGCAGTACGCCGCACACCTGGCCCGGCACGGCCTTCACCATCTCGCACCGCTCCAGGTGCGCGAGATAGGTCTGGCGCAGGCCCAGTCGCGGGCCGCCGATCCACTGCACGGCGCGTACGGCACTGCCACGTCTGCGCAGCAGTTCGAGCGCGTGATCGAGGGTCGGGTCACCGGTCGGCCGTGGATTGACCACGGTGATCCGGTCCCCGTCCGGGACTATTCGTCCGGCCATGGCCAGCTCGACGAGCTGTGCTCCGGCCAGTCCGAGATCGAGCGTCTGGGGCTGCGCTGTGGTACCCGTGGCCGGGTCCAGAGCGAGCAACAGCAGCTCCTCGGGAATTGTTCTGCGGCTCTTGCCCATCCAAGCCTCCCCGCGTGGATGCACAACAGAGTGACGCCTCTCACACCCTGCTGTCGAGAGGGCCTTGAGAGTGACACGGACCCGTGATCTTTCGGAACCGCCGTACCGCGTGTCCGCGTCTGGCCGAGGAGCGGGGGAATCACGGGGGAATCGCCGGTCGGCGGCCCGGTGAACAGGAATGGCCCCGCGCGTGCAGGAGACTGGTCCCTGCGCGCTTTGTCGACGTCGGTGAGCAGGGCCGATGCGGCAGTCACAGGCAGTTTGCAGGGACAGTCCTGCACGGACGTGCGCAGGTACAGAGGAGGCTGGGTTACGTGGGTGAGTCCCCCGACAGGTCGCAGCGGACCGCGGGCGCGGAGCGGGAGCCGGAACGCGCGGGAAATGATCCCGCTGTCCCCGCTCCGGACGTGGAACCCGCGCCCGAGATCGAGGAAGCGACCGAATCTTCGGTCGACATGCCGACCCGCGTGCTGCGCACGCTCGACGCGGACCCGGAGAAGCCCGAGGCGGAGTCGACGGAGCCCGAAGCGGACACCGAGACCGAGGCTGACACCGAGGCCGAGCCGGAGGCTGAGGCGTCGGAGGCGGAGGAGGCCCCCGAGGACCCCGAAGCCCCCGAGGCTGAGACCGACGCCGCCGAGGAAGAAGCACCGGAGGCGGAAGCAGAGGCGGAAGCCGACGAAGAGGCGCAGCCCGAAGCCGTCGAGGAGTCCGCCGAAGAGCCCACCGACTCCGTCGAGGCGGACGAGCCGACCGCGGACGAGCCCGTCGCCGAGGACACGGACGAGCCGACCGCCGACGCGCCTGCCGATGAAGCGCCCGCCGCCGAGCCCGCTGCCGAAGCGCCTGCCGCCGACGAGCCCGACGACGAGGACGAGACGCGGGCCATGCCCGTCTTCCCGCCGCCGCTCCCGCCGACGCCGCCGGGCGGGTCGCGCGGACCAGGCGGGGCCGGCGGTGGCTCGGGTGCGCCGTCGCCCGAGGCCGTCCCGGCCGGGGCCGGTGCGATGGGGACGGCCACCGCCGTCATGCCGTCGCCGGAGACCACCGCCGAGGCGATGGACATCCTGGCCACGCTGAGCAGCCGGCCGATGACCCCGGCCCGGATCGCGCTGCGGCGGATCCGGCTCTGGGGCACGTTGCTGCTGGCCCTCGTGATCGTGCTCGGCACGGCGCAGTTGCTGCGCCCGATCCCGACGCCGACGCTCCAGTACACCGGAGAGCAGAGCTTCACCTTCTCCGGCGGTACGCCGAACCTCCAGTGGCCGACGGCCGGTCAGGCTGCCGTGGCCGTACCGGGGCTGGGTGTGCTCGGGCACAGCGGGAGCGACAACCAGGTGCCGCTGGCCAGTGTCACCAAGGTGATGACCGCGTACATCGTGCTGCGTGACCACCCGCTCAAGGTCGGCGACCAGGGGCCGATGGTCCCGGTGGACCAGGCGGCGGTGAACGACTACAACACCGGCAAGCCGCAGGGCGAGTCGGTGATGAAGGTCTCGGTCGGCGAGCCGCTGACGGAGTACCAGGCGCTCCAGCTGCTGCTGATCCCGTCCGCCAACAACGTCGCCCGGCTGCTGGGCCGTTGGGACGCGGGCAGTGACGCCGCCTTCGTGCAGAAGATGCAGAGCACCGCGGCCGGCCTCGGCATGACCAAGACGGTCTACACCGACCCGAGCGGTCTGGACGCGACCACCAAGAGCACGGCCAACGACCAGCTCAAGCTGATCGAGGCGGCCATGCAGATGCCGGTCTTCAAGGAGGTCGTCAGCACCCCGTCGTTCAACGCGGCGGAGAACGGCGTCACGCCGAACACCAACACGCTGGTCGGCAGCAACGGCGTCGTCGGCATCAAGACCGGCACCAGCACGGCCGCGCTCGGCAACCTGGTGTGGGCCGCGGAGCAGAACGTCGGGGGCTCGCAGCAGCTGATCCTGGGCGCGGTGCTGAGCCAGCCCGCGACCGGGACGGGGCCGGGGCAGGGCATCCTCGCCCAGGTGCTCCAGAAGAGCCAGCAGCTGATCGTCAGCGCCGAGGGCGCGCTGCAGTCGCACACCGTGATCAAGAAGGGCGACGTCGTCGGGTACGTCGACGACGGTCTTGGCGGGCACACGCCGGTGGTGGCCACCGCGGACGTCAACGTCATCGGTTGGAGCGGTCTGTCGGTGACCATGTCGCTGCAGCCGCTCACGGGGCAGTCCGTCCCGCACACCGCGACCGCCGGGACGACCGTCGGCAACCTGGTCGTGGGCAGCGGCGCGGGAGCGCAGACGATCCCGGTGGCGCTGCAGTCCGCGCTCAGCACTCCGAGCGTCGGCGCGAAGCTCACCCGCCTGACCTGAGCCACCTGACCCGATCCACCTGACCTGACCTTAGCCACCTGACGCTCTCTCAGCTCTCTCGCTGCGTCCTCTGCTCGAAACGGGCCCGTCCGACGGACGGGCCCGTTGTCATGCCCGGGGGCGCAATCTTGACGACATTTCGGACATCTATGCAGGGTTGGAGTGCGAACCAACGGCAGGTGATGTGACGGACCTCTCAGGGGCCGTGGATCGGCTTGAGGTTTGAACTTCGATCTGCCTACGGTCGGCGTCGTTCGCACTTAAGCGGAACTGACATCTCCGGAACGCCGAGTCCTGCCGTCGGGGTTGTCAGCTGTCACCCGACGCACACCACGGCAGGAGCGGGGGACCCAGGTAAGTCGCCGGGAGCGTGTCGCTCTCGGCTAGGGGTGAAGCCGTGCTCTGCACGGCCGGGCAACTCCGGCCCGAACCCGACAGCTCACCTCGCAGGCGTGGGAGAGGACCCACACCATGACTGGTCGCCACCGCGCGCCCAAAATCGCCCGTCGTGCCTCCAAGCGCCTGCTCGCCACCGTCGGGCTGACCGGCGCAGGCCTCGCCCTCCCGCTGGTCACCGCGACCGGCGCCCACGCCGCCACCGTCTCCACCTGGGACTCCGTCGCCCAGTGCGAGAGCAGCGGTGACTGGTCCATCAACACCGGCAACGGCTACTACGGCGGTCTGCAGTTCTCGCAGTCCACCTGGGACGCCTACGGCGGCCAGCAGTACGCGTCCTCCGCGGACCAGGCCAGCAAGGACCAGCAGATCGCCGTCGCCGAGAAGGTCCTCGCGGACCAGGGCCCCGGCGCCTGGCCCGTCTGCGGCCCGCAGGCCGGTCTGACCCAGGGCGGCCCCGCCCCGGCGATCAGCGCCTCCGGCTCGTCGAGCTCCTCCAACTCGGCCACTTCCGCCACGTCCGCCAACTCGTCTGCTGCGAGCAGCTCGTCGGCCTCCGGCAGCAGCTCCTCCGCGTCCGACTCCACGTCCGGTGCCGCCGCCTCCAGCGCGTCCAGCGCCCCGGCGACCGGCAGCTCCACCGCCGGGCACTACACGGTCCGGGCCGGCGACTGGCTGTCCACCATCGCGGCCAAGCACGACGTCTCCGGTGGCTGGGAGCGCCTGTACCAGCTGAACCGGGCGACCCTCACCCACGGCCCGAACCTGATCTTCCCGGGTCAGCAGTTGGTCCTGGGCGGCAAGGCCGTCTCCGCTCCGGCCGCCCAGCCGTCGAACGACTCGGACAACGACTCGTCCTCGTCCGCGACTTCGTCGTCGAGCGCCTCGAACGCGTCGAACGCGTCGGACTCCTCCGCGAGCTCGAACTCCTCGGGTTCCGCCCAGGCGTCCACCGGTGCGTCGACCACGTCGAGCAGCACGACGCAGGTCGGCTCCGGCGCTGCCGCCACGGCGATCGCCTTCGCCGAGGCGCACGTGGGCGACTCCTACGTGTACGGCGGCACCGGCCCGAACTCGTGGGACTGCTCGGGTCTGGCCCAGGCCGCCTACGCCCAGGCCGGCATCAACCTGCCGCGTACCTCCTCCGAGCAGGCCTCGGCGACCACGCCGGTCTCCCTCGACGCGCTGCAGCCGGGCGACCTGCTCTTCTGGTCCAGCGACGGTTCCGACTCCGGCGTCTACCACGTCGCCATCTACGTCGGCGGCGGTCGCTACGTCGAGGCGGCCAACCCGAGCTCGGGCGTCAAGTACGACACCATCAGCAACTACACCCCGAGCTTCGCCGGTCGCGTCTCCTGACGCACCGCACAAGGTGTGGCGTGGTGAGCCGGTCCGGGTGACCTGTCTGGCTCGGACCGGTCCACCGCGTCGCAGTTGGCGGGCGTCGTTCCGGAGGTGAGGACGCCGCCCGTCGGGGATTCCTCTCCCTCATGCACCCGGAGTACCGGATGCGCCGTTCACTCGGCGTCGTCCTGGTACTCCGGGTGTCGTGTCAGCCAGGCCTTGATGAACGGGCAGGTCACCGTGACCTTCAGGCCGCGGCGGCGGCCGTCCTCCACGGCGGTGCGCGCGAGCAGGCCACCGATGCCCAGGCCCTCGTAGGCGGGGCCGACGACGGTGTGCTGGTAGATCACCTGGTCGTCGTCGCGGACGTACGAGGTGAACCCGACCAGCTCCCCCTCGATCCGGGCCTCGAACCGCTGCGCCCCCGGTGCGTCGGCGACCGTGACCTCGGCCTCGCTCGTGCTCATCCTCGCCGCCTCCTGCCGGTGCTGCTGCCCGTGGCTGTCCGTATCGCCCGCATTCTCCGTCTTCTGCAGTCTCCGTCACGCGGGCCGATTTCCTGGGAACGGACACGCGCGTCTCAGCCTTCGTGCCAGCCGATGCGCTCGTGCGAGCCGTCGCAGAACGGCTTGTTGGCGCTCGCGCCGCAGCGGCAGAACGCCGCGCGGACCTCTCTGGCTTCTCCCGCCTCTCCCGATCTCGCCTCGATCCGGAGGTCGCCGCGGACCAGCAGCGGGCCGTCCCGCTCCGGCGTGATCACGGTGGGACGCTCGGGCTCCTCGGCGGGTCCGTCCGGGAGCACATAGTGCAGCGCGCCCGTCGGACACGCGTGCACGGCGGCGACGACGCGCTCCGGGTCGGCGTTGCCGGGCTGGATCCACGGCCGCTTCTCCGGGTCGAACACCTCCCCGGCGCGGCGCACGCACTCGGCGTAGTGCCGACACCGTCCGGCGTCGTAGCGGACCCGGATGCCCGGCGCCTCGTACACCTTCACGCGGTCGCCCGGCGGCAGCCCTTCGAAGTCCTGCATACCCTCATGGTGCGTCGCCGTCCCGTGCAGCGCAGTCCGGGCACCGCAGTCCGGGCACCGCAGCGTGACGCCCTGGCGGGTCCACGCACGTCACCACACGTCGGCGTCGCGCCAGTCGCAGGTCAGCTCGTCGGTCAGGTCGAGCTCCGGCACCGGGCCGGAGGCCACCGGCAGGACGAAGAGGCAGTCCTCGGCGTCCGGCGTCCGGACCACCCCCGCGGGCGTCAGCGCCGACGCCCGCCCCTGCCACCGCTGCCAGCCGCGTGCGGAGTAGAACCCCATGGCCTCGTCGGTCGCCGCCAGCGCACCGACGTCGTACGCGCGCCGGATCACCCGCTCCAGCGCGGCCATCACCGCCCCGCCGTACCCCTGCCCGCGCAGGCGCGCCTCGACCCCGACGCCCTCCACATACCCGGCCCGCAGCGCCCGGCCCCGGTACATCAGCCGCCGCTGCACCACCGCGGCATGCGCGACCACCTCGCCGCCGGGCCCGGCCTCGCGGACCAGCGCGTGCACGCCGCCGAGCGAGTGCTCCCAGTCCTCCTCGGCCATGTCCGCGAACACCCGGTAGAGCAACGCCCGCGCGGCCGCGAGCTCCGCCTCGTCCAACTGGGCGGTGTGCGCGACGCGTACCTCGATCACGCATCCACTGTGCCAGCCGCCGGACCCGCTCCGGCCTGGATGACGTGTTCCAACATCTCCTTCGACGCCCGGAGTTCGTCGATGGCCCCGCTCACGCGCGCGTGTTCGCGCCGCAGCGCGGCCACCGTGTCCTCGCAGACCGGCACGAGCCGGGGCCCGTCCGTCCGGACGCAGGGCAGGATCAGCGCGATGCTGGCGGTGGACAGCCCAGCGGCCAGGAGACGCCGGATCCGCCGGACCGTCTCCACGTCCTCCTCGCGGTAGGAGCGGTAGCTCCCCGAGCCGCGTTCGGGGGTGAGCAGGCCCTGCTCCTCGTAGTACCGCAGCAGCCTCGCGTGGACGCCGGTCCTGCGGGACATCTCACCGATGCGCACGTGATCCCCCCGAGCTTGACTCTCACACCGGTGTCAGAGTTTACGGTCCGAGTACTGACTGCTGACGGTCCGTCCGACCGTCGGCCGACGCTCGTCCGGAGGGAAGTACCCCGCGTGTTCGCTGTCCAGATCGACCGGCATGGTGGTCCCGAAGTCCTACGGGTGCGCGAGGCCGCCGCCCCTGTCGCCGGGGCGGGTCACGTGCTCGTCGCCACCGTGGCCAGCACGATCAACCCGGTCGACTGGAAGACCCGGGCCTGGGACGTCGGGCCCGCGTTCCCGATGACGCTCGGCTGGGACCTCGCGGGCGTGGTGGTCGCCACGGAGTCGGCCGACTTCGCGGTCGGGGACCGGGTGGTCGCGATGTCGGCCCAGCTGGCGACCGGGCTCGGCACCTGGGCGGAGCTGGTGGCGCTGCCCACCACGCTGGTCGCCCACGCGCCCGCGTCCGTCCCGCTGGTCGAGGCAGCGGCCCTTCCTCTCGCCGGGGTCACCGCCCTGCAGGCGCTGGGGCCGCTGGATCTCGTCGCGGGGCAGCGGCTGTTGGTCTCGGGCGCGCTCGGCGCGGTGGGGCGCACGGCGGTGGCCCTGGCGCTGCACCGCGGCGTGGTGGTGGACGGGTTGGTCTCCCGTGCCGAACACCTGGCCCCCGCAGCCGCGTTGGGCCTCTCCGCCGTCGCGTCGGCGGTCTCGGACCTGAAGTCCGCGAGCTACGACGCGGTCCTCGACACCGCCGGCGTGGACGTGTCCGCCGCCCTCGCGCCGGACGGCCGCTACGTCTCCGTCGCGGACGCGCCGCTGCCCGAGATCCCGCGCGCGGAGAAGAGCTACGTCCAGGAGAGCCGCGCGGATCTGGCCGAGCTGGTCCGCCTGGTGGACGCGGGGGTCGTCCGCCCTCACATCGCCCACCACTTCTCCGTCCGCCAGGTCCGCCGGGCAACGGAGTTGTTCGAGCGCGGCGGCCTGACCGGGAAGGTGGCACTCCACTTCTGACCCCGCGCCCAGGCGCCGAAGCCCCGTCGCTGATCCACAGACCCGGTACACTGGCCCCGCGCCTCATTAGCTCAGGGGATAGAGCACGGCTCTCCTAAAGCCGGTGTCGCAGGTTCGAATCCTGCATGGGGCACCTGCGCAAACGCCCCGGACCGATCATGGTCCGGGGCGTTTGACGGTAGTAGGTGACGGCAACGGGCCCGCCGGATCACCCGGCAAGCCGCTCGACGTCGGACCGCGGCAGGTCGACGGTGGTCGTGTCGCCGAAGACCAGCACCAGTACGCGCACCCGCCCTCGCTCACGGTCGACGGAGTGAACCGTGCCCGCGTCGCCCGCGAAGGGGCCGCGGGTCACCCTGACCTTGTCCCCGGCCTTCAGGTTCCACAGATCAGACATGCTGCTCCCCTTGATGGGTCCGTGAGGGGGGTGGGTTCGGAGCTGCACGAAGTCCCGGAGCTGAAAGCCCGGGGGCCTCTTCTGAGCCACCCCCCTTGATCGCGGTGCGCCTCCGATGAGGCCCCTGTCCGATCCAACGCGGGTGACAGTAGACCGTGCCACTGACAGGGCGGGTTGGGGGCGGCGCCACGGGCTCACTTGGCGGTCGGCCGCCGCTCCGTTGCTGGACCTGCCGAGTAGGTCTCCCGCCCGGACTACCACGCTCCCAAGGCGTTCCGGGCGGGTTCAGCGGATCGTCCACAGGGCTGTGGGGGACTTGCGGACGATGCGGGTACCGGCCTGTGGGACGGGCCTCCCGCAGCACGGCACCAACAGGTCGGCCCCCGCGTAAACAGCTGCGCGGGGGCCACCGGCTTCTCGGAACTGTCAGTTGATCAAGAATCGGTTCCCGCGGACCTCACAGCGCACCCCCATCGTCGGGCCGCACTGGAGAGGGTCGGGCGAGGCGGGATCGACGAGCAACGTCACAGCTGTACCGTCCACGCTGTTTTGGTAGACCGCTTCGCCCTTCGCGTCCACATTCACCTGGAATGTTCCGCCGCCGGACAGGACGCCTGGCCAATCCTGTGACGGGATCGTCCCAACCAAGAATCCGACTCGACCGCCGACCTGGATGAAGAAGGTGTAGTGGACGCCGACACCGACGCCGACTCCCGGCGTGCCTTGGGAAGCGTCGTTGGAGCCGACGGTGTTGTCGTGGCCGGCGTTGAAGATGTCACCGAGCGCGGTCTGGTGGACGTTGTTGACGACGAAGACGGGGGCGCTGCCGTTGCCCCAGTCGGCTGCGGTGGCGCTGGTTGGCAGGCTGACGAGGGCGGTGGCGGCGAGTGCCGCCGCGGTGTTCCTGAGTGCGCGGATCACAGTCAGTCCCTTCGAGTTCCCGGGGTGCTGCGCGACCGTACGCGCCGCACCCGGGGCGCTGGCGGACCGTCACTCTTCGCGCTGGTGTCACTGCGCCGAACGGCACCAACGCAGAGAAGCCCTCACCGCGCGGACTCAGCGGTGAAGGCCTCTATCGTGCGTCAGCTCTATGCCCGTTCGTTGGTCAGTTCGAGCCGTTGGGTCGGGCCAGAGGTGCCGGACGCCGATTCGGACTGTCCTCGCACACCTGATCTCCCAGAAATCGCCCAAATGATCAACCTTCCCGTTGGGCGGAGGGCTCGGCAGCAGCTCGGAGCAGGCTAGGGTCCGTCAAACTACGGCTCTCCTAGCGCCGGTGTCGCAGGTTCGAATCTGGCATGGGGCACAGCGCTGGACAGCCGAAAGCCCCGGACCGTCGTCGGTCCGGGCTTTCGTGCGCCTCACATGCCAGTGCGCCTCACACGCCGGACTGTTCCGTCCGGCCGCAGAGGAGGGCGGCGCGGAGGTCGAGGCGGTCCTCCAGGCGGGAGAGGCTGCGGCCGGTCAGCTCCTCGATGCGGCCGACGCGGTAGTGGACCGTGTTGACGTGGATGTGCAGGGCACGCGCGGTGCGGCTCCAGGACGCGTCCAGGCGGAGGAAGACGTCGAGGGTGTCGAGCAGCGAGACGCTGTTGGCCCGGTCGTGCTCGACCAGCGGGGCGAGCAGCCGGTCCCGGTAGGCGGCTTGGACCTCCGCCGGGATGCCGCGCAGCAGCGTCGCGAGGGAGTCGAGCCGGGCGCTGCCGCCCAGGCCGTCCGAGGGGTCGGCGGACGCCAGCGCGTACTCGGCCTGGACCAGTGCGGAGCGCAGCGCGCCCGCGTTCGGGGCGGCGGACGGGCCGACGCCCGCGCGGACGACGGCCGGGGCCGCCTGGCGGGCGGAGAGCGCCGAGCGCAGTTGCGGCAGAGCGGCGCGGAGCGCGGCGGTGACGTCCGCTGCCGGGGCGGCGGTGAGGCCGACGGCTGTTCCGGCGGCGGAGGCGTCCGCCGCGACGACGAAGGGCGCGCCCGTCCGGTGCAGGGCCTCGGCCAGTGCGGCGGGGGACCAGGCGGCCGGGCTGCCGGGGATCCGGACGACGACCGGGGTGAGTGCGGACGACGAGGCAGCGCCGGTCGGCAGGCCGCAGGCGGTCAGCGCCTCCGCGAGCTCGCCGTCCACGCCTGAGTTGGAGCTGCCCGCGCCGGTCGCGCCCGCGCGGATCAGGTCGAGCACCCGGGTGGCGCCCTGCCGCTGCGCGGTGGCCGTGGACCGGGCTCGGACCGCCAACGGGCCCAGGAGTTCGGCGAGTCCGTGCAGGACGGCGACCGCGCTCGTCGCCGGCTCGGCATGGGGCTGGAGCAGCCAGCCGTCGAACGGCGAGGCGCCCTGGGGGCCGACGGGAAGCGCACGCGGGGAAGGTGCGGCAGGTGCGGCGAGGGCGGGCCTGCCTGTCGTCCTTCCGGGCGCAGCCGAGGAGCCGAGCGTCCGCCCCGCCGTCGTCAACAGCGAGCAGTCCGGCAGGCCCAGGTCCGCCACCGCCCGCGCCAGCACGGCGGACGGTTCCGCGTCCGAGTGCAGCAGGCCCAGCAACTCGCGTCGGACGGTGGCCGGAACCGCCGCCGTGCCCTCGGAGCGGAGCTGGAGGTCGCCCCAAAGCCGCAGGTAGACGCGGTCGGTGACGGCGCGGAAGCTGGTCCCGGCCGGGACCGAGAGCAGCGGGATGCCGTGCGTCCGGCACGCCGCCGCCAGCTCCGCCGGGACCGCGCCGTGCGTGCCCTCGCCCGCGAGCAGCCCGGCGACCTCGGCGCTGCGCAGCGCGGTGGCGAACCGTCCGGCGGCGCGGGCCGCGGCGGCCGGATCGGCGACCAGGTCGTCGGGACGCCACCAGACCAGGCCGGTCAGCACCAGCTCGCCGGGGCGCAGGTAGCGGGCCGGGTCCTGCAGGTCGGTGGAGGTGACGCCGGTGACCTCGCGGGCGAGGAGCTCGGGCGTGGCCCAGCCGACCTCGATCCGCAGGTCGGTCAGGCCCAGCAGATCCCCGACGATCACGTCCCTTGCTCCTTGCGGTCCGCGCCGGTTCCTACCCTCGCGGTAGCAAGGAGGAAGTGCGCACAGGCATCGTAAATGCAAGCCTCAGCGGCGGGTAGGCCTGTCCGATGCGTGGGCCCTGCCCCTGCCCCTTCCCCTGCCTCTTCGCGGTGCTGTGCCGCGATTGAAGCAACGCGCGGAGACCGCTCACGACTGGTCGCACACACGGCCCTGACCTGCCGGTACTGGAGGATCATCCAGGTCGGGTAGCGGGAGGGACGACGCGGTGTTATGGCTGGATCGACGGCGGAAGGCGGTGGTCATCATGGCCGGTACGACCAGCCCCTGGCCCTTGATCCACGCGGAGCGGCAGGCGCTGCTCACGGATCTGGAGGGCGCGCGGATGCCGGACGAGGCCTGGACGACGACCTCGCTGTGCAGCGAGTGGAGCGTGCACCAGGTGCTGGGCCACATGGTGTCGACGGCGCTGATGACGCCGCCCCGGTTCGTCATGGAGATGGCCAGGTCGGGGTTCCGCTTCCCGGTCTTCTCGGCGAAGGGCGTCGCCGCGCACACCGGAGCCACCCCGGCCGACACGGTGGCGGCGTTCCGCGGCGTCCAGGACCGCACCACCTCCCCGCCCGGCCCGACCGAGGCGATGCTCGGGGAGGCGGTGGTCCACTCCGAGGACATCCGCAGGCCGCTGGGGCTCCGACGGGACTACCCCGAGGAGTCTCTGGTCCGGGTCGCGGACTTCTTCAAGGGCTCCAACCTGCTGATCGGCGCCAAGAACCGGATCGCGGGTGTCCGGCTGGTCGCGGACGACGTGGACTGGGCGCACGGCGAGGGCCCGAAGGTGACCGGGCCGATGCTGTCCCTGGTGATGGCGATGACCGGACGCGAGGCGCATCTGGCCGAGCTGTCCGGCGACGGCCTGCCGACGCTGCGCGCGCGGTTCTGATGCCGTGCGGGCGGTGCTGAGCCGCTGCTCGCGCTGAAGGCGGTCTGCGTTCAGGGCGCCGCGACCGGGAGCCGCAGCACGAAGGTGGGCCCGCTCCGGGTGAGCGAGAGCGAGCCGCCGTGGCGGACGGCGGTCTCGCGCGCCAGGGCCAGGCCGAGGCCGGATCCGCCCGCATCCCGGCTACGGGATTCGGCCAGTCGGGTGAACCGCTCGAAGATCCGCTCGCGGTCCTCGGCCGGGATGTCCGAGCCGTCGTTGTGGACGGTGAGGACCACCCACTCGGCTTCCTGCTCCACGGCGGCCCGGTCGACGTCGACGGTCAGCTCGACGCGGGTGGCGGCGTGGCGGGTGGCGTTGTCGAGCAGGTTGCGCAGCAGTCGCCCCAGATCGCTGCGGTTGCCCAGGACGCGGGCGGTGTCGCGGACGTCGAGCGCGTAGGCCGGGCGGTGCGGATGCGTGGTGCGGAAGTCCGCGACCAGGTCGCGGGCGAGGGCGCCCGCGTCGACCAGCTCGCTGTGGCGGTCGGGGTCGTCGGGGCGGGCCAGCACCAGCAGGTCCTCGGCCAGCTCCTGGAGGCGGCGGACGGAGGTGAGCGCCTGCGCGGTGGTCACCGGCCAGTCGGTCTGCTCCGGGTGGGCGAGGGAGACCTCGAGGTTGGTACGGAGGGCGGCGATCGGGCTGCGCAGCTCGTGCGCGGCGTCGGCGACG
This sequence comes from Streptacidiphilus fuscans, assembly GCF_015690355.1. Taxonomy (GTDB): domain Bacteria; phylum Actinomycetota; class Actinomycetes; order Streptomycetales; family Streptomycetaceae; genus Streptacidiphilus; species Streptacidiphilus fuscans. The sequence continues at coordinate 205,665 of NZ_JADPRT010000003.1, read as the reverse complement.
AAGCGGCGCTGCTCCTCGGCGGCCCGCCGGAGCCGGTCGACGGCGGCGCGGCTGCGCAGCCAGGCCACCGCCAGCAGCGAGGCCAGCAACGAGGGCGGCAGCGCGGCCAGCCCGGCGGCGGTCGCCGTCCGGACCTTCCTGGCCAGCGGCGTCATCAGCTCGGACATCAGCTCAGAATCGCATGGAACCGGACATAACGATCACCGGGGGAACGATCACCGGAGCGGTGGGTGACGGCTGGAGCGGCAGCCGGGGGCAGCTGGGTGGCAGCGCGCTCAGCTGCGGTGCGTCCAGTCCGGCTCGACCCGTGCCCATTCCTCCTCCCAGGCCCGCCAGGTCCGCCGGTCGAGCGAGTGCCGGGCCAGGGCGTAGCCGCCGGCCAGCAGGGTCGTGCCGGCGGCGAAGGCGGCCAGGGCGTAGGTGGCGGCGCTGCCCGCGCTCTGCACGGCCGGGATCGGCTGCGGCTGCGGGACGTCCTTGGCGTCGACCCAGAGCGGGACGTGGTCGCCGGGGACCGTCGCCACCGGGACGGGGGCCTGGACGGTGTGCGGGCCGGACGTATCCGTCCAGGTCAGAGTGGCGACCCAGGTGCCGACGCCCGCCGAGGACGGGTCGGTGGTCGCGACGGTCGACACCTCGTGCAGCCCCGTCTGGGCGTGTTCGGCGGCGGCGCGGCTGTGCGCGTAGAGCTGGAGGCCGAGCAGGACCGTCAGCGCCACCGTGATGCCGATGCTCACCACGAAGGCGACGCGCAGCCACGAGCGGAGCGAATCGGCGCGCCGGTGCAGCGGATTCCTCCGCCGGGGCACGGCCGACGGTTGCGGCGCGACTGACGGCGTGGCCATGGCCACCGCCTCCTTATGCCCTGCCACCCCGAGGCCTCTGGACCTTCCTCAGACCATCGTGCTGCCCGGTGCCCGGCTATTTCAACCCTCGGGTGAGGACGGTTCAACTCTCCGGCGGGGACTGCCACTCCAGCTTGGTGGCAAAGCCACGGGAGTTGTCGATCAGCCTCAGCCAGGTGGGGTGGATCGCCCACAACGCCGTTGATTCCAAGGCGGATTGCAGCCTCGGGTCGGCGGTGACAAAGGGGTGGCGCTCCGTGTACGCGCGCCACGCCGCGTCACGCTCCGGCCCGTCCGCGAGACGGCGGCAGACGCCGCGTCCCTGGACGCCGGTGAGCGCCGTCCACTCCTGCCCGTCCGCCTGCGCGGTGAACGCGACCGGTACGGCGGGCGCGACGGAGAGTGCCCGGCCGTGGCGGGTGGTGGCGGCGGTGACGAAGACCAGCGAGGCGTCCGCGCCGATGGCGTAGAGGACGGCGCAGGCCTGCGGGCCGTCCGCGTCGGCGTAGGCGAGGGTCAGCGTCGTGTGGGCGCGCAGTGCATCGAGCAGCGCCGCGTCGAGCAGCGCCGCGTCGGGACGGGGCTCGTCGGGACGGGGCTCGTCGGGAGGGGGAGTGCCGGGCCGGGACATGCGAGGAATTCTCGCAGGCCCCGGCCCCGGCTCGCGCTCCGATCACCGGAGGGTCGCCGACCGCGCTACGGCTTGCGCCAGACGTACGCGGCGGACACCGGCTGGCCCCGGAACCGCTCCCACTTGGGCTTCTTGGCCACCCACACGTCGTCCACGACCCGCTCGCGCATCTCGGCGAGCTGCCAGCCCGCGGCCAGTCCGGCGGTGACGTGGTCGCTGACGAGGTGGACGTGGGTGGTGATGGCCAGCTCGGAGCCGTCGGCCGCGGTGAAGTGGGTGGGCATCCCGGCGGCCATGATGAACTGCGGATGCAGCCCGACCAGGACGAACAGCCCGCCCGGGGTGGCCAGTCGGAACGCCTCGCGGTAGAGCGGCTGCAGCGACGGGAGGTGCTCGTCGACCAGCGAGGTGATCACCAGCGGGTAGGCGTCGGCGTCCAGGCCGGTCGCGGCGAGGTCGCCCTCGACGAGGCGGGCGTGGTTGCCCCGGGAGCGGGCGACGGCCAGCATCTCCGGGGTCAGGTCCACGCCGTCCACGGCGTGGACGCCCTGCGCACGCAGCCAGGCGCCGGTGCGGCCGGTGCCGCAGGCCAGATCGGCGGCGCGGTCCACGTCCGCCCAGGCGGGGGTGGTGAGGGAGGCGAGGACGTCGAGGTCCATCAGGTCCTCGACGGTGTTCTCGTAGCTGCCGACCCAGGCGGCGTACCCGGTGCGGACGTCGACGGTGGGGTAGCCACGGGTGTCGAACTGTGCGAAATCGACCATGGCCGCAGTCTCCGTGATCCACGCGGCCGGATGCGAACCATTTCTCGGGCGCGTGACCTCTGGGCGACGTGCCCCCGCTCAGCCGCCCTCCTCGGCCTCCTGCTCCCACGGGTCGGGGCCGGGATCACCGCCGGAGGCGCGGATGGTCAGGCGGTCGAGGTAGTGCTCCCACCCGGTCCGGTGCGGCTCGCGGGCCAGGGTGGGCAGGTCGGTGTGGGTGAGCGTGAGCAGCGTGCCGAGCACGTCCGGGGCGAGCTCGATCCGCAGGGTGCTGCTGCCGGGCGGCACCGGGTCGCCTTCGTTCTCCCACCCCCAGGTGAGGACGACCCGCACGGGCGGAGCGATCTCGGTGTACCGGCCGGTGGCGATCGCGTCGCCCAGCACCCGGATCCGGTACATGCCCCCGGGACGCGGGTCGAGCACCGCCTCGACGCCCTGCCAGGAGAGCAGACGGTCGCGGTCGATGAGGTAGGAGAAGACCACCTCCGGCTCGGCCCTGATGCGGCGTCGGACCACCACCGCGTCCTCCGGCGTGTTCGGGGATTTCGGGGTGTTCGGGGTGATCGCCACGGCGCTGCCTCCTCCGATGTCCCCGGTTTCTCTCCGAAGGTCCCATCCCAGCACGGTGCCTGCGACCGCACAGCGCGGTGACGTCCTTTCGGACGACGGGTGACGATGCCTAGGGTGCGATCATGACGACTCCCGAACGGCACATCGGCTTCGAGAACCTGCTCAACTTCCGTGATCTGGGCGGCTACCGCACCCGGGGCGGCCGGTCGGTGCGCTGGCGGCGGCTCTACCGCGCGGATGCGCTGTCCAAGCTGGCGAGCGGGGCGGACTGGAAGGTCTTCGACGGGCTGGGCATCGCCACCGTCATCGACCTGCGGCACGGCTTCGAGATCGAGGCGCGGGGCCGGATCGCCGAGCGAGCAGGCGTCGCCTACCACCACTGCAGCATCGAGCACCGCCCCTACGACCAGCCCGGCCAGGGCCCGGAGGTCGAGCCGGGTCCGTTCCTGGCCGAGCGGTACCGGGAGGTCGCCGAGGACGGCGTGGTGGAGATCCGCCGCGCGCTGGAGGTGATCGCCGACCCTGCGAGCGGGCCGCTGGTCTTCCACTGCGCCTCCGGCAAGGACCGCACCGGCCAACTCGCCGCCACCGTCCTGGCGTTGCTGGACGTCGCGGAGTCCGACATCGTCGCCGACTTCGCGCTCACGGACCTGGCCGCCGAGCGGCTGCGCGCGCACTGGACCGCCGAGCACGGCGACGGTCGTCCGCCTCGCTGGCCCGGATACGGGTACGCCCCGGCCGAGGTGATGGAGCTCTTCCTGGCCGGGCTGGCGAAGGACTACGGCTCGGTCCGCGGTTACGCGGAACAGCGGCTCGGCGTCGACGACGACCTGGTCGGGCGGCTGCGTGAGACGCTGCTCGACGGGTGAGGCGTGCCGTTGACCTTGCCCCTGGGGCAAGGCCCAGCATCGGTCGTGCCGGGCCCCGGACGGGCCTGGCACGAGGAAGCACGGGACCTGACGTCGCACGGAACCCGACGTAGAACGGAACCTGGAGCGGAGAGGAGCGGGCCGATGTCGGACGAGTTGCTGACGATCGGGGCGTTCGCGCGCCGGGCGCGGCTGTCGCCCAAGGCGCTGCGTCTCTACGACGACTTGGGCCTGCTGCCGCCGGTGCGGGTTGATCCGCAGAACGGGTACCGCTACTACGCGCCCGCGCAGTTGGAGCAGGCGCGGCTCGTCGCCTGGCTGCGGCTGCTCGGCATGCCGCTGGCCCGGATCCAGACCGTCTGCGCGCTGCCTCCCGCCGAGGCCGCGACCGAGGTCGCCGCCTACTGGGCGCGGGTCGAGGACGACACCGCGTCCCGGCGGCGGCTCGCCGCCTTCCTCGTGGACCACCTGAACGGAACCACCGGGAAGGACCACGAACCCATGATCACGAAACCGCTCACCCTCTGCTGCGCCGCCGCCAGCGACACCGGCCTGGTCCGCGAGAGCAACCAGGACACGGCGTACGCCGGTCCCGGACTGCTCGCGGTCGCCGACGGGTTCGGCCCGGCCGGGGCCCTGGCGGGCTCACTGGCCGTCGAGGCGCTCAAGCCGGTCGCCGGGACCCTCGCCCCCGGCCAGGGCGACGTGCTGAACCTGCTCACCGACGCCGTCGCCGAGGCCAACCGCGGCGTCGAGGGGCTCGCCGACGCGGGCTCCGGCACGACGCTGACCGCGCTGCTGTGGACGGGCTCGACGGCGGACGACGCAGGCATGGCCCTGGTCCATGTCGGCGACTCGCGCGCCTACTTGCTGCGCGACGGCGAGCTGTTCCGGATCACCCAGGACCACTCGCACGTCCAGTCCCTGGTCGACGAGGGACGGCTGACCGCGGACGAGGCCGCCACGCACCCGCAACGGGCGCTGCTGACCCGGGCGTTGGACGGCCGCGCGGACAGCCGCGCCGACCTGACGCTCCAGCAGGTCCGCGTCGGGGACCGGTACCTGCTCTGCTCGGACGGGCTGTCGGCGGTGATCGCGGAGGAGGAGCTGCGGCAGACCCTGATCAACGCAGAGCACCCCGACGCGGCCGTCCGCGAGCTGGTCGTCCTGGCCCGCCGGGCGGGCGGGCCGGACAACGTGGCCTGTGCGGTCGCGGACGTGGCCGAGTCGGGGTGCTGAGGGCAGTGCGTGCCTGGAGCCTTACAGGCCCAGCGACTTGGCGATGACCATCTTCATGACCTCGCTGGTGCCACCGTAGATGCGGAAGACCCGGTTGTCCGCGTAGAGGCGGGCGATCGGGTACTCCAGGATGTAGCCGTAGCCGCCGTGCAGCTGGAGGCAGCGGTCCACGACGCGGGAGCAGACCTCGGTGGTGAACAGCTTGGCCTTGGCCACGTCCGCCGCGTTCAGGTCGCCGGTCTCGAAGTGCTCCAGCGCGCGGTCCACGACGGCCTGGGCGGCGTCGACCTCGGCCTCGCAGGCGGCCAGCTCGAACTTGGTGTTCTGGAAGGACGCCACCGACTGGCCGAAGACCTTGCGGTCCTTGGTGTAGGCGACGGCCAGGTCCACGGCGGCACGGGCGGAGGCGTAGGCGCCGACGGCGATGGCCAGGCGCTCCTGGACCAGGTTGTGGGCCAGGTACGAGAAGGCCTTGCCCTCCTCGCCCAGCAGGTCCTCGACCGGGACCTTGACGTCGACGAAGGCCAGCTCGCCGGTGTCGGAGGTGCGCAGGCCGATCTTGTCGAGCTTGCGGCCGACCGAGTAGCCCGGCAGCGTCGTGTCGACGCAGAGGATGGACAGGCCGCCGCGGCGGTCCTCCGGCGTGGCCGGGGAGGTGCGGGCGATGACCAGCACCATGTCGGCCTGGACGCCGCCGGTGATGAAGGTCTTGGCGCCGTTGAGGACGTAGTGCTTGCCGTCCTCGGTCAGCTTGGCGGTGGTGGTCATGCCGGCCAGGTCGGAGCCGGTGCCCGGCTCGGTCATGGCGATGGCGGTCATCATCTCGCCGGAGACGAACTTGGGGAGCCAGCGCTTCTTCTGCTCCTCGTTCGCGTACTCCATGATGTACGGCAGGCAGAGGCCGGTGTGCACGCCGGCGGAGCCGAAGCTGACGCCCGCGCGGGCGCACTCCTCGGTGACGATCGCCTGGTACTTGAAGCCGGTCATGCCCGCGCCGCCGAACTCCTCCGGCACCTCGATGCCGAAGACGCCCAACTCGCCGAGCTTCAGGTAGAAGTCCTTGGGCGCGTGACCCGCCTGCTCCCACTCCTGGTAGACGGGCACGACCTCCTTGGCGATGAAGTCGCGGATGGTCTCCCGGAACGCCTCGTGGTCCTCGGTGAAAACGGTGCGGCGCACGACGGCGCTCCTCTCGGACGGCACTGGTCGAACGAACGTTAAGTTAATCGCCGGTAGCCCGGCTGTCCAGGTGGGAGGGGGTGAGAGTTCTCGCAGTACGGGGCGGTTGCTGGGCCATTGGACTGAACGAGCGATCTGCTCTCGCGCCCGGTCCTGCGCCTCCTCCTGCGCCTCACCCCTGTGCCGGTCCGCTGCGGTCGCGGGGCGGTGGTGCGGCGCTTACGCTCCCAGGGACGGCGGCCACGGCCGAAGGGCGGGTCCGACAATGCGGCAGCGTCTCGATCTGCGTGCTGATCTGCGTCTCGATCGGATGGGTATGGCGGTCTCGTCCGGGATCGCGGTCGGCCTCGGGGTGACCCTGTTGGTCGACGCGCTGGCGGACGCCTCCGGCTACCACCCGGCCGAGCACAGCGCCTTGCTCCGCCTCGCGGACTGGGCGGCGCACTCGTCCGCCTGGCAGTCGACCTCGATGCTGCTCGCGATGGCGACGGCGTTCCTGCTGATCCGCGCGGAGCGCGCGTCACGCCTCGGCCCGGCGGGCCCGCTGGCCGCGGTGGCGGTCGCATCGGCCGCAGGCTGGTTCGACGGCGTCCCTGGCACGCGCCTGCCCGTCCCGCTGCTCGGGGCACTGGCCGTACTGGCGTTCCTCGGGCCGTACCGCACGCGGTGGGCGCTCGGCGCGCTGGTCGCGGCGGGGCTCGTGGGCGTCGTCCCGCTACCGGTCGCCGCAGCGGTGGCCGCGTGCGCGGCGGCCCGCGCGGTGGGGCGGGTCGCCCCCGATCCGCGGCGGGAGCCGTTCGCGGCGGTTGCGGGGGCAGCGCTCGTGGCGGCAGCGGTGGTCGTCTAGGCCGTCCAAGCCGTCCAAGCCGTCCAAGCCGTCCAAGCCGTCCAGGCTGTTCGGGCCGTCCAGGCCAGAAGGTCCCGGGCGGCCCGAACGGCTACCGCGCAGGCGCGATCTGCTGGACGTCCGAGGCCATGACGAACGCCAGCCGGTGGTCGAACTGGATCGGGTAGTACTGCGTCGTCCCGATCACGACCCGGCATCCCACCGCGCCGCCGCAGCCGTACGTCGCGGCGTTGAAGTCGCCGCTCACCTCGGAGCCCGCGAGGTACGCCTGGCCCGGGGAGATCGTGTCAGCGAGCGGGACGAGCTGCTGGCTCGCCGAAGCGGCCAGAGCGCCCAGCTGGGACGGGTACGCGGACGTCTCGGGGAAGGCACGGCCGTAGACCGGGATCGGGCGGTCGCCGGCGGGGGCGACCAGCATCAGGTCGGCGCTGGTGGTCGGGTCGGGGACGAGGGTGTCGGACCAGTTCGGGTCCTGCAGCCACGCCTCCTGGCCGTCGTACCAGAGGGCGACCCAGTCGCCGGAGACGTCCGCGACAACGAAGGTCTGGCCGTAGGCGGCCTTGTCCGTGCCGTCCGATGCGGCCGTCGTGCCCTGGCCGACCAGCGGGGCGTCGGCGGAGGGGGCCTGGCGGAGGTAGACGAAGTTCGCCGGGTGCGAGGGGCAGGCCTGGCCGTCGCCGCCGCAGCCGGTGACCGCGGGCTGGGTGGCCAGGGAGTACGGCGGCGCGAGCGTGACCAGTCCGCCGACGACCGGGCGTGCGTGCGTGCCGCCCAGCGGCGCGCCGACCAGGGCGAGCAGGCGGCTCCAGTCCCAGTACGGGCCGGGATCGGCGGGCAGGTCCGCCGCGTCGTCCGCGGCGGACGCGGACGCGGAAGGGCTTGAGGGTGCCGCGGCGGCGGGCGTCGCAGGGGCGGACGCGGTGGACGCGGTGGACGGGGTCGCGCCGGAGGCCGCCGGGGCGGAGGTCGACGTCGCGAGGGAGGCCGGGGCCGCCTCGGGGACGTCGTCCGCGCCGAGGATGTGCTCGCGGTCCAGCGGGATCTCGAACTTCGCCGCCAGGTACTTCACCAGCGCTGCCGTGGACTCGTACTCCGCCTCGGGGTACCAGCTGCCCTGCGGCAGCGCGTAACCCTCCGCTTCGATGCCGACCGAGTGCGCGTTGACGGTCTGGTTGCCCGAGTGCCAGGCGACGTCGGCGGTGGGGACGAGCTGCGTCACCGAACCGTCGCGCCCGACGACGTAGTGGGCGCTGGAGTAGGCGGTCGGGTCCTGGTACGACGCGACCGTGCCCGCCGCCGAGCCCTCGGTGTCGTGGATCACCAGGTAGTCGACCTGGTCGCCGTCGGTGGGACGGTTCGCCTTCGCGTAGTTGCCGTCCTGGGTGCCGTTCTGCTGGTACGCGGCCGGGGAGACGGCGCAGGCGAGGCCGCCCGGGCACTCCGCGACGGAGGTGCCGTCGCCGCCGTCCGTGCTCGCCACCGAGGCCTGCGCGGCGGCGAGTTCGGGCGGGGCGACGCTCGGCGCGGCGGTGAGCGAGACGGCCTGGTTGTCGTCGGTGACCCTGGACGCGCCCTGCTGGATCAACGTGTAGGCCCGGGCCGCGAACTGCTGACCGGCGACCGGTGTCTCCGCCTGCGCGTAGGCGACCACGGCGGGCCACCAGGCGGCGGCGTCGGTCGGCACCCCGCCAGGCGCGGCCGCCTGGGGGCGCAGCCGGGACTCGTAGGAGGCCAGCAGGGCCGCTCCGCCGCGCACGCTCTGGGTCATGTCGGTCTTCAGCAAATTGGCAGAAACGCCCGCGAGTGCCGCCGCGGTCTGCAGCGTGTGCATGGCCGGGGAGGCGGTGTCGACGGAGGCGCGCTCGGCCAGGGCACGGGCGGAGGGCTGTGGCGCGTGGGCGGCGCCGCTGCCGGTCAGGTCCCGGGTCGACTGGCTGGACGGGGCGGTCAGGTCGGCGTCGGAGACCTCGGTCAGGCCCATCACGTTGTAGTTGCCCGTGACGCTGGGACGGCCGCCGTGGGACTCCCACAGCGTCTCCTCGTACGAGACGGCCAGCAGGACGTCGACCGGCACGTGGAACTCGGCGGCTGCGGCCGTGAAGGCCCGCTGCAACGCGGTCGAGGTCCGGTCCGGGGTGCTCGGCCAGGCCAGCGCGCCTGCGACGGGCGCCGTCGTGGGGGTGGCCGTGCGGGCCGAGGCGGGGCTGGGCGCGGCCTCGGCGGCCGCGCCGATCACCACCGCGCCGGCGGCGATCGCCACCGCAGCGCCGATCCAGCGACGTGACCGTCGGCGGACGTGTCGAGCCGTCAAGGCGTGCCTCTGTCGTGGTCCGGCCGTGAGGCCGTGGGTGGACGGGCCCGCCGCAGGCCGTCCGCGTCGCGTCAGCTCAGCCGGTCTCGCGCGCGCTCGCGGCGGTCGGGGCCACCCGGGTAGCCCAACGTTCGGCCGGCGCGCACCAGACGGCCCGGCCGTCCCGACGCGGGGTGCCAGGCAGGCCCAGATGGGCCGTGAGGGTGGTGCGTTGAGAGGTTCTGCTGGTGGTGCTGATGGTCTGTGAGAGTGAGCGTGAGACTAGCACTCCCGTACGGTTCCTCGTTCCCCAGGTGATACCGGGCACATCCAGCCTCCGCACAGCCTGCGCCCAGCCATCACTTCCGGAGCCCGGGTGACAGGATGGCCTCATGGCTGACGACGCGCTGTCACAGGAATCTGTCTCGCCCAACGGGCCGCAGTACGTGATCGAAGGCGGCGGCTACCGCGCCGTGGTCAACGGTGTCGGCGCGGGGCTGCGCGAGCTCAGCCACGACGGCCGTCCGCTGCTGGTCGGCTACCCGGCGGACACCCAGCCTCCCGGCGGGGCCGGGCAGTTGCTGATCCCGTGGCCGAACCGGGTCCGCGACGGCCGCTACCGGTTCGACGGCGAGGACCGGCAGCTGGACCTGACCGAGCCGTCGACCGGCAACGCCAGCCACGGCTTCACCCGGTGGCTGCCGTGGCGGGTCCTCGCCGAGGGCTCGGCGTTCGTCCGGCTCGGGCTGCGGCTCTATCCGATGCACGGCTACCCGCACATCCTGGACCTGACCGCACAGTACGAGCTCGGCGAGGGCGGGCTCACGGTCGAGCTCGCGGCGCACAACGTCGGCGACCGGCCCGCTCCCTACGGCTTCGGCGCGCACCCGTACCTGACGCTGGGCCGCGGCCCGGGACGGATCGGCGAGTCGGTGCTCGAGGTGCCCGCGGACACCTGGCTGCCGGTCGACGAGCGCAAGATCCCCGACGGGCGCGAGTCCGTCGCGGGGACCGGCTACGACTTCCGCACGCCCCGCGCCATCGGCGACACCGTGCTGGACACCGCCTACACCGGCCTGACCAGGGGCGCGGACGGGCTGGCCCGGGTCCGGTTGACCGCCCCGGAGACGCCCGAGGGCGGACAGTCCGACGGCGGGCACGGCGTCGAGCTCCGGGTGGGGGAGGGCGTCGACTGGCTCCAGCTCTACACCGGCGACACCCTGTCCGCCGGGCACCGGCGCGCGGGCATCGCCGTCGAGCCGATGAGCTGTCCGCCCAACGCCTTCGCCACCGGCGAGGACCTGCTGCGGATCGAGCCGGGGGAGCGCGTCGCGCACCGGTTCGGTATCGGTGCGCTGTAGCGGCGGTCCGCTGTCGGTGCCCGGTTCTAGAGTTCCTCCTGAGTGCTCCGACACGAGAGCGGGGGGTGGGCACCGTGGACACGAAGCAGCTGTGGGCTCCGAAGGAGCTGGACACGCCGGAGCGGATGCTCGCGGAGGCGCGCAAGGCGTTCTTCGTGATGTTCGGCGTCATGGTGGCGATCTGGGCGGTGCAGATCGTCAACTGGATGGACCACCAGCAGCTCTCGGTGGAGTACGGCGTGGTTCCGCACGACGTCGGCCGCCTGCCCGAGATCTTCACCGCGCCTTTCCTGCACTTCAGTTGGGCGCACATCGAGTCCAACTCGGGGCCGCTCTTCGTCTTCGGCTTCCTGGCCGCGTACCGGGGCGTGGCCCGGTTCCTCTGGCTGACGCTGCTGGTGACGGTGACCAGCGGCCTGGCGGTCTGGATCTTCCAGAGCGGCGACACCGTCGGGGCGGGCGCGAGCGGCGTCATCTTCGGTTACTTCGGCTACGTGGTGCTGCGCGGCATCTTCGACCGGCACCTGATCGACACGTTGGTCGGCCTGGTCATGGGTGCCTCGTTCGCCTACATGCTGACGGTCGCCGTCCCTGGCACGCCCGGCATCAGCTGGCTGGCGCACCTCGGCGGGCTGGTCGGCGGCGTGGTCGGCGCCTGGCTGCTGCGGGACCGTCGTCCGGCGACGGCGTCCGGCACGACGCCGTCCGGCACGCCGACGGGGGGCGGGTCGAGGGGAGCCGGGTCTACCGGAGGCGGGTCGATACCGTCCGGGCCGGGCAAGGACGTTGCCGCCGGACCCCGGTCCGACCTGCACAAGGAGCTCGGCGACCTCGGGCTGCTCTGAGGCTGCACCGAGGCTGCTCGGGGCGGGCTGCTCTGGGCGATTCCTGGGAGTTCCTGGCAGGCTCCTGGGGAATTGCCAGGGAATACACAGGCAACCGGAAGCGCGACCTCATAGTTTTCTCATGCAACGGCGGCACCGTATCGGAGCATGACCACGACTTCCTCCGACGCGGCCGTCACCGAGCTCCGTCGCCCCGACGGCACCCCCGTGCGGGTGCTCGTCGTGGACGACGAGGCCCCCCTTGCCGACCTCCTGTCCATGGCCCTGCGCTACGAGGGCTGGCAGACCACGACTGCCGGCGACGGCGCGTCCGCGTTGCGCGCCGCCCGCGAGTTCCGCCCCGACGCGGTGATCCTCGACGTGATGCTGCCCGACCTCAACGGCCTTGAGGTGATGCGTCGTCTCCGCTCCGAGCAGCACGACGTGCCTGTGCTCTTCCTGACCGCCAAGGACGCCGTCGAGGACCGCATCGCGGGCCTGACCGCGGGCGGCGACGACTACGTGACCAAGCCGTTCAGCCTGGAGGAGGTCGTCGCCCGACTGCGCGGGCTGCTGCGCCGCTCCGGCGCGGCCTCGGCGCGCAGCGAGTCCATGCTCGTCGTCGGCGACCTGACCCTGGACGAGGACAGCCGCGAGGTCCACCGCGCCGGCACCTCGATCCGCCTCACCGCGACCGAGTTCGAGCTGCTGCGCTTCCTGATGCGCAACCCGCGCCGGGTGCTGAGCAAGCCCCAGATCCTGGACCGGGTCTGGAACTACGACTTCGGCGGCCAGGGCAACGTGGTCGAGCTCTACATCTCCTACCTGCGCCGCAAGATCGACGCGGGCCGTGCTCCGATGATCCACACCATGCGTGGTGCGGGTTACGTGCTCAAGCCCGCGGAGGCGGCGGCAGCGTCGTGATCCGCCGCTGGTCGACCTGGCCGCTGCGCACCCGCCTGGTCGTGACGATGACGGTGCTCCTGGCCGTCGTCTTCACCGTGGTGGCCTGGTTGACCACCTTTCAGCTGCGCGAGTACATGCAGGGCGGCCTGGACGACAAGCTGCACGGCGCGGCGATGGCGTCCCTGAACGGCCCTGGTGGAGGCCCCGCCGGTGACGGAGGCGGCCTCGGCCACCCGCACGGGGGCTCCGGTGCGGTCACCGTCGTGCTCAATGCCGACGGGTCGGTCCGGTATTCGGGGATCGACAGCTTCAACAGCCAGTCGCTGACCGGTGCCGAGATCACCGCCCTCGAGGCGACCCCGGTCAGCGGCGAGGCGTCCACGGTCGACCTGCCCACCCTTGGGGAGTACCGGGTGCTCTCCATGCCTCCGGGTCCGGAGGGACCGGGGGCCGGTCGCGCGATCGTGGGTCTGCCGGAGTCGACGGTCACCGGACCGATCGACAACCTGATCGCCACCGAGGCAGTGCTGGGCGTGGCCGCGATGTTCCTGGTCGGCTTCGCCGGATTCGCGCTGGTGCGCGTGTCGTTGCGCCCGCTGGACCGGGTCGCCGCGACCGCCGCGCGGATCGCCAAGGAGCCGCTGGACCGGGGCGAGGTGGGCCGGTTGGCCCGGGTGCCCACCGTCGACACCGACCCGCGTACCGAGTCGGGACTGGTCGGCGCGGCGTTGAACCGGATGATCGACCATGTCTCCGCCGCTCTGGAGGCCCGGCACGCCAGCGAGACGCGCGTGCGTCAGTTCGTGGCCGACGCCAGCCACGAGCTGCGCACCCCGCTGGCCTCGATCAAGGGCTACGCCGAACTGACCCGCCGCAGCAAGGAGACCGTGCCGCCGGACACGGCCTACGCGCTCGGCCGGGTCGAGTCCGAGGCGACCCGGATGACCGCGCTCGTCGAGGACCTGCTGCTGCTCGCCCGCCTGGACGCGGGCCGGGAGTTGGACCGTGAGCCGGTCGATCTCGCGCCGCTGGTCGTGGACGCGGTCCGGGACGCACACGCGGCCGTGCCGGACCACAAGTGGGAGGTCCGGCTGCCGGACGATCCCGAGGCCGGGGCGGAGGTGACCGGCGACGAGCACCGGTTGCACCAGGTCCTGGTCAACCTGCTGGCGAACGCGGGCAAGCACACGCCGCCGGGCACGGTCGTCACCGCCTCGCTGGCGGTGGAGAACGGGCACGCGCTGCTGACCGTCGCCGACGACGGTCCGGGCATCCCGCCCGACCTGCTGCCCACGGTCTTCGAGCGTTTCGCGCGCGGTGACACCTCGCGCGCGCGGGCGGTCGGGTCGACGGGCGAGCGTTCGACAGGGCCCGGCTCGACCGGGCTGGGGCTGGCCATCGTGGCCGCCGTCGTCGCGTCGCACGGCGGTGACGTCCGGGTGACCAGCGTGCCCGGGGAGACCGTGTTCGCGGTGCGGCTGCCACTGGCCTGACGGGACGTCCCAGCTCGCCTCGCGGCGCGCGTCCTCACAGGCGGCGCACACCCGCCCGACACGGCGCGAACAGGGCGCTCGGTGACGGTGGAGGGCATGACCACCACCGCCGCACGCACATTCGCCTCCACGCCCGGTGAGCCCGACGAGCCCGGCGCGGCCACGCCCGGCCGCGATCCACGCTGGGCCCGGCCCGCCTTCTTCGCGCTGCTGGCCCTGACCGCGCTGCTCTACCTGTGGGACCTGGGCGCGTCCGGCTGGGCCAACCAGTTCTACTCGGCAGCGGTCCAGGCCGGGGCGCACAGCTGGAAGGCGATGTTCTTCGGCTCCTCCGACGCCGCCAACTTCATCACCGTCGACAAGCCGCCGGCCTCGCTGTGGGTGATGGAGCTGTCGGCCCGGCTGTTCGGCGTCAACGCGTGGTCGATCCTGGTGCCGCAGGCACTCGAAGGCGTCGCGGCCGTCGCCGTTGCTTACGCGGCGGTCAAGCGCCGGTTCTCCGCCGGCCCCGCGCTGCTGGCCGGGGCGGTGCTGGCGCTGACTCCGGTCGCTGCGCTGATGTTCCGGTTCAACAACCCGGACGCGCTGCTGGCGCTGCTGCTGGCGCTCGCCCTCTACGCGGTCCAGCGCGCGCAGGAGCAGGCGCGGACCCGGTGGCTGCTGATGGCGGCCGCCTGTGTCGGCTTCGCCTTCCTGACCAAGACGCTGCAGGCGTTCCTGGTGCTGCCCGCGATGGGCCTGGGGTATCTGCTCCTCGCGCCGACCGGCTTCTGGCGGCGGGTGCGACAGCTGCTGCTGGCGACGGTGGTGCTGGTGGTCAGCTCGGGTTGGTGGGTCGCGATCGTCGAACTGACGCCGGTTCAGTACCGGCCGTACGTCGGCGGCAGCCAGAACGACTCCTTCCTCCAGCTGACCTTCGGCTACAACGGCTTCGGCCGGATCACCGGCTCCGAGACCGGCAGCGTCGGCGGCGGCGGTGGAGGGGGCGCTGCCGGGGGCGGCAACTGGGGGAGCACCGGACTGACCCGGCTCTTCGGCGCGGAGATGGGCGGTCAGATCGCCTGGCTGCTCCCGGCGGCGCTGATCCTGCTGGTGGCGGGCCTCTGGTGGACGCGCCGCGCGCCGCGCACCGACCGGCGTCGGGCCGCTTTCGTGCTCTGGGGGACGGCCCTGGTCACCACCTTCCTGGTGTTCAGCTGGATGCAGGGGATCTTCCACCCGTACTACAACGTCGCCCTCGCGCCGTACCTCGCGGTGCTGGTGGGCATGGGCGCCGGGCTGCTCTGGGAGCTTCGCAGCGGTAGCGGCAGGGTCAGTCGGGCGGCGAGTGGTGTCGCGGCGCTGGTCGTCGCGGTGACGGCGGTCTGGTCGTTCGTCCTGCTGGCACGGAGCGCGGACTGGCTGCCGTGGCTGCGGTACGCGGTGCTGCTGGTGGGCCTGGCGAGCGCGCTGGCGCTGGCGTTCGGGCCGTTGCTGACGCGGCGGTGGGCCGTGGTCGCGGCGCTGGCGGCCGTCCTCGCCGGGCTCGGCGGCCCGGCCGCGTACAGCATCGATACGGCGGGCACCGCGCACAGCGGCTCGCTGCCGTCGGCCGGCCCGTCGGTACAGGGCGCGGGGTTCGGCGGGATGCCCGGAGGCGGTCGGATGCCCGGTGGGGGCGGGATGCCCGGCACCGGCGGCGGCAGTCGGGCGAGTGGACCCGGTGGTTTCGGCGGCGCCGGCGGCTTCGGACAGCGCGGCGGCACGCCCGGTGGCACCGGCGGCGCTGGTGGTGCAGGCGGTGCCGGTGGTGCGGGCGGTGCCGGTCGAGCAGGGGGTGCCGGCGGGATCGGTTCGCTGCTCAACGGGAGCGACCCGGGCAAGGCGCTGACCTCGCTGCTCAAGCAGGACGCCTCCCGCTACACGTGGGTCGCCGCGGCGGTCGGCTCCCAGAACGCGGCGGGCTACCAGCTGGCCAGCGGCGATCCGGTGATGGCCGTCGGCGGCTTCAACGGGACCGATCCGGCGCCGAGCCTGGCCCAGTTCGAGAGCTATGCGCGCTCCGGGAAGATCCACTACTTCCTCGGCGGCACGCTGAGCACGGGCGGCCCGAGCTCCAGCAGCACGGGCACCAGTACCAGCACCGGCACGGGCGGCTCGAACGACTCCGCGCAGATCGCCGCCTGGGTGGCCCAGAACTACAAGGCCACCACGGTCGACGGAGTGACGGTCTATGACCTGACGAACCCGAAGACCGCGGGCTGAACCGAGCCGAGCTGTGGCCGTGCTCGCGCGCCTTCCGTGAGTTTTTACTGACAAAAGCGACAATGTGCCCAAATTGTCATCGACAGTGAAGGTCGCAGGTCGTACCCATGGAGACGCCTCCGAGCACGGTCCGTCGTATCCGCCGCGCACGTCGTCAGCGTCGCGCTGTCTCTGCCGTCACCGCCGTCCTGACCGCGACGGCGCTGCTGCTGACCGCCACCGCGTGCACCAGCAGCGGTGGTAGCAGCAACGGGGGCAAGTCCGCCGACGCGGGCAGCGCCGCACCCGCGCCCAGCGTCAGCAACGACCTGCAGATGGACTACGAGAACACCGTCAGGGCCGTGCTCCCGTCCGTCGTCCAGATCAACGCGGAGAACAGCCTCGGCAGCGGCATCGTCTACGACACCAAGGGCGACATCGTCACCAACGCGCATGTGGTGGGCAGTTCGACCAACTTCCAGGTGACGCTGTCCGACCAGAGCAAGCCGCTGACGGCCACGCTGGTGTACTCCTACCCGCCCAACGACCTGGCCGTGATCAAGCTGAGCAGCCCGCCCTCCGGGCTCAAGCCGGCCGTCTTCGCGGACAGTTCCAAGGTCGACGTCGGCCAGATCGTGATGGCCATGGGCAACCCGCTCGGACTCTCGTCCAGCGTCACCGAGGGCATCGTCTCGGCGGTCGGGCGGACCGTCAGCGAGGGCAAGAGCCAGGAGAACCCACAGGGCGCGACCATCCCGAACATGGTCCAGACGAGCGCCGCGATCAACCCGGGCAACAGCGGCGGCGCGCTGGTGAACCTCTCCAACCAGATCGTGGGCGTCAACACCCTGGCCGCGGTCGACAGCAACGAAGGCAACTCGCAGGCCCCGGGCATCGGCTTCGCCATCCCGGCGTCGACGGTGACCAATCTGGCGGACCAGATGATCCAGAGCGGCAAGGTGACCAACTCCGGCCGCGCCGCGCTGGGCATCAGCACGCGCACGGTGATCACCGGGACCAGCAGCAACGGCACCCCGAACACCGGCGCGGGCATCGTCTCGGTCACCGCGGGCGGCCCGGCGGCCAAGGCCGGGCTCCAGGCGGGCGACGTGATCACGCAGTTGGGCGGCACGCCCATCGACAGCGTGGCGACCCTGTCGACCGTGCTGGCCTCGTACAAGCCGGGGCAGCAGGTCCAGGTGACCTACCTCCGCGACGGCGCCACCAAGACCGCGACGGTCACCCTCGGCACCCTCTGATTCCCGGGCTCCCGCACCGCGGGTCGGGCCGCGCGCACACTCCTGACGGATCGTCAGATTGCGCGTAGCCTGACCCGCATGGAGAGCTTCCCCTGGATCATTTCGGTGGACGACCACACCGTCGAGCCGCCGCACGTGTGGCAGGAAAGGCTGCCCGCCAAGTACCGCGAGCTCGGCCCGCGCATCGTCCGGGCCCCGCTCGCCGAGATGACCTTCGTCGGCGGCCGGTTCACGCCGGTGATGGGCGCCCCCGGCAGTGACGGGACCATCGCCGACTGGTGGGTCTACGAGGACCTGCGCCGCCCGCTCACCCGCCTCGACACCGCCGTCGGCTACCCGCGCGACGAGGTGCGGCTGGAGGCCATCACCTACGAGCAGATGCGGCCGGGGTCGTTCTCGATACCCGAGCGGCTGGAGGACATGGACGTCAACCACGTCCAGTCCGCGCTCTGCTTCCCGACCTTCCCGCGCTTCTGCGGCCAGACCTTCACCGAGGCCAAGGACCACGAGCTGGGGCTGCTCTGCATCCGGGCCTACAACGACTGGATGGTCGAGGAGTGGTGCGGCCCGGCCGCGCAGGGGCGGATGATCCCGCTCGCCATCGTCCCGCTCTGGGACGCCGAGCTGGCCGCGGCCGAGGTACGCCGCAACGCGGCGCGCGGCGTCCGGGCGGTCTGCTTCAGCGAGATACCCCCGCACCTGGGCCTGCCCAGCATCCACACCGACGACTGGGACCCCTTCCTGCGCGCCTGCGAGGAGACCCGGACGGTCATCGCGATGCACATCGGCAGCTCCTCGCGGATGCCGTCGACCTCCGCCGACGCGCCGCCCGCCGTCGGGTCCACCATCACCTTCGCCAACTGCTGCTTCTCCATGGTCGACTGGCTGATGAGCGGCAAGTTCGACCGGTTCCGCGACCTGAAGATCATGTACGCCGAGGGCCAGATCGGCTGGATCCCCTACATCCTGGCCCGCGCCGACGTGGTCTGGGAGGAGAACCGCGCCTGGGGCGGCGTCGCCGACAAGGTCTTCACCCGGCCCAGCGAACTCTTCGCCCAGCACGTCTACGGCTGCTTCTTCGACGACCCGCACGGCCTGCGCAACCTGGACGCGATCGGCGCGGCCAACGTTCTCTACGAGACCGACTACCCGCACTCCGACTCGACCTGGCCCAAGAGCCGCGAGGTCGCCGAGGAGCAGATGGGCCACCTCGAAGCGCCCGTCGTCGAGCAGATCGTGCGCGGCAACGCGATCGAGCTGCTCGGGCTGACGCCGGACGGGCTGTGGGGCGGAGCGGGGTCCGCAGCGGGATCCTCGGCGGAATCGTCAGCGGGGGTGCAGGGTGGCTGAGTTCGGGATCCAACTGCCCGTCCAGGCGCAGAGCACCATCTTCGTCGAACCCTGGGAGGCCGCGGCCGGACCGGCCGAGCTGGCCGCCGTCGCGCAGGCCGCCGACCGGCTCGGCTACGCCTACGTCGCCTGCTGCGACCACGTCGCCGTCCCGCGTCGGCTGGTCGGGCCGATGGGCGCGACCTGGTACGACCCGGTGTCGACGCTCGGCTACCTGGCCGGGCTGACCACGCGGACCCGGCTGCTCTCGCACATCGCCGTCGCGCCGCTGCGGCATCCGCTGCTCTCCGCCAAGCAGTACGCGACCGTCGACCTGCTCAGTGGCGGCCGGTTGGTGCTCGGCGTCGGAGCGGGCCATGTGCAGGAGGAGTTCGAGACGCTCGGCGTCGACTTCCACCGGCGCGGCGAGATCCTCGACGAAACCATCGGCGCACTCGACGCGGCGCTGACCGACGAGTACCCGGTGCACGACGGCCCCCGGTTCCGGTTCCGGGACCTGGCCGTCTCGCCGCGTCCGGTGCAGACGCCGCGTCCACCGATCTGGGTCGGCGGCTCGGCCCCGGCGGCGGTCCGGCGGGCGGCACGGCTGGCGGAGGGCTGGCTCTCCCAGGGCGACACCCTGGACGCGCTGCCCGCGCAGCTGGAGTTGATCCGCACCACCCGCGAACAGGCGGGCCGCAGCGGGCCGTTCGTCGTCAACGCGATCGCGCCGCCGCTCTACGTCGGCGAACCGGGCTGGGACATCGGCCGCCGCTCCGTCTCGGGCAAGCCGGACGCGCTGGCGGAGCTGCTGCGGCGGTACGTCGCGGTCGGTGCCACCCATCTGCAGCTGCGTCCGCGCAGCCGCGACCTGGCCGAGTACCTGGCGCAGCTGGAGCTGATCGCCACGGACGTGCTGCCGCTGGTGTGAGGGCGGTTCCAGCTCCTTCCATGCGCGGTCTTCCCTTGTGCGGGCTCTGGAAGGACACTCGGACGACGAGAACTGACGATCCGTCAGAAATGCTCTGCCGGACGTCGGACGAGTCCCGAAGGAGTCCGCACCATGACCGAAGCTGCTGCCCCCGACCGTGTCCCCGACCGTGCCTCCGGCCGTCTGTCCGGCCGGTCCGTGCTGATCACCGGTGCCGCGCGGGGGCAGGGCGCCGCCGAGGCGCGTCTCTTCGCCGCCGAGGGCGCGCAGGTGCTGATCGGTGACGTCCTCGACGACCAGGGCGAGGCGCTGGCCAAGGAGCTGCAGCTGGAGCTCGGCGAGGGGAGGGTCCGTTACCAGCACCTTGACGTCAGCAGCGAGGACGACTGGGCGGCGGCCGTCGAGGCTGCCACCAGCGCTTTCGGCAAGCTGGACGGGCTGGTCAACAACGCCGGGATCCTGCGCTTCAACGAGCTGGTCACCACGCCGCTGGAGGAGTACCTGGCGGTGGTCCGGGTCAACCAGGTCGGCTGCTTCCTCGGCATGCGCGCCGCCGCACCCGCCATCGAGTCGGCGGGCGGCGGGACCATCGTCAACACCGCCTCCTACACCGCGCTCACCGGGATGGCCCTGGTGACCTCGTACGCCGCCACCAAGGGCGCGATCGTCGCGATGACCCGCGTCGCCGCGCTGGAGCTGGCGCCCAAGGGCATCCGGGTCAACGCCGTCTGCCCCGGCGCGGTCGACACCCCGATGTCCGACCCGGCCAACGCCTTCGTGGGGGAGTCGGGCGCGCCGCTGATGAGCGCGGAGGACGCGGCGGCGCTGGCCGCGGCTACCAAGGAGCTGTACGCCAAGGTCGTCCCGCTGGGCCGGATCGGCCGCCCGGACGAGATGGCGCGCCTCGCGCTCTTCCTGACCTCGGACGACTCGTCCTACGTCACCGGCCAGCCGATGGTGGCCGACGGCGGCTGGATGTGCGGGGTCACCATCGGCTGATATGCCGAGCAGGAGTATTGACGGTCAGTCAGCTCGGCTCTTGACCGGCGCTCCGGCCGAATGCCAGAGTCGCAGACAACCAAATCTGACTGTCCGTCAGATGTGATGGATCCAATCCGGGACTGGACGGTGAACCCATGGAGTTCGGCATCTTCATCCAGGGCTACGTGCCCAGAAGTCGCTCCCAGGCCGACCCGCAGGCCGAGCACCACGCCCTGATGGAGGAGATGGACTACGTCGTCAAGGCCGACAAGGCCGGGTTCAAGTACGCGTGGGTCACCGAGCACCACTTCCTGGAGGAGTACTCGCACATCTCCGCCAACGACGTGGTGATCGGCTACCTCACCCACGCCACCGAGCGGATCCATGTCGGCTCCGGGATCTTCAACCCGCTGCCGAAGGTCAACCACCCGGTCAAGGTCGCCGAGCGCGTCGCCATGCTGGACCATCTCTCCGGCGGGCGCTTCGAGTTCGGCACGGGCCGTGGCGCCGGCAGCCACGAGATCCTCGGGTTCCTCCCCGACGTTGCGTCCATGGACGCGACCAAGGAGATGTGGGAGGAGACCATCGGCGAGTTCCCCCGGATGTGGCTGAACGACGAGTACCCGGGCTTCACGGGCAAGCACTGGACGCTGCCGCCGCGCAAGGTGCTGCCCAAGCCGTACGGCAAGGCCCACCCGGCCATGTGGTACGCGGCGGGCAGCCCGGCCTCGTACGAGATGGCCGCGCGCAAGGGCCTCGGCGTACTGGGGTTCAGCGTGCAGAAGGTCTCCGACATGGAGTGGGTGGTGGCCAGTTACAAGGACGCCATCCGCGAGGCCGAGCCGGTCGGGGCCTTCGTCAACGACAACGTGATGGTCACCTCGACCGCGATCTGCGCCGAGACCTCGGCCGAGGCGCGCCGGATCGCGGCCGCCGGGGGGCTCAACTACCTGCAGTCGCTGCTCTTCCGCTACCACGACACGTTCCCGCGCCCGGAGGGGATCCCGGTCTGGCCGGAGCTGCTGCCGGAGTACAGCGAGGAGCTGATCGAGCTGCTGATCGCCGAGGAGCTGATGATCTGCGGCGACCCGGACGAGGTGCTGAAGCAGTGCAAGCGCTGGGAGTCGGCCGGGGCTGACCAGCTGGTCTTCGGCCTGCCGGTGGGCATCCCGCCGGAGCAGACGGCGCAGACGATCAACCTGATCGGCGAGCACGTGATCCCGAAGATCGACACCGATCCCGTGCACCGCACCACGCGGTTCCGCCAGTCCGTCGGATAAGGGATCGGTCCAGTCGGGACCAGGGAGTCAGTCGGACCAGGGATTTGGTCGGACAGGGGATTCAGTCGAACCAGGGAGGAGAGGAACCATGCTCGACCATCTGATCCAGGGCGCGACGCTGGTCGACGGCACCGGCGCCGCCGCGCGCGGTGCCGACGTGGGGATCAAGGACGGCAAGGTCGCCGTCATCGCCGAGCCGGGCCGGTGCCGGGAGTCGGCGGTGACGACCGAGGACGCCACCGGGCTGGTGCTCACCCCCGGCTTCGTCGATCCCCACACCCACTACGACGCGCAGCTGTTCTGGGACCCGTTCGCCACCCCGTCGCTCGGCCATGGGGTCACCACCGTCGCCGGTGGCAACTGCGGGTTCACCCTCGCGCCGCTCAACCCGGCCCGGCCGGAGGACGCGGACTATACGCGGCGGATGATGTGCCGGGTCGAGGGCATGTCGCTGGCCGCGCTGGAGGAGGGCGTGCCGTGGGGCTGGTCGTCCTTCGGCGAGTACCTGGCCGCGCTGGACGGGAGGACCGCGGTCAACGCGGGCTTCATGGTCGGCCACTGCGCGCTGCGCCGCCACGTCATGGGCCCCGACGCGGTCGGCGGACAGCCGACCGCCGAGCAGCTCGCGCAGATGACCGCGCTGCTCAAGCAGGCCATGGCGGAGGGGGCTTGGGGGCTGTCCACCACCCAGTCGTCCACCCACGCGGACGGCGACGGGCAGCCGGTCGCCTCCCGGCACGCGCGGCGCGAGGAGCTGGTCGCCCTCTCCCGGGCGGTCGGCGAGGCGCCGGGCACGCAGATCGAGGCGATCGTCGCCGGGTGCCTGGACACCTTCGCCGACGAGGAGATCGAGCTGCTGGTCGAGATGAGCGCGGCAGCCGGACGCCCGCTCAACTGGAACGTGCTGACCATCGACGCCGCCGTCCCCGGTCGCGTCCCGCGCCAACTGCTGGCGTCCGAGCGGGCGCGGGCGGCGGGCGGGCGGATCGTGGCGCTGACCATGCCGATCCTGACGCCGATGAACATGTCGCTGGGCACCTTCTGCGCGCTCAACCTGATCCCGGGGTGGGGCGAGATCCTCGGCCTGCCGGTGCCGGAGCGGATCGCCCGGCTGCGACATCCGGAGGTGCGGGCGGAGATGCTGCGCCGCGCGGACAGCCCGGAGGCGGGCGTCTTCCGTCGGCTCGCCGACTTCGGCCGCTACGTCATCGGCGACACCTACAGCGACGCCAACGCCGGCCTGACCGGACGCGTCGTGCGGGACATCGCCGCCGAGCGCGGCCAGAACCCGTTCGCGACGCTGGTCGAGATCTGCGTCAACGACACCCTGCGGACGGTCCTGTGGCCGATGCCGACCGACAACGACCCGGCCAGCTGGGAGCTGCGGCGCGACACCTGGCAGCACGAGGACGTCCTGCTCGGCGGCAGCGACGCGGGCGCGCACCTGGACCGGATGTGCGGCGCGCCCTACACCACCCGCTTCCTCGGCGACTGCCTGCGGCGACGCAAGCTGGTCCCGCTGGAGCAGGCGGTGCGGATGCTGACGGCCGACCCGGCGGAGCTGTTCGGCCTGCGCGGCCGTGGGACCGTCGCCGTCGGCAACCACGCGGACCTGGTCCTGTTCGACCCCGAGCGGATCGACGCGGGCCCCGCGACGCTGGTCCACGACCTGCCCGGCGACAGCCCGCGGTTGGACTCGCGGGCGGAGGGCGTGGTCGCGGTCCGCGTCAACGGGGTCGAGACGCTTCGGGAGGACAAGCTGACGGGCGCGATACCCGGCACGGTGCTCCGCTCGGGCCGTGACACCCGCACGGTGTCGACCCGGGGTTGAGGCGTGCGGGGCTGCTCGCTACCGCAGCAGCCCCCGCGCCATGGCCCGACGGACGGCGGCGATGCCGCGCAGCACCTGCGGCGTCAGCAGCACCAGCACGATCCCGACCGCGCAGGTCGCGGCGATCTCCGGGACGGTGTGGATGTAGTAGCTGTGGTTGTCGTAGTCCCAGAGCTTGTAACCCGGCCAGCCCACGTAGCGGGGGAAGACCCAGTGGTAGGCGGGGTAGAGCGCGGCCGAGATCCCGACGCTCCACAGCACCACGGCGAGCGTGAAGCCGAGGATCCCCATCGGCAGCATCAGCACGCCGTAGAGCACCGCCCGCCAGTTGGCGCCGTTCTTCAGCAGGGCGCCCATCCAGGCCATCATGCCGGGACGGTTGGGCACGAGCGGCGCGGGCCCGGCCACCTCCTGCCCGAGCAACGCGCCACTACGGGCCCGCTCCATCGCACCGAACCCCCGCGCCATGCCCATCAGCGCGGCCAGCACCGGCAGCCCGATGAACGTCATCGCCGTGCCGACGCCGAAGAAGAACAGGACGGCGGTCAGGCTGAACATCACCACGCCGATCGGCAGGTCGAGCACCAGATGCAGCGTCTCCCGCCAGGTCTGCCCGGAGAAGGGCGCCCGCAGGAACCCCGGCCGATACGGGGCCGGTCCGGTCATGGCGCGGCGCTGCTCCGCGATGCTGCTCATCAGGACTGCTCCCTCGTCGGTTCGTTGCCGCGGATCGGTCTCCGCCGTCATGAACCAGCCTGCCCGGCACGGGCGCTGGGGGCATTGGGGCGCTTCGGTGTCTTGGGGTGGGGCTAACCCCACCCTGCCTGCAGAAACGCCGAAGGGCCGCCCGCGCCTGAGCGGCGGGCGGCCCTGTCGATCAGCTGCTGGACGCGATGTCGTGTCAGCCGTTGTTGCCGAGGCAGAGCACCATGTCGTTGGAGCCGGACTCGGTGTACGCGGCCACGACGCCCTGCACGTTCTGGCACTGGGAGTCGTCGCTGCTGTTGTTGATGACCTGGAGCACCTTGAACTTGGCGTTCGGGTCCGAGCAGCTGAGGACGTGAACGTTCGGGTTGCTGTCGCTGCCCGTGTTCTGGACGCAGTCGCCGACCTTGGCGGTGTCGGCAGCACCGGTCGCGTGGTCCCAGATGAAGCCGCCGACGCCGATGACGATCAGGGCGACGACGCTGACGATCAGACGGATGCCGAGGACCTTGCCGACGCGCTTGGTGCGCCCGCCGGGCGCCGGCTGCTGCGGGGGCTGAACCTGGAAGCCCTGGTTCGGCTGCGGCTGCTGGAAGCCGGGGTTGGGCTGCTGCGGCGGCTGCTGCGGGTAGCCCGGCGCCTGCTGCTGGCCCTGCTGCTGGCCCTGGTACGGGTTCGGCGGAGTGGACATGCTGGTTCCCCCTGGGAGTGCATCTGCGAACAACCTGTCGAACGCCGCAGATTAGCGATTCCGGGGAGAAGTCTGTGAGTTCGAGACGCAACTGTGGCTGCTCGGTAGTACTGCCGTGACCAGCTGTCAGTTTTCCCGGCCCGGGTGGCGGGTAGGAGGATCAGTTCCGCTTGTCGAGCTGCTGTGTCCGTGTTCGCCACGGCAGTTCAACTGTCACCACGGTCGGGCCGCCGACCGGGCTGCTGACGACGAAGACGCCGTCGACCGCGCGGATCCGGTCCGCCAGACCGGCCAGGCCGCCGCCGGGCAGTTCGGTCGCGCCGCCGATGCCGTCGTCGCGGACCTGGAGCATCAGCCGGTCGTCCGCGCGCCAGATCTCCACCTGCGCGCTGCGCGCCTGCGCGTGCTTCGCCGCGTTGGTCAGCAGCTCGCTGACGGTGAAGTAGGCGATGCCCTCGATCGCCGACGCGGGTCGCTCCGGCAAGTCGACGCCGAGCCGGACGCCGCCGGGCAGCGGGCAGCGGGACGCGACCGAGGAGAGCGCGGCGTCCAGGCCGCGGTCGGTCAGCACCGCCGGGTGGATGCCCCGGGCCAGGTCGCGCAGCTCCTGGAGGGCCAGTTTCACCTCGCTGTGCGCGCCTGCGACCATCTGGGCCGCCGCCTCCGGATCCTCCGTCAGCTTCTCCTTGGCCAGGCCCAGGTCCATGGCCAGCGCGACCAGCCGCGCCTGCGCGCCGTCGTGCAGGTCGCGTTCGATCCGGCGCAGGTCGGCGGCGGCCGAGTCGACGACGGTGCCGCGGTCGTCCTCCAGCTCGCGCACCCGCTCGGTCAGCCCGCCCGGCGCCAGCAGCCCGTTGACCAGCAGCCGGTCGACCTGGCTGAGCCCGCGCGCGATCCACGGCAGCGCCGGGAAGAGCACGATCATCGAGACCAGGGCGAAGGTGAAGGTGATGATCCCCCAGGGCAGCATCACCACGAAGTAGAGCGCGCCGCGCCAAGCCATCCCGTCGCCCAGCACCGCCAGCGCCCGGTTCAGCGGGCCGGACCTGGCCGACTGCACCGGCAGCGGCTCCGGCGGGGCCTCGCCGAGCAGCGCCCGCGCGCGGGCCCGTTCCACGACCGCGCCGCCGCGCACCGCGAAGAGCGCCCCGGCCAGCACCCAGATGCCCACGAACGTGACGGCCGTGCCGATCCCCAGCGCCAGCAGGGCGACGGTGACGACGAAGCCGATGATGCCCAGCGGCAGGTTGGTGAGCAGGTAGGCGAGCTCGCGGCCGAGCCGGGCGTTGAAGCGGGGGCGTCGGTCCACGTCGGTCGTCATCAGGTCCATGCTGCCAGGCTCGCCGCCGAGGGACCCCCGACACCATGGGGAAGGTCGCCGCTTCCGGGGTAGGGACAGCCCTACCCCCTACTCCCCGGTGATCTCCGGCTGTCCGTCGTCCCGCCGTGCGACCTGCAGGAGTCCGGTATGCGTCAGGCAGCCGTCCATCCGGTGGGCGAGTTCACAGCTGGGACGCCCGGGGACCTAGACTCCTACGCCGTAAAGGCAAAGATTCCCTTAAACCGACCCGACCGCGTCGACGTAGGCTGAGTCCGGAGGCGACCGAGCATGCAGGCCGTGCAGGCATTGGCGGCATCCCGACCGGGGTACTTCCACGCGTACTCCGTGGTCGGGTTGATGGCGCTGATCGGCGTCCTCTTCGTCGGAGTGGCGTTCGCCGGCAACCAGCTGCTGCGGCCCTACGCGCCGACGCAGGAGAAGCTGCTGGCGTACGAGTGCGGCGTCGACCCGGTGGGCGAGGGCTGGGCGCAGACCCAGATCCGCTACTACGTCTACGCCTTCCTCTACGTGATCTTCGCGGTCGACGCGATCTACCTCTTCCCCTGGGCCACGGTCTTCGCCGCGCCCGGATTCGGGGCCGGGACGCTGATCGAGATGTTCGTGTTCATCGGTTTCCTCGCCGTGGGCCTCCTCTACGCGTGGAAGAAGGGCGTCCTGACATGGTCGTGAACCTCGGAACGCCGGACCCCTCGCGGCCGGGCGGCGCGGCGGCGCTGGAACCGCGGCGGCTCGGCCCGCTGGCCCGGATGGCGCCCGACCCGATCAAGGTGGTGCTGAACTGGGGCCGCCGGTACAGCCTGTGGTGCTTCAACTTCGGGCTGGCCTGCTGCGCCATCGAGTTCATCGCCGCGTCCATGGCCAAGCACGACTTCATCCGTCTGGGCGTCATTCCGTTCGCACCCGGACCGCGCCAGGCGGACCTGATGATCGTCTCGGGCACGGTGACCGACAAGATGGCACCCGCGATCAAGCGGCTCTACGAGCAGATGCCCGAGCCCAAGTACGTCATCTCCTTCGGCGCCTGCTCCAACTCCGGCGGCCCGTACTGGGACTCGTACTCGGTGACCAAGGGCGTCGACCAGATCATCCCGGTCGACGTCTACGTCCCCGGCTGCCCGCCGCGGCCGGAGGCGCTGCTCCAGGGCATCCTCAAGCTGCAGGAGAAGATCGCGCGCGAGTCGCTGCCGGAGCAGTACCCCACGGCGGTTTCCCCCGCCGCGCCGCCGTCCCCGACCGCGCTGGCCCGCCCGCTCGTCCAGGGGCCGCAGGCCGACGGCGGTGACCAGGCATGACGATCCTCGACCGCTCCGCCGAGGAGATCGCAGCCGCCGTCGGTCCGTGGGCCTCGGCGGCGGAGGCGTACGAGCTGGTGACGGTGGACGTCCCCGCCGAGCACTGGACCGAGGCGCTGACCACCTGCCGCGACCAGCTCGGGCTCGCCTACTTCGACTGGCTCTCCGCCGTGGACGAACTGGCCGAGGGCTTCTCCGTCAGCGCGCACCTGGCCCGCGTCGGCGACGGCACCGCCGCGCAGCACCTGCTGCTGCGCACCCGCGTCCCGCGCGACGCCGCGTCGCTGCCCACCGCCGTCCCGGTCTTCGCGGGCGCGGCCTGGCACGAGCGCGAGACGCACGAGATGTTCGGCATCGAGTTCCCCGGGCACCCGCACCTGATCACCCTGCTGCTGCCGGACGGCTTCGAGGGCCACCCGCTGCGCAAGGAGTTCGTCCTGGCCGCCCGCGTGGCCAAGGCGTGGCCCGGCGCGAAGGAGCCGGGGGAGAGCGACCACAGCCCCGCGGAGGGCGGCCGTCGCCGCATGCTGCCGCCCGGCGTCCCCGACCCGAACGAGTGGGGCCCGCTCGCCGGCACCCTGCCGCCCGTCCCCGAGCGCCCGGCCCGAGGCGCGCGCGCCGGAGCCGCGCGCGGGGCGGGTGCGGCTGGCGCAGGCGGTGCGGCCGGAGCGGCGGCGGATCGCCCGCGTCGCGCGCGCTCGGTCGCGGCCGGCAGCGCGAGCCAGACGGGCGAGACCCCGGCTCCAGCTCCGGTCGAGGAGACCCCGGCTGCGCCTGCGCCTGCCTCGCCGGACGCGCCCTGGCAGTCTCCTGACGCTGCATCATCTCCTGCCGCACCCACTGCCCGGCCGCGCCGCTCGCGTTCGGTCTCGGCCGGCAGCGTCAGCCAGCAGCCCGAACCGGAGGCGGTGCCCGAGGCAGAGGCAGAGGCTGCGCCCGAGACAGACGCAGAGGCTGCGCCCGCGCCCGAGGCTCCGAAGCCGGAGCCGCGCACCGACGACTCGACCACCACCCCCGAGGAGGACGCGTGACCACGCTCGACGCGCTGCTGCGCTGCGTCGCGGTGCTCGTGGTCTTCCTGGTGTTCCCGCTGGTCATCGGCCAGACCGAGCACAAGACCATGGCGCACATGCAGGGCCGTCTCGGCCCGATGTACGCGGGCGGGTTCCACGGGTGGGCGCAGCTCGTCGCCGACGGCGTCAAGTTCGCGCAGAAGGAGGACATCGTCCCGGCCGGGGCCGACCGGAAGATCTTCCAGATCGCGCCCGCCGTCGCGCTGCTGCCGTACCTCCTCGCGCTGCTGGCGATCCCGCTCGGCCCGGGGGACCTGGTCGGGCAGTCGATCGACGCGGGCCTCTTCTTCGTGCTCGCGGTGATGGGCGTCGGCGTGCTCGGCTCGCTGATGGCCGGGTGGGCGTCGGCCAACAAGTTCTCGCTGCTGGGCGGCATCCGCACCGCCGCCCAGCTGATGGCGTACGAGCTGCCGATGCTGCTCGCCGCCGCCTCCGTGGCCATGGCCGCAGGAACCGTCTCGCTGACGGGGATCCTCGGCGCCTTCCACTGGTGGTGGGTGCCGTGGCAGATCGTCGGCGGCTTCGTCTTCTTCGTCGCCGGGCTGGCCGAGCTGCAGCGTCCGCCGTTCGACATGCCGGTCGCCGACTCGGAGATCATCTTCGGTGCCTACACCGAGTACACCGGCCTGCGCTTCGCGCTCTTCCTGCTCTCCGAGTACGCGGGCATCCTCGTCGTCTCCGCGCTGACGGCCGTGCTCTTTCTCGGCGGCTGGCACGGGCCGATGGCCGCCACGCTCGGCTGGCTCTGGATGCTGCTGAAGACCTTCGCCCTGGCCTTCGTCGTCATCTGGCTGCGCGTCACCTACCCGCGCCTGCGCGAGGACCAGCTGATGCGCTTCGCCTGGACCGTGCTCATCCCGCTCGCGCTCGCGCAGCTCGCCGTCACCGGCGTCGTCAAGGTGGTGATCTCCTGATGTCCCCCTTCCCCGGTCGGGGTCTGGCCAAGGGCCTCGCGGTCACCCTGCGCACCATGACCAAGCGGACCGTCACCGCCCAGTACCCGGACGTCCAGCCCGAGCTGCCGCCGCGTTCGCGCGGCGTCATCGCGCTGCTGGAGGAGAACTGCACGGTCTGCATGCTCTGCGCCCGCGAGTGCCCGGACTGGTGCATCTACATCGACTCCCACAAGGAGACGCTGCCCGCAGCCGACCCGAACGCGCGCGCCCGCACCCGCAACGTGCTGGACCGGTTCGCGATCGACTTCTCGCTCTGCATGTACTGCGGCATCTGCATCGAGGTCTGTCCCTTCGACGCGCTCTTCTGGTCGCCGGAGTTCGAGTACGCGGAGGAGGACATCCTCGACCTCACCCACGAGCGTGACCGCCTGCGCGAGTGGATGTGGACCGTCCCCGCCCCGCCCGCCCTCGACCCGGCGGCGGAGGAGCCCAAGGAGATCGCCGCCGCCCGCAAGGCCGCCGACAAGGCCGTCGCCGCAGCGGCAGCGGCTGCGGCAGCCGCCGCCGAGGCTTCCGCGGCGTCCGGGGCATCTGAGGCGTCCGAGGCTTCCGCGGCGTCCGCGGAGCAGGAGGGGGACGCGTGAACGTCGTTCCGTCCGTGGTCGGTTCCGGCCACAGCTTCCTCTCGCCGACCGGTGTCGAGATCGTCTTCGCCCTGGTCGGCCTGGCCGTACTGGGCGCGGCTCTGCTGACCGTCACCACCAAGCAGCTGGTCCACGCCGCGCTCTGGCTGGTCGTCGCGCTGGGCGGGCTCGCCGTCGAGTACCTGCTGCTGACGGCGGAGTTCATCGCCTGGGTGCAGGTGCTGATCTACGTCGGCGCGGTCGTCGTGCTCGTCCTCTTCGGCCTGATGCTGACCCGTGCGCCGATCGGGGAGTCGCCCGACGCGGACTCGGGCAACCGGTGGCTCGCCGTCGGCGTCGCGCTGGCCGCGGCGGCGACGCTGGTCACCCTCGTCGTGGACGCCTTCCGGACCACCTGGGTCGACCTCGGCACCGTGGCCGGCAGCACCGCCACCAACGGCGTGACGCTGTTCCGCTACTGGGTGCTGCCGTTCGAGGCGCTGTCGGTACTGCTGCTCGCCGCGCTCGTCGGCGCGATCGTCCTGTCCCGCCGCGACGTCCAAGAGACTCCTGACCGAGGGGAGCGCTGAGCGGCGTGCATCTCGTCTACCCGGCCGTCCTCGCGGCCCTGCTCTTCTGCGTCGGCCTCTACGGCGTGCTCGCGCGCCGCAACGCCGTGCTGATGCTGATGTCCGTCGAGCTGATGCTCAACGCCGTCAACCTCAACCTCGTCGCCTTCGACGTCTGGCTGCGCGACAGCCTGCACGCGGGCCAGGCGCTCACCCTGTTCACCATCACCATCGCAGCCGCCGAGATCGGCATCGGTCTGGCCGTCGTGCTGTTGATCTTCCGTAACCGCGGTACCGCGGACATCGACCGGGTCGGCCGTCTCCACGACGGCGACGAGCCGGACGGGGATCAACCCGTCGACCCGACCGAGGGGAAGGCCACCGTCGGATGACCCTCACTCTCGCGATCCTCGTCCCGCTGCTGCCGTTCCTCGGCGCGCTCGCGGGCCTGGCCTGCGGACGGCGCGCTCCGGGCATGGCCCGGCCGCTCGCGGTACTGCCGACGCTGACCACGGCGGTACTCGCCGTGGTCGTCGCGGCCCGGCTCGGCCCCGGCCACCTTCTCGACGCCGCCACCGAGCTCACCCCCACCGGCGGTGTGCCGATCTACCTCTCGCTGCACCTGGACGGCATCGCCGTCCTCCTCGCGGTGCTCGTCGGCGTGGTCGCGACCTGCGTCCAGCTCTACTCGACGGCCTACCTGCGAGAGGACCCGCGCTACCCCTCCTACGCGGCGCTGGTCTCGCTCTTCACCTCGGCGATGCTGCTGGTCCTCTACTCCGGCGACCTGATCGTGCTGCTGGTCGGCTGGGAGGTCATGGGCATCTGCTCGTACTTCCTGGTCGGTCACCACTGGGAGCGCGAGGACGCCCGGTCCGCCTCGATCAAGGCGTTCCTGGTCACCAAGCTCGGTGACGTCCCCTTCCTCTTCGGCATCTTCGTGCTGGCCGGCGACGCGGGCACGTTCAGCATCAACGGGATCATCGGCGCGGCGACCACCGGGCACCTGCACCACGCCACCCTCGCCGCGCTGCTGCTGCTCTGCGGCGTCGCCGGCAAGTCGGCCCAGTTCCCGCTGCACACCTGGCTCCCGGACGCGATGGCCGGTCCGACGCCGGTCTCCGCGCTGATCCACGCGGCCACCATGGTCGCCGCCGGCGTCTACCTGGTGGCCCGGCTGATGCCGGTCTTCCTGCTCTCGACCACCGCCCTGGTGGTCCTGGGCGTGCTGGCCGTGATCACCATGATCGGCTCGGCGCTGTGCGCGCTGGCCCAGGACGACCTCAAGCGGGTGCTGGCCTACTCGACGGTCGGTCAGCTCGGCTACATGACCGGTGCGCTCGCCGTGGGCGACCGTGACGCCGCCCTGTTCCACCTGCTGACCCACGGCGCGTTCAAGGCGCTGCTCTTCCTCGCGGCCGGTGTGGTGATACACGCCGCCCACACCAACTCGCTCACCGCGATGGCCCGTCCGGGCGGCTTGGGCAGCTCCGACGGTTCGGGCGGCTCGGGCGAGGGTCTGCTCAGGCGTCGCGTGCCGGACGCCTACACCACCATGGGCATCGGTCTGTTGGCGCTCGCGGGTGTGCCGCCGTTCTCCGGGTTCTTCAGCAAGGAGTCCGTGCTGACAGCCGCCGAGCAGGCGGCCAACGGCCACGCGCTGACCGACGGCCTCGGCCCGGCGGGGAACGTCCCCTGCTACCTCGGCTGGATCGTCCTCGTCGGCGGCCTGCTGACGGCGCTGCTGACCGCGATGTACGCGGCACGGCTCTGGCTGCTCGCCTTCCACCCGCGCGGCGCGCAGGCCGTCGCCGGGGAGGGCGGCACCGCCAAGGTCGTCACCGCCGAGCCCGCGGCGATGCGCGTGCCCCTGTGGCTGCTGGCCGTGCCGAGCATCGGGCTCGGCCTGGTCGGCCTGCGTACCAACTGGCTTCCCGCCTGGCTGGACGGCGTCTCGCTGACGCCGTCACTGCCCACCAGCGTGATCGGCACGGCGGTCGCCCTGCTCGGCTTCGGCCTCGCCTACGCCGCCTGGCGCCGCGCCGCGGCGACCCTGCCCGCCGACGCCGTGGCGTCGGGCGCGGTGGCCGATCCGGGACGGGTGCTGCTCGGCCCGCTCTTCGGGCCCGCCCGGGACGGCTTCGGCGTCGACCGGCTCTACGACCGCGTCTTCGTCCGCCCGGTGCTCGGCGCGGCCACGCTGGTCGCCTTCCTCGACCGTGAGGTCGTCGAGACCTACGTCAAGGGCGCGGCGATCACTCCGGGCCTGGTCGGACGGGTCGTCAGGCGGGCCCAGAACGGCAACACCCAGGGCTATCTGAGCGCGCTCGCGGCCGGTGTCGTGGTCCTCGCCATCGTCGTGGCGGTGGCCCAGTGACCACCAGCCCCGCCTGCCCTGCCCGTCGCGCCCGTACCGCTCGCTCGGAGGCGACCGCCAGATGACCGTGCTGCTTCTCGTCCTCCTCGCGCTGCCGCTGGTCGGCTCCGCCGCGACGCTGGTGCCCGCGCTCGGCGGACGCCGCGCGCTGTGGCTCGGCGTCGCCGTGACCGGAGCCGACCTGGCCGTGGCCGTCGCCCTGGCCGCCGGGTTCGACCTGCACCACCCGGCCCGGATGCAGGGCGTCACGAACGTGGCGTGGATCCCGGCGCTCAACGTCCGGTTCCACCTCGGCGTCGACGGCATCTCGTTGCCGCTGCTGGTGCTGACGGCACTGCTCACCTTCCTCTGCGCCCTCTACTCGCTCAAGCGCCTGCCCGCGGGCGGCAGCGAACGGGGCTGGACGGGGCTGCTGCTGCTCCTGGCGACCGGCATGCTGGCCACCTTCGCGGTGCTCGACCTGCTGCTCTTCTTCGTGGCGTTCGAGATCGTGCTGGTGCCCATGTACTTCCTGATCGCCCGTTGGGGCGGGGAGAACCGGGGACCGGCGGCGTTCCGCTTCATCCTCTACACGCTGCTCGGCTCGGCGGTCATGCTGCTCGGGCTGCTGCTGCTCGGCCTCAAGGCCGGGACCTTCGACATGACCGCGCTGGCCGCCAACCACGGGCACGGCCTGTCCCGTGGCACCCAGATCCTCGTCGTGCTGGCCATCGGCATCGGACTGGCCGTCAAGGCGCCGATGTGGCCGTTCCACAGCTGGCTCCCCGACGCCCACACGGCCGCTCCCACGGCGGGCTCGGTGCTGCTGGCGGGCGTGCTGCTCAAGATGGGCACCTACGGATTCGTC
This sequence comes from Streptacidiphilus fuscans, assembly GCF_015690355.1. Classification (GTDB taxonomy): domain Bacteria; phylum Actinomycetota; class Actinomycetes; order Streptomycetales; family Streptomycetaceae; genus Streptacidiphilus; species Streptacidiphilus fuscans. The sequence continues at coordinate 171,598 of NZ_JADPRT010000003.1, read as the reverse complement.
CGGGTGCTGATCCCGAGCGTCCCGCAGGGGATGCACGAACTCGCCCCCTACCTCGGGGCCTTCGCCGTCGTCGGCATCATCTACGGCTCGCTGGCCTGTCTTTCGCTGGCCCGGCCGGGGAGCCGCGGCGACCTCAAGCGGCTGATCGCCTTCTCGTCGGTCGGCCACATGGGCTTCGTCCTGCTCGGCATCGCGACCCTCAACCCGGTCGGTATCAACGGGGCGCTCTTCGCCAACATCGGGCACGGGCTCATCACCGGCCTCCTCTTCTTCCTCGTCGGCGCGATCAAGGACCGGTACGGCACCGCGGACCTGGACACCCTCGCCGGCGCCCGGGTCGAGAGCGGCGCCGCCCTGTACGGCCGAGCCCCACGGCTCGGCGCGCTGCTCGCCTTCGGCGCGGTGGCCAGTCTCGGCCTGCCGGGCCTGGCCGGGTTCTGGGGCGAACTGCTGGCCATGCTCGGCGCCTTCCACCCCGCCGCCGGGCTGTCCCGGCCGACCTTCCTCGCGTTGATGGTCCTGGCCGGGTTCGGCACCCTGCTCACCGCGGCCTACCTGCTCTCCGTCGTCCGCCGGGTCTGCATGGGCGACCCGGTCACCGCGCCCGCCGTTCCGGGGGCGACCCTCACCGACGTCCAGACCTACGAGGCCGTCACCTGGACCCCGCTGGTCGTGCTCACCGTCGTCGCCGGTCTCTGGCCGGCGCTGCTGCTCGGGCTGTCCACGCCCGCCGTCCAGGCGCTGCTCGGAGGCAGCTGAGCCATGCTGACTACCGCTCTCACCGCAGGCGCCCTCCCTACTGACGCCCTGGCCGCCGCCGTCCCCGCCGGGTCGCTGATCCAGTCCGTGGACTGGCTGGCCGTCCTGCCGCCCCTCGTCCCCGCCGTGGTGGCGCTGGTCGTGCTGGTCGCGGACCTGTTCCTGCCGACGGCGCGAAAGCCGCTGCTGGGCTGGCTCTCGGTGGCCGGGCTGGCCGCCTCGCTGGTCCTGCTTCTTCCGCTGCGCGCGGGCCACCGGACCACGTTCTGCACCACCTCGGCGGGGGTGACCTCGTGCTCCTACGTCGCCGACCACTTCGCGCTGGCCTTCCAGCTGCTGGTGCTGGCCGGGGCGCTGCTGGTCGCGCTGCTCTCGCTCTTCTCCGTCGACGCGGACCGGTTGCCCGTGGGGGAGTTCTGGTTCCTGCTGCTCGCCTCGGCCTGCGGGGCGGCCCTGCTGCCCGCCTGCCGTGACCTGGCCTCGCTCGTCGTCGCGCTGGAGGTCACCACGCTGCCGGCCTTCGCGCTCGTCGCCCTCCGCCGCGACGGACGGGGCGGGGAGGCGGCGCTCAAGTTCTTCCTGTCGTCGGTCACGGCCACGGCCGTCACCCTGCTCGGCGTCAGCTTCGTCTACGCCGCCACCGGCAGCCTCTACCTCGACCGGATCGGTGCCGCACTGCCCCACGTCCAGTCGCAGCTGCACGTGCTCGTCGCCGTCGGCACCGTGCTCACCCTGGTCGGCTTCGCCTTCAAGACGGCCGCCGCACCGTTCCACTTCTGGGTGCCGGACACTTACGCCGGCGCCCCTGTCCCCGTCGCCGCGTATCTCTCTGTGGTCGGAAAGGCTGCCGGACTCGCGGGCCTCGCCGCAATCGCCGTCCTGGGTTTTCACTCGTACGGGCGAGACTGGGGCTACGCGCTGGCGGTCCTCGCCGCGCTGACCATGACGGTCGGCAATGTCGGCGCGCTGCGTCAGCGCTCCGACGCGCCGCACAGCGCGGTACGGCTGCTCGCCTGGTCGTCCGTCGCCCAGGCCGGCTACCTGCTGGTCCCGATCGCGGCCGCGGGCGCAGGTCATGCCTCGGGCTCCGGGGCGATCGGTTCCACCGTGGCCTTCGCGCTGATCTACGGCCTGGTCAACCTGGGTGCCTTCGCGGTCGTCACCCTCGGCGGCGACCGGCTCGACGTGTACCAGGGGCTCTTCGCGAGGCGTCCCGCGGTGGCGCTGGCCATGGCGTTCTTCCTGCTGAACCTGGCCGGTCTGCCGCCGGGCGTGATCGGCCTCTTCGGCAAGGTCGTCGTCTTCCGCGCCGCGGTCGACGCCGGTCTCGGCTGGCTGGCCGTGATCATGGCGGTGAATGTCGTAGTGGCCCTGTACTACTACCTGGCATGGACCGCCAAGCTCTTCCAGCCCAGCCCGGTCGCTGCCCCCGCCGCGGCTCGCCGTGGGCTGCCGGTCGCCCTGGGCGCTGCGGTCGCGGTGGCCACGGTGCTGGGCGTGGTGCTGTCGGTGGCGCCGCAGCTGGTGCTGCAGCTGGCGTCCGGCTCGCTCTTCGGCTGAGCGGGCAGACCGCAGTACGTCCCACGGCGCGTCCTGGCCCATGTCCCGGCGCACGTCCGGCGGCGGGCCCCGGCGCGCGCTCTCGACTTGCACGGGCCGTGCCCGGGGGTGAGAAGGGAACTAGAAAGTCCGTCTCACCCGTTGAAAAAGCGAAACGGGCTGTGAAAGACACCCCCCAACGCACGTCTCGGAGGGCTTCCGTGCACCGCCAGCACAACGGTCTCAAGACGGCTGTACTCCTCGGCGTGATGTCCGCGCTGATCCTGGTGATCGGCAGCTTCTGGGGGCGTACGGGCCTGCTCATCGGGCTGGTGGTGGCCCTGGCGACGAACGGCTTCGCGTACTGGAACAGTGACAAGCTGGCGCTGCGTTCGATGCGGGCCCGCCCGGTCAGCGAGATCGAGGCCCCAGTGCTGTACCGGATCGTCCGTGAGCTCTCCACCTCGGCCCGGCAGCCCATGCCGCGCCTCTACATCTCCCCGACGGACGCCCCCAACGCCTTCGCCACCGGTCGCAATCCGCGCAACGCGGCGGTCTGCTGCACCCAGGGCATCCTCAACCTGCTCGACGAGCGGGAGCTGCGCGGCGTGCTGGGCCACGAGCTCTCCCACGTCTACAACCGGGACATCCTGATCTCCTCGGTGGCCGGCGCGCTGGCGTCCGTGGTGATGTTCCTCGTCAACTTCGCCTGGCTGATCCCGATCGGGCGCAGCGATGACGACGACGGCCCCGGCCTGGCCGGGATGCTGCTGATCATCATCCTGGGCCCGCTCGCCGCAAGCATCATCCAACTGGCTGTCAGCCGCTCCCGCGAGTACCAGGCCGACGCCTCAGGTGCCCAGTTGACCGGCGATCCACTGGCGCTCGCCAGCGCGCTGCGTAAGCTCGAACGCGGCACCCAGCAGCTTCCGCTTCCGGCCCGGCCCGAGTTGGAGACGACCAGTCACATGATGATCGCCAACCCCTTTCGCGCCGGGTCGGGCGGCGGTCTGGCCACCAAGCTGTTCTCCACCCACCCGCCGATGCCGGACCGGATCTCCCGGCTCGAGCAGATGGCCGGCTACCAACCCCACCGCTGAGCGGCAGCGGGCGAGACACAGACCCGGTAGAACGGGACACGGACTCGGTAGAGAGGAAAGCACGTGAAGGTCATCAACTTCGTCCTCAACGTCCTCTGGCTGGTGCTGTGCGGGTTGTGGATGTCCCTCGCGTACGTCGTCGCGGGGATCATCTGCGCGATCCTGATCATCACCATCCCATGGGCGATCGCCTCGTTCCGGATCGCGCTCTACGTCCTCTGGCCGTTCGGGCGGACCACGCGTGAACGCCCCGACGCCGGTGCGGCGTCGTGCGCGGGCAACGTGGTCTGGCTGATCTTCGCCGGGTGGTGGCTGGCCATCGGCCACCTGGCGACGAGCATCGCGCTGGCGGTGACCATCATCGGGCTGCCCTTCGCCTGGGCCAACCTCAAGATGATCCCGATATCGCTGATGCCGCTCGGACGCGAGATCGTCTCGACGGACGAGCGCTTCGCCGGCTGGGGTGCCTGAACCCTGGGCGCCTGAACTCCGGGCGCCGGACGGGGCTCAGCGGCCGTCGACGGCCTCTCTGAGCGTGCGGAACTCCGCCGCGATCCCGTCCAGGGTGTAGTGCGCGTTGAGCCCGCTCGGATTGGGCAGCACCCACACCTCGGTGCCGCCCAGCGGCTCGTCCTGCCGCCCGACGACCGCCTTGGGACGCCCGAACGCGGTCCGGTAGGCCCCTATGCCGAGCACGGCGAGCGCCCGTGGCTGCCAACGTGCGACCCGCTCCGCCAGCGCCTGGCCGCCACTGCGGTACTCCTCGGCGGTCAGCTCGTCCGCCTTGGCAGTGGTCCGCGCCACCACGTTGGTGATCCCCAGCCCGAGCCCCAGCAGTTCCTGCTGCTCCTCCGGCCGCAGCTGACGCGGCGTGAAGCCGCTCCGGTGCAGCCCCGGCCAGAACCGGTTGCCGGGACGGGCGAAGTGATGCCCCGTCGCACCTGACCAGAGCCCCGGATTGATCCCGCAGAACAGCACCCGCAGGTCGGGGCCGATCACGTCCTCGATCGTCGCGTCGGCGGCGTTGGCCAGTTGTTCAGGAGTCGGCTTCACAGCAGCCCATTCTCCCCGGTGGCGGTACTGCTTCCGTCCCGCGGGTACGACGAGGGCGGTCGCGGAGACTCTCCGCGACCGCCCTCGTGGCAGCCGGTGATCCACCGGCTGAGGCAGGCCCGCTCAGTGCGATCCCGTCGGCGACGGTCTCGACGCTCCCGACGGGCGACGGGATCAGCGGTAGTTCACGAACTGCACGGCGAAGTCGAGGTCCTTGCCCTTCAGCAGCGCCTGCACGGCCTGGAGGTCGTCCCGGCTCTTGGAGGTGACCCGCAGCTCCTCGCCCTGGACCTGGGCCTTGACGCCCTTGGGGCCCTCGTCCCGGATGATCTTCGCGATCTTCTTGGCGTTCTCCTGGGAGATGCCTTCCTCGATCGTCGCGAAGATCTTGTATTCCTTGCCCGACAGCTGCGGCTCTCCGGCGTCCAGCGACTTGAGCGAGATGCCGCGCTTGACCAGCTTGGTCTCGAACACGTCGAGGATCGCCTTGACCCGCTCCTCGCCGTTGGCCCGCATCTCGATCTTGTCGCCGGACCACTCGATGGACGCGCCGACGTTCTTGAAGTCGAAGCGCGTGGCGATCTCGCGACCGGTCTGGTTGAGCGCGTTGTCGACCTCCTGCCGCTCGACCTTCGAAACGATGTCGAAACTGGAGTCGGCCATGATCGTTGTGTCTCCTTGACTGATGGTATGGACTGTCTTGTCGGTTTTCCTGCGGCTCCGACCGCGCATATCGCCCGCCGAACCGCCCGCACGCGCCCCTACCTTCCGGCCACGCGGCAGCCGAACCAGCCTAGCCACCCACTCGGCCGCCTGCCCGCCCCCACACTGATCAACCGAGTGGCGAAGCACCCCCCACCATCAGGTATGGTTTACGTCGTCGGAGCGGGAAACCGCGAGACACCATCCCTGGCGGGTTGCCCGAGCGGCCAAAGGGAGCAGACTGTAAATCTGTCGCGCAAGCTACGCAGGTTCGAACCCTGCACCCGCCACGTGGAAGCCGAAAGGCCCCGGGCCAGCGAAAGCTGTCCGGGGCCTCTCGCATGTCCACGCCCCGGTGATCTCCGCCACGTACCGCTGTTCCCCGCTCCTTCTGGCACGCGTATGGCACGGCCGCTCCGGCGTCCCCGATAGGCTTGACCTGACCCTGCGCCGATCGGCAGACGCCCCTAACGCCGGTCCGTCTTTGTGGAGGGGGTCTGCCGTGTTCGAGCCGGGCCAGGGTGGGGATAGCTCGGCGCGCGGTTGATCGGCCGTAGATGCGAGCGGCCAGCTGGCAGTTGCGTCCCGACGGCATATCCCGCGGCTCGGTGGGTCAGCTCCGGCCCGCAATCGCCCGGATCATCGCAAATGCCTGCTGACCGGTCCGCTGACTGTTCCGATGGGCCGGCGGGACGACGATTCCGATCAGCCAGATCACTCCCAAGAGGAGGATCAAGAGGGTCAGGGGCCCGCAGCTAGCTCGACAGGGCCTCGGCGATTTCCTGAGCTTTTCCACCGTCGATTTGGCTTCGGACCTGCGGTATTGGCGGATTCGCTCACCGCCAAGCTCCGCCTGCAGGCCCCGTGAGACTCAGTCAAACTCGTTTCTAATCGTGTCTGCTCGTTTCTACTCGGCATCCCAGATTGGCCTAGATGGACCGCCGAAGAGCGTCAGTCGATGCGTATCGTCGCGCCACGATCCGGCGCAGCAGACGCCTTGCTCAGTGGGAACCATGATGCTCCGTCAATGCTCGTCGCTCGACCCGCTCCGGAGGTGCTGACAATCCGGGGGTGCGGCGATCACTCAGTGTTCTAGGGATTCGGCGGAGTAGGCGTCGCCTCCCGAGAGTGACCAGAGAGTCTAAGTGACCAGAGGGTCTAGTCTTCGGCGTCCTCCTCGGCGTCGCGGTCGCGCAGGGGGCGCAGGCCCTTGGTCGGTCGGCGCCGTCGAGTCCGCGCAGCTGGGTGCGCAGCGTTCGTCAGGGCCACGCGGTGCTGGGGAAGACGACCTTGACCATGTGGGAGATTCACTCGGATGTCGGGGTTGGGCTACCCGGGCGGGATGCATGCCGCCTCTAACCTGACGCCATGGAACATGCACTTCGGAAAGTAGTCAACTGGTTGCCCCGCGTATCGCGCCTGGTGCTGTTCGGCTTGGGCCCGCTGGCCTTGCTCGCGGGTCCGGCCGTACCGGCGTCGGCCGACGCCGCCAGCTCGCTCTCCTCGACAGTCGAGTACTGGGGCTCGTTCGGCAACACGTCCTCAATCACCTCCCCGCGCACGACACCGTTTCCGGTCCACCTGCCTGGCCCGGTTAAGCAGATCGGGACCTCCAACTCGAATGCCTACGCCTTGCTGAACGACGGCAGCGTCTACGCGTGGGGTCTGGGCGCGGATGGGGAGCTGGGGAACGGCGGGACGGAGGACTCCCTCGATTCGGCGGTGAAGGTCGATTTCCCTCCCGGGGTGACGATCGCCTCGATCCCGGACGACGTCATGCCGTATGACGAAGGCCTGGCCATCGACACCCACGGCAGCGTCTGGGGCTGGGGCACCAACCCCTTCGGCGACGCACTGTGTTTGGGCACCCGAGCCCCGCAGCTCGTCCCGGTCAAACTTCCGTTGAACCACGTCACCGACGCGGCCGGAGCGTTCGGGCACGCCATCTACTTGTCCGACGGGCACGCGGTCGCGTGCGGCAGCAACGTGTTCGGCGAACTCGGCGACGGAACCAGGACAGCCACCTCCGTCCCGGTGCCGGTCAAGCTGCCCGCCGGCGCGAAGGTCACCCGATTGACAGCGTCCTGGAACAACTCCGGCGCGCTGCTGGCTGACGGCAGCTACTACAACTGGGGCTACAACTTCCAGGGCCAGCTCGGTCAGGGCGTGACCGGCGGAATCTCTACCACGCCACTGCAGGTCAAGTTGCCCGGACGCGTGCACAAGGTGTTCCTGGGCGGATCGCTGCCGCGCAACGGCCAGACCCTCGTGCTGCTCGATGACGGCGACCTCTACGCCTGGGGCGACGGGCGCCAGTACCAGCTCGGCACCGGCACGACACGCGCGCAGCCCTCGCCCGTGCGCGTCCCCCTCCCCACCGGCCTGCGGTTCACGAAGATCGCCACCAGCGGCGCGACGTCATACGGCATCACCAGGGAAGGGGATGTCTATGCCTGGGGCTACAACCGGTTCGGACAGGTGGGGGACGGCACCCGCACAGACGCGAAGGCGCCGGTGTTCGTCACCGGCTGCGCGCGGGACATCTCCGGGACCAACTTCGACGTGGCCATCAGCCTGCGCGCGGGGTGCTCGTGCGACAAGGACCGTGCACACCGGGTTGCCCGCCCGATGACGTGACTTCCCGCGCAGCCGCAGCGCCTGCCCCCGGACGAACTCACCGGCGCCGCGGGCGATGTCGCGGGTCCGGCTGGCGCTGAGGGTGATTCGTCGGAGCGTCCGCCAGCGTTCCTTGAGCTCCGCAGCGGCTCGCGTCGTGCCGGCCTCCGGGGAATCCGGCTTCATGACGCACGTCACACCTGCGGGTCACTCCTGGCTGTGCTGGTCGTCCACCCGCGCGTGGCAATGAAGATCCTGCGTCACTCGTAGATCTCGATCACCATCGAGATCTAAACCCACGTGACGGACAGCCAGACGCTCGAGGCTCTGCGGAAGCCCGGGGACGCCCTCGGCTGACTCCAGCCAAAGCGGTTGCTACTTCGCTGCTGTACAGTCCCCCGAAACGACTTGAGGCCCTCCCCGTTCGAGGTGGTTTCTAGCGGTCGTTGCAACACGTCGTTGGTTTGGTCAGGCCGCGAGCAGTTTATGCAGGCGCTCGGCTGGGGTTTCCCAGCCGAGCGTTTTGCGTGGGCGGCCGTTGAGTTCGGCGGCGACGTTAGCCAGGTGGGCGGGGTCGTGCCGGGAGGGGTCGGTTCCCTTGGGGAAGTACTGGCGGAGCAGTCCGTTGGTGTTCTCGTTGGAGCCGCGTTGCCATGGGCTGGCTGGGTCGCAGAAGTACACGGGGATCTGGGTGGCGAGGGTGAAGATGCCGTGCCCGGCCATCTCTGGGCGATCTTGCCGGGCTTGGGCCGCGGCCGGCGGGCATCAGCGCGGGCCTGGGCTGCATAGGGGCGGTATGCCCCGCTCTCCTCGTGGCAGTTGTGCTTGATCTCGCGGCTGACGGTCGAGGGGCTGCGGCCGAGCTTTGCTGCGATCGTGCAGATCGGTGCCTTCCCGCGCAGTCGGTCGGCTATGTGGATTCGATCGGCGTCGCGCAGATACCTGGATGGGCCTGCTGTCGGCCGCGGCACTACAACAGGCGGCCTGGCCATGCCCTTTCCCGAGGCGTTACGGCCGTTACGCCACCGCTTCCCGGTCCGGTAGTTGATCCCAACACGTCTGCATGCTTCACGGCTGGTCAGACCCTGGTGCGTGAGTCGGAAGTATTCCTCCCGCTCACGGACCAGGGCCTTCCGTTCCTGAGCCACCGTCCGGACCTGCCGCATGTCGAACATCGCGCCCCTTGAACTGGGGTGTTGCAACGATCCCTAGAACCCAGGGCAAGCTGTCCGGGGCCTTTTGCATGTCCCTTTTCGAGCGGCCTCCTTTGAACAGCCTTTTTCGAACGGCCTCAGCCCTCCGCGTCGGTGCGTTGGGTGTCGGCGAAGGCGAGGAGTTCCTCGGGGGTCCAGGAGAGGAGGTCGGACTTGAGGTCGGCGATGACGGAATCCAGCCAGTCCAGCTGAGCCGCCGTCACCACGCGCTGGTACTCCGTCTCCAGCATCGTCACGCGGGGCAGCGAGTGTGCCGCCTCCGCCGCGCTGACGGCGTCGATCTCCCGCAGGGAGGTGCGGACGAGTGCGGCGCGCTCCTCGAAGACGGAGAGGGCCTCGGTCGGGGTGAGCATCATCAGGAGGGACAGGGCGGCGGGGTACTCCGGGTACTCCTGCTTCGGCCTGGCGAGCATCTCCAACAGCCACTCGCGGGCGACTCGGCGGCCTGCGTCGGTGACCTCGTAGACCGTGCGCTCCGGGTACTGCTGGTCCCGCTCGGTCTCGCGGACCGCGATGAGGTCAGCAGCGAGCAGGCGTTCGATGGTCCGGTAGAGGCTGGCACGCTGGGTGACGTTGACCACCTGGTCCTTGCCCCACTGCTTGATCAGCCGCTGGATCCCGTACGGATGCAGCGGCTGGTAGTGCAGCAGCGACAGGACGGTCAGCGAGAGGGGGGAACTGCGCAGCGGGGTGCTCATGTCTGACATCGTATGCCCGGAGTATTCACATGTGAACTAGTCTGATGTCGACTAGTCGCTGCGCGGCTCGGGGGCAGGCCGCCGCGTGAGACGGATCGGCGAGGCTGCTGACGTGCGTGTCTGCGAGTGGTAGAAAGCTTGGCCACGGGTGCCCGTGCGCCCGGTGAGGGGGCCCGGTATGGGTGGTGGCACAGTCGCGGTAGGCCCTGCCACCGCGGAGGAGGTCGACGCGGCGCTCGCCGTGTGGCAGCACTCGCACCTGATCCGCCGAAATGGTCGCCCGCTGCCGCCGGATCACGTGCGGCTCGCCCACGGACGGATGGCCGCGCCCGGAGCCATGCTCCTCCTCGCGCGCGATGAGGGCCGACCCGCCGGAGCGGGGATCGTCGGCACGGTCCTCGGCGTCCAGGGCCTGACCGAGGACGGCGCGGGGCCGCCGAAGGAAGGGCTGATCCACCTCAGCCTGCTCAGCGTCGCGCCCGACCGCTGGGGCCAGCGGGTCGGGCGCCGTCTGATGGAGCACGTGCTGGCCGAGGCGCGCACCCGGGCCTACGCGGAAGCCCAACTCTGGACCCACGCCGACAATCTGCGCGCCAACCGGCTCTACCGCGCGCTCGGCTTCCGCCGCACCGGCCGGGTCAAGATCGACGACTGGGGCGAGCTGCTGGTGCACTACTGGCAGTCGCTGCCGGGAGATTGATGTCACATCGGATGCAACGTCAGATGTCACATCGGATGAGGCGGCGGGTGAGGTGACGTCACGTCACGTCACCTCAGGCTGGTCCGGGGCGGCCCTGGCGGGGGACCGCGGCAGCGGTGGTGTCCGCGTACTCGCGGACGGCGCTGGTGCGGGAGACCACCCGGCCACGGTGGATCACGACCCGGCTGTGCCCGCCGGACAGCGCGGCGGTCAGGCTCTCGCCGCGTACGGCGACCAGTTCGGCCGGATCGCCGGCGCGGATCTGTCCGGGCGTCAGCCCGAGCATCGCGCGCGCGCTCGAGCTGACGGCCGCGTACGCCTCCGCCGCGGAGAGGCCCGTCGCGGCCGACAGCAGGAAGGCCGTCTCCAGCGGATCCGCGCGGCCGACCGGGCAGACGGAGTCGCGCAGCGCCCCGCTCCCGGCGGCGACCGGGATCCCCTCCTCGGCCAGCGCACGGACCGACGCGGGATCGAAGCCGCTGACGGTCCGAGGCGGTCCGCCCGCGCAGCGTCCGGTCGCCGGGAGGACCACGACGCCGGCACCCGAGCTCGTCAGGGCTGCGGCAAAGGGCGGCGGCCCGTCCAGGCACAGCATCGAGCCCGGCGGGAGTTCGGTGGTGGTGTGACGGGCGCCTGCGGCAGGCGCGGTCAGCCCTGCCGTGCCGTGCAGATCGAGCGGGCGGTCGCACTCCCGGGCGAGGGCGACCAGAGCGGCCAGACGGGCGGGCGGATGCGGCGCCTCGGTGAGGCGTCCGCCGAGCGCGTGCGCCCCGGCGCGGAGTCCGTCCCGCAGCAGGGCGAGGGCCTGGCGCTCGCTCTCGACAGCGGATGCCGAAGGCACGCCGGCGGTGGATCGCCCCGGCAGGACGGTGATCTGACAGTCCACCAGTCCCCGTAGGTCCCGCGCCGCCTGGAGTGCCGCTTCGAGGCGGGCGAGGCCGGTCTCGTCGCTGACCAGGATCTGCGTGCGGAGCGCGGTCGTGCCGTAGCCGAGGTAGGTCAGTGCGGCCTCGGTGATCCGCCGCCGCAGCTCGTCGCCACCGGAGCCACCAGCGCTGCCCGAACCACCAGCGCTGCCCGAACCACGAGCGTTGTCCGAGCCACCAGCGTTGCCCGGCCCGCCGCCGTCCCCGGTGAAGGCCTCGTCGAGGTGGGCGTGGGGCTCCGCCGGGGCGGGGAGCAGCAGGTAGCCGCGCAGGTCCAGGCGTTCCGGGGCGCTGAGGCTGCCGAACGCGCCGACCGCCTCGATCCGCTCGCCCCAGAGCCGCACGTCGACGGCCCGGCCGTCGGCCAGTCGCGCACCCGTCAGCAGCAGTGCCGGCTGCAGCGCCGACGACCCTGCCGTTCCGGCGTCCGCGCCGGTCCCCGCTCCGCCCCCCGCCTCGGCTGCCATGGCCCGGCGCTCCTTCCTGCCGCCTGCCGCTTCCCGCCGCCTGCCGCGAAACTGCCTGGAGGCTGCGTGACCGCCGCGTGACCGCTGGAAACTGCGTGAAGTTCAAGATCGCAGACAGTGAGCCTAGGGCGCGGGCCGCGGTCGGCAGGGGAGGCGCGTGGGGCGTGTGGCGGCCGTGGCAAAAGTCGTACCGGAGCAGCGCCAAACGGATTTCACGGTTGGGCTGCGGACCGTGTAATGTCTTCCCCGTTCGCCCCTATAGCTCAGTCGGTAGAGCGTCTCCATGGTAAGGAGAAGGTCTGCGGTTCGATTCCGCATGGGGGCTCGGATGAGAGGGTTCCCCGCCAAGGCGGGGAACGCGATCGTCGTGGCGGTGTAGCTCAGTTGGTAGAGCAAGCGGCTCATAATCGCTGTGTCACCGGTTCAAGTCCGGTCACCGCTACCACACCCGTAGCCGATTTCCTGGTTCAGGCCCGGTCGGCTACTCTTGTCTGTCTGTAACGTTGTCTGTCCGAGGAAGGCACTCCCGTGGCCGCCACTGATGTCCGTCCGAAGATCACGCTGGCGTGCGTGGAGTGCAAGGAGCGGAACTACATCACCAAGAAGAACCGGCGTAACGACCCGGACCGTCTTGAGATGAAGAAGCACTGCCCCCGCTGCAACGCGCACACCGCGCACCGCGAGACCCGCTGACCCTGCGCCTGCGCGCATCGTCGCAATCTCGTCAGCATCTTCGGGTTCTTAGAGAACTTCGAGCCGAAGGCCGTCTCCGTCAAGGGGGCGGCCTTCGTCGTGTCCGGAGCCATGCCCGGGCCCGTGCCCGGAAACTGTGTCTGGAACTCTGTTCGAGAACTCTCAGTCTCAGTCGACAACTTTCAGGAGTCGCGCATGCCGCTGGATCCCTCCCTCATCGGGCGGACGTACCCGCCCACCGCGCCGTACGAGGTCGGGCGCGAGAAGATCCGCGAGTTCGCCGAGGCGGTCCGTGACGCCAACCCGGCGTACCTCGACGCGGACGCGGCCAAGGCGCTCGGCCACCCCGATGTGATCGCGCCGCCCACGTTCCCGTTCCTGATCACCTACCGTGCCGCCGCACAGGTGGTCCAGGACCCGGAGCTGGGCCTGGACTTCAGCCGGGTCGTCCACGGCGACCAGAAGTTCGTCTACAGCCGCCCGGTGCGCGCCGGTGACCGCCTGCGGGTCACCTGCATGATCGAGTCGATCAAGTCGCTGGCCGGCAACGACGTGCTGACGGTCCGTGGCGAGGTGCACGAGGAGAGCGGCGAGCACGTGGTGACCGCCCTCATGATGCTGGTCGCCCGCGCGGCCGAGGCGGGGGAGTGAGGCGGGGATGACCGCGATCATCAACTACGACGACGTCGAGGTGGGCACGGAACTCCCGGCCCGGACCTTCCCGGTGACCCGCGCCACGCTGGTCCAGTACGCGGGCGCCTCGGGCGACTTCAACCCGATCCACTGGAACGAGGCCTTCGCCAAGGAGGTCGGCCTGCCGGACGTGATCGCCCACGGCATGTTCACCATGGCCGAGGCGGCCCGGGTGATCACCGACTGGACGGTCGACCCGGCCGCGGTGGTCGAGTACAGCGTCCGCTTCACCAAGCCGGTGGTCGTGCCGAACGACGCGACCGGCGCGACGATCGAGGTCAGCGCCAAGGTCGCCGCCAAGCTGGACGAGCGCCGGGTCCGGGTCGACCTGACCGCGACCAGCGCCGGACAGAAGGTGCTGGGCATGGCCCGCGCCGTCGTCCAGCTGGGCTGATCGGGGCCGACCGCGGGAAGCACGGACTCGGTGGCGACCAGGTCGGTGCGCTGCCCTCTTGCGTGGTTAGTAATCAACCACTAACTTTGAAGCATGGCGAGGACGAGCATGCGGATGAGCGCGGAGGAGCGGCGTGAGAGCGTCATCCGCGCCGCGATGGTCGCGTTCGCCGACGGTGGCTACAACGGCACCTCGACCGCCGAGATCGCTCGGCAGGTCGGGGTGTCGCAGCCGTACCTCTTCCGGCTCTTCGAGAACAAGCGGGCGCTGTTCGAGGCCGCTGTCCGGCGCTGCATGGAAGAGGTCAAGGAGAGCTTCCTCGCCGCGGCCGAAGGGCTGCAGGGCGAGGAGGCCCTGGAAGCCATGGGCGATGCGTACGTCGAGCTGATCGGGGACCGCAGCCGCCTGCTCATGCAGATGCAGATGTACGTGTCCACCGCCGCCGCCGAGGCGGCGGGGGACCACGAGGTGGGCAAGGCCGTCCGGGCGCTCTGGGAGGACCTCTGGGACTCCGTCGCCGCGGTCTCCGGCTCGACGCCGGAGGAGATCGGCCAGTTCTTCGCCTCCGGCATGCTCATCAACTCCCTGGTGGCGATGGGCTTCCCGCCCGACCATCGGGTCTGGCAGTCGCTCGGCAAGAAGGCCTGCGGGATCCCGGGCGCCAACAACGAGAGCACCGCTGCAACGAGCACCAAGAACGCGATCAGCAAGAACGCACACGTGAAGACGGATTCGATCGGCGGCTGACGCCCCTTTTGAGGGGACGGCCGCCGATTTTTCGGTCGCCAAAAGTTATTGATCGATCACTACATGCGCCAGGGGGACACCATGGCCAGCAATCCGACCGCTCGCAAGGGCCGCCCAGCTGTCTGGGCCTTCGTCATCACCAGCACCGCAGGCTTCATGGCCGCGCTCGACAACCTCGTGGTCACCACCGCGCTGCCGTCCATCCGCGCCCATCTGGGCGGGGGCATCACCGACCTGGAGTGGACGGTCAACGCCTACACGCTGACCTTCGCCGTGCTGCTGATGCTCGGCGCGGCGCTCGGTGACCGGTTCGGGCGGCGTCGGCTCTTCATCATCGGGCTCGGGCTCTTCACGGTCTCGTCGCTCGCCGCCTCCCTCGCGCCGAGCATCGACGTGCTGGTCGCCGCACGCGCGGCGCAGGGCGTCGGGGCGGCGCTGCTGATGCCGGTCAGCCTGACCCTGCTCACCAGCGCCGTCCCCGCCGCCAGGCGAGGCGTGGCGTTCGGGGCCTGGGGAGCGGTCAACGGCATGGCCGTGGCCATGGGCCCGCTGATCGGCGGAGCCGTCGTCCAGCACCTGTCCTGGCAGTGGATCTTTGCCCTCAACGTCCCGATCGGCCTCCTGCTGCTGCCGCTGGCCAGGCTGCGGCTGACCGAGTCGTTCGGGCCCAACAGCCGGCTCGACGTCACCGGCACTGCCTTGGCGAGCGCGGGTCTGTTCGGCATCGTCTACGGCCTGATCCGCGGCAACTCGGACGGCTGGACCAGCGTGCCGGTGCTGTCCGGGCTGGTCGGTGGCGCGGTGCTGCTGGTCGGCTTCATCGTCTGGGAGTCCCGGGCGGCCCATCCGCTGCTGCCGCTGCGGCTCTTCCGCAACCGCACCTTCGCCGCCGTGAACGCCGCGTCGATGCTGATGTCGCTCGGCATGTTCGGCGCGATCTTCCTGCTCAGCCAGTACCTGCAGAACGTCCAGGGCTACAGCCCGATGGGTGCGGGCGTCCGGATGCTGCCGTGGACCGGGATGCCGATGATCGTCGCGCCGCTGGCCGGACTGCTGGTAGACCGGATCGGCGGCCGGACCGTGATCGCCGTCGGTCTGGCACTGCAGGCGATCGGGCTGGGCTGGTTCGCGGCGATCGCCGCCGCGCACATCAGCTACGCGAGCCAGGTCCCGGGGCTGGTGATCTCGGGCACAGGCATGGCGCTCTTCTTCGCCCCGGTGGCGGCCATGCTGATGGGCTCGGTCAAGCCGGAGGAGCAGGGCGTGGCCTCGGGCACCAACAACGCCCTGCGTGAGGTGGGCGGCGCGCTCGGCGTCGCGGTCCTGACGTCGGTCTTCACCGCGCGCGGCAGCTACGCCAGCGGACAGAGCTTCGTCGACGGGCTGATCCCGGCGCTGTGGGTCGGCGCGGCCGTGGTCGCGATGGCGGTGGTCGCGATCCTGATCGCCCCGCGCCGGAGCCGGACCGTGCAGGGGCAGCCGGTGGCGGCGGGCGGAGCGGTGACCGATGCGTCGGCCGACGGGCCGGTCGGGGCAGTCACCGATGGGTCGGCCGAGGGGCCGGTCGGGCCGTCGGCCGGGCCCTCGACGCAGACGCCCGAGCCGGTCGCCTGAACACAGGGCTGACGATGCGAGCAGACAGGGTGTCCGGTGCCGCCGGATACCCTGTCCCCGTGCAGGAACTCCATGACGCGCCCCTCGCCCCCCTGACCACGCTCCGCATCGGCGGCCCGGCCGGGCGGCTGGTGACGGCGACGACCGACGACGAGGTCGTGGCCGTCGTCCGTGCGGCCGACCAGGCGGGCGAGCCGCTGCTGGTGCTCGGCGGCGGCAGCAACCTGGTGATCGGCGACGCGGGCTTCCCCGGCACCGTCCTGCGCATCGCGACCAAGGGCTTCGCTCTCGACGGCACCACGCTGGAGCTGGCCGCGGGAGAGGTCTGGTCCGACGCCGTCGACACCGCTGTGCTGGAGCACGGCCTGGCCGGCATCGAGTTCCTGGCCGGGATCCCGGGTTCGGCCGGTGCCACGCCGGTGCAGAACGTCGGCGCCTACGGCCAGGAGGTCTCCCAGACGATCACCGAGGTCGTCGCCTACGACCGCCGGGCCGGGGAGACGGTCACCGTCTCCGCCGAGGACTGCGCCTTCGCCTACCGGCACAGCCGCTTCAAGGCCGAGCCGGACCGCTGGGTGGTGCTGCGGGTGCGCTTCGCGCTGGAGGACGCCGACGGCATGTCGACGCCGGTCCGCTACGCCGAGGCGGCGCGCACCATGGGCGTCGGGCCGGGGGAGCGCGTGGAGCTGCGCGCGGCCCGCGAGGCGGTGCTGAAGCTGCGAAGTGGCAAGGGCATGGTGCTGGACCCGGAGGACCACGACACGTGGTCGGCAGGCTCGTTCTTCACCAACCCGATCCTGACCGAGGCCGAGCACGCGGCTTTCCTGGCCCGGGTCGCCGAGCGGCTGGGTGCGGACGTCCAGGCGCCGGCGTACGAGGCGGGAGCGGGGCACAAGAAGACCTCCGCTGCCTGGCTGATCGACAAGGCCGGCTTCACCAAGGGCTACGGCGCCGGTCCGGCCCGCCTCTCCACCAAGCACACCCTCGCCCTGACCAACCGGGGCACCGCCACCGCGGCGGACCTCCTCGCGCTGGCACGCGAGATCCAGACCGGGGTGGCGGACGCCTTCGGCGTGACGCTGGTCAACGAGCCGGTGATGGTCGGGGTCTCGCTCTGAGACCCCGACCACGGGGACGGATCGTCGATCGGACCGGCGGTCGGACCGTCGATCGAGCGGTCGGTCGAACCGTCAGGTGTCGCGGGTGAGCACCAGCGCGTACGCGCCGCCGATCGCGGCTGCGGCCGCGATGGCGAGATAGATCAGGATGCCTGTGGCCGACGGGCCGGTCGCGGGCGCGTCCTGCGGGTTGAACTGACTCAGCAGGCCGGAGATCAGCGAGTAGTCCATCAACTTCTCGCCCAGGCTGCCCGGTGCGGCGCCGGTGACCACCGCCACCACGAACGGCACGAAGATCGCGGCCATCATGATCAGGATCGCGGGGGCGGAACGCTTCAGGATGGCGCCGAGCCCGTAGGAGAACATCGTGGCCAGCGTGAGGTAGATCCCGCAGCGGAACGCCGTGGTCAGCACGTCACTGTTGGCGACAGGCTCACCGAAGTTGCCCGGCAGCATCGCATGCGACACGAACAGACTCAGGGCGCTCAGCAGAGTCGTCGTGACGAGCGTTCCGACGAACAGCATCAACGTCTTGGCGGTCAGCACGCGCGCCCGGCGCGGGCAGGCGGTGAAGATGTTGCGGATCATGCCCGAGGAGTACTCGGTCGTGATCACCATGACGCCGAGCGGCACGTAGAGCAGGAGCGCGGTGAGAGCGGAGATGCTCGAGTCGGTCGTGAACTGGCTTCTGAGGACCTGGTCCAGCCCGGCGTAGTGCGAGGAGATCGCGAAGTCGACCACCGGCATCGACAGTGTGGCGCAGATCAGCAGCCACAGCGTCGACCGGGTGGTCCAGAGCTTGGTCGACTCCGACGCGAGGGCGTGCAGCAGGTTCGGGCGCTCGGCGGCGCCGGCCATCGTGGGCGTGCGCGGGGGCTGGACCGGCGGCTGACCCTGGAACTGGCCGGGCATCTGACCACCTGGCATCTGGCCGGGCATCGGCCCAGGGCCCTGGCCCGGCATCTGTCCCTGCGGCGGGTAGCCGGGCTGCGGCGCGTAGCCGGGTGCGGGAGCGGGTGCGCCCTGCTGCGGGTACGTCTGGGGGTAAGGCTGCGACACGCTCATCCCTCGCTCTTCGTCGCATAGGGGTTGACCTGCTGCTGCGGCTGGCCGGGAACGCCTGCGGCGGGCGGGAAGCCGTAGCCGGGCGGAGCCGCCTGCGCGACGGGGGCCTGCGCCGATTGCATGGGCTGGCCGAACTGCTGGCCGGGTTGCTGAGCGGGCTGCTGGCCGAACTGCTGGCCGAACTGTTGGCCGGGCGGCGGCCCGTACGCGCCCGGCGTGGGCCCGTAGCCCGCCGGAGCGCCCTGGGCGCCGGGCGCCCCCGGGAACGGCTGTGCGCCCACGGGCGGCGGAGTCTGCATCCCCTGTTGTTGCATCCCCGCTTGCATGCCGGGCTGCATCCCCGGCTGCATCCCCGGGTACCCGGGCGCGGACGCGCGGTACTCGACCGCGTGCTGGGTCATCCGCATGTACGCCTCCTCCAAGGAGGCCTGCTGCGGCGAGAGTTCGAGCAGGCGGATGCCCTGGGCGTGGGCCAGCTCGCTGATCCGGTTGGCCTCCAGCCCGGTGACCTTCAGCGAACCGTCCGGGTTCGGCTGGGCGTTGCCGCCCGCCGCCGAGAGCACGCCCACCAGGCGGGCGGAGTCCTCCGGCGGGGTGCGGACGCCGACGTAGCCGGACGAGTACTGCTGGATGAAGCCCTGCAGGCTCATGTCGGCCAGCATCTTGCCCTGACCGATGATGACCAGGTGGTCGGCGGTCAGCGCCATCTCGCTCATCAGGTGGCTGGAGACGAAGACCGTCCGGCCCTCCGAGGCCCAGCTGCGTATCAGTTGGCGCACCCAGAGCACGCCCTCCGGGTCGAGGCCGTTGACCGGCTCGTCCAGCATCAGCACCTGCGGGTCACCCAGCAGTGCGGCGGCGATGCCGAGCCGCTGGCCCATGCCGAGCGAGAAGCCCCCCGCGCGCCGCCCGCCCACCTCCTGCAGGCCTACCTGAGCCAGCACCTCGTCCACCCGGCGGCTCGGCAGCCCGGCCAGCCGGGCCAGACTGAGCAGGTTCGACCGCGCACTGCGGCCGGGGTGCATCGACTTGGCGTCGAGCAGTGCGCCCAGGGTCCGTGCCGGATTGGCGAGTTGCTTGAACGGCTGGCCGCCGACGGTGACGCTTCCGGAGCTCGGTGAGTCAAGTCCCAGGATCATGCGCATCGTTGTGGACTTGCCGGAGCCGTTGGGCCCGAGGAACCCGGTGACGATACCGGGGCGAACCTGGAAACTGAGGTTGTCGACGGCCGTTTTGGCGCCGTAGCGCTTGGTCAGGCCGCGCGCCTCGATCATGGGTACTCCTGCTGGACGGGCGACAATCGGTCATGTCCATCCCATCACGAACACACCACGAAATGTCACCCCGAGCCGCACGTACGGCTCTTGACGCGGGAGCCCACAGAGGCGGACTACTCCGCCGGGGACTCCAGCCACGCGTCCACCCCGGCCAGCAACCGGCCCCGGACCGGCTCCGGCGCCAGCGAACCACGGATGCTCTGGCGGGCCAGCTCGGCCAACTCCTCGTCAGTGAACGCGTGGTGCTCGCGGGCCAGTTCGTACTGGGCGGCCAGACGCGAGCCGAAGAGCAGCGGGTCGTCCGCGCCGAGGGCCATCGGTACGCCCGCGTCGAAGAGCCTGCGCAGCGGCACGTCCTGCGGCTGCTCGTAGACGCCCAGCGCCACGTTGGACGCCGGGCACACCTCGCAGGTGATCCGGTCCTCGGCGAGGCGACGCAGCAGCGCCGGGCTCTCCGCGGCGCGGACGCCGTGGCCCACCCGGCCCGCGCCCAGGTCGTCCAGGCACGACCGGATGCTCTCCGGCCCGGCCAGCTCCCCGCCGTGCGGGGCGGCCAGCAGCCCGGCGTCGGTGGCGATCCGGAAGGCACGGTCGAAGTCCCGTGCGAGGCCGCGTCGTTCGTCGTTGGAGAGGCCGAAGCCGATTACGCCCTGGTCGGCGTAGCGGACGGCGAGCCGGGCCAAGGTGCGGGCGTCCAGCGGGTGCTTCATCCGGTTCGCGGCGACCAGCACCCGGATGCCGACCCCGGATGCCCGCGACGCCTCGTCGACCGCGTCAAGTACCAGCTCCAGCGCGGGAATCAGGCCGCCGAGCCGCGGCGCGTAGGAGGTCGGGTCGACCTGGATCTCCAGCCACCCCGAGCCGTCGGCCCGCTCGTCCTCCGCGGCCTCGCGCACCAGCCGCCGGATGTCCTCCTCGTCCCGCAGCACGGAGCGGGCGGCGTCGTACAGCCGCTGGAACCGGAACCAGCCGCGCTCGTCCGTCGCCCGCAGCTTGGGCGGCTCCGCGGAGCTGAGCGCCTCCGGCAGGCGGACGCCGTGCTTGTCGGCGAGCTCCATCAAGGTGGCGGGGCGCATGGACCCGGTGAAGTGCAGGTGCAGATGCGCCTTGGGCAGCAGACGCACGTCCCGCGCGGCGGAGGCGGTGTCGGGACGGGACGGGGCCAGGACCTGTTCCATCCACAGATCCTTGCGCATCCGGGGGCCGGAAGGGAAACAACAATTTCGCGCCGCCCGATCGAGTGATCTTCCTGTGCGCTGGGACGTTGCAAACGTCCGGGGCGCGGGAACCGATGCAGGCGATCGACCACAACAGGGGCGCGGGGAACTCCGCGCCCCTGAGTAGCGCGACTACTGCGCCTCGGCCAGCAGCTTCTGCATGCGGGTCACGCCCTCGACGAGGTCCTCGTCGCCCAGCGCGTAGCTGAGCCGGAGGTAGCCCGGGGTGCCGAAGGCCTCGCCCGGGACGACCGCGACCTCGGCCTCGTCCAGGATCAGCGCGGCGAGGTCCGCCGACGTCTCCGCGCGACGGCCGCGGATCGACTTGCCCAGCAGGCCCTTGACCGAGGGGTAGGCGTAGAACGCGCCCTCCGGCTCGGGGCAGACCACGCCGGGGATCTCGTTCAGCATCTCGACGATCGTGCGACGGCGCCGGTCGAAGGCGACCTTCATCTCGTCGACCGCGGTCAGGTCGCCCGCGACGGCGGCCAGCGCCGCACGCTGGGCCACGTTGCTGACGTTGGAGGTGGCGTGCGACTGCAGGTTGGTGGCCGCCTTGACGACGTCCTTGGGGCCGATCACCCACCCGACCCGCCAGCCGGTCATCGCGTAGGTCTTGGCCACGCCGTTGACCACAATGCACTTGTCGGCCAGCTCCGGCACCGCCACCGGCAACGAAATGAACTCGGCGTCGCCGTAGACCAGGTGCTCGTAGATCTCGTCGGTCAGCACCCACAGGCCGTGCTCGGCCGCCCAGCGGCCGACCGCCTCGACCTCGGCGCGGGTGTAGACCGCGCCCGTCGGGTTGGAGGGGGAGACGAAGAGCAGCACCTTGGTGTTCTCCGTGCGCGCGGCCTCCAGCTGCTCGACGGAGACCTTGTAACCGGTGGTCTCGTCGGCCACGACCACGACCGGGACGCCGCCCGCGAGCTGGATCGACTCGGGGTAGGTGGTCCAGTACGGCGCGGGCACGATCACCTCGTCGCCCGGGTCCAGGATCGCGGCGAAGGCCTGGTAGATGGCCTGCTTGCCGCCGTTGGTGACCAGGATCTGGGAGGGGTCCACGGTCCAGCCGGAGTCGCGCAGCGTCTTGTCGGCGATCGCCTGCTTGAGCTCGGGCAGGCCGCCGGCCGGGGTGTAGCGGTGGTTCTTCGGGTCACGGCAGGCGTCGACCGCGACCTGGACGATGTAGTCCGGGGTCGGGAAGTCGGGCTCGCCGGCGCCGAAGCCGATCACGGGGCGGCCGGCGGCCTTGAGGGCCTTGGCCTTGGCGTCCACGGCGAGGGTGGCCGACTCGGCGATGGCGCCGATCCGGGCCGAGACCCGTCGGTCGGCGGGACGGATGCTGGGGTCAGGGGAGACAGCGCTCATGGCTGCATGCTTGCAGAAGCCCGGGAAACGCGGTGCGGGCATTCCGCGATACGGCACGAACGAGTGTGGGCGAACGGGCGTCGCGTCGGTTCCGGGCGGTACTCATTCGACGTGCACGCCTCGAACCCCCTACACTCAACCCTCGTTGGAAGCCCACCGACGGCGCGGGCCCGGCAGCGAACCTGCCGACCGTCCGATGCTGTAGGTTGGTCACGCGAGTCCGCCCAGCGGACTCCAAAGGGTCGTAGCTCAATTGGTAGAGCACCGGTCTCCAAAACCGGCGGTTGGGGGTTCAAGTCCCTCC
The DNA here is from genome assembly GCF_015690355.1 of Streptacidiphilus fuscans. Classification (GTDB taxonomy): domain Bacteria; phylum Actinomycetota; class Actinomycetes; order Streptomycetales; family Streptomycetaceae; genus Streptacidiphilus; species Streptacidiphilus fuscans. Next base: position 149,331 of record NZ_JADPRT010000003.1, on the reverse strand, counting down.
GGCCCTGCTGTCCGCCCTGTCGGAAACTTCGTACAGGCGGTACCGTCAGCAGTGCAATCAGGGGCCCCGTGGTTCACGGGTGCCCCTACAGGTACCCGATTTCAGGTGAGGGACTAGTGACGGAGACCGTAGGCTCCACCGCCACACCTGAGAGTGGTTCGGGTGGCTCCGGCGACGAGGATCTGTCCCGTCGCGACCGGAAGCGTGCGCGCAAGGCCGGCGACCCCGAGGGTCGTGGCGGCCGGGGCCGCGAGAAGCGCCCGAACGTCTTCGCGCGCACCGCTCGTCTCTACCGCCAGATCATCGCGGAGCTGCGCAAGGTCGTCTGGCCGACGCGCAACGAGCTGACCTCCTACACCTCGGTGGTCATCGTCTTCGTTCTGGTGATCATGGCTCTCGTCTACGGCCTCGACACGGGCTTCGTGAAGCTCGCCTCGATGGTCTTCGGCTGATCCGAGCGCGGCCGAGCCGATCTGATCCGACTGATCCACGTCGATCCGATCCGGGTCCGACTGGTTCCAGCTGGGCTCTCCGGCCCGACCGCGCGCTCGCGCAGTCCCCGCGTCGCACCTCTCCGCTGGCTTGCTCCGCGCCCCGACCCGAGCGGTCCGGGCGCTCCGCTAACGTTGAGTCGGTATCGTGGAATCCACCGACCGTTCACAAGCAGGAAGAAGCAGCCAACGTGTCTGAGTCCCACTCGTACGACGCCGCTGAGGCCGAGGAGGCCGAAGAGCAGGCGTGGGGCGACGACTCCGCCGAGGAGATCGTCGACAACGCCGATTCCGACGTCGACGAGAACGAGGCTGCCGAGGAAGCGGCCGGTCGCTCCGCCGAGGAGGAGGCCATGAGCGTGGTCACCGGCGACGAGTCCTCCGCCACGGAGGCCTTCGAGGAGGCCGGCTCCGCGGTCACCGAGGAGGACGGCGTCGAGATTGACCCCGTGGTCGCCTTCCGCGAGGAGCTGCGCACCGCGCCGGGTGAGTGGTACGTGATCCACACCTACGCCGGTTACGAGAACCGGGTGAAGGCCAACCTGGAGCAGCGCGCCGTCTCGCTGAACGTCGAGGACTACATCTACCAGGCCGAGGTGCCGCAGGAAGAGGTCGTCCAGATCAAGAACGGCGACCGCAAGACCATCCGCCAGAACAAGCTCCCCGGCTACGTGCTGGTGCGCATGGACCTGACGAACGAGTCCTGGGGCGTCGTCCGCAACACCCCCGGCGTGACCGGCTTCGTCGGCAACGCCTACGACCCGTACCCGCTGACGCTGGACGAGGTCGTCAAGATGCTCGCGCCCGACGTCGAGCGCGCCGCGGCCAAGGAGGCCGGCAAGCCGAGCCCGGTCCGTCCGACCGAGGTCCAGGTCCTCGACTTCGAGGTCGGCGACTCGGTCACCGTCACCGACGGTCCGTTCGCCACGCTGCAGGCCACCATCAACGAGATCAACCCGGACTCGAAGAAGGTCAAGGGCCTCGTCGAGATCTTCGGCCGCGAGACGCCGGTCGAGCTCTCCTTCGACCAGATCGCCAAGAACGACTGACGTTCGCAGCATCGTCCGACGGCCCCGCACCCCTCCTCGGAGGGGGCGGGGCCGTCCGGCTTTCGGTAACGGATTTCGGGCTGGGCGGGGTCTCGGTCTATTCTGGTTCGATGTGTGTGCACTGCGGGCCGGTTTTCTGAGCCCCCGCCGAAGCCACACGGATATCCAAGGCCCCGCTGGTGCGCTGCCGCGCGCCGGTCGGGAACACCTCTCGTAAGGACCCGGAGAGAGCATGCCTCCCAAGAAGAAGAAGGTCACGGGGCTTATCAAGCTCCAGATCAACGCTGGTGCGGCCAACCCCGCGCCGCCCGTCGGCCCGGCCCTGGGCCAGCACGGCGTCAACATCATGGAGTTCTGCAAGGCCTACAACGCGGCCACCGAGTCGCAGCGTGGCATGGTGATCCCGGTGGAGATCACGGTCTACGAGGACCGTTCCTTCACCTTCGTCACCAAGACTCCGCCGGCCGCCAAGCTGATCCTCAAGGCTGCGGGCGTGGAGAAGGGCTCCGGCGAGCCGCACAAGACCAAGGTCGCCAAGATCACGGCTGCCCAGGTCCGCGAGATCGCCACCACCAAGATGCCCGACCTGAACGCGAACGACATCGAGATGGCCTCGCGCATCATCGCGGGTACCGCTCGTTCGATGGGCATCACCGTCGAGGGCTGAACCCCCTCGGTAGAGCTCTGTCTTACATAGAGCAAGACCGTGGTAGGGCCGGGCGCGGCCCGTCACAACCACGACTCCACGCCAAGAAACATTCAGTAGGAGCAGCAGTGAAGCGCAGCAAGGCTCTGACTGCCGCGGACGCCAAGATCGACCGCGAGCGTCTTTACGCCCCCCTCGAGGCCCTCCGTCTCGCCAAGGAGACCTCCAGCACCAAGTTCGACTCGACCGTCGAGGTCGCCATGCGCCTGGGTGTCGACCCGCGCAAGGCCGACCAGATGGTCCGCAGCACCGTCAACCTTCCGCACGGCACCGGCAAGACCGCCCGGGTCCTGGTCTTCGCGACCGGTGACCGTGCCGCGGCTGCGGAGGCTGCGGGCGCCGACATCGTCGGTGCCGACGAGCTGATCGACGAGGTCGCCAAGGGTCGTCTGGACTTCGACGCCGTCGTCGCCACCCCGGACCTGATGGGCAAGGTCGGCCGCCTGGGCCGCGTGCTCGGTCCCCGTGGTCTGATGCCGAACCCGAAGACCGGCACCGTCACCGTCGACGTGGCGAAGGCTGTCACCGAGATCAAGGGCGGCAAGATCGAGTTCCGCGTCGACAAGCACTCGAACCTGCACCTGATCATCGGCAAGACGTCGTTCGACACCGAGAAGCTGGTCGAGAACTACGCCGCGGCGATGGAGGAGGTCCTCCGGGCCAAGCCGTCCGCCGCCAAGGGCCGCTACATCAAGAAGGTCGCCATCAGCACCACGATGGGCCCCGGCATCCAGGTCGACCCGAACCGCACCCGCAACCTCCTCACCGAGGAGGACCCGGCGTCGGTCTGATCCCTTGGATCGACCAGCGTAGGTCTGTAACGGGCCGGTACCAGCTCTTTCGGGAGCGGGTACCGGCCCGTTGCGTTGTCCGAAGCCAGGAGTACTGTCAGTCCCCGCACAGATGAAGAACAGGGGAGGGATCTGATGCGTCACATCCGCACGCTCGTCGCCGCGACCTCCGTCGCGCTCGCGCTCGTCGGCGTCTCGGCATGCAGCGCAGCCAAGCAGGTGGCCGCCGGTGCTGCGGCTCCGTTGGTGAGCGTCGCCGACGCCATGTCACTGACCACCAAGGCCACGCAGCAGTTCAGCTCCGCGCATGTCTCAATGACGGAGCACATCAGCGCCAAGGGCAAGTCGATGGCGCTGACCGGCAGCGGGGCTCTCTCGTGGAAGCCGCTGGCGATGGACATGACGATGAACAGCTCCCAGTTCAGCCAGCTGGGCACGGACTCGGTGCACATGCTGATGTCCGGTACCACGATGTACATGAACGTCGGTGACACAGGGGCTGCTCAGCTGGGTGGCAAGCACTGGATGAAGATGGACTTCACCGAGCTCGGCGCGGCGGGCAAGGCGATGGCCGAGCAGATGGACAAGAGCTCGGGCAACGACCCGTCCACCCAGATCAAGCTGTTCACCTCCTCCGGAGACATCCACCGTGTGGGGACGGCGACCGTGGACGGCGTCCAGACGACCCACTACGCCGGTACGGTCGAGCTGGCCAAGCTGGCCAACAGCCAGGACGCGAACATCAGGTCCGTGCTCGCCCAGGACACCCAGCTCGGCCTGACCTCGATCAACGTGGACCTCTGGGTCGACGGCCAGAACCGCCCCGTCCGGGTTCACCAGACCACCTCACCCGGCGCTGCGGTCGGGTTCGACATCCAGGTCGACTACGCCGACTTCAGCACCAGCCCGGTCACCGTCACGCCGCCTTCGGCGTCCGACACGGTCGACTTCGCGCAGCTGGTCAAGGGCCTGAACGCTTGATCCTGCCGACCGCCCGGAGGGCGATTTGCCCCTCGGGCGGTCGGTCACGTACTCTTCCAATCAAGCCACTGACCGCTGGTTGTCCCTGTGTGCCCGCAAGGGTGCCGAGGACCGAAGGATCCGCACAGCGAATGCTGCGGACGGCCCGCGCAGGTTGATTCGAGGACATCTGTCCCGACCGCTCCGCCGCGCTTCGCGCAGCGTCGAGCTGTTGGTCCGAGCCCCGTGCGCCTGCGCCGGGGCTCGTCGTAGTTTTCGGGACTTCGCCCTTCTCCTTCCGGCGGACATGCGCTTGGCAGGTCGACTCACTGGTCGGCCACGCATCGACATCACGGAAGGAGGCGTAAGCCTATGGCAAGGCCCGACAAGGCTGCCGCCGTCGCCGAGCTCACGGACAAGTTCCGCGGTTCGAACGCGGCCGTGCTGACCGAGTACCGCGGTCTGACCGTGGCGCAGCTGAAGACGCTGCGTCGCTCGCTCGGCGCCAACGCCCAGTACGCCGTGGTGAAGAACACGCTGACCAAGATCGCGGCCAACGAGGCCGGGATCACCACGCTGGACGACCAGTTCAACGGTCCGACGGCGGTTGCCTTCGTCACCGGTGACCCGGTGGAGTCGGCCAAGGCTCTGCGTGACTTCGCCAAGGAGAACCCGGCGCTCGTCATCAAGGGCGGTGTGCTTGACGGCAAGCCGCTCACGGGTGACGAGATCAAGAAGCTCGCGGACCTCGAGTCCCGCGAGGTGCTGCTCTCCAAGCTCGCCGGCGCCATGAAGGCCAAGCAGTCCTCGGCTGCCGCGCTCTTCCAGGCTCTGCCGTCGAAGCTTGTTCGCACCGTCGAGGCGCTGCGCGCCAAGGTGGAGGAGCAGGGCGGTGCCGGTACGCCGGCCCCCGCCGTCGAGGACGAGGCTCCCGCCGCGGAGTAATCCGTTCTCGCAGCGGGCCGTGCACGCCCGCCGTTCATTACATCCGGCACCAGCCGACTTAGTGGAAGGACGCCAAGATCATGGCGAAGCTCAGCCAGGACGACCTGCTCGCGCAGTTCGAGGAGATGACCCTCATCGAGCTCTCCGAGTTCGTGAAGGCCTTCGAGGAGAAGTTCGACGTCACCGCCGCCGCTCCGGCCGCCGCCGTCGTCGTTGGTGGTGCCGCTGGTGGCGCCGCCGCCGAGGCCGCTGAGGAGAAGGACGAGTTCGACGTCATCCTCACCGGCGCCGGCGAGAAGAAGATCCAGGTCATCAAGGTCGTGCGCGAGCTGACCTCCCTGGGCCTCAAGGAGGCCAAGGACCTGGTCGACGGTACGCCGAAGCCGGTTCTGGAGAAGGCCACCAAGGAGGCCGCTGAGAAGGCCGCCGAGTCTCTCAAGGCCGCTGGCGCGTCCGTCGAGGTCAAGTAAGACCTCTCGGACCGTCAGGTCCGGGCGGGCTGATTCCCCAGGGATGTCGGCCCGAGCGCTCTGAGGCAGGGGCGATCACTCTTCCGAGTGATCGCCCCTGTTTCTTTTTGTCCGAGGTGACGTTCTTTCAGTCCATCCGGCGTAGCGCGGGTGCCGGTTGTCAGCGCGGGCGAGTATGGTGATCGACGTTGCGAGAGCCCGTCCGACGCAGGGCGGGAGCTGGGCAGGAGCGGCGGGCTGGTAGCGGGCGAGCAGCGGTGATGTCGGTGTGTAACCGAGCCGGACACCCGCCCGCCCTTGACGAACGGCACGAGGCGCGCAATTCTCAGGACGCGAGGTCTTGAGCGAGTAGGCAGCACGAGGCATGGATTCGCGTCGTGGTGGGAAGCATCCCTCACGGAACGAAGTGACCGCCCTCTGTGGACGGATGTGGCTGCCCCGGGAGGGGTCGGCCCGCGAAGTTGGGAGTTCGACGATTCGGTCTCCGAATCCGGACTGGACAGCAGTGCAGCCGTTGGCTACACTGTCCCTTTGCGCTGCCTTTTAGCTGCTCCGTGACTCGTCGCCCGGAGTCTGCGCTGCCCTGACCAGGGGTGGCACCCCGCCCGCGCACCGCCGTTGACCAGGCCTTATGCCTCGGTCCCGACGTCGGTGCGAGAGCGCGGATGCTACCCGTGCGAGGGGCGGGCCCGGTACGCGCGTAGTGAGTCCGAGCCCTCGGAAGGACCCCCTCTTGGCCGCCTCGCGCAACGCCTCGAACACCTCCGCATCCACCGCCCCGCTCCGCATTTCCTTCGCGAAGATCAAGGAGCCCCTCGAGGTTCCGAACCTTCTGGCGCTTCAGACCGAGAGCTTTGACTGGCTCCTCGGCAATGCCGCATGGAAGTCGCGAGTGGAGAACGCCCTCGCAGACGGTCACGACGTCCCGACCAAGTCCGGTCTGGAGGAGATCTTCGAGGAGATCTCCCCGATCGAGGACTTCTCCGGGTCGATGTCGCTGACCTTCCGCGACCACCGTTTCGAGCCCCCGAAGAACTCGATCGACGAGTGCAAGGACCGCGACTTCACGTACGCGGCCCCGCTCTTCGTCACGGCCGAGTTCACCAACAACGAGACTGGTGAGATCAAGTCCCAGACGGTCTTCATGGGTGACTTCCCCCTGATGACCAACAAGGGCACCTTCGTCATCAACGGCACCGAGCGTGTCGTCGTGTCCCAGCTGGTCCGCTCCCCGGGCGTGTACTTCGACACGACCCTGGACAAGACCTCGGACAAGGACATCTACTCCGCCAAGGTCATCCCGTCCCGTGGTGCCTGGCTGGAGATGGAGATCGACAAGCGCGACATGGTCGGTGTGCGCATCGACCGTAAGCGCAAGCAGTCGATCACCGTTCTGCTCAAGGCCCTCGGTTGGACCTCCGAGCAGATCCTGGAGGAGTTCGGCCAGTACGAGTCGATGCGCGCCACCCTGGAGAAGGACCACACCCAGGGCCAGGACGACGCGCTGCTCGACATCTACCGCAAGCTGCGCCCGGGCGAGCCGCCGACCCGCGAGGCCGCGCAGACGCTTCTGGAGAACCTCTACTTCAACCCGAAGCGCTACGACCTGGCCAAGGTCGGCCGGTACAAGATCAACAAGAAGCTGGGTGTCGGCCAGGGTCTCGACTCCGGTGTGCTGACCGTCGACGACATCATCGCGACGATCAAGTACCTGGTCGCCCTGCACGCCGGTGAGACCGAGCAGCAGGCGCCGAACGGCTCGACGATCGTCATCGAGGACGACGACATCGACCACTTCGGCAACCGTCGTCTGCGCAACGTCGGCGAGCTGATCCAGAACCAGGTCCGTACGGGTCTCGCCCGTATGGAGCGTGTCGTGCGCGAGCGCATGACCACCCAGGACGTCGAGGCGATCACGCCGCAGACCCTGATCAACATCCGGCCGGTCGTCGCCTCCATCAAGGAGTTCTTCGGCACCAGCCAGCTGTCCCAGTTCATGGACCAGACGAACCCGCTGTCGGGTCTGACCCACAAGCGTCGTCTGTCCGCGCTGGGCCCCGGTGGTCTGTCCCGTGAGCGTGCCGGCTTCGAGGTCCGAGACGTGCACCCGTCCCACTACGGACGCATGTGCCCGATCGAGACCCCGGAAGGCCCGAACATCGGTCTGATCGGTTCGCTCGCCTCCTACGGCCGGGTCAACGCCTTCGGCTTCGTGGAGACGCCGTACCGTCGCGTCGTCGAGGGCATCGTCACCGACGAGCTGGACTACCTGACCGCCGACGAGGAGGACCGCTTCGTCATCGCGCAGGCCAACGCGCCGCTGACGGACGACAACCACTTCGCCGAGGCCCGTGTCCTGGTCCGTCGCCGTGGCGGCGAGATCGACTACATCCCCGGTGTCGAGATCGACTACATGGACGTCTCGCCGCGCCAGATGGTGTCGGTCGCGACCGCCATGATCCCGTTCCTCGAGCACGACGACGCCAACCGCGCGCTCATGGGCTCGAACATGATGCGCCAGGCCGTCCCGCTGCTGAAGAGCGAGTCGCCGCTGGTCGGCACCGGCATGGAGTACCGCGCCGCGGTCGACGCCGCCGATGTCATCGCCGCCGAGAAGGACGGCGTGGTCCAGGAGGTCTCCGCGGACTACGTCACGGTCGCCAACGACGACGGCACCTACACCACCTACCGCGTCGCCAAGTTCACCCGCTCCAACCAGGGCACGGCCTTCAACCAGAAGGTCATCGTGGACGAGGGCGCCCGCGTGATCGCCGGCCAGGTGCTGGCCGACGGTCCCTGCACCGACGAGGGCGAGATGGCCCTCGGCAAGAACCTGCTCGTGGCGTTCATGCCGTGGGAGGGTCACAACTACGAGGACGCGATCATCCTGTCGCAGCGCCTCGTGCAGGACGACGTCCTCTCCTCGATCCACATTGAGGAGCACGAGGTCGACGCCCGTGACACCAAGCTCGGCCCCGAGGAGATCACCCGGGACATCCCGAACGTCTCCGAGGAGGTCCTGGCGGACCTGGACGAGCGCGGCATCATCCGCATCGGCGCCGATGTCACCACCGGTGACATCCTCGTCGGCAAGGTCACCCCGAAGGGTGAGACCGAGCTGACGCCGGAGGAGCGCCTGCTGCGCGCGATCTTCGGTGAGAAGGCCCGTGAGGTCCGTGACACCTCGCTGAAGGTCCCGCACGGTGAGTCCGGCAAGGTCATCGGCGTGCGCGTCTTCGACCGCGAGGAGGGCGACGAGCTGCCCCCGGGCGTGAACCAGCTGGTCCGCGTCTACGTGGCACAGAAGCGCAAGATCACCAACGGTGACAAGCTCGCCGGCCGCCACGGCAACAAGGGTGTCATCTCCAAGATCCTGCCGGTCGAGGACATGCCGTTCCTCGCCGACGGCACCCCGGTCGACATCGTCCTCAACCCCCTCGGTGTCCCGTCCCGAATGAACCCGGGACAGGTCCTGGAGACCCACCTCGGCTGGCTCGCCAAGACCGGCTGGGACGTCTCGGGCATCGCCGAGGAGTGGGCCCGCCGCCTGCAGAAGATCGGCGCCGACAAGGCGGACCCGGGTACCAACCTGGCCACCCCGGTCTTCGACGGCGCCCGCGAGGACGAGATCACCGGTCTGCTGGACAACACCACGCTGACCCGTGACGGCGAGCGTCTGGTCGGCCAGTCCGGCAAGGCCCAGCTGTTCGACGGCCGCTCCGGCGAGCCGTTCCCGATGCCGATCTCGGTCGGCTACATGTACATCCTCAAGCTGCACCACCTGGTCGACGACAAGCTCCACGCCCGTTCGACCGGTCCGTACTCCATGATCACGCAGCAGCCGCTGGGTGGTAAGGCGCAGTTCGGTGGTCAGCGCTTCGGTGAGATGGAGGTGTGGGCGCTGGAGGCGTACGGCGCCGCCTACGCCCTCCAGGAACTGCTCACCATCAAGTCCGACGACGTTCTCGGCCGCGTGAAGGTCTACGAGGCCATCGTCAAGGGCGAGAACATCCCTGAGCCCGGCATCCCCGAGTCCTTCAAGGTCCTCATCAAGGAGATGCAGTCGCTCTGCCTGAACGTGGAGGTGCTGTCGTCCGACGGTATGTCCATCGAGATGCGTGACTCCGACGAGGACGTGTTCCGCGCCGCTGAGGAGCTCGGTATCGACCTGTCCCGGCGCGAGCCGAGCAGCGTCGAAGAGGTCTGACAGGGGTAGGGCCGGCCTCCACTTGAAGCAAGGCCGGCCCTTCGACCCCCAGGCCCCCCTTTCAGACCAGACAGACGTTTTCGACCCCCGCCCCGCCTTCTGGGGTGACGAAAGGGATTGACGAGAGTGCTCGACGTCAACTTCTTCGATGAGCTGCGAATCGGCCTGGCCACCGCTGACGACATCCGTCAGTGGTCGCACGGCGAGGTCAAGAAGCCCGAGACCATCAACTACCGCACCCTCAAGCCGGAAAAGGACGGGCTCTTCTGCGAGAAGATCTTCGGCCCCACCCGGGACTGGGAGTGCTACTGCGGTAAGTACAAGCGCGTCCGCTTCAAGGGCATCATCTGCGAGCGCTGCGGCGTCGAGGTCACTCGCGCCAAGGTGCGTCGTGAGCGGATGGGCCACATCGAGCTGGCCGCTCCTGTCACGCACATCTGGTACTTCAAGGGCGTTCCCTCGCGCCTCGGCTACCTCCTGGACCTTGCTCCCAAGGACCTGGAGAAGGTCATCTACTTCGCCGCCTACATGATCACGTGGGTGGACGAGGAGCGCCGCACCCGTGACCTGCCCTCCCTGGAGGCCCAGGTCTCCGTGGAGCGCCAGCAGATCGAGCAGCGCCGCGACTCCGACCTGGAGTCCCGTGCCAAGAAGCTCGAGGCCGACCTGGCCGAGCTGGAGGCCGAGGGTGCCAAGGCCGACGTGCGCCGCAAGGTGCGCGAGGGCGCCGAGCGCGAGATGAAGCAGCTGCGCGACCGCAACCAGCGCGAGCTGGACCGCCTCGACGAGGTGTGGGCGCGCTTCAAGTCCCTCAAGGTCCAGGACCTCGAGGGCGACGAGCTGCTCTACCGCGAGCTGCGCGACCGCTTCGGCACCTACTTCATGGGTTCCATGGGTGCCGCGGCCCTGCAGAAGCGCCTCGAGTCCTTCGACCTGGAGGAGGAGGCAGAGAAGCTCCGCGAGATCATCAAGACGGGCAAGGGCCAGAAGAAGACCCGCGCCCTGAAGCGTCTCAAGGTCGTCTCCGCCTTCCTGCAGACCAACAACAAGCCGGCCGGCATGGTGCTGGACTGCGTCCCGGTCATCCCGCCGGACCTGCGTCCGATGGTGCAGCTGGACGGTGGCCGCTTCGCGACCTCCGACCTGAACGACCTGTACCGCCGCGTCATCAACCGCAACAACCGCCTGAAGCGGCTTCTCGACCTCGGCGCGCCCGAGATCATCGTCAACAACGAGAAGCGCATGCTCCAGGAGGCCGTGGACTCGCTGTTCGACAACGGCCGTCGTGGCCGTCCGGTCACCGGTCCGGGCAACCGCCCGCTGAAGTCCCTCAGCGACATGCTGAAGGGCAAGCAGGGTCGTTTCCGTCAGAACCTGCTCGGCAAGCGCGTCGACTACTCGGCCCGTTCGGTCATCGTCGTCGGCCCGCAGCTCAAGCTGCACCAGTGCGGCCTGCCGAAGGCCATGGCGCTGGAGCTCTTCAAGCCGTTCGTGATGAAGCGCCTGGTCGACCTGAACCACGCGCAGAACATCAAGTCGGCCAAGCGCATGGTCGAGCGTGCCCGTCCGGTCGTGTGGGACGTGCTCGAAGAGGTCATCGCGGAGCACCCGGTTCTGCTGAACCGTGCGCCCACGCTGCACCGCCTCGGCATCCAGGCCTTCGAGCCGCAGCTGGTCGAGGGCAAGGCCATCCAGATCCACCCGCTCGTCTGCACCGCGTTCAACGCGGACTTCGACGGTGACCAGATGGCCGTCCACCTGCCGCTCTCCGCGGAGGCGCAGGCCGAGGCCCGCATCCTGATGCTGTCCTCGAACAACATCCTCAAGCCGGCCGACGGTCGCCCGGTCACCATGCCGACGCAGGACATGGTGCTGGGTCTGTTCTTCCTGACCTCGGACCGCGACCTGGACACGCTCAAGGGTGTCGGCCGTGCCTTCGGCCAGACCTCGGAGGCCATCATGGCCTTCGACGCCCGCGAGCTGGACCTGCAGGCCCCGATCGACCTGCGTCTGCCCGCCGGCACCGTTCCGCCGCGCGGTTGGACGCCGCCGGTCGACGAGGACGGCAAGCCGACCTGGTCGGAGGGCGAGCCGCTGCGTCTGCGGACGACCCTGGGCCGCGCGCTCTTCAACGAGCTGCTGCCCGAGGACTACCCGTTCGTCGACTACGAGATCGGCAAGAAGCAGCTCTCGGCGATCGTCAACGACCTGGCCGAGCGCTACCCCAAGGTCACCGTCGCGGCGACCCTGGACAACCTCAAGGCCGCCGGTTTCCACTGGGCGACCCGCTCCGGCGTCACGGTGTCCATCTCGGACGTCGTCGTGCCGCCGAGCAAGCCGCAGATCCTCGAGGGCTACGAGGCTCAGGCCGAGAAGGTCCAGAAGCAGTACGAGCGCGGTCTGATCACCCGTGACGAGCGTCAGCAGGAGCTCGTCGCGATCTGGACCAAGGCGACCAACGAGGTTGCCGAGGCCATGAACGAGAACTTCCCGAAGACCAACCCCATCTTCATGATGGTCGACTCGGGTGCTCGTGGAAACATGATGCAGATGCGTCAGATCGCCGGTATGCGTGGTCTGGTGTCGAACGCCAAGAACGAGACGATCGCCCGCCCCATCAAGGCGTCGTTCCGTGAGGGTCTGTCCGTGCTGGAGTACTTCATCTCCACCCACGGTGCCCGTAAGGGTCTGGCCGACACCGCCCTGCGTACCGCCGACTCCGGCTACCTCACCCGTCGTCTGGTCGACGTCTCCCAGGACGTCATCATTCGCGAGGAGGACTGCCAGACGGAGCGCGGTCTCAAGCTGCCGATCGCCACGGTCGGTGCCGACGGCACCCTCCGCAAGGTCGACAACGTCGAGACCAGCGTCTACGCCCGCACGCTGTCCGAGGACGTCGTGGTCGACGGCCAGGTCGTGGCCCCGGCCGGGGTCGACCTGGGCGACGTCATGATCGACGAGCTGGTCCGCCTGGGCGTCTCCGAGGTCAAGATCCGCTCGATCCTGACCTGTGAGTCCGCCGTCGGCACCTGCGCCATGTGCTACGGCCGCTCGCTGGCCACCGGCAAGCTGGTCGACATCGGTGAGGCGGTCGGCATCATCGCCGCCCAGTCCATCGGTGAGCCCGGCACCCAGCTGACGATGCGTACCTTCCACACCGGTGGTGTGGCCGGTGACGACATCACCCAGGGTCTGCCGCGTGTCGTCGAGCTCTTCGAGGCCCGTAACCCGCGTGGTGTGGCCCCGATCTCCGAGGCCGCCGGCCGCGTGCGGATCGAGGACACCGAGAAGACCCGCAAGATCGTCGTCACCCCCGACGACGGCAGCGACGAGATCGCCTACCCGATCTCCAAGCGCGTCAAGATGCTGGTCGAGGAGGGTTCCGCGGTCAAGGTCGGCGAGAAGCTGACCGCCGGCACGATCAACCCGCACGACGTGCTGCGCATCATGGGTCAGCGCGCGGTGCAGGTCCACCTGGTGGAGGAAGTCCAGAAGGTCTACAACTCCCAGGGTGTGTCCATCCACGACAAGCACATCGAGATCATCATCCGGCAGATGCTCCGCCGCGTGACGATCATCGAGTCGGGCGACGCCGAGCTGCTCCCGGGCGAGCTCGTCGAGCGCGGTCGCTTCGAGGTCGAGAACCGTCGTGTGGTCTCCGAGAGCGGTCACCCCGCCTCCGGCCGTCCGCAGCTGATGGGTATCACCAAGGCCTCGCTGGCCACCGAGTCCTGGCTGTCGGCCGCCTCCTTCCAGGAGACGACCAGGGTCCTGACGGACGCGGCGATCCACGCCAAGTCCGACCCGCTGCTGGGCCTCAAGGAGAACGTCATCCTCGGTAAGCTCATCCCGGCCGGTACGGGTCTGCCCCGCTACCGCAACATCCGGGTCGAGCCGACCGAGGAGGCGAAGGCCGCGATGTACTCCGCCGTCGGCTACGACGACATGGACTACTCGCCCTTCGGCGCGGGCTCCGGCCAGGCCGTCCCGCTGGACGACTACGACTACGGGCCGTACACCGGCTGACAGTCACAACGCCGCAGGGCGGCTGCTCTCCCCGAAAGGGGAAGGCAGCCGCCCTGCGGCGTTTGCACTGTTCTGTGGCGCGGGGCTGGTCAGCCGCGCAGTTCCCCGCGCCCCTGGGGAGAGTGCAACTGAGCCCTGTTCGCCGCCGCGCGGCCCTGCTCCCAGCCGTCGTAGTCCGAGACGCGGATGGAGCGGCCCTTCTTCAGCGACGGGAAGAGCGTCGTGGTGTGGCGCTCCACCGCCTCCTGACGGGCCGCCAGGACCGGGAGGAGGTCGCTGGTGCCTGTCTCCGCCACCGCTTCCTTCTGCGCCTGCGCGGTAGCCGTGCTGAGCCGCTCGCGGATGCGCGACGCGTAGGAGACGAGGAACGACTGCCGAAAGGCCTTGGTGCGGCCGCGCCGCTGCACCTGTGCGCCGTTCATCGCGGTGACCGCCTGGACCAGCAGCGAGGTGTAGAGCAGCTCCACCGCGTCCAGGTCCGCGTCGAAGCCGACGACCGTGCAGAAGCCGTTGGCCTTGTCCCAGACCGAGCGGGCGCGGTTGGCGTCCGCGACCGCGTCCAGCAGCAGGGCCTTGGCGGACTCGTACGGGTTGTCGATGCCGATCCGGATCGCGCCGGGGAGCGTGCGGTCACCGCTGCGCGCCGCGAGCAGGGCCTCGTCGATGCTGTGACGGGCCATCAACTCCTGTGCCTTGGCGGTGAACGCCTCCGCCTCCTCGGCGTAGTCCGTGGACTCCGCCTTGGCCAGCAGCGCGCGGATCCGAGCCAGCAGTTTGGGCTCGCCGGGCACGGGCGCGGTGAGCGCCGTCACAGTGGCGGAGCCGCTGCCGACCGCCGGGACGGGGCCGATCTCGGTGAGCCGGGGGAGCCAGGACCAGAGCCGTACCAGCTCCAGCAGCGCGGTCAACGCCGAGAAGCGGTCCAGCCGATGACGGTCGGCGACCTCGTCCAGCCAGGCGTCCTCCGGCCCCTGCCAGGTGGTCGCCTCCAACTCGCGCAGCTGCTCCGTCCAGCGGCGGTCAAGGGCGGCCTGCGGGTAGCGCCGCGCCTCGGCGGCCACCAGGGCCACCGCGAAGGCCAGATGCGCGGCGCCGAGCTCGCGTCGCACCACGCGGACCGCGTCGGCGGGACGCCAGTGGTTGCGCCAGAGCGTTCCGAGCAGGGTCTCCCCATGGTTGAGCAGTGCACGGTCCACGCCGGCGCGCACGCCGGTCTGTGCGGCCAGCAGGGACGCGGCGTCCTCCACGGCGCGCTCGCTCTGCGCGGGCGTCGCGCCGGTCGCCAGGGCGGTCGCGCTGGCGACGAGCTCGGCGGGGGAGGGGGAGTGGTCACGCATGACTCCAAGTGTGCACGGCCGGTGCAAACTGCCCGTTCTGGATCAACTGACCGCTGACGAGCTGTTCTTGGATTGTGTCCGGGCTCGGTGCAAGTCCTGCACGTGCATATGGCAAGCTTTGGCCCGCCCGTCCGTAGTGATCATCTTCGAGCACGAAGCGAGCATGCGTCATGGCCGACCGCCCTGTGATATCCAAGACCCACCGCCGCCTCATCGGCGCGGTGGGTGTCGGCGCGTTCATCATCGCCGGGATCGGCTTCGCCGGTTCGTACTCGGCTGTGCGCCTGCTGGCCACGCACAAGGGCTTCGGGCTGTTCGCCTGGGTCTTCCCGATCGGCGTCGACGTCGGCATCGCCGTGCTGCTCTCGCTGGACCTGGTGCTGACCTGGCTGCGGATCCCGTTCCCGCTGCTGCGGCAGGCGGCCTGGGTGCTGACCACCGGGACCATCGTCTTCAACGCCGCCACGTCGTTCGGCGACCCGCTCGCCATGTCGATGCACGCGATCATCCCGCTCCTCTTCATCGTCATCGTCGAGGCCGCGCGGCACGCGGTGGGCCGGATCGCCGACATCACCGCCGACCGGTACATGGAGTCGGTCCGGCTGATCCGCTGGATCCTCTCCCCGGTGCCGACCTTCCGGCTGTGGCGCCGGATGAAGCTGTGGGAGCTGCGCTCCTACGACGAGGTCGTGCGGCTGGAGCAGACCCGCCTGGTCTACCGGACGCATCTGCGGGCCCAGTACGGCCGTGCCTGGCGTTACCGGGCGCCGCTGGAGATGCTGCTGCCGCTCAAGCTGGCCCGCTACGGCGTGCCGCTCGATCTGGACATGGTCCGCCCCAAGGACCAGGACGCCCCGGCCCTGGAAGCCCCGGTCGCTCACAACCAGCCGCATCCCCAGCCGCTCCAGCAGCCCTTCCAGCAGCCGCTCCAGCAGTCGGCGGTGCCGCAGGAGGACCCCTTTCTGAAGCCGGCGGCCGCGCAGCCCCAGCCCCAGCCCCCGATGCAGCCCCGCCAGCCCGCGCAGCCGATGCAGGCCGCGCAGCCCCGGCATGCGGGACCGCAGCACGCCCAGCAGGCCGCGCCGTCCGCGCACCCGCAGGCCGGCGTCCAGGCCGCCCGCGCGCAGGCCGCGCCGCCGGTCAACCAGCTCGCGCTCAACGCGCTGAACACCGTCGTCCGCAGCCGCCACCGCCGCCCGCTCGGTGACCCGGACGGCACGGTCGAGCAGTCCGAGGGTGCGGAGCCCGAGGGGGCGCCGCTCGCCGACCAGTCCACCCGCGGGATCGGCTGGCTGCCCAACCAGCAGCCGCCGATGCCGAACCCGGGGCCGGAGGCCTGGTTCTCCCGGCAGAGCGAGCAGGAGGACCTCGAGCTCTTCGTCACCGCGCTGGTCAACTACCTGGACGCGCACGGGCAGGAGCCCGGTCCGGAGCAGCTGAGCGAGTACCTTGTGAACCAGTACGGAGCCCAGGTCGCCCCGGCGTTGCTCGACCGGCACTGGGGTGAACTCCGCCGCCGCTACGCCGAGCGCGTCGAGAGCAGTTCCTGACAGTCGTCCCGTGCCTGCCACGGTCGGTGAGGCACTGTCACAACTGCGCGACAGTCCACGCCGGGTGGCGCGGGCACCGTGCGGGGCCGCCGTTCGTCTTGCACTATGAAGCTGCGGGTCCCCCGCCGAAGGCAGGGGGAGGGAGCCGGTGGTCGATCCAGCGGGAGGGGCGCAGTGTCGATGAACCAGCCGATGGGACCGTGGCAGTACCGTCAGCCGCCGCAGCCTGCGCGTCCGGCGCCGGTGCAGCAGCCGCAGCCGGTCGTGGTGGTGCCTGCCGCGCCCATGGCGGCCGGGCTGCCGCAGGCCGCGATGCGGGCAGCGCAGGCGGACCGGGAGCGCACGGTCGACGTGCTGAAGGCCGCCTTCGCCGAGGGCCGGCTGAGCAGCGAGGAGTACGCCGAGCGCGTCGGCGCGGCGCAGAGCGCCCAGACGTACGGCCAACTGGCGGTGCTGGTACAGGATCTGCCGGTCGGCCCGATGCCGACGCCGATGAGCAGCCCGATGCCGTCCGCGTTCGCGGTGCAGCCGGGGCCGCCGTACGTGTACCCGGGCCCTCCCGCGGCCTACGCGCCGCCGTACTGGCCGCCGCGGCCCAGGCGGACCAACGGCGCGGCGGTGGCCTCGCTGCTGCTGGGCCTGGCCCAGGTCTTCACCATGGGTTTGACCGGTCTTCCGGCCCTCGTCACCGGCATCATCGCCAAGAGCCAGCTGCGCGACAGTCACCAGGACGGCTCGGGCATGGCGACAGCCGGTATTGTCCTCGGCAGCATGGGCACGGGCCTCTGGGTCCTTCTGATCCTCCTCGGCGTCACCCACCCCTGACGCGCGACCGACTTTCCCCGCCTCGCCGCGCCCCCGTTCGCCCCCGACACGACCCGGTTCACCCGTTCGGCCCAACGGCTTGACAGTGCCGCCAGGGGCCTACAGGCATTTGTTTTGACCCGCGCCCAACCGCTGGGTACGCTCTGACCTTGTGCCTGGGGTGTCCCCGGGTCTCTCGCGCGTGCGTGCAGTCAGGCCGCCGCGCATGGGATACCGCGCTTCCACACGTCCGAGCTGTCTTTCGCTCGGATCATGTGCAGGGCGTCCGACACACCCGACCGCGTGGGTCGGAGAGTCGGTGAGACGCAACAGGTTAGTTTCACCCAGCCTTGGCACAAAGAATCGGAGAAACGGTGCCTACGATCCAGCAGCTGGTCCGAAAGGGCCGGCAGGACAAGGTCGAGAAGAACAAGACGCCCGCACTGAAGGGTTCGCCCCAGCGCCGCGGCGTCTGCACGCGCGTCTACACGACCACCCCCAAGAAGCCGAACTCGGCTCTGCGTAAGGTCGCGCGTGTGCGTCTGACCAGCGGGATCGAGGTCACCGCTTACATCCCGGGTGAGGGTCACAACCTGCAGGAGCACTCCATCGTGCTCGTGCGCGGCGGTCGTGTGAAGGACCTGCCGGGTGTGCGCTACAAGATCATCCGCGGCTCCCTTGACACCCAGGGTGTCAAGAACCGCAAGCAGGCCCGCAGCCGCTACGGCGCCAAGAAGGAGAAGTAAGAATGCCTCGTAAGGGCCCTGCCCCGAAGCGCCCGGTCATCATCGACCCGGTTTACGGCTCCCCTGTGGTGACCCAGCTCGTCAACAAGATCCTCCTCCACGGCAAGCGCTCCACCGCTGAGCGCATCGTGTACGGCGCCCTCGAGGGCGTCCGTGAGAAGACCGGCAACGACCCGGTGGTCGCGCTCAAGCGCGCCCTGGAGAACGTCAAGCCGACTCTCGAGGTCAAGTCCCGCCGCGTCGGTGGCGCCACCTACCAGGTGCCGGTCGAGGTCAAGCCGGGCCGCGCCAACACGCTGGCCCTCCGCTGGCTGGTCGGGTACTCCCGCGCTCGTCGCGAGAAGACCATGACCGAGCGTCTGCTCAACGAGATCCTGGACGCCAGCAACGGTCTGGGCGCCTCCGTCAAGCGTCGCGAGGACACCCACAAGATGGCCGAGTCCAACAAGGCCTTCGCGCACTACCGCTGGTAGTCCGAACCCCGTCAGAACCAAGAAAGAGAGAGACGAGCCACAATGGCTGCAACCTCCCTTGACCTCGCCAGGGTCCGCAACATCGGGATCATGGCGCACATCGACGCGGGCAAGACCACCACGACCGAGCGCATCCTGTTCTACACCGGTGTGTCGTACAAGATCGGTGAGGTCCACGACGGCGCTGCCACGATGGACTGGATGGAGCAGGAGCAGGAGCGCGGCATCACGATCACGTCGGCCGCGACGACCTGCCACTGGACCGTCGACGGCGTCGACAACACCATCAACATCATCGACACCCCGGGTCACGTCGACTTCACCGTCGAGGTGGAGCGTTCGCTCCGCGTGCTCGACGGCGCCGTGACGGTGTTCGACGGTGTGGCCGGTGTCGAGCCGCAGTCCGAGACGGTGTGGCGTCAGGCCGACCGTTACGGCGTCCCGCGCATCTGCTTCGTGAACAAGCTGGACCGCACGGGCGCGGAGTTCTTCCGCTGTGTCGACTCCATCGTCGACCGCCTGAACGCGACCCCGCTGGTCATGCAGCTGCCGATCGGTGCCGAGTCCGACTTCACCGGTGTCGTCGACCTGGTCACGATGAAGGCGCTGGTCTGGTCCGCCGAGGCCACCAAGGGTGAGATGTACGACGTCGTCGACATCCCGGCCTCGCACACCGAGCTCGCCGAGGAGTACCGGGCCAAGCTGCTCGAGACCTCCGCGGAGGGCGACGACGAGCTGATGGAGCTCTTCCTCGAGGGCCAGGAGCCCACCGAGGAGCAGCTGATCGCCGGTATCCGTCGTGGCACGCTCGCCAGCAACTTCACCCCGGTCTTCTGTGGCACCGCGTTCAAGAACAAGGGCGTCCAGCCCCTGCTCGACGCGGTCGTGAAGTACCTGCCGTCGCCGCTGGACGTCGAGTCCATCGTCGGTCACAAGCCGGGCGACGAGTCGGTCGAGATCATCCGCCACGCGTCGGACGACGAGCCGCTGTCGGCTCTGGCGTTCAAGATCATGTCGGACCCGCACCTGGGCAAGCTCACCTTCGTCCGCGTGTACTCCGGCCGCCTCGAGGCGGGCACCGCCGTGCTCAACTCGGTCAAGGGCCGCAAGGAGCGCATCGGCAAGATCTACCGCATGCACGCGAACAAGCGTGAGGAGATCGACTCGGTGGGCGCCGGCGACATCGTCGCCGTCATGGGCCTGAAGCAGACCACCACCGGTGAGACGCTGAGCGACGACAAGAACCAGGTGATCCTGGAGTCCATGGACTTCCCGGCCCCGGTCATCCGCGTCGCGATCGAGCCCAAGTCCAAGGGTGACCAGGAGAAGCTGGGTGTCGCCATCCAGCGTCTCGCGGAGGAGGACCCCTCCTTCCAGGTCAACACGGACGAGGAGACCGGCCAGACCATCATTGCGGGTATGGGCGAGCTGCACCTCGAGGTGCTGGTCGACCGTATGAAGCGTGAGTTCAAGGTCGAGGCCAACGTCGGCAAGCCGCAGGTCGCGTACCGCGAGACGATCCGCAAGGCCGTCGAGCGCATTGACTACACCCACAAGAAGCAGACGGGTGGCTCGGGTCAGTTCGCCAAGGTCCAGATCGCGATCGAGCCGCTGGAGTCCGGCGAGGGCTACGAGTTCGTGAACGCCGTCACCGGTGGTCGCGTGCCTCGTGAGTACATCCCCTCGGTCGACGCCGGTGCGCAGGAGGCCATGGAGTTCGGCATCCTCGCCGGCTACCCGCTCCAGGGCGTCCGCGTGACGCTGCTGGACGGTCAGTCGCACGACGTCGACTCCTCCGAGCTCGCGTTCAAGATCGCCGGTTCGATGGCGTTCAAGGAGGGTGCCCGCAAGGCGTCCCCCGTGCTGCTCGAGCCGATGATGGCTGTCGAGGTGACCACGCCCGAGGACTACATGGGCGATGTCATCGGCGACATCAACTCGCGCCGTGGCCAGATCCAGGCCATGGACGAGCGTCACGGCGCCCGCGTCGTCAAGGCGCTGGTCCCGCTGTCCGAGATGTTCGGGTACGTCGGTGACCTGCGCAGCAAGACCTCGGGTCGCGCAAGCTACTCCATGCAGTTCGACTCGTACGCCGAGGTTCCCAAGAACGTGGCGGAAGAGATCGTGGCAAAGGCCAAGGGCGAGTAAGTACCTCGCATACCGGGACTTTCCGGTGCGAAACCTCGCTTAGGCTGTACGGAGGTGGTCCTGGGGTCCACGGAACATGTGGACCCCGGGCTCCTTCGGCCCCCACCCCAGACCACCTGACGTCGAACGGCGTACAGAAACTGTCCTCAGGAGGACCCCAAAGTGGCTAAGGCCAAGTTCGAGCGGAACAAGCCGCACGTCAACATCGGCACCATCGGTCACATTGACCATGGCAAGACCACCCTGACTGCTGCGATCACCAAGGTGCTGCACGACGCGTACCCGGAGATCAACCCCTTCACGCCGTTCGACCAGATCGACAAGGCGCCGGAGGAGCGTCAGCGCGGTATCACCATCTCCATCGCGCACGTCGAGTACCAGACCGAGGCGCGTCACTACGCCCACGTCGACTGCCCGGGTCACGCGGACTACATCAAGAACATGATCACCGGTGCCGCCCAGATGGACGGCGCGATCCTGGTCGTGGCCGCCACCGACGGCCCGATGCCGCAGACCAAGGAGCACGTCCTCCTGGCCCGCCAGGTCGGCGTCCCCTACATCGTTGTCGCCCTGAACAAGGCCGACATGGTGGACGACGAGGAGATCCTGGAGCTCGTCGAGCTCGAGGTCCGCGAGCTGCTCTCCGAGTACGAGTTCCCGGGCGACGACCTCCCGGTCATCCGCGTCTCCGCGCTGAAGGCGCTGGAGGGCGACAAGGAGTGGGGCGAGAAGCTCCTCGGCCTGATGCACGCCGTCGACGAGGCCATCCCGACCCCGGACCGCGACGTCGACAAGCCGTTCCTGATGCCGATCGAGGACGTCTTCACGATCACCGGTCGTGGCACGGTCGTCACCGGTCGTATCGAGCGTGGCGTCCTCAAGGTCAACGAGACTGTCGACATCATCGGCATCAAGGAGACCAAGACCACCACCACGGTCACCGGCATCGAGATGTTCCGCAAGCTGCTCGACGAGGGCCAGGCCGGTGAGAACGTCGGTCTGCTGCTCCGTGGCATCAAGCGCGAGGACGTCGAGCGCGGCCAGGTCATCATCAAGCCGGGTTCGGTCACGCCGCACACCGACTTCGAGGCCCAGGCCTACATCCTGTCGAAGGACGAGGGTGGCCGCCACACCCCGTTCTTCAACAACTACCGCCCGCAGTTCTACTTCCGTACCACGGACGTGACCGGCGTCGTGACCCTCCCCGAGGGCACCGAGATGGTCATGCCGGGCGACAACACCGGCATGACGGTCGCGCTGATCCAGCCGATCGCCATGGAGGAGGGCCTGAAGTTCGCCATCCGTGAGGGTGGTCGTACCGTGGGCGCCGGCCAGGTCACCAAGATCATCAAGTAATTGATGACCTGTTGATCTGAGTCACCACTCAGCGACACAAGAAGCCCCCTGCCAGCACTGCTGGTAGGGGGCTTCTGTGTGTTTTGAACAAGGGGACCTCGGGGCAGGCGGGGAAGTTGCACTTCCTCAGGGGCGCGGGGCTCTACCCATATGCGGCTCCGCCGCGTGGGCGCGAGTAGGCGGGCGGGTGCAACTTCCCCGCCCGCCCGAGCGGCAGCTCAGTGCACGCGCGTGAGTAGGAAGACCGAGAGGCCCGAGACGAGCTTGCGCAGCACCTCGTGGTAGTGGGCGCGCAGGACGTTCGCCTCCGCCTTCGGGACCGTGGTGAAGGGGTTCACCACGTGCCCGCCGTCGGCGACCAGCCACAGGCGGGGTTCGGTGCCCAGGCAGCGCGCAGGCGCCGGGCAGGTGATGCCCCAGAGGTCGTTGCGCTGCTCCGCCGTCGTCCCGGCGAAGACGTCGACCGGCTTGTCGCCGGACGGCAGGTAGTACGGGACGCCGGTCTGGATCTCCCACCACTGCGCGTAGCCGTAGCCGTAGACGATGCCGTCCCCCGCGCGGTAGCCCGCCGCGACGACGTCCGCCGCCGCGCGGTAGTCCAGCGCGGTGAACGGCGCGGCCGTCGGGTACTGGTAGCGGTTGTGCGAGAGCGTCCCGTGCAGCGCGCGCTGGTCCGGGATGACGACGACGGCGAGCGCCAGCGCGACGGGGAGCGCGTAGCGCAGCCGCAGGGTCGCCAGAGACGCGCCCGCCAGCAGGGCGACCGCGGGGATCAGGAAGAAGAGGTACTTGGGCATCACGTACGACACCGAGCCGTACGACAGCGCCCACACCGCGACGAACGGCACCAGCGTCATGACCACTGCCACGGCCAGCTCCGCCCGGCGGCGGACCCGCCAGCCGAGCAGGACGACGACGGCGACCAGGGCCACCACGAGCCCGGTGGAGCAGAGGATCTGGGGCCAGAGCGTGGCCAGGTCGCGCACCGTCGGCTTGGGGATCCAGGAGATCTGACGCGTCGCCTGCTTCTCGCCCAGTGTGACGACGGGGATCAGCAGGAGCCCGGCCAGCGCTCCCGCGCCCAGGAAGCCGATCCAGCGGGCACGGCCGCCCTCGCGGCGCAGCGCGAGCGCGACCAGCGCGGCATGGCCGGCCAGGTAGGCCAACGAGACCAGGTTCGAGTAGCCGGAGAGCGCCAGCGCGCCCGCGTAGCAGAGCCAGCGCAGCGCGGTGGGGCGCTCCAGCGCGCGCAGCAGCAGGAGCAGGGCCAGTGAGGACGCCAGCACGACCATGCCGTAGTCCCGCGCCTCCTGGCCGTAGCGGCCGATCGCGGGGACCAGCGCGTAGACCAGTCCGGCGAGCAGGCCGGCCCGGTAGTCGAAGAGGCGCTGCGCCGCCAGCGCGGTGAAGGCCGCGCCCGCGGTCATCGCAAGGACGGAGGGCAACCGCAGCGCGGCGGGGGAGTCGCCCGCAAGAGTGACCCAGAAGTGGATGGCCATGTAGTACAGGCCGTGGACGGCGTCCACGTTCTGCACCGTCGCCAGGATCTTCCCGGCCGGACGGGTGACGACGCTGATCGTGGCCAGCTCGTCCTGCCACATCACGGGGTTGCCGAGGCGGTAGAGCGTGGTCAGCAGGGTGACCAGCACGGGGAGCAGCCACACGGGACCGAGCAGTCGGCGGCCCATGAGGGTGCGCACGGATTGGGGCACGGGGGTCCTTAGCAAGTCCTGCCCGGCTCTCCGTCTGCTCTCCTGTGACGTCTTTTTCTGTGACGTCCCTGTGCTCGGTCCGGGGTCAGCGTCACAGCCTAACCGGCTGAGGTCAGGAAGCCGGCGGCGGAAGTTCGGGATGCAGCGAGGATCAGTTGAGAACTCTGAGGCGTCCGAGGCCTCTGAGCCGTGTGAGCCGCCCGAGCGCAGGCACGCGGACGCGTGAACGCGGGAAGGTACCGGGTTGGCCGCGGTCGGTATGCTTCGCCCCTAGGGTGCCCTCCGCCCACGCAGGAGCTCGTGCGCGCCCGGCAGGCCGCCCGTCCGGACCCCAACCGATTTGGTGCCTTCATCGTGACCACTCTCGACATCATGCTGCCGTACTACGGCGACGTCGCTCTGATGCAGACCGCCGTGCGCAGTGTCATCGCTCAGACGGACCGCGACTGGCGGCTGGTCGTGGTCGACGACGGCAAGGAACCAGGGGTGCCGGAGTGGTTCGCCGAGCTCGGCGACCCGCGGGTGAGCTACCAGCGCAACGAGAAGAACCTCGGCGTCGTCGGCAACTACCAGAAGTGCCTGGGCCTGGTCGAGGCCGAGCACTTCGTGATGATGGGCACCGACGACGTCATGCTGCCCAACTACGTCGCGACCGTCCGCGCCGCCCTGACCGAGCACCCGGGGACGGCGATCGTGCAGCCGGGCGTCGAGGTGATCGACTCCGACGGGAAGCCCAGCAACACGCTTGTCGACGAGGCCAAGCGCCGCATCTACGCCCCCAGGATCCAGGGCCGACGGCTGCTCGGCGGCGAGGCGCTCGCGGCCAACCTGCTGCGCGGCAACTGGCTCTACTTCCCGGCGCTGTGCTGGCGCACGGACGCGGTGCGCAAGTGGGGGTTCCGTGAGGGTCTGGAGATCATCCAGGACCTGGCGCTGATCATCGACCTGATCCAGGACGGCGAGCAGCTGCTGGTCGACGAGACCCTCTCGTTCCAGTACCGGCGGCACGCGGTGAGCATCTCCTCCGCGAAGGCGTTCAGCGGCTACCGCTTCGAGGAGTCCGCGCAGTACTTCGCGGACGTCGCCGACCGGCTCGACGCCCACGGCTGGCCGCGCGCGGCGAAGGCCGCCCGCACGCACCTCTCCTCGCGCATCCACGCGCTCACGCTGCTGCCGGGCGCGCTGCGGACCGGGCAGCGGGACGGTGCGCGTGCCCTGCTGCGGCACGCCGCGGCCTCCGGCCGTCGGCCCTGACGCACCGCCCGTCCCGGCCTGGCGCTCGGCCTGACCAGGCATGATCCGCGGCTTCGCCGCATCACGAACCACCTATGGAGAAGCAGGTATGTCGAACAGCGTGGCGGTCCTCGGCGGTACCGGCTTCATCGGCCGCGCCCTGGCCGAGGAGCTGGTCCAGGGCGGCAGGCAGGTGCTGGTCGTCGCGCGCCGCGAGCCCGAGGTCCCGGTGCCGGGACGGTTCCGGGCCTTCGACCTGGTCGCCGGGACCGCCGCCGACCTCGCCGAGCTGCTGCGCGAGGAGCAGGTGACCGCGGTGGTCAACGCCGCGGGCGGCATGTGGGGCCTGACGGACGAGCAGATGGTCGACGCCAACGTGACCATGGTCCAGCGCGTGCTGGACGCGATCGCGCTGCTGCCGGAGCCGGTCCGCTTCGTCCAGCTCGGCTCGGTCCACGAGTATGGGCTGGCCCCGATCGGCACGGTCCAGGCCGAGGGCGACGAGCCGCAGCCGGTGATGGCGTACGGCCGGTTGAAGGTGCGGGCCACCGACCTGGTGCAGACCGCCGCCAAGGGCGGCGCGCAGGCCGTGGCGCTGCGCGTCGGCAATGTCGTCGGCGCCGGGCAGCCGGGTCACAGCCTGCTGGGCGTGATGGCCGCCAAGCTGGCCGCTGCCGAGGCCGCGGGCGAGACGGCCGCGCTCACCCTCGCGCCGCTGACCGCGCAGCGGGACTTCGTGGACCTGGACGACGTCGTCGACGCCGTCGTCGTCGCGCTGGACGCCACCGACGTCGACTGGGCCGCGACGCCGGTGCTCAACGTCGGCCGGGGCGAGGGCGTCTCCGCGCGGCAGATGGTCGAGCTCCTGATCGCCGCCTCCGGCGTGCCGGTGGAGATCACCGAGGACCCGGGTCCGGCGGGCGCCGGGCCCGAGACGGACTGGCAGTGCCTGGATGTCACACTGGTGCGTCGCGTGCTCGGCTGGGAGGCGCGCCGGTCGCTGGCGGAGTCCGTCGCGGCGCTCTGGAAGGCGGAGGGAAGCCGGAATGGCTGAGACCATAGCTGCCGCTCCGGCGGGCAGGCCCCGCGCGTGGTGGCGCACCCGCGGCACGCTGGGTGAGTTGCTCTCCGGCCGCGCCAACGGCTTCGGCCTGATCCGTCTGCTGCTGGCCCTGTCCGTCGTGGTCTCGCACAGCAACCCGGTCGGCTACGGCCGCCTGGACGTGGGCTCCCAGCTCTTCGGCAACCAGGTGGACCTGGGCAAGATGGCCGTGGTCGGCTTCTTCGCCATCTCCGGCTTCATGATCACCGGCAGTGGCAAGCGGCTGGGCGTCGGACGCTACGCCTGGCACCGCGCGCTGCGCATCCTGCCGGCCCTGTGGGTCTGCATCGTGCTGACCGCGTTCGTGCTCGCGCCGGTCCTCTACCACGGGCAGCACGGCTCGCTGGCGGGCTTCTGGACGGCCAAGTACGGGCCGTTCCAGTACATCGAGGGGATGTGGAACACCTCGATCGGCAGCGGCTACGACATCTCCGGGATCATGACCACCGGGATCCACCGCCACACCAACTTCAACGGGGCCTTCGACGGCGCGCTCTGGTCGCTGAAGTACGAGATTTTCTGCTACGTCATCGTCGGCATCCTGGCCGCCGGCGGCGTGTTGACCCGGGCCCGCAGGACGGTCGCGCTGGTGACCGTCGGGCTCTGGATCATGATCCTGATGAACCTGATCGACGCCAAGGGCTGGCGCGGCGCCCCCAGCGAGGGCAGCACCGCCTGGAACATGCCGATCCTCGGCTGGCTCAGCAGCCACTACGTGATCTACCTGGGCTTCGTCTTCCTGCTCGGCGCGACGTTCCAGCTCTACAAGGAGCGGGTGCCGATCAACGACCTGCTCGCCGTGGGCGCGTTCGCCGCACTGGTCGGCTCGCTGCTGCTCGGCGGCTTCTTCGTGATCGGCTACCCGGCCTTCGCCTACCTGGTGATCTGGGGCGGCGTGCGGATGCCGAAGAAGCTGCACTGGGTCGGACGGAAGAACGACTACTCGTACGGCATCTACATCTACGGCTTCCCCGTGCTGCAGACGCTGCTGATGTACCACTTCACCAAGTACGGCCACTACGCGTACGTGCTGGCCGCGATCGCGATCACCTGGGCGCTCGCCTGGCTCTCCTGGCACCTGGTGGAGGACCGGGCCATGAGCCTGCGGCACTGGACCCCGGCGCCGCTGCAGCGTTGGCTGACCGCACGCCAAGCCGTGCGCCAAGCCGCACGCGAAAAGGCCGCCCTCGCCGAGGGAGCAGCGGCTCCCGCAGCGACGGCGGCCTCCGGTACGGCCTCCGAGTCGGCGTCGGCGGTCAGTGCCGGCGCAGGGAAGCAGTGAACGCGCGACAGGCGTCGTAGACGGGCAGCAGACCGGCGGCCTCGGCCTCGACGAGGGTCGGGGCCGCCGTGTCCTTGGCGGACAGCTGCGGCGCGTCCGCCGGCCACTCGATGGCCAGCGTCGGGTCGAGCGGGTGGATGCCGTGCTCGCCGGTCGGGTTGTACGTCTCCGAGCAGAGGTACGACAGCGTCGCGTCGTCCGTCAGCGCGCAGAAGCCGTGGCCGAGGCCCTCGGAGATGTAGACCGCGCGGCGGTCGGCGTCGTCCAGGCGGACGCCCTCCCACTGACCGAAGGTGGGGGAGCCCACGCGCAGGTCGACGATGACGTCGAGCACCGCGCCGCGCACGCAGGTCACGTACTTGGCCTGGCCGGGCGGGACGTCGGCGAAGTGGATGCCGCGGACCACACCCGCCGCGGAGACCGACATGTTGCCCTGCGCCAGCCGCAGCGGGTGGCCGACGGCCTCGGCGAGGTGGTCGAAGCGGTACCACTCCATGAACATGCCGCGGGGGTCGCCGTGCTGCACCGGGGTGATCTCCCAGGCGCCCTCGATGCTCAGCGGGCGGATCTTCATGCGGTGAGCCCTTCGTCCAGCAGGTTCAGCAGGTAGGTGCCGTAGCCGCTCTTGACCAGCGGCTCGGCCAGGGTGCGCAGCTGCGCCGCGTCGATGTAGCCCATGCGCCAGGCGATCTCCTCGACGCAGCCGATCTTGAAGCCCTGCCGCTGCTCGATGACCCGGACGTACTCGGAGGCCTGGACCATCGAGTCGTGGGTGCCGGTGTCGAGCCAGGCCGTGCCGCGGTCCAGCACGGTGACGGTCAGTCGGTCACGGCGCAGGTAGGCCTCGTTGACGGCGGTGATCTCCAGCTCGCCGCGGGCGCTGGGGGTGATGTTCCGGGCTATCTCGACGACCTCGGAGTCGTAGAAGTAGAGGCCCGGCACCGCGTAGCGGGACTTGGGCTTCTCCGGCTTCTCCTCGATGGAGATGACCTTGCCCTCGCTGTCGAACTCGACCACGCCGAGCGCGCTCGGGTCCGCCACCGGGTAGGCGAAGACCCGCCCGCCGACCAGGCTCTTGTTCTCCCGCAGCCGGGTGCCGAGGCCACTGCCGTGGAAGATGTTGTCGCCCAGGATCAGCGCCACCGGCTGGTCGCCGATGAAGTCCGCGCCCAGCAAGAACGCCTGGGCGATGCCCTCGGGACGCTCCTGGACGGCGTAGCTCAGCTGCAGCCCCCACTGGGAGCCGTCGCCGAGCAGGCGCTGGAACTGGTCCTGGTCCTCCGGGGTGGTGATGACGAGCACCTCGGTGATGCCTGCCATCATCAGCGTGGACAGCGGGTAGTAGATCATCGGTTTGTCGAAGACGGGGAGCAGCTGCTTGGAGACCGCCCTGGTCAGAGGCCAGAGACGGGAGCCCGTTCCACCGGCGAGAAGAATGCCGCGCATGCGGCCACTCTATGGCCTCCTCCCGGAGGGGCCCTCCCGCCGGGTTGTGGATGTTTGCGGACTGTGACGAAGGGGCAAAGGTCCGGCCTGCGGCTGGCCCCGGGCTCAGGGGGTCCGGCTATGCTGACCGGACTATGCGCATTCTTGTCACCGGCGGTGCCGGGTTCATCGGCTCCGAGTTCGTCCGCCAGCTCCTTACGGCACCCGGTCCGCTGCAGGGCGCCCAGGTCACGGTGTTCGACAAGCTCACCTACTCCGGCGTGCTGGCGAACCTGGACCCGGTGGCCGACCACCCGGACTACAGCTTCGTCCGCGGCGACATCTGCGACGCCGAGGCCGTCGACCAGGTCATGGCCGGCCACGACGCGGTCGTGCACTTCGCCGCCGAGTCCCACGTCGACCGCTCCATCGCGGGCGCGGGGCCGTTCGTGACCACCAATGTGCTGGGCACCCAGGTGCTGCTGGACGCCGCCCGCAAGCACGGCGTCGGCCGCTTCCTGCACGTCTCCACCGACGAGGTCTACGGCTCCATCGCGGAGGGCTCCTGGACGGAGGAGTGGCCGCTGGCCCCGAACTCCCCGTACTCCGCCTCCAAGGCGGGCTCCGACCTGCTGGCGCTGGCCTACCACCGCACCCACGGCATGGACGTGGTGGTGACCCGCTGTTCCAACAACTACGGGCACTACCAGTTCCCGGAGAAGGTCATCCCGCTCTTCACGACCAACCTGATCGACGGCAGGAAGGTCCCGCTGTACGGCGAGGGCGGCAACATCCGCGACTGGCTGCACGTCTCCGACCACTGCCGCGGCATCGCCCTGGCGCTGGCCAAGGGCCGCGCGGGTGAGGTCTACAACATCGGTGGCGGCACCGAGATCACCAACAAGAAGCTGACCGGCCTGCTGCTGGAGGCCGCCGGCGCCGGTTGGGACATGGTCGAGCGCGTCGCCGACCGCAAGGGCCACGACCTGCGCTACTCCCTGGACATCACCAAGATCTCCGAGGAGCTCGGCTACACCCCGCAGGTCGCGTTCGAGCAGGGCCTGGCCGACACCATCGCCTGGTACCGCGAGAACCGCGCCTGGTGGGAGCCGCTCAAGGCGAAGGCAGCGCTGGAGAAGTGAGCGAGGCCGCCGCCGCGAGCGCGACCCCGGCCGCGAAGAGCGGCCCGTTCGCCCGGATCCTCAGCGTCATCCCGCCGGGCACCCACCTGGTGATCGGCGGGACGCTGATCCTCGGCCTGGCCTCCTACGTCCAGATCGCGATCTCCGGACACGCGCTGGGACAGGACCCGCGCGCGGCCGTCTCCGAGCTCTGGTCGCTGGCGATGACGCTGAGCCTCGGGCTGTTCTTCCCGGTCGAGCAGGAGCTCACCCGGGTCGTCGCCGCGCGCCAGGTCCGCGGCGAGGGCGTCCGGCCGGTGTTCCGCCGGGCGGCGCTGTTCACCGCCGGCCTGCTGGCCCTGCTCTGCGCGATCCTGGCGGCCACCGCCGGTCCGGTCGCGCACCGGTTCTTCGGCGGAGACACCGGCCTGGTCTGGGCGTTCGCGGCGACGCTGGTCGGCATGGGCCTGGTCTTCATGACCCGCGGCGTGCTGGCCGGGCTCGGCCTCTTCGACTCCTACGGCATCTCGCTGGCCCTCGACGGCGGACTGCGCATGGTCTTCGCCTTCGCGCTGGTGCTGGCCGGCGTGCACGAGGCGATCTACTACGGCCTGGTGATGGCGGTCGCGCCGCTGCTGGCCATGCTGCTGACGCTGCGTCCGGCCCTGCGCGGTTCGCGTCCGGGGCCGCAGATGCCCTGGCCGGAGCTGTCGCAGAACCTCACCACGATGATGGGCGCCTCGATCCTGGCCCAGGTCGTGGTCAACGCTCCGGTGGTGGCCCTGGCGTTGCTGGCGCCGAACGATGCGAACCTGACCTTCGCGGTGCTCAGCGCGGGCGTGCTCTGCCGGATCCCGCTCTTCGTCTTCGGCTCGCTGCAGCCGACGCTGATGACCGGGCTGTCCACGGCGGCGACCTCGGGGGACCGGGCCGGGTTCCGGAAGATGCTGCTGCGCACCTGCGGCGTGATCACCGGACTGGGCGTACTGGGCGGAGTTCCTTCGGTCCTGCTCGGTTCTTGGCTGATTCACACCTTCCTGAACGCTCCCGACGTCCTGCACATGCTGGACTTCTTCTGGTTCGCCGCCGGGACGATGGCCTACATGCTCGCGCTGGTCCTCGGACAGGCGCTGATGGCCGTCGGACGGCACAAGCTCCAGCTGCTCGGCTGGGTGGTGGGAACCGTCGCGCTCGTCGGTGCGACATTCCTACCGGGGGGTGCCTCGACGCGGGTGGAGTTCGCGTACTTCACCGGCTCGGTGGTCACCGCGGGGGTCCTTCTGGTACTGCTGTCGCGCGTGTCCGGCGGCCGTGAGCCCGCCGACGCCCGTGACGCGGAACCCGTCGCCACTCGCTAGGATTCCCTACGCCCCATCTGAAAGGCTCCCCGCCGTGCAACTCTCCGTACTCACCTCGATCAGCAGCGTGCTGGTGATCGGGTGCATCCTGGAGCTGCTGCGCCGCCAGCAGCTGCGGGAGAAGTACGCAGCGATCTGGATCACGATCGGCATCGTGGTCACGCCGATCGGCTTCTTCCCGTCCCTGCTGAACGGGGTCGCGCACCGTCTGGGTGTGGCCAACGGGGCGAGCCTGGTGCTCTTCTGCGGCTTCCTGCTGGTGCTGCTCGTCTGCCTGCACCTGAGCTGGGAGGCGAGCCGCCTGGAGGCGGAGACGCGCACCCTCTCGGAGGACATCGCCCTGGTCCGCACGCAGCTGGACCAGCACGCGGCCGAGCTCGCCGAGCTCCGCGACCGACAGGAGCAGGGGCAGCCGCGGGAGGTGCGGGCCTGATGGGCGACAACGTGACCGACAGTGTGATCGACACCGCGGCACTGGACGGCAAGCGGGTGCTGCTGATCCTGCCGGCCTGGAACGAGTCGGAGGGCCTGCCCTTCATACTCAAGGAGATCCAGGAGAAGCTCCCCGGAGTGGACACCCTGGTGGTGGACGACGGCTCGGCCGACACCACCGCCCGCGTGGCCGCCGCCTCCGGCGCCACCGCCGTCGCGCGGCTCCCGTACAACCTGGGCGTCGGCGGCGCGATGCGCCTCGGGTACCGCTACGCGTACGAGCACGACTACGACGTCGCCATCCAGTGCGACTCGGACGGCCAGCACGACCCCGGCTACGTCCCCGCCCTGGTCGAGGCGCTGGAGTCGGCAGACCTGGTCATCGGCGCCCGTTTCGCGGGGGAGGGCGCGTACTCGGTGCGCGGCCCGCGCGCGTGGGCGATGAAGCTGCTCTCCGCGGTGCTCTCGCGGATCGCGCGGACCCGGCTCACCGACACCACCTCCGGCTTCAAGGCCTGCAACCGGAGCATGATCGCGTTCTTCGCGCACTGGTACCCGGTCGAGTACCTGGGCGACACGATCGAGACCCTGGTCGGCGCGGTCCGCTGCGGATTCACCGTGCGCCAGATCCCGGTGGCGATGCGCGAGCGCACCACCGGCACGCCGAGCGCCTCGCCGATAAAGGCGACGATCTACCTGGGCCGGGCCGGCTTCGTGCTGCTGCTGGCGATGATCCGGCGCATGCCGAAGATTCCCGCCCACGAGCAGCCGACCGCCCGACTGGCGAGTGCCACCGCCGAGTGAGCAGCGGGAACTGATCGAACGTCAGGTGGGGCCTCCTCCGGGAGGCCCCACTGGCGTGTTGACCTCGATTGGCGTGCCCCTTGTCCGGTATGGCACACTAGCCGAGTTGCTCGGTTGAGCGCCGATGTCGCGCGCCCCTCATCAGACCCTTCGGGGTCGGGTCCTTCGGGATCGGGGGGACCGAAAGCGAGTCCCACAGTACTCGTCGTGCCCGTGAAGCCCGTTTGTCTGTGATCCAGCACGTCTGGACGAGACGCGGCAGCTGCGGCGCGAAAGTACGGGAATCTTTCGGGAAGCGTGGTCAGAGGTGCCGATCCGGTGTTTCCGCCAAGGCTTGCTCTTGAGGGCAAGCGCGACACGCCCGACCGCGTGGGTCGGCGGAAACGCCCCGAATGCCTCCACCCGGAGGCGTACGGCGCAGAGGCGACAGAGACAGAAGGACTACGAAGTAGCCATGGCGGGACAGAAGATCCGCATCCGGCTCAAGGCCTACGACCACGAGGTCATCGACTCCTCGGCGAAGAAGATCGTCGAGACGGTGACGCGTACTGGTGCGCAGGTCGCGGGCCCGGTGCCGCTGCCCACTGAGAAGAACGTGTACTGCGTCATCCGCTCGCCGCACAAGTACAAGGACTCGCGCGAGCACTTCGAGATGCGCACGCACAAGCGCCTGATCGACATCCTCGACCCGACGCCCAAGACCGTTGACTCTCTGATGCGACTCGACCTGCCGGCCGGTGTCGACATCGAGATCAAGCTCTGAGGGGCGTGAGCTGAAGATGGCTAAGCAGATCAAGGGCATCCTGGGCGAGAAGCTCGGCATGACGCAGGTCTGGGACGAGAACAACCGCATCGTCCCGGTGACCGTCGTCAAGGCCGGCCCGAACGTCGTGACCCAGGTCCACACCGCCGACGGCACCGGCTACGACGCCGTGCAGATCGGTTTCGGCGACATCGACCCGCGCAAGGTGAACAAGCCCCTCGCGGGTCACTTCGCCAAGGCCGGCGTGACCCCGCGCCGCCACCTGGTCGAGCTGCGCACGACCGACGCCTCCGAGTACACCCTCGGCCAGGAGATCACCGCTCAGGTGTTCGAGGCCGGTGTCAAGGTCGACGTGACCGGCACCAGCAAGGGCAAGGGCTTCGCCGGTGTCATGAAGCGTCACAACTTCAAGGGTCTCGGCGCCGGTCACGGTGTCCAGCGCAAGCACCGCTCGCCCGGTTCCATCGGTGGCTGCGCCACCCCCGGTCGTGTCTTCAAGGGTCTGAAGATGGCCGGCCGTATGGGCCACGAGCGTGTCACCACGCAGAACCTCACCATCCACGCCGTTGACGCGGAGAAGGGCCTGCTGCTCATCAAGGGCGCGGTCCCCGGTCCGAACGGCGGC
Source organism: Streptacidiphilus fuscans (assembly GCF_015690355.1). GTDB lineage: Bacteria > Actinomycetota > Actinomycetes > Streptomycetales > Streptomycetaceae > Streptacidiphilus > Streptacidiphilus fuscans. Next base: position 115,415 of record NZ_JADPRT010000003.1, on the reverse strand, counting down.
CTCATCCTGGTCCGCACCGCGGCGAAGGGGGCCTGAAGTAATGAGCACCATCAACGTTCTCTCCCCCGCGGGTGAGACCGTCGGCACCGTCGAGCTGCCGGCTGAGATCTTCGACGCGCGCGTCAGCGTTCCGCTGCTGCACCAGGTCGTCGTCGCTCAGCTCGCCGCCGCTCGTCAGGGCACGCACAAGACCAAGCGTCGTGGCGAGGTCCGTGGTGGCGGCAAGAAGCCGTACCGCCAGAAGGGCACCGGCCGCGCCCGTCAGGGTTCGACCCGTGCGCCGCAGTTCGCCGGTGGTGGCGTCGTGCACGGTCCCGTGCCGCGTGACTACTCGCAGCGGACGCCGAAGAAGATGAAGGCCGCCGCTCTGCGTGGCGCCCTGACCGACCGGGCCCGCAACGCTCGCATCCACGTCGTCACCGGCGTGACCGCGACCGAGGCGCCGTCCACCAAGGCTGCCCGCACGCTGCTCGGCAAGATCAGCGAGCGCAAGAACGTGCTGCTGGTCGTCGAGCGTGACGACGAGCTGTCGCTGCTCAGCGCCCGCAACCTGCCGACCGTGCACATCCTGGACGCCGGCCAGCTGAACACCTACGACGTGCTCGTCTCCGACGACGTGGTCTTCACTCAGGCTGCTTTCGAGCGCTTCGTGGCCGGTCCGGTCGCGTCCGCCAAGGCTGTCGCCGCTGAGGGCGAGCTCGATGGGAGCGCCGCCTGATGAGCGAGATCACGAGCAAGACGTACACGGACCCCCGTGACGTCCTGATCAAGCCGGTCATCTCGGAGAAGAGCTACGCGCTCCTCGACGAGAACAAGTACACCTTCGTGGTGTCGCCGGACGCCAACAAGACCCAGATCAAGCAGGCCGTCGAGGCCGTCTTCTCGGTCAAGGTCGCCAACGTCAACACGCTGAACCGCCAGGGCAAGCGCAAGCGCTCCCGCACCGGCTTCGGCAAGCGCAAGGACACCAAGCGCGCCATCGTGACGCTGGCAGAGGGCAACCGCATCGACATCTTCGGGAACGCCCCCGCCGCCTGAGGCGCTGGGGAATCCCGTAACGGTTAAGGACAGAAGAAGCCATGGGCATCCGCAAGTACAAGCCGACAACGCCGGGCCGTCGCGGCTCCAGCGTTGCCGACTTTGTCGAGATCACGCGGTCCGAGCCGGAGAAGTCGCTGGTCCGCCCGCTGCACAGCAAGGGCGGTCGTAACAACACCGGTCGTGTGACTGTTCGCCACCAGGGTGGCGGCCACAAGCGCGCGTACCGTGTCATCGACTTCCGTCGTCACGACAAGGACGGCGTGCCGGCCAAGGTCGCTCACATCGAGTACGACCCGAACCGCACCGCGCGCATCGCGCTGCTGCACTACGCAGACGGTGAGAAGCGCTACATCATCGCTCCGGCCAAGCTGGGCCAGGGCGACCGGGTTGAGAACGGCCCCAGCGCCGACATCAAGCCGGGCAACAACCTCCCGCTCCGGAACATCCCGGTCGGTACGGTCATCCACGCCATCGAGCTGCGTCCCGGTGGCGGCGCGAAGATCGCCCGTTCCGCGGGCTCGTCGGTCCAGCTGCTGGCGAAGGAGGGCGTCTACGCCCACCTGCGCATGCCGTCCGGCGAGGTCCGCCTCGTGGACGCGCGCTGCCGCGCGACCGTCGGCGAGGTCGGCAACGCCGAGCAGTCGAACATCAACTGGGGCAAGGCCGGCCGTATGCGCTGGAAGGGCGTCCGCCCGACCGTGCGTGGTGTCGCCATGAACCCGATCGACCACCCGCACGGTGGTGGTGAGGGTAAGACCTCCGGTGGTCGCCACCCGGTTTCGCCGTGGGGTCAGAAGGAGGGTCGTACTCGCAAGCCGAAGAAGGCTAGCGACAAGATGATCGTCCGCCGCCGCAAGACGAACAAGAAGCGCTAGGAGCAGTCTCGATGCCGCGCAGTCTCAAGAAGGGGCCCTTCGTCGACGACCACCTCATGAAGAAGGTGGATGTCCAGAACGAGGCCGGTACCCAGAACGTCATCAAGACCTGGTCCCGTCGCTCCATGATCGTTCCGGCGATGCTGGGGCACACCCTCGCGGTGCACGACGGCCGCAAGCACATCCCGGTGTTCGTCACCGAGTCGATGGTCGGCCACAAGCTCGGCGAGTTCGCGCCGACCCGCACGTTCAAGGGTCACGTCAAGGACGACCGTAAGTCCAAGCGTCGCTGACCTGCGAAGCGAAGACACGATGACAATCACCATCAAGGGGACAACCATGGAAGCCAGGGCAGCGGCGCGGTACATCCGCGTAACGCCCATGAAGGCCCGCCGCGTGGTGGACCTTGTCCGTGGCATGAGTGCCACGGAGGCCCAGGCGGTCCTGCGATTCGCTCCGCAGGCCGCGTCTGTGCCCGTTCTCAAGGTGCTCAACAGCGCCATCGCGAACGCGGACCACAACTACAACCACAACGACGTGTCGAGCCTCTACATCTCCGAGGCCTACGTCGACGAGGGCCCGACCCTGAAGCGTTTCCGTCCGCGGGCCCAGGGCCGCGCGTACCGGATCCGCAAGCGGACGAGCCACATCACCGTGGTCGTCGCGTCGAAGGAAGGGACCCGGTAATGGGCCAGAAGGTTAACCCGCACGGGTTCCGCCTCGGCATCACCACGGACTTCAAGTCCCGCTGGTACGCCGACAAGCTGTACAAGGACTACGTCAAGGAAGACGTCGCGATCCGTCGCATGATGACGTCCGGCATGGAGCGCGCCGGTATCTCGAAGGTTGAGATCGAGCGCACCCGTGACCGCGTGCGGGTGGACATCCACACCGCCCGCCCGGGCATCGTCATCGGCCGCCGCGGCACCGAGGCCGACCGCATCCGCGGCGACCTCGAGAAGCTGACCGGCAAGCAGGTCCAGCTGAACATCCTCGAGGTCAAGAACCCCGAGCTGGACGCCCAGCTCGTGGCTCAGGGCGTCGCGGAGCAGCTGTCCTCCCGCGTCTCCTTCCGTCGCGCCATGCGTAAGAGCATGCAGGGCACGATGAAGTCCGGTGCCAAGGGCATCAAGATCCAGTGCTCCGGCCGTCTGGGCGGCGCTGAGATGTCCCGCAGCGAGTTCTACCGCGAGGGCCGCGTGCCCCTGCACACGCTGCGCGCCAACGTCGACTACGGCTTCTTCGAGGCCAAGACCACCTTCGGTCGCATCGGCGTCAAGGTGTGGATCTACAAGGGCGACGTCAAGAACATCGCCGAGGTCCGCGCCGAGAACGCCGCCGCCAAGGCCGGCAACCGTCCGCCGCGTGCGGGTGGCCCGGGCGAGCGCCCCCGTCGTGGTGGCGACCGTCCCGCCGGCGGCCGTGGCCGTCGTCCGCAGCAGAACACCGAGGCCACCGCTTCCGCGGCGACCGAGGCTCCGGCTGCGGCTGAGACCCCTGTTACGGAGGCCTGACCATGCTGATCCCTCGCAGGGTCAAGCACCGCAAGCAGCACCACCCCAAGCGCCGCGGTATGGCCAAGGGCGGTACTGAGGTGACGTTCGGTGAGTACGGCCTGCAGGCCGTCACCCCGGCGTACGTGACGAACCGGCAGATCGAGTCCGCTCGTATCTCCATCACCCGTCACATCAAGCGTGGCGGCAAGGTGTGGATCAACATCTACCCCGACCGCCCGCTGACCAAGAAGCCCGCCGAGACCCGCATGGGTTCCGGTAAGGGTTCGCCGGAGTGGTGGATCGCGAACGTGCACCCGGGTCGGGTCATGTTCGAGCTGTCCTACCCGAACGAGAAGGTGGCTCGTGAGGCGCTCACCCGCGCTGCTCACAAGCTCCCGATGAAGTGCCGGATTGTCCGGCGCGAGGCAGGTGAGAGCTGATGGCCGCGACGAAGGCTGCTGAGCTCCGCGAGCTGGACAACGAGGGTCTCGTTGCGCAGCTGCGTGAGCGCAAGGAGGAGCTGTTCAACCTCCGCTTCCAGGCGGCGACCGGGCAGCTCGACAACCACGGGCGCCTCAAGCTCGTCAAGAAGGACATCGCGCGGATCTACACCCTGATGCGCGAGCGCGAGCTGGGCATCGAGACGGTGAAGGACGCCTGATGACTGACAACACCAACGAGACGCGCGGTTTCCGCAAGACCCGTGAGGGTCTCGTCGTCAGCGACAAGATGGACAAGACCGTCGTCGTCGCCGTCGAGGACCGCGTCAAGCACGCGCTGTACGGCAAGGTCATCCGCCGTACCAACAAGCTGAAGGCGCACGACGAGGCCAACGCCTGCGGCATCGGTGACCGCGTTCTCCTCATGGAGACGCGCCCCACCTCCGCGACGAAGCGCTGGCGCGTCGTCGAGATCCTCGAGAAGGCCAAGTAACGAACGCGATTGGGTGCCGTCGTATGTGCTCGGGGCTCCTGACGCTCGTGAAAGAGAGTCAGGGGTGCCCGGGTGAGCAGCGGCGGACCCGGTCCCGATCGTTGACGATCAGGAGAAAGACGTGATCCAGCAGGAGTCGCGACTGCGTGTCGCCGACAACACGGGCGCGAAGGAAATCCTTTGCATCCGCGTTCTCGGTGGCTCCGGCCGGCGCTACGCGGGCATCGGCGACGTCATCGTGGCGACCGTCAAGGACGCGATCCCCGGTGGCAATGTGAAGAAGGGCGACGTGGTCAAGGCCGTCATCGTCCGGACCGTGAAGGAGCGCCGTCGTCCCGACGGTTCCTACATCCGGTTCGACGAGAACGCCGCCGTCATCCTCAAGAACACCGACGGTGACCCCCGTGGTACCCGCATCTTCGGCCCGGTCGGCCGTGAGCTGCGTGAGAAGAAGTTCATGAAGATCATCTCGCTCGCGCCGGAGGTGCTCTAACCAATGGCTAACAGCATGAAGATCAAGAAGGGTGACCTGGTCCAGGTCATCACCGGCAAGGACAAGGGCAAGCAGGGCAAGGTCATTCAGGCCTTCCCGACCACGTCCAAGGTCCTGGTCGAGGGTGTCAACCGGGTCAAGAAGCACACCAAGGCCACGCCCACCGCCAACGGCTCCCAGGCCGGCGGCATCGTGACCGTCGAGGCCCCGATCCACGTGAGCAACGTTCAGCTCGTTGTGGAGAAGGACGGCAAGAAGGTCGTCACCCGCGTCGGCTACCGATTCGACGAGCAGGGCAACAAGATCCGCGTTGCCAAGCGCACCGGTGAGGACATCTGATGACCGACACCTCGATTGAGAAGGTCAGCCCCCGGCTCAAGGAGCGCTACCGCTCCGAGATCAAGGGTCAGCTGCAGGAAGAGTTCAGCTACGAGAACGTCATGCTGATCCCCGGCCTGGTCAAGGTCGTGGTCAACATGGGTGTGGGCGACGCCGCCCGCGACTCGAAGCTGATCGACGGTGCGGTCAAGGACCTCACCGCCATCACCGGCCAGAAGCCGACCGTGACCAAGGCTCGCAAGAGCATCGCGCAGTTCAAGCTGCGTGAGGGTCAGCCGATCGGCGCCCACGTCACCCTCCGCGGTGACCGCATGTGGGAGTTCCTGGACCGCCTCGTCTCGCTTGCGCTGCCGCGTATCCGTGACTTCCGTGGTCTGTCGCCGAAGCAGTTCGACGGCAAGGGCAACTACACCTTCGGTCTGACCGAGCAGGTCATGTTCCACGAGATCGACCAGGACAAGGTCGACCGTACCCGTGGTATGGACATCACCGTGGTGACCACCGCCCAGACCGACGACGAGGGCCGGGCGCTGCTGCGGGCTCTCGGTTTCCCCTTCAAGGAGAGCTGACCGATGGCGAAGAAGGCACTGATCGCCAAGTCGGAGCGCAAGCCGAAGTTCGGTGTCCGGGGCTACACCCGGTGCCAGCGCTGCGGCCGTCCGCACTCCGTGTACCGCAAGTTCGGCCTCTGCCGCGTCTGCCTTCGTGAGATGGCGCACCGCGGCGAGCTGCCGGGCGTGACCAAGAGCTCCTGGTAACACTGTTCTTCGGCCTATCCGAAGAACCGTCAGGAACTCAGAGGTAAGCAACCTCGGAACAGACGGGTTCCCGACCTCCTGTAACCTTGTGGAGGTCGGGGCCCGTGCTGCCCCGAATTCGTCTTACTACACCGTAGGTCCCGTGCCCCTTCTGCAAACGAGGCGCGCGGAAACCGCGGTGAGAGAGGCCACAGGCCATCATGACCATGACCGACCCGATCGCAGACATGCTGACGCGTCTGCGAAACGCGAACTCGGCCTACCACGACTCCGTCGTGATGCCCCACTCGAAGATCAAGACTCACATCGCGGAGATCCTCAAGCAGGAGGGTTACATCTCCAGCTGGACCGTTGAGGAGCCGAAGGAGGGCGAGGTCGGCAAGAAGCTGTCCATCGACCTCAAGTTCGGCCCCAACCGTGAGCGTTCTATCGCGGGCATCAAGCGCATCTCCAAGCCGGGTCTGCGGGTCTACACCAAGTCCACCGCTATGCCGAAGGTGCTCGGCGGCCTGGGCGTGGCGATCATCTCCACGTCTGCAGGTCTGCTCACCGGACAGCAGGCAGCCAAGAAGGGCGTGGGTGGGGAAGTCCTCGCCTACGTCTGGTAACTCAGGGAAACGGAGGTACAGCAATGTCTCGCATTGGACGGCTGCCCATCCCGGTTCCCGCCGGCGTGGACGTCACCATCGATGGCCGCGCGGTCTCGGTGAAGGGCCCCAAGGGCACCCTCACCCACACCGTCGCCGCGCCGATCGAGATCGCGAAGGCTGAGGACGGCACCGTTGTCGTCTCCCGCCCGAACGACGAGCGCATGTCGAAGGCCCTGCACGGCCTGACCCGCACGCTGGTGGCGAACATGATCACCGGCGTGACCGCGGGCTACCGCAAGTCGCTCGAGATCAGCGGTGTTGGTTACCGTGTCGCAGCGAAGGGCTCCGACATGGAGTTCCAGCTCGGCTACAGCCACCCGATCCTGGTCCCGGCCCCGGAGGGCATCTCCTTCGTGGTCGAGTCGCCGACCAAGTTCCACGTGGACGGCATCGACAAGCAGAAGGTCGGCGAGGTCGCCGCGAAGATCCGCAAGCTGCGCAAGCCCGACCCGTACAAGGCCAAGGGCGTCAAGTACGCGGGCGAGGTCATCCGCCGCAAGGTCGGAAAGAGTGGTAAGTAACCCATGACTGTCGGTGTGAAGATCGGCAAGGGCAACGGCTACAAGGCCGCCGCCCGCAAGCGCCGCGCCATCCGCGTCCGCAAGCGCGTCTCCGGTACTCCGGTTCGTCCGCGCCTCGTGGTCTCCCGGTCCAACCGCCACATCGTGGCGCAGGTGATCGACGACCTCGCGGGCCACACCCTGGCTTCGGCGTCCACCCTCGACGTGTCCATCAAGGGCAACGAGGCTGACAAGACCGAGCAGGCCAAGAAGGTCGGAGCCCTGGTCGCCGAGCGCGCCAAGGCTGCCGGTATCGAGCAGGTCGTCTTTGACCGCGCGGGCAACCAGTACGCGGGCCGCATCGCGGCTCTCGCGGACGCCGCCCGCGAGGCCGGTCTGGACTTCTGACCCGCCCGCCACAGGCTGACGGACGAAACGAGAGAGGTAAATCCAATGGCTGGACCCCAGCGCCGCGGTAGCGGCGCCGGCGGCGGCACCGGCGGTGGCGAGCGGCGTGACCGTAAGCGTGACGGTCGTGACGGCGGCGCTGCCGTCGAGAAGACCGCCTACGTCGAGCGCGTCGTAGCGATCAACCGAGTCGCCAAGGTTGTCAAGGGTGGTCGTCGCTTCAGCTTTACCGCGCTGGTCGTGGTGGGCGACGGTGACGGCACCGTGGGTGTCGGTTACGGCAAGGCGAAGGAGGTGCCGGCCGCCATCGCCAAGGGTGTTGAGGAGGCCAAGAAGCACTTCTTCAAGGTCCCCCGTATCCAGGGCACCATCCCCCACCCCATCCAGGGTGAGAAGGCCGCGGGCGTCGTCCTGCTCAAGCCGGCTTCCCCGGGTACCGGCGTTATCGCCGGTGGTCCGGTGCGTGCCGTGCTCGAGTGCGCCGGCGTGCACGACATCCTGTCGAAGTCCCTGGGCTCCGACAACGCGATCAACATCGTCCACGCGACCGTGGCCGCGCTGAAGGGCCTTTCGCGCCCCGAGGAGATCGCCGCCCGTCGTGGTCTGCCGCTCGAGGACGTCGCTCCGGCCGCGCTGCTGCGCGCCCGGGCTGCTGGGCAGGGGGCTGCGTAATGGCTCGCCTGAAGATCACCCAGGTCAAGTCCTACATCGGTAGCAAGCAGAACCACCGTGACACCCTGCGTTCGCTTGGTCTCAAGCGCATGCACGACGTGGTCGTGAAGGAGGACCGTCCCGAGATCCGCGGGATGGCCCAGACTGTCCGCCACCTCGTCACGGTCGAGGAGGTGGACTGAGATGGCGGAGCAGAACCCGCTGAAGATCCACAACCTGCGTCCCGCCCCGGGTGCCAAGACCGCCAAGACCCGTGTCGGTCGTGGTGAGGCGTCCAAGGGTAAGACCGCTGGTCGTGGTACCAAGGGCACCAAGGCCCGTTACCAGGTTCCGCAGCGCTTCGAGGGTGGCCAGATGCCCCTTCACATGCGCCTGCCGAAGCTGAAGGGTTTCAAGAACCCGTTCCGCGTCGAGTTCCAGGTCGTCAACCTCGACAAGCTGGCCGCGCTCTACCCGCAGGGTGGCGAGGTCACGGTCGAGGACCTGGTCGCGAAGGGTGCGGTTCGCAAGAACTCGCTCGTCAAGGTGCTGGGCACCGGCGAGATCGCCGTGGCGCTGCAGGTTTCGGTTGACGCCGTCTCCGGCTCCGCCAAGGAGAAGATCGCCGCTGCGGGCGGCTCGGTGACCGAGCTCATCTGAGCTCGCCACTGACGCGCTAAAGCGCTGGGCCCGGTTCCCCCTCGGGGGAGCCGGGCCTTTTGCTTTTGCACGGAGAGAGTGCAACTAACTCTTGAGGGTCAGCAGCCCTATGGTCAGGCCGTTGACGTGGTGGACCGAGGTGACGCGGTACCGCGCGCCCAGCGCGGCGCGCTCCGCAAGGGTCAGGCCGCTCATCGGGCTGTGCCAGTAGCCGTAGGAGACGACCCAGACGCGGTGCGGGGGATTGTCCAGGCAGGTCGCAGGCACCTTGCACTCGACGGCCATCAGGTCGTCCGCCTGGGCGGGGGTCTTCGCTGCGAAGAGGTCGCGGGGCTTGTCGGCCGCAGGCAGGTAGTACTCGATGCCCAGATCGAGCATGTACTTCGCGTACTGGCCGCGCTCCGGGACGAACGCGTCCCCCTCACGGTAGCTCGTCGCGATGATCGAGGCCGCGCCCTTCCAGTCGGTGGTGGTGTGGGCCGCGGGCTGGCGCAGTTGGACCTGGTACGGAATGGCGATCAGCCCGACCAGCAGGACCGCCGCGGGCGCGGACCAGCGGGGGACGGGGAGTCGTTCCGCGCCGGCCGCCGCGATGATCGTCCAGAACGGGACCACGAACAGCATGTAGCGCTCGACCCAGTAGGACGTGGTGCCCTGGGAGACGATCCAAACGGTCAGCACGGGCAGGACCGGCAGGGGGAGCAGCATCCGGCCGGGACGGCGCATGCAGGCGATGACCGTCAGGGCCAGCAGCACCACCGCCACCGGCCAGGAGCCCGTTATCGATCCGAGCAGGCCGGGCAGGGCGAAGACGTTCGGGCGCGTGGTCCAGTTGAGCTGGCGGCCGGACTGGTCGTGGCCGGCGAGCAACAACGGCGTCAGCACGGCGAAGACCAGCACGACGGCGGGGACGAAGCCGCGCCAGGCGCGTCGGCGGCGGCTGTACACCAGCCAGAGGTGGCCCGTCAGCACGCTGAGGGCGACCAGATGGAGCAGCCCGGCCAGGGCCATCAACGCCGCGTAGCCCAGCCAGCGGAGCACCGTCCGGCGTCGGCCCGGGTTCTCCCGGCAGTCCAGGATGGTCAGCAGTTGCAGGGTGGCCAGCAGGACGACGGTGTCGACCATCGCGTAGACCCTGGCCTCCTGCGCGTAGCGGATGACCAGGGGGGTCAGCGCGTAGAGCAGGCCGGCCCAGAGCCCGACCCGGGCGCTGAAGAGGCGCTTGCCGATGACGGCGGTGAGCCCGGCGGAGACGGCGGTGGCGAGGACGCTCGGGATGCGCAGCGCTGCCGCCGAGGCGCCGAAGCTGTTGATCCAGAAGTGCAGGAAGACGTAGTACGCGCCGGACACGGCGTCTACGTGGCCGAGCAGCCCCCACAGCTGTCCCAGGCTTCGGGTGGCGGCGGTCCAGCTGGCCAGTTCGTCGCGCCAGAGGTTCGGACGTCCCACCTCGATCACGCCGAGGACGAACGCCAGGAGTGCGGGCGGGGCCCATGCGGGGAGTCTGCGGAGCAGCACGGGTGCCTCGGGTGCCTTCATCGGGTTGTGGTTTTCCCTCGAACGGAGTCCTGTCTACCAGCCGCCGAGCGGCCCAACAGCTGGGTAAACGGCCTTTCATGCGCAATTCATCGCTCAATTACTTCGAAGGAGTTCGTTGTGGCAGCGACTTGACCTCGGAGCTTGACGTGGGCGAATCGGACAGAAGACGGACAGAAGGCACCGTTCGCCGGTAACCACCGGGGGGAGCCCCAAGATCGGCTTGCCCCGCTTGGGTTCTGTGCTTCATTCGTGCGGCCACTGGCTGTTAGAGTCCGTGGAGTCCATATGTAGGTTGGCCCACCCGTCTCAGACGGTACGCCCCCCGATCCACCGTCCCTCCAGGCCCCCACGGCCGGGAGCAGCAGGAGGCCCCGTGCTCACCGCGTTCGCCCGGGCGTTCAAGACGCCCGAACTGCGCAACAAGCTGTTGTTCACGCTGGGCATCATGGTCGTTTTCCGCGCCGGCGCGCACATCCCCGTGCCGGGCGTGAACTACGCGGGCGTTCAGTCCTGTCTGACCAGCCTGAACAAGTCGGGCGGCAACCAGCTGCTGGGCCTGGTGAACCTCTTCAGCGGCGGTGCGCTGCTGCAGATCACCATCTTCGCGCTCGGGATCATGCCCTACATCACGTCGAGCATCATCCTTCAGCTGCTGACGGTGGTGATCCCGCGCCTGGACGCCCTGAAGAAGGAGGGCCAGGCCGGTCAGACGAAGATCACCCAGTACACCCGGTACCTGACCATCGCGCTGGCGATCCTCCAGGCCACCGCGATCTGCGCCACCGCGCAGAACGGCGCCCTCTTCGGCGGTGCCTGCCCGGGCAGCCAGGTCGTCCCGAACCAGTCGGTCTTCACCATCGCGACCATGGTCATCACCATGACCGCGGGCACCTCGGTCATCATGTGGCTGGGTGAGCTGGTGACCGACCGCGGCGTCGGCAACGGCATGTCGATCCTGATCTTCACCTCGGTCGCCGCGCAGTTCCCGTCGCAGCTGTGGAGCATCAAGGCGAGCCACGGCTGGCTGACCTTCTTCGGCGTCATCATCATGGGTCTGGCCATGGTCGGCCTGGTCGTCTTCGTCGAGCAGGCCCAGCGCCGCGTCCCGGTGCAGTACGCGAAGCGCATGATCGGTCGCCGCGCCTACGGCGGCACCTCGACGTACATCCCGCTCAAGGTGAACCAGGCGGGTGTGATTCCGATCATCTTCGCCAGCTCGCTGCTCTACATCCCGGCTCTGGTGGTCCAGCTCAGCGGAAAGACCAACTCGAGCTGGGGTTCCTGGATCCAGACGAACCTCACCAAGAGCGACCACTGGCTCTACATGGTCATCTACTTCGTCCTGATTGTCTTCTTTGCCTTCTTCTACGTGGCCATCACGTTCAACCCCGAAGAAGTCGCCGACAACATGAAGAAGTATGGTGGGTTCATCCCGGGCATCCGGGCCGGCCGCCCGACGGCGGAATACCTGAACTATGTGCTGACCAGGATCACCTGGCCGGGCTCGCTCTATCTGGGCCTGATCGCCCTGGTGCCCCTGATCGCACTCGGGCTGTTCTCGGCGTCTTCGAACTTCCCGTTCGGCGGTACGAGCATCCTCATCGTTGTGGGTGTCGGCCTTGAAACTGTGAAGCAGATCGAGAGCCAGCTCCAGCAGCGTAACTACGAAGGGTTCCTCCGCTGATGCGTATCGTCCTCGTCGGACCCCCGGGGGCCGGGAAGGGTACTCAGGCCGCGCTGCTGGCCAAGACCCTGTCCATCCCGCACGTGTCCACCGGCGACCTGTTCCGCGCCAACATCTCGCAGGGCACCGAGCTCGGCAAGCTGGCGAAGAGCATCATGGACGAGGGCAAGCTGGTACCCGACGAGGTCACCATCGCGATGGTGAGGGACCGCCTGCACCAGCAGGACGCCGAGAACGGCTTCCTGCTGGACGGTTTCCCGCGCAACACCGCGCAGGCCGTCGCGCTGGACGGGATCCTCAAGGACTTCGGCATCGCCCTCGACGGCGTGCTGGACCTGGAGGTCCCCGAGGACGAGGTCGTCCGGCGCATCGCCGGCCGTCGCCTGTGCCGCAACGACAGCGCGCACATCTTCCACGTGCTCTACAACCCGCCGAAGACCGAGGGCGTCTGCGACGTCTGCGGCGGCGAGCTGTACCAGCGCTCGGACGACAGCGAGGAGACCGTGCGCACCCGGCTCGAGGTCTACCACACGGAGACCGAGCCGATCATCGAGTACTACGCCAAGCAGGGCCTGGTCACCACCATCCCCGCGCTCGGCAAGGTCGACGAGGTCACCGAGCGCGCGATCGCCGCGCTCCGGGAGAACGCGAACGACTGAGTTTCATATCTTGGCTGCGGCCGTGACACCCTGGAGGGATGTCACGGCCGCAGTGCGTCGTGGTGCAGTGCGTGTGGTCACGAGTTGAGGAGAGCGAGAAGAGCGCATGGTTGAGATCAAGACGCCCGAGCAGATCGCGAAGATGCGGGAGGCCGGGCTGATCGTGGCCGAGGCGCTCAAGGCCGCGAGTGAGGCCGCGGTTCCCGGCGTCACCACCGGTGAGCTCGACGCCGTCGCCAAGAAGGTCATCGAGGGCCATGGCGCGAAGTCCAACTTCCTCGGCTACCACGGCTTCACGGGTGTGATCTGCGCCTCCGTCAACGAGGAGGTCGTCCACGGGATCCCCGGCGACCGGGTGCTGAACGACGGCGACATCATCTCCATCGACTGCGGCGCGATCGTCGACGGCTGGCACGGCGACGCCGCCGTCACCGTCTTCGTCGGCGGCGGCCACGCCCCCGAGCTGCACGCGCTGAGCGCGACCACCGAGGGCTCGATGTGGGCGGGCATCGCGCAGGTGAAGAAGGGCAACCGGCTCTCCGACATCAGCCGCGGCATCGAGACCTTCATCCGCCGTCAGCCGCTGCCCCCGCGCGGCAAGTACGGCATCGTCGAGGACTACGGCGGCCACGGCATCGGCTCCGCCATGCACATGGACCCGCACCTGCTGAACTACGTCGACCGCCGTCGCGGGCGCGGCATGAAGCTGGTCCCGGGCTTCTGCATCGCCATCGAGCCGATGATCACCCTCGGCACGCCCAAGACCCACGTCCTCGAGGACGAGTGGACGGTCGTCAGCAACGACGGCACCTGGTCCTCCCACTGGGAGCACTCCGTCGCCGTGACCGAGGAGGGCCCGTTCGTCCTCACCGCCTTCGACGGCGGCAAGGCGAAGCTGGCCGAGCTCGGCGTGACAGTGGCGCCCGACCCCCTGGGCTGAGCTGAGCCGGCCCGGGCTGATTTCGCGTTCGCTTGCCTACTGTCGTAGACTGCTGTGTCGGCTCACTCGTAGCTTGCTTCCGCACGTCTCCGCCCGGTAAGGCGGGGGTGGATCGCTCTGATCCCTGCGTGAGTGCCGACTACGGTAGTCGATTCCGGAAGGCGAATTCCGCAGGATTATGGCCAAGAAGCAAGGCGCCATCGAGATCGAGGGCACCGTGATCGAGTCTCTGCCGAATGCGATGTTCAAGGTGGAGCTGCAGAACGGTCACAAGGTTCTCGCGCACATCAGCGGCAAGATGCGCATGCACTACATCCGCATCCTCCCGGACGACCGGGTCGTCGTCGAGCTCAGCCCGTACGACCTGACCCGTGGTCGCATCGTCTACCGGTACAAGTAACCAGCAGATCCAGACCCGGAGAACCTGAGTCAGATGAAGGTCAAGCCGAGCGTCAAGAAGATCTGCGACAAGTGCAAGGTGATCCGCCGTCACGGTCGGGTCATGGTGATCTGCGAGAACCTGCGCCACAAGCAGCGCCAGGGCTGATTTCACCCCCTGTACGGGTCGTAACTCTTCGCGCGACGCGAAAAACAACATGAAACGGGATGCCCGATCTCTCGTTCTCCCTTGACGGAGACGAGAGACTGCCACCCCCGGTCGGAGGCCGGGGCTCGATCAGCGGGAGCTGAACGGGTAGGCGTCACGTCAGACCTCCGAAGAAACAACAGGAGCCAGATTCATGGCACGCCTCAGTGGCGTTGATCTCCCCCGCGAGAAGCGGATCGAGATCGCCCTCACCTACGTCTACGGCATCGGCCGCACCCTCGCGAAGAAGGCGCTGGAGGAGACCGGTGTGAACCCGGACATCCGCGTCCGCGACATCACCGAGGACGACCTCGTCGCGCTGCAGAAGTTCGTGGACGCGAACTTCGAGGTCGAGGGTGACCTCCGCCGTGCCGTCGCCGCCGACATCCGCCGCAAGGTCGAGATCGGCTGCTACGAGGGCCTGCGCCACCGCCGTGGCCTGCCGGTCCGCGGTCAGCGCACCCACACCAACGCGCGTACCCGTAAGGGCCCGCGTCGCGCGATTGCCGGCAAGAAGAAGCCGGGCAAGAAGTAGTCCGCCCCACACACCGGACTTAATCCGGCCCGCTGGGCTAGCGGACCGACCACCTCAGTAGGAGAAATCAGCTCATGCCTCCCAAGGGCCGTCAGGCTGCCGGCGCGAAGAAGATCCGCCGCAAGGAGAAGAAGAACGTCGCTCACGGGCACGCCCACATCAAGAGCACGTTCAACAACACGATCGTCTCGATCACCGACCCGTCGGGCAACGTGATCGCGTGGGCGTCCTCGGGCCACGTCGGCTTCAAGGGCTCCCGCAAGTCGACCCCGTTCGCCGCGCAGATGGCCGCCGAGGCCGCTGCCCGCCGCGCGCAGGAGCACGGCATGCGCAAGGTCGACGTCTTCGTCAAGGGCCCGGGCTCCGGTCGTGAGACCGCGATCCGCTCCATCCAGGCCACCGGCCTGGAGGTCGGCTCCATCCAGGACGTCACCCCCACCCCGCACAACGGCTGCCGCCCGCCGAAGCGCCGTCGCGTCTGACGCACGCGTTTCGCGTAGCAGTTTCGGATACGGCCTCCGGTGTACCCGGAGGCCGTATCCTTGCTTTCGTCGGCATCAAATAGTGGGTGCCGAAGATCTATCTGGAGGATTTCCCTCATGCTGATCGCTCAGCGTCCGTCGCTGACCGAAGAGGTTGTGGACGAGTACCGTTCCCGGTTCGTCATCGAGCCGCTGGAGCCGGGTTTCGGCTACACCCTCGGCAACTCTCTCCGTCGTACCCTCCTCTCCTCGATCCCCGGCGCTGCTGTCACCAGCATCCGGATCGACGGCGTGCTGCACGAGTTCACCACCGTGCCGGGCGTCAAGGAGGACGTCACCGACCTGATCCTCAACATCAAGCAGCTGGTCGTCTCCTCGGAGCACGACGAGCCGGTCGTGATGTACCTGCGCAAGCAGGGCCCGGGTCTGGTCACCGCCGCCGACATCGCGCCGCCGGCCGGTGTCGAGGTGCACAACCCCGAGCTGGTCCTCGCCACGCTGAACGGCAAGGGCAAGCTGGAGATGGAGCTGACCGTCGAGCGCGGTCGCGGCTACGTCTCCGCCGTGCAGAACAAGCAGTCCGGCCAGGAGATCGGCCGTATCCCGGTCGACTCGATCTACAGCCCCGTGCTGAAGGTCACCTACAAGGTCGAGGCCACCCGTGTCGAGCAGCGCACCGACTTCGACAAGCTGATCGTCGACGTCGAGACGAAGCCGGCCATGCGTCCGCGTGACGCGATGGCGTCGGCCGGTAAGACCCTGGTCGAGCTGTTCGGTCTCGCCCGCGAGCTGAACATCGACGCCGAGGGCATCGACATGGGCCCGTCCCCGACGGACGCCGCCCTTGCCGCTGACCTGGCGCTGCCGATCGAGGAGCTGGAGCTCACGGTCCGCTCCTACAACTGCCTCAAGCGCGAGGGCATCCACAGCGTGGGTGAGCTCGTCGCCCGCTCCGAGGCCGACCTGCTCGACATCCGCAACTTTGGTGCGAAGTCGATCGACGAGGTCAAGGCGAAGCTGGCCGGCATGGGCCTGGCCCTCAAGGACAGCCCGCCCGGATTCGACCCGACCGCCGCGGCGGACGCCTTCGGCGCCGACGACGACGACCCGGGCTTCGCGGAGACCGAGCAGTACTGAGTCTCTGAGCAGTACTGAGTCTCTGACTGAGTTCGCTCTGGGTACGGGACCGCCTCGGCGGTCCCGTATTCTTGTCAGCTGTATGTCTAAGTCGTGCGGACGCATCTGTCCGTACGCCCGGTTCGGTTCCTCATACGGCCGCTTCCGGATATTGAAGGAGACACCATGCCTCGTCCCGCCAAGGGTGCCCGCCTCGGCGGCGGCCCGTCCCACGAGCGTCTGCTGCTCGCCGGTCTGGCTCGCGAGCTGTTCCAGTACGGCCGCATCACCACGACCGAGGCCAAGGCTCGCCGCCTGCGCCCGTTCGCGGAGAAGCTGATCACCAAGGCCAAGAAGGGTGACCTGCACAACCGCCGTGAGGCGCGCAAGGTCATCACCGACGTCGCGGTGCTGCACACCCTGTTCACCGAGATCGGTCCGCGTTACGAGAACCGCCCCGGTGGCTACACCCGCATCACCAAGATCGGTACGCGCCGTGGCGACAACGCGCCCATGGCCGTCATCGAGCTGGTCGAGCCTCTGACCGTGGCCCAGGAGGCCGTCGGCGAGGCCGAGGCGGCGACCAAGGTCGCGGCTGCGGAGTAATTCACTCTGCGTGATCCACAACGGGCCTGTCCCTTTCGGGGGATGGGCCCGTTGCACTACCTAGGGGCGCGAGGAACTGCGCGACAAGCCACCCACGTAGCTGGCAGGCCGAATGCGCAGGGCCATCCGCACGCCGGTGGTGTCTCGCGCAGTTCCCCGCGCCCCTAGGTAGTGCATGGAGACTCAGAGTGCTTTGTGAAGAAGAGCCCCGTAAGGACGGCCCCGCCGACGGCTTCGTCCGGATCCGGTTGGACCTCGCCTACGACGGTGCGGAGTTCTCGGGCTGGGCGCGGCAGAAATCCGGCCGCAGGACGGTCCAGCAGGAGCTGGAGGAGGCGATCGCGGTCGTCACCCGGCAGCACGGCGCGCTGTTCCCGCTGACCGTGGCGGGGCGGACCGACGCCGGGGTGCACGCGCGCGGGCAGGTCGCGCACGTGGATCTGCCCGAGGGCGTCTGGCAGGCCGAGGGCGAGAAGCTGCTGCGGCGGCTCGCCGGGCGGCTGCCGGGGGACGTCCGGGTGTGGCGGCTGTCCGAGGCGCCCGCGGGCTTCGACGCGCGCTTCAGTGCGATCTGGCGGCGCTACGCGTACCGGATCTGCGACGTCCAGGGCGGCGCCGACCCGCTGCGGCGCGGGCACGTGCTCTGGCACGACCGGCCGCTGGACGTGCCGCTGATGAACGAGGCGGCGCGACGCCTCGTCGGGGAGCACGACTTCGCCGCGTACTGCAAGAAGCGTGAGGGTGCGACCACCATCCGCGAGCTGCTGGAGTTCTCCTGGGAGCGCACCGAGGGCGACGCGCTGCTCGGGCCCGGCGTGCCCGGACTCGTCGTCGGGACGGTCCGGGCGGACGCGTTCTGCCACAACATGGTGCGCGCGCTGGTCGGTTCGATGCTGCTGGTCGGCGGCGGGCAACGGCCGGTGGACTTCCCGGCCGAGGTGCTCGCGGGCGGCGAGCGGAACTCGGCCGTCAACGTGGTCCGGCCCTACGGGCTGACCCTGGAGGAGGTCGGCTACCCGGCCGACGAGCTGCTGGCGGAGCGCAATCGCGCGGCCCGTCGGCTCCGGGTGCTCGGGGCCAAGTGACCTCGACCATTTCCTGACGGCCCGTCAGCGCGCCGACTGGGCCGCCGCAGCCGCCTCCGCGCGGCCGCGGTCGGCCAGGTTCTGGAAGGCCATGGCGGCGATGTCGTTGCCCGCCGCCAGCGCGACCGAGTCGTTGGCGGGGACGGGCTTGCCGTTGCTGTAGCCCGCGACGGTGAAGTACGTGTAGCGGCCGATCGCGTCGGTCGAGAGTCTGCAGACCACGCCGCGGCAGAACGGTTTCACCGGGCCGCCGAAGAGCGACTGCAGGTTGCCCGAGGCGGCCTGGGCCTTCACCGTCCCGGCCTGGGCCGCGGAGGGGAAGATCGCGATGCCCACGGTGACCTCGGCCGTGCCGCTGTCGTAGGTGGCCCGGAAGACGGCCTGGCAGCCGCTCTTGGCCAGGAGCGCGGCCAGCGGCGGCGTGGCGGCGTCCTTGCACGCGGAGGTCGCTGTCAGTGCCTGGGTGTAGACATGGCCGTTGACGGTGACCTTCTTGCCGGGGAAGAGCGCCGCCACGCTGAGCGGTGCCGTGTCCGTCGTGGCACTGGAGAGCAGGGTGATCGGGTCGAGCAGCGTCGGGCTGGGCGTCGGCTGCGCGGGGGGCATCGTCGAGGGGGCGAACGAAGGCAACGAAGCCTGGGTCGTGGGCACGGCCGCGGAGGGGCTCGCCACCGCCGTGGGGTGGCCTGCGGAGTGACCGCCCGTCAGGGCGAGGGTGGCCGCGGCTCCGCCCAGGACGACGACGGCGGCGCTGCCGAGGGCGATCCGGCGGCGCAGGCGGTTGGGCCGCCGGGAGTGCTGACGGCCTGGCTGGTCGTCGGACTGCGGGGCGGCCTCGACGGGCTGGAGCTCCCAGTCAGGGGCCGGCGTGCCCTCAGGCGGTGGGTCGCTGGGCAGGCCGGGGCGTATCGCGAAGGCCGTGGTGGTCTTGGCGCCCCCGCGCACGGGCGCGGCGCCCTGCTGCGGCTCGGGCGTGGGCGGCTCCGGAGCGCCGGGCCGCACCTTGAAGGCGGTGAGTGCCCGGGTGCGCAGACGGCCTGGCGCGTACTGGGTCGGGATCCGGCCGTGCTGGCGGTCGCCGCGGCGGGGGAGGGGCTGCTGCGGGTCGTCCTGCGGCTGACGGTCCTGACGGGGGCCTGTCGTCATGCGCCGAAAGCGTAGTAGGTCCACCTTCCGGATCCGGCAAAGCCCAGGTGAGAGGGGTGCGGAAAACCAGTTTCCCAGGGAGGCGGCGGACAGACGAGAATCGCTGCACATGGGACACGTCGAGATCTCGCACCTGGAGTACTACCTGCCCGACGGACGGGTGTTGTTCGCCGACGCGTCCTTCCGGGTCGGGGAGGGCGCGTCGGTCGCCCTGGTCGGCGCCAACGGCGCGGGCAAGACCACGCTGCTGCGGCTGATCGCGGGTGATCTCACCCCGCACGGCGGCACGGTGACCGTCAGCGGCGGTCTCGGGGTGATGCGTCAGTTCGTCGGGACGACCGGGCGGGAGTCGCCGCTGGCGGAGGACGCCTCGGTGCGCGACCTGCTGGTCGCCGTTGCGCCGCCCAAGATCAAGGCCGCGGCCCAGGCCGTGGACGCCGCCGAGTTGGCGATGATCGCGCAGGAGGACGAGCGCACCCAGCTCGACTACGCCCAGGCACTCTCCGACTGGGCCGACGCCGGTGGCTACGACTGGGAGACGGTCTGGGACGTCTGCACCGTCGCCGCCCTCGGCACGCCGTACGAGCGCGCCCAGTGGCGCGGCCTGAACACGCTCTCCGGCGGCGAGCAGAAGCGCCTGGTGCTGGAGGCGCTGCTGCGCGGCCCGGACGAGGTGCTGGTGCTCGACGAGCCGGACAACTACCTGGACGTTCCCGGCAAGCGCTGGCTGGAGGAGCAGATCCGGCAGACCCGGAAGACCGTGCTCTTCGTCTCGCACGACCGCGAGCTGCTGGCCAACAGCGCCGAGAAGATCGTCAGCGTCGAGCCCGGCGTGGACGGCAGCGAGGTCTGGGTGCACGGCGCCGGTTTCGCCACGTACCACGAGGCGCGGGAGGACCGGTTCGCCCGGTTCGAGGAGCTGCGTCGCCGCTGGGACGAGAAGCACGCCCAGCTGAAGAAGCTCGTGGTGGACCTGCAGCAGATCGCGGCCAGGTCGCCCGACATGGCCTCGCGCTACTCGGCCGCGCAGACCCGGTTGCGCAAGTTCGAGGAGGCGGGCCCGCCGCCGGAGCCGCCGCGCAAGCAGGCGATCAGCATGCGGCTCAAGGGCGGACGGACCGGCGTACGGGCCTTCAACTTCGCCAAGCTGGAGCTGACCGGCCTGATGCAGCCGTTCGACCTGGAGGTCTACTACGGCGAGCGGGTGGCCGTGCTGGGCTCCAACGGCTCCGGCAAGTCGCACTTCCTGCGGTTGATCGCCGGAGACACCGAGCGCCCGGTCGCGCACACCGGTGAGTTCCGGCTGGGCGCTCGGGTGGTGCCCGGGCACTTCGCGCAGACCCACGCGCATCCGGAGCTGTTCGGCCGGACCGCCAGGGAGATTCTGGAGTCCGAGCACGCGCTGGACCGCAAGGCGGCGATGAGCGCGCTGCGCCGCTATGAGCTGCATCACCAGGAGGCGCTGCGGTTCGAGAGCCTCTCCGGCGGCCAACAGGCCCGGCTGATGATCCTGCGGCTGGAGCTGAGCGGGGCGACCGCGCTGCTGCTGGACGAGCCCACCGACAACCTGGACCTGGAGAGCGCGGAGGCGCTGCAGGAAGGGCTGGAGGCCTTCGAGGGCACGGTTCTGGCGGTCACGCACGACCGCTGGTTCGCGCGTTCCTTCGACCGGTTCCTGGCCTTCGGCTCGGACGGTCGGGTGTACGAGTCGCCGGAGCCGGTCTGGGACGAGCGTCGGGTCGCCAGGGAGCGCTGAGGTCCGTTCGAGCGGCCCGACCGGTACGGACCGCTCCGGGAGGCACGTAGACTGGTGCACAGCTTGTGGAAAACCAGCGCGGTGGTTGCCGGGCGTTTTGACCCGCCTGCCACCGGGCCGGTATTCTGCGAGTTCGTTGTGCGTATTGGCTCGCTCTATCTCACGTGAGACGTCGGTACGCCGGTTCGCCAGGCCGATGAGTGGCGGCGCTGCACACCCGATTGCGTCCGGGTCCCAGTGCTGAGGCTGCTCCGATCGACCCGGTGGCCCTGTCAGGCACACACTCACTGAAAAGCGAAGGCTACGACCGTGCGTACGTACAGCCCCAAGCCCGGCGACGTCCAGCGTCAGTGGCTCGTCATCGACGCCCAGGACGTCGTCCTGGGTCGTCTGGCCTCCCAGGCCGCCACCCTCCTTCGGGGTAAGCACAAGCCGGTGTACGCACCGCACGTTGACATGGGTGACTTCGTCATCATCATCAACGCGGACAAGGTGCACCTGTCCGGCAACAAGAAGACCCAGAAGATGGCCTACCGCCACTCCGGCTACCCGGGTGGTCTGCGGGCCGTCCGCTACGACGACCTTCTGGCGAAGAGCCCGGAGAAGGCCGTCGAGAAGGCCATCAAGGGCATGCTCCCGAAGAACTCCCTGGGTCGTCAGATGCTCTCGAAGCTGAAGGTGTACTCGGGCGACCAGCACCCCCACGCTGCCCAGCAGCCGGTGCCGTTCGAGATCACCCAGGTCGCTCAGTAAGACCGGCCACCAGACAATCTGACGAGAAGAACAGAGGACAACCGTGGCCGAGACCACTGCTGAGCTCCCCCTCGAGGTCGAGGAGACCTTCGAGGTCGAGGAGACCGAGTACACCAGCGAGTCCCTTCCCTCCCGCTTCGGCGAGGCGCTTCCGGGCGCCGGCCTGGGTCGCCGCAAGGAGGCGATCGCCCGCGTGCGCATCGTCCCCGGCACCGGCCAGTGGAAGATCAACGGTCGCACCCTGGAGGAGTACTTCCCCAACAAGGTGCACCAGCAGACCGTGAACGACCCGTTCAAGATCCTTGAGCTGGACGGTCGCTACGACGTCGTCGCCCGTATCAACGGCGGCGGCATCTCCGGCCAGGCCTACGCCCTGCGCCTCGGTGTCGCTCGCGCCCTGAACGAGGCCGACCTCGACGCCAACCGCCCGGCCCTGAAGAAGGCCGGCTTCCTGACCCGTGACCCGCGCGCCGTCGAGCGCAAGAAGGCCGGTCTCAAGAAGGCCCGCAAGGCGCCGCAGTACAGCAAGCGCTAGTCGCACCCCGCTCCGCCGTTCATCGCATGGGGGAGCTGGTTTTCACCACGCCCTGGGAGCACCGTGTGTTCCCAGGGCGTGGTTCGTTCATACCCGGCACATCCGGAAGGTTTTGGCAGTGGGACGACTCTTTGGCACCGACGGCGTCCGCGGGCTCGCGAACGTCGATCTGACCGCAGAGATGGCGATGGGACTCTCGGTCGCCGCCGCGCACGTGCTCGGTGATCTGGGCGCGTTCGAGGGCCACCGTCCGGTGGCCGTGGTCGGTCGGGACCCGCGTGCCTCGGGGGAGTTCCTGGAGGCGGCCGTGGTGGCCGGTCTCGCCAGTTCCGGCGTCGACGTGCTCCGCCTCGGTGTCCTGCCGACCCCGGCCGTCGCGTACCTGACGGAGGCGCTGGGCGTCGACTTCGGCGTCATGCTGTCGGCCAGCCACAACCCGATGCCGGACAACGGCATCAAGTTCCTCGCCAAGGGCGGCCACAAGCTCGACGACGCGATCGAGGACGCCATCGAGGCGCACTTCGAGCGCTTCGGCGGCGAGGAGTGGTCCCGTCCGACCGGTGCCGGCGTCGGCCGGGTCAGCGACCACGCGGCCGGACTCGACCAGTACGTCGATCACCTGTTGAGCGTGCTGCCGAACCGCCTCGACGGCCTGCGCATCGTCCTCGACACCGCGCACGGCGCGGCGGCGGTCGCGTCGCCGGAGGCGTTCCGCCGGGCGGGCGCGACGATCGTCCACGTCATCGGCGCCGAGCCGGACGGCCTCAACATCAACGACGGCGTCGGCTCGACCCATCTCGACCAGCTGCGTGCGGCGGTCGTCGAACACGGCGCGGACCTGGGCATCGCCCACGACGGCGACGCCGACCGCTGCCTGGCCGTCGACCACACCGGCACCGAGATCGACGGCGACCAGATCCTCGCCGTCCTGGCCCTCGGCCTGCGGGAGGCCGGCGTGCTGGCCAAGGACACCGTGGTCGCGACCGTCATGTCCAACCTGGGCTTCAAGCTGGCCATGGAGCGCGAGGGCATCGACCTGGTCCAGACGGCGGTCGGCGACCGCTACGTGCTGGAGTCGATGAAGGAGCACGGCTACACGCTGGGCGGCGAGCAGTCCGGCCACGTGATCCTGCTGGAGCACGCGACCACCGGCGACGGCACGCTGACCGGCCTGATGCTGGCCGCGCGGGTCGCGGCGACCAAGAAGCCGCTGCAGGAGCTGGCCGCGGTGATGACGCGGCTGCCGCAGGTCATGATCAACGTCAAGGGCGTGGACAAGACGCGCGCCGCGCTGGACCCCGAGCTGGTTGACGCGGTGGCGGCGGCGGAGAAGGAACTGGGTGACACCGGCCGGGTCCTGCTGCGTCCCTCCGGGACGGAGCCGCTCGTCAGGGTCATGGTGGAGGCCGCGGATCTTGCGCAGGCGCAGGAGGTCTGCGAGCGGCTCGCCACGGTCGTGCGGGAACGCTTGGGATAAAGGGACGTTGCACTACCTCAGGGGCGCGGGGAACTGCGCGAGAACCACTCATGAGCGGATGGCCCTGTGCGTTCGGGGCTCCACCCGCGTGGGTGGCTTGTCGCGCAGTTCCTCGCGCCCCTGCGCGTGCAACTGAGCGAGGAGACAGAAGTGACGCTTCGTGAAGAGTATGCAGAGCTCCAGGCCAAGGGCCTCAAGCTGGATCTGACGCGGGGTAAGCCCTCGCCCGAGCAGTTGGACCTCTCGGCGGGGCTGCTCGAACTTCCCGGCGCCGCCGACTTCCGCGCGGCGGACGGGACCGACACCCGGAACTACGGCGGGCTGACCGGGCTGCCCGAGCTGATCGAGATCTTCTCGCCGCTGCTCGGCATCCCGCAGGGCCAGCTGCTGGCGCTCGGCAACGCCAGCCTGCAGATCATGCACGACGTGATCGCCAACGCGCTGCTCTCCGCCGTGCCCGGCGCGCCGCGCCGGTGGGTGGACGAGGGCGAGGTGGTCTTCCTCTGCCCGACGCCGGGATACGACCGGCACTTCGGCGTGTGCGAGCGGTTCGGCATCCGGATGGTCCCGGTCGCGCTGACCGGGCACGGGCCGGACATGGACGAGGTGGAGCGCCTGGTCGCCGCCGACCCGCGGATCAAGGGCATGTGGTGCGTCCCGGCGTACAGCAACCCGACCGGTGAGGTCTACAGCGCCGAGACGGTCCGCCGCCTCGCGGCCATGCCGACCGCCGCGCCCGACTTCCGGATCTTCTGGGACAACGCCTACGCCCTGCACGACCTGACGGACCGTCGGGCCGGGCTCGCGTCGATCCTGGACGCCTGCGCCGAGGCCGGAAACCCGGACCGGGCGTTCGTCTTCGCGTCGACGTCGAAGGTCACCTTGGCGGGTTCGGGTGTCGCCTTCTTCGGCTCCTCACCCGCCAACGTCGAGTGGCTCAAGAAGCTGATGGCCAAGCAGACCATCGGCCCCGACAAGGTCAACCAGCTCCGGCACGTCCGCTTCTTCGGCGACGCGGACGGCGTGCTCGCGCACATGGCCAAGCACCGCGCGCTGCTCGCGCCGCGCTTTGCCGCCGTCGAGCACGTGCTGGAGCGGGAGCTCGGCGGTCGCGGCATCGCGCGCTGGACCCGGCCCGAGGGCGGCTACTTCGTCAGCCTGGAGGTCCCAGACGGCTGCGCCGCCGAGGTCGTCCGCCTGGCGAAGGAGGCCGGCGTGGCGCTGACCCCGGCCGGTGCGGCGTTCCCGTACGGGCACGACCCGCGCGACCACCAGATCCGGCTCGCCCCGAGCTACCCGACGCTGACCGAACTCACCGAGGCCATGGAGGCGGTGGCACTCTGCGTCCGGCTGGCCGCCGAGGAGCACAAGGTGGTCACCGAGGGTGGGGTGCAGTCCTGACTGCGTGACAGTCCGAGCAGGATCGGATAACGTCCGCCGGGCGTCATCCGATTCTGTTCCGGGGGGAATTCATGCTGCTCCAATTCAGCGCGCATCCGTTTCTGGCCCTCTACGCGATCCTGCTGATGATCAGCGGTTTCGGGTCGGTGGCGCTCAGCGTGTTGAACGTCGGCGGCCGGAGCATCGGTTGGCGGATCTTCGGCGTGATCGCCGGTCTGCTCTTCGGTGGCTACGGCGTCTACATGGGGTTCTTCTTCACCGGCGGCGAGTACATCCTGTCCGGCAGGGGGATCGTCCTGCCGTTCGTGCTGATCGGCGGCATGCTCGGGCGGGCGCGCCGCGCGAAGACGGCCAACGCCGCCGCGCCGATGCCGGGCATCCCGCAGCAACCGGCCATGCCGTACGGGCAGCAGCCGCAGCAGCCGTACGGTCAGCCGCAGGCGCCCTACGGTCAGCAGCCTTACGGCCAGCCGCAGCAGCCCTACGCTCAGCAGCCTTACGGCCAGCCGCAGCCGCCGGCGGAGGGGCCGTACGGCCAGTTCCCGCAGGGCTGAGACCCTGGGGCCAACCGATCCTGTTCCGGGGGAATTTCCATGCTGCTCCACGCCGCCGCGCACCCGTTCTGGGCCTGCTACGCGATCCTGCTGCTGATCACCGGCGTCACGGCGTTCGTTCTCGCGTTTGCCCCCGGGGAGGACAGCATCCTCTTCCGGATCTTCATGTTCGGCTGCGGTCTTGCCTTCGGCGGGTACGGCGTCTACGTCGGGTTCGTCAACACCAGCGGCTCGTACTACGTCTCCAGCTGGGCGATCTTCGTTCCGGCCCTGTTGCTCGCCGGTCAGGTCATGAGGATCGTGACGTGGTTCCGCCGCAAGGGAGCCACGACGGCCGCGCCGGTGCCCGTCGTGCCGTACGGGCAGCCGCCGCAGGCCTACAGCGAGCCCCAGCCGTACGGTCAACTGCCGCAGTACGGACCGCCGCAGCAGCCGCCCGGCCAGGGCTGACGCGCGCTGAGGCTCAGAGCTTGCGGATGCGGATCCGCTGGACCTTGTGGTCCGGGCCCTTGCGCAGGATCAGGTCGGCGCGGCCGCGAGTCGGGGCGACGTTCTCGACGAGGTTGGGGCGGTTGATGGTCCGCCAGAGGTGGCGGGCGTAGTCGAGCGCCTCGTCCTCGGGGACCTCCGCGTAGCGGCGGAAGTAGGACTCGGGGTTCTGGAACGCCGTCTCGCGCAGCTTGCGGAACCGCTTCAGGTACCAGTTCTCGATGTCGTCCGAGCGGGCGTCGACGTAGATGGAGAAGTCGAAGAAGTCCGCCACCGCGACCCGGGTGCGCCCGTCCTGCCCCGGCAGGGCGGGCTGCAGCACGTTGAGGCCCTCGACGATCAGGATGTCGGGCCGACGGACCGTCAGCCGCTCGTCGGGGACGATGTCGTAGACCAGGTGCGAGTAGACCGGCGCGGTGACCTCGTCCTTGCCCGACTTCACGTCGGCGACGAATCGGGTCAGCGCACGCCGGTCGTAGGACTCGGGGAAGCCCTTGCGGGACATCAGGCCCCGGCGGCGCAGCTCCGCGTTGGGCAGCAGGAAGCCGTCGGTGGTCACCAGCTCCACGCGCGGGTGCTCGGGCCACCGGGCCAGCATCGCCTGGAGCAGTCGAGCGGTGGTGGACTTGCCCACGGCGACCGAGCCGGCCACGCCTATGACGAACGGCGTGCCGGACTGGGTGTGGGTGTGCTCGTTGCTGTCGAGGAAGTCGTTGAGCGCGCCGCGCAGTTGTCCCGTCGCGGTGACGTAGAGGTTGAGCAGGCGCGACAGCGGCAGGTAGACGTCCTGGACCTCGTCCAGGTCGATGACGTCACCGAGGCCACGCAGACGCTCCAGCTCGTCGGCGGTCAGCGGCAGCGGCGTGCGCTCGTGGAGGGCACTCCACTCGGCACGGTCGAGGTCGACGAAGGGCGATGCGTCGGTGCGACGCCCAGCTTCCAGGGTGGTGGACACCCCCCTATTGTCTGCCGAGCTGCCGTTGCCGGACTGCGAGAGATATCTCTCAGCGCCCTCCGCACGACCTCCACCGGGCCTCCGCGCGAAATCCGTACGAACTCCGGGCCGAGTCGATCACGCTTCGATTCACCCGTCGATCACCCTTCGAGGACCTGGTCAAGGAAGGCGTCGAGCTTGGTACGCAGGCGCTCGATCTGCTGCTCGACGGTGAGCGTCTCGTCCTGCCGGGCGCCCGACTCGGCCTGCTTCCTACCGCGGACGTAGAGCGAGCAGGCGAGGTCGGTACACATGTAGAGGCCGACCGAGTTGCCCTGTCGTCCGGCCTTGCCCGCGCGGCGGGCGGTCAGCAGCGAGACGCCGTTGCCCGGCCGGGTGGTCAGGCAGAGCGAGCAGAGGCTGCGGTGCAGGAAGCCGCGCTGCGGCGGCGGAAAGCGCAGCGTGATGCCGACCAGGCCGCCCGGCGCGTCGGCCCGCTCGGCGACCAGCGCGCAGCGGTCGGGCGCGCCCGGGTCGCGCCAGCCCAGGAAGTCGAGGTCGGCGAACGGCCGCTCGGCCAGGTCGCGCGGGGTGTGGAGGCGGGACGCCTCGCCCTTGCTGCAGTTCACGAAGGAGGCGCGGATCTGTTCTTCGGTGACGATCTCCATGGGTACGACGCTAAGCTTGCCTAGGAGTCCTAGGCAAATTATTTACCTATGTAGTTTGGAGCGGAATGGCGCGGGCGGGACTGAACGCCGAACGGGTGACCCGGGCGGCAGCGGACCTGGCGGACCAGGTCGGCCTGGAGAAGGTCACGGTCTCCGCCGTGGCCAGGGGCTTCGGCGTCAAGGACGCCAGCCTCTACGCGCACCTGAAGAGCCTGGCCGAGCTGCGCGAACGGGTCGCCGGTCTGGCCATGGCGGAGCTGGCGGACGCGCTGGGCGACGCCGTCGCCGGGCGCTCGGGCCGGGCCGCGCTCACGGCCTTCGCCGACGCGTACCGGGACTTCGCCCTCGCCCACCCCGGGCGCTACGCCGCCACCCAGCTGAACGTCGAGTGCGAAGGCGGCCACCGCATCGTCGCCGCCTGCACGGCGCTGCTCCGCGGCTACCGGCTGGAGGACGTGGACGCGGTGGACGCGGTCCGGCTGCTGTGCAGCTCGTTCCACGGCTGGGTGACCCTGGAGGCCGCCGACCGGTTCCGGTCCGGCCGCCCGATGGGGGAGTCCTGGCAGGTCGCCCTCGCCGCGCTGGACGGCGCGCTGCGCAGCTGGGGCGGACGGGCGGGCGTCCCCGGGGGCTGATCGGGGGCCTCGCCGGGCGGGGCTGCCGTGGTGTGCCCTTAAGCTGGGGCGATGTGCGGAATCGTTGGTTACGTTGGCGAGCAGCCTGCCCTGGACGTGGTGCTGTCCGGGCTGCGCCGTCTGGAATACCGGGGGTATGACTCGGCGGGTGTCGCCGTGCAGACCCCCGAAGGCGGCCTCGCGGTCGCGAAGAAGGCCGGCAAGCTGGCCAACCTGGAGAAGATGCTGGCCGAGCAGCCGCTGCCGGAAGGCACGGTCGGCATCGGTCACACCCGTTGGGCCACCCACGGCGGGCCGACCGACGCCAACGCGCACCCGCATGTGGGCGGCGCGGGCAAGGTCGCGGTCGTGCACAACGGCATCATCGAGAACTTCGCGCGGCTGCGCGTCGACCTCGCCGAGCGCGGCCACCTGCTCACGTCGGAGACCGACACCGAGGTGGTCGCCCACCTGCTGGCCGAGGCCACGGACGCCCAGCTCGCCGCGGGCAGCGGCACGCTGGACCTCGCCGAGGCCATGCGCGGCGTCTGCCGCAAGCTGGACGGCGCGTTCACGCTGGTGGCCACGCACGCCGACGCGCCCGGCGTGGTCGTCGCCGCGCGTCGCAACTCGCCGCTGGTGGTCGGTCGCGGCGAGGGTGAGAACTTCCTCGCCTCGGACGTGGCCGCCTTCATCGAGCACACCCGCGAAGCCATAGAGCTGGGCCAGGACCAGGTCGTCGAGCTGACCCGCGAGGGCGTCACGGTCACCGACTTCCACGGCAACCCGGGTGAGTACCGCGAGTACCACGTCGACTGGGACGCCTCGGCCGCCGAGAAGGGCGGCTACGACTACTTCATGCTGAAGGAGATCGCCGAGCAGCCCAAGGCGGTCGCCGACACCCTCCTCGGCCGGATCGACGCCAACGGCTCGCTCACCCTCGACGAGCTGCGCATCGACCACTCGGTGCTGCGGGAGATCGACAAGGTCGTCATCGTCGCCTGCGGCACGGCCTTCCACGCCGGTCTGATCGCCAAGTACGCGATCGAGCACTGGACCCGCATCCCCTGCGAGGTCGAGGTCGCCTCCGAGTTCCGCTACCGGGACCCGATCCTGGACCAGCAGACGCTGGTCATCGCCATCTCGCAGTCCGGCGAGACCATGGACACGCTGATGGCGCTGCGTCACGCGCGCGAGCAGGGCGCCAAGGTGCTGGCGATCTGCAACACCAACGGCTCGACCATCCCGCGCGAGTCGGACGCCGTGCTCTACACGCACGCCGGTCCCGAGGTCGCGGTCGCGTCGACCAAGGCGTTCCTGACCCAGCTGGTCGCCTGCTACCTGGTCGCCCTCTACCTGGGCCAGGTCCGGGGCACCAAGTGGGGCGACGAGATCTTCGAGGTGATCCGCCAGCTCGCGGACGCGCCGAAGCAGGTCGAGCAGGTGCTGACCACGATGGAGCCGGTCCGCGAGCTGGCCCGCTCGCTGGCCGACGCCAAGTCGGTGCTGTTCCTCGGCCGTCACGTCGGCTACCCGGTGGCCCTGGAGGGCGCGCTCAAGCTCAAGGAGCTCGCCTACATGCACGCCGAGGGCTTCGCGGCGGGTGAGCTCAAGCACGGTCCGATCGCGCTGATCGAGGAGGGGCTGCCGGTCGTCGTGGTCGTCCCGTCGCCGCGTGGGCGCTCGGTGCTGCACGACAAGATCGTCTCCAACATCCAGGAGATCCGCGCCCGTGGCGCGCGCACCCTGGTGATCGCCGAGGAGGGCGACGACGCGGTCGTGCCCTACGCCGACCACCTGGTCCGCATCCCGCAGACGCCGACGCTGCTGCAGCCGCTGGTGGCGACCGTCCCGCTGCAGGTCTTCGCCTGCGAGCTGGCCACGGCCAAGGGCCACGAGGTCGACCAGCCCCGCAACCTGGCCAAGTCGGTGACGGTGGAGTAGTCCGTCGGTGACAGAGTTGGGCCCGGACGCAGCACGCGTCCGGGCCCCTTCTGCTTCTGCTCGGGTTCTGCTTCTGCTTCTGCTCGGGAGTTTCTGAATGATCATCGGAGTCGGCATCGACGTCGCGGAGATCAGCCGCTTCGAGGAGGCCCTGCGCCGCACCCCCGCGCTGGCGGACCGGCTCTTCGTCGACGACGAGCTGACCCTGCCCAGCGGCGAGCGGCGCGGGATCGCCTCGCTGGCGGCCCGGTTCGCGGCCAAGGAGGCGGTGGCCAAGGCGCTCGGCGCGCCCGGCAACCTGGAGTGGACCGACGCGATCGTCCGCACCGAGCCCTCCGGCCGACCTCTGCTGACCGTTCGCGGCACGGTGGCGGCCTGCGCGGAGCGGCTCGGGGTGAAGTCGTGGCATCTCTCGCTCAGCCACGACGCGGGCGTAGCGTCTGCGGTGGTGATCGCCGAAGGGTGAGCGCCTGGCTCTGTTATCGGAGGATGCGCCGTGCGTTGTGCACATGCTGTGGACTGGGTCCGGGCGGCAGAGGGCGAACTGATGGCCCGTCTGCCCGAGGGCACGCTGATGCAGCGGGCGGCCGCCGGGCTGGCCGCCTGCTGCGTGGAGCTGCTCGTCGGCGGTCGGCAGGGCCGCGTCCGCGGCAGCCGGGTGCTGGTCCTGGTCGGCAGCGGCGACAACGGCGGTGACGCCCTCTACGCCGCCGCCCGGCTGGCCCGGCGCGGCGCAAGGGTCCGGGCCGCGCTGCTCGCCCCGCCGGAGCGCACCCACGCCGGTGGACTGGCCGCGCTGCTCGCGGCGGGCGGCAGGACGACCGACGACCCCGCCGAGGCCGCGTCGGCCGACCTGGTCCTCGACGGCATCGTCGGCATCGGCGGACGCGGTCCGCTGCGCGAGGCCGCGCTCCCGTGGGTCGACGCCGCCCAGGCCGGTGAGGCGCTCGTTGTCGCCGTCGACCTGCCCAGCGGCGTCGACCCGGAGACCGGGGCCGTCCCCGGCCGCGCGGTCCAGGCCGACGTCACGGTCACCTTCGGCACCCACAAGCCCGGCCTGCTCGTCGACCCCGGCGCGTCGCACGCCGGCGTGGTCCGGTTGGTCGACATCGGGCTGCCGGTCGCGCCCGAGGCGGGCGACCACGTCGTCGAGGCGCTGCAGCACGCCGACGTGGCCGCGCTGCTGCCGGAACCCGAGGCCGAGAGCGACAAGTACCGGCGCGGGGTGGTCGGCATCGCCGCCGGTTCGGCGCGGTACCCGGGCGCTGCTGTGCTGGCCGTCGGCTCCGCGCTGCGCGGCGGCTGCGGCGCGGTGCGCTACGTCGGCGCGGCGGGCGCGGACGTGGTGCGGGCGCATCCCGAGGCGCTGGTCGGCGACGGCGGTCCGGCGGACGCCGGGCGGGTACAGGCCTGGGTGGTCGGCCCCGGTCTGTCCCAGGACACCGACGCCGAACGGGCCGTGACGGAGGCCCTGGCCGCCGAGGTGCCGGTGCTGGTCGACGCCGACGGGCTGCGGCTGCTCGCCCGACGCGGCAGCGCGCCCGCGAACGCGCTGCTCACCCCGCACGCGGGCGAGGCCGTCGCGTTGCTGGCCGGGGTCGGCGTCACCGCGACCCGGGAGGAGGTCGAGGGGGAGCGGCTGCGGTACGCGCGCATGCTCGCCCGCGCGTACGGCTGCACGGTGCTGCTCAAGGGCTCGACCACCGTCGTCACCGGCCCGGAGGGCCCGGCCCGGGTCAACCCGACCGGGACTGCGCAGCTCGCCACCGCCGGGAGCGGCGACGTGTTGGCCGGACTCGCCGGTGCGCTGCTCGCCGCCGGGCTGGCGCCGAGGGACGCCGGGTCCGTCGCCGCGTATCTGCACGGGCTGGCGGGCAGGATCTCCTCCGGTGGCGCGCCGACCTGCGCCACCGCGATCACGGCCGCGCTGCCCGAGGCCTGGCGGTCCGTCATCGCGGGGGACACCGATGACGGGATTCCGCCGTTCCGGTGAGTTTTGTGGCGATATTCGGCCGGACGGGGGTGAGCTGCGGTCAGATGTGCAACCGATCAGCCGAATTGATTGTCTTCTCAACGACTCGACGACTCATCGACACCGTGCACAGCAGACGGAAAGCAGGGGAGAGTTGAAGCAGCTGAAGGCACGAGTGACCGTGGCGGCCCTGGCCATGGCGGCACTGCTCGGCGGGGTGGGCACCCTGGGCGTGGGAACGGCGGACGCCGTCACCCCGACGCCTGGCACGACGACGCCCGCCGTGGCGGCGCAGGCGGCGACCACCCAGGCGATATCCACGCACGCGGCCACGACCTCGCACCCGGCTACGACGCCGCACCCGGCCACGACCGCGCCGAAGTCGCCCTGCCCGACCAACCGGGGCCGGGTGGTCTGCGTGGACCTGACCCACCAGAAGCTCTGGATACAGGACGGCAGCAAGCTCGTCTTCGGCCCCGTCGCGGTCCGCACCGGCCGCAGGGGGTACGTCACCCGGGACGGCCTGTGGCACATCTACTGGCGCGACCTGCACCACGTCTCGTCGATCTACGACGTTCCCATGCCCTACAGCCAGTTCTTCACCGGCGGCGAGGCGCTGCACGCGGTGGGCATACCGATGTCGACGCCGCCCGGTTCACACGGCTGTGTCAACATGACCGTCCACGACGCGCAGATCGCCTGGAAGCTGCTGCGCGTCGGCGACGTCGTCGACGTCTTCGGGCGCAAGCCCGGCACGTGATCTGGCACCACCCCGCACGACGCAACACTGTGGCGCCCGTCACCCCGTGCCTCGCCCGCCGACCTTTGCCCTGCCGCGACGCCCGGCACGCACATCTGCTGCGTTGGCGAACCGCTCAAGTACGGCCCAGTACGTGAGCGGTCCGCCGCCTTGCAACTGCGCGCACCGGACGCCGCGGCTGACCGGGCAAAGGTCGGCGGGCGAGGCACCAGTGACGGGCACCCGCCTGCTTCTGGGAGACTTACCCCCGATGGAAACTGCGATGCGAGCCGAAGCTCTGATCGACCTGGCGGCGCTGCGCGGCAATATCGCCGCACTGCGCGAGCGTGTCGGGTCGGCCGGAGTCATGTCCGTGGTCAAGGCCGACGCGTACGGCCACGGCGCGATCCCGTGCGCCCGCGCGGCCCTGGCCGCCGGCGCGAGCTGGCTCGGCACGGCCACCCCGGAGGAGGCGCTCGCTCTGCGCGCCGCCGGGATCGGCCCCGACCAGGCCCCGGTGCTCTGCTGGCTGTGGACACCGGGCGGCCCGTGGCGCGAGGCCGTCGCGGCAGACCTCGACATCACCGTCAGCGGCCTGTGGGCGCTGCCCCACGTGCTGGACGCGGTCCGCGCGGTCGGCCGTCCGGCCCGGGTGCAGCTGAAGGCGGACACCGGGCTCGGCCGCAACGGCGCGCAGCCGCACGACTGGCCCGAGCTGGTCGCCGCCGCCCGCGCCGCCGAGGCCGAGGGCCTGATCAAGGTCACCGGCGTCTGGTCCCACTTCGCCTGCGCCGACGAGCCCGGCCACCCCTCCGTCACCGCGCAGCTCGACGCGTACCGCAGCGCCCTCGAGATCGCCGAGGCAGCAGGCCTGCGGCCCGAGGTGCGGCACATCGCGAACTCGCCCGCCACGCTGACCCTGCCGGAGTCCCACTTCGACCTGGTGCGCACCGGTCTGGCCCAGTACGGGCTGTCCCCGGTGCCGGAGGTCGGCTCGCCGGCCGACTTCGGTCTGCGGCCGGTGATGTCGCTGGTGGCCAGGGTCGCCCAGGTCAAGCGCGTGCCGCGCGGACACGGCGTCAGCTACGGCCTCACCTACACCACTCCCGGCGAGACCACGCTGGCCCTGGTCCCGCTCGGCTACGCCGACGGGATCCCGCGCCACGCCAGCAGCACCGGACCGGTCTGGCTCGCGGACAAGTGGCGCACGGTCGCCGGACGCGTCGCGATGGACCAGTTCGTGGTCGACCTCGGCGGTGACGCCGTCGAGGTCGGCGACCAGGTCGTCGTCTTCGGCCCCGGCGACCGAGGCGAGCCCACCGCCGAGGACTGGGCCCGCGCGGCGGGCACCATCTCGTACGAGATCGTCACCCGGATCGGCGCCCGGGTGCCCCGTCGCTACCTGGAGGACGGCGGCTGATGCCGGGGGAGAGCGGGGACGTCGTCCGCCAGGTGCGGGACGCGGCGGGCGCGGTCGTCGGTGACGTCGCGGCCGGCCGCTGGCGCCGCGCGGGCATCGTCGGCGTCTCGCTCGGAGTGGTCGCCGCCGGTGCGGCTGCGGGCGTCGCGCTGGAGCGGATGACCGTCGGCCGCGACATGCGCCGTCGGGCCCGCGCCGAGATCGACGCGGCGGCGGCCTTCGGCTCGCTCCGCGGCACCCCGCTCCACGTCGCGGCGGCCGACGGCACCGACCTCTACGTCGAACTCGACGGCTCCGGGTGGGCCGGCACCGCCCCGGCGATCGCCCGCGAGGCCGCGGAGCGCACGGAGCGCGCTGGGCGCACGGACCGTGCTGAGGGCACGGACCGCACCGAGCGCACGGAGCCCGTCGCGACGGTGACCGACGCCGGGCCCAACAGCCGTCCCACGCTGCGCAGTTGGCTCGGCAGGCGGCGCGCCTCCGGTGCCGAGCCGCAGCCCGGACCGCTCGGCGGCGTGCTCTCCGGCGTCGGCAGCTGGCTCGGGATGCCCCCGACCCCGCCGCTGACCGTCGTCTTCGCCCACGGCTACTGCCTCAACCAGGACAGCTGGCACTTCCAGCGCGAGGCGTTCCGCGACGGGCTGCGCCTGGTCTTCTGGGACCAGCGCAGTCACGGCCGCTCTGAGCGCTCCCGCAGTTACCTGGCCGGTCAGCAGTCCTCCATCGACCAGCTCGGCGAGGACCTCGGCGCGGTGATCGACGCCGTCGCGCCCACCGGACCGCTGGTGCTGGTGGGGCACTCCATGGGCGGGATGACGATCATGGCGCTGGCCGACCAGCGTCCCGAGCTCTTCGCCGAACGCGTCGCCGGGGTCGCCCTGCTCGGCACCACCGCGGGCAGCTGGCGCGGGGTGACCCTCGGCCTGCCCGGCGTCGGCGCGAGGATGTTCCACCGGATCGGCCCCGGCGTGATCAAGGCGCTGGGCCGTCAGGCGGGGCTGGTCGAGCGCGGGCGTCGCCTCAGCAGCGAGCTGACCGCCGCGATCTACCAGAAGTTCTCCTTCGGCTCCGACGACATCGATCCCGCGCTGGCCCACTTCGCGCAGGACCTGCTGGAGGCCACGCCGGTCGACGTGGTCGCCGAGTTCTTCCCGGTCTTCCCCGCCCACGAGAAGACGGCCGCGCTGGCTGTCCTCCGCGACATCCCGACCCTGGTGATGGCCGGGACCCGGGACCTGCTCACACCGCCCTCGCACAGCGAGGCGATCGCCGCCGAGCTGCCCGACGCGGAGCTGGACATAGTCCCCGACACCGGCCACCTGCTGATGCTGGAGCGCCCGGACCTGGTCGACGCCCGCCTCGCCGACCTCCTCGAACGCGCGGCCGCGCACTGCGGCGCGCCGCTGCCGCAACACGTGCACGATCTCGCGCAGGCCACGCGCCGAGCCTGACGTCCGAGCGCCGGGCCGACGCCCTGAACCGAAAGGACCCGCAGCACCATGGGTAACGCCGTGAATGCCGTCACCATCTCCGTTCCGGACCCGGCCGCGATGCAGGAGCTCGGCCGCACGCTGGCGACGGTGCTGCGCCCGGGGGACCTGGTGCTGCTCTCCGGCGAGCTGGGCGCGGGCAAGACCACGCTGACCCGCGGCCTGGGCGAGGGCCTCGGCGTGCGGGGCGCGGTGACCTCGCCGACCTTCGTGATCGCCCGGGTCCACCCCTCCCTGGTCGGCGGCCCGGCCCTGGTCCACGTCGACGCGTACCGCCTGAGCGGAGGCCTGGACGAGATGGAGGACCTGGACCTGGACGTCTCCCTGCCGGAGTCGGTCGTGGTGGTCGAGTGGGGCGAGGGCAAGGTCGAGGAGCTCTCCGAGACCCGCCTGGAGGTCCGCATTGACCGCGCGCTGGGCGGCGAGGCCGGGCACGACGACCACCTGCTCTCCCTCTCCGAGGACCTGGACCCGGAGATCCCCGACGACCGCAAGGTCACCCTCCACGGCCTCGGCGCGCGCTGGGCCGACGTCGACCTCGGCGCGCTGGCGGTCGCCCGGGCGTAACACCGGTGCGGTCAGGTCGCCCTACCGGGGGATGGCGGTTGTTTTTCCGACGCGCTGTCGGGAAGATGGAATGAGCCGCACCTGACACCCCTCGGGGAGACCGAATGCCCGGCACGACCTCGTCCGATCCCCGCGCCACCGACGTGGACGTCGCCCGCGTGCTGGCCTCCGGCCCGTCGGCGGCAGCGGTCTGCACCCCTCCTTCGGAGGAGGAGCCCCCGAAGGCGGACGAGAATGCGGTAGAGGACGAAGCTCCCCATTCCGACGATTGAGGTAGTTGCACCGCTTAGGGGCGCGAGGAACTGCGCGAGCAACCAACCTGGGTGGATGGCCCTGCTCGTTCGGTTTTCCACCTGCGTGGGTGGCTTGTCGCGTAGTTTCCCGCGTCCCTGAGGGAAGTGCAACGTCCCTTGCGTGCATGACAAATTTCTATGCATCGTCAAAAACGCATTTCCCCGTGTGAAATGTCGCCTTGTCACCACTGAACTCGGTAACACGGTTGTGTCGCACTCTTGACCGATGGTTCATTCCCCGGTTCGATTCCCCTTGCCATACATCGCAGGGGCAACGTTGGGGCCGCTGCTACGGCCCGGGGAGGGCGTTTGAAGCACATCAGGGGAACACATCGGCGTGCCGGCATAGCTTTGGCAGCGACGCTGCCCATGCTTGCCGCCGCCGTCGCCGCAGGGGCGCCGGCCAGTGCCGCGCCCGCTCGGCACGCGATCGTCGGCGG
Organism: Streptacidiphilus fuscans; assembly: GCF_015690355.1. GTDB lineage: Bacteria > Actinomycetota > Actinomycetes > Streptomycetales > Streptomycetaceae > Streptacidiphilus > Streptacidiphilus fuscans. The sequence continues at coordinate 78,187 of NZ_JADPRT010000003.1, read as the reverse complement.
GAAGCCGGCGTGGACCGCGGCCGCCGCGGACAAGGGCCAGGTGGCCCAGAACAACGCGGTCACCGCGCGCGTCTACCTCGCGGGTGACCAGGCCGGACTCGCCGCCTACGCCACACAGGTGTCGAACCCTCAGGACGCCAACTACGGCAAGTACCTGAGCCCGCAGGCCGTCCAGGCCAAGTACGGCGCGACCAAGGCGCAGGTCGCCGCGGTCAAGCAGTGGCTGGCCGCCTCCGGCTTCAAGGTGACCGCCGAGAACGACCAGTACCTCACCGTCACCGGTGACGCCGCCGCCGCGCAGACCGCGTTCGGTTCGCAGCTGCACAGCTTCGCCACCGACGGCCACGTCTACCGCGCCCCGGTCGGCGCGCTGACCGTCCCGGCCGACGTCGCGGACGCCGTGCTCACCGTCACCGGTCTGAGCACCGCCCCGTCGAAGGCGACTCACGCGGACACGCTGCCCGGCCCGGGGGCCGCCTACGTCAACTCGGGTCCGTTCTCCAGCTACTACGGCTCGAACCCGGCGAAGACCCTGCCCAAGGTGGACGGCCGTACCGTGCCGTACGTCATCAAGGGCTACAACGGCCACCAGCTGCGCTCCGCCTACGGCGCCGCGGCCTCCGGCCTGACCGGCAAGGGTCAGACCATCGCCATCGTCGACGCGTACGACTCGCCGACCATCGCGTCGGACGCGTCCACCTACGCGCACCTCAACGGTGACGCGGCCTACAAGGCGGGCCAGTTCAAGGAGTACGACCCGGCCACCTGGACCCACACCGCCGCCAACGACTGCGGTGCGTCCGGCTGGTACGGCGAGCAGACGCTCGACGTCGAGGCGGTCCACGCGGTCGCCCCGGCCGCGAACATCCACTACGTCGCCGCGGCCTCCTGCTACGACGCGGACCTGATCGACGCGCTCGACAACATCGTCACGAATCACCTGGCGTCCCTCGTCAGCGACTCGTGGGGTGAGCCGGAGAACGCGAGCGACCCGTCGAACGACGCCGTCTACAACAACATCTTCGAGCGCGGCGCGGTCGAGGGCATCAGCTTTGACTTCTCCTCCGGCGACAACGGCGACGAGGTCGCCAACTCCGGTACGAAGCAGGCCGACATGCCCGCCGCCCTGCCGTGGGTGACGGCGGTCGGCGGTACCTCGCTGGCCATCGGCAAGAAGGGCAACTACGAGTTCGAGACCGGCTGGGGCACGGACGTCGCGCCGCTGGCCGCGAACGGCAAGAGCTGGACCGGGTTCCCGGGAAACTACCAGAGCGGCTCGGGCGGTGGCGTGAGCGCCCGTACCGCGCAGCCGTGGTACCAGGCCGGCGTCGTCCCGTCGTCGCTGTCGGCGAGCAAGAACGGCCCGATGCGCGTCGTTCCCGACGTCGCCGCGGTCGCCGACCCGCAGACCGGCTTCCTGATGGGCCAGACCCAGGCCTTCCCGAACGGGACGGTCAAGTACAGCGAGTACCGCATCGGCGGCACCAGCCTCGCCTCGCCGGTCTTCACGGCGATCGAGGCGCTGGCGCAGGAGAAGCAGGGCTTCGCGCTCGGCTTCGCCGACCCGGCGATCTACGCCCGCAAGGCGCTGCTGCACGACGTGACCGACCACCCGTTCGGCCCGAACGTCCAGCTGGCGGTCGCCCGCGTCAACTTCAACAACAGCGTGGACGCGTCGGGTGGCACCAGCACCTCCGCCCGCACGCTCGGCACCGACGCGTCGCTGCACGCGACGAAGGGCTACGACGACGTCACCGGCCTCGGTTCGCCGACCTACTGGTACATCGAGTCCTTCGGCATCCGCCGCTGACGCGCTGAACCGCTGAACCACTGAACGCCTGTGGCCCCGCACTCCGGTGCGGGGCCACAGGCGTTTCTCGCAGGTCTTCGCAGGGTCTTCGCAGGTCAGGCGACGACCACGACCTTGGTGTTGTACGGCGCGAAGTCGTACAGCGCCTGGCCGTCGGCGACCGACTCGCGGATGCCGCCGAGGTGCTTGGACGGGTCCGGCGGGGGAGTGCTGCCGTCGACGGCGGAGCTGAAGCCGATGATCGCGCCGTCGTGGCTGGCGAACAGGACCGCGTTCTTGATCAGCTTGCCGTCCGAGCCGGTGTACGGGCCCGGCACGATCCGGAACACCACGTAGCTGCCCGGCGACGGGTCGACGTTGCCCGGCATCACGGTGAAGGTGCGGTCCGCGCTCGCGTCCGTCGGGTCGACCAGCCAGACGCGCTTCTGGCCGGGCGAGTACACCACGCGCCGACCCTCCCCCGAGTTCGCCGGGACCGCGGGCGGCTTGGCCGGCGTCACACCCTTGCCCGCGGATGCCGAGGCCGCCGGGACCTTGCCGGGCGGCGCGGCGACCGTCGCGGACGCGGAGTTCTTGGCCTGCACGGCGAGCAGGGTGACGACGGCGAGGGCTCCCGCGGTCAGCGCGGTGACCACCGAGCCCGAACCGAGTTTCGCCACGGTCTCTCCTCCCACTCCTTGGACCGACCGAGTGGCCGACCGTTTCTGCGGACGCGGCGCGCGCACGACTGCGCGACGGCCACGGCCGGGTCCAAGCCTCTCATCCTCCCGGCCGCGGCGAGCACAAGCGGGCCACCGACTAACCTGGGTGCGTGCTTCTGCTTGCGTTCGACACCGCCACGCCCGCCGTCACCGCCGCCGTGTACGACACCGACACCCGAACCGTACGGGCGGCCGCCGACCAGGTCGACGCCCGCCGTCACGGTGAGCTCCTGCTCCCCACCATCGACGCGGTGCTGCGTGAGGCGGGCACGCCCAAGGAGTCGCTGGGCGGTGTGGTCGTCGGCGTCGGCCCGGGCCCGTACACCGGCCTGCGCGTCGGACTGGCCACGGCCGCCGCGTTCGGGCACGCGCTCGGCATCCCCGTGCACGGCGTCTGCTCGCTGGACGGCGTGGCCCGTGCGGCGCGCGACGCCCGGGTGGTGAGCGGCCCGTTCGTCGCCGCCACGGACGCCCGCCGCAAGGAGGTCTACTGGGCCCGCTACGACGCCGACGGCGTCCGCGTCGAGGGCCCGGCGGTCGACCGTCCGGCGGAGATCGCCGAGAAGGTGGCCGGGCTCCCCGCCGTCGGCGCGGGCGCGCTGCTCTACCCGGACGTCTTCACCGACGTCCCGGCCGGTGCGCCGGAGCACCAGTCCGCCGCCGCGCTCGCGGCCTTCGCCGCGGACGCGCTCGCCTCGGGCACGCCGCTGCTCCCGCCGACCACCGCGCTCTACCTGCGGCGGCCGGACGCGGAGGTCCCCAAGAACTACAAGACGGTGCTCCCCGCATGACCGCCGCCCATACCGCGCGGACCCTCTCGGCGTCGGCGTCGGCGCCTGCCACGCTGCGCGAGATGCGCTGGTGGGACATCGAGGCCGTGCTCGTGCTGGAGCGGGAGCTCTTTCCCGACGACGCCTGGTCGGTCGGCATGTTCTGGTCCGAGCTCGCGGACGCCCGGCACCCGGGCGCGACCCGCTGGTACACCGTCGCCGAGCAGGGCGAGGGCGAGGGCGCGGAGCGCCGGATCGTCGGCTACGCCGGGCTGATGGCGATCGCGGGCGAGGGCGACGTGCAGACCATCGCGGTGGCGCAGGACCAGTGGGGCACCGGCCTCGGCGCCCGCCTGCTGCAACGGCTGGTCGACCAGGCCGCCGAGGCCGAGTGCCACGACCTGCTGCTCGAGGTCCGGGTCGACAACGACCGGGCCCAGCGGCTCTACGAGCGCTTCGGCTTCGCGCCGGTCGGCATCCGCCGCAACTACTACCAACCGTCCGGCGTGGACGCCCTGGTGATGCGTCGTCAGATGACGGACGCGGACGCAGGCGCAGACGTCCAGGGAAGTGAAGGAACAACAGACGATGGCCGCTGACGAACCGCTGGTCCTCGGGATCGAGACCTCCTGCGACGAGACCGGCGTCGGCATCGTCCGGGGCACCACGCTGCTCGCCGACGCCGTCGCGTCCAGCGTCGACGAGCACGGCCGCTTCGGCGGCGTCGTGCCGGAGATCGCCAGCCGCGCGCACCTGGAGGCGATGGTCCCCACCGTCCAGCGCGCGCTGGACACCGCCGGGATCAAGGCGAGCGACCTGGACGGCATCGCCGTCACCGCCGGCCCCGGCCTGGCCGGTGCGCTGCTGGTCGGCGTCAGCGCGGCCAAGGCGTACGCGTACGCGCTCGACAAGCCGCTCTACGGCGTCAACCACCTCGCGTCCCACATCTGCGTGGACCAGCTGGAGCACGGGCGGCTGCCCGAGCCGACGATGGCGCTGCTGGTCTCCGGCGGGCACTCGTCACTGCTGTTCACCGAGGACATCACCAGCGAGGTCCGCTCGCTCGGCGCGACCATCGACGACGCCGCGGGCGAGGCCTTCGACAAGGTCGCCCGCCTGCTCAACCTGGGCTTCCCCGGCGGCCCGGTGATCGACCGCTACGCGCGCGAGGGCGACCCGAAGGCGATCGCCTTCCCGCGCGGCCTGAGCGGCGCCAAGGACCCGGCGTACGACTTCTCCTTCTCCGGCCTCAAGACGGCCGTCTCCCGCTGGGTCGAGGCCAAGCGCCGGGCGGGCGAGGAGGTCCCGATCCGGGACGTCGCCGCGTCGTTCCAGGAGGCGGTGACGGACGTGCTGACCAGGAAGGCGGTCCGCGCCTGCAAGGACGAGGGCGTCGACCACCTGATGATCGGCGGCGGCGTCGCGGCCAACTCCCGGCTGCGGGCCATGGCCCAGGAGCGCTGCGAGCGCGCGGGCATCACGCTGCGCGTCCCGCGTCCCAAGCTCTGCACCGACAACGGTGCGATGGTCGCCGCGCTGGGCGCGGAGATGGTCCGGCGCGACCGCAGGCCGTCGGCCTTCGACCTGTCCGCCGACTCGTCGCTGCCGGTCACCGAGACGCACGTCCCGGCGTCGTTCCCCGACGCGCACGACGAGTTGCACCGGCTGTCCGAGTAACGGTCAGGCGGTGGCGGCCGGTTGCCCGATCAGCATGACCGGCGCACCGGCCGCCCTGGTCAACACCACGACCGCCGAGTTCGCCCCTTCGGGCTTCACCTTCCGGCGCAGCTCCTCGGGTTCGATCGCCGAGCCGCGCTTCTTGACGACCAGCGTGCCGATGCCGCGCTCGCGGACCAGCGCCTTCAGCTTCTTGAGGTTGAACGGCAGCGCGTCGGTGATCTCGTACGCGGTCGCGTAGGGGGTCGCCGTGAGCTGATCCGACGTCAGATAGGCGATGGTCGGGTCGATCAGGGTCGCGCCGTCGCCGTGTTCGCCGCTCAGCTGCGCCGCGACCTCGGCGACGAGGTGCGCGCGGATGACCGCGCCGTCGGGCTCGTAGAGGTAGCGCCGCACCGGCCCGGCCTCCGGGTCCGGGAGCAGACCGCCCGTCAGGCTGGCACCCGCCGGCAGCAGCGTGGCCCGGTGCGGACTGCCCGGCTCCGGCTTCGAGCCGAACCAGAGCGCGGCCTCCTTCACGTCCCCGCCGTCGGAGACCCACTCGGCCTCGGCGTCCTCGGGCACGGCCTCGTGCGGGATCCCGGGGGCGACCTTCAGTGCGGCGACGGGAGCCTTGCGCGCCGCCTCGATCGCCCAGCTGAGCGGCGGCGAGTACGCCTCCGGGTCGAAGATGCGGCCCCGGCCCGCGGAGCGCCTGGCGGGGTCGACGAAGACCGCGTCGTAGCCGCTGGTGTCGACCTCGGTCACGTCGGCGCAGCGGGTCTCGATCAGCTCGCCCAACCCGAGCGCCTCGGCGTTCGCCTCGGCGGCGGCGCAGGCCAGCGGATCCCGGTCCACCGCCAGCACCCTGATCCCGGCCCGTGCGAGGGCCAGCGCGTCTCCGCCGATCCCGGAACACAGATCCGCGACGGAGCCGACCCCCAGCGCGCGGAACCGCTGCGCGCGCCACTCCGCCACGCCCGAACGGGTGGATTGCTCGACCCCGTTCGGAGTGAAGTACATCTGCTGCGCATCCGCCCCGAACTTGGCCGCGGCGCGCGTGCGGAGCCGCGCCTGGCTCAGCGCGGTCGACACCAGCGTCGCGTCGTACGTCCGCCGCAGGCGCGTGGCGAGCGCGAGCTCCTCACCGGGGGAGTAGTCCCGCAGCTCGTCAAGCAGGGCTTGACCCTCGGGGGTGAACAGGGCACGGAACGCATCGATCTCCACGGGGACATTCTCCAGGCGAGAAGCCAGCCGCCATCCAGGGGCGCGAGGAGAGTGCGACCGGCCCGTCCGCGCACCTGCAACTTCGCGACTCGTTGGCACTCTGGTTGACCGAGTGCTAACCGCCGCCTACAGTCGTCGTTGGCACTCTCCACCAGAGAGCGCTAAGCGTGAGACGGTACGTCCGGCACCGCGACGACGGGCATGCCATGTCTTCACGCCCCAAGACATGTGTACCCCGTGAGATCTCCGAAGGGGGAGGTCGGATCGTGACGACCACCAGCTCCAAGGTTGCCATCAAGCCGCTCGAGGACCGCATTGTGGTCCAGCCGCTCGACGCCGAGCAGACCACGGCCTCTGGCCTGGTCATCCCGGACACCGCCAAGGAGAAGCCCCAGGAGGGCGTCGTCCTGGCTGTCGGCCCGGGTCGCTTCGAGGACGGTCAGCGTCTTCCGCTCGACGTCAAGGTCGGCGACGTCGTCCTCTACAGCAAGTACGGCGGCACCGAGGTCAAGTACAACGGCCAGGAGTACCTGGTCCTCTCGGCCCGCGACGTGCTCGCGATCATCGAGAAGTAAGTCCTACCTGACCTGACCGTCAAGACGGCTAAGTCGTGACCCGCCCCGGGATCCCGTACCACGGGGCCCGGGGCGCGGTTGTTTCGAGAGGGAACCCCTAGGCATGGCCAAGATCCTGCAGTTCGACGAGGACGCCCGCCGCTCGCTGGAGCGCGGTGTCAACAAGCTGGCCGACACCGTCAAGGTGACGATCGGCCCCAAGGGCCGCAACGTCGTCATCGACAAGAAGTTCGGCGCCCCCACCATCACCAACGACGGTGTCACCATCGCCCGCGAGGTCGAGCTGGAGGACCCGTACGAGAACCTCGGCGCGCAGCTGGTGAAGGAGGTGGCTACCAAGACCAACGACATCGCTGGTGACGGCACCACCACCGCCACCGTGCTGGCCCAGGCGCTCGTCAACGAGGGTCTGCGCAACGTCGCCGCCGGTGCCGGGCCGGCCGCCCTGAAGCGCGGTATCGACGCCGCCGTCAAGGCCGTCTCCGAGCACCTGCTCTCCGTCGCCCGCGAGATCGAGGGCAAGGACGACATCGCCGCCGTCGCCGCGCTCTCGGCGCAGGACGCCCAGGTCGGCGAGCTCATCGCCGAGGCCATGGACAAGGTGGGCAAGGACGGTGTCATCACCGTCGAGGAGTCCAACACCTTCGGTCTCGAGCTCGAGTTCACCGAGGGCATGCAGTTCGACAAGGGCTACCTGTCTCCGTACATGGTCACCGACCAGGAGCGCATGGAGGCCGTCCTCGAGGACCCGTACATCCTGATCCACCAGGGCAAGATCTCCTCGATCCAGGACCTGCTCCCGCTGCTGGAGAAGATCCTGCAGGGCGGCGCCTCCAAGCCGCTCCTGATCATCGCCGAGGACGTCGAGGGCGAGGCGCTCTCCACCCTCGTCGTCAACAAGATCCGTGGCACCTTCAACGCCGTGGCCGTCAAGGCCCCCGGCTTCGGTGACCGCCGCAAGGCCATGCTGGGCGACATCGCCACGCTGACCGGCGCCACCGTCATCGCCGAGGAGGTCGGCCTCAAGCTCGACCAGGCCGGTCTGGACGTGCTGGGCAGCGCCCGTCGCGTGACCATCACCAAGGACGAGACCACCATCGTCGACGGCGCCGGCTCCAGCGAGGAGGTCGCCGGTCGGGTCGCCCAGATCAAGGGTGAGATCGAGGGCACCGACTCCGACTGGGACCGCGAGAAGCTGCAGGAGCGCCTGGCCAAGCTGGCCGGCGGCGTCTGCGTCATCAAGGTCGGCGCGGCCACCGAGGTCGAGCTCAAGGAGAAGAAGCACCGTCTGGAGGATGCCATCTCGGCGACCCGCGCCGCGGTCGAGGAGGGCATCGTCGCCGGTGGCGGCGCCTCCCTGGTCCACGCGCAGAAGGTGCTCGACGGCGGTCTGGGCCTGACGGGCGACGAGGCCGTGGGTGTCGCGGTCGTCCGCCGCGCCCTGGTCGAGCCGCTGCGCTGGATCTCCCAGAACGCGGGCCTCGAGGGCTACGTCATCACCACCAAGGTCTCCGAGCTGGGCGACGTCCGCGAGGGCTACAACGCCGCGACCGGCGAGTACGGCGACCTGGTCAAGGCCGGCGTCATCGACCCGGTCAAGGTGACCCGCTCCGCGCTGGAGAACGCCGCGTCCATCGCCTCCCTGCTGCTGACGACCGAGACCCTGGTCGTCGAGAAGAAGGAGGAGGAGCCGGCCGCGGCCGGCCACTCCCACGGCGGCCACGGCCACGCGCACTGACGCTCCCGTCGCTCTGAGGCCCGGTACCCCGAAGGGGGTGCCGGGCCTCCGGCGTTTCGTTGCACTTTTCAGTTCGGGCACCCGGGGAAGTTGCACGACCCAGGGGCGCGGGGAACTGCGCGAGTAACCACCCTGTGCGGATGGCCCTGCGCGTTGAGGACCACCCGCATGCCGGTGGCTTGTCGCGCAGTTCCCCGTGCCCCTGGAGGTGCAACGTCCCGTCTGCCTTTGGTGCGCGCCTATCCTTGAGCGCGTGATTGAGGCCCGTCATCTCCGCGTCCTGCGTGCCGTCGCCCGTCAGGGCTCCTTCTCCGCTGCCGCGCGTGAGCTCGGGCTGACGCAGCCCGCGATCAGTCAGCAGATGAAGGCGCTGGAGAAGTCCGTCGGCACCCCGCTCGTCGTCCGCGTGGGACGAGGCGTCGCGCTGAGCGAAGCCGGCGAGGTGCTCGCCACGCACGCCGCAGGCATCCTCGCCGGGCTGACCGCCGCCGAGGACGAGCTGGCCAACATCGCCGGGCTCCGGGCCGGCCGCGTGCGGCTGGTGTCGTTCCCCACCGCGAGCGCCACGCTCGTGCCCCCGGCCGTCGCCGCGCTGCGCGCCGACTCGCCCGGGGTGCGGGTCTCGCTGACCGAGGCCGAGGCGCCGACGTCGATCGGCATGCTGCGGGCCGCCGAGTGCGAGGTCGTGCTCGCGTTCCGCTACCCCTCCTCGCCGGCGGACAACAGCGCCGAGGAGTGGAGCGACCTCGCGGTGACCCACCTGCGCGACGACCCGATGGTCGCCCTGCTGCCGACGACCCATCCGCTCGCGGCAAGCGGCGGCGGGAACGGGAGCGCGGGCGACGGCGGCGAGCTGGACCTCTCCGCGCTGGCGGAGGAGCCGTGGATCGCCGGGTGTCCGCAGTGTCGCGGACACCTCGTGGACCTCTGTGAGGTCGCGGGCTTCACCCCGCGGATCGACTTCGCCACCGACGACTACCCGGCCGTGCTGGGACTGGTCGCCGCCGGCGTCGGCGTGGCCGTGCTGCCGCGCCTCGCGCTGGCCGCGACACGCGCGGACGGCGTGGCTGTTCTGCCGCTCGGCTCGGGCGTCGCCCGCGAGATCGTTGCGCTGACGCTGCCGGACCTGGAGCGGGTGCCCGCGGTGTCGTCGATGCTGGAGAAGCTGAAGGGCCTGTGAGGACAGGCCCTTCAGGTCCACGCACGCGGAGCCCCGCGAAGGGGCGCCGAGCCCGTGCAGAAGCGTGCAGAAACGTTACGGCAGAGCCGATGGCCGACCGGGAGTCAGTCGACCGGCAACAGTGACAGCGGATCGGTCGTGCGACGGCGCGCCCGGCCGAGCAGCTCCTCGCGTTCGTCCTCCGTCAGTCCGCCCCACACCCCGTAGGGCTCACGTACTGCCAGCGCGTGTGCCCCGCACTGCGCGCGGACCGGGCACCGCATGCAGACCTCCTTCGCGGACTGCTCGCGCGAGCTGCGCGCCGCGCCGCGCTCGCCCTCCGGGTGGAAGAAGAGTGAGCTGTCCACGCCGCGGCACGCGGCGGAGAGCTGCCAGTCCCACAGGTCTGCGTTCGGGCCAGGAAGCCGTGAGTAGTCGGCCATGGTCGTCATTCCCTTGCGTGGTGCTAGCGGTTCAGTACGAACTGATGGAAATATGACTCATGCAGATCTAACGGACAAGAGGCCATCAGCGTGGCACAACGTGCCGAAAACCATTAAATCCCATGAAAACGGACTAACGGGACGAAGGGAAGGGGGTGCGTGTCCTGCATGCGGGTGCACTCGTTGGGCCTAACGGCAAGCCCGACGAGGCGCGCGGGCGTCGTACGAGCGGCGCATTTTGCGCCGGTGCGCACCGCGAGGTGGATGATCCGTAGCGGGTCGACCACGTAGAGTGGTGGAGGCTGCTGCCAGGCCGTAACTCATTTGGGTGACGGTCGTTGGGAGTGCGGAGGCGGCAAACGGCACGGGCGTCGGGGAAGACGCCGGTACACCGGAGGCCGTGCCGGTGACGATTCGTACCAGCCAGGAGGCTCAGCGTGACGCTCATCAGCTGCGGAGGCGGGTCATGACATCCGTTCTCGTCTGTGACGATTCCCCGCTCGCCAGGGAGGCGCTCCGGCGCGCGGTGGCCACGGTCCCCGGTGTCGACCGGGTCACCACGGCCACCAACGGTGAGGAGGTCCTCCGCCGTTGGGTCGCGGACCGCTCCGATCTCGTGCTGATGGACGTGCGCATGCCCGGCCTCGGCGGTGTGGAGACCGTCCGCCGGCTGCTCTCTGCGGACCCGGGCGCCCGCATCATCATGCTCACCGTCGCCGAGGACCTCGACGGCGTCGCCCTGGCGGTCGCTGCCGGCGCCCGCGGGTACCTGCACAAGGACGCGTCCCGCGCCGAACTGCGTGCCACGGTCACCCAGGCGCTGGCCGACCCGACCTGGCGGCTGGCCCCCCGTCGCCTCCGCTGCGCGGAGATGGGCGCGGCCCCGACGCTGACGGCTCGTGAGATCCAGGTGCTGGAGGGCATGAGTCATGGCCGCAGCAACGCCGAGATCGGGCGCGAGCTCTTCCTCTCCGAGGACACCGTCAAGACGCACGCCCGCCGCCTCTTCAAGAAGCTCGGCGCGTCCGACCGCGCGCACGCGGTCGCGCTCGGTTTCCGCTGGGGCCTCGTCCGCTGATCCCCTCGTCGGGAGCTGTTTGGCTGCCGGGTGGGAGGCGGCGTGGCCCACTTCCCACCCGAGGGCGCACCATGGGGGTGTAGCGCGAAGTCGGGCCGGGCGGGGATGGTGGCGTGGACGTGGCGGATAACGTTCCGATGCACAAGTCTGGGTGCGGTGTCACGTTTTCGTCCATGACCAGGCACCATGGACCAGTGCGTGACGACGAGGCGAGCCCCGTGAGCGGGCCTGGCGTGCCCATCGGGTCGCTCGTGGTGCACGCGGTGGGTGGGGATCCGGAAGCGGTGGACGCCCTGCTCGCGCAGGTGCACCCGCTGGTGCTGCGGTACTGCCGCGCCCGGCTGGTCAGACTGCCGGGCAACGCGAGACACCATGTGGACGATGTGGCGCAGGAGGTCTGCCTGGCCGTCCTGTGCGCGCTGCCCCGCTATCGCGACGAGGGACGCCCGTTCGAGGCGTTCGTCTACGGCATCGCGGCACACAAGATCGCCGACCTGCAGCGCGCGGCGATGCGCGGCGGGCCCGCGCAGAGCGTCCCGCTCGGGGAGGAACTCCCCGACACGCCGGACGACGCGCTCGGTCCGGAGGAGCGGGCGCTGCTGAGCAGCGATGCCGCGTGGATGCGCGAGCTTCTGGCGCTGCTGCCGGAGCGTCAGCGCGAGCTGGTCATCCTGCGGATCGCCGCGGGGTTCAGCGCGGAGGAGACGGGCGAGCTGCTCGGCATGTCGCCGGGGGCGGTCCGGGTGGCCCAACACCGTGCGCTGTCGCGCCTGCGCGCGCTCGCCGAGGGCGAGGGCGGGCCGGAAGGCCTGTCGGCCTGACCTGAAATTTCTGCAGACAGGGACGTTGCAACACCTCAGGGGCGCGGGGCTCTGCAGATGTGCGGCTCCGCCGCGTAGGCGCGACGAGCCACCCACGCAGGTAGAGCACGGAGCGTGCAGGGCCATCCGCACAGGGTGGTTTCTCGCGCCCACGCGGCGGAGCCGCACATCAGCAGAGCCCCGCGCCCCTGAGGTAGTGCAACTGGATGATCATCCGAAGGTGCGGGAATGTGACCGCTACCTCAGTTGTTCCGGATGCACAAGAGGGTCTCTGGGGGCCCGGTAGAATTAGTCAACGGTGCCGAGCTGCCCACCACTGCGGCCCCCGTAGGCGCCGTGTCGCGTCGGGCGGGTGCGGCCACCAGCTTCCCGTCCAGGAGATCCACGGATCCACTTCGGGAAGGGTGTCATGTCTTACAACGCAGCTGGGGTCCCCGAGAAGTTCGGCATGCTCGGGCTCACCTACGACGATGTGCTGCTGCTGCCAGGCCCCTCCGAGGTCCTGCCCAATGCCGTGGACACTTCCTCGCGCGTGTCGCGCAATGTGCGGGTGAACATCCCGCTGCTGTCCGCCGCCATGGACAAGGTCACCGAGGCGCGGATGGCCATCGCCATGGCCCGTCAGGGCGGCGTCGGCGTGCTGCACCGCAACCTGTCCGTCGAGGACCAGGTGAACCAGGTCGACCTGGTCAAGCGCTCCGAGTCCGGCATGGTCACCGACCCGATCACGGTCTCTCCGGAGGCGACCCTCGCGGACGCGGACGCGCTCTGCGCAAAGTTCCGCATCTCCGGTGTCCCGGTCACCGACCCCGAGGGTCGTCTGCTGGGCATCGTCACCAACCGTGACATGGCCTTCGAGACCGACCGCAGCCGTCAGGTGCGCGAGGTCATGACGCCGATGCCGCTGATCACCGGCCAGGTGGGCATCTCCGGCGTCGACGCGATGGCGCTGCTGCGCCGTCACAAGATCGAGAAGCTGCCGCTCGTCGACGAGCAGGGCAAGCTCAAGGGCCTGATCACGGTCAAGGACTTCGTCAAGGCCGAGCAGTACCCGGGCGCCGCCAAGGACTCCGAGGGCCGTCTGATCGTCGGTGCCGCGGTCGGCGCGTCCGCCGAGGCGCTGGACCGGGCCATCGCGCTGGCCGAGGCCGGTGCGGACTTCATCGTCGTGGACACCTCGCACGGCCACAACCGCAACGCCCTCAACTGGATGGCGAAGATCAAGTCGTCCGTCAAGGCCGACGTGATCGGCGGCAACGTCGCCACCCGTGACGGCGCGCAGGCGCTGATCGACGCCGGTTGCGACGGCATCAAGGTCGGCATCGGCCCGGGTTCCATCTGCACCACCCGCGTGGTCGCCGGTGTCGGCGTCCCGCAGGTCACCGCGATCTACGAGGCCGCCGTCGCGGCCGACGCCGCGGGCGTGCCGCTGATCGGTGACGGTGGTCTGCAGTACTCCGGCGACATCGGCAAGGCCCTGGCCGCCGGAGCCGACACCGTCATGCTGGGCAGCCTGCTGGCCGGCTGCGAGGAGTCGCCGGGCGAGCTGCTCTTCATCAACGGCAAGCAGTACAAGTCCTACCGCGGCATGGGCTCGCTGGGCGCGATGCAGTCGCGTGGCCAGGCCAAGTCCTACTCCAAGGACCGCTACTTCCAGGGCGACGTCACCTCCGACGAGAAGCTGATCGCCGAGGGCATCGAGGGCCAGGTCGCCTACCGCGGCCCGGTCGGCTCGGTCATCTACCAGCTGGTCGGCGGTCTGCGTCAGTCCATGGGCTACGTGGGCGCGGAGACGGTGGACGCGATGAAGCGCGACGCGCGCTTCGTCCGGATCACCTCCGCCGGTCTGAAGGAGAGCCACCCGCACGACATCCAGATGACGGTCGAGGCGCCGAACTACTCGTCCAACTAGTCGCGCATCGATCTGTTCGTCTCACGGAGGGGCCGCCGAGCGCGGCCCCTCCGCCGTTGTGCGAGATACTGACCCTGGCAGTCGCTGAGCACAACCGAGGGAGCAGTTCAGGTGACCGAGATCGAGATCGGGCGGGGCAAGCGGGGCCGGCGGGCGTACGCCTTCGACGACATCGCGGTCGTCCCGAGCCGTCGCACGCGGGACCCCAAGGAGGTCTCGATCGCGTGGCAGATCGACGCCTACCGCTTCGAGCTGCCGTTCCTGGCCGCCCCGATGGACTCGGTCGTCTCGCCGGAGCAGGCCATCGCCTTCGGTCGCCTCGGCGGCCTCGGCGTGCTGAACCTCGAGGGCCTGTGGACCCGTTACGAGGACCCGCGCCCGCTGCTGCAGGAGATCACCGAGGTCAAGGACGAGGCGCTGGCCACCCGTCGCCTCCAGGAGATCTACCGCGAGCCGATCAAGGCCGAGCTGATCACGCAGCGCCTCAAGGAGATCCGCGACTCCGGCGTCGTCACCGCCGCCGCGCTGTCGCCGCAGCGGACCGCCGAGTTCTCCAAGGTCGTGGTGGACGCGGGCGTCGACATCTTCGTCATCCGGGGCACGACGGTCTCCGCCGAGCACGTCTCCAGCGCTGCCGAGCCGCTGAACCTCAAGCAGTTCATCTACGAGCTCGACGTCCCGGTCATCGTCGGCGGCTGCGCGACCTACACCGCCGCGCTGCACCTGATGCGGACCGGCGCGGCCGGTGTCCTCGTCGGCTTCGGCGGCGGCGCGGCGCACACCACCCGCGCGGTGCTGGGCATCCAGGTCCCGATGGCCACGGCCGTCGCGGACGTCGCGGCGGCGCGCCGCGACTACATGGACGAGTCCGGCGGTCGCTACGTCCACGTCATCGCGGACGGCGGCGTGGGCTTCTCCGGCGACCTCTCCAAGGCGATCGCCTGCGGCGCGGACGCCGTCATGATCGGCGCGGCGCTGGCGCGCGCGAACGACGCGCCGGGCAAGGGCTTCCACTGGGGCAGCGAGGCGGTCCACGAGGAGCTTCCCCGCGGCAAGCGGGTCAACTTGGGCACCGTCGGCACCACCGAGGAGATCCTGCTCGGCCCCTCGCACACGCCGGACGGCACCATGAACCTCTTCGGCGCGCTGCGCCGCGCGATGGCGACCACGGGCTACTCGGAACTCAAGGAGTTCCAGCGCGTCGAGGTCACCGTCGCCCGGTAGGCCTTTTGCACGAGGGGACGTTGCACTTCCCAAGGGGCGCGGGGAACTGCGCGACAAGCCACCCACGACAGATGGTCCTCAACGGACAGGGCCATCCGCACGGGGTGGCTTGTCGCGCCCACGCGGCGGAGCCGCACATCAGCAGAGCCCCGCGCCCCTGACGTTTGCAACGTCCCGGCGCACTGAGCGTTCCGCCAACTGACTCCGTGCCGTCGAGCAGATCCCGCCGTGGGTTTCGTACTGTGGATCAGGCGAGCCGATGAGCGGAGGCGTCATGCGGAGCATCAAGCTGGGTCCCGAGGAGCGCGCGGAGGCGCTCGCGCGGATGGGGGAGCGCGAGCTCGACGTGCTGGTGGTCGGCGGCGGCGTCGTCGGCGCCGGGACCGCGTTGGACGCGGCGACGCGCGGCCTGGTCACCGGGCTGGTCGAGGCGCGTGACTGGGCGTCCGGCACGTCCTCGCGTTCCAGCAAGCTGATCCACGGCGGCCTGCGGTACCTGGAGATGCTCGACTTCGCCCTGGTCAAGGAGGCGCTCCAGGAGCGCGGCCTGCTGCTGGACCGCCTCGCGCCGCACCTGGTCAAGCCGGTGCCGTTCCTCTACCCGCTGCAGGGGCGCGGCTGGGAGCGCCCGTACGTCGGCTCGGGCGTCGCGCTCTACGACGCGATGTCGGTGTCCAGCGGCCACGGCCGGGGGCTGCCGGTGCACCGTCACCTGACGCGGCGACAGGCGCTGCGCCAGGCACCGGCGCTGCGCAAGGACGCGCTGGTCGGCGCGGTGCAGTACTACGACGCGCAGGTGGACGACGCGCGGCTGGTGACCATGCTGGTGCGCACCGCCGCGTCCTACGGCGCGCTTCCGGCGAACCGGGCGCGGGTGGTCGGGTTCCTGCGCGAGGGCGAGCGCGTGGTCGGCGCGCGGGTCCACGATCTGGAGACGGGCGGGCAGTTCGAGATCCGGGCCCGGCAGATCGTCAACGCGACCGGCGTGTGGACGGACCAGACCCAGGCGATGGTCGGCGAGCGCGGCCAGTTCCACGTCCGCGCCTCGAAGGGCATCCACCTGGTGGTGCCGCGCGACCGGATCCACTCCGCGACCGGTCTGATCCTGCGCACCGAGAAGAGCGTGCTCTTCGTCATCCCGTGGGGCCGCCACTGGATCGTCGGCACCACCGACACCGAGTGGACCCTCGACAAGGACCACCCCGCCGCCAGCAGCGCCGACATCGAGTACCTGCTGGAGCACGTCAACTCGGTGCTGGCCATGCCGCTCACGCGCGAGGACGTCGAGGGCGTCTACGCGGGCCTGCGGCCGCTGCTGGCCGGGGAGTCGGACGCGACGTCGAAGCTCAGCCGTGAGCACGTGGTGCAGCATGCGGCGCCGGGGCTGGTCGTGGTGGCCGGAGGAAAGTACACGACGTACCGGGTGATGGCCGAGGACGCCGTCAACGAGGTGGTGCACGGCCTGGACCAACGCGTGTCGCCGTGCATCACGGACACCGTCCCGCTGGCGGGCGCGGAGGGGTACCGTGCGCTGTGGAACGCGCGCGCCGAGCTGGCGCGGCGCAGCGGACTGCACGTGGCACGGGTCGAGCATCTGCTCAACCGCTACGGCTCGCTGACGGAGGAGTTGTTGGAGCTGGTGCTCGCCGATCCGGGGCTCGGCGAGCCGCTGAGCGGCGCGGACGACTACCTGCGCGCCGAGGTCGTCTACGCGGCGCGGGCGGAGGGCGCCCGGCACCTCGACGACGTGTTGGCGCGTCGCACCCGGATCTCGATCGAGACCTTCGACCGGGGGACGGCGGTGATGGCCGAGGTGGCCGAGCTGATGGCCCCTGAACTGGGTTGGGACGCGGCGCAGATCGAGAAGGAGATCGAGCACTATCGGGTCCGCGTGGAGGCGGAGCGGGAGTCCCAGGAGCAGCCCGACGATCTGGCGGCGGACGCGGCGCGGCTGGGCGCGCCGGACATCGTGCCGCTGAAGTGAGGACGTCGAGCGGCAACTCCGGGCTTTGCCCTTCCGAGCCCGGGGTGAAAGGCCCGTGCGCGTCACGGGATGATGGCGTGCGACAGGAACCACGCGGAGGGGACGGAAACGGATGAGCGGCGAGCAAGACCCGCAGGCCGGCAGGGTCCTCGCGGGGCGGTACCGGTTGACGGCCGTACTCGGTCAGGGCGGGATGGGCACCGTGTGGCGGGCCGAGGACGAGTTCCTCGGCCGGGACGTCGCGGTCAAGGAGCTGCGTTTCGCCTCCGACGTCGACGACGAGGAGCGCAGGCGGCTCGTCTCGCGGACGTTGACCGAGGCCAAGGCCATCGCCCGGATCCGGCACACCGGCGCGGTCACCGTCTACGACGTGGTCGAGGAGGACGGTCGGCCGTGGATCGTGATGGAGCTGGTCGAGTCCCGGTCGCTGAGTGAGGTGATCCAGACCGACGGCGTGCTGCCGCCGCAGCGTGCCGCGGAGGTCGCGCTGGAGCTGCTGGGTGTGCTCAAGGAGGCGCACCGGGTCGGGATCCTGCACCGGGACGTCAAGCCGTCCAACGTGCTGATCGGCCACGACGGTCGGGTCGTGCTGACCGACTTCGGCATCGCCCGCGTCGAGGGCGACCCGTCGGTCACCTCGACGGGGATGCTGGTCGGCGCGCCGTCGTACATCTCGCCGGAGCGGGCGCGGGGCGGGACGCCGGGGCCGCCTGCGGACATGTGGTCGCTCGGGGCGACGATCTTCGCGATGGTGGAGGGAACTCCGCCCTACGACAAGGGGTCGGCGCTGTCCACGCTGACCGCGGTGATGACGGACCCGGTGCCGCCGATGCCGCACGGCGAGTTGCTGGAACCGGTCATCAGGGGGTTGCTGAGCAAGGACCCGCGTCAGCGGCTGGACGCGTCGACGTCGCAGGCGATGCTGCGCGGGGTGGTCGGCGAGTACGAGCGCCGGGCCCGGGCGACGAACTTCGCCGCCGCCGGGCCGGACGCGCCGACGCAGGTGGTGCCGGAGCCGGAGCGGACGCGGGTGCAGCCGTCCGTCGGGTCGGGACCGGGCGCGCAGACGCAGGCGGAGGCGTCGGGGCGGGAGCCCGCGACGGCGACGATGCAGTTGGGCGGTGGCGGTAGTAACGGCGGCGGACCGGCGGCCCGACGGAGCACGGGCTGGGCGGGGGGTCGGCAGCGGGCGCTGCTGATCGGTGGGATCGTGCTGGCGGCCGTGCTGCTGATCACCGCCGCCGTCGCCAGCATGCGTGACAACTCCGGTGGGAGCGGCAGTGGTTCCGGGTCCGGTGCCACCGGCGCTGCGACGCCGGGACGTTCGGGCAGTGCCACGCAGACGCCGACGGCCGGCGGCTCCGGGACCGGCGACGGCACCAGCACCGGCACGGCGCGTCCGACGGCTGCCGACTACCACCAGGTGGCCGGGCCGGGCGGCTCGCACCTGCAGATCCCCGACGGCTGGCGGCTGGTGAGCGAGAGCGCGTCGTCGGTCAAGTACAGCGGTCCGGCCGGGACGCTGCAGGTCGACTTCAGCGCGCATCCGCAGTCCGACGGCGCGTTGGCGGCGTGGCAGAAGGAAGAGCCGGGCGTGGCCGCCCAGCTGACGGACTATCACCTGATCCGGCTGGACCAGGTCAGCTACCGGGGTTGGGACGCCGCGGACTGGGAGTGGAGCTACCAGTCCGGGTCGACGGTGCGTCAGTCCCTGAACCGCGGCTTCGTCGTGGACGCGCACCACGCCTACGCCCTCTACTGGACCGCTCCGTTGGCGAGCTGGACCGACGGCCGCAGCGGGCAGCTGCTGGCCCGTTTCTTCGACACTTTCCAGCCGGGGGGCTGAACCGATGGCCAGGGCGTCCACCGGGCGGTTGCTCGCCGAGCGCTACCAGCTCACCGAGCGTCGCCGAGGCGCCGCGGTCGAGGCGATGGACCTGCGCAGTGGCGCACCGGTCCTGCTCGAAGCCGTGCCGCTGCCCGAACTGGTGCGCCCGTTCGACCAGTTGACGGAGCCGGAAGGCGAGCGGCCGGGCGGCGACGTGGACGAGAACGACGTCGCCACGCTCGCGCTCACGCAGGCGAACGCCGTGGCGCAGGCGGTGGGCGACCATCCACGGCTGAACCAGGTCTTCCAGGCCTTCGCCGAGAGCGGCTACCTCTGGACGGTCGGCGAGAGCGTCGCCGGCGTGACGCTGGCGCAGCTGCTGGAGGCCGGCCCGCTCACCCCCTACCGGGCGGCGGAGCTGGTCCACGACGTCGCGACCGGGCTGGAGGCCGTGCACCGGGCCGGGATCGTGCACGGAAACGTCACAGCACTCTCGGTGACCGTCTGCGAGGACGGCACCGCGCTGCTGGGCGGGCTGGCGGTCTCCGCCGCGCAGGAGGCGCTCTGCGGCGGTCCCGGGGCCGCGCAGGCGGGCGCGGGCGTGCCGACGGCGCTGTGGAGCCCGGCCCGGGTGCGGGCCAGGGACGCGCGCTCGGTCGTCGTCGGCCCGGTGGCCGAGCGTTGGGCGCCCGAGCAGCTCGGCGTCGTGGACGGGACGGGCGTCCCGGTCGGCCCGGCGGCGGACGTGTGGGCGCTGGGCGTGCTGCTCTACCGGGCCTGCACCGGGATGGCGCCGTTCCCCGAAGGGGACGCGGAGCAGCTCTTCTACGCGGTGCGGGCGGGAGTCCTGCCGGATCCGCGCTCGGCCGGTCCGGTCTGGCCGCTGGTCGTGCGGCTGCTCGACGCCGACCCGAACCGGCGACCGGGGCTGGGCGCGGTCCGCGTGGCCCTGCGCAGGCTGCTCCAGCGCGCGCCCGAACCGCTGACCGGCGCAACGGAGTTCAGGCTGGAGCTGCCGCCCTCAAGTCGAGCGGGCACAGCGGCCCGGCTGCCGGTCCAGCGCCCCCCGGCGGAGGTCGCCGAGAGGCACCACCACGCGGCTCCCCGGCGGGGGACGGTGCTGCTGGGGCCGCTGCTGGTCGGTGGGATTATCCTGGTGACCCTGCTCGCACTGGTGCTCGTCTCGATGCTGGCGCGTTGATGCGCCGCTGAGGTCTACTGAGGCGCGCGGGCGGGTCGGACGAGGTTGTCCGGCGGCCGATTCGGGGGATACGGGGACGCCTTCGGGACAGCGCGAGGGATCTTGTCCCGAATCCTCGGTGACAGCCGCGCTACGTGGGGTGTGCGGGAGCGTCACATCCCGGTCTCAAGGCATCGCCTGGGGCCGCCGGAGGGTCCGGGCACGGGATAAGGTGCGCCGTACCGCGGTTCCTGCCGCGGGCACCGGGTGTACGGCAGGACAAGCGGGATGAGGGGGCTCACGGTGGGCACGGAGACCGACCGCGTGTTGGCGGGCAGATACCTGCTCGGCGCGCGCCTCGGACGCGGCGGCATGGGCACCGTGTGGCGTGCCACCGACCAGATGCTGGACCGCGAGGTCGCGGTCAAGGAGCTCTCCGTCGGCCACCTCGCCGAGGAGGACCTCCAGATCGTCCAGTCGCGGATGAAGCAGGAGGCCCGCGCCGCCGCGCGGATCAAGCACCCCGGCGTGATCACCATCCACGACGTCCTGGAGCAGGACGGCAAGCCGTGGATCGTGATGGAGCTGATCGACGGCCGGTCGCTGTCCGAGCTGGTCGAGCAGGAGGGCGTGGTCGACCCGCGCGAGGCCGCCAGGATCGGCGCGCAGGTGCTGTCCGCGCTGGACCGAGGCCACCAGCTCGGCGTGATCCACCGCGACGTGAAGCCCGCCAACGTGCTGCTGGAGCGCGCCACCGGTCGCGTGGTGCTGACCGACTTCGGCATCGCGACCTTCGTCGGCGACTCCGCGCTGACCCGCACCGGCGACCTGGTCGGCTCGCCCGACTACCTGGCCCCCGAGCGCGTCCACGGCGGTCGTCCAGGGCCCGAGTCGGACCTGTGGGCGCTCGGCGCGACGCTTTACGCCGCCGTCGAGGGCGAGTCGCCGTTCCGCCGGGAGTCGCCGCTGACGACGCTGGCCGCGGTCGTCACCGACCCGCTGCCGGAGCCGCGCAACGCCGGGGCGCTGGCGCCGGTGCTGCGCGCGCTGATGGCCAAGGAGCCGCAGGACCGCCCGCCCGCGTCCGACGTGCTGCGGATGCTGGAGAGCGTGGCAGCCGGCCACACCACGAACATCACCCTGGGCCCGAGCCCGCTGCGCACCCCGACCCAGTCCGTTCCGGCCGTCGACCGGCTGGAACCGGCCGAGAACGACGGCAGCTTCGGGGGCACGTTCGACGGGCTGCACGACGGCCCGTACGAGGACGGTCACGCGCCGACCGCGCTCGGCACCGTCGTCAGCCCGGCCGTGGGCGAGCCCACGGCCGTGGTGACGGGCCCGGGCGGCACCACCGGTGGCGGGAAGGGCGGCGGGAAGGGCCGGATCAGCGGGCCGACCGGCCCGACGGCCCGCGTCCCGGCCCAGGGGAACCCGCTGGGGACGCCGACGACGTCCCCGAAGCCGGGAACCGGTTCCGGCGACCCGACCGCCGTCGTGCGCCGGAAGGCGCGACGCGGCCGTGCCTGGGCCTGGCTGCTGGTCGCGGCGATCGTCGCGGGCGGCGCGGGCGCGGGCGTCACGTACCTGCTGCGCCACCACACCAGCGGGTCGGGGACCGGCGACGGGACCGCCACGTCGCCCGCCTCGCCGTCGGCGTCCCCCTCGCCGGTGGTCGGGCCCGGGTACGTCCTGACCACCGACACCACCGACCCGCAGGGCCACTTCTCCTTCGGCATGCCCGACGACCCGAAGCAGCCCTGGTCCAAGGACGCGAGCGGCGGCCCGGGCCGGATCGACTACACCCCGGACCAGGGTGAGCACCTGATCCGCTTCGGCGTCACGGTCGCGAACCCGCTCACGCCGTTCCAGCAGGCGGAGAACATCCGGGACCAGGTGAAGACCCACGACAAGACGTTCCAGGAGATCAGCCTCGGGCAGAACACCTACCAGGGCCGACCGGGGGCGCAGTTGGCGTTCTACTACACCGACGCCAAGACGGGCGAGCACCGCGAGGAGCTGGAGCAGTTCTGGAAGGCGGCGGACGGGACCGAGTACGACTTCCTCGTCTCCTACCCGCAGACGGACTGGGACAACGGCTACAACCGGTTCGAAGAGGTCATGGCGACGTTCACCGCGCTCGGGGCCCAGTAGGACGGTACCGTGGTGTGAACACCGTGGTGTGAACCCAGCCGTTCCCTGAAGTTCACCTTTCGGGAGGCACGTCATGCCCGCTTCGGCGCGTGAGACACCGGACGTGGTCGTCATCGGAATGGGCCCCGGAGGTGAGGACGTCGCCGGACGGCTGGCGGACGCCGGGCTGGACGTGGTCGGCGTCGACGAACGGCTGGTGGGCGGCGAGTGCCCCTACTACGGCTGCATCCCCTCCAAGATCATGGTCCGCTCGGCGGACCTGGTCGGTGAGGCGTGGCGGATCCCCGGGATGGCGGGCATCGTCCGGGTTCACCCGGACTTCCACCCGGTCGCGCGGCGGGTCAGGGAAGCCACCCACAACTGGGACGACAAGGCCGCGGTGGACCGCTTCACCGGTCGCGGTGGTCGCTTTCTGCGCGGCACGGCGCGGCTGACCGGACCCGGCGAGGTCACCGTGCTCGGCACCGACGGCCGGGAGACCGTGCTGATGCCCCGTCAGGCCGTGGTGCTGGCAACAGGATCGGAGCCGTCCACGCCGCCCGTCCCCGGCCTCGCGGGCACCCCGTACTGGACCAACCGCGAGCTGATCGAGACCGAGGAACTGCCGGAGTCGCTGCTGGTGCTGGGCGGCGGCGCGATCGGGCTGGAGCTCGGCCAGGCGCTGCAACGCCTGGGCTGCGCGGTCACCGTCGTCGAAGTCGGCCCGCGCCTGCTGGGCCGGGAGGAGCCGGAGTCCTCCGACCTGGTCACCCGGGTGCTGACCGGCGACGGCGTCGCCGTGCACACCGGGACCGAGCTGGCCTCGGTCGAGTACCGCGACGGGCGGTTCCAGTTGATCTGCCGCCGCGGTGAACGCCTCAGCGGCGAACGGCTGTTGGTCGCGACCGGCCGCCGGGTGCCGATGGACAGGATCGGCGCGGGCGTGCTCGGCATCCCGTCGGACGCGCGGGTGGTGCCCATCGACGAACGCTGCCGCGTGGTGGGGACGCCGGGAGTATGGCCGGTCGAGGGCTGGCCGGTCGGGGTCTGGGCGATCGGCGACATCACCGGCAAGGGCGCGTTCACGCACATGTCGATGTACCAGGCAGACATCACCGTCCGCGCCATCCTCGGCCAGGGCGGCGCGCCCGCCCGCTACCACGCGGTCCCGCGCGTGACCTTCACCGATCCCGAGATCGGCGCGGTCGGCCTGACCGAGGCCGACGCCCGCGCCCAGGGCCTTCCGGTCCGCGCCGCCGTCACCGAGCTGGCCGCCTCCAGCCGCGGCTACATCCACGGCGCGAACGGCAACGCGGGCTTCATCAAGCTCGTGGCGTCGGGCGACACCCTCGTCGGGGCGACCTCCGCCGGCCCGTCCGGCGGCGAGCTCCTCGGGTTGCTCTCGCTCGCCGTCTCCGCGCGCATCCCGCTGAGCGAGCTGGCGGCGACGATCTGGGCCTATCCCACCTTCCACCGCGCGGTGGGCACGGCGGTCGCGGAGCTGGTGCAGTCCTGATCGCGTCGAACGCGGTGAACTCGTCGAACTCGGTGAAGTCGTCGAACTGGTTGAACTCGGCTGTCAGCGCTGGCGGGTGAGGGCGGTCACCGCGAAGGCGGCCATCCGCTGCGCCGCCGCGACCGACGCCGGGTTGTGCACGCCCGGGGCGCTGCCGGACGGACCGGCGATGACGTAGTAGGTGAAGTGCCCGACCACGCCGTGGGCCAGGGCGCAGGGGGTCTTGTCCTGGCAGAAGTTCGGTATGCCGGGCCCGCGCAGCGGCTCTATGTGGCCGACGTAGGCCGCGTTGGCGGCCTGCGCCGCCGCCGCGTCCGGGAAGACGGCCACGCCGACGCTGACGGCCTGGTTGCCCCCGACCCAGGTGGCGCGGAGCATCTGGCTGCAGCGGTTGGGCGCGAGCGCGTTGCCGAGGTGTCCGGTGCTGGCCTCCCAGCACGGGCTCTTCTCGTCCGTCAGTTTCCTGACGTAGACCTGCTTGCCGACGGCGAGCTTCTGCGCGTAGAGCACCGCGCCCGCGTTCAGCGGCGGCCAGGCGGGAGGCTGGGCCGTGACGGTCGGCTTGGCGGACGCGGAGGCCGAGGGCCGGGCGGACATCGACGCACCGGTCGACGCGGTGGCCGACACCGATGCCGCGCCGCTCGCGCCGGCGCTCGCGGCCCCGTTCGCTCCGCTCGCGTTCGCCGAGGTGGGGCCGCCGACCGTGGCCACGGCCGCCACGACGCCGCCGACCACGGCGATCCCCAGCACGCCGCCGATCACCGCGAGGCGGCGCCTGCGCTTCTGCTGGGTCTCGTTGGCCTCGGCCATCGCCTGCCAGTCCGGCTGCGCTCCGCCGCCGAAGCCGCCCGGCTCGAAGCCCCCGGGCTGGAAACCGCCGGGCTGGTAACCGCCGGACTGGAAGCCCCCGGATTGGAAGCCCCCGGGCCGGAAACCGCCGCCTGCGGGCGGGTAGCCGCCCTCACGGCCACCGCCGTACCCGTTGTCGTACCCGCCGTAGTCGGGTGTCGGCTCGTCGTCGCGATCGCGCGGCTGAAAGAGCGACATCGCCCCGCCCCTCTCGTTGGTCGCGGGCATGCTAACTCACCGGCGTGCGACGCGGTGGGCCCGCCAAGGCCCGTGAAGGCTCGCCTCGTGTGCGAACGGCCCGTGTGCGGACCTTCGAAAGATTGCTCGGTGGCAGACATATTTCTGTTACTGATGGGTATCGCAACCGGAGGAAAACGCCTACGCTTCCGGCATGACTGACATCAGCACCGACAGCAGCACTGCCGTCGCAGGCAACCCGGTGGCCACTCCCGGCGCGCGGAGCGTCGCCGACGCGGTGCCGGAGGAGCTGGTCAAGCGGCTGGTCGGCGCGGTCGTGACCGGGTCCGAGCCGACCATCGCCACCTCGCGCTGCCCGTTCACGGGCGACGTCCTCGCCGAGATCCCCGAGTCCTCGCCCGCCGACGTGGCCTCGGCGTTCGTCCGGGCCCGCGCCGCGCAGAAGGACTGGGTCCAGAAGCCGGTCCGCGAGCGCGCCGCGGTCCTGCTGCGCTTCCACGACCTGGTGCTGAAGCACAAGGACGAGCTGCTCGACCTGATCCAGGTGGAGACCGGCAAGACCCGCGCCCACGCCTTCGAGGAGGTGCTCGCCTCCGCGATCGAGGCGCGCCACTACGGACGGGCCGGCGCCAAGTACCTCAAGCCGCGCCGTCGTGGCGGGGTCTTCCCCGTACTCACGCAGGTGCTGGAGCTGCGGCAGCCCAAGGGCGTCATCGGGCAGATCTCGCCGTGGAACTACCCGCTGGCGCTGTTCACCGGCGACGCCGTCCCCGCGTTCGTCGCGGGCAACGCGGTCGTCACCAAGCCCGACACGCAGACCGCGCTCACCGCGCTGCGCGCCCGCGAGCTGATGATCGAGGCCGGACTGCCGGGCGAGCTCTGGCAGATCGTCATCGGCGACGGCCCCGTCGTCGGCCCCGAGGTGGTCGCCCACGCCGACTACGTCTCCTTCACCGGCTCCACCCGCACCGGCCGCGACGTCGCGACCCGCGCCGCCGCCCGCCTGATCGGCGCGTCGATGGAGCTGGGCGGCAAGAACGCGATGCTGGTCCTTGCCGACGCCGACCTGGACAAGGCCGCCGAGGGCGCGGTCCGCGCCTGCTTCTCCTCCGCCGGGCAGCTGTGCATCTCCATCGAGCGGATGTACGTCGCCTCGTCGATCGCCGACGCGTTCCTTGAGAAGTTCGTCGCCCGGACCAAGGCGCTCAAGCTCGGCAACAGCCTCTCCTGGGGCGCCGACATGGGCTCGCTGGTCTCGCAGCGCCAGCTCGACACGGTCACCCGCCACATCGAGGACGCGGTCAAGAACGGCGTCACCGTGCTGGCCGGCGGCAAGCCGCGACCGGACATCGGCCCGCTCTTCTACGAGCCGACCATCCTCGACGGCGTCACCGACGAGAGCGCGGTCTGCGGCGAGGAGACCTTCGGGCCGGTTGTCTCGATCTACCGGTTCGACGACGAGGACGAGGCGATCAACCGGGCCAACGGCACCGCCTACGGCCTCAACTCCAGCGTGTGGAGCAAGGATCTGCGTCGCGCCCGCTCGGTCGCGGCCCGGTTGCACACCGGCACGGTCAACGTCAACGAGGGCTACGCGCCCGCGTACGCGAGCGTCGCCGCGCCGATGGGCGGCATGGGCGACTCCGGCATCGGCCGCCGCCACGGCGCGGAGGGCATCTGGAAGTACACCGAGGTGCAGACCGTCGCGGTGCAGCGCCTGATCCAGATGACGCCGTCCTTCGGGATGGACGACGAGGGCTACGCCAAGCTCATGGGCAAGGCCCTCGGCACGCTCAAGGCCTTGCGGTTCAAGTGACCTGACGCCCTTTCGAGGGTTCAGCTCGCAGCACGGCAGACAGAACGAACGAACAGTCAGCGGAGTCAGCGGAGTCGGCGGAGTCGGCGGAAGGCAGGGCGCGTCAGATGAGTTCCGAGGTGCAGGCGGACGGAGCGCCGGAGCAGCCGGTCGCGGACCAGGGCTACGACTACGACGTCGTGATCGTCGGCTCCGGGTTCGGCGGATCGGTCTCCGCGCTGCGGCTGACCGAGAAGGGCTACAAGGTCGCCGTGCTGGAGGCCGGTCGCCGGTTCACCCCCGAGACGCTGCCGAAGACCTCCTGGGACACCAAGAACTACATCTGGGCGCCCGCCCTCGGCCTCTACGGCATCCAGCGCTTCCACGTCCTGGACGACGTGATGGTGCTGGGTGGCTCGGGCGTCGGCGGCGGTTCGCTCAACTACGCCAACACGCTCTACGTTCCGCCGAAGCCGTTCTTCCAGGACCCGCAGTGGAAGGACATCACCGACTGGTCGGACGAGCTCGCGCCCTACTACGACCAGGCGCAGCGGATGCTGGGCGTCCGCAAGAACCCCACCGTCACGCCGTCCGACGTGCACCTGCGCGACGCCGCCGAGAAGCTCGGCTACGGCGACACCTTCCACATGGCCCCGGTCGGCGTCTTCTTCGGCGACGGCCAGGACTGCGGCGGCGCGGGCGCCAAGGTGCAGCCGGGCGACTCGGTCGAGGACCCGTACTTCGGCGGCGCCGGACCGCGCCGCAAGGCGTGCACCGAGTGCGGCGAGTGCATGACCGGCTGCCGTCACGGCGCCAAGAACACGCTCACCGAGAACTACCTCTACCTCGCCGAGAAGAACGGCGCGGAGATCATCCCGATGACCACGGTCACCGCGATCCGGGTCGACGGCGAGGGCTACGCCGTCGACACGCGCCGCACCGACTCGCGGTCCAAGAACCCGGCCAGGAACGGGTTCCGCAGCATCCGGGCGCAGAAGGTCGTCGTCTCGGCGGGCACCTACGGCACCCAGAAGCTGCTGCACCGACTGCGCGACGAGGGCGTGCTGCCGCAGATCTCGGCCAGCCTCGGCCGGCTGACCCGCACCAACTCCGAGGCGCTGGTGGGCGCGATGACCACCGACAAGCGCTACGGCAAGCGCGTCGACTTCACCAAGGGCGTCGCGATCACCTCCTCGGTGCACCCCGACGAGCACACCCACATCGAGCCGGTCCGCTACGGCAAGGGCTCCAACGCGATGAGCCTGATGACGACCATTCAGGTTCCGGGCGAGGGGCGGGCACCGCGGCTGCTGCGCGCGGTCGGCCTCTCGCTCAAGCGGCCGGACCTGGTCGTGCGGGCGATGAACAAGCGCCGCTGGTCGGAGCGGACCATCATCGGGCTGGTCATGCAGTCGCTGGACAACTCGATCAACGTCACCCGCCGCAAGAGCGGGCCGCTCAAGGGCCAGTTGAGCTCCGGACAGGGCCACGGCGCGCCCAACCCGAAGTTCATCCCGGCCGCCGAGCAGGCCGCGGGCGCGATCGCGAGCGAGATCGGCGGCTTCCCGGGCACCAACGTCGGCGACCTGATGGGCCGGACGCTCACCGCGCACTTCCTGGGCGGCTGCGTGATC
Source organism: Streptacidiphilus fuscans (assembly GCF_015690355.1). Classification (GTDB taxonomy): domain Bacteria; phylum Actinomycetota; class Actinomycetes; order Streptomycetales; family Streptomycetaceae; genus Streptacidiphilus; species Streptacidiphilus fuscans. Next base: position 49,959 of record NZ_JADPRT010000003.1, on the reverse strand, counting down.
GGCGACTCGCCCGAGCACGGCGTCGTCGACCCGTACCAGCGCCTCTACGGCTACCCGGGCATCACCGTCGCGGACGGCTCGACCGTCTCGGCCAACCTGGGCGTCAACCCCTCCCTGACGATCACCGCGCAGACCGAGCGGGCCATGGCGCTCTGGCCCAACAAGGGCGACGCGGACCCGCGTCCGGCCCAGGACGAGGCCTACCGCCGCGTCGAGCCGGTCGCCCCGCAGCGCCCCGCCGTCCCGGAGTCCGCGTTCGGCGCGCTGCGGCTCCCGCTGCTGGCGGTGCCTCAGGTCCCGCCGCGCAAGGCGGAGTAGCTCAGCGGACGTCGGCGGACGTCGGCAGGCGTCGGCAGGCGTCGCTGCGAACGGGCCGTCCACCGCGACCCGCTCCGGTAGGTTGCACCGCGTGGACAGTGCGGGACGCAGCGAGTCGGGGCGGGTCGAGGCATTCAGCGACGGGGTCTTCGCGATCGCGATCACGCTGCTGGTACTGCAGTTGGCGGTGAACAACCCGGCGCGCGTCACCAGCAGCGGTGCGGCGTGGTCGCAGTTGGGGCACCTCTGGCCCGCCTACGACGCCTATGTGGTGAGCTTCCTGGTCATCGGGATCATGTGGCTCAACCACCACACCGTCTTCGGCTACGTGGCCCGGGTCGACCGCGGCCTGCTGGTGATCAACCTGCTGTTGCTGCTCGTGGTGGCGGCGCTGCCGTTCCCGACCGCGCTGGTCTCCGACTGGCTCAACACACCGGGCGCGAGCACGGTGGCGGTCGCCGTCTTCAGCGGCTTCATGGTCGCCCACGCGGTGACGTTCCAGTCGCTCTGGTGGTGGCTCACCCGGACCGGCCACCTCTTCGACTCCCGGGTCGACATCGCCGCGGCCCGCGCCACCCGCCGCCGCTTCGCGGCCGGGACCGTCGTCTACCCGATCCTGTTGGGTCTGTCGTTCGTCTCGCCGCTGGTGACGATGGTGCTGCACGGGGCGATGGCCCTCTACTACGCCTTCAACCAGCTGCCGATCCCGCTGCGCGCGGACCTGCCGCCGGACGACGAGGCGGTCATCTCCGCCTGAGCCGAAGGTCACCGGGCGACGGGCGGAAAGGCAAGGGGCCCCGCGGGGGAAGACGGGGCCCCTTGCTGCAGCACGCGGCGCCAGGGCTGCGCCGGTGCTGTGGCAACGACGCCGGGGGAGGGCGCCGTCGGTCGGTTGGTCATTTGGTCAGTTGGTCATTTGGCCAGTTCTGGCGGGGGACCGGTGCGGTCGCGTGACCTCGGGGGCGCGCGCGTTTCGCGTGCGCCTGCCGCGTTTCGCGAGAGTCGAGTCGACTACTCAACGTCACGTACCACGGCTGGTAATCGGCCACTCCACGCCCTTGGGGCCAGCAGTCTGCCGACGGTCCCAGGTGCGTCCGGTCCACCCCCTCACCAGCATCGTGGGGGATATGGCCCACTTGGCGCAACCAGTTCGACATACTTTGGGCCACTCGTTTTTCGTCACGCTCCGCAAGGACGGTCAGCGGTAGCACGGAGGTAGCGCAGGGCGCGACGTGCGCCGGGTGGCGCAACGCCACCCCCCGTAGCGCCGCCGTACCGCCTCTGAAAGGCGGGATCGGGGGCGGTCGGCCCAGGGCGTCCCCGAGGCCGACCACCCCTTTCTCCGCAGTCGCAACCGGGCCGCTGTCCCCTGCTGTCCGGTCACAGCGTGGCCGCGAGGTCCCACGGCGTACGCCTCACGGCGCACGCCTCATCGCGTCCACGGACTGGGTGTCACTCCACGCGTGGTCCTGCCTGCCGCACGATCGCCCCCGGAAGGGAGCTGGAGCCGTCCCTGGCGGGGACGCTGCACCCCGTACGGTCATGGGGGACAACGATTCTCCTTGCGGCGGGTCACGCGCTACGCTGTCGACATGTTCCAGATGGCCTACTTCTTTACCTATGGCACCGGAGGCTCCGGTCGCCATGGTGATGCCGTCTGAACTGACGCAGACCCTGAGGGCGCCCCGGGCCGATGGCCCAGGGGCGTCTTTTCGTTTCCCGGGCCACCCGGCTCTCCGGCCCCTCCGACGTCCCGGCTGACCGCACCAGCGGCCAGACACAGAAGAGACAGAGGAGCGCGCAGATGACCCCCAGCTCGACCCCGACCGCCGTGACCCCGAGCGTTGTGACGGCGACGGCTGTCACGCCGACGGCTGTCACCCCGACTGCTGTCCCCGCCGCGACGACCTCGCTCTCGCGGGAGAGCGCCGAGGCCGTGATCGCCGAGGCTCGTGGCCGCATCGACGCGCTCGACGCGCAGATCCTGGACCTCGTCCAGCGCCGGATCACCGTCTCCGCGGAGGTGCAGCAGGCCCGGATCGCGACCGGTGGCCCGCGGCTCTCGCTCACCCGCGAGATGGAGATCCTGGAGCGCTTCCGCGACCGCCTGGGCCGCCCGGGCACCGACATCGCGATGCTGCTGCTGGAACTCTGCCGAGGGCGGGTCTGACCGCGCGGCGGCCCGCTGCGCCGTTCCTGGTGCCTCTGAGCGGCTCCGGGTGGTGTGGGTCGGGGGTCGGTCCCCGTGCCCGTTAGAATGAGGATCGACTCCCCATACCACCCGCCGGAAGGCCGCCCTGTGGCATCAGCGACCCCCGACCCTGCGGACACCGCCGTCGACACCGTTCTCGTCGTCGACTTCGGTGCGCAGTACGCCCAGCTCATCGCGCGTCGCGTCCGCGAGGCCCGCGTCTACAGCGAGATCGTGCCGCACAGCATGCCGGTCTCGGAGATGCTCGCCAAGAACCCCAAGGCGATCATCCTTTCCGGCGGACCCTCCTCCGTCTACGAGGAGGGCGCGCCGACGGTCGACCGGGCGCTGTTCGAGGCCGGCGTGCCGGTCTTCGGCATGTGCTACGGCTTCCAGCTGATGGCGACCACGCTGGGCGGCGTCGTCGACAACAGCGGCGCGCGTGAGTACGGCCGCACCCCGCTGGCGGTCTCGCAGACCGGCTCCACCCTCTTCGAGGGCACCCCGGCCGAGCAGTCCGTGTGGATGTCGCACGGCGACGCCTGCTCCGCCGCGCCGGAGGGCTTCACCGTCTCGGCGTCCACCAGCGTCGTCCCGGTGGCCGCGTTCGAGAACGACGCCAAGCGGCTCTACGGCGTGCAGTACCACCCCGAGGTGATGCACTCCACCCACGGCCAGCAGGTGCTGGAGCACTTCCTCTACCGCGGCGCGGGCCTGGCCCCGACGTGGACCACGCACAACGTGGTCGAGGAGCAGGTCGCGGCGATCCGCGCCCAGGTCGGCACCAAGCGGGCGATCTGCGGCCTGTCCGGCGGCGTCGACTCCGCCGTCGCGGCGGCGCTGGTCCAGCGCGCCATCGGCGACCAGCTGACCTGCGTCTACGTCGACCACGGCCTGATGCGCAAGGGCGAGACCGAGCAGGTCGAGAAGGACTTCGTCGCGGCCACCGGTGTCAAGCTCAAGGTCGTCGACGCGGAGGAGCGCTTCCTCAGCGCGCTCGCCGGGGTCACCGACCCGGAGGAGAAGCGCAAGATCATCGGGCGCGAGTTCATCCGTGTCTTCGAGCAGGCGCAGGCCGAGATCATCGCCGAGGCGGGCGCGTCCGGCGAGCCGGTCGAGTTCCTGGTCCAGGGCACGCTCTACCCGGACGTCGTCGAGTCCGGCGGCGGCTCGGGCACCGCGAACATCAAGTCGCACCACAACGTCGGCGGGCTGCCCGAGGACCTCGAGTTCCAGCTGATCGAGCCGCTGCGCAAGCTGTTCAAGGACGAGGTCCGGATGGTCGGCCAGGAGCTCGGCCTGCCGGAGGAGATCGTCCAGCGTCAGCCCTTCCCGGGCCCGGGCCTCGGCATCCGCATCGTCGGCGAGGTCACCAAGGACCGCCTGGACCTGCTGCGCGACGCCGACGCGATCGCCCGCGCGGAGCTCACGGCCGCCGGCCTGGACCGCGAGATCTGGCAGTGCCCGGTGGTGCTGCTGGCCGACGTCCGCTCCGTCGGCGTCCAGGGCGACGGCCGCACCTACGGCCACCCGATCGTGCTGCGCCCGGTCTCGTCCGAGGACGCGATGACGGCGGACTGGTCCCGCCTGCCGTACGAGGTCCTGGAGAAGATCTCGACGCGCATCACCAACGAGGTCCGCGACGTCAACCGCGTCGTGGTCGACGTGACCAGCAAGCCGCCGGGGACGATCGAGTGGGAGTGAGCAGCTAGGGCATCCGCCCGAGCTTTCCGCTCCCACAGTTAGTTGCACCTTCAGGGGCGCGGGGCTCTGCTGATATGCGGCTCCGCCGCGTGGGCGCGACAATCCACCCACGAGGGATGGTCCTCAATGGACAGGGCCATCCGCACAGGGTCGTTGCTCGCGCAGTTCCCCGCGCCCCTGCTGTGCTTCCTCGCTTGCCTCTGGCGACCGCCGCTACCGCGCGGTAGCTTCCGAACATGACGAACCCACCCCCGCAGCCCGTCCCCATGGACACCCTCCAGTTCGCGCTGCCGCCGAAGTTCGAGACCGTCGAGGCCGAGCGGGCCCATCGCAAAGCGCGGCTGGTGACCGCGCTGCGGCTCTTCGGGAAGTTCGGGTTCGAGGAGGGCGTCGCCGGACACATCACCGCCCGCGACCCCGAGTGGACCGACCACTTCTGGGTCAATCCCTTCGGCATGTCCTTCAAGCAGATCAAGGCCAGCGACCTGCTGCTGGTCAACCACGAGGGACAGGTCGTACACGGCCGCCACCACGTCAACCAGGCCGCCTTCGCCATCCACTCCGAGGTGCACGCCGCCCGCCCCGACGTGGTCGCCGCCGCGCACAGCCACTCCACCCACGGGCGCGCCTTCTCCGCGCTGGGGCAACTGCTCGACCCGATCACCCAGGACGTCTGCGCGTTCTACCAGGACCACGCGCTCTTCGACGACTACACCGGCGTGGTGCTGGACCGGGAGGAGGGACGCCGGATCGGCGCCGCCCTCGGCCCGCACAAGGCGGTGATCCTGCGCAACCACGGTCTGCTGACCGTCGGCGACTCGGTCGACGCCGCAGCCTGGTGGTTCATCACCATGGAGCGCTCCTGCCAGGTGCAGCTGCTGGCTCAGGCCGCCGGCAAGCTGGTGCAGATCGAGCATGAGAACGCCGTCGTCACCCGGGACCAGCTCGGCAACGACCTCGTCGCCTGGATCAACTACCAGCCGCTGGTCGCGGGCCACTCGGACGCGCTGGCCGGTGCGTACGACGAGGACTGATCCTAGGCTGAACCCGCAGGTTCGCCGCGGCGTAATGCTCGGGGAACCGAGGAGACGCTGAGGAGCGGCAGGCATGGGTGGAGCGCTTTCGCGTGAGCGGACGAAGCAGTGGGGCACTACCTATGCGCTGCTGCCGCTGCGGGTGTTCCTCGGGGTCACCTTCATCTATGCGGCCTGCTACAAGTTCACCGACCCGAACTATCTGGGCGGTCTCGCCAACCCGCAGTCGTTCGCGTCCATGACGCAGGCGCTCAGGTCGTCCAGCCCGATCGGGCCGCTGCTGAGCCTGGCCCTCCACGCGCCCACCGCGTTCGCGCTCGCTTTCGCCGTCGGCGAGCTCGCGGTGGGCGTCGGCACCCTGCTGGGGCTGCTCGGCCGACTGGCCGCGGTGGGCGGGGCGCTGCTGAACCTGACGCTCTTTCTCACCGTCAGTTGGCAGACGACGCCCTACTTTCTGGGCAACGACCTCATCTATCTGATGGCGTGGCTCCCGTTGATCCTCGCGGGGACGCCCTATCTCTCCCTGGACGCCGTGCTCTGGCCCAGGTTGGCCGCGCGGCGGGCCGAGGAGCCACGCGGCGCCCGGGCGTAGAGGGCCGCAAGCAGACCGGCAACGCCGAGGGCGATCAGCTCGACGGGCAGCAGCACCCTGCCGTCGACCCGCAGCACGCCCCCGGCCTGCAACAGGTAGAGCACGGCGACGGTCACGAAGACGAGACCGCTCAGCACCGGGTAGAGCTGCACGCGACGTCCAGCGCCAGGAGCCTTGCTGCGCTTGCTCATTGGAGCACCTCCACCTGACCCGCGCCGACCTGGAGCTCGACCGTCACCGTGCCGTGGGCGGCGGCGTCGCCCTGGTTCAGATCGACGCTGCGGGAACTGCCCACACCGGAGAACTGTCGGCCGTCGGGCAGCTTCAACTCACCGGCCCCGGTCTGGGCGTTGAGCTTGACCTCGGGGACCGCCGGGCCGCCCGGGAGCAGCACCTTGAGCGTCCCCGCGCCCAGGCTGACATGGGTGGTGACCGTCTGGCCCGGCGACGGCAGGACGCTGCGCAGGTCGAGGGTGGCCGCGCCCGCACGGAGGTCGTACGTCGTCTGCAACTGGCCCGCCGAGGCCGGGGCCCAGGTCGTATGGCTCCAGTGCTGCCAGGGGGCCGCGCCGACGACGGCGGTGGCGGCGGAGAGCAGCAGGGCGACGAAGGCGAGGCCGATGGCGCGCCGCCGCAGCAGGCCGCTGAGCACCAGCCCGAGACCGACCACGGCCAGCGCCGAGGCCGTGACGGCGAGGGCGTTCACATGGTGGGGGGCCTGGACCGCGTAGACGACGCCCGCGGTGCCGGCGGCCAGCACCAGGACGGCCAGCCCCCAGGGACCGCGCACCCGGCGTGGCCGCTCCGGCGGGCCCGAAGGCCCGCCAGTGCCAGCGGACTCGAAGGGATCGAACGATTCGAAGGGCGGCAGGGGAGCGAGCGGCTCGGTGAGTCCGGCCAACGGCTCACCCAGGGCGGCGTCCGTCGGTGGCTGTTTCGTCAGGGAGACCGGCTCGCCCGTGGCCGTAGCCGTGTCCGCTGTCGAGGTCGCGTCGGTCTTCAGCAGCGGGTCGGTCCGCTGCCACCAGTTCGGTGCGGCCGGGGGTGACTCCGGGACCACCGGGGGAGCCTGTTCACGCGGTGGCAGTTGGTGGCGCTTGGGGTCGTAGCGGAGCGCGGCGAAGGCCAGCGCGGCAATCAGCAGTAGCGGGAAGACATGGTCCTTGGCGCCCATGTAGGAGAAGAAGATGCCGGTGCCGAGGACGGTGACCAGCACGGCGCTCAGGGACTGCCCGTCGACCCGGCCGGACATCAGGCGTTGCAGCTCGTTCTTGCCGGTGCCCTCCATGGGGATCATCAGCCAGGCGACGCCGTAGATGAAGAGGCCGACGCCCCCCCACAGGCAGAGCACGGCGATCACCACGCGGAAGACCAGCGGGTCGATGTCCAGCCGACGGCCGAGGCCGCCGCAGACGCCCGTGACCACGCGGTGGCTGGCGCTGCGCTCCAGCGGCGGCCGGGAGCTCGTGCGCTCCTGGTCGGCACCGGGCGCGGCGTCGCCGTCCGTCGGGGGCGGGATGCTGGTCGTGGGATCCATACCCCCATCCTGCTGCTCGTCGGCGCCCGTGCCCATCCGTCATCTCCCTGGTCGAACCCTGAGATCAACCCTGACACAGCCCTGCCTCGGAACCAGGGCGACGATCGGGGTCGACCCTGATGCTTTTCTCACCTGTGGCGTGTGACGATCGAACCGTGGCAAGCAGCGACCTCATCTCCGACCGCCCGGACGTCCGGCCCGACGCCGCCGGACACTCCGGCACGCCCGTCCGCAAGCTCTACCGCCGTCCCGAGGGGCGCGTGGTCGGCGGCGTGGCCAGCGGGCTCGCCGCGCATCTGGGCATCCCGGTGCTCTGGGTCCGCGCCGCGTTCGTGGTGCTGACGTTGGGTCAGGGGCTGGGGCTGGTGCTGTACGCCGCGTTCTGGTTCGTGGTGCCGATGGGTCGGGCCGGTGCCGGGGCGCCCGGGCGGCCGTCCGGAGCCGCCGAGGCGGGGGAAACGGGGCAGGCGGGGGAGGCGGGCGAGTCCGTCCGGGCCGGCCGGTCGCGGGGGGTGATCGGGCGGGTCAGGCGCTCGCTCCAACAGCTGTTCCAGGGGGACTCCGCGGCCGGCCCGGCGGTGGAGGAGGGGGGCGCGGCGTCCGGGGGGCCCCGGGTCGACAACGACCGGGGTCGGCTGCTCGCGCTGGTCGCCGTGCTGGCCGGTGTGCTGGTGCTGATCAACGTGCTCACCGCCGGCCACGACGACCCGTACTTCTGGCCGGTGCTGATCTCCGGAGCCGGCGTCGCCCTGGTCTGGCGGCAGGTCGACGACGCCCGCTGGGCGCGCTGGTTCTCGCTGGACGACGGCAGCGGCGGCGCGCTGACGCTGCGGCTCGGGGCGGGGGTCGTCCTGGTCGCCGCCGGTGTGGTCAGCTTCCTCGTGGTCTCCGGCTCGCTGGCCGAGTTCGGGAAGGTCATGCAGGCCGTGCTGGTCGTCCTGGCCGGGGTGCTGCTGCTGGCCGGCCCCTATCTGCTGCGGATGTGGCAGGACCTGACCACCGAGCGCCGTGAGCGCATCCGCGCCCAGGAGCGGGCGGAGGTCGCCGCCCACATCCACGACTCGGTGCTGCACACGCTGACCCTCATCCTCCGCCATGCCGACAACCCGAAGGAGGTCGCCCGGCTGGCCCGGGCCCAGGAGCGCGACCTGCGCCAGTGGCTCTACCGCTCCGGCGATCCGGCGGACGACGACACCCCGGACACCCTGGCCGAGTCGGTCCGCAAGGTCGCCGCCGAGGTGGAGGATCTGCACGGCATCCCCGTCGAGGTCATCTGCGTCGGCGATGCGCCCATGGACGAAAGGCTGGCAGCCCAGCTCCAGGCCGCACGGGAGGCCATGGTCAACGCCGCCAAGTACGGTGGCGGTGAGCCGGTCTCTGTCTACGCCGAGGTCGAGGGAAGTACCGTGTGGGTGTTCGTCCGCGATCGCGGTCCCGGGTTCGACCCGGACGCGGTCCCGGCGGACCGGATGGGCGTGCGCGGCTCGATCATCGGGCGGATGCAGCGCAACGGCGGCCACGCCCGCGTGCGTCCGGCCCCTGCGGGCGGCACGGAGGTCGAGCTGGAGATGGAGAGGGCGACGAACGGATGAGCGCGAACACGAACGCGGAACGGCCGCAGGCGCGGGTGGTCCTGGTGGACGACCACCGGATGTTCCGCACGGGTGTCCGCGCGGAGATCGGCCAGACCGAGCGGACCAACGTCGACGTGGTCGGTGAGGCCGCCGACGTCGACCAGGCCGTCACGGTGGTCACCTCGACCATGCCGGACGTGGTGCTGCTCGACGTCCACCTCCCCGGCGGCGGTGGCGTGGAGGTGCTGCGGCGCTGTGCGTCGCTGGAGGGCGTCAAGTTCCTGGCGCTGTCGGTCTCCGACGCGGCGGAGGACGTCATCGGCGTGATCCGCGGCGGCGCGCGCGGCTACGTCACCAAGACGATCACGGGCACCGATCTGGTCGACGCCATCTTCCGGGTCCGTGACGGCGACGCGGTCTTCTCGCCCCGGCTCGCGGGCTTCGTCCTGGACGCGTTCGCGGCCACCGACACCCCGCCGATCGACGAGGACCTGGACCGGCTGACCCAGCGCGAGCGCGAGGTGCTCCGTCTGATCGCGCGTGGGTACGCGTACAAGGAGATCGCCAAGCAGCTCTACATCTCGGTGAAGACGGTGGAGAGCCATGTCTCGGCGGTGCTGCGCAAGCTGCAGTTGAGCAACCGTCATGAACTCACCCGGTGGGCGACGGCACGTCGCCTCGTCTGAGGTGTGGCCGGGGGTGTGGCGTGGCCAGGGGGCGAGAGGGCGTCACGGTCAGGGCGTAGCGGTCAGGGGCGGACGGCGCCGACGATGGGCATCTCGCCGACCGGCGCGTACTCCACGGCCGCGCCCGGGTGCGGGGCGTGGATGATCTCGCCGCCGCCCACGTACATGCCGACATGGCTGACGCCGGAGTAGTAGAAGACCAGGTCGCCCGGCTGGAGGTCGCTGACGGGGATCCGGGTCCCCGCGTCGATCTGCTCGTAGGTGGTGCGCGGCAGCGCCACGCCCGCTGCTGCCCAGGCGGCTTGGATGAGGCCCGAGCAGTCGTAGGAGTTCGGCCCGGTCGCGCCCCAGACGTAGGGCTTGCCCAACTGCGCCCGGGCGAAGGCGACGGCGGCTGCGGCCCGCCCCGAGACGGGGATGTCGGCGAGGCCGGGCGGAGTGGTCGTGGTGCCGCCGGTCTGGGTGACGGTGGCGAGGGATGCGGCGCTCAGGGCGCTGAGCAGCGCCTGCGCGGCGGCGAGCTTCTCCTGGATCTGGGCCTTGGCCGCGGCCAGCCGGGCCTGTTCGGCCTTGAGCGCCGCCAGTCTGGAGTCGGCGGCGGCGCGCTCCGAGCGCAGCGTCCGTGATTGGGCGGCGAGTTGCTGCAGCAGGTCCGACTGCGAGGCGAGGGCCTGGGAGAGGTCGCCGGCGCGCTGCAGGTAGTTCTCCGGGTCTGCGGAGAGCAGCAGCTGCAACTGCGGGTCCATGGTGCCGTTGCGGTACTGCGTGGCGGCCATCTGGTCGAGCCCGCTGGTCAGTTGGTCGATCCGGGCGTCGGTGCGGGCGGCTTCCTGCTGCGACTGCGCGGCCTGGGCCTGGAGTTGCTCGGCAGCGGCGGTTGCGCCGTCGTACTGCTGGGTGGCCTGTTCGGCCTGCTGGTAGAGCGCGTCCACCTGGGCCTTGACCTGGGCCGGAGTCGGCTTCGGGTCGGCCTGGCCCGGCTGCGTCAGAGCCACGACGGAGGCGGCTGCGGCCGTCACCAGTGTGGCGGCGGTCCGGACGGCCGGTCCGGCCAGCGGTGAGGTCCGGGGTTTTCGATGCTTCTGGTGTGACGCCACGAGGGCGTTCCCTTCTCCCGAGGTGGTTGGAGCGCGACGCTAGCCCTCTGGGAGTGGTGGGCACCGTGTGGTTGACGAGGCTGGTCGGAACAGGACGGAAGAAGCGGCTCCGATCGCCCGGCCGTGGCCGATGGCGTACGCCTTTCGACCGTATGACGACCGATCAGGCAATCAGTCGGATCAGTCCGACGATCGGACTTCGCCTCGCCGTGGCCCCGAGCCTGCCGATCATTCCGCGTCCGCCGTGACCTGGCCGAGGAACTGCGGTGGCACGTGGTCGGTCAGCCAGACCCCGTTGGAGCTGACCCGGAAGACGAACCCGGCCGCCGCCATTCCGGCCGCGTCCACGCTCAGCACCACCGGCCGTCCGCGTCGGCTGCCCACCCGGGTCGCGGTGGCGACGTCCGGCGACAGGTGCACGGCGTGCCGCTGCATCGGCCGCAGCCCCTCCCGCCAGATGGCGTCCAGCGCGCCCGGGTGCGTCCCGTGGAAGAGGCGCGCCGGAGGCACGGCCTCCTGGTAGCCGAGGTCCACCTGCACGGTGTGGCCCTGGCTGGCCCGGATCCGGCTCCCGTCGGGGCTGAACGCGAAGCGCTGCTTGTCGTTCTCGGCGACGACCCGGTCCAACTCGGCCCGGCTGATCCGGCGGCCGTGCGCGGCGGCTGCGGCGAGGAACTGCGCGACGTCGACCCATCCGGCCGGGTCGAGGCGGACGCCGATGCTGCCCGGGTCGTGGCGCAGGACCCGGGAGAGGAACTTCGACGTCCTGACCATTCTCCGGTTGTCGTCTCTTCGGTTGTCATCCATGACGCAGACGGTAGGGCGCGACCCCGTACCGCGTCGCGCAAGTTTCCGCCGTACCCGATCATGGTCGGGTGATGCGTATCTGCTTCGTCTGCACCGGGAACATCTGCCGCTCGCCCATGGCCGAGCAGGTGATGCGCGCGAGGGTGGCCGAGGCCGGGCTGGAGAGCGAGATCCAGGTCGACAGCGCGGGCACCGGCTCCTGGCACGTCGGTGACCCGGCCGACGAGCGCGCCGTCCGGGTGCTGCGCGCGGCCGGATACGGCAGCGATCATGTGGCCCGGCAGTTCCGCCCGGAGTGGTTCGCCACGCACGACCTGATCGTCGCGCTCGACCGGGGCCACGAGCGTGCCCTGCGCCGTCTCGCCCGTACCTCGGAGGAGGCGGCGAAGATCCGGCTGCTGCGCTCCTTCGACACCTCCCGGCACTCCGACGACCCGGACGATCTCGACGTTCCCGACCCCTACTACGGCGGCCTGGACGGCTTCGAGGAGGTCCTCGCGCTCTGCGAGGCGGGCTGTGACGGACTCCTCGCCGAGGTCGGCCGGGGTAAGGAGCGAGGTCAGGAGCATGGTGGGCTGAAGCCGTCCCGGGGTGTCCGTGGGGCGTCCTAGACTCGTGGGTGATGAGCAGCCTCTTTGACGACATCCCCCTGCCCGGCCTGGACACCCCGGCCCCGGCGCCTTCGGCGGACGAGCCGCCGTACGAGCCCGCGTCGTACGACGACGGCCCGTACGGCGGCGACACGTACGGCGGTGACACGTACAGCGGTGGCGCCTACGAGGAGGAGATCCCGAGCGGGCTCTTCCAGTCCTTCGACCCGGCCGAGCCCGTGCCCGCGTCGTACTACCGCAACGGCGCGCCGCACCTGGTCCGGGACCCGGAGACGCTGCTCGACGGCATGAACCCGCAACAGCGCGAGGCGGTCGTGCACGCGGGCTCGCCGCTGCTCATCGTGGCCGGTGCCGGCTCCGGCAAGACCCGGGTGCTCACACACCGGATCGCCTACCTGCTGGGCGCGCGCGGCGTCCAGCCGGGCGAGATCCTGGCGATCACCTTCACCAACAAGGCCGCGGGCGAGATGCGCGAGCGCGTCGAGGCCCTGGTCGGGCCGCGGGCCAAGGCGATGTGGGTCTCCACCTTCCACAGCGCCTGCGTCCGGATCCTGCGGCGCGAGAGCAAGCGGCTCGGCTTCACCTCCAGCTTCTCGATCTACGACGCGGCGGACTCGCAGCGCCTGATGGCGCTCGTCTGCCGCGACCTCGACCTGGACCCCAAGCAGTTCCCGCCGAAGTCCTTCACCGCCAAGGTCTCCAACCTCAAGAACGAGCTCATCGACGAGGAGACCTACGCGGGCCAGGCCGACAACGCGATGGAGCGCAAGCTGGCCGAGGCCTACGCGCTCTACCAGCGGCGGCTGCGCGAGGCCAACGCGCTCGACTTCGACGACATCATCATGACCACGGTCAACCTGCTCCAGGCGTTCCCCGACGCCGCCGAGCACTACCGCCGCCGGTTCCGGCACATCCTGGTCGACGAGTACCAGGACACCAACCACGCCCAGTACATGCTGGTGCGTGAGTTGACGGGCGGCGCCAGCGGTCAGGCGCCGAAGAAGACGGTGGACGGCGAGTTCGTCAACCCGGCCGAGGCGGCCCTGGCCGAGATCCCGCCCGCCGAGCTCTGCGTGGTCGGTGACGCGGACCAGTCGATCTACGCCTTCCGCGGCGCGACGATCCGCAACATCCTCGACTTCGAGGAGGACTACCCGAACGCCACCACGATCCTGCTGGAGCAGAACTACCGCTCCACGCAGACGATCCTGAGCGCCGCCAACGCCGTCATCGAGCGCAACAGCAACCGCCGCAAGAAGAACCTGTGGACGGCGGGCGCCGAGGGCACCCGGATCACCTCCTACGTCGCCGACGACGAGCACGGCGAGGCGCAGTTCATCGCCGACGAGATCGACCGGCTGACCGATGCGGGCGACGCCAAGCCCGGTGACGTGGCGGTCTTCTACCGCACCAACGCGCAGTCGCGTGTCTTCGAAGAGGTCTTCATCCGCGTAGGCCTGCCCTACAAGGTCGTCGGCGGCGTCCGCTTCTACGAGCGCCGCGAGGTGCGTGACGTCCTGGCCTACCTGCGGGTGCTGGCCAACCCCGAGGACTCGGTGCCGCTGCGCCGGATCATCAACGTGCCCAAGCGCGGGATCGGCGAGCGCGCCGAGGCGATGATCGAGGCGCTGGCCTCGCGCGAGCGGATCTCCTTCCCGCAGGCGCTGTTGCGGGTGGACGAGGCGTACGGCATGGCCGCGCGCTCCGCCAATGCGGTGAAGAAGTTCAACGACCTGATGGCGAAGCTCCGCGGTGTGGTCGAGTCGGGTGCGGGGCCCGCCGCCGTGCTGGAGGCGGTGCTGGAGGAGACCGGCTATCTGGCCGAACTCCAGGCGTCCACGGACCCGCAGGACGAGACGCGTGTCGAGAACCTGCAGGAACTCGCGGCCGTGGCGCTGGAGTTCGAGCAGGAGGAGCCGGTCGAGGGCCCCGACGGCGAGCCCGTCCAGACGGGCCTGCCCGGCTTCCTGGAGCGGGTGGCGCTGGTGGCGGACTCCGACCAGATCCCCGATGAAGACGGCGAGGGCCGTGGCGTCATCACGCTGATGACCCTGCACACCGCCAAGGGCCTGGAGTTCCCGGTCGTCTTCCTCACCGGCATGGAGGACGGGGTCTTCCCGCACATGCGGGCGATGAACAACACCAAGGAGCTGGAGGAGGAACGCCGCCTCGCCTACGTCGGCCTGACCCGGGCCCGGGAGCGGCTCTACCTCTCCCGCGCGGTGCTGCGCAGCGCCTGGGGCCAGCCGTCGTACAACCCGGCGTCCCGGTTCCTGGAGGAGATCCCGCCGACCCTGGTCGACGAGAAGCGGACCGCTGCGGCAGCGGTTCCGTCGCTCAAGTCCGGTGGCGTAGGCGGCTCGGGCGGTGGGTTCGGTGGCCGCTCGGCAGGCACGGGTACGGCGGGTGGCCGGCGCTCCACGCCGGCCGCGGGCTGGGGCAAGAACGCGGGACGGATGAAGGACCGTCCGACGGTCACCCTGGCCGTCGGCGACCGGGTCACCCACGACCGCTTCGGGCTGGGCACGGTGATGGCCGTGTCGGGCCCGGCGGACGACGCGAAGGCCACCATCGACTTCGGCGCGGAGGGCACGAAGCAGTTGCTGCTGCGCTACGCCCCGGTCGAGAAGCTCTGACCGCTCCGAAACCGAGCGCTCCTTAGGCGGGCCCGCGTCAGCGGTAGTTGGGCAGGCGGGCCCGCGTCAGCGCGGGTCCAGGCCGCGGGCCAGCAGCCACGGCAGCGGGTCCACGGCCGGACCGCCGCTCGGGTGCACCTCGAAGTGCAGGTGCGGTCCGGTGGAGTTGCCGGTGTCGCCGGAGTAGGCGATCACGTCGCCGACCTTCACCGGGCCGCTGTGCAGTCGGTAGGCGCTGAGGTGGCAGTACCAGGTGATCGTCCCGTCCGAGGCGGTCACCTTGGACATGTTGCCGTAGAAGGGGTTCCACTCGGTGCTGACGGAGCCTCCCGTCACCGCGTGGACGGGCGTGCCGACCGGCACCGGGAAGTCGATGCCGGTGTGCAACTGCATCCAGTGCGTCCCGGCCTGGCCGAACAGGGCGCTGAGGCCCGTGTGGTAGGCGATCGGGAGCCCGAAGCGCGGTGCCTCGGCGGCGGCCTTCTTGGCTGCGGCGGCGCGGAGTTGGAGGGCCGTGCGGGCTTCGTCGCGGCTGGCGCGCTCGGCGGCGTCCCGCGTCTCGGCGCTGGTCAGCGCCTTCGCCTGCGCCTGGGCGGCGTCAGGTGCCGACGCGGTGGTCGTGGCGTGGTGATGCGTGTGCAGGGGCCCGATGGTGGCGGCGGCCGCACCGGCAACCCCTAGCACCGCCGCGGACGGCGCGACGATGGTCAGCACCGCGGACCGGCGCCGGGTCGCCTTCCGCCGCGCCCCTCGGGCAGCAGCCCGCCCGCCGACCACGGGCGGTGTGGTGGCGGGGTCAGCAGCCGGGAGCGTCTCTTCGTGGCGGACGGGGACGTCGACGAGTGTGGCGTCGGCGAAGTCGACCGAGGGGACCGTCGTGGTCGGCTGGTCGGCGAAGGCGGCTGCGTACTCGGGCTGGGCCTGGTGGTACTCGGGATACCCGAGGTGCGGCTGGTACGGCTGCTGGTGGTACGCCTGGTATGCCTCGTACGGCTGGTGGGTCGGTGCGGAGCGGGCGTCGTATGCGGGGTACGCGTCGTACGCGGTGCAGGTGTCGTACGAGGCATACAACTGCTGTGAGGAGTACGGGTCGTGGGCCCACTGCTCCGGGTACGGCCGACCGTGGTCGGGGAGGACCAGGGTTTCCTGGCCGTACCAACTGGTATCAGTGGTCACGGAAATCCCAATCCACCTCGACAGCGGGAAAGTGTCCGTGACTGTATCCCCGGTAAAGCACCGGAAACAAGAGAACTCCTGAATTGTCCCCCCAGGCAGCCTTTTTGCGATCAGGCGATCTGACGACTGTTCACTCGTCGTACTGGTGTCGATTCCTGGGCCTCCGCCAACACCTCGCGCACGCGGGCGAGAACCTCCCAGTGCACCGGCAGCGACAGGTGTCCTGCGGTGCGGACCAGCACGTTCTCCGTGACGAGGTCGGGGTGGTCGAGTCGGGCATGGCGGTGCGGAAGGACCAGTGCGTCCAGGCCGCCCCAGAAACAGAGAAAACGCGTCGAACATTCGGGCGCAGGCGCGTCGAGTTCGGCGATCACTTCACTGCCGGGCAGTAGTTGTCGCACGATCGGAAAGGCGCGGAGCGCATGCGC
The DNA here is from genome assembly GCF_015690355.1 of Streptacidiphilus fuscans. Taxonomy (GTDB): domain Bacteria; phylum Actinomycetota; class Actinomycetes; order Streptomycetales; family Streptomycetaceae; genus Streptacidiphilus; species Streptacidiphilus fuscans. Next base: position 33,568 of record NZ_JADPRT010000003.1, on the reverse strand, counting down.
CGTCACCGTGCCCTGGTGAGGCGTGCCGAGGGTCACCAAGGTGTGCACGTGTTCGCTGCCGCCGAGGCGTTGTACGTAGTAACGCGCGATCAGTCCGCCGAGGCTGTGGCCGACGACGGCGATGCGTTCGCCGCCGTAGATCCAGCGCGCCTGTTCGACCTGGTGGCCGAAGAGTGCGGCGGCGCGCGGGAGGTCGAGTGCCAGCGGGTTGTAGTTCAACGCGTGCACGTGGTCCCAGCCGTGGACGTGCAGGTTGTGGCGGAGCAGCGTGAAGACCGCCCGGTTGTCGAAGAGACCGTGCAGCAGCAGGACAGGGGCGTGGGCGCCTTCGGGGCCCTCCTCGGTGCTGCGGGGCCCCTCCCGGTCGAGCCCGTCCTGACCGAGGGGCACGCTCTCCTCGACGGGCCGGCCGCGGCGTCGGTGTCCGCAGTGCTGCGGGCGTGGTGGCGGCCACTGCTCCTGCTGGAGGAAGCCGCCGGGGTAGAGCAGCAGATGACCGGCCAGCGCGACGCCCTCCAGGCCGACGCCCAGCCCGATGCCCAGCCCGGCCTCGCAGATCTCGCGCGCCCAGGCGCCGGTGCGGTCCGACACGTTGCTCACAGCCACGACCTCCCCGCGGGTCGGATCCGGGAAGCGTCCGGCGTGGACAGGCGAGCAGGCTCGAGTCCCACGACGCGACGCGGCGGAGACCGTGCCGCACCAACCTCGTGCGGCGCCGGAGTCACGGCCGAGCGTGTGTCGAGGGCGCGCCGAGCGGGCGGCAGCACAGCGGTGGCTGCGTGACGGCTTGCGGCTCCCCGCTGCGCGCCTCCACGCCACTGGCCTGATGCACGCCCAGGTGGTGGACCGCGGGCGGCCGACGACGGGTGGGCGTCGCCGAGGTGGGGTATGGCTCCAACGCGCAGTGAACTCGTCGATGAACGGTGAATCAGGACAAACGGTGGATCATTGTGATTCTCCCCTCGCTCGGGTCCGTGAAACGGCGTCCGTCCCCGGCCGGGGATAACGTTCCAACACCGGATGCCGACGCCGGTTGACGCAGCGGCTGCAAGAACGCAGGAGGCAAAGATGGGCGTGTCCGGCCCGATCCGCGTGGTGGTGGCGAAGCCCGGTCTCGACGGTCACGACCGAGGGGCCAAGGTGATCGCCCGTGCGCTGCGCGACGCCGGTATGGAGGTGATCTACACCGGGCTGCACCAGACCCCGGAGCAGATCGTCGACACCGCGATCCAGGAGGACGCGGACGGGATCGGCCTGTCGATCCTCTCCGGCGCGCACATGACGCTCTGCGCCAAGATCGTGGAGCTGCTCCGCGAGCGCGACGCCGCCGACATCGTGGTCTTCGGCGGCGGCATCATCCCGGACGCCGACATCCCGCAGCTCAAGGAGCTCGGCGTGGCCGAGATCTTCACCCCCGGCACGCCGACGCGCGACGTGGTGAGCTGGGTGGAGAGCCACCTGCGCGCCGGCGCGACGACCTGATCCCCTCGGGTGGACGCCCGGCTGCCGCTGGCGACGGTGCTGAGCGAAGGTCAGATGCCGGACGACGGCGGGCTTCCGGACTCCCAGCTCCCGAGCTCGCCCGGTTCACCGCCGCCGAGTTCGGCGAGCATCGCGTTGCGGGTGCGCAACGTACCGGCGAGCCGGGTGAAGACCTCGGCCCACGCCGCCGAACCGCTTGCGGCCAGGTCGTCGACGCGGGCGGCTGCGGCGACCGGCAGCGAGCGCTCGGCGACACCGAGCACGCCGCTGTGGCTCCACGGGTAGGCCCCGCCGTGCGCGGCCTCGGCGAGCGCGTCCAGCACCGTTGTGGACAGCAGCTCCGGCCACGGACCGGGGCAGGTGACGAGCAACTGGAACGCGTCGGCCAACCCCTGTCCGGCCAGGTATCCCGCCGTCCAGTCCGCCCGTTCGTCGGGCGGCAGGACGGCGACGAGGCGGGCCAGCGTGCCCGTCGCCCCGTGGGCGGCATGCACGGCGAGCAGGGCGCTCGCCCATGCGGCGTCGTGCTGGCGCACAGCGGCCCGCGCCCAGGCGTCGAACAGCTCGCGGGCCCACTCCGGGGTGGGCGTGAGCTCGAGCACCCGCTCCGGCGGGCCGATCAGCTCCGTCCAGAGGCGGAGCGGGGTCGCCGCGACGATCTCGCCGAGCCAGAACGCCCGGTCACCGCGGCCGGTGGGTGATCCGGCGGCGACGCCGTCGCGCTGCATCGCGGCGTCGCAGCTGGTGGGCGGCTCGACGACCAGCTCCTGACCGTGCGGGAAGACCGCCTGCCGCGCACGCTCGGCCATCCGTCCGGCCAGCGCGGAGCCCGGCAGCGTGGAGAGCAGCTCGGCCGCTGTCGCCCGGACGTTCTTGGCGCGGTCTCCGAGAGCAGCCTCCAGAAACTCCTCGTCCTCCGGACCGAGCCCCTCCTGCAGCGCGTCCAGGAAGAGCAGCCGGTCCTCCGCGCGCTCGCTGCGCCACGTGGTGCGGAGCAGCGCCAGCCCGGCTGCGGGGTCACGCCTGCGAAGGCGGGTCAGGTAGGTGACGCGCTCGGCGAAGAGGCCCTCCTGCCACAGGGACTGACTGTTCGTCCCGGCCGCGTCGCCGTCAGCCTCAGTGCCGGTTCCAGCGCCGGTTCCAGCGCCGGGTCCAGGTCCGAGTCCGGACCCATGGCCGGGGCTGTCCACAGCGACCCGCAGGACGAAGCGCCACTCCGGGTTGAGCGTGGCCAACCAGCGTCCGACGGGACCGGCGACGGCCACGGCGTCCGGACGGATGTCGCTCCGCTGGCGGGCGGCGTCGAGCAGGTGCGGGAGCAGCGACGAAGGCGGCGCGTAGCCGCGCAGCCGGGCGGTGGCGAGCCACTGCGGCAGCAACTCCCCGCCCGAGCCGTCCGCCAGCAGGGACGCGAGCCGTCGTGCGGCGGCCGGGGGAAGTGGCGTGCGGGTGTCCGGTGGCGCGGCGGCCGGTATCTCGGGCGCGGGCGCGGGGCGCAGCCCGGCGCGGCGGGCCACGGTGAGCGCGGCGGCTCGGTCGAGCAGGTCGGGCCGGCTGCGGCGGTTGGTGCCGAGAAGAGCGTCCTCGACGAGCTCCGACCAGGTGGTCGCCGGAAGCGCGGGGGCGTGCGGCGCGGGCGTCGTGGGCGTCATACGAGGCCTTTCTGCCAAGTGACGAGCAAGGGGCGCGGAGTGGCCGGGAAAGATGCCGGGAACGATGGGGAGCCGGACAGGCTCAGAGCAGAAGTGATCCCTCGTTGGTCCAGGCGGTGACCGCGTCGAAGCCGCGGCAGCCGCACTCGCCGAAGAGGGTGACCGGACGGCCCTGGGACGCGGCGACGAGCCGCCAGAACGAGCCGGAGCGCAGCGGTATCGAGCCCGTCCCGTCGACCAGGCTCCAGCCCGTCTCGGTGGGCACCGGGACGACGTCCGAGACGACGACCGGCCAGGAGGTGAGCCAGGGGTCGTCACCGAGCGCCGCCGCGTACGTGTCCAGCGCGGCATCGATGGTCACGCCCGAGGGCCGGGGCGCGGCGGCGGGCCCGGCGTGGCGGGTGCCGAGGGCCGCGCGCAGCGGGCGGGCGGCCGGGTGGAAGGCGAGCTCGGCGTCGAGCGCCAGGCCGGTCGGGAGCGCCAACTCCGGTGCCACGCCGGGGCGGCCGAAGGACAGCAACAGCGCGGTGCGACCGGACTCCTCACCTCTGAGCCAGAGCCTGCGCGTGGTGAGGCGGTCGTCGGCGCTGTCGCGGGAACCGAGGACCAGCCACCGGTCGCGGACCAGCGGGCCGCGCAGGACCTCGGCGGCGTCGACGGTGAAGCCGACGCGGGAACGGACCGTCGCCGCCAGGGGCTCGGGCAACTCGCCGACGCGTTGGTAGCCCGCGGCCAGCAGGTGCAGCAGGCCGTACTCCTCCAGCAGCCGGGAGGGCCAGTCCTGGCCGGACGCCGGCAGCGCGCCCAACTCCCGTGCGCGCGTGGCCAGCCCGGGGGCCTGGGCATCGACCATGCGGGCCGCGACGCCCTCCCAGAAGCCGTAGCCCTGGCTGGGCGCCTCGGCGAGCCCGGTGCTGAGCTGGTCCGTGAGTCGGGCCTGGAGCTCGGCCGCACCGACGGCGACGCGTGCCTCGCGCCCGGCGCGGCGGGCGGCTGCCGCGGCCTCGTCCCTCGGCGCGGACGCGTCGGCGCGCCCCGTCGTGCGGTCTGCGGCGCGTTCGGTGGCTCGCTCGGCCCGTTGCTGACGGGAGGTCAACCACGTGGTGGCCCACGCCGGTGCCTCCTCACCCGCCAAGGCGTTGCCGGCCCAGAGCAGCAGCAGCGCCAGCGCGTGCTTGCACGGGAACTTCCGGCTGGGGCAGGAGCAGTGGTAGGCCGGGCCGTCCAGCGCGACCACCGTCTGATACGGCCGCGACCCACTGCCCTTGCAGGCGCCCCATACCGCGTCGGCCGACGTGCCCGTGCCGGACCAGGGCTCCGCCTTGGCGAGCCTGGCAGCGGCCTTGGTCGAGGGGACGTCAGGCGACAGGGAGAGAACGTGATCGGTAGTCCAGCGATCGTTCATGTCCGTGACGTTAGGACCCACCACTGACACATCGGGCTGCCGCGCGAGGCGTCGTTCACTCCTTCGAGGCGGTGGCCCACGAATTGTCAGACCCACCGTGCAGAGTGGTTCTCGCAGGCGACGACCGGGCCGTGACTGCTGTCGTGACAGCCCTGTCCACCTGCTGACTCTGCGATCTCGACTGCGTTCCGACTGCGCTGTGACCGCGTTCCGGCGGTTCATCGACGATGCCCTGGTGCCTTCCTCCTTGAGGAGACCTATGTCCACGTCCGTCACTCCCACCATCCACTCGACCGACGCCGTCACCGACGCCGCTGCGGACGCTCCGGCCGTGCTCCGGCCGCACGCCGAGACGGTGTACGCGGCCGAACTCGCGGCGCTGGCCGCCGCCGACGACCGGCCGCGCCCGGCACGTTGGCGACTCTCGCCCTGGGCGGTGGCCACCTACCTGCTCGGCGGCACGCTGCCCGACGGCACGGTGATCACGCCGAAGTACGTCGGTCCACGCCGGATCGTCGAGGTCGCGGTGACCACCCTCGCCACCGACCGGGCGCTGCTCCTGCTCGGCGTGCCGGGCACGGCCAAGACGTGGGTGTCCGAGCATCTCGCCGCCGCTGTCAGCGGAGACTCCACGCTGCTGGTCCAGGGCACCGCGGGCACGCCGGAGGAGGCGATCCGCTACGGCTGGAACTACGCCCGGCTCCTGGCCGAGGGCCCCAGCCGGGAGGCGCTCGTGCCGAGTCCGGTGCTGCGCGCCATGGCGGAGGGCATGACGGCCCGGGTCGAGGAGCTCACCCGGATCCCTGCCGACGTGCAGGACACCTTGATCACCATCCTCTCCGAGAAGACGCTGCCGATCCCCGAGCTGGGCGACGAGGTGCAGGCCGTCCGCGGCTTCAACCTGATCGCCACCGCCAACGACCGTGACCGAGGCGTCAACGAGCTGTCCTCCGCCCTGCGGCGGCGCTTCAACACGGTGGTGCTGCCGTTGCCCGCCTCGCTCGACGACGAGGTGGACATCGTCGCCCGGCGCGTCACCGAGCTCGGTCGCTCGCTCGAACTCCCGGAGACCCCAGGCGCGTTGGCCGAGATCCAGCGCGTCGTCAGGGTCTTCAGGGAGCTGCGCGACGGTGTCACCGCCGACGGACGGACCAAGCTCAAGTCCCCCTCCGGCACGCTCTCCACGGCCGAGGCCATATCGGTGGTCACCAGCGGCCTGGCCCTGGCGGCGCACTTCGGCGACGGTCAGCTGCGCGCGGGGGACGTGGCCGCGGGCATCCTCGGTGCGGTGGTCCGCGATCCCGCGACGGATCAGCTGATCTGGCAGGAGTACCTGGAGTCCGTCGTGCGTGAGCGCGCGGACTGGAGGGACTTCTACCGCAGTTGCCGCGACGCGGCCGCGCGCTGAGGGGGCGGCGTTGACGGAGACCGCCCTGTTGGGCGTCCGACATCACGGTCCCGGCTCCGCGCTGGCGGTGGGTGCGGCGCTGGCCCAGTTCCGGCCGGACATCGTGCTGATCGAGGGTCCGCCGGAGGCTGACGCGCTGCTGCCGCTGGCCGCGAGCAAGGAGATGACGCCGCCGGTCGCCCTGCTCGCGCACGTCGTGGAGCAGCCGTCCCGGGCCGCGTTCTGGCCGTATGCCGCCTTCTCGCCGGAGTGGGTCGCGCTGCGGCACGCCCTCGACGGCGGAGTCCCGGTGCGCTTCGTCGATCTCCCGGCCGCGCACATGCTCGCCCTCGCCACCAGCGACGACGAGGGCGAGAAGGACGAGAGGGGGGAGAAGGAGAAGCACGAGCAGGGCCGGCAGGGCGAGCAGCGCGCGAACCCGGCGCCGCACCTGGACCCGATCGGTGAACTGGCGCGCGCCGCCGGGCAGGAGGACGCCGAGCGCTGGTGGGACGACGTGGTCGAGCACACCCACCCGGCCGGCGCGGGCGGAAGCACTGACGCGAACCCGGACGCCGCCGACGCCCTGGCGCCGTTCCGCGCCCTCGCCGACGCGATGGGGGAGTTGCGGACCGGGGTTCCGGTCACGCCCGGGGACGCGCGCCGCGAGGCGTACATGCGCAAGCAGATCCGGGCCGCGGCCAAGGCCGGGCACGCGCGGATAGCCGTGGTCTGCGGGGCCTGGCACGTGCCCGCGCTCGCGCCCAAGGTGTCGACGTCCGCCGCCGACAACGCGCTGCTGCGTGGCCTGCCCAAGCTCAAGGTCGAGCTGACCTGGGTGCCGTGGACACATCGTCGGCTCTCGCAGGCCACCGGCTACGGCGCGGGGATCGCCTCCCCGGGCTGGTACCAGCACCTGTTCGAGGCGAACGGCCGTCAGGTCGTGGAGCGTTGGCTGACCAAAGTCGCAGTGCTGCTGCGCGAGGAGGACCACGCCGTGTCCTCGGCGCACGTGATCGAGGCCGTGCGACTGGCGGAGACCCTGGCCGCGATGCGCGGTCGACCGCTCGCGGGGTTGGCGGAGACGGTCGACGCCGTCCGCGCGGTGCTGTGCGACGGCTCGGATGTGCCGCTGCGGCTGATCGAGGACCGGCTGGTCGTCGGCGACGCGCTCGGCGAGGTGCCCGAGGGGGCGCCCGCCGTCCCGCTGCAACGGGATCTGACCCGCCTCCAGCGCGAGCTGCGGCTCCGGCCCGAAGCCCGGGTCCGCTCCCTCGACCTGGATCTGCGCCGGGAGTTGGACGCGGCACGTAGTCGGCTCTTCCACCGCTTGACGCTGCTCGGCATCGACTGGGCGGTCCCCGCCCGCTCCCAGGTCCGCTCCACCGGCACCTTCCGGGAGAGCTGGGAGCTGTCCTGGGAGCCGGAGTTGGCGGTCAAGGTCGCCGAGGTGGGCGTCTGGGGCACGACAGTCGAGGCGGCGGCATCGGCGCGCGCCTCGGCGCGGGCGCTGGAGGCCGGTCGGCTCGGTGAGGTGACGGCGTTGGCGGAGAGCTGCCTGCTCGCCGCTCTGCCGGAGGCGCTCCCGGTGGTGCTGCGCTGCCTGGCGGACCGCGCGGCGCTCGACAGCGACGTGGAGCATCTCGCCGACGCCCTCCCGGCGTTGGTGCGCTCCCTGCGCTACGGCGATGTCCGGGCCACCGGAGCCGGGCTGTTGAGCGAGCTGGCGACCTCCTTGGCCGTGCGCATCTGCGTGGGGCTGCCTGCGGCGGCCACGTCGCTCGAACCGGCCGCGGCAGCCGCGTTGGCCGACCGGATCGCGGCCACCCACAGCGCGATCGGCCTGCTCGCGACCACGCTCGCGTCCACACGTACGGAGACGCAGCCTGCCGAGCCAGGCGCGGAGCGGACCGGGCCCGACGTGCTTGAGCAGTGGGTCGCCTGCCTGCGCAGCCTGGTGCGGCGCGAGCTCGCGGCCGGAGTGGTCCGCGGCCGGGCCACCCGACTGCTGCTCGACGACGGCCGGCTGGCGGAGGACGAGACCGCCCGGCTGCTCGGGCTGGTGCTGACGCCGGGAGTCCCGCCCGCCGAGGGCGCCGCGTGGGTCGACGGCTTCCTCGCCGGCGGCGGCATGCTGCTGGTGCACGACCAGCGCCTGCTCGCGCTGCTCGACGCCTGGATCGCGGCCATCCCGGCGGACGTGTTCCCGGACGTGCTGCCGCTGTTGCGCCGCACCTTCTCCCGGCTGGAGTCCGGTGTCCGGCGCAGCGTCGGCGAACTGGTGCGTGACGGCATGTCAGGACGCGACCGTCCGACGGACGCACCGCTCGGCTTCGCCGCCGGGTTCGACGCAGAGCGGGCCGCGCCCGCGCTGGCCACGGTCCAGCTGATTCTCGGGACGGGAGAGACGAAGTGACGCGGCAACCAGCGAACGAGGAGTCTCGGATCACCGACGAGCGTGACGAGCGTGACGAGCGCGACGGGCGCGACGGGCGCGATGAGCGCCTGCGTCGCTGGCGGCTGGTCCTCGGCGGAGACGCGGACGGGACGGGGCGGGCGCTCGCCGGGCGGGACGCCGCGATGGACCGGACCCTCTCGGCGCTCTACCAGCAGCGCCCCGAGGGCGCGGGGTCGGGCACGCGCAGTGCCGGGTTGGGCGGCTCGGCGCCGCAGGTGGCGCGCTGGTTGGGCGACATCCGCAGCTACTTCCCGACCAGCGTGGTCCAGTTGATGCAGCAGGACGCGATCGAACGCCTGGGCCTGGCCCGGCTGCTGATGGAGCCGGAGATGCTGGAGGCCGTCGAGCCGGACGTGCACCTGGTCGCCACGCTGATCTCGCTCGGCAAGGCGCTGCCGGAGACCACGCGGGAGACCGCCCGCGCGGTGGTCCGCAAGGTCGTCGCGGACCTCGAACGCCGGATCGCCACGCGTACCCGCTCGGTGGTCGGCGGGGCGCTGGACCGCAGCGCCCGCACGCACCGGCCGCGCCACCACGACATCGACTGGGACCGCACCATCCGGGCCAACCTCGCCAACTACCTGCCCGAGCAGCGGACCGTCGTCCCGGAGCGGCTGGTCGGCTACGCGCGGGCGCAGCGGGCGGTGAAGAAGGACGTGATCCTCTGCATCGACCAGTCCGGATCGATGGCCGCCTCGGTGGTCCACTCGTCCGTCTTCGGCGCCGTACTGGCGTCGATGCACTCGCTCAGCACCAGGCTGGTCGTCTTCGACACCTCCGTCGTCGACCTGACCGAGGAGCTGGCCGACCCGGTGGACGTGCTCTTCGGCGTCCGTCTGGGCGGCGGCACGGACATCAACCGGGCGCTGGCCTACTGCCAGTCGAAGATCACCCGGCCCGCCGACACCGTGGTAGTGCTGATCAGCGACCTGTACGAGGGCGGCATCCGGACGGAGATGCTGAAGCGGGTGGCGGCGATGAAGGCCGCCGGGGTGCAGTTCGTCGCGCTGCTGGCGCTCAGCGACGAGGGCGCGCCCGCCTACGACCGCGAGCACGCCGGAGCCCTGGCCGCACTCGGTGCGCCGGCCTTCGCCTGCACGCCGGACCTCTTTCCGGAGGTCATGGCGGCGGCACTGCAGAAGCAGCCGCTGCCGATACCCGCCGAGTGACCGTCCCGTCACCCGAATGGCCCAACGTGGCGGCACCAAACTGGTCGCCGACCGGTCACCGACTCGTTCAGCGCGGCAGCGGCAGCGGGAGCGTCACCACGTCGTTCAGCGAGGCGGCGGCAGGGGGAGCGCCGCCCAGACCGTCTTGCCGACCGTCTCGCCGCCCGCGCCGGGGCGGGGGACGGTGCCCCAGGCGGTGCTGAAGGTGTCGATCAGCAGCATGCCGCGCCCGGCCTCGTCGTCCTCGCCCGCGCAGGCGACCCGGGGGACGTCGTGCAGGTCCTCGTCGTCCACCTCGACGAAGAGCATCCCGCGGGCGCTCCAGAGCCGGCAGTGCACGCGCTCGCTGTGGGTGTGCCGGACGGCGTTGCCCACCAGCTCGGACATGCACAGCTCGGTGTCGGCCAGCGTGGCCGGGGCGAGCCGCCACATGGCGGCGGTGATCCGGACGAAGAACCGCGCCCGGGCGACCGAGGAGGCGACGGCGGCGAAGGTGGTCGCCGCCTGGCGGTCCATGGGCCAGGTGGAGCGGGCGGCGCCGAGCTCGGCCCCGTGGGCTCTGTGGCCCGGACCGTCGTCGCAGCCCTCGTCACAGCCGTCCCCGCAGCTGTCGCAGCCCTCGCCGCCGCTGCCGGTGACAGCGCCGCTGCGGCCGTCGCCGCCACATGTGCCGTCGCCGCTGTCGGCGGGGGCTCCGGCGCCGTCTCCGCCGCAGAGCGCGCCCGCGGTCACGCCGGGACTGTGAGCGCCAAGACTGTGAGTGCTGTGCATCGTGCGTCCGCTTCTCGGGCACTTCACTTCGGACACGGGTGGCAGGAGTTCACCACGCTCTGTGATGTATCCGTTATACCTGCCGGGTTCCCGGCGCAAGGGGCCTTCCATGGATGTCCACCGAACGGCCGAAGTGAATCGGTGGCGCACGCCCTGAATGCACCCCGGTACCGAACGCCGGACTCGCGCGCGGCGCCCCCCGTACCCCCGTTGTGATGGTTATCACCGGTCTGGGGACCCTCCCAGGTGAACCCCGCACCCCGGACGGCGATAACCTGCGAGACGGACATGCCGCGTGCCACGCCGCCGTGTGCTCCCCGTAGCGAAGGCGCTGACGCCAGGACCCCTGCCAGGGCCCCCGCGCCCCCGCCCGACATCGGTCGTGTGCGGCACGCTGGGAAGACAAGCAGTCGCGATCACAAGGACGGACGCGCGTGGACCTGTTCGAATACCAGGCGAGGGACCTCTTCGCCAAGCACGGTGTACCGGTGCTGGACGGTGAAGTCATCGAGACCCCGGAGGCCGCTGCTGCGGTCGCCGAGCGCCTGGGCGGCCGCGCGGTCGTCAAGGCTCAGGTGAAGGTCGGCGGCCGTGGTAAGGCCGGTGGCGTCAAGCTCGCCGCCGACCCGGCGGACGCCGTGGAGAAGGCCAAGGCCATCCTCGGGATGGACATCAAGGGCCACACCGTCCACAAGGTGATGCTCGCCGAGACGGCGGACATCAAGGAGGAGTACTACGTCTCCTTCCTCCTCGACCGGACCAACCGGACCTTCCTGGCCATGGCCTCCGTCCAGGGTGGCGTGGAGATCGAGGTCGTCGCCGAGGAGAACCCCGAGGCGCTGGCCAAGGTCGCCGTCGACGCCGTCGAGGGCGTCACCCCGGCCAAGGCCGCCGAGATCGTCGCCGCGGCCAAGTTCCCGGCCGAGATCGCCGACCAGGTCGCCGAGGTCCTGCAGAAGCTGTGGACCGTCTTCGTCGCCGAGGACGCCCTGCTCGTCGAGGTCAACCCGCTGGTCAAGACCGGTGACGGCAAGATCATCGCGCTCGACGGCAAGGTCTCCCTGGACGCCAACGCCGACTTCCGCCAGCCGGAGCACGAGGCGCTGGAGGACAAGGCCGCCGCCAACCCGCTCGAGGCGAAGGCCAAGGCCAAGGGCCTGAACTACGTCAAGCTCGAGGGCGAGGTCGGCATCATCGGCAACGGCGCGGGTCTCGTCATGAGCACCCTGGACGTCGTCGCCTACGCCGGTGAGAACCACGGCAACGTGAAGCCCGCCAACTTCCTCGACATCGGCGGCGGCGCCTCGGCCGAGGTCATGGCGAACGGCCTGGAGATCATCCTGGGCGACCCGGACGTCAAGTCCGTCTTCGTCAACGTCTTCGGTGGCATCACCGCGTGCGACGCGGTCGCCAACGGCATCGTGCAGGCCCTGGAGCTGCTCTCCAGCAAGGGCGAGGCCGTCACCAAGCCGCTGGTCGTCCGTCTGGACGGCAACAACGCCGAGCTGGGTCGTCAGATCCTGACCGACGCGAACCACCCGCTCGTGCAGCAGGTGGACACCATGGACGGCGCGGCCGACAAGGCCGCTGAGCTCGCGGCTGCGAAGTAAGGGCTGGGGAACCGAGAATGGCTATCTTCCTCACCAAGGACAGCAAGGTCATCGTCCAGGGCATGACCGGCTCCGAGGGCATGAAGCACACCCGCCGCATGCTCGCCTCGGGCACGGACATCGTCGGTGGCGTGAACCCGCGCAAGGCCGGCACCAAGGTCGACGTCGACGGCACCGAGGTGCCCGTCTTCGGCTCGGTCAAGGAGGCCATCGAGGCCACCGGCGCCGACGTCTCCGTCATCTTCGTGCCGCCGGCGTTCACCAAGGCCGCGGTCATCGAGGCCATCGACGCCGAGATCCCGCTGGCCGTCGTGATCACCGAGGGCGTGCCGGTCCACGACACCGCCAACTTCTGGGCCTACGCGGGCCAGAAGGGCAACAAGACCCGCATCGTCGGCCCGAACTGCCCGGGCCTGATCAGCCCCGGACAGTCCAACGCGGGCATCATCCCGGCCGACATCACCAAGGCCGGCCGCATCGGTCTGGTGTCCAAGTCGGGCACCCTGACCTACCAGATGATGTACGAGCTGTCGGACATCGGCTTCTCCTCGGCCGTCGGCATCGGTGGCGACCCGGTCATCGGCACCACCCACATCGACGCGCTGCAGGCGTTCCAGGACGACCCCGACACCGACATCATCGTGATGATCGGTGAGATCGGCGGCGACGCCGAGGAGCGCGCGGCCGACTACATCAAGAAGCACATCACCAAGCCGGTCGTCGGCTACGTGGCGGGCTTCACCGCGCCCGAGGGCAAGACCATGGGCCACGCCGGCGCCATCGTCTCCGGCTCCTCCGGCACCGCCCAGGCGAAGAAGGAGGCCCTCGAGGCCGCCGGTGTCAAGGTCGGCAAGACGCCGTCCGAGACCGCCCGCCTGGCTCGCGAGCTGATCGGCTGACCAGGCCCACGGCCTGACTGCCTGACGCACGCCGCGCGCAGACGAAGCCGCCCTGCCGGAGGAATCTCCGGCAGGGCGGCTTCGTGCTGTCCGGAAGCGATCAGTGCGGGGACTTCGTGGCCGAGGAGGGCTTCTTGTGGTGGCCGCCGTGCCCGGAATGGCCGGGGCGGTCACAGGGCAGAGAGAAGATCCGGCACAGGGTCGGATCGATGTTCTGAGTGGTGCTCGTCCCTTGGTTCGGTGTCCCTTGGTTCGGTCCCGCGCCGGTCGTCGGCTGGGCGGTCGGACCGGACTGCGGGCCCGGGGTGCTCTGGTTGCCCTGCTTCGCCTGTTTTCCCGAGGAGTTGGCGGCGTCGGCTGCCTGTTGCCGCTTCTGCTTGGCCAGGGCGGCCTCGTAGCGGGCGCGCTCGGCCCAGTCGACAGGGATCGACGGCAGCTTCTGGTGCGGCAGGTGCTTCGGCTGCGCCTGGGCCGGCGAGTAGAGGGCGAGCTGGGTCGCGTTCGGGTTGGGGTGGACGATGATCGGCCGCTCCGCCGGATGCATCGGCGTTCCCCAGAGCAGCGAGGCAGCCAGGCCGCCGGCCGTCCCCAGCGTCAGCACGCCGGACGCCACGGTGAGGCCGTGATCGTGGAGCCGGGCCCGGGTCCGGGTGGCGCCGGGTGCGGCCAGCGGTTCCATGCCCGCGCAGGCGCGTTCGGCGGCCCTGCGCAGCCGCGCGCCCAGGCGACGGCCGAAGCCGGCCTGCTCCGGGTCGGACCCGACCACGCCGGGCACGGCCTCCGCCAGCGCGCGCCGGGCGCGCGCGACGCGGCCGAAGGTGACCGGGGTGCTGCCCTCGACCTCGGCGGCGGTCTGCGCCCAGTCGAGCCCTATCACGTCGTGCAGGACCAGGGCGCGTCGCTGCGGCCGGGGCAGCCGCATCACGGCCTTCATCAGCGCCTTGTCCGAGTCGGCCTGCTCCGGGGCCGCTTTGGCGGCTGAGGCCGGGGCGGGTTGACGGTGCGGCAGTCGCAGCAGGTGCTGTACGCGCGGGCCGCCGCGGTGCCACGGCGACAGCGCCAACTCGAAGGCCGCCGCGCGTACCCAGCCCTCCGGCGAACTGTCCTGACCGACGGTGCGCCAGTGCGTCCAGGCCTGCTGGAAGGCGCGTCGGACGCAGTGCGCGGCGCGGTGCTGACTGCCGGTCAGCAGGTAGGTCTGCTGCACCAGGCGCGGTACGGCGTCCCGGTAGAGCGCGTCGAACGTCCCGGCCGTCGGCACGGGCGGAGGTACGGGCTGAGGTGCGGGTGGTGCCACGGGCGTCGGCATGGGCGTGGGCATGGGCGGAGAGTCCGCCGTCAGCGCGGGTGGTGACGCCGGGGCACTCGGCGCGGCGGGCAGCACCTTCTTTCCGTGGGCCTTCCCGTTGACCTTGCCGTTGCTGTTGCCGTTGACCTGTGGTCCCGCGCCGGAGTCGATGCTGCGGGTCGCGGCGGGCGGCGCGTGACTGACGGAGCCGTGCCGTCCGGGTGCGCCGGGGGCGGGGGCCAGTGAGGACAGGGTCGGCGGGGACGGCTCCTGCGCGGCGGGCCGCGCCGGGGTTTGTCGGGTTGTCACAAGGCTTGGCGGAGCAGGTGGCTGAGGTCGCGTCTCCGTCGGCTTCTTCGCCTCACTCTGTGTCAGTCGTCCGGTCGCCTTGCCCGGTGTCGGGCTGCCCGACGCTTGGGCCTTGGGCCGCTGCTCCGGCTCGGGAGCCGACTTCGGCGCCGAGCGGCGGGCAGCCTGGGCCTGCTTCTTGGTGCGGCGGCGCGGTGCGTGCGCGGTCACGCGGGCACCTCGAGGGTCACTGTGGCCGGGGTGAGGCTCAGTCGCATATATGAATTGTTGGAGCAAAGAGTGACAACTGCATGTTTTGTGACAGATCGGGCGTGTCTCGGTCCCACGCTGAACCATGGCGAATTTCGACCGACCCGCTCTTCTCGCCGGTGCCGCAGCGGCCGTCACCGGATGGGGACTGGTCGCGGTGCCCGTGTTCCTGTTGTGGGTGGTCACCCCGTACGCCGACGACAGCCTGTTTGCCGTGCCTCGCCTGGCCGGAGGGCTGTGGCTGCTCGGGCACGGCGGCCCGCTCCGCTGGGAGGACCCGGTCGGGGTGGCGACACTCGGGGTCGCGCCGCTGGCCGTCACCGCACTGGCCGTCGTGCTCGTCCACCAGGCCGCGGCCCGCACCGGACGGATCGGCAGCGTCGTCGCCGGGTACGCGACCGTCGGGTTCCTCGTCTCGCTGCTGGCGCTCGGCGGGGCGCTGCAGAGCGAGCCGCTGCCCGACCTGCTGTGGGTGGTGCTGACCGCCCTGCCCGCCGCGATGACGGGCGCGCGACGTCGGACGGGGGAGTGGGGGATCGCGGCCGCCTGGGCCGCGCTGCGGGCGCGAGGGCAGTGGCTCGGCATCTGGCCGGTGGTCGCGCCCGAGGGCCGGTTCGCCGCCACGCTGGCCAGGATCGGCGCGCTCGCGCCCTACCGGGACCGGGCACTGCGGGCGGGCGCGGCCGGGGCGCTGGCCCTGCTGGGCTGCGGCGGGCTGGTGCTCACGGTGGCGCTGCTGGTGCACCTCAGTGCGGTCGGCGGGCTCGCCGCGCAGCTCGCACCGGACGTGCCGGGACGGCTCGGACTGCTGCTGCTCTGCGCCGTGCTGCTGCCGAACGCCGCCGTATGGTCGGCGTCCTGGGCATTGGGACCAGGATTCACCCTCTCGGCGCACGCGGCGGCCACCGGAACGCAGGCGCTGCCGCCGATCGCCTTCCCGCTGCTGGCGATCGCCCCCGGACCGGGACGCTCGGTGCTCGGCCTGGTCGCGCTGCTGACGCCCGTGGTCTCCGGGGCGGTGGTCGGGTGGGCGCTGGGCCGCGACTCCGCAGATCTGCCCGGCTTCGTGACGGCCGCGATGCCCGTGACGGCCGCGAGCGCCGACGAGCCCGCCCGGACCGGCCGATGGGAGCTCGCGGTGACCGTGGTCTGCGCGGCCGTCTGCACCGCCGGGATCGCGGCGGCCGTGGCGCTGTGGGCGGGGGGAGCGCTGGGTGATGTCGCCCTCGCGCATGTCGGGCCGCCGGTGGGTTGGACCGCGCTCGCCGCGTTCGGCTGGACCGCGGGTGCCGGACTGCCCGCGGCGTACCTGCACCGCTGGTGGGCGGGCCGGGCGGAACGTGCGGCGCGACGCTCGGCCGAACGCGCCGCGCAGGCGGAGGCGGCGACCGAGACCGGCGTCGGGACCGACGCGAGAGAGGCGGGCGACGCGTGGGACAGGTGGGACGCGAGGGCCATGTCGGCGCGCACGGCACACACGGCAGACGCGACGGGCCTGACGGAGCTCATCGGCGACCTCATCACCGAGGACTGGGCCGCCTCCGGCACGGGAACGGCAGAAGAGACGACGCCGGCTCGCCGGTCCTGGCTCAGCCGCCGTTCAGCTGGACGAGCCAGGCCGGAGGCCGGGGCGTGACCGAGGTCGCGCACTGGCTGTAGGACTGCTTCGTCGGCGCGTTCGCCTGGCAGTCGTAGTAGCTCTTGTAGTACAGCTGCACGCCGAAGACCACGGCGACCAGCGCCAGGCTGACCGCACCGGCGATCAGGCCGCCGATCGCGGCCGGGGCCTGCGGCTTGACCGGCGCCGTCGGGTAGTACCCGGAGTGGCCGACACCCTGACCCGGCCAGCCCGGCTGGGCGGCCTGGCCGGTCTGGTGGGCCTGCTGCGGAGCCTGCGGGCGGGCGTTGGCCGCAGCGCCCGCGCCGGGGGACTGGAAGATGCTCGGCGTCGCGGCGGCGTTCTGCGGCGTCTTCGCGGTGCCGCGCAGGGCGCTGATGCCCCAGTACAGCGCGAGCGCGCCGAGCAGCAGCGTCAGGTACGGCACGCCGAGGATCAGGAACAGGAAGCCCCACATGCCGCTGAGCAGCGCGTAACGCGCGCGGCGCTGGACCGGGTCGGAGGGGTCGAACCGGGGCTGCTGCTGGTAGAAGCGCGGCAGCGGCGGCTGCTGGCCCTGGTAGCCGGGGCTCCACGGGTGCGGCGGCGGGACCTGCGCGCGCCCACGCGTCGGCGGCTGGTCCTGCGGCGGCTGACCCTCCTGCCCATGCCCCTGACCGGTCTGGCCGGTCTGACCGGACTGCCCCTGCGACGGCTGCCCCTGGCCCGGCTGAGCCTGTCCCGGACGGGCGTCCTGCGGCGGCGCGCCGTTGTGGCCCTGCGATCCGGCATCCGCACCGGCTCCGGCGCCGCTACTTGAACCGGCACCGCCGTTGGAACCGGCACCGGAACCCGTGCCGTCGGACGAGGCGTGGACGTGCCCGGTGGCCACGGGAGCGGGGAGACGCGGTTGCCAGGGACGGTCGGGCGCGCCCTCGGGCGGCGGCGCGAACGGGTCGCGCGCCTGCTCGCCGGTCGGTTTGGTGTCGCCGGTGTGGCCCATCGTCTTCGCCGCAACTCCTGCTCGCACGGTCTCCCTGTCGGAAGACACCCTCTCACTCCCAGAGCGTCCGTGGCGTGCGACCCCAGGATGATCCACGCCGGTGATCGTCGGCCGGGGTTCGGGCGCGCGTACAGCTGCCGGTATCGTTGCTGACGGATGGCGGGCCCAGGAGGTTCCCGTCCGGTCCGCGGGACAGCCGCGGACACCGTTCGGCGGACGCGGATGCCGGTCACGAGATGACACCCCGCGACTGCCACCCGATGAGCTCGACGCACGCCTCGTGAACCGTGTACGACTCCGGCGGCGTCGGCCCGACCTGAAGGACCGAGCAGTGGCTCTTGCGCCCGGCAGTGCACCGCTGGACTTCGCCGCACCCGCGGCGCCCGCCCGGCTTGTCGTCCTCGTCTCCGGCTCGGGCACCAATCTGCAGGCACTGATCGACGCCGCCGCCGACCCGGCCTTCGGCGCCGAGATCGTCGCCGTAGGCGCGGACCGCGACGGCATCGCGGGCCTCACGCGGGCCGAGAAGGCGGGCATCCCCACGTTCGTGCACCGGGTGAAGGACTACGCCGAGCGCACCGAGTGGGACGAGGCCCTGACCGCGGCCACCGCCTTCCACAGCCCGGACCTGATCGTCTCCGCCGGCTTCATGAAGATCCTCGGCGGCGCGTTCATGACCCGCTTCGCGGGCCGCATCGTCAACACCCATCCCGCTCTCCTCCCCTCCTTCCCCGGCGCGCACGGCGTGCGCGACGCGCTGGCGTACGGGGTCAAGGTCACCGGCTGCACCGTGCACCTGGTGGACGAGGGCGTGGACACCGGACCGATCATCGCCCAGGGCGTGGTCGAGGTCGCCGACTCGGACTACCTGGACGAGGGCGAGGCGCTCCACGAGCGCATCAAGGACGTCGAGCGGAAACTGCTCGTCGACGCGGTGGGACGGCTGGCCCGCTTGGGCCACCGGATCGACGGACGCCGGGTGCTGATCCCGGCGCCCTCGGCCGGAGCCGCCGGATAACCACTTGCGGGCACCACACCACATAAACCGCGCCGGCGGGGTGGTCATCTCGCCGGGGCATTGCAGAAGGATTCGGTAATGAGCTCAGGCAGCAACCAGCCGCAGCCCACCTCCGAGAACGTTCGTCCCATCCGTCGGGCGCTCGTCAGCGTCTACGACAAGACCGGCCTGGAGGAGCTGGCCCAGGGCCTGCACGCGGCCGGAGTCGAGCTGGTCTCCACCGGCTCGACCGCGGCGAAGATCGCCGGCGCGGGCGTGCCGGTCACCCCGGTCGAGGAACTGACCGGCTTCCCCGAGTGCCTCGACGGTCGCGTCAAGACCCTGCACCCGCGCGTGCACGCCGGCATCCTCGCCGACCTGCGCCTGGAGTCGCACCGCGCGCAGCTGGAGGAGCTGGGCGTCGCGCCGTTCGACCTGGTCGTCGTGAACCTCTACCCGTTCGAGGCCACCGTCGCCTCGGGGGCCACCCCGGACGAGTGCGTCGAGCAGATCGACATCGGCGGCCCGTCGATGGTCCGCGCCGCCGCCAAGAACCACCCGTCGGTGGCCGTGGTCACCTCGCCCGCCCGCTACGCGGACGTGCTGAAGGCCGTCGCCGACGGCGGCTTCGACCTGGCGACCCGCAAGCGTCTGGCCGGTGAGGCGTTCGCGCACACCGCCGCCTACGACGTGGCCGTGGCCTCCTGGTTCGCCGACGGCTACGCCCCGGCGGACGAGGAGCGCTTCCCGCAGTTCCTGGGCTCGACGTACCAGCGCGAGAACGTGCTGCGCTACGGCGAGAACCCGCACCAGGCCGCCGCGCTCTACGTGGACGGCAGCGGAAAGGGCATCGCCGCCGCCGAGCAGCTGCACGGCAAGGAGATGTCGTACAACAACTACGCCGACACGGACGCCGCCATCCGTGCCGCGTACGACCACGCCGAGCCGTGCGTGGCGATCATCAAGCACGCCAACCCGTGCGGCATCGCCGTGGGCGCGGACGTCGTCGAGGCGCACCGCAAGGCGCACGAGTGCGACCCGGTGTCGGCGTTCGGCGGCGTCATCGCCGTCAACCGTCCGGTGACGGTGGCGCTGGCCGAGCAGATCGCGCCGATCTTCACCGAGGTCGTCTTCGCCCCGGACTTCGAGCCGGGCGCGGTCGAGGTGCTGGCGCAGAAGAAGAACATCCGCGTGCTGCGCGGCACCCCGGCGCTGCCGACGGTGGAGACGCGTGCGGTCACCGGCGGTGTGCTGCTCCAGCAGGCCGACCGGATCGACGCGGCCGGTGACGACCCGTCGACCTGGACGCTCGCCTGCGGCGAGGCGCTCTCCGAGGCGGAGCTGGCCGAGCTGGCCTTCGCCTGGCGGGCCTGCCGGGCCGTCAAGTCCAACGCGATCCTGCTGGCCAAGGACGGCGCCTCGGTCGGCGTCGGCATGGGCCAGGTCAACCGCGTGGACTCGGCGAAGCTCGCGGTCACCCGCGCCGGTGAGCGCGCGCAGGGCTCGTACGCCGCGTCGGACGCCTTCTTCCCGTTCCCGGACGGGCTCGAGGTGCTGATCGAGGCCGGCGTCAAGGCCGTGGTCCAGCCCGGTGGTTCGGTCCGCGACGACCTGGTCGCAGAGGCGGCCAAGAAGGCCGGGATCACCATGTACCTCTCGGGTACGCGGCACTTCTTCCACTGAGCACTGCCGCGCGCAGTGACTGAGTGAACGACGAAGGCCCGCCGCTCCTCCTCGGAGAACGGCGGGCCTTCACCCTTTCAACACCCGTGTCAGTTGCTGGTGATGACGACGGTGTTCATGACCTTGTCCGCGAAGGTCTGCGACTTGGCGTCCCAGATCGGCCACAGGAAGCCGAGGTAGCAGACCAGGCCGTCGAGGAAGTGCGCGATCTTGCGGACGAAGGCCGCGCCGAAGCCGACGACCTGGCCGTCGGACTCGCGGACCAGGCGGATCTTCATGACCTTCTTGCCCGGCGTCTGGCCGGTGGTGCCCTCCTGGTGGCACAGCCACAGCGTCGCGCCCAGGCCGATCACGAAGGCCAGCAGGTAGAAGACGACGGCCAGGCCGGCGGAGCCGCCACTGGTCGTGCCCGGCGTGTAAGCGCCGGTGGTCGGGTCGATGGTGCCCGGCTGGACCGAGGCGGCGAAGGCCACCGCGGCGATGATGTAGAGGATGAACGGCACCACACCGGCGATCAGCCCGTCGATGACGTAAGCACCCACACGCTGGCCCCAGTTGGCGTACTGGCCCTGCGGCGCGTAGCCCGCGTACGGGTCGGTGCCGTAGCCCTGGTAGCCCGCCTGCGGCTGCTGCTGGTAGCCGTACGCCTGCTGCTGCTGGCCGTACGGGTCCGCCTGCGGCTGCTGCTGCTGCTGCGGGAAGCCGTAGGCCTGCTGGCCCGCCTGCGGCTGCTGCTGCGGGTACCCATAGCCCGGCTGCTGCGGCTGCTGGCCGTAAGGGTTCTGCTGCTGCTGGCCGTAGGGGTTGTTCGGGTCGGGCGGGTAACTCATGTTCATGCCTCCGGGCAGGGAGTGGTGATGACGGTGAAACACGAAGAACGAAGAACAGTCGGCGAGATTATCGGAGTCCGGTGACACTCAGGAGGGCAGAAAGCCGTACCGGTGCAACTGCCAGAGCCAGGAGATCCCCATCGCGCTGAAGATGATGATGTTTTTCTTCCGCGCGGGCAGACGCCACCACCATGCTCCGCCGCCGAGCGGCGCGAAGAGCAGGCCCAGACCGACCACGACGGTGACCGGATTGGCTGCTACAGCCGCCCCAAGATGCCCGGCGCCCAATTCCATGAACACCGTGGTGCTTCCGCAGACCGGGCACGGTATGCCGGTGAACCGGCGGAACGGGCAGAGCACGCCAGGGTCGTGCGTCGCGTGGACCTCCGCGGCCGCCACTGCCAGGACACCCGCGCCGCTGCCTCGCAGCAGCACGCGCACCGGGCCGCCGAAGCGGCTCGCGGCGATCCTGGACCAGCGGGTCTTCCACGCGGCGCGCAGACCCGGCGTGGGGTCCGGAGCGGACCTCGGAGCCGTGCCCGTGTCCGTACTCCCGCCCGTGCCGGGCAGCTTGACGTCCTGGTGGTTGATCCCCCGAAAGGTGACGGGCTGATGACCGATCTCCTGAACGCTCATCAGTCGGTCACCGGAAGGCGCTCGACATACTCATCTCATCCCCCGAATTCGTGTCGCCGTCGTTCCGTACCGGACCATCGTTGCGATCCGCCCGTCCGCTGTCCACCTCGAAAGCAGATGGGCACGGAGTTGTGGCGGATTTGCAACCGGACCAGCACAGTCCGTGTGCTACTGGGAGACGTCCTTCCGGCCGCGAGTACGGTCGGGAGTACGGCCGGGAGTACGAACCCGCGTACACCGGCGTTCACGCACGCTTCGGCGATCCTGGAGAATGTCCTCATGACCGCCCAGATTCTCGATGGCAAGGCCACCGCCGCAGCGATCAAGTCCGAGCTCGTCACCAGGATCGAGGCGCTGAAGGCGCAGGGGATCACCCCCGGCCTCGGCACCGTCCTGGTCGGTGACGACCCCGGCAGCCACTCCTACGTGCGCGGCAAGCACCGCGACTGCGCCCAGGTGGGCATCGCCTCCATCCAGCGCGAGCTCCCCGCCGACGCGACCCAGGAGCAGGTCGAGGACGTCGTCCGCGAGCTGAACGCCGACCCGGCGTGCACCGGCTACATCGTCCAGCTGCCGCTCCCCAAGCACCTGGACGAGAAGCGGGTGCTGGAGCTGATCGACCCGGAGAAGGACGCCGACGGCCTGCACCCGATGAGCCTGGGCCGCCTCGTGCTGGGCGTCGCCGGCCCGCTGCCGTGCACCCCGTACGGCATCGTCGAGCTGCTGCGCCGCCACAAGATCCAGATCAACGGTGCGGACGTCTGCGTCGTCGGCCGCGGCATCACGGTCGGGCGCTCGATCGGTCTGCTGCTCACGCGTAAGAGCGAGAACGCGACGGTGACCCTCTGCCACACCGGCACCCGTGACCTCGCCGACCACCTGCGCCGGGCCGACATCATCGTCGCCGCGGCGGGCGTGGCCCACCTGATCAAGCCCGAGGACGTCCGTCCCGGCGCGACCGTCCTCGACGTCGGCGTCAGCCGCGTCGACGGCGTCTACACCGGCGACGTCGACCCGAAGGTGGCCGAGGTGGCCGGCTGGATCTCCCCGAACCCGGGCGGCGTCGGGCCGATGACGCGGGCCATGCTGCTGCAGAATGTCGTCGAAGCAGCCGAGCGCCAGGCTCGGGCCGCACAGGCGTGAGGGACGCGGGTGTGAGTGACATGGCCGCAGCCGAGCACAAGCACAAGGCGCCGCGCAGGCCGCCGGTGAAGACCACCGGGACGTTCCGTCCCGAGGGCGGCTCCGCTGCGGCCGGGAGCGACAAGCCGGTGACGGTGCGGCAGTGGCCGATCGTCGTCGTGCTGACGGTCGTCGGCGTCGGCCTGCTGGTCACCGCGCTCGACGCGTGGCGGGCGGGCATCGTCACCGTCGGCGTCGGGATGCTGGTCGGGGCGGTGCTGCGAGCGGCGCTGCCGGAGGTCGGGATGCTGGCGGTGCGCAGCCGGTTCACCGACATCGTGGTGATGGGTCTGATGGGCGTGCTCATCATCGTGCTGGCGCTGGCGGCGCAACCCGATCCGGTGATCAACCTGCCGCTGATGCACACCCTGGGCGATTTCGTGCACAGCACCAGCGGGGACTGACGGCTGCCTCGCGCATGCCCGGTAATGCCGCTGTGAGCTGGGACGATGCCGGGTCGGCATGGCAGTCGGGGAAACGTGACGAAGGACTCCCGAGGGCGTGGTGACGCCGCGCCCTCGGTCCGGTCGGGTTGCGATAGCCTGACGCTGGTTCTCTCGATGTCGAGAGACGCGTCGGCGACTGCTGGAGAAGGTAGAAATGACCCGCACCCCCGTCAATGTCACCGTGACCGGCGCGGCCGGCCAGATCGGCTACGCGCTGCTCTTCCGTATCGCCTCCGGCCACCTGCTGGGCGCGGACGTGCCGGTCAAGCTGCGCCTGCTGGAGATCCCGCAGGGCGTCAAGGCCGCCGAGGGCACCGCGATGGAGCTCGACGACTGCGCCTTCCCGCTGCTCAAGGGCATCGACATCTTCGACGACCCGAACGCCGCGTTCGCCGGTGCCAACGTCGGTCTGCTGGTCGGCGCCCGTCCGCGCACCGCGGGCATGGAGCGCGGTGACCTGCTCTCCGCCAACGGCGGCATCTTCGGCCCGCAGGGCAAGGCCATCAACGACAACGCCGCGGACGACATCCGCGTCCTGGTCGTCGGCAACCCGGCCAACACCAACGCGCTGATCGCCAAGAACCACGCCCCGGACGTCCCGGCCGACCGCTTCACCGCGATGACCCGCCTGGACCACAACCGCGCCGTGGCGCAGCTGTCCAAGAAGCTCGGTGTGGGCGTCGACGACGTCAAGCGCCTGACCATCTGGGGCAACCACTCCGCCACCCAGTACCCGGACATCTTCCACGCCGAGGTCGCGGGCAAGAACGCCGCCGAGGCCGTCAACGACGAGAAGTGGCTGGCCGAGGAGTTCATCCCGACCGTCGCCAAGCGCGGCGCGGCCATCATCGACGCGCGTGGCGCCTCCTCCGCCGCCTCGGCCGCCAACGCCGCCATCGACCACGTCTTCACGTGGACCAACGGCACCGCCGAGGGCGACTGGACCTCCGCCGGTGTCATCTCCGACGGCTCCTACGGCGTGCCGGAGGGCATCATCTCCTCCTTCCCGGTCACCGCGAAGAACGGCACGTTCGAGATCGTCCAGGGCCTGGACATCAACGAGTTCTCCCGCGCCCGCATCGACGCCTCCGTCAAGGAGCTCATCGAGGAGCGCGACGCGGTCAAGGAGCTCGGCCTCATCTGAGCCCCGCTGTCCGAGACACGCGCAACCGTCTCACCTGACGGCCCGGTCGGTTCCCCGACCGGGCCGTCCGGCTATTCTGGCCGCGCCGCGACTGGCGCACGGGGAGGGAACCCCGAGGGAGCGGCGCAGCGCACCACCGCCGGACTGCCGTACGCCTGGGCAGCCGGGTCGGACTCCGCCACGATGGCCGTGACGGAGCAACGGACCCGGAGGACGCCCACATGTCCCACCTTGCCGCCACCGATCCCGAGATCGCCGCGCTCGTCGTCGCCGAGGAGCAACTCCAGGCCGACACACTGCGGTTGATCCCCAGTGAGAACTACGTCTCGCACGCCGTGCTGGAGGCGACCGGCACCGTTCTGCAGAACAAGTACTCCGAGGGCTACCCCGGCAAGCGCTACTACGAGGGTCAGCAGAACATCGACCAGGTCGAGACGCTGGCGATCGAGCGGGCCAAGGCGCTGTTCGCCATGGACCACGCCAACGTCCAGCCGTACTCCGGCTCGCCCGCCAACCTCGCCGTCTACCTGGCCTTCCTCAAGCCCGGCGACACCGTGATGGGCATGGCGTTGCCCATGGGCGGCCACCTCACCCACGGCTGGGGCGTCTCCGCCACCGGCACCTGGTTCCGCGGCGTGCAGTACGGCGTGGAACGCGAGACGGGCCGGGTCGACCTGGACAAGGTGCGGGACCTGGCGCTGGCCGAGCGGCCCAAGCTGATCTTCTGCGGCGGCACGGCCGTGCCGCGCACCATCGACTTCGCCGGGTACGCCGAGATCGCCCGCGAGGTGGGCGCGGTCCTGGTCGCGGACGTCGCGCACATCGCCGGCCTGATCGCGGGCGGCGCGCACCCCTCCCCGGCCGGGCACGCCGACGTCGTCTCCACCACCACGCACAAGACGCTGCGCGGTCCGCGCGGCGCGATGCTGCTCTCCACGGAGGAGCACGCCAAGGCGATCGACCGAGCGGTCTTCCCCGGCCTGCAGGGCGGCCCGCACAACCACACCACCGCCGCGATCGCGGTCGCGCTCAAGGAGGCCTCGGGCGCGGAGTTCCGCGACTACGCACACCAGGTCGTCGCCAACGCGCAGGCGCTGGGCGAGCAGTTGGCGACGCGCGGCTTCGAGCTGGTCTCCGGCGGCACCGACAACCACCTGCTGCTGATCGACCTCAGCGGCAAGGACGTCCCCGGCAAGGTCGCCGCCAAGGCGTTGGACCGGGCGGGCATCGTGGTGAACTACAACACCGTCCCGTACGACACCCGCAAGCCGTTCGACCCCTCCGGCATCCGGATCGGCACCCCGGCGCTGACCTCGCGCGGCATCCCGGCGTCCGAGATGGGCACGGTCGCCGAGTGGATCGACCGCGTGGTCGCGGCGGCGAAGACCGGCGACGAGGAGACCGTGGCCAAGGTCCGCACCGAGGTCAAGGCCCTGATGGACGCCTACCCGGCGCCGGGGCTGCCCGTCCGGTAGCAGGTGCGGGGCCGGGAGCGAGCCAAAGGGCGCGCCGACGCCGAAGCGACGAGGGACAAGCGAGGTACGAGCGCAGCTCCCGAGGAGAGCAGGCGTCGGACCAAGAGCGCCCGGAGGCGAGCGAGCACCAGAAAAAGGGTCCCTAGACTGGCCCGGTGAGCGAGACGTTGCGCGACGCCGGGCTGGTCCTTCTGTTCATCGTGATCGGCGGCATCTTCAATGTGGCGGAGATCTCCCTGATCTCCCTGCGGGAGGGCCAGATCCGCGCGCTGGCCGAGCGCGGCACCCGGCGGGCCACCCGGGCGGCGCACCTGGCCGCGGACCCGAACCGGTTCCTGGCCTCGGTGCAGGTCGGCGTGACCTGCATGGGCTTCCTGTCGGCGGCGTTCGGCGCCGACACGCTGGCCAAGAAGCTGTCGCCGATCTTCGTCGGCTGGGGCATCAGCCAGGGGCTGGCCGACACCCTGGCGTTGGTCGGTCTGACGCTGGTGATCTCCTACGTCTCGCTGGTCCTGGGTGAGCTCACCCCGAAGCGGATCGGCCTGCAGCGCTCGGAGTCGATCGCGCTGACCGCCGCGCCGCTGGTCGAGTCGATCTCGCGGGTGCTGCGTCCGGTCATCTGGCTGCTGTCGGCGTCCACCAACGTGATGGTCACGCTGCTGGGCGGCGACCCGAGCGCCGGACGCAACGCGATGAGCTCCGAGGAACTGCGCGGGCTGGTGGCCGCCAACACCGAACTCGGCATCGACGAGCGGCAGTTGATCGGCGAGGTCTTCGCGGCGGGGGAGCGCCAGCTGCGCGAGGTCATGGTGCCGCGCACCGAGGTCACCTTCCTGGACGCCTCGCAGGAGCTCACCGCGGTCCGCGAGGAGGTGCGCGACTACCCGCACAGCCGCTACCCGGTGGTGGATGGCTCCTACGACCTGGTTGTCGGCTTCGTCCACGTCCGCGACCTGTACGGGGCGGACGCGGTCGGCACGGTCCGCGACATCGCCCGGCCGGTGAAGCTGCTGCCCGCGACCAAGCGGGTGCTGCCGTCGATGTCGGAGATGCGGCACGAGGGCCACCACCTCGCCATCGTCGTCGACGAGTACGGCGGCACGGCCGGGATCGTCACGCTGGAGGACCTGGTCGAGGAGGTCATCGGCGAGATCCGTGACGAGTACGACTCGCAGGAGCTCTCCACCACACGGCGGTTGGCGAGCGGGTCGATCGAGGTGGACGGGCTGCTCAACCTGCCGGACTTCGAGGAGGAGACCGGGGTCGAGCTGCCGGAGGGCCCGTACGAGACCGTGGCCGGGTACGTCGTCGCGGAGCTGGGCCGGCTGCCGCTGGTCGGCGACCGGATCTCCACCGCGGACGGCTACCAGCTCGAGGTCGCCAGCCTGGACGGCCGCCGCGTGGACCGGGTCCGCGTCACCGCGCCGCCGGAGCAGCCCGCGTCGGAGCAGCCGACCCCGGAGGCGTGAGGGCCGGGCCCAGCCCGGTGCACCGACGTTCCGCCCACCGGGCTCAGGCCCGGACGGGGGTCCGGTGGCGGCGCGACAACTGCCGCAGCCGCAGCTTCAGCACCCGCCCGGCGCGGATCCGGGCCACCCACACCACCAGCTCGCCGCGCGGGCCCGGCACCGGCGTCACCCGGTACAGGCGTCCGCCGTGCCAGACCCGACGCTGGCCCAGCCCGGCCTCGGGTGTGAGCGCAGCGGTCACCTCCCGGCCGGCGAGGCTCGACTCGACGCGCAGCGCGACGCGTTGGTGCGGCAGCAGCGAGGCCAGCGGGATCACCGTCTCGTCGTCCGTGGCCACCCGCGCGGTCTCGTCACCCGCCCGACCCGGCTTGCCGCGACCCCGGGCGTCCCGGCCCTGACCGTCCTGGCCCTGACCGCGAACCCACGTCACCGGAGCGCTGGTCAGCTGCGGCAGCGGCCGGGAGGTCCGGACCCGCAGGCCCTCCGGCGTCCAGGAGACGCGTGCCGAGACCGGCTCCGGCAGGCCGCCCGTCTCCGTCTCGTGCCGGACCAGGTCCGTCAGTTCGTCCACCAGCCCGTGTTGCAGGCAGTGCAGCCGGAGTCGCTGCGCCTCGCCGCACCGGGCGCGGATCGGGTCGGTCAGGTGCGCCCGGACCAGCTCCCCGGCCGCCGCGACGAGCGTCTCCTGCTCCGCGCGGGCCAGCGCCAGGAAGTCCGCCCGGAAAAGGTTGACCAGATCGCCGCGCAGATGCCGGTCGTTGACCTCGTCCCGGATCGCGCCCGGCGCGGCGAACCGGACGGTGACCTCGATCCCCGCCGCGATCCCGCGCAGCCGGTCGGCGGCCCGGGACCGGTAGGTGATGTTGCTCCGGTCCTCCCTGGCCACCAGGTGGTAGTAGTCGTAGTCGGCCAGGACCGAGATCCGCCGGGCGCGGAAGAACGCCTCCAGTACGAACGGGCCGTCGCTGTACGCGGGCAGGTCCTCGCGGAACCGCATGCCATGGTGGCGGACCAGCTCGGTGCGGAACAGCTTGGACGGCGTCAGCGTCCAGGCCAGGTCGCCGCCGGGGAAGCGCACGTCGTCGTCGGTCTCGCGGCAGGCGAACTCCGGGACCCAGCGGCCGTTCTCCCCGGCCACCCTGCCGACGACGACGTCCGAACCGCAGCGCCCGGCGGTCAGCGTCATCCGGCGCAGGGCCTCCGGGCCCAGCCGGTCGTCCGAGTCGAGGAAGAAGAGGAACCGTCCGCGCGCCCGGCCCAGCCCCTCGTTCCGCGCCCGTCCGGGACCGCCGCGCTGTTCGAGCGGCACCACCGTGACCACCTCCGGCCAGGCGGCCGCGAGCCGGTGCAGCTCCTCGCGGCTGCCGTCGGTGGAGGCGTCGTCCACGGCCAGCACCTCCAGCTCGCCGGGGTCCAGCGTCTGCTGCCGGAGCGAGTCGAACCACGGCCGCAGATAGGCACGCGTGTCATGGACGGGTGTGATCACCGTCACCAACGGAGTGGTCACGTCCTCGCTCCTCCGGGCTCCGCTACTGGTCCGCGCGGTGAACAACGCTGCGGTGTGCTGGAGGTGGCGGTTGTTCGAAGGAAGGGCGGTCCGCGCCCTCAGCCGGGGCGCGCGAAAGATCGGCCGCGTACCTGAGAGAATGCAGCCATGGCCTTCGACCGTCCTCGCGTGCTCTCGGGCATCCAGCCCACGTCCGGCTCGTTCCACCTCGGCAACTACCTCGGCGCGGTGCGCCAGTGGGTGGACCTGCAGGAGACGCACGACGCGTTCTACATGGTGGTCGACCTGCATGCGATCACCGTTCCGCAGGACCCGGCGGTGCTCCGGGAGAACACCCGCGTCTCGGTCGCGCAGCTGCTCGGCGTCGGCCTCGACCCGGAGCGCTGCACGCTCTTCGTGCAGTCGCACGTGCCCGAGCACGCGCAGCTGGCCTGGGTGATGAACTGCCTCACCGGCTTCGGCGAGGCGTCGCGGATGACCCAGTTCAAGGACAAGTCCGCCAAGCAGGGCACCGACGGCACCACCGTCGGCCTGTTCACCTACCCGATCCTCCAGGTCGCCGACATCCTGCTGTACCAGGCCGACCAGGTCCCGGTCGGCGAGGACCAGCGTCAGCACGTCGAGCTCACCCGTGACCTGGCCGAGCGCTTCAACAGCCGCTACGGCAAGACGTTCACGGTGCCGAAGGCCTACATCCCCAAGGAGACGGCCAAGATCTTCGACCTGCAGGACCCGTCGGCGAAGATGAGCAAGTCGGCCTCCTCGCCCAAGGGCCTGATCAGCCTGCTGGACGACATCAAGGGCAGCGCCAAGAAGTTCAAGAGCGCGGTCACCGACACCGACACCGTCATCGCCTTCGACGAGAAGCAGAAGCCGGGCGTCTCCAACCTGCTCTCCATCTACTCGGCCATCAGCGGCCGTTCGGTCCCTGAGCTGGTCGAGCACTTCGAGGGCAAGATGTACGGCGCGCTCAAGACCGAGCTGGCCGACTACTACAGCGAGTGGGTCGCCCCGATCCAGGACCGCACCCGCACCTACCTCGACGACCCGGCCGAGCTGGACCGGGTGCTGGCGCGCGGCGCGGAGAAGGCCCGTGCGGTCGCCTCCCCGACGCTGGCCGAGACGTACGAGCGGATCGGCTTCCTGCGTCCGGCGCAGGGCTGAGCGGCCGGATGGGCGACAGTCACATACCCGAGGGCACGTCCGACGGCATGCCCGGGGGCGTGCCGGAGGGCGTGCTGATCGGGGTCTCGCTGGCCGTGCCCGAGCCGTACGCGTCGCAGGTCCAGAACGCGCGCACCGGCTACGGCGACCTGCGCGCGGCCGGGATCCCGACGCACATCACGCTGCTGCCGCCCACGTCCGTGTCCCAGGACGCGCTGGACGCGGTCGACGGGCACCTGGCCCGGGCGGCGGAGCAGCACCGGCCGTTCCGGGTCCGGCTGCGCGGGACGGAGACCTTCCGGCCGGTCTCGCAGGTGGTCTACGTCCGCCTGGACGAGGGGATCCGCGAGTGCCGCGCGCTGGAGGCGTCGGTGCGTTCCGGTCCGCTGGCCCGGGAGTTGGGATTTCCCTACCACCCGCACGTGACCGTGGCGCACGACGTGCCGTCCGTGGAGCTGGACCGCGCCCAGGCCGAACTGCGGGGATTCGACGCGGAGTTCACGGTGGAGGGGTTCAGCCTCTACCGCTTCGGTGCGGACGAGGTCTGGCGACCCGTCCGCACCTTCGCGTTCACCGAGGCGGCGCGCGCTACGCGTTGAGCGCGCCCTGCGGCTCGGACTGCGGCTCGGACTGCGGCTCTTCGGCCGTCGTCACTGCTTTCTGGACCTGGGGTGCGTCCTCACGCCTGAGCCGGCTGAACGCCAGCGGCAGCGCCAGCACGCCGATGAAGAACGGCGTGGCCATGTAGCGGAACAGCGGACCGGGCGTGGCGATGAAGACGTTCAGCTGCATGCCCGCGCAGACCGCCCCGATCGCCAGCACCTCGCGGCGCCAGATCTTCCGGGTCAGCCGGGCCAGGATCAGGTACGCGATCCAGCACCAGGTGGCGCCGTTCCACAGGATCCAGTTGATCTGGGGCGTCTTGCCCAGGTTGTACCACCAGTTGAGCGCCTTGTGCAGGCTCGTCGACAGCGGCCTGACGTGCATCGAGCCGTAGTACGGGCTCTTGTACAGCTCCGGGTGGGCGTACATGAACGTGTAGCCGTTGGGCGAGGACTGGATGCCCATGATGAACGTGCGGTCCTGCGCCGGGTCGATCGCCCAGGCCGGGGTGCCGCGGCAGATCGTGGCGTCTATGAAGTCGTCCGGCGCCTTCTGCAGCGTCTTGACGAACAGGCTCATCAGCTGCGAGTTGTGCGCCGCCGCCGCCGTCTTGTTCAGGCCGCTGGTCAGCGCGTCGGTGCCGTAGCAGTCCGCGCCGGTCTTCTTCCAGTGGCTGAGCGGGGCGAGCTCGCTGAGCAGTGCCTTGTCGGCCGTGTTGAAGCTCTGCGGCGACTTCGAGTACGCGTACGCGATGTCCGCGTAGATGAAGGTGTTGCCCGCGTAGTCCGTCGGCTGGGTCACGCCGAGCGCCGGGTAGACGCCCTTGTCCAGCACCACGAAGATCATGATCGGGATCAGCGTGGCGATGGCGATCCGCCGCCACAGCCACGGCATGCAGAGCAGGAAGACGACCCCGGAGAGGAAGACCGCGAGGAAGCCGTTGTTGCGGGACAGGCAGGAGAGCGTGAAACCGGCGCCCATCAGCAGCCAGTCGCGCCGCTGTCCCCAGACCGGCGTGGTCCGGTGCGCCTTGTCCTTGCGCAGCGCCCGCGGCACCCGCAGCGCGTCCCCGACGATGTGGGTGATCGCGGCGAAGGCGAGCACGCCCCCGATGACGTAGGGGACGTCCTTCCAGATGTAGACCACGAAGTCGCCGCTGGACGGCAGCACCAGCAGCAGCACCACCGAGGCCACGATCCAGCGGGTGCGGATCCGGAACTTGCGCAGCCCCGCCGCCAGGTAGCCGATGGACAGCGCCGCGCCCACGATCTGACCGAAGGTCAGCAGCCCGTAATCGCCGGTGATCTTCAGCGACAGCCAGACGCACGAGATGTAGAAGATCGAGTGGTCGTCGATCCAGTGCCCGGTCGTCGACTCCCAGGTGTAGTTGAAGCTGTCGTACGTCATCAGCCCCGGGTAGAACGCCGCCCACCACAGCAGGTAGCCGACGAAGACCAGGACGGCGATCCCGACCGGCATGCGCAGCCGGGGCGGTATCCGGTCGACGAGCGCGGCGAAGCGCGCACGCACCGGGGCGAGGGGCCCGGGGCGCCCGGCGGCCTGCGGGCCGGTCGAGCGCTCCCGGACGGGCGACAGGGTCATGGGGGTTTCCTCAGTCATTCGCGGCGTCAGGCGTCAGGCGCGGCGTCGTCGCGCCGGAGCCGGGAGAAGGCCAGC
This sequence comes from Streptacidiphilus fuscans, assembly GCF_015690355.1. GTDB lineage: Bacteria > Actinomycetota > Actinomycetes > Streptomycetales > Streptomycetaceae > Streptacidiphilus > Streptacidiphilus fuscans. Next base: position 1,476 of record NZ_JADPRT010000003.1, on the reverse strand, counting down.
GGAAGGAGCAGCACGCCCAGGACGGTCGGACCGGCCATGTAGCGGTAGAGCGGGGCCGGCGTCGCGGCGAGCACCGTCAGCTGCAGGGCCGCCATGACGGCCGCCGTCGCCAGCACCTCCCGGCGCCACACCTTGCGGGTCAGCCGGACCACGATCGCGTAGCAGATGTAGCACCAGACCGCGCCGCCCCAGAGGATCCACTGCAGCTGCGGCGCCCGGGACACCGCGAACCACCAGGAGCCCAGGTGGTTGAGCGTCTTCGACAGCGGCGCGGCGTGGAACGCGCTCTTGAACGGGCTGTGCTTGAGCTCGGGGTGCGAGATCGTCGCGGACTTGTAGGGGCCGGTGTAGTTGACCGGCGCCATGAAGATGCCGTGCGAGTCGGGGAAGATCGCCCAGGCGTTGTGCGAGCGGCAGAACTGCGCGTCGGCGACGTACTGCGGCGCCTTCTTCAGCACGGTGGTGAAGGCGGACATCAGCTCGGTCTGGTTGGCCGCCGCGGCCGTCATGTCGAACGGCCCGTCTATCGTCAGCGGGTCGGTGTCGTAGCACTGCGCGCCGGCCGACTTCCAGTGTTCCAGCGGCGAGACCGCGGCCATGGCCTGCAGCTGCGCCGGGCTGAACATCGACGGGTCCTTGCTGTACCCGTAGGCGACGTCGGCGTAGAAGAAGGTGTAGGCCGAGTTGTTGGTCTGCGCCTGCACCCCGACCACGGGGTAGACCACGCTGGTGAGGAAGAAGTAGAAGATCACCGGGATCACGGTCAGCGGCAGGATCCGACGCCACAGCCACGGCAGGCAGCACACCAGCACGATGGCGACGAGCACCACCGTCAGGAAGCCGTTGTTGCGGGCCAGGACCAGCAGCAGCATGCCGCCGGCGAAGGCCAGCCAGTCACGGCGCTGCCCGATGGCCCCGCCGAAGCTCAGCCAGTCCTCGCGTCGGCCGACGAGGCCGCGGCCCAGGCCGCGGCGCGCCTCGCGCGGCAGCTTCAGCGCGTCGCCGACGACGTGCAGCACGGCGGCAGCCGCGAGCATCGCGCCCAGGACGAAGGGGACGTCCTTCCACACGAAGATGAAGAAGTCACCGGTCGGCGGCAGGATGCCGCAGAGCGCGACCGCGCCCAGGATCCAGCGCCGACGGATGGTGAACTTCCGCAGCCCGGCGGCGAGATAGCCGGTGATCGCGGCCTGCGCCACGATCTGGCCGAAGGTCAGCAGCGCGTACGTGCCGGTCAGCTGGAGCGACAGCCACACGGAACCGATGTACGGGATCGAGTGGTCGTTGATCCAGTGCCCGGTCGTCGACTCCCACGTGTACGTGTAGCTGTCGAAGCTCATCAGGCCCGGGTAGAACGCGGCCCACCAGAGCAGGGAGATGAGGAAAGCGAGCCCGGCCGCGGCCAGCGGGAACCGCATGCGTGGCGGGATGCGCTCCAGCCACGGTCGGATCCGGTCGGTCAGCCCCCCGACCCCC
>NZ_JADPRT010000029.1 GCF_015690355.1 Streptacidiphilus fuscans | reverse complement strand
GGGAGCTCCGCTTCGCTTCACTCCCCTTAAAGAGATACGGCCCGCGTTGCGGGCCGAGGTGATCCGCGTTGCGGATCCCCAGCGGGGCGTTGCCCCGCTAGACCGGACTTCGCTTCGCTCCATCCGATCGCACCTGGGAGAGGGGCGTTACTCTCTGTCTCATGTCTGATACTCAGCCTCAAGTCAGGCTCCGCTTCAAAGATTTCGTCACCGATCCGGATGACCCAGACGTCATGCGCCGGGCTGTGACAGTGGTGGCAGATGTCCTGACCGTTGAGGACGGGGAGATCGTGTTGTGGCTCGATCGATGGGGTGGCGGTGTATCAGCATCCCCTCGAGCTCTTGGCGGCTGTTGAGCTGACGCGCGGTCAACCTGCTGCGCCTGTGCCTTCTCCCCCGAAGCCGGCCTACTCTGTCGAGGAGATCCGGAAGCACCATCACAAGGCCTACCAGCGCTGGACAGAGGAGGATGACCAGCTGCTGCTGGACTTGCACGATGACGGTCAAAGCCTCGAGGAGCTCGCTACTGCCCTGGGCCGTCAAACGGGCGGCATCCGTTCTCGACTGACGAAGCTCGGTGTCGATGTGGACGAGCCGCCCGAGGTTCATGACGCTGCTGCTGTCGGCCCGGCACCTACGTAGCCGGTGCCGCTAGCGTGCTTCCTTAGAAAAAAGGCTAGCCATGCCGGTTTTTGTGCTACTCCCCCTTCGACTCGGACAGGTTGGAGGGGGTCGCCGCGGTGGTCCAGTCGGTTCCGAATTGGCTCTCCATCAGTCCAGCCTGAGCCGCAGCGAGTTCGCCCGCACGGTGCTTGGTGCGGGTCTTGGCGAGCCAGGGTCCGATCATGACGCGTTCGCCGTCCATCGTGATCCAGTCTCGGGCGCCGGGGAAGCGTCCCTCACGCCGCACGAAGAGGCCGACGATGGCCACGTTCTGCGCGAAGCTGCGTCGCTGCCGGCGGTCCGCGCTGAGGAGCGACAGCGTCTGGGGAGTGAGGTGGATCTTCGTGAGGAGTTCGCGCTGGCCAGCAGTCAGTTTCTCCCATTGCACGAGTTGACGCTGTAGCCAGTTTCCAGCCTTGACTGATCCGATGACGGTGTCTTGGCTGATCGCTGCCGAGTCGTTTCCGGTCTGGATGTAGGCGCGGAGCACGTGGTACTTGCGCGTCCAGTCGGGGCTGTGTGGCAGTTGCCAGTCGGGGTCTAGGGCAGCAAGTTCGCGCTGGCGCAGCTGGTCGAGTTCGCCGCGGCTGGCGAGGGAGCGCTGGTCTGCGAGGAAGGCTCCCCCAGGCTCCGTCTTGGGGATGGCGAGGTGGCCGTGCTGCCGGTGGTAGGAGCTGATGGTGGCGAGGTTGGTTCGCCAGGCCGCGTCTTTGGCGTTCCAGGCGATGCCGAGGGCTTCGAGTTCGGCGACCCATTCGGGGTCGTTGGCAAGTTGGCCGCGGCGGTAGGCGTCCCGTTGTTGTTCGACGAAGCTGCCGGTCGTGAAGCCGTAGGCGTCCACGTAGTCGACCGGAACGTCGGCGTGGCCGTAGGTGTCGTGGAAGCGCTGGAGTGCGGCGAGGCCTCGGCGGCGGGTTCGTGTCTGGGGGCCGCGTGGGTCGAAGGCGATCAGGTCCATGGCGCGGGCAACGGCTTCTGGGTTGATGTCGAAGTCGAAGTGCCAGCGTGAGGCGATCACCTGGCTGGTCTCGGTGGACAGGCGGTGGGCGCGATTGGGCAGGCGGTCGAGGATGCGGTGGTCGTGGCTGCGCAGGGCGAAGGCGATTGCCCAGACCGGTTCGTAGGCGGTGCCGAGCAGGTCGGTGGGGTCTGCGTCGGGGGCGACGTAGGCGGGGATGATGAGGCTGGAGATCTTGGGGCTGTCGGCGGGCTTGCGTAGGGCGCGGCCGAGGGCCTGGATGCAGCGGACGACGCTGCGGGTGGTGTCGGCGAAGACGATGCCGTCGATGCTGCGGATGTCGATGCCTTCGGCCAGGAGCTTGGCGTTGGTGAGGATTGCGCATTCGGCTTGGGCGAAGTCGGCCAGGATCTGCTGGCGTTCCTCGGGGGTGTGGTCGCCGTGGATGGCGCTGACTTGGGGGGTGCGGGTGGGGCGGAGCTCGGGTGGGAGGCGGCGCAGGGTGTGGGGGTATTCGCGGGCGAAGCGGGTGGCGGCGTCGACTTCGTTGAAGTAGACGAGGACGTGGTCGAGTTGGTGGTCGTTGATGGCTTTCGTGACGGCTAGGTGGAGGGCCGTGGTGCGGCGGCCGTCTGTGGTCGTGTCGTGGGTGTTGAGCTGGGTGCGTAGCTGGGTGTCGGTGATGGTGGGGACGAGGATCTGGTAGTCGGCCAGGACGCCGTCAGTGATGGCTTCGGCGAGGGGGTAGTCGTGGATGCGGGGGCCGAAGACGGCGGGGTCGTCCATGGAGTAGGAGGAGCCGATGTGGAGTGTCTGGGGGCCCAGGTGGCGGGCGCGTCCTAGGCGTGGGCGGGGGCTGTCGGGGCTTTCGGTGAGGTCGGGGCTGTCCCAGATGCGGGGTGTGGCGGTCAGGTAGAGGCGGCGGTCCGCGCGAATGCGTTTCGCGTCGTGCGCGATCGCCCAGGTCTTGTCGGCGCGGCCGGAGACGCGGTGGGCCTCGTCCATGATCGCGAGGTCGAACGGGGGGACGTCGATGCCCTGGTGCTGGGTTTCCTCGATCTTTTCGAGGGAGGCGTAGGTGGTGAAGACGGTCAGCCGGGGAAGGACGGCGAGGGCGCGGGCGAGGCCTTTCGGGTCGCTGGTGCCGCCGACGTTCGCGGCACGCAGACCCTCGTGGGCGTCGGCGTCCATGGAGGACAGGGCGACCATGGGTTCGGTTCGGTGGTCGGTCCGCCATGCGAGTGCGGTCTGGGCGAGCAGGTCGAGGGTCGGGAAGACGTTGAGGATGCGGTCGGCGCCGAGGTTCTCGGCGATGCGGATCGCGGTGAGGGTCTTGCCGGTGCCACAGGCCGAGGTGATCAGGGCGCGGCTGTGGCGTGGGCGCAGTTGGCGGGTGCCTGCGTGGATCGCTGCCTGTTGGTTGGGGCGCGGGGTCAATCGCGCGGGCGCAGGAGAGGCAGCGGGGTTGGTCATTGCTCCACCTAGCGATCGGAAGGGTTGCGCTGGGCCAGTGTCTCGCAGCGGCCCAGCACTGCGCGCGTGGTGTCGGTGGTGTTCTGCCAGCGGTGGGTCTGAGGTTCTTCTTGGTCAGGTGGTTGCTGTTTCGCGGAGGGTTGAGCCGTTCTCCTTCTTGATGACGCGGAGTTGGGCGGGGATGCGGTCGCGGAGGTCGGCGACGTGGCTGATGACACCGACGGTCCTTGCGCCGGCGCGCAGTTGGTCGAGGACGTCGAGGACGTTCTGCAGGGCGTTCTCGTCGAGGGTGCCGAAGCCTTCGTCGATGAACAGGGTGTCCAGGGTGCGGCCGCCTGCTTCTTGGGTGACGACCTCTGCCAGGGCGAGGGCCAGGGCGAGGGAGACGATGAACGTCTCTCCGCCGGAGAGGGTCGAGGTTTCGCGGTCGGCTCCGGTCCAGTTGTCCATGACGCGCAGGCCGAGGCCGAGCTTGGTGCGGCCGCCGCGCTGGCCGGTGTCTCGTGAGGTGGTGTGAAGGAGGGTATAGCGCGGGAGCATGGTCTTGAGGCGGTTGTTGGCTTCGTCGGCGATCTGTTCGAGTCGGGCGGCGAGGACGTATGCCTCCAGCTCCATGTCTCGTGTGTTGGCGGCGCTGGTGGCGGAGGCGATGCCGGCGAGGCGGTCGGCGAGGAGGTAGGCCTCGTGTCGAGGGTGGAGTTTGGCCAGTGCCTGTTCGATCTTGGCGGTGAGGTCTTCTAGCTGGGTTGCGCAGTCCTTTGCCTGGCCCAGTGCCGCTGCGGTGGCCTTGAGTTGGGTTTCCGCAGCGTTGACGGCTGCCTCGGCGGCCGTCAGGTCGGCTGGGGGCTGCGCGTGGGCGTCGGCGAGGATCGGTGTCTTGAGGGTGCGGGTGACCGCGGCGTTCTCGCGGTCCCATTGCTTGAGTTCTTCTTCCCAGGCGGCGAGGTCTGCGGTTGGTTGGAGGGCTGCTGCTGCCTCTTCGATGGAGGAGAAATCTGCCTTCGTTGCCGCGCTGGTGGCGGTGTGTTCGGCCTTGTGGTGGCGTTCGGCGGCGGTAGCCGCCTCCCGCGTGGCGTTGATGGCGGCGGCGATGTGGTCCGCAGCCTGGGTGAGCTGGGCGATCTTGTCGTCGAGCGAGGGGGCCGTGCCCTTGGCGGTTTCGAGGGTGCGGGTGATGCGTCCGTGTTCCTGGGAGAGGGTGGCCAGGCGGCCCTGGCATTCGATGACCTGTTCGTGGGCCTTCGCGTGCGTCGTGCTGCGCCGCGTCTGCTCGGTCTGCAGGGCTTCGAGCGTCTGCTGGAGCGGGACGAGCTTGTCCTCCTGAGCTCGTGCGTGCTGGTACGCGGCCTCGGCCTGGTCGAGATCTGCTTCGATCTGCTCCGGCGTGGCTGATCCGGCTTCGCCTTCTGCCTTGGCGTGTGCGGTGTTGAGTTGGTTGCATCGGAGGTCGGCCGTCACAGCGGCGGCGTCGGCCTGGTCGAACTGGATGCGTGCGTTGTCCTCGTCGGCGCGGTCAGGCTGACCCGGCTGCTTTGCGGCGGGGGCCGGGTGGACGGGTGAGCCGCAGACCGTGCACGGGACGCCGTCGCGCAGATCCGCGGCCAGTTCGCCCGCCATGCCGTCGAGGCGCTGCTCGCGCAGGTCGAGCCAGTGGGTCCTGGCCAGCTGTGCGGCTTCTTTTAGCTGGGTCGCGGTGTGCTCGGCGTCAGCCAGTTGGGTTTGGAGGCGGTCGCGCTCTTGGGCCTTGTCCCGTTTCTGCTTGGCTGCGGATACGGCTTCGCTCAGGTGGGGCAGGTCCGCGGCGGCTTTGAGGAGATCTGCGATCTGGTCGGTGTGCTCGCGTTCGAGGGGCGGCCACTGGTCGAGCCACTGCTGGGCGTCGTCGCGCTCTTGCCGGGCTTCCTCTTCCTTGCCGGTCAGCTCGGTGATGAGTTCGGCGAGCTCCACCTGCTGGACTTCCTGTGGCAGCAGAGCGTTGAGGTGTCCGATGTCGGTGTGGTGTTCCGCGAGGGCGGCTTCGAGTCGCGGGAGTTCGGCGTCGGCCAGTTCTGCGGCCAGGAACGTGCGGGCCTTGTCCTGGTCGCGTTGGGCTTGTTCGAGTCGCTGCCGGGTGGCTTCGAGGTCGTCCAGGAGTGGGGAGAGCTGCCCGGCTCGGCGTCCCTGGTGCAGCCGGAGGGTGAGCTGTGGGTGGTTGGTGGCCTGCTCGTCGAGGGTGTGCTTCTCGTCGAGTGCCGCGCGGTACTGGCTCTGACGTCCCGCCAGCTCTTGGGCCTGCTGCAGTTCGTCCTTGCGGTGGCGGTGTTCGTGGCCGGCGTGCTCGTCAGCGGCGTTCGCGCGGTTTCGGACGGACGCGGCCTGCGCTAGCAGGGCTTGGGCCCAGGCCAGGGTGTCGTGCGTGTTGTGCGGCTCTGCACGCGCTGGAAGCAGTGCCTCGGCGGCTTGGGGGTCGCTGGGGGCCGTGATCGGGCGCGCGGACTGTTCGATCCGGTCGCCCAGACGCTCGACGACTTGGACGGATTCGTCCAAGGATGCCTTGGCGGTCCGGCTCTGGTTGGTCAGCCAGGTCTGTAGGGACTGGAAGCGCTCTGTGCCGAAGAGCTTGCTGAGCAGGACGCGGCGGTCTTTGTCGGAGGAGTGCAGGAACTCCGCGAAGGCGCCTTGGGGCAGCAGGACGACCTGGCAGAACTGCGTCTTGTTCAGGCCGAGGACGGTGTCGATCTCGTTCGCGACGTCCTGGTGGCCGGCACAGACCGAATGCCAGGCTGCTCCGCTGTCAGTGCCGGAGCTGGTCCGGTACTCGGCGAGCTGCACGCTCGCCGGGGCTGTGGCGATCTTGTCCCGGGCGCGGGTACTGGGGTAGGTCTGCTGGGGACGCCTGGTGATCTTCAGGCGGCGGCCGGCGACGGTGAAGTCGAGGACGACCTCGGTGCGCAGGTCTGCGGGGGCGTGGTCGCTGCGCAGCTTCAGGGTGGGGCGCAGGCCAGGAACGCCGCCGTACAGGGCGAAGCAGACCGCGTCGAGGATGCTGGTCTTGCCGGCTCCGGTGTCGCCGTGGAGCAGGAACAGACCGGAGTCGGTGAGGGCGTCGAAGTCGACGTGCTCGGTGCCGGCGTAAGGGCCGAACGCGGTCATGGTCAGGTGGTGGACGCGCATCAGTGGGCGGCCTCTCGCTGGGCTGCGGTGGTGCGGACGGCTTCGATGCCTTCGTGGAGGAGTGCTTCCTCGGCGGGGGTGGCCGGGACGTGGGTGACGTGGGTGACGAAGTCGACGGTGACTTCGTGGTCGCTGCGGTCTCGGACACGAGCCTGGTAGGAGGTGGCGCCCTCGTCCGCGCTGCCGTCAGGGGCGAAGCTGATGTCGAGGGTGTGGGGGAAGCGTCGGCGCAGACGGTCCATCGCCATCAGCGGCCGGCCGGGGTCCGTGAGGGTGACGTGCAGCCAGGAGCCCTCATAGGCGCTGAAGGCGGCATCGGTGAGCAGGTCTTCGAGGCGGCCGGTCAGTTCGTGCAGGGGGCGCGGAACAGGGCAAAGGATCTTGCGGGCCGTCACGGTGGCGTCGGCGGCGAGGTCGACGAGCCATATGGCCTTGGGGTGTCCGGCTTCGGAGAAGGAGTAGGCCAGCGGGGAGCCGCTGTAGCGGATCCGGTCGCTGACCTGCTGGCAGCGGTGCAAGTGGCCCAGGGCGACGTAGTCCATGCCATCGAACACCGAAGCGGCGACGTGGGCGACGCCGCCTGCGGTGATGTCGCGTTCGCTCTTGCTGGTCTCTGCCTTGCCGGTGGCTGCGCTGATCACGAACGCGTGAGCCACGACGACGGAACGGGTTCCCGCGGGCTGGTCTGCGAGGTCCGCGCGGACTTTGTTCATAGCCACGGTCAGCACGGCCTGGTGGTTGGCCTCGGTCTGCAGTTCGGCGCCGACCTGGTTGGGCTCGAGGTAGGGCAGGCCGTAGAAGGCGACCGGGCCGTGAGAGTCGTGGAGGATGATCGGGCGGGCGAGGTCAGCCATGTCGGTGCGCAGGTGGATGCCGACCCGTTCGATCAGGTCCGCGGTCACGCCCAGGCGGCGGGGCGAGTCGTGGTTCCCACTGATCATGATCAGGGGTATCTGAAGGTCCGCCAGTTGGGTGAGGACCTGCCGGAACAGACTGACGGCGTCCAACGGAGGGATGGCACGGTCGTAGACGTCGCCGGCGACGACCACGACGTCCACCTGTTCGGAACGGACAACCTCGACAAGGTGGTCCAAGAAGGCGCGTTGGGCCTCGATCAGGGAGACCTGGTGCAGTGACCTGCCCAGGTGCCAGTCCGAGGTGTGCAGGATCCTCATGCATCGCGACCGTAACGGCAGTCAGCCGGGCTCCAGGAGCAGATCCACAAATCCGTGGATTTTTTGTGAAGATCTTTGCCATCGGTCCGTGATCAGATGGGCAAGTCCCTTCCAGCGCACCACTGTTCAAACAACTCGCAGGCAACGACCCTACGGCCCACGAGCTCGCCGTTTGTGCGCGCGAACCGTGTCCTCGGCGCGCACAAAGCGGCAGCCGGGCTACCCAGGCCAGTCCCAGGCAGCTCACCGGGATTGTCAGTGCCCAGGGGCACAATGCCCCAGGTATCCAAGGAACCGCCCCAAGCAACAAGGCTGATACCCCGCGCGGAGCCCTGATCTGCTCTGCATGGCCAAGGCCTCCAACCGGAGGGCTCAGCCGGTCGACTGACCCTCCATCCGCCACTCCGAACCCTTGCTGGGCAGGCCGCAGTCCAACGTCACGGCGCTCACCGCCACGCCTGTCGCACGCGCGGCGTCCGCCTCAGCATTCTGATGGGCAGTCACCTCGTGCAGGGAGTGCTTGGTTTTGGGGCAGCCCCGTGAGCGTCCGGTCCACCGGTCGCAGTGGAAGTAGGCTGTCAAGAACACCCCTGCGGTCCGGGGAGTCTGCAGGTACTCGGCGACCAGTTGGTCGGCCAGTGCAGTCTTGAGCTCGTCGTTCCAGCATCCCTTGCATTCGATGACGACCTTGATCGGTTCGTCTGCGCTCCCGGAACGGGCTTGGGCCTCGATCTGGATGTCGGTCCGCAGGCCGGGCAACCCGGGGCGGCGCACCTGAACCTCTCGGTTAATAATGACGCGGTCGCCTCCGATGTCGTGCTGGAGGAAGGACGCCACGATATCGCTGAAGTCCTCTTCCCAGCAGGGCCACCAGTCGCTTTGGCTGACCTTGTCCTTGTCACGGTTCCACAGGGCGATCACCAGCCCGTTCGGGCCGTGAAGTGTCCGGCGGAAGCGGTCGAGGGCTTCCTCAACTACTGCCAGCAGGTGGTGCTGGTCGCTGATCCGACGCAGTCGGGCCGATTCAGCCAGTCGGAACAGCTCGTGCGGAGGGACAGCGGCGGCTTGTGCCGCGGCGGCGGCTCTCGCCGCCGTGCGAGCCGCGCCGGCCAGGTACCAGGCTTCGGGGTAGGCCTGAGACAGCTGGAGGAGACCGTTCGCAGCCTCGTGTGTCGCCCTGGTGATGAGGACCTGCGGGATGGCCCGGACGATGTCGGCGAGTTTCTCGTTGCGGCTCAGGAAGCCGGAGTGCGCAGGCGCGGTCAGAACAGTGCGGCCCAGGTCCTCCACGATGAGTCCGTATAGGTCGACAAGGGCCGTCTCGGGCAGGTCGAACAGGGGTTGGCGGTGCAGCGAGAGCGGCTCCTCTGCGAGAGCGGTCAGGAAGCCGGTTCGGGTGGCAGGGACGTCGAGCCGGTTTCGGATCAGGGGCCACAGTCGGAGCGGGGCCGGATTGAGAGCGATAGCGCAGGCGGCGAGCAGCCAGCGCTCGTAGCCGGCCGAATCCTGCTCAAAGGCGGCAGGGTCGGCTTCGATGACGCGGGCGAGGACGGCGGCAGTCGCCGTGCCCTCGGGGTGTGCGGAGGCTGCGAGGGGGCGGATTGCGGCGTGCCAGCCATCCAGGCTGCGCGTCGGCTCCTCTGCCCAGGTGAGGATGGTCGCACGCGCTGCCGCTTGTCCGGCGAAGGATGCCGCCAAGGTCGTGATCGTGTGCTCGTGAGCGGCGTCGAGGGTCTGGGTCAACAACGGAGCGAGACGGTCTCCGGCTCTGGCGCTGCACAAGGCGAGGAGCTTGTTCGCGAGCTCGGGCGTGTCGCCAGTGTACGCCGAGCCCAGAGCAACCGCCCAGCCGGCCCAGCGGTCCTCGTCTGTTTGAAGCGCGGCAAGTTCCACCAGGGCGAAGGCGGTGAATTCGGGAACCTGGGCGTGGGTGGCGCCGTTCGGGGTCAGATCGGCCGCGGTCAGCAGTGGGGCGGTCAGCAGCAGGTGCACTGCTGCCCGCCGAAGCTGGGCGTCCAGGGCTGTGCCTGGCCGGGGGCGTGAGGGGGCGTCGACTGCGAGTCGCAGCAGAGCCTGCCCGTAGGCGCTGGGTGTCCCGCCGGCGGTGCGGTGGAGCTGGAACAAGGCCTGCTGCCATGCCGCGCGCACGGCGTCGGCGGGCGCGCTGGTCACGGCCGTGAGTGCGTTGCGCAGGTCGTCTTCGTTGTAGGTGGCCTCGATGCGCTCTTCGTCGAGGGCTTCCTTACGGGCGGCCGTCTTCGGGGTCGGCTCGGGCGGTGTGTCCCACCACGCTGTCGACTCGCGCAGGCTCTGGTGTGCTGCTCGGGCTCGGTCCGCCTTCTCCTTCTGCTCCGGCTCTGTCGGCGCAGGGAAGCGGACGGTGAGGCGGGCAACGGCGAGCGCAGCGCCGTCGAGGAGGGCCCAGTTCTCCATCCAGTACAGCATGTCGCTGCCGGGGACGAGCGAGTGGCTGACGGCGGCAAGGAGGCTGTTGACTTGGCCTTCGGTGGCGTGGGTGAGCAGGTGAAGTGCCAGCGCCCTGCGCGCGGTGGACGAGTCGTTGAGTGCCTCAGTCAGGCCTTCTTCGTCCGGCGTCCACGTGGTGGTGACCGGATCGGGATAGAGCAAGTCGTCACGGTCGGCGAGCGCGCGAAGCGCCTCGGCGACCGCTGTCGTGGTTTCCCCCGGCTCGGACATGTGCTCTGCCAGTCGGATGGCGCGGGCCAGCACGGCTACCGCAAGCCTCGGACTCCCCTCGGCCTGTGGGTTCCTCAAGACGTCTGACGCCCATGCGACAGCGTCCAGGATCTGGTCCGGGCCCAGGTTCGCCGGGACCTCGCGTCTGAGCACGAACGCTGTGCCGAGGTAAGTGGGGTCGGGTTCGCGGACGCGCGTAAGGAGGTGGTCGAGGGTCAGGTGGTCGGGCCACAGGCGGCGCAGGGCTGCTGCGGCGATCTCCGCGGAGGGGTCCTTGGACAGGTATTCCAGGTCTTTCAGCACAGCCTCGGGTTCGGGGACGACACCGCCGACAGCGGCGACCCGGGTCTCCAGCGGGGCCTGCGCGTCGGTTGCCAGGGCGAGCAGGTCTGCGGCCAGGGTCGGGGCAGGGCAGAAGCGGGCGATCTGGGCGGCCGCGTACTGCCGGTAATGAGGGGTACCCGGTGCAAGGCTGGGGCGCAGTTGGTTGGCGATGCCCGGATGGTCGAGTCGGTGCAGGACCGTGGTGTCGAGTCGGGCGGTGTCGTCGTCCTCGCATCGCTGCAGGACCGCGTCCACGACCCTCGCGCGGTCGGCGTCGGGGCGGCGCTGGAGGTCGGCCAGGGTCAGGACCAGGGGGTCGTCGCGCAGGAGGTCCTCGAAGACAGCGGGGCTGTCGCCGCTGGCCCAGGCGGCGACGTTCCGGTGGGCGGGCTGGATGTGCCGGGCAGGTCCGTCGCCGATCCACAGCAGTTCGCGGACCACCTCGTCGTGCAGCCCGCGCTGTTGCAGGTATCGGGCGGCGAGGAACTCGCGGTAGCTGCTGTGCACGAAGGACCACTGCACCTCCCCGACGGGCGTGAACAGGCCCGACTGGGTGAGCTGCCGCAGCTCCGGCATGCCGAAGGCAACGCTGGTACCGGATTCGTCCGGCTCCTGGCCCGGACCCAGTTGAGACAGGTCTATCGCTCCCGGGGCCGGCTCCGGTGGGCTGTCTGCGAGTGCCTCTAGGCCCGCGAACTGCAGGGCCGCTCCGGCGCGGGCTGCCACGGTCAGCAGCTGCTCGGCGGAGGCCACGGCGTGCTGTCGCTGCGTTCCGGCGGGACGGCGGTGCTCCCTGCACAGGCTCAGGCATGCCTGGCTGTAGGCGTCCTGCAACGTGGCTGGGAGGGCTTCGTGTTCCGCGTAGTTGAGGAGCAGTTGGCGCAGTGTCACCGGGATGGTGGCGAGGGCGACCATCCCTCGTTTTTGCACAAGGCCGACGAAATGCCCGCCGTCGGCTTTGAGCACCTCGAGCGCGGCCTGCTGGACGTCTTCGCGGGTCAGCGGGGTGAGGTAGGCAAGTTGGCAGTCACCGTCAGGCCAGCGCTGCATCAGCTGTTCTGTGAAGTCAGTCGGCCACAGGGATGTGCGGCAGGTGATCCGCAAGCGGAGTGAGGCCCGGTCTCCCTCGTTCAGGGCGTCGATCCGGTCGATGATCATCTGGTCCAGGCCTGGGACGTACTCCAGGCCCTCGTCAAGGGCGTCGAGGAAGACGTACCAAGGGTGCGAACCCCGCGGAGGGCGGAGCGCCTGGTCCAAAGCGGCCGCGGCCAGGGATGTCTCACGGCGTTTGCCCAACTCCACCACGGGTCCGCAGACATGACCCGTTGTCAGGACTGCACTGTGCTCCTGCTTCATGACCACCGACTTGCCCGCGCCTCGCTCGCCGAGGAGAACCAGGCACGGCCGCTCCCGCTCCTGGGCGAGCGGGATGCCCGCAGCTTTGCCGGCGAGGAACGAGGTGCTGGGCCAGCCGTGACGATCTGTTGTTACCTGCAGGTCCCGGGGCAGGATCCGCCGATTCCAGGGAATCTCCCGCCACTCCACTGGCATACCGCCCCTTCACCTGCGTTCCCGCCCAGCCGACGCGTGCATTTTAGTAAGACGAACGGGACGCTCTCATGTGTGTGCCTCGAAGCCCGGGTGGCGGGATGCCGGCCTGGGGTGAGGCCACGTCACCAGTGGTCGGCTAGAAGCGCGGTCAGCGCCTGAATCCGCGCTCCGGGGCCCGGGCCGAGGTGTTGCCGAAGGGCTCGAACCAGGCGTCGGCAGCAAGATCGCTTCCAGGCTCGCCCAGGTGTGCCAAGGCCGGGTCGAACAGCATCAGCACATCGGTGTCCTGGAAAAACTCATCGGAGCAAGCGTCCCAGTCGTAGTCGTTCTCGTGCTCCGGCATGGCGTGGTGCGCGTTGTCCTTGTCCTCGCGAACCTGCTCCAGATAGCCGGGCGCCTCCTCGATAGCCAGGTGCAGGGCCATCTCCTCGGCGGTGCAGGCCGGCTGGGGCCACCTGCCCTGGTCCAGATCGTCGGCGAGGTCGTCGAACGCTCGGGCCATCTGCCGGCGCCACGCCCTGTCCATGGCCCAGGTCGTCCTGGGCAGCCGGGCGAACACCTCCCACTCCCCCACCTCCTCTGGCACGACGGGCTGGTCGCCCAAGTCCTTGACGCTGCCGTGTGCCTCGTCCGATAGCACGGACGGCGGTGTGCAGCAGGTCTGCGGTCCTCGGGGTGAGCTGGAAGTAGCAGGCCTGGCACTCCTCGTCCATCCCGCAGCAATCGCAGGTCTTCAGCGGGAACAGGGATGCCATGTCCGGCAGTTGAGGCTCCGCCATGCCGGGCCCGGATTTCTTTGGTTCCCAGGTCAGAACTGGCCGTGTGTGAAGGAAGCACTCACAGGCGCATCGCTCCATCCAGTGACCTCATCGCCGCGTCCGAACTCCAGCAGGCGGACCACAGCCTGCTCCGCAATGGCATCGGCGCCGGCCAGTTCCGAGTCCTCGGTCAAAGTGATCGCAGCCCCCAGCAGATCGCGCGGATCGTCCTCTCCCAGTTCGGACGCGGGAATCGGTTCCCAGTCGCGCTCCATCGCGGCCCGAACGAACGCGTCCTGGTCGGTGACGTGTTATTCGCGCAGCAACGCGATTCGCACCACCTTGCCCGGGAGCTGGGCAAGGCGCGCCGGCAACGGGCTCGGGTTGCCCGGATGGGGAGGCACGTCGCGCGGGGCGAGCTCGTCCGGCTCTTCGGCGGGTGCGACGGTCCCCGGGGTGGGTCTAAGGCTTGTCCCGTAACCGCTGAGCCAATCGCCCGACCGAGGCTCTGAGAGTTGACGACCACGGTTGGATATCCGCGCGGCCCCGGCCGAAGGGTGTGGCAGCCTGCATGGATGCCAGAGCTCAGAAAACACGCGGGCCGTCACTACGCCGTCCGGTTCCGCTACGCCTTGCCCGACAATGCCTGGGCCGTGGAGCTGAGCGAAGCCGTGCCTGCGCCGGACGCATGGGCTCACATGCTCGTCGTGGCTGCGGATGTGGACGGTCGGCTCCAGGTTCGGGTCCTCATCGGGGACGAAGGCCACCAAGAAGTCCGTCCCGGGCAGGTGGGTCTCCGCGTTGGGGACGTCGGCCCCTACCAGATCATGCGCTGGTTCATGGAGCAGGTCACCGGCCAGGTCGAACGCTGCCGCATCGCCTACGCCAAGGATGATCTCGAAGCAGTGGAATGATCTCCGCGTGGCTGGTGTGATCACGGCGTCGGAGCCGTCCTGGATAGCCCCGTTCACCGGGCTGAGCCCGCACGACTTCCGCAAACTGATCACGGTGCTGCACCGCGAGGGTGCCCAAGCCGTGCGACCCGGCCGACCGTGGAGCCTGCCACTGGAGGACCGTGTCCTGCTCGTTGCGGCCTACTGGCGTACGAACCTGACGCTGAGGCAGCTCGCGCCCCTGTTCGGCGTGTCCAGATCGGCGGCTCACCGGATCATCGACCACATCGGTCCGCTGCTCGCGTTCACGCAGGGGCAGCGGTTCCGCAAGGGAACGGTGCTCATCGTGGATGGAACCCTGGTCCCCACCCGCGACCACACCGTCGCCGAGCAGTCGAAGAACTACCGCTATTCCACCAATCACCAGGTTGTCATCGACGCCGACACCCGTCTGGTTGTCGCCATCGGCCGTCCCCCTCCGGGCAACCGCAACGACTGCAAGGCGTGGGCCGAGTCCGGCGCGAAGGCCGCCGTCAGGAGGACCACCACGATCGCCGACGGCGGCTACCCAGGCACCGGGCTGGTCATTCCGCACCGCCGCCCCGCAGGCGGCGAACTGTGTGACTGGAAGCGCGAGCACAACCGGTCCCACAAGCAGGTTCGGGCCCGCATCGAGCGCGTCTTCGCGCGAATGAAGACGTGGAAGATCCTTCGCGACTGTCGGCTCAAGGGCGACGGCGTGCACCACGCCATGCGCGGCATCGCGCGCCTGCACAACCTCGTCCAAGCCGCATAGCAAGTTACCCCGGATCGGAGGGCCAGCCTCACACCTCGGAGATCGTTACGGGACAACGCTTAGTGAGAGCAAAGCGCGGAGGAACGATAGCAGCAAGGGGCGGCTGGCTCGCGGGATAGCCGATTCGGCGCTCACAACCCAGAGCGCCGCACACACTGCGATGGTCAGCGTCGACTTCCTGCATCCCAGGAGAAACCCACAGCTACCTGGTCAAACCTGGACCCCAGGAGACTTTTCTATACTCACCCCCGAGTGGCAGTAATTACAAATGCCGCACAGAAGCCCACAAAGCCAACAGTTCCAGCAACAAGAAGAAACCCACCCATAGCCCAAAGGAGAAACCTTGTCGACGGCCGCTCTCGCAAAAATTCCTCATAGGTAACCCCTGGATGCATTGCCGCCGTCCTCCATCCCCGAAAATCAAAAAGGGCAACGAGTCCGAGGATAAATGAACCTAGCGGGAGCGCGACAAAAGGGGCCATTTCAAGCAATCTCATAATTTTCCCTACGTCTCGATTACTTACTTAGCCGCCCGCGCGAAGGGGCGCCGGAGCATCCCGGCGCCCCTCGACAGACTAGTCAGTGGTCCAGCAGTCGATACTATCCTCGCTTCTCACGGCGGACAACAAGGGTCACCAGTTACCACCACAACTCTGGCAGCCCAAGGGTCCCAGAAACCAGCCATGAGGGCTGAGCTGGAAATAGGAAGTCGTCGGCCCTTGGATCGAGTATCCCGCACCAACCGTATAGCCACCAAAGTAGTAGAGGCCTCCGCTATTACGCTTACCAACACCCCCATTCAGTCCGTAGTACCCACGGGCAGCCGAGACTCCAGCAATCTGATAATCCTGATCATCTGGCGTGGCAGACACATAATCAACAGAAAGACCAGCAAAAGCCTTGAGCTTTCCGAACGGACTGGTCCCCACGGGATACGTCGGCTTCTGCACCGTCCCAATTCCGCCACTGACACCAAACGTAAGATAGTTATCCTGGTACGACACGCCGACGCAGGCGACAAGGCACATCGAGAACGACACACTTATGTGTGCCCAAAAGTTGTATGAGCTGCCACAAGAAACCATGATGCAGCCAGGGAGCCCGGTCAGCCAAGAAGGCGTCCCGGCCTTGAGATAGTCCGCCACGTTACAGGACGGGGCTATGTCACCCTCGATGTAATTCCCGGATCCGCTGCATGGAGACGTGTTAGCAGAGACGCCAGCGGCGGCAGGCCTTCCGGTGAGGAGCCAGGAGTACAGGCACTGGATCGTGTTGCACTGGGGGCGCTGGGGCGCTGGCTGGTGTCCGGGGACGGGGCTGCCGTTGCCGTTTCCGCTTGAGGTGTTGGTGTTGCCGCTGCCGTAGCAGCCAGCCGGACCGCACGGGTTCGGCGGCGGGGTTGTCGGAGCTGGGGCTCCGTCGCCGCAATCGTAGCCGC
Source organism: Streptacidiphilus fuscans (assembly GCF_015690355.1). GTDB lineage: Bacteria > Actinomycetota > Actinomycetes > Streptomycetales > Streptomycetaceae > Streptacidiphilus > Streptacidiphilus fuscans. Next base: position 17,756 of record NZ_JADPRT010000029.1, on the reverse strand, counting down.
AGTTGGGCGGCGGTCCGTCGCCTCCGTTGTACATGAGGCCGTTGGGGTCACTGCCGTTGACGGGATCGTCGGAGGAATAGGTGTAGCCGCCGAGTTGGTTGGGGTCGGCGACCTCGAGGAGGGGGTCAGCCTGGAGGAAGCGGCCGGTGGTGGGGTCGTAGGTGCGGGCGCCGAGCAGGTCGTAGGTGGTGGCGGGGTCGGCGGGCTCGTTGAGGTAGCCGCGCCCGTCGAGGGTGGGGCTGATGACGCCGCGGGGGGTGCCGTAGGGGGTGTAGGAGTGGCGGGTCTCGACGGTCAGGGTGGAGTTGAGGGTGACGGTGCAGGTGCCCTGGGCGTTGGCGGCTTCGTAGGTGATGTTGCCGGTGTTGTCGCGGACGGCGACGGGGCCGCCGCCGGTGGTGTAGTAGCGCAGCGCGGTGATGCCGCCGTTGAGGGTGAGCTGTTCTCCGGGCAGGTAGAGCTGGGTGGTGGTGTGACTGGAGACGGTGTCCTTCTGCTCGAGCAGGTTGCCGGCGGCGTCGTAGATGTAGCCGGAGGAGTTGCCGGTGGTGGTGTCGGTGACGGTGCTGGTGTGGTTGTCGGGGGTGTAGGTAAAGGTCTGGCTGCTGGTGGTGGTGCCGCCGCCGTTGGTGGTGGTGTCGGTCTTGGTGGCGCCGTTGCCGAAGTAGGTGTAGGCGCTGCTGGCGGTGGTGGCGCCGGTGCTGTTGGTCGTGGTGGTGGTCTGGGCCTGGTCCGGGGTTCCGGTGGTGCCGCTTGCGCCGGGCGGGTAGGCGCTGGTCTGGGTGCTGGTGGTGGCGCCGGTGGTGTCGTGGGTGGTCAGGCCGGTGCGGTTGCCGTCGGCGTCGTAGCTGTAGCTCTCCCAGTAGGGAGCGGGGCCGCCGTTGGTGCTCGCGCTGGGGGCGGTGCTGTTACAGCTGCCGATGCCGGGGACTGACGGGGATGCGGCGCTGGTGGCACCGCCGGTGTCGGTCCAAGCGGCCGTCAGCTGGTCTTGGCCGTTGTAGGTGTAGCACTGCAGGTCGGTCGCGGCGCTGTTGTCCTGGACATCCTGCTGAGCGGTGACCTTGCCGGCCTGGTTCCACAACGTGGTGTTGTCGTCGACGTGGCCGGTGCCGTTCTCCTTGTCCAGGATGGATTCGGTGACGCGGTCGGTGGCGGTGTCGTAGACGTCGGTCTGGACGACCTGGTCCGGCATGTCACCCATCGTGTAGCGGGTGACCTGGCCGAGCGTGTTCGAGACGATCTGGGTCAGGTAGTCGACGCTGTTGGTGCCGATCTGGCCTCCGACCGCGCCGAGTTGTCCGCCCTCGGTGTAGGAGTTGTAGACGGTCTCGGCCGGCAGACCGCCGTCGGCACCGTAGGTGGTCTGGGAGAGCAAGCCCTCGACCGGGGTGTAGGCGTAGGAGACGCTGTAGGTGCCGGCGAGGCTGCCTTCGCTTGCCGGGATGACCGTGCTGACGCCGGTGGAGGAGCCCAGGTTGGTGTAGCCGGCGATGGTCTGGGTGTAGGCGTTGCCGCTGCTGTAGGACGTTTGGGAGGCGAGTTGGCCCTTGCCGCCCGTGGCGGTGTCGTAGCTCCAGGAGTCCAGTTCGGTGGTGCCCTGGTAGAGGGTGGTCTTCCGGCCGAGGGTGTCGTAGCTGTAGGTGAGGGTGGTGTTGTTGGCGTCGGTGGAGGTCAGCAGGTCACCGGCGGCGTCGAAGGTCGAGCTGGAGTTCCCGGCGTCCGGGTCCTGGGAAGCGACCTGGTTGCCATTCGCGTCGGCTGTCTGGGTGCGGGTGTGGCCTGACGCGTCGGTGATGGTGTTCTCGGTCGCCGCTCCGCCAGAGGCGGTGGTGCGGGTGTACGCGTAGGAGGTGACCGTCGCGTCGGCCTGATTGCCTGTTGCGGTGTTGGAGTGGTAGGTCCACAGCGCGGTAGTGCGCCCCTGGGCGTCGGTGACAGTGCTGGTGGCGGTACCGCCGGTGGGTCGGCTGACGTCGGTGCGGTCAACGCCCGGGTAGGCGGTGGTAGTCGCCCACTGCTCGGCGCTGTAGGAGTAGAACGCGGACTGGACCGCACGGCCCATGCCATCGTAGGTGGTCACGGTCTGCCCTGGGACGGTCGCGTCCGCGGCCGGGTAGATCGTGGAAGACGGCGCGCTGGTGACGTAGTACGGGGTGCTGGTGGTCTTCACCTTCCAGCCGTGCGAGTCGTAGAAGTCGTCAGAGACTAGGGCGCCATTGGAGTTGGCGCTGTCCTTGGAAAGGGTCTGGTCCTGGCGCAGGTCGCCGAAGCCGTTCTCGATCTGGTAGTCGACGGCGTAGGTGCCGTCGTCGCGCAGGGTCTTGGCCTCGGTCCAGGTCGGGGCGGTCTGGCCGCCGACGCTGTAGACGAACACCTCGGAGGCGGTGGCGCTGGTGGCCCGGTTGGGCAGCCACACGCTGGTGAGGCGGCCGAGGGCGTCATAGGCCTTGCTGGTGCTGTTGCCGTTGGGGTCCACGACCTTGGCTGGCAGCTGGCGCAGCTGGTCGAGGGTGGTGGTCGTGGTCCAGTTGCCGGCGGTCACGTTTGTAGCGGTGTCGCTGGTGGGCAGCGTGCCCGTGGCCGGGGTGTAAGCGGTGGTGACGGTGTCGCCGCGAACGTCGGTCGCTGACAGCTGGCGGCCGTAGACGTCGTAACCGGTGGTGCCGGACGGGCTGGTTGTCTTCTTGGTGAAGTTCTCGGTGGTGCCGCTCCAACTGCCGAGCGTGTCGGTCTCGGTGATGTTGCCTACGCCGGCCGTCGGGATGACGCCGGGGGTAGTGCTGCCGTCGTAGAAGTTGCGGGTGTCGCTGGTGGTGTTGGCGGCAGTCTTGGCTGGGCAGGCCGCGTTGCCAACGCCGGTGCCGCTGGTGAGGGCGACGGTGGTGGTCTCGGCGGGCAGGGAGACCATGCCGGTGTTCAGGCCGCTGGTGGGCGGGGTGGCGTAGCTGTAGGTGGTGCAGGACTCCTGGGAGCTGCTGCCGTTGAGCAAGGAGGTGTCGCCCTGGTTGTCTGCCTCGGTGAGCAGGCCGGTGGTGGGCGAGTAGGTGTTGACGGTCTTCGTGGTGCGCCAGGTGCTGCCGTCCGACATCAGGCCGCGGGAGACAGTGCTGGCGGTGCGGACGAAGTTGGCGGTCTCCGAGGGCAGACCTGCGGGGGTGCTCTCGGCGTGCGTGGCGGTCTGCTGAGACCAGGGCAAGGTGATGTCGTCCTTGACGACTTTGCCGCCGGCCTGGTTGTAGGTCTGGGTCTCGTACGCCATGCCGGCGTACTGGTTCGAGTCAGTGATCTGGTCGCCGATCGAGTCGGTCACGGCGGGCCAGGTGCGCGGGGTCATGCTGGACTGCGAGGTGGAGTCGCCTGACATTCCGCGCAGGTACGAGGTGGTGGACTCGGTGATCGGGTCGGGGGCATGGCCGGTCTCGGTGGTCACCGAGCCGTAGCCGCGGAACTGGTCCCAGGTGCGCTGGTTGTTGGCGACCAGCGGGGAGTCGTTGCGGTGCCAGGCCGGGGTGCCGTTGTAGGTGTAGGTGGTGTAGCGGGCCGGCGCGCCGCCGACCTGGTCGTTGTCGACGACCTGGGTGACAACGTATTTCTCGAACCAGTCGGAGATGGTGCTGCCGGTGGGTGGGGTCCAGTACTCCTGGTAGCACAGCCTGGTGTCGTTGGAGGGGGCCGGCAGGTCTGGGCTGGTGGTGGACTGGTTGCAGTCCGGTGCCGAGTAGGTGACGTCGATTGCCTCACCGGACTCGGTGTCGATGGCTGTGATCCGGTACCGGTTGAACGCGGGATAGGACGCGGCTCCGGGGGCCCGGTTGGGCATGGCGGCGTGGGTGAAACTGACAGTGAGAGGGGGAGTTGTGCCCCCGTCGTTGCCGGTTCGGGTCACGGATTCCAGGCGCAGCGCCGGGGTGGTGCCGTCACCGGGGTCGGGGTACGACTGGCTCAGGGCGTAGGTGTCGACCGGCTTGTAGTTGGTGGTGCCGGTGGTGCCGGTGTTGACCTGGGTTTGGATCTGGGTGAGCCGCACCGTGGAGAAGAACGACATGGCGTAGTTGGTGCAGGTGCCGGTGGAGGCGCAGACCTGGTCTTGGGGCACGTCGGGCCAGTACGGGGCCGACGTGGAGGTCAGTGACGCGCAGTCGGTGCTGCTGACGGTGTGGGTGTTGATGACGCTGCCGACGATGCACCGGTTGGCGGGGGTGAAGACGACCTTTGCGGCGGGGGCGGGTTTGGCACCCTCGGAGACGATGTCCGAGGTGCGCCAGCCGTATTCAATGGTGTTCAGGTAGGCGGCGCGGTCGTACGCGGTGAGAGTGTGTGCGCTGGAGCGGGCGTAGTAGTTGGTCTCCTGCGTGTAGTTGTACTCGGTGGTGTTGCCGTGGGGGTCGACCACGAAGTCGAGGTACCAGCGATAGGCCATGTTCGTGGCGTAGGAGCTGGTGCCGGTGGTGGAGGAGTAGCAGGAGTCGCCGCTTTTGGGGCAGTAGACCGGCTCGGTGGAGACCGAGTTGGTGGCGGGGTCGGATCCGGTTCCGCCTTCGGCGGTGGGCAGCTTGCCCGCGCCGTAGTACATGCGGGTGCCGTCCTGGAGCGTGATCTCCCAGCCCTCGCCCTTGTAGGCGCCGTTGTTGAGGTTGGTCAGGTAGCTGATGGTGGCGCCGCTGTCACCGGACAGGTGGTAGGTCTTGGTGCTGTCGTCGTAGACGATCTGCCCGGCGTTCTGCCCTGTGGCGGTCAGTTCGTTGCCGCCGAAGCCCCAGCAGGTGTCGCCGGAGCTGGACAGGCCGTCCTGGGAGCAGGGCTGGTAGGAGCGCTCGATGAAGTCGGAGGGGCTTGACCAGCCGTCACCGACCCCGGAGGTCTGAGTGTTGGTGGAGGCGTTCTCGCCGTCGACGCTGGAGGAGGAGTAGCCCAAGCTCACCGTGGGCGCGGCACCGCCGAGGGTGCCCGGGACCTGGATCGGGTAGCTGTACTCGAAGTCGCCGGTGGATCCGCCCGCGGACCACTGGTCTGAGGGCTTGAGCGAGGTCGCCGTGTAGGTGCCGGTTGAGCCGGACGGGCCGGCGACTGCGGCGAGGACGGTCATGGGACTGACCACGGCCGCAGTGGTGCGGGTGCCGGCCGCTGAAGGGCGGTCACCGGTCGCACCCGCTGTGCCGGCGGCCGCGCTCGTCGTGGTGGTGGGCGCCGCGGGGGTGGCGGGGAGGGTCAGGTCGGCGATGATGCGTCCGGTGTGCGGGTCACGGACCGCGTCCACGGGGGTCTGCTTCTGGCATGCGGCAAGCTGCGGCGTCGTCAGCGCGCAGGCGGGCAGCTCGACCAGGTGCAGGCGCGATCCGAGGTTGCCGCCGCCCTCACCGGTCAACAGGCTCGGGTCGAGCTGCACGGCGACCTTGCCGTCGGTGCCGGCCCGGTCCCCGCGGGCGACGCCGAACATCAGGCCCGAGGTGATGCCGCCCTTGCGGGCAGCGGCCGGGTCGGCGAAGCGGACCTGCACCCCACTGGGAGCGGCGCTGCCGGTCGCTGCTGCAGCCACCCACAAGGGCGAGGTGCCCACCCGGGAGGCGGTCCCGGTCACCACGCGGCTCTTCGCCAGCGGCGCGACGGCGCCCGCGGCACCAAGCGCCGTCGTGGTCTGGCCCGCCTTCGGCAGGTCGACTGCGGGAGCCCGGTAGGGCCTGACGGTGGGAACCACCTGATGGCTTTTGACGCTCGTTGCGTCGGCGCGTGGCACACCCTTGGCTGGTGCGAGGGGGGTCTGCGGTGGTGACCAGACCTGTCCCTTGGCGTATTGAGCGGCGAACGCCATGTCAGGCAGGAAGGACATGCCGAGAGCGAAGACCGCAACCAAGGCGAACAGGCTCGTGAGTCTGGAGCGCGTCCGCCGTGCCAGGCGGGGTCGGCGCGAGGCGACCAAGAGGACCCCCGTGATCGAAGGTGCGCGGCAGCGCCGCAGAGACGATCACGAAATGTAGAGCCCACCGAAGCCACAAGCGGAATGACGATTATTAACTTCTTACTTTCAAGCGACCTGACAGATCGTGAGCATTAAACGCAAAAGGTGACCAAGCGAGCATCAGCCGATGACTGGCCGGGCCATCTCCGCAGCTCGCACCCTCATTGGCCACCGGCTTCCGCAACCGAAGTCGCCGACAGAGGCAGGAGCCAAACCCCTGAAGCCCTAGAGAAGCAAGGGCTGCATTCATCCGTGGACATACTTAATGATCTTGAGTTCGCATCACTGTCGAGAGACCCTCCGCCACATCAAGTCCCCAGAGCCACATCCCCTTTGCCCGATTTTGACAATATCCCCACGAATGAAGTCATCCTCATTCAGTTCCTACCTGATGACTTGTCATGCGATCTCGTACGGAATGGTCGAAATCACATCAATCAGGCGTTCTGACGTCTCGTCAGTGGGGTTCCCCCAGGTCAGAGCGTCGGAGACGGGGTTAGCGTGTGCGCGCAGCAACACGGCTGCACACACGACAGTCACAGGAGGCCCCCATGGGGATCCGGCATGCACGACTGGCCGCACCTGGGCGGCCCCTTGGCAGACGGATCGGAGGGATAGTCGCCGCTGCGCTGGTCGCCGCGCCGCTGTCGGCGATCGCGCCCGCCGCGGCCCACGCCGACGGTCCGCCGGTCACGATCACCCCCGAAGCTGCAGCCCTGGCGCAGGCTCATACCACCGGCAAGAGCGTGCCTGTGGCTGCGGACAACACGCAGAACTCCACCACGGTCGCCAACCCCGACGGCACGCTCACGTACACCGACAGCCCGGTGCCCGTCCAGGTCGACCAGGGCGGCACCTGGGTGCCCGTGGACGCCACGCTGCAGCAGAACAGCAACGGCGGCCTCTCCCCCAGGGCCGCCACCTCCAGCGTTACCTTCTCCGGCGGAGGCAGCGGCCCGCTCGCCACCCTGACCAACCCTCAGGGACAGCAGTTCTCCATCTCCTGGCCCGCTTCCCTGCCTACCCCGAGCGTCTCCGGGGCGACCGCCACCTACGCTTCGGTCTACCCGGGCGTCGACCTGCAGATGACGGCCCAGATTGACGGCGGCTACACCGAGCACCTCGTCGTCAAGAACGCCACCGCCGCCGCCAACCCGGCCCTGCAGAACATCCAGCTCACCACCAGCGTCAGCTCCGGCCTCACCCTCGGCAAGAACGCCGCGGGCGGCGTGCAGGCCACCGACGCCAGCGGCAACGCCGTGTTCTCCTCCCCCACGCCCACCATGTGGGACTCCGCGGCCCCGCAGGGCGGCAGCACCAGCTCGCCGAGCCCCAGTCCCAGCCCCAGCGCGTCAGGCGCGACCGCGGCCGTCCGGAGCCTGGCGGTCGCGTCGGGCACACCGTCCACCGGGACTTCCATGGACGACGCCAACCCCGTCACCGACCTTGGCGTCACCGTCAGCGGCGACAACGTGGACATCGTCCCGCCCGCAGGCTCTCTGACCGCCAGCACCAATACCTACCCGCTGGTTATCGACCCTTCCGTCAGCCCGTCCACCGGCTCGACGGACGGCAACGGGTGGACCTGGGTTTCCTCCGTCAACTCCGGTACCAGCTACTGGGAGGGGAGTAACAACACCAACGACACCGACGCGCACGTCGGCTACGACGACTGGTGCTCCAACGGCACCAGTGGCTGCACCGCGTTCGGCGTCACCCGATCGATGTTCGAGTTCCCCATGAACGGTCTGGCCGGCAAGCACGTCACCGGCGCCACGCTCAGCATGACCGAGCAAGGCCCCACCTCCGCCTGGACCGGCTCCAACCAGATCGACCTGTACGGCGGCGGCGCCATCAGCTCCGGCACCACCTGGAACAACCAGAACGTGTGGCCCACGGTCTCCGCGAGCGCGAACTTCCCCAGCATCAACAGCAACACCACGGGTAACGCGAACTTCGACGTCACCTCGCTGGTGCAGCAGGCCGTCGCCAACGGCTACCAGAACCAGACCATGGTCCTGCAGGCCCACAACGAGAGCGACGACACCGCCTACCGGTACCTGATCGGCGACTCCACCTCCAGCAACCACCCCGCGCTCGAGGTCACCTACTGGTCCACTCCGAACCTCCCGACCAACCTGTCGATCACCAACACCGGCGACACCACCGCCTGCGACACCACTGCCCCGGGCACCTGGATCGACAAGAACGACGCCTCCACGGTCACTCTCAACGCCGACCTCACCGGCCCCGACACCGGCTACGCGGAGACCTCGGACTTCTGGTGGCACCAGGTCGCACCGACCAACACCTCCCCCTGGACGGACCTCAAGGGCCCGACCATCACCGCGCAGAGCACTCCGCAGCGGGTGAGCGTGACGCCCGCGGGGTCTCTCAGCGACGGCGACGAGTACCAGTGGCAGGTCTACGCCCAGAGCGGCAGCGGCGGCAGCGGCTCCTACAGCAGCGCTGCCGCACCTTCCGGCTCCTCCTGCTACTTCCGCACCGACTTCACCCCGCCCACCGTCTCGGTCAGCAGCTCCGCTCCGCCCACCACCGCCGGCGCGGCACCCGGCAGCCTCAACCTGACCGCGACCGACCCGGGCACCGACCCCTCCGGCATCGCGAAGATCAACTACAACATCGACGGCACCTCCATCAACAGCGGCGGCAGCGGCGAACTGCCAGTCACCGCAAGCACCGCCAGCATCAAGCTGCCCGCCACCAGCTGGGGCACCCACGTCGTCTGGTACCAGGCGGTCGACAACGCGGGCAACGAGTCCGCCCCCCAGCACTTCGACTACTACGTCGCCGAAGGTGCCTTCACCCCCGGCACCCACGGGGACCTGACCGGAGACGGCAAGCCCGACCTGGCCACCGTCGACTCCAGCGGCGATCTCATGTACTACAGCGACCCGTTCGTCAACAACCCGAACGGCACGGGCGCCAAGCTGATGCCAGGGACCAAGGCGCCCGGCGGCAGCAGCTTCACCGGAGCGCTCATCGCGCACCAGGGCTCCTTCAGCGGCCAGACCTGCGACGACCTGGTCGTCGTCCAGGGCGCCCAGGCCGAGATCGACACGCAGAACCAGAACTGCACCCCCGGCGGAGCATGGAGCACATACCCCCAGATCCGCCCCACCATCAGCAATCCCCCCGCAGACTACAACTCCAGCGACTGGTCCTGGGTCAAGCAGATCGCCGTCCTGCCCCCCGCTTCCAGTTCCGGCAAGCCGTCACTGCTCACCGTCGAGGAAAACCCCAACAACGGGGACTGGACGCTGTGGATGTACACCGGTGGAACCGACACCTTCACCAGGGCCACCCTGCTGTCCACAAGCTCCTACTGGTCCCACGTCACGATCATGTCCCCCGGACTGATCAACGGCACCCCCGCACTGTGGGTACGCGACACCAGCAACGGCAGCCTCGGCCAGGTCCAGAACATCGAGACCTGGAACAACCAGACCGCCCCGTCGGCCACCACCTTCGCCACCAGCGGCTTCCGCGTCGCCCAGTACCCAGCCATCACCACCGACGGCCCCGCCGACAACGCCGGCCCCACCCTGTGGGCGACCAACAAGACCGGTGAACTGGTCGACATCCCCACCAGCGTCGACACCACCACCGGCAACGTGACCCTGCAGAACCCGATCACGGTCGGCTCCCCCGGCTGGGCCGCCAACGTCGCCTCCCTCGAAGGCGTCAAGCCCATCCACCCGACCAGCACCATCGGCCTGTACCGATCCAGCACCAACACCTTCATCTTCGACACCGCCAACAACAGCACCACCGTCGACCACACCCTCACCCTCACCTTCGCCCAAGCCGGCGACATCCCAGTGACCGGTGACTGGTCCGGCACCGGAGTCAACGGCGTCGGCGTCTACCGCCCCAGCAACTCCACCTTCTACCTCGACGACTCCAACACCGTCTCCGAGATCGACCACACCATCGCGCTCGGCGACAGCGGCGACGAACCCGTCGTCGGCGACTGGAACGGCGACGGCATCACCACCGTCGGCGTCTACCGCCCCAGCAACGAGCACTTCTACCTCGACGACTCGCTCACGTCCTCCAACGTCGACCACGTCGTCTGGTACGGCGACACCGGCGACGTCCCCGTCGTCGGCGACTGGACCGGCACCGGCACCACCAGCGTCGGCGTCTACCGACCCAGCACCTGGCAGTTCATCCCCGCCACCTCCCTCACCAACACCACCGCGCTCACCACCCAGACCTACGGCACCTCCGGTGACACCCCGATCACCGGCGACTGGACCGGCAGCGGCTCCACCGGCATCGGCGTGTGGCGCTCCAGCACCTTCACCTTCTACCTGGACAACTCCGTGACCTCCGGAACCACCAACCAGTCCCAGGCCTTCGGCGTCTCCACCGATACCCCGGTCACCGGCGACTGGACCGGCATGTAAGCACCCCCATCGCCTGACCGACAGGCCGGTCGTGACACCGCACTCCGGCGGTGCCACGACCGGCCTCCCGCACATGCGTACACGCCCAACCACACCCCCACAGGGAGACCCCGTGCGCCGCCGAACCGCCCTGCCCGCCACCGCCACCACCGCGCTGCTCGCCGCGGCACTCCTACTGCCAGCCACCACCGCCGCAGCCGACACCGCGCCCAGCCCGGCCCCCGGTACCAGCGTCCCCGCCGCCGACCCCGCACCCCAGCTCACCAGCGTCGACGCGCTGCAGACCGACCACGGGTACGTGCTGCGCGCCACCGCCTCCGGCGACGTAGACCACGTCACCTTCGTGCTGCAGCAGAACTACCCCACCGGCGACTGGGGCCCGAAGATCGACATCACCGTCAGCCAGCCTGCGGCCGACGGCAGCTGGCAGACCACCGGCCCCCTGCACCTGCCGCACGGCTACTACGCGATATCCGCGATCGCCTACGCCGCCGACGGAACCCCGAGCCTGGAAGGGGCACTGGGCGGCGATCCGGTCCCGATCACCCTCCTGCCGGTCTTCCACGACACGGTCTTCGGCCAGGCCCCCCTGTCCTACGACAACCAGGTCGAGACAGTCACCGGCTACCTCACCACCTACGACCCCGACAGCGGCGACACCGGCACCCCCTGGACCGGCCCGCTGACCATCCAGGCCAGCGCCGGAAACACCAACACCCCCACAACGCCCAACCGCGCCACCACCCAGACCATCGCCACCGACGGCAGCTGGTCCATCGCGTTCCAGCCCAACCCCAACACCGGCAGCACGATGGCCGTCAGCGTCGCCGCCCTCCTGCCTTTCGTGGTATGCCCGGAGTGCTCACCCGAGAGCATCCCCGGGCCCAGCACGACGGTGGCCGCAGCAGTCAACACACCCACCAGGATCGTCCTCGATCACACCGGAGCCACCCTCACCGCCGGCACCAAGACCACCGTCTCCGGCACTCTGGAATACCAGAACACCAGCGGCTGGCACCCCGTCCCCGGCGGCTTCGTCTTCCTCGGCGGCGACGGCACCTGGTCCTCCACCCAGGCCGAGACCGACACCAACGGCCGCTTCTCGTTCACCATGACGGTCCCGGACACCAGCACGAGCTGGCCGATCTACACCAGTGCCACGAGCGTGAGCCTCTACCTCGCTGCCGCCCAGGCCAGCGAGACCGTCACCTCCATGCCCGACCAACCGGTGCTGCAGCTGTCCGGGGCGTCCATCGACGCGAACAGCAACCTGACGATCCACCAGTCGGTCACCAGCACCACCGGCATCCCCGGCGGCAACGTCCAGCTCCAGCAGTCCAGCGACGGTCGCACCGGCTGGGCCACCATCACCACCCTGCCAGCCACCACCGCCACCCACACCGTGCACGTGTCCAACCCCCACGGCTACTGGCGCCTCTACACGCCGACCGCCCCCGGCTACGCCCAAGCCGTCAGCGGCACCGTCCACACCTTCCGCTACCAGACCCGCATCACCGGCGGCCCCACCACCACCAACGTCCGCCCCGGCACCTGGGTCCACTTCACCGGCACCCTCGCCCAACAGGGCTACGGCCCCTGGACCGCCTACGCCAACCAGACCGTCCAGCTGTGGTTCCGCCCCGCCGGCTCCACCCGCTCCTACCTCGCCGGCACCGCACACACCAACACCGCGGGCGCCTTCGCCCTGTGGGCCCGACCCACCACCAGCGGTACGTGGACCCTCTCCTACCAGACCACCAGCGTCTGGAACACCAACGCCTCAACCACCGCCACCATCCACGTCAGCTGACCAGCCCTCGGGGGGTGCCACCGCTACCGGGTGGCACCCCCTGGACCTACGCTGACCCGCGCCCGCACCACCGTCAGGAACCCAGCCGCCATGAGCCCCAGGCATGCCCGCCACGCCAGACCCACCGTCCGCCGCACAGCCATGCCCCGCTCCCAGGGCCCCCGGACTCGGGACCGGGCTCGCACGTGGCTCACCGCCATCGCCGCCGCAGCCATGACCGCCCTGACCGCGCTCACCACCGCCACACCCCCAGCCGCCGCCTCCGCGATTACGCCGCCACGGTCCGCAACAGGCAACAGCCAACCCCTGTTCACCGCACTCCCCCCAACAGCTCCCGAACCAACCGGCACCAACAGCGCCGCCACCCATACAGGAGGCACAGCCGCTGCCAGCGACTCGCCGGTCACAGTGGGTGGGAGCGGGATCCCGGCACTCGTGCAGGCCGCCTACCTCGACGCCCAACGCTCCATCGCCGCAAGCGACCCCGGCTGCCACCTGCCCTGGACCGTCCTCGCCGGGATCGGTCAGGTCGAATCAGGTCAAGCCGACAACGGCAACCTCACCGCCAACGGCACCACCCGAACCCCCATCCTCGGACCGGTCTTGAACGGCACCAGCGGCAACGCCGCCATCCCCGCAACCGGGGGCGGTTGGGCCCGCGCCGAAGGCCCCATGCAATTCATCCCCTCCACCTGGGCAACCTGGGGTACGGACGGCAACGACGACCACATCGCCGACCCCAACAACGTCTACGACGCCGCCCTCGCCGCAGGCCACTACCTATGCGCGGACGCACGCGACCTCGCCAACACCACCGACCTCAACGCCGCGATCCTCAGCTACAACGACTCCCCCGCCTACCTCGCCACCGTCACCGCCTGGATCACCTACTACCAACACCACACCACCCCCAACCCCGACCCAAGCAGCACTCCACTGACTGCGAGCAGCATCACCACGCCGACCGCCAGCCACACGGCCCCGAACACGAGCGCCGCACACCCGACCAGCGCACCGACACCCACAGGCACAAGGACACCCCAGCCGCCAGCACCGACCCGCTCAGCAAGCCCGACCAACACCGGCCGCCCCTCCCCGACCGCCAGCACCAGCCCCACGGCCACACCGTCCAACCCCCCAACCCCCAGCCCGGTCTGCACCCCCACCAGCGGAAGCCCCACGCCCACCAGCACCGCAACACCGACGCCTTCGGGAACCCCGACACCCACACCCACCCCCACCAGCACCGGCAGCCCCACCGCCTCCCCCACACCCCCCAACTGCCCCACCCCAACCGGGCCACCAACCCCCACCACCACGCCAAGCCGGTGACCCCGCCCCGTCTGGGCGTTGAGAAGCCCCTCAACCCGAAAACCCCCACCAGACGCCGGCCTGGCCGACATCTCCGCCCTCCCCCGAATGCCGAGGCCGGCTGGTCCAGGACCCGCTCAAGCCGTTCGCCCCCTCCCCAGGATCGGAACGACAACAGCGACTGCGCACCACAACCGGGCTGAATGAACGTCACCCAACTGGCCATCCCAGCGAGCCCTTACGGGTTCGCGTGACTAGCGTCTGACGTGCGGCGCGTGTCCGCACGCTCGGCGAAATCGCACGCGGCGAGCCAGCCCGCCAGACAGGTGGAGGGCAGACACGAAGGTGCCCCGGCCCACGCCGGGGCACCGCCGACGCACTAATACATGCATCTGAAGCGGATCACGCGCATACCGCCCGCGCAAAACGCGGGGCGGGGCTCCGCCTTGGCGGACATTGGAACACGCCAAGAGCATCGCAGTGGTCAGCACACGGCGAGCTGGCCGTCTGCTACTCGGAGCGCTGCGGGATGGCCAGCGGCACCGGTGAAGAGGGCGTGAAGGCGCCTCGCAAGGGCGGTGTTGCGGTGCGGTTCGGCTTTCGTGAGCGCGCGGTGTAGGGCCTCTTCCTCGCCTACCAGGACGGCTTTCTGCTTGCCGCGGGTGATGGCGGTGTAGATCAGGTTGCGGCGCAGCATGAAGGCGCTGGCCGTGGTGAGGGAAATAACAACAGCGGGGTATTCGCTGCCTTGGGCGCGGGGACGGTGATGGCGTAGGCGTTCAGGACGTCGTCGAGTTCGTCGAAGGTGTAGGTGGCGGCGTCGCCGTCGAAGGTGATCTCGAGTTCGCGCTGTTCGGTGTCGAGGAGGGTGATGGTGCCGACCGAGCCGTTGTAGACGCCGTTGGGGCCTTTCTTGGGGTCGTTGCGGATCGGCATGACGCGGTCGCCGGCGCGGAAAGGTCGGGCGTCGCACCAGTGTTGGTGGTCGCCTGCGGTGGCGGGGTTGAGGGCGTCTTGGAGGCGTAGGCCGAGTTCGTGGGTGCCCGCCTGATGTTTGCGGGCGGGGCACAGGACTTACTGATCGTTCAGAATGACCTGCTGCGGCGGCGACCGAGTGGGTGTCCGTCGCGGTCATCGTGGGGCAGGCCAGGCCCCTGCACGTCAGCGGCCCTGGCTATCGTCGATGGATGGCCTCAAACGATCACCTGCTCGATCTGATCCAGAGCATCCTGGACATCCACGGGCTGCTGCGGGCATCCTTCGAGTTCGACATCGAGCGGAAGGAGTGCGGTGCCAGCCTGAGGCTTGCCTCAGGCGCGCCGCTGGAGCCGATCGCAGGGGATTTCACCGGCGGGGCGTACTTCCTGTGCGCCGAGGAAGGCGGCCGCCGACCGGTGGTGTTCGCGACCTCGGAAGGGGAGGGCGGGCTGATCGCCGACGACCTGGCGGACGCGCTGGAGATCATCATCGGGCTGGAACGGCAGGACTGTCTTCGCTTCTCCGGCGGCGGCGACGTAGAGGTCATGCAGGCTTCCGCCTGGCATCTTGAGAGGTATCTGGCCAGGGACCATCCGGAGATCGCCGAAGAGCGCGCTCGCGTGGCTGCGGCTCTGTCGCTGCGTGTCCTCCCTGTCCCCGACCTCGTCATCCGCTTGCAGGCAGCAGCCTCAAGGACCGAGCCCCACTACGTGGTGGCCACAGACGACGGGGACCTCTACGACCCGCTGTTCGGCGAGTACTCGGCACCGCGGCACGGCGGTTGGCGCTGAGTCGGACCGAGCCCCCACCGTTTGACCCGCCGATCGTGACAGCTAGGTTGGCGTCTGACGGCAGGTCTCGACAGACTCTGCGACCGTGTCCGCCGATCTGGTTCCTAATGACCTCTGGGAACGCATAGCTCAACTTCTCCCCGCTCGGCCTGTCCGGCGCCGCCGGCACCCCGGACAGCTGCCGGTATCGGACCGCGTGGCACTGGCCGGCATCGTCTACGTGCTGCGCAAGGGAGTCGCCTGGCGAGACGTGCCCGCCCAGATCGTGGGCTGTTCGGGAGTGACAGCCTGGCGAAGACTGCGGGACTGGACCGAGGCGGGTATCTGGCGCCGCCTGCACGAGGTACTGCTCACCGAGCTGAGGGTCAACGGCGGCCTGGACATGGATGATTGCGCGGTCGACGGCTCCCATGTCAGGGCGCTGAAAGGGGGGATCATGTGGGCCCCTCGCCCGTCGACCGTGCACGTCCGGGCTCCAAACACCACGCGATTGTGGACCGCTTTAGCACCCCATTCGCGGTGTCGCTCACCGGTGGGAATCGCCACGACGTCACGCAGTTGATCCCGCTCCTGGATGCGATACCCCGTATCCGGGGCCTGCGTGGACGGCCTCGCAGCAGGCCTAAACGGCTGTTCGCGGACCGCGGCTACGACTTCGACAAGTACCGCCGCCTGCTGTGGAAGCGAGGGATCAAGCCGCAGATCGCGCGTCGCGGCAGGGCGCATGGCTCCGGACTCGGCAGGACACGCTGGGTGGTAGAGCGCACCTTCGCCTGGCTTCACCAGTTCAAACGACTCCGCACCCGCTACGAGCGCCGAGCCGACCTCCATCAGGGACTGCTGGAACTGGCGGCCAGCATCATCTGCTTCCGCCGGCTCCGGAGATCATTCCGAAACGATCAGTAAGTCCGGCGCAAGGCGCGCCCGGCGGCGAACGGGAGGGGACAGCTCGTGTCCGCGCAGCAGAAGAAGGCCATAGCGATGACAGGCATCGCTTTAGGCGCCGCCGCACTCCTGGCCTATGCGCCCGGGGACTCCTCCAGTACGGGAAGGCGGGCATGCTCATTCCGCTGATGCCGCGCTCGACTACTTGATGACGCAGGCCATAGACGCCTGACCGAATACAAAGAGGCCCCGCCCGGCTCGTCCGGCGCGGGGCCCATTCTGTTTGGGCGAAGGGTTAGACGGCCCTGACCCGCGCCGCTTGCGGTCCTTCGGGCCCCTGGGTGATCTCGTACTCAAGTGAAAGGGAGCGGCCCTCCAACACGCCCCGTGAACGCAGGTGTCGTTTGACTGCGAGGCCAGAGCGTTGTTACCGAAGGTGGATGGCCACTAGGTTCAGGCCATCGCAGGTTGAGCGACTGAGGCTTGGGAGTGGTGCGTGTCCTCGTTGGATGAGTTACGGGCCCTGTTGGGCGGCGAGCCGGCCCACGGGCAGGCCAACCCGGATGACTGGACCCAAGTGGAGCAATACGTAGGGTCCGCTCTGCCCAGTGACTTCAAGGCGTTTCTCGACGCCTACGGCTCTGGGGTCATCTCGAGGGAGCTCGTTCTCTTCCACCCTCAGGGAACAAACCCGCTGTTGGAACGCATGCGCAAGACCAATGAGGTCTTCGCCGAGCGCCGAGCCAGGGCACTCAGCAGCGGCGACTCCGAGCACCTGCCGTACCCCTTCCACCCCGAATCCGGTGGGCTCATCTCGTGGGGCTACGACTACAGCGGCGATGAGCACTTCTTCCTGCCCTGCGACCCCGACCCGAACCGATGGCAGATCGTCACCATGGCCCACGAAGAGGGCTGTGAGCCCTTCGACGGCCCGTTCTCGAGCTTCGCCCTGTCGTGGGTGCGACGGCTACTCGACGTCGACCGCCACCACGGCCTTGACCCGGCGGCCCTGGAGTTCCTCGAGCCGGAGGACCTGGAGGAACTGGTTGCCAGCGAGGAGATCGGCCCAGTGCAACCGACCTTCGAACCGGCCTGAGCACGGCAACACAGGAAGCCCCCGACAGGTGGTGCACCCGCGGCACTCTTGACGGCCAACCAGCCCTGCGAAACGGTGGCGCGCATGCCTTTGCATTTCATCGGCGCCGACCCGATCGGCGGCCCGGCAGCGGTCTGGGTGGACACCGAAAACGGTGACCTCGTCGTCAAGGGCCTCACGGCTGACCCCGACGACCCGCGCGTAGTGCCGTTCCCAGGCACCGAACACCTCGAGCTTCCTGGCCGCATGAAGCCGATCATCCTCGAAGCGCTCGACTTCATCCGCTCACTCGGATTCGACCCTGACGCCGGCTGAACCGGCCTCTTGGACAAACAGCCCTGTCTGCTTCAACTCTCCAGCGATACTGATTCCCAATGAAGGTGTCAAGCCCGATTAGTGACTGACTGTGAGCGTGTCAGCTCAGTCTGATGGGGTTGCCTGGCGGGGTGATCTCGAAGGTACGGCCGTCGCGCATGAGGGCCCACAGGACGTT
>NZ_JADPRT010000028.1:30345-37059 GCF_015690355.1 Streptacidiphilus fuscans | reverse complement strand
CCGATATGCGGCGGAGCCGCATATCGGTAGCCCCGCGCCCCTGAGTGTTTCCGCTTGCCTCCCTCCAAGGTTCCGTTCGGGTGAACGGTTGACATGAAGGGGTCCGGGCGCGGCGCGCGAGCCTACGCTGGTTGGTGTAGGGGGCCGGTGCTGCGTTGGGGGGAGTGGGGGCGTGGGGCGGATCAGGGTGTTGGTGGCCGATGGTCACCGGATATTCGCGGAGGCGCTGGCGACGGCGATGGCCGCTGAGCCGGATGTGGAGGTCGCGGCGGCTGGGAGCGCAGGCGCGGCCGAGCGGGCGCTGGAGCGGGCTGCCGCGGAGTCGCGCGCGTTCCAGGTGATGCTGGTCGACGCGGACCTCGGCGCGGGCCCCTCCGCCCCGCACGTGCCCGCGCAGCGGCGGCCGCCGAGCGCGTCCGCACCTCCCGCCGCGCCCACGATCACGCCCGCGCCCGTGCCAGCCGCCAGGCAACCCGACGGCATCGCGCTGATCTCGCGCGCCCGCGCCGCCCATCCCGAGCTGCGCGTGATCGTGCTGGCCACCGCCGACGACCCGCACCGCGCGGTCCGCGCGCTGCAGGCGGGCGCGGGCGGCTGGGTCGCCAAGGAGAGTTCGCTCGGGCGGTTGATGGCTGTGGTGCGCGGGGTGATGCGGGACGAGACGCATCTGCCGCCGAGCCTGCTCACCGGCGTGATACGCGAGCTCACCGCCGCCCGCCGGGACCGGACCGAGAGCGAGCGGCTGGTGGAGTCGCTCACGCCGCGCGAGAAACAGGTGCTGCGCTGCATGGTGGCGGGGCTGGGGCGGCAGGCCGTCGCGGATCGGCTGTTCCTCTCCCCGCACACGGTGCGGACGCACATGCAGAACGTCCTCGGCAAGCTCGGGGTCCACTCCACGCTGGCCGCCGTCGCGCTGGCCCGCCGTGCGGGGGTCGGCCCCGTCGACCTGCCTCAGTGAGGTACGCGCGGCCGCAGCAGGCTGTCAGCGCTCTCCACCCCGTCGTCCAGCCCTTCCAGGGCGTGCAGTGCCGCGCCCGTGCGCTGAGCCTGGCGGTGTAGCAGCTCGCTGCCGACGCAGAGGGTGAGCGCGGTGAGGATGGCGACCAGGTGCTCCTGGCCGGCCAGGTTCGGCACGAGCAGGGCCTCGCCCAGCATCGAGCCGCCCACCAGGAGGCCGGTCACGACGGTGCGGTAGCGCCAGGCGATGCAGATCGCGAGGGCGACGACGGCGACGGAGGGGCCGGTGTCGCGGCCGAACTCCGCCGCGTAGGGAAGGCCGAAGAGGCGGCCGTGGCCCATCTCGGTCGCCTGCCGCGCGTACATGGTGGCGGCCACGGTGGACGCGTACGCGATGCCGAGGGTGCGGAGTCGGCCGAGGGAGAGCTCGGCGATGCCGAAGACGACGAGGACCTGTGCCGCCGCGCCCCAGACCGGCAGGTCGGGCGCCGGGACGAAGAGCGAGAGGGGGGTGCGGGCGAGCTCGACGCCCAGCGGGAGCGAGGCGCGGACGACGCCCAGCCGTTCGACGATCCCCGCGCCGGAGGAGGTCCGCTGCCAGAGCTGGAAGAGCACGATGGCCAGGGTTGCGGCCAAGGTCATCGGGATCGCGGGGAAGCCGTTGCGCCGCGCCCCGTCGCGCATGGCTCGGGCCAGCGCGCCCCACTCCCGCTCTGCGGCAGTGCGGACGCCGCTGCGTATCGCTGCTGACCAGGGCATGCGCGCGTCCTCCGGCGGAATGTCTGGTTCATCCACAGAAGTCGTTCTTGTTCCACGTTAAGCCTGGAACACGTTCACCCTGTGGGCCGGAGAGCCGAAAACCGAATCATTCGGACGAAGGAGTTTCGGACGCCGGACCCGGCCGCTCGGCGGGGAGCGCCGGAACGTGCCGCCGCTTGAACAGCGCGGGCAGGCTGGGCGCGTTGATGAAGCCCTCGGCCCGCGCCGAGGCGATGCCGATCCGCGGCAGGTCGCTGGTGCGCTCGAAGAGCAGGTAGCGCGGCTCCCAGATCGGCCGGTACTTGGCGTTCGCCCGATAGAGGGACTCGATCTGCCACCAGCGCGAGAAGAAGATCAGCACCTCCCGCCACAGCCGCAGGATCGGCCCCGCGCCCAGGCGTCCGCCGCGCTCGAAGACCGCCCGGAACATGGCGAAGTTGAGCGAGATCCGCTGCACGCCCAGCTTCTCGGCCTGCTGGATCAGCTCGATGACCATGAACTCCATCAGCCCGTTGTCCGACTCGCGGTCGCGCCGCATCAGGTCCAGCGAGAGGCCCTCGCGCCCCCAGGGGACGAAGCTGAGCAGCGCCCGGAGCTCCTCCTCGCCGTCGTGGCATTCGAGCATCACGCACTGGCCGTCGTCCGGGTCGCCGAGACGGCCGAGCGCCATCGAGAAGCCGCGCTCGGTCTCGCCGTCGCGCCAGTGGTCGGCGAGGCTGAGCAGCGAGTCCATCTCCTGCTCGGGGATGTCGCCGTGCCGCCGGATCCGGACGGTGTACCCGGCGCGTCCGACCCGCTTGTGCGCCTGCCGGACGCCGCGCATGGCGCGGCCCTCCAGGCTGAAGTCCTCGACCTCGACGATCGCCTCGTCGCCCAGCTCCAGCGCGTTGAGCCCGTGCCGGGCGTAGACGTTGCCGCCCTCCTCGCTGGCGCCCATCACGGCCGGGGTCCACGCGTGCACTTCGGCCTGCTCCAGCCACTGGTCGATGGCCCCGGGCCACGCTTCGACGTCCCCGATCGGGTCGCCCGAGGCGAGTGAGACGCCCCCGACGACGCGGTAGGCGACGGCGGCCTTGCCGGTGGGGGAGAAGACCACGCTCTTGTCGCGGCGCAGCGCGAAGTAGCCGAGCGAGTCGCGCTCGCCGTGCCGGTCGAGCAACGCGCGCAGCCGGGCCTCGTCCTCGGGGCAGAGGTACTCCTTGCCCTTGGGGGCGCGGAAGAGCGCGTAGAGGACCAGCAGGAAGAGGATCACGCTCAGCACGTTGATGGCGATGTCGACCCAGTGCGGGATCTGCACGCCCGCGTGCCCGGCACCGGCCGGGGCCAGTGTGTAGACGCGCATGATCGCGTAGTCCATCCGGTCCCAGAAGGTGGAACCGGCGGCGGTGTTGGTGATGGTGACGAGCGCGGTGCCGATCAGGATGCCGACCGCGCCGCCGATGATCAGCGTGCCGAGCGCGAGCAGCGGGTTGGACCGGTCCCCCTTGGCGTGGAACTCGCGTCGCCCGACGACCAGGGCGAGCAGGAAGACCAGGCTGATCGCGGTGGAGACCCAGTTGAAGCCGTGGTCCCTGACGTCGGAGTCGACCGCCATCAACAGGATGACCAGCACGATGTACGCGCCGGAGAGGATCAGGTTGAAGATCCACGCGGCCCGCTTGCCGCGCCGCATCATGATCGCCAGGAACCAGGCCAGCGCGGCCGAGGTGAAGCCCGCCGTCAGCAGGTAGGGCGTGAACAGGTCCCCGGTGTTGTGCTCGGTCACCTGCCGCCGGAAGGGAGCCGAGATGGCACCGAGCAGGTTGAGCGCCGCGGCGATGCGCAGATACCAGACAGCCACCCAGGCGGCTCGCTTTTGCCAGGCCTCACGGTTCTTGCTGGGGGTCTTGTCGCGGGTCGTTTCGCTGGTCTGGGGAGGGTTCTCGGTAGACACGTACGCATCCATCCCGTTCTGGGCGAATCCTCATGATTACACACCAGAACGGGACGAATAGGCGAGCTTTACTGCGTGCGTGGGCCGCTCGGCTCAGCGACGGTGACTGTCACGGAAGACGTCGCGGAACACGCCCGCGATCACCGCGTGACCGGTCGGGGTGGCGTGGATGTCGTGGTACGGCGTGCACTCCCAGGTCCACTCGCAGATCCTGGCCACGTTCAGCGGGACCTGTCCGACGCCGGGCAGGGTCGCCTGGTCGGTGAAGTCGAGCGTGGAGAACGCGGTGGCCACGTCCGCGACGTGGAAGCCGCCCAGCTTCAGGCCGACCTCGATCGCCCCGTTGAGGGCGACGCCCAGGGTGGCCGAGAGCCGTGCGGCCTGCTGCCCGGACGGGCCGGTCAGCCATACCGCCAGGAACGGGTCGTAGTAGTTCATGCCCGCGTACTGCGGCCGCCCGCCGCCGGCCGCGTGCAGCGCCGCGGTGATCTCCGGCACCTGCACCCCGACCGTGGCGATGCCCTTGGCGGCGCAGGCGAGGTCGATCGAGCCGGAGGCGAGGCAGCCGTCGACGTCGTTGGCGCCGATGTCCAGGGTGACGTAGCGGACGTGCCCGCGGTGGGCGCGCAGGAACTGCACGGCGGCGTCGAGCTGTGACGTCGCGCCGGGGTAGCTGCAGATGCCGCCGTCGATCATCGTCTCGGTGGTCTCGCCGCTGCAGCCGAGCTTGATGTGGACCAGGTCCGGGTCGTGCTGCTTGAGCTGGGCGTAGAGCTGGTCGGTGTAGGAGACGTCGGTGTCGTGCCCGACGTTCGGCTGGTACCCGGCGGCGAGGGAGTCGCCGAGCGAGACGTAGTAGTCGGGCTGGCCGTGGTGGTCGGCGGCCGCCGGCTGGGTGCTGAGGTCCAAGGTCGGCGTGTGCGTCGCGGCCGAGGCCGGGCCGGCCAGGCTGAGAGCCAGGAGCGCGGCGCCGGTCACGGCGCCGAGGGTGCGCGCGAGG
Organism: Streptacidiphilus fuscans; assembly: GCF_015690355.1. Taxonomy (GTDB): domain Bacteria; phylum Actinomycetota; class Actinomycetes; order Streptomycetales; family Streptomycetaceae; genus Streptacidiphilus; species Streptacidiphilus fuscans. The sequence continues at coordinate 32,410 of NZ_JADPRT010000028.1, read as the reverse complement.
CGCGGGAGCCTGCTGCGTGCGGACATCGGGCGGTCCCCCCTTCCGGAGACCGCCGGTTGCGGTCCCCGGCAACGGAGTAGACAACCCGTCGGGAACGCCTGGCAATACCTGTGCAGACGGCAACTGACGAGGCGACAGATGGAGGGGAAGATCAAAGGGCCGGACGAGGGCCGGACGACAGGCCCTCAGTTGCCGTACGGCGTAGCGGCTCTGCTCAGTCCGGGTCGTTGTCGAACGGCGCGACCAGCTGGCGCAGCAGCGACGCCAGCTCCTTGCGCTGCCCGTCGGGCAGCTCGGCGAGGATCTGCCGCTCGTGGTCGAGCAGTCCGGCCAGGGCGGCGTCGGCCCGCTCCTGCCCGGCCTGGGTCAGCCGGACCAGCACCCCGCGGCGGTCGTCGGGATCGGGCAGTCGCTGGACCAGGCCCTTGCCTGCCAGGCGGTCGATCCGGTTGGTCATCGTCCCCGAGGTGACCAGCGTCTGCGTCAGCAGCTGGCCGGGGGAGAGTTGGTAGGGCGTGCCGGCCCGGCGCAGCGCGGTGAGCACGTCGAACTCCCACGGCTCCAGCGCGTGCTCGGCGAAGGCCGTACGGCGGGCGCGGTCGAGGTGGCGGGCGAGCCTGCTGATCCGGCTCAGGACCTCCAGCGGCTCCACGTCGAGGTCGGGGCGCTCACGACGCCATGCTGCGACCAGCCGATCGACCTCGTCCTCCATGGTGATCAGTGTAGTCGGATATCTATCGACATGAAGTCTCTTGACATCAAGAATTTCTGGACGGCATGCTAGAAGTATCTTGACGTCAAGATAAATGGAGCGGAGGGGCGACCGATGAACGCCGTCTCGTGGGACCCGAAGCAGTACCTGCGCCACGCCGACCTGCGCAGCCGACCGTTCTTCGAACTCGTCGACCGGGTGCCCACCACCCCGCGACGCGTCGTCGATCTTGGCTGCGGCCCGGGCAACGTCACGATCAGCTTGACCGAGCGCTGGCCGGACGCGACCCTCGTCGGCGTCGACAGCTCACCGGCGATGATCGAGCAGGCCCAACGCGACTTCCCCGAGAGGGCGGCGTTCCGGGTCGGCGACATCGCCACCTACGACCCGGCCGAGGACCAGCCGGACCTGATCCTCTCCAACGCCGCGCTGCAGTGGGTGCCGGGGCACCTCACGTTCTTCCCCGGCTGGATCGAGGCGCTGCCGCAGGGCGGGGTGCTGGCCTTCCAGGTCCCGGGCAACTTCGACCAGCCCTCCCACGCGCTCCTCACCGAACTGCGCAACAGCCCGTGCTGGCGCGACACGGTCGGCGGCCCGCACCGGGCGGCGATCCCCGAGCCCGCGCAGTACCTGGCGACGCTGTCGGCGCTGGGCTGTGTGGCGGACGTGTGGGAGACCACGTACCACCAGGTCCTCCAGGGCGAGCAGCCGATCCTCGACTGGATGCTCGGCACCGGCCTGCGGCCCACCCTCGACCTCCTCCCCGACCCGCAGCAGCGCGAGGCGTTCCTCGCGGAGTACGCGGCACTGCTGGACGCGGCGTACCCGCGTCAGGACTTCGGCACTGTTCTGCCCTTCCGCCGCGTGTTTGCGGTGGCCGTGAAGATGTGAGGACAAGACCATGATCGTTGCACTCGACCACGTCCAGCTGGCCGCGCCTCCCGGCACGGAGGACACGCTCCGGGCCTTCTACATCGACGTCCTCGGCCTGACCGAGATCCCCAAGCCGCCGGTTCTCGCGGCCCGCGGCGGGGCCTGGTTCGCCACGGCGGACGGCTCGGTGCAGATCCACGTGGGGGTCGAGGACCCCTTCGTCCCGGCGAAGAAGGCGCATCCCGCTGTGCGCGTGCGGGGGATCCGCGGGTACGCGGAGGAGATCGCCGCGAAGGGCGCGGAGGTCGTCTGGGACGACAACCTCCCGGGGCACGACCGCTTCTACAGCTTTGACCCGGTCGGCAACCGCATCGAGTTCCTCGAACCGCGGGCTTAGCCGAACGAGACCTCAGGGGCGCGGGGCAGAGCCCCCCCCCCCAGGACCGTTTCAACCTCCCACGCAGCGACCCGGCAGGACAT
>NZ_JADPRT010000028.1:0-30335 GCF_015690355.1 Streptacidiphilus fuscans | reverse complement strand
GCGGGCACCCCCAAAGGTGTTCCGCCACCGGGGGTTTACCCCCCCCCCCCCCCGGGGGGGGGGGGCCCCCCCCCCCCGCCCCTGGACGTTTGCAACGTCCCTCGCTGCGAACGGTCAGGACTTCCTGCGGCCGACGAGCTGGGGCCTGCGTTCCATCCCCTCCAGGCCGTGCCAGGCCAGGTTGACCAGGTGGGCGACGACCTCCGCCTTCTTCGGCTTGCGGACGTCGAGCCACCACTGGCCCGTCAGCGCAACCATGCCGACCAGCATCTGCGCGTACATCGGCGCCAGCTTCGGGTCGTAGCCGCGTGACTTGAACTCCAGGCCGAGGATGTCCTCGACCTGGTTCGCGATGTCGCCGATCAGCGACGCGAACGTCCCCGTCGACTGCGTCACCGGCGAGTCGCGGGTCAGGATCCGGAAGCCGTCCGTCGAGGTCTCGATGTAGTCGAGCAGGGCGAAGGCCGCCTCCTCGCAGAGTTCGCGCGGGTGACCGCCCGTCAGCGAGCCGGTGACCATGTCCAGCAGGAGCTGCATCTCGCGGTCGACCACGACCGCGTAGAGGCCCTCCTTGCCGCCGAAGTGCTCGTAGACGACCGGCTTGGAGACGCCCGCCTTCGCCGCGATCTCCTCCACCGAGGTCGCGTCGTAGCCGCGCTCCGCGAAGAGCGTGCGGCCGATGTCCAGCAGTTGCTCGCGGCGCTGCTTGCCGCTCATCCGCACGCGGGTCGCCCGCCGTGTGGTGTTTCCCGTTGCCCCCCGCCTGGACGAGGGCGTGTCGGTCACCGGATCCCTGTCGCCACTGCTCTCGTTCACAGGACCATCATGCCGCGCGCCGCGCGGCCAACCGATCCCGGCTGGGCCAGCGGACGTCGTGGGCCCAGCCGAACTGCTCGAACCAGCGGATCAGCCGGGCCGACGAGTCCACCTGGCCGCGGAGCACGCCGTGGCGCGCGGAGGTGGGGTCGGCGTGGTGCAGGTTGTGCCAGGACTCGCCGCAGGAGAGGACGGCCAGCCACCAGACGTTGCCGCTGCGGTCGCGCGAGCGGAACGGCCGGTTGCCCATCGCGTGGCAGATGGAGTTGATCGACCAGGTGACGTGGTGCAGCAGCGCGATCCGGACCAGCGAGCCCCAGAAGAACGCCGTCAGCGCCCCCTGCCAGGACCACGACCACAGGCCCCCGACCAGCGGCGGCAGCAGCAGCGAGATCAGGGTGAAGAGGAAGAACTGCCGCGAGATCCAGGTGATGTCCCGGTCCTGGACCAGGTCCGGTGCGTACTGCTGTTGCGGCGTCTGCTCCTCGTCGAAGAGCCAGCCCATGTGGGCCCACCACAGGCCGCGCAGCAGCGCGGGGACGGACTCGCCGTAGCGCCAGGGGGAGTGCGGGTCGCCCTCGCGGTCGGAGAACTTGTGGTGCCGGCGGTGGTCGGCGACCCAGCGCACCACCGGGCCCTCCACGGCCAGGCTGCCGGCCACGGCCATGGCGATCCGCAGCACCCGGCCGGTCTTGAACGAGCCGTGGGTGAAGTAGCGGTGGAATCCGACGGTGACGCCGTGGCACGCGGTGAAGTACATCGCCACGGCAATCACGATGTCGTGCCAGCCGATGCCCCAGCCCCAGGCGACCGGGATCGCGGCGAGCACGGCGAGGAAGGGAACGACGATGAAGAGCGCGAGCGCGACCCGCTGTGCCGCGCTCTGCTTCTCGCCGCCCCTGGTCCCCGGGACGGCCTCGCGGGCTGCGGGGACGGCGGTGGACGCGGCGCCGCTCCGGGCGGTGCCGCTGCTTTCTGCGGTGCTGCTGGTCGGGATGGTCACAGGTCGCCCCTCGGCCTACGGAACCGTAACTTACGGCATCGTAGGTTCTCTTCCCGTGCCTGCGGAAGTACACCCCGTCCGGGCGTGGCGAGCGGGTGAATTCCCGAGGTCAGACGATTGCGCTCGATCGTGTGAACCGGATTCGTTCGCCTGCCGGAGCCGCCGGCGCGCGCCCGAGGCGGCGACACGCACGGTCGATGTTCGACGCAGCGCTCACCTGTATCGTCGCGTCGGAGGCTGGTGGTACGGCATAGTAGGAGCCGCCGCTCGGCCGAGTGGTCCATCCGCCGTGGTGTAACTGGCAGCACACCGACCTTTGGAGTCGGCAAGTCAAGGTTCGAATCCTTGCGGCGGAGCCTGAAGGACACGGGAATCTGAGCGGTCGACGCTCCCTGGATATCCTCAAAAGTGTTCGGGCGCGTTTGTGCGGATCCCTGTTCGGGTGGTCGGCGGGCCCGGCGGACCCTCCCCGTTCCCCTGCAGAGGAGCCTGCTTCCATGTCTCCCACCGCCGTGATCGTCCTCGCCGCAGGCGAGGGCACCCGGATGAAGTCGGCCGTGCTGCCCAAGGTGCTGCATCCGCTCAGCGGGCGGACGCTCGTCGGCCATGCCGTCGCTGCGGGGCGGGAGCTGACGCCGGAGCAACTGGTCGTGGTCATCGGCCACATGCGCGACAAGGTCGCCGCCCACCTCGCCGAGGTGGACCCGGGCGTGCGCACGGTCGTCCAGGAGGAGCAGAAAGGCACCGGCAACGCGGTCCGCGTGGCGCTGGAGGCGCTGGCCGCCGACGGCATCGCCCTGGACGGCACGGTGGTGGTCACCACCGGCGACACCCCGCTGCTCACCGGCGCGACCCTGAAGGCGCTCGCCGCCACCCACGCCGCCGACGGCAACGCCGTGACGGTGCTGACGGCCGAGGTCCCCGACGCGACCGGCTACGGCCGGATCATGCGGGGCGCGGACGGTTCGGTCCGGGCGATCGTCGAGCACAAGGACGCCACCGACGAGCAGCGCGCCGTCGCCGAGATCAACTCGGGTGTCTTCGCCTTCGACGGCAAGCTGCTGGCCGAGGGCCTGGCCGAGGTGCGCACGGACAACAGCCAGGCTGAGGAGTACCTCACCGACGTGCTCGGCATCCTGCGCGAGGCGGGCCACCGGGTCGGTGCGGTCGTCGCGGCCGACTACCGCGACATCCTCGGCATCAACGACCGGGTGCAGCTGGCCGAGGCCCGCCGGATCATGAACGACCGTCTGCTCGACGCCGCCATGCGCTCCGGCGTGACGGTGGTCGACCCGGCGACCACCTGGGTCGACGTCCAGGTCTCCTACGAGCGCGACGCGCTGATCCACCCGAACACGCAGCTGCACGGCGCCACGGTCGTCGGCGAGGGTGCCGAGATCGGTCCGAACTGCACACTTCGGGACACCGAGGTCGGCGCGGGCGCGGTTGTGAGCAACACCACAGCCACCAGCGCGGTGATCGGCGCGGGCGCGAGCGTCGGCCCCTACGCCTACCTGCGTCCGGGCACCGTCCTCGGCGTGAAGGCCAAGGTCGGCACCTATGTCGAGACCAAGAACGCCGAGCTCGGCGACGGCGCCAAGGTGCCGCACCTCAGCTATGTGGGCGACGCCACGATCGGCGAGGGCACGAACATCGGCGCGGCCTCCGTCTTCGTCAACTACGACGGCGTCAACAAGCACCGTTCGACCATCGGCGCGCACTGCCGGACCGGCTCGGACAACATGTTCGTGGCCCCGGTGACGGTCGGGGACGGCGCCTACACGGCGGCCGGCTCGGTCATCTACCAGGACGTCCCCGCAGGGGCGTTGGGCGTTGCGCGGGCTCAGCAGCGCAACATCGAGGGCTGGGTGGAGCGCAAGCGCCCGGGCACGGTCTCGGCCGAGGCCGCCGCCGCGGCGAAGGCGCGCACGGAGTCCGCGGAGGCCCCCGAGGGGTAGGCGCGGGCCGCCTCGAAGCGGGCGGCGGCAGGCGCGGACGGGGGCGCTCGGAGCACGTCGGGTGCCCCCCGGAGCCACCATCCGGCCCTGCTCGGACCACTCCTTCGCCGGACCCGAGGGCGACGGCAACGCCCACGGACGCGTAACCTTGTGGACATCCACACGCAGCAGGCCCGCAGCAGGCCAGACGTCCGCCTGCGGCGAACCAGCAACAAGGAGACGGTTGCAGTGACCGGGATCAAATCGTCCGGCTCGCGGAAGATGATGCTCTTCTCCGGCCGTGCCCACCCCGCCCTCGCGCGGGAGGTGGCCGAGCAGCTGGGTGTCGAGTTGGTCCCCACCAAGGCGCTGGACTTCGCGAACGGCGAGATCTACGTCCGTTACGAGGAGTCGGTCCGCGGTGCGCACGCCTTCGTGCTGCAGAGCCACACCGCGCCGATCAACCAGTGGATCATGGAGCAGCTGATCATGATCGACGCCCTGAAGCGGGCCTCGGTCAAGACCATCACCGTGATCATGCCGTTCTACGGGTACGCCCGTCAGGACAAGAAGCACCTCGGTCGTGAGCCCATCTCCGCCCGCCTGATAGCCGATCTGCTGAAGACGGCCGGCGCCGACCGGCTGATCTCCGTGGACCTGCACACCGCGCAGATCCAGGGCTTCTTCGACGGCCCGGTCGACCACCTCTTCGCGCTGCCGATCCTGGCCGACTACGTCGGCTCCAAGGTCGACCGCGACAAGCTCACCGTGGTCTCCCCGGACGCCGGCCGCGTGCGCGTCGCCGACCAGTGGTCGGACCGCCTCGGTGCGCCGCTGGCCATCATCCACAAGCGCCGCGACCCGAACGTGGCCAACAAGGTCATGTCCGCCGAGGTCGTCGGTGACGTCAAGGGCCGGGTCTGTGTCCTGGTCGACGACATGATCGACACCGGCGGCACCATCGTCGCCGCCGCGGACGCCCTGTTCGACCAGGGTGCGGAGGACGTCATCGTCGCCGCCACCCACGGCGTGCTCTCCGGCCCGGCCGCGGACCGCCTGAAGAACTCGCGCGCCAGCGAGTTCGTCTTCACCAACACCCTGCCGACCCCGGGCGAGCTGTCCCAGGAGATCGACAAGGTGACCACGCTCTCCATCGCCCCGCTGATCGCCCGCGCGATCCGCGAGGTCTTCGACGACGGCTCGGTCACCAGCCTCTTCGACAACGCCTGATCAGCTGAAAGATCGTTTTGGCTCCCTCGGCGGGCTTGGGTACTCTGGGGTATCTGCCCGGCGAGGGAGCCTTTTGCGTGCCTGTGCATGCTGAGCTCCGTTATCGACGCGCTTCTTGTTGAGAGATGTGTGAGATGGCCGCCGAGCGCTCGCCCGTTTCACGCACCTCAAGGAGCGCTTCATGTCCGAGATCAAGCTTGCCGCTGAGCCCCGCACCGAGTTCGGCAAGGGTGCCGCCCGCCGCGCCCGTCGCGCCGGCCTGGTCCCCGCCGTCGTCTACGGCCACGGCCACGCCCCGGTCCACCTGAACCTGCCGGGCCACGACCTGATGCTGGCTCTGAAGACCCCGAACGCGCTGATCTCCCTGCCGATCGACGGCAAGCAGGAGTTCGTGCTGCCGAAGGCCGTCCAGCGTGAGGCCATCAAGCGCACCATCGAGCACGTCGACCTGATCCTGGTCAAGCGTGGCGAGAAGGTCACCGTCGAGGTTCCGGTCCACACCGAGGGCGAGCTGGCCCCCGGCGGCAACCTGCTCGAGCACGTCCTGAGCGCCCTGCCGATCGAGGCCGAGGCCACCCACCTGCCCGAGTCCGTCACGGTCTCCATCGAGGGCCTGGAGGCCGGTGCCTCCATCCTCGCCCAGGACATCACCCTCCCGAAGGGCTCCTCCCTGGCCGTCGAGGGCGACACCGTCGTCCTGCAGATCATCGGCGCCCAGGCCGAGGCCCCCGCCGAGGAGGCCGAGGAGGGCGCCGAGGGCGCCGAGGCGGCTGCCGAGGCCTGAGCCTCGTCGCACCACCTGTAGTTCTTTCTCCGGCACTGCCCCGGTCGTCCGCGATGATGGCCGGGGCAGTGCTGCGTGGCGCAGCGACAGTTCCGTATCCCGACAGGAGTCTTCGCAGATGAGTGAGCAGGGTCCCTGGCTGGTGGTCGGCCTCGGCAACCCCGGTGGGCAGTACGAGGGGAACCGGCACAACATCGGCTTCATGGTCGCCGACCTGCTCGCCGAGCGCGTGGGCGGGAAGTTCAAGACGCACAAGAGCCGTGCGCAGGTCGTCGAGGGCCGGCTGTCGGGTCAGCGGGTGGTGCTGGCCAAGCCGATGTCCTTCATGAACCTCTCCGGCGGCCCGGTGGTCGCGCTCCGCGACTTCTACAAGGCGGACGTGGACCGGCTGATCGTCATCCACGACGAGCTGGACATCGACTACGCCACCCTGCGCCTCAAGCGCGGCGGCGGCGACAACGGCCACAACGGCCTGAAGTCCATCACGAAGTCCCTGGGCCCGGACTACCTCCGCGTCCGCGCCGGAATCGGCCGCCCGCCCGGCCGGATGGACGTGGCCGACTTCGTCCTGCGGGACTTCTCGTCGACGGAGCGCAAGGAACTCCCGTGGTTCGTCGACCGCACGGCCGACGCGGTCGAGTCCCTGCTCCAGGACGGCCTGGAGCGGGCCCAGTCTGCGTACAACAGCTGAGCCCGCTCCGTCTGACGTTGCGTCAGTTGTCAGGCGTGGACGTAGGTCCCGGGACCGTAGGCGTCGACGAACCACGGGCTGTTACCCGTGAACCACGCGACCTCCCAGGTCCCGCCGGTCTCGGCGCGGCCGTAGAGGTTGAAGTAGCCGCCGCTGTTGGTCCAGCTGGACGCCTCGTAGTACCAGGTGTTGCTGCGGTAGGGCCGGAAGAAGAGGTAGACGCGCGTGCTGCGCATCGGACCCCAGGCGCCGTAACCCCGGTCCCACAGGCCGCCGCTGAAGCGGATCACCTGGCCCTTGTAGGCCCAGGTGGTGCTGGGCTTGGCGCCGGTGATCAGGGTCGAGTACCGGAACGTGTGGATCACGTTGCTGTACGCGGCCTCGTAGCCGGGTGCACCGGGGTACCAGAGCCTCCAGTAACCGTGCGGGTTGTCCACCCACGCGGCGACCTGCTTGTACGAGACGGCGCCGGTCGGGATGTAGCCCAGGTTCTTCCAGCCGGTTCGGCCGTCGGGCGACTCCAGGACGTAGACCTTGCCGCCGCCGATCTGGTTGTTCGTGCTGTTGGCGGAGTACTGGAAGGTCAGGTCGGAGTACTCGTCGATGCTCGGGGAGCTCAGGTTGAGCGAGACGACCTGGGTCACCGAGGTCACGCTGAAGTTCGCCACCGAGGAGGCGAGCCACTGGTCCCAGTTGTAGCTGCCGCTGTCGGTGGCCACCTGCCAGGTGCCGACCTGCGAGGTCTGTAGGTTGAACGAGAACCTGCCGCTGGCGTCCGTCGTCGAGCCGTGGTTCCAGTAGCCGCCCGTATTGAACATGTAGGCCTGGTCGGCGGCCGGCTTCCAGGTCTGGGTGGTGGAGTCCAGGTACTGGACCGTGCCCGACACCACGATGTTGGCGTTGGCGATGGTCGTGGTCGAGCTGTGGTCCAGCACGATCCTGGTCTGCGTCAGGCTGCCCTCGTTGACGGCGGCGGAGGGGCCGGTCACGTTTCCGTGCGGGTCCACCGCCTGAAGGGTCACGACCTTGCTGGTGAAGGAGCCGGGGGCGGGCTTGTAGGTGATGGAGAAGCTGCCGTCGCTGCCGCCCAGGTCCCAGCCGAAGCCCAGCTCCTGGTTGTTCGCGTCGAGCAGGTTGATCGGCTCGTTGTAGGTCCCGCTGTGATACGGCACGTTGGTCTGGAGCCCGCTTGCGGGATCCCAGGTGTCCAACTTGCCCGATGCGGTGACGGTCTCGCTGCCGAAGGCCAGGTTGCTCGGGGTGATGGTGGTGCTCGGGTCGAAGACCGGCTTCTTGTAGTAGTCCATCGTGCCGGTGACGGCCGTGGACGCGGTCTGCGCGCTGTCGAACGCCTGCACCGAGTCGGTGTAGGTCACGTAGTCCGGAAGCTGGATCACGCCGGACTGCCAGACGCCGTTGTTGACGGTGCCGCTGATGAGCGTGAAGCCGCCGGCGGTCCCGGCGGTGGTGGTGCCCCCGTCCTCGGAGAACGTGGCCGTCAGATGGTCGACGCCCGCCACGGAGCTCGCCGCGACCTGCAGGACCCGCCCGGTCGGGAGATCGACGGGGGTGACCGTCGAGACCACAGGAGCTGGGGCCGGGGAGGCCGAGGTGGCCGTGTCCGTGGGAGTCGGAGTCGGCGAATCCGTGGGAGTCGCCGTTGCTGACGAGGTGTCCGACGGAGTCGGGCTCGCGGGGGTGTCGGCCATGGCTTGGGCCGGGACCGCGAGGGTCGCCACCAGCAGCGCGGCTGCGGTGGCGGGGAGGGTGGAACGGAGTCTCACTATGAGAGTCCCCCTGACGAAAAAGGAACCCCATGTCGGTCCGACTGTGGACCACATGGGCGATGTGCGTGAGAGCCTAGTGAGCACCCCGTGAAAGACTGCGGCCGTTGTCCCGGTTTGACGGAACAACGGCCGCAGTTGAACGTTGAATCGTTATCCGGCCAGCTGGTTTTCGGCCAGGGCCGGGATCTGTTCCGGCGTCAGCCGGTGTTGCGCAGGCCCGCCGCGACGCCGTTGACGGTCAGCAGCAGCGCGCGCGAGCGGAGCGGGTCCTCCTCGACGCCGTTGGCGTCGTCCTCGCGCTGACGGCGCAGCAGGGCGACCTGGAGGTAGGAGATCGGGTCCAGGTAGGCGTCGCGGATGGCGAAGGTCTGCTTCAACACCGGGCTGTGCTCCAGCAGTTCGGACTCGCCGGTGACCCGCAGCACCTCCTTCAGCGTCAGCGCGTGCTCGGCCTCGATCTGGCCGAAGACGTGCTGCAGCTCCTCGGGCACCAGCTGCTCGACGTAGTGGCGGGCGATCCGCAGGTCCGTCTTGGCCAGCGTCATGGCGACGTTGGAGAGGAAGTTGCGGAAGAAGTGCCACTCGGCGTGCATCTCGTCGAGGATCTCGCCGAGTCCCGCCTCCCGGGCCGCCGCGAGGCCCGAGCCGACGCCGTACCAGCCCGGCACGATCTGCCGGGACTGCGTCCAGCCGAAGACCCACGGGATCGCCCGCAGACCGTCCAGGCCCGCACCGGAGTCGGGACGGCGCGACGGGCGCGAGCCCAGGTGCAGCGACGCGAGCTGGTCGACCGGGGTCGAGGCGAAGAAGTAGGCGGGCAGGTCCGGGTCCTCGACCAGGCGCCGGTAGGCGCTGTGCGCACCCTCCGAGACCGTGTCCATGGTCGCGTCCCAGCGGGCCAGCGCCTCCTCCGACTGGCGCGGGGAGGTGTGCAGGGCGGAGGCCTCCAGCGTCGCGGAGACCGTGAGCTCCAGGTTCTCCCTGGCCAGCGACGGGATCAGGTACTTGTCGGAGATCACCTCGCCCTGCTCGGTGACCTTGATCTCGCCCTCCAGCGTCCCGTACGGCTGGGCCAGGATCGCCTCGTGCGAGGGGCCGCCGCCGCGGCCGACCGTGCCGCCGCGGCCGTGGAAGAGCCGCAGCCGCACGCCGTAGCGGTGCGCGACGTCGCGCAGCCGGCGCTGGGCGCGGTGGATCTCCCACTGCGAGGTGGTGATGCCGCCGAACTTGGACGAGTCCGAGTAGCCCAGCATGACCTCCTGCACGTCCCCGCGGAGCGAGACCAGCAGGCGGTAGGAGGGGTCGCGCAGCATCTCGTCGAGGATGGTGTCGGCCGAGCGCAGTTCGTCGGTGGTCTCCAACAGCGGCACGATGCCGATCTTGGCGACACCGGCGTGCAGGTCGATCAGCCCCGCCTCGCGGGCCAGCACCGCCGCCGCGAAGACGTCGTCCGCGCCCTGGCACATGGAGATGATGTAGCTCTCCACGATCTCCGGCCCGAACCGCTCGAACGCGTCGCGGATGGTCTGGAACACTCCGAGCGTCTTGGCGCCCGCCGCGTCCAGCGGGGCCGGGGTCGGCGCCAGCGGACGGCGCGACTTGAGCTCCTTGGCGAGCAGCCGCTGCCGGTACTCGCGCGGCATGTCGGTGTAGCGCCAGGCCTCCTCGCCGAGCCGGTCGAAGAGCTGGCCCAGCGTGTGGTGGTGCGCCTCGGCGTGCTCGCGCACGTCCATCGTCGCCAGCTGCAGACCGAACGCGGCGATGGTGCGGATGGCGCGGCTGATCCGGCCGTCCGCGATCAACTCGCCCTTGTGGGCCCGCAGCGAGGACTGGATCAGCTCCAGGTCGGCCAGCAGCTCGCTGGTGCCGAGGTAGTCGCAGCCCGGCACGTGCGGGGTGCCCGCGGCGAGCCGCTCCCTGGTGTTGATCAGCTTCTGGCGGACGCAGGTGGCCTTGAGCCGGTAGGGCTCCTCGGCGTTCATCCGCTTGTAGCGCGGGCTGATCTCGGGCAGCCGCGCGAGGTCGGTGGCCAGGCTGTCCAGCAGCTCCTGGCTGGCGCCGGAGAGCCGGACCGAGGACGAGAGGGTGGCACGCAGCTCGTCGACCACGTCGAGCGCGTCGTTGATGCCGTACTCGTGCTGGAGCAGCAGCACGTCGCGCGTCACCGCCGGGGTGACGTTCGGGTTGCCGTCCCGGTCGCCGCCGATCCAGGTGCCGAAGGTGAGCGGACGCACGCCCTCGGGCAGGGTGACGCCGACCCGGGCCAGCTCCTCGTTCAGCTCCTCCAGCACGTCGGGGACCGCGCGCTTGTAGAGCTCGTCCAGGTAGTAGACGGCGTTGCGGGCCTCGTCGGTCGGCTCGGGACGGGCGATGCGCAGCTCGTCCGTCTGCCACAGCAGGTCGATCACCTCGGCCAGCCGCCGGTCGGCCTGGCGGCGGGCGGTGGGACGCGAGGGGCTGTCCTCCAGCTCCAGCAACTCGGCCAGCCTGCGCAGCTTCTGCAGCACGCTGCGGCGCGCGGCCTCGGTCGGGTGCGCGGTGAAGACCGGTCGGACGTTGAGGTGCGCGAGCGCCGCGCTCACGTGCTCCGGGTCCGCGTCGGCGAGCTTGTCGACGGCCTGGGAGAGGAGCGAGCCGTTGTCGGCGCGGTTGGCGTTGAGCTCACGACCGCGGTGCACCTGCTCGGTGACGTTGGCCAGGTGGAAGTAGGTGGAGAAGGCCCGCACCAGCTTGGCGGCGGTCTCCAGGTCGGTCTGCTCCAGCAGCCGCGCCGCGGCGGCGCCGTCGGTGCGGGTCAGGAGCCGGACCCGCTCGACCAGGTCGAGCAGCTCCTGCCCGTCCTGCCGGACCAGGGTCTCGCCGAGCAGTTCGCCCAGGCGGCGGATGTCGGCGCGCAGAGCACTGTTGTCGGGCTCGGCCGGGGTGGTGGCGGCCGGGGAAACGGCGGGGACGGTTGCCTCGCGTGCGTCGCTCACGCTGGTACTCCCTTGCGGGGTGGAGTGGGGACGACAAGGACGTGCGCGGACCACGTTGTCCGCCCCTGTTGCGTGCTGCTGATCTTTCGCGGTCCAGCATAGGTTGCGGGGCGTGACCGTCCAGGACCTTGGCCGCCATGCGGACACTCCGCAGGGGACCGGGTGCCGCGCCTCACGTGGGCCAGGACCCCCGCGTCCCGCGGATCGAAGCGGATACGGGAGTGTGCGGCGGCCCGTCAGCTCCTCTTGTCTACGCTTGACGGCATGAGGGTGGGAGCGTGGCAGCGACGACGGAGCATGTGGCTGGATCTGGCGTTGGCCGCCGCCGCAGCGCTGGAGTGTGCCGGTTCGGCGTACACCTTCACCGCCCACCAGGGCCTGGGCCTCGCCGCGCGGGTCGCGGTGGCGGTCTACGCGCTGGTCGCCGGCGCCACGCTGGTGGTCCGGCGGCGCTGGCCACTGGTCCCGGTCGCGGCGGCGCTGTCGACGATCCCGCTGTCGGCGGGCTACCTGCTGCTGATGATCGGCCTCTACACGCTCGGCGCGTACCGCCCGGAGGGCGCGGCGGGACGTTTCGCCGAACGCCGCGCCATGAGCGCGCTCTGCGCGGTGGCCATCGCCGAGACGGTCCTCGTCTCGACCCTCACCCTGGGCACGCAGCACCAGGACGCGCTGCACCAGGGCGTGCCGGAGTGGGTGCTGATCCTCTTCTCGGTGCTGGCCGCGATCGCGATCACCGTTCCGCCCACCATGCTGGGCCTCTACATCGGCGCCAAGCGGCGGCTCTGGGTCGCCCTCACCGAACGCGCCGAGGGCCTGGAGACAGAGCTCGGCCTCCTCGCCGACCAGGCCCGCGAACGCGCCCTGCGGGCCCGCGTCGAGGAGCGGACCCGGATCGCCCGCGAGATGCACGACGTGGTCGCGCACCGGGTGAGCCTGATGGTGGTGCACGCGGGCGCGCTCGAACGCGTCGTGCACAAGGACCCGGAGAAGGCGGCGGCCAGCGCCAAGCTGATGGGCGACATCGGCCGCCAGGCGCTGGACGAACTCCGCCAGATCCTGGGCGTGCTGCGCACGGTCGAACCGAACGACGACGACTCGGGCGGGGCGCCCGTCGGGGCGTCCGGCACGGCGTCCGGCACGGAGTACGTGCCGATGGGCGTGGCGGACCTGCCCAAGCTGGTGGACGAGTCACGGGCGGCGGGCCTCGGGGTGCGGTTCACCCTGGGCGGCGCGCGCCGCACGCTGACCTCGGAGGCGGAGCAGACCGCGTACCGCGTCGTCCAGGAGGCGCTGACCAACGTGCTGAAGCACGCGCCCGGCGCCGACGTCGAGGTCGTGGTGGCCTACGTGCCGGGCGGGGTCGCCCTGGCCGTCTCCAACACCTGCCCCCCGGCCGAGCAGACGGGGGAGGAGCGTGACGCGACGATCCTCCCCAGCGGCGGCAACGGCCTGGTGGGCATGCGCGAGCGGGTCACCGCGCTGGGCGGCGCCTTCACCGCAGGCCCGACGGCGGAGGGCGGTTTCCGCGTGGAGGCACGGCTGCTGGCCGCGCGGTAGCTACGCTGTCCCTGCGCTTGTCCTAGGAGGTAGGGGGTAGCCCGTGCGGATCGTGCTCGACCAGGAGTCCGCTGTCCCGCCGTACGAACAGATCCGCGCGCGGATCGCCGAGGCAGCGGCGAGCGGCGAGGCGCCGGTCGGCATGCGGCTGCCGACGGTCCGCGGCCTGGCCGAGGAACTGGGCCTGGCGGTCAACACGGTCGCCAAGGCCTACCGCGAGCTGGAAACGGCGGGCGTGGTGGAGACCCGCGGCCGCGCGGGCACGGTCATCTCGGCAGCGGGCCACGCCGCGCACGGCGAGATCGCGAAGGCGGCAGCGGCGTACGCGCTCCGCGCGAAGTCCCTCGGCCTCTCCGCGCCGGAGGCGCGAGCCCTGATGGAGACGGCACTCCGCGAGAGCTACGGCGCGTAGCTTCTGCTCGACGGGTCGTTGCACCTTCAGGGGCGCGGGGAACTGCGCGACAAGCCACCCACGCAGGTGGAACACCGAACGAACAGGGCCATCCGCTCATCGGTGGTTTCTCGCGCAGTTCCCCGCGCCCCTGGAGGGTGCAACCACCCGATGGAGCGACAGTTCTCTCTGCCCACCGGCAGTCAGAGCGCGTCGGTCAGGAAGCGCAGCCGTTCCGCCCGCAAGCCGGAGATCAACGTCGTCAGCGCCTGGTCCATGGAGTGCCCCAAGAACCACTCGCCCGTGTGGTCCAAGCTGTAGACGCGTCCCACCGCGTCGATCGCGAGCAGGGCCTGGGCCTCCCGTTCCTCGCCCAGGGGGCAGACCGGGAGTTCCAGGGCGCGGCCCAGGTCCGCGAGCGTGCGCGGCTGGTGAAGCCCCCGCAGGGGGTCGATGACGAAGGACGTCCGGGCGACCTGCGCGCCCGCGCCCTCCAGGCTCACCGTGACGTCGCCGAACTCCGCCCAGGCCTCGACCGCGGCCGGGAAGACCGTGTGGCGGTGGCCCTCCGGCGAGGCGTAGCCGTCGAGCGCCTCCGCCCACTCCTCCGCGCGGTCCAGGCGCTTGCGGCCGGGGAACCAGCCGGACTTGGTCAGTACCGACGCGACCTCCGCCGGGAACCGGGCCTCCATGTCCTTCTCCTCTCCTCCCCGTACCCCGTACCCCTCTTCCGTGCCTGGTCAGCGCCGCTTGAGCCGGCCCCCGGACTTCTCCTGCAACGAGATCGTCTTCACCCCGAAGTGCTCCAGCAGCGGCATGCACGACCGGCACGGCGGCTGGTGGGTGCCGTGGGCGGGGTCGCCCTCCTCACGGATCCGGACCGTCGTCATCTTCGCGCCGCGCAGCGCCTTGCGTGCCTCGCCCTCGCCGAAGACCCTGCGAGCCGCGCGCCCCGAGCGGTCCGCCTCGGCGTGGTCGAGGAACTGCGACAGCAGCACCGCCTCCGGGCAGCGCCCGGTGAAACGCTCCAGCGCCTCGACCGGGAGCCCGTCGAGGAACCCGCCGACGAGCGGATGCAGCCGTGGCGGATCGCCCTTCTCACTCACATGCGTATACGTATCACCCTGCACCGACAACGCCGCAGCGACGATCGGCATGAGGCTGTCCCTGCGGTGCCGCAGCAGCGGCGCAGGGGAAGGTCTGCGTTGGTGAACCGGTGTTTCCATGAGCGTGCCTTGCCTTCCCCCCGTGTGAACCCCCGTGAACCTCGCGGTGATCAGACTGCCAAATACCCTTGAGGGTCACGAAATCGGGGGTCTGTTCGAGATCAAGTTCCGGCTGTCGCGGGCGCTGTGACGACCGGGGAGATCCGCCCGAAGCGCCCAACCCCTAGGCTGGGCTCCGGCAGCCAGTTCCAGCAGGGGGCAATCTCCATGACGACAGGTCGACCGAACGCGGCCTACGCCAGGCAGGTCGTGCACTTTCCCGATCCATTGCGGGCGCAGCAGTACCCCTCGGGGGTGAAGGTCGACGCGTCGGGCCACCCCGACTTCGGACCCTACGCGCGCGCCGCCGCCGAAGTCGCCGACCCACCAGCGGGGTTCGGCGTCGACGAGCTGAGGCTGACCGACTACGTGTCGGCCAACGCCGCGTTGCGCGCCCAGGGTCACGAGCTCTGGGCGGACGTCGACAGCCCGGTCGGCACGCCCGTCGGCTGGACGTGGCACCACTCGGTGACCCCGGCCACGCCCGGCAGTCGCCGACTGGAGTTGGTCCCGGTCGAGGTGAAGGCGCTGCTGCGGCACCACGCCGGGCTGGCCACCTCCAGCGCCGACCACGCCAAGCGCGGCACGCGCCCGCTCCAGGAGCGGCGTCCGGTCCACTTCGAGCTGCCGTCGCCGGTGGCCGAGGCGGTCGAGGGCGCTGACGGCGGCACCGGCGCCGACGGGCAGTCGGGGCCGCAGGTTGCGGAGGCCGCGACGCCCACCGAGGTCGAGCAGCGGATCCAGGGTGTCGAGGAGTCCCTCGGCTACACCCTCCCGGGCCCGTACCGGACCTTCCTCAAGGCGGCAGGCGGCCGGGCGCCGAAGGGCCTCGGCCTGGACACCGAGCTCGGCGTCCTGGTCGACCAGCCCTTCTTCACGCTCCGCGACGAGCGCTCGCTGGACGACCTCGCGTACGTCAACAAGTGCCTGCGCGACCACATCACCAAGGACTACCTGGGCATCGCCTACGCCCAGGGCGGCCTGCTGGCGCTCAAGGTACGCGGCGACGGGATCGGCACGGTCGGGTTCCTCCCCTACGACGACGCCCGGGACGACGGCGACGCCGGGCTGACGCCG
This sequence comes from Streptacidiphilus fuscans, assembly GCF_015690355.1. Taxonomy (GTDB): domain Bacteria; phylum Actinomycetota; class Actinomycetes; order Streptomycetales; family Streptomycetaceae; genus Streptacidiphilus; species Streptacidiphilus fuscans. The sequence continues at coordinate 14,819 of NZ_JADPRT010000028.1, read as the reverse complement.
CAGCAGCGCGTCGACCGCCTGCTGCTGCCGTGCGGCGAGGACTTCGACGCGTTCCTGCTGCGCCTGGCGGGCAGCCCGCCCGAGCTGCAGACGGTCGCGGAACTGATGGTGGACGGCGGCTTCGCCCGCGCCGTTCCGGTGGAGGGGTGACGTCGACGTGGTGACGTACGCGGAGGCGCAGGAGCGCGCCGAGGAGTGGATCAACGGCGGTGTGCCCGGATACCGGCGCCGCGAGGTGCGGGTGCGCGAGTTCGACCTGGGCTTCGTCGCCTGGGCCGTCGACCGCACCGACGGACCGTCGTCGGACGGCGGCGCGGCGCGCATGGTGATCGCGCGGGACACCGGCACCACCACGCTCTGGCCCGGCCTGCCGATCAACGAGGTGGTCAAGCGCTACGAGGAGGCCTACGGCCGCCCGGTCGGCGCTACGCCCACCCAGAACTCGGCCCCGCCGGACATGGACCTGATGGAGGCGACGTCCTTCCTGCTCAGCCCGCCGCAGTGGCTGGAGGAGGCCGCCGCCAAGGCCCGTGAGGCGGAGGCCGCCAGCCTGCAGGTCGCCCCGCCGGTCTCGTCGGGCCCGCCCGCCGAGGTGCCGACCATGCTCTCGGCGCCCCCCGCCGTGAACTCCCTGCCCGGGCCCGACGCGGCGCCGTCCGCGCCGCTCGCGCCGCCGGCCCCGGCCCCCGTTGCCGCCGCCGCGCCCGGTCTCCCGGGGCCCGCTGCGCCGCCTCCGCCGTTCGGTTCTGACGGTCTGTCAGGCCAGCTGGGACCGTCTGGGCCGTCGGGACCGTCGCAGGGCGGGTTCCCCGGTGCGCCGATGGGCGGTCCGGGTATGCCCCCGCCTCCGCCGGGTGTTCCGATGGGCGGCCCCGGTATGCCGCCCCCGCCGCCTGGTGCGCCGATGGGTGGCCCTGGCATGCCTCCTCCGCCGCCCGGTGCACCGATGGGTGGCCCCGGTGCGGGCTCGGATGCCGAGGGGATTGCCTACGCGCCCACGATGTTGTCCGGTCCGGCGTTGCAGGTTCCGGCTGGTGGGCCACCGGTTCCTCCGCCGCCGCCCGGTGCGCCCATGGGCGTTCCCGGTATGCCTCCGCCTCCGCCCGGTGCGCCGATGGGTGGCCCTGGCATGCCTCCGCCTCCGCCCGGTGCGTCCATGGGTGGCCCCGGTATGCCGCCTCCGCCTCCGGGTGCGCCGATGGGTGGTCCCGGTATGCCGCCGCCTCCGCCCGGCGCCCCGATGGGTGGCCCTGGTATGCCGCCGCCGCCCGGGGGGATGGACGACGCCGGGATCGCGTTCGCGCCGACGATGCTGTCCGGCCCGGCCGTCGTGCCCGGAGCGCCCCCGGTCGGCGGTCCTGGCATGCCTCCGCCCCCGCCGCCGGGTGCGCCGATGGGTGGCCCCGGTATGCCGCCGCCCCCGCCCGGGGCCTCCATGGGCGGGCAGGCCACGCCCGGACTGCCCGGTCAGCTGGCGCCCCAGCCCGGCATGCCCGGTGTCCCCGGTGCGCCGAGCGGTGTGCCGACCGTCGGGCCCGGCTACATGGCCGTGCTCCGCTACCGCGGTCCGGACGGCTCCGAGCAGCAGGTCATCCAGCGTTCCGCGCTCGGCCTGCCGCACCCGGAGTGGCAGATCCTGCAGGAGGTCCGTCGGCTCAACGTGCCGCCGGAGCAGGTGCTTGAGCTGCACACCGAGCTGGAGTGCTGCGACCTGCCCGCCGGGTACTGCGCGCGGATGGTCAAGGAGGCCTGGCCCAACGTCCGTATCACGCACACCGCCCCGTACGGGCGGGACGCGGCGGCCCGGCGTGCCGGCGTCGAGCACCTGGTGGACCACCTGAAGGAGCTGCACCAGCACGCGTCCGGCCCGGAGCCGGTCGCGCCCGTGCGCGCGTCGCTGCCGCCCGCCGGGGCGCCGACCCCGCCGCCGCCCCCGCAGGTGCTGGGGCAGGAGGTCGCCGCGGCCTTCGGCGACCAGAACCTGTTCCGCTACGAGGCGCAAGCCGCCGCCCGTCCGGGCCTGCCCGAGGTCGTCTCCGCGACGCTGACCTGGGTCGGCCTGCCGCGTGACTTCGGTCCGTTCTTCTGGGCGCAGGCCCAGCCGGGGCGCCCGGTGCCGACGCTGGCCGAGCTCGCCGCGGAGCGCGGCCTGACGGCCGGTCCGGACGCGGCGTCCTACCTGGTCCTGGGCAACGACTACGGCCGTCAGCTGTGCGTGCAGTACGGCACCAACGCTGTCGTCGCGGTGGACCTGGGTTCGCCGGGTCAGCCTGCCGGTCCCGAGGCGAGCCAGCCGCGTTTCGTCAACAGTGGCGTGACCGAGTTCGTCCGGAGTCTGGCTGTGCTCGGTCGCCTCTGGCGGTTCCGTTACGGCCTGACGCAGGAACAGGCCGGCCACTGGACCACGGACTTCCAGAACGAGCTGCTCACCGTCGACCCGGCGGCGCTCTCGTCGCCGGAGAACTGGTGGTCCGTCGTGCTGGAGCAGTTCTGGGACGGCCTGCTCTAGACCTGTGGAGCCTCGGTGAACGGGGGTCGGCCCGGTGGCCGGCCCTCGTTGCTGTGTCGGTACCGTCTGAAGAAGAATTAATCTGCTCAAAATAGGACGATGACCGATCGGGCCCGGCCAGCGGAGGAACGGCAGCAGAGTATGAGTGAACCGACGACTCCCCACGCCACAGAGTTCACCCTGACGCGCCGAGGCTACGACGTCGACCAGGTGGACCAGGCCCTCGCCAGGTTGACGGCCGCCCGCGACGAGGCCTGGCAGGGCCTCGCCTCGCTCGGGGACCGGATGCGCGGCCTGGAACGCCAGCTGATGGACATGCGCGAGGCCCAGGGCGTGGCCGAGGCCACCGTCCCGGACTTCGAAGTCCTCAGCCCGCGCGCCGCCGGCCTGCTGGTCACCGCCGAGGAGGAGGCCGAGGCGGTCCGTTCCGGGGCGGTCCAGGAGGCTGCCCGGATCGACGCCGAGGCCCGCACCGCGTCGCGGCGCGAGCGCACCGCCGCCGGGCAGTACGCGGACCAGCTCCGCGCCGCGTCCGACGAGGGCCACCGCCGCGAGCTCGACCGCGCCCGCTCCCGCGCGGAGGCGGAGCGCGCCGAGGCCGACCGCGACGCCCGCGCCCTGCACGACGACGCCGTGGCGTACGCGGACGACATCCGCTCGCGTGCGGAGAACCACACGGAGGACGCGCAGACCTGGCTGACCGGCCAGCAGCGCGCCGCCGCACAGGAGTTCGCCGCGCACGACGTCAAGGTGGTGGCCTGGGAGGCCGAGATCACCGCGGTCGGCGACCGCAAGCTCAACGAGAGCGAGCGCCACCACAAGGCGATGGAGGCGAAGTCAGCGGGGATAGACGCCGACGCGGCGACCCAGGCCGAACGCCTCCTGGAGGCCGCGCGGCGGGAGGCCTCCCGCATCGCCGAGGCCTCGGACCGCGAGTACCGGACCTTCGAGGAACGCCGCGACCAGATCCAGGGCCAGCTCGACCACATCCGCCAGACGCTGATCGCCCTGACGGGCACGGTCGCGGGCGGCGGGGCGGACGACGACGAGGCCGGGCCTGAGGACGAGGCTGACGACGAGGGCACCCCGCAGGTCGACAGCGAGTCGGACACCTCGGAGCTCCCGACGATCCCGGAGTCCGCGGACAACCCCAACGAGTAGGTGCACTATCCAGAGCCCCGCGCCCCTGGATGGTGCAACCGCCTGCGGGAGCGAAAGCGTCTGCGCGTCGTTCGAGTCGGCGGCGTACTCTGGGAACCCCCGGGTTGCTTCGCAGTCCGGGTGTTTCGCGTTGCCTCTGGCTGAGAGAAGTAGATGAGCCTGACCGGCCTGCTCGACATCGTCGCCTCGGACTCGGCGCTTGCCGAGGCCGCAGAAGCCGCACTCGCCGGGGATCGCCGGCACCTGGACCTGGTGGGCCCGCCGGCCGCCAGGCCTTTCGCCGTGGCCGCGCTGGCACGCGCGCTCGCGGACGCCGCCAAGGGGAGCCGGGGACGTCCCGTCCTCGCCGTCACCGCCACCGGGCGCGAGGCCGAGGACCTGGCCGCCGCGCTCGCTTCCCTGCTGCCGCCGGAGGCCGTCGCCGAGTTCCCGGCCTGGGAGACGCTGCCGCACGAGCGGCTCTCGCCGCGCTCGGACACCGTCGGCCGCCGCATCGCCGTGCTGCGCCGGATCGCGCACCCGAAGGCGGACGACGCCGTCGGCGGCCCGCTGCAGGTGATCGTCGCGCCGGTGCGCAGCGTGCTGCAGCCGCAGGTCAAGGGCCTGGCCGAGCTGGAGCCCGTCAGCCTCGCGCAGCGCCAGGAGGTGGACCTCGACGACCTGGTCGCCCGCCTCGCCGCCGCCGCGTACCAGCGGGTCGAGCTGGTGGAGAAGCGCGGCGAGTTCGCCGTGCGCGGCGGGATCCTCGACGTCTTCCCGCCGACCGAGGAGCACCCGCTCCGCGTCGAGTTCTGGGGCGACGAGGTCGAGGAGATCCGGTACTTCAAGGTCGCCGACCAGCGCTCGCTGGAGATCGCGCCGCACGGCCTGTGGGCCCCGCCCTGCCGTGAGCTGCTGCTGACCGACGAGGTCCGCGCCCGCGCCGCCGAGCTCGCCGAGGAGCACCCGGAGCTCGGCGAGATCCTGGACAAGATCGCCCAGGGCATCGCCGTCGAGGGCATGGAGTCGCTCGCGCCGGTCCTGGTCGACGACATGGAACTGCTGATGGACGTGCTGCCGCAGGGCAGCGTCGCCGTCGTCTGCGACCCGGAGCGGGTGCGCACCCGTGCCGCCGACCTGGTGGCGACCAGCGCCGAGTTCCTCCAGGCCTCCTGGGTGGCCGCCGCCTCCGGCGGAAAGGCGCCGCTGGACGTCGGCGCGGCCTCGCTCTGGTCGCTGGCGGACATCCGCGAGCACGCCGCCGAGATCAGCCTGCCGTGGTGGTCGGTCAGCCCGTTCGCCGCCGATGAGGAGGAGGCGACCGGCCCGGACGTGCTGCACCTGGGCATGCACCCGGTCGAGGCCTACCGCGGCGACACCGCCCGTGCCATCGCCGACTGCAAGGGTCGTCTCGCCGAGGGCTGGCGTGTGGTGCTGGTGACGGAGGGCCAGGGCCCGGCCTCACGCATCGCGGAGATGCTCGGCAGCGAGGGCATCGGCGCACGGCTGACGCCGGACCTCACTACCGAGCCCGCCACCGACGTGATCCAGGTGGCCTGCGGCGCGATCGAGCACGGCCTGGTCCACGAGGGCCTCAAGCTCTGCGTGATCACCGAGACCGACCTGTCCGGCCAGAAGTCCTCCACCAAGGACATGCGCCGGATGCCCTCGCGCCGCCGCAACGCGATCGACCCGCTCGCCCTCAAGGCCGGCGACTTCGTGGTCCACGAGGCGCACGGCGTCGGCCGCTACATCGAGATGGTGCAGCGCACCGTCCAGGGCGCGACCCGCGAGTACCTGGTGCTGGAGTACGCGCCCGCCAAGCGCGGCCAACCGGGCGACCGGCTCTTCGTGCCGACCGACCAGCTGGAGCAGGTCACCAAGTACGTCGGCGGTGAGGCCCCGACGCTGCACCGGCTCGGCGGCGCGGACTGGACCAAGACCAAGGCGCGGGCCAAGAAGGCGGTCAAGGAGATCGCCGCCGACCTGATCAAGCTCTACTCGGCGCGTATGGCCTCGCCCGGCCACGCCTTCGGCGCGGACACCCCGTGGCAGCGTGAGTTGGAGGACGCCTTCCCCTACGCGGAGACGCCCGACCAGCTCTCGACGATCGCCGAGGTCAAGGAGGACATGGAGAAGACGGTCCCGATGGACCGTCTGATCTGCGGCGACGTGGGTTACGGCAAGACCGAGATCGCGGTGCGCGCCGCGTTCAAGGCCGTCCAGGACGGCAAGCAGGTGGCCGTCCTGGTGCCGACCACGCTGCTGGTGCAGCAGCACTTCTCCACCTTCTCCGAGCGGTACGCCAACTTCCCGGTCGTGGTGAAGGCGCTCTCCCGGTTCCAGACCGACAGCGAGGCCAAGGCCGTGCTGGAGGGGCTGCGCGAGGGCAGCGTCGACGTGGTCATCGGCACGCACCGGCTCTTCTCCTCCGAGACCCGGTTCAAGGACCTGGGCCTGGTCATCGTCGACGAGGAGCAGCGCTTCGGCGTCGAGCACAAGGAGCAGCTGAAGAAGCTCCGGGCCAACGTGGACGTGCTGACGATGTCCGCGACGCCGATCCCGCGCACGCTGGAGATGGCCGTCACGGGCATCCGCGAGATGTCGACGATCACCACCCCGCCGGAGGAGCGCCACCCGGTGCTGACCTTCGTCGGCCCCTACGAGGAGAAGCAGATCGCCGCCGCGATCCGGCGTGAGCTGCTCCGCGAGGGCCAGGTCTTCTACATCCACAACCGGGTCGAGTCGATCGACAAGGCGGCGGCCCGGCTGAAGGAGCTGGTCCCCGAGGCGCGGGTGGCCACCGCCCACGGCCAGATGGGGGAGCAGTCGCTGGAGAAGGTCGTCGTCGACTTCTGGGAGAAGGAGTTCGACGTCCTGGTCTCCACCACGATCGTCGAGTCCGGCATCGACATCTCCAACGCCAACACGCTGATCGTCGAGCGCGGTGACACCTTCGGCCTGAGCCAGCTGCACCAGCTGCGCGGACGTGTCGGCCGTGGCCGCGAGCGCGGCTACGCCTACATGCTCTACCCGCCGGAGAAGCCGCTGACCGAGACCGCCCACGAGCGGCTGGCGACCATCGCGCAGCACACCGAGATGGGCGCGGGCATGTACGTGGCGATGAAGGACCTGGAGATCCGCGGCGCGGGCAACCTGCTCGGCGGCGAGCAGTCCGGGCACATCGCCGGGGTCGGCTTCGACCTCTACATGCGGATGGTCGGCGAGGCCGTGGCCGAGTTCCGCGACCAACTGGCGAACGGCGGCGCGGCTCCGGAGGAGGAGCCGCTCGAGGTCAAGATCGAGCTGCCGGTCGACGCCCACGTCCCGCACGACTACGCGCCGGGCGAGCGGCTGCGGCTCCAGGCGTACCGGTCGATCGCGGCGGTCAACTCGGAGGAGGACATCGCGCAGGTCCGGGCCGAGCTGACGGACCGCTACGGCAAGCTGCCCGAGCCGGTGGAGAACCTGCTGCTGGTGGCGGGTCTGCGGCTGTTCGCCCGGCGCTGCGGGATCTCGGACATCACGTTGCAGGGGCAGTTCATCCGGTTCGGCCCGATGGAGCTGCGCGAGTCGCAGGAGCTGCGGCTCAACCGGCTCTACCCGCGCAGCCAGGTCAAGCCGGCGACCAAGCTGGTGCTGGTCCCGCGTCCGAGCACGGCGCGGATCGGCGGCAAGCCGGTCGTCGGCCGCGAGCTGCTGACCTGGTGCGCGGAGTTCCTCTCCACCATGTTCGAGGAGCTCGCCGCCAAGCGGTGACGTCAGCGGGTGACGTCAGCGGGTGACGTCAGGGGGTGACGTCAGCGGGTGACGCGGGCGGGGACGCGCACATGTCGGACGCCTCGGACGGGCATCACGCCCGGCCGAGGCGTCGTCGCGTGCCCGGTCCCGCTACGCTCGAAACATGCTCCTCGGACTCTGCATGGCCCTGCTCGCCGCCCTCTGTTTCGGCACCGCGATGGTGCTCCAGGCGCTGGGCGCGCAGAAGCACTCGCCTGCGGACCCGGACTCCGGCCTGGTCGGCACCGTCAAGGCGATGGTCAACCTGCCGTTCGCCGCGGGCCTGCTGCTGGACCTGTTCGGCTTCTGCGCCCAGCTGGTCGCGCTCCGTTCGCTGCCGCTCTACGTCGTCCAGGCGGCGCTGGCGGGGGCGCTCGCGGTGACGGCGGTGCTGGGCGCGGCCATGCTGCGGCTGCGGCTGGGACGCGCCGAGTGGGCGGGTGTGGCCGGGGTCTGCGTCGGCCTCGCCGTGCTCGGCGCGACCGCGGGAAAGGAGGGCGACAAGCATCCCGGCATGGCGCTGCACTGGATCCTGCTCGCCTCGATCCTGGTCATCGCCGTCGCCGGTGCGGCCGTCTGGCGCGTGCGCGAACCGGCACGTGCGGCGGTGATGGGCGGCCTCTGCGGGCTGGGCTTCGGCGTGGTCGGCATCTCGGTCCGGCTGCTGCCCGCCATCCACGGCATGGACCTGGCGCCGCTGTTCAAGGACCCGGCGACGTACGCGCTGCTGGCGGGCGGCGCGGTGGCGTTCGTCTTCATGACCGAGGGCGTGCGCGGCGGCAAGGTCACCACGGCCACCGCCGCCATGGTCCTCGGCGAGACGGCCCTGCCCGCCGTGCTGGGCGTGATCCTGCTCGGCGACCGGACCCGCTCGGGCCTGGAGTGGCTGGCCGTCCTCGGCTTCGCGGTCGCGGTGGCTGGCGCGCTGGCGCTGGCCCGCTTCGGCGAGGTCGCCCCGCCGGAGGCCCAGGACGACGAGGAGGCCCCCGCGGTCCCGGACGGCTCGTCCGCATCGGACGCTCAGGGCCCCGTCGGCGCCACGCGCGTCCGGATGGAGCACCAACACCACTGAGGACACCACAAGGTGTCCGTGTTCATGCACTGGTGCGCGGCCCGCGCGCATGGCACGGTGATCTCCGGCACGTGCATCGGACGGATCGTCAGTCGCAGGAGGCCCTGTGAACCTCGTGAGCAACTCCGTGAGCACCGCAGGGCGCGTGAACCGCGCCGCTGTGCCGCCCCGGCGCCGGTCCCGAGCGCGCGCGGCGTTCGCCGTCCTGCTCGCGGGCGCCGCGGTGACCGGGCTCTCCGCGTGCTCCGGCGGCTCGGCCGACGGCGGCACCGCCCACACCGGATCGGCGGCGGTCGTCGGTGGCACGCGGATCAGCATGGCCACCGTCCAGGACCAGGTGAACGCCTTCCGTGCGGCCGCGCCCGCGCAGGGGCAGCCCGCGTCGGCGGGGCAGGCGCAGATGTTCGGGCAGGACTCGCCCGGCGTGCCGACCGCTGTGCTGCAGTTCCTCATCCAGTCCGAGGTGGTCCAGTCGGCGCTGGACGCGAAGGGGCTGTCGGTCACGGCCACCGAGGTGTCCGCCGCCGAGGCGCAGAACGCCGCCTCGCTCGGGGGAGCGGCCCAGCTGACGACCGCGTTCGTCGCCGGGACCGGCCTGCCGCCCAGCGACCTCGACGGGTACTTCCGGATGCGGGTCGGCGAGGAGAAGCTGGTCGCGGCGTCCGGCGTCACCCAAGCCACCCAGCAGCAGTTCGACGCCGACGCGGCCAAGCTGCTCGCCGCGCAGGCGGAGAAGATCGGCATCGACGTGAACCCCCGCTACGGCAGCTGGGACGCGGCGTCGGGCGGGCTGGTCGCGGCCCCGCAGCCGTGGCTCAAGACCGTCTGACGGATCCGGCGCGCCGAACCGTGCGGAAGTTATCCACAGGGGAGAAAACGTGTAGCCGCGGTGTCGGTTGGGCGGGGTAGGTTCGGGGCGTGGCACAGAACGAGACCCAGACCCTTGACACCCCCCGCGCAGCGGGCCGGTTGATCCTGCTCAGCAGCACCCACCGGGTCGCGCCCGGCCTGCTGTCCTGGCCCGCGTGGCAGGCGCTGCACGCGGCCGACCGGGTCCTGGTCGGCGACGCCGCGCATCCGCAGCTCGCGCCCTTGGCGCAGGCCGGTGTCGTAGCCGAGGTGCTCGACGTCCCGTTGTACGCGCTGGCCCGCACGCTGGCCGAGGCGGCGGCCCGGGACGGGGACGGAGACGGGGCCGTGGTGGTCTGGGTGGTCGGGCAGGACGGCGATCCCGGGCTGACCGATTCGCTCGCGCGGCTGGCCGTCGAGGGCGCGCAGACCCCCGGCGTGGTCGTCCCCGAGCTGGAGCTGCTGCCCGGCTCCTACGACCTGCCCGGCGCGCGGCTGCTCGACCTGGCCTGGGTGATGGACCGGCTCCGCTCGCCCGGCGGCTGTCCCTGGGACGCCGAGCAGACGCACGAGTCGCTGGTGAAGTACCTGGTCGAGGAGGCCTACGAGCTGGTCGAGGCCATCGAGGAGGACGACCGGACGATGCTCCGCGAGGAGCTCGGCGACGTGCTGCTCCAGGTCTTCTTCCACGCCCGGATCGCGCAGGAGCACGAGACGGAGCCCTTCTCCATCGACGACGTGGCGGGCGGCATCGTCGAGAAGCTGATGTACCGTCACCCCCACGTCTTCGGCGATGCGGACGCCTCCACGGCCGAGCAGGTCGAGGCCAACTGGGAGGAGCTCAAGGCCGCCGAGAAGCAGCGCGATTCGGCGGTGGACGGCGTCCCGCTGGCCCAGCCCGCGCTGGCCCTGGCCGCCAAGCTGCACTCCCGCGCCACCAAGGCGGGCGTCTCCGCCGCCCTGCCGGGCGTGGTCACGGACACGGGCGCGGATGCCGAGGCCGCCCAGGCCGCCGACTTCGGGGCCCGGCTGCTCCGACTCGCCGTCGAGGCGCAGGAGGCCGGGGTCGACCCGGAGGCCGCGCTGCGCGCCGCCGCACGCGTCTACCGGGACGCGATCCGCGCGGCCGAGTCCGCGGCCTGAGCCTCGGACGTCTGCGACAACCCACGGACGAGGGGGACTTGATGGAGATCCGCGCACCGCAAGCCTGGCCGACGACGGAGGCGGCGGCGCTGGCCGTCCAGGCCGAGCTGCGCCCGCAGGTGCGGGCCGTCCCGCTCGGCTCGCGTCCGCGCACGCTCGCCGGGCTGGACGTCGCCTACGCGGGCGCACACGGCAGCGCGGACGACGAGGTCGCCGCGGCCGTCGTCGTCCTGGACGCGGAGACGCTGGAGCCCATCGAGCAGGCCACGGCGGTCGGGAAGGCCGGATTCCCCTACATACCAGGCCTGTTCGCCTTCCGTGAGCTGCCCGTGCTGCTCCGGGCGCTGGAGCAGCTCACCGTCACCCCGGACGTCTTCCTCTGCGACGGCCAGGGCCTGGCACACCCGCGCCGCTTCGGCCTGGCCTGCCACCTCGGCGTGCTGACCGGCCGCCCGACGCTGGGCGTCGCCAAGACGCCGCTGCTGGGGGAGTGGTCGGAGCCGGACGCCGAGCGCGGGTCCACGGCGGACGTCACGGACGGCGGGGGCGTGGTCGCCCGCGTCGTCCGCACCCAGACGGGCGTCAAGCCGGTGACGGTCTCGATCGGCCACCTCATCGACCTCGACGACGCGACCGACGTGGTGCTGCGCGCCGCGCCGCGCTACCGCCTCCCGGAGACGACGCGCCTCGCCGACCGGCTCTGCCGCGACGCGCTGCAGGGCGTGGCCGACGCCACGGGGGTCAAAAGCGCCTGACCGCCGGAACGGCTGACGTCAGAAACGGCTGACGATCTTGGCGACGAAGGCGACCACGGCCGTGATCCCTCCCAGCGCCATCATCGACGACATGAGTGCGGGGCCGAAGGCGATGAGTTGCCGCCAAGGAGCGGGATTCGGCGGCTGTGACTGCGGCTTGGCGTGAGCGCCCGGGTCCTTGCCGGAGCCCTTGCGCTTCTCGACGGTGACGGACTTCGGCGAGACGCCGATGACGGCCAGCGCGAGACCCAGCCCGCTCAGGGTCAGCAGGCACAGCGCCACGTCCATGGCCGCGTTGGCGAAGCCGGGTTGGGCGTAGTCGGTGCCGTCCGCCTCACGCCGGACTGTCAGGGGGACACCGACGGAGGCGGCAGTGCGCTCCAACTGGAGGTCCCGGACCACCACCGAGCCGTCGGTCGACCTGAAGGTGCCCAGGCAGACGCTGTGCGAGCTCTTCCCGGAGCCTTCGGTCCAGCACTTGGTGGCGGTGTAACTGCCGGGGAGCCCGGCGTTGTCGGTGTCGTAGACCAGGTTGTGGATCGGGCCGACGACCATGATCCACCCGGCGAGCGCCACGGCGCCCAGCACCGCCAGCACGCCGAACACGGTGGTCGTCAACGACGGCGCGGGACGCGCGTCGGTGGGGAGCTGCTGCATGGGATGAACGTCACAGCCCGTCAGTTGTTGGCGATGTGCTCGGCGATGAGCCCGATGGCGAAGGCGATCACGGTGAGCGGTCCGGTGAGCCAGAGCAGACCCCAGCCGAAGTAGGCGACCTGCCGCCAGGGGGCCTTGGACGGGATGTTGCTCTTCCTGCCGCTGGCCGACTGCTCGCCGACCGGCGCGTCGTCCTCGTCCTCGTCGGCGGCGATGAGGAGGCCGTTGGGGCCGATCTTGTACTTCGGCTTCGACGGATCGACGGTGGAGAAGCACATGTCGATCCGGGCCAGCACGAGGCCCAGTCCGGCGAGGAAGGCCAGGCCCCAGGCCGCGTCCATGGCCGCGTGGGCGAAGCTGGGCTGGTTCCACATGGTGCCGCCCCACTCCCGCACCAGCGGGGTCGGGTGACCGACCGTAACGTCGCTGTCGGCCAACTGGACGTCAGGCACCACCAACGAGCCGTCGGTGGAGGTGAAGGTGCCGGTGCAGATGTACGGGTCGTTCTTGACCGTGGGGTCGTGCGCGCACGCGCTTGCCACGTAAGTGCCGGGCGTTCCCGCCATGTTGGTGTCATAGAAGAAGTCCCGCACCGGCCAGACGGCGAGCAGCACCGCCACGATCGCCACTGCCAGGAACGTCACCGTCACGGCGAGCGCCGGGCTGTTCACGAAGCTGCCGGGAGGCGGCGTCGGCTGCTGCCAACCGGGCGGCGGGGGATAGGCGCCGGGGTGCGGCGGCGGATAGCCGTTCGGCGGCGGGTAACCACCTCGCGCCGACCCCCAACCCGGCTGCGCCTGCTGCTGCTCGGAACTGCCCGACTGGCTGTTCGTCACGTTCTTCCCCTCGTTGTCCACTAAGCATGGACATGGTGACATTGCGCCACGATCGCGACATCACCCACCCCCTTGCCGGTCAGTTGCCGTTGACGACCTCGGCGATCACCCCGACCGCGCCGATCAGCAGCGCGAACGGCAGTGACAGCGCGATCAGCCACAGGCCGGTGCCGGATATCTGCCGCCAGGGCGTCCGGAGCGTCGAGGTCCGCGAGCGCTTCCGGGGCCCCTCCCCGGGCGCGTGGTCCTTTCCGAGCAGGACCTTGCTCACGGCCTCCCGGTCGACGGGCTGCTGTCCCCTCTCCAACCGCTGCTGTCGCCGCAGTTGTTGGTGCCGTCGCCGCTCGCCGGCGTTCGCGTACGTGCGCCCGACACCGATCCGGAACAGCACGAAACCCAGAACGGTCAGGCCCGCCAGACCCATGGCCAGGTCGATCGTGGCGTTGGCGAAGCCGGATTGGGCGTAGGAGGTGCCGTCGCCCTCGCGGCGGAGTGCGATCGGGTGGCCGACTGCGGCCTTGGTGTTGTGCACGGCCACGTCCCGCACCACGGCCGAGCCGTCGGAGGGGGTGAAGGTGCCCTGGCAGTCGATGTTGGGGTCCTTGGTGGAGCCGCTCTTCTGACAGCTCGTCGCCGTGTAGGTGCCGGGCGTTCCGGCGAGCCCGGCGTCATAGGCGAAGTAGGTCCCGGCGCCGGTCACCAGGTAGAACGCCGTGATCGCCGTGGCCAGCACCGCCAGCAGCACGGCCAGCGTGGCACTGCGCTGGGACAGGTCCCGGTGAGGGGGACGCGGCAGGGGCGCACCGGGCCAGGCGGGCGGGGGTGGGGGAGGGGGATACGCGCCCTGCGGCGGCACACCCCAACCCGGCTGGGCCTGGCCCGGCACGGTCTGGCTGGGCTGGCTGGTCTGGCCGGCCTGGTCGCGCTCGAAGTCGTCCGACTGGGTGCCGTTCATGATTCCCCCTCTTGTCCACCGCCCGAGGACATGGTGGCATCGCCCCATGACAGAGACGCCACCCTCCCCTTCGCGCTGGGGCCTCACCTTCCCGCTGGACGGCATCCCCCTGGGCGCGCAGCGCGCACTCGTCGAGTCGCTGCCCGACCTCGGGTTCACCGACCTCTGGTCGATGGAGACCGCCGGCGCCGACGCCTTCACCCCCCTGGCGCTGGCGTCCGTCTGGGCCCCGACGCTCAACCTCGGCACGGCGATCGTCCCCGTGCACACGCGCGGCCCGGCGCTGCTGGCGATGCAGGCCGCGGCGCTGGCGGAAGCCGCGCCGGGACGGTTTTCCCTTGGCCTCGGGTCGTCGTCGCCGGTGATCGTGCAGGACTGGAACGCGGTGCCCTTCGAGCAGCCCTTCCAGCGCAGCCGCGACGTCCTGCGGTTCCTGCGGGCGGCGTTCACCGGCCAGCCGGTGACGGAGGAGTACGACACCTTCGCCGTCCGCCGCTTCCGGCTGGACCGCGTGCCCGCGCACGTCCCGCCCGTGCTGCTGGCCGCGCTGCGCTCCGGCATGCTGCGGCTCGCGGGCCGCGAGGCCGACGGCGTGATCCTCAACTGGCTCTCCCCGGACGACGTCCGCACCGCCCGCGCGGAGTTCGACGCCGCGGCGGGCCCGGACCACGGCAAGGACGTGGTCGCCCGGATCTTCGTCTGCCCGACGGAGGACGCGGACTACGCCCGCGCCCTCGGCCGCCGCCTGATCGCCGCGTACCTCACGGTCCCCGCCTACGCGGAGTTCCACCGCTGGCTCGGCCGCGGGGACGCTCTCAAGCCGCTGTGGGAGAACTGGGCCGCGGGCGACCGGAAGGCCGCGGCCGCGTCGGTCCCGGACGCGGTCGTCGACGACCTGATCGTCCACGGCCCGGCGGGACGCGTGCGTGAGCGGCTCCACGAGTACGTCGCCAACGGCGTCACCGTCCCGGTCCCAGCGCTGCTGCCCGTGCCCGAGCAAGGCGCTCAGGCGCTTGCGTCAGCAATCAAGGCAGTCAGCCCGGCCTGATCCCTTCTGTAGACGGGACGTTGCACCTACCTCAGGGGCGCGGGGAACTGCGCGAACAACCACTGACGAGCGGAG
>NZ_JADPRT010000027.1 GCF_015690355.1 Streptacidiphilus fuscans | reverse complement strand
GGAACGGACGCTTCCTTCGGTCCCGTTTCACCGGGCCCTCCGGGCGCTTCCTTCGTTTTCTAGCTTATCAGAACTTCCGGCCTTCGCTTTTCGCTCCGGCCCGTTCCGACGAGTGAAACTCTAGCTGATTTCTTCGGTAACAACCAAATCCACCAGCCGGTCCTGAAAAATGGCAGCACGAAAACAAATTCGTACGATCATCGGATTCAGGGGTTCGCCACCATACGTCCCGCGCGAAGCTCGCCGCGAGAGAGGCAACTCGGAGAACATTACAGGGCCCGAGCCCCGGAAGCAACTCGGGGGCTCGGGCCCTGTCAAGAGGTTTCTCAGACCTCGACGACCATCGGCAGGATCATCGGCCGGCGGCGGTACGTGTCCGACACCCACTTGCCGAGCGTGCGCCGCACCAGCTGCTGGATCTGGCGGGGCTCCAGGACGCCGTCCTGCGCGGAGCGCGAGAGCGCCTCCTGGATCTTCTCGATCGCCGGGGCGAACGCCTCGTCGTCGATGCCGGAGCCGCGTGCCTGGATGTTCGGGCCGCTGAGCACCTTGCCCGTGGCCGAGTCCACGACCAGGAACGCCGAGATGATGCCCTCGTCGCCGAGGATGCGACGGTCCTTGAGCGAACCCTCGCCGATCTCGCCGACCGACAGTCCGTCGACGTAGACGTACCCGGCCTGCACCTTGCCCGCGATCCGGGCGACGCCGTCCTTGAGGTCGACGGCCACGCCGTCCTCGGCGATGACGACGCGGTCCTTGCGCATGCCCGTCTTCTGGGCCAGCTCGGAGACCGCGCGCAGGTGGCGCCACTCGCCGTGGACCGGCATCAGGTTGCGCGGCTTGCAGATGTTGAAGAAGTACAGCAGCTCGCCCGCGGACGCGTGGCCGGAGACGTGCACCTTGGCGTTGCCCTTGTGGACGACGTTCGCGCCCCAGCGGGTCAGGCCGTTGATGACGCGGTAGACCGCGTTCTCGTTGCCCGGGATCAGCGAGGACGCGAGGATGACGGTGTCGCCCTCGACGATGCGGATCTGGTGGTCGCGGTTGGCCATGCGGGACAGTGCCGCCATGGGCTCACCCTGCGAACCGGTGCAGATCAGCACCACGTCCTCGTCGGGCAGGTCGTCCAGCGTCTTGACGTCGACGACCAGGCCGCCCGGCACCTTGAGGTAGCCGAGGTCACGGGCGATGCCCATGTTGCGGACCATCGAGCGCCCCACGAACGCGACCTTGCGCCCGAACTCGTGCGCCGTGTCCAGCACCTGCTGGATGCGGTGCACGTGCGAGGCGAAGCTGGCGACGATGATGCGCTTGTCGGCGCGGTCGAAGACCTGCTGGAGCACCGGGCCGATCTCGCGCTCCGGCGCGATGAAGCCGGGCACCTCGGCGTTGGTCGAGTCGACCAGCAGCAGGTCGATGCCCTCCTCGCCCAGACGGGCGAAGGTCGGCAGGTCGGTGAGACGGCGGTCCAGCGGGACCTGGTCCATCTTGAAGTCACCGGTGGCGACGACAAGACCGGCCGGCGTGCGGATGGCGACCGCCAGCGCGTCCGGGATGGAGTGGTTGACCGCGATGAACTCGCAGTCGAAGGAGCCGATGCGCTCGCGCTGCCCCTCCTTGACCTCCAACGTGTACGGCCGGATCCGGTGCTCGGCCAGCTTGGCCTCGATCAGCGCCAGCGTGAGCTTGGAACCGATCAGCGGGAGGTCCGGCTTCTCGCGGAGCAGGTAGGGCACCGCGCCGATGTGGTCCTCGTGACCGTGGGTCAGGACGATGCCGTCGATCTTGTCGAGGCGGTCCCGGATGGACGAGAAGTCCGGCAGGATCAGGTCGACGCCGGGCTGCTCCTCCTCGGGGAAGAGCACACCGCAGTCGACGATGAGCAGGCGCCCGCCGTATTCGAAGACGGTCATGTTGCGGCCGATCTCACCGAGACCGCCGAGCGGGGTGATCCGCAGGGCGTTCGGCGCCAGTGGCGGCGGAGCGCCCAGATCAGGGTGCGGATGACTCAATTGTTCTCCTTCCCGCGCACGCCGGTGGGAGCTTCCTGGCTCTGGCGCGCGCGGCATCGTTACTGCTGTACAGGTACTGCATCACGTCTCCAGAAGTCGGGACGTGGACGTCTGTTGTCAGAGGTGTACCCCGCCTGCGGCGAGATCCTCCCTCAGTTGTTCGATCTCCGCCTCGGTGGCCTCGACCAGCGGCAGGCGCAGCGGCCCGGCCGGGAGGCCCTGGAGGTTGAGTGCTGCCTTGGTGGTGATGACACCTTGCGTACGGAACATACCGGTGAACACGGGGAGCAGGCGCTGGTGTATCTCGGTGGCCTTTGCGGCGTCGCCCGCGACGAAGGCGTCGACCATGGCGCGCAGCTCCGGGGTGACCACGTGGGCGACGACGCTCACGAAGCCGACCGCGCCGACCGCGAGCAGCGGCAGGTTGAGCATGTCGTCGCCGGAGTACCAGGCCAGGCCGCTGCGGGCGATGCCCCAGCTCGCGGCCGCGAGGTCGCCCTTGGCGTCCTTGTTGGCGACGATCCGCGGGTGTTCGGCCAACCGGACGATGGTCTCGGTGGCGATCGGCACACCGGAGCGGCCGGGGATGTCGTAGAGCATGACCGGCAACCCGGTGGCGTCCGCGATGGCCGTGAAGTGCCGGTAGAGCCCCTCCTGCGGGGGCTTGTTGTAGTACGGGGTCACCGCGAGCAGGCCGTGGGCGCCGACGCGCTCGGCCTGGCGGGCCAGTTCCAGGGTGTGGTGGGTGTCGTTGGTCCCGACGCCCGCGATCACGTGGGCGCGGTCGCCCACGGCCTCCAGCACGGCCTGCACCAGCGCTGCCTTCTCCGCGTCGGTGGTGGTCGGCGACTCGCCGGTGGTGCCGTTGATGACGAGGCCGTCGTTCCCGGCGTCGACCAGGTGGACGGCCAGCCGCTGGGCGCCGTCGAGGTCGAGGGAGCCGTCGGCGGTGAACGGGGTCACCATCGCAGTCAGCGCCCGGCCGAAGGGGGTCTCGGGGGTGGAGGTCGGAGCCATGTGTCCAACGCTACTCGTTCGTGAAGTGTGCAGGCACAGTCGGTCCAGCTGAAGGACATGCAGGAACACACGCGGCAACATGCGAGGAGCCCGGCGCCGCCTGCTCGGGGGTTCAAGCGGCGCCGGGGCTCGTGCTTTGAGATTAGGGAACGGTGCGATATCCCGCAAATGGGACATACGGGAAATCTTGCCGAACGCGCGGACGAGCTGGTCAGGGGCGGCAACCCCTACGGCGCGACTCGGCCATGGGTGTTGAAGGCCTCGTGGGTCAGCGGCATCAGCCCTGCCCAGAGCTGCTCCATCTTCTCCGCGACCATCTCGATCTCCCGCTGCGGGAAGCTCGGGACCTTGGCCCGCTCGTCCTTGGTGCGCAGCGACAGGAAGTGCATCAACGAGCGGGCGTTGCACGTCGCGTACATCGAGGAGAAGAGACCGACCGGCAGCACCGCGCGGGCGACCTCACGTGCGACGCCCGCGTCGAGCATCTCCTGGTAGCGGGCGTAGGACTGACGGTAGGAGTCCTCCATCGCCTCGGTCACGGCCTTCTGCTGCTCCGGCGTGCCCTCGAAGAACTCGTACTTCCCCGGGCGGCCGCGCTGCACCAGCTTCCGTTCGGCCGAAGGGATGTAGAAGACCGGCTGCAGCTCGCGGTAGCGACCGCTCTCCTCGTTGTAGGACCAGCCGGCACGGTGCCGGTGGAACTCGCGGAAGACGAAGATCGGCGCGCTGATGAAGAAGGTCATCGAGTTGTGCTCGAACGGCGTGCCGTGCCGGTCCCGCATCAGGAAGTTGATCAGCCCGCGGGAGCGCTCCGGGTCCTTCTGCAGTTCCTCCAGCGACTGCTCACCCGCCGTGGAGACCCGGGCGGCGAAGAGCACGTCGGCGTCCTCGGCGCTGCTGCGCACCAGCTCGACGGTGACGTCGTCACGGAAGCGGGGCTCGGGTGCGTCCGGGCTCGCGTCGGTCTGGTCGGTCAACGGGGGTTTCCTTTCGATCATGGGTCCAACCCTCGCGGCACTTCCGGTCGAATGACGAGAGCCTGCCGATGCTGGTACCGGCACTACCAGGCGAACCCGCCGAACAGGGTATCCGTCACGCCGCCGAACGGGGCATTCGGCCGCGTACGGCTGCCCGGGACATGCCACTCCTCGGTTACACTCGCCCGCCTCATGTCAGTGAACGGGGAGGGTTCATGAGGACGTTGACGGTCCGTACGGCCGCTGAAAACGATCTGGCCCAGGTGGTTCGGGTACGCGTGGATTCCTGGCGCGCGGCCTACGCCGGACTGGTCCCGCCCGCCTATCTGGACGGGCTGGACCCCGGGGCGGCGCTCCCGCGCATGAAGGAGTACCTGGCCGCGCTCCCCGACCGGGACCACTTCCTGGTCGTCGAGGCGGCCCTGGGGGCCGAGGACTCGGCCCAGGTCGTCGGCTTCGTGCTGGCAGGCCCGGAGCGGCCGTCCGTGGAGGTCGCCGGCGGCCGTCGCGGGGGCTTCGGGGAGGTCTACGCCCTCTACGTGCACCCCGACGCCTGGTTCACCGGCGCGGGCGCAGGGCTGCTGGCCGCCGCGACCGAGGCGCTCGCCGCCGACGGGTACGCCGAACTGACGCTGTGGGTGCTGGAGGAGAACCACCAGGCGCGCCGCTTCTACGAGCGCCACGGCTGGCGGCCGGACGGCGGCCGCACCGACCTGCAACTGGCCGGGGCGGTGCTCCAGGAGCTGCGCTACTCCCTGACCGTGTCGGTCGGGGCTGGAGCGGGCGTCAGCGTGCCGCAGCCTCGTGCTGGAGTTTGATGGCGCGCTCCATCGCCTTGCGGGCGCGCGGCGTGTCCCGCGCGTCCGCGTAGGCCACGGCCAGCCGGAACCAGCTGCGCCAGTCCTCCGGCGACGCCTCCGTCTCGGCCTTGCGCTTGGCGAAGACCGCGTCGGCCGAGTCGCGGTCGATGCCGCCGCCCGGGGTGTGCTTGAGCTCGTCGACCGGCAGTCCGCCCTCGGCCTCCAGGATCCGGGAGAGCCGCTGGCTGTCCCGGCCGAAGCGGAACGTCTTCCAGACGAACCAGAGCGCCAGCCCGACCAGCACCTCGGCCGAGATGCCGATCCCGATGCCGGTGGCCTGCCCGCTCGCCATCAGCTGGCCGCCGGTCACCGCGACCACCGCCAGGCCCACCAGCAGCGCCAGCGTGACCACGAAGTACATCACCCGAGCGACCATGAGTGCGTCACTCCCCTTCGAACAGGAACTTTTCCAACCCGAAGGTGAGTCCGGGAACGTCCACCACCCGGCGCACACCGGTCAGGATGCCCGGCATGAACGAGCTGTGGTGCAGCGAGTCATGACGGATCGTCAGCGTCTCGCCCTCGCCGCCGAAGAGCACCTCCTGGTGCGCCAGCAGACCGCGCAGCCGGACCGCGTGCACCGGCACGCCGTCCACGTCCGCGCCGCGCGCGCCCGGGAGGCCGTGCGTGGTCGGGTCGTCCTGCCGCGGCAGCCCGGCCTCGGCCCGCGCGGCGGCGATCAGCTGCGCGGTACGCGTGGCGGTGCCGCTCGGCGCGTCGGCCTTCTTGGTGTGGTGGAGCTCGATGACCTCGACCGACTCGAAGAACTTGGCAGCCTGCTGCGCGAAGCGCATGGTCAGGATCGCGCCGATGGAGAAGTTCGGTGCGATCAGCACGCCGGTGCCCGTCGAGGCGGCCAGCCAGGTCTCCAGCTGGGCGAGCCTTTCCTCGGTCCAGCCGGTGGTGCCGACCACGGCGTGGATGCCCTGGGCGGTGCAGAACTCCAGGTTGCGCATCACCGCGTCGGGGTGGGTGAGTTCGACGACGACCTGGGCGCCGGTCTCGACCAGCGTCTCCAGCCTGTCCCCGCGTCCCAGCGCGGCGACCAGCTCCAGGTCCTCGGCGGCCTCGACGGCGCGAACAGCCTCCGAGCCGATCCGGCCCTTGGCACCGACGACGGCGACCCGCAGCGGCGTGCTCATGTGCAGTGGCTCCTAGCTAAGTGTCTGGTTCAGGCCGGTCACGTTCAGGCCGGTCGCGCTGTTCCAACCGGTCACTGCATGGCCTCGGTGAGGCGCGCGGCGCGCTTCCCCGCCACCGGTCCTATCACGGCGAGCGAGGGCCGGAATCCACCGAGCACCTCGGTGGCCACGGACCGGACGTCGTCGAGCGTCACGGCGGCGATCTTGCCGAGCAGTTCGTCGACGGAGAGGTGGGTGCCGTAGCAGAGCTCGGCCTTGCCGACGCGGGACATCAGCGAGCCGGTGTCCTCCATGCCCAGCACGGTCGAGCCGGACATCTGGCCGACGGCGCGCTTGAGCTCCTCGTCGGTGATGCCGTGCTCGGCGACCTTCGCCAGCTCCTCGCGGCAGATCCCCAGGACCTCCTCGACCCGCTTCGGCTGGCAGCCGGCGTAGATGCCGAAGAGGCCGGAGTCGGCGTACGCCGAGGTGTACGAGTAGACCGAGTAGGCCAGCCCGCGCTTCTCCCGGACCTCCTGGAACAGCCGCGAGCTCATCCCGCCGCCGAGGGCCGCGTTGAGCACGCCCAGCGCCCAGCGCCGGTCGTCGTTTCGGGCCAGGGCGGGCATGCCGAGCACCAGGTGCGCCTGCTCGGTCGGACGGTCGAGTATCTCCACCTTGCCCGCGGTCTTCAGCGCCCGCGTCCCGCCACGCGGCGCGGCCGGCGCGGTCTCCGCCCGGCCCAGCGCGTCCACGCTCTCGAACGCGCGGCGGACCTGGCGGACCACCTTGGCGTGGTCGACGTTCCCTGCCGCGGCGACGACGAGGTTCTCGGGCCGGTAGCGACGGCGGTAGAAGCCGTAGACCTGGTCCCGGGTCAGCGCGTTGATCGTGTCGACGGTCCCGAGGACGGGCCGCCCGAGCGGGGACTCGCCGTAGAGCACCTTGGCGAAGAGGTCGTGGACCACGTCGCCCGGGTCGTCCTCGGTCATCGCGATCTCTTCGAGGACGACGTCACGTTCGGTGTCGATGTCCTCCTGCCGCACGAGCGAGGAGGTCAGCATGTCGCTGACGACGTCGACGGCCAACGGCAGGTCGCGGTCGAGCACCCGCGCGTAGTAGCAGGTGTACTCCTTGGCGGTGAACGCGTTCATCTCACCGCCGACCGCGTCGAGCGCGGAGGAGATGTCCAGCGCGGAACGCGTCTTGGTGCCCTTGAAGAGCAGGTGCTCCAAGTAGTGCGTCGCCCCGTTGAGCACGGGGGTCTCGTCGCGCGACCCGACTCCGACCCAGATCCCGAAGGCGGCGGACCGGACGGTCGGCAGCGTTTCCGTGACCACCCGCAGCCCGCCGGGAAGGACCGTTCGTCGCACGGTTCCAGCACCGTCGATGCCCTTGAGCAGGGTCTTGGTCGTCCCGGGACGCTGGTCCTGAGCCGTCGGCTGGGTCACTCTGAATTCCTTTGGATGGTTGCACTACCCAGGGGCGGTGCATGGTTGCGGCCCGACCCCACCTGAACGGTAGAGCCGGGCCGCAGAGTGCATGTACTACTCAGCGTCGGTGGCGGCGTCAGCCGCCTCCTCGCCCTCGATGACCGGGATCAGCGAGAGCTTGCCGCGCGGGTCGATCTCCGCGATCTCGACCTGGACCTTGGTGCCGACCGGCAGCACGTCCTCGACGTTCTCCACGCGCTTGCCGCCGGCAAGCTTGCGGATCTGCGAGATGTGCAGCAGGCCGTCCTTGCCCGGCATGAGGGAGACGAACGCACCGAAGGTCGTGGTCTTCACCACGGTGCCCAGGTAGCGCTCGCCGACCTCCGGCATGGTCGGGTTGGCGATCTGGTTGATCGTGTTCCGCGCCGCGTCGGCCGCCGGGCCGTCCGCCGCACCGATGTAGATCGTGCCGTCGTCCTCGATGGTGATCTCGGCGCCGGTGTCCTCCTGGATCTGGTTGATCATCTTGCCCTTGGGGCCGATGACCTCACCGATCTTGTCCACCGGGATCTTGATCGTGATGATGCGCGGCGCGTTCGGGGACATCTCGTCCGGAACGTCGATCGCCTCGTTCATCACGTCGAGGATGTGCAGACGCGCGTCGTGGGCCTGCTTCAGCGCGGCGGCCAGGACCGAGGCGGGGATGCCGTCGAGCTTGGTGTCGAGCTGGAGCGCGGTGACGAAGTTCTTCGTACCGGCGACCTTGAAGTCCATGTCGCCGAACGCGTCCTCGGCGCCGAGGATGTCGGTGAGCGCGACGTAGTGCGTCTCGCCGTCGATCTCCTGGGAGATCAGACCCATGGCGACACCGGCGACGGCGGCCTTCAGCGGCACACCGGCGTTCAGCAGCGACATGGTCGAGGCGCAGACCGAGCCCATCGAGGTCGAGCCGTTGGAGCCCAGCGCCTCGGAGACCTGACGGATCGCGTAGGGGAACTCCTCGCGGGTCGGCAGGACCGGGAGCAGCGCACGCTCGGCCAGCGCGCCGTGGCCGATCTCGCGGCGCTTCGGCGAGCCCACGCGGCCCGTCTCACCGACGGAGTACGGCGGGAAGTTGTAGTTGTGCATGTAGCGCTTGCGCGTCTCCGGGGAGAGCGTGTCGAGCTGCTGCTCCATCCGGAGCATGTTCAGCGTGGTGACACCCAGGATCTGGGTCTCGCCGCGCTCGAACAGCGCCGAGCCGTGGACGCGCGGGACGACCTCGACCTCGGCGGCCAGGGTGCGGATGTCCGTGATGCCACGGCCGTCGATGCGGACCTTCTCCTTGACGATGCGCTGGCGGACCAGCTTCTTCGTCAGCGCGCGGTACGCGGCGGAGATCTCCTTCTCGCGACCCTCGAACTCCGGCAGGAGCTTCTCGACGGCGAGGTCCTTGACGCGGTCCAGCTCGGCCTCGCGGGCCTGCTTGCCGGGGATGGTCAGGGCCTGGGCCAGCTCGTCCTTGACCGCGGCGGTCAGCGCCTCCAGGACGTCGTCCTGGTAGTCGAGGAAGACCGGGAACTCGGTGGTCGGCTTGGCCGAGTGGGCGGCCAGCTCGGCCTGCGCCCGGCACAGCTCCTTGATGAACGGCTTGGAGGCCTCGAGGCCGGCGGCCACGACCTCCTCGGTCGGCGCGGTGGCGCCGCCCTTGACCAGCTCGATGGTCTTGTCGGTGGCCTCGGCCTCGACCATCATGATCGCGACGTCGCCGTCCGGGAGGGCGCGACCGGCGACGACCATGTCGAAGACGGCCTCCTCCAGCTCCTTGTGCGTCGGGAAGGCGACCCACTGGCCACGGATCAGCGCGACGCGGACGCCGCCGATCGGGCCGGAGAAGGGCAGGCCCGCCAGCTGCGTGGAGGCGGAGGCGGCGTTGATGGCGACCACGTCGTAGAGGTGGTCGGGGTTGAGCGCCATGACCGTCACGACGACCTGGATCTCGTTGCGCAGGCCCTTGACGAAGGACGGGCGCAGCGGGCGGTCGATCAGGCGGCAGGTGAGGATGGCGTCCTCGGAGGGACGGCCCTCACGGCGGAAGAAGCTGCCGGGGATGCGCCCGGCGGCGTACATCCGCTCCTCGACGTCGACCGTCAGCGGGAAGAAGTCGAAGTGCTCCTTCGGCTGCTTCGACGCACTGGTCGCGGAGAGGACCATGGTGTCGTCGTCGAGATAAGCGACCGCCGAACCGGCGGCCTGCTTGGCAAGGCGGCCGGTCTCGAAGCGGATGGTGCGGGTGCCGAAGCTGCCGTTGTCGATGACGGCCACGGCCTCGTGCATGGTGTTGTCTTCCACCCGGAAGATCTCCTTCTTTTGTCCTCTAGGTGGAGCGCCCCCGCGCTTGTCCTGAGTCTCACGGCCTGGACCTGGCCGGTCTTCGATCGAAGCTGCCGGGCGGAGCACGCGTCCTGCGTCTGCTCCTCCGGCGGCCACTACCGAGGACCGGCGCCTGGCTGGCGCTGGCTCGGAATGCGTGTGGACGCTCCGCGTCCGTGCCCGACCGCCGTGTGCGGACGGACACCCTTCCCTTCACACCTTACGCACGGACTCTTTCCCACGCGTGCGTAAGGCACAACCACGCGGTGTGGCGTGGCCGGCCGCGCCGGAAATCAGCGTGGCCACATGTGCCGAAGGGCGGCCCCCCGATTGGGAGCCGCCCCCGAGCGAGGTGACTAGCGAGCGGCGCCGGCGGCACCACGGCGGATGCCGAGGCGGTCCACCAGGGTGCGGAAGCGCTCGATGTCGGTCTTGGCCAGGTACTGCAGCAGGCGACGGCGCTGACCGACCAGAAGCAGCAGACCACGACGGGAGTGGTGGTCGTGCTTGTGGAACTTGAGGTGCTCGGTCAGGTCCGAGATGCGGCGGGAGAGCAGCGCGATCTGCACCTCGGGGGAGCCGGTGTCGCCCTCCTTCTGGCCGTACTCGGCGATGATCTGCTTCTTGACGTTCTGGTCGAGGGCCACGCCCACTCCTTAGGTGTTCGGTTGCCGAGCGCCCCTGGTCTGCTTCACAGGTTCTGATGTACTCGGCGGGCGGGACGGTCCACAGGGGAGTCCCGGCGGACCAGCCTACCAGTCAGCCGGTGAGGCCCCTGACCGTCGAGTAGATGTCCAGGACGGCCAGCGCCAGCGGGATCAGCGCGGCCAGCGTCAGGCCGTCGATCACGTCGAGCAGGCGACCCCAGAACGGCGAGACGCCCTTCTCCGGGACCACCAGCGCGATCGCGACCAGGATCGCGGCGCCCGCGCCGATGCCCGCGGCCATGATCAGCGTGCGGATGTCGATCGCCGACGAGTTGCGCATGTTCATGTAGAGGAACAGCGGCATGTGCAGCGCGATGCCCACGACCAGCAGCGCGAGGCTGCCGAGGCCGGACGCCAGCAGGCACATGACCTGCGAGGTGTGGCGGAACAGGCGGGCCCGCATCATCGTCGAGACGCCGAGGGCGAGCGCCAGCAGCTCCGGCCAGGTGCTGTCGGTGAAGGCCAGCACGACGCAGCTGCCGAGGACGACGGCGGCGCAGCCGCCGACCATGCCGACCAGCAGCTCGTGACCGCGACGCGCCTGCATGGCGATCCGCTTGAGGTCGACCGGCTCGGGCTCCTCGTTGCGTGCGCTGGAACCGCTCTGGGTCGGCGCGTGGAAGCCGACGGGCAGCCGGGCGAAGCGCGAGGAGAGCGAGGGCAGGAAGCCCATCAGCCCGACGGCGACGACCGCGGACCCCGCCGCGACCTCGGTCGCCGAGGCGTTGGTGAGCACGCCCGCGAAGGTCGACAGCGTGCCGACGGCGGAGACCAGCGCGGCGGCGACGAAGACCGCGTCACCGGCCGGCATCAGCGCGGCGAGCAGCACGGAGGCGAGCAGCACCACGATGCAGCCGACCAGGAACTGGATCCGGCCGGGCCCCTGCATCTGACCGGGCGAGACGATGCCCGTACCGGCGAGCAGGGCCAGCGGCAGCGAGGCCAGGCCGAGGGCGAGCGCGGAGCCGCGGTCGTCGTAGACGCGCGCCCGCACGCCGGAGAGCGCGATCAGGACGACGGCGCTGACGCCGGCGATCACGCCGGGCAGGCTGTGCATGTCGTGCGTCAGGTCCGAGAACCAGAGCGCGAAGCCGAGCAGCGCGAGCACGATCACGCCACCGATCAGGCCCGCCATCCGCATGAGGCCCGGACCCCACTGGCTGCGGTCCTCCGCGACGCTGGACGCGATGGCGTCGGCGACGTCGTCGTAGACGGCGGGAGCGAGCGACTCCGCGAACGGACGGAGGCTCAACAGCTCTCCGTCACGCACCTGTTGGGCCTGCAGCGGCAGGCTGCTGTCCAGGACGCTGCCGTCGCGCCGTACCAGGTGGAACCCGGTGGGCGCGCCGTCCGCCTGCTGCTGTCCGGAGAGCCGGAGCACCTCCGGGTAGATGTCTGCGAGCGGAACGTCCTCTGGCAGCGCGACATCGATGCGGCTGTCCGGTGCGACGACAGTGACCCTGCAGAATCCGGTCGTGGCGCTGGTGCTCACGTGGTGGCCTCCCCCTAACCGTGGCTGACAGCCGTTCACCCTATACGGACACGGACATGACGTACGCCCAGGGTTCCCGGGAACCGCTGCTCGGATGTGAACCTTTTGTACAGATCACGGATGCCCTTGGGCTGCGAGGGAGGTTGCACCTCCAGGGGCGCGGGGAACTGCGCGAACAACCACTGATGAGCGGATGGCCCTGTGCGTTCGCCGAACCATCTGCGTGGGTGGCTTGGCGCGCAGTTCCCCGCGCCCCTGGAGGAGTTGCAACTCCCCCAGGGCTACGACTCCTT
Source organism: Streptacidiphilus fuscans (assembly GCF_015690355.1). Lineage (GTDB taxonomy): Bacteria > Actinomycetota > Actinomycetes > Streptomycetales > Streptomycetaceae > Streptacidiphilus > Streptacidiphilus fuscans. Next base: position 53,927 of record NZ_JADPRT010000027.1, on the reverse strand, counting down.
CGCCGTCTGCAAGAACGCCTCCGCCGCAGGCGGGAGGGTGCCGGGGCGGCGGAGGAGCGCCAGCGTCCGGCTGACCGGTGGGGTGAGGGCGCGGACGACCGCGCCGCGCGGTGCGAGCGTGGGTGGGGCGATCACGGCGAGGCCGCCGGAGGCGATCAGCGGGCCGACGGCCTCGCGGTACGCGGACTCCACCGCGATGGTGGGCGTCACGCCCGCCTCCGCGAAGAGGCCGTCGGTCATCTCCCGCCAGGCGGTGCCCGGCGCGCCCACCGCCATGGGCAGGCCAGCGAGTTCGGCCAGGGTCACCGGCTCCTCGCCGGACCCGCACTCCGCGCCCGGCGGGAGGATCGCCGCCATCTCGACCTCCCGGAGCGGCTCGACGACGAGCCCCTGGCTCTCCGCGACCGGCACGTAGGACAGGCCCAACTGCGCGTCGCCCTCGCGCAGGTCGCGGGCGAGGAACGGCGGGCGGCGCGGTTCGACGAGGCGGACGGTGACCGCCGGATGGCGCCTGCGGAAGCGGGCCGTGAGCTCGCCCGCCGCGTCGACCGCCGCGGGCTGGACGACCAGGTCGACCCGGCCCGCGACCAGGCCCACCACCGAGGCGACCGCCTCCCGCGCCGCGACGAGGTCCAGGGCCACCCGCCGGGCGGGCCCGACCAGCGCCTCGCCCGCCGAGGTGAGCACCACGCCGCGTCCGGCGCGTTGGAACAGCCGTGCGCCGAGCTCGCGTTCCAGCGCGCGAATCGCCTGGGAGAGGGAGGGCTGCGCCAGATGCAGTGCGTCAGCCGCGCGGGTGAAGCCGCCGTGTTCGACGACCGCGAGGAAGTAGTCGAGTTGCCGTGCGTCCATGCCCCCACCCTGTCATCACCCCGCCACGACCCATAGGACCGACCTATGGATCCGGTGCACAACGCGTATTGGACGCCTTGCTGACCGCCCGGCGTTACTGGTGCGATGACGACCGACCCGCGCGCCCCGAAGGGCGCCACCGAGGCCACCCGCGCGGCGCACGCCGCCCTCGCCGCGCGACTGCGGCTCGACGACCGCGCCGACTTCGAGCGTGCCGAACGCGGCCTGCTGGCGCGGACCGAGGACGACGCGATACTGAACGCCTTCGGGCTGCCGAGCTGGGACTTCACCGCCAACCGTGCGCTCGCCGCGACACCTGCGGCGCCGGAGACGGTCAACCCCTCGCTGTGGCGGCAGGCCCGGCTCAACGCGGCGCACGGGCTCTACGAGGTGACCGAGGGGATCTACCAGGTCCGCGGCTACGACCTCGCGAACATCACCTTCGTGCGCGGCGAGCGCGGCTGGATCGTGATCGACCCGCTGACCGCCGCCGAGACCTCCGCCGCCGCGCTGGCCGCGGTGACCGCGCACTTCGGCGAACTCCCCGTCACCGCCGTGGTCTACACGCACTGCCATGTCGACCACTTCGCCGGCATCCGCGGTGTGGTGAGCGACGAGGACGTGGCGTCGGGCCGGGTCCGCGTCATCGGCCCCGAGGGGTTCCTGCAGCACGCCGTCAGCGAGAACGTGATCGCGGGGACCGCGATGAGCCGCCGCGCGCTGTACATGTACGGGATGCTGCTGCCCAAGGGCGCGCACGGGCACGTCGACACCGGCCTCGGCCGGGCCGTCGCGGGCGGGACCTGGGGGCTGGTGCCGCCGACCGAGACCGTGTCGGAGACCGGGACCGAGCTGGTGGTCGACGGCGTCCGGATGGTCTTCCAGGTGACGCCCGGCACGGAGGCTCCGGCCGAGATGAACTTCCTCTTCCCCGACCACCGCGCGCTCTGCCTCGCCGAGAACTGCTCGGCGGTGCTGCACAACCTCTACACCCCGCGTGGCGCGGAGGTGCGCGACGCGCTCGCCTGGTCCGGCTACATCGACGAGGCGCTGCGCGACCACGCGCCCGCCGCCGACGTCGTCTTCGCCTCGCACCACTGGCCGCGCTGGGGCGCGGAGGACATCACCGCGTACCTGACCAAGCAGCGCGACGCGTACCGCTACCTGCACGACCAGACCATGCGGCTGGCCAACCAGGGCCTGGTCGCGACCGAGATCGCCGAGCAGCTGGAGCTGCCGCCGGGGCTGGCCGACGAGTTCTTCCTGCGGGACTACTACGGCACGGTCAACCACAACGCCAAGGCCGTCTACCAGAAGTACCTGGGCTGGTTCGACGCCAACCCGGCCCACCTGCACCCGCTTCCGCCGGTCGAAGCGGCGCGGAAGTACGTGGTGTACATGGGCGGAGCCGAGGCCGTCCTGGAACGGGCCAGGGAGGACTTCGCCAAGGGCGAGTACCGCTGGGTGGCCGAGGCGGTCAACCACGTGGTCTTCGCCGACCCGTCCCACCAGGATGCGCGGCTGCTGCAGGCCGACGCCCTGGAGCAGCTGGGCTACCAGGCCGAGTCGGGGCCGTGGCGCGACTTCTACCTGACCGGCGCGCTCGAACTCCGGCAGGGCACACCGGAGTTGCCGGGGCTACGCAACCCGGTCCAGCCGGACGTGCTGCGCGGGATGCCGGGTTCGATGCTGCTGGACTACCTGGCGGTCCGCCTTGACGGCCCGCGTGCGGCCGGGCGGGCGCTCCGGCTGGAACTGCGCCTTGTCGACGCGGGCACCGCGCATCTGGTCGAGCTCTCCCACGGCACGCTGCATCACCGCGTCTGCGCGCCGGGCACGGTGACGGAACCGGACGCCGTCGTGTCCCTCACCCGTGCCGCGCTGGCTGGGCTCGCGGACGACGCCACGACGTTTCCGGAACTGCTGAGTGATCGAACGATCGAGGTGCTGGACGGACGATCGGATGCCCTTTCGGACTTGCTCGAACTGCTCGTGACGTTCGATCTGTTCTTCCCCGTGATCGAGCGGTGAGCGTGGACCGATAGGATCGCCGCCTGCGGACAGCGGTGCCAGGGGGCGCAAGCGCCTGCCGGTCACCGGGGGACTAGGGGCCGATCCGGCCCGAGGGACAAGGCTGGTGCCGATTTGAGTGTGGTGACCGTCAAGCGACCGCCAAGGGCGTACCCCCCGGCGGTTCCGACCGAGGACGTGAGGCTGGAGTCTCCTCCGGAGCTCCCTCGCGACGACGGTCAGGCCTGGTGGCAGTCGTTGCTGCCGATGTTGGCGACGGCCGGTTCTGCGGCCTTCTTCTTCATGCCCGGCGCCCAGACCATGATGAAGGTCATGGGCGGTCTGATGGTCGCCTCCACGGTGGCCATGGCCATCGCGCAGCTGAACCAGCAGCGGCGCGGAGGCGGCGGCAGCATCGACGACGAGCGCAGCGACTACCTCAAGTACCTGTCGCAGGTGCGCAAGCAGGTCCGTCGTACCGCGACGCTGCAGCGTGACTCACAGCTGTTCACGCACCCGCAGCCGGACCAGCTCTGGTCGGTCGTCGCCGACGGCCGCCGGCTCTGGGAGCGCCGCCCGAGCGACCCCGACTTCGCCCAGGTGCGCGTCGGCCGCGGGCCGCAGCAGTTGCTCACCCGGCTGGTGCCGCCGCAGACCGCGCCGGTCGACGAGCTGGAGCCGCTGACGGCCGAGGCGATGAAGACCTTCCTGTCGTCGCACAGCACGCTGCCCGACCTGCCGCTGGCGGTCTCGCTGCGCGCCTTCTACCACCTGAGCGTCTCCGGCGACCCGGACACGGTCTACGGGACGCTGCGGTCGATACTCGCGCAGCTGACCACGCTGCACTCCCCCGACGACCTGGTCGTCGGCGTCGCCGCCGCGCCCGGTGCGCTGCCGGACTGGGAGTGGGCCAAGTGGCTCCCGCACACCCAGCACCCCCGGGAGACCGACGGCGCCGGCTCGCTGCGGATGCTCTGCACCTCGCTGGACGAGCTGGAGGAGCTGCTCGGCGAGGAGCTCTCCGGCCGCGCCCGGTTCCACCGCGACTCGGCGCCGGTCCCGGACCAGAAGCACCTCGTGGTGGTGCTGGACGGCGCGGCCGTCGGCGCCGACTCGGTGCTCGCGAACGGCGACGGCCTGCAGGGCGTCACCGTGATCGAGGTGGTCCCCGGCGACATGGACGAGCCGCGCGGCGCGCTGTCCATCACGGTCACCCCCGACCAGATGCAGCTCCGCTCCGCCTCCGGCGCGGTCTACAGCGGTTCGCCGGACATCCTGTCGGCCTGGCAGGCGGAGGCGCTGGCCCGCCAGCTCGCACCGCTGCGCCTGTCGGCGGGCGGCGACGACGAGCCGCTGCTGGCCAACCTCGACTTCACCGACCTGATGGGCGTCGGCGACGCCGCCTCGGTCGACACCGCCCGCACCTGGCGTCCGCGCCCGGTGAACGAGCGGCTGCGCGTCCCGATCGGTCTGGGCGCGGGCGGCGAGCCCGTGGTCCTGGACCTCAAGGAGGCCGCACTCGAGGGCATGGGCCCGCACGGCCTCTGTGTCGGCGCCACCGGTTCCGGCAAGTCGGAGCTGCTGCGCACCCTGGTGCTCGGTCTCGCGCTGACGCACTCGTCGGAGACGCTGAACTTCGTCCTCGCCGACTTCAAGGGTGGTGCGACCTTCGCCGGTATGGCGGACATGCCGCACACCTCCGCGATCATCACCAACCTGGCCGAGGAACTCACCCTGGTCGACCGCATGCGCGACTCGATCACCGGTGAGCTGAACCGCCGTCAGGAACTGCTGCGCGCGGCGGGCAACTTCGCCAACATCCACGACTACGAGCGGGCCCGCGCCGCCGGCGCCCCGCTGGAGCCGCTGCCCTCGCTGCTGCTGATCATCGACGAGTTCAGCGAGCTGCTCACGGCCAAGCCGGACTTCATCGAGATGTTCATCCAGATCGGCCGTATCGGCCGATCGCTGGGCGTGCACCTGCTGCTCGCCTCGCAGCGCCTCGAAGAGGGCAAGCTGCGCGGCCTGGACACCTATCTCTCCTACCGCATCGGTCTGCGCACCTTCTCGGCCGCCGAGTCGCGCGCCGCGCTGGGTGTGCCGGACGCGTACCACCTGCCGCCGGTCCCCGGCGTCGGGTACCTCAAGTTCGGCACCGACGTGATGGCTCAGTTCAAGGCCGCCTACGTCTCCGGCCCCTACCGGGCGGGCAGTGCGCAGACGTCGTCCGGCCGGGTGCGGAAGGCGCTGCCGGTGCTGTTCACCGGCTCGCCGGTGGCGCTGCCGCTGCAGCCGATCGACGAGGAGCCCATCGTGGCTCCCGTGGCCAGGCAGGACGACGCGCTCGTGGACACGGTCCTCGACGTGATCGTCGACCGGCTGGAGGGGCAGGGTCCGCCCGCCCACCAGGTGTGGCTGCCGCCGCTCAACGAGGCGCCCTCGGTCGACCAGCTCTTCGGCGCGCTTGCCGTCACCCCGGACCGCGGCCTGTCCGCGCCCGAGTACACCGCGCAGGGCCGCCTGGTGGTCCCGGTCGGTCTGGTGGACAAGCCGTTCGAGCAGCGCCGCGACCTGATGTACGTGGACTTCTCCGGCGCGGCCGGTCACGGTCTGGTCGTCGGTGGTCCGCTGTCCGGCAAGTCGACGATCCTGCGCGCGATGATGACCTCGTTCGCGATCAGCCACACGGCCGCCGAGGTGCAGTTCTACTGCCTCGACTTCGGCGGTGGCGGCATGATCGGCATGCAGGGCATGCCGCATGTCGGCGGCGTCGCCGGGCGGCTGGACGCCGACAAGGTACGCCGGATGATCTCCGAGGTCTCCGGCGTGCTGAACCGGCGCGAGGAGCTGTTCCGGTCCCAGCAGATCGACTCCGTGGCGACCTTCCGCTCCCGTCGCAAGCAGGGGATGCTGCCGGACGAGCCCTACGGCGACGTCTTCCTGATCATCGACGGCTGGCTCAGCTTCCGCCAGGAGTTCGAGCAGCTGGAGCCGCTGGTCGCGGACATAGTGCAGCGTGGTCTGGCCTACGGCATCCACGTGCTGATCACGGCCAACCGCTACGGCGAGGTCCGGCCGGCGCTGAAGGACCTGCTGCAGACGCGCATCGAGCTCAAGCTCGGTGACCCGATGGAGTCCGAGATCGACCGCAAGGTCGCGCAGAACGTGCCCGCCGGTGCGCCGGGGCGCGGTCTCACCTCGGACAAGCTGCACTTCCTCGCCGGTCTGCCGCGCCTGGACGGCTCCAGCAACGTCGAGGACCTGTCCGACGGCGTGGCCGCGTCGGTCCGCGCGATCTCGGACAACTGGCAGGGGCCGCGCGCTCCGCAGGTCCGGATGCTGCCCGACCTGCTGCCCGCCGAGCAGCTGCCGAAGGCCTTCGAGACGCCGGAGCTCGGCATCGCCATCGGTGTCGACGAGAACGCGCTGGCGCCGGTGTACCTCAACTTCGACACCGACCCGCACTTCATCATCTTCGGTGACGGCGAGACCGGTAAGACGGCGCTGCTGCGCCTGCTGCTCAAGGGCATCACCGAGCGGTACACCCCGGAGCAGGCGCTCATCGTGATCGGCGACTACCGCCGCTCGCTGCTGGGTGTGGTCAACACGCCGCACCTGTTGGAGTACGCCGCCGCGCAGCCCGCGCTGCAGGCCTTCCTCGGCGACGTGCGGGGCTCGATGGAGCGCCGCATCCCGGGCAAGGACGTCACCCAGGAGCAGCTGCGCGACCGCAGCTGGTGGAGCGGGCCGGAGCTGTTCCTGGTCGTCGACGACTACGACCTGGTCGCCACGTCCACCGGCAACCCGCTGCAGCAGCTGCTCGAGGTGCTGCCGTTCGCCAAGGACGTCGGTCTGCACATCATCATCGCCCGCCGCTCCGGCGGCGCCGGGCGTGCCCTCTTCGAGCCGATGATGCAGCGGCTGAAGGAGCTGGGCGCGCAGGGCATCGTGCTCTCCGGCGACCGGGACGAGGGTGTGCTGCTGGGCAACGTGCGACCGCAGATCCTCCCGCCCGGCCGAGGTGTGCTGGTCACGCGTCGCCGTGGCTCGTTCACCGTCCAGACGGGCTGGTCGCAGCCGCAGTAGCCGCATCGTTATCCGGACGGTTTGGGTCCAAGACCGCTCGATCCGTAGCAGGCCGAAAGGGCCGCTGAGTGATTCGTCACTCGGCGGCCCTTTTGTCATTGTGCGAAGGGTGGATCTCGATCACATGATCATTAATGCGCGTTAGCATCGATGGCAAGGCTGTTGCATGGCCATGCATTGGATCGGAAGGCGATGGAAGCTTTGAGTCATTTCAGACATATCGCTGACTGGACATCAGATTAGTTGTGTTAGCGAATCCCGGCAACGGAATCCGAAGCAAAACCGGCCTTGACGCCCCGTTAACGGCAGGGTTCCATAACGGGGACCGGGAGCGACTCACAGCAGCACCAGCGACAGCGCCAGGAGGCGATAGCGCTCCCCCGCGACCCGACCGTTGCAGCACCTGATGCACGAGCCGAACGGAACGCCCATGACCGACATCCTGCGCCGCCCAAGTGACGGCACAGCGGAGTCCACGCCGCACATCGAGGCGGCCGAGCCGCAGAAGCTCAAGCGTTCCATCGGCGTGGTCGGCGGCACCCTGCTGACCCTGTCGTGCCTGACCCCGGCGTCCTCGCTCTTCGTGATCGTGCCCGCCTCGCTGGCCGTGATGGGCACCGGCACGGCGCTCGCGCTGATCATCGCCATCGTGCTCTGTATCGGCGTGGCCTGGTGTTACTCCGAGCTCGGCACGCTGGTCCCCAGCGCCGGCGGCGAGTACGCCATGGCCGGGCACACGGTCGGCCGGTTCACCGGCTGGCTCGCCTTCATCCAGGCGCTGCTGGTCGTCCTGATCGTCCCGCCGGTGATCGCCCTGGGCACCGCCCAGTACCTGTCGCCGATCGTCCACATCGACCCCAAGGTCATGGGCGCGATCGTGATGCTCGCGGCCACCGTCATGGGTCTGCTCGACCTGCGCGCCAACGCCTGGATCACCGGCATCTTCCTGGTGCTCGAGGTCGTCGCCGCCAGCCTGGTCGCGATCCTCGGCTTCGCGCACAGCAACCGCTCCGCCTCGGTCCTGTTCCACCCGGAGCTGCCCGGCGCGCACGGCGGCGTCAGCATCGTGACCATGGGCACGATCATCGCCGGCCTGGCCGGCGCGCTCTTCATCACCCAGGGCTTCTCCACCGCGGTCTACCTGGCCGAGGAGATGGAGCGCCCGCACCGCACCGTCCCGCGCACCGTCCTGTGGACGCTGGGCATCGGCTCCGCGGTCATCCTGATCCCGGTCATCGCGATCACCCTCGGCGCCCCCAGCCTCGACGCCCTGGCGGGCGGCGACATCTCCTCGATGGTCACCCAGTGGAGCAACTCGGCCGTCGGCACCTTCGTCAGCCTGGCGATCGCGATGGCGATCATCAACGCGGCGATCGTCATGGTCATCCAGAACTCCCGCGTGCTGTACTCCTCGGCCCGTGACAAGGCCTGGCCGGAGCCGATCAACCGCGCCTTCACCAGCCTGAGCAAGCGCTACGGCTCGCCGTGGATCTCGACCCTGGCGGTCGGCGTCCCCGGAGCGATCCTCTGCTTCGTCAACCTGGACACGCTGAGCGCGGTCACCGGCGTCTCCGTCGCCCTGCTGTATCTGTGTGTGGCCGTGGCTTCCCTGGGTGCACGTCGCGGCCCGCACAAGGCCGCGAAGGCCTACCGGATGCCGCTGTGGCCGGTCGTCCCGATCATCCTGATCGTTGTCCTCCTCTACGTGGTCAAGGTGCAACCGCTCTCCGCGCTCTGCTGGACCGGCGGAATCACCGCGGCGGCGGCCCTCTACTGGGTCTTCTACCTCCGCCCCCGCCCGGACACCCGCTGGATCATCACCGTCCCCGAGGACGAGAAGGAAGCCTCCGAGCTGGTGGACTGACGTCCGTAGCCCCACACCCTGAGAGCCCGCCCCCGCGCAGTGCGCGGGGGCGGGCTCTCACGTTTACGCAGAGGGACGTTGCACTACCTCAGGGGCGCGAGGAACTGCGCGACAAGCCACCCACGCAGGTAGAGCACCGAACGAGCAGGGCCATCCGCATGTCAGTGGTTTCTCTCGCCCTGAGGTCGTGCAACTGAACGTTCAGCGGGTGACCGGGCGCGCGGCGCGCTTCTTGTTGTCGCGGAGGACCGTGGCCGTGCCGGCGATGGCGACGAGGCCGATCGCACCGAGCGTCAGAGCGAACAGCGCCGCGCGCTGGTCCTTCTGCTGCTGGGTCTCGCCGAGGGCGAAGGGGCGGGCCTGGACCGGCGACGCGCCGGTCGAGTTCGGCGCGGTCGGGACCGCCGCGTCCTCCGGCGGGGAGTTGTCGGTGACGGCCGCGACCGGGTCGACGATCCCCCAGCCGATGTCCGCGTTCGGGCCGGAATCCGTGCGCTGCGCGGTCTGCTCGATACGGGCGACGATCTGCGCCGGGGTCCAGTGCGGGTACTTCTCCCGCAGCAGCGCCGCCACCGCCGCCGCGTACGGCGCGGCGAAGCTGGTGCCGTTGTCGACGCACTGGCCGCCCTTCGGCACCGTCGAGACGATGTCCACGCCGGGCGCGGCGACGGCCACCGACTTGCCCATCTCCGAGAAGCCGTCGGCACGCTCGTTGTTGCGGTCGGAGGCGCCGACGCCGAGGACGCCGGGCAGCGCGGCCGGATACGTGGGCACGCTCTCGTTCTCGTTGCCCGCCGCGGCCACGACCACGATCCCCTTGGCGATCGCGTTCGCGACCGACACGGCCAACTGGCTGCTCGCGTTGATGCCCTGGTAGGGCTGGCCGTTGGAGTCGGTCAGGTCCTGCGAGATGTTGATGACCTGCGCGCCGTGGTTGGCCGCCCAGTCGATCGCCTGGCTCAGCGTCTGCTCGGTCGCGGTGCCGGGCTGGCCGTCGTTCTGGCGGATCGACAGGATCGTCGCGTCCGGCGCGAGACCCTGGAAACCGGTGCCCGAGCCCGGGCGGGCGGCGATGATGCCGGCGACCATGGTGCCGTGGCCGATCGGGTCGGTGGTCGAGGTGCCGGACTGGCTGCTCTTGAGGAAGTCCTGGCCCGCCACGACCGCGCCCGCCAACTGCGGGTTGTTGTCGTCGACGCCGGAGTCGATCACGGCGACGGTGACGTTCTGGCCCTTGAGGTTGCCCAGCTGGGACATCAGCACCCGCTGGAGCGCCCACGGCTCACCGGGGATCGACGCCGCAGGGAAGGTGCACTGACCGTCGGAAGCGAGCGTGGCCTGCGCGGGACCGGAGGAGCCCAGGGGTTGTCCGAAGGGCAGAGCGGGCACGGCGGTGCATGCGAGGGCGCATGCGGCGACGGCCAGAGCCCTGCGGTGGTGCCTGTTCACGAATCCGGTCCCCCAGGATGATCAGGAAAGACGCCGCACGCGCCCGCGCCGGCCCCCGCGTGAGCGGGAGACCGGCGCGCGGCGCGTCGACGCGATGTTCGCGCGCGATACGGCGCGCGGACGGGCACGCTCAGGAGCGTGCCGAGGCGTCAGGCGCCCCAGATCGAGGCGTTGCGGTTCTCGGTCGCCTGGTAGTTCTGCGCGGCGCTGTCGAGCGCACCGGCGATCTGCTCCAGCACGGAGTGCAGGTCGGCGGCGGAGGTGTCCCACTCGCGCTGGCGGGCCTGGTAGCCCTCCTGCGCCTTACCCTCCCAGCTCGCGGCGATGCGCTGCACGCCCGCCTTCAGGTCGTCCAGCTGCTGCTGGACGCGCTGGGCGGTCTGGCGCACGTCGGACGACGCCTGGGACACGGTGCCGAAATTGACGAGAATGTGGCCGGAGTTGGCCATGGTGTCTCCCTCATCGGTTCTGAACAGGTGATCGCGGACTCACGCGACACGCGTCGTCCGCCGCGGTCGGGCGGCCCGCCCTGGGCGGGCCGGGAACAAGCCGTACGGCTCGGCGTCAGCCGAGGGCCGAGGTGATCTTGTTCAGGCCCGAGTGCTGCTCCTGCTCCGTCGCGGTGTACTGCTTCGAGGTGTTGTCGATCGCGTCCTTGATCTCGCTCAGCACGCGGTTGAGCTTGGTCGCGTCCTCGTTCCACTTCTGCTGAAGCGCCGAGTACGCGGACGCAGCCTCACCCTGCCAGCCACTCGTGATCGAGCTGACCACGTTGTTCAGCCGGCTGAGCTCCTGCTGGATCTGGGAGTTGACCTCGGAGATGCGGGAAGAGAAAGCCCGCATCTCGTCGGCAGTAGTCCTGAACTGACCCGCCATGTAGCACCGTCCCCCATGAGACAGACCTGTGAGAAGAACCGGATGTCCGACATGTGCCGCCCCCGGCCGACGTCACCGAGAGGTGATGTCTTGTAGCACTCTAGCCGTCCTGTACGACAGCCCCAACACCAGGTCTGGCCGAAGTTCGTGCCGATGCGGTACGGAAACGGTCACAGCCCGGTGTCGTCTGACCGATCGTCAGGACCCTTGCGGCGTCTCGGCTGCGTCCTTCGAGAGCATCGGTCCCGAGGGCACCATGCCCGCGAACGAGCCGGGGACCGGGAGCGGCTGGACCTGCCCGTAGCCGAGCCGGGCCGCCGCGGTGTCGTTCTGGCCCGAGCCCGCTCCGGCACCCGCCGCACCGCCTGCCGCACCGCCCGCGGCGCCGGCCGAACTCCCGCCGCTCGCACCGCCGTTGGAGCCGGACGTGCCGCCCGAGGTGCTGCCGGACGTGCCGCCGGACGTGCTGCCGCTGTTGCCGTCCGAGTTCATCTGCACGGGGTAGCGCAGTCCGGTGTCGGTCAGCAGGTAGACCTGACCGCTGCCGCCCTGGCCGCTGACGGCCTGGAGCAGCATGCCGGTGCCCGGCGTGACGTAGACACCCGCGCTGCCCGAGTTCTTGTTCACCGGGAAGTTCTGCCCGACCCAGACGCCCAGCTGCGCGCCGGACTGACCCATGCCGCCGCCGTACACCGCGCAGGCGGCCATCGCGTTGCCGGACACCCCGTTGTTGGCCTGGGTGACGCTGTCCTGCGGCCAGTTCTTGGTGCTCTCGAACGGCGCGAGCTGGTTGGCCCCGGCCATGTTGAACTGGCCGACGGACTGCTCCTGGGTGCTGTTGTGCAGCGCCGCGACCAGGCCCCGGGCGAAGTCGGAGATCCGGTGCGGCCCGTCCTGCAGCAGTACGTAGTGCATGACGTTGCCGCTCGGGTCGGTCGCCTGGAGCAGGTCGCCGATCTTCGCGCCGGAGTAACCGACACTCTGGCCGGAGTACGGCGTGCCGTAGCCCGGGATGTCCGCGCGCGGCAGCGAGATCGCGTCTCCCTGCTGCAGCGTCGCCAGCCACGCGTCGGTGACCTGCTGCGGCTTGCCGTAGCTGAGACCGAAGGCGGCGTCGGCCAGGGTCTGCCCCGAGTCCCCGTTGGTCTCCAACTGGTGTGCCACACCTGACGAGTCGACCAGGTAGGAGTTCTCCGGGGTCTGCACGTACAGCGCCTGGTGCGGGCTCAACCGGCCCTGGCCGCCGACCGCTCCGGCCTCGGAGCCGCCCAGCACGAACAGCTTCTGCCCGACCGGGTCGCCGCTCGTCGCGTCCGAACGGTCGCACGCCGCCCAGGTCTTGGGCGTCGCGGCGTCCGTCGCCGACGGCAGGCTGTCGGGAGCGTAGGGAATGCCGACCGTGACGCCGTGGGAGACGCCGGGCGCGTTCAGCGCCGAGTCCTCGATGTACTCGACACCCGAGTTGCCGCTCAGCAGCAGCCGGGCCGACGCGATGTTGAGCACCGGGTGCAACTGCCCACCCAGCATGACGTATCGGGTGGTCGTCTCCTTGTCGACGATGACGTCGTTGGCGCCCTGCCACCCCTTGGGCGCGGACGGCTTCAACATCCCGTAGGCGCCGAAGGCCGCTATCGCGACCGCACCGAGGACCAGGCTCGGCACCACCGCACGCAACGCCTTGGGCGCGTCGTCGACGTTCCCGCCACCCGAAGGCTGCAGGAACGCCGCGACCGTGCGCCGCCGTGCGAACGTGTAGGCGCTGAGCTCATTGCGGCGTGATGCCATCCCCTTGCTCTCCCCGTTCCTTCGAGCTTCCCCTCGCGCATGCCGTACGTACGGTACGGGTACGGTGTTGCGATCAGCCAACCGGGCCGGGGTTTTGCTCCCGGGCGGTTTTCCGGAAAGCTTCACTCGCGGGTTCCTCGGAACCGGCTCACCAGCACGCCGCACCGAACTCGCCAGAGGCGGTGCGGAGCAGACGACCTGAAGGGGTGCCTCGGGGGATGCCCAGCCAGACCGCTTCGCGCCGCGCGCCGTCGGCGCCAGCTCGCGCGCAGGCCGCGCCGCCGGCCCAGAACGCGCCGGGCGACGTCACCGTCCGGATCCGACCGCGACCGGGGCTGCTCGGTCCGGTGCGGCTGTCCCAGCTGATCGTGGTCGAGGCCGTCGCCGCGGCCGTGCTGATCGGCTGGGTGCACGGCCGGATCGCACTGATCGTCGGCGGAGCGATCGGGGTCCTGCTGCTGATCGCGGCGCTGCTGCGCTTCGGCGGCCTGCCGCTCGGCGACTCGATGCGCGCCCGTGCCGCGCTGAAGAACCGCACCCGCCGCGCCGCGTCGGCCCCTCAGGGCCCGGACGTCGACCCGGCGTTGGCCCCGGTGCTGGAGTGCGAACCCGCGCTGCGGGTCGTGCAGCACACCATCGAGGCCGACGGTGTCGGCACGGTGCGCCGCGACCGCCGCGAGATCGGCATGGTCGGCGACGGCACGTTCCTGAGCGCGGTGATCCAGATCGAGGCCCCCGACCGGCCGCTGCGCCCGGTTCCGGGCACCGTGAGCCTGCCGCTCGACCTGCTGGCGGAGGGCCTGCGGGCCGACGACGTGGTGGTCGACTCGGTCCAACTGGTCCAGTACGCCCAGCCCGCGCCCGCGCCGCACCTGCCCGAGCAGGCGCTGGCCTCCCGCGCCTACCGCGAGCTCCCGCACGGCGCCACCACCCCCGGCCTGCGGATGACCTGGGTCTCCGTCCGCCTCGACCCGGAGCTGTGCCGCTCCGCCGTGGCGGCCCGCGGCGGCGGCGAGCTCGGCGCCCGCAAGGCGCTCCAGCGCGCCGTGGACCAGCTCGCCAGCCGACTTTCCGCGACCGGCCTGCGCGCCACGGTGCTCGACGCCGCCCAGGTCACCTCGGCGATCGCGACGGCCACCTGCCCCAACCCGGTCACCACGACCCAGGGCCGTGGCGCGAACGCGGGCCAGGCGGCCGCCGCCGGAGCGGTCGCGCGTCGCACGGCCGAGACCGCCAAGGCCTGGCGCTGCGACGACCGCTGGCACCGGACCTACTGGGTCGGCCAGTGGCCGCACCTCGGCCCGCAGACCACGCCCGAGCTGGTCAACCTGCTCACCGGCACCCCGGTGCTGGGCAGCAGCTTCGCGCTGACCCTGCGCCAGGCCGGGACCGGTGCGGTCGCACTGAGCGGCCACATCCGCGTCATCGCCCGTGGCGAGAGCGAACTGACCGCAGCCGCACGGCAGTTGGAGACGCGCGCACGCAGCGCCGGGGCCGGGCTGGTACGACTGGAACTGGAGCAGGTGCCGGGCGTTCTGGCGACCCTGCCGCTTGGGGGGACGCGCTGATGGCCACTTCCACGCACCGCCGGGGCCCGTCCGGCCCGGTCACCGACTCGACGTCCCGCAGCGGGGGCCCCCTCCGGCGCGCCGTCGCCGGCTTCGGCCTGCCCGGCCCGCACCGGGAACAGCACGTGCTGACCCTCGACCAGTTGTCCTCGGTCCGCCTGCCCATCGGCGACGACGGCGTCGTCGTCGGCCAGGACGGCAGCGGCGGACCGGCCGTGCTGAGCCTCTTCCGGCCGCGCCCGTACGACGTGGTGCTGGTCGGCGGCATCTGGACGGCCCAGCTGATCGCGCTGCGTGCCGCCGCGACCGGCGCACGCGTCGCCGTGGAGACCGGCCGTGGCCAGGCCTGGGGCCCGGTGGCCCAGGCGGCGGGCGGCGGCCAGCCGTGCATGACGGTGCATCCGATCGGCCGGCTCGGCCCTCAGGGCGCCACGGTCGCCGGTCCGGTCCTGGTCGTGCGCGACGCGGGCCCGCGGCCCGGACGTTCCCGGCTCTCCGCCGCGCCCTGGCAGGCGATGCTGACGCTGATGCCCTACCTCGCGGAGGGCGCGGACCGCCTGCTCGGCTCCGCGGACCTGGTCGGCGTGCAGCGAGTGGCCCCGCAGGAAGCCGAGTTGATCGCCCGGGTGCTGCAGCTCCCGGCGGCGGAGGCGGCGGCGCTGCCCAACCTCGGCGACGGCGTGACACTGTGGACCAACCGCCGCACCCGGAGCTTCGTCCAGGGCGGCCCGACCCCGTCCGAGGCCCAGGTGCTGGGCCAGGCACGACGCATGGACTGACCCCCGGACGCGGGCCGAACGCGGGCTGGTGCACGCGGACCGAACGCGGGTTGTTGAGCCCGCGCGGCTGACCGCGCATGGTTGAACGGAGCGGACCGCCGACGGTGGCGGTCCACCTCCGGGTCGGGGCGGTTCCCGGCCCGGAGCGCGTCGTCCGATGGGGATCCAGTGCGCATCGGGTGAACTTTCGACAGATTTTCGACGGTCCGTCGGGACGGTGAACGGGGTTCGGGCGAACGTCGGGTCCGCGCCGGACGGGCGTGGTTCCGGCCCCCGGTGAGTCCGCGTCGGATCCGGGCAGGTCCGTGCCGGTCCCCGGCCGTGACCAGGTGTGGACAGAGCTTGACGTGTTGAGCGACTTCGGGACACCGTCAGGTGGAGTGACGGACGCTGCCTGGAGCCTGCTCCGGCGGAGGGGCTGCCGAGCCGTCGGTTCCGCCGATTACTCTGGTGGTTCTGCGAGGCAAACGAGAGGGCGAGCACAGTGACCAGCGATCGCGACGGCGTCTATGTCGGCGACCAGACGCCCGACGAGGACGAGGAGTGGTCGGACGCGCCTGACTACACCCCTCCCGCCTGGTACATGCAGAATGCCCCGCAGGTGGGGAGCCAGGCTCCCGCGCCCGTCCCCCAGCAGGGCGGATACCCGGCGCCCGCACCCGCACCCTCGGGTGAACCCGGCGCGCAGCAGCAGTCCTTCGCGCCCCCGGCCCCCGCGGCCTACGGTCCGCAGGGCGGCCAGCCGCCTGCGCCTGCCCCCTTTCCGCCTGCGCCGGTTCCGCCCATGCCCGCGCCGACGGACGGCTCCGCCATGCCGCCGCAGCTGAGCGGCACCCCCTTCGGCCCGCCCGCGCCCGGTGCGCCGGGTACGCCCGGCGTCGATCCGGCACTCGCGGCGTTCGGCCCGACGCCCGGCCCCGCAGCTCCTCCGGCAGCTCAGACTCCCCCGGTTCCTCCCACGCCTCAGGCGCCGCCGACGGGTCAGCCATCGGGCGGCGACCCGGCGCTGGCAGCCTTCGGGCCCGCTCCGGCGCCCGCTCCGGCGCCCGCCCCGGCGGCGGGTCCCGACAAGCCCGCAGAGCAGACGCCGGCACCGTCGGCTCCGGCTCCGGGTGCGCCCGGCGTCGACCCGGCGCTCGCGGCGTTCGGCCCGACGCCCGGCCCCGCTGCTCCCGCCCCGGCACCGGCAGACGGCCCGGAGAACGCCTCCGACGCCCCCTCGGCCGAGAACTCCGCCGCGCCCGGCGCCCCGGCCCAGCCGCTGCCCGGCCCGCCGCAGAACACCTCCAACGGCGGGGTCCCGTCAGCTCCTGGCATCCCGTCAGGTCCTTTCGCGCCGCCTGCCGGTCCGGCTGCGGACGCGGCGGTTCCGGGCCAGCCGCCGTTCGGCCCGCCGCCGGGCCAGCCGCCGTTCGGCCCGCCGCCGGGCATGCCGTCGCCCGTGCCCGGGCCGGGGTACCCGCCTGCGGGCGCACCGGAGGGTCAGCCCCAGCCGCCCCAGCCGGGTCCTTTCGGGCCGCCGTCGGCCGACGCTCCCCCCGGCCCGCCCGCCGGGCCGGGTTACCCGATGCCCCCGCAGCCGGGGCAGCCGACGGCTCAGCCGCCGATGCCGCCCGCGACCCCGTACAGCGCGGACCAGCAGCCGTACCGACCGGCCACCCCCGCGGGTGAGCTGCCGGTCCCGCCGCAGTACCAGCAGGGCATGCCGCCCCAGAACGAGAACCCGTGGGGTGCGCCGCAGGCCGGTCCGCCCCAGGCGCCGAACTCGCCGTGGGGCGCTCCGCAGGCCCAGCCCGTCGCGCAGGGCGCACCGCTCGGCTACACCGCCGCCGTGGAGCTCTCGTCCGACCGCCTGATCCGCAACCAGGCGCCGGAGCGCCGCCAGAACGTCGGCGGCCGGTTCCGTCTGGGCGGAAAGGCCGCCGAGGCGGACCGCCAGCAGAAGCTCGCGGTGATCCGCACGCCCGTGATGACCAGCTACAAGATCGCGGTCATCAGCCTCAAGGGCGGCGTCGGCAAGACGACCACGACCACCGCGCTGGGCTCGACACTGGCCAGCGAGCGGCAGGACAAGGTCATCGCCGTCGACGCCAACCCGGACGCCGGCACCCTGGGCCGCCGCGTCCGCCGCGAGACCGGCGCGACCATCCGCGACCTGGTCACCGCGATCCCGCACCTGCGCAGCTACATGGACGTGCGCCGGTACACCTCGCAGGCGAGCAGCGGTCTGGAGATCCTGGCCAACGACGTCGACCCGGCCGTCTCGACGACCTTCAACGACGAGGACTACCGCCGCGTCATCGGCTTCCTCGGCGAGCAGTACCCGATCATCCTGACCGACTCCGGCACCGGCCTGCTCTACAGCGCCATGCGCGGCGTGCTCGACCTCGCCGACCAGTTGATCGTCGTCTCCACGCCCAGCGTCGACGGCGCCAGCAGCGCCAGCACCACGCTCGACTGGCTGACCGCCCACGGCTACGCGGACCTGGTCCAGCGCAGCATCACGGTGGTCTCCGGGGTCCGCGAGACGTCGAAGATGATCAAGATCGACGACATCGTGGCGCACTTCCAGACCCGCTGCCGCGGCGTCGTGGTGGTGCCGTTCGACGAGCACCTGGCGGCCGGCGCCGAGGTGGACCTGAACCGGATGAAGCCCAAGACCCGCGAGGCGTACTTCCACCTCGCCGCCATGGTCGCCTCCGACTTCGCCCGGATCCAGCCGCAGGCGCTCGGCTGGGGCCAGCAGCCCGGCCAGATGCCCGGCGGCCCGGGTGGTCCGGGGGCTCCCGGTGAGCAGGGCTACCCGGGTCAGCCCCCGCAGGGCCCGCCGCAGCAGCCGTACGACCCGCGTCAGCAGCAGTACCCGTACCCCGGTCAGCAGCAGGGGTACGACCCGCGTCAGCCGCAGCAGCCCCCGGCGCCGCCGCAGCAGGGTCAGGCACCGGGTGCGCCCGGTCAGCCGCCGCAGCACGACCCCCGGCAGCAGTGGGGCTACGGCTACCCGCCGCAACAGTAGGCATGTAGGCACGGAGCAGTGACGGAGGGCCCGCACCGATCATCGGTGCGGGCCCTCCGTCGTGGGGTGGTGACGATCGCTCAGGCGCCGTCGGTCAGCTCCCGTGCGCGCTTGACGTCGTCGGCCATCCGGTCGAGCAGCGCCTCGATGGAGTCGAACTTCTCCATACCGCGCAGGTAGGCGAGGAAGTCGACGGCGACGTGCAGCCCGTAGAGGTCCAGGCCGACGCGGTCGATGGCGTAGGCCTCGACCGTGCGCTCGGTCCCGTCGAAGGTGGGATTGGTGCCAACCGAGATCGCTGCGGGCATCCGCTCCTGATCCACCGTCAGCCAGCCCGCGTAGACGCCGTCCGCGGGCACCGCGGTGTGCGGGAGCGTGGCCACGTTGGCGGTCGGGTAGCCGAGTTCGCGTCCGCGCTGCGCGCCGCGGACGACGGTGCCCTCCACCCGGTGCGGGCGGCCCAGCACCTCGGCCACGCCCGTCATGTCGCCCTCGGCGACCAGGCGTCGGGCCAGCGTCGAGGAGAACGGCGCGCCGCCTCCGGCCTGGCCGCTGATCTGCAGGTCGAGCACGTCGACGGAGAAGCCGAACCGCTCGCCCAGCTCGGCGAGGAGCTCGACGTTGCCCATCGCCCGGTGTCCGAAGCGGAAGTTGGGGCCCTCGACGACCGCGGCCGCGTGCAGGCCGTCGACCAGCACCTGCCGCACGAAGTCCTCGGCGGAGACCTGCGAGAAGGCCGCGGTGAAAGGCAGTACCAGGACTGCGTCCACGCCCAGCTCGCCCATCAGCTCGGCACGCCGGTGGTACGGGGCCAGCAGCGCCGGGTGGCTGCCGGGGCGGACGACCTCGCTCGGGTGCGGGTCGAAGGTGACCACGACGCAGCGCGCGCCCAGCTCGCGGGCACGGTCCACGGCGTGGCCGATGATCCGTTGGTGGGCCCGGTGCACCCCGTCGAAGGACCCGATGGTGACGACGCTGCGTCCCCAGTCCTCCGGCACTTCCGTCAGGCCACGCCAGCGCTGCACTCTGACCGCTCCTCGTCCGTCCTGCGTCCAGACCTGCTCGGGGCGCAGGCCCAAGTGGTTACAACCCCCTATACCTTGCCATGCGCGTGGTGCTGAGATCTCATCGGACTCGTCACACCGCTCGTCGCACCAGCCTCCGACGGCACCGCGGGCACAGTCCCGGGCTGCGTCCCGGGCTCGGTGCCCCACGAGGTCTCCAGCAGTCCGCGCAGTTCGGCCGCCAGCGGCCCCTCCGCATCGCGCAGCGCCCCGGCGAAGACCCGTCGGACGTGCTCCGGCTGCTCGGCGACGAGGCCGGAGACGAAGGCGCGCAGCGTCTCGCGCTCGCCGGGGCCGTGCGCCAAGCGGGCGCGCAGCCATCCCGCCACCTGGAGCGCGCTCTCGGGCCGCCGCCGCAGGTGCTCGTGGACCAGCTCCGCGGCGGCTGCGCGGGCATGCGGTGCCGGGGTGGCCGCGAGCGCCCGGAGCACCGCTGCCGTCTCCTCTCCGGGCTCTTGGAGCCTCGCCGCGTACCCGGCCAGGACGTGCACGGGGTCGCTCTCCAGCGCGGGTGTGAGCGCGGCGGCGCGCAGCAGCGGATCGGCTTCGACGTAGCGGGCCAGTGCCGTCCGCAGATGGCGCGGCCGGGAGAGCGGGTCACGGACCAGCGCGGTCAGCGCCGCCCCGTGCAGCGCTTCGGCCTCGGGCCGAGCGAGCAAGGCCTCGGCGGCGAAGCGGACGAGCGATCGATCAGCCTCTGCTTTCGGATGAGCGGATCCGAGCACGAATGCCGCCGCGACCTGTCGTTCCGGTCGCGGATCGTGGGCCCAACGATCGATCGCTCGGCAGAGTGCCGACGGCTCCCGCTCGGCCAGCTCCCGCAGCAGCGCGTCCGCACGCGGCTGCGCCGCCTCGACCAGCGCCTCCGCTAGCTCGTCGAGGCCCGACCCGCGATGCTCCAACAGCAGCACGGCGGCGGTTGCGGCGACCCGGTCGTCCTCCAGCCAGCGGCAGAGCGCCGGGAACGCGACCGAGGGCCGCGCCGCGAGCAGTCGTCCGACCAGCGCCCGGGGCTCGGGCGCAGGGCTGCGCGCCAGCAGCCGCAGCACGTCCATCCGGTCCTCGACCGACAACGGGACGCGCTCCCAGAACTCCCACGGCACAAAAGGCCCAGCCTCCGGCCGGAAGGCGAGGCGCTCCGCCAGGGACCGCAGCAGCGCCCTGTGCGGCCCGGCGTCCGGCACCCGCTCCAGGGTCCCGGTCAGCAGCCGTTCGGCCCACCAGCGGGGCTCCGAGCCCCACGCTGCGGCATCCGGGCCGTCCAGCCGCCGCACCAGCCGCGCGAGCGCGGGCTCGACGGCACTCGGGTCCACCCCGGCGGCGAGGCCGACCAGCGCCTCCCGCAGCACGCCGATCCGCCAGCGCGCGACCGCGCCACCACGCGCCGCACGGCCGCGGCTACCGCCCGGGGCCGTGGTCACGTCGGCCGCCCTCGGGCCGGGGACGGAGGCCGGCGGCACGGGCGCGGGAGCGCCGGGAACAGCGGGAGCGCCAGGAACGCCGGGCTTGCGAGGCGGACCCGACGGCCCCGGCCGGGGTACCGGTGGCGCCCAGCCGCGCGGCCCTCCGCGCCGGTGCGCGCCCACCCGACGCCCCGCGAACGCCTCCCGCTCGGCGGGCCCGGCGGCCTCCGGCGGGACGGGCACAACGGGCCGGACGGGTTGCACCGGCTGGACCGGCTGGACGGCCTGGACCGGCCGCGCAGACTCGGATCGGTCGACCGAGGGGCCGGGGTCGGCGAGGACCAGTCCCAGGGCCGAGGAGAGGTCGAGGTGGGCGCTCTGCAGCCACTCCCCCATCGCGCCGAGGGCGAATCGGTAGCCCGTCCCCGCCGCCACCAGCAGGCCCTCGTCCAGCACCGCCTGGGCCCAGCCGCCCTCCCAGGGGAAGAGCGCGTCGAAATCGGCCGCGGCCAGCCCGCCGTCAGCGGCGGAGAGCATCAGCCGGGCCGCCTCGTGGCAGCGTCCGGCGACCGTCGCGGCGACGCGCTGGACTGCCGCAAGTCGCCCGCGCCTGCCTGCCGTTCGATCGGCTCCCAGTGCCTCGGCGACCCGCAGGCAGGCGAGGTCGAGGCGCGCCGCCAGCAGTTCCGCCCGCGTGGGCGGCCCGTCTTCCGGCAGCGCCAACTCCGGGCAGGCGCTGCATAGTTCGGCTAGCAGACGCAGGCGCAGCGGATCGGTCGGCACAGCTGGGAACAGCCCGCCGAGTCCATGCCGGTCCGCCACCACGGTCGCCGTGACGGCGTCCAGCGGCCCGAGCGACCAGCAACTGTGGACGTCGTCCGGCCCGAACGCCGGGCCCATCCCCTCCCAGAACTCCGGCAGGCAGCCGAGCGCCAGCCGGGCGTCGACCCGCCGCAGCCGACGTACCGACTCTGCGCACCAGGCCCTCCATCGGGCCAGCAGCTCCGGCGGAGCCTCCTCGGGGCCGTCCAGAACCACCAACAGCGGTCGCCGGGCACCCGCCGCGACACGCGCCACCTGGCCTCCGAGCGGCGCGGCGGCAGGGCAGTCGAGGATCGAATGAGCACGGCGCAACGATCGATCGATCGCATCGATCACACTGGCGTCGCCCGCGGCCAGATCCGCGCCGCGCAACCAGACGGTCGGCAGCCGGTACGCCGCCCGGCTCCGCCGCAGGGCGAGCGCGGCCAACTCCGTGGTCCGCCCGCTGCCGGTCTCGCCGACCAGCGCGAGCACCGGCCGGACCGGGTCCCACCCCTCCGCGGACTCCGGCAGCCCCACGGGACGCGGCACCCGCCCTTCCCCTGCCTCGGCCACCGCCGTCCCGAGCGTCGCGGTGGTCAGCTGCAGCACCCCGGCCAGGTTGAGCGCCCGTCCGTGCGCGGGCACGCTCTCCGCGTTCCGCGCCAGCAGGTCCGCCACGACCGGCTCGTGCACGACCGTCCCGAGCGGCACGGCGAGCACCGCGCCCCGACGTCGTGTACGCAGCGCGGCAGTCGCGACGCCCACCGCCGCGCCCGTCTCCGCGTCGACGACGGGCGCGCCCGCTGCCTGCACGGGCAGTCCGTAGGGAGCCTGCTCGACGCCGAGCAGCCAGATGTCGGGGACCAGCCAGAACCGTTCGGACGACTCGTAACGTGCGGTCACCAGTCCGGAGATCCCGCCGGACAGCGCGGGCGCCAGCCCGGGCAGGGTCACCAGGCGCGTTCCGTGCCCGTCGGCGAGCGGCCAGGGGCCGCCGGGCGGCGACCGGTCCGCCCGGATCAACGCCAGCCCGTGCGCCGGCAACGGCACGATCCGCTCCGCGCGGACCCGCACCGTGGTGCCGCCCGGGTACACGAGGGTGACGCCGGTCAGGCCGTCGACCACCTCGTGCGCCGTGAGCAGCGTCCCGTCCCGGTCCGCGCCGAACGCGAGTCCTCGCGGACCGCCCCGCAGATCCCCCACCTGCACCAGCCCCGGCCCCACAGCGCCTCCCGGATGTCGCCCACCGCGTCATCCGTGAAGCTGCCCGCGTCAGGTCACCACCTGCGCGTCACCCACCCGTCCGCCCCCACCGCGCGCCGCGCGCTCGCCCGTGGGAGGGAAGAAGGTTTGAGTGCGAGAAGAAGATTCAGGCGCGAGGGGACGTTGCACTTCCCAGGGGCGCGGGGAACCGCGCGAGCAACCACCCTCCCCCAGCCTTCGGCCGGGGGTACCCCACCGGATGGCCCTGCAACGTCCCCCACTGCAGAAGTGATCAGACGAAAACGGCGAGCGAGATCGCCTTCCCGCCCCGTTCCTCGATCAGTGCCAGGAACCGACCCTCCGGGTCGAAGACCGCGATCGGGTCGTCGCCGCCCAGCCCCGGGGCGTCGACGCGGACGCCGTGCGTCAGCAACCGGGCCTGCTCCTCGTTCACGTCCCAGCGGCGGAACGCCGCCGCAGCAGCGTCCGCGATGGGCAGGACGCGGTCGGCGAAGGACTCCTCCAACTGCTCCAGCGTGTACGCGGTGTCGATCCCGTACGCGCCCACCCGGGTTCGCCGCAACGCGGTCAGATGGCCGCCGACGCCCAGCGCGGAGCCGAGGTCGCGGGCCAGAGCCCGGATGTACGTACCGGAGGAGCAGTCGACCGTGACGTCCAGGTCGACCACCGGGGTGCCGTCCTCCGCGACGACGTCCCGCCGCGCGTGGACCTCGAAGCGCGACACCGTGACCGGGCGGGCGGCCAGTTCGACGTCCTCGCCGTCGCGGACCCGCGAGTACGACCGCTTGCCGTCGATCTTGATCGCGCTGACCTTCGACGGCACCTGCTGGATCTCGCCGGTCAACTCCGCGACGCCCGCCGCGATCGCCGCGTCGGTGACCGCCGAGGGGTCCAC
Source organism: Streptacidiphilus fuscans (assembly GCF_015690355.1). Taxonomy (GTDB): domain Bacteria; phylum Actinomycetota; class Actinomycetes; order Streptomycetales; family Streptomycetaceae; genus Streptacidiphilus; species Streptacidiphilus fuscans. The sequence continues at coordinate 30,252 of NZ_JADPRT010000027.1, read as the reverse complement.
CGCCACGGAGGCGGTGACCTCACCCTCGGCGTCGTCGGTGACCGTGGCCTGGCCGAGGCGGATGGTGGCCTCGTAGGTCTTGGTCGTCAGGGCCAGGTGGCCGAGCAGGCGGGTCGCCCGCTCGCTGCCGACGACCAGGACGCCGGTGGCCATGGGGTCGAGCGTTCCGGCGTGGCCGACCTTGCGGGTGCCAGCGAGACGCCGGACGCGGGCGACAACGGTGTGGGAGGTGATCCCGGCGGGCTTGTCGACGATGATCAGACCGTCGGGGCCGGTGCCCTTGCGCTTCAAGAGGTGATCAATCTTTCGTTTCAGTCATGGAGTTGATCGACGTCCGGGCAGCGATCGCGGCCCCGCCCAGCGCGGTGAGCGCCTCGCGGAAGGCCGCCACCGTCGCCGGCACGCCGATACGGGAGCCGAAACCGGCCGCGTAGGCGTGGCCGCCGCCGCCCAGCGCGGCGCAGGCCGCGGCGACGTCGACGGCGCCGTTGGCGCGGGTCGAGCCGCGCAGGCTGCCGTCCGGGTCCTCCTTGAGGACCAGGGTGACCTCGGCCTCGGCGGCCTTGCGGACCACGTCGATCAGGCCCTCGATCTCCTCCGGCGGCACGCCGTGGGCGACCAGGTCGGCCCAGGGGACCCAGGTCCAGACGAGGCCCAGGCCGCCCGCCGCCTCGGGTTCGAGCCGGGCCCGCTCGAGGGCGGCGGCCAGCACCTTGAGGTAGCCGAACGACTGGGTGTCCCAGAGCCGACGCGAGATCACGTCGTGCGGCACGCCGGTGGCCAGCAGTCGGGCGGCGAACTCGTGCGTCGCGGGGGTGGTCGCGGAGTAGCGGAAGGAACCGGTGTCGCTGGCGACCCCGGCGTAGAGGCAGGTGGCGATCGACCGGTCGAGCGGAACGCCGAGCCGGCGCAGCAGTTCGTCGACCAGCACGGCGGTGGCCGGCGCGAGCGGGTCGATCAGCCGACGCCGTCCGAAACCGCCGTTGGACGCGTGGTGGTCGATCACCACCAGCATCCGGGCGGACTCCGCCTTGCCCTGGAGCAGGCCGAGGCGGCGCGGGTCGGCGACGTCGAATGTGATCATCAGGTCGGGCCGGTCAGGCACCTCGGAGACCGGGACGATCAGCTCCTGACCGGGCAGGAACCCGAGCGACGCGGGCACCACCTGCGGATCGTCACCGAAGGAGACCCGTGCCCGGACGCCGCGCTGCCGCAGCGCGAGACCCATCGCCAGGGCCGAGCCCAACGCGTCCCCGTCGGGGAGCACATGAGCGACCAGATCGATCGATCGGGCCTCGGTGATCGCATCGATCACCGACTGCCAGTCCTGATCGTCCGGTCGGCGCAGCTCGGCGCGCGGCGCCGGGAGGGCGTGCGCGGGCAGCGCGGAGGCGCCCACCTGCGCGGTGGGCGCCTCCGACGCGTCCTCCTGCCGGCCGAGCACGGCTACGCGTCCTCTGCCTCGTCGCCGTCGTGGTCCTCGGCATCGGCGGCGTCGAGGTCCTCGTCGTCTTCCTCACCGGGCTTGCGGTACGGGTCCGCGTCACCGGCGAAGGACTTGCCGACGGCGACGCTGCGCACCTCGGCGTCCTGGGCCCGCGCGCGGACGAGCAGGTCGTCCAGGTGGCGGGCGGTGTCCGGGACGGCGTCCAGAACGAAGGTGAGCGACGGGGTGAACCGCACCCCGGTCTCCCGGCCGACGGTGGAGCGGAGCACGCCCTTGGCGCTCTCCAGCGCGGCGGCCGAGGCCTCGCGCTCGGTCTCGTCGCCGTGGACGGTGTAGAAGACGGTGGCCTCGCGCAGGTCACCGGTGACCCGGGCGTCGGTGATGGTGACGAAGCCCAGGCGGGGATCCTTGATCCGCCGCTGCAGGGTCTCCGCGACGACCACCCGGATGCGGTCTGCGAGCTTGCGCGCCCTCGCGGTGTCGGTCACTGGTCCTCCTCGTGCTGTGGGCACCGACGCACAGTACCCAAACGCGCCCACCTAGGGGCGTCCTGAATGCCCTGAATGATTGTCCTACTCGTCCTCGTCATCGCGAAGCCTCCGCCTCGCGGCGAGCAACTGCACCTCGGGCCTGCCCGAGACGAGCCGCTCGCAGCTGTCCAGGATGTCGACGACGTAGGACGATTCGCCGGACACCACGGCCAGGCCGATCTCGGCCCGGCGATGCAGCTCCTGATTACCGGTCTCAGCCGCGCACACGCTGTACTTGCGCTGCAGTTCGGCCACGATCGGTCGTACGATCGACCGTTTCTCCTTGAGGGAGTGAACATCCCCCAGCAGAAGATCGAACGTAAGAGTTCCCACGAACATGTGTGACAGGTCACGCCGACCTGTGAGGCCCCGGGGACTGCTGATGTGATCACCGTACCGAGCGAGAAGGGGGCCGTCGACGGGAATTCAGCCCGTCTTCGGCCCCCTTGCTCGTTGCTCAGTCAGTCACGCACGTCAGACGCTCACGCGCGCGGCTTCTCCCGCATCTCGTAGGTCTCGATGGTGTCCTCGACCTTGATGTCGTTGTACGACCCCAGGGTGACACCGGCCTCGAAGCCCTCGCGGACCTCGGTCGCGTCGTCCTTGAAACGACGCAGACCCTCGATGGTGAGGTTCTCCACCACGACCTTGCCGTCGCGGATGAGGCGAGCCTTGGCGTTGCGCCGGATGAGACCCTCGCGGACCAGGACACCGGCGATGTTGCCGAACTTGGAAGAGCGGAAGACCTCGCGGATCTCCGCGGAGCCGAGACGCACCTCCTCGTACTCCGGCTTGAGCAGGCCCTTGAGCGCCGCCTCGATCTCCTCGATCGCCTGGTAGATGACCGAGTAGTAGCGGATGTCGACGCCCTCGCGGTCCGCCGCCGTACGGGCACGGCCCTCGGCCCGGACGTTGAAGCCCAGGATGATGGCGTCGGAGCCCATGGCCAGGTCGACGTCGGACTCGGTGATCGCACCCACACCGCGGTGCAGGATGCGGAGCTCGACCTCCTCGCCCACGTCCAGCTTGAGCAGCGCGTCCTCCAGGGCCTCCACCGAACCGGAGACATCACCCTTGATGATGAGGTTGAGCTGCTGGATGCCGCCGGCGGCGATGGCCTTGTCCAGGTCCTCGAGCGAGACGCGGACCGGACGACGCGCGAACATCGCGTTGCGGTCGCGGGCCGAGCGCTTCTCGGCGATCTGGCGGGCGGTGCGGTCCTCGTCGACGACGATGAAGCTGTCGCCGGCGCGGGGCACCGAGGTCAGACCGAGCAGCAGCACCGGACGGGACGGACCCGCCTCCTGCAGGTTGTTGCCGTTCTCGTCGAGCATGGCGCGGACACGGCCGTAGCTGTCGCCGACCACGATCGAGTCACCGACGTGCAGGGTGCCGCGCTGGACCAGGACGGTCGCCATGGCGCCGCGACCCTTGTCCAGGTGGGCCTCGATCGCGATGCCCTGGGCGTCCTGCTCCGGGTTGGCCCGGAGGTCCAGGCTGGCGTCCGCGGTCAGGACCACGGCCTCCAGCAGCTGCTCGATGTTCAGGCCCTGGCGCGCGGAGATGTCGACGAACATGGTGTCGCCGCCGTACTCCTCGGCCACCAGACCGAACTCGGTCAGCTGACCGCGGACCTTGGTCGGGTCGGCGCCCTCGACGTCGATCTTGTTGACGGCGACCACGATCGGCACACCGGCGGCCTTGGCGTGGTTCAACGCCTCGACCGTCTGCGGCATGACACCGTCGTTGGCCGCGACCACCAGGATCGCGATGTCGGTGGACTTGGCACCACGGGCACGCATGGCGGTGAACGCCTCGTGACCCGGGGTGTCCAGGAACGTGATGGCACGCTCCTCGCCGTTGACCTCGGTGTTGACCTGGTAGGCACCGATGTGCTGGGTGATGCCACCGGCCTCGCCCGCGACCACGTTGCTCTTGCGGATCGCGTCGAGCAGGCGGGTCTTACCGTGGTCGACGTGACCCATGACGGTCACGACCGGCGGACGCGGACGGAGCTCGTCCTCGCCGCCCTCGTTCTCGCCGAAGTCGATGTCGAAGGACTCGAGCAGCTCGCGGTCCTCGTCGTCACGGCTGACGATCTCCAGCGTGAAGCCCATCTCACCGGCGAGCAGCTGCAGCGTCTCGTCGGAGACCGACTGGGTCGCGGTGACCATCTCGCCGAGGTTGAACATCACGGAGACCAGGGCCGCCGGGTTGGCGTTGATCTTGTCCGCGAAGTCCGTCAGCGACGCGCCGCGCGAGAGGCGCACGGTCTCGCCGTGACCCTTCGGCAGCATGACACCGCCGATGGACGGGGCCTGCATGGCCTCGTACTCCTGGCGCTTCGCACGCTTCGACTTACGGCCACGGGCCGGACGGCCACCGGGGCCACGGCCGAAGGCGCCCTGCGTGCCACCACGGGCACCCGGACCGCCGGGACGACCGCCGAAGCCGCCGCCACCACCCGGACGGGCGCCGCCGAAGCCACCGCCGCCGCCACCACCGGGACGCGGGCCGCCGAAGCCGCCGCCACCGGCCGGACGAGCGCCCGGACCGGCCGGACGACCCTGGAAGCCGGGACGACCGCCGCCGGCACCGCCGGGACGACCGCCGGGACCACCCGGACGACCGGCACCGCCGGGGCCCGGACGCGGACCGCTGGCCGGACGCTGCGGCATCATGCCCGGGTTCGGACGCGGCATGCCGGACGGGCTCGGCCCACCGGGACGCGGAGCGCCCTGCGGACGCGGCATCCCACCGGGGGCACCGGCGCCACCGGGGCGGGGCCCACGGTCGCCACGCTCGCCGGCGCCGGGAGCGCCGGGACGCGGAGCGCCACCGGGACGGGGACCGCGGTCACCGCGCTCGCCACCCGGAGCACCGCCCGGACGCGGAGCACCCGGACGCGGACGGTCGCCACGCTCGCCACCCGGAGCCCCACCCGGACGCGGAGCGCCGGGGCGGGCCATGCCGGTGTTGCTGGACGTGAACGGGTTGTTGCCCGGACGCGGACCGGACGGGCGGGCACCCGGCGTGGCCGGACGCGGGGCACCCGGACGCGGCGCGTTCCCGGAGGGACGCGGAGGCACGGGCGCGGAGGGGGTCTCCGGCTGGGCCGGAGCCGGGGCCGAGAACTCGGCGGCCGGCGCGACGGGGCGCGGGGCAGCCGGGCGCGGACCCGGGGTTGCGCCCGCGGGACGCGGCGCGGCGGGCGCGGCCGGGGCGGCGGGCGCCTCCGCGGCAGCGGCCGGACGCGGCGCAGCCGCAGCGGGCTTGGGGGCCGGCGGACGCGGCGCGGCGGGGCGCGGAGCGCCCGGCTTCGGGCCTGCACCGGCCGGCTTGGGCGCGGCGGGCTTCCCGGAGGAACCCGACGCGGACTTGGCGGGGGCACTGCCACCACCGAACGCAAGCTCCAGCTTGCGTACAACAGGCGCCTCGATGGTCGACGACGCCGAACGGACGAACTCACCGAGCTCCTGGAGCTTGGCCATCACGACCTTGCTCTCGACGCCCAAATCCTTGGCGAGTTCGTATACCCGGACCTTAGCCACTTCGCTCCTTCTGGTCCGGGACTCCGCCGGACCGTCGCTATTGCTTCATGCTCGTACTCATCGCGTACTCATCGAGTGCTCATCGCAATCTCGACCTACTTTCGACTTCGCGAGGTACCTGTTACCTGACAACTTCACTTCACCGAACACCTGCGGTCGCCCCGGCGGCGATCTGCTCGACGTACCGCTCGAGTGCGGCGGTGTCGAGCGGTCCCTGCAGGCGGAACGCCCGCGGGAACGCCCGTCGGCGCAGAGCCGACGCGAGGCAGCCCGGCTCGGGGTGCAGGTACGCGCCCCTACCGGGCAACGTGCCACGGGGATCAGGGACGCATGCGCCCTCCACCGCCGTGACACGCAGCAGATCGTGCTTGACCGATCGCTTCCGACACCCCACGCACGTACGTTCCGGGCATGCTGCGGTACGCGTCCGGCCAGACACGTCCAAGTCTACCCCTCTGATGGTCTTGGATCCGACTCGGTTATCCGCAGGCGATCGAGCGCTGCGCCACCGAGCGGCTCCTCTTCGTCACTCCCGAGCCACTCCCGGGCTACGTCCGGGCCAGGCCCGGCTCATGTCCGGATCACGTCCGGCCCGGGTTCCGCTCAGGCCTGGTCGGCCTCGGTGCCCTCGGTGTCCGGGCGGATGTCGATACGCCATCCGGTGAGCCGGGCGGCCAGGCGGGCGTTCTGCCCCTCCTTGCCGATGGCCAGCGAGAGCTGGTAGTCCGGCACGGTGACCCGGGCCGAACGGGAGTCGTAGTCGACGATCTCGACCTTCGTCACCCGCGCGGGGGACAGCGCGTTGGCAACCATCTCCGCCGGGTCCTCGGACCAGTCGACGATGTCGATCTTCTCGCCCATCAGCTCGCCCATCACCTGGCGCACCCGGCCGCCCATCGGGCCGATGCAGGCGCCCTTGGCGTTGAGTCCGGGCTTGTCGGTCCAGACCGCGATCTTGCTGCGGTGACCGGCCTCGCGCGCGATCGCGGCGATCTCGACGCTGCCGTCGGCGATCTCCGGGACCTCCAGCGCGAAGAGCTTCTTCACCAGGTTGGGGTGGGTCCGCGAGAGCGTGACGGACGGGCCGCGGACGCCCTTCTTGACCGAGACGACGTAGCACTTGAGCCGCAGCCCGTGCTGGTACTCCTCGTTCGGGACCTGCTCCTGGGCGGGCAGGATCGCCTCGATCTTGCCGATGTCGACCAGCACGTTCTTCGGGTCCTTGCCCTGCTGGACCACACCGGTGACGATGTCGCCCTCACGCCCGGCGTACTCGCCGAAGGTGACCTCCTCCTCGGCGTCGCGCAGACGCTGGAGGATCACCTGCTTGGCGGTGCTGGCCGCGATCCGGCCGAAGCCGGTCGGGGTGTCGTCGAACTCGCGGGGGGTCGACCCCTCCTCGACCTCGTCGGGGTCCTCGGTGGCCCAGACCGTGACATGGCCGTTCTCACGGTTCAGCTCGACGCGGGCCTTGGACCGCGAACCCTCAGTGCGGTGGTACGCAATGAGGAGGGCCGACTCGATCGCCTGGACCAGCAGATCGAAGTTGATCTCACGTTCGCGGACAAGCCCGCGCAGGGCGCTCATGTCGATGTCCATCGCTACGCCTCCTCTTCTCTCTTCAGTTCTCTTCGTTCACGCCTCGTCGGAGGCGTCGTCCTCGGTGTCGTCAATGTCTTCGGCGTCGTCGATTCCGTCGACGTCCGCAGCGTCTTCGTCCACAAAGTCTTCATCGGCAGCCGAGTCCTTGCGGTTGAACTCGATCTGCACCCGGGCCTTGGCGACCTCGGTGAAGGCGAGACGGCGCTCGGTGGCCTTGCCCCGGCCCTTGACCGGCGGGATCTCCAGCAGCACGCCCTCGTCGTCCGACTCCAGCACCCGGCCGGTCACCTCGGCACCCGTGGTGAGCTGCACCTTGACCAGGCGCGTCGTGGCACGCCGCCAGTGGCGCGGCTGCGTCAGGGGACGGTCGACACCCGGGGAGCCGACCTCCAGCCGGTACTCGCCGTCGCCCATCAGGTCGGAGGCGTCCAGCGCCTCGCCGAAGACCCGGCTGAGCTCGGCCACGGCGTCCAGGTCCACGCCGCCGTCGGCGTCGACGACGACCTCCAGCACGCGGCGTCCGCCGACCTTGCCGAGCCTGACCTCCTCCAGATCGGCGCCCGCCTTGGCGGCGAGCGGCTCCAGCAGCTCGTGCAGCCGATCGTTCTGGGTGGTGCTCATCCGGGTTACTCCTCGGCCGCGTCTGCTGTTGTCGGAAGGTCTAAGTGCGCCCATAGCCTATCCGGTCGGCCGTGCGCGCGCCGATTCGGCACAAATCACCGCGTGACTCCCACGTGCCCGGCGCACACGGTAACGTCCCTGCTCATGGCCGTTCTCCTTCGCCGCCGCAGCCTGCTCTCGGCCGGGCTGCTCACCGTTCTCACCGCGTGCGGGGGCACGACGGGGCACTCCGGCGCATCGGCGACCGCCGTCGACCCGGACACGGCGGCCCGGCGTCGCGTGGGCACGGCGATGACGGCGCTGGTGACGGGCTACGAGAACTCCCGCGAGGAGACTCCGGACCTGCAACGGCTGCTGGTGGCGGAGCTGACCGCGGTGGATCCGGGCGCGGCCCGGGCGGCGGGAGCCCCTGGAACCACGGGAGCCGCGAAGGCGATGGCAACGGCGTCGGCGGCAGCGAGCGCGCAGGCGACCATCGGCGCGAGCCCTTCGGCACGGGCCTCCGCCTCCGCGACGTCGGCGTCGGCCGCTCCGGTCGGCAACGCGGTGCTCGCTGCGCGGGAGTCGGCGCTGGCCACCCTGTGCGCCACGGAACTGCTCGCGGTCTCGCCCGCGTTGGCGCGGCTGCTCGCGTCGGTGTCGGCGGGTGCGGCGCAGCGCGCGGTGGTGCTCGGCGCACAGGCGCCCGCCGCCTCGGATCCGACGTCGGCCTCGGCCCCCACCCGTCCCAGCGCCGCCGAGCTCAGCTCGCTCCAGGCCGCGCTCGGCGCGGAGGACGCCGCCGTCTACGGCTACGGAGTGATAGGGGCGCAGCTCAGCGGCTCCGACCGGGGCCTGGCTTCGACCGACTTCGACCTGCACCGCGCCCACAGGGACGCCCTGTCCGCCCGGATCACGGCGGCGGGGGCGCGCCCCCAGGCCGCGGCGGCGGCCTACCTGCTGCCGTTCGACGTCACGGATGCCGGATCCGCCCGCCGGCTGGCCACCCTGCTGGAGACGCGCCTGGCCGCGGTGTACGCCAACGGTGTGCAGGCCGCGACGGGCGCGCCGCGAAGCGAGGCCGCCACCGAGCTGCGGGCCGCCGCGTTGCGCAGCCTCTCCTGGGGCGGGACGCCGACGGCCTTCCCCGGCCTCCCGGACCCGGCCTCCTCGGCCTGAGGCCCGCCCGGGCTCTCGGACCTGTGCGGACTGCCCGGACTGCCGTGGCCGGCTTGTTGTCCGGGGCAGATGCCGGGAGCCGCGCAGCATGGTCGACAATGGGAAACGGCACGATCACCGAAGAAGGGCGAGCATGACGGCACCAGGCTTCCGTATCCCCGCCCGGCTCCAGGACACCGTCAGGCGCTGGACCGACGGCGCCGGAGAGGCGTGGCTGACCGCGCTCCCCCGGCTCGCCGCCGAGAGCCTCGCGCGGTGGGACCTCGTGCTGGAGCGCGTGTGCGAGCCCGGCGGCCAGATCAGCCTGGTGCTGCTGGTCCGCCGTGCCGACGGAACACCGGCCGCGCTGAAGATCGGCTACCCGCACCCCGAGGGCGCCCAGGAGCACGCCGCGCTGACGCACTGGGACGGTCACGGCGCGGTCCGCCTTTTGGAGTCCGCACCGGAGGACGGCACCCTGCTGCTGGAGCGCCTCAACAGCGAGGTGCCACTGCTCTCGCTGCCGGAGGGCAAGGCCATGCTGGAGGCGCTGGGCGCGCTGCGGCTGCTCTGGGTCGCGCCCCCGGAGCAGCACGACTTCACGCTTGTTGCCGACTACGTGCAGGGGCTGCGCGAGGCGCTCGCCCGGCGTCGCGATCTGCCCGCCGCGGCGGAGCTGCTTCCGCTGGTGGACGAGGCGTTGGAGCTGTCCGCCGCACTGCTGGCCGACGCGACCACCCGCGACGAGCGGCTGCTGCTGCACGGCGACTACCACCACGGCAACGTCCTGGCCGCGGAACGCTCCCCCTGGTTGGCCATCGATCCCAAGCCGTTGGTGGGCGAGCGCGCCTACGACCTGGCCTGGCTGGTCCAGGACCGACTGGAGACGCTGGCCGGCTCCCCCGGGCCGGAGGCCGCCGCCCGTCGCCGCCTCCACCGGCTGGCCGACGACGCCGCCGTGGACCGGGACCGGCTGCGCGGCTGGACCCTCTTCCGCACCGTCGAAGCGGGGCTGTGGAGCCTGGACGTGGGCGACACCCAGCATGCCTCGCTCTACCTGGAATTCGCTGCCATGATCTGATCCCCATCGACTGCGACCGTTCCGGTCGAACGATCTACTGAACGACCGACCGAACGATCACCTGATCAACCGCCCGTTACCGAGTCCGGAGTGATGTACCTGTGGCAGTGCCGCCACGCCGCCGACGGCTGACCGACGAGGAGATCGAGCGGGCCTGGCACTTCAGCCCCTACCTGCTGTTGCCCTGGGTGCTGCTGGTGCTGGTCCCGCTCTACTCAGACGTGCTCCACGGGGGTTACCCCCGGCCGTCGTTCGCGCTGCTGGGACTCGGGATCTTCGCCTTCCTGTACTGCGCCACCGTCGTGACCGCGCTGCGCCCGCGCCTGCACCACGCCCGGCTGCCGATGGTCTTCGCCGCGCTGCTGGTGCCGGTGACCGGTGCCCTCGCCGGGTCGCTGACGCACGGGTTCCTGCTCTTCCCCTTGCTCGCGGCGGCCGCTGCCCTGGTGGTCCCTGGACGGTGGCCGCTGCTGGTGCTGCTCGGGGTGCCCGGTCTGGCGGCGCTGACCGCCTGGATGCGCGGCCAGTACGACGTGATCTTCTACGGTCCGCTCGGCAGCTTCCTGGCCGCCGCGCTGGTGCTGGCGATGTTCCGGCTCTCGGTGGTGACCGAGCAGCTCAGGGAGGCTAGGCGCGCCAAGGCAGACGAACCCGACGAGCGCTCCTGACCGGCGGGAATGGCAGCGGCGCGCCCATCACCGCGTACGGGAGCGGCGTGTTGGGGAACATCACCCGCCGGGCCAGGTCCTGGTAGCCGAGCGAGCGGTACAGCCCGCGCGCGGGCGTCTCCCGGTCGACGGCGGAGAGGATCGTCCGCGGCAGCGGACTGGCCCCGCAGAGCATCGTGATCAGTGCACGTCCCAACCCCTTGCCCTGGTGGCGCGGATGGACGTGCAGTTCGGTGACCGAGAAGGCGTCGTCCAGCCAGCCCTCGTTGCCGTTGGCGGCGAGGTACGGCTCGATGACCGAACTCCACCAGTGCTCACGGTTGTTGGGCATGCCGTAGCCGAAGCCGACCAGCTCGTCCCCGTGCAGCGCCCCGAAGGCGCGGACGCCCGGCACCTCCGCGTGACGCAGGACGATCTGCAGCCGCACCGCCAGCTCGTCCGGGGTCAGGCCGAAGGCGGCGGCCTGGACATCGAGCGCCGCGGACGCCCTGGTGGCGAGATCGATCGGTTCGATCGTGACATCGTCCATACGCGGACGCTATCGCCTCGGGCCGACGATCAGCCATCCATGTCCGGGATCAGAACAGCACGCTCATGAAGGCGCCGATCTCGGTGAAGCCCACCCGGCGGTACGCGGCCCGCGCGACGACGTTGAAGTCGTTGACGTAGAGGCTGACCACCGGCGCGACCTCGCGCAGCGCGTACTCGACCACGGTGGCCATGCCGCTCTCGGAGTGCCCGCGGCCGCGGAACTCCGGTGCGACCCAGACACCCTGGACCTGGCAGGCGCGGTCGGTGGCCGCGCCGATCTCCGCCTTGAAGACCACGCGGTCACCCTCGAAGCGCGCGAACGCCCGTCCGTTGGTGACGAGTTCGGCAACCCGCGCGCGGTAGAGCAGGCCGCCGTCACCGGCCAGCGGGGAGACGCCGACCTCCTCGGTGAACATCGCGACGCAGGCGGGCAGCAGCTTGTCCATCTCGTCCCGGCGCACCCGGCGGACGTGCGGGTCGGCGGCGATCTCCTGGGACGGTTCCCAGGTGGCCATCAGCGGCTGACGGGGGCGGAGCTCGCGGGCGGAACCCCAGTGCGGTTCGAGCAGCGACCAGAGCTCGGCGGTGGCCTCGGCGGCGCCGACGATGGACGAGCAGCGCCGTCCCTGACGGCGGGCCCGCTCGGCGAAGGCCTTGACCGCGGCGGACGAGGCGCTGAGCGGCACCAGGTTGGCGCCGGCGTAGCAGAGCGCGTCCAGCCGGCCGTTCTCGAACCAGCCCCACATCTCGCCGCCGAGCCGCCACGGGTCCAGCCCGGCGACGTTGACGCGCGCGGCGACGAAGGCGTTCTCGATCGGGTCGCGGTCCAGCACCTCGAGGGCAGCGGGAAGGTCTGCGGGGGTCAGCACGCGCGTCGTGGCCACCGAACTGCTCAACACGGGGGCACCCTATCCCTTCATCCCGTGCCGGCGACCCCCTGTGCCAGAACGAGCGCTCTTCCGAACATCAAGCTGGGATTGACGGTGACCTGTACCGCAGGCCCACGTCAACCCCAGGGTGATTACGACAGTGATCGATCGATCAATCGCCGACCTGATCGCTCGTCGACCTGATCACTCGCTGACGGCCACGGACGGGGCGCCCGACTCGACTCCGGCGTCCTGCATCTGCTCGGCCAGCTTCATGGCCTCCTCGATCAGGGTCTCCACGATCTTCGACTCCGGCACGGTCTTGATGACCTCACCCTTCACGAAGATCTGCCCCTTGCCGTTCCCGGACGCCACACCCAGGTCGGCCTCACGCGCCTCACCCGGACCGTTCACGACACAACCCATCACCGCCACGCGCAACGGCACCTCCATGCCCTCAAGCCCGGCGGTGACCTCCTCCGCCAGCTTGTACACATCCACCTGCGCACGCCCGCAGGACGGGCACGACACGATCTCCAGACCGCGCTGACGCAACCCCAGCGACTCCAGGATCTGCGTCCCGACCTTGATCTCCTCCGCCGGCGGCGCCGACAGCGAGACCCGGATCGTGTCGCCGATGCCCTCGGCCAGCAGCGCGCCGAACGCCACCGCGGACTTGATCGTCCCCTGGAACGCCGGACCGGCCTCGGTCACGCCCAGGTGCAGCGGGTAGTCACACGCCGCGGCGAGCTTGCGGTAGGCGGCGACCATCACGACCGGGTCGTTGTGCTTGACCGAGATCTTGATGTCCCGGAACCCGTGCTCCTCGAACAGCGAGCACTCCCACAGCGCCGACTCCACCAGCGCGTCCGGGGTGGCCCGGCCGTACTTCTCCAGCAGTCGCTTGTCCAGCGAGCCCGCGTTCACACCGATCCGGATCGGCACGCCCGCGTCCGAGGCGCGCTTGGCGATCTCCTTGACCTGGTCGTCGAACTGACGGATGTTCCCCGGGTTCACCCGCACCGCCGCACAACCCGCGTCGATCGCCGCGTACACGTACTTCGGCTGGAAGTGGATGTCCGCGATCACCGGGATCTGCGACTTCTTCGCGATGATCGGCAACGCGTCCGCGTCGTCCTGCGACGGACACGCCACCCGCACGATCTGACACCCGGACGCGGTCAACTGCGCGATCTGCTGCAGCGTCGCGTTCACATCCGACGTCACTGTCGTCGTCATCGACTGCACCGAGATCGGCGCACCCCCGCCGACCGGGACATTCCCCACCATGATCTGACGGCTCTGACGACGCGGAGCGAGCGGCTCCAGCGGCACGGACGGCATTCCCAGCGAGATCGCGGTCATTGCTTGCGTAATCCCCAAGGTGCGGCGAGGGCCACCCGGGCGCTCCGGGCAAGCCGGGCGCGCGGTTTGTCGGTGGCGCACCCAGGCCAACGGTACCCGACCGAAGTGACCGCTCCGGTTCAGCCCACGTGGACCGGGTTGACCACGTCCGCGATCATCACCAGGACGGTGAAGCAGAGGAAGATTCCCGCCACCACGTAGGCCACCGGCATCAGCTTGGCCACGTCGAACGGGCCCGGGTCCGGGCGCTTGAACAGTGCGGCCGCGCGGCGGCGCACCGCCTCCCAGAGCGCGCCGGCGATGTGCCCGCCGTCCAGCGGCAGCAGCGGCAGCATGTTCAGCAGGAAGAGGGAGAGGTTCAGGCCCGCGAGCAGCTGCAGCATGGTCGCGATCCGCGCGCTGGCTGGAGCGTGCATGGCCAGCACGTCGCCACCGACCCGGGCCACGCCGATGACACCGACCGGCGAGTCCAGCGAGCGCTGCTTGCCCTCGAAGGCCGCGCCCCAGAGCGAGGGGATCTTCGACGGCAGCGCCACGATCGAGGAGACGCCCTGGCTCGCCATGCTGCCCATCTGGTCCAGGCTCTGGCCGATGCCGAGCTGGACGGTGGGCGTGATCGGCGCGATCCCGAGGAAGCCGGCCTTGACCGTTCCTTCGGTCGGGTTGCCGTTCGAGTCGATCGCCTGAAGCGTGTTGGTGGTCAGCTTGACGGTCTTGGTGAGCGACTGACCGTTTCGTTCGATCCCGAGCGTCACCTGGTCGTCCGGGTGCTGCCGGATCTGGTTCTGCAACTGGTCGTAGCTGGTGACGGTGACCCCGTCGAAGCTGGTGATCTTGTCACCCGCCCGGAGCCCGGCCGCCGCGGCGGGGGTCTCCGGGTCCGTCGCGCCGCAGGTGCCGGTCTGCGCGGCGGTCGAGTTGGTGGCCACCACGCACTTCTCGACCAGCGAGATGGTCGGCTGGGCCTGCGGGATGCCGAAGCCCATCAGCACGACCAGGAAGAGCACGAAGGCCAGGATCAGGTTCATGAACGGGCCGAAGAACATGATGATGACCCGCTGCCACGGCTTGCGCGTGTAGAAGAGACGCGTCTCGTCGCCCGGCTGGATCTCCTCGTAGGACTGCTCGCGGGCGTCCTCGATCATGCTGCGCCAGGGCGAGGTCGAGCGGGCGGTCACCTTGCCGTCCGCGCCGGGCGGGAACATGCCGATCATCCGGATGTAACCGCCGAGCGGGATCGCCTTGACGCCGTACTCGGTGTCCCCCTTGCGGCGCGACCAGATGGTCGGCCCGAAGCCGACCATGTACTGCGGCACGCGCACCTTGAAGACCTTGGCCCAGGTGAGGTGGCCCAGTTCGTGCCAGGCGATGGAGAAGAGCAGACCGAGCACGAAGACCACGATGCCCAGGATCGTCATCAGTGTCGTCATCGCCCAGCTGCTCCCTCTACTGCCTCTGTCGGGTACTGCCTCTGTCGTGCCCGTGTCGTCACTCGCCCAGGCGTGGCCGCGCCGTCCGGTCCGGCCACGCCCTACATCATGCCGTCACCCGGCGGCGATCGCCTGCGCCCTGGACCGGGCCCAGCTCTCCGCTGCGAGGACGTCCTCGACGGTCAACGAGGTTCCCTGCTGCGGAGTGCCGTGTTCGGCAACGACCTTCGCCACGGTATCGACGATGCCTGTGAATGCGAGCCTTCCCTGCAGGAACGCCTCGACGCACTCCTCGTTGGCGGCGTTGAAGACGGCCGGCGCGGTGCCGCCCAGTCGGCCGACCTCGCGGGCCAAGCCGACCGAGGGGAAGGCCTCGGTGTCGAGCGGGAAGAACTGCCAGCTCGCGGCCTTGGTCCAGTCGCACCCCGGGGCGGCGTCGGGGACGCGGTCCGGCCAGCCGATGCCGAGCGAGATCGGCATCCGCATGTCGGGCGGGCTGGCCTGCGCCATCGTCGAGCCGTCGGTGAACTCCACCATCGAGTGGACGATCGACTGCGGATGGACCACGACCTCGATCCGCTCGAACGGGATGTCGTAGAGCAGGTGCGCCTCGATGACCTCCAAGCCCTTGTTGACCAGGGTCGCCGAGTTGATCGTGACGACCGGGCCCATGGCCCAGGTCGGGTGGGCCAGCGCCTGCTCCTTGGTGACTCCGGCCAGCTTCTCCCGGCTCCAGCCGCGGAACGGGCCGCCGCTGGCGGTCACCACCAGCTTGCGCACCTCCCGCCGGGAGCCCGCCGTCAGCGCCTGGAAGAGCGCGGCGTGCTCGGAGTCGACCGGCACGATCTGGCCCGGCCTGGCGACCGCCTTGACCAGCGGCCCGCCGACGATCAGCGACTCCTTGTTGGCCAGCACCAGCACGCGTCCCGCCCGGAGCGCGGCCAGGGTGGGCGCCAGGCCGATGGAACCGGTGATGCCGTTGAGCACCGAGTGGCACTCCATCCCGGCCAGCTCGGTCGCCGCGTCCGGACCGGCCAGGATCTCCGGCAGCTTCGCCCCTGCGGGCGCTCCGGCCGCCAGCGCGGCGCGGAGCGGCTCGGCCGCCTCCGGGCGCGCCACGGCGACCACCGCGACGCCCAGCTTCAGCGCCTGCTCGGCCAGCAGCTCCACGCGCCCGCCCGCCGCGGAGAGCCCGACCACGCGGAACCGGTCGGGGTTGCGCAGCACCACGTCGATGGCCTGGGTCCCGATGGAACCGGTGGATCCGAGGATCACCAGCTCCCGCGGGGCGTCCGGGTCGGCGACGGCGGGCTCGAAGCGCAGGTGCGGGTCGGCGAGAAGTGTCATACCGCCATTGTGTCGTGCCTCGACCGGCGCCAGGGACGAGGCCCGGGCGGGTTGACCGGATCTTGGCGTACGTGGTCGTCGGTGAGGACGTTCGGCCGTCGGTGAGGACGTTCTCGGAGAAAGCCGTTCTCGGCGAAAGCCTTTCTCGGAGAAAGCGCAGACCCGGCCGCCGGGAGCCCGGGGCCGGGTCTGCGTCATCGCTCGGTCATCCCCCAGTTCTGGAGGAGCGGGGTCACTGCCCTGTCGGATGGGCCTTGAACCAGGAGACGAAGTCGGCCGTGGGGCTGCCCAGGCCGGTGGCGTCGTCGTAGCCCTGCGCCGCGGTCAGCGAGCTGTCCTTGGCCATCAGGTAGAGGGCGGGGTTGCCCGCCTGGTCCGCACCCTCGAAGGCGGGGTGGTGACCGCCGAGGGCGGCGGGCGAGTCCGTCACGTCGTGGAAGGCCGGCGTGCCGGAGAGCTTGTAGAGGACCGGGTTGGCGAAGCCGAACGCGCTCCCGCTCTCCTGCATGGCCAGCGCCTCCATCGCGCTGAACATCGGGCAGGCGAGGCTGGTGCCGCCCATCGTCCCGTGCTGGTACTGACCGCCGGACATGGAGAACGTCTGACCGCCGTCGGCCGTGGGCGTGGCCTGGGCGTTGCCCATGGTCTCGCCCAGCAGGATTCCGGTCCCCGGGTCGGCCAGCATCCCCACGTCGGGCACCTCACGCTGGGCCTTGCCCGAGATGTTCGCCAGCGAGGTGGGCACGATGCCGGACTGGAACGGCGGCGCGGGGAAGACGGCGCTGTTGCCACCGCCGCCACCGCCCTGGAACGTGCCGGTCGAACCGTACGAGGTGCCGCTGATGGGGTACGACTCGTCGCCCCAGGACGTCTCCCACTTGTAGTTGCCGGCCGGGTCGGTGCCGAGGGCCGTGCCGCCCACCCCGGTCGCCCAGGGGTCGGACGCGGGGAAGCTCACCGCCGGCTGGGACGACGGCTGCTGCTGCGCCTGGGTGTAGTCGCCGCTGTCGCCGCTGGAGAAGTTGAAGTTGATGCCCTCGATCGCGCCCTGCTGGAAGATCTGCGCGGCGGCGTTGAAGTCGTTGGGGTCGGTGCCCGCCTCCTGACCACCCCAGGAGTCACTGACGATGCTCGCCGTGTGACCGGAGACGATCTTCTGGAAGGCGCCGAAGAAGTACTGGTCGTCAGGTGCCTGGACGCCGTAGTAGACGATCTTCGCGTCCGGCGCGATCGCGTGGACCGTCTCGATGTCGAGCGTCTCCTCGCCCCACCAGCCGGAGGCGTCGGCGGCCTGCGCCGTCGACGGGTACTCGGCGGGCACGTCCTGCGTGAACTGGCCCGGCGTGAGCTGGGGCAGGCCCATCTCCTTGGACCACTGGTTCACGTCCTGCACGATGGTCGGCGACGCGTAGGCGTCCACCACCGCGATGGTGACGCCCTTTCCGGTCATCTTGCTGGCCGCCGCACCGTAGGCGGTACGGAGCTGACTCGCGGTGTACCCGCACATCTGCTGCTGCACCGGGCTGCCGTCCGACGTCGCGGGCAGGCCGGAGGGGCGCTGCCCCCAGAAGGTGCTGCAGTCGGCGGAACCGGCGCCCACCGCCAGGTGCGGCGTCTGAATCGGGCTGGAGGTGGTCAGACCGGTGACGGCGGAGACGTAGTTGCCGACGTCGGAGGGGTACTGCGGCTGCGAGGTCGGCGCGATGTCGACCCGGCCCCCGTGCTTGAAGCGGTGGATCTGGACCTTGAGCGTCTGCTCGACCTCGCCGATCGTGGTGGAGACGGTGATCGACTGCGCGTCCTTGTTCAGGACCTTCATGCCTGCCTGCTGCACCCACTGGGTCACCGCGGCACCGGAGTTCGCACCGTTGGCAAAGGTGGTGTTGAACTGGTCCGGCGTCAGGAACTGGTGGTACTTGGGGTCGCCCGGCGTACCGACGGACTGGGCGTAGCTCTGCAGGTTGGCCGGCGACGCCTTGGCGAACCACACCTGGCCGGACACCACGGTCTTGGGGTTGGCCGCGCCGATGTCGTTGGACGCGACGGCCCACGACGGCGGCGACCAGGAGTCGCCGCTCTGGAAGGCCATCGTGCCGTCCTGGCTGCCGGACTTGGAGTCGCTGCTGCCGCCGCCGTGGGACGAGGCGATGACAATGCCACCGACCGCCACGACGGCGATGGCGACTCCCGCGCCGATGAGCATCTTGCCGCGGCTCCGCTTGGGCGGGCGGTTGGATCCGCCGGAGCCGCCGGAGCCGCTGGGTCCGCCGGGGCCGGAAGGACCGAACGGGCCGCCGGGACCACCCGGTCCGCCGGGGCCGCCGCCGAAGGGCGGTTGCTGCGGAGGCTGCTGGCCGCCGCCGTACGGGTTCGGGGGCTGCTGCGGTGGCTGCTGGCCGCCGTAGGGGTTCTGCGGCTGCTGCGGCTGACCGCCGTACGGATTCGGCGGAGGCTGCTGGCCGCCGCCGTACGGGTTCGGCTGCTGGGGCGGCTGCTGGCCCGGGTAGGGCTGCGGCTGCTGCGGCGGCCGGCTATAGGGGTTCGGGGGCTGCTGCTGCGGAGGCTGCTGTGGATAGGGCTGGGGTGGGCCGCCGTACGGCGGCCTGGGCGGCTGCTGCGGGTTCTGCCCGTACGGCGGGTAGCTCACCTTGGGACCTGCTCCTCGTCATAGGTCACGCCGGGAGCGGCCGTACAGCGGCCTCACAAACACGCTTCGCGGCGAGCGATCCCCCGGCGACCTCATTCATCGCACGCCAGAGCGCATCGTAGTGGTGAGCACCTGTCAGCCGACCAGGGGGTGGCCCGGATTCACGTAACATGTTCACAAACGAGAGCGGTGTCCCTCGCGTTGCGGTCGCCGGACCGGCCTTCCGGTCGATCGATCGGCCCACCGACCCACCCGATCACCGATCCGCCGATCTGCTGCTCCACCGATCAACTGATCGCCTTCACTCGATCGTTCGGTGCACGTTCTCCCGCCGGGCCGGGCCCGGCGTGGCGTCGGCGATCCAGGGCCCCTCGCCGGAGGGGTCCAACACGCCTTCCTCCAACCAGAGATAACGACCCGCCATCACCTTCCGGCTGAGCGTTCGATCGTCCCGATCGGTGTTGGTCCACAGCCGCTCGAAGAGTTCGTCCGTCCGAATCCGCGCCTGTGCGCAGAAGACGTCGGCGAGTTCGTACGCCGCCCGGCCTGCCTCCGCACCGTCGCGGGTGCGCAGCAGTTCGGCGCGGACGCAGACCGCGCTCATCGCGAACAGTTCCGCGCCGATGTCGACGATCCGGGCCAGGAAGCCCTGCTTGGTCTCCATCCGGCCCTGCCAGCGCGACATGGCGTAGAACGTCGAACGCGCCAACTTCCGTGCGCTGCGCTCGACATACCGCAGGTGCGGGGAGAGGTCGCGGCAGCCGGACGGGTGGAACTCGCGGTACGAGGTCGGCACCTGGCCCGGTCCGGTGACCAGCTTGGGCAGCCAACCGGCGTAGAACGCACCGGCCTTGGCCGCGGCACGTCCCTTGCGGCGCAGGTCCGCCTCAGGCTCGATCAGGTCGCCGGCGACCTTCAGGTGCGCGTCGACCGCCTCGCGGGCGATCAGCAGATGCATGATCTCGGTCGAACCCTCGAAGATCCGGTTGATCCGCATGTCGCGCAGCACCTGCTCGGTCGGGACCGCGCGTTCGCCGCGCGCCGCCAGCGAGGCCGCCGTCTCGTAGCCGCGTCCGCCACGGATCTGCACCAGTTCGTCGGCGATCAGCCAGCCCATCTCCGAGCCGTAGAGCTTGGCCAGCGCCGCCTCGATCCGGATGTCGTTGCGTTGCTCGTCGGCCATCTGACCGGACAGTTCGAGCACCGCCTCCAGCGCGAAGGTGGTCGCGGCGATGAAGGAGATCTTGGACGCGACGGCCTCGTGCTCGGCGATCGGCCGTCCCCACTGTTCGCGGGCGGCCGACCACTCGCGAGCGATCTTCAGACACCACTTGCCCGCACCGACGCACATCGCGGGCAGCGAGAGGCGGCCGGTGTTGAGGGTGGTCAGCGCGATCTTCAGGCCTTCGCCCTCACGGCCGATCCGGTTCTCCACCGGGACCTGGACGCCGTCGAAGCGGGTCACCCCGTTCTCGATCCCGCGCAACCCCATGAAGGCGTTGCGGTTCTCCACCGTGACGCCCGCCGATTCCGTCTCCACGACGAAGGCGGTGATCCCGCCGCGGTGCCCCTCGGACTTCGGCACCCGTGCCATCACCACCAGCAGGCTCGCCACGACGCCGTTGGTCGTCCAGAGCTTCACCCCGTCGAGGACGTAGCCGCTGCCGTCCTCGGTGGGCGTGGCCGTGGTGGCCAGGCGGGCCGGGTCGCTGCCGACGTCCGGCTCGGTCAGCAGGAAGGCGGTGATGTCGGTGGTCGCGCAGCGCGGCAGGAAGGCGCGCTTCTGCTCGGGCGTGCCGAAGATCTTGAGCGGCTGCGGCACGCCGATCGACTGGTGGGCGGAGACCAGCGCCGCTATCGCCGGACTGACGCTGCCGAGCAGCGTCAGCGCCCGGTTGTAGTGCACCTGGGTGAGGCCGAGCCCGCCGTACTCGCGGTCGATCTTCATCCCGAAGACACCCAGCTGCTGCAGGCCCTTGACCACCTCGTCGGGGATCCGCGCGTCGCGCTCGATCACCGCGCCGTCGATCTTCGTCGCGCAGAAGTCGCGCAGCCGGGCGAGGAACTCCCCGCCCTCCCGCTCCGCCGCCTCGTCCGGCAGCGGGTGGGGGTGGATCAGGTCCAGACGGAAACGACCCAGGAACAGTTCCTTGGCGAAGCTGGGCTTTCGCCAGTCCTGTTCCCGGGCCTCTTCCGCGACACGACGGGCTTCACGCTCGGTGACCTTGGGGGCGGCGTTGGGGACGGAGCCGGACATGGGGCATCACCTCGACGGTGGGATACCTGCCAGTATGACCCGACCGTACGCTGTGTGCCCCCATGGTCACCAGGGGTGAGACAGAGCTCAGAGAGCCAGACCGGTGAGCACGAGGACGCGCTCGTAGGTGTAGTCGGCCATCGCGTAGGCGACGCCCTCGCGGCCGATGCCGGAGTCCTTGACGCCGCCGTAGGGCATCTGGTCCGCGCGGTAGGACGGCGCGTCGCCGATCACGACGCCGCCGACCTCCAGCTCGCGGTGGGCCCGGAAGGCCACCTGCACGTCGTGCGTGAAGACGCCCGCCTGCAGGCCGAACTTCGAGTCGTTGGCAGCGGCGAAGGCCTCGTCCACACCGTCGACCTTCTGCAGCGACAGGACCGGGCCGAAGACCTCCTCGGTCGCCAGCGTCACGCCGTCCGGCACCTCGGCGACGACGGTCGGCGCGTAGTTGGCACCGTCCCGCTTGCCACCGGCGAGCAGCTTGGCGCCCGCGTTGACGGCCTCGTCCACCCAGGACTCGACGCGCTTGGCGGCGTCCTCGCTGACCAGCGGGCCCACGTCGACCGCGTCGTCGGTCGGGTCACCGGTGACCTGCGCGCCGACCTTGGCGACGACCTTCTCGACCAGCTGGTCGTAGACCGACGCGTCGGCGATCACGCGCTGCACCGAGATGCAGGACTGGCCGCCCTGGTAGTTGGCGAAGGTCGCGATACGGGACGCGGCCCACTCCAGGTCCGCCTCGGAGTTCCAGTCACCGAGCACGACGGCTGCGGCGTTGCCGCCCAGCTCCAGGGTGACGTGCTTGCGCGGCACCGAGTCGAGGATCGAGTAGCCGACCTTGTCGGAGCCGGTGAAGGAGATGACGGGCAGACGCGGGTCCTGGACCAGCGCCGGCATCCGGTCGTTCGGCACGGTCAGCACGGACCAGGAACCGGCCGGCAGATCGGTCTCGGCAAGGATCTCGCCGAGCACGAGGGCGGAGAGCGGGGTGGCCGGGGCCGGCTTGAGGATGATCGGGGCGCCGACGGCGATGGCCGGGGCGACCTTGTGCGCGACCAGGTTCAGCGGGAAGTTGAACGGCGCGATGCCGAGCACGACGCCGCGGTTGAAGCGGCGCACGATGCCGAGACGGCCGGTGCCGCCGGCGTCGGTGTCCAGCCGCTGGCCCTCACCGCTGTTGAACCGGCGCGCCTCCTCGGCGGCCCAGCGGAAGACGGAGACGGCACGGCCGACCTCGCCACGGGCCCACTTGATCGGCTTGCCGTTCTCGGCGGTGATCAGCTGCGCGATCTCCTCACTCCGCTCGGCGAGGCGCTTGGACACGTGGTCCAGCGCGGCCGCGCGTACGTACGCGGGGGTCGCGGCGAACTCGTCCTTGACGGCGTAGGCGGCGGCGACCGCCTCCTCGACCTGCGCCTCGCTGGCGATGCTCACCTTCGCCACGACGCTGCCGTCGTACGGGTGGTGCACGTCGTGCGTCTCGGGACCGGTCTCCTGCCGTCCCGCCAGCCAGAATGCGTAGGTGGTGGTCACCGCGGTCACCGGCCCTTCCGTCGTGGTCTTGAGGTGTCTACGCCTTCAACGGTAGGGCGCGGAGGACGTGATGAAGCTTGTCCGGACTGTACGACTCGACCAGACGGACTCGACAGATCGGCCAGGCTCCCCTTAAGGGCGGTGCAACTCACCCGCCTGCACGGAGTGCGCTACTCACCCGAGGCGCGGAGCGCCAGCCAGAGCTCCATGCGGACGTCCGTGTCGTCCAGCGACCGCCCCAGCAGTTCCTCCACCCGCCGCATGCGATAGCGCAGCGTGTGCCGGTGGACGCCGAGGTCCGCCGCCGCCGCGTCCCACTGGCCGTGGCGGGAGAGCCACGCCCGCAGGCTGGCCTCCAGGTCGCCGCGCGACGTGCGGTCGTGCTCGCGCAGCGGCCGCAGCAGGCCGTCCGCGAAGGCCTGGACCGCCTCGTCACCGAGCAGCGGGAGCAGCGATCCCGCGCCGACCTCGGAGTGGTCGACGCTGCGTCGACCACTGCGCAGCGCGACGGCCAGCGCGCGCTCCGCCTCGGCCGCCGCTGCGCCCGCGGACTCCAGGGTGGTCGGGGAGGAGACGCCCACGGCCACCGACTCCAGGTCGACCGCCAGGTCCGTGCAGACCTGGTGCACCATCCCGCCGTCGACGGCGATCAGCACCAGCCGCTCGCCCTCGGGGGCCAGCAGCAGCGACTCGCCCGTCCGCGACGCGGCCTGCTCGACGCGGTCGCGCAGCTCGGCCAGGCCGTCGCCCTCGGCGACCAGCACGCGCACGGGCCCCTGCGGCAGACCGCCGAGCAGGGCGTCGGCGACCTCCTTGGCGATCACCGTCTCCCCGGCCAGGACCAGGCGCAGCAGCGCGGTCCGCATCCGGTCCTCGGCGCGGCGCAGGTCGCGCGAGCGCTCCAGGGTCAGCGTCAGCAGGGCGACGGCGGCATTGACGACGTAGCGCTCGCCCGAGGTCAGCCGATCCTCGGTGCCGACGGCGAGAAAGCCCCGGGCACGGCGGTCCGCGCCGAGGGACTGGAGCACCACGTAGTCCTGGGTGTCCTGGGTGTCGCCCTGCAGCGAGGCGCTTGCGGGTGCCGGGCGGCTGCGGAGCCGTTCCACCTCCGGGCGGAGGCGTCCGGCCCGGCGCGCGGCCCAGTCCGGCGCGGCCACGACGACCGTGCCGGAGGAGTCGTAGAGAGCGGCCCAGCCGCCGAGCCGGGAGGCGAGTCGGCCGACGACGGCCGCCGTCCCGTCCTTGCCGAGGGCCGCCCGGGTGAGCTCCTCCTGCGCCTCGAAGCTGGTCGCCACCGCCCGGTACTGCTCGGCGGCCAGCGCCGCCGTCACCGCCTTGCTGATGGCGATGAAGGGGGTCGGCTGCGGCACTTCGAGCAGCGGGAGCTCGCGCTCGGTGGCGGCCTCGATCAGCGCGACGGGGACCTCGGCGTAGGTCAGGCCCACCCCGATGCCCAGTCCGGCCACGCCGGCGTCGGCCAGCCGGTGCACGTACTGGCGCAGCTTCTCCTTGCTCTTGCCGAGCTTGAGCCCGGTGGTGAGCAGCAGTTCCCCGCCTTCCAGGTACGGCACGGGGTCGTCCAGCTCGCTGGTGTGCACCCACCGGACCGGCCGCTCCAGCGCGCCGTCACCAGCACGCACGAGCAGGCCGAGGCCGGGCATGGCCACGAGCGACTCGAGGGTGACGCCGGTCGCCCGGACGTCGTCGTCGGGGCGAGGGGGCTTCTCTTGAGACATGACACCTTCGACCGGCAGAGTCGGCGCACCGCGTCGTTGCGGCACTCCGGAGGAGCTGGTTGCGCGGAGTGGAGCTGATTGCGCACGGATGAACGGGCTTGGACGACACGTCCAAGCCTTTTCGACTGATTCTGCCTGAGCGGAGAACCTACTCGCGCGTCGGGAACCGGCCCTTGTCGACGGCGACGGCGCAGGCCCGTGCCGGTGGCGCTACGGCAGCTTGATCATCAGCGGCGGCACCTGCGTCCCGTCCACCGAGGTGAGCGAGACCACGGCATGCCCGCGCGGCAGCACCTGGGCCAGGTCGGACGCGGACCAGCGGCGCCGCTCGACCTTGCGGGTGGTGACGCTCTCGGTCTGCGCCCGCTCCCCCGCCAGCACCGTCCGCGCGCCGCGGAAGAACTTGCGGATCATGCCGCCGGACATGTCCGGTGCGCGGGTCACGTCCTTCTCGTCGACCCAGACCGTGCCCCACGACTCCGCGAAGAGCTTGCCGTCCCAGGGCGCGATGCCGGGGAAGGCCATCCGGCCGCCGACCGCGCCGAAGAGCGGGGCCCGCAACTGCTCGGGCAGGTCGATCAGGGTGCGCAGCATCAGCAGCGCACCCGCGTTCGCGCCGCGCAGGCGCTGGATCGTCCGGATCGCGTGCGAGTCGACCGCCGCCGAGGCGTCGTCCACGACCAGGCCCGCGAAGAGCGAGCGGTCCTGTCGACTGGCCGCGGCGTGCAGGAACTGACCCACCGCCAGACGCGCCAGGATCCGGGACGCCTCCGGGTGACTGTGGTCGGGCAGCGCGACCCGCACCCGCAGCGGGTGGTCCAGGGCGCGCAGCGCGAAGAGCGGAAGCGGCTCCGGGTCGCCCTCCGAGGGGTTGAAGAAGCCCGCGAAGACGGGCCGGTCCAGCAGCGCCAGACGGTCCGCAAGCAGCGTGCCCGGGTCGTCGACGGTGCCGTGCATCCGCTCGCGCTGGGCGAGTTCGTGCTGGTAGGCGGGCAGCGCGCCCGACTCCTCGACGCCGTCGAGCAGCGCCGCCCAGGCGGCCCGCTCGCCGCGCAGCAGCAGCACCAGCTCCCGGACGCCGGGCAGCCGCCCGAACGCGGTGTGGAACGGCCCGACGATCTGCTGCAGCGCGAGACGCGCGCCCTCGGCGCGCAGCGCCAGCTCGTCCGGCAGCAGCGCGTCCGCGAGCCGCGCCGCGGCCTCGTCCAACTGCCGTGCGCCGCCGAAGAGATCGAGCCCGTAGCCGGAGTTCGGGTCGCCGGGCGAGACGACCACGTCGTACCAGTCCGCAGGCCCCAGGTCCGCGTCAGTGGCCCCGACCGCCACGACCACCGCCGAGCCGGTCAACGCCTGGAGGCAGAGCGCCTCAGCGACCGGCCGGGCCAGCCGGGAGGTCTTCCCGGTCCCCGGCGGTCCGACCGCGAGGAGGGAGGTGCCGAGCAGCAGCGGGTCCAACGCGAGGTCCGCGCCCCGGTACTCGGCCGGGTTCTTCGGCACGCTCTCGACCGCGCCGAGCCGAACCTGACGCAGCAGCAGGTCCTGCGCCGGACTCCGCCCGGCCAGGTCCCGCGCCCCCGACGGATGCCCACATGCCGCAGCCCCGTGATCCCGCACCGCCCCGAGCAGCGCGCCGAGCCTCTCCGGATCGTGCCGGACGCAGGACAGCGCCTGCAGCAGCCGCTGCCGGTCGACGTCCCCGACGTGCCGCTGCGCGGTCTCGGCGTCGAGCAGCGCGAGCGTCCCGGGATGCGCGACGTTCCGCAGCGGCTCCCAGACGTCCGGCAGTTCCTGCTCGGCAGGGCCGGTCGGCGCGGCCGGGCTCGCCGCTCCGCCGCGCTGCGGCTGCGCCGGCGGCATCGGCTCACCGGCGGTGGAGAGCTGCCGCAGCAGCGGACGCCCGTACCGCCGCCACACCAGCTTCCACCGGCCCATCCGGCCGAAGATCCAGACGAACAGCGCCAGCAGCGGGACGTAGAGGAGATAGGAGAGCGTGATCGCCCACCAGTCCTGCTGACCCGCTGCGTGGGTGAAGCCCGGGAGCAGGATGGAGATCAGCCAGACGAACGGGCCCTGGAGCAGGTCGAACAGCACGTAGGCCACCACCAGGTTGAGCCCGGCGCGCAGCAGCAGCTTCCAACCCGGGACCGCCTCGTCCGCGAGCGCCTGCTCGTCCTGGTCGATCGGCGCGGGGCCGAGGCCGAAGACGCCGACCGGACCCGAGTGCCGCGCCGTGGTCACCCAGCCGACGAGGTCGAACGAAGGGCCGCCAGCGCCCGACGCGCCGTGCTGCGGTGGGATCACCGTGGCCGCGGGAACCCGCGGCGGGGCGGTGGGCATCGGGGGGATCGGGGGAATCGCCGACGGATCGGGCGCCGTGTGTCCGTCGAGTGACATCGCAGTCCCGCTCCCTTGCCCCGCGCACAAAGCACCGCTGTCGAAGCTCCCAATCTAGTGGAGCGGAGCACGGCCAGGGGCGGAAGCACACGGTTCAAGATCAGTGTCCGCCACGGACAACTCGGGTTCCGGTTCACTCCCCTTCGGCGTATGCCGGAGCGGGGGTCCCGCCGTAGCCTGCTGAAAGGGACGATCCCCGTAGAACGTCCAGGCGCTCGATCGACTTCGATCACCCGCCGACTCGATCACCCGCCGATCTCAACGCATGGGAGACCACCTCATGAGCGCTGCCCAGCTTCCTGGCGGCCCCTCGCTTCCGCAGGAGCGCCGCCTCGTCACCGCGATCCCCGGTCCGAAGTCGCAGGAGCTGCACGCACGCAAGCTCAACGCGGTGGCCGCCGGTGTCGGCACCACCCTTCCCGTCTACATCTCCCGCGCCGGTGGCGGCGTGGTCGAGGACGTGGACGGCAACTCCCTCATCGACTTCGGCTCCGGCATCGCCGTGACCAACGTGGGCAACGCCGCCGAGCTGGTCGTCGAGCGCGCCTCGCAGCAGCTGGCCGCCTTCACGCACACCTGCTTCATGGTCACCCCCTACGAGGGCTACGTCGCCGTCGCCGAGCAGCTCAACGAGCTGACCCCGGGCGACCACGAGAAGCGCACCGCGCTCTTCAACTCCGGCGCCGAGGCCGTCGAGAACGCCGTCAAGATCGCGCGCTCCTACACCAAGCGCACCGCCGTCGTCGTCTTCGACCACGGCTACCACGGTCGCACCAACCTCACCATGGGCATGACCGCGAAGAACATGCCCTACAAGCAGGGCTTCGGTCCGTTCGCCCCCGACGTCCACCGCGTCCCGCTGGCGTACCCCTACCGCTGGCTGACCGGCCCGGAGAACTGCGCCGCCGAGGCCGCGGCCCAGGCGATCGACATGATCAACAAGCAGATCGGCGCCGAGAACGTCGCCGCCATCGTGATCGAGCCGATCCAGGGCGAGGGCGGCTTCATCGAGCCGGCCAAGGGCTTCCTCCCGGCGATCGTCGAGTACGCCAAGGCCAACGGCATCGTCTTCGTCGCCGACGAGATCCAGACCGGCTTCTGCCGCACCGGCCAGTGGTTCGCCTGCAACGACGAGGGCATCGTCCCGGACCTGATCACCACCGCCAAGGGCATCGCCGGCGGCCTGCCGCTGGCCGCCGTGACCGGCCGCGCCGAGATCATGGACGCCGCCCACGCCGGTGGCCTCGGTGGCACCTACGGCGGCAACCCGGTCGCCTGCGCCGCCGCGCTGGGCTCGATCGAGACCATGAAGCAGCTGGACCTCAACGCCAAGGCCCAGGCCGTCGGCGAGACCATGCTGACCCGCCTGCGCGCGATGCAGGAGAAGTTCGACATCATCGGCGACGTGCGTGGCCGCGGCGCGATGATCGCCGTCGAGCTGGTCAAGCCGGGCAGCAAGGACCCGAACCCGGAGGCGACCGCCGCCCTGGCGAAGTTCTGCCACAACGAGGGCCTGCTGGTCCTGACCGCCGGCACCTACGGCAACGTGCTGCGCTTCCTGCCGCCGCTGGTCATGCCGCAGGACCTGCTGGTCGAGGGCCTGGACATCATCGAGAACGCGTTCGCCGCGCTCTGATCCGCGGATCTGAGGAGCCGTGAGGCTCCTCTCGTTCGACTCACCTGTGCCCCCGTCGGATTCGTCCGATGGGGGCACAGTGCTGCTCCGAGTGGGCCAGGGATGCCAGTTCCGGGTAGTGATGCGGGCCATGACGCTCCGTCGCATGATCTCTCCGCTGACCACCGTGCTCTGCGCGGTCGCGATCGCGCTGGCCGCCGTGCTGGCGGTGCCCGTGTCCGCCCGGGCCGACGACGGCTCCTCCCCGATCGGCACCATCACCGAGCGGATGCGCGGCTTCCAGGCGGCGCAGGTGGCGCTGGCCGAACTCGGCATCCCGTACTCCTGGGGCGGCGGCAGCCTGCTCGGCCCCACCCTCGGCTTCTGCGACGGGACCAACGGCTACCTGAACGGGCAGTGCATGGCCGACCACACCATCGGCTTCGACTGCAGCGGCCTGGTCCGCTACGCCTGGTTCGAGGCCAGCGGCGGCTCGGTCGTCCTTCCCCACTACAGCGCCGCCCAGGCCCAACTCGGCCGGGCGATCCCCGACCGCTCCGATCTGCTCCCCGGCGACCTGCTCTTCTTCGCCGACCCGGGAGGCCCGATCCACCACGTCGGTCTTTACCTGGGTAATGGCGCGATGATCCACGCCGAGCACACCGGCACGAACGTCACCGTGCTCCACGACGTCTTCGACGACCCCACCTGGGGTCATCGGCTGGTGGCGACCGTGCGCCCCGAACCCGCCGATTCACAGCCGCCTGGCGTAGCGTGAAGAACGTGTGCGGACCTGATGGCGGGTGGGTGAGGCGGATCGATCGGCGTCCTGAGGTGACGTACTGTCATTGGCAGATGGAGAAGCACGACATCGCCGAGGACACCACGTCGGACTCGTCGTTGAGTCCCTTCAGCCGATCGACAGAACGCCGAGCTCAAACCCCCCGGGCCAAGCGGAACGTCGATCACATCAGCCGCCCCGGAGCTCTCCCCCCTGCTCCGGGGCGGCTACGTGTTGCCCTGACCTCGGTGTGGTTCCCGATCGTGCTGGGGCTCGTCCTTCTCGTGCTCACGGAGCAGGTCCTCACCAACGGCCCGCTGCTTGCGATCGACCGCTGGACACGCGCGACGGTCCAGGGCTGGGTGGCATCACTCCAACGCTGGCCGTGGGTCGACGACACCGCAGAACGCTGGACGGACATCGGCCTGCCGGAGATCTCGGGGACGGCGCTCGCGCTGGTGACCGTGGTGGTGACCGTATGGAAACGCTCCTGGCGGCCGTTGGCGACGGGCGTGCTGGCAGCGGTCGTACTCTTCGGGACGGTGATCCCGGGCAAGATCCTCATCGGCCGCCCAGGTCCCGCCGGCGCACCGGTGGCCTCCGGCGACTGGGGCTGGTTCCCGTCCGGCCACACGGCCACGGCCTCGATCTGCCTCGGCACGGCGGCCCTGCTCGCCGCCTGCGTTCTGCCGCGGCTTCGGACGCTGATCTACTCTGCGACGACGTTCGTCTGCGTGGGTGTGGGCTTCTGCCTGATCTGGCGGAACTACCACTGGCTCTGGGACGTGGTCGCCAGCGGCTGCATCACCGGCATCACGCTCTGGTGCCTCGACCGCTGGGTCGCTCACGAGCGCTGATCCGGGGGGACGGACCAGGGGCCTAGGGGACAGGCGCCCGGGAGGGGCCGGCCCAGTATGGATCCGTAGACGCCCACAACGCAGTGAAGCCCCCTGACACGAGGTCAGGGGGCTTCACTGGAAAGATTGTTCGGCGGCGTCCTACTCTCCCACAGGGTCCCCCCTGCAGTACCATCGGCGCTGTGAGGCTTAGCTTCCGGGTTCGGAATGTAACCGGGCGTTTCCCTCACGCTATGACCACCGAAACACGATG
>NZ_JADPRT010000026.1 GCF_015690355.1 Streptacidiphilus fuscans | reverse complement strand
CATCGTGTTTCGGTGGTCATAGCGTGAGGGAAACGCCCGGTTACATTCCGAACCCGGAAGCTAAGCCTCACAGCGCCGATGGTACTGCAGGGGGGACCCTGTGGGAGAGTAGGACGCCGCCGAACAATCTTTCCAGTGAAGCCCCCTGACCTCGTGTCAGGGGGCTTCACTGCGTTATGGGTAGGCCCCGCCGGAGCACTGAGCGGGCCCCCGCCGGAAATCGACGCCGAAGTGTCGTCTCCCTGGCGCGCGCGTTGTCAGCGGGTGGCACTACGGTGAGCGCTGGAAGGGGGAACCACCGTGCAGAACCTGACGCTGAGCTGGCAGTCCGCGGGTGCCGTCGCGGCCGTCGCCTACGGGGCGTCCGCCGCGTTGCGGTGGGCCGGTTCTCCGTCGGCGCGTCGGGTCAACGTGGGGTTGGTGGTCCGCGAGCTGGGCACGGTGCTCGCGCTGTTCGCCGCGTGGCAGTTCGCGGGGCAGTTGTCCGTCATGAGTACGGACGGGGCGATCGCGCGCGGGCAGGCGATCTGGAGCGCCGAACGCTGGCTCCATCTCCCGAGCGAGGCGACGGCACAGGGCTGGGTGCTGCCGCATCCTCTGCTGGCCCAGGCGGCCAACTACTACTACGCGTCCATGCACTTCGGCGTGATGATCGCGCTGCTGATCTGGCTCTTCCTGCGGCACCGGGAGGCCTATCCCTGGGTGCGGATGACGCTGGTGCTGGTGACGGCGGGCTCGCTGCTGATCCAGCTGATACCTGTCGCGCCACCTCGGCTGCTGCCGGGCGACGGGATGCTCGACCTCGCGTCCTACTACAACCAGTCCGTCTACGGCAGCACGCTCGGGGGCCTCCAGGCCGACTCGTACTCGGCCATGCCGTCGGTGCACGTGGCGTGGTGCGTGCTGGTGGCCGTGGCGGTGATCAAGGTCAGCCGGAGCAGGTGGCGCTGGCTGGTGATCGTGCATCCCGTGCTGACGGTCGCGGTGGTGGTGGTCACGGCCAACCACTTCTGGCTGGACGGCGTCGCGGCAGTCGCCCTGCTGCTCCTGGCTTACCTGGTGCAGTGGCAGGCGGGCAGGATCCATCGGGCGTTCCTGGCCAGGCAGCCGGAAGGCCGGCCGGAGACCCCCCTCGGTCCCCGGCCGGCCCGGGTGGGCGTGTCAGGCACGCCCGGTGCGGTGGAACGTCAGTCGGTCACGGGGACCGAGGTCACAGCGACGGGAGACTGACCGGCCCGAACGAGCCGCCGGTCAGCGAGAGCGTGGCGGCGTACCAGGAGCAGAGCCCCGCGACCGCGGCGACCCAGCCGCCGACCTTGTCGAGGCCGGAGCTGCCGCCGAAGGCGGCGATGGCCCAGAGGATCAGGGCCACGGTCAGCAGGCCGTACGTCCCGCGGACCAGCGTGCCGCCGCTGCGCCAGGCGGCGCCGGTCAGCGAGAGCGCGAGCAGGGCCCAGAGGACGAAGAAGAGCCCGCTTGCATTGGCGGACATCGGGGTGACCTGTGAGGCCGTGACCCAGAGCGCCCCGAGGCCCGCGAAGGCGGTGCCGGTGGCGGCGTTGTCGGACCGGTACTCCAGCAGGCCGGCGATGAAGAGGGTGACGCCGCCCACCCAGAAGCTCAGGTTCTTGGCGTCGGAGGCAGCGACGTTGTGGATGACACCGGTGCTGCCCAGGCCGTAGGCCAGCAGGGTGAGACCGAGGGCGAGGTAGCCGAGCGGTCCTGCTGCGGCACCGAGAGTGAGGGAGCGGTTGTTGGCCACCGCGGCTTCGTTGCTCACGGGGGCTCCTTTCACTGGTAATGCTGCCCGGCGGCGATCGGGTAGAGGCCGCCTTTGTCTGATGATTGTTCCGTACCCGACAGTGACGGAGTATCAACCTTCCGTAATCACCTTGATATCGAACATTTCCGAAGATCTGCCGCAATGGTGCAGCTAAGAGGTGTACGGGACAGCGGAGGCGTGGGTTCCTCCGCTGTCACCGGCTGTGACGCGGCGTCATCCGACCGAGAGCCGGTAACTCCCCATCGCACACCCGGTGATGGACCAGCCTCCGGGGACCTGGCGTAGCGTCAGTTGGCTGATGCCCTGCGTCTGCGGCGCGCTGGGCCGGGTCTGCCCCGGGTACCAGACGGTGAGCGTGCAGGCTGCCCCCAAGGGGGCCGCGGAGGCGGAGGAGGAGGCGGGCGCGATGCCGGTCAGGGTGAGTGCGCCGGTGTCCGGGGCGGAGCTGAGGCCGGTCAACGTGCCCGGCACGGCCTGCGGGTAGGGCCGGGAGAGCAGGGAGACGACGTCGCCGGCCGGCGGAAGGTCCTTGCCGGTGGTGCAGTCCTCGGCGATCAGGTTGCCGGCCGTCGCCGCGTGCGGGTCGCTCTCGGGGCTGCCGCAGGCCTGCTTCCAGACCCAGAGGGCGTCGCCGACCCCGGCCTGGTCCTCGGCGGCGGCGAAGCGGCGCATCATCGCGCCGTTCGCAGGGGTGTTGGAGCCGAACCAGCCCCACTCGCCGACCCACAGCGGCATGCCGTAGGACTTGGCCTGCTGCTCGGCGAGGGTGAAGCCGCGCTCGACCGAGACCAGCGTCACGCCGAACTGCTGGTCCATGGTGATCGACTGGTTGTAGAGGTGCGGCGCGAAGACCAGGTACGGGTCGGTGCTGAAGCCGCGCGGCGGGGCGGCGTCGAAGCCGAGGCCGGACCACAGCACGCTCGGCTCGATGAAGACCAGATGCGGAAAGCCGCCGGGGGTTTGGTGCTCCGCCGAGCGGATCGCCTGGACGGCGTGGTCGTAGTAGGCGCCGAGCAGCATGGAGGAGGTCGCGGGCGGATCGTCGCCGATGCCGGGCTCGTTGAGCAGGCCGTAGCCCGCGACGGCGGGGTCGTCGGCGAAGGTCTGCGCCAACATGCCCCAGGTGGAGACGAGTTCGCTCTGGACGCCGTTCACGTCGTGGTAGAAGGCGGTGAAGGCACGGGCGGTGGCGGGGGTGAGGTCGCGGCTCAGTATCTGGCAGCGGGACGCAGCGTCGGTGATCGTCGCCCAGGCGGGGGCACCGTCGTAGCCGAGCGCGGGCGTGCTGCCGGACGGGCAACGGGTCCCGGGCGGCGCGGCGACGGCCGGTCCCCAAGCGTCCTCGTGCATGTCGAGCTCGGTGTAGAGGCCGTGCTTGGCCGCCATGGAGATGGTGGCCCGGATCTTCGCCAGGTAGGCCTGGTCGTACTGGTCTCGGGTGGGCTCAAGCGCGGACCAGGAGATGTCCAGCCGCACGACGTCGAAGCCGAGTGCGGCCATCTGCGCGAAGTCGGCGTCCGTGAGCGGCCGGACGGTCTGCGCGCCCGGCGTGGGCGGGGCGTAGTCGACGAGTTGGTTGACGTTGACGCCGCGCAGCAGCATCTGCCGGCCGTTGGCGTCCGTGATCGCCGCAGGTGCGCTGCCGGACGCTGGGCGGACGGTGAGGGCGGGCAGCGGCTGCGACGCGGTCGCGAGGGCGGCGGCGTTGACGGTCGGGGTCGCGGTGGTGGTGACCGGGGTCGCCTGCGCGAGTAGCCAGGAGCCGACCGCCAGTGCGGTCGCTGAGGCGAGGACGGTGGCCATCCGGCGGCGCTGTCCGGAGATCATCTCCAGCAGGCGGCTGAGCAGCAGCAGGGTCGGCACCACGGCCCAGCCGAACGCGGCGCCGAGGGAGAGCCCGGTCCCCAGGCGGAGCGCGATGTCCGGCACGAAGAACAGGTCGCCGCCGGTCCCGCCGCCGGCCGAGCTCCAGCCGAGGTCGCGCGGGAGTGCGAGCAGCGCCTGCACCGCGCCCGCACCGAGACCGCCGCCGAGGGCGGCCAGCCAGCCGCCCAGCAGCAGGTGGCGGGCCCGGGTGTAGTCGAACCGGCGGCACGAACGCGTCAGCAGCAGCGCCGCCACGATCGCGGCCGTGCCGAGCTCGACGGCGAAGCGCGCCGGGCCGAGGTCGAAGCCGAACGGCATCCGACGCAGGCTCAGCGGCTCGCTGTAGAAGGCGGCGGCGGGGGAGCCCTCCCAGAGCAGCGGTCCGAGCAGCGGGCCCAGCAGGGCGAGCGGGAGAGCCGTCCCGGTCAGCGACCACCGCCAGCCGTAGCGCGGCGGAAGGGTGCGGCTGCGCCGTACCGGGGTGAAGTCCGGATCCCCCGCCGCGAAGCGCGGACGGTAGGCGAGTGCGCCGAGCAGCGCGGGCAGCCAGGAGATCAGCGCCATCCGCTCGGCGGTCAGCCCGCAGTCCCACAGGGCGGTCGCGGCCAGCGTCCGCGCTCCGCCGTGGATCCCCACTCCGGCCGTCTCGGCGAGGAGTTGAGCGAGGCGCGCGACGGCGGTGGCCAGCACGGTTCCGCCCCAGAGGCGGACCGCGACCCGTCCACGACGGGTCTCCGGTGCGGCACTGCGGAAGGCGACGACGGTCGCCCAGGCGGTGACGGCCACCAGCACGGGCAGGAAGACGGCCACCCCGGCGACGGACCACAGCCCGCGCACGGGCGTCACCTGCAGCGCGGACCACGGCAGCGGCGCGAGGACCCCGGTGGGGTCGAGGTAGGCCGCCGCGAGGCAGACCAGCAGCAGGGAGACGACGGTGAGCGTCGCCCCCAGGGCGCCGCCGCGCGCGGTGGGCGCGAGGTCGGCGTCTGCGGTGTCGACGGATCGCGAGCGGGGAGTACTGACGGTGCGGGACACCCGGGCGATGCTAGGAGCGCGAAATGTCGCGCAACAGGGGTCACTTGCGTGGTGCAGCGGCACTTAGCGGTATGGAGCGGGACAAAGGGGATGGAGTCTGTGTGAAGGTTTCGCGTGCGTCATGGGTGTGAGGTTTGAATGCGCGTGAATCCTGTGGGGCAGCTGAGTGATGTGAGGTAGTTGCAGATACCTGAGGGGCGCGGGGAACTGCGCGAGACACCACCGACATGCGGATGGCCCTGAACGTTCGGGGCTCTACCCGCGTGGGTGGCTTGTCGCGCCCATGCGGCGGAGCCGCAGATCAGCAGAGCCCCGCGCCCCTGACGCTCAGTGCGTCGGGATGCGCAGGGCCAGGATGGCCATGTCGTCCGAGGCCGGGTCTGCGGCGAAACGTTCGACCGCGCGGAGGACGCGGGTGGCGACCGCGCCCGCGGTGAGTCCCGTGCAGCCGGAGAGGACGTCGGCGAGGCCGTCGTCGCCGAGCATGCGGGAGCCCTCGCGGCGTTCCGTCACGCCGTCGGTGACGCAGAGCAGGACGTCGCCCGGGTCCAGGACCAGGCTCTCTGCCTCAAGCTCCAGATCGTCCATCACGCCCAGCAGCGGCTGCGGGGACGCGGCGGCGGAGACCGTGCCGTCGGGGCGGAGCCGGAGCGGGAGGGGGTGGCCCGCGCAGACCGTGCTGAGCTCGACGGTGCCGTCGTCGTGCGGGGTCATCTCGCCGTACAGGAGCGTCAGGAACCGGCCGCGGTCGCCCTCGTCGAGGATCGCCGCGTTCAGCCGCTGCAGCACCTCCGGCGCGGAGAGGCCCTCGCGGGCGAGCAGCCGCAGCGAGTGGCGGGCCAGGCCCGTGACCGCCGCGGCCTCGGGGCCGGTGCCGCAGACGTCGCCGATGGCGAAGCCGTACGTGCCGGGGCGGATCGGGAAGACGTCGTAGAAGTCGCCGCCGACCTCGTTGCCTTCGCCCGCCGCGCGGTAGATGACCTCGACCTCGACGCCCGGCACCCGCGGCATCGCGGGCGGCAGCAGACTGCGTTGCAGGGCACGGCTGATGGCGGTGCGTTCGGAGTAGAGACGCGCGTTGTCGAGTGCCAGCGCGGCCCGGCGCGAGAGGTCCTCGGCGAGTTCGAGGATCTCGCGGCGGAACTTCTCGTCGGCGGGCTTGCCCAGCGTCAGCATGCCGATGACGCGGTTGCGCGCGACCAGCGGAAGGACCACCGTCTCGCCGCCGACGGTGGTCGCGGCCAGCGCGGCGGCCTCCGTCGACTGCGGGTCGGCGGTCGAGGCGCCCGCGAGGGTCCGGGAGGCCATGGCGGCGCGCATCGCGGCGTCGCCGGGCGCGGGCCAGTCGCGTGCGCCGGGCGTGTTGAGGGGTTCCGGGGGCGCGATGCTGCTGAGGAGGGCGCGCAGGGCGTCGATCCGCTCCTCGTCCTCGTGCAGCACGAAGGCCAGCTCGGGCACGGACGGGTCGATGCCGGTGGAGGTGGTGTAGACGGCGCACCAGGACGCCAGCGTCGGCACGGTCATCTGTGCCATCAGCGCGAGCGTCTGGTCGCGCTCCAGGGTTCCGGCCAGCAGGTCGGAGGCCTCGACCAGGAACGAGAGCGAGCCGCGGCGCAGCCGCTCCAACTCGGTGAGGCGGGCGCTCTCGACGGCCAGCGCGATCCGGTCGGCCGCGAACTGCAGCCGCAGCGCGTCCGCGTTGCCGTACTGGCCCGGGGCCTGCGCGGCGACGGCGAGGGAGCCGGTGAGCCGGCCCTCGACCTTGAGCGGGACGGTGAGGACCGACCGCAGCCCGGTCCCGGTCAGCAGCGGCACCGCGCCGGGGGAGTCGGCCAGGTCCTCGTGCACGGCGGGCAGCCGGGCCGAGCCGTAGCGGCCCGCGCCGGACTCGACCGGGACCCGGGCGAACCGCTGGCGGTTCGAGGGCAGGCCGGTGCTGGCCCGGACCTCCAGTTCGGTCTCGTCGTCGGTGGCCAGCAGCAGGTAGGCGGCGTCGCCGTCGAGCATGTCGCGAGCGCGCTCGACGGTGCGCTGGAGCAGGCCGTCGAGGTCGTCGGGGGCCTGGCCGCCCATGAGCGAGCCGAGGAACGCGTCCGCGCCCTCGTGGCGGCCCGCGGCGCTGCTCTCGGTCGACTGGGCCCGCAGCGGCGCCTGCAGCACCGCCCGCTCCTCCTCACGCACGAGCAGACAGACGGTGGACGGGCTGCCGTGCGCGTCGCGGACCCGCAGGTGCGCGCCGTAGACGGTGAGCAGGCGTCCGTCGGCGCGGCGGATCGCGTAGCTGCCCTCCCAGCGGGAGAGCCGCAGCGCCTCGTCGATGCCGAGGCCGGTTCCCGGCGTCTGCGGCCAGGCGGCGAACTCGGCGAAGGGTCGGCCGACCGCCTTGACCGCCGCGTGCTGGAACAGCAGCTCGGCGTCCTGGTTCCAGGCGGAGACCAGACCGTCGCCGTCCACCTGGAGCACCGCGACGTGGACGGAGGCGTCGGTCTCCGGCAGCAGGCTGTCGGGGGTGACCGGTCCGGCGAAGCGGGTGCCCGCCGCGCGGGCCGGGAGTTCCAGGGAGAACCAGACGCGCTTCTCGGTCGCGGTGTAGTCGACGCCCCAGCGGGAGGCGAGCGCCGCGCAGAGCAGCAGGCCACGACCGCCCTCGCGCTCCAGTTCGGCGGTGCTGACGGTCGCCGGGACCGCCTGCCGCAGCGACAGCCCCGGAGCGGCCAGGTCAGCGAGGCCGAGCGCGGCGGCTCCGCCCCCGTCGGCCGGTGCGTCCTCGGCGCCCGGATAGATCGGCAGCGAGCGGCGCGGATAGCGGTCGGCGACCTCGACCCGGACCGAGTCGGTGTGGCGGACGCAGTGCACCTCGGCCGAGGTGCCCGCGTGCACGACCGCGTTCGTGACCAGCTCGCTGACCAGTACCACGGCGTCGTCGACGACCTCGCCGAAGCCCCACCCCTGGAGGGTGTCCCTGACGAAGGCACGAGCCGCTGCCACGGAGCGGCCGACCGGCTCGAACGTGGCGGCTGCCCGCGCGGTGGCGTCACCCACGAGGCGCCTCCTCCTTCTCCTGCCGTGCTCCGGCGTCGTTCTGCCGTCCCGGCCGTGGTGGCGGCCCTGGCGGCTCGTACCCGAGGAAGCGAGTGCGCGCCCGGATCGGCGCGCGCGTGGTGCAGCGCGCCGCTGTCCGGGCACTTGCCCAACGTCCCTTGTCGCCGCCAGGTTACTGACAGCGGTACCGCTACGGGAGCGAAGCAGGTACGTTCGGTGACTTGATCAGGTCCGAACAGGACGTGATCACTTGTCCTGTTGCCCGACCGGATACCCCGCCGTACCCCTCACGCAACCCTCTACGGTCGTTAGATTGTGGGGGTGCGTCCCGTGCGGGACCGCGCCGGACAACCGCGGCAACCGACGCAACTCTGGAGGCAGGCCGGTGGATTCGAGCAGGGCGACGGCTGTCATGGCGTCCCGGGGCAGTACCCCGCAGGGGCGGGGACGCCGGGGCCGGGGCGCGGACGCGGCCGAACTACGCAAGCTGCTGTCCGCGTTGACCGCGATGCGGGACGGCAATTTCCGGCGGCGGCTGACGGTACCAGGTGACTCGGTGCTGGCCGAGATCGCCGCGGTCTTCAACGAGGTCGCCGAGCGGAACCAGCACCTGACCGGCGAGTTGGCCCGGGTCCGGCGTGCGGTGGGGCGCGAGGGACGGCTGGGCGAGCGGCTGGAGATCGGCGCGGGCGAGGGGGCCTGGGGCGCGGCGATCGACAACTGCAACGCGCTGATCGACGACCTGGCCCGCCCGATGGCCGAGGTCGGCCGGGTGCTGGGCTCGATCGCCGAGGGCGACCTGGAGCAGCGGATGGAGCTGCGCGCGGTGGGCCCGGACGGCGGCACCCACCCGCTGCGCGGCGAGTTCCTGCGGATCGGCCGGACCGTCAACGGACTGGTCGAACTGCTCTCCGAGTTCACCGACGAGGTGACCCGGCTGGCCGTGGAGGTCGGCACCGAGGGCAAGTTGGGAGGCCAGGCCCGGGTGCGCGGCATGTCGGGCACCTGGCGGGACCTGACCGACTCGGTCAACATGATGGCCAGTCGGCTGACCGCGCAGGTGCGCGACATCGCGCTGGTCACCACCGCCGTCGCCAAGGGCGACCTCTCCCGCAAGGTCACCGCCCAGGTGGCGGGCGAGATGCTGGAGTTGAAGGAAACCGTCAACACGATGGTGGACCAGCTCTCCTCGTTCGCCGCCGAAGTGACGCGTGTGGCACGCGAGGTGGGCACCGAGGGCCGGCTGGGCGGTCAGGCCGAGGTGCCGGGTGTGGCCGGCACCTGGAAGGACCTCACCGACAACGTCAACTTCATGGCGTCCAACCTGACCGACCAGGTGCGCAGCATCGCCCAGGTCACCACGGCGGTGGCCCGCGGCGACCTGTCGCAGACCATCGAGGTCGACGCGCGCGGCGAGATCCTGGAGCTGAAGAACACCATCAACACGATGGTGGCGCAGCTCTCGGGCTTCGCCGACCAGGTGACCCGGGTGGCCCGCGAGGTCGGCACCGAGGGCATCCTGGGCGGTCAGGCGATGGTCCCTGGCGCGGCCGGGGTGTGGCGCGGGCTGACCGACAACGTCAACGGCATGGCCTCCAACCTCACCTTCCAGGTGCGGAACATCGCCCAGGTGGCCGCCTCGGTCGCCAAGGGCGACCTGACCCAGCGGATCACGGTGGACGCGCGCGGCGAGATCCTCGCGCTGAAGACGACGCTCAACACCATGGTCGACCAGCTCTCGTCGTTCGCGGACGAGGTGACCCGGGTCGCCACGGACGTGGGCACCGAGGGCCGGCTGGGCGGTCAGGCGCAGGTGCCCGGGGTCTCCGGCACCTGGAAGGACCTGACCAGCTCGGTCAACCTGATGGCCAACAACCTGACCAACCAGGTGCGCAACATCGCCGAGGTCACCACGGCGGTCGCCAAGGGCGACCTGTCGAAGAAGATCACCGTCGACGCCCGCGGCGAGATCCTGGAGCTGGTCAGCACCGTCAACACCATGGTCGACCAGCTGTCGGTCTTCGCCGACGAGGTGACCCGGGTGGCCCGTCAGGTGGGCACCGAGGGCATCCTGGGCGGTCAGGCCCGGGTCAAGGGCGTCGAGGGCATCTGGCGCGACCTGGCCGGGAACGTCAACGGCATGGCCTCCAACCTCACCTTCCAGGTGCGCAACATCGCCCAGGTGGCCACTGCGGTCGCCGGCGGCGACCTGTCGAAGAAGATCACTATCGAGGCGCAGGGCGAGGTCGCCGCGCTGGCCGACACCCTGAACACCATGGTCGACCAGCTGTCCGGCTTCGCCGACGAGGTGACCCGAGTGGCCCGCGAGGTGGGCACCGAGGGCATCCTGGGCGGTCAGGCCCGCGTCCCGGGTGTCGCAGGGATCTGGAAGGACCTGACCGACAACGTGAACCTGATGGCCGACAACCTGTCCGGCCAGGTGCGCAACATCGCCCAGGTGACCACGGCCGTCGCCAAGGGCGACCTGACCCGCAAGATCGACGTCGACGCGCGCGG
Organism: Streptacidiphilus fuscans; assembly: GCF_015690355.1. Taxonomy (GTDB): domain Bacteria; phylum Actinomycetota; class Actinomycetes; order Streptomycetales; family Streptomycetaceae; genus Streptacidiphilus; species Streptacidiphilus fuscans. The sequence goes on along the minus strand of NZ_JADPRT010000026.1, from coordinate 85,649 downwards.
CGAGATCCTGGAGCTCAAGACCACCATCAACACCATGGTCGACCAGCTCTCCGCCTTCGCCGACGAGGTCACCCGCGTCGCCCGAGAGGTCGGCACGGACGGGCGCCTGGGCGGCCAGGCCCGCGTCCCCGGCGTCGCCGGGACCTGGCAGGACCTGACCGAGTCGGTCAACGAACTGGCGGGCAACCTGACCCGTCAGGTGCGTGCCATCGCCCAGGTCGCCACCGCGGTGACCCGCGGCGACCTGAGTCTGCGCATCGACGTGGACGCGTCCGGAGAGCTCGACGAGCTCAAGGACAACATCAACCAGATGATCGCCAACCTGCGCGAGACCACCCGTACCAACCAGGAGCAGGACTGGCTCAAGACCAACCTGGCCCGGATCTCCGGCCTGATGCAGGGCCGCCGGGACCTGGAGGCGGTCGCCGCGCTGATCATGAGCGAGCTGACGCCGGTGGTCTCGGCGCAGCACGGCGCGTTCTTCCTGGCCATGCCGTCCACCCGGGGCGACTTCGTGACCGATCCGGGCGAGGACGTGATCGAGCACGAGACGGTGCTCCGCCTGATCGGCTCCTACGGCTACCAGCGCCGGGCCATGCCGACCGCGTTCCACCCGGGGGAGGGGCTGGTCGGGCAGGCGGCGACCGAGAAGAAGCCGATCCTGCTGCGGGACGCCCCGCCCGGATATCTGAAGATCGCCTCGGGACTGGGCGAGGCCGCTCCGGTCAACGTGATCGTGATGCCCGTCATGTTCGAGGGACGGCTGCTCGGCGTGATCGAACTTGCGTCGTTCAACGCCTTCACGAAGATCAGCATGGACTTCCTCGATCAGATCGCAGAAATGATCGGTGTCACGGTCAACACGATCGCGGTGAACACCAAGACCGAGGGCCTGCTGCTGGAGTCGCAGCGACTCACCGCCGAACTCTCCATGCGCTCCGCCGAGTTGGAGGCCCGTCAGGAGGAGCTCCAGCGCTCCAACGCCGAGTTGGAGGACAAGGCCGAGCTGCTGGCCGCGCAGAACCGCGACATCGAGATCAAGAACTCCGAGATCGAGGAGGCGCGCCAGGTCCTGGAGGAGCGCGCCGAGCAGCTCGAACTCTCCACCCGGTACAAGTCCGAGTTCCTCGCCAACATGTCGCACGAGCTGCGCACGCCGCTCAACTCGCTGCTGATCCTGGCCAAGCTGCTCTCCGACAACAACGAGGGCAACCTCTCGCCCAAGCAGGTCGAGTTCGCCGAGACGATCCACGGCGCGGGCTCCGACCTGCTCCAGCTGATCAACGACATCCTGGACCTGTCCAAGGTCGAGGCGGGCAAGATGGACATCCGCCCGGCCCGGATCGCCCTGGTCCAGCTGGTCGACTACGTCGAGGCCACCTTCCGGCCGCTGACGGCGGACAAGGGCCTCGACTTCGCCGTCCGGGTCTCGCCGGAGCTGCCGGTGACCCTGCACACGGACGAGCAGCGGCTGCAGCAGGTACTGCGCAACCTGCTGTCCAACGCGGTCAAGTTCACCGACTCCGGCGCGGTCGAGCTGCTGATCCAGCCCGCGGGCGGCAACGGCGGCCAGCACCGGGTGCCGCAGCTGATCCGGGAGCAGATGCTGGAGTCCGGCGCGATCAACGACCCGGAGGAGCCGCTGATCGCCTTCTCGGTCACCGACACCGGGATCGGGATCCCGCAGAACAAGCTGCGGGAGATCTTCGAGGCGTTCAAGCAGGCCGACGGAACGACCAGTCGTAAGTACGGCGGCACCGGACTCGGTCTTTCGATCAGTCGTCAGATCGCCCGTCTGCTCGGCGGTGAGATCAACGCCGAGAGCGAGATGGACCGCGGCAGCACCTTCACGCTCTACCTGCCGCTGCGGGAGGAGGCCGAGCCGCACCCGATCATCGCGGGTGCGCTGCCCGGCGGCCAGATCAACCCGGCCGAGCTCTGGACGCAGGAGGTCATCGGCGCCGCGCACGAGCGTCGCCGTGCCGCCGCGGGCGCCCCGGGGACGACGCTGCCGCGCCCGGGGGCGGCCCCGGGCGCGGAGAACCGGCCGGAACCGGCCGTGCGCCCCGGATCGCCGCGCCCGGCGCGGCCGGTGGATCCGGCGCCGACCCCCGCCGCGCTGGAGTCGGGCGAGCAGTCCCGCCAGCCGCGCCAGACCGACGCCGAGCACCTGCCCACCCGGACGAGCGGAAGCAGCGGAACGAACGGAACCGGAGGGACCGGCGGGACCAGCGGTACCGGCGGGACCGGCAGGCCGGACGAGCCGGTCACGCCGGTGGAATCCGACCAGGCGGGGGCGCGCGAGGATTCGTTCGCACCGTTCTCCGGACGGTTCAACGGCGAGAAGGTGCTCATCGTCGACGACGACATCCGCAACGTCTTCGCGCTCACCAGCGTCCTGGAGACCTACGGCCTCGGCGTGCTGTACGCGGAGAACGGCCGTGAGGGCATCGAGGTGCTCGAACAGCACGAGGACGTCGAGCTGGTGCTGATGGACATCATGATGCCGGAGATGGACGGCTACGCGACGACCGAGGCGATCCGCCGGATGCCGCAGTTCGCGGGGCTGCCGATCATCGCGCTGACCGCCAAGGCGATGAAGGGCGACCGGGAGAAGAGCCTGGCGGCCGGGGCGTCCGACCACGTGACCAAGCCCGTCGACACCGATCACCTGCTCGGCGTGATGGAGCACTGGCTGGGGGCCAGGGAACGCTGAACAGCGACGTCCCGTCAGGGGCGTCCTGAGCAGCGGCAGGGGCGGGTGTGCGGGGCAGAACTGAGAAGCAGGTCACACAGGGCCGTTCGTCCAGTGGTGCCCGGGCCGGGCGGCATATGCGTCCCGGTCCGGGCATGAGAAGGTTGATCCGGGCTGGTCGGCGGGCACATGACCGGAACCCGGCCGGTCAGGTCCGACTCGTGTCCCACCGGGGATCCCGCTGGAACGGACTGTCCCCACTCGTCAGGGTGGTGGCTTCGCACCGCAGGAACCGGATAAGGTCACTCGGCGTTGCTACCGGTACTGGCTGGGTCACCGGATGCGGGCACGGAGGTGCGGCTACCATGACCGTCGGCAGGGCAGCAGTGGACACACGAACGGTGAACGGGTCCGACGCGTACCGGGGGGCGACGACAGTCGTCGCGCCCGCGGCGGGGGCCGGGCGAGGAGGGCAGGCCATGGTGCAGAAGGCCAAGATCCTCCTTGTCGACGACCGGCCGGAGAACCTGCTCGCCCTCGAGGCGATCCTCTCCGCGCTGGACCAGACGCTGGTGCGCGCCAGCTCCGGCGAGGAGGCGCTCAAGGCGCTGCTCAACGACGACTTCGCGGTCATCCTCCTCGACGTGCAGATGCCGGGCATGGACGGCTTCGAGACCGCCGCCCACATCAAGCGCCGCGAGCGCACCCGGGACATCCCGATCATCTTCCTGACGGCGATCAACCACGGCCCGCACCACACCTTCCGCGGCTACGCGGCAGGGGCGGTGGACTACATCTCCAAGCCGTTCGACCCGTGGGTGCTGCGCGCGAAGGTCTCCGTCTTCGTCGAGCTCTACATGAAGAACTGCCAGCTCAAGGAGCAGGCCGCGCTGCTGAGGCTGCAGCTGGAGTCCGGGCAGGGCCCCGGCGCGCCGCTGCTGGCCGAGCTCTCCGCGCGGCTGGCGGCGGTCGAGGAGCAGGCCGAGGCGCTCACCAAGCAGCTCGCCGACTCGGACGCCGCCGAGCCCGCCGCCCTCGCCACGGCGACCCACCTGGAGCGCCGCCTGGCCGGCCTGCGCCGCGCCCTCGACGCCCTGGACCCGGAGTCGGGCCCCGCGGCCGTCCCGAACGAGGGCTGACCGCACGCCGCCTGACGGCGTGTCGCGCTTGACGGGCGCCCCAGCGGCACTTCTTGCGCGACACACCCCCGGCAACCCCTCTCGACGCGTGTTGCACCCCTGCCCACGCTAGTAATCTGAACGCCATGGCCACACGCACGTCCGGAAGCGGTTCGCAGACCCGAGGCGCGGGGACGGCGAAGAAGGCCACGGCTGCCAAGAAGCCCGCGGCCAAGAAGCCCGCAGCGAAGAAGGCTCCGGCCAAGAAGTCGGCGCCCGCCAAGAAGGCTGCCCCGGCCAAGAAGGCCGTTGCCGCACCCGCAGCCAAGGTCACGCCGCCCAGGCCGCTCGCCTACCGCGCGGTGCGCGGCAGTTGGCTGGGCGTCGCCAATGGCGTCGGCTCCGTCGCGCGCGGCTTCGGCAACGGCGCGAAGAACCTCCATCCCGCCCACCGCAAGGACGGCCTGGCGCTGCTGTTGATCGCGCTGGCGCTGCTGATCGCGGCCGGGTCCTGGTCGGACCCGCAGGGCTGGCTGGGCGTCAGCGTGACCGACGTGGTCAAGGGCGCCTTCGGGCAGCTCACCGTGATACTCCCGGTGCTGCTCTTCGGCATCGCGGTGCGGCTGATGCGCCACCCCGAGCGGCCCGAGGCCAACGGACGGATCGTCATCGGCCTGACCGCGCTGACCATCGGCGTGCTGGGCCTGATCCACATCAGCTGCGGCGCGCCCGGGCTCCAGGCCGGGGCCGGCCAGATCCGCAACGCGGGCGGGCTGATCGGACTGGCCGCCTCGCGCTGGCTGATGTCCGCGGCCGGACCGGCGCTGGCGGTGCCTTTCCTGGTGCTGGTCTCGTTCTTCGGCCTGCTGGTGGTCACCGCCACGCCGGTCAACCAGATCCCGCAGCGGCTCCGGTTCCTGGGCGAGCGCCTCGCGCTGGTCGAGCCCGCGGACCTGCCCGACGAGGGCGGTGACTTCGACGAGTTCGCCGGTCTGGACGGCCTCGGCTTCGGCGAGGACGGCGAGGAGACCGGCGAGCACGCGTCCATCGACGACTTCGAGGGCGGCCCCGGCACGCCCGAGGAGCGGGCCGTGCTGCTGGCCAAGCGCAACCAGCTGGAGCGCGAGGGGGCGGTCGCCCCGCGTCGCAGGCGTCCGCGCCGCCGGGTGGGGGCCGGCGCGGACCAGGAGCAGCCGGACCCGTTCGACACCATCGGCGTGGCCGCCGCTGCCGCCGCCGAACTCGACGGCGCGGTGCTGAACGGCGTGCAGCCCTCGCCCGCGCTCGCGGACGTCCTGGGCCGGGTCAAGGACCGCACGCCGCCCAGCGACGTGCCGCCGCTCGGTGACGACCCGTACGACGACGTAAACGGCGACGGACATGGTGACGGGCCGAACGGCGCCGGCCGGGTCGACATGGAGAAGCACCTCACGGACGGCCTGCACCCGTCGCAGCCGATTCCGCCGATGCCGACCGACGCCCCCGAGGTCCCGCTCCCGGGCGCGCGCAAGGAGGACTCGGCCGCAGGCGTGGAGACCGACGGCAGCACCCTGCTCCGCTCCGAGCAGCTGAAGCTGCCGGAGAGCGACAGCTACCGCCTGCCCTCCCTGGACATCCTCACCCGCGGCGGCCCTGGCAAGTCCCGCAGCAAGGCCAACGACGACGTGGTCGCCTCGCTGATGGGCGTCTTCGCCGAGTTCAAGGTCGACGCCGCCGTCACCGGCTTCACCCGCGGCCCGACGGTGACCCGCTACGAGGTCGAGCTCGGTCCGGCGGTCAAGGTCGAGCGGATCACCGCGCTGGCCAAGAACATCGCCTACGCCGTCGCCAGCCCGGACGTCCGGATCATCAGCCCGATCCCCGGCAAGTCGGCGGTCGGTATCGAGATCCCCAACACCGACCGCGAGATGGTCAACCTCGGCGACCTGCTGCGCTCGCAGGTGGCCGCCGCCGACCCGCACCCGATGCAGGTCGGCATGGGCAAGGACGTCGAGGGCCAGACGGTGATGGCCAACCTCACCAAGATGCCGCACATCCTCGTCGCCGGCGCCACCGGCGCCGGTAAGTCGTCCTGCATCAACTGCCTGATCACCTCGGTGCTGATGCGGGCCACCCCGGACGACGTGCGGCTGGTCCTGGTCGATCCCAAGCGCGTCGAGCTGACCGCCTACGAGGGCGTCCCGCACCTGATCACGCCGATCATCACCAACCCGAAGAAGGCCGCCGAGGCGCTGCAGTGGGTGGTCCGCGAGATGGACCTGCGCTACGACGACCTCGCCGCGTTCGGTTTCCGCCACGTCGACGACTTCAACCGCGCGGTCCGGTCCGGCAAGGCCCAGCCGCCGCCCGGCAGCGAGCGCGTGCTGACGCCCTACCCGTACCTGCTGGTGATCGTCGACGAGCTGGCCGACCTGATGATGGTCGCGCCGCGCGACGTCGAGGACTCGATCGTCCGCATCACCCAGCTGGCGCGCGCCGCGGGCATCCACCTCGTGCTGGCGACGCAGCGTCCGTCGGTGGACGTGGTCACCGGTCTGATCAAGGCCAACGTGCCGTCCCGGCTCGCCTTCGCCACCTCCTCGCTCGCCGACAGCCGGGTCATCCTGGACCAGCCCGGCGCGGAGAAGCTGATCGGCAAGGGCGACGCGCTCTTCCTGCCGATGGGCGCGGGCAAGCCCATGCGCATGCAGGGCGCCTTCGTCACGGAGGAGGAGATCGCCGCCGTCGTCGAGCACTGCAAGGCGCAGCTCCAGCCGGAGTACCGCAGCGACGTCACGGTCGGTGCGGGCCCGAAGAAGGAGATCGACGAGGAGATCGGCGACGACATGGACCTGCTGGTCCAGGCCGCCGAGCTGGTCGTCTCCACCCAGTTCGGCTCGACCTCGATGCTGCAGCGCAAGCTCCGCGTCGGCTTCGCCAAGGCGGGCCGGCTGATGGACCTGATGGAGTCGCGCGGCATCGTCGGACCGAGCGAGGGTTCGAAAGCCAGGGACGTTCTCGTCCAGCCGGACGAGCTGGACGGAGTACTCCTCACCCTCCGGGGGGAATGACCGGGCGAACGCGTATCCGGAAGTCCCGCGCAGACGTTGTCGCTGTGGGGGAACCGACGGGCGCCGGGATGCGTGACTGCTTCCGACGCACCGTCATATCCCTCCGTTGGACCGGCGGGTCCCCCTGCGGGTCGGGGACGGTTCGCGCCGCGGACGGACTGGGTAACGATCCGGATGCAGAGCTTCTCTTTCGGCCGAATCCCGGTTGAGCGAGGCTCAGACCCGCCCCCTAGACTGGTGTTTCAACGGCGTTCCCGGGGGTGCGGCCCCCGGGGAAGCCTGGCCGCCCACGTTCGAAAGGCGCCCCTTGTGACGACCGGCACGACCTCCTCCGGATCGACCGAGCCGAACGAGCCCACTGTGCCTGCCGCGGACTCCACGGACTCTGCGGAGACCGCGGCTGCGCCCGCGGTGTCGAGCGTGCCGGCTGAGCCGAGCGTGCCCGGCATGCCCAAGGCGCCGAGCTTCCCGAAGCCGCCGTCCGTCTTCGATCCGGCCGAGGCGCCGGAGGCGCCGGTCCTGCCGGGCGCCTACCAGCCCACCATCGGACAGGTGCTCGGCTCGGCGCGTACCGCCGCCGAGCTCACCGTCGACGAGGTCAGCGCGCGGACCCGGGTCCGGGTCCCGATCGTGCACGCGATCGAGGACGACGACTTCGTCCGGTGCGGCGGCGACTTCTACGCCCGTGGTCACATCCGCGCCATCGCCCAGGCGGTCGGCGTCGACGGCGACGAGCTGGTCCGTCGCTACGACGCCGCGCACGGCGGCAACCCGGCCGACGCCAAGGTCCCGCTCTTCGAGACGTCCGGTGACCGCAGGATCTCGACCGATCGGCGCCGCCCGAACTGGACGGCGGCGATGGTCGCCGCGATCGTCGTCGTCATCGCTGTGATCGGCTTCAACCTGGCGAGCAGCGGCCCGAAGGCGCCGGTGGCCCAGGCCGCCACCCCGGCCACGACGGCCTCGCCGTCGATCGGCCCGGTCCTGCACCCCAGCCTGCCGCCGGTGACCCAGGTCAAGCCGAGCGCGATCGCGGCGGCCCCGGCGGGCAAGGTCACGGTCAAGCTGGTCGCCCAGAACGCGGACAGCTGGCTGCTGGTGAAGGACGCCTCGGGCAAGTCCCTCTTCCAGGGCGACCTCACCCAGGGCCAGACCCAGACCTTCACGGACGCGAAGCAGCTGAAGCTGGTGCTCGGTAACGCGGGCGCGGTCCATGTCTGGGCCAACGGCAAGGACCTCGGCATGGCCGGCCAGACCGGCCAGGTGGTCAACGTCACCTACACCCCGGGCGACCCGGTCGCGGGCTGACATCTCATCTTTTTGCAGACGAGGTGGTTGCACCACCCAGGGGCGCGGGGCTCTGCTGATCTGCGGCTACGCCGCGTGGGCGCGACCAAGGTGGGTGTGTGCTGCCGCAGGTGGTTGCACTTTGCTGAGGGGCGCGGGGAACTGCGCGAGAAGCCACCCACGCGGGTAGAGCCCTCGATGTTCAGGGCCGTCCGCACAGGGTGGTTGCTCGCTCAGTTCCCCGTGCCCCTGAGCGCTTGCCGGGTTGTTCGCCTGCCCAATGCTCGGGACGTCGGAAAACCTCGGTAACCTTGGCGACATGCCCGAACGCCGCACAGTCGCCCTTGTCACCCTTGGATGCGCCCGCAACGAGGTCGATTCCGAGGAACTCGCCGGGCGGCTGGAAGCCGACGGCTGGGAGCTCGTCGCCGACGCCGCCGACGCGGACGTCGCCGTCGTCAACACCTGCGGCTTCGTCGACGCCGCCAAGAAGGACTCCGTCGACGCCCTGCTGGAGGCCAACGACCTCAAGGGACACGGCCGCACCCAGGCCGTCGTCGCCGTCGGCTGCATGGCCGAGCGCTACGGCAAGGAGCTCGCCGACGCCCTGCCGGAGGCCGACGCCGTGCTCGGCTTCGACGACTACGCCGACATCACCGAGCGGCTGCAGACCATCCTCTCGGGCGGGACGCACGTCTCGCACGTGCCGCGGGACCGCCGCAAGCTGCTCCCGCTGAGCCCGGTCGAGCGGCAGGCCGCGGCCGAGACCGTCGCGATCCCCGGCCACGGCGCCGAGCACGCCGATGGTGACGCCGAGGCCGCGGCCCCGATCGAGGACCTCCCGGAGGGTCTCGCGCCCGCGTCCGGCCCGCGGACGCTGCGCAAGCGGCTGGACGACAACCCGGTCGCGTCCGTCAAGCTGGCGTCCGGCTGCGACCGGCGCTGCAGCTTCTGCGCGATCCCGGCCTTCCGCGGCAGCTTCCTCTCCCGGCGGCCCTCGGACGTGCTCAACGAGACCCGCTGGCTGGCCGAGCAGGGCGTCCGCGAGGTCATGCTGGTCAGCGAGAACAACACCTCGTACGGTAAGGACCTCGGCGACATCCGCCTGCTGGAGACGCTGCTGCCGGAGCTGGCCGCCGTCCCGGGCGTCGAGCGGGTGCGGGTCAGCTACCTGCAGCCCGCCGAGATGCGGCCGGGGCTGGTGGACGTGCTCACCTCGACGCCCAAGGTCGCGCCCTACTTCGACCTGTCGTTCCAGCACTCCGCGCCGAACGTGCTGCGCCGGATGCGCCGCTTCGGCGACACCGACCGGTTCCTGGAGCTGCTGGACCAGATCCGCGCCAAGGCCCCGGAGGCCGGAGCGCGCTCCAACTTCATCGTCGGCTTCCCCGGCGAGACCGAGGACGACCTGGCGGAGCTGGAACGCTTCCTCACCAACGCCCGCCTCGACGCGATCGGTGTCTTCGGGTACTCGGACGAGGAGGGCACCGAGGCGGCGGGCTACGACGGCAAGCTGCCCGAGGACGTCGTCGCCGAGCGGCTGGCCCGCTTCAGCCGACTGGCCGAGGAGCTGACCGCGCAGCGCGCCGAGGAGCGGATCGGCAACACGGTCTCCGTCCTGGTCGAGGCCGTGGACGAGGAGGACGGCGTGATCGGCCGGGCGCTGCACCAGGCGCCCGAGACCGACGGCATCACCATCCTGATGGGCGCCGTCGCCGGCCTCGCGGTGGGCGACCTGGTCGAGGCCGAGGTCACCGCCAGCGAGGGCGTCGACCTCTACGCCGAGGTGTCGGCGTGACACAGGCTGCGGGGGGCGGGGCGGCGAGAACGGGCGCCCCGATGGCGGCTCCGGCCGACGACCTGCCCTCCGGTCCCGGGCTGTGGAATCTGGCCAACCTGCTGACGATGCTCCGGTTGCTGATCGTTCCGATCTTCGCCGCGCTGCTGTTCGCGGACGGCGGGCACGATCCGAAGTGGCGGGCCTTCGCCTGGGCGGCGTTCGCCATCGCGATGATCACCGACCTGTTCGACGGTGAGATCGCCCGGCGGAACAACCTGGTCACCGACTTCGGCAAGATCGCCGATCCGATCGCCGACAAGGCGATCATGGGCACCGCGCTGATCGGCCTCTCCGCGCTGGGTGACCTGCCCTGGTGGGTGACGATCGTGATCCTGGTCCGTGAGGTCGGGATCACTCTGATGCGCTTCTGGGTGATCCGCTTCGGCGTGATCCCCGCCAGCCGCGGCGGGAAGCTCAAGACGCTGACTCAGGGAATCGCCGTGGGCATGTACGTGTTGGTACTCACGGGGCCGTTGGCGTCTGCGCGCTGGTGGCTGATGGGCGTGGCCGTGCTGCTCACGGTGGGCAGTGGGCTCGACTACATCCGCCAGGCTGTCGTGCTGCGCCGGGCGGGGCTCGCGACGCGTGCTGGACAGGTAACGGGGTCGTGACCCCCGACGCGCAGGCAGTCCTTTCGGCGCTGGTGAGCGCGGGCGCCACGGTCGCCGTCGCCGAGTCGCTGACGGGCGGTCTGCTGGCGGCGGAGTTCGTCGCGGTTCCGGGAGCGTCGAAGGCGTTCCGCGGTTCGGTCACCGCCTATGCGACCGAGCTCAAGGGCTCGGTCCTGGGCGTCGACGCGGACCTGCTGGCCGCTCGCGGCGCGGTGGACCCGGACGTCGCGGCCCAGATGGCCGCCGGCGTACGGACGCTGATGGGAGCGGACTTCGGTCTGGCGACCACCGGCGTGGCCGGTCCTGAGCCCCAGGACGGGCATCCGGTCGGCACCGTATACGTGGCGATCTCCCGGACGTGTGGAGAATCTGTCTCTTCGCTACGACTGTCAGGGGATCGTGCCACAATCCGTCGCAAGGCGGTGGCGGCCGCGTTGGACTTGCTGACGCGGGCGCTCCAGGGCAATCCGGTGGGTTAGGAACGGGGCTCCTACCGGGAAGAACACAAGCAATGGGCCGGAAAGATTCGCGGACCATACCGCGAACAACAGGGGAGGGGCCATGGATGCAGCCCAGAGTGAACACGACCAGGCTCCCCGCACGCGATGCGGGGCAGGCGGTACGGTGGGGCTGTGAGGTCTCTAGCCGCGGTCCAAGGAGGGAGCAACCGATGATCCTGCTCCGTCGTCTGTTGGGTGACGTGCTGCGTCGGCAGCGCCAGCGCCAGGGCCGAACCCTGCGCGAGGTGTCCGCTGCCGCGCGGGTCTCGCTCGGTTACCTCTCCGAGGTCGAGCGAGGGCAGAAGGAGGCCTCGTCCGAGCTGCTCTCTGCGATCTGCGATGCCCTCGACGTGCGAATGTCCGAGGTCATGCGCGAGGTGAGCGACGAGCTGTCGCTCGCCGAGCTGGCCTCCGGTGAGGCGGTTCGTCCCGCCCTGCTGGAGCCGGTGCAGGTGCCTTCGGAACGTGTTCCGTCGTTGGTGCCGAAGGCGAGCGCTATGGACGTGGTCGCGGCGTAACGCTGCCGCTGGGTTTTGACGGCCCCTCCCCGGGCCGACCGTCGAACGACGGCCGCCCCGGGGAGGGGCCGTTTGCGCTCCTCGCGGATACGATGAGGTTTCTGTCCTGGCCTGTCCTGCCTGTCCCGTTGGGGAGGGTTTGTCGATGGTGTCGATACCCCGGCGGAGCCCGCTGGTGTGGGGGTTGTGCGCTGTCTTCAGCGCGGCGGCGTGGGCGTTCCTGTTGAGCGGGCACGTGACAGCCGGTGTGGGGCTGATGTTCGCCGGGGGGTGGAACCTGAGCCTTCTGCCGGTGCAGGCGCGGAGGTTCTGCGGGATCCGGCGACGTTCCACCCCGCAAGTGGTTGCACCGCCTGGGGGAGCGGGGCTCCGCTGATGTGCGGCTCCTCCCCCTGCCTTCGGCGGGGGGACCCCCAGCGTGGGCGCGAGTGACCACTGACGAGCGGATGCAGACTCCCTCGTCCGTGTGAGGTTCACCCTCTCAGGCGAAGTCCCCTGGGCGTCGGGACGAAACCCGCGTCCTCCAGGGTGCGGCTCAGCGCGGACGTCAGCGCGGGCTCGCCGTTGATCCGTTCCACGGTCAGGTCGCGGAGCGCGCCCTCCCGCACCGCGCGGGCCAGTGCCTCCGCCGCGTGCCGCAGTTGCTCAGGGCCCTGCGCCCAGGAGAGGAGCGACTTGCCGCCGCGTTCGACGTAGGCGACGAGCTCGCCGTCGACGAGGGCGACCAGCGCGCCCGCCTTGCGGCCGGGCTTGTGGGAGGAGGCCGCGCCGCCCGGTGGGTCCGGCCAGGACAGCGCCGCGCCGTACGCGTTGGCGGGGTCGGCGGCGGCGAGGACGACCGTCTCGGGCCGCTCGTCCGAAGCGGCCTCGGCTCGGCGTTCCAGTGCGGTGTTGACCGCGCGCAGGCGGTCGATTGCGCCGTCTCCGGCGAACTGGGCCGCGCCCAGGCCGTCGACGACGTAGCCGCGGCGTGTGCGGCCGGTGTCCTCGAAGGCGGACAGGACCCGGTAGATCCCGGCGAAGCCGCCCTGGACCCGCTCGGACTGCACCGCGCCGCGCGTCACGACGCCGTGCCGGTCGAGCAGGGTCTGCGCGAGCGCGTGGGCGCGCTGGGTGGGATCGGGCAGCGGCGCGGGCAGCACCGACCAGCGGCCTGCCGTCGTCGGGAGCGACGGGACGCGCGGGAGGGGGCGCGAGCCCCCGTAGCGGGCGCGTGGCGTGGCGCGGGGCGCGCGGTGGGCCGTCGCGCCCGGCGTGCGGCCGGAGCCGAGCAGCGCGCGCAGCGGAGCGAGCGTGTCATTGGTGACCCGCCCGGACCAAGCGAGCTCCCACAGCGCCGTGGCCAGCTCGCCCGGCGGCGTGTCCGTGCCCGGGAGCTGGCGGTCGACCTCCTCCGCGAGCTGCTTGAAGAACATCCCGTACCCCGGCGCCAACGCGGCCAGCACCGCGTAGTGCAGCGGCGTCAGCTCCAGCGGCAGCGGCTCGGGGAGCAGCAGCGGGGCCGCGTCCGCCGGATGGAGGGCGATCCAGCCGTCCTTGCCGGGCAGCGCCCCCGCGCCGGCCCAGAACACCTCACCCTGGGAGGTCAGCTCGTCCAGCATGGCCGGGCTGTAGTCGGCCACCCGGGAGGGCAGCACCAACCGCTCCAGCGCTGACGCCGGGACCGGCGCGCCCTGGAGCTGCTCGACGGCGCGCAGCAGGCCGTCGACGCCGCGCAGCCGGTTGCCGCCGCCGACGTGCTGCCATTGCGGCAGGAAGGTGGCCAGGGCGCGCGGCGGGACCGGCTCGACCTCGTGCCGGAGCGCGGCGAGCGAGCGGCGGCGCAGGCGGCGCAGGACTTCGGCGTCGCACCACTCGGTGCCGGAGCCGCCGGGGCGGAACTCGCCCTGGACCACGCGGCCCGTCGCGGCCAGCCGCTGCAGCGTGCCGACCACGACGGCCGGGCCCAGGCCGAGCCGGGTCGCCGCGTCGGCCGCGGTGAACGGGCCGTGGGTACGCGCGTGCCGGGCCAACAGGTCGGCCAGGGGGTCCTTGACCGGCTCGGTGAACGCCTCGGGGACGCCGACCGGCAGGGGGGTGCCGAGCGCGTCGCGCAGACGGCCCGCGTCCTCGATGGCGGCCCAGCGCTGCTCGCCCGCGATCCGCACCTCGATCACCCGCCGAGCGGCCTGCAGTTCGCGGACCCAGGGGCGTTCCGCGCCACGCAGCTCCAACTCGACATCGGTGAGCGGCCCGAGCAGGCGCAGGGCGTCGGCGACGCCCTCGACGTCCTTGATCCGGCGCTCGGGCGTCAGCCGCTGGAGCTCGGCCTCCAGCTCGGCGAGGACCGACTCGTCCAGCAGCTCGCGCAGCTCGGCCTGGCCCAGCAGCTCGGCCAGCAGCCGCGAATCCAGCGCCAGCGCGGAGGCGCGGCGCTCGGCCAGCGGCGAGTCGCCCTCGTAGAGGAACTGGGCGACGTAGCCGAAGAGCAGCGAGCGGGCGAACGGCGACGGCTCCGGGGTGGTCACCTCGACGATCCGGACCTTGCGGTTCTCCACATCGCGCATCAGCTCGACCAGGCCGGGCACGTCGAAGACGTCCTGGAGGCACTCGCGGACGGCCTCCAGCACGATCGGGAACGAGCCGAACTCGGAGGCCACCGAGAGCAGTTGCGCGGCCCGCTGGCGCTGCTGCCAGAGCGGTGTGCGGCGGCCTGGATTGCGGCGCGGCAGCAGCAGCGCGCGGGCCGCGCACTCGCGGAAGCGGGCGGCGAACAGGGCGGAGCCGCCGACCTGGTCGGTGACGGTCTGCTCGACTGTGGTCGGGTCGAAGACGACGGCGTCCGCGCCGATCGGGGCCTCGTCCGCGCCTGGCCCGGCGACCTTGGCCGGGGCGTCCGGATCGGGGAAGTCCAGCAGGTCGGCGTCGGGCAGCCGGAGCACGATGCCGTCGTCGGCGTGCATCACCTGCGCGTCGAGGCCGTGACGCTCCGCCAGCCGCTGGCCCAGCGCCAGCGCCCAGGGGGCGTGGACCTGCGCGCCGAAGGGGGAGTGGACGGCGATCCGCCAGTCGCCCAGCTCGTCGCGGAAGCGTTCGACGACGATGGTCCGGTCGTCGGGGAGATGGCCGGTGGCCTGGCGCTGTTCGGCGAGGTAGGAGAGCAGGTTGCCCGCCGCCCACGCGTCCAGGCCGGCCTCGGCCAGCCGGGCGGTGGCCTTCTCCGGCGGCAGTGCGCCGATCTCGCGCAGGAAGGCGCCGACGGCGCGGCCGAGCTCCAGCGGGCGGCCGAGCGCGTCGCCGTGCCAGAAGGGGAGCTTGCCCGGCACGCCGGGCGCGGGGGAGACGAGCACTTTGTCGTGGGTGATGTCCTCGATCCGCCACGAGCTGGTGCCCAGCGTGAAGACGTCGCCGACCCGCGACTCGTAGACCATCTCCTCGTCCAGCTCCCCGACCCGGCCGCCGCCCTTCTTGGGGTCCGATCCGGCCAGGAAGACGCCGAAGAGGCCGCGGTCCGGGATCGTGCCGCCGGAGGTGACCGCGAGGCGCTGCGCGCCGGGGCGGCCGGTGACCGTCCCTGTGACGCGGTCCCAGACGATGCGGGGACGCAGCTCGGCGAAGGCGTCGGAGGGGTAGCGCCCGGCGAGCATGTCGAGCACGCCCTCGTAGGCGGAGCGCGGCAGCGAGGCGAACGGCGCGGCCCGCTGGACCAGGGCGAACAGCTCGTCGACGTCCCACTCGTCCATGGCGGTGATCGCCACGAGCTGCTGGGCGAGGACGTCGAGCGGGTTGCGGGGGACGCGCAGCGCCTCGATCTTTCCCCCGCGCATGCGTTCGGTGACGACGGCGGACTGGACCAGGTCCCCCCGGTACTTGGGGAAGACCACGCCCGTCGAGACCGCGCCGACCTGGTGGCCCGCGCGGCCGACGCGCTGGAGCCCGGAGGCGACCGAGGGCGGCGACTCGACCTGCACGACCAGGTCGACCGCGCCCATGTCGATGCCCAGCTCCAGGCTGGAGGTGGCGACGACGGCCGGGAGACGGCCGGATTTCAGCTGCTCCTCGACCTCGGCGCGCTGCTCCTTGGAGACCGAGCCGTGGTGGGCACGCGCCAGGACAGGCGGCGCGGCCTTGTTGGCGCCCGCCTGGGCCATCGTCACGGCCGGGGCGTGGTCGGCGGGCAGGGCCTGGCCGGTGGCGCGCTCGACCGCGATCTCGTTCAGCCGGTTGCAGAGCCGCTCGGCCAGGCGGCGTGAGTTGGCGAAGACGATGGTGGAGCGGTGGTCCTGGACCAGGTCGGTGATCCGCTCCTCGACATGCGGCCAGATCGACGCGGCGCGCTCGGGGCCCTCCTCGGTGACGCCGGGGGCGGTGGCCGGGCCACGTCCGCCGCTGAGCTCGCCCAGGTCCTCGACGGGGACGACGACGGTGAGGTCGAAGGCCTTCTCGGACGGCGGCTGGACGATCGTCACCTTGCGGCCGGGACTGAGGAACCGGGCCACCTCCTCCGCCGGCCGGACCGTGGCGGAGAGCCCGATCCGGCGCGCGGGGGCGGGCAGCAGCTGGTCCAGCCGCTCCAGGGTGAGGGCGAGGTGGGCGCCGCGCTTCGTCCCGGCGACCGCGTGGACCTCGTCGAGGATCACCGTCTCCACACCCTTCAGCGCCTCCCGGGAGGCGGAGGTGAGCAGCAGGAAGAGCGACTCGGGCGTGGTGATCAGGATGTCCGGCGGATGCGTGGCGAAGCGCCGCCGGTCGGCCGCGGGTGTGTCGCCGGAGCGGATGGCGACCTCGATCTCCGGCTCGGGCAGTCCGAGCCGGGTGGCCTCCTGGCGCAGCCCGGTCAGCGGCGCGCGCAGGTTCCGCTCGACGTCGACGGCCAGGGCCTTGAGCGGTGAGACGTAGAGCACCCGGCAGCGGCGCTTGGCATCCGCGGGCGGAGGCGCGGACGCCAGCCCGTCCAGCGCGGAGAGGAAGGCGGCGAGCGTCTTGCCCGAACCCGTCGGCGCCACCACCAGCACGTCGCTCTCGGCGCCGATCGCCCGCCAGGCGCCCTCCTGCGCGGCGGTGGGCGCGGGGAAAGCGCCCTCGAACCAGGCCCGGGTGGGCGCGGCGAAGTTCGCCAGGGCGGATTCGGTGCGGTGCGCGCGTGCCATGCGCCCATCGTGCCGTGCCGGACTGACAAACCGGCCGCGCGCGTGCCCGGTACTCGCTCCGCGCCCGTGCTGCCCCGCATGGAGCACATCCGGAGGCATCGTTCAAAAGTGATCCATATCGTATGAATATCCCCGCCCGGGGCGTCCCCGTTGCGCGCCGGACCCGAACCGTGGAGGCCCGGTGGCGCGTGTCGCGAAAGGCCTACGGTCGGCGACGACGCGCTGCGCGGTGGTGCTCGCGCTGGTGACCTGCCTGCTCGGCGGCGCTGTTCCGTACGTCGGCGGGGCCGGTCGTCTCTACCTCGCCTACCTCGTCGTCGCGGACCGGGCGGACGCCGCCGGTGTGGCCGTCGCGGACCACGCGATCCGGGCCGAGCAGGGTGTTGTCGGCCAGGAGTACCCGCAGATCGGGGTCGTCCTCGCCTACGCCGCCGACGCGGACTTCGGGGCCGAGGTGCGGGCGCAGCCCGGGATCGCCGCTGCCGGGGCCAGCCGGACCGCCCCGGTGACCAGCCCGCTCGTCACCGGTTCCGCGACGGGCGCGGCTGCGCTGAAGGCGTTCTCCGCGTCCTCCGCGTCGTCAGCTCCGTCCGGGCGACCCGGGCCGTCCGAACGGGGTGCCTCCGCCGGGACGGGATCATCGCGGGCCTCGTCCGCGTCGGGACCGGTGGTGGCGGGGGACTCGGCGACGGTCGCGCACGCGGACGACATCCCGATGGCTCCCGACCCGCACGGGCAGCTGCAGTGGTTCCAGAACATGGTCGGGGAGAGCAGCCCGCTGCCCGCCTCCGACTCCACCGCGCTGCGCCATGTCGTCGTCGCCGTCCTCGACTCGGGCGTCGACGACACGCACCCTGACCTGCGGAGCTCCGTCGACCCCAGCCGGTCGGTGTCCTGCGCGACCGGCACCCCCGACACCCGTCCGGGCGCCTGGCGGCCGGACCCGGAGCTGGGCGAGAGCGGCCACGGCACCCATGTCAGCGGGATGATCGCCGCCGACCGGCCCGGCGACGGGGCCGTCGGCATCGCGCCCGGTGCGCGGATAGCCGCAGTCCGTCTGCTCGGCGACGCCGGTCAGTACTACGGTGAGAACCTGGTCTGCGGCTTCCTCTGGGCAGCCGATCACGGCGCGGCCGTGATCAACGACAGCTACTTCGCCGACCCGTGGAAGTACAACTGCCCCGAGAACCCCGACCAGGCGGCGATCACCGCGGCGGTCGGCCGGGCCGTCCGCTACGCCCAGGACAAGGGCGCGCTGGTCGTCGCCTCGGCGGGCAACGACGCCCAGGACCTGGCCGGCCCGCGGATCGACGACCGCAGCCCGAACGACCATGTCGACAGCGAGACGCCTCCGGTGCGGCATCTCGGCGCCGAGTGCATCCGGCTTCCCGGAGGACTGCCGGGTGTCCTCGACGTCACCGCGCTGGTGCAGGACGGCAGCCTCGCCGGGTACTCCAACTGGGGTGCCGGGCAGGTGGCGTTGGCCGCTCCGGGTGGCGACCCGGACGGCGGGATCCCGCAGGCGGTGGTCTCCGACTGGCCCGGCGGCCGGTACGCGGCGCTGGCCGGGACCTCGATGGCGGCGGCGAGCGTCAGCGGCGTCGCGGCGGTGGAGGCCGCCCGCCATCCGGACGTGCGTGGTGCGGCGTTGGGCCGCCTGCTGGAGCAGCAGACCATGCCTCTGGGCTGCGCGTCCCGGCAGCCGGGTACCAAGAGCTGCCCCGGTGGGCCCTACTACGGCTACGGCCTGGCCGACGTGCGCTGACCCTTCGCGCTGACCGGGTCTGCCGGGGAACAGCCGTGGGTGTCTCACGTGGCGATCGTGGCGCTGACCTCGTGCTTCTCCCGTGCCAGACTGGCCGGAGGGCCCGTCGAGGCAGGACGCGACAGCAACAGGGGTGCCATGGCCAAGGAGATCGCACACTACTGGCAGCACCCCGCGCTGCCCGGTGTCGACCTGCTGCGCGCCCACTACGTCCGCCACAGCTTCGGCAAGCACACCCACGACGGCTACGTGCTGGCGTCGGTCACCTCGGGGGTGGAGGCCTTCCACTACCGGGGCGAACTGGAGGTCGTCCCGGCCGGGAGCGTCGCGCTGGTCGAGCCGGACCGGGTGCACACCGGGCACGCCGGGGTGCCGGACGGCTGGAGCTACTCCGTGCTCTACCCCGGCATCGACCAGGTCGTGGAGGTCGCGGAGGAGGTCGGGGCGCTGCCCGGCGCGCCCGGGTTCGGGAACGCCGTCGTCCACGACGACGAGCTCTCGCGGCTGGTGCTGCAGACGCACCGGGCGGCCGAGCAGAACCAGGTGCTGGCGGCCAGCACCTTCCTCCGGCTCGCCCTGGGCGTCGCGGTGCGTCGGCACTCGTCCCAACTGCTCGGCCCGGGGCGGTCGGTGGACGGCAGGGGGACGGCGAGCGCGGCCAGGGACCTGCTGATGGCCCGGCTGGACGCGCCGCCGACGCTGGAGGAGCTGGCCGCGGCCGTCGACGCCCGTCCGTTCCCGCTGCTGCGTGCCTTCCGCGAGGCGTACGGGCTGCCGCCGCACGCCTGGCTCACTCAGCAGCGGGTCCGCACGGCCCAGGTCCTGCTGGGCGCGGGGACACCGCCCGCGGAGGTGGCCGTGACGGTCGGCTTCGTCGACCAGGCGCATCTGACCCGGCACTTCCGCCGGATCGTCGGGGTCCCGCCCGGCGCCTACGCGCGGGCGCGCAAGAACGTACAAGAAACGATCGATTGATCCGGTCAGCATGACCGTATGACCGCTTCAAGCCCGCCGCACGAACGCTCCGGAGAACGATCTCCCGCCGGGGACGAAGAAAACGACCACTCGACGGATCGATCTGTTCGACCGGATGGATCTGAGCGATCTGAGCGATCGATCGCTGGGCGTCCCGATCGGGCCGTGGTGCGGGACTCGCTCGCGGTCGGGCTGACCGTGGGCGTCTCCGGCGTGGCCTTCGGCGTGACCGGGACGGCCGCGCACCTGACGGTGTGGCAGACCTGCGCCCTGAGCCTGCTGGTCTTCACCGGTGCGTCGCAGTTCGCCCTGGTCGGCTCGCTGGTGGCCGGGGCGGCGCCGCTCGCGGCCGTGGTGGGCGCGCTCTTCCTCGGCGTGCGCAACTCCTTCTACGGGCTGCGGCTCGGCGCACGACTGGAACTACCGCGCTGGACACGCCCGTTCGCCGCGCAGACGGTCATCGACGAGACCGCTGCCGTCGCACTCGTCCAGCCGGACCGTCGTTCGGCGCGGATCGGCTTCACCGTCACCGGGGTCACCCTCTACCTGGTCTGGAACGCCACGACCCTGGCGGGCGCCGTGGGGGCGAACGCGCTGGGCGACACCTCCCGCTACGGATTGGACGTGGCCGGACCTGCGGTCTTCCTCGCGCTGTTGGCCCCTCGGCTGCGCGAGGGCGGCGAGGAGTGCGCGGTCGGGCTGCTCGGCGCGGTGCTGGCACTGGCGGCGGTTCCACTGCTGCCTGCGGGAGTTCCGGTGCTGGTGGCGCTGGCCGCGGTCCCGGCGGTCGCCTGGGCACGGGGCGCACGCGCCGGGCGACGGCGGGACGTGAACGGCGGGAAGAGCGAGAAGGAGGAGGGACGATGAACGCGACCTGGTGGGCGGTGCTCGGGACCGCCGCAGGCTGCTACGGCCTCAAGCTGCTCGGACTGTCCGTCCCCACGGGCCTGTTGGACCGGCCGACCGTCCGGCGTTTCGCCGCGCTCGCACCGGTCGCGCTGCTCGCCGCACTCACCGCGCTGCAGACGTTCAGCCAGGGCAGCCACGGCCTGACCGTGGACGCCCGGGCAGCAGGTCTGGCCGCCGCCGGCTTCGCCGCCTGGCGACGCGCGCCGTTCCTGGTCGTGGTGGTCACGGCGGTCCTGGTCACCGCGGGGGTCCGGGCGCTGGGCTGAAGTCCCGCCCGGCGGTGCGCCGGCGCTACTGCGGTCCGATGCCCAGACGCGCGGCGTCCCGCTCCGGGCGGACCAGCAGGGCGACCAGCACGCCCGACACGGCGACCATGGCCGCGGTGAGCAGATAACCGGTGCGGTAGCCGGAGACCAGGTGCACCCCTGTCGTCAACTGGCCCACCACCAGCGGCGCGAGCACGCCTGCCAGCGAGTAGACGAAGGCCAGCGCTCCGAGCACGACGCCGCGCTGCTGGGCCGGGGCGATCCGGGCACAGGCGGCCTGGGAGATCACCAGGATCACCACCGACAGCGTGCAGGGCCCGACCGTCAGCGCCACCTTCGCGGCATGCGAGCCGACGACGGCGAAGGCGGCCAGCGCGAGGCCCGCGACCACCGCCGCCCCGCCCGCCCAAGGGGCGAGCCGTGCGATGCTGCCACCCGCCCGCCGGGCGCGCTGCGCGGCGACGCCGAAGACCAGCAGGACCAGTGTCGAGGTGAGTCCCGCGCCCATGGTGACCAGCCCAGCCTGATCGGTTGTCATGCCGAGCACCGTGCGCAGGTAGTCCGCGCCCCAGGTCAGAGCCGACGTGGTCTGCCAGTAGGCGGCGAAGGCAGCCAGGGCGGAGGCGATCCAGGTCCCGGTCAGCAGGATCCGCCGCAGCGGGACATGCGGGACGGGCCGGGCGTGCGGGGCGGGCCGGACGTGCGGAACAGGAGAGATCTGCGGGGTCTCGGCGACCGCCGTGTCGCGGATCTGTTCCGGGCCCTCCTGCCCGAACCGGCACCAGAGCGCCGCCCAGAGCAAGCCCGCGATGCCCACCACGCCGAAGCCCCAGCGCCAGCCGGCGTGGGTGATCACGGCCGTCAGCACGGGCGCGGCGATCGCCACACCCGCCCCGGAACCGAGCGCCAGCACCGATGTGGGCAGGCTGCGGTCCCGGTCGGCGAACCAGGTGTAGAGGCTGTGGGTCGCCACCGGGAACGCGGGGCCTTCGGCGGCTCCGAGCAGGACCCGGGTGCCGACCAGGACGCCGAAGCCCGCGCCGCCGACCAGCATGGGCAGTTGCGCCGCCGACCACAGCACCGCCATCACCAGCAGCAGCCTGGTCGTGCTGACCCGTCGGGTGAGCGCCGAGACACCCAGCGCCGCCAGGCTGAACAGCGCGAAGAACGCGGCCGCGGCCTGTCCGTACTGGGCGTGGGTGATGTGCAGGTCGTGCATCATCGGCGTCGCGGCCAGACCGAGCACGGTCTTGTCCGCGAAGTTGATCAGCATGAAGGCCAGCAGCAACCAGGTCGCCCGCCACGCCCCCGAGCTCGCCGGGCCACCCGCCCTGCCGGTGCCCGGCGCGGCTGTCGGCTTGCCCGCCCCGCCCGAGGAGACAGTGGTCACGGGCGAACCTCCGGGAGAGCGACGGGACCAGGGCGGTGATTGCCGGGGCCGGTGATCCAGGAGTCTGCGCCGTGGCCACGGCCTGGGACAACGGAGCGCGTCACAACGGCAGTCGACGGATACTGTGATCCGTCACAGCCGCAGCCCCATGTGTGGGGCGAGCAGCGACGGGAGGTGCGGATGGAACGCGACCGGGAGCGGGACGCCGTCGCGGCTGCCGCCCTGTCGGAACGGGCCCGTGCCCTCGCGGCGCGTTGTGAGCCGCGCGTCAACGAGCTCGCGCGCCGGATCACCGGCGCGGACTTCGCCGTCCTCTCCGCGTACCGGGACCTGCCGGAGGACGTGAAGCACACCGAGATGGCCGCCACCGTCCGGCACGGCCTCCGGCTCTTCTTCACCGTCGTCCGAGAGGGGCGGGCCGGGCTGCCGGAGGAGTTCCGGCTCTTCCGGGAACGCGCCGCCCAGCGCGCGGAGGAGGGGATGCCGCTCCAACTGCTGCTCCGCATCCACCTGGTGAGCCAGCATGCGCTCTTCGCCGCACTGCGCGAGGAGGCCGGGCCGGGGGACGAGGCGGCCCTGGCGGAGCTCGCGGACCTGCTCCTCAGCACCCAGTCCCGGTTGATCGGCGTGGTCGCGGAGACGTACCTGGACGAGCAGTCGGCGCTGACGGCGGAGCGGCGGGAGGCGCGTCGCACCCTCGCCCGTGCGCTGCTGGCCGGATTCCCGGTGCTGCCCGGCCGGATCGAGGAGAACGGGCTGGCACGCGGAGCGCTGGTGGTGGCCTTCGCTACAGCTCCGTCCCGGGAGCCCTCGGCCGAGCGGCCGATCGCTCTGGGGCGGTGGACACGGCGTGTCCAGACCGTGCTGGAACGGGCCTTCGGGCCCGAGGTGTTGGCCGTCGTCGAGGCGGAGGGCGGCCGGGCACTCGTCCCGCGCGGGCAGGCTTCAGGCGCGCCGCCCGAAGGGGTGCCCGAGGGGTTGGGCGAGCGAATCGGTGAGGCCTGCGGGTCCGACGTGTGGGTGGCCGCTGCCGTCGCCGAGGATCCGGCGCGGATCGCCGCGGCCGGGCGGACCGCCGTCGAGGTGCTCCGCCTGGTCCGGGCGCTCGGCCGGAAGCCCGGTCACTACCGGCTCGACGACGTCCTGTTGGAGTACCACCTGTCCCGGGGCGACGAGAGCAGCTCCGCGCTGGCCGGACTGCTGGCCCCCTTGGCCGACCGTCCGGAGCTGCTCGACACGCTCCGGGTCTACCTCGACCTGCAGCAGGACCGGCGCGGCACGGCCCGCGAGCTCGGTCTGCATCCGAACACGGTCGACAACCGACTGGCCCGCGCCGGCGAGCTGACCGGCGTCGACGTCACCTCGCCGCGCGGCTACGCGGTGATGCTGACGGCGTTCACGCTGCACGAACTGCGTCCGACCGAGCCGGGCTGACCTTCCGGGCGGGCCCCGCTCGCGCCCGGGGCGGGCCCCGGGCGTCCCCCGGGCGGTGACGGATACTGGGCACATGCGTCTGACCGAGTTCTGGAAGAGGATGTACGCCCACTTCGGTGAGGCCTACGCGGAGAGCTTCGCGACCGACCACGTGATGAGCGGGCTCGGTGGCCGGACCGTCCGCGAGGCGCTGGACGCGGGCTGGGAGGCCAAGGACGTGTGGCGGGTCGTCTGCGCGTCGATGGGGGTGCCCGCGTCACGGCAGTAGTCCGCGACGCCGCGGAATATCGGGCCGTGAAGCCGGGGTTGCGGTCGGTGCAGGCGATCACGCATCGCTCGATCGCCGATCCGCACGGCCGCCCCCGACCGTCGCCCTGACAGCCCTGCGCTCAGCGGCGGGCGGGGACGCGCCCCGACCGACGGAGTCGTCCGTGTCCCGTTCGTTCCTCTTCCTTCTCGCCAGCGCCCGGCCGGACGGCAACACCGAGTTGCTCGCCCGCCGCGCGGCGGAGCAGCTGCCGGCCGGGACCGAGCGGCGTTGGCTGGACCTCGCCGAGCTGCGCCTGCCGGACTTCCGGGACACCCGGCACGACGACGCGGGCTGGCCGGAGCAGGAGCACGAGGAACTGCTGCGGCAGGCGACGCTGGCCGCGACGGACGTGGTGATCGTCTCGCCGCTGTACTGGTACTCGCTCTCCGCCTACGCCAAGCGCTACCTCGACTACTGGTCCCGGTGGTTGAGTACGCCGGAGCCCGGCTTCAAGGACCGGATGGCCGGTCGCACGCTGTGGGGCGTGACCGCGCTGGCCCACGCCGAGGAGGAGGTCGCCCAGCCGCTGGTGCTGTCCCTCAACCACAGTGCGGCGTACATGGGCATGCGCTTCGGCGGCGTCCTGCTCGGCAACGGCAGCCGTCCCGGGCAGGTGCTGGACGACGAGCGGGCGATGGTCCGCGCCAAGACCTTCTTCGCGCAGGAGGCGCCGTCGGCGCGCTTCCCCTACGAGACCGACGAGGAGGTCTGACGAGGAGGTCTGAGGCGAGGGCCCTGCCGGGTTTCTGCGTCGCGTGACCGAATCGTCGACCAGTCGTTCTAGAGAGCACGGAGGAGAACTCCGAGGACAACTCCGAAGACACCATCGAGGAAGTCGGCGGGGACAGTAGCAGGTCAGGGGCGGGCGGCGTGGCGGAGTGCAAGAATCGAACGCACGTTCCCTATAGTTCCCTATACTGAATCCGGCACGTTATCCACAGGCTGCGCTCACGGAGGGCTGTTTGTCAGTGGTGCGCGCTAGCGTCTTCGGTGATGAAGCGTTCAGCACAGACCCCCAAGGTGGCACCCATGGCAGCGAACGACCGCGAGCGGGCTCTCGAGACAGCCCTCGCCCAGATCGAGCGACAGTTCGGCAAGGGCTCCGTCATGCGTCTCGGCGACGAGGCGCGGGCTCCGATCGAGGTGATCCCCACAGGTTCGATCGCGCTCGACGTCGCCCTCGGGGTCGGCGGTCTGCCGCGCGGTCGTGTGGTCGAGGTCTACGGCCCGGAGTCCAGCGGTAAGACCACGCTCACCCTGCACGCCGTGGCCAACGCGCAGAAGGCCGGCGGCATCGTCGCCTTCGTCGACGCCGAGCACGCGCTCGACCCGGAGTACGCCAAGAAGCTCGGCGTCGACACCGACGCGCTGCTGGTCTCCCAGCCCGACACGGGTGAGCAGGCGCTGGAGATCACGGACATGCTGATCCGCTCCGGCGCCGTCGACCTCATCGTCATCGACTCCGTGGCCGCCCTGGTGCCGCGCGCCGAGATCGAGGGCGAGATGGGTGACTCGCACGTCGGCCTCCAGGCCCGACTGATGAGCCAGGCGCTGCGCAAGATCACCGGTGCGCTCAACCAGACGAAGTGCACCGCGATCTTCATCAACCAGCTCCGTGAGAAGGTCGGCGTGATGTTCGGCTCGCCGGAGACCACGACCGGTGGCCGCGCGCTGAAGTTCTACGCCTCGGTCCGTCTCGACATCCGCCGGATCGAGACCCTCAAGGACGGCACGGAGGCGGTCGGTAACCGCACCCGCGTCAAGGTCGTCAAGAACAAGGTCGCCTCGCCGTTCAAGCAGGCCGAGTTCGACATCATCTACGGCCAGGGCATCAGCCGCGAGGGCAGCCTGATCGACATGGGCGTGGAGCACGGCTTCATCCGCAAGTCGGGCGCCTGGTACACCTACGAGGGCGACCAGCTCGGCCAGGGCAAGGAGAACGCCCGCAACTTCCTGCGGGACAACCCGGACCTCGCCGACGAGGTCGAGAAGAAGATCAAGGAGAAGCTGGGCATCGGCCCGAAGCTCGACGTCGCAGAGACCGCCGCGCCCGTCGTGGCCGAGGCTGCCGCTCCGGCCGCCGCCAAGACGCCGGCCGCCCGGGGCTCCAAGGCGAAGGCCGCTGCCGCCGACGCCGTCCCGGCGAAGCCCGCCGCGGAGGCCGTCCCGGTGGAGGCCAAGGCCTGAGCCCGGTGAGCAGCGACAGCGCCTGGGGGCCGCGCGACTGGTGTGCCAACGGCATCGGTGGCGAGGAGGAGCAGCAGGAGAACCTTGCGGGTCCGGAGACGGATCCGAGCCCTGCGCCCTTCGCCACCGAGCCGACACCGGCGGTCGCCGCCAGGACGCGCAGGCGTGGCGGGCGCAAGCGGCGCGAACGCGGCGAGGACGACGAGGGGAACGAGTCGCGCGCGGAGGTCACCGATCCCGCCGCGCGGGCACGGGACATCTGCCTCCGGCAGCTCACCGGGTCCGCACGCACCCGGCGGCAGTTGGCGGATGCCCTGCGGCGTAAGGAGATCCCGGACGAGGTGGCCGAGGAGGTCCTCGACCGGCTGGAGCAGGTCGGCCTGATCGACGACGCCGCCTATGCCGAGGCGTGGGTGGAGCAGCGGCAGCGCCATCGAGGCCTGGCTCGACGGGCGTTGGCCAGCGAACTGCGGGCCAAGGGTGTGGCGGGCGACCTGGTGCAGCGCGCCGTGGCCCAGGTCGAACCGGAGGACGAGGAGGCGGCGGCCCGACGTCTGGTGGAGCGCAAGCTTCGCTCCACGGCCGGGCTGGAGCGCCAGGTCCGGCTGCGTCGCCTGGCAGGCATGCTGGCCCGACGCGGCTACCCGGAGGGCCTCGCCCTGCGCGTGGTCCGCTCGGCGCTCGACGCGGAGTCGTTCGATCCGGAGCAGTCCGGTCCGGAGACTTTCGACCTGGAGTCGATGGAGTGAGCGGCCCGTGGGTGGCCCAACTTCCCGATACCCCAACGGTCGTGACGGTGCGAAGCATTTGCCCGGCGAGGTCCGGAATGGTCGCCATCTTGACCGTTTCGTAACACCCACCTAGCCTCGCCATGAGCGATGAGGGGCCTCTGCTCACCTCGCACCGAGATCGCACCGTGATCGCGGCGTGCTCCCGCGCCCGGACGGGGAGGGCCGATGGATCTGGCATTGGGCACCACGGACGCGGTTCCGCTGCTCTCGCTGTCGCTCGGGTTGATCCTGGTGCTGGTCGCCACTCTGGCGGTACGCCAACTGCTGCGCGGTGCACGGGAACGCGCCGCCGAGCTGGAGCGCAGGGAGCAGCGCAACGCCGAGCGGGAGGTCCGGCTCGACGCCGAGCAGCGCCGTCTGCACGAGCGTGAGCGCGAGGCGGCCCAGGCCGCGGCCGAACTGGCGGTCCGCACCGAGGAGCTGGGTGCGGAACGACGCCGGACCTTGGAACACGCCGCCGGGCTGAGCGCGGCGGAGGCCCGTGCCGAGCTGATCCACGCGATCGAGCAGCAGGCCAAGCGGGAGGCCGTGCTGACGGTCCGTGAGCTCGAACGCCAGGCGCGCGCCGAGGGGGAGGCCCGGGCCAGGGAGATCGTCGCGTCGGCGGTGCAGCGCCTGGCGGCGCGGCAGACGGCGGATTCCGTGGTGACCGCGCTCCGACTGCCGAACGAGGAGATGAAGGGCCGGATCATCGGCCGCGAAGGCCGCAACATCCGTTCCTTCGAGGCGGTGACCGGCGTCAATCTGGTGATCGACGACACCCCGGAGTCGGTGCTGCTCTCCTGCTTCGACCCGGTCCGCCGCGAGGTGGCCCGGCTGACGCTGGAGGAGCTGATCGCCGACGGCCGGATCCACCCGCAGCGGATCGAGGACGCCCACGAGCGCAACCAACTGCAGGTGGAGCGGCTCTGCGCCGCCGCCGCGCAGGACGCGGTCGCCGAGGTGGGCGTGGACGAGCTCCACCCCGAACTGCTGCGCCTGCTGGGGCGGTTGCGCTACCGGACTTCCTACGGCCAGAACGTGCTGGGCCATCTGGTCGAGTCCGCCCACATCGCCGGAATGATGGCGGCGGAGTTGCAGGTCGACCCGGTCCTGGTCAAGCGCTGCACGTTGCTGCACGACATAGGGAAGGCGGTCACCGTCGCCGCGCAACCGGTCGGCGGGGCAGCGGTGACGGAGGGCAGCCACGCGATGATCGGCGCGGAACTCGTCCGCCGTTACGGCGAGTCGGAGGAGGTGGTGCATGCCGTCGCCGCGCACCACAACGAGGTCGAGCCGCAGACGATCGAGGCGGTGCTGACCCAGGCGGCGGACGCCTGCTCCGGGGGACGCCCGGGCGCGCGGCGCGAGTCGGTGGAGCTGCACGCCCGCCGGATGGAGAAGCTGGAGCAGATCGCCCGCCGCCACGAGGGCGTGACCAAGGTCTACGCGATGCAGGCCGGGCGCGAGGTCCGGGTGATGGTCCTCCCGGAGGCGGTGGACGACATCCAGGCACAGGTCATCGCCAAGGACGTGGCCCGCGAGGTCGAGGCGGAGCTGACCTATCCGGGCCAGATCCGGATCACGGTGATCCGCGAGAGCAGGGCCACCAGCTTCGCGCGGTGAGCCTGCGCCTCTGCGGCCGAAGGCGCGTCAGGCCAGGTCGCTCGGGTCGGTGTTGGCACCGCAGAGGATGACGGCGATCTTCTCGCCGGGGGCGGGGGTGTGTACGCCGCTGGTGAGCGCCGCCAGGGCAGCCGCCGCAGCGTGCTCGACCGCGAGCCGGTGGGTGGACCAGAGTGCCCGACGCGCGGCGACGATGTCGGCGTCGCTGACCAGGACGCTCGACACATAGGGCCGGTTGGCCAGCTCGAAGGCCATGCGGGAGACCCGGCGGGCGCCGAGTGCGTCCGCGGCGACGGAGTCGACGGTGACATCGACCGGGCCGCCCGCCTCGATCGCCGCGTTGAGGGCCCGGCAGTTCTCCGGCTCGACCGCGAGAACGCGCAGCCCCCGGTCGGCCGCCGCTATCGCGGCAGCAGCGGCGGTCCCGGAGAAGAGGCCGCCTCCGCCGACGGAGACGACGACGGTGTCGACGTCGGGCGCGGCCGCGAGCAGTTCCCGGGTCAGGGTGCCCGCGCCCGCCGCGATCAGTGGGTTGTCGTAGGCGTGGGAGAGCAACGCACCTGTCTTCTCGGCGTACTCGACCGAGGCGGCCAGCGCCTCCGCGTACTCGGTGCCGACCTGGCGCACCTCCGCGCCGTACTCGTGCAGCTTGGCGACCTTGACCGCGGGCGCGGTGACCGGCACGAAGACCGTTGCCCTGGTTCCGGTGGCCCGCGCCGCCCAGGCGCAGGCCAGACCCGCGTTGCCGCCGGAGGCGATGGTGATGCCCGCCTCCGGCATGGTGCCCGCGTCCTGGTGGAAGGCGGCGAGGTTGGCCGCGCCCCGGGCCTTGAAGGTGCCGGCGTACTGCAGGAACTCCAGTGCCAGCAGGACTGTGGTGTCGGAGCCGGGCGGGCAGAACGCACCCGGTGCGGCCTCGGCCAGCGCGAGCGGGCGCACCCGCCCGGCGATGCGGTCCGCCGCCGCGTCGATGTCGGAGGGGCCGATGAGCGCGGTGGGAGTGCTGGTCACCCTTGGCACGCTACACGTCGGCCCGTGGCACGTCTGCAGCGTCCGGGGTGGGGGAGATCACCGGCAGTCCGGCGGCGGCCCACGCCTGGAAGCCGCCGATCAGGTCGGTGGCCCGGTGCAGGCCGAGCGCGTGCAGGGAGCGGGCGGCGAGGGAAGAGGCGTAGCCCTCGTTGCAGACCACGACGACCAAGCGGTCGTGATCATGCCTCGCTTCCGGTGCACGGTAATCGCAGAGCGGGTCGAGCCGCCATTCGAGCTCGTTGCGTTCGACGACGAGCGCGCCCGGGATCAGGCCGTCCCGGTCGCGCAGGGCGGCGTAGCGGATGTCGACGAGCAGCGCGTCCTGCAGCGCTGCGGCGTCGGCGGCCTGATGTGGCGTCAGTCGGTGCAGATGGGACCGCTCCCGCTCCAGGAGGGCGTCGATACCCGGCCTGCTCACCACTCCGTCCTCCCCTCGACCCGCGCCAGCCGCAGGATGTCACCGGCCCGAGCGTAGCGGCGCAGTTCGGGCAGCGGCGGGTAGTAGCAGTGCACCGAGACGGCGTGCCGGTCGGTGGCGGGGTTGATCACCTGGTGGACGTGGTGGGGGCCGAAGGAGCGGCCGGCCCCGGGGCCGAGGGTGCGCTGCCGGTCGACGCCGTCCGCCAACTCCAGGCTGCGCCAACCGCTGGTCGGCAGCGGCATCACCAGGGAGAGTTCGCTGAGCCGGCCGCTGGCCGTGACGAATGCTCCGCTGGAGCCGCCGTGGTCGTGCCATCCGGTCTCGGAGCCTGGTGGCCAGCCGATCACCCACGCCTCGCTGCCGCCCGGCCCGTCCAGGCTGACCCAGGTCCGTTTCGTCGGATGGAGCGTCAGCCGGGCGGTGACGGCCGGATCGGCGGCGGCCGTGCGCGCGAAGTCGAGCAGGTCGGTGAGGGTCGGCAAGGTCCGCGCCGCTGGTGCGGGCGCGAGGGAGTCGTGCATGGGGCGTCCTCAAAGGGCGTCGGTGGTGAACGAACCGGTCAACGGGCCTGTGGGTACGGCGAACTGCGGGTACGACGAAGCGACGAAGCAGAGCCGTTGCGCGCGCGACGTGCGGGGTGAGCGTGAGGGAACACCGAAGGACGACGGCACGTCGGCCGTGCGTTCAGCGAAGCATCAGGCCACGTCGCGGCACGCGGGGCACGCGGAGTGCGCGGGGCTCTGTGAAGGGCCGTCCGTGACGACGGTGGAGAGAGCGGGGAGTGTCCGTCTCCGGCCGGGCGTCAGGTCAGCCCGGGATACAGGACAGGCGGGGGCACCGGACGTCGTCCGGTCGTGCGCTGCGGACAGCCCACCCACTCATGATCCTCATGCCGTGAGTAGAGCACGGGCCCGGGGGACGGTCAAGCGCGACCGGCGCTCAGTCGCTCGCGTGCAGGAGTGCGCCCGGACGTGCCCCCGTCACCGGAGCCGCCCGAGCCGTCCGAGCCGTTACCTTCACCGGACTCGTCGGCGTCCGCCGTGCCTCCGCGTGGCGCGGGGAGGTCGGCCGGGCCGCTGCGGGCCCGGTCCGCGAGGTCGTAGAGCTCCTCGGGGCGGCAGCCGTGCAGGGCGGCGACCAGGTGGCCGTCCGGCCGGATCAGCAGCACGGTGTGCGGCGCGGCACCGGGATAGGCCTCGGTGACCAGGAGTTCCGCCGGCAGCGGCAGGGCCTCGGTCGCCTCGGTCAGCTGGGGCATCAGGCCTGCGCCGAGCCAGTGCTCGCTGGCCCACACCCCCGTGCCGGGGGCCACCAGCACCACCAGGAAGCCGCGTCCCAGCCGCGCCCGCAGCCGGTCCTTGGTGCCGTCGGCGGTGACCACCGTGAAGTCGGGGACCAGCACGCCCGGGCTGGTCGGGGCGAGCGCGGGCGTCAGCGCCGGGCGGGAGCGCTCCGGGTAGGCGGGCGCGCCGCCGAGCCGACCGGTGCCGAGGCTGCCGTCGGAGAGCAGCGGCGCGTTGCGGCGCAGCGAGCCGGACAGGATGCTGCGTCGGGCTTCGAGCAGCGGCGTGCTGGGCTGGAGCAGCGGCATGGCCTGGTCGACCGCGCGCAGCCGGGCGATCACCGCGCCGCGCCGCTCCTGCTGGTAGGTGGTGAGCAATTGCTCGGGTGCGCAGCCGTGCCAGACCAGGCCGAGCTTCCAGGCGAGGTTGTCGGCGTCGCGCAGCCCCTCGTCGAGGTTCTGCATGCCGAGCGCGCCCAGCACGTGGGCGGCGTCCCCGGCCAGGAAGACCCGGCCCACCTGGAAGCGGGTCGACAGACGCTGCTGGACCACGTAGTCGGCGTTGGAGATCAGCTCGTAGGGCGGCACGGTGCCGCCGTTCCACGCGGAGAGGCTGGCGCGCAGCTGCTCGATCAGCTGGTCGGGCGTGAGCGCGGGCGCGCGCGTCGGTAGCCGCCAGTCGAGCCGCCACACCCCGTCAGGCAGGGGGCGCGCGGTCACCTCGCGCGCTCCCGGCCCACCCGAGCCGCGCGGGGGGTCGCGGTGCAACTGCGCCTCGCCGGGGAACGGCAGGTCGGCACGGACGGTCGCCAGGGCGTAGTGGTCGGCGGCGGCTCGGCCGGGGAAGCGCAGCCCCAGCCGCTTGCGGACGGTCGACCGCGGGCCGTCGCAGCCGACCAGGTGGCTGCCGCGCAGCCAGGTCTGCTCGGTGTGCACGCTGACCGAGTCGGCGTCGTGCTCCAGTTCCAACACGGCGGAATCGGTGATCAGTTGGACCAGCGGCGTGGCGGAGACGGCGTCGCGCAGACCGCGCAGCAGCCGGTGGTGTGCCAGGTGCAGCACGTCGTCGGGCTGGAGCGGGACGGCCAGCAGTTCGCGGTTGCGGCGCAGCGTGCGCCAGGCGGTCCAGCCCCGGCCGTCCGCGACCACCCGCGTGTACCCGATCCGTTGCAGGAAGCCGACGGTGTCGGCCCGCAGCACCGTCGACCTGGACCCCTCCGGACAGACCCCGCTGCCCTCGTCGACGACGATGGTCGGCACCTGGTGCCGGGCGAGCGCGAGCGCCAGCGCGAGGCCGACGGGACCGGCGCCGGCGATGATCACAGGGTCGGATCCGGAATGGGCGGGGCCAGTCATAGAAGGAAATGCACCAGATCAGCTACTACCCCGTCAAGCAGCGTTGGGCGTACGCCGGTTCACTTCACACGCATGCGCGATCATGTTCGAATCCTTCACCCGTCCGCAGGGCCCCTCAGCGACGCAGCAGCCGGGAGACGAAGTCACGGGCGCGGGAGGTGCGCGGGGCCGAGAAGAACTCGGCCGGAGGAGCGGACTCGACGATGCGCCCGGCGTTCATGAAGAGGACGCGGTCGGCGGTGTCGTGGGCGAGGTCCGGCTCCTCGGTGACGATCAGCACGGCCAGACCGTCGTTCGCCAGCTCGCGGGTGAGTTCCCTGGTCAGGTCGTGCAGGGCCGCGGGCGGCTCGTCGACCAGCAGCACCTTGGGGTCGAGTGCCTGCGCCCGGGTCAGCTCGCCGAGCACGGTGCGGCGCAGCACCGGACTCCGGCGCCGCGGCACGCGCGGGCCGTGCTCCGGTGCGTCGGGGCAGGGCACCAGCCCGACGTCCGCCTGGACCGCACGGCGCGCCCGCCCGTGCGTAGTCAGTGGAGCGCCGTCCAGCAGGATCTCCCCGCAGTCGACGGATTCGGTCCCGTGGAGGGCCCGGCACAGGGTGGTCTTCCCGGCGCCGGGCGGGCCGACCAGCGCGACCACCTCTCCCCGCTGGAGTTCCAGGTCGACCGCGTCCAGGGACTGGACGATGCCGTGGCGCTTGCTGACGCCTCGCACGCTCAGCAGCGCGGGCTGCTGCGGTGCGGCGGGGGTCATCGTCGACCGACTCCTTCGGTGTTCCAGGCGGTGCAGTCGAGCGGTGCTGCCGTGCTGCGGGAAGGATGTCGGCGGTGTCCGGCTCGTCCGGGTACGGACCGACAGGTCGACTCTACGGTGCCCGGAGGACTGTCTGTGCACTTCTGAGGGGGATTTGAGGATCTTGAGCCCGCCCGGCCCCCACCTGCCCCTGTTCTGCCCCGACCCCGGCGTGCGTCACGGCCCCGGCCCCGGTGCGGCGTGATCATCGCAGCTCGGTAACGGTCTCCGCGCGTCCGCCTCTGCCCCTTGACCCGGGGACGCCATCTGGGAGTGGATGCGTCTCACGGGACGCGTATGAGAAATGGACCACAACCGGAATCCGGAGGATCGACCGATGCGCCTGCTTCTCGTCGAGGACGACGAGCACGTGGCCGCCGCACTGGTCACGGTGCTCGGCAAACACGGTTTTGAGGTGCGCCACGCCCGTTCGGGCAACGAGGCGCTGGACGCGCTGGTGCCGGACGGTCGTCCCCAGTTCCGGGTGGTGCTGCTGGACCTCGGCCTGCCCGACCGCGACGGCTTCGAGGTCTGCGACCAGATCCGGCGGCGCGTCGGCATCCCGGTGATCATGGTGACGGCCCGGTCGGAGGTCAGGGACCGGATCCACGGCCTGAACATCGGCGCCGACGACTACATCGTCAAGCCCTACGACATGGGCGAGCTGCTCGCCCGGATCCACGCCGTGGCGCGGCGCGACAGCGCCTCCCGTCCGGGGGCCGCGACGTCGCAGTCCCCGGCCGAGGACCCGGTCGCGATGCTCAGCCGGGCCTTCGGCCTGGAGCTGGATCAGGCGGCGCGGCGCGCGGTGGTGCGCGGCGAGGACGTCGCGCTCACCCGCAAGGAGTACGAGCTGCTGACGCTGCTCGCCCAGAGCCCCGGCGTCGTCTTCCGCCGCGAGCAGATCATCAGCGAGGTGTGGCACAGCAGTTGGGACGGCACCGCCCGGTCGCTCGAGGTCCACGTCGCGTCGCTGCGGCGCAAGCTCGGCCTGCCCGGACTGATCGAGACGGTGCGCGGCATCGGCTACAAGCTGGCGGTGCCCACGCACCTCGTCCAGGACTGAGGCGGCAGCCGCTCCATGCGTACCCGCCTGCTCGGCATCCTGCTCGCGCTGCTCGTCGCGGTGCTGACCGCACTCGGCGTGCCGCTCGCGGCCAGCGAGGCGCAGGGCGAGCAGCAAGTGGTGGTGGTCGACCGGATCGACGACGCCGCCCGTTTCGCCGCGCTGGCCCAGAACCCCTTCGGCCAGGCCGCCAGTCCGACCGCGGACGAGCAGCAGCGCGAACTCGACGCGGAGCTGCGGCGCTACCACGACGTCTACGGCATCGCGGCCGGGGTCTTCGACCTCAACGGGCGTGCCGTGCACGCCTATCCGACCACCTGGCAGAACGCCGCCACCGGGCTCTCCGCCGACCCGTTCCGCGAGGCACTGGACGGCCGCCGCAGTCACGACCCGGCCCAGGCGTGGCCCTGGGAGGGAGCGGGTGACCAACTCGTCATCGCCTCACCGGTGGTCTGGGACGGCGACGTGGTCGCGGTGATCGTCACCGAGTCGCCGACGGACGCGCTGCGGTCGCGGATCCTCTCCGGCTGGCTCTGGCTGATCGGCGGGGAGGCGCTGGCCATCCTCTTCGCGGTCGGCGCGGCCGTGGCGCTGACCCGCTGGGTGCTGCGACCGGTGCACGACCTGGACACGGTCACCCACGACATCGCCACAGGGCGTCTCGCCTCCCGCGTCGCGCCCGCCGGAGGGCCGCCCGAACTGCGGCGGCTGGCACGGGCGTTCAACGAGATGGCGGACCACGTCGAGGAGGTGCTCGATCAACAGCGGGCCTTCGTCGCCGACGCCTCGCACCAGCTGCGCAACCCGCTGGCCGCGCTGATGCTCCGGGTCGAGGCGCTCGGCATGGAGCTCCCCGAGGGGCACGAGGCCGAGCTCACCGGGGTCCGCGTCGAGGGCCGCCGGCTGGCCCAGGTGCTGGACGACCTGCTGGGACTGGCCCGCGCCGAGAACGCGGGCCCGGTCGTCGCACCGACGGACGTCGCCGCCCTGGTGGCCGAGCGCGTGGAGGGCTGGCTCGCGCTGGCGCACGAGCGTGGCGTGCGGCTGGAGTGGACGCCCCCGCCCGCGCCGCTGGCCGCGCTGGCCGAACCGGTCGGCCTGGGCAGCGCGCTGGACGCGGTACTGGACAACGCGCTCAAGTTCACGCCGCCCGGCCAGGCGGTCCGCGTCGAGGTCGCCGCGACCGACTCAGTGACCGACTCGGCGACCGACTCGGCGTGCGGCGCGGTGGTGGTGCGGGTCAGCGACTCCGGGCCGGGCCTGGACGAGGAGGAGCTCGCCCGGATCGGCGACCGGTTCTGGCGCAGCCCACGGCACCAGAACGTCGACGGCTCCGGCCTCGGCCTCTCGATCGCCCGCGCCCTGCTGTCCGCCAACGGCGGCGTGTTGGGTTTTGAACCGCACCACCCGCGCGGCCTGACCGTCACGCTGAGCCTCCCCGGCGCGGAGGCCGGTCCTGGTCGGTGATCGTTTGTCAGGAGCATTGACCGCGCCACCAAGCACTGACACATTGACCGCTGAGAATGATCGCTGGGAACGTGCCTCGCCGCCCCGTACGAGGAGGGTCATGATCCAAGGCGCCCGGGAGCATCGCGTCGTCACCGACGACGGCGTGGAGCTGGCCGTCGTCGAGGCGGGCGATCCGGTCCGACCGACCCTCTGGTTCCTGCACGGGTACCCCGACTGCCGTGAGGTCTGGGAACCGGTCATGGCGCGGCTCGCCGCCGACTACCACGTCGTCGCCTACGACACCCGGGGCGCCGGTCGCTCCTCCGCGCCGCCGCCGAGACGCCGTCACTACGCACTCGCGCGGCTGGAGGAGGACTTCCTCACCGTCCTCGACG
This sequence comes from Streptacidiphilus fuscans, assembly GCF_015690355.1. Classification (GTDB taxonomy): domain Bacteria; phylum Actinomycetota; class Actinomycetes; order Streptomycetales; family Streptomycetaceae; genus Streptacidiphilus; species Streptacidiphilus fuscans. The sequence goes on along the minus strand of NZ_JADPRT010000026.1, from coordinate 49,478 downwards.
AACTCGCCCCCTACGGACCGGTCCACCTGGTCGGCCACGGCTGGGGCTCGGCGCAGGGCTGGGAGTTCGTCACCTCGCCCCGGCTCCAGGGCGGACTGGCCTCCTTCACCAGCATCTCCGGTCCCTGCCTGGACCACGCCGCGCTCTGGGCCCGCGACCGGCTGCGGCACCCCACGCCCGCCAACCTGTGGGCCCTCGCCGAACAGGGGGCCTGGCTCTACCGCGCGAGCCTGTACTCGTGTGCGCCGAAGCCCCTGGAGCAGCGCCTCGCGCACGTCCCGGTGCAGGTGGTCCTGCCCGAACACGACCCGTACCTCTCCTCGCGGCTCTACCAGGACATCGACCGGTGGACCCCGGTGCTGCACCGCCGCACGGTCGACGCGGGCGACCGGCTGCCGCTCACCCGGCCCGCGCAGGTCGCGGAGTGGGTGGCCGAATTCGTCGACAAGGTTCGGGTGGGTAGCATCCCGTCGGTCAAGCGCGTGGATCACGTGAAGGAAGCGCGCGCGAGCTGAGCTCGGCTCACCACCGGGGCTCACCGGAGAGAGGCTGCGGGCACTGTGGAGGACGACGCCATGGACACCATGGACGCCATGGGCACGGCGCCCCGGACGCGGCCCCGCGACGAGTACCTGATCGACGACCTGGCCCAGGCAGCCGGCACCACCGTCCGCAACGTCCGCGCGTACCAGGACCGCGGCCTGCTGCCGCGCGCCGACCGCCGCGGCCGGGCGAACGTCTACGACGCCTCGCACCTGGAGCGGCTGCAGTTGATCGCCGGGCTGCTCGACCGCGGCCACACCCTGGCCGGGATCAAGGAACTCCTCGACGCGTGGGAGGACGGCAGCGGCCTCGGCGGCGTGCTCGGCCTGGTGGCGGAGGTGACCGCGCCCTGGAGCGACGAGAAGCCCGGCCGGATCACCCGCGCCGAGCTGCGCGCCCGCTTCGGCGGCGTCGAGGACCCGGAGGCGATAGCCGCGGCCCTCCGCCTGGGCGTGTTGGAGCGGGAAGCAGCGGCGGAGTCGGACGTGGACGCGGACCACGGCGGGCGTGCGGACGACGCTGAGGCCGACGCCGAGAGATGTCCCGTCGAGGCCTACCGCGTGCCGAGCCCGGCCGAACTGGAGGTCGCGGCCCAGCTCTACGACCTCGGGGTGCCGCTGGCAGCGAGCATCGCGCACCTGGAGGAGCTGCGCCGCGACATTCGCCATGTCGCCCGCCGTTTCGTGCAGTTCAGCGCGGTCGAGGTCTTCTCCCGCTACCTCGGCCCGACTCCGCTCAGCGACGCGGACGCGGCCCGTGCTGCCGAGGCCGTCCACCGGCTGCGCCCGCTCGCCCAGGCAGCCGTCGACGCCGAACTGGCCCGCGCGATGCGCAGCGAGGCGACCCTCCTGCTGGAGGCCTCCGTCAAGTTCCTGCCCTCCGCTCTCGGCGAGGCACTCGCCCGGGAGCTGTGACGCGGCGGAACTGCCGAACTCCGGAACTCCGGAACTGCGGACAACCGAAGGCTCAGGGCTTGACCGAGACGTAGTACCGGCGGGCGCCCTCCGCCAGCGGCAACGGGTCGGTGTAGATGGCCGAGCGGATGTCCACCAGCTGTGCGGCGTGGACCTGTTGGCCGATGCTGTCGCGGCTGTTCATGATCACTTCGGTCATCCTCTCCACCAGCGCGTCGGGCACGTCGGCCCGGGTGACCATCAGGTTGGCCACCGCCAGGGTGGAGACCGGTTTGTCCGGCAGACTGCCCGGATAGGCCGAGGCCGGGATGGTCGAGGTGCGGTAGATCTGGATGTCGTCCGTGCCCCCGTCCTGCTTCTGCGCGAGCTGGTCCATCTGCGCGGCCAGGCCGCCCAGCGGCACCAGACGGACGTGGTCCTGCCGCATCAGCTGCGTGACGCCGCCGGTCGGCAGGCCGCCGGACCAGAAGAAGGCGTCGATCCGGTGCGCCTCCAGTGCGGCGGGCGCGTCCTCGATGCCGAGCGGCACGGCGGTCAGGTCGCGTCCGGGGGTGAGCCCGGTGACGGTGAGGACCCGGCGGGCGATCAGCTCGACGCCGCTGTCCGCCTGACCGGTCCCGACGCGATGGCCGCGCAGCTGGGCCACCGATCGGATCGGCGAGTCGGTCGGGACGACCAACTGCACGTAGTCGTCGTAGAGTTCGCCCAGCGCGCGGAGCTGCGACTTGCCGGGGCCCGAGTAGTTGGAGACCGCGTCCGCCGTGGCGATGCCGAAGTCGTCCTGGCCGGAGATGATCCGGGACAGGTTGTCCGGCCCTCCCGCGGTCGGGTCCAGCTTCAGGTCCACGCCGGGCAGCTCCGAGTGGACGGCGGAGTCGAGCAGCGTGCCGTAGAGCGCGTAGACGCCGGACTGCGAGCCGGTCGCCATCCGGAACGTGCCGGTCGGATACCCGGGTCCGCCGCTGGTCCCCAGCCACAGGCCGAGGCCGACCGCGCAGACGACCACCACGGCGAGCGGGAGGCGCAGTCGGCGCAGCAGGGTCCGGGACATGCCGGGATCCTGCCAGCCGCGCGCTCCCGGGCCAAGGGTCTGTTCGCGCCTCGGACGCGCTCCGCCACCGGACCGGAGCCCTCCGTTCTCGGTCGGACGTGGACGGATCCGAGCCCGACCCGGCGCGGATCTGGAGGGTTTCCACTGCCCGTACCCTTGGGTGCGTGGGTACCGCAGAAACTTCCGCTGACACTTCCAAGACGTACGACATCCGCACCTACGGGTGCCAGATGAACGTCCACGACTCCGAGCGTCTCTCCGGTCTGCTGGAGGACGCCGGTTACGTCCGGGCCGCCGACGGCGGCGACGCGGACGTGGTCGTGTTCAACACCTGTGCCGTGCGCGAGAACGCGGACAACCGGCTCTACGGCAACCTGGGCCGGCTGGCCTCGGTGAAGGCGGTGCGTCCGGGCATGCAGATCGCCGTCGGCGGCTGCCTGGCGCAGAAGGACCGGGAGACCATCGTCAAGAAGGCCCCCTGGGTCGACGTGGTCTTCGGCACCCACAACATCGGTCACCTCCCCGCGCTGCTGGAGCGCGCGCGGGTCCAGGAGGAGGCCCAGGTCGAGATCCTGGAGTCGCTGGAGGTCTTCCCCTCCACGCTGCCCACCCGCCGTGAGTCCGCCTACGCCGCGTGGGTCTCGATCTCGGTCGGCTGCAACAACACCTGCACCTTCTGCATCGTCCCGGCCCTGCGCGGCAAGGAGAAGGACCGCCGCAGCGGCGAGATCCTCGGCGAGGTCGAGGCGCTGGTGAACGAGGGCGTCGTCGAGGTCACCCTGCTCGGCCAGAACGTCAACGCCTACGGCTCCGACATCGGCGACCGGCAGGCGTTCGGCAAGCTGCTGCGTGCCTGCGGCGAGATCGAGGGCCTGGAGCGGGTCCGGTTCACCTCCCCGCACCCCAAGGACTTCACCGACGACGTGATCGCGGCCATGGCCGAGACCCCGAACGTGATGCACCAGCTGCACATGCCGCTGCAGTCCGGCTCCGACGACGTGCTGCGCGCGATGCGCCGCTCGTACCGGCAGGAACGGTACCTCGGCATCATCGAGCGGGTCCGGGCCGCCATGCCGGACGCGGCGATCACCACCGACATCATCGTCGGCTTCCCGGGCGAGACCGAGGAGGATTTCGAGCAGACGCTGGAGGTCGTCCGCCAGGCGCGCTTCGCGCAGGCCTTCACCTTCCAGTACTCCAAGCGCCCGGGCACGCCGGCGGCGGAGATGGAGAACCAGATCCCCAAGGCGGTCGTCCAGGCCCGCTACGAGCGGCTGGTCGAGCTGCAGGAGCAGATCTCCTGGGAGGAGAACAAGAAGCAGGTCGGCCGGGTTGTGGAGGTGCTCGTCGCCGAGGGCGAGGGCCGCAAGGACGAGGCCACCGCGCGCCTGTCCGGACGCGCGCCCGACAACCGGCTCGTGCACTTCGTCCCGAGCCTGCGAGGGACGAACGACCAGCACAGCGGGAGTCCCGAGGAGCGGGTCCGTCCCGGCGACATGGTCACGGTCGAGATCACGTACGCCGCCCCGCACCACCTCCTGGCGGAGGGCCCGGCACTGGCGGTCCGCCGTACGCGCGCGGGCGACGCCTGGGAGCGCCGCCAGGCCGCTCCCGCGGAGGCGGCGAGGCCGGCCGGCGTGATGCTGGGCCTCCCGACGATCGGCGCGCCCGCGCCGCTCCCGACGGCGGAGACCAAGGGCTGCGCCTGCTGATCGCTCGCTGAGAGGGACATTGCGCGCCCCTGACGAGGTGCAACCGTCTGTGCGAGCAAAACCTGCGGGTAGGGTCTTGAGGCATGTTGGTTGCCGCTGCCGTCTGCCCCTGCCCGCCGTTGCTCGTGCCTGAGGTCGCCGTCGGGGCGGCGCCGGAGTTGGACGGTCTGCGGGCCGCCTGCGACGAGGCGCTGGCCGTGCTCCTCGCGGCGAAGCCGGAGCGGATCTGGGTCGTGGGGCCGGGGGCCGAGCACCGGATGTTCGATCGCGGCGGAGTCGGCGGCTTCCGCAGCTTCGGCGTGGACGTGACCATGGACCTGGGCGAGGGCGACGCGTCCGAGACGCTTCCGGCGTCGCTCGCCGTGGGGGCCTGGCTGCTGGAGCGGGCCGGTTGGGACGGTCCGGCCTTCGGGCTCGCCGTTCCCGACTACCTGGAGCAGGCGCTCTGCCGTGAGAACGGCCTGGAGCTTGCTCGTTCCGCCGAACGGGTGGGCGTACTGATCCTGGGCGAAGGCAGTGCCCGCCGGACTCTCAAGGCCCCCGGCTACCTGGACGAGCGGGCCAAGCCCTTCGACGCCGCCGTTGCGGCGGGGCTGGCCGAGGGAGAGGTGCCGCCGCTCGACTCCGAGCTGGCCTTCGACCTGATGGCGTCGGGTCGCGCGCCCTGGCAGGTGCTCAGCGGTGCGGCGGAGGGCTCTGCCATCTCCGCCGCCCGACTGCTCTTCGACGACGCACCGTACGGCGTCGGCTACTTTGTCGCTTCGTGGGTCTGAGGTCGCTGGGTCCGAGGTCGCTTCCCGCGCCTCAGCGGATCACTTGACTGGATCGCCTGAGTTGATCAGGGGTTGGTCCCGCCGGCCTCGCCGGTCTGCTCCGTCTGCCCGGGCTCTGCGGGCTTCTCCGTGGCCTCGCCCTGGATGGTGTCCTTCGGGCCGCCGAGCTTGTTGACGGCGTCCTTGGCCTTGTCCCGGCCTGTGTGGATCTGGGACTGGTACTTGCCCTTGGTGGCCTTGTCGGCCATGTCGCCGACCTTGTCGAGGCCTGCGCCGATTTGCGACTTGTGGCTGCCCGCGTACTCGGTGGCCTTCTTGGAGGCCTGGTCCAGCGCGCCCTTCAGGGAATCCGTGAGGCCCATGACCGCTCCGTTCCGTGTGCCGGGTCGTCCGACCCGGGTCGCCAAATCGGGCATACAGCCCATTTATCCCCATATGGTATTTCCGGTGCGGGGATTTGCCAGACTAGGGGGGTGACCAGTCCTTCGTCCCCATCTCCCGTCGCGGCCCCGCGTGTCATCGCGGTCGTCGGTGCGACGGCCGTCGGAAAGTCCGACCTCGGCGTCGCCCTCGCCCACAAGCTGGGCGGGGAGGTCGTGAACACCGACTCCATGCAGCTCTACCGGGGCATGGACATCGGCACCGCGAAGCTCACCATGGCCGAGCGCGAGGGCGTGCCGCACCACCTGCTGGACATCTGGGACGTCACCGAGGCCGCGAGCGTCGCCGAGTACCAGCGGCTGGCCCGCGCCACCATCGACGACCTGCTCGCCCAGGGCCGCACACCCGTCCTGGTCGGCGGGTCAGGTCTCTACGTGCGCGCGGCCATCGACGAACTGGACTTCCCCGGCACCGACCCCGTGGTCCGCGCCCGCCTGGAGGCGGAGCTGGAGACCGAGGGCCCGGGTGGGCTGCACGCCCGCCTCGCCGCCGTCGACCCGGAGGCCGCACGCGTGATCCTGCCGAGCAACGGCCGCCGGATCGTCCGCGCGTTGGAGGTCGTCGAGATCACCGGCCTGCCGTTCACCGCCAACCTGCCCGGTCACGAGTCCGTCTACGACGCCGTGCAGATCGGTGTCCGGCTTTCGCGACCCGAGCTGGACGAGCGGATCGCGCTCCGCGTCGACCGGATGTGGCAGGACGGGTTGCTGGACGAGGTCAGCACGCTGGCCGGGCAGGGCCTCCGCGAGGGCCGCACCGCCTCGCGCGCGCTCGGCTACCAGCAGGCGCTGGCCCAGATCGACGGCGAGTACGAGGAGGCCGAAGCCCGCGCGGAGACCGTCCGGGCCACCCGGCGCTTCGCACGGCGTCAGGAGTCGTGGTTCCGGCGGGATCCACGCGTGAACTGGCTCGACCGCGACACCGCGGCGCCGCTGGACGACCTCCTGGAGCAGGCGCTCGCGCTGCTCTGAGGGACGCTGCCGAACGCTGCTGGAACGGGTGTTGAACGGCTGCCGAATGTCGACCGTGCATGGTGGTCCGCACGGTGGCCCGCACGGCTGCCCGGACGGTGCGTCGGAGGGTGAGGCGCATGTCGCGGGCGACGTGCGCCGGGTGTGTGCGGCGCGTGCGCCGGGTGGTGCGCGGGCGTCGTCGAGTGACCGGACCGGCGCTTTTCAGGCGGTATTCGCACGTCTGTCGCCATGTCCGGAAGGCCCGGTCACGACCTGATCACGTCATGGCCACGGATCACCGCGAAGGCCCTTGCCGGGCGTCGCCGCACGCGGTCGTCGTGCCATCATCGAGCATCGAGAGCATCGGTGGGTCCGGTGGAGCGCAACTCCCCGGCGACAAGCGCAGGGGAGGCCGCGTGTCCATGGATACCGGCCCCGACACGCACCGACTCCCCGACGATCCCTTCGAGCCCGAGGATCACGACGCGGTGTCCGCAGGTGAGTTTTCCGCACGGGAACTGACGCCTCTTCCGTTCCTGCCCGAGCAGGACGAGGAGGCGCTGCACCGTCGCGAGCTGCGCCCCGCGGGCCGGCTCCGGGTCTGGCAGATCTTCCCGATCGTGGCGCTGGCGATACTGGGCTCACTGATGTTCGCCTTCCCGCTCGCCTTCGAGGGCGGCGGTGGCACCGGCGACTCCGGCGGCAGCCTGGTCGGCATGCTTGGTCTGCTGTTGACCGCGGCCTCCGCGGGCTGGGGCGCGATGGCCGCGCGCCGCGCGGGGTACGCCTGGCCGGGCCTCCCGCGCCAGGGCTCCGGCCGCAGGGCGGGCTGGCGCCCGCTGCTCGCCTACACCGCTACCGCGCTCGTCCTGCTGGCGCTGGGGCTGTGGCGCGTGGCGCACCTGCACGGGTAGACACCCTTCGCGGGCGAGGTAGCTGCAGTTGCCTCCAAGGGCGCGGGGCTCTGCTGATATGCGGCTCCGCCGCGTGGGCGCGAGAAACCACCGATGAGCGGATGGCCCTGCACGTTCGGCCTGCCAGGTGGGTGGGTGGCTTGTCGCGCAGTTCCTCGCGCCCCTGGGTAGTGCAACGTCTCGCCTGCCGAACAGCCGGGCCCCTGGATGGATCTTCAGCCCCGTACCATGGACCCCGTGAACGACACGGTGAAGGGCATCCGCTTCCTCAAGGGTCACGGGACCGAGAACGACTTCGTCATCCTCCCCGACCCCGACGGCCTGCTCGCGCTGTCCGCGCCGCAGGTGGCGCGGTTGTGTGATCGGCGGGCGGGGATCGGCGCGGACGGCGTGCTGCGCGTCGTGCGGTCCGCCGCGCACCCCGAGGCGGAGCGTTACGCCGCTGACGCCGAGTGGTTCATGGACTACCGGAACTCCGACGGCAGCATCGCCGAGATGTGCGGGAACGGCGTCCGGGTCTTCGCGCGCTACCTCGTGCTGGCCGGGCTCGCCGAGCAGGGGGACCTCGCCGTGGCGACCCGGGGTGGGGTCAAGCAGGTGCACGTCTCGGCCGACGGCGACGTCACCGTGCGGATGGGCAGGGCCGCGCTGCCCGGGCCGGAGACGGGGATCGAGGTGGCCGTCGGCGCGCACCGCTGGCCCGCGCGGAACGTGAACATGGGCAACCCGCACGCGGTCGCCTTCGTCGCGGACCTCGCCGACGCGGGCACGCTCTACGACGCGCCCGAGGTGACCCCCGCCGCCGTCTACCCCGAGGGCGTGAACGTCGAGTTCGTCGTGGACCGCGCGCCGCGTCACGTCGCGCTGCGGGTGCACGAGCGCGGGTCGGGGGAGACGCGCTCCTGCGGGACGGGCGCGTGCGCCGTCATGGTCGCCACCGCGCGGCGCGACGGGGTCGACCCGGCGGTGACCGGCGAACCGGTGACCTACACCGTGGACGTCCCCGGCGGACGCCTGGTGATCACCGAACGGCCGGACGGCGAGATCGAGATGACCGGCCCGGCCGTCGTCCTCGCGGAGGGCGAGCTCGACGCCTCCTGGCTCCACGCGTAGGGCCGTGGCCCTGCGAGCAGGGCCGAAATGCCGAAACTTTCATCCATGCCCCGTCGGAATCGGTTCAAATCCCCCGAACGGGTGATCAACGTGACGTTGGGAACACGAGGCGTCGCGGTGTGTGTTGCACTCGCTAGCATGGACCATCGGAGCTGCGGCCTGCTCCGGTGATCGCTGCCGGAGGTGCGCATGAATGCCGGTGATCTCCACGCCGTACCTGGCGTCCCGTTGGAGGGGCGCAGAACCGTCTCTGCAGATCGGGCTCCTGATGAGCCCGCCGAACGCCCGGGGGAGGGGCCTCCTGAGCGGCCCGCAGATCGCCCGTTCGGGCGAGCGTTGCCCGGGTTCCGCAGGACGGGCCTGGGGCGTGCGGGGATAGCGGCGCTGCTCGCGGGCGGACGCCCGCAACTCGCCGACGCCCTGGAGCCGGTGGTGCGCGCCATGCGCCTGCACCATCCGCGCGGCGACGTGGACGTCGCCCTGCTGGGCCGCGCCTACCAGGTCGCCGAGGCGTCGCACCGGGGGCAGACCCGCAAGAGCGGCGAGCCGTACATCACCCACCCGCTCGCGGTGGCCATGATCCTGGCCCAACTCGGCGCGGAGGCCACGACGTTGGTCGCCGCCCTTCTCCACGACACGGTCGAGGACACGGCCATGACGCTGGCTCAGGTGCGCGAGGGCTTCGGTGACGAGGTGGCCTATCTCGTCGACGGCGTCACCAAGTTGGAGAAGGTCGACTTCGGCGCGGCGGCCGAGGCCGAGACCTTCCGCAAGATGCTGGTGGCCACCGGGCAGGACGTCCGGGTGATGGTGATCAAGCTGGCGGACCGGCTGCACAACATGCGGACCATCCGTCACATGAAGCCGGCCAGCCAGATCCGGATCGCCAAGGTCACCCGTGACGTGCTGATCCCGCTCGCCGAGAGGCTCGGCATCCAGGTGGTGAAGTCGGAGCTGGAGGACATCGTCTTCGCCACGCTCCACCCCGAGGAGTACACCGCCACCAAGGCGCTGCTCCGGGAGCACGCCGCCGAACTCGCCGCCGAGGAGCATTCGTCCGCGTCTGCGGGCGCTCCGCTGGAGGCGTTCGCGACGCAGCTGCGGCGTCAGCTGCGCGAGGCCAGGGTTCCGGCGCAGGTCAGCGTCCGGCCGCGGCACTGCGTCTCGGTCCAGCGCGCCCGGCTGCGCCGCAGCGAGCTCGGCCCGACCGACTTCGCCCGGCTGCTGGTGGTCGTCGAGGAGAACGCCGACTGCTACGCGGTCCTGGGCGAGCTGCACACCTGTTGGACGCCGCTGGCCGGGGAGTTCAAGGACTTCATCGCCGCGCCCAAGTTCAACCTCTACCAGTCGCTGCACACGTCGGTCACCACCGAACAGGGCGCGGTGGTCGAGGTGTTGGTGCGCACCGGGCAGATGCACCGCGTCGCCGAGTTCGGCGTGGTCGCCCTCGGCGCGCCGGGAGCCGCCGCGCTCGGGCCGGATGCGGCCGAGGCCGTCCAGCCCGTCAGCGGTGCTGTCGGGGGCGGCGTCGGTGTCGTCGGCGGTGGCCCTGACGCCGCCGACGAGGCCGAGGGCCGCGATCCGTTGGACCACACCGATCCGGCCCGCCCCGGCTGGCTCTCGCGGTTGCTCGAATGGCAGCGCGAGACCCCGGATCCGGACACCTTCTGGTCCCAGCTCACCGCCGACCTCGCGGGCGACGGAGAGATCACCGTGCTGGTCGAGAACTCCCGGGAGCACGCCCCCGCCGAACGGGTGCAGCTCCCCGCGGGTGCGACCGGCGTCGACGCGGCCTACGCGGCGGGCGAGGATCGCGGCCACCGATGTCTCGGTGCGCGTGTCAACGGACGGCTCGCCGCGCTCTCCACGCCGCTGCAGGACGGCGACGTGGTCGACCTGCTCACCGAGCCCCCCGGCGAGCCGACGGCCGGCCCAGCGCCCGAGTGGCTCCCGCACGCCCGTACGCCGGGCGCCCGGATCGCCATCGAGCGCTGGCTGGCGGAGCACCCCGGCCAGGAGGAGTCCGCGCGACTGCACGCGGGCCCGCTGGTCGGACCGCCGCGCGGCCACCAACTGCTCGGCGGCGGCCCCGTCGACACCGAGCGGGCCGTCGTCGGTGCGCCCGCGCTGCCGGACGCGACGGTCCGCCTGGCTCGCTGCTGCACCCCGCTCCCGCCCGACGAGCTGCTGGCCTTCGCGATCCGGGGCGGCGCCCTGGCGGTCCACCGCGGCGACTGCCCGACCGGGCTCGCCATGCGCGCGGCCGGACGCGCCCCCGTCGAGGCCAGCTGGTTGGAGAGCCTGACGCCGACGGGCTACCGGGTCACGGTCCAGGCCGACTCCCTCGGTCGGCCACGGCTGCTGGCCGACCTGACCGCCGCCATGTCCGGAATCGGCGTCGACATCATCTCCGCCGAGGTCGAACCGCCGCAGGAGCTGCGGGTCCGCCACACCTACACGGTCGAGCTGCCCGATCCCGAGGCACTGCCCGAGCTGATGCGGGTGATGCTGCGGGTGCCCGGCGTCTACGACGTCTACCGGGCCGGACCGGCCAACCGGGGCACGGCAGGGTCCGAAGCCGGATCCACGGGCGCGTCCACCGGGTGGGCCGCAGGAGGGGCCGCTGCCGGGGCTGCGCGACGGGCCACCGCGCGAGCCGCCGGCGAGCTTGCAGGAGAGCCCGCAGGTGAGGGAACACCCGGGGGAAATGATGGTGACCCTGGGGGTGAGGGCGTGCGACCATCGAGGGGAATGCGTGGCAGACCTGCCGCGTTGTCCTCTGCGGGGGATTCCGCACAGCCGAGACGGCGTGCCGGTCACCGGCATTCCGAGCCCGAACTGTCGCGGGAGTAGGGCCCCGACCGACTCGCTTAAGGATCCAATGACCTCCACGTTCGAAACCCGCGACGCCGACGCGAAGCACGGCCGCGGCGCCCGCCGCACGGCCGACCTGCGCGCAGAGGCCCTGATGGACGAGGACCTCGCGGGAATCGACGGGATTCCCGGACGGCTCTACACCAACGAGTACGACGGCGACCAGTTCGACCGCTCCGAGCGAGCCGCGCTGCGCCGTGTCTCCGGGCTCTCCACCGAGCTCGAGGACGTCACCGAGGTCGAGTACCGCCAGCTGCGACTGGAGCGCGTGGTGCTCGTCGGCGTCTGGACCGACGGCACGGCCGAGGAGGCGGAGAACTCACTCGCGGAGCTCGCCGCCCTCGCCGAGACCGCCGGTTCCGTCGTGCTCGACGGCGTGATCCAGCGCCGTGACAAGCCCGACCCCGCCACCTACATCGGTTCCGGCAAGGCCAACGAGCTGCGCGACATCGTGCTCTCCACCGGCGCGGACACGGTGGTCTGCGATGGTGAGCTCAGCCCCGGCCAGCTGATCCACCTGGAGGACGTCGTCAAGGTCAAGGTGGTCGACCGGACCGCGCTGATCCTGGACATCTTCGCCCAGCACGCCAAGTCCCGTGAGGGCAAGGCCCAGGTCTCGCTCGCGCAGATGCAGTACATGCTGCCGCGCCTGCGTGGTTGGGGTCAGTCGCTCTCCCGGCAGATGGGTGGTGGTGGCTCCGGCTCCTCCGGCGGCGGTATGGCCACGCGTGGTCCCGGTGAGACCAAGATCGAGACGGACCGTCGTCGGATCCGCGAGAAGATGGCGAAGCTGCGCCGCGAGATCGTGGAGATGAAGACCGCGCGCGACACCAAGCGCCAGGAGCGCCGTCGCAACCAGGTCCCGTCCGTGGCGATCGCCGGTTACACCAACGCCGGCAAGTCCTCGCTGCTCAACCGGCTCACGGGCGCCGGTGTCCTGGTGGAGAACGCCCTGTTCGCCACCCTGGACCCGACGGTCCGCCGCGCGGAGACGCCCGGCGGCCGGCTCTACACCCTGGCCGACACCGTCGGCTTCGTCCGCCACCTGCCGCACCACCTGGTCGAGGCGTTCCGCTCCACGATGGAGGAGGTCGGCGAGTCCGACCTGATCCTGCACGTGGTCGACGGCTCGCACCCGGAGCCGGAGGCGCAGCTGGCCGCGGTCCGCGAGGTCATCGTCGAGGTCGGCGCGCAGGACGTGCCGGAGATCGTCGTGATCAACAAGGCGGACGCCGCCGACCCGCTGGTCCTGGCCCGACTGCTGCGCCGCGAGCCGCATGCGATCGCGGTCTCGGCGCGGACGGGTCAGGGGATGGACGAGCTGCTGGAGCTGATCGAGTCCGAGCTGCCGCGCCCGTCGATCGAGATCACGGCGCTGGTCCCGTACACGCGTGGCGATCTCGTCGCCCGCGTGCACCGCGACGGCGAGGTCCTGAGCGAGGACCACACCGGCGAGGGCACACTCCTGAAGGCGAGGGTCCTGGCGGACCTCGCTGCGGAGCTGGAGCGCTTCGCTGTGGTGGCGCAGAGCTGAGGTTCTGCAAGCCCGAGCCTTTGGCGCCGCAGGTGGTTGCACTATCTGGGGGCGCGGGGAACTGCGCGACAAGCCACCGAGTGTGGTGAGTCGCTGAGCGAGCAGGGCCATCCACACAGGGTGGTTGCTCGCGCAGTTCCCCGCGCCCCTGACGTGTGCAACCACCTGTCTCGGCTCAGACCCGCGTTTGTGCGGGGTTTGTGATCGGCCGTTTCTCTTCCTGGTGCTTGGTCGTTAGCCCAACGGGACGTCACCCGAAGGGGGTGCGCGCCGCCGTTGTGAGGCCTGCTCGTTCGGGTGGCTGTGCCGGACCGGGCGTCGGTCCGCGTCGCGTCGCCCCGACCGCCAGGAGGTAGTCAGGCCATGTCCACCACGGCGCTGCCCACAAGCACCAGCGCGAGCGCGATCCTCGGACGGCAGGCGGCACGCGAATCCGCCGCGCGAACATACGCGCGCTCACTACCGATCGTTCCGGTCCGGGCCAGAGGGATGACCGTCGAGGGCGCGGACGGCCAGCGCTACCTCGACTGCCTCGCCGGCGCCGGCACCCTCGCGCTCGGGCACAACCACCCGGTCGTGCTGGAGGCTATCCGCTCCGTGCTGGACTCCGAGGCGCCGCTGCACGTGCTGGACATGGCGACGCCGGTCAAGGACGAGTTCACCACCGCGCTCTTCGAGACGCTTCCGCCCGCTTTCGCGCGCAACGCGCGGATCCAGTTCTGCGGTCCCGCCGGGACCGACGCTGTCGAGGCCGCGCTCAAGTTGGTACGGCTGGCGACGGGGCGGGACGGGCTGCTGGCGTTCGTCGGCGGCTACCACGGGCAGACCGCGGGCGCGTTGGCCGCGAGCGGCGACACGGCCGTTCGCGCAGCCCTTGAGGGGGGTGGCGCAACGGTCACCCGGCTGCCCTACCCGTACGCGTACCGCTGCCCGTTCGGCGTCGGCGGGCCGGCGGGGGCGCGGCTCGGGACGCGGTGGACCCGGTCGCTGCTGGAGGATCCGAAGGGCGGGGTGGACCGTCCCGCCGGGATGCTGGTCGAGGTGGTCCAGGGTGAGGGCGGGGTCATCGCCGCGCCGGACGAGTGGTTGGTCGAGCAGCGGGAGTTGACCGCGCGTCACGGCATTCCGCTGATCGTCGACGAGGTGCAGACCGGGGTCGGGCGCACCGGGGCCTTCTGGGGTGTCGGTCACTCCGGGATCGAGCCGGACGTGATGGTGGTCTCCAAGGCGATCGGGGGCAGCCTGCCGCTGGCGGCGATCGTGTACCGGTCGGAGCTGGACGTCTGGGCGCCCGGTGCTCATGCCGGAACGTTCCGCGGCAACCAACTCGCCATGGCCGCGGGCGCGGCCACCTTGCGCTTCGTCAGGGAGCAGGGCCTCTCGCAGCGCGCCGCCGAACTCGGTACCCGGATGCTGGCCCGGCTGCGCGGCATGCAGCGCGAGCTGCCCGCCGTCGGCGATGTCCGCGGACGCGGTCTGATGCTCGGCGTCGAGCTGGTCGATCGCACCGGTACACCGGACGAACTCGGCGCCTACCCGGCCGCGCCCGAACTCGCCTCCGCCGTACGGGCGGAGGCGCTGCGGCGTGGCCTGATCGTGGAGCTCGGCGGCCGGTACGGCTCGGTGGTCCGGCTGCTGCCGCCGCTGACGATGACGGACGAGCAGGCGGAGGCCGTCCTGGAACGGCTGGCCGAGTCGGTCGCTGCGGCCTCACGTGAAGCCACCGCTCTCTCCGGCGCGCCCGCCGCGCTGGACCGGCACCGCCAGCTGGTCCCGGCCGCACGCTCCGGAGGGGCGGCGTGACCACCACCGAGGGAGTTCCTCCGCCTCTTCCGCCTCGACCGCCTGCCTCTGGCCCCGCGTCCGGGCCTGCCCCCGCGTCGGACCTCGGAACGTCCGTCACCGCTCTCGCGGGTGGCGTCTGCGGGCCGGAGGCGCTGGCGCCGATGCTGGCCGTGGCGCTCGGGGCGCTGCGCGAGGGCGCGGTCGCGCGGGGCGGCCCGCTGCCCGGGGGAGGGCCGGAGGGGGTTGCCGCGACGTTGCGCGAGCTCCTCGCCTCCGGTTCGCTGCTGCCGGACGAGGGCGACCCGGACGCGCTCGCCGTGCTGACCCGCGCCCTCGCCGCCACAGCGGCCGATCCCGCCGACCCTGCCTGCGCCGCCCACCTGCACGTTCCACCGCTCGCCGTCGCCGCCGTGGCCGATCTGGCCGCCGCCGCGTTGAATCCTTCCCTCGACTCGTGGGACCAGGCTCCCGGCGGGACCGAGATCGAGAACGCCGTGCTGCGGGTCCTCGCGGAGCTGGTCGGCTTCGAGCACGCGGGGGAGCCCGGCGGAGCCACGGGCGTCTTCACCACCGGCGGCACCGAGACCAATCTGATGGCGCTGATGCTCGCCAGGGACCACGTCCTGGCACGGGAGTTCGGCGTCGCCGACGGCGCCGGGATCCCGGCGGAGGCGGCCGGAAGGCTGCGTGTCCTCTGCTCCTCCGCCGCGCACTTCTCCGTCGCCCGAGCCGCGTCCGTACTGGGGCTCGGAGCTCAGGCGGTCGTCCCGGTGGAGACCTCCGACGACGGATCGCTCGATCCACGGCTGCTGGACTGGACGCTCGCCGACGTCCGCACCGCAGGTCTGGTGCCGTGCTGTGTCGTGGCCACCGCCGGGACGACCGATCGCGGGGCGATCGACCCACTGCGCGCGGTCGCCGCGGTGACGGGCCGTCACGGCGTCCCGTTGCACGTCGACGCCGCTTACGGGGGTGGCGCGCTCTTCTCGCGTCGGCTGGCGCCGCTGCTCGACGGGCTGGCGCTGGCCGACACCGTCGGGCTCGACCTGCACAAGCTCGGCTGGCAGCCGGTGGCGGCGGGCGTGCTGCTCGCGCGCCGGGCCGACCTGCTGACGCCGCTTGCGCAGCGCGTCGCCTACCTCAACCCGGCCGACGACGAGGAGGCCGGATACACGTCCCTGCTCGGCCGTTCGTTGCGGACGACCCGGCGGCCGGACGCCTTCAAGGTGGCAGTCACCTTGCGGACACTCGGGCGCTCCGGGCTCGGCGCGCTCGTTGACTGCTGCCATGCGCTGGCCTGCCACGCCGCCGCCGCGATCGCCGCGCACCCACGGCTGGAACTGCTTGCGGAGCCACGGCTCACCACCGTGCTCTTCCGCTACCTGCCCGAGCGCGAAGTCGATCCAGGCGCTGGGGGCGCTGGGGGCGCTGGGGACGTCGTGGGCGTCGTGGGCGTCCTGGAGGAGGCGAACGCCGTCAACGCGGAGTTGCGGCGTCGCCTGCTGGCCGAGGGCCGGGCGGTCGTCGGGCGCACCGAACTGCCCGGCCCGGGGGGCTCTGCCGCTCCGACGGTCGTACTCAAGCTCACCCTGTTGAACCCGCACACCACCGAGGCGGATCTGGACCGCCTGATCGCTCATGTCGTCGCGGCGGGGACGTCGACGGAGCGAGAACGCGACACCCGCGCTGCCGAGCGTGGTGCCGCCCAGCCGGAAGCCGCCCAGTCCGGTGGCGATCCCCGTCACTCCCAGGAGAACCGCGCGTGACCACCGTCCCCGCACAGCAGCACCCCGTCTCACCTGCCAATTCGCCTGCGGAGTCGGAGGATCCGCTGCTGCATCCGGACCCGGCCGCCGTCGCCGACGCCGCCGCTGTCGAGAACCTGCTGCGCTGCTGGGCCCGGGAGCAGGGCGTGGCCGTGCCCGCCGCCTCCGAGGTGCTCGAAGTGCCGCTGGTCGACGGCCTGGTGTTGCGTGCACCGGTCCGCTACCGCTCCGCGTCCGGCTGGCACCGCTTCGGTCCGGCCGAGCTGCGCCCCGTGTCGGGCGAGTCGGCGGGACGACCGGCGGATGCGGTCACCGTCGCGGCCCTGCTCGCCCGGACCGCCGCCGCGCAGGCCGACGTCGAGGCCACTGCTGTCACCGCCGCTGCGTCCGCCGTGCAGGCGGCGGTCCAGGTCGCCGACCTGGCGGGGCGGGTCGCGGACTCGGTCCGCCGCGTCACCGGGTTCGTGGCGGCGCGCCGGGCAGCCGCGGAGCCGGGGACTGCGGCGACGCCGTTCCTCCGCTCCGAGCAGGCGCTGCTGCTGGGGCACCCGTTCCATCCGACGCCGAAGAGCCGCGAGGGCGTGGGTGACGCGGAGGGCGTCGCGTACGCGCCGGAGCTGCGCGGCGCACTGCGGCTGCACTGGTTCGCTGTGGCACGGGAGTTGGTGGCTGCCGCCGAGGGTACCGCTCCGTCGGGCTGCGGCGACGTGCGGTTCGGTGTGGACGGCATCGGCCGGATCATGTCCGGCCTGCGCGGCGACGACGCGCCGCAGCACCCCGACGGGACCGTGCTGCTGCCCGTGCACCCGTGGCAGGCACGGGAGCTGACGAATCGGCCTGCCGTCCGCGCCCTGATCGACGCCGGTCGCGTCCACGACCTGGGCGCGGCCGGTGGCCTGTGGCACCCGACCTCCTCGGTCCGCACGGTCTACCAGCCCGGTACGCCCTGGATGCTCAAGCTCTCGCTCGGGCTCCGGATCACCAACTCCCGCCGGGAGAACCTCCGCAAGGAACTCCTGCGCGGCGCCGAGGTGCACCGGCTGCTGGAGTCCGGCCTCGGCGCCGAGTGGCGTGCCGAGCACCCCGGCTTCGACATCGTCCGTGATCCCGCCTGGATCGGCGTCGACCTGCCGGGAGACGCCGCCGCCACGTCGGCGGACGAGACCGCCTCGGGCTTCGACACCGTGCTGCGGCAGAGCCCGTTCACCGCGCGTGACCGGGTGCACTGCCTTGCCGGGCTCGTCGCGGAGCGCCCCTGGGCGGGCGGCGAGGCGTCCTACCTGGCGGAGGTGGTCCACCGGCTGGCCACGCGCAGCGGACGACCCGCCGTGACCGTCGCCGCCGAGTGGTTCCTGCGCTACCTCGACGCCGTGGCACTCCCACTGCTCTGGCTCGACGGCCGTGCCGGGATCGCGCTGGAGGCACACCAGCAGAACACCCTGGTCGTGCTGGACGAGGACGGCTGGCCGGTCGGCGGCCGGTACCGCGACAACCAGGGCTACTACTTCCGGGACTCCCACGCCGACGCTCTGGAGGGCCGCCTCCCGGGCATCGGACGTGCCAGCGACACCTTCGTGCCGGACCAGGTGGCCGACGAGCGCTTCGCCTACTACTTGGGGATCAACCACCTCCTGGGCCTGGTCGGTGCGTTCGGCTCACAGCAGCTCGCGGACGAGCGGCTGCTGCTGGCCGCCCTTCGGGGCTTTCTGGCCGGGCCGGGGCGGGCGACCGGCTCCCGCCTGCCGGAGCGGCTCCTCGACAGCGGGACGCTGCGCTGCAAGGCCAACCTGCTCACCCGGCTGCACGGTATGGACGAGCTGGTCGGGCCGGTGGAGACGCAGTCGGTGTACGTCGACTTCGCCAATCCCCTTGTAGCAGCGCCGCAGGGGGGTGGCGCAAAGCCACCCGCGACTCCGGCGCCAGCGTTCGCCATGGCGGGGGCCGAGGCGTGAGCCGGCGTCACCTCCCGGACGGCCCGCAGGGACGGGCTGCTCTCGCGCCGGGGGGTGGGCGGCCCGACGTGCCCGCGCAGTCCCGACCGGTGCCCTCGCGCCCCCGCAGCGCGGCGCGCCCCGCCGACCTGCTGGACGGCGTCGCCCGCTGGGGGACCATGTACACCGTCTTCGGCGAGTTCCGGCTGCAGCCCGTGCAACTGGCCCGTGATCTGGACCTGTTGGTCGAGTGGATGAACGACCCCGTGGTCTCCGCCTTCTGGGAGCTTTCCGGCTCGGCCGGGATGACCGAGCACCATGTCCGCGCCCAGCTCGACGGCGACGGTCGCAGCGTCCCCTGCCTCGGCCTGCTCGACGGCACGCCGATGAGCTACTGGGAGGTCTACCGGGCCGACCTCGACCCCCTGGCCCGGCACTACCCGGCACGTCCGCATGACACCGGACTCCACGTCCTGATCGGGCCGCCCGCGTCCCGGGGCCGAGGCCTGGGCGGGACGCTGATCGGCGCCCTGGCGCGCCGGGCCCTGCGCCAACGCCAGGAAGCGCGCCGCGTGGTGGCCGAACCTGACGTCCGCAACCTCCCCTCCGTCCGTGCCTTCCTCCGGGCCGGGTTCCGCTACGACTCGGAGCTCGTCCTCCCGGAGAAGCACGCCGCACTGATGCTCTACGAGCGCGGCTGAACCCCTCCCCACACCGGAAAGCACCGTGTCCTTGGAACCCTCGACGACGTCGGACCGTGCGCCCGACTTCCGCACGCCGCACCTGGGCGTGCCCCGCTCCCACGACAGCACCGTCCACGACAGCACCACGCACCCCCGCTCCGCTCCCCACGGCTCTGCCCGGCAACCCGACCCCGCCGCGAACCACCCCGATCCGCCCTACGACCTCGTCGGAGTGGGCCTCGGCCCGTTCAATCTCTCCCTGGCCGCACTCGCCGACGGCGTGGACGGCCTGCGCTCCGTCTTCCTCGACGCCAAACCGGAGTTCAGCTGGCACCCCGGCCTGCTGATCGACGGCGCCAGGATGCAGGTGCCGTTCCTGGCCGACCTGGTCTCGCTGGTCGACCCGACCAGCCCGTGGTCCTTCCTCGCCTATCTGCGCGAGCAGGACCGGCTGTTCCCGTTCTACTTCTCCGAGCAGTGGCACCTGACCCGGCGTGAGTACCAGGACTACTGCCACTGGGCGGCGTCCGCGCTGCCCAACTGCCGCTTCGACAGCCCCGTCGAGGCCGTGCGCTGGGACGGGCGCCGGCGCCTCTTCCACGTCGAGATCCCCGGCCAACCGCCGCTGCTGGCCCGCAATCTGGTGCTCGGCGTCGGCACCGAACCGGTGGTGCCCGCCGCGTTCACCGCTCTCCTGGACGAAGGCGGCCCCGTCCTCCACTCCGAGGACTACCTCGTCTCGCCTCACTCACCGGGAACGCTAGCCGACCCCACTGACAACTTCTCCGACATCACCGTCGTCGGCTCCGGCCAGTCGGGAGCCGAGGTCTTCCTCGACCTGCTCCGCCGGCGGGGGAGCAGCACCGGACCACGGCTGCGCTGGATCACCCGCAGCGCCGCCCTGGCGCCGATGGAGTACTCCAAGCTCGGCCTGGAGCACTTCACCCCGGACTACACGCGCTACTTCCACGGCCTGCCCGGGACCGTCCGCGACACCCTGGTGCCCAGCCAGTGGCAGCTCTACAAGGCGGCCAGCGCCGAGACTTTGGCTGCCGTCCACGACGCGCTCTACGACCGCACGACGGGCGGAGTCACCCCGGACGTGGAGATCGTGCCCGGCACCGAGATCCACTCGGCCCGGAGCGGCCCCTGCGGCGGCCTGGAGCTGCGCTGCGCGCACGCCCAGTCCGGTGCGGACTACACGGTGCGCACGGACGTGGCCGTGCTGGCGACCGGCTACGCGGCCCGCCGGCCCGCACTGCTCGACCCCCTGCTCGACCTGATCGACTGGGACGACCAGGACCGCTACCGCGTGGACCTCAACCACCGCGTGGAACTGCGACCGGATGTCACCGCGGGGCTGTACGTGCAGAACGCCGAACTGCACACGCACGGCGTCGGCACGCCCGATCTCGGCCTCGGCGCGCACCGGGCCGCTGTCATCCTCAACGCCGTCTGCGCGGACCGGTTGGGACGCTCCGTCCACCGCCTGCCCACACGCACCGCGTGGACCACCTTCGGCCGCCCGCGCAGCGCCGACCCCGTATCGGACCCCGGCATCCTGCACCCCGACGGCCCGCACCCCGACGACCTTCACCCAGACGGCCAGGACCCTGACGCGCGGGATCGGCCGGCCGAACACCGCCACCACGAGCCCGAAGGGCACCACCCGCTCCCCGCGCGAACCTGACGCGGTTGACAGCTCCAAAACCCCAGTTCACCCCTCACACCCCCTGTTCGGACCGCTACGCTCCCGGCTATGGACGACCTCCACGCGACACCGGAAGCGCCGGCGACACCGACGGAAACGCTCACCCTCGCCGCAGGCCAGGCCGCCTGCGTGCCGCTGGACCTGGCCGCCAACGCGGCGACCGCCGCCGACCTGGTCCGCCGCGCCGCCGACCGCGGCGCGGACCTGTTGCACCTGCCCGAGCTGTTCCTCACCGGCTACGAACTGTCGGGCATCGTCGCCGATCCGGCGCACCACACCACCGGCGCAGACGACCCGCGTCTCGACCCCCTGCGCGAGGCCTGCGCCACCCATCGCACCGCCCTCGTCGTCGGCGCGCCCACCCGCACCGACGACGGCGCGCTGCACATCTCCGCGCTCGCTTTCGACCGTGACGGCAAGCTAGCAGCCACCTATGACAAGCAGCATGCGACGCCGGGCGAGCGCGCCACCGGCATCGCCCCCGGCGCGGCCGGCTGCACGCTGCTGCTGGACGGCTGGCGGCTCGGGATCAGCATCTGCTGGGACTCGTCCTTCTCCGAGCACGCCCGTGCCGCCGCTCTGGACGGCTGCCACGTCTACCTCAACGGCTCGATGTTCAGCGCCGAGTTCGTCGCGAAGTCGAACACCTTCCTGCTCCCGGCCCGGGCGCTGGACAACACCGTCTACGTCTCGCTGGCCAACCACAGCGGGCCGAGCGGCGGCTACCTCGGCGGCGGCCACAGCGCGGTCTGGGGACCGCAGGGCGAACTCCTGGACGACGCGGGTGAGGCCGACCCCGGGCTGGCCGTGGCCGTCCTGGACCCGGCCGCGCTCCTGGCGGCGCGCGAGGAGGAACCCGTGCTGGTGGATCCGTCGCTGAGCGCGCCCGTCCGGCCCAGGATTGTCAGTGGTGCCCTCTAGGCTGGTTGCGCCATGAGTGACGACATCCTCGAGCCCAGCGCGGCCGACACCAGCGACTCCCCATCGGCCGACCCTGCTGCGGCTGACCCCGCAGCGGCCGACCCAGCAGCGTCGGGCTCACCAGGGGTCGAGCCCTCGCGTGTGCGCGAGCTGCTGCACGCCGCCGTCGAGGCCGTCGGCGGCGTCGAGCGCGAGGGCCAGGTGGCGATGGCGGAGGCCGTCGCCGCCGCGGTCGAGAACGGCGAGCAACTGCTCGTCCAGGCCGGCACGGGCACCGGAAAGTCGCTCGCGTACCTGGTCCCGGCCCTGGGCCATGGGGACAAGGTCGTCGTCGCCACGGCCACCCTGGCGCTCCAGCGCCAGCTGGTCGAGCGCGACCTGCCGCGCACCGTGGACGCGCTGCACCCGCTGCTGCGCCGCCGTCCGCTCTTCGCCATGCTCAAGGGCCGATCCAACTACCTCTGTCTGCACCGCGCCCACGAGGGCGCGCCGAGCGACGACGAGGACGGCCTGTTCGACCCGGCCGAGGCCCTCGGCGGTCCCAGCAGCAAGCTGGGCAAGGACATCATGCGGCTGCGCGACTGGGCGGACGAGACCGAGACGGGCGACCGCGACGACCTCTCACCCGGCGTCTCCGACAAGGCCTGGGCGCAGCTGTCGGTGAGCTCCCGGGAGTGCCTGGGCGCCACCAAGTGCCCCTACGGCGGCGAGTGCTTCGCCGAGAAGGCGCGCGAGCGCGCCAAGCTCGCCGACGTGGTGGTCACCAACCACGCCCTGTTGGCCATCGACTCGCTGGAGGGCGCGCCCGTCCTGCCCGAGCACGGTCTGCTGATCGTCGACGAGGCGCACGAGCTGGTCTCCCGGGTCACCGGCATCGCCACCGCCGAGCTCACCACCACGGCCGTGAACCGCGCGGTCAAGCGGGCCGCCAAGCTCGCCAACGAGAAGGCCGTCGACAAGCTCCAGGCCGCCGCCGAGAACTACCACGGCCTGATGGAGCTCGTCGACGGCGGCCGGGTCGAGGAGCTCCCGGAGAACCTCCACTACGCCGTCGACGCGATCCGCGAGGCCTGCCGCGAGGTGATCACCTCCCTCGGCGAGGTCCGGGACAAGGGCCTCACCGACGAGGACGCCGTGCGCAAGCAGGCGATGGCCTCGCTGGAGAACATCCACGACACCACCGACCGCCTGCTCGAAGGCAGCGTCTACGACGTCATCTGGATCGACCGGAACGACCGGTTCCTGGCCGCCCCGGCCTCCCTGCGGGTCGCGCCGCTCAGCGTCTCCGGGCTGCTGCGGGAGAACCTCTACACCGAGCGCTCGGTCGTGCTCACCTCGGCCACGCTCAAGCTGGGCGGTGACTTCACCGGTGTGGCGGCCTCGTTGGGGCTCTCCAGCACCGGCCGGGACGACGTGGGCGAGACGCTCGACGCGTCCGACACCGTGCCGGTCTGGCGCGGGCTGGACGTGGGCTCGCCGTTCGACTACCCGAAGCAGGGCATCCTCTACGTCGCCCGTCATCTGCCGCCTCCGGGACGGGATCCGGAGCGTCCGGAGATGCTGGACGAGCTGGCCGAGCTGATCCAGGCGGCCGGTGGGCGGACGCTGGGCCTGTTCTCCTCGATGCGCGCCGCCCAGGCCGCGGCCGAGGCGCTGCGGGAGCGGGTGCCGGGGCAGATCCTGCTCCAGGGCGAGGACACGCTGGGCGAGCTGATCAAGAACTTCGCCGCGGACGCGGAGTCGTGTCTCTTCGGCACGCTCTCGCTCTGGCAGGGCGTGGATGTGCCAGGTTCGGCCTGTCAGTTGGTGGTGATGGACCGGATCCCGTTCCCGCGCCCCGACGACCCGCTGATGAGCGCTCGCCAGAAGGCCGTCGAGGAGCACGGCGGCAACGGCTTCATGGCCGTCGCGGCGACGCACGCGGCGCTGCTGATGGCTCAGGGCGCCGGTCGTCTGGTGCGTTCGGCGGAGGACCGCGGCGTGGTCGCGGTGCTGGACTCGCGGTTGGCGACGGCTCGTTACGGCGGATTCTTCCGCTCCTCGATGCCGGACTTCTGGTACACCACCGACCGCAATCAGGTGCGCCGTTCCCTGGCCGCCATCGACGCCTCCGCGGCCCCGGTCCGGAAACGCTGAATTCGCCCTCGGGGTGGACCACTGAAAACACGTCAGGGTGTCAGGAGCGGAAGGCTCCTGACACCCTGACGCGGTGTTACTCGTGGCTTCGGTTCAGAGGCGGCGGAGCACCGCGACGACCTTGCCGAGAATGGTGGCGCTGTCACCCGGAATGGGCTCGTACGCCGAGTTGTGCGGCATCAGCCAGATATGTCCGTCCTCGCGCTTGAGGCGCTTCACGGTGGCCTCGCCGTCGATCATCGCGGCGACGATGTCGCCGTTCTCGGCGACGGGCTGACGGCGGACGGTGACCCAGTCGCCGTCGCAGATGGCGGCGTCGATCATCGAGTCGCCGCTGACCTTCAGCACGAAGAGCTCACCGTCGCCGACGAGTTGACGCGGCAGCGGGAAGACGTCCTCGACCGACTGCTCGGCCAGGATGGGCCCACCGGCGGCGATCCGGCCGACCAGCGGGACGTAGGAGGTGGCCGGGCGACCGCTGTTGGACTCGGGCGCCGGGCGTGCGACCTCCATGCCACGGACCTCGTAGGCGCGCGGCCGGTGCGGGTCGCGGCGCAGGAAGCCCTTGCGCTCCAGGGCCATCAGCTGGTGGGCGACCGAGGAGGTGCTGGAGAGGCCGACGGCCTGACCGATCTCCCGCATGCTCGGCGGGTAACCCCGGCGCTGCACGGAATCCCTGATGACCTCGATGACCCGGCGCTGACGCTCGGTGAGACCGGCCTCGTCGGTGCGCACACCGGGAGGTCGACCGGCGAGCGAGCGGACCGGGCTTTCTGGAATATCCAAGGAGTGCCCCGTTGACTGCGTTACGGAAGGGGCGCCGGCCTGGTCCGGAACGAGCCCGGAAGCAAGCTTTCGCGAATCTTCCTGACTGGCGAACTGGGAGCGTTCCTGCACCGGGACGGTGCTGCTCTCGGCGATGGTCACGGCGGCCCCTCTCTGCGCTACCTGCTGACGTTCTCCCTTGAATAGGCCAACGGTAGGTCCTATCGAAAGGTTGCGCCAAACACACGTTCGAGTGAATTATTCCTGGAAACCCTGACCTGATCAAGGTTCCGGGTGTATTCCAACCCGTCCATGCGATCGCTTGTTCGAGTGGAATCCTCTCACGGATCGCCGTCGTACGACTGCCCAATGCGCCCGAAAGCGCCCCTCCCCGAGCGCCCGCAGCCGTCCGGGTGAGCCCCGCGTCGGGCCTCTCCGGACTGACCTGCGCCGATCGCGAAGCGTGATCCGAAGGACACGACACGCGGTCCCGGATAGGCGCGCCGCGCACCAGATCTAGTGGTTACATTGGTGCCCGCAGCCCACAAGTTGTGGTCCCGTCAGCGGGGGCGTGGTCTCACGCACCCCTGCGGATCGCCTAGACTGACGGCTGCCTCGGAGCAAGAGCGACGCGCAGACACGACAAAACGGGAGGGGAGCGGGACATGTACTGCCCCTTCTGTCGACACGCGGACAGCCGAGTGGTGGACTCCCGCACCACCGACGACGGCAGCTCGATCCGCCGCAGGCGCCAGTGCCCCGAGTGCAACCGCCGGTTCACCACGGTGGAGACCGCCGCCTTGATGGTGGTGAAGCGCAGCGGGGTCACCGAGCCCTTCAGCCGCGACAAGGTGATCTCCGGAGTGCGGAAGGCCTGCCAGGGCCGACCGGTCACCGAGGACGCCCTCGCCCAGCTCGGCCAGCGCGTCGAGGAGGCAGTGCGCTCCACCGGGAGCGCCGAGCTGTCCGCCCACGACGTCGGCCTGGCCATACTGGGCCCGCTCAGGGAGCTGGACGTCGTGGCCTACCTGCGCTTCGCCTCGGTGTACCGGGCTTACGACTCGCTCGAAGACTTCGAAGCCGCGATCGCGGAACTCCGCGCCGACCGGCCCCCCGCGCCCACGCCCTGAGACCCTCGGCGCCTTTCGAGGCGTGCGCGCCCACCCTCAGCACGACTTTCAGCACCACGTTGAGCAACACGTTGAGCACCACATATGAACCAGCAGGCGACCCCGGGAAGCAGCGGGGCGCTCAGGGCGTTTGCCCAGGAGGAGGCGGCAATGACTGATACGACCAGCGGCTCCCGTACCGGTAAGGGCGGCACGGCCAAGGGCAAGGCCGGCGCCAAGGCGGGCGCGGGGCTGCGTATCGAGCGCATCTACACCACCCCGGGCGTCCATCCGTACGACGAGGTCACCTGGGAGCGTCGTGACGTCGTCATGACCAACTGGCGTGACGGCTCGATCAACTTCGAGCAGCGCGGCGTCGAGTTCCCCGACTTCTGGTCGGTCAACGCCGTCAACATCGTCACCAGCAAGTACTTCCGCGGCGCGCTCGGCACCCCCCAGCGCGAGTGGAGCCTCAAGCAGATCATCGACCGCGTGGTGAAGACCTACCGCGCCGCCGGTGAGAAGAACGGTTACTTCGCCTCCGTCGCCGACGCCGAGGTCTTCGAGCACGAGCTGACCTACGCCCTCCTCCACCAGGTCTTCTCGTTCAACTCGCCGGTCTGGTTCAACGTCGGCACCACCCAGCCCCAGCAGGTCAGCGCCTGCTTCATCCTGGCCGTCGACGACTCCATGGAGTCCATCCTCGACTGGTACAAGGAAGAGGGCATGATCTTCAAGGGCGGCTCCGGCGCCGGCCTGAACCTCTCCCGGATCCGCTCCTCCAAGGAGCTGCTCTCCTCCGGCGGCAACGCCTCCGGCCCGGTCTCCTTCATGCGCGGCGCGGACGCCTCCGCCGGAACGATCAAGTCCGGTGGCGCCACCCGTCGCGCCGCCAAGATGGTCGTGCTCGACGTGGACCACCCGGACGTCGAGGCCTTCATCGAGACCAAGGTGAAGGAGGAGGAGAAGATCCGCGCCCTGCGCGACGCGGGCTTCGACATGGACCTGGGCGGCGACGACATCACGTCGGTGCAATACCAGAACGCCAACAACTCGGTCCGCGTCTCCGACGAGTTCATGACCGCCGTGGAGAAGGGCGAGCAGTTCGGCCTGCGCTCCCGCCTGAACGGCGAGGTCATCGAGTCCGTCGACGCCAAGGGCCTGTTCCGCAAGATGGCCGAGGCCGCGTGGGCCTGCGCCGACCCGGGCATCCAGTACGACTCGATCATCAACCACTGGCACACCTGCCCCGAGTCCGGCCGCATCAACGCGTCCAACCCCTGCTCGGAGTACATGCACCTGGACAACTCCAGCTGCAACCTCGCCTCGCTGAACCTGATGAAGTTCCTGCGCGACGACGACAGCTTCGACGCGGTGACCTTCGCCAAGGTCGTCGAGCTCGTCATCACCGCGATGGACATCTCCATCTGCTTCGCCGACTTCCCGACCGAGAAGATCGGCGAGACCACCCGCGCCTTCCGCCAGCTGGGCATCGGCTACGCCAACCTGGGCGCGCTGCTGATGGCCACCGGCCACGCCTACGACTCCGAGGGCGGCCGCGCGCTCGCCGGCGCCATCTCCTCGCTGATGACCGGCACCGCGTACAAGCGTTCCGCCGAGCTGGCCGGCATCGTCGGCCCGTACGACGGCTACGCCCGCAACGCCGAGCCCCACCAGCGGGTCATGCGTCAGCACGCGGACGCCAACGACGCCGCCACGCGCATGGACGACCTGGACACCCCGGTCTGGGCCGCGGCCACCGAGGCCTGGCAGGACGTCGTCCGGATCGGCGCGCAGAACGGATTCCGCAACGCGCAGGCGTCCGTGCTGGCCCCGACCGGCACCATCGGCCTGATGATGGACTGCGACACCACCGGCGTCGAGCCCGACCTGGCCCTGGTCAAGTTCAAGAAGCTGGTCGGCGGCGGCTCGATGCAGATCGTCAACGGCACCGTGCCGCGCGCGCTCAAGCGTCTCGGCTACCAGGACGAGCAGGTCGAGGCGGTCGTCGCCCACATCGCCGAGCACGGCAACGTGGTGGACGCCCCCGGTCTGAAGCCGGCCCACTACGAGGTCTTCGACTGCGCCATGGGCGAGCGCTCCATCTCCCCGATGGGCCACGTCCGGATGATGTCCGCGATCCAGCCGTGGATCTCCGGCGCCATCTCCAAGACCGTCAACATGCCGGAGAGCGCGACGGTCGAGGAGGTCGAGGAGATCTACTTCGAGGCCTGGAAGCTCGGCGTCAAGGCGCTCGCGATCTACCGCGACAACTGCAAGGTCGGTCAGCCGCTGTCGGCCAAGACCAAGGACACCAAGTCCCCCGAGGCCGCTGCGGCCACCCCGTCGGCCGCGCCGGCCGTCGCGACCGAGAAGGTCGTCGAGTACCGCCCGGTCCGCAAGCGTCTGCCGAAGGGCCGTCCCGGCATCACCACCTCCTTCACGGTGGGCGGCGCCGAGGGCTACATGACCGCCAACTCCTACCCGGACGACGGTCTGGGCGAGGTCTTCCTGAAGATGTCCAAGCAGGGTTCGACCCTCGCGGGCATGATGGACGCCTTCTCCATCGCCGTCTCGGTCGGCCTGCAGTACGGCGTGCCGCTGGAGACCTACGTCTCGAAGTTCACCAACATGCGCTTCGAGCCGGCCGGTCTGACCGACGACCCGGACGTGCGGATGGCGCAGTCGATCGTCGACTACATCTTCCGCCGCCTCGCGCTGGACTTCCTGCCGTTCGAGACCCGCTCCGCGCTCGGCATCCACTCCGTCGAGGAGCGTCAGCGCCACCTGGAGACGGGCTCCTACGAGCCCATCGACGGCGAGGACTCCGAGCTGATCGACGTCGAGGGCCTGGCCCAGTCCGCGCCCCGTTCGGTGGTCGCGCCGGCGGCTCCGGCCGTCCCGGTCGTGATCGAGGCTTCGACGCCTGCGGCGTCGGCTCCGGCGGCTGTCCCGGCCGCGTCCGCGCACAACACGGCCGAGCTGCTGGAGATCCAGCAGGGCATCAACTCCGACGCCCCGCTCTGCTTCTCCTGCGGCACCAAGATGCGCCGCGCGGGCAGCTGCTACGTCTGCGAGGGCTGCGGCTCGACCAGCGGCTGCAGCTGAGCCTGAGCAGTGAACAGGACCCCGGAGGGGGTGTCGACCTCGGTCGGCGCCCCCTCCGGGGCTTTCCAGGGCCTAGTTCCGCCGCCGGACCGGGACGGTGAGGAAGGCCAACGCGGCAGCGAGGACGGCGAGTCCGCACCACGAGGCGACGGGCAGCCGCTCGCCGAGCGCCGCGACGCCCAGGACGGCGGCGACCGCGGGCTCGGCCAGCGTCAGTGTGGTCGCGACCTGCGCGGAGGTGTGCCGCAGGCCGAGCCCGAAGAGGCGGTAAGCGAGGAACGTCGTGACGACGCCGAGGTGCAGGACCACCGCGAGGCCGCGCGGGTCGAGCAGCCACCGCTCGTCGCTCAGCAGCAGCACGGGCAGCACCAGCACCGCCGCACCGCCGAACATCGCGCCCATGACGCCGTCCGAGGCGTGCCCCGCCCCGATCAGGGTGCCGCCGATCAGCGAGTAGGCGGCGTAGGAGAAGCCGGAGACCGCCGCGAGCAGCACGCCGAGCGGGTTCACGGCGGCTGATCCGCCGGTGAGTTGGGGGCCGAGGACCAGCAAGGCACAGCCGAGTACGGCGATCACGGTGGCCCAGGCCCAGCGTGCGGTCGGCCGGGCCTGTCGGGACAGCCAGGCCAGCAGCCCCGCGAAGACGGGTGCGCTGCCCAGGGCGATCACCGTGGCCACCGCAACTCCCGTGCGCGCCACGGCCGGATAGAAGCTGAGCGGGTATCCGGTGACGGCGACCGCGCCCATGGCCAGCAGCCGTCGCTCGCGCGCCGTGCAGGTCCGGGGCAGGACCCGCGCCGCGCGGCTCGAGAAGAAGAGCAGCAGGCCGCCGAGCGTCAGTGCCGCCGCCCCGATCGCGGCCGGGCCGGCGCCCTTGGGTGCGAGCGAACTCGCCGTTCCGGTCGTGCCCCAGAGCAGCGCCGTCACGAGGATGGGGACCGGCCCGCTCAGCCGTCGGGCGAAGCTGCCGCGCGCCGACGCTGTGGATGTAGGTGTCGGTGTCGGCGTGACCGGTGATGTCGCGGCCGTCGGCGTCGAGGAAGACGAAGAGGATGTGGCAGGGGTGTGGTTCGGCACGGTGGTGAACTTCCGTCGTCGATTCCGTCGTGGGAACGTGCTGCACAACGGGCGCACGACGCGTGCCCCTGGCGGCCCTTGGGGCGGCCGGGGTCACGGGCAGGCTGTCAGCGTCTGCGCCCGGTCAGGCGCGGAGCGGTGGCAGCGCGACGTGCCAGAAGGAGTCCACGTGCTCGATGCTAGCGGTCGTTCGAACGCGAGGGGTGGCCGATCAGTGAAGGCTGGCCGACTAGATCATCTTTATTGCACGGGGTCGGCGCTGCTCACTAGGGTGCGCGGGTGACCGGAGATCACCAGGGGAGTGGGGACGAGCTCTGGGACGAGTTCGTCCGGGAGATCGAAAAGGGCGGGGCGATCCACGAGCCGAGCGCCGCGGAGCGTCTGGCCGTCGACGAGGCCATGCCGTCGCGGCGTCGGTACTGGGCCCCGATCGCGGCCCTGTGCGTCGCGGTTGTCGTCGCGGGGATCGGCTACGCGGTCGGGCCGGGCGGGCAGAGCGGCACCCCGCCTCGACCGAGCGTGTCCGCGTCGGTGTCTGGGTCGGCATCCGCACCCGCGTCGGCATCGGCATCCGCATCGGCGAGTCCGTCGGTGTCTTCGGCCGGTCCCTCGGCCACCGGGCGCTCGGTGCCGACCCGACCGACCACGGGATCGAGTCCCTGACGCCGCCGCCCGGTTCGACTGACGGAACCGACAAGCTCAGCCCGCTGCTCACAACGTAACGAAGGTGGCCGCCGCACATGACCATGCCTGATCGCTCACCGGTCGCGCCGGGTGCACTCGTCGGATCCGGCGCACCCGTCGGACCCGTCACCGCCGACGACCTCGCCGAGGGCGTCCGGCTCGTGGTCGCGCAGCTGCGCCGGCCCGCCGCGCTCGCCGCGGACTGGAGCCGTCCGGCCGGGACGCTGGACCTGGACTGCTGGGAGGTGACCGAGCATCTCGCCGACTGTCTCTTCTCCTATGCCGCGCAGCTCGGTCCCCAATCGCCGCCCGCCGAGACGTTCGTGCCGTTCGTCTGGCGTCGGCTGGGGCCGGGCAAGCCCGCGAGCGTGATCTTCAGCGAGCGGGAGAGCGGGACGGAGGGCCTGGTCCAGGTGGTGGAGTCCTGCGGGGCGCTCCACGTGGCAATGGTGCGGACGGCCACGCCCGAGGCGCGGGCCTTCCACGGCATGGGGACGGCCGACGCCGAGGGCTCCGCGTCGATGGGCCTGGTCGAGCTGTTCGCCCACACCGAGGACGTGTCCCGCGGGCTCGGACTGGACTGGGCCGCCCCGGCGGACATCTGCGCGCGCGTGCTGCACCGGCTCTTCCCGGACGCGCCGACCGACACCGATCCCTGGGCGACCCTGCTCTGGGCCACCGGCCGCGGTGAGCTGCCCGGACGCGAGCGACTGACCGAGTGGCGCTGGTACAGCGCCCCGCGTTGAGACGCCGACGCCTGTTCGAACTCGCTGGGTTACTGTGGCCGGTATGGCGCGACCCCGACGAATCGTCCTGCTCCGACATGGGGAGTCGGAAGGAAATGTCGACGAGTCGATCTACGAGCGCGTCCCCGACCACGCCCTGAAGCTGACCGAACGCGGTCGGGAACAGGCGCGGGAGGCCGGTGCCGAGCTGCGGGAGATGTTCGGCGTCGAGCGGGTGCAGGTCTACGTCTCGCCCTACACGCGTGCCCGGCAGACCCTCGGCCTGCTCGGCCTGGAGCCCGCCCGGATCCGGGTGATGGAGGAACCCCGGCTGCGCGAGCAGGACTGGGGAAACCTCCAGGACCTCGACGACATCCGTGAACAGCGCAAGGCCCGCGACGCCTACGGCCATTTCTACTACCGGCTGACCCAGGGCGAGTCCGGCGCGGACGTCTACGACCGAGTGGGTGCGTTCTTCGAAACGCTGCACCGCAATTTCCTCAGCCCCGACTATCCGCCCAATGTGCTGCTGGTCTGCCACGGGCTGATGATGCGGCTCTTCTGCATGCGCTGGTTCCACTGGACCGTGGAGGAGTTCGAGGCGCTCTCGAATCCCGACAACGGTGAGATGAGGACGCTGCTCCTCGGCCCGGACGGGCGATATACGCTTGATCGTCCGTTCGATCGCTGGGCCTGATCGGGTACTGATCCGGTGCGGTCGGTCGCGCGGGGCCGTCGTCCTGTTGTTGGCTGTCGCCGTACCGAGGAGCAAGCGTGTTCGTTGTGACCCTGTCCTACACCGTTCCCATGGAGCAGGTGGACGCCCATCTGGAGGACCACCGGGCCTGGCTGGACCAGCAGTACGCCAAGGGCGCGCTGCTCGCCTCCGGCGCCAAGGTCCCGCGTACCGGCGGCATCCTGCTGGTCGTCGGCCTGGACCGCGCGGCGGTTGACGCGCTGCTGGCGGAGGACCCCTTCGCCAAGGCGGGCGTGGCCGAGTACGACGTGGTCGAGTTCACCGCCACCAAGACCGCCGAGGCGCTGGCCGACTACCGCGAGACGCCCGCCTCCTGACGCACCTTCAGCAGTCGTTCCACCAGCTCCGGCTCGGCGTCGACCAACGGTGACCGGACCGGGCCGGCGGGGAGTCCGGCGGCGCGGAGCAGCGCCTTGGCGGTGACCGTGCCCGGGGCGTCGTCCATCATCGCCTGCACCAGCGGCAGCAGTTGCTGGTGCAGGCGCGCGGCCTCCGCGTTCGCGCCCCGCGCGTAGGCGTCCAGGACGGCGCGGATCTCGCGCGGCGCGACGTTCGCCACCGTGCTGACCACGCCGACCGCGCCGATCGCGGCGAGCGGCAGGTTGAGCTCGTCCGCGCCGCAGTAGTACCGCAGTCCGGTCTCGGCCATGGTCCGCGCCGCACCGGCGAGGTCGTAGCTGACGTCCTTGACCGCGACGATCCGCGGATGCTCGGCCAGTGCGCTCAGGGTCTCGGGGGAGAGCCGGGTTCCGGTGCGGTGCGGGATGTCGTAGAGCATCACGGGGAGCGTGACGGCGTCGGCGACAGCGCGCAGATGCCGCCGTACGCCCTCCTGCTGCGGGCGGCTGTAGTACGGCGTGACCGCCAGCACCCCGTCCGCTCCCGCACGCTCCGCAGACCGGGCGAGCTCCTGCGAGTGGGCGGTGTCGTAGGTGCCGACGCCGGAGATCACTGTCGCGCTCCCGTCCGCCGCCTCGACGACGGCGCGGACCAGCTGTTCCTTCTCGGCGTCGGTGGTGGTCGGCGCTTCGCCGGTCGTGCCGCTGAGGACCAGTCCGTCGCAGCCCTCGGCCAATAGGTACGCGGCGAGCTCCTGTGCGCCGGTCAGGTCCAGCGTGCCGTCGGCGTGGAACGGCGTGACCATCGCGGCGAGCACGCGGCCGAAGGGGGAGTGATCACCGGCGGCAGGCGCGAGGAGGTTGTCGGAGTGCATGGGGCCAGCGTGACCCGGCCCCGCCGTGAAGCACCAGCAATATCTGCTACGCCTGACCGTTCAGCCATGCTGAATGGTTCCCTCCGCCACGGGGGTCGCCTCACCGCGTGCCGCCTGCGCGGGCCGGACCACGAAGAGCGCCATCAGCAGGGCCAGCACCGTGAAGGCGATCGCCGCCTCGAACGCGCTCGTCATGCCGTGGACGAAGACCTCGTTGCTGTTCGGGTGCGGGAGTTGCGCCTTGGTCGCGTTCCGCGAGGCCGTGGCGAAGACCGTGACCAGGATCGCCAGGCCCAGTGAACCGCCCACCTGTTGCATGGTGTTGAGCAGGCCCGTCGCGGCTCCGGCCTCGTGCGGAGCGACGCCGGAGACCGCCGTCAGCATCACCGGGACGAAGATGCAGCCCATGCCGAGTCCGAAGATCACGGTCGGCCCCAACACTCCGCCCACGTAGGTGCTGTGGACGTCGAGCTGGGTGATCCAGAAGGCCCCGCCCGTGATCATCACCGTTCCCAGCAGCAGGAACGGCCGTGCCCCGACCCGGACTTGGAACCGCGCCGAGATCTGTGCCGCCAGGATGATCGCCACGCTCATCGGCAGGAAGCCGAGCCCGGCCCGGATCGGGCTGAACCCCAGGATGTCCTGGATGAACTGGGTCATGAAGAAGAAGATCCCGAACATCGCCGCGGCCAGGCATAGCATGATCACGTACGAGCCCCACCGGTTGCGGTTGCGGAACATCCGTAGCGGTGTGATGGGCTGCTCGGTGCGGGACTCGATCACCAGGAACAAGGCCAGCAGTACCACGGCGACCGCGAACGCGGTCAGCGTCCAGGTGTCGGTCCACCCGCTCTGCGCGGCCCGGATGAAGCCGTAGACCAGGCTGACCATGCCGATCGTCGCGCTGAGCGCGCCGGGCAGGTCGAAGTGGCCCGGGTGCCGTTCGGAGTCGTTGATGTAGAGCGGCGCCAGCAAGGCGAGCGCCAGGCCGATCGGCACGTTGACGAAGAGCACCCACCGCCAGGAGAGCCAGGACGTCAGTATGCCGCCGAGCAGCAACCCGATCGCACCGCCCGCGCCCGCCACGGCGGAGTAGACGCCGAAGGCCCGGTTGCGCGCCGGACCCTCCTTGAAGTTGGTGGCGATCAGCGCGAACGCGGTCGGAGAGGCGACGGCTCCGCCGATGCCCTGCAACGACCTCGCTGCGAGCAGCATCCCGGAGCTCGTGGAGAGCCCGCCGAGCAGTGACGCGAAGCTGAACAGCAGCACGCCCGCGATCAGCGTGGGCCTTCGGCCGAGGATGTCGCCGATCCGGCCGCCCAGCAGGAGCAGGCCGCCGAAGGTCAGCGTGTAGGCGTTGAGCACCCAGGACAGGCTGGTCGGGCTGAATCTCAGGGCCGTGGAGATGTGGGGCAGGGCGATGTTCACGATGGTGATGTCCAGCACGACCATCAGCTGCGTGGTGGCGATCACCGCCAGCGAGATCCCCGGATGCTGACCACGTCGGGCCTGCGCGGGCGCAGTGCGGGCAACGGTCTTTGGAAGTGCCACGGCTTCCCCCTGGGACGGATCGGGGATGGATCGCCTGGGTGGCGGCTCTTGGAGTGAACGGTTCCGTTCACTAGAATCGACGGTAGACCCGGACAAACCGGACATTCAACCCTCTGGGGCGAGCAGTTGACTTCAAAGGCCCGTGACGAAGGAATCGAGCGCGGCGGAGTCGGGCAGGGCGGCGCCGAGCACGGTGGCGCCTGCGGCTCCATGCGGGACCTTTCGATGCGGGACGTCTCGGTGCGGGAAGCCCAGCAGGTCGTCGCCAGGCGTCGCGGGCAGGCGTTGGAGCAGGCGATCTTCGCGGCCGCACTGGAGCAGCTGGTCGCCTCCGGCTATGCGCGGTTCAGCATGGAGGCCGTCGCCGCCGCCGCACAGACCGGCAAGGCCAGCCTCTACCGTCGTTGGGGCAGCAAGGAGGACCTGGTCCTCGAAGCGCTCCAGTGCAGCCTGCCCCTGCTCGGCGAGGCCCCCGACACCGGCAGCCTTCGGGGTGACCTGCTGGCGGTGGTGGAACGCCTCCGTGCCGCGATGAGCTCGCGCACCGGCTGCGCCGCGCGCGCGGTGATCAGCGAGCTGGACCACGAGCGGGCCGCGGCCTTCATGGGCCTGGTCCAGCAGCGGATCCTGGCCCCCGCGCACGGCCTGCTCCGTGCCGTGCTCGCTGCCGCCGAGGCACGGGGTGAGATCCGCCCGGGCGCGGTCACGCCGACGGTCCTCGACGTGGTTCCGGCCATGATGATGTACCGGGCAAAGACCGGCCAGGGCCGCTTCAGCGAGGAGGAGGCGGTCGCCCTGGTCGACGAGGTGCTGCTGCCGCTGCTGCGCGGGTGAGGGGGCGGGCCTTCGCCGTTGACGGGCGAATGTTCGGCCTTGGCGGGCGGGAATCGGCGGTCCGGAGAGGCTCTAGGCTGAGGGCATGCCCGTCGATCCGCCCACCCATTCCGTCGAACGCTCGTTGCGACGGGCCGGTGCCACGCTCGTTGCCGGGGTGGACGAGGTCGGGCGCGGCGCGTGGGCGGGTCCGGTCACGGTCTGCGCGGCGGTCACCGGTCTGCGCAAGCCCCCCGCCGGGCTGACCGACTCCAAGCTGCTCACCCCGCGACGCCGCGAGGAGCTCGCGCCCGTCCTGGCGGGCTGGGTGCACGCCTATGCCCTCGGCCACGCCTCGCCGCGCGAGTGCGACGAGCTCGGCATGACGGCGGCGCTCCGACTGGCCGCCGTCCGCGCCCTGGAGGGCCTGCCGGAGCGGCCGGACGCGGTGATCCTGGACGGCAAGCACGACTACCTGGGCGGCCCGTGGCGGGTCCGCACGGTGATCAAGGGCGACCAGTCCTGCATCGCCGTCGCTGCGGCCTCCGTGATCGCCAAGGTCCGGCGCGACGCGATGATGGCCGAACTGGCTCCCGACCATCCCGAGTACGGCTTCGCCGACAACGCGGGCTATCCGTCCCCGGTGCATCGGGAGGCGCTGGAGCGGTTCGGTCCGACCGAACTGCACCGCGTCTCCTGGGCATTCCTCGACGACCTGCCGCAGTGGCGTCACCTCAAGGTGGTCCGCGAGCCGGTCGACGCGGGGGAGCAGCTCTCCCTCGGCTTCTGACGGCCGCCTCCGGCTCCGCCTCCGCGGTCGCTGACGCAGGGTCAATCGCGTGGCGAGGAGCGGGAAACAGTGTCCGTAGATGACCGGGCGGCGACGGCGCGGCGGCTTCCGGGTGGGGCGGGGATGAGCGTTGCGAAATCGCACTGATCTGCGGGCAGGCCCCCCTATCGGCTGATCAGCGGCTACGAGTAAGCTCTCAGGCGCTGTACGGCGCCGTCCGGTGCGTCGTCAGAAATCGTGCCGAGGAGCTGGAGATCCACAAGACCGACTCGGGCCAGGGCGTTCCATCCACCGACGAGACGGACCCGGTAGCCCGCACCGCCGTGACCGCAGTGCCTTCCCCCTCTAGCGTGGCGGCCGCCCCGCGTCCCGTGCCCCGGCCGGGACCGCCGGCGCGACGCCCGGTTCCCGGCCCTTCGGCCGGACGCGCCCGCGTGCCGAAGCCCGGTGCCGCGTCGCGTCGTCCCGCCGCGGAGGCCGCACCCACCCTCCCTGAGCTGCAGGTGATCCCGGCCGCCCGCGAGGCCGCGGTCGAGCGCGCCGACGAGACCGTCGACCTGCTTCTCGACGCGGGTCGTGCGCCCGGTCAGATCCTGGTGCTCACCACTGACACCGTCCACCCGTGGCAGCAGCACGAGCAGTCGTTCGGCGAGGACCGGTACTGGTCCCAGCTGGACGCGGCTGACGACGTCTTCTACGCCGCCGCCGACGGCTGCCGCCCGGTGCGGCGCGAGGTGGTCGTGCTCGCCGTCAACGGCGGTGACACCGCGACCGTCCAGGACGCCATGGCGACGGCCCTTGCCCGGGCCACCTCGCTGCTGGTGGTCTGCGGCGACGCGCCGCTGCCCGCGCCCCGACGCCCGGAGCAGTAGACCCGCTGACCTCCCGCCCGACTTCTTCAGGGTCGGGCGGGGAGGTGTCGGCCGGTTCCGGCATCGGACGGACTCCGCGCCGGGCTCACTCGACAGGGCTCAGTTGACGGCCACGCGTGGCGCTTCGACGGGGAGCAGCGCGAGGCGTGGCTTCGGTGCCTCCAGGCTCGGCGTCTGCTCGGCAATCCCGGTCAGTTCGCTGATCGTGGCGACCGGACGCTGTGCCCAGGAGCCCGCGTGCGGGCTCCTGCCGCGCCGGGCGTCTCCGATCAGTTGCCAGCCTTCGTCCGTCAGAGTGACGTAGCCGCCGCAGCGGATCCCGTGCAGCTGGCCGGCGTCGCGCAGCGCCCACATCCAGGCGCCGTCCTGTTCCGTCCACCCAG
The DNA here is from genome assembly GCF_015690355.1 of Streptacidiphilus fuscans. Classification (GTDB taxonomy): domain Bacteria; phylum Actinomycetota; class Actinomycetes; order Streptomycetales; family Streptomycetaceae; genus Streptacidiphilus; species Streptacidiphilus fuscans. Next base: position 11,876 of record NZ_JADPRT010000026.1, on the reverse strand, counting down.
ACGGTCCGCGGCGGCACTGGACGAGCACCGCGGTGTGCAGCGGCGCGTGGCGACGCAGGCCGTGGGGCACGGTATGGCGCAGGTGCGCCAGCAGGACGTTACGCAGGTGCCAGCCGTCGGTGATCCGCTCCGGCACGGTGAACGACGCACCCGCCACCACGCGGGAGTCCGCCGACAGCACACCCAGCACCGTCGCGCCCGGCATTGGCTGGTGGATCCGGTGGAGCTCCTCGACCGCCGCGCGGGGGTCCGGCAGCAGCGGAAGGTCGGCATCGGACCAGGTCGTGGCGTCCAGTGAGCGGGGGACAGCCGGGGAGTGCGAGCCCATGGGCAGCTCGGGGGGATGACCGATGGTCAAGATCCTCCTTCCCCGTGCCCGCGCGCGGGCACCTCGCACACCGGTCAGGGACGAGGCGTCCGGCCGGGATACCTGCCAATTCTCACGTCCGACGGACCATGCGGCAACGGTGATCCCGCCGGAAGTGTCCCCACTTCCGAAGATCCGGTGGATAAGTCCCCCCAGCGAGCTGTCCTTGCTGGTCCGTTCGGGCGGGAAGGCGACCCGCGCGGCGTATCACGCCCCCCGACCGGTGGGGCGCGCCCCGACGGCCGGGGGTCCGGGTTCGCTTCTTGTCGGTGTTGTCGGGTTGCATGGGGGCATGAGCGACGTGGAGCTGCGTGCCGAGGCCGATGCCGTACTCGCCCGTCTGGTGGGGCGCGCAGGCGCGGAGGCGCGCCTGCGTGAGGACCAGTGGCAGGCGATCGAGGCCCTGGTGGTGGACCACCGTCGCGCTTTGGTGGTGCAGCGCACCGGGTGGGGCAAGTCCGCGGTCTACTTCGTGGCGACCTCGCTGCTCCGGCGGCGCGGAGCGGGGCCGACCGTGATCATCTCGCCGTTGCTGGCCCTGATGCGCAACCAGGTGGAGGCGGCCGCGCGCGCGGGGATCGCCGCCCGCACGATCAACTCGGCCAACCCCGAGGAGTGGGGTGCCGTCCAGGCGGAGGTAGCGGCCGGGGACGTCGACGTCCTGCTGGTGAGCCCCGAGCGCCTGAACTCGCCCGACTTCCGGGACACCGTGCTGCCGAGCCTGGCCGCGACCACCGGTCTGCTGGTGGTCGACGAGGCGCACTGCATCTCCGACTGGGGCCACGACTTCCGCCCGGACTACCGCCGGCTCCGGACCATGCTGGCGGAGCTGCCCGCCGACGTCCCGGTGCTGGCCACGACCGCCACGGCCAACGCCCGGGTGACGGCGGACGTCGCCGAACAGCTGGGCACCGGCGGAGCGGACGCGTTGGTCCTGCGCGGGCCGCTGGACCGCGAGAGCCTGCGGCTCGGGGTGCTGGAACTGCCCGACGCGGCCCACCGTCTGGCCTGGCTGGGCGAGCGGCTGGGCGACCTGCAGGGCTCCGGGATCATCTACACCCTCACCGTGGCGGCGGCCGAGGAGGTCGCGGCCTTCCTGCGGCAGAGCGGCCACCGGGTGGCGTCCTACACCGGTCGCACGGAGAACGCGGACCGGCTGCAGGCCGAGGAGGATCTGCTGAACAACCGGGTGAAGGCACTGGTGGCCACCTCCGCTCTGGGCATGGGCTTCGACAAGCCCGACCTCGGTTTTGTCGTGCATCTGGGCTCTCCCAGCTCGCCGATCGCCTACTACCAGCAGGTCGGCCGTGCCGGGCGCGGGGTGGACCACGCCGACGTCCTGCTGCTGCCGGGCCGGGAGGACGCGGCGATCTGGGCCTACTTCGCCTCGGTCGGCTTCCCGCCCGAGGAGCAGGTGCGCCGCACGCTGGCGGCCTTGGAGCAGGCAGGTCGCCCGCTCTCGCTCCCCGCACTCGAACCCCTGGTGGACCTCCGGCGCTCCCGGCTGGAGACCATGCTCAAGGTGCTGGACGTGGACGGTGCCGTCGCCCGGGTCAAGGGCGGCTGGACCGCCACCGGCCGCCCGTGGACCTACGACGCCCAGCGGTACGCCTGGGTCGCGCGGCAGCGCGAGACCGAGCAGCAGGCCATGCGCGACTACGTGGCGACCACCGGGTGCCGGATGGAGTTCCTCCAGCAGCAGCTCGACGACGAGAAGGCGGTCCCGTGCGGCCGCTGCGACAACTGCGCCGGGCCGTGGCTCGACACCGCGGTCTCCCCGCAGGCACTCGCCGCCGCGACCGGCGAGCTGGCCCGCCCCGGCGTCGAGGTCGAGCCGCGCCGGATGTGGCCCTCGGGCATGCAGGCCGTGGGCGTCGACCTCAAGGGACGCATCCCCGAGGCACAGCAGGCGACCGTCGGCCGCGCCCTTGGCCGCCTGTCCGACATCGGCTGGGGCAACCGCCTCCGTCCGCTGCTGGCCGCCCAGGCTCCCGACGGGCAGGTGCCCGACGACGTGCTGGCCGCGGTGGTCACCGTGGTCGCCGACTGGGCACGCTCACCCGGGGGTTGGGCCGCCGGCGGCGCCGACGCCGTCGCCCGGCCGGTGGGCGTCGTCGCGATGCCCTCCCGGAGCCACCCCCAGCTGGTGACCTCCCTGGCCCAGGGCCTGGCCCGGATCGGCCGGCTGCCGCTGCTCGGCAGTCTCACCTACACGCCGCAGGCAGACGAACTGGCCGCCCACCGCAGCAACTCGGCCCAGCGGCTGCGGGCCCTCGCCTCGTCCTTCTCCGTTCCTGAGGACCTCGCCGCCGCCCTGGCCGCCACGCCCGGGCCGGTCCTGCTCGTCGACGACTACACCGAGTCCGGCTGGACGCTCGCCGTGGGTGCCCGCCTGCTCCGCCAGAGCGGCGCGGGTCAGGTGCTCCCGCTGGTCCTCGCCGTCGCGGGGTAGGGCGGACCCGGACGCGTCCTCACGTCCCAGGGTCTGCACGCCTCGTGTCTTGGTGACGTCGTGTCTTCGTGAGGTCCTTGATAGTCGTTCCCGCCGACAAAAGCCAAAGAGCCGTCACCGGCCTGTGGAGAAACGTTGGTTCAGGCCTGTGCGTCCTGTCACTTCGCCCGATCGGATGAGAGGTTTTCCACACCCGGCGGTTCTCCACAGGCGCCTGACGGGCCGTTCGGCGTTGTCGTCGGCCAGGGGCAGGCTCGGCGCCATGAACGAGCACGACATGCCCTCCGCGTCCGCCCCGGTTCCCCCGCCGGCTCCGCAACCGTCCTTCTCCCCGTTCGAGCGTCCCGTCGTCCGCATGAAGACGCCGGCCGACATCGCCGAGGCGTTGCCCTTCCTGCTGGGTTTCTTCCCGAACGACAGCATCGTGGCGCTCGGCCTACAGGGGCCTCGGCGACGGCAGGGCGGTTCCGTCCGGGTGGATCTTCCTGCCCGCGCCGCCTGGCCCGAGGCGGCCGAGGAGGTCGTGCGGTACCTGCTCGCCCTCTCCGAGCAGCGGGACACCATGCCGGACGCCGTGATCCTCTACCTCTGCCAGGACCCGGTGGTCGGGGGCAGCCCGCGCGCGGTGGCCGAGCACCTGCGCCCGCTGGCCCTGCTGCTCGGCGAGGCCTTCGGCGCGGTGGGCATCCCCGTGCACGAGTCGCTCTGCCTCTCCGAAGGCCGGTGGTTCTCCTACTGCTGCGACGATCCCGGGTGCTGTCCGGTCGACGGCGCGCCGATCCGTCCGCCCGGGAGCACGTCGGCGGTGGCCGCGGCGGCGGCCTTCGCGGGCATCCAGGTCCGTGGGAACCTGCGGGATCTCCACCGCGAGCTGGCGCCGATGCCGGTCGCCACGGTCGAACCGCTCATGCGCGCGTTCGAGCGGGTGATGCCCGCGGTCGCCGCCGAGATCGGCCGGGAACGGGGCTGCGAACGGCTGCGCTCGGCCACTGCCGACCTGGTCGCGGCGGCGGTCGCCCGGTTCCGGTCCGGCGAGCGGACGCTCGACGACGAGCACGCGGTCCGGATCGTGCTGGGGCTGCAGGACCGGCTGGCCCGCGACCGGGCGGCCGAGTGGCTCGACCCACCCGACGTCCACCACGCGGCCGACGTCTGGCGGTACCTCGCCCGCCGCTGTGTGGGCCCGTTCGCGGACCATGCGGCGGCCCCGCTCTCCTTGCTGGGCTGGACGGCGTGGGTCACCGGCGACACCGTGAAGGCCCGGGTGGCCCTGGGACGGGCGCTGACCGCCGATCCCGACTACACCTTCGCCGCGCTGCTCTACGAGGCGATCAACTGTGGTGCGGTGCCCGACTCCCTCTGCGCCACCCTGCGTGCCGAGCGGGCGGCCCGGCAGCGCGGCTCGCGTCGGCGTCGACGCTGCCGCCTCGGCCGTGGCCCGGGCGGAGCCGGAGGCGGCCGCACGGGCGGCGATCCCGGAGCCCCGGGCGGTCCCGACAGTGCGGGCAGTGCGGGCGGTCCGGGCGGTCCGGGCAGCGCGTCCGGCTCGGTGCCGCGGCAGCGCCGGGATCCGGATTCTGACGCGTAGCCGTGTGGATCCATGGGCATCCATCGGGCCGGATGGCCGTCCCTTCGGGACGCGACGCTGTTTATCGTCACAGAGACGACTAAGATGCGGCGCATGTCGCGCTACGATCCGTCGGCCTTCCCTCCCTTTGCGGTCACTGTCGACCTGGTTGTCCTGACCGTGCGCGACCATGCCCTGTGCGCGCTGATGGTCCGCCGGGGCGAGCCACCGTTCCAGGGGTTCTGGGCGCTGCCCGGTGGCTTCGTCCGCCCGGACGAGGGCCTGATCGAGGCGGCGGCCCGCGAGCTGGCCGAGGAGACCGGTCTGCGCACCCACGGCGCCCCCGGCACCGGTCCCGGGGTCGGTGCCCACCTGGAGCAGCTGGCCACCTACGGCGACCCGCAGCGTGACCCGCGCCTGCGTGTGGTCAGCGTGGCGTACCTGGCGCTCGCCCCCGACCTGCCCACGCCCCGCCCCGGCGGCGACGTGCGCAGCGCACGGTGGGCGCCGGTCGAGGAGCTCCTCGGCCGGGGCAAGGGGGATGACGGGATGCTGCTGGCCTTCGACCACACCGAGATCCTGGCCGACGGCGTGGAGCGGGCCCGCTCCAAGATCGAGTACTCGGCACTGGCCACGGCCTTCTGCCCGGAGGAGTTCACCGTCGGCGAGCTGCGGCGCGTGTACGAGTCGGTGTGGGGCGTGCAACTGGACCCGCGCAACTTCCACCGCAAGGTCACCGGCACCCCCGGATTCCTGCTCCCCGCGGGCGGAACCACGACGCGTCAGGGCGGCCGCCCGGCCCAGCTGTTCCGGGCGGGCGGGGCCACCGTGCTCAACCCGCCCATGCTCCGGCCTGACAGCTGACGGGCCGTCGGTCGGCGGGCGGTGACTTCTACGCGCCGTATCGGTCAATACCACGCAAAGTAACTATGTCGGTCTATCGTGCTGGCGACGGGGGAGACCAGCACGGAGGAGTCCGACCGTGGCTCAGACGGCCCAGCAGGCCCACAACCAGGCCCACCAGTCCACGTACCAGTCCTTCCAGGCGATCGGGCTGACCAAGAGCTACCGGCGCGGCCGCCCGCCGGCGCTGCTGGACCTGTCCTTCGACGCGCGTCCCGGCCAGGTGACCGCGCTGCTCGGCCCGGAGGGGTCCGGGCGCACCACGACACTGCGCCTCGCCCTGGGTCTGGAGAGCGGGCAGGGGACAGCCCTCTTCCACGGGCGCCCCTACCGACGGCTGCCTCACCCCGAGCGGGAGGTGGGCGCTGTGCTGAGCGACGCCGACCGTCCCGCCGGCCACCCGGGGCGCCGGGCCCGCGCCCACCTGCGGATGATGGCGGCTGCGGCGGGCGTCTCCGCGCGCCGCGCCGACCAGCTGCTGGAGCAGACGCGCCTCGGTCCGGCGGCCGAGCACCGGCTGCGTACCTACTCGCCCGGCATGACGCGACGGCTGCAGCTTGCCCAGGCGCTCCTGGGCGACCCCTGCACGCTGATCCTCGACGAGCCCACCGAGGGCCTCTCGCCCAAGAACGTCGAGTGGTTCCACGCCTTCCTCCGGGCGTTCGCCACCGGCGGCGGGGCGGTGCTGGTGACGCTGCGCAGCCCGCAGGAGGCGGCCGTGCTGGCCGACCGCGTGGTCACCCTGGACGACGGACGGCTGCTGGCGGACCAGCCGATCGACGAGTTCCGGCGGACCCGGCTGCGGGACGAGGTCTCGGTGCGCGGTCCCCAGGTCGCGCGCCTCGGGGATCTGCTGCGAGATTCGGGCGTTGCGGTCCGGCGGGAGGGCGGGAACGCCATCTCCGTCGAGGGCCTCTCCCGGACCGAGATCGGCGAACTGGCCTTCCGTCACGGGATCCTGCTGCACGAGCTGGCCGACCAGACCGTCGACCACGCCCCGGCGGCGCCCCGAAGGGCGCCGGTGCCGGAGCCGGGCACCCCCACGCACGGATCGCCCCCCGGCCCCACCGCGACCCGCTCGACGTCCGCTGCGGATCCCGAGTCGTCGTCCGTACGCGCCACGGTGTCGGTCGGCAAGGGCGAGACGGTGCTGCCGCCGATGGTGGTGCCCCCGCTCGCCGGGATGTCCGGAGCGTCGGCGGTCCTGTCCCGCCGCGACACGAAGGTCGCCGCGCCGCTGTTCCGCGACGAGGACGACTGACGGTCCTGCCGCGCCCCGGCCGTGGCCGCCATCCCCACCCCCCGTCCCCGCCCCGCGCATCCATGTGACCCGCTCCGAGAACGAGACCGAGACCGGGCCCCAACCGAGAGTGAGACCAGCAGCCGTGCACGCACTGACCTACGAGCGCCGCCGCCTCACCGGGGTGCGCTCCAGCTGGCTGATCCCCGTCGCGGTGCTGGCGGCCGACGCCGTCGTGGCCGAGCTGACGCTGCGCCAGCCGGGGTTGGCCGACCCGATCCGGGTGCTGACCGCCGGGGTGCCGCTGCTGCCGTTGCCGCTGGCGGCGCTCGGGGCGGGCGCGGTGGGCGCGTTGTCGGCCGGGCACGAGTTCCGCTACCCCGCGCCGGGCGGGATCCTGCGTCCGCTGCGCCGTCGGTTCGGGCTGCTGCTGGCCAAGTTGCTGGTGGTTGGGGTCTTCGCCGCGCTCCTCGGCGCGGCATCCCTCGCGGTGGACGGCCTGCTGCTCCGGCTCGGGGACCATGCCGCCGCAGCGCCGATCGAGGCCGCAGCCCGGCACGGCCACGTCCCGGCCGCGCTCGTCGGATATCTGGCGCTGACCGTGGCGGGCGGCTGGATCGGGCTGCTCGGCGGGGTGCTGTTGCGCAGTGCGGCGGCGGGCATGCTGCTGCTGATCACCGTGCCCATCCTGACCGAGCCCGTGGCCGGTGCGCTGGCCGAGCGCGGTGCCCTGGCCTCGGGCGGTCTGCGCGCCCTGCACTGGCGTGCGCTCTTCCCCGTCGACCGTGGCCACGACTGGCTCTACGGGACGTTCTCCGGGCTGCGCAGCGGCACCGCGCTCTCGACGGCCGAGCTGGCCGTCGCCGTGGTCGTCCCGATCCTGCTGCTGCTCGGCGCCTACGTGCTGCTCCTGCCGCGCCGCAGCGCGCTCTGAGCGAGGCGACCCCCCTGGCGTGCCCGGGTTCGACGGTCGTCTCCACGAACGACCCGAGCGAGCCTGTGCTTGCCGCTCGCGCATGACGCACGGATCGCGAAAAGGACCGGTCGAGGGTCACGCGGGGTTCCCACAGCGGCCGTTGGCCCGCAAGAGCCCCGCTCGTCCCAGTGGGCAATAACTGCCGATATGGCGTCAATTGTGTAGTGATGGGCGATCACCCTTTCGTGTGCTTTTCACGAAAGTCCTCAAGCCTGTGCGCCGCATAGCCGACAAAGGAGACGTGAGTACCGTTGCGCACCCCACCATGCCCCCCGCCCAGATGACGTCCGCTCAGCTGGACCGCTTCCCCGCATCCCACCCCGTCGCCTCTCCCCATGCGGCGGCTGCGACCAGCGCTGCCGCACTGCACTGGGACAACTCCGACCCCGACCTCGGTCGCAGCGGACGTCGTGCCGCAGGCAGTCGTGGCCGTGGTCTGCACGGTCAGCTGGTCCAGCAGCTCGGGCAGATGATCGTCTCCGGTGACCTCGGCGCCGACCGTCCCCTCGTCCCCGAGGAGATCGGACAGCGGTTCGAGGTGTCCCGCACCGTCGTCCGTGAATCGCTGCGTGTGCTGGAGGCCAAGGGCCTCGTCTCGGCACGCCCCAACGTCGGCACCCGGGTCCGGCCGGTCGCCGACTGGAACCTGCTCGACCCGGACATCATCGAGTGGCGCGCCTACGGCCCGCAGCGTGACGACCAGCGTCGCGAGCTGTTCGAGCTGCGCTGGGCCATCGAGCCCCTCGCCGCCCGCCTCGCCGCCGGTCACGGCCGGGACGAGGTCCAGCAGCGCATGCACGACATGACCGAGATCATGAGCCACGCCGCTGCCCAGGGCGACGCGCTCACCTACGGCCGTGCCGACGCCGAGTTCCACGCCGTCCTGCTGGAGCTGGCCGGCAACAGGATGCTGGAGCACCTGGCCGGGATCGTCGGCTCCGCCCTCCACGTCTCCGGTGGACCGATCACCGCGTGCGACCGCCCGTCCGAGCCCTCGGTCGGACTGCACGTGCGCCTCGTCGACGCCCTCGGCACGGGCGACGGGACCGCCGCCGAGCAGGCGATGCGCGCGCTGCTGACGGTCCACCCGGAGGTCGACCCGCTCGTCCCCGGCCCCCGCGAGCACTGAGCCCGCGGCGGCAGGAGCCGGCGCCCCCGCACGACACGACCCTCCGCATGACCCGACAGCCCCGCACAACGGCTGCGCCGACCGAACCGACATGGTGCACCGGCGCAGCGCACCGATCGGCCGAGGCCGCCCCCGGAGAGACGACCACCGGGTGGCGGCCTCGGCCGTCCGCTACCCGATTCAGGGGACAGTCGGAATCACCGCCCATCTGGCATGGTTGAACGGGGTAGACCCCCTACATGGACTCGCCCCGGGGCATTGTGACCTGCACCACGTAAGTGGCGCGTAACGCTTTCCCGTGCCGAGCGATGTGTACGAAGGCGGTGCCAGAACCGCCAGCCCAAAGCTTTGCAGTTTCCAGAGGGCCGTCCCTGCGGCCGGCCGTCTGTCCACTCACGTCCGAGAGGTTGTTCGTGTCGGCAAGCACATCCCGTTCGCTCCCACCCGAGATCACCGAGTCTGCCGCTCTCATGGCGCTCATTGAGCGGGGTAAGGCACAGGGGCAGATCGCCGGCGATGACGTGCGCCACGCCTTCGAGGTGGACCAGATTCCGGTCACCAAGTGGAAGAACGTCATGCGCAGCCTCAACCAGGTCCTCGATGAGGAGGGTGTGACGCTGATGGTGAGCGCGGCGGAGTCGTCCGCCCCCAAGCGCCCCCGGAAGAGCGTCGCGGCGAAGAGCACTGCCACGAAGACGACGGCGACCAAGTCCGTCGCTCCGCGCCCTGCGGCCGCCGCGAGCACGACCCGTACCGCTGCCCCGCGCGCCGCGGCCTCGGCTTCGGTGACCTCGGTCGCCAAGCCCGCAGCCGCGGCCGAGGTGGACCAGGTCCAGGAGCTCGTGGCAGCTGCTGAGGCGGCCGCCAAGAAGGCCGCCCCGGCCAAGAAGGCTGCTGCGGCCGCAAAGAAGGCCGCCCCGGCCAAGAAGACCGCTGCCAAGAAGGCCACTGCCAAGGCCGGCAAGGACGCGGACGGCGAAGAGCCCGCCGTCGGCGAGGACGAGCTGATCGAGGACTCGGCCGCTCCGGCCGAGGGCGGGCCCACCGAGGCCGGCGGCGAGGAGGGCGAGTCCGAGGGCTTCGTGCTCTCCGACGAGGACGAGGACGACGCCCCGGCGCAGCAGGTCGCGGTCGCCGGTGCCACGGCCGACCCGGTCAAGGACTACCTCAAGCAGATCGGCAAGGTCCCCCTGCTCAACGCCGAGCAGGAGGTGGAGCTGGCCAAGCGCATCGAGGCCGGCCTCTTCGCCGAGGACAAGCTGGCGACCGAGGACAAGCTGGCGCCGCGTCTGCAGCGCGAGCTGGAGATCATCGCCGAGGACGGCCGCCGCGCCAAGAACCACCTGCTGGAGGCCAACCTCCGTCTGGTCGTCTCGCTGGCCAAGCGCTACACCGGTCGCGGCATGCTCTTCCTGGACCTGATCCAGGAGGGCAACCTCGGTCTTATCCGTGCGGTCGAGAAGTTCGACTACACCAAGGGCTACAAGTTCTCGACCTACGCCACCTGGTGGATCCGTCAGGCGATCACCCGCGCCATGGCCGACCAGGCCCGCACCATCCGTATCCCGGTGCACATGGTCGAGGTCATCAACAAGCTGGCCCGCGTCCAGCGTCAGATGCTCCAGGACCTGGGCCGCGAGCCCACCCCGGAGGAGCTGGCCAAGGAGCTGGACATGACGCCCGAGAAGGTCGTCGAGGTCCAGAAGTACGGTCGTGAGCCCATCTCGCTGCACACGCCGCTCGGTGAGGACGGCGACAGCGAGTTCGGTGACCTCATCGAGGACTCCGAGGCGGTCGTCCCGGCCGACGCGGTCAGCTTCACCCTGCTCCAGGAGCAGCTGCACTCGGTGCTGGACACCCTGAGCGAGCGCGAGGCCGGCGTGGTCTCCATGCGCTTCGGTCTGACCGACGGTCAGCCGAAGACGCTGGACGAGATCGGCAAGGTCTACGGGGTCACCCGTGAGCGCATCCGCCAGATCGAGTCCAAGACCATGTCGAAGCTGCGCCACCCGTCGCGCTCGCAGGTTCTCCGCGACTACCTGGACTGATCCGGATCCGGTCGGCCAACTCGGTCCGACCCGTCTGAACAGGCATTTCTCGAAGGTCATCACCCTTCGGACACACGTGCCCATCCGTCACCTGGCGTGGCGGGTGGGCACGTTGCGTGTCCGGATCCCTACGCTGTGGCGCGGCAGGAGTCTGTGCGGCGGAAGGATCAAGGGTGGGAGTCGACCGGGGACCCGATCAGGGAGCGGATCGGGACATGCTTCGCGGAGCCGGAGCCGGAGCCGGAGCCGGAGCCGGAGTCGGAGCGGGTCGCGGGGAGGGCAGACCCGTTGGTCGGGGGTTCTGGCGGCGCAGGCGCGCGCTGCTGGTCCTGCTCGCGTCGGTGCCGACCGCGCTCGCCACGCCCGCGATCCCGGCGCAGGCCATCGTCGGCGGTGGACCGACCACCACGGCCAAGGACCCCTGGATGGTCGCCGTCGCCAGCCGCTCGGTCTACGGCGGCACACGCTCCGGGCAGTTCTGCGGCGGCACGCTGGTCGCGCCGAACAAGGTGGTGACCGCGGCGCACTGCCTCTACGACGAGCAGACGATGCAGCGCGTGGACCGTCCCGACCTCAAGGTGATCGTCGGGCGCACGGACCTGGGCGGGTCCGCCGGCCGGGAGGTTTCGGTCGTCTCCACCTGGGTCGACCCGAACTACGACATGAACACCAACATGTGGGACGTGGCGGTGCTCACGCTGGCCACCCCGCAGAACCCGCACGACGTGCTGCCGATGGTCCCCGAGGGAGCCACGGCGCCCTACAGCCCGGGTACGACGGCGACCGTCTACGGCTGGGGGGATCTGCGCGGCAACGGCGACTACCCGACCACGCTGCACCAGGTGCAGGTGCCGATCCTCGCTGACAGCACGTGCGCGTCCGACTACGCGTCAGGATCGGACGGGACCTTCCGTGCCGAGAGCATGATCTGCGCCGGGCGGCAGACTCTGGGCGGGCGGGACGCCTGTCAGGGCGACAGCGGTGGGCCGTTGGTGGTGGCCGGGCGGCTGGCCGGGATTGTCTCGTGGGGCACGGGCTGTGCGGAGCCGGGTCATCCGGGTGTCTACACCCGTGTCGCCGCGGTCGCGGACGAGGTTCGCAGCCAGTTCTGACGGTCCGTGTGACGACCGTCACTCGCCGATGGTGGGCGGCGGCGCGGGGCGGCGTGTGACATACGCGACAGTGGGGGGGGGG
>NZ_JADPRT010000025.1 GCF_015690355.1 Streptacidiphilus fuscans | reverse complement strand
GCCCCCCCCCCCCCGCGACGGCCTCGACGCGTACGTCAGGAGCGGCCCAGCACTCCGCGGACCAGCATCGGCAGCTTGGCGCCCTGGAACGCGCCGTAGGCGCCGTTGGCGACCAGTTGGAACCTGACGCCCTCCTTGCCCTTGGGCCGCTCGTAACCCTCGGGCTGGTAGCGCTGGTAGTGCTCGCTCGCCTTCTGGAAGAACGCCTGGCGGTCGTCGGCGGGGACGCAGTCCGCCAGCGAGAGCAGGAAGAGGTAGTGGCGGATCATCCGCGTGAAGAGGTGCGGCGCGATCGCCGCGCGCACGTCGTCGCCCAGCATCCCGAACGACTCCTCGTAGCGCTCGAAGACGTCGAACTGGGTGCCACCGGGTGATCCCGCGGGGTGCTGCGTGTGCCTGCGCCGGATCTGCACGCAGTCCCACTGCAGCACGGCGGCGCTGCCGGCGGTGAGCATGGCCCGGTGGACGACGGGGATCTCCTCGTGCAGCCCGTCAGGGAAGCTGAGTCCCTGTTCGATCCAGAACTCCCGACGGAACAGCTTGTCCCAGCAGTGCGCGGCCGTGCCGAACAGCTCCGGCTGGTTGGTGATCCGGAAGGGCGCGCGCCCCTGACGCGCCAACACCTCGGAGGCGGCGCCGGGCCAGGACTTGCCGAGGTGCAGCCGGTTGTGGTCGAAGAGCAGGATCTTCAGCCCCGGAGTGCTCGTCAGCCGGTCCGCCATCGCCTGGACGGCGCCGCCCCAGACGATGTGGTCGGTGTCGAGGAAGCCCAGGTACCGGCCGGTCGCCTTGGCGATGCCCGCGTTCCGGATCCGGCCGATGCTCGCGATCTCGTTCAGCCGCACGACGGTGATCCGTCGGTCGGCGCGGGCGAAGTCCTCGATGAGGTCGACCGGGCACTCGGGCGACGCGTCCGCGACGAGGACGATCTCGAAGTCCTGGAAGGACTGGCCCAGGAGGGACTGCAGGCAGGGTTCCAGGCTTTTGCGCGTGTCGTGCGCGGCCAGGACGAAGCTGATCAAGGGTGAGCTGGGCATGGCGGGAACCTAGGGCTCGGCCCCGCGCGCGAACAAGCTCGGGCCGCTCGCTCGGCAGCATCGTTATGCAATCGGCCGCAGACCTTCACAAGATCACCTCAGAAGGTGCACGAAGGGGCGACGCAGGTCACACCGGGGTTCGGATGTGACTGGTCCTCATCTTCAACATCCTTGTGAACGGCAGGAGTTGGGTGGCCCTACGGCGGGCGTCCGGTGCGTCGCGCGGACGGCTCCCGAGCACCGGAACCGTCGGTTGACGAACGATGCGTGGGAGGTGGGCGCATGCGAAGGTATGCAGTCGCAATGCCCTGCGTCGGGGGCGTGCGTACGTGCGCCTTTCACCGTCACGGCAGCGTGCGCGTCATCCACACCCGATCGCGGCCCTGCTCGTCCAGGGTGACGCGGTCCCGCTCGAACCCGACCTTCTCCAGCACCCGGAACGACGGCGCGTTCCAGCCGCCCACCGTGGCCCAGAGCCGCTCCCGCCCGGTCGCCGCCGCGGCTTCCACAACGACGCGGGCGGCCTCGGTGGCGTAGCCGTTCCCGTGCACCCGCTTGAACAACTCGTAGCCGATCTCCGGCTCTTCGAGGGAGCCACGGCCGATCAGCAGGCCGCAGTAACCGATGAAGTCGCCTTCCTCGCGCCGACGGATGTGCAGCAGCGTGAAGCCGTTCTTCGCGGCCTCGACACGCGCCTCCGCGATGTACGCCCGAGCCCGCTCGACGGTCGTTCCGTCGCCGTCCCGCTCGCCGACGAGCGCGCAGAGCTCTTCGGCGTCCGCCTCGGTCCCCAGCTCCAGGACCAGCCGCTCGGTTTCGAGGTGAAAGGGCATCGGTTCGTAGGCGCTCATGGTCACGACCCTATCCGGGCGGTGTCGGAGCCGCCTGCGGGCTTCCCACATCGGACGATCCGGGCGCGGCCATCGGGCTGCGCGCGCCCGCGGGGGCCGCGCTGTGTTTGGGCCACCGGCGGTTCAAGTGCTCGGCCGGGGCCGACCCTCCCGCGTTGCGTCGCGTGACGTGGCCACCTCCGCGATCGGCTAACCGCCGTCCTGGCCGGCCTCGACCTCGCCTCGTCCCGGAGCGTTCGGCGTCAGTTGCCCCGGCCGCGCGCTGTGGCGGGTCAGTTGACCGGCCCGCACGCCTCTGCGCTGCGCGGCCCCCACGTACACGCCTTGAGGCTCACGTCCGGGCCGTCGTACTCCCACGGCGACTCGCGGGGGTCGGTGGTCGGGCCGTACACCCACTGGCCGGTGTTCACGTTGATGATGCCGAACTCACAGCCGCTCGGGGCGGCGATCGGATCGATCGCCATGTGGTCGTGGCCGCTCTGGAGTTCGACCTCCTCCAGCGCGACGCAGCCGCCGCTGCGGATCGTCCAGGAGCCCTCGGCGGCCTGCGCCGAGGTCGCGGCCCCCACTCCGATCACGCCCATCGCCACCACGGCGAGCGCGGCGGCTGAGGCACGCTTCCTGGTCCTGGTGAATCGCATGGAACCCTCCGGTTCGTCGGTCCGCCCCGAGCCGGTGCCGAGGCGCACCCCGAAGCTCAGCAGCGGGCAGCAGAGGGCACAACTGATCGAGTAGAACCCGTACGATCCCGTACACCCCCGGACGCCGGCCCCATGTCCAGAAGCGCATCGAAGCGATGCGGGACGAGTCCGAAGCGCTCGGGCCGCCCGGCGGCGGGCGGCTTGGCGGAAACTCGGGTGACCGTGGCACGCCGCCCCAATAGAGTCGGCCGGTGGACGAATTGCAGCGCCTCCGGGGCGACCATGAAGCGGCGGTCCTTGCCTTCGAGCTGGCCAACCGCGCGTACTTCGCGGCCTCGATCTCCGATCGGGGTGATGAGTTCTTCGAACATTTCGCCGAGCGGCACAGCGCCATGCTGGCCGAGCAGGAAGCCGGAAGCGTCGCCTACTACGTGCTCGTCGCCGAGGACGGCTCGATTCTGGGCCGGTTCAACCTCTTCTTCGTCGGGGAGGAAACCGCGAATCTCGGCTACCGGGTTGCGGAACAGGCGGCCGGGCGCGGCGTGGCGACCGCGGCCGTGCGGGAGTTGTGTCGGTTGGCGGCGGAGGAGCACGGGCTGCACCAGCTCCGCGCGGCCACCTCCCACGGGAATGCCGCATCGCAGAAGGTGCTGGTCAGGACGGGGTTCGTCGAGGTCGGCCAGGCGGGCCCCGCCGACCTCGGGGGGAAGCAGGGCGTCTGGTTCCAGCGCGGCGTGGGGGAGTCGAGGACGGCTTCCGGCGGCGCTGGGTGAGAGTTTCTCATCTGGAGCGCACAGTCGAGGAGTTGACTTCCGGAGTCCGCGAGCTGCTGCGATATGTGTACGTCTGATATTCATTGCTCCGTCCGCGTGACCGACGGCGTCCCACGTTCGGCTTATTTTCTTGAGTGCCGCATGTGAACTGACGCCGTGTAATCTCACGTGTCTCTCAGCAACAGAACGCCGTCTTCGTCGCGAAGTTTTGCCACGATCTACTCAGTTCCTCCACCCAGTGCTGGAACTGGAATCCGCAAGGAACTTCGAGAAGGAGAACTCTGATGAGCCTTCGTTTCCCGGGCCTCCGTCGTCACGGCTGGAAGCACGACCGCCACGACCGTCACGACCGCCGTCACCACTGCCGCCACGGCTGGGGCCGTAACGGCCGCTGAACGTCGCCGCTGAGGCGGTAGACGGCGAGAGTCACTTCGGGGCGGGTCCGCAGCACGGGGCAGCGGATCCGCCCCTTCGTCATGGGTTGCTGTGGGTTGCCGTGAGTTGTGGGAGACGAGAGGAGTGGGGCGGATGGGTACGTCCACGCCGACGCAGGAGGCGGGGATCGCCGCTCCGGCGGATGCCGAGGTCGAGGCGCTGCCGAGGCGGCAGCCGTCGGTGGTCGGCGACGACGGCGACGACGGTGGTGCGCCGGGCGATTCCGGGCTCCGGGCGTTGGTGCGGTTCTGGCCGTTGACGCGAGGGGACCGGCGTTGGCTGGTGCTGGTCAGCGTGTCGCTGGTGGTGACCGCGTTGGCGGAGACGGTGGTGGTGCTGCTGTTCGGGGACCTGACCGACAGCGCGTTGCAGACGGGATCGTTGCGGGCGTACTGGGGGCCGGCGGGTGTCTGGCTGGCCGTCAGTGTCGTTGCCGCGCTGGTCGGGTTTGCGGGCAACTGTCTGGGCGCATGGGTCGGCGAGCGGTTCATCCTGCGCCTGCGTGCGCGGGTCTTCGCGCATCTGCAGCGGCTTCCGGCCGATTTCTTCCGGCGACACCGGCCCGGCGACCTCGTCGAGCGGCTGACCGGCGACGTCGCGGCCGTGGAGGAGTTGGCGGTGACCGGCGCGATCGGCATCGCGTCGGCGGTGGTCAGCGCCGTGCTGTTCAGTGCCGCGCTGTTCTGGCTGCGCTGGGACATGGCGCTGGCCGTGCTTGCCGCCGCGCCCGTGTTCTGGCTGGCCGCACGGGTGATGACGGACCGCGTGGAGGTCGCCGCGCGCGCCCAACGTGCGGCGGACGGCGCGGTGAGCGCGGTGATCGAGGAGTCGCTGCGGGGCGGGACGCTGCGTCGGATGTTCGGCCGCCGGGGGGAGGAGGAGCAGCGGCTCGACGTCGAGGCGGGCGGCTGGCTGCGGGCCACGATGGCGGCGGTGCGGCTGGAGGAGTGCTACCACCAGGTGGTGGTCGTCCTGGAGGCGCTCTGCGTGCTGGGCGTGATCGGCCTGGGTGCCTGGGAGGTCGGCCAGCACCGGATGACGGTCGGTCAACTCCTCTCTTTTGCGGCGTTCCTCGGCTGCCTCTATCCGCCGTTGCAGTCCTTGGGGCGCACCACACTGCTGTTCACCTCCGCCGCCGCAGCCGCGGACCGGGTCGCCGAGATCTGGGACGCGCCGGTCGCGGAGCGGGCCGGAACGTCGGAGGCGGACGCTGAGACGTTGGCCGCCGACCCCTGCGCCGCGGCGCTGGAGTTCCGCGACGTCTCCGTCCGCTTCCCCGGCGCGGAGCACGACACGCTGTCCGAGGTGTCCCTCGTGCTCCGGGCGGGACGAACCGTGGTCGTCTCCGGACCGAGCGGATCCGGCAAGTCCACGCTGGTGCGCGCCGTGCTGCGGCTCGTCGAGCCGGTCCGCGGCGAGGTGGTGCTGAACGGCCGCCGACCGGACCGACTCCCCACCGAGCGCCTGCGCGACGAGCTCACCCTGGTGCCGCAGCACACCGACCTGCTGCCCGCCTCCGCCGCCGACAACATCGGTGTGGCCAGGCCGGACGCGACCCGCGCCCAGATCACTGCGGCGGCGCGCGAGGCGGGCCTCCACGACGCGCTGTCCCGACTGCCGCAGGGGTACGACACCGTCCTCGACCCCCTGCAGTCCCAACTCTCGGGCGGCGAACTGCGCCGACTCGCGCTCGCCCGCGCGTACCTGCGCGACTCCGCGGTCTGGATCCTGGACGAGCCCGTGGCGGGCCTGGACCCGCAGTCCGCCGCCGTGGCCGTCACCACGCTGCGCCGTCGTACGGCGGACCGCGCGGTGCTGATCGTCACCCACGACCCGTCGCCCTACGTCTGGGCGGACGCGCACCTGGTCCTGGACGGGGGACACCTGGACGGGGGACACCTGAACGAGGTCAAGCTGGACGAGGGACGCCGCTGGTGACGTCGTAGGAGTCGCCGGTGCGGGTGTCAGCGCCTCGTCTCGTACCGGGTCAGGACCACGCCGCCGGGCAACGTCCGCGATTCCACCAGGTCCAGGTTGACCCAGCTGTCCAGCGCGGTGAAGAACGGCGTGCCGCCGCCCACCAGGACCGGGTGGGCGGCGATCACGTACTCGTCGATCAGCCCGGCGCGCATGGCCGCACCGGCGAGCGTCGCGCCGCCGATGTTCATCGGGCCGCCGTCCTCGGCCTTGAGCCGGGTGATCTCCGCGACCGCGTCGCCGGTGACCAGGCGGGCGTTCCAGTCGACCTTGTCGATCGTCGAGGAGAACACCACCTTCGGCGTGTCCCGCCAGTTCCGCGCGAACTCGATCTCCGCCGGGGTGGCGTTGGGCTGCTGGTCGCCGGTCGGCCAGTGGGAGCTCATCGTCTCCCACAGCTTGCGCCCGTACAGCGACAGGCCACTCGCCTGCTCGTGGTCGAGCCACCACTGGAACAGCTCGTCGCTCGGCGGTCCGCTCCAGCCGATGTCGTCGCCGGGCGCGGCGATGTAGCCGTCCAGGGTCAGGTTCATGCCGTAGATCAGTTTCCGCATGGCCCAGCCTTCCGTCCGTGAGGTGTCCAGCGTAGAGACCAGCGCGCCTCGGGAGGCTCAGGCGCCGACGAGTTGAGTGACCGTCACGGGAATGCTCTCCCGGTTGGCGCAGTCGACCGACGTTACGGCGTACGTCCAGCCGTCCGGCGCGGCGGGGCCCGTCCATGACGCCTCCGGCGCGCCGGGGAGGACAGCGACCAGCGGGCCAGGAGCGGCGCCCGGATGCGAGGGTTGCAGGCGGATCGCGTACCGGCTGGGGACTTGCTGCCCTCGCGCGCGCAGCGTCAGCGTGACGAGTCCGGCGGCGCCGGTCGCTCCCGCCGGGCCGTCGGCGGACTCGACCAGTGGAGGCAGCGGTGGTCGCCCGGCGGCGAGGCGCGGGAGGACCGGGGGCAGCGCGGGCCGCTGCCAGTGGTCGGCGGCCAACCTGCTGACGCCGCCGATCCGGTCGGCGATCACGTCCGCGCAGCTGTAGAGGAGTTCGCCGTCGATCTGCGGCAGGCTCGCGTCGAGCGCGAGGTGGCGGGAGAGCTCGGCGGGGTCCTGCCACGCGGCGGGCTGGCCGGGGACGCCGACCCTGGAGACGGCCTGCCCGATCCACAGCTGGACGTCCGTGCCGTCGACGGCGTCCGCCCACCACCGGGCCAGCACCGCGTAGTCAGCGACGCGGGTGCCGATGCTCCAGTAGAGCTGCGGCGCGACGTAGTCCACCCAGCCGTTGCGGACCCAGCGCAGCGTGTCGGCGCCGAGGGCGTCGTAGGACTGGAGACCCGTGGTGGCCGAGCCGCGCGGGTCGGTCGAGGCGTTCCGCCAGATCCCGAACGGGCTGATCCCGAAGGCCGCTTCGGGACGCACGGCGCGCACGTGCGCCTGCATCTCGCGGACCAACAGGTCCACGTTGTGCCGCCGCCACGCGACGCGGTCGGTCCAGCCGGCATCCCGCCCGTATGCCGCGAACGCCGCGTCGTCGGGGAACGGCTCGGTGCCGTCGGGGTAGGGGTAGAAGTAGTCGTCGAAGTGCACCCCGTCGACCGGGTAGCGCGCGACGGCGTCGAGGATCGCGTCCTCGACGAAGGCGCGCGCGGCCGGGACGCCCGGGTTGTAGAGGAGTTGCCCGCCGTAGCGCACCAGCCAGTCGGGGTTCCGCCTGGCGGGATGGTCGGGGACGAGCGCCTCCAGGTCGTCATGGACCGAGACCCGGTAGGGGTTGAACCACGCGTGCAGGGCGAGGCCGCGCGCATGGGCGGCGTCGACCATGAAGCCGAGCGGGTCGTAGCCGGGGTCCCGGCCCTGAACACCGGTCAGATACTGCGACCACGGCTCGAACGGCGACGGCCAGAAGGCGTCGGCGGTCGGCCGGACCTGCACGAAGACGGCGTTGAGCCCGAGCCGGGCCGCGTGGTCGAACAGCCGGACGAGCTCCGCCTGCTGGTCGACCGGCCTCAGCCCGGGCCGGGACGGCCAGTTGGTGTTGCGGACGGACGCGATCCACTCGCCGCGCAGCTGGCGGTCGCAGTGACCGGCTGTTTCAGCGCCTGTGCTTCTTTCCGCTGCCGTTGCGGTTGCCGTCAGTTGGGGGAGGCCGACGGCTGCGGTCGCCGCGAGCGCGGCGGTGCGCAGAACGGCGGTGCGCAGGACGGCACGCCGGGTCGTCGGGAGGGCGAACGCGGCAGAGGTCCGCGGGTGGTCCGGCACGGGTGCTCCTGAGGCGGCCAGGGACGTGGTGGCTGATGGCTACCACGTGCCGGCCGCCCCGAAGACCGATGTCGTCCATAGGGCGCACAGTCAGAAGTCCGGGCCGGGGCCGGGGCCGCGCCGAGGCCGGGAGCTGAGGTCAGGCGGCAGGCACGTGCGCGAGAGCGGAGGCCAGCGCCGTGCGCTGGTACGGGCTCAGGGAGCCCAGCTGGGTGTCCTCGTCGGCCCGGGTGACCTTGAGGATGTCGTGGGCGGTGAGCCAGGAGACGGTGGGCAGCGCGCGCAGGAGCGCGGCGAGGGACAGGCCTGCGGCGGCGGGATCCCCGCGCAGGGCGTCGTGGCAGACCCGGGCCGCCGCTGTGGGCCCTTCGTGCGCGACGGCGGCGAGCAGGAGCTCGCGCTGCTGGTGTACGGCCTGCTCGGCCTCGTCGTGGGTGAGCTCACGGGTGCGGATCATTACCGCCTCCTCGGATACCGGAGGGATTGATTCCCCTTGTTCCAGGTGAGCCCAGTGTTGCCCGCGAGGTCCGGGCGCAAAAGACCTCGCGGGCAATCCTCAGTCCACTCTCACGTGCGCAGGAAGGCATCGAGGGGTGCTTTCCCTGACCGGGCAAGGGATTGCGGCTCGCGTGCGTGAGCGTCGTGCCGGACCAGGTGAAGTGAGCGCTCAGGCCGCTCTCATCGGCGTCTTACCGGGTGGGTGCGGCGGCTGTGCCTGGGGCTGACCGAGGACACCGACTGGCGCGAGGTCCGTGAGCTGGTGACCGAGAGCTACCGGTGCCTCGCGCCGAAGAAGCTCTCGGCGTTGCTCGACTGACCAGCGCCGGCCCGGCCCGGCTCGCTATTCCTCGGTGGGCAGCTCGGTGGGCAGCTTCACGGCGTAGCCCGGGACGGACGGCCACCGGACGGTCATCACGATGGACTCCTCCTCGGCGACCCAGGAGTGGTCGACGCCGTGACCCCACACGACGTACTCGCCCTGGCGTTCCAGCACCACGCTCCGGTCCCGGAACTCCATCCGGAACCGGCCGCTGATCAGCACCAGCAGGGCCGTCCGGTGCTCGCCCTCGACCCACTCCAGCCGCTTGTCACCGGGCGGGTGGACGCCCCACTTGATCTCCACGTCCTCGCTGTGGCGCGGATCGCCGGGCTCCTTGAAGTGACCCAGGATCCAACCACGGTCCAGCGCCGCGTCGGCGCCGGCGTTACCCACGTACACAGAGTCGTTCACGCCGCCGCACGCTACCAGCAGGTCAGCGGCGCAATGCGGCGGCGGTCGCCGACCCGGCTTCGGGGGCCGACCCGGCGAGGAGGTCGGAGCGGGCTGGGGTCAGCCCTCCTCGATGTCCGAGATCAGCTTGGTGCTCAGGTCGCTCTGGACGGCCAGCCTGGTGTGAGCGGCGTGCGGGCCGGTGCCCCAGGTGAGGGTCACCGTGGTGAAGAGGTGTCCTGCGCCAGAGTCGTGGTAGCGGACCTCCCAGTGGGTCGGCACGTCCTGGGCGCGCAGGACGCCGTCGGCGTGGTTGGCCTCCTCCCAGACGGTCAGCCGGTGCTGGAAGTCGTGGGTGAGGTAGTGGGAGCGGAGCTCGTGGCTGAGGTTGTCCGTGCCGTCCGAGACGGCGTCGATGTAGGCGCCGTAGAAGTCGGCCACCCGGTCGACGGCGGAGTCCGGGCTCCCCTCACGGACCGGACCACCAGCGGCGTGGTGGGTGCCGAACGTACGCAGGCCCGGCTGGGCCGCCGCCTGCGCGGAACAGGGGGCCAGCACGGCAGCGAGGGGCAGCAGCGCTGCTACGAGGCGAACGGGAACGCGCATCTGTGAGGTCTCCTCCGCTCGAACACAGGCCCAGAGCCTGGGCTGTACGCGAACCACTCTTGCCATGCGGATGCGTCGCGACGCGTCCGCCCCGGCCGAGAGGTCACCTGTTCGGGCGGGTGAATCTGCGCGTCCGGCCCCGCGTCAGCCCGCCTCGCTCGCGGTCGCCTCGCTCGCGGGCGCGAAGCTGACCTTCGCCGCCTCGACCGTCTCGCCCTTGCGGCCGGGGGCGCTGGTGTACTGCCAGTAGAGGTTGGTGTGCGCGATCACCTGGCTCGGAGGCGGGGCGCCGTACGCGGTCAGATCCTGGGTGGTGTGCGCGTCGCCGACCAGCGTCACGTCGTATCCGCGGACCATGGCTCCGTGGAGGGTGGAGCGGACGCAGGCGTCCGTCTGGGCGCCGGTGACGACGACGCGGCCCACCCCGCGTTCGGCCAGCCGCGCCTCCAGGTCGGTGTCCTCGAAGGAGTCACCGTAGGACTTGTGGACCAGCGGCTCCCCGTCCAGCCGGACCAGCTCCGGCACGTACTGCCACGGGTCGGTGTCCCGTTGGAGGCCCTCGCCCGAGTGCTGCACCCAGACCACGGGCACGTCCTCCGTGCGGGCCTTCTCCACGAGCGTGTTGATGTTCGCGATCACACGCTCACGCTCGTGCGCCTTCGCCACCACGTCGTTCTGGACGTCGATGACGAGCAACGCGGTGTTCGGTCGGTCGGGCAGGGTCGTCATGGGAGTCCCCGGTCTCTCGTCGCGGATCGATCCTGAGTCACCTCCCACGGTAGGCCGGGGCACTGACAACGAGCCATCTTCGGACACCACGGGGCCGTCGCGCGCGGCCGGCCTTGCGCCGTTGTCAGTGGGACCGGGCAGGATGGCCGCCATGGTGGAGATCGACTTCCTGACCGAGTCCGACCGCGAGCAGTGGTACGCGCTGGCCCGCGGCAAAGACGCGTACTTCAACGTCGAACGGCCCGAGGCCAGTTACGAACGCACGTGGCGACGCCTGCTCGACGACGAGCGGATACGCGGGATCGCCGCCCGCCTCGACGGCACGATGGTCGGCATCGCGCACTACCTGTTCCATGCCAGCGTCTGGTACTCCGAGAAGTGCTATCTGGCCGACCTGTTCGTCGACCCGGAGGTCCGGCGGCAAGGTGTGGCAACGGCGATGATCGAGTTCGTGGCCCAGGACGCGGAGAAGTCCGGCTCCCCGGCCCTCTACTGGAACACACTGGAGGACGCCCCGGCCCGCGCGCTGTACGACAAGGTCGGCACCTTCCACGAGGGGCTCGTCCTCTACACCTACCGACGCGCCCCCGGCCGGGGCGCCGCCGGGAGCTGACGCGTCACTGGACGCGCCGGATCGACGCGCCGACCAACTGGCCGTCGGCGACGGTGTAGGTGCCCTCGTAGACCTGGAGCGTGCCGTCGGTCTGCGTCGCGTAGAGGACGGCCTGGACCTGGGAGGCGCCGAACTCGCTGACGGTGCCCAGGCTGATCGACGCGGTGTCGGCGAAGCCCGCCACGTACTGCGCGTAGCTCTCGCCCGCGATGTTTTTGCCGCCGAGGGCCCACGCGGCTGCGTAGTCGTGGTCGGTGAGGTCCTGGTAGTACTGCTCGACCACGGCCGCGGCGTTGGTCAGCGGCGGGGTTTGGGTGGCCGGGGTCGAGGCCGCTGGAGTGGACGTTGTCGGGGCGGGCGCCGGGGGCGCGGGCGGCGGCGCGGTGGTGGTGACGGTCACCCGCGGAGCGGGAGCCGGACGCGTGGACAGGGGAGCCCTGGCCGTGGGGGTCGTCGTCGGCGGCGGTGCAACCGTGCGTGTGTGCGTGGAACCAGGCGTGGTCGTGGTCGTCGCGGGAGCAGGCGCGGGCGCGGCCTGGTGGGTGACCGTGGCTGTCACCGTGCGGGTCGGGGTGCTCACGGACCGGGAGGGGCTGCTGCTGCACGCGGCGACGACGGCCAGGACACAGGCCGTCGCGATCGCGACGAAAACGCCCTTCACTCCTCAAGGTTAGGACGCCTGACGCCGAGCCGCCGCCACAGGTCGGGGGTGGGCACGACAGGCCGGTGGGGCGACCCCCGCCGAACGGCCGGATTCGGCGGAGTACGGCAACCGGTGGGCCGTGCGGGACGTGAGGTGAGGTGTCAGCAGGGAGATCACCTGAGGGGGTACATCGTGTTCCAGAACCTTGCCCGACTGCTCACCGTCGGCGCGATGGCGGGGACCGTCGCGGTCGCCGGGATCGGCACCGCGTCGGCGAAGAGCAGCATCGAGTTCCAGGCCAGCCCGCACGCCCAGCACGTCGGACAGTGGTTCAGCGTGCACGGCACCGGCGTCAGCGACGACAGCGGCTGGCAGCGGTTCTGCGTCCAGGAGCACTACGGCACCAGCGGTGCCTGGCAGACCGTGTGGTGCGGGCGGATCGTCGACCCGACGCGTGGGCAGGACGCGACCGGGTACGGCTGGGTCCGTGCGGGTCACCAGGGCGTGCTGGAGCTGCGCGGCGTGCTGGAGGGCGTGCAGAGCTCCACGGGCGGCAGGACGTGGATCGAGACGGAGTCCGCTCCGGTCGCGGTGAACGTCGTCCGCTGAGCGGGGGCGCCTGATCGCCCGTCGTCCGGTGGTGGTGCCGACTGCCGTCGAGCAG
This sequence comes from Streptacidiphilus fuscans, assembly GCF_015690355.1. Lineage (GTDB taxonomy): Bacteria > Actinomycetota > Actinomycetes > Streptomycetales > Streptomycetaceae > Streptacidiphilus > Streptacidiphilus fuscans. Next base: position 84,828 of record NZ_JADPRT010000025.1, on the reverse strand, counting down.
GCGGGAGGCGCTGGGCACGCTCAGCGCCAGCGCCACCACCAGGACTGCGGCCGTGAGGAGTTGTGCGGAGCGGGGGCCGGGGGCGAACGGGTCGGCGGACGCGGCCCGGCGCACCCGGCTCCAGTTCCGGCAGGCGGTCACGGCGAGCAGCCCCGCGCACGCCATGCACGCCACGCCCAGCACCGCGCGGGCGGCGGGGTACGGGAGGGCCGGGAACGTGCCGAGTGCCGCGCCCCCCGCGAGCAGGGCCAGGCAGGTACGGATCCAGGCCAGGAACGTCCGCTCTGCGGCCAGGACGTCGCGCCGCTCACCGTTGCCCGGCAGCCCGTCCCGTGGGAGTTCGGCGGACATCGGGTTGGACGCCGAAGCGGACGTCGAAGTGGACGTCGAAGGTGAGTTCACGACCGTCTCCAGACATGGCAACGCTCCAACGTAACCATGCGTTGCCCGAGATGACGTTCTGTGATCCGGGGTGTGACCCGGACGGGTGAGGAGTGTTCACCCGCGCACGGTTCGTACGCCATCCCGACTGCAACCGGCCGTCATCGGTCGGCGTGATCATGGTGGGTGCGCTCATGAGCAGTCGAGAGCGCTCGGGTGTGTGAAGTGCGCGGACTGCGTGCAGCGCGGTCGCTTCACGTACTGTTGCGGCAGGCAGTGGATCGGTGCGGGAGGAAGATCGTGGGGCTGGGCGCCTCGGAGCGGCAGGCCGTGGGTCTGCGTTGGCTGGTGCTGGTCTACAAGATTCCGGCGGAGCCCACGCGGCTGCGCGCGGGGGTGTGGCGGAAGCTCAAGGGGCTTGGCGCGATCTACCTGCAGAACTCGGTGGCCGCGCTGCCGGCCGGGGGTCAGTCCGAGCGGGCGCTGCGGCTGCTGCGCAACGAGATCGTCGAGATGGGCGGCACCGCGTCGCTGCTCGACGCGGGCGTGCTCGGCGGCGCCGCCGAGATGGAGGACCAGTTCAACGCGGCGCGCAACGACGAGTACGAGGAGATCGTCGACCGTTGCGAGGACTTCCTCGGGCAGATCGAGAAGGAGTACCGGGCCGAGCACTTCACCTACGCCGAGTTGGAGGAGAACGACGAGGACCTGGTGAAGCTGCGCAACTGGTTCGCCAAGGTCGCGGCGCGCGACGAGCTCGGCGCGGCGGGCAAGACGGCGGCCGAGGCCGCGCTTGAGCGGTGCGCGCAGGTCCTGGACGAGTACGCGGGACGCGTCTACGCCGAAGAGGGGGAGGGCCGCTGACAGGCGGTCAACCCCCTCCTCCCCCTCGACGGGCTTCTACTTCGTTTACTTCGTTCGGCTCACTTCTGTCGAGCGGCCCTGACCACGCGGGCCAGTGACAGGCCGAGCAGTCCGGCGACCGCGACCGGCAGCAGCCACCAGGCGTTGACGCCGGAGCGGGTCAGGCCCCACGTCGCGGCGAGCGCCACGGCCACGCCGAGGGCCACGCGCCAGTCGTCGCCGACGATGAAGTCGTACCAGAACTGCCCGAAGGACTTGAGGGCGGCGATGACGCTCATGTGAGGCTCCCCTGCGTCGGAGCGGACGCGGACGCGGCGGCGGCCAGGTCGGTCGCCTGGGCCCGGCGCAGCACGGTGGTGTAGCCGATGGCGAGCAGGGCCACGGCGGGGACGATGACCAGCAGCGCGGCGTCCGAGCCGGGCCAGTTGGCCCCGGCGCCCTCGCCCGCCCAGAACATGCCGAACGAGGTGAGCATGGTCCCGACGGCGAACTTCATGGTGTTCTCGGGGACCTTGGCGAGCGGCGCGCGCACCGCGAATCCGGCGCCGACCACGGCGAGCACCGCGACGACCGCGCCGAGCACGGCCACCGGGATGTCGTGCTGGTTGTCGCCGAAGGTGACCACGATGAAGGCCACCTCCAGGCCCTCCAGGAAGACGCCCTTGAACGACAGCGTGAACGCGTACCAGTCCTTGACCCGGCCGCGTCCACCGGCGGACGCGGCCTTCGCGGCGGCGAGCTCCTCCGCGAAGGCCTTCTCCTCGTCGTGGAGCGCCTTGTAGCCGGAGCCGCGCATGACCGCCTTGCGCAGCCACTGCAGGCCGAAGACCAGCAGCAGCGCGCCGACGACCAGGCGCAGCGCGCCGAGCGGGATCTGTCCGACGGCCGGGCCGAGCACGGCGACCGTCGCCGCCAGGGTCAACAGTGCGGCGACGGTGCCCTGCCAGGCCGAGCCCCAGTGCCGACTGGTGCCGGCGGCCAGCACGATCGTCAACGCCTCGACGGCCTCCACCGCGCAGGCGAGCAGGACGGTGAAGAAGAGTACGTAAGTTGTCATCTGCCACCTCCAGGGTGCGGGTTCGAGCGATGACGGATGGTCATGGGATCTCCACAGGTGTGCGGTTGAACAGGTGGGAATCGTCGCCTTCGAGGTGCGAGGGCGACGTGGGGTAGGCGAAGCAGCCGTCCGGGTCGAGAGCGACGCGGACGGGGGTGCCGCGCAGATGGGCCTGCTTGTCGAAGACCCCCGTGAGGCGGGAGCCGTCGGACAGCTCGACGACATGGTCGTAACCGCGTCCCCGGTACGCCGTGTCGGTGACCGTTCCGGCCAGTCCCTGGCGGGACGCGTCCGGGGTGGCCTCGCTGGTTCGGTCGTCGCCGCGTCCGTCGGTCGCGTCGGCCAGGGTGACGGCCGCGGGCCGGATCAGGACCTGGACCTCGGTCCCGTCCGTACCGCACCGGCCCATGCAGGTGGCGACGAAGGTGCCCGCCTCGGTGGTGAGCAGGACGCGGTCCTGGTGCGCGGGGCCGTCCGTACGGCCCGTCAGCTCCCCGGCCAGGCCGGTGAAGCGGGCGACGAACGGGGTGGACGGGCGCTGGTAGACGGACTCCGGGGTGGCGAGCTGGACCAGCCGTCCGCCCTCCAGGATGCCGACCTCGTCGGCCAGGGCGAAGGCCTCGGACTGGTCGTGGGTGATGTAGACGGCGGTGGCGCCGCTCTCGCGGGTCAGCGTGGAGATCTCCACGCGCAGCCGCTCGCGCAGGTCCGCGTCCAGGTTGGAGAGCGGCTCGTCGAAGAGCAGTAGTCCGGGGCTCGCGACCAGCGCTCGGGCCAGCGCGACGCGCTGCTGCTGCCCACCGGAGAGCTGGTGCGGATAGCGGTCCGTGTGGTCGGCCAGGCCGACGCGTTCGAGGACCTCCGCCACCCGGCGCTCCGACTCCGGGCGGGGCAGCTTGCGGCGCCGCAGCGCGTAGCCGACGTTCCCGGCGGCGGACATGTGCGGCCACAGGGCGTAGTCCTGGAACACCATCGCCAGGTCCCGGCGGTCCGGCGCCAGATGGACCCTGCCCTCGGCCAGGGCGCGCTCGCCGAAGCGGACGGTGCCGCCGTCGGCGCGCTCGATGCCCGCCAGGCAGCGCAGCAGCGTGGTCTTGCCGGAGCCGGACGGCCCCAACAGCACCAGGAACCGGCCCGGTTCGACGGTGAAGGAGACCTCGTTCAGCACCCGCGCCGACCCGAAGGACTTGCTCAGCTTCTCGACCTGCAGTTGCTCGGTCACGACAGGGCCTCCAGACGACGGGCCGCGGGAAGGAACAGGCGCATCGCGCCGAGGACGACGGCGATCAGGACCAGCGCGCCGAGGACGACCACGACCGTCATCGCCGCGCCCGCGCCAAGGTTGTAGCCCTGGAGCTGCCGGGTGATGGCCACCGAGAGCGGCTCCGAGCCCGGCGGGGCCAGGAGTTGGGAGACCGGCAGTTCGAGCAGCGTGCCGCAGAAGGCGATCAGCCAGGTCCACACCAGCGAGCCCGCGACCAGCGGCAGCACCGCGCCGGACCAGGCGGCAGCCGGGCGGCGGCCGTGCGTGCGGGCCGCCCACAGCAGCGAGTCGCTGACCTGCCCGAGCGACCCCGACAGCAGCCGCGCCGCCGACGGCAGCGCGCCCGCCAGGTAGCCGATCACCAGCAGCGTCGTCGTCCCGTAGAGGTTGATGCCGAGGCTGGAGGCGATGGGCAGGTTGTAGGTGAAGATGTAGCCGCTGGCCAGCAGCACGCTGGGCAGCGCGATCGCGGCGAGCAGCAGCAGGTCCAGCATCCGCCCGGCGCGTCCGCCGCTCTGCCGGGCCAACGCCCGTCCGGCGACGGCGCCGAGGACGACCGCCGCGCACGCGGTGATCGCGGCCAGGCGCGCCGAGTAGCCGAGCGCGGACATCAACTCGCCCGAGTGCAGCACGTGGCGGAAGTTGCCCAACCCCAGCGCGGACAGCGACACCTGGCCGCCGGACGGCAGCAGCGAGGCCGCCGCCGCGCCGAAGGCCGGGACCCCGGCCGCGGCCAGGAAGAAGCCGACGACGCCGGTGAGCGCCGCGATCTGACCGCCGAGCCCGAGCCGGGTCCGGCGTGCCGGACGGGTGCGGCCGGACAGGATCTGGAAGCTGCGTCCGCGCATCGACCGGCGCTGCGCCAGCAGCGCGATCCCGACCAGGCCGAGCAGCAGCCACCCCATCGCCGAGGCGGACGGGAAGTCGGCCGGGAAGGTGGAGATCGACTGCTCCATCGCCCCGGTGATCAGCGGGAAGTTGCCCTGTGAGGCGAGGGTCGCGGCCACGCCGTAGTCGGAGATCGACTCGGCGAAGACGATCGCCAGCGCGGCCCACAGGCCCGGCGCCAGCATCGGCAGGATGACGCGGGCCGTGGCGAGCCGACCGCCGCCATGGGTGCGCGCGGCGTCCTCGAACTCACGGCCGAGACCGCGCAGCACCGCCGTGATCGCCAGGTAGGCGAACGGCACCCCGCGCGAGGCGAGCACCCAGATCACGCCGACCGGTCCGAAGACCACGGAACGCAGCGCGGCCGGGTCGTGGCCCAGCATCCGGTCCAGCACGCCCTGCTGCTCGACCAGCCAGGTCCAGCCCAGTGATTCGAGGTAGGAGGGGGCCAGCAGCAGCGCCCACAGCAGCAGTCGCCACAGGCCCTGCCCCTTGAGCGTGGTGCGCTCGGTCAGCCAGGCCAGCGCGCCGGCGATCACCGTGGCCAGCACCGCGGCGCCGATCCCGACCAGCAGCGAGTCCAGCAGCGCGTGCAGGGTCCAGCCGGAGAGCACCTGCTGGAACGAGGACAGGGAGAACCAGGAGTCGCCCTGCCCCATCGACTTGGGACTGATCGCGACCAGCAGGAAGCCGGCGACCGGGAGCAGCAGCACGGCGGCGAAGCCGATCCACGGCAGCAGTCGCAGCGCACCGGCGGCACGGCCGCGCAGGGCGTCGCGTCGGGGGACCCGGGGCGCGCCGACTGCGGTGCGCGACCCGGGGACGAGCGTGGTGTCGGTCATGGGTCAGTGGACGATCGTGTTCGTGAACCAGGTGTTTATGGTGCCTTCCTTGGGACCCCAGGTGTTCGGGTCGATGGCCTGGGTCGGCACCGTGGACAGGGCGGGCAGCGCCGCCTCGGGGGAGACACCCTGGACGATCGGCCAGAACAGGGAGTCACCGTTGGGGTCGCCGCTCAGCATGACCTTCTGGCCCTGCGCGCTGAGCACGAAGTCCGCGAACTTCTCCGCCTCCGCCTGCTCCTGGGAGGAGACCTTGGCGTCGATGCCGATGACGCTCGGCAGCGAGGTCACCTTGGGCAGGTAGGTGGTCTTGATGTTCTTGTCCTTGGTCCCGGCGGCGATGCCGGCCGAGCTCTGGATCAGCGCGACCTTGATCTGGCCGGTCTGCAGCGCGTGCAGGGTGTCGCCGTTGGTCTGGTAGATGTGCAGGCCGTTGGACTTGAGCGAGCTGTAGAACGCCTCGCCCTGGCTGTCACCGCCGAGCTGGTTGAACATGCCCGCGACGAACGGGTAGGTGGGGCCGGAGACGGACGGGTCGTTCATGCCGACCTCGCCCTTCCAGGCGGAGGTGAGCAGCGCCTGCCAACTGGTCGGCGGGTTCGGCGTCTTGGACGCGTCGTAGACGACGGCCGCGGTGACGGTCAGACCGGTCGGGACGTAGCTCTGGTCCTTCGGCACGACGGCCTGGCCGGCGGCGTTGAGCTGGACGTTCGGCTCGAAGCCCTTGACCAGCATGCCCGCCTGGTCCATCGCGGCGAACGCCTCGTCGCCGTCCACCCACAGCACGCCCCACTGGGGGTTGCCGCGCTCGGCCTGCACACGGGCCAGCAGCGGGCCGGTGCTGTCGTCGACGAGCTTGGTCGGGATGCCGGTGGCCTTCTGGAAGGCGGTGGTCATGGCCGAGTCGTAGCCCTGGGCCGAGTACACCACCAGCGGCACGGGCGCGCCCGTCGCGGCGGCGCTGCCGCCTGTCGTCGCACTGGTGCCCGAGTTGGACCCGCAGCCGGAAACCACAGCCATCACCAGACCCGCGGCGGCAACGACACCGAGCGATCTACGGGCACCCATGGCAGTTCGAAGAGACATGTCCGCTCCAGCACAAGTGAAAAGTAACAGTGGTTAGAACCGTGGAGCAACGCTGGAAACGGAAGAGTTGTCACCGGCAACCCGAACGTGAACACGCAGCGAACGTCAGTACATGGACGCCGGAGGCTGTGCCGGGGCTGTGTACGGCCGCGCCGGAGAGCGGACAGCGAGGTGCGGCGGCTAACGGGAGGGTAGCCGCCGCACGGGTCAGGCAGATGTCGGGCGCAGGACCAGGCAGACGAAGCCGAAGCAGTCGCGGTAGACCTTCAGCCACTCGTCGCGGTGGGTGGTGGACGCCGCCAGCGCGTCCGCGCTGTCGGGGTCGGCGGGGTGGTCCAGGGCCCAGGAGGCGAGTGAGCCGGTCCAGGACCACTCGTAGTGGTCCAGTTCGCGTCGGGTGCTGACGTGTCCGTGGACGGGGGTCCAGCCGTCGGCGACGACGCGGTCCACGGTGGTCGCGAGGTCGGCGAAGTCGCCCAGCATCGCGACGGCCTCGGGGGAGGGCTCGCCCTCCCAGAACCCGTCGCCGATCAGCACCCGTCCGCCGGGCGCCAGGTGCTTGCGCGCCGCTGCCAGCGTCGGCAGCAGCCCGCCGAAGGCGTGCGTGGCGCCGGAGCTCAACACCGCGTCGAAAGGCTGCGCGGCGGTGAAGGCGGCGGCGTCCTCGTGGTGGAGGGTGAGGCGGTCCGCCACGCCCAGCGCGCGGGCGCGGTCCCGGGCCTCCGCGAGCGACGCCTCGGAGAGGTCGACGCCCTCGGCGTGAAGCCGCGGATTGGCCTGCAGCGCGCGCAGCAGCCACTCCGCGCTCCCGCAGCCGAGGTCGAGCACCCGCGCGTCCTCGCGGGGAATCACCTGGTCCAGCAGGAGGCGCACCGCGTCGTCGTCGAGCGGGGAGGCGATCGGGTGGTCGGCGTGGGCGAGGCGGGAGATCCGGTCACGATTCATCGGGGGAGCGTGGCATGGGTCGTAGTCGGACGCATCCGCATTACGGCCACGACGGAAGCAGGTTCGTATCCTGGGATGGTCCCGGTGCGGCGCGCGGCAGGGAGGTGGGTGATGGACGAGGAGACCTCCACATCGGCGGAGATGTCCACACCTGCGCAGACCTCCCGTGGGGGTGACGGCAGGCTGCGGCCGGTGGTGTCGGAGACCGCCGCACGCAGGCGGCGGCGGGCGTTGCGGCTGCTGGTGCTGTGCGTGGTCGTGCTGGTGCCGTGGACGGTCTATCTGGCGTTCTCGCTGCCGGACCAGTTCGAGGCGCGGCACTGGTCGGCGGCGTGGGTCGGGTTCGACGTGTTGTTGCTGCTCTCGTTGGCCGCCGCCGGGCTGGCGGTGTGGCAGCGGCGTCAGGCGCTGATACCGCTCTCCATCGTCGCCGGGACGCTGCTCGTCTGCGACGCGTGGTTCGACATCACGCTCGACTGGGGCACCCGCGATGTCTGGAGCAGCGTGGCCGCCGCTGTCCTGGTGGAGCTGCCGCTGGCGTTGCTGCTCTTCCTGCGGGCCCGGCGGCTGTACCGGATCACCGTGCGCCTGGCCTGGGAGCGGATGGGCCTGCCCGGCGAGCCGCCGCCGCTCCACCGGCTGCCGCTCTTCAGCGGCCTCGACTCCCTGCCGCCGGACGGCGTCAGCGCGACGTCCGCCGACCAAGCCTCCGAGCAGGCCTCTGACCAGGCCACGGAGAAAGGACGATCTCCACGATGAAGGACGACACCAGCGGGGCCCCGCCCGCAGCGGGCGAGGTGGGCGGAGGGACGCTGAGCATCCGCAGTCCCTTCGGCGTCCCCGAGACGGTCGACCGGATCCGGCGGGCGCTGGAGGCGAAGGGACTCGACCTGTTCGCCCTGGTCGACCACAGCGGAGCCGCCCACGAAGCGGGCCTGGCGATGAACGACACCAAGCTGCTGGTCTTCGGCAACCCGAAGGCCGGCACACCCGCGATGGTCGCCGCGCCGCTGCTCGCGATCGAACTGCCGCTGAAGGCGCTGGTGTGGACCGACGACGCCGGCGTCGTGCGGGTCGGCTACCAGGACCCTGCCGAGCTGCAGCGCCGCTACCAGGTGCCGGACGAGGTGATGGGGCCCCTGAGTCACGTCGGGGAGCTGCTGGCCGCCGCTCTCGCGTCCTGATGGCGGGAGGAGGAACGAACCTGCCGGGCGTCGACGGTGGGGGACGTCGACGCCCGGCAGGCGGTGGGTTGGGAGCGGGGCCGGATCAGGGATAGCTGGTCAGGTCCGCGACCGTGGAGCTGCTGTTCACCGTCGCGCCCGTGCCGTTGACGATGTGGTCGATCGTGCCGGTGCCGCCGAGGGAGACGTCCATGGCGTCGTGCAGCGCGACCCCCGACGTGTCCGGAACCTCGATGGCGTGGTCGGCGACCTCGCTCGGGTTGACGTTGAAGTAGCAGTAGACGCCCAGCCCGTAGGCCTGGTGGTCGGTCACGTTCGGCGCGACCTCGTACGAGGCGTAGCCGTCACTGCTGCCGTTCATCCAACTCGCCTGGTCCGGCGGGTCGTAGGGCATCTCGGACTGGTAGAAGTAGGTCCGTCCGCCGTTGGCGTTCCACTGCACCTGGTACTGCTGGTAGTGCTCCACCGCGAGCCCGTACATCGTCACGTCGGTGCCGTTGACGACCAGGCCGTTGGCGGCGGTGTTGGAAGTCCAGCCCACGCCGCTGCCGTGGTCGGCCCGCCACAGCCACAGGTTGTCGCCGATGGTGGAGTTGTTGTTGACCACCAGCGTCTGGCTCGCCTTGCCGACCGCCGCGCCGCCGACGCGGAAGTAGACGTCGGAGAGCACGTTCGGGTCGGCGGAGTGGTCGGCCGAGGCGCCCGACGGGCCGATCTGCATCAGCGAGGGCGAGTTGGTCGCGCCCGCGTCGACGATCAGACCGGCGATCCGGACGCCGCCGACGTCGGCGGTGGAGATGGCCGTGACGCCGTTGTCGGCCTCCAGCGTGGCCAGGCCGAGGCCCAGGATGACCGTGTCGGGGCGGGTGACCTGCAGGGTGTTGGTGAGCTGGTAGACACCGGGGGTGAAGATCAGGTCCTTGCCCGCGGACAGCGCGGCGTTGAGCGTGGCCGAGGTGTCGGACGGGGTGGCGATGTAGAAGTCACTGAGGGGCAGTGAGGTTCCCGGCGTCGTCTGCCCGTTGCTCCAGTCGGTGCCGGTGGAGTTGGTGCGCGGCGACGGCACGAAGACGCTGTAGTTGCCCGAGGAGTCGATCGTCAGATACGGCTTCTCGACGCTGGTGGGCGTCTGGCCGACCGTGGTGTAGGGCGGGCTCGGGAAGCTCTGCGCGGGCGCGCCCGTGTCGCCGACGAAGACCATGTTCCAGTTGGAGCCGGTCCAGCTGCCGAACTCGTCGTTGCGGGACAGCCACTGCTGCTGCGAACCGGAGTTGACCTGGCCGTCGAACTTCGAGTCGCCGAAGAAACCGCCGCTGGACCAGCCGCCGTTGTCGTCGAGGACGACGTTGCCCTGGACGTGCACGCGGCGCATCGGCGAGGCCTGGGACACGGCCCATTTGGTGCTGCCGGACGAGGGGTTGATGTCCAGGTTCTCCACCCCGCGCCAGAAGTTCTCGGTGGCGTTGCCGCCGTTCCACTGCGCGTCGGCGTTGACGCCGCCGGTGATGGTGGTGTCGTCGGGCGACGCCCCGAGGCCGAGGACCTGGGTGTAGAAGCCGACGTTGACGTTGACGTTGTAGCTGCCGGGCTTGAACAGCACCGCGTAGCGGCTGCTGCCGAACTGGTTCGACTGCTGCTGGCTGTAGACGGAGTCGAGTTGGCTCTGGATCGTGGACGCCGACTCCGAGGGGTCGAAGACCAGCACGTTGGGACCGAACGGGTTGTTCGTCGTCTGCGTGGTCGGCAGCGTCCACTGCTGGTTGGCGTTGCCGGAGCAGTCCCAGATCTGTGCCTGGGTGCCGGGCGTGGTGGACCAGTTGGTGTCGTCCAGGCACCTGCCCGACTGCGGGTTCAGCAACGAGCCGTTGGTCTGCGGCTCCCAGACCTGGGCGCCGGTGCCGTTGCAGTCGTAGAGGTCCACGGTGGTGCCGTTGGCGGTTCCACCGCTGTTGACGTCCAGGCACTTGCCCAGCACCTGAAGGGTGTTGCCCGAGCCGACCGTCCACTGCTGCGCGGCGCTGCCGTTGCAGGTGTAGACCTGGATCGGGTTGAGGTTGGCGGTGGACGCGGAGCGGTCGTCCAGGCACAGGCCGCCGTAGCCGGTGATCGCGCCGGTCGCGCCGACGGTGGCGGCGGGGGCCGCAGTGGCTGAGGCCGGAGCCAGAGCCACTGCGCCCAGCGTGAGTTGGGTCAGCACGGTGGCTGCGGCCAGAAGCCAGGGTCGACTTCGGCCGCGCCGGTGCCAGGGAAGGGACATGTGGGGGACCTTTCGCTCGGGGAGCGGGGCCCGATGATTGAACTCTTGAAGTCATGGCACCGTCAATGGTTTGCGCGACACCAGGTCTGGACCAGTTGCGAATGCCCTGCTGACATGGGATTTTGGAAACGGCCGCTCATGAGCCCCGGGCGGTCGAGGTCACTTGTTGAACGCGAAGATCGGATATGACGGGCCTGCGCCTCCGCAACCTGACATGACGCCGCATCAGGAGCTCGTGAGGATCACGAGTTGCTGCGTCGCGCGCGTCATTGCGACGTAGCGGTCGACCGCGCCCTCGATTCCCTCGCCGAAGGAGTCCGGGTCGAGCACGACGACAAGGTCGAACTCCAGCCCCTTCGACAGCTCCGGCGTCAGCCAGCGCACGCGCTCGGTGGCCGTTGCCCCGGGCCGGGGCTCGTCCGTGCTGATGACGCAGGCGATGCCCTCGTCGTGGTCCGTCAGCCATGCTTCGAGGACCGACTCCAGCTCCGCAGCCGATCCGTGGACGACCGGGATCCCGCTGCTGCGCACGGACGTCGGCACGTTGGCGTCCGGGAGTGCGGCGCGGATGACCGGCTCGGCCTCGGCCATGACCTCCTCCGGCGTCCGGTAGTTGACGCTCAGTGAGGCGACGTCGACCCTCTCGAGCCCGACCCGCGCCAGCCGCTCCTCCCACGACTCGGTGAAGCCGTGCCGGGCCTGTGCCCGGTCGCCCACGATGGTGAAGCTGCGGGACGGGCAGCGCTGCAGCAGCATCTGCCACTCGGCGTCGGTCAGTTCCTGGGCCTCGTCGACGACGATGTGCGCGAAGGTCCCGGCGAGCCGGTCCGGGTCGGCGGGCGGCAGGGCGGACTCGTCGACCAGGGTGTCCTTCAGGTCCTGGCCGCGCAGCATGGTCACCGCGCCCTCGTGGTCGTCTTCGGCGTCCAGCACGTCCTTGATGACGTCGGCCATCCGCGCGCGCTCGGCGGCGACGGCGGCGTCGTGCCGTCGCCTGCGGCGCTCCGCCTCCGGATCGCCGAGCCGTCGGCGCGCGGCGTCCAGCAGCGGCAGGTCGGAGACGGTCCACGCCTGGGCGTCCGCGCGCTGGAGCGTCCGGATCTCGTCGCGGCTGAGCCAGGGCGCGCAGAGCCGCAGGTAGGCCGGGACCGTCCACAGGTCGCCGACCAGGTCGGTCGGTTCGAGCAGCGGCCAGGCACGGTGGAGGGTGGTGACCAGCTCCTCGTCCTGGAGCAGCGACCTGCGGAACGCCTCCGGCGGGACGGACGGCCCGTCCAGGTCGTCGACCATGCCGAGCCTGTCCATGAGGATGGTGACCAGCTCCTCCCAGATCTGGTCGCGCGCCTCGTTGTGCGGGGTGCCCGGGGCGGGCGCGCGGAACGCGTCCGCCCAGTCGTCGGGCGTGATCCGGACGTCGGCCCAGTCAGTGGAGACCGTCAACGCCTGGGTGGGTGGCTCCTCGTAGATGCCGACGGCCTTCTCGACCCCCTTGACCATGCCCACGGAGGACTTCAGCCGGGCCGCCTCGGGGTCGGTCTCGGCGGGTGCGTCGGCGCCCTCGGCGACCAGGTCGCGCAGGGTGCAGGTCTGCACGCCGTCCTCGCCGAGGCTGGGCAGGACGTCGGAGACGTAGTTGAGGTAGGGCTGGTGCGGGCCGACGAACAGCACGCCGCCGCGACGGTGACCGAGGCGTGGGTCGGAGTAGAGCAGGTAGGCGGAGCGGTGCAGCGCGACGACGGTCTTGCCGGTCCCCGGACCGCCGTCGACGACGAGCGCGCGGCGCGAGCTCGCGCGGATGATCGCGTCCTGGTCGGCCTGGATGGTGGCCAGCACGTCCCGCATCTTCGGCGAGCGGGTGCTGCCCAGGCTGGCCACGAACGCGGACTGGTCGTCGAGCGCGGCGCGCCCGTCGAGCCCGTCGGCGGTGAACACCTCGTCCCAGTAGTCGGTGATCCGGCCACGGGTCCAGCGGTAGCGGCGGCGGCTGACCAGGCCCATCGGATTGCCGTGGGTCGCGGCGAAGAACGGCTCGGCGGCGGGGGAACGCCAGTCGAGCAGGAGCCGGCGGCCCTCGCTGTCGGTGAGGCCGAGCCGCCCGATGTAGACGGGCTCGTCGCTGTCAGTCCCGTCGCCGCCGTCACTGCCGTCAGCGCTGACGATGTGCCCCAGGCACAGGTCCAGGCCGAAGCGCCGCAGTGCGCGCAGGCGGCCGCTCAGCCGGTGCACCTCCGCGTCCCGGTCCATCGCGGCCCGCCCGGCCCCGCCGGGAGCCTTGAGCGCGGCGTCCAGGCGGCCCGCCACGTCGGCCACGGCCGCGTCGAGGCTTTCGGCGACGGCGGCGAAGTGCTTCTCGTCGGCCGCGATCAGGGCCGGGTCGGCCTTGGCGGAGAGGCGGTCGGGGAGGTCGAAGGCGCTGGTGGTGGGGGCAATGGCGGTCAAGCGTGGACGCACGGGGCGAAACTCCCATTTCCGCAGGTACTGGCGGTAGGTCGTCGATTGTGCGCCACCTGGGGGGCCTTGCCGCAAGGCCCCCCATGCGCTATATCTTGAGAGTGGCGAGAGGTGGTCGATCCTCTCGCTTTTCGTTTTGCACCCGCACGCGGGCCCCACGGCGGTGACCGCCGGGCGCGTCGCGGAAGACGAGGGTGAGCGGTGCGCCGTCGCGCACGGCGTGGATGTGCAGGTGCGGTTCGGTGGAGTTGCCGGACGAGCCGACCAGGCCGAGCTCCTCTCCCGCGTGGACGCGGTCCCCGGGTGCGTGCCTGACCGAGCCCGGAGTGAGATGGGCGAGCAGGATGCGCTCCTGTCCCGTGTCGATGACCACGTGGTTGCCCGCCGGATGCGCGTCCGCCGTGGGGTGGTCGGGGTAGGCGTCGCGGGTGATCACGACGGTGCCGTCGGCCGGGGCGAGGACAGGGACGCGGTAGATCGGGTAGTCGCCCAACCGTCGCGGGAACAGGGCGCGGCTGGACCGCCCGTCGTGGGCGCGGCCGACGATGTCGAGGGCACCGCGCTGGGCCGGGGCGGTCCAGTGGTGGTTCAGCAGCCGCCCGTTGCCCTCGACGATCTGCCAGTCCCCGTCTCCCAGAGGCCAGTTGAGCGTGGAGGAACGGCCGCCGAGACGGTCCCGCCGATCGGCCAGCGCAAGGACGGCGAGCACTACGGCCATGATCGGCAGGACGGCGTCGCCGAGGGCGAGATCGTCGCGCAGGCGCGGAGCGCGCACGGCGACGTCGACGACGAGGCCGACCGTCACGGCGGTCGCCACCCAGCGCTCCCAGCGGGGAACCGTGGCGGCGACGGGTATGCCGAGCCCCAGGTAGGCGACGATCGCGAGCGCGACGAAGGCCAACGCATCGACGGCGGAGCTCCAGGAGTCGCCCGTCAGGCACTGCACCACCGAGTCGGCCAGCACGACCGGCCACAGCCCGACCCCGAGCACGGCTCGAATCGCTGCGCCGCGTCGGATCGCCGGATGCAGCGCTTCTGAGTCATCGTCACACATCCCCGTCAGTCCCCCCGTCAGATCTGCTGGCCCGTGCACCGGAACTGGTGCGTGCGCAGTCGGATCACATCGCCCCAGGGTAGCCAGGGTTCAAGAAGGCGCTGCGGGTGGTGTGCTCTGTGGTGCCGGAGGCGGTGCACCTAGAGTGTCCGATGTGGCAGAAACTGACGGGGAATTGATCGGCGGGCGCTATCGGCGCGTGGAGCTGATCGGGCAGGGCGGCATGGGCCGCGTGTGGCGGGGCCGGGACGAGACGCTCGGGCGGGACGTCGCCGTGAAGGAGGTGATGTTCCCGCAGGGAATCACCGCGGATCAGCGAGAGGTCCTGCTCCAGCGCGTCCTGCGTGAGGCACGTGCGGCCGCGCAGTTGAACCACCCGGGCATCATCACCGTGCACGACGTGGTGGAGCACGCGGGCGCGCCCGTGATCGTCATGGAGTACGTGGCCGGAATGTCCCTGGCCGCAGCGATCAAGCAGAGCGGCGGGCTGCCGGTACGAAGGGTCGCGGAGATCGGTGCGGCGATGCTGCGCGCGCTCAGCCGTGCCCACGCGGCCGGGATCATCCACCGTGACCTCAAGCCGGACAACGTCCTGCTGACGGACGACCGGGTGGTCATCACCGACTTCGGCATCGCGCACATGGTGGACTCCACGATGGCGCTCACCCACACCGGCACGCTCATCGGTACGCCGTCCTACATGGCCCCCGAGCAGCTCTCCGCCCAACCGCCCACGCCCGCAACGGACTTGTGGTCCCTCGGGGCGACGCTGTACCACGCGGTCGAGGGGGAACCGCCCTTCAGCGCCGAGACGTTCACCGCGCTGTGCATCGCCGTGGTCACCGGGATGCCGCGCCCGGCGCGGCGCGCGGAGGGCCTGGAGCCGGTCCTCGCAGCGCTGCTGACGAAGGATCCGGCCCAGCGCGCCGGGGAGGCGCAGGCGCTGGCCGCGTTGGACGAGGTGGTGCGGACGGGTGGGGCGGCCTACGTGCCGACGCACGTCGACGCCGCGCCCGCGTCGGCGCCCGCACCCGGACCGGCACTCGCACCGGGGCCGGGGTTCGGGCCAGCGGCGCACGGCGCGCTCCCCGGTGGCCCGCCCGCCTACTCGGCCCAGCCGCCCCTGGTGGGCGGAGCCGCGCCGTGGGGTGGCGGTCCGAGCCCGCGGGCGGCACAGACCAAGCCGAGGGCGCATCCCGTGGCGGCGGTGATCGCTGGCGTCCTGGCGCTGCTCACCGCGGGCATACTCGCCTGGTTCGCGCTCTACAACCTCTTGGGCGCGATGCACTACTCCTGGGGCACCTTCGCACTGGAGAACGTGTTCGGCGGCTTCATCCTCGCCGGGTCGCTGCTGGTCGCAGCGGGGTTCACGTTCGCCCGCAGGATTGCCAGCGCGTGGACAGTGTGCGCACTGTGCCTGCTGTACGTGGTGGCGTTCCTTGCGTTGCCGCTGTACGGCAGTGACTTCACCATGGTGCTCCAGGTCGCGTTCGAGCTCCACCAAAGCAATGTCGACACCATCGCACTGGCGGTCGACTTCAGCGGCCTGACAGCGATCGCCGCGGCGATTGCTGCGGGGATCGCCGCCAGAGCGACGTCGTCCGGACAGACGCCGCCGCGCCCTCCTGTCCGTGATCACCTCGGGGTTAGGTGAGCTTGGTCGACCACGGTCCGCACCGGCGCATCACGAGGATGCTTCCGCACCGGAGCGGCAACGGCCGTACTCGGCCAGGGCGTGGAAGGCGGCCTTCGGCTCCCAGGGCACGCCCGGGAAGGTCGTGCCGGTGCGGGCGTCCGGGAGAACCTTGACGACGCCCGGGGAGGCGAGGTCGAAGTCCCGGTGCGGGGCGTCCTCCGCGTGCGGGAGGTCGTAGCGGGCGAAGGTGTAGACGAAGGCGGCGTCGAGCGCCGACCGGTCGAAGGTGTCCAGGAGTTCGCGCAGGTAGCCCGCCTGCTCCTGCTCGTCGCGGACGACGTGGGTGGTGAAGGCGACCGGGCGGGCGTCGTCGCCCCAGGTGAGTACCGAGTCGCCGCGTGAGCCGAGATCGGCTGCGCCGCGGAAGGTCGCGCAGCCGAACTCGGTGACGGCGGCGGGCTTTCCGTGGGAGCAGAGGGCGCGGATGCCGCCGTCGAGCTGGTCGGCGTTGTGGGCGTCGCGGTAGCCGGCGTCGGAGGCGACGATGTCGAACGGGGTCCAGTCCACGCCCTCGAAGGGCAGCGACGCGTGGCCGATCCGCCCGCCGAAACGTGCGCGGACCGCGTCGACCGCCTCGCGCAGGAAGGCGTTGACGCGCGCGGGCAACGTGGCCAGCGCGGTGCGCAGTTGCTGCGGGTCGGCGAGGACGGCCGTGCGCTCGGACAGGGTGTCGCCGGGCAGGAAGCCGTCGGTGAAGAGGGAGATCTCGGAGCCGGTCAGGAAGACGACGTCCGCGCCGTCGAGGCGGAGCTTCTCGGCGCGTTCGGCGCTGTCGGTGAGGAAGTCGAGCAGCTCAGCCTGGGTGATGCCGTTGGTGAACGGGCAGTACCAGACCTCCAGCCCGGCACGGGCGGCGTGGCGGGCGGCGATCTCCAGGCGGTCGCGGTCGCCGCCGGTGATGCGGACGGCGTCGCAGTGCAGCTCTTCGCGGATGACGCGCATCTCCCGGGCGACGACGGCCTCGTCGAAGGGTTCGTGGGTGGTCGTCCCGGCGCTGGTGAAGCCGGTGTCGTAGTTGATGCCGAACGCGCGCATGCGGGAGTCCTGTCCCTCGGCGAATGAGTACGGTACGTACCGTACCCTAAATCTAGGTAGGCGTCGGCGTACGATCCGTAACGCACGAGCGGCGAAAGGGATGCGGAAGTGAGCGAGGGAGAGCGCGCGACGCGGCGGCGCGGGGCGGAGCTGGAGGAGGCGATCCTCCAGGCCGCGGCCGAGGTGCTGACCGAGTCCGGGGTCGCCGGACTGACCATGGACGAGGTCGCCCGTCGCGCCGGGACCAACAAGAACGCCCTCTACCGCCGTTGGCCCAACCGCGTCGCGCTCGGCGCTGCCGCCTACCGCCGACTCGCCGCCGCCGAGCCGGTCCTCCCCGACACCGGCACGCTGCGCGGCGACGCGCTGGAGCTGCTGCGCCGCGCCAACACCACCTGGTCCTCGCCCTACGGCGAGATCCTGCGTGGGCTGATCGCCGCGGCCGGTGGCGTCCCTGAGCTGCTCGCGGAGTTGCGCGATCCGTCGGCGAGCGGCAGCAGCGGCGACGGGAGCGAGGGCGGGATCGACTCCGCCTGGCTGACGGTCCTCGGCCGGGCCGTCGCGCGTGGTGAGGCAGCCCCGGAGGCGCTGCACCCACGGGTCGCCGGCGTGCCGACGGCGTTGCTGCGCAACGAGTACGTGACCCGCGGTGTCCCGGCAGCGCCGGACGAGGTGTTGGTGGAGATCGTCGACGAGGTCTTCCTGCCGCTGGTGCGCGGTCGCAGCGTCTGACGTGCCGGGACGTGTGCTTCGGCGGGTGGCCGATCTGATGTGCCGACCGCACACAGCTGATCGAGGCTACTCTCCCGATCATGGCTTTGAGACCTGAAGAGTTCTACGACCGCGCCCGCACCGCCGCGGACAGCGAGGGCCGGCTTCCGTTGGCGCGGATGACCGGTTGGGGCATCAGTCCCTTCGAGCAGGACGGGCTGCGGGTCTCGTCGCTGCGCCCGCCGGTCCTGCCCGAGCCCGACCGGCACGGAGAGGACCCTTCCGACTGCGGCGACTGCCGCGCGCGGGACGAAGGCGTCTGGTTCGACGAGCGTTGGCGACTGGCCAGGATTCCGGGGGTCGGCGTGCCGCTGGTGCTGATGCTGTACCCGCGCGAGCACTGCGACATGGCCGATCTTTCCGACGAACTCGCCGCCGAGCTGGGGGTGTTGACCACCCACATCGTCCGTCACGTGCAGGCGCTTCCGCACGTGTCCCGCGCGCACGTCTACCGGATCGGAGACGGCGCCGCACATCTGCACATCTGGTTCTTCGCCCGGCCCGAGGGCCAGGCACAGCTGTACGGGTCGTGGCTCCCGGTCTGGGACGACCTGCTGCCGGAGTACCCGGCGGACGTGGCCGACGCGGACGCGTCGGCCGTCGCGGATGCGTTGATCGCGTCCTACGGTGGGAGCCGATCGGCCCTCGGGGACCCGGGGCAGGACTCCGCCGCCAGTTCGCGCCTCTGAACTCGGCCTCCTCTCGGACTCGGGCGAAGGTCAGCTGTCCGGGTGGCCCAGGTGCGTCGGCGCGAACATGCGCAGAATGGCGGGCAGGACCACCACGGACGGCCCGGGCGTGGACAAAGCCGCGGCCAGGTCCTCGCCGAGTCGCTCGGGTGAGGTCGCCACAGCCGGTACGCCGAAGGACTCCGCGAGGCGGACGAAGTCCGGACGGGTCAGCTCGGTGCCGGTGGCCGCGCCGAACGAGTCGGTCATGTACTCGCGCAGGATGCCGTAGCCGCCGTCGTCCACGATCAGCCAGGTGACCGGGAGGTCGTGCTGGCGTGCGGTGGCCAGCTCGGCGAGGGAGTACATCGCGCCGCCGTCGCCCGAGACGGCCAGCACGGGGCGTTGCGGTGAACCGGCCCGCACCTCGCCGCCCTGCGACGACTCGCCCTGCGCCGCACCGGTCGCGTCGGGGTTCAGCGCCCAGGCCGCGCCGAGCGCGGCCGGGTAGGCGTAACCGAGGCCGCCCGCGCCCTGGGCGGACTGCATGGCACCCGGCCGCCGCGCGTCCCAGGCCGACCAGGCCCAGTAGCCGAGGATCGTCATGTCGAAGAACGCCGGTGACTCGTCCGGAAGCGCGTCGCGTACGGCGGCCAGGACCTGTTGCTCCAACTCCAGCCCCTGGCTGTCGATCCGCTCGCGCACCTGCTTGAGCAGTCCGGCCGTCCGCGCCTCCGCCCGGCCGTCGGCGGGGCGTTGGGGGACCGCCCGGCACAGGGCCGACAGGGCGAGGGCGGCGTCCGCGTGGATGCCGAAGGCCGGATGGTTGGATTCCAGCTTGCCCGCGTCGGCCTCGATCTGCACGATCCGGCCGCGCGGAGCGAACGTGCGGTAGTTGCTGGACAGTTCGCCGAGACCGGAGCCGACGACCAGCAGCACATCCGCGTCCTCGAGGAACTCGGTCGTGTGCCGGTCCTCCAACCAGGACTGCAGCGAGAGCGGGTGTTCCCACGGGAAGGCGCCCTTGCCGCCGAACGTGCACGCGACCGGAGCGCGCAGCAACTCCGCGAGCTCCCGCAGCTGTTCGCACGCTCCGGCCCGCACCACGCCGCCACCAGCCAGGATCGCGGGCCGCTCGGCCGCGGCGAGCAGCGCGGCGGCCTCGGCGACCAGCTCGGCTCGCGGCTGCACGGCCCGGGGCTCGGCCCGCAGGTCGCGCACCGGCGGCACGTCCGTCGGCGCAAGCAGCACGTCCTGCGGGATCTCCACCCAGACCGGGCCGTACGGCACGGTCAGCGCCGACTCCCACGCCGCCGCGATCGCGGAGGGGATCTGCGAAGCGCTGCGCGGGGTGTGGACGGACTTCACCACGTCCCGGAAACTCGCCTGCTGGTCCACGAGTTCGTGCAGGTAGCCGCGGCGTCGGCCGCCGAGCCCGGCGGAGGGGATCTGGCTGCTGATCGCCAGCACCGGGGCGGACGCGGCCGCCGCCTCCTGGAGCGCCGCCAGCGAGGTCAGCGCGCCCGGGCCGGTGGAGAGCAGCAGCGGTGCCACGGTCCCACGGAGTCGGGCGAAGCCGTCGGCGGCGAAACCGGCGTTGTTCTCGACCCGCAGGCCCAGGTAGCGCAGTCGGCTGCGGCCGAGGGCGTCGAAGAGGCCGAGGGCGTGCTGTCCCGGCAGGCCGAGCACGCTGTCCGCGCCGAGCGCGGCCAGGGACTCGACGACCAGGTCGCCGCCGAAGCGCGCGGCGCGCGACGGGGTGGTGGTGCCGCGCGATCCGGTGGTGCTCACTCAGGTTCCTTTCGCAGTAACGGTGTTCGCGAGTACGCGGTGTGGTCCTGCCGAGGTGCGCGGCGGGATCAGACGGCGGGCGCCGCAGCGGGTCGGCCGTCGCCGGTCGTCGCCGGTCCGTCGGTGCCGGGCGTGGGCTGTCCGGCGAGGCGCAGCCGCCAGGCTTCCAGTCGTGCCGCGTCCGGAGCCGGCGTCAGCAGGCTGACCACGACGTACGCGAGCAGGCTGATGCCGAGGCCGTAGTAGATCGGCTCGTTGGCGAGCACGCCCTTGGTGGCCATCAGCACGATCACCGTGCAGCCGCCCACGACGATGGAGGCCAGCGCTCCCTGGAGGTTGCCGCGCCGCCACACCAGGCCGCCCAGGATCGGCACCAGCAGGCCGCCGACCAGCAGGTTGTAGGCGACGGTCAGGGCGGAGACGACGTCGCTGAGCAGGCAGGCGATGACGGTCGCGGCGACGCCCAGGACGAGGATGAAGACGCGGTTGGAGCGCACCTCGTCCCGCACCTTGTCCCGCTCCGCGACGGCCGTTCCGTCCGCCCGGCGGGCCTCGCGGCGTCGGCTGACGCGGCGCCAGATGTCGTTCTCAGCCACGGTCGCGGAGGCGATCAGCGCTCCGCTCGCGGTGGACATCATCGCCGACAGCGCCGCGGCCAGCACCAGGCCCTTGACCCCGGACGGCAGGGCGTTCTTGACGATGGTCGCGAAGGCGCTGTCCGCGCCGGGCAGGGTGGGGTAGAGCGCCCTGGTCGCGGTCCCGATCACCGCTCCGGCGAGCGCGTAGACGAGGCAGTAGACGCCCGCCACCGTGCCGCCGAAGGACGCGACCTTGTCGCTGCGGGCGGTGAACACGCGCTGCCAGATGTCCTGGCCGATCAGCATGCCGAAGGTGTAGATCAGCACGTAGGTGAAGATCGTCTGCCCGCCGATCGAGGTGGGGGAGAAGAACCCGTGCGGCAGTCGCGCCTCCATCCGCCCGAAGCCGCCCGCCTTGACCACGGCCAGGGGCAGCAGGAGCAGGAGCACGCCGACGCTCTTGACGACGAACTGGACCATGTCCGTCAGGGTGATCGACCACATGCCGCCGAGCGCCGAGTAGCCCACGACGATCGCGCCGCCGATGACGATGGCGGCCCAGCGCGGGATGTCGAAGAGCACGTCGAAGACGCTGGCGTAGGCGATGGTGGAGGTCACCGCGAGCATCAGCGTGTACATCCACATCACCACGCCGGAGATCACGCTGGCCGCGTCGCCGTAGCGCAGCGACAGCATCTCGGCGACGGTGTAGACCTTCAGCCGGGCGATCCGGCCGGAGAAGAAGACGCTCAGGGCCAGCAGGCCGAGTCCGATGGCGAAGACCATCCACGCGCCGGAGATCCCGTAGGTGTAGCCGAGGCGGACGCCGCCGATGGTGGATGCCCCGCCGAGGACCACGGCGGCCATCGTCCCGGTGTACATGGTCGGGCCGAGGCGGCGCCCGGCCACCAGGAAGTCGCTCCTGGACCGGGCACGGCGTCTGCCCCACCAGCCGACGCCGATGATTCCGACCAGATAGGCGACGATCACCACGTAGTCGACAGCCATGCAGGCCTCCGATCCGACCGCCTGGGGGGTGGCGGTCCAGCTGTGGGGGTGTTGGGGGTCTGCGGAAGAACCTAGGGCTGCCGCCGAGCAGCCAGGAAGTGTAGGTTTCCTCCATTCCCACGTGCTCTGGTGGACGATCTGCACACAGGCTCGCCCGCGACATCGACCCGGAAGGGGCCTGGCATGCCGGCTGATTCCCTGGCTGACTCGCCTGTGCTCGCCGGACTGACGGCGGTCCCGCTGGAGGTCGTCCTGTCCGACGCCGGGCTCGGCGTGCGCCAGGTGGCCGGGCCGGTCGAGGACCGCGAGGTCGCGATGGTGCACACCTCGGAGTGGGAGGATCCCAGCCGGTACCTGCTGGGCGGCGAGCTGCTGCTGACGGCGGGACGCCATCTCGGCACCGGGCAGGCCGAGTTGGACGCCTATGTGGAGCGCCTCGTGCGCGCGCGAGTGGCGGCGCTCGGCTTCGGCCTCGCTCCGGTCCACGACGAGGTGCCGCAGGAACTGCTCGCCGCCTGCGACCGCTGGGGGCTGCCGCTGCTGCTGGTGCCGCCCGAGACGCCGTTCGTCGCGCTCTCCCGCGTGGTCCACCTCGCCATGGCCGAGGCCCGCAGCCGGGAGCTGCGCCGGATGTCGCGCGCCCAGTCCGACCTCGCCGCGGCAGCGGCACGGCCCGATGCCGTCGAGGCGGTGCTGCGGCAGTTGGCCGCGCACCTCGGGGCCTGGACGGCGCTGCTCGACGGCGACGGGCACGAGCTCGTCGCCTGCGGCGCACAGCCCGGCGACGGGGCGCGGCAGCGTCTGCTCGCGCTCGCCCGTGCGCGGGGACGCGTCCGCGCCGCAGGGAGCCGCGTCCCGGAGGCGGCCGTCGAGCACGTGGGCGAGGCGCAGCTCATCCTGCACACCGTGCCGGGCGCAGAAGGCAGCGGCGCGGAGAGCAGCGGCGCGCTCCAGTTGGCACTGGTCACCGTGGGCCGTCAGACGTCGGTGGACCGGTCCGTCGCCGGGATGGGCGTCGTCCTGCTCTCCCTGCTGACCGGCCCGCGTCACGCGCTCGGTACCGACGAGTCCGCGGCCGGAGCCCTGCTGCGCGCCCTGCTGGGAGCGGGAGCGGAGGAACTCGCCCCGCTGCTCCACCCGTCGGGCGACGCGGCGGCGTCACGCTGGTTGGTGGTCGCCGGGCGTCGGTCCGCCGCGCGGGCGGACGGTTCGGCGCGGTCGGCACGTGTCCACCTGGCGGCGCTCGGCACGGCGCTCGGCACCTCCTACCTGGAGGTCGACGGAGACTCCCTGCGCGCGGTGATCCCGCTGCCGGAGTCGGGCGACGCGGGGGACTTCCCCGACGCCGTCCGGCTCGGCTGGACCCTCGGCGTGAGCGCACCGGCCGGGACCGAGGACCTGCGCGCGGCGGCTGCGCAGGCCGAGCGCGCCCTGCACCGCGCGCTGGCCACCGACCGTCGGACGGTCCGTCACCCTCGGGACGAGGCGGGCGTGCACTCCCTGGTCGACCCCGACGAGGCCCGGACGCAGGCCAGGAACCTGCTCGCGCCGCTGCTGTCGGCCGGGCCGCCGGGAGCCGACGTCCTGCTGGAGACCCTGCACGGTTGGCTGTCCACGCACGGCAGTTGGGACCGTACGGCTGTGGCCCTCGGCATCCACCGCAACACCGTCCGCCAGCGCGTCGCTCGCGTCGCCGCGCTTCTCGACGCGGACCTGGACGATCCGGGGACCCGGATGGAGCTCTGGTTCGCCCTGCGCTGGCTGGGACGGGCGTAGGGGCTGGTATCTACGGCCGTCAGCGCCGTGTGCGTGCGAGTCTGCGGCGCACCAGGCGCTCCACGACCGCGAGCGCCAGTGCGAACGCCGCGAGCAGCGCCGCACGCCGGACGACGGGAAGCAGGATCGGGCCGAGGTCGAGAGCTTCGTCGCTGCCGGGAACGGGAGGCGGCGCGGGCTCGGCCTCGGTCGCGACTTCGGGCTCGGCCTCTGCTGTGGGCTCTGCGGTCGTCTGTGCAGAGGCTTCGGCGGGTGGCGGAGCAGCGGTCGCGGAGGCGAGTTGCGCCGACAGCCGGTCGGCGAACTCGGCGATGACACGGTCGCCGATGTCGGCCATGACGCCGCGTCCGAACTGGGCGGGGCGGCCGGTGATGGTCAGGTCGGTGTCGACGTCCAACTCCGTCGTGCCCGGTGACCGCTCGTGGACCGCGACGACCAGCGTCGCCTGCGCCGTACCCGCGCCGCGCTGTTCGCGGCCCGAGGCGTGGACGAGCACGCGGTGGTGCGCGTCGTCGCGCTCGTCGACGACGGCGCGGCCCCGGTAGGCGACGGTGATCGGGCCGACCTTGACCGTCATCGAGCCGTAGACGGTGTCGTGATCGGCGCGGTCCACGTGGTCGACGGCTGCTCCGGGCAGGCACGGCGCCAGGTCCTCGATCTGGCCGAGCGCGCGCCACACGTCGTCCGTGGGAGCGGGGACGGTCGTCACATGGTGCAGCTGCATGGTCAACTCCTCGCGCTCGTCGGCACGTTCGCCGGGACCGGGCGGTGGACCGCGCCGGTCGTGGCGGAGAGAGCGGTGCCGGTGCCGCCCCAGCGAGTGGAGACGATCTCCGCCGCGATCGAGACCGCCACCTCCTCGGGCGTCCGCGCGCCCAGGTCCAGGCCGATGGGCGCACGCAGGCGGGCCAGCGCGGCCTCGTCGACGCCCGCCTCGCGCAGCCGGGCCAGCCGGTCCTCGTGGGTGCGGCGGCTGCCCATGACGCCGATGTACGCGGCGGGTGTGCGGAGCGCGACCTCCAGCAGCGGGACGTCGAACTTCGGGTCGTGGGTGAGCACGCAGATCGCCGTCGAGCGGCTGACCTCGGTCTCCGCGATCGACTCCAGATAGCGGTGCGGCCAGTCGACGACCACCTCCACCTGCGGCGGGAACCGGCGCGCGGTGGCGAAGACCGGGCGGGCGTCGCAGACCGTCACCCGGTAGCCGAGGAACGCGCCGAGGTCCGCGACGGCCGCCGCGAAGTCGATCGCGCCGAAGACCAGCAGGCGCGGCGGGGGAGCGAACGACTGGAGGAAGACGGTCACCCGGTCCATCCGGCGCTCGCCGTTCGGGCCGTAGTGGCGCTGCGCGGTCATGCCCTGGGCCAGCTCGCCGCGCGCGTCGGCGGTGACGGCGGCGTCCAGGCCCTCGGCGCCAAGCGACCCCTCGACCCGGTCCGGCCAGACGGCGAGCACCGAGCCGACGGCGGTGTCGTCGGGTGAGGCAAGGACGGAGGCGACCGCGACCGGCTGTTGCTCGGTCACGGACTCGGCCACCGCGCCGAACGCGGGTTCCAGCGTGGCCGAGACCGGCCGGACCAGCAGGGTGATCTCACCGCCGCAGGTCAGCCCGACGGCGAAGGCGTCGTCGTCGCTGTAGCCGAAGGTCTCCAGCCGGGCCCGGCCGGTGCGGACGACCTCCTGCGCCAGCTCGAAGACCGCGCCCTCGACGCAGCCGCCCGAGACGCTGCCGACGACCTCGTCGTCCGGGCCGACCGCCATCGCCGCGCCCGGCGCACGCGGCGCGCTGCGGGTCACCCCGACGACCGTGGCCAGCCCGAACTCCGCGCCCGCCGCGTACCAGCGCCGCAGCGCGGGCAGGATCTCACGCATCTGCCGCTCCTCTCACCACGGCGGCCAGGTGCTCCAGGGCCGCGAGGCTGTGCCCCTCGACGAAGACGTCCACACTGGGCAGCGCCGCCGCCATGCCCGCCGCGAGCGGCGCGTAACCGGGGTGCGCCTTGCGGGGGTTGGCCCAGACGACCCGGTGCGCGAGCCGGTGCAGCCGCTGCATCTGCGCCGCCAGGACGGCCGGGTCGCCGCGTTCCCAGCCGTCGGAGAGCAGCACCACCACCGCTCCCCGGGCCATCCCGCGCCGGCCCCAGCCGTGCAGGAATGCCTGCAGCGTCTCCCCGAGCCGCGTCCCGCCGCTCCAGTCGGGCACGGCGTGGCTGAGTGAGGCCATGGCAAGGTCAGGTTGACGGTGCGTCAGGCAGCTGGTGACGCGGGTGAGTCGGGTTCCGAGCGTGAAGACTTCGGTCCGCGCGGGTGAGCCGCCGCTGACCCTGGCAGTGCGCGCGGCACGAGCGGCACGAGCGGCGGGGGCGGCGCTGGCGGCATGGGCGAAGCGCAGCAGCGCGTCGGCGTAGGGGGTCATCGACCCGCTGACGTCGACCAGCAGCACGACGCGGCGCGGCGAGCGCACGCGGTTGCGGCGCAGCAGGCGGACCGGTTCGCCGCCGTGGCGCAGCAGGTCCCGCATGGTGCGCCGGACGTCCACCTCGCCCCGGGCGTGGCGTGACGGGCGGCGGCGCGCGGTGCGGCGGGTCTCGCCGCCGAGTGTGAATGCGGCGAGCAGACGGCGCAGTTGGGCGCGTTCGGCAGCGGTCATGGCCGCGATGTCGCGATGCCGGAGCACCTCCGCCGAGCCGGCCAGCGCGGCGAGCGGCCGGTCGGCGGCGGGTGAGGGCTCACCCTCGCCGACCGGCTCGACGCCGACGGAAAGCCGCGGCCGTGGGCGCAGCGGCAGCGGGCGGCGGCCGTCCACGCCGCGCGGCCGCACGCCGAAGTAGGCCGAGAAGACGCGGTCGTAGCGGTCCAGGTCGTCCCGGTCGCCGCAGAGCATGAGCCGTCCCGCCCAGTACACATCCCGCCGCAGCGCCGGTCCGAGGACGTCCAGCGCGCCCAGGAATCCGCGCACCTGCTCGGGGGTGACGTCCGCCCCGGCCGCCCGCAGCGTCCGGACGAACCCGACCGCGACGGTCGCGGCCTCGTCGGCGCTGATCACAGGGGACTGTGATGGGGCAGCGGAGGAGGACGGCGGCGGGTCGACCGTCTCGACCAAGCCGCTCACGACGCACCGCCCGGCGCCGTGCCGGACGCCGTGCCCGAGGCCACCCCGGCCAGGAGCGCCGTCAGGTCGAGGCCGCGCGCCTGCTCGATGTCCTCGTGGTACTTGAGCACCGCGCCCAGCGTCGCCGTCGCCAACTCCGCGTCCAGCGCTGTCGCGCCCAGCGTGTGCAGCGCCTCAGCCCAGTCCAGGGTCTCGGCCACGCCGGGCGGCTTGAGCAGGTCGCGGGCGCGCAACGCCCGGACGGCGCGGGTGACTTCGACGGCCAGGCGTTCCGTCACCTCCGGCAGCCGTCGCCGGACGATGGCGACCTCGCGGGCGAAGTCGGGGTGGTCGAACCAGTGGTAGAGGCAGCGCCGCTTCAGCGCGTCGTGCACCTCACGCGTCCGGTTGGACGTCAGCACCACGATCGGAGGCCGTTCGCCGCGCAGCGTGCCCAACTCCGGGATGGTCACCGTCCACTCCGACAGCAGCTCCAGCAGCAGCGCCTCGAACTCCTCGTCCGCGCGGTCGATCTCGTCGACCAGCAGCACCGACGGCCATGTCTCCAACGCGCGCAGCAGCGGACGCGCGATGAGGAAGCGCGGGCTGTAGAGCTGCTCCTCCAGCGCGGCGGTGTCGCTCGCGCCGCCCGCGCCACCCGCCTCGGCGACCTTGAGGTGCAGCAACTGCCGTGGGAAGTCCCAGTCGTAGAGTGCTTGGGCGGCGTCGATGCCCTCGTAGCACTGGAGTCGGATCAGCGGCGCGTCGAGCGCCTGGGCGAGGGCTGTGGCCAGCGCGGTCTTGCCCGTGCCGGCGTCGCCCTCGCAGAAGATCGGACGGTGCAGGCGCACGGCCAGGAAGCAGGCGACGGCCAGGCCCTCGTCGACGAGGTAGCCGGTCTCCTCCAGCTGGGCCCGCAGCGCCTGCGGGCTCGCCGGTTCGCTCCGGTCGCCGAGTCCTTGGTCGCGCTCCGCTTCGGCTCCGCTGCGCTGCCCCTCAGCTCGCCGCTCGGAGCCCGCGCCCGCGCCCGCCGCCGTCCCCATCCGTGTGCCCGCCCGCCTCAGAGCGTCCCGGCCGCGGCGTCCCCGGCGGCGGCCAGGACGGCGCGGCGGGTCAGCACGCGGGCCAGGTGCTCGCGGTACTCGGCGGAGCCGTTCAGGTCCGTCGGCGGATGCGCGCCTTCGGCGGCCATGGTCGCGGCGCGCCCGATCGCCTCCTCTGTCGCGGCGGCGCCCGCGAGCGCCGTCTCGGTCAGGTGCGCGCGCATCGGCCGTGGGCCCATGTTGACCAGGCCGATCCGCGCTTCGGCGATTCCGCCGCCGTCCCGTCCGCCAGGTTCCAGGCGCACCGCCGCCGCGACGCCGACCACCGCCCAGGCCTGCGCGGTGCGGTGGAACTTCTCGTAGTGGAAACCCCAGTCGCCGAGCATCGGCAGCCGGATCTCGGTGAGCAACTCGTCCGGCCGCAGGGCCGTCTGGAGGTAGTCGACGAAGAACTCCGCCGCCGGGAGGGTGCGGTAGCCATGCGGGCCGAGCGCGACCATGGTCGCGTCCAGCGCGAGGCAGACCGCCGGGAGGTCACCGGCCGGGTCCGCGTGGGCGAGCGAGCCGCCGAGCGTGCCGCGATGGCGCACCGCCGGGTCCGCGACGGTCGCGGCGGCCTGGGCCAGCAGCCCGGCGTGCATCCGCACGCGCGGGTCGCGGACGACGTCGTGATGCGTCGTCATCGCGCCGACGATCAGTTCCCGGCCCTCCTCGCGGACGCCGCGCATCGACTCGACGCCGCCGACGTCGACGAGGAGTTCGGGGAAGGAGAGCCGCAGGCGCAGCATCGGCATCAGGCTCTGGCCGCCGGCCAGCACCTTCGCCTCCGGTCCGGCCTCGGCCAGGACCCGGACGGCCTCCTCCTCGGTCTGCGGGCGCGCGTAGTCGAACTTCGCGGGGATCACGGCGCGTCCTCCTTCCGGTCGCCCTTCCGGTCGCCCCTCCGGTCGCCCCTCCGGTCACCGTCTGCGGCAGCGTCCCTGACGGCCCGCCAGATGCGCTCCGGCGTGCAGGGCATCCGCACGTCGCGGACACCGAGCGGGCGCAGCGCGTCAATGATCGCGTTGACCACGGCCGGGGTGGCGGCGATGGTGCCCGCCTCGCCGACGCCCTTGACGCCGAGCGGATTGGACGTCGCCGGGGTCTCGGTCCGGTCGGTGACCAGGTCGGGCAGGTCCGGCGCGGCCGGGACCAGGTAGTCCGCCAGCGTGCCGGAGACCAGGTTGCCCGCCTCGTCGTAGACGGCCTCCTCGTAGAGCGCCTGCGCGATGCCCTGCGCGACTCCGCCGTGCACCTGGCCCTCGACGATCATCGGGTTGACGACCCGTCCGACGTCGTCGACGCAGACGTACGAGCGGATCGCGACCGCGCCCGTCTCGGTGTCGACCTCGACCGCGCAGAGGTGGGTGCCGTGCGGGAAGGAGAAGTTCCCCGGGTCGACCAGGTGCTCCGCGTTGAGCGTCGGCTCCATGCCCTCCGGCAGGTCGTGCGCGGCGAACGCGGCGAAGGCCACCTCCTGGATGGACTTCTGTGCCTCCGGGGAGCCGCGTACCGTGAAGACGCCGCCTTCGAAGTCGAGGTCGTCCTCGCTCGCCTCCAGCAGGTGCGCCGCCAGCTTCCGCGCCTTGGCGACGACCTTGACCGCGGCCTCGTGCACCGCGATCCCGCCGATGACCAGCGAGCGCGAACCGTAGGTGTCCATGCCCTGCGGCGAGACGCGGGTGTCGCCGTGCATCACCTCGACGTCCTCGAACGGCACGCCCAGCGCGTCGGCGGCGATCTGGCTCCACGCCGTCACATGGCCCTGGCCGTGCGGGCTGGTGCCGGTGATCACCTCGACCTTGCCCGTCGCCAGCACCCGGATCGACGCCGCCTCCCAGCCGCCCGCCGCGTAGCGCAGCGAGCCGAGGACCCTACTCGGGGCCAGGCCGCACATCTCGGTGTAGGTGGAGATCCCGATGCCGAGGCGGACGGGGTCGGCGCTTGTCTCCGCGTTCGCGTTGCGGGCGCGCTGCTCGGCACGCAGGTCCTCGTAGCCGAAGAGCGCGAGCGCGCGGTCGGTCGCGGTCTCGTAGTCGCCGCTGTCGTAGGTCAGGCCCGCGATCGTGGTGAAGGGGAACTCCTCGTGCCGGATCCAGTTGCGCCGCCTCAGCTCCAGCGGGTCCATGCCCAGCTCGGCGGCGAGCTCGTCCATGGTCCGCTCGATCGCGAAGGTCGCCTCCGGACGGCCCGCGCCACGGTAGGCGTCGGTCGGGGTCCGGGTGGTGAAGACGCCCGTGCACCGGAAGTCGTAGGCGTCCATCTTGTAGATGCCCGGGTACATGAACGCGCCCAGCAGCGGCGTGCCCGGAGTGATGATCATCAGGTAGGCGCCCATGTCGGCGAGGATCTCGGCCTTCATGCCCAACAGCCGCCCGTCACGTGTCGCGGCGAGCTCGATGTCCTGGATCTGGCCGCGCCCGTGGTGCTGCGCCTGGTAGCTCTCCGAGCGGGACTCGGTCCACTTGACCGGCTGCCCCAACGCGCGGGCCAGCGCCAGCATGATCGCGTCCTCGCCGTACACCTGCAGCTTCGAGCCGAAGCCGCCGCCCACGTCCGGGGCGACCACGCGGAGCTTCTGCTCCGGGATGCCGGTGGTCAGCGCCATCATGATCCGCACGATGTGCGGGATCTGGGTGGAGGAGTAGAGGGTGTACT
This sequence comes from Streptacidiphilus fuscans, assembly GCF_015690355.1. GTDB lineage: Bacteria > Actinomycetota > Actinomycetes > Streptomycetales > Streptomycetaceae > Streptacidiphilus > Streptacidiphilus fuscans. The sequence continues at coordinate 54,401 of NZ_JADPRT010000025.1, read as the reverse complement.
CGCCGGTGGCGGGGACCGGCACGACCAGGCAGGCGCGCGGCTCCATCGCGTTGGGGATCAGCCGTTGCTGGTGGTGGCGGCGGCGTACGACGATGTCGGCCGCCGCCCGCGCGGCCGCGTAGTCGCCGGAGGTCAGCGGCCAGGTGTAGCAGTGGTTGGTCCCCTTGTCGGCGTGCACCAGCGGCGCGCCCTCGGCGAGGGCCGCCTCCAGGTCCAGCACCGGCGGCAGCGGCTCGTAGTCCACCCAGACGTCCTCCAGCGCGTCCGCCGCCGCGTAGCGGTCGCGGGCGACGACGACCGCGACCGGGTCGCCGACGTAGCGCACCTCGTCGACGGCGAGCGGCGGGTGGTCGGGCAGGACCATGTCCTCCGTCACCTGCCAGGCGCAGGGCAGCGAGCCGAGCCCCTCGGCCAGGTCGCGGCCGGTGAACACGGCGACGACGCCCTCGCGCTCCAGCGCCGGGGTCGCGTCGACGCGGGTGATCCGGGCGTGGGCCATCGGGCTGCGCAGGATCGCCACGTGCAGCAGGCCGGGCGCGGACAGGTTGTCGGTCCAGGTGGTCTGCCCGGTCACCAACCGCGCGTCCTCCTTGCGGGTCCGCGCGCGGCCGACCTCGCGGACGGCGTCAGGTCCGGCTGGGGGACCGGTGAGCTGGTCGGTCATGTCACCGCCTCCTGACCGCTTGCCCGCGGCAGGTCCGCGCCCGCGCCACGCGGTTCGGGCGCGCCCTGGCGACGCAGCTCGGCCGCGGCGGCGAGCACGGCGCGGACGATGTTCTGGTAGCCGGTGCAGCGGCAGAGGTTGCCCTCCAACGCGTCCCGGACCTGCTCCGGGGTCGGGTCCGGGGTCTCCCTGAGGAGGTCGCGCGCCGCCATGATCATCCCGGGTGTGCAGTAGCCGCACTGCAGCGCGTGCTGCTCGTGGAACGCCTTCTGCAGGGGGTGCCAAGCACCGTCCTGACCGGCCAGCCCCTGGATCGTGGTGACCCGGCAGCCGTCCGCCTGGACGGCGAGCAGCTGGCAGCTCTTGACGGTCACACCGTCGAGATCGACGGTGCAGGCACCGCAGTTGCCGGTGTCGCACCCGATCGGCGTTCCGGTCCGGCCCAGCCGGTCACGCAGGTAGTGGATCAGCAGCAGGCGCGGCTCCACCTCGTCCAGGTGGTCCACGCCGTCGACGTTCACATGGATCCGGGCCGAGGACGCCCGGGGCATCGGAGTTGTGGCCATCTGCCCTCCTGAGCGATCGGGTCCTGCGACCCAGGGCCCGAAACGGCAGAAATCCGGCGGTATCTCTACACTAGGCCGCCGCCCGCAGCCCTGCCCGACAGCGTTCAGTTGCAGCTCCTCAGGGGCGCGGGGAACGGCGCGAGAAACCACTGACATGCGGATGGCCCTGCTCGTTCGGTGCTCTACCTGCGTGGGTGGCTTGTCGCGCCCACGCGGCGGAGCCGCACATCAGCAGAGCCCCGCGCCCCTGGGTGGTTGCAACTACCGGCGGGAGCGAGTGCTACCCCTCTTCCTCCTCCGCCCTCAGCTGCAACCGCAGCAAGTGTGCGGTGAGCAGCGCCTGCGCGAGGAAGCCCTCGACCGAGTCCAGCGCGTGATGGGCCGTGCGGGCGCGGCCGTCGTCCACCGCGGCCTGCGCCGCGAGCAGATCCGCCGCCGCGAGCGCGCAGACCGCCGCGCCCGCCACGCCGGGCGGGCCGACCGCCTCGTCCTCCTCGTCGCCGTCGACCTCGCCGACGACCTCCTGGTCCGAGGTCGCGTCGTCCGCGCCCAGCGCGGCGCCGATGTCGAAGGCCGTCCGGTGCAGGCGGTTGACCAGGACTGCCCGGTGGACATCGGGATTTTCGCTCTCGGTGCGCCAGCCGTCCTGGAGCTCGGACATGGCGTGCGGCGGATCCTCGTTGGGGTCGACGGCCGTGGCCACCTCGAACTCGACCCGGCCGAGCAGGCCGCCGAGCAGCTCCGGCAGGTCGTCCCGGGTCGGGCCGTCGGGCCGGTACTCGGGGTCCGCGACGACCTCCTGACCCAGCACGGACAGGGCCTGCACCACCTGGTCGACGGTGACGGGCGCGGGATTGTGCAGGTCCATGACGGCGGCTCCCTCGCGTACCTCTGCGTACATGACGGTTCGTCCACCCTAGAGCCTGCACAACCGGCTTAGCAGTGCTGATGGGGGCCGTTAGCAAATCTCGCGACAGGGAATCGCGTTGGCACGGCAGGGTGAACCCATGCTGCGGACGAAGAAGACGGTCATAGGGATGTCGGCGGGCGCGCTCCTGCTCGCTGTGAGTGCGTGCGCGTCGCCGCCAGCGGTGAATCGGACGGGTACGGCGAAAACTGCCGGCGTGGCGGCCACCACGGCCGGCACCACGACCGGTTCAACCGGCTCGGCAGGCTGGACCTTGCGGATGCCGAGCACGGTGGTGGGCCTCCGGCAGACGACCCTCCCGAGCGATGCGATGGCGAAGATCAACTCCACCCTTCAGCAGGACGCCGCACCGCTCGGCGTCACCGGCGGGACGCCCCTCGTCGCGGTCTACGACGATCCGCAGTACGACGTCTACGTCATCGTCGCGGGCTACAACGGCTCCGGGTTCGACCCGGCGAAGCTGACGACACTGGTCAACGTGGCGCCGAAGTTCACGGAGGACGGCGCGGGGGACCGGATCACCACGAACTCGATGCCGGTCGACCCCGGACCCCACGGTGGTGCCGCGGGCTGCGCGTCGGAGGTGTTGCAGAACGGCGATCTCGCGACCGAGAGCACGCTGTGCAGCTGGATGACGGCCACCACGATGGGCAGCGTCTCGTACTACCCGAAGCCCGACCATCAGCAGATGGTGTTCGGGACCGGCCCTGACGTCATCGGAAAGTTGACGCGGGACGTGCGGCAGGCCGTCGAGCAGCAGGGCTGACTCCGATGCCGAGTTCGAGGCTGACTCCGGGCGCGCACGCGGGCCTGGCGCGCTCCGCTGGCGCGCGGCGCGCTCGCTCGCGCGGCTGACCGGGCGTGCCGCGGGGCGACCCGGTTCGTTGACCCGGACGTGACTCCTGCGGAACCGTTTCCGCGGCGTGCGTCGAACAGCGCCGCGCGGTCGAGCGACACGCCCCTGTTCAACGCGATCGCCGCGTCCTGGGCGGCGGTCGGCCGCATGGTGCCGGGAAGCCCGGATCCGGAGTGGGACCGGCTCGTCGCCGCCCACTCCGTCGCCCCGCGTCGCCGCCGCCTGCTCCTACCAACCCCACGTCAGGACGCCCCGTGAGGCCGGCCCTGACCCGCCTGCCTACTGCCGCGCATGCGGCCCAGGGCACACCCTCGGGCGCGCCCCCGGGCACACCCCGTGCGCGCGTCTCGCCGCGCGCTGTCGGTCCGGCGTGATACGTACACATACAACAGGAATCGAGGGGAACCGAGGGGGAGTGGTGCAGCCATGACGACGGCACAGGACGCCGCGGACCTGCTGGCCCGTGTACGCGCGGAGCTGGCGCCGCGCGCCGACGAGAACCGGCTGATCGGGCGGATCGCGGACGGCAGCGCGCCGCCGGACGTGCTGGCCGCGCTCGCCGCCCAGCAGCGGCGAATCATCGCCAGCGACCGGCGCAGCTTCCTGCTGCTGGCGGCCAGGTGCGCGGACTCGCCGGGTGGGGCCTACTTCGCGGAGCTCGCCGCGGGCGAGAGCCAGGCGCTGGAGCTGCTGGCGCCCTTCGCCGCCGCGTGCGGGCTGGCCGACGACGAGAGGCTGCGCGCCCAGCCGCCGCTGGCCGGGTGCCAGGCGTACCCCGCCTATCTGGCCTGGCTCGCGCTCAACGGCGAGCCGACCGGGGTGGTCCTCGCGCTGACCGCCAACTTCGCCGCGTGGGGCGGCTACTGCGCCACCGTCGCGGACGCGCTCCGCAACCGGTACGGGTTCGGTGACCGCGCTTGCGCCTTCTTCGACTTCTTCGCCGCACCCGACCCGGAGGCCGACGCCCGCGCGCTCGCCGTGGTCGCTCAGGGTCAGGCCCAAACCCAAGCGCGTGCCGACGGCGACGTGCTGGAGTACGGCCGGATGCTCCAGAGCTACGAGCTCATGTTCTGGAACACCCTGGCCGACCTGGCCTCATGACCACAATACGACGGAGCGTCAGCTCAGCCCGAGGAGAGCGCCCGCGCCGTCGAGGGGCTTGAGGTCGGTGAGCCAGCGGGCGTCCGGGTCGTAGGCCGCGAAGAACGGGCGGCCGACGAGCTCCGGGTCGCGGGCCTGGACGTAGTGGAGGACGAATGCCCGCTGACCGGCCACGTCGGCCACCCCGTCGACCTGCACCTTGCCCGGCGTCGCCGACATGATCGGCCCGCGCACGGTCCGGGCCAGCCCGGAGATCTGCGCGTACGCCTCGCGGAAGAGGTCGTAGGCGCGGCCGAGCGGCACGGCGAAGTAGTCCTGCGGGCCGGTGTCCCGCTCGACGAACATGTAGTACGGGACGGCGCCGAGGGCGACCAGCCTGCGCCACATGACGGCCCAGTCCTCGGCCCGGTCGTTGACGCCGCGGATCAGCGGGGCCTGGCAGCGCACCACCGCGCCGGTGGACTGCACCCGCCGCAGCGCCTGCTCGGCCACGGCGGTCTCGAGCTCGCGCGGGTGAGAGTAGTGGGCCATCAGCGCCAGGTTGCGCCCGCTCTGCACCACCCGCTCGAACAGGCGCAGCAGGCCGTCGGCGTCCGGGTCGGTCAGCACCCGGTGCGGCCAGTACGAGAGCGCCTTGGTGCCGATCCGGACCGACTCCAGGTGCGGGATGTCCAGCAGCGGCTCGACGTAGCGGGCCAGGACCGAGCTGCTCATGATGAGCGGGTCGCCGCCGGTGATCAGGACGCTGGTGAGCTCCGGATGCGAGGCCACGTACGACCGCAGCGCCTCCGCGTCGCCGCTGGCCATCTTCAGGTCCGGCTCGCCCACGAACTGCGGCCAGCGGAAGCAGTACGAGCAGTAGGCGTGACAGGTCTGGCCCTGACGTGGGAAGAAGAGCAGCGTCTCCGCGTACTTGTGCTGCATGCCCTCGGTCGGAACGCCGTCCAGCATCGGGGTGTTGAGGTCGCGCTGGCCGCTGGGGTGCGGGTTGAGGCGCAGCCGCAGCTCGTGCACGTCCGCGCGGAGCCGGTCGGCGGGCGCGCCCTCGCGCAGCATCGTGGCGATGCGGTCGACGTCGGCGCGCGGCAGCATGTCCGGCTGCGGGAAGACCAGACGGTAGATGGGGTCGTCAGGGGCGGCCCGCCAGTCGATCAGCTCGTCGACCACGTAGGAGTTGGTCCGGAAGGGCAGCACCTCGGCCACGGCCCGGGCGCGCAGCCGGTCCTGGTCGTCCAGCCCGGCGCGCGCGAGCAGCGCGTCGAGGTGGGGGAGGGCAAGTGCCCGGAAGACTGGACGATCACCGTTCTGCACTGCCACGTTCTGCACCGCCACGTACTGAACCTCTGTCACTGCTCGATTGCGTTGCCCCTGCAGGTACCGCTGTTACTCCTGTTACCCCTGATACCTCCGGTTCAGACCGGCTCGGGCGGATCTCGTCCAGCCGGACGAAGACCTCGGCCTCCTCGCCGTACTTGTCACCGTACTTGTCGACGAAGGCCGCGCGGAGTCGGGCCAGTGAGTCGGTCTCCGCAATATCGACCAGCTCCAGCCGGAAGATCCGCTCCGGCCGGTCGCCCACCGTGACGTGCACCGGCCCGTCGCGGTGCCGGGCGAGTTCCACGACCAGACGCCGATCGCTGAGGATCAGGTCGCCGTCGCTGTCGACGTACTCCAGCCGCAGCGGCTCCCGTGCGCCTCCGTCGCCGCCCGCGCCGTCGCTGTCGAGGAACCGCACCTGCTTGGTCAGGACCTCCTCGACCGGCCGGGAGCGGGTCCACAACTCGGCGAAGCGTTCGGAGACGAAGGCGCCCAGCGGGGTGGTGATCCGCACCTCCAGCTGCTGTCCCTCGCCGGAGAGCCGGTCCACGGGGTAGAAGCTCACCATCATCCGCTCACCGCACCGGTACAGCTGGATGGAGGGCGCGTTGGTGTAGACGCGGACCTGGAGCTGGTCCCGGCGCTCGGCCGGCAGCCGCTCCTCCAGCTGCCGCAGGTCGCGCAGGTTCCGCATGATCTCGCGGCGCACGTCCGCGCTGAGCTCGTGCGAACGCTGCCGCGCGGCCAGCGAGTCGGGATCCAGCAGCATGACGCGGACCGTCGCGCCGCGTCCGATCGCGCTGCACGCGGCGTCGGCGAACCGGTCGGCGTTGTTGCCGGAGAGCAGGTACGAGAAGGTGTCCAGCACGCAGACGATGTCCTGGGTGTGGGCCACCTTGTCGCAGAACGACGGGTAGTCCAACCGCAGGTGCTCGCGGACGCGTTCCTCCTCCAGCCGGGTCAGGATCGGCTGGATGACCAGCAGCGTCACGATCGTGGTCAGCAGCTCGGGGGCCAGGTTCAGCAGCAGGTTCTGCCGGAAGTCCGGCAGGCCCTGGGCGAACCAGATACACAGGCCGACGCAGAGGCCCACTGCCGCGCAGATCAGCAGTACGCCCCGACGCACGCGGCTGTCCCCGAACACCCGCCACCCCCGTAGCCCGAAACCAGTACGGCATTGGTACCCCCGCTCGATGGAGGCATGCACCGGGGCCGAAGTGCTTTCCGGACCTTCACGTCAGCGAGCGGCGGCGCGACGGGCGGCCGGGGCGGACGGGGTATCGGTATCGGCTGGATAACGCCCCGAGTAACTTTCTTGACGCAAGAAAAGATGACCGGACACACTCTCGTCACCCGAGCGAAACGCAAGTCGGTGCGGATAGTTCTTGTCTGCCGCACCGGAGCAGAGGAGGGGAGTCCGGCCGTGACCTTCGTGCAGCGCCCGCCGGCCAGGCCCGCGCCCCCACCGCGCGTGCGGGTCACGGAACTGACGGACACTCCGACCAGGGCCGAGGTCTTCGCCCGGGTGCTGACGGCCGGTCCGATGTCACGGACGGCGCTCGCCGCCCAACTCAACCTGTCCGCCGCCACGGTGACGCGGGTGCTCGCTCCGCTGATCGAGGAGGGCTACCTGCGCGAGACCCCTCCCGAGACGGCGGCGGTCGGTCGCCCCAAGCGGCTGCTGCACGTCAACGCCGAGCGGCATCTCGCGGTGGGCATCAAGATCGCTCCGACGCATGTGGCGGCGGTGCTCACCGACATGGCCGCCCAGGTCCTCGCCCGCGCCGAGCGCCCCCTCGACGAGAGGAGCCCGAAGGCCGTACTGCAGACCGCAGTTGACCTCATCACGGACCTTGTCGTGGAGCTGACCGGCGAGGTGCCGGACGCGGCCGAGCGGCTGCTGGGCGTCGGCGTCGGCATGGGCGGACACGTCGATCCGCGCACCGGAGTGTGCCGCCGCTCCGCGTTGATGGAGTGGGACGACGTGGACGTCGCCGGTCCGCTGATGGACGCGACCGGGCTCCCGGTCGCGGTCGGCAACGACGTCAACGCGCTGGTGGTGGCCGAGCAGTGGTTCGGCGAGGGTCGCGACGTCGAGAACTTCGCCGTGGTCACCGTCGGTTCCGGCGTGGGGTGCGGGTTGCTGCTCGGTGGCTCCCTCTACACCGGATTCACCGGCATGGCAGGGGAGTTCGGACACCTCCCGGTCGACCCGGCCGGTCCGGAGTGCACCTGCGGCGCGCGCGGCTGCCTGGAGGCGCTGGCCTCCTCCGGTGCGGTGCTGCGCCGACTGCGCGGCGCGACGGGCGATCCGGGCTACGTCGACATCGACGCCGCGATGGCGCTCGCCAGGCAGCCACCGGGCAGCTCGGCCGAGGCCGGGGAGGCCGCACGGGACGCGTTCGCCGCCGCGGGCGAGGCGCTGGGCCGAGGAGTGGCCGGGCTGTTGAACCTGCTCGGCCTGCAGAAGGTGATCCTGGTCGGGGAGGGCGTGACGGCATTCGACCTCTTCGGACCGGCGATGACCGCCGCGCTGGAGCGGCACGCGTTCTCCAGCGCCGCCCGCGACTGCACCGTCCAAGTCGACCCCGTGACCGACGACCTGTGGGCGCGCGGCGCCGCCTGCCTGGTCATCAAGGCGACCCTGTCCTGATGATCCGTCATCGACCTATCCACCTAACCCTGTCCCCGATTCCGAACCGATTCCGACCTTCCGGACTTCTTGTCCTCACTCCACGGCTCCCCTATTGTCACCTGCCTGCCAGACCCGGCCGTTCGATCACTCGTCAGAACTCCGACTACGTACAGCAATCGGGATCCATTCGGGTGTCGATGCTGATCACCACCGTGAGGAGCGTCACGCATGTCCAGCAGTTCCCGCAATCGAGTACGCACCGTGACAACGGCCCTGGGAGCGACGGCTTTCCTGCTCGCGGTCACGGCCTGCAGTTCCAGCTCCGGCGGTTCCGGCTCGACCGGGGGAGCGCTGCCCTCGGCGTCGGGTCCCGCGAAGGGCACGATCACCTGGTTCGCCAACCAGTTCGGCCCGACCGGGACTGACGTCCGCAAGACGCTGATCGCGGCCTTCGAGAAGGCCAACCCGGGCATCACGGTCAACCTGGAGCAGGCCCCGAGCGACACCGACGCCTACCGCTCCACGCTGACGACCCAGATCTCCGGCGGCTCCTCCAGCTTCGACGTCTACAACGGCGACGTGGTCTGGCCCGCGCAGTTCGGCAAGGCCGGGCTCGCCCTGCCGCTGGACAGCTACCTGCCGTCCAGCTTCTGGCAGACCTTCTCGCCCGGACTGGTCAACGGCCTGAAGTACCAGGGCCAGACGATGGCCGTGCCGCTCTTCACGGACAACTCCTTCCTCTTCTACCGCAAGGACCTGCTGGCCAAGGCGCACCTGCCGGTCCCGACGACCTGGGAGCAACTGCAGTCCGAGGCCGCCCAGTTGCAGAAGCAGGGCCTGGTCAAGTACGGCTTCGCCGCCCAGTTCGCCTCCTACGAGGGCCTGACCTGTGACTGGACCGAGTTCGACGCGGACGCCGGCGGCCAGATCGTCGACTCCGGGGCCACCAAGTCGGAGATCAACTCGGCCGCCTCGCTGAAGGCGCTGAACTACATGCGCGGCCTGATCAGCAGCGGCGTCGCCCCGGCGGCGGTCACCACCTTCCAGGAGCAGCAGTCGGAGCAGCTGTTCACCTCCGGCCAGGACGCCTTCCTGCGCAACTGGACCTACGCGTACGCCGACTCCAACAGCCCGGCCTCCTCGAAGATCGCGGGCAACGTCGGCATCACCAACCTGCCGACCTTCGCGGGCCAGACCGGTCCCGGCTACTCGGTCACCGGCGGCTGGAACCTCTACGTCAACCCGCACAGCAAGAACCTGGCCGCGGACATCGCGTTCGTGAAGTGGATGGCCAGCCCCGACGCCCAGAAGATCATCGCGGTCCAGGGCGGCGAGATCCCGACGGTCGCCAGCGTCCTCGCCGACCCGAGCGTCCAGTCCGCCAACCCGGCGTTCCCGGTCGCGGCCAAGAACAAGCTGGTGACGCGCCCGTCCGACGTGGCCGCGTACGCGCAGGTCAGCCAGAGCGTCTACAGCAACATCAACGCGGCGCTGTCCGGCTCGACCTCCCCGTCCTCGGCGCTGTCGGCCGCGGACAAGGCCATCGGGACGGCCATCGGCGGTGGCGGCCTGTAGGAACCGGGCACCACATCCAGGAACCGAAGCCCGGCCGTGGGGCGGCAGTTGCGCCCGCTCCACTCCGTCCCGTCCCACGGCCGGGTCCCGCAGGCCATCCCGTTCCAGCCAAGGCAGGTGCCCCGTGACCACCGACGACTCCCAGGCGGCAGGGCCGCCGACGCCGCCCTCCGCCACCCTGACCGAAGACGCAGTCCCCGCGAGCGCGCGGCCCAGGGCCACGGCGGGGCAGAGGACGCGGCAGCGCCGCAAGACCTCGGTGCTGGAGCGCCGCTACGCCCGCCTCGGGTGGCTGTTCGCCAGCCCCGCGCTGCTCGTGGTCGCGGCCGTGACGATCTTCCCGATCGTCTTCTCGGTCGTGATGAGCCTCAGCAACGTCAACGTGACGGCCAACGGCTTCCAGCTGTCGGGCTTCACCGGCTCCAACTTCTCGCTGGTGGTGGGCTCCCCGCGTTGGCAGCACGACCTGTGGTTCACCGTGGTCTACACGGTCGGCACGGTCGCGGTGGAGATGGTCCTCGGCACGGCGATCGCGCTGGTCCTGGAGCGGCTCAAGGTCGGACGCGGCTGGCTGATGGCGCTGCTCCTGCTGCCCTGGGCGATGATCACCGTCGTCTCGGCGGAACTGTGGTCCTACCTCTACAACGGCGTCTACGGCCTGGTCGACCAGATCCTCGCGCCGATCGCCGGACACGACGTCAACCTGCTGGGCACGCCGGTGGACGCGACCGTGGCCATGGGCGTCGCCGACGTGTGGAAGACGACGCCGTTCGTCGCCATCATCGTCCTCGCGGGCCTGGTCATGCTGCCCGGCGACGTCGTCGAGGCAGCCCGGATCGACGGGGCCAACGCCTGGACGATCTTCTGGCGGGTGCGCCTGCCGCTGCTGCGGCCGACACTGGCCATCGCCGTGATGTTCCGCATCCTGCAGGCGTTCGGGCTCTTCGACCTGCCCTTCGTGCTGACCCAGGGCGGACCGGGAACCTCGACCGAGTCGCTGGCCATGCTGGGCTGGCGGGTCATGTTCCAGGACCTCAAGTTCGGCCCCGGCGCTGCTGTGGCGACCACCACGGCGGCGATCGTGCTGGTCGGCTGTCTGCTGTTCCTCAAGGTCTTCCGGGCCCAGGTCGGTCAGGAGGAGACCGTATGAGCGCCGTCCGTTCCAGCACCGAGCCGACCCCGACCGTTGCTCGCCCCGTGGTGGTGAACCGCAGGCCGGGCGGCTGGCGGAGGATCGTCAACGGGACCAACCTCGCCGCCCTGCTGGTCGCGGCGTTCGTCGCCGCGCCGCTGTACTGGCTGGTGGCCACCTCGCTGAAGTCCACCACCGACGTCGGCGCCGCCCACCCGACGCTGATCCCGCATCAGCCGACCTTCTCCAACTACAGCAACGCGTTCAGCAACTACCACTTCGCCACCTACATCGTGAACTCGGCGGTGGTCACTGTCATCTCGACCGTGCTCGTGCTGGGCCTGGGCACGGGTGCCGGGTACGCGCTCGCGCGGCTGCCGCTGCGCGGCAAGTCGTCGGTGATGACCGCGCTGCTGATGATCTCGCTCTTCCCGACCGTGGCGCTGGCCGCGCCGCTCTACCTGCTGATGCGGGACGCCGGGTGGCTCAACTCCTACCAGGGCCTGATCGTCGTCTACACCGCGCTCAACCTGCCGTTCTCCATCTGGATCATCCGCAACTACATGCTGGCGATCCCCAAGGAGATGGAGGAGGTCGCCTGGATGGACGGCGCGAGCCCGATGCGGACCGTCGTCAGCGTGATCCTGCCGCAGGCCAAGCCGGGCCTGTTCACCGCCGGGGTGTTCACCTTCGTCGCCTGCTGGACCGAGTTCCTGATCGCGCTGACGCTCAACAACGACGACCAGCACCGCACCATCCCGGTCGGCATCGCGCTCTTCGGCGGGCAGTTCACCACCCCCTACGGCACGATCTTCGCCGCGGCGACGGTGGCCATGCTGCCGATCGCGCTGCTGGTGCTGATCTTCCGGCGCGCCGTCGTCTCCGGCCTGACCGCCGGCGCCGTCAAGGGCTGACCCACCCCCTTCACACACCCGCACCTGGAGAGTCCGCACCCCATGACCGACGCCGCCCGCCACATCCCCAGCTGGCTGCCCGACGCCGTCCTCTACCAGATCTACCCGCAGAGCTTCTCCGACTCCAACGGCGACGGCGTCGGCGACCTGCCCGGCATCGTCGAGCGCCTGGACTACCTCTCCTGGCTGGGCGTCAACACGCTGTGGCTCAGCCCCTGCTTCAGCTCCGAGTTCGGCGACGCCGGCTACGACGTCGCCGACTACCTCACCGTCGCCCCGCGCTACGGCACCAACGACGACGCCGTGCGCCTGGTGGAGGAGGCGCGCCGCCGGGACATCCGCGTCATGCTCGACCTGGTCCCCGGCCACACCTCGCACCGGCACCCGTGGTTCCAGCACTCGGCGCAGACCCCCGGTGACGACCGCTACATCTGGGCGGACCGGATCACCGCGCCCGTCCGCGAGTGGATCCCCAACCAGGGTGCGCGCGGCGGCTTCTACCGCGCCAACTTCTACCCGATCCAGCCCGCGCTCAACTTCGGCTACGCGCGCGCCGACGACGCCGAGCCGTGGCGGCAGCCCGTCGACGCCGAGGGACCGCGCGCCAACCGGGCGGCGCTGCGGGAGATCATGTCGTACTGGTTCGACCGCGGCATCGCGGGCTTCCGGGTCGACATGGCCGCGTCCCTGGTCAAGGACGACCCGGGCAAGGTCGAGACGGGGAAGCTCTGGGGCGAGATGCGCGAGTGGATCGACCGCGCGTACCCCGACCGCGCGCTGCTGTCGGAGTGGGGCGACCCGAAGACGTCCATCCCGGCCGGGTTCCACTCGGACTTCTTCCTGCACTTCATCGGCCGTGGGCTGCGCTCGCTGTGGGACAACGGCACGGGCAGCCAGGGCCCGTGGGCCGACGGGCAGCCGTGTTACTTCGACCCGGACGGCAAGGGCACCATGGCCACCTTCCTCGACGCCTGGGAGGAGGCGCGCGTCGCCAGCGACGGCTCCGGCCACGTCGCGCTGCCGACGGCCAACCACGACTTCTCCCGGCTGACCTGCGGTCCGCGCACCCGCGACATGGTCGCCCCCGCCTTCGCGTTCCAGCTGACCTGGCCCTCGCTGCCGGTGGTCTACTACGGCGACGAGATCGGCATGCGCTACCTGCCCGGCCTCCCGGAGAAGGAGGGCAGCCAGCTCGGCACCGAGGCCCGTCAGGGCTCGCGGACCCCGATGCAGTGGGACGGCACCGTGAACGCAGGCTTCTCGTCGGCCCCCGCCGACCAGCTCTACCTGCCGCTCGATCCGGCCGACGACCGCCCCACCGTGGCCGCCGGCCAGGCCGACCCGGACTCGCTCCTCCACCACGTCCGCCGCCTCATCCACCTCCGCCGCACCACCCCGGCGCTGCGCACCGCCGCGCCGGTGCAGGTGCTGCACCGCGACTACCCGTTCGTCTACACGCGAGGCGAGACGCACCTGGTGGTGATCAACGGCCGTCAGGAGCCTGCGACCGTCCCCGCGCCGATCCTGGGCGGTGGCGCGCTGCGTCCGCTGGCCGTGCACGGGGTCGACGTCACCCCGACCGAGGTCCGCGCGGCCGGGTTCTCCTGCGGCGTCTACGAGATCGTCTGATAGGCGGGAACGCTCGGCGCCACAGCCGGAAGCGTCACCCCGCCGCACGGGTACTGCTGGGCGAACGCCTTCGCCAGCTTGAGCACGATCCCCGCGTCCGCCTGGCGCACGTCGCTCGGCGGGGCGGGGGAGTCGCCGCTGGGGTTGGCGGCCGCGTCGACGGAGACGCGGGCGTAGCCGTGGGTGACCTGGCCGGAGAAGGGGTCGTGGTAGGTGCAGGGGAAAGCCAGGTCGAGTGTGTATCCGTAGGCCGCCTGCCAGGCGATGAGGCCGGTGTTGGTGCCGCTGCCGGTTCCGCCGCTGGTGCCGGTTCCGCCGCCGAAGGAGAGCGGCTGCACCGCGCCCCGGCTCGCGTCCAGGGCCTGGGCCTGGTGGAGCTGGGCGGCCGTGTAGAGGGCGATCGTCGGGCCGTTGCCCAGGTTGGCCGGAGCCTGGCCGCCCTGCCAGGACAGCACGCAGTGGTAGCCGCCGTCGGTGGCCTGGCTCGCGGGCTGGAGCGAGGTGGTGGTGGTCGCGGCGCTCATCGTGCCGCCGCTCTGCCCCGCCAGCGGACGCAGGTCATCGGCCGTCAGCACACCCCAACAGGCCTGCGCCGGAAGATTGGTGACGGTCTGCCAGGGACGCACCGCCAGCACCACGGCCGCGGCCACGACGACGGCCAGCGCGGCGACGACGAACGGCAGCCGCCTGCGGCGGCGCGTCGGTGCGCTCACTTGCCCCCCTGGTGGTAGGCGCCGTCCGTGGTGACCCCGCCCTCGTAGCCGGTCTGGGCCGCCTGCCCGACGTTGTACGTCGTGGTGCCGTCGGGATCCTGGCCGGTGCCCTGGAGCGCGTTCTGCACAGCGTACTGCGCCGCCTGACCGGCCGCCGTCTTGCCCGAGTTGACGATGTCGATGTTGGTGTCGACGGTCTGCGCCGTGGAGTTGTGGTGGAAGCTGTTGCCCATGTTCGTGATCATCTTGCTGACCTGGCCGTTCACGATCGACCCGACGATCGGCACCTTGCCGACGACACTGCCCACCGAGACGCTGTAGACGGTGTTGGCCCAGCCCGCGTTGCGGTCGATGGACGCGTTGTACGCCGCGTCCGACGCCCAGCCGTTCTGGGCCACGGCGTTGGCCCGCGCGTTGCTCAGGATGCCGCTGATCTGGCTGCCCTGGTTGGCCACGCGGGTGAGGTTGTCGTTGAGATCGCCGGGCTGGTGCACCGCGTTCTGCAACTGCCCTGCCGTGTAGCCGTTCTGGGCCTGCTGGAGGATGCCGTAGGCGTTCGGGTCGCGGCCCAGGGTGTCCAGCAGGTGGGTGGTGTTGTTCTGGTCCAGGTTGGCCGGGGCTCCGTAGACGCCGAGCAGGCCTCCCGAGGGCGCGTTGACGGTCCGGTCGACGTCGCCCATGTACGAGCCGGTCATGTGCGCGAGGCTGCCGTTCATGCTGGAGAACGGCGCACCGTTGCCCTGGATCAGGCTCGGGTTGCTACCGAAGGTGTTCACCACCTGGTTCATCACGTCGTCGGTCGCCGGGGTGTGCGGCGGCGGCACCGCGCCGCTCGGCGCGTCCCAGGCCTGGCCGGTGGTCGCGGCCTGGAGGGCGTGGCCCAGCGCCGTCGGCTCGGAGTTGACGGCCGCCGCCTGGTCGCTGGCCTCCCGGGAGGTGGTGTCCGGCCAGAGCGGGTTCTTGTCGCTGTTGGTGAAGAAGTTCAGGTAGCCGTTGGGCGTGACGGTGTGACCGGTCGGCGTGCCGTCGGTGTTGTAGAGAGTCTCCGGGTTGTGGAAGAAGTCCGTCGCGGCGGCCGGGCTGTGCCCCAGCCCTTCGAGGACGCCGGTGACGGGGTTGAACCCGGAGCCGTTGCCGAGGAGGTTGGTCCTGACGTCGGGGCAGGGTGGGTTCGGCGCGGCCTGCGCCCACATGTCCGGGTTCTGCTCCGTCAGTTGGGTGACGTGCTCGGCGATCGGGTCGATGAAGTGCGGGTCGTAGTTCCCGGTGCGCAGGATGCTGCCGAGGATCTGGTAGCCGTAGGGCTGGTAGTTGAACTGGTCGGGTCCGGCCAGCGGGATCCGCTGGGATCCCGCCGCGCGCAGCCCCGCCTCCCACTGGTCGGAGAGGTGCGGCCAGGTCTGGGTGTTGGTGGCACAGGCCAGCGACGTGCCGAGCTGCTGCTGGAGGTCCTTGAGCAGCGCGACCCGGTTCGGATCGGCGGGCGGGTTGCCCGTCGTGCCCTCGGAGAGCTGGCCCCAGGACAGCAGCGTCCCCTGCGGACCGAGGTCGTTGTAGAACGCCGTGGTGAACCGTGGGTCGTTGGCGTTGGCCTTCAGCAGCGCGTCCAGTTGCGCGAGTTGGGCCGTGGTGAGGTTGTTGCCCTGACGGGCCAGGTTCGCGGCCTGCGCGGCCTCCTCCTCCGGGATGCCGCCGACCGGCGCGGCGTTGAAGCTCTGCTGGTTGGTCCCGGTGTCGGCGGTCAGCGCGGCCGCCGCCGTCTGGTCCGCGTCGGTCGCCTGCTGCAACACGGACTTGATCCGCTGCGCGATGGCGTCCGCCTCCTGGCTCATCGACTGCTGGTACTCCTCGTGCACCCCGGCGTTGTGCGGCAGGTCGGGCGGCATGTTCCAGGTGACCTGGCTGCCGTCGGCGGAGATCACCAGCCCCTGAGCCTGGGCGTCCTGCTGGATCTGGCGTAGCGTGTTCTGGAATCCGACGAACTGGTCGTGGGCGTCCCGCAGGGCCTTCGCCATCGCGCTCGTCTCGGTGAACGCCGCGTCGATCTGCCCGCGCGCCTGCGTCAGCTCCCCGGCGGCGGCCTCCGCGGCCGGCCCGGACCAGCCGCTGGCCGCCAGCGGGGTGACCACGCCGCCCTGGAAGTCCGAGTCGTACGCCCAACCGCGCACCAGCTGTTCGAGGTCGGTGGTCGCGGTGTCCAGCGCGGAGAGATTGGTGTTGGCCAGCTCGTCGTACGTGACCATCGCGGCTTGTCGCCTCCCGAACCGATTGGGGTCGTCAGTTGTCCAGCGCGCGCATATGGCCGCGGTTCGTGTTCTCGGTGCTGGTGTAGCCGTTGGCGCTGTCCTGAAGGTTCTGCCCGACGGTGATCAGATTTCCGCCGAGCGTGAGGAACTGCAGTTCCCAGGTCTGGTGCGCAGTGGTGATCGCGGCGCCGATCGCCCATCCGTTCATGGCTGTCGCGGCGGTGAACATGTCGCTGCCGGTGGGATTCTGGCAGTCGGCGGTCATCCTGTTGCCCAGCTCGGAGGCGTTCTGCCCGGCGGTGCGCAACGCGTCGGGATGCACGACCAGTTGCTGTCCGCCGGCCCCTGCGGGAGCCGTCGGACTTCCGCCGGTGGTGATCGCGGCGGGGGTATTCGCAAGATCGGGAAACTGCTGCTGCGCCTGCGGTGTGAGATCCCCGGACTTGTTGTACATCCACGGATTCAGAGCGTGATCGAGATCCTGGTTCCCCATGGCATTCTCCCCCTGTTGCCGGACACCGGGGCCGCGGTTGTCGCGAATCTATGGCCAATATTCCGCGGTGTCCACAAATGCAGGTTGCGGCGTCGGGAGTGGCGAAAGTCCGCTGCGAAATGGTGACAGGCCGGTGACATACGCGTCTTCGGTCGCGTGCGAAAAATGGTTCGACGACCCGGCGCGACCCTGGCACAGTGGCGCACCATGACGGACTTCGAGCTGCTGACCGCCGCGGACGTGAAGCTGATGCAGGGTCTGGCGCAGCGCGTCACGGCGACCCGCCTGGACCTGGTCAACGCCGATGCGGCGTACGGGGAGCTGGCCTGGATCTGGGGCCTCGGGCACGCCGCGTACGGCGCGACGTGGCCGCGCCGACTGTGGTTCGCGGGCGACGGCGAGCTGGTGGCGTGGGCTTGGGCCTACCTTCCGCGCCAGGTACGGCGCAACGACGGGTCGGTGCGGGAGGTGACCGGCGCGTCGCTGACCTACCAGATCCATCCCGACCACGCCGAACTGATCGACGAGGTGATCGACTGGTTCGACGGCGTCGCGGCGGGCCTCGAGCGCACCGTGTCGCCGTCCGGCGCCGACACGTTCGCCCTTAAGCGCTGGGCGGAGCACGGCTACGAGCCCGACGCCGAGGTGCTCGCCGACGACGGCGACTGGACCCAACTCAACGAGCGCGACCTCGCCGACATCGAACTCCCGGTTCTCCCGGCCGGTTTCCGCTTCGTCAACGCCACCGAGGCAGGCCCTGCGGCCGCGGTCCAGGCCCACGTGGACGCCTGGAGCCCCACGGGCTACACGGCCGAGAGCTACGAAGGTGTCCGACAGACACCCGGCTACCGCCCGGACCTCCACGTCCTGGTCGAGGCACCGGACGGCACCATGGCCGCCTCGACCATCATGTGGCTCGACGAGGCGAACCGAACGGTCGAGTTCGAACCGGTCGGCACCCACCCGGCATACCGGCGGCTGGGGTTGGCCCGCGCGATGCTCCTCCACAGCCTGCACCTGGCCCGCGCGGCGGGAGCCACGCACGCGACGGTCGTCTGCGTCGGCGCACCGGGCGATCCCGGGGCGCGCGGCCTCTACTACGGCCTCGGCTTCCGTGAGGTGTCGCGTGACGCCCCGCTGATCAAGCCGGCTTGCTGATCCAGCTCGGCGTCCACATGCCTCTGCACGGGCTCGAACAGCCCGTGCGGCACGAGATCGGTCAGTTCCGTCAGGGTGACCCAGCGGACTTCGGCGACCTCGTCGCCGCTGGGGATCCTGGCGTCGCCGCGCTCGACCGAGCAGGCGAGATAGGTGATGTGTCGACCCGTCGCGGGATGCACGCGCTCTCCGATCACGCGCGCGAGGCGGGTGACGACACCGGTCTCCTCCACGGTCTCCCGTACCGCCGCGTCGGCCGGCGTCTCCCCCGGCTCGATCTTCCCGGCCGGGAACTGCCACACGAGTTCCCCTTCGGGCACGGCACGCCGGACCATCAGCACGCGCCCGCCGTGCACCACCACAGCAGCGGCGACAGGGCGCTGGTGCTCGCTCATCAGGCGCGCCTGGCTGCGACCGCGTCGGTGTACAGCTCGGTCGTCAGGTCCTTCTCGGCGATCCCGAACGAGGCGAGCACGGCCCGGACGTCGTCGAGCGCGGGGCCGAGTTGCTCCTGCTCGACGAGGGTCTCCAGTTCCAGGAACGTACCGTCGAGCTCCGGCACCTGCACCAGGGTGGCGAGCATCCTGCGCCCCGCATGCTCGAACTCGTAGTTCCTGCACCGCTTGGAGAACGCGATCGCCCTCACGTAGCCGAGACCGGCCAGCATCGCGTGCACGGCGTTGGGCTCGTCGACGCGGGTCTCGTGCTCCGGCTTCGACCCCGACGCGTCCACCCGCGCGTCCTTGTACGTGAGCACCGAGCGGGTGTCGTGCTCACCATGCACGGTCCTGAGGCGCAGCTCCCGGTCACCGGCCATCAGGCTGCCGTCGGGCAGGTCGTAGTAGGTGTCCTCGTACACCTGGGGGTGTCCCTCGGCGCGGGCGTCGAGCAGCGCTGCCACGCGCTCGGGATCGCGGACGACGGCCTTGAGCTCCGCCTCGATCAACGTCGCTCTCCTCTCTGGTTCAGCGGGTCCGCTCGCTGTCGGCGAGCGGACCCGTGCACGGCTGCTCGCCGACCGTCCGCGCCGCGTGGCGGCGGGCAGTCGGCGGGCAGTCGGCGGGCAGGGTCTGACAGGTGATCAGTCGCGCGGCAGGAGTACCCGCGTCAGCACGGTCGTTGCGAGCAACAACACCGCGACAGCGACGAGGCCGAGGCGCATGCCCGGGAGGGAGAAGGCGCCGTCCGGCCCCGAGAGCAGGGTGCCGAAGAGGGCGACGGCCAGGGCGCCGCCGGTCTGGCGGAGGGAGTTGAGGAGGCCGGAGGCGGTGCCCGCGCGCTCCTTGGGGACGGAGTCCATCAGCAGCGCGGTGAGGGCCGGGACGGTCAGCGCGCCGCCGATGCTGAGGGGGAGCAGCAGGACCAGGACCAGCCACACCGGGGTGTGCGCGGCCAGCGGCAGCATGGCCAGCATCGCACTGGCGAAGACCAGCTGTCCGACGACGATCACCCGACGACGTCCGACGCGCTCGGCGAGGCGCGGCGAGACCAGGTTGGTCGCGGTCACCACCGCCGACATCGGGACGAACATCAGCCCGGCCGCCACGCCTGACATCCCGCGCAGCTGCTGGTAGTAGAGCCCCAGCAGGAAGATCCCGCCGTAGAACGCCGCATTGAGCGCAAACCCGACCGCGAGCGGGACGGAGACCTGGGGGCTCCTCAGCAGGCCCAGCGGGACCATCGGCTGACGGTGGCGTCCCTCGACCACGCGGAAGGCGACGCCGGATGCGACGGCCAGGACCGCTGCCGTGAGCACGGGCCAGCTGGTCCAGCCCAGGTGGCCGCCCTCGATCACGGCGAAGGCCAGACCGGCCAGGGCCAGGACGGCGCTGATCTGCCCGCCGACGTCCAGTGCGGCCGGGCGGCGCGGGGAGCGCGGCACGCGGGTCAGCAGGGCGAGGATCACGACGCCGACCGGCAGGTTGAGCAGGAAGACCGACCGCCAGCCCGCCGAGTCGGTCAGCAGTCCGCCGAGCACCGGGCCCGCGGCCATCGCCACCGAGCCGCCGACCGTCCACAGCGCGATCGCCCGGGCACGAGCCCGCGCGTCCTCGTAGGACTGCCGGATCAGCGCCAGCGACGCGGGCATCACCACCGCCGCCGCGCCGCCCTGCGCCACCCGCGCCGCGACGAGAACGCCGATCCCCGGAGCCAACGCGCACCCGAGCGATGCGGCGGTGAAGAACGCGACGCCCCAGGCGTAGGCGCGTCGGGCACCGGCGCGGTCGGCCAGTGCGCCAGCGGAGAGCATCAGGGCGGCGAACATCAGCGTGTAGGCGTCCACCACCCACTGGAGTCCCGCCATCCCGCCGTTGAGCGAGTCCCGGATCGCGGGCAGGGCGATGTTGACGGCGGAGACGTCGATGGTGATGACGGTGAACCCGAGCAGCGACGCCACCAGAGCCACGCCGGTCCGCTTCGGCCCGCCGCCGGGCCCGGGTTCGGTAGCCGGCGTGATTGGTCGGGCTCGGCTCGGCTGTCGTTGCTCTGCTGAGGACGCGGAGGGTGTCGGCGACGCGGACCGGCCGCTCTCGTCGGTGCTGAGGACGGCCGTCGAGGTGAGGGGGCGAGCGGCGGACATGGCGGGCTCCTGGTTGCGTGGTTCCGTGGTTCCGAAAGGCGAAGCGCGTGCGCGGGCGGCCACAAGTCGCCGGGGCCGCGGCCCGGTGTCGTGCACCCCCTGAGCCCCGGCGACCGGGCCGCCCGCTGCGGGATCAACTCTGCCCGCGCACGCGCACGCCCGGGAGACCGCGTTGTACCGGGGTGCGGCGTACGTGGGTGCCGCGTACCGGGGTGTCGCAAGCCAGGCCCTGGCAGTACCCCCCACGACAGACCGCGCGAGCCCCTTATCCAGTGTCAGCCACCCCGCCCACCTGCCACAATGGGCTGATGGCCACAGCAGCAGCGGAGACCCAGGGCACCGAACTCGGCAGGTATCTGAAGGCCCGTAGGGCCCAGGTCCGCCCGCAGGACGTCGGGCTCCCGGCCGGTGCGGGGCAGCGCCGGACGCCCGGGCTGCGTCGCGAGGAGCTGGCCGCGCTCGCCGGAGTCAGCGTCGACTACTACATCCGCCTGGAACGCGGCCGGGAGAGTAACCCGTCCACCGCCGTCGTCGACGCGCTCGGCCGCGCCCTGCAACTGCGCGGCGACGCCTACGAGCGGCTGCACGAACTCGCGGAGCTGGCCTCCGGTCGCGTCTCGGAGCTGCCGGCGTGCTCGGACAACACGGTCCGCGACTCGGTCCTGCAGGTGCTGGAGTCGGTCCGACCGCTGCCCGCGTACGTGGTGAGCCGCCACAACCGCTTGCTGGCCGCCAACGCGCCCGGGCGGAAGCTGCTGGCCGGACTCTGGGACTGGCCGCCGGAGCAGCGGAACCTGACCCGCTACCTGTTCCTCCACCCGGTCGGCAGGACGCTCTACGAGCCCTGGGAGGAGACGGTCGCGCTCTCCGTCGCCCACCTGCGGGCGGTCGCCGGAGCCTACCCCGACGACCCGGAGCTGACCACGCTGGTCGGCGAACTGGTGCTCAAGTCACCGGAGTTCGCCCGCCTCTGGGAGCGCTACGACGTCTGCGAGCGTGGCGGCGGCCAGAAGTTCTTCCGGCATCCGAAGGTCGGCGGGATGACGCTGACGTACGAGGTCATGCGCCTGTCGCGCACGGGCGGCCAGCGGATGGTCGTCTACCAGGCCGTGCCAGGCAGCCCGGACGAGCAGGCGATGTTGCGGCTGGAATCGACCGAGTGATCGGCTGAGTGATCGACGGCTGATCCGGACTCGATCGACTACGGTGGCACGGTGAGCGATGACACCTGGGCAAGCCTGGCCGACCAGTTCGCGGACGAGGCCTACGCCTCGGTCAAGGGGCAGGTGCGCACCTATGTGATGCACCAGCAGCTGCTGGGGCACCTGCCGCCGCCTCCCGCCTCCGTGCTGGACGTCGGCGGCGGCGCGGGGAACCAGTCGTTCCCGCTCGCCCAGGCCGGTTACCAGGTGACCCTGCTCGACCCCTCGCTCGGGATGCTGGACAAGGCGCGCCTGCGCCTCACGCGGTTGCCGGAGGAGGTCCAGCAGCGGGTGACCCTCGTGCACGCCGACGGCGCGGACGCCGACGCGGCGGTTGGGGGTCGGCGCTTCGACGCCGTGCTCTGCCACGGCGTGCTCGGATACCTGGAGGACCCGACGCCCCTGATCGACCAGCTGTGCCGCTGCGCCGCGCCCGGCGGGATCGTCTCGATCATGTCGGGCAACGCCAAGGCGGGCGCGGTGCGCCCGGCCATGGAGCAGCGCTGGGACGACGCCCTGGCCGCCTTCGACGCCACCCGCGAGATCGGCGTGCTGGGCCTGCCGACGCGCGGCGACACGGTGGAGGAGCTCAGCGAGCAGATCCGCAGCCGCGGCGTCGCGCCGCTGGACTGGTACGGGGTCTGGCTGTTCGTCGACTGGCTGGAGTTCGGCGGGACCGAGCTGGATCCCGAGGACGCGAAGCAGGCGCAGAAGATCGCCGCCGTCGAACTCGAAGCCAGCCGCCGCGACCCCTATCGCCAACTCAGTCGCGTCTTCCACCTCGTGGGTCGCAAGGGCGAGAGCTGAGGGCCGGATGAGCGAGCAACTGCCGCCCGGCGGCGCGGAACTGTCGCCCGCCGAGCTCGACTCCGTCGTAGTGCACTGGGCCGCGTCCGCCTGGACGCCGAGCGAGATCGCGCAGCGACTGGTCGGAGTCGCCACGCCGTGGTGCGTGGCAGCGGGTTGGGCGCTGGACCTGTTCCGGGGCGAGCAGACTCGCCCGCACGGGGACCTCGAAATCGCCGTCCCCGCAGCGGACTTCCCCGAGATCCGCGACCGCTTCCCCGGCTACGCCTTCGACGCGGTCAGTAGCGGTCGGATCTGGCGGGACGCCGCACCGGACGTGCTCGCCGCCACACACCAGACCTGGCTGCGCGACCCGGAGACCGAGGCCTACCGCGTCGACGTGTTCCGGGAGCCGCATGACGGCACGACCTGGATCTCCCGCCACGACCCGACGATCCGCCTTCCGTACCGCGAGATCATTCGGCACACGCCGGACGGCATCCCGTACCTGACACCCGAGTTGGTCCTGCTGTTCAAGGCCAAGCACGCCCGCCCCAAGGACTGCGTGGACTTCGAGTCGACCGTGCCGTTTTTGACGGAGCGTCAGCAAGCGTGGCTGGCTGAGCTTCTCGCGCACACGTACCCCGGACATCAGTGGCTCGACGGGCTGTGACGCGAACGTCCGTGAAGCGGGCGGCTACGAGGTTCTCTGCTTGCGCCTTCGGAGCGGACGCCGCACAAGGGAGGGCTTGGCCGGCGTAGGCGGCGTCGGCGGCGCCGCCGTGGCCTGGTTCGCAGGCTCCGCCGGCTGCGCGGGGTGGCGCAGACGCCAGTCGTCCACGATCACGTCGATGTCGTAGGGCGCGAGGTTGAGCGGTGGACCCTCGACGGGCCCGCGCAGGCAGGCGCTGATCTTGTCGTTGATGTCCGAGACGATCCGGCGCACCTCGGCCTCCGACGGCGCGTCCGCGGCGGCGGCCAGGGCGTCCTCGGCCTCCTTGCGCAGGGCGAGCGTCGGCGGCAGGAAGGACAGGCCCTCTGACGCGAGCTTCTGTTTGACCCACCACAGTTCGTCGTAGGGCTTGTCCTCGTCGGGCAGGGGTTTGCCGAACCCCGGCAGGTTCTCGAAGTCGCCCCGCTCCTGGGCCTCGCGGATCTGCTGGTCGACCCACGACTCGAAGCTGAGGCCCGCTGGTTTCCGCTCCGTCATGCCTCCATCGTCCACCAAGCCGAGCCCATCCGGGCTTCATGGCGCGTGGAAAAACGTAACAGAGCTTATATAAGTGCTGTTATGATCCCTGCATGGCCGATCCCATCCAGCCCGATCCCACGCAGCAGAGCCTCTGGCGTCCCCTCCGGTTCCTCCAGGGCGCGATCGAGGCCGACATCGCCCGCGTCTACGCGGAGGCGCCGATCGAGGGGCTGAAGTCGAGCTTCGTGATGGAGCTGCTGCGGCTGCACGCCGCCGGGCCGATGACCATCACCGAGCTGGCCGAGTCGGTCGGACGGACGCACTCGGCGCTCAGCCAGAAGGTGGCCGCCATGCGCGCCGCAGGGTGGGTGGAGACCGTCGCAGGCGAGGACGCGCGCAGCAAGAAGGTGACGCTGACGGAGCAGGGCCGCTCCGTCGTGGGCCGCCTGGCGGCGGAGTGGCGCGCGACCGAGGCCGTGCTCGCCGAGATCGAGGCCGAGATCCCCTATCCGCTCAGCCGCGTAGTCGCCGACATCGAAGGTGTGCTCGCGCGCCGGAGCTTCCACGACCGCCTGGCCGAGAAACTCGGAGAGGACCCGGAATGGCGCTGAGGCAGGCCCTCCTCGACGTCGCGCCGCTGCGCGACCCCCGGCCTGCGCGGGGCGGGAGCTGAGACGATGCAGGCCTCGACTGACGAGCCAGTGCCAGTGCCGAGCTGACATGCAGTCAGTCATCATGGCCGTTGTTCCCGGCGGAACCTGTTCGCGGGCGTCAACGTCCGAGGGGCATGCGTAACTTCATCTTCCGAGCGGCGCTGGCTCTGATCGTCGGTCTGCTTCTGCTGGGCGCGACCGTCTCCTCGGTGGCGGACGCGCCCCAGCCGATGCGCGTCGAGAAGTGCGACTCCCTGCGGATGACGTCGCACGGAGCTGTGCCCAACTGTCCGTAGGGCGACCTCTCTTCTGGCCTCTCGTCAGATGTGCTTCACCCACGGCCAGTCCGCGCTCGACCCGGCCTCCAGCAGGCTCACCAGGCGGAAGGCGTGGTCGGTCAGGCCGCCGAAGGTGTGCCGGTTTCCGGTGCCGGACGGGCCGTGCCCGACGCGGTAGCCGGCGAGGTTCCAGGTGTACACCGGCACCTCGGTGGGGACCTGCGCCGTCGGGTCGCCGCTCCGGCCGTTGGTGTACTGCTCATCGGTGATGATCAGTACCCGGTCGTGGCCCCGGTAGTACGCCCGCACCGCCTCGGCGGTGTTGGTGCCGCCGAGACTGCCGAACCGCTCCAGGACCCGCAGCACCGACTCGCCGCGGGCGAGCGGAACCGTGCTGTGGGACGAACCGAACTGCACCAGGTCCGCCTGCTCCGCCCGCAGCGCGACCGCAACGCCGAAGACCGCCGCACTGTCGGCGCGGTTCAGCTGCGTCTTCTCGCTGATCCCGCCGAACATCGAGCCAGAGCGGTCCACCAGCACCAGTGTCCGTCCCTTGAGCGCAGGCACGTTGGCGAGCGAATGCCCCAACGCCTGCTCCAGCGGCCAGGACCAGCGCACCGACGGTGCGTGCTTGTACGCGGCCAGGAAGCGGAACGGGAACTGCCGTGAGCGGCCGACCTGTTCGCGGTCGGCGAGCTTCGTCGCGACCGCCTGCGCGACCTCGTCGGAGACACCCGCCTCGTCGAAGTTCCGCAGGTTGCGCAGCAGCGCGGCGTAACCCATGGACGGAATCACCGTCTCCCACGCGTCCCGGTCCATCGGCCCCTGGAGCCAGCCCGCGAGCATCTCCCAGGTGAACCCCGCAGCGGCGAGCCGCTCCGCGCCGTCCGGACCGGTCACCACCGCGCGCCGCTCCTCGACCGGGACGGCCATCAGCTCACGGTGCGCGCCCAGCATCCGGTTCGACGCGGGCACCACGGCCTCGTCGGGGTGATGACGCCGGTCGAGCGCGTAGGCGAACAGGTCACCCTGCCACGGCTTGTCCGCCGAGGGGGCCGCGTGGACCAGGTTCAGCACGTCGCCGAAGCGGTAACCCTTGGACGCGGTGTCGTACTTGAGGAGACTGCGCGCACTGTAGAGGCGCCGCACCGCGTCGGCCACGCCGCGCTTGACGGGCTTGGGCAGGTTCCGGCCGTACCGGCCGGTCCAGTACGCGAGCAGCTCGCCCGGCTCGTCCGGGCGCTGGAGCACGGAGTTGACGACCTGTCGGGAGTGGCCGTCCAGCTTGGCGTCGAGCCGCGCCTTGGTGAACTCGGCCGCGCCGACGAGCGAGGCGGTCCGCATTCCGGCGTCGTCGCGCAACCAGCCGAGCAGCCCGGCGGTCCACTCCGGGTCCTCGACGGCGAGCTGCCGCACCAACTGCGCGTAGCGGTCGTCGCGTTCGCCGCCGCCCTCGTAGAAGGTGTTCTGGCCGACCATGTTGGCGACCGCGAGCAGGAACAGCTCCGACTTGGCGTCGCGCAGGAATCCGGCGCCGCCCTCGAAGGTCGCAGCGCGTCGTCCGGTGCTGGCGACGGGGGAAGTCCCGGTGGCCCGGGCCGACTTGGTGTTGAAACGAGACATGAGTACCCCCTGAAGGAGCCAGGGGAAGGAGATGCGGCGGGCGCCCGAGATCAAAGGTCGGCGACGGGCTTACAGACTGCTGCTCTGTCCGGCTGAGCTACCGGCCCTCTTTCGAGGACCAGGCGGGAATCGAACCCGCGACCCGCAGTGCCAAATGAAGTATCCGTTGCCTGCGCACCGGGCACCCGCTGCATGTCCTCCCGAGATCAAGGATGGCGTCCGGTGGGTTCCTTGGAAGAGAAGTATCCGGCCGCCTCGCACCGGGAGGTGCTTGCGATGGGTGAAACCGTAGCGGATCTTCGAACACGGCGTCGCGGGATTTTCCGCTCTGGCACGGCACGCGGGACCGCAACATGCCGGTCGTGCACGGCCACCGGCTCGCCAAGCTCGTTCCGGGGATCGAGGCCGCCTTCCCGGACGAGGACCACACGACGATCGAGGACGACCACCGTCGCGAGGCCTACGCGTGGTTGACGCGCTACGTCTAGGAACCGTTGACCGCCGCGGCACCGAACCAGGTCGGCAGGGCGGCGCGCAGCTCGTCCGGGTCGTCGCCGACCCAGGCGATGTGGCCGTCGGGGCGGAGCAGGACGGCGGGGGCGTCCAACTCCTCGCTGACGTCGACGACGTGGTCGACCCGGTCGGACCAGCCGTCCACCGAGAGGCGGCCTCCGGTCTGGTCGAGGAGGAGGCCGCGACCGGCGTGCATCAGGTCGTAGAGGCGGTCCTGCTTGAGGGCGATGTCGCGCAGCCGCAGGCCGAGGAGCTCGTGGCCGCGCCCGTCGTGGCCTGCCTCCTGCCCCGCGCCGAAGTCGTAGCGGATGCCGATGGCCGTGATCCGGCCGATCAGGTAGCGGTTGACCTCGTCGAAGTCCGCCAGGTCGGACAGCAGTCGGCGCAGGGCCGCCGGGCCGGCGCCGGGGGAGAGCAACTGCATCTGGGCGCGGGTGTTCTCCAACACGTCCGCGGCCACCGGGTGGCGCTCGGAGTGGTAGCTGTCGAGGAGGCCGTCCGGCGCCCAGCCGTTGACCTGGGCGGCGAGCTTCCAGCCGAGGTTGAACGCGTCCTGGACGCCGAGGTTGAGGCCCTGGCCGCCGGTCGGCGGGTGGATGTGCGCCGCGTCGCCCGCCAGCAGCACCCGGTCCACGCGGTAACGCTCCGCCAGGCGCGTGGCGTCGCCGAAGCGGGAGAGCCAGCGCGGGGAGTGGACGCCGAAGTCGGTGCCCGCGAAGTCCCGTAGCCGCTGCCGCAGTTCGTCGAGGGTGACCGGAGCCGTACGGTCCTCGCTCAGGCCCTCGGCGGGCGCGATCATCCGGTACCAGTCGTCCCGCATCGGCATCACGCCGAAGCGGCGGTGGGTCTTGCGGACCTCGGACACCACGGCCGTCAGCTCCTCCGGCGTCACGCCGATCCGCACCTCGCCGAGCAGCGTCTCGTGCTCGGCGGGCTCACCCGGGAAGGCGACGCCGAGCAGCCTGCGGACCGTGCTCCGTCCGCCGTCGCAGCCGACCAGGTAGCGCGAGCGCAGCCGCGTCCCGTCGGCCAGTTCCGCCGTCACACCGGTCTCGTCCTGCTCCAGCGCCACCAGCTCGAAGCCGCGCCGGATCTCCGTGCCGAGCTCCACGGCGTTCTCTTCGAGCAGGCGCTCGGTGTCGGCCTGCGGGATGCCGAGGACGTACCCGTGCGCGGTGTCGAGATCCTCGGGGGCCGGCTTGGTGGCGCCGAAGAAGGCGAAGAACGGATGCCGCACCCCCTCGGCGAGGAACCGGTCCAGCAGACCGCGCTGGGCCATCACCTCGATGCTGCGCACGTGCAGGCCGAGCCCGCGCGAGAGGCCGGACGGCTGCGGCTCCTTCTCCAGCACCAGCACGCGTACGTCGTGCAGGCGCAGCTCTGCGGCCAGCATCAGGCCGGTCGGCCCGCCGCCGACGACGATCACGTCGAACTTGTCAGTCATCAAACCCTCGTCCGCAGTCCTGGCTTCGGCCTGCGATTCTGCGGCAGGACCAGGGCCTTGCCGCAAGACCCCCCATGCGCTATAGATTGAAACCGGCAGGGAGAGGTTTCGTCTCCCTGCCTTTGCTTTTGTCCGCATGCGCCGCACCACTGCGGTGCCCGCCGAGCGCGGCGGCTGTGCGTCGCGGGTGGTCGGGCCGGTACGGTGCCAGGGTGGAGATCAACGGCGGGGGAGGGGCAGCACGCGGACTGGTGCTGCTGATCGGCGGCGCGCCCGGGGGCAAGCGGCGGCAGCCGGTCCGCCCGGAGGCGGCGCTGGGTCTGCTGGCGACCGTGCCCACGGAGGCCCTGCTGGGCAGCGCGGTCCCGGCGAGCATGTTGCAGTTGGCGGACCCGTCCGACCCGCAGCTGCTGCTCGCGCAGCTCCAGACGGCCGCGGAGACGCCGGGCCCGGTGCTGGTCGGACTGGCGGGTCAGTTGACGGCGGACCGACGCCGACGCGAGCTGCACCTGGCCCTGGCACAGACCACGCGCGACAACACCCGCTACACCGCGCTGCCGTGGGTCTGGTTGGCCGACCAACTGCGGCAGCGCCCTCCCGGCACGACGACGGTGCTGGCCGACCTGGTCGCCGACCCTGAGGCCTGGGCGGTGCTGCAACAGCACGGCCCGGCCGCGCTCACCACCGGACTGCCGCTGTTCGGGCAGGTCAGCCCGCCCGGGACCAGCGGCGACGGCTACGCGCCGCCGTACACCCGCGCACTGGTCGAGCAGCTGCGCCGCGCCCAGCCCGGCACCCGGCCCGCCGACCTGCACCACATCGCCGGACACTCCGGGCTCCCCGCCGAAACGATGCTGCTGACGTCGGAGATCCCGGCTGCGCCGTCGCCGGTGGCGACACCCGTGCCGCCGCCGGTGCACCAGCAGGTACCTGCGCCGCTTCCCGTGGCCACCGCTGTGCCCGTTCCCGTTCCCGTTCCGGTCCAGCCGCGGCCCCAGCCCGTTGCGCTGCCACCCGCTTTGCCGGTCGTCCACGTCGCCGTCGTGCCCGCACCCGCGCCCGCGACCGTGCCCGTGGCGCAGACGGCGCTGGTCGAGGCGGCCCGCCCGGCAGCACCCGTCGCGGACCCGCGTGCGGACATCGCGGCGGCGCTTCACGCCGGGGACCATCCCCGCGCCGCGTTCCTGATCGCGTCCTGGGAGCGGGAGCTGCTGCGGCATCAGGGCCCCCGTGCGCCCGAGCTCGCGGACGTCGCCGACGCCCAGGCGCAGTTGGCGCTCGCGGGCGGGGATCTCGGGCAGGCCACCGGGCGGCTGATCGAGGTGGCCAGGCTGCGGATGCAGCAGTTCCCGCCGCATGGCGAGCAGGTGGCCCTGGCCGTCGACAACGCGACCGCGATCTGGGCGCGGCTGCCGCGCGAGACGGCGCTCCAGCACAGCGGACCGCTGCTCGCGCTGTGCCGGGCGATGCCGCCCGGGACAGGCCGGGTCGAGGCGGTCGAGCAGCGGTTGGCCCAACTCACCAGGAAGACCGGCCTGCTGCGCCGCCGCGCGGGCTAGCCGGGAAGGGGGCTCAGAGAGCCCCGAGGTCCAGGTCGGCCACCGCGAGGAGCAGCTGGCCGCAGCTCGCGGCCGACGGGAGCTCGACGGGGTGGGCGAACGGCCCCGTGACGAGCAGCAGATGGCCATGGGCGCGGGCGACGCGGCGCCAGGCGCGGGTGGAGTGGAGCGGGCCCTGGTACCAGGGCAGGCCGTCCGGGCGGGTGACCCGGAGGCAGCCGTCGTCGAGGGTCGCCCGCCAGCGCGGGATGTCCCCGACGACGTCGGCCGCGTCGGCCGGGAGCCAGCCTGTCTCGGTGGGATGGCCGGGTCGGGCCGGGAAGACCAGCGTCGGCAGGTCCTGCCACAGCTCCGGCCAGACGGCCCACTCGGGGGACAGCTCCGGAAACGGCTGCGCGAACGGTGACGTGAACGGTCCGTCGAGTGGTCCGTCGAGTGGTTCGGCGCGGGACCCTCGCGGCTTCTTCTCCTCCGCCGGGAGCGGGGTCACCACGGCGCCCCCGCCGCGCCGTAGTGACCCGGGTGACCCGGGTGATGCTGAGCGTGCTGTGTCATGTCGATCCCTGTAGGGACGGGAGCGGGAGCCAGCAGGAGGGAGGAGTCAGGGCTTGATGCCCACGCCCACCCACAGGCTGACCTCCGCATCCGTCAGTTCCTTCTCCGGAGCCGCGTCCGGACGCCAGCGGTGGCCGACGACGACACCCGGCTCCAGCAGGTCGAGGCCGTCAAAGAAGCCCGCGACCTCCTTGTGCGTGCGGAACTGGACCGGGGTGCCGGAGCCGTTGTAGATCTCCTCGATCTTCTGCCAGCTGTCGGGGTCGAAGTCGGGCGTGCAGTGGCTTATCGCCAGCGCGCTGCCGGAGGGGAGGGCGCCCAGCAGGGTCCGCACGATGCGGTGCGGGTCCTGGGCGTCCGGGACGAAGTGCAGCAGGGCGTTGAGGGAGAGCGCGACGGGCCGGTCGAGGTCGAGCAGCTCGGCGAGCTCGGCGGAGTCGAGCAGGCTCTCCGGGTCGTTGACGTCCGCCTCGATGTACGTCGTGCGGCCCTCCGTGGTGCTCCGCATCAGGCGCTCGGCGTACTTGAGGACCAGCGGGTCGTTGTCGGCGTAGACGACGCGCGCGTCCGGGGCGACGGACTGGGCGACCTGGTGCAGGTTCGGCTCGGTGGGGATGCCGGTGCCGATGTCCAGCCACTGGCGGACGCCGTGCTCGCGCGCCAGGACCCGGGTGGCGCGGTGCATGAACGACCGGTTCTCGCGGGCGCAGGTGAAGATGCTGGGGTACACCGCGGCGACCTGCTCGGCGGCCTGGGCGTCGACCTCGAAGTGGTCCTTGCCGCCCAGGTAGTAGTCGTACATCCGGGCGGAGTGCGGCCGGTTGGTGTCGATGCCCCTCGCGGGACGGGTGTCGCTCATCGGGTCCCCATTCGTGGTCGTGCGTCCGTCGGTCACGCGTCGCTCGGTAATGCGTCGGTCAGTCACGCGTCCGTCAGTGACGTGTCGGTCAGTCCGTCAGGTGGTCGGCGAGTCCCGCCTTGGCGCCCCTGACGAAGGCGCCGATCTCCTCGGCGGTGTAGATCAGCGCCGGGCCGCTCGGGTCGGTGGACTGGCGCACCGCGACCCGGCCGTCGGGCAGGCGCTTCACCTCCACGCACTGACCGCCGTTGGGCCCCGACCACGGGCATTCCCAGCCCTCGTCGCCGAGATCCCCTGCGGGCATGCCGTTGCGGACGACTCTGCCGCCGTCCGTGCTGCTGCTGCCGTTGTCCGCGCCGTTGTTGCCGGTGAGAGTCATGAGTACTCCTTGCGCATGCGGTTCAACAGGGCTTTGCTCTCCGCGGACGACGTCAGCAGCGCCATCCGGTTGTGCGCCTCCAGATGCGCGACGACGTCCGCGCGCTGGTCCAGGTAGACGGAGGCGGACAGGATCTCGCTGTAGACGACGTCGGGGAGTTCGGGTTCCCGGAAGCGGAAGTAGGTGAAGGGCGCGCACGCGCCGACATGGGCGCCCGCAGCGAACGGCAGGACGTCGACGCTGATGTGGTCGCGCTCCATCGCCTCCAGCAGCACCTCGATCTGATGGCGCATCACCTCCTGGTCGCCGACCAGGCGGTGGAGCACCGCCTCCTCGACGACCACCCACAGCGTGGGGGCGTCGGGTCGGTCGAGCAGGCTCTGGCGGCGCAGCCGGAGGTCCACACGCCGGTCCAGCTCGTCCTCGTTGTCGTTGGGGAAACCGCCGCGCAGCAGGGCGCGGGCGTAGCCGGGGGTCTGCAACAGGCCCGGGGCGCAGTGCGGTTCGTAGGTGCGGAGCATGGTCGCGCCGGACTCGAGGCTGACGTAGGCCGAGAACCAGCTCGGCAGCACGTCCCGGTAGGCGTACCACCAGCCGGGTTCGTTGGCCTTCTCGGCCAGGGCGACGAACTCCTCGATCTCCTGCTGGTCGGCGCCGTACCGCTCGAGCAGCCGCTCCACGTAGAGCGGTTTGAGCGCGACCTCCGCCTTCTCCAGGCGGCGCACGGTCAGTGGGGTGACCCGCAGGGCCTTGGCCGCCTGTTCCAGTGACGCACCCGCGTTCTGGCGGCGCTCCTGGAGCCGCCGGCCGAGGATCATGCGCAGCACGGTGGGCGCGCCGACGCCGGCCGTCGAACGGCTCTCACTCACGGGCTGCACCTCCCCGAGGAACCCTGCCGGTGGTCAGTGACGGTGCCGAAAATCGCTGCCGATGATCAGTCACCATCCTGATTTTGACAGAGACTTGGCGCTGATGACCCCAGAAGGATGACATCACGCTGAAATTATCAGGGAGTCGGTTGCGCTCTGACAATCGCGGCGAGCATAGTCTGATCCCGTGAGCGCTCATCGGCAGCAGACCAGTCAGCTCCTGGACGCCCGTCACTTAGAGACGGTGGGTCCGCGCAGATCGCACTGGCTGGAACTCCCGGCCGAGCGGTCCAGCGTGGCCGTCGCCCGCCACCGCATCGCCGAACAGCTGGACGCCTGGTCGGTGCCGCGGTCGACCCGGAACGACGCGATCCTGCTGCTGTCCGAGCTGGCCACCAACGCGGTGGTGCACACCGCGAGCACGCGGATGC
Source organism: Streptacidiphilus fuscans (assembly GCF_015690355.1). Taxonomy (GTDB): domain Bacteria; phylum Actinomycetota; class Actinomycetes; order Streptomycetales; family Streptomycetaceae; genus Streptacidiphilus; species Streptacidiphilus fuscans. Next base: position 21,550 of record NZ_JADPRT010000025.1, on the reverse strand, counting down.
TGTGCGGCGCGGCCCTGTTGCCCGACGGCCGGATCCGCGTCGAGGTCCACGACGACACCCCGGCGCGCTGCACGCTCCCCAGCGTTCCCGACGCTGCGGACGCATGCGGCGACGAGGAGAGCGGCCGGGGACTGTTCATAGTCCAGCAACTCGCCGACGCCTGGGGCATCGCCCGGTCCACCTGCACCAGCGGCACGTTCGTCTGGGCGACGCTGGCGCCGGAGGTCCCGCACGCCGCCTGAGCAGTCTTCCTCGAACGGGATGTCGAGGGAGTATCAGCGTGTCAACCCGCGCTCCGCTCCGGCTCTGCCACGCGCAGGGAGCGGAAGAAGGCGCGGATGTCGCGGACCAGCAGGTCGGGCTGTTCCATCGCGGCGAAGTGGCCGCCGCGGTCGAACTCCGTCCAGCGGACGATGTTGTTGGTCCGCTCGGCGATGTGGCGCAGGACGATGAAGTTCTCCGCAGGGAACGCCGCCAGTGCCGTGGGGGCCGGGGACGGCTCCGGCGGCTCGCCCCAGTAGGCCGCGTGGGCGCGCTCGTAGTAGATCCGGGCGGAGGAGCCGGCCGTGCCGGTCAGCCAGTACAGCATCACGTTGGTGAGCAGGTGGTCGCGGTCGACCGCGTCCTCCGGGCTGTCCCCGGAGTCCGTCCACTCCTTGAACTTCTCTGCGATCCACGCCAGTTGGCCGACCGGTGAGTCGGTGAGGGCGTAGGCCAGGGTCTGCGGCCGGGTGGACTGGATGTCGGCGTAGCCCTGCCGGTCGCGCAGCCACGCGCGGGTCCGCTGCCAGGACGCCCGGGTGCGCTCGCGCTCGGCCGGGCTCAGCTCGGCGAGTTCCGCCTCGGTCGGTTCGGCCGCCGCCGCAGCGCCGGGGATCAGGTTGAGGTGCACGCCGATCACCCGGTCGGGGTTGGTCCGGCCGATCTCGCGGGAGATGGCCGAACCCCAGTCGCCGCCCTGGACGCCGTAGCGCGGGTAGCCCAGACGCCGCATCAGTTCGGCGAAGGCAGCCGCCACGCGCCGGTACTCCCAACCGGCCTCGCAGGTCGGGCCGGAGAAGCCGAAGCCCGGGATGCTCGGCAGCACGAGATGGAACGCGTCGGCGCGGTCGCCGCCGTGGGCGGCGGGGTCGGTCAGCGGACCCGCGATCCGCTCGAACTCCACGATGGAGCCCGGCCAGCCGTGCGTGATCAGCAGCGGCGTGGCGTCGGGCTCCGGCGAGCGGATGTGGGCGAAATGGATGTTCGCGCCGTCGACGGTGGTCATGAACTGCGGCCACTCGTTCAGGCGGGCCTCGGCCGCGCGCCAGTCGTACCCGTGTCGCCAGTGGTGCGCGAGCTCCTTGAGGTAGTCGGCCGGGATCCCGTAGTCCCAGCCGACCCCGGGCAGCTGGTCCGGCCACCGGGTCCGGTCGAGCCGCTGGTGGAGGTCGTCCAGGTCGCTGTCGGGCACGGCGATGCGGAACGGTCGGATGCTGGCGTCGGGCGTGATCGTCATAGGGGCCGCAGCTTACGGCGTACGGCGCGGACGCCCCAGCGGATGCGTGACTGCGCCGCCGGGCGCAGGATCGAGAGGTGAGCGCGATCGTCGTCCTGCTGGAGCTGGAGCCCGCCACCGAGGTGGTGGACAGCGTCGTCGGCGAGACCGACATCGGCGCCCGCGTCCGCGCCGTGCACGCCGCCGCGGCCGACCCGGACGCGCCCGGCGACCCCGTCGCCCGCACGCTCTGCGGCCTCGTCGCGGACGAGCTGGAACCCGAGGCGTACGCGCCCGTCAGCCCCGGCGGGCCCTGGTACCCGCCGGAGTACCGCAGCCGTCGCTGTTTGGACTGCGAAGCGGCGCTGAAGAGCGGCTGACGTCAACGGTGCGGAGCCCCTTCACCCGTCCCGGTGTCCCGTTCTGTCCTCACTTCTCTTGATAACGCCGCAGGTCAGCTGGGGTGTCGTCCCGCAGCGCCGTCAGCCGCGCCTCGGGCGCGCGCTGCGCGACAGCCGGATGACAGACCGGGCTGGGAGCATCTGTGCTGTCGCGGCGAGCGCAGGCGCTCGTGGCGCGGCAACCGGTTCGAGGGTCTCAGGGGGAGCAGGAAGATCAACCGCAGGGCGGGGTCGGCGCTGGAGCGGCCTCTGCCTGGGCACCAGCGACACCCAGGCAGCGGCCCACCTCGTCCGGCAGCGGTGCGCGCGGACTCACCGCAACTGATCGGTCACCTGCTCGGACCGGCGTGCTGGAGCAGATGGCTGCGGGCGTGCACGGCGGCGTGCGGCCAGGAGGTCCGGGCCGCCGTGGGAAGCCCGGCGGTGCCGTCGCCGACGACGATGGAGACGTGCTGGAGGCCACGACAGCGCAGGTCGCCGAAGATCGGACCCCAGATGTCGGCCGGGCTGGTCGCCCGGGCCGCCCAGAGGGAGAGCAGTTCCCTGCGGCCGTCCGCCGCGACCGCGACGGCCAGGTGGACCACCTCGCGGGTGCCGGGAATCACGGCCGTGTCGGCGAAGAGCACCAGGTAGCGCGACGCGAGCCGCCGCCGCTGCCACAGGTGCAGGCGGGACGCGACGCGGTCGGCGACGTGGGAGAGCGGCGCCGAGGGCGGGCTGTCGCCGTAGAACTGGACGAGGCGGGCCTCGAAGTCGGTGCGCGGCAGCCCGCGGGCGGCGAGCGAGAGCAGCAGCGGCTCGCGTCCGGCGAGGTCGCGGCGGTACTTGGGGAGGATCGCGGGGGAGAAGCTGCCCCTGCGGTCCCTCGGCATGAGGACCTCGACCGGTCCGAACGTCGTCAGGACCGTCTTGGGGCGGTGGCCGTTGTGGGAGTTGACGTCGGTCCGGTCGTCCGGATCCTCGGCGCAGCCGTTGAGGTGGTGGTCCAGCTCCACCTGCAGGGCGGCTTCGAGGATCAGCCGGGTGACGTCGCGTAACGGGGCGTCGCAGCTGCCCAGCAGGTCGGTCGCGTCGCCGGGCCCGGTGCTGTGGCCGAAGGCCGGGCCCGGCCCGAGACACGGTTCCGGCAAGGACATCGCGCTGCTGGCTGCGGGGTGGTTCATCGGAAGCCTCCTCGTGCCGGGACGGAGAGCAGTCGGCGGTAGCGGAATGGGGGCGGAAGGTGGGCGGAATCAGTGCCGAACGGTTGCGGAAAGGGGTGGCGATTGATCAGTTGAGGGTGACATTCACCGACATGCCCGCCAATACGTCGGACGGGGGGTTGTCGATCGTGATGGTGACGTCGTAGTAGGTCGCACCCGGTACCCGGGCCGGATCGAGCAGGATCTGGCTGATCCGGCCGGTGAGCGTCCGACCGTCCGAGGTGAGCCCGAGGGAGGTGGTCCGACCCTCGTGGACGGTGGTCATCTGCGACTCGGGGAGCTGCGCGGTGACCTCCAGCGGGCTGGAGTAGACGGTGATCAGCGCCGAGGTGCCGGGGTTCTCGTCGGCGGTGCCACTGCCTGCCGCCGGGGTGGGCACGAACAGCTGCACGCCCGGCTGCTGGTCGACCAGGGTGCCCGACTGCGCGGCCGGTCCGGAGTAGGCGTGCACGCCGTCCGGGCCGACCAGGTCGCCGGCCGCACCGGCGGTGTCCGCGACCACGCCGTCGGCGGGCGCGAGGATGGTGGTCTGCTGCAGCGCCAGCGCGTCCGCCGCCACCTGGGCCTGGGCGGTGGCGAGTTGGGACCGCGCCTGGGCGAGGGTGGCCGGGGTGAGCGCGCTGCCCTGGGCGTCGATCTGCGCCTGCGCGGCCTGGACCACGGACTGACTCTGGGACAGCGCCGCCTGGTCCTGCTGCACCTGGGACTGGGTGTTGGACTGGAGCCCGCTGAGCTGCGCCTTCGCCTGGGCGAGGTTGGCCGCGTCCCGGTCGATCTGCGACGCGAGGTTCTGGCACAGCGCCGGATCGGGGGTGGCGGCGACCACGGCCGCGGGACCCTTCACCGCCGTGAGAGGAGTCATGATCGGCCCGGCCGGGGTCATCGTCGGTACGGGGGAGGGTGACGGGTGCGGTGGCGGCGCGGCCGGTGGAGTGGTCGGCGGTGTGGTGGGCGGCGTCGGGGAGCTGCCGCAGGACTGCGTGTAGCGGGTCTCGTCGTCGGTCAGCGTGGTCTGGTCCGAGGAGATCGCGGTGGTCTGAGCGGTGATCTGGCTCGCCGTGTCGGTCTGCACCAGCGACAGCGCGCCCTGGGCGCTGCTGGCGTCCGACTGGGCCTTGGCCAGGGCGAGTTGGTCCTGCGCCGCGGTGTTCGGGTCGGTGGCGGGGTGTTCGTCCTCGGCGATCAGGGCGGTGTCGGCGGCGACGGCCGCACGGGCGGCCTGGAGGTTGGCCGCCGCGACGCTGCTCTGCTGGGTGGCCAGCACCTCACCCGCGTGGACGTGGTCGCCGGGCCGGACCAGGAGCGTCTGCACCGACCCGGTGGCAGGGAAGTTGAGGTAGTAGGTGTGGGCGGGGGTGACCTCGCCGCTGAAGCTGATCGACCGGTTGGCGATGGCGTGGTACGTGACCGCGGTGGCCGCGGTGCAGGCGGCGGCTGCCGCCACCGCCGCACCGAGCTGCCACAGCGCCCTGGGCCGGCGGGCGGGGAGGATCTCCCCCACGCCCGCCTCCCCGTCGGCGAGTGCCGCGTTCATGCCCCGGACCGGACGGGACTTCTTGCCGCGCACGTTCTCGTCACCTCCCGGTGCCTGCTGCCGCGTCCGCCGCAGCGGCGGTTGCGGGCTGTTCGCCGCCGGGCAGTTCGCTACCGGGCAGTTCACTGACGAGGTCCTCGGCCGTCGTCATGCCCGCGCGCCAGACCGAGCGGGCGACAATCTTGCTCGGGTCGACGCGGTGGCGGTAGCGGCCGGCGATCTCGCGGCACTCCTCCATCAGGCCCTCGTCGAGCGTGGTCGGGTTGAGGCCGAGGGCGAGGAACTGGTCGTTGCGGACGTTGAGTTCGTTCTCGTCGGCCTCCCGCCGCGGATTGGGCAGGTGCGCGACGGGCACCCCGGTGAGCGAGCTGACCAGCTTGGCCAGGTCGCGGACCCGGTGGCTCTCGGTGATCTGGTTGAAGACCTTCGGCTTGTCGCCCGCAGCGGGCGGGTTCTCCAGGGCGATCTCGATACATCGCACCGTGTCGCGGACGTGGATGAACGCGCGGGTCTGCCCGCCGCTGCCGTGGACGGTGAGCGGGTGCCCGACTGCTGCCTGCATCAGGAAGCGGTTGAGCACCGTGCCGTAGTCGCCGTCGTAGTCGAAGCGGTTGATCAGCCGCTCGTCGCGGGCGGTCTGCGCGGTCTGGGTGCCCCAGACGATGCCCTGGTGCAGGTCGGTGATGCGCAGCTGGTCGTTGGCCGCGTAGAAGGCGAACATCAGCTGGTCGAGCGTCTTGGTGAGGTGGTAGACCGAGCCGGGGCTGGCGGGGTGGAGGATCTCGCGCTCCACCTCGCCGTCGGGGGTGGGGACCTTGACGGTCAGGTAGCCCTCGGGGATCGGCGCGCTGCCGGACCAGCCGTAGCCGTAGACGCCCATGGTGCCCAGGTGGACCAGGGCCGCGTCGGTGCCCGAGTGGACCAGCGCCGAGAGCACGTTGTGGGTGGCCCGGACGTTGTTGTCGATCGTGTAGCGCTTGGACGGGGTCGACCGCATCGAGTACGGCGCCGCCCGCTGTTCGGCGAAGTGGACGATCGCGTCGGGACGCAGCGCCGGCAGCAGCGAGGTGAGGCGCTCGGCCTCGGTCGCCAGGTCGAGCCGGACGAAGCCGATCTCCTTGCCGGAGACCTCCCGCCAGACCCGCAACCGCTCGCCGATCGGCCGGATCGGGGTCAGCGACTCGACCTCCAGCTCCAGGTCGATGGCCCGTCGGCTGAGGTTGTCGACGATGGTGACGTCGTGGCCGCGGTCCGACAGATGGAGCGCTGTCGGCCAGCCGCAGAAACCGTCCCCGCCGAGAATGAGGACATGCATGTGCGCGCACCTCCATGAAATACGGATGGAACACGAACGCAACGCAGAGGGTAAATTCTGGGCGAGGCGCACCCGGCGCTCTCGCCGTTTCGGTACCCGGCCGAGGAAATTACCGCCGCTGCTCGGCCGGCCACGGTGGACGCTGCAGAAAGGCGTCCGGAGGCACGATGACGAGGCGGCCACTTGTACCGGCCAGTACGGACTCTGGCACAAGATCTGTGTCATGTCCAGCGCACAGGATTTTTTGAACGTGCTGGTCATCCTGTCACCACTCATGAAAGAGGCACTGCCTGTAACAAACGGGCTGTGGACCTGCGGTGACGCACTGTCATGCGCGTGGAGTGCCACTTCGACTCCGATCCGGGCCTCATGGTGTGCTCACAGGAAACTCGACACATGATTTTCCGGTGTATCGGAAAAGGCCCGATGATTCACCCTGGCAAAGTAAAGGATCCGGTAAGAACGGCCCTTTCGACGTTGCGTCGGAGCGCAGTTCAAAGGGTTCACTTAGGGCGGCGAAAGGAGGGCCGCCATGGCTCTGAGTGCCGCTTCGGAAGAGAATTCCGAACCGCTCCCGTCCGCAGCACCCCGCGTACCACCCCCTGTGTCGCCCGCCGATCTGCGCACCCTCGCCGAGTCCGCAGCAGCGCTGCTGGAGGACGCCGACGCGGCCGACGTGATCGCCTGGGCCCGCCGCGAGTTCGGCTCCGGGCTGGTCGTCGCCTCGTCCATGGCCGACACCCACCTGGTCCACCTCGCCCAGCGCGTCGTGCCCGGCATCGACGTGCTCTTCCTCGACACCGGCTACCACTTCGCCGAGACCATCGGCACGCGGGACGCCGTCGCCACCGTCTACGACGTCAACGTCGTCACCATGACGCCGCATCAGACCGTCGCCGAGCAGGCGCTGACCTACGGCCCGCACCTGTACCAGCGCGACCCGGACCGCTGCTGCGCGCTGCGCAAGGTCGAGCCGCTGGAACGCGGGCTCGCTCCCTACCGCGCCTGGATCACCGGGATGCGCCGCGAGGACGCCCCCACCCGCGCCGGCATGCGGGTCGTCGAGTACGACAAGGCCCGCAACAAGATCACCGTCGCGCCGCTCGCCCGCTGGACCCAGCAGGACGTGGACGCCTATGTGACCCGCCATCAGGTCCTGGTCAACCCGCTGTTGTACGACGGCTACACCTCCGTCGGCTGCGCCCCCTGCACCCGACGCCCAAGCCCCGGCGCGGACCCGCGCTCGGGCCGCTGGGTCGGATCGTCCAAGACCGAATGCGGGCTGCGCCAGCAGCCGGGAGGGAGTGAACGATGAGGGACCTCGCAGGGGCGGCGCCGCCCGTTGTGGCGCCGTCTGTCCGGCAGAGACCACGCCTGTCCCACCTCGACGTGCTGGAGTCCGAGGCGGCCCACATCATCCGCGAGAGCGCGGCCCAGTTCGAGCGCCCGGCGCTGCTCTTCTCCGGCGGCAAGGACTCCATGGTCATGCTGTACGTGGCGCTCAAGGCCTTCCGGCCCGCGCCGCTGCCGTTCGGGCTGCTGCACGTGGACACCGGCCACAACTTCCCCGAGGTGCTGGAGTTCCGCGACCGCGTCGTCGCCGAGCACCGCCTGCGGCTGACGGTGGCGAAGGTCGAGGACTACCTCGCCGACGGCCGCCTGACCGAGCGCCCCGACGGCACCCGCAACCCGCTGCAGACCGTGCCGCTGCTCGACGCCGTGACAAGGGGCCGGCACGACGCGCTCTTCGGCGGCGGCCGACGCGACGAGGAGAAGGCGCGCGCCAAGGAGCGCGTCTTCTCGGTGCGCGACGAGTTCGGCGCCTGGGATCCGCGCCGTCAGCGCCCCGAGCTGTGGTCGCTCTACAACGGCCGCCACCGCCCCGGCGAGCACCTGCGCGTCTTCCCGCTCTCCAACTGGACCGAGCTGGACGTGTGGCAGTACATCGCCCGGGAGAAGGTCGAGCTGCCGTCGATCTACTACGCCCACGAGCGCGACGTGTTCCAGCGCAACGGCATGTGGCTGACCGCCGGGGAGTGGGGCGGGCCCAAGAGCGGCGAGACCGTCGAGCGGCGGAGCGTGCGCTACCGCACCGTCGGCGACATGTCCTGCACCGGCGCGGTGGAGTCCGACGCCGCCGACCCGGACCAGGTCATCGTCGAGATCGCCGCCTCCCGGCTCACCGAGCGGGGCGAGACCCGCGCCGACGACCAGCTCTCCGAGGCCGCCATGGAGGACCGCAAGCGTGAGGGGTACTTCTGATGACCCTGCCCCCGCTGACCCGCACGCCTGCCCACGACGCGGCGGTGCCGCTCGACCGTGAGAACGCGGACAGCCGCGACAACCCCGACGGGGAGGAGGCCCCGGCGACGCTGCTGCGGCTGGCCACCGCCGGATCCGTCGACGACGGCAAGTCCACTCTGGTCGGCCGCCTGCTCCACGACAGCCACGCGGTGCTGGCCGACCAGCTCGCCGCCGTCGCCCGCGCCTCCCGCCAACGCGGACTGGCCGCCGCCGACCTGGCGCTGCTCACCGACGGCCTGCGCGCCGAACGCGAGCAGGGCATCACCATCGACGTCGCCTACCGCTACTTCGCCACCGCCAGGCGGCGGTTCATCCTCGCCGACACCCCCGGGCACGTGCAGTACACCCGCAACATGGTCACCGGCGCGTCCACCGGCGACCTGGCCGTGGTGCTGGTCGACGCGCGTGGCCGGGTCCGCGAGCAGACGCGTCGTCACCTCGCCGTCGCCGCGCTGCTGCGCGTCCCGCGCCTGGTGCTGGCCGTCAACAAGATGGACCTGGTCGGCCACGCCGAGCCGGTCTTCGCCGCCGTCGCCCTGGAGTGCGCGGGCTACGCCGCCGAACTGGGCGTCCACGACCTGGTCGCGATCCCGGTCAGCGCCCTGAACGGCGACAACGTCGTGCACCCGTCCGCGTCGATGGACTGGTACAGCGGCCCGACGCTGCTCGAACACCTCGAATCGGTGGAACCCCTTGCGGCCGACGAGGACCCGCAGCGCCTGCCGATGCGCTTCCCGGTCCAGTGCGTCGTGCGCGCGCCGGAGTCCGGCCCGCTGCGCGGCTACCGCGGCTACGCCGGTCGCGTGGCCAGCGGCGTGGTGCGGCTCGGCGACCCGGTCGCCGTGCTGCCGTCCGGGCGGACCTCGACCGTCGTCGGGATCGACCGGATGGACCAGGATGACGCCGAACTCGCGGTCGCCGACCAGTCGGTGACGCTGCGTCTGGCCGACGATCTGGACGTGGGACGAGGCGACCTGATCGTCCCGGTCGACTGCGCGCCGCCGGTCGGCCGCGAGTTCACCGCGACCGTCTGCCACCTCGACGCCCGACCGCTGCGCGCGGGGGACCAGCTGTTGCTGCGGCAGCAGACCGCCCTGGTCCGCGCCGTCGTCCGCTCGCTGGACGCCCGCCTCGACCTGACCACGCTCACGGCCCTGCCCGCGCCGAACGAGCTGGAGGCCAACGACATCGGACAGATCACCGTGGCCACGGCCGAGGCACTGCCGCTCGACGAGTACCGCGACAACCGCCGCACCGGCGCTTTCCTGCTGATCGACCCGGCCGATGGCAGCACCCTGACGGCGGGCATGGTCGGCGGCCTCCAGCGGGGAGGGCGACCATGAATCGCCGCCCTTGGCTGCCCGTTCTGCTGCTAGGCCTGCTCGCCCTGCTGTCCGCCACGTTGACGGGCTGCACGCAGGACGCGGCGGCGGCGCCGGGCCCCGCCGGCGGGCTGCGGCTCGGCTACCTCGCCGACATCACCCACGCCACCCCGCTGATCGGCCTGCAGAACGGGATCTACGCCCGCGACCTCGGGGAGACCCAGCTGACCCCGCAGGTCTTCGGGGCCGGCCCGGACGAGATGACCGCCCTGCTCGGCGGCCATCTCGACGCCGCCTACGTCGGCCCCTCCTCCGCGCTCAACGCCTATGTCCGCAGCCACGGCCAGGCGTTGCGCATCGTCGCCGGAGCCACACTCGGCGGCGCCGAACTGGTCGTCCGTCCCGGCATCACCAGTGCGTCCCAGCTGCGCGGCCGGACCCTGGCCACACCGCAGCTCGGCAACACCCAGGACGTGGCACTGCGTTACTGGCTGCTCCAGCAGGGCTTCCATACCGACCCGAGCGGCAGCGGCGACGTCGCCGTCGTCCCGGAGAGCAACGCCACCACGCTGGAGCAGTTCCGTGCCGGCCGGATCGACGGGGCGTGGCTGCCCGAGCCGTGGGCCTCGCGGATGCTCCTCGAAGGCGGCGGGCACGTCCTGGTCGACGAGCGGTCGCTGTGGCCCGGCGGCCGGTTCGCCACCACCGACCTGGTCGTCGCGACCTCGTTCCTGAACGCCCATCCGCAGACGGTCACCGCGCTGCTGACCGCCCAACTGGACACCCAGGCCTGGATCACCGCCCACCCGGCGCAGGCACGGACCGATGTCGGCAAGGCGCTCACCGCGGCCACCGGCGCCACCCTGCAACCGGCCGAACTCGCCCGATCCTGGGCCGCGTTGACCCTCAGCGACGACCCGGTCGTCGGCGACCTGCCCGCGTTGGCGGCGCACGCCGCAGCCGTCGGGCTGAGCTCGCCGGACAGCGCGGGCAGCGGCGGCAGCGACGGTGTCTCCGTGACCGGCATCTACGCGCTCGGCCCGCTCGACAAGCTCCTCGCCGCGCGCGGTCTGCCGACACCCGCGCCTTCCTGAGTCTCCGTCAGTTCCACTTCCCATGCGCCGGAAGGACCTTTCGTGAGCACCCCGTTCAAGACCGCGCCGCCCAGACCCGCGCCGTCTGCGACACCACCGTCCACGACACCACCGACCGCGCCGCCCGCCGTGCGGCTGACCGGCGTCGGCAAGACCTTCGGCCGTCCCGGCGCGACGTCCGCGCCGGTGCTGGAGGACATCGACCTGACCGTGCCGTCCGGCGGCTTCACCTGCGTCATCGGGGCGTCGGGCTGCGGCAAGTCGACGCTGCTGCACCTGATCGCGCAACTCGCCGAGCCCAGCAGCGGGACGGTCGACGTGGCCGGCGGGCATGCGGCGCTGATGTTCCAGGAGTCGGCGCTCTTTCCGTGGCTCACGGCCGGGCGCAACGTCGAACTCGCGCTGCGCCTGCGCGGCCTGCGCGGGCGCGCCGAGCGCCGGGCCGAGGCGGAGCGGCTGCTCGCGCTGGTCCGCCTGGACGGTGCGCACGCCCGCCCCGTGCACGAGCTGTCCGGCGGCATGCGCCAACGGGTGGCGCTGGCGCGGGCCTTGGCACAGCAGAGCAGTGTGCTGCTGATGGACGAGCCCTTCGCCGCACTCGACGCGATCACCCGGGACGTGCTCCACGAGGAGCTGGTCCGGATCTGGCAGCAGACCGGCTGCGCGGTCGTCTTCGTCACCCACAACGTCCGCGAGGCAGTCCGGCTGGGACGCGAGGTGGTGCTGCTCTCCTCCCGCCCCGGCCGGATCACCGGACGCTGGACCGTCCCGGTCCCGCAGCCGCGCCGGATCGAGGACGCCGAGGTCGCCGGCCTCGCCGCCGCGATCACCGACCACCTGCGCCAGGAGATCAGCCGCCATGGCCGTGCCTGACACCACTCCTGACACCACTCCTGACGTAGCGTCTGGTACGGCACCCGACGCTGTGCCGACCACGGCGCCCGACAACGTCCTCGGCGACACCGTCCTTCGCGACACCGGCCTGGTCGAGGCCGGCCTGGACGCGCTGGAGGCACAACTCCGGCCGCGCCGAGGCGGGTTGACCGTGCTGCGGGACCGCGTCCTGCCGCCCGTGCTCGGCCTCGCGCTGGTCCTCGGCGCGTGGCAGCTACTGTGGGCGGCGGCGGTCGAGCCGGACTGGGTGCTGCCGAGCCCCGTCGAGGTCGGCCAGAGCCTGCTGGGCGCGGCGGGCCAGGGGGAGGTCTGGCCGAGCATCGGGCAGAGCGTGCTGCGCGGCGTGCTCGGCTTCGCCGTGTCTGTGGTCATCGGCACCGTGCTCGGCCTGCTGGTCGGGCGGATCCGGCCGGTGCGGCTGGCGGTCGGGCCGGTGCTGGCGGGACTGCAGAACCTGCCCTCGGTGGCGTGGGTGCCGCCCGCGATCATGTTCTTCGGCGTCACCCCGGCCGCGCTCTACAGCGTGGTGCTGCTCGGCGCGATCCCGTCCATCGCGCTCGGACTGGTCTCCGGACTGGACCAGGTGCCGCCGCTCTTCCTGCTGGTCGGCCGCAACCTCGGCGCGCGGCGTCTCACCTCGGTCCGGCACGTGCTGCTGCCCGCCGCGTTGGCGGGCTACGTCGGCGGCCTCAAGCAGGGCTGGGCCTTCGCCTGGCGCTCGCTGATGGCGGCCGAGATCATCGCCGTCTCTCCCGCCCTCGGCCCCGGCCTGGGCCGTCTCCTGAAACAGGCTCAGGACGCGGGGGACATGCGCCTCGCCTTCTGCGCCATCGCGCTGATCCTGGTCGTCGGCATCGTCGTCAACCTGCTCGTCTTCGCCCCGCTCGAACGCCGCGTGCTCCGCGCCCGAGGCCTCGCCGCCAACGGTCGCTGAGCCGCAGAAAAGGAAAGGAACAGTTGGCCGATGCCGAGCACCACAGGTCGCGACACCCTGGCCGCGCTCGTCCTGGAGGCGCTGCTCCTGCTGCTGGTCACCCGATGGCCGCTGGCGCGGCGCTTCGACGACAGCGACCGCGGCAGCGGCCGGATCGTCGAACTCCCCTCCGTCCGGCGGCCGTCCGTCCCGCGCGTCATCGCCTTCCTGGTGGTCGGCGCGGCGGTCAGCACGGCCATCATCGCGCTGCGACACCCGCAACTGCTCCAGGCCTACGACTCACTGGTCGCCGACACGCTCACCGCGACCGCACGCGACCCGCACCAGGCCCTCGTCTACGCACAGACGCTCCCGCCGCTGCTGCCCGCCGCCGTCGTCGGATACCTGCTGACGATGGCCGTCGTGCTGCCCGCCAGCCTCGGGCGCAGGCTGATGATCCTGGCGCACGCGCCGCTCTTCGTCGCGCTGTCCGTGCTCGCCGAGTGCTTCACCGCGCTGCTCGGCGCGACGACCGGCATGCCGCTCGCGCCCGCGCCGCTGATCGGCCTGGCGCTCCAGTCGACCCTCGGCTATCTGCTGATCTTCCGGCTCACCTTCACCACCTACTCGCTGCCCGCGATATCCCCGCTGCGTTCGCGTCGACGCGGTCAGGACTGGCACGACAACATCGTGTTCGGGTTCTGCTTGTTCGCCTCGCTCAGCGCGGTCACCGCACTCGCGCTGGTGCTGATCGAGCACGTCGGCAACCATCCGCTGACCGTGTTCCTGATCCTCGCCAGCCTGCGCACCGGCGTCACCGACGTCGCGTACGGGCTGCTCGCGCTGGTGCGCGCCATCGGCGGACGCAGGCCGCGGCCGGGGACGGAGCGGCCCGCGCTCGACGTCATCATCCCCGCGTACAACGAGGCCGCCGGGATCGAACGGCTGCTGCGCTCCATCGACCGCGCGGCGGGGGAGTACGGCGGACCGGTACACGTCGTGCTCTGCGACGACGGCTCCACGGACGACACCCGCGCGCTGGCCCAGGCCGCCGTCGCGGCCTGGCGGTACGCGACCGGCGAGGTGATCCAGGGCCAGCACGGCGGCAAGGCCAAGGCGCTGAACCTGGCGCTGGCCCGCTGCACGGCGGAGTTCGTCTTCCGCGTCGACGCCGACTGCGCGCTGGACCCGGGCTCCTTCGCGGGCGCCATCCCGCACTTCCTGGCCGACCCGCGCGTCGGCACGGTCGGCGTGCTGCCGCTGCCCAAGGAGCCGTACGGCACCTGGATCGACCGGATGCGCGCCATGGAGCAGCTGTTCACCTACGGCTTCTGCCTCTCCGCGCTCAGCGAGGTCGACGCCGTGCCGTGCATCCCCGGCACCTTCTGCGCCTTCCGGCGCGAGCCGGCGGTCGAGCTGGGCGGCTTCGTGCACGGCATGTTCGGCGAGGACGCCGAGTTCACCTGCGCGCTCGCGAGGATGGGGTGGCGCGCGGTGGTGGCCCCGCAGACCATCTCCTACGAGGACGTGCCGGCCAGCGTCGGCCAGCTGCGGGTGCAGCGGTTCCGATGGGGACTGGGCGGGATGATGAACTTCAGCCGGTTCACCCCGTTCGGGCAGGGCGCGCCCGGACCGCGCTTCTGGTTCGAACTGCCGCGCAGCGCGGGCACCCGGCTGACCTCACCGGTGCACTTCTTCGTATTGATCCTGGCGATCGTCTACGGCGTGCTCCAGCCGCAGCCGCAGCACAACATCGCCCGGTTCCTGGTGGTGTTCGTGCTGGCCCAGATCCCCGCGTTGCTGCCCCGGATCGCGGCGATCATCCACTACCGCCGCACCCACCTGCTGCTGTGGCTGCCGCTCTGGCTGCCGTTCACGTTCCTCAAGCGCGTCTTCCAGCTGGAGTCCACCCTGGCCTGCGGCACCCGGCGCGTCCGCCTTCCTCTGGCGCTCCGTCAACTTCGGCGCGACCCAGGCACGGTGAGGGCGACGGTGGCGGGAGCGGCAGCGGACAAGTGAGAGCATCGGGGCACTGGTCCGCGTGCAGTCAAGAACCACTGATGCACCAGGAATCTCGATCCACCGGAGGACTCCACCGTATGAAGCTCACCACGGTTGCCGGACTGGCCGCCCGCTGCCGACCGCTCCTGGCCGCGGCCCTGCTGCTGGCCGTCACGGCCGGCTGCAGCTCCGGCCACGGCAGCAAGGGCGCGACCGGGACGCCGCCGCCGAGCGCCCTGCCGACGAGCACGGCCCCCGCCACCGGCGGCGGAAGCGGCGGCGCGCTGTCCTGGATCGTCAGCGGCCAGACGCTCTCGCGCATGGTCGCCGTGGACGGCACCTCCGCAGCGAAGGCGTTCGACACCCCCACCACCTACGTGCTCACCGAAGCCAAGCACTGGGACGTACCCGCCGGGTGGACCAGCACACCCACCGCCGACTTCACCAGCTACAGCGCCCTGCGCACCGCGCTGCGCCGCCACACCCTCGACCCGCGCATCCGCGCCGTGCTCTACGACAACGAGCACTGGTCGCTGACCCCGGCCGTCGAGCAGTCGAACCCGGTCCACTACGACCAGCTGGCCGCGCAGCTCGCGCACGACGACCACCTGCTCTTCCTCGCCTCCCCGGCCACCGACCTCGCCACCGTGCTGGCGCCCGACGCGACCGGCGGCAGCTTCGACGCGATGCTCGCCAGCGGCCTGTTCGGGCAGATCGCGCCCTCCACGGACGTGCTCGACATCCAGAGCCAGGGCGCCGAACCGTCGCCCGCACGGTTCGCCTCCTACGTCCGCGCCGCCGCCGCGCAGGCGCGGGCCGCCAACCCGCACATCCAGGTCCTGGCCGGGATCAGCACCAACCCGTCCGGCCAGTCCGTGACCGCAGCCGGGATCGAGCTCGCCGCCCGGTCGGTCCGCTCCTCCGTCGACGGCTACTGGCTCAACGACCCCGCCGCCGGAACCGCCTGCCCCCGGTGCAACGGTCCGCTCCCGCAGACCGCCCTCACCGTCGCGACCAACCTCGCCGGGGCGGCGCCGACTTCATGACACCGCGTCACCATCAAGGGAAGGACCCGCCATGACCGACACCTCACCTGATCGTGATCAGCACGCTGAACCCCTGAACAGCCCACCCCTCACCCGCCGTCGCAGCCTCACCCTCGGCGCGGTCGGCGCGGGTCTCGGGCTCGTCGGCTTACGCGCCACACCCGCTTCAGCAGCCACACCCGCCTCAGCGGCCACACCCGCTTCAGCGGCCACGTCCGCCGGGACCTCCGCGACGTCCGCCGGGACCGCGACGTCCACCGTGTTCGACGTGACCACGTACGGCGCGCGCGGTGACGGGCATACCGACGACACCGCCGCGATCCAGAAGGCGCTCACCGCGGCCGGCGCCGTCGCCGGCTCGGAGGTCTACTTCCCTCCCGCGCCGGGCGGTTGCTACCGGACCAGCGGCGTCACCGTTCCCGGCGGCGTCGCCACGCTGTCCGGTTCCAGCGTGCTGCAGGACTCCAACGCGCCCACCGTCGCCAAGCTGACCGGCTCCGTGCTCGCGCCGCTGACCGCGACCACCGCCGCACTGCTCACCGTCGGCGTCTCCGGCAAGGGGAGCGTCGTCAACACCAACCCGCACGGACTGACCGTCGACGGGCTCGGCTTCCTGGGCACTGCGCCCGGCGGCGGGGCGGTGGTCGGAATGTGGGGTGCGACGGTCGTCGACACCTCCGACGTCACCTTCACCAACTGCCGTGACCTGTACTGCGGCTCGCCCGCCTTCAGCGGCTATCCCCAGGGCGGTGACCCGGACGGCACCGGGGGGTTCGTGCGGTTCCTGTCGTCCGGGACGGACAACTTCTTCGCCGTCAACGGCCGCGTCCTGTCCTGCTCCTCCTACGGCGCGGGCACCTTCGTGCTGGCCGACGGCCTGTCCACCACGTACGCGGGCGGCGGCAGCACCGACGGCAGGGTCACCGGCTGCCAGATCAACGGCCACAACCACGGCGTCCAGCTGGGCCCGGCCGTGGCGGGCGCGGGCGGGTGGTCGATCACCGACTGCCACTTCTCCTCGGCCGAGGGATCCAGCCACATCGCCTACGGCTTCGCCGGCACCCCGTGGACGCTGCGCGTCGAGGGCTGCTACCTCGACCTGATCGCGGTGGTCCACATCGACTGCCGGGGACGCGGGCTCCAGGCGGTCGGCAACTACTTCCGCGCGCTCGGCGGCCTGACCGCCGTCTCCTTCGGCAGCGGGCTCGCGACCGACGGGCGCGACCCTGGCGCGCTGCTGACCGGCAACGTCCTGGACCTGAACGGCTCGACCACCACGGCCTGTTTCGCGCACTTCCTCGGCTTCACCGCCGCCACGATGGCCGCCCACGGCGGTGGCCAGTACAGCGGCAACCTGGTGCACAACCACGGCGCGGCGATGCCGAAGAGCTGGATCGGCCCGTTCATGGACAACGCCAAGAAGCCGGTCGCCAAGACGGCCACCGCCCAGCTCGAACTGACCCCGGGGCCGGTGCTCTCCGCCTGAGTCGGGCTCGTCCGTACTCCGGACGGTGGTGCCGAGCTCCGCCGTCCGGACCCGGTCAAGATCGTGATATTTCGGGCGTCTAGTCTGGCCCGATGCGCTTTGCCTTCTCCGTCCGTGCGTCTGTCCTGAGCCGTATGCCTGTCCGGCCGCCGCTCGTCCGCCGTGCCAAGCTCCCCGTCTCCCCGGAGATGGCCCGCCTCAAGGCGCGCGCCGAGCACCTGCGCGGCGAGATCTTCTACCACCGCCCGGCCCGTACCCAGCACCTGCGCTGGGAGCTCGCCGGACTGGAGCGCCGGATCCAGGAGATGGAGGCGTCGGCCCGCGTCATGGCCGGCACGCCCCGCTAGCGTGCGTCCCCCGGCGGGGCGGAGGCCGGGGCCGGAGGCCAGGCGTCGGGTGCGAGGACGCCCTTGACGTAGGCGCGGGCGATCAGCGCTGTGCGGTTCGACACGCCCCAGCGGCGGGACAGCCGGGTGAGGTGGTAGTTCACCCCGTCCGCCGTCAGGCCCACCTCGGTGGCGATCCGGGCGCTGGTCAGGCCGGTCGCGGCCAGCGCGAGGATCCGCGCCTCCATCGCGTTGGCCTCGGCGATCCCGGCGCGCTTGGCCGGTCCGGGCGGAGCCGGGTCGTCGTAGGCGCGGAGGAAGAGCAGCAGGTTGGGCGTGGACTCCGGCGTGTCGCGGATCAGGTCGATCGTCAGCTCGCCGTGCCGCTCCGCGCCGGAGCCGCTGGTCCAGGTGACGTCGATCGGATAGCGCGCGCTCCGGCGCAGGCGCAGGGCCTGGATGATGCGGTCGAACCGCTCCGCGCCGGTGGGCTGGAACAGCTCCGTGGCGTTGCGGCCGACCAGGCGGCCCGGGAGGGTGCCCCACTCGACGGCCATCATCGGGTTGACCGCGTGGATCCACCCGTGCGCGTCGCAGAAGGCGAGCGGCAGCGGCACCCGGTCGAAGAGGACCGCGGTGCGATTGCGCCAGAGGACCGCCGTCTCGGTGTCCGGAGCGTTGCGGCGGTGCTTGTCCGCGAGGTCCGGCTGCTGCCCGGGGTCGTGCACGGTCGGCTCCCGTCGGTCGGCGTGTTGCGGGCTGTGGCGTGGCGCACGCCACACGGCGATCGGCAGGGCAAGATCGCCAGGGATGAATCCACTACAAGAAACTGTAGTCCCCCCGCGTCCGGGCAGCCGTGGGCCGCGCAACAGTGGAGGTGATCCGCAGCTGGGGCGAAAGCCCTGAATTCCCCGACCTCGGAGGGAAGTTCACCTTATGACCACAACCCGGCCCGTCCAGTCGGAACCGAGCGGCGCCTTCGGCGGCGTACCCGTCATCGACGTGTCCGAGACCGGACCCGGCGCGGTGCCGCTGCTCCGGATGATGGAGCTGGCCCGGCGTCACGGCCCCGCCTACGTCCGCCGCCTGCACGGCCGGGACGTGCTCCTGGTCACCGGCCTCGACCTGGTCACCGAACTCGCCGACGAGCAGCGGTTCGCCAAGGCGGTCGGCCCGGCGCTGGAGAACGTGCGCGCGTTCACCGGCGACGGCCTCTTCACCGCCTACAACGACGAGCCGAACTGGGCCCGCGCGCACGACATCCTGATGCCCGCCTTCGCCCTCGGCTCGATGCGCACGTACCACCCGGTGATGCTCCGGGTCGCGCAGCGCCTCATCGACTCCTGGGACCGCCACGCCACCGCCGGCACCCCGGTGGAGGTGGCCGAGGACACGACGCGGATGACGCTGGACACCATCGGCCTGGCCGGATTCGGCTTCGACTTCGACTCGTTCGGCCGCACCGAGCCGCACCCCTTCGTCAGCGCGATGGTGCGCTCGCTTGACTGGGCGATGCACCGCCTGGCCCGCGTCCCCGGTGTCGACTACAGCGAGGCCGACGAGGCGCTGCGGGTGGACGCCGCCTATCTGGCCGAGGTCGTCGACGAGGTCATCGCCGCCCGCCGGGGCGGTGCGGCAGCCCAGGAGGACCTGCTCTCCCTGATGCTGGACGCGGTCCACCCGGTCGACGGCACCACGCTGGACCTGGAGAACGTCCGCAACCAGGTGATCACCTTCCTGATCGCCGGGCACGAGACCACCTCCGGCACGCTCGCCTTCGCGCTCTACCACCTGGCCAAGAACCCCGTCGCGCTGCGGCTCGTCCAGCGCGAGGTGGACGAACTGTGGGGCGACCAGGCCGACCCGGAGCCGACCTTCGAGGACGTCGGCCGTCTGCGGATGACCCGTCAGGTCCTGCACGAGACACTGCGGCTGTGGCCCGCGGCTCCCGGCTTCGGGCGGCAGGCACGCGAGGACACGCTCCTCGGCGGCCGGATCCCGCTGCGGGCCGGGGAGCCCGTCCAGGTGATCACGCCGATGCTGCACCGCGACCCCGTCTGGGGCGACAACCCGGAGTCCTTCGACCCGTTCCGGTTCACCCCCGAGGCGGAGGCGGCGCGCTCCCCGCACGCGTTCAAGCCCTTCGGCACCGGCGAACGCGCCTGCATCGGGCGGCAGTTCGCGCTGCACGAGGCGACCATGCTGCTCGCCATGCTGGTCCACCGGTACCGGCTGGTCGACCACGCCGACTACCGGCTGACGATCAAGCAGAGCCTGACCATCAAGCCGCACGACTTCACCCTCACCCTCCTGCCGCGCACCCCGGCCGACCGCGCGCTGGTCCGCGCGGCGCTGCCGAGCGGTACCGGTGCGCGCGGTGCCGGTGCGCGCAGCGGCGGGTCGGAATCGGCCCGCAGTGGTGAGTCGGCGTCCGCGACCCGGGTGACCCGCGTGCGTCAGGGCACCGGCGTGCTGCTGCTGCACGGCTCCAACTACGGCACCTGCCGCGACTTCGCCGCCCGCCTCGGCGACGCGGCGGCCGAACTGGGCTGCGACGCCTCGGTGGCACCCCTCGACACCTACGCCGGCGGCCTGCCGACCGACCGGCCGGTGATCGTCTGCACCGCCTCCTACAACGGCCGTCCCACCGACGACGCGGCCGAGTTCGTCCAGTGGCTGGAGACGGCCGGGCCCGGCGCCGCCGACTCCGTCCGCTACGCCGTGCTCGGCGTCGGCGACCGCAACTGGTCCGCGACCTACCAGCGCATCCCGACCCTGGTCGACGACCGGCTCGCGGCCCTCGGCGCCACCCGGATCCTGCCGCGCGCCGAGGCCGACGCCTCCGCCGACCTGTCCGGCGCGGTCGAGGAGTTCACCGAGGCGCTGCGCGTCGCCCTGCTGGACCAGTACGGCGACCCGGACAGCGTCGGCGGCGAGGCCGCCACCGGCGCTTCCGAGGCCGACTACACCGTCACCGAGATCAGCGGCGGCCCGCTCGACGCGCTCGCCGCACGCCACGGCATGACGGCGATGACCGTCACCGCCGCCGAGCACCTGAGCCGCGCCGACTACCCGCGCGTCAAGCGCCTGGTCCGGCTGGCGCTGCCGGAGGGCGTCGACTACCGCACGGGCGACCACCTCTCCGTGCTCCCCGCCAACGCCCCCGCCCTCGTCGCCCGCGCCGCACAGCTGATGCGCGCGGATCTCGACACCGTGCTGACCATCGTGCCGAACCGGCAGCGTCGCGACGGCCTCGCTGTCGACCGGCCGCTGACGGTCCGGGAGCTGCTGACCCAACACGTCGAGCTCCAGGACCGCCCGACGGCACGCCAGCTGGCCCGGCTCGCCGAGCTCAACCCGTGCCCGCCCGAGCAGGTCACGCTGCGCGCCCTCGCCGCCGACGCCCAGCGGGACGCGCAGGCGGGCGCTCAGAGCGACACACAGCCGGACCCGCGCACCCTGCTGGACGTCGTCGAGGACCACCCGGCGCTGCGCGAGGTGCTGACCTGGCCGCTGTGGCTGGAGCTGCTGCCCGCGCGACGCCCCCGCCACTACTCGATCTCCTCCTCGCCCGCCCGCGACCCGCGGCACGCGGACCTGATGGTCTCCCTGCTCGAAGCCCCGGCCCGCTCGGGACGCGGCCTCCACCGGGGCACGGGCTCCGGATACCTCAACTCCGTCCGCCCGGGGGACACCGTCCTCGCCCGGATCCAGCCCTGCCGCGAGGCCTTCCGGATCGACCACGACGCGCCGGCCCCGGTCATCATGGTCGCCGCCGGTACCGGACTGGCCCCCTTCCGCGGCGCGATCGCCGACCGCCACGCGCGCCTCGCCGCCGGGGCCGAACTCGCTCAGGCGCTCTGCTACTTCGGCTGCGACGCCCCGGACGCCGACTTCCTGCACGCCGCGGAGCTCGCGGTGGCGGAGCAGGCGGGCGCGGTCTCGATGCGCCCGGCGTTCAGCGCAGCCCCGGTCGACGGCCGCCGCTTCGTCCAGGACCGCATCAGCGCCGAGGCGGACGAGGTCTGGGAGCTGCTGAAGTCGGGCGCCTCGGTCTACGTGTGCGGCGACGGCGCCCGCATGGCTCCGGGCGTACGCGCGGCCTTCCAGGCCATCCACCGCGAACAGGTCAGTGGCGCGACCGCCGAGGACGCCGAAGCCTGGCTCCAGCAACTGATCGCCGACGGCCGCTACGTCGAGGACGTCTACGGCGGCTGAGCACGGCCGACCACGGC
>NZ_JADPRT010000024.1 GCF_015690355.1 Streptacidiphilus fuscans | reverse complement strand
CAGGGCAGATTGCCCACGTGTTACTCACCCGTTCGCCACTGATCCACCCCGAAGGGCTTCACCGTTCGACTTGCATGTGTTAAGCACGCCGCCAGCGTTCGTCCTGAGCCAGGATCAAACTCTCCGTGAATGCTTTCCCGTAATCGGGACATCCAACGCAGAGCGGCACAGCATCCGCTGGAATGGGCGGACCCGTGCACAGCATCCTCGCTGAAAATTTGTTCTCAAAAGTAACTGGCGTTGACTTTTGGCACGCTGTTGAGTTCTCAAGGAACGGACGCTTCCTTCGAATTCCCTCTCGGGCTTTCTCCGGGCGCTTCCTTCGTTTTCTACTCTATCAGAACTTTTCAGTCCCGATTTCGCAGTCCCCGTCAATCGGATTTCCGATTTCTTGGGGGTTTTGCTGCCCCGCTCTCGGCGGGGCAACTCGTAGAACGTTACGGCACGACCTGCTGGTTCTCCAAATCAGCGCGCCAGCTCAGCGCCCCGCGAGCGCGTCCAACGCCGCGCGGTCCAAGCCGGCGGCCTTCTCGACCTCCGTGGCGTCGACCGCGCCGCAGTCCAGACCGCGGAGCAGGTAGCCGCTGAGCGCCTTCGCCGTGGCCGGCTCGTCCATGACGTCACCGCCCGCGCGGGCGACGTACGCGGCCAGGCGCGCGGCGGCCGTGTCCAGGCCCTCGCGGTAGAAGGCGTAGACCGCCGCGTAGCGGGTCGGCAGGTGGCCGGGGTGCATGTCCCAGCCCTGGTAGTAGGCGCGCTCCAGGGAGCGGCGGACCAGGCGGTGGTGCAGCTGCCACGCGGCGTGGACCTGCTCGGTCGGGCCGGTCGGGATGACGTTGGTCGAGCCGTCCGACAGCCGGACGCCCGTGCCCGCCACCGCGACCTGCATGACGGCCTTGGCGTGGTCGGCGACCGGGTGCTCCATGCTCTGGTAGGCCGCGCTGACGCCGCACGACGCGCTGTAGTCGAAGGTGCCGTAGTGGAGGCTGGTGGCGCGGCCCTCGGCGGCCTCGATCATCCGGGCGACGGTCGCGCGGCCGTCGGCGCCGAGGATGGCCTGGGTGGTCTCGATCTGGATCTCGAAGCCGATCCGACCGGCCGGAAGGCCGCTCGCCTGCTCGAAGCCCTCGACCAGC
The DNA here is from genome assembly GCF_015690355.1 of Streptacidiphilus fuscans. Classification (GTDB taxonomy): domain Bacteria; phylum Actinomycetota; class Actinomycetes; order Streptomycetales; family Streptomycetaceae; genus Streptacidiphilus; species Streptacidiphilus fuscans. The sequence goes on along the minus strand of NZ_JADPRT010000024.1, from coordinate 100,811 downwards.
CGCGCCATCGCGGTGACCTGCTCGGGATAGGTGACCTTGGGCAGCGTCAGCAGCAGCCCCTCCGGCAGCGCGCCGTTCCCCGCGTCGAGCAGACCGGTGAGGAAGAGGTCGAGCGTCCTTATCCCCCGCGCGCGGACGGCCGACTCCATGCACTTCATCCGGATCCCGACGAACGGCGGCGCGCTGCCGTCGGCGACGGCCTCGGCGACGAGTCGGGCCGCGCGCTCGGCGGCGGCGTCCTCCTCGGCGTCGGGGCGCGGGCCGTAGCCGTCCTCGAAGTCGATGCGCAGGTCCTCGATCGGCTCGCGCTCCAGCTTGGCGCGGACCCGGTCGTGGACGTCGGCGGCGAGCGCGGCGTCGGTCTGGCCCACGACGGCGGCGAGTGCGGCGGCGTCCGGGGCGTGGGCGTCGAGCAGGTCGAGTGCCTGGCGGCCCCAGCTGCGGACCAGGTCGCCGACGCCCTGGTCGGCGAGCGCGTCGGCCGGGACGTAGACGGTGTGGACCGGCTGACGCGTGCCCGGGTCGCCCGGGTAGCGGGCGGCGAGGTCGGCGTCGACCCCGGCGAGGGAGGCCTCGACGCCCTCGCGCAGCGTGGTGGAGAACGTGGTTCGCGCAGCCATGACTGCCCCTTCGCCTGTGTTGCCTGACAACGGTGTGACCCGCACTACTCATCAACAGTTTGTTGACGCGACGCTATCGACGCCAGGGCTGCCACGTCAACGTTTTGTTGCAGGCCAGTTCCCAAGCCTGGCGCCGGCGCCGCACCGATATTCGGTTGACCCAAGATCCACCCAGCCGATAGGCAGACGAGGTGTCGAACGCCCTCGCTCCGCTGCGCCATGCCAACTTCCGCCGACTGGCCCTCGGCCGCGCCACCAACATGCTGGGCAACGGCGTCGCCCCGATCGCCCTGGCGTTCGCGGTGCTGCGGATCACCGGGTCGGTGACGGAGCTCGGTCTGGTGGTGGCCGCGCGGTCGCTCTTCAACGTGGTCTTCCTGCTCTTCGGCGGCGTGGTGGCGGACCGGATGCCGCGCCGGTTGGTGCTCGTCGGATCGAGTGCGCTGAGCGCCGCGAGCCAGGGTTCGTTGGCAGCACTGGTGCTCACCCACCACGCGACGATCCCTCTGATGCTCGTCCTCTCCGCCTGCAACGGCACGTTCGCGGCCTTCGCCCTGCCCGCATCCTCTGCTCTGCTGCCGCAGACCGTGCCCACGGAGGAGCGTCGTCAGGCGAACGCGATCAACCGGATGGGCGCCAACAGCGCGATGATCGGCGGCGCCGCGCTCGGTGGCGCGGTGGTGGCTGCGGCCGGTCCCGGCTGGGGCCTGGCGATCGACGCGGCGAGCTTCGCCCTGTCGGGACTCTGCTTCTTCCGGGTGCGGGTCCGGGTCGCCCCTCTTCCCGACGCTGCCGACGCCGCGCCACCCGCGCGGCGCGGCATGTTCCGCGAACTCCACGACGGCTGGCGGGAGTTCGTGGCGCGACGCTGGGTCTGGGTGATCGTGGCCGCCTTCGGGTTCCTCAACGCCGCGTTCTCGGGCACGGTGCAGGTGTTGGGGCCGACGATCGCCGACAGGTCCTTCGGCAGCGGCGGTTGGGGGCTGGTGCTGTCCACGCAGACGCTCGGCATGCTCGTCGGCGGGGTGATCGGGTTGCGGATCCGGCCGCAGCGCCTGCTGCTGGTCGGGGTCTCCTGCATGGCCGCCGAGGCGCTGCTGCCCTCCGGGCTCGCGCTCGGCATGCCCGTGGCGAGCCTGGCGGTGATGAACTTCCTTGCCGGCATGGCCGTCGAGCAGTTCGGCATCGCGTGGGAGACCTCGCTCCAGCAGGAGATTCCCGAGGAGCGGCTGGCCCGGGTCTACTCCTACGACGCGCTCGGCTCGTTCCTGGCCATCCCGCTGGCCCAGGCCACCATCGGCCCGCTCAGCACGGCGATCGGCGTGCACGCAACCCTGCTGGGCGCGGCGGCGGTGATCCTCGCCTGCACCGTCGCCATGCTCGCCGTCCACGACGTGCGTGCGCTCAAGGTCCGCGCCGCCTAGGCCCCGCGACCGGCTAGGACGGCCGGTTCTCCTTCCGCCACACGAACGCCAGCCCCGACCAGTCCTCCCCCACCGCGGCCACCTTGACGTCGACGACACCCAACGGCAGCAGCACCTCCCGCAACAGGGTGTCCGTCAGGTCGCTGGTGTGCCCGGCCGCCCGACGCGGCCAGAGCACCCACAGGCACGACGCCCACGGCAGCGCCGCCACCAAGGCAGAGGCCTCGGAGCGCAGTTCGTCCGCCGAGCGGAAGAAGGCGAGGACGACGTCCGCGTCGGCCGCACGCCCGGCCCCCGAGTCCAGGTGGACGCCGTCCGGCAGGTCGGGGAGGGTCCAGCCCTCCGGAGCGTGCCGGAGCACGACGTGGTGGCCGGGCTTGATGCGCAACTTCCTGGCCAGCGGGGTGCCCGCGGAGCCGGTCATTCCGGCGCCCCCGGCGACTCCGGCCACTCCACGTCGGCTTCCTTCGCCAGCCGCCGCAGCAGCGCGGGCACGCTGGTGCCGATCGGCTCGCGGATCACCTCGGCCGCCACGCTGTCGTAGGGCGTCGGGTCGGCGTTGACGACGATGACCCGCGCGCCGCCCGCCAGGGCGACGTCGACCAGCCCGGCGGCCGGGTGGACCTGGAGCGTGGTGCCGACGGCGAGCAGGACGTCGCAGGCGGCGGCGATGGCGCGGGCCTCGCCAAGAACCTGCGGGTTGAGATGCTCGCCGAAGTAGACCGTCGCGGACTTGAGCACGCCGCCGCAGACCGTGCAGGGCGGGTCCGCCTCGCCCGCACGGACGCGGTCCAGGGCCTCGGCCATGTCTCCGCGCGCGTGGCAGCGGGTGCACTCGGTGCGGCGGGCGGTGCCGTGCAGCTCAAGGACCTTGCGCGGGCTGACGCCGCCGAGCTGGTGCAGGCCGTCGACATTCTGCGTCAGCACGCGCAGTGGCAGCCCCGTGCGCTCGTAGGCGGCGAAGGCGCGATGGGCCGCGTTGGGCTGCACCTGGAGGACGCCGGTCCGCAGACGCAGCTGCCAGCTGCGGGCGCGGATCTCGGGATCGGCGAGGTAGCTGTCGATGGTGACCAGCCGCTGGTTGGCGGGGTCGTCGCGCCACAGCCCCTGCGGACCGCGGTAGTCCCGCAGGCCGGAGTCGGTGGAGACGCCGGCGCCCGTGAGCGCGGCGACGAGAGGACGGAAGGCCTCGGCCGAGCTGGTCTGTCCCATGAACAGAAACGTAGCGAGCGATCGGCCGCCGGGCGACCCGGTTTTCGCATCGGTGACACCTGCTGGTTTTCCCATCGGTGACCCCTGCGAAGACCACCGGAAAACTCGGTGCAGACACCTGTTGCGCGGAGGTGACTGAGCAGTATGTTGACAACATGTCTAATAAGCGGCCGGCCTGGGAGCCGGAGGATCTGGAGCGCTTTCGCGCCGTCCAACAGCTCGCCTACCGCTGCGCGCAGACCGTGGCGGAGGGCCTCGAACCGGGCGTCACCGAGAAGCAGGCAGCCCAGCGGATGCGTCGCTGGCTGGAGGAGAACGGCGGGGACGACTGGTTCCACGTCCCGTTCGCCTGGTTCGGCGACCGCACGACCTTCCACCGGTTCCGCACGCCGCTGCAGTTCTTCCCGACCGACCGGCGGCTCGAAGAGGGGATGCCGTTCATCCTCGACTGCGCGCCCGTCGCCCAGGGCTACACCGCCGACATCGGCTACGCGGGCAGCCTCGGCGGCAACCGGGTGCAGCAGCAGATCCTGGACGACCTCAAGGAGTACCGGGAGCTGATCCTGGCTCAGGTGCGCGAGCGCAAGCCGCTCAACGAGATCTACCTCGCCGTGGACGCACTGATCGCCAAGCACGGCTACGAGAACCGGCACCGCGTCTACCCGGGCCGGGTGCTGGCGCACCAGGTCACCCGGCTCAAGTCGCGCGGGCCGCGCACCGTCGTGGCCGGGTTCGGCGTCCGCAGCCTGCAGACGCTCGGGCGGGAGCTGGTTGCCGAGCGGATCCAGCACCGCTCGCCGCTGTGGGCCGACGGCAAGTCCTCCGCCCACGCCCCGACGCCCGGCCTCTGGGCCGTCGAGCCGCACCTGGGCCTGCGCGGCATCGGCGCCAAGTTCGAGGAGCTGCTCGTCGTCACCGAGGACGACGCCTACTGGCTCGACGACGACCTGCCGCACGTCCGCACCTGGGCCGCCAAGGAGAACGCAGCATGAACGAGCGCATGGAGCCCATGAAGGAGCAGCAGAGCTTCGTGACCGCGCCGGACGGGGTGCGGCTCGCCGTCTTCGAGTGGGGCGCGCGCTCCGCCGACACCACCGTCGTCCTGGTGCACGGCTACCCCGACAGCCATGTCGTCTGGCGGCCGATCGCCGAGCAGCTGGCCGAGCGGCACCACGTCGTCGCCTACGACGTGCGCGGCGCCGGGGCGTCGGACGCGCCGCGCCGGGTCTCCTCCTACACGCTGGCCACCTTGGAAGCGGACCTCGGCGCGGTGCTGCAGCAGGTCAGCCCGGAGCGGCCGGTGCACCTGGTCGGGCACGACTGGGGGTCGATCCAGTCGTGGGAGTCGGTCACCGGCACCGCGCTGGCGGACCGGATCGCCTCCTTCACCTCCGTCTCCGGACCGTGCCTGGACCACGTCGGCCAGTGGTTCCGCAGCAAGCTGCGGCGGCCGAGCCCGCGCGCGCTGGGCCAACTGGCCTGGCAGAGCGTGCACTCCTGGTACATCGGCTACTTCCACCTGCCGTTGCTGCCCCCGCTGCTGTGGCGCACGGCGATGGTCAAGGCCTGGCCCGCGCTGCTGCACGCGATCGAGGGCGTGCCGCGCGGCAGCGGCGCGCCGACCTTCCCCACCGACGCAGTGCGCGGACTGGCGCTCTACCGGGCCAACATGATCCCCCGGCTGAGCCGCCCCCGGCACCGGCCGACCGAGATCCCGGTGCAGGTGGTGCTGCCGCAGAAAGACCTCTACGTCACCCCGTCCATGGCCGGTCAGGCCCCGCAGCCCTACGTCGACCGGCTCTGGCGCCGCCCGCTGCGCGCCGGCCACTGGGCGCCGCTGACCCACGACGCGGTGCTGGCCAACTGGATCGACGAGTTCGTCACCCACATCGAGGGCGGCCCGACCGCTCCCGCGCTCCAGCGTGCCGAGGTCAACAGGCCGCAGCAGGACGGGGAGCAGAAGGAGCACGCCGGAAAGCTCGTGATCGTCACCGGCGCGGGCAGCGGCATCGGCCGGGCCACCGCGCTGGCCTTCGCCGAGGCCGGTGCGGCGGTGATCGCCGCCGACCTGAACGCGGAGTCGGCCGCCCGCACCGCGCACCTGGCATCGCTGCTCGGCGCTCCGCGCACCGGCTCGTACGCCGTCGACGTCTCCGACCCGGCGGCCATGGAGGACTTCGCCAAGGCCGTCGCCGAGGAGCACGGCACGCCGGACGTCGTCGTCAACAACGCCGGCATCGGCCTGGGCGGCGCGTTCCTGGACACCCAGACCTCCGACTGGGACGCGGTGCTCGGCGTCAACCTGATGGGCGTGGTCCACGGCTGCCGCCTCTTCGGCGCGATGATGAAGGACCACGGCAACGGCGGACACATCGTCAACATCGCCTCCGCCGCCGCATATCTGCCCTCGCGCACCCTCTCCGCCTACGCGACCAGCAAGGCGGCCGTGCTGATGCTCTCCGAGTGCCTGCGCGCCGAGCTGTCCGACGACGGGATCGGCGTCAGCGCGGTCTGCCCCGGCTTCGTCAACACCGCCATCGCCAAGGCCACCCGCTACGTCGGCGTCAGCAGCAGCGAGCAGGAGAAACTGCGCGGCAAGGCGGACCGCCTCTACCGGATGCGCAACCTGCCGCCGGAGCGGGTCGCCGACGCCGTGCTTCGCGCGGTGCGCGAGAACCGCCCGGTCGTACCGGTCGCCGCCGAGGCCCGGATCGGCCGCGCGCTGAGCCGCCTCTCCCCCGGCACCCTGCGCGCCATCGCCCGCGCCGACCTGACGCCCCGCTAGAAGTAGAGAGAGGAGTCACCCCCGTGACCGAACTCGCCGTCAGCACCGAGCACGCGCCGCTGCAGGCGCGCCGAGTGACCTTCGACTGGACCGAGACGCCGCTGCACTGGGTCCCCGACGACCCGTTCTCCACCCACATGATCAACGTGCTGCACCTGCTGCTGCCCGCCGGCGAGAAGTGGTTCGTCGACGTCTACAAGCAGGCGCTGCCGCTGGTCCGCGACCCGCAGCTGCGCGAGGACATGATCGGGTTCATCGGGCAGGAGGCGGTGCACTCGCAGGCGCACTCCACCGTCCTCGACCACATGATCGCGCAGGGGCTGGACCCCTCCCCCTACACCGCGCAGATGGACTGGTTCTTCGAGCACCTGCTCGGCAACCACACCGCCCCGCCGATGGCCACCGCGTGGTGGCTCAAGGAGCGGGTCGCCGTCATCGCCGCCATCGAGCACTTCACCGCCGTGCTCGGCAAGTGGGTGCTGGACGCGCGGGGCTTCGAGCAGTACGGGGCCGACCCGGTGATGGTCGACCTGCTGCGCTGGCACGGCGCCGAGGAGGTCGAGCACCGCTCGGTGGCCTTCGACGTCTTCCAGCATGTCGACGGCGGCTACCCGCGTCGGCTGCGCGCGATGACCACCGTCTTCCCGACGATGTTCTGGCTGTGGGTGCGCGGCGTGAAGTTCTTCATCGCCAACGACCCGGAGCTGACGCCTGCTCAGCGCAAGGTGCTGGAGCCGAAGATGAAGGACTGGGTGCGGGCGGCCAAGGCCGATCTGGTGCCCTCGCCGAAGGAGATCTTCTCTGCTGTCCCGCGCTACATGCGCAAGCGCTACCACCCCACCCAGGAGGGCTCGACCGCCAAGGCGCTGGCCTACCTGGCCGGTTCGCCCGCCGCGCGGGCCGCCGCCGCGCAGGCGGAGGCGGCGACCAAGCCGCTGCACCTGGTCGTCGCCGACCGGCGCACCCCGGCCGAGGGCGTGGCTGAGCTGCTGCTCACCTCCGCCGACGGCGCGGACCTGCCCGCCTGGGAGCCCGGCGCGCACCTGGACCTGCTGCTGCCGTCCGGCCTGGTCCGGCAGTACTCGCTCTGCGGCGACCCGGCCGACCTGAGCGGCTACCGCATCGGCGTCCGGCTGACCGAGGACTCCCGGGGCGGCTCCAAGGAGGTGCACGAGATGCTGGTCGCGGGCGCGTCCGTGGAAGCCCACCGCCCGCGCAACCGGTTCCCGCTCGGCGCGGGCAAGGGGCCGCGCGCGTTCGTGGCGGGCGGCATCGGCATCACGCCGATCCTGCCGATGGTGCGCGAGAGCGCGGCACGCGGCAGCGACTGGCGGCTGCTCTACATCGGCCGGTCCGCCGAGACCATGCCGTTCCTGGACGAGATCAAGGCCCTGCCCGAGGCGGAGAAGCGGGTCACGGTCGTGACCACGGACACCGAGGGTCTGCCCGACCTGGCCGCCGCGCTGGAGTCCGCGCCGCACGGCGCGGTGGTCCACGTCTGCGGCCCCGAGCCGCTGATGGACGCCGTCGTCGCCACCCTCGCCGAGCTGCGCCCCGGCGTCGAGGCCCGGCTGGAGCGGTTCCACCCCGCCGAGGACAGCGCCCACGGCGACACCGTCGAGGTCGAGCTGCGCCGCACCGGCGCCACGCTGACCGTCCCGGCGGACCGCAGCGTCCTCAGCGCCGTCCGCGACCGACTGCCGGACGTGGCCTACAGCTGCGAGCAGGGCTTCTGCGGCACCTGCAAGGTGCGGGTGCTGGGTGGCACGCCGGAGCACCGGGACGCCCTGCTGAGCGTCGATGAGCGCGCGGAGTCGATGCTGATCTGCGTCTCCCGCAGCCAGGACGGCAAGCTGGTGCTGGACCTGTGAGCACGACCGAGCACAGCTGAGCTGACGATCCGTCAGATCTCCTCGCGCCGCTGCAGCCGGAGGAAGGCGAGCCATCCCGGCAGCAGCGGCAGCCAGAACGTGCACAGGCGGTAGACCAGGACCACCGGCACCCACGTCCCCGTGGGGGTGCCGGTGGTCACCCGCAGCGCGACGGCGAGCGCCGTGTCCACCGAGCCGATGCCGCCCGGCACCGGCACCGCCGATCCCACGGTCGAGCCGAGCAGTTGGGCGAGGGTGACCTCGGCGAATCCGGGCGCCAGCCCGAAGGCGCGGGCGCAGCAGTACAGGCAGACGGCGGCCATCAGCGTGACCGCGAGCTGACCGAGGATGCCCACCGTCAGTTTGCCCGGCTGGTGCAGCAGTTGCCCGAACCTCGGCCGGGCCTCGCGCAGTCGCGCCACCAACCAGCGCCGCAGCTTCGGCACCCCACCCCCGACGGCGACGACGGCCGCCACCACACTCGCCGCGACCAGCAGCGTCGTCCCGGTCGGCAGCGAGGCGGCGTAGTCGGCGCCCACGGACGCGCCGAAGCCGACGATCAGCAGCACGTGCAGCGCCAGCCCGACGATCTGCCCCAGCGCCACGCTGGCCAGCGCCTGCGTCTGCGGGATCCCGGACCGGGCCAGGAACCGGGTGTTGACCGCCGCACTGCCCAGCCCGCTGGGCGTGGCCAGGTTGACGAAGAACCCCGACAGCTGCGCCAGCAGCGCCCCGCGGAACGACACCCGCTCCGGGACGAAGCCGACCACCGCGAACGTCGCCCCGACCGACCCGGCCGCCGACGCCAGCAGCGCCGGGACCAGCCAGACGGCGTCGGCCTTGGCGAGGGCCGGCAGCGGGTCGGCGTCGTGGCGCACGATCTGCAGCAGCACCACGTACGCGACGACCGAGCAGAGCGCCAGCGTCACCATCCGCCGCGCCATCGGGCCCCGGAGCATGATCTTTCCGTTCCCGACGGGTCGTCAGGCAAACATCGCCCCACCCTGCGGCGATGTCGCGGTGCCCAAACTTCGCGGGCCTCTCACCTGGCCGCAACATGGTCAGGGAAGACTTGGTGCACGGACCCCTCCGGTACCTCACTCTCGTACCTCACTCCTCACTCGCGAACCCCCCGCGGAAGGACGCACATGGAGAACAGGCTCAGCCCGTTGGACGCGGCCTTCTGGAGCCTGGAATCCCCCGACGCGCCGATGCACATCGGCGCGCTCGCCCACTTCGACGGCGCCGCCGAGGGCGGCGGGCCGGACCTGGGCGCCGTCGCCGCGGTGCTCGCCGAGCGCGCCCAGGCGATACCCCGGCTGCGGCAGCGGGTGCGCACCCCCTGGAACCCGCTGGAGGGCCCGTACTGGGAGGAGCAGCCGAACTTCGACGCCGCCGCGCACATCGCCACCCACGCCGAGGACGCTGACGCGAGCGCCGACTCGACGGACGCCCGCGTCGCCGCGCTGATGGCCGCGCCGGTGCCCCGGGAGGCGCCGCCGTGGGAGATGCACCTGCTCGCCCGTGGCGACTCCGGCTTCTCGCTGCTGCTCAAGGTCCACCACGCCGCCGTCGACGGTCTGCGGGCGCTCGACGTCGGCGTCCGGCTGCTCGACCAGTTCGCCGGACGCGAGAAGTCTGCCGCTGCGGGCAAGCGGAGGCCCGACGGCCAGGACCGGCACGCCGCACCCACCGGGCCGCTGCCGCTGCGCGCCCTGCGGTCGATCCCCGTCGAGGCGAAGCGCACGCTGCGGGCCGCCGAGATCGCGGGCGACACGCTGCTCTCCGTCGCCGGGAGCGCCCCGCGCAGCCTGCTCCAGCCGACCGCCCTGCTCCACCCGTCGGCACTGCTCCAGCCGTCGCTGCTCCGCCCCGAGCCCGCGACCCCCGAGCTGGCGCTGCCCTCCTACCCGCTCGACGACCTGCACCGGATCCGCAAGGCCCACGGCGGCACGGTCAACGACGTCGTCCTCGCCGTGCTCGCGGGCGCGCTGCGCACGGTGGCCACCAGGAACGCGCGGGTGCTCGTCCCGGTCAGCCAGCGGGCGCGGCTCGGCGCGCCGGGCGGCGGCAACCGGCTCTCCGGCTACCTGCTCGACCTCCCCGTCACCGAGCCGGACCCGCGTCGGCGGCTGGAGCTGGTGCGCGCCGCGATGGACGCGCACAAGCAGCGCGGCCCGCGTCGCGGCGCGGGCGCGGTGGCGCTGCTGGCCGACCTGCTGCCCGCCCCCGGTCACCGCCTCACCGCCCCGCTGCTGCGCCCGACCGCACCCCTGCTCTTCGACGCGCTGGTCACCAACGTGCCGATGCCGGACTTCCGGTTCACCCTGGACGGGCACACGCTGACCGCCCTGTACCCGCTGCCGCCGCTGGCCCGGGGGCAGGCGCTGGCGGTGGCGGTCAGCAGCTACCGGGGACGGCTCCATGTCGGCCTGCGGGGCCGCCTCGGTGCGACCTCTCCCCACCCGGTGGCCGACCTACACCGGGCATTCGACGCATCCCTGACAGAACTGCTCTCCACCTGCTGACCAGCGCCCTGCCCGCCGCCCCGTTCGGCGTCCTGTCCGCCGTCCTGTCCGCCGTCCGGTTCGCCCTCGAACGCCAGCCCTACCCCGCTACGCTGACGTGCATGACCGCCGCATCAGGCGCCACATCGGGGGCCGCATCCGGGCCGGCGCCGGGCTCATCGCCCCGGCCGCGCCGCAGGCTCAGCGTCGAGCAGCGGCGCGAACAGCTGATCGCCGTCGCACTCGACTTCTTCGCGCACCACGCGCCCGAAGAGGTGTCGATCGACGACATCGCCGCCGCCGCAGGAGCCTCAAGGCCGCTCGTCTACCACTACTTCCCCGGCAAGCAGGCCCTCTACGAGGAGGCGACCCGGCGTGCGGGCCGCGAGCTGGCCGGGCTCTTCGACGAGCCGCAGGTCGGCCCGCTCTCGGAGCGGCTGCACCGGGTGATGGGCCGCTACCTCGACTTCGTCGACGCGCACGGCCCCGGCTTCGCCGCGATCATGCGCAACGGCTCGGCCTCGTCGAGCCCCGGCACCGGCGCGGTCATCGACCAGGTCCGCCAGGCGGCACTCGACGCGGTGCTCAGCCACCTCGCGCTCCCCGATCCGAGCCCCCGCGTCCGCCTGGCCGTGCGGTCCTGGATCGGCAATGCCGAGATCACCGCGCTCGCCTGGCTGCAGGACGAGAAGGGCCGGTTCTCGCGCGAGGAGCTGCAGCTGGCGCTGGTACAGGAGTTCGTGGCGCAGCTGCTGGTGGTCCTGGTCCACGAGCCAGGGCTGGCCCCCGCGATGAGCGGCTGGCTCGCCGAGGAGCAGCCGGACGGACCGGCCGGGCTGCTGCTCCACCGCCTGGTCGCCCTCCTCGGCGACGGGCCGCTGGCGTCGGAGGGACTTCGCCTCGTGGCGGGCGATCCCGACACGACCGGCGGTACGACTGTCGGCTGAGATCAGATATGAATGATTGTTCATTCCTTCCGGTATAGTTCCCCGTGGAGACCATCGACGGAGGAGCCACCGTGAGCCACACGCACGAGGCGCACGCGCAGGACGCCCACCCCCAGGACGCCCACGCGCACGAAGGCCACGCGCACGGCGGCCACGGGCACGACGGCCACAGCCACGGCGTGTCCGCCGACGCGGACCGGCGCTACCTGACCGGCGCGCTCGCGCTGATCGGCGCGTTCATGGCCGCCGAGGTCGTCGTCGGCCTGCTGGCGCACTCCCTGGCCCTGATCTCCGACGCCGGACACATGCTGACCGACGCCGCCTCGATCGTGCTCGCGCTGATCGCCATGCGGCTGGCCGCGCGCCCCGCCAAGGGCTCGCTGACCTTCGGCCTCAAGCGCGCCGAGATCCTCTCCGCCCAGGCCAACGGGATCACCCTGCTCGCGCTGTCCGTGATCTTCCTCTACGAGGCCGTGCGGCGACTGATCAGCCCGCCCGCCGTCGAGGGCGGCGTGGTGCTGGCGACGGCGCTGGTCGGGATCGTGATCAACGTGCTGGCGGCCTGGCTGATCTCCCGCGCCAACCGGTCCAGCCTCAACGTCGAGGGCGCCTACCAGCACATCCTCAACGACGCCTGGGCGTTCATCGCCACCGCCGTCGCCGGACTGGTCGTGCTGCTCACCGGCTTCGACCGCGCCGACGCGCTGGCGACGCTGGCGGTGGCGGGCCTGATGCTCAAGGCGGGCTACGGCCTGGTCCGCGAGTCCGGCCGGATCTTCCTGGAGGCCGCCCCGGCCGGCCTGGCCCCGGACGCCGTCGGCGCGCGGCTGGCCGCCCTGCCCGGCGTGGTCGAGGTGCACGACCTGCACATCTGGACCATCACCTCCGGCTACCCGGCACTCTCCGCGCACATCCTGGTCCGCGACGACCTCGACTGTCACGCGGTCCGGCTCTCCATGGAGCACGAGCTGCGCGAGCACTACGCGATCGACCACACCACGCTCCAGGTCGACCACGCCTCCCCGGAGACGCTCCAGCTCTCCCCCACCGGGGAGGACCCGAGCCACTGCCGCGACCCGCACGGTACGGCGCACCGCGCCCACTCCTGATCCGCTCCTGACGCGGTCGCCGTCGTTCACGTTCACAGTTGACGCACTGTTATCAACCTGTGATCTGTTTATTTCGGTCGTTATCCGACATTCCCCAACCTCGGCACTCCCCTGCGTAGGCAGACTTACGGAACGCTTAGCCACGCGCGCACTAACGTGACGGCGCGGGGACGCTACGCGCCCCCCATCAGCCGAGCAGCAACCGAGGACCGATGACCCAGAACAAGCCGTCGAACTCCGAGCGTCGCCGAATAGCTCAGGAGAAGATCGCCGCCCAGCGCGCGGCGGAAGCTCGACGCCAGCGGAACGTCACCATCGCCATGTCGGTGGGCGGCGTCGTTCTGGTCGGCGCCCTCGTCGGAGTCGGTGTCTGGGCCTTCAACAGCCAGAAGGCACAGACCGTCAAGCAGGACGCGGCGGCCCAGGCCAGCGACCCCTCCATCGACAAGAGCGCGACCCTGCTCGCCTCCACCGCGCACCAGGCCGACGGCAACGCCGTCGACGGCGTCGTGCAGAGCAACTCGATGGAGCAGACGGTCTACCACATCCACTCGCACCTGCAGATCTACGTCAACGGCAAGCAGGAGATGGTCCCCTACGGCGTCGGCATCATCCCGCCGTACAGCCTGCAGCAGGCCCAGGACGGCTCCGCCTTCGTCGGCGGCGGCAAGGCGTTCTACTTCCTGCACACGCACGACGAGAGCGGCATCATCCACGTCGAGTCGCCCACCCAGCAGCAGTACAACCTGGGCAACTTCTTCGACGTCTGGGGCCAGCCGCTCAGCCGCGGCCAGATCGGCCCCGACAAGGGCACCATGACCGTCTTCGTGGACGGCAAGGTCTACACCGGCGACCCGCGCGCGATCCAGTTCAAGAACCTGGAGAAGATCCAGATCGACATCGGCTCGGTCACCCCGTACAAGGACTTCACCTGGCCGCAGGGCTACTAGGCCGTCGCACCAGCAGCCACGAGCCACCCGGGGACGCGATGAGCGACGAAGCAGCGGATATCGACGTCGACCTCAATGACGTCGACGATGTCGATGACGCCCACGACCTCGAAGCCCTCGAAGCGCAGGCCGCCGCGCTGGAGCAGGCGGCGGCCGGGCGCGGCGGACTGCGCGGCGCGCGGCGCACGCTGCTGGTCCAGGGCCCGCTGGTCGCCCTGCTCGCGCTCGGACTGCTGCTGTGGGGCCGCTCGGCCCCAACGTCGAGCGCCGCGGCGGCGACGGCCAACCCGCCGCGGCTGGCGTGCGTCTCCCCCTACCTCGCCCCGCCGGCGAAGTCGACGGGTCCGGTCGACGCCTACCTCACGCTGCGCAACGGCGGCGGCACGGCGGACCGGCTGACCGACGTCACCACGCCCTGGGCCGCCACGGCCCAGCTGGTGGACCCCTCCGGGCACGTCCTGCCCTGGCTCACGGTCCCGGCCGACGGCTCGGTGACCCTGAGCCCCGGCGGCACGCACATCGAACTGACCTCGCTGCGGCGCACGCCCGCCCCGCACGACACCATCCAGCTCGACCTGACCTTCGCCACCTCCGGCACGGTCCACGTCTGGGCCCCGGTCGGCCCGGCCAACAGCCTGACCGTCGAGGACGTCATGCACGCGATGAAGTGGATGGACCGCCTCCCGCCCGCGAACGCGGACCAGTAACCCGCACCACCACCCGCACCACCACCCGCACCACCACCCGCACCACCACCCGCACCACCACCCGCACCACCACCCGCACCACCACCCGCACCACCACCCGCACCACCACCCGCACTACCCGACCCTGGTTCGTCACACCTGAATATTGCTGAGCAAAACTCACTATTAGCAATGGCAATAGTGAGCTATGCTCGATCCCATGAAGCAGATCGGTCCCGACTGGACGCCCCCGCCCCGCGATGCGGGCACGCCGCGGGCGCCGCGACAGCTCCGCCGGATTCTCCGGCTGTTCCGCCCGTACCGGATGCGACTGCTGGTGGTCGCCTTCCTGGTCGGCCTCTCCTCTCTCGTCTCGGTCGCCTCGCCGTTCCTGCTGCGGGCCGTGCTGGACGTCGCGATCCCCGAGCGGCGCACCGGACTGCTGTCCGTGCTGGTCCTCGGGATGATCGCGGTCGCCGTGGCGAACTCGGTCTTCAACGTGTGGCAGACCTACATCTCCACCAGCGTCGGCCAGCAGGTCATGCACGACCTGCGCACCTCCGTCTACGCCCACCTGCAGCGGATGCCGCTCGCGTTCTTCACCCGCACCCGCACCGGCGAGGTGCAGTCGCGGATCGCCAACGACATCGGCGGCATGCAGGCGACCATCACCTCGACCGCGACCTCGCTGGTCTCCAACGCCACCACCGTCATCGCCACCGTCATCGCCATGGTCGCGCTCGACTGGCAGCTGACCATCGTCTCCCTCGCGCTGCTCCCGCTCTTCGTCTGGATCAGCCGACGCGTGGGCAACGAGCGCCGGCGGATCGCCAACGAGCGGCAACGGCAGATGGCGTCGATCTCGTCGATCATGCAGGAGTCGCTGTCGGTCAGCGGCATCCTGCTGGGCCGGACCATGGGCCGCTCCCGGGCGCTGAGCCACGACTTCTCCCGCGAGTCGTCCGCGCTCGCCGACCTGGAGGTCCGGGCCGACATGGCCGGGCGCTGGCGCCAGTCGACGATCCAGATCGTGATGGCCGCGATGCCCGCGGTCATCTACTGGGTGGCCGGGCTGACCGCCGGTCCGCACGGCACCGCCGTCTCGCTGGGCACCCTGGTCGCCTTCACCACGCTGCAGCAGAGCCTGTTCCGGCCGACCGTCCAGCTGCTGCAGACCGGCGTGGCCGTCCAGGTCTCCCTCGCGCTCTTCCAGCGCATCTTCGAGTACCTCGACCTGGTCCCCGACATCACCGAGAAGGAGAACGCGGTCACGCCCGCCGGACGCGTCCACGGCGAGGTCCGGTTCGAGGGCGTCGGCTTCCGGTACGACAACCGCCAGGCCCGGCCGACGCTGCAGGACATCGACCTGACCGTGCCGCCGGGCGGCTCGCTGGCCGTCGTCGGCGAGACCGGCTCCGGCAAGACCTCGCTCAGCTACCTGGTCCCCCGGCTCTACGACGTGACCGAGGGCCGCGTCACCATCGACGGCGTCGACGTACGCGACCTCAGCTTCGCGGCGCTGTCCGACGCGGTGGGCGTGGTCTCGCAGGAGACCTACCTCTTCCACGCCTCGGTCGCGGAGAACCTGCGCTTCGCCAAGCCCGACGCCACCGACGCGGAGCTGCACGCCGCCGCCCGGGCCGCGCAGATCCACGACCACATCGCCTCGCTGCCCGACGGCTACGACACCCTGGTCGGCGAGCGCGGCTACCGCTTCTCCGGCGGCGAGAAGCAGCGCCTGGCGATCGCGCGGACGATTCTGCGCAACCCGCCCGTACTGGTGCTCGACGAGGCGACCAGCGCGCTGGACACCCAGACTGAGCAGGCCGTGCAGCAGGCCCTCGACACCCTGTCCGCCGGTCGCACGACCGTCACCATCGCCCACCGCCTGTCCACCATCCGCGACGCCGACCAGATCGTCGTCCTCGACGCCGGCCGGATCGTCGAACGCGGCACCCACGACGAGCTGATGGCCCTGCACGGCCACTACGCCGCCCTGCTCTCCCGCGACAGCGGGCTCGCCACGGCGGAAGCCGTCCCTGTCGGTCCGTCAGCCTCCTGAGCACGTCCTCAGCACGTCCTGAGTGCGTCCTGAGCGCGTCCTGAGTGCGTCCTCAACAAAATGTCCTGAACGGAGTTCCCGTTCGGAGCAACCAAGCCGACGTTCGGAAAGTCTGCACAGTCGACGATGTGTCAACTCGCACAATCGTCACAGGCAGCACCAACCAACGTCGGAAGGATCCACTCAGTGGTCTCACCTTTCAGGGCGCGCGTCCGTCGCGCGCTGGCGGCCGGCCTCGGCACGGCCGCGGTGGCCGCGCTGGCCCCTCTGGGACTGGCCCAGCCTGCCGCAGCGGCGACCACGCCGATCTGCACCTCCGCCAAGAACCCGGCGCTGGCCGCCAGGCTGTCGCGTGACATCGCGTCAGCCCTGCGCGGTCGCTACGACACCTACGCGCTCTCCGTCTGGGACCAGAGGACGGGCGTCTCCTGCGCGCTCCACTCCAGCTGGCACTTCGACTCCGCCAGCGTGGTCAAGGCGACCATCATGGGCGCCGTGCTGCGCCGGGCCGAGGACGAGCACCGCTACCTGGACTCGTTCGAGGTGAGCAACCTGCGCACCATGATCGAGAACTCCGACAACCAGTCGGCCACCAACCTGTGGGACAACCTCGGCATGGCCGAGCTGAACCACTTCCTGCGCCTGGTCGGCATGACCAACACCCACCTCGGCGAGGGCGGTTACTGGGGCCTGACCCAGATCACCGCGCACGACGAGATGAGGCTGCTGGACGCCTTCACCGACCGCACCGACGTGCTCTCCCCCGCCGGAAAGGCGTACGCGCTGGGCCTGATGGGCCACGTCGAGTCCGACCAGCGCTGGGGCACTCCGTACGGGACCCCGGCCGGTGTCGCCGCCCACAACAAGAACGGCTGGCTGCCGCGCGCCTCGCTCGGCTGGCGGGTGCACAGCATCGGCGTGTTCACCAGCAAGACCAAGGACTACCGGATGGTCGTGCTGACGGACAACCAGTCGACCATGGGCTACGGCATCACGACCATAGAGCGTGTCGCGCTCGCCGTGCACGACGACCTCGGTCGGTACAACGCACCGCGCGCAGCCGCCCAGACGGCCCCGCAGCTCACCCCCGCCGCCCCGAGCGGCACGGCCGGCGACGGCTCCGCGCCGTACGGCACGGTCAAGCAGTAAGCGCTCCGACGCACACCGCAACACCCGAGCACCTGAACACCCGAACGCTCGAAACACCCGCAACACGCGATGCGCCTCGTCCGGCTTTGGCCGGGCGGGGCGTTTCGCTTTACAGGACGAGTCGCTATGCTCATCACTGCGCATCTACACGCTCATCTGAGCATGAATGAACAGAGATCCTGACCCACCACACCCGGAGGACAGCCGGTGAGTTCTCAGACGTCGATCGAGATCGCCTCCCAGCCCGACTGCTGGCAGCAGGGGATCGACCTGCTGCCGCAGGTGTCCGGTCTGCTGCCGCGACCGGGCGAGCGAGTGGCCGTGGTCGGCTGCGGCACGTCCTGGTTCATGGCCCAGGCCTACGCCGCGCTGCGCGAGGCGGCGGGCGAGGCGGGCGGCGAGACCGATGCCTTCGCCGCCTCCGAGGCGCCGCTGGGCGACACGTTCTCGCGCCGCTACGACCGCGTCCTCGCGCTCTCCCGCTCCGGCACCACGACCGAGGTGCTCGCCCTGCTCGAGGCCCTGCGCGGCACGGTGGCCACCACCGCGATCACCGCCGACCCGGCCACCCCCGTCGCCGACCTGGCCGACGACCTCGTGGTGCTGGACTGGGCCGACGAGCGCTCCGTCGTCCAGACCCGGTTCCCCACCTCGCAGATGGTGCTGCTCCGCGCGCACCTCGGCGAGGACGTCGCGCACCTGCCCGCGCAGGCGGCGGAGGCGCTGGACGAGCCGCTCACCGACGAGGTCGTGACGGCGGAGCAGGTCAGCTTCCTCGGCCGCGGCTGGAGCTACGGCGTGGCCCGCGAGGCGGCCCTCAAGGTCCGCGAGACCGCCGCCTGGTGGACCGAGTCCTACCCCGCCATGGAGTACCGCCACGGCCCGATCAGCGTCGCCCGCCCCGGCCGCGTGGTCTGGAGCCTCGGCCCGCTCCCTGAGGGCCTGGACGACCAGATCCTGGCCACCGGGGCGCACCTGGTGACGCCGCGTCACGACCCGCTGGCCGAGCTGGTCAAGGTGCAGCGCCTCGGCGTCGCCCTGGCCGCCCGCCTCGGCCGCGACGTCGACAACCCGCAGCACCTGACCCGCTCCGTGGTCCTGGCGTGAGCGACCGTGCTCGGGTGATCCTCACCGTCACGCTCAACGCGGCCCTCGACGTCACCTACGTCGTGGACGCGCTGCGACCGGGCACGACCCATCGGGTCCGCTCGGTCGCGGAGCGGGCGGGCGGCAAGGGCGTCAACACCGCCCGGGTGCTCACCCACCTCGGCGAGGAGACCCTGGCACTGGGCCTGGCCGGCGGTGCGGCGGGTGCCGCGCTCCGCGCCGACCTGGACGCGTCGGGCATTCCGCACCGGTTCGCGCCGGTCGCCGGGCAGACGCGGCGCACCCTCGCCGTCGTCTCGCGCGAACACGCGGGCGAACACGCGGGCGAACACGCGGGCGGACGCAGGGGTGAGGTCACCGGCCTGTGGGAGCCGGGGCCGGTCGTCACGGACGAGGAGTGGCAGGCGTTCGTCCGCGACTGCTTCACGCCCGCGCTCGACCGCGCCAGCGCGGTGGTCCTCTCCGGCAGCCTGCCGCCGGGTGTGCCCGGCGACGCCTACACGCAGCTGGTCCGTCTTGCCGCCGAGGCCGGGGTGCCGGCACTCGTCGACGCCGACGGCCCGGCGCTGCGGGCGGCGCTCACGGCCGCTCCCGCGCTGGTCAAGCCGAACGCCGAGGAGGCCCGCCGCGCGCTCGGCGCCGCCACCGCCGCACCGGAGCTGCCCGCGGGACTCCCCGCCGCGCTCGTCGCCGCCGGTGCCCGCGCCGCCGTCGTGTCGGCAGGTGCCGATGGCCTGACGGCGTGTTGGAACGGCGAGCGCCTCCGCCTCGCGCCGCCGCGCGCCGTGAGCGGAAACCCCACGGGGGCGGGTGACGCCGCGTCCGCCGCGCTGGCGCTCGCGCTCGCCCGCGACACCCCGCCCGCCGAGGCGCTGGCCGACGCCGTCGCGCTCTCGGCCGCCGCCGTCGCCGCTCCCCTCGCCGGGGACTTCGACCCGGACCTCTACGCCGAACTCACCGCGCTACTCCGCACCGAACTGGAGCTCCCGCCGTGCCCCTCGTCCCGCTGAGCCGGATCCTCGACGCCGGACCCGTCTTCGCCTTCAACGTGATCCAGATCGAGCACGCCGAGGCGATCCTGGCCGGTGCCGAGCAGGCCAAGGCGTCCGTCGTGCTGCAGATCAGCGAGAACGCCGTGCGCTACCACGGCGCGCTCGCGCCCCTCGCCGCCGCCGCGCGCCTGGCCGCCGAACGGAGCGGCGCCGACGCGGCGCTCCACCTCGACCACGCCACCGACGAGCGGCTGGTCCGCGAGGCGGCCGAGCACGGCTTCGGCTCGGTGATGTACGACGGCTCGACGCTGCCGTGGGCGGAGAACCTCCGCACCACCGCCGAGGTGACCGCGTGGTGCCACGAACACGGTCTCTTCGTCGAGGCCGAACTCGGCGCGATAGGAGGCAAGGACGGCGCCCACGCCCCCGGCGTGCGGACCGATCCGGCGGAGGCGGCCGAGTTCGTCGCCCGCACCGGCGTGGACGCGCTCGCGGTCGCCGTCGGCAGCGAGCACGCGATGACCTCCCGCACCGCGCGCCTGGACCTGGAGCTGATCGGGCGTCTGCACGCCGCCGTCCCGGTGCCGCTGGTGCTGCACGGCTCCTCCGGCGTCCCGGACGAGACCCTGGTCGCCGCCGCCGCGGCGGGAATGCGGAAGATCAACGTCTCCACGCACCTCAACCGCCTCTTCACCGAGGCGGTCCGCGACGCCCTCGCCGCCGACCCGAAGCTGGTCGACCCGCGCCGCTGGCTCGCCCCCGGACGCGACGCGGTCGCCGCCGAGGTCGCCCGGCTGTCGGGGCTGCTCAAGGGCTGACGCGGCGTCAGGCCCGTCAGGCGGTGATCACCCGCACCCGGGCCTCGGCCAGCGCGCTGCGCTCGGGCTCGGGCGGGGTCGCGTCGGTGACCACGGCGTCGATCTCGCGCAGCGGGCAGATGCTGGCGAAGGTGGCCTTGCCGAGCTTGCTGGCGTCCGCCAGCACCACGCCCTGCGAGGCCACCTGGAGGAAGGCGCGGTCGGTGTGCGCCTCCATCTCGTCGTGGGTGGTGCAGCCCGCGTCGGCGCTCAGGCCGTCGACGCCGATGAAGGCGATGTCCAGCCGGTATCGGGCCAGGTGCTCGTCGGCGGCCGGGCCGACCAGCTCGTAGCTGGCGGTGCGGGCCTGCCCGCCGATCACGACCAGCCGGATCTCCGGACGGACGATCAGGTCCGCCGCGATGTTCACCGCGTTGGTGACCACGGTCAGCCTGCTGCCCTCACCCGACTTACTGCCCTCCGCGACCCGGCTGCGCTCGGCCAGCAGCCGGGCCAGCTCGGTGACGGTGCTGCCGCCCGCCAGCCCGACCACCGCGCCGTCCGGCACCAACTCGGCGGCGGCCAGCGCGATCCGGTGCTTCTCGTCCTGCCGCGCCCCGGCCCGGTGCCGCAGCGGGAGCTCCAGGTTGACGCTGCCGGTCACCGCTCCGCCGTGGGTGCGCCGGAGCAGCCCCTGCTCGTCCAGCGCCTGCAGGTCGCGCCGGATGGTGGCCCCGGAGACGTCCAGGAGCTCGGCGAGCTCGTGCACGTCGGCACTGCCGGCCCGCGCGACATGGTCCAGGATCCGGGCGAAACGATCGGCCTTCAGCATGTCCGGGATCCTACGAGATCCGAGCCTGCCGCACCGTGCACTCATGAGAGGTGTGCGAACCGCTCCCGCAGGCCCAGCAGCAGCGCCTCAAGGCCGAGCTCGAACGCGCCCTCGTCGACGGCGCGCTGACGCTCGGCCAGCAGGTGCGCCTGGTTCAGGTGCGGGTACTCCTCGGCGTCGTACAGCCCGGCGTCGTCGACGAAGCCTCCGGCGAACGACCCCAGCGCCGAGCCGAAGACCAGGTAGCGCATCAGCGCGCCGATCCGGGTCGCCTCGCCGCGCGGCCAGCCCGCGTCGACGAGGGCGCCGAAGACCGCGTCGGCCAGCTTGAGCGCGTGCGGACGCCGTCCCGGTCCGTGCGCCAGGGCGGGCACCAGGTTCGGGTGCGCGACCAGCGCGGACCGGTAGGAGCGGGCCCACTCGCGCAGCGCGTCGGGCCACGGGTCGCGGCCGAGCATGTCCAGCTCCACCTCGCCGACGACCAGGTCCACGACCGCGTCGAGCAGGGCGTCCTTGGTCGGGAAGTGGTTGTAGAGCGACGGGCCGCTGACGCCGAGCTCGGCGGCGAGCTTGCGGGTGGAGAACGCGTCCAGGCCCTCCTCGTCGACGAGCCGCAGCGCGGTCACGACGATCCGCTCCCTGCTCAGCAGCGGGTTGCGCGGCCTGGCCATCCTGCTGGTTCTCCCTCGTCGATCCGGATCATGGTGCGTGTCCGGGCTTCCCTAAGAGTGCCCGATCGCGTTACAGTCCAAAAACTTGCAGCGCTAGTTTAATGGGAACGCAGGGAATCGCCGTGAACCTGGAGCTCACCGAGGAGCAGGCCGCCGTACGCGAGCTGGCGGCCGACTTCGTCAACCGCGAGATCGTGCCACACGCCGCCGCCTGGGACCGGGCCGAACAGGTCGACCAGGGCATCGTGAAGAAGCTGGGCGACCTCGGCTTCCTCGGCCTCACCATCCCCGAGGAGTACGGCGGCTCCGGCGGCGACCACCTGGCGTACGTGCTGGTCACCGAGGAGCTGGGCCGAGGCGACTCGTCCGTGCGCGGGCTGCTCTCGGTCTCGCTGGGCCTGGTCGCCAAGTCGATCAACCACTGGGGCAGCGAGGAGCAGAAGCAGCAGTGGCTGCCGCGCCTGTGCGCGGGCGAGGCGCTGGGCTGCTTCGCCCTCACCGAGCCCGGCACCGGCTCCGACGCGGGCAACCTCACCACCCGGGCCGTCCGCGACGGCAACGCATGGGTGATCAACGGCGCCAAGATGTTCATCACCAACGGCACCTGGGCCGAGGTCGCCCTGGTCTTCGCCCGCACCGGCACGCCGGAGGAGGGCCACAAGGGCGTCAGCGCCTTCCTGGTCCCGACCGACACCCCTGGGCTGACCCGCACCACCGTCCACGGCAAGCTCGGCCTGCGCGGCCAACCCACCGCCGAGCTGGCCTTCGAGGACGTCCGGGTCCCCGCCGGCGCCATGCTCGGCCCGGAGGGCAAGGGCTTCAACGTGGCCATGTCGGCGCTCGCCAAGGGCCGGATGTCGGTGGCGGCGGGCTGCGTCGGCATCATCCAGGCCTCCCTCGACGCCGCCGTCGCCTACGCCACCGAGCGCGAGCAGTTCGCCAAGCCGATCGCCGCCCACCAGCTGGTCCAGGAGATGCTCGCCGACATCAAGGTCGAGCTCGACGCGGCTCGGCTGCTGGTCTGGCGGGTGGCCGACCTGATCGAGCGCGGCCTGCCGTTCCAGACGGAGTCCTCGGTCGCCAAGCTCTACGCCTCCGAGGCCGCGGTCAAGGCCGCCAACACCGCTCTCCAGGTCTTCGGCGGCTACGGTTTCATCGACGAGTACCCGGTGGGCAAGTACGTCCGCGACGCCCGCGTGATGACGCTCTACGAGGGCACCAGCCAGATCCAGAAGCTCCTCATCGGCCGCGCCCTCACCGGCGTCAACGCCTTCTGATCGACCTCGCGTTCTGATCAATCTTGCGTTCTGATCAAGCTCGCGTTCTGATCCCCACCCACACAGTTCTCAGGAGCCCGACGATGCGCCCTGTCTACTTCGCCGCCGCCAAGCGGACCCCGATCGGCCGACTGCGCGGCGTGCTCTCCGGCGTCCGGCCGGACGACCTGGCCGCGACCGCCGTCCGCGCCGTGCTGGACGCCGTCCCCAGCCTCGATCCGGCCCGGATCGACGACGTCTACTGGGGCGCCGCCAACCAGGCCGGTGAGGACAACCGCAACATCGCGCGCATGGCCGTGCTGCTGGCCGGGATCCCGGACTCGGTCCCGGGAGCCACGCTCAACCGCCTCTGCGCCTCCGGCCTGGAGGCCGTCACGACCGCCGCGCGCGCGATCGCCTCCGGCGAGGCGGACATCGTGCTGGCGGGCGGCTCGGAGTCGATGAGCCGCGCCCCGTTCGTGCTCCCCCGCGCGGAGCAGGCGCTGCCGCATGGCCAGGAGATCTTCGACACCAAGCTCGGCTGGCGCATGACCAACCCGAGGATGAAGGAGCTGCACGGCGTCCTGTCGATGGGCGAGACCGCCGAGGAGGTCGCCCTCCGCTACAACGTCAGCCGCGAGGACCAGGACGCCTTCGCCCTGCGCAGCCACACCCTGGCCGCCGCCGCCCGCGAGGCGGGCCACTTCGACGCGGAGACCACCCCGGTCACGCTGGCGGACGGCACCACCGTCACCGCGGACGAGTCGATCCGCCCCGACACCAGCCTGACCAAGCTCGCCTCGCTGAAGCCCGTCTTCCGTCCGGGCGGGACGGTGACGGCGGGCAACGCCTCCCCGATGAACGACGGCGCGGCCGGGCTGCTGCTCTGCAGTGAGGAGGCGCTGGCCGAGCTCGGCGTCGAACCGCTGGGCCGCTACGTCATGGGCGCGAGCGCGGGCGTGCACCCCGACGTGATGGGCATCGGCCCGGTCCCGGCCGTGCAGCGGGTGCTGAAGCGCAGCGGACGCGGGTTGGAGTCGATCGAGACGGCCGAGTTCAACGAGGCTTTCGCCGCACAGGCGTTGGCGTGCGTGCGCGAGCTCGGCGTCGACCCGGAGCTGGTCAACCCCCAGGGCGGCGCCATCGCCATCGGCCACCCGCTGGGAGCCTCCGGCGCCCGCATCCTGACCACCCTGCTGCACCGCATGGCCCGCACCGGCGCCCACCACGGCCTGGCCACCATGTGCGTCGGCGTGGGCCAGGGCTCCGCCGTGCTCGTCGACCGCGACTGAGCTCGCCACGACTGAACGCCAGCTCCCGCACCCTCGCTCCTGCACGCCTCCTTGACCTCTCCTCAGAAACCGCAAGCGAAAGGGGATCCCCACCCATGAACCGCTTCACCGACCGCGTCGCCGTCGTCACCGGTGCGGCCCAGGGCATCGGCGCCGCCACCGCGACGCGTCTCGCCGACGAGGGCGCGAGCGTCGCCGTCGTCGACCTGACGGCCGAGCGGGCGCAGCAGACCGTCGACGCCATCACGGCCAAGGGCGGCACCGCCCGCGCCTACGGCTGCGACGTCGCCGACTACGACGCCGTCGAGGCGGTCTTCGCCCAGGTCGCCGCCGACTTCGGGGCGATCCACATCCTGGTCAACAACGCCGGGATCACCCGCGACAACCTCTTCTTCAAGATGCCGAAGAGCGACTGGGACGCCGTCCTGACGGTCAACCTGACCAGCGCCTACAACTGCAGCCACGTGGCGCAGACGTACATGTGCGCGCAGAAGTACGGCAAGATCGTCTCGCTCTCCTCCCGCTCCGCGCTGGGCAACCGCGGCCAGGCCAACTACGCCGCCGCCAAGGCCGGGATCCAGGGCCTGACCGCCACCCTCGCGATCGAGCTCGGCCCGTTCAACGTCAACGTCAACGCGGTCGCCCCCGGCTACATCGCCACCTCGATGACCGCCGCCACCGCCGAGCGCGTCGGCGCGAGCGCCGAGGACCACCAGGCGCTGGCCGCCGAGCGCACCCCGCTGCGCCGCGTCGGCCAGCCGGAGGACGTCGCCGCGGTGGTCGCCTTCCTCGCCTCCGAGGACGCCTCCTACGTCAGCGGCCAGACCCTGTACGTCAACGGGGGCGCCCGGTGACCACCCTGTCGCTGGCCTCGGTGCTGGCCGAGAACGCCCGGCGCAGGCCCGGCAAGCTCGCACTGGTCGAGGGCGCGACCAGGCTCACCTTCGGCGAGTTGTGGCAGCAGTCGCTGGGCCAGGCCGCGGCCCTGGTCCGCCTGGGCGTGCAGCCCGGCGACCGGGTGGCGCTGATGGCCCCGAACGTGGCCGAGTTCTGCCGCGCGTACTACGCGATCCTCGCCGCGGGCGGCGTCGTGGTGCCGGTGCACCTGCTGCTGACGGCCGAGGAGGTGGCCTTCGTGCTGCGCGACTCCGGCGCGCGGCTGCTGATCGCCCACGCCGCCAACGCCGAGGTCGCCGCCGTCGCGGCGGCCGAGGCGGGCATGCCGCTGGTCGGCGTCGGACCCGACACGGCGATGTCGGCAGCCCCGATGCCGGGCGCGCTGGGCCGGTTGGAGGAGTTCGCGGCCACGGTCGACCCGCTCCCGCACTTCGTCGCCCGCGACGCCGAGGACCCGGCCGTCGTCTTCTACACCAGCGGCACCACCGGCCGGCCCAAGGGCGCGGTGCTCAGCCACCTCAACCTGGTGATGAACGCGACGACCAACGCCTTCGACGCCAACCACACCTCCCCGGACGACGTGGCGCTCGGCGCGCTGCCGCTGTTCCACACCTTCGGCCAGACCGTGTCGATGAACTCGACCTGGCGGGCCGGAGCCGCGCTGGTGCTGCTGCCGCGCTTCCACGCCGGGCAGGCACTGGAGCTGATGGTCCGTGAGGGCGTCACCCACTTCCACGGCGTACCGCAGATGTACCTGGCACTGCTGGAGGCCGCGAAGGCTGTGCCTGGCCTGCCCGAACCGCAGCTGCCGAAGCTGGACCTGTGCATCTCCGGCGGTGCCTCGCTGCCGGTGACGGTGCTGGAGCGGTTCAACGCGACCTTCGGCGTCAGCATCTGCGAGGGCTACGGCCTCTCCGAGACCTCGCCGACCGCGTCCGTCAACCACCCCGACCTGGGCACCCGGGCCGGGACGGTCGGCCATGCGGTGTGGGGCGTGGACGTGGAGATCGCCCGCGCCGAGCTGGACGACCGGATCGAGCTGCTGCCCGCCGGCGAGCTGGGCGAGGTCGTGGTGCGCGGCCACAACGTCTTCCTCGGCTACCTCGACAATCCCGAGGCCACCCGGGAGGCGCTGGTCGACGGCTGGTTCCGCACCGGCGACCTGGGCAGCAAGGACGCCGACGGCTTCCTCTCCATCGTGGACCGCAAGAAGGACGTGGTGATCCGCGGCGGCTTCAACGTCTACCCGCGCGAGGTCGAGGAGACACTGCTGCGCCACCCCGCCGTGGCGCAGGCGGCGGTCATCGGCCTGCCGGACGACGTGCACGGCGAGGAGGTCTGCGCGGTCCTGGTCCTGGACCCGGCCGTCAGCCCCGCGCCGACGGCCGAGGAGATCGTCACCTGGTCCAAGGAGCACCTGGCCAAGCACAAGTACCCGCGCCGGGTCGAGTTCACCGACGCCTTCCCGCTCGGCCCCAGCCACAAGGTGCTCAAGCGGGAGCTGCGGAGGCAGTACCAGGAGCAGGGCTCCCGGTAGGCAGGGCCTGCTCCGCCCAGATGGTCTTGCCCTGCGGCGAGTGCCGGGTGCCCCAACGCGTCGAGCACTGGGCCACCAGCATCAGCCCGCGCCCGCCCTCCTCGAAGGAGCGGGCGCGGCGCAGATGCGGCGCGGTGCCGCTGGCGTCGGAGACCTCGCAGATCAGCGCCGTGTCGCGGATCAGCCGCAGCCGTACCGGCGGGCGGCCGTAGCGGATCGCGTTGGTCACCAGCTCGCTGACGACAAGTTCGGTGACGAAGGTCAGCTCGGGCAGCCCCCAGTGGGCCAGTTGACGCGCGGCCAGGCCGCGCGCCTCGGCGACGAAGGTCGGGTCGAAAGGCACGCTCCAGTCCGCGACCTGGTCCGCGCCGAGCGCCCGGGTGCGGGCCAGCAGCAGCGCCACGTCGTCGCGCGGGCGCAGGGTGGTGAGCGCGCCGAGCACGTCATCGCAGACCGCCGCCAGGTCCGGATCGGGTCCGGCGGCGGCCAGTTGGTCGCTCAGCGCCGCGAGCCCCTGGTCCGGGTCCCGGAACCGCGACTCGACCAGCCCGTCCGTGAACAGCGCCAGCAGGCTCCCCGGCGGCAGCTCGAACTCCGCCGACTCGAAGGCCAGTCCGCCCAGTCCGAGCGGCGGCCCGGCGGGGACGTCGAGGTACTCCACCCTCCCGTCCGGCGTCCGCAGCGCCGGTTCCGGATGCCCCGCCCGAGCCAGCACGCAGCGCCGGGCGATCGGGTCGTAGACCGCGTACAGGCAGGTCGCGCCGATCTCCGCGCTGCCTCCGTCCGTGCTGCTCGCCTCGTCACCGCCGCTCGCGTCGACCTCGTCCGGATGCGCCTCCGCCTCGGCCTCCGCCTCCGCGTTCTCCGTGTTCAGGCTGATCACCAAGTCGTCCAGGTGCGAAAGCAGTTCGTCCGGCGGCAGGTCGACGTCGGCGAGCGTGCGGACCGCCGTCCGCAGCCGTCCCATCGTGGCGCTGGCGTGCAGGCCGTGCCCGGTCACGTCGCCGACCACCAGGGCGACCCTGGTGCCGGACAACGGGATCACGTCGAACCAGTCACCGCCGACGCCCGCCTGAGCACTCGCGGGCAGGTACCGGCTGGCGACGTCCACCGCCGCCTGCCGGGGCGCGCGCTGCTGGAGCAGGCTGTGCTGGAGCGTCAGCGCGGTGGCACGCTCGCGGGTGTAGCGGCGCGCGTTGTCGAGCCAGACCGCCGCCCGGCCGACGATCTCCTCCGCGAGCGGGACGTCGTCCTCATGGAACGGCTCCGAGGTCGGCGCGGCCGGATCGTGCCGCACGGTCCGCCCGGTCCTGCGGGTCCGGTGGTTCGCCGGGTCGTTCAGCCGGCTGAAGACCACCACGCCCAGCGTCGTCTCGCGCGCGGTCACCGGGACCGTCATCAACGACGCCAGCCCGTGCTCGGCCGCCCAGGCGGAGCGCGCCGGATCGCCCGCCAGCCAGGCCACCACGTCCGCGTCGGTCATCGTGTGCACGCCCGCCCGCCCCGTCGCCAGACAGCGCGCGGGCGGCGACCCCGGCGGGTAGCTGCCACGCAATCCGACGCCCACCACGCCCGTGTCCAGCCCGGCCAGGTGCGGACCCACACCCGCCTGCGCGGCACGGCGCAGCCGCACGTCCCCCGCCGGTGGCCCCGCCGCCGGTTCCTCGCCGCGGAAGACGCCGTCGAGCAGGTCGACGCTGACGAAGTCGGCGAAGCCGGGGACGACGACGTCCGCCAGGTCCTGCGCGGTCCGGCTGACGTCCAGCGAGGTCCCGATCCGGGCTCCCGCCGCGTCGAGCAGCGCCTGCCGCCGACGCGCGGCGAACTGCTCGGAGAACTCGACGGCGGAGACCGCCACCGCGTCCAGCCGCCCGTCCGCGTCCCGTACCGGTGTGTAGGACACCGCCCACGCTCCGGTCCGCGACTCGCCCGGACGAGGGGCGTAGGTCTCCAGGGTGATCGGCTCCCCGGTCGCGGCGACCTCGCGAATCAGCCGCTCCGACTCCTCCAGCACCGAGCGGTCGATGTGCGGCAGCGGCAGCTCCGACGGCAGCCGTCCGCGCAGGTCCTCGTCCGTGAGGCCGGAGTCGGACATGCCGCCGAGCTCGCTCATCTTCGCGTTGATCCGCAGCAGCCGCCCGGTGGCGTCGCACAGCATCCAAGGCACCGGTGACTGCTCGAAGGCGCGCTCGGCCAGCGAGCGGCGGGGCTCGTCGGGCATGCCTCGATCATCGGCCCGCCCGCTGCGCCCTGCCACTCCGGCGGCGCCCCGCTCCGGCCGCCCGCCACTCCGACAGCCCCGCCGCCCTCCCTCTTTCAGCGTCCCCGGGATGCAGCCACGGCGATCCGGCCGCTGCATGGAAGAGAGCACAAATCTGACTACCTATCAGCTAAGACTTCACCCAGGGAGCGGGGATGCACGTGAACCGACTCGTGACCGACCGACTCGGCACCGACCGCCTGATCGCGCTCGACCTAGGCACGTCCCGGGTGCGGGCCTGGCGGTCGCGCGGCGGGGTCGTCTTCGACGAGCCGTCCGTCGTCGCGTTCGACCTGGACCGGGGCATCGCCTTCGCCTTCGGCGAGCCCGCCCAGCAGATGACCGGCCGGACCCCTCCGGGCATGACCACGGTCAACCCGCTGAGCGCCGGCACCATCACCGACTTCGAGGGCGCCCGGGTCCTCGCCCGGCTGGCCCTGGACCAGGCCCGCGCCAGCCGGTTCTCGCTGCGTCCCACCGTCGCCACGGCGGTCACCGTCGAGAGCCGCGGCATCCACGTCAAGGCGCTGGAGCAGGCCCTGCTCCAGGCGGGTGCGGCCAGGGCGCTCACCTTCCCCGCGCCGCTGGCGGCGGCCGTCGGCGCGGGCGTGCCGATCGACCAGGAGACCGGCACCATGGTCGTCGACCTCGGCGCGGGCACCAGCGACCTGGCCGTCTTCGCCTTCGGACAGCTCGTCAGCGCCACCTCCCTGACCGTCGGCGGCAACACGTTCGACCGCACGCTCGCCGCCTGGGCCCGGCGTCGCCACCGCGTGGACCTCGGCGCGACCGCCGCCGAGCAGTTGCGGATCGCCGCGGGCGCCTGGGACGGCGACCCGTCCGCCCGGGAGCTGGAGGCCAAGGGGCGCCGCACCGAGTTCGGCACGCCGGTGCTGGCGACGTTCTCCGCGGAGGAGGTGCGCCGGGCGATCAGCCCCGCGGTCGACGTCCTCGTCGACGGCATGGGCGCGCTGCTGGCCAAGTGCCCGACCGAGCTGAGCGCGGACATCACCGAGCACGGCATCGTGCTGACCGGCGGCTGCGCCCGCGACCCCTGGCTCAGCCAGCTCCTTCGGGACCGGCTCGGCCTCGACGTCCAGGTCGCCGACGCACCGGAGACCTGCACCGTCCGCGGGCTCGGCCGCCTGGCGGGCGCCGCGGGCACCGCCCGTACCGCCGACGGCGCGGCAGCGCTCAGGACCATCGCCGCCGCTGTGGGAGACTGACTGCCCCCAAGCAGTGGAGAGTACGAGAACCGTGGGCGCGAACTGGCGGCCGATACCCGATGACGTGCGCGGAAGCGCCCGCCGCCTGACCGAGGAACTCCGTTCGATCAAGGACCGCAGCGGCCTGTCCCTCACTCAGATCGGAACACGCACCCACTACAGCAAAGCCTCCTGGGAACGCTGGTTCAACGGCAAGCGGGTGATCACCGAGCAGGCCCTGGAAAGCCTGGCCGCCAATGTCGACGAGCGCGCACGCCTGCTCCAGCCGCTGCTGGCGCTGGCCGCGCAGGAGACGGGTGGTGACGTCTCGGAGCCGGTCGCAGAAGCACCCACGCCAGCGCCCGCACCCGCACGCGTGCCCGCGCCCGCGCCCTCGGCCGCCCCGATCCGGCGGTGGTCAGAGCACCTGCGGCGGCTCACCGGGAGCAGCGCGGCCCGCACGGGCGCGATCGCCGTCGTCTCGGCGTTGCTCGGCGCCGTCGGCGGCGCCTGGCTGATGTCCGCGACCTCGCCCTCGGCGTCCCACACCGCCGCGAGCGCGGACAGCACGCCCGTCGTGGTCCCCGTCAGCGCCTCCGCGCCGCCGACGTGCCAGGGCGTGGGCTGCGCGGGCAAGGACCCGCAGTCGACCGGATGCGTCTCCGACGTACGGGACCTGATCACCCAGAACATCGGGACCATGGTCATCTACCTGCACTACAGCGCCCGCTGCAAGGCCGCCTGGGGCGCGCTCACCGACGGCGCGCGCGGCGACACCGCCACCATCGCGACGTCCACGGGCGACCACCAGACCGCGTTGGTCCACTGGGGTTACGACAACTACTCGATGATGGTCGACGCCGGCACCTCCGGCGCCACCCTCCAGGTCTGCGGCACCCAGCCCGCCGGCCACGGCTGCACACCCACGGTGCCCGTGCCCGTGCCATGAGCTTGGTCGGCGTCCGGGCAGTACCCCCGCGCTGCCCGGACGCCGCCGACCCGCTCTCGGGATCAACTCTGCACGACGTCCGGGCACCCGCCCGACCAGATCGGCCGGCCTGAGACGTCGCAGCCCGTCTCACGCCTCTGACCTGCGGCTTGAGACGCCGCCTGGTGACGGCGTCTCATCCTGCTCCGGCTTCTCAGCCCTTGGTGGCGCAGGCGTTGGCCGCGTTCGACCAGAGCCCCTGGAGGTCGAAGGTGCCGGTGCTGAGCGGCACGTAGGCGTCGAGGTTCTGGCACTCGTCGCCTATCTCACCGTTCTTGCCGTTCCAGCCGATGCTCGGCCAGAAGTCGGTCACCGTCTCCGCGTACTCGTGCGTCTCGGTCGACTCGATCCCGGAGAGCATCCGCCCGTCCGTGAAGGTCGTGCACGCGCCCGCGCCGAGGTCCGGGATGTACGGCAGGTTGGTGTAGGCGAGCTTGCCGTAGCTCGACGTGGTCTTGTCGTGCCAGGCGCAGAAGCCCGAGTTGGGGAAGCCGTCCGGGTGGGTCCCGGTGGCCGAGACCACCACGTACTGCGCGTTCAGGTTGGGCGCCTGCGTGGTGTTGCCGAAGTGCGCCGCGGCGTGGCCCGCCTCGGCGGCGATCTGCGCGGCGGTCGCGTTCGTGGGCGCTGCGCTCGCGTTGTCGAACCAGACGCCGCCCAGCGGGCTGGACGCCGGGTGGGTCACGTGCGTGCCCTTGGTACCGCAGTTGGTGGTGCCGGTGGCGACGCCCTCGCAGTACTGGGTGAGGATGGTGCCCCAGGTGTCCGCGGAGCCGTAGAGGCCCTTGAACATCGCCTGCAGGTCGGGCGCGACCCCGGCCGGGTCACTGGCCCACTGCGAACCCCAGAAGACCAGGTACACCTTGGGCGTCGGCGAGACCACGCCCTGCTTGCCGCTGGACCGCACGCTCAGCGTGTTGGCGCTGGTCGCCTTCGCCTGCAGCGGGGCGCCCGCGACATGACCGCCGATCGGCTTCTCGCCGTAGTGGACGTCGTGCACGGTGACACCCGACGCCGTGACACCCGACGCGGTGTCAGCCGGGGCCGGGGCGGCGGCCTGTGCCGCGCTGCCGAGCCCGGCGGTGACAAGACCTGCTGTGGTGACGGCAGCCAGAGTGACTGCAAGCCTGCGTATGCGCACGGTGATCCCCCCAGGGGTCGCATGGACTTTCGACCACGGCGTGGCCATAGCGGAACCTAGTGGCCAGCTGTGTGAAATGTCCATGGCATTGGTGCGCTTCCACCGTAATCTCTGCGGGACCTGACGCCGCGTCGCTAAAAGCGGCTCACACGCCCCCTCCTTCGGCCATGCGCCCCACCGTTCGGGCGAACATCGCGGCTCCGTCCGTGTGTCCTCCACCGCAGCGGCGTTCGTAGGACTTCAATCCTCGGAGGCTGAGCCCTCGTCAGGGGCGAAGCTCCTGATCAGCAGTGCGGTGCAGTCGCACATGCAGTGCCGGTCAGCCGCAGCTCACTCCAGCAGTCCGGTCGAGGAAGGCCCACCACCGTGATGAAGCACCCTCTGCAGCGCGCCGCCACCGCCACCGCCGTCGTCTCCCTGGTTCTCGCGGCGGCAGCCTGCGGCAAGACGGGGAGCGCCAGTTCCTCCTCCTCCGCCTCGCCGAGCTCGGGCGGCTCGGCGGTCTCGGCCAGCGGGAGCATCGGTCTGCTGCTGCCGGAGAACACCACGACCCGTTACGAGCAGTTCGACAAGCCGTACTTCGAGGCCAAGGTCAAGCAGCTCGCCCCGAACGTCACGGTCAACTACGCGAACGCGGGCGGCAGCGCGCAGGTCCAGGCGCAGCAGGTGCAGACGATGATCAACGAGGGCGTCAAGGTCATCGTCGTCGACCCGCAGGACTCCACCCAGATCAAGGCCTCCGTCGACGCCGCCCACGCCAAGGGCATCAAGGTCGTCTCCTACGACCGCCTCGCCGAGGGCCCGGTGGACGCCTACGTCTCCTTCGACAACGTCCGCGTCGGCCAGCTCCAGGGCACCGGCCTCATCGACGCGCTCGGCTCCAAGGCCAGCCCGTCGGCCAAGATCGTCGAGATCGACGGCGCCCAGTCCGACCCGAACGCCGCGCAGTTCAAGAGCGGCTTCCAGGGCGCGGTCAAGGGCAAGCTGGACATCGCCTACGACGCCTCGGGCCAGTGGCTGCCGGACGTCGCCGCGCAGAAGGCCACCGCCGCGATCAACCAGCTCGGCGCCCACAACATCGCGGGCTTCTACTCGGCCAACGACGAGATGGCCGCCGGTATCGCCACCTCCATGAAGAACGCGGGCCTCAGCGGCCTCCCGCTGACCGGCCAGGACGCCCAGCTCGACGCGATCCAGCGGATCGTGGCCGGCACCCAGTCCTTCACCATCTACAAGGCCTACAAGCCCGAGGCGGACTCCGCCGCGCAGATGGCCGTCGACCTGCTCACCGGTCAGAGCACCGCGTCCATCGCCAACACGACCCAGACCAACGGCTCCGGCAACAAGGTCCCGGCCGACCTGCTGACGCCGGTCCTGGTGAACAAGGACAACATCAAGTCCACCGTCGTCGCGGACGGCCTGTGGACCATCCCGCAGATCTGCACCCCCACCTACGCCGCCGCCTGCAAGTCCGCGGGCCTCGAGTGAGGGACGATCAACCGGTCCTGGCCCTGCGCGGCGCCTCCAAGCGCTTCGGCGCCGTGCAGGCCCTGACCGACGTCGAACTGGAGGTACACCAGGGCGAGGTCGTCGCCCTCGTCGGCGACAACGGCGCGGGCAAGTCGACCGTGGTCAAGACGATCGCCGGGGTGCACCAGATCGACGAGGGCGACATCGAGTGGGAGGGTCGCCCGGTCACGATCCACCGCCCGCAGGACGCCCAGCACCTCGGCATCGCCACCGTCTACCAGGACCTCGCGCTGGCCGACAACCTCGACGTCGTCGCCAACCTCTTCCTCGGCCGGGAGCTCGTCACGCACGGCACCCTCGACGAGGTGGCCATGGAGAAGCGCGCCCAGGAGCTGCTGGACACCCTGTCGATCCGCATCCCCAGCGTCCGCATCCCGGTCGCCAGCCTCTCCGGCGGCCAGCGCCAGGTCGTGGCCATCGCGCGCTCGCTGATCGGCGACCCCAAGGTGGTCATCCTGGACGAGCCGACCGCGGCGCTGGGTGTCGAGCAGACGGCGCAGGTGCTCGACCTGGTCGAGCGCCTGCGGGACCGCGGCCACGGCGTGCTGCTGATCAGTCACAACATGGTCGACGTCCGGGCGGTGGCGGACACGGTCGCAGTGCTGCGGCTCGGCCGCAACAACGGCACCTTCCCGGTGCAGGAGACCACGCAGGAGACCATCATCGCCGCCATCACCGGAGCCACCGACAACGCGGTCACCCGTCGGCAGGCCCGCGGCTCGGGATCGAACCCGGAGGGCCTGTGAGCACGGACTTCCCACCGCCCTCCGATCCCGAGCACCCGTTCGAGCCCGAGCAGCCCTTCGACTCCGGGCAGGGGTTCGACTCCGGGCAGCCTTTCGACCCGACGCACCCCTCCGCCGCGGCGGAGCGTGCCGACCCGACGCCTCCGCCTGCGGTCGCGCAGCCCGTGGACCCGCGGCTGCTGGTCCGTCAGGAAGGCCTGCGCGGCTACTTCGACGAGTTCCGTCGCAAGGTGCGCGGAGGCGAACTGGGCTCGATCCCGGTCGTCGTCGGGCTGATCATCATCTGGGTGATCTTCACCGTCAAGGACAGCAAGTACTTCAGCGCCGCCAACGCCGAGTACATCTCGTACTACATGGTCGGGCTGGGCCTGCTCTCGGTCGGCCTGGTCTTCGTCCTGCTGCTCGGCGAGATCGACCTCTCGGTGGGCTCGGTCAGCGGTCTGGCCGCCGCGCTGTTCGCCGTGCTGTCGGTCAACCACGGGATCAACCCGTGGGTCGCGGTCCTGCTGACGCTGCTGGCCGGGATGGCGATCGGCGCGCTCCAGGGGTGGATCTTCGCCCGGATCGGCGTGCCCGCGTTCGTGGTCACCCTGGCCGGCTTCCTGGCCTGGCAGGGCGTCATGCTCTGGCTGCTCGGCTCGACCGGCACCATCAACCTGCCGGACACCGCGCTCAACCACCTGTTCTCCGGCAACTCCTTCTTCCTCAATGGCGACGTCGCCGGGGCGTACCTGCTGGCGGGGCTCGCCGTGCTGATGATGGCCGTCTCGCTCTTCGGCCAGCAGCGGAGGAGGAAGGCCGCGGGAGTCCCCTACCGTCCGACCAGCGAACTGCTGCTCCGCACCGGCATGCTGGCGGTCGCGGTGTTCCTGGTCGCCTGGGTGCTCAACCGGGCCAGCGGCGTGCCGAACGCTATGGTCATCTTCCTTGTGCTGCTGGTGATCTGCGACTTCGTGCTGCGCCGGACCCGGTACGGGCGGCAGATCTTCGCGGTCGGCGGGAACATCGAGGCGAGCCGCCGCGCCGGTATCAGCGTGCCCATGGTCCGGACCACGGTCTACGCCATCTCCGGCACCTTCGCGGCGCTCGGCGGTCTGGCCATCGCGGGCACCACGTCCGCCGCCGGGCAGGCCGGTGCGGACCCGAACAACCTGATGATGGCCATCGCCGCGGCCGTCATCGGCGGCACCAGCCTCTTCGGCGGACGCGGACGCGTCTGGTCGGCGCTGCTCGGCATCCTGGTCATCGAGTCGATCAACTCCGGCCTGTACATGCTGGGACTGACCCTCGACATCCAGTACATGATCACCGGCGGCGTGCTGCTGGCCGCGGTCATCGTCGACTCGCTCTCCCGCCGCACCCAGAAGTCCTCCGGCCGGGCCTGACGGCGGGGCTCGGGGCGGGAGCGCGGGGCGCCGGGGAGCTTAGGCGGGGCCACATGATTTCCACAAGAAGCGCGGTCACCATCGCGCCGTGGACATCCTGACGCCCCCCGGACCTGCCGACGACCCCGCGCCCGCGCTCGGCGACCGCTACCTGCTGGCCGAGGTCCTCGGCAGCGGCGGCATGGCCGAGGTGCACCGTGCCCGCGACCTGCGGCTGGACCGGACGGTCGCGGTGAAGATCCTGCGCCCGGCGCTGGCGGCGGACCCGGTCTACCGGGTCCGCTTCGGCCGCGAGGCCCGTGCCGCCGCCTCGCTCAACCACCCCGGGATCGTCGCCGTCTTCGACTCCGGCGAGGGCGCGGGACGCGGCATGGACCTGCCCTACCTCGTCATGGAGTACCTGCCCGGCCGCACGCTCGCCCAGGTCCTCCAGGCCGAAGGCCCGCTGCCGCCCACCCTGGTCCTCCGGGTGACCGCCGACCTCCTCGACGCGCTGGCCCACGCCCACGCGCACGGCATGGTCCACCGCGACGTCAAGCCGGCGAACGTGATGGTCCTGGACGACGGCACCGTCAAGCTCATGGACTTCGGCATCGCCCGCAGCGCCACCCCGACTGACAGTGCATCAGAAGGGCTGACCTCCACCGGCATGGTCGTCGGCACCGCCGACTACCTCTCCCCCGAGCAGGCACGCGGCGAGCCGGTGGACGCACGCAGCGACCTCTACGCCGTCGGCTGCATGCTGTACGAGCTGCTCACCGGGCGTCCGCCGATGGCGTCCGAGAATCCGCTCGACACCATCTGGCGCCGCCTCAGGGAGGACGCGCCGCGGCCCTCCGCCGAGGTTCCCGGACTCTCGGCGGACGTCGACGCCCTGGTCTGCCGCGCCCTCGCGCGCAACCCCGCCGACCGGTTCCCGGACGCACGGTCCATGCGCGCGGCAGTGGAGGCCGTGCTGGCGGCGGAGGGCGATCCGGCGACGGGTGCGGCGGGGGCGGCGGGTACAGCGGCTCAGGAGGTCGACGACACGTCCGCGCGCACGGTGCAGCTCATGCAGTCGGCTCAGTCGGCTCCGTCCGCGGGGTCAGCTCAGTCCGCTCAGTCGGCGACCGTGCGTCTGGCCGTGCCGTCGGACCCGACGACCGTGTTGCGCAACGTTTCGGGCCTGCCCACCGAGGCGCTCCGGCACGAGCAGACGGTGATCGAGCCCCTGCTACCGGACGCGGAGGCCCAGTCGCC
Organism: Streptacidiphilus fuscans; assembly: GCF_015690355.1. Classification (GTDB taxonomy): domain Bacteria; phylum Actinomycetota; class Actinomycetes; order Streptomycetales; family Streptomycetaceae; genus Streptacidiphilus; species Streptacidiphilus fuscans. The sequence goes on along the minus strand of NZ_JADPRT010000024.1, from coordinate 63,614 downwards.
CGGGCAGCCGCAGCGGAAGCGGCGTCGGGCCGGGGCGTGGGCGGGGCTTTCGGCGGTGCTGGTCGCGGGCGTCGTCGGGGGATGGTTCGCGCTCGGCGGCGGTGCCAGTGCCGCAGGCACGGGCGCAGGCACGACCGGCGGGACCGGTGGCACCGCGTCCTCGTCCTCCAGCGCGTCGCCCGTCGTCGCCTCGGTGACCGTCCCGGACCTTGCCCACGACAGCCTCGCCCATGCCCGCCACACCCTGCTCGGCCTGGGCCTGCACCTCGGCCACATCCGGACGGGCACGTGCACGGGCACCGCCGCCGCGCCCCGGACCGTCTGCTCGCAGTCCCCCGCCGCCGGGTCCGCGCTGCACCACGGCGGGACGGTCAGCCTGACCGTCTCCCGCGCGCCCGGGCTTGCCGGGGGTACGGGGTCGGCTTAGCGTCGAGTCATGATCAACGGCACCCATGTGGTGATCTACACCAGCGACGCCGAGGCCGACCGGGCCTTCTTCCGCGACGTGCTGGGCCTGCCCAGCGTCGACGCCGGGCACGGCTGGCTGATCTTCCAGGCCCCGCCCAGTGAGATCGCCTTCCACCCCACCCAGTCGGTCCACTCGCACGAGCTGATGCTGATGTGCGACGACCTGGAGGCGACCGTCGCCGAACTGACCGCCAAGGGCGTCGAGTTCACCCGCCCGGTACAGGAGCTGAACTGGGGCCTGCTCACCGGCTTCCGCCTCCCCGGCGGGGGCGACCTCGCCCTCTACGAACCGCGCCACCCGCGCGCGGCAAGCGCAGGCCAGGCCTAGGGCCTGTCATCAGTCTCCGGTCAGGATCAACCCGCCGTCGACGGTGAGCACGGTGCCGGTGACGAACTGGTTCTCCATCAGGTAGAGGTTCGCCGCAGCGATCTGCTGCGGCTCGCCGATCGCGCCCGTCAGAGCGCGCCGCGCGAAGCTGTCGAACACCGCCGCGCGCTGGGGTTCGGGAACAGCGTCCCACAGCGGTGTGCGCACGGCGCCGGATCGGACGACGTTGACGCGGACGGGGGCGAGATCGACGGCCAGTCCGCGGACGAGGCCCTCGGTGGCCGCGGATCCGGCGGAGGCGAGTGCGGCGCCGGGGACCGGGCGGACGCCGACCGTCCCCGAGGTGAGGGTGATCGATCCGCCGGGGCGGATGCGCGGGGCGGCGTGCTTGGCGACGGCGACGGCTCCCCAGAACCGGACATCGAAGGCGCGGCGGGCCTGGTCGAGCGGGAGTTCCTTCAGTGCGCGGCGATCGGCCTGGTCGCCGGCGGTGAACACCACGTGGTCGAGTTCGCCGACGCGGGCGAACAGGTCGGCGACGGCCTCCTCGTCGCGCACATCGAGTTCGGCGCCGTCGCACGAGTCCGGCAGTCCTACGAGCGCGGCGACGACGCGCTCCTTGCTGCTCGAGGCGATGGTGACGACGGCACCGGCTGCCGCGGCCGCGTGGGCCGTGGCCAGCCCCATGCCGGAACTGCCGCCGATGACGACGATGCGCTGACCGGTCAGTGCCATGGCGCTCCTCCTGGATTCACCAATCTGATGACTCATTGAGACATCACAGTACCACGCAATGTCTCAATGAGTCATCACTGCTAGACTCCGACCATGGCGCGTTGGGAGCAGGGAGCGGAGGATCGACTGCGCGAGGCTGCGCTGGCGCTGTTCCTGGAGCACGGGTACGAAAACGTCACCGTCGCGCAGATCACCGAGCGCGCCGGGCTGACGCGACGCACGTTCTCCCGCTACTTCGCCGACAAGCGCGACGTGCTCTTCGCCGGCTCGGACCAGCTCCCGGCCGCTCTCGCCGACGCCCTGCGCAAGGCCGACGCGCAGCTCACGCCTTTCGAAGCCCTCCTCAGCGCGCTCGAGCAGGTCGGCGACATGCTGGCGACCCGGGTCGCCCCGCACGCCGCACAACGACAGGCGATCGTCGAGGGCAGCACCGAACTCCAGGAGCGCGGCCGCACCAAGTTCGCCGCCGTCTCCGACGCCCTGGACGCGGCCCTTCGCCAGCGCGGGGCCACCGAGTCGGAGGCAAACCTGCTGGCGAGCGTCGGCGTCGCCATCTTCCGGACTGCGTTCGGACGTTGGGTCGCCGAGCCGGACGCCGCCACCTACTCCGAGCGGGTGCGCGAAACCGCCGACGAACTCACCCACGCACTCGACCGACGCTGACCAACCGCGCCCTGGCCCGAATCGCTGCCTCATCTAGTTGTGGTGGGGGTAGCGGGTGTTGGGTGGGGGTGGGGTGTCCGGTGGTGGGACGGCGTGGGGTCGGCCGTTCCTGATTTCGAGTTCCCAGCCGGTCTGGTGGAGATCGGTGTGGTGCTCGTTGCAGAGCAGGGCGAGGTTGTCGAGACTGGTTTCGCCGCCGTCGGCCCAGTGGGTCACGTGGTGGGCTTCGCACCAGGTGGGTGGCCGGTCGCAGCCGGGCCAGACGCAGTGCCGGTCCCGGGCGACGACCGCGTCCCGCAGATGGGCGGGGACGGTGCGGGTCGCGCGGCCGATGGAGACCGGCTTGTCCTGCCCTCGGGCGAGGATGACGCGGAGCTGGCAGTCACACGCCTCCTTCCGCGCCTGCCAGGCGGGGAGCTGGTAGCCCCGGGTCGTTGTCGCCGCCGCCTTCGGCCGGAGCAGCCCGGAGAGCTCGTCGCCGTCGTCGCTCGCAAGGACCGGGTGGGTGGGGCAGGTGGTGCGCAGGGCGTCGAGGTCGGCGATCAGGGTCAGGTGCGGACGCTGCCCACCCGTCGTCGGCAGCCTGTCCGAGCCCAGCGCCAGATCCGCGACACTCTCCATCGCGTCACCCATGCGCTCGGAGTGGGTGCGGGTCTCACCCTCGACCGGGGTGCCCATCGCCGCCTCCAGGGCGACCCGGAGCTTCTCCCCCGCCACCGGGGACAGTTCACCGGACAGGACCCAGAACGGCCGATCACTCGTGCCGGTCGCGGAGAGCTTGACCCAGGACTGGAACACCGCCGGAACCGCCGTCGCGTCGGCGTCCTGCTCGGGGACGAGGTGGGCGTGGATCTGCTTCGCGGCCTGACGGACATGCGCGAGGTGGAGCTTCGGGGTCTGCTCGACCATCAACACCTCCGCCGCATGACGCGCGGCGGTGTCCTCGATCGGGGCGAGCTCCTTCGCCAGGATCTCCACCTGGTCCGTCGACAGGCTGCCGTCGGCCTGGGCCTGACGAATCGTCGGGAGCTTGTCCAGATCCCGCGCGAGGTTCACCAGGCGGTTCGCGTGACCCTGGCCCATCTGCGCGTGCGTGCGCAGGAAGCCCTTCGTGGAGCGGCAGCGGACCGCGGTAGCGCCGCCCACGCGGTCGAACACCGCCAGACGACGCAACTTCTGCGCATCCAACATCTCCGACAACCGCTCAAGAGCCAGGAACTGCTCCGCGAGGTAACCCACACCCGCGTCCAACAACGCGCCATCACCCTCGTCGTCCAGGGCGGTCAACAGCTCACGCGCGCACCCGGGAAGAGTCCGCAACGGATCCACGAACCGCGCCTGACGCGACGAGACCGGCGTCCCCGCCACGAAGCGGGAACCCGCCGCATCACGCGGCAGACCCAGCCAGTCATCACCAGCAGGCGAAGGAGAAGGAACAGAAGGGGGAATTGAAGGGAGCCGGGGATCCGAACCAGAAGACGAACCCTGGGACTCCGGGGAAACACCCCACCCATGGACGCCATCACCGTCATCACACCCGCCCCCGAAGATCGAGGCGTCCATAGAACAATTATCAAGCCACAACCCCACCCACGACCATGGCCCACAAGGACTATATTCCGAACACGAACGAGTTAGTCATTCTGTTCGATTACCTGGAATTCCGACGGACGATCAGGACCGGTGCTGGCCCGCGAAGAAGAGCAGCATGGCCAGGCCCGCGAAGACGTGCAGGCCGATGACGTAGATGAAGACCCGGACATTGACCCGGCGCTCGGTGTGGGTGCTGCCGTCCTCGACGGACAGCGGAACCGGGGTGGCGGGGACGGGGGCGGCGTGGGGCGAGTGGTCAGCCAAGGCACAACTCCGACGTAGGGCTCTGCAGCAGCGTGTGCAGGAAGAGCAGGTCGACTCCGGCCGCCGAGTCGGCGGACAGACGGTGTGGGCGCATCGAGTCGAAGTGGGCGGAGTCACCGGGGTCGAGCAGGTGCTCCTCCCGGTCCAGGTTCAGCACCAGGCGTCCGCTGAGCACGAAGACCCACTCCTCCCCCGGATGGACCCGGACGACCGCCTCCTGCGTGCCTTGCGGGACGTGCACGCGCAGCGCCTGCATGGCGCGGCCGGGGGCTCCGGCGGGGCGGTAGGTCCAGCCGCCCGCCTTCGAGGGCTCGGCGGTGGCGCCGCGCACGACGGTGGTGGGGGCTGTCGGGGTCTCCCCGAGCAGGACGTCCAGCGGGACGGCGTAAGCTCGAGAGAGGCCCAGCAGTACGGGGAGTGAGGGCTGGCGCTTGGCAGTCTCCAGCCGCGACAGGTGCGCGGGTGAGAGGCCGATCCGGGCGGCGGCCGCCTCGAGTGTGAGGCCGCTGCTCAGTCGGCGCTCACGCAACCGCGCGCCGAGGCCGGGGAGTTCCTCATCGAGCTTGCGCTCACGGGGAGTGCCCGGCTCTTCCTGGTGGTGCATGGCTCCTGCGTCCATGCACTCAGTGCACACCCCCTTCGCCCGCCGGGCAAGTTTCTTGCCTCTGAGGCAAAATCTCCGCGCCCGACGACGGGCCACGCCCTTTCCGCCGCGCCTACCAGGGCTACCGGGTCGTAAGGTGATCGGAAAGACGCAAGATCCGCAGCCGAAAGGGCCGGTCGATGGTCAGCGATTCCGTCGGGGAATCGGTCGCGCTTCAGGCCTCGGCGGTGCTCGACGCCGTCGGGATCGGTGTCTGGCGTTGGAGCACGGCCGACGGCGTCCTCGAAGCGGACGCCCGTACCCGGGACCTGCTCGGGCTCGCCGACGACGGCGGGGAGTTGACGGCGGCGTCCGTCCGATCCCGGCTGCACGGCGAGGACATGGCCCAGCTGAGCGCGACCTCGCGGCTGGTACTCACGGAGCAGCGGCCGACGGGCGCACGGGTCCGGGTGCTGACCCCGGACGGACGCCTGCTGCGCACGATCATGGTGCAGATATCCCCCGGACCTCCGGGAAGCCGGTTCTCGCTGCAGGGCACGGCGGTCGACGCGCAGCCGCGTCCCCCGGTGCTGCCGGGGTCGCCCGAACCCGTCCACGCGGACGAGGCGGGGCAGGCCCAGATCGAGGCGCTCAACGCGCTCCCGCGCCCGGCCGACACACCGCCGCCGGCGAGCGACGCACCCCAAGAAACGCCGGAGACGCCGAAGGCTTCAGGAGCGCCAGGAGCGCCGGAAACCCTGAGGCCGGGATCCCGACCGACGTCGGGCCCCCTCGCCCAGTCCTCCCGGTCCGCGCGGTCCGCCCGCTCGGCCACCGGCGTCCGGGCGCGGCTGCCGGAGACGGACCTGCGGCGCTCCCGGGAGGCGTTCCTCCTCGACGCGGGCCGGGCGCTGGCCGAGGCGAGTACGACCAGCGAGGTGCTCCGGGTCGCCGCCACGCTCGCGATGCCGGGCTTCTCGCCGGACGGGCAGGCGGTGTTCGGCGTGCGCGGCACGCTGCTGACCGTGGTGGGACAGCACGGGCACTCGACCGAGCAGGCCACCCCGTTCCAGATGCCGCTGGACACCGAGTACCCCGCGGCGCAGGTGGTGCGCACCGGGCGGCCGATCTACCTCTCCACGCCGGAGGAGTACGCCCGCCGGTTCCCGGCGACCTGGCCGCTGGCGCAGGGGTTCCACCGCAGGTCGTGGGCGTTCCTGCCGCTGGTGACGGCGGGTCGGACCACCGGCGCGTGGCTGGCGGCGTTCGCCACGCCCGTCGCCTTCACGCCGGACGAGCGGGCCGTGCTGTCGACCGTCGCGCGGATGCTGTCGCAGGCGCTGGAGCGGGCGCACACCAACGAGGCCGAGCGGGCGCTCTCCCGGGGTCTGCGGCGCTCGATGGGCGACTCGGCGCGTCAGCTCGACGGGCTGACGGTCGCCGCGCGGTACGTGCCCACCGGCGGCGGGCTGCTGGTCGGCGGCGACTGGTACGACGTGATCGACCTGCCGGGCGGGCGGGTCGCGCTGGTCATCGGGGACGTGCAGGGGCACGACGTGCACGCCGCCGGGGTGATGTCGCGGCTGCGGACGGCGGTGCACGCGTACGCGGTCGAAGGGCACCGGCCGGACGCGGTGCTGTCGCGTGCCTCGCGGTTCCTGGCCAGCGTCGACGAGGACCGGTTCGCCACCTGCATCTACATCGAGGCCGAACCGGCGACCGGCAGGCTGGCCATCGCCCGCGCGGGACACCCCCACCCGGTGCTGCGGTCGCCGGACGGCAGCGCGATGATCCGGCACGTCGACGGCGGGCTGCCGCTCGGGCTGATGCCGGACGATGAGAGCTATCCGGTCACCGAGATGGAACTGCAGGTCGGCGAGGTGTTCATGGCCTGCACCGACGGCCTGATCGAGACCGGCGGGCACGACTGGTACACCGGCTGGGTCCGGGTCAGGGATGTGATCGAGCCGGGACCGGTGGACGACCTGGAGGGGATCGCCGACGCGCTGATGCAGGCGGTCCACGGACCCGCCTCGCACCGCGGCCCGGGTCAGCTTGCGGACCGGCGCGAGGACGACATCGCGCTGCTGCTCCTGCGCCGCGACGAACGCGTCGGCGCGCCGAAGCCGACCGGCCGTCGGCTGATGCTGACCGTCGCCCAGGGCCGGCCCGAGCGGCTCGCGGGCGCGCGCCGGGAGTTGCGCGGCATCCTGCACGACTGGCACGAGCCGGACGGGGTGGACGCGGCCGTGCTGCTGGTCTCCGAGCTGCTCGCCAACGTGCTGCTGCACACCGATCAGGAGGCGGCGCTGACGGCCGAGTTGACCGGGCCCGCGGGCGAACGGCGGCTGCGCGTCGAGGTGTCGGACGGCAGCGACGAACTGCCGCTGCGGCGTTCGCCGGGCGAGATGGCCTCCTCGGGACGCGGCCTGGTGCTGCTCGACCTGCTCGCGGACGGCTGGGGTGCCCGTCCGCTCGGCGAGGGCAAGTCGATCTGGTTCGAGATGAACGAGAAGGCCGACCAGGCCAGCGTGACGGACGGAGCCGACCTGACTGGCGGAGCCGACGAGCTCGGGTAGCGCGGCAACCACGTAGGCGGCAAAAGTGCTGGCCGCGCCCGTCGTCGCGGTGCCATGCTGGCCGCGTGGACGGACCGGAGATCATCATCAGTTTCGCGCCCGAGCTGCACCTCTTCGTCTCCGCGCCCCGGCGCAGCACCGACGGGGCCCGGGTGCGCACCGACGGCACGTCCACGCTCGGGCACGTGGTCGAGTCGCTCGGCGTGCCGCTGACCGAGGTGGGCCGGCTGCTGCTGGACGGGCGGGAGACCACGACCGCGTACGTGCCCGGGGCCGGGGACCGGATCCAGGTCGACGCCGTGACGCGCCCGCAGGCGCTGCCGGGACCGGCGCGCCTCCTGCTCGACGTGCATCTGGGGACGCTGGCACGCCGGTTGCGGCTGCTGGGCGTGGACGCGGCGTACGAGCGACTCGACATCGGCGACGCGGCGCTGGCCGCGCAGTCGGCGCGGGAGCAGCGGGTGATGCTGTCCCGGGACCGCGGGCTGCTGCACCGACGCGAGCTGTGGGCGGGCGCGTACGTGTACAGCCACCGTCCGGAGGAGCAGCTGACCGACGTGCTGGAGCGGTTCCGGCCGCCGCTGGCACCGTGGACCCGGTGCACGGCCTGCAACGGAGAGCTCCGCCCGGCGACGCTGGAGGAGGTCCGGCCGCAGCTGCGGGAGGGGACCGAGCGCAGCTACGACACCTTCGCCCTGTGCACCGCCTGCGGGCGGGCGTACTGGCGCGGCGCGCACCAGGGCGGGCTGAACGACATCGTCGAGGAGGCACTCCGATACGTGGGCGAGCAGCCCGACGAGGACGTCCGGCGGACGGCCTGAGCGTCACCTGGTCGCCGCCTGAACGGCGGGTCTCTGCGCGCGCCCGCGCGGGCGCGGGTGTTCGCTGGTACGCGGGGAGGGACGACGGAGCACCCGTACCGAACCGCGAACCACGAACCCGAACCCCGAACCGCCAGAGAGGCCGCCATGACCATCGCCATCGACAAGCTCTCCGACCCCGTCGTCCGCCGGCTGGTGACGGCGATCAACGGGCACGACCGTGACGCCTTCGTCGAGCTGCTGACCGCCGACGCGACCATGGCGGACGACGGTTCGGACCGCGACCTGAACGAGTGGATCGACCGGGAGATCTTCTCCTCGGGCGGCCGGATGGACGTGCAGAGGGAGTCGGACGGCGGGCGCAGGCTGGTGGCCCGGTTCCGGAACGACACCTGGGGCGAGATGAACACGGTCTGGCGGTTCGAGGTCGTCGACGGCAAGGTCAAGCGCTTCGAGACCGGCCAGGCCTGACGAACACTCAGTTCTCTTCCCGCTCCCGCACGATGAGCACCGAGCAGCGCGCGTACTGGGCCAGGTGCAGACTGACCGAGCCCAGCATGATGCCCTTGAATCCGCCGTAGCCGCGACTGCCGACCACGAGCAGCGCGGCGCCGTCGGCGACGTCCAGCAGCGCCTGGGTCGGTGAGCCCTGGATGACCCGCTGCCTGACGATCGGGTGCGGACCGGGACCGGCCACCTCCTCGACCGCCTGGGCGAGACGGCGCACCGCCTGCTCCTCGAAGGTGAGGCCCGCCTGCCCGGGCGGCGGCTCGGGCACCGAGAAGATGCTCGGCCACTCCCAGGCCAGCACGGCGTGGACGAGGCTGCCGGTCAGCTCCGCCTGCCGGATCGCCACGCGCAGCGCCTCGGCCGCGTGGGCCGAGCCGTCGACCCCGACGACGATGTAGTCCGGCACTCGCTCGGCGCTGCCTTGGCTCATCCCGGTTCCTTCCGTTTTATGATCTTTTGCTCCGACGGTCACGCTCTCATGCCCGCGGCCTTTCGCCGGTCAGCGACGCAGGGTCACGGCGAGGGAAGCCCGGCAAGCCCGGGAAGCGTTGCGCCCGCTCCGATGTTTCACGAACGTGAGTGTTGAACTCGAAACAGTCGTGATCGGCGCGGGACAGGCGGGCCTGTCGACCGCGTACCACCTGCGTCGGCGCGGGCTGGTCCCGCACCGGGACTTCGTGGTGCTCGACGCGGACGCCGGGCCGGGCGGCGCGTGGCAGCACCGGCCGCCGACGCTCACCATGGCGATGGTGCACGGCTTCCACGAGCTCCCGTACGCGCCGCTGCCCGACTTCACGCCGGAGCAGTCCGCACGCGACGTGCTGCCGGACTACTTCGCGGCGTACGAGCGGGAGAACGAGCTTCCGGTACTGCGCCCGGTCCGGGTCTCGTCGGTGGAGGAGGCCGACGACGGCTCCGGACGCCTGCTCGTCAGCGCCCACGACGGGAGCCAGTTGCTCACCCGGACCGTCGTCAACGCCACCGGCACCTGGACGCGGCCGTTCGTCCCCCGCTACTCCGGCGCCGAGCGGTTCCGGGGCCGGATGCTGCACAGCGCCGCCTACCGGGGACCGGAGGAGTTCGCGGGCAAGCGGGTCGTGGTGGTCGGCGGCGGCGCGTCGGCGATCCAGATCCTGGCGGAGACCGCGGCCGTGGCCGAGACGCTCTGGGTCACCCGCAGGCCGCCGGTCTTCCGCGAGGAGCGGTTCGCGCCGGAGCTCGGACGGGCGGCCGTGGCCATGGTGGAGCAGCGGGTCCGCGCCGGACTCCCGCCGAGCAGCGTGGTCTCGGTGACGGGCCTGGCGCCCTCCCCCGCACTGCTGCGGGCTCGCGAGCTGGGCGCGCTGAACCGGCTCCCCATGTTCGACCGGATCACCGAGCACGGCGTGGCCTGGGCCGACGGGCACGAGGAGGCGGTGGACGCGATCGTCTGGGCCACCGGATTCCGTGCCGCCGTCGGGCATCTGACGCCGTTGGGGCTCCGCGAGCCCGGCGGCGGCATCCGGATGGCGGGGACGCAGGCCGCCGCCGACCCGCGGGTGCACCTGGTCGGCTACGGTCCGTCGGCGTCGACGATCGGCGCCAACCGGGCGGGCCGCGCGGCGGCGGTCGCGATCGACCGTTACCTGCAGGGACACCCCGGAGCCAGCGCTCCCGCCGGTCAGGTCCTCGCGCGGGCCCGGTAGCACTCCGTCACGTACGGGAGCTGCAGCTGCGTCCGACCCGCCAGGGCGGGGTGACGCTCCGTCAGGTCGCGGACCTCGGCGAGCAGCGCCTCGCGCTCGGCCTCGGGCAGGGTGATCACATAGCTGCGCGACGCGACCATGTCGACGAGCTGGACGGCGGTCAGGGTGTGGGTCCAGGGCACGTCGAAACGCTCGACCGGCTCGAACAGCTCGGGGTGGTCGGCCAGGCCCTCGACGCCGACGCCGCCGGTGACCGGCGTGCCCTCCGGATGGAGCAGGCGACCGAGGGCGGCGACCCAGTCCTCGCGCTCGTCCCGGATGTTCCAGACCAGGCCGAGCGTCCCGCCGGGCCGCAGCACCCGCGCCACCTCGGGGACGGCGACGGCGGTGTCGACCCAGTGCCAGGACTGCGCGGCGAGCACGACGTCGGCGGCGCCGCGAGGCAGGGGCATCGACTCGCCGGAGCCGGCCAGCACCGTGGCCTCCGGCACCGCCGACGTCAGCTGCTCGCGCATGCCCTCCGACGGCTCCACGGCGGTCACGGCGAGGCCGCGGGCGCAGAGCGACCGGGTCAGCTTGCCGGTCCCGGCACCGAGGTCCACGACCTCACGCGGAGCGGCAGCGGCTCCGGACCCCGCACCCGCCCCCGCACCCGCACCCGCCTGGAGCAGCCAGTCCAGGGCGGCTCCGGGGTAGTCGGGACGGCCGCGCTCGTAGGCGGCGGCAGCCGCGCCGAAAGAGCTGGCGTGGACGGTGCGGTCGTGCATACGGCTCCTCGGATCGATCGGTCCCTCGGCCCCCCTTCATACCAGTCCGGTCTCGTAGGCGAAGACGACGAGTTGGGCCCGGTCGCGGGCGGCGAGCTTGGTCATCGCGTGGGAGACGTGGGTCTTTGCGGTGGCCGGGGAGATGACGAGTTCGGCGGCGATCTCCTCGTTGCTCAGCCCACGGCCGACCAGGGCGACGACCTCGCGCTCACGGTCCGTCAACACGGCTGATCCCCGGGCCAGTTCCGGGGGCAGCGCGCCCCCGCCGCGTCGGGTGAACGCGCCGATCAGGCGGCGGGTGACGGAGGGCGCGAGCAGCGCCTCGCCCGCCGCGACGACCCGGACCGCGCGGCGCAGCTCGTCGCCGTCGAGGTCCTTGAGCAGGAAGCCGCTGGCCCCGGCGCGCAGCGCGCGGTGGATGTACTCGTCCAGCTCGAAGGTGGTCACCACGACCACCTTGGTGTCGGCCAACGCGGGGTCGGCGACGATCCGCGCGGTGGCGGCGATGCCGTCCTGGTGCGGCATCCGGACGTCCATCAGCACCACGTCCGGGCGCAGCCGGGCCGCCTGCGCGACGGCGTCGAGGCCGTCGGCCGCCTCGCCCACCACCTCGATGTCGTCGGCGCGGGCGAGCAGCGCATGGAAACCCGCCCGGACCAGGGCCTGGTCGTCCGCGATCAGCACCCGGATGGGTCGCACGTCCATGGATTACCCCGTCTCCCACGGTAGTTCGGCACGGACCAGAAAGCCGGACCGCTCCGGGCGCGGTCCCGTCTCGACCCGTCCGCCGAGCGCCTCGGCGCGCTCGCGCATGCCCAACAGGCCGAAGCCGAGGGCCTGTTGTTCGGCGACGGGCCCTTGGCCATCGTCGGTCACCTCGACCAGCAGCCAACCGTCCCGGCGGCGCAGGACGACGGTGGCGCGGGAGGCGTGGGCGTGGCGGAGGGTGTTGGTCAGCGCCTCCTGGACGATCCGGTACGCCGTCAGTTGCAGCAGCGGCGGCAGGTCGGCGGCGGAGCCCGGGGCACCGGTGTCCAGCCCATCGGTGTCCAACTCGACCTCCAGGCCGCTCTCGCGCAACTGCCGGACCAGGTCCGGCAGGTCGGCGAGGCCCGGCTGCGGGCGGGCGTCGGGCAGCGCGCCGGACTCGGCGGACCCACTGGAGTCGGGGGACTCTCCAAAGGAGCCACGCACCGTGTCGCCGCCTCTCAGCATGTCCAGCGCGGCGCGCAGTTCTGGCATCGCCTGCCGGGCCGCGCCGCGGACCTGGAGCATCGCCTCGCGCGCGGCCGGGGACTCGTCCGCGTCCAGGGCGTCGATGGCGACACTGCTCTGGATGGCGACCACGGCGATGGTGTGGGCGAGGACGTCGTGCAGCTCGCGGGCGATCCGTAGCCGTTCCTCGGCGAGGCGTCGGCCGGTGCGCTCCTCGGCGGCCGCGGCCTCCTGACGCACCCTCGCCTCGTGCTCCAGCTGCCGTCGCCGGGCGAAGTGGCCGACGATGGCGCTCGCCGCGTAGGCGACGGCGGGCATGGAGACGTCCAGGCCGTACCAGGCGACCCGGTGCGGCGGCAGCGTCGGGATCAGCCAGACCAGCAGCGCCGCGAGCAGGCCCAGGGCGAGCCCGTAGCGCGCGGCGTACATCGGCAGCCCGGCGCAGACCAGGAAGACCAGCACGGCGGGGGCCAGTCCCGGGTACCCCGCGAAGTGGTACGCGGCGATGCAGGCCAGGCAGAGCGCGGACGCCAGGACCGGCCGGGTGCGGCGCAGCAGCAGCGGCAGCGCCGCCGCCACGGTCAGCAGGTAGGCGCCGGGCGGCCAGGGTTGCGGGTGCGGACCGTAGTGCTGCTCGGTCCAGACGCCGAAGCAGGCGAAGAGGGTCACCGAGCCCACGACGGCGAGGTCGAGGGCCGGGACGGCTCGGTTCCGGGGCTGCACCACGGTGGCAGCGTAGGCGTTCATCAGGCGGAGACGGGAGACGTCCCGTCGGCCCCGGCGCGGCGGCCTCCGGGGCGGTAGGCGAGGACGGCGAGCCCCGCGAAGCCGACCGACCAGGCGGCGAGGATCGCCACGTCAGCCACGGTCGGGGCGTGGCCTCCGGCGATCTGCCAACCGAGGTCGGCAAGGCGGTTGGTGGGCAACGCGTGGGCCACGTCGCGCAGTCCCGCGGAGAGCTGCGCGGGCGGGACCCAGAGGCCGCCGAGCGCCGAACCGGCCATGTAGAGGGCGTAGCTGAGCGGGAACGCCGCCTCCGGGCCGACCGCGAAGCCGAGCGCCACACCCATCAGTGCGAACGGCAGGCTGCCCAGCCACATCGCCGGGATCAGCGCGCACCACTGCCACGCGTCCAGCCGCACACCCTTGACGGCGACGGCGGTGACGCAGACCAGCACCAGCGCGGGCAGCGCCACAGCCAGTCCGGCGGCGATCTTCGCGGTGAGCAACTGCCGTCCGGTGACCGGCATGGCGCGCAGTTGCTCCAGCCAGCCGCTGCTGCGCTCGTGCGCGATCCGTGGACCGGTCGCCGACAGGGCGCCCCAGATCGCGCCGTAGGCGGCCATGGCCACCATGATCTCGACGGTTCCCTGCAGTTGGCCGGGCTGGGTGGGCTTGCCGCCGAAGAGCGAGGCGAAGAGCAGGTAGAAGCCGATCGGTGCGACGACGGCCAGCGCGAGGTAGCGCGGGTCGCGGAGCATCCGCAGGCATTCGAGGCGGAACAGGTGCAGCGTCATCAGGCTCGTGCCTCCTCGAACAGGGCAGGGCCTGTCGGTCCGGTGAGCGCCAGGAACGAGTCGTCCAGGCTGGGCGGGGCGACGCGCAGGTCGCTCCACGCGGCGTCGCCGCGGGCCACGAGCCGGACCACGGTGTCCGGGTCGGCGGTGCGGACGGTGGCCCAGCCGTGCTCGACGGTCAACCGGCCGGGCAGCTCGGGCAGTTGAGCAAGCTCCGTGGCCGGGATCCGGAAGCGGACGACAGACTGCCCGCCCGCCTCGCGGATCTGCGCGGGCGTGCCGTCGGCGACGATCCGGCCGCGTGCCATGACCACCACGCGGTCGGCGTTCTCCTCGACCTCGTCGAGGTAGTGGGTGGCGAAGAGGATGGTCCGGCCCGACGCGGCGCAGGTGCGCATCGCGGCCCAGAACTCGCGGCGGCCCTGGACGTCCAGGGCCCGGGTGGGCTCGTCCAGCAGCATGGTGTCCGCACCGGCGACGGCCACCAGCGCGAACTTGAGCCGCTGCGCCTGGCCGCCGGACATCCGGTCGACCCGCCGGTGCGCCAACTCGCGCAGTCCGGCCAGCTCCAGCGCCTCCTCGACGTGCAGCGGGGCGGGGTACATCCGGCGGCCCAGGGCCACCACCTCGGCGGCGGTGACGCCCGGCATCAGGCCGCAGTCCTGGAGCATCGCGGCGATGCGGCCCTGGACGACGGCGGTCCGGGGTGCGAGTCCGGCGACGGTGACGCGTCCGGCGTCGGGCGCGTGCAGGCCCATCAGCAGGCCGACGGTGGTGCTCTTGCCGGCTCCGTTCGCCCCGAGCAGCGCGACGGTCGCGCCGCGCGGGACCTCCAGGGTGAGGGCGTCGACGGCGGTCAGCTCGCCGAAGCGCTTGGTCGCCCGTTCCAGGGCGATGGCTGTCTCCATGCCCCCGATCCTGCTCGCCCCGGCCACGCCGCCGCCTCGGACGGCGGATGCGTTCCCGGGCGGGTCGCCTACTCCCGAGGATGTACGTCGCCACCGCCCGCAGGCGCGGGGTCGGGATCGGGCTGGGGATCGTGCTGGACATCCGGGGCAGGGTCGCCGTCGGGATCACCGTCGGGATCACCGTCGGAGTGGGGCGCCGTCCCGGACGGCTTGGCGCCGGAGCGCTCGCCCTCCTGCGGCATCATCTGGAGGCGGGAGAGCCCGAACGCGCCGACTGCCACCAGACCGACGCCGAAGATCGCGGGGACCAGCCACCAGCCGGTGCGGACCGACTCGTCGTAGAGGGTGACCCCGAGCGAGAGGCTGATCAGGGCGTCGCCGAGGGTCAGCGCGGGCTGCGAGGCGACCAGCGGGCCGGCCTGCATCGCGTTCTCCAGGACGAAGAGCGAGCAGACGCCGACGGCCGCGAAGCCGTAGGTCTGCCAGGCGCTGAAGAACGCCCCGACGCCCTGGTGGTCCAGGGTGTCGGTGGCGGACTTCATCAACGCGGCGGTGAGCGCGTAGCCGATCGCGGCGGCCAGCCCCAGGCAGACGGCCCGGACACCGCCGAAGGAGTGGCGCAGCGCGATCAGGCAGAGCATGATCATCGCGCCGCCGCAGGACGCGAGCGCGAAGACCCAGAGCCCGACGCCCGGCTGCGGGCTGCCACCGCTCGGCGCGGCCGCGGCCAGTGCGGTGCCGAGGCCGACCACCAGGCAGGCCACCCAGATCCAGCCGAGCGTGGGCATCCTCCGATGGAAGACCAGGCTGGCGATCAGCAGCGCGGCGGGCAGTTCCAGGACGAAGATCGGCTGGACCACGGCCAGCGGTCCCAACGTCAGGGCCAGGCCCTGGAAGACCGCGGCGAAGATCACGCCGAGGATGCCGAAGAGCCAGACGGGCGTGCGCAGCAGGTCCCACATCAGCCCGAGCCGGAAGCCCTTGGAGGCGGGCACGACGAGCGCGGCGCGACGTTGCAGCACGGTCCCCAGGGCGTTGCTCACGGCGGCACACACCGCGAACACCACCGACAGCACCGTGCCCGTATCCACGTTCGAAGCCCCCTCGCCGGAACCCCGAACCACCCGGCGCAGTCCGCGGTCCCGATCGCTGTGTCGGTCCTGTGCGCATGCTACCTACGCGGACGGCCCTACGGCCCGGTGGACGGGGCGTGAAGATCAGACGGATTCAGGCACGGACCAGGACGGGCTCAGGCGGGCTGCTTCGGATCGCCCGCGTCGCCGGACACCCGGGTCGCTCCGGCGGGTTCGCGGGTCGCGCCGACCTCACCCTCAGCGGGTTCCGCGCCGTCCGCGTTCGCCGCACCGGCCTCGGCGTCAGCCGCGGTGATCGGCTCCGCCGGCAGCCGCGAGGCGCCGATCGGGTTCTCCGGCACCGGCCGGTTGCGGGTGGCGACGACGAAGCCGACGGCCGCCAGGAAGAGCAGCAGCGAGGTCCAGTCGTTGACGCGCAGGCCGAGGATCCGGTTGGCGTGGTCGCTGCGCAGCGCCTCGATCCAGCCGCGGCCCGCCGTGTAGCAGGCGACGTAGAGCGCGAAGAGACGGCCGTTGTGCAGGCTCCAGCGGCGGTCCGCGTAGAGCAGCACGAAGACGATGGCCAAGTCCCAGAGCGACTCGTAGAGGAAGGTCGGCTGGAAGACGCCGTGGACGACGCTGCCGTCGGGGTTGACCTTGTTGATCTGAAGGCCCCAGGGCAGCTTGGTCGGGTCGCCGTAGAGCTCCTGGTTGAACCAGTTGCCCCAGCGGCCGATCGCCTGGGCCAGGATCAGACCGGGCGCGAGCGCGTCCGCGAAGCCGGAGAGCGGGATGCCCTTGCGGCGGCAGCCGATCCAGGCGCCCACCGCGCCGAGTGCGACCGCGCCCCAGATGCCGAGCCCGCCGTCCCAGATGTAGAGGGCGCGGATCGGCTGCTCGCCCGCCTTGAAGTAGAGCTCGGGGTCGGTGATCACGTGGTAGAGCCGACCACCGACGATGCCGAACGGGACCGCCCACAGCGCGACGTCGAAGATGTCCTCGGGGTTGCCACCGAGCTTGATCCAGCGCTTGCGGGTCAGCCAGAGCGCCGCCGCGATACCGGCCAGGATGCACAGCGCGTACGCGCGGATCGGCACGGGGCCGAGGTGCCAGACGCCCTGCGACGGGCTGGGGATGTACGCGAGATCCATCAGGGCCGTTTCCCTCGGAGAACCGGGCGGGCCCGGGAACCTGCAGCGTGGGGCCCGCGTGCTGCGGGCCCCAGCCTACATGCGGGGTCCTCCGTGATCCGTGATATGCGCGGGTCGCGGCGGAAGGTCATGCGTGGCGTCGTGCGTGCCGTCGTGCGTGGCGTCGCGCGTGTTGTCGTGCGGCGGCCGGGCGTGCTCCGTCGGACCGGGTGATCCGCGCGAAAACCAGTCACCGCCGAAGGTCACGCCGTGGAAGACTGCCCGTACACGGACACCACCGTGGTTCCACGCACGCGCACCTGGAGGCATCCCATGGCGGACGACGCACATCCCGGCCCGGCCGACTCCGCAGGCCCCGAGGAGTCCGAGGACGACGTCAAGCGGAAGTTCCGAGAGGCGCTGGCCCGCCGTCGCGACCCCAAGGCGGACGTGGCCGGCGCGCACGGGCAGGACCCGTCGAAGATCCACGGCACCCACGGCAAGTCGGGCGGCCAGCGCTCGTTCCGCCGCAAGAGCGGCTGACGCGGAGCGCTCGCCGACCGGCGGGCCCACGGGCCTACGGGCCTACGAGTCGAAGTCCAGTACGACCCGCTCGCTGACCGGCTCGGACTGGCAGGTCAGCACATAACCGGCCGTCAGCTCGGCGTCCTCCAAGGCGAAGTTGCGGCGCATCCGCACCTCGCCGGAGACGACGAGCGCGCGGCAGGTGCCGCAGACGCCGCCCTTGCAGGCGAACGGCAGGTCCGGCCGGGCCCGCTGGGCGGCGTCGAGCACGGTCTCGCCCACGGGCATCCGCAGGGTGGAGACGCGGCCGTCCAGGGTGAGCTCCAGCTCGGCCGAGGGGCCGTCAGGTCCGCGGTCCTCGTGGCTGACCGCGGGCGGCGGCTCCTCGTCCTCGGCGTAGAAGAGCTCGCGGTGGACGCGCTCGGCCGGGACGCCCAGGCCGGAGAGGACCGTGCGGGCGTCCTCGGTCATGCCCAGCGGGCCGCAGAGCCACCAGTGGCCGACGTCGGGGACGTCCACCAGCGCGCGCAGCACCGCGTCCAGGTGCTCGGCGTCCAGGCGGCAGCTGAGCAGCTCGCTCTCCCTGGGCTCCCGGGAGAGCACATGGACCAGGTGGAAGCGCTCCGGGTAGCGGTCCTTGAGGTCGGCCAGCTCGTCCGCGAACATCACCGAGTCGCTGCGACGGTTGCCGTAGAGCAGGGTGACGCGCGCCTTGGGGTCGGCCAGCGCCGAGGCGGCGATTGCCAGCAGCGGCGTGATGCCGGAGCCCGCGCCGATCAGCGCGTGGTGCGCCGGCACGGTGAGGTCCGGCACGAAGCTGCCGAGCGGCGGCAGCGCCTCGATCACGTCACCCGGCCGCAGGTCGTGCACCAGCCACGAGGAGAAGAGGCCGCCGGGCACCTCGCGGACGCCGATCCGCAGCGGGCCGCCCTCCGGCGCGCACAGCGAGTACGAGCGGCGCTCGTCGTGCCCGTCGACGACCCGACGCAGCGTCAGCGACTGCCCGGCGCGGAACGCGAACCGCTCGGCGAGCTCGTCCGGGACGTCGAAGGTGACGGCCGCGGCGTCCTCGCAGAGCGGCTCGACGACGGCGACCCGCAGCGGGTGGAAACTGGTGCGCACTAGATCTCCTTGACCTGCTCGAAGGGCTCGCGGCAGGCGCGGCAGCGGCGCAGCGCCTTGCAGGCGGTCGCGCCAAAACGACTGGTCTCCTCGGTGTCCGGCGACCCGCAGCGCGGGCAGCGGACGGCGTCTTCCGTACGGGTGGTGCGGGGCCCGAGCGTGAGCGTCACCGGGATCGGTCCTCCGCTCCGGCGCGGCGCGCGGCCGGGCGGGGCGATGCCCGACTCGGCGAGCTTGCGGCGGCCCTCGGCGGTGATGTCGTCGGTGCTCCACGGCGGACTGAGTTCGGTGCGCACGTGCACAGTTGAGAAACCGGCCGAGCGCAGCGCCGCGTCCAGGTCGGCCCGCATCTCGGCGAGTGCCGGGCAGCCGCTGTAGGTGGGGGTCAGCACGGCGGTCACCGCCCCGTCGTCCTCGATCCGGACGTCGCGCAGCACGCCCAGGTCGGCGAGGGTGAGCATGGGCAGCTCGGGGTCGCACACCGACTCGGCGGCGGCGCGGGCGTCGTCGAGCGCGGCGTCGAGTCCGGCGTCGAGTGCCGGGCGGGCCGTGGCGCTCACCACGTCGCCTCCGGGTCGGACCGCGCCACGCCCTGGAGCTCGGCGAGGAGTTCGGTCAGGTGCTCGGTGTGCTCGCCGGAGCGGCCGTTGCCCGTCAGCGCCTGCGCGGTGGCCTCGCCCGACGCGCCGAGCTCTGCTGCGTCCAGCTCTGTTGCATCGAGGTGCGCGGCGGCGAGGACCTGGGCCAGGACCGCCTCGACCTCGTCGCGCGTCTCCGGCGCGGCGGCGTAGAGCTCGGCGCGGTAGGGCCAGAGTTCGGCCAGCGCGGCGCGGGTGCGGCGCGTGGACTCCTCGGTGCCGTCGCCGAGCCGGACCACCCACTGTGCGGCGTGGTCGCGGTGGTACGTCAGCTCGCTGACTCCCTTGTGGGCGACGGCGGCGAGCACCGGGTCCGCATGGCCGGTGAGCTGCTGCAGCTGGGCCAGCCGCCAGCTGGAGAGCAGCAGCAGCTTGACCACGCAGTGCGCGAAGTCGCCGTTGGGGACCTCGGCCAGCAGCACGTTGCGGAACTCGTCCGGGTCGCGGAAGTAGGCGAGCGCGTCCTCGTCGCGGCCCTTGCCCTCCTCGCCGTGGCCTTCGGCCTGTCCGGCGCGGGCGTAGAGCAGGCGGGCCTGGCCGAGCAGGTCCAGGCCGATGTTGGCGAGTGCGACCTCCTCCTCCAACTCCGGTGCCAGGGTGACCCACTGCGCCAGTCGCTGGGCGGCCACCAACGCGTCGTCGGCGAGGGCCAGGCAGAGCGCAGCCAGCTCGTCTGCGTCCACGCCGGCGGGCAGCGTGGTGTCGACGCCGTGCAGCGGGTCCTCGAACCCGGTGCCGAAGGCCCAGCGGGTGTCGTCCCCGTGCTCCTCGGCGAGCGAGAGGTAGACGTGGTCGTCGGTCACGCGAGGGCTCCTGTGATGTGCGAGGTCAGCGGTGCGGGGGTCAGATGTGGGGGACGTCGTCGGGGATGGCGTAGAAGGTCGGGTGCCGGTAGACCTTGTCGCCGCTGGGCGAGAAGAACGGGTCCTTCTCGTCCGGGGTGGAGGCGGTGATGGCGTCGGAGCGGACCACCCAGATCGAGACGCCCTCGTTGCGACGGGTGTAGAGGTCACGGGCGTTGGTCAGCGCCATCCGCTCGTCGGCGGCGTGGAGCGAGCCGACGTGGACGTGGTTGAGGCCGCGCTTGCCGCGCACGAAGACCTCGTACAGGGGCCAACTCCCGCGCGGGGCCTGCGGGGACTCGGTGCTGCTCATGCGGCCGTTCCTTCCTCGTTCGTCTCTGTCGCGGCCTTATGTGTCGCAGCCTTCTGCGTCGCAGCCTTGTCGGTCGCAGCCTGGTCGGCTGCGGCGCGGGCCTGCTGCTTGGCCGCGTGGGCGAGGGCGGCCTCGCGGACCCAGGCGCCGTCCTCGTGGGCCTGACGGCGGCGGGTGATCCGCTGCTCGTTGCACGGGCCGTCGCCCTTGATGACCCGCATCAGCTCGTCGTAGTCGGGCGTGCCGAAGTCGTGCGCGCCGCGCTCCTCGTTCCAGCGCAGCTCCGGGTCGGGGAGGGTGACGCCGAGCTTTTCGGCCTGAGGGACCGTCATGTCGACGAAGCGCTGGCGCAGTTCGTCGTTGCTGTGCCGCTTGATCCGCCATGCCATGGACTGGGCGCTGTTGGGCGAGTCGGTGTCCGGCGGGCCGAACATCATCAGCGAGGGCCACCACCAGCGGTCGACCGCGTCCTGCACCTGAGCGCGCTGGGCGGGGCTGCCGGACATCATGGTCAGCAGCAGCTCGTAGCCCTGGCGCTGGTGGAAGGACTCCTCCTTGCAGATCCTGACCATCGAGCGCGCGTAGGGGCCGTAGCTGGAGCGGCAGAGCGGCACCTGGTTGCAGATGGCCGCGCCGTCGACGAACCAGCCGATCACGCCGACGTCGGCGAAGCTCAGCGTCGGGTAGTTGAAGATCGAGGAGTACTTCTGCCGCCCGTTGAGCAGCCGCTCGGTCAGCTCGGCGCGGTCGGTGCCGAGCGTCTCGGCGGCGGAGTAGAGGTAGAGCCCGTGCCCGGCCTCGTCCTGGACCTTGGCGAAGAGGATCGCCTTGCGGCGCAGCGAGGGAGCCTTGGTGATCCACTCCCCCTCCGGCTGCATGCCGATGATCTCGGAGTGGGCGTGCTGGGCGATCTGGCGCACCAGCGTCGCGCGGTAGCCGTCCGGCATCCAGTCGCGCGGTTCGATGCGGTGGTCGTGCGCGATGGTCGCGTCGAAGTGCGCCGAGAGCGCGGCGAGCTCGGGGTTCTCGGCAGGCTCGGTCGGCACGGCCGTGCCCTCGCCGCCGGTCGCCGGTGCCGCGTGGGTGCCGCTCATGTCTGCATGCCCCTCCGGGATCAGGTTCTGCCATCAGACTACCGAACGGTCGGTCGGGTCACAAGAGCGCCTCGGCACGCGACGGCCCTTCGCCAAAGCCCTTGCCGTCCGCCCGGCAGCGGGCAGGATGAGCGCATGACGGCGATGAGCAAGGGCGCGAACGCCCCGGTCCCCACCACGGAGCTATCGGCGGAGGTCAGCTGGACGAAGGGCGCGGGCGTCCCGGACGTCGACGTCTCCGCCCTGCTGCTCGCCTCGTCCGGCAAGGTCCGCTCGGACGCGGACTTCGTCTTCTACAACCAGCCGAACCATCCCTCGGGCGCGGTCCGGCACGCGGGCGACGGGATCCGGGTCGCTCTCGGCTCGGTCGAGCCGGGCGTCGACCGGATCGTGGTCGCCGCCTCCGCCGACGGCGGCGCCTTCGGCCAGGTCCCTGGCCTGGCGCTGCGCGTCCTCGGCCCGGACGGGAGCGAGGCCCTGCGCTTCGACATCCCCTCCGCGACGACGGAGACGGCGTTCGTCTTCGGCGAGTTCTACCGGCGCGCGGACGCCTGGAAGTTCCGCGCGGTGGGCCAGGGCTACGACACCGGCCTGGCCGGGCTCGCGACGGACTACGGCATCTCGGTCGACGACGAGCCCGCGCCTGCCGCCCCGCACGCCGTCCCGGCGGCGGCACCGGCCACGCCCCCGGCACCGGCGGCTCCCGCGCGCCCGCACGGGGTCGACCCGCGCATGCCTGCCGCTGCGCCGGTTCCCACACCCGCGCCGGCTGCTGCGGCTCCGGCTCCGATCCCGGCCCCGGTGCCCACCGCTCCCGCTCCCGCTCCCGCAGCCGCGCAACACGCGCCCGTCCCCCCGGAGGGGTTCGGTCCGCCTCCGGTCGCTTCGCCGCCTCAGGCGTACCCGGCACCTGCCGCCGCGCCTGCACCGCCTGCGGCCGACCCGAACCTCGGCGCACCCGGCACCGCTCCGCCCGCGCCCGCGATCTTCGGCGGCGGCGGACACGTCGAGCCCGGACTGCAGAGCCTGCCGCCGCTGGAGCAGGCTCCGCCCGCACCGTCGGTCTTCGGCGCCGGAGCTCCGAACGCACCCGTCCCCGCACCGGGTTACGGTCCGGGCCAGGGCGCCGTGCCGGGGCAGGCGCCGATGCAGGGCAACACGCCCGGGTTCGCCGTGTACCCGACTGCCCCGGACCCCAGCGGCCCCGCCGTCTTCGGCGGCGCACCCGTGCAGACCGGCTACGGCCCGGCCGACCCGGGTCCGCAGCAGCAGGGGTACCCGCAGCAGCAGCCCTACCCGCAGGACCCTTACCAGCAACAGCCGCTCCAGCAGCCGCAGTTCCAGCAGCACCCCTCCCCCGCGCCGTACCAACAGCAGCAGGGCGCCCCAGCCGGGCCGGGCGACCCCGGGGGCGGAGCGGGCAGCGGTGCCGTCAGTCTGAAGAAGCAGAAGCTCATCACCTTGGAGAAGTCCCTGGCCGACCAGGGCGACCACCAACTGCTCGACCTCACCAAGAAGGCCGCCGTCAGCCTGGAGAAGCGCGGCCTGGGCGAGCACACCGCCCGCGTCGCGCTCTGCCTGGACATCTCCGGCTCGATGCACGCGCTGTACCGCTCCGGCAAGGTGCAGGCGCTGGTCGAGCGGGTGCTCGCGCTGGGGATGCGCTTCGACGACAACAGCGAGATCGACGTCTTCCTGTTCGGCTCGCGCGGCCATGTCGCGGGCTCGGTCAGCGTCGGGTCCTACCGGGGCTGGGTCCAGCGGATGCTGGG
This sequence comes from Streptacidiphilus fuscans, assembly GCF_015690355.1. GTDB lineage: Bacteria > Actinomycetota > Actinomycetes > Streptomycetales > Streptomycetaceae > Streptacidiphilus > Streptacidiphilus fuscans. Next base: position 40,469 of record NZ_JADPRT010000024.1, on the reverse strand, counting down.
CCAGTACCCGTTGGAGGGCGGCACGGACTACGCGGGCGCGATCCGGCTGATCCGCGAGCAGTACTTCGGCGCCTCGGACCTGCGCAACACCCCGCTCGCGGACCGGCAGCCGGTCTACGTGATGTTCCTGACGGACGGTCACACCACCAGCGAGCAGCAGACCCGCGCCCAGGTGACCGCGTCCAGCTACGAGCCGCTGTTCTGGCAGTTCATGGGCATCGGCCGGTCCTCCCGGTCGGTGGACGCGCCCGCACAGCACCAGGTCGCGCCGCAGCCCTCGCACGGGCTCTTCGGCAAGCGCTCGCGCCAGCCGCGGGTCGACAACTGGGGCACCGGCACCTTCCGGTTCCTGGAGGAGCTGGACGACCTGCCCGGGCGCTTCCTCGACAACGCCAACTTCTTCGCCGTCGAGGACCCGCAACACGTCGGCGACGAGCAGCTGTTCGAGCTGATGATGAGCGAGTACCCCGGCTGGCTCCAGCAGGCCCGCAGCCGCGGGATGCTGCCGCCGGTCTGATCCCGGTTCAGCAACTCAGCAGCCCTACGGCTACACCCCGCGCGTCAGGCCGGCGCGGCGGTGCAGGACGTGGGCGACGTCGTCGGCGAGGCGCGGGCAGTCGGCGACGTCGAGCGTGGAGACGGTGATCCGGACCCCGGGCGGGGTGTCCAGGCGGAAGCGCGCGCCCGGGGCCACGGCCCAGCCGCGCTGCTGCAAACCGGCGACGGCCGCCGTCTCGTCCGGGACCGGGACCCAGACGCACAGCCCGCTGCGTCCGTGCGCGGTGACGCCGCGCTCCGCCAACGCGGCGAGCAGTGCGTCGCGGCGCAGACGGTAGGACGCGATGCCGGCTTCCGGGTCGTATGCCTGCCAGAGCGCGGCGACGGTGCGCTGGAGCAGGTGGCTGACCCAGCCCGCGCCGAGCCGCTGCCGCCCGCGGATCCGGGCCACGGTGTCCGGGTCGCCGGTGAGCACGGCGACGCGCAGATCCGGCCCGAGGGACTTGGCCGCCGAGCGGACCACGGCCCAGTGCCGCACCGTCGGCACCCCGCCACCGGCCGCGCCACGGCTGTCCGGCCCCGGCCCGTCGACTCCCCGCCCGTCGACCGCCAGCGTGCGGTAGTCGCCGTCGACGATGCCGTGGCCGTGATCGTCCTCGACCAGCAGCACCTCGGGGTGCTCTGCCAGCAGCGGACGCAGCTCGTCGGCGCGCTCGGCGCTGAGCGCGGCGCCGGTCGGGTTCTGGGCGCGCGCGGTGAGCACGACGGCGCGGACGCCCGCGTCGAGCGCCGCGCGCAAGCCCGCGACGGTCGGCCCGTCGTCGTCGACGGGCATCGGGACCGGACGCAGACCGAGCGCGGGGAGCAGGTCGAAGAGGCTCCCCCAGCCCGGGTCCTCGACGGCGACCGCGTCGCCGGGACGCAGCCACGCCTGGAAGAGCCGCTCCTGGGCGTCCAGCGAGCCGGAGAAGACGCCGAGGGCTTCCGTCGGGAGCCCGTCGGCGGCGAACGAACGGCGGGCCAGCTCCAGCAGCAGCGGGTCGAACTCCGGCCCGCCGTACCGTCCGGCGGCGGGGTCCGTACCGTGACCGGCGGCGGCCAGCGCCGCAGCGGGATCGGGCAGCAGTCGCGCGTCGGGGTTGCCGTCGGCGAGGTCGCGGACACCGGCCGGGACCTCCAGCGTCGCGTAGTCGCGCGGGGCCAGCACGGGACGCGGCAGGACGCGGCTGCCGCGCCGTCCGGCCGTCTCGATCACGCCCCGGTCGCGCAGCAGGCGGTAGGCGGCGGCGACCGTGTTGGGATTGACCCCGAGGTCACCCGCGAGATCCCGCAGTGGCGGCAGCGCGGCGCCCGGCTCCAGCGCGCCCGAGGACACCAGCGACTCGATCTCGGCGGCGATCTCGGTGGCACGCCGCCCGACGATCCGATAATCTCCTAGCACAAAGAAAACTATGCACTAGTTCAATACTCTCCGCAACCCGACACACGCCAGCGCACGACCTCTGGGGGCCACCGCCATGCTCATCCATCCCTGGGACCTCGCCGACGAGAAGACCTGGCGTCCCTGGCTCGCCGCGCGCGACTTCGGCACGTTGGCGGCCAACGGGCCCGACGGCGAGCCGCCGATCCTGGTCCCGACGCACTTCCTCTTCGCCGAGGGGGCCGCGACGGACGGCGGCGACGAGGTCGTGCTCCACCTGGCCCGCCCCAACCCCTTCTGGGCCGCGGTCGAGGCGGACCCCCGGGTCACGCTCGCCGTCACCGACGACTACGCGTTCATCCCCGGCACCTGGCGTGCCGCGGCGGACGTCGCGCCCGAGCACGGCGTCCCGACCAGCTACTACGCCTCGGTCCACCTGCTCTGCACGGCGACCGTCGTCGACGATCCCGCCGAGAAGGCCGCGCTGATGGACCGTCAGTACGCGCGCTTCCAGCCGGACAGCGCGCACGAGCCGATCGTCCCCGGCCAGGCCCCGTTCGGGAAGATGCTCTCGGCGATCCGGTTCCTGCGCCTGCGCGTCGACGAGGTGCGGGCCAAGGCGAAGTACGACGACCACAAGGACGACGCCCTCGCCGCCCGCGTCCGCACCGGCCTGACCGAGCGCGCCCGCCCGCTCGACGCCGTCGTCGCGGACCGGCTGCGACGCGGGTAGCGCTGCCGGGGCGCGCAGAAACGTTGCGCCATCCGGATGATCCCGGCGCCGGACGGCCCGCGTACCGGCCGCGCCTGCTCGGTGCCGTGCACGCCGGTTCCTAGGCTGCCCCGACGGACCGTCACAACCGAGCAGCTCCGGGAGCCACTCTGTCCAGCACGCGATCATCCGCCGCCTCCGCCGAAGGCCACCTCGGGCACGTCGTCTTCATCGCCGCCGCGGCGGCGATGGGCGGCTTCCTGTTCGGCTACGACAGCGCCGTCATCAACGGCGCGGTCACCGGCATCCAACACCACTTCCGCGTCGGCAGCGGCGAGACCTCGCTGGTGGTCTCCGTCGCGCTGCTCGGCTCGGCCGTGGGCGCGGTCAGCGCGGGCTGGCTGGCGGACCACCTCGGCCGGATCAAGGTCATGCAACTGGCCGCCGTGCTCTTCGCGGCCAGCGGCGTCGGGACCATGTTCCCGCCCGACATCGTGGCGCTGGGCGCCTGGCGCGTGGTCGGCGGCATGGCGATCGGCATCGCCTCGGTGGTCGCCCCGGCCTACATCGCGGAGGTCGCGCCCCCGGCGGTCCGCGGACGGCTGGCCTCGTTCCAGCAGGCGGCGATCGTCCTGGGCATCTTCATCTCCCAGCTGGTCAACTACGCGCTCAACCAGGCGGCGGGCGGCAACCCGAACGACCATCTGGCGGGCATCCAGGCATGGCAGTGGATGCTGGGCGCGGAGACCATCCCGGCGCTGATCTACGGCCTGCTGTCGCTGGCCATCCCGGAGTCGCCGCGCTACCTGATCTCCAACAACAACCTCGACCGCGCCCGCAGCGTCCTGGCCGAAGTCGAGGCACCCGGCACCGACGTCGACGCCCGGATCGCCGAGATCCAGCACGTCATGGCGACCGAGCACAAACCCCGGATGAAGGACCTGCTGGGCGGACGCTTCGGGTTGCAGGCCATCGTCTGGATCGGCATCGGCGCGTCGGTGTTCCAGCAGTTCGTCGGCATCAACGTGATCTTCTACTACTCGTCGCTGCTGTGGCAGTCGGTGGGCATCAACGCCAGCAACTCCCTGCTGATCAGCGTCTCGACGTCGCTGGTCAACATCGTCGGCACGGTCATCGCCATCGTCCTGGTCGACCGCGTCGGGCGGCGTCCGCTGGCCCTGGCCGGCTCGGCCGGCATGGCGGTCACCCTGGGCATGGCGGCGTGGGCCTTCTCCTACCGCGTCGGCACCGGCACCAACGCCCATCTCGCCAACACCCAGGCCACGGTGGCTCTGGTCGCGGCGCACCTCTACGTGCTCTGCTTCGCCTTCTCCTGGGGTGTGGTGGTCTGGGTCCTGCTCGGCGAGATGTTCCCCAACAAGATCCGCGCGCTGGCGCTCTCGGTCGCCGCCTCGGCCCAGTGGATCGCCAACTGGGCCATCACCGTGAGCTTCCCGACCATGGCGGACTGGAACCTCTCGGCGACGTACGTCATCTACGCCTGCTTCGCGGTGCTGTCGATCCCGTTCGTCTACTTCTTCATCCGGGAGACCAAGGGCAAGTCGCTGGAGGAGATGGGCTGACCTGCCCTGACCTGCCCGGTTTTGTGAGCTGACGGTTCGCCGGGAAACTGTTCCGGTGACCAGGACGATGTACGACAGTGTCGACGTGGCGTCACTTCCGGCCGGGGCACCGCTGTATGCGGGCTACCTGGACGGCAGCTACGCCAACGTGCCCCAGCTGCGGGCCGCCTTCCCGCACGCCGTGATCGTGGAGATCGTGGTCTCCTCGCAGAACGACGGCGGCCACGTCCTGGACGTGGAGCAGTACGACGCCGCCCCGCAGGAGGCGCCCGGCTGGGTACAGCGCCGCCGGGCGGCGGGCGTGGATCCGTCCGTGTACTGCAACTCGTCCACCTGGCCCTCGGTGCGCTCCGCGTTCCAGGCCCAGGGCGTGGCCGAGCCGCACTACTGGATCGCCCAGTACGACGGCGACCCGGCGATCCCGGCCGGGGCGGTGGCCAAGCAGTACAACGACCTCGGCGGATACGACATCTCATCCGTGGCCGACTACTGGCCCGGTATCGACCCTCAGGAGCCCGACGTGCCCCTCACCGAAGCCGACGCGCAGCTGGTCGCCAGGACCCTGCTGGCGACCACCATCCCGAACCAGTTCCGCAAGGACGCCCAGGGTCACCCGGCGAACACGCCCGTCAACGCGTTCTTCACCTTCGGGGACCACCACTACGACGAGCTGACCAGTCAGTTGACGGGCCTGGCGGGCCAGGTGTCGGAGCTGACCAAGCAGGTCGCGGCGCTGTCGGCGGCGGTGGCCAAGCTGTCGACCCCGGCGCAGACAGCGCCCACCGCGTGAGCCGACCCCACCTGGAACGACCTGTCACGACCTGACACGCACCGGGAGCGCGCGCGGACGGCATCGGCCGGGCGCGCTCCGGTAGCGGGCGGCCGGGCCACACCGCAGCCTGGATCCATGAACAACCTCACCGGTCGTGGACGTGTGACGGTCCGGGCGGAAGCCGCCCTGAAGAGCCGTGGCGTCGCCGAGGAACGCGAGTACGTCACGGGCCAGATCCGGTTCGACGGGCCGTGGGTCCACGTCGAGTCGACCGAGAACGCGGGCGAGATGCGGTCCTTCCCCGCGCACAGCGTCCTCGAGGTCCGCTGGTCGCCGAACTAGGCCCGAGCCCGCCGAGCTAGGCCTGGTCAGGCCACTCGTCGCGGGCCCACTCGTTCCCGGCCTGGTCGCCGGCGGCCCGGTCCTTCATGGCCCGGTCCTTCATGGCCCGCGCCTCCGCCGCCGCCTGGAGGGCCTGGAAGTAGGCCTGTACGCGCGGGGCCGCCTCCGTCGCGGCCTGCTGCTCCTCGGGCGTCGCCCGGGGCAGGTTGTAGCACTCCCAGGAGCAGCGCCCGTACGGGGTCCACGGCGTCACCTGGCCGCACCCCTCGCAGAGCATGACGTCGACTCCCGGCGGGCCGTTCATGCCACTCATCTCGACCTCCTCGCGCTCCCTGCTCAGGCTCCTGCCGCCGAGTTGAACCGGTCCAGCGCGAACAGGAGCAGCATCCCGACGTCCACCAGCGCGATGCCGACGGCCATCAGCCCGGCGGCGACGGCGAGCCGGTCGCGCAGGCGTTCCGGCAGGGCGGACACGGCCGGGAGCAGCTCCGAGCCGCCCGCCAGATGGACCGCGAAGAGCGGCAGCAGCAGCCCGACGGCCCCGACCAGGACGTGCGGCAGCAGGCCGACCCCGTGCGCGCGGGAGACGTGCAGCCCGGCGACCGCCGTCGCGATCGCCGCGAGGAGCAGCACGCCGACCAGCACACCCACGGCGATCCGCCGCTCCGCGTCCGCGCCGTCGGCGGGCAGCAGCGCGGGGCCGCGCCCGGGGAGACGCAGTGGGAGGCGTATCGGGAGGCGTGGGGCCTTCGGCGCGGTCGCTTCCTGCGTGGCCATGCTGGCTTCCCCTTCCGACTGCGGTCGCCCTCCGTGCGCCCATGATCACTCCGCGCCGGTCCCCCCGCACCTCGGGCTGCGCCGTTCGGCGGCCCCGTCCGACGGCCCTGTGCCGCTCGCCGCTCCCCGTGCCCTCCACCCGCACCGCTGCGGCACTCCACCCGGCCCTCCACCCACGGGTGGTGGCCGCCCGTCGGTACCGCAGCGGACGCTGTGCGCATGGACGGAACAAGCAGCTTGCACACGGTCTCCCAGGACGTCGTCTGGGTCTGCGTCTACGTGTTCCTCGCCGCGTGGATCATCGGCGCGGTCTACTTCGGCACCCGGAGCAACGGCGGCTTCCGCGGCTGGATGCGCAACGCGCGCGGGACGCTCCCGGCACGGGTCGGGCTGATCGCCGGCGTCGCCGTGGTCCAGCTGGCCACCCGGGGCGACCACGGCGGGACATGGCGCCATCTCCAGTACTGGACACCGGCGTTGGCGATCGTCGGGATGGTGCTCGCCGTCGCCTCGACGGCGCTGCTGCTCTGGGCCCGTTGGGTGCTCGGCACCATGTGGGCCAGCGTGCCGCTGCTCCAGGAGCGGCACGAGCTGCGCACGGGCGGGCCCTACGGGCTGGTCCGGCATCCGATCTACACGGGCCTGCTGGGACTGGTCCTCGGGGCGACGCTCGCGGGCGGGTTCGGCGCCTGGGTGGTGGCGCTGGTGGTCGCGGTGCCGTGGCTGCTGCACCGGGTCACGGTCGAGGACGGGCTGATGGCCGGTCAGTTCGGGGACCGGTACGCGGAGTACCGTCGTCAGGTGCCGGCGCTCGTGCCGCGCCCGCGTCGTCGTTGACGGTCCCCGACTCCAGTTCGGTGGCGGCCGCGGCCAGCAGCAGGTCCAGCGCCGCCGGGTAGGCGCTGGCGTTCATCCGCCGCGCCAGCAGGCCCGCCGTCGCGGCGATGTGCGGGTGGGTCTGCTCGGGCAGGCGGGCGTAGGTGGCCTGCCAGACCGCCTCGTCGGCGCGGCGCGCCGCCTCTGGCAGGGCCAGGGACGCGGCGTCGAGCGCGGCGAAGGCCAGGCTCTGGTCGATGAACACGTGGTAGATCCGCACCGCCGCCGGATCGGCGAACCCCGCGCCGCGCAGCAGGCCGAGGACGGCCTCGTCGGCCGCGATCTCGTGTTCGCGCCCGCTGACCCGGCTGGCGGCCAGCACCGCGGCCTGCGGGTGGGCCAGGTAGGCGGCGTGGACGCGGAGGCCGAGGGCGCGCAGGTCGGTGCGCCAGTCGCCGGTCGGGTCCCAGCCGGTCATCGCCCGGTGCATCAGCTCGTCGGCGATGGCCCGGGTGAGCTCGTCCATGCCGCGGAAGTACCGGTAGACCGTGCTGGCGTCGGCGCCGAGGGCCAGGCCGAGCCGGCGCGCGGTCAGCCCCTGCGCGCCGTGCTCGCGCAGCATCCGCAGCGCGGTTTCCACGATCAGCTCGTGGGTGAGGACGGTGCCCTGCTTGGTCGGTCGGCGGCGCCGTCGTGCCTCGTCAGGGACCACTGGTTTCGCCATGCGGGCCACCCTACGCCCTTATGCCAACACGGTTGACGTTCAACGGCGACCGGCGTTGGATCGAGACACGGCCGCTCAACCGTGATCAATCACTGCAAACCACCCTGAACCTGTACGTAGGAGTCCCCATGCGTGTCCTGCTGGTCGGCGCCGGCGGAGTCGGCTCGGCGATCACCAAGATCGCCGCGCGTCGCCCCTTCCTGTCCCACATGGTGGTCGCCGACTACGACCTCGGCCGCGCCCAGGCGGCCGTGGCCGCGCTCGGCACGGACCAGGCGGACCGCTTCAGCGCGGCCCGGCTGGACGCCACCGACCGGCCCTCGGTCGAGGCGCTGCTGCGCGCCGAGCGCTGCGACGTGCTGCTCAACGCCACCGACCCGCGCTTCGTGCTGCCGCTCTTCGAGGCGGCGCTGGCGTCCGGCGTGCACTACCTGGACATGGCGATGTCGCTGTCCCACCCGCACCCGGAGCGTCCGCACGAGCTGTGCGGGGTCAAGCTGGGCGACGACCAGTTCGCCCGCGCCGAGGCGTACGAGAAGGCGGGTCTGCTGGCTCTCGTCGGCATCGGCGTCGAGCCGGGTCTGTCGGACGTCTTCGCCCGCTACGCGGCGGACGAGCTCTTCGACGAGATCGAGGAGGTCGGCATCCGCGACGGGGCCAACCTGACCGTCGAGGGCTACGACTTCGCGCCGTCGTTCAGCATCTGGACCACGATCGAGGAGTGCCTCAACCCGCCCGTCGTCTACGAGGCGGACCGCGGCTGGTTCACCACGGCGCCCTTCAGCGAGCCGGAGGTCTTCGACTTCCCCGAGGGCATCGGCCCGGTCGAGTGCGTCAACGTCGAGCACGAGGAGGTGCTGCTGGTCCCGCGCTGGGTCGACGCCAAGCGGGTCACCTTCAAGTACGGCCTGGGCGACGACTTCATCGGCAAGCTCAAGACCCTGCACGCGCTCGGCCTGGACAGCACCGAGCCGCTGACCGTGCCGTCCGCGCTGGGCCCGGTCCAGGTCTCGCCGCGCGACGTGGTCGCCGCCGCGCTGCCGGACCCGGCGACGCTGGGCGAGCGGATGCACGGCAAGACCTGCGCGGGCACCTGGGTCAAGGGCGTCAAGGGCGGGAAGCCGCGCGAGGTCTACCTGTACCACGTGGTCGACAACCAGTGGTCGATGCGCGAGTACGGCTCCCAGGCCGTGGTCTGGCAGACGGCGATCAACCCGGTCGTCGCGCTGGAGTTGATGGCCACCGGTGCGTGGAAGGGCCGGGGCGTGCTCGGCCCGGAGGCCTTCCCGCCCAAGCCCTTCCTGGAGCTGCTGAACGTCTACGGCTCGCCGTGGGGTCTGCGCGAGCAGTAGGTCGGTGCGCGGCTCGTCACCTCGGCGGCGGCAGCGTCAACTCGGCAGCGTCCACTGCTGGTTGGCGTTGCCGGAGCAGTCCCAGATCTGGGCCTGGGCGCCGGGGGTGGTGGACCAGTTGGTGTCGTCCAGGCACCTGCCGGACTGCGGGTTCAGCAACGAGCCGTTCGACTGCGGGACCCAGACCTGGGCGCCGGTGCCGTTGCAGTCGTAGAGGTCGACAGTCGTGCCGTTGGCGGTACCACCGCTGTTGACGTCCAGGCACTTGCCCAACACCTGAAGGGTGCTGCCCGAGCCCACCGTCCACTGCTGCGCGGCGCTCCCGTTGCACGTGTAGACCTGCACCGGGTTGAAGTTCGCCGTCGACGCCGACCGGTCGTCCAGGCACAGCCCGCTGTAGCCGGTGATCTGTCCGGTCGGTCCGCCACCGCCGCCGGAGCTGCTGCCGGTGAGGGCGTTGAAGGTGGAGGCGAACTGGTAGGGGTTCTGGCTGGTGCCGCTGCAGGTGTCGGAGAGGGTGCCGTCGCTGGCGCACGCCTGGTCCCGGCCGAGGGACCAGTAGGAGAGCTCCTGGATCCCGTTGCTCTGCGCGAAGCTCTCGAGCGTGGACGCGTCGCCGGTGGAGAACACCTCGTTGGTGGAGTCGTTGACGCCGATCATCGGCGTGTTGCCCTCCATGGCCCACAGTTGTGCCGACGTCTTGCCGGGCCAGATCTGCCCGAGCTGGCCGTACAGGCCCTGTGCGGCGCTGACGGCGGCCTGTCCCATCTCCTCGTTCGGCCCGTAGTCCATGGTCATGATGTTGACCAGGTTGACGTTCAGCCCATGGCTCGCCGCGTTGTTGAGCAGGCTGAGCGAGTTGGACTCCAGGCCGGTCGGGTCGACGGGCAGGGTGTAGTCGACCGAGAGCGTGCGCCCCTGGGAGGCGTAGTAGCTCTGGAGGTTGGCCAACGCCTGGTTGCGGCGGTCGTTGGCGGCGGTGTCGTCCAGGGCCGAGCCCTCGACGTCCAGGTCGATCCGGGTGAGGTTGAGCGTGTCGACGACCCGCTGGTACTGCGCCTGCAGGTCCGCCACCGTGCCGCAGGCCTGGGCGAGTTCGGTGCCCGACGCGCCACCGAAGGAGACGATCACGTCCCCGCCCGAGGCGCGCAGGGTGTTGATCGCGCCGGTCCAGCCGGCGTCGTCGATCGCGGTGGACCCGTTGAAGGTGGCGTTGCAGGTGCCGTCGCTGATGACGAACGCGAGGGTGTAGTACTTCAGGCCGGTCGCGGACTCCGCCGACGCGATCGCGCCGGGCGAGTTCCAGGTCTCGACGTAGGGCGCGGCGTACTGGGCCGGGAATCCGGGGCCCGGATTGGCTGCCGCGTGGGCCGCCGGAGCGGCGAACAGCAGGGCCGAGGCGGCGGTCAGTAACGCGGCGGCCGGTGTGCAGGCATGGCGAAGGCGCATGACGACTCCGTGGGGGTGTGGCCGGGATGTGGGGGCAGCGCGGCCGAGCGGTCGGAGTCAACTAGAGCGGCGTCAGGGCGTCAAGAGAGCCGGCGGGCGAGCGTCGCCGACAGATGATCACGCCAGGTTCAGAATATGCAGGTCCGTCATGTCTGACCTGAGCATTCAACAAATGACCTCAAGAGACCGTCCGCTGAGATCTACACAATCGGAACCACTCTCTCGACTTCGCCATCCCAAGCTGACGGCGCAGGTTATCGCCCCTGCGCAGCGGAACGAGTAAACACTCTTGACGGTGTCATGACTTCAAGAGTTCAATCACGGCACGCCCCAGTCCCATCCGCCCCCACGCGAAGGACTTCGCCCATGCGGTCGAAAAGGCTGCCCTCTCTCGTCGCCGGATTACTCGTCGCCTCCGGACTCCTGCTCGGCACCCCCAGCGCCCACGCGGCCGGGCCGACGGTGAACATCTGGCTGACCACCACCTCCGACTCCGGCGGACGGACCGTCACCCAGGGGCTGCAGCAGCAGACCCCGATCACCTTCTCGTCCGGCACCGGCAGTTCTGCCGCGACGGTCGACGTCGACGAGAACACCCGCTACCAGCAGTTCACCGGTGCCGGGGCCTCGTTCACCGACACCGCCGCCTGGCTGATGAACAGCAGCGGCGCACTCAGCACCGCCACCCGCGACGCGGTGATGACCAACCTCTTCGACCCCGTCAACGGCATCGGCCTGGACTTCCTGCGCAACCCCATGGGCGCCTCGGACCTGGCCCGCTACAACTACACCTACGACGACATGCCGAGCGGCCAGACCGACCCGACGCTGGCGAACTTCTCCATCGCGCACGACCTGGCGGACGTGCTGCCCCTCACCAAGCAGGCCGAGCAGCTCAATCCGGACCTGAAGGTGATGGCCACGCCGTGGACCGCGCCGCCCTGGATGAAGGACAGCGGCGCCTACAGCCAGGGCTGGCTCCAGTCCCAGTACTACGCCGCCTACGCGCAGTACTTCGTCAAGTACATCCAGGCCTACCAGGCCCAGGGCGTGCACGTCGACTACGTCTCCCCGCAGAACGAGCCCACCTGCTGCAGCGGCTACCCCTCGATGCAGTGGAACGCCAGCGGGCTCGACTACTTCACCGGCACCGACCTGCTCCCCGCCTTCCACGCCGCCGGGCTGAGCACCAAGGTCCTTGCGCTGGACTGGAACTGGGACGACTACGACAGCTACGCCGCGCAGACCGTCAACGACGCCGCCGTGCGCAACGACCCGCTCTTCGGCGGGATCGCCTGGCACGGCTACAGCGGCGACCCCACCGAGCAGACCACCGTCCACAACCAGTACCCGAACGTGGACGCCTTCGACACCGAGCACTCCGGCGGCACCTGGATCGCGAACCAGCAGCAGGAGGACATGGAGAACATCGTCGACTACACCCGCAACTGGGGTAAGTCGGTGGTGAAGTGGTCGCTGGCGGTGGACCAGAACATGGGCCCGCACAACGGCGGCTGCGGCACCTGCACCGGACTGATCACCGTCCACAACGGGGACGCGCGCAGCGGGCAGGTGGACTACAACATCGAGTACTACGACCTCGGCCAGCTGACCAAGTTCGTCAAGCCGGGCGCCTACCGGATCGACTCGACCGCCAGCACCGCCGTGCCGAACGTGGCCTGGCTCAACCCCGACGGTTCCAAGGCGGTGGTCGCGTACAACGCCACCGGCGGTTCCGAGCCGTTCACGGTCAACTGGGGCGGCCAGCACTTCACCTACACCCTGCCCGCGCAGACCAGCGCGACCTTCACCTGGTCCGGCTCCGCCCCCGCCGCGCCGACCGGGCAGATCACGGGCTACGGCGGCAAGTGCGTCGACATCGCCGGCGCCAACAGCGCCAACGGCACCGCCGTCCAGCTCTACGACTGCAACGGCACCAGCGCCCAGCAGTGGACGGTGGCGGCCGACGGATCGCTCCAGGCACTCGGCAAGTGCATGGACGTCACCTCCGGCGGCACGGCCAACGGCACCCAGATCCAGCTCTACGACTGCAACGGATCTGGCTCACAGCAGTGGCAGCCGCAGGCGAACGGCTCGCTGCTGAACCCGCAGTCCGGCCGCTGCCTGGACGCCACCGGCCCGAGCTCCGCCAACGGCACCCGGCTCCAGATCTGGGACTGCACCGGGGCCGCCAACCAGCAGTGGACGCTGCCCTCGTAGCCGCCCGGCTGCCTGAACCGTAACCGCCGGGCGGCCCTGCCGTCCGCGCCCCGGCCGCACTCAGTCGGGGTCGCGGACGGCGGGCCGATCGGCGGTGCGCATGTGCTCCTCCAGGCGCGTGCCCTCCAGATCCGGGTCGGGCACGTAGCGTTCGAACCAGCGCGGGTGGTACCAGATGCGGGCGCCGACGATCGCCATCACCGCGGGAACCACGGTGAGCCGGACCACGAAGGCGTCCAGGAAGACGCCGACGGCGAAGCTGAAGCCGATCGCCTTGATCGTCGGATCGTTGGTGAACATGAAGGCCACGAAGATCGAGAACATGATCAGCGCGGCCGCGGTGACCACCCGCGCTGCCCGCGCGGTGCCGCGTTCGACCGCGCCGCGCGCGTCGCCGGTGGCCGTGAAGTCCTCCTTGATCCGCGAGACGACGAAGACCTCGTAGTCGCTGGAGAGACCGAAGATGATGGCCAGCATGATCAGCGGCAGGAAGCTGATGGTCTCCGACGGCGTGATGCCGAAGATGTGCCGGCCCCAGCCCCACTGGAACATCGCCACCTGCGCGCCGAACGCCGCGGCGACCGACAGCAGGAAGCCGATGATCGACTTGATCGGCACCAGGATCGTCCGGAACGCCAGCGTCAGCAGCACGAACGCCAGCCCGACCACGACCGCGAGGAACACCGGCAGGGCGTCGGCGAGCTTCTGCGAGACGTCGATGTTGGACGCCGTCGTCCCGCCGACCAGCACCGGCGCGCCGACGACCGCCTCGATCGCGGCGCGGTGGTCGCGCAGGCCGTGCACCAGGTCCGCCGTCGCGGTGTCGTTGGGACCGCTCTTCGGCACCACCCGGACGATCGCCACCTGCGGGGTCACCGCCAGCGGCGCCGCCGCGGCGACGTCCTGCTGGGTCGAGAGCGCCGTCGCCAGCCGCTGGGCGTTCGCGGGCGGCACGCCGTGCTCGGTCACCACCAGCAGCGGACCGTTGAAGCCCGGCCCGAAGTGGGTGCTGATCAGGTCGTAGGCGCGGCGCGAGGTGTCGGACGTCGGTTTCGAGGCCCCGCTCGGCAGCCCGAGCTCCATCGAGAGCGCCGGAATCGCCAGGACCAGCAGCAGCGCGACGCCGCCGAACGCCACGAACGGCCGGTACCGCACGACGAACCGCGACCACCGGGCGCCCCTGGTCCGCGGCGACTCCGCGGCGGACGTCTTGGCCACCCGCTCGTGGTGCCCGGGCCGCAGCCGGGTGCGCAGGAAGTGGGTGATCTTGACTCCCGCGAAGCCCAGCAGCGCGGGCAGCAGCGTCAGCGCGATCAACAGCGCGACCGCCACCGCGGCAGCGGCCGACAGGCCCATCACCGTCAGGAACGGGATGCCGACCACGGACATCCCGGCCAGCGCGATGATCACCGTCAGCGCGGCGAAGACGACCGAGCCGCCCGCGGTGCCGACGGCCAGGCCGACGGACTCCTCCAGCTCCATGCCCTGGAGCAGCTGGTTGCGGTGCCGGAAGAGGATGAACAGACCGTAGTCGATACCGCACGAGAGCCCGAGCATGATCGCGACCGTGGTCGAGGCGGAGGCGATGTTGATCACGGAAGCAAGCGCGGTGATGCCCATCAGCGAGACGACCACACCCAGAACCGCCGTCAGGATCGGCATTCCGGCGGCGACCAGTGCCCCGAAGGTGATCAGCAGGATGACGAAGGCGATGATCAGCCCGATGAGCTCGGGAAGTTCCGAGGGGACGATCCGCCAGCCCGGATAGACGCTGCCGGAGTACTCCACCTGCACGCCCGCCTGCCGGGCCGGGGCGACCGAGACGTTCAGGTCGTCCAGGGACGCGTCCTTGACCTCCCCGGGCTGCCCCGTCCACTGCACGGAGACCAACGCGGCCTGCCCGTCGGGCGAGATGCCGTGGGCGGTGTAGGGGTCGGATACCGTCGCCACCTGCGGCACGGTCCTGATCCGGGCCAGTGACGCGTCAATCCCCGCCCTCGGCCCCGGGTCGGTGACGTGTCTGCCGGCGGGCACCGCGAACACCACCTGCGTCTGGCCGCCCGCCAGCGCCGGGAGCGTTCGCTTGAGCAGATCCGTGGTCCGCTGCGACTCCGTCCCGGGGATGGTGAACGTGTCGTTCGTCTTCCCGCCGCTGGCGGTGGCGAGGACCACGGCGAGGACCGCGACGGCCAGCCAGACCCCGAGCACGATCCGACGGTGCCGATAGGCCCAACGTCCGAGCTGGAACAGATAGGTGGACACCCTGAGCCCTCCGCGGGAAGCGGCACGGCACGCCGCGGGCAACCGCACCGGACGGCCGTGCTGTAGTCCCTGGCAGTCTGCCGTCGGCTGCGACCCGCCCGCGATCTGGGCACGGCCATTCGTGAGACCACGACCCGGCCCCCGCGATCGGGCACGAACGAATCAGGCGCGACCGGTCACTCCCCCGGCCACTCCCCGGGGTGGTCCATCCACACGACGAGTTCCGCGGCGTACGGGTCCTCGCCGGGATAGTCCTCCCCCATGCGCTCCTCGAACTCGCGGCGCGTCATTGGGACGTGGTGCGCGCCACGGAAGGAGACCAACCGGAACTGGTGGTCGTCCCCGAAGAGGCCGACCTGCACCGGAGGCTCGGTTTCGCTCATGGCCCCAGCGTGCGACGCGGTCGGGCGCGCCGCTACCCGAGTGGCGGCATCAGAGGCACGGGAGGAACGTGGTGCGTATCGCACACCGGGAGGAGAACTCCGACATGAGCGTTCTCGACAAGGTCAAGGGCATGCTGCACGGCCACGAGAGTCAGGCCGGCAAGGGCGTGGACAAGGCCGGCGACATGATCGACCAGAAGACCGGCGGCAAGTACCAGAGCCAGGTCGACACGGCCCAGAACCAGGCCAAGAAGCAGATGGGCGTCGACGGCCAGGCGCAGGAGCCTCCCGTCGACGGCGGCCAGTCGGCCTGAACCCCGGAACAGCCCGCGTGCCGGAGTCCGGCGCGCGGGCTGCGCCTGTCTTAAGGTCGGGCGCCGTCAGCAGCCGCCGTCACCAGGCGGTGCGCTCCGCGGCCGCCTGGGCGCGGCAGCGCTGGACCACGGCGGCGGGGTCGATCGCGGCGCCCCGAAGGATCTCGGCGGCGCGCGAGTCCGGGAGTGCGGCCAGCTCGGCGAGCAGGTCGAGCACCGTGCCGGAGGCGCGGCGCACGGCGCCGTCCAGTGCTTCGGCGGCGGGCGCGCTCCAGGCGAGTCCGGCCGAGCGCTCGGAGTCGCGGTCGGCCGCGCCCTCGCCCAGGCGCCAGAGCCGGCCGAAGCCGATGCTGCGCTGGACCAGGTATCCCATCAGCCGGGTCGCCTGGACCGGCATCGGCGCGGCCACGCCGAGCACCGAGTCGTCCGACTCCAGCAGTGCGTGCAGCAGGTGGCCGGTGTCCACCTCGGGGTCCCCGGCGCGCAGCGCACGTCGGCGCGCCCGCGCAGCGACCGACGCGAGCGGGCCGACAGGCTGCGGCTGCTCACGCTGCGCGGCGGAAGGCGCACTCCGCCGAGGGTCTACTGGCACAGGGATCCACCCACGGTCGAACAGAGAGAGCCGGACACGAACGGGAAAAGCCGGACGGGGTCGGAGCCGGACAGGAACAGGGCCGAGCAGGGACGGGCCGGACGGGCGCACGGTCGCGGGCGCGCGGACCGGTGGGCCGTGCGGCGGCAGAGGTGCGAGCACGCCGGTCGGTCCTGCGGTACCCCGGAAGTCTGCTGCGCAGGGTGACCATTCGTCAACCCACAGATACGATCTTCCCATGGTCGCGCGCAGGTCACGGCGCGCGTTCGGGTCCGTGTTCGCCTCACGAGCTGCGGCGATGCGCCCGGGGTGAGAGTGGTGCGCCACCGGCGCGTGAACACAGACCCCGGCGCGTGCACCCGACGGACGCCCCCATCGGGCTGCAACCACTGGGGTTCACCAACCGTCGAACAGTGAGCACGGCCCGTCCCGTCCTGCCCGTACCCTGTCCCGCGTCCGCCCGCCCCCTGGAGCCGCAGTCCTGATCGCCGACCACGCGGAGCGCCGCCCTCCCGCGAGCGCTACGTCAACTCCCAAGCCGCTGCTGTACCTTGACATCGACGGCGTGCTCAATCCGGTCTGTCCGCACCCGGACAGCGGGTACCGCCGCCATCTGCTGTTCCGCAGCGAGGTCGAGGTGCTGCTGAGCCCGGCGCACGGGGTGTGGCTACGGGAGTTGGCCGAGGTCTACGAGCTGGCCTGGGCGAGCACCTGGGAGGCGTGGGCCAACCGCTGCATCGCGCCGCTGCTCGGCCTGCCCGAACTGCCGTGGGTGGCCTGCGGATCGAGCGCGGGGGCGCCGGACGGGGACTTCGTGCCGATCGTGCAGCACGCGGCGGGACGGCCGTTCGCCTGGGTGGACGACCTGATCCCGCCGCGCCTGCTGCGGCGCTACGCGCACCGCTCGGATGTGCTGTTGCTACCGGTCGAGCCCGGTCAGGGGCTACGTCGCGGACATGTGGACCGACTGCTCTCCCGTCCGCCGACGGCGGTCTGACGGAGCGACAGGTTGCCACAGCTGGTCAGCCTCGCCCCTCCGGGGCGGTGCCGCCGTCCGACGGCGCGGGGGTGGGCTCGTTGTCGGCGTCCGCGAGGATCAGGTAGAGCCGCTTGCGGGCGTCGGCCAGCACGGCGAGCGCCTTGGCGCGCTGCTCGGGGGTGCCGGTGAGGGCGACCTGTCGCAGCGCGTCCTTGAGCCCGCCGCCGGCGCGGGCGAACTCGCGGACGATCTCCCAGTGCTCGCCGCGGCCGGCCTCCTCCCAGGGCGCCTCGGGGCCCTGGTCGGCCTCCTGGCGACCGGTCTCGGTGAGGCGGAACAGCTTCTTGCCGCCCTCCTCGTCGGTGGAGATCAGGCCTTCCTCGTCGAGCAGTTGCAGCGTCGGGTAGACCGAGCCGGGGCTCGGCCGCCACGACCCGCCGGACCGCTCGGCGATCTCGCGGATCATCTCGTAGCCGTACATGGGGCGCTCCTTGAGCAGCGCCAGGAGCGACGCGCGCACGTCGCCGCGGCGCGCACGCCCGCCGTGCCGTCCGCGCCCACGGCCGCCGGGGCCACCGGGACCGAAAGGCCCGAAGGGCGGCCCGAACGGACCGGGGCCGCCGAATCCGGGCGGGCCGAACTCGCCGAAGGCGGGGCGACCGGAGCGGGAACGGGGATCAAAGGGGTGTCGGGATCGCATGATCGTTCTCCTTGCATGGTTGTTGTGCGACAGTCTGGCGACTGTCTCGATGCATCAACGATATATCGGTAACTGTCGCTCGGCAAGAGCTTTCGACGGGAGCGGGTGCCGCCGACGTCTCCGGGTTCGCCCAGGGTCGCGTTCCGGGTCCGGTTCGGGTTCGGCTCCGCCGCGGTGACGACGTGGGGTGGGGCGGTCGGTTTCTAACGTCGTCGGCATGACTCACACCCGTCGCACCGCCGTAGCCGTCGCCCTCGCGCTCGTCCTGCCGCTGCCGGTCATCGGAACGGGTACGGCGTTCGCCACCGCCGGACAGACCCCCGCCGCCACCGCCCCGACCTCAACCGGCCCGGGCGTCCAGCTGGGACTCCCCCGCCCGACCGGCCCGCACGCGGTCGGCGTCGAGACGCTGCACCTGGTCGACCGGGACCGCCCGGACCCGTGGGTGCCGAGCGCGGGACCACGCCAGCTCATGGTCTCGATGTACTACCCCGCCCGGACCGGAACCGGCAGGCCCGCCCCCTACATGACCACCGAGGAGGCCCGGCTCTTCCTGGACATGGAGGGTGTCGGCAGCGCGTTCCCGGCGCAGGCGCTCGCCGACACCCGTACCTACGCGTTCACCGACGCCCGCCCGGAGCACGGCCGGTACCCGCTGGTCGTGCTCTCCCCTGGTTTCGGGCTGCCGCGCCAGACGCTCACCGGCCTCGCCGTGGACCTGGCCAGCCGCGGCTACGTCGTCGCGCTCGTCGACCACACCTACGAGGACTCCGGGACGACCTTCCCCGACGGGCAGACGCTCGGCTGCGCCACCTGCGGCGCGAACGGTCCGGCACCCGAGAAGATCGAGCAGAGCCGGGCCGAGGACGTCTCGTTCGTGCTGGACGAGCTGACCAGCCGTCACCCGGCCTGGCAGTACGCGCAGTTGATCGACCGCAAGCGGATCGGCATGGCCGGACACTCGCTCGGCGGCGCCTCCGTCATCCCGACCATGGCGGCCGACCAGCGGGTGCGGGCCGGGGCCGACCTGGACGGCAGGTTCTTCGTGCCGGTGCCGGCCGGCGGTCTCGGCGGCCGCCCGGTGCTGCTGTTCGGCAACCCGGTGAACCACGCCGTGGGCGGCGACGAGCCGAGCTGGGCGGACGACTGGCCGAACCTCGGCGGCTGGAAGCGCTGGCTGACCGTCACCGGGTCCGACCACGTCAACTTCACCGACGTGCCGGTTCTCGCCGACGAGGCGGGCATACCCGGTGTGGACGGTTCGATCCCGTCCGTGCGCGCCGAGCAGCTCACCCGCGACTACGTCGCGGCATTCTTCGACGAGCAGCTCAAGGGCATCCCGCAGCCGCTGCTGGACGGCCCCTCGCCGGCCGACCCGGAGGTCGTCTTCCAACAGCGGCCCTGACAGTCGGGGCTAGCCTGCGTTCATGAGGATCCGGATCATCGACGCCTTCACCGACGAACCCTTCGCCGGGAATCCGGCCGCGGTCTGCCTGCTGCCGCCGGGCCCCTGGCCGGACGAGCGCTGGATGCGGTGCCTGGCCGCCGAGTTGAACCTCTCCGAGACCGCCTTCGCCCGCCCGCTGGCGGGCGCCGAACGACAGGGGAGCGCCGCCGGCTGGGCGCTGCGCTGGTTCACGCCCGCCGTGGAGGTGGCCCTCTGCGGTCACGCCACGCTCGCCACCGTGCACGCGCTGGCCCAGGACGGGCTGCTGCCTTCGAGCGGACGGGTCGCGTTCGCCTCGCTGCGCAGCGGCGTGCTGCGCGCCGAGCTGGCGGCGGACGGCGCGATCACGCTCGACTTCCCCGCCAACCCGACCGCACCGGGCACCGCCCCGGAGGGGCTGGTGGAGGCCCTCGGCGGGGCCTCGTGGGTGGGCGTCCACAGCACCGGGGCCCTGGGCGACCTCCTGGTCGAGCTGGCGACCGAGACCGAGGTTCGGGAGCTGCGCCCGCACCACACCCGGCTGGAGACGCTGGAGGTGCCGCGCGGCGTGATCGTCACCGCGCCCGCCGAGGACCCGGAGGCGTCCGGCTACGCGGCGGTCTCGCGCTGGTTCGGGGTGAGCGTCGACGTGGGCGAGGACCCGGTGACGGGCAGCGCGCACACCGCGCTCGGCCCGTTCTGGGCGGAGCGGCTGGGACGCACCGAGTTCGCCGCCCGGCAGGTCTCGTCGCGCGGTGGCACGGTGCGGCTGTGCGTCGACGGCGACCGGGTGCGCATGACCGGCCGCGCGGTCACCGTCCTGGACGGGGTGCTCTCCCCCGCGGCGACAGCGAACGCTGCTGCCGGCGCCGTCGTCTGACCGAGCCTCAGGTCGGCAGCCAGCTGACGTGCCCGGCCAGGAGCACGTAGCCGACGAAGGCGACCGAGTCGATCAGCGTGTGGGCGATCGCCAGCGGCGTGACCCGGCGCCAACGGCGGTAGAGGTAACAGAAGATCACGCCCATCACCACGTTGCCGAAGAACCCGCCCACGCCCTGGTACAGGTGGTACGAACCGCGCAGCAGCGCGCTCGCCGCGACCGCCGCCGGCCAGCTCCAGCCGAGCTGGCCGAGGCGGCGCAGCATGTAGCCGACGACGATGACCTCCTCGACCACGGCGTTCTGCGCGGCGGAGAGGATCAGCACCGGGATCCGCCACCAGACGTCCGGCAACGCGCTCGGCACCACCGTCAGGTTGGCACCGGAGGCTCGAGCGCCCAGGTAGAGGAGCAGGCCGGAGCCGCCGATGCAGGCGGCGACCACCACGCCCTTGCCCAGGTCGCTCCACTTGCGGGTGAGGTCGAAGCCCAGCGCCCGGATCGAGGACCGCTCGCGGACCAGCAGGTAGGCCACCAGCACCACCGGTACGAGCGCGGTGGCGATGTCGAACAGGTGCCAACTCAGGTCCAGCCAGGGCCGTCCGGGCGTGATGGTGCCGTTCAGCGTCGCCTGCTGCGACTTGAGCGAGACCGGCGCGGTGACCGAACCCAGGAAGCTGATCACCGCGCTGACACCGCTCGCGCCCAGCGAGAGCGCGAGGACCAGGAGCAGCTCCTGCCCCAGCAGACGGCGGGTGAACGGCGCCGGCGAGGGCAGGGCGTCCAGCGTGTCGGTGTCGGTCGTGCTCACGTGTGCGGCTCCGGGCGTGCGTCCCACGGTGCGGTCGGCCCGATCATCGCACAGCGGGATTTGTGCGCCCGCTCGAAAGGCTCCGCGCCCTTGCGAGCGCCGTCCCGGGCGGGCGTCAGCGCAGCGGCCAGGTGTGGACCGGTTCACCTCCCCGGGACAGCTCCATGTAGCGGCGGGTCATCGCTGCCAGCGCCGGTCCCCGGTCCAGTCCCTGGCGTTCGAGGCCGTCGTGGAAGACCGCGCTCTGCCAGGCCGCGCCGTTGATCCCGGTGCGGCAGCGACCCTCGATGATCCCCAGGTACCGGTCGCGGTCGACCGGATCGACGCCCCAGGCGTCCAGGCCCTTGTAGGCCAGCGGCAGCAGTTCGCTGCGCACCAGCTCTCTGGCGGGCGTCCGCACCAGCCCTCCACTGCGTCGGCCGCCGCGCGGCCACCACAGCTCGGCGTCGATGCCGAGGCGGGCGCCGGTGTGGAAGTTCTCCGCCGCGAGCTCGAACGGCAGCCGGTGCCAGACCGGTCGCGACTGGTCGGCGAGCGCCCGCACCAGGCCGTAGTAGAACGCGGCGTTGGCGAGGGTGTCGACGACCGTCGGCCCGGCGGGCAGGGCGCGGTTCTCCACCCGCAGGTGCGGCACGCCGTCGGCGACGTCGTAGACGGGGCGGTTCCAGCGGTAGACGGTCCCGTTGTGCAGCCGCAGTTCGCGCAGCCGGGGTATCCCGCCCGCGGCGACGGTCTTCAGCGGCTCCTCCTCGTCGCAGATCGGCAGCAGCGACGGGAAGTAGCGCAGGTTCTCCTCGAACAGGTCGACCACCGAGTCGACCCAGCGCTCACCGAACCAGGTGATCGGCCGGACGCCCTGCGACTTCAGTTCCGCCGGACGGGTGTCGCACGCCTGCTCGAACAGAATCGGCCGCGTCTCCCGCCACAGCTCCCGACCGAAGAGGAACGGCGCGTTCGCCCCCAGCGCGAGCTGCGCGCCGGTGAGCGCCTGCGCGGCGTTCCACACCCCCGCGAAACGGCGCGGCGTCACCTGCAGATGCATCTGCATCGAGGTGGCGGCGGCCTCGGCGACGATGGAGACCGCGTCGACCCGCAGCCGCTCCACACCCTGGATGTCCAGCGTGATGTCCTCGCCTCGGGCGGCGAGGATACGGTCGTTGAGCAGCCGGAACCGGTCGCCGGCGGAGATGTTGTCGAGCACCGCGTGGTCGGTGGTCAGCGTCGGCAGGATGCCCACGGTGACGATCCGGGCCCCCTCCCTGGCCGCCCTCCGGTCGGCGTAGGCGAGGCCGACGACCAGCTCCTCCCGCAGCTCCTCCAGGACCCGGCCGCCCAGACGGTGCGGGGCGCTGTTGAGCTCGATGTTGAACTGCCCCAGCTCGGTCTGGAAGTCTCCGCTGGCGATCGACTCCAGCACCGACTCGTTCCGCATCGTCGGCAGGCCGTCCTCGTCCGCCAGGTTGATCTCGATCTCCAGGCCCATCATGGCCCGTGGTCTGTCGAAGCGGTCCTCCTCCAGCAGCAACCGAAGCGCGTCGACGCACTGCCGCAGCTTCCGACGGTAGAGTTGACGGTCCGCCAGGTCAGCGTTGCCGGCGGCCACCTTCTCCCCCATGGGCGCCATCCCCTCCCTCGGCCGGGCGCAGAGCCCGGGCGTAGAGGGAGCATGCCCCGGACGGGTGATCGACTACCCGGCAGAAGGCGCGAAAACGGCATGTGCCAATACGGCACTCGGCACGCGGAGTGCCCGATTTCTCCCTTGCGGCCCTGCACGGACAGTAGTAGAAGAGTCACGCCGTGCATCCGTTCGTATAGACTCGCGAGAACAGGTACGCACAGTCCGACGCCGCCGGAGTGCCCCGGCCCCCTCGGACGTGCCCTGCCCCGCGCTCTGAGCCAGCCCTGCACCGCGCAGCCGTAGACGCCTGCGCGGTCGCTCGTCACCCGCACAGCCGCGCAGCACCGCAACGCCCGGCAAGGCCGTAACTCCCGCCCCGCCTGTCTCTGCTGCCACGAGAGGCGAACCGACATGACCCTGCAGCTGCCCCAACCCCCCGCCGCCGCCCTGCGCGCCGTTCTCCGCGCCCTGGACGACCGCGACGTCCCCGCCGACGTCGGCCCCGTCCGAACGTCGGCCATGCGACGGTGCAGCGGGCCGCTCACGCCCTCGCATCCGCTTCCCGTGCACCTGCTGGACCCCGCCGTCACCGGCGCGGGCGCGACGCCGCTGTCGGCCGCACTGCGGACCGGCTGGCGCTTCCTGATCAAGGAGGGCGAGACCGTCGTCGGCGCGGCCGACACCCTGGAGCTGCAGGTGGACGAGACGGGTTCGGGAGAGACCGTCGAGGCGCACGCCTTCGCGCACTTCACCGAGGGCCCCTACCCGGCGTCCACGCTGCGCGCGCTGCAGCAGGCACGGCTGCACGCGGCGGGCACCCCGACCACGTACCTGCCGCGGCTGCTGCTGGTGCCCGGCCACTACATGACCGCCCTCTGGCTGCACCCCGTGCTCTCCGCCGCGCCCTCGCCGGACCTGCTGATCCCGCTCGTCCCGGCACCGCTCGGCGTCACCGCGCACGTCCCGCACCACGCGGAGGAGCTGCTCGCCCTGCTGGCCCTCACCAACGGCGCGCTGCTGACCAGCCCCGCCTGACCCGCGCGCCCACGCGCACTCCCCCTGAAGAACCACCCGTACCACCCGTTGTGACCATGGCGCGCCTGGTCACAACGGGTGGTTTCTGCTGGTCGAACAGGTTTCGGCGTGACGCATGTCACCAAATGGCTGCGGGCAGGTCGCGATACGCGGACACTGTGAACCAGTGCGGCAAAGCCCAACGTCTTACCCGGCGAGAAGGCCCTTCACACACGCGCCGCAGACCGGCTTTGGAATATTCTCGAAGAAGCACGCCGAAACGAGGGTACGCGCTATGTGCCAGCACCGTCCTGAGTGTCCGTCAGCCGACTCGCCGGACCGCGAGGCCGCAGTCGTCGTCGCGAGCCACCCGGAACAGGGGTGGAGCTTGCTGTGCAACGGCGTCCTCCTCTTCGAAGACACCGGCGAAATCCTCCCGGACGGCCGCGCCGTCGCTCCCCGACGGGTTCTGGCCGGGGCTGCGTAGCAGCCCATAGGGGCGCGGGGCTCCGCTGATTTGCGGCTCCGCCGCGCGGGCGCGACAAGCCACCCTGAGCAGATGGTCCTCAATGGACAGGGCCATCCGCCCAGGGTGGCTGCTCAACTTCCCCGATCAGCCCTCGTACTCGTCCATCGGCGGGCAGCTGCACACCAGGTTGCGGTCGCCGAAGGCGCCGTCGATGCGGCGGACCGGCGGCCAGTACTTCTCCGTCGGGTTCACGCCCGCCGGGAAGACCGCCTCGGCGCGGGTGTACGCGTGCTCCCACTCGCCCGCCAGCGCGGCCGCGGTATGCGGGGCGTTGCGCAGCGGGTTGTCCTCCGCCGGCCACTCGCCCGAGCCGACCTTGTCAATCTCCGCACGGATCGCAATCATCGCCGCGCAGAAGCGATCGATTTCGGTCAAGTCCTCGCTCTCGGTCGGCTCGATCATGAGCGTGCCGGCCACCGGGAACGACATCGTCGGGGCGTGGAAGCCGTAGTCGATCAGGCGCTTGGCCACGTCGTCCACCGAGACGCCCGCCGACTTGGCCAGCGGCCGCAGGTCGATGATGCACTCGTGGGCGACCAGGCCGCCGGGGCCGGTGAAGAGGACCGGGTAGTACGGCGCCAGGCGCTTGGCGATGTAGTTGGCGTTGAGCACCGCGACCTGGGTGGCGCGCTTGAGGCCCTCGCCGCCCATCAGCCGGACGTACGACCACGAGATCGGCAGGATCGCCGCCGAACCCCACGGCGCGGCCGAGATCGGGCCCACGCCGGTGGCCGGACCGGCCGTCGGCTGCAGCGGGTGGTTCGGCAGGTACGGGGCGAGGTGCGCGCGGACGCCGACCGGGCCGACGCCCGGGCCGCCGCCGCCGTGCGGGATGCAGAAGGTCTTGTGCAGGTTCAGGTGCGAGACGTCCGCGCCGAACTTGCCCGGCTTGGCCAGACCGACCAGCGCGTTGAGGTTGGCGCCGTCGACGTAGACCTGGCCGCCCGCCTCGTGCACGGCGGCGCAGATGTCACCGATGTTCTCCTCGTACACGCCGTGCGTGGACGGGTAGGTGACCATCAGCACGGCCAGCTGGTCGCGGTGCTGCTCGATCTTGGCGCGCAGGTCATCGACGTCCACGTCGCCGTCCGGCAGCGTCTTGACGACCACGACGCGCATACCGGCCATCACCGCGGAGGCGGCGTTGGTGCCGTGCGCGGAGGAGGGGATCAGGCAGACGTCGCGCTGCGTGTCGCCGTTCGCGTGGTGGTAGGCGCGGACGGCCAGCAGACCGGCCAGCTCGCCCTGGGAACCGGCGTTGGGCTGGATGGAGACCTTGTCGTAGCCGGTGACCTCGGCCAGGCGCGCCTCCAGCTCACCGATCAGCTGCAGGTAGCCGTCGGCCTGCTCGACCGGGGCGAACGGGTGCACCTCGGCGAACTCGGGCCAGGTGATCGGCTCCATCTCGGTGGTGGCGTTCAGCTTCATCGTGCAGGAGCCGAGCGGGATCATGCCGCGGTCCAGCGCGTAGTCCTTGTCGGCCAGCGAGCGCAGGTAGCGCAGCATGGCCGTCTCGGAGCGGTGCGCGTGGAAGGTCGGGTGGGTCAGGTACTCGTCGGTGCGCAGCAGGCCCTCGGGCAGCGCGGGGCCGGCGGCGGCGTCCAGCGCGTCCACGTCCAGGCCTGCGGCGTCGACGCCGAACGCGCCCCAGACGGCGGCCAGGTCGGCGCGGGTGGTGGTCTCGTCGCAGGCGATGCCGACCAGGTCGGCGCCGTCCTGGCGCAGGTTGACCCCGGCGGCGCGGGCGGCCTCGACCACCTCGGCGGCGCGGCCCGGAACGCGGGCGGTGACGGTGTCGAAGAAGGCGTCGCTCGTCAGCTCGACGGCGCCGCGACGCAGGCCCTCGGCCAGCACGGAGGCGTAGCGGTGGGTGCGCGAGGCGATCTTCGCCAGGCCGTCCGGACCGTGGTAGACCGCGTACATCGAGGCCATCACGGCCAGCAGCACCTGGGCGGTGCAGATGTTGGAGGTGGCCTTCTCGCGGCGGATGTGCTGCTCACGGGTCTGCAGCGCCAGGCGGTAGGCGCGGTTGCCGTCGGCGTCGACGGAGACGCCGACCAGGCGGCCCGGGAGGCTGCGGGCGTAGTCGGCACGGACGGCCATGTAACCGGCGTGCGGGCCGCCGAAGGCCATCGGGACGCCGAAGCGCTGGGTGGTGCCGACCGCGATGTCCGCGCCGAGCTCGCCCGGGGACTTCAGCAGCGTCAGGGACAGCAGGTCGGCGGCGACGGCGACGACCGCGCCGAGCTCCTTGGCCTGCGCGATGACCGGGGCCAGGTCGCGCACCGCGCCGGAGGCGCCCGGGTACTGGAGCAGCACGCCGAAGACGCCGCGCTCGGCGATCTCGGCCGGGATGCCCTGGCTGAGGTCGGCGACGACGGTCTCGACACCGGTCGGGACGGTGCGGGTCTCGATGACGGCGACGGTCTGCGGCAGGGTGTCGGCGTCGATGACGAAGACGCCGCCCTTGACCTTGCCCATCCGGCGGGCCAGCGCGACGGCCTCGGCGGCGGCGGTGCCCTCGTCGAGCAGGGACGCACCGGCGGTCGGCAGACCGGTCAGCTCGGTGACCACGGTCTGGAAGTTGAGCAGCGCCTCCAGGCGGCCCTGCGAGATCTCCGGCTGGTAGGGCGTGTACGCCGTGTACCAGGACGGGTTCTCCAGCACGTTGCGGAGGATCACCGGCGGGGTGAAGGTGCCGTAGTAGCCGAGGCCGATCATCGAGCGCAGCACCTGGTTGCGGCCGGCCAGCTCGCGCAGCTCGGCGAGGACCTCGGCCTCGGAGCGGGCGGCCGGGAGGTCCAGCGCGGTCAGGCTGCGGATCGCGGCGGGGACGGCGGCGGCCGTGAGCTCGTCCAGGGAGCCGTAGCCCACCTGCGCCAGCATCTTGGCCTGCGCCCCGGCGTCCGGGCCGATGTGGCGGTTCTCGAACGGGCTGGACTGCTCCAGCTCGGAAAGCGACGACGTCATGGGGAGACTGGCCTCCTGGTCGGACCGGGTGGACGCGGTGGGGCGCCCGGACGACCTCCCCCTCTGTCATGGAACCTGAGAGCTTCACCGGCCCTGTGCCGCCGCTGTACCGCTGCGGCGGGGCCGGCTTTCACCGTCGGTGAGGACCGTCCCGCAGCCAGGAGAGGCTCCAGTGCGGCCCTGCTTTCCAGAGTCGACCTCGCCAGCGCGGTACTTCGGCCTGAGAGATTCCGGGGAGGAGTTGCTCCTTCGGCGCCGGTCGCCCCGATCAGGTTGCCCAGATCAGGCGCTCGGACTCTCCCGCACGTGCTCGACGGTCAACCCCGAGGGTACCAGCGCGGATCGGCGGCCGGACGGGGCCCGAGCACGGTTGTCGTCCACCGAACGGAGCAGCGACACACCCGGCGGAGCTGCGTGCGTTCGACAAAGCGATCATTGTGCCTTTTCGTATGAGTTGAGCACGTTCGTCAGCTGAACAGACCGGCGCGGGCCGATGGAGGAGTGAGAAGCGTGCAGACCGAGATCGACCCGAGGGATCTGATCGGCCACAAGGCGGTCGACAAGAACGGCGAGAAGATCGGCACCGTGGACGAGGTCTACCTCGACGACGCGACCGGCGAGCCCGAGTGGGCCGCGGTCCGCACCGGCCTCTTCGGCCGCGACGCCTTCGTGCCGCTGACGACGAGCGAGTTCGTCTCCGAGGAACTGCGGGTGCCCTACGAGAAGTCGCAGGTGAAGGACTCGCCCGACTTCGGCGTCGGCCAGCACCTCTCCCCCGCCCAGGAGTTGCAGCTCTACCGCTACTACGGCCTGGAGGTCCCGACCGGTACCGGCCAGCACGCGGCCGACTCGGGCGCGAAGGCGGCGGAGGGCAACGGGCACGCGCCCCGCTCCGCGCCGAAGGCAGGGGAGGCGGCGGCTGCCGCCGGCACGGCCGGTGCCGCGGGCGCGGCCATGGGCATGGCGGGTGCGGAGCGGAAAGAGAACCTGAGCAAGGAGGAGCAGCCGGTGGAGAAGACGGTGGCGACGCCGGTCGTGGAGTCCCAGGCGAACGGCGGGCGCACCTCGGCGTTCATGACGGGCGGCACGACGGCCGGCACGCAGACCGGGCAAGCGGCGCAGACGGAACAGACCGGGCAGATGCCGCGGGTCGGTGCCGACGCGGCGCAGGCCTCGACGATGCAGCAGCCGACCGTCCAGACTCCGCCCGCCGCGCCGTTCCCCAGCGGCGGCATGGCGGGCGCGGGCGCGGGTGCGGCCGCCGGTGCGATGGGCGGGACGGCGACCGAGCCGCAGCGTCGCCCTGACCCGCTGACCGACCCGCTGCCCGGCTTCGGTGCTCCGGCAACCAGTGGCACCGCGACGGCAGGCGCCGCGACCGCGGGCACGGCGGCTGCGGGCACGGCGGCTGCCGTGGCCAAGGAGCCGGTCCCCGAGCCGGTCGAGTTCGTCTGCCGTGAGGAGCGCCTGGACATCTCCACCGAGTGGCACGTCCTCGGCCGCGCCCGGCTGCGCAAGTACGTGACGGCCGAGCAGGTCGAGCGGCGGGTTCCGGTGATCCGTGAGCGCATCCGCGTCGAGCGGGTCCCGGTCAGCGCCGAGGAGCGCGAGCAGCTGACCGAGGCCGAGATCGCGGAGAGCGTCGAGGAGGTGACCCTCCACGAGGAGCGCCTGGTCGTCAAGAAGACCGTCGTCCCGGTGGAGCGGATCCGCCTGGTGACCGAGCGGATCACCGAGGAGGAGGTGGTCCGCGAGCAGCTCCACCGCGAGCACATCCAGGTCCAGGACGGCAGCCGCCCCCAGGGCACGCCGGTCTCCCCCGCCACCACGGCCCCGGCCGCCGGTGCGCCGGTCGGTGGCGCGCCGATCGCGGGCACCCCGGCCGCGACCCCGCTGCGTCCGGGCGGCCCGACCAGCCCCAACGGCCCGATGGGCCAGAACCCGGACCTGCCGGGCCACGCGATGGGCGCCTGACCCGCCGTCGCACCCGCCCTGACGGGCCGCCCGGCACCCCGCCGGGCGGCCCGTCAGGGTATGGGCGCGAGCGGCAGCGCCGGGGCCGGGGTGAGGTCCGGATCGTCGACCAGGAAGGTACGGACCCGGCCGACGCCCGAACCGGGCGTCTCGAAGCGCACGGTCACCCGCCCGACGCCGCTGCCCTGCACCCAGCCATGGCCGAGCTCCGCGTGCTCCACGTCCTGCCCCGGCATCCAGCGACGCCCGCGCGGTGCCGCGCCGGGATGGAACGCCCGCGGCGCGTTCGGCCCGCCGTAGGCGGAGTCACCCGTCGCGCCCTCGGCGCGCGCCTCGCCCGGATCGGCATCCGAGTCGGCGTCCGGATCGGCGTCCGTGCCGTGCCCCGCCTCCTCGGCAAGGGACTCCAGCAGCTCGTACTCCTCGAACGCCTCACGCTGGGCCTGGGCGAAGAGGTCCTCCTGGGTCCAGTCGGCCAGGCCGCTGACGCCGACGCCCAGCAGCCGGATCCCGCCGAGCAGTCCGACGGAGTCGGCCAGCCGCCGCGCGATCTGCGCGATCACCAGCGGGTCGTCGGTGGGCGAGGGCAGCGTCTCGGAGCGGGTGAGCGTGGTGAAGTCGAAGCGGCGGATCTTGACCACCACCGTCCGCCCGGAGCGTCCCGCGGCGCGCAGTCTGCGGACGCAGCGGTCGGCGAGACGGTCGAGCTCCTGCATGATGCTGTCGCGGTCGCCCAGGTCGACCTCGAAGGTGTCCTCCACCGAGACCGACTTGGCGTCCCGGTCGGCCACCACGGGCCGCTCGTCCTGCCCGCGTGCCAGCGCGTGGACGCCCGCACCGTGCGCCCGGCCCAGCAGGTGGATCAGCTCCTCCTCGGGCAACGCCGCGAGCTCCGCGACGCGGGTCAGCCCCGCCCGGCGCAGCGTCTCGGCCGTGGCAGGCCCCACGCCCGGCAGCGCGCGCACCGGAAGCGGTTCGAGCACCTCGCGCTCGCGCCCCGCCTCGATCAGCACCAGCCCGTCGGGCTTGGCCTCCTCCGAGGCGATCTTGGCCAGGAACTTGGTCGTCGACAGCCCGACGGACGCGGTGAGCCCGACCTTGGCCCGGATGTCGGCCCGCAGGTCCTCCCCGAGCGCGCGGGCCAGCTCCGCGCCCTCCGCCTCCAGCAGCGCGCCGTAGGGGCCCGCGGCGAGGTCGACGAAGGCCTCGTCCAGGCTGAGCGGCTCGACCAGCGGCGAGAGCTCGCGCAGCAGCGCCATCACCTCCTCGCTGATCTGCCGGTACAGCTCGAACCGGGGGATCAGGAACGCGGCGTTCGGCGCGAGGCGGCGCGCGTGCGCCATCGCCATGGCGGAGTGCACACCGAACTTCCGCGCCTCGTACGACGCGGTGGCGACCACGCCCCGCCCGCCCAAGCCACCGACGATCACCGGCTTTCCGCGCAGGCTCGGCTTGGACGCCTGCTCCACCGCCGCGAAGAAGGCGTCCATGTCGAGATGCAGGATCGACGGCACGGACCGCATGACCCGATCATCGCGCAGGGGTACGACAACGGCGGTCAGCGCGCTCCGAGCGCCGCCAGCGTGGTGACCTTCGGTCCGAGCAGATGCGGGTCCGGGTCGAAGAGCTCGTCGATCAGGACCGCCTTGTCCGCCGAGGCGATCTCGCGGACCGCGCCGTAGTCCCAGGTCAGATCGTGCGGCTCGGGGACCCCGATCCCGTACGCGTCGATCCCCGCCGTCTCGCACAGGGACACCGACCGCCGGATCGCGTACTCGGTGTTGACCAGGACGGCCCGGGTGACGCCGAAGATCCGGTGGGCGCGGGCACAGGAGTCCCAGGTGTCGAAGCCCGCGTAGTCGGCCACGATCCGGGCGGCCGGGACGCCGTGCTGGACCAGGTAGGTGCGCATGGCGTCCGGCTCGTCGTAGTCGGTGCGGCTGTTGTCGCCGGTGACCAGGAAGGCGCGGACGCGACCGGCCCGGTAGAGGGTGAGGCCGGCGTCGAGCCGGTGCGCGAGGTAGGGCGAGGGCCTGCCGCCGTCCAGGCCGGCGCCGAAGACGACGACCACCGGCTCGGCGGGCGCGTCGGCGACGGTCCGCACCCGCGGGTCGCTCTGCACCCTGATCACGGCCACCGGGGCGAGCACCAGCACGGTCAGCGCGCAGAGCGCCTGGAACCCCCACCGCTGGACGCGCCGCCGCCGTGCCGACCGGACCAGCACGCGAACCACCGCACGTAGCCGCCGCACCCCACCCACCCCACGTTCCTCACCCTCCGGATCCCTCCCGGATCCCCTGAGGGCGGACGCGCGGATCAGACCGCGCGGTTGCGGCGGCGGGCCAGCTCGTCGGACGGATCGAAGCCGAGCAGGTTCTCGCCGGTGTCGGTGCGCTCGCCGTGGAGGCGGGTGAGCGTCGCCTCGACCTCGCGCCAGACCGCGCCGACGGCGATGCCGAAGATGCCCTGGCCGCCCTGGAGCAGCTCGACCACCTCGTGCCCGGAGACGCACTCGTAGACAGTCGCCCCGTCGCTCATCAGCGTGATGTCGGGCAACGCCTCCTGCGGCCGCTGGCCCAGGTGGTCGACGGCGGTGCGGATGCTCTGCAGCGAGACGCCCGCGTCGAGCAACCGCTTGACGACCTTGAGCACCAGGATGTCGCGGAACGCGTAGAGGCGCTGCGTGCCGGAACCCTGCGCGGCGCGGACGCTCGGCTCGACCAGGCCCGTGCGGGCCCAGTAGTCGAGCTGACGGTAGGTGATACCGGCCGCGGCGCAGGCCGTGGGCCCGCGATAGCCGACCAACTCCGAGCTGGGCAGCACGTCGTCCTGCGGGCCAGCCGGGAGCGGCACCATCGGCATCCCCTCCCACCCGGAGCGCGCCGACCGCGGCAGCGTCCGGACCTGGGAGTGGACGGGGCAGGAGCCGCCCGTGGCTGTTCTGTCACCCGTGCTGCTCAACACGACCCTCCATCCGCTCGACTCAGGAACCGCCTCAGCGGGGGCGCGGGAAGGCGCACCCGGGGACGTTCACAGTCGAAGGTAGGCAGTAGCCAGGAGCGCGTCAACGATCGCCACGCTCGGCATGGCGAGTGACTTCAGCCTCACGAGTGGTTTTGCGTGTCCCGAGCGGGGGTATTTCCGCCCGAATGAGTTTCGGCAAACCGCCTGACCAGCCCTTCGTCTGCATGCGTACGGCTACTGCTGGCCGCTGCTGCCGAAGTCCTCGGGGGAGATCTGGTCGAGGAACTCGCGGAACCGCTCGACCTCGTCCTCCTGCTCGTCGGGGATCGCGATGCCTGCCTCGTCCAGCACACCCTCTGCGCCGTAGATCGGCGTGCCGGTGCGCAGCGCCAGGGCTATCGCGTCGGACGGACGGGCGCTCACCTCGACGCCACTGGCGAAGACCAGCTCGGCGTAGAAGACGCCCTCACGCAGGTCCGTGATCCGCACCGCGGTGAGCTGCTGGCCGACGGCCTCCAGCACGTTGCGGAAGAGGTCGTGCGTGAGCGGGCGCACGGGCGTCATGCCCTGCTGCGCGAACGCGATGGCGGTGGCCTCACCGGGGCCGATCCAGATCGGGAGATAGCGGTCCCCACCGACCTCGCGCAGCAGCACGATCGGCTGGTTCGACGGCATCTCCACCCGGACACCCACGACATCTAGCTCGTTCACATCTGCAACCCTAGGGCGCGCAGGGCGGATACTCCAGTCGTCCTGATCACGCCCACCGCCCGGCGCCCGGCCATTGCGTCTCCGCCCGCCCGGCGCGTTCAGGCGCCCGGACGGGCGCGCAGGCCCGCCTGGACCAGCGAGGCGTGCAGCCGGACCGAGAGAGTTGCCAGCTCACGGGCCATCGCGGCGGCATGGGCACGGGTCTGCGGGTTGCGGTGACGACGCAGCGGGGCGACGATCTGCTCCACCAGTCCGACCTCGCGGTCGGCGGCGGCCTTGACCGCGCGCAGATGTCGGGGCTCCAGCCCGAAGCGGCCCAACTCGGCGACCAGACGCGCCACTTGGAGCATCTCGCCGTCGAAGCCGCCGTCCGGGTCGGCGGTCACCAGGCCGTAGGACTCCCACTCGGCGAGCTGCGGTTCGGTGATGCCCGCGGCGGCCAGCAGTTCGGCCCGGCCGAGCCGGGTGCCGCCCGCGACCGAGCCGGCGACGAGCGCGCCGTCGCGGACCGGATCGAACGCCTCGTCCGCGCCCGCACCGCCCGCCGAGTCCCCCTGGCCGCCCGCAGCGCCCGATCCGCTGCCGGGCAGCGCGGGCGGGTTCTCGCCCCGGTCCAGGGCGGCCAGGTGCTCGCGGATCACCCGCAGCGGGAGGTAGTGGTCGCGCTGCATCCGCAGCACGTAGGCGAGCCGCTCCACGTCGACCGCGCTGAACTTGCGGTAGCCCGAAGGCGTGCGCTGCGGCTCGACCAGGCGTTCCGCCTCCAGGAAGCGGATCTTGGAGATGGTGACCTCGGGAAACTCGGCCTGAAGCTCGGTCAGCACCGCGCCGATGCTGAGGAGTTGCTGCCGTCCCGCACTGATGCCGGAGGCCAGGTCACGCCCGCCTCCGGGCGCGGGTCGACCGGAGGGAACGAAGGGCGCCACCGCCCCCGGGGTACCGCTGTCAGCTTGCACGACGGTTGACTCACTCCTCCCAGGGGCAGGGCACCGCGTCTCAGTACCCCGGGCGGGCGGCGAAGAAGACCAGCCGGTACTTCCCGATCTGCACCTCGTCACCGCTGTTCAGCGGCACCTCGTCGATCCGCTCGCGGTTGACGTAGGTGCCGTTCAGGCTGCCGACGTCGGCGACCGTGAAGCCGCCCTGCCGCCGCCGGAACTCCACGTGCCGCCGCGAGACGGTGACGTCGTCCAGGAAGATGTCGCTCTGCGCGTCGCGACCGGCCGTGGTGAGGTCGGTGTCCACCAGGAACCGGCTGCCCGAGTTGGGGCCGCGGCGCACCACCAGCAGCGCCGAGCCCGGCGGAAGCGCGTCGACCGCGGCCTGGGCCTCCTGGGAGAGCCCGGGAGCCATCGCGGCCGTGGCGTCCGGCTCGTACGCCTCCAGTCCGGAGATCGAGATCGTGGACGTCGTCTCACTGGGACGCTCGCCACCGCCGACGCGGGCCCGGAGCGGGGCACCACAGTTCGAACAGAAGCGGGCAGAGTCCGGGTTGTTGAATCCGCATCGGGTGCACACCGTCACGCCTGCGGCCTCCTGTCGCGGATCGCCTGACTGGTCTTGGGCAAACGGATCGGCCGCAAACCCTCCACCTGAACTTGAGGGTACCGGCTGCGAGGCTATGCGCCCTCCACCCTGCGCGCCCGCGTGTCGGCCGGCGGCCTCGTCGCGGAAGAGCGGCCGCTCGGCGGCGGCGTAGCTGTCGGACTCCGGGGCTCCGCGCATGCCGGGGACGCCCTGGCCGAGCTCCTCGTCACCACGGCGGTGCCGGGCGGTGGGCGCCTCGACCGCTCCCTTGTGGGACTTACGGCCGAACAGCTTCGAGAACAGACTCACGGGCGATTCCCCTTGCAAGAAACGGACCCGCCCGTGGGGCGAGGTGGAGCCATCGTGGACAGAACAGCGGTCGGGACAGGTGTCGGAACAGCGGTCGGATCAGTGTGCGGAGCGGCGGAACGAGGGAGGAGATGTGGATACGTCATGGGTGCGTCGTGTGAGCGTAGTCAGGAGTACTCAAAGGGATCAAGGCGGTCACGGCCAACGACTGGCCCTTGACCACCGTCGCCGTGCCCTGGTCGCGGTCGACCGACTGCACGACACCGCCCGGAATGTTGAGCGCGGTGTCCAGGTCCTGCGGGTTGCCGATGGCTGTGAACACGTACGGCTGGGACACCGTGGTTCCACTGATGCTCACCGAACCCCTGGCAACGTCGTTGAACCAGGTACCCGCGACCACACGGACGTTGTTGATCTGTACCGCCTCCGCCCCTGCCGCGCGCAGCTCCTCCAAGGTGTTGAGCAGCATAGCCGCCTGGACGTTCCCGCCCGGGTCCTTGACGGTCAGCGTGACCCCGGGACCGGTCGCGGCGACCGTGCCGGAGAGCACGCCGAGTTGCTGCTCCTTCTGCTGGGTCTGCGCCTGCGCCGCCTTCGCCTGGTTGGAACTGGTCTGCAGCTCGGCCAACGTCGACTGCAACTGCTGGTGTTCCTGGTCCAGGCTCTGCTGCCGGGCGTCGACCTCGTCGAGGATGCGGACCAGGTCGTCCTGGCGGGCCCCGCGCAGCTGGTTGGCGGGCGTGTTGGTGCGGACCTGGAAGGCCACACCCAGGCCGAGCGCGAAGAGCAGCACCGCGACGATCAGTTGGGCGCGGTTGACCCGCGGCGGCCAGAGCGCGGCGGCGAGCCGTTGCCGGCCCGTGCGCTCGGGCTCCCGGGACTGCTCCCCGGGTTGCTGCTCGGTCACTGCTCCGCTCCCTGCCTGTTCACTCTGCCTGCGCCGTTCATCCTGCCATCCGTCCTACCCCTGGCGGAGCCGTCCGCACCGGTTCACGCCCTTCGCACCGCCCGGTCACGCCTTCTGCCCAAACCGTTCGGTCACGCACGGAAGAGGTGGCGGCGGATCGCGGCGGCGTTGGAGAAGATGCGGATCCCGAGGACGACCACCACGCCGGTGGAGAGCTGCGAGCCGACGCCCAACTGGTCGCCCAGGAAGACGATCAGGCCCGCGACGACCACGTTGGACAGGAACGAGACCACGAAGACCTTGTCGTCGAAGATGCCGTCCAGCATGGCGCGGATCCCGCCGAAGACGGCGTCGAGCGCTGCGACGATGGCGATCGGCAGGTACGGCACCAGCCACGTCGGGACGTCCGGCTGCACGAACAGCCCGACCACGACTCCGAGGGCCAGGCCCAGCACGGCGATCATGGGTGCGTCGTTCCTTTCGATGGTGCCGGCTGCGCGTTGATCAGCCGGACCGGTGGCGCGGCCGGGAGTTGGAGCGCGCCCGCGGACGTGGTGCTGTAGCGGATCTGGTAGCCCTTGTTGAGCTCCGCCAGGTAGAGCCCGCCGTCCGCATTGCCGGCGAAGGCCTGTTGCAGGCCCGGTCCGCCGATCGCCTGGATCGTGTACGGCAGGGTCAGCGGACTGTTGTTGACCAGTATCGCGTCGCCCGCCGCCCGGATCGAGGAGAGGTTCCCCAGCCGCTCGTCGTTGATCGCGATCGCCTCGGCCCCGGACTGCCACAGCGCGTTGACCACCAACTGCAGGTCGCTGTCGCGCACCCGGCCGGTGTTGCCGAAGCCCGCGTTGGTCCGCGGACTGGCGTTGTTGAGGTCCGTCCCGGCGGACGCGGCGTCGTCGACCGTGACCTGCAGACCGGGGCCGGAGACCGGCGTCTGCCCGCTGACCAGCTGCTGCTCGGCCAGCCGTGCGCTCCCGCCCTTTCCGGCGAGCGCGTCGGCCTGCGCCTGGGCGAGCTGGGTCTGCAACTGCCCGAGCTGCTGCTGGGCGGCGTCGGCCGCGGAGGTCGCGGTGTTGATCCGGTCGATCAGCGCCTGCCGCTCCTGGGCCGCGACGGGCGCGTTGGCCTGCACCTGGCTGACGCCCATCGCCAGCAGCGCCGCCACCAAGGCCAGCCCGACCCCGAACACCACCCGTCCGCGCGTGGTCGTCGGCAGCCTGCTGCTGCCCACCGCACCACGCCGGGCCGCCGCCTCGGCGTACCCCTCGTCCAGGCTGTGCTCCGCCACGTTGAGCAGCAGCGACATCGACGCGTCGGGCCGTGCGAAGCGCGGGTCGCTGCGCTTGGCGGCACGGGGCTCGGTCGTCGACATGGGGGATATCGTCCCACGTCGCGCCGGACGGCCCGCACGCGCACCGACGTGGCGGGCACGACCGGGCGGGGTGCGAGCGGCAGAACAGCGCCGCCCGCACCCCCGCCCGGGCTTGTCCCAGCTGCCTCGCTCAGTCGCGTCCGGCGGACTCCACCACCGCGCCCCACTCGTCGAGCAGGGCCTGCGTCGAGGTGTCGTCCGGGCCCTCGGCCCAGAGGTGGGTGACGGCCTCGGCCGGGTCAGGCAGCACCATGGTCCAGCGACCGTCGGGCTCGACCACCCGCACGCCGTCGGTGATGTCGACCTGCCGGTCGCCCGCCGCCTCCACGACCTTGCGCATCACCATGCCCTTGGCCGCCCACGGCGTGGGCAGGTCGCGCCGGTGGACATGGGCACGCGGGATCCGCGCATCGATCTGACTCAGCGTCAACTGCGTTCGAGCGACCAGCCCGAGGAGTCGAACAAAGGCGGCCGTACCGTCGAAGACGCCGCTGAACTCCGGCACCACGAAACGGCCCATACCGTCGCCCGCGAAGATCGTGCCCTCCGCCGAGGCCGCCCGGGTCAGATCGTCGGGCGAGGTCGTCGTCCACAGCACCTGCGTGCCGTGGTACGCCGCCACCTGCTCGGCGATCCGGGTTGTGGTGACCGGCAGGGCCACCTTCCCGCTGCGGCCCTCCGCCGCGACCAGGTCGAGCATGACCAGCAGCGACCGGTCGTCCTCGATGATCCGCCCGCGCTCGTCGACGAAGGAGACCCGCTCCCCCACGGGGTCGAACCGCACCCCGAACGCGGCCCGCGACGACGCGACCAGCTCACCGAGCCGCACCAGGCCCGCCCGGCGCTCCTCTATCGTCTCGGTCGGATGCGCCTCGTCCATGCCCGGGTTGACCGTCAGCGCCTCGATGCCGAGCTTCCCGATGATGCTGGGCAGCAACAGCGACGCACTGCCGTGCGCGGCGTCCACGACCACCTTGAGCCGGGCGTCCGACACCCCACGGGTGTCCATCGCCCGCAGCAGGCTGCCCGCGTAGGAGTCGAAGACCGTGGCCGGGAAGGTCAGGTCCCCGATCTCGCCGGGGAACGCACGCCGGTACTCCTGGCGGGCGTAGACGCGGTCCAGCTTGCGCTGACCCGCCTGGGAGAGGTCCGCGCCGCGCTCGTCGAAGAAGAGGATGTCGAGCGAGTCCGGCACCCCCGGCGTCGTCCGCAGCATGATCCCGCCCGCGCTGCCGCGCGCGGTCTGCTGCCGGGCCACCGGCATCGGCACGTTCTCCAGGTCGCGCACCTCGATCGCGCTGGCCTGCAACGCCGAGATCATCGCGCGCTTGAGGGCACGCGCACCACGCGAGTGGTCACGCGCGATGGTGACCGTGGAGCCCTTCTTCAACGTCGTGGCGTACGCACCGGCCAGCCGGACGGCCAGCTCCGGCGTGATCTCCACATTGATGATCCCGGAGACGCCGCGCGCACCGAACAGGTGCTCCTGGCTGCGCGACTCCCAGATGACCGACGTGTTGACGAAGGCGCCGGCCTCGATGGTCTTGAAGGGGTAGACGCGGACGTTGCCCGCGATGATCGACTCCTCCTCGACCAGGCACTCGTCCCCGATGACCGCGCCGTCCTCGATCCGCGCGGCCCGCATCACGTCGGTGTTCTTGCCGATGACGCAGCCGCGCAGGTTGGACTGCGGCCCGACATAGACGTTGTCGTGGATCACCGCCTTGTGCAGGAACGCGCCGCGCTTCACGACCACGTTGCTGCCGAGCACGGTGTGCTCACGGATCTCGACGCCGCCCTCGACCTTGGCGTAGTCGCCGATGTAGAGGGGGCCCCGCAGGACCGCGTCGCGGTCGACCTCGGCGCCCTCGGCCACCCAGACGCCAGGGGCCATCTCGAAGCCGTCGATCTCGACGTCGACCTTGCCCTCCAGCACGTCGGCCTGGGCCTTGACGTAGCTCTCGTGCGTACCGACGTCCTCCCAGTAGCCCTCGGCGACGTAGCCGTAGATCGGCTTGCCCTCCTTGAGCAACTGAGGAAAGACATCACCCGACCAGTCGACGGACGTGTCCGCGGCGACGTAGTCGAAGACCTCGGGCTCCATCACGTAGATGCCCGTGTTCACGGTGTCGGAGAAGACCTGACCCCAGGTCGGCTTCTCCAGGAACCGCTCCACCTTTCCCTCGTCGTCGAGGATGGTGATCCCGAATTCGAGCGGATTCGGCACCCGCGTCAGGCAGACGGTGACCATCGCGCCCTTGGAGCGGTGGAATTCCATCAGCTGGGTCAGGTCGAAGTCGGTGAGCGCGTCACCCGAGATCACCAGGAACGAATCGTCCTTGAGCGCGTCCTCGGCATTCTTGACGGAACCGGCCGTTCCTAGCGGAGTCTCCTCGTTCGCATAGGTGAGCTTCATTCCGAGCTCTTCGCCGTCACCGAAGTAATTGCGCACCAGGGAGGCGAGGAACTGGACCGTGACGACGGTGTCGGTCAGACCGTGTCTCTTGAGGAGCCGAAGCACGTGTTCCATGATCGGCCGGTTCACCACCGGCAAGAGGGGCTTCGGCATGCTCGCAGTCATCGGACGAAGGCGGGTACCTTCGCCGCCGGCCATCACAACGGCCTTCATTCGGCTGGTTCCTCCTTAATCGGCCACGGTGCTCGCCTTCACGAGACGGCGAGTCTGCACCGCGTACAGGATCCCTGCCCACCAATAGAGCGTCGTACCCCACCAGACGAACGCCCAACCGATGATGCTCGCCACAGTCCCCAGCCAGTTGTCATAGGTGGTGAGGAGAAGCAAAGGGAACGCATACATCAGATTGAACGTAGCCGCCTTCCCGACGAAGTTCACCTCGGGAGGGCCATATCCGTGACGCCTGAGAACAGGGAGAAGAGAGGCGATGAAGAGCTCACGCGCCAGCAGTACGGCGGTGAGCCA
This sequence comes from Streptacidiphilus fuscans, assembly GCF_015690355.1. Taxonomy (GTDB): domain Bacteria; phylum Actinomycetota; class Actinomycetes; order Streptomycetales; family Streptomycetaceae; genus Streptacidiphilus; species Streptacidiphilus fuscans. The sequence continues at coordinate 624 of NZ_JADPRT010000024.1, read as the reverse complement.
CCACGGCATGATCTCGCGCCACGTGAGGCCGACGATCGTGGACAGGACGAACAGACGATCCGCTAGCGGATCGAGCAGCTGTCCGAGCCGGCTGACCTGACCCCACCGACGCGCCAACTTGCCGTCGAGGTAGTCACTGATCCCGCTCAGACCGAGGATCGCGATCGCCCAGCCGTCGTTCTTGGGCCCGCCGAAGGCAGGCCAGAGGACCAACCAGAGGAACAACGGCACGCCGACCAGGCGCGCCATGCTCAGCAGATTGGGGATGGTGAGCACGCGGTCGGTCTGGACGCGCGTCTCCTGAACCTCCACCCGGGGGCCTCCTGTAGAACACTTCGAACGCTGCAGCCCCCGACTTTACCTGCCGCCCGGCTACCTTCCGGGTGGGGCTCGTGCGATGCGGGTACGGGCTCTGTGCGGGTGGCGTGCAGGCGCTGCCCGCACCGGTAACGCAGTGAAGCCCCCTGACGCGAGGTCAGGGGGCTTCACTGGAAAGATTGTTCGGCGGCGTCCTACTCTCCCACAGGGTCCCCCCTGCAGTACCATCGGCGCTGTGAGGCTTAGCTTCCGGGTTCGGAATGTAACCGGGCGTTTCCCTCACGCTATGACCACCGAAACACGATG
>NZ_JADPRT010000023.1 GCF_015690355.1 Streptacidiphilus fuscans | reverse complement strand
ACATGCCTGAGCCCGGCGGACGGGGTCCGCCGGGCTCAGGTGCTGCCGCCGTCCGGTGCGGAGGGACGGGGGCGTCGGTCGTGCCTGATTCCGCTGGTCAGTGGCTTCGGTGGGTCTCGCCGGAGTCGGCGAGACGCTTGATGGAGTTGGTGATCTCCTCCTCCGCCTCGGCGCGGCCGACCCAGTGGGCGCCCTCGACGGACTTGCCCGGCTCCAGGTCCTTGTAGACCTCGAAGTGGGCACGGCCGCGGAGGAGCTGGCCTGTCGTTGCTGGGGCGTGTCTGTCGTTGTTGGCCACCCCCGAACGGCCGAGAGACCGCCCCGAAAACGGCCCGGCTCACGCGTTCGCGACTTGGGCTCGGGCCCCTTCTCGTTCATCCTTCTAGCTGTCGATCTCCGCCAGCCCCTTCAACTGCGAGTACATGTCCTTTCGTACGGTGCTGCGGAACTGAGCATCGCGCAGTTGCTCCTGGCGGTTCGGCAGCTCGCCGAGCGGCTGCCGCAGCCACTCCATGCACTCGGTCGTGGCATCCAAGCGCTTCACGCCAAGCAGTTCACGCTCGAAGCACCACTCTTCGACAAGGTCCGCCTCTTCGTACACCGCCACGTTGCGCTCGTGAAAGGTCAAGGTCGGTACAACCACTCGGGTCGTGTGGTGCACCCAGCGCTGCATCAGCAGATTGATACCCGAAGTGCTCAGGCACGCAATGCGTTCGCCCTCTTCCAACTGCTCCGGGGTGACGTAGCAGCCCTGAACGAACATGGCTGCGGCGTGTGAGCTGCCCAACTCGACCACGAGGTCCGGGAGAGGCATGAAGCGAAAGTTCCCAGTCCAGCTGCTCTTGGACTCACGGGGTTCAACCTCGACTGTGAGCAGCTTGGGAACGAGGTTGACGCCGTCCAGTCGAAGTGCACAGGGGTGCTCAACGAGCATGACCGTACGGCGCCGAATGGTCCCGTCAAGGTCAAGTGCCGGCACCTCACCGAAGATGTCTCCGGTCAGGATAGGGCGAGTGTCTGCGACCTCCTCCGAGCTGCGGGCGCGGTAGAGCTCGGAGCTGTTGCGAGGCTTTTCAAGGGAATGGGACACGGATCACTTGTCCTTGAGGCGAATAGACAGCTCGCCGTCTGATTCCTCGTAGACCTCAAAGTCCGACCGGAACCGTTCGCGCCACGCCCCGTCGTAGTCCGTCAGCATCTGCTCCGGATCGCCGTGGCCGCTGGCATGATCGAAGAGGATGTCCATGCGTCCCTCGGCGTAGAGATCGGTGGGAGTGAGCGGTGCATCGCCTGAGATGGGCATCTCGAACCAAGATGCGATCTCCTCAACAAGGTAGCGCTCGCTGATCAGGTCGCAGAGCGCCAGCAGGTTGGCGATGTTGCGCCTGTTGTGTCCGGTGATGCCGCCGCTTCTCCGCCACTTCTGGACCGCAGGGACACTGACCCCCAACATCCGGGCCACATCGCGCCAGGAGAAGCCAAGCCTCGCAAGCTCGTCGAGCAGCGTAAGCGGCGCAGTCTTGGCACGGCGGGCAGTCCGATGCTGCCAATCCTTGAAGAGCGCTTCCTCGTGCAGGCCGCGTACGTCCTCGTGAAGAGCCTTGGTTTGGCTGCGCAGTGAGCCAACGGTGTCGGTTAGGTCCATGACCAGACCAGAGGAGGTCGGGATGGGGGGCGCCTGATCGGTCAGCTCGGCACTCGGAATCGTCGGGCTCGTGCCGGGCCGGGTTCCAGCAGCGACTGAGATGCGGACGGAGCCGAAGGGGTCACCGGACATAACGCAACACCTCTTCCCGAAGCTTGTCTGTGATCAACTGCTCGAACAAGTCGTAGGCGCTGAGGCTCGCTTCGTTGTACCTCGCCTCCAGCTCACCCCACTCAAGAGGCGGTGTCTCGCCTTCAGGAGTCCAGAAGCAGTCCATATCGAGCAGGAAGAACGGACCTGGGGGCGGAGCAACACGCTGGAGATCACCGACAGGGTTCACGGCGTACCCCTCGAAGGCGCCATGCCGTACGACCACCCCAGCCGTCTGGGTGCCGAAGATTGCCAGACCCTGCCAGCTCTGCAGCTCCATGCCATTGGCTGGCTTCAACGAAGCCGGCCCGGTGAGGGACGGTGCAATCCAGCGCGACCACTCGCTAGGGGACTCCAGCTCTGGCACCCGAATCTCGTTCACAAACCGGATGCCCAACCGCTCCACGCCATCGATAGACGCGACCTTCTGCCTCGCGGCCACTGCCATCTCAAGCAGGGCGCGAAGCTCACTGCGGCGCTCATATCGGGTCGTCTCAACCACGATCGCGTCGTCCCGGTAGGTCACCGACGATGTGCGGTCTCGGGACATGAACCGAGGGTCGGTGGTCACCGTGGCCGACGTGCCCGAAGCGTTAACACCAAGGTTCATCCGCTGAGCGGGCTTCCACAGCGGGAAGGAGGCAGATAGGAGTGACTTGAGAGCCGTCTTATCCGGCTCGGACAGGGGCGGAGAGGTCGAATGCCGCACCTCGGCCGCTACCAGCGCTAGAGGTGCACTGGGGTAGATCTCGCGGGGGGCCATGCTTCGAGAGTACTGAGGTGAAACCACAGCGACAACCAAAAAGACAACTCAGGAACCAATCGATCACCCGAACGAGATCGGTTGAGGCCGAGGGCCTACGGCGACGCCCACCGCCTCGCGCCCCCGGGTGCCCTTGACCCAGTTCATTCCCCGCATGCCCCGCCAGCGACTTCCCAACCGCGTGGGCTCAGCTGCTCCGTCGAGCAGTTTGCATTCGCCTTGAGTGCGTCGTAGACCAGCTGGACCTGTAATCGCAGTTGCTCCAGGCGCGCGGCCTCCAGCTGGTACACATCTCCAGCTGCTCCTCAATCTGCTGCGGCTCGAAGTGCTCACCAAGCTTGACTCGTGCGGTCCGGTACGCCTGCCGGAGGCCAACGAGCTGGCCAACGGGGTAGGGGCCATTGGGGGCGAGCATCTGCGGGTACTGTCGCCCGTTCAGGCGCTTACGCCACTCGCCGGGGATCTGGTCAAACATCCGCTTCACGGCAGACTGCTCCCATGGGCCGCGTGCGGTTCCGGGCGGATCAATGGGCTCGGGCCAGCCCTCTGTCCGCACCCTGCGAGTAGCTCACATGTTCGCGTTTCTCGCGCTCGGCGACCCGTGCCGGTCCCGCACGGTCACTGCTCCGGGCAAAGCGACGGGACGGGCACAGCCGTTGACTGCTGAGCGCGCGTTCTCGGTTCGTCAGGTCTTGCCTGTTCGTTACCGGGCGATGGTCGACGCGGCCGGCGGCTGCGGACTCCGCCAGGGCGGGGTGTTCGGTCTTTCCGTGGACGAGATCAGGTTCGACACTGGGTGGCTGCACGTCGGCTGCCAGGTCAAGGACCTCAGCGGACACCTGGTCTTCGCTCCGCCGAAGCGCGGCAAAGTTCGGGACGTTCCCCGGGCGGGCGCGATCGCCCGGGCCGTCGAGGAGCACATGGGGACGTTTCCCCCGTCGAGGTGACGCTCCCTTGGCTCACACCGACCGGACCTCTCGTGACGAAGCGTCTGCTGTTCACCACCCAGACGCCGCTGCGGTGGAGCGGAGTGTCTTCAACAGGTACTCCGGGAAGCCCGCACTGGCCAGCGCTGGCATCATCCCCGTGCCCGAACGCGGCAAGGCGTACCAGGCAGCACGGGAGGAGGGCATTCGCGCGCTGAGGCACTTCTACGCCTCGGTGCTGCTGGACGCCGGGGGAGCATCAAGACGCTCAGCACGTACCTGGGCCACGCGGACCCCGGCTTCACGCTCCGGGTCTACATCCACCTGCTGCCGAACAGTGACGAGCAGACGCGACAGGCCGTTGACCAACTCTCTGGCGGCGGCGATGACGAGAGCGATTTGGAAGGAGGGTTAGACACCTCACCGTAGGTGGGGCCAAGGGTCTTCCCACACGGCCCGAATCTGCTGCTCCTCGCGCCAGTGCATGTACATCGGTCGGTCCGATGCTATGACTCCCACCCATCCCTCGTCGAGGTGGGTGAGGAGACTGATGATGAAGTCGATCGAGCGTCCTTCAAACGGAAGCCATTCGCCGTGGCGGGCAAGGACCATCACGGGCCACGTATCGGGGTCGGGGTCTGTGGTGTCCCAGAAGACGTGGTTGCCGGACCAGTCCATGGCCCATGAGAGGCGATTCGTGAGATCCGGATCTTCCCCAGGGACCAGCCCGAGAAGCCCGAAGCCGGACTCGTTCACCGTGGTCAGGGTGAGCGGACTGTCGGGGTGAGTCCCAGCGTCGACCGGGATGCCGACATGGAAAGAGTTATTGAGCGACCCGGCCCCGTAAAGAGCTACGAAGTCCCTGTAATCGGTCGGAAACCGAAGACCCCACCGCTCCGCGACGACGTCCCAGTCGACGAGATCCCCGGAGCCGGGGCGTGGGGGCATCAACTCCGACAGCCTGTCAACGCTCGGATGCATGGTGGACCCCTCACGATCGCCCTAAAGAAGACCAGATGATAGGCACGTGGATCACCCGGCCGACATCGGAGCATCGGCGGTCATGCTTGCGTGTCCGCGCTGACAGATGCGGCTTGGTCCTTTGACGGCCCACAGACGACCCCAGAAATGATCACATGCCTGAGCCCGGCGGACGGGGTCCGCCGGGCTCAGGTGCTGCCGCCGTCCGGTGCGGAGGGACGGGGGCGTCGGTCGTGCCTGATTCCGCTGGTCAGTGGCTTCGGTGGGTCTCGCCGGAGTCGGCGAGACGCTTGATGGAGTTGGTGATCTCCTCCTCCGCCTCGGCGCGGCCGACCCAGTGGGCGCCCTCGACGGACTTGCCCGGCTCCAGGTCCTTGTAGACCTCGAAGAAGTGCTGGATCTCCAGGCGGTCGAACTCGGAAACGTGGTGGATGTCGCGCAGGTGCTCCCAGCGCGGGTCCGAGGCCGGGACGCAGAGCAGCTTGTCGTCGCCGCCTGCCTCGTCGGTCATGTGGAACATCCCGATGGCGCGGCACTTGATGACGCAGCCAGGGAAGGTGGGCTCCTCAAGGATGACGAGCGCGTCGAGCGGGTCGCCGTCCTCACCGAGGGTCCCGTCGACGAAGCCGTAGTCGGCCGGGTAGCGGGTCGAGGTGAAGAGCATGCGGTCGAGGTAGATGCGGCCACTCTCGTGGTCCACCTCGTACTTGTTCCGCGAACCCTTCGGGATCTCGATCGTGACGTCGAACTCCAAGGCTCTCCTCCAATATCAGTGGGTGCAGCCAATAGTGTCTCCTACGGCGTGGAGTGCTCAGGAATGGGGAAGGGCCGGATGGGGAACTGGCGGGCAAAGGCGCAGGCCGTGTGGGCGGCACGGGCTGCGGCGGCGGCTCGGGCATGGGCCCGGACGAGAGAGACGCGCGAGCGGACGACGGAGCGGACCGCGCGCGTGACCGCACGGGTGACCGCGCGCGGCAGGGCGCGGGCGGCGACGACCGCGCGGGCCCTCGGGACGCGGCTGCGTCCGCTGCTGCCGCACGCGAGGCGCCTCGGCCGCCGGTACGCGTACGCCCAGACCCGGCAGGTGGCCGGGATCGCGGGCGGGACCGGCCTGGTGCTCGCTCTCGTCCTGATCACCGTGACCGGCCCGTGGGCGGGCGGCCAGCGCGTCAGCGAGCAGCTGCCCCGGAGTGTCTCCGGCGGAGCTCACGGCGCGCCCAGGCCCGCCGGGCCGTCCGCGCCGTCCTGGCAGCAGGCCGCCGCCGTGCTGGCCCCGGTGGGCGGTGCGGCGGGTGCCGCCGGAACCGTCGGGCTCCCGACGCAGAGCGGGCTGAGCAGCGCGCTCGCCGGACCGCTGGCCGACCCCACCCTGGGCACCGTCACCGCGGACGTGGTCGACGTCGCCGACGGGCGGACGCTCTACAGCGCGAACGCCGACCAGCCGCAGACGCCCGCCTCGACCAACAAGCTCGCCACGGCCACCGCCGCGCTGACCCTGCTCGGCCCCGACCACCGCTTCACCACCCGCGTGGTCGGCAACGCCCGCACCGGCCTGGTGCTGGTCGGCGGCGGGGACGCGACGCTGAGCGCGAGCACCGGTCCGGACAGCCTCACCGCCCTCGCCGCCGCCACCGCGACGGCGCTGCACGCCCAGGAGAAGCAGCAGCCGACCCACGGGAAGACGACAAGCGCCCCGATCGCGCTGCACTACGACCTCTCGCTGTTCGGCGCGCCCGCGCTGCACCCGATAGGGGTCAACGACAACATCGCCCTGGTCCAGGCGCTGACCGCGGACGAGGGCCGGATCGATCCGACCAGCACCGAGAACGCCCCGCGCTGGCCGGACCCCGCCGCGCACGCCGCCGCCCAGTTCGTCGCGGCGCTGGCCGCCGACGGGGTCCAGGTCGCCCCGGCCCCGACCGAGGGCACCGCCCCGGCCGGTGCGGCGACGCTGGCGCAGGTGCAGAGCGCGCCGCTCAGCGACGTCGTCGAGCAGATGCTCACCAACAGCGACAACGACATCGCCGAATCGCTCGGCCACGCCTGCGCCGTCGCGGCCCACCAGCCGGTCACCTTTTCGGGCGGCGCGACCGCGGTGATGTCGACGCTCACCCGTCTGGGCGTCACCTGGGGCTCGGCCCGGCTCCTCGACTCCAGCGGCCTCAGCGACCAGGACGCGATCCCGGCGCGGGTGCTGACGCAGCTGCTCGTCCTCGACGCCTCTCCCGCGCACCCGGAGCTCCGCCCCATCGTCACCGGTCTGCCGGTCGCCGGGTTCACCGGGACGCTCGACAACCGCTACGGCGGCAACGGCACCGAGGCGGGACTCGGCGTCGTCCGGGCCAAGACCGGCTCGCTCACCAGCGTCAACACGCTGGCCGGGCTGGTGGTCGACCGCAGCGGGCGGCTGCTCGCCTTCGCGTTCATGTCCAACGCGGGCGGCGACGCCACCACCGCCCGCGACGGCCTCGACCGCCTCGCCTCCGCCGTCGCCCAGTGCGGCTGCGGCGGGTAGCCGACAGGCGAACGGCGGAGTCTCCTCGGCCGGGTCCGGCGTGTGGCCGCATACGGTCCCCAGAACGCCGAAGAGAACGTACGGTTGAACGCATGACGAGCGCCGGTGGTAGCGGACACAGCGGTAACAGCGGTAGCAAGGGCACGGACATGATCGACTGGGATCTCGCGGTCGCCACCGCGAGCCGCTTCGCGCGGCCCGGACCGGAGGTCACCCGTGAGGAGGCCCGCGCCGCCGTCGCGGAGCTGCGCGCCCACGCCCGCGAGGCGGAGGCCCACGTCCGCGAGTACACCCGGCTGAGCTCGCCGCACGGCGGGACGCCGGTGCTGGTCGTGGACCGGCCCGGCTGGATCAAGGCCAACGTGGCCGGGTTCCGCACCGTCATCTCCCCGCTGGTGCAGAAGATGGCGACCCGCAGGGCCGCCACGCCGGGCGGGGCCGCGCTGGGCGCGGTCGGCGGCAAGGTGACCGGCGTCGAGCTGGGCCTGCTGCTGGCGTTCCTCTCCACCAAGGTGCTCGGCCAGTACGAGACCTTCGCCCCGGCGGACGTGCCCGCCGACCTCTCCGGCATGGACAAGCCCGCCACGCCGCCCGGCCGGCTGCTGCTTGTCGCCCCGAACATCGTCTCCGTCGAGCGCGAACTTGACGTCGACCCGCACGACTTCCGCCTCTGGGTCTGCCTGCACGAGGAGACCCACCGCACCCAGTTCACCGCCGTGCCGTGGCTGCGCGACCACATCGAGGGCGAGATCCAGGCCTTCCTGGCGGAGACCGAGATCGACCCGGCCACCCTGCTGGAGCGGCTGCGCGAGGCGCTGAGCGGCGGCGGGCTGACCGGTGGCGGGCAGGGCCCCAGCAACCTGGTCGAGGTCGTGCAGACGCCGAACCAGCGCGAGATCCTCGGCCGGCTGACGGCCGTCATGTCGCTGCTGGAGGGCCACGCCGACGTGGTGATGGACGGCGTCGGCCCGCAGGTCGTGCCGAGCGTGGGGGAGATCCGGGAGAAGTTCCAGCAGCGCCGGGCCAAGGGCGCCGGACGGATGGACCTGTTGCTGCGTCGCCTGCTGGGCATGGACGCCAAGCTGAGGCAGTACCAGGACGGCGCGGTCTTCGTGAACGCGGTGCTGGACGCCGTCGGCATGGAGGGCTTCAACAAGGTCTGGACGTCCCCGAACACCCTGCCCACCAAGGAGGAGATCCACAATCCGGCCGCCTGGGTGGCCCGCATGCACCGCTGATCCGCCGATCGGCATCGCCTGAACCGACGTCAATTCCCGTCCGCGTTCCCGGGCAGTTCACTCGAACGCGGGAACAGAAGATGCGCGACGACGACGCAACAGCGTGTCGAACGTGACTTCTGCGACGATCTGCGACCAGACGGTCACTCTGGGTATGAGAAGATGCGGCAGCCTCCTGCGGAGGCCCTGCTCCCCAAACCGCACGCTCCGAGGAGTGATCGACCATGGGTCCCCACCCCGCAGTGGCGGCGATACGCCTGGCGGTGCGCCGGGTGCTTGCCGAGTTCGCCGACGACATGCCCGCCGTTCCGGCCACCTTCGCCGGTGCGGAACACCCTGACGCCCGCCCTCCCGTCGCCCGCCCGCTCATCAATGCTGTCGGTGACGTCGATCCCCGTCACGCAAAGTACCGAAAGCCCCGGCCGCGCCCGGCGGACTCCGCGCCGCTGGTGCTGGTGGCCTGCTCCGGCGGCGCCGACTCCATGGCGCTGGCCGCAGCGACCGTCTTCGAAGCCGCCAAGCTCGGCGTCCGCGCCGGTGCCGTGACCGTCGACCACGGCCTGCAGTCCGGCTCCACCACCCGTGCCCTGGAGGTCGCCGCCCGGCTGCGCGCCCTCGGGCTGGACCCGGTGGACGCCCTCGGCGTGAACGTTCCCGCCTCCCGCGGCCACGGCGGCCCCGAGGCCGCCGCCAGGGACGCCCGCTACGCCGCGCTGGCCGCGGCCGCCGAACGCCACGGCGCCAGCGCCGTCCTGCTCGGCCACACCCGCGACGACCAAGCGGAAACCGTCCTGCTCGGCCTCGCCCGCGGCAGTGGCACCCGCTCGCTCAGCGGGATGCCCGCCGTGACCGGCCGCTACCGTCGTCCCTTCCTGGAGCTGGAGCGGGCCACCACCCGCGAGGCCTGCACCGTGCTCGACCTGCCGGTCTGGGACGACCCGCACAACATCGACCCCGCCTACGCCCGCGCCCGCGTCCGCCACGAGGTGCTGCCGGTGCTGGAGAAGCACCTGGGCGGCGGTGTGGTCGACGCCCTGGCCCGCACCGCCCGGCTCTTCCGTGACGACGCCGACGCGCTGGACGTCTGGGCGGCCCAGGTGGAGACCGAAGTCACCCACCCCGACGGCCTGGACGCCCCGCGCCTGGCCGAGCTGCCCGCCGCCGTCCGCCGCCGGGTGCTGCGCCGAGCCGCGCTGGACGCGGGCGCACCCGGCGGTGAGCTGTTCGCCCGCCACGTCGAGGCCATGGACCTGCTGGTGACCTCCTGGCGCGGCCAGGGCCCGGTCCACCTGCCCGGCAACGTGCGGATGCGGCGCCAGTCGGGCCGCCTCACCTTCCGCCGCGCCTGAGCTGCTTCCGGACGGTCCGTTGTGCCGGAGTCGCTCCCGTAAGGTTGACGATGCAGCCGCAGGGTGGACGACTCTGCGATCTCCATGATCTCCAGCTCTGAGGAAGTAGCGCGGGTGGACGAGAAGGACATGGGCACCGACCTTGCCAAGGTGCTCATCAGCAAGGACGAGATCGACGCCAAGCTCGCGGAACTCGCCGCGCAGATCGACCGCGACTACGCGGGCAAGGAACTGCTGATCGTCGGCGTGCTCAAGGGCGCCGTCATGGTGATGGCGGACCTCGCCCGCACCCTGCACTCGGACCTGACCATGGACTGGATGGCGGTGTCCTCCTACGGCATGGGGACCAAGTCGTCCGGTGTGGTCCGCATCCTCAAGGACCTGGACACCGACATCTCCGGCCGGGACGTCCTGATCGTCGAGGACATCATCGACTCCGGCCTGACCCTGTCCTGGCTGCTCAGCAACCTGCAGTCGCGCAACCCGGCCTCCCTGGAGGTCTGCACCCTGCTGCGCAAGCCGGACGCGGCCAAGGTGTCGATCGACGTCAAGTACGTCGGTTTCGACATCCCCAACGAGTTCGTGGTCGGCTACGGCCTGGACTACGCCGAGAAGTTCCGTAACCTCCCCTTCGTGGGCACGCTCGCGCCGCACGTCTACGGCGGCTGAGGGATTTCTCTCCAGAACGTGGGGAACCGGGCGGGAACAGTGCCCGGTTTCCCTCCGTTGGACCCTGGGAAGAGCCGTTTGACACGGGAACGCAACCATCTCGATGGAGAATGGCTGCGGTACCGTCCAATAATTCGCTGTTCCTATCGGGACGGTCGAGGACAAACACAGACATAGGACGCACCCCCGGCGTAGAGCCGTGGAGGTGCCGCACAGTGGCAGGAGGGACGGGGCGGCTCTGGTCGCCCCGCATGGATGGACGTGAAGCGATACTTCCGTGCGCCGGTGATGTGGATTGTGCTGGCCGTCCTCGCCGTCGTCGTGCTGATGCAGGTCGTCTCCTCGACCCAGGGCTACAAGACCGAGGACACGAGCCAGGTCATCAGCCAGATCGACCAGGGCAACGCCCAGTCGGTGCAGGTCACGACGGGCGACAGTCAGTTGATCAAGGTTCAGCTGAAGGACGGCAAGACCGTCGACGGCACGAACATGATCCAGGCGCAGTACGCATCGGACCAGTTCGCGGCTGACCTGCAGAACAACCTGCAGCAGTCGGTGGACCAGGGCAAGCTCGGCAGTTACACGGTCAAGCAGGACAAGCAGAACGCCTTCGTCGGCATCCTGCTCTCGCTCCTGCCGTTCGTGCTGATCGTCGTGGTCTTCCTGTTCCTGATGAACCAGATGCAGGGCGGCGGCTCCCGCGTCATGCAGTTCGGCAAGTCCAAGGCGAAGCTGATCACCAAGGACACCCCGAAGACGACGTTCTCGGACGTCGCGGGCGCCGACGAGGCGGTCGAGGAGCTCCAGGAGATCAAGGAGTTCCTGCAGGAGCCGGCCAAGTTCCAGGCCGTGGGAGCCAAGATCCCCAAGGGTGTGCTGCTCTACGGTCCGCCCGGAACCGGTAAGACCCTGCTGGCCCGCGCCGTCGCCGGCGAGGCCGGGGTGCCGTTCTACTCGATCTCGGGTTCCGACTTCGTCGAGATGTTCGTCGGTGTCGGCGCCTCCCGAGTCCGTGACCTGTTCGAGCAGGCCAAGGCGAACGCCCCGGCGATCGTCTTCGTCGACGAGATCGACGCGGTCGGCCGCCACCGCGGCGCCGGCCTCGGCGGTGGTCACGACGAGCGCGAGCAGACCCTGAACCAGCTGCTCGTCGAGATGGACGGCTTCGACGTCAAGGGCGGCGTGATCCTGATCGCGGCGACCAACCGGCCCGACATCCTCGACCCGGCGCTGCTGCGTCCGGGCCGCTTCGACCGGCAGATCGCCGTGGACCGGCCGGACCTGATCGGCCGACTGGAGATCCTCAAGGTCCACCAGAAGGGCAAGCCGGTCGCCCCGGACGTCGACCTCATGGCCGTCGCCCGTCGCACCCCCGGCTTCACCGGCGCCGACCTGAGCAACGTCCTCAACGAGGCCGCGCTGCTCACCGCGCGTGGTGACAAGAAGCTGATCGACAACAACACCCTGGACGAGGCGATCGACCGCGTCGTGGCGGGTCCGCAGAAGCGCACGCGGATCATGTCCGACAAGGAGAAGAAGATCACCGCGTACCACGAGGGCGGTCACGCCCTGGTCGCGGCGGCCTCGCCGAACAGCGACCCGGTGCACAAGGTCACGATCCTCTCCCGCGGCCGCGCCCTCGGTTACACGATGGTGCTGCCGGACGAGGACAAGTACTCGACCACGCGCAACGAGATGCTCGACCAGCTCGGCTACATGATGGGCGGGCGCGCGGCGGAGGAGCTGGTCTTCCACGACCCGACCACCGGCGCGTCCAACGACATCGAGAAGGCGACCGCCACCGCGCGGGCCATGGTCACCCAGTACGGCATGACCGAGCGCCTCGGCGCGATCAAGTTCGGGACCGACTCCTCCGAGCCCTTCCTGGGCCGTGAGATGGGCCACCAGCGCGACTACTCGGAAGAGGTCGCCGCCCTGGTGGACGAGGAGGTCAAGAAGCTGATCGAGAACGCCCACAACGAGGCGTGGGAGATCCTGGTCGAGAACCGCGACGTGCTGGACACCCTGGTTCTGGAGCTCCTCGACAAGGAGACCCTGAACAAGGAGCAGCTCGCCGAGATCTTCGCCCCGATCGTCAAGCGTCCGCCGCGTCCGGCGTGGACCGGCTCGCCGCGACGGACTCCGTCCACCCGCCCGCCGGTGCAGTCGCCGCGCGAGCTCACCCTCACCAACGGCGTCAGCGACGCGACCCCGTCCCTGGACAAGGGCACCTCGCTCCCGCCGCTGCCGGGTCTGGACCAGCCGGAGCTGTAGTCCCTGGCGGCTATCCGGAATGAACGCTGCTGCCCCAAGGCTATTAGCCTTGGGGCAGCAGTCCGTTTGTCCGACGTTTTTTGCTCTGCTTCGTTCTGAGGAGAACCGCCCATGATCGACCCGGTGACCATCGACGGTTCGTCCGGCGCCGTCCGGGAGTTCGACCAGAAGCGAGCGGAGGACGCGGTCCGGGAACTGCTCATCGCCGTCGGCGAGAACCCCGACCGCGAGGGCCTGCAGGACACCCCGGCGCGCGTGGCACGGGCGTACAAGGAGATCTTCGCGGGTCTCTTCCAGGAGCCCGAGGACGTGCTGACCACCGTCTTCGACCTGGGCCACGACGAGCTGGTCCTGGTCAAGGACATCGAGCTGGTCTCCTGCTGCGAGCACCACCTGCTGCCGTTCCACGGCGTGGCGCACGTCGGTTACATACCCGCCGAGAACGGCAAGATCACCGGCCTCTCGAAGCTGGCCCGCCTGGTCGACGTCTTCGCCCGCCGCCCGCAGGTCCAGGAGCGTCTGACGACGCAGATCGCGGACTCGCTGATGCGGATTCTCGAGGCCCGCGGCGTGATCGTGGTCGTCGAAGCGGAGCACATGTGCATGAGCGTGCGCGGCATCCGCAAGCCCGGCGCCAAGACGATGACCTCCGCGGTCCGCGGCCAACTCCGCGACGGCAAGACCCGCGCGGAGGCCATGAGCCTCATCGTCAGCCGCTGACTTTTCGCAAAGGGCCACTCAGGGGCGCGGGGAACTGCGCGACAAGCCACCCAGACAGGTAGAGCCCCGAATGTTCAGGGCCATCCGCTCCGGGTGGTTTCTCGCGCAGTTCCCCGCGCCCCTGGGTGTTGCAACTGAACGTCAGGCGGTACCGGTGCTCCCCGGGACGACCAGGTGGTTTGCCACCCACGGGACCGCCAGCGGGGTTTCCTGGTTCCACGTAGTGAAATTGTGGCCACCCGACACCAGGAACAGCGACGAGATCGCGAACGGCGGCTTCCCCTCGACCGCCTTGATGAACGCCTGCGTGTCCTTGTAGTCCGCCTCGGTCTTGCTGCTGGTCACCAACAGCGACACCGGCGAAGCCGGAAGGTGCGCCACCCGCCACATCAGGTCGGCCTGGTTGCGCAGCGCCTGGCTGCCGCCGAACAGGTTGCCGGTGGTGGAGTCCTCCGCCGCCTTGTAGTAGCCGGAGAGCGACGCCGCCGCCGTGAACGAGCCGGGCTCGCGCATCGCGAGCGACAGCGCGCAGTAGCCGCCAGTGGAGTCGCCGATCACGCCCCACGCGCTGCCCGCGGTGGAGACGTTGTACTGCGTGGCCAGCGCACGCCGCAGGTCCTTCGCGAAGAAGGTCTGCGCCTGCGGCCCGCCGGGGACGTCCTGGCACTCGTTGTCGCGCGGCATCACCACGGACGGCCGCATCAGCACCATCACCGTCGGCGGCATCTTCTTCTGGAAGATGTCCTGCGCCGCGATCGTCGGGTACTTCATCCGCGAGATCAGGTTGTCCGGCGTGCCCGGGTAGCCGGTGAAGACGACCATCACCGGGAACTTCCTGTGCGCGCTCGCCGCGTCCTTGTACGCGGCCGGCAGGTAGACGAACGCGGGCTCGGTCAGGCCCGTCGAGCCGCCCTGTATCGAGACCTGCTGGACCGAACCGCCGCTCGCGCCGGCGCCCGCGCCGCCCAGCTGGAGCGCGACCGGCTTGCTGTTCTGGACGGTGACGCTGCCCACGCCCTTGCTGTCCGACGTCTGCCTGCTGTGGTCGACGATCGTCGGCGCCGGACCCTGGTCCGTGCCGAAGAGGTCGCTGAAGGAGCTGTAGAAGCCGCCCCAGTTGTTGGCGACCAGCCCGATCGCGACCAGGCTCAGTACCTGGCTCAGCAGCAGCGTGCCGACCCGTCCGCTGACGGCCTTCCAGTTCCGCCCGCTCAGCCTGGGCCAGAGCCAGACCGTTCCGACGAAGCTGGCGATCGCCAGTACTGCGACGAGCAGCTCCAGTTTCTTGCTGGTGAGTCCCATGTCGTGCCTGCGCCCAAACCTCTGTCCCGATGACCGCCCGTCGCTGTCCGGCGACGCCGCGTGTCCTGCTCCGGCCCGATTGGTGGTTCGGGTCCGGAGGTCCGACGTTCCAGCATGCCTGAGCGGTTCCTGAGCACCCGCACTGTAGTCCCCGTACGCCTGCTATTCATGTGTGCTCATCACCTACGACGTCCCGCCGGGAACCAAGTCCTTACCTGTGCGTCTACGCTTTGCTCCCATGAGTGAACCCGTGGCCACCGAGCGACCGACCCGCAAGGGCCTGCCGATCCCCAAGGTCTCCCGCCCCTGGGTGCCACGTGCAGTCGGCTACGCCACGGCCCTGATCGGCATCTTCGACATCGTCGCCGGGGTGGAGCCGCACTTCCGCGAGAGCGACGCCCACAAGATCGCCAGCCTGCTGCCGGGCACGGTCACCACGCTGGCCACGGCCGCGTCGCTGGTCGTCGGCATCCTGCTGATCATGCTGGCGCACGCGCTGCGCCGCCGTAAGGCGCGCGCGTTCCGTGCTGTGGCCGTGCTGCTGCCGGTCGGCGCGCTGGTCGAGCTGCTGCGCTGGCACCACACCGGCACGGCGGTGATCTCGCTGGTCGTCTGGGTGCTGCTGCTGGTCAACCACCGTGAGTTCTACGCCCTGTCCGACCCGCGCACGCGGTGGCGGGCGCTGTTCAACTTCGTGCTGATGCTCGCGCTGAGCTTCGGGCTCGGCATGATCATCGTCAGCTCGCACGCCAAGACGACCGTGGGCGATCCCACACTGCGGGAACGATTCTGGGAGGTCTTCTGGGGCCTGCTCGGCATCGGCGGCCCGATCCAGTACGTCGGTGACCGCACCGGCGACCTGGTCTACTACTCGCTGGCCGGCCTCGGCCTGTTCACCGCGGTCAGCACGGCGTGGCTGGCGCTGCGCCCGTCCAAGCCGGTCGCCCGCCTGGACGCGTCCGAGGAGCAGCGGGTCCGCGAGCTGCTGATCAAGCACGGCGCCCGCGACTCGCTCGGCTACTTCGCGCTGCGGCGCGACAAGAGCGTGATCTTCTCGCCCACCGGCAAGGCAGCGGTGGCCTACCGCGTCGTCTCCGGTGTGATGCTCGCCTCCGGCGACCCGATCGGCGACGTCGAGGCGTGGCCGGGCGCGATCAAGTGCTTCATGGAGGAGGCCTACCGGCACGCCTGGGTCCCCGCCGTGATGGGCTGCAGCGAAACCGGCGGCGAGGTCTGGACCCGCGAGGCGGGCCTGGACGCGCTGGAGATCGGCGACGAGGCCATCGTCGAGGTGGCCGACTTCACGCTGGAGGGCCGCGCCATGCGCAACGTCCGCCAGATGGTGAAGCGCATCGAGCGGGCCGGCTACGAGTGCCGGGTCCGCCGCGTCGAGGAGCTGGACGCGACGGAGCGCGAGGCGATCCGCCACGCCGCGGACACCTGGCGCGGTACGGAGACCGAGCGCGGCTTCTCCATGGCGCTGGGCCGCTTCGGCGACGTCCGCGACGAGGGCTGTGTGGTCGTCACCGCCCACAAGGCGGTCGAGGGAGCGCCCGAGGGGGCCTCGGACATCCGCGCCGTGCTGCACTTCGTGCCGTGGGGCAAGGACGGCATCTCGCTGGAGCTGATGCGTCGCGACCGCGACGCCGACCCGGGCCTGAACGAGCTGCTGATCGTCAAGGCGCTGGAGGCCGGTCCGTCCCTGGGCGTCAACCGGGTCTCGCTCAACTTCGCCATGTTCCGCTCGGCGCTGGCACGCGGCGAGCGGATCGGCGCGGGCCCGGTGCTGCGCGCTTGGCGCGGGCTGCTGGTCTTCCTGTCGCGGTGGTTCCAGATCGAGTCGCTGTACAAGTTCAACGCGAAGTTCCGCCCGATCTGGGAACCGCGGTTCCTGGTCTACCCGAGCGCCTCGGACCTCCCGCGCATCGGCATCGCCGCGCTCCAGGCGGAGGCGTTCATCGTGATGGAGCTCCCGAAGTCGCTGCGGCGCTTCCAACGGGCGGTCTCCGACCCGAACGAGGCGATCACCATTCCCGCGCCGAGGTAGTGCAACTTCCCGCTCTGCGTGTGGCGGGATAATCAGGGCATGGAAACTCCGCGCCGTACTCTCCCCGGGCTGCCTGACTGGGGCCGCTGTGGGGTGATGGGCATTGTCAACGTCACCCCGGACTCCTTCTCCGACGGAGGGCTCTGGCTCGATCCGGACAAGGCCGTCGCCCACGGCGTCGAGCTCGCCCGGCGCGGAGCCGATCTCGTGGACGTGGGTGGTGAGTCCACCCGTCCGGGGGCCAAGCGCGTGACCGAGGAGGAGGAGCTCCGGCGCGTGCTGCCGGTGGTTCGCGGCCTCGCCGCGGAGGGCGTGGTGGTGAGCGTCGACACCATGCGCGCCGCCGTCGCGGACGCGGCCGTCGCCGCCGGGGCGAAGGTGATCAACGACGTCAGCGGCGGGCGTGCGGACGCGACGATGGTCAAGGTCGCGGCCGAGACGGGTGTCCCCTTTGTGGTGATGCACTGGCGTGGCCAGTCGACCGAGATGGACGCCCTGGCCCGCTACGGGGACGTCGTCGGCGAGGTGGTCCGCGAGGTCGAGCAGCAGATGGAGGCCGTCGTCGCGGGCGGCGTGCGCCCGGAGCAGGTGATCGTCGACCCGGGGCTGGGCTTCGCCAAGACCCGCGAGGACGACTGGGCGCTGCTGGCCCGGGTCGACGCCTGGGCCCGGCTGGAGCGGCCGGTCCTGGTCGCCGCCTCGCGCAAGCGGTTCCTCGGGACGCTGCTGGCCGACGCGCAGACGGGCGAACTGCGCCCCGCGCGCGAGCGGGACGCCGCGACCGCCGCGGTCACCGCGCTGGCCGCGGCCGGCGGGGCGTGGGCGGTCCGGGTGCACGAGGTGACCGCCAGCGCGGACGCGGTGCGCGTCGAGGCGGCCCTGCGGGCCGCGAGGTGACCGAGGGAGTGCCCACGGGCACCGACGCGGACGTCGCCGCCGTCACCGAGGCCAACCTCGCCCTCTACACCGCCCTGGAGGAGGGCGACCTGGACGCCCTCACCGACGTCTGGGTCTCCGGCGCGGACGCGGACGACGTGCACGGCGCGGTCTGCGTCCACCCGGGCTGGCCGGTGCTGCGCGGGCGGGCCTCGGTGCTGCGCTCGTACGCGCTGATCATGGCCCACACCGACTACATCCAGTTCTTCCTGACCGACGTCGAGGTCGAGGTGCTCGGCGATGTGGCACTTGTCACCTGCACCGAGAACATCCTCTCCAGCGGCGACGTCGAGACCGAGGGGGAGCTGGGTCCCCTGGTCGGGGGACGGGCGGTCGCGACGAACCTGTTCCGACGTACGAGTGAGGGTTGGCGGCTCTGGTCGCACCACGGTTCCCCGGTGCTGACGAGCGGTGGGGACGACGACGGCGAGGGCGACGACGAGGGCTGAGGCCGGGGCTGAGACGGGGCCGACGCGGACTGAGCCGTACGGCCGCGTGCGGCTGTGTGCGTCAGGTGGGCATTCCGGTCGTATTCGTTGGCTACAGGGCGCGCCCCTGGGATTCACAAGGGGGCCGCGCGGGATTGTCAGTATTGCAAGGTAGCTTGGACCTGTAGGCAAAGAAGCCTGATCGCTCCCGCGTGTCGTCGGTGAGCCGGACCACAGGGAGTCGTCACATGCTCGACCGGATTGCGGTCAAGGGCCTGCGGGCCCGTGGCCACCACGGGGTCTTCCCGCGTGAACGGGAGCACGGCCAGACCTTCGTCGTCGACGTGGTGCTCGGCGTGGACACGCGCAAGGCCGCGTCCGGCGACGAGCTCGCCGCGACGGCGCACTACGGTGTCATTGCCGAAGAGGTCGTCGCCGTCGTCACCGGAGACCCGGTGGACCTCATCGAAACCCTCGCCCAGCGCATCGCCGACCAGTGCCTCACGCACGCCGCCGTCGAGGAGGTGGAGGTCACCGTGCACAAGCCGGACGCGCCGATCACCGTCCCCTTCGACGACGTCACCATCACCATCGTTCGGAGCCGCGGATGAGTCCCATGATTCCCATGACGCCCGACCCCACTGCCTCGCCGGTCCCGGCCGAGATCAAGGCCGCAGTCGACTCGGCCGACACCACCCTGCACAACCCCCGCCGCGCGGTCATCGCCCTCGGCAGCAACCTCGGCAACCGCCTGGAGACCCTCCAGGGCGCGGTCGACCTGCTGGAGGACACCCCCGGTGTCCGGGTCAAGGCCGTCTCGGCGGTCTTCGAGACCGACGGCGTCGGCGGCCCGGAGGGCCAGCCCTCCTACCTCAACGCCGTGCTGGTGCTGAAGACCACCCTGCCGCCGCTCTCCCTGCTGGAGCGCGCCAACGCCATCGAGGACGCCTTCGGCCGGGTCCGCGAGGTCCGCTGGGGCCCGCGCACGCTCGACGTCGACATCGTCGCCTACGAGGGCGTCGAGCAGGACGTCCCCGACCTGGTCCTGCCCCACCCGCGCGCCCACGAGCGCGGCTTCGTGCTCGCCCCGTGGTTCGACGCCGAGCCGGAGGCCGAGCTGCCGGGCCGCGGCCGCGTCGCCGAGCTGCTCGCCGTGGTCGGCGAGGAGGGCGTCCGCCGCCGAGAGGACATCGCACTGCACCTGCCGCGCTGAGCGCGGTAGCGGTCCGCGTTCCACCGACCCGCCGGCCCACCCTTCCGCCGACCCGGCAGCCGGGCAGCCCGTCGGCCCGCCGACCCGCGCTGACCTCGCGTCAGCGTGTCGTGCGGCAGGTACGGTAGAGCGCATCCTGGCTTGGAGGGACCGCTGTGAAGCCGCTTCGCCCACTCGTACTGACCGTGATCACCCTGGTCGCGGGGGTGCTGTCCTGGGCGGGCGCGCGCCTGTGGAACTCGGTCGGCACGCTTCCCGGCGTTCCGGCCGCTGCCCCGATCGTGCTGGCGGTGATCGCGGTCGTGCTTGCCGCGACTGCGATCTCGCTGCGCGGGCGGCTGCGTGCCCAGCGCGAGCGCGTACCGGGCGCCAAGGGCGTTGATCCGCTGTCGGCCGCCCGTGCGGTGGTGCTGGGCCAGGCGAGCGCCCTGGTCGCGGCGCTGGTGACCGGCGTCTACGGCGGCATGGGCGTCTTCCTGCTCACCCTGATGAGCAGCGTCCCGGCCCGCAAGGGTCAGGCGCTGACCGCCCTCTTCGCGGTGGTCGCGGGCGTCGCTGTGATGGCCGCCGGGCTCTGGCTCCAGCATGTCTGCAAGCTCCCCGAGGACGAGGACGAGCAGGACCCGCGCCAGCCCCGCTGACCGGCCGCCGGATCGGCCTGCATGATCGGGTCGCCGGATCAGGTCGCCGGATCGGGAAATGTGTCAGGGAAGTCAGCGAATATGTCAGCGAACGAGCCCCTGACGGCCGTGTCCACAGCCTGTCAAGGGTGTATTTGACCCCTCGCCTGACATAAGTCGGACGATCACGCTAGATTTTTGGCCATGTCTCGTGGTCGCCACCGCCAAGCCTCGTCGCTTCGCCGGACGCTCCCCTCGCTCGCCTCTACCGTTCTGGCGCTCGCCGCACTTGCTGCGGCGTTGCTGACGAACAGTCTGACCGTGCAGCGGGTGCTGGTGATCAGCGTCGCGGTCGGCGCGTGCGCCATAGCGGCGTTGCTACGCCAGCGAGACCGGGCGGCCGAGCTGGACGTCGTCGCCGAGCAGTCGGCCCGCACCCGGGACCAGGAGCGCTTCGAGGAGCGGATCGCGGAGCTGGAGTACCAGTCCGAGGTCGCCGAGGAGCAGGTCAAGCGGCTGGAGCGCCGGGTTCTCGCGCACCGCAGCCAGGTGGCCCAGGCCGAGGCGGCCAACGCCCACCTGCTGCGCGAGCGCGCCCGGATCGTCGCCGAGCAGGCGCTGCGCGAGGCCGAGACCAGGCAGAACCGTGAGGTGTCCCAGCGCGGCACCCGGCCGACGCCGACGCTCTACCTGCGGGCCGCCTCCGCCCTGCGCACCATGGAGCGGCGTGCCGAACAGGCCGAGGCCGGTGCGACGCTGGCGCTGCGTCAGGCGCAGCTGCCGAACGTCGCGCGGCCTGCCCAGTCCGCGCAGCCCGTCCCGGTGCCGGTCCAGGTCCCCGTTCCGCCGGCGCCGGTCGCGCCGAACCCGGGCATTCCGGCGCAGTCCACGCCCAAGGCGGGCACCCAGGACGCCGCGCGGGGCGCCGATTCGGTGAGCATTCGTCAAGAACTTCCGGGCGCACCGGCCGCACCAGCAGCACCGACCGACCGTCCTACGGAGGGTCAGCAGCCTGCGGCGGCCGAGCAGGAGCGGTCGAACGGGCCGTCCTCGCAGGTGCCGGCCCAGCCGTCCTCCCGGGTGGCCGCCCAGCCGGGTTCGGCGCTGGACGCGTTCGCGGCGCGGCAGGCGGCGACGGGGCGTCAGCCGTCCGGCTCCACCGCCGTCACCGGCACGGGCGGGGCCCAGCGCGGGCTGGTCGCCCCCTACATGTCCGGCCCCGGGCGGTCCGTCGCCTCGGGCGTGGAGCCCTCGGCCGCGATGGCCCCGGCGTGGGCGCGGGCTGCGCTGCCCCCGCTGCGTCCGGCGGCGGCCGTGCCGCCGACCGCGATGCCGCGTCAGGACCGGGCGACGGGCACGTTCAACTTCTTCTCCCGCCAGGAGACGGCGATCGGCGCCAAGCTCGGCGAGGAGCAGACGGAGTCCGCCGCCCCCGCGGCGAAGCCGGTCGACACGGCGGCTGCGCGGGCCGACAGCATGGACACCGCGGACGTCGTCGGCGACGAGGCGGTGGCCGCCCAGGCCGGGTACGTGGCCGCGCCCACCGCGCCGTCGGTCCTGCCGACCCATGACCGCGAGCGGATCGAGCACACCCTGGTCGACCTCACCGCCGAGGACGAGACCGAGCCGATCGACGTCCGGGCCGTCCGCGCAGTCTGACGTACCGACAGCCGAGCCCCGCTCCACCGACGGTGGAGCGGGGCTCGTGTCGTTCGTTCGGCCGGCCGCGTGCTACTTGTCGACGTCGCCGACGACGAAGAACATCGAGCCCAGGATCGCGACCATGTCCGGGACCAGCGTCCCGGGCAGGATCTCGCTCAGCACCTGGAGGTTGTTGAACGACGCCGAGCGCAGCTTCAGCCGCCACGGGGTCTTGTCGCCGCGCGAGACCAGGTAGTAGCCGTTGACCCCCAGGGGGTTCTCGGTCCACGCGTAGGTGGTGCCCTCAGGGGCCTTGAGGACCTTGGGCAGCCGCACGTTGATCGGACCGGGCGGCAGCTCGGCGATCCGGTCCAGGCAGGCGTCGGCCAGGTCCAGGCTGTTGTGGAGCTGCTCCAGCAGGCACTCGAACCGGGCCAGGCAGTCGCCGGTCTCCCGGGTCGGCACCCGGAGCACGTCCGCCAGCTCGCCGTAGGCCAGGTACGGCTCGTCCCGGCGCAGGTCGAAGTCGACGCCCGAGGCGCGGGCGATCGGCCCGCTCACCCCGTACGCGTGCACCAGGTCCTGACGCAGCACGCCGACGCCGGTGGTCCGGGCGCGGAAGATCTCGTTGCCCAGCACCAGCCGGTCGAAGATCTCCGTCTTGGCCCGGACGGCGGCGACCGCGCCGCGCACCCGCCCGTACCAGCCGGCGGGCAGGTCCTCCTTGAGGCCGCCGACGCGGTTGAACATGTAGTGCATCCGGCCGCCGGAAGCCTCCTCCAGCGCCGCCTGGAGCCGCTCGCGCTCGTCGAAGGCGTGGAAGATCGGCGTGATGCCGCCGAGCTCCAGCGGGTAGGAGCCGAGGAACATCAGGTGGTTGAGCACCCGGTTCAGCTCGGCCAGCAGCGTCCGGGTCCAGGTGGCCCGGACGGGCACCTCCATGCCCAGCATCCGCTCGACCGCGAGGACCACGCCCAGCTCGTTGCCGAAGGCGGACAGCCAGTCGTGCCGGTTGGCCAGCATGATGATCTGGCGGTAGTCGCGCGCCTCGAACAGCTTCTCCGCGCCGCGGTGCATGTAGCCGATGACCGGCTCCGCCTCGCTGATCCGCTCGCCGGAAAGGCGAAGCTTCAGCCGCAGCACGCCGTGGGTGGACGGGTGCTGCGGACCGATGTTGAGCACCATGTCGCTGGTGCCCAGCTCGGTCGCGGCGCCCGCGCCAATGCCGACCGTGGTCTCCTTCATGTGCACAGAGTCTGCCATCCCGCCGGGATCTCCATGTCCACAGCCTGTGCACCCCAGAGGAACGAGCCCAGCCCGCCGACCGCGATCAGCTCGGCCGCCTCCCCGGCCGCGGACAGCGCGCGCAGGTATCCGGCCGGGTTGCTGGAGGCCAGCGTCAGCGGCGGACGGGCCCCGGAGACGCCGAGCGAACGCAGTGCCTCGCGCTGCGTTGTCCACAGGCTGTGGGTGACGCGCGGGTTCGCGCGGACGGCGGCGTCCAGGCAGGCGTCGAGGGCGACGTGGGCGGTCAGGTCGCAGCTGCCGTCCGGGACGGGGGCGACCTGTCGGCCGTCCCGGTAGCCGGTGAGGGTGCCGAACGGCGGACGGGAGTCGCGGGTGTGCGCGTAGTCGGCGGTCACCGCGAGACCCCGGCCCAGCGCCGCGACCGCCGCGGACCACGCCCGGTCGCGGGGGAGGCCCAGCTCCGCCCGGCCGCCACGTGGGAGGGCCGGGTACTGGGCGGCCAGCCAGGCCGCGTCCTCGGGCGTGAGCGCAGGGCCCGGCTGCTCCTCGCCGGTCGCCGGGTCGACGAGCAGGTAGCGGGCGGTGCCGTCGTCGTCGACCTCGGCGACGTCCACCGGGACGTTGTCCAGCCACTCGTTGGCGAAGAGCAGGCCGTGGGGGAGCGGTTCGATCTCCGCACCCCACGCGATCGCGTCCGGCAGCCCGTCCGGGCGCGGGGCGCGCTCGACGGCGCGCAGCTCCAGCCGCGCGCCGAGCTCCGTGCCGTCGGTGAGCTGCGCGAGCGCGACCAGCAGCTCACCGCGTCCGGCGCCGACGTCGCAGACGACCAGGCGGTCCGGTCGGCCGAGGTCCTCGTCCACCCACTCGACCAGCCGCAGCACCGCTCGGGCGAAGAGCGGACTGGCGTGCACGGACGTGCGGAAGTGCGCAGCCGGTCCGGCCAGCCCATCCGGCTGCTCGGGCCGGTCGGGCAGGCCAGGCCGGTCGGTGTCCGGGCGGACGAAGAACCCGTTCGGCCCGTAGAGGGCCGCCTCCGTCGCCTGCCGCCAGGGCACCATGCCGGTCCCGCCCTCGTTCATGGCCGCGCCATCGCTCATGACCCCACCATCCCAGCGGGTGCCGAAGCCAACCAACTCCGACCTGCGGAGGATGCGCGAGTCCGCCCGACGGCGGACGGTTCGGGCGTTCCGGGCTGCCTAATCTGTAACCGTGCAACTCCTCTACAGCTGGTTCCGCCGCCACCCCACGGTGTCCGACACCGCCTGGGCCGCGTTGGTGTTCCTGCTGTCGCTGATGGGAGTCATCGGCGAGCGCAGCATCGGCCAGCTGCTGCTGGCCTTCGCGCTCTGCGGCCTGATGTGCGTCCGACGCATCTATCCGGACGCCGCCATGTGGGCGGCCGTGGCGCTCGCCTTCGGGCAGATGGCGTACGGCAACAACGTCTACCCCTCCGACATCGCGCTGCTGGTCCTCACCTACGGCGCCGCCGCGTTCGGCCGTCCCTGGACCTCGCGGGCCGCACTGCTGCTGGCGTTCCTGTCCGGCCCGTTCGCCATCCTTGCCTTCAACAGCGGACCCCCGCACGGGATCTTCCAGCTGATCGTGATCTCGCTGGTCGCGTCGACGCCGTTCGTGCTCAGCTGGGTGCTCGGACGCTTCACCAGCATCCGCCGCGCCTACTACGCGCAGCTTGAGGACCGCGCCGCCCGGCTGGAGCGCGAGCGCGACGCCCAGGCCAAGATCGCCGTCGCCGCCGAGCGCGCCCGGATCGCCCGTGAGCTGCACGACGTGGTGGCCCACAACGTCTCGGTGATGATCGTCCAGGCGGACGGCGCGTCCTACGTCATGGACTCCTCGCCCGAGCAGGCCAAGGAGGCGCTGGCCACCATCGCCGGCACCGGCCGCCAGGCGCTGGCGGAGATGCGCCGCCTGCTCGGCCTGCTGCGGGCCGAGGACAGCGTCGGCGAGTACGTGCCGCAGCCCGGCGTCGAGCAGCTCCCTGACCTGCTGGAGCAGGTCCGCAGCGCGGGCCTGCCGGTCGAGTTCCGGATCGAGGGCGAGCCGCGCCCGCTGCCGCGCGGGGTCGAGCTGACGGCCTACCGGATCGTCCAGGAGGCGCTCACCAACGCCCGCAAGCACGGCGGCCCGGAGGCCTCGGCCAAGGTGCAGCTGCGGTTCCATGACGGCGACCTGGCCATGGTCATCGAGGACGACGGCCGCGGCGCGAGCGCGGAGCTGGCCCGGGGCGGCGGCGAGGACGGCTTCGGCCACGGCCTGATCGGCATGCGCGAGCGCGTCGGCATGGTCGGCGGCAGCCTGGACGCCGGCCCGCGCAGCGGCGGCGGCTTCCGCATCGAGGCCGTGCTGCCGCTCGGCCCGGCCAAGATCTGACGCTGGACCTGACGCTGACGCGACGAGGCTGACGCGCACGAAGAAGGGGACTCTGGGGTGACCGTCCGGATCATGCTGGTCGACGACCAGGAGCTGTTGCGCACCGGCTTCCGCATGGTGCTGCAGTCGCAGCCCGACATCGAGATCGTCGCGGAGGCGGGCGACGGCGCCCAGGCCCTGGAGGTGCTGGCGCAGACCCCCGTCGACGTGGTCCTGATGGACGTCCGCATGCCGCGGCTCGACGGCGTCGAGGCGACCCGCCGCATCTGCGACGGCTCGGTCCCGCTGGCGTCCTCGCCGCGGGTGCTCATCCTCACCACCTTCGACCTGGACGAGTACGCGTTCTCGGCGCTGAAGGCCGGCGCCAGCGGCTTCCTGCTGAAGGACGTCCCGCCGACAGAACTGGTCGCCGCGATCCGCGCCGTCAGCAGCGGCGAGGCGGTGGTCGCCCCGACCACCACCCGCCGGATGATCGACCGCTTCACGGCAGTGCTGCCGTCCGCGTCGGCCCCCAAGCTCACCCCGGAGCTGGAACGCCTGACGGAACGTGAACGCGAGGTCCTGCTGCTGGTCGCCCAGGGGCTCTCCAACGGCGAGATCGCGGAACGCCTGGGCCTGTCGGAGGCGACGGTCAAGACGCACGTCGGAAGGATCCTGACGAAGCTGGATCTCCGCGACCGGGTGCAGGCGGTTGTGCTGGCGTACGAGACGGGACTCGTCCAGGCCGGGGGGTAGCTGCACTATCAGGGGCGCGAGGAACTGCGCGAGAAACCACTGATGAGCGGATTGCCCTGTTAGGTCGGGGCTCTACCTCGCAGAGTGGCTTGTCGCGCAGTTCCAGACTCACCCGAGCAGCGTCAGGAACTCCTTGAGCGCGTCCGCGACGTCCTCCGTGGTCCACTCCAGCGCCGGGCCCGCGACCGTGATCTCCGTCAGGGCGAAGCCCGGGATCGCCGAGTCCCGCCAGCCGCCGAAGAGGACCCTGCGGGACTCCTCTGCCTGACGGAGCGTCGCCTCGTTCAGCTGGTCCGCCGTGAACGGGAGCCAGAACTGGAACTGGTGCGTCTGCGGCACCTCGGGGTGCACCCGGCCGCCCGGCGCAGCCGCCAGCGCTGCGGCGACCGTCTTCGCGTGGTCCACGTACGCGTCCAGGCGCGGGAGTTCACGGTCCAGCCCGACCAGCGCCGCGAGCACCGCGGGCCACTGCTGGAAGAGCTGGCCGCCGTAGCGGTGCCGCCAGGCCTTCGACTGGGCGATGAACTCGGTGGGACCGGCCAGGGCCGCGCCGCTGATGCCGCCGAGGGTCTTGTAGAACGAGACGTAGACCGAGTCGGCCAGGCCCGCGATCTCCGGCAGGCTGCGGCCGAAGTGCGGTTCGGTCTCCCACAGTCGCGCGCCGTCGAAGTGGACCACCGCGTCCCGCTCGCGCGCCGCCTCGACCGACGCGGCCAGCTCGTCCCAGGACGGGAGCACGAAACCCGCGTCGCGCAGCGGGAGTTCCAGCATCAGGGTGCCGAACGGCTCGTCGCAGTCGGCGATCTCGGCCGCGGAGGGGAGCCGCGGCGCGGTCGTCGGCCAGACCGTGCGCATCCCCGTCAGCTGGGAGTACGCCTGGCGTTCGTGCACCTCGGGGTGGGCGAGCGGGTGCATCGCCACCAGCTGGTTGCCGGTCCGCTCCGCCCAGCAGCGCAGGGCGACCTGCTGGGCCATGGTGCCGGTCGGGAAGAAGGCCGCAGCCTCGGTGCCGAGCAGCTCGGCGACCCGGTCCTCCAACGCGGCGACGATGCCGTCGCCGTAGACGTCGGGGCGCCCGTCCAGATCGAACGCGGCGCGTCCGTCCTCGCCGGAGAGGTCGGCGAGGCGCTCGGCGAGGCTCTGCGGCCGGATCCCGGACAGCTGGCGCTCGCAGCCGCGCACCGCAGCGAAGCGGCGGTCGGCCGGGTCGATACCGGTGGCGGTGGTGCTCTCGTCTGTGTGTCCCATAGGGCCCAGTCTCACAGCTCACGGCCCATTCCGGCCGAATGTTCGACCCGGCCGTCGGGTGGTCAGGTTGTCGGCCGGGACGTCGGCGTCGCTCCGGCGTGTCCTGGAGGCATCGGCCATGTCCGGACAGACCCGGTGCTGCCTGTCGCGACCGGCCGGGGGAGTCAGTGGATGCGCACGCGACCGTTGGTGAAGTGGGCAAGAGCCGCGTCGATCTCCGGCAGTGGCCGACGCAGTGTTCGGACCGAGAGCCACAGGCCCCTCATGCCCAGAACCTTGCTTCGCAGAGCACGCTGGATGTCGGGGTGATCGAGTCCGACGACTCCCGGCGTGGCCGCGGTGACACCGTCCGCGAGATCCAGCACGATCACCGGCCCGCCGCGGGCCTGGTGATTGACCCGGAGCCCGGCAAGGGCGGGCCACGGAAGAAAGAGCGGTGCGGTGGAGAAGGTGCAGCTCAACCCAGTGGCGGAGATGCGC
This sequence comes from Streptacidiphilus fuscans, assembly GCF_015690355.1. Taxonomy (GTDB): domain Bacteria; phylum Actinomycetota; class Actinomycetes; order Streptomycetales; family Streptomycetaceae; genus Streptacidiphilus; species Streptacidiphilus fuscans. The sequence continues at coordinate 75,199 of NZ_JADPRT010000023.1, read as the reverse complement.
ATCGCCACCGGTGGGATACCGTCGGCCGCCCAGGTTCGCCGCAGGCGTCGCGCCGCGGTGAACTGGCGTGAGCTGCTGGACGCCAGGATCAGGCCAGGCAGGAGGAAGAGCAGGAGCGCGCTGCTGTTGCGCCACCCGAGAGTGATGCCGGCAGCGAACGGAATGGCGCAGATGATGCCGCCACCGACCACCCCCGTCCATGCGGATATGTTGAGCGCGCGGATGGTCGCCCTCCGGGCGCGGGCCACCGACTCGGTGTCGACCTCGACGACGTACTCCGGCATGACTCCAGGTACCTGATGCATCAGCACATTCTGAAGCAGGGCGTTGGAGGCGCAAACCCCCGGACGCCTGCCGCCTCCCGACACGGCTACCGCCCCGAACACGGCTGCCGTCCTGGGGGGAGGATGGCGTACGATCCGCTGCGCCCGCCCGTCAACCCCGGAGGAACCGTGTCGCAAGCGCTCGCCAAGCTGGTGCTGTCCCCTTTGACGCGGATGGTCTACCGGCCCGTCGTGGTGGGCCGGGAGAACGTGCCGAAGCGCGGCCCGGTGATCATTGCGAGCAACCACCTGGCGGCGATCGACAGCGCGGTGATCCCGCTGCTGGCACCGCGTCCGGTGTCGTTCCTGGCCAAGGCGGAGTACTTCACCGGCTCGGGGCTCAGGGGGCGGCTGAACAAGATCTTCTTCACCGCGATGGACTCGATCCCGGTCGAACGCGGCACGCACCGCTCGGCTCAGGCGTCGCTCGACGCGGGCCTTGAGGTGTTGCAGGGCGGCGGGGCGTTCGGCATCTACCCGGAGGGCACGCGCTCGCGGGACGGTCGGCTGTACCGGGGCCGTACGGGCGTGGCGTGGCTGGCGCTCGCCTCGGGCGCGCCGGTGGTCCCGGTCGCGTTGACCGGCACGGAGCGGATCCAGCCGGTGGGCAAGCTGCTGCCGCGGATCCGGCGGGTCACCATCCAGTTCGGCGAGCCGCTGGACTTCTCCGCGCGGATCGGGGAGACGCCGGTGGGACCGGTCCGGCGCGAGATCACGGACCAGATCATGGACGCGATCCACGCGCTGAGCGCGCAGCCGCGCGCGGACGTCTACAACGAGCCGCCGAAGGCGTAGCCCGCACCTCACTCCATGACACAGGCCACAGCGACAGGCCCGCCTCCCGCCGTACACTGGCTCGGAACGTCTGGTACCCGCTGAGGACTGGAACGGAACTGCACCGCTGTGAGGCGTGAGCAATGAGCACAGACGACTTCGGGCTGCCCACCCTCGGGTCGCCGGACCCGGACGCGCCCGACAACAGGCCGGGGCGTCTCGCCGTCGGCGTGGTCGGGACGGGACGGGTCGGGCCCGCGCTCGGCGCGGCGCTGCAGTACGCCGGGCACAAGGTCGTCGCCGCCTCCGGCGTCTCCCTCGCGTCGCAGCGGCGTGCCGAGAAGCTGCTGCCGGGCGTACGGCTGGTGACGCCGCCGCAGGTGATGGCCGCCGCCGACCTCGTGCTGCTGACCGTGCCCGATGACGTGCTCGCCGATCTCGTCGCGGGCCTCGCCGCGACCGGCGCCGTGCGACCGGGCCAGCTGATCGTCCACACCTCCGGTGCCCAGGGCATCGCCGTGCTGGAGCCCGCCACCCGGGCCGGCGCGCTGCCGCTGGCCCTGCACCCCGCGATGACCTTCACCGGCACCAGCGTCGACGTCGCCCGCCTCGCGGGCTGCCCCTTCGGCGTCACCGCGCCCGAAGAGCTGCGCCCGGTGGCGGAAGCGCTGGTCGTGGAGATGGGCGGGGAGCCCGAGTGGGTGCCCGAGGAGGCGCGTCCGCTCTACCACACGGCGCTGGCACACGGCTCGAACCACCTGGTCACGCTGGTCTCCCAGGCAATGGAGCTGCTCTCCCTCGCGGGGGTCAACGAGCCCGGCCGGATGCTCGGGCCGCTGCTCGGCGCCGCGCTCGACAACACGCTGCGCGCCGGCGACGCCGCGCTGACCGGCCCCGTCGCCCGGGGCGACGCCGGGACGGTGCGCGCCCACGTCGCGCAGCTGCGCCGGACCACGCCCCAACTGCTGGACGCCTACCGGGCCATGGCCCGGGCCACCGCCGACCGCGCGCTCGCGAACGGGATGCTCAAGCCCGAGGCCGCCGAGGCTCTGCTGGACGCCCTCGCGGACGAGACACGGGAGTTCTGATGACCGTTCTGGTGCACACCAAGGCCGAGCTGGAGGCGGCGGCCGCCGCCTCCGGTCGTCCGCGCGCGGTGGTGATGACCATGGGCGCGCTGCACGAGGGCCACGCGACGCTGATCCGCACCGCACGGCAGCAGGCGGGCGCGGAGGGGACGGTCGTCGTCACCGTCTTCGTCAACCCGCTCCAGTTCGACCAGCGGGACGACCTGGACCGCTACCCGCGCACGCTGGAGGCGGACCTCGTCCTGGCCGCCGACTCCGGCGCGGACGTCGTCTTCGCGCCGAGCCTGGACGAGGTCTACCCGGGCGGGGAGCCGCAGGTGCGGCTGAGCGCCGGGCCGATGGGCACCGGCTACGAGGGCGCGTCCCGGCCCGGCCACTTCGACGGGATGCTGACGGTGGTCGCCAAGCTGCTCCACCTCACCAGCCCCGACCTGGCCTTCTTCGGCGAGAAGGACGGCCAGCAGCTGGCCCTGATCCGGCGCATGGTCGCCGACCTGAACTTCCCGGTGGAGATCGTGGGCGTGCCGACCGTCCGCGAGCCGGACGGGCTGGCGCTGTCCAGCCGTAACCGGTTCCTCTCCGCCGCGGAGCGGGAGCGCGCGCTGACGCTCTCCCGCGCCCTGTTCGCCGCCCGCGACGCGCGGGAGGCGGGAGGCGACCCGTCGGCGGTACGCAAGGCCGCCTCGACCGTCCTTGAAGAGGCGGGGAGCACCATCGCCCTCGACTACCTCGGACTGATCGACCCGGCCGACTTCACCGAGATCGACCGGGACGACTTCACCGGCGAGGCGGTCCTGGCCGTCGCCGCCAAGGTGGGGGCGACCCGGCTGATCGACAACGTCCGACTCCGGTTCTGACCGCCCGGTCCGCACCGGCATGTATCCCGACCGGCATGTACTTCCACAGGAGACGTGACCACCCCATGATCCGCACGATGCTCAAGTCCAAGATCCACCGGGCCACCGTCACCCAGGCCGACCTGCACTACGTCGGCTCGGTCACCGTGGACGAGGACCTGCTCGACGCCGCCGACATCCTGCCCGGCGAGCTGGTCCACATCGTCGACATCGACAACGGCTCGCGCCTGGAGACCTACACGATCGCCGGGGAGCGCGGCACCGGCGTGATCGGCATCAACGGTGCGGCGGCCCGTCTGGTCCACCCCGGTGACCTGGTGATCCTGATCGCCTACGGTCAGATGGAGGACGCTGAGGCCCGCTCCTACGAGCCGCGTATCGTCTTCGTCGACCGCGACAACCGGATCACCCACACCGGCGCGGACGCCGCCGCTGCCCCGGAGGGCAGTGGTCTGACGCGGGGCGACGCGATCGTGCCGAACCCCCTCGCAGCAGTACGGAGTCACTCATGACAGCGGCATCGGCAGGGTCATCGGCATCGGCGTCGGTCCGGAGACTGGCCGCACCGGCCCCCGGCTGGACGACGACCGCGGACGTGGTCGTCGTCGGGTCCGGCGTGGCCGGGCTGACCACCGCGCTGCGCGTGCGTGCGGGCGGCCTGCGGGTGCTGGTCGTCACCAAGGCGATGCTGGACGAGGGCTCGACCCGCTGGGCGCAGGGCGGCGTCGCCGCCGCGCTCGGCGAGGGCGACACCCCCGAGCAGCACCTGGCGGACACCCTGGTCGCGGGCGCGGGCCTGTGCGACGAGGACGCGGTGCGGATGCTGGTCACCGAGGGCCCCGGCGCGGTCCGCCGCCTGATCGAGACCGGAGCGTCCTTCGACACCGACGCCGAGGGCGAGATCCTGCTGACCCGCGAGGGCGGCCACCACCGCCGCCGGATCGCCCACGCTGGCGGTGACGCGACGGGCGCGGAGATATCGCGTGCGCTGGTCGAGGCCGTCCGCGACGACGAGGGCATCGAGCTGATCGAGCACGCCCTGGTGCTGGACCTGCTCACCGACGCCGAGGGCCGCACCGCCGGGCTGACCCTGCACGTGATGGGCGAGGGCCAGCGCGACGGCGTCGGCGCGGTCCACGCACGGGCCGTGGTGCTGGCCACCGGCGGCCTGGGCCAGATCTACTCCGCCACCACCAACCCGGCCGTCTCCACCGGCGACGGCGTCGCGCTCGCGCTGCGGGCCGGCGCGGAGGTCGCCGACCTGGAGTTCGTCCAGTTCCACCCGACCGTGCTCTGGCTCGGCCCGGACGCGGAGGGCCAGCAGCCGCTGATCTCCGAGGCGGTCCGTGGCGAGGGCGCCCACCTGGTGGACGCGGACGGCGTGCGGTTCATGGTCGGTCAGCACGAGTTGGCCGAGCTGGCACCGCGCGACGTCGTGGCCAAGGGCATCATCCGGCGGATGGCCGAGACCGGCGCGGAGCACATGTTCCTCGACGGCCGCCACTTCGGCGCGCAGATGTGGGAGGAGCGGTTCCCCACGATCCTCGCCTCCTGCCGGTCCCACGGCATCGACCCGGTCACCGACCTGATCCCGATCTCCCCGGCCGCGCACCACGCCTCCGGCGGGGTCCGCACCGACCTGCGCGGGCACACCTCCGTCTCCGGCCTCTACGCCTGCGGCGAGGCGGCCTGCACTGGCGTGCACGGCGCGAACCGGCTGGCGTCGAACTCGCTGCTGGAGGGCCTGGTCTTCGCGGAGCGGATCGCGGCGGACATCATCGAGCGCGACCGGCTGGGCAAGCTGGCCCCGCGTCACGAGGACACCACCCGCCCGGTCGAGGTCGTCCCGCTGCTGGCCGCGGAGTCGCGCGCGGAGATCCAGCACGTCATGACGCGCGGCGTCGGCGTCCTGCGGAGCGCGGCCAGCATGGCCGACGCGGTCGAGCGGCTCGCCGCGCTGGCGGAGTCGGAGCCGGAGACGGAGAAGCGCGAGCCGGTCCAGGTCGAGACCTGGGAGGCCACCAACCTCCACCTGGTCGCTTCGGCGCTGGCCGCGGCGGCGCTGCTCCGCGAGGAGACGCGCGGCTGCCACTGGCGCGAGGACGCGCCGGATCGCGACGACGAGCGGTGGCGCAGGCACCTGGTCACGACGCTGGTCGACGGAACGCTCCGAATCAGTGAGTGAGTCGTGGGTGCGGCACTTCTGGACGTGGGGACGTTGCCCTTCCTAGGGGCGCGGGGAACTGCGCGACAAGCCACTCCGTGTGGTGAGTCCCCGAACGGGCAGGGCCATCCGGACGTCGGTGGTCTCTCGCGCAGTTCCCCGCGCCCCTGGACAGTGCATGGCTTCTCGCCTGCAGAACCTCTGCGCCCCTGATAGTGCAACAACCCTCTGAGTACAAAGGATCTGACCAGTGCACACCCACGATGAGCTCCCCGTCGTCCAGGACGCCTGCGGCGACGACTGCGCCTGCGGCGAGTACGAGACAGGCCTCGACCCCGAGCTCGCGGCCCTGCTGGAAGCAGCGGGGCTGGACCCGGTCGAGGTCGAGGACATCGCGACCCTCGCGCTCGCCGAGGACCTCGCCGGGGGCGAGGACGTGACCTCGGTGGCCACCGTCGCGGCCGACGCAGTCGCGACCGCGGACTTCACCGCGCGTCAGGCCGGGGTCGTCTCCGGGCTGCGCGTCGCGGAGGCCGTGCTCTCGCTGGTCGCCGAGGAGGAGTTCACCGTCGAGCGGCACGTCGAGGACGGCGCGAGCGTCGAGGCCGGCACGGTGCTGCTCTCGGTGACCACCCGGACCCGTGACCTCCTCACGGCGGAGCGCTCCGCGCTCAACCTGCTCTGCCACATGTCCGGGATCGCGACCGCGACCCGCGCCTGGGCCGACGCCCTCGCGGGCACCGGCGCCGTCGTCCGGGACACCCGCAAGACCACCCCGGGCCTGCGCGCGCTGGAGAAGTACGCGGTCCGCTGCGGCGGCGGCGTCAACCACCGGATGGCGCTGTCGGACGCGGCGCTGGTCAAGGACAACCACGTGGTCGCCGCCGGTGGCGTCGCCGAGGCGTTCCAGGCCGTGCGCAAGGCGTACCCGGAGCTGCCGGTCGAGATCGAGGTGGACACGCTGGAGCAGATCCCGCCGGTGCTGGAGGCGGGCGCGGACCTGATCCTGCTGGACAACTTCACCGTGCCGCAGCTGCGCGAGGCCGTCGCGCTGGTCGCGGGCCGGGCGAAGCTGGAGTCCTCCGGCGGGCTCACCCTGGACACCGCGCGCGAGGTCGGCGAGACCGGCGTCGACTACCTGGCCGTGGGCGCCCTGACGCACTCGTCCCCGGTCCTCGACATCGGCCTGGACCTGCGCGGCTGACCACCGCGTCCTCTCTGTCCTGTCCCTGCCCACCCCACGACCAGGAACGGCGCGCCCATGCTGCTCACCATCGACGTCGGCAACACCCACACCGTGCTCGGTCTCTTCGACGGCGAGGAGATTGTCGAGCACTGGCGGGTCTCCACCGACCCGCGCCGCACCGCCGACGAGCTGGCGGTGCTGATGCAGGGGCTGATGGGCGCGCACCCGGTGCTGAAGACCGAGTCCGTGGACGGGCTGGCTATCTGCTGCACCGTGCCGTCGGTCCTGCACGAGCTGCGTGAGGTGACGCGGCGTTACTACGGCGACGTCCAGGCCGTCCTGGTCGAGCCGGGCGTCAAGACCGGCGTGCACGTGCTGACCGACAACCCCAAGGAGGTCGGCACCGACCGGATCGTCAACACGCTGGCGGCCAAGCACCTCTACGGCGGCCCGTGCATCGTCGTCGACTTCGGCACGGCGACCAGCTTCGACGCGATCAACGAGCGCGGCGACTTCGTGGGCGGGGCGATCGCGCCGGGCATCGAGATCTCCGTGGAGGCGCTGGGCGTCCGCGGCGCGATGCTGCGCAAGATCGAGGTGACCCGGCCGCGCGGCGTGATCGGCAAGAACACCGTCGAGGCGATGCAGTCCGGGGTGCTCTTCGGCTTCGCCGGACAGGTCGACGGGATCGTCAACCGGATGGCGGCGGAGCTGGCCGAGGACCCGGACGACGTCCAGGTCATCGCGACCGGCGGCCTGGCGCCGCTGGTGCTGGGCGAGGCGACCAGCATCGACGTGCACGAGCCCTGGCTGACGCTGGTCGGGCTGCGGCTGGTCTTCGAGCGCAACACCGCGACCTCGTAGGGCAATTCCGATTCGAAAACGGAAAGGGAGAAATCGGACGACCCGCCGAAACTGGCGTGGTTCATCCGATTTTCCCTTTTCGTTACGTACAGTCGTCCCATGCCTACGCCTCACGGGTCTCGCGGCGGCATGGCCTTCAGCGCAGACGAGCTGCGGGTCCTCCGTCGGGCCCTCGCCCACGTCCTCAATCCACCCGTCGCGTTGAATGCGACGAGCACGGTCAGCACGGTCAGCGTCAGCGCTGTCAACGCCGAGAACAGACCCGACGTCTTCGGTCTGGTCCCGCGAGCCGCACACGGCTCACACGTCCCGCACGGCGCGCGCGCCGCCTGGGTCGAGGACGTCCAGGACGTTCTGTGCCTCTCCGAGGCGATCGACGAAGCGGTGCACGAAGGCGGGAGGATGCGGGCGTTCGCGCTGGCGGAGCTGGTCCGCTACCGCGCCGCGCTGCCCGGCAGTGCCGGCGGCTATCTGGAGCGACTGGAGGAGGCCGTCGCCGACGGCTACCTGCCGGACTCCGACGACCTCTCCGCCCTGCGCGCCCTCGGCGCGATGCCCTGCGCGACTGCCGAACGCAACCGCCGCCAGGCCCTGCGCCGCCGCTGCGCCGAGCTGGCGGAAGCCAGTGTCCGCAAGCGACTTGACGGTCCGTCCGGAGTGCCGCGCCCGGCGCTTCCCGAGGGGGAGGGGCGCGAGCCCGCCGCTCAGCTGGTCGCGTTGAGCGCGCCGCGTGGTCAGCAGCAGGTGCCGGAGCGGCCCTCGCCGGGCCCGTTGGCGCCGATCGGGGGAGCGGCGCAGGCGGTGCCGGAGATTCCGCGCCCGCCGCGGATCGCCAGCGTGCTGAGCGGGGGGAAGGTGGCGGACTTCGCCCGAGCGAACCGCCCGGCCAGGCTGCGCGAGAAGACCCGCGCGGAGTCGTACCCCCTGCCCATCCGTCGTGGAGGAACGATCGCCATGAGCAGCAACACCGAGCGCCCGACCCCGGCGTCCACCCCCGCGTCCGAGTCCGACCCGCAGCGCCGGACCCCGGCCCGCCCCGCCGCCGACCGCCCGGTCCGGCCGATCCCCACCCCGGGCGACCTCTTCCCGCGCGGCGTCCGCCCGAACACCGGCCAGGACGAGGAACTCGCCACGGGAACCGGCTGACCGGCCGTCACCGGCCTCGGTCCGGCGATGCCCTGACCGAGCGCCCCGGCTGAGAGCGCCCTGACCGGCGGATAACGGTCGGGCCACAGCTCTGGCCTGCGAGAGCGGTGAAGTGGTTGGATCCAGCGCACCCTTCACACTTCGCTCACGTGGGAATCACAGATGCCTTTCATACGCACGCGTGCCGCAGCTCGTCTCGGAGCTGCGGCCGCTGCCGTTCTCATCGTGGGCGGCCTCACCGCCGTCCCGGCCGGCGCTGCCGGTGCGCAGTTCGTCGCGGTGGTCTCCACACCGCAGGTGACACTGCTTCCGCAGTCGTCCGGCGCGCAGGCGCTGCAGTACCACAGCGTCGGCGTCTCGGTGATGGCCGAGCAGGCTCCGCTCTCCGGTGTGCAGGTGGCCGTCGACGCGAGCCGGGTCGCCGGTGTGGCGGGCCTCTCGCTGCCGGGCAACTGCCGCTTCACCGACGCCGCCAGGCTCCACGCCGCGTGCTCGCTCGGCTCGGTCGACGGGGTCGGCCAGGTCGAGGTGGGCCTTCGTTCGCTGCCGGGAGCCAAGGTCGCCGCCAAGGGCTCGGTGCGGTTCACGGTCACCGCCGCCAACGCCACCGAGGACCCGAGCAGCCCGCCCACCACGACCACGGTCGTCGTCGGCGACGGCCCCGACCTCGCCGTGCTGCCGCTGCCGACCACCCTGAGCCTCACCCCGGGCGGCACCCTGACGGTGAATCCGCAGGTGGCCAATGTCGGTGACCGGGACGCCTCCGGCATCACCCTGCTGCTCGACTCGGTCGAGGGCGGTGCCTGGTCGGTGGGCGGCGGTTTCGGCAACTGCCGCTACGGCGCGGACGCGGGCCTGGGCGCCCCGACCGCGGTGGTCTGCCACTTCAACACGGTCGTCAAGCCCGGCGAGACCTACCAGCTCGCCACCCCGGCCCCGGTCTCGGCCGTGTCGCAGGCCCCGGACGGCGTGCTGATGTACGGGTGGGACGTGACCGGCGGTCAGATCGACTCCTCGATCACCGGTGGCACGCCCGGCCACGGCGCACCACTCGCCCTCGTGCCGGTCCCGGCCTCGGCCCGGCATGCGCTGCCGAACGTGGCCCCCGACATCAACTACGACAACAACGTCGCCGTCTCCCAACTGCATCTGGTCAGCGCGGACGACGTCGCCGCGGTCGCGCACGACGTGACCGGCACCGTCGGCCGGAAGGTCACCACGGTGTTCGGCGTCCGCAACGACGGGACGGTGCCGACCCGTCAGGTGCCCGGCGCTCCCGGTGGGACCACGGCGGCGCTGCTCGCGATGCTGCCGCAGGGCGTCAGCGTCGTCTCCGCACCCAAGGGCTGCCAGGCCGAGTCCCTGGACGGTCCGCCGCCCGTGGCCGCGCTCGCCCGCGTGCGCGCCCAGGCCGCCGGTGACGGCGTCCCCGGCGCGGTCTACGCCTGCCTGGTCACCCGGGCCCTGCAGCCCGGCGCGGAGGCGGACTTCGCCTTCACCCTGAAGCCGACCCGGACGCTGCACGCGGCGCAGGGCACCGTCGTGGCGGTCGGTCAGCCGGACGACAACACGCCGCTGGACAACATCGCGACCTTCCAGGTGACGGCCACCCCGGCGGCAGGGACCCCGTCGGCCTCCGCGTCCCCGGTCGCGCACCCGTCGGCCTCGGCGACCGCAGCCGCGACGGCTCCCGCTGCGCCGACCGGTCCGGGCGGCTCGCTGGCGCACACCGGCGGCGGCGACGACACCCTCCCGCTGGTCGGTGCGGGCCTCGCGGCCGTCGTCCTCGGCGGAGCGGCACTGGCGCTCACCCGCCGTCGTCGCGGCGGAACGGCGGGCGGCAGCCACAGCTGACGCTCCGACCCGCGCCCAGCACGGCAGGACGCGAGGACGGGAGGACGGGACAGAAGTCGGTAAGAACTGATGGCTCTTTGCCGTCGGCTGTCCCGTCCCGGCGTCGGAATTCAGTTTGTCGACGATGTGTCGATCCTTGGAGCATCCCGAGCATTTTCTGTGTTTCCCGAGGCTGAACAGCGGCTCCCCGCGCCGCGCTCCCACGCTTATCGAGTGGCGGGGCACGCCCGTGCGGTCGATACCCTGGTGGCGTGAGCGATGAGCAGACCCCCGCAGCCGCAGCAGGCACCGCCGTAGGCGCGTCCGACGAACTTCCCGAGCAGATGCGCGTCCGGCGCGAGAAGCTGGAGCGGCTGCGCGCCGCCGGCATCGACCCGTACCCGGTCGGGTTCCCGCGTACCAGCACGCTGGCGGACCTGCGGGCGGCCTACCCGGCCATGGAGCCGGACACCCAGACGGGCGACCGCGTCGGCATCACCGGCCGCGTGATCCTGAGCCGCACCGGCGGGAAGCTCTGCTTCGCCACGCTGCGCGACGGCACCGGAGACCTCCAGGTCATGCTCTCGCTCGACAAGCTCGGCGAGGAGCGCCTCGCACAGTGGAAGACGGACATCGACCTGGGCGACCACGTCGGCGTCGAGGGCGAGGTGATCACCTCCCGCCGCGGCGAGCTGTCGGTCATGGTCGACCGCTGGGAGCTCACCTCCAAGTGCCTGCGTCCGCTGCCGGAGAAGCACAAGGGTCTGGCAGACCCGGAGGCCCGCGTCCGCCAGCGCTACGTGGACCTGATCGTCAACCCCGAGGCCCGCGAGATGATGCAGCTGCGCGTCCGCGTGCTGCGCTCGCTGCGCGACACCTTCGAGCGCCGCGGCTTCCTCGAGGTCGAGACGCCGATGCTGCAGCCGATCCACGGCGGCGCCAACGCGCGTCCGTTCACCACGCACATCAACGCGTACGACATGACGCTGTACCTGCGCATCGCCACCGAGCTCTACCTCAAGCGGCTCATGGTCGGCGGCGTGGAGAAGGTCTTCGAGATCAACCGGAACTTCCGCAACGAGGGCGCCGACGCGACCCACAACCCGGAGTTCACCGCGATCGAGTCCTACGAGGCCTACGGCGACTACGACACCCAGGCCGAGCTGACCCGTGAGCTGATCCTCAACGCGGCCAAGGACGCCCTCGGCACCACCGTCATCAAGGGCCTGGACCAGCACGGCGAGGAGGTCGAGATCGACCTGGCCGAGCCGTGGGAGCAGGTCAGCGTCTACCCCGGCATCAGCGCCCACCTCGGTGTCGAGGTGACCCCGGAGACGTCCGTGGACGAGCTGCGCAAGCTCGCCGACGAGCACGGCGTGCCCTACGAGAAGAAGTGGGGCCACGGCCAGCTGATCCTGGAGTTCGTCGAGCGGCTGCTGGAGCACAACGCGGTCAAGCCGACCTTCATCCGGGACTACCCGACCGAGGTCTCGCCGCTGACCCGCAAGCACCGCTCCATCGACGGTGTCGCGGAGAAGTGGGACCTGGTGATCTTCGGCAAGGAGGTCGCCACCGCCTACTCCGAGCTGATCGACCCGGTCGACCAGCGCGAGCGCCTGACCGCCCAGTCGCTGCTGGCGGCCGGCGGCGACGTCGAGGCGATGCAGGTGGACGAGGACTTCCTGCGGGCCCTGGAGTACGGCATGCCGCCCACCGGCGGCATGGGCATGGGTGTGGACCGACTGGTGATGCTTCTTACCGGCAAGCCGATCCGGGAGACCCTCCTCTTCCCGCTCGTGAAGCCCGAGTAGAGTCGAGCCCATGCAGTACATCGAGGCACTCACTCCGCCCACCGTGATGGCCGTCTTCTTCGGCCTGATGATCCGTGCGCTCTTCCGCAACCAGGGTGGCGCGGCCGCCGCCAAGGAGGACGCGGTGGCCGAGGCCATCACGTCGTCGCAGAGCGCGCAGTGAGTCTCTTCTGAGCCTCTTCTGAGGGGCGCGACGGCCTCCGGCCGCCCTCGCGCCCCTCAGTCGTGCCTCCGGGCCGCCATGCCTTGTGGATTAATTCGGGCAAAAGTGATATTTGCACTGTCATGGCCCGTCCCCTCGGTGAACTCGAGAACGAAGTGATGACCCGGCTCTGGCAGTGGAACCGGCTCGTCACCGTTCGCGAGGTACTGGAAGATCTGCAGCAGGAACGCGAGATCGCTTACACCACCGTGATGACGGTGATGGACAAGCTGTTCCAGAAGGGGTGGCTGCGTCGGGAACAGGAAGGCCGCGCCTATCGATATGCGCCGGTCTCGACGCGCGAGGCGTATACCGCGACCCTCATGAACGACGCGTGGGAGACGAGTGACAACCCGGCGGCGGCTCTGGTGCACTTCTTCGGCATGATGTCGCCGGAGCAGCAGGAGGCGCTCGGCGACGCATTGCGGGTGTTCGCCCCGTCCATCTTCCCCGTGGAAATCGACGCCTCCGACGAGGGGCCCGGGGAGGCCCGGTAGCCGACGCGGTAGCGTCTCTCCATGCAGGTCACCATCCGCCGCGCGCGGACCACCGATGTGTCCACGATCCGCCGTCTCGTCGACAGCTATGCGCGTCAACACATCCTCCTCAACAAGCCGACGGTGACCCTGTTCGAGTCGTTGCAGGAGTTCTGGGTGGCCGAGCGCGACGACAATGCGGAGGTTGTCGCCTGCGGCGCGCTGCACGTGATGTGGGAGGACCTGGCCGAGGTGCGTACGCTGGCCGTGGACACCTCCTGCCGCGGCACCGGGATCGGTCACCTGCTGCTGCAGAAGCTGGTGGAGACCGCGCGCTGGATCGGCGTGCGTCGTATTTTCTGCCTGACGTTCGAAGTCGAGTTCTTCACCAAACACGGCTTCCAGGAGATCGCCTCGACTCCGGTCGACGCCGACGTCTACGACGAGCTGTTGCGGAGCTACGACGAAGGTGTCGCGGAGTTCCTGGATCTCGAACGCGTCAAGCCCAACACCCTCGGCAACACGCGGATGCTCCTGCATCTGTGAGAGATGAGTTCTACAGGGCCGGTTGAATTTTTCGCGGGAAGACGGTTTGCTTTCCTACAAGTAATCCAGGCTTTTGAGGAAAGGGACGCCCGTGGCGCAGAAGGTCCAGGTCCTTCTTGTCGACGATCTCGAAGGCGGCGAGGCGGACGAGACAGTGACGTTCGCTCTCGACGGGGTTGCCTACGAGATCGACCTCACCCATGCAAATGCGGGGAAGCTGCGCGAGCTGCTCACTCCCTACACGGACAAGGGCCGCAAGCAGAGCGGCCGCGCCGGTGCCCGTGGCGGACGGGGTGGCCGTGCGGCCGCCACCGCGCGTCCGGTCGGCGGCAACCCGGACACGGCGAAGATCCGTGCCTGGGCCAAGGAGCAGGGCTACGAGGTCAACGAGCGCGGCCGGGTGCCGAGCAACGTCCGTGAGGCGTACGAGAAGGCCCACGGCTGAGCCACCCCCGTTCGCCGGTGCCGCTCCAGCTGCACGCGGGCACAGGCGTCCGCGCAGGTGTCGACGAGGCGGGCCAACGGCTCCCCGCAGGGGGAAGCGTCGGCTCGCAGCAGCCGTAGGCCGACGGGACGCGGGGCCTCGGCCGGAACGGCCGTCAGCACCCCGTCCAGGTGGGCCCAGCCCAGCCAGCACAGCAGGCCCGACAGCTGCTCCGCCGCCCCCGCGGGGACGGTCAGCAGCAGCCGGTCCCGCACCAGGAGGACCGGCCCGGTCGGCCGGGCCAGCCGGTCCATCCGGGCCACCACCCGCACCCCTGCAGCGAACGGCATGCCGAGCAGGTCGCAGCTCCCCACGTCGGGAGCCGCGGCCTGCTTGTCATGAGGCTGCGTGTCACGAGGCCGCCCGTCGCGAGGCTGCGTGTTGTGTGCGGAATGGGGCACACTCGTAGCAACTGCTTGCAGCAGATTCCGGTTACGGCTGGACCCCGAGCCGACCGGGTCGACGCTGGATTCCTCGGTGGGCGAACACCAGACGGAGTCACCCCGGTATGGACGGGGTACGCCAGAGGGTATGAATGCCCATGTGGGAGGCCGGATGCGGTGGCGTCGCGGCGTGTCGGCGGATGCGTTCGCCGTCGGCGTAGCGATTCCAGGTGGATCTGCCTGGCCTGCGGGAACACCATCCCGCAGCATTCGGTTGGAGTCATTGTCGGCCGTCGCACGGTCCCCCACTGGCGGGTGTCGACGGTTGGAGTGAGGAGCTGTTCCGGCCCCCGGGACTAGCATGCGGTAGGACAGGGAGGGGATTCCCTCACTGCCCCGACCGCTCTGAGGAGCGATTAACGATGTTCGAGAGGTTCACCGACCGCGCGCGGCGGGTTGTCGTCCTGGCTCAGGAAGAAGCCCGGATGCTCAACCACAACTACATCGGCACCGAGCACATCCTTCTTGGCCTGATCCACGAGGGTGAGGGTGTCGCCGCTAAGGCCCTGGAGAGCCTCGGGATCTCGCTCGAGGCGGTTCGCCAGCAGGTCGAGGAGATCATCGGTCAGGGGCAGCAGGCCCCGTCCGGCCACATCCCCTTCACCCCGCGGGCGAAGAAGGTCCTGGAGCTGTCGCTCCGCGAGGCCCTCCAGCTGGGTCACAACTACATCGGCACGGAGCACATCCTGCTCGGCCTGATCCGCGAGGGCGAGGGCGTCGCCGCGCAGGTCCTGGTCAAGCTGGGTGCCGACCTGAACCGGGTCCGGCAGCAGGTCATCCAGCTGCTCTCCGGCTACCAGGGCGGCGGCAAGGAGGCCGCGACGGCCGGTGGTCCCGCCGAGGGCACCCCGTCGACCTCCCTGGTCCTCGACCAGTTCGGCCGCAACCTGACGCAGGCCGCCCGCGAGGCCAAGCTCGACCCGGTCATCGGGCGCGAGAAGGAGATCGAGCGGGTCATGCAGGTGCTGTCCCGCCGCACCAAGAACAACCCGGTCCTCATCGGCGAGCCCGGCGTCGGCAAGACCGCCGTCGTCGAGGGTCTGGCCCAGGCCATCGTCAAGGGCGAGGTGCCCGAGACGATCAAGGACAAGCAGCTCTACACGCTTGACCTCGGTGCCCTGGTCGCCGGCTCCCGCTACCGCGGTGACTTCGAGGAGCGCCTGAAGAAGGTGCTCAAGGAGATCCGGACCCGCGGCGACATCATCCTGTTCATCGACGAGATCCACACCCTGGTGGGTGCGGGTGCCGCCGAGGGCGCGATCGACGCCGCCTCGATCCTCAAGCCGATGCTGGCCCGTGGCGAGCTGCAGACCATCGGCGCCACCACGCTGGACGAGTACCGCAAGCACCTGGAGAAGGACGCGGCCCTTGAGCGCCGCTTCCAGCCGATCCAGGTCGCCGAGCCGTCGCTCGCCCACACCATCGAGATCCTCAAGGGTCTGCGCGACCGCTACGAGGCGCATCACCGCGTCTCCATCACGGACGCCGCCCTGGTCGCCGCCGCCACGCTGGCCGACCGCTACATCTCGGACCGCTTCCTGCCGGACAAGGCCATCGACCTGATCGACGAGGCCGGCTCCCGGATGCGCATCCGTCGGATGACCGCGCCGCCGGACCTCCGCGAGTTCGACGAGAAGATCGCCGACGTCCGTCGCGAGAAGGAGTCCGCGATCGACGCGCAGGACTTCGAGAAGGCCGCGTCCCTGCGCGACAACGAGAAGCAGCTCCTGACCGCGAAGGCCAAGCGCGAGAAGGAGTGGAAGGCCGGCGACATGGACGTCGTGGCCGAGGTGGACGAGGAGCTCATCGCCGAGGTCCTGGCCACCGCCACCGGCATCCCGGTCTTCAAGCTGACCGAGGAGGAGTCCTCGCGGCTGCTCCGCATGGAGGACGAGCTGCACAAGCGCGTCATCGGCCAGAAGGACGCCATCAAGGCGCTCTCCCAGGCTATCCGGCGCACCCGTGCGGGCCTCAAGGACCCGAAGCGTCCGGGCGGTTCGTTCATCTTCGCCGGCCCGTCCGGCGTCGGTAAGACGGAGCTGTCCAAGACGCTCGCCGAGTTCCTCTTCGGCGACGAGGACGCGCTGATCCAGCTCGACATGTCCGAGTTCAGCGAGAAGCACACCGTCTCGCGGCTGTTCGGCTCCCCGCCCGGCTACGTCGGGTACGAGGAGGGCGGCCAGCTCACGGAGAAGGTGCGCCGCAAGCCGTTCTCGGTCGTCCTCTTCGACGAGGTCGAGAAGGCCCACCCGGACATCTTCAACTCGCTGCTGCAGATCCTGGAGGACGGTCGCCTGACCGACTCCCAGGGCCGGGTCGTGGACTTCAAGAACACGGTCATCATCATGACCACCAACCTCGGCACCCGGGACATCTCCAAGGGCTTCAACCTGGGCTTCGCCGCCCAGGGCGACATCCAGACCGGCTACGACCGGATGAAGGCCAAGGTCGGCGAGGAGCTCAAGCAGCACTTCCGCCCCGAGTTCCTCAACCGTGTCGACGACATCGTGGTCTTCCACCAGCTCGGCGAGGACGAGATCATCCAGATCGTCGACCTGATGGCCGCCAAGGTGGACGAGCGCCTCAAGGACCGCGACATGGGCCTCGAGCTCCGTCCGGCCGCCAAGGCGCTGCTCGCCAAGCGCGGTTACGACCCGCTGCTGGGCGCGCGTCCGCTGCGTCGCACGATCCAGCGCGAGATCGAGGACATGCTGTCGGAGAAGATCCTCTTCGGCGAGCTGCGCTCCGGCCACATCGTGGTCGTGGACGTCGAGGGTGAGGGCAAGGACGCCAAGTTCACCTTCACCGGCGCGGACAAGACCCCGGTCGCGGACGCTCCGCCGGTCGCGGCGGGCCCGGACCTGACCAAGGGCTGATGCGCTAGGCCGTAAGGCAACGGAAGGGCCCGGTTTCCCCGAGGGGAGCCGGGCCCTTCGTCATAGCACGACGTACCAGTTGAACCGCTCCGCGGAGGCGATGCGAGGGCTCGGGACCCGCTCCGTCCCGAGCGGAGCAAAGGGGTGCGTTGTCGCGAGCAGGGTCTCCGGGCGGAGCCCCTCCACGTCGGGGATGCCTTCGTGGAACCAGACGGCGTGCAGGCCGGGGAACGTCGTCGCCACCCGGTCCAGTGCCGTCGAGCCCGAGTGACGACGGAGGTGCAGGGTGTGGACCTGGGGGAGCGGCGCCATTCCGGTCAGGGCGCGCAGATCAAGCTCTTCAAGGTCCAGATCGGTCAGAGGCTGGTGACGTCGCAGAGTGTCCCAGTCGGCTGGGGTCAGGTCGGGTGCCATCAGCCGAAGTGATGCCAGTCTGGGCGCTCCCAGAACCAGCGGCAGGTGAAGCTCGCCGCGCTGGGAGGCCCCGATCGCAGCCAGGCTGAGGTGTTCCAGCGCCGTCATCCGCCCGAGCGCCGCCAGGCCGGTCACGGCCGCACAGCCCAGGACGATCACGCGCTTGACCGCCGTCCTGGCCAACGGTGCGAGGTCGAAGCGGCCGGTGTTGTTGAGCAGCATGAACATCGAGAGCGTGGGCGCATCGTGGACCAGGGACAGGTCGATGCCGTAGGGGTTCTCGTGGAACCGCAGCTCCTGCAGATCCGTTCGTGGGACCAGGCGGACGGTCTCCTCGGTCAGAGCGCCGGAGAACTCCACCCGGTGCACCGCGGGAAGCGTGGCCAGGAACTCCGCCTCCGCCCTGCTGGTCACCATCAGTCGGACGTCCTCGCGCGCCGCGAGCCTTGCGACCACGGCGCGTCCGTACTCCCTGGTGTCGAACCGCGGCCAGGAGAAGGCGAGTTGCGACCGCACTTCCAGCGCGGGATGGTCCGCGTAGGCGGCGAGCAACGGGATCGCCCGCTCGGTGCCGATCGTGGTGGCGCAGACGACCACCGCGTGGGCGGTCGCGTCGTCCAGCCCCTCCGGGCCGGGCAGCAGCTCCAGGACGACCGGGCCCGCGTCCGCCAGCTCCTTGGCAGCCTCCGTCGTGCGCGGCGGTATCAGCGCCGCTGCGGCTGTCGTGACCGCCTCGCGTACGGCCGGGTCCAGCTCGACCGCGAGCTCCAGGCAGGCGGCGGCGAGCAGCCGCAGCCGGTGCGCGTGCTGCGGCTCCTCCTCCGCACGGCGCAGGATGCGCGCCAGCAGCTCCGCGCGCTCGCGACGGCGCGCGTGGCCTACGGCGAGGCGGATCACGTCCTCCCACTGGTCCTCGTGCGCGTGGTCGACCAGCATCGGGATGTCGCCCTCCTCGATCGCCGCCTGCGCGCCGAGGTAGTCCTGGAACGTGCGGTGTACGAAGTCGACCACTCCGGGCTCCGGTTGACGCAGCACGCCGCTGCGGACCGTCAGCTGCCGCAGCACCCGGCCCGGGTCGCCCTGGATCTGCGGCATCTGTGGCAGCGCGTGCTCGATCCGGCCCAGCGCCTGGTGCTCGGACAGCTCCGACTGCCCGTTGCGGATCAGCCAGTACGCGAGCTTCTGCAGCAGCGCCTGCTGCTGCAGCTCGCTCAGCGCCAGCCCCTCCGACGCCGGGTCGACGCCGCGCTCCTCGTCGCGGCGGACCAGCAGCATCTCCAACGCCGCGTCGTAGAGGGCCATCCGGCCGGACGGCAGGTGGCCCTGCCGGTCGGCGTTGAGGGCGCAGATCAGCGAGCACATCAGCGGGTTGGCGGCGAGCCGGCCCAGGTCCTGGATACGGCCGACCGCGTCGACGAGCAGCTCGCGCCAACGGGCGAGTCGTTCCCGCTGCTCCTCGTCCCCTTCCGCCGCAGCCGCAGCGGCGGTGTGCCAGCGGTCGATGAACGCGGCCACGTCGCCCCGGCTCATGGGCAGCATGTCCAGCTCGGCGAAGCCGAGTTCGGCGAGCCAGCCCTCGCGGACGGCGGACGGCCGGGTGGTGACCAGGCAGCGGACCCCGGGATAGGCGGCGAGCAGCCCGGTCAACCACTCCCGGACGCGCCGCCGTTCGCCCGCGGGCGCCTCGTCGATCCCGTCAACCATCAGCAGCACCCGGCCCTCGGCCATCCGGCGGCTGACCCAGCCCTCCGATCCGGGGTAACCGGCCAGGGGATTGCCGGAGGCCTTCAGGAACTCCTCGGGACCGGGCAGGGGCTGCCCGGGGCGGGCGATCGTGCGCAGCTTCAGCAGGATCGGGATGCAGTCCTTGAACTGGTGCAGTTGGTCCGGCAGTTCGTCGCGAGCAGAGCGGGTGGTGAGCCACTGCAGCAGCGTCGTCTTGCCGGACCCGGCGTTGCCGCGCAGCAGGATCCGCTGCTGCTGCGCGAGGGCGTCCTCCACGCGCCGGGCCGCAGGGGCGGGATCCTCGTCGCCGAGCTCGCGCTGCGGGCGTTCGCTGCTTGCCAGTTCGAGGCTGAGGTAGGCGACGTCGAGCTGCCACGCGCCGTCCCCGCGCCCGGAGCGGGTGACGCCGTAGATCCGGACCTTGCCCCACTCCCGGCCGAGGTACTCGCGCAGGCGGTCCTCGAAGGAGTCGGTGGGCGGCTCGAGGGACGTCATGGTGAACGTGACGTTGTTGTCCTCAAGGATGCGGCGAACCTCGACGTGCAGCATGAACTCCTCGCAGAGGGTCAGCTCCAGCCGCGCCTCGCCCCACTGCTGCGGCACCGAACGGACCAGCCCCACCAGGGAGTTGTCCAGGAAGACCGGCGCGCCGGACATCCCTGCCCAGGGCGGGCCGTCCGCCGAGGCGGCCGGGGGCGCGTGCTCGCTGTCCAACACGGGCCGACCGCTGACGAGCCCGGTGGCGGGTTTGAGCGTGCCGACGATCTGCTCGCTGTCCAAGCGCCGGTCGGGTGACCGCTGGACCTGGGGGAATCCGACGGCTGCTGCCCCGGCCAGCGCGGTGAGACCGTTCAGCAGCCCCCAGGAGAGTCGTTCGAATCCTCGGACCGCGTTGCTCGGCAGGAGATCCTCCTCGGCGGCCAACAGCGCGGCGTCGCACCGGTCGTCCTGCCGTCGCCACACCACCCGGCACGTCTTCGGCCCGCCGGATCCGGGAATCGCCACCTGCGCCGTCGGCTCCTCGCCCACGACGTGCGCCGCGGTGACCACCGTCCACGGATTCAGCAGGTACCCGCTGCCCTGGCCGCCCGCGCCGAGCACCACCGCCAGCCGTTCGCGCTGCGGATGCGCCACCCCTCGTCCTTCCCCCGAAAGCCCTGCTCACCGCTGTTGCACAGCGGTGACAGTTCACGGATCTTTCACATACCGACCGTGCGCCAAGATTCTCGTGTCGCCGGGGAACGGACCGCAAGCGAAGCGGTCGGGGGTCGAGTCGCCGGACGCCGGACATCCTTTCGTTCTTCATCATGCGCCTGGGGGGCCACTCATGAACATTCGTCACCGTCTCGTCGGGGCCGTCGCCGTCGTCGCCGCCGCCGCATCCGGCGCGCTCGCCCTGCTGCCCGGCACCGCGAACGCCGCCACCCCGGCCACCGTCGGCAGCCCGCTGACGATCTCGTCCACCGCCGCGCAGGCGGGCCCGCTGCTGCCCGGTGTGGCGAAGACCTTCGACTTCTCGGTCACCAACCACTCCGACGCGGCCCTGCCGGTCACCGGCGCCCTCGGCGGCTCGCTGCACGGCGCGATCCCGGCGCAGTACGGCGGTGTCACGGTCGGCGTCCAGGCGGTGCACGCACCGGCCACGACGTCGATGTTCGGCAGCCAGGACGGCGGCTACATCGGTGCGTTCTACCCGAAGGGCGGCCAGTGGGGGAGCGACTTCAAGCTGCCCGCGCACGCCACCTACACCTGGAAGATCACGGTCGAGGCGGGCAAGGCCTTTCCGATCAACGACGACGGCTTCCAGCTCAACTTCGGCGTGGACGACACCGCCAACTACAAGAACTCCGTGGGCCGCACGCTCGACTTCCGCGTCGGCACCTGGAAGTCGGGCGGCCCGATCGTCACCACCGTCCAGGGCCACGGCACGTTGACGCCCCAGCGGCCGGTCGACCTCCAGGTCACCTTCACCAACCGCACCGGCCAGCCGCTGGCCGAGCAGCTCAGCCCGTGGATCGGCACCGAGCTCAACTCCGGCTCGCTGAAGAACGTGGAGCTGGCCTTCGACCTGTGGAAGAACGGCCACTGGGTGCAGCTCGGTGACTACAACGGCGGCCTGCCGGTCCTTCCGGCCCACCTGGCGAACGGCTCGTCGGTGACGGAGATGGTCCGCGTCCGCGTCGTGAGCTGGGGCGCGACGAAGGCGACCGCCGGCGAGATCCCGGTCTCGGTCGCGTACGACGGCTTCACCGGCCTGGTGACCAAGGACGTCTACACCGTCCGCTGAGCATCACCGGCACTGACGGCGAGCGCGCCGGGACCCCTTGGGACCCGGTGCGCTCGTCGTTCTGCATTGAGGCTTCGTCAGAAGCCCGACAGATCCGGTGCCGTGTGGTTGCCAACCTCCAGTGACCCGCCGGTCGTGCGGGACTTCGGCGTGAGCGTGACGGCGACCCGATGGGTGCGGTCGTACGCTTCGCCCACCTCCCCGTCGACGGAGAACACCCACGCCCGCACCCCGCCCTTGGCCCGCGCGTCGCGCTTCAGCGCCACGGTGAACTCCAGCTCGATCGGCCCGACTTCGAAGCCGATGTCCGCGCCGGCTCCGCGCCCGGCGGCGTCGACCAACTGGTCCCGGATGGCGGTGATCGCGTCGGCGAGGTCGATGGGGTCCTCGGGGTTCGTCATACAGGTCATGATCCGTCATGCATCCGATGGACCGTCAAGCGCTTCCCCAACTCGTCGCCTCCGGTCAACTGTGGTTCCTCTTCGCGATCCCGGGTGAAGGAGACACGGATCGACGTCGTTGTGTTGATGAGCGGACGCAGGTCGAAGGAGTCGACACTGTTCGTGAGGAGGAGTTCGATGTGCCCCAGAGCAGGGAAAATCTGCAGTATCTCGCCGAGCCACTGGTCCTCTCCGGGCTCTCCGTGGGCGTTGAGGAAGGTGCTTCGTACGCCGGGCTGTGTGGTTCGGCCCGCGAGCCCCCGTACCTCGGCGGGGCCGAGACAGATCTCGGTGCAGGAGTCCAAAGCTTGCACGATCTCTCGAAGGTGCTCGGTCGGGACCGCCGGGAGGTCCCACAGGCTCAGAGATTCCGGGCGGAGCGCCGGGATACACCCGAGATCACTGAGAGCTGGACAACTGCTCAGAGTCAGTTTCCGCAGCGTCGTGTGTCGGCTGAGGAGTTCGAGATCCTCTAGATCTGGCGAGTTCACCACATAGACGCGAGAGGTCCCGGGGGGCAATTTATGTGCGCGCAGGTCGGCCGCCGACAGGTCGAACAGTGTTACTGCCTCGGAGGAACCCAGCCTGTCCAGTTCGCGTAGGTGTTCCCGACTGGACAGAAAGAGGTGTCGTTCAGCCGGTTGAAGTGGCGCCAGCACCAGGTCCGCAAACTGTGCCGCGTCGAAGCATCTCCACTCCGTTGTCAGATCGTCGAGGCGGTTGTCGGCCCGGCACTGGTCGATTCCGGTGGCCAGGGTGCGCAGAGCGGCGGAGGTACCGAGTCGTCCGAGCAAGGTCGCGTAGTCCGAGGAGCGTTCGGCCCAGATCGTCGGCGGGACGATCGTCAGTACGTCATCGCCCACCCGATCCAGTTCCCGTAGCCGGCTGGTGTGCACCAGCGGCTCCAGCCGATCCAGGACGAGTGCACGCGTCTCCGGAGCGAGACGCGGAGCGAACGGGAGACAGCTCCCGGCGAGCAGGGCGCGGTTCTCGTCGCGTGGATCCTCACCCAGCCTTTCGAGCAGCAGGCTCCGGTCCCGTGGGGCGCAGTGGCCGACGGTCATCCGGATGACGTCCGCCCACTGTTCGTCGTCCGCATGCGAGAGCAGGCTGTTGAAGGAGCGGTCCTCGCTGAACTCCTTCGCCGCCAGGTAGTCCTGGAAGGTGCGGTGGATGAACTCGAAGGTGTCCGTCGTCGGCTCGTAGAGCAGTCCGCTCCGCTCCAGCACGTACGCGTAGAGCGACTCGGCCGAGCGCCCGCGCAGATCCGTGCTCAGGTGGCCCTGCAGCCGTCGGATCTGGTTGACGGCGTCCGCGCGGTCGCCCTCGACCCGGCCCTCCTTGACCAGCCAGTGGGCCAGCCCCTGGAGCAGCGCCAGGTGGTCCTCCTCACTCAGCTCGACCTCGACCTGGCGCTCCATGTCGCGGCGGGCGAGGAGCATGCTGAGGGCGGCAGCGTAGATGGCCATACGGCCTTGGGGCAGGGCGCCGTTGCGGTTGCGGTGCAGGGCGCAGAGCATCGCGCAGAGAAGCGGGCTGGCGGTGAGCGAGGTGAGAGCGGGGGACCTGTCCAGGGTGCGGAGCAGGCCTTCGCGCAGTTCGCCCGGTGCCCCTGCGGCGCGGTGCCACAAGTCGACGAAAGTCTTCCGGTCCTCGCCGGTCATCGGCAGCAGGGTCAGCTCCTCGAAGCCGTCTGCAGCAAGCCATTCCGAGCGGACGGCTGACGGCCGGGCGGTGACGACCGCTGCCGTGCCCGGATAGAGCCTGAGCAGTTCGGAGAGCCATTCCCGGGCGCCTTCGCGTCGGTTCTCGGGGATCTCGTCCACGCCGTCAACGAGGAGCAGACCGCGTCCTGCACGGAGAACCGCCGTGGTCCACCCGCGTGGCTCGCTGTCCGCCACCACACTGCGGCTCGCGACGAGGAACTCTCCTGGACGCGGGAGCTTGTGGAGGCTGCGCAGCTTGAGCACGAAGGGGATCCGGTCCTCGAATCCGCTCAACTCCGCGGCATGGAGGGCGAGCCACTGCACGAGGGTGGTCTTGCCGGAGCCGGCCCCGCCGCGCAGCAGGGTTCGCGTGCGGTCGGCGAGCAAGGTCTCCGCCCGGCCGGTCCGCCGTTCGGTGATCTCGGGCAGGATGTCCCAGCGCCGACTCTGGTGGGCACTCAGGCTCAGGTACGCGGTGTCCAACTCCATCCGGTCGACGGTGTCGCGCACCCGGTCGTCGAGGTCCAGGCCGAAGATCCGGATCCGGCCGTACTGAGCGTGCAGCGACTCCCGGTAGTCGAGCTCGAATGCCTCGGATTCGGTGAGCGTCGGCGGCGGCACGAGGACGGTTGCCTTCGAGGCGTGCCTGAGCAGGGCATCCGACAGCTCCTCGTCGAGTTCCTGCACTTCGAGTTGGCTGTGGCCCCATCGGGCTGGGCTGTGATCGGCCGTCACGATGCCGAGCAGGGTGGTTCCGTGGAAGACGCCGGCCCCGGACAGCCCCGCCCACGGGGAGTCGGTGCCCGCGGACGGGATGGACGGCACGGACGGCCTGGACGGCGTCGGAGGTCGGTGGGCGGTCTCCAGGATGCGCCGACCGGGAGTACGCCCGGGGCCCGGCTTCAGGGTCCCGGTGACCTGGTGACTGCCGAGTGTTTCCTGGGCGTCGCGCTCAGCGGCCGGAAACCCGGTCGCGTGGCAGCCCGGGAGCGGGATGAGTCCTTGTGGCCGGGCGACCGGCAGGGGGGACAGCTCGCCGTCGACCAGTGGTCGGGCGGCCTGGAGGAGCACCACGTCGTCCACCCGGACGACGACCGTGCACGAGGTCCAACCGGTGCCGCCCCTGACCGCGGCTGTGACCGATTCGGCGTTGCCGACCACATGCCCGGCACTCAGCAGGAAGGTCGAGGTCAGCAGCACCCCGCTGCCCTGCGCACCGTCCGCGCCCCTGACCACCGCCACACGTTCGAGCTCCAGCGCCATACCGGCATGATCCCTGAACTGCCCTGCGCGCAGGGCCGGTTCCGACTGTTGCAGAGCCATGACACTCCGGGGATCGGACACGAACCGTTCGTCCGCGAGGATCTAGGTGTCGCCGGGAGGGCGATCGCTGAAGGTGCTCGTGGTGTGGGGGGTTGGGACATGTCCGCTCGTCGTAAGGTCGCTCGTCGCAAGGCTGTTGCGGGGGCCGCTGCTGTTGTCGCCGCGGCTGCGGCCGTCGTTCTGCCCGGGGTGGCGCAGGCGGCGCCGGCCGGGGTGGGGGCCGGGGCGAAGAGCCCGCTGGTGCTGACGTTGGGTCGGATGCAGGCCGGTCCGCTGATGCCGGGTGGGCGGGCGGAGGTGTTCGACCTGTCGGTCACCAACACCTCCGGCACCGACGTCGCGTTCGGGAGTGAGCTGGGCGGCGGGGCGCGCGGGGCGCTGCCGGTGGGGGACAGCCAGGTGACGCTGGGTGTGACGCCCGTGCACGCGCCCGCCACGGCGCTCACGTTCGGCGGTCAGGACGGCGGGCTGCTCGGGTCGTTCTACCCCAAGGGCGGCCAGTTCGGCGACGCGTTCACGCTGCACGCGCACGCCACCTACACCTGGAAGGTCACCCTGGCAGCCGGCAAGGCCTGGCCGGTGAACGACGACCGCCTGCTGCTCGGCTTCAACGTCGGCACCATCGGCGGCGGGGCCACCGTCTCCAAGCAGGTGGACCTCCAGGTCGGCACGGCCAGGACCGGCGGTCCGATCGTCCAGACGCTGACCGGCGGCGGCAGCGCCGTCTCGGCCTCGCAGCCGCTGGTGATGCGCTACACCCTCACCAACCGCACCGGCGCGCCCGTCGCGCAGTCGCTCGTGCCGGGACTGCTGACCACGTCCTACGAGTCCGTGCCGCTCACCACGAGCCTGGCCTACGACGTGTGGGAGAACGGCCGTTGGGTGCCGCTCGGCACCGACAGCGCCGGGCTGCCCGCGATCCCGGCCCACTGGGCGAACGGCGCATCCGTCAGCTACACCGTCCGGGTGCGGGTGGCCGGTTGGGACGCCGGGGCCGGGAAGGGCGACACGGTGTCGGTCGAGGCCTCGTACGACCCGTTCGCGAGCTCCGCGGACCGCGTGGTGACCGTCACCCGCTGACGGTCACCGGTCACCCCATTCAGCGGTCGCGAGGCGATCGCTCAGGCCTCCGCGCCCTGGGCCATCGCCTCGCTGACCTCGTCGACACGGGCCGTCTCCTCCGCCGCGAAGCGTTCGGCGTCGAGCTTCTCGGCGATCTCCTCGTCCTGCTGCATCAGCAGGTCCAGGTTGGAGTCGCCGAGGTCGAAGACGCCCATGTCGACGTAGGCCTGCTGGAGCTTCGGGCCCCACAGGCCGATGTCCTTGACGCACGGCACGATCCGCGAGAAGAGCAGCTTGCGGAAGAACTGCAGGTACTCGCTCTGCTCGCTGATCTCGTCCGCGTCCTTGGCCGGGATGCCGAAGTGCTCCAGCACCTCCACGCCGCGCAGCCGGTCGCGCATCAGGTAGCAGCCCTCGATCACGAACTCCTCACGCTCGGCCCGCTCGGCGTCCGTCAGCTGCGCGTAGTAGTCACGCAGCGCCATCCGCCCGAAGGCCACGTGGCGGGCCTCGTCCTGCATCACGTAGGCCAGCAGCTGCTTGGGCAGCGGCTTGGTGGTGGTGTCGCGCAGCATCCCGAACGCAGCCAGGGCCAGGCCCTCGATCAGCACCTGCATCCCGAGGTACGGCATGTCCCAGCGGGAGTCGCGCAGGGTGTCGCCGAGCAGCGACTGCAGGTTGTCGTTGATCGGGTAGAGCATGCCGATCTTCTCGTGCAGGAAGCGCGAGTAGATCTCGACGTGACGGGCCTCGTCCATGGTCTGCGTCGCCGAGTAGAACTTGGCGTCCATGTCCGGCACGGACTCGACGATGCGCGCCGCGCAGACCATCGCGCCCTGCTCACCGTGGAGGAACTGGCTGAACTGCCAGGAGGCGTAGTGGCGGCGCATGTCGGCCTTGTTCGCCTCGCTCATCTTGTCCCAGTAGGGCGTGCCGTAGAGGGTCATCGCCTCGTCGGGGACGCCCAGCGGGTCGTACGGGTCGACCTCCAGGGACCAGTCGATCCGCTTGACCTGGTCCCACTGCTTGTCCTTGCCCTTCTGGTACAGGTTGAGCAGCCGCTCCCGGCCCTCGTCGTACTCCCAGTTGAAACGTGCCGAGCCGGAGGCCGGAACGGTCCACAGCTGCTCGGTGGGCGGGGTGGCGTAGAGGTCGTTCGTCGACATGCTTGGCTCCTTTGCCGCAGGCTCAGCAGGAGCGTCACATGGTGTTACCAACCGGTCAACCACGGTCGGGGACAGCGCCGAACCACCTGGCTCGGTACGAACCTTGTGGCCACTGGCTATTGACATCCCGTCGAATAAAGGGAGTTCCAGGTCGGGAGCTCGCGTGCGAATGCGGTGCTCAGCGCGCCGGGTAGAGCGCGTAGCCGGGGAAGTTGCCGAAGAGCTTCTCCTCCGCGCCGCCCGGCCCGTAGGTGACCGCCTGGACGAGCAGGTCGCCGCCGACGAACGCGCCCTTCCAGGACGCCCCGAGGCCGCCGAAGACCTCCGCGCGGTCGCCGCGCGAACGCGGCTTGTTGACGCCGACCTTGAACGCGAGCAGGTCCGGCGCGATCCGCTCGGCGAAGTCCGGGTCGTCGGTGGCGATGCTGGCCACCAGCGATCCGTTGCCAGCGTTCATCGCGGCCAGCAGCTCGGCCTCGGTGTCGACCAGCACGATGGAGTCCAGCGGCCCGAACGGCTCGCTGTGGTGCAGCGACCAGCTCGCGGGCGGCGACAGCACGGCGGCCGGCGCGAGGTAGGCGGAGGTGTCCTGGCCGTCCAGGAACCCGCCGTCGGCCAGGGAGCCCTGATGCAGCGGGATCGCGCACCCGGCCACCGCCTCGTCGAACTGGCCGCGCAGCTCGGCCGCCTTCGCCGCATGGATGACCGGCCCGAAGTCCAGGTCCGGCAGCGGATCGTCCGGGGAGGCGACGGCCAGCGGATGGCCGAACCGCAGACCGCCGAGGACCGCCAGATAGGCTTCCAGGAACTGCGGGAAGAGCGACCGCTGCACGACGTAGCGCGGATAGGCGGTGCAGCGCTGCTTGGCGTACTCGAAGCCCTTGCGCAGATGCGCCGACAGCGCCGTCCAGTCGCTGAACTCCCAGATCCCCCAGGTGTTCAGGCCTTCCTGCTCCAGGAAGTGACGCCGGTTCAGATCGGCCAGCGCCGTGGCCGCCCGACGGCCGTTGGCCCGGCCGCCGACGAACGCGAGCGCGCCCAGCCCCGGCGCCCGGATCAGCGCGTCGGCGAGCAGCGAGCCCGTTCCGGACAGCAGCGTGACCGGCAGCCCCGCCCGGTGCATCAGCGCGTGGGCCAACGTCAGGCAGTGGAAGCCGCCCTGGGACGGTGTCTTGGCCACCACCGCGTTCCCGGCGAGCAGTTGCACCAGCTCGCCGTGGACCTGCACGCTCATCGGGTAGTTCCAGCTGGCGATGTTGGAGACCGGACCCGGCAGCGGCGTGCGCGGCGTCGCCGAGCCGAGGCCCAACTGGCGCTCGATCTCGGCCAGGTACCAGCGTGCCCCGTCCAGGCAGCGGTCCACGTCGGCGCAGGCCAACCGCCAGGGTTTGCCGATCTCCCAGACCAGCAGCATCGCCAGCAGGTCCCGGTGCTCGGCGAGGGACTCTACGGCGGCGGCGACCCGCTCGCGTCGCACGTCCAGCGGGACGCGGGACCACTGCGCGTGCTCGGCGATCGCGAAGTCGACGGCCGCGTGGGCCTCGTCCACGCCGACCCGGGGCGGACCGGGGATCGGCGTCCCGTCGACCGGCGTGGTGTGCTCGCCGGGGACGCCGACGGCGTGCCAGTCGCCACGGACCAGGTTGCGCAGCCGGTCGGCCGCGAAGGCCTCAGGGGCGGCGGCCAGGCAGCGCGCGTAGGTCGCGTCCCAGGATGTTCCGGGTTTGGGTGCGAGGGTCACGGAAGCTCCAACGCGGGGCGGCGTGTTGCTTCGACCGTAACCGCGTGCGGCCGGAGCCGCAGCTCAGGCGCGGCAGGCCCTGGAGCTCTGGCGGGCTCAGCCTGGCGGGATCGGGCGTCGGCCGGGCTCAGACGTCGGCCGGGGTCTTGCCGATCCGGTCGGCGACGTCCAGCGCGATGCGGAGCGCCACGTCGCGGCGGGCGGCCTGGTCCGGCAGCGGCGCGACGTCCTGCGGGTCTCCCTCGCACGCCTGCGCCTCCGCGACGAAGGCGGCCACGTTGATCGTCATCAGCCCGACGGCGGCCCGCACCCGGTCCTCGTAGCTGGGGTTCGGCCCCTGCAGCAGCCGCGTGAGCGCGATCATGCGCTCCTTGAACTGGTTGCCCGCGTTCAGCTCCCGGATGGCGGGCTGGTTCTCGTGGAAGAAGCGCAGCAGCGGCTGCCGGTCGGCCATGCCCTCGGCGAAGCGGCGCAGGATCGCGTCGCGCACCTCCGGGCTGTACTCCTGCTGCTCGCCCCAGGCGATGGCCTCCTCGATCGGGGCCGCCATGTTGGCGACGATGCCCGCGAGGATGTCCTCCTTGGTGCGGAAGTGGTAGTACAGCGCCGCCTTGGTGACGCCCAGGCGGTCGGCGATCTCCCGGAGCGAGGTCTTGTCGTAGCCGTGTTCCACGAAGAGCTCCAGCGCGACGTCGAGGATGCGCGCCCGGGTGTCGCCTCGGGGGGTCTGGCTGGTCATGGCTCTCTCGCTCCGCCGGTGAGTGTGTGCGTCCGCGCTGTGCAGTTGTTGCAGGGTGCGTGGTGCAGGTGTGCGGTGGTGCAGTCGTGCGGCCGTTCGGTTGGTACTGCCCCCGTGGCACGAGCTTAGCGTGCTCGGGGCGGCGGTACTAGCCGGTCGGCAAGTAAGGCTGCCGTTTCATCGTACTGCGGGCCGCGGCGAGTTCGACGCGGGGAGTGGAGTCGGGAAGCGGCGCAGTCGGACAGCGAGGCCAGGGAGCTCAGCGAGGTCAGCGAGGGAGCCGGTAGACGCCGGGCGCGACCGGCTCGACCAGACCGTCCGCCACCAGGCCGTCCAACGCGCGGGCGCGCTGGACCGAGTCCTCCCACACCTTGTCCAGTTCCGCTTGAGGGACGCTGTCGTGGGCCTCGCGCAGGACGGCCAGCAGCTTGCCGCGCACCTGCCGGTCGGTCCCCGCGTACGTCTGCCCGCGCCGGGCCGGACCCTGGTGCGGCGGGCTGCCGGCCTGCCGCCAGGCGCAGTCGCTCCGTATCGGGCACCGGCCGCACTCGGGGCTGCGCGCCGTGCAGACCAGCGCGCCCAGCTCCATCACGGCGACGGCCCAGGTCGCGGCGGTCTCCGGCTCGTCCGGCAGCAGCGCGTTCGCCGTCCGGCGCTCGGCGGCGGTGGTGGCGTTCGCCGGGTACTCCTGCCCGTCCACGGCCCGCGCGAAGACCCGCCGCACATTGGTGTCCAGCACCGCGTGCCGCTGCCGGAACGCGAACGACGCGACGGCGGCGGCGGTGTACTCGCCGACGCCCGGCAGTGCGAGCAGCGCGGCGTGCGAGGACGGCACCTCCCCGCCGTGCTCGTCCCGGATCGCCGTCGCGGCTGCGTGCAGACGCAGCGCCCTGCGCGGGTAGCCCAGCCGCCCCCAGGCCCGGACGGCCTCTCCCGGCGCGTCCGCGGCGAGCGCCGCGGGCGTCGGCCAACGACGGAGCCACTCCTCGTAGACGGGGAGGACGCGCTTGACGGGGGTCTGCTGGAGCATGAACTCACTCACCATGACCGCCCACGGAGTCGCCTCCGGCGCGCGCCAGGGCAGGTCCCTGGCGGAGGCGGAGTACCAGGCGAGGACGGGGCGATGCAGATTTTCCATGGCGGGTGGGAGTTTAGTCGTGCGGGGAGCAGGCGATTCGCAGACGGGACGTTGCACTTCCGTCAGGGGCGCGGGGCTCTGCTGATATGCGGCTCCGCCGCGTGGGCGCGAGAAACCACTGACATGCGGATGGCCCTGAACGTTCGGGGCTCCACCTGCGCGGGTGGCTTGTCGCGCAGTTCCCCGCGCCCCTGGATAGTCCAACCACCTGCGGGAGCGAATGCTCAGCTGCCGCGCTTACACGGCGGAGCCGCACGTGGGCAGAGCCCCGCGCCCCTGGGCGGTGCAACTACCCCATCAACTTCAGGTTCAGCGTCTGCGTCAGCCAGTTGCGGTGGGTGGGTTCCTGGAACGGCGTGCCGCTGAGTGGCAGCCGCAGGCAGAAGCGGGTGCCGTGGCCGCCTGGGGCCTCGGAGATGGTGATCGTGCCGCCGTGGAGGGCGGTCTGCTGGGCGACGAGGGTGAGGCCGAGGCCCGTGCCGGGGCTGTCCTGGCCGCGGGTGAAGCGGTCGAAGACCGCGCCGCGGCGGGAAGCCGGAATGCCGGGGCCCCAGTCGTCGACCGTCAGGACCGCGTGGCCGCCGTCGACCTCCGGCGCCGCCGTCAGGGTCACCGCGATCCGCGAGGCCTCGCCGGGCGCGTGGCCGTGGACGACCGCGTTGGTGAGCAGGTTGGTGACCAGGATCTTCAGGCCTGGTTCCCACGCACGCACCCGCAGGCCGTAGCCGCCGCTCAGCATCAGCTGTGCCTCCGGCGCGCTCCGCGCGACCGCCTGGACGCAGGAGTCGACGAGCTCGCCGAAGTCGAGGTCGGTGAAGGCCTCCGCCTCGACCAGGTCGCCGCGCGCCAACGTGCGCAGCGCGGTGAGGAGTTCCAGCAGTCGCCCGTGCTCGCCGCGCAGGTCGGCGACGATCTCCTCGCGCTCGTCCGGAGCGAGGGCGGAGCCGTGCGTGGCCAGCACGTCGAGGTTGGTCTGCATGGACATCAGCGGCGTGCGCAGCTCGTGCGAGGCGGCGGAGGCGAAGGAGCGGGCGGTCTCCAGGGCCTCGCCGGTACGGGTCGCCTGCTGGTCGTACCGGGACAGGACCGCGCTCAGCGCGGCGGCCAGGTCGTCGACCTCGGTGATATGGGAGGTCCGGTGCCGGAACGAGTCCGCGCCGTCGCGCGGGTCGAGGGCGGAGGCCTGGGCGCTCAGCGTCCCCAGCGAGCGGGTGGCGCGGCGGGCCAGTGCCAGCGTCAGCAGGCCGGCCAGCGGGGCCGCCAGCAGGGCGACCAGCAGTACCCGGCCCCGGATCGCGGAGAGCTGCGCGTTGTCCGCGCTGACCGGCGCGAAGACCCAGAGCGTGCCGCCCTGCGCGAGGGACTCGCCCAGCGCGTGGAACCCGGCGACCGTCTCGGGGCGGCCGGTCGGCGCGGGCAGCACGACCGTCGGGCCGGGTTGCGGGCCGCCGCTCAGCACCGTCGTGCCGTTCGGGTCGAGGACGAGGACGCCGGAGTCGAGCGCGGAGTCGAGGACGCGCCGGTTCTGGTTCTGGGCCGCCCTCGGGCGGCCCGCCCGGTCCGCCGCGAGCAGCGACCGCACGTCGGGCGTGACGGCGACGGCGAGCGTGCGCAGCCGGGTGTCCTGCTGCTGGGTGATGTCGTGCCCGACCAGGCCGAGCAGCAGCGCGCCGGCGGCCAGCACCAGCAGCGGCACGGTCAGCGAGACGGACAGCGCTATCCGTGTGGAGAGCTTCATCCTCTTCCCGCCTCCTCGCCGGCCTTGGGCAGCCGCAGCACGAAGCCCACCCCGCGCACGGTGTGCAGCAGCCGCGGGCGTCCGCCCTCCTCCAGTTTGCGCCGCAGGTAGCTGACGAAGGTGTCCACCGCGTCGGTGCGGACGTCGAAGTCGTAGCCCCAGACGCGGTCGAGCAACTGGTCCCGGGTGAGCACGATGCCGGGGTTGCGGACGAACTGCTCGAGCAGCGAGAACTCGCGCCTGGTGAGCCGCAGTTCGACGCCGTCGCGGAAGGCCTGGCGGGTCGTCGGGTTGACCACCAGCGGGCCCGCCTGCAGCACCTCCGTCGGCGGGGGAGCGGGACGCCGCCGCAGCAGGGCGTGAAGCCGGAGCACCAGCTCCTCCAGTGCGAACGGCTTGATCAGGTAGTCGTCCGCGCCCGCCTGCAGCCCGGCCACGCGGTCGGCCAGCTCGTCCAACGCGGAGAGCATCAGCACCGGCGTCTCGTCGCCGCCCGCGCGCAGCCTGCGGCAGACCTCGGTGCCGCTCAGTCCGGGCATGGAGACGTCGAGCACCAGCACGTCGGGGGAGGCGGTGGCGATCAGGTCCAACGCCGCCGTCCCGTCGGCGGCGAGCAGCACGGTGAAACCGCTCAGCCGCAGTCCGCGTTCCAGGGAACGCCGGATCGCCGCGTCGTCGTCGACGACGAGGACCCGTCCGGCTCCGGTGGTGCCGGTCATAACGCCTCCAGTCCCAACATCAGCCGAGCGGAGGACCGCTGACCATCAGTCGGCTCAACAGGACGATGATGTGAAAGAAGAGGCAGCAGGTACGGTGGTGTTGCACAGAGCCGGGGTGGAACTCTCGTAAGGTTTGCTCGTGCCTTCTCTGCGCAATCCCGTCGGACCGCTGCCCGCGTCAATCTACTGGCGGCGGCGCCTCGTCGTGCTGGCGGCCCTTGCTGGCGCGGTCGTACTGGTGTCCGTACTGGCTTTCGGCGGCGGAGGCGGCGGCAAGCAGGCCTCGGCGGGCAGCGTGAGCACGCCGGTCGGGTCGATCACACCCGGACCGACGAGCACGGGCCACGGCTCCAACGACGGCACGGCGGGCGGCACCAACCCGAGCGCCCCCGCGGGCGCGTCGAGCACCCCGACCCCCTCGCCGAGCGGGCCCCCGGTGGTGACCCTGCCGGGCGGCGACGGGTCCACGGGAGGCTCGTCCAGCGGGTCGACGTCCGGCGGCACGGGCAGCACCGGCTCCGGCGGCTCCGGCCAGGCCGCGCCGAACCTGCCCGGCACGATGAGCCTGGCCGTCTGCAACGCGGCCGACCTCGACCTCAGCCTGAACAGCAACGAGCAGACGTACGCGGCCTCGCAGCTCCCGCTCTTCCGGCTCGACATCGCCAACACCGCGCAGAGCCCCTGCCGGATCGACCTGGGCCAGAAGTCGGCGGTGCTGACGATCACCGCCGACACCGGCGCGCAGGTCTGGTCCTCCGGCGACTGCCCGAAGGACACCTCGTCCCAGTGGTACGCGGTCCCGGCGGCCGCCGACGGCCCGCTGCAGGCGGCGTTCGGCTGGGGACGGACGACCTCCAAGCCGGGCTGCACCCCGGGCACCGGCGGCGCCGCCGTCCCGGCCGGGACCTACGTGGTGCACATCGGCATCAACGGCGTCGCCACCCAGCCGTGGCACTCGTTCAAGCTGGCGCAGTTCGGCAGCTGACCGCCCGGGTCTGGCGGCCTCGCGGGGCACCTGGGCGGCCCCTGAGCGGCCCCTGGACTCCGCCGATCGGGTGAGCCGTCAGATTGTCCGGAATGTCCGGAAGTCGCAGTCGAAGTAGCGCCCGACGTCGGGCGCTACTGGCGTCGTCAGACGTAGCGCTCGAGGATCGACGACTCCGCCAGACGGGAGAGGCCCTCGCGGACCGAGCGGGCCCGGGACTCGCCGACGCCCTCGACCGTCTGCAGGTCGTCGATGCTGGCGGCGAGCAGCTTCTGCAGGCCGCCGAAGTGGTCCACCAGCCGCTCGATGACGGTGTTGGGCAGCCGCGGGACCTTGGCCAGCAGGCGGTAGCCGCGCGGGCTGACGGCGGAGTCCAGTGCCTCGGGGGTGCCCGGGTAGCCGAGCGCCTTGGCCACCGTCTGGATCTCCAGCAGCTCGGTGTGGGTCA
Organism: Streptacidiphilus fuscans; assembly: GCF_015690355.1. Taxonomy (GTDB): domain Bacteria; phylum Actinomycetota; class Actinomycetes; order Streptomycetales; family Streptomycetaceae; genus Streptacidiphilus; species Streptacidiphilus fuscans. Next base: position 40,495 of record NZ_JADPRT010000023.1, on the reverse strand, counting down.
GCGCCTCAAGGTCGGTGAGGACGTCCTCGACGGTGCGCCCGCGCTTCGCGGCCCGCTCCGGGAAGTAGTCGCGGGCGACCAGCTCGCGGTCCGGCTCGACTCCGGCGATCAGCTCGTCCAGCTGGAGCGAGAGCAGTCGGCCGTCGGTGCCCAGCTCCACCACGTAGCCCGCGATCTCACTGGCGATCAGGCGGACCATCTCCTGCCGCTGGGCCACGGCGGCGACGTCACGGACCGTCACCAGGTCCTCGATCTCCAGCGCGGAGAGCGTGCCGGAGACCTCGTCCAGCCGGAGCTTGTACCGCTCCAGGGTGGCCAGCGCCTGGTTGGCGCGGGAGAGGATCGCGGCGGAGTCCTCGATCACGCGACGCGAGCCGTTGACGTAGAGGGCGATCAGCCGCATCGACTGGCTGACCGAGACCACCGGGTAGCCCGTCTGCTTGTTGACGCGCTCGGCGGTGCGGTGCCGGGTGCCGGTCTCCTCGGTGGGAATGTCGGCGTCGGGGACCAACTGGACGCCGGCGCGCACGATCTTGGTGATGTCCTTGTCCAGGACCACCGCACCGTCCAGCTTGCACAACTCGCGCAGGCGGGTCGCGGAGAATTCCACGTCGAGCACGAAACCGCCCGTGCAGAGCGCCTCGACCTGCTTGTCGAAGCCCACCACAATCAGGCCGCCGGTACGGCCGCGCAGCACGCGTTCCAGGCCGTCACGCAGCGCGGTACCTGGTGCGACGGCACTCAGCGAGGCCCGGAGCAGGGCCTCCTCGCGGGAGGAACGATCCGCCCGGTCGTTGGCTGCCACGAGGGCGACTCCTCCGGTGGGGGTGCGGTGTGCGCGTACGAGTTTACCGATGACCGCCTACGAGTGTGTCGGGATATTGCGGGGGCAGGGCAAACGGTGCAACGCGTTCGGGCGTCTCCCAGGTTTCTCCCAGCCGTGGATCATTTGCGGATTACCGCGAACTACTCCGGTTCGATCTCGTCCCAACCGCGCATCAGCTCGTCCGGGCTGTCGGGAATGTCCAAGTATCCGGGCACCGAGCGTTGCTGGTCGTTCGTGAGATCGACCTTGTCGGTCTGGTTGGCGAGGCTGTCGCGCTCCATCAGCTCGCTGACGGACTTGCGCCGCTGTCCGTTGCTGCTGCGCCCACGGCGGTCGGGGTCCCTGCCGATACGTCCGGGCTTGCCCGGAATTGCCGCCATGGCGTCGCCGATCGTGGTGACCTCTATCACGCGCATTCCCTTGGGCACCTTGCCCGGCTCCGGCGGGACCAGCGCATGGGTGAAGCCGAGCCGGGCCGCCTCCGCCAGCCGCCGCTCCACGCCGGTGACCCGCCGCACCTCGCCCGCGAGGCCCACCTCGCCGATGGCGACCAGCTCCTGAGGCAGCGGCGTGTCCGCGGCGGAGCTGGCCAGGGCCAGCGCGATGGCCAGATCCGCGGCAGGCTCGGAGAGCCGCACCCCGCCGACGGTGGCGGCGTAGATGTCCATCTTGCCGAGCCGGACCCCGCCGTGGCGCTCCAACATGGCCAGGATCATGGCGATCCGGGGCGACTCCAGGCCGGAGGTGGCCCGGCGCGGCGACGGGATCGACGAATCCACCAGCAGCGCCTGCACCTCGGCGACCAGCGGCCGCCGCCCCTCCAGGGTGACGGTCAGGCAGGTGCCGGGCACCGGCTCGGCCCGTTTGGTCAGGAAGAGGCCCGACGGGTCCGGCAGCCCGGTGATGCCGGAGTCGTGCAGCTCGAAGCAGCCGACCTCGTCCGTCGCCCCGTAGCGGTTCTTGACGCCCCTGATCAGCCGCAGCCGGGCGTGCCGGTCGCCCTCGAAGTGCAGCACCACGTCGACCAGGTGCTCCAGCAGGCGCGGCCCGGCGATCGCGCCCTCCTTGGTGACGTGACCGACCAGCAGCGTCGACATGGCCCGCGTCTTGGACTCGCGGATCAGCGCGCCCGCGACCTCCCTGATCTGCGCGGGCCCACCGGGCGCGCCGTCCAGCTCGGCGGAGGCGATGGTCTGCACCGAGTCGAGGACCAGCAGGGACGGCCGGACCTGCTCGATGTGCCCGAGCACGGCGGCCAGGTCCGTCTCGGCGGCGAGGTAGAGGTGCGGCGACAGGGCCTTGATCCGGTCCGCACGCAGCCGCACCTGGCTCGCGGACTCCTCACCGGTGATGTAGAGCGTCCGGTGCTCGGGGCCTGCGGCCTTGGCGGCGACGTCCAGCAGCAGTGTCGACTTGCCGACGCCGGGCTCCCCCGCCAGCAGCACGACGGCGCCGGGCACCAGCCCGCCGCCGAGGACGCGGTCCAACTCGTCGATATTGGTCGCCCGCGAGGCCGCGATCGTGGCGTCCACCTGCCCGATCGGCCTCGCCGGGGCGGAGACCGGCCCCGCCGCCGTCGTCCGCACGGCGGGTGCGCCGGCCTCCTCGACCGTGCCCCAGGCGTTGCACTCGCCACAGCGTCCGGTCCATTTGGGCGGCGTGGCACCGCAGTTGGTGCAGCGGTAGCTGCTGCGGGACTTGGACGAGCTCGATCGTGCGGCCATGACGGGAACGCTACAGCGAACCACTGACAGAGCCGGTGGGCAGCTGGGCCCGTTGCACTGCCTCGCCAGGGGCAAGCGGGGACGTTGCACTACCTCAGGGGCGCGGGGAACGGCGCGAGACGCCACTGACGAGCGGATGGCCCTGTCCGTTCGGCGCGCAACGTGGGTGGGTGGCTTGTCGCGCAGTTCCCCGCGCCCCTGATGGTGCAACCACCTGCGGGAGCGAAAGCTGCCTCAGCGGCAGCTGTACATCACCCGAAAGGGTGGATCGGAGGCGCATCCCCCGAGGGGGGTGGCGCGGCGCGCCTACCGTCGGAGGCGTGGACACCGTGCTGGACCAGCTCGCCGACGCCCTGTTCAGCTACAGCCTCTCCGTGCTGTGTGACCAGGACGAAGCCGTTGCCGCCGTGCGCCAGACACGGCGGCTCGCCGTGCGTCACCGCCGGCGTCTCCGCCGGCCCGAGCTGCAACGTGCCTGGTTGTACGCGCTGAATCGTCACGTCTGCCTGCTCCGGCTGGAGGCCCGTACCGCGCCACCCCCGGCGCAGACCGCGCACACCGCGCACACCGCGCAGACCGCGCGCTCCCGGCTCGCGCGGCTCGCCTGGCCGGAGGCGGCGGGGACGACGCCCGCCCAGCGGGAGGCGTTGGAGCTGTCCGCGCGGCACCAGCTGGAGACGCCCGAGGTCGCCGCCGTCCTCGGCCTGCGGCTGGACGCCGCTGCGGTGCTGCTCGCGCAGGGAACCTGCGAGGTGGAGCGGACCGCCGCCGCGCTCGCCGTGCTCGCCGCGGACGTGTGCCCGGAGCTGACCCGGATCGGGCGCGGGCGCGGGCCGGTACTCGGGCGGGCGCTGCGCGGTGAGCTGGTGCGCCATGTCGACGAGTGCCCGACCTGCCGCGGCGCCGCCGAGCGTGGTGCGGCGGAGGGGCCCTGGCCGGGGACGCCGCGTGACACCGGGGCGCTGCCGCTGGTCCACCTGCCGCGTGCCGCCCTGCGCACCCCGCGCGGGGAGGAGCCGCTCCCGGATCCCCGGTTCGACCGGCGCGGCTTCCCGGTGCACCTGCCGCCGCAGGCGGAACGCGCGGTCGTGGTCCGGCATCGCACGGTCATCGGCTCGGTCGCGGCCGCGGTCGTGGCCGCGCCCGCCGTCGCGCTGTGGGCGATGCACCTGGCGGACGCGCCCGGCATTCCGGCGGCGCAGGTCACCTCGGTGCGGGTGTCCGACCCGCAGTCGGCCGACCCGTCCGAGGGCCCGGCCGCTCCCTCGGGGTCGGCGACGGGCCCGGTCGACTCGGGTGGTGGGCGCCTCGGCGAGAACGTCGCGTTCACGGTCACGACCCCGGGCGTCACCACCCCGCCGGGGACCGTCCCCATACCGGTCGGCTCCTCGGGTGTCGGCGCGGGGCAACTCGACGTCGGCGCGGCCGAGTCGGGCGGTCGGACGCTGATCACGCTCACCAACACCGGTGGCAGCGCCCTGCTCTGGACCGCTTCGGTGCAGGCTCCCTGGATCAGGCTCAGCCGGGACGGCGGCACGCTCGCTCCGGGCGCGCAGCTCACCGTGCTGGTCACCGTCGACGAGGACGCCACGCCGCGCGACCCCTGGAGCGCCCAGATCGTCTTCCAGCCCTCGGGCAGTACGGTCACCCTCTACGGCACCGGCAGCTCCCGTCGCGGCATCCCGTCCCCGACGCCGAGCCCGACCTCCGCGTCGCCCACGCCGCCGCCGACACCGTCGAGCTCGCCCACGCCCACACCTACGCCCACACCGACCCCGTCCGCCTCGGCGTCCGGGACTCCGTCGACAGCGCCCTCCGGCGCCACGCCGCCCGGTTCCCCGTCGGCCGACCCGACGCCGCAGTCGTCCGACACACCGTCAAGCGGCAGCCCCGTCCCCACCGACGGGCACTGACGCGGCGGATCAGCCCGCGGGCTGGTCCGCCGGGTGCGGGGCGACCGGGCCGGACGGGTTGGCGAGGTGGCGTTCGCACTGGCGGACCAGTTCGGCGTAGCCGCCCGCGCCCATCAGCTCGACCAGCTCCGCGCGGTAGCTGACGTAGACCGGGTCGGCGCCGACGTGCGCGTCGGGGCTGCCGGTGCACCACCACTGCAGGTCGTGGCCGCCAGGGCCCCAGCCGCGGCGGTCGTACTCGCCGATGGTGATCTGCAGGTAGCGGGTCTCGTCCGGGCGGTCGATCCAGTCGTAGGCGCGGCGGATCGGGAGCTGCCAGCAGACGTCCGGCTTGGTCTCCAGGGGTTCGAGGCCCTCGCGCAGCGCCAGCGTGTGCAGCGCGCAGCCCTCGCCGCCGGGGAAGCCGGGACGGTTCAGGAAGATGCACGCGCCGTCGACGCGGCGGGTGCGCAGGTCGCCGTCCTCGTCGGGCTCGGAGATGCCCTTGGGGCCGGTGCCCTGCTTGTGGAACTGCCAGGTCTCCGGGGTCAGCCGCGCGGCGTGGCCGAGGACGCGCTTCTGGTCGTCCTCGTCGGACCAGTGCGCGCCGAGCGTGCAGCAGCCGTCGCTGGCCCGGCCGGGGCGGATGCCGTGGCAGCCGCGGCCGAAGACGCAGGTCCAGCGGGAGGTGAGCCAGGTGAGGTCGCACCGGAAGACCTGCTCGGCGTCGTCGGGGTCGACGAACTCCACCCAGGCGCGGGGGAAGTCCAGCCCGACCTCGCGCTTGCGCGCCGCCTTGGCGGCCTTCTTGGCCGCCTTCAGGTCCATCGTGCCGCTGATCTGTACGTCTACTACTGCCACCCGCTCAGCCTATGCCGGTTCTGCCGCACCACGGCCACGGCCTGCGGGGGAGTATCGGACGATTTTCCCGACAACCTGTCGGCACGCCTCTCGCCGCGGCACCCACCAGGGCCGAGCGTGTGAGCGGCCAGGTCCAGCCGGATGAACCGGCAGGTCGCGACGGAGCGCCGGGCCTTCCCACCCGGAGCATGGGCCGCATGCTGCCGCCATGACGATCGGGTGGAGATCTTCTTGTCGGACAAGCGTTCTGACGATGTGTCTGACGGCCTGTCTGGCGACCGCGCTGGTGGCCGTCGGCGTGGTGCTCCCGGGGGACCGGGCTCGCGCCGACGAGGGGACCGTGTCGCAGGACACGCTGCGCACCGGCTGGGACCGGAGCGAGCCGGGCCTCACGCCCGCGCAGGTGTCCAGCTCGCGGTTCGGCCGGCAGTTCTCCACAGCTGTGGACGGCCAGGTCTACGCCCAGCCGCTGGTCATCGGGACGACGCTGATCGCCGCGACCGAGAACGACAAGGTCTACGGCATCGACGCGGCCACCGGAGCGATCCGCTGGACCAGGACCCTCGGCACGCCCTGGCCCGCCTCCGCGATCGGCTGCGGTGACCTCACTCCCAACCTCGGCGTGACCAGCACCCCCGTCTACGACTCGGCCGACAACACGGTCTACCTGACCTCCAAGGTCAACGACGGCCCCGACCAGACCCACCCGAACTGGTACATCCACGCGATCGACCCGGCTTCCGGAGCCGAACGCAGCGGCTGGCCGGTCAAGGTCCAGGGGGCGCCGACCAACGACCCGAGCCGCCCGTTCGACGCCTACACCGTCAACCAGCGGGCCGGTCTGCTGCTGCTCGACGGCAAGGTCTACGCGGGCTTCGGCTCGCACTGCGACATCAACCCCTATGTCGGCTACATCGCCGGGGTCGACACCGGCACCCGCTCGCTCAAGCTCTGGGCCACCGAGAACAGCGCCGCCGACGGGATGGCGGGCGTCTGGCAGTCGGGCGGCGGGCTGGTCTCCGACGGGTCGGGCCGGATCCTCTTCTCCACCGGCAACGGGATGTCGCCCGCGCCCGACCCGGGCAGCAGGCCGCCGGGGCAGCTGTCCGAGTCCGTGATCCGACTCGGCGTCAACAGCGACGGTTCGCTGCACGCCCAGGACTTCTTCAGCCCGTCCAACGCGCCCACCCTGGACCAGGACGACGCCGACTTCGGCTCCGGCGGACCGGTGGCGCTGCCCGCCTCGCCCTTCGGGGCCAGCTCCGCCCACCCGCACCTGCTGGTCCAGGTCGGCAAGGACGGCCGGGTCTTCCTGCTGGACCGGGACAACCTGGGCGGACACGACCAGGGCCCCGGCGGCGGTGACGCGGTGCTCGGCGTCACCGGCCCGTTCGAGGGCGTCTGGGGGCACCCGGCGGCCTACGGCGGCGGGGGCGGCTACGTCTACGAGATCGGGTCGCGCGGACCGCTGCGCGCCTTCCAGTTCGGGCTGAACGGCAGTGGCAACCCGACGCTGACCCCGGCCGGGGCGAGCCCGGAGACCTTCGGCTACACCTCCGGCTCGCCGGTGATCACCTCGGACGGGACCACGCCCGGCTCGGCGACCGTCTGGGCCGTCTACGCGGACGGCAGCAACGGCGCCAACAGCCAGCTGCGCGCCTACGACGCGGTGCCGAACAGCGGCTCGATGCACCTGCTCTGGTCGACGCCGATCGGGACCGCGTCCAAGTTCTCGGTGCCCGCGACGAGCGGCGGCCGGGTCTACGTCGGCACCCGTGACGGGCACGTGCTCGCCTTCGGCCTGCCCGCCGCGTCGGCGCTGATCGGCTCCCCGGCGGCGCTCGGCAACGTCGCCGTCGGCACGACCGGGGCCGGGACGCTGACCGTGCGGGCCACCCAGACGGCCACCGTCACCGCCGTGACCACCCCCACCGGCAGCCCCTTCACCGCGGCGCCGAGCGGGCTGCCCAAGTCGCTCACCGCCGGGGCGAGTTACTCGGTGCCGCTGACCTTCGCCCCGACCGCTCCCGGACCGGCCAGCGGGGTGGTCAGCTTCACGGTGAAGACCGGAGCGACCACCGCCACCATCGGCTTCGGCGTGACCGGCTACGGCACCCGGCCCGGCTTCACCGCCTTCCCTGCCTCCCTCGACTTCGGCCAGGTCGCCACCGGCACCACGAACACCCTGGGCGTGAGCATCACCAACACCGGCACCTCCGCCGAGACGGTGACCTCGACGTCCGCGCCCAGCGCCCCCTTCTCCGCGTCCGGGCTGCCCGCGTCCGGGACGGTGGTGCAGCCGCAGCAGTCGGTGACCGTCCAGGTGACCTACGCGCCGACGGCCGCGTCGTCCGGCGACACCGGCTCGCTCAGTGTGGTGGGCCCGGACGGGACGGCGACGGTCCCGCTCACCGGCAGCGCGGTGACCGGGGCCGCGCACCTGACGATCACCCCGACCACGACCTCGTTCGGGTCCGTGCCGATCGGCAGTTCCAAGACGTTGACCTTCGACATCAGCAACACCGGCAACATCCCGCTCACCATCACCAAGGCCGCGCCGCCCGCCGCGCCTTTCCTCGCCACGGCCCCGATCAGCGAGGGCCAGGAGCTGGACCCGGGCGCGGTGGTGCACCAGAGCGTCACCTTCTCGCCGACGTCGACCGGCAGCTTCACCGGCGTCTACCAGATCACCTCCGACGACGGGAACGGCCCGCAGCCCGAGACCCTGACCGGCACCGGCACGCAGCCGTCCGGCGGGATCGTCGTGCCCGACCCCGGCGCGGGCGGCTGGCAGCTGAACGGCTCCGCGTCGGTCTCGGGCGGCGACCTCGACCTGACCCAGGCGCTGGCCCGGCAGGCTGGTTCCGCCGTCTTCCCGGTCCCGGTGGTCACCAATGGGTTGAACGCCACCTTCACCGCGGTCATCGGCGGCGGCACGGGGGCCGACGGGCTCTCCTTCGCCCTGCTCGACCCGGCCAGGGTCACCCCGACCGCCGTCGGACAGCCGGGCGGATACCTCGGCTGGGCCCCGCTGCCGGGCGTCGCGGTCACCCTCGACACCTACAAGAACGCGGCCAACCCGTCGAACAACTTCGTCGGCCTGGCCACTGGTTCCAACGCCAACGGGCTGACCTACGCGGCGACCAGCACGAAGGTCCCGAACCTGCGCAGCGGACCGCACACCGTCGGTGTCCAGGTCAGCGGCCGGACGGTGACGGTCACCGTGGACGGCGTCCGGCTCTTCGCCACCTCGGTCGCCTCGCTGCCGCCCGCCGCGTTCCTCGCCTTCACCGGCGGGACGGGGGCGCTGACGGACATTCACACGGTCAGGAACGCCGCGATCACCGCCCCCGCCTACGCGGTCCCGCCGCCCGGACCCAATGGCTGGGTCCGCAACGGCTCGGCGACGATGGTCGGCACCACGCTCCAGCTCACCCCGGCCAAGCCCGACCAGGCCGGATCGGACTTCCAGTCCACCGCCGTCCCGTCCGCCAATCTGGCGGCGACCTTCACCGCCACGATCGGCGGCGGGACCGGGGCCGACGGCCTGACCTTCGCGATGCTCGACGCGAGCAAGCGCGGGCCGGCCTCCCTGGGCGCCGACGGCGGCGGACTCGGCTGGCTCGGCCTGCCCGGCGTCGCGGTCGCCCTGGACACCTACAAGGACCCGACGAACCCCTCGGCCAACTTCGTCGGGGTCACCGTCGGCTCGACCGCCGGGCACCTCGTCTACGCGGCCACGTCGAGCGCGATCCCCAAGCTGCGCTCGGGCCCGGTCGCGGTCACGGTGACGGTGTCCAACGGCACCCTGCTGGTCTCCGTCGGCGGCAAGCAGGTGATCGCGGTGAAGGTCACCCTGCCGACCGACGTCCGGGTCGGCTTCACCGGGGGCACCGGTGCGAGCACCGACGTCCACTCCGTCAGCGGCGTTACGATCAAATACTGAGGGGCCGAGGAGGCCGCAATGCCCGTCACGCATCCCGTCCGGCATCCTGTGAGGCGCAGGCTGGTGCCCATGGCCGCGCTCGCCGTCGCGCTCGTCCCCGCCCTCGTCGGAGCCGCGCCCGCGCCCATGCCCGCGCCGATGCCGGCGCCCGCCTCCTCCGGGCCGCCGTTCACCGTGCTGGTCGTCGACACCGACACCCAGGGCCGCGTGCTCAGCGACCTGGACGGTCTCGTCCTCTACCACTTCGACGGCGACCAGCCGTCGACGCACGTCTTCGGGTGCACCGGAAGCTGCCTGACCACCCGTCATCCGCTGCTGACCACCCCGGGCACCTCGCTGCACCTGCCGCCCGGCGTCCCCGGGACGCTGGCGGCGACGCAGCGCCCGGACGGCGTCGGCGACCAGGTCACCTACGACGGGGCCCCGCTCTACACCTACGCGGGCGACCAGCCGGGCGACACCAACGGCGTCGCGCCGGGCTGGCACGCGGCCCAGGTGTCCCACGTGACGCCGCCCGGCCTGCCCTGACCGGCGACGATCCGCGCGGCGATCGCGTAGCGTGGGCAGTTATGCGACTTGGCGTACTCGACGTGGGATCCAACACCGTCCACTTCCTCGTGGTGGACGCACACCCGGGCGCTGCGCCGCTGCCCGCTTACTCGCACAAGATCGAGCTGCGTCTTGCCGAGCTGCTGCACGTGGACGGATCGATCCACGAGGACGGCGTGGAGCGGCTGGTGGAGATGGTGTCCTCGTCGATGCGGGTCGCCGAGGACAAGGGCGTCGAGGAGGTCCTGCCCTTCGCGACCAGCGCGATCCGCGAGGCCACCAACGGCGAGAAGGTGCTCAAGCGGGTCCTCGACGAGACCGGCGTCGAGCTGCGGGTCCTCTCCGGCGGCGACGAGGCCCGGCTCACCTTCCTGGCGGCCCGCCGCTGGTACGGCTGGTCGAGCGGCCGACTGCTGCTGCTCGACATCGGCGGCGGCTCGCTGGAGATCGCCTGCGGCCTGGACGAGCAGCCCGACACCGCGATCTCGCTGCCGCTCGGCGCGGGCCGGCTCACCGCCTCCTGGCTCCCGGGCGACCCGCCCGACGCGGAGCGCGTCCGCGAACTCCGCAAGCACGTGCGGGCGGAGATCGCCCGCACCGTCGCGGAGGTCTCCCGGCTGGGTCCTCCGGACCACGTCGTGGGGACGTCCAAGACCTTCAAGCAGCTCGCCCGGATAACGGGCGCCGCCCGCGAGGCCGACGGCCCGCTGGTCCCGAGGCGGCTGACCCGCAGCTCGCTGGAGGACTGGGTCCCGCGCCTGGCCGCGATGAGCACGCAGCAGCGGGTGCTGCTGCCGGGCGTCTCGGTGGGACGCGCGAGACAGCTGCTGGCCGGCGCGCTGGTCGCCGAGGGCGCGATGGACCTCTTCCGCGTGGACGAACTGGACATCTGCCCGTGGGCGCTGCGCGAGGGCGTCATCCTGCGGCGCTTGGACCGGTTGGCCTCCGGCCAGTAGGACCGGGCACATGGGCTGATTGCACTGTGCAGTGCAATCCGCACAGGGTGGTGTCTCGCGCAGTTCCCCGCGCCCCTGAGGTGAGTGCAAGTGCCCGTTCGCCCGGAGCGCTTCTCTAAGCTGATTGCTGTGGCGAAAGCACGCGGTACCGATGTGAACCGAGACGACGAGTGCATCCTCGTGCCCAAGGCAAAGGTCGCGCTGTCCACCGCCTCCGTCTACCCGGAGAACACCGCCGCCGCGTTCGAGATCGCGGGGCGGCTCGGTTACGACGGCGTCGAGGTGATGGTCTGGACGGACCCGGTCTCCCAGGACATCGAGGCCCTGCGTCGTCTCTCCGACTACCACCAGGTGCCGATCCTCGCCGTGCACGCGCCCTGCCTGCTGATCACGCAGCGGGTCTGGGGCACGGACCCCTGGCAGAAGCTGGAGCGGGCCCGCTCCGCCGCGGAGAAGCTGGGGGCGAGCACCGTCGTCGTGCACCCGCCGTTCCGTTGGCAGCGCCAGTACGCGCGGGAGTTCGTGCAGGGCGTGTGGCGGATGGCGGACGAGACGGACGTGCGCTTCGCCGTGGAGAACATGTACCCCTGGCGCTACCGCGACCGCGAGGTCGCCGCCTACGCGCCGGACTGGGATCCGACGACCGAGGACTACCGCCACTTCACCATCGACCTCTCCCACGTCTCGACCTCGCGCGCCGACGCCCTCGCCATGCTGGACCGGATGGGCGACCGGCTCGGCCACGTCCACCTCGCCGACGGGTCCGGCTCGGCCAAGGACGAGCACCTGATCCCCGGGCGGGGGAACCAGCCCTGCGCCGAGCTGCTGGAGAGGCTGGCGCGGAACAGCTTCGACGGGCACGTGGTGCTGGAGGTCAACACCCGGCGCGCACCGGGGCCGGTCGAACGGGAGGCCGACCTCGCCGAGGCGCTGGCCTTCACCCGGCTCAACCTCGCCGCCGCACCCGCGACTCCGCCGGCAGGCCCGCCCGGCGGAAGTGACCGCATCTCGGACAGCGTGTCCGATGGGCGGTCATAGGGCGTACCCTCGACGGCACTAGCCAAGGAGTTGAGAACAGTGCCGCAGCTCAGGTCTCGAACGGTCACCCACGGTCGCAACATGGCGGGCGCGCGCGCTCTCATGCGCGCCTCCGGTGTAGCCGGCGAGGACATCGGCAAGCCGATCGTCGCGGTCGCCAACTCCTTCACCGAGTTCGTCCCCGGCCACACGCACCTGGCGCCGGTCGGCCGGATCGTCTCCGCGGCGATCAAGGCCGCGGGCGCGGTGCCGCGCGAGTTCAACACCATCGCGGTGGACGACGGCATCGCCATGGGCCACGGCGGCATGCTCTACTCGCTGCCCTCGCGCGACCTGATCGCGGACAGCGTCGAGTACATGGTCGAGGCCCACTGCGCCGACGCGCTGATCTGCATCTCCAACTGCGACAAGATCACCCCGGGCATGCTGATGGCCGCGCTGCGGCTCAACATCCCGACGGTCTTCGTCTCCGGCGGACCGATGGAGGCCGGGAAGGCCACCCTGGTCGACGGCACGGTCCGCAAGCTCGACCTGATCAACGCCATCGCGGACGCGGTCAACGAGAACGTCTCCGACGAGGACATCCGCCGGATCGAGGAGAACGCCTGCCCGACCTGCGGCTCCTGTTCCGGCATGTTCACCGCCAACTCGATGAACTGCCTGACCGAGGCCATCGGCCTCTCGCTCCCCGGCAACGGCTCGGTGCTGGCCACCCACACCGCCCGTCGCGACCTCTACGAGCGCGCGGGCCGCACGGTGGTGGAGCTGACGAAGCGTCATTACGAGCAGGGCGACGAGACCGTGCTGCCGCGCGCGATCGCGTCCAAGGCCGCGTTCGAGAACGCCATGTCCCTGGACATCGCCATGGGCGGCTCGACCAACACGATCCTGCACCTGCTGGCCGCCGCGCAGGAGGCCGAGGTGGACTTCACCGTCCACGACATCGACCGGCTCTCCCGCAAGGTCCCGTGCCTGGCCAAGGTCGCCCCGAACGTCGCGCCGACCACGACCTACTACATGGAGGACGTGCACCGCGCGGGCGGCATCCCGGCCATCCTCGCCGAGCTGCACCGAGGCGGCCTGCTCAACGAGGACGTCCACACCGTCCACTCCGACTCGCTGGCCGAGTGGCTCAAGACCTGGGACGTGCGCGGCGGTTCCCCGACCGCCGAGGCCGTCGAGCTGTGGCACGCGGCCCCCGGCTGCGTCCGCTCCGCGGAGGCGTTCTCGCAGTCGGAGCGCTGGGACACGCTGGACACCGACGCGTCCGGCGGCTGCATCCGCTCCGTCGAGCACGCCTACTCCAAGGACGGCGGCCTGGCCGTGCTCCACGGCAACCTGGCCGCGGACGGCTGCGTGGTGAAGACGGCCGGTGTCGACGAGTCGATCTGGACCTTCGAGGGTCCGGCGGTCGTCTGCGAGTCGCAGGACGAGGCGGTCGAGAAGATCCTCGCCAAGCAGGTCAAGGAGGGCGACGTCGTCGTCATCCGCTACGAGGGCCCCAAGGGCGGCCCCGGCATGCAGGAGATGCTCTACCCGACCTCGTTCCTCAAGGGACGCGGCCTGGGCAAGGCCTGCGCGCTGATCACCGACGGGCGCTTCTCCGGCGGCACCAGCGGGCTCTCCATCGGCCACGTCTCGCCCGAGGCGGCCTCCGGCGGCATCATCGCGCTGGTCCAGGACGGCGACCGGATCCGGATCGACATCCCGAACCGCGGCGTCGAGCTGCTGGTGCCCGAGGCCGAGCTGGCCGCGCGCCGGGAGGCGCTGGGCGGCGTCTTCGCGCCGAAGAACCGCGAGCGCAAGGTCTCGGCCGCGCTGCGCGCCTACGCCGCGATGGCCACCAGCGCTGACAAGGGCGCGGTCCGCGACGTCTCGAAGCTCGGTTGATCCAGGGCTGATCCGGGGCTGAGCCGGGTGGTCCGCCGGTCCACCCGGCGGACCACGCATAATCGAAGGGTGTCCCCGCGCGCCGAGAACCCCGCCCAGAGTCCTGTGAACTCCGCCAGTACCGCCCCCGCCCCCGAGCCGATCCGCTGGTTCGGCACCACGTGGGTGGAGCGGGGGAGCGCCTACTGGCTGCGCCGGGTCGGGGTCAGCATCGGCGCGCTGGTCGCGGCCTTCCTCGGCGGCTACGTCATGCAGCTCGCGGTGGAGGGCGTCTTCATCGCCCAGACCGGCGGCTTCGTCGAGGCCGTCATGGTCCTCGCGATCGTCGTCTGCAGCTGCATCGCCGCGCTGCGGAACTGGACCATCCTCGCCCGTGGCAAGGAGTCGCTGTCCGGCTGGATGGAGGACGACAAGTCCATGGGCGTGCCCATGATCGTCGGCTTCGTCGGCTCGCTGGTCGCCTACTTCTTCCGCAGCCTCGTCGAGGCCCCGGGCGAATCCGTCCTCCGCGCCCGTTACGAGCAGGCCCTGGCCGCCCACGCCCGCCGCAAGCCCAAGCCGCAGAAGGCCCGGCCCGGCGGCGGTCGCAAGCGCTGACCGCCGCAGTGACCGCCGCAGTGACAGCCGCGGATCAGGTGCGGCTGAGCTGTCCGCAGCCCTGACGCTTGGTGTCCGGGAGCTTGCTGCGGTCGTACGGGTCCTCGGCGGGGCCGGACGGGGTGGCGGTGTCCATGTTGGCCACGCTGGGGAACTCCGGGTTGATGTACCCGTTGCTGACCCCGCAGGCGCTGTTGCCGATGTCGGGGGTGTAGTTGGTGATCCACAGCTTGCCGGGGGTGTGCTGCCAGTGGGTCGCGTCGGGCACGTCGAAGTCGACGATGCGCCGGATGATGCTGCGGGCCACGTCCCAGTCGTCGGGGGTGTCCGTCAGTGAGGCCTGGACCGCCGCCCCCGAGGCGCTCGGCGACGCGGTCAGCCACGGAGCCGGGTGCGGACCGGGTTGCAGCGGGTACACGAACGTGACGTCGGCATGGATGTTCAGCCCGCCCTGTCCGTCCGACGCGTAGCTCAGCTCACCCTCGACCTTGATCACCGAGCCGATCAGCCGCGCCTGGTCGGGGTTGAAGCGGGTGAACATGTCGGTCGGGTCGTTCTTGGCGGAGGGATGCGCCAGATCGGTGCGGAGCGGGTCCACCAGCTGGGTCTCCAGCGGATCGATCAGGCCCAGGGCGGCACTCGGGTAGCCGCCGCCGACCACGTCCGGGGAGAGGTTGCTGTCGACGAGGAACTCCTTGGCGCGTGCCAGGTACTCCGCGACCGTGCTCGCGCTGTACACCCCGACGGCGTGCGCGCTCGGCACCGTGATCGCTGCCGCGCCGGCCGGCCAGGCGTCCGCCGGGGAGCCGGCGAACGGGTGCTCCAGCGTCGGCGTGGTCGGGTCCGCCGCGGTGGGCGGAGCGGCGGTGGGCAGGGCCGTCTCCGGTGCCTGGGCGGCCTGGACGTTGTCCGCCGCCTGCGCCCCCGGCGCCTTGCCGAGCGCCCAGTCGTGGAGCGCGCGGGCGTTCAGGCTGGCCAGCACCAGCCCGGCGGCGAGCACCATGAAGACCGGCACCTGCCAGCGGCGTCGACGCCTGATCGGCGTGACCGGGGCCCGCCACCCGGTGTCCTGCGGAGGCGTGTGCTTCCACCTGGCCGAGAGCATCCGGGCACGGGCGGACTGCTCCTTGTGCTCGGCCCCCTGGATGAAGTCCTCGTCGAGCTTCAGCCCCTCGAACGGGTCCTTCTCTTGATCGTCTGTCGCTGGCACCGCGCCAGTATGGCGACGGCCAAACCTCCGCGCCGGAGTGATCGGTTAAGAATCTGACAAGATCGTCAGCTCCCGGAGGACTTCCGGCGGGCTCCCGCGACGCTGCTGACCACGCCGACTATGGCGTAGAGGATCGCCGCGTGCCACAGCCCGGTGAGGATGCTGCCCAGGATCCCGGACGAGCTGAAGACGAACTCCGTCACCGCGTTGGTCACCCACAGCGCGCCCGCAGGGGCGAGCGCGGCCTCCCACGGGTGCTCGGCGGCCCAGCGGCGGATCCGGTGGTCCCCACCCCGCTTGGTGAGCGCCGCGCCCGCGCCGCCGACCAGGAAGAAGAGGAACAGGCCGATGCTGGCCGGACCGGCCAGGATGCTCAGCGACCAGTGCAACGTGATCAGATCGACGGCCACGGCTGCACCTGCGCCGACCGCGCCCACGGCAGCCGCGGTCTTCCAGGGACCGCGCGACGCCGAGGCGACAGCAAGCGTGCCGGACTCGCGCCGGCTGACCTCACCACTACTCATATGTCCACGGTGCGCCTCCGACGGCCCGGAAGCCATAGGGGACTTCCCTGAGTTTGCCCCTAGTCAGCCAGGATGACGGCCCGCAGCCAGGATGACGGCGTGGCCGGGATCCGTGCGGCGCGCGGCCTGCCGGGGCTGCACGACAGGCCCGCAGGGAGGCCCTAGCCTTGGGCCCATGCTGTCCCGTCGTGTTCTGCTCGCCGCCGCGCGGAGTCCGCAGGCGCAGCGGGCGGTGGTGGCCGCGCCCGGTGGGCGGGCCGTGGTGGAACGTTTCGTCGCGGGGGAGACCCGCGACGAGGCGGTGGCCGTGACCGACCGGCTGGTGGCGCGTGGCCTGCGGGTCACCTTGGACCACCTCGGCGAGGACACCGTCGACGAGGACCACGCCGCGGCCGTCGCCGCCGAGTACGCGGGCCTGCTGCGCGCCCTGGACGACGCCGGGCTGGCGCGGCGGGCGGAGGTCTCGGTCAAGCTCTCCGCGCTCGGCGCGGGCCTCGGACGCGACGGCGCGGAGCTGGCGCGCGGACACGTCCGGGCGATCTGCGAGGCGGCCCAGGCCGCCGGCACCACGGTCACCCTGGACATGGAGGGCCACACCGCCACCGACCTCACCCTGGAGACCGCCGCCTCGCTGCGCGCCACGTTCCCGTGGCTGGGTGTGGTGCTCCAGACGTACCTGCGCCGGACCGAGTCCGACTGCCGCGACCTCCTGGGCGCGGGCTGCCGCGTGCGGCTGGTCAAGGGCGCGTACGCCGAGCCGGACTCCGTCGCGTACCGGGAGCGGGACGCGGTGGACCGCTCGTACGTGCGCTGCCTGCGGTTGTTGATGGAGGGTCAGGGCTACCCCATGGTGGCGACGCACGACCCCCGGCTGATCGCGATCGCCGGAGCCCTCGCCGTCCGCGCGGGACGCCCGCAGGACGCCTACGAGTTCCAGATGCTCTACGGCGTGCGCGAGGACGAGCAGCGCCGCCTGGCGGGGGCGGGCGAGACCGTCCGGGTCTACCTTCCGTACGGCGTGGACTGGTACGCGTACTTCGTGCGCCGGCTGGCCGAGCGCCCCGCGAACCTGGCGTTCTTCGCCCGCGCGCTGGTGCGGGGCTGACGTCCGGCACCGGGGCACCACGCCGGTGACCGCCACTCGGACGCGTCCGCGAGACGCGGCGGCCGGGTGCCACACTGGCTCCATGACGCAACGAGTCGCCGTCCTCGGTACCGGAAAGATCGGTGAGGCCCTGGTCTCCGGCCTGCTGCGGGCCGGAAAGGCGCCTGCCGACGTCCTCGTCACCGCGCGCCGCCCGGAGCGCGTGGCGGAGCTGCGCGAGCGCTACGGCGTGGAGCCGGTGACCAACGCGGAGGCCGTCAAGCTCGCCGACACCCTGATCCTCACGGTCAAGCCGCAGGACATGGGCGCGCTGCTGGAGGAGCTGGCCCCGGCGCTCCCGGCCGACCGGCTGGTGATCTCCGGCGCGGCGGGCATCCCCACCTCCTGGTTCGAGGAGCGGCTCGCCCCCGGCACGCCCGTGGTCCGCGTCATGACCAACACCCCGGTCCTGGTCGACGAGGCGATGAGCGTCATCTCCCCCGGCTCCCACGCCGGCGAGGAGCACCTGGCCCGCGCCGAGGAGATCTTCAGCCAGGTCGGCAAGACGCTGCGCGTCCCGGAGAACCAGCAGGACGCGGCGACGGCGCTCTCCGGCTCCGGCCCTGCCTACTTCTTCTACCTGGTCGAGGCGATGACCGATGCGGGCATCCTGCTCGGCCTGCCGCGCGCTGTCGCGCACGAGCTGATCGTCCAGGCCGCGGTGGGCGCGTCGGTGATGCTGCGCGACTCCGGCGAGCACCCGGTCAAGCTGCGCGAGGCGGTCACCTCCCCGGCCGGGACGACGATCGCCGCGATCCGCGAGCTGGAGAACCACGGTGTCCGCGCGGCCCTGTTGGGCGCGCTGGAGGCCGCCCGCAACCGCTCCCAGGAGCTGGCCTCCGGCGGGAAGTAGGGCGGGGCCCGGCGGCAAGTAGGGTGGGCCGGGTGCTGCGCTACGACCTGGTGATCTTCGACAACGACGGCGTCCTGGTGGACAGCGAACCGCTCTCCAACCGCCTCCTCGCCGACTACCTGACCGAGCTCGGATTCCCGACCACGATCGAGGACTCCTACCGCGACTTCATGGGCGCGGCGGCGCACACGGTCCACGACGTCATTGCCGAGCGCTACGCGGGGGCGAAGCTCCCCGCCACCTTCGACGAGGACTTCCACGCCCGCGTCTTCGCGTCCTTCCGCGAGCGGTTGACGCCGGTGGCGGGCGCGCCGGAACTGCTGACGTGGGTGCGCGAGCAGGGCATCCGCTACTGCGTGGCCTCCTCCGCGCACCACGAGTGGATCCGCACCGCTCATTCGGTGACCGGCCTGCGCCCGTTCTTCTCCGACGACCTCCTCTTCAGCGCCCAGGACGTCGGCCGCGGCAAGCCCGAACCCGACCTCTTCCTCCACGCCGCGGAACGGATGGGCGTCGCCCCGGCCCGCTGCGTGGTCTTCGAGGACAGCCCCCTCGGTGTCGCGGCAGCACGCGCGGCAGGCATGGACGTCTACGGCTACGCCGCGCTGACGCCGCGGCAGCGGCTGTCGGGGGCGACGGGGTTGATAGACGACCTGGGCCAGGTCCCGGCGCTGCTGTGAGATGGGGCAGCGGGGAAGTTGCACTCACCTCAGGGGCGCGGGGAACCGCGCGCTAAGCCACCCACGCAGGTAGAGCACCGAACGGGCAGGGTCATCCGCACAGGGTGGTTGCTCGCGCCCGCGCGGCGGAGCCGCACATCAGCAGAGCCCCGCGCCCCTGGCTTTGCAACGTCCCTAGTCTTCAACAGTGAACCGCCGCCCCCGGCAGGGGGTTCCGGGGCACTCCTCGATGCGGAACGGCAACGCCAGCCCCACGCTGTTCTCCGCCCGCACCCGCAAACTCGGCTCCAGCGCGTCCGCGCTGTTGCCGACGCAGGCCAGCGGCGTCCCCGCCGCGACGTGCTGGCCACGTCGAGGCAGGACACTGCCCTCGCGGAGGCCGCTGAGGACGATCACGCCGCGGTCGGTGCCGATGCGGACGTGGTTGCCGTCCGGGTGGTTGGCGGACGCCACCTGCGGGGCGTGGTCCGGCAGGCCGTCGACCGCGGCCAGGATCACGCCGTCGACGGGGCAGTGCACCGGATGACCGAAGACCGCGTACCGCTCGTTGGACGCGGGGGCCAGCCCCAGCGCGCGACGGCCGCGCCACTGCGGGCCGTCGCCGAGCTGGACCAGGTCCGCGGCGTAGCGCAGGGCGCGGTCGCCGCCCGGCTGGAGTGAGGCGTCCGCGTGGCGGTTGGTCGCCGGGCCGCCCGCCTCGGTGAAGACGAAGGTGCCGTCGCGCAGCGGCGAGCGGAGCAGCAGCGGATGGGCGGTCGGCGCGCCCGGGACGGGGCGGGCCCGGTGCCGCGTCCAGGCCGTCAGGCCGACCACGCCGACGCAGAGTCCGATCTCCGGCAGCCCCGGCATCCCCCACGGGAGGCCGACGCCGAGGACCCGGGCGAGCGCCAGCAGGGTGACCACGATCGGCGCCGGCGCGAGGAGCCGGAACCACGGGGGCAGCGCGTGGGTGGGCGCGGTCCGCAGGACGTACCAGGCGAACGCGGGGGTCTGCGCCAGGATCAGCAGCCAGCCCGTGCCGGACCCGGTGATCCAAGGGAACGTCAGTTCTGCTGCCGTCGCCCCGGAGTAGGCGAGCACCGTGCGTTGTAGGGACACCGCAGCCGCCGACTTCGCGACCAGAGGTGCCGCCGGTTTCGGGGTCGTCACTACCGCTGGGGGAACGACAGGCGTCGGCGTGTCCGCCACAACCGCTGCCGGGACCGGAGCCACAACCGCCGGCGCCGCGACCGGCGCCGCGACCGGCGCCGGAGGGACCGCCCCCTCCGCCGGGCGGCTGGGCGCGGGGACCGTGGCCGTGGCGTGGCGGGCCGTCAGCGCGCCGGGGCCGGTGACGAAGGAGACCAGGCGGCCGTCCTCGTCCAGGCGGGCCCAGACCAACTCCGAGCCGCCGCCGGTGAAGACGAGCAGGTGCAGGTCACGCCGCCGTCGCACGCCGCGCAGCTCGCCGTGGCGTTCGCGCAGGCCGTCCAGCGTCTCCTGCAGCCGGTGCACCGGCACCCGCCCCAGCAGCCGCTCGCTGATCAGCATCGGCTCGACCTGGGGCGCCCCGAAGAGCGCGACGAGCGCCTGCGAGACCGGATCGGTCCCGCCGGACGCGCGGAGCCGAAGACGCGTACCCATTCCCATGGGCCCACCGTAGGGAACCGGAGCCCGGCAGCACGGGAGCGACGCAGCAGCGGGAACGACGTGGTCCGACGCGGGTTGCCTTTTGCGATCACTTTTCGGACGGGGGTTCCGCTCCCGGCCGCGAGTCCGTACGCTCACGCCAACCTGATCGGATACCGGCCGGTAGTAACCGGTTCCAGCACGGACAGCAGGGACCGCGCGGACAGCGCGGACAGTACGGACAGTACGGCCCAAGCACGACAGCACGACCGAAGCGGACAGGCAACGCACGACAGCCAAGCGTCACAGCCGGCACGCCGGCCAACAGCAGAGGTGCTCCCGGATGACCACAGCAACACCCGAGATCACGCCGAGACTTCGGCAGGCCCGCACCTCCCTGCTGGTCAGCTACGTCGCGCAGGGGACCGTCTTCGCGCTGCTGGTCACCCGCATCCCCGGGATCCAGAAGCAGTACGGCATCAGCGACGGCCTGCTGCCGGTCTTCCTCGCCGCCGTGCCGATCCTGGCCGGAGTCGGCTCCATCTCCATGGAGTACGTCGTCAAGCGGACCTCGCCGCGAGCCGTGCTGCGGGTGGTCCAGCCGATCGTCTGCCTGACCCTGGTCGGCGTCGGACTCGGCGACAGGATGTGGGAGGCCGCGATCGCGCTGGCCGCGTTCGGGCTCTCGGTCGGCGGTCTGGACGCCAGCCAGGCGATGTCGGCGGTGGCCCTGCAGCACCGCTACGGCCGCAGCATCATGCAGACCTTCTACGCCGCTTTCAGCCTCGGCGGCATTTTTGGAGCGTCGCTGGCCTGGGCGCAACTCCACTTCAAGCTCAGCCTGCTGTCCATGTTCGGCGGCGTCGGCATCGTGGTCGCGGCGGTCGTGCTGGTCGTCGGCCGCTGGTACGCGGGCCCGCAGGAGCTCGGCCACGCCGTCGAGGAGGCCGCGGCGGCCGCCGCCCGCTCGATCCCGTGGAAGCCGCTGCTGCCGCTCTGCCTGGCCATGTGCGCCGCTTACATCGGCGACGCGACCGTCTCCAACTGGGCCGCCAAGTACCTCCAGGAGGGCCTGCACAGCTCCGACCAGATGACCACCGTGCCGTACAACGCGTACATGGTCGTCATGCTGGTCGGCCGACTGCTCGGCGACGCCCGGGTGCAGAGCTGGGGCAGTGTCCGGACCGTGCGGCTCGGCGCGGCGGTCTGCGCGGTCGGGTTCCTGCTGGTCTCGCTCTCGCCGACCTCATGGGTGGCCGTCGCCGCGTTCGCCGTCGTCGGACTCGGCATCAGCGTCATCGTGCCGCAGGTCTTCGCGGCGGGCGGGCGGCTCTTCCCGAAGGACTCGGACGCGGCCGTGGCCCGCATCAACATCTTCAACTACGTCGGCTTCCTGGTCGGCGCCCCGCTGGTCGGCGGGCTGGCCGGGGCCATGGGCTACCGGATCGCGATGCTGGTGCCGATGGTGCTCATCCTCGCCGTCTTCCTCGTCAGCAAGTCCTTCGGCGCGAGTGCGGTGACCGCGGCAGATGCGGATGCCGATACCGTGACGGTATGACCCTTACGCGGCTGTACTGGGACGACGCCCTCACCAGGTACGACTTCGGACCGGGCCATCCGATGAACCCGGTCCGGCTTCGGCTGACCTGGGACCTGGTCCGCGCGTTCGGGCTGGACGGGCTGCCCGACGTCGAGGTCCTCGCCGCGCCCTCGGCCGGGGAGTCCACGCTGAACCTGGTCCACGAGCCCGGCTACGTCACCGCCGTCGAGGCGGTCGCCGAGACCGGCATCCCCAACCCGGCGCGCGGCCTCGGCACCGAGGACAACCCCGCCTTTCCGGCCATCCACGAGGCCTCCGCCCTGATCGCGGGTCAGTCGGTCGCGGCGGCCGAGGCGGTGTGGCGCGACGGCGGCCACGCGGTCAACTTCGCGGGCGGCCTGCACCACGCGATGCCCGGCCAGGCGTCCGGCTTCTGCATCTACAACGACGCCGCCCTGGCCATCGCCCGCCTGCTGGAGCTCGGCGCGGAGCGGGTGGTGTACATCGACGTCGACGTCCACCACGGCGACGGCGTCGAGAAGATCTTCTGGAACGACCCGCGCGTCCTCACCATCTCCCTGCACGAGCACCCCCGCACGCTCTTCCCGCAGACCGGCTGGCCGGAGGAGGTCGGCGGTGCGGCGGGTTCGGCGGTCAACGTGGCGCTGCCCGCCGGGACCGGCGACTCGGGCTGGCTCCGGGCGTACCACGCGATCGTGCCGCAGCTGGTCGAGGCGTTCCGCCCGCAGGCGCTGGTCACCCAGCACGGCGCGGACACGCACATCGAGGACCCGCTCGCCCACCTCGCCGTCAGCGTGGACGCGCAGCGGGCGCTGATGGTCGCGGCGGCGGAGCTGGCGTCGGCGCACGCGGACGACCGCTGGATCGCCCTGGGCGGCGGCGGGTACGCGGTCGTCGACGTGGTCCCGCGCAGTTGGACCCACCTGGTCGCGATCGCGGCCGGGCGGCCGATCGACCCCGACGCGGAGACCCCGCAGCCGTGGCGCGAGGAGGTCCGCGCGCTGACGCGCTCCCACGCGCCGGAGCGGATGAGCGACGGCTTCGCCGCGACCTGGAAGGACTTCGACGCCGGGTACGACCCGGCGGACCGGGTGGACCAGGCGATCATCGCTACCCGCAAGGCGGTTTTTCCCCACCACGGGCTGTTGTTGTAACTGGGTAGTGCAACGGCCGACGGAGGCTTTGTGACTGTCAGCCGCGACGACCTCGTCGCTCATCTCCTCAAAACCCGCCTCGCCGGATACGTCGGGACCCTGCGTGAGAACAACCTCCGCAACTACTCGCGCTTCGCGCGGCGAGATCCCGACGTTCTGTTCGGGCTCGATCCGGACACCGCGTGGAGCAAGGACGAGGTGCTCGCGCTGATGGCGCGCCGCTGTGGGGTCAATCCCGACCCCGGGTACCTGCACGGGCCGGACACCATCGATCCGCAGCTGACCGTCGACGCGCTCGACCGCCTCGCGGTCGTGCTGCGGGAGACTGCCGACGCAGGTGGCAGCGTGCTGTTGGGGACCGGGCATCCGTCCCACCTCGCGGCGATGTACGCCGCCTTCGGGCGGGCCTTGCACGCTGCCGGGTGCGACCTGCGTACGCCCGCGCGCGGGCGGAGCTTTGCGATGCACTTCGCCGAGGGCCCGCGCCGGTGTGCCCTTGACTACCGGGAGCGCGTCGGCGTGCTCAGGGTGTATGAAGAGAGCGCGTCAAGTAACCGGCAGGACCTCCGTCCCGCCCTCGGCGACCCCGTCCACACGCACTCGCCGCAGCCGGTGCGGATCGCCCTCGCGGCCCTGGCTGAGGAGGGCGAGAGCCTGCCTGACCTGGTGCTCGGCGACCACGGGTGGGCCTGCGGCGCGGGTCGGCTCGGGCTCCGCGCGGTCGGCTTCGCCGACAGCAACGACCCGGCGGTGTTCGTCGCGGAGGCGGCCGGACTGGTCGCGGTGACGATCCCGCTCGACGACGGTCTGCGATCCGACTGCTACAGACTGCTGACTGCCTACGTACTGCAACTGGCCGGTATGTCTCAGTAATGAGAGGCCGGTTCTCCCCCTTCCCACCCGTACCACCCGCAACTACTCTGGGGATACGCGTGTGCTGGCTGGAGTCACCGGAGGGGAAGCCGGTGCCCGTCACACGGAGAAGGTTCGGTGTTGTCATGGCGTCTGGAGAGCGGCCTCTGAACGAGGTCAACTTCCTCACCGTGGCGGAAGTCGCCTCGGTGATGCGAGTGTCGAAGATGACCGTGTACCGCCTGGTGCACAGCAGTGAGTTGCCCGCGATCCGTGTGGGCCGCTCGTTCCGTGTACCCGAGCAAGCGGTGCACGACTACCTCCGCGACTCCTACGTGGGACGGGAGACCGCGTAGCCGGGTGGTTAGGCACGACTACTGAACGACTACTGAACACAGCACGAGTGAACAGCACGAGTGAACCGTAATCCGGCCCGGCGTCGCGCACGCCGGGCCGGATTACGTTTCACGGGCCGACTTGGGTAGTCTGTTGGCCTACATCAGTCGTTTGGACCCTGTTGCCCGCACTCGCGGGTGTCCAGTGAGTGAGGTTGTCAATGGGTTCCGTCATTAAGAAGCGTCGCAAGCGTATGGCCAAGAAGAAGCACCGCAAGCTTCTCAAGCGCACGCGCGTTCAGCGTCGTAACAAGAAGTAACACCGCTCGGCACTGCCGATGGTGTCCTGCCGCCCGCACCGACGTTAGTGTCTGGTGCGGGCGGTTTTCTGTGTTCCGCCGATCTCTGCACCGAGTGCATCGAGAAGGGCTGTCGTCGTGGGGAACGTCGTGCTCGTCACCGGGGTCGGCCGGCATCTGGGGAGCCGTTTCGCGCGGGTGATCCGGGACCAGCCAGGCGTCGACCACGTCGTCGGGGTCGACGTGCAGCCTTCCCCCGAGGGGGAGCCTGAGGGCCTCGCCCCCTACACCTTCGTCGGCGCGGACATTCGCAGGCCCGTGGTGGCCCGGGTGATAGCGGAGCACGGCGTCACCACCGTGGTGCATCTCAACGTCAGCACCACGACGCTCGGTTCGACCAGCCGTGGCGTGGTCAAGGAGACCAACGTCATCGGCACCATGCAGCTGCTCGCCGCGGTGCAGAAGGCGCCGAGCGTCAAACGGCTGGTGGTGAAGTCGACCACCAGCGTCTACGGCTCCGCGCCGCGCGACCCGGCCGTCTTCCACGAGTTGATGCAGCCCAAGGTGCTGCCCAGCGGCGGCTTCGCCAAGGACGCGGTCGAGGTCGAGGGCTACGTCCGCGGCTTCGGGCGGCGACGACCGGACGTCGCGGTGAGCGTGCTGCGCTTCGCCAACATCATCGGCCCGGACGCGGACACCCCGCTCAGCGAGTACTTCGGACTGCCGGTGCTGCCCACGGTTCTCGGCTTCGACCCGAGACTCCAGTTCATCCACGAGGACGACGCGGTCGAGGTGTTGCGGCTGGCGGCGACGGAGCCGCGGCGCGGCACGACGACCAGCGGCACGTTCAACGTGGCGGGGGAGGGCGTGATGGTGCTCTCCCAGGTCGCGCGGAGGCTGGGCAAGCCGACCGTCCCGATGCTGCTGCAGGCCGTCAGCTGGGTGGCCGGACTCGCCCGGCAGACGCGGTTGTTGGACTTCTCGCCGGAGCAGCTGCGGCTGCTCACCCACGGGCGGGTCGTCGACACCACCATGTTGCGCGAGACCTTCGGCTACACCCCGGCCTACACCACCGAGCAGGCCTTGGCCGACCTGGCCAAGGCCCAGGGGACCGGCCTGCTCGCGCCGGAGCGGATCGCCGACTGGACCGATCGGGCGGCGGAGTTGCTGCCGTCCACCAGCACGAGGAGCGAGGGATGAGCCGGGCCAGGGAACGGGCATGGCGCGAGGAGCGCGAGGCCAAGGTCATCCCGATCCACCAGCGACGCGGCGCACCCGCGGCGCAGCCGCCGGCCGAGGCGGTCGAGTCGGCCGCGCAGGGAGCTGACGTCGCTCCGTCGACGGACGGCGGGATCGCCGACACGGTCGCGCAGGCGGTCGGCGGCGCGCTGGCCGGGCCGCTGGGCGGAGCCATCGGAAAGGTCTTCGGTGACGGCTGGGAGACCCGCGCGGCGAACGGCCTGGGCTTCCTGCGGCGACGCCTCACCGGCGACTACGAGGTCGACGAGTTCGGCTTCGACGCGGAGCTGACCGAGCAGGTGCTGTTGTCGCTGGCGCGACCGCTCGCGGAGAAGTACTTCCGGCTGGAGGTGCGCGGCGCCGAGAACCTCCCTGCGGAGGGCGGCGCGCTGGTCGTGGCCAACCACTCGGGCGTGCTCCCGCTGGACGCGATCGTCACCCAGGTCGCGATCCACGACCACGCGGGACGGCATCTGCGGATGCTCGCGGCGGACCTGGTCTTCGTCCTGCCCGGCGTCAACGAGATCGCCCGCAAGGCGGGTCACACCCTCGCCTGCAACGAGGACGCGCAGCGCCTGCTGGAGAACGGCGAGATCGTCGGCGTCTGGCCGGAGGGCTTCAAGGGCATCGGCAAGCCGTTCGCCGACCGCTACAAGCTGCAGCGGTTCGGCCGGGGCGGTTTCGTCTCGTCGGCGCTGCGGGCCGGCGTCCCGATCGTGCCGTGCTCGATCGTCGGTGCGGAGGAGACCTATCCGATGATCGGCAACGCGAAGACGCTGGCGCGTCTTCTGGGGCTGCCGTACGTGCCGATCACGCCGACCTTCCCGTGGCTGGGCCCGCTGGGCGCGGTGCCGCTGCCGACGAAGTGGGTCATCCAGTTCGGCAAGCCCATCCCGACGGACGCGTACCCGCCGGAGGCGGCGGACGACCCGATGCTGATGTTCAACCTGACGGACCAGGTCCGCGAGACGATCCAGCACACGCTGTACCGGATGCTGGTGCAGCGGCGATCGGTGTTCTTTTAGACAGGGGCGCGGGGAACTGCGCGAGCAACCACCCTGTGTGGATGGCCCTGCTCGCTGAGCGACTCACCACCTGGGGTGGCTTGTCGCGCAGTTCCCCGCGCCCCTAGACGTTTGCAACGTCCCCTTTGCTGAAAGAATCAGCTCCCGCCGGAGAGGCCGATGCCGATGGTGGGGAGGAGGCCCGGGACCAGCGGGGGGACCGTCAGGCCGCTGCCTCCCGTGCCGCCGGTGCCGGTCGACGTGCCGTCGGACTGGCTGCCCGACGGGGACGGCGCCCCGCTGGTCGACGCGGCGGAGCCGCCGTTGCCGAGGACGCCGGTGAGGCCGCCGACGAGGGCGCCCGTGCCGGAGGTCGTCGTACCGCTCGGGGTCGTGGACGGACTCGCGCCCTGCATCGTGCCCGTGCCCGACGTGGTGCCGCCGGAAGGCTGCTGCTGCGGCTGGGACGCGGTGCCGCCGGTCGTGGGCGAGGCCGAGGCGTCACGGGGGGCGGTGGAGGTGGAACCGCTGCCCGACGTGGGCGGCAGCAGCGGGGTGACCTCTGCGTTTATCCCCGAGAGCAGGCTGCGCACCTGCGTGGCCACCGGGTCCAGCTGGCCCGGGAGTCGGGGCTCGATGGTGTTGAGCGCCTGGCTCTGCGTCGTCGCGAAACCGGCCAACTGCCGGAGCGGGGCCAGCGAGTGGCTGCTCCGGTAGATCGCGTTGAGCAGGTCGCGACCGCGCTTGCCCTCGACGTTCATGTCCGTGAGGGCGCGGTGGACGTCCTCGATCGTCTGCGGGCTGAGGGTGTGTCCGCCCGAGCGGCTCATCAGGGCCCGGGCCTCGGTCATGCGGGTGGACGCCTCGTCCAGCAGCAGCCTGCCGCGTTGCGCGTCGGAGCCCGCGAGGTTGAGCCGCCAGTCCTCCAGGCCGCGCTTCATGCCGTAGAGCATGTCTCCCGGCAGCGCGTTGGAGCTGGCGACCGCGACCCCGCCCAGGGTGCCCAGCGCCATCATGGACGCCAGGCCGCCTACGGCGAGACGCCGACCCCAGCGGCCGGGCGGCCAGGCCACCGCGGGCCCGCGCATCGCGCGGTGCGAACCGCGCCGACTCCGCTGCTCGGGAACGACGGCCCCGCCCCCACCGGCGAAGGCCCGCTCGAACTCGGCCACCAGCAGGGCACGTTGGGTGAGCCGTACCTCGGGGTCGAGGGTGGGCCCGGGAACGGTGGCCAACGAGGCCACCGTGGCGATCAGATGGTCGTACTGACCATCGCCGTCGGGATTCTCCTCGTCGAACCGGGCCTCGCGAGCGTCCACGGCGTCGGCGAAGGCTCTCGCCCGGCGGAATTCCAGCACGTTGGCTGTCATGGGCAGCACCTCCTCTCGGCGTTGTCGACTACTCGGCCGACCGGTTGGTTGCTCCATAACGCCACGGACCACCCGTTCGAGTGAAGCTGACCCCCGGTTCGGGTCTTGCATCCTGCGCAACGAGTGGGGAAGTGCGTGGTTACGCGACCTGCCGGGATCAGCGTGCGTCGCTCGGCAGCAGTCGAGCGAGGGTACGCACAGCACGGTACTGGAGGGTCTTGATCGCACCCTCGTTCTTGCCCATGATCCGGGCGGTCTCGGCCACCGAGAGGCCCTGCAGGAAACGGAGCGTCACACACTCCTGCTGCTGCGGGTTGAGCCGTCGGACGGCCTCCAGCAGCGCCGCGTTGGAGAGCGACTCCAGCACGGAGTCCTCCGGGCTGGGCTCGACCTGGTTGGAGTCGAGCATCTCGCCGGTGGTGACCTCCAGCCGGAACCGGCTGGACTTGAAGTGGTCGGCGACCAGGTTCCGCGCGATGGTGACCAGCCAGGCGCCGAAGTCCCGGCCCTGCCAGGTGAACGTTCCGATCCGGCGCAGCGCGCGCAGGAAGGTCTCGCTGGTGAGGTCCTCGGCCGTGGCCCGGCCGCCGACCCGGTAGTAGATGTACCGGTAGACCGTGTCCGAGTAGTGGTCGTAGAGCTGCCCGAAGGCCTCGCCGTCGCCGTCCTGGGCGCGCTCGACCAGCGCCATCATCGGATTGCCGGCAGAGCTCTCCCAGCCGGTCGAGGCGGTGCTCGTGCCGTTGCCGCTGCCCGCGCCGCCGCCGTTCGTGCTGTCGGAGCCGTTCGCCCCGCCGCTCGTGCCGCTGCCCGCGCCGGAGCCGCCGGCGGCCCCGCGGGTACGGGTCGACGACGTCCGGGTGCGCAGGACGACGGGCGCCGGGGGTGCGGCGATCGGGACTGCTCCGCTGCCGGCCGCGAGCGCGTACGCAGGGGAGTACGCAGGCATCGGGTGCAGCTGTTCCTGATGGAGCAGACTGCGCAGCAGGGTCAGGCCGTCGTCGTTCCGGACGTGTGGGTACACGGGACTCCCAGGGCAGGACTGTGACGTGCAGGGGGTGGGGACCGCTGGACGAGGATAACGCTTCGTGCAACAACAGCTACACCCAGTTGCCAAATTCACCGCTTCAGTCACTTCTGTTGCCGCCCGGTGGCAGAATGTGACCGACTATGCCCCGGTCAGTTGGCGGGCTCGGGCGCGGAGTTGACCCTCATCGGCCGTGTGCTGACTGCAATCCGGAGTGTTCGACGGCGCGTTCCCGGGCGCGCACGCCGGAAACTCCGAGCAACTGCGCGAGCAGTGACCGATCAGAAGCGATCATTCGGTGAAGGCCCCGTCATCCGGGGAGAAGCAGGCCGTGACGGCCTGTGACATGGTTGCTGAGCGTGTTTCAGCGGTGCCGGTTGCGGTAGATGGCCACGGCCGCCGCCGTGCCGCCCGCGGCGGCGCCGAGCCCGGCCGCGGCCGGGATGCCGACCTTGGCGGCCTTGCGCCCGGTGCGGAAGTCGCGCACCCGCCAGCCGTTGCGCCGGGCGTGGCGGCGCAGTTCGGCGTCCGGGTTGATCACGTACGGGTAGCCGACCAGCGAGAGCATCGGGATGTCGTTGGCCGAGTCGCTGTACGCGGCGCAGCGCGACAGCTCCAGGCCCTCGCGTGCGGCGAGCGACTTGACCGCCTCCGCCTTGGCCGGCCCGTGCAGCGGCTCGCCGACCAGGCGGCCGGTGTAGACGCCGTCCAGGGTCTCTGCGACGGTGCCGAGCGCGCCGGTCATGCCGAGGCGGGCGGCGATGACCCGCGCCGCCTCCTGCGGTGCGGCCGTCACCAGCCAGACCCGCTGGCCCGCCTCCAGGTGCATCTGCACCAGGGCGCGGGTGCCGGGCCAGATCTTCTCGGCCATGTACTCGTCGAAGACGTCCTCGCAGATCGCCTCCAGGTCGGCGGCGCGATGGCCCTGCACGATCGAGAGCGCGCTCTCCTTGGCGTCCGCCATGTGCCCGGCGTTCTCCGCGCCGTGCAGCCGGAAGTACGCCTGCTGCCAGGCGAAGCGGGCCAGTTCGCGGGAGCTGAAGAACTTGCGCTTGTAGAGGCCTCGGCCCAGGTAGAAGATGGCCGCGCCCTGCATGATCGTGTTGTCGCAGTCGAAGAAGGCGCCCGCGTGCGGATCGACCGACGGCTCGTCGGTCTCCTCCGAGTACCGCTCGTGCAGGTCCCGGTCCTTCGCGGCGGCGTCCGCGGACGCTTCGCCCGCGAGTCGCGTGGAGCCGTTCCGCTCCTGGGTGTTCCGCTGCCTGGCCATGCGGCGAGCATAGCCAGACGGAGCCCCGAACCTCGTATCCGCAGCGTGGAGACGCCGTTAACTCTGCGTGGTCCAGAATGTCGGTATGGCTCCTCTTCTTCCGCGCCGCAGCACGAAGCAACCCGCCGACCACGTGGTGACGCTGATCGGCAAGCCCGACTGCCACCTCTGCGAGGATGCGGAGGCGGTGATCGACGCGCTGGCCACGGAGTTGGGCTTCGCGGTGGAGAAGCTGAGCATCAACGACGACAAGGAGCTGTTCCGCAGGTACTGGGAGCAGATTCCGGTGACGCTCGTCGACGGCAAGCAGCACGACTTCTGGAAGGTCGACCCCAAGCGGCTGCGCACGGCCCTTGGCGCGTAGCGCCCCTTGAGCGGGTTGCAACTTGGTCTCAGGCTGGAAGGTTTGTTCGGTTTGTCGGGTTGTAAAGCGTAAGCCGCCGCCGTTGGTGCGCTTACCATCGAGGGGTTTTGTGACGCGGGGGGCAGGACTGAGAAGGAGCCCCACGTGCCGTCGCCGCAGTTGCCGACCTCCCGGGGGCTCGCCGTCGTGGACGTCGAGGCGAGCGGGCGGAGCCCCTGGCGGCATCGGGTCGTGGAGATCGGCGTGGTCCTGCTCGACTACCCCCTGCTCCGCGTCGAGGCGGAGTTCAGCACCCTCATCGACCCCGGCGGACCGGTCGGTCCCACTGCCGTGCACCGGATCGTGCAGGAGCAGGTCGTCGGGGCGCCCGTCTTCCGGGAGATCGCACCGCATCTGGCGGACCTGCTGCGCGGGCGCGTGCTCGTCGGGCACCACGTCCGGTGCGACCACGGCTTCCTGGCACGCGAGTTCGCCCGGATCGGCGTCCAACTGCCGGAGCTGCCGACGCTCTGCACGATGGCGCTGGCCGAGCGGGCGCTCGGTGACGCGGTGGCCGAGCACGGCCGAGGCCTCGCGGCCTGTGCCGCCGCGCTCGGGCTGCCGGAGTTCGACGCGCACACCGCTCTCGGCGACGCCCGCGCCACCGCCGCGCTGCTGCGCAGGCTGCTCGCCACCCCGACCGGCAACGCCGAGCCGATGCGTGCGCTGGTCGACGCGGCCCAGGCCGCGGCATGGCCGAAACTGCACCACCGGGCCGCGCCGCTCCACACGCAGAATCGTTCCCTCGCACCCGCGCCGACCGGCCTTCGCAGCACCGCCCGCAGTGCCTCCCGTACCGCCGCTCGCGCCGCCGTCAGCGGTCGGCGCTCCGCGTACGGCGTACCGTGCGCCGTACCGTACGGCGTCCCAGCTGTTCCTTCCGTGGTCATGGGGGAAATGGCGTGATGCGCATCACTCCTGGTGGACAAAACGGACACCATCTTTGTGCACGCGTTCACAAACGCATAGCCTGGCAGGCGCAGTCGAAGCCCAGCTTCACCAACAGGAGCACCGTGGCAACTGGCCGAACCACCCAGAACAACCCGAACCCCGCCGGCGGCGGCGCTCGTCGCAGCCGTGGTCGGGGCATCCCCGACGCGACGGTCGCCAGGCTGCCGCTGTACCTCCGCGCGCTCACCGCACTGTCCGAGCGCTCGGTGCCGACCGTCTCCTCCGAGGAGCTCGCCGCGGCGGCCGGGGTCAACTCCGCGAAGCTGCGCAAGGACTTCTCCTACCTCGGCTCCTACGGGACCCGCGGCGTCGGCTACGACGTGGAGTACCTCGTCTACCAGATCTCCCGCGAGCTCGGTCTGACCCAGGACTGGCCCGTGGTCATCGTCGGCATCGGAAACCTCGGCCACGCCCTCGCCAACTACGGCGGCTTCGCCTCCCGTGGCTTCCGCGTCGCCGCGCTCCTCGACGCCGACGCGGCGCTCACCGGCCAGTCGGTCGCGGGGCTGCCGGTCCGGCACACCGACGAGCTGGAGGAGATCATCCGCTCCGAGCGGGTCTCCATCGGCGTGATCACCACGCCGCCCGGCGCGGCGCAGCAGGTCTGCGACCGCCTGGTCGCGGCCGGGGTGACCAGCATCCTGAACTTCGCGCCCACCGTGCTGTCCGTGCCGGACGGGGTGGACGTGCGCAAGGTCGACCTCTCCATCGAGCTGCAGATCCTCGCCTTCCACGAGCAGCGCAAGGCGGGCGACGACCTGCCCGAGGACGACGGCCCGGCAGCGCCGTACGAGCGCGACGGGCGTGACGAACGCAACGCGCGCAACGAACGTGACGAGCGCGACGCCCGGGACGAGGCCGAAGAAGCACCTTCCGCCTCCCCCGCCGCAGTAGTCTCGCGGCCGGGACACGTCGGCCGTGCCGGTCGCGTGGACCGCACGGACCGCAGGGACCGCGACGACGCAGCGCCGCAGAAGTTCGAGGAGGCAGCCGGATGAGTCTGCTTGTCGTGGGCCTGAGCCACCGCAGCGCACCGGTCCAGCTGTTGGAGCGCGCCGCGCTGACCGACCACCAGCCCTCCCGCCTGCTGCACGCCGCCGCCGCGGTCGCGCCGGTCGGCGAGGCCGCGCTGGTCAACACCTGCAACCGGATCGAGCTCTACGCGGACGTGGACAAGTTCCACGCCGGTGTCGAGAACCTCTCCACCCTGCTGGCCGAGCACTCCGGCGTCGGCCTCGAGGAGCTGACCCCGCACCTCTACGTGCACTACGAGGACCGGGCCGTCCACCACCTCTTCTCGGTGGCGTGCGGGCTGGACTCGATGGTCGTCGGCGAGGGCCAGATCCTGGGCCAGCTGCGCGACGCGCTGAACACCGCGCAGGACCAGCACACCGCCGGGCGCTCGCTCAACGAGCTGTTCCAGCAGGCGCTGCGGGTCGGCAAGCGCGCCCACAGCGAGACCGCGATCGACAAGGCCGGCCAGACCCTGGTCACCTTCGGCCTGCAGCAGCTCGCCGAGGTCTGCGGCCCCGCCGAGGGCAAGCGGGCGCTGGTCGTCGGCGCCGGGTCGATGAGCTCGCTGGCCGCGGCCACCCTCGTCCGCGAGGGAGTCGGCGAACTGGTCGTGGCCAACCGGACCTTGGCCAAGGCCGAGCGCCTCGCCGCGCAACTGGGCGGCACGGCCGTGCCGTTCGGCGAGGTCGGGGCCGCGCTGGCTGAGGCCGACCTGGTCATCTCCTGTACCGGGGCGGCCGGGATCGTGCTCACCGCCGAGATGGTCGAGGCCGCCGCCGAGAAGCGCAGCGCCTTCGCCCTGCCGCTCGCCCTGCTCGACCTGGCCATGCCGCGCGACGTCGACGCCGCCGTGCAGGCGCTGCCCGGCGTCCACCTGGTCGACATCGAGTCGCTGGCCACCGCGGCCCAGCACACCAGCTCCGGCGCGCTCGACCTGGACGCGGTCCGCCGGATCGTGACCGACGAGGTCGAGGCCTTCGGCGCCGCGCAGCGGGCCGCGGCGATCACACCGACCGTGGTGGCGCTCCGGGCGATGGCCAGCGAGCTGGTCAACGCCGAGCTGGAGCGGCTCGACGGCCGCCTCCCCGGGCTGGACGAGCGCACCCGCGCCGAGCTCCAGCAGACCGTCCGCCGCGTGGTGGACAAGCTGCTGCACCAGCCGACCGTTCGCGTCAAGCAGCTCGCGGGCGAGCCCGGCGGTGCCTCCTACGCGGAGGCGCTGCGCGAGCTGTTCGACCTTGATCCCATGGCCGTTGAGGCCGTCAGTACCACCAGGATGATCTCATGACGGGTCAGACGAGCATGACACCACCCCCCGCGCACGGTGCCGCGGCCGAGCTCCCCCCGCTCCGGCTCGGCACCCGGCGCAGCGCTCTGGCGATGGCGCAGTCCGGCATGATCGCCGACGCCGTCAGCCGACTGACCGGCCGTCAGGTCGAGCTGGTCGAGATCACCACCTTCGGCGACGTCTCCCGCGAGGCGCTCGCGCAGATCGGCGGGACCGGCGTCTTCGTCTCCGCGCTGCGCGACGCGCTGCTGGCCGGGACGATCGACTTCGCCGTCCACTCGCTCAAGGACCTCCCCACCGCCGCGCCCGAGGGCCTGGTGCTGGCCGCCGTCCCGCTCCGCGAGGACCCGCGCGACGCGCTGGTCGCCCGCGACGGGCTGACGCTCCCGGAGCTGCTGGAGAAGGGCGCGCACACGCGCCCGGCCCGGATAGGCACCGGCTCTCCGCGTCGCATGGCCCAACTCAACGCGTACGCCCGGTCGCAGGGCCTGCCCGTGGAGACGGTCGCGATCCGCGGCAACGTCGACACCCGGATTGGCTACGTCCGCTCCGGCGAGCTCGACGGCGTGCTGCTGGCCGCCGCCGGCCTCAACCGCCTCGGCCGCCTCGGCGAGGCCACCCAGATCCTCGACGCCGAGCTGATGCTCCCGGCCCCCGGCCAGGGCGCGCTCGCCGTCGAATGCGCCGCCGGCAACACCGAGTTGGCGCAAGCCCTGTCGGGTCTCGACGACGCGCCCACCCGCGCCGCCGTCACCGCCGAACGCGCCCTGCTGGCCGCCCTGGAGGCGGGCTGCTCCGCGCCGGTCGGCGCGCTGGCCCTGCCTCGCCGGGTCGAGTCCGACGAGATTGAACTGCGTGCCCTCGTCGGCACGGTCGACGGTGCCACCGTCGTGCAGATGTCCGCCACCGGCCACGACGCCGCGGACGAGCTGGGACGCGGCCTCGCCGCGCGCATGCTCGCCGCCGGTGCGGCCGGTCTGATGGGGGAGCGAGCCAAGTGAGCCCCACGAGTCCAGACACGCCGCGCCGTCCCGTCGGCCAGGTCACCTTCCTGGGCGCGGGCCCGGGTGACCCCGGCCTGCTGACGCTGCGTGCCGTCGAGGTGCTGACCTCCGCCGACGTGCTGGTGGCCGACCCGATGACCGCCGACGCGGTGCGGGCCTACTGCCCCGAGACCGTCGAGGTGCACCACGCGGCCGACCCGTCCGACGCCTTCGTCCTGGACGAGGGCGGCGTGCTGGGCAGCGACGGCGGCGAGTCCGTCTCGCGCTTCTTCGGCGCGGTCCGCAGCGGCAAGCACGTGGTCCGCACCGTCGACGGCGACCCCGGCCTGGACGGCCGCGCCGCCGAGGAGATGCTGGCCTGCGCCCAGGCGCACGTCCCGTTCCAGGTCGTGCCCGGCGTCGCCCAGTCCGTGGGTGTGCCCGCCTACGCCGGCGTCCCGCTGCGCGCGGGCATGCAGGGCGCGGACGTCCGCTTCGTCGACGCCGGCCACATGCTGCCGGAGGCGGTCTGGAGCGACCTCGGCTCGTGCGAGTCGACGCTGGTCGTGCGCACCCTGCTGGGCTCGATCCCGAGCGCAGCACAGACCCTGGTCGCCCACGGCCGGAAGCCCGACACCCGGGTCTCCGTCACGCTGGAGGGCACCACGACCCGTCAGCGCACCTACTGCGGCACGCTGGGCACGATCGCGGCCGAGCTGAAGTCGGCCAAGGTGCTGCCCTCGCCGGTCTCCGCGCCGGTCGACCCCGCGAGCAACGTCATAGTCGTGATAGGCGAGCAGGTCGAGCACCGGGCCGAGCTGTCCTGGTTCGAGACCAAGCCGCTCTTCGGCTGGAACGTCCTCGTCCCGCGCACCAAGGACCAGGCGGGCGCGCTCAGCGACCAGCTGCGGACCTACGGCGCGGTGCCGAGCGAGGTCCCGACCATCGCGGTGGAGCCGCCGCGCACTCCGCAGCAGATGGAGCGCGCGATCAAGGGCCTGGTCACCGGCCGCTACGAGTGGATCGCCTTCACCTCGGTGAACGCGGTCAAGGCGGTGCGCGAGAAGTTCGAGGAGTACGGGCTGGACGCCCGTGCCTTCGCGGGCATCAAGGTCGCCGCCGTCGGCGAGACCACGGCCCAGGCGCTGATCGACTTCGGCGTCAAGCCGGACCTGTGCCCCAGCGGCGAGCAGAGCGCCGCCGGCCTGCTGGACGACTGGCCGCCGTACGACCCGGTCTTCGACCCGATCGACCGCGTCCTGCTGCCGCGCGCGGACATCGCGACGGAGACGCTGGTCGCGGGCCTGGTCGAGCTGGGCTGGGAGGTCGACGACGTCACGGCCTACCGCACGGTCCGGGCTGCGCCCCCGCCGGCGGAGACCCGCGAGGCGATCAAGGGCGGCGGCTTCGACGCGGTCATCTTCACCTCGTCCTCGACGGTCCGGAACCTGGTCGGCATCGCGGGCAAGCCGCACAACGTCACCGTGATCGCGTGCATCGGCCCCGCGACGGCGAAGACGGCGGAGGAGCACGGGCTCCGCGTCGACGTGCTGGCCCCCGCGCCGTCCGTCCACGCCCTCGCGGAGGCGCTCGCCGAGTTCGGCGCGGCCCGGCGCGACGCGGCGACGGAGGCGGGCGAGCCGGTCTACCGCCCGTCCGAGCGACGCCCCGGCTCCCGCCGGAAGGCGCGCTGAGTCGGAGTACTGTCGCTAGTGCCTGAGGTTGCAACGCCTAGG
Organism: Streptacidiphilus fuscans; assembly: GCF_015690355.1. Taxonomy (GTDB): domain Bacteria; phylum Actinomycetota; class Actinomycetes; order Streptomycetales; family Streptomycetaceae; genus Streptacidiphilus; species Streptacidiphilus fuscans. The sequence goes on along the minus strand of NZ_JADPRT010000023.1, from coordinate 3,711 downwards.
GGCGCGGGGCTCTGCTGATATGCGGCTCCGCCGCGTGGGCGCGAGAGACCACCGATGAGCGGATGGCCCTGCGCGTTCGGTGGTCTACCTGCGTGGGTGGCTCGTCGCGCAGTTCCTCGCGCCCCTAGGTGTTGCAACTTACTGATCTTGCAGAGGAGTTCGCAGCACATGGGTATCGAGAGTCCGTACATCCGCCCCCGGCGGCTGCGTGCCACCCCCGCTGTTCGGCGGCTCGTCGCCGAGACGCGGCTGCACCCCGCGGAGCTGATCCTGCCGATGTTCGTGCGGGAGGGGATCAGCGAGCCGGTGCCCGTCGCCTCGATGCCGGGAGTCGTCCAGCACACCCGCGACACCCTGCGGAAGGCCGCCGTCGAGGCCGCAGCCGCGGGCATCGGCGGCATCATGCTGTTCGGCGTGCCGGAGGTGCAGGACGCCGTCGGTTCTGAGGGCACCAACCCCGACGGGATCCTGCAGCAGGCGATCCGTGACGTCGTCGCCGAGGTCGGGGACCAGGTCGTCGTCATGTCCGACCTCTGCCTGGACGAGTACACCGACCACGGCCACTGCGGCGTCCTCGCCGCGGACGGCAGCGTCGACAACGACGCGACCCTGGAGCGCTACGCGGAGATGGCCCGGGTGCAGGCCGACGCGGGCGTCCACATGGTCGGTCCTTCCGGGATGATGGACGGTCAGGTCGCGGTGGTCCGTGAGGCGTTGGACGAGGCCGGGCACCAGGACGTGTCCATCCTCGCCTACACCGCCAAGTACGCCTCGGCGTTCTTCGGTCCGTTCCGCGAGGCGGTCGGCTCGTCGCTCAAGGGCGACCGCAAGAGCTACCAGCAGGACCCCGCCAACGCCCGCGAGGCGCTGCGCGAGCTGGAGTTGGACATCGCCGAGGGCGCGGACCTGGTGATGGTCAAGCCGGCCATGGCCTACCTGGACGTGCTGCGCGAGATCGCCGACCACAGCCCGGTGCCGGTCGCGGCCTACCAGGTCTCCGGCGAGTACGCGATGGTCGAGGCTGCCGCCGCGAACGGCTGGATCGACCGCGACCGCATGATCATGGAGACGCTGACCTCGATCCGCCGCGCGGGCGCGGAGCAGATCCTGACGTACTGGGCCGTCGAGGCCGCCCAGCACCTCCGCGACAGCTGAACCCCGCACAACCGAACACCGCACAACGCGACCGCGGCCCCGGGAGTCGGAAGACTCCCGGGGCCGCGGCCGTCAAAACTGGAGGGACAGGATCGGCGGTGATCAGCCGATCAGGTGCGACGCGGCGGCGTCGCCGTCGGTCTGCGTCGGCTGGCCGACGTTGCAGATCTGGTGCTCCTGCTGGTTGAGGACCGGCACGTCGGCCTGGACGGGGATGAGGCCGACCTGGACGTGGTGGATCTCGGGCAGGCAGATGTTCGGGTTGTCCAGGAAGTGGTAGTTCGGGCTGTCGTTGCCCCACGTCCCGGTGATGTTGGTGCCGCCGGCGCCCTGGGAGGAGACGGCCGAGCCGTCCGAGTCACCGATGGCGGAGGCGGGGGTGGCCGTGGCAGCCAGCGCGGCGGCGGCGAGGCCGGTGTAGGCGAGAGCCTTCTTCAGCATGGGGTCTTTCTCGTTTCTGTACTCGGTGGTGCCTGGTTGAGCTCGACAGAGTTCGACAGAGCTCGGTGGAGCCGTGGTGCTCGGTCAGCCGATGAGGTGGCTCAGCGGCGCGTCGCCGAAGGTCTGCGTGGTCTGGCCGACGTTGCAGATCTGGTGGCCCTGCTGGTTGAGGACCGGCACGTCGACCTGGACCGGGATGAGGCCGACCTGGACGTGGTGGACCTCGGGCAGGCAGATGTTCGCGTTGTCGGCCGCGTGGTAGTTGGGGCTGCCGTTGCCCCAGGTGCCGGTCACGTCGGTGCCACCGGCACCCTGGGTCGACATCGCCATGCCGTCGCTGTCGCCGATGGCGAAGGACGGGGCGGCGGTGACGGCGAGCGCGGCGGCGGCCAGGCCGGCGGCGGCCAGGGACTTCTTGATCACGGGATTGCTCCTGGTGGGTTGGGGGTGCGCCGCGGCACCGGAGTCAGTAACCGGTCACTGCGGGGCGGAACTGGAACGCGAGGGGATGGCTCAGCCGATCAGGTGCGACAGGGGGGCGTCGCCGTCGGTCTGCGTGGCCTGGCCGATGTTGCAGATCTGGTGCAGCTGCTGGTTGCCGACCGGGACATCGGCCTGGACCGGGATGAGGCCGACCTGGACGTGGTGGATCTCCGGCAGGCAGATGTTCGGGTTGTCCAGGAAGTGGTAGTTGGGGCTGTCGTCGCCCCAGGTGCCGGTGACGTTGGTGCCACCGGGACCCTGCACCGAGCTGGCCATGCCGTCCGAGTTGCCGAGGGCCATCGCAGGGGTAACGGACGCCGCGATCGCAGCGGCGGCGAAACCGACACCGGCAAGGGACTTCTTGAGCATTGCTGCGCGCCTTTCTGAGCACCTATCGATTCATCGAGCTGGCACACAAATCAACGAAACCTGAAGCGGCTGGTTGCGCCTCCGAACGGGCGAATCCCTCCTGGTCACCAAGAGGACCGGGGTAACTCGATAGGCGGAACCGGGATCGCGCCGGAGCGAATGCGCATCCGCGTAATGGGCCGGACGGGTGGTTTCGGCAGCGGCCTTGCGACGCCGGGCTGTTGAATCGACCTCATCCCATGCCTCGAACCGGGCCCGCTTCCGCCGGTCATCGGAAATCCGTCCAGCAACCCGTCCGGGCAAGAATGTTCGGACAGGAATGAGTGTCACGATGAACAAGTCCCTCCGCGGTACGGCCGTCGCCCTCGCGGCGTGCGCGGCGCCGGTCCTGGCCGCGGTGAACGCCACCGGCGCGCAGGCGGCGGCGCAGCTGACGCCCCAGCAGCAGGAGGCGCTGGAGCAGTCCGCCGCGCGGATGCAGGTGCCCTTCGCCGTCCCGCTGGGCACGGTGGTACAGCATGTGACGGGCGATCACTCGGACACCGGCGTCGAGGGCACCCTCCCGGCGCTGCCGCTGCAGCCGCCGACGATGGCCGCCAACCACAACCAGCTGATCCCCGACCCGCTGGTTCCGCAGCTGAACTCCGCGCCGCAGACGCCGTCCCTCGACGCCACCGCGCCGATGCCGTCCCTGGACGGCACGGTCCACGACGGCGGCGCGACCCTGGCGCTGCCGGCCGCCCCGACGAAGGCGCTGGGCGCCGCGCTGGGCCTCGGCCACCCGGTCACTTACCAGGGCCGCGCCATCCCGTCCGCGCTGGACGCGCCGTCGCGCGTGGAGGCCGCGCAGGCCGAGCAGCAGAGTGCGCTGCCGCAGTTGCCCCAGGTCGACCTCTCCCGGCTGCAGCCGGCGATCACCGAGCCGAGCCTCTCCAGCGCGCCCGGCGGCCAGCTGTCGCTGGACCAGCGCACGCCCGACGCGAACGTCGTCAAGCCGGTCCAGGACATCGTCGCCGACGCCCAGGGCACCCTGAACCGCGCGCGCTTCTAGCCTTCCGGCACCTGGGGACGTTGCAAACGTCCAGGGGCGCGGGGCTCTGCTGATCTGCGGCTCCGCCGCGTGGGCGCGAGCAGGTGGGCGCTTTGCTGCCGCAGGTAGTTGCAAATGTCAGGGGCGCGGGGAACTGCGCGACAAGCCACCGTGTGTGGTGTGTCGCTGAACGAGCAGGGCCATCCCGACAGGGTGGTTGCTCGCGCAGTTCC
>NZ_JADPRT010000022.1 GCF_015690355.1 Streptacidiphilus fuscans | reverse complement strand
TCCTCACCAGCCAAGAGCACGAAAAGCCTCCTTCAGGACCGCTTCGGGAATCTCCACAAGCCCCTCCCCCTCCGGGGGCTGGAAGCCGGCGAAGTGTTCGCCCTGGACGACGAACGTGCCACGGTCCGTTCGGTAGACGTTCGGGCAGTCCCCCTGCCCACACTCGCCAGACCCCTCCCCGCTTCCGGTGAGCCGGGTGAGTCCGATCTTCTCCGCCATGGTGGAGGTCCCTTCCCGCTGGGCACCCAGCGCGCCCTGGGCACGAAGGTAGGCGGACTCTCAATACATCGTCTATGCCGCAACGGAGTTATTCCCGTCATGGAATAGTTGACCAAGAAACGGGAGAGCTCCGCTGGTCACCCGACTCGATGACAGTCAAGGCAGCCAACGGCCGCATCCGACCCCTACCGGCGCGGGTTCGCGCGGCGCGTGGGCTCGGCGGTGGTGGGGTCTTCGGGCCAGGGGTGGCGGGGGTAGCGGCCGCGGAGGTCGGCGCGGACGGCGCGGTAGCCGTCGCGCCAGAAGGAGGCGAGGTCCGCGGTGACGGCGGCCGGGCGGCCCGCCGGGGAGAGCAGATGGATCGTCAGCGGGACGCGCCCGCCGGCGAGGCGGGGAGCGGTCTGCCAGCCGAACAGCTCCTGGAGCTTGACCGCGAGGACGGGCTGGTCGGCGGAGTAGTCGACGCGGATCCTGGACCCGGTGGGGACGGTGATCCGCTCGGGAGCCAGCTCGTCGAGGCGGCCGGCCTCGCCGGAGGCCCACGGCAGCAGCCGGGCCAGGGCGGTCGCCGTGGGGACGCGTTCCAGGTCGGCGCGGCGGCGGGCGCGGGAGAGTTCGGGCTCCAGCCAGTCCTCGGCACGCTCACGCAGGGAGCCGCCGTCGACGGCGGGCCAGGGGTCGCCCAGCACGCGGTGCAGGAAAGCCATCCGCTGTCGCAGGCTCGTCGCCTCGGCCGACCAGGTCAGCAGCTCCTCGACGCCCTCGACGGCGAGACCCTCCAGCAGGGCCGCCCGCAGCAGCGCCCGGTCCGGAGCGGCCAACGGCTCGGTGGCGAGTTCGACCGCGCCGAGCGCCTCGACGCGGCGGGCGGCGACCTCGCCCCGCCTCGACCCCGGCGGGACCGCCCAGCGGACCTCCTCACGATCCGTCAGCAGCGGTGCCGCGCACATACGGGCGGTGGCCTCGTCCGTCGCGGCGGCCAGCTGGACCCGCGCCGAGGGCGACCCGGCCGGGCGGTCGGCGACGGCGACCGCGATCCACTCCGCGCCGGACAGCGCCGACCCGGCGCCCGTCGCGGCGGCGGTGCCCGAGGCCATCAAGTAGGCGGATGCGGCGCCGGGTTCGGGCTTCTGCAGTGCCCCCGGCCGTGACCCCGGGCTGCGCCTCCTGGCGATGCGTTCGGGGAAGGCCAGCCCGGCGATCAGCCCGGCCGCCTCGGCGTCGCCCACACCAGCTGGTGCTTCGTCCGCGTCCGGGTGCCGACGCAGCCGTCGCACCTCGTCGCGCCAGCGCGCCGCGTAGGGGTCGTTGCCCTTGCGAACCGCGCGGCGGACGGCGGCGAGGTCGTCGCCCAGCGCACGCGGCGGCTCCTCGGAGAGCAGCGCGACCAGCTCGGCCGCCGGGCGCTCGCCGACGAGCGGCGCGCCGTCGAGCAGCGCCCGGCCGAGCCGGGGGTGCAGGCCGGTGCGCGCGATCCGGACACCCCGTCCCGTGGCGCGGCCCTCGGCGTCGACCGCGCCCAGCGCGGTCAGCGTGGTGTGCGCGGCGGCCATCGCACCGGCGGGCGGCGCGTCGGGCAGGGCGAGTCCGCGAGCGCCGGGCGCTCCCCAGCAACTGGCCTGGAGGGCGAAGGAGGTGAGGTCCGCCTGCATGATCTCGGGCGTGGGCAGCGCCCTCGCCAGCGCGTCCTCGGCTTCCGCCCAGCAGCGGTAGACGGCGCCGGGCGCCTCCCGGCCCGCTCGTCCGGCGCGCTGGCGTCCGGTCGCCAGCGAGGACCGCACGGTCACCAGCCCGGCCAACCCACGGGCGTGGTCGGTACGCGGCTCACGGGTCAACCCGCAGTCGACGACGGTGCGCACCCCGGGCACGGTCAGCGAGGACTCGGCGACCGACGTCGAGAGCACGACCCTGCGGCGGGAGCCGGGCGCGAGGGCGGCGTCCTGCACGGAGCGGTCGGCCCGTCCGTGCAGTTGCAGCACATCGGCAGTGTCGCGCAGGCCGCCCAGCAGACCGGCCACCCTGCCGATCTCGCTCACGCCGGGGAGGAAGCACAGCACGTCGCCTTCGCGCTCGCGCAGCGCCCGCAGCACGGTCGCCGCGACGTGCTCCAGCAGGGCCGGGTCGGTGCGCAACCCCTGCGGCGGCCGGACCGGGCGGGGCGGCGGCGACCAGATCACCTCCACGGGATGCTGGATCCCGTGCGCCTCGACGACGGGCGCGGGCCCGTCCGCGCCCCCATCCGCCCCGCCATCCGCGCCGCCATCCGCGTCGCCTCCGCCGCCGCCGAGAAGCCGGGACCACGCGGCGGTGTCGGAGGTCGCCGACGCGCACACCAGCTGCAGTTCGGGACGGAGCGCGGCCCGCACGTCCAGCAGGAAGGCCAGCGCGGTGTCCGCGTCGAGGTGCCGCTCATGGCACTCGTCCAGCATGACGAGGTCCACCCCGGCGAGTTCCTGGTCGCGCTGCAGGCGTTGCAGCAGGACGCCGGTGGTGACGACCTCGACCACGGTGTCCGGGCCCACCCGCCGCTCGCCGCGCACCGTGAAACCGACCCGCTCCCCCACCGGCTCGCCCAGCATCCACGCCATCCGGCGGGCGGCGGCCCGTACCGCAAGCCGCCGCGGCTCGGCGACCAGCACCCGCCGCGACGGCGTCCCGTCCAGCAGTCCGGCCAGCGCCAGCGGCACCAGCGTCGTCTTCCCCGTCCCGGGCGGCGCCTCCAGCACCGCCGCCCCGCGCGACTCCAGGGCGCGTCGGAGCGCGGGCACGGCACTGCGTACGGGGAGGTCAAGGGCGGCGAGGTTCACCCCCGCAGTCTCCCCGATCCAGGCCACGGCCGAGCACTGCGTCCGTCAGAAGCGCAGGACCGCCGCGACCCCGTCCGTCTCGGCGAGCGTGCCGTCGGGCACGAACAGAACCTCTCCGTCCGCGCGAATCGTGTTCTCAACCAGCTGCTCGACGATGTCCGTGGCCACGCCCAGGGAGTGCGGGGCCGGTCCGATGTCCCGCTTCGGATTCGGCAGGGTGACCGGTTCCTGGACCGGTTCGAGCTCCAGCTCGCGGCGGTCGTCGGAGATGCGCCCGGCGATCACCTGGCCTTCCTCCACGACGAGCAGCCGGACCCGCTTGTCCGCGACGGCTGTCCACACCTCCACCGGGCCGCCCGCGAACTTGCCCTGCGAGCGTGCCGTGTCCATGGCGGCGAGCGCTCCGGCGACCTGCTGGGCGTCGAACTCGTCGAGGACGGGCGTCAGCCGCTTCACCAGCTCCCGCGCCGGAACGGTCTCCATGCCGGTCAGCGGGAGAGTCCCGGCGATGAGGTCCGCCAGGTCCGTCTCCTGCCGGAACATCGTCAGCATCTTGGGGCTGCCGACCAGGAAGAGCGGCGGCCTGCCCGCCTCCTTCACGGCGTCCCCCAGGCGGGAGTTGACGGCCCGAAGGTACTGCTTCAGATAGGCCTCGTGATCCTCGTACGGCGCGGAGTGCGGGATCGGGCCGGGGATCGCGTCCTCGGGCGAGGGGATCTGCGGGCTGTCGGGGAAGCCGTGCTCGGTGACCTCCGTCAGCTCCCGCCACGCCCCTCGGAACAGCCGGCTCAGCTTCTGGTCGAGGACCAGCACCAGGTACGGACGCGCGCCCTGCTCCGCCGCCACCAGATACCGGGTGAGGAACGTGGTGCCGAACTCCACGCGCGGCACCACCGCCCACGGTGAGGTGAAGTGCCACACCTGGACGGGTTCGCCCGCGGCGACGTAGGCCACCATGGCGTCGCCCGACCGGTCGGAGTCCCGCGCGACCTCGATCACGTCGGGGTCCAGCTTGTGCCGGGTCAGCTCCAGCCGGTCGTCACGGTCCACGTCGGGGTCGTCGGCGAGCCTGCGCTTCGCCTCGGTGAGCACGTCCCGCAGCAGGATCCGGGTGTGGTCGTCGGAGGGGGCCTTCGGGTCGCTGGGCAGGACCAGTGTGATCGCCGGGTAGGGCCGCGGGCTGCGCAATGCGGCCAGTGCTTCGGGAGTCACCTCGGGCATGTGCACCACATCGCTCGTCAAGGGGCCCGCTCAGGGCCCAGCCAATGAGGGCCTCCGCAGGGCCCGGTGGGTCAGAGGCCTGGTGAGTCAGAGGCCCGGTGGGTCAGGGAGCCCAGTGGCCGTCGGGCTGGCGGAACTCGTGCGGTCGCTGCCGCTTCCGGTCGAGCTGTTCCTTGGACTGGCGGATCGCGTGGGCCAACTGCGTGTGGAAATACAGCAGCTTTCCCTGCCCGCGTGCGCCGAGGCCGTGGTGCCCCTTCACCGCCATGCTCTTGCTCATGACTCTCCTCCCCTCCAGGGATGCCGAATCATGCCGAACCGATCCCTTTACGCTACGACGCCCTCCCCGCCGCTGCGACCGGGCAGGACGCTCGGCGGAGTCAGGCAACGGGCACGAAGGTCGGCACCCGCACGCCGCACCATTTACTAGGACGTCCTAGTATCTGTATCGTCGGCGCTGCTTCGACCTGTCCCGGAAGGCCACCATGAGTGATCTGCACGTACCCGAGAACCCTGTCCGCCTGGTCACCGCTTCGGCGCTGTTCGACGGGCACGACGCGTCGATCAACGTCATGCGGCGGATCTTCCAGTCGCAGGGCGCCGAGGTGATCCACCTCGGGCACAACCGGTCCGTGCAGGAGGTCGTGAACGCGGCGATCGAGGAGGACGTCCAGGGGGTGGCGGTCTCGTCCTACCAGGGCGGGCACGTCGAGTACTTCGAGTACCTGGTCCAGTCGCTGCGCGAGCGCGGCGGGGAGCACATCCGGGTGGTCGGCGGCGGGGGCGGCGTGATCGTCCCCGAGGAGATCGCGCGGCTGCGCGCCAGCGGCGTGACCATCTTCTCGCCCGAGGACGGCCAGCGGATGGGCCTGGTCGGGATGATCAACTCGGTGGTCGCGGACTGCGACTTCGACCTCTGGGCGAACCGCAGCGCCGAGCTCGGCGCCGTGCTGACCGGTGACCGGTCCGCCGTCGCGCGCGCCATCACCGGCGCCGAATTGGGCAGGCTGTCACCGGAGTTCCTGGAGCAGGTCCGCGCCGCCGCGGCCGCGCGCCCGGTGCCGGTCCTCGGGATCACCGGCACCGGCGGCTCCGGCAAGTCCTCGCTCACCGACGAGCTGGTGCGCCGGTTCCGCGTCGACCAGCAGGACAAGCTGCGCATCGCGGTGATCGCGGTCGACCCGACCCGCCGACGCGGCGGCGGAGCGCTGCTGGGCGACCGGATCCGGATGAACTCCCTCGACGGCAACCGGGTGTTCTTCCGCAGCCTGGCCACCCGCGGCAGCCACGAGGTGCCCGAGCACCTCGCCGACGTGATCGACGTGGTCAAGGCCGCCGGGTTCGACCTGGTGATCGTGGAGACGCCGGGCATCGGCCAGGGCGACGCGGCCATCGTGCCGTTCGTCGACACCTCGCTGTACGTGATGACGCCGGAGTTCGGCGCCGCGTCGCAGCTGGAGAAGATCGACATGCTCGACTTCGCCGACGTGGTCACCATCAACAAGTTCGAGCGCCGCGGCGCCAAGGACGCGCTGCGCGACGTGAGCCGCCAACTGGTGCGCAACCGTCAGGCGTTCGACAAGAAGCCGGACGACATGCCGGTGTTCGGCACCTCGGCCGCGACGTTCAACGACGACGGCGTCACCGCGCTCCACCAGCACCTGAAGGCGCTGCTGGCCGAGAAGGGCCTGCACCTCTCCGAGGGCGCGCTGCCGTCGGTCGACGTGCGCCACTCCTCCGGCATCCGGCAGGTCGTGCCGGCCGACCGGGTGCGCTACCTGGCCGAGATCGTCGAGACGGTCCGCGGCTACCATGCCGAGACCGAGCAACTCGCCACGGCGGCAAAGCGGGTGCAGTACCTGGACGCCGTCAAGGCCGAGCTGGTCGAGGCCGGGCTCGACGCCGCGAGCGTGACCGAGCTGCTCACCGAGGCCTGCCGGCAGCTCCCGTACGAGATCGGCGAGCAGATCGCGGGCTGGCCCGCGGTGGTGGCGTCCTACTCCGGCGACGAGCAGGTCGTGAAGGTCCGCGACAAGGAGATCCGCACCGCGCTGACCCGCGAGTCCCTGTCGGGCAACCGGATCCCCCGCGTGGCGCTGCCCCGGTTCACCGACCACCAGGAGCTGGTGCGGTTCTGGCGCCGGGAGAACCTGCCGGGCTACTTCCCGTTCACCGCAGGGGTGTTCCCGTTCAAGCGCGACGGCGAGGACCCGGCGCGCATGTTCGCGGGCGAGGGCGACCCGCAGCGCACCAACCGGCGCTTCAAGCTGCTCTCCGAGGGCCAGCCCGCCACCCGGCTCTCCACCGCGTTCGACTCGGTGACCCTCTACGGCCGCGACCCCGACGAGCGCCCCGACGTCTACGGCAAGGTCGGCACCTCCGGCGTCTCGGTGGCCACCCTCGACGACATGAAGGTCCTCTACGACGGCCTCGACCTGATCGCGCCGACGACCTCGGTCTCGATGACGATCAACGGCCCGGCGCCGACCGTGCTGGCGTTCTTCCTGAACACCGCCATCGACCAGCAGCTCGACCGGTTCCGCGCCGACGAGGGCCGCGACCCCTCCCCCGCCGAGGCGGACCAGCTGCGCGCCCACGCGCTGGCCAACGTCCGCGGCACGGTGCAGGCGGACATCCTCAAGGAGGACCAGGGGCAGAACACCTGCCTGTTCTCCACCGAGTTCTCGCTGCGGATGATGGCCGACATCCAGGAGTGGTTCATCGCGCAGAAGGTGCGGAACTTCTACTCGGTCTCCATCTCCGGCTACCACATCGCCGAGGCGGGCGCGAACCCGATCAGCCAGCTCGCCTTCACCCTCGCCAACGGCTTCACCTACGTCGAGGCGTACCTGGCGCGCGGCATGCACATCGACGACTTCGCCCCCAACCTGTCGTTCTTCTTCTCCAACGGCATGGACCCCGAGTACTCGGTGCTCGGCCGGGTCGCCCGCCGCGTCTGGGCCGTCACGATGAAGAAGAAGTACGGCGCCAACGAGCGCTCCCAGAAGCTGAAGTACCACGTGCAGACCTCCGGGCGGTCGCTGCACGCGCAGGAGATGGACTTCAACGACATCCGCACCACGCTGCAGGCGCTGATCGCCATCTACGACAACTGCAACAGCCTGCACACCAACGCCTACGACGAGGCGGTCACCACCCCGACCGAGGAGTCGGTGCGCCGCGCGCTGGCCATCCAGCTGATCATCAACCGGGAGTGGGGCCTGGCGATGAACGAGAACCCGCTCCAGGGCTCGTTCGTCATCGACGAACTCACCGACCTGGTCGAGGAGGCGGTGCTGGAGGAGTTCGAGCGCATCAGCGAGCGCGGCGGCGTCCTCGGTGCGATGGAGACGGGCTACCAGCGCGGCCGGATCCAGGACGAGTCGATGCTGTACGAGCAGCGCAAGCACGACGGCACCCTGCCCATCATCGGCGTCAACACCTTCCGCAACCCGCACGCCGACACGGCCACGCCCGGCCCGATCGAGCTGGCCCGCGCCACCGAGGACGAGAAGCGCTCGCAGCTCCAGCGCGTGCGCGACTTCCAGGCCGGCCACCACGACGACGCCCACGCCGCCCTGGCCGCCCTGCGGGACGCGGCGGTGAACGGCGACAACGTCTTCGCCGTCCTCATGGACGCCGCCCGCGTCTGCTCGCTGCAGCAGATCACCGAGGCGTTCTTCGAGGTCGGCGGCCAGTACCGCCGCAACGTCTGACGGGACGGCGGGTCCGGCGAGCGGAGAGTCTTCGATCGACAGGGAGATGCGGCTGACAGGCATTTAAAACAAAGGCATGGTTCCCGTATTGGTGCTACAATCGTAGCCATACGGGGCCGTCGGGCTGGCATCACCCGGATGCCGGCGGATCGCCCCTCCGCAAGGGGGAGAACACCATGACCTTCCAGCTCGAAGCCGCTACACGGGCGACCATCGACGAGCGTCTGCGCACGGCCAAGGCCTACCGCCTCACCCGTGCCGCGCGGCTCAACAACCGCGCCGAGCGCGCCGCCCGGCGTGCGCGGCAGGCGCTGACCAGCCTGCAGGCATGACCGTCCGTCCGGGAATGGGCCGCACCGCACCACGGTGACGGCCCATTCCCGCGTTCCGAGGCACCACGTTCTCGCGTTCCGACGCAGCACCTTCCCGCGTTCCGACGCACCACGTTCCCGCGTTCCGACGCACCACCGCTGCCCGATCTACCATGAGAGGCACGGTCCTTCGCGGCCGCACCTGCCCACAGCCGAACGGTAGGAGGCGGGCATGGCCATCGGGAGCGTGTCCGGCTGGGTGGACGACCCGCGGTACATGCCGATCTCCGAGCACGGTCTGATCGGCGATCTCCGGACCGCCGCCCTGGTCGGGACCGACGGCACGATCGACTGGTACTGCCCCCCGCGCTTCGACGCGCCCAGCGTCTTCGGGTCCATCCTCGACGCCGACCGGGGTGGGTCGTTCGCGCTGACCGCCGACGTGCCCGCGCGGACCCGGCAGTTCTACTTCCCCGACACCAACGTGCTGATCACGCGGTTCTACGCGGCGGACGGGGTGGCGGAGATCCAGGACTTCATGCCGGTCGTCGACGAGTCCCGCGAGGCCGACCGGCACCGGCTGATCCGGCGGGTGGTCTGCGTGCGCGGCAACCTGCCGTTCGTCGCGCGGATCGCCCCGCGCTTCGGCTACGGGGCCGAGAAGCACACGCTGCGCGTCCAGGGCCGTGAGGCCGTCTTCGAGGCCCCGTCGCTCTCCCTCGCCCTGACCTCCACCGCGCCCCTCGAACCCGACGGCCCGGACGTGGTGTCGCACTTCAAGCTCCTCGAAGGCGAGTCCGTGGTCTTCGCCCTCGACCAGGTCGGCGCGGGCGTCCGCCCGCAGGCCTGTCCGCTCGCCGAGGCGCAGCAGCAGTTCGAGGCCACGGTACGGTTCTGGCGCACCTGGCTTGGCCGCTCGCGCTACCGCGGCCGGTGGCGCGAGATGGTGCACCGGTCGGCGCTGGTGCTGAAGCTGCTCACCTACGCGCCGACCGGCGCGATCGTGGCCGCCCCGACGACCAGCCTGCCGGAGCAGGTCGGCGGTGAACGCAACTGGGACTACCGCTACGTGTGGGTCCGCGACGCCGCCTTCTGCGTCTACGCCATGCTCCGGCTGGGCTTCACCTCGGAGGCCGAGGCGTTCATGGGCTTCCTGTCCGAGCGCGGCATCATGCGCGGAGCCGGCCCCACCGGTCCGCTGCAGATCATGTACGGCATCGACGGGCGCTGCGACCTGCCCGAGATCGAACTGCCGCACCTGGAGGGCCATCTGGGCTCCGCCCCGGTCCGGATCGGCAACGCCGCCACCACCCAGCTCCAACTGGACATCTACGGAGCGCTGATCGACTCGGTCTACCTCTACGACAAGTGGGGACAGCCCATCAGCAGCGACCGCTGGGACGAGGTCTGCGCCGTGGTGGACTGGCTCTGCGCCCACTGGGACCAGCCCGACGAGGGCATCTGGGAGACCCGGGGCGGCCGGAGGAACTACGTCTACTCGCGGCTGATGTGCTGGGTGGCGATCGAACGGGCCGTCAGGATGGCCAACCGGCGCGGCCTGCCCGCCGATCTCGTCCGCTGGCAGCGGAGCCGGGACGACATCTACCGGCAGATCATGCGCCAGGGCTGGTCCGCCGAGCGTGGGACGTTCGTCCAGGCGCTGGGCGGCGACGTCCTGGACGCCTCCGTGCTGATGATGCCGATGGCCAAGTTCATCTCGCCCACCGACCCCAAGTGGCTCTCCACCCTGGACGCGCTGACGGCGACTCTGGTCTCCGACTCGCTGGTCTACCGCTACGACCCGGAGGCCAGCCCCGACGGCGTGCGCGGTGCCGAGGGCACCTTCTCGATCTGCTCGTTCTGGTACGTGGAGGCGCTCACCCGCGCCGGGCGGCTGGAGGAGGCCCGGCTGGCCTTCGAGAAGATGCTCACCTACGCCAACCACGTCGGCCTCTACGCCGAGGAGATCGGCCGCACCGGGGAGCAACGCGGCAACTTCCCCCAGGCGTTCACCCACCTCTCACTGATCAGCGCCGCCTTCAACCTCGACCGCGCCCTCGGCTGAGGACCGGCTCGCGGAGGGCAGCAGGTGACGGACCGTCGGCGCGCCCTGCGCGAGGGAGCGCACGTCCTGAAGGAGACCCTCGTCGTATCCGGTGGTGCGGCTGGAGTGCTGCAACAGGTGCTCGGACCAGGAGGCGACCTGGAAGGCCTCGGTGAAGTGCTCGGGCACCGCGCTGTCGCGGTACAGCTCCCAACTCACGGCGCCGGTACGCCTGCGGGACTGCTCCACCGGGCGCATCGCGGCGACGAAGGCGTCGACGTCCCCGGGGGCGACGGTGTAGTCGATCAGGACCAGCACCGGCGTGTCGTCGGGGACGGCGTCGAGCACCAGGGCCGGCTCGGGCCAGGTGGACACGACCGAGCGGTCGAGCGGGGCGGTGGGGTGGATGACCGGCCACCACAGCAGCGTCACGGTGGTCGCCACCAGCAGCCCGGCGGCGGCGAGCAGCGCCTGGGTCAGCCCGGCGGCCCCGGCCACAGCGCCCCAGACCAGCGAGCCGATGCCCTGGCCGCCCATGAAGACGATGAGATAGACGGCGAGCCCGCGGGCCCTGACCCATGCGGGCAGCCTCAGTTGCAGTTCGGTGTTGAAGGTCGACAGGTTGACCAGCCAGGCCGCACCGGTGGGCAGGAGCACGAGGGCCAGGGCGGTCAGGCTGTGCAGGGTGGCGGTGGCGACGGTGCCACCGGCGAACACGACGCCGCCCAGCGCCAGCAGGACGTTCTCCGACAGGGCCGCCCGGAGCCGTTTGATCGTCAGGGCGCCGACGATCGCTCCGACGCCCAGGGCCCCGAGCAGCAGCCCGTACCCTCCCGATCCCAGGTGCAGGCTCCGGCCCGCCGTCACCGGCAGCAGCGCCCACAGCGCCGAGGCGGGCAGCACGAACAGCGCGGAACGCACCAGGATCCGCCGCACGCCCGGCGCGTGCCGCACATAGCGAACTCCGGCGTGCAGTGCGGGGACCGGCGCCTCACTGCCGCGCAGGCTCTGCGGGGGACGGTGCCAGGCGTAGACCGCCAGCGCGACGACGACGAAGCTGACGGCGTTCACCGTGAACACCGTGGCCGGGCCGGAGACCGCGACCAGCAGGCCCGCCAGCGCCGGGCCGACGGCCCGCGCGACGTTGACGTTGAGGCTGTTGAGCGACGCGGCCTGCGGGATCAGGTCGCGCGGGACCAGCTCCGGCTGGATCGCCTGCCAGGCGGGGTTCGTCAACGCCTGGCCGCAGCCCATCAGGAACGTGATCAGCAACAGGACCGTGGGGGTGGCGAGCCCCGCCCCCGTCAGCCCGGCGAGCACCCCGGCGAGCACCGCCATGGCCACCGACAGCGCCAGCAGGATGTGCCGGCGGTCCAGCAGGTCCGCGAGCACGCCCGCGGGCAGCGAGACGAACAGCACCGGCAGCAGGCTGGCCGCCTGCACCGCCGAGGTGAGCAGCGCCGCGTTGGGCTGGTGCACCAGCATCCACTGGGCTCCCACGGTCTGCATCCAGGTGCCGATGTTCGACACCATCTGGGCCAGCCACAGCAGGCGGAACGCGGGCACCGCCATCGGCGCCCACGACGACTGCCCGTACCCCTGCGTGCCCTGCATCCCCATGGGCTCCCTCTCCGGCCGGTCCCGCACCGGCTCCGCACCGGTCGATTCTCCCGCCGATGCGGCTGGTACGCCGCTCCGCCACGGGGGTGCCCGGCCGGGGAATTCCACGCAGTGCTAACCTGCCTGAGCCAAAAAATCTGCGCAGCCATGCAGGTTTCCGGCAGCGTGCCAGGCAGCGAAGCCGGTGAAGCCCGCGAAGCGGGTCATTCCGGCGCTGTCCCGCAACTGTGAGGGCCGTCTTCCGTGCGGCTTGAGCCAGGTCGCCTCCTGCCGCGCTACGACATCGGCCCTCGTGGGAAGGGGCGGTCCGTTTCTGTCGGCGCGCGTCCTGCGCCGCTCGTCGACGGATTGGCTTCTTCCCGTCCCTCGGGAGGAAGCACCACCATGGCTCACTCGTCCGTCCGGCCCCGGCCCGCCCGACACACCCGGATCGTCCGCGCCGTCTCGACGGCGACCGCCGCGCTCGCGGCCGTGGCCGTCGTCGCCGGTTGCAGCTCCACGGGATCCGGCTCCTCCAGCTCCGCCGACTCCTCGTCCTCGTCCTCGGCGGGCGCGTCGACGGCCGCCGCGGCGTACCCGGTCACGGTGAGCGGCGCCAACGGCAAGGTGACGCTCGCGTCCCAGCCGCACCACATCGTCTCGCTGTCGCCGACCGCGACCGAGGACCTGTACGCGGTGGGTGCGGGCAAGCAGGTCGTCGCGGCGGACTCCGACTCGAACTACCCGTCGGGTGTGCCGACTACGAGCCTCAGCGGGCTGACCCCGAACATCGAGGCCATCGCCAAGTACAACCCGGACCTGGTCATCACCTCCCAGGACGCCGGCGGTCTGGTCGCCGGGCTGACCAAGCTGGGCGTCCCGGTCCTGATCGAGCCCGCGGCGGCGACGATCAACGACGTCTACACGCAGATCGACGCGATCGGCCAGGCCACCGGCCACGCCGCCCAGGCGACGCAGACCGTCACCACCATGAAGGCGTCCATCGCCGCCTCGGTCAAGGCGGCCGGTGCCCACCACCCGAACCTCAGCTACTACTGGGAGGTCAGCGCCAACCCGTACTACTCGGCGACCTCGGCCACCTTCGCCGGGCAGATCGCCTCGCTGTTCGGCCTGAAGAACATCGCCGACAAGGCGGACAAGGCCTCGGACGGCGGCTACCCGCAGCTGTCCGCCGAGTACATCGTCTCGGCCCAGCCGCAGCTGATCTTCCTCACCAACAACCAGTCCACCGACGGCGGGCAGACCCCGGCGATCGTCGCGTCCCGGCCCGGCTGGTCCGGCATCCCGGCCGTCAAGAAGGACCAGATCGTCGGGCTGAACGACGACATCGCCTCCCGCTGGGGTCCGCGTCTGCCGCAGCTGGTCGCCCAGATCGCGCAGGCCGTCGAGAAGGCCCCCGCCAAGTGACGCACGGCGGATAGTGAACATCAGGTGACGGGACATCAGGTGACGCAGCATCAGGCGACGGGGCATCAGGCCGCGCGAAGGGGCGGGCAGTGACACGGGACGGACAGCGCCCGCGCACCCTGCGCGCCTACGGCATCGCGGTGGTCTTCCTGGCCGCCGCGGTGCTCGTGGGTGCCATGGCCGGTGCGGCGGACCTCAACCCGCTGGCGACGGTCGCCGCGCTGCTCGACCGGCTGCCGCTGGTCCATCTGCCGCAGCAGCTCAGCGCGTTGGACCGGGCGGTGCTGTTCCAGATCCGGCTGCCGCGCGTGGTGCTGGGGGCCCTGGTCGGCGGTGCGCTCGCGCTCGCGGGCGCGGGCTACCAGGGCGTCTTCCGCAATCCCCTGGTCGACTCGTCCCTGCTGGGCGCGTCGGCCGGGGCGGGCCTCGGGGCGACGGTCGCCATCGTCGCGCTGGGCGGCGCGGACGCGGCCACCGTGCCGGTGGCGGCATTCGTCGGCTCGCTGGCGGGCGTCGCCCTCGCCTATCTGGCGGGCGTCACCGGCAGACCGGGGACCTCGACGCTGCTGCTCGCCGGGCTCGCGGTCTCGATGTTCCTGACGGCCGTGCAGACGTACGTGCTGCAGCGGTCCAGCCAGGACATCCAGCAGGTCTACTCGTGGCTGCTCGGCTCGCTGTCCGCCGCCACCTGGAGCCAGGTGACGCAGATCCTGCCGTACCTGGCGGTCTCCACCGCCGCCGTGCTGCTGCACGGCCGCCATCTCGACGTGCTGTCCGTCGGCGACGAGGAGGCCCGCTCGCTGGGCCTCCGGCCGGGCCGGATCCGGCTGGTCGTGGTGGCCGCGTGCGCGCTGGCCGCCGCGAGCGCCGTCGCGGTCAGCGGGCTGATCGGCTTCGTCGGGATCGTCGTCCCGCACGCGGTGCGCAGACTGGCGGGCACCTCCTACCGGCTGGTCCTGCCGCTGTCGATGCTCTTCGGCGCCGGTTTCCTGGTCCTCGCCGACACCGTGGCCCGCACCGTCGTCTCCCCGGCCGAGCTGCCCATCGGCGTCGTCACCGCGCTGATCGGCTCGCCCGCGTTCGTCTGGATCCTGCGCTCCACCCGGTCGGTGCGCACATGACCGACCGCGCCCTCGGGCTGGAGGTGAGCGGCGTCGCCGTCGACCTGGACCGGACCCCGATCGTCCGCGACGTCTCCTGCGCCGTCGCCCAGGGCGGCTGGCTGGCGCTGATCGGCCCCAACGGCGCGGGCAAGTCGACCCTGCTGCGCGCCGTCGCCGGGCTGCTCCCCCATCGCGGCGACGTCCGGATCGACGGCTCCCCCGTCGGACACCTGCGCGCCCGCGAGCGGGCCCGGCTGATCGGCTATGTGGCGCAGAACCCGCTGCTGCCACCGGACATGACGGTCCAGGAGTACGTGCTGCTGGGCCGCACGCCCCACCTCGGCTACCTGGCCGGTCCCGGCGAGCGCGACCGCGAGGCCGTGCGGCGCACGCTCACGGCACTCGACCTCGGCGACTACGCCGACCGCCGCCTCGCCCAGCTCTCCGGCGGCGAGCGCCAACGCGCGGCGCTGGCCCGTGCCCTGGCCCAGGAACCCCGGCTGCTGCTGCTCGACGAGCCGACCTCCGCGCTCGACCTCGGCCACCAGCAGCACGTTCTCGACCTCGTCGACGACCTGCGCCGCACCCAGGACCTGACCGTGGTCACCACCCTGCACGACCTGACCACCGCGGCCCAGTACGCGGACCGGCTGGTCCTGCTCCACCAGGGCCGCGTCGAGTCGGCCGGAGCGCCCGCCGAGGTCGTCACCCAGGACGCGATCGCCCGCGTCTACGCCGCGCGCGTCTCGGTCACGACCGACCCCGACGGCCGCCCGGTGGTCACCCCGCTGCGCGGCGCCCGGAACTGAGCCGCCGCCTGAACGGTTCACATCCGGGATCTGAGCACGTCGACCTCGCAGCCCGGCGAGGAGGGGTCGAAGCCGTGCTCGGCCAGCCAGCGGACCGCCAGCAGGCTGCGCAGCGACCACCACGCGCGGATCACGTCGAGATCGAGGTCGACGTCGCTGCCGTACCCGGCGACGACGTCGTCGAGGTGCTCCTCGTGACCGAGCGTCAGGATGGCGAGGTCGAACAGGGCGTCACCCCGGCCCGCCTCGGACCAGTCGATCACGCCGGTGACCTCGTCCCCGGCGACGAACACGTGGGCGCACTGCAGGTCGCCGTGCGTGAACACCGGCGTCCACGGCCGCAGCGCGGCCTCGGCGATCCGGCGGTTGCGCGTCACCAGGTCGGTGGGAAGGACGTCGTTCGCTACGAGCCAGGCACATTCGGCGTCGAGCGCCGACGCGAGCTCGTCGACGCTCCGGCCGGGCCATGGCGGCAGCGGTGCGTCGTGCAGCCTCCGGACGGCGGCGCCCGCCGCGGCCCACGCCGCCGGCGACGCGGTCGACGGCTCACCGAGGCGCGCGAGCGCCGTGCCCGGCAGGGCGGCGAGCGCGAGCACGGGCGGCTTCCGCCACAGGACCCGCGGCGTCGGGACCGGCGCGACGGCCATCGCCTCCACCTCGACGTCGGTACGACGCTGATCCGCGTCGACCTTGAGAAACACGTCGCCGACGCGCAGGGTCGCGCGCTCGTTGTGGGCGACCACGACCTCGACCTCGTCCTCGTGCCCGTCCTCGACGTCCGCCATGCCGCCCATTGTGGCCGGGACGCCCGGCGCCGTCGCCCGATTTGTCGCGGGCGAGCGGTGCGGCACGGACCCGGACCAGCGGCTACTGACGCGTCAGGGCGTCGGCGAATTCGGTCAGCAGGCGATGGAACACCGCGCGGTCCTGCGGGTCGAACGCCGCGAGGGCGTCCGCGATGACCGCCTCGGCGCGGGGCGTGACGGCCGCGAGGGCACGGTGGCCCTCGTCGGTCACATGGTTGTCCACGATCCTGCCGCGCCCCGAACTGCGCTCGACGAGCCCTCGGTCGTCGAGTCGCTGCAGCAACCCGCTGAGCGTCTGCGGGGTGTGGAACGTGGCCCTGGCCAGCTCGGAGGCCGAGGCCCCCGGCTGCCCCGCGGTCTCCCGCAGCACCGCCCACAGGCCCAGGTTGAGGCCGGACGGTCGCAACGCCTCGTCGAGCCGCTGGGCGAGCACATGTTGTGCGCGCCGGAGCGTGAGGCCGAACTCGACCTCCGCAGAACGTTCCTGGTCACGGTCGCTGTTGCTGGGCACGGCGCGATGGTACCTGAGCCGTCCGGTCACTTCGGGTCGAGCACGAACAGCGGGATGTGCCTGTCGGTCCGCCCCCGGTACTCCCGGTAGGACGGGAAGGCCCGCTCCGCCCGCTGCCACCACTCAGCCCGCTCCGCGCCTTCGGCCTCACGCGCGACGAAGGACCCGGTGACCGTTCCGTCCTGGAGCCGGATCTCGGGGTGCGCCTTGATGTTGTAGTACCAGGTCGGGTGGTCCTGAGCGCCCTGCCGCGAGGCGATCACCGCGTACCTGCCCTCGTGCTCCACCCGCATCACCACGGTGTAGCGCAGCTTTCCGGACTTGGCCCCGCGCAGCGTCAGCAGCACCACCGGTGACCCGAGCATCTCCATGCCCTCCGTGGTGCCGGACGCCAGGATCTGCTGCGTCTGTGCCCGCACGTGGTCCCTGGGGCTGAGTTCGACTGCTTCGTCGCCGTCGGCGTCGCCCGGGTCGTCCACGCTGTCCGCGCTGTCCGCGCTGTCGGATGGAAGTGCGACCGGGTACGGCTCGGAGACACCGGCGGACCGGCTGACCTGCTCCCATGTCGTCGCCTCCTCGATCTGCCGCCGCGAGTAGTCGAGCGACATCTCCACGGCGTTGACACCGAGGAGCAGGTGCGTGGGCAGGTGCTCACGTTTGACGACCCGTACGACGATCTCCGCCGCCCGCACGGGGTCGCCGACCGGCGGCGTGCCGCCCCCGCGCTCCAGCATCGCGCCGATGGTGGGTTCGTACTCCGACGGGATGCGATGGACCGTCATCGACGATCCTGTCGCGTCGGTCGCGAAGTAACTCGGCTCGACCGTCAGCACTTTGACGCCGAAGGGCGCGGTCTCCGCGGCGAGCGCCCGACTGAACCCGTCGACGGCGAACTTGGCCGCCTGGTAACTGGCCACGCCCGGGACTCCGCCGACGCGCCCGCGCGCCGAGGAGAACTGCACGACGACACCGCCGCCCTGGGCGCGCAGCTGCGGGATCACCGCCTTCGACACGTTGTAGACGCCCCAGAAGTTGGTCTCGAACTGGGCGCGGAAGTCCTCGTCGTCGCCGGTCTCGATGGGGGCGACGTTCAGGTAGCCGGCGTTGTTGACGACGACGTCGATCCTGCCGAAGTGCCCGACCGCATCCGCCACCGCGGCATGCACCGCGCGCGTGTCCGTCACATCCAGGGCCAGGGCGAGCAGTCGCTCGCCATGGGACTCGGCGAACTCCGCCAGCTGCTCCGGACGGCGCGCCGTCCCGACCACGCGGTCACCCGCCTCCAGGGCGGCCCTGACCAGCGCACGGCCGAGGCCGCGCGAGGAACCCGTGATGAACCATGTCTGCCTCTGCACCATGCCATCCCTTCGCCATCCCGGACATCACCCAATTGAAGCCGCCTGCATCATTGAAGTCACCTTCAATATGACCCTACGCGACGCGGCACGACAGGTCCACCCTTGACCGAATTAGTTATACGACGCACAATCATTGCTATGACTACAACTAATTCGGAGGGTCCCGCCACGCCGGCCCCGGCCCCAGGCAGGCGGGTGCTGCTGATCGGCGCGTCGCGCGGGCTCGGCCTCGCGCTGGCCCGCGAGTGGGCGCGGGGCGGCCGACAGGTCGTGGGCACCGTGCGCGGGTCGGGCCGGACGGGTCTGCACGAGCTCGCCGAGGCCCACCCCGGACAGGTCGAGATCGAGACCGTCGACGTCACCGAGCCCGCGCAGATCGCGGCGCTTCAGGCACGCCTCGCGGACCGGACGTTCGACCTGCTCTTCGTCAACGCCGGTGTCACCAACCAGCCCGAGGGCACGGTCGCCGAGACGTCGAACGAGGAGTTCGTCCGGGTCATGGTCACCAACGCGCTGAGCCCGCTGCGCGTCGTCGAGGCCCTCCAGGACCGGGTCACCCCCGAGGGGACGATCGCGGTGATGTCCTCGGGCCAGGGCAGTGTGGCCAACAACGAGCACGGCGGACACGAGGTCTACCGGGGCAGCAAGGCCGCCCTCAACACCTTCATGCGCAGCTACGCGGCACGCCACCACGGCGAGGCCCGCCCCCTGGTGCTGATGGCTCCGGGCTGGGTGCGTACCGACATGGGCGGTCCGGGCGCGCGGCTGGGCATCGACGAGAGCATCCCGGGCGTCGTCCGGACGCTCGACGGGCTGCACGGGCGGCCGGGTCTGCACTACGTCGACTACCTCGGCCGGACGGTGCCGTGGTGAACCCACCGAGAGCAGGCGAAGCGGGACCACCCGCCGACCCCGCGCAGCAGGCCTGGGCTCTGATGCAGCGGTTCGTCGAGGCGCACAGCCGCCGGGGCGAACTGGCCGATGCGCTCGGGTTCCGCCTCGGCGGGGGCCGGGGCAAGTTCCTCTTCCAGCTGCGCGAAGGGCCGCTGACGCTGCGTCAACTCGCGCAGGCCAACGGCCTCGACGCCCCCTACGCCACCCTCGTCGTCGACAAGCTGGAGGCCCACGGCCTGGTGGAGCGCCGACCGCACCCCGACGACCGACGCCGCAAACTGGTCACGCTCACCGCCGCCGGACACGACGCCATTGCAACCGCCGACGCCATCCTGCTGCGCCCGCCCGCAGCGATGCGGACCCTCCCGCAGGAGGACCTCGGGCGGCTCGCCGAGCTGGTCGCCCGGCTCCTCGACGCGGACGACGGCGCAGACGGATCGCCGGGTCAATGAACCAGGCCATGGCGGTGAGGCCGGGGTCGCGCACGCGGACGGTCGGTGCCTACGCCTGTGCTGCGGGGAGCGGGTCCTGGCCCACCAGGCGGTGGCCGCGTTCGGCCGATTCGCGTACCGCGTCGAAGCCGTACGCGCGCATCTCCGCCTCGTAGGCGTGCAGGGCCTGCGCGAGCGGGCGTCCGGCGGCGGCCTCGACGAGGCGGTCGGTCAGGACCCGTGCGTCACGCAGCGCGGTGTTCGCGCCGACGCCGATCGCCGGGCTCATGACGTGGACGGCGTCGCCGAGCAGGGTGACCGCCGTGGTCTCCCACGCCGCCACGGGCACGCTCGTGCGCACCGACACCGGGAAGAGCGAGTCGGGATCCTGCCGCGACACCGCCTCGACCAGACGGGGGTGCCAGCCCTCCACCAGCGACAGCGTCAGCGCGCGCAACCCGACGCCGCCCAGGGCGAACAACTCGGCGTCGCTGCAAGGGAACTGCTCTCGCCGGGCGCCGAACACGCACGCCAGGTAGTCGCGGTCCGCGCTCAGCTCGGTGCCGGGAGCAAGCCGGGCCGCCGCCTCGTGGATCGGCTCGCGGTACCGCACGGGAGCCAGCCCGACGAAGCGCCGCTCCGGGCCGACGACGGTGGTCCACAGGCCGAGCAGCTCGGGCGGGAGCAGCGCGCGGGCCGCCTCGTCCGCGAACGGGACCTTGCCGTAGATCAGTCGCAGCCCGGCGTCGACGACCTGTGCCTGCGGCAGGTACTGGCCGCGGACCGCCGAGTTGACGCCGTCCGCGCCGACCAGGACGTCGCCGGTGGCGCTGGTGCCGTCCGCGAAGTGCGCCGTCACCGAACCCGACGGGTCGACGTCGTAGTGCGTGAGCCGGGTGCCGTAGTGGACGGTCTTCTCCAGCCCAGACAACAGGATCTGACGCAGCATCCGACGGTTGACGGCCAGGTTCCCGCCCCCGGGCAGACCGGGGACGAGCGGGAGCTCCTGGGCGTGCAGCAGGTCCAGCCGCTGGTCGAAGGTGTCCATACGCGGCCCCGGCGTCCCGGCGGTGGCCGCGAACAGCGCGAAGGCCTGCGGCGTCAGCAGCGCCTGGAGCGCGGTGATGCCGTCGGGGTTGATCCGGATGCGGTAGCCCTGGATGCGGAACTCGGGGTCGGGGTCCTTCTCGTGGACCGAGGCGCTGATCCCCGCCCGGCGAAGCCCCTGTGCGAGGGCCAGGCCACCCAGCCCGCCCCCCGGCGATGACGACATGCAGATCCGACACAGTCGTGTCCCTTCTCGACATGAAACGAAAAGGGACGCACCGGACGTGCCGCAACGGGCACCGTACGAGCGGACGACCGCCATCCGGACTACCTACCGGACCGTGACTTTCGTACGTCCGTCATCGACGCTAACACACGGTCAGGCGCGGAGCGCAAGAGCCGGCAGCAGGTTTGCCCTTCGACCGCCCTACCGGGGACACAGACCGCCGAGGAGCAGGTCGATCAGGCGGCGGGGGTCGTACCCGGAGTCCTTGCCTGCACCGATGCAGAGGTTGCCGACGCCGTGCATCAGTTCGAGCGCCTCGATGCCGGAGCGGACCTCGCCCGCCGCCACGGCGGCGTCGAGCAGCTCGGCGCAGACGGGGACCAGCCGGTCGATGAAGTACGCGTGCAGGCCCGCGAACGCCTCGTCGTCGGAGTGCAACGCCGCGGCGAGGCCGTGCTTGGTGACCAGGAAGTCGACGAAGAGGTCGATCCACTCCGCCAACGCGGCGTACGCGGACCGAGCGCTCGCCAGCAGCGCCGGTCCGGCCTCCGCGCATGCCTCGACCTGGTGACGGTAGACGGCGACGACGAGATCGGCCCGCGTCGGGAAGTGGCGGTAGATGGTGGCGACACCGACGCCCGCCCGGGCCGCGATGTCACGCACCGGCGCGTCGACGCCGGAGGCCACGAACGCCGCGGCCGCGGCGTCCAGCAGGGTCTGCTCGTTGCGCCGCGCGTCGGCGCGCTTCCGGGGAGCCGCCGGTACTGATCCGCTGCCGGTGTCGACCACTGCGCCACTGCCTCCACTCGTCGTATGCCTTGCCAACCGGAACACCGTTCCGTATGGTTTAACCGGAACGCTGATCCGCTCACCAGGATGCCAGACGGGCCACCACGGGACCAGGCCGAACGTAGCCACCCGTCAGTCACGTCTCCCTCTCTCACCCGCTCGCGTTCCGTCCGAGCTTCGTCCTGCCCCGACTTCGCCGTCCCTCGATGCCGTCGCTCGACGACGTCCCCCTCCCAAGGAGCACCCATGGACAGCCCCACCGCAACCGTCGGCCCAGCCGCCCCCGTCGTCTCCGTCCACCCCGTGGTGCTGGCGGCCCCGGGCCGCGGCGAGGACCTGCGGGTGCGGGTCTCAGCCCCGCTGGTCGGGGACCGACTCCCCGTCCTCGTCTTCTCGCACGGATTCGGCCAGTCCTCGGACAGCTACGCCCCGCTGGTCGACTTCTGGGCCGCGCACGGCTTCGTGGTGGTCCAACCCACCCACCTCGACTCGCGGTCCCTGGGCCTCGCGCCCGACGACCCGCGTCAACCGCGGATCTGGCGCCTGCGGGTCGAGGACCTGGTACGCGTCGTCGACCAGCTCGACCTCGTCGAGGCCGCCGTCCCGGGCCTCGCGGGACGGGTGGACCGCGACCGTGTCGCCGTCGCCGGGCACTCGTGGGGCGCCCAGACGGCGAGCATGCTGCTGGGCGCACGGGTCCTGGACCCCGACGGCGGCCCGGACACGGACCTGTCCGACCCGCGGATCACGGCCGGGGTGCTGCTCGCCGTGCCGGGAACGGGCGGTGACGACCTGACACCTTTCGCCGCCGAGCACTTCCCCTTCATGCACCCGGGCTTCGCGGGGATGAGCACCTCGGCCCTGGTGGTCGCCGGTGACAAGGACCAGTCCGCGCTGAGCGTCCGGGGGCCCGAGTGGTTCACCGACGCCTACGCGCTCAGCCCGGGAGCCGAGAGCCTGCTCACCCTGTTCGGCGCCGAGCACTCGCTGGGCGGGATCTCCGGCTACCACTCCACCGAGACGACGGACGAGAGCCCCGAGCGCGTGGCGCTCGTCCGACTGCTCACCACCGCCTACCTGCGCACCGCCCTCGGCGTCGACGCGTCCGCCTTCGCGGCGGCCCGCGCCGAGGCGGCACGAGGCGCCGCCGCGATCGGCCGCGTGGACTCCAAGTGAAGCCGCATCGCTGCATCTGCGGCACCTGAGCTGCGGCGCTTGAGCTGCGGCACCTGAGAGGAGAACCGACATGGAATACCGGCCTTTGGGACGCACCGGCGTCTCGGTCAGTCAGATGTGCCTCGGCGCCATGATGTTCGGCGCCTTCGGAAACCCCCACCACGACGACGCGGTCCGGATCATCCACCGGGCGCTGGACGCCGGGATCAACGTCATCGACACCGCCGACGGCTACTCCGCCGGTGAGTCGGAGCAGATCGTCGGCAAGGCGCTGGCGGGCGGACGGCGTGACGACGTGGTGCTCGCGGTCAAGTTCGGCCCGCCCTTCGACGAGAAGCCCAACCACCGTGGCGCGTCACGCCGCTGGATCACCGAAGGCGTCGAAGGCTCGCTGCGGCGGCTCGGCACCGACTGGATCGACCTCTACCAGGTCGGCGTCCCCGACCCGGACACCGACATCGACGAGACCCTGGGCGCCCTGACCGACCTCGTGCGGGCGGGCAAGATCCGCTCCTTCGGCGCGTCGAAGGTCCCCGCCTCGCAGATCGTCGAGGCCCAGTGGGTCGCCGACCGCCGCGGCCATGGACGGTTCCGCACCGAACAGCCCCCGTACTCCCTGCTGACCCGCGCGATCGAGTACGACGTGCTGCCGACCTGTCGGCGGCACGGCATGGGCGTGCTGGCCTACAGTCCGCTGGCAGGCGGCTGGCTGTCGGGCAGCTACCGCAAGGGCCGGGAGATCGGCGGGCCCGGCTCCGTCGCGCGCAGGCAACGGTTCGCGGGACGCTACGACACCGCGGCCGCCTCGAACGCGGCCAAGCTGGACGCCGCCGACGCGCTCGGCGCGCTCGCGGACGAGGCGGGGCTGACGCTCGTTCAGCTGGCGGTCGCGTTCGCCGTCCGCCACCCCGCCGTCACCGCCACGATCATCGGTCCGCGCACCATGGAGCATCTGGAGGGCTACCTGGCCGCCGACGGCATCGTCCTCTCCGACGACGTGCTCGACCGCATCGACGAGATCGTGCCCCCTGGGGTCACCGTCAACGTGGCCGACAACATGTGGGAGTTCGGGACCACGGCGCTCACCGCGGCCAACCGCCGACGGTAGGCGCCCGGCTTGCTGCATCACCCTTCCGCGCCGCCCACCGCTCCGACGCTGTCGAGGTTCTCCTCCACCCAGCTCCGCAGCAGGTTGAGCGGCACGGCGGCGCTCTTGCCGAGCGCGGTGAGCGAGTACTCGACGTGCAGCGGAACGGCCGGGTAGACCGTGCGGTCGATCAGGCCGAAGTCCTCCATCCGACGCAGGGTGGCGGTCAGCACCTTGGGGCTGACCCCCTGCAGTCGGCGCTGGAGCGCGCCGAACCGCTGCGGACCCTCCTCCAGCGCGCCCACGGCCAGGGCGGACCACTTGTTGGCCAGCAGGTCGAGCAGGGGCCTGCACGGGCACTGCGCGGCGTAGACGTCGTGGTGCGAGTGCTGGCCGCTCGGGCAGCTGGTCACCATTTCTTGCGCTCCTCACCTGGATGCTTCCCATCGGGAAGTAGCTCCCCTTGCAGGTAACTACACCCACGGACCTAGCGTCATTCCCGTCAGCGCGGAGGCCGCGGCGCACAAGTGCCGAACGGCCTTCCGCATCACGCGATTCACGCGAGAACGAGGGATGAGCCATGTCCGCAGCAGCAACAGACGACACCAACCCGGCGACCATGCGCGCGGTGGTCCAGGACGCCTTCGGGGGTCCCGAGGTGCTCCGCCTGAAGGAGGTGGCCCGGCCGAAGCCGCTGCCGACGGAGGTGCTGGTGCGCGTGCACGCCGCCGGGGTGAACCCGGTGGACTGGAAGACCCGGGCCGGTAGCGGCATGGCCGGGGTGCTGGGGCAGCCGCCCTTCGTGCTCGGCTGGGACGTCTCCGGCGTGGTCGAGGCGGTCGGCTTCGGCGTCACCACGCTCGCGGTCGGCGACGAGGTCTACGGGATGCCGTGGTTCCCGCGCTCCGCTGGTGGCTACGCCGAGTACGTCGCCGCGCCCGCACGGCAGTTCGCCCGCAAGCCGGCCTCGGTCGACCACGTGCACGCCGCCGCTGTGCCGCTGGCGGCGCTGACCGCCTGGCAGGCCGTGGTCGACACCGCCCAGGTGCAGCGCGGACAGCGCGTCCTGATCACCGCCGCCGCAGGCGGGGTGGGCCACTTCGCCGTCCAGTTCGCCCGCCACCTGGGCGCGCACGTCGTCGCCACGGCCAGCGCCGCCCGCCACCCCTGGCTCAAGGAACTGGGCGCGGACGAGACGGTCGACTACAGCACCACCCGCTTCGAGGACGTCATCCGCGACGTCGACGTCGTCATCGAGCTGGTCGGCGACACCCACGACGGCAGCAGCACCCGCTCGCTGAAGGTCCTGCGACCGGGCGGACTGCTCGTCGCGGTCCCGGAGGGCGTCTCACCCGAACTGGCCCAGGCCGCCGAGGCCGCAGGCGTCCGGGTCACCCCTTTCCTGGTCGAGCCGGACGGGGCCGCGCTGACGACGATCGCGGGGCTGATCGACGCCGGCGAGGTCGCCGTCGAGGTGGAGCAGACCTTCCCGCTGGACCAGGCCGGCGCGGCCCACGCCCGCGGCGAGGCCGGCCGCACCCGCGGCAAGCTCGTCCTGACCACCGCCAACTGACCCTCGCACCAAGGATTCTTAAGCATGAACGCCGACGCTCTTCCCTTGTCGTCCCCCGCTGCCTCGATCACCAAGATGGCCGCGGCGGCGCTGATCACGGCGGTGCACACGGCCGCCGCACACCTCGGCTTCGACGCGGCGGTCGCCGTCACCGACCACGGCGGCCACCTCAAGGCGTTCGACCGCGCCGACGACGCGCCCTTCCTCACCGCCGAGGTGGCCGTGGACAAGGCCTGGACCGCCGCCGCCTTCCGCATCAACACCCACGCCTGGAACGCCTACCTGGCCGACCCGCGGATCGCGCCGCTGTCCGGCCACCCGCGCCTGACGGCGGTCGGCGGCGGATACCCGGTCATCGAGAACGGCCGCTGCATCGGGGGCCTCGGCATATCCGGCGGGACCTACGAGCAGGATCAGCAGGCGGCCGAGGAGGCCCTCGCCTCGCTCGGTTTCGACCTGCCCTGACACCACTCCGACTGCGGCACCGACGCCTCGTCGACGTAGACGACCAGGGTGTGTTCCGGCTGCTCCGCCAGATGGAAGGCGCTGTAGGAGAAGGTGGTCACCCCCGCGCCCTGACGCCGCAACCGCTTGCGTCCGCCCTGCCGGTCCTGGACGTCGTGGCGAGGCCACCAGGCTTGTGCCTCGGGACTGCGTGCGACCAGGTCCCCGATCAGCTCGGGGTAGCGGGGGTCCTGCGGACGGCGCCCGGCCAACTGCCGCAAGCGGGCGAGCAGGCCGGACGCCTCCCGTTCCCAGTCCACCACCACGTGCCGGGCCTCCGGGTCGAGGAAGACCCAGCGGGCGAAGTTCGCCGGCCGGTCGCCGTGGGAGCGCAGGAAGGGAAACAGCTCGGCGGCCGCCTGGTTGTGGCCGAGCACGTCGTAGGCGCCGTCGATGATGTACGCGGGCTGCGGCTGCAGGAGCAGCGGGACCACCGCGGCCGCCGGGTCGAGCGCGACCCGACCGTCGTCCGCGACGGCCGGTGCGCGACCGGCGAGTTCGAGGAGGTGGGTGCGCTCGTGCCGGTCCAGGCGCAGCACTTTCGCGAGCGCGTCCAGCACCTGGTCGGAGACCTGGATGGGTCGCCCCTGCTCCAGGTAGGTGTACCAGGTGGCGCTGATGCCCGCGAGCAACGCCAACTCCTCGCGACGCAGCCCGGGCGTGCGGCGACGCAGGCTGCAGGGCAGCCCGACCTGCTCCGGAGTGATCCGTTCCCTGCGGCTGCGCAGGAAGGCGCCCAGCTCACGGCGCTGGTCGGGGGTCTTGGTCATGATGGGTGGCACTCCTGGTTCCAGAACAAGCCGGCTCTGTATACCAGGCCGCCCGCTTCCCAGACTGGTACCCGATCCGGTCCGGCGGCGCCCACGGCCGCCGGACCGCCCTGACACGACAGGAGTTGACACGATGACGTCCGATTTCACGGCGTCCGAGGCGGCGTCCGAGGCGACGTCCGGCACGGCGTCCGGCACGAGGCCCTCCGGTATCGAGGGAAAGGTGGTGGCGGTCACCGGCGCGGGCAGCGGGATCGGCGAGGCGACGGCGCTGCTGCTCGCGGCACGCGGGGCCCGCCTGGTCCTCGGCGGTCGCCGGACGGAGAAGCTCGACGACCTCGCCGCCCGGATCGAGGCGTCCGGCGGGTCCGCCGTGGGCCTGCGCACGGACGTCACCCGGCGCGCTGACCTGGCGGCTCTGGTCACACTCGCCCAGGAGCGGTTCGGCGGCCTGGACGTGCTGGTCAGCAGCGCCGGTTCGGGCGCCATCTCGCCCCTGGACGACCTGCGCGTCGACGAGTGGGACGCGATGGTGGACGTGAACCTCAAGGGGGTGCTGTACGGGATCGCCGCCGCGCTGCCCGTCTTCCGGGCGCAAGGGTCCGGCCACTTCGTCACCGTCGCCTCCACGGCCGCGCACCGCGTCGCGCCGTCGATGGCCGTCTACGCGGGGACGAAGTTCGCGGTCCGGGCCGTGTGCGAGGGACTGCGCCAGGAGGCGGGCGACGCGGTGCGGGTGACCACCGTCTCGCCCGGGATGGTCGCGACCGCCTTCGCCGAAGCGTCCACCAACCAGGAGGTCAGGGACCAAATCTCGGGCCTGCGGGACCGCATCGCGATCCCGGCCGAGGCGGTGGCGCGCGCGATCGCATTCGCCGTCGAGCAGCCGCACGACGTCGACGTGAACGAGATCGTCATCCGTCCCACAGCGCAGACCTGACCTGACCTGACCTGACCTCACCGGCTGCCGGTCAGACGCCTTGTCGCGCCGCCTCCAAGGAGGCGCGCGCGTCGAGGGCGCCCGCGATGGCGTCCCACAACGCGCGGCGGGCGTGCAGCCCCGTGCGGACCGTCTCGGCGGCCTCGCGCCACTTCACGCCGTCGTGGCCGCACAGATCGGCGAGCATGGCCATGGCCATGGGGGTGTGCTCCTCGCCGTCGACCTGGATGTGGCGGGCCAAGTAGTCGCGGAACGGCCCCAGTCGGCCGCCCTGGTCCTCGATCCTGGAGATCTGGTCGAACATCTCGGGGATCAGGTCCTCACGGCCGAAGGCGAACGCCGCGGCGCGGCGGTGCACCGGCGCGTTCTCGACGATGTCCCAGGTGACGTGGACGAAGTCGGCTGCGGCCGTGGGAACCTGAGCCGCCTTCAGCGCCGTGCGGACGTCCTCGCCGTGGCGGAGGCGGGTCAGCAAGCCCTCGATGGGCCCGACGTCGGCCCCGGCCTTCCGCATCCCGGCAAGGTAGAGCTCGAAGTGGCTGGTGAACCCCTCGCCCAGCGCGTCGCTCTCCTCCACCAGGACGATGTCGTTGATCAGGCGACGGCTCTGCGGCGTGCCGCGCGGCACCCACGGCACGTCGACGCAGGTCAGCTCGCGCTGCAGGGACTTGAGCAGCGACATGAAGTCCCAGACGGCAAAGACGTGGTGCTCGGCGAAGGTCCGGACGTCCTCGATGCTGTTCAGCCTCCGGTAGACACTGTGGTCCACGACCTCCGCGCGGGCGGTCGCGACCGCGGCCCGCAGCTCCTCGATCTCCGGGTCTCGCACGTCGTAGTCGTAACGCGGCACGGGTGTCCCCTCTGTTCAGCCATGTTCGGCCCGACTCGTCTCTGTTTGTACACAGACCGGGCCCCGGAGGCCAGTTCACCAGGGCAGACCGCTCGCACGGCGACGGTGGGGCCGACGCATCGCACGAACGAGTGAGAGTGCGGTCGCACCTTTGGCGCGGTCACGGACGCACGATGACCTTCAGCGCCTCGCGGTCGTTCATCAGCCGGTAGCCCTCCGCGACCTGCTCCAGGGGCACGGTGCGGTCGAAGACGCGGCCGGGGCGGATCCGGCCGTCCAGGATGTGCGGCATCAGTTCGCCGATGTAGGCGCGCGCGGGCGCCACACCCCCGGTGAGCGTGATGTTGCGCAGGAACTCGGGGAACGCGAGCGGGACCTCCGCGTACTGCGGCGCGCCGACACGGCTGATGGTGCCGCCGTCGCGGACCACTCCGGCGGCCTGGACCAGCGCATCCTTGAGCCCGACGCACTCCAGCACCCGGTGGGCGCCACGGCCACCGGTCAGCTCGCGCACGGCGGCCACGCCCTCCTCGCCGCGCGCGGCGACGACGTCCGTGGCGCCGAACTCGCGCCCCAGGTCGGTGCGCGCGGTGTGACGGCCCATCAGCACGATCCTCTCGGCGCCGAGCAGCTTCGCGGCGATGACGGCGGACAGGCCGACCGCGCCGTCGCCGATCACGGTGACGGTCTCACCGGCCCGGACTCCGGCCGTTCGGGCCGCGTGGTAGCCGGTGCACAGCACGTCGGAGAGGGTCAGCAGGTCGGGCAGCAGCTCGGAGTCCTCACCCACCGGGAGCTTGACCAGCGTGCCGTCGGCGTAGGGGACGCGGGTCGCCTGGCCCTGGCCGCCGTCGACGCCGCCGACGCCCCACGGGCCGCCGTGCTCGCAGGAAGTCTGCAGGCCCTCGCGACATGACTCGCAGGTGCCGTCCGAATAGGTGAACGGTGCCACCACCACGTCACCCGCCTTGAGGTCCCGCACCTCGGTGCCGGTCTCCTCGACCACGCCGATGAACTCGTGCCCCATCTGGCGCGGGGTGTCGGTCACCGGCTGCGACTTGTAGGGCCACAGGTCGCTGCCGCAGATGCAGCCCAGCACGATGCGCACCACGGCGTCGGTGGGCCGCTGGATCTTGGGGTCGGCGACGTCGGCCACGCGGACGTCGCCGGCCTGGTGGAGAAGGGTTGCGCGCACGATCAGTGCCTTTCGTCGATGTGTCGGTCTTCGGTGGGCCGCAGTGAGCTGCATGAGCCCGCCTTCTCCACACTGCGCCCAAGCGGGCCCCGCAGGCAGGCCGAGCTGTTCCGGTGAGCCGCAGCGGGGGTGTGGCAGGGCTCCCCTCGGCACGGGCGACGGGGTGGCGGACGGGCCACACTGAGGGCATGACGGCACAGCGCGGCACTGAGGCGGACGGGTCCGAACTGGGCAGGTTCCTGCGCGCCCGGCGTACCCAGGTGACTCCGGCCGAGGTCGGGCTCACCCCCGGTGCCGGGGTTCGCCGCACCCCCGGGCTGCGCCGCGAGGAGGTCGCCGCGCTGGCGGGGGTCAGCATCGACTACTACACGCGCCTGGAACGCGGCCGAGAGACCCGCCCCAGCCTGGCCGTCGTCGACGCGCTCGGCCGGGCCCTCAAGCTGGATGCGGACGAGCGTGACCACCTCCAGGACCTCGTGGTGCGGGCCGCCCGCCACGCCCCGCAGCCGCCGACCGCCCCGAGCCGCACCGTCAGCCCCCAGGTGAAGCTGCTGCTGGAGAGCCTGCGCCCGAACCCGGCCTACGTCACCAGCCGCACCCTGGACCTGCTCGCCCACAACCCCGGCGCGCTGGCGCTGTACACCGGCCTCGCGGACTGGCCCGCCAAGCAGCGCAACCTCGCCCGCTACCTCTTCCTCCACCCCGCCGCGCGCGACCTCTACGGCGACTGGGACACCCAGATCCGCGGCTGCGTCGCCCGCCTGCGCGCCCTGGCCGGCACCGACCCCGACGCCCCGGATCTCGCCGCCCTCGTCGGCGAACTCCTGCTGAAGAGCCCGGACTTCGCCAAGCTCTGGGACCGCTACGAGGTCACCCGCGGCCGTCACGCCCAGAAGCCGAAGACCTTCCACCACCCCCTGGTCGGCGAGATCACGCTCACTTTCCAGGGCATGCAGTTGGAAGGCACCCCCGGCCAGCGCCTCGGCGTCTACGTCACCACCCCGGGCACCCCGGAACACGACGCTGTCACCCTGCTCGACATGAACGCCCCCGAACGGGTCATCCGCACAGCACCGAGCGGCAGCTGACGCCAGAAGGCCGCTGACCTGCACTTTCATGCAGACCAGCGGCCTTCGACGCACACTCCCCCGGACGGGGTCAGCGCTCGTGCGGCCACTTGCCGGGGTGATCCTCCCAGAAGATCTGGGAGGGGTCGTCGAGATCCGTGCCGGGCCGCTCATGCTCGACGAAGCGGTGCATGTCGCGTTGGGCGCGACATTGCTGGGGCTCCGTGAGGCTGTCGTCGAGGCGGCAGACGACGACCGTGCGGTGACTGCTGTTCGTGTCGTAGGCGCCGACGAAGACGGGCGTGTCCTGGTTCGGCGGTTGCAGGCTGCTCATGGGTCCAGCTGACCACAGGCACCGCGTGTCGGCCCGCCGACAGCGCGCCGTCGGGGCCTCCGCTCCTCCTTCCCCCCGGCTCAGGTGACGAGTTGGTAGATGCTCTTGCTCACCAACCAGAGGCCCGCCAGGAGGGAGATCACCACCACGGCCTGGTCGGTGTGATCGTCCAGCCACACACGCACCCGGTCGAGCTGCCGGCCGGCAGCCTCCGGCGCGAACGCCGTGCACAACTCCATGACGAGAATGCTCGCCGAGGCGAGCAGGCAGAAGCCCATCAGCGCCAGATACGAGGCGACGCTCGACACCTTGGCCCCCACGACGATCGCGGCGGCGGCCGCCACCATGCCCCAAGGCTGCAGGAAGATCCCGAATCCGGCTGCCGTCCAGGCCGACACGTCGTGGAGACGCCCCAACCACGTGGGGGGTGTGCGCGGCTTTCCGGCGGCCTTGCGCCGCTTGTACTCGCCGAAGCAGATGAGAGCGAGGCCGATCGCCAGCTTGACCGCCTCGGCCACGGACGAGGGCACAGTGTGCGGCCGCGGCGGAGTGCCGCCCGTGCCGAGCAGGACCAGCGCGATGACGACGACCAGGCAGGCCAGCCAGGCGAGGATGAAGGCCAGGCCCTTCCGTACGCCGCGATCCGCGGTGAGGATCAGGATGAATCCGGTGTTGTGCAGGGGCCCCAACGTGATGGCCACGCCGATGATGAAGAGGTCGAGAAGCATCGAAGGCGAGCTCCCTGGGAGAATCGGTCGGGTCGAAGATCCCGGCGACGGGCTTCGGCCGCCGGACACGTCGAGTACAGCCTCACCCCGACGGGCGAGGTAGTCGTGGAGCCACTCGGTGATCCGCCGTCCGCGTTCCTCGATTTCTCACCGGGTGACCTTCAAAGGGTGCCGAGGTGCCAGCTCCCCGGAGTGGCGACGCGGAAGGTGACCAGCTCGCCGCCGGTCTCGAGGGGACGACGCGCGTCAGGGAGGACGACTGTTCCGTCGTCGCGGGTGAGCCGCGGCGACTCGCTCGTGTGCGCGCAGGCCACCACCACGACCGTGTCGGGGCGGGACGTGGTGAGTCTGGCACCGGTCAGAGCGCCGTCGCGCCAGCGGAGGTCGACGGTGACCCCGCCCCTCGCCCGCAGGCCGGTGACCGAGCCCATCGGCCACTCCGACGGCAGGGCCGGCAGCAGGCGCAGCACGCCGTTGTGGGACTGGACCAGCAGCTCGGCGATGGCGGCGCTGACGCCGAGGTTGCCGTCGATCTGGAACAGGTCCGGCGGGTGGAGGCCGAAGAGGTTGGGCGCGGTCGAGGTCGTGAGGAAGCGGTGGATGCTGTGTGCGGCGAGCGGCGCGTCACCGAGACGAGCGGCCAGTGCGGCCACCCAGGCCAGGCTCCATCCCGTGCCCCCTCCGCCGTGCTCCAGACGACGGGTCAGGGCCTTGCGGGCGGGTTCGATCCACGTTGCGTCGGTGACGGGGTCGATCGCGGAGCCGGGGTAGAGGCCGTAGAGGAGGGAGAGATGCCGGTGTCCGGGGTCCTCCTCCGGGAGGTCCTCGCGCCACTCCAGCAACCGTCCGTCGTCGGCGAGCGCGGGCGGACGCAGCCGTTTGCGGGCCGCGGCGAGTTCGGCGGTGAAGCCGTGGTCGGTGTCGAGGGTCGCGGCCGCCTCCTCGACCGCGTCGAAGAGCTCGCAGGTGAGCCAGAAGTCCATGGTGCACCCGGCGGAGACGGCTGCCAACGAACCGTCAGCGGTGCGGAAGTGGTGCTCGGGTGAGGTGGACGGGCAGGTGACGAGGTTGCCCTCGCCGTCCTCCGTCAGCAGGTCCAGCAGGAACCTCGCGGCACCGCGCATCGCCGGATAGGCGCGCTCGGCGAGGAAGCGCAGGTCGCCGCCGAACTGGTAGTGCTGCCACAGGTGGGCGGCCAGCCAGGACCCGGCCATCGGCCAGGTGGCCCAGACGGGGTCGCCCGCCACCGGGCTGGTGGAGCGCCAGAGGTCGACGTTGTGGTGGCAGACCCAGCCGCCCGCGCCGTAGTGGGTCTCGGCCGTCGCCGCACCGGCCTCGGTGAGGTCGGCGACCAGGTCGAAGAGCGGCTCGTGGCAGACGGCGAGTCCGGTGGTCTCGGCGGGCCAGTAGTTCATCTGCAGGTTGATGTTCGTGGTCCAGTTGGAGTTCCACGGCGCGGCGATCTCCCGGTTCCAGATGCCCTGCAGGGTCGCGGGCTGGGTGCCGGGGCGGGAGGAGGCGACGAGCAGGTAGCGGCCGTAGGCGAAGAGGAGGGCGGTGAGCCCCGGGTCGTGCGCTCCGGCGCGGACAGCGGAGAGGCGCTCGTCGGTCGGTAGGGCTGCGGCCTCCGGCGGGTCGGGCAGCCGCAGCGTCACACCGCCATACAGTGCGCGGTGGTCGGCCAGGTGGTCGGCGAGCAGGTCGTCCCAACTCCGCTCCCCCACGGCGTCGAGGCGCTCGGTGACCTCGCTGCGCGCCGCGTTGGGGCTTGCCGGCTGCTGCTTCCAGCCTTGGTAGCCGGTGCCGACGGCGATGACGAGTGTGGCCTCGGTGGCGTCCGCCACCGTCAGCCGGTCGGACTCGGCGTTCATGCGTCCACCGTCGCAGCGGACGCGCAGGCCTGCCGCGAACCCCGTTCCCTCGTCAGGGCGGTAGTACGCCGGTGCGTCCTCGCCGAAGGCGAGGTGGGCGGGGGCGCGGCCCTGGGTCACCAGCGTCTGCCCGGCGGCCTCGACGGCCGTGCCGGGGTGCGCGCTGGTGAAGCGGGCCGTGAAGCCCAGCCGCCCCGGGGTGTCGCTGTGCAGGCGCAGGACCATCACGCCCGCCGGGGCCGACACGAACGCCTCGCGGACGAACCGCACTCCGCCCGCCTCGTAGGCGACCGTGTGCACCGCGTCGCCGAGGTCCAGCGTCCGTCGGTAGTCGACGACTTGGGAGACGGTGCCGGAGTCCAGGACCAGCGTGGCCAGCGGCTGGTAGGCCTCGATGAACGGGCCCTGCATCCGAGCGGCGATCCGGTCCGCCTCGACGGGGTCGCGACCGTGCAGCACCGCGCGTCGCAGTGACGGTAGGAGTTCGGCGGCCCCAGCTCGGTCGTGGCGTCCGGGGCCGCCGGACCAGAGGGTGTCGGCGTTCAGTTCGACCGTCTCGGTGTCGACTCCGCCGTAGACCATCGCGCCCAACCGGCCGTTGCCGAGCGGCAGGGCCTGGAGGAAGGTGTCGGCGGGCTGCCGGTACCACAGCCGGTCGGCCGTCTGGTCATGCGTCGACAAGGATTCCGCTCCGATCGAAGAGAAGGCGGGAGAAATTGAGCCCGGGGCCGCCGCCGCGCAGGAACGGCAGCGGCCCCGGGGTGTCGCGTCAGTGACGGTGTGTCAGGACAACGTCCACTGCTGGAGCGACGAGCCGGAGTTCGGCTGCTGGGTGACCGCCGCGCCCGCGCTCGTCGAGGCGGTGGTGAGCAGCAGGCCGCTGTGCTCGTTGGTGACGGTGTAGCTGCCGCCGGCCTGCTTGGTGACGATCCAGTCCTGGTTGCTCGCGCCGGTGCAGGTCCACTGGATCACCGGCGTGCCGGCCTTCGTGGCTCCGCCGTCGTCGTCCGCGCACAGGCCGGAGTGGACATTGACGATCTGGTAGGAGCCGTCCGGCTGCAAGGTGAACTGCCAGCTCTGGTTGGACGCACCGGTCGGGGTCCAGGTGATGAACTGGTTGCCGGGCGCGGTGCTGCCGTTGGCGTCGTCCAGTGCCATGCCGTTCGTGGTCAACGTGTGGGCGCCGTTCAGGTTGGCGGGGACCGTGCCGACGGCGGTCATGCTCAGCGTCTGCTGGGCGGCCGTGCGGTCGCCGCCGACGCTGTTGCCGGTGGTGTTGGTCCAGTACCGGGCCGGGGTGGTCTCGGCGTAGCCGCCGTTGTCGGCGGAGAGGCCGAGGACCAGTCCGCTGTAGCGGTTGACCAGCCGGTAGGTGCCGCTGCCGTCGCTGCTGGGGATGACGAACCACTCCTGACCGACGCTCACCCCGCCCGTGCCGACGCCGGTCGTGGTGGGGGCGGTGCCCCAGGCGCGGCTGGTGGTCTGCGTCGAGTCGACGCCGAGCAACTGTCCGCTCGACGCGTTGGTGATCCGGTAGGAGCCGTCGCCGTCGCTCGCGAACGACCAGTCCTCCAGCGTCGATCCGGTGGCGGCGGTCTCGGAGGTGGTGGCGGAGCTGCCGGAGACCTGGGTCAGCACCCGGCCGTCGCCGCTGGCGATGGTGTACGTCTTCGTCGGGTCGAACGGCGCGGCGGCCGGGGCCGAGGAGTCCACCGTCACGTTGGCGTACTCGCCGTCGCCGCTGTTGCAGGAGATGGCGCAGTAGGAGCGGAAGGTCTTGCCCACGACGGTCGAGCTGGTGGCGTTGGCGCCGTCGAGGAACCAGCGGTACCAGGACTGGTCCGTGTAGGTGCCGGTGTCACCGGCCAGGTACCACTTCTGCGTGGCCAGGTTGTCGGTGACGTAGAACTGCTGCGCCGCCGCGGAGTTGGTCGCGTTCTCCGGCTCTCCGATGTAGAGGCCGAGGTAGGCGTCGTAGGTGATGTTCATGATGAACAGCTGCGACTTGGCGGGCAGGGTGCCGGCCGCGATCTGCTGGTCCACGGTCCCGGTGGTGGCCGGGCTGTAGTCGCTCGACGGTGCGGTGTACCCGTTGGGGTTGCTGCTGGTGGCCGGGACCATGTTGCTCTCCAGCCCGCCGATGCCGGCCTGGGTCCAGGAGCCGTCGTACCACTTCTGCCAGGTCCCGGCGGCCATCTTGCCGGAGATCGGCGCGCGGGCGACGTGCGCCAGGCCGCCGTTGCTGCCGCCGACGCCGCCCTTGGGGATGATCCGGGAGCCGTAGTAGACGTAGAAGTACCCGGACGCGTAGTCGACGTAGAGACGCGGGTCGCCGTCGCCGTAGTCGTACGTCTGGTTGGGGAACGCGGTCGTGTCACCGCGCTGGGTGCTGTACGGGGACGTGATCGCGTGGCCCTCGATGGTCCACGTCTTGCCTTCGTCCGTGGACTTGGCGTAGTCGATCGCGTCGTAGTGCAGCCCGTCACCGAACGGCTCGGGGGTGAACTCGTTGTGCACCAGGCCGTACCAGTCGCCGGTGTCCGGGTCGACCCAGACGCCGACGAGGTCGCAGTAGTTGGGCTGCGCGTAGCCCGAGCCCGACGGGGCGGAGGTGGCCGTCAGGCCGGTCGGGCTGTTGTTGCAGCGCCAGGTCGTGTTGGCGTTGCTGTCCTGCGAGTTGGCGGGGTTGACGGAGTTGTCCAGCGTCGAGTCCGCGGTCGCGGTGTCGAAGTTGCTGCCGGTGTAGAAGCTCCACTGCCGGGAGTCGGTCGCGCCGTAGAGCGAGTCGGACTCCTGGAAGTAGAACGTCCCGTCCTTGTCCAGGTACGAGCCGGCCGGGGTGTCGTCGGCGTAGTTGTACGTCCCGGTCGAGCCGACGGTGACGGTGTAGGTGGCGCTGGACGGGTCGGCCGAGGCGTGGCCGACGCCGAGGACGGTGCCGCCCGCTATGGCGAGGGCCATGGCGACGACCGTGCCGAGTGCTCTTCTTCGAGAACCTGACACAAGGGCTCCTTCAGGTGAGTCGGGGACGCGGAGGGCGTCCCCGGGGGAACCGGCGTCGTCCCGACGCCGGTCGGGCCGGGCCGCCTCAGCGGCCG
Source organism: Streptacidiphilus fuscans (assembly GCF_015690355.1). Taxonomy (GTDB): domain Bacteria; phylum Actinomycetota; class Actinomycetes; order Streptomycetales; family Streptomycetaceae; genus Streptacidiphilus; species Streptacidiphilus fuscans. Next base: position 111,812 of record NZ_JADPRT010000022.1, on the reverse strand, counting down.
CGACCAGCTCGTGTGTGCGGCAACCCCCCGTGGGTGTGCGGCAACCCCCCGTGGGTGGGGGGGGCCCCCCCCCCCGGGGGGGGCGGCCCCCCCGGCTCAGTGGGCGGAGCTCACTCCGCCGACATGCGGTAGTCGTAGTGGGGCGGGACCGGCTCTCCGGGGTGGACCGCGAGCCAGAGGGCGTCCAGGGACACCTCGCCCTCCCGCATGTTGTCGACCTGGATGCCCTCGGCCAGCAGACGGCGGACCCGGTCGTCGTCGCCGAGGGCGTGGGCCGCCGTCGCCTCCGCCAGCCGGATCCGACCGTGGGCGCGGACGTCGTCGGGGAGCGACTCGACGAGCGCGAGGGCCTCGCGCGGGCGGTCCGCCCGTTGGAGTGCGGCCAGGGTCTCGATCGTCAACTCCCGGAGCTCGGGGAGGAGTCGGTGCGCCTGGACAAGCAGCTCGGCCGCCTCCGCAGGCTCGGCGGCCAGGAAGGCGAGGGCGCGTAGGGCCCAGGGAGTCTCCCGCTCCGCGGCGGAGCGCTTCCACGCCTGCCGGGCGCCCTCCTCGTCGCCGTCGGCGAGGCGCAACAGCCCGAGCTGGTAGCTGGCGTGCCAGTCCGGTGCCTGCCGCTCCAGCCGTTCCAGCCGCTCGCGCCAGTGCGCTCCCGTGACCGGCGCTGCGGGCGGGTCGCACACCGGCAGGACTCCGGCAGTCAGCAGCTTGCGCCAGGGCTCCTGGGCCTCTCCGCACAGCCCGAACGGCAGCAGGGGCGAAGCGGGCAGCTCCCCTGCCGCGATCTCCAGCGCGGCCCAGCCGTCACCGGCCGAAAGCATCTCCTCGGGCTCCGGCAGAGCCGCGCCCCAGGCCAGCGCCTCGGTCAACACGCTCTCCGGGACGAGCCGGGCAAGGGCTTCGCCCGCTGCCGTGCGAGCCTGCTCCCACTCGCCGTGGACGGCGTCCGGGTCGGTCTCCAGCAGGCCGTAGGCCTCGGTCCACTCCCAGGTGGCGCCGCCGGGCATGGGCAGGTGCTCCAGTTGGGTGCGGGCGAGCCCGGCCTGGATCTCCAGGTAGGCGGCGTCCGGTCCGGAGAGCCACTCCTGCCAGTGCTTTCCGCCGGTCGAGGCGCCCCAGCAGAACAGCTTCCGCCCGCGCAGCAGTCGGGTCGACGCCTGCACCAGGCCCGCGCCGTTCGCGTCGAGCGCGGCGATCCAGCGGCGTTGACCGGCCGGAAGGTCGAGGAAGTAGTCGGCGGCCCGCCGCACCCGTCCCGGGTAACTCGCGTCGGCTCCCTCGACGTCAGGGAAGGGGACGTGCCGCAGGTCGCTGACGTAGTCGCAGTGGAAGGCGTGGTCGGCCGGGGCGAGCACGCGGGTGCCCGCGTCCTCGGGCACGGCGATGTTGGACCACCAGTACACCGGCGTCTCGGTGGGCGCGGGGTTGTGGATCGAGACGCGGACGAGGAGCACCGGCGACCCGGCCGGGAGCCAGGTGTCGATCCGCAGCACCAGACGGCGCAGCCGCTCGAAGGCGTACATGCGCAGCACCGGCGTGCCGTCCTCGGCGACGACGCGGGCGGCGTGCAGGGGTTCGCAGGTCAGCGGCCAGTGGCCGGTGGTGCCGAGGTTCCACTCCACTCCCCCGGCCAGCCAGGCGTCGCGCAGGGCGAGGTTGGCGGGCTGGAAGAGCCGGTTGCGGTGCAGGAGTTCACATCCGGAGGGCCGGTGGACGAGCGACCACAGGCGTCCGCCCTGGGAGGGCAGGAACGTGGCGGTCAGCGTCTCGTTCTCCAGCACGACGGTGGGGAGGTCGCGTTCAGCGCGCAGGCGGTCGTAGTCGCTCTGGCGGGTGTAGGGCAGCAGCGAGTGCGGCGCGCCGTAGGCGAGGCCGAAGCGCATCTCCTCGTCGGCGCCGACGCCTTCGGCGGTCTGCTTGGGGATGCCGTGCAGGATCGGCAGGACTCCGGGGGCCGGATGGCCGGTGCCCTCGATCCGCAACACGCCGGTGCGGAGCGTGGAGCCGTGCGTGGAACGGAGGGTGGAGGAGGTCAGAAGGCGTCCGGTGCGGGTCATTTGCCGATCCCTACGGTCATGCCCGAGATGATCCGCGAGCCCATCCAGGAGAAGAGCGCGATCATGGGGGCGAGGATGATGCAGACGCCGGCGAACATCGTTCCGTAGTCCATGCCGTTGTACTGCTGGGAGGCAACGAACTCGGCGAGCGCCACCGGGAGGGTGATCTTGTTCTGACTGTTCGTCAGGACGATGGCGAACAGCGTCTCGTTCCAGTTGGCGATGAACTGCAGCAGGAACGCGGTGATCAACCCGCCCCGCGCGACGGGCAGCACGACCTGCACGAAGCTCCGCAGCGGTCCGGCCCCGTCGAGGACCGCCGCCTCCTCCAACGCGCCTGGCACGGAGGCGAAGAAGCCGGTCAGCAGGAAGACGGTGAACGGCATCGCCAGACCGACGTAGACCAGGGCGAGGCCGAAGTCGTTGTCGGTCAGGTTGAGGTTCGCCATGCCGACGAAGAGCGGCACCACCAGCACCTGGCCGGGAACGCCCAGCCCCAGCGCGAAGGTCATCGTCAGCGCCGACGAGGTGCGCGAACGTCGCCGCGCCAGCGCGTACGCGGCCGGGGCGGCGAGTGCCACCGCGACGGCCGCAGCGGCGACGGAGACGAGCACGCTGTTGAGGGCGGCGCGGCCAAAACCGCCGTAGTCGAGCGCGGTGGTGTAGTTGCCGAGCTTCGGGCTGGTCGGCAGACCGAAGCCGTGCCGGAGGATGTCGGGTCCACTGCGCAGCGAGGTCAGGAAGACCCACAGCAGCAGCAGGAGGTCGGCGGCGACCAGGACCCACACGACGGCCGTGCCGATGCGTGTCGCCGGTCCCGGTGAGCTGCGTCTGCTTCGCACGGGTGATCGCCTTTCTGGTACGGGTAGTACGGGTGGTTCGAGGGCACGGCGGGCGTCGTGACGGTCGGTACGCGGCCGGCACGCGGCCAGTACGCGGTCAGTACTCGATCGGCTCACGGCGCAGCAGGCGGCGCAGCACGAGCGTGACGACGGTGACCATGAGCAGGCTGACCACCGCGGCGGCCGTGGCCATGCCCAGCCGGGGGACGCTCGCCTGCGGGAACGCCTCCGCGTACACGTACAGCGCGGTGTTCCAACTGCTGACCGGCGGATAGGCGTTGGTACTGCCGCCGAAGAGCAGGATCAGTTCGAAGATCTTGACGGAGCTGACCGTCCAGAGCACCGCGCAGACCGAGATCACGTCCCACGCGCACGGCAGGGTGATGTGCCGGAACCGCTGGAAGGCGTTCGCGCCGTCGAGTTCGGCGGCCTCGTAGAGGTAGGGCGGGATCTGGTCGACCGCGGCCATGATGATCGAGGTGTAGTAGCCCGTCGCCGTCCACACCAGGGTGCCGAGGATCATCGGCAGCAGGTTGTCCGTCGACAGCCACTTCGGCGGCGTGGTGACCCCGAGGAACTCCAGGGCGTGGTTGACCGGACCGGAGGGCGAGAAGAGGAATCCGGCCGCGATGCCGAACACCATGCCGTTGACCAGCGAGGGGAAGAACAGCACCGAGCGGGCGAAGAGCCGGGCCCGCATCTCCCGCAGCACCAGGGTCAGCGCGAAGGAGATGACGAAGGTGATCACGCCGCCGACGACCATCAGCTCAAGGGTGTTGACCAGCGAGCTGCGGAAGTCGGGGTCCAGGAACAGCATCTGGTAGTTCGTCAGGCCCCGCCACTGCATCGCGCTCATGCCGTCCCAGCGGTAGAGGCTGGTGTAGAAGGCGAAGGCGACCGGGGCGAGGAAGAGCGTCGCGTAGACGATGAGAGCGGGGGCGGTGAAGGGCCAGAACATCCGTCGGCGCTGACGCTCCATCGGACCGTCGGCCGATCGCTTGCGCTTCGGAACGCGGGGGGCTCCGCCCCGGACGGCGGCGGTCCGGGGCGGGCGCTGAAGGGTGACCATGTTCAGCCCTGCGTCTGCCAGTAGCTGACCTGTGCGGCCTTGCACGCGGCGACGAACTGCTGCGGCGTCAGCTGGCCGTGCCACAGGTTCAGGTAGTTCTCGTCCAGGACCTTGGGCGACCAGTCCCCGGCCATGCCGTCGAACGGAAGCCGGACGCTGGGGGCGCTCAGCAGCTTCTGCGCGTCGGCGAGGTCGGCGGGGGCCGGGATGTCGGTGCGCGGGGTGATGTTCAGCGCGGTCGTCGCGATGCCGGACATCTCCTTCTTCTGCATGAAGAAGTCGATGAACTGCTCAGCGGCGGAGACGTTCTTGGCCTGCCGGGGAATCGCGAAGCCGAACAGGCCCACGTCCGGGGTGGTCGCGGTGGGCGGCAGCATCGCGGACATCTGCCAGGTGGCCGGGACCTCCTTGGACACCTCGGAGGTGACGTAGTCACCGTCCATGTAGAAGGCGGCCTTGCCGGAGGCCCAGTTGGTCTCCTGCGCCGGGTACTTCGTCGCGTCGTAGCCCGGGATCAGGTCGCCGCCCTTGACCAACTGGTCGACCTCCTCGGCGGCCTTCAGCACGGCCGGGTTGTCCCACGCCGCGCCCGACTTGTCGTTCGCCAGCTGGTTGAAGTCGACCCCGGCCCCGTTGAGCAGGTAGTCGAAGTACAGCTCGTTGGTCCAGGGGTCCTCGCCCTCGGAGGCGATGCAGGAGGTGCCCTTGGCCTTGAGCGCGGAGCAGGCCTTGAGCAGGCCGTTCCAGTCGGTCGGCGCGGTCGGCATCGCCGCCTTGACCGCCGGGTCGGCCGAGTTGAAGAACATGCCGTTGACCGCGACCTCGTAGGGGATGAGGTAGTGGTTCGACCCGTTCGGGTCCTTCGGCAGCATGGCGAAGTACTTGGCCGGGATCACGCTGGAGACCGGCACGTTCTCCCCCGGCACCTGCTGGGACAGGACCGGGGAGAGGTCCAGCGCCTGGCCTGCGGAGGCCGTCGAGCCGTAGACCACGTCGTTGGACTCGTCCCACAGGTCCGGAGCCTGGTGCCCGGCGATCGCCGGTCCGATCTTCTTGGCGATGTCGCGGCCGATCCAGTCGACGTTGACCTTGATGCCGGTGGAGGCCGTGAAGTCGGCGATCGCGGCCTTGAGCACCTGCGCCTGCGGCTCGTCCGCACGCCACATCGACCAGTACGTGAAGCTGCTTCCGGCTTTGGCGACGCCTCCCGACGACGTCCCGCCGCCGCTGCCGCAGGCGCTCAGGCCCAGAACGAGCGCGGAAGCGGCGGCGATCCAGGCCGCGCGCCTGGCGGTGTACATGGCTCTACCCATCACGGGACTCCTCGGCTCCGGTGCGACCTGTCTGCCGCTGGCGGTGAACGGTAGTGGGCATTTGACCGCTAAAACAAGAGCAAAGGCGCGGCCAATCCGGAGCGAACCGGCGCGGCTCCGGCCGGATCAGTGGCTCCACCTGCACAGAGGGCCAACCGCCACCCCTCACTCGGACTTGACCCCACCCGGGCAGATGGTTAGCTTGCAGGGCAACTTCATTTGTCCGGTCAAACTCTGGGGCCCCATGGTGACCATGAAGGACGTCGCGGAACGCGCCGGCGTCACGAAGCAGACGGTGTCCAACGTGATCACCGGCAGGGTCCACGTCAGCCCGGCGACGGCGGCGCGCGTCCGCGCGGCCATCGACGAACTCGGCTACACGCCCAACCTGGTGGCCCGTTCCCTGGCGACCGGCAGCACCCGGACGGTCGGGCTGATCGTCCCGACGGTCACCGGATCCTTCTACTCGGAGCTGACCGAGGAGGTCGAGGACGTCCTCGCGGTCCACGGCTACCACCTGCTGCTGGGCACCACCCGGCTCGACGGCGAGCGGGCCAAGCAGCACCTGACCGGCCTGACCAGCCGTCTGGTGGACGCCCTGCTGGTGGCCGGCGACGTCGGCCTGACCGAGCACCTGCCGGTGCTCGCGGACGCGCGCTTCCCGGTCGTGCTGTGCGCGTGGGAGGGCGAGGCCCCCGACACGCTGCCCGTGGTCACCATCGACTACGAGCGGGCCGGCTTCCTCGCGGGCCGCCACCTGCGGGAGCTCGGGCACGAACGGGTGGCCGTCCTCGGACACCCGGCCCACGCGCCCCGCATCGCCGGCTTCCGGCGCGCGTTCGCCAAGGACGGCATCACCGTGCCCGACCGTGCCGTCCACTTCGCCCCCGAGCCGACCCCGGCCGGCGGAATCGCCGCAGCGAACGCCGCCTTCGCGGCCGATCCGGACCTGACGGCCCTCTTCACCACCGAGGACCTGCTGGCCCTCGGCGCCCTTGAGGCGGCGAGAGCCGCCGGTCGCTCGGTACCGGACGACCTCTCCGTCGTCGGGCACGACGACACCATGGAGGCACGGCAGCTCAGCCGCCCCGCACTCACCACGGTGTCCCTGCCCAAGCGGGAGATGGCCCGCCAGGCCATCGAGGTGCTGATGCGCGCGGTCACCACATCCGAGGCCCCGACCAACGCGCTCCAACTGCTGCGCCCGACCCTGATCGTCCGCGCCAGCACCGGCCCCGCGGCCCCGGCGGGGCGCGGCCAGTAGCGGCAGACGTCGAAGCCCAAGACCTGAGCAGCCGTTCATCTGCACCAGGCGATCCCTCATGCTTCCTCGACGCCCCGCCCTCCCGCCCTGGCTTGCGCCCGCCACGAACCCGATGATGTGACCCACGTCACGCCGGAACGATCGAACTTCCCCCGCTTCCTCTCGTCTTGGCGGTGCCGTAGGCCATCGACCAGAGGGAACAGAGGGAGCAGTCATGTCGTCTCCGCTTCGAAGCGAGACTGCCGGGACCGAGACCGGGACCGGGACCGAGACCGTGGAAACCGTGCGAGGGCCGGTTGCGGCCGAGGAGCTCGGCACGGTTCTCGCGCACGAGCACGTCTTCGTCCTCGACGGCGAGGTCCACCGCAACTACCCGGAGCTGTGGGACGAGGAGCAGATCGTCGCTCAGGCGGTCGAGAAGCTCGGTGAGTTGGCCCGGCTGGGAGTGTCGACGATCATGGATCCCACAGTGGTGGGCCTCGGCCGCGACGTCGCGCGTGTGGCCCGGGTCAACGCGCAGGTGGACATCCACGTCGTGGTTGCCACGGGCCTCTACACCCTCAACGATGTACCCAACCTCTTCCGTTACCACGGGCCGGGCACACTGCTGGGGGGCGAGGAGCCGATGGTCGCGATGTTCGTCAAGGACCTCACCGAAGGAATCGCGGGGACCGGCATCCGTGCGGCGTTCCTGAAGTGCGCGATCGAGGAGTCACTGACGCCCGGCGTGGAGCGCGTCATGCGGGCGGTCGCGCGGGCGCACCTGATCACCGGCGCGCCGATCATGGTGCACACCAGCGCCGCCCACCGGACCGGGCTGGTGGCCCAGGACGTCCTGCGCGAGGAGGGCGTCGATCTCGGCGCCGTGGTCCTGGGCCACAGCGGCGACACAGCCGATGTGGACTACGTCCGCAGGCTGGTCGACCGGGGGTCGTACGTGGGCATGGACCGGTTCGGTCTGGATCTGCTGCTGCCGGGCGACGCACGCGTCGCGACGGTCGCGCGGCTCGCGGAGGAGGGCCTGGCGGAGCGGATGATGCTCTCGCACGACGCCTCCTGTCACATCGACTGGTTCCCGCCGGGGGTGCGCGAGGCGATCGCCCCGAACTGGAACTACCGCTACATCCACCAGTCGGTCCTGCCCGCGCTGCGTGCGGCCGGCGTCGGCGAGAAGCAGATCGAGACGATGCTGGTCGACACCCCGCAGCGCTTCCTGACGGCCGGGCGCACGGGCGCGCAGCAGGCACGTGCAGAGGGGCAGGGCCGTGGAGCAGCCGGCCGGTGATCGTAGTTCGGCGGACGCCATGACGCCCCTCGGCTCGACCGCTGTCGGCGCCGAACCCCTTGTCGGCGCCGAACCCCTCTTCGGCCGCGAGCGGGACCTGGCCCGGGTCTTGGGACACCTCGCCCGGGGCCCGCTGCCGGTCGGCCCGCTCGTGCTGTTGGGAGAGCCAGGCCTGGGCAAGACCGCCTTGCTGGCGGAGGTGGGCCGAAAGCAGGCGGCAGCGGGCGGACGAGTGCTGTACACCTCCGGAGTGCCCTACCTGGCCCAGCCCGGCTACTGCGCCCTCGCGCAGTTGCTGCACTCGGTGGGCGGCGGGCAGGCCGACCGCGGCTTCGGCGGCTCTCTCGCGGTGGCGCTCGGTTCGGACACCGGCGCCTCGCCGGAGTACGAGGCGGTCGCCCGTGACGTGGCGTCACTGGTCACGGATCTGGCGCGGGTTCAGCCGGTGCTGCTGGTCGTCGACGACGTGCAGTGGCTGGACCGCGCCAGCGCGGTGGTCCTGGGTCTGGTGGCGCGTCGGCTGGCGGGCACGGAGGTCGGGATGCTCTGTGCGGCCCGGCCGGGCGCGGAGACCTTCTTCGATCACCGTGGCCTGCCTGTCCACGAGTTGGGGCCGCTCGCCGATGCCGCGTCCGAGGAACTGCTGGCGCACCGGTTCCCGGCGCTGGTCCCTCGGGTGCGGCGGCGGCTGATGGCCGAGGCGCAGGGCAATCCGTTGGCGCTGCTGGAGTTGCCGGTCTCCCTGACCGACTCCCAGTGCGCCGCCTCCCGGCCGCTGCCCGAGCGGCTTCCGCTCAGCCGCAGGCTTCAGGACGCGTTCGCCTCCCGCGTCACCGCGCTGCCGGCGGCCACGCGGCACCTGTTGCTGATCGTCGCACTGGAGGGGAGCGGTGATCTTCAGGTCCTTCGGCGAGCGGTCGCGGGGCGTTCCCACCTCAAGCAGCTCGCCCCGGCCGAGAGCGCGCGGCTGGTCCTGGTCGACGATGCCTCCGGGCGGGTGCACTTCCGGCACTCGCTCACCCGTGCCGCCGTGGTGGAGCTGTCCAGCAGTGACCAGCGGCGCAGCGCGCACCGCGCCTTGGCGGACGCGTGGGCGGCGGTCCCGGAGCGTCAGGCGCGCCACCTGGCGCAGGCCGCGACGGCGCCGGACGAGGGCATTGCCGTCCTGCTCGAAGGCGCCGCCGCTTCGGCCGGGCGGCGCGGGGACGGTCAGGAGGCGGTCACGGCGCTGCTGCGTGCCGCCGATCTGAGCCCCGAGCCGGGAGCCAGGGCGCGGCGGCTGGCGGAGGCGGCGTACCTGAGCGCGAACATCACCGGGGACCTTCGCGACGTGCCGCGGCTGCTCGACGATGCGCGCCGGGCCGCGCCCGGAGCGGGCTCGGCGGTCGCGGCGGTGGCCGGCTCCGCGTACCTCCTCAACGGATCCGGCGATCTGGACACCGCGCACCGACTGCTCTCCGGCACCGTCGCGTTGGCGCCCGAGCCGCTGGGACCGGACGGACCGCTAGGACCGCCCGGACCGCCCGGACCGGACGACGCGACGCTCTTCGAGGCCTTGTACACGCTGATGATGGTGTGCTTCTTCAGCGGAAGGCCCGACATGTGGTCGGCGTTCGACGAGGCGCTCGGCAGGTGTGCCGACCCGCCTGCCCTGCTCACGCTCTCGCGGAGCACGTTCGGCGACCCGGCACGCGCACGGCCGGGCGACCTGCGGCAGTTGGACGCGGCGATCGCGGAGCTGTCCGGGGAGGGTGATCCGATGCGGATCGTCAGGGTCGCCACGGCCGCGGCCTACCTCGACCGCCTGGACGGGTGCATGGAGCCGCTCGAACGCGTGGTCCGCTCGGCTCGGAGCGGGGAGGGGGTGGTACCCGCGATCAACGCCCTGTTCCTGGTGGGCAACCATCTGATGCACACCGGGCAGTGGGAGCGGCTGCGTGAGGTCGCGGGCGAGGGGCTGGAGCTGTGCGAGGAATACGACTACCCGATGCTCGCCTGGGTCGGGAGGTTCGTCCTGGCCTTCCCCGCTGCGGCGTGCGGCGACTGGTCGACGGCCCGTCAGCTGACCGATCAGATGGATCAGTGGGCCGGACCCCGGCGGGTCGAGGTGGTGCGCTCCTACGCCGCCCACGTGCGCGCCGTCGCCGCGCTCACCCAAGGGGATCCGGAGGAGGCATACCGGCAGGCGGCTCTCGTCGCGCCGGCCGGAAAGCTGCCGGCTCTGGTACCGCACGCGCTGTGGCTGGTCCTTGACCTGGTCGAGGCGGCGGTGCGCAGCGGACGCCAGCGGGAGGCGCGGGAGCATGTCGCCGCCGCGCAGGAGGCGCGCATCGAACAACTCTCGCCCCGGCTGCGGATGTTGCAGTCGGCTGCCTCCGCGTTTGCCTCCGGTGACGTGGACCACCCCGGCTTCACCGACGCCCTGACTGTCGACGGAGGCGCGCGCTGGCCGTTCGACCTTGCACGCATCCAGCTGTACTACGGCGAGCAGCTGCGCCGGAGCAAGGCCGTCGCCAGGGCACGCGACCAACTGACCGCGGCAGCAGAGGGTTTCGTCCGGTTGGGTGCCCGGCCCTGGGCGGAGCGCGCCCGGCAGGAACTGCGCGCCTGCGGTGGCCGAGGGCTTCCGTCGTCCGATCCGCGCCCGGCGCCGTTGACGCCGTTGACGCCGTTGACGCCGTTGACGCCGCAGCAATGGGAGATCGCGCGCCTCGCCGCAGCCGGCCTGTCCAACAAGCAGATCGGTGCACGGCTCTTCCTCTCGCCGCGCACCGTCTCCACCCATCTCTACCAGCTCTTCCCGAAGCTGGGGGTGACCTCCAGAGCCGCCCTGCGCGACGCACTGCAGGAACTGGAGCTCGGCTGAATGGATCTGGGGCTCGGTCGACGCGGATCGAGACTACGTCGAATGGCTCAATCCCCGGTGCCCGCACGTGTCCTACCGTTGGTCCTCGAGACCGTGCCGTGCAGCCGGCTTCCGGCCCTGGGAAGCAGCGGCAAGGCGGCGAGGAAGAGGGGGTGGCGATGCGCCAGAACTCGGGTGCGGGCACAGCGGATCAGGATTCGGCACTGACACGGGCGGCCCAGGCCGGCGATGTCGTGGCGCTGGGACTGCTCCTGGAGGAGCACCGGGCGGGGATGCGCGCGGTGGCGTTGAGCATCCTCGGTCCCGGCCCGGAGGCAGAGGACGCTCTCCAGGAAGCGGCACTGATCGCGCTGCGCAGCATCGCGACCGTACGCAACCCGGAGGCGGTGGGTGCGTGGCTTCGGGCCGTCGTGCGCAACCGGTGCCGCGACGCGCTCCGCGAGGCGCGACGGCACGTGCCGCTCGACACACTGGCGCCGCCGCCGGACCCCGGCGCGGGCCCGGAGCAACTGCTCGAACACCACGCGATGCGCGACTGGGTGTGGGCGGCCATCGAGGAACTGTCGCCCGCCCTGCGTCTGCCGATGGTCCTACGCTACTTCACCGAGGGCCTGACGGAGTACCAGCACATCGCCCAGGTGTGCGGGGTGCCGCTGGGAACGGTGCGCAGCCGTCTGAGCCAAGGGCGGGCCAAACTCGCCGAAGCCCTGGCGGCGACGGCCGCCACCGCGCACAGCGACGCCCGCATGCGCGCCGGAGCCAGCTGGGACGAGGCGTTCGACATGCTCTCCGCCGCCGAAGCCGGGCACTTCGGCAGAGTGGTCGACACGCACTGGTCCCCCGACGCGTCCCTGATGAGCGGCCTGACCCGGTTGGGCGACCGGGCGCTGGTCCGCGACGCCATGGACGGCTCCCTGGCTGCCGGGGTGCGCCAGAAGCCGGTCGGCGTGGCAGCCGGGAGTTCCGTGGTGGTGTGGGAGATGGACATGATCAACCCCGCCGACGCCCCGGACCACTGCCCGCCCGCCCTGGCCTGGGTCATGTCCCGGAAGGAAGGGCGGGTCGCCGAACTGCGTCTGTACCACCCCCTGCCGCTGGACAGCCCCTTCACGCCCGACCTCTACGCCCAGACCTGGCGCGATGTGGCCCACCCGGCACCGGTCGACTAGAACTCCCGGCCTGGATTAGGTCCGTTCAGCTGATCGCCTCGGCGGCCTCCACGATGAGATCGGCGACGATCCTCGGGTGGCTGATCATCGCGACGTGGGACGAGAGCGGCACCTCGACGACCTTGCGCGCGTTCGCGCGGCTGTACATCCAGCGCTCGCACGCCGGCGGGATCGCCTTGTCCTGTCCGGCGACCAGCCCCCACGACGGGATCGTCTTCCAGGCTGCCGCCGTGGTCGGGTAGACGAACGAGTCGGCGTCGAACGGCCGCTGCGTGGCCTGCAGGACCCGGAAGGCAGCGGTCGTGAGGTCGGCCGCGAAGGCCGCCTGGCCGTCCTTGCTCAGGTACAGATCGGTTCCGGTCGTGCCGTCGGCCTTCGTGTACGGGACCGGCACGCTGACCGGCTCGACCTCGCTGCCGGGGAACTTGGTGATGAGCTCCCCCTGCGTCTCGCCCACGTCGGGCACGAACGCGGCGATGTAGACCAACGCCTTCACGTTGGCCTTCCCTGCGGCGGCGTTCGTGATGACCGTGCCGCCCATGGAGTGTGCGACCAGCACGACCGGCCCGCTGATCGAGTCGAGCAGACTCCCGATGTACGGGGCGTCGGTCGGGATACCCCGCAGCGGATTCGACCCGCAGACCGTGGTGTAGCCCTGGTCCTGCAACTCCTGGATGGTGGCGTTCCAGCAGGACGAATCGGCGTAGCCGCCGTGCACCAGCACGACGGTCGGCTTCGCGGCGGGGCTGCCGCCACCACTGCGGGGTGCCTCGGCGGCGGAGGTGGCGGAGGCGGCAGAAGCCGCAGAAGCAGCGGCGAACTGCCCGATCACGGCGGCCGATCCGGCCAGCGCCGCGCCGGTGGCGAGCACTCTGCGGCGGGTGAGGTCGTCGGCCATCACTTGCCTCCCGCAGCACGGACGATGACCGCGGCCACGGTCGCCGGGTCGGAGACGTAGATCGCGTGGCTGCCGGGGGCCTCGCTGACGGTGGAGCCGGCACGCTCGGCCATGGCGCGCTGCGCGGGCGGCGGGATCATGCGGTCGTCGGCGGCGACCAGGTACCAGGACGGCTTGGTCCGCCAAGCCGGCTCGGAGACCACGCCACCCAGTGCCTCCAGGCCCCACGGCACTTGGGAGTCGGCCATGAACGCGGCCAGCCTCTCGGGGACGTCGGCGGCGAAAGAGGCGGCGAACTTCTCCCGGTCCAGGAAGAGGAAGCCGTCCTGCGGCGGCAGGATGGGCGGCACCGGCGCGCCTGGCGCGGGGTCGGCGATCAGCGTGTTCACCGACTCGCCCTTGTCGGGCGCGAACGCGGTGATGTAGGCGAGGGCGGCCACGTTGGGGTGGTTGCCGGCCTCGGAGATGACGGCCCCGCCGTAGGAGTGGCCGACCAGCACGGCGGGCCCGTCCAGACCGTCCAGCACCTGATGGGTGGCGGCGACGTCCCCGGCCAGCGAGACCGTCGCGTTCTGCACCACCGCCACCCGGTACCCCTGCTCGGCCAGCGCGTCGTAGACGCCCTGCCAGCCCGACCCGTCCACGAACCCGCCGTGCACCAGCACGACGTTCCTGGCTTCCTGACCTGCGCTCACAGCACTTCCTCCATCTGAGTGGGAGTCAGTGCCACGGTAGACAGCGGGACCTCGCCGTCGATTGCGTCAAATGACGTACTTCCAGGGCCGTTCCCGCGAACGTTCTCGACCGGGACGGCCACCGGTGGTGCGAGGCGGGGCGGGGCTTGTGCGGGTGTGGGTGCTACTCGTTGGTGTCCCAGTGGTCGAGGACACGCTGGCGGATGTGGGCGGGGTACGCCTCGGCGAACGAGCTCTGCGGCATGCGTCCCTGTCCGCGGGCGGGTTCGAGCCCGTCGTGGACGACGACGGGGCCGGTCGCGGCCTCCCGTTCGCTGTCGAGGTAGCAGTGCAGCAGCGGAAAGACGAAGCCGTTCCAGGTCTCGGCCCGCTGGGTGGGGTGGATGCGGGTGGCCAGGGCCCACAGCAGGTCGGCGTCGTCGGCCGGGTCGATGTCGTCGTCGAAGACGAAGATCCGCGAGTTGAGCCTTCCGGTGCGCGCCTCCTCGTTGACGACCTTCCCGATCCGGTGGGTGAACTCCTGGGAGTCGACGCCGGGGAGCAGCTCTCGCCAGTTCTCGGGGACGGTGACGACGAGCCAGTGGGTCGCCGCGCGCAGCGGGGACCAGGCGGTGGTGATCGGGAGGCCGGCGGCGCGCAGGTCGTGGAGGACCTCGGCGGCGATGCCGGTGCCGGTGACGGTGTGGTACTCGTCCACCGGGCGGCCCTCGGGGACGATCGGCCAGATCGGGTCGTCGCGGTGGGTGATGCACTCCACGGTGTAGACGGGCTGGAGAGCCGTCTCCAGGGGGATGTAGCCGGCGAACTCCCCGAAGGGGCCCTCGACGGCGGTACGTTCGACGGACAGGTGACCCTCGATCACGATCTCCGCGCTCGCGGGGACCTTGAGGTCGGACAGCTCGCACGTGACGACTTCGAGGGGCTCGCCGTACAGCGCGCCGATGTAGCCGGCATCGTCCATGCCCTCCGGGATCGAGATGCCGCCCACGACGGGGATCGCCGGGTCGCCGCCCTGGACGAGCGCGTACGGCATGGGCTTGCCGATCTTGACCCATTCCTGCCAGACGAGGGCGATGTGCTGGGGCAGCGTGACCATGCCGGTCATGTGCTTGCCGTCGATCATCATGACCCGGGCGATGGACCAGTTGGTCCACCCGCCGTCGGGAGTACGGGCGACCAGGACGCCCCAGGTGTTGGCGTAGCGGCCGCCGTCCTGCTCGTGCACGCGCGGCACGGGGAAGCGGTCCAGCGTGGCGTCGTCACCGGTCAGGACGTTCTGCTTGCACGGGGCCTCGTCCCGCGAGACCAGCTTCGGCGGCACCGGCGGCAGGTCGCGGGTCTCGACGAGGTGGTCCACCAGCTGAGCGGGGGTCAGGTCCGGGGACAGGCCCAGGGACAGGGCGACGCGCGCCAGCGGCTTTCCGGGGACGGAGCTGAGCGCCGCGGGCCCGCCCAACAGGCGGAAGCCCGGCTCGACGCCGGCGACGTTCTCGAACAACGAGGCGGGGGCGGTGCGCTCGCACCCCAGGCGGGTGATGGCGGCGGCCTCCAGGTCCCAACTGACCTCGCGCCGCACGCGCGTGAGGTCGCCGATGGCTTCGAGTGCCGCGATGTACTCGCGGAGATCCTTGTGGCGGTTCACCGTGAAACTTCCTCTCTGACGTTCCTTCCCTGCGCCGTGGGCCGGTGGGTGGCTGCGGAGCGCATGCCCTCCCAACGCCGGGCTCGGGAAGCCTTGATGTCGAACTGGTCCAGGACGCGCGCCACGATGTGGTCGACGATGTCGTCGACTGTCGCGGGGTGGTTGTAGAAGGCGGGCATGGGCGGCACGATCGAGGCGCCCATGCGGGCGAGCGCGAGCATGTTGTCCAGGTGGATCTCGCTGAGAGGGGTCTCGCGGGGCACGAGGACGAGCTTGCGGCGTTCCTTGAGCGTGACGTCCGCGGCGCGGGCGACCAGGCCGTCCGCGTACCCGGTGCGGATCCCGGCGAGCGTCTTCATGCTGCACGGGATGATCACCATCCCGTCCGTGCGGAACGAGCCGGACGAGATGGACGCCCCCTGGTCGTCCGGGGTGTGCACGACGTCGGCCAGTTCGGCCACGTCACGGGTGCTCAGACCCGTCTCCAGCTCGATGGTGGCCCGTGCCCAACGGGACAGCACCAGGTGGGTCTCCACATGGTCCTGGTCGCGCAACTCCTCCAGGAGCCGCACACCCAGCACGGCCCCCGTCGCCCCGGTCATCCCGACGATGAGCCGCATATTAGTCTCCTTCTACAACCTTCAGTGGACTGAGCGTCTGTGTACTGAATATAATCGGTTCATGGCTACGGAGACAACCCCGGACGGGACGAAGAACGAGATGAAGGTGGAGGACGCCCTGCCGCACCAGCTGCGGCGCGGCATGCAGGCGTGGACCACGATGTGGCAGCAGCACTTCCAGGAACTGACCACGCCCCAGTACGCGGTGCTGGCCCTGCTCGACGAGCACGGCTCGCTCGACCAGTCCGCTCTCGGCGCCCTCGCCGCCATGGACCGCTCGACCCTGAGCACCCTGCTCGACCGGCTGGAGACCCAGAAACTCGTCAGCAAGGCCGTCGAGCCGACCAACCGCCGCCGCCGTATCGTCACGCTGACGGACGCCGGGCGGGCACGCCTGAACGAGGCCACCCCCAAGATGGCCCGGCTCATCGAAGACCTTGAGCAACTCTTCGGCCCGGACGACATGCGCCGCCTCGTACTGCTTCTGCGCAGGCTCGGAGACGTGCCTTCGCTGCAGCCCGACTCCTGACGTGCGCCCCCGCGCAGCCGTCCCGCAGCAACGCGCGAGGGCCCCCTTCCGGAGCGGAAGGGGGCCCTCGCGACGAACGCAATCAGATCCGGGTGGTCATGGAGGTGGTGCCTGAGTCGCTACGGTTGAGCCGTGACCGCGAAGCCGGGCCCGCCGCCGCAGGAACCCTCCGGCCACGTCCCTGCACCGGCCACGACCGATCCTGACCACAGCCGAACCGAACAGGGGCCGGACGTGCACATCGAAGACGTCCTCGAATCCGCCGCAGAGCTACTGCCGAGCGGCCGAGCCGAAGTCGCCCGTGCCCTCGTCGCCAAGGGCGACCACGCTGCCGCCCTGAGTGCCCTCGCCGAAGCCGCGGACCAGTACCCCGCACCGTCGCGCTTCTGGGAGTTCCTCACCGACGCCGCCGAACAACTGCCCGGCGAACCCGACGCCGAGTGGTACCGCTGGCGCACCACCGAGGCGCTTCGCGGGCAACTGCGCATCGAGCTCACCCTCGTCACGGACGCCGGCATCGCGCCGATCCCACCGGGACGAGGGCTGCAACCCCAGTGGGACCTGGGCGAGCAGGCCGTCAGCAGCTACCGCGCGGTGCGCGTGGCGGCGCTGTGGCTGGAGGAGGGCGACGAGCCCCTTCGCAGCGGTGGCCGAGCCTTCGGACGGCTGCTCCCCCTGGACGAAGCGGACTGGCACAACCTGATGCCGGGCGATGTGATCACCATGCGCGACGGGGAACGAGCCGTCGGCAGCGCCACCGTGCTCGACGTGACCTGGCCCGATCCCCCCGCCGAGCAGGCACCCGCCCTGTTGCCGCCCGGCCTCGGCGACCTTCCCCTCCCGCCGCCGCCGACCCGTCGGGTCCGCACCAGGTCCCATACCGAGCACACCACCTGGCCCAACCCCGACTGCCCCGTCCAGGTCTCCGCCCTGATCCCGAACCTGCGGTATCGGTACGTCCGCGTCATGCGCGCGAACGGCTCCGTCGGCCAGCCCTACCCGTGCGCCACCCAGGCCGAGTTCGTCCGCCACGTGACCCAGGAGCGCCCCGACGTCGATCCCCAGAACCCGGCCGAGGTCCATTGGGACGACCACCCCGACATCTGGCCCGGGCAAGGTTCTCGGCGTGGTAGCGACTGAGCAGGCGCCCTTCCGGGCTCGGAAGGGCGCCTGTTCGACTGACGCAATCAGGCCACTGACCTGCTCTTTTATCCCTACGGCAGGTTGCGCGCCATGACGATGGGCTGGACCTGGTTGGTGCCCTCGTAGATCTGGGTGGTCTTCGAGGTGGGGTTCCTCGGCCCGGGCTTTTGGCCCAAGCCAAGGCCCTGACCAGCAGAAATGCCTCTCGCGGTCGTCTGTTGCTTCGACCCGCCGGCGAAAGACCCAGTCCTCCTCGTCGTGGCCGTCCCCCACCAGCGTCCAAGTCCCGGGCTACTTTGGCTGGCTCTTGGGTCCGCGACGGCACCTTCTACAAGCCCCGGCCTGCCTAATCAGCTTGATTCATCCAACTGCGGTGTGTGCTGGATGATCTGGCGTGCTGCGCGGATGAGGGCGGCGTTGCCTGAGGCGGAGGTGCCGTCGGGGAGATGGAGGACATCTTCCAAGCCGATACGGGCATCCAGGCGGCGGGAGGCTGCAAGTCGCAGGATCGGCCAGGCGCTGGCGTCTTCACCGTGCAAGAGAATCGGCACGGCAACCGCTTTGAGTTCATCCAGCAGGCCAGTTGCGGCGTGGAGCGCGTCCCGCGGGGGTGGCCTCGGTGCCCCGAGCGCCGCAATCGCCTAGCCGGACGCCGGGCCTGCGGAGATGCTCAGTCGGTCGTGACGCCAGTCGGACTTCATCGTCCAACGGCGCTGTGGGGAGCGCATCGCCCGAACGTTCGGGATCTCGCCTCGTGCGCTCCCGAGCAGAACGTCGACCATACCCATCTCGAACCGATAGGTAGTCACGAGCCCACGCGCCCACATCACCACCGGCCACCGATCGGGATCGCCATCCGAAGTGAGCCAGAAGTACAGGTCGCCCTGCTCGTTCTCGCCCCAGATCAGCAGGCCTTCGCGTTCCGGGAACATCCGGTACGCCGGCTTGGTGTCGTCTTCCTCGTCCAGCTCCGAGCCGAAGAGGTCGTCCATTTCCGAGGCATGCCACTCGACGTAGCCCTTGAAGCCGGTCTCGTGCCGTCCCGGAAGCAGACATGAGGTGGGTGCGTGCACGTGGCAGGCCAGAGAATCAGGCGTGCCGAACCCGCCCGCACCGTAGAGGTCGACGAAGGCCCGGTAGTCCGACGGAAAGTCCATGCCGATCTCTGCCCGGGACCGCTCCCACGGAGGGGAAGCCACCGGCACAGCAGGGGGCGGAAACAGCTTCGCGAGCTGGCTCAGGGCGTTCGGCATGCTGCCCTCCTGCTGGTCGCTCTCGGTCGAGGATGAGGCGACAGCGTACAAGGCCTTGGAAAGGCGAGATTGCCAGCCCAGGCCCGCCACCCATGGCCAACACGACGGACGTGGACATGCTGCGAGCCGCCCGCACCCGGTACGAGCACATGTATCGGTCCGCCGGCGGGGTCGCGACCAAGGGTCGTGTCGTCGGGTTCCTGACCGGGCACACTGCACCGCTGCTGCGTGGCTGCTACAGCGACCAGGTCGGCCGGGAGCTCTACCGCGCGTCCGGCGGGTTAGCCGCGATCGCCGGGATCTGCGCCTACGACAGTGACGCCCAGGGCCTGGCGCAACGCTACTTCCATCACGCGCTACGCCTCGCGAAGGCCTCCGGGGACCGGGCGTTCGGCGGCTACGTCATCGCGCTGCTCGTCAACCAGGCTGTCTTTCTCAAGGACTACCGCCAGGCTGTCGCGTTCGCCGAGGCAGGCCTGCGCACGGCGGGGGCCCACATCAGCCCGGCGCTGGCGACGGACCTACACGCCATGCAGGCGAAGGCGTTCGCCCGGATGGGCGACATCGGCAGCGCTCGCCGGGCCATGGAACGCGCCGAGCAGGCCGCCGCCCGTATCGGCACGCGTGAGGAGCCACCGGAGACGGGGTACGTGCAGCCGGGATTGGTCGAGGCGCAGTTCGCGGAGGCACTCATCAGCATGGAGGACTGGAGTCCCGCGCACACCTACGCCGCTGAGGCCGTCCGCACCCAGGCGCACGCCCGCGGGCGCGTGCACCGCCTCGCGACCCTGACCACGGTGGACCTCGGCCGAGGTGACGCCGAGCAGGCTGCGGCACACGCCGTCGAGGCCCTGGACGCCGCGGCGGGCATGGAGTCGCAGCGGCTCCGGGACCCGTTCCTCGCGCTGCGCCTCAAGCTGGTCCGCAACGGCGGCAGGGCGGCGACAGATGTCGTCGAGCAAATCGACGCTTCCCTGTCCGTACCCATGTAGCCGCAGGCGGCTGCGGTAGCGTCGGGGCCACCAGAACCGGGTGGCAAGGGCGGGAGCACGGGCGTGTCGGTGTGGAAGAACCTCGGCGAACAGACGGTTTACGCGAACCAGTGGTTCAAGATCAACCTTGCTGACGTTGAGCTCCCAGACGGACGCCACCTCGACCACTACCTGATGCGGCTACGCCCCGTCGCCTTGACCGCCGCGGTGAACGCGGACGACGAGGTGCTGCTCCTGTGGCGGCACAGGTTCATCACCGACTCCTGGGGCTGGGAGCTCCCGGCCGGTGTCGTCGACGACGGCGAGACCATCGAGCAGGCCGCCGCGCGTGAGCTCCTGGAAGAGACCGGCTGGCGCATCGGCCCTCTGCACCCGCTGCTCACTGTCGAGCCGTCGAACGGGCTCACCGACGCCCGGCACCACGTGTTCTGGGCCGAGGGCGCGGAGTACGTCGGTCACCCGCAGGACGACTTCGAATCCGAGCGCCGCGAGTGGGTTCCGCTGGCTCGGGTGCCGGAGATGGTCGAGAAGGGCGAGATCCGTTCCGCGAACGCGGTCGCCGCGCTGCTCCTGCTGCACAAGCGGCGGTGCCGCTGACGCTGGATCACGCGGGACTGCTGCCGGGAAACGTCCGGGTAGCACGTCGGCACCGTGATCGGGCCGTCGGCGGGACGAAACGGCAGGGTGGCGGTCCGGTTGGGGCCGCCCTTGCGTGGCAGGCGGCGGGGGCGCCTTGGCTTGCCCGAGCGGGCGCGGTGCCAACGCAGCATTCTGATACGCCGAGGGCCCGGCCGAGAGATCGGCAGGGCCCTCCTACGCATAGCTGCTGACGTGCTGTTACGGCAGGTTGCGCGCCATGACGATGCGCTGGACCTGGTTGGTGCCCTCGTAGATCTGGGTGATCTTCGCGTCGCGCATCATGCGCTCCAGCGGGTAGTCACGGGTGTAGCCGTAGCCGCCGAGGAGCTGGACCGCGTCGGTGGTGATCTCCATGGCGACGTCGGAGGCGAAGCACTTGGCCGCCGCGCCGAAGAAGGTCAGGTCGGAGTCGACGCGCTGGGACTTGGCCGCCGCCGCGTACGTGAGCTGACGGGCCGCCTCCAGCTTCATCGCCATGTCGGCGAGCATGAACTGGATGCCCTGGAACTCGGCGATCGCCTTGCCGAACTGCTTGCGCTCCTGGACGTAGCCCTTGGCGTAGTCCAGCGCGCCCTGGGCGACGCCGAGGGCCTGGGCGGCGATGGTGATGCGGGTGTGGTCGAGGGTCTTCATCGCGGTGGCGAAGCCGGTGCCCTCGGCGCCGATCATGCGGTCGGCCGGGATGCGGACGTTGTCGAAGTAGACCTCGCGGGTCGGCGAACCCTTGATGCCGAGCTTCTTCTCCGGCGCTCCGAAGGAGACGCCCTCGTCGCCCTTCTCGACCACGAAGGCGGAGATGCCCTTGGAGCGCTTCTCGGGGTCGGTGACGGCCATGACGGTGTAGTACTCCGACACGCCGGCGTTGGTGATCCAGCGCTTGACGCCGTTGAGCACCCAGAAGTCGCCGTCGCGCACCGCGCGGGTCTTCATGCCCGCGGCGTCGGAGCCCGCGTCCGGCTCGGAGAGGCAGTAGGAGAACATGCCCTCGCCCGCGGCCAGCGGGGAGAGGTACTTGCGCTTGAGCTCCTCGGAGCCGGACAGCACGACCGGCAGGGAGCCGAGCTTGTTGACGGCCGGGATCAGCGAGGAGGACACGCAGACGCGGGCCACCTCCTCGATCACCAGGACGGTGGCCAGCGCGTCGGCGCCGACGCCGCCGAACTCCTCCGGGACGTGCACGGCGTGCAGCTCGGCGGCGGTGAGCGCGTCGAGCGCCTCCTGCGGGAACCGGGCGTGCTCGTCGACATCCGCCGCGAACGGGGCGATCTTGGCCTCGGCCAGGGACCGGACCGTCTCGCGGAGCATCTGGTGCTCTTCGGAGATCTGGTACAGGTCGAAGTCTGCGCTCACGGTGGCTCCCGAGAAGGTGATGGCACTCAGTACCCTCGATTATGCACACTCAGTACCCCCCATGGGGAGCTCAGTGCCGGGTTCCAGTGTTACGTTCTGCACATGGGTGCAGCAGCAGCGGGAGCAGACGCGACCAAACCGGCTCCGACCATGCGGGATTCGCTGGTCAAGGCCGCCTTCCAGCTCTTCCTCGACCGGGGCTTCGAGCAGACCACCATCGACGACATCGTCGCCCTCGCGGGCGTCGGCCGACGCTCGTTCTTCCGCTACTTCCCCAGCAAGGAGGACGTGGTCTTCCCCGACCACGAGGGCTGCCTGGTCGAGATGACCGAGTACCTGCGCGACGCCCCCGCCGACGGCGATCCGGTGCAGCAAGTCTGCGAGGCGGCCCGGCTGGTGCTGCGGATGTACGCGGCCGACCCGCTCTTCTCGGTGCAGCGCTACCGGCTGACCCGCGAGGTCCCAGGGCTGCGCGCGCACGAACTCTCCGTCGTCTGGCGCTACGAGCTCGCGCTCGCCGAGCACCTGCGCGAGCGCGGCGCGGGACGTGCCGACGGCGCGCTGCGGGCGGACGTGGTGGCGGCGGCCGTGGTCGCCGCGCACAACCACGCCCTGCGCACGTGGCTGCGCGCGGACGGCGAGGGCGACGTGCAGGCGGCGATGAACGAGGCGCTCGGCTACGTCGCGCGCGCCTTCTCCGACACGGCGGAGCCGCGCGACGCGAGCGCTGATGCCGGCGGTGCGGCGAGCGTCAGCGGCGGCGGTGTCAGGGGCGAAAACCCGGACGAGGAGGTCGTGGTGCTGCTGGCCCGCAAGGGCACGCCGCTGTGGCGGGTGGTCCGCGACGTGGAGGATGCGCTCGGCGGCAGTTGAGCGAAGCACCCGAGAGCAAGGGAACGAACCGGGCGAAGCGGGCGAGGGCACTGAGTGCCTTTACGGGAGGCACTCAGTGCCATACAGTCGGCGTGGCATCAGCCGCTGAACGTCCTCCCCTCACCGTTCGCTGGAGCCCTCATGCCCGCAACCCTGACCCTGCCGTCCCTCGCGCCTCTCGCCGACCTGCCGTGCGACGAGCCGGAGCTGCGCTACCACCGCTGCCCCTGGTGCGGTTCGGCCACCGGACGGGCCGCGCTGCTCTGCCCGATCTGCGGCTGCCCGGAGCTGGTCGAGCGCGTCAGCGCCGGAACCGGCACCGTGCACCGGGTGCTGACGCCGCGTCACCGACAGTTCGGCTTCTACGAGACGCACTGCCTGGTCGTCATGGACGAGGGCTTCACCGTCCAGGCCTCCCTGGACGACGCGCTGCCCGGCACCGTGCCCGAGGGCACCCGGGTCCGCCTGGCCGACCCCGCTGACCAGGGACACCTGCCGATCTTCCGCGCCTGCGCCTGACGCGAGCCGCCGCGCCGCCCGGTTAAGCTCCTCACTCAATATCGGCGGAGATATCTGCGAGATATCGACGGAGATACCGGCGAAGCGCCGGCGGAGGCTGACGCGACGTGAGTTTCACGACCCTGGCGGTGATCTCGGCGGTCGCGCTGCTCGGCCCCCTGCTGGCGCTGCCGACGCAGTGGCGGTTGCCGGTGGTGCTGGGCGAACTGGTCGCCGGCGTGGTGCTGGGGCCGACGTTCCTCGGCTACCTGGACGCGAGCAACCCGACCTTCGCCTTCCTCGCCGACATCGGCTTCGCGCTGATCATGTTCGTGGCCGGGGCGCACGTCCCGGTCCGCGACCAGGCGCTGCGCAGCGGCCTGGGCAAGGGCTTCCTTCGGGCCGCGGCGATCGGCGCGATCGCGGTCGGCCCGGCCTTCGCCCTCTCGCGCGGCTTCCACACCGGGCACACCGCGATGTACGCGGTGCTGATCGCCTCGTCGTCGGCCGCGCTGATCCTACCGATCATCGACTCGCTCCGGCTCGGCGGCCCGCAGACGCTGGAGCTGCTGCCGCAGATCGCGCTCGCCGACACGCTCTGCATCGTCGCGCTGCCGCTGGCCGTGGACCCCGCGCACGCCGCACGCGCGGCGGTCGGTGCGGTGGCGGTCCTGGCCTGCGCGCTGGTGGTCTTCCTGATCCTGCGCCAGGGAGAGCGCTCGGGCCTGCGGCGGCGGATCCACCGGCTGTCCCAGCACCGCAAGTTCGCCCTGGAGCTGCGGATCAGCCTGACCATCCTGTTCGCGCTGGCGGCGCTGGCGACCCACACGCATGTGTCGATCATGCTGGCCGGGTTCTCCTTCGGCCTCGCCGTCGCGGGGACCGGCGAACCCCGGCGGCTGGCCAAGCAGTTGTTCGCGCTCTCGGAGGGCTTCCTCGGGCCGCTCTTCTTCGTCTGGCTCGGGGCCTCGCTCGACCTCAGCCAGCTCGTCGACCATCCGTCGGCGATCCTGCTCGGCGTGCTGCTGGGCGTCTCCTCCGTGGTCGCCCACGGACTGATGCGCCTCACCGGGCAGCCGGTGGCCTACGGCGTGCTGGCCTCCGCGCAACTCGGCGTCCCGGTCGCGGCGGCGACGCTCGGCACGCAGCTCCACCTGCTCGCGCCCGGCGAGGCCGCCGCCCTGCTGCTCGGCGCGCTGATCTGCATCGGCGCGGCGACCGTCGCAGGCGCCCTCGCCGCGCGCAAGGCCGGGAGCGCGGGAAGCGCGGCCGACTCGGGCAGCGGCTCAGGCGACCAGCCGAGTGCGCCCGCTCCTGCCTGACGGCCCGTCCGACCGCGAGTCCATCCCGTCCGTCAGTCCGCGTACTCCTCCGGCGTGCTGCGGGCGATGCGGAGCAGCGTGTCCAAGGCTTGCGCCAACACCGGCAGCTCCGGCGACGCGAGGCCGATCCGGACCGCCGCGGGTGCCGCGCGGTCGCCCGCGACGTAGGCCGCCGCGGGCGTGATGCCGATGCCCTCGCGCGCTGCCGCCGCGACGAAGGTCTCGGCCCGCCACAGCGACGGCAGCTCCCACCAGCAGAAGTACGAGCTCGGGTGCGCACGGAGCGTCTGCCCGGCGAGGTGCTCGCGCGCCAGCAGCTGGCGTGCCGTCGCGTCCGCCCGCTTGAGGTCGGCGATGCGGGCGAGCGTGCCGTCCCCGATCCAGCGCACCGCCGCGTCCAGGGCGAAGCCGCTCGGCATCCAGCCGCCCGAGCGGAGCGCGGTCGCCACCGACGGGCGCAACGCGTCCGGCACGACGGCGAAACCGGTGCTCAGGCCGGGGGCGAGGCGCTTGGAGAGGCTGTCGACGAGCACCACCCGCTCCGGCGCGAGCACGGCCAGCGGCGGGACGTCGGGCTCGAGGAAGGACCAGATCCCGTCCTCCACGGCGTACAGGTCCAGGCGGTCCAACTCCCCTGCCAGACACGCCCGTCGCTGCTCCGGCATGGTGACGCCGAGCGGGTTCTGCACGCGCGGCTGCAGGTAGACCGCGCGCAGCGGCGACGAGCGGTGGGTGGCGGACAGCGCCTCCGGCAGGATGCCGTGCTCGTCCATGGCCAGCGGCACCAACACAATGCCGAGCCGCTGCGCGATGGCCCTGACCAGCGGATACGTCTGCGCCTCGACGCCGAGCCGCTGGCCCGGCGCGACCAGCGCGGAGAGCACCGCCGAGATCGCCTGCCGCCCGCCGACCGCGAAGAGCAGCGACTCCGGATCGGGACGCCAACGCGCGCCTGTCCCCAGCAGCGTGGCGAAGGCCTCCCGCGCGGCGGGCGTCCCGGCCGCGCGGGCCGGACGCAGCGCGGCGTCCAGCGCGTCGGCGCGGAGCAGCGGGGTCAGGCCCTCCGCCAGCAACACGGACTGCCCAGGGACGACGGGGTAGTTGAGCTCCAGGTCGATCCGGGCCCGGGACGGCTCGCCGAGCGGAAGGCCCGCGCCCGGCACCGCGGGAGCCGCGCGGACGAAGGTGCCGCGTCCGACCTCACCGACCACCAGGCCGCGCCGGACCAGCTCCGCGTAGACGCGCCCGGCCGTCGAGGCGGCGACGCCGCGCCGCTTCGCGAAGATCCGCTGCGGCGGCAGCCGGTCCCCTGCGCGCAGGCGTCCGTCGGCGATGGCGGCGGCGAACTCGTCGGCGATCAGCCGGTAGTCGTCGCCCGCTCCCCCGTCCGTCATGCTGTGCTCTCCCTTCCCGGCTGAGCGCGGCACACGCGGCACAATCAGCCACTATTGCACCGAGGGCAAGATAATTATTGCACCGAGCTCTCGCCCCACCCTAGCCTCGGGCCATGGACGCAGTCGCCGCCTTGCACGCCGTCACCCTCCACGCCGAACTCGGCATCTCCGCAGTGGCCCTGGGCCTGGTGCTCACCCCCGGACCGAACATGATCTACCTGGTCTCCCGCTCGATCACCCAGGGCCGTCACGCCGCGCTGGTATCGCTGGCCGGGGTCGGCACCGCCTTCTTCGTCTACCTGGCCGCCGTGACGGCAGGGATCGCCACGGTCTTCGCCGTCGTCCCGCTCCTCTACACCGCGATCAAGCTGGCGGGCGCCGCCTATCTGCTCTGGCTGGCCTGGAGCGCGGTCCGTCCGGGCGGCACTGCCGTCTTCGCGCCCCAGGACCTGCCCGCCGACCCGCCGCGCCGCCTCTACGGGATGGGCTTCCTGACCTGCCTGCTCAACCCCAAGCTGGCGATCCTCTACATCTCGCTGCTCCCGCAGTTCGTGGACCCGTCCCGCGGCCACGTCCCCGAGCAGAGCCTGGTGTTGGGCCTGACCCAGATCGCCATCGCGATCACGGTCAACGGCCTGATCGCGCTCGGCGCGGGCGCCATCGCCGCGTTCTTCGTCCGGCGGCCGGCCTGGCTTCGCGTCCAGCGCTACGTGATGGGCACCGTGCTGGCCGCCCTCGCCGTGCACATCGCCGCCGACCGGGCGGGCGCGGCGGTCGCATAGGCGGTGGCGCAGTCGCCGCGCGAGCGGTCACACAGGTGGTCACACAGTCTCCGCACGGCCAGTCAACCCGCCGCCAGGCTCTTACGATCCGCTCTTACGATCTTCAGCTCCCCAGCCTCTGGACATTTGCCTCTCACTGAGAGGTAATTGAAGCGTGACCATCGAAGATCCCATCGCCGAACTGGCAGAGCTGCTGCCCGCGATCCAGCGGCAGGTCCGGCGCAGGCTCCAGTCCCAGACGCCGCACCCGCGGCTGCGCGGGGCGCAGACCGAACTGCTGCGCCTGGTCGTCGCACGTCCTGGCCTGCGCGTGAGCGAGGCCGCCCAGGAGCTGTTCCTCGCGGGCAACTCGGTGTCCACACTCGTCAACCAGCTGGTCAAGGCCGGTCTGCTGCGCCGCGAGCCCGACCCGCAGGACGGGCGCGCGGCACTGCTGCACCCCGAGCCGGAGGCGGTCGTCCGCCTGACCGACTGGGACCGGCGGCGCGGTGCGGTGTTGACCGAGCAGCTGGACCGCCTGGACGACTCGGACCACCAGGCGCTCACGGCGGCGCTGCCCGCGCTGCGCCGCCTGGCCGAGGGACTGCGTGAGGAGAGCGCGCCATGACCGAGACCGCGACCACCCTTCCCGAGCAGGGGCCGATACCCCCGCCCGACCCGGCGGCCGGTGCCGTGCCACCGGCCCTGCGCTGCACGGGACTCGACTACTCCTTCGGCACCACCAAGGCCGTCGACCACATCGACCTGCAGGTCGGCCAGGGCGAGGCCTTCGGGCTGCTCGGTCCGAACGGCGCGGGCAAGACGACGGCGATCCGCGCGATCACCACGCTGCTGCCGGTCCCGGCCGGGAAGATCGAGGTCTTCGGCCTCGACTGCGCGACCCAGAAGATGCGGGTCCGCCGGATGCTCGGCTACGTGCCGCAACAGCTCTCCGCCGACGGCGGCCTGACGGGCCGTGAGAACGTCGAGCTTTTCGCCCGCGTCTTCGACGTCTCCCGCTCCGAGCGCCGCGCCCGCGTCGCCGAGGCGCTGAGCGCCGTCGACCTGCTGGACGTCGCCGACCGGCTGGCCGCCACCTACTCCGGCGGCATGGTCCGTCGCCTCGAACTCGCCCAGGCCCTGGTCAGCGCACCGAAGTTGCTGATCCTGGACGAGCCGACGATCGGCCTTGACCCGCTGGCCCGCGCCAGCGTCTGGGAGTGCATCGGCCAGGTCCGTGCCGCGACCGGCATGACCGTGCTGGTCACCACGCACTACATGGACGAGGCCAACGAGCACTGCGACCGGATCGCCCTGATGCACAAGGGCACGATCCGCGCCGAGGGCACGCCCGAGCAGCTGCGCGCCGACCTGGCCGCCGAGACCGACGCGGACCTGGACCGGGTGAGCCTGGAAGACGTGTTCCGCCACCATGCCGGAGCCGGCCTGGTGGGCGGCGAACGCACCGACGAGGGAGGGAACTTCAAGGATGTCCGTCGCACCCGCGCCGCCGCGAACCGCGTCCGCTGAGCTCAGCCTGCTGCTCACCCCGCCGCCCGCGCGGCGGGCCTGGCGACTGCTGCTCGCCCGGGTGGGGGCGATGTGCATGGTCGAGCTGCAGAAGCTGCGGCACGACCGGAGCGAGCTCTACACCCGCGCCGTCCAGCCGGCCCTCTGGCTGCTGATCTACGGCGAGACCTTCACCCACATCCGGGCGATCCCTACCGGCGGCATCCCCTACCTGGACTACCTGGCACCGGGGATCATCGCCCAGTCGGCGATGTTCATCGCCATCTTCTACGGCATCATGATCATCTGGGAGCGCGACTCCGGCGTGCTCACCAAGCTGCTGGTCACGCCGACGCCACGGGCCGCGCTGGTCACCGGCAAGGCCTTCGCGGCCGGGGTGAAGGCCGTCGTCCAGGCGGTCGTGGTGATCCTGATCGCCGCCGTCCTCGGCGTCGCGCTGACCTGGAACCCGCTGAAGCTGATCGGCGTCGCGGCCGTGGTCATCCTCGGCTCGGCGTTCTTCTCCTGCCTCTCCATGACCATCGCCGGGATCGTCCGCACCCGCGACCGGCTGATGGGCATCGGGCAGGCGATCACCATGCCGCTCTTCTTCAGCTCCAACGCCCTCTACCCGGTCTCGGTGATGCCGGGCTGGCTGCAGCCGATCAGCCGCGCCAACCCGCTCAGCTACGAGGTCGACGCGCTGCGGGGCCTGCTGCTGGGCACGCCCGCCCACCTGCTGACGGACTTCGGAGTGCTGGCACTGGCCACCGCGCTGGGCGTCACCTGTGCCTCGATGCTGATGGGCCGCCTGGCGAAGTAGGCTCCCCTCAACTGTCCCTGCCTCTTCTCTCGGTTGCGGAGTCCTCGGTGACCCTCGTCTGGCGTGAACGACCGGCTCGACCGGGCGCCGTGCTGCTCGCCATGCACGGCGGCGAGGAGCATGACGAGCGTCCGCCGTCGTGGCTGAACCCGCCGATCCAGCGCCTGCGCCCGTTCGAACGCGCGGTGCGGCGGGCGCCGTTCGGCGAGACGATCGCCGTCGCCGAGGTCCGCTACCGGCACCGGGGCTGGAACGGCACACGTGCGGAGGCCGCAGTCGACGCGGAGCGGGCGCTGGAACTGGCAGTCCGCGACGTCGGCGCGGCCACGCCGGTGATCCTGCTCGGCCACTCCATGGGCGGGCGCGCGGCGCTGCGCGTCGGCGGCCATCCGTCGGTGGCGGGGATCGTCGCGCTGGCACCGTGGTGCCCGCACGGCGAGCCGGTCGAACAGCTCGCGGACCGACGGATCGTCATCATCCACTCCGACGTGGACCGCACCACGCCGCCGGACGAGTCGCTCGACCTCGCCCGGCGGGCGCGTGCGGCGGGCGCGTCGGTGGCGCGCTGCGTCATCCCCGGCAGCGACCACGCCATGCTGCGGCGTGCCAACGCCTGGCACCGGCTGACGGCGCTCACGGTCGGCGGACTGCTCGGCCACTGGCCACTGCCCGACCCGGTCGCCAAGGCGCTGGCCCGGACGGGCGACGACGGCGAGGGCCTCGACCTCGCCCTCCCGCTCTGGTCACCGAACCCGGGAAGCACGCGATGAGTGACTCCTCGGGTCCCCGCACTTCTCTCCAACTGCGCATCGAGGGCCACACCCTCCCCGGCCGCTCATGCGGTGTCGGCCCCGACTTCCCGGGCGCGCACGACATCCACGTCGCCGTCCAACGCCGGGACCGCCCGGCCGAACTGCTCGACCTGCAACCGGGTGACGCGCCGTCGGCCTCCTGGACGCTGCCGTGCAAGGTCACGCCGTCTGGCGAGATCTCCGGCCCCTACATCCAGAACCGGCTCGGCGGGCGGTTCGTCTACCTCTCCTGGGTCGACCGAATGCCGGACCCGCAGCCGCCGAAGCTGTTCCGGCGCGCGAAGATCATGCTGAGCGGCGTCCCGGCCGACGTGCTCGCCGATGCACTGCGCCGCGGCGCGTTGGTCGGCCGACTCCCCCTCACCGACCCCAAGGGCAACCCGCTCTGCGCCCGGGTCGTGCCACCGCTGATCGAATGGTCGGCGGCCGACCCGAGCGAGTGATCATCTGATCGCCCCAGCGATCGAACCAAGCGATCGAATCAGATGTCGCGGAAGGTCTCGATCCGCGCGCCGATCGAGTTGAGCCGGTCCGCAAGGTCCTCGTAACCGCGGTTGATCACATAGACGTTGCGCAGCACCGAGGTCCCCTCCGCCGCCAGCATCGCGAGCAGCACGACGACCGCCGGGCGCAGCGCGGGCGGGCACATCATCTCGGACGCGCGCCACCGCGTGGTCGGGCCCTGGACCAGCACCCGGTGCGGGTCGAGCAGCTTGACGTCCGCGCCGAGCCTGCCCAGCTCGGTCAGGTAGATGGCGCGGTTGTCGTAGACCCAGTCGTGGATCAGGGTGTCCCCGTGCGCGACCGCCGCGATCGCGGCGAAGAACGGCACGTTGTCGATGTTGATGCCGGGGAACGGCATCGGGTGGATCTTGTCCGCCGGGGCGGTCAGCTTGGACGGACGGACCGTCAGGTCGGTCAGCCGGGTGCGGCCGTTGCGGGCCAGGTACTCGTCGCCGCGGTCGTAGTCGAGGCCCATCTCCTCCAGGACGGTGAGCTCGATCTCCAGGAACTCGATCGGAACCCGACGGATCGTCAGCTCGGAGGAGGTCACCACGGCGGCGGCAAGCAGGCTCATCGCCTCGACCGGGTCCTCTGCGGGCGCGTAGTCGACGTCGCAGTCGATCCGCTCGACGCCGTGCACGGTCAGCGTCGTGGTGCCGACGCCCTCGACCTTGACGCCGAGGCGCTCCAGGTAGAAGCAGAGGTCCTGGACCATGTAGTTGGGGCTGGCGTTGCGGATCACCGTGACGCCGGGGTGCCGGGCCGCCGCCAGCAGCACGTTCTCGGTGACGGTGTCCCCGCGCTCGGTCAGCACGATGGCCCGGGTCGGCACGACGCCCGCCTCGACGTCGGCGTGGTAGTGCCCGTCGGTGGCGTTGACCCGCAGGCCGAACTGGCGCAGCGCGGCCAGGTGCGGGCCGACGGTCCGGGTGCCGAGGTCGCAGCCGCCCGCGTAGGGAAGCTTGAAGTGCGACTCCAGGTGCATCAGCGGGCCGAGCAGCATCAGCGCGCTGCGGGTGCGGCGGGCGGCGTCGGCGTCCATCGCGTCCAGGTCGAGCCGGGACGGCGGGGTCAGCTCCAGGTCGGTGCCGTCGTTGATCCAGCGGGCCTTGACACCGATGCTGGTGAGCACCTCCAGGATCCGGAAGATCTCCTCGATCCGGGCCACCCGGCGCAGCGTCGTCTTGCCGGTCGTGAGCAGGGACGCGCAGAGCAGCGCGACTCCGGCGTTCTTGCTGGTGCGCACGTCGATGGACCCGGTCAGCCGGCGTCCGCCGGTGACGCGCAGGTGCATCGGCCCGGCGTAGCCGAGCGAGACGATCTCACTGTCCAGGGCGTCGCCGATCCGGGCAATCATCTCAAGACTGAGATTCTGCTGGCCGCGCTCCATCCGCACGACCGCGCTCTGACTGGTGGTCAGTGCTTCTGCCAGCTGCGCCTGGGTCAACCCCTTGTGCTGGCGCGCGGTACGGATGAGCTTGCCGATACGGACGAGGTAGTCATCTGTCACACGGGTCACACTATCTCAGATCTGAGATAGCAACCACGCGCGCCCCGCTTGGGCCGCGTCAGCTGCCGCCACCAGTGTGAACCTTGACGGTCAGTACACGACCAGCTGAGGACGTGTGCGATCGGCCACTCGGGTGACAGGACGTCGAGGACAGCGAGGACGGACGGGTCAGCGGGGTCAGCGCGGCCACCGCTCGGCGAACTCGTGGGCAAGCAGACCCAGCACCACCAGGTCGCCGTGCCGCCCACCCTGGAACACCCGGTCCCGCATACGCCCTTCCTCGACGAAGCCCAGCCGCCGCTGGAGCGCCAGCGAGGCCTCGTTGTGCGCGAACACCCGTGCCTCGCACCGGTGGTAGCGCCGCTCGCCGAACATGAAGCGGAGCAGCAGAACGGCGGCCTCCCCGGCGTAGCCCTTCCCGCGGTGCGCCGCGGCGACGCTGATGCCGTATTCGAACCATCCGGCCCGCGGATCGGCCTGGTGCACCCCGATGACCCCGACCAGTGCTCCACCGTCGACCGCCTCGATCGCGAGCGGGAACCGCTCGGCGTCCGGCGAGGTCGCCGCCTCCTCCCTCGCCCGCCCACGGAAGTGCTCGGCGGAGCGCGGCGGGCCGATCAGATCCCCGAGCCCCTCCTCGTCCTGGGCGATGCGCATCAGTTCGCCCCCGTCCTCGGGCTCGATCCCGCGCAGCCGTACCCGTTCACCGATCCAGATCGAAGTCATCCCGCATTCGATCAAGAACGCGCACCCGACACAAGGGCGCCGCCCGGCCTGGGGAGGGGAGTCAGGCCGGGCGGCGCGGTGCCCTGCTGGTGCGAGCCGGGGCTCCAGCTACCGCAGCAGGGCTGCCTGTTCGAGGCTGCGCCGACGGCGCGCGCCCACGTGGTGGAAGAGCAGGTTGAGCGCGACGGCGGTCAGCGCGCCCGAGCTGATGCCGCTGCCGAGGATGGTCTGCGCCCACGACGGGAAGTCGTGGTAGATCCCCGGGGTGACCAGGTGCCCCTGGGCGTCGTAGACGTCCGGCGCGGCCAAGGGAATGACGCCGACGGCCAGGGAGACCGCGATGATGACGATGTTGGGCGCGTCGTCCAGGTTGATCTTGACGAGCGCACGGATGCCGCTGACCGCGATCGTCCCGAAGAGCACGATCCCCGCACCGCCCAGCACCGGCATCGGCACCAGCGAGACCGCCGCGCCCAGCTTGGGGAACAGCCCGAGCGTGACCAGCACCGCGCCCGCCATGGCGACGACGTAACGGCTGCGCACGCGCGTCAGCGACACGACTCCCACGTTCTGGGCGAACGCACTGGTCGCGCAGGAGCCGAACATCGAGCCGAGGAAGGTGGCCACACCGTCGGTGCGCAGCCCGCGGGTGATGGTGGCGCGGTCGACCGGGCGGTCGCAGATCTCCCCGATGGCGAGCATGCCGGCGGAGCTCTCGGTCATCAGGACCAGCATGACGATGATCATGGAGACGATCGCCGCGGGCTGGAACTCGGGTGTCCCGAAGCGGAACGGCGTCGGCAGCGCGAAGGTGGCGGCCGTGGTGAACGAGTGGGTGTCCACCTTGCCGAGCGGGATCGCGGCGAGCGTGCCGATCACCATGCCGAGCAGCAGCGCGATCTGCTTGAGGAAGCCGGTGAAGAACCGCTGCATGGTGACGATGACGATCAGCGTGAACGCGGCCAGCGCCAGATTGCTCGGCGAGTTGAAGCCGGGCACGCTCGCGCTGCCGCCGCGCGCCCACTCCACCGGGACCGGCATCAGCGTGACGCCGATCAGCGTGATCACCACGCCGATGACCTGGTGCGGGAAGAACCGCATCAGCCGCCCGAAGAACGGTCCGAC
Source organism: Streptacidiphilus fuscans (assembly GCF_015690355.1). GTDB lineage: Bacteria > Actinomycetota > Actinomycetes > Streptomycetales > Streptomycetaceae > Streptacidiphilus > Streptacidiphilus fuscans. The sequence goes on along the minus strand of NZ_JADPRT010000022.1, from coordinate 78,332 downwards.
CAGCAGGCAGAAGACACCCGCGATCATGACCGCGCCCAGGATGCTGGGCAGCCGGTGGGCGCCGTGGTTCTGCTCGGCGATCGCCAGCATCGGCCCGATCCCGGCCGAGGACGCTGCGTTGACGAACGGCAGGCGGTTGCCCACCAGGTTCTTCACCCCGAGCGTCTGCAACAGCGTGGCCGCACCCGCGATCAGCAGACTCGCCGCGATCAGGAAGGTCTCGTCCCGCGCGTTCAGACCGCAGGCCGGGCCGACGATCAGCGGCGGCGCGACAACTCCGGCGTACATGGCCGCGATGTGCTGCAACGCGGCGGGGACCATCTTCCGGAAGGAAAGCCTCTCGTCGACCGGATGGACGGCGATATCGAGGTGAGAATTGTTTTCCTCGGCCTGCCCGTCCTCTTTACCTTGTCCGATTTCCGGACTCTTCCCTGGCTGTGGGTCGTGCGACCGGGGTTGTGCGGGCATGCGGAATTCACCCTCCAGGCTCGGCGTGCCTTCCGGCACACAGGAGCGGAAGGGCGGCGCGGTGCGATGATGGTGGTGCGAAACGGCCTCGGCGGCAGAGGCCGGGCCGAAATGCGGCTGACGGTGCGTCAGTGCCCGCGCAGCAAAAACCGTGTGTGGGTGGCACGACCGGCTTCGCTGCTTTTGCTTGTCGCCTAGCTAAGCCTCCAAAGAACCTTGCGTCAACACTTTGTTTAATATTGCTTCCTCCAATGACGCGCGCCGCCGCGCACGCCCCTCGCCTGCGCCACACTGAGCGACGCCGGGCGTACAGTCGGTGTCCATGACAGACGCAGCGGACGCAGCCACCGACACGCAGCAGGACGCTCCCTCCATGCGTCCGGCGGTACGCGAGACCTACGGCCCCGTCGACCTGGGCAATCTCCCGATCTTCGCGGGAGGCTTCATCAACTTCGGCCACTGGCACGGCATCAACCTCACCCCCGACCGCCCGCTCACCGAGACCGACCGGATCCGCAGCCAGAAAGACCTCTACCGACTCGTCCTCGACGCCGCCGCGCTGCCCAAGGCGCCGACGGTCCTCGAGGTCGGCTGCGGGCTCGGCACGGGCTGCGCGCTGACCGTGCGTGAACACGACGGCGCAACGGTCACCGGGATGGACATCCACCCCGACCAGCTGACCCGCGCCCGCGCCGCACAGGCCGAGCTGCTGCGGGGCGAGCCGCTCGACGGCAATCCCCGGCATGACGGGCCCCGACCGCTGCGGTTCGTCCAGGGAGCAGCGGAGCGCATGCCGCTACCGGACGGCGGGTTCGACGCCGTCGTCAGCGTCGAGGCCGCCCAGCACTTCCCGGACCTCACCGCGTTCGCGCGGGAGACCGCACGGGTGCTTCGACCAGGCGGTCGGATGGCCGTGACCAGCTTCTTCACCACCGACGCCGCCCCCGGCCGCCCGGCGGAGCTCGCCGCGCTGCTGGACACCTTCGCCAACGGCCTGGACATCGCCCACCCGGTCACCGCCCTCACCGACGCCGCCACCGCGGCCGGGCTCACCGACGTGCGCGCCACGTCGATCGGCGCGGACGTCTGGCCCGGCTGGGACCGCTGGCTCTCGCGGTGGTGGGACCCGGGCACCTGGCCGCGCAACTTCCTGGCCGCCTACGAGCAGGGCATTCTCGACTACTACCTGGTCACCGCCGACAAGCGCGGCTGACGCCCCCTGTTACCGCCCTACCGCTCTGTTCGGAGTTCGGAGGGGATGCGCGCGCCAGGCCGCCTCGATCGTCCGCGCCTGCACGCTCAAGGCCTCGCGCAGCGTCTCGGCGGCGTCGGAGACCGTGGCGCGGAGCATCGCCACGCTGACCCGCCTCGCCAGCGCCGGCCCGGCGACGGGGCGGACGGCCAGGTCCAGCGCCGACTCCTGTCCGGTCAGCGCGAGTCGCGGGATCAGGGCGACCGCCGTGCCCGCCGCGACGAAGCCCTTGAGCATGCCGTAGTCGTCGGTGCGCATGACCCGGACGGGCTCGAAGCCCTCCTGCGCACAGGCCCAGCTGAGCACCCGGTCGCACGGATCCCAGTCGCTCGCGCCCATGATCCAGCCCTCGTCCCGCAGCTCCCCCAGCGGGACGCGGTCCAGAGCGGCCAGCGGATGGTCCGCGGGCAGGGCGAGCAGCAGCGGGTCGTCGAGGAGGTGGTGCAGCGCGAACTCCTCGCCCAGGTCGAGCGGTTCGCCCGGCTGGGAGTAGACCAGCGCGATCTGCACGGCCCCGGTGCGCAACGCCTCGACCACCGTGGGCAGTTCCCCCTCCACGAGCTGGACCCTGACGCCCTCCTGGGCCAACTCCCGTACGGCGGGCGGCAGCAGGAGTGCGCCTGCGGTCGGGAACGTGCCGACGTGCAGCGACCTCGCGCCCTGCTCGACCAAGGCCCGCACCTCCCGCTCGACCAACCCCACCCGGCCGAGCACGGCCTCCGCGTGCGGCAGTACCAGCCGTCCGGCCTCGGTGAGCCGCACGCCGCGCGGGCCTCGGTGCACCAGCGGGGCGCCGAAGTGCGACTCGATGGCCGCCAGATGGTGCGCGATCGTCGGCTGGCTGTAGTGCAGCGACCGTGCCGCCGCCGCGAGCGAGCCCTCGCGGGCGATCGCCCGCAGCACCTGGAACTGGCGCAGTTCCAGCACGTCGATCACCATACTCTCTATGGAGGGAGGCAGATCTTTCCAGTATTCCTCTGCCGATGACTCGGTGTCATTCTCGACCCGTGTCCACCGAGAACCGCGCCCGCACCCTGTCCATCGCCCAGCTCCTCGCCCAGCCCCTGGCCCAGTCCGCCGCGCCGTACGCCGACGCGTTGACCGCCCACGCGCGCACGCCCTGGCTCCGGCTCAACGTCCCCGGCCACGCCGCCGACCCGGACGCCTTCGCGCAACTCGCCGCCTTCACCGGCGACGCCCCACTGCGCCTGGACGTCCCACCGCTGCTCGACGGGATCGACAAGGGCGCGGACAACCCGCGCAGCCAGGCGCTGCGGCTCGCCGCCGAGGCCTGGGGCGCGCGACGGACCTGGTTCCTCACCAACGGCGCGTCCCAGGGCAACCGCATCGCCGTGCTCGCCCTCCGCGCGCTGAGCCGCCACACCGAGGACGCGCCGCTGGTCGTGCAGCGCAGCGTGCACTCCAGCGTCGTGGACGGGCTGGTGCTGTCCGGCTTCCGGGCCGCCTTCGTCCAGCCGAGCGTGGACCACGACCTCGGCATCGCCCACGGCGTCACCGCCCACGACCTGGCCGTCGCCCTCGCCGAGCACCCGGACGCGGCTGCGGCCTATGTGGTGACGCCCAGTTACTTCGGCGCGGTGGCCGACGTCCGCGCCCTGGCCGACGCCGCCCACGCGGCCGGCGTGCCGCTGGTGGTGGACGAGGCCTGGGGAGCCCACTTCGGATTCCATCCGTCGCTCCCGCAGAACGCCCTCGCCCTGGGCGCGGATCTGGTGATCTCCAGCACCCACAAGCTCGGCGGCAGCCTGACCCAGTCGGCCATGCTCCACCTCGGCGACGGACCGTTCGCCGACGCCCTCGAACCCGTGCTGGACCGGGCGTTCCACCTCACCCAGTCCACCAGCGAGAGCGCCCTGCTGATCGGCTCCCTGGACCTGACCCGCCGCCGCCTGGCGACCGACCCCGGACTCGTCGAGACGTCGCTGCGGGCGGCCGATCTGATGCGCGATCAGATACGGGCGCGCGGACGCTTCGCCGTGGTCGGCGACGGCTTCGGCCAGTTCCCCGACATCGCCGCCGCCGACCCGCTGCGCGTGGCCGTCGACACCCGCATCGGCGGCATCACCGGTCACGAGGCGCAGCAGCTTCTCATGACGGACCATCAGGTCCTGGTCGAGGTCGCCACCGACTCCGCGATCGTCGCCGTGGTCGGGGCCGGCGCGGCTCCGGACGCGCTCCGCTTCGTCGACGCGTTGCACGCGCTGCCGCCCCAGCCGGCACCCCGCCAGGAGCGTGAGCATCTCAAGCTCCCCGCTCCCGGCGAGATGCGGATGACACCGCGCGAGGCGTTCTTCGCGCCCAGCCGCGCCGTCCCGGCCGACGAGGCCGTCGGGCGGGTCTCGGCGGCCACCCTCGCCGCCTACCCGCCCGGCATCCCCAACGTCCTGCCCGGCGAGGTGGTCACCGCCGAACTGGTCGCCTTCCTGCGGGACACCGCCGCCACGCCGGGCGGCCACGTGCGCGGGGCCGAGGACCCCGGCGTGAGGCGACTGCGCGTCGTCGCTCCCGCCTGAGAGGCCGGCTGATTCAGCGGGTGTAGGGGCGGGTCAGGATCTCCATGTTGTGGCCGTCGGGGTCCTCGAAGTACGCCCCACGGCCGCCGAAGTAGGCGCTGAGCTCGCCCGGCCGGGTGTGCTGGGGGTCGCCGTAGTAGGTCACGTGCGCCGCCTCCAGGCGGGCGATCATGCCGTCGAACGCCTCGTCCGGCACCAGGAAGGCGTAGTGCTGGCTCTGGACGGGCTGGTCGCGCAGCTCGTAGTAGTCGAGCGTGACGCCGTTGCCGAGCTCGATCGGCAGGAACGGGCCGAACGGCGCGCCGACGGTGAGGCCGAGGATCTCGGCCAGGAACTCGGCGGACACCTGCCGGTCCTTGGCCAGGACCGCAGTGTGGTTGAGCTGGACCGTGGTGGTGCCAGTGCTGGTGGTGCCAGGGAATTGATCAGTCATCAGAGTGTGCTCTCCGGATCGAAGTTCGGACGGGCCCGAAGAAAGGGGCCCCGAAGGACGGGATCTCGAAGAAGCGGTGGGCCCCTGGCCCACCCTGCGCTCACGCCCTTGCCGGGCGCCTGTCTCGTGCATGGCCCATGGCCGACCCGGCAGTCACAGAACCGACGTTAGTACACGCCCCACGACTCCGGCAACGCGTTACCGGCCGGCCCCGGCCTGCCCCTCCGGCGGTCCCGACAGCACGCGGACCGCGTACGGCCGCAGGCTGTCCTGCCCGTGCTCACTGCGGTACCCGAGGGCGGCGAGCGTGCGGACCAGCGCCTCGGCCATGACGATCCGGACCGATCCGCCCGCCTCCGTCTCCGCGTCGACGTCCGGGTGCACCCGCCAGTGCAGCCACACGCCACCCACCGCGTCGTCGAACGCGTCGACCTCGACCTCGGCCCCGGCGCGGGTGGAGGGCGTCACCTCGTACGGCTTGGCCTCCAGACCGGCGGCCAACAGATCGCGTTCCACCCGCGCCGCCAGGCGCAGCAACGCGGCGGCTGCGGGCGGGTCGAGGCGCTTCGGCCCGATGCCGTCGACGCCGGGGTCTGCGGTGCTCGCCGGCGTGCCGTGCGCGTGCCCGTGCTCCAAGTCGCGGTCCATGCACGACAGCCTAGGCACAGCGCCCGTGTCGCTGGGCCGGGACACGTGAGGACGGGCATGATCGGGGAAGAGCACCGACGGAGATCGCGCAACAGAGAGCCTGAAGGAGCCCCAGCGCCGTGCAGATCAGCTACGCCTGCGAGCCGAGCCCGGACACCGCCGCCAACGAGGACTTCGTCATCGCCGGACCACTGTTCGCGCTCGTGCTGGACGGGGCAACCGCCAGTGGCCTGCCGACCGGCTGCGTCCACGACGTGGCGTGGTTCGTCCAGCGGCTGGGCGCGGAGCTGGCGGGCTTCCTGCTGTCGCATCCGGACGAGCCGCTGCCGGAGGTGCTGCGCCAGGCGATCCTGCGCACCCGGGACCTGCATCCGCAGTGCGACCTCGACAACCCTGACAGTCCGTCAGCGACGGTGGCACTGCTCCGCGTCGCCCCGGACGCGGACCGGCTGGACTGCCTGGTGCTGGCCGACTCCCCGATCGTGGTCCGCGGCGTGGACGGCCGCGTCGAGGTCCACGCCGACGACCGGATCGACCATCTGCCCGCCTACGACCGGGAGTCGGTGAGCCGCCTGCGCAACGCCCCCGGCGGCTTCTGGGTCGCCTCGGCCCGCCCCGAGGCGGCGGAGCAGGCGGTCACCGCCTCCCACTCCCTCTCCCGCGTCCGTGACGTGGCCGCGCTCTCCGACGGCATCGGCCGCCTGGTGGACCGCTTCGGCTGGACCTGGCCCGGACTCCTCGACGCGCTCGGCACGGACGGCCCGTCCCATCTCGTCGACGCCGTCCGCAAGCACGAACTCGACCTGGCCGAAGGCTCGTTCCGCGGCAAGCGCCACGACGACGCGACCGTCCTGTACGCGCAGTTCCACCCTTCCAGCGGCGGAGGCACCAGCGGCCGTACCACCGACGCGGCGGCGGCACAGTGAGCCCCAGGAGCGGTCGCTACCAGCGCAGTTCGAGCGTCAGCTCGTCGCGCAGCGGGATGCCGTACTCGCCGGTCACCGGGATGGACGGCTTGAAGCGCCGCGCCGCGTCCACCGCACCCGGCGCAACGCCGACGATCCGCAGGCCACGTCGCTGGTAGAACCGCAGCGCGTCGAGGTTGTCATTGGTGGTCACCAACCACGCACCGAGCAACTCGGCGATCCACGCGCGGTCCCCCGCACCGGCGGCGCGTACGCGGAAGTCCGTCACGGCACTCACTCCTCCGCGACGGCGGCCCGCCAGGTCCAGGAGGTCCGGCGCGGCAAGCCAGGAAGGGTCGTGCGCCCGGTGCACCAGAGCAGCGCCTGCCCCGGCGTGACCGCGCCCTCGGCGGTGCTCGGCGCGTCCGGGAACAGCCTGATCAGGGCCGCTGCGGCGGCATCGGCGGGCGGCTCCCAGACCAGGCCGAGACCGGTGGTGATGTCGTGGGTGTGGACCAGGGTCTCGGTCACGCCCATGGCCGCGAAGCCGGTCGGGTCCGTCGGACCCCAGTGCCAGGCCCGCGCCTCCGGCGGGGCTGCGGCCAACGCGGCGGACAGCAGCCCGCCGCAGGCCGAGACCGCCTGCAACACCTCCGTCAGGGAGGCGGACGGACGGACCGTCAGATCGAGCGGCAGGTAGGCGTCGTCCGGACGAGCCGTCAACTGGCAGGCGTAGGCGAACAGATCATGTGCCACATGCGCGGCCGTCTCGCGGCAGCTCCAGCTGAGCGTGCCCGCCGGGCCGGACCAGTCCTCGGACGTGTGCGGCCCCAGCACACGCAGCATCTCGGCGACCGCAGCGTCGACGTCCCGGTGATCCATCCGGCGCTGATCCATACGCCGATGCTACGGGCTCACCGTCGGGACGGCCGTCAGCTCTGGAAGCGCTTGGCCAGCTTTGGGTCGGCCTGCCACCAGAGGCCGTTCGGAGCCGCCTCGCCCGGATCGACGGCCTCGGCCGCAGCCTGCGACGGAGTTCCCTCGGCCACGACGCCCTGGGCGACGACGCGCATCAGCAGGCCCGGCACGAAGCCGAACACCACATACAGGAACGGCAGGATGCCGACCAGCAGCGACATGCCCGTGCTGGTGACCTGCACCCGGTACGCGCCCTCCTCGGGCATCTCGATCACGACGTCGTTGGACCGACCGCCCTTGGCCGTGACGCGCACGGTGTGCGATCCGGCGTCGAGCGGGAAGCGGGCCAGACTGCCCTGCTTGACCTCGCCCACGCGTTCGCCGTCGACGAGAACCCCGAGCACGCTCGCAGTCCGCAGCGGAGGCGCCTCCGCCCGGATCACCATCTCCCCGGCCACCGGCACATCCTCCTGCTGTACGCCGCGCTGCTGGACACCGCGCTGTCCCAGCGAGCATACGCGCGCTTCCTGGGCGCTCCCCGGGCGGGGGCGACCTACCGGATCGGACGCTTCGCACGCCGACGGCCTCCGACGATCAGCGCCCGAGCCGTTCAGCCCTCCAGCGCGGCGAATCCGGTCCGGAGCAACTCGACCGGGTCGACCGCCTCCCGCTCCGCCTCCGAGAGCCGCCCGTAGGCGAGCCGCACGGCCCGCAGCACCCCCACACCCGCGCGGCTCAGCACGCTCGCCCGAAACGCAGCCCCCTCGACCCCGGTACCCGTTCCCTCCGCTGCCCCCAGCCGCTCCCGGAACGCGGCGGCCACGGCCTCTTCGAGGTCGTAGAGCAGGAACCGGTCGCCACGGCCGGGGACGTCGAGGCGCCCCTGCGCCTCCAACTGCAACGGGCCGGGAACGGCGAGCAGAATCGCCGGATTGGTCTCGTGCCGCCGGGCCAGCTCCAGCAGTGCCTCACGCAGCGCGACCAGCGGGGGCTCGTCCGCCGGGCGGGCGCGGACCCCGGCCCCGAGCAGCGGGATCAGGTCCACGACCTGCTGCAGGACCAGGCTCTCCTTGCTGGGGAAGTAGCGGAAGAAGGTCCGCTCCCCCACCCCGGCCGCCGCCGCGATGTCGCGGACCGTCGTCGCCGCGAAGCCGCGCTCCTGGAACAGCTGCGCAGCGGCCTCGACGAGCGCCTCGTGGGTGCGCCGCTTGTTCTCCTCGCGTCGGCCCAAGGGCTCGGACGTCGCCTCGGTCGTCGCCTCTGTCGTCACTTCGGCCGTCGCTTCGGTCGCCGTCTCCTCCGCCGCGTGCGCGGTCGCTGCCGTGTCCACGGGACGAGTATCCCAGCCTCGGGCATCTCAGCCTCAGGGATGATTCTGGCAGTTCTGCCACTTTGCTATTTTGGCAGGACTGCCACTTCTTCGGCAGCCCAGGTCGGCAGGCCAAGGTGCCCCATGTGCCCTCGCCGCCTGCGCCCACACGCACGCACGCACCACGGAGCACCCTCATGCCCACCTACCTGCACCGTCTCGGCAGGTTCGCCTTCCGGCACCGACGAAGCGTGCTGGCGCTCTGGCTGGCGGCGGTCGCCGCCGTCGTCGCCTGCACCGTGGCCTTCGGCGGGTCCGGGAAGTTCGACAACACCTTCACCATCCCGGGCTCCGAGTCGCAGCAGGCGCTGGACCGGATGAAGACCGACTTCCCGGCCTCCTCGGGCACCAGCGCCCAACTCGTCTTCACCGCGCCGAACGGGCAGAAGGTCACCGACCCCACTGACGCCGCCGCCATCGACGCGGCGGTGACCGCCGCTCAGTCCGCACCGCAGGTCGCCAAGGTGATCAGCCCGTTCGCGGCGCACACGGTCTCGCCGGACGGCAGCACCGCCGTGGCCCAGGTCCAGTACGAGGTGCCCCAGAGCGGCCTCCAGTCGGACGCGCTGACCAGCCTCCAGTCGTCCGTCGACGCCGCGGTCGCACACGCCTCCCCGAACCCGGCCACAGGTGCCAGCAGCGTCGATGTCGTCGTCGGCGGCTCGGCGTTCGGCAACGCGCCGTCGAAGTCGAACTCCGACGTGATCGGCGTCGGCGTCGCGCTGCTCATCCTCACGCTCACCTTCGGCTCGCTGCTGACAGCCGGAGTGCCGATGGTGACCGCGATCTTCGGGGTGGCGACCGCCATCTTCGGGCTGCTCTCGCTGACCGGCGTCGCCTCGATCTCGTCCACCGCGCAGAGCCTGGCCCTGATGATCGGGCTGGCCGTCGGCATCGACTACGCGCTCTTCATCGTCAGCCGTCACCGTGCCCAACTCGCCCACGGCATGGACCCGGAGGAGTCGGCCGCACTGGCCGTCGGCACGGCCGGCAGCGCCGTGGTCTTCGCCGGGCTGACCGTGGTCATCGCCATGGCCGGGCTGACCGTGATCGGCATACCCTTCCTGACCGCGATGGGCCTGGCCGCCGCAGGCGCCGTGCTCACCGCCGTGCTGGTGGCGACGACCCTGCTGCCCGCGATCCTCGGCTTCGCCGGCCGCCGCCTCACCCCGAAGCCTGGCTCGCGCGCGGTCCGCCGCGACCAGGCCATCGCCGCGGCCGAGCGCGACACCGCGTCCGCCAACCTCGGCACCCCCGGCACCCCCGCCAAGTCGGCCAAGTCGGCCAACGCCGCCGAGCGTTGGTTCCGACTGGTCACCCGCAAGCCGCTGTTGACCCTGCTCGTCGTCGTCGCGGCACTTGGCGCGCTGGCCTGGCCCGCGCACAGCATGCGGCTGGCCCTGCCGGACAACTCCACCGCCCCGGCGGGCTCTTCGCAGCGCGTCGCCTACGACGAGATCAGCTCCGCCTTCGGCCCCGGCTTCAACGGCCCACTGCTCGTCCTGGCCGACACCGGCGCGAGCAGCGACCCGACCGCCGCGACCCAGCAGATCGCCACGACGCTGCGCACGCTCCCCGACGTCGCCGCGGTCGGCAAGCCGGTCACGAACCCGGCGACGCACACCTCCCTGATCCAGGTGATCCCCAAGAGCGCGCCCAGCGACGAGGCGACGAAGACGCTGGTCAACACCATCCGCGCGGACAAGGGCACGATCCAGCAGCAGACCGGCGCGAGCATCCAGGTCACCGGCAGCACCGCCGTCAGCATCGACGTCGCCGCCAAGCTCAACGCCGCGCTGGTGCCGTTCACGGCCGTCGTGGTCGGACTCTCGCTGCTCCTGCTGCTGCTCGTGTTCCGCTCGTTGGTGGTGCCGCTCAAGGCCGCGGCGGGCTTCCTGCTGTCGATCGGGGCGACCCTCGGCGCGGTCGTCGGCGTCTTCCAACTCGGCCATCTGGGCGGCCTCTTCGGCCTGGACACGACGGGCCCGGTGAGCAGCTTCCTGCCGATCCTGCTGCTCGCGGTGCTGTTCGGGCTCGCGATGGACTACGAGGTCTTCCTGGTCTCCCGGATGCGCGAGGCCTACGTCCGCAGCCGTGACCCACTCGGTTCGGTGCACAGCGGCGCGCGGCACAGCGGACGAGTCGTCACCGCCGCCGCACTGATCATGATCTCGGTGTTCGCGTCCTTCCTCGGCACCGACAGCATGATCCTCAAGCAGATCGCGTTCGCCCTGGCGGTCGGGGTCCTGATCGACGCCTTCGTGATCCGGATGACCTTCGTCCCAGCGGTCCTTGCCCTGACCGGCCGTGCCGCATGGTGGCTCCCCAAGTGGCTCGCCCGCACCCTGCCCGACCTCGACATCGAGGGCGAGCGCCTCCAACAGCACACCCACCCGTCGGAGCCCGAGGACGCCACCCGCGCGGCTGAACCCGTCGCCTAGCCTGACGGCACGTCAGCGTCAGTCCGCCCTCCCCGTGCCCCCGCCCGGAACATCGGCCGGATCATGTGCCTGGACGCCGTCCAGCACCCCGGCCGCCGGGCTCGGCGACGAGATCGCGATCCGGCACGAAGCGGCGCGCGCGGTCCGGCACGAGCGGCTCTCGGTCGCGGGCCGCGGCCCGCCGCGCCGGTCACCGCTCGCGCCCGCCACGAGGGAGGCGGAGGCTGGAGGAGGGGTCGGCTTCACTGCGTCCCGGGAGGCGCGATGCATCCGGGTTCGGGCGGACGTTCCGACGAAGCGAGGCCCGGCCTGGGCCTCCTCCTGCTGCGGAACTGGAACGCGGCCATCGGCGTGGTGGTCTGCGCGCTGCTTGCCATGGGGGTGCTCGGGGCACTCGGTCTCTGGCTGGCCAAGGCGAACACGCTGCCCGGGGACTCGTTCGGGTCGGTGCTCGCGGCGACCATGCTGATGGCGTTGGGCGCGCCGGCGAGCGTGCAAGGGTCGGCCGGGTTCATCGCGAGCGGCAGCGCGGGCGTGGCGGCGATGCCGCTGTCGCTCAGCCTGGCCGGAGCCCTGGTCGCGGGGTACGCCTTCCTACGGCCGCTGCGCCGGCGTGCCGACCAGAACGGGCAGGACCGGCAGGACCGGCAGGCCGCCGTGCAGGGGCGGGAGCTGCTCGGCCGGGTGCTGTTGACCGCCGCGCTGTGGGCGGGCGCGGTCGCGCTGCTGGCGTGGGCCGCCCGGCACAGCTTCGTGGTCTCGACCGGGAACTCGATCACCGACCAGATCACCGGCGCGCTCGGGGCCTCGCCCACGGTCGGGTTCCGGGTCGACTTCGGGTCGGCCATCGGGTACGGGCTGCTCTGGCTGGCCGTCGTCCTGCTGCTCGCGTTCGCGGTCTCCCGCGCCGCGCCGCTGCCCGCGCGGCTGCTGCGGATCCAGGGCGCGGTGCGTCCGCCGGTGTCGGCGATGGTGGTGCTGCTGGTCGGGTACGTGCTGGTCGCACTGGTCGCGGGGGTCGTGACGGCCGTGGTGCACGGCCCGGCCAGGGACACCTTCGCCGTGATCCTGCTGGCCCTGCCCAACCTCGCCTGGCTGGCCTTCGGCCTGGGCCTCGGGGCGACCTGGCACGGGCACCTGAACGCCACGATCGGGCTGCCGATGCCGAAGGTCCTGTCGGAGGTGCTCCGGTCCGCGGGCACCCAGGACCGGACGGTCAGCCTCGGCACGCTCGCCCAGCAGGACGGCCGCGTCTGGTGGCTACCGGTCCTCGCGGGCCTTGCCCTGCTCTGCTGCGGCATCGCCATGGGCCGGACCGGCGGCAGGACGACGGCGTGGCGGCACGCGGTCGGTCTGGGGCTGACGACGGCGCTGACGATGCTGCTGGTCGGCCTGCTCACCCGGGTCTCGGCCGCCTACGGCCTCTCCCTCCTCGGCGTCGGCGGCACCGGCGGAATCTCCGGCCTGCTCGGCAACCTGATCGGCGGCACCGGCATCCCCAAGGCCCTGACCGGCAGCGTCACCCTGATCCCCGACCTCCTCCGCGGCGTCCTCCTGGGCGCCCTCTGGGGCGCACTGGCAGGCGTGATCGGCGGCTGGATCGGCGCCCACCTGCGCCGCAACCCCGCGCGACCACCCGTGAGCGCCCCCTGACGACGTAGCCGCACCGAACGCTGTCAGTGCGGCCCGCTACGTTGCCGCACATGAGCGACACCTTCGAACTCATCGTCACCGCCGACCTGCGCGACGAACTCTCCGAACCGGAGCTGGCCGAGCTGCGCTGGCATCTCGGCCTCGGCCCGCAACCGGAGCAGCTGACCATCGTCCGCGAGTTCCCCGTCGTGGTCCTCGACGACGCGGGGAACCCCGCCGTCGAGAACGCGCCCGAGCCGCTGCTGGCCGGGCACGGCCCGGCCCAGGACGTGGGCGGCGCGCTCTGCGCGGCGCTGGAGCGTCGCGACGACGACCGACGGCCCAGCTGGGCGCTGACGTCCCGCCGGGAGATACATCCGGACGAGTTCGAGAAGGCCGGCGAGCTGCTCTGCTGGCTGGCCGACCGCCTCGAAGCCCACCACCGCCTCACGGACGGTGCGGTCTGGATGGGCTACTTCCGGTTCCACGAGGAGCTGCTGCCGCACGTGCTCGAGGTCACCGACGGCCACGTCAACTGGGACGACTGACCACCGGGCACCCCTGCCACGGCGGAGTCGCCCGGCTCACCAGCTCCAGCCGTGCCCGCCGGTGTTGTGGAAGAGGGCCAGCCCCAGGGTGAACCACGTCAGCAGCAGGTCCGCGCGGCGGCGCGACGGCAGGACCGCGGCCAGGGGCCAGACCAGCGCGGCGTACCAGGGCATGCACCAGGGCGCGGCCAGCAGCCAGCCCAGGGCCAGCGCGTAGGCGCCGCGCGGCTGTTCCAGGCCGAGCTCGGCCGGGTGGCCGACCGTGCGGCGGTAGAAGATCCAGCCCATCGCCAGCATGGCCACCGGCCAGGCCAGGGTGATGACGGCCTCGGTGACGCCCTGGCCCACGGTCACGCGGCCGAGCAGGTCGACCAGCGCCCAGACCGACGGGGACGAGACGAGCTGTGAGGCCTGGGAGAGCGGGTCCAGCCCGTGGATGCCGATCGGTACGTACATCACCGCCAGCGGCACCAGGCAGCTGACCGTGCGGACGATCAGCCGCTTCCACTCGCGCTCGCGCAGCAGCGGCCAGGAGAGGCCGACGGCGACCAGTGCGGCGCTGATCTTGACGCCGCAGGCCATGCCGAGGAGCGCGCCGACCACCATCTCGTGGCTGGCCGGCGACTCGCGCACCCGCAGCGCGGCGTACGCGGCGCAGGCGCTGAACAGGGCGATGTAGGTGTCCAGGTGTCCGCCGCCGACGAGCAGGCACAGCAGCAGCGGGTTGGCCGCCCAGAGCAGCGCCGCCCGGCTGCGGTCGCGCGCCATCCGGACCAGGACCAGCCCGGTCAGCACATAGGCCGCCGCGTTGGCGAGCATCAGCACGGTGATGGTGAGCGTGAGGCGGCTGCCGCCGATGTCGGCGGCCAGCTGCTGGACGAACGTGGCGAGCGGTCCGTAGACGGACGGCGTGAAGAGCCAGTTGTTGCCGACCAGGTGCGCGTACGAGCCGCCGAGCTCACCCGGCAGCGTGCGGTAGGGGTCCAGCCCGAGGGACGCGATCCGCCCGTACGCCGCGTAACTGGCGGTGTCGGCCGAACCGACCGGGGTCCCGACGGCGAGGAGCAGCGCGCCGAACGCGCCCAGCCCCACCAGCCGCTTCGGCGACGGCGACCAGCCGCGCCTGTTGGCGGCCAGCATCCGTATCAGCCCCGCGCCCTGAGCAGCTATGGCCGCACAGGTCAGGTAGGTCGAGGCGGGACCGGGCAGCTTCGGCAGCCGTAGCGAGCTGACGGCGATGTCGAGGGTGTGGTCGTTGGGGGCGGCGAAGGCCACGAAGGCCATCAGCAGGACACCCGCGACGGAGAGGCTTATGGCCCCCCAGGGTGTCGCTGTGGCCTCGGCGGCCCCGGTACTGCCGGAGCCTCCCGAGCCGTCGGAACCGCTCCGGCTGTCGGCGACGCCGTCCCGCGTCGCCGACTGCTCTCCTGATCTGGGTGACACCACGCGCGCATCCGGCGGCGCGACGGCATCGACTATGGGTGCTGACACGCCCGCTCGCCCTCCCGCGATGGTCTGCGTCGAAGTAGGCCCCCAAAGGGGCCTTGTCTCGGCACGCCAAGGCGACGAGCTGTTGGTGGACCGTCCCCGCCCCGGATAGTGCGCTGGCAGATCATATCCACGCGCGCGCGAACCGTGCTGGGCGGGTCACAGGATCTCCACGTGGTCGAAGCCGATCGGCCCCGATCCGGACAGTGACGGATGGTCACCGTCCATCAACGAGGCGTGTTCGACGACAGTCGACCACCAGGCGCCGCCGCGTCCCTGACTGTGGGTCAGCGGTCAGGGCGTCAGCGATTGGGGCGCAGGGTCCACGTGATGGTCATCTCACCGGTGATTGCGCCGTCGGCGCGTCGGATGGTCACCTCGACCGGGAACTCGGGACGCTGCCCGGCGTCCAGCTCGGCGACGACGTCGGCGGCGGGACGGCCGAGCTCGGCGGTCGCGGTGACCTCGCCCATGGCGAGCTTGCGGTAGGCGATCTTCGCGTCGACCGCGAGCGGCACGGCGCGCGTCAGCTGGTCACCGAAGGCGGACAGGACGATCGCGCCGCTCGCCGACTCGGCGAGGGTGAACATCGCGCCGGCGTGCGGGCCGCCGACGTGGTTGTGGAACTCGGCCTGATCGGGCAGGCGCAGCACCGCGCGGGTCGCGGTGCACTCGTCGAAGGTGAGGTTGAGGGTCCGGACCATGGGAACGGTCTGGGGGAGCAGTTCGGCGATCGACGGCATGGCGTTGGTCATGGACCGGATATTACTCGCCAGTAGCTTCGTTGCCAACGACGGGTCGGTATCAGGCGGAGCCCGCCGTGCCGTCCGGCTCCTGCCGCCCCTGGCCCCGCTCCGCCTCGTCCTTGGCCAGCTGCGCCGCGGCGACCGCCGCCTCGCGCTTGCTGACGACGGCAGCGGCGGCTGCGGCCGCAGCGCCGAAGGCCAGCACGACCATGCCCGGACGGTTCAGGCAGTTGCCGCTGATGTGGTCGAACGAGAAGACTCCCGGCCCGGCGAGACCGAGGCCCGCCGCCACATACCCGAGGTAGGCCGGGTACTCGTAGCCGCCCGACTGGGCGAAGAAACCGGCGGGCCGGTGCACCGCGACCGCGCCCGCCATGGCACCCGCCGCAGCCGCACCGGCGGCCGGAGTGGCCACGCCGAGGGCCAGCAGCACCCCGCCACCGGCCTCACCGAGCCCGGCCGCGAGCGCGCTCTGGCGGCCGGGGTGGAAGCCCATCGCCTCCATCGCCTGCGCGGTCCGGTCCAGACCGGCGCCGCCGAACCACCCGAACAGCTTCTGGGCGCCGTGCGCGAAGAGCACGCCGCCGGTCCCGACGCGCAGCACCAGCAGTCCCAGATCCTTGCGAGGCAGGCACGGCATGAGGAAGTCCTTCCGGCGAGGGAGCGTTCGTCCAGTTCGTCCAGCACCAGTCTTCGCCGAAACCCCTGGCCCGGCCCCTCCTGGTTAGCCCACCCGTGGGAGCGGTGCGGCGCGCGACCTGGGCGAGGCGCGAACTGACCGGCGCGCGACGTCACCGCAGCGCTCCCGGAGGCCTCAGGCCAGGGCCTTGCCCAGGCAGATCGAGGAGTCGTACTCGCGGTAGAAGCCGAACTTCGGGACTGGCTCGTAGCCCTCGGACTTGTACAGCGCCAGGGCCTCCGGCTGCTGGTCACCGGTCTCCAGGATCATCCGGCGGCGTCCCGCCCGCCGGGCGTCCTCCTCCAGGAACCGGAGCATCCGCCGGGCCAGGCCGCGTCCGCGCGCGGCGGCACGCGTGTACATCCGCTTGATCTCGGCGTCCCCGTCGGCCAGGCCGATCTCGCCTGACTCCTGCGCCCGCCACGCGCCGGTCCCCACCGGCGACCCGTCCAGGTCGTAGAGCACGGCGAAGGCCCCCAGCGGCGGCGCGAAATCGTCCTCGACGAGGTCCGTCTCGTCGGGGCCGCCGTAGCGCCGCACGTACTCCTGCTGGACCTCGGCCATCAACAGCTGCGCGTCCGGGTGCCCGTACCCGACGACTCGTATCCGCTCCACGCGTGCTCCGCCTCCGCTCTGACCGATCTGCTCTTCCGAACGCCTCCGCCACCGGCCTGACCTGCGACGGCAGCGGCGACGGCAGCCTTCGAGTCTACGCAGCGCCCGCGCCCTTCCGGACGGGCGCCCGGAGCCACGTCCGCAGCCACCCCCGGACGCGCCTCCGCCGCCGGCGGGAAGACCCGGCCGACGGCGGAGGCATGGGACCAAGGCCGGGCTACTGCCCGAGCAGCTCCGTGCGGCCGAACATCTGGGCCGTCTGGCGGGCCGAGGGCTGGCCCGCGTCGGGGTCGGCGCCGGCGGCGAGGAGGGCGGTGATCACGTCGGCAGAGCCCTTGAAGACCGCGCCCGCCAGCGGGGTCTGACCCCGGTCGTTGGGGCGGTCGGCGTCCGCGCCGCGTTCGACGAGGGTGCGGACGGCCTCGGCGTGGCCGTGGTACGCGGCCAGCATGAGCAGCGTGTCGCCCTTCTCGTTGGTCAGGTTCGCCGGAACGCCCGCGTCGATATAGGCGGCGAGCCCGGCGGCGTCGCCCGCGCGGGCGAGGTCGAAGACCTTGCCCGCGAGCGCGGCGACCTCGGGGTCGACGGCGTCGGCGCCGCCCGTGGCGTCGTTCTGATCAGTCATAGGTGTCTTCGTTCGCTTTCTCGACGGCCGCGCCGACCCGACTGGGGTCGGCGAGCGCGAGCGTACGCCGTCGGGCCACCCGCACGAAGGGTGACGCGGCAGCGTTCCACTCCCCGGACAGGTCCCCGGACAGCTCCCCGGACGGTCCCTCAGGTCGCCCTGACGGGTGCGACACCCGTCCCCGACCGGGTGTCAGCCATCCGGGCGAATCACCCGCGCGCCGCCGCGTGGTGGCGGGCCATCGGAGACACGATCACGGGCGAGGCGGGTGCGCACCCGGCAAAACCACCCATTTGCTGCTATTCATTGGTTATTACTTTTTGTCACGATGGTTCAACATTGCGTGACGAGTAAGTAAGGAAGGCCTGTCCCACCAGGCCCACCACAGCCCGCTGTCCCTACTACGAGGAGACCCTCGTGATCCTCTCCGTCTCCGGAGTCGTCCTGCTGGGAATCATCGTGTTCCTGTTCTTCCGCAAGGACGGCCTGAAGCTCTCCCATGCTCTGGTCTGCGCGCTGTTCGGTTTCTATCTCGCCGGAACCGCGATCGCCCCCAGCATCAAGGCCGGTGGCGCGAGCCTCGCCAGCCTGCTCGGCGGCATCAAGTTCTGACGCCCCCGAACCTGCCCCGGAGCACATCGATGACCTTCACCGAGCACCTGACCCGAGGGCGCGACCTGGCACGTACCGCGAGTGACCACGCGGCCGACATGTTCGGCCCGCTGATCACCATCGGCCGTGGTCTGCGCGCCCACGCACAGTGGACGAAGAACTGGTGGGCGAACACCCCCAAGGACAAGCGCGGGCCCGCGCTCTTCCTGGTGGTGGCCGTCGTGGCCGCCGTGGCCCTGCTGCCCTACGGCCCGCTGCTGGCCCTGCTCGCCCTGATGGGCAGCGCCGCCTGGGCGGGACGTTCGCGCACCGAGCCCGCGCCGCCCGCGCCCGACACCAGCCAGCTCAAACTCGCCGCCGTGTACACCGCGCTGACGCCGTATCTGGTCCACGAGTCGGACCCGAGCCCGCTCTACGCGCACGGCGGCGACTTCAAGGACGCGTTCACCGGCTGGGAGTTCGACGAGGAGGGCCGGCTGACCTCGCTGGACCTGCGCTACCCCGCCTACTTCACCGACACCGAGCCCCACTCGCGGGCCCGGATCGAGCAGGTGATCCACGGCAAGGTCGGCCGCAGCCGCGAGTACCGGTTCACCTGGGACCAGGAGGTCAACCGCCTCCAGGTCAGCGCGCTGCCGCCGCTGCCGGGTGACATCGCCGCACAGACCTTCGTCACCGCCGCAGGCGAACTGGTGCTGGGGTTCACCGACACCACCAGTACCAACCGGATGATCCCGGTCCGTCAGGCCGGCGGTCAGGCGCACCAGCCGCCGGTGCTCTGGCGCACCGGTCCGCGCTCCGCCGAGCCGCACCTGCTGGCTCTGGGCGCGCACGGCTACGGCACCTCGACGCTGCTGCGCTCGCTCGCGCTCCAGGCGCTGCAGTACGGCGACATCGCCGTCATCGACGGCGCGGGCACTGGGGAACACGCCTGCCTGGTGGGCCGTCCGGGCGTGCACACGGTGGAGACCAGCCTGCACGGCGCGCTCGCCGCGCTGGAGTGGGCGGCCAACGAGACGCAGCGCCGTCTCGACGCGCACAACCTGGCCAAGCGCTCCGGCGGCGTCCCACCCGCGGACACCCTGCGTCCGCTCTGGCTGCTGCTCGACCACCCCTCGGAGCTGACCGAGCTGGCCCAGGCGGAGGGACGCACCGACCCGCAGGAGCTGCTGGAGGTGCCACTGCGTCACGGCCGCACCGCGCACGTGACGGTGGTGGTCGTCGACCGACTGGAGGCGCTGGACCGGATCCGGCCCGGGGTCAGGACCGCGTGCCGGGCACGGGTCGTGCTCGGTCCGATCGGCCAGGAGACGGCGCTGGAGGCGCTGGGCGCGCCGCTGGACATCACCCCGTCCAGCCACACCCCGCCCGGCCGCGGCTACGCCCGGCTCGGCAACTCCGCACCGATCCGGCTCCAGGTCCCGGCGACGCCCGACCCGCTGGACGAGGACGCGCCGACCGACCAGCGCGACGCGGTCATCGCCCTGCTCCCCCACGCGGACACCCGCACCGAGACGACG
This sequence comes from Streptacidiphilus fuscans, assembly GCF_015690355.1. Taxonomy (GTDB): domain Bacteria; phylum Actinomycetota; class Actinomycetes; order Streptomycetales; family Streptomycetaceae; genus Streptacidiphilus; species Streptacidiphilus fuscans. The sequence goes on along the minus strand of NZ_JADPRT010000022.1, from coordinate 58,899 downwards.
ACGGAGCTGAACCTCGGCACGGACCTGCTCGGCAAGGACCTGTTGAGCAAGGACCGCTCCAACAGCCACTCCAGGGACATGGCCCCCGTCGACCTGCCCCCGGTCGAACTGCCGCCGGACCTCCCGCCGATGCCGACGCTGCCCCCGCTGCCGACCGAGGCCCCCCGCTTCTCCTGAGCCCTTCCTTGCTGAGCCCTTGCTTGCTGAACCGTTGCTTCGGGAACCGTCGCCGCGCAAGCCGACCGCACGCCCCCTGTCCGAACAGGCAGGGGGCGTCGTCGTGTCCGCATTCCTGACGACCCCTTGACGGCACCACCGGAACCAGTGCTCAATGGTGCGCCAATGGACTGCCTTCATACCATTGAGCGGTCCGCACCCACACACCAGAGGTGCGCATGTCGTCCCCAGAGCCCTCAGCCCTCGCCCCGGACGCAACCGCTCCGGGATCGACCAGTGACGAGCAACGCCTCCACGAGCTCGGCTATGCACAGGAGTTGGCCCGCACCATGTCGGGCTTCTCCAATTTCGCTGTCTCCTTCACCATCATCTCCATCCTGTCCGGCTGCCTGACGCTCTACGGGACGGGCATGGGCACCGGCGGCCCGGCCGTCATCGTCTGGGGCTGGCCGGTGGTCGGCCTGATGACGCTGCTGGTCGGCCTGGCCATGGCCGAGGTCTGTTCCAGCTATCCGACGGCGGGCGGCCTCTACTACTGGGCGGCCAAGCTCTCCCCGCGCAACGGCCCGCTGTTCTCCTGGTTCACGGGCTGGTTCAACTTCCTCGGCCAGGTCGCCGTGACCGCCGGGATCGACTTCGGCGCGGCGCAGTTCATCAACGCGCTGCTGGACCTGCAGGGTTGGTTCTCGGCGACGCAGGCCCACACCGTGATCATCTTCGGGCTGATCCTGCTGCTCCACGGCGCGCTCAACACCTTCGGCGTGCGGCTGGTCGCGATGCTCAACAACGTCAGCGTCTGGTGGCACGTGCTGGGCGTGGTGGTGATCGTCGCGGTCCTCGGCATCGTGCCGTCCAAGCACGAGTCGGCGGGCTTCGTCTTCGGACACTTCGTCAACACCACCGGCTGGGGCAGCTCCCTCTACGTCGCCGCGCTGGGGCTGCTGCTCGCCCAGTACACCTTCACCGGGTACGACGCCTCCGCGCACATGACGGAGGAGACCCGCGACGCCGCTCGGACCGGGCCGCGCGGGATCATCATCTCGATCCTGGTGTCGCTCGTCGCGGGCTGGGTGCTGCTGATCGGCATCACCTTCGCCATCCAGGACTACAACGGCGAGATGAACACCCCCACCCACGTCGCACCCGCGCAGATCTTCATCGACGCGGTCGGCTCGACCGGCGGCAAGCTGCTGCTGCTCATCGCCATCGGCGCGCAGCTGTTCTGCGGGATGAGCTCCGTCACCGCCAACTCCCGCATGATCTACGCCTTCTCGCGTGACGGCGCGCTGCCGGGCTCGGCCCTGTGGCACCGGATCAACCCGCGGACCAGGACGCCCACCAACGGCGTCTGGCTGGCCGCGGGCGGCGCGTTCGTGCTGGGGCTGCCGGCGCTGTGGAACAACACCGCGTACACGGCGGTGACGTCGATCTCGGTCATCGGGCTCTACATCGCCTACGTCATCCCCACCTTCCTGCGGCTGCGGCTGGGCTCGGCGTTCCGGCCGGGTCCGTGGCAACTCGGGCGCTGGAGCCGCCCGGTGGGGACGGTGGCCGTGGTCTGGGTCGCGATCATCACCGTGCTGTTCATGCTGCCGACCGCCAACCCGATCACCCGGGACACCTTCAACTACGCGCCGATCGCGGTACTGGTGGTGCTGGGCTTCGCGGGCGGCTGGTGGCTGCTGTCCGCGCGCAGGTGGTTCGTCGGGCCCAAGGTCCAGGGCTCGGTGGAGGAACTCGCGGCGGTCGAGCGCGAGCTCGGCGGCGCGTGACCCGACCGGCGGGAGCGGGTACCAACCGCTGCGGGGACACCTCCCCGCGACGCCCGCTCCCGCCGGAAGGACCCGCATGACCCCGCTCCCCACCGGCCTCGCCGCCCCGGCCCGCGAGGCGCTCGACCGGGCCGGCTACCGTTGTCTCGAGGATTTGGACGGCATCCCCGAGGCGTCCCTGCGCCACCTGCCGGGCGTCGGGCCGAAGGCCCTGCGCCTGCTCCGCCTGGCCCTGGCCGGGAAGGGCCTGGCGCTGGGGGCCGACACCCGCTTCTGAGCACGGACGATCAGCGGTAGCGGTGCAGCGCGGCGAGAATCTGACGCAGCAGCGGCTCCCCCACCATCACCGCCGGACGGGCGGCCATGGATCCCGGGAGCTGCTGCCCGGGGAGTCGCTGGGGCAGTAGCTCCGGCTCGACCACGTCGCCCTGCGGCAGGCAGTCCTCCGTCGCGTCCGCGTCCGCCGACTCCCGCGCGGCGGCGGTCCGGCACTCGTGCTCGACGACGCCCGGCAGGCACTCCGCGATCGCGCGCAGGTCCAGCCGGGCCATCGCGAGGTTGGCCAGCGAGCGGTCGAGCGAGACCTGGATGAAGGCGTGCGAGATCCCGCCGGGCGGACGGACGGCCTGGAGCATGCAGAAATATCTCCGGCCGGTGATGATGACCTCTTCGACGGTCTGCCGTTCGCCGGATTCCGCGAATTCCTCCCACGAGCCCGCACCGAGCGCGACCGCCGCTTTTCCGCAGAGCTGCGGAAATTGCGAGGCCAGTGCCGGTCGGGCGGTGGAACCGAGCACGCGACCGGTGACCAGGTCGCCGAATTCCACGGCCACCGCACCGGGAATCCGCATCGCACTCTCCAGTGCCCCGGGCGCCACCACCGCGCCCGACGGAGCGGAACTCATGCGCCGCTCGCGCGCGGAACCCCGCGTGGCATCGACGGGACCACCGGCGGAACAATAGCGTCCGCTTCCCCCGTGGCCGTCGGGCCGCCTCCCGGCTGCCGCGCCGACACCCCCGACGTGCCCGGACTCCCGACGGCGACCGCACTCGCCGGCGCCCGGGATTCATGCTCTCGATCTGACATTTACCTATCATTTTCGATCAGACGATGCGCAGAGCCGTCCTAAAAAACGGCATGCGAAATACGCGTCGACGACAGGACGGAACGCCTGGCCGACAACCCCCTGACGCGGACCAGTGGCATTCATTTCAGCCTTTCGGACTATGCCAGTCAACCGATTGCCGTGAATTGGCGCCACACACGTCCCTTCGCGCCACAGCCGCCACAGGGCATACTTCTCCGCGTGACCCGCAGCCTGACCAGCCGACTCGTCCGCCACCCCTACCTCGACCACCCCGGTCCGCTGGCCTTCGCCCACCGGGGCGGGAGCCTGGGCGGACCGGAGAACTCGCTGGCCGCGTTCGAACGCGCGGTCAGACTCGGGTACCGCTATCTGGAGACCGACGTCCACGTCACGTCCGACAACGTCCTGATCGCCTTTCACGACACCCAGCTGGACCGGGTCACCGACGGCACCGGGGCGGTGGCCCAACTGCCGTGGCGGACCGTCTCCGCAGCCCGGATCGCGGGGCGGGAGCCGATCCCCACGCTGGCCGAACTGCTCGACGCCTTCCCGACCACGCGCTTCAACATCGACGTCAAGGCCCCGGGAGCGATCCGCCCGCTGGTCGACGTGATACGCCGCACCAACGCCTGGGACCGGGTCTGCGTCGGCTCCTTCTCCGACGCGCGGATGCGCGCCCTGCGGCAGGTCGCCGGGCCGCGCCTGGCCACCTCCGCCGGGCCGCGCGGCGTAATGGCGCTGAAGCTGCGCTCGCTGACCGGCGGACACGCGCCGATCGCCCGCGCCGTCCGGCGGCAGGCGGTCTGCGTCCAGGTGCCGGAGACCGTGCCGGGCACCGAACTGCGCCTGGTGGACCGGGCGTTCGTGACCACCGCGCACCGGATGGGCCTCCAGGTGCACGTCTGGACGGTGGACGAACCGTCACGCATTCGTGATCTTCTCGATCTGGGCGTGGATGGCATCATGGCGGATCACATCGATGTCCTTCGCGATGTCCTGATCGAGCGCGGAGCCTGGTTTTGATCTCTTCTCCCACTGCCGCCACCTCTCCGGCGACAGCCGACCCCGCCGCCCTGAAACGCACCCAGTTCGGCTGGTACATGAACGACTGGGCCAACGCGGCCTTCTCGGCCACCGTGCTGACCGTCTTCCTCGGGCCGTACCTCACCGACATCGCCAAGAAGGCCGCCGACGCCCACGGCGACGTGCACCCCTTCGCCATCCCCGTCAAGGCGGGGTCGTTCTTCCCCTACACCGTCTCGTTCTCGGTGTTGATCTCCGTCGCCGTGATGCTGCTGGCCGGCGCGGCGGCCGACCGGACCGGGCGGCACAAGACGCTGCTCGGCACCTTCGCCTACGTGGGCGCCGCCGCGACGCTCGGGATGTTCTTCCTCGGCGGCTCGCACTACCTGCTCGGCGGTGGCCTGCTGGTCGTGGCCAACATCTGCTACGCCGTCTCGGCGGCCCTGGCCAACTCGTTCCTGCCGGGCCTGGCCGCGCCCGACGACCGCGACGCCGTCTCGTCCAAGGGCTGGGCGTTCGGTTACGGGGGCGGCGGGCTGCTGCTGATCGTCAACCTCGGCCTCTTCCTCGGCCACAGCGCGCTCGGCCTGTCGTCCGGTACGGCGGTCCGGCTCTGCCTGGCCTCGGCGGGCGCGTGGTGGGCGACGTTCACCCTCTTCCCGATGCTGCGCCTGCCGCAGCGCCCGGCCACGGCCCCCGTCGCCCGCCCGGTCGACGAGCACGCCGGGGGCACCCTGCGCGAACTGGTCGGCACCCTGCGCTCGATGCGGCGCTACCCGCTGACGCTGCTCTTCCTGATCGCGTTCCTCTGCTACAACGACGGCATCCAGACAGTCATCTCCCAGGCCTCCCTCTACGGCAGCCAGGAGCTGGGCATGAGCCAGACCACGCTGATCGCGGGCGTGCTGCTGGTCCAGATCGTCGCCATCGGCGGCGCACTGCTGCTCGGGCGGATCGCGCGGCGGTACGGGGCGAAGAAGACCATCCTCGGCTCGCTGGTCGCCTGGGTGGTGACGCTCGCCTTCGGCTACGTGATGCCCGGGCACCAGCCTGTCTGGTTCTACGCCCTCGCCGCCGCCATCGGGCTGGTCCTGGGCGGCAGCCAGGCGCTGTCGCGCTCGCTCTTCTCCCACCTGATCCCCGCCGGGCACGAGGCGGAGTACTTCAGCCTCTACAAGATCAGCGACCGCGGCACGAGCTGGATGGGCCCGCTCGTCTTCGGGCTCGCCTACCAGCTGACCGGAAGCTATCGGATCGCCATCATCTCGCTGCTCGTCTTCTTCGCGATCGGTTTCCTGCTGTTGTTGCGCGTTCCGGTACGCCGGGCGATCGAGGCGGTCGGCAATCCGGTGCCGTCAATTTCGTGAGGATGTGACGGCCACCACACGGATGTCGTTGCGGATGTCCTTGCGGATTCGTGACGGATGGGAACTGCGGGCCAACAGAGGGTGATATCTGCCTGCAGATGTGACAAATCGGACGCCGATGGGTACAAACAGGTGCGGTGCGGGTGTGCGGCGAAGGTCGCGCGTTTTGCGCGCTTACCGCGGGAATCTTCGACGATTGCCGCGCGTTGTACGGATCGACGAAGACAGCGACATCCAGTCCTGTGGGCCAAGAGCCCGGGAGGCACGATTCATGAGTGAGCGAGCTCTCCGCGGCACGCGACTCGGGGCGACCAGCTACGAGACCGACCGCGGTATCGATCTGGCGCCCCGCCAGACCGTCGAGTACGCATGCCAGAACGGACACCGCTTCGAGGTGCCGTTCTCCGTGGAGGCCGAGATCCCCCACGTGTGGGAATGCCGGTTCTGCGGCAGCGAGGCGCTGCTGATCGACGGCGAGGAGCCGGAGGAGAAGAAGACCAAGCCGGCCCGTACGCATTGGGACATGCTGATGGAACGGCGTACGCGCGAGGAGCTGGAGGAGGTGCTCGCCGAGCGCCTGGCGGTCCTTCGCTCGGGCGGCATGAACCTCGCGGTGCATCCGCGCGACGCGCGCAAGTCCGCGTAGCCGCGACAGCGGCACGGACCTGACGACGAGGCCCGGGCTCCCCTTCGGGGGAGCCCGGGCCTCGTCGTGCTTTTCCCCTTTTCCGGTAACCGGTCCGGGGTCCTCCGGGGACCGGTCGGGTCAGCGGCGGATCTGGCCGTAGGGGCCGTCGTCGTCGCGGCGGCCGTAGTCGTAGGGACCGGACTTCGGCTCGTCGTCGTGGATCACCTCGCCCTGGACGACCTTGCCGTCCGGCTGGTGGATCCGCATCTGCTCCTGGACCTGCTCCTGGTACCGGACGGCGTCACCCAGCGGTCCGCGCCGCAGCAGCGCCCTCGGGACCCGCTGCAGCGCCTTGGCCACCGGCGGCACCAGGCAGAGCAGCCCGACCACGTCGGAGAGGAAGCCCGGCACCATCAGCAGGACGCCTCCGGCGATGGTCACCGCGGTCCTGGCCTCGCCGTCGGGCATCCGCCCGGTCGTGGTCGCGCGCAGGGCGCGCAACCCGGCCCGCTTGATCACCCACCCGCCCAGCACGAACCCGCCGGCCAGCAGCGCGAGCACGGCGAGCCACCCGATGACTCCGGCGAGCTCTACGACGATCCAGAGCTCCAGCAGCGCGTAGGCCGCGACGAGCAGAGGGAGGAACCGCTTGATGCGTGAGCCGCGCACGGTGGCCGGGACCTTTCGTCGAACGAGGGGTTCCTACCGGAAACGCACGAGGTGAATCCTGTGTTCCACGGAGCCCGCGCCCCCAGCGTGCTGCAACTACTTCGGCTGCCGCCGACGCTGCCACACGGCGAAGCCGCAGGCTGCAAGCCCCAGCAGGGCCAGTGCCCACTCCGGCGTCGCTCCGACGCGGTCCGCGAGGGTGAGACCGTCCCGCAGAGGGACGTTCGCTTCGAGCTCGGCCTGGGTGGCCAGCTGGGTGCGTTCGATCACTGAGCCGTTCGGGGCGATGACCGCGCTGATCCCGCTGGTCGCGGCGATCACGACCGACCGGCCGTGCTCGACCGCGCGCAGGCGCGACATCGCGAACTGCTGGTCCGGCTGGTCGGTGTGCTCGTAGGTCGCGTTGTTGGTCTGGATGACGATGACGCGTCCGCCCTTGGTGACCGCGTCGCGGACGATGCCGTCGTAGGCGACCTCGAAACAGATCACGTCGCCGATCTTGGCCGGGCCCACCTGGAGGACGCCCGTCTTGTCGCCCGGGGAGAAGTCGACGGCGACCCGCTTCAGCTCGGAGATGTACTGGCTCAGGAACGACCGGAACGGCACGTACTCGCCGAACGGCACCAGATGCTGCTTGGTGTAGTGCGCGCCGGGGCCCGTCTTCGGGTCCCAGACGATGCCCTCGTTCATCACGTGCGTCGCGTCCGGGCCGTCCACCAGGGCGCCGACCAGGATGGGGACTCCGGCCTGCTTCGCCGCGCCGTCGATCAGCTGGTAGGCCTCAGGCGTGACGTACGGGTCGACGTCGGAGGAGTTCTCCGGCCAGATCACCAGCTGCGGCTGCGGCAGCTTGCCCTCGCCGACCTTGGCCATCAGCGCCTCGGTGGCGGCGACGTGGTTGCCGAGCACCTGCATCGGACGGCCGAGGAAGTCCATGCCCGCGTGCGGCACGTTGCCCTGGATGAGCGCGATCTCGGCCGAGGCCGGGCCACCGGCGGTGTCGCCGCCGGTCGGCAGCGGGACCGCGTACCCGACGACGCCGAGCGCGACCGCGCCCGCCGCGCAGGCCACGCCCGCGCGGCGTCCGCGGGCCCGCAGCGCGAGGATCGCGGCGGCCAGCAGCGCGCCGCTCAGCGCGACGGCGAAGGTGACCAGCGGGGCACCGCCGAGCGCGGCCAGCGGGGTGAAGGGTGACGAGGTGTTGGCGAAGGCGAGCCGGCCCCACGGGAGCCCGCCCAGCGGAACCCGGTCGCGGGCCCACTCCTGGGTGACCCACAGGCACGCCGTCCACAGCGGCCATGCGGGCAGCCGGGAGACGGCCGCCTGGCCCATCGCCATCAGCATCACGAACGCGGCCTCGGCGAGCGCCAGCAGCACCCACGCGTCGTAGCCGATGACGTCGATCCAGATCAGCAGCCAGAACATGAAGACGCCGCCGAAGACGATGCCCGTCCACGCGGCCTGCTTGAGCGTGCGCCGGTAGGTCAGCAGCGCCAGTCCGGTGACGGCGACGATCGACAGCGGCCAGATCCCGAAGGAGGGGAAGGAGAGGGCGAGCAGCGCACCGCAGAGCGCGGCGAGCCCCGTGCGCGGCAACCCGGCGCGGACGCGCGCGAGGCGCGACGGACGCGCGGTGGGCTGGGCCTCCGCGCGGTCGTCGGTTTCCAGAGTCAAGGGCACGCTCGCCGCCTATCCGCAGCCGATCGGGTGATCACGATGATCCATGGCAGTGGGAAGACGGTACATCCTCACGGTAAGCGCAGGTGAGGACGGGAGCGCACAGGTTCGGAAAGAGGCGCGGAAAGGGGCCCGGAACGGGGCTGGAAACGGCGCGGAAACGGGCTCGGCCCGGACGCTCTTCGGGCCGACTCGGGATCCGCTGGCTGCGGGTCGACCAGAAGCCGTTGTCTACTGAGCGTCCGGGCCGAGCCCGGGTCGCACCCGTCGGCGTTGGGCCCGCGGACCCGGTGCCGCCCACGCTCCCCGGTCCGGCAACACTGGACCTGGCTGCCTGCCAGCGGCGATCCCGGGTTTGGCGTGGGTGGTGAGGTGGGGTGGACGACGACGAACCTACTCGCCCGCCGGGGCGGCCTGTCAACCGCCGCTCTACCTGCGCGGACGGCGCGTCGTCGCAGGTCAGCCACGTGTGCTGGGGCTGTGAGCGGCGTGTGGGCAACCCTTCGTTCGGCGGTATCCGGGCGTGTCGGGCCACTCGCGAGGATGATGGGCTCCGCCGGACGGGTGCCCGGCGGAGCCCGTCGCGCCGGTCAGGCGGCGGGCGCGGCTCAGGCGGTTCAGGCGGGAGCCGCTCAGGCAGCGAGGTGGACGGCGCGGCCGCCGACCAGCGTGGCCAGGCAGCGCGGCAGCTCGCGGCCGGGCGTGAGGTCGGGCAGGCCGGGGACGCCGCTGCGCGGGTCGGTGGACCAGTTGGCGACCCGCTGGTCCGGCGCCTGGACGACCAGCTCGCCCGGCTCCCAGACCGCCAGCGACGCGGGCGCACCGGGGACCAGCACGCCGGCGTCGTCGCGTCCGAGGGCGCGCCAGCCGCCGCGGGTGTGCGCGGTGAACGCGGCTCGCACGGAGATCCGGTGCTCGGGCGTGCGGTGGAAGGCGGCGGCGCGGACGGTCCCCCACGGGTCCAGCGGGGTGACCGGGGCGTCGGAGCCGAAGGCGAGCGGGACTCCGGCGCGCAGCATCGCCGCGAAGGGGTTCATCGTCCGCGCGCGCGCAGAGCCGAGCCGCTCGACGTACATGCCGTCCTGGCCGCCCCAGGCCGCGTCGAAGGCGGGCTGGACGGAGGCGGTCAGGCCGAGCTCCGCGAAGGCGGCGATGTGGGCGGGGGTCAGCAGCTCGGCGTGCTCGACCCGGTGGCGCATCGACCGGACCCGGTCCAGGCCGAGCTTCTCGGCCACCGCGCGGACGCCGTCGACCAGCGCGGTCAGCGCGGCGTCCCCGATGGCGTGGAAGCCCGCCTGGAGGCCCGCCTCGGTGCAGGCGGCGACGTGGTCGGCGATCTGCGCGGCGGAGAGGTAGGACGCGCCGGTGTGGGCGGAGTCGGTGTAGTGGTCGTGCAGACAGGCGGTGTGCGAGCCGAGCGCGCCGTCGACGAACAGGTCCCCGCCCGCGCCGACCGCGCCGAGCCGCCGGGCCGTCTCGACCGCGCCGAGCTCGCCCCAGTAGCCGAAGACCTCCGGACCGGGCGTCCCGGCAGCCAGTGCGAGCAGCGCGGAGAGGTCCGCCTCGGAGGAGATGTCCGGGCCCGCGCACTCGTGCAGGGAGCCGATGCCGAGCGTGACCGCGTGCGCGAGGGTCGCCCGTTGGGCCGCGTCCCGCTGAGCGGGCGTCAGATGCGCGAGCGCGGCGCGGCGGACCGCGTGGTGCGCGTCGCGGCTCAGCGGCGCGTCGGGGGCGTGTCCGGGCAGCGCGGCCAACTCCGGCCCGACGAGCGCACGGAGCGCGGTCGAGGCGAGGGCGGAGTGGACGTCGGTGCGGGAGAGGTAGATCGCGGCCCCGCCGGCGGCCTCGTCCAGCTCTGCGCGGGACGGCGCGCGGTGCTCGGGCCACTTGGTCTCGTCCCAGCCGTGGCCGAGCAGGACGCCGTCGCGGGTGTCGCGCGTGGCGACGAAGGCGCGGATGCGGTCCAGGGCTTCGGCCAGGCTCGGGCAGTCGGTGAGGTCCAGCCCGGTCAGCGCGAGGCCGGTGGAGGTCGCGTGCACGTGCGCGTCGACGAACGCCGGGGTGACGAGCGCGCCCTGGAGGTCGACGACCAGCTCGGCGTCCCGGGCGTAGCTCTCGGCCGCGCCCTCCTCGCCGACCCAGGCCACGGTCCCCTCCTGCAACAGGACGGCGGTGGCGAAGGGGTCGGCCGGGCTGTAGACGTCCCCGCCGCGCAGCAGGACGCTGCGCGGGGCTGTCTCGGCAAGGGCGGTGAGGGGTGCGGCGGCGCTCATGCGGTCAAGGTTATGCAAGCGAGAAGGCTGCACTCACCTCAGGGCGCGGGGCACTCATCTGAACCGGGGTGGCCTCGCCTCGTAGGGCGTGCTCAGCACGACCGTCGTGCGGGTCGAGACGCCTGCCGCGGAGCGGATGCGGGCGAGCAGGTCCTCCAGGTCACCCGGTGCGGTGACGCGGACCTTGAGGATGTAGTTCTCGTCGCCCGCCACGCTGTGGCACGCCTCGATCTCCTCGATGCCGGCCAGCCGCTCCGGGGTGTCGTCGGGCGCGCTCGGGTCGAACGGCTTCACCGAGATGAACGCGGTGAGCGGCAGGTTGACGGCGTCGGGGTCGACGATCGCGGCGTATCCGCGGATCACTCCTCGTTGTTCGAGACGTCGCACCCGTTGGTGCACCGCCGAGGTGGACAGGCCCGTGGCCTTGCCCAGGTCTGTGTAGCTCATCCGCCCGTCGGCGACCAGCAGCTGCACAATTTGTCGGTCGAGTTCCTCCACCCGCACAACTTATCCGACGCGAGATGTGAGCAAGGCCACAGTCGCACGACAACCACGCTGCCACGCCCAGGATTATCGGATGCCGCGCGCGGGAAGTGCTCGCTATGGTCGCGACCACCGAGGTCCGCGTGCCTGCTCCAGGGGGAGTTCAGATGACTGTTGCCGAACAGCTTCCTGCTGTCGTCGAGCCTGTCGGGCTCGGCGAGCGCCTCGACTCCGAAAGAACGCCCGGCATGGACCCGGGCGAGGCGGAGACCTGGGAGATCACCCGGTTCCTCTGCCCCGACTGCCACCGCCCGATCGCCGTGCTGGACAACGAGGAGCGCTTCCCGCAGCACGCCGTCGTGAGCAACCCGTGGCACCCCTTCTCGGCCGCCCTCTGCCAGGGCTCGGGCCGCGGGCTGGAGGACGCCGCGGACTACGACGCCGACGAGGACCCGGAGTTCGACTCCGAGCCCTCGCTCGCCGAGTTCCTCACCCTGCCCGCGGAGCTCGACTGGCGTCGGCAGCCGTTCTCGCACGTGGGCGGGGCCGGGTCGACCCCGATACGGCGTCAGGGCCAGTAACGGTCCGTCAGGACCAGTAGCGGCCCTCGACCATGGCCGCGAGCGCGTCGCGGTGCAGGATCAGGCGGTCGGGCTCCTCCGGCAGTTGGGCTTCGCCGAAGTGGATCTGCCGGTGGCCGATCCTGAGCATCACCACCGCGTGGCGCAGCGCCGCGTAGAGCGTGTAGAACTCCAGGTCGGTCGGTGTGTGGCCGCTGGCCTCGGCGTACTGGGCCGTGACCCGGTCGCGGTCCAGGAAGCCGGGCAGTCCGGGCTGACCGAAGGCGACCGTCAGGTCCTGGAAGAACCGGTGCAGGAAGACGAACCAGCCCAGGTCCAGCTCCCGCGGGCCCAGGTCGGCCATCTCCCAGTCCAGCACCGCCGCCGGGGTGAAGCCCTGGTAGATCACGTTGCCGATGCGTGCGTCGCCCCAGCTCAGTACGGTCTCGCCCTCCTCGCTCGGCCAGAGCTGCTCCAGCCGGGCGAAGGCGCGCTCGATCAGCGGCGAGGCGGGGTTTCCGTCCACCACCCAGGCGTAGTAGGCGCGTTGGGCGTCGACGTGCCTGCGTAGGGTACTCCTGCCGTCGCCCTGATCCGGCTGCAGGAAGGCTGCTTCGGCCACCGGGACCGTGTGCAGCTCGGCGAGGAGGGCGACGCTCGCGTGCTCCAACTCGGCGCGTTCGGCGTCGGTCGCCTCGTGCAGCCAGTTGCCGCTGTAGGTGTAGGGCATGACATCGGGCGGGACTCGCCCGTCCACACGTTCCATCAGAATGGCTGCGGTGCCCAGTGGTTCGGGATCGGTCTCCAGTCGCAGCAGGCGTGGCACCGGGGCCTTGGTGTGCGCGGCGACCAGTTCCATGCAGCGGTACTGCCGCTCCATGTCATACCCGGGGAATACGGTGAAACCGGCGGGGTCGGCGGGGTCCGGGGCGCGTCGCAGCACGCAGGGCTGCACGCTGCCGTCGGCGTGCCGCAGATCGAAGAGGACGGTGTCGCTGGACATGCCGTTGGACTGAGGGACGGTCAGATCGGTGACGGAGGCTCCGGGCAGCCAGCCGTCGATCCAGGCTGCGAGCCGGACGCGGAGCTGCTCGGGGTCGCGGGTGCTGGTGCGCGGACGCGGTGCGCTGGGGGTGGCCATGGCGCGGCTGCTCCTCTCGTGAACGGACGGATCAGGGTGCGACGGAGGAGAAGTCGGCAAAGCCTCCCCCGGCCTTCGGCTAGGGGGTACCCCCACGATCGTGGCGGCCGAAGCTGCCGTGTTCGAAGATGCCGTGGCCGGTCTCCCCGTCGAGGGTGAACCGGGCCGCGTGGTCGGTGACGCCGTACGCGGCGAGGCCGAGGTCGTTCGGGTCGGTGAGGTCGTAGCTGCGGCGGTCCACCCAGCCGCGTCCCTGCCAGGTGCCGTGCTGCCAGTCGGCGGCGGGCGGGTAGCCGGCGCCGACGGCGAGCGGGGAACCGCCGAGGAGTTCGGCGCGGATCTCGACCGGCTTGCGCGCGGAGTCGGTGAGGTGCAGCACCGCGCCCTCCGGCACACGCGTGCCGGAGCGGTAGCGGATGTCGACGTGCGGCCAGCCGAGCTGCTCGTCGCGCCGCGTCCCGTCGTGCCTTGCCTCGCCGTGGCCGGTCGCGTCCCGCCCGGTCCCGTCGGCGTGGACGAGAAGTGCCTCGTTGAGGGTGCGGTAGCCGTCGGCGTCCTCCTGGAGGATCACCATGACGAAGCGGTCCCGGAAGCGGATCGGGCACCAGACCCAGTGGAACCCCTCGGGCCGCTGCTCCTCGGCCGCGCGGCCGGGCTGCTCGCCGGGGATCGGTCGGACGCCCCAGCTGCGGTCCCGGGTGCCGGTCCACTCCTCCGGCGTGACCCGGTACTCCACGCCCCCGGCGCGGATCACGCCGGTCGCGCCGCCCGCCTGCACGAAGCGCCGACCTTCGAGGGTGAGCCGGTCACCGGTGCGGCCGACGTGGTGCGGTTCCCACACCGCGGGGAACTCGGACTGCCAGGTGAGGTCGACGGCAAGGCCGTCGGGTGTGCCGTCCCCCTCGCAGACGAGGCGCAGCGTCTGCAGCGGCTCCACCACCTCGATCCGGATCGGCCCGACCTGGAGCTTCATCCGGTCCTCGCCCAGCGCGTCCGAGGCGCGGACGGCATGCAGCGTGTCGCCGACCTTGAGCGTCGCGTAGGCGTCGATGACGCCGGTGTTGGGGTAGACCCCGAGCCCGGCGATGAGGAGGGCGCGGCCGCTGTGGTCGAACACGTGGAAGATGCAGCGGTCGTAGGCGTTGCGGTCGCCGGTGGCGACGTGCCGCATGGACAGCGGCACCTGGTGCACGGGGTACTCGTCCAGAGGGACGGGACGGAGGGTCACGCTGGCCTCCTCGACAGGAAAGGTATCTGACGGTACGTCAGGTAAACTCGGGAGGCCATACCCCGATCGGCCGGTTCGCGGCGACCCTCGACAGCCGGCGGCACGGTGACTACGCTCGCCGACGCAGATACTCAACTAATTGACTATCTTCGAAGTTCGACGAAGCAACAGAGCGACGAAGCGGAGCGTGGCCATGGAGCGCACGGTGCACCCATTCCGGGCAGCGGTCGAGGCCGGTGACCACGCGGCCCTGGAGGCGCTGCTGGCCGAGGACGTCGTCTTCACCAGCCCGGTCGTCTTCAAGCCCTACCCGGGCAAGGCCTTCACGGCGGCGATCCTGCGCGGAGCGGGCCGGGTCTTCCAGGACTTCCGCTACGTCCGCGAGATCGGCGGCGACGACGACCGCGACCGCGCCTTCGTCTTCAAGGCGACCGTCGACGGCCGCGAGGTGCACGGCTGCGACTTCCTGCACTTCGACGAGGACGGCCTGATCGACGAGTTCACGGTGATGGTGCGCCCGCTCTCCGGAGCGCAGGCGCTCGCGGCGGCGATGGGCGCGCAGTTCGAGCGGATCACCGCCGAGGCGCTGGGCTCGTCGGCGGAGTCGGTGACGTCCGGGGAGTCGGCGGAGTGAGCGCCGCGTCCGGCGGGACGGCACGCCGTTCCAGGACGGCGAGCGCCTGCTCGCACCAGCGCAGGTTCTCCCGCTCGAACATCAGGCCGCGCAGCAGCGTGATGTAGGGACCGACGGGTTCGGCGGCGGCCAGGAACTCCTCCTCGCCGCGACCGTCCAGCAGCCGTGCGCGCAGGCGTTCGTAGCGCGTGATCTTCGCCTCCGCCCAGGCCGCACGCTCACGGAGCGCGGCGCGCACCGCGTCCGCCTCGCCCGCGTCCACGGCGTGCACCTGGACCAGGAGTTCGTCCCGGATCGCGGACGGCCGAGGGGCCTCGGCCGTGAAGGCGTGGAGCGCGGCGCGGCCGGCGTCGGTGAGCGAGAAGAGCCGCTTGTTCGGCCGCCGCTCCTGCTCGACGACCCGCGCCTGGACCAGGCCGTCGGCCTCCATCCGGTCCAGCTCGCGGTAGAGCTGCTGCGGCGTGGCCATCCAGAAGTTCGCCACCGAGGCGTCGAAGGCCTTGGCCAGGTCGTAGCCCGAAGCCTCGCCGTCGAGCAGCGCGGACATGATCGCGTTGCGCAGTGCCATGCGCCGAGCGTAACCGGCGCAGGGTGGCTGGATACCCTCACAGCATCATGCTCACCTTGGACTCACTCGCGGCGCGGCTGGCGGCGCTGCCGCCCTCCTGCGGCCCGACCCGGCTGATCGCCGTCGACGGCTTCGCCGGTTCCGGGAAGACGACCTTCGCCGCCCGGCTCTCGGCCGCGCTCTCGCCACGTCCCGGGGACGCGCCGGTCGTGCATCTGGACGACCTGGCGACGCACGAGCAGTTCTTCGACTGGACCGACCGCCTGCGCGACGAGGTGCTGGAGCCGCTCGCCGCCGGGCGGCCGGTGCGGCACCGCGTCTACGACTGGACGCTGCGCCGCTTCGCCGCCACCCGTGAACTGGCCGCCGCCCCTCCGTTTCTCCTGCTGGAGGGGGTCGGCGGCGGACGCCGGGCGGTGCGGCCGTATCTGGTCGCGGTGGTCTGGATGGAACTCGACGCCGCCACCGCCCGCGCGCGTGGCGAGGACCGGGACGGACCGGATCAGGCCGACTTCTGGTCGCACTGGTTCGTGGAGCAGTCGACACACTTTCGGCACGATCCCACCAGACCTTTCGCCAATTTTCTGGTGGACGGGGCGACCGGGGATCCGATCGGCGACGCACCGTAATCATGACTGCGTGTGCCCGGTGTGTTGTCTGCGAGCCAATGAATTGCCACCCCGCAAAGGGAGTTGCACCAGGGACCTGCAGCAGGTGGGGCCTTGACCTGCGGGCCTGGCAGCAACTACGTTCTCATCAGCGCGACAGAGCGTGATCGCGCTCCAGAGACACGAGCTGCCGGCCGTTCCCCCGTGGCCGGCAGCTCGTCCTTTTTTCGGCGGATCCGCCCCTTTGGCCCGACATGCGTCGTGCGGCCTGCGTGACCGTCGGTTACCACCGGAACCCCGCGCGCCGCTTGTGTCCGCCGTTTGTCCGTGTTCCCACCAGCCGATACGGCCGCACGGCACTCTTCCGGATCAGCATCGGGCCGGTACGATGCCCCCATGAGCGCGGTGCCTCGGCCCCGCGCGCTCACGGACCGTCAAAGTGCGGCGTCTGCAGGCCTCCCGGGTCGGTCCAGTAGCTGGGGCCAGCCCAGCAGCTGGGCGGCGGGTCGCGGCACAGCAGGGGGCAGAGCGGTGGGGACAGAGGACAACGGCGACAGGCGTTCCCGTAGCCTGGCCGACCGCGCCTGGCTGCGGGCCATGGACGCCTATGCCGCCGGCGCGTACACCCGCGCCGAGGAGGAGTTCCGCGCCGCTGTCCGCCTTGACCCGGGCATGGCCGACGCGTGGCTGGGCCTGCACGCCCTGCGTTCGGACACCTCCGCCGCGCTGCTCGCCATGTACCGGAACCGGCACCGCTTCGGCGAGCAGCGGGGCAGGCACCGGCGCCCGCTCAGTTCCTGGTACTGGCTGGGCTGGTGGGTGCAGCCACTGCTGGAGGACGAGCGCGACCTGGCGCTCGCGCACGCCTCGCACTGGCTGGACGGCCGCCATCTGCCCGAGCTGGACCAGGCTTTGGCCGACTGCCCGCCGCCCGGGCTGGACCACGCGGTCCGGTTCCTGCACGCCTGCCGCTCCTACCTGACCAAGGACTGGGAGCAGTTGATCCGCGACACGGACGGCCTGCTGGACGATCCGCTGCTCGGGATCGAGGCGGGCCTCTTCGCCGGGATGGCCCGGGTGCGGCTGGACATGGCCGGTCAGGCCGAACTGCCGCTGGCCACCTCTCTGGCCCGCTGCCGTTCCGAGCAGCCGCAGCGCAAGGAGTTGCGCTACTGGCTCGCCCGCGCCTACGAGGGCGTCGGCCGCAGCGCGGCGGCGCTCTCGCTCTACCGTGCGGTGCACCGCGTCGACCCCGGCTTCATGGACACCGCCGCCCGCCTTGCCGCGATCACCGCGGAGGACGGCGTCGACCCGTCCTTGCTGGAGTCCCCGCCGGAGCCCGGTCTGCACCGCCCGCGCCACGTGAGCGGCGGCGCCGGTTTCGCGGGCTCACCGCCCGAGACGGCGTCGGCCTCGCCGTTCGACCCGCTGGACCCTTCGCTGGACTCCTCCCTCGAAGGGGCCTTCGACCCCGCCTACTACGACCCGCTGCCCGGCTTCCCTCTCGCAGACGAGGACGACGACGGTGCGGACGCGGACGCGGCCTCAGGCGCCGTGGACGGCGCGAACGGCGCCGCCGACTCCGCCGACTCCGCGTACTTCGACGCGGCGGGCACGGGTGCCGCGGACGCCGACGAGGACGACGAGCCCGAGGAGAGCGACGACGCCGAACCCCGGATGCCGGGGGCCACCGCGCTGGGCGCGCGCCACCGCGCCGACTCCGCGGCGGTGCCGCCGCTGCCCCCCGGCACGACCGTCCAGCCGGACCAGCAGCGCCTGGACGCCGCGCTCGCCGAGCTGGACCGGATGGTCGGCATGGCACCGGTCAAGCGCCAGGTGCTGGCGCTGTCCGCGCAGTTGCGGATGGCCCGCCTCCGCGCCGACCAAGGCCTCCCGGTGCAGCCGCCGAAGCGGCACTTCGTCTTCTCCGGCCCGTCGGGTACCGGCAAGACCACGGTGGCCCGGATCCTCGGCCGGGTCTTCTACGCCCTCGGCCTGCTCAGCGGCGACCACCTGGTCGAGGCCCAACGAGCCGACCTGGTCGGCGAGTTCCTCGGTCAGACGGCCGTCAAGGCGAACGAGCTGATCGACTCGGCGCTGGACGGCGTGCTCTTCATCGACGAGGCCTACAGCCTGGCCAACTCCGGCTACTCCAAGGGCGACGCGTACGGGGACGAGGCGCTCCAGGTCCTGCTGAAGCGCGCCGAGGACAACCGCGACCGGCTGGTGGTGATCCTCGCCGGCTACCCGGAGGGCATGAACCGCCTGCTGGCAGCGAATCCCGGGCTCAGCTCGCGGTTCACCACCCGCGTCGACTTCCCCAGCTACCGGCCGGACGAACTCTCCGCGATCGGCGAGACGCTGGCCGAGGGCGACGGGGACTTCTGGGACGAGGAGGCGCTGGAGGAACTCCGTTCCATCTGCGCCCACGTCGTCCGCGAGGGCTGGATCGACGACCTCGGCAACGGCCGCTTCATGCGGACGCTGTACGAGAAGTCCTGCGCGTACCGAGACTTGCGTCTCTCCGTCCTGGCTGATCCGCCGTCCCGGCAGGACCTGGCCGCGTTGCGGTTGCCGGATGTGCTCCAGGCCTACGGCGAGCTAATAGACGGACGCTGACTTTTCACTCCCGCAGGTACTTGCACCTTCCTCAGGGGCGCGGGGAACTGCGCGAGCAACCACCCTGTGCGAATGGCCCTGCTCGATCGGCGACTCACCACACAGGGTGGCTTGTCGCGCCCACGCGGCGGAGCCGCAAATCAGCAGAGCCCCGCGCCCCCGAGGCAGTGCAACTACTACGCCGCCTTCAACGCCTCCTTGAGCGGCACCCTGGCCCCGCTCCGCAGGACGGAGTTGCGGTAGATCCGTCCCGCGAAGCGCAGCATCACCGCGCCGCAGGCGAGGGTGAGGGCCAGGGAGACGAGGACCTGCCAGAGCGGGGCCACGCCGAGCGCCCAGCGCATGGGCATGATCTCCGGGGCCGTCAGCGGGACGAAGGAAAGAACCTCGGCGAGCTGGTTCTGCGGGTTGCTCGGCAGGACCGAGATGGCGACGACCCAGCCGACGACCAGCGGCATGATGATCGGCGCCATCACACCGCCGAGGTCCTCCTGGCGGGAGACCATCGCGCCGGCCGAGGCGAAGATCATGGCGAAGAGCCAGAAGCCCGCCAGGAACCAGGCCAGCGTCCAGGCGAAGCTGCCGACCGACGCGCTGAGCGGGAGGTTCAACTGGCCGTCGGCCATGCCGATGGCCAGGCCGATCACGCTCGGCACGACCAGCTGCAGCGCGCCGATCACCGCGATGCCCGCGACCTTGCCCGCCAGCAGCTGCCACGGCTTGATCGTGGCGAGCAGCAGTTCGACGACGCGGCTGCTCTTCTCCTCGACCACGCCCTGGGCCACCATCTGACCGACCGTCATCAGGATCAGGTACATCAGCAGCCCGGCCGCGATCGCGATGGTGATCTTCTGGCCCTGCTGCGGGTCGTTCTTCTCCAGCGCCGTGACCTGGACCTGCTGCGACGCCAGCGTGGGTTGCTGGCCGACCAGGGAGAGGACGGTCTTGAGCGAGTCCGGCAGGGTCTTCTTGACGGTCACCGCCGTTCCGCTGCCGGAAGTGTGGACCGCGAAGGCGTCGACCTTGCCGCTCTGGACCAGGGCCGTGCCCGCCGCCGCGTCCGGGACGACCGTGACCGAGACGTTCTGGTGGAGCGCGTTCGCGATCTGCTCCAGGGAGTTGCCGTAGGCGGCCTCCTGCTGGGTGACCGCGACCTTGGCCGTGCTCGGCGACGAGTGGGCGAACTTGGTGATGATCGGCAGGGCGACGAACGCGAGGGCGGAGATCGCCATCACGATCAGGAACGCCTTGGAGCGGAGCCGGACCCGCAGTTCGCGACCGGCGACCAGCCGGATCGCCTCCCCGCTGCCGACCTCCAGGCGGTTGTGCTGCTCGCTGCTCACTGAACCCTCTCCCCCGTCGTGCCGACAGCAGTGCCGGCGGCAGTGTTGTCCGTGCTGACCACGTGCCGGAAGAGCTCCGTCAGCGTGGAGCGGCGGCGGGCGAACTCGCGGACCGGGCCGGTGGCCAGCGCTGCGGCCAGAACCGCCTGGTCGTCGGCGCCGTCGGCGAGGGCGAGGACCGTGCGTCCGGCGTCATGGCCGCGAACGCTGACGCCGGGCAGGCCGTCCGCCCATCCGTTTGGTGCCTCCGGCGCGTGGACCAGCAGTTCCTCGCCGCCGGAGGCGCGCAGCGCCTCGACGGTGTCGCAAGCGACCATGGTGCCCGCGCGGACGATGCCGACGCGGTCGCAGAGCCGCTCGACCAGGTCGAGCTGGTGGCTGGAGAAGATGACCGGGATGCCCTCGGCGACCTTCTCGCGGAGCACCTCGCTCATCACGTCCACGGCCACCGGGTCCAGGCCGGAGAAGGGCTCGTCGAGGACGAGTATCTCCGGGTGGTGGACCAGCGCGGCGGCCAACTGGACGCGCTGCTGGTTGCCGAGGCTCAGCTTCTGCACCTCGTCACCGAAGCGGGCCTCGACGCCCAGGCGCTCGGACCAGGTCCGGGCGGCGCTGACCGCGTCGGCGCGGGTGAGGCCGTGCAGGCGGGCCAGGTACTCCAGCTGCTCGCCGACCTTCATCCGCGGGTAGAGGCCGCGCTCCTCCGGCATGTAGCCGATGCGGCTGCGGGTCTCCAGCGTCACCGGCGCGCCGTCCCAGCGGACCTCGCCGGAGTCGGCGGCCAGCACGCCCAGGATGATCCGCATGGTGGTGGTCTTGCCGGCGCCGTTGCTTCCGACGAAGCCGAAGATCTCTCCGGCCCGGACGTCGAAAGCCATACCGTCCAGCGCGACGGTGTCGCCGTAACGCTTGGAGACACGATCGACTTCAAGCCTTCGATCGCTCACGTTGCTCATCACTCCCCCGTGAGGCTGTCAATCGGTCAGTCGTTCATTCGACTGACCGGGTGTCACCCTAGCGGGTGGCACGGTGATCAGGATCGTGGACCTCACCGACCAGTTCCTCAAGTACGTCTTCCAGCGCGACCAGGCCCAGAGTGCGTCCCTCGGCGTCCACGACGCCCGCCAGATGCGCGGCGGAGTGGCGCATCTGGCCGAGCGCGTCGTCCAGCGGAAGGTCCCCGCACAGGGTGAGGATCGGCCGCCACAGGCGCTGCGGCACCGTCGCGTCCCGCTCCTCGAGATCCAGCACGTCCTTGACGTGCAGGTAGCCGAGGAACCCCGGGGACGGCTCGTCACCGACCGAGTCACCTACCGGGTCGCCGATCGAGTCGCCGACGACGGGGAAGCGGGAGTAGCCGGTGCGGACGGCCAGTTCCTCCAGGCCCTCGGCGGTCACCGTGCGGTCGACCGTGACCAGACGGTCCATCGGCATGACGACCTCGCGCACCGGCCGCAGCCCCAGCTCCAGCGCGTCCTCCAGCCGCTCCTGCGCGTGTCCGGCCAACAGGCCCGCCGCGTAGGAGTCGTTGATCAGATGCCCGAGCTGCTCGCTGGTGTAGGCGGCGTCGATCTCGTCCTTGGACTCCACGCGGATCAGCCGCAGCAGCAGCTCGGCGCAGGCGTTGAGGAACCCGATGAAGGGCCGCAGTGTGCGGGCGATCGCCGCCAGCGGCGGGCCGAGGACGAGCGCGGCGCGCTCGGGGGTGGCCAGCGCGATGTTCTTCGGGACCATCTCGCCGATCACCATGTGCAGTGCGACGACGACGGCCAGCGCCAGCACGTAGGAGATCGGGTGCACCAGCTGCTCGGGCACGCCGAGCGCGTGGAACGGGCCTGCCAGCAGTCCGGCCAGGGCCGGTTCGGCCAGCGCGCCGAGGAGCAACGAGCAGACGGTGATCCCGAGTTGGGCGGCGGCCATCATCGCGGTGACGTCTTCGAGTGCGCGCACGACTATGGCCGCGCGCCGGTCTCCGGCCTCCGCCAGCGGCTCGACCTGGCTGCGGCGCACCGAGACCAGCGCGAACTCCGCGCCGACGAAGAAGGCGTTGCCGAGCACGAGCAGGATGGCGAGCGCGAGTTCGAGAACGTTCATCGCTCACCCGCCGGGCTCGCCGGACTCGCCGGGCTCGTCGGACTGGCCGGACCCTGCGCGGCACGATCGGAGCGGTGCCCATGGTTCCGGTCGCGGTGGTTTCGGTGATCGCGCTGTTCCGGGTCCACCAGGCGTTCCAGGCGGACCAGTTCGGTGCGGTGCCGCTGCACCTCCAGCGCGGTGAGCCGCCAGCCGGGCAGCTCCGCGCTGTCGCCCTCCGCGGGCAGGCGGCCGAGCAGGTCGGTGAGCAGACCGGCGACCGTCTCGTACGGGCCGTCCGGCGCCCGCAGGCCGACGGACTCCAGTACGTCGACGCGGCAGCGGCCCTCCGCCTCCCACGCCGACCGGCCCTCGACGGCCGCGACCGGCCGCAGTTCGGGCAGGTCGGCGGGGTCGTGCTCGTCCTGGACCTCGCCGACCATCTCCTCGACGATGTCCTCCAGCGTCGCCACCCCGGCCGTCCCGCCGTACTCGTCGACCACCACGGCCAGTTGCTGACGGCTGCGCAGCAGGTCAAGCAACCGGTCGGCGGGCAGCGTCTCCGGCACCAGCAGCGGCGGCGAGGCGAGCGCGCCGACCCGCACCGCGGCGCGGTTCCCTGCCCGCACGGCGAGCGCGTCCTTCAGCGTCACCACGCCGACCACGTCGTCGATCGACTGACGGTAGACGGGGAAGCGGGAGAGCCCGGTCGCCCGGGTCAGGTTGAGCACGTCGGCGGCGGTGGCGTGGTCCTCCAGCGCGGCGACGTCGATGCGCGGGGTCATCACGCTCTCCGCCGTCAGCTCGGCCAGGCCGAGCGTGCGGACGAACAGGTCGGCGGTGTCGCTCTCCAGCGCGCCCTCGCTCGCCGAGTGGCGGGCCAGCGCGACCAGTTCCTCGGCGCTGCGCGCGGAGGCGAGCTCCTCGGCGGGCTCCAGGCCGAACCCGCGGACGATCCGGTTGGCGATCCCGTTGAGCAGCAGGATCAGCGGGCGGCAGAGCGTGGAGAAGATCCGCTGCGGCGCGGCGACCGCGCGGGCCACCTGGAGCGGACGCGAGATCGCCCAGTTCTTCGGGACCAGCTCGCCGATCACCATCTGCAGCACGGTCGCCATCACCAACCCGACCACCGCCGCCACCCCGGTCGCGACCGACCCGGGCAGACCCAGGGACGTCAACGGCGGCGAGAGCAGCCGGGCCAGTGCGGGGTTGGCCAGCACGCCGACGAGCAGCGAGGTGACGGTGATGCCGAGCTGTGCGCCGGAGAGCTCGAAGGAGAGGGTGCGCAGTGCCCGCGCGACCCCGGCGGCCCGCCGGTCCCCCGCCGCCGCGGCCCGGTCCACCTCCCCCCGGTCGACGGTGACGAAGGCGAACTCGGCGGCCACGAAGACGCCGTTGGCCAGGATCAGCAGGACGGCGATGCCGAACAGCAGCCAGGCCGCGGCGATACTGTGAGGGTCCATGGACGGGGCAACTTCTCCAGGTCATCCAAAGTTTTGGCAAAGACGCCTACCGTACCAGGATGCCTGAAAACTCCGGATGAACGACGCAGGTCAGCGATGTGCCGTTCCGGTCGGCGGCATGCTTCCCGGCCCGGTCAGCGCTGTGCCGTCCCGTAGGCGTCGACGCACGCCTGCAACTCGTTGGCCATCCGGGCCGCCTGACGCCGTCCCGCGCCCGGCTGGATCGCGACGACCGCGAGCGTGTCCCCGTCGGCGAGGTCGAGCAGCACCCACGGGTCGCCCTGCCGCAGGTTGACCGAGACGATCTGCGGCCACTCCAGGCGGCGCGTGCGGACGAAGTTGACCACCGTCAGCCCGGTCCGGTCGGCCTTGGCCTTGGGACGGGCCAGCACCACCAGGACGATCGCGAAGACCACGCCGGAGCTGCCGATGCCGATCCGGTCGTGGCGCTGCCAGTCGGGCGCGGAGAGGATCGCGATGGTCGCGAAGAACGCCACGGAGAGCACCGCCAGCCCGAGCAGCACGACGCGGGTCAGCACCGGCCGCCAGGTGTGCGGCAACGTCGGCGGCCCGGTCACCCGGCTCGGGCGGGCGGTCATGTCAGCGCCTCCACAGTGTCTCCCTCGTGGTTCACCAGTGATCCTCCCCCGGTGACCGCCAAGGATGCACGGGTGGGTTGGCCTCTCAGAGACGGCAGGCGTGGATGTTGGTCACCAGGATGGCGCGCGCCCCGATGCCCCACAGGTCGTCCATGATCCGCTGGGCCTCCTTGCGCAGCACCATCGACCGGACCGCCACCCAGCCCTCGCTGTGCAGGGGGGAGACGGTCGGCGACTCCAGGCCGGGAGTCAGCGCGACCGCCTCGGCGACGCGCTCCGCACGGATGTCGTAGTCCATCATCACGTACCGACGGGCCACCAGGACGCCCTGCAGACGCCGCATGAACTGGTCGACGGCGGGGTCCTCGGTCGCGCCGACGGAACGGATCACCACCGCGTCGGAGACCAGGATCGGCTCGCCGAAGACCTCCATACCGGCGTTGCGCAGGCTCGTGCCGGTCTCCACCACGTCGGCGATCACGTCGGCGACGCCGAGCTGCACGGCGGTCTCGACGGCGCCGTCCAGCTTGGTCACGGTGGCGGAGACGCCCGCGTCGGCCAGGTGCTTCTCGACCAGGCCGGTGTAGGAGGTGGCGATCCGGCGGCCCTCCAGGTCCTTGACGCTGGTGGCGACCCCGGGCGGGCCGGCGAAGCGGAAGGTCGAGCCGGCGAAGCCGAGCGAGAGGATCTCCTCCGCGTTGGCCCCGGAGTCCAGCAGCAGGTCGCGGCCGGTGAAGCCGACGTCGAGACGGCCGGAGCCGACGTAGATCGCGATGTCGCGCGGGCGCAGGTAGAAGAACTCGACGTTGTTCTCCGGGTCGACCAGGACCAGCTCCTTGCTGTCCTTGCGCTGGCGGTACCCGGCCTCATGGAGCATGCCGGCCGCCGGTTCGGCGAGGGAGCCCTTGTTGGGGACGGCGATGCGGAGCATGGGTCTTGGCCTTTCGTCCGGTGCTGCGTGGGTGAACTGCGTGAACTGGGTGAACTCGGTGAACTGAGCGGTGGGAAGAGCTGGTTGGTGCAGGTGACGAGACGTCCGCGGAATCAGGCCCCGGACACGAAGAAGCGGGGCACCGAAACGGCTCGGTGCCCCGCTGCGTCATGACACGCGGGGTCTACAGATGGGCGTAGACGTCTTCCAGGCTGAGGCCGCGCGCGACCATCATCACCTGCAGGTGGTACAGCAGCTGGGAGATCTCCTCGGCGGTCCGCTCGTCGGACTCGTGCTCGGCGGCCATCCACACCTCGGCCGCCTCCTCGACGACCTTCTTGCCGATGGCGTGGACGCCCAGGCCGACCAGCTCGGCGGTGCGCGAACCGGTCGCGCCGGAGGTGGCCTTCTGCTGCAGCTCGGTGAAGAGCTCTTCGAATGTCTTCTGCGCCATGATGGGCTCCACCCTACGTGCTTCCCCGGGAACAGGTCGTGTCGTCCCACCGTACGGACGGCGTCATGGACAACAAGCCTGTCGACACCTGGAGAGGGTCAGCCGGCCAGGCCGCGGAGCAGCACGGCCGTGCTGAGCGCCGCGGTGGTCGCCTCGTGGCCCTTGTCCTCCTTGGAGTCGGGCAGTCCCGCCCGGTCCAGCGCCTGCTGCTCGTTGTCGCAGGTGAGCAGGCCGAAACCGACCGGGATCCCGGAGTCCACGGAGACCTGGGTCAGGCCCATGGTCGCGGCCTCGCACACAAAGTCGAAGTGGGGTGTTCCGCCTCGGATGACGACGCCGAGCGCGACGATCGCGTCGTACTCACAGGCCGCGAGCACCTTGGCGGCCACCGGCAGCTCGAAGCTGCCGGGCACGCGCAGCAGCGTGCGGTCGGTGACGCCGTACTCGTCCAGCGCCCGCTCGGCGCCCGCGATCAGACCGTCCATGACCACGGTGTGCCACTGCGCCGCGACAACCGCGACCTTCAGGTCCTTCGCGCCCTGCACGTCGAGCTTGGGGGCTCCCTCGCCGCTCACTTGCCTCGTCCTCTCGGTGGTGATTCTCGGTGTTCTGGGTGGTGTTTCTCGGTGGTCGTTCTTCGGCCGTGCGTGTGGCTGTCAGGCGCTGTGGGCCGGAACGGGCTCGTCCAGCCACGGCAGGTCGTGGCCCATCCGGTCGCGCTTGGTCAGCAGGTAGCGCAGGTTGTGCTCGCCGACGCCGACGCGCACGGCCTCACGGTCCGTCACCTGGACGCCGTGACCGCTGAGCGCCTCGTGCTTGTCGGGGTTGTTGCTCAGCAGCCGCACCGAGCGGACGCCGAGGTCCGCAAGGATCATCGCGGCGGCGCGGTAGTCGCGGGCGTCGGCAGGCAGGCCCAACTCCAGGTTGGCGTCGACCGTGTCGCGGCCGTCCTCCTGCAGCTCGTAGGCGCGCAGCTTGTGCAGCAGGCCGATGCCGCGGCCCTCGTGACCCCGCAGGTACAGGACGACGCCGCGGCCCTCCTGCGCTATCCGGTCGAGCGAGGCGCCCAGCTGCGGCCCGCAGTCGCAGCGCAGCGAGCCGAAGACGTCGCCGGTCAGGCACTCGGAGTGGACCCGGACCAGCACATCCTCGCCGTCCGGCAGCCGTCCGTCCGGGCCGAGACCGCCCGCGACCAGGGCGATGTGCTCGACGCCGTCCGGCTCGCTGCGGTAGCCGAGCGCGGTGAACGAGCCGTGCTCGGTGGGCAGCGAGGTGGTCGCCGCCCGGGTGACGCGCGCCTCGGTGCGACGGCGGTAGGCGATCAGGTCCTCGATGGAGACGATGGCCATGCCGTGGCGGCGCGCGAACGGGACCAGCTCCGGCAGCCGCGCCATGGTGCCGTCGTCGTTGGCGATCTCGCAGATCGCGGCGGCCGGACGCAGCCCGGCCAGGCGGCACAGGTCCGGCCCTGCCTCGGTGTGCCCGTCGCGCTCCAGCACGCCGCCCGCGCGGGAGCGCAGCGGAAAGACGTGGCCGGGGCGGACGAAGTCGCCGGGGACGGTGGTCGGGTCGGCGAGCATACGGATCGTCAGCGCCCGGTCGGCGGCGGAGATCCCGGTGGTGGTGCCCTCGCGGGCGTCGACCGAGACGGTGAAGGCGGTGCGCATCGACTCGGTGTTCTGCTGGACCATCTGGTCCAGCTCCAGCCGGTCCAGGTCCTCGCCGACCATCGGCACGCAGAGCAGGCCGCGGCACTCGCGCATGGCGAAGGCGACCAGCTCGGGCGTGGCGAGCTCGGCGGCGAAGACCAAGTCGCCCTCGTTCTCGCGGTTCTCGTCGTCGACGACCACGATGCCGCGCCCGGCGGCGAGTTCGGCGACGGCGTACTCGATGCTGTCGAGGGTGAGGTCCTCGTAGACCTCGCCGTGCTGCTGGGCCAGGTCCGGAAGGGCAAGCTCCTGCTGAGCGAGATCCTGAACGGCGGTCATGCGACGGCTCCTTCCGCGTTCGCTGCGCGGTCCTGCTGCGCGGGGAGAGTGGGTTGCTGCGGGATGCGGGTGCGCAGCCACCAGGACCGCATGCCCAGCACCACCAGGACGAAGTAGACGACGTAGATCAGGCCGGAGAAGGCGAGTCCGCTGGTGAACGCGAGCGGCACGCCGACCAGGTCGACGGCCAGCCAGGCGAACCAGAACTCGACCCAGCCACGGCCCTGCGCGATCATCGCGGCGAGCGTGCCGACGAAGAGGTACGCGTCCTCCCAGGGCGACCAGGAGAGGTTGTAGGCCTGGAAGAGCAGCGCGACGGCGACCGTGCCGACGGCGGTGCCGAGCACCAGCCAGGCCCGCTCGGCCCAGGTGGCGAAGCGGACGGAGATGCCGCCCTCGCGCTGCCGCCCTCGGCTCCACCGGAGCCAGCCCCAGACCGCGACGACGATGACGACGATCTGCTTGCCGACGCCGCCGCTCAGGTGGGCGGACGCGTAGGCGGAGACCAGCACCAGGCCGGAGAGCAGCTGAACCGGCCAGCTGACGACCGACCGGCGCCAGCCGAGCGCCAGCGCGGCCAGGCCGAGCAGGTTGCCGATCATGTCGGACCACTTGATGTGCTCGCCGAACACCGTGAACGCGGTGCCGTTGAGCTCCGTGAGGAAGCTGCTCATGATGCGTCAGACCCCCGGCCGGGTACGCCCGGTGGCGTCCGCCAGAGCCTGGACGTCACGCGCGTCGGCGCCAGTTCCGGCGCTGCCGCCGTTCAGGTCGAAGGCGCGGTCGGTGAGCATCCGCTCGACGTACTTGGCGATCACGTCGACCTCCAGGTTGACCGGCTGGCCGATCTCCTTGGCGCCCAGCGTGGTGTGGGCGAGCGTGGCCGGGATCAGGCTGACCGTGAACGAGTCACGGGCCGCCTCCACCACCGTCAGGCTGATGCCGTCGACGGTGATCGAGCCCTTCTCGACCAGGTAGCGGGAGAGGTCAGCCGGGAGGCTGAAGCGCAGCACCTCCCACTGCGGGGTGCCGTCCGCGCCGGCCTCGCCAGGGGTGCGGGAGAGCAGTTCGGCGGTGCCGTCGACATGACCCTGCACCAGATGTCCGCCGAGGCGGGCGCCGAGGGCCATCGCCCGCTCCAGGTTGACCCGGGAGCCGACGGCGAGGGCGGCCAGGCTGGACCGCTCCAGCGTCTCGCGCATCACGTCGGCGCTGAACTCGCCGGGCTGGGCCGCCAGTTCGGCGTCGGTGTCGAGGACGGTGAGACAGACGCCGTTCACCGCGATGGACTGGCCCTCGTGGGCGTCAGCGGTGGTGAGGGGGCCGCGCAGGCGGATCCGGGCGGAGTCGCCCAGGTCCTCGATCGAGAGGACCTCGCCAAGCTCTTCGATGATTCCCGTGAACATTCAGCTCTCCGTGACCTCGCGCCTACTGCGCGGTCTCCGGGGCTGTAGCGGGAGCTGACAACGGACGACTAACCACGGGTCACGGGACGACGCGGAGCGCGGCCGGGTAGCCCGAAACGGGACACACCGGACGCCGAACGCATCCGGGGAGGATGCGCGCCTTGCGACGACGCCGCAGCCCGACGTCCGCCGCGCACTGCCTCCCATCCGGACTTTAACCGTCGGTCCAGGAATTTCACCTGGTCAACCGGCCGCTGGAGGCGGACGGGTCGCGGACTGTAACCGCCGGTTCGGAATTTCACCGACCCCGGAGTGCGCAAACGTCGTACTGCTGCAGTCAGTCTGCCACGAACCGGTGTCAAGGGCGCAAGACCCGTCCCCCGCATGCGCCTGTGGGATGGATCACCGCCGGTGTGGGGAATGAATCCACGCCGAGACGCTGAGCTGCCCGGCTGCTGTTCACGGGACCAGCTGCCAACCTGCCGTCGCGCTGCGCCGCGTCACTCCTCCGTGGGCTGCCCGGTGTTCGGCCGGACCAGGCCGCTCTCGTAGGCGAGGACCACCAACTGCGCGCGGTCGCGCGCGCCGAGCTTGAGCAGGGCGCGGCTGACGTGGGTCTTCGCCGTGAGCGGGCTGACTCCGAGTTGCTCACCGATCTCGTCGTTGGAGAGACCGGTGGCGACCAGAGCGACGATCTCGCGCTCGCGGTCGGTCAGCGCCGACAGGCTGGTCGGCGCGGGCACCGGTGCCGCGCGGTCGGGCTGGGAGAGGAACCGGGAGATCAGCTCCTTGGTCGCGGCGGGCGTCAGCAGTGCCTCGCCGCGCGCCACGACCCGGATCGCGTCCAGCAGCGCGTCCGGCTCCGCGCCCTTGCCCAGGAAGCCGCTGGCCCCGGCGCGCAGCGCCTGGAAGACGTAGTCGTCTATCTCGAAGGTCGTCAGCACCAGGACCCGGACGCCCGCCAGGTCCTCGTCCGCGATGATCCGGGCCGTGGCCTCCAGGCCGTCCAGCTCCGGCATCCGGATGTCCATCAGCACCACGTCGGCGCGGGCCGACTTGGCCAGCGCGACCGCCTCGTGCCCGGTGGCGGCCTCGCCGACGACCGTGAGGTCGGGCGCGGAGTCCACCAGCACCTTGAGACCCGCCCTGACCAGTACCTGGTCGTCGGCGAGCAGCACACGGATGGTCATGCGGTTCCCGTCATTCCGGCGACGGCAGGGGCCTCTGCCGCGGAGGTGGTGGGCACGGTCGCGGCAGAGCCCGCGCCCGGCTCGTAGGGCAGCTCCACCACGACGCGGAACCCCCCGTTCGGCCGCGGTCCGGCACGGAAGCTGCCGCCCACGGTGGCCGCGCGCTCGCGCATGCCGATGATCCCGTATCCGCCGGACGTCCGTTGCTCCGCGCGCCCGGCGCGTTCGCCGCGCTCGGCACGGTCGGCCCGCTCGGCCCGCTCACTGCGGTCCGCACGCTCGCTCGGCCCTCCGCCGGGCCCGTCGTCCTCGACCTCGATGTGCAGCGTGCGCGGCCCGTAGTCGAGCCGTACCGCGGCCGACGAGGACCCGGCGTGCTTGCGGACGTTGGTCAGCGACTCCTGGACCACCCGGAAGGCGGTCAGGTCGACGGTGGCCGGAAGCGGCTGCGGCACGCCTTCGACCTGCCGCTCGACCTGGAGGCCCGCCTTCTCGAACTTGGCCAGCAGCGCAGGAAGCTGGTCCAGTCCCGGCGCGGGTTCGCGGGGGCTGGCGCAGTTGTCGTCGCCGTCGCCGGTCTGCCGCAGCACGGCGACGGTCGCGCCGAGCTCGGTCAGCGCCGCGCGTCCGGCCTCGCGGACCTGGGCCAGCGCCTCGCGCGCCGTGTCGGGCTGGGTGGCGAGCACGGTCGAGGCGACCCCGGCCTGGATGTTGATCAGCGCTATGTGGTGGCCGACGATGTCGTGCAGCTCACGGGCGATCCGCAGCCGTTCCTCGGCGACGCGACGGCGGGCCTCCTCCTCGCGGGTGTGCTCCGCCCGGCGGGCCCGCTCCTCTATCGCCGCGACGAAGGCGCGACGGCTGCGCACAGCCTCGCCTATCGCGACGGTCATCGCGGTCCAGGCGAAGGCGTAGCCGTTGACGGCCTGGTCCCACTTCTCCGGGGAGAGCGCCATGCTCGCGATGCCGACGGAGAGGACGGCGACACCGCCGATGGCGAGCGCCAGCCGCCGCTCGACGACGGAGCAGACGGTGTAGATCGCGAGCCCCGCACCGGCCAGGATGGGTCCGCGCACCGGCCCGACGAACATGTAGCCGACGGTCGCGGCCACGACGAGCGCCAGCACCGTCACCGGGTAGCGGCGGCGCAGCGCCAGCGGGGCGTAGACCAGGAACCCGGCGACGACCAGCACCTCGGAGGGGTCGATCGAGGACCAGCTCTTGGTCGGACCGCCGTCGCGCCAGATCAGGGTGAGCCCGTAGAGCCCGAACGCCAGCAGCGTGTCCATCCAGTAGGGATGGGCACGCGCGAAGAGGCGGATGCGGCGGAGCAGGTCCATGGCTTCAACGGTAGAGGCAAAGCGGTCATGGACCGTCATGCCGTGGTACCGATCACCGTGGCCGAACACAGGTGCCACCTCGGATAACCTGGTCCGGTTTGGGCCGAAACACGGCGGAACGCTGCGGAACGCCGCAGAAGACTACGGAACACGACGATTGGGAGGGCTGATGGCAGGCCGGGGCCTCGGCGGCTGGGAACTGCACGGCGACGGTCGGCACATCGAGACCGGCGAGGTCGTCAAGCCCTGGGAGCGGCTCAGCTGGGGCCGGACCATCGGCCTGGGCGCGCAGCACGTCGCGTCGATGATCGGCGCCTGCTACGTCGCGCCGCTGCTGATGGGCCTGGACCCGAACCTCACCGTCATGATGTCGGGCGTCGCCACGATCCTCTTCCTGCTGCTGACCCGCGGCCGGATCCCGAGCTACCTCGGCAGCAGCCTCTCCTTCGTGGGCGCGGCGACGACGATCCGCATGCAGGGCGGGTCGACGTCAGCGATCACCGGCGCGCTGCTGGTGACCGGTGTGGTGCTGGCCGTGTTCGGCCTGGTGGTGAGGTCGGGCGGGGCGCGGATCATCCACGCGGTGCTGCCGCCCGCCGTGACCGGCGCGGTGGTCATGCTGATCGGCTTCAACCTGGCGCCGGTGACCGCGGGCACCTACTGGCCGCAGGACCAGTGGGTGGCGCTGGCCACCATGTGCGCGACCGGCTTCGCCCTGGTGGCGCTGCGCGGCTTCTGGTCCCGGATCGCGATCTTCCTGGGGCTGGTCTTCGGCTACGCGCTCTCCTGGGTGCTGGACCGGACGCTCGGCAAGATCCACTCGCCGGACGGCAGCGGCAAGGTCACCGACCACTGGCGGCTCGACCTCTCCGGCGTCGGCCACGCCCGGTGGGTCGGCCTGCCGCACTTCCACGGGCCCACGTTCAGCGCGTCGGCGATCGTGGTCGCGCTGCCGGTGGTGATCGCGCTGATCGCGGAGAACACCGGTCACGTCAAGGCCGTCAGCGAGATGACCGGCGCGGACCTGGACGACCGGATGGGCGACGCGATCGCCGCCGACGGCCTCGCCACGGTCGTCTCCACCGCGGTCGGCGGCGGCGCGACCACGACGTACGCCGAGAACATCGGCGTGATGGCGGCGACCCGCGTCTACTCCACCGCGGCGTACTGGTGTGCGGCAGTCTTCGCGCTGCTGTTCGGTCTCTGCCCCAAGTTCGGCGCGATCATCGCGGCGATCCCCGGCGGGGTGCTGGGCGGGATCACCGTCGTCCTCTACGGCATGATCGGGCTGCTCGGCGCGCAGATCTGGATCCGCAACAAGGTGGACCTGACCAATCCGATCAACCTGATCCCCTGTGCGGCCGGGATCATCGTCGGCGCGGGCGGCGTCACCATGAAGATCAGCGCGAACTTCTCACTCGGTGGCATCGCGCTCGGCACGATCATCGTCCTGTTCGGGTACCACGCGCTGCGCGCGTTGGCTCCCGCCGCGATGCGGCAGGCGGCGACGGCGGGGTCAGCAACGGGAGGGTCGGAAGAGGCGGAGGTCGACGGGACGCAGTCGACGGAGGGTCAGGCCGGGTCCTGACCGGTGCCCGGCAGCGCCCGGGCCGCGTCGACCAGCGCGGTGGCGGCCTCGTGCGGCAGGCCGAGGTGGGCGGCCAGCCAGCGGGCGTCATGGCCCTCGCGGGCCAGGATCCAGCCGGTCTGGACGCGATGGAGTTCCACCGCGCCCGGACCACGCAGATACGGCTCGACCAGCGCGGCGGGGAAGTCGGCGAGAGCCGACGCGTCGAACCACTCCGGCCGGTCCGGCCTCGTAGTGCCCGGCGTCACCCCGGACGACCTCCGTCGCCTGCGCACACGCACCGCGCCGAGCGTCAGCACCAACGCGGCCACGGCCACCAGCAGCACGCCCGTCGCCAACGCCCGGTCCACGCGCGGGGCCACCGCCAGGACGACGAGCTCCCCGCAGGCCACCGCCAGCACCACCGCTGCGGCAAGGACCTCGCCGTTGACCCGGCTTCGGGTGATCGGCACCGACGCACTCCTCTCCTCGGCTTCTCCGTCTTCTCTTCTCCACCGACAAACTGATGATCCGTCAGACGGCCAGGCAACAGTCAGGCGATGGCCCCGTCGCTGTGCGGCTCCTCCTCCATGTGCCAGTGCAGGTCCAGCACGCCCGGTTCGAGGGAGAGCCGGGTGACCACCGGTTCCAACGCCTTGCCGGCCTCGCCCTCGACCGTCACGGTCGCGCGCAGGCTGGCGATGTCCTCCCCCTCCCGGGTCGCGCGCAAGCCTGCTGGGGTGAGGCCCGCGGCGGTCAGCGCCTGGAGCAGCAGCGCGCGGATATGGGTTTCGTTGCGGCGGCTGCACCGCAGATGGACGATCACACGGCTGCTGCTGTCCGGGTCCGACCCGGCCGCGGGCGCCCGGTCCAGCATCCGCCCGGCCGGGCGCAGCACGAGATGCACGGCGAGCACCGCGAGCGTCCCCAGGAACGCCAACTGCAACCGCCCGGAGGCCGCCAGCACCCCGACCGCCGCCGAACACCACAGCGTGGCGGCCGTGTTGAGCCCTCTCACGCCGCCCCGGTCGCGCAGGATCACCCCACCGCCGAGGAAGCCGATGCCGGAGACGACGTAGGACGCGACGCGGGTGGGACTGCTGGTGTCCCCGGCCGCGACGCTGTAGAGGACGAAGAGCGTCGCGCCGGTGGCGACCAGCGCGTTGGTGCGCAGACCGGCCATCCGGGCGCGCCACTGTCGCTCGATGCCGATCAGCGCGCCGCAGCCGACGCCGGTGCCGAGACGGATCAGGAATTCGGCGGTGGTCAGGGACTGCACAGCCCGGACTCCTTCGGTGGTTCGTGTTCGGTGGTGCGCGTTCGGTGGTGCGCGTTCGGTGGTGCGCATGGGGGGTCGGGCCGAGTATGCGTGGTCGGAGCCGTCCTGCGGGGGAACTCCAGGCGTCGGCACGTCGGCGGGACGTCTCCTACTGCCTGAGCGGCCGTCAGCGACTGATGACGGGCCGTCAGTGGCCGGTGGCCATCTGGACGATCTTGACGACCACCAGGATCACGGCCATCAGCAGGTAGCCGCGCAGCGTCAGCAGGCCCGCCTTGCGAAGCGGCGAGAACGGCGGCCGGGACAGCGTGGAGAGGGCCGGGGTGCGCCACGCATCACGGTCGGCCTCCAGGAGCGCCTTGCGGTCGGCGGAGCTGAGCTTGGCCCGGTCGAGCGACCGCACCTCGCCCGGCTCGACGCCCTCGAACGCCGCCTCGACCGTGGCGGCGGCCGCCGTCCGCGCGGCGTTCCGGGACCGCAGGGCGACCAGCCCGCCGCCGAGCACGCCGATGACCACGCCCACCGCGAAACCCCACACGAGCTGGGAGGTGGTCAGGTTGGGGAAGAACACCGTCGCGGTCAGCGACAGCGACAGCAGCACCAGCGTCCACACGATCACGCCGGCGACGATGTTCTGCTTCACCGTGTTCACCCACGGACCAAGCACCGGACGGTCGTTGCAGAGCAGCACCAGGAAGACCGTGGCCGAGGGCAGCAGCACACCGGCCAGCGCCTGCACGCCCTGGGTGATCAGGCCCTGCACGTGGGCGTCGGAGAACATGGTGATCGCCGCCGCGATCGCAATCAGGATGGCGTAGCCGACGTAGAACAGCGGCGCTTCGGAGATCTTCCAGTGCAGCGAGTGGCGACGCTTGAAGGTGTCGCCGAGCGTGTAGGTGGTGGCCAGGCTGACCGCGTTGGCGCCCACCAGCGCGGCGTCGAGGAGCACGATGGCGAAGAGCGAGCCGAGCGCGTTGCTGCCGTGCTGCTTGAGACCCTGGGCGACGCCGCCCGCGTCGCTGAACTGGCCGAAGAGGTCGGTGCCCTCGAACATCCAGGCGGCGGTGCCCATGATGGCGATCGCGCCGACGATGACGACCGCGATGCCGATCCACAGGTCGGCGCGTTCGTAGCGGATCCAGCGCGGGGTGATCCGCTTGTCGACGATGTTGGACTGCTGGAAGAAGAGCTGCCACGGCGCCACGGTGGTGCCGACGATGGAGACGATGACCAGCAGCAGCGTCGAGTTGAGACCGCCGGGGAACTGCGGGATGAAGCCGGCCGCGGTCTCCCCGACCTTCGGGTGGGACATGAACGCCATCGGCAGCATCACGATGTTCAGCGCGATGAGCGCGAAGAGGAACCGTTCCCAGCGCCGGAACGATCCGCCCGCCACCACGGCGAAGAGCAGCGCCGCGCCGAGCGGGATCGCCACGTCCTTCGGTATCCCGAAGTAGCCCAGCGCGAGCTGGACGCCGATGAACTCGGTCACGATGGTCAGCGCGTTGACGACGAACAGGTCGCCGACGCTGAACGCGCCCCAGAACTTGCCGAAGCGCTCGAAGATCAGCCGGGCGTGACCGACCCCGGAGACCGCGCCGAGACGGACGACCATCTCCTGGTTGACGTAGAGCACGGGGA
Organism: Streptacidiphilus fuscans; assembly: GCF_015690355.1. Lineage (GTDB taxonomy): Bacteria > Actinomycetota > Actinomycetes > Streptomycetales > Streptomycetaceae > Streptacidiphilus > Streptacidiphilus fuscans. Next base: position 23,110 of record NZ_JADPRT010000022.1, on the reverse strand, counting down.
TCAGCAGCGCCAGCGTCCAGGCCAGCTTCATGCCGTAGTTCTGGCCCGCGCCGGCGTAGGTGCCGACGCCGCCGGCGTCGTTGTCGCCGACCATCACGATCAGGCCCGGCCCCATGATGGCCAGCAGCGTGCGGATCCGGTGCCACCAGTTCGTCCGGCGCTCGGTGTCGTCCTGGCGGATCGTACCGAGCGCACCGACGATGTCCCCGACATGGGCGGTGTCCAGCACAGCCGAACCGCCGTCCACGACGGCGTCTCTGGACGGCGGTTCGGGGTGTCCGGCGGGGCGTGCGGTGTCGGAAGCCATGGGAATTCCTCCTCGGAATCGGGCAGCCCGAAGGGACGCACGCCGTGGGTGGAAACGACAGGGGCGAGCGTCGTGCGGGCGGTAGGAAAATGGTTCTGGTGAAGTGGGGTGAATTCGGCGCGCCGAATTCGGGCAGCACGAATTCACGCCCGTGACCGGACCGGCGGAATCACCGGATCAGGCCATGCGTGTGCGTACCCGCGTGCCGGGAACTTCAGGAACTGCCAGGAACTTCAGGAGCTGCCGACTGTGGGACCGGTCGGGCGCGGATGCGGACTACTGCCAGGTTTCATCAGGCCCCACCTCCCCAGGTCAGCGCACTCCCGTGCGGAACACCGACACCTCTCACGTAAGAGCTTCGGCACTGCACGGCGTGTCCCGCCCGAAGAGCGAGCGGGAAGCCACTTGGCCTCGACCCTTAAGCCGGGAGGAGGTGTCCTGACCCTGGGCGTCTCTCGACGTCGTCGGGTCAGTGGCCTGTGTCCGTGCAGACGCCTCACCGAACGAGGTGTCGCAGGAGAAGTGAAGCGAGCCGCACCGGGAAAAGTCAACCCGGCACGTAACAATCGGCCGCGCCGGTAGTTGCGCATCGGTCGCAGGTGGGCGGAGAGATGAAATGACGTCAGCCCCGGAACCGTCGCGACAACAACACGTCAAAGAATCCGGGGACTTGCTTTCCCACCGAATCACTGATCTATGCTGGAGGCGTTGAAACGAAGAGGGCACCTCGTTCGGTGAGGCGTCTTCACGGACACAGGCCACTGATCCCACCCGTCGAGAGACGCTCCGGATCAGGACACCTCCTCCCGACCTAAGGGTTGAGGCCAAGTGGCTTCCCGGTCAGCGCACCAGGGATCACGCCGTGGAGTGCCAAAGCTCTGACGAGTTGGGGTGTTCCGGCTGTGTGCCGCGTGCCGTCGCGGTCTCTCACGCCGGTCCGCTCCTTGCCGCGTCGCATCGGTGCCAGACGCACCACGGCCGGAGGGAGGCGAAGTCATGGACGACTGTCCGAGTCCCAGTCCGGGTCGACCCCTGCCCGGCTGTACGGCCCAAGCCCGTCCAGCCCAGCCCGGTCCGGCCCGCGTCCACCGCTGACCGCACGCACGCGCCGTCCGCCACGTCTCCTACGGCTGTGGCGCGCGCACGCCTGCCCAGAAGGAGCCCCTTCGCCATGACCGTGATGTCCTTCCGCCTGCACACCCCGCACACCCCGACCCCGACGCAGGCGACCGGCCGTCGCCTGCACGACGCCCTGCGCGGCGCGTTCGGCCGGCTCCAGCACACCAGGGCCGCGGCCGAGTCCGCCGAGGTGACGCTCGCCCAGGCCACCGTGACCGCGCTGCGGACCACCGCCGCCGAGTCCTCGACCGCACGCGGGACGCTGCGCCTGGCGCTGCACGACGGCGTCGAGCGGGTCTACCTGCTCGACCCGAACGACTTCGCCGCGACCACCTCCCCGGAGGTCGCCTACGACGCGCGGGTGCACGCCGCGTACATCCTGGCCGCTCAGGGCCACCGCGCGGAGTGGCTGGCGCCCCACCTCGACCTGCCGCTCCCCGCCGCCCGCGCGATCTGCGCCCGTGCGGAACGCCACGGCCCCGACGGTCCGTGCAACGCCGTCGCGCGCCGCTGAGCCGAACTCACCGCCGCCCCCCGCCCGGAAGGACTTCCCCGTGACGGTCACCTACCAGCGCGCGCACCAGCACCGCGAGCTGTCCGCCGCCATCCCGCCGTCCCGCCTGCCTCCGGCGGGCCGTCGGCCACCGGTCCCGGCGGCGGTGCCACCCGGGATCGACATCGACCGGCGTCGCCGCCGGGCCTCCGCCGGTGGCCAGGTCCTGGACCTGACCCGGCGTGAGTTCGACCTGCTGGCCCATCTGGTCCTCAACGCGGAGCTGGTCTTCTCGCGCAGCCAGCTCCTGGAGCTCGTCTGGGACCAGCCGGACGTCGGCGACGGCCGGACCGTCGACGTCCACGTCGCCCGGCTGCGCCGGAAGCTGGGCAATCCGTACCGCTGGATGGTCGCCACCGTGCGCGGCGTCGGCTACAAGTACGACCCCGCGCCGTAGCGACAGCGCGGTAATTGCGACGTTGTCGCAGGTAGAAGCCTCGGGCATCTGTCTTCTCATCTTCACGGATGCGAAGATGAGTGTGTACGGTGGTCCTGTGAACACGCTTCCTGCGCTGCTGCTCGCGGCGGGCGGCGTCGGCTTCGGCCACGCCGTCATGCCGGACCACTGGCTGCCGCTCGCCGTCCTCTCCCGCACCCGGCGCTACCGCACCGGCCGGGTCGTCCGACTGTCCCTGACCGCCGCGCTGACCCACGTGCTCGTCTCGCTGCTGCTGGGCGCGGTGCTGGTGGTCGTCGGCCTCCAGTTCCGTACGACGATCGCCCGCCACACCGACCTCGTCGTCGGCGGCGTGCTGCTGGTGACGGGCGCGGTCTTCCTCGTCCTGGACCTGCTGGGCAAAGGCCACGGCCACAGCCACGACGCCGACGGCGGGCACAGGTACGGGCATGGGCATGGGCATGGGCATGGGCACGACCACGGGCACGGGCACACGCACCACCACGACCACGACGGCCACCACGCCCACGCCGTCGCGACCACGGCCGTACTGGACCGACCGACAACGGAACACGAGCACAGCCACCCGCAGCACAGTCACCCGCAGCGCAGCCCGCGCGGACTGGCCGGGCTGCTGATCCCCTTCGGGGCCGCCGCCTCGCCGGATCTGACGATCCTTCCGGTCTTCCTCGCCGCAGGTGCGCTCGGTGCGACGGCGGCGATCGGCTCGCTGCTCGTCTTCACCCTGGCGACCGTCGGCACGATCGTGGGCCTGACCGTCGCCGCCGCGCTCGGGGCGCGGCTGCTCACGGCCCCCTGGATCGACAAGCGCGCCAACACGCTGACGGCGGTCACGCTGCTGGCGATCGGCGCGCTGGTCGCACTCGGCTGGATCTGACCTGACGGGATCCGACCTGGCTGGATCCGACCAGCGGGTCTGTTACGCGCCTGCTGCAGCCGCCCGGCCGGCACGTCCCGCCGGGCGGGGCAGGTAGGTCGCGGCGTAGACGAGGGTCGCCGCCGCCATGATGCCGAAGCTGGGCGGGCACTGCGGGATCCACGCGGCGGCGGCCAGGCCGGCCCACATCTCCGCGACCGCCAGGCCGCCCGCGAGCGCCAGGCCGACGAACGGCCGCTGGGTCATCCGCAGCGCCGCGCCCGCCGGAGCGGCCAGCAGGCCGAGCAGCAGCAGCGAGCCGACGGCCTGGGTGGCCTCGCCCGCCGTCAGGCCGACCAGGGCCAGAAAGCCCAACCCCAGCGCCTTGACCGGGACTCCGCGCGCGGCGGCGACGTTCTCGTCCAGCGTCGCGAAGAGCAGCGGGCGGGCGATCAGCAGCACCAGTGCCGTCACTACGAGCGCGATCACGACCGCGACCGTCGTCTGGCCGCCGTCGAGGCCGAAGATGGAGCCGAAGAGCACCGAGGTGCCCGCGCCGCCGTTCCCCATGCCGCTGGCCGAGGCGGTGTAGAGGGTGAGGAAGAACGAGCCGAGGCCGAGGATCCAGGCGAAGGCGCTGCCGATCACCACGTCGTCCGCCTTGCCGCGTCGGCCGATGCCGCCGAGCAGCAGCCCGACCAGGACGCAGGAGACGAAGAGGCCGAGTCGCAGGTCGTATCCGGCGGCGAGCGCGGCCATCGCGCCGGTGAAGGCGACATGGCTCAGCGCGTCACCGGTGAAGACCTGCGCACGCAGCACCAGGAAGAAGCCGACCAGACCGGCCGCCAGCGCGATGAACGTCCCTGCCAGCAGCGCGTTGTGGAAGAACGGCTGGGTCCAGGCCGACACCGCGAGGGACACGGTCGGGTTCACGGTCGGGGCCGTCATGCCGCACCTGCCAGGGTCGGGAGCGCGCGTCGCCGCTCGACGGCCGCGGCCAACGCCCGCGCGCCGTGGGCGAGCAGGAAGAGCGCGAACGCGAACGTGGTGACGAAGAAGCCGAGTGGGTAGTTCCAGTACCAGCCCGCGAACAGGCCGAGCCAGGTCACGCCGAAGCCGATGACGACGGTGAGCAGCAGGCTCAACCCCGGCCGGGCGGTGAGTACCTGGGCGGTCGCGGCGGGCAGCACCATCAGCGCGAAGACCAGCAGCGCGCCGGTGATCTGCGCCGCCTCGGCGGTCGCCGCGCCGAGCAGCACCAGGAACGCCACGGACAGCGCCCGCACCGGAACCCCGCGCGCGGCGGCGACCTGCGGGTCCACCGAGGCGAAGAGCAGCGGGCGGCCGATCACCGCGAGCACGCCCAGCACCACGACTCCGGCGACGGCCAGCGTGGTCACCTGACTGCTGGTGATGCCGGTGAAGCTGCCGAACAGCAGTGCCTGCGGGCCCTCCAACAGGCCCTTGTAGAGCGCCATGAAGAGGTAGCCGCAGGCCAGCAGGAAGGCCTGGACAGTGCCGGTGGCCGCCGACTCCTCCGAGTCGCCGGGCTGACCGGCGCGGTTGCGGCGCAGCAACGCCAGCACCAGCGCTGCGGCGATGCAGAAGCCGAAGTAGCCCAGGCTGAGCGCGAATCCGGCCAGCGTCGCGAACGCCGCACCGGGGAAGGCGACGACGGACAGCGTGTGCGCGGCGAAGGTCTGCCGCCGCAGCACGACGTACCAGCCGACGACGCCCGCGACGACTGCGACGATCGCGCCCGCGCGGAAGGCGTTCAGCATGAACGGGTACGACCACATGATCTGGAAGTCGTAGAGCAGGTTCCAGGAGAACGGAGGGGCGGTTCCCATCTCAGCCACCCGCTCCGGCGTGTGCTCCGGTGTGCTCCCCCGCACGTGCGCCGTGCACTCCGGAGTGCGCTCCGGCACCCTCGGGCTGCCCGACGACGACCAGCCGGCCGTCCTGGGTGGAGAGCACCTCGACGGGGGTGCGGTAGAGGCGGGTCAGCGTCTCGGAGGTGATGACCTCGGTGGGCCGACCGCTGACCGCGCCGCCCTCGGCGATGTACACGACCCGGTCCAGGTGGTGCAGGATCGGGTTGACGTCGTGCGCGACCATGACCACGGCGACCTGCTCCTGGTGGCAGATCCGGCCGATCAGCGCGGCGACGGCGCTCTGGTTGGGGAGGTCGAGGCTGTCCAACGGCTCGTCCAGCAGCAGCACTTCGGGCTTGCGGACGAGGGCCTGCGCGATCAGCAGCCGCTGCTGCTCGCCGCCGGAGCACTGCCCGATCGGCCGGTGCGCGTAGGCGCTCGCGCCGACGAGCTCGATCACCTCGCGGACGCGCTCCTGCTGGGCCCGACGGTTGCGCGCCCAGGGCAGCGGTATGCCCCAGCGGTCGCCGTCCAGGCCCATCCGGACGATGTCGACGCCGCGGATCCGCAGGCTCGGGTCGAAGCTGCGGCGCTGCGGCAGGTAGCCGACCCGGCTGCCCGCCTCTCCGGGCTTGCGGCCGAGCACGCGTATCTCGCCCTCGGCGGCGGGCACGACGCCGAGCAGCACCTTGACCAGCGTGGACTTGCCGACGCCGTTGGGGCCCAGCACGGCGACGAACTCGCCCGCCTGGACGTCCAGGTCGACGCCGGACCACAGCGTCCGCGCGCCCACGCGCACGGCGGCGGCGCGCAGAGCGACGACGGGCGCGGCGGCGGGCGTCGCGCCGGTCGTCGCGCCGGTCGTCGCGGGGGCCGGGACGGCCTTCGGTGCGGCGTCGACGGATGCGCTCACGGGGGGAGGATTCATGGCGTCACTTCCCGGTGGCCTGGTGGAGAGCCTGCTGGAGGCCCTGGAGCTCGGCGACCTGCCACTGCTGGAACGTGTCGTTCGCAGGGGCCAGTGTCTCGGTCACGGTGGTGACCGCAATGCCCTCGGACTTGGCCAGGTTGACCTGCGCGACCACGTCCGGGGTCGAGTTCTGGCTGTTGTAGACGTAGACCTTGATCTGCTTGCTCTTGATCTGCTGGTCGATCAGCGCCTTGTCCGCGGCGGTCGGGTCGGTGCCCTCGCTCATCGCGTCCAGGAAGGTCTCCGGCGTCATCATCTTCAGGCCGAGGCCCTCGGCGAGCGGCGTTACGATCGACTCGGACGCACCGATCGGCGTGCCCGCGTACTTCTGCTTGATCTGGGCGATCAGCTGGTTGTACGGAGCGAGGGTCTGCGTCTCGAAGGTCTGCTGCTGCGCGTCGAAGTAGGCGGCGTCGGCCGGGTCGAGCTTCTTGTACTCGGCGGTGATCGCGGCGATGACCTGCTTGACGTTGTCCGGCGAGTACCAGCGGTGCGGGTTGCCGCCCGGCTTGATGCCGACAAGGTCGCCGACGTTGAGCTCGGCGCGGCCCGTGCCCGGGTTGGTGGCCAGCAGCTTGTCCGCCCAGGCGTCGTAGCCGATGCCGTTGACGATGGCCAGCTGCGCCGTGGTGACGGTGCGCGCGTCGGCGGCGGTCGGGTCGTACGAGTGCGGGTCGGTGTTCGGGTTGGTGATGATGCTGGTCACGTGCACGCGGGAGCCGCCGAGCTGGGTGGCGATGCTGCCCCAGAAGTTCTCGGCGGCCGCAACCTGGATCACCTTGCCGCCGGACGCGCCGGCCGATCCCGTCGTGGTCCCCGCGGGCGCGGTGGTCGCGCAGGCGCTGACCGACGCCACCAGCGCGACGGCTCCGGCGCCCAGTGCCAGCTTGGCGGTACGACGGCGGGAAGCGGCGGCGGGCGCGGGCATGATCAGGGACCCCCTGGGCTGGGACATCGGTGCGGTGATGTCTTCAGGTTAACTTGGAAACGGTTTTCATCGTAGCCCGAATGGGTGTGAGATGAAAACCGTTCCCGCGCTCGCCCGTCCGGGGCGCCCGGTGCCAGGCCCGCGCCAAGAGCGCGTCAGGGTCTGCCGCCCGAGCGCTCGGAGCGCGTCAAGGACCGCCCCACGCGGGCCCGGACGGCGGTGAACTGGTGGCATGACTCAGCCAGTGATGGTTCTCGACGATTTCCCCGCTCTCGACGTCCCCGTCGCCCCGGCCCGCCCGACCCGTCCGGCCCGTCCAGCGAACGCGGCCACCCCGGCGCGCCCGGCCGACGCCGCGCCCGCGGACCATGACGCCGACGAGGACGAGGTGCTCGCCCTCACCGGCCACTGCCGGATGTCCATGCACTTCCAGCTCTAGTCGCCGAACGGACCAGCCGGGCCAGGTCGAGCGTGGTGACGGCGCCGACCAGGAGTCCTCCGTCGAGGACGAGCAGCGGCAGCCGTCCCCGGCTGTCGTCCAGCGCGTCCAGCAGGTCGTCCTGCGTCGACGCCGTCGCCCAGGTCGACAGCGGCACGGCGACGTCCCGCAGCCGCACCGCACCGCGCCGACCGGGCGGGATGCCCAGCACCGTGCGCCAGCGGACCACGCCGCTCGGGTAGCCGTTGAAGTCCACGACCGGGACCGCACCGAGGCTGCGCCAGGTGGTGCTCTCCTCGAAGACGCGGTCGACCGTGGACCAGTCGGGCCGGGTGAACGCGGGCGTGGTCATCGCCTCGCCGACCCGGACGCCCCGCGCGGACGCGGCCAGCGCCGCGTGCCGGACCTCCGCCGAGGCGGCCACCACGAGGAACCCGCCGACCAGCAGCAGCCATACGCCCGCCGAGCCGGTCGCGGTGCGCAGCAGCACGATCCAGCCGCCCAGCACCATCACCCCGCCGAGCGCCTGGCCGCAGCGACCGGCCTGCCGCTCGGCCCGGTCCCGGTCGCCGCCGCGCCACCAGAGCACCGCCTGCAGCACCCGGCCGCCGTCCAGCGGCGCGCCGGGCAGCAGGTTGAAGACGGCGACCAGCAGGTTGATCACGCCGGTCCAGATCAGCACCGCCGCCGGCACGTCCCAGTCCAGCACGTTCAGCGCCACCAGCCCCACGCCCCAGGTGGCCGCCGCGACGAGCAGGCTGACCACCGGGCCCGCGAGCGCCACCAGCAGCTCCCGGCCGGGGCCGTGCAGCCGTCCGATCCGGGTCACGCCACCGAGTCCCCAGACGGTCATGTCGTCGACCCGCGTCCCCGCCCGCCGGGCGACCACGCCGTGGGCGACCTCGTGCAGCACCAGGCTGGCGATCAGCAGCAGCGCCCCGACCAGGCCGCCGAGCAGGTAGACGCCGGAGGAGCGCCCCGGCACCCAGGCGGGTAGGACGTTCGCGGCCAGACCGAGGGTCAGCAGGAAGACGAGCAGCGGCGCACTCCAGTGGACCCGCAGCGGGATCCCGAAGAGCCTGCCCAGGGGCACGGAACCGTTCATGGCCACCGCCTCCCTTCCTACGTCCCTCCCTGGAGAGTCTGCGCCCGGGAGGGGCGCTCAAACAGGCCCCGGCGCCGGGGTCATGCGCTGATGCCGGACCCACCTGGCACACCGGCGCGCGGACCCTCTAGGTTGGGGCCGCGCAAGATCACCCCACGCCTACGCCCACGACTCCCGGAGCCCGCCGTGAACGATCTCTTCTCCGTCGCCGGAAAGACCGCCCTCGTCACCGGAGGCACCCGGGGCATCGGCCTGATGATCGCGCGCGGACTGGTCCAGGCGGGCGCGAAGGTCTACGTCAGCTCGCGCAAGCCGGAGGCCTGTGAGGCAGCCGTCAAGGAGCTCGCCCAGTACGGCGAGGCCGTGGCGCTCCCGGCCGACCTGTCGCAGGTGGAGGAGTGCCACCGCCTCGCCCAGGAGCTCGCCGCCCGTGAGGAGCGGCTGCACATCCTGGTCAACAACGCAGGCGCGACCTGGGGTGCGCCGCTGGACGAGTTCCCGGTCAGCGGCTGGGACAAGGTCATGGACCTGAACCTGCGCAGCCCGTTCCTGCTCACCCAGGCCCTGCTGCCGCAGCTGCGCGCGGCCGCCACGGACGAGGCCCCGGCCCGCGTCATCAACGTCGGCTCCATCGACGGCCTGCACGTCAGCCCACTCCCCGCCTACTCCTACGCGGCCAGCAAGGCCGGGCTGCACCACCTGACCCGCGTGCTGGCGAAGGAGCTCGGGCCGCAGGGCATCACCGTCAACGCGATCGCCCCGGGCCCGTTCGAGTCCAAGATGATGGCCGCGACGCTGGAGTCCTTCGGCGAGGCGATCGCCCAGGCCGCGCCGCTGCGCCGGATCGGCCGCCCGGACGACATGGCGGGGGTCGCGGTCTACCTGTCCAGCCGGGCGGGTTCCTACGTCACCGGCGCGGTCATCCCGGTCGACGGCGGCATCGGCACCACGGTCTGACCCGCGGCACGGCGGAACGGACAACCGAGCACTTCCAAGGGGACGGGACATGGAACGCCGCCAACTGCTGCGCGGGCAAAGAAGGCTGGCGCTCGTCGTGGTCACCGGGACGCTGGTGATCGCGATGATCGGGTTCGTCGGCTCGTACGACGCCGTGATGCGGCTGGCCCAGCGCAACGGCTTCGGCTGGTTCGCCTACGTGCTGCCCGTCGGCATCGACGTCGGCATCACCGTCTTCCTGGCGCTGGACCTGCTGCTGACCTGGATGCGGATCCCGCTGGCGCTGCTGCGCCAGTTGGCGTGGCTGCTGACGGCGGCGACCGTCGTCTTCAACGCCGCCTCGGCCTGGCCGAATCCGCTGGCCACGAGCATGCACGCGGTCGTCCCGCTGCTGTTCGTCGCGGCGATCGAGGCGGCGCGCCACATGGTCGGGCGGATGGCCCAGATCGAGGCCAACCAGTTCATGGAGGGGACGCGGCTGGGCCGTTGGTTCTTCGCCCCCGTCGCCACCTTCCGGCTCTGGCGCCGCCGCCAGCTGTGGGAGCTGCGCAACTACCAGGACGCGCTGGAGATGGAGCGCCGCCGACTGGTCTTCCGGGCCCGACTGCGGTCGCGCTACGGCCTGTTCTGGCGGCAGAAGGCGCCGGTCGACCAGATCCTGCTGCTCAAGCTGGCCAACCTGGGCGAACGGCTGCCCGAGTTCGAGCTGGAGATCGCCCGGATCGAGCCCGAGCCCGCCCCCGCTCCCCCGGTCCGCCCCGCGCTGCCGCCCGCGCCTACCGAGCCCGAGCAGGGCGTGACGGAGCCGGTCGAAGAGCAGCAGGAAGCGGTCCCCGTGACCGTCCCGTCCACGCCGACCGTGTTCGGCGCCGGCACGCCCATCGAGCAGTACCAGCACGGCTTCGACGAGTACACCCGGCAGCACGGCGCCCACCCGAACGCCGAGCAGCTGTCCGCCTGGCTCTTCGAGCAGCACGACATCAAGGGACGTACCGGCGAGCCGCTGCGCGTCGGCTACCTGCTCCGGCTCCTGCCGTCGTTCCAGGCACGCTGGACCGCGGCGCAGCAGGCCGCCCCGCACGTCCCCGCCGACGCCGAGACCGAACCGGTAGCCGACCCCGTCCCCGCAGGCGTCAGTGGAGCCAGTGACGTCAGTGCGGACGCATCCGGTCCCAGCCTCCCGCAGGGGTGAAGAGGTAGCGCAGTTTGCCCGTCGTGGTGCGCTCCGCCGGGCGGTAGTCGTCCGCCGGCGGTTCGATGCCCGGGTGCGGGGCCGGTTCCAGCAGCGGGTGGCGGCGCATCCCGCGCGCCCGGTCGCCGAGCTGGTCCAGCTCCTCCTGGTCCAGCGTGGCGCGCAGCAGCGGGAAGACCTGTGCCTCCTCCCAGTGCATGTGCCCGGTGACGTGGGTTCCCAGCACGCCCATCAGCCGGTCGAAGCCGGGCGCGTGCGCGTCGAGCAGACGGATCCGGCGCAGCAGCACGTCGGTCTGGGCGTGCGCGCCGAGGCACGGGACGGCCATCGCACTGCCGCCCTCGGTCCGCTCGCGGATCATCGGGTAGACCAGCGCCTCCTCGATGGCGTCGTGCGCCACGATCTGGCGGGTGACCTGGTCGGCGATCTCCTTGCGCTCCGGGTGGCCGAAGCCGACGCCCAGGAAGGCGCTGAAGGTCCGGGTGATTTCCTCGTGGTCGGCGATCAGGCCGTCGAGCAGGTCGCCTTGGGCGCGGTCGCGGTCGATGTGGGTCTCGATACTCATCAGAAGCACCTCCGGTCGAAAGAGGTCCCCCGCGTCTCTCTTACCCCGCCCGAGGCAGTTCCGATCTCCCCGCTCAGATCCAGTCGCGGCGCTTGAAGCCGAAGTAGAGCGCGACCGAGATGCCGATCGTCACGCCGGTCGAGACCCAGAAGCCCCACTCGGTGCCGAAGCCCGGGTACGGGACGTTCTGGCCGTAGAAGCCGGTGACGGCGGTCGGGACGGCGACGATCGACGCCCAGCTGGTCACCTTCTTCATGATCATGTTCATCCGGTTGCCCTGGACCGTCAGATTGGTCTCCATGATCGAGCCGACCATGTCGCGCAGCGACTCGGTCCACTCGGTCACCCGCAGCACGTGGTCGTAGACGTCCTGGTAGTACGGCATCATCGGGTCGGCCACGACGTGCACGTCGCGGCGCATCAGGGTGTTGACCATCTCGCGCATCGGCAGCGCCATCCGCCGCAGCCGGACCAGGCTCTTGCGCAGGGCGAAGGACGCGCGCTGGATGTCGCGGGTCTCCTTGGCGTTGGCGTCGAAGAGGATGTCCTCCAGCTCCTCGATCCGGTCGTCCATGTCCTGCACGGCGCGGAAGTGCCCGTCCACGACGTGGTCGAGCAGCCCGTGCAGCAGGAAGCCGACGCCGAACTGGCCGAGCTCCGGCGCGTCGTCCCAGCGGGAGACGACGTCGTCCATGTCGAACCGGTCGTCCGTCCGGACGGTGATCAGCGCGTTCGCGGTGACGAAGACCGACAGCTCGCGGATGACCAGGTCCTCGTGGTCATGGGCGGCGCACACCGCGTACATGGAGAGGAAGCAGTGGTCCTTGTAGCGGTCCAGCTTGGGCCGCTGGTGCTCGTGGCGGGCGTCCTCGACGGCGAGCTCGTGGAGGCCGAACTCCTCGGTGAGCAGCGCGAAGTCGTCCGGGGTCGGTGCGCAGAGGTCGAGCCAGACCACCGAGCCGTCCTCGGCGACGTGGTCCGAGATCTCGGCGGCCGGGAAGTTCTCCAGGGCGAGCTTCCCGTCACGGTAGAGACGGGTGCGGACGGTCGAGGTGGCGGACAAGGTCGCGGTCGAGGTCGCGGTCGAGGTCGCGGTCGGAGCTGCGGTCACGGCGGTGTCGGGCATCGGGACACCATAGCCGCACAACGATCGCGCCCCGGAACCGGGCTTGCCGGTCCGGGGCGCGATGGTGCGATCGGGCGTCGCTCAGCTCTCGCGGCGCGGCAGCTTCCAGCCCGGACGGGGGAAGTGGCAGGTGTAGCCGTTGGGGTAGCGCTCCAGGTAGTCCTGGTGCTCCGGCTCGGCCTCCCAGAACGGCCCGATCGGGGCCACCTCGGTGACGACCTTGCCGGGCCACAGCCCGGACGCCTCCACGTCCGCGATGGTGTCCTCGGCGATCCGCTTCTGCTCGTCGTCCAGGTAGAAGATCGCCGAGCGGTAGCTGGCGCCGATGTCGTTGCCCTGGCGGTCCTTGGTCGTCGGGTCGTGGATCTGGAAGAAGAACTCCAGGATCGCCCGGTAGTCGGTCTCGGCCGGGTCGTAGACGATCTCGATCGACTCCGCGTGGGTGCCGTGATTGCGGTAGGTGGCGTTGGGGACGTCACCTCCGCTGTAGCCGACCCTCGTCGTCAGTACGCCCGGCTGCCGCCGGATCAGCTGCTGCATGCCCCAGAAACAACCGCCCGCCAGGACAGCCTTCTCCGTCTGCGCCACCACGAGATCCTCCTTCGGTCCGTTCCACCCAGCCCAACGCGGCGGACATGGTCATCATTCCGCCGCGCGGGGCCACCGGCAGGTGCAGTTCGTCAGAACTCAGTTCTCAGTTCTTCGGGCCGGGCGCGAAGCCCAGCGCCGTGTTCGGCTGGCCCGACATCGCCGCGATCATCGCGTCGTGCCAGATCGGGCCGGCGGTCTCGTAACCGTAGGCCGGGTCGTAGCTGTGGCCGCCGATGTCCACGCCGTTGAGGGAGTTCAGCGGGTAGTTCGGGTTGGTGACCACGGTCGCGTCCGAGACCTGCGTGGTGTACCCCGCGAACCAGGCCTGGGCCTCGCTGTTGGTGGTACCGGTCTTGCCCGCGTCCGAGTACGGGATGGCCACCGAGGCACCAGTGCCCTGGTCGGAGACGACCGAGTGGAGCAGCGTGTTGACCTGCTGCGCCACGGCGGGCGTGAGCACCTGGTGGCAGTTGCCCGACGGCACCGTGAGGCTCTTGCCGGAGGCGTCGACCACCTGCGTGATCGCCGTCGGGCTGCAGTACGTGCCGTTGGCTGCGAAGGACGCGTAGGCGTTGGCGATCTGCAGCGGGGTGAGGTCGTTGACGCCCAGGGTCAGCGACTGCGCCTGCGCCAGCGGCTCCAGGCCGGTCCCGGCGGCGTTCATCATGCCCTGGTTGCCGAGCCCGAGGCTCTGCGCCATGTGCACGACGTTGCACAGGCCCGCCTGCGCCTCCAGCGGCACGAAGTAGGTGTTCACCGAGTCGGCCATGGCCTTGACCATGTCGATGTTCCCGTACGGGACGGTGGTGTCGTTCTGGTCGCCGGGGACGGCCGGGTGGACCACGCCGTCGCAGTCGGTCATCGCCGGATAGTCCGCGGAGGCGGGCGAGTTGATCGGGTAGCTGAGCGGAATGCCCTGGGAGAGCGCGGTCGCCGCGGTGACGGCCTTGAAGACCGATCCGGTCTGGAAGCCCTCGCCGCCACCGTGCATGGCGTCGACGTTGTAGTTGATCTCGGTCTGGTTGGTGCCGGTGCCGAACGGACGGCTCTGCGCCATCGCCAGGATCTGCCCGCTGCCGGGCTGCACCATGCTGGAGACCGCGACCGCCTTGTCGCTGGAGTAGATGTGGTTCTGCATGGCCTGCTCTTCGGCGGCCTGGTCCTGCGGGTTCAGCGTGGTGTGGATCTTCAACCCACCCTGGTCGAACAGCGCCTGCCGCGCCTCCGACGTCGCGCCGAACGCGGGGTCGTCCAGCAGCACGTGCTCGACGTAGTTGCAGAAGAACTCGTCGCCCGCCTTGGCGGCGATGCAGCCGGTCTTCGGCGTGGTCACCTTCAGGCCGAGCGGCTGGGCCTTGGCCTGGACCGCCTGGGCGGTGGAGATGCTCCCGTAGCTGGCCATCGCGTCCAGCACCTCGTTGCGGCGGGTCAACGCCGACGCCGGGTTCTGCACCGGGTCGTAGGCGGACGGCGACTGCACCAGCCCGGCGAGGAGCGCCGCCTCGGGCAGCGTCAGCTGGCTCGCGTGCTTGCTGAAGTACAGCTCCGCCGCGGCCTCGACGCCGTAGGCGCCGCCACCGAAGTAGGTGATGTTCAGGTAGTTGTCCAGGATCTGCTGCTTGCTGAGCTTCTGCTCCAGCTCGATCGCGTACTTCAGCTCCTGGATCTTGCGCCCGGCGGTCTGCCGGGTCGCCTCGGCGACACCGGCCGCGCTGTCGCCGGCCTCCTCGATGAAGACGTTCTTCACGTACTGCTGGGTCAGCGTCGATCCACCCTGGGAGACGCCGCCGCTGCTGCTGTCCTTGAGGAGCGCGCGGAGCGTGCCCTGGAGGTCGATGGCGCCGTGCTGGTAAAAGCGGTGGTCCTCGATGTCGACCAGCGCGTTCTGCATCACCGGGGCGATCTGGCTGAGCAGCACGGACGTGCGGTCACGCGAGTACACGGTCGCGATGACGCCGCCGTTGGCGTCGTAGATCGTCGACGCCTGCGAGAGCGTCGGGACGACGAGGTCGCCGGGAAGGTTGTTGAAGTCGTTCGCAGCGGCCTTGGCCGACAGCCCCACCCCACCGACGGCGGGCAACGCGATCCCCGCGACGATCGCGCCGGCGAGCGCGGAGGCGCCGACGAGCTGAACACCGAGCAAGGCCTTGTGTCCCGGGCCGCGGGATTCGCGCGGGGACGTACCGGAGAGGGGAGATCGCTTCGCTGCCACGGACCAACCCTAAGGCGCGAGGTCAGGGCCTCAGTCCCGAGTTGGGGGTCACGAGCGTCACAACTCTGCGACAGCCTGCTGAGCGTTGGCTGAGTGGGCTTGCGGCTGCGGACAAGTTGGACATTTCTGTGAGCTACCGCAGGGAGTTGCACCCGCTTCAGGGGCGCGGGGAACTAACGCAACGCGTGGAGCACGTCCTCGTCCGTCAGTTGGTGGAAATCCTGGTACCACTCCCCCACCGCGCCGAAGAAGCGCGGGACTTCGACGCAGATCACCTCGTCGCACACGCGTCCCACGACGCCGATCGCCTCCCGCGCAGCGACCGGGACCGCGACCAGCAGCCGCGCGGGCTTCGCTGCGCGCAGGTGCGTGCACGCCGCGCGAGCGGTGATGCCCGTCGCGAGCCCGTCGTCGACGACGACCACCGCCCGGTCACAGATGACAGGGGCCGGCCGGTCACCGCGATAGCGAAGCGCCCTGCGGTGGAGTTCGGCGCGTTCGCGAGCGACGTCGGGGGCGAGCTCGGCCGGGGTCAGGCCGAGCGTGGCCAGCGAGGCGTCGTCGAACAGGGGAGGGTCGTCGCCCGCCAGCGCGCCGACTCCGACCTCCGGCCAGCCCGGCGCGCCGATCTTGCGGACGACCAGGACGTCCCACGGCCAGTCCAGGGCGACGCCGACCCGCTCGGCGACCGGCACGCCGCCCCGGGCGAGGCCGAGCAGCAGGGGGTCGGGCAGGTCCGCCACGCCACGGTCCAGCAGGCGTTCGGCGAGCTGTCTGCCTGCGTCGATCCGGTCCCTGAATCGCATGGTCAGCCGAGATGTCAGAACAGGTCAGGTCAGGTGAGCAACAGCCGCAACTCCAGCTCGTGCTCGCCGGGTACGACGCCGCGGTCCTGGACGTGGACGGCCTCCTCCAGCGCCTCGCGGACGCGGTGCACCGAGTCCGCCGCGCCGATCAGGTCGGCGGAGACCTCGCCGTCGAGGTGGACCGGGGCGAGGTGCGTACCGTGGCGTCCGCCGGTGTCCAGCAGCAACGACCAGACGTTCGAGGCCGGGCGGGATCCCTCGGGCCGGACGTGGCCGGCGGTGGGCTCAGGCGGGAAGGCCGTTTCCAGCGCGGTCATCACCGCTTCGGCGTCCTCGGGTCGGCATCCGGCGAACTGGACGCAGACCTCCTCCTCGGCGCTCTTCCCAGGGTGCTTCGCAGTCGTGGCAGTCATGGAAACGCTCCGTCGTCCGGAAGCCACACAGGCACTACTGTCCGCGCTACCCGCCCCCAGCCAAGCGAAACGCTTCCCTCCGCTTCTGTTCCTGTTTACCTGTTACAGGCAACTAACTAGCCTGGAGAGTGAGGTGACAGCGCTCGGGTCCCGCCACCAGGAGGTGCGGCATGACCGGGAACACACCTGACCGGCCACGCGGTGGACCAGGTACGCCCACCTCCACACGTCCCCCGGACCCGCACCGCCCCGGCGCACCCGGCGGCCCCGGCGTGCCCGACCCGCGCGCCGAGCACCGCAGGATCCTGATCATCCTCTCCGCCCTGATGATGGGCATGTTCCTGGCCGCCCTCGACCAGACCATCGTCGCCACCGCGCTGCCCACCATCGCGGGCGACCTGCACGGACTCAACCACCTGTCCTGGGTGGTGACGGCGTATCTGCTGACGTCGACCATCTCCACGCCGCTCTGGGGGAAGCTGGGCGACCTCTTCGGGCGTAAACAGCTGTTCCAGGCCGCGATCGTGATCTTCCTGGTCGGCTCGGCTCTGTCCGGGCTCTCGCAGAACATGATCGAGCTGATCATCTTCCGCGCGATCCAGGGCGCGGGCGCGGGCGGGCTGATCGTCGGCGCGCAGGCGATCATCGGCGAGGTGGTCAGCCCGCGCGAACGCGGCCGGTACATGGGGTACTTCGGCGCGGTCTTCGGCGCCTCGTCGGTGATCGGCCCGCTGGCGGGCGGGTTCTTCACCGAGCACCTGAGCTGGCGCTGGGTCTTCTACATCAACCTGCCGATCGGCGCCCTGGCGGTCTTCGTCATCGCCGCCGTGCTGCACCTGCCGCGGACCCGCACCCGGCAGCGGATCGACTACGCGGGCGCGGCCCTGCTGGGCGCGGCGGCCACGGCCGTCATCCTGCTCACCACCTGGGGCGGCACCACCTACGGCTGGACCTCCGGGCCGATCATCGGCCTCGGCGTGGCCGCGATCGTGTCGATCGGGCTCTTCGTGGTCGTGGAGCGGCACGCGGCGCAGCCCGTGCTGCCGCTGGTGCTGTTCCGGACGCCGGTCTTCGCGGTCGCCAACTCGATCGGGTTCCTGATCGGCGCGACCATGTTCGGCGTCATCATCTACATTCCGCTCTACCTCCAGACGGTCCACTCGGCCAGTCCGACCAGCTCCGGTCTCCAACTGCTGCCGTTGATCCTGGGGATGCTGATCACCTTCATCACCAGCGGGCGTCTGGTCACCTCACGAGGGCGCTACAAGATCTTCCCGATCTTCGGCACCGCGATCATGACCTTCGGCGTCTGGCTGCTCTCGCTGATGACGCCGACGACGAGCCTGGCGGTGTCGTCCGCCTACATGTTCGTGGTCGGCTTCGGCATCGGCCTGGTGATGCAGGTGCTGGTCGTCGCGGTGCAGAACGCGGTCCCGCACGAGCAGTTGGGCGCGGCGACCTCTTCGACGACGTTCTTCCGCACCATCGGCGGTTCGTTCGGCGTCTCGGCGCTGGGCGCGGTCTTCAACCGGCAGTTGACCGCCAACCTGCCCAAGTACCTTCCGCCACAGGCGGTCCAGCAGCTCCACGGCAGCACGGTGACGGCCAGCCCGTCCCAGCTCAACGCGTTGCCGCCGCCGATCCGGCACGGCTTCATCCAGGCCTTCGACGCCTCGCTGCACGTGGTGTTCCTGGTCGGCGTGCCGATCGGGCTGCTGGCGTTCGTGCTGAGCTGGTTCCTCAAGGAACTCCCGCTCCGCGACAAGGCCTACGTCTCGGCGTCCGACCCCGTCGACCCGGTGGAACCTGCAGCATCTGCGGCACCCGCACCGCCCGACGAGCCCGTGAAGCCGGACAAGCCCGTGGGGCCGGAGCCGGAGCCGGAGCAGTCCTGAAGCGCGTCGTGGCGTGACCGCAGGAAAGCGGCGGTCGCCGCGTTGTCCGAGCGCGCCAGCGCGGCCTCGTACGCCGCGAGCGCCTCCTCCCGTCGGCCGAGGCGGCGCAGCAGGTCGGCGCGGACGGCGTGGAGCACGTAGAGCCGGTCCAACTCCCCTGCGACCGCGTCCACCTGTGGCAGCGCGACCGCCGGACCGTCCCGCTCCGCCACCGCGACGGCCCGGTTGAGCGCGGTCACCGGGCTCGGCGCGAGGCGCAGCAGGTGGTCGTAGAGGGCGACGATCTGCGCCCAGTCGGTGTCCTGCGCGCACGCCGCGTCGCTGTGGACGGCGGCGATGGCCGCCTGAAGCTGGTAAGGCCCGGGAGCGTTGCGGCGCAGGCAGCGGCGGACCAGGTCCTGGCCCTCGGCGACCAGCGCGGCGTCCCAGCGGGAGCGGTCCTGGTCGGGCAGCAGCACCAGCGAGCCGTCCGGCGCGGTCCTCGCCGGGCGGCGGGACTCGGTGAGCAGCATCAGCGCCAACAGGCCGTGCGCCTCCGGCTCGTCGGGCATCAGCGCGACCAGCAGCCGGGCCAGCCGGATCGCCTCCGCGCACAGGTCCTGACGGACCAACTCCTCGCCGGCGGAGGCGGCGTAGCCCTCGTTGAAGACGAGGTAGAGCACCGCGAGCACCGAGCGGAGCCGGTCCGGCAGGTCCGCCTCGCGCGGGACGCGGTAGGGGATGCGGGCGTCGCGGATCTTCCCCTTCGCGCGGACCAGCCGCTGCGCCATCGTCGGTTCCGGCACCAGGAACGCCCGCGCGATCTCGGCCGTACTGAGCCCGCCCAACAGGCGCAGCGTCAGAGCGACTTGGGACGGGACGGCAAGGGCCGGGTGGCAGCAGGTGAAGATCAGGCGCAGTCGGTCGTCCGACACGGCTCCCTCCTCCTCCCGCTCGTGCGACCCGGCTCCGGCGTCGGCTTCGGCTTCGGCTTCGCCGTGCAGGGCCAGGGCCTCGGCGTGCCGGGCGTCGCGTCCCGCCTCGCGGCGCAGGCGGTCGACGGCGCGGTTGCGGGCGGTGGTGACGATCCAGCCCTCGGGGCTGGGCGGAGGACCGGTCTCGGGCCATCGCTGGACGGCGGCGACGAACGCCTCCTGGACCGCCTCCTCGGCGAGGTCGATGTCGCCGAAGGCCCGGACCAGGACGGCGACGGCCTTGCCGTAGTGGCTGCGGAAGACCCGCTCGATCCCGGCGACGTCAGGGATCTGCGCCACCTCGGGGACCTCCGCGACGTCTGGGATCTCCGCGACGTCAGGGATCTCCCCGATGTCGGGGGTCTCCGCGACCCCCGACACCTCGCCCGGGTCCCCCGGTCCGCCCGGCCCGCCCGGGTCGGCCATCAGCCGTCGGCCTCGCCCGTGAACGGCCGCACCTCGATGGCCAGCGTGGTCGCGCGTGCGGCCTTGCGGCCCCACTCCAACGCCGCGTCCAGGTCCGGCGCCTTCACGATGCAGATGCCGCCGAGGTACTCCTTGCCCTCGGCGTAGGGGCCGTCGGTGACCAGCACCTCGCCGGTCGACGGCTCGGGCCGCAGCAGGGTCGCGGTGCTCGGGTCGTGGAGGCCTCCCGCGAAGACCCACGCGCCCGCGGCGCGCAGTTCCGCGTGGAACACCTCCAGTTCCCGCATGATCCCGGCCAGCACCTCGGGTTCCGGCCGAGTGCCCTCGGTCGGTGTCACCACACTGAGCAGATACTGCTTCATGGTCTCCTCCTCCGGAGTCTCTTCACCCTCTGTACGAACGGGAACCCCGGGGATCGACAGCGGCAGCGACTCTTTTTTCCAGGATGAGCCGGAAACGTGAAGGACGAGCGGCGGAACGCGGCGCTACAGCTCCGGCGCGTCCCCCTTGACCGCCTTCTCCGGCGGGTCGTCGCTGAGGCGGTGCAGCCCGAGCAGCACGCCGATCAGGCCTGCCTGGTCGGGGCTGAGGCGTCCGACCGCGTCCAGCATCGACAACGGCGCGGCAGGCGCTGCGGGGGCGACAGGCTCCTGCTGCCCGGCGTTGTCGGCTTCGGGCGTCTCGGGCCGGTCCGGCTCCATGAAGCTCTCCATTCGATGTCGTGAGGAACCAGGTCGAGGCAGCATTTCAGATCATCAGCCCGGTCCGCTGCACCGGTCCACCCAACGGGTTCCTGTGTCCCGGTGTGTCCCGCCGTGCCCCGTTCGGCTCACCCGGGGCCCGCCCGGCACGCGTCCCGCGAAAGGAACGCGAAAGGATGGAGCCGACGAGTCGGTAGAGCCGCCCGGAGGTGGACCCCGTGGCTTGGGACGCAGGCGAGCAGTTCAAGAAGGACCTCGACGAGGAGCAGCTCGGCACCCCGGAGCAGTGGTACTGGTGCCTTCGCCACAACCGCGTCGAACAGGGCCGCCAGGACCCGGAACGTTTCCTGCTCGGCCCGTTCCCGACCGCGGAGGCGGCGAGCCACGCGCTGGAGTCGATCGACGAGCACAACAAGGCCTGGGACGCCCAGGACGACCCCGCCCGCCCGGACGGCGGCGGTGACGCCAGCGGCGACGACAGCGCCGACGGCACCGGGGAGGACGGCACGGAGAAGGGTGACCGGCCATGAACGAGATGTCCGACGACATGGCCCACGACGACAAGATGCTCTTCCTCGACGTCGCCGACGCCGACGCCGCCGCGGCGGTCTTCGACGAGATCACCCAACTGCCCACCGTCACGAGGGCGGTGCTGCTGGAGCGCGACGCGGACGGCCGGATCAGCGTGCCCAAGGACTACGACCCGCAGGCGGGCGGCGCGATGTTCGGACTCGGCGCGGTCGGAGCGCTGGTCGGCCTGCTGGGCGGCCCGTTGGGCGTCGCGATCGGCCTGACGCTGGGCACCGGCGTGGGCGCGGTCGCCGACGGCCGCGAGGCCGAGGACGAGACCGACGCGCTGATCGGCCTGACCGCGTGGGTGGACCCCGGACACTGCCTGGTCACGGCCGAGATGGTCGAGTCCGACCCCCGCTCCGTCGACGCCATCGCGGCCCGCCACCACGCCGTCCTGCACCGCGTCCCCGCCTCCGACGCGGCCGCCGACCTGGAGAAGCTGCGCGCGGCGGCGTCGCGATCGAACGACTGATATCGAGTAGCGACCGGCCCCCGCCCACGAGGAGTGAGCGGGGGCCGTTGACGTGACGTGCCGGAGGGTCAGCGGCGCGCTGCGGGCAGGCTCAGGCCGTTGAAGACGTCCGGGCCGAAGTCCGAGGCCGTGGCGGCGAAGCCAAGGTGGCCCTGGCCGTCCGCGCCGCCGGTGCGCAGGCCGAGCAGGTCCTCGAAGGTGCGCAGTGCCGAGTAGTGGTTGTAGCTGCCGGTGGTGTCGGTGCTGCCCGCCTTGATCCAGAACGGGTTGAGCAGCAGGGCGCCGACCTGTCCGCCGCCGGGCATGGTTCCGGCGGGCGGTTCCTGACCGGGTGTCAGGCCGTTGAAGCCGAGCAGCTGGTAGTAGGTCTTGCCACCGAGCGACGGGATCGGCGTGTTCAGCAGCGGCGAGTAGCCGGGGTTGGCGCTGCCGGGGCCGGGCTGCTCGTGGTCGCCCGCGGCGACGTCGGCCACCGAGCCCTCGTCGAACGTGATCATCACCAGCATCGACCCGTCCTTGTAGGCGGGCGAGTCGAGGATCAGCGGCATCCATGCCTTGAGAAAGGCGTCCGCGCCGACCAGCCCGCCGGTCGTGGTGCCCGCCGCGTTGACGCCGGCGCAGGTCGCGTCGTGGCCGTCGTCGCAGACGTTCGGGCTGACCATGGCGAAGCGCGGGGTGGTGAACGGGCTGGCCAGGTCCTGGGCCAGGTGGCCCTGGTAGTGGTAGCCGCCGCCCGTCTTCGCCGTCACCGTGCCGAGCGGCACGACGTGCTGCGCGCAGGACGACGCGTCGTCGGTGACCGAGTGGAAGAACGCGAACGGGTTGTGCCGGTCCACGTACTGGTCGGTGGTGCTCGACTTCACCTGCGAGCCGGTCGCGTTGGGGCCCTCGGCGTTCTCGGTGTCGTCCGCCCCGACGCCGTTCGTCTGCGTCGGGTGGGCGCAGTCGGTGCCGCCGCTCGGGTCGGGGGTACCACCGTCGCGGGCGGGGTCGTTGCCCATGTCGCCCGCGTACTCGCGCCAGTCGACGGCGGTGGGGATCCCGGGCAGGCGCCTGGCGTCCTGGAGCTGGCCGCCGATGGTCTGCACGTCCGCCGGGTAGACGCAGCCCTGGCCGTCGGTCTGGCCGGGGTAGCGCGCCTGGTCGGGGTCGGGCGTGCCGGGCAGCACGTCGTCGAAGGCGCCGCCGGCGGCCGTGGTGCAGTCGCTGCTGGTGACCTGGTTGGGCGCCTGGCCGGAGACCTGGGCGAGGTAGTTGTCCAGGCTGACGTGGCCCACCGCGTAGTAGCCGGGCAGCAGTTCGCCCTTGGGCACCAGCGTGCCGTTCAGGTAGGTCGCGGGCGAGCCGGACCCGAAGGTCTCGCCGTAGCTCTCGTTCTCCAGGTCGATCACCAGCACGTGGTCGATCGCCCCGGCGGGCGGCAGGGCGGTCCCGGCCGGGCGCGGCAGCGGGGCGGGGCGGGCCGAGGCGGCGGGTGCGGCGGCGGTGAGCGAGAGGGCCAGCCCGGTGGCGGCTGCTGCGACCAGGGTGGCCTTGTGCGGCGTTCGTCGCGTCATGCGAAAGTCCTTGTGTCTTCGGTCGTTCAGTCAGTAGGACATTGATCAGTCGATCAGTCAGTCGTTCAGTCGGTCGGCCCGCCGGACAGTCGATCAGTCCGTG
>NZ_JADPRT010000021.1 GCF_015690355.1 Streptacidiphilus fuscans | reverse complement strand
GAGCGGCACAGCATCCGCCGGAATGAGCGGACCCGTGCACAGCGTCCTCGCTGAAAATTTGTTCTCAAAAGTAACTGGCGTTGACTTTTGGCACGCTGTTGAGTTCTCAAGGAACGGACGCTTCCTTTGAATTCCCTCTCGGGCTTTCTCCGGGCGCTTCCTTCGTTTTCTACTCTATCAGAACTTTTCAGTCCCGATTTCGCAGTCCCCGTCAATCGGATTTCCGATTCTCTGGGGGGTTTGCCGCCCCGCTCAGCGGGGCAACTCGAAGAACGTTACGTGGCCGTACGGCCCGAGTCAAATCCAGGGACCCGGAGGGGTGTCCAGCTCCTCCAGCTCGACGCCGGGCGCTGCCAGGACGACGTCGCCGCCCAGGTGGACCAGGCCCTCCTCCCCCGTCTCCAGGTCCGCGACGCGGAAGCGACGGACCGTCAGCGGCCCGCTGTCGGTGGTGTGTGCTTCGATGCTTTCCAGGGTCCAGCCCTGGTCCAGCGTGCGGGGGGCCAGCACGGGTTCGGTGAAGGAGACGACGCGGACGCGTGCGGAGGAGCCCTCCGACAGCGCCAGCATCCGTGCCGTCGCGATGAGGAACGCCGGCGAGCGGCCGGTGAAGGCGTGGGCCTTTTCGTTGCCCTCGCTCGTGAACGAGAGATCCCGGTCGTCAGGGTGCGTACGCACCCAGGTCAGCCCGGCGAGGGCACCGCCGCGCACCTGCCAGCCGTTGCGGCGCAGTTCCAGTCGGGCCGGGCGGGATCGGGAGTCGAGAGTCAGGTCGACGGAGCCGTCCAGCGTGCCATCCGTCGTGAAGGTCTGAGCTGTGTAGCGCCAGCCGGAGGGTCCGGCGGCGCAGCTGAAGCGCTCGTCACCGAGGGGGGTGTCGTCGTGCGTGTCGTGGAACGAGTAACGGCCGCTGGGCATGGGACGAGCCTATGCGCCAGCGGCCGCTGGAAGATCCTCGCTACCGCCTATCGGGATGCGGTACGTCGAGTGGTGCGCCGATCAGTAGCGGTAGTGGTCCGCCTTGTACGGGCCCTCGACCTTGACGCCGATGTAGTCGGCCTGGTCCTGGGACAGCGTGGTGAGCCTGACGCCGAGCGCGTCCAGGTGGAGGCGGGCGACCTTCTCGTCGAGGTGCTTGGGCAGCGTGTAGACGCCGACCGGGTACTCCTCGGGCTTGGTGAACAGCTCGATCTGGGCCAGGGTCTGGTCCGCGAACGAGTTGGACATCACGAAGGACGGGTGGCCGGTCGCGTTGCCCAGGTTCAGCAGGCGGCCCTCGGACAGCACGATGAGCTTCTTGCCGTCCGGGAAGGTCCAGGTGTGGACCTGCGGCTTGACCTCGTCCTTGACGATGCCGGGGATCTTCGCCAGGCCGGCCATGTCGATCTCGTTGTCGAAGTGGCCGATGTTGCCGACGATGGCCTGGTGCTTCATCTTGGCCATGTCCTTGGCCATGATGATGTCCTTGTTGCCGGTTGTGGTGACGAAGATGTCCGCGATCTCGACGACGTCGTCCAGCGTGGCGACCTGGTAGCCGTCCATCGCCGCCTGCAGCGCGCAGATCGGGTCGATCTCGGTGACGATGACCCGGGCGCCCTGGCCGCGCAGCGACTCCGCGCAGCCCTTGCCGACGTCGCCGTAGCCGCAGACGACCGCGACCTTGCCGCCGATCAGCACGTCGGTGGCCCGGTTGATGCCGTCGATCAGCGAGTGGCGGCAGCCGTACTTGTTGTCGAACTTCGACTTGGTCACCGCGTCGTTGACGTTGATCGCCGGGAACAGCAGGTCACCGTCACGGTGCATCTCGTACAGACGGTGGACACCGGTGGTGGTCTCCTCGGTCACTCCCTTGATCTCGGAGGCGACCTCGGTCCACTTCTTCGGAGTCTCCTTGAGGGTGCGGTTGAGCAGCTCCAGGATGATCCGGAACTCGTCGCTGTCCGCGGTGGACGGGTCCGGCGCGGCACCCGCCTTCTCGAACTCGACACCCTTGTGGACCAGCAGCGTCGCGTCGCCGCCGTCGTCCAGGATCATGTTCGGGCCGGAGTGGCCCGGCCAGGTCAGCGCCTGCTCGGTGCACCACCAGTACTCCTCCAGCGTCTCGCCCTTCCAGGCGAAGACGGGGATGCCCTGGGGGTTCTCCGGGGTGCCGTTCGGGCCGACCGCGATGGCGGCGGCCGCGTGGTCCTGGGTCGAGAAGATGTTGCAGGAGCACCAGCGCACGTCGGCGCCCAGCGCAGCCAGGGTCTCGATCAGGACGGCGGTCTGCACGGTCATGTGCAGGGAGCCGGTGATGCGGGCGCCGGCCAGCGGCTGCGCGTCGGCGTACTCCTTGCGGATCGCCATCAGACCGGGCATCTCGTGCTCGGCCAGCTCGATCTCCTTGCGACCGAACGCGGCAAGCGAAAGGTCGGCAACCTTGAAGTCACCGGCGTTGAGGGACGTCACGCTGTATCTCCATCACGTCGAGGTAGTGGGAGGCGACGGTCCGGAACCCAGGCGCGGCCCGATGCGCGGGCACACCAACACGGACATACCGAAGGGGCCGCCGGATCCGGGAACCCGAATGCGTGCCTCAACCGTATGACCGTTTGTTCCGGACCAGTGCGTCGGAGGCCCTCTCTCCCTCGGCGTGCCCGAGCCTGGAGCCCGGGACCTGCCGACCGCCATCAGCAGCGACGTCTGGTTCTTGAGACGAATCTACACCGTGCGTACATTCCGAGGGGCGCAAAGTGTTCGCGAGGTCGGGCAGGAGTGGGACGGGATGACGGTTCCCTGGAACGGCGGCGGGCTACCACCCGCTGCGGCCGAGCGAATGGCCGAGGTGAGAGGCAGCGGGACGTGGACGTCCGCCCTCTCCACCGGCGAGTTCGCCTCGGTGAAGTCGGTCGGCTTCGAGCCGGTCGGGCAGGTGATGGGGTCGGCGGTGTTCCAGATCGCACGCAGCGGTCGGTACTGGGGCTACCACGACTGTCTCTACAGCGGCGCAGGGTTCGGCTTCAGCTACGGCAACCGCGGCGACGCGCCGGTCGCCCTGTCGGGGCAGGGAGCTCCCTCCCGGCAGCTGGTCGGCGTCTTCGACCAGGCCCGCCGTACCGCGCTGGGCCGGATGACGGCCGAGTGCTCGGCGCTGGGCGGTGACGGGGTGGTGGCGGCGGAGCTCACCATGGCGCCGTTCCCGAACGCGCCCAACTGCCTGGAGTTCAAGGTGATCGGCACCGCGGTGCGGGCGCAGGGCAATGTCCGGCCGCGACACCCTTTCACCTGCCACCTGGACGGCCAGGGGTTCGCCAAGCTGGTGAGTGCAGGGTGGGTCCCGGCCGAACTGCTCGTCGGCATGTCGATCGGGGTCCGACACGACGACTACCGCACACAGTCTCAGCAGTATTCGTGGCAGAACACGGAGATGACCGGTTGGAGCCGACTGATCCACGCGATCCGCGCCGACGCGCGCCAGCAGTTGCAGCTGCAGGCGTCCCGGATGGGCGGTGACGGTGTGATCATGGCTGCCGGTGATCTACGGGTCTGGCGGGAGTCCTGCATCCGTGCGGCCAACCGCAACAACTCCGAGCAGGAGGACCACGTGGCCGAGGCCACGATGATCGGCACCAGCATCGCCCGGTTCCGCACCGGCGACCAAAAGCCGCGCACCCTCTCGGTCATGCCGCTGGGCAAGCGTGGCGACCGGCTGCGCCAGCGGCTCGCCGCAGTCGCGTCGAGCCCGTACGGGGACCCGAACGAGTACCGGCGGCTGGCCGACGAGCTGAGCGAACTGGGGGACCAGGGATGATCCCCACCGCGTTCGGCAGCAAGAGCAAGCGCGTCTCCGACAGCAGCGTTTTCAGTTCCGGCAACACTTCCAGTAACCCGTGGGGAGCCGTCCGATGAGCACGACCGATCCGACCGCGCAGGGCGTGCCCGCCGACGCGATGCGCCGTCTTGCCGAGCTTCAGCCGGGCAAGGCGGGCTCGATCTTCACCAGCGACCTCTCGGTGAACGAGTTCCTGTTGGTACGCGAGGCCGGCTTCAAGCCGATCGGCCTGGTGCTCGGCAGCTCGATCTACCACGTCGGCATCCAGTTCGGCCGCTGGGGCAAGAACCAGGAGCTGGAGACGCTGAGCCAGGCCATGTACCACGCTCGTGAGCTCGCCATGACCCGTATGGAGGCCGAGGCCGCCGCGCTGGGTGCGGACGGCATCGTCGGCGTCCGGCTCTCCGTCGAGGCGCGCGAGTTCGGCAACGACATCGCCGAGTTCATCGCCATCGGCACGGCGGTCAAGGCGGACCACGCGCCCCCCGGCGGCGGCACCTGGCGCAACAACAAGAACCAGCCCTTCACCTCGGACCTCTCCGGCCAGGACTTCTGGACGCTGATCCGGGCCGGCTACGCCCCGCTGGGCATGGTCATGGGCACCTGCGTCTACCACATCGCACACCAGCGGATGGGCGCGGTCTTCTCCAACATCGGCAAGAATGTGGAGATCGAGCAGTTCACCCAGGCTCTGTACGACGCGCGTGAATTGGCGATGGCGCGGATGCAGTCCGAGGCCGAGGCGCTGCACGCCGAAGGCGTGGTCGGGGTTCAGCTGAACGCCCACAACCACCGCTGGGGCGGGCACACCACGGAGTTCTTCTCGATCGGCACGGCGGTCCGCCCGCTGCGTCCGGACCACGAGATCGAGCGGCCCACCATGGTGCTCAGCCTCGACGGCTGACGCCTCGGGCGAGAACGGGCCACGGTGACGAGAAGCGAAGAGGGACGAGACATATGAGTGAGATCGAGCTGCTGGCGGCGGCGCTGCGCCGGGACGCGGCGGATCTGGACATCTATGCCCAGGTGCTGACGGGCTCCCTGGCGGACGCGCTGCCGCCCGGCTCGGTCGAGCTGAGCCACAAGCGATCCATGTCGGACCGGATGTCCGGCCGCCCCGGGAAGGTGGAGAAGTTGGAGGTCTCCCTGGACGACCGCCGGCTCATCCTCACCCTGGCCCACGGCCGCCCGGTGGGCGAGGTGGCGACGATCGTCCGGGGTGTGGTGCTGTCGCGTAAGCAGGTTGCGCTGGACGAGTGGGTCCACGAGCTGGCCACGGCGGTGGCCGCGAGGGCGCAGTCGGACGCGCGGGCGAAGGCAGCGCTGGAGAAGCTGGTCCTCGGGCTCTGAGTCTTCGGTGGACGGGGCGTTGCAGACGTCCCGGGGCGCGGGGAACTGCGGGAGACGCCACCCGCAAGCGGATGGCCCTGAACGTTCGGGGCTCTACCTGCGTGGGTGGCTTGTCGCGCAGTTCCCCGCGCCCCGGGGGTTGCAACTACCTCACAGGGTGACGGTCGCGCGGAAGATCGTCGTCGCGGAGCCGGTCGCTGTGACGGCCGGGTTGTCCGCGGGGATGAAGCAGGACTGGCCCGGGGAGAGGGTCAGGCGCTGGCCCGCCGCGTCGGTGAGGGTGGCCTCGCCCGACGTGCAGAGCACGATCTGCGGGGTGCCCGTCGGCAGCGGCCACTCGCCCAGCTCGTAGCGGGAGAGGCGGAACTCGTCTATCGGGACCGGGTACAGCTGCTCGCCCGGGTTGCCGGGCACGCTCTCGGACGGGACCACGCTCGGATCGGTCGCCTCGAAGCGGACGACCGCGAGCAGCTCCGGCACGTCGATGTGCTTCGGCGTGAGACCGGCGCGCAGCACGTTGTCCGAGTTGGCCATCAGCTCCACGCCCAGGCCGCGGAAGTACGCGTGCGGCACGCCCGCACCCAGGTAGATCGCCTGGCCGGGGCGGAGTACGACGTGGTTGAGCAGCAGCGCCGACAGCAGGCCCGGGTCGTTCGGGTAGTAGTCGGCCAGGGCGGCGTAGTCGGCGAATGCCACGGCTTCGGCTTCGTCGGACGCGGCCTCCGCCGCCAGGCGGCGCAGGGCCTCGGCGGTCTCGGCGACGAGCGCCGGGACGGAGGCCTGATCGAGCGTCAGCACCAGGGTGAGCGCCTCGCGCAGAGCCTCCGGCTCGGGCTTGGCGCGCAGGACATCGGCCACGGGCCGGAGGCCTGGGACGCCGAGACGGTCCAGGAGCGCAGCCGTCCGCTCCGGGCGGCGGAAGCCGCAGACGCCGGTGAACTCGTCGAGCGCGCACAGCATTTCGGGCTTGTGGTTCGCGTCCCGGTAGTTGCGCTCCCGGGCGCTCAGCGGGATGCCTCGGGCCTCCTCGGCGGCGAAGCCCGCCTGCGCCTGCGCCAGGTCCGGGTGGACCTGGACGGAGAGGGGTTCTCCGGCGGCGAGGACCTTGAACAGGAACGGCAGCGTCGGACCGAAGCGGCGCACCGTCGCCGCGCCCAGCTCGCGCTCCGGGTCGGCCGCGATGACCTGGTCCAAGGTCTGCGCGCCGTGACCGCGATCGACGCCGGAGGGCGCGCCGGAGTGGGCGCCCATCCACAGTTCCGCCTGCGGGTCCTCGGTCGGCTCCGCCCCCAGCAGCGCCGGCAGGGCGGTGCGCGAACCCCAGGCGTACGGACGGATGGTGGTGGCGAGGCGGTCCATGCGGGTCAGTTACCTTCGGTCTCTGCGGCCAGTCCCAGGTAGACGGCGGCGAAGTCGGTGAGGGCGATGAGTTCGGCCAGGGCCTCGATCGGATCGGCCCGGGTCGAGGTGAGTTCGCGCAGCCCGACCTGGTGGTCGGCGGCCAGTCGGTGCGCCCGCGCCACGGTATGCCCGGCCGCCGGTGAGCCGCTGTCCGGGAGGTGATCGGCGAATGGATCCTCGGTGACGTCCCAGGATCCTTCCGCCTCGGGTGCGGACGCGGAGTCCGCGCTGCCGTTACCGGCGCGTGGGGTGCGGCGGAGCAGGAGCACCTCAAGGCGCAGCGCGCTCTCGTCCTCGACGCGGTCACGGAAGAAGTCGTCAGGGCCACCGCCTGCGCCCAAGGTGCCCGTGAACAGGCCGCGCTGGGTGGTGAGCGCCTCCGGCAGGGCTCCGGTCAGCGCCGGGCGGGCGGCGTGGTCGGCGAGCATCGCCGCGAAGCGGCGCGCGGCTGCGGCGGCGCAGTCCCCGTCGCTCCACAGCAGCGGCAGTGCGGTGGCGAGCCGTGCGGCCAGCGCCTTGGCGGGGTTGCCGTAGGTCTCGGCGGCGGGTCGGCAGCGCACGGCGACCTCGTCGAGCCGGTTCGCTGCGGCCTGGAGCGCGTCGGACGCGATCGGCACGACGCCGGTCCGCTGCGCCAGGGCGAGGAGCGGGGCCAGCAGGCCCCAGAAGTCCGACGGGTCCTCACGCGGGAGGTCGTCGTCCGGGCCGTCGCCGTAACCGTCGAGGGCCGCCGCCAGACCGGGCGTGTAGGGCAGCGGCATTCCGCGCGCCTGCACGGCCGCCTCGGCGAGCCGGGACCCGGCGGGCGCGATCGAGACGATCGAGCAGCCGCGCTGGTACGCGCGCTCGACCAGGGTGATGAGCCCGGGGACGCTGCCGACCGACGCGGCGACGACCAACAGGTCGGACGGGCCGACCCAGCCCGGCAGCGCCCAGTCCAGCCCGAGGGTGAAGTCGTCGCTGCGGGTGACCGGGTACATCATCGCCGGGTCCGGCTCGGCCGGTCCGGGGCGCAGCACCAGCACCGGGCAGGCGCTCCCGCCCAACCCGGCCAGCACGTCGCCCGCGAGGGCTGCGGCGCCGTGTCCGGCGACCAGGACGGCCCGTGGCCGCCCCTCCGGGCGCAGCCCGGCCAGACCCGCCTCCTCGGCGAGCCGAAGGCCGGTACGCACCCGCGCACCGGCGGACGCCAACGCGAGCAAGGCGCCGCGCGTGTCCACGCGGGCGAGCTCGTCTGCGTCGTCGAGCAGCCGCTCGTCGATCATGCGGGTCGTCGGGCCTCGTCCACGAGGAGCACCGGGATGCCGTCCCGCACCGGGTAGGCGAGACCGCAGGTGCTGCTGGTGCAGAGCAGTTCCGCCGCGTCGGCGTCCTCGCGCAGGGGTGCGTGGCACGCGGGGCAGGCGAAGATCTCGAGCAGGGCGGGTTCGATGCTCATGTCGCTGGCGCTCCGGGAGTCGATGAGGGTTGCTTCGGCAAGCAGCGTACTTGCCCCGACGGGGGCTGCGGACCCCGCCTGCGGAAGGACATGTGCAGGCGGGGCAGTTGCACTTTGCCCAGGGGCGCGGGGAACTGCGCGAGACACCACCCTGTGCGGATGGCCCTGCGCGTTCAGGGCTCTACCTGCGTGGGTGGCTTGTCGCGCCCGCGCGGCAGAGCCGCAGAGCCTCGCGCCCCTGAAAGTGACAACGACCTGCGGCGTCAGCCGTCAGGCGCGGACGATGGCCAGGACCTCGTCGCGGAGCTTCGACATCGTGACCTCGTCGCGCGCCTCGACGTTGAGGCGCAGGAGCGGCTCGGTGTTGGAGGCGCGGAGGTTGAACCACCAGTCGGCGCCCGCGACGGTCAGGCCGTCCAGCTCGTCGAAGGAGGCGCCCTCGGCGTCCGCGTACGCGGCCTTGACCGCGGCGACGCGCTCGGACTGGTCGGCGACGGTGCTGTTGATCTCGCCGGAGCTGACGTACCGGTTGTACACGGCGGTCAGCTGCGACAGCGGCTGCTCCTGCCCGCCCAGTGCGGCCAGCACGTGCAGCGCGGCCAGCATGCCGGTGTCGGCGCGCCAGAAGTCGCGGAAGTAGTAGTGCGCGGAGTGCTCGCCGCCGAAGATCGCGCCGGAGTTGGCCATCTCCTGCTTGATGAACGAGTGGCCCACGCGGGTGCGGACGGCCTGGCCGCCGTTCTCGGCGACGATCTCCGGGACGGCCCAGGAGGTGATCAGGTTGTGGATGATCACCGGCTCGGTCTCGCCCGCTGCCTTGGCCTTGGCCAGCTCGCGGACGGCGACCAGCGCGGTGATCGCGCTCGGGCTGACCGGGTCGCCGTTCTCGTCGACGACGAAGCAGCGGTCGGCGTCGCCGTCGAAGGCGAGGCCGATGTCGGCGCCGACCTCGCGGACCTTGACCTGGAGGTCGACCAGGTTCTTCGGGTCGAGCGGGTTGGCCTCGTGGTTCGGGAAGGTGCCGTCCAGCTCGAAGTACATCGGGACGATGTCCAGCGGCAGGCCGCCGAGGACGGTCGGGACGGTGTGGCCACCCATGCCGTTGCCCGCGTCGACCACGACCTTGAGCGGGCGGATCGAGGTCAGGTCGACCAGGCCGCGCAGGTGGTCGGCGTAAGCCTGCAGCTCGTCCTGCTGGCTGATCGTGCCCACGGTGACGGACGCGTCGGCGGCCGGGACGGTGACCTTGTCGTCCGCGCCGATCCAGGACTGCACCAGCTCGCGGATCTCGACCAGGCCGGTGTCCTCGCCGACCGGGGCCGCGCTCTTGCGGCACATCTTGATGCCGTTGTACTGGGCCGGGTTGTGGCTGGCGGTGAACATCGCGCCGGGCAGGTCGAGCTTGCCGCTGGCGAAGTAGAGCTGGTCGGTGGAGCAGAGACCGATCTCGACGACGTCCGCGCCGCGAGCGGCCGCGCCCTCGGCGAAGGCGCGGGCCAGGCTCGGCGAGGAGGGACGCATGTCGTGACCCACCACGATCGCGTCGGCGCCGACGACCTCGACGAACGCGGCACCGAAGGCGCGGGACAGCTCCGCGTCCCACTGGTCCGGCACGACACCCCGGACGTCGTACGCCTTCACGATCTGCTTCAGGTCACGCACTGCGGTTCTCCGCCATTCTGTGGGTGGTCTGTGTGCCTCGGGCGCGTCTCCGTGCCCCTGGCCACGGCCCGTGTCCGTGGGCTAGGCACGATACCGGGTACGGGTGAGCAAAGGGTTAGCGGCGTGTGACGGGACGTACTGGACGGCTGCTGACGGACGTGACGGGCGACGCTGGGGCGCGCCCAGCGCCACGTCCCCGTTCAGTCCCGATCAGTCCTCCGGCGTGCGCAGCACCCGGAGATGGCCTCTGCGGCCGACCTCGGTGGGATCCGCCTCCGAGCCGCCGTCCTGGCGGCGCGCCGGCGGGCGGGCGACCTCGCGCACCGCGTTGGCCAGCGCCTCCAGGTCATCCCCGGACGGGCGGATCGGGCCGGAGTCGATGGTGAGCCGGACGACCTCCCAGCCGCGCGGGGCGGTCAGGCGCTCCGAGTGCTCGGCGCAAAGGTCGTAGCAGTGCGGCTCGGCATAGGTCGCGAGGGGGCCGAGGACGGCGGTGGAGTCCGCGTAGACGTACGTCAAAGTCGCCACCGCGGGACGGCCGCAGGCGGTGCGCGAACAACGACGGACAGGGCTCACGACGTTGGACGGTACCGCACTCCTGACCGGGCCGCGAAGACTCTGCCCCGGATCAGCTCCCGTGTCGTCCCGGAGGGGTTCGTTCCGCCACGTTCACCCGGGCTCACCAGGCCCTGCACAGGTCTTCGGCGGCCTCCGCCGACGACGGCCGGGCGCACCGACTGCGCCGTGCAGGCATCACTGTCGGTGGCAGTGGATACGCTTGGTGGTGATGGAGAGACCACCCGTATCGACCTCGACCCCGCCCGCTGCCACGTCGCCGCGTCGCCGCCGCGACCGCCACGGCCGGGGCATGCGCGGGCCGCTCGCGCCTCGGCAGGTGCCGATCGCGCTGAGCCGCTCGGAGCTGTTCGACGACTATGTGCGCGAGTCCGTGGAACGGCTGGAGCGGCGCTGGCCACAGCTGGAGGAGGTCGAGTTCGCGGTCCAGGACGTCCCGGCGCCGCTGCCGGGCGAGCCCGAGCCCGCGATCGACGACGTACGGGCGGACGAGGTGCCGCTGGGGCGGCTGATCGCGGCGGTCAGCGGCACGCCCGCGCGGATCGTGGTGTACCGGCGTCCGGTGGAGATCCGGGCCAAGGGCCGCGACGAGCGGGCGGCGCTGGTGCACGACGTGATGGTGGAGCAGGTGGCCGAGCTGCTCGGGGTCGAGCCGGAGGCGGTCGACCCGCGCTACGGCGAGGAGTGACGGGCGAACGCCCGCGTTGACGACAGTGCCCCCGCGCGGTGGAAACCGTGCGGGGGCACTCCAGGCGACGACCGATCCTGCGGTCGGCGGACGACAGTCCGCTACTGCACCAGGATCGCCGCGTTGCGGATGACGGTCGGGACGAGCACGGTGCTGCGGTCGTCGGGGATCTGCTGGATCGTCAGCCCGTCCCTGTCGTTGATCTCACGTGCCGCGTAGACCGGGCCGCCCGAGGTCGGGGTGACGGTCACGCCGAAGGGTCCGCTGCCGCCCGGGGACTGGAGCTGGACCGAGACGGTCGAGCCCGCCGGGATCTGGACGGTCTTGGTGGCCGGGGAGCCGCTGCTCCCGATCGAGGTGACGGTGACGCCGGCTGCCCCGTTCGGCGCGCTGAGCAGCAGCGTGTTGCCGGAGGCGTTGCCGGCGACGGTGCCGCGCTGGGTGATCGGCGCGACGCCGGCCAGGTAGGCGGTGTCGTTCGAGTTGCCCGTGCTGATCCCGGCCACGAAGGGGACGGCGTCGCCCTTGGGGTCGGTCGGCGTGAGCTCCAGCATGCCGCCCTGACCGCGCGTCAGGTCGCCGAGCGAGAAGCTGCTGAGCGTGCCGGACTTGATGTGGACGGTCTCGTGCCCGGCCGGGGTGATCAGGCCGCTCTGCGAGGCGAGCTGGACCTTGAGGTCGGCGTCCTGGCCGCCCGGGACGTAGACGTCGAGGTTGTACTGGTGCAGGTCCCCGGGCAGGCCCGGGAGGTAGGCGCTGCTGCCCTGGGTGGTCGCGGGGACCCAGTCGGCGCCGGAGTTGGTGTCCATGTGCAGCGCCGCCGCGATCTGGCCGCTGCGGACCATCACGTGGACGGCGAGGTCCTGGCCGCCGTTGCCGGGCTGCACCAGCGTGGACAGCAGCAGCGAGGTGCTGCCGTTGCCCGGGATGGAGATGTTCGACGCCGCGGTGGAGGTCACCTCGCCGTTGGGGCCGAAGACCTGGATGTCGGCGTCCGCCGCGTCGGCCTGCGGGTTGGAGAGCTCGACGTAGCCGGTGCTGCCGTTGTTCGAGTCGGCGCCGACGAACCAGAAGTCCGTGCCGGGGTGGGTGCACGAGATGCCGGAGAGCGAGCCGGAGGCGACGGTGTTCTGCTGCACCGAGAAGCCGGGGGCCAGCGCGCCGTTCGCCGTGCCGACCATCGCGGGCGCGTTCTGCCCGGACGGCGCCTTGGCCGTCGTGCCGCCGCCGGTCTGCGTCTGCTGCGCGATCGGCGGGCTGGTCACCCCGGCCGACGGCGAGGCCGACGCGTTCGGCGCGGCGGAGGCGGAGCCCGAGGCCGAGGACGATCGGGACGCCGAGGACGACGGCGAAGAGGACGAGGACGACGAGGCGGACGACGACGCGCTCGGTGAGCTCGAAGCCGACCCGGAGCCCGGCGCGCTCAGCGGGGCCAGCGCCGCGCCCGCAGCGGAGGACGCCCCGCCGGAACCCGAGCTTCCTGAGCCCGAGCCACCGGCACCGGAGCCGCCGGAGACCGCGCCGGGCACGGCCAGACTGTAGAGGCTGCTGCCCGACTGACCTTGCAGCGGCGGCGGGCAGACCACGGTGGTCTGCGAGACGGCCGTGGCGACGCTGCTGCCGCTGGCGGCGGCCTCGCCCTTGGGCGGGTGGATCTCGGCGATGCCCAGGGTCAGCGCGAGCACCCCGAGCGCGCCCAGCAGGGACTGGGTGGTCCGGTTGATCATCTGTCAGTTCCCCTGGTCCTGGCCGTGGCCGTGCTGTCCGCTGGAGCCGCTCGGTCCACCGGTTCCCCCGTCGCCGTTCAGCCACGGGTCGTCGGGCTGGAGCGAGCCGAACTGACCCTGCGCGGCGCCCGCGTCGTGCCAACCGTAGGACTGGTCCGGAACACCCTGACCGTCGGGTCCGCCAGGCGCGCCCTGCGGGTAGTAGCCCTGCTGGTCGAAACCTGGCTGCTCGAAGCCCGGTTGCTCGTAGCCCTGGTGGCCCTGCCCGGGGGCGTAGCCCTGCGTGCCGTAGCCCGCCTGCTCGTAACCGGGCTGCTCGTACCCCGACGGCTGCTGCTCGTATCCGGGCTGCTGGTCGTAGCCCTGCTGTTCGTAGCCGTAGCCCGGGTGAGGCTGGGCGGACGGGTCGCCGTAGTACGGCTGCTGCTCCTGGTAGCCGCCCTCGTAGGACGGGTCCTGGTAGCCGCCGCCCTGCTGCGGGTAGCCCTGCTCGTACCCGTCGGGCTGCCCGCCGGAGGCCACACCCGCGCCGCCGACGCCGGCGAAGACGTCCTGCTGGGCGGCCGACTCGTCCGTGCCCGAGGTGGCGTCCGCGGCTTCCGGGGAGCCCGGGGCCTCCTGGCCCTCGGCGGCTGCCGCCAGGCGGCGGGCCCGGCGGGAGCCGGGGACGACCGGCTGCTCCCCCGACGCACCCGGGCCGGCCGTGGCCGCGGACGCGCCGAGGCCGACACCGGAGGGCGCGAGCGGGTCGTCGCCCTCCTCGACGCCGTCGTCGTCGACGGCGCGGCGGCGGCCGGGAAGGGCGAGCACGACCAGCGCCAGGGCGAGCACGCACTGCGCGACGACCCAGGCGAGGTGGATCGGGTTCTCGCTGTAGCTGACGGACAGCTGCCCGCCGGAGGCCGGCAGCGCGAAGCCCTGGGCCCAGCCGTCGACGGTCTGCGGGGTGAGCGCCTGCCCGTCGAGGCTCGCGTGCCAGCCGGAGTCGGCGCTGTCGGCGAGCCGCAGGACCCGTCCCTGCGGACCGGCCGGGATGGTGGTGTCCACGTCGACGGGACCGGTCGAGACCGTGACGTCCGGGCTGCCCTGACTGCGGATCACCACCCGCGAGGTGGTCTCCTGGACGCGCCACAGGCTCGCCTGCTGCTGCTGGTTGACCCGGGCCAGACCGGGCGTCGCGTCCAGGGTGCCGCTCAGCGTGCCGGAGACCGGGGCGAGCACCTCGATGTACTGGACCGCGAAGTCGGTCAGCCCGGTGACCTCGTTGCCGCCGGAGCCGGCGACGAGGCCGCCGACCAGCTGGTCCAGGGCGGTCGTGGCCGCGGAGGTACCGGCCGCGTCGGCGACCTCGGTGCTGCCGACGGTCGGGCCCGCGCCGCGCACCAGCGCGTAGGAGGCGACCTGGCCCTGGTCGCCCATGCGGATCACCAGGGTGCGGCTCTGGTCCGAGCTCTGGGCCTCCTGCACGATGAACGCGGGGACGAGTCCGCCGCTGCCGCGCTGCAGCGGTCCGTCGGCGCCGCGCAGCACCCACCAGCCGGCGGCCGCGACGGGCGCGAGGGCCGCGGCGACGACAACCAGGGCGGCGACCGGCTGACGCCAGCCGAAGTTGATCGCGGCGACGCGCTCACGGGCGTGGTCGGCGCCGATGGCGGCGGCGGCCAGCAGTGCGATGCCGGTGATCAGCGTGGTCGGACCGGCCCAGGCCTGGACCGCCGTCTGCCCGGGGCCGGGCACGACCGAGACCGTTCCGGCGAGGGCGGTGCCGAGCATGCCGACGGCCGCCGCGCCCCAGGCCGCGACGACCGCACGACGGCGGTCTGCGCGCAGCAGGGCGGCCAGCGCGGCGAGCACGACGCCGACGATCAGCAGCCCGGGGACCGTGCCACTGCCGCCCGGGTCGAGCGTCAGCAGGTCGACCGGCGTGGCCGGGGTGCCGACCAGGCCGGGGATGCCCGCCTCCAGCAGGAACCGGCTGGGGTGGAGGAAGAGCGAGAGCGACCAGGGCGCCAGCACCAGCAGCGGAGTTCCGACGATGGCGACCACGCGCGGGCCGAGGCGGCGCAGGGCGTCCGTGCCCTGCCCGAAGGCCCCGCCGCGCAGGAACGCGGCCAGCAGCGCGCCGCCCGCCAACAGCAGGCCGAGCAGCCAGGCCAGCGGCACGAAGGCGGTGCCGAGGGTCAGCGTGAACGCGGCGACCCAGGCGCTGCGCCAGCCGGGCCGACCGCCGCGCGCCGCGGTCTCCCGGCGGATGCCGAGGCCGACGGCGATCGCCGCGGCGCGGGCCAGCGGCGGCAGCAGCACGGCGAGCATGGCGGTGCCGATCCGGCCCTGCGCGATCGCGCCGGTCGCGGCGGGAAGCAGTGCGTACCCCGCGCTGGCCCAGGCCCGGACCAGGCGGGAGTCGATCAGCGGGCGGGAGACCAGGTAGGCGGAGACGCCCGCCAGCGGCACCGAGAGCAGCAGGATCACGGTCATGGCCAGACCGGGGTTGCCGAAGGTGATGCTGGAGAGCGCGGCCAGCACGCCCAGGTAGGGCGGCGCGCTGCCGGCCGTGCCGACGCCGTCGGCCTGCCAGCTGGACGCGAACTGCTGCCACAGGTCGGTCGCGCCGCCCGGGGTCGGCAGCAGCGAGCCACCGTAGAGGGCGCCGGTGCCGAGCAGGTTGCGGCAGGCGATCAGGGACAGCACCAGCAGCCCGGCGAAGAGCACCGGCGCGGGCTTGCGGGCGATCCGCTTGACCGTGGCGAACTGCTCGATCTCGAGGATGTCGTTGTCGTCGTCGATCGGGCCGGACTCGACCGCGCCGTGACGGCTGGAGTAGGCCTCGTTGGCGCGGTTGCCGCCGAACTCGGCGATCAGGTTCTCGATCGCGGCGCGCGAGGTGGCGCCGAGGGCCGGGAAGAGGGTGCCGTCGTCCAGCGCGTCCGCGGC
This sequence comes from Streptacidiphilus fuscans, assembly GCF_015690355.1. Classification (GTDB taxonomy): domain Bacteria; phylum Actinomycetota; class Actinomycetes; order Streptomycetales; family Streptomycetaceae; genus Streptacidiphilus; species Streptacidiphilus fuscans. The sequence continues at coordinate 136,375 of NZ_JADPRT010000021.1, read as the reverse complement.
CCGGGTGCGCCGCCTGCGGGCGCGTCCGGTGAGCAGCGAGCCGAAGCGCAGCATCACGTGGCTGAGCCCGGCGATCTCGTCGACGGCGAGGCCCGGGGTCTTGCCCAGGGTGTAGCCGAGGGCGCGGACCAGCGTGCTGAGGGTGATCCGCAGCAGCAGATACGGCATCAGCACCGCGCTGGAGTTGGCCAGCAGCGTGTACACCGCGCCGGCCTTGTCGATGCGGTGCGGGCGGTCCGGCTTGGCGCAGTCGATGGGACGGCGCTCGCGGCTGGCCGCCTCCGCGTGGCGGAGTATGGCGTCGGGTGCGACGACGGTGCGATGCCCGGCGGCGGCGACGCGCCAGCACAGGTCCACGTCGTCACGCATCAGCGGCAGCTGCTTGTCGAAGCCGCCGATCTGCTCGAAGACGTCACGGCGGATCAGCATGCCCGCGGTGGAGACGGCGAGGACCGGACGGACCTGGTCGCGCTGGCCCTGGTCCTGCTCGCGCCGGTCCAGGCCGGTCCAGCGGCGCCCGGAGCGGGCGATGGAGACGCCGACCTCCAGCAGTTGGCGCCGGTCGTACCAGGAGCGCAGCTTGGGGCCGATGACGGCGGCGGTCGGCGTGGTGTCGGCGACCTGGAGCAGCTTGCGCAGCGCGTCCGGGTGCGGCTCGCAGTCGTCGTGGAGCAGCCAGATCCACTCGACCGGCTCGGTGCGGCCGGCGCCGCGCATCTGCTCGTCGGCGAGCTCGTCGTGGTGGCCGAGCGGGTCGCCGAACTGGTCGTGGCCGACCTCGTCCGGGTCGAGCGGGTCGTAGCCGTGCTCGATGGAGTACGGCAGGTGCTCCGCGTACAGCGGCGACAGCCCGCGCACGGTCTCGTTGACGGCGGTGCCGAAGCCGGTGCGGCGGCCGTACTGGAGGACGGCGTCGGAGCCGAGGGCCTCGGCGAGCAGGCGTGGTGTGGCGTCGGTGGAGCCGGTGTCGGCGGCGATGATCCGCTGCACCGGGCGGTCCTGCTCCAACAGACCGCGCAGCGCCCGCGGCAGCCAGCGTGCGCCGTCATGGGCGACGAGCACGGCGGTGACCAGGTGGCGCGGGTAGGCCGGGGCACGCCCGGCGCCCGGTTGCCCCACGGCCTGGTGGGAATAGGCAGACATCGCTTGTGCGGACCCCGGTTCGCTTCGCTTCGCTGATGGCACGACGCGGGCGCGCGTCAGGCGCTCCGCTGGCGGACCACACTAACGGGTTGCTGTGGGGTGCGGTGCGGGCTGTCGGGCACTGGACCCTGTCAGCCGCGGCTCACCTGCGACTCAGCTGCGCGTGAACTGCGATGTCATCCCCCGATGCTGCGGTACGTGTACAGGTGTACGCGTTCCGCGCTCCCCCGCCCGATTCCCGGGTGACACCGCCTCAGCAGCACCGCCCGCACGCACCGTCATGCTTCGAGCTGACGTGCGATATGCGGAGGAATCGGGCACCTCTTGTTGAAACCGGGTCAGACCACGGCCTTCTTCAGGCGGCGGCGCTCACGCTCGGAGAGACCGCCCCAGATGCCGAACCGCTCGTCGTTGGCGAGCGCGTACTCCAGGCACTCGTTGCGCACCTCGCACGCCAGGCAGACCTTCTTGGCCTCGCGCGTGGATCCGCCCTTCTCCGGGAAGAAGGACTCGGGATCCGTCTGAGCACACAGCGCGCGCTCCTGCCAGCCGAGCTCCTCCTCGCCCACTTGCTCGTCGCCGACGACCAACAGATCAAAGAGCTCGCTCATCCGCGCGCCTCCTACCCCTCGTGCTTCGTGCATCCCCGTGATGCGTCCGTCGTCTGATGTGACGCTTGGACACGGGTGAAATTACATGTGCGTTCTTTCGCCGCCGTCAAGCTGTGGTCTGGTATTGGGCCAAGGATTCACTCCCCGGAACCAAGCGATCACCATAAGTGTGCAAATCCGGACAAACCGGAATACCAGGCACTGGATCACACAAGGCCTGATGGGGAGCGTCGAGGGCGGCGTTCCCGCCCTTATGTCACTCCAAACCCAAGGGAACCCCAATCCGTCAATCGGGTGATCCAGCCCCATCCGCCCCAGGTTGAACCTCGCGACACGCCCCGGCAGGCGAGTTGACAGAGGCGGTCTTGACAAGGTCTCCTTGCACCATGTCTGAGCACCGCGCCGCGTCGAGCCGTCTCCACGGCTCGCTTCGCCGTGCCGCGAGTGCGCTGTGTTGTCGCTGTAGCTAGGGCCCGACTCTCTCCCCCAGCCGCTACAGCCTTCGAAGGACACCACAGCCGTGACGTCTTCCGTCTCTTCCTCCACGCTTTCCACACGTTCCTCCCGTCAGGCCTCCGCCGGGGTCTCGGCGGGGACCGCCGCCGTGCTGCGGCCCGCCTTCCCGGACGGGCTGAGCGACGTGAGCATCGCCGGGGACCCGCTGGCCTGGCCGCATCTGGCGCCCGCGCCGCTGACCCACCCGACCACCGTCGGCGACTTCGCCGCCCTCGCCCGCAAGGTCGCCGCGGACCGTGAGCGCTGGGAGCCGCTGGTCCGCTACGACGCGCTGACGCGCTGGTACGCGCGGCTCTCGACCGGGCCCGGCTACGAGGTCTGGCTGCTGAGCTGGCTCCCCGGCCAGGGCAGCGGCGCCCACGACCACGGCCGCTCCTCCGCGGTGATGACGGTGCTTCAGGGCGAGCTGACCGAGCGGTCCCCGCGCACTCCCGGCGGTCCGGCCGACGCCACCGCGCGGACCCTGGCCGCCGGTTCGCAGCGCGTGATCGCGCCCGGCTACGTGCACCACGTGGTGAACGACACCCTGGAGCCGGCCGTCAGCCTGCACGTGTACTTCCCGGGCCTCACCGAGATGAACCCGTACCAGGGCTGAGCCCGGCGCTTCCCGGCGCCTCCGGCCCCTCCTCCCGCGCTCTCTTCCCGGCTCTTCCCGGTCTCTGGCGACTCCTTACGACTCCCTGCGACTCCTTACGGAACGCGAACGCTGCCGCCGTCCGGGGGATCTTCGGCCCGGGACCTCCTACCGTGGAAGGGTGACCGAACCATCCGACGTCCCCGGCCTGCCCGCCCCCGTCGCCCGGCGCGTGCTCGTCGTCGACGACGACCCGACCGTGTCCGAGGTCGTCGCCGAGTACCTGCAGCACGCCGGATACCTGGTCGACCGCGCCGAGGACGGCCCGACCGCGCTGGAGCTGGCCGCCGTGCTGGGCCCCGACCTGATCGTGCTGGACCTGATGCTGCCCGGCATCGACGGCCTGGAGGTCTGCCGCAGGCTCCGTGCCGAACCCGCGACCGGCGGCATACCGGTGGTGATGCTGACCGCCAAGGGCGACGAGCACGACCGGATCCTGGGGCTGGAGCTCGGCGCGGACGACTACGTCACCAAGCCGTTCTCGCCGCGCGAGCTCGTGCTGCGGGTCCAGTCCGTGCTGCGCCGCAGCGCCGGCGGTCCGCTCGCCGGGGCGACGCCCGACGACGGCAGCCGCCCGCTGCTCGCGGGCGACCTGCGGATCGACCCCGCCGCCCGCCGCGCCTGGCGCGCCGACCGCGAACTGGCACTCACCCTGCGCGAGTTCGACCTGCTCGCGTTCCTGCTGGCGCACCCCGGCACCGCGTTCGGACGCGAGGAGCTGATGCGCCGGGTCTGGGGCTGGGACTTCGGTGACCTGTCCACAGTGACGGTGCACGTCCGCCGGCTGCGCGAGAAGATCGAGGACGACCCCGCCGCACCACGGCTGATCACCACCGTCTGGGGCGTCGGCTACCGTTTCGACCCGGCCGGAGCGCCCGGCCGGGCTGCGGAGACGGTGGTGCCCGATGCACAGCAGTGACGTGTTGGTGGTGGCCGGCTACGCGGCCCTCGGCGCGGCCGTGGCCGGGCTGCTGGGCTGGCCGGTCGTGCTGCTGCTGCGGCGGCGTTCGCTGTCGTGGTCGCTGTTCGTCGTCGCGCTGGTGACCGTGCTGGCGGTCACGGCGGCGACCATCGCGGTCGCGCAGGCGATGTTCCTCTCCCGGCACGACTTCCTGGTGGTCGTGGTCGTGCTGTGCATGGCCTCGCTGGTCTCGCTACTGGTGACCTGGCTGCTGGGCCGCCAGGTGACGCTCGGCAGCGCGCAGTTGCAGCGCGCCGCGCGGACCGTCGGCAGCGACGAGGGGTTCACCGCGCCCGTCGGCCCGTTCAGCGCCGAACTGGCCGCGCTGGGCGCCGAACTGGCCGCGACCAACGCCCGCCTGGCCGAGTCGCGGCAGCGCGAGCGCGCGCTGGAGGCGTCCCGGCGCGAGCTGATCGCCTGGATCTCGCACGACCTGCGCACCCCACTGGCCGGTCTGCGCGCGATGGCCGAGGCGCTGGAGGACGGCGTCGCCGACGATCCGCAGCGGTACCACTCCAGGATCCGCACCGAGGTCGACCGGCTCACCGGGATGGTCGACGACCTGTTCGAACTCTCCCGGATCCAGGCCGGCGCGCTGACGTTGACGCTCTCCCGCGTCTCCGCCTACGACCTCGTCGACGAGGCGCTCGCCGGGGCGTCCCCGTTGGCGCGGGAACGCGGCGTCCAGCTGGTCGGCGACGGCGTCGCGGCGGTGCCGGTCGACGTGGACCCGCGCGAGATGACCCGCGTCCTGGCCAACCTGCTGGGCAACGCGATCCGCGCGACCCCGGCCGACGGCACGGTCGCGGTCGCCGCCCACGCGGACGACGACCGGGTCGTCCTGTCCGTCACCGACACCTGCGGCGGCATCGCGGAGTCCGACCTCCCCCGCGTCTTCGAGACCGGCTGGCGCGGCGCTCCCGCCCGCACGCCGGTGACCTCGACCCCCTCCGGCACCGCCTCGGGCGCGGGCCTCGGCCTCGCCATCGTCCGCGGCATCGTCGAGGCCCACTCCGGCCGCGCCTCCGTCCGCAACGTGCCCGGCGGCTGCTGCTTCGAGATCACCCTGCCCGCCGCGAGGACCGTCGCCATGCCGGTACCGGTCACCGGTGGCCAGTGACATGGCAGGCAGCATGCGCGCGGAAGAGCTCATCGAGTCCCTCGCACTGGAGCCGCACCCGGAAGGGGGCTGGTTCCGGCGGGTCTACACCAGCCCCGTGCCTCACGAGACCACGGGCGGGACGCGGCCGAGCGCGACGTCGATCTACTACCTGATGACGGACCGTCAGCCGAACGGGCGGCTGCACCGGAACCGCAGCGACATCCTGCACTTCTTCCTCGAAGGCGACCCCGTCGAGTACCACACCGTCGACCCGGACGGTCGGCTGCGAGTGCAGACGCTCGGCGACGGGGAGGTGCGGCACCTGCTGGTGCCGGGTGGGTGGTGGAAGGCGTCGCGGGTGCCGGAGGGGGCGCGGTACGCGCTGGTCGCCGAGGTGGTGACGCCCGGGTTCGACTTCGCCGACCACGAGTTCGCGCAGGAACAGGACCTGCCGCAGGCGCACCGCGCCGCGCTGCGCCGGTTCGTCGGGTGAGGGCTGGTGCTCCGTCCCCGCTGCCGCGCCTGCGAGGATAGGCGGCATGCGCATCACGGTACTGGCCGGAGGAATCGGCGGAGCGCGCTTTCTGCGCGGACTCAAGGCGGCGGTCGGCGAGAACGACCAGATCACGGTCATCGGGAACACCGGCGACGACATCCACCTGTTCGGGCTGAAGGTCTGCCCCGACCTGGACACCGTGATGTACACGCTCGGCGGCGGCATCCACGAGGAGCAGGGCTGGGGTCGCGCGGACGAGACCTGGTCGGTCAAGGAGGAGCTCGCCGCGTACGGGGTCGGGCCGGAGTGGTTCGGGCTGGGTGACCGGGACTTCGCCACGCACATCGTGCGGACCCAGATGCTCGGCGCGGGATATCCGCTCAGCGCCGTCACCGAGGCGCTCTGCGACCGCTGGAAGCCCGGCGTGCGGCTGCTTCCGATGTCCGACGACCGCGTCGAGACCCATGTCGTCATCGAGGACCCCGAGCAGGACGGCAAGCGCCGCGCCGTGCACTTCCAGGAGTACTGGGTCAAGCTCCACGCCGCCGTCCCCGCCCAGGCGATCCTGCCCGTCGGCGCGGAGACCGCGAAGCCCGCGCCCGGTGTGCTGGAGGCCATCGCCGAGGCCGACGTGATCCTCTTCCCGCCGTCCAACCCGGTGGTCAGCATCGGCACCATCCTCGCGGTCCCCGGTGTGCGCGAGACGATCGTCGCGGCCGACGCCCCCGTCGTCGGCCTCTCCCCCATCATCGGCGGCGCGCCGGTGCGCGGGATGGCCGACAAGGTGCTGGAGGCCGTGGGCGTCGAGACCGGGGCCGCGGCCGTGGCCAAGCACTACGGTCCGGGCCTGGTCGACGGCTGGCTGGTGCACACCACCGACACCGACGCGGTGGCCGAGGTCGAGGCCGCCGGGATCACCTGCCGCGCGGTGCCGCTGCTGATGACCGACGTCGACGCTGCGGCGGAGATGGCCCGCGAGGCACTGACGCTGGCCGAGCAGGTGCGCGCCGACCAGGCGGGCTCATGAGCGGCGGGCTCATGAGCGGCGGGCTCATGAGCGGCGGGCGCGTCGAGATCATCGGCGTCGACGGGCTGCCGGAGGTCGCCGCCGGGGACGACCTGGCCGAACTGCTGCTCCGCGCCGAGGGGTTCGCGCCCGTCGACGGGGACATCCTGGTCGTCACCTCGAAGGTCGTCAGCAAGGCCGAGGGCCGGCTGGTCCAGGCGCACGACCGCGAGGCGGCGATCGACGCCGAGACCGTGCGCGTCGTCGCCCGCCGTGGCCGGACCCGGATCGTCGAGAACCGCCAAGGCATGGTGATGGCCGCCGCCGGGGTGGACGCGTCCAACACCCCGTCAGGGACCGTGCTGCTGCTGCCCGAGGACCCCGACGCCTCGGCGCGGGCGCTGCGCAAGCGCCTGCACGAGCTGACGGGACGTCGGATCGGCGTGCTGATCACCGACACCTTCGGCCGCCCATGGCGCAACGGCCTCACCGACGTCGCGATCGGCGCTGCGGGCGTCACGGTCCTGGAGGACCACCGCGGCCGGTTCGACAGCCACGGCAACGAGCTCGCGCTCACCGTGACCGCCCTCGCCGACGAGCTCGCGTCGGCGGCCGACCTGGTCAAGGGCAAGACCTCGGGCCGCCCCGTCGCGATCGTGCGCGGCCTCGGACACGTCGTCACCGACCCGGACCAGGACGGCGACGGCGTCCGCGCGCTGATCCGCCCGGCGGCGGAGGACATGTTCCGCCTCGGCACCTCGGAGGCGATCCGCGAGGCCGTCACCGGCAGGCGCACAGTCCGCGCGTTCACCGACGAGCCCGTCGACCCCGCGGCCGTCCGCCGTGCGGTCGCTGCGGCGATCACGGCTCCGGCGCCGCACCACACCACTCCGTGGCGCTTCGTCCTCGTCGAGAGCGAGGACGCGCGCACGCGGCTGCTGGACGCGATGCTCGCCGCCTGGAACCGCGACCTGGTCGACCTGGACGGCTGGGACCCGGAACGGGTCGCCAGGCGCGTCCGCCGCGGCGACGTGCTGCGCAACGCGCCGTACCTGGTCGTCCCGTGCCTGGTCATGGACGGCTCCCACGTCTACCCCGACGAACGCCGTGCGGCGGCGGAGCGGGAGATGTTCGTGGTGGCGATGGGCGCGGCGGTCGAGAACCTGCTCGTGACGCTGGCGGGTGAGGGGTACGGCTCGGCGTGGGTGTCGTCGACGATGTTCTGCCGCGACACGGTCCGCGAGGTGCTGGGCCTTCCGGCGGAGTGGGACCCGATGGGCGCGGTCGCCCTCGGGCGGGCTGCCGACGCGCCGAAGGCGCGTGAACCACGGGATCCGGCGGACTTCCTGACGGTGAGGTAGCTGCAACTCTGGGGGCGCGGGGCTCTGCTGATGTGCGGCTCCGCCGCGTGGGCGCGAGCAACCACCGATGAGCGGATGGCCCTGCGCATTCGGGCTCTACCTGCGTGGGATGGGGGTCCCCCCGGCCGGAGGTTGGGGGATTGTCGCGCCCACGCGGCGGAGCCGCATGCCAGCAGAGCCCCGCGCCCCTGAGGTGAGTGCACCTACCTGTCGCGGAAATCCAGCGGCGCGTACCGCGGGGCGCGGCGGGGCGCGGCCACGTGCATGGTGTGGAGGAGGCGGCAGACGCGGTAGCGGTGGGGACGGTACGGCTCCAGCAGTTCCAGCATCACCGCGTCGTCGCTGCGCTCGCGTCCGGCGAGGGCCCAGCCGACCGTGTTGGGCAGGTGGAGGTCGCCGACGGACACCGCGTCCGCGTCGCCGTTGCTGCGCTGGAGCGTCTCCGCCGCCGTCCAGACGCCGATGCCGGGGATCGTGGTCAGCCGGGCCTCCGCCTCGGCCGGGGGCATCGCGGAGGCCTCCTCCAGGCGCGGGGCGACCCGCGCCGCGCGGACGACCGTCGCGGCGCGCTTGCCGTCGACGCGGGCCCGGTGCCAGGCCCAGGACGGGATCATCGCCCAGTCCCGCGCCGCCGGGGGCGCGTACATGTGCGGCGGGACCTCCGCGCCGCCCGGGGCGGGCTCGCCGTAGGCGCGGAGCAGCGTGCGCCACGCCTCGTACGCCTCGCCGGTGGTGACCTTCTGCTCCAGGATCGCCGGGACCAGCGACTCCATGACCAGCCCGGTGCGGCCGATCCGCAGACCCGCGTGCCGCGCGTGCGCGTCCCGCAGCAGGCGGTGGCCGTGCGGGTCGAAGGTGGACGGGTCGTCCTCCGCGCCGAGCCAGCGCGGGACCGCGTCCAGCAGCCAGCTCCCACCCGCGCCCCACGCGGTCGCCTCGACCGCGCCCTCGGCCGGGCGGGTGCGCAGCCGGAGCGTGCCGACGCCCGCCGGGGTGCGCGAGACTCGCCACAGCGCGCCCTCGCGGTCGCGACGGTAGGAGGGGTCGAGGGGGCCACGACGCAGAAAACCGAAGGTCAGGGACAGGTCGAGCGGTCCCTCCGGCTTCCACAGCCGCGTCGCGCCGGGGGTCGCCCCGGCCGTGCCACATGTGGTCCCGCGCGTTCGCGCAGGCGCTCCGGTCCCGCTGTTCACCTGAGTCAGGCTACCCGCACGGAAAGTTCGACGGCGGGGGTCTGGTCTCTTCACACCGGTCACGCCGTAGGCTGGGCACCACCATGAGCCAGACACCCTTCAGCGGCGCAGAGACCCCCGCCGATCTGCTGCGCTCCCTTCTCGAAGCCGATCCCGCCCGCCCGTTGATCACGTACTACGACGACGCCACGGGCGAACGTGTGGAACTGTCCGTCAAGACGTTCGACAACTGGGTGGCCAAGACCGCCAACCTGCTGCAGGACGAGCTTGCCGCCGCACCCGACGACAGGGCCGCGCTGCTGCTGCCCGCGCACTGGCAGACCGCGATCTGGATGTTCGCCTGCTGGTCGGTGGGCCTGCTGGCCTGTCCCGGCGGCGACCCGGCCGAGGCGCAGCTCGTCGTCAGCGGACCCGACCACCTGGAGGAGGCCCTGGCCTGCGAGGGCGAGCGCGTCGCGCTGGCGCTCCGCCCGTTGGGCGGGAGATTCCCGCAGTTGCCGACCGGCTTCCTGGACTACGCCGTCGAGGTCCCGGCCCAGGGCGACCGCTTCGTCCCGTACGCCCCGGTCGACCCGGACCGCCCGGCACTCGAGATCGACGGCGAGCAGCTGAGCGGCTCCCACACCGTCTCCCTGGCGGCCGAGCAGGCACGGCAGTTGGGCATCGGGCCGGACGACCGGGTGCTGAGCATGCTCTCCTACGGCGACTGGGACGGCCTTGCGGGCGGGCTCCTCGCCCCGCTGGTCGCCGGCGCGAGCGTGGTGCTCTGTCGCAACAGCGAGAAGCTGCACCCGGACAAGCTCGCCGGCCGCGTTGCGGAGGAGAAGGTCACCCGGACCCTCGGCTGAGTGCTGGGGGCGTTGCACGTCCACCTGCAACGTCCCCCGCGCTCGGAACTGACTCGGTGTCACCCGAGTGGGTCACCCGAGAAGTGCCTCGCCGCCCGCAGGGTGATGATCGATGGACGGCTTCATCGATCTCATGACCCGGGGGGCTCCGTGCCGGACGGTCCGATCCGCACGCCGCGCAAGCGGATCCTGCGCCGGCTCGCGGTCGGGCTCGGCCTATTGCTGGTCGTCGCCGCGGGCGCGGCGTGGATCGGGTACGCCGCGCTGAACTCCAACATCCGCACGGACTCGACCACCGGGCGACTCCTCGGGCCGGACTCGTCGCGGCCGACGCAGGCGAACGGCGCGCAGAACATCCTGGTCATCGGCTCGGACTCGCGCGCGGGCGCGAACTCCGCGTACGGGAGCTCCGCCGGGGCGCGGTCGGACACCACGATCCTGCTGCACGTCGCCAGGGACCGGCGCAGCGCCGTCGGCGTGAGCCTGCCGCGGGACGCCATGGTCGACGTGCCCGCGTGCACGCTGCCGGACGGTCGGGTCACCGATCCCTACTTCGGGATGTTCAACTCGGCCTTCGAGAAAGGCGGAACGGCCTGCACGATCCGTACCGTCGAGGCGCTGACGGACATTCGGATCGACCACTTCGTCGTGGTCGACTTCGCCGGGTTCAAGAAGATGGTCGACGCGATCGGCGGGGTGCCCGTCTGCCTGAGCGCGCCCGTCAGCGACAACGACGCGAACCTGGACCTCCCGGCCGGACGGCAGACGCTCAACGGCGAGCAGGCCCTCGGCTACGTACGCGTGCGGTACGCCCTGGGCGACGGCAGCGACACCGCGCGGATGGGGCGTCAGCAGGACTTCCTCTCCTCGATGGTGCAGCAGGTGGAGAGCTCGGGGGTGCTGCTCAACCCGACCCGGCTCTACCCGCTGCTCGACGCCGCGACCTCCGCGCTGACCGTCGACCCGGGGCTGAACTCGCTCGACAAGCTCTACGGCCTCGCCTCCAGCCTCTCCGACATGCCGTCGGACCGGACCACCTTCCTGACCGCGCCGCGCGAGCCCTACGCGTACGACCACAACCGCGACCAGTTCAAGCAGCCGGACGCCAACCAGCTCTTCGAGCAGCTGCGCAACGACCAACCGGTCTCCGTCACACCGGCCAGTCCCGCGTCGGCGGACGGCATGTCGCCCGCGACGCCCGCGTCCCCCGCGGCGACCTTCACCGGGCGTACCGGCTCGCAGGACATCTGCGCCGCGTCGTAGGCCCAGCGTCTTAGGCCCGGCTCGTAGGCCCGCGTCACTCCAGCGGGTGAGGGGTGCCGTCTCGGCACCGGTTGCGTCAGTGCCTCCCGCTACGCTGGGCGCCGCAGGCACGGGGCAGCAGGGCTGGGCAGGAACGGAGCGGGACGTGGGGACGCGGGGCAAGGGCCGACGAGCCGACTCGTCGCGCGCCCGCACACGCTCCAGACGGGCCTCCGGAGGACGCGCCGGGTCCCGTCGGGGCGCGCATGGCGGGCCCTGGCTGGCCGCTGCGGCCGGGTTCCTGGCGCTGATGGTGATCGGCGGCTTCCTGCTGCTGCACGGTGCCGGCAAGCCCAACGCCGCAGCCGCCATCGACGCGAGCGGGACCGCGGCGGCGACTCGGGCAAGCAGCCCAACCGCCGCACCGTCGCCCACCTGCACGCCGGAGCCCGCCGACGCGGCGTTCGCGCACACGGGGTCCAAGGCGCAGCCGATCAACGTCCGGGTGACCGTCCTGAACGGCAGCGGCACGTTCGGACAGGCGGAGGCCGTGCTCAGCTGGATGCAGAACACCGCGAAGTTCCTGCGTACCAGCAACGGCGGCCCGGCACCGCACAACCAGCCGCTGACCTCGCTCGTCTACGCGCCGAACCACGTCGACCAGGCGCGCACGCTGGTCGCCGCGCTGGGTCTGCCCGTCGCGTCCCTGCACGGGAACGGGACGTCGACGGGGCTGCGTGACCCGATGGTGCTGACGCTCGGCGCGGACTTCCACGGCGTCGGCAAGGAGTTCACGGCCTGCTGAGGCCGAGCGTGCGGAGCCTGAGCGTGCTGAACCTGCCGAGCGGCAGGCTCAGTCGTGCTGCGCGGCCGTGCTCGCGATGACGCGGTTCGCCAGCGAGCGCGGGCTGGTGAGGAAGCCCCAACCCCAGGACATGTGCATGGTGGCCAGGGCGACCGGCAGTTGGGCGCGGGCGGAGGCGGACAGGCCGCGGCCTTCCTTGACCGAGCCGAGCAGGATCGCCGCCGCGTAGCCGCCCGGCAGCACGAACGCGACCGGCGTCAGCGCGACCCCGGCGACCAGGCCGACTGCGCAGCCGAGCAGGGCCGCCGGCGGCGCGAGGTAGCGGAGGTTGACCGAGCCGCGGTGGTAGCGGGTGACCACGCGACGCCAACGCCCGTAGTCCTTGTACTGCTTGGCCAGGGCGCGGACGCTCGGACGCGGACGGTAGGTGACCTTGAGGTCCGGGGTGAACCAGATCAGCCCACCGGCCTGCCGGATGCGGTAGTTGAGCTCCCAGTCCTGGGCCCTTATGAACTCCACGTTGTAGCCGCCCTGTTGCTCCAGCACCTTGCGCCGGAACACACCCAGGTAGACCGTGTCGGCCGGAGCGGCCTCGCCACCGGTGTGGAAGGCGGCGTTGCCGACGCCGATCCGGGAGGTCATCGCGGCGGCGACCGCCTTCTCCCACTCGGTCTCGCCCTCGGCGTTCATGATCCCGCCGACGTTGGCCGCGTCCTTCTCGTGGAGCAGTCGGACGGCGGTGGCGATGTAGCCGGGGGTGAGCAGGCCGTGCCCGTCCACGCGGACCACGATCGGGAAGCGCGAACCCTCGATCGCCGCGTTGAGCCCGGCGGGGGTGCGACCGGTCGGGTTGGGGACGGTGCGGACCTCGCGGGAGGTGCCCGCGGTCTCGGCGACCAGCGCGGCGGCGATCTCGTCGGTGTTGTCCTTCGAGGGCCCGAGCGCGATCACGACCTCGACGTCACCGGGGTACTCCTGCTCGAGAATCCGCTCCACGGCGGTGCGCAGGTGCCGGGACTCGTCGAGCACGGGCATGATCACGGAGACGGCGGGGTAGGGCGTGTGGTCCATAGTGGGCCCACCGTACAGCGCCTGCCTGTGACGTCACCAACCTCGTGCGGGGAAGCTTCAGGCCCCTGCCGCGGTGACGACGGCGTCGGTGACGAAGCCCGCGATCACGCCCCCGAGGATGCCCCAGGTGACGAGCTCCTTCATGGCCGCCTTGCGGGCCACCGCGAGCAGCTCGATCACGACGTAGAGGATCGAGCCCGCCGCCAGGGTCAGGAAGCCGATGGAGAGTGTGTCGTTGACGACCGACTGCCCCACGAGCGTGCCGAGGAAGGTCGGACCGCCACCGATCAGGCCGAGCACGCCGAGTCGGCCCCAGCTCGGTCGGGTGCCCTCCGCCGCCAGCGGGGCGACGATGCCGAAGCCCTCGGTCGCGTTGTGCAGACCGAAGCCGATGATCAGCAGCACCGCCAGCTGGAGCTGGCCGGACGCGGCGCTGTTGCCGATGGCAAGGCCCTCGGCGAAGTTGTGCAGTCCGATGCCGACGGCGATCATCAGCGCCAGCATGTCGAAGCGCGACCGCGTGCTTCCGCCGTCGGCGGGACCGCCCGCGGCGGTGGCCTTGCGGGCCATCAGCCGGTCGAAGTAGACGAGGCCCATCAGGCCGACACCGAAGCAGCCGAAGAAGACCAGGCCGTTGCCGGTCGCCGAGGCGTAGTGGTGGTCGCCGAGGGCGCTGTCGATCGGGTCCCACGCGTGGGTCAGCACGTCCCAGAGCAGGAAGACCAGAATGCCGATGGCCACGGCGTTGAGCAGGGCCCGCGTCCGCGGGAGGGGAGCTTTGAGTCGTCCGACGGGGAGACCGAGGTAGATGGTGAACCCGGCGACGGCACCCAGCAGGGTGATCTCGGTCGTGGACATGCGGGCCCTCCCGACGGCAGCACGACGCAGAGCGGAAGGCGCCTGCGGCAAGTAAGGCTAACCTAAGCCTTTCTGCCTGCCCAGGTTGTTGCACTATCCAGGGGCGCGGGGCTCTGCTGATATGCGGCTCCGCCGCGCGGGCGCGACAAGCCACCCACGCAGGTAGAGCACCGAACGAGCAGGGCCATCCGCTCATCAGTGGCTTCTCGCGCAGTTCCCCGCGCCCCTGCCTGTTGCAACTGACCCATCTGCAAAGACTGTTGTCGTCGGGTCAGCTCTGGCCCGACTGGCGCGCCAGGGGGTTGGAGCCGATGGAGTTGGCCACCGCGAAGCTGACCGTGCCGGAGACGTAGCGGTCGTCGGACCACTCGATGGGGCGGCCCGCCGGGGTCGTCGTCATGCGGCGGATGCGCAGCAGCGGGCTGCCGCGACGGATGTCGAGCAGGCGGGCGTCCTCCGCGCCGGCTGCGACCGCGTCGATGACGTGCTCACCGTAGGCGAAGATCATCCCTATGTCGTCGTAGAGCGCCTGGACCACGGACTCGCACTCGGCGGGGAGCCGCTCCACCGCGTCGGCCATCCACTGCGCGTAGACGTTGCGCTCCAACAGCACCGGCTCACCGTCGAGTCCGCGCACGCGCAGCACCTGGAGGACCTCCTCGCCCGGCGCGATCTGGAGTCGCTGGGCGTCCTCGACCGTGGCCGGGCGGCGGAACTGGTGGATGACCCGGCCGGTGGCCGTGTGCCCCATCGCCTTCGCCCACTGGGCGAAGCTGCGGAGTTCGGCGAAGCTCTGGCTGCGGCGGCTGCCCAGAACCACCCGGCGGGCGCCCTGGCGGGAGCCGATCCGGCCCTCCGCGGTCAGCGCCGCGACGGCCTGGCGGACCGTGCCGCGTGAGACGGCGTAGCGGGCGGAGAGCTCCGTCTCGGTGGGCAGCATGCCGCCCACCGGGTACTCCCCGAGATCGATGGCCTGCCGCAGCGCGTCGGCAATCTCCTCGTGCCGTGCTGCCACAGTGCGCTCCTCAGTCCGTCCTCGTTCGACCCGTCAATCTACTGCCGTCGTATTCGGGCCGGCGGCGTGATCGTACCGTTACGTGCGCGACCAGCGAAATGCCCATCCAGAGCAGAGGAATCCGATGGGCAATGGCATGCGGGCGTTGATGTCCTGTTAACCATCCAGTCACCAAGCTCGGGCGTACTGTCATCGACTTGTTCGGACAAGTGATTAGCAACTGACGCCCCCTCAGGAGCCCAACGTGACCTCCACCCCTGCCCGGGCCGCCGCGCTTACCGGCGTACTGGTCGCCTCAGCCCTCGCGCTCACCGCCTGTGGTTCCGCAGCCTCCGTCAACGGCGGCAGCGGGTCCTCCTCTGACTCGGCCAAGGCCTCCACCGCCACCTCCGTCTCGGACTTCGGTGGGATGAACCAGCTGATCGCCGCCGCGAAGCAGGAGGGTCACCTCAACGTGATCACCCTGCCGAGCGACTGGGCCAACTACGGCACGCTGATGGCCGAGTTCACCAAGAAGTACGGCATCCAGATCAGCGACGAGAACCCCGAGGGCTCCAGCCAGGACGAGATCAACGCGATCACCACGCGCAAGAGTCAGGACCGCGCGCCCGACGTCGTCGACGTCGGTGGCGCCTTCGCCCTCACCGGCCAGCAGCAGGGCCTGTTCGCGCCGTACAAGGTCGCCAACTTCGCCGAGATCCCGGCCGGCCAGGCCGCCACGGACGGCAGCTGGTTCAACGACTACGGCGGCTACATCTCCATCGGCTGCAACGCCGGCAAGGTCAAGGAGTGCCCGAAGACCTTCGCCGACCTGCTCAAGCCCGAGTACAAGGGCATGGTCGCGCTCAACGGTGACCCGACGCAGGCCAACGCGGCCTTCTCCGGCGTCTACGCCGCGGCGCTGGCCAACGGCGGTTCGCTGAGCAACATCCAGCCGGGCATCGACTTCTTCGGCAAGCTGAAGAAGTCCGGCAACTTCAACCCGGTCCAGTCGACGCAGGCCACCGTCGAGTCGGGCGAGACCCCGATCAGCATCGACTGGGACTACCTGAACGCCGGCTACGCCGCCGAGTTCCAGTCCAAGGGCATCAACTGGCAGGTCAACGTCCCGACGGACGGCCTGTACGCGTCCTACTACAACCAGGCCATCAACAAGTGGGCGCCGCACCCGGCGGCTGCCCGCCTGTGGGAGGAGTTCCTCTACTCCACCGACGGCCAGAACGGCTTCCTCGGCGGCTTCGCCCGCCCGGTCCTGTTCGACGCCATGAAGAGCGCCGGCACCCTGAACGCCTCGCTGGCCGCCAAGCTGCCCGCCGTCTCCGGCACCGCCCCGATCCCGTCGCAGGCGCAGATCACCGCCGCCAAGGCTGTCGTCGCCTCCAACTGGTCGAAGGCCATCGCCGGGTGAGCACCGCTCCCCTGAGCGCGACGCCCGTCCGCCGCCGCCTGCGCAAGGCGGCGGCGGGCCGGTTCGCCGTCCTTCCGCTGCTGCTCTTCGTCGCCGTGGCCTTCGGGGTGCCCGCCCTGGCCATGGCCTACGGTGCGTTCACCACCTACAACCCGGGCAAGCCCAGCCAGTACACGATGGGCAACCTGTCCGCCTCGCTGCAGGGCGGCTACCTCGACGCGCTGATCGGCAGCGTCAAGCTGTCCGCGCTCGCCGCGCTGATCGGCGTGGTGTTCGGGCTGCTGCTGGCGCAGGCCGTGGTCACCTCGCGGTTCCGGCTGCTGCGCCACGCGGTGCTGAGCGCCTCCGGCGTGCTCGCCAACTTCGGTGGCGTGCCGCTGGCCTTCGCGTTCATCTCCACGCTGGGCAACGCCGGTGTGCTGACCACCCACCTGCACCTGGACCAGCACGGCTGGAGTCTCTACTCCTTCAACGGCCTGACCATGGTCTACCTCTACTTCCTGATCCCGCTGATGGTGCTGAGCGTCATCCCGTCCCTGGACGGCCTGCGCCGCCAGTGGCGCGAGGCCGCGCAGAACAACGGCGCGACGACCTGGCAGTACTGGCGTCACGTGGCGCTGCCGGTGCTCTTCCCCTCGCTGCTCGGCGGGTTCGTGCTGCTCTTCGGCTCGGCCTTCGCCGCCTACGCGACCGCCGCGGCCATGGTCGGCGCGAGCGTCCCGCTGATCACGCTGCAGATCGCCACCGCGCTCAACGGCAACGTGTCGGCCGACGCCACCAACGTGGCCCTGGCCATGAGCCTGGACATGGTGGTCATCGCCACCCTGGTCATGGTCATCTACCTCCCCCTGCAACGCCGGAGTGCCCGATGGCTGGTGTGACCGTCCCCGCCCCGTCGACCCAGACCGGCCCGGTCGGCGCAGGCGACGCCCGCACCCCGGGCCGCCCGCGACCGGGCGTGCTGGCCCGGCTCGGCCGCATCCGCTTCGGACGCGCCGCGGTGCTGCTGATCGCGGGGCTGTACTTCCTCACCCCGATGGTCTCGACGCTCTGGTTCACCGTCGACAACTCCCCCTCGGGCTTCAGCCTCGACGCCTACAAGCAGATCTTCAGCGTTCCCGGCCTCTGGCCCGCGCTGCAGCTCTCGCTGCTGCTGGCGGCCGGCACCATCGTGCTGGTCTACCTGCTGCTGGTGCCGACCGTGGTCGCCGTCCGGCTGGGCAGCCCGAGGCTGCGCACCGTCGTCGAGTTGACCTGCACCCTGCCGCTGGTGGTCCCGTCGATCGCGCTGACCGCAGGCATCACGGCCGTGCTGCGCTGGTGCAACGACAACCTGATGCCGACGCCGTTCTACAAGACGTTCGTGCTCGCGCAGAGCGCCAACTTCCCTGTGGTGCTGCTGCTCGCGTACGTGGTCATGGCGCTGCCGCTGGCCTACCGCACGCTGGACGCCGGGGTGCGCGCCCTGGACGTCCGCACGCTGCTGGAGGCCGCGCAAAACAACGGCGCGAGCCGGGCCCGCGCGATCGTCACCGTGATCCTGCCGAACATGCGCACCTCCCTGCTGAACACCGCGTTCATCACCCTGGCGCTGGTGCTCGGCGAGTTCACCGTGGCCTCGATCCTCGGCTACGTGCCGTTCGCGGTCTGGATCGTCAACGGCAACAGCGCCGGGCAGGGCCCGGTGACCGTGGCCGTCTCCATCGTCAGCCTGCTGCTCACCTGGCTGCTGCTGCTCGTGCTCTCCGCCGGTGGCGGTCGCCGCAAGGCCGGCGCGAACGAGAACAACTGACGAACGCGCACAACCGACCAGCACCGCACCCCCACCGAGCTTGCACCACCGCCCCAGCTTCGCCTCCGAGGAGTTTCAGGAGTGTCCATGACCACCGACCCCGCGCCCGCGACGTCCGTCGCTGCCGTGCCGTCCCCTGCGGGGCCGACGGACGGCACTGCTGCCACTTCGGTTTCCAGCAAAGCACCCGCCACTGACAGCGCCGGCAACTCCACGGGCGCGACGGTCCGGTTCGTCGGCCTGCGCCGCACCTTCGGTGCGACCACCGCGCTCGACGGCCTCGACCTGACCGTCAACCCGGGCGAGTTGGTGGCCCTGCTCGGCCCCTCCGGCTGCGGCAAGACGACCGCGCTGCGGATGCTGGCGGGCTTCGAGACCCCGGACTCCGGACAGGTCCTGGTCGACGGCGAGGACGTGACCCGCATACCCGCGCATCGCCGTGACGCGGGCATGGTGTTCCAGTCCTACAGCCTCTTCCCGCACCTGAACGCCCGTGACAACGTCGCCTTCGGCCTGAAGATGCGCAAGGTCGGCGCGGCGGAGCGCCGCAAGCGCGCCGACGAGCTGCTGGAGCTGGTGGGTCTGCCGACCCACGGCGACCGCTACCCGCACCAGCTGTCCGGCGGCCAGCAGCAGCGCATCGCGCTGGCGCGCGCCCTGGCCCTGCGCCCCCGCGTGCTGCTGCTCGACGAGCCGCTGTCCGCGCTGGACGCGAAGGTCCGCGAGAACCTGCGCGAGGAGATCCGTCGCCTCCAGCAGGAACTGGGCATCACCACGCTGTTCGTGACGCACGACCAGGAGGAGGCGCTGTCCATGGCCGACCGCGTCGCCGTCATGCACGCGGGCCGCCTGGAGCAGTGCGACACCCCCGCCGAGCTGTACGCGCGTCCCGCGACGGCGTTCGTGGCGGAGTTCGTCGGCACGATGAACCGCATCCCCGGTGTCGTGGACGCCGACGGCAAGACCGTCGAACTCCTCGGCCAGCGGCTGCCCGTGGAGGCCGGCGGCGAGGTCCGCGGGGACGCGGACGTGCTGATCCGCCCGGAGAACGTCGTCGTCACTGCGGGCGGCGGGCAGGGCGCGATCATCACCGCCAGCATGTTCCTGGGCGCGAGCACCCGTCTCACCATTCAGCTGCCCGACGGCACGTCGGTCAAGGCGGACCTCTCCACCCATGACGCGGCGGGGCTGCCCGCGGGCACGGGCGTGAGCGTGAGCCTGCCGGAGCGGGCCGTCCTGGTGGACGCGCGCCGCTGAGTTGCAACTTCCTTAGGGGCGCAGGGAGAACTGTGCGGCAAGCCACCGAGGCGGTGAGTGCCCGAACGCGCAGGGCCATCCGCACAGGGTGGTTCTCGCGCAGTTCCCCGCGCCCCTGAGGTGTTGCAACATCCCCTTTGCCCGTATCTGTAACCCAATCCTCCCTATACGAAAGGCGGAGCCTCGTGCCCAGCCGCGCCACCCTGCAGGCCGTTCTGTTTGACATGGACGGGACCCTCGTCGACACCGAAGGGCTGTGGTGGCAAGCGGCAGCGGACGAGGCACGGACGCTCGGGCTGACATTGGGAGACGACGACGTCCCCGACGTGCTCGGCCAGGCCGTCGCGCACACCGCCGCGTACCTCTTCCGTGCGAGCAACGGCACGCGCAGCGAGGCGTCGATCGCCAGTGGGCTGGACCACCGCTTTGTCGAGCTGGTCGCGCAGCAGGTCGTCCCGCTGCCCGGCGCGCTGGAGCTGCTGGACGGGCTCGCGGACGCGGGCATCGCCACCGCGCTGGTCTCCGCCTCGCCGCGGCACGTCGTGGACCTCGTGCTGGACGCGCTCGGGCGGCGTCGCTTCGTGACGTCGTTCGCCGCCGGGGAGACGCCGCTGACCAAGCCCGCGCCGGACCCCTACCTCGCCGCCGTGAGCGCGCTCGGCGCCACGCCGGACTCCTGCATCGCCGTGGAGGACACCCCCACCGGCGTCGCCTCCGCCGAGGCCGCCGGGGTGGCCGTCGTCGCCGTGCCGTCGCTGACGCCGATCCTCCCCGCCCCAGGGCGCGCCGTGGTGCGCAGCCTGCTCGACGTCGACCTGGCGCTGCTGCAGCGTCTGCTGGACGACACCGCCGCCGCCTGAGGCCCGGCGCCGACGGGGAGGTAGTTTCCGATCATGCCTGCACTGTTCCTGGCTCTCGCCATCAGCTCGGAGATCTGCGCCACCGTCTCCCTGAAGTACACCTACGGGTTCACCCGGCTGCTTCCGAGCATCGTCGTGATCCTCGGCTACGTGGCCTCGTTCGCGCTGCTCAGCCAGGCACTCAAGCAGATCCCGGCGAGCACGGCGTACGCGATCTGGTCGGGTGCGGGCACGGCCGTGGTCGCGGCCATCGGGTTCGTCTTCCTCGGCGAGGGCGTGAACCTGTGGAAGGTGCTCGGCATCGCACTGATCATCGTCGGCGTCGTCGCGCTCAACCTCGGTGGCACCGCGCACTCCTGACCCGACCCGACCTGCGCCCGACCTGCCCGAACCCCCGGCCCGAGGCCGGGGGTTCGGTGTTTTTCCATGCCCTTGGACGATCATCCAAATGATGACACATTCTGTTGACGCGCCTCTTGGGCACACCTACGTTTTCCTTCAATCGAAAAGCGGATACCACATCGCGGAATTTTGCCTCGCCCTGGCCACCCCCATGGAGGTCCCGAGTGCCTGCTTCTCCCGCCTCTCCCGCCTCTCCCGGCGATCCCGCTCCTCCCGCGCCCCACCCCGTCGACGAAGTCCTGTCCCCACCCAAACTCGTCGCCTACGGACTGCAGCACATCGCGGCGATGTACGCGGGCGTCGTCGCCCCGCCCCTGATCGTCGGCACCGCCTGCGGGCTTTCGGGCACCGAGCTCACGCTGCTGATCGGCGCGGCTCTCCTCACCTCTGGCCTGGCCACGCTGCTGCAGACGCTCGGCGTCTGGCGGGTCGGCTCCCGGCTGCCGTTCGTCAACGGCATCAGCTTCGCCAGCGTCGCCCCGATGCTGTCGATCGTGAAGCAGTCCCATCCCGGTCAGGCGCTGCCCGCCATCTACGGTGCGCTGCTGATCGCCGGTGCGGCGACCTTCTTCGTCGCGCCCTGGTTCGGCAAGCTGAACCGCTTCTTCCCGCCCGTGGTCAGCGGCACGGTGATCACGCTGATCGGGTTGTCCCTCTTCCCGGTCGCGGCCGGCTGGGCCCAGGGCGGCAACGCCTCCGCGCCCGACTACGGCTCGGTGGCGAACATCGCCCTGGCGGGCGTGACGCTGGCGGTGGTGCTGGTCCTGAACCGGTTCCTCAGCGGGTTCCTCGGCTCCATCTCGATCCTGCTCGGCCTGGTCGCCGGAACGCTCCTGGCGATCCCGCTGGGCAAGAGCAACTTGGGTGCGATCAGCCACGTCCCGGTCTTCGCGGTCCCGTCGCCGTTCCACTTCGGGGCGCCGACCTTCCAGGCGGGCGCGATCATCTCGATGCTGATCGTGATGCTCGTCTCGATGACCGAGAGCACTGCCGACCTGCTCGCCCTCGGCGAGATCGTGGAGCGCCCGGCCGACGCCCGCACCATCGAGGGCGGCCTGCGCGCCGACGGCGCGGCGACCCTGCTGGCGGCCTGTCTCAACGGCTTCGCGACCACCGCCTTCGCCCAGAACATCGGGCTGATCGCGCTCACCAGAGTGCGCAGCCGGTTCGTGGTGGCGACCAGCGGCGTGATCCTGATCCTGCTCGGCCTCTTCCCCGTGGCCGGCGCCCTGGTCAACGTGGTGCCGCAGCCGGTGCTCGGCGGCGCCGGGCTGGCGCTGTTCGGCACGGTCACCGCGAGCGGCGTCCGGACGCTGACCGGCGCCAAGCTGGAGGAGAACGGCAACCTGCTCACCGTCGCCGTCGCGCTCGGCTTCGGCGTGCTGCCGATCGCCGCGCCCACCTTCTACGCCCACTTCCCGCAGCTGGTGCAGACCGTGATGAACTCCGGGATCAGCGCGGGCTGCCTGGTCGCGATCGCCCTGAATGTCTTCTTCAACCAGCTCGGACGACGCAAGCCCACAGCACCTGCACA
The DNA here is from genome assembly GCF_015690355.1 of Streptacidiphilus fuscans. Classification (GTDB taxonomy): domain Bacteria; phylum Actinomycetota; class Actinomycetes; order Streptomycetales; family Streptomycetaceae; genus Streptacidiphilus; species Streptacidiphilus fuscans. The sequence continues at coordinate 114,260 of NZ_JADPRT010000021.1, read as the reverse complement.
ACTTCCGCTGGTGGCCGACATCACGCCCGACCGGGCCGGAGCACCGACCGGGTAGAGTCCCGGGCCATGAGGATCACCGTCATCGGAACCGGATACCTGGGCGCGACCCACGCTGCCTGTATGGCCGAGCTCGGCTATGAGGTGCTGGGCCTGGACATCGTCCCGGAGAAGATCGCGACGCTCTCCCAGGGGCGGTCCCCGATGTACGAGCCGGGCCTCGACGAACTGCTGCAGAAGCACGTCGTCTCGGGCCGGCTGCGGTTCACCACCGACTGGGCGGAGGCCGGCGCCTTCGGTGAGGTGCACTTCGTCTGCACCAACACACCGCAGCGCAAGGGCGAGTTCGCCTGCGACATGTCCTACGTCGAGGCCGCCTTCGACTCCCTCGCGCCGCACCTGCGCGAGGGAGCGGTGGTCGTCGGCAAGTCGACCGTCCCGGTCGGCAGCGCGGCCCGGCTGGCCGAGCGGATGGCGTCCGGCGCACCGGCCGACATCGCCGACACCATCGAGCTGGCCTGGAACCCGGAGTTCCTGCGCGAGGGTTACGCCGTGCAGGACACCCTGCACCCGGACCGCCTGGTGGTCGGCACCCGCAGCCCGCGCGCCGAGGCGGTGCTGCGCGAGGTCTACGCCCCGCTGCTGGAGGCGGGCGTCCCGATGGTGGTGACCGACTTCGCCACCTCGGAACTGGTCAAGGCCGCGGCCAACTCCTTCCTGGCGACCAAGATCTCCTTCATCAACGCCATGGCCGAGGTCTGCGAGGCCTCAGGCGCGGACGTGGTCCAGCTGGCCGGGGCGCTCGCCTACGACGAGCGGATCGGCGGCAAGTTCCTCAACTCCGGCCTGGGCTTCGGCGGCGGCTGCCTGCCCAAGGACATCCGCGCCTTCATGGCCCGCGCGGGCGAGTTGGGCGCGGACCAGGCGCTGACCTTCCTCCGCGAGGTCGACTCGATCAACATGCGCCGCCGCTCGCGGATGGTCGAGCTGGCCCGCGAGCAGCTCGGCGGCGGCTTCCTGGGCCAGCGGATCGCCGTTCTCGGCGCGGCCTTCAAGCCCAACTCGGACGACGTCCGCGACTCCCCCGCGCTCAACGTCGCCGCCCAGATCCAACTCCAGGGCGGCCAGGTCACCGTCTACGACCCCAAGGCCATGGACAACGCCCGCAAGCTCTTCCCCGGCCTCTCCTTCGCGCCGACCGCGCACGAGGCCGCGACCGGCGCCCACGTTGTCCTCCACCTGACCGAGTGGCAGGAATTCCGCGACCTCGACCCGGCCGAGCTGGGCCCCCTCGTCGCCGAACGCCGCATCCTCGACGGCCGCAACGTCCTCGACCCGCACAAGTGGCGCTCCGCGGGCTGGACCTACCGCGCGCTGGGGCGCCCGGGGGAATAGCCCGCGCCGCTTCTGGTTGACGTGGGTGGAAGGCTCACGGACGACAGGAGTGCGACGGCATGGACGGCGACGCGGAGACGGTGCGCAGGATCCTGACCGAGTCCGGGGACACCTGGGCCGTGGTCGGGCTGTCGAACAACCGGAACCGGGCCGCGTACGGCGTGGCCCAGGTGCTGCAGCGGTTCGGCAAGCGCGTCGTGCCGGTGCACCCCAAGGCCGAGACCGTGCACGGCGAGCAGGGCTACGCGAGCCTCGCGGAGATCCCGTTCCCGGTCGACGTCGTCGACGTCTTCGTGAACTCCGCGCTTGCCGGGGCCGTCGCCGACGAGGCCGCTGCCGTCGGCGCGAAGGCCGTCTGGTTCCAGCTCGGCGTCGTCGACGAGGACGCCTACGAGCGCACGCGCGCGGCCGGGTTGGAGATGGTGATGGACCGGTGCCCCGCCATCGAGATCCCGCGTCTGCACGACTGACCGGCGGCCGGACGACAGCGTCCGCACGTCGGGTCCGCGCATGCACGAAGGGCCGGCGTCTGCATGACGGTGTGCAGACGCCGGCCCGTCGTGGACCACCGGGAGAGTCACGCCTCGGGCACGTCCCGGAGCTTGCGCAGCGGGGAGAAGACCACGAACAGCACGGCCGCCCAGTCGCCGAGGGCGGCGACCGTCATCACCGGCCGGACGCCGAAGTAGGTGCCGAGCACGCCGCCGAGCGCGGCGCCCAGGGGCATGGTGCCCCACATGATCCAGCGCACCGAGGCGTTCATCCGGCCGAGCAGGGCCGGCGGGCAGATGGTCTGCCGGTAGGAGACCTGCGAGGTGTTGTAGAGCACCCCGATGACCATCAGCAGCGTGAACCCGACCGCGACCAGGATGGTGGACCAGCCGGGCTGGGCCAGCGGGATGAGCAGACCGGTCCAGCCGAAGAGCAGCGCGGGGACCCAGATCAGTCGGGCCGTTCCGATCGCCTTGCCGAGGCGGTTGGCGACCAGACCGCCGATCAGGCCGCCGACCGCCGAGCCCGCCATGACCAGGCCGATGACCCACGGCGCGGCGTGCAGGACACGCACCAGGAAGACCATCTGCAGCGCCATGGTGATGGAGCCGAAGAAGTTGGAGACGGCGGTGGAGGCGACCACCTTGCGCAGGATGGGGTGCCCCACGACGAAGCGCAGGCCCTCGATGATCTCCGCCCGCAGGTTGCGCTTCTCGCCGGTGACCGGGGTCGGCTTCTCCTCGGGGGTACGGATCAGGAACAGGCTCAGCGCGGAGATCGCGAACGAGCCGGCGTCGGTGACGATGGCCCGCGCCGCGCCGACCAGGGAGACCAGCAGGCCGCCCAGGCTGGGACCGACCAGCTGGGCGAAGGACTGCGTCGTGCCCAACTTGCCGTTGGCGTCCACCAGTTCGTTCTTGCCGACCAGAACCGGCAGGTAGCTCTGATAGGCGATGGCGAAGAAGACGCTCAGCACGCCGGTGGCCAGGGCCACGACGTAGAGCTGCCCCAGGGTCAGCAGCCCGGTGGCGGCGCCGATCGGGATCGAGGCCGTCAGCACCATGCGGCCCAGGTCGCACCACATCATCAGGCGGTGCTTCGCCGCCCGGTCGACGATCGGGCCGGCCGGCAGCGCGACCAGGAGGAAGGCCAGTGTGGAGGCCGCGGTGAGCAGGCCGACCTGGAAGGTCGTCGCGTGCAGCACCAGGACGGCGACGAGCGGCAGCGTCAACTGCGTGACGCTGGAGCCGATGTCGCTGATCGTCTGCCCGCCCCACAGCAGCATGAAGTCCCGGTGGCGCCAGAGGCTTACCGCCCCGGGAGTCTCGTGCGCCTGCTCCTGTACGGGTTCCTGCGCCTGGACGGGTTCCTCCCGTACGGGTTCCTGCACCTGTTCCTGCTGCGCCTGCTCGACTGCTTCGATCGTCATGTCTGCGGACCTTCCGGGGCGTCTGTCGGCTCGTCTGTGTTCTTTCGGGAGCAAGCTCTCATCGGGCGCTCCCGTTTCGATCCCGCCCGGTTCCCCCTTCGTCGGCACGGCCCGTCGGCGCGGACGGGCTCGCGGAACGACCGTCCTTCAGGTCGGCCAGGGCCCTTCCCACTGCGGCTTCGAGCTGGGGGTCCCTTCCGGCCGCCCAGTCCTGCGGGGTGATGCCGACCTCCAGGTCCGGCGTTACGCCGTCGCCCTCCAGCGCGAAGCCGGGGCCCTCGAACCAGAAGGCGTGCTTCGGATGGGTCACCCGCGTCCCGTCCACCAGGGTGATCGGATCGTCCATCCCGTACACCCCGCCCCAGGTGCGCACGCCGACGACGGTGAGGCCGTGAGCGGCCTGGAGCGCGTGGACGGCCATCTCGCCGTCGGAGCCGGTCTGTTCGTCGGCGAGCACGACCACCGGCCCGAGCGGTGAACCCGAGGGATAGCTGGCCGGCGTCCCCCTGCGGGAGACGTCCCAGCCGATGACGCGGCGGGTCAGCCGCTCGACGACCAGCGGCGAGATATGTCCGCCGCTGTTCTCCCGGAAGTCCACGACCAGTCCCTCGCAGGCGAGTTCCGCGCGCAGGTCGCGATGGAACTCGGCCCAGCCTCGGGACATCATGTCCGGTATGTGCAGGTATCCCAACCGGCCGCCGGACAGCCTGCGCACCTCGGCGCGACGCGTGCGGATCAGGTCGTGGTAGCGCAGGACGGCCTCACTGCCGGTCGGGAGCACGACGATCCGCCGGTCCCCGTTCGCGCCACGGAGCGTCAGTTCGACCGGTTGGTCGGCCTTCCCGAGCAGCTGCGGAGCAGGCCCCCGGTGCGGGTCGACCGGGCGGCCGTCGACCTCCGCGATCCGCTCGCCCGGCTGCACCCGCAGACCCGGTGCCAGCAGCGGGGAGCGCGCGGCGGCGACGGAGGACTCGCCGGGCAGCAGCCGGTCGATCCGCCAGGTGCCGTCCCCGTGCGCGGACAGGTCGGCGCCCAGGAAGGCCGGAGCCCCGACGTGGCGCGTCGGGGCTGACGGGGCTGACAGGGCCACCGGGGCTGTCGGGGCGACCTCCGGTCTGGGAAGTACGTAGGCGTGCGAGGCACCGAGTGCGCCGTGCAGCTCCCACAGCAGGTCCACGAAGTCGTCGTACGAGCCGAGCCGGTCCAGCAGCGGCCGGTATCGCTCACGCTCCGCCGCCCAGTCCACCCCGCACAGGTCGGCGCTCCAGAAGTTGTCGCGCATCAGGCGCGAGGCCTCGTCGTACATCTGGCGCCACTCGGCGACCGGGTCGCAGGTCACCCGCACCTGGTCGAGCGGCACCTCGGCCTGCGCCTGGCCGGTCAGGTCCAGCATGGCCAGGCTCGGGCCCGACCGGACGGCGATCCGGCTGCCGTCGGCCGAGACCGCGTAGGCGTCGACATCCTCGTGCACCACGGTCGCGACGCCCCAGGAGAGATCGAAACGGGCCAGCGCGGTACGCCGTCCTGGCGTTCCCGAGCCCGCCGTCGACTCGCCGAGGTTGCCCGCGCCGCCCGTCGTCTCCGTCCAGACCACGCCGCCGCGCACGGCGCGCAGTTGGGCGAGGTCGCCGGCGGCCACCGGGAAGGCCACCACGCGGTCGGCCATTCCCTCCAGGTCGAGCTCCAGGTCCATGGCAGGGTCAAGGGCAGGAGCCGTGACCGTGCCTTCGGCGGGCCCGGGGCCGAACGGTGACAGGGTGTCGGCGGAGAGCGTCGCCAGGTAGGGCCGCACCGTCGGCAGGAATGCCATGTCGAACTGCTGCGCGTCGTAGTGGGGGTCGAAGGTGCGGTTGGACAGGAAGGCGAGGTGGAGGCCGTCCTGGGTGAACGCGGGGCAGGTGTCGTTGAAGCGGTCGCCGGTGACCTCGAAGATCCGACGGTCGCCCACGCGAGCCAGCCGGACGGACGATCCGTTCGCGGGCGTGGAGCCGTCGGACGGGGACCAGAGTTGCGACCAGGCCAGCAGGGCCGAGTCCGGGGAGAAGACCAGCCCGGCGGGCGCGCCGTTGGCGGTGGACGCGAGCTCGGTCACGGTTCCGGATCCGAACTCCACCAGCAGCACCCGGCCGTCGTCGGCGGCCACGGCGCAGTGCCGCCCGTCCGGGGCGACCGTCAGCTCCTGGACCCGGCCGAGCTCCCCGACCGCCAGCCGTCGCGGCTGCTGCGGCTGCGGCTGCGGCTGCGGCTGCGGCTGCGTGTTCAGCTGCCCGACGGGCGCCGCACCGAACACCGGCAGCAGCTCCAGCCCGTCCTCGCCGCCCGCGTCGGTGACGCAGAGGACCGCCGTCGCGTCCGGGAGCTCGACCGCCAGCCGGCCGCGGACCCCTGGGGCCGCCAGCAGCTCGTGAGCTGGGGCGTCGCCGACCGGAACGCGCTGGACGCTGCCGCGGACCGTCGCGATGACCGTCCCGCCGGTGGCGTCCAGGGAGAAGCCCTCCAGCGCGTCCTGTGCGGTGACCGTGCGCGGCTCGCGTCCCGACGGGGTGCCGTCCAGCACCACGTCCAACCGCACCGGCACGGACTCCGGCGATCCGAGGGATTCGAGCAGCCAGAGCTCGCCCGCGCACTGGTAGACGACCCGGGTTCCGTCGGTGGTGGCGTGCCTGGCGTAGTGCCCGCCGTGGTCCGTGTGGCGGCGCAGGTCGGAGCCGTCGCGGGAGGTCGAGTAGAGGGCGCCCACGCCTTCGTGGTCGGAGAGGAAGGCGACGCGATCGCCCACCCACATCGGGTTGACCAGGTGCGGACCCACCTCGGCGAGGAACTCGGCGAACTCCCCGCCCTGCTGAGCCTGACTCTCGGGTGCCTGACCCTGCGGAGCCTGACTCTGCGACACCCGGCCCTGCGGTGCCTGCCAGATCCGGCCGCCCATCCCGCCGCGGTACCGCTTCCACCAGGCCGGCTCCCGGTACAGCGGGGTGCCGACCAGTGCCGCGCCGTCGGCGGCGAGGGCGAGGTCCCCGGCGGGGCCGTACGGAAGCCGCCGGGCAGGGGCGTCCAGCGGTACGGCGTACGCCCAGGTCCGCATCGTCGGGTGCTGACTCGGGCGGCCGAGCACCAGGACCTCGGAGGCCGACAGCCAGCCGCGGACCGCGGTCAGGGTGTCGCCCCAGTACGTCAGCCGGGTGACCGCACCGCCGTCCACCGACGCGGCGTACGCCTCACGGCGGGCCGTCTGCCCTGCGCCCCCGCCGCTGTCGCGGGTCGAGGTCCAGGCCACCCGGCGGGCGTCCGGACTCAACCGGGGGTGCTGGACCGGCACCCGGTCCGAGGTGAGCCGTCGGGCCTGGGCGCGGCCGGTCGCCGCCGCGTCCAGGTCGGCCAGCCAGACGTCGTCGTCGGCGACGAAGGTGAGCAGGTTCCGCGCGAGGTGCGGATGGCGGAGATAGGGACGCCCGCCGCCGTCGATGCCGCCGCTCATGCCGTCACCAGCCGGCGGTCGATGACGGTCTTGATCTTGCCGCTAACGGCGTTCCGCTCGATCCCGCCCTCCGGGCAGTGCTCGACCGTGAACTCGAAGACGTCCAGCGAGCCGTCGAAGCGGTGGTCGCTGTCCAGCGTCTTGATCTCACTCATCAGGTGCTCGCGCACCTCCCGGACGTCCAGCGGCTGCGAGGACTCGATCCGGATCGCGATGCTCTCCCGGCCTTCGTTCGACTCGACCACCAGCTGCACCTGGGACGGCTGGTACCGGGCGAGGGACTCGACCACCTCGGTGTGGGTCACCGTGGCGCCCTTGACCTTGATCAGACCGTCGGCCCGGCCGAGGTACTCCAGCACCTGGCCGGAGACGCCGCACGCGCAGTCCTGCTCGACGATCCGGCCCAGGTCGCCGATCCGGTAGCGGATCAGCGGCCCCTCGAACTTCTGCAAGGTGGTGATCAGCAGCTCGCCGCACTCGCCGGGCGCCACCGGGGCGCCGTTCTCGTCCACCACCTCGATCAGGTTGTAGTCGGGGTTGACGTGGTGCAGGGTGCCGCCGAGCGCATCGCACTGGTAGCCCAGCTGTGCGCCGTCGTTGGCCGCCAGGACGCTGGTGATGACCTCGGTGCCGAGCTGCTCGCGCAGCCAGCTCTTGTCGGACTCCGACATCGCCGTGCCGCCGTAGAGGACCTTCTGGATCCGCAGCTGGGGCCGGCGCGCCTTGGCCTCGCGCAGCAGCGGCATGATCAGCACCGGCAGGCCGAGCAGCGCGTTGGCCGAGAAGGACTGACAGAGCATCAGAATGTCGTCCACGGAGACGTTCTGAGCGGTCGAGTAGCACTCCAGCGGCATCCGGGAGAGCTCGCACAGCGTGGTGCTCAGACCGCCGTACAGACCGCCGCCGTACAGCGTGTTGATCAGACGGTCGCCGGGCGCCAGGCCCATCGCGTAGAACAGCGGGGCCGCTTCGCGGATCATGTTCTCCCAGTCGGTGCGGGAGTACGCGATGTAGCGCGGGGCTCCGCTGCTCGCGCCGCTGCGCAGCACCTCGCCGGTGCGCGGGCCGGGGCTGGACAGGTCACGGCTGGTCGGCAGCGAGTGCGCGTCCAGGGCCGCCTTGTCCAGGATCGGCAGGGAGCCCAGCTCGGACAGGCCGCCGACCCGGGGCAGATCGCGGTAGTAGGGCGTGTGCCGCGCCTGCTGGACCAGGTAGCGGAGCTTCGCGTCCAGCCGCGGCTGCTGCTCCTCGGCGTCCATGCCGCGGGCGGCCGAGAGGGTGGTCCCACGCCAGTACACACGGTGGCTGAGCCCGTGGGTCCACTCGGCGCGGCAGTCCCCGATCAGGACGGTCGCGGCCAGCGGGTCGTCCTGCACGGCGGATTCGGCGGCTCCAGCGAGTTCGCCGGTCAGCCGGGTGCGCAGCACGGTCGCACCGGCGGGCTCTACGGTCGCGGCCGTCTCGTCGGTCGCGTACAGCTCGGCGTCGAACCAGCCCGGCAGCGTCGCGTTGCCGGGAAGGACCGGCAGCAGGTCGGGGACCCGGACCGGCGATCCGGCGACGTCCGCCTGCGGGCCGAGGATCTCGGCCTCGGGCAGCGGCACCTCGGCGCGGCGCAGCAGCGCCACCAACTCACGCCAGAAGTCGGCTCGTTCGGTCCGGATGACCACCTTGTTGCCGGTCGCCCAGCCGAGCAGCAGGCCGCGCAGGGTGTTGCCGGCACGGTGGTCGTCCAGCACCACGGTGCCCACCGGCGTGAGCTCGTAGACGTCGTTGCCGTCGACCACGCTCTGCCAGGGGTACTGGCTGAGACCGCCGAACAACTCGTCCAGTCCTGCACCGAGTTGCACGCTGTCGAAGAACCGGGACAGGCCGGTCAGCCCTGCCCCGTCGAGCAGTCGGGCGAGCGCCGAGTCGGGTACGGCGGCGAGGTCGCACTCGGCGTGCTCCACCGCGAGGAGCAGGTCGGTCGGGAAGTATCGCATCGTTGGTCTCCTGGCTGGACCGCGAACTCAGGCGCGGGACAAGGCCGGTACGTCGGGGGCGAGGGCGGGAGCGGGGATGGTGGCCGTGAGCAGCGCAGGCGCTGCGGGCGTTGCAGGCGTCACGGGTGCTGCCGGCGTCACCGGCGCAGCGGGCGTCGCGGTTCCGACGCGGATGGCCCGGGCGCACTCGGTCAGGAAGCTGCCGAGCTCGGCGGAGTCCGCCGAGGAGGCCTCGATGAACACCGGCACCAGCCACTCCTGGTAGGTGATGTGGTCCGGCAGCGGCGCCCCGGGGGCGAGGGTGTGCAGGACGTCCACCGCCGGGTGCGTGCGCAGGTGCTCCGGGATCTCGATGCGGTGCTCCGCGTCCGCGCCCAGGTGGTGCCCCGGGAAGCAGAGCCAGCCGTGGTAGCGGCCGGTCGAGGGGACCGGCTCGGGCCGGGGCAGGCCCAGTCGGATGGCGATCTCGTGCGCCGGAAGGTGGACGCCGGTGTGGCCCAGGTGGGCCTGCAGGACTCCGGCGCCGCCCATCCGGTTGGCGACCTCCAGGAAGACCAGCTCGCCCTCCTCGGTCTCGAACATCTCCAGGTGGATCGCGCCCTCGGCGATCTCCAGCGCCTCGACCACCTGGGCGGCAAAGGCGAAGTGCCGCTCGTCCTGAGGCAGTTGGTACGAGCCGAGCGGCTCGCCCTCGGCGAAGTCGACCGGACGGTTGACGTACCGGCTGACCACCAGCTCCAGCAGCCGACCCTCGCCGACCAGTCCGTCGGCGTGCAGGATCGCGCCCTCGATGTACTCCTCCAACTGGTAGTCCTTCGGGTTCTCCAGGCGGTGGTAGGCCACCAGGGCCTCGCGGGCGGTGTCGTGGATGGTCACCCCCTCGCTCGACGCGCCCTGCCGGGGCTTGACGACGGTCCGCCCGGACCAAGGCAGCGGCCGGCAGGACGGCGGCGCGGCCACGAACCGCGGGTAGCGGATCCCGGACTCGGCCAGCGCCTCCTTCATGGCGACCTTGTCGCGGACCCGCTCCAGCTGTCCCAGCGAGGGGCCGTCGAGCCCGAGGTGCTGCCGGATCTGCCAGGCCTGCAGGATGCCGAACTCGGAGAGCGAGAGGACCTTCTGGTAGCCGTCGGCCCGCGAGGTGCGCCGGGTGACGCCCTCAACGAGATCCTCGTCCGCGTCGAGCTCGATCCGCCGCGCGGGCAGGTCGGCGGGGAGGTCGGCCATGCGGTGCGGGTGGCCGATGTAGGTGACCTCGTGCTCGGCGTGGTCGATGCCGAGCCGGTAGTCGATCTTCCGGTAGGGGACCTGATGTACGACGAGGATTTTCATCCTTGGAACTCCAATGCGGTGATTCCCCAGGTGAAGCCCATGGCGCTGGTGGCCAGCAGGAGCAGGTCGCCCGGCCGCAGCAGCCCCTGGACGCGCAGCTGCTGGAGGGCGATCAGCGTGTCGGCCCCGCCCATGTGGCCGAGCCGGGAGTAGTTGAAGACGCTCTTCTCTGCCGGGAAGTCGAGCTCGCGCAGCAGCCGCTCGTGCATGTCCCGGTCGCCCTGGTTGATCAGGAGGTAGGCGACCTCGGACAGCTTCCGGCCGAGCCCGTCGAGCGTCTCCTCGATCAGGTCGGTGAAGTTCCGCACGTACGCCTCGGCCAGCCCCTTGCGGTGGGCCCCTCGGCGGATGCGGACCCGGCCTTCCTCGTACTCCCCGGCGTAGTAGTCCGACCAGCCGGGGTCGGTGCGCATCGCCGAGTGGAGCAGCAGGAACGGGCCCCGGGAGCCCGGGGCGACCAGCACGGCCGCCGCCGCGTCACCGAAGTTGAACAGCGCCTTGGACTGCGGGTCCGAGTAGTCGACCATGCGCGAGAGCTGGTCGGCGACCAGGACCAGCGCGTGGCCCGTGCCGCGCAGTTCGAGCTTGTCGCCGGCGATCTTCAGGGCGGTCATCCCGCCGTTGCAGAAGTTGGAGACCTCGAAGCAGTGCGCCCACTCGATCCCCAGCCCGTGCGCCACCTTGGCGGCCGGGGACCAGAACGGGATGTCCCACTCCCCCGAGCCGGCGTAGACGACGTAGCGGATGTCCGACGGCTCGACCGTGTTCCGGTAGAGCACCTCGCGGGCGGCCCGCAGGGCCATCTGCCAGGAGAGCTCGTGCTCGTCCAGCGCCGGGAACCGCTCGGCATGCGTGATCTTCAGGATGTCGGCGGTCGGTACCCCGGAGGAGGCGTGCATGCCCGCCACGCTCACCTGCCCTCCGGGGTAGCCGATCCCGAAGTCGACGATGCCGCTCACGGCCGCCGGGTTTCGATGCTGACGCGGTGCACGGTGCGCGAGGCGCCCGGCTCGACCTCGGTGGCGATGTGGTACGTGGTCCGGGTCTTCCAGATGACCAGGTCGTTCGGGGTCCACTTGTGGGTGTAGACGTGGGTCTCGTCGTGGATGAGGCCGTCGAGCATGGTGAAGAAGGCCTCGTTCTCGTTCGGGTCGAAGCCCAGCACCGAGTCCATGTACTCGCGGGAGCCGTAGACGTACTCACGGCCGGTGTACTCGTCCTTGCAGACCACCGGGTGCTCGACCTTGGGGTGCTCGATGTCGATCAGGGCCTTGAACTCCGCCACCGACAGGCCCACGTGCTCCTGGCGGATGCGCAGCCGCTTGCCGACCGTGTGCAGGCCGATCCGGTCGGACAGCTTGGCCTTCCACTCCTCGGGCATGCGGTCGTAGACGTCGGCGGCGTTGGCGAACTTGGTGTGGCCGCTGGTGCCGGGCACGTTGACGCCGTGCAGCATGGTGTAGGGCGCGGGGTCGGCCACGAAGGACGAGTCCTGGTGCCAGAAGTTGCCCACCCGGGCGACGCCGATCGGCTTCTCGTCCTTCATCTCGTTCGAGGAGATCATGATCTGCTCGAACTCGGGGTGGCGGTACTTGCTGATCAGGAACGGCACCGGCTCGCCCAGCCGGGCGGCCAGGTCGATCTGCTGCTGCGGCGTCAGCTCGATGCCGCGGACCACCACCAGCTCGCGCTCCTGGACTCCCTGGACGAGCTGCTCCCATACCTCCGGGCGTACCAGGTCCTCGTAGCTGGCATCGCTCAGCTCCAGGCCGATGAAGGGGGTGATCTCGTTGACGTTCACGGTTCCTCCGTCTTGCGTGCGAGTGGTTCGTGTGAATGGTTCGTGTGAGTGGTTGCCGCGTCAGTTCTCGTGCAGGCACTGCTGCATGGAGGCGGCGAAGTGCGTGATCTGCGCCTCCGTGCGGAACGGGCCGACGGTGACGCGGAAGCGCTCGCCGCCGCGGGCCACCGAGGGGAAGTTGATGGGCTGGACGTAGATGTCGTGCTTCTCCAGCAGGGCGCGGGACACCCGGCGCACGCGCTCGCCGCCGGGCACCATCACCGGCACCAGGTGGCTGTCCGCGTCGATGAAGTCGATGTCCCTGCTGCGCAGTTCGGCCTTCATCAGCGCGGTCTTGCGGTTCAGCTCGGCGCGCATCCCGGTCCCCGCCTGGACGAGCTCCAGGCTGCGCAGGGTGGCGTCCATGGCGGCCTGCGGCATCGCCGTGGTGAAGATGAAGCCGGGGGCGTGCGAGCGTACGTAGTCCAACGCGGCGTCGGGGCCGGCCACGTAGCCGCCGACGGTACCGATCGCCTTGCCGAAGACGCCCTGGACGAAGGTCGCCCGGTGGTCGTCGAGCTCCTCGCTCAGACCCGCGCCGGTGGCGCCTCGGACGCCGATGGAGTGGGTCTCGTCGAGGAAGGTCAGCGCCTGGTACTTCTCCGCGAGATCGAATATCGCGGAGGCCGGGGAGACGTCGCCGTCCATGGAATAGACGGATTCGAAGACGATCAGCTTCGGACGGTCAGGGGCGTACCGCGCGAGCTTTTCCTCCAGGTCCACGAGGTCGTTGTGCGCGAACACCTCCTTGGTGGCCCCGGAACGGATGATCCCCTCGATCAGCGAGCGGTGGTTGAGGGAGTCCGAGAAGACGACCATGTCGTCGATCGCGGCAATCAGCGTGCTCAGCGTCTCGAAATTGGCCACATAACCGCTGGAGAAGGTGAGCGCACGCTCCTTGCCGTGCCAGGCGGCCAGCCGGCGCTCCAGCTCGACATGGGTCGTGCTGGTGCCGGCGATGTTCCTGGACCCGCCGGTCCCGGTGCCGTGCAGGGCGGTGGAGGCCAGCTGCGCCCGGATGACCTCCGGGTTCTGGCTCATTCCCAGGTAGTCGTTGCTGCACCAGACCTCGATCTTGCGCCCCTGGTACATGGTGTGACCGGGGTCGGCGGCGAGGTGCCCGACCGGCAGGAACTCCCGGTAGAGCTCGCTCTGCTTCAGCTGCTCGATGCGCTCCTCGAAGGAATCGAAGACCGTCGGCTGCCGGGTCTCGAAAGCGGTGATTGTCATTCTGTCCCCTCCACGGCGCACCTTGCCGGATCCAGCATGAATCCACTGACGAATGCGCGACTGAATGCGTGACGAATACCGCAGGAAAGGGATCCACCGGAGTTCTGGGCCGGTTTTCCGCTGTTCCCGCCGTGCTTTCCGGTATTCATCCTGACCCATGGCCGACGCCGGATCCAAGCGATTCCGCTGGCACGATCTCGCCAGTCGTCCTCACGCCAGCGCCGACGCCGTACCGCGCCCCGTACCGCCGCCCGCACCGCCGCTGCCGAGGCGCCCTCCAGCCGCGTCCTGCCGCGTTACGGAAGGTTTGAGACCGTACGGGTGATGTGTCAGGCTTCTGCCTGCTCAACCCTGTTGAGCCAGGGGGACATGGTCGGGAATCAGATGGGAACCGCCGGTGCCAGGTTGCCGGGAAGACATGTACGCGCGGCTGCGACGCACAGCGCCCGCCGGATGGGAGTACCCCCTGTGAATCTGCCCGAACTGGACCCGCCCGAGCTCGATCCGGCGGAGTTGACGCTGCCCGAGCGCTCCGGCCCGCCGCCGCTGGTGTCGCCCGACGACCCCGTCGAGCAGGTCACCCAGCCCGCTCCGAGGCACCTCCAGGAGGAGCTGCTCCAGGTGCTGGAGACGCTGCCGGGGGTGGAGATCCGCCCGTCTCTCGTCTGCGTTCCGGGCACCAAGGCCGGTCATCTGACGCCCACTCTGGCGCACGGGCCCGTCCAGGCCTTCCTGGCCGGTACCGAGTTCGCACATCTGCACCCGGTGTACGACGGCAGCCTGCACCTGATGCTGCCGCCGTCGGCGGTCGACGCCGTGGTCACCGCAGGCTGGGGCATACCCGCCGGCCCCACCGGTTCGGTGCTGGTCTACGGACCGCGCGACGACGCGGAGGCCGAGGTCGCCCGGCATCTGCTGCTGGCCGCGTACCGGTACGCCTGCGCCGAGCCCGGTGGCAGCCGACCGAGCTGAACCCGCGGCGAACGAAAGCGCACGAATCCCCTCAACCGGCCGCCGGTATCCGCGAATTGGGCCGGAGGCCCGGCTTCCGCAGGGATACTCGGGCGCGCGGGATCGCTAAGGGAACGGATCGGGAACGGGTGCGACGAGCCTCGAGGTGTCGGACCAACCGCCACTCTCAAGGGGTAGAAGCATGCGCAGCAAGCTCATCGCACTCACCGTCGTCGTCTGCGGTCTCCTCGCCCTCGTCCTCTGCCAGGCCATGCCGGGTGCGGCGGCCTCCCCGACCCACCGCCCGGCCGGGGCAGTGACGTTGGCGGACGACAACCCGATCCCCAACACCACCCCGGCCGGGGCGTGACCGCCGCCTCGGGAACTCCGGGCGAAGCATGCCGACCGCGCACGTCAAGCCAGGCGGCGGCACTCCTCAGGAACGCCCATCGCGGCGAACAACTCGTCCGCCCGGCCCCGGTGTTCGCGGGCCTGGGCCGACTCCCCCAGGGCCTCGGCGCAGGACCCGAGCCCTTCGAGCGCGTAGGCCATCTCGATCCGGAACCCGGTCTCCTCGGCCAGTCGCAGCGCCTGTCCGTGCCGCGTCTGGGCCTGGACGTGCTCGCCCAGGGCCTGGTGGATCCGGCCCAGGATGTTCTCCACCGTGGCCCTGCGTGCGGTCGACCCGCTCGTCCAGACCAGGTCCAGCGCGCGCAGCCCGTAGTCGTAGGCCTCCGACGGTCGGCCCGCCCGCAGGTGCGCGTCGGCCAGCCGGGCCAGGACCAGTGACGCGTTGCCCGGCCGGTGCAGGGACCGGTGCAGTTCCTGGGCGTTCGCGAGCACGGCCAACGCCTCGTCGTACGCCCCCAGGCCCAGATGCGCGTTTGCGAGGTTGACCAGGGCCAGCGCCTCGTTGTCCACCTCACCGAGCTTGTGGTTGATCTCGGCGGACGTGCGCGCCGCCTCGGCCGCCGCCGGGTACTTGCCGAGCAGCGCGCTGACCGAGCTGATGCTGATCAGCGTCGCCGCCTCCTCACGCGGACTGCCCAGGGCCTGGTGCAGCAGCAGCGCCGCCTCCAGGTCGCGCAGGCCGTCCGCGTACCGGCCCAGGCTGTTGCGGAACGCCCCGAGTCTGCTCCGGCAGGCGGCCTCCCCGTGCCGGTCGCCGATCTCCACGGCGATCTCCAGCGCCTGCTCCAGCGCGTCGACGCCCTCCTGCACCCGGCCGAGCTGCCACAGCGCGACCGCGAGATTGGTGAGGCTCAGCCGGAGCAGCAGCCGGTCCCCCAGGCGGCGCGAGGCCGCCACCGCGAGCTGACCCGCTTCGAGCAACTCCTCGGCCCGGCCCTGCATGTGCAGGAACGAGGCGAAGGCGCGCGGCAGATAGGCGCAGTGCCAGTCCAGTCCCCGCCGGGCGGCCAACCGGACGGCCGCGAGCAGGTTGCGGTGTTCCCGCTCGAACCAGGCCAGGGCCGCGTCCGAGCTGGCGAAGACCGGCAACGCGGCGGTCGGGGCCGGGAGTTCGATGCCGAACTCGACCCGGCCCGGGAACGACACCTCGCAGGCGGCCTCGACCGCGAGGACGTAGTTGTCCAGCAGTCGCCCGACCGCCAGGCCGTCCTCGGCCGCCGTCTCCGCCGTGCACAGGCTGTGGGCGAAGCTGCGGACCAGGTCGTGGAAGGTGTACCGGCCCAGCTCGTGCTGCTCCAACAGGTGGGCGTCGAGCAGCAGTTCCAGCAGTTCCTCCGCCTCGAAGGTCGGCGTCCCGAGCAGGGCCGCGGCGGAGTGCACGTCGAGGTCGCCCGGGTGCAGGCTCAGCAGCCGGAACGCGTTCCGGCTCTCCCCGTCCATGGCGAGGTAGGACAACTGGAGCGTGGCCGCCACGCCGCGGCTGCGTGAGGCCAGTTCGTCCAGCTTCCGGGCCTCGTCGGACAGCCGGTCCACCAGGTACTGGATGGTCCAGCGCGGGCGGTGGCCGAGCCGGGCCGTCGCGATCCGCAGCGCCAACGGCAGCCGACCGCAGAGCTGCGCCAACTCCTCGGCCGCCGCGGGCTCCGCGGCCACCCGCTCCGCGCCGAGGGTGCGCTCCACCAGCGCCAGGCTGTCCGGCACGGAGAGCACACCGATCGACAGCGCCCGCGCGCCGTCCAGATCCACCAGCCGGATCCTGCTGGTGATCAGCACCATGCACTTCGGGGAGGACGGCAGCAGCGGACGCACCTGCTCCGCGTCGGCGGCGTTGTCGAGCAGGATCAGCAGTCGGCGCTGGGCCGTGGTCATCCGCCACAGCGCGATCTTGCTCAGCAGGTCGTCGGGGATCCGGTCGCCGGGCAGGCCCAGGGACCGCAGCATCACGTCGAGCACCTCGCTGGGCTCGCGCGGCCGCTGCCCCGGCGTGAAGCCGTGCAGATCGACGCTGATCTGCCCGTCCGGGTACAGCTCGGCGAGCCGGTGGGCGGCGTGCACGGCCAGCGCCGTCTTGCCGCTCCCGCCCATGCCGTCGATCGCGAGGATCGGGGTGCCCTGGGTCGCGGGCTCCGCGACCGCCGCGAGCAACTGCTGCAGCTCCTCGGTCCGGCCGGTGAAGTCCTGGACGTCGTACGGCAGCGAGCACGGGGCCGGGGCGGCCTGAGCCTGGGCCTGAGCTGACTGCGCGAGAGCACGCTGCTCCGCCGTGGCGGGGCCGGACGGGGTGGGCTGGCGCGGGGCGGCGAGCTCGGGGCTCGCCTTGAGGATGCCCTCGTGGAGCGCGCTCAGCTCAGGTCCCGGGTCGATCCCGAGTTCCTCAGCGAGCAGCGTTCGCACCCGCTGGTACTCCTCCAGTGCCTCGGCCTGCCTGCCGGAGCGGTAGAGGGCCAGCATCAGCTGTCCGCGCAGGGTCTCTCTCAGCGGGTTCTCCCGGGCCAACTCCCGGAGATCGCCCACCAGTTCCGCAGCCTCGCCCAGGCCGAGCTGGAGCTCGAAGAGCAGCTCGACGGCGGTCAGCCGCCGCTCCTCCAACGAGGTCGCGGCACCCTGGAGCAGCATGCCGCCCTCCCCGGCCAGCAGTCGGCCCCGCCACAGTTCGAGCGCCGCCCGGAGCTGGTCGACCGCGTTGCCCGGCAGCCCCGCGGCCACGGCCTCCCGGGCGCGGCGCAGGCGCACCCCGAACAGGCTCAGATCCACCTGGTCGTCGTCGACGGCGACGCGGTACCCCGGACCGTCGGTCACGAAGACCGCGGCCCCTCCGGGTATGCGCTGGCGCAGATCCGCGACGATCTTCCTGATCTGGTGCGCGGCCGTGGCCGGAGGCGCGTCGTCCCAGGTGATCTCCACCAGTCGCGCGACCGGAACGACCCGGCCGGGCTCCAGGAGGAGGGCCACCAGCACCCGCTCCTGCAACGGGCCGCCCAGGCGAAGTCGCGCCTCCCCTGCCCAACACTCAAGCGAGCCAAGAATGTTGAACCGAATTCGAACGTGCTGGGGATCGACCCGCATGCTCATTCCCTCGTTCCCGCGCATAAGCCCAGGTCGGGCCGCTGCCGGTGATCCTACGGAACCCGGTGTCCAGGGGGTACCGGATCGGGAGGGGACCGGGAACAGGGGTGCCCATGCTGGGACGGTCAACAGGCGCGTCCTCGCCTGACATCCCTCGGCCACCGGAGACGAGAAGTGCTGAACCTCCCGCACCTGGATGCGACGTCCGTCACCGTCTATCGGGCTCACGTCGCCCACCCCAGTGCCACCGAAGAGCAGCTCTGCGCGATGCTGGGCGTCCCGCTCGACGAGCTGCGGCGCGCGCAGCGCCAACTGGAGACGCTGAACCTGCTGCGCCCGGCGCCGAACGGCCTGTGGGTAGCGGTCCACCCGGAAACGGCCTCCGACCTGCTGCTCTCCGAGGCCGAGCGGGTCCTGATCGAGCAGCGCACGGCGATGGCCAGCGCCCGCGCCCGTCTGGACGCGCTGACCGGCGACTATTTGGACGCCCTCCGGGACCGTCCGGTCAACCGCGGCGTCGAGAGCGTCGAGGGCCAGGAGGAACTGCGGGCGGTCATCGAGGAGTTGACCCTCGGCTGCCGCTCCAGCGTGGACGCCATGGTCCGGATCAGCGACCAGGCCGACCGGGAGTTGCTGCCGGAGATGCAGCTCGACCTCGCGATGCTGGCGGGCCGCGTGCGGGTGCGGACCCTGATGCAGCGCTCCGGGCCGGGGAACCTGGGGGCCAAGTACCTCCGGGCGATCTCGACCGCCGGCGCCCAGGTGAAGAGCCTGACCGTGCTGCCCGCGTGCATGCTGGTCTTCGACGGCGCGACCGCGGTGCTGCCGCTCGGTCCCGGCGGCGCGCCGGGCCACGGCGTGGTGATCCGCGACCCGGCGGTCCTACAGTTGCTCACGGAGCTGTTCGAGCAGCACTGGGAGCAGGCGAGCGACGTCGCCGACCTTGCGACGGCGACGTCGGACGCGGGGCCGACCGACATGGAGCGCGCGGTGCTGCGGATGATGGCGGCGGGCAAGAAGGACGAGGTGATCGCACGCCAGGTCGGCGTCTCGACCCGTTCGATCAGCCGGGTGATCGCCGCGTTGATGCAGCGTCTGCAGGCCGACAACCGCTTCCAGGCGGGCGTCCACGCCACCGCCAACGGATGGCTGGCGTGACTCCGCCGGGCACGGCCGGTCGCTATCGGGTTCCCGCCTCCCGGCGGCTGATCAGCGTCTCCACGGCGGCCTGCCGCTCCTCCTCGGTGGTCGCGGCGAAGGCCGGGTCCTCGCCGCGGTCGTAGCCGTGGCCGCCCTCGCGGGAGACGGCGGGCTGGAGGCCCATGATCGCGCCCAGGCCCGTCGGCGGCATGTCCCCGTAGAGGCACTGGTAGCCGCCCGCGCGCACGGAGAGCATCTCGTGCCAGATGCCGACCGCGCCCTTGCCCGCGAAGTACCGCTTCCAGAAGGCGGTTTCGGCCGGACGGTGGGCGCGCTGCGCGTCGTGCGCGAAGGCGCGGATGTCACCGGCGCGACGCCAGTACTGGATCACCATCACCTGGCCGACGGTCGGGCCCAGCAGCAGGCGGTAGCCGAGGAGCCCGCTGTCCGGGTCGCGGGAGAGGTCGCGCAGCATGCGCGGCATGGCCATCAGCACCGGAGCCCAGTGCCGCACCGCGAACCAGCGGTTGACCCGCAGGCCGATCAGCAGGATCGCGACCGGTTCGTCGTTCTCGGCCAGGTACCGCCCGCGCAGCGGAGCGCGTCCGTGCTCGGGGGTGTGCTCGCGTCCGGCCTCGGGGGTGTGGGGCCCTACCCTGGTCCATTCGGGGCGGGCCACCAGACGTATACCGTTGACGAGGTCCATTCCGTCCATGGATGGATAGTGACACTATCCTACACGCCTGTCGAGATGTCGGACGCAGTGTCGGACGAGATGTCAGAACGGAGCAAAGCCAGGTGCAGCTCTCGGAGTTGAGCGAACGCAGCGGGGTATCCGCGGCCAGCGTCAAGTACTACCTGCGTGAAGGCCTGCTCCCGGCGGGCACGCCCGTCAGCGCGCGCAAGGCCGAGTACGACGACGACCACCTGCGCCGACTCCGGCTGATCCGGGCGATGCTGTCGGTCGGCGGGATGTCGGTGAGCCAGGCCCGCGACGTCCTCGCGGTCGCCGAGGACCCCGCCTTCGGCCGCCACGAGCGGCTCGGCATCGCCCAGTACCTGCTGCCCCCGCAGGTCACCCCGCCGGACCCTGCGCCGGACGCGGCGGCGCACGCCGCGTGGACCGCTCTCCGCGCCGAGATCCTCGCCCTGCTGCGGGACGAACTCGGCTGGCAGATCACGGAGTTCGCCCCGGCCCTGGACACCCTCACCCGCGCCCTGACCACCCTGCGCGACCTCGGCTACCGCGCGGACGTCGCGTTCCTCCAGCGCTACGGCGAGGCGCTGCGCCCGATCGCGGAGGCCGAGTACCAGGTGATCGAGGAGATCCCGCAGGTCGAGGAGGCGATCGAAGCGACGATCGCCTACACCGTGCTCTACGAACCGGTGGTGCTGGCGCTGCGCCGACTCGCCCACGAGGACGTCTCGGCCCGGCTCCACCCGGGCACGCCCAACCCGGGCACGCCGGACTGACGTAGCGTCAGCCTGCCGCGTAGACCCGCTCGCCGCCGACGAAGGTCTGCTCGACCGTCGTCGCACCGATCTCGTCGGCGGGACCCGCGTACGGGTCGCGGTCGACCACGACCAGGTCGGCCAGCGCGCCCGGACGGATCACGCCGGTCTCGTCGAGGTGGTTCACATGGGCGCTGCCCGCCGTGTACGCGGCCAGCATGGTGGTGAGGTCGATCCGCTGCTCGGGGAGGAAGACCTCCCGGTCGTCCCCGTGGTTGACCCGGTTGACCGCGACGTGGATGCCCTGCCATGGGTCGGGCGTGCTCACCGGCCAGTCGCTGCCCGCCGCCAGCGTCGCGCCCGCGCGCACCAGGTCGCCGAACGGGTACTGCCAGTCGGCCGACTCCCCGCCCAGGAAAGGGATGCAGAGCGCGTCCAGCTGCGGCTCGTGCGCGGCCCACAGCGGCTGCAGGTTGGCAATCGCGCCCAGCTTCGCGAAGCGCGGCACGTCGTCGGGGTGCACCACCTGGAGGTGCGCCAGGTGGTGCCGGTTGTTGCCACGGCCGTTGGCGTGCAGCGCGGCCTCGACCGCGTCCAGCGCCTCGCGCACGGCACGGTCGCCCAGCGCGTGGAAGTGCACCTGGAACCCGAGCGCGTCCAGCTCGATGACGTACGACCGCAGCGCGACCGGATCCACGAAGCTCAGGCCGGAGTTGTCGGTGGTGCAGCCGCAGGCGTCCTTGTACGGGACGGTCATCGCGGCGGTGAAGTTCTCGGCGATCCCGTCCTGCATCACCTTGACCGACCCGGCCCGGAACCGCCCGGCCGTCAGCTTGTCGCGCCGCGCGACCAGCTCCGGGATCTGCTCCGCGCCGCGCTCCCGGTCCCACCACAGCGCGCCGTTGACGCGCGCGGTCAACTGCCCGTCGTTGGCGGCGGCGAGGTACGCGTCGGAGACGTCCGGCTGGCCGTTGAACACCCCGAGGATGGCGTCCTGCCAGGCGGTGATCCCGAGCGAGTGCAGGTACGCCTGCGCGCGCAGCAGACCCTTGACCCGGTCCTCGACCGTCGCCTTGGGGACGACCCGGGCGACCAGGGCAGTCGCGCCCTCCTGCAGCATGCCGCCGGGCGAGCCGTCCGGCTCGCGCTCGATCCGGCCGTCGGCGGGGTCCAGCGTCTGTGCGGTCAGCCCGGCCAGCTCCAGGGCACGGGTGTTGGCCCAGGCGCCGTGGTGGTCCCGGTTCAGCAGGAAGACCGGCCGGTCAGGCACGATCGCGTCGAGCTGCGCACGGCTCGGCAGCCCGCCCTCGAACGCCTCCATCGCCCAGCCAGCCCCGGTGATCCACGGCCGCGTCGGATGCGCGTCGGCGTACGCGGCGATCCGGCGGGTGTACTCCCCCAGATCGGTCGCGCCGGAGAGGTCGCACTCCCCCATCTCGACGCCGCCGTACACGGCGTGGACGTGCGCGTCCTGGAACCCGGGCAGCAGGGCGCGTCCGCGCAGATCGACGATCTCGGTCCCGGGCCCGACGAGCTCCCGCAGGTCGTCCTGCCCGACCGCGAGGATCCGCTCCCCCCGCACGGCGACAGCGCTGGCGCGCGTCCGCGCGGAGTCCATGGTGAGCACGGGGCCACCCACGAAGAGGACATCGACGTCGTCAGGCATGCGTTTCCCCTGTCACCAGCAGTGTCAGGTTGCATGTTAACTCTTACCTGGCGACCGCTCAGATGAGGCCAGACGCATATGCCAGAGAATGCACAAGGTAGTTGCACAACCAGGGGCGCGGGGCTCTGCTGACATGCGGCTCTGGCTGTGCAACTACCTGCGGCAGCGAAAGCTCACCTAACCGTCGAGTTGACCGATCGTCGCGATCGACGGCGTCTCGAACCGGAGCTCGTGTGCCACCCTCTCCGCCTCGCGGAGCACGCGGACCGCGTTCTTCCACGTCAGCTTCGCGAGGTCGTCACGCGACCACCCGCGTCGCAGCAGCTCCGCGATCAGATTCGGGTAACCCGACACGTCCTCCAGCCCCTTGGGCGTGAACGCCGTGCCGTCGTAGTCGCCGCCGAGGCCGATGTGGTCCACGCCCGCGACCTCGCGCATGTGGTCCAGGTGGTCGGCGACCGTCGCCTCCGTCGCGACCGGTCGCGGGTTCGCCGCCTCGAACTCGGCCTGGACCGCAAGCCCCGCCGGTGACAGGTCGAGATGGTGGAAGCCGTGCGCGACCATGTTCGCGTCGGCCGCCTTCGTCCAGGCAACCGCCTCCGGGAGGACGAACTTGGGCACGAAGGTCGCCATCGCCACGCCGCCGTTGACCGGCAGTTGGGCCAGCACGTCGTCGGGGATGTTGCGCACGTGGTCGCAGACGGCACGCGACGACGAGTGCGAGAAGATCACCGGCGCCCGCGTCACCCCCAGCGCGGACCGCATCGTGTCGGCGGAGACGTGCGAGAGGTCGACCAGCATGCCGAGGCGGTTCATCTCGCGGACGACCTCCTCGCCGAAGCGGGTCAGGCCGCCGGCCTTCGGCTCGTCGGTGGCCGAGTCCGCCCAGGAGAGGTTGTCGTTGTGGGTGAGCGTCATGTACCGCACGCCCAGCTGGTACAGCGCACGCAGCGTCGCCAGCGACTCGTCGATCGAGTGGCCGCCCTCCGCGCCCATCAGCGAGGCGAGCCGGCCGTCCGCCCGGGCCTGCTCCATGTCATCGGCGGAGAAGGCCAGTTCCAGCTGAGCCGGATAACGGGCGACCAGCGCGCGGACGCAGTCGATCTGCTCGAGCGTCGCGCTGACCGCCTTGTCGCCCGCGAAGTCGCTGCGGACGTAGACGGACCAGAACTGCGCGCCCACGCCGCCCGCCCGCAGCCGGGCCAGGTCGGTGTGCAGGTGCTCGCGCTGGTCGGTGGCGATGTCACGCTGCGCCAGGTCGTAGTGGACCTGCTCGCGCAGCTTCCACGGCAGGTCGTTGTGACCGTCGACCACCGGGTACTCGGCGAGCAGCTGTCGTGCCTGCTCCAGCAGTTCCGCGTCCGCCACGGCGCTCAGCCCCCGAAGCCGAAGCTGGCGGCACCGGCGACCTTGGCCCGCAGCTTGCGGCCCTTCTCGGTGGCCTGCTCGTTCAGCTCCTGCTGGAAATCGGCCATCCGCCGGGCCAGGTCCGGGTCGAACGCCGCGAGCATCCGCACCGCGAGCAGACCCGCGTTGCGCGCTCCGCCGACGGAGACCGTCGCCACCGGGACGCCGGCCGGCATCTGCACGATGGAGAGCAGCGAGTCCATGCCGTCCAGATACTTCAGCGGCACCGGGACGCCGATGACCGGCAGCGTGGTGACGGAGGCGAGCATGCCCGGCAGATGCGCCGCACCGCCCGCGCCCGCGATGATCGCCTTCAGTCCGCGACCGGCGGCGGCCTCGCCGTAGGCGACCATCTCGCGCGGCATCCGGTGTGCGGAGACGACGTCCACCTCGTAGCGGATCTCGAACTCCTCCAGCGCCTGCGCTGCGGCCTCCATGACCGGCCAGTCGGAGTCCGAACCCATCACAATGCCGACAACCGGCTGTTCGGTCATCTGCTCGGTCATTCCGTGATGTCCCCTCGAAGGTAGGCGGCGGCGTGCCGGGCACGCTCCCGGACGTCGTCCAGGTCGTCGCCGAAGACTGTGACGTGGCCCACCTTACGGCCGGGCTTCACATCCTTGCCGTACATGTGGATGCGCAGTCCGGGGTCACGCGCCATGCAGTGCAGGTACGCGCTGTACATGTCCGGGTAGTCGCCGCCGAGGACGTTGACCATCACGGTCCACGGCTGACGCGGACGCGGGTCGCCGAGCGGCAGGTCGAGCACGGCGCGGACGTGGTTCTCGAACTGCGAGGTGACCGCGCCGTCGATGGACCAGTGGCCGGAGTTGTGCGGACGCATGGCCAGCTCGTTGACCAGCACGCGGCCGTCGCGCGTCTCGAAGAGCTCGACGGCGAGGTGGCCGGTGATGTCCAGCTCGCCCGCGATCCGCAGCGCCAGCGCCTGGGCCTCGGCGGCCAGGTCCGCGGAGAGGTTGGGCGCGGGCGCGATCACCTCGTGGCAGATGCCGCCGACCTGCACGGACTCGACGACCGGGTACGCCACGGCCTGCCCGTGCGGCGAGCGGACCACGTCGGCGGCCAGCTCGCGGACGAAGTCGACCTTCTCCTCGGCGAGCACGGGCACGCCCGCGCGGAACGGCTCGGCGGCCTCGGTCTCGTCGGCGACAACCCAGACGCCCTTGCCGTCGTACCCCCCTCGGGTGGTCTTCAGGACGACCGGGTAGCCGCCCACCCGTCGCCCGCCACCACCCTTGTCCGAGGCGCTTCGCGCCGCAGCTTCACCCTCGTTCGCGAAGGCGGTCACGTCGGCCGGGTCGCTGACCAGGCGGTGGCGCGGGCAGGGGACGCCGAGGCCGTCCAGCTTGGCCCGCATCAGGCCCTTGTCCTGCGCGTACACCAGCGCGTCCGGGCCCGGCCGGACCGCGAAGCCCTCGGCCTGGAGGGTGCGCAGGTGCTCGGTCGGCACGTGCTCGTGATCGAACGTGATCACGTCGCAGCCCTCGGCGAAGCGCCGCAGCGTGTCCAGGTCGCGGTAGTCACCGAGGACGACGTCGCCCACGACGAGCGACGCGGAGTCCTGCGAGGTGTCCGCCAACAACCTGAAGCGCACGCCCAGCGGGATCGCCGCGTCGTGTGCCATCCGGGCCAGCTGCCCGCCACCGATCATGCCCACCACGGGAAAAGTCACAGGGCAAGGATATCGGGCCGGGCCGGGAGCCCGATCGCCCAGGTCCGGGGCGGTTCCCGAGCCGATCCCACCCCGTCCCAGGAGGTGCGGTCAAGGCAGAGTTCCGTGAGGATTTAACAGGAGAAGTATTTGTCACACCGGTGACCGGACTATCGTCGTGTTCGGTAGCCGCGCCGTTAAGAGGGCGCCGAGTAGAGACGGACCCCGAGACATGACCGCATCCCCTGTCAGTGGCGGACGCACGTCGAACGCGCTGCGCCGCGTGGCCGCCGAGGCGGCCAAGTTCGGCATCGTCGGGATATCGGGCGTCGTGATCCAGCTGATCGCCTTCTCGATCCTGCTGGACTTCATGCAGACCGTCCGTGCCAACGTCGTCGCGACGCTGATCGCCATCGCGACCAACTACGTGGGCTACCGCTACTGGGTCTACCGGGACGCGGACAGGAAGACGCGGTCCCGCGAGATCACCCTGTTCCTGATCTTCAGCGGCATCGGCCTGGTGGTCCAGAACGTCGTCCTCTACGCGCTGGTCTACGGCTTCGGCTTCCACACCAAGCTGGAGAACATGGTCTGCAGCATCGTGGGCATCGGCGTGGCCACGGTCTTCCGCTTCTGGGCGTACCGCACCTTCGTCTTCAAGACCGTCCAGCAGGCGGAGGAGGCGGTCGAGGCCGCCGAACAGATCCTCGCCGCGGAGCAGGTCAAGCGCCAGCCCGCCCGCCACTGAGCTGAGCGCTCCGCGCGGCGGGAAGTTGCAACTTCCTCAGGGGCGCGGGGCTCAGCTGATATGCGGCTCCGCCGCATGGGCGCGACGAGGCGAGCACTTCGCTCACGCAGGTAGTTGCACTACTCAGGGGCGCGGGGAACTGCGCGACAAGCCACCCACGACGGATGGTCCTCAACGGTCAGGGCCATCCGCACAGGGTGGTTTCTCGCGCAGTTCCCCGCGCCCCTTGCGTGCTGCGCCTACCGCCTCTGCCTAGGCCGCTTCCTCGTGCCGGGCCAGGAAGAGCGCGAAGACCGGGGGTCGCTGCGAGAGCAGCTCCAGGCGGCCGCCGTCCGCCTCGGCGAGGTCGCGGGCGACCGCGAGGCCGATGCCGGTGGAGTTGTGGCCGCTGACCGCGCGTTCGAAGACGCGGGCGCCCAGTTCGTCCGGGACGCCCGCGCCCTCGTCCTGGCACTCGATGACGACCTTGGTGTCGCGCACACGGGTGCGCAACGTCACCGAGCCGTCGCCGTGCATCAGCGAGTTCTCGATCAGCGCCGCGATGACCTGCGCGACCGCGCCCGGCGTGCCGACGGCCCAGAGTCCGGGCGGGCCCTCCAGATAGAGCTTGCGGCCGTAGCGGCGCAGCGCCGGACGCCACTCCTCGGCCTGCTGCTTGATGACCTCGTCCACGTCGAAGGCGACCGCCGAGGTGTTGCGCGACTCCCTGCTGTTGGTCAGCAGCCGCTGGACGACGTTCGTCAGCCGCTCGACCTGGACCAGGGCGATCGCGGCCTCCTCCTTGACCGTGTCGAGGTCGTCCGTCTCGATGATCTCCTCCAGCCGCATCGACAGCGCGGTCAGCGGCGTGCGCAGCTGGTGGGAGGCGTCGGCGGCGAGGCGGCGCTCCGCCGTCAGCATCCGGCCGATGCGGTCCGCGCTGCGGTCGAGGACCTCGCCGACGCGGTCGAGCTCGGGGAGGCCGTAGCGGCGCTGCCTCGGGCGCGGGTCGCCGGAGCCGAGGCGTTCCGCCGTCTCCGCCAGGTCGAGCAGCGGGCGGGTGATCCGCTTGGACTGCCACAGCGCCAGTGCCATCGCCGCGGCGATGGTCAGCGCCGCGACGCCGACCAGGAGCAGCAGCATCCGCAGGATCGACGAGTTGACGGGGCCGCGCGCCTCCTGCACGAGCACGGACTCGCCGTGCGGGCCGTGCTCCGTCGCCGTGACCGGGTTGTCGCCCGCCGGGGGCTTGCCGAGCGTGATGGTGGAGCTGTCGGCGAGCTGGACCACGGCGTAGCGGCCTGCGCCCTGGTCGTTGAGCCCCGTGAGCGAGGCGGCGTCGATCGGCTCCTTGGCGACGTACCGGTTCTCCACCACGCCGACCATGTGCAGCGCCTCGGTGCGCACCGCGTCCTGCGCCGCGCTCTCGATACTGCGCTTCTCGACCAGCGCCAGCGGCACGCTGAACAGAGCCACCGTCACGAGCACCACGGCGAGGATGGAGTTGAGCAACCTGCGCTTCACGTACGAGGTCCTGCCTAGCCCTTTTCGAAGCGGAAGCCGACGCCGCGCACGGTGGTGATGTAGCGGGGGCTGGCCGCGTCGTCGCCCAGCTTCTTGCGCAGCCAGGAGATGTGCATGTCGAGGGTCTTGGTCGAGGTCCACCAGGTGGTGTCCCAGACCTCGCGCATGATCTGCTCACGCGTCACGACCCGGCCCGCGTCCCGGACCAGGACGCGGAGCAGCTCGAACTCCTTGGCGGAGAGCTGCATCTCCTCCTCGCCCAGCCAGGCGCGGTGCGAGTCGACGTCGATCTTGACGCCGTGCGCGCCGGTGCTCATGTCGGCGGTGCCGCGGCGCAGCAACGCCCGGACCCGGGCCAGCAGTTCGGCCAGGCGGAACGGCTTGGTGACGTAGTCGTCCGCGCCGGCGTCCAGGCCGACGACGGTGTCCACCTCGTCGGCGCGGGCGGTCAGCACCAGGACCGGGAAGGCATGGCCGTCGGCGCGCAGCCGACGGGCGACCTCAAGGCCGTCCATGCCGGGCAGGCCGAGGTCGAGCACGAGCAGGTCGACCGCACCGCCGGTGCCCGCGGTCTCCAGCGCCGAGGGGCCGTCCTCACGGACGATCACCTCGTAGCCCTCGCGACGCAGGGCGCGGGCGAGCGGCTCGGAGATGGCGATGTCGTCCTCGGCGAGCAGTACACGCGTCATGGCTCGATCGTAGTCCGCCGAGCGGCCCCGACCCGCTTCCATCGAACGGAGGACCGTACGCCGCCTTGCAGGGCCATTGCGGGGTCACTGCCCTACCGTCGACAAAAGCACTACAGAAACGATCAATACGGGATGAATGCCCCCGGGGAGAGGCGACGCAGCGCATGGCTCAGGACGTGGCGCCACCGACGGACCGGCACGCACACCGGAGCTTCTTCGGTCATCCCTGGGGGCTGGCGACGCTCTTCACCACCGAGATGTGGGAGCGGTTCAGCTACTACGGCATGCGCGCGCTGCTGGTCCTCTATCTCACCGCCTCGCACGGCGACGGCGGCCTCGGCTTCTCCAAGAGCACCGCGACCGCCATCTACAGCGTCTACGTCTCGATGGTCTACCTGCTGACGCTGCCCGGCGGCTGGGTGGCCGACCGGTTCTGGGGGCCGCGGAAGACCGTCGCCGTGGGCGGCGGCGTGATCATGATCGGGCACTTCCTGCTGGCGCTGCCCGCCACCGCGTCCTTCTTCGGCGGGCTGGTCTTCATCGCGATCGGCTCCGGGCTGCTCAAGGCCAACATCTCGACGATGGTCGGACAGCTCTACAGCGGCCCGGAGGACCCGCGCCGGGACGGCGGCTTCACCATCTTCTACATGGGCATCAACCTCGGCGCGTTCGCGGCGCCGTTGGTGATCGGCACCGTCGGGCAGCGGGTCAACTGGCACCTGGGCTTCGCGCTGGCCGGGATCGGCATGGGCATCGGCCTGGCCATCTACCTGATCGGCATGGGCACCCTGAGCCCGCACAGCTCCGTCGTGCCCACCCCGCTCGGCCGCGAGGCGAAGCGCAGCGTGCTGCTCAAGGCGCTGTTCTGGCTGGCGGTGGCCGTCGTCTTCTACGCGATCGTCGGCGGCACCGGCCACTACACGATCAACTGGGTCACCATCCCGCTGACCGTCATCGGCCTGGTCTTCCCAGCCTGGATGCTGTGGAAGATCAAGCACGACCGGGACCTCTCCCCTGCGGAGAACTCGAAGATGACCGGCTACATCTGGTTCTTCGTGGCGGCGGCCGTCTTCTGGATGATCTACGACCAGGGCGGCTCCACGCTCAACATCTTCGCCACCGACAACACGGCCAACAGCCTGCTCGGGGTCCACTTCCCGTCGAGCTGGTTCCAGTCGCTCAACCCCCTCTACATCATGGCGCTGGGCCCCGTCTTCGCCTGGATGTGGCAGTGGCTGGCGGCGCGGAACCGGGAGCCGGAAACGGCGACCAAGTTCTCCCTCGGCCTCTTCCTGGTCGGCGCGTCCTTCGCCGTCTTCCTCGGGGCGCTGGCGGCGGCGAGCGGCGGGAACAAGGTGACGCCGCTCTGGCTCTGCGTCGTCTACCTGGTCCAGACGGTCGGCGAGCTCTGCCTCTCCCCCGTCGGCCTCTCGGTCACCACCAAGCTGGCCCCGGAGAAGTACGGGAGCCAGATGATGGGCGTCTGGTTCCTCGCGGTGACGGCCGGCGACTGCACCACCTCCCTGGCCACCACGGCGGGCGCGGACCTGAACAGCCGCGGCTACGTGGCGGCGGAGGTGGCGCTGGCGGTGGTGGCCGGCATCGCGATCCTGCTGAACCGGCACAAGATCCGGCACTACCTGGGCGAAGTGCGCTGAGCATTACCACGCGGAGGGGTCCGACGGTGGGACCTGAGAACCACGTCACAGTAGGGAACCGAACACGCCCTGACGCCGAGTCGCATATTCAGCCATTCAAGGCCTGTTTTCATCGATGAATCACAGGTGAACGAACCCGAAACCGATGGATTTGCAGCTGTGGTGCCCGGAATCCGGAATCGGGCATAGCCCTCAATCGCCCTGATCGTCGTCAAAGCCAGTCAAACGCTGACCTACAGTGGTCCGAATCCTGTTGTACGACTGGCAAGGAAACCCCGCCGATGTCGCCGATACCTGCCGAGGTCGCCGTCGAGGCCGCGTCCGTTGCTCGGGAAACCCCCAGCCGGAAGACCTTCTTCGGACACCCCCGTGGCCTGTCGACGCTGTTCATGACCGAGATGTGGGAGCGCTTCAGCTTCTACGGCATGCGCGCGCTGCTGGTGCTCTACCTGGTTGCCCCCCATTCCAAGGGCGGCCTGGGTCTGGGCGCCGCGACGGGCATGGCGATCTACTCGATCTACAACGCCATGGTCTACCTGCTGGCTCTGCCCGGCGGCTGGATCTCCGACCGCTTCTGGGGCGCGCGCAAGACCGTCATGATCGGTGGCGCGATCATCATGATCGGCCACTTCCTGTTGGCCGTGCCCGCCGAGTTCTCCTTCTTCATCGGCCTGGGCTTCATCGCCGTCGGTTCCGGTCTGCTCAAGGCCAACATCTCGACGATGGTCGGCCACCTGTACCCGGACAAGAACGACCCGCGCCGGGACGGCGGCTTCACGATCTTCTACATGGGCATCAACCTGGGCGCCTTCGCCGCGCCGCTGGTGATCGGCACCGTGGGTCAGAACGTGAACTGGCACCTGGGCTTCGCCCTCGCCGGTGTCGGCATGGCCCTGGGCCTGATCAACTACATCGTCGGCGGTCGCCACCTCAGCGAGCAGAGCAAGATCGTCGCCTCGCCGATGCCGCGTGCCGAGCGCATGTCGATGCTGCGCAAGGCGGCCTTCTGGCTGGGCCTGGCCGTGGTCTTCTTCGGCGCGGTGGCCGTCAGCGGCCACCTGACGGTGAACTGGTTCATCTGGGCGCTGACCCTGGTCGGCCTGATCATCCCGATCGTCGTCTTCGCCCGCATCCGGCGCGACAAGGACCTGAGCGGGGACGAGCGCAACAAGCTCTCCGGCTACATCTGGTTCTTCGTGGCCGCGGCGATCTTCTGGATGATCTACGACCAGTCCGGCTCGACGCTGAACCTGTTCGCGACCAACAACACCGCGAGCAAGCTCTTCGGCTTCAACTTCCCGAGCACCTGGTTCCAGTCGCTGAACCCGCTCTACATCATGGCGCTGGCCCCGGTCTTCGCCTGGCTGTGGGTCTGGCTGAACCGTCGCGGCAAGAACCCGAGCACGGCCGTGAAGTTCGGCATCGGCTCGGTGCTGATCGGCGCCTCCTTCGTGGTCATGATGATCGCGCAGGCGGCGGCCTCGGGCGGCCACCTGGTCACCCCGCTCTGGCTGGCCCTGGTCTACCTGGTGCAGACCGTCGGTGAGCTGACGCTCTCCCCGGTCGGCCTGTCCGTCACCACCAAGCTGGCGCCGAAGAAGTACGCCAGCCAGATGATGGGCATCTGGTTCCTCGCGGTCACCGCGGGCGACTGCGTCGCCGCCGTGCTCCAGCAGCTGCTCGGCAACGCGTTCCTGAGCGACACGTCCTTCGCCATCCAGGGCGTGGCCGCCGCGCTGGCCGGTGTCGCGATGTTCATGTACCGCAAGAAGGTCCGCGCACTCATGGGCGACGTGCACTGACCACGTGCACTGACGCTGACGTACTGACGCGCTGACGCGCTGACGCGCTGACGTCGAAAGGGTGGGTCCCCGGTCGGGGGCCCACCCTTTCGCGTTGCCGTGACGGCCGGGAGTCGCTCAGCGCTGGCGGCGCAGACGACGCCACGGAGTGAGCACGAAGACCGCCGCACCGAGCAGCAGGATCGTGCCGCCGACCAGACCCAGCGCCTGGTACGGGGCGTTGCTGCCACCGGTCTCGGCCAGCCCGCCGCTGGTGCCGGCGCTACCGGCGGACCCGCTGCTGCCGCTGCCGCCAGTCGCGGCGGCCCCACCGGAGCTGCCCGAGCCGGAGCTGCCTCCGGAGGCGCTGCCGCCGGTGATGCCGCCGGAGCCGGCCGCGGTGACCTGGAGCGTGAGCGAGGGCGCGGGCGCCGGGCTCGGGGTGCAGGTGGTGGTCGTGCCGAGCGCGCTGATGGTCAGCACACCCGTGGCGAAGGTGACCTTGCCGGTGTGCCCGGGAGTGTAACTACCGGTCATGTCACTCGGCTTGATCGGTGTGTTGGCCGGGATCGCGGCGGAGTTCGCCGGGCCGTTCAGGGTCAGCGTCCCGTTGTCCGCGCCCGCCACGGCGACGGTGGTCTTCGGCGTCATCGACCCCGCCGGGAGCGCGACCGGCGAGGAGGAGACGCCGGAGGCGAAGGACTCGGTGAGCTTGTAGGAGCTGCCGGACTTCACCGCGCTGATGGTGATCTGCGGCTTGGCGCTGACGTTGCCGATCGGCGTGACGCACGCGTAGTCGACGGTCTCCGGGGTGCCGGGGAAGGACGTCCCGCCGCCTCCGGTGCCACCGGTCGAGCCGCCGCCGGTCGTGCTGCCGCCGGTGCTGCCACCCGTGTTGCCGCCGGTGGTCGTCCCACCGGACGTTGTCCCGCCGCTGGTCGTGCCGCCCGAGGTCGTGCCGCCGGTGCTCCCGCCCGTCGTGCCTCCGGTGCCTCCAGTGCCTCCCGTAGTGCCTCCGGACGTGCCTCCCGACGTCCCCCCGGTCGTGCCGCCGCCCGAGCCGACCTGGAGGGTCAGGCCGGGGCTGGGCGTCGCGTCGGGCGTGCAGGAGGTGTTCGTCGACATGACGTTGACGTTGTAGTCCTTCGGCGTGAAGGTCACGCTCCCGGCCGAGGTGAGCTTGATCGTCGCCGTCATGTCGGAGAGCACCATCGGCGAGTTCTTCGGGATCGGCGGGTTGGTCCGCGTCCCGGTCATCGCCAGCGTGCTGCTCTGGGCACCGCCGACGGACAGATCGCCGGTCGGCAGCACGGAGTTGGCGGCCAGGTCCACATAACCCGGGTTCTGCGAGGCGGCTTGGACGAAGTGCCAGGTGATGTTGACCGTGTCGCCCACGCTGGGGCTGGCGTTGGAGCTGGAGATCGCGACGACCGTGGTGCCGTGCACCGCGCCGCCGATGGGTGGGTTGCAGGTGGTGGCGAAACTGTCGTCGGCCGCGGAGGCGCTGGGCGCGCCCACGATCACCGAAGCGCCGACCAGGGCCATGATCAGGCCCCCGGCCAGCCGGATCCTCTTCACGTGTCAGTGGTCCTTTCCGCTCGGGGTGGTCGGACCAGGGGTGCGGGCCTGGGGTGGTGCGGGCTGAACTGGTGCGGACTGTTGCGGTGCGGGCTGTTCGGGTGCGGGCTGGGGCTCGGAGGCCACCACCGTTCCCGGTGCGAACCAGGGCAGGGTGGCCTCTCGCGACGTCGGTGCGGCCTGCGAAACGGTCGGGGCGTAGCTGGGCGGCAACGGCACCAGGATCGGCGGCAGCACGGTGGTCTCGGCGTTCGGATTGACGACCTCGCTCGGCGGGACCGCCGACATCGGCGCGGGCACCGGCACGCGGCGCGGCGCGGCCACGTGGCGCGGCGCGGGAGGCGTCACGAACGGACTCCCGGACGCCGACTGCTCGTCGGGCCGCGGGTCGCCCGCGCGGCGGCGGCCGAGGTGGGCGCGTCGCCGTTCCCGTGCGCGCTGGGTGACGTCGGGCCGGACCCGGTCGAGCACAGCGAGGCCGATCCGGAAGAGACCGACCGCGACCACGACGAAGAGCAGCACCCAGAAGACGTCGACGCCCCACGCCACCGGCAGGTTCAGGTGCTGGGTGGTGAGCGTGCGGCCCTGGTAGCTCAGGCCGACGAAGTACTGGCCGCTCGCGCCGGAGTCGAACTGGACCGGCAGGTCGATCTCCTGCGGCTTGTCCGGTTCCAGCGTCCCCTGCCACGGCGCGGCGCTCCAGTCGGGCGCCAGCACCGAGTGCCAGGTGCCGAGTTGGAACTCGGGGTTGCTGATCGGACTGCCGCCCATGTCCGCGACGACCATCCGCAGCGTCCGGTTCGGCGGCGAGCCGAACCAGTTGAGCAGTCCGTTGCTCCCGCTCAACGAGGCGCTCAGCATGACGAGTTGTCCGGCCCCTGCGGCGTTCGGCGGGATCGGCGCGGTCGGCGCGCCCATCACGTCGAACGGCGTGTTGACGCTCTGCTGGTTGCCCATCACGGCGCTGACGTGGATCACGCAGGGGCACGGCTTGGGCGGCGTGGCGACGGCCAGTTGCTGGGAGAACTGCCCGTGGGCATCGGTGGTGACGGCCCGGCCGGTCGCGTTGGCGCAGTCGTCGGTGCCCGCGACGGCGTCCTGGCCGCAGAGCAGCACGGTGAGCAGCGCGGAGGCGGGCCACCCGGAACCGGTGACGGTGATGGTCACGCCCGGCTTGGCGGCCGCGGGCACGGCGGTGGCCGTCGGGTTGCTGCTGCTGCCGTCCGCGTGGGCCGGTACGGCCCAGAGCCCGAGCAGCACCACGCAGAGCAACGCGACGAGTCGCTCGGCCCAGTTCAGCTGACGATACGTCATGCTGCCACCCCCGTCGGCCTCCGGCTTGCCTCACGGACGCGACGCCAGGCGTCGCCCGGGCCTCGGTGGATCCGTCGCCGTCTGGCCCGCCACCAGAGCCAGGACCCGCCACCGGTGACCACCAGGACCAGCAGCAGCACCAGCGCCCACGGCAGGACCAGATACCCGAGGCTTCCGTTCGCGGTGGCGCCGGTGGCGCTGTCCGTCGCCTTGACCGCGATCGAGACGTTGTCGACCAGCGCCGGACCGGGCAGGGCCTGGGTCAGCCGCACCGACTGGCCGGGCAGCAGGTCCCTACCGGTGTCTGTCAGTGGGCGGTGATAGACAGAACCGAACCAGCCGGACTCGGTCATCTCGACGCGGGGGTGGAGCGTCACGTTCCCCTGGTTGGTGAGCGTGTAGTGGAGTGAGGACCCTCGAACGGTGACGGACGTGACGGCGAGCGCGGGCAGGGAGACGCCGGTCACGCTGAGGTAGATGCGCACGGCAACAGCGCCGCTGCCCGGCTGGGCCGTGGTCGGCACCACCGTGATCGTGCCCGGATGGTCGCCGGGCTCGGCGGTGACGGGGAGCGAGAGGGTGAAGGGGATGTCTGCCCGGGTCCGGGGCGGCACCGTCAGCTTGGTGGTCGCCAGGGTCAGCCAGCTGCCGACGCCGGCCATGGTGCCGTGCAGTTGGAAGGTGATCGGCTTGGTACCGAGGTTCTCCACGGAGACGTGGTCGCTCAGCGTCCGACCGGGCGCGGATTCGAGGTAGAAGTACTGCCGGTCGCCCGGGCCGGGCGTGGTCACACCGGGCGGCGGAGTCGGAAAGACGGCCCACCCTCCGTTGGCGCTCGCGCCTGCGGCCGACGCCGTCCCCGCAGCGCCCAACAACAGCGCGCTGAGCGCCAGCAGTGCGGTGAGCACGGCCGCCACGGGCGCGGCACAGGCTGACGCGTCGAGGGTCCGCCGCGGTGGCGGCGGCACGGCGGGCGGGGATTGCGGCATCGGTCAGCCTCCCTTGCGGGAGCCCGGGGTGGTCGGCCCCGAGCCCCTTGGAACACACGATCCGTCAGATGGGGAACCAGGGTTGGCCACTCACATGCGGGCGCCGCCGCGCGCGGGTCGGTTGCGTCGGGTGAGCCACAGCGCGCCGGAGACGCCGACGAGCAGCACCGTGCCGCCGAACAGGCCGAACGCCACGGCGTCGTCCGCCGGACCGGTCTGCGGGAGAGTGCCGCCGGTACCGCCGGAGCTGCTCGACCCGCCGGTGGACCCGGATCCACCCGTGCTGCCGGAACCGCCGGTGCTCCCGGAGCTGCCGGAGCTGGAGCCGGAACCGGACCCGCCGCTGCTGCCCCCGGACCCAGAGCCCGAACCGCCGGACGCGCTGGTCACGTTGAGCGTCAGCGCGACCGGCGTTCCCGAGGCGGTGCAGTTCGTGGTGGTGCCGAGGGCGGCGATGACCAGCTTGCCCGGGGTCAGCGTCACCGAGCCGTTGTGGTGCGGGGTGTAGGCCCCGGTCATGCTGCCCAGCTTGATCGGGGTGTTGGCGGGGATCGTCTGCGCGTTGCCGCTGCCGTGCGCGACGAAGCTGCCCTGGTCGGCGCCGCCGACGTCGACGGTGACGCTGGGCACCATCGAGCCCGCGCCGAGCGCCACCGGACTGGACGAGACGCCGTTGGTGAAGGTGACCGTGACGTTGTAGTTCGACCCGCTGGCGGTCGCCTCGACGTCGACCTGCGAGGTCGCCGACTTGGTCCCGATCGGCGACTGACACACGTAGTTGACCGGGACCGTCGACGCGTGTGCCGGTGTGGCCACCGTCGCCGCCATGCCGAGGGCGAGCAGGCCCGCTGCCGCCGCCCCCCTGGTGATCCTCCTGCTGCCGCTCACGCTCGCCCTCCTCCGGACCGTGCACCTTACTGACTAGTCGTCAGATTTGCCGACGGTACGGCAGGCACACATCAGGGGGAAGCCTCGTGCAGCGACCTTCTCAGGGATCGGTGTGAACGTCTGGGAAGGCCGAGGTGTGCGAGCGGAGCAAAGGGCGCGTCAGACCACGCGCACGCCCCCCTGCCAGACGGCGCTGACCAGCGGGACGCCCGGGCGGTAGGCGAGGTGGACGTGCGACGGCGCGTCCAGCAGCACCAGGTCGGCACGGGCGCCGGGCGCCAGGTGGCCGATGTCGGTCCGCCGCAGCGCCCGGGCACCGCCGAGGGTGGCCGCGACCACGGCCTCGTCCGGCGTCATCCCCATGTCGCGGACGGCGACGGCGATGCAGAACGGCATGGAGCTGGTGAAGCTCGATCCCGGGTTGCAGTCCGTCGACAGCGCGACGGTCGCGCCCGCGTCGATGAGTCGGCGCGCGTCCGGGTAGACGGCGCGCGTCGAGAACTCCGCGCCCGGGAGCAGCGTCGCGACGGTGGTGTCCCGGGCGTCGGCCAGGGCCTTCACGTCCGCGTCGGAGAGGTGGGTGCAGTGGTCCGCGCTCGCCGCGCCGAGCTCGACGGCGAGCTGCACGCCGGGGCCCTCGGTCAGCTGGTTCGCGTGCACGCGCGGGACCAGCCCACGGGCCGCGCCCGCGGTCAGGATCGCCCGCGCCTGGTCGCCGTCGAACGCACCGCGCTCGCAGAAGACGTCCACCCAACGTGCGTGCGGCGCACAGGCGTCCAGCATCGGCCCGGTCACCAGGTCCACGTACCCGGCCGGGTCGTCGGCGTACTCGGGCGCGACGACGTGCGCGCCCAGGTAGGTCGTCTCGGCGGTGTGCGCACCGGCGATCCGCAGCGCGCGCGCCTCGTCCTCGACGGTCAGGCCGTAGCCGGACTTCACCTCGACGGTGGTGGTGCCCTGCCGCTGCATCTCCTTGACGAACCGCACCAGGTTGGCGTCGAGCGCCTCGTCCGAGGCGGCCCGCGTGGCGGCGACGGTCGTCCGGATGCCACCCGCGGTGTACGCCTGCCCCGACATCCGCGCGTTGAACTCGGCGGTGCGGTCACCCCCGAAGACGAGGTGCGAGTGCGAGTCCACGAACCCGGGAATCACGGCCCGCCCCCCGGCGTCCACCCGCGCGTCCGCGTCCGGCGCGGCAGCGGCGGAACCGACCCACGCGACCCGCCCGTCGTCGACGACCACCGCGGCGTCGGTGAGCGTCCCGAGCTCGGGATCGTTGGTGAGCAGGCTGCCGATGTTGGTGATCAGGGTGGTCATTTCGCTCCTTCGGATCGACCCTCAGGGGCGCGGGGAACTGCGCGAGAAACCCACCCTGTGCGGATGGCCCTGCGCGTTCGGCGACTCACCGCACAGGGTGGCTTGTCGCGCAGTTCCCCGCGCCCCTGGATGTTGCAACGTCCCTATTGCCTCAGTGCGGAGATTGCCTCGTTCAAAGCCCGCCCCGTCTCCGGGACGGAAACGTGCACGCCGTCCCGGACCACGACGCGCCCGCCGACGACCACGTCCCGCACCTCGGACGGGCTCGCCGCGAAGACCGCCGTCTCCACGCCCAACTCCGGCGGCTGGCCCGCCGTTCGGGGCGCGTCCAGCGCAACCGTGCAGAAGTCCGCGAGCGCCCCGCGCTCCAAGCGGCCCGCGTCCGCCCAGCCGAGCGACGCGTGGCCGTCCTCCGTCGCGGCGCGGAGCAGCGCCTGCGCCGTCCAGTGGCCGCGCTGCTGCGTCGCCAGACGCTCGTTCAGCTCCAGGGCGCGCGCCTCCTCGAAGAGGTCGATCACCGCGTGGCTGTCGGAGCCGAGCGAGATCGGGCAGCCGCCGTTGGCCAACTGCCGGGCCGGGCCGATGCCGTCCGCCAGATCGCGCTCGGTGGTCGGGCACATGCAGATGACCGTGGAGGTGTCCGTCAGCAGCCACTGGTCGTCCGCCGTCAGGTGGGTCGCGTGGACCGCGGAGGTCCGCGGGCCGAGGACGCCGTGGCGGGCGAGCAGCTGGGTCGGCGTCATGCCGAACCGCGCCAGGCAGGCCTCGTTCTCGGCGACCTGCTCCGAGAGGTGCACGTGCAGCGGCGCTCGCCGCTCCTTCGCCCAGGCGGCGACCGTGCCCAACTCCGTTGCGGGCACAGCCCGCACGGAGTGGATCGCGGCGCCGATCTTGGCGTGGTCGCGCTCCTTGAGCAGTGAGACGCGGTTGGCCCAGGCCTCCGCCGTGCCGTCGCTGAACCGCTCCTGGTGATGGTTCGGCGGCTCGCCGAACCCGCTGGAGAGGTAACAGGCGTCGAGCAGGGTGATCCGGATCCCGGCCCGCGAGGCCGCCTCGATCAGCGCCTCGCCCATCGCGTTCGGGTCGGCATAAGGGGCGCCGCCCGGCTGGTGGTGGACGTAGTGGAACTCGCCGACCGCGGTGATGCCCGCCAGCGCCATCTCGGCGTAGACGGCGGTCGCCAGCGCGAGGTAGTTGTCCGGGTCGAGCGCGTCGGCCGCCCGGTACATGGTGTCGCGCCAGGTCCAGAAGGTGCCGCTGCCGACCTGCACCGCACCGCGCAGCGCGCGGTGGAAGGCGTGCGAGTGCGCGTTGGCGTGGCCCGGCAGCGCCAGGCCGGTGAGGACGGTCGCACCGGCGGGCGCGGGCCCGCTGTCCGGGGTGAGCGCGCTGATCCGGCCGGTGGCGTCGACGTCGATGCGGACGTCTTCCTCGACGGCGGGCATCGACGCGCCCTCGCGCCGCAGCCAGGCGTGCGGGGCCCAGAAGACGGCCGCTGCCGCACCCTCACTCAACGCTGCCCCCTCACTCACCTGCATGACATAGCCTCCAGGACCTTGGCCAGCGCGGCGACGCCAGCCAGGCAGTCGGCCTCGTCCGCCGTTTCCGCGGGCGAGTGCGAGACGCCGGTGGGGTTCCGTACGAACAGCATCGCAGTCGGGATGGCGGCGGAGAGGATTCCCGCGTCGTGGCCCGCGCCGGTCGGCAGCACCGGCGTGTCGGCGCCGAGGACGGAGACCAGTTGGTCCCGCAGCGGCGCGTCGAAGTCCACGACCGGCGTGTACGACTCGCGTACGACCTCCGCGCGCACCCCGTCGCGCTCGGCGCGCTCGCGGGCGGCAGCGCCGATCTCTTCGACCAGCGCCGTCAGCGTCGCCTCGTCCGCGGCGCGCGAGTCCAGCCAGCCGCGCACCAGCGAGGCGATCGCGTTGGTGCCGTTGGGCTCGACGCTGACCTTGCCGAAGGTGGCCAGCGCACCCGCGAGCCGGGCCTTCTTCCGGGCCGCGAGCACGGTGTTGGCGTAGGTGAGCATCGGGTCGCGCCGGTCCTCCAGACGCGTGGTCCCGGCGTGGTTGGCCTCGCCGTGGAAGTCGAACCGCCAGCGGCCGTGCGGCCAGATCGCCGAGGCGACGCCGACCGCGTGCGGGGTCTCCGCCAGGTGGCGGCCCTGCTCGACGTGGAGCTCGACATACGCGCCGACGCGCGCCAGCCGCGCCTCGTCCCTGCCGATCGCGGCCGGGTCCTGCCCGGCGGCGGCCATGGCGTCCGGCAGCCAGACGCCGTCGGCGTCACGCAGCTTGAACGCCTGATCCTGCGTCAGCACACCTGCGGTGAGCCGGGATCCGACGCAGGCGACGCCGAACCGGGCGCCCTCCTCGTCGACGAAGTTGGTCAGCGCGATGGGCTTGGTCGGGCGGACGCCCCGAGCCAGCAGCGCGTCGAGCGCGGCGAACGAGGAGACCACGCCGAGCGGCCCGTCGTACGCGCCGCCGTCCGGGACGGAGTCCAGGTGGGAGCCGGTGACGACGGCCCCCTCACCCTCGGGATCCCCGTACCAGGCCCACTGGTTGCCGTTGCGGTCCACCTCGTAGGTGAGACCGCGCTTGCCGGCCTGCTCCTCGAACCACGCGCGGCACTCCGCGTCGGCGCTGGTCCAGGCGTGCCGGCGGTAACCGCCGGACTCCTGGAACCGGCCGACGGGCAGGAGCTCGTCCCACATCCGGCGGTAGCCGTCCGCGGCGTCGCCGAGCTCCTCCTCGTACGCCTTCGTCATCTGACCGTCACTCACCCTCGCGCATCGGGATGCGTACATCGCGCTCGTCGGCGACGTCGGCGGCCAGGTCGTAACCCGCGTCGACGTGGCGGATGACGCCCATGCCCGGGTCGTTGGTCAGCACCCGACGGATCTTCTCCCCCGCGAGCTTCGTCCCGTCCGCCACCGACACCTGACCCGCGTGGATCGAGCGGCCGATCCCGACACCGCCACCGTGGTGGATCGACACCCACGAGGCGCCCGAGGCCACGTTCACCATGGCGTTGAGCAGCGGCCAGTCCGCGATCGCGTCGGAACCGTCCAGCATCGACTCCGTCTCGCGGTACGGGGAGGCCACCGAGCCGCAGTCCAGGTGGTCGCGGCCGATCACGATCGGCGCGGACAGCTCACCCGAGGCCACCATGTCGTTGAACCGCTCACCGGCCTTGTCCCGCTCCCCGTAGCCCAGCCAGCAGATCCGCGCCGGCAGGCCCTGGTAGTGGACCCGCTCCTGCGCCATCTTGATCCAGCGGTGCAGCGACTCGTTCTCCGGGAACAGGTCCAAGATCGCCTGGTCGGTCTTCGCGATGTCCTGCGGGTCACCCGACAGCGCCGCCCAGCGGAACGGGCCCTTGCCCTCGCAGAACAGCGGACGAATGTAGGCCGGGACGAAGCCGGGGAAGTCGAACGCCCGGGAGTAGCCCGCGAGCTGGGCCTCGCCGCGGATCGAGTTGCCGTAGTCGAAGACCTCGGCGCCCTTGTCCTGGAAGCCGACCATGGCCTCGACGTGCTTGGCCATCGCCTCACGCGAACGCTGCGTGAACTCCTCCGGCTTCTCGGCGGCGTAGGCGGCCATGTCGTCGAACGCGACACCGATCGGCAGGTACGACAGCGGGTCGTGCGCCGAGGTCTGGTCCGTGACGATGTCGATCGGCGCGTCCATCGCCAGCAG
This sequence comes from Streptacidiphilus fuscans, assembly GCF_015690355.1. Classification (GTDB taxonomy): domain Bacteria; phylum Actinomycetota; class Actinomycetes; order Streptomycetales; family Streptomycetaceae; genus Streptacidiphilus; species Streptacidiphilus fuscans. Next base: position 73,148 of record NZ_JADPRT010000021.1, on the reverse strand, counting down.
CGCCGGCACCAGCTCCGCCGCGTTGCCCAAAAGGCCAATGGAGAGCGGCTTGCGCGCATCGCGGGCCTCGACCGCCAAGTCCAGGGCGTGCTTGAGGTCCTTCGCCTCCACATCCAGGTAACGGTGCTCGATCCGACGCGAGATACGGGAGGGGTCGCAGTCGATGCAGATCGCGACACCGTCGTTCATCGTCACCGCCAGCGGCTGGGCACCACCCATCCCACCCAGACCGGCGGTCAGCGTGATCGTCCCGGCCAGCGTGCCGTTGAACCGCTTCGCGGCGACCGCCGAGAAGGTCTCGTAGGTGCCCTGCAGGATGCCCTGCGTTCCGATGTAGATCCACGAACCGGCCGTCATCTGCCCGTACATGGTCAGACCCAGCGACTCCAGACGACGGAACTCCTCCCAGTTCGCCCAGTCACCCACCAGGTTCGAGTTCGCGATCAACACACGCGGCGCCCACTCGTGGGTCTGCCACACACCCACCGGACGCCCCGACTGCACCAGCATCGTCTCGTCGCCCTTGAGCGTCTGCAGGGTCCGCACCATCGCGTCGTACGAACGCCAGTCACGGGCCGCCTTGCCCGTACCGCCGTAGACGACCAGCTTCTCCGGATGCTCCGCAACCTCCGGATCCAGGTTGTTGTTCAACATCCGCAGGGCGGCCTCCTGCTGCCAACCCAAAGTGCTGAGCTCCGTGCCACGTGCGGCACGGACCGTACGAGGGCCGCTCTGCTGCTGCGCCATGGGTTCCGTCCTCCCTGGAGGTCGTGATGCTGAGGTCCTGGATGGATCCATTCAGATTTCTTGATGATGAAGATAGCCGTTCATCCAGCTCGCCACCAGAGGGCAGCTGTCCGTTATGACTGGCTTATATAGGTTTGGCACCTATGCTGACACGGACCAACCGAGAGGAGAGCTCCGTGGGACCCGTGGAATTCCTGGTCCTCGCCTTCCCCGGGGAGCAGATCGGCCCGGACGTCGTCGCCCCGCTCGGCGCCCTTCGCCGCGCAGGCGGGGTCCGGCTGATCGACTCGCTGGTGGTCACCAAGGCGGGGGACGGCACGATCAGCGCCTCGGAGCTGATCGACCACGAGCACCTGCGCGCGGTGCTGCCGAAGTCGGGCGCCGCCGGCCACACCGGGGACCTGGTCAACCTGATGGGCGAGGAGGACGCCGCAGAGGCGGCGGAGCTACTGGAGCCGGGCTCCTGCGCGCTGCTGCTCCTTGTCGAACACGTCTGGGCGGCGGAGGCGGCCGAGGCCTTCCGCGCCGCGAACGGCCGCGTGGCGGCCTCGGTCAGGATCCCGCCGGAGCACGTGGCCGAGGCCCGGCAGGCACTCGCGAAAGCGGAGGGGTGAGTACGGTGTTCATGCGACCGATGCGACCGGCACACCGGGTGGTCGTCCGCCCGGTGGGATCCCCACTGCTGCGCGGCGCCCTCGTCGGCGGCGCGGCCTACGCCGCGGGCAGGTCCCGCGCCCGCGCGCAGGCCGACGAAGCCGCCCAGGACCAGGCGATCGCGGACCTCCAGAGCCGACAGGCAGCGGCTGCTCACCAGCCGCCCGCGCCCGCAACGCCACTTGCGGCGGATGACGTGGCGTCAAAGCTCGCCCAGCTCGGCACGATGGTGCAGCAAGGACTGCTGACCCCGGAGGAGTTCGCGGCAGCGAAGGCGAAGCTTCTCAGCTGAGGCGGGGGCTCTGCGGGCGGGGGCGCTAGCTCAGGGCGCGCCTGCCCCGCCGCGCCGCCACCGTGAGCATGCCGCAGCCGGACACGGTTCCAACGCCCCACAGCACGGCCAGCGGCACGAGCGAGCCCCGGGTGCCGAGAGCCGGATGGAAGGGCTGATCCTCCCCGCCGGGCAGGTAGACCATGGTCACCGGCGAGCCGTCCGGCCCGGGACAGGCGCCCGTGGAGCGCAGGTCGTCGTACGAACCGTCCGGCTGCAACACGGTGCACTGGAGGTACTGCGTGCCATGGCTGCCGGTCCCCGTCCACTGCGAGTCGACGCTGCCGACCCCCTGCTGCCCGAAGCCGAGCAGCACCGCGTTCGACGCGCCCACGCCGGCCAGCACGAACGCGAATGTCGCCGCCACGTACAGCCGTCGGACCTCCCGGGCCACCGGCACGCGCCGGTGGAGTGGAGCGACGACCGCGAACCATCCCAGGATCAGCCAGACCGCGCCGATCACCAGGCCGACACCTATGTCCATCGCGGCCACGCAACTGGTGAAAAAGACCGCAACGAGAGCGAGGAGGGCCCAGCCGCACCACCACACCCCTCCCGAAACGGGCTTCCCGCCACGGGACTTCCCGGGCTTGCCCGGCTTGCCCGGCCGCGACGAGGTAGCGCCGGTCTTCGCGCGCGGGTCCTTGCTGTGCAGTCCGCGCGCCCGCAGCGCCGCCTCGAACTCGTCGGCGCTGTGCGAGGTGATCAGCCGCGACGCCTCGCCCGCGCGGGAGATGTCCTGGACGGACGCGGCCTGCGGGTAGGCGTCGGTGAAGCAGATCAGCACACTGACGGCCAGCGAGCGCCCGTACCCGTCCCGCACCCCCAACCGCCGCAGCTTCTTCACGTCGAACCCGGCCCGCGCCAGATCCCGCTCGTGCTCCGGCGTCAGCGCCGGCAGATGCGCCTCGCGCCACGCGCGCGCGTCCGCCTCCGGATCGCCGTCACGGTCCTTTCCCATTGCGTCCCCCGTCCCCGTTCAAAACGACGCCCGACGCCCCCCGGGCGTCCGACAACTCAGGGACTCTAGTGCAGGCCCTGGCTCCGGGTGAACGCCGCCGCCGCAACCTCGCGGTAGCGGAGGCCGAGGCGCTCGTAGACGCGGCGGGCCGGGATGTTGTTGTCCTCGACCATCAGCGCGACCGCGTCGTGGTCGGCGAGGCCCGTGCGGGCGAGGGTCGCGCAGAGCGGGAGGGCCAGGCCCTTGCCACGGGCGGGCGGGTCGACGGCGATGCCGCTGAGGAGGGCGACCTGCGGGGAGGCCCAGGCCAGGGCGCCCACGGCGAGGAGGCGGCCCGCGTCGTCACGGAAACCGGCCCAGTGGCTGACACCGCTGACGCCGGGCCGGGCGTAGGAGATGGGGTAGGCGCGGTCGAGAATGCCGTCGATCGCCTCGGCGTCGTCGTCCGTGAGCGGCTCCGCCAGCACCTCCGGCGGGGCCGTCTCGCGCGCGTCCATCCAGCCGAAGCGTCCGACGACCTCCAGGCCGGGGACAGCGGCGGCGACCGCCTGGATCACCGGCCGCTCGCCGAACGGGCGGAAGCTGCACGGCAGTTGGGGCAACACCTCGCGGGCGAGCGTGGCCGCTGCCTCCGGGGAGCGAGCCCAGACGGCGGCACGGTCGCGCGTCGAGATCGAGGGCGCGGCGGAGATGACCGCCTGGTCCCCCGCCCAGGCCCGGCCGCCGCGCATGCCCTGCGCGGCCCAGAGCACCAGCGGGTCGCCGTCCGTCAAGGAGACCAGTTCGTCGACGGAGAAGATCTCCCGGCTCACGCCGAGCCCTCTCAGCCGAGGAAGAGGCCGCGGCCGGCGGCCTGCTGCTCGAAGTCCTCCAACCGCTGGACCGAGTCCGGCAGTTCGTCGCACATGGCCTGGAGCAGCACCCGGCCCAGCATCATCGGGGCACAAGCGGTGTCGAAGACGAGGCTCGACCCGACCGCCGCGGGCAGCAGCAGGTCGGAGAGGGAGGCGACCGGCGCGAACGCGCTGTCCGCGACCGTGACGACGGTCAGGCCCGCGGCCTTGGCCGTGGTCAGCGCCTCCATCAGCTCGCGCGGGTGGCGCGGGAGCGCGAAGCAGATCAGGGCGGTGGCTCCGGCGACGCGGGCCTGTTCGATGCGGTCGAGCAGCATGCTGCCGCCCTCGTCGAGCAGGCGGACGTCCGGGTGGACCTTGGCGGCGAAGTACGCGAAGCCGTTCGCCTGCGCGGAGGCCGCGCGCAGGCCGAGGACGACCAGTGGCCGGGAGGCGGCCAGGATCCTCGCCGCCTCCAGCACCGGCTCGGGGTCGGCCAGCACGGAGGCGAGGTGCTGCAGGTTGGCGATCTCGGTGAGCACCGCCTGCTGCTGCTCGTTGCGGACCACCTCGCCGGGCGTCTCGCGGGCGCCGCCGCCCGCCGCACCGGGCGTCTCGCCGGGCTCGGTCAGGCCGAGCTCACGGAGCTGGCGGCGGAGCGCCGGGTAGCCGTCGAAGCCGAGCGCGACGGCGAAGCGGGTGACCGAGGGCTGGCTGACACCGGCCAGCTCGGCCACCTCCACGCTGGAGAGGAACGGCGCCTCGGCGGCGTTCCTGACCAGGCAGTGGGCGATCCGACGCTGCGTCGGGGTCAGCCGGTAGCCCTCGAACAGCTTGAGCAGCCGACTGGACGGACCGCCCGACTGGACGCCCGCCGGGACGTCGGACGCCTCGCCGAGGGTCTCGTCCAGCTTCTCGTCCGGTTTCCCTTCCGGCCTCTCGTCCGACGCCAGGATCTCGGCCGCCTGAGACGGTGTCACGCTCATGTGGGCCTCCAGCAGCCGGCCGGGATTTCAGTAGGTGCCGACTCTGCATGAACGCATGCAAAGTCGGCAAGTCCCTTCTCACCTGGCGAACGACGGGCGAAAAGGGGGTGTGAGCAGGTCCGATCATGTGCGATCAGCGCCGGTCGGAGCTGATCGCACATGATCATGCGAGCGGGCCGGTGACCTGCTCGACGGCCTCGACCAGCGCGCCGCTGCGGACGAACTGGTACGCGGCCTCCAGGTCGGGAGCCAGGAACCGGTCCGAGCCCGGACCGCCGACGCCCGCCGTACGCGCCGCCGCGACAGCAGCGGCCGTGGCCGGGGCCAGCGGGCTCTCGCCCTCGCCGGTGTGGCTGTAGGTGCGGATCTCCAGGGCACGGGCCGAGGCGACCAGCTCGACGGCGAGCACGCGGGCCAGGTTGTCCACGGCCTGCCGCAGCTTGCGCGCGGCGGACCAGCCCATGGAGACGTGGTCCTCCTGCATCGCCGAGGACGGGATGGAGTCCACCGACGCCGGGACGGCCAGCCGCTTGTTCTCGCTGACCAGCGCGGCCTGGGTGTACTGGGCGATCATCAGGCCGGAGTCGACGCCCGGGTCGTCCGCCAGGAACGGCGGCAGGCCGTGCGAGCGGTTCTTGTCCAGCAGCCGGTCGGTACGGCGCTCCGCGATCGAGCCGAGGTCGGCCGCGGCGACGGCCAGGAAGTCCAACACGTAGGCGACGGGCGCCCCGTGGAAGTTGCCGTTGGACTCGACGCGGCCGTCGGGCAGCACGACCGGGTTGTCGACGGCGGCGGCGAGCTCGCGGTCGGCGACGAGCTGGGCGTGGGTGAGCGTGTCCCGGCCCGCGCCCGCGACCTGCGGCGCGCAGCGGATCGAGTACGCGTCCTGGACGCGCGGCGCGTCGTCCTGGTGGTGGCCGGTCAGACCGGAACCCTCCAGCACCTTGGCCATGTTGGCGGCGGACGCGGCCTGGCCCGGGTGCGGGCGGATGGCGTGCAGCTCCGGCTGGAGCACCTTGTCGGTGCCGAGCAGCGCCTCCAGGGACATGGCGGCGGTGATGTCGGCGACGGTGAAGAGGCGGCCCAGGTCGGCGATCGCCATCACCAGCATGCCGAGCATGCCGTCGGTGCCGTTGATGAGGGCCAGGCCCTCCTTCTCGGCCAGCTCGATCGGCGTGATACCCGCCTCGGCCAGCAGCTCGCCCGCGTCGCGGACCTCGCCGTCCGGGCCGTAGGCGAGGCCCTCGCCCATCAGCGTCAGCGCGCAGTGCGAGAGCGGGGCCAGGTCGCCGGAGCAGCCGAGCGAGCCGAACTCGTGGACCACGGGCGTGATCTGGGCGTTGAGCAGCGCCGCCATCGTCTCGGCCACGACCGGGCGGACGCCCGTGCGGCCGGAGGCGAGCGTCTTCAGGCGCAGCAGCATCAGCGCGCGGGTGACCTCGCGCTCGACCTGCGGGCCCATGCCCGCCGCGTGCGAGCGGACCAGCGAGCGCTGCAGCTGGGCGCGGAGTTCGGGGCTGATGTGCCGGACGGCGAGGGCGCCGAACCCGGTGGAAACCCCGTACACCGGGCGCGGTTCGGCGGCCAGCGCGTCGATCCGGGCCCGCGAGGCGGCCATCTCGGCCACCGCGTCGGCGGAGAGCTCGATGCGGGCGTTGCCGCGGGCGACGGCGATGACGTCGGCCGGGCCGACGTTGGCCTTGCCGATGACGACCACGTTGTCGGCGTTGACGACGTTCTGCATATCCATATGCGAAATCACACCATGTGAATGACGCCATGACAACCGGGGGTGGGAGACGGTGCGGCGACAACCCGATCAGGCCCTCCCGCCCGCCGGGTACGGTGGAGCCGACAGTGCCGATCGAGCGACCGGAGGGTCCGCACATGGGCCGGGTGACCGAACGCCGCCGCGTGGTCCGTCTGCGCGACGGACGCCGTGACACGCGTCCCGACGCGCTGGCCGCGGAGGAGCCGCTGGAGATCCGCGTCGGCGGCCGCTCGCTGGCGATGACCATGCGCACCCCGGGCGACGACTTCGACCTGGTCGCCGGCTACCTCGTCGCCGAGGGCGTGGTCGCCTCCGGCGAGGACCTGCCGACGCTGCGCTACTGCGCGGGCACCAACGCGGAGGGCGAGAACACCTACAACGTCGTCGACGCGCGCGTCGCGGACCCGACCGCCGTCCCCGTCTCCGCGTACCGGCAGTTGCTCACCACAAGCGCGTGCGGCCTCTGCGGCGCGGAGACGGTCGACGCGGTCCAGAAGCGCCTGCGGTACGACCTGGCGGCGGACGATCTCAAGATCACCGCCGACATGCTCTACTCCTTCCCGGACGCGCTCCGCACCGGCCAGCGCGCGTTCGCCACGACGGGCGGCGTCCACGCCGCCGGACTGTTCACGGCAGAGGGCCGCCTGCTCTGCGTCCGCGAGGACGTGGGCCGCCACAACGCGGTCGACAAGGTCATCGGCTGGGCCCTGCGGGAGGGCCTGCTGCCGCTGCACCGGCACGCACTGATGGTCAGCGGGCGCGCGTCCTTCGAACTGGTCCAGAAGGCGGCGATGGCGGGCATCCCCCTGCTCGCCGCGGTCTCCGCACCCAGCGCGCTGGCCGTCGACCTCGCGACGGAGACGGGCATGACCCTCGTCGGCTTCCTCCGCGACCGCAGCGCGAACGTGTACGCGGGAGCGGACCGGATCGCCTGAGGGTCGTTGCACTACCCAGGGGCGCGGGGCTCTGCTGTTCGCTCCCGCAGGAAGTTGCACTACTCAGGGGCGCGAGGCTCTGCTGATGCGCGGCTCCGCCGCGGGGCGCGACCAGGTGGGCCGATGCTGCCGCGGGTGGTTGCACTATCAGGGGCGCGGGGCTCTGCTGATGTGCGGCTCCGCCGCGTGGGCGCGACAAGCCACCCTGCGAGGTAGAGCACCGAACGCGCAGGGCCATCCGCATGTCAGTGGTTTCTCGCGCAGTTCCCCGCGCCCCTGAGGAAGTGCAACTTCCCCGCCTGCCATAGGAACCCTCAACCTCACGGCGCGCTGACAGGCCCCGAGATCGCGACAGCGACCAGCGCCCGCAACGTCGGGCCCACCGCCGTCAGGGAGAGGGTCGACTCGTCCGCGAAGAGTTCCAGCATCCAGCCGCCCGCAGGGTTGCTCCCTCCCGCCGCGGCCATCGCGCGGTAGCCGCCGACGACGAGGACCGCCTCCTCCGCCGGGTCGTTGCCAGGCACGCCCGTGCGCATGCCGAAACTGCCGCCCCTGATCGCCTGAGCGGTGAGCGGATACGCGCCGAGGTCGAAGACCGCATCCGGCGCCTCGTTCATCGCGCGCTGCACCTGGGCGCGCGTGCTGCCGGGGCCGCGGGTCATCCTGCGGATGCCGTACCGGACGGTCTGCATCTGCGTCGTGCCGGGCGGCACGTAGGAGACCCACCACGCCACCGCGTCCAGCAACTGCGCGGCCGTCTCGGCGACAGCCGTAAGGCGGGCGACCGTGTCGGCGGTGTGGGGGTGCTCGTCCAGCACCGCCAGTGCCGCGGAGAGGAGTTGGCCCGGATCCGCCGTGTGCCGCGCGCCGCGGAATCGGCGGCGTTCGGTGCGGCGGTTGCCGCCGGGCCGCGTGCCGCTGTCGGCGAGGCTCATCGTCGGGTCGGGCAGGCTGCCGCGTCCGGCGACGACCGGCTGCGCCGCCGGGCCCGACTTGGCCCGGTACTGCGCGGCGTCGGCCAGCCGGAAGAGGCGGTCGGCGGTGGTGACCGGGCCGATCGGGTCGCCGGTCGAGGCCACCCCGCAGGCCACGCCCTCGCCCTGATCGAGCGTCAGCGCCTGCGCGCACAGCTCCTCGGCGACGCGGACCACCTCGTCGGCGCCGGGACCGGCTGCGACCAGGCAGAACTCGTCGCCGCCGAGCCGTCCGGCGACCGAGCCGGGCAGCATCGCCCCGCACAGCGACAGCTGGTTGGCGAACCGTTCCAGCAGGCGGTCGCCGAACTCGTGGCCCTTGTCGTCGTTGACCCGCTTGAGGCCGTTGACGTCGCAGACGACCAGGGAGACGACGGTGCCGTCGGCGCGGTGCTGCTCCAGCGCCTCGTCCAGGCGGGTGTCGACGGCGCGGCGGTTGGCCAGGCCGGTCAGCGGGTCGGTGAAGGCGAGGCGGCGGACCTCCTCGAACCGCTCGCTCTGCGCCAGCCCGGCGGAGATCTGCGCGGCCAGCAGGGTGCCGTAGGCGGCCTCGTCGGCGTCGAAGACCGGCTTGCCCTCGACGCGGGCGAGGTAGAGCTCGCCCCAGGCCCGGCCGCCGAGGACGATCGGCGCCACCAGGCAGCAGGCCCGGCCCCGGCGGCGCAGCGACGCGGCCCTGGCCCGGCAGTCGGGGCCGTTGGCGACGCCGCCGTCGGCGCTCTGCACCCAGGCGCGTGGCAGGCCGTCGGGGGCGAAGTCCTCGCCGAGCCCGCGTTCGGCGAGGTAGCGGGCGATCTCGGGGTACTCGCCGAGCGGGTAGGACTCGTTCTCCGGCAACTGCTCCTCGCCGGGGGCGAGCAGGCCGTCGTTGACCAGCACCCGCAGCTCGCCGCGCTCCCGCTCCCAGATCGAGATCGCGGCGAAGTCCGCGTCGATCGCGGCCCGCGCCCGACCGGCCCCGACCTGCGCGGCGTGCCGCGCGTCCGGTGCTCCGGCCATGGCCTGCGCCAACCCGACCACCGCGCGCAGGCGCAGATCGGCCAGGGGCGGCGCGGGGGCTTCTTCACTGGCCTGCACGGTGCTCGCTCCTCGCGCTTCGCTGCTTCGCCGCTCCATCGGACACAGCGTAAGGATAAAACCGACATATCCCATGCAAGCACCACAGGGCACACAGAGTCATCCGGCGCTCGAATTCTCCCGCCCCGCATGACAGACCCGGCTGCTACCGTGACGAAGAGCCGACGCTGCTCCGACCGGGTCACGGGGGACCCGACGATCAGGGGGGATCCGCATGGCAATCGAGCTGCCCGGGGAGGTCGTCTCCTTCCTCCAGTTCATCGGGGTCAACTGGCCCCAGATCAACGAGGACAAGGTCCGCGAATTCGCCTCCCACGTCCGCGAGTTCGCTCAGAACATCGACGACACGCACCAGCAGGCGACGTCCACGATCAAGTCCATGGGCCAGCACTACCAGGCGAATTCGTACGAGCTGCTGGTCTCCAAATGGGCCCACCTGTCCCAGAGCCACATGTCCGATCTGCTCGACGGCTGCAACGTCCTGGCCACCGCACTCGACGCGGGAGCGGACTACATCGTCGGCATGAAGATGGACTGCATCGGCGAACTGATCGGTCTCGCCGCGAGTTTCGTCGCCGACCAGGCCGCCGCTGTGGCCACCCTGGGCCTCGCCGAGGCGGCCGAGGCGCTGATCGTCGAGGCCGCGGAGCAGGCCGTCGACTACCTGGAGCAGCAGCTGGTCCAGTACATCATCGCCCAAGTCGTCCAGGCCGCGCTGACGCCGCTGCTGGGCGTGATCGAGAAGGCCGTCGCGGGCATGACCTACTCCGCCCTGGAGGACATGCTCGGCGTCTCCGGCTCGGGCGCGGGCGACGGGTTCATGATCCACCCGGAGAACCTCTCCACCCACGCCCAGATGTTCGCGGTCCACGCCGAGGCGGTCCAGACCCACGCCCAGAACCTCTCGGGCAAGCTCCAGGGGATGAGCTTCGAGTAGCCGGCAAGCAGCGGACGGCGGCGCCGGCACGAGGTCCGACCTCGGAAACCGCTCGACGCATGCTCGGCCGGAGTGCTTCGCTTCTCGTCATGGAAACCGTACGACCCCTGCGACAGATCCGAGCCGCCCACGACGACGACACCCTGACCGTCTATCAGGCCTATCCGCCCGCCATCGCCGACGCCGCGCTCGCCGCCGGGACGTTCGTCGCGCCGTTCAAGCGGGAGCGGATGACGTGGATCAAGCCGTCGTTCCGCTGGATGATGTACCGCTCCGGGTGGGCCGCAAAGCCGGACCAGGAGCGGGTGTTGGCGGTGCGGATCCGCCGGGGCGGGTTCGCCTGGGCGCTGGCGCACGCGTGCCTGAGCCACTACGACCGCGACCTGCACGCCTCCGCCGCCGCGTGGAAGGAGCAGCTGCGCGTGAGCCCGGTGCGGATCCAGTGGGATCCGGAGCGCTCGACCAACCAGCAGGAACTCCCCCACCGCGCCGTCCAGATCGGCCTGACCGGCGAGGCGGTCCACCGCTACGTCGACGAGTGGATCGTCTCGCTCACGGACGTCACCGACCTGGCCCACGAGACCCACGCCCTGGTGCGCGCCAGCGAGACGGCAAAGGCGGACGCCCTCATCCCCGCCGAGACCCCGTACCCGCTCCCCGAGCTCCTCCGCGCCCGGATCGGCGCCGACGAGGGCTGAGACAAGGGCTGAGACGAGGGCTGAACCGCCGGCCCGCGGAGCCTCAGGCCCCCGGCGCGCGCCGGGTGAGCAGCCACGGCTCGACCAACCCGAGGCCGCGGACCGGCCTGCGCCACATCGGCTGGAGCGCGAAGCGGTACTCCGCGTCCGGCAGCGGCGGCTGGATCGGCTCCGGGAGCGGGGTGACGCCGACCGAGGAGATCTCCTGGAGCGCGTCCGTGCCGGAAGGCTCGGCGGGGGCGACCGCGCCCTCGCGCTGGAGCGCGCGAGCGAGTTCCTCGTCGCAGAGGACGGCGTCCTTCGGCGCGATGGAGGTGAGCCGCGACGCCAGGTTGACCGTCGTCCCGAAGACGTCGCCCATGCGGGTGGTGACCGTGCCGAAAGCCATGCCGACCCGCAGCGCCGGCATGGAGTCGTCCTTGCCGAGCATCTCCACCAGCGCCAGCGCGATGTCCGCCGCCGTCGCGGCCTCGTCGGCGACGAAGAGGATCTCGTCGCCGAGGGTCTTCACCAGCCGCCCGCCGCGACCCGCGACCAGGTCGGCGCAGGTGGACTCGAAGTTCTCGACGAGCTCGCCGAGCTCCTCGTCCTCCAGCCGACGCGACAGCCGGGTGAAGCCGACCAGGTCCGCGAAGCCGACCGCGAGGCGGCCGCTCTGCATCTCCTCGTCGTTCTCCGCCTGGACCACCCGTCCGGTGACGGCGGCCAGCTGACGCCGCCACACGTAGATCAGGAACTGCTCCAGCTCCGGCAGCAGCAGCTCGACCAGCGGGTAGGCGATCTCCGCACGCGTCAGGCCCGGCTCGGACGCGGTGGTCAGGTGCTCCAGGAAGGTGTCGATCTGCCACTCGGCGAGGCGCGCCGTGGTCTGGCCGGTGGAGCGGGCGACCTGGATCGCCATCTGCTCACTGAGCAGCCCCGCCTCGACCAGGCCGGCGAGCCGCCGCAGCGCGATCACGTCGGACTCGGTCAGCGCGCGGGACTGACCGATGTCGGCGAAGCCCATCGCGCGCCAGAACCGCGAGGCCAGCTCCATCGAGACACCGGCCGCCCGAGCGGCCTGGTACGGGGTGTACTGCCGCTCGGAGTCCAGGATCAGCTGCTCCAACTGCAGCGCCACCGAATCACGGTGCTGCTGCTCGCCGTGATCCTCCCGCTCCCGGTCGCCCACCTGTCCGTCCCGTCCGTCCTCGCGACCCGCCATGCCTACCTACGACAGGCGTGTCCTTGCTCACACCTCGCTCAGTGATACTCGCACGGAATCCGTCATTCCGGGGCATCCGCCCCGGTGGACGCCGTGCAGGGCGGGCCCACCGACCACACGTCGACCCGCCGCACGCCCCGGCGCACAGGCCTCGCGCTCACGCCCCGCGCACGTGGATCACGTCGCCCGCGCTGACCGCGTGCTCCGCGCCGCTCGGCTCGCGAATCACCAGACGGCCCAGGTCGTCCACGTCGACCGCCTCGCCGACGATCTGCTTGTCGCCCGGCAGCAGCACCCGCACGTGCTTGCCGATGGTCGCGCACTGGTCCAGGTAGGCATCGCGCAGCCGCGTCGCCGACGGGTCGCCGCCGTCCGCGCACCACTCCTCGTACAGCTCGGAGAAGGTGCGCAGCAGCTCGCGCAGCAGGATCTCCCGGTCCGTCACCTGTGCACCGGCCAGCGCCAGCGAGGCGGCCGTCGGGACCGGCAGCTCGTCCTCCCGCAGCGTGACGTTGACGCCCATGCCGGCGATCACCGCGCGGCCCTCGTCGGCGAGTTCGACCAGGATGCCGCCCGTCTTCCGCTCCTCCCGGTGGCCCGCCGGGCCGACCGGGACCAGCAGGTCGTTGGGCCACTTGAGCCGCACCTCGCACTGCGCCGCGCGGCTCAGCGCACTCGACGCGGCCACGCCGACCAGCAGCGGCAGCCAGCTCCAGTTGTCGCGCGGCACGCCCGCGTCACCCGGACGGAGCAGCATCGACAGGAAGATCCCGGACCGGGCCGGGGCGGACCAACGCCGGTCGAGCCGGCCCTTGCCGTGCGTCTGCTGCTCGGCGACCAGCACCGCGCCCTCCGGCGTGCCGCGCGCGGCGATCTCGGCCAGGTCGACATTGGTGGAGCCCGTCTCGGCCACCACCACCAGGCTGTTCCAGAGCGCGCCGAGCCGTCCCGGATCACGGTTCAGCTGGGCGGCGCGCAGCGGCGGGCGGTCAAGATCGTTCCAGGGGGATTCGGTCACGGCTCAAGCGTATGACCCCTGTCACTCGCCATATCCGAGGCAAGCCGTCGTGGCTAACCTACTGATCGGAAACCCACCCGTTGGTACCGCGCACAGGCCTCCTCGGCCAGGGCCCGGTACTACCCCTCCTGACGGGAGCCGCCCCCCTATGTCCTCCGCCGACCACGCGAACGCCGACGTGGACATCCACACCACCGCCGGCAAGATCGCCGACCTGCGTCGCCGTATCGACGAGGCGGTGCACTCCGGCTCGGCGCGCGCTGTGGAGAAGCAGCACGCCAAGGGCAAACTGACGGCCCGTGAGCGAGTGCGGCAGCTGCTGGACGAGGGCTCCTTCGTCGAGTTCGACGAGTTCGCGCGGCACCGCTCGACCAACTTCGGGCAGGAGAAGAACCGCCCCTACGGCGACGGCGTGGTGACCGGCTACGGCACCGTCGACGGCCGTCAGGTCGCGGTCTTCGCACAGGACTTCACCGTCTTCGGCGGCTCGCTGGGCGAGGTCTTCGGCGAGAAGATCGTCAAGGTCATGGACTTCGCGCTGAAGACCGGCTGCCCGATGATCGGCATCAACGACTCCGGCGGCGCGCGCATCCAGGAGGGCGTGGCCTCGCTCGGCCTCTACGGCGAGATCTTCCGCCGCAACGTGCTGGCCTCCGGCGTGATCCCGCAGATCTCGCTGATCATGGGCCCCTGCGCGGGCGGCGCGGTCTACTCCCCCGCCATCACCGACTTCATCGTGATGGCCGACCAGACCTCGCACATGTTCATCACCGGCCCCGACGTGATCAAGACCGTCACCGGCGAGGACGTCGGCATGGAGGAGCTGGGCGGCGCGCGCGCCCACAACAGCAAGTCCGGTGTGGCGCACCACATGGCCTCGGACGAGAAGGAGGCCGTCGAGTACGTCAAGGCGCTCCTCTCCTACCTGCCCTCCAACAACCTGGAGGAGCCGCCGTCCTTCCCGGAGGAGGCCGACCTGGCCACCACCGCGGAGGACGAGGAGCTCGACTCGATCATCCCGGACTCGGCCAACCAGCCGTACGACATGCACAAGGTGATCGAGCACATCGTCGACGACGGTGAGTTCCTGGAGACGCAGTCGCTCTTCGCGCCCAACATGCTGACCGGCTTCGGCCGGGTCGAGGGCCACGCGGTCGGCGTCGTCGCCAACCAGCCGATGCAGTTCGCCGGCTGCCTGGACATCGACGCGTCCGAGAAGGCCGCGCGCTTCGTGCGGACCTGCGACGCGTTCAACATCCCGGTGCTGACCTTCGTGGACGTCCCCGGCTTCCTGCCCGGCACCGGCCAGGAGTGGGACGGCATCATCCGCCGCGGTGCCAAGCTGATCTACGCCTACGCGGAGGCCACCGTCCCGCTGATCACCGTGATCACGCGCAAGGCCTTCGGCGGCGCGTACGACGTCATGGGCTCCAAGCACCTGGGCGCCGACCTCAACCTGGCCTGGCCGACCGCGCAGATCGCGGTCATGGGCGCGCAGGGCGCGGTCAACATCCTGCACCGCGGCACGATCGCCGCGGCGGACGACGCGGACGCGACCCGCGCCCAGCTGATGCAGGAGTACGAGGACACGCTGCTCAACCCGTACGTCGCGGCCGAGCGCGGTTACATCGACGCGGTCGTGCTGCCGTCGGAGACCCGCCAGCACGTGGTCAAGGGCCTGCGCGCGCTGCGCAACAAGCGGGAGGTCCTCCCGCCCAAGAAGCACGGCAACATCCCGCTCTAGGTCTGCGACGCGTCGGAAGACGAGGGAGAGGTACCTGCGCGATGTCCCCCATCCGCGTGCTGCACGGGCAGCCCAACCCCGAGGAGATCGCCGCCGTCCTGGCAGTGGTCTCCGCCCGGGCGGCGCAGACATCTGCCGCCGCCCCCACGGACGAGACCACGGCGTGGCGTGACAAGGCACGCCGCCTCCAGGCTCCGCCCAAGCCGGGCCCGAACACGTGGCGGACCTCCGCCTGGGCGGGCCACTGAGGGAAGTTGCACTATCTGGGGGCGCGGGGAACTGCGCGAGCAACCAAGGATGAGCGGATGGCCCTGATCGTTCGGGGCTCTACCTCTCGGGGTGGCTTGTCGCGCAGTTCCCCGCGCCCCTGAGGAAGCTGCATGGTTACGCCCTGGTTAGAAGCACTCCAGGCAATTGAGTAGGAATACTCATGCGTCGTTCCAGCCCGTTCCACACAGTGGAGGTGTGCTCTGGTCAGACCCACCCGACGACTCGCGGTCGGAGACGCTCTTCGTCCGCGCGCTGCTGCGGCGGGCCGGGATTCTGATCGCTGTCTGCGCCTCGCTGGCGCTGATCGTGGTGATGGTCTGAGCACCCCGTGCGCCGCACTGCGTACTGTGGCCGCATGACCGACAACACCGGCAAGCGCCCCCGCCGTGCCCTCGTGCTCGCCTCCGCCTCCCCCGCCCGGCTAGGGCTGCTGCGGCAGGCGGGGATGGATCCGCGCGTCGTGGTGAGCGGTGTGGACGAGGACGCGCTGACCGCGCCCACGCCCGGCGCGCTCGCGCTCGTGCTCGCGGAGGCCAAGGCCGACGCCGTCGCCCCGCAGTTGCACGACGGGGAGGTCGTGATCGGCTGCGACTCCGTGCTGGAGTTGGACGGGGTCGCGCTCGGCAAGCCCGACGACGTCGACGACGCCCGCGCCCGCTGGCACGCCATGCGCGGCCGCTCGGGCATCCTGCAGACCGGCCACTGCGTGATCGACACCCGGACCGGAAAGCGCGCCTCCGCGACCGCCTCGACCACGGTCCGCTTCGGGACGCCGGACGACGAGGAGGTCGAGGCCTACCTCGCGACCGGCGAACCGCTGCACGTGGCAGGCGCGTTCACGCTGGACGGGCGGTCCGCGCCGTTCGTCGAGGGGATCGAGGGCGACCACGGCAACGTCATCGGACTCTCCCTCCCCCTGCTGCGCAGGCTCCTCGCCGAGGTGGACGTCCGCATCACCGACCTGTGGAGCTGACCGGCCTGTGGAGCTGAGCGCCCGCGTCGGGCATGCTCTCTGACGAGATCTCACTTCGACGTCGGGGGCCGGGGACATGAGCAGCGGCGACATATGGAACATCGTGCTGGGCGTCGTCTCCAGCGCCTTCAGCGCCGCGCTCGCGTGGGCGGTCCAGGCGTTGCTGCGGCGTCGACGCCTGGACCGCAAGCGGGAGTTCTTCGGGCTGCGGCCGGGCGGTGAGGCGCTGCTGGTGGTGCCGAGGAAGGTCGGCACCACCGACAACGACCGGATCGTCGCCCAGAACGACGTCTACGCGCTGATGGAGCTCTCCGCCCTGGTCTACGAGTGCGGTGCCCGCTACGCGGTGAAGCCCGCCAACCAGATCCGCCAAGGGATCGGCGACCGCGCCGAGTTCTGCATCGGCGGGCCGCTGGCCAACGAGCGCACCGCCGCGCACCTGCGGCTGAAGCTGCCGGGCTTCGTCCACCACCCGGAGTGGGAGGGCAAGCAGGGCAACGCCTTCGAGATCGGCGACCACCACTACGTCCGCGAGCCGGGCGTCGTCGACTACGTGCTGCTGGCCCGGATCGCCGTGGGCGAGCAGCAGCAGCCGACCTTCCTGGTCTGCGGCCAGACGGCGGTCGCCAACCTCGCGGGGGTGCGCCATCTCCGCAACAACTACCGCCGGTTGAACCAGCGCCACGGCGTGGACGGCACGTTCGCGCTGCTCTTCAAGGTGTTGCAGCCGGACAACTACGGCTCGGACGTCATCGAGCAGGTCGGCGACGTCACGCGGCAGGTGCTGCAGGAGCCGCGGGCCCTCCCGGCGACGGTTCCCGCACCGGCGGCTGCTGCGTCCCGTCCGACGGAATGAAGAGGATCAACACCAGCAGCGTCAGCGTGACCGCGAGCGGCACGAACACCCACACGCCGCTCAGCGCCAGCAGCACCGCGGCCAACAGGCCGTGCAGGACGGCGGCGAGGATCAGCACGATCCGTTCGACCTTCGTCGGCACGACGTCACGAACCGCCACACGCAGCAGCAGCGCCGCGACCAGCAGCAGGAACAGCGCGATCAGCCCGAACCCGACATAGGCGCTGGCGGCCATGGCCGACGTGGGCACCCCGGCGAGACTCATGTGCTGGTAGTCGGCCGCCTTGCCGACGACCAGGGCGACCACGGCCGAGACCCCCGCCTCCAGGACGAGCAGAACCAACGCCGCGACAGCTGTCCATCTCCGCATCCCCGCACCTTACTGAGCGGTAGTCAACTGCGGAAGGCCCTGGACAAGTCCCGAAATCACGGGCTGCGCAGCAGCCCGACAGCCGCACAACGTCGGCTCGAGCCAGGCGGCGTACGGTGGACAGGAACGGCGCTCACCGTGCGTGTGGGCAAGCTCACCACCGAGCCGGACTCGTGGGTACACCAGGAAGTTCCCTAGACTCTCCTGGGTTCTAGAAGGGAGCCACTGACTGTGCGCAAGGTGCTCATCGCCAACCGCGGAGAAATCGCCGTCCGCGTCGCCCGTGCCTGCCGGGACGCCGGAATCGCCAGCGTCGCCGTCTACGCCGAGCCGGACCGGGACGCGCTGCACGTCCGCGCGGCGGACGAGGCCTACGCCCTCGGTGGCGACACTCCGGCCACCAGCTATCTCGACATCGCCAAGGTCCTCAAGGCCGCCGCCGACTCCGGCGCGGACGCCGTCCACCCCGGATACGGCTTCCTCTCGGAGAACGCCGAGTTCGCCCAGGCCGTCCTGGACGCGGACCTGATCTGGATCGGCCCGCCCCCGCAGGCCATCCGCGACCTCGGTGACAAGGTCACCGCCCGCCACGTCGCCCAGCGCGCCGGCGCGCCACTGGTCGCGGGCACCGCGGACCCGGTCACGGGCCCCGACGAGGTCGTCGCGTTCGCCCAGGAGCACGGCCTGCCGATCGCGATCAAGGCCGCCTTCGGTGGTGGCGGGCGCGGTCTCAAGGTCGCCCGCAGCCTCGAGGAGATCCCGGAGCTGTACGAGTCCGCGGTCCGCGAGGCCGTCGCCGCCTTCGGCCGCGGCGAGTGCTTCGTCGAGCGCTACCTCGACAAGCCGCGCCACGTCGAGACCCAGTGCCTGGCCGACCAGCACGGCAACGTGGTCGTCGTCTCCACCCGTGACTGCTCGCTCCAGCGCCGCCACCAGAAGCTCGTCGAGGAGGCCCCCGCGCCCTTCCTCTCCGAGGAGCAGGTCGCTGAGCTGTACCGGGCCTCCAAGGCCATCCTCAAGGAGGCCGGCTACGTCGGCGCCGGAACCTGCGAGTTCCTGGTCGCCAACGACGGCACCATCTCCTTCCTGGAGGTCAACACCCGCCTCCAGGTCGAGCACCCGGTCTCCGAAGAGGTCACCGGCATCGACCTGGTCCGCGAGATGTTCCGGATCGCCGACGGCGAGGCACTCGGCTACGACGACCCCGAGCTGCGCGGCCACTCCTTCGAGTTCCGCATCAACGGCGAGGACCCGGGCCGAGGCTTCCTCCCGGCCCCCGGCACGGTCACCCTCTTCGCCCCGCCGTCCGGCCCCGGCGTCCGCCTGGACTCCGGCGTCGAGACCGGCTCGGTGATCGGCCCGGCCTGGGACTCCCTGCTGGCCAAGCTGATCGTCACCGGCGCCACCCGCAAGCAGGCGCTGCAGCGCGCCGCCCGCGCCCTGGCCGAGTTCCAGGTCGAGGGCATGGCCACCGCCATCCCGTTCCACCGCGCGGTGGTCGTCGACCCGGCGTTCGCGCCCGAGCTCGACGGCAGCGATGCCCCGTTCACGGTCTTCACCCGCTGGATCGAGACCGAGTTCGACAACACCATCCCGCCGTTCGCCGGTGCGGGCGCGGGTGACGCCGACGAGGAGGGCGGTCGCGAGACCGTCGTCGTCGAGGTCGGCGGCAAGCGCATCGAGGTCTCCCTCCCGGCCGGGCTCGGCGTCTCGTCCGCCCCGGCGGCGAAGGCGGCGGGCGGCAAGGCCAAGCGCCGCGCGGTCTCCGGCAAGGGCGGCTCCGCCGTCTCCGGCGACACCCTCGCCTCCCCGATGCAGGGCACCATCGTCAAGGTCGCCGTCGAGGAGGGCCAGACCGTCGCCGAGGGCGACCTGGTCGTCGTCCTGGAGGCCATGAAGATGGAGCAGCCGCTCAACGCCCACAAATCGGGCACGGTCGTCGGCATCACCGCCGAGGTCGGCGCCACCGTCACCTCCGGCGCGGCCATCTGCGAGATCAAGGACTGACGTCCGCGACCTGCATATGGAAGACCTGAACCACCGGACGACGCCCATCTCGGCCCTGCGCACCGCGCTCGGCCGGGTGGGCGTCGATCCGTATCTGCTGGCGATCCTGGCCACCGTCGGCCTGGCCGCGCTCCTCCCGGCACGCGGCGGCGCGGCGCACGCGGTCTCGGACGCGACCGAGGTCGCGATCGGCCTGCTGTTCTTCCTCTACGGCGCGCGCCTCTCCCCGAAGGCCGCGCTGGACGGCGCGAAGCAGTGGCGACTGCACCTGACCATCCTGCTCGCGACCTTCGCCCTCTTCCCGCTGCTGGGCCTGGCGGCGCAGTGGCTCGCCGCCCCGGTGCTGGGTGCGTCCCTGGCCAAGGGCGTGCTCTTCCTGACGCTGCTGCCGTCGACGGTGCAGTCGTCCATCGCCTTCACCTCGATCGCGGGCGGCAACGTCGCGGCGGCGGTCTGCGCCGCGTCGTTCAGCAGCCTGATCGGCATCGTGCTCACGCCGTTGCTGGCGGCGATCGTCCTGGGCGGCAGCGGGCGAATAGACGCGAGCTCGGTTGTCGACCTGCTGGTGCAGCTGCTGTTGCCGTTCCTGCTGGGCCAGTTCTCACGGCGCTGGATCGCGGGGTGGATATCCCGTCACAAGCCCGCGCTGACACTGGTCGACCGGGGCTCGATCCTGCTGGTCGTCTACAGCGCGTTCAGCGAGGGCATGGTCAACGGGGTCTGGAGCAGCCTTTCCGTTGTCCGGCTGGCTCTGCTGCTCGGCGTCTGCCTGGCGGTTCTCCTCGCGGTCCTGGGAGTCACCTCCGTAGCGGGCAAGCGGCTGGGCTTCGCCCGCGCGGACCGGATCGTGCTCGTCTTCTGCGGCAGCAAGAAGAGCTTGGCGAGTGGGTTGCCGATGGCGGCGGTGCTGTTCCCGGCGTCGTCGGTGAGCCTGATGGTGCTGCCACTGATGCTTTTCCATCAGGTGCAGTTGATGGCCTGCACCGTCATCGCCCGTCGGATGGCAGGCAACACCCAGGGGCGCGGGGACTCTGCAGGCGGCACGCCAGGCAACACCCAGGGGCGCGGGGAACTGCGCGACAAGCCACCCACCTAGCTGGCACGCCGAACGAGCAGGGCCATCCGCACAGGGTGGTTTCTCGCGCCCACGCGGCGGAGCCGCATGTCAGCAGAGCCCCGCGCCCCTAGCGTGCTGCAACTCCCCTCTTGCCCAAAGCAGCCTCACCGCCTGCCGGAGGCTACCGGCACGGGCGCGCGGCGCTGGCCGGGAAAGCTGGCCGGCCGGCGCGGAGCGTCCTGCGGTGTGGGGTAGGTGCTCGGTGGAGCCATCGG
The DNA here is from genome assembly GCF_015690355.1 of Streptacidiphilus fuscans. GTDB lineage: Bacteria > Actinomycetota > Actinomycetes > Streptomycetales > Streptomycetaceae > Streptacidiphilus > Streptacidiphilus fuscans. Next base: position 52,470 of record NZ_JADPRT010000021.1, on the reverse strand, counting down.
CGCGACGTGGACCTGGACACCGCAGTCCGCGAGAGCGTCCAGCTCGCGGGCCGCAGGCTCACCCAGCGTGGCCTGCTCGTCGGTGACCAGATGCGTGATCGCCTCGCTCGGCACCGTCTGGAACATGGTGTCGTTGCCGAGCTTGCCGTGGTCCGCCAGGACCACCACCTCCGCCGCCGCGTTGACCAGCGCGCGGTCCACGGACGCCGACAGCATGTTGGTGGTCGAGAGACCGCGCTCCGCGCTGAGCCCGCTGCCGGAGATGAACGCACGGGCGACCCGCAGCCCCTGCAAGGACTGCTCCGCGCCGCTGCCGACCAGAGCGTAGTTGGACCCGCGCAGCGTCCCGCCCGTCATCACCACCTCGACGCGGTTGGCATGGGCCAGCGCCTGGGCGACCAGGAGCGAGTTGGTGACGACGGTCAGACCGGGGACCCGGGCGAGGCGGCGTGCCAACTCCTGGGTGGTCGTACCGGCGCCGACGACGATGGCGTCGCCCTCGGCGACCATGGTCGCGGCGAGGTCGGCGATGGCGCTCTTCTCGGCGGCGGCGAGATGCGTCTTCTGCGGGTATCCGGGCTCTCGGGAGAATCCGCCGGGGAGCACCGCGCCCCCGTGCCGGCGGTCGAGCAGGCCCTCGGCCTCCAGGGCGCGTACGTCTCGGCGTACGGTCACCTCGGAGGTCTGGACGACACGCGCGAGCTCCCGGAGCGACACCGCTCCGTTTGCACGCACCATTTCGAGGATCAACTGGCGACGTTCTGCTGCGAACACGAAACAGACGGTAACGTGCACGACCGTTAGCTTTCAGGCGATTGCGCCTACTTGCTCAAAACGCCCGCAGCGGACCGGCGCATGCCTCTACACTGTGCGCCGCTCCGCTGCCGATCCGCGCTCCCCTCATGCGCCGTCAGTTGTGCTGCCCGCTCCGCTTCCGGACGTGCAGCTGGCGCGCGGCCTCGGCGATGGAGCCGGAGACCGACGGGTAGACGGTGAACGCGTTGGCGACCTGCTCCACCGTCAGGTTGAGGTCGACGGCCAGCGAGATCGGGTGGATCAGCTCGCTCGCGCGCGGCGCGACCACCACGCCGCCGACCACGATGCCGGTGCCGGGACGACAGAACAGCTTCACGAAGCCGTCGCGGATGCCCTGCATCTTGGCGCGCGGGTTGCTGCGCAGCGGCAGCTTCACGCAGACGGCGTCCATCTTCCCGCACTCGACATCCGCCGCGCTGTAACCGACGGTGGCGATCTCGGGGTCGGTGAAGACGTTGGACGAGACGGTCTTCAGGTTCAGCGGCGCGACCGCGTCGCCGAGCGCGTGGTACATCGCGATCCGGCCCTGCATCGCCGCGACGGACGCCAGCGGCAGCACGCCCGTCACGTCACCGGCCGCGTAGACGCCGGGCGCGGAGGTGCGGGAGACCCGGTCGACCTTGATGTGGCCGGAGTCGCTGGTCTTGACGCTCGCCGCCTCCAGGCCCAGGCCCTCGGAGTTGGGGATCGAGCCGACCGCCATCAGACAGTGCGAGCCGGTGATCACCCGGCCGTCGGAGAGGGTCACCTCGACCTTGTCGCCCACCCGGCGCACGGACTCGGCGCGCGAGCGACTCATCACGTTCATGCCGCGGCGACGGAAGACGTCCTCCAGCACGGTCGCGGCGTCCGGGTCCTCGCCCGGCAGCACGCGGTCGCGGCTGGAGACCAGCGTGACCTTGGAGCCCAGCGCCTGGTACGCGCCGGCGAACTCGGCGCCGGTGACACCGGAGCCGACCACGATGAGCTCCTCGGGGAGCTCCTCCAGGTTGTAGACCTGGGTCCAGGTCAGGATCCGCTCACCGTCCGGCTTGGCGTCCGGCAGCTCGCGCGGGTGGGTGCCGGTGGCCAGCAGCACGACGTCGGCGCGCAGCTCCTCGGCTCCTCCGTCGACCAGGTCGACGATGACGGCGCGCGAACCGTCCAGCGCCTGACCGCCCTCCAGGCGGCCGTGGCCGCGCACGACGGTGACCCCGGCGCGGGTGACGGACTGGGTGATGTCGTGCGACTGCGCGACGGCGAGCCGCTTGACGCGTCGGTTGACCTTGCCGAGGTCGACGCTGATGAAACGGTCCGCCGGAGCCGCGCCGCTCACGTCGTCCCGGACGACGATGCCGAGCTCCTCGTAGGAGCTGTCGAAGGTGGTCATCACCTCGGCAGTCGCGATGAGCGTCTTGGATGGCACACAGTCGGTCAGCACAGCGGCCCCGCCGAGGCCGTCGCGATCGACGATGGTCACCTCCGCGCCGAGTTGCGAGGCGACGAGCGCCGCCTCATAGCCGCCAGGTCCGCCACCGATGATCACAATCCGAGTCACGTGCCCCATTCTCCCGCACATTCATGCGCCCGTGACACAGCCCTGGGCCCGGCGTGGCCGGGCTCACGTACGCTATGGCCCATGACGCTCTATGCCGCGTACGCCAGCAACCTCGACGCGCGGCAGATGAGCCGCCGTGCGCCCCACTCGCCGCTCCGTGGAACGGGCTGGCTCGACGGCTGGCGGCTCACCTTCGGCGGCGAGCAGTTCGGCTGGGAGGGCTCGATCGCCACCGTCGTGGAGGACGAGAAGGAGCAGGTCTTTGTCGCCCTCTACGACATCGCCCCCATGGACGAGGAGGGCCTCGACCGCTGGGAGGGCGTCCCGCTGGGCTTCTACCGCAAGCTGCGGGTACGTGTGCACACCCTCGACGGCGACGTCACGGCCTGGACGTACATCCTGAACGACTACGAGGGCGGCCTCCCCAGCGCGAGGTATCTCGGCCTGATCGCCGACGCGGCGGAGTCCGCGGGCGCCCCGCACGACTACGTCATGGACGTGCGCAAGCGCCCCTGCTGAGCCGTTTTCCCCAAGGGGCCGGCTGCTGTCGCCCCCGGCGGTTCCCCGTGTGCCTCATCTGGAGGAAGCTCCAAAGCCACCCGCGACACGTCCACTCAAATGTCATCCTTTCGTGCTCTACGCGCGTAGGAGAAAACAGATATCCTCACTTGCGTGAACGCTTCCCCGCAGCCGGACGCCGGCACGAACCCCGTCAACCCGTACGACGCCGCGAAGGCCGCAGCCTCCCGGCTGCGCGAGTTGACCGGTGGGGTGGCGCACGACGTCGCCCTGGTGATGGGCTCCGGCTGGGTCCCCGCCGCTGACGAGCTGGGCGAGCCCGAGTTCGAGTTCCCCATCACCGATCTTCCGGGCTTCCCGCCGCCCGCCGTCGCCGGGCACGCCGGAAAGATCCGGTCGATCAAGATCGGCGGCAAGCGCGCCCTGGTCTTCCTGGGCCGCACCCACTACTACGAGGGTCACGGCGTCGCCGCCGTCGCCCACGGCGTCCGCACCGCCGTCGCCGCCGGGTGCCGCACGGTCGTGCTGACCAACGGCTGCGGCGGTCTGCGCGAGGGCTTCGCCCCCGGCCAGCCCGTGCTGATCAGCGACCACATCAACCTGACCGGCGCCTCCCCGCTGCTCGGCGCCAACTTCGTGGACCTGACCGACCTCTACTCCTCCCGCCTGCGCGCGCTCTGCAAGGAGGTCGACCCCACCCTGGAGGAGGGCGTCTACGTCCAGTTCCGCGGCCCGCAGTACGAGACCCCGGCCGAGATCGCCATGGTCCGCGCCATCGGCGGCGACCTGGTCGGCATGTCGACGACGCTGGAGGCGATCGCCGCCCGTGACGCGGGCGCCGAGGTGCTCGGCCTCTCGCTGGTCACCAACCTGGCCGCGGGCATGACGGGCGAGCCGCTCAACCACGAGGAGGTCCTCGAGGCTGGCCGCACCTCCGCCACCCGGATGGGCGCGCTGCTCGCCAAGGTCCTCGAGCGCATCTGACGCTCCCGCTCTCACCAACAGAGAGCCCGCAACTCGCTCAGCATGGCATCCGACGGTTCCCGCCCCGGGTGCCATGCTTTTTGTACGGCTGATTTCTTCATTCTTCACTCCACGCAACGGCAACAGGCAATGAGGACGTGACGCGATGACTGCCCATCAGGTCAACTCCGGCGACGATCTGCTCCACCGGGCCCGGACCTGGCTCGCGGAGGACCCCGATCCGGCGACCCGCGACGAACTCGCCGGTCTCCTCGCCGCCGCCGAGGGCGGCCCCGACGAAGCGTGCACCACCGCCTGGTCCGAGCTGTCCGAACGCTTCAGCGGAACGCTGCAGTTCGGCACCGCCGGGCTGCGCGGCGAGATGGGCGCCGGGCCGATGCGGATGAACCGCGCCGTGGTGATCCGCGCGGCCATGGGGCTGGCCTCGTACCTCAAGCAGCGGTCCGGCACCGGACTGGTCGTCATCGGCTACGACGCCCGCCACAACTCCGACGTCTTCGCCCGCGACACCGCCGCGGTGATGGTCGCCCAGGGCCTCAAGGCCGCGCTGCTGCCCGGCCCGCTGCCGACCCCGGTGCTCGCCTACGCCGTCCGCCACTTCGGCGCGGCGGCCGGCGTCGCCGTCACGGCCAGCCACAACCCGCCGCGCGACAACGGCTACAAGGTCTACCTGGGCGGCGACTTCGGCGGCTCGCAGATCGTGCCCCCGCACGACGCGGGCATCGCCGCGGAGATCGACAAGGTCGGCTCGCTGGACGAGGTGCCGCTGGCGGCCGAGGGCTGGGAGGTGCTCAGCGAGGCCGACGTGCTGGAGCCATACCTGGCCCGGGTCGCCTCCGTGGTCGACCCGCACGCGCCGCGCGACCTCTCCGTCGTCTACACCCCGATGCACGGCGTCGGCCGCGGCACCCTGCTGGCCGCGTTCGAGCGCGCCGGCTTCCCCGCGCCCACCGTGGTCACCGCGCAGGGCGACCCGGACCCGGAGTTCCCGACCGTCTCCTTCCCCAACCCGGAGGAGCCGGGCGCGATGGACCTCTCCTTCGCCGCCGCGGCCGAGCGCCAGCCGGACGTGATCCTCGCCAACGACCCCGACGCGGACCGCCTCGCGGTCGCCGTCGCCGACCCGAACGCGGCCGACGGCAGCGGCTGGCGGATGCTGCGCGGCGACGAGGTCGGCGCGCTGCTGGCCGCGCACCTGGTGTCCAAGCAGGCCAAGGGCACCTTCGCCACCACGATCGTCTCCTCCTCGCTGCTCGGCCGGATCGCCGAGGCGGCGGGCCTCGGCTACGAGGAGACCCTCACCGGCTTCAAGTGGCTCTCGCGCGTGGACGGTCTGCGCTTCGGCTACGAGGAGGCGCTCGGCTACTGCGTCGACCCCGAGGCCGTCCGCGACAAGGACGGCGTCAGCGCGGCCCTGCTGACGGCCGAACTCGCCGCCACCCTGAAGTCCCAGGGCCGCACGCTGCAGGACCTGCTGGACGACCTGGCGGCCACCCACGGCCTGCACGCCACCGACCAGCTCTCGGTCCGCGTCGCCGACCTGCGGCTGATCGCCGACGCGATGGCCCGCCTGCGCGAGCACCCGCCGACCGAACTGGCGGGCCTCCACGTCGACTCGGCCGAGGACCTAGAGGCGGGCTCGGACAAGCTCCCGCCCACCGACGGACTGCGCTACCACCTGAGCGGCGAGGGCGTCCGCGGCGCACGGATCGTCGTCCGGCCCTCCGGCACCGAGCCGAAGCTCAAGTGCTACCTGGAGGTCGTCGTCCCGGTCTCCTCCCGCGCCGAACTCGGAGCGGCACGCCAGCACGCGACCGAGCTGCTGGCCCGCCTGAAGTCGGACCTGGGCACGGCCGCAGGTATCTGATCACACCTGATCAGCCGTCCTGCACCCGTCCTGATCACCCGCCAGGGACTCTCTGACATGCTGTCGGGGTGTCGATATCTGGTGTGGAACTGATCCCGGTCCCCGGCGTACGCAACTTCCGCGACGCCGGGGACTTGCCGACCACGTCGGGCGCGCGGCTGGCGTCCGGCCTCCTCTACCGCTCCGGCTCCCTGCACGAGCTCACCGAGGACGGCACCCGCCACCTCACCGGGCTGGGCCTGCGCACGGTGATCGACCTGCGCTCGCAGACCGAACTCGATGTCTGGCCCGACCGTGCGCTGGGCGACGGCGTCGCCGTCCTCCACCTGCCGACCTTCCCGCCGCGCCAGATCAGCGCGGAGGAGATCCGCGAGGAACGCGACAACGAGGAGCGGGACGCGGAGGCCGGACGCGAGTCCCTCGAAAGCCTCTACGCGTTCATGGCCGAGACGGCGGGCCCGGCGATCGCCCGCTCCCTCAGCGCGCTGGCGCGCCCGGGCGCGCTGCCCGCGCTCCTCCACTGCGCGGTCGGCAAGGACCGCACGGGCATCACGGTGGCCACCCTCCAGTCCGCGCTGGGCGTCTCCGACGCGGAGATCCTCGACCACTACTTCGTCTCGAACTCCGCACTGGGCCTGGACCAGGGCCCGGTCCTCTACCTCGACGAGTACGGCGTGGAACGCCACAGCCGCCCCATCTCCCGCGACCTCCTCTCCGCGTTCCTCGCGCGCGTGCGCGAAGACCACGGCGACGCCCGCGCATACGTGCGTGCGCACGGCGTCACGGACGCGGAACTGACCACGCTGGAGACGGCCTTCCTCCGCACGGCCTGACGCGTACGCTCCCACGGGCAGTTGCACTGTCCAGGGGCGCGGGGAACTGCGCGAACAACCCCCTGTGCGGATGGCCCTGCACGATCAGGGCTCTACCTGCGTGGGATGGGGGTCCCCCCGGCCGGAGGTTGGGGGATTGTCGCGCAGTTCCTCGCGCCCCTCGGGAAGTTGCCACTTCCCGCCTACAAAAAGCTTCAGCCCGTCGCCAGGATGACGATCAGGGCGATGATCCCCGCCGCCAGCGGAGCGATGATCGGCCAGGTCCAGGTCACCTTCACCTGGTCCGTCACCGCGGCTGCGCCCTCATCGACAGCCCCGCGCTCCGCGCGGAACATCTCGGCGCGCTCGTTGAGCTCTATGACCGTCTTGTCCGCCCACGCCTGGGTCGGGCCGGTGTCGTCGGGGCGGCCGAAGCCGCCGCCGCCGCGACGGTCCGCGCCGCCCATCAGGCCGAAGCCGAGCCGACCGCCCTCGCGGCCGCCGCGACCCGCGCCTCCGCCGACTGAACGGTCGCCCGCGGCGATCATCGCCTGCTTGTTGGCGCGCTTGCGCTGCCGCATCGAGACCGGAAGCGCCCAGACGATGAACTTCCGTCCGCCTGCGCGCAGTTCGACCGAGAGCGCGGCGGTCAGCGACTCGACCGTGCCCCACGGCGCGTCGATCGTCCGGAACGGGTTGCGGACCAGCAGTCGCTTCTCCCCCGAACGGACCTGCGGCCACAAGGTGAACGCCGTGACCAGCGGAGCCGCCGCCACCAGCACGGCGGCAGCCGTGATCGGCGCGCGGCCGGAGCCGTGCAGCATCGCGTCGATGCTCAGGAAGAGCAGCAGCGCCAGCAGGAAGACGCCGCCCGCCACGCCCGGGACGGAGCGGTAGACCTTGTCGCCGTAAACAGGCTCGTCGCTGTGGGCGCTCTGGGCGCTGTGGCCAGGGACGCCGTCGTCGCTGCCGGAGGAGGTGGGCTTGTCGCCGCCCGGGGTGTCGCTCATGGTCACCGATTCTGCCCCAGGTTCGGTCCGACACCACGTGCAGTGGGGTTGCGTTATTGCATCAGGCGCAACGCGGGCAAATCACCGAGCACATCACCGACCGCATCACCGGGCACGTCAGCGAACAGGTCAGCGAACGGGGCGCACTTCACACGGACGCCCCCCTGACGAAACGCTACGCGTGTAGATATGCTGCGCTGGTGAGCATGTCGTCATCCTCCCTCTCCGCCAGCGGATCGGCCTCCAGGAACAGCCTGGCCGAGGTCGCCTCCTCCGAGGCGTCCCTGCGTCGCTTCCTGCACGGGCTGCCCGGCATCGACGCCGTCGGCCTGCAGGCGCGTGCCGCCGGGCTCGGCACGCGGTCGATCAAGACGTCCGCCAAGGCCTATGCCATCGATCTGGCCATCTCCATGATCGATCTGACCACGCTGGAGGGTGCCGACACCCCTGGCAAGGTCCGGTCGCTCTGCCAGAAGGCCCAGTCCCCCGACCCCGGGAACCCGGACGTGCCGCACACCGCGGCCGTCTGCGTCTACCCGGACATGGTCCCCTTCGCCAAGGAGGCCCTCGGCAGCGCGCCGATCAACGTCGCCGCCGTGGCCACCGCCTTCCCCTCCGGCCGGGCCGGTCTGCCGGTCAAGCTGGCCGACACCGCCGAGGCCGTCGCGGCCGGGGCCGACGAGATCGACATGGTCATCGACCGGGGAGCCTTCCTCTCCGGCCGGTACCTGGAGGTCTTCGAGACCATCACCGAGATCAAGAAGGCCTGCGAGCGCCCGGACGGGACCTCCGCCCACCTCAAGGTGATCTTCGAGACCGGCGAGCTGGTCACCTACGACAACATCCGCCGCGCCTCGTGGCTGGCGATGCTGGCGGGGGCCCACTTCATCAAGACCTCCACCGGCAAGGTCGCCGTCAACGCCACCCCGGCCAACACCCTCGTCCTGATGGAGGCCGTGCGCGACTTCCGCGACGCCACCGGTGTGCAGGTGGGTGTGAAGCCGGCCGGGGGTATCCGTACCACCAAGGACGCCATGAAGTACCTGGTCATGGTGAACGAGATCCTCGGTGACGACTGGCTGAGCCCGGACTGGTTCCGGTTCGGCGCCTCCAGCCTGCTGAACGACCTGCTCATGCAGCGGCAGAAGCTCTCCACGGGCCGCTACTCCGGTCCTGACTACGTGACGGTGGACTGATCACCATGGCACTGTTCGATTACGCCCCCGCGCCCGAGTCGCGCGCCGCCGCGGGTGACATCGCCTCGACGTACGGGCACTTCATCGACGGCGAGTTCGTCGACTCCACCGGCTCCGAGGCGCTCAAGACCGTCGACCCCTCCACCGAGGAGGTCCTCGCCGAGTTCGCGCAGGGCACCGAGGCCGACGTGGACCGCGCCGTCGCCGCCGCCCGCAAGGCCTTCACCTCCTGGTCCGCCCTGCCGGGCGGCGAGCGCGGCAAGTTCCTGTTCCGCATCGCGCGGATCATCCAGGAGCGCTCGCGCGAGCTGGCCGTGCTGGAGTCGATCGACAACGGCAAGCCGATCAAGGAGACCCGCGACGTCGACCTGCCGCTGGTCGCCGCGCACTTCTTCTACTACGCCGGCTGGGCCGACAAGCTGGAGTTCGCCGGCTACGGCCCGAACCCGCGTCCGGTGGGCGTGGCCGCGCAGGTCATCCCGTGGAACTTCCCGCTGCTGATGCTGGCGTGGAAGATCGCGCCCGCTCTGGCCACCGGCAACACGGTCGTCCTCAAGCCCGCCGAGACCACCCCGCTGACCGCCCTGCGCTTCGCGGAGATCTGCCGCCAGGCGGGCCTGCCCAAGGGCGTCGTCAACATCGTCACCGGCGACGGCCGCACCGGCGCCGCGCTGACCGCGCACCCGGACGTCGACAAGGTCGCCTTCACCGGCTCGACCGAGGTCGGCCGCGCCATCGCCCGCACCCTCGCGGGCACCCGCAAGAAGCTCTCCCTGGAGCTCGGCGGCAAGGCGGCCAACATCGTCTTCGACGACGCGCCGATCGACCAGGCGGTCGAGGGCATTGTCGACGGCATCTTCTTCAACCAGGGCCACGTCTGCTGCGCGGGCTCGCGCCTGCTGGTCCAGGAGTCGGTCCACGACGAGGTGCTCGACGCGCTCAAGCGCCGGATGTCGACGCTGCGCGTCGGCGACCCGCTGGACAAGAACACCGACGTCGGCGCGATCAACTCCGCCGCGCAGCTCGCGCGGATCCAGGAGCTGACGGCGGCCGGTGAGGCCGAGGGCGCCGAGCGCTGGTCCCCGGCGTGCGAACTGCCGTCCTCCGGCTACTGGTTCGCGCCGACGGTGTTCAGCAACGTCTCCGCCACCCACCGGATCGCCCGCGAGGAGATCTTCGGCCCGGTCCTGTCCGTGCTGACCTTCCGCACCCCGGAGGAGGCCGTCGCCAAGGCCAACAACACCCCGTACGGGCTGTCGGCCGGCATCTGGACCGAGAAGGGCTCGCGCATCCTGTGGATGGCGGGCAAGCTCCGGGCCGGTGTGGTGTGGTCCAACACCTTCAACAAGTTCGACCCGACCTCGCCCTTCGGCGGCTACAAGGAGTCGGGCTACGGCCGCGAGGGCGGTCGCCACGGTCTGGAGGCCTACCTCGATGTCTGAGCCCACGACGGCACTCCGCCTTGACGTCTACAAGACCTACAAGCTCTTCGTCGGCGGCAAGTTCCCGCGCTCCGAGAGCGGACGGGTGTACGAGGTGACCGACCGCAAGACCGGCGAGTGGCTCGCCAACGCCCCCCAGGGCACCCGCAAGGACACCCGCGACGCGGTCACCGCCGCGCGCAAGGCCTTCGGCGGCTGGTCGGGCGCGACCGCGTACAACCGCGGCCAGATCCTCTACCGCGCCGCCGAGATGCTCCAGGGCCGCCGCGAGCAGTACATCGCCGAGGTGGCGGTGTCGGAGGGCCTCACCGCGAAGAAGGCCGCGCCGCTGGTCGACGCCGCCGTCGACCGCCTGGTCTGGTACGCGGGCTGGGCCGACAAGGTCGCCCAGATCGCGGGCAACGCCAACCCGGTCGCCGGGCCGTACTTCAACCTGTCCACGCCGGAGCCCACGGGCATCGTCGGCGTCGTCGCCCCGCAGGGCGGCAACGGCTTCTCGCTGCTGGGCCTCGTCTCGGTGCTGGCCCCCGTCATCGCCACCGGCAACACCGCGGTCGTGGCGCTGGCGCCGAACGCGCCGCTGCCGGGCCTCTCGCTGGGCGAGGTGCTGGCCACCTCCGACCTTCCGGGCGGCGTGGTCAACCTGATCTCCGGCCGCACCGAGGACATCGCCCCGACGCTGGCCTCCCACGCCGACGTCAACGCGCTCGACCTGTCGGGCGTGGTGGCCGAGGAGGGCCCGGCCTCCGCCAAGGACCTGGAGGTCGCTGCGGCGGACACCCTCAAGCGGATCCTGCGCCCGGCGGACGCCTCGTTCGACTGGACGACGGCCCCCGGGACGGACCGGCTGCTGACCTTCCTGGAGACCAAGACGGTCTGGCACCCGATGGGGATGTAACGCTCCCCACATCGACGCGGGCACGTGCTCTCTCGCCGTGAGCACGTGCCCGCTTCTTTTCGATACCGCAGCTTTATCTGAAGATGTCAGACTGGTGTCCCGTGGCTACCTCTTCCGTGAACCCTTCCCCGGCGCGCGTCATCCTCCTCTGCGGCCCCTCCGGTTCCGGCAAGTCCACGCTGGCCGAGCGCGCCGGTCTCCCGGTGCTCCAGCTCGACGACTTCTACAAGGACGGCGACGACCCGACCCTGCCCCGTCTGCACGACGGCAGCGTCGACTGGGACGACCCGCAGTCCTGGCACTTCGACCAGGCGGTCGCGGCGATCCGCGCCCTGTGCGCGACCGGCACGACCGAGGTCCCCGTCTACTCGATCCCGGCGAACGGCCGCGTCGACTCGCGCCCGCTGTCGATCGGCTCCCCGGTCTTCATCGCCGAGGGCATCTTCGCGGCGGAGATCGTCCGCGCCTGCGCGGCGGAAGGCCTCCTCGCCGACGCGATCTGCCTGCGCAACCACGCGCTCACCACTGCCTACCGCCGCTTCCTCCGCGACGTCCGCGAGGCGCGCAAGTCCGTCCCGTACCTGCTCCGCCGCGGTTTCCGCCTGATGCGAGCCGAGCGGGCCGTGGTCACGCGGCAGGAGGCGCTCGGCGCCACCCCGTGCAACGGTCGGGATGCCTTCGGCCGCATCAGCAAGCTGCACATCCCCGAGGGGCGCGAGGCTCTGCCGATGTGCGGCTCCGTCGCGTAGACGCAGAAGGCCTGGACCCGGCGTCCCCCAACGCCGAATCCAGGCCTCGTGCCGCTGCGGGCTACCCCCGTACCCGCAGCTCCCCCCTCAGAAAAGCTCTCTCAGGCGACCAGCTCGCCGAACGCGTGGCCAAGGTCGCCGTCCGCCGCGGCCAGGCTCTCGTCCTCGCGCAGGCGGCGCAGCGCGCGCCAGATGCTGCTCTTGACCGTGCCGACGCTGATCCCCATCACGTCGGCGATCTCCGGGTCCGTCTTGCCCTCGTAGTACCGCAGGACCAGCATGGTGCGCTGGTTCTCCGGCAGCTTCGCCAGCGCCTGCCACAGCACGGCGCGGAGCTCGGTGCCGCCCATCGCGTCGGTGTCGGCGAAGCTCGCGGGCTCCGGCATCTCCTCGGTCGGGTACTCGTTGACCTTGCGCCGGCGCCAGGCCGAGATGTGCAGGTTGGTCATCGTGCGGCGCATGTAACCGCCGACCGCGGCCTTGTCGGAGATCCGGTCCCAGGCCCGGTAGGTGCTGAACAGCGCGCTCTGCAGCAGGTCCTCGGCGGCGAAGCGGTCACCGGTCAGGTGGTAGGCCGTCGCGTAGAGGGAGGCCCGGCGCTCCTGCACGTAGGCGGTGAAGTCGTCGGTGCGGGTGTCGGTTCCGGACTGTGCGGTCGGCGTGGAACCGTTGGCGGCTGCCTGGCGTCCGACACCAGGGACAGAGCGGAGCGCGTACAGCGGCTGAGGCAGGGTCGCGGCGGCCTTGTCGGCGTGGGCCTCGATGACTGCGTTCATCGTGTGCTCCCTCGGTGTCCAGTGGTGCGTCCGTTGCGGTGTCGGGCCCCCGTTGTTCCTCCCGACACCGAAAATCCTGCCAAGGGGTCGTCATCGCGCTGTCCGCCGACTGTCACAGGCGTGCAACAGAGCACGGGTCGAAGGTCCCGTTCCGGGACGGAGCGGCCGGGAGCCTCCTCACACAGGCTCGATCCACCCCCGTCCGGTAGGCCACAATGAACCGCGTGTCTCACCTGTTGCTCATCGAGGACGACGATGCGATCCGCACCGGTCTCGAACTCGCGCTGACCCGGCAAGGCCACCGCATCTCGGCCGCCGCGTCCGGCGAGGACGGGCTGCGCCTGTTCAAGGAGCAGCGACCGGACCTGATCGTGCTGGACGTGATGCTGCCCGGCATCGACGGCTTCGAGGTGTGCCGGCGCATCCGCCGCACCGACCAGCTGCCGATCATCCTGCTGACCGCGCGCTCGGACGACATCGACGTGGTCGTCGGCCTGGAGTCGGGCGCGGACGACTACGTCGTCAAGCCGGTCCAGCCGCGGGTGCTGGACGCCCGGATCCGGGCGGTGCTGCGGCGCGGCGAGCGGGAGAGCTCGGACTCGGCGGCCTTCGGCGACGTGGTCATCGACCGCAACGCGATGATCGTCACCAAGGCCGGCGCCGAACTCCAGCTGACCCCGACCGAGCTGCGCCTGCTGCTGGAGCTCAGCCGCCGTCCCGGTCAGGCGCTCTCGCGCCAGCAGCTGCTGCGGCTGGTCTGGGAGCACGACTACCTGGGCGACTCCCGCCTGGTGGACGCGTGCGTCCAGCGGCTGCGCGCCAAGGTCGAGGACGTCCCGTCGGCCCCGACGCTGATCCGTACCGTGCGCGGCGTCGGATACCGCCTGGACACCCCCGCGTGACGATGAGCGACGAGCAGGCTCGGCACTCCGAGAGCACCGAGCGCGGCACCGGCCGTGCCGGGACCGGCGCGGACCAGGGCAAGGGCACCGGCAGCGGCAAGGGCGTCGGCAGCGGCACCGGCGCAGGCACCCGGGCCGGCGACGAGCCGCGTCCCGCGCATCCGCGCGCCAGCTGGCTGGCCCGGCGCCTCCGGCTGACCTCGCTGCGGATACGGATGGTCGCCGTCTTCGCGGTGGTCGCCCTGGCAGCGGCGGTGTCGTCGTCCGGCATCGCGTACTGGCTCAACCGGGACGCCGTGCTCAAGCGCACCCAGGACACCGCGCTGGCGGACTTCCGCACGTCGCTGGACCGCAACATCACCGCGCTGCCGCTGGACCCGAACTGCGCGGAACTGCAGGGCACCGCCAACCTGATCGCCGCCACCGGCCTCCGCTACGACGTGCTGCTCACCTCGCCGAGCTGCGCCGTCAGCTCGAACCCGCAGTTCTCCCCGACGACCGTGCCGACCGCGCTCCAGCAGCAGGTCGACACGCCCTGCGAGCGCTGCACCACCGCGCCGAACCAGTACCACCTGTTCTGGCAGCGGGTCAGCATCGACGGCACCCCCTACCTGATCGGCGGCACCAAGGTGCTGCCCGACGGGCCCACCGCCTACATGTTCAAGTCGCTGGACGACGAGCGCCGCGACATGGACTCGCTGGCCTGGTCGCTCGGCATCGCCACGCTGCTGGCCCTGGTCGGCGCGGCGCTGCTGGCGCAGGGGGCCGCGGCGACGGTGCTGCGACCGGTGGCCCGGCTGGCCGAGGCCGCACGGCAGCTCGGCGCGGGCAATCTGGCCACCCGCCTGGACGTCACCGGCCAGGACGAGCTGGCGGAGCTCTCGCGCACCTTCAACCACACCGCCGCGGCGCTGGAGGAGCAGGTCGCCGAGCTCAGCGCCCGCGAGCACGCCAGCCGCCGGTTCGTCGCCGACATGTCGCACGAGCTGCGCACACCGCTGACCGCGATGACGGCCGTCACCGACATCCTGGAGGACGAGGCCGACTCGCTGGACCCGATGATCGAGCCGGCCGTCCGCCTGGTCGTCAGCGAGACCCGGCGACTGACCGAGCTGGTGGAGAACCTCATGGAGGTCACCCGCTTCGACGCAGGCACCGCCAAGGTCGTCCGCGACGAGGTCGACATCGCCGACCTGATCACCTCCACCATCGACGCCCGCGCCTGGCTGGACGCGGTCGAGCTGGACGCGCCGCGCGGCATCGTGGTTCCTGTGGACCCACGCCGGATCGACGTGGTGCTGGCCAACCTGATCGGCAACGCGCTCAAGCACGGCGGCTCTCCGGTCCGGGTGCGGACCCGGGTCGACGAGGCCACCGACGAGCTGGTCGTCGAGGTCGCGGACGGCGGTCCCGGCATCCCCGAGGACGTGCTGCCGCACGTCTTCGACCGCTTCTTCAAGGCGGACGCCTCGCGCCGCCGCTCCGAGGGCAGCGGCCTCGGACTGTCCATCGCCATGGAGAACGCCCGTATCCACGGCGGCACCATCTCGGCGGCCAACGCGGTCGACGGCGCCGGCGCGGTCTTCACCCTGCGCCTGCCGATGACCCCGCCGCCGACGCAGGAAGGCGGCGACGCGAAGTGAAACGACGCCTCGAAGTCGGCGGTCCCGACGGCAGCGCGCGGAAGGGACGCGTGCGGAGTACGCGACGCACGGGAGCGGCGCTGGGCCTTGGTCTGGCCGCCGCACTCGCGCTGACGGGCTGCGGCATCCGCAGCACCGCGGTCCCGGTCGACGCGGGCCTGCCCGCGTCCCGCACCGCCTGCCCCCCGACCCCGGGCGCCTCGAACGGCCCCGAGCAGCCGG
The DNA here is from genome assembly GCF_015690355.1 of Streptacidiphilus fuscans. Classification (GTDB taxonomy): domain Bacteria; phylum Actinomycetota; class Actinomycetes; order Streptomycetales; family Streptomycetaceae; genus Streptacidiphilus; species Streptacidiphilus fuscans. The sequence goes on along the minus strand of NZ_JADPRT010000021.1, from coordinate 37,097 downwards.
TCCCCAGCTTCCTGGTCCCCGCCTCGGCCAGCCCCTCAGCCTGGCTGGCCCTACTCCCGGGCCTCACCGCGACGGCGCCCCCTGCTGACGCGGCGTCAGCGGCGGCGGCAGCAGCGTCCGCTGCGCAGCAGGCGGCCGCCCCGAGCCCGAGCCCGACACCGAGCGCCAGCCAGAGCACGGAGTCGCTGGACTCCTGCCTGAGCCTCTCGCCCTCGGCGGGCAGTGGCCAGGCGCCCTGAAGCAGGTTGTTGCACCTCCAGGGGCGCGAGGCCCTGCTGATGTGCGGCTCCGCCGCGTGGGCGCGACAAGCCACCCACCCACGTAGCGCGCCGAACGTTCAGGGCCATCCGCACAGGGTGGTTACTCGCGCAGTTCCCCGCGCCCCTGAGGTGAGTGCAACTTTCCTCCGCGTGACGGAGGCCACACCGCGGGGGCCCCGCGCAACCAGCCGCGCCGCCGCCGCGTCCTTCTCGCCGTGGACGTACACCAGGGCGCACGGCGGCTCGGACTCCTGCTGCTGACGGTGCATCTGGGCGTACTGCTCTGGGTCACCGTCCACACCACGCCGACCCCGTGGGTCGCCGACACCAACCTGACGCCGCTCGCCTCGGTCCGGGTCGAGCTCGAAGCCGGGACCGCGCAGGCCTATCTGGAGCTGCTGCGCAGCATCCTCGCGCTCGCGCCGCTCGGCGTGCTGCTGCCGCTCGCCGGTGGGCGGCGGGACGCGCCCGCGTTCGCCTCGTTCGCCCGCACGCTGCTGACGGGCATTCTGATCGCCACCGCCATCGAGGTCGTGCAGACCACGCTCGGGCTGAAGATGGCCAACGTCGACGACATCCTGCTGGCCGTGCTGGGCATCGCGCTGGTGCACCTGGCCGTGGTCCCGGCCGGGCGGGCCTGGCTGCGGCGGCGTGCGGACGCGTCCGGCCAGGGGGTCGGAGAGAGCCCTGAGCGCGCCCCCAAGAGCGCCCCCGACAGGAGCCCTGAGAAAAGCCCTGAGATCCGGTCCCTCCGAAGCACGGGTTCGGGCAGGGTACGGATCATCGGCGGGGCTGACGCGACGGCGCTCCCCGCACGGGAGGCTTGAGGTATCGAAACGAAGCCCGGGGCGACGGGAGCAGCCCCCGCCCGGGCCCGATCCTCAGGAGTGATCCCATGTCCGCGACCGCCACCCTCGCCCGTCCCCGCGGCAACCGCATGCTCGGCGGCGTCTGCGCGGGAATCGCCCGGCGCTTCGGGATGAGCCCGCTCACCGTCCGCGTGCTGTTCGTGCTGTCCTGCCTGCTGCCCGGGCCGCAGTTCGTCGTCTACCTGGCCCTGTGGCTGCTGCTCCCGTCCGACTGAACAGGGTCGGACCGGTCCGGTCCGACCCCGCCAGGGAGCGTCTGCACGGGCCGTAGCCCGCGCCGCGCGTCAGCTGACGGCAGGGGCCTGGATCGGCAGGCCGTGCAGCGCGTCGAGGGCGTGGCCGACGCCGCCCGTCAGCTGGTCGGTGCCCGGCAGGCCGCCGCCCAGGGGCGAGAGCGCCGCCGTGCGCTGCTCGGGCATCGAGCGCGTGGCGATCGGCAGGGAGGACGTCGGCAGCGAGGACGTCGCGCCCTGGACCGTCGGCGCGGCGTTGTTGATCAGGCCCTGGGCCGTCGAGGTCACGTTCGACAGACCGCCGTTGGCGGCGGTCAGCGACGAGGCTCCGCTGGTCAGCGAGCCGAGCTGCGGCGCGGCAGCGCCGGCCGGGTCCGCCGCGGCCGGACCGGCGACGGCCGCGACAACCGCGGCGCCGAGCAGGGTCGTGCCCGCTACCTGCAACGTGGCCTTCTTCATGAGCGGTCTCCTCGTGTCCTCGTCTGCGTCGTGTGCCGCCGGGCTCCGGCAGTCACTACCGGTGCCCGACTGGCCGCCCAACGTATCCACGAGGCCTGGCCCGCCCCAAATCCCGTATCCCTCGAAAGGGTGACGGGAACTGGGGCGCCCAGGAGCTCTCAGGGAGAGCTCAGGAGAAGAGCCACTCCGCCTTGAGTGCGGCGTAGCCGGGCTTGATCACCTCGTTGATCATGGCCAGCCGGTCGTCGAAGGGGATGAACGCGCTCTTCATCGCATTGACGGTGAACCACTGCAGGTCGTCCAGGGTGTAGCCGAAGGCGTCCACCAGGTGCTGGAACTCCTGGCTCATGCTGGTGCCGCTCATCAACCGGTTGTCGGTGTTGACGGTGACCCGGAAGTGGAGGCGGCGCAGCAGGCCGATCGGGTGCTCGGCGTAGGAACTCGCCGCGCCGGTCTGCAGGTTGGAGGTGGGGCACATCTCCAGCGGGATGCGCTTGTCGCGGACGTAGGCGGCGAGTCGGCCGAGCTCGACCTTGCCGTCGTCCTTGACGGTGATGTCGTCGATGATGCGGACGCCGTGGCCGAGACGGTCGGCGCCGCAGCACTGGATCGCCTCCCAGATGGAGGGCAGACCGAAGGCCTCACCGGCGTGGATGGTGAAGTGGTTGTTCTCGCCCGCCAGGTACTCGAACGCGTCCAGGTGCCGGGTCGGCGGGTGACCGGCCTCGGCACCGGCGATGTCGAAGCCGACGACGCCGTGGTCGCGGTAGCGGTTGGCCAGCTCGGCGATCTCGCGGGAGCGGGCGGCGTGGCGCATGGCGGTGAGCAGCGTGCCGACCTTGATCCGGTCGCCGTTCGCGCGGGCGCGCTCCTCGCCGAGGCGGAAGCCCTCGTTGACGGCCTCGACCACCTCGTCGAGCGTCAGCCCGTGCTCCAGGTGCTGCTCCGGCGCGTACCGCACCTCGGCGTAGACGACGCCGTCGGCGGCCAGGTCCTCGGCGCAGTCGGCGGCGACGCGGATCAGCGCCTCGCGGGTCTGCATCACGGCACAGGTGTGGGCGAAGGTCTCCAGGTACCGCTCCAGCGAGCCGGAGTCGGCGGCGTCACGGAACCACTGGCCGAGCTTGGCCGCGTCCCGCTCGGGGAGAGCGTCGTATCCGACGGCGTCGGCGAGCTCGATGATCGTCTGCGGGCGCAGGCCACCGTCGAGGTGATCGTGCAGGACGACCTTGGGCGCGCGGCGGATCTGCTCCGGTGTGGCAAGAGGGCTGTGAGGAGTCTGGGTCACCATTTGCCGATGGTAGCGCCTACGCGCGTAGATGCAACTCCTGAGTCCACCGTCGCGCAGGGCACGAAACAGCAAGGGTGCCCAGGTCAGCCGGTACGACGCGGCCCTGGGCACCCTCCGTGCAAGGAGCGTTCCTGCTCAGCCGTTCGGGTGATCCTTGAACCAGGTCAGGAAGCCGGGTGCGGGGCTGCCCTTTCCGGTGATGTCGTCGTAGCCGGGTGTGGCCTTCAGCGAGGTGTCCGCATCCATCTGGATCATCACCGGAGTCTGACTCTGGTCCCAGGTCTCCTGGGCCGGCTCGTACCCAAGCCGAGCAGGCGGCCCCTGGATGTCATGGAGCGCGGAGGTCCCGTTCAGTTTGTACAGCACAGGATTGGCGAATCCCACGGCCACGCCACCCGCGGCTTGCTGGGCCAGCGCCTCGACCCCGGAGAAGAGCGGGGCGGCGAGACTGGTGCCGCCGTCCTGGTAGTAGGTGTACTGGCCACCGCTCTCACTGAAGGTCGCGCCCGAGCCGCTGGCATTGGGGTCGACGCTGATCGTGCCGTTCAACGTCTCCCCCTCAAGGATGCCGGTGTAGCCGTCGCCGTCCATGCTGATGTCGGGCACCTCACGGTTCGCAGTTCCGGTGGCCGTGGTGGTCAGCGAGTCGGGCACCACGCCCTTTTGGTACACGGGCTGAGGGAAGATCTTGCTGTTCCCTCCGCCACCACCGCCACCGAAACCCGGGGTAGAACCCCAACTGCTCCCGGCGAGCGTGTGCGACACGTCACCCCAGCCGCTCTCCCAGAGGTAGTTGCCGTTGGCGCCGATGCCAAGGCTGGTGCCGCCCACCGAGGTCACGAACGGGTCGGAGGTCGGAAAGTCGACCGCCGGCGACGGCTGGACGTCATTCGGGTCGGAGCTCCCCCGAGCAGGGACCGTGTAGTCGCCGTTGTCTCCGGCGGAGAAGTTGAAGCCGATGCCCTCAGCCGCTCCCTGCTCGAAAATCTGAGTCCTCGCCTGGAACTCCTCCTCAGCACTCCCGGCTTCAGGGCTGCCCCACGAACAGCTGACGATGTCCGCCGTGTGCTTGGCGACGATCGCCTCCAACGCGGTGTCGAAGTCCGAGTCGCTGCTGGAGGGCGTCCCGTAGTAAACGATCTTCGCAGCAGGGGCCATGGTGTGGATGGCCTCGATGTCCATCGATTCCTCGCCCGCCCACTCTTGGACGTCCGAGGGGTTGGTGTCCAAGTTGAAGCCACCATTTGGCGCCACCTGCGAGAACTGGCCGGGAGCGAACTGGGGCAACCCCATCTCCTGGTTGTACCGCGCCAGATCCTGCACGATGGTCGGCGAGGCGTACGCGTCCACCACGGCAACGGTCACGCCCTTACCGGTCAGGCCGCTCTGCGCCACGCCGTATGCATGCCGCAGCTGGTCCGGGGTGTAGCCACAGTTCTCCATCGGAAGTGAGCCGCCAGGCCCGGGCGGGGCATCGTTCCAGTGCTTCTGACCCCAGTAGACGCTGCAGTACTGCGTACTGAAACCACTGGCGCTGGCAGGCGCGTACTTTCCCGGACTTGCCGCGACTACCTTCCCCTTCTTCTTCGGCGCAGGAGCCGCCTTGTCGGGGAAGCCACCGAAGACCGGTGAAGACGTCGTCAGACCAGTGACGCTCGCTACGTACTGACCGACGTCGGACGGGTACTGCGGCTGAGTGGTGGGCGCGATGTCCACCCGGCCGTCGTGCTTGTATTTGTCGACCTGCACCTTGAGGATGTTCTCGACCTCGCCCAGGGTCGTGGAGACGACGATGGACTGGTCGTCCTGCGAGACGATCGTCATGCCTGCCTGCTGCACCCATCCGGCGACAGCGCTGCTGGCGTCCGGTGCATTGGTGAACTGCGAGGCGAACTGAGCAGGCGTCAGATACTTGTGGTAGTCCGGCGATCCCGGTGTAGCGACGCTCTCGGCGTACTCGGCCAGGCTGTTCGGGTCCTTCTTGGCCAGCCAGACGGTGCCTTGGACCTTGGTCTTGGGGTCTGCCGCGCCGATGTCGTTCTGCTTCGTCGCCCAGGACGGCGGGCTCCAGCTGCTCCCACCCGCGGCCGAGGTGTGGACCGCGTTGCCGCTCCCCACAGCCATGGCCACCGCGCCGCCGCCGGCAAGCACGACGAGCACCACGCCCACCGTGATCAACAGCTTCTTTCTGGACCGCCGCGGCCCACCACCGCCGGGACCATCGGAGCCACCCGGACCACCCGGTCCGCCGGGTATACCCGGCCCGCCGCCGAAGGGCGGCTGCCCGCCGCCGTACGGCGGCTGACCACCGTACGGGGACTGCCCGCCGTAAGCAGGCTGCCCACCGTAGGGCGAGGGCGGCGTGGCCGGACCCGAGTTGTACGGGTTCGCGGGCTGCTGCTGCGGAGGCTGCCCCTGCGGCGGAAAGCCGCTCTGGTACGGGTTGTTCGGCTGGGGCTGGTTGCCGCCGGGGCCGCTGCCGTAAGGCGGGTAGCTCACAGGTGCCTTCTCCTCGAAGCTCGTCCGGGAGTCATGACACACCGACAGACGCGCGCGGCCCCCCGGTCGTCATGCACATTCCTCGCACGTCAGTGCGCATCGTAGCGAGGCGTCATACAGGCCGGTCACAGCGGTTCCGGCCTGCACACGGAACGATCACAACCGCCGGGACGGATCCGGGCAGCCGGTCAACTGTGCAGCGGCAGGTGGTCCTTCTCCGAGAGGACGTAGTCGCGGAACGCCTCGGCCGGCGGCGGGAGCGGACGGACCGAGGACCAGGCCAGGGCCAGCTCGCGGCGGGCTGCGGCGGAGGTGAGGGCCAGCTCCACCACGTCGGAGCGCGGCACCGACGCCGGCGGCAGCACGGCGACGCCGAGGCCCGCGGCCACCAGACCGCGCAGCGTCTCCGCCTCCTCGCCCTCGAAGGAGATGCGTGGCGTGAACCCGGCCTCCGCCCACAGGCTGTCGGTGATCCGGCGCATCCCGTAGCCCGGGACCAGGGTGACGAAGGTGTCCTCGGCGAACTCCTCCAGCCGTACCCGTCGGCGTCCGGCCAACCGGTGCTCCGCCGGGACGACCAGGCGCAGCCGCTGCTCCCCCATCCGACGTGACGTCAGATCCGGTAGCTCCGGGCGGGGAGACAGCAGGCACAGGTCCAACTCCCCCTCGCGCAGCCGGTCCAGCATGGCCTCGCCGTAGTCCTGCACCAGCTGGAACCGCACCCGGGGGAACTCCGCGCGGAAGCCGCGCAGCAGCATCGGCACCGCCTCCGTCCCCATGGTGTGCAGGAAGCCGAACGCGACCCGGCCGCCCATCGGGTCCGCCTCGGCGCGGGCGGCGTCCACGCCGCGTTCCAGCTCGGCCAACGACCGTTCCACCGAGGCGAGGAAGACCCGTCCGGCGCGGGTCAGCCGGACCGCGCGTCCCTCACGGGAGAGCAGGGCGACCCCCAGCTCGGACTCCAGCCTGGCCACCGCCCGGCTCAGCGTCGGCTGGGGCATGGCCAGCTCCGCCGCCGCCCGGGTCACGTGCTCCTGCCGGGCGACCGCCGCGAACTGCGCCAGCAGCGGGGAGAGCAGCGCCGCAGGTGATCTGGGCGACAGCTCGGCCGGTTCCGTCGGCAGGGAGGTGGGCTCCAGGCTGCGATGATGCCTCATGGTATGGATTCTCGCTCATTGATGTATTGGACGCATCAATGCGTCGGTTCTAGTTTCGGAGCATGCCAGCGGAAGCAGCCCCAGCCAGCAGCGCCACCCTCCCCGACCTCCACCTCGACCTTCCCGACGCCGACCTGCGCCATCGGCCCGGCTCCCCCGGACTGCGCCGCACCCAGCTGGCGCTCTTCGGAGCGGGTCTGGCCACCTTCCTGCTGCTCTACTCGACCCAGGCGCTTCTCCCCTCCCTCTCCCAGGGGCTCCACCTGACGCCGGGGCAGGCCAGTTGGACCGTCTCCGCCGCGTCCATCGGGCTCGCGCTCGCGGTGATCCCGATCAGCGCGCTCTCCGAGCGGTTCGGGCGGACGCAGATCATGACCGCCTCCGTCTTCGCCGCGGTGGTCATCGCGCTGGTGCTGCCGTTCACCGACAGCCTGGCGGTGCTGACCACGCTGCGCGGTCTGCAGGGCGTCGCGCTCGCGGGGCTGCCCGCGACGGCGATGGCCTTCCTCGCCGAGGAGGTCCACCCGTCCGCGCTCGCCCCGGCGATGGGCCTCTACGTCGCGGGCAACAGCATCGGCGGAATGAGCGGCCGACTGCTCTCCGGCGTCGTCGCGGGCGCGTACGGGTGGCGGGCCGGGCTGGCTGCCGTCGCCGTCGCGTCGCTGCTGTGCGCGATCGCGTTCCGGGTGCTGATCCCCCGGGCGCGGTGCTTCCGTCCCGGACCGGTCAACCCGCGTGCCCTGTGGCGGACCGTCACCGGGCACATCCGGAACCCGCTGCTGTCCCGGCTCTTCGCGCTCGGCCTGCTCTTCATGACCGTCTTCGGCGCGGTCTACACCGTGCTCGGATTCCGGCTGGTCGCCGCGCCGTTCAACCTGCCGCAGGCCCTGGCGAGCTCCATCTTCGTGGTCTACCTCGTCGGCACGGTCGCCTCGGCCCTCTCCGCCCGGGTGGGCGCCCGGCTGGGACGGCGCGGCGCGCTGTACGTCGCCGCCGGGACGACCTCGGTCGGCCTGCTGCTGACCCTGCCCGACTCGCTGCCGCTGACCCTGATCGGCCTGGTGCTGATCACGGCGGGCTTCTTCACCGGCCACTGCGTCGCCTCGGCGGCGGTCGGCAGGACGGCCACGACCGGCCGGGCGCAGGCCTCGGCGCTCTACCTGGCGGCGTACTACCTCGGCAACAGCCTCGGCGGCTCGGTCGGCGCGGACGCGTACCACGCGGCCGGCTGGAACGCGACGGTCATGGTGGCGCTGGCGGCGATGGTCCTGGCACTGGGCGTGACGGCCTACGGCTCCGTCTCGGCCGCCCACCTGCGGCGTGCTCAGGCGACCGCGCTCGGGTAGGTCCCGCCGGGACGCGTCGCGGGACCAGGTCCGCCGGGAGGGTGAACTTCCCGGCGGGCCGCTCGCGAAGGGGTACATCTCCCCGGACCTGTGCGCCGAGCGAAGAGGTCCCCATGCGACTGCCCCAGATCAGAGCGCCGCGGTTCAGAGTTCCTCGGATCAGACTGGCCCGGTTCGAACTGCCCCGGTTCGGAAAGGGCGCCTTCACCCCCAAGCGGCTCCGCTGGACGGCGCTGGGCACCGCCCTGGCCCTCGCCGCCGGTGTCGGCTACTGCGTGGAGGACGCGCTGGCCACCCCCGGCCCGGACGGGACCGAGACCAAGCTCGCGCACTGGGGACGCTGCCACGGCCTGAGCTCCGTCGTCGACCTGGTCGACAACCGGCACCAGCACTCCGCCCGCAGCCTCGCCTGCGTCCCGTACGGCACGGCGGCACAGGCCCACACCCTGACGGCCGTTCACCCGGCGCGGAAGCCGACGCGGACCGTCCCGCCGATCCCGATGCACGCGGCGGTCCAGCCGCTGGTCTCCCCCGCCCAGCACGGCGAGGGCGTCTTCACCCCGCTGGTGACGGAGGACGGCCAGCCGGTGATCCAGAGCACGCTGGTCCGGTGGGCCGCCTACGACAGCGCCAACCCGGTGGGCGTGGTCTGGATGAAGCAGAAGGCGCTCCGGTTCGACCTCCACCCCGGTGTGCTGGAGCCGGGCGGGACCTGGCCGGTCCCGCCGACCATCCCGCCGAGCCAGCGCCTCGGCCTGGTCGCCGCCTTCAACGGCGGCTTCAAGGTGTCCAACGGCGACTCCCACGGCGGCTTCTACCTCGACGGGCGGACCGTGGGCGCGCTGCGTGACGGCGCGGCGTCGGAGGTCTTCCACAAGGACGGCTCGCTCTCCGTCGGCGTCTGGGGCCGGACGGTCGCGATGACGCCGGACGTGACCGGCGTCCGCCAGTGCCTGGTCCCGCTGGTGTTGAACGGTCAGGTCACCGACGACGCCCGCTACGGCGGCGTCTCCACCTGGGGCCTGGACGACGGCGGCAACCCGGCGGTCGCCCGCTCGGGCGTCGGCGTCGACCGCAACGGCGACGTCGTCTACGTCGGCGGACGCCTGCTGACCGTCCAGGACCTGGCGACGATGCTGCAGCGAGCGGGCGCGGTGACGGCGATGATGCTGGACATCAACCTGAGCTGGCCGTCCTACATCTCCTACGACGCCACCCACGACGCGAAGGACCCGGTCCCCCACAACCTGGTCAACTTCGTCCGCGCGCCCACCCGCTACTACGACTACTCCAGCCGCGACTTCGTCGCCGTCCACGCCCGGCCGTGAAACGGCCCGACCTGCTGGAGCCGCGCTCCGGCCGGACCCGCGCTCAGGCGATCCGGTCGAGGACGATCGGGGTCGGGCGGAAGTCCTTGCCCTCCGGGGCGACGGTGACCGCGCCGTCGACGTCGAGCGCCTCCAGGGCGTAGGCGAAGCGGTCCGGGGTGTCGGTGTGCAGGGTCAGCAGCGGCTGGCCCGCGGTGACCTTGTCGCCGGGCTTGGCGTGGATCTCGACGCCCGCGCCGGCCTGCACCGGGTCCTCCTTGCGCGCGCGGCCCGCGCCGAGGCGCCAGGCGGCGACGCCGACGGCGTAGGCGTCCAGGCCGGTCAGCAGGCCGGTGGCGGGGGCTGTGACGACGTGCTGCTCGCGGGCGACCGGAAGCGTCGCGTCCGGGTCGCCACCCTGGGCGGCGATCATGCGACGCCAGTGGTCCATCGCGGAGCCGTCCTTGAGGGCGGTCTCGGGGTCCTTGCCGCTCACGCCCGCAGCGGCCAGCATCTCGCGGGCCAGCGCCAGCGTCAGCTCGACCACGTCCGCCGGGCCGCCGCCCGCCAGCACCTCGACCGACTCGCGCACCTCCAGCGCGTTGCCCGCCGTGAGGCCCAGGGGCGTGCTCATGTCCGTCAGCAGCGCGACGGTGTTGACGCCCGCCGCCTTGCCGAGGCCGACCATGGTGCGGGCCAGCTCCTGCGCGTCGGCCAGGTTCTTCATGAACGCGCCCGAGCCGACCTTGACGTCCAGGACCAGCGCGCCGGTGCCCTCGGCGATCTTCTTGGACATGATCGAGGACGCGATCAGCGGGATCGCCTCGACCGTGCCGGTGACGTCGCGCAGCGCGTAGAGCTTCTTGTCCGCCGGGGCGAGGCCGTCGCCCGCCGCGCAGATGACCGCGCCGGCCTCGCGCAGCACGTGCATCATCTCGTCATTGGAGAGCAGCGCCTGCCAGCCGGGGATCGACTCCAGCTTGTCCAGCGTGCCGCCGGTGTGGCCGAGCCCACGGCCGGAGAGCTGCGGCACGGCCGCGCCGCAGGCCGCGACGAGCGGGGCGAGCGGGAGGGTGATCTTGTCGCCGACGCCGCCGGTGGAGTGCTTGTCCGTGGTCGGCAGCGGCAGCGAGGAGAAGTCCATCCGGACGCCGGAGCGGATCATCGCCTCGGTCCAGCGGGAGATCTCGCGCAGGTTCATGCCGTTGAGCAGGATCGCCATCGCCAGCGCGGACATCTGCTCGTCGGCGACCTCGCCGCGGGTATAGGCGTCGATCACCCAGTCGATCTGAGCGTCGGTCAGCTCGGCGCGGTCGCGCTTCGCGCGGATGACGGAGATGGCGTCCACGGTGGCTCCTGAGGTGCGGGGGATGACGCAGGTTTGACGCGGCAACTCTACGCGCGTAACCAAGGCGGGCACCAGACGCGAGGCCGCGGCACGGGCGGATTCCGCCCAGACCTCACGATCCCGCAGCTCACGGACGCGCACCACCCGTGCGACAGGCCTCGTGGAGCCGTCGCGAACACCTCAGGGGCACGGGGCAGCAGAGCCCCGCGCCCCTGGAGGTGCAACTAGCTGCGGCAGCGAAAGCTTAGAGCCGCTCGGGCCCGAACGCGTCGGGCAGGAGCTCGGTCAGGGGCCTGATCCCCGAGACGGACTCGACGATCAGCTCCGCGCCCCCGTGCTCCCACAGGAGCTGCCTGCACCGGCCGCACGGCATCAGTGGCTTGCCGTCGCGGTCACAGCAGGTGAACGCGACGAGCCGCCCGCCGCCGGTGGCGTGGAGCGCGGAGACGAGGCCGCACTCCGCGCACAGGCCGAGGCCGTAGCTCGCGTTCTCGACGTTGCAGCCGCTGACGATCCGGCCGTCGGAGACCAACGCCGCCGCGCCGACCGGGAAGTGGGAGTACGGCGCGTACGCGCGCCCCATCGCCTCCCGGGCGGCTGCCCGCAGCGCGTCCCAGTCGATCACCAGGTCCGCCGCCTTCGTCTCCGCCATGCGAATTCCTCAGCCCTCAGCCCTTGATGTACGGCTTGCCGGACGCCGCCGGCGGACGGGAGAGACCGCCCAGCGCCGCGACGACGAAGATGGTCACCAGGTACGGCGCCATCGCCAGGAACGCACCCGGGATCGGGGTGCCCAGCGAGGAGAGCGCCAGCTGGAGCTCGGTGGCGAAGCCGAAGAGCACCGCCGCGCCCAGCGCGCCGATCGGCGACCAGCGGCCGACGATCAGCGCCGCGATGGCGATGTAGCCCTTGCCGTCGCTCATGTCCTTGCCGAACGAGCTGGCCAGACCCAGCGTCAGCCAGACGCCGCCGAGGCCGGACAGCAGACCCGCCGTGATGACGTTGCGATAGCGCAGGCCGATGACCTTGATGCCGACCGTGTCGGCGGCCGTCGGGTGCTCGCCGACCGCGCGGGTGCGCAGGCCCCAGCGGGTGCGGAAGACCAGGAACCAGATCACCGGCACCAGCACGTAGGCCGCGTAGAACACGATGTTCTCGTTGAACAGCGAGCCGATGATCGGGATGGACGACAACCCCGGGATGGAGATGTTGCTGAAGCCCAGACCCTTGTTGTACTCGCCGCCGTTGGTCGACATCAGCCGGTCGTAGAGGAAGCCGGTGATGCCGGAGGCGAGGAGGTTGAGCACGACGCCGAGGACGACCTGCTCGATCAGGTAGCGGTTGGCGAAGACGGCCAGCAGGGCGCACATCAGCGCGCCGCCGAGGCAGCCCGCGACCGCACCGGCCCAGACCGAGCCGGTGGTGGACGCCGTCAGCACCGCCGCGAACGCGCCGAAGAGGAACTGGCCCTCGACCGCGATGTTGACCACGCCGGAGCGCTCGCACAGCAGGGCACTCAGCGAGCCGAGGATCAGCGGCACCGCGGCCAGCGCGGTCTGCTGGATGATCGACGGAACGTTCAGGCCGACGGACGAACCGGCCGCGGCCCACACCAGGAAGGCCACCACGTACGAGGCGAAGTAGACGCCCGCCAGCCAGAGCTGGACCTTCTTCGACACCGGCGCGAACGCGCGGACCAGGCCGCACAGGACGGCCAGCGACATCAGCGCCAGCGCGACCGGCTGGGCCGGGGCCGAGATGGGGCCGAGGCTGCCCGAGCCTGGAGTCAGCTCCAGACCGAACAGCGTGTGCACGCCGTGGGAGGTACGCGAGCCGAAGCCGAAGCCCCACAGGCCGAGCGCGCCGATCACGGCCATGGCGATGCCGCTGACCAGCTTGGACCGTTTGGCTGCGGCGTCGGCCAGGGAGAGCATGTCGCCGCCCGTGCTGTTGTTCCCGGTAGCGGTGGATGCCGTGCTCATGCCTCGCCTCCGGCAACGTTGGTGGTGTCGGTCGTGTGGAACGGGTCGGGGGCAGGCGTGTTCTCGTCGCCCTTGCCACCGGTGTCGATCTTGTGGGCCCGGAGCCGGAAGATCTCCTGCACCAGCTGCGGCGCGGCGACGAAGATGACGATCAGGGCCTGCATGACGGTGATGATCTCGATCGAGACCTGCGCCTGCGTCTGCATCAGGGCGCCACCCGCCTCCAGCGCGCCGAAGAGCAGCGCCGCCCAGACGACACCCCACGGCTTGGTGCGGCCCAGCAGCGCCACGGTGATCGCGGTGAAGCCGAGACCGGCGTCGATGTTGGGGCTCAGCGAGTTGTTGTTCGGGTTGGCCAGACCGAGGGTCTGGGTCACGCCGATCATGCCCATCAGTCCACCGGAGATCAGCATCGAGGCGATCTGGACCCGGTTGACGTTGATACCGGCGGTGCGCGCCGCGCTCGGACGCAGACCGACGGCACGGACCTCGAAGCCCAGCTTGCTGCGCTTGAAGAACCACGCCACACCGAAGGTCGCGGCCAGCGCGAAGAGCAGGCCGATGTCGGTGAAGAGCGAGTCGCCGAACAGGTGCGGCAGCACCGCGCTGGGACTGGCCGGCTTGGAGATCGCCTGGCCCGCGGCGGCCGGGTTGTGGAACACCGAGGTGTTCAACAGCCAACTGCCGAGGAAGAAGAAGGCGACGTAGTTGAGCATGATCGTGACGATCACCTCGTGCGCGCCACGGTAGGCCTTGAGCCAGCCGACCAGGCCGCCGTAGAGCATGCCGCCGACGATGCCCGCGAGCACCGCGACGATCATGTGCAGCAGGCCCGGCAGCGCGGTCCAGGAGAAGCCGACGTAGGAGGCGCAGATCGCGCCGACGATCAGCTGGCCCTGGCCGCCGATGTTGAACATCCCGGCCCGGAAGGCCACCGAGATCGCCAGACCGCCGAACATCAGCGGCGTCGCGTACTCGAGGGTGTTCGAGATCGGGCCGAAGAACTGGGACGGCGTGCCGGAGACCGTCGCCGGGTCGAAGATCGCGCCCTTGAACAGCGAGGAGTAGGCGCTGGAGATGTCGTTCCAGGCGGAGGAGAGGAAGTCCCCGGGCGCGGCGAAGAAGTAGCCGAGCTTGTTCATGGTGTCGGTGTTGGACACCACGATCAGGATCGCGCCGACGACCAGGGCCAGCACGATGGCCAGGATGGTGACGGTCGCGGAGTTCTCGGCGGTGAAGACGTTGCGGATCACCGTGCCCCAGTCGCGGGACGGCTTCGGCGCGGTCGGCGTCGCGCCGTTCGGCTGCGCGGAGGCGGCGCCCTTGGCGGCCTCGGCCTTGGCGGCGTCGGCCTCGTTCTTCTCAGGGTCGGGCGTGCTCACGAGTCCGCCTCCTCCGTGTTCGTCGGTGCGGCGTCCGCCGCGCTGTCAGTGCTCTGGGCCTCCGGGCCGGCTTCCCCGGAGGTGGCGGGCGCCTGGCCGTTGGTGATGCCGGCCATCAGCAGACCGATCTCCTCGCGGGAGGTGGTCGGCGGGACCGTGGCGACGATCTTGCCGCGGTACATCACCGCGACCTTGTCCGCCAGCGCCAGCACCTCGTCCAGCTCGGTGGAGACGACCACGACCGGCCGTCCCTGGTCGCGCTCGGCGACGATGCGCTTGTGGATGAACTCCATCGCGCCGACGTCCACACCACGGGTCGGCTGCGAGGCCACCAGCAGCCGCAGCGGACGGGACAACTCGCGTGCCACGACGACCTTCTGCGCGTTGCCGCCGGAGAGCTTGCCCGCCGGGTGCTGCGCCACGGCCGGGCGGATGTCGAACTCCTGGATCCGCTGCTTCGCGTTGTTCTCGATCTCGCCCAGGTTGATCGAGAGCCCGCGCCCGAACGGCGCCGACTTGTAGAGGTCCAGCACCAGGTTCTCGGCGATGGTGAACTCACCGACGACACCGTCGTGGCCGCGGTCCTCGGGGACGAACCCGACGCCCGCGTCCAGCACCTGACGCGGGGTCCGGCCGGTGAGCTGCTTGCCGTCCAGCGTGATGGACCCGGCGGCGGCCGGGACCAGGCCGATGATCGCCTCGGCCAGCTCGGACTGGCCGTTGCCCTGGACCCCGGCGATGCCCAGGATCTCGCCGTCGTGGACGGTGAAGGAGATGTCGTCGACGGCGGCCTGGCCGTTGGCGTCCAGCACCGTCAGGTTCTCGACCTGGAAGGACGGGGCGCCCGGCTCGGCCGGCTCCTTGTCGACGACCAGCTGCACGCTGCGGCCGACCATCATCGAGGCGAGCTCCTGCTCGCTGGAGCTGGGCGAGGCCTGGCCGACGACCGCACCGCGCCGGATCACGGTGATCCGGTCGGCGATCGCCTTGACCTCCTTGAGCTTGTGGGTGATGAAGACGATCGACTTGCCCGCCTCGCGCAGCGAGTTCATGACGACGAAGAGCTCGTCGATCTCCTGCGGGGTGAGCACGGCGGTCGGCTCGTCGAGGATCAGCGTCTGGGCGTCGCGCACCAGCGCCTTGACGATCTCGACGCGCTGCTGGACGCCGACCGGAAGGTCCTCGACCAGCGCGTCCGGGTTGACCGGGAGGCCGTAGCGCTCGGAGACCTCCCGCACGTCCTTACGGGCGCGACGGCGGTCGAGCAGTCCGAGCGGGCCCCGGCTGGCGCCGAGCTCGACCTCGTCGCCGAGGACGACGTTCTCGGCGACGGTGAACACCGGCACCAGCATGAAGTGCTGGTGCACCATGCCGATCCCGTTGGCGATCGCGTCGCGCGGGCTGCTGATGGTCCTGGCGACGCCGTCGACCAGGATCTCGCCCTCGTCGGGCTGGTGGAGTCCGTAGAGGACGTTCATCAGCGTGGACTTGCCTGCGCCGTTCTCACCGAGCAGACAGTGGACCTCACCTGGCTCGACCGTCAGGTCGATGTGGTCGTTGGCGACCAGCGAACCGAATCGCTTGGTGATGCCGCGAAGTTCCAGACGCACTTGTTACTCACTCCTCACGCCGGGCATCAGAGTCGATCGGCGGAAGCTATCGAGGACTTGACGGACGCGCCAGGCACACGGGCCGACACGCCAGTAGGCGGGCGCGCGCACTATGCACGCGCCCGCTCGAACCGTGGCGGGAATCAGCCGGTCGGCTGGTTCTTCGACTTGATCTTGATGGTGCCATTGATGATGTCCTGCTTGACCGTCGCGAGCTCGGCGGTCAGGGACGCGGGCACCTTCGACGCGAAGTCGTGGAACGGGGCCAGGCCGGTGCCGTTGTTGGCCAGCGTGCCGATGAACGGCGTCGCGGAGAACTGGCCGCTGGCCGCCTCCTGCACCGCGGTGCTCACGGCGGGCGCGATGCCCTTGGTCACGGAGGTCATGATGACCGAGCCGTACTGGGCGTTGGAGTAGAAGCCGTCGTCGTCGACCCAGATGGCGTTCAACTTGCCGCCGGAGGACTGGGCCTGGGCCAGCGCGCCGATACCGGTGCCACCGGCGACCGGGAAGACGATGTCGGCGCCCTCGGACTGGAAGGTCGCGGCGATCTGCTTGCCACCGGCCTGGTCGGTGAAGGACTGGGTCGGGTCGAAGGTGCCCGACTGCGTGGTCTCGTCCCAGCCGAGGACCTGGACGTGGGTGCCGTGCTTCTGGTTGTAGTACTGCACGCCCTCCCAGAAACCGTCCATGTAGACGGTGACGGTCGGGTAGTTGGCACCACCGAAGGTGGCGACCTTGCCGGTCTTCGACATGGCAGCGGCGAAGTAGCCGCCGAGGAAGGCGCCCTGCGCGGTGTTGAACTCCAGGCCCTTGACCTGCGGCGCGGTCGAGGTGTTGTCGACGATCGCGTAGTGCTGGCTCGGGTTCTTCTTGGCCGACGCGACAGTCGCGTCGTTCATGGCGAAGCCGACCGTGACGATCAGCTTGCACTGGGCGGAGACGAAGCCGGAGATGTTGCTCGCGTAGTCGTTCTCCGTCGCCGAGGTGGCGTTCTGAACGGTGATGTTCGAGTTGGCCTTGGCGGCATCCTGCATGCCGGCCCACGACTCCTGGTTGAAGGAGTGGTCGTCCAGGCCGCCGGTGTCGGTGACCATACAGGCCTTGAAGCTCCCGGCAGCGTTCGCCGAGGAGGTGGAGCCCGAAGTGGAGACGGGCTTGGAACCACACGCCGATGCGGTCAGAGCGACAAGAGCCGCGATCGCCGCCAGCCGAACGGGCTTGTTCATCAATTCCTCCAGATAGGAGCCGACATCGCAGAGCCCGGGGGCAGGGAGCGGCATTGCTCGTACACCGCGGCGTCCCTGGCAACCGGGAGCATGGGTCTCCTTGGTCGACGCGCACCTGGTCGGCGCGGATTGGATGCGACGTTAACGCGCGTAGAACACGTTTGTGTCACGGCTGCATTGCCGTTATCAGATCGTCGCATTTCTGCCATCCAGGCACAGGTGAACAGGCCGATCCAACTGGATGAATCTGCTCCGCTGTCGCCCGAACGGAGCAACAACGGAGCAGGTGACGGACGACTGACCCGGGCTCAGCCCAGGGCCAGCGAGGCGAACAGCTCGGCGCCGACGCCGATGGCGCGCTCGTCCGCGTCGAAGGTGCCCTGGTGGAGGTCGCGGGTGCCCTGCTCGTCCGGCGAGCGGACGCCGAGCCGGGCCAGCGCGCCCGGCACGTCCTGGAGGTACCAGGAGAAGTCCTCGCCGCCGAGGCTCTGCTCGGTGCCCTCGACGCTGTCCTTGCCGAAGCGCTCGGTCATGACGGACTCGATCATGCCGATCGACTCCTCCTCGTTGACCACCGGCGGGACGCCACGGTGGTAGTCCAGGACCCACTTCGCCCGGTGGGTCTCCGCGATCTGCCCGACCAACTCGTCGATCGCGCCCGGCGCCTCGCGCCAACCGGCCAGCTCCAGGCAGCGGACGGTGCCCTCCAGCTCCGCGTGCTGCGGAATGACGTTGGCGGCCGAACCGGAGGCGATCCGACCCCAGACCAGGCTGACGCCCCAGCGCACGTCCATCCGCCGGGCCAGCGCGGCCGGCAGCTCGGCGGCCGTCCGGGCGACCGCGGTGACCAGGTCCGTGGTGAGGTGCGGACGCGCGGTGTGGCCGCCGGGCCCGTCGAGGCTGACGACCAGCCGGTCACACGCCGAGGTGATCGCACCGACCTTCAGACCGACCTTGCCGACCTCGACCTTCGGGTCGCAGTGCACGGCGAAGATACGTTCCAGCCCCTCGGCACCGCCGCACTTGACGACGTCCAGGGCACCGCCCGGCATGACCTCCTCGGCCGGCTGGAAGATCAGCCGCACCGGGCGCCGGAGCGCGCCGGAGCGGGCGGCCTCGGCGAGGACGATGCCGGTGCCGAGCACGATGCTGGTGTGCAGGTCGTGCCCGCAGGCGTGGGCCCGGCCGGGAACAGTCGAACGGTAGGGCACGGTCGCGGGCTTGGCGTCGTCGATCGGCAGCGCGTCGATGTCGGCGCGGAAGCCCATCAGGCCGCGGTCCGCGGGGAGACCCTCCGGGACGATGTCGCAGAGCAGACCCGTACCGCCCGGAAGCACGCGCGGCGCGAGGCCGGCCTGCTCCAACCGCTCCTTGATCAGCGCCGTGGTCCGGAACTCGTGCCGACCCAGCTCGGGGTGCATGTGCAGGTCGCGCCGGAAGGCGATCAGCTCGGGTTGCAGGGCCTGGACGCGGGACCGCAGCTCAGTGGACTGGTTCACCTCCACAAGGCTACGGCCCTGGGGCAGTTGTGGCAGGAGATCACCGAAATTCATACCGCCGGACGAGAAAGTTGTCGCCCGCTCGGCGCATGGTTCTTCCCGAACCGGGTAGGAATCCTCGTTCACGCGCGCCTCCCACTGCGTCGTTGAAGAGATCAACGAGCGAGCCGACGGAGAGGCACGAGGGTCAGAAGCTGTCGACCGGAACGTACGTCCCCCAGACGTCGCGGAGCGCGTTGCACGTCTCGCCGACAGTGGCCCGCGCGGCCAGCGCCGCCTTCATCGGGTACAGCACGTTCTCCCCTTCCGACTCCGCCGCGCGACGCAGCGCGGAGAGCGCGTGGTCGACGGCCGCGCTGTCGCGGTCCGCGCGGAGCTTCGCGAGGCGCTCCGCCTGGCGCGCCTCGATCGCGGGGTCGACGCGGAGCGGCTCGTACGGCTCCTCCTCGTCCAGTGGGAAGCGGTTGACGCCGACCACGGTCCGCTCGCCCGCGTCCGTCTCCAGGGCGACCTGGTAGGCGCTGCGCTCGATCTCGGCCTTCTGGTAGCCGCGCTCGATACCGGCGACCGCGCCGCCCATCTCCTCGACCTTGGTCATCAGCTCCAGCGCCGCCGCCTCGACCTCGTCGGTCAGCGACTCCACCACATACGACCCCGCGAACGGGTCGACGGTCGCCGTCACGTCCGTCTCGTACGCCAGCACCTGCTGCGTCCGCAACGCCAGCCGCGCGGACTTCTCCGTCGGCAGCGCGATGGCCTCGTCGAAGCTGTTGGTGTGCAGCGACTGCGTGCCGCCCAGCACCGCCGCCAGCGCCTGGATCGAGACCCGGACCAGGTTGACCTCGGGCTGTTGGGCCGTCAACTGCACGCCCGCGGTCTGGGTGTGGAAGCGCAGCATCATCGACTTGGGGTTCTTCGCATGGAACTCCTCCTTCATGACGCGTGCCCAGATCCGGCGGGCGGCGCGGAACTTGGCCACCTCCTCCAGCAGGGTGGTGCGGGAGACGAAGAAGAAGGAGAGCCTGGGCGCGAAGTCGTCCACGTCCATACCGGCCGCGATCGCGGTGCGGACGTACTCGATCCCGTTGGCCAGCGTGAAGGCGATCTCCTGCGCGGGCGTCGCCCCGGCCTCGGCCATGTGGTAGCCGGAGATGGAGATGGTGTTCCAGCGCGGGATCTCCGCGCGGCAGTACTGGAAGACGTCCGCGATCAGTCGCAGCGACGGCTTCGGCGGGAAGATGTACGTCCCGCGCGCGATGTACTCCTTGAGCACGTCGTTCTGAACGGTCCCGGTGAGCATCGAAGACGGGACGCCCTGGGACTCGCCGACCAGTTGGTACAGGAGCAGCAGCAGCGAGGCGGGCGCGTTGATGGTCATCGAGGTGGAGACCTCACCCAGCGGGATGCCGTCGAAGAGGACACCCATGTCCTCGACGCTGTCGACGGCCACGCCGACCTTGCCGACCTCGCCGTGGGCGACGGTGGCGTCCGAGTCGTAGCCCATCTGCGTCGGCAGGTCGAAGGCGACGGAGAGGCCCATGGTGCCGTTGGCGATCAGCTGCTTGTAGCGGGCGTTGGACTCGGCGGCGGTGCCGAACCCGGCGTACTGCCGCATGGTCCACGGCTTGCCCGTGTACATGGTCGGATAGACCCCACGGGTGAACGGGTACTGTCCGGGCTCGCCGAGCTCGGCGGCAGGGTCCCAGCCCGTGAGCGCAGCCGGTCCGTAGACGGGTTCGATGGGCAGTCCGGACTCGGACAGGCGGGCCATGGGGAGTCCTCCGCGATGATGGATGACAGTGGACCTGGGCCTGGACGCTGACAGCGGTGAGCGTCCCGCTTCGCTACGTACGGTAATGATGCGCCCGTGCAGGGAATAGGCGCATCCGCTGGGAGCTTGCTCACAGCGACCCGGAACTCGCTTGGAGGAACAGCAGAGATGACAGTGCAGAAGGTCGCCGTGGTGACGGGCGCGAGCAGTGGGATCGGCGCCGCGACGGCCCGTGGTCTGGCCGCCGCGGGCTACCAGGTGGCTCTGGTCGCCCGACGCGCGGACCGGCTGGAGGCACTGGCCAAGGAGATCGGCGAGGCGGCGAGCGTGCACGTGCTCGACGTGACCGACCGCGCGGCGGTGGCCGCGTTCGCGGCGTCGCTGGACCGGGTCGACGTCCTGGTCAACAACGCGGGCGGAGCGATCGGCGCGGAGCAGGTCGCCGACGCGGACCCGGCGGACTGGCGGACCATGTACGAGGTCAACGTCCTCGGCGTCCTCCAGGTGACCCAGGCCCTGCTGCCCGCGCTGCGCGCGTCCGGCGACGGCACGGTCCTCGTCCTCTCCTCCACCGCCGCGTTCGCCCCGTACGAGGGCGGCGCGGGTTACGTCGCGGCGAAGGCGGGCGCGCACGCCATCGCCGCGACGCTCCGGCTGGAGGCGCTCGGCGAGCCGATCCGCGTGATCGAGATCGCTCCGGGCATGGTCCAGACCGACGAGTTCGCCCTCACCCGCTTCCGCGGCGACGCGTCGAAGGCGGCGGCGGTGTACGCGGGCGTCCCGGACCCGCTCAGCGCGGAGGACGTCGCGGACACCATCGTCTGGTCGGTGACCCGTCCCTCCCACGTCAACATCGACCTCCTCGTCGTCCGCCCCCGCGCCCAGGCGGCCCAGCACAAGGTGCACCGGCTGTAGCCCTCCGGGGGCGCGGGGTCCCTCGCCTGCACAACCTCCCCGCGCCCCTGGGTGGTGCAACCACCCCGTGCGCCGCACAGGTGGCCGACAGATCGTTCATCCGGCTGACGCCGTCTCATAATTCGGCCGTAGAGGTCTCGACTTAATACCCCGTGCGAGTGAATCCTGGTGTCGGACGCCCGTGCGCCAGCGGCCCCGACGTCTTATCGAGTGCCGATGTCGTCGGTGGCAGGCCCTAGCCTCTGGGCATCGACCACCGCTCCGCCAACCCGCACCCTCCGAGGAGGACCCGCTGGCCAGGTCGCCGATCCCACCGCCGGCCACGCCGGACTCGCCCGACGCGCACGCCGCAGGACTGCGACGTCTCAACGTGGCGAGCCCCGGCGCAGCCGAAGAAGCCCTGCTGGCCTGCTGCGGCAGCCGGCGTTGGGCGATAAGGATCGCCGCGCACCGTCCGTACCCGGACGTGGGCTCGCTGCTCGCCGCGGCCAGCGAGGCGTCCTACGACATGTCGCACCGGGACCTGACGGAGGCGCTCGCCGACGAGAGCTGCATGCCGCAGCCCCTGCTGGGCATGCGCGCGCCCGGGAGCAACGCCGCCCGGACCGCGCTGCGTGCCGCGCACGCCGCGTACGAGGCGCGGTTCGGGCACGTCTTCGTGGTGTGCCTGGACGACTGCCCGCCGGACGAGATGCTCGACACCGTCCTCGCCAGCATCCGCGCACGGCTCTCCAACGACCCGGACGAGGAGCGCTCCACCACCGCCGAGGAACTGCGCCGGATCTCGCAGAGTCGGCTCACCCACCTCGTCGCGTCTCACGCCTCGGCGACAACGTGAGACGACCAGGGTGAGATCAACCACACCCGCCCGTCCGGTCTCGAACTGACGGCCGGTCGACCGGCCTCCCAAGCCCCCGAAAACCCTCGGAAACCCGGACGTAAGGCCTCCGAGCCGCCCCGTTGGTCGATCATCCAAACGATCAACGGGGTGGAACCGCGTCCGGCACAGGACCCCCAACAGGCCCCCGGTGCTCCGCTCTGGCTACGATGGCCGCGGCCGGTGGACCGTATCCGGCCGGGCCGACCGACACCGACGTTGATGCCGAGATGCCGGGCGACCCCCGCCCCGCTCCCGGAGGGTTCTTCCGTGCCGGCTGGAACGCTGTACCGCGGCCGGGAAGGAATGTGGTCGTGGGTGGCTCATCGAGTCACCGGCGTCCTCATCTTCTTCTTCCTGTTCGCCCACGTCCTCGACACCGCCCTGGTCCGTGTTTCGCCGCAGGCCTACAACAGCGTGATCGCGACGTACAAGACGCCGCTCGTCAACCTGATGGAGTACGGCCTGACGGCCGCCATCCTCTTCCACGCGCTGAACGGTCTCCGGGTCATCGCGGTGGACTTCTGGGCCAAGGGGCCGAAGTACCAGCGACAGATGCTGTGGACCGTCGTGACCGTCTGGGTCCTGCTGATGGCGGGTGCGTTCTACCCGATCCTGCAGGAGACCCTGAAGAACTGGTTCGGGTGAGGCAGAGATGGCAACCGACTCCATCGGCAGCGTCGAGCTGACCGACACCGGCGCTCCGGTCGACCCGACCGCTTTCCTCATCGAGCCGCCGCGTAAGCGCACCAAGACCACCGCGGGTCGCCGCAGCCGGACCAACTTCGAGATGCTGGCGTGGCTGTTCATGCGCCTCTCCGGCGTCGTGCTGGTCTTCCTGATCCTCGGCCACCTGATCATCCAGCTGGTGCTGGACGGCGGTGTCTCGAAGATCAGCTTCGCCTTCGTCGCCGGTCGCTGGGCCTCGCCGTTCTGGCAGGGCTGGGACCTGCTCATGCTTTGGCTCGCCATGCTCCACGGCGCCAACGGCATGCGTACAGTCATCAACGACTACGCCGAGCGCGACACCACCCGCTTCTGGCTGAAGGTCCTGCTGGTGGCCGCCACGGTGTTCACCGTGCTGCTGGGCACCCTGGTGATCTTCACCTTCGACCCGAACATCAGCTGACGCGGACGGACGAGGCAGCTAACTGACATGCAGATTCACCAGTACGACACCGTCATCGTCGGCGCCGGCGGCGCCGGGATGCGCGCCGCGGTCGAGTCGACCAAGCGCAGCCGCACCGCGGTGCTCACCAAGCTCTACCCGACCCGCTCCCACACCGGCGCGGCCCAGGGCGGCATGGCCGCCGCCCTCGCCAACGTCGAGGACGACAACTGGGAGTGGCACACCTTCGACACCGTCAAGGGCGGTGACTACCTGGTCGACCAGGACGCCGCCGAGATCCTGGCCAAGGAGGCGATCGACGCCGTCCTCGACCTGGAGAAGATGGGCCTGCCCTTCAACCGGACCCCCGAGGGCAAGATCGACCAGCGCCGCTTCGGCGGCCACACCCGCAACCACGGCGAGGCCGCGGTGCGCCGCTCCTGCTACGCCGCGGACCGCACCGGCCACATGATCCTCCAGACGCTGTACCAGAACTGCGTCAAGGAGGGCGTGGAGTTCTTCAACGAGTTCTACGTCCTGGACCTGCTGCTCACCGAGGTGGACGGCGTCAAGCGCACCGCCGGTGTGGTCGCCTACGAGCTGGCCACCGGCGAGGTGCACGTCTTCCAGGCGAAGTCGGTCATCTTCGCCTCGGGCGGCAACGGCAAGTTCTTCAAGGTCACCTCGAACGCGCACACCCTGACCGGTGACGGCCAGGCCGCCGCGTTCCGCCGCGGCCTGCCGCTGGAGGACATGGAGTTCTTCCAGTTCCACCCGACGGGCATCTGGCGCATGGGCATCCTGCTCACCGAGGGCGCCCGCGGCGAGGGCGGCATCCTGCGCAACAAGGACGGCGAGCGCTTCATGGAGCGCTACGCACCGGTCATGAAGGACCTCGCGTCCCGTGACGTCGTCTCCCGCGCCATCTACTCGGAGATCCGGGCCGGTCGTGGCTGTGGCCTCAACGGCGACCACGTCTACCTGGACCTGACCCACCTGCCGCCGGAGCAGCTGGACGCCAAGCTGCCGGACATCACCGAGTTCGCGCGCACCTACCTCGGCATCGAGCCCTACACGGACCCGATCCCGATCCAGCCGACCGCGCACTACGCCATGGGCGGCATCCCGACCAACAACGAGTCCGAGGTCCTGCTGGACAACGAGACCGTCGTCCCGGGTCTGTACGCCGCCGGTGAGGTCGCCTGCGTGTCTGTCCACGGCGCCAACCGCCTGGGCACCAACTCGCTGCTCGACATCAACGTCTTCGGCCGCCGCGCGGGCATCGCCGCCGCGGAGTACTCCCAGACCGCCGAGTTCGTCGAGCTGCCGGAGAACCCGGCCGCCAAGGTCGTCGAGATGCTCGAGGGCATCCGCACGGCGACCGGCAGCGAGCGCGTCGGCGACATCCGCGAGGCGCTGCAGCAGTCCATGGACACCAACGTGTCCGTGTACCGCACCGAGGCGACCCTGAAGCAGGCGGTGGCCGACATCGCCGAGCTGAAGGAGCGTTACAAGAACATCTCGGTGATGGACAAGGGCCAGCGGTACAACACCGACCTGCTGGAGGCCGTCGAGCTGGGCAACCTGCTCGACCTGGCCGAGGTCACCGCGGTCTCCGCGCTGGCCCGCCAGGAGTCCCGCGGCGGTCACTACCGCGAGGACTTCCCCAAGCGCGACGACGTCAAGTTCATGCAGCACACCATGGCGTACCGCGAGGTCGACGAGAAGGGTGAGACCAGCGTCCGCCTGGACTACAAGCCGGTCGTGGTCACCCGCTACCAGCCGATGGAGCGTAAGTACTGATGAGCACCCCCACCATCACTGACGCGAACCCGCACTCCGCCGCGCTCGACGCGGCCGAGTCGGGCAAGGTCGAGCTGATCACCATCACGCTCCGGATCCGCCGGTTCAACCCGGAGGAGCACCCGGACGCGGTGTGGGTCGACTACCAGCTCACGGTGGACCCGAAGGAGCGCGTCCTCGACGCGATCAACAAGGTCAAGTGGGAGCAGGACGGCACGCTCACCTACCGTCGCTCCTGCGCCCACGGCGTCTGCGGCTCCGACGCGATGCGGATCAACGGCAAGAACCGTCTTGCCTGCAAGACCCTCATCAAGGACGTCACTGCGCTCGACAAGAGCGGCGTGGCCAAGCCGATCACGATCGAGCCCATCAAGGGCATGACGGTCCTCAAGGACCTGGTCGTGGACATGGACCCGTTCTTCCAGGCGTACCGCGACGTGATGCCCTTCCTGATCACCAAGGGCAACGCGCCGACGCGTGAGCGGATCCAGTCGGAGGAGGACGTCCAGCGCTTCGAGGACACCACCAAGTGCATCCTCTGCGCCGCCTGCACCTCCTCCTGCCCGGTGTTCTGGAACGACGGCCAGTACTTCGGTCCGGCCGCGATCGTGAACGCCCACCGCTTCATCTTCGACTCGCGTGACGAGGGCGCGGAGCAGCGGCTGGAGATCCTGAACGACCGTGAGGGCGTGTGGCGCTGCCGCACCACCTTCAACTGCACCGACGCCTGCCCGCGTGGCATCGAGGTCACCAAGGCGATCCAGGAAGTGAAGCGCGCGCTGATCACGCGTCGCTACTGAGCTTTCGCCTTCACGGCGTAGAGCGTGAAGAAGCCCGGCCCCTTCGGGGGCCGGGCTTCTTCTGCGTTTCTTCAGCGGTCCGGACTCGTTGGACCTTGGTGACGCCGTGTCAGACGCCGTGTCAGGCGACGGGCTCGGTGGCCCGCTCCGGCTGCTCCTCCGTGGCCTGCTGCTCCGAGGTCTGGCTCGCGGCGCGGCGCATGCTGCGGAGGCTGCGCACGCCGATGCTGCCGACCACGACGCCCAGGATCAGTGAGCTGAGCGCCAGCGCCGCGTGGATCCAGAAGTAGGCGGTCGGCCGCGAGTGGTCGCCGTGGACGAAGGCGAGGCCTTCGCCGTCCGCCCACAGGTTCTTGAAGAAGGTGACCCAGATCCAGATCGACCACACCCCGAAAGCGGCCAGGAACCAGGAAGCACGTCGACTGAGTCTCATGAATTCAGTATCCCCGGAGCGGCGGACGCGTCCGGACGAGGGGTCCTGTGAGCTTTAATGACAAACGTTGCGACGGATTGGGTACGGTCGGGCCGTGCAGCTACGTGATCACGCGCTGAGGAAGCCCCTCACCGGCATTGCCGCATTGACGGTCATGGCCGCCGTGACGATGACGATGACGGCTGCCGGGCGCGCGCCCGGCCTCGCCCAGTCCCCCGTGCGCAGACCGCCCGCGCAGATGTCCGCGGTCGGCGGCGAACAGCTCAGCCGTCCCGGCCCGCAGACGGGCCCGGGTGCGCCCGCCCTGCCGTCGGGCCTGTCGGCGCTGTCCTGGATGGTCTCCGACGGTGACTCGGACGACGTCCTCGGCGCCCAGAACCCGCACTGGCCGCTGCCGCCGGCCAGCACGCTGAAGACCCTCTTCGCGGACACCGTGCTGCCGAAGATCCCGCAGGACGAGGTGCACAGGGTCGTCGAGTCCGACTTCGACGGCATGGGCGAGGGCAGCAGCGAGGTCGGGGTGATGCCGGGTCAGACCTACCGGGTCTCCGACCTCTGGCTCGGCGTCTTCCTCCGCTCCGGCAACGACGCGGTCCACGTGCTCGCCGCGATGAACGGCGGCGTCGCCACGACGGTCCAGCAGATGCAGGCCGAGGCGGCGTCGCTGGGCGCGCACGACACCCACGTCGTCAGCCCCGACGGCTACGACATGCCCGGACAGGTGTCCTCGGCCTACGACCTGACGCTGTTCGCGCTGCACGGGCTGAAGAACCCGGTCTTCGCCAAGGACTGCTCCACGGCGAGCTCCGAGTTCCCCGGCGGCCCGAGCACGAAGGGCAAGCCCTTCGAGATCGACAACACCAACCGGCTGCTGACGGGTTTCGACGGTGCCGGCCCGACGTATCCCGGCCTGATCGGGGTCAAGAACGGCTACACGACCAACGCGGGCAACACGGTGATCGAGGCCGCGCGGCACGACGGGCACACGATGCTGGTCACCGTGATGAACCCGCAGAACCCGGAGCGCAACGAGGTCTACAAGGAGGCCCGCGAGCTCCTCGACTGGGGCTTCAACGCGGAGGCGCACGGCGCGCACCCCATCGGCACGCTGGACGCGGCACGGCCCGCGTCCTCCGACACGGCGGCCAAGCCCTCCACGAAGTCGTCACCGGCCCCGGCCTGGGCGGCGTCCGCGAACGCCGCGGGCACAGCGGACACGAGCGCGTCGTACGCGGAGGCGACCGCGGCGGCGGTCGCCGTCGCGGTCGGCGGCACCCTCCTCTTCGCCCGCCGCAGGCGCGCCCGCAGGCGCGGAAACCTATGAATCTGCGGTGAGTTGCAACACCCAGGGGCGCGGGGAACTGCGCGAGAACCACTGACATGCGGATGGCCCTGAACGTTCGGGGCTATACCTCACAGGGTGGCTTGTCGCGCAGTTCCCCGCGCCCCTGAAGGTGCAACCACCTGCGGCAGCACAAGTCACTCTTCTGCCTCGGCGTCAGCCAGGATCTCTTCCGCCCGGGCGCGCGCACGCGCTCGCGCTGCGATCGGATCGGCAATCGCCGTCCAGGCGACGCAGTAGAAGAGCAAGCGGCAGACGAAGTTGATCCAGAGCAGGAGGGCGATCGGCGTTCCGAACGCGCCGTACACGTTCTTCGTGGCGACCCCGCTCAGGTACGCCGCCATGGCCTGCTTGAGGATCTCGAAGCCCACCGCGCCCAGCAGCGCGGCCTGGAGGAGCGTCCCCCGCGGCGGAGCGGGAAGGCGGGGGAGGCCGACCAGGAGGTAGGCGAAGACCAGGACGTCCGCCGCGACCGCGATCAGGAACGCGGCGACCGAGAGGCCGACCCGGCCGGCGGAGGACTCGGCGATGCCGAGGCCCTTGGCGACCTGTCCGGTCAGGGCCACGGCCGACGAGGACGCGCCCAGCGAGACCGCGCCGACGAGGCCGAGGCCGACCAGGACCACGACGTCCCACAGCTTGCGGACCACGGCGTTGCCCGGCTCCGGTGGGAGCCACCAGGACTGGCGGATGCAGGCGCGGGTGGTGTCGACCCAGCCCAGGCCGGAGACGAGCAGGATCGCGCCGCTGATCACGCCCACCGTCGTCGCGTTGGCGGCGATGTCGTGCAGGTTGATCTGCTTGGAGAGGCCGGGGATCTGCTCGCCGATCTTCTGCTGGAGCTGGTTGACCCTGCCGTTGGTCAGCACGGTCGCGGCGATCGCCAGAGCCACCGTCAGCAGCGGGAAGAGGGCCAGGAAGGCGAAGAAGGTGACCGCGCCCGCCATCCGGTTCGAACCGACGTCGTTGAAGTGCTCGTAGACGCGGTAGGCGCGCGTTCGCAGCACCCGGGCCACGAGCGGGCCGAGGACGGGCAGGCGGGTCAGGAAATCCACCGGTCGAACCTAGCGTGGGCCTCACCCGCCCGGCCGAGGCGACACACGGTCAGGGCAGCAGGCTCAGAGCGGAAGCCTGCGGAAGAGCGGTCTCGGCAGGTGGCGCAGGCCGGACATGACGTAGCGGAGCGCGCCCGGCACCCACACCGTCTCGGCGCCGCGACGCAGGCCCGCGTCGATCGCCTCGGCGACGGCGTCGGCCGTGGTGGCGAGCGGGGCCTCCTTCAGGCCCTCGGTCATCCGGGTGCGGACGAAGCCGGGGCGGACCACCATCACCCGCGCGCCGCTGCCCTGGAGGGAGTCGCCGAGGCCCTGGGCGAAGGCGTCCAGGCCCGCCTTGGTGGAGCCGTAGAGGAAGTTGGAGCGGCGGGCCCGCTCCCCCGCCACCGAGGAGAGCACGACCAGCGCGCCGTGGCCCTGCCGCCGCAGCGCCTGGGCGCAGACCAGCCCGGAGCTGACCGCGCCGACGTAGTTGACCTGGGCGAGGGAGACGGCGGCCATCGGCTCCTGCTCGTCCCGCTGCTGGTCACCGAGGACGCCGAAGGCGAGCAGCACGACGTCGATGTCGCCCTCGGCGAAAATCTTGCCGAGGACCGTCTCGTGGGTCTCGGGTGCGGCGGCGTCGAAGTGGTGGACGGCCACCTCGGCGCCGAGGGCGCGCAGTTCGGCGGCCGCGGCGTCGAGCGCGGGCGAGGGGCGTCCGGCCAGGTGGACCGTGCGGACGCGGGACCGCACCATGCGGCGCGCCGTGGCCAGACCGATCTCGGAGGAGCCACCGAGCAGCAGCAGGGACTGCGGGTCGCCGAGGGCGTTCATCATCGTCTCTTCTCCTGGAGGACTGGAGCTGGGCGGCTGGAACTGATGGCGGCTAGAGCTGGAGCCTGCGGGCGAGGTCGGAGGTGAACACGCCGCGCGGGTCGATCCGTTGCCGCAGCGCGCGGAAGGCGCCGAGCCGCGGGTACATGCCGTGCAGTGTGCCGGGGCGCATTCGGGAGTCCTTGGCCAGGTAGACCCGGCCGCCCACGGCAAGCACCTGCTCGTCCAGCCGGTCCAGCAGCGGGCCGAGGCCGGGGACGGTGGCGGGCAGGTCGAGGGCGAGCGTCCAGCCGGGCATCGGGAAGGAGAGCCAGCCGGACCCGCCCTCGCCGAACCGTTTGAGCACGGCGAGGAACGACGGGCAGCCGTGTCGGCTGAGCTGCCCGACGATGCCGCGCAGCGTCTCCTCCTGCCCGTACGGGACGACGAACTGGTACTGCAGGAACCCGGCCGGGCCGTAGACGCGGTTCCAGTCGGGGACGCCGTCCAGCGGGTGGAAGAACGCGCCGATGCCCTGGAGCTGGCCGCGCCGCTCGCGCGGGGCCTTGCGGAACCAGAGCTCGTTGAAGACGCCGACGGTTCCGGTCCGCAGCAGCCCGCCGGGGATGCCGCGCGGTGCGGCGGGGAGGCTGCGCGGGCGGAAGGCGAGCGGGTCGGCCAGCTGACGCGGGCTCAGCTGATCGGGGGTCGCGTGGTCGCCACGCGTGAGCACGGCCCGGCCGGTGGCCGCGCCGCGGGCGACCAGGTCGATCCAGGCGACCGAGTAGCGGTAGCGGTGGTCGGTCGAGGTCAGCCGGTCCATCAGGTCGTCGAGGTCGGCGGCGCGTTCGGTGTCCACCGACATCAGCGAGGTGCCGACGGGCAGGAGCTGGACGGTCGCGTCCAGGATCACGCCGGTCAGGCCCATGCCCCCGGCGGTGGCGTCGAAGAGCTCGTCGCCGGGGGCGACCTCGCGCACCGCGCCGTCGGCGGTGAGCAGCGAGAACCGCGTGACGTGACGGCTGAGGCTGCCGCTCACGTGGTGGTTCTTGCCGTGGATGTCCGCGCCGATCGCCCCGCCGACGGTGACGTACCGGGTGCCGGGGGTCACCGGGACGAACCAGCCGAAGGGCAGCAGCAGCCGCATCAGCCGGTCCAGGCTGACGCCCGCCTCGCAGGTGACCTGCCCGCGCTCCAGGTCCAGCGCGCGGATCGCCGAGAGCGCGGTCATGTCGAGGACCGTGCCTCCGGCGTTCTGCGCCGCGTCTCCGTAGCTGCGGCCCAGGCCGCGGGCCAGCACGCCGCGTCCGCCGGCGTCGCGCAGGGCGTCGGCCACGTCGGCGGCGGTGCCCGGCGCGCGGAGCCGGGCGGTCGTGGGCGCGGTGCGGCCCCACCCCGTGAGTGTGGCTTCCATGCCAGCGACGCTAAGCCCGCCCACTGACAGCACGCACGCGCGGCAGTGGCCTCACCCGTGAACCCCACCCGAACGGGTGAGCGGGCGCGCGGGGTTACGCGCCCGCCTGCTCCGGCGTGGGGGCCGGGGTGCGGTCGGCGAGCGGGACGACAGGGAGCGGGGTGGGCTCGCCCAGGAAGACGGTGCGGACCACGCGCTCGGCGGCGTTGCCGTCGTCGAACTCGCAGAACCGCTCGCGGAAGGCGGCGCGCAGCGCGGCGGCCTCCGGTCCGTTCCAGGCGCCGGAGCGGAAGACGTCGACGAGCTCGTCCTCGCTGGTGGCCAACGCGCCCGGGGTCTCGCCCGGCCTGCCGGAGAGCAGGTCGAGGTAGACGCCGCGGGTCTGCTGGTAGACCTCCCAGTCGTCGGCGAGGACGACGATCGGCCGGTCCAGGTTGGCGTAGTCGAACATGACCGACGAGTAGTCCGTGACCAGCGCGTCCGCCGCCAGGGCCAGTCGCTCGACGGAGGGGTGCGCGGAGACGTCGATCACCCGGGCGCCGCCGCCGACGCCGGTGGACGGCTGCTCGTCGTAGAGGTAGTGCGCCCGGTTGAGCAGCACGTAGCCGTCGCCGAGGCGGGAGGCCAGCCGGGCCAGATCGAGCTGCGGCCGGTAGGAGGCGCGGTAGTCGCGCAGCGTGGGGGCGTAGAGGAGCGCGGTCGCGCCCTCGGGGATGCCCAGCTCGGCGCGGGCCGCGCGGACCTCCTCGGCTCCGGCCGAGTAGTAGACGTCGTTGCGCGGGTAGCCGTACTCCAGGCTGCGGAAGGAGGAGGGGTAGACCCGCTCCCAGATCAGCGTGGAGAAGCGGTTGGAGCTCAGGCTGTAGTCCCAGCGGTCGACCCGCTGGAGCAGCTTTTCGAAGTCGATCGCGTGCCCGGCGGCCGGGTAGTCCTGCAGGTCCAGGCCCATCCGCTTGACCGGCGTGCCGTGGTGCGTCTGCAGCTGCACGGTGCCGGGGCGCTTGGGCGCCCCGTCGGGGAAGTTGACGTTGTTGACGAAGTACCGGGCGCGGGAGATCGCCTCGCGGTAGGTGCGCGAGCCAGGCGAGACCACGCTGATGCCCTTGGGCATGTCGGACTTCCGCTTGGCCTCGACCACCCAGACGGTGCGCAGCCCGGGGGCGAGCTCGCGGAGCTTGGCGTGGATGGCGGCCGGGTTGCAGGCCGGGACGCGGCCCCAGTAGCTGGCGAAGACCGCCAGCTCGTCCTCGATCGGCAGTTGCCGCTGGATCCGCTGGTAGCCACCGAGCACCGGACCGGCGACGGCGCGGCGCAGCTCCGGCTGGGCGGCCTTGACGGCCTGCTTCGCCTTGCGGGCGA
This sequence comes from Streptacidiphilus fuscans, assembly GCF_015690355.1. Classification (GTDB taxonomy): domain Bacteria; phylum Actinomycetota; class Actinomycetes; order Streptomycetales; family Streptomycetaceae; genus Streptacidiphilus; species Streptacidiphilus fuscans. Next base: position 4,954 of record NZ_JADPRT010000021.1, on the reverse strand, counting down.
CCTGGCCCAGCGGACCCGCCTTCCAGCTGCCGTGCAGTTCGATCGCGGCGCTGCCCGCCGGGCGGTGGCGGCGCTCCGCCTCGGCGGCGCGCTCGAAGAACTCCTTGCGCGCGGCCGGGGGCACCCGGTCGGGGTGGTTGCCGATGGTGCGCAGGTGCTCGGCCATCCGCCGGTGCAGCAGCGGACGCCACCGCTCCAGGCCGGGGTGGTCGTCGACGAACGCGAAGACCCGGTCGTACTGGTCGAAGATGTCGAAGTGCTTGCGGCTGACCGTGGCCAGGATGTTGCCGCCCTGGCGGCGCTGCCGGTAGTGGACCACGACCTTGTCCAGCATGGCCACGGACTGGGCCGCCAGCAGGGTCGGGTAGGTCCAGGGGGTGTCCTCGTAGTAGCCGGGCGGGAAGGTGAACCCGTGCTTGGCGACGAAGTCGCGCCGGTACACCTTGTTCCAGACCACCATCAGCAGCCCGAGGACCTCCTCGCGCTCGGCGATCGTGAAGACGTCCGGGCGGCCTGTGCCGTCCGGAGCGGTCGACGCGAAGAGATGAGCGTCACGGCTGCGCACGACCCGGCCGTCCCAGAAGGTGCGGGCGTAGTCGAAGATCAGCACGTCCGGGTCGCCGGTGGCGTCCAGCCGGTCGGCGATCGCCTGGAGCGCGCCCGGGGTCAGCGTGTCGTCGCTGTCCAGGAAGAAGAGGTACTCGCCGGTGGCCAGCTCCATACCCGCGTTCCGTGCCCGCCCGAGGCCGACGTTCTCGTCCAGGTGAACCACGCGTACCCGGTCGTCAGCCCGTGCGAATCCGTCGAGAATCTCGCCACTGCCGTCGGGCGAGCAGTCGTCGACCGCGATCACCTCGAAGTCCGTGAACGACTGGCCGAGCACCGACTCCAGGCACTCACCCAGGTACGCCTGGACCTGGTAGGCGGGCACGATGACGCTGATCCGAGGCATGCCGGTACGATACAGGCCCCTCCTTGGGCGGCCGTTCCGTGCTTGTGTGCCGATTTGCCCGGCCATCGCCACACGGGCTCCACCGCGGGTTCGCGAAGCTGTCACGCCGTTCTTACCCTGTGGGAAGGCGCGCGACGGCACGGCCTCCTGTTCGAGTCCCGCTCCAGATACGCTAGGGCTCGTTCCTACGTGCGGTAAGCCCCGTTCACCTCCCCAGGCGGGCGCCGTGCCAGCAAAGAAAGGCTCGAGCACCCCCCATGGCCCCCCGCCTCTCCGTGGTCGTCCCGATCTACAACGTCCAGCTCTACCTGGACGAGTGCCTGGCATCTCTTGCCGCGCAGACGATGAGCGACCTCGAAGTCGTCATGGTGGACGACGGGTCCACCGACAACAGCGCCGAGATCGCGCGCGAGTGGGAAGCCAGGGACAGCCGCTTCCGCCTGGTCCAGAAGGCCAACGGCGGCCTCGGTCCGGCTCGTAACACCGGAATGGAGCACATCTCGCCGGACAGCGAGTTCCTGTGCTTCGTCGACAGCGACGACACGCTGCCGCCGACCGCGTACGAGCTGATGCTGGAGACGCTGGACCGCACCGGCTCCGACTTCGTCGCGGGCAACGTGCTGCGGTTCCGCTCCGTGGGCATGGTGCAGTCGCCGGTCCACCGCAAGCCCTTCGCGAAGACCCGCCTGGCGACGCACATCAGCGATTTCCAGCCGCTGACCACCGACCGCACCGCGTGGAACAAGGTCTACCGCCGGTCCTTCTGGGACAAGCACAACATGCTGTACCCCGGCATCCTCTACGAGGACGCCCCCGTCTCGATCCCGCTGCACTACCTCGCCGAGAAGGTCGACGTCCTCGCCGAGCCGATCTACCACTGGCGTGAGCGCGAGGTCGGCGCCCGCTCGATCACCCAGAACCGGACCGACCCGAAGGGCCTGATCGACCGGGTCCGCTCCATCGGCATGGTCCGCGAGTTCCTGAAGAAGCAGACCGGGCCGCGCTTCAAGCAGTTCCTGGCGGACTACGACCAGAACGCGCTGGTCGAGGAGATCCCGCTGTTCTTCCGCGCCCTGAGCGAGGGCGACGACGTCTACCGCACGGCGTTCCTCGACCACGTCGGCAAGATGATCGAACAGCTCGGCCCGGACGCGATGAACGCGCTGCCGCAGCCGATGCGGCTCAAGTACTACCTCACCGTCAAGCGCCGGATGGACGACCTGCTGGCGCTGCTGGAGTTCGACCGCAAGCACCCGTGGACCATTCCGGTGCGCGGCAACGTGCGTCACCAGGCCCACTACTCCTTCCTGGCCGACGTGCCGGACTCGGTGCTGCGCCTGGACTCGGAGCTGGTGGTCCGCACCGGGCTGCGGCGCGCGGACTGGACCGAGGACGGGCGGCTCTTCATCAAGGGCTACGCCTACCCCAAGCACGTCGGTGCCATGCACGCGTACGACTCGGTCAAGATGCTGATGCTCCGTGAGAACGGCAGCCGACGCACCATGGCGCTCCCGGCGAAGACGGTCAAGGACCTGGACGTCACCGCCAAGGCCTACGACCAGCCGCTGCGCCACTGCGACCACGCGGGCTTCGAGCTCTCCTTCGACCCGGACCGGCTCAAGCACAAGGGCCAGTGGGTCGACGGCATCTGGCGGGTCACCATCGGCGTCTTCGGCCCCGGCCGTCCGCGCCGCAGCCGGATCAAGGCGGGCCCCTACGACTCCGGCGCCAACCCGGCGCCGCGCTGGGTCACCGACAACGTCCGGGTGCTCCCGGAGATGCGCGACGACCACCTCTACCTGCGGATCGAGACCGTCGACGCCCTCGTCGGCTCCGCGTCCTCGGTCGGCGACGCCTTCGAGCTGAGCGGCCGGATCTCCGCCGCCAAGGCGGGCAAGGTGCGCGCGCTGCGACTGGTCCACCAGGAGGACGGCGCGACGGCCGAGCTGGAGTGCCCGGTCACCCTCGGCGCGACCGCCCGCGGCTGGACCTCGTTCACCGCCTCCGTCGACCACGCCGTGATGGCCGCCGCCCGCAAGGAGCTGCTGCGGCTGCGCCCGAGCGTGGCGCAGCAGGCCCAGGACCGCTGGGGCACCGAGCTGGTGCTGGAGGACGACAGCACCCTGCAGCTGGTGATAGACGACCGTGAGGCCAAGGCCGCGGTGCAGTACCCGGTCGCGTCGACGGCCGACGAGGGCCCGCAGGTGCTCTGCTTCAAGCGGTCGCCGCGCGGATACCTGCAGATCGTCGAGCAGCCGCTGCAGCCGGTCTTCGAGAAGGTGACCGCGCTCCCGGCCGAGCAGGCCTTCGCGTTGGAGGGCACGTTCCCGCTTCCGGGCCGGCACGCCCTGGAGCTGGTGCTGCGTCACAACTACCACGCCCAGCCGCAGGTCTTCCCGGCCGAGGCGGTCGACGGCCGCGTCTACGCGACGCTGCCCGCGCTGCCCAACCCGGGCTGGAACGGCGACGTGCCGCTGCTCTCCGGTCAGTGGGGCCTCTCCGTCCGCGTGCTGCCGGACAACCTGGCCGACCAGGACGCGCTCGGCTCGGTCGGCGTGGTCGAGGTCAAGGCCCGCCTGGCCGCGTCCGCCTTCGCCTCCCTGCCGGTCTCCGTCGAGGCCCGCGGCCGGACCGTCAGCCTGCACCGTCGCTGGTACGACGCGGCGCTGCTGGACGTGGAGGAGGCCGTCCCGCTCGCGGAGCGCGGCAACTACCACATCCGCCGGATGCGCGACGAGGTCTACCCGGCGGCGCTGAACAAGCCCGTGCTGCCGCAGGTCCTCTACGACGTCTTCGAGGGCAAGGACTACTCCGACTCCCCGAAGTACATCCACCAGGAGCTGCTGCGCCGTCGCGACGACCTGGAGCACCTCTGGGTGGTCCGCGACCACCGCGCCGCGACCCCGCCCGGCACCCGTGCCGTGGTCCTGGACAGCGAGGAGTGGTACGAGGCGTACGCGCGCAGCCGCTACGTCGTCGGCAACACCCACTTCCCGCGGTGGATCACCCGGCGTCCGGGCCAGACCATCGTGCAGACCTGGCACGGCACGGCGCTGAAGCGGATCGGCTTCGACTTCGACAACGACTGGTTCGCCGACACCGACTACCTGGAGGCGCTGGAGCGCGAGGCCAAGCAGTGGCGTCTGCTGCTGTCGCCGAACAAGTTCAGCACCCCGATCCAGGAGCGGGCCTTCCGCTACACCGGCGAGATGCTGGAGTCCGGCTACCCGCGCAACGACATCCTGCTGGCCGAGGACCGCGAGGTGCTGGCCCAGCGGGTGCGCGAGCACCTGGGCCTGCCGGAGGGCAAGAAGGTCGTGCTCTACGCGCCGACCTGGCGCGAGGACAAGATGCGTCACGCCGGAGGCCACCAGCTCGACCTGCACCTCGACCTGGAGCTGATGCGGCGTGAGCTGGGCGAGGACCACGTGCTGCTGGTCCGCCCGCACGCCCACGTGGTGGACGCGATCCAGGGCACGGGCGACGGCTTCCTGTGGGACGTCGGCAGCTACCCGGACATCGCCGAGCTGTACCTGATCGCCGACGTGCTGATCACGGACTACTCCTCGGTCATGTTCGACTACGCGGTGACCGGCCGTCCGATCCTGTTCTTCACCTATGACCTGGAGCACTACCGGGACACCCTGCGCGGCTTCTACTTCGACTTCGACGAGCAGGCACCCGGCCCGCTGCTGGGCACCTCGGACGAGGTAGTCTCCGCGCTGCGCAACCTCGACACGGTGGTGGCCGACAGCGCCCCCGCCTACGAGGCCTTCCGCAAGACGTACTGCGACCTCGAAGACGGCCACGCCGCCAAGCGTGTGGTCGACCGGATGCTGGAGCTTTGATGGCAGTGGGCTCGACCTCGACCCGTCCCGGGCTTCCTTTCCGCCGGCCAGTGCCGTGCAGAAGCCGCGGATGTCGTCGCCGAGCACCTCGCCGATGCTCAGTCCGTCCGCCGCCGTCTCCTCCAGCAGGGCCAGCGCGGCGTCGACGATCGGC